>OY970375.1:0-4694772 GCA_963718705.1 Ilumatobacteraceae bacterium | reverse complement strand
ACTCGCTTCCCGATCGGCCTCAGGACTCCCAGGGGCGTCACGATTCACGTCCCCGCCGGCTGACCGCTACCGCAGGTCGGCCGCTACGCCCGGGATCACTAGTGTGTGGGCGATAGCCCGCAGTGGGGGGCACGAGATCGGAGGGCTCGCAGTTGACGTCGTTCGGACTAACCTTTATCGAGCCGTTGGATGCCGTGCCCATCCCAGGCGTGACGCTCACCGTGACGGCTCTCGTCACGGCCCGGGTCCGGTTGCCTCAACTCGATCCTCCACCCGTACCGCCGTCGGGGGGCGCGCTCGACCCGGTCCTCACTTCGCCGTCAGGACCACCCGGGCAGGTCCATGTCATGCGCACGGCCGTCGGAACGCAGTCCATGGTCACCGATAGCAGTGGAGCCGCAGAGTTTCGTTGGGCCGACCGCCCGAGGACGGCATTGCGGCGGGCATGGGATGCGTACGACGTCTTTGTGAACGCCCACGGTGCGTCGCGCTGGGTCGGCTTCCATGTCACCGCCGAGTTCGGCGGCATCAAACTCCCCGGCTTCCGGGCCAAGTCCACCGCCGGACTCGGCGAGGCCGTCGCCGAAGTAACCGGCGCTGACCTGGCCATGTGCATCGTCGGGCACGTCACGGCAACGACCGCCAGGCTGTGGTTCCGCTCTCACGTCGGTCCGCCGGTCACCGGGCACCATCTCCGGTGCAGCGTGCGTCGCCCAGATATCGGCCGCAGCCGGCTCCTCCTCCGCAGCTACCCGGTGGTCCCCGATCCGCAATGGGCGAACACGGCTGTGGTGGACGTTCGCGGGCTGACAGCCGACACGCCTTACGAGGCCGACCTCTATCTCGATGGGCCTGGCGGAAGCGCTTGGCGGCTGGGCGGCGTCAGCTTCCGGACTGCGCCGTCGGGCGCAAAGGAGACCGTCCGCGTTCCTTCGCGTCCTGCCACAACCTTGCACCACAGGCGCCCGAACGCTGGCACGCACTCGACGACTTCGCCCCGAACCTCACCCTCCTGATGGGCGACCAGGTGTACGGCGATGGCATCAGCACCGACAGTCGCCCTTCGACGACGGACGAGTGGTTCGCCCGCTACTCCCGCAGACACGCTTACAGCTGGTCGGAGCACCGCATCCGAAATGCCCTACGCCGCCGGGCGACGTACATGATGCTTGACGACCACGACGTCAAGGACGACTGGGGCACGAAGTTCGCCACCGACAGGCCGACCCGTGATGTCCCCGCCGAGCGGATCGAGGGAGCGCTGATGGCCTATCACGCGTTTCAGCAGGCGCACAATCCGCCAGGGCGTGCCGCCCGCCAGGACGTTCTCACGGCGGCCGTCGACTATCCGTTCGCGTGGGGGCACGTTGGCGGCTACTGCCTGGACCTGCGGACCCGGCGTGACGTCGCTGGGGCGGGCTCGCCTGTCCTGGGTTGTGACCAGATCACTCGCTTCCAGACCTGGGCGAGGGGGCCGGCGCGGCAGTATGAGGCGATCCTGTTGGTGAGTCCGGTGCCCCTCGCATTCGTCGACACCCCGAAACTCGCCGATGCTCTGAAGGCGGCTAGCGTGCTTGTGCCGTTGAGCGGGGCAACACTCGGTGCGTTGGTCGGAGGAGCGACGCTGGGGCCGCTCGGCGCCGCGGTGGGTTGGGGGGTGGGCTCGTACTTCGCGACCGACGCCGCCTCTGCGATCGAGGTCACCAATGGCCGCGTGACCGAACCAGACATGGCGGATCAATGGAGTGCCATCGGAAACCGGCCCGACCTCGCACTCGTGCTCGACGAGCTCTTCGACCTAGCCAACGACACGGCCCGGCCGCGAGCGGTCATCGTCCTCGGCGGCGACATCCACCTCGGCGCAATCCACGAAATCCACTCGTCGCATTTTGCGCACGCCGCGTGCCCGGTGATCTGGCAGTTCACGTCGTCCCCGATCGGGGCCAATCCCGCCGCGGAGTTACTCGATCACTTGAGCAAATCGGACCTTGTGGAGCTCTTTGACCCAGACGATTGGTTCCCGCTGTGCGTTACCGGATCCGGCACCTACAGTGCCCGAATCGCCGGTGGCACCGGCGGCCTGCTGCCGGTGCGCAACTTCGGCACGTTGGTGATCAATCGACTGGACTCAGGCCGGCGACTCCTAGTGAGGGGCACCATCCGAGGTGGTCCCCGTGAACCCGTACGGGGAATCGCGCTTCCACGCGACCTCGAGCTGTCCCTAGTCTACGATCTGACCCGAGTCTGTCCGACCACCACGCCGATCACCTACCCGACGCCGGTGCCTCGTCGCAGACGCTGAAGCGGGCCGGCACCGCGGACACGTCGGTGTCCTGGCACCGACAATCTTGACCCGGCTTGCGGATCGCGCACCCGTGGCGCATACTGGACGTGCCTCGGGCAAGCGCCCTTGGAAGTGGACCCGGTTGCCCACCCGTAGGTGGGGGAACCGGGTTCTCCGCGTTACGGCCGAAGTTCGATGACTCGCTGCATGAGCGGCTCGATGAGTGCCTGCCAGTGCGCACCTGCACCAGCGGCCCATGTGATGCCGTCGGCGATGCCCAACATGGGTTCACGCCGGGCCGTGCGGTGCTCGAAGACGAGCGGCGGCTCCGGCCGTCTCAGCCTCGAAATGACCCGCGCATCCTCGCGGTCGTCCTGCCGGCTTTCAAGGACGAGACGATCGACCCGCTGCGATTGCACTTCGCTGACGAGCGCGGCCAGGCATGGTTCGCGCGCGACGAACTCGGTGATGCCGTGCCGCCGGTGACAGACCACGACGAACGCTTGCACCGGAAGTTCGGCGATCGATGCCAGGAGGATCCGCTTCTGCGTATCGACCTCGTTGTTGAAGTGAAGGCGACGACTGCGCGTGGGTAGGGCGCCAATAGCTGCACGGGTCGCTGTCGGATCGCGAGCCTCGATCAGCACGCAGCCCATCAGATAGCGCTGGCCGCGGATCGACTCGTCGACGAACGCGTCGGTCGGGCGGAACCTTCGGCTCACTTGGCGTCTCCCTTCAGGATGTCGCCGAGACCAGCGGCTACTGCTTGGTCGGCGACGGCGAAGGCGTGGGCGTAGACGCGCAACGTCATCGCTGGGTTGGCGTGGCCGAGGCGGCCGGCCACGGTGCGGACATCGTGGCCCTGACCGATCGCGACCGTCGCGGACCAGTGGCGCAGGTCGTGGAGGCGCCACTTCGGGTCGATGCCCGACAGCTGACGCGCTCGCTTCCACCACCAGCTGATGCGGTCGGGGCTGACCAGTTGCGGGCCGCGGCCGCACATCCATGGGCCGTACGGAGAGCGCGCCCGGCGGAGCTTGTCGATCATCTCCACCGTGTCGGGCGCGCCGTCACCGCGCTTGGTGATCGCGATCGCCGAGTCGATCAGCAACTGGCCGTCGCGCTCGCCGTGACCGGGCGTCACGTTGAGTCAGACACAACCTGACCGTCAGCCGACGCGGTCAGGCGACCGCAACGGGGTCACATTGTGTCGGACACAACCTGACCATCACTCGATACGCAGGCCAGATATCGCCCGAGCGATCACCAGCTGCTGGATCTCCGAGGTGCCTTCGAAGATCGTGTGGATCACACTCTCGGTTTCGTCGGATGCCTCGCCGTGTCGCTTGGTCCGGCTGACCAGGCATGACGCGAGCGGCCCGTTCCACCTGGTGTCGCCGTTTCCACACGTTTCTGGGGACAAAACTAGGGATGAGCCCGAATTCGGCCTTCACTTCGACTTCGCGACATCCCTAGCGGTGTAGGGACTGCCTGCTCAAGCCCGACGACCTCGCGAATCACCGCGATCTTGTGGCGATCTTCCGAGAGTCAGCCGCACGTGTACTCCGGCGCGGGTGCTGGGTGGAACGTAGCGACGGGGCCGATTCCTTCGATCGAGAACTCGATCGAATCATCGGCGCTGCGCAGGATCCGACCGTACAGATACCCGGCTGGTCCGTCGGCGATCTCAACGGCGCGATACGGCCACTCAGGAGGGGGCGGATCGGGCAGCGCAGTCTCGGGTTCCCATGGTTGATTGTTGACGTAGAGCCCGCCGCACCCGCCGAGGCCGAGGACGTAACGAAGCTCGGTGCCGACTTCGACATTCTGGGTTCCCTCGTACAGCGGGACGGGGATGTCGGGCGGCGGATAGTCGGGGCGTTCGACGACCGGTGGTGTCGCAGCGCTCGCCCATCGCGTGACGTGAATGACCGACTCACCGTTCGAAGCCCGAGCCACCACGATCCCGTCGGGATCGCTCCGCACGACGAGCGTGCTGCCTGCGAACGCGAGCGGCTCGATGCCGGGGACGTCGGCCAACTCCGACCATGTACTGCCATCCAGGCTGGTGATCAACGCCAATTCGTACTGCTGGCAGGACTCCACGTTTGCGTAGCAGTAGTGCGCGCTCGCCCGCGACTCCCGAGTGATGAGGAAGACTGGCGTGGCGCGGTCCCCCACCTCTGTCAAGGAAATGGAGACCCTGCCGTCACCCCACACGCCGGTATGGGGCGGAAGACTCACCCAACCGCCGACATCGTCCAGCACTGCTGGTCCGACCGCATCACTGTGGAGGTTCTCGCCCTGCATCACTGACGGCAGTGCGATCAACGAGCCAGCGACGACCGCGAACCCGCCAAAGCCGGACTCCTCGAGCTCGGCTCCCGGGACGAATGTGCGTCCGCCGTCGTCCGAGCGCCAGGTCGCTGAACCCGTGAACCTGCCGTCGTCGGCGGAGCGGGAGGCGACGGCGTACACGACGTTGCCGTCGTTGACCAATGTCGGCCAATCCGTTTCGAGCGTGCCAGGCAGCTCGACCGCGTGCCACGTGATGAGGTCGTCAGTCCAAACGATCGTCGGTTTCCAGCCGTCTGCCAACCCGCTGTCGTCGAGCGCCTCGACGATCAGTGTGTCGGCGACTGCGACCATGCGATCCACGCGAGTCGAGAGGTGCGGTCGACAACGGCGCGTCGACCTCGTTCCACGTCACGCCGCCGTCATCCGAGCGATCGATGAACGCGCGGGCCGGGCCGTCGGGCCGGTACTCCGTGCCGCCGATCAGCAGCGTGCCGGCGAGCTGAGCGATGCCCATGGCCCGCACCGATCGCTGGCAACAAACCTCAGCGTGCACCGGCTCGAAGGACGACAGGTCAGTGGAACGCCACACCGTGAACCCGCCGTTTACGGCACCGGCTGCGAACCATCCACCAGACAGCCGACCGAGTGCGTGGATCTCGGGCGGTTGCACCGGAAGATCCGACTGCGTGGCGAGACCCTCAGTCACGATCGGCACCGCCGAGACCGTCCACTCGCCCGACGTCGGCGGGTCAGTCGCGGCGCTCCCGGACGTAGATGGCACCGTTGGGTCGGTCGCGGGCGGCGCCGTGGCGGACGACCCCTCCGACGGCGTGCCGGTCGAAACGGTCTCCTCTCCGCCCGAGCAGGCTGCGGTCCCGAGCGCGAGCACACTCATCGCCGCCAACAACCGTCGATGTGCGCTCACTCCGCTCGACCTCCCCCGTGTGAGGATCGCTCGCCGACAGGAGTCGGCTGGTTCCTCGTGTCCGATTGTACGCCTGCACTCAGCGACGCCACAGGACGAAGAAGCGGACCGGCGACCCTCGGCCGCCGCAACGCACGCAGTCTCCTCGGCAGCGACAACCTGTCCGGCTCGATGATGTCAGCGGAGCAAGAATCGGCGCATGAGCGTGTTCGAGAATCCGCACAGCACGGCTGAGCATCGAGCGCGTCGGCGAGAGCGGCGAGATCCTGCGCGTGCTGGTGGGGTCAGGTGTGCACGGCACGGCGGTCGACGGGCAGGACGACCGAGACGAGATGGGCATCTGCATCGAGCCTCCCGAGTACGTGTGCGGTCTCGAAGCGTTCGAGCAGTACATCTTCCGCACGCAGCCTGAAGGGCACCGCAGCGGCCCGGGCGACGTCGACCTGACCATCTACAGCGTCCGCAAGTGGATGCGGTTGGCGGTGCAGGGCAACCCCACCGTGCTGCTGCCGCTGTTCGTGTCCAATCGCGACGTCATCGTGCGAACCGAGCTCGGCGACGAACTCCGTGCGCTCGCGCCGTCGATCGTGTCGCGCCGAGCCGGCGAGCGGTTCCAGGGGTACCTCGCCGCGCAGCGCGACCGCCTGCTCGGCGTGCGCGGCGGCAAGCACACCAACCGCCCGGAGCTCATCGAGACCTACGGCTTCGACACGAAGTACGCGATGCACATGGTGCGTCTCGGCGTGCAGGGCGTCGAGCTGCTCGAGACCGGGACCATCTCGCTGCCGATCAGGGAGCCGTGGCTGACCTGGCTGCGCGACCTGCGCCAGGGCCGTCGCTCGCGCACCGAGGCGCTCGAGGCCGCCGCAGACCTCGAAGCTCGGATCGTCGCGCTGCTCGACACGTCGCCGCTGCCAGCCGACCCGGACATGGCGGCCGTCAACCGCTGGCTGGTATCGCTCATCGGCGATCGTGGAGCACGGCCGCCGACCCGGAACTCGGGACCAGCGTGCCAAAGTGATGTTCTACGCTGGCCGCATGTCGGAGCAGCCGAACGCCTCAGCGGATGATCAATGCTGCTGACGATCACGTCGTCTGCCTCCCCTGCCACCGACCTCGGTTTCCTCCTCCACAAGAACCCCGATCGTGTGCACGAGAAGGAGCTGCCGTTCGGGATCGCGCGCGTCTGCGACCCGGAGGCCACAGCTGACCGCTGCACGGCTGCGCTGATCGTCGACATCGACCCTGTCGAGCTCGTACGCGGCCGCCGCGGGCAGCAGGGCAGCTCGTTCTCGCTGTCGCAGTACGTCAACGATCGCCCCTACGCCGCTCGTCATTCATGTCGGTGGCGATCAACAAGCTGTTCGGCACCGCGATGACCGGGCGCAGCAGGACGACCCGACTCGCCGAGCAGCCGCTGCCGATGACGGTGCGGATGCCGGTCGTGCCGTGCCGCGGTGGCGAGCGGGCGTCTGCGCGCGCTGTTCGAGCCGCTCGGCTACGAGGTGTCTGCGTCCGCGCTCGCGCTCGATGCGACGTTCCCGGAGTGGGGTCCGAGCCGCTACCTCGACGTCACGCTGGTGGTCACGGCGCGGCTCAAGGACGTGCTGGAGCATCTGTTCGTGCTGCTGCCGGTACTCGACGACGACAAGCACTACTGGGTAGGCGACGACGAGGTCGACAAGCTGCTGCGGCGGGGCGGCGAGTGGCTCGCCGGTCATCCGGAGCGTGAGCTGATCACGCCGTCGCTACCTGCGGCACGATCGGCGCCTCACCCGTGACGCGTCGGCGCGCCTGATCGAGGCCGACGGTTCGGTGGACGATCCGGACGAGACGCAGCTGCACACGACGCCGAGGAAGCCGCGATCGAGCATCCGGTCCGCCTGAACGACCAGCGCATGGACGCCGTCGTGACGGCGCTCCGCGGGAGCGGCGCGCAGCGCATCGCCGACCTCGGCTGCGGCCAGGGCACGCTCGTGCGAGCGCTCCTGAAGGAGACGTGGGTCGATCGCGTCGTCGGTGTCGACGTGTCGTGGCGCTCCCTCGAGACGCCGGCCGCCGGCTCCGGCTCGACGAGATGCCGCCCCGTCAGCGCGCCCGTGTCGATCTGGGCCAGGGCGCGCTCACGTATCGCGACCGCCGGCTCCGCGACTTCGACGCGGTCGCGGTGGTCGAGGTGATCGAGCACATCGACCCGCCGCGCCTCGGCGCGTTCGAGGATGCGCTGTTCGGCGATGCGGCCCGCGGGCGGCCGTCGTCACCACACCGAACATCGAGTACAACCCGCTGTTCGAGGGCATGCCCGCAGGACCGTCTGCGCCACAAGGACCACCGCTTCGAGTGGTCACGTGCCGAGTTCGCCGGCGTGGTGCGACTCGGTCGCGTCCCGTCACGGCTACTCGGTCGACGTTCACCGGGATCGGCCCGGTCGACGAGCGGCGGGGCACCGACCCAGATGGCGGTGTTCCGCCGATGAAGATCGCGATCCCGAGCTCTGCGTGGTCGCGCTCGTCGGCGTGTCGGGCGCCGGGCAAGTCGACGTTCGCGCGCGTCACTTCCTGTCGACCGAGGTCATCTCGTCGGACTTCTGCCGCAAGCTCGTCAGCCGACGACGAGAACGACCAGTCGGCCACCGGGGCTGCGTTCGACGTGCTGCACACCATCGCCGCCAAGCGTCTGCAGTCGGGTCGCATCGCCGTGATTGACGCCACCAGTGTGCGGCCCGAGGACCGCAAACCGGCGCTTCGGATCTGAGCGTGGGGTTGAGGTTGCGGGAGGGTCCCGGACGCGGGCAGGGGCCCGACGAATCTGGGTGTGTCTTACGCAACGAGATCGAGGAGCCCCTGTTGGAATCGAACCCTAGTCGCATGTGCGAGTTGCTCGTCGGCCTGCCCGACGTGAACGTGATCGGTGTCGGCGACTGGCCGCTGTATCTGCGGATCACGATCACGACTCGCGCGAGCGACCCGCGTGCCCGGGCTGTGGTGGGGTCGTGCACCGCCATGATGTCGACGAGGTCGAGCTCGCCGATCTGCCGTGCTTCGGTCGCCGGACGCGGCTGGTGTGGCACAAGCGCCGATGGAAGTGCCCGAACCCGGCATGTCGCGTGGTGACGTTCACCGAGACCGACGAACGGATCGCCTCACCGGAGGCGGCGGTCACGGATCGGGCGGGGCGGTGGGCGACGTTCCAGGTCGGCTTCCACGGTCGCAGCGTCCGCGAGGTCGCAGCGGATCTCGGTTGTGACTGGCACACGGTGATGGATGCCGTTGATCGTCACGGCGCACCGCTGATCGACGACCCGGACAGGATCGGCGCCACGACCACGGTCGGTCTCGATGAGGTGTTGTTCTGCAGGCTCGGCCGGTTCCGCACGAAGCACTGGTCGACCCAGATCGTCGATGTCGAACACGGCCAGCTGCTCGACGTCGTCGCTGGCCGTGACACGGCTGGGGCGTGCGCCTGGTTCGCGCAGCGGCCCGAGGAGTGGCTGACGGCGATCCGATGGGCGACGCTGGATCTGTCGGGTCCGTATCGCAGCGTGTTCGACACGATGCTCCCGCACGCCACCCAGGTCGCGGATCCGTTCCATCTGATCCAGCTCGCGAACCGGGTCCTCGACGAGGTCCGCCGCCGCGTGCAGAACGACACGTTCGGTCACCGCGGCCGCCGCGACGATCCGCTCTACCGAGCCCGCCGACTGTTGACGATCGCACACGAGCGCCTCAGCCCGGATCGAGACGACCGACTTCAAGGGTTGCTCGCGCCGGCGATCCACGCGGTGAGGTCCGCATGGCCTGGCACGCCAAGGAGGTCCTGCGCTCGGTCTACGAGATCGCCGACGCGGACACCGCTGCAGTGTTCGTCGCCCAGCTCGGCGTCGACTTCCAAGACGACTCGTGCCCGCCCGAAGTCCGTCGGCTCGGCCGCACGATCGTGCGCTGGCAGCACCAGATCGCCGCCTGGCATCGCTGCCATCACACGAACGGACCGACCGAAGCGATCAACAACCTCGTCAAGCGCATCAAGCGCGTCGCGTTCGGAATGACCAACTGGACCAACTACCGCACCCGCGCCCTGCTCTACGCCGGCAGGCCCAACTGGTCACTCCTCCACCCGTGACCCCACGCCGAAATCCGAAGCGCCCGCAAACCGATCACGCAGCTCGCCAAGGACCACCACGTCTTCGCGTACGCGATCGTGCTCGACGTGCCACCCGAGGTGTGCCGCGAGCGCAACGTGTCGCGTCCCGACCGCGACTTCGGCGACCACGTGATCCGCAACCAGCGCTCGGCGCTGCGGCGGTCGATCACCAACCTCCACCGTGAGGGCTTCCGCAAGGTGTTCGTGCTGCGCGGTGTCGACGAGATCGACCGTGCCGAGGTGATCCGCGAGCAGCTCTGGACCGACAAGCGCAACATCACGGGCCCGTTCGACGTCATCGGCGACGTCCATGGTTGCCACACCGAGCTCGTCGAACTCCTCGACTCGCTCGGCTGGCAAGTCTCGGCCATGGGGGACGACGCCACGCACCCTGAGGGCCGCCAGGCGATCTTCCTCGGCGACCTCGTCGACCGCGGCCCCGCCTCTCCCGCTGTCCTGCGGCTCGCGATGAACATGGTGCGGTCGGGCGCGGCGCTGTGCATCCCGGGCAACCACGAGAACAAGCTCGCCAAGGCGCTCGACGGCCGGAACGTGACGCTGAGCCACGGCCTCGCGGAGACCATGGCGCAGCTCGCCGCCCAGGCACCCGAGTTCCGGGCCGAGGTCGCGACGTTCATCGACGGCCTCGTCAGCCACGCCGTGCTCGACGGTGGGTCGCTCGTCGTCGCCCACGCCGGACTGCCCGAAGCGATGCACGGTCGATCGTCGGGCGCCGTGCGATCGTTCGCCCTGTACGGCGACACGACCGGTGAGACCGACGAGTTCGGCCTGCCCGTGCGCTACCCCTGGGCCAACGACTACCGCGGCCGCGCCGCCGTGGTGTACGGCCACACGCCCGTCCCCGAGGCGCTCTGGATCAACGGGACCATCTGCATCGACACCGGTTGCGTGTTCGGCGGCAAGCTCACCGCGCTGCGCTGGCCCGAACGCGAGCTCGTGTCGATTCCTGCGCACACCACCTACTACGAGCCCAAGCGCCCGCTGCAGCCGGCGGTCGAGGAGCGGCCGTCCGACGTGCTCGACCTCGACGACGTGATCGGCAAGCGGATCATCGAGGCCCGCCTCACCGGCACCGTGACGATTCGCGAAGAGAACGCCGCTGCCGCGATCGAGGTGATGAGCCGCTTCGCGGTCGACCCTCACTGGCTGGTCTACCTGCCGCCAACCATGTCGCCGCCGGCAACCACGACGCTCGACGGCCTGCTCGAACACCCGGCGGAGGCGTTCGACGCGTACCGCCGCGACGGTGTGACGCGTCTCGTGTGCGAGGAGAAGCACATGGGCTCGCGCGCAGTCGTCGTGCTCTGCCGCGACGAGGCCGCAGCGCTCCGCCGCTTCGGCGTGGCAGCCAACGGCGCGATCTTCACCCGCACTGGTCGAGCGTTCTTCAACGACCCCGAACTCGAGACCGGCATGCTCGACAACGCCCGCGCCGCCGTCACCGAGCTCGACCTGTGGACCGAGCTGCAGACCGACTGGCTCGTCCTCGACTGCGAGCTGCTCCCCTGGTCCGCCAAGGCCGAGGAGCTGCTCCGCACCCAGTACGCATCGGTCGGCGCCGCCGCGACCGCGACACTCGCAGCCGAGCACGACGTACTCGCCGCGGTCGCGCAGCGCGTCGGCGAGGCTGCGCCGCTCGCCGCGCGAGCCGAGTCACGGCTGGCGATGGCATCGAGCTTCGTCGACGCATACCGCCGCTACTGCTGGCCGACCGAGGGCCTTGACGGTCTCCGGCTCGCCCCGTTCCAGGTGCTCGCTTCAGAGGGTCGTGTGCGCGCCCTCGACCCCCACCCGTGGCACGTCGCGCTCGCCGACCGGCTCGCCGCAGCGGCGCCCGACACGTTCCGTGCGACGCGCACGATCGGGGTCGACCTCGACGATCCGGCGTCCGAAGCCGCAGCGATCGCATGGTGGGAAGACCTGACGGGTGCCGGCGGCGAGGGCATGGTGGTGAAGCCGGTCGACGTCGTCGTGCCGTTCAAGCGCAGCATCGTCCAACCCGGCATCAAGTGCCGAGGCCCCGAGTACCTCCGCATCATCTACGGCGCCGAGTACACCTCACCCGAGCAGCTCTCACGCCTGCGCGAGCGCGGCCTCGGCCACAAGCGGAGCCTCGCCGTCCGCGAGTTCTGCCTCGGCATCGAAGCCCTCGAACGCTTCGTCAACAACGAGCCCCTCTACCGGGTCCACGAGTGCGTCTTCGGCGTCCTCGCCCTCGAGTCCGAACCCGTAGACCCACGGCTCTAGGCCGGCGGGCACGATCGTCGGTCACTACGGGTCGGCGATTTCAAGCGCCTCGAGAAGCCTCAGTACCCCCGCTCAGCTTCTCGTTCGAGCGCCTCGCTCCTCTGCCGCTGCAACGCTTCGATCATCCTGGCAGCCCAGTTCCGCACGGCGAGCGGTAGTGCCGCGTCCTGACGCCAGCCCTGCAACTGATTGATCTGCGAGGCCAACCGTTCGGACCACAGGCCTGTCCAGCCGCCACTCTGAAACTCGCCAGCCAGCGAACCTGCGATCTTCTCGTTGGCGGGGTATCGGTCCAGCAGCAGGACAGCGAGCTCGGATGGCCGTTCGGCTCCCACCGGAGCGATTCGTGCAACTACCTCAGCTCGCTCCTCTGAGTCGCCGATCCACTGGCTGATCAGCTGGGCAGGAACCGCATCCGCGAACCATCCGCTGACCGACAACGACACGCGCCAATCGCCCTGCTCGACTCGGCCAGCGATGAGATTCCACGTAGACCCAGGTGACTCCGCAGCCGCTGCTCGTAGCACCCCTGCTTCGCGGTCGGAACCAAGGAGGGTCAGATCTCCTCGCGAGACCAGTTCGACGACATCGCTGGCGAGCTCGTCGGGAAACTCGCGGGCCAAACCGGCAGCGAGTTGGCACCAGTCGTACCTTTGGTGACCAACGTTCGGATACTCGAGCCGCCGATGAAGTAGTGCAAGTGTCAAGGAGGTCAGCTCCGGTGGCACCCCTCCGATTCGGAAAGCGAACATCTGCACCCAGTCCACGACTGCTGCGTAATCGCGGTCGGATGAGATTCGGCTCATCCAGTCCTCAAGCAGCACCCTTGCCACATCGGGGGCCAGGCCGTCCTGCCAGTAGAGCACGCGGCTCGCCGCCTCGATGACCGGCACCGCTCGGGACAGCAGGCACACACGCGCTGTAGCTGCCTCCGTCTGAGGGCCCGCGGTTGTGAGATACAACCGCTTCGCCTCGCTCATCGAACTGCCCTCCTGGCCATCGATGAAACGGTCGAAGGCTCCCGGCTCCCGCTCGTCGACTGCGGCGAGATACCCGGCGAGCGCTGACCAGTTAGCGGCAGCCGTCGCGACAACCAACTCGCGGAGCGATTCGCGATCGCCTCGGGAGCCGACCACATTCCCAAGTCGCCATGCGCTCGCAAGCTCTTCGTTCTGAAGCCACTCGCCAACCGTCGAGATTAAACCAGTCTCCACAGCTGTGTCGATGAGGGTAGCCAGCTCACGGCTCCGTGATTCATCGCGCCAATCCCAAGGGTTGGATCGCACGAGGCCATGGAGGCGTTCGATCGGCTCAAGCGCTGGAAGGCGCGACATCAAGGCCGCGGCTGCCTCGGCGACCGGCTCGTCGGCGCCCCCTAGATCGAGGATGTCCTCCAGCTTGCGACGTAGTTGCCGCAAGCTGTCTCCGTCGAAGGACGCGACGATCTCACCAAGCTTCGCACCGACCCGCGGAACATCAATGAACGGATGAATCGCGTCAATCAGCCCTTCGACTGCAGCTTCGTGCACGTCGGCCACGTCGTCGCGGCGCAGGCCGTCGAGAATGACCAGCAACGAAGTCCAGTACTGGACCGCTTCGTCTACCGAACTGACGCTGCCGCGCGGTTCGACAATGCTTCCGTGCTGAAGTTCGCCCGAAACCATGGCCGACTCGAAGGGGTGGAGCGCAGATGCAACGGCGGTCGTCACCTTCAAACGGACTTCCGGGGCGGCAGATGAGGCTCGGGCACGCAGGTAGTCAATGCGCTGGCCGGGCGAGGCGGCCGTGGTTGGCAGTCGTGCCGCGAAGAGCCCTGACCAAAGCCCGGTGGCGTTGTTGGCCCACGATTCGTTCTCGGCCAGAGCCAACCGGAGCAAGCAGTCGGCCGCTCGCGTGAACGATGCCGAATGCCATACAAGCTTCTCCAGTGCGCGCACTAGCGAACGTCGGGAGGCCGTCTGATTCCGAAGCGCATCGAGGGCAGCTGACTCCACGAGTTCCGAAACGTGAGCCATGGTCTCGTCCGGCAAAACGATTGCGAGTTGAACAAGGAACTCGGAGTTCGAGTTCTCAATCCGCTCAAGCGAGCCAAACGGCCCGTCCTTGGAGAGAAGTCGTTGAAGGACTTCACGAACGGGAGGAAACCGGCCGAGCTCGGCAGCACGATGAAAGAGCGCAGTGAGCATCTCGTCGCTGCAGGCCGGCGCGAACTCGTCCAGCACCCGGCTCCCCAACACCTCCCACGCCGACGCGGCTAGGAACACCGCAAGCGGCTGGGGAACGATCGATCGATATCGACCGTGACGTACGAGCAGGTTCGCAGCCTCAAGCTGCCGAGCCGTGCTCTCTGCAATCTCGATGTCAATATCAGCAAACGAGCAGAGCAACTCCAACTGGTCTCGACGGTCGCGATCCCAGCCGACCCGCTCAAGGAGGGCCAAGACCGCGCATGGAAAAAAATCTGTGTGCTCCGGTAGGAGCGTGACGATCAGTTGACGGAAGTCGTTCTGTCGAAGCAGTGCCGTAACGCTCTGCTCACCGCTTTCAACGAGTCGAGCACCCAGCAGCAGAGCAGTCCGCACGTTCCCGAAGCAGTTCTCGTGAACCACTCGGCCCGCCTCCGCCCACAGTCCTGGAACATTCTCTCGCAGGATTGCGTCGATCTCATCGGATGCGGCTGGTGGCAGCTGGTGGAGCGGGGTCCGAATCAACCGCTCCTCGGCGTCCGTGCCAATCGTCAGGAGCCGCACCTTGCTGATGTCCACCTGCTCAGCAATCGACTGGTGAAGCGCACGACTGCAGTTGTCAACAACGAGCACAGACGTCTTGTCTCCGTCGCACAAGTACGAAATCGTCTCGACCTGCAGCTGCTCGGCGCGCGGCACGTACACCACCAACTGGCGGGCGACGGACAACCGAAGCACCTCCATGGCTAGGCGAGTCTTGCCCAGGCCGGATCCACCCTCGAGTCGGTAGATCGAAATGGCTCCGGTCGACAGGTTCATGACCGACGTTTCCATCTCTGTGCGACTTGGACACGCAACCCAACGTTCCTGATGCTCAGGCGAGGTGCTCCACCGGTCGAAGTCCAGTACGGCCGGGCCGGGTCCGCCGAGCCGACGGTCCAGCGCCAGTGCAGGCACCGTAGACATCCAGCGGGCAAGTTGGTTGCCGTCGTACAACCGGATCTCCGCCCCATCAAGGCCGAGGACTGCCGCTTGTTCGTGAAGAGCATCCAGACGATCTTGCTTCGGCTTGCCGACGAGCGGTCGCCCAAGCACCAAGACGTAGGTTGCCCCCTTGCTCATCAGATCCTGAGCGAAGGCCGCCCCTGCCAGTTCGGCCTTGCATTGGGCAGGCTCAAGATCGGACGACTTGAACTGCCACGCCGACGCACCTTCCGGTAGCCAGTCTGTGGCCACCGACCGTGAAAGCGCAGCATCCACACCTCCGTCTGGGGTGTTGGTCTGAGAGTTGATATCAAGCTGGAAGCCCAGCAAGCCCGCTCGACCCACCTCGGCGGCGAGTAGGTCGTTGACGAAGGGCGCGAAGGCGGTGCCGAGACGTTCAACACTCCTCGGATCAACATCGAAGGGACCGGCCATTCAACGGCGCTTCGGATCTGAGCGTGGGGTTGAGGTTGCGGGAGGGTCCGCGGACGCGGGCAGGGGCCCGACGAATCTGGGTGTGTCTTACGCAACCAGATCGAGGAGCCCCTGTTGGAATCGAACCCTAGTCGCATGTGCGAGTTGCTCGTCGGCCTGCCCGACGTGAACGTGATCGGTGTCGGCGACTGGCCGCTGTATCTGCGGATCGCGATCACGACTCGCGCTGAGCGACCCGCGTGCCCGGGCTGTGGTGGGGTCGTGCACCGCCATGATGTCGACGAGGTCGAGCTCGCCGATCTGCCGTGCTTCGGTCGCCGGACGCGGCTGGTGTGGCACAAGCGCCGATGGAAGTGCCCGAACCCGGCATGTCGCGTGGTGACGTTCACCGAGACCGACGAACGGATCGCCTCACCGGAGGCGGCGGTCACGGATCGGGCGGGGCGGTGGGCGACGTTCCAGGTCGGCTTCCACGGTCGCAGCGTCCGCGAGGTCGCAGCGGATCTCGGTTGTGACTGGCACACGGTGATGGATGCCGTTGATCGTCACGGCGCACCGCTGATCGACGACCCGGACAGGATCGGCGCCACGACCGCGGTCGGTCTCGATGAGGTGTTGTTCTGCAGGCTCGGCCGGTTCCGCACGAAGCACTGGTCGACCCAGATCGTCGATGTCGAACACGGCCAGCTGCTCGACGTCGTCGCTGGCCGTGACGCGGCTGGGGCGTGCGCCTGGTTCGCGCAGCGGCCCGAGGAGTGGCTGACGGCGATCCGATGGGCGACGCTGGATCTGTCGGGTCCGTATCGCAGCGTGTTCGACACGATGCTCCCGCACGCCACCCAGGTCGCGGATCCGTTCCATCTGATCCAGCTCGCGAACCGGGTCCTCGACGAGGTCCGCCGCCGCGTGCAGAACGACACGTTGGGTCACCGCGGCCGCCGCGACGATCCGCTCTACCGAGCCCGCCGACTGTTGACGATCGCACACGAGCGCCTCAGCCCGGATCGAGACGACCGACTTCAAGGGTTGCTGCGCGCCGGCGATCCACGCGGTGAGGTCCGCATGGCCTGGCACGCCAAGGAGGTCCTGCGCTCGGTCTACGAGATCGCCGACGCGGACACCGCTGCAGTGTTCGTCGCCCAGCTCGGCGTCGACTTCCAAGACGACTCGTGCCCGCCCGAAGTCCGTCGGCTCGGCCGCACGATCGTGCGCTGGCAGCACCAGATCGCCGCCTGGCATCGCTGCCATCACACGAACGGACCGACCGAAGCGATCAACAACCTCGTCAAGCGCATCAAGCGCGTCGCGTTCGGAATGACCAACTGGACCAACTTGTCAAGGGCCAGCAGGATCTGCCCGTGGGCGGTCAGTGGTTCTGCCCGCTGGTGGCCGTCGGAATTGCCCGCTGATGGCCAGTGGTTCTGCCCGGTAGGTCAGTTGGTCAGTGGTCTCACCCCCTTGCCTCGGGTTGCTTGGGTGAGGCGGATCGAGTCGCCGGTGGTGATGACGACGTGGGCGTGGTGGAGCAGCCGGTCGACGGTGGCGTTGGCGATCGTCTTCGGCATGAGCTCGTCGAAGCCGGCGGGGTGCAGGTTCGACGAGAGCGCGATGGAGCGTTTCTCGTAGGCGGCGTCGACGACGCGGTAGAGGGCTTCGGCGGTTTCGGTGGTGACGGGGAGCAGTCCGATGTCGTCGATGCAGATCAGGTCGGCGCGCATGATCTTCTTGATGGCTCGGTTGGTGCTGTCGTCGATGCGGTGCCGGTTGATCAGCGCGCCGAGGGTCTCGAGGGAGAACCAGTGGACGTGGCATCCGTGTCCGATTGCTGCATGCCCGAGTGCTTCGAGCATGTGGGTTTTGCCGGTGCCGGATGGTCCGCAGACGACGAGGTTCTCGTGTCGGTCGATCCATTCCAACGACGTCAACGAACGCTGGGTCGGCGCTGGGATCGATGACACCGATTCGTCCCAGGTGTCGAAGGTCTTGCCGGTCGGGAACCCGGCCGCGGTGCGACGGATGTTGATCGATGACGCCCGCCGGCCGGCGAGTTCCTCGGCGAGTAACGCGCGGACGGCCTCGGCGGGGTCCCAGCGTTGCGCCTTCGCGGTCGCCAACAAGTCGGGTGCGTGTCGGCGCATGTGTGGCAGGTGGAGTTGACGCAACAGATCGACGACCTCATCGATTGGTGCGGTGGTCGTGGCAGTGGCGGTCATGATGCGACCTCACCGAAGGATTCCCACGCCCTCGTGGAGGGCTGCATCGAGTGGACATCGTCGGCGCGTCGTTGTTGCCCGACGGGGTGCGCGGCGAGGATCGAGGCGAGGTCACCGTCGCCGAATCGTTCGAAGCTGGCGGCGTGACCGAGCGCCCAGTCGACTCTGTCGACACCGTGCAGCTGGGCGAGCTGAACCGCTTCGGCCATCTTCACCTTGACCCTCGACGCGCCCGCCGCGGCGGCCTCGACGAGCCACATCCGTGCGCCGTCACCGAGCGCCAAGAACTCGACTTCGGCAGCGTTGCCCGGTCGTGGTTCGCGGGCCAACGCGCCGGCCGGTCGTGGCGGGTAGTGGGCGTCATCGATGCGCGGGTTGCCTGGCGTGGACCGCAGGTGGCGGGCAACCTCAACCGCTCCTGGCGCGGCGATGTGGGTCGCGACGATCTCGTCGCCGTCGACGCGAACCCACACCACCTGATCGATCAGCGTGTGCGGAACCGAGTAGGTGACACCACCGAAGGAGAACGTCGCCGTGCGCGACACGCTGCGCGTCTCACCGAACGCCGCGGTGAATGCCACGTCGGGCAGCCGATGCAACCGGTGCTGTTCCTCGGCGAGCATCTCGACCGGTGCCCGCCGGGTGATCCGATGCTCACGTTCGTTGACCTTGACCACGAACGCGTCGCACGCGTCGACGAGCTCCGCCCACGACCCGTAGGTGTCGCGCAGGTTGGTGTCGGTCGGAACCAGATCCGCTTTCGCGATCTGGACCGTGCGCTCGACACCGCCCTTCGATTCCGGGTCGGCCGGCACACACGTCGCAACGGTGACCCCGTAGTGGCGACCGACCTGAACGATCAACGGATGACGGACCGCGATCCCCGCGACATGTCCCGTGGAGACGGTCTTTTCGTTGTCCGTCAACCAATACGTCGGCACACCACCGAACGCGCGCATCGACCGGTCCAGGCATGCGATCACGGTCGGCAACGTCTTGTCCCACACGGGCAACACGACCCGGAACCTCGACCAGGCGAGCCACGCGCAGAACAGGTAGGTCTGCCGGCCGCCGATCTTGGGGCCGTGCCCCCAGTCCCACTGGGCCCACATCCCTGGCTCCACGACCCACGGCCGATACACGCGCCGGCGGCCTGCCTTCCAGTTCAACTTCACGCCGGCGAGCGCCCGACGGACCGTGCGATCCGACCCCTCGAACCCGAGACCGACGAGCTTGTCGAACACGACATCGCCGCGGACCCGTCCGTTGGATCGCTCGACCCACTCCTCGATCTTGGGCATCAACCCGTCGATCAACTTCGGTCGCTCGACCGGCGACTGACCGTCGGGCAGCAAGCCCTTGTCGCGCATCGTGACCCAATGCTCGACCGTGTGATGCGAGCACCCAGCGAGTTCGCCGGCCGCCCGAAAACTGTTCGTCAACGCGAACGCTTCCAAGATTTCCATGATCTCCTCGTAAGACTTCAACTTGTCCCTTCCGGTCGGCTGGCATGTCTGGCGACAACCAGTCGAACCGGGAGGGACACCACCGGCGCGGATCGCGCAGCAGCAACGACTTCAACGAGGGCAGACCCACTGGCCGCCAGTGGGCAGAACTGTTGGCCACCAACGGGCAGTCTCGTGACCGCCTACGGGCAGGATCTCATGGCCGCCGACACCAACTACCGCACCCGCGCCCTGCTCTACGCCGGCAGGCCCAACTGGTCACTCCTCCACCCGTGACCCCACGCCGAAATCCGAAGCGCCCATTCAACTCCTCCTTGGTCCGTCGCCATCCGACAGTAGCGGCGCAACCTACGAACGATCTCCCGGCCGACGGAGCCGTCCTCGGAGGTTGGTGGGCACCGCGAGTCGCTGCGGCGGGGTATTGGGCTTCGGTCACGACTGGGACGTGACTCGGCGGCCTCTGGTCAGGGCGGCATGCATGCCGCGGCCGGTGTGCCGTCACGCTCACCGCCGGCCACGCGCACGATCACGTCCGCCTCGGGTTCGCCCCCAGAGAACCGGCAACCCAGTCGAACAACCAAGATCGGGGCGTCGGTCGTGGCCGCCCCCGTCGACCACCGCCGCCGCGGCCGCCCACAGTGAAGTGAGCAACTCACGCCAGCGACTCCCCGCTGAGTCCGGGCCTCGATTCAACGCGCCGGAAGGCTCATGGCAGCAGTGACGCACGGGTAGCCCACATAGCTCGATACGCAGCGGGCAAGGGAGAGTTGGACCTCAGCGAGCCAAGCACACTCGCGAGTTCCACGGGCACTTCATTCGCGAGCATCGATCTGGCGACCACGCTGTTGGAGATACTTACGCCATAGCTCGCCTTAAGGTCATCAGCCAATCGCCGCATCAGTACCTTGCCGGCCACGAGTCCCATCGGACCGTCATCGTCTATAGACCGCATGGCAACATACTTTGTGGCCCAGCGTGACGCCTTCCCTGCTGAAACCTTCGGCTTGGTGGTCTCCTGGTATATGTTCACCAAGTCCTCATGGGCCTCGTCGATAAGAAGTGCGGTCAGCCCCGCAACCTTCTCAGCGATGACGGCATCCAGATCATCGACGATTCGGCGACGAGTTCTTGAACGAACGAGGCGAGCGATAGCTGGTGGACAAACAATGTAGTTCTCAATCTCCTTCCCGAAGCAGCACATGCAAGCGAACATCGACGGCGTCGGCTCGAGAGTAGCGTGAGGTCACTTCACCCGGCGTGTGAGCATCCGAGTCAATAGAGAGTATGCCACAACGGAGTCGCCAGCCGTGTTCTTTAGAAACTGAGCCGTTCCTTCCACCTTTGCCCAACCTGTCCACCCACCGACAGGCATATTTGGGATTAGTTCAATCGAATCGGAGTCCGGATACAGAACATCCCAGATCACTCGGAGGATCGACATGTCGTCGCCTTCAACAAACAAGCAACGTCGCGAGTGTGCTGAGACGCGACAGCTGAATATTGTGGACGCTTCCGAAGTTCGAGACGACCTGCTGCACCCCGCCGATCCCGGACGCCCACTTCGATCGGCGCGACTCAGACGAGACCACCAAGACGCTATCTGGTTCAACCTCATCAAGGATCTCGAGTGAATGCGTCGCAACTATCACCTGCTGCTGCCGGCGGCGGACCAGCCTCATCAATTTACGTTGCAAGTCGGCGTGCATATACACGTCAGGTTCGTCCAGAACGACCGTGGGCGCAGCGTGATTACGGGCGAGGAACCACATCACCTGCAGCCACATCTGCAGGCCATGACCCATCGCTCCCAACTCACCGACGTGCTTGGCGTCGCGAATGAACAGACGAAGAGGTTCACTCGCCGATTTTGGAACAGCGAGCTCTCGGATCTGAAGCGAGGGCCAGGTTTCCTCGGTGAGCTGAACAAACCTTGAGAACATGTCGGGACCCAACAGGTTCAGTTGGTTCCTAAAGTGTGAAGAAGCGAGCGGCGAATCCATTCCGGCGCGGATGGTTCGCGGGTCAAGGACACGCTCGACCTCCTGCACTGGAGTGATCTGAGGTTGAACCGCTATCCCCTCGATCCCCACCCACGCCGCCTGACTCTTGGAACTGGTCGGCCGACCCGTCTTGTCGCGGATTACTGCGAACACTTGCTCATCCGGACCGATGAAGAGGTCGATCAGCTCACCGGTAGTAAACCTTGTCTGAATACGAGCGGGTGGTTCGTTATACGAGTGGAATACGGTCCGCAGGTTCGTGTTTACGTCTCTGAGTGAGGGCACAACTCCAACGGGAGCAACGGGATCTTCAAGCCACTCAGGCGGCTTCACAAACCGAAGTTTTCGGTATCTGTTGGCTGCAAGTGAAGTCAACCGAATGGCCTCAACAATGGTGGACTTTCCAGCGTTGTTCTTCCCCACAACTACCGTCGTCTCACGAAACGGAACGGTGTGCTGTTCGAACCGACGAAAGTTGGTGAGCGTCACTGTCTCGATCATTCTGAAGCCTCCCGCTGGACACAACGTACTCCCCAGCTCGGCGACCTCGAGAGAAGTTGGCACTTGCTGAGGATCGGCCCGGGGCTCCGACTCCACGTATGGGGCGCTTCGGATTTCGGCGTGGGGTCACGGGTGGAGGAGTGACCAGTTGGGCCTGCCGGCGTAGAGCAGGGCGCGGGTGCGGTAGTTGGTCCGAAGTTGGTCATCCCGAACGCGACCCGCTTGATGCGCTTGACGAGGTTGTTGATCGCTTCGGTCGGTCCGTTCGTGTGACGTGGCAGCGGTGCCAGGCGACGATCTGGTGCTGCCAGCGCACGATCGTGCGGCCGAGCCGGCGCACCTCGGGCGGGCACGTCGTCGTCTTGGAAGTCGACGGCCGAGCTCGGCGACCAACACTGCAGCGAGTGTCCGCGTCGGCGATGGTCGTAGATCCGAGCGCACGACCTCCTTGGCGTGCCAGGCCATGCTGCACCTCACCGCGTGGGATCGCCGGCGCGCGAGCAGCCCGAAGCAGCCGTTCGCTGCCGGTCGTCGAGGCGTTCGTGCGGCCATGGTCAACAGTCGGCGGGCCCGGTAGAGCGGATCGTCGCTTGCGGCCGCGGTGACCGAAACGTCTCGTTCTGCACCCGGCGGCGGCACTCGTCGAGGCGCCGGTTCGCGAGCCGCACCACATGGAACGGGTCCGCGACCTGGATGGCGTGCGGGAGCATCGTGTCGAACACCCTGCGATACGGACCCGACAGATCCAGCGTCGCCCATCGGATCCCGTCAGCCACGCCTCGGGCCGCTGCGGCGAACCAGGCGCACGGCCCGGCCGCGTCACGGCCAGCGACGACGTCGAGCAGCTGGCCGTGTTCGACGTCGACGATCTGGGTCGACCAGCGCTGGCGTGCGGAACCGGCCGAGCCTGCAGAACAACGTCTCATCCAGACCGACCGCGGTCACGGCGCCGAACCGGTCCGGGTCGTCGATCAGCGGTGCGCCGTAGACGATCACGGCGTCCATCACCGTGTGCCAGTCACAACCGAGATCGCGCTGCGACCTCGCGGACGCTGCGACCGTGGAGGCCGACCTGGAACGTCGCCCACCGCCCCGCCCGATCCGTCGACCGCCGCCGCCGGTCGACGCGATCCGTTCGTCGGTCTCGGTGAACGTCACCACGCGACATGCCGGGTTCGGGCACCGCCATCGGCGCTTGTGCCACACCAGCCGCGTCCGGCGACCGAACACGGCAGATCGGCGAGCTCGACCTCGTCGACATCCATGGCGGTGCACGACCCCACCACAGCCCGGGCACGCGGGTCGCTCAGCGCGAGTCGTCGATCACGATCCGCAGACACAGCGGCCAGTCGCCGACACCGATCACGTTCACGTCGGGCAGGCCGACGAGCAACTCGCACATGCGACTAGGGTTCGATTCCAACAGGGGCTCCTCGATCTGGCCGCGTAAGACACCCCCAGATTCGTCGGGCCCCTGCCCGCGTCCGCGGACCCTCCCGCAACCTCAACCCCACGCTCAGATCCGAAGCGCCACGTATGGCCGATCGCCCACCGTCGAGGCGTCGACATCAGTCGATCTCCACTGCCCGAGACCGTGGCGACGCCGACCGTGCCGGCGGTTCGTCGATCCATCGCCGCAGGACAGCGTTGAGCCGGTCGTCTCTCAGCTGTTGGCGGCGGGTGATGGCTGGGACGTCGGCTCGGTCGTTCGTCACCACGTGGTCGAGGATCTCCCTTGCTTCGGTGAGGTCGTGGGTTTCGGTGGCGACGAGGACGTGGTTGGACCGGCGGCCTCTGGTCAGGGCGACATATAGGCCGCGACCGGTGGTCGACGGGGTGGCGATCACGACGCCTCGGTCTTGGTTGTCGGACTGGTTGCCGGGTTCGGTGGCGGCGTAGCCGAGGCGGACGTGGTCTCGTGCGTAGCTGGCGGGGAGCGTGACGAGGCCTCCGCCGTCGATGCGGGCGGCGGTGATGTCGCCGTGTCCGTCGATGGCGGTCACGATCCACTGGTCGCGGTTGCGGACGAACTGGCCGGTCGAGGTGATGAGCGTGCGGTCGTTGCGGCGGGTGGCGATCAGGTCGCCGACGTAGGCGCCGATGCCGTCGGTGGTGTCGGCTCGTCGGCTGCGGTCGAGGTCGCCGCGCTGCCAGCGGAGGTTCTGGATGCGGTCGTTGATGAGGTCGACGTCGTCGTTGCGGGCGGTCGTGATCGCGAGCGACTCGCCTCGGTCGTGCAGGTCGAGCCAGTAGGTGGCGATCGTGTCGGCGTGCTCGTCGAGCGGGCCGGCACCGATGCGGCCGTGAGCTTCGTAGGCGTCGAGCGCTCGGGAGTCACCGTGTCGCAGTTGCAGTGACGCGGCTGCTTCCCACGGTTCGACGAAGCGGTGGATGCGTTCGAGCTCGATCGTCCGGCCGGCGTTGCACAGCTCGGCGAACATGCCGCCGCGGCCGACGGCTTGGAGTTGGTGCGGGTCGCCGACGAGCACGAGCCGCCACCGTTCCTGCCGGGCGAGCTGCATCATCCGGTGCAGGTCGTGCGTGGCGAGCATGCCGGCCTCGTCGACGACCACGGCGGTGCCAGGGCCGTACTGCCACCACGGGTCCGGTGGCCGGTCGGGCCGTGACCATTCGTAGACGAGCTTGGCGACTGTGTCCGACAACATGCCGGTCTCGTCCTCCAACACCCGCGCCGCCTTCGCCGTCGGGGCGAACCCGACCACGGCCCGGTGCGGCGGCGAGTGCAGCGCCGTGACTGCGGCGCGCAGCATCGTCGTCTTGCCGGCACCGGCCGGGCCGACGATCACGGTCAGCGGGTCGTAGCCGGCGACCGCCGACGCGGCGTCGTGCTGGAGCACATCGAGCCCGCCGCGCTCGACTGTGGCCGACGGTTGCGGGTCGAACGCCGTCGCCTCCGCGGCCCAGTCGAGGATCTGCTGCTCCTGCGCGAGCACCGCCTCGCTCGTGACGTGCGACGCCGTCGGCTCGATCCAGATCGACCGGCCATCCGACGCCCGCCGACGCGTGTGCTCGGGCAGCTCCGGATCGAGGTCGACGCACCGCGCCATCACCTCGTCGGTGGCGTCGTCGAGCCACGCCGCCCACCGCTCCCCCGACACGCCGGGTACCGGCCGGATGAGGTCGCAGATCGTGCGCAGCACGTCGGCGCGATGCCACGTCGACGCGCCCAGCTCGAGCACCTCGACGATCGGAGCGATCGGTAGGTCCCGATGCGTCGGCGGATGATCGGCGGCAGTCTGCTCGACCGACTTGACCAGCGAGTGCGGCGTCACGCCGACGGTCGCCGCCTCGTCGCGCCACTTCGTCCACAGCTCGGCGGCGGTGAGGCCGGTCTTGCGGGCGCGCGACTCGGCGGCCACCTTGCGCTCCATCAGCGCGAGCTCGTGCCGGCCAGGCCCGCACCCCTCGCGGCGCCAGAACTCGGCGACCTCGTCGGCCATCCCGGTGCCGATCTCGGCGGCGCGCTTGGAGAATGCGGCGAGCAGTTCGGCCGGGACGCCGGCGATCTCGGCCTGCCCGTTCACGATCGGCTCGAACGTGACGCCGTACCGGTGCGTCAGCTCGGCGCGCAGCACCGACTGGTAGAGCCCACCGAGGGCGCGCTGGTGACGCTTGAGGAAGCGGGCGTCGAGCGCCAACCAACGCTCGTCGGGAAGCTGCACCTTGGCCGACACGACGAGGTGAGTGTGCAGCTGCGGGTCGTCGGCGCGGCTGGTGGTCTGGCGGAACGCCGCCATCGTGAGGCCGTGGGTGTCGAGGTGCATCCGTGTCCCGTTCGAGCGGACACGGGTGGTGGCGCCGTAGCGCTCGAGGTGGGCGGCCACCGCCCGCACGGCGACGTCGTGACACTCGGCGAGCCCGTCGTCGCCGGTGATCGCCCACAGCACCGACAGCGACTTCGGCGCCGACAGCGTGGCGTCGAACCCGGCGACGGCCCGGATCACCTTCCCGTTCGAGCGGACACGGTCGACGAGCGGATGCCCGAGCGTCGCGCCGGTCACCGGGTCGCATCCCGACAGCAACGCTTGCAGCGCCTCGATCGTCACCTCGCCGTGCAGCCCGAGCCGGTCGGCCTGGTTCCCGAGCCATTGCCCGGGCAGCTCCCCCGTCGCCTCGGTGAGGTAGCGGGTGCAGTAGCCGGCCGTCGTCGCTGCCGTGGAGGCGTACAGGGTGGTGACCCGCATCATCGCCAGGGCTCCCCGCCCGGCGCGGGCACCTGTCTGGTTTCGTACTTCGGGCTGGCCGGGAAGGGGCGCATGGCGGTCAGCTCGCGTGCGCGGGGTCGGTCGCGGGGTCTTGGGTGAGGCGCGACGGCATGTGCGGCGGACGGCTGGTGGTGTCAGCTCGCACGGTGGAGCCCGTCGGTGGGGACGGTTGCGTCGGCGAGTCGGACGACGCGGCCGGTGGTGATCAGCACGTCGAGTGCCCAGCGTGGGACACGCATGCAGGTACCGAACCGCAGCACCGGCAGGCCGGAGGTGCCGCCACTGTTGAGGTACTCGTGAGCGAGCTCGTAAGCGTGCGAGAGGCAGATCCGCATCTCTGCGGCCGCTTCCTTGATCGTCAGCAGCTGGTGAGCCGCCTCGACCCGCTCGACGCTGGTCCTGGGAGTCCCCAATGCGGTGTCCATGGCGCGGGATGGTGCGCTTGAGGCATCCCGGAGATGCTCCCGACAATGTTCCCGATTCGGCGAAATCGCCAGGGATGTTCCCGACGATGTTCCCGCTTGGGTTCCCGATCCGAGGCAGGGACTCCAAGGGGCGTCCCGGACCCGTCGATCGGTGGTTGATTGGCAGCGTCAGTAGGTCAGCCCGAGTTCCTCCCCGGCCTCGGTCAACTCGCCCAGCGCTGCGAGCTTGGCGGCACGCCGCTGCCGATAGGCGAGCACGTCACTCGCCAGCAGCCGACGGTGAGTACCGGCCATGTGGGCCGGCATCGACCCTTGGTCGATCAACCGGACGACGTACGTCCGGGAGAACTCGAGCAGATCGGCTGCCTGCTGCGTGGTGAGTTCCGCATCAAGGGGCACGACATGAACGGGGACTCCGGTCGCAAGATGTCGCAGCAGGGCCCGCACGGCACGGCTCGCCTCGGCTGGGAGCACAACCGTCTCGTCACCCAACCGAACGCTCACTGAGGACCGCTCAGAATCGATCGACGCGACGACGACACGATCAGGCTCGCCCAGAACGAACATCTCGACTTTGGACGCACCCATGCGACGAGTCTCATTCGCAAACGACACAAACGCAACGAGACGCTCACGACCCCATCGGGTGCTCAAAGCGCAGTCTGTAGCCCAGAGCGGCCGCGACCTGCATCCCCACGGACCGCAATGTGTAGCCCGGAGTGACTGCAATGTGTAGTCTGATGTAGTGGTTGTGTATCGTCCCCGTGTCGTCGACGCATTGCTGGCCGACCGGCTCACGTCCGCGGGCGCGGTGCTGATCGAAGGCCCGAAGGCGTGCGGGAAGACGTTCACCGCCGAACAGCAGGCCACCAGCCGCGTCTACCTCGACACCGACGACCAGGCACGCGCGGCGCTGGGTGTGGACCCGACCCTGGTGTTGTCCGGTGACCCACCCCAGCTCGTCGACGAGTGGCAGCTCGACGCCACTCGCGTGTGGAACCACGTCCGCGCCGAGGTGGACCGCCGCCAAGGCACCGGGCTGTACATCCTCACCGGTTCCGCCACCCCGCCCGACGACAACCGCCGCCACAGCGGCGCAGGTCGCTTCGCCCGTCTGACGATGCGACCGATGAGCCTGTTCGAATCGGGCGACTCGACCGGTGAGATGTCGTTGGCGGCGCTGCTCGACCGACAACGGCCGACCGCCAAAGCGACCGAGGTGACCGTGCCCCGCTACGCCGAGCTGGTCGTTCGTGGTGGTTGGCCGCTGAACCTGACGAGAACGGTCGCCGCTGCGGCGCGGGCGAACATCGACTACATCACCGCGATCACCGAAGTGGACCTGCCCAACATCGACCCGGCCCGGCGACATCCCCGGCTTGCGCTACGGGTCCTGCAGGCGCTCGCCCGCAACATCGGGATGGACTACGTCGTCACCCGCGTCGCACAAGACGCCAGCACCGACGACACTGACATCGCACGATCGACGGTCTACGACTACCTGGCGCCGCTGGAGCGCCTGATGGTGCTCGACCCGTTGGAGGCATGGTCATCACATCTGCGTTCGCGGGCCCGGTTGCGCACCTCGCCACGGGTGCAATTCTGCGATCCGTCGGTTGCTGTTGCTGCGCTGCGCACCGGACCGCACCAGCTGCTCGCCGACCTGAACTACTTCGGATACCTGTTCGAAGCGCTCGTCGTGCGTGACCTGCGAGTGTTCGCCGGCGTCGTGGACGGCACCGTGCAGCACTACCGCGACTCCGACGATCTGGAGATCGACGCGGTCGTCACCGCTGGCGACGGACGCTGGGCGGCGTTCGAGGTGAAGCTCGGCCAAGCCGACATCGACATCGCTGCCGCCAACCTGCTCACCTTCGCCCGCAAGGTGGACACGACCAAGGTCGGCGAACCGGCGACGCTCGCAGTGGTCACCGCTACCGGATACGGCTACACCCGGCCTGACGGCATCGTCGTCATCCCCGCCGCCACCCTCGGCCCCTGACCGTCGGACACACCCCGCGCCGCAGTTGGATGCCTCGGGCGATCAGGTCGAGAAGCGCAGCTTGGGGTCGGATGCATTCAGGGTTCGGATGCTGAGGGCGGCGTCCAATCGATCGGGGGTGTCGAGCATCAGGTCGGCTTCGAGGACGGCGACGAGTCCGACCTGGCCGTCGCGGGCGCTCACGATGCGCCGGATTCCGTTGAGGCCAGCGACATCGTCGCCCGTGACAGACCACCAGCGCCCGTCACGTCCCGGATCCGTCACCGGCGTCATCTCGATCAGCGGTCGGCCCGCTGGCGACGGCCGACTGTCATTCGGTTCGAACGGCGACGCGTCGTCGGTGACGTAAAGGATGTGTTCCCCAACGACGTCGTCCATCGCTCGAAGTACCGCGGGCGCGAAGTAGCTCCCACCTCTGCGGAGCCCGAGTACGTGAGCAGCGAGGCCGAGATAGAAGCGGTGCAGACGCCCGAGGCTCTCGAGGAGTTGGCTGCGCGTGACGTAGTCGTGTGGCAGAAGGTACGTGCGGCTTGACTTGGAGTGGGCAACCGCGGTTCGTCCTTGTGCGTAGAGCTCGTCGCACAGGTCCGTGAGCGGGGATGCGGCGTAGGGCAAGAGCTCCGACGCGAGATTGATCTGGGCTTCAGCAGCCGCCATTGCCCTCCTGAACCACTCGCCCTCTCCCTCCCTGCCCTGTGGCGTGATGAAGTCGAGAAGCGATTCGAGAGCCAGGAAGCCGTTGCGGTAGGCGTCGTGCAGATCGAGAGTCGTCTGCGACACCCGGAAGTAGCGATAGCTGGGGTGCCACCTCAACGCCGGTCCAGGCGTCGGCGGGATCGGCTTGCCGTGCTCGTCGAACGTGGTCAACACGAGCGTCCCGGCGCGAGCTTCGGTCACCACTTCCGCCCGCACGGCAAGACGTAGCCCGCCGGTGCTCGCATCGGGCCACCAAACGAGGTGTTCCTCGTCCGCGTTCTCGATGAGGTGTCGATCGGTCGACATCGCGGCGAACATGTCGAGTCCGCGGTTCGCGGCCACAAGCGCTTCGTCGAACGCCGCGACCGAGTCGCCGCGATAGCCGCTCCGGGCCACTACTACCTTCGATCCCTTGACCACATCAATCGCCCAGCGATCAAGCTCAACATGGCGCGATTCGGCCGCAGGCGACCGAAGCACGAAGGACCCGCCGATCCCGAGGGTCCCGTCGCCTCCGCCAAGATTGAGCGCTGCGAACTCCGTCACACTGGTGAGCTTGTCATGCTGCGCGATATCGGCACGCGAGGCGGAACGTAGCCCGCTGAGGGCCGTCGGCGCGGACCGTGACAAGTGGAAAGGCGCCCCGGATGGTGTGGATCGAGCCGTAGTCGTGGCCCGCCAACGGGCCACTGGCGTCCTGAGTTCAAAGCTCCTCGAGCTTGATCTCGGCCGTCTGGGCGTGCACGACCTGGTTGACTCTGCGGTCCGTTGAGCCGCATCGGGGGCAGGGTGTCCGAGCGTCCGGCGGCTCGTCCGCCAGGTGCTCGTCGAGGAGCACCTGGCAGCCGACGCACGTTACCTGTCGCTCGACAGTCGTCGGGACGATCGGTGCCTCAGCTTGACGGCGTTCCCCCGATCCCGCCACCAGCGCCGAATCCGGATCGGGATCGTCGGAAGTCGAGCGAGCTTCCACCCCAGAGAGGAGTCGAAGTGTTGCCCGGCGCCCGGCAAGTCGCTGTCGCGCACCGCGACCCTCAGTGTGCGGCCGCTCGCCTTCTTCCCGGGTCCGTACTCAACAACTGGGCGGACAACAACCGGGTTGCCCTGCTGCTTCGTCATCACGCCCCATCCCCCAGCGGGCACGAACCAGGTTGCCCGCCCGCGTGCGGGCACGGTGATCGGGCACGGGTCCGACCGCTCGCCGAGTTGGGTGCTGATCGTTGCGCCGCTCTTCTTCGCTACGAACCGCAGAGCGTGGACCTCTACATCCGTCCGCCCGAAATTCTTGCAGGTGATCGTCACAACGCCGAACACCGCTCCGGCACGCATCGGGCGGCGGGCACCTGGCTGAAAGATGACGGGGCGAACATCGCCGCGGACTCGAATGATCTCACCAGCGCGCACCCACGTGACGACCGCAACTGCCGTCGACGCCAGAAGCGAGACCCCCGCGATGAAGAGAGCAGCAATGTCGACCCAGCCCACCGTGCCGCCCGCAGCTTGCTGTGCGATCACCGAATGCATGGCCATCCGACGTCACCGCAATCGCCCTCCAGCCAACCGTGGTGCTCGATACAAAGGTCAACAATCCGACTACCCGCGCCACCCCACAACGCGTCGATCCGAGCGGACCGCAATCGGAGCACGGCGCTCGAGGCAAGCTGGTTGCAGCCCATCGGGCCGCAGTCTACGAATTGGGCATCTCCCCGTCGGGCGGACGGGTGGTAATGACGCTTGACCGGCTTGCGAATCGCACACCCCGGGCGCATACTGGAGCTGCCTCGGGCAAGCGCCCTTGGAAGTGGACCCGGTTGCCTACCGGATGGTAGGGGAACCGGGTTCTGCGCGTTACGGGCGAAGTTCGGTGACGTCCTCCACCACGGACTCGACGAGCAGGCGCCAGTTGGTCCCGGCACCCTGCGCCCATGCGATCGCATCAGCAACCCAGAGCATCGGCTCAGCATTCGCCCGTCGATGCTCGAACACCAGCCACGGCTCCGGCTGTCGGACACGGACCACGTGACGCTCGTCCTCCCGATCGTCGTCTCGGCTCTCGATCACCAAGCGCGGCACGTCGCTCCGCTGCACGCGCTCGACGACGGCGGTGAGACATGCGTTCCGTGCCGCGAACTCGGTCGCGCCGTGCCCTCGCTGCGCGACGGCGATGAACACGCCGATCGGCATCTCGGCGATCGCCGACAGGACGAGGCGCTTCCGACGCGCGGACTCGTTGTTGAAGTGGACCCGCTCGTGAACCGCTAGCGCTCTCATCACCAGTCGCAGATCCGGCAGGTGGCGCGCCTCGGCCATCACGCACGCCATCAGGTAGCGGCGCCCGCGGACCGACTCGTCGACGAACGTGTCGGTGAAGGGCAGGCGCTTCACCGCTCTCCCTTCAGGATCTCGCCGAGGCCGGTGGCTACCGCTTGGTCGGCGGCGGCGAAGGCGTGGGCATAGACGCGTAACGTCATCGCTGGATTGGCGTGGCCGAGGCGGCCGGCGACCGTGCGCACGTCGTGACCCTGGCCGATCGCCACCGTTGCCGACCAGTGGCGCAGGTCGTGCAGGCGCCACTTCGGGTCGATGCCCGACATCTGGCGCGCTCGCTTCCACCACCAGCTGATGCGGTCAGGGCTGACCAGCTCGGGGCCGAGGCCACACATCCATGGGCCGTACGTGCTCGCGTGCTCGGCGGAGTTTGTCGATCATCTCGACCGTGTCGGCGTCGAGCGTCACGGTGCGCACGTTGGCCGTCTTCGTCGCCGCCTCGCGCAGCTCGGGCGCGCCGTCGCCGCGCTTGGTGATCTCGATCGCCGAGTCGATCAGCAACTGGCCGTCGTGCTCGTCGGTCCAACGCAACGACGCCAGCTCGGCGCGGCGAGCTCCGGCGACGGCGGCGATGCGGAACGCCAGCTCGGCGGCGGCATCGATCGACGCCGCCGCGGTCATCACGGCGCGCACGTCGTCGACAGCCATCACGCTTCTCTGCTGCGTCTTCGTCGAACGCAACCGGGCGAGCGAGGCCACGTTCGACGAGACCCATCCCCATCGCATCGCCTGCGACAGCGCGGCGCGCAGCACGCCGTGCTGGTTCTTGATGCCGGCGTCGGCCATGCCGGCCTTGCGCAAGCGCGTGTGCCACCGCTCCACATCGCCGACCGTCAGGCGCGCCGAGCGGCACGCGAGCGATCTGGTCCTTCTTGATCGAGCGCACCCGGCTCTGCTGATCGCGAGCCGATGACGGCGCCCACGTGTCGACGTTCTGCTCGACCCACGCGTCGAGCACGTCGCTGACCGATCGGCCGGCAGGCGAGGAACGGCCGGGGCCGACGTCGAGCTCGGCGGCGACGCGCAACGCCTCGCGCTTGCCGCCGTGCACGGTGCGCGACAGTTGCGTCGGGCGACCGCGCGCGTCGGAGCCGGTGAAGACTCGGACCTCCCACACGCCAGGTCGCCGTTCACGGATCGTCGCCATGCACGACGAGACCCTATCACCCAGATCTTGCCCAGGTCTTAGGGATGATGATTAGGGACGAACGACCGACGTCTACCGGCCTTCAGCCGGCAAGAAGCAAGAACTACTCGATACGCAGGCCCGATATGGCCCGTGCGATCACCAGCTGCTGGATCTCGCTGGTGCCTTCGAAGATCGTGTGGATCTTGGCGTCGCGGTGCCAACGCTCGACGGGGTACTCGCGGGTGTAGCCGTAGCCACCGAGGATCTGGATCGCTTCCTCGGTCGCACGCACGGCGACCTCGGAGGCCTTCCACTTGCTCATCGAACCTTCGGCGTTCTTGAAACCGCCATTGCGGGCCAGCCACGCGGCACGCCAGATCAGGAGGCGGGCGGCGTCGATCTCGGTCACCATCTTGGCGAGCTTGAAGGCGATCGCCTGGTTCATGATGATCGGCCTGCCGAACGCCTTGCGCTCCTTGGCGTAGTCGAGCGAGTACTCGTAGGCGGCGCGTGCGATGCCGAGTGCCTGTGCGCCCACGGTCGGGCGGGTGGCCTCGAAGGTCGACATCGCCGGCTGCTTCTCGCCCGTCGAACCGATATCTCGCGCCCGTGCCAGCTTGGCGTCGAGCTTCTCCTTGCCGCCCAGCAGCAGCGAACCGGGGATGCGCACATCGTCGAGCACGACCTCGGCCGTGTGCGAGGCACGGATGCCGTGCTTCAGGTACTTCTGGCCCTGTGACAGGCCCTTCGTCCCGGGCGGGACGATGAACGAGGCCTGACCACGCCCACGCAGTTCTGGGTCGACGGCGGCCACGACCACGTGCACGTCGGCGATCCCGCCGTTGGTGATCCACGCCTTGGTGCCGTTCAGCACCCACTCGTCGTTGGCCTCGTCGTAGACGGCGCGGGTCCGCAGCGACGACACGTCGGAGCCGGCGTCGGGCTCGCTCACGCAGAACGCGCCGAGCTGCACCTTGTCGGGTGTGCCGTAGCACTGCGGTACCCATTCCATGACCTGCTCGGGGGTGCCGACCCCGGCGATTCCGGCTGCGGCGAGCGAGGAGCCCATGATCGCCATGCCGAGCCCGGCGTCACCCCAGAAGATCTCCTCGACGGCGACCGGGAGCGTGAGGCCGGTCGTGTCGGCCATCGCGTTCATCAGGAACTCGAAGCCGTACAGCCCGATCTCGCTGGCCTGCTGCACGATCTCGTACGGGAACTCCTCACGCTCGTCCCACTCGTGGGCGGCGGGACGCAGCACGTCTTCGGCGAAACCGTGGACCCACTTCTGGATCTGGGTCTGATCTTCGTTGAGGTTCAGGGAGAACTCGGCCATACCCGTAAGTTACCCTACGGTAACCCATCTGTCTACCCCCGGGTAACTTTGTCGTCGAACGGCCGCACAGCGCACTGTGATCGAGACCGCAGAACGGCGTGGGACACTGTCGGGGTGACGTCGATCAGCACTCGCAACTGGGCCGGCAACGTGGAGTTCCGTGCCGCTCGGTTCCACCAGCCCGACTCGGTCGACGAGTTGCAGGCAATCGTGTCGGGCAGTTCGGCGTGCCGGGTGCTGGGGTCCGGGCACTCGTTCAACACGATCGCCGACACCCCCGGTGACCTGGTCTCGTTGGCCGGTCTCCCGCACCGGCTCGACATCGATCCGGTCGGCCACACGGCCACGGTGAGCGCCGGGGTGCGGTACGGCGAACTGGCCAGTGCGCTCGACGCCGTCGGGCTGGCGCTGCCCAACATGGGGTCGCTCCCCCACATCACCGTGGCGGGCGCCTGCTCGACCGGCACCCATGGGTCGGGCGACACCAACCCGTGCCTGGCGGCGGCGGTCGAGTCGATCGAACTCGTCACACCGTCCGGCGAGCTGACCACCCTCGATCGGAGCCACCCCGACTTCGCCGGCGCGGTGGTGGCGCTCGGCACGCTCGGGCCGCTCACCGCCGTCACCGTGCGGGTCGAGCCGGCATACGAGGTCGCTCAGACCGTGTGGCTCGACCTGCCGCTGGCCGGCCTGCTCGACCACCTCGACGAGATCTTCGCCGCCGGCTACAGCGTCAGCCCGTTCACCCGGTGGCGCGGTGACGTGATCGAACAGGTGTGGGTCAAACGCCGCGCCGATCGCGCCCACGGCGAGGTCGACTTCGCCGCACTGGGCGCTCGCCGAGCCGAACGTCGTGTCCATCCCGTGATCGAGGTCTCGGCCGAGGCGTGCACGGAGCAACTCGGGATCCCAGGCCGATGGCACGAACGGCTCCCCCACTTCCGGCTCGACTTCACCCCCAGTACGGGCGACGAACTGCAGACCGAGTACTTCGTCGACCGCCGCCACGCCGTGGAAGCGATCGAAGCCGTGCACGCCGTCGCCGACGTGGTGGCGGCACCACTGCTGTGCTGCGAACTGCGATCGATCGCCGCCGACGATCTGTGGCTGAGCATGTGCTCGGGCCGCGACTCGCTCGCCCTGCATTTCAGCTGGGTCGCCGATCCCGCCGCGGCCGCGGTCGCCGTGGCGGCGCTCGAGCGTGCACTCGAGCCGTTCGACCCCAGGCCGCACTGGGGCAAGGTGTTCGACATCGACCCGGCCGTGGTGCGCGGCCGGTATCCGATGATCGACGCCGCCACCGAACTCGCCAACCGCTACGACGCCGCCGGCGTGTTCCGCAACGAGTTCACCGCCCGCTTCCTCCCGCGCTGATCAGAGTGCTGATCAGACGGGGATCGCCAGCAGCGCCGGGGTGATCGTGCCCAGGATTAGGTTGGCGCCGCGCTGGTACACGTGCACGCCGTCCCAGCGGTAGTCGAGGTCGGTGGCGATGGCAGGGTCGCCACACCAGGCATCCGGCCCCTCCACGAATGTGACCGTGTCGGGGTGGGCGGCGGCGACGCGGCGCAGCAACCCGTTGAGATGGATCACGCGCCAGTCCTGCGCCCGCTCCGGAATCGGCGGCACCCCCTGGCCGAACGCCTCGACCGGCCTCATGCACGGGACCTCGAGCAGGGCCGCCTCGACCCCCACGTACTCCAGGCCTGCCAGCCCGATCTCCAGCCCGTTGACGAACAGATCGTCGTGCGTCGAGGACCCGAACCGGATCGTGGAGCCGTCGCTGAGTTGGATGTCGAGCACGTCCCAGGCACCGAGCATCACGAGCGCCACCTCGCTCCCGGCGGCCGACTTGGCCCACCGCGTCGCCCAGGCTCGGCAGCGGCCGAAGTCGTTGCTGAATCCGATCTCGGGGCTGACGGCGACGCCGGCTTCGTACACGCTGCACCCGTCCACGCCGCCGTCGGCGACGGTCAGGTACTCGCCGACCCCGGCCGGCAGGTTGATCGCCAACGCGTGCGCCTGCGAGTCGCCGACGATCGCCACCCGGCGCGGCAGCTGCGGCAGCGTCGTGCTGGGCGTCGTGCTGGCGCTGGTGCTGGGAGTCGTGCTGGGCGTCGTGCTGGCGGGTTCGGGAGCGACCGGTTCTGCCGCCACGTCGCGAGCGATCACCAGGGTGGTCGCCACGGCGACGGATGACCGCTCCGGCTGGGGCGTGGCAGGGATCGTTGCGGACGTCGTGACCGGTGCGAGCAACTCGAACGTCTGTTGCTGGTCGCCGGCGGCGCGATCGAACCGGTCGGCGGTGATGATCGGCAGCGAGAGCACCGCCACCGCGCATGTGCCCAGTGCCGCCGGCTGCCACACGGCCCGCCGCCGGCGGTGCCACAGGCGACCGATCGCACCCTGGCGGCAGGGCGTCTCGACCCACCGGTAGCACGCCTCGGAACAGACCGCCGTGATCACCAACGCCGGAGCGATGCGCTGCCAGTCGCCGGTGGTCGCGTCGAGCGCGACGAATACCGGCCAATGCCACAGGTAGATCCCGTAGCTGCGTCGCCCGACCGCTGCAATCGGGGCGGCGGAGAGCACCCCGCCGAGCCACGAGCGATGCAGCACGATCCAGATCATCGCCACCGACCCCACCGAGACCACCGCCATCACGAACGGGTAGCTGGCGCCCGAGGTGACCCGGCCGAACACGAAGGCCGATGCCAGCGCCACCACGACGGCGATCGTGGCCACCCGTGCCGGTGCGCCCACGAACGGCCGATTGGCATCGGAGGCCGACCGTGCGCGCCACACGAATGCCAGCGCCGCCCCCAGCAGCAGCCCGCTCGATCGGGTCGGCGTGGACAGATACAGGAAGTTGATCCGATCGACGTCACCCAGCCATCGGCCGTCGATCGTGGGCCCGCCTGCGTGGTGGGCGACCCAACCGATCCACACGTTCACGGCGACGACGATCGACACCAGCACGGCGGCTATCCGTCGCGGTCTCCACCGAAGTCGAGAGAGGGCGACGAACGCCAGCGGCCAGATCGCGTACCACTGCTCCTCCACGGCAAGGCTCCAGAGGTGCCGCAACATGGGCGGATCGCCGGCACCGAAGTACGGCACGTCGCCCACGATCTGGCCCCAGTTGGCGCCGTAGAGCAGCGCCCACGGCAGATCGGAGCGCAGCTGCGAGCGTTGCTCCGGCGTGCCGAATACCACGGTCCACGCCATCACGGCGACCACGACAGCGACCAGCGCAGGCAACAGGCGGCGCGCCCGGCGCGCCCAGAACCGCCGCAGCGAGATCGCTCCCGTGCGGGCCCGTTCGTCGAGCAACAGCGATGTGATCAGGAAGCCCGACACGACGAAGAACACCTCGACGCCGAAGAAGCCGCCATGCATCCACGGCACGCCGGCGTGATACAGCACGACCGCCGCCACCGACACCGCCCGCAGGCCGTCGAGTGCCGGCAGGTAGCCGAGTCCGGCATTGTTCGAGGTCCGGACGCCCACGGCCTGCTGCTCGTCGAGCGCACTCACGGTCGACACGGTACGGGAATCGCTGCGGTTCGTCGCCGGTCAGCGACGCAGCACGGTGCCGGACTTGCCGGTCTCGACGGTCCAGCCATCGGCCTGCAGTGCGGCACGGATCGCGTCGGCTGCGGCGAAGTCCTTGGCCGCCCGAGCCGCATCGAGTGCGGCCGCCTGGGCCTGGGCCTCGTCGGGCACAACCGACGGTGCGCCGAGTTCGAGCCCGAACGTGGACGCCAGCACGTGCGCCGCGGCAACGAGCCCGGCTGCCTCGGGTGCGTCGGCATCGAGCGCGGCGTTGGCCCGGCGAACGGTGTCGAACAACAGCGCCGTGGCCTTCGGGGTGTCGAGATCGTCGTCCATCGCACTCCGGAACTGGGCGATCACATCGGGATCGGGGTCGGCGGAGGCGACGCCGGCGGTGCGACCCGCAAACGCGTCGAGGCCAGCCAACGACTTGGTGGCGGCGTCGATGTTGTCGGCGCCGATCTTGACCGGGCTGCGGTAGTGCGACTGCAGCAACACCATCCGATAGGCGCGTTGGTCGTAGAGGTCGATCAGGTCGAGCAGGTTGTTGACGTTGCCGAGCGACTTCGACATCTTTTCGCCCTCGGCGTCGACCACGAAACCGTTGTGCATCCAGTGATTGGCGAACCGCTTGCCGAGCGCCACCGCCTGGGCGCGCTCGTTCTCGTGGTGCGGGAAGCGCAGGTCCTGTCCGCCGCAGTGCAGATCGAACCCCTCCCCCAGCAGGTCGAGGCTCATCACCACGCACTCGCTGTGCCAACCGGGGCGACCATCACCCCACGGCGACGGCCACGACGGTTCGTCCGGCTTGGAGAACTTCCACAACACGAAGTCGGCAGGGTGTCGTTTGGCCTCGGCACCGAAGATCTCTCGATCGCCGCCGCCCGACCGCATGTCGTCGAGCGACTGATGGGCGAGCAGGCCGTAGCCGTCCACCGTCTCGACCGAGAGGTAGATCCCGTCGTCGGTCGCGTACGCCTTGTCGGCGGCGATCAGTTCGGCGATCATCGACACCATCTCGTCGACGTAGTCGGTGGCGTGCGGCACGTCGGTCGGGCGCTGCACGTTGATGCCCGCCATCGCCTCGAACCAGACCTGCTCGCACTTGGTCGTGATGTCCTGCCACGGTCGGCCCTCGCGCTCGGCGCGCTCGATGATCTTGTCCTCGATGTCGGTGATGTTCGACACCAACCGGACCTCGAATCCGCTCCACTCGAGGTACCGCCGCATGATGTCGTACACGAGCGTGGCTCGGCCATGGCCGAGGTGCGGCGGCCCGTACACGGTCGGGCCGCACAGGTAGATGCCGACCTTGCCCGGCTCGCGAAGGGCGAGCTCACGTACCTCTCGGGTGGCGGTGTCGTACAGGTGCAGCACGGCCGACAGCCTAGGCGTTGGGGCCGTACGGATCGCAGGGCCTTCTTCGCCGCCTAACGGCGGCGGAAGTTGGGGTTCTCGGGCATGTCGATCTCGGCCAGATGGCCGTGCCACGGGCCCCCGCCGGCTCCCAACTTGAGCGCCGAGATCGCCGCGTGGCGCGTGTTGGCGTACACGGCTTCCTCGTCGTCGGCGTTTGGCCCGACCCAGACCGAGGCGATCAGGCACCGCTCGCCGTCCGGATCGTCCATCTTCAGATCGAGCACGGCGGCCGCCACACCGGCCTGGGCCGCCCCCATCGTGAGTTCGGCGTGGTGCTGGTCGACCACACCGACGGCGGGGACCAGCAGCGTCAGGGGCACCACGGGCAGATTGGGTCGAGCGACCACCACGAACGGCGAGTGCCCCATCGAGGGTGTGGCCAACGATGTGGTCCACGCCGCACCGACCGGACCGTCCCGGTCGCCGAGCACGGTGCTGACCCGAATCGCGTTGGCACCGTGGCCGAAGGACCCTTCTCCGATCTCGGGAGTCATGAGCTGGACATTACGCTGGCCGGATGCCCATCCACTTGCGCGCCGAACCCGGCGACTACGCCCCCAACGTGCTGTGCCCCGGTGATCCACGCCGAGCCCGGTACATCGCCGAGACGTTCTTCGACCCCGGCTTCCGGTGCGTCAACGAGGAGCGCGGCATGCTGGGTTACACCGGCATGTTCGACGGCGCGCCGATCAGCGTGCAGACGACCGGGATGGGTTGCCCCTCGGCCGGGATCGTGTTCGAGGAACTCGTGATGCTCGGCGCCCGGCGGCTGATCCGGGTCGGCACCTGCGGAGGTCTCAAGGACGGGATGCGGATGGGCGACACCGTGGTGGCGATCAGCGCCACCGCCGAGGACGAGACACCGCTGCGGGTGGCGCAGATGACGTCCTACGCCCCGACCGCCACGTTCGAACTGGCCGAATCGGCGGCACGGCTCAGCCGCGAGCAAGGCACCATCGTCCACGTCGGGCCGGTCGTGACGAGCGGAGTGTTCTACGACCCGGACGGCGACAGCACGTTCGCACGATGGAAGCGCACCGGGCACGTGGGCGTCGAGATGGAGGCGGCCATGATGTACACGATCGCTGCCGTGCACGGGATCGAGGCACTGGCGGTCATGACCGTGTCGGATCTGCTGGGCGAATCCGGCGAATCGGAACGGATCAGCGACACCGAACTCAAGGCCGGTGTCGACGCCATGATGCGACTCGCGTGTCGGGTGGCCGTGAGCTGACGCTCACGGCCACCCACACGGGCGGACTGGCCCTGGATGGCGGGACGATCGGGGGGTGATCGTCCCGCCCGCTCCTGTGGACGGGATGCGACGTTGCGGTTCGGGTGGATCCACCGGCGGAGTGTGGACCCACCCGAGAACCGCAGTGGTTGTGTGGTCACCAACCACTTGTGAAGAGAGAGGGGCGCTCCTCACGGATCGTGACGCGACCGCCGAGAAATCTTCGAGATTTCTTCAGGGCGACGTGTACGACTGGATCACGGTGCCGACCGAGTTCCTCAGCTGCACGGTGATCGGGCCGATGTCGCCCGAAAGCGTCTGGACACGAAGGTCCACGATCGCCGGGTCGGCCACCCCGCCGATCGAACAGGTGGTCGCTGCGCACGTGGCATTCGTGGACTGGATGAACTGCACCGGCGACGAGAACTCGATCGTGCCGTTGGCGCCGGTCAAGCCGCTGACGGTCAGCTCCACCCGACGCCGATTGCCGTTGAGGTTGTCGACGGTCACGGTCATGCTGCCGGGCGGTGTCGGCGGACTCGTCGTCGTGGTGGTCGTCGTGGTGGTCGTCGTGGTGGTGGTCGTCGTGGTCGGGGCGACGGTCGTACTGGTCGTGGTGGTGGTCGGGGCGACGGTCGTACTGGTCGGGGCGACGGTCGTGGTCGGGGCGACGGTCGTGCTGGTCGTCGTGGTGGTCGGGGCGAGCGTGGTGGTGGTCGGGGCGAGCATGGTCGTTGTCGGGGCGACGGTCGTCGTCGGGGCCACGGTGGTGGTGGTCGTGGTGGTCGTCGTCGGGGACGCAGGAGTGGGGCGGGTGGTCACCGGCACCAGCGTCGCAGGTCTGGGTGGGAGTGTCGTACTGGTCGTGGGAATCGTGCTGGTGCTGCTGCTCGTGGTGCTGCTGGTCGTGCTGGTGCTGCTGCTGGACGTGGGCACGACCGGAGGTGGCTCCACGGCCGGTGCGCCAGCTGGGGTGGCGTCGACAGGCCCGCTGCCCGCGCCGTCACCGGACTCATCGGGCACCTCGGTGGCGGCGACCGGCAACGACCGAGCAGATTCGGCGGACCGAGACCCGCCGCCGAGGTTGGCGGCGAAGGCCAGCCCGGCAACGACCAGCACGAGGCACGCCGCGGCGGCGACGACGCCACTCGTTCGGATCCGTCGGAACCAACCCAGGAACCACGGAAGACCCAGCCCCGCCGGCAGGAGCGCCTTAGCGCTCGAGAAGCCCAACATGCCGATCACCGCCGGCGCCAGCACGGCCGGCATCGTGGACCCCGTCACGGCAGCGATCCGCCACGCCACCGAACCGCATTCCCCGCATTCGGCGAGGTGCTGGTCGACCACTGCGTCCACCACGTCGGGAGTTGTCTTGCCGGCCACCAACAACTGGAGGTGGCGTGCGACCTCCTCGTTGCACACGTCGTCGACGACGAGCGTCAGGTACGCCGAGCGCAGGCCGGCGCGGGCCCGAAGCCGGAGCGCCGAGAAGGCGTTGGCGGAGGCCATCCCCATCAAGGGAGCGGCGTGGCGAGGCGACATTCCTTCGACATCGGCGTACCACAGCGCGTTCTGCCAGGTCTCCGGCAACGACGAGTACGCCGTACCCACCCGGGGATCGACATCGCCGTGATCGTCGAGCAGTTCGGCGCTCACATCGAGCCCGACCTCTTGGTACGGCGCCGCCAACCCTGCGGCTGCGGAGCGGATCGTGGTGGCGAGATACGGGCCGAACGCCAACGTCGGACCGCCACCGCGCTTGATCGCCGACAGCACCCGCCGGAATGCCTCCGACACCAGATCGTCGGCATGCCGACGCGACGCACGCCGTGCGACGGCGTGGGCGAAGTCGTGGTAGCGCACGTACAGCTCGCCGAAGGCATCGACGTCCCCGTCTCGGACGCGCGCCAGCAAGTCGGCCGAGTCGAGGCCGGTGAAACGGTGCGAGACCGAGGCGAGTGCCACGGACGGCAGGCTAGTTGTGCGTGGTCGGTGGTGGTCCGCACACAGGGAAGGACGAGCCCGGGACACGAATCATGACGGCACCGGCACAGACTTGTGCCGAGACCGCCGCAATCGGCCGAGCAGCCGGCGTTCCTGCGTCAGGAGTCCCCACCGCTGGCGTCGGCGACCTTCTGCCGACCGGCGCTGATCCACGGCATCATGGCGCGCAACTGGGCGCCCACGACCTCGATCGGGTGCGCCTTGCCCTCGTTCTGGAGGCGGTGGTAGTTGGCGCGGCCGGACTCGCTCTCGGCGATCCACTCGGCGGCGAACTGACCCGACTGGATCTCGCCGAGGATCTTCTTCATCTCGACCTTGGTGTCGTCGGTGACGATGCGGGGACCGCGCGTCAGGTCGCCGTACTCGGCGGTGTCGGAGATCGAGTAGCGCATGCCGGCGATCCCCTCTTCGTACATCAGGTCGACGATCAGCTTGACCTCGTGGAGGCACTCGAAGTACGCCATCTCGGGGGCATAGCCGGCCTCGACCAGGGTCTCGAATCCGGCCTGCACCAGGCGGGTGAGGCCGCCGCACAGCACGACCTGCTCGCCGAACAGGTCGGTCTCGGTCTCCTCCGGGAACGTGGTCTCGATCACGCCGGCGCGGGCGCCGCCGATCGCCTCGGCGTACGACAGGGCGATCGCCTTGGCATTGCCCGTGGCGTCCTGCTCGACGGCGATGAGGGCCGGCACGCCGCCACCCTCGGTGTAGGTGCGGCGCACGAGGTGCCCCGGGCCCTTGGGGGCGATCATGATGCAGTCGACGCCCTCGGGGGCGCTGATCCGGCCGAAACGCACGTTGAACCCGTGGGCGAAGGCGATCGCGTTGCCCGGCTCGAGCCCGGCGGCGATGTGCTCGTCGTAGATCTTCTTCTGCTCGGTGTCGGGCGCGAGCAGCATGATCACGTCGGCCCAGGCAGCTGCGTCGGCCATCGACATGACGGTCAGCCCGGCATTCTCGGCCTTGGCCTTGGACGACGAACCGTCGCGCAGGCCGACGGCCACTTCGACACCGGACTCCTTCAGGTTGAGCGCATGGGCATGGCCTTGCGAGCCGTAGCCGATGATGGCGACCTTCTTGCCACGGATGATCGACGGATCAGCGTCGGCTTCGTAGTACACGTTGGCGGCCATCTCAGCCCACCTTGCCTTTCATGTTGTTGGAGTTCACGGCGCGCAAGCGGCCGCCACGGTCGAGTTTGGGCAGAGCGACCCTACCGGTGCGCTGCAGCTCAACGATGCCGTAGTGGGCCAGCAGGTCCTCGAAATCATCGAGCTTGTCGGGGTTGCCCTCCAAACTGATCGTCATCGCGTCGGTGCCCACGGCCAGGATCTTGCCTTCGAAGATGTTGGTCAGTTCCACCACCTGACCACGCGCCTCGGCGTCGATGCGCACGGTGGCGAGCAGCAGTTCACGCTCCACGGATCGGCGCGGGTCGAGCTCGCTGATCTTGACCACATCGATCAGCTTGAACAGCTGTTTGACGATCTGCTCGAGCGGCGACGAGTCGACGTCGACCACGACCGTGATGCGGCTCATGCCCGGCTCCTCGGCCGGGGCGACGGCGAGCGAGAAGATGTTGTAGCCGCGCCGGGCGAACAGGCTTGCCACGCGGGCGAGGACGCCGGGCCGGTTCTGGACGAGCACGGACAGGATGTGGTGGTTCACCGAGGAACCGTGGGGATTGTTGGTATTCATGCGGAGACTCCTGGTTCAGGTCGAACGTCAGGCGAGACGGTCGCGGATGGCTTGCTGGCTCGGGTGCACGATCAGGTCGTCGTTGGCCATGCCTGCCGGGACCATCGGGAACACCTTCTCGTTGGAGTCGGTGCGGAACTCGACCACGACCGAGCGATCGTTGATCGAGTTGGCCTTCTCGATCGCCGGGGCGACCTCCTCGGGCGATTCGACTCGGATCGCCACGCAGCCCATCGACTCGGCCCACTTGACGTAGTCCGGGTACTCGGTCGACAGGTACACCTCGCTGTAGCGCTCGTCGTAGAACATCTCTTGCCACTGACGGACCATGCCGAGGTAGCTGTTGTTGAGCAACGCCACCTTGATGGGGATCCGCTCCACGGTCGACGTGACCAGTTCCTGAGCGGTCATCTGGAAGCAGCCGTCTCCGTCGACCGCCCACACCGTGGCATCGGGGCGGCCGGCCTTGGCGCCGATCGCGGCGGGGATCGAGAACCCCATCGTGCCCAAGCCGCCCGAGTTGACCCACGTGTACGGGTGCTCGAACTTCCAGTGCAGCGACGACCACATCTGGTGCTGACCGACGCCCGACGTGAGGATGGTGTCCTCCGGGGCGAGGTCGCGCAACTGCTCGAGGCAGTACTGGGGCTTGAGCGCCGCTCCGGGTTCGGACTGTTCGTAGGTGGTCGGGAACTGTTCCTGCCAGCCCGAGATGCGGCTCTTCCAGGGCGCCAGGTCGGGCTGCTCGACGCCTGACTCCTTCAGGTCGCGGATGGCCTTGATCAGTTCTTCGGTCACGAGCCGGCAGTCGCCGACGATCGGAACGTCGGGGCGGCGCACCTTGCCCTGTTCGGCCGGGTCGATGTCGACGTGGATGATCTTGGCGTCGGGCGCGAAGGCACCGACCTTGCCGGTGATGCGGTCGTCGAAACGTGCTCCGAGGTTGATCAGCAGATCGCTCTTCTGCATCGCCGTCGTTGCGTAGGCGTTGCCGTGCATGCCGGGCATGCCGAGGTTGAGCGGGTGGCTGTCGGGGAACACCCCGCGCGCCATCAGCGTGGTCACCACGTGGATGCCGGTCAGTTCGACCAGCTCGCGCAGCGCTTCGGCGGCGCGGGCCTTGAGCATGCCGCCGCCGATGTAGAGGATCGGCTGGCGCGACTCCAGGATCAGACGCGCCGCCTCCTTGATCATCCGCGGGTGGCCCTTGGTGTTGGGCCGGTAACCGGGCAGCGAGGCGGCGACCTCGTCGTCGCTCGGCCAGTACCACGTCATGTCGTTCTGGAGCACGTCCTTGGGGATGTCGACCAGGGTCGGGCCGGGGCGGCCGGTGGTGGCGATGTGGAACGCCTGGCGGATCGCCATCGGCAGCTCCTCGGCGGTCATCACCAGTTCGTTGTGCTTCGTGCACGAACGCGTGATGCCGACCGTGTCGCACTCCTGGAAGGCGTCGGTGCCGATCGCCGCCGTGCCGACCTGACCGGTGATCCCGATCATCGGGATCGAGTCCATGTAGGCGTCCATCAGCGGGGTGACGAGGTTGGTGGCAGCGGGACCGGACGTCACCATCGCCACACCGGGCCGGCCGGTGACGTGGGCGTACCCTTCCGCCATGTGCCCGGCGCCCTGCTCGTGGCGCACCAGCACGTGGCGGATCGACGACTCGAGCAGCGGGTCGTAGGCGGGGAGGATGCATCCGCCCGGGAGGCCGAACATGGTGTCGACCTTTTCCATTTCGAGCGCTTTGATCAGCGCTTGCGCTCCGGTCATTCTGGTCATGGCTGCTGTCTCCTGGTTGGCGTGGGGGTCGAGTCGGTGGCTCGGGGGTCTGAGAACGTGGGCGGAAAAACGAAACGACCTCCCGTCTGGGAGGTCGTGGCGCACGCGGCAGGTGAAGCCGGTGCGCTAGTCGATGAGTACTACGAGGGCGCTGAGGTGGGCTCGCATCGCGGAACAGTGTGCCAGAGCGCGGCCGCGAATGCAATGCCGTCGCCGCATCGGGGGTGGAATCCCTGAGTTCGCGGGTCGGATCGCACTGGTACGGTGCGATCCGTGATCGTCACACAGATCTGGCGATACCCGGTCAAGTCGATGGGCGGCGAGTCGTTGACGTCGGCCGGGCTGGGCGAACACGGGATCGACGGTGACCGATCCTGGGGTGTACGCGACCTCGTGACCAACACGATCCTAACCGGGCGGCGCGAACCGAGGCTGCTGATGGCGTCGGCTCGGTGGGCCGGGAGCGGTCCGGTCATCTCGCTCCCCGACGGAGCGACGGCCACCACCTCCGAGCAGTTGTCGACCTGGCTCGACCGCCCGGTCGAGTTGGTCGCCGCGGGAGCCACCCACGGCACGTTCGAGAATCCGCTCGACATCGATCACGAGACGGACTGGGTGAGCTGGCAGAGCCGGCTCGGCTCGTTCCACGACGGGCGTTCGACGGTGTCGATCGTCTCGACCGCGTCGCTGGCGGACTTCGAGCCGCCCCGGTTCCGGATCAACCTGATCGTCGACGGCGCCGGTGAGGACGACCTGATCGGTCGCCACGTCACACTCGGCTCGGCCGGACTGGACGTCCGCAAACCGATCGATCGGTGCGTGATGGTGGCGCGAGCTCAGCAGGGCGGAATCGCCGCCGACCTGTCGGTGCTCAAGCGTGTCATCGCCGACCGCGGCAATCTGATGGGGGTCGGCGCCACGGTGCAGCGACCCGGAGCGATCAGCGTCGGCGACCGGCTCGAGGTGGTCGGCGCCTCGGCCTGACCGCTCGATCGGACGGCAGGGTCGCGGCACGCAGACGCTCCGCCAACTCGTCGGCAGCAGGGTCGTGGACCGCTCCGGACCGACGCGCCAGCACCAGTTGCCGGCGCAGCAGTTCGGGGCCGATCGTCACGTCACTCGTACCCGTGGTCGCCAGCACCGTCCAGCCGAGACCGAGTCGGACCATCTGGAGCAACACGTCGGGTTGGTGGCTCTCGGCGGCCACGTGGATCACCGCCCCGCGCCGTCGCAACTCCGCCGACACGGCCTGGCGCGTGTGGGAACTGGGCGGGAACAACACCCACGGACCCCAGGTGGGAACCACACCGATCTCGACATCCGGCGGTGCGATCACGAACAGCGGCTCCTCGAACAGCGGCTCGATATCGATGCCGAGCGACTCCCCAGGGGGCTGCACGCACACGACCAGGTCCAGCAGGCCGGCCCGGAGACCGTCGAGCAACGCTGCCGACGGAGCGACGCTGAGGGTGAGCGAGACATCGGGTCGGTCGAGGCGGAAGTGCCGGATCACTTCGGGGTGGTGGACCACCGCCGACACGTCGATCATTCCCAACCGCACCGAACCGGTGCGGGCTCCGCGCACCCGGTCGGCCCATCCAACGAGGTCGCCGGTGAGGGCCACGACCTGACGGGCATGGTCGAGCATCGGACGCGCCGCACCCCGGAGCATCCGCCGACGTCCTGCCGACTCGAACAGCTGCACGCCGACCCGCCGTTCCAGTTCGGCCAGACCCTGGGAGAGCGCCGACGCACTCACCCCCACGCGCTCGGCAGCGATGGACCACGTGGGTGCGTCGGCGACGGCGACGAGGTACTCGAGTTGCCGGATCGAGATGTCGGGCAAGATTGCGCGATCGACGGTCACCCCGTGCAGGATAGTTCAGATTTGCTTCACCATCACCCGAGACCGGACAGGATTGCTTATCTTGTCGGGATGACTGGTCTCCCCATCGCTCCCGCCACCGGCAAGCTCGGTGTCCTCACCGTCGGCCTCGGCGCCGTGTCGTCGACCCTGATCGCCGGCGTCGAACTGGCCAAGCGCGGCCAGGCCGAACCGTTCGGGTCGCTGACCCAGATGGCCACGATCCGGCTCGGCAAGCGGACCGACAAGCGCAGCCCGCTGATCAAGGACTTCGTGCCGCTGGCATCGCTCGACGACATCGTGTTCGGAGCCTGGGATCCGTTCCCGGACGACGCCTACGTCGCCGCCCAACGGGCCGGCGTGCTCGATTCCGGCAGGCATCTGGAGGGCATCGCCGACGCGCTCCGCGACGTTCGCCCGATGCCGGCCGCGTTCGACCGTCAGTACGTGAAGCGGCTCGACGCCGACAACACGATGCACACGATCGACAAGCGCACGATGCTCAACTCGATCCGCGAGGACATCAACCGGTTCCGCGAGGACAAGCAGGTCGACCGGGTCGTGATGCTGTGGGCGGCATCGACCGAGATCTTCATCGAGCCTGGGCCGACCCACGCATCGATCGAGGCGTTCGAGGCGGCGATCGATGCCAACGACCCGACCATTGCGCCCTCGATGCTGTACGCCTACGCGGCGATCCTGGAAGACGTGCCGTTCTGCAACGGCGCACCCAACCTGACCGTCGACATCCCGGCGCTGCGCGAGCTCGCCACCGAGCGCAACGTGCCGATCTCGGGCAAGGACTTCAAGACCGGCCAGACGCTGATCAAGACGGTCATCGGCCCGATGCTCAAGGCCCGCATGCTCGGCCTCAACGGGTGGTACTCGACCAACATCCTCGGCAACCGCGACGGCGAGGTGCTCGACGACCCCGACAACTTCAAGACCAAGGAGGAGTCCAAGCTCGGCGTGCTCGAGCACATCCTCGACCCCGAGAGCTTCCCCTCGCTCTACGGCAACGTCTACCACAAGGTGCGGATCAACTACTACCCGCCGCGTGGTGACAACAAGGAGGGCTGGGACAACATCGACCTGTTCGGTTGGCTCGGCTATCCGATGCAACTCAAGATCGACTTCCTGTGCCGCGACTCGATCCTGGCGGCGCCGCTCGGGCTCGACCTGGTGCTGTTCTCCGACCTCGCCCAGCGTGCCGGACTGGGCGGCATCCAGGAGTGGCTGAGCTTCTACTACAAGGCGCCGATGACCGCCCCCGGCCTCTACGCCGAGCACGACCTGTTCATCCAGCTCACGAAGTTGAAGAACACGCTGCGTTGGATGATGGGCGAGGACCCGATCACCCACATCGGTCGCGAGTACTACGAAGAGGTGTGAGCCTCGCCGAGCCGAAGGTTCTGGTTTCGATCATGTTTGTCCCACCCAGAATACAAATCGGGTCAACTCTGAGCTGACCCGCTCATCCGCGCCGGGCGCTCGCCGATACGGGTTCGATGAGCTCGACGTTCCGCTTCCTCGGTCGTGTCGCCCTGGTGCCGACACTCGCATTCTCGGCGATCATCGCCACCGACGTCGCCGGTCGCGTCGGAGCGCAGGGTGGGCCACCGTGCGGTGGCCCGGCCTCCGCCAGCCCGGTCTGCGGCGGCGCCGACATCGGATCGGACGCCGCACCGGTTCAGGGAGCCGAGGCGATCGACCGAATCGCCGGTCGGCTGCCGGACGTGGCGCTGCGCAACGGCATCGACCCACACGTGTTGGGCGACGTGTTGTCGACCGACGCCAGCGCCTGGATCGACGGACTCGACCAACTGTTCTACGTCGAGCAGGTCGAAGGCGACGCGCAGGCAGAACCGGCGGCGACCAGTGCCTCCGACTACTCCGGAACGTTGCTCGAGTACGCATCGACCACCAATGCCTTCGCGCTGACCAGCCGGGCCTCGGCCCCACGCAAGATCGTGCTCGACTTCGACGGACACGTCACGACCGGCACGTCGTGGAACAACAGCACACGCCAGACGATCACCTCCGACGAGTGGGATCTCGACGGCACCCCCGGCATCGTCACCGACGCCGAGCAGCAGCGCATCCGCGAGATCTGGGCCAGCCTCAGCGAGGACTTCGCCGGCTTCGACGTCGACGTGACCACGATCGACCCGGGCGTCGAAGGGCTTCGCAAGACGGCATCGAACGACGCCGCCTACGGCGCTCGCGTGGTGATCTCGCCGAGCAACTGGTACAGCACCAGTGCTGGCGGCGTGGCCTACGTCGGATCGTTCTCCTGGGGCAGCGATACCCCGGCGTTCGTGTTCACCCAGCAGCTCGGCACGTCGTCGTACAAGAGCATCGCCGAGGCGGCTGCCCACGAGATCGGCCACACCGTCGGCCTCAGCCACGACGGCTCGGCGACCAGTTCCTACTACTCGGGGCACGGCACCTGGGCGCCGATCATGGGCGTCGGGTACTACCGCGCGACCACGCAGTGGAGCCGCGGCGAGTACCCCGGGGCGACCAACACCGAGGACGACCTCACCGTGATGCGCAGCCACATCGCCGGACTGCCCGACGACCATGCCGACTCGCCGGGAGCGGCCACCCAGCTGGCCCCCGCCACACCGGTCCTCGGTGTGATCGGCCAGTCGACCGACAACGACCTGTTCCAGTTCACTGCCGATGCGGGCATGGCGACCGTCTCGCTCAGCACCTCGGCGCCCGCTTCCGATCTCGATGCCCAGGTCAGCGTCGAGACCCCGAGCGGGGCCGTGATCGCGACGGTCGATCCGACCGGAACGGGCACCGTCACCATGACGGTCACCCTCGCCGCGGGCAGCTACGTGGTTCGTGTCGACGGCGTCGGCACCGGCGATCCGGCGACCGGATACTCGGACTACGCCAGCACCGGTCGCTACACGATCTCGGCGAACTACTCCACGCCGGTCACCACGCCGGTCACCACGCAACCACCCAGCACGACGACCACGACGCTTGCCCCGGCCACGACCACGACCACCACGACGACCACGACGCTCGCCCCGGTCACGACCACGAGCACCACGACCACCACGACGGTTCCGCGCCTGCCGAGCGTTCGGATCGCGGGCATCACCCTGCGACCCGGCAGCGCCGCTCGATCGGTGATCGCCGACGTGACGCTGGTCGACGACCGCGGCCTCCCGGTCGCCGGAGCGACCGTGACCGGCACGTGGAGCGGTCAGGTCAAGGGCAGCGCCACGGCCACGACCGGCGCCAACGGCGTCGCATCCACTCAGGCGGCGGTCGCGCGTCGTTCCGGCAAGGTGATGTTCACGGTCAACGCCGTGTCGGTGCCGAGCGGGTACGCGTGGAACGGTGTCACGGCATCGGCCAGCGGCAAGGTCTGACGCTCGGCGAGGCGACCGCAACGCCGATCAGCGAAGACGGATCACCCCGTCGTCGGTGACCACGACGTCGACGTCGACGTCGTGCGGCTCGCTCGGGACGTGATCCACGAGTTGCTCGGCGAAGCAGACGCCGATCGTCACGCAATCGGGCCGGACCTGGGCCAGCAACCGGTCGTACCAGCCTCCGCCCTGGCCGAGGCGCGCCCCGTCGGCGGTGAACGCCAGGCCGGGCAGGACCACCACGTCGATCGAAGCCACGTCGGGTGGCAGCGGCGCCGTCGGTCGGGCCTCCGGGCACTCGACCCGACACCCGGCCCCACGGCGCCGATCGATGAACGAGGCTGTGGACGGCTCGCCCACGACCGACTCGAACGCCAACAGGTACCGAGCGGTGTGCACCGCATCGAGCGACTCGACGTGGGCCCAGATCGACTCCGACCGGACGCCGACGTCACCGAGCGCCTTGCGGACCGCCCGCATCGTGGCCCGCAGCACCCGCTTGTCGGTGCCGGAGGTCGTCGGGTTGACGTTCCCGTCCATTGCCACAAGCTAGATCGCACCGGCTTCCGAACCCGACCGCTCGATCACACCTCGCCTACAGTCGGCGAACGATGGACGCCTTCGACAGCAAGCAATTCCGCACCGTGCTCGGGCACTTCCCGACTGGTGTCACGATCGTGACCGGCAACGACGACGACGGCAAACCCGCCGGGTTCACGATCGGATCGTTCACCTCGGTGTCGCTGGACCCGCCGATGGTCGGCTTCCTGCCCATGACCAACTCCACGACGTGGACGGCGATTGCCGGGTCGGGCCGATTCTGCGTCAACGTGCTCTCCCGGCCGCAGGCAGATCTGTGCTGGAAGTTCGCCAAGAGCGACAACGAGTCGTCGCGGTTCGACGGCGTGTCATGGCGCCCCGCTCCGACCGGTTCGCCGATCATCGAGCGAGCCGTGGCATGGATCGACTGCGAGGTCGAACAGGTGCACGAGATGGGCGACCACTACTTCGTGCTCGGACGCGTGGTGGCGCTCGACGCCGATCCGGACCACGACGGCGACGGACCGCACCCGCTGCTGTTCTTCAAGGGCACGCTGGGCGGCTTCACGACCGAGGGCTGACGTTCACGTTGTGTCAGACACAACTTGAACGGGTCGGTTCGATCGCCAGCAGGCCGGCGGCGGTGTTCGAGATCGGGATGTGGTAGTTGCGGTGCACCTCGTCGACGTCGCCGCCGACGGCGGCGCGCATTGCCACCCAGTTGACGACCTCGACACCCTGCGACCCGGCGACCTCGACCGCGTTGCTCCGCGGTGAGCGCCATGCGACCGTCGAAGACGGTGGCACCCGGAACCGCCACCGGCGGCACACCGATCTCGGCGGTGATCTCGGACATGTCGCCGATGATGCGGTTGTGCCCGGCACGCCGGTAGGGCTGGAAGTCCCGGGCACACTGTCGGCATGGATTCGCTTCGTCCCCGCCGGCTCGCGATCGCGCTCGCGCTCGACCTCGCCACCGTGTTGCTGTTCGTGGCGATCGGCCGCCGCAACCACGACGAGGGCACCGCCGCAGCAGGGATCGCCGAGACGGCGGCGCCGTTCCTGATCGGCCTCGCCGCCGCCTGGCTGATCGGGCGCGCCTGGCGCAGGCCGTCGGCGATCGTGACCGGCGTCGTCATCTGGCCGATCACCGTGCTGGTCGGCATGATCGCCCGTCGCCAACTGTTCGATCGCGGCACGGCGCCGTCGTTCGTGATCGTCGCCACGATCTTCCTCGGCCTGTGCCTGGTGGGATGGCGGGCGATCGCCGGCCAAGTTGAACGCGGTCAGCACTCGACCCCGGCGTGACGAGCCGGCCACGCTGCGCGGGACGCTACGACGATGCCGCCACCACGGCGACCTCGACCCGCCACTCGGGACGCGCCAACGCCGGGACCGTCACCAGCGTCGAGGCCGCGCGCCGCCCGCCCATGAACTCGTCGCGCGCTGCCATCACCGGACCGAGCGACTCGCCCACCACGACGTAGGTGGTGATCGAGACGACGTCGGCCGGACGCATCCCGGCGGCCGACAGCATCGCCCCGATGTTCGTCCACACCTGGTTCGCTTGCGCCTCGATCGACTCGGGCACCGACCCGTCCGGAGCCGTCGGCACGACGCCCGACGTGTGCAACCACTTGGATGCACCCTCGGTCAGGACGGCGTGGGCGTAGTTGGCGGCCGGCGGGGCGATCATGGCAGGTCGGATCTCTCGGTTCACCCCATGAGTGTCGCGCCGTCGACGATCTCGTCGCGCACGGGGCGTGCTGTGCCACGATGACCTGCGTGCGCAAGTACGTGATCATGGGAGTGCAGGGCAGCGGCAAGGGGACGCAGGCCAAGCTGCTGTGCGAGCGGTTCAACCTGGTGCACATCAGCGTCGGCGACATCTTCCGCTGGAACGTGCAGTTCCACACCAAGCTCGGTGCCCAGGTGAAGCGGATCGTGGCGGCCGGCGAGCTGGTGGGCGACGACCTGGTCGAATCGGTGGTCCAGGAACGCCTCGCCCAACACGACTGGAACTACGGATTCGTCATCGACGGCTTCCCCCGCAACCAGCGCCAGGCCGAGTTCTTCCTCGAGAGCTACGACATCGACAGCGTGATCAACCTGGAACTCCCCGACGACGAGGTCGAACGTCGCGTGCTCTCACGCCGGCTCTGCTCGAAATGCGGGCTCGACTACAACCTGATCGCCCACCGCCCGCGGCACGACGACCGCTGCGACGTGTGCGGCGGCGAGCTGGTGCTCCGGGCAGACGACCACCCCGAAGCGCTCGCCAACCGGCTGCGTGACTACCACGCCAAGACGAAACCGGTGATCGACATCTTCGAGGGCAAGGAGTACGTCCTCACCGTCGATGCCACGCCACCCAAGGACGAGATCTTCCACACCATCTGCAACCGGCTCGGGCTCCCGATCGTCTGATCGAGCGCCTACGCTCAGCGAGATGGCGATGACCGAGGACCAGCGTGCCACCACCCGCGTGATCGACGGGGTCGAGCTCACCCCGAAGTCGGAACTCGAGCTGCCGATGCCGCCGACGTTCGCCTCGGTCGAGGACGAACGCGCCCACCGCAAGGCGAAGCTCGCCGGCGCGCTGCGGATCTTCGGTCGGTTCGGATTCGGCGAGGGTGTCGCCGGGCACATCACGGTGCGCGATCCCGAGTTCCCCGAGCTGTACTGGGTCAACCCGTTCGGCTACAGCTTCCGACACATCCGGTCGAGTGACCTGATCCTGCTCGACCACGACGGCAACGTCGTCTACGGAAAGCACCACGTGAACCGGGCCGCGTTCGTGCTGCACTCGGCGATCCACGAGGCCCGCCCTGACGTGATCGCCGCCGCCCACTCGCACTCGGTGCACGGCAAGGCGTTCAGCTCGCTCGGGATCCCGCTCGCCCCGCTCACCCAGGACGCGTGCATCTTCTACGAGGATCACACGGTGATCGCCGAGCAGGGTGGTGCGGTGGTGTTCGAGGTCGAGGCCGGCAAGGAGTTCGCCCAGCACTTCCCGACCGGCAAGGCCGCGATCCACAAGAACCACGGGCTGTTCACGGTCGGCGAGAGCATCGACGAGGCGGCCTACTGGTTCATCACGATGGAGCGCTCGTGCCAGGCCCAGTTGCTGGCGATGGCGGCGGGAGCACCCGAGCCGATCCGGCACGAGTACGCCGAGTACACGCGCCAACAGTCGGGCTATCCGTTCGCCGGCTGGTTCCAGTTCCAGCCGTTGTGGCAGGAGATCTGCCGCACGGATCCGGACCTGTTCGACTGAAACCCTCTGCCGACATGACCCGCGCCAATTCGTGGCGAGGCGCCGATCTGCTCGCCACGGCGCCGCCGGAGGCACTGTTCGTGGCGTCGGCGCTCTCGCAGTACATCGGCGCCGCGATCGCCGTCTCGCTGTTCGACCAGGTCGAGCCGCAGACCGTCGCCTGGTTCCGCGTGATCGGCGCGGCGATCGCCTTGCTGGCCATCTCGCCCCGATTCTGGCGCGGCTGGAGCCGTCGCCATCTGATGGGCGCGGCGGTATTCGGAACGGCCACGGCGCTGATGAACCTGTGCTTCTACCTGGCGATCGAGCGGATCGACCTGGGCAAGAGCGTGGCGATCGAGTTCATCGGCCCGATCACGGTGGCTGCCGCCACCACCCGCACCACTCGCAACGCGTTGGCGTTGGCGCTGGCGGCGACCGGCGTGATCACGTTGGGCGGCGTCGAGATCGCCCACAACGCACTCGGCATGCTGTTCATCCTGCTGGCGTCAGCGATGTGGGCGGCGTACATCGTGATCGGTTCCAAAGTGGCTCAAGTGCGGCCGGGAGTGGCCGGACTGGGCGTGGGCCTGGCGATCGGCTCGTTCGTGATCGCTCCGATCGGTGCCCCCTGGAGCGGGCCGGTCTGGGTGTCGCCGACGTTGCTGCTGCTGTGCTGCGCGACCGGCGTGTTCTCGAACGCGATCGGCTACGGGATCGACCAGTTCACCCTGCGTCGGATCCCGATCCGACGCTTCTCGCTGCTGTCGGCGCTGCTGCCGGTCACGGCGTTGGTGGTGGGTTGGGTGGTGCTCGGGCAGCGCCCCAGCGCGCTCGACCTGACCGGTATGACCCTGGTGTTGATCGCCGTCATCACCCAGGAGCGCGACGAGATCGCGGTCGTTCAGATCGAACCGAGCTGAACGGGCCGGTCACCCGGCAGGCCGGTGAACGACCACACCGCCACCGGCGCCGAGAACCCTTTCACCGTCCTTCGTCCGGCGGGCTCGAAGTCGCACCCGGCAGCGGCCGCGACGAACGCCGATGTGGCCAACAGTTCCTGCGGCACGGCGTGGTCGACGAGACGCGAGGCGAGATTGACGACCGTGCCGTAGTAGTCGCCTCCACGGGTGAGGACGTCGCCGAACGCCAGCCCCCCGCGCGGCAACACCGTCGCCCCGACCTCGCCGAACCCGTCCATCAGTGCGGCTGCCGCTCTGCACGCCGCCGTGGCGTCGGTGGCGACGAACATCACCTCGTCGCCGATCAGCTTCACCACACGCGCCCCGGCGTTCGTGGCGACGTCGTGGGCGCGCCCCTCGAAATCTCGCACGAAGCGCGCCAGTTCGGCCGACGTGAGTTGCTGGGTGTGCTCGGTGAACCCGACCAGGTCGACGAACCCGACCGCGAATCGGTACGTGGCACGCTCCTGTCCGATCGATGCACGCCGATTGCGTTCGACCGCCTGCAGGACGTGCCGCCGCAGGATCGGGTCGAGCCGGTCGGTGAACCCGTCCAACAGCCCGACCGCCTCGTAGATCTTGTGAGCCAGTTGCAGCTGGGACTCGCCGGCCTGCATGTGCGGACTCTCGACATCGGTCAGGAACACCGACACGATCGCTTCGCCGAGCCGCCCGAACGTCGAGCCGATCACCCGCAGCAGGCCGTCGGTCTCGGGCTGCGAGAAGATCGAGGCCAGGGCGTGCACATCTCGGAACAGGCGGATCTCGTTATCCGTGAACCCGATCTCGCCGTCCGGCGACCCGTTGATGGGTGTGAATCCGAATCCCGTCGCCACGGCGTCGATCTGCTCGGTGGTCAACCCACTCCGCTCGGACGCCTCGTTCCGCGTGAGGCGTGAGCCGGGAACGGTGCGGTAGTCGCCCGCCAGACCGCTCAACGCCCGGCCCTCGACGGCGGTCCGCATTTGTTCCAAGTCGAAACCGAGCGAGCTCAACCACTCGACCAGTTCGATCTGGTCCGAGGCCTCGCAGTCGTCCGTCAGCAACCCGGCAGCCACGAACTGATCGGCGATCGACACGCCGCCGATCGTACGCCAGGTCGACGACGTGGCAGCCCGTCAGCGTGCGAGCGCGCCCCCAGCGAGCGCGCCGCTGCCGCCACGCCGGAGCCGCCGATCGGGGCGTCGAGAGCGATCAGCGCCGACTCCACCGCTCCGAGCGTGCCCATCACCATCGGCACGTTGACGTAGCCCATGTGGCCGATCCGGAACGCCCGCCCGGCCAGCTTCAGCAGGCCGACTCCGAGCGTGACCCCGCACTGCTCGCGACAGATCTGGGCGATCCGGGCGGGGTCGATGCCGCCGGTCTCGATCGTGGTGACCTCGTCCCCACGCTCGGACGGATTCAGCGCATGCAGGCGCAGGCCGCCGGGAACCGACCAGGCATCCCCGGCAGCACGGACCGCGTCGGCGAGGGCTGCGTGTCGCGCCCAGCGCGCTTCGAGCCCTTCCTCGTGGATCATCCGGATCGCCTCGCGCAGCCCGAAGATGTGGGACACCGGCTGCGTGCCGCAGAATCGCAGGTACTGCGGGCCTTCCTGGGTGCGGTAGGTCCAGTCCCAGTAGCGGGTGCGCAGGTCAGCGGTGCGGTGCGCCTCCCACGCTCGCCGGCCGGGCCACACGAACGACAAGCCGGGTGGCGTCATCAGGCCCTTCTGGGATGCGGCGATCGTGACGTCGACCCCCCACTCGTCCATCTCGTAACGCTCGCAACCGAGCGAGGCGATGCAGTCGGCCATCAACAACGCCGGGTGATCCGTGGCGTCCAACGCACGACGGATGGCGGCGACGTCGTTGCGGATCGACGACGCCGTGTCGACGTGCGACAGCAAGACCGCCTTGATCGCCCGTTCGGTGTCGGCCGCCAGCCGCTGCTGGACGAGATCCGGATCGATCGCATGGCCGTCCTCGGCGTACATCACCTCCACGTCGAGCCCGTCGAAGCGCGCCATGTCGCCCCAGACCTGGGCGAACACGCCGCACTCCAGCACGAGCACCTTGTCGCCCTTCGACAGGGTGTTGGTGAGCGCCATCTCCCAGGCTGCGTGCCCGTTACCGATCGTGACGACCCCCTGGCTCGCCGTGCGCGCCAACCCCGGAAGGGCGTCGAACACTTCGTCGGTGGCCGGCATCAGATCCCCCGAGTAGATGTCGGGCATCGCACGCGACATCGCCTCCAGCACCCTCGGCGGCATCACGGTGGGGCCGGGGATGGCGATGACTTCGGGACCTGCGGCGAGTGAGATCGGCACGCCGGTCAGTCTGGCAGCCGACCCACCGCTCAGCGGAAGCTGACCGACACGTCGCCGATCCCGTCGAACGTCGACACGATCGTGTCGCCTGCGTCGGCATCGATGACGTCGGTCGTGACCCCGGTCGTGATCAGGTCGCCCGCTCGAAGACGCAAGCCGTGCTTTGGCAGCTCGTCGGCCAGCCACGCCACCACGTTGAGCGGGTGCCCGAGCACCGCGGCCCCCGACCCGGACGTGACGACCTCACCGTTGCGACGGACCGTCACGCCCACCAGGTCGAGCGAACCCAGATCGAACCCGAGCACCGGCTCCCCGTACACCCACGCCCCGTGGATGGCGTTGTCGGCGGCGACCTGGCAGGCACCGACCTTCCAGTCGACGTAGCGGTGGTCGACGATCTCGATCGCCGGCAGCACGGCATCGACGAACTCGACGATCGACGCACCCGTGAAGGATGACTCCATGACCGGGACGTCGGCGGCGATCCGGAACGCGAACTCCGACTCGATCACGCGGTGCACGAAACCCGACGCCTCGAGCACGACCCCGCTGGCGTGGCTGGAGACCGACAGCAGGCGCCCGAACATGGGGTGGTCGACCCGGAGCGCGCCCTGTGCGATCGGGCTGGTGCACGCCGCTTTGTACCCGATCGGCTTGCCGTCCCGGCCCAACAGCGTGCCCACGAGCGCCGCCTGGACCTGGTAGGCGGCGTCGAGCGTGGCAGGTCGCAACGAGTCGGGCAGGTCGGCCTCGACGCGCTGCGTCAGGCGCATCGCCATCAGTTCCGCCGCCGCAGCCTGGATGTCCAGCATCGAGCCACAGTAGTGCGGACCCCGTGCGCAGCGGTGCGGTCGCTACGCTTGCCCGCCGATGGCAACCGCCCGCGGCGACCAACGCAAGACACGAATCCTCGATGCCGTCGTGAAGGTCATCATCGACACCGGGTTCACCCAGATGACCGTCGCCGACGTGGCACGTCGGGCGAACGTGTCGACGGCGCTCGTCCACTACCACTTCTCCTCGAAGACCGAGCTGATCGCGGCAGCCCTGCGATCTGCTTGCGACGACGACAAGGCGCTACGCGAATCGGTCGCCGCCGGCCCCGGATCGGCGACGTCCCGGTTGGATCGCGTCGTTCGCGGCTCGCTCCCGCTGGGCGCCACCGACGGTTCGTGGCTGCTCTGGGTCGAGACATGGGGTGAGGCCCGCCGGGAACCGTCGATTCTGCAGGTGATGACCGATCTCAACGAACACGAGCGGGACCTGATCGTGAGCCTGCTCGCCGAAGGCACCGCCAACGCCGAGTTCACCGTCGCCGAACCGGTCGCCGTCGCCGAACGCCTGATGGCCCTGCGTGACGGCTTGGCGATCCAGCACACCCTGTTCGAGGCAGAACAGCCGGCGGAGCGCTTCGGTGCGCTGCTGCGGGGCGCGATCCTGAACAACCTCGGCATGACCGTCGAGCGGTACGAGTCGTTGGTCGCCCCGGACGCGTCCGTCGCTGGTCAGGAGGACCGGTGAAGCAGCCCACCAGATTCGGTGCCGCCGCGCTCGGGTCGACGATGGCGCTGTCGGCCGGGGCGGTGTGGAGCTTCGGGGCGGTCACGGCCCGGCTCGCCGATCACTCCGACGCGTTCCAGTACCTCATCTGGCGTTCGATCGGGATCATCGCCGTGATCGAGGTCTGGGCGCTGCTCAAGCGCGGTCCGCAGCAGACCCTCGCCGCCTACACATCGGGGCCACGCATGATCGCCGCCAACCTGGCAATGCTGTTGGCCTCGATCGGGTTCGTGTACGCAGTCAAGACCACCACCGCCGCCAACGCCGCCTTTCTCGGCTCGACCACACCGCTGTTCGGGGTGGTGGCCGCACGCCTGTTCCTCGGCGAGCGGATCAACGCCCGCACGATCGGTTCGATCGCTGTGGCGTTCACGGGTCTGATGATCATGGTGGTCGGCGACCTGCAGGTCGGGAGCATCGTCGGCGACCTGGCAGCACTCTCAGCGGCGGCCGGCTTCGCCGTCTACACCACCGTCGTGCGCTCCCGGCCCGATCGCGACTGGTCCCCGGTGCTGCCGGGATACGGAGCGCTGATGATCGCCATCTGCGGCGTGGTGACACTGGCCAACGGAAACACGCTGGTGCCGCCTGCCGCCGACATCTCGTTGGCGCTGCTGCACGGCGGGTTGTTCGTCGTCGGTGGCACGCTGCTCTACAACATCGCTTCGCGGTCGGTTCCGGCGGCGTCGATGACCGTGTTCGCCCAGACCGAGATGGTGCTCGTGCCGATCTGGGCGTTCCTGGTGCTCGCCGAACGTCCCCAGTTCTCGACGTTGGTGGGCGGCACGGTCATTCTGATCGCGGTCGTCGGCAAAGCGCTCCTCGACGCCCGCGACCAGCAACCGTCGCCGGCCCCGGTACCCGCCTGAGCGGGCTCCGGTAGCCTCGACGGCACCCCACGGAGGATCAATGGCACACGAGTTCATCTACACCTGTTACAAGCTGGCCCGGCACTACCCGCCCGACCGCACGATCCTCGAGAACATCTCGCTGTCGTTCTACCCGGGTGCCAAGATCGGCGTGATCGGCTCGAACGGGTCGGGCAAGTCGAGCCTGCTCAAGATCATGGCCGGACTCGACGACGGGTTCTCCGGCGAAGCGCGCCTGACGCCCGGTTTCACGGTGGGCTACCTGGCGCAGGAGCCGGTGCTCGACCCGAACAAGGACGTCAAGGGCAACGTGATGGACGGCGTCGCCGCAGTCCAGTCGATCATCGATCGGTACAACGAAGTGATGGGCATGTGGGCCGACCCCGATGCCGACTACGACAAGATCGGCAAGCTCCAGGCCGATCTCGAAGACAAGATCGCCGCCACCGACGCCTGGTCGCTCGAGCGCAACGTCGACATCGCCATGGACGCCCTGCGCTGTCCGCCCGACGACGCCGACGTCACCACACTGTCGGGTGGCGAGAAGCGTCGCGTCGCCCTCTGCCGCCTGCTGCTGAGCCGCCCCGACCTGCTGCTGCTCGACGAGCCCACCAACCACCTCGACGCCGAGTCGGTGTTCTGGCTGGAACGGTTCCTGCAGGACTACGCCGGCACGGTGGTCGCCATCACCCACGACCGCTACTTCCTCGACAACGTCGCCCAGTGGATCCTCGAACTCGACAACGGCAAGGGCTTCCCGTTCGAGGGCAACTACTCGTCGTGGCTGGTGCAGAAGGAAGAACGGCTGGCCCTGAACGAGAAGTCGAACATCGCCCGGCGCCGCACCCTGCAGCGTGAGCTCGAATGGGTGAAGATGTCGCCCAAGGCCCGCCAGGCCAAGGGCAAGGCCCGACTCGCTGCCTACGACAAGCTGCAGTCCGAGGCCGAGGCCGAGCAGGACACCACCAACAAGCTCGAGATCGCGATCCCGCCCGGCCCGCGGCTCGGCGACACCGTGATCCAGGTCGATGGGCTGAACAAGGCGTTCGGCGACAAGCTCCTCATCGAAGACCTCTCGTTCTCGCTGCCGCCGGCCGGCATCGTCGGGATCATCGGCGCCAACGGCGCCGGCAAGACCACGCTGTTCCGCATGCTGATGGGCCTCGAACAGCCCGACGCCGGCACGGTCAAGATCGGCGAGACGGTCAAGCTCGCCTACGTCGACCAGTCACGCGACGACCTCGACCCGAACAAGACGATCTACGAAGAGATCACCGAGGGCGTCGAGCACATGAAGGTCGGCAACCGCGAGATCCACGGCCGTGCCTACGTGGCCAGCTTCAACTTCAAGGGCACCGACCAGCAGAAGCCGGTCGGCAAGCTCTCCGGCGGCGAGCGCAACCGGGTTCAGTTGGCCAAGGTGCTCAAGTCGGGCGGCAACGTGCTGCTGCTCGACGAGCCCACCAACGACCTCGACGTCGACACCCTCCAAGCGCTCGAGGCCGGCCTCGAGTCGTTCCCGGGTTGCGCCGTGGTGATCAGCCACGATCGCTGGTTCCTCGACCGCATCGCCACCCATGTGCTGGCGTTCGAGGGCGACAGCCAGGTGCGCTGGTTCGAGGGCAACTTCAGCGAGTACGAGGAGTACAAGCAGAAGGTGCTCGGCGAGTCCACCGACCAACCGCACCGCCTGAAGTACAAGAAGCTCGCCTGACGGGCGCCCGACTCGTCGATCAGGGGTGCTCGACGTCGGTGCAGTCGATCAACGTGGCGACCGCCGGCATCGTGGGCTGATTGTGGGTCACCCCGGCTCCCACGGTGAACGATGCTTCGCCGGTTCCCCCGAGGGTCATCGCGGAACAGCGTGACCACCGACGCCGAAGCACCCGCGCCGCGCGCCCGGTCCCGGGACTTGGCGTCAGTCCGGGAGTCGCGGCACCTCGAACCCGAGCCGGTGCGACAACGCCGAGGCACGCGTCACGGCCGCCGAACCGAACCGGTCGCGCAGCGAGTCGACCGCCGCATCGAGTTGTGAGAGGTCGCCGACCACGTGGACCGACTTGCTGCCGAACGGCAGCGTCAGTTGCTCTGCCGGCTGGGTTCGCGTCGAACCGGTGGACGTGTGGGTCTGGAGGTTCCCGACCGACAGCCCGAGCAACGTCAGCCCCCGCTCGGTGATCGTGGCCAGTTCGGCGCGGAACACCCCGAGCGCCACCTCCGAGATCGGGTCGGTGGCGGCGGTCGCGTGCGACAGCGTGCGCGATCGCGTCGCTCGGGTGAAGTCGTCGTATCGGAAGCGCAGCGTGATCGTGCGTCCGACCCGACCGGCCGACCGCATCCGGCGGGTCACCCGGTCGACGATCCCGAGCAACAACGTCTCGATCACCTCGACGGGCTTGTCACCACGCCCGAGTGCGGTCTGCGAGCCGATCGAACCACGCCGCTTCCCGGTCTCGACGTGGCGCGGATCCTGGTTGTGGGCGAGCGCGTGCAGGTGCCGGCCGGACCCGGCGCCGAGGATCGCCACGAGGTTCGCCTCCCCCAGCACGGCGACCTCGCCGACGGTGCGGATCCCACGGTCGTTGAGCTTGCGCTCGGTGATCGGGCCCACACCCCACAGCTTGCCGACCGGCAGCGGGTGCAGGAACTCGAGTTCACGCTCGGGCTCGACCAGCAACAGCCCATCGGGCTTGGCCACACCGCTGGCAACCTTGGCGAGGAACTTGGTGCGCGCCACACCGACCGTGATCGCCAGGCCGACTCGCTCCTGGACCTGGGCGCGCAGGCGGCGGGCGATGTCGATCGGCTCGCCGGCGATCCGTCGCAGCCCGCCCACGTCGATGAAGGCCTCGTCGATCGAGAGCCCCTCGACCAGCGGCGACGTGTCGTCGAACACGTCGAACACCGCCCGACTGGCCTCGGTGTAGGCGTTGAAGCGCGGTGCCACCACGATCGCGTCCGGACACAGCCGGCGCGCCTTGAACTCGGGCATCGGCGTGTACACACCGCGCCGTTTGGCCTCGTAACTGGCTGCCAACACGACCCCGCCGCCGACGATCACCGGCTTGCCGCGCAGCTCGGGCCGGTCACGCTGTTCGACCGATGCATAGAACGAGTCCAGATCGGCGTGCAGGATCGTGGCCGTCGACCGCCCACCGCTCGGTTGCATCCCGTCCGACCCGATCATATCGAACACATGTTCGCATGCCGATCGTTCGACGTCCAGTGCCGGTCGCGACGCTGTCCACCACGGCCGACATACTGGGCCGATGTCCGAAACCGATGTGGAGCTCGCCGTGCGGCTGGCGGGCGAGGCCGGCCAACTGCTGATGCAACTCCGCCAGCGACTGGGGACCGAGGGCGCCGCGGCGTGGGACGTGATGGATCGCGGCGACGCCGCCGGCCACCGGTTCATCGACGAGCAACTCCGGACGCATCGACCCCACGATGCGGTGCTCGACGAGGAGGGCAAGGAAGACCCGCGTCGCTTCGATGCCGATCGGGTCTGGATCATCGACCCGCTCGACGGCACCCGTGAATACGGCGAGCCGGGACGCCACGACTGGGCCGTCCACGTCGCACTCTGGGATCGCGATCACTTCGTCGCCGGTGCCGTCGCCCTGCCCGCCGTGGATCTGGTGCTCGCCACCGATCCGGCGCCGGTGCTCCCCGATGTGGACCGAGCGCGTCCACGTCTCATCACCTCCCGATCGCGAGCGCCGCACGCGGCGGTGATCGTGGCCAACGCGCTCGGGTGCGACGCGGTCCGGCTCGGCTCGGCCGGCGCCAAGGCGATGGCTGTCGTACTCGGCGAGGCCGACATCTACCTCCACGACGGCGGGATGTACCAGTGGGACTCGGCAGCGCCGGTGGCCGTCGCCGAAGCAGCGGGCCTGCACGTGAGCCGGATCGATGGTTCACCGCTCGTCTACAACGACCGCGACCCCTGGCTCCCCGACGTGTTGATCTGCCGCAAGCAGTACGTCGAAGCGATCATGCACGCGCTCTGGGCGTAGCTGCACACGGCCGTAGACTCCCGGGCATGCATGGTGGCCCACCGTCCGAACCGCAACCATTGGCGATCCCGGCGATCGCGTCGGCGGCCGCAGCGGTCCTGCATGCCACCGCAGCCGGCATCCATGCGGACCACCCGACGCTGTCGCGGATCTTCGTGGCGCTCGCCGTCGCCCAGGCCGCGGTAGCGATCTTCGGGTTGTTGCGCGGTGGGCGCTTCCCGGCGTGGGCACTGGCCGGCGTCAACACCGTCGCCGTGGGCGGCTGGGTCGCAACCCGACTCACCGGCATCTCCTGGGTCAGCGGGCTGGAGGTCGCCGAACGCCCGCAGCCGGCCGACACGATCGCTGCGGTGTTGGCGGCGATCGCCGTCGTCGGCTCCCTGGCGGCGATCGCATCGGCGACGCCTCACGTGCCGCGTCGCGCCGTCGGCAACGCGGCGCTGCTGGCCGGGGTGTTGGTCGTGCCCGGGTTGGTCAACGCCACCGACCACGACCACACAGCGGACCACGGCGACACCGCAGTCACGGTCGACGGCCACGATCACACCGCGGCCGACACCGCAGCCGGCACAGCCGCCGGCACCGACTCGGCGGCACCCGTCGACGACGGACACGATCACGCCGCGAACGACCCGGTCGCATCCTCTGACGCGACCGCCGATGACGGCCACGATCACGCGGCCGACGCGACGACCGACGCGGCGACCGATGGTGCGACCGATGGTGCGACCGATGGTGCGACCGATGGTGCGCACGACCATGCGACCGAGGCCGACCCCGCACCGGTCTGGCCACGCCCCTGGGACCCGGCCGGCGCGATCGACCTCTCGGGTGTCGCCGGCGTCAGCGCCGTGCAACAGGCCCGTGCCGAACAACTCGTCATCGACACACTGCGCGACCTCCCGGCGTTCGCCGACGTCACCACGATCGAGGGCCTGGGGTACCGCTCGATCGGCGATGCCGCCACGGGCTTCGAGCACTTCATCAACCCGGCCACCTTCGTCGACGACAAGTTCCTCGACCCGACCGCCCCCGAGTCGCTCGTCTATCAGGTCGACGGAGCCGACCGCACGCTCGTGTCGGCGATGTTCATCGCTGCCTCGACCCCGATCGACGATCCCAAACTGCTCGACTATGCCGGCCCGCTGATGCAGTGGCACGTCCACACCGACCTGTGCTGGAAACTCGACGCCAACGGCAAGCCGCAGGTGGCGGCGGTGCTGGCCGACCTCGGCGATACGTGCCCGGCCGGGAGTTTCAACACCGGCGGCGACAACCCGATGGTGCACGTGTGGATCGCACCCCACCAGTGCGGCCCGTTCGCCGCCCTGGAGGGAGTCGGTGCCGGCCAGGCTTCGGTGCCCAATGCGCAGCGCGTCGACCAGTGCGGTGAAGGCCACGACCACACCGCCACCGAACCCGACGTCACCGAACCCGATGTCACCACGACCCCGTACGACCCCACGCTCCCGATCGACCTCGGCGGCGTCGACGGTGTCAGCCTCCAGCAGCAGGCGTTCGCCGAGAACCTGGTGGCGGCCACCGTGCGCGACCTGCCGCAGTGGTCGGACGTGGCGGTTGCCGAGGCAGCAGGGTTCCGCTCGATCGGCGACGGTGCACTCGGGCACGAGCACTACCTGCAATGGGACTGGATCGACGACGACGTGTGGCTCGACCCCGACTTCCCCGAGAGCCTCGTGTACGAGCCACAGCCCGACGGCTCCAAGAAGCTCGTCTCGGCGATGTTCATGCTGCCGACCGACTACCCGCTCGAGGACATCCCCGACTGGGGCGGGCCACTCATGCAGTGGCATGTCCACGGAGACCTGTGTTTCACACCCGATCACGACGCACCTCAGGTCGCCGGGCTGAAGCCGGTCGGCGGCACGTGCCGGCCACCGCTGGTCGATTTTCCGTTGTCGCCGATGATCCACGTGTGGATCACGCCCACGAAATGCGGCCCGTTCGCTGCGCTCGACGGGGTCGCCGGCGGTCAGGTGCCGGAGGGCGAGACCGTGCTCTGCGATGACGCCCACGGATCGCACTGATCCACATATGGTTCGGCGGTGACGGGCGTCACACATCTGGTCGCCGATCGCACCCCGTAGCACCGGTGTGACACGGCAGGATGGACATGTGATCGACAACGGCCTCGACGACACGGCGTGGGCGGCCTTCACCGACCAGGCCCCGTGGCAGATCGATCGAGCGGACGTCGACTGGCTGCCGAGCGCGGCACGGCTGCGGGCCAACGCGGCGGCCGAGGTGCCGCGGCTCACCAGGAAGCGCCGAACCCCACCCGGTGTGCGCACGGCGACCGTGATCGCCCATCTCACACGGGCCGTCGCACCCTGGTTGTATCGCAAACGGCTCGGCCGTTACGCCGGGCCCGAGGCGGCCCGGGCCGACCTCTCACTGCGAATGCGCCGGGCCGCGGAAGTGCTGGGGCCGAGCTACATCAAACTCGGTCAGATCATCTCGTCCGGAGAAGGCCTGTTCCCGCCCGAGCTGGTCGAGGAGTTCAAGCGGTGCCGTGACCAGGTGCCGGCCGAACCCTTCGACGTGGTGCGCCTGACGGTCGAGCAGGACCTCGGGTGCCGGCTCCAGGACGTGTTCGAGTGGTTCGACCCCGAGCCGTTGGCGGCTGCCTCGATCGCCCAGGTCCACGCCGCCCGCCTGCGCGGCGCCGGCGGAGCATCCGGCCCGGAGGTGGTCGTCAAGGTCCAGCGCCCGAGCGTGGCGCGGCTGGTCCGCAAGGACCTCGAGGCGATGGCCTGGATCGCCCCCCACCTGATGGGCCGGATCCCGGTGGCGGCGCTCGCCAACCCGCCGGCGCTCGTGGAGTTGTTCGCCGAGACGATCGTGGAGGAACTCGACTTCCGGATCGAGGCCGCCAACATGCTCGACGTCGCCGCCGTGCTGCACGAACTCGGTCAGACCGGATACGTCGTGCCGCGACCGCACCCGAAGCTCGTCACGCGGCGAGTGCTCGTCATGCAGCGCCTGTCGGGGTTCAACTTCGACGACGTGGCCGGCATGCAGGACGCCGGGATCGACACCGAGGCCGTGATCCGCACCGGCATGGTGGCGTTCATGGAAGGTGCGCTGATCCACGGGGTGTTCCACGGCGACCTGCACGGCGGCAATCTGTTCGTGCTGCCCGACGGGCGCACGGCACTGCTCGATTTCGGGATCGTCGCACGCCTGTCGCAGGCGCGCCGTCTGGCCTTCCTGCGACTGATGTTGGGCGCCACGACCAACGACGTGCTGGGTCAGATGGCGGCACTCCGTGACCTCGGCGCGCTCCCGCACGACACCGATCTCCCCGCCGTGGTGCGCGACCTCGGGCTGGACCGCCCGCCGATCGATCCGACCACGCTCACCGGCGACGAGATGGTCAAAGAGGTGCAACGCGTGGTGAAGGCGTTGCTCGGGTACGGGGCCAGCATGCCGAAGGAACTGATGTTGTACGTCAAGAACATGGTGTTCCTCGACGGCGCCATCGCCCGGCTCGCCCCCGACCTCGACCTGCTGGCCGAGATCGCCACGATCTCGATGGTGTTCGCCCAGAAGCACGGCGAGCGGATCGCCGCCGAACTGGGTGTGGACCCGACCAAGGTCGAGTTCGACTTCGACGGGGTCAAGGCCGGGTTCGGCCTCGACGCCGAAGTCGACAGCCTCACCTACCGCGAGCTCCAGGAGCGCCGCCGGATCATCCAGAAGCGGATGCGCTCAACCCGCTGACCCACGCGAAGCGTGTCAGCACACACGACAAACTACGTCGTCTGTGCTGACACACAGGTCGGGAGTAGCCTCGCCGGTCGTGCGTTTGGTGATCGCTCGTTGCTCGGTGGATTACGTGGGGCGTCTGTCGGCGCACCTGCCCGAGGCGACACGGCTGATCATGGTGAAGGCCGACGGGTGTGTTGCGATTCACGCCGACGGCGGCGCCTACAAGCCGCTCAACTGGATGAACGCCCCCAACAAACTGGTCGAGTACGCCGACGCCGACCCACTCCAGTGGATCGTGACCAATCCCGCCAAGGAAGCGCTCACGATCACGCTCCACGAGGTCCTGTACGACTCCGAGCACCTGCTGGGCGACGACCCCGGCCTCCAGAAGGACGGCGTCGAGGCACACCTCCAAGAACTCCTGGCGGCTTCGCCCTGCGCGATCGAGCCCGGGCTGCGCCTGGTGCGCCGCGAGTACCCGACGGCGATCGGCCCGATCGACCTGGTGTGCCGCGACGACGCCGACGGCGTGGTGGCGATCGAGGTCAAACGCCGCGGCGAGATCGACGGTGTCGAGCAGCTCGCCCGCTACATCGAGCGATTGCAGCTCGACTCGTCGCTCGGTGAGATCCGCGGCGTGTTCGTGGCACAATCGATCAAACCCCAAGCCAAGGTGCTGGCAGAGTCACGCGGATTTCGATGGGTCGAGGTCGACTACGACGAACTGCGCGGAATGGCCCCCGACGAGCTCCGGCTGTTCTGATGAGCATCCCGCCGCCACCGCCACCGCCGCCGCTCCCGCTGCCGCCACCGCCGCCGCCACCACCGTCGGGAGCTGAGGCCCAAGCGCCCAACCGGTCGCGTGGGGCCGCCGCTGTGTGGGCAACATTCGGCTACCTGATGGTCGGATTGATCACGATCGGATCCGTGTTCGTCGGGGGATGGATCGACCAGTCGGACGGCAGCGGTGGGGAGTGGGACGGCCTGGCAGGTGCCATCTACGGGCTGCTCGCTGGACTCCTGATCGGTCACGTTGCCTGGATGGTGTTCGCGATCAAGCTGCTGTCCCCGTTCGGTCGTGGAGGCCGCGCCGTCGCTGCGGCACTGTTGACACCGGTGGCGGTCCTGGTGCTCGGTCTGACGTCGGGGCGGTTGGGTGGCGCCGCCGGCGCACTCGTCGGGTTCTGTACGTTCGCCGTTCCTGCATCACTCGCAGCGTGGGCGACCCAGCCGTTCGCGTCTGCGGACCGGGGCGCTGGCGGCGGAGCCTGATCGATCCGCTACCTTCGCGGGCATGTCACAAGTCGTACGTGGAGTGGTGGCTCGCGCCAAGGGCGAGCCGGTCAGCATCGAGAACATCATCGTCCCCGACCCGGGTCCCGGTGAGGCGATCGTCAAGATCCAGGCCTGCGGTGTGTGCCACACCGACCTGCACTACCGCGAGGGCGGGATCAACGACGAGTTCCCGTTCCTGCTCGGCCACGAGGCAGCGGGCGTGGTCGAGGCCGTCGGCGAGGGCGTCACCAACGTGGTGCCGGGCGACTACGTGATCCTCAACTGGCGGGCCGTGTGCGGCAACTGCCGGAGCTGCCTGAAGGGCAAGCCGTGGTACTGCTTCTCGACGTTCAACGCCAAGCAGAAGATGACCCTGGACGACGGCACGGTGCTCTCCCCGGCGCTCGGGATCGGCGCCTTCATCGAAAAGACGCTGGTCCACTCGGGCCAGTGCACCAAGGTCGACCCGACCGCACCGGCCACAGCTGCCGGGCTGCTCGGGTGTGGCGTGATGGCCGGGCTCGGCGCTGCCATGAACACCGGCAACGTCGGCCGCGGTGATTCAGTCGCCGTGTTCGGCTGCGGCGGTGTCGGTGACGCGGCGATCGCCGGTTCGTTCCTGGCCGGCGCGTCCAAGATCATCGCCGTCGACATCGACGACCAGAAGCTGGCGTGGGCCAGGGAGTTCGGCGCCACCCACACCTGCAACGCCAACGAGACCGACGCCGTCGAGTACATCAAGTCGGTCACCGACGGCAACGGCGCCGACGTCACGATCGACGCCGTCGGCCACCCCGAGGTCTACAAGCAGGCGTTCGCCGCCCGCGACCTGGCCGGCACGGTGGTGCTGGTCGGCGTTCCCAACCCGACGGCCGTGCTCGAACTGCCGATGATCGAGGTGTTCGGCCGCGGCGGGTCGCTCAAGTCGTCGTGGTACGGCGACTGCCTGCCCAGCCGCGACTTCCCGATGTTGATCGACCTGTATCAGCAGGGTCGGCTCGACCTCGACCGGTTCGTGTCGGAGACGATCGGGATCGACGACGTCGAGGACGCCTTCCACAAGATGGAGCGTGGCGAGGTGCTGCGTTCCGTCGTGGTGATGTGACGATCGCACCATGACGATCGAACTGGTCACGACCGACGGATTGTTCGCCCTCGACGGCGGCGAGTGGGAGGTCACCAACAACATCTGGCTGATCGGCGACGATCGCGAGGTGGTCGTGTTCGACGCCGCTCACGACCACGCACGGATCGTCGAGGGCGTCAATGGTCGCCGCGTCAAGGCGATCGTGCTGACCCACGGGCACAACGACCACATCAACGCCGCCGTGCCGTTGCGAGATGCCGTCGATGCGCCGATTCTGATCCACCCCGCCGACCGCATGTTGTGGGACGTGGTGTGGCCGGGAAGCCATCCCGACGGCGAGATCGAACCGGGCGGCACGATCCAGGTCGCCGGGCACGAGGTCGCCGCGATCCACACGCCCGGCCACTCCCCCGGTTGCTGCTGCTTCTACGACCTGGCGGCCGGCGTGGTGTTCTCGGGCGACACGTTGTTCTGCGGTGGCCCGGGCGCCACGGGCCGGAGCTACAGCGACGAGCCCACGATCCTGCGCTCGATCATGGCCAAGTTGCTGACGCTGCCTCCCGAGACGATCGTGCACACCGGGCACGGCGACTCGACCACGATCGGCGCCGAACACGACACCGTCCTGGCACGAGCCGCCGAGCTCGGCGTCAGCTGATCAGCACGAGTCGCCGGCCAGCAGCGGCTTGACGGCCAGCTGGTACTGCACGTCCTGATCGGTGAACAACGTCAACTGGTTGGCCTGTTCGAACATCGCCCGCAGTTCGTCGGCGGGGACCTCGATGCAGTCGGCGGCACCGGCCAAGTCGGGCAGCGCTTGCGGCCAGTCGGTGATGGTCGGCTCGATCTCGTAACCGCTCAGGTCGTTCACGGGCGTGGCTCGCAGCAGGAACCGGTCGGACCGGTACGGCTGCTCGGCACCCAGCTCGGGGTTGTCCCCGGCCATCGACATCGCCATCGCCTGTTCCACGAAGTCACTCAGTTCGGCGCGGCGCAGGATCGGTTTCGGCGCCGCCGATGCCGAGTGCGTACGCACGGTGCTCGTACGTGACGCCGTCGACGGTGAGCGTCACCACGGTGTCGGGGGCGTCGGCGATGTTCATGTTCGACTCGAACGTTCGTTCCTGCAGGAGACCGTGGTCCTCCGCCAGCGTCAGCAACTGCTGGATCCCGGCCTCGGTGATCGTGCGCTCGAACAGCGCCGGCAGCAGCGGGCCGGGGTAGATCGCCGGCACTGCTCCCGGCGCCACCAGGCGGCTGTCGCCGGTGATCAACAGGCTCGGGAGGTTGAGGAACACCACGTCGATCGGCACGAAACCACCCTCGTCAGCGATCCGCAACACGACCTCGTCGGCGCCGGCCGGATGCGTGTCACCGCCGGGCGCAGTCGTGGCAGGTGCGGTGGCAGGTGCGGTCGTGGGCTGCGAGGAAGGGATCGAATCGGGGAGCTGTGCGCCAGGGGACTCGTCGTCGTCGCCACAGGCGGTCGCCAGTGATGCGACCAGCAGCACGGACAGCAGTGCGGGGGTTGTGCGTCTCGTCATGCCGATTCGACGCCCGGCACCCCGCTCCGGTTCCCGGCGGACCGTGGATCGGCCGATAACGTCCCCACCGTGCAGCGTGTGAACGGTTTCGTCCAGCACTACGCATGGGGCGACACCACGTTCATTCCGACGTTGTTGGGTCTGGAACCAGACGGGCGTCCGTGGGCGGAACTGTGGCTCGGCACCCACCCGAGCGGTCCCAACACCCTCTCCGACGACTCACCGCTGGTCGAAGCGTCGGGCGTGTTGCCCTACTTGTTGAAAGTGTTGTCGGCGGCCGAACCGCTGTCGCTGCAGACCCACCCGAACGCCGAGCAGGCGGTCGACGGATTTCGGCGCGGGATCTACCCCGACGCCAACCCCAAACCGGAGCTGCTGTGCGCGCTCACCCCGTTCCAGGCGTTGTGCGGGTTACGGCCGGTCGAGTCGGCGATCGATCTGCTCGACGAGATCGGGCTGGACGAGTCGCCGATCGCTCGCGTGATCACCGCCGACGGGCCGGGCGCCGCACTGGCAGGGCTGTATCGCCACGCCCTCGACGCCCAGTCGATGGTCGACGCCTGCGCCACCAACGACCGTCCCGAGTCGGAGTGGGTCCGTGCCCTGTCACAGCGCTACCCCGGCGACCCCAGCGTGGCTGCCACGTTGCTGCTCAACTACGTCGTGCTGGCCCCCGGCCAGGCGCTACGGCTCGATGCCGGCAACCTGCACGCCTACCTGCTGGGCTCGGGGATCGAGCTGATGGGCGCCAGCGACAACGTGATCCGAGGCGGCCTCACGGTCAAGCCGGTCGACGTCGACGAACTGCTCGCCGTCGTCGACCCGACGCCACTCGAACAGCCGTTGCTTCCCGACAGCGACCGCTACGAGTTGCCCGACGCCGGCGTCGCCCTGGTGCGCCTCGAAGCCGGGAGCGAACACGTGGCGAGCGGCCACGAGTTGACGATCGATCTGTCCGGCGCGAGCTGGTACCTGGCGCCCGGCGACGCATTCGTGGCCGCTGCCGAGACCTACGTCGTCACGCCTGTCTGACGATCAGCGCTGGAGCGCGGCGTGCATCGCCGCCGTGCCGGCCACGAGCGCATCGGCCTGTTCCGAGGAGAGCGCCGAGAACGCCGGCACGAGCGCCTGATCGGTGAGCTGCTCGGCCTGCTCACGCATCTGCCGGGCGGCATCGTCGACGATCGGTGGTTCGTCCTTCCAGCCGAACAACTCGACGTCGTTGGGACGGGCGATGGCGTGTGCCACCTCGGTGCGCATGCCCATCGCTGCCACGGCTGCCAGGTGGGCGCTGCCGCGCATCTCGCGCAACACCATCGCCTGATGCATGGCCGCCGCCGGCGCGTCGTCGGGCAGCGGTTCCGCCCGCAGGCCGGCGAACAGCGCCATCGCTCCTCCCTCACAGCCGGCGATCACCGTCGACGCTGCGTCGACATACCGATCGAGATCGGCCGAATCGACCGTGTCGGCAAACAGCCGACGCCCGTGCTCGTGGGCGGCCTCGAGGAAGGCACTGGCGGCCTCACGCGGCGACACCGTCTCACGCCCGGAGTCCCACAGCCGGGCGATCAGACCGGGATGGAAGTATCCGAACGCGCTATGGATCACGCCAGCGTCGACATCGCCGAGCACGCCGCCGCGACCGAGGATGTAGAAGCGGAAGCCGTCGAGGCCCAGCTCCTTGCCGATCGCTCGCGTCTCGGGGGTGAAGTAGAACGAGGCGCCGACGTCGCCGGTCTGCTTGGCGATCGCCGACATGATCTCACGGGGTTGCATCGACCCATCATGCCGGGCGGATCGCGGCGGATCAGGACTGGACCGTCTTGCGGATCTCGACGATCTTCTCGTCGGTGTGGTTGGCGTCGGCGCCCTGCGTCTCGAGCAGCATCGAACGGTCCTTGGCGGCCTCACGTTCGGCGAGCGCCGTGTCGGCCTTGGCGATCGCTGCTTCGGTGCCGTGCTCGTTGATGAACTCGGCCCACTCCACGAGTGCCTCGACCATCTCCGACTCCGGTACGACGGCGATGTTGCGCCCCTTCACGAACAGGTGCCCACGCTTGTTGCCGGCAGCGATCCCGAGGTCTGCCTCGCGCGCCTCGCCGGGACCGTTCACCACACAGCCCATCACGGCCACCTGCAAGGGGAGCTTGCGTTCGCCGAATGCAGCCATCGCCCTGGTGGCGACGTCGATCACGTCGACCTCGGCTCGCCCGCACGACGGGCAGGCGATCAGGTCGACGTTCTTGCGTTCACGCAGACCCAGCGCTTCGAGCAGCTGGCGGCCGGCACGAGCCTCCTCGACCGGATCGGCGGTGAGCGAGTACCGGATCGTGTCGCCGATCCCCTCCATCAGGAGCGTGGCGATCCCGGCGGTGGCCTTCAGCAGCCCGGCAGGGGGCGGGCCGGCCTCGGTCACGCCGAGATGCAGTGGATAGTCGGTGACGGCGCTGAGCTGACGGTAGGCCTCGACCATCAACGGCACGCTCGACGCCTTGACTGAGATCTTGATCAGATCGAACCCGACCTCGTCGAAGTAGGCGATCTCACGCTGGGCGGACTCGACCATCGCCTCCGGCGTGGCGCCGCCGTACTTCTCGTAGAGCGATGGGTCGAGCGAGCCGGCGTTGACACCGATCCGGATCGGCAGGTTGCGATCTCGGCACTCCATGGCAACGGCCTTGATGTGCTCGGGCTTGCGGATGTTGCCCGGGTTGAGCCGCAGCCCGTGGACTCCGGCCTCGATCGCCGCCAGCGCCATCTTGTACTGGTGGTGGATGTCGGCGATCACCGGGATCGGCGACCGCGGCACGATCTGCGCCAGACCCTCCGCGGCTGCCTGATCGTTGCATGTGCAGCGCACGATGTCGCACCCCGCGGCGGCGAGCGCATAGATCTGCTGCAACGTGCCCTCGACGTCGGACGTCTTGGTGATCGTCATCGACTGCACGGTGACCGGGGCGCCACCGCCGACCGCCACTCCACCCACGTGGATCTGACGGGTCTGCTTGCGCTCGGTGGCCCACTCGGCGACGTCCATGATGTGGTGAGTCCTATCCGATCGGTTTGGCGATGTCGAGGTACAGCCCGGTCAGGAACATGAACGCCAACAGGGTGACGACCAGGGTGGCGAACGGCATCAGCTTGGCGACGTCGGCGTGGTAGCGGCGCCCACCGCGCTCACGGACCCGCTCGTAGAGGGCGATCAGTGCGTGCCCGCCGTCGAGTGGGAGCAAGGGGAACATGTTGAACACGCCGACGAAGATGTTGAGCACGGCCAGCAGGTACAGGATGCCGATGAAGCCCTGGGAGTCGCCGACGTCGTCGCTCACGGAGGTGACGCCGACCAGCGTGGTGGGCCGCGTGGCGAGATCGTCGTTGGTGCCCGACAGATGGGTGAACACGCTGACCGGGTTGAGCACTTTGACGGCGCCCTTGGTCATGTCCCACGCGATCACCGGCAGGTCGACCACGGCATTGCCGGCTGCGCCGACGACACCGTGCTCCTGGACATAGGCCTCACGGCTGATGCCCACGTACGGCTTGCCGTTGAGCGGCGATTCCGGGTCGGTGTTGAGCGCCAGCGTGATCGGGACCTCGATCGAGCGGCCGTCGCGGAGCAGGCCGATCGTGACGGTGTCGCCGGGCTGCTTGTCCTGCACGATCGCTCCGAGATCGAGCTCGGTCTGGCCGTCGACCGACACATAGCGGTCGCCGGATTGCACGCCTGCCAGCGCCGCGGGGCCGTTCGGCACGAGGTCCCGGATCACGGTCTGATCGGTCGGCTCGCCCTTGGTCACATACACGGTGAACAGCAGCACGACGGCGATCAGCATGTGCATCAGCGATCCGGCCGAGATCACCAGCAGCCGGCGCGGGAAGCTCTTCTGGCGATAGGCGCGCGGCTCGTCGCCGGGGTCCACCTCGTCCATGTTGTTCATGCCGACGATCCGGACGAAGGCGCCCAACGGGAGCGCACGCACGCCGTACTCGGTCTCGCCGCGCCGGAAACTCCACAGACGCGGGCCGAACCCGATGAAGAACTGGGTGGCCTTCATGCCGGTCAGGCGAGCGGTGGTGAAGTGACCCAACTCGTGCATGAAGATCGCGAACAGGATCCCGACCACGAAGACCAGCCACCACACGTTGAACAGGCCGAGCACACCGATCAGCAGCACCACACCCATCACGCCGGTCGCGCCTCGCCACCCACCGACGAGTTCGTCGTCGGCTTTCTCCACCACGGACCCGCCGGCCATGATCTCGCCCGCCATCCGGCCGTGCTTGCGGGGCTGGGCGATCAGATCGGCAGGCGGGGGCGGCGGCAGGGTTCGAGCGGGAACGGTCTGGGCGCTGTGGTCGTGCTGGGTCATGTTGTGGAGATCACCTTGAGTGTGTTGCGTGCTCGGCGCCGAGCCTCTGCATCGGCGGCGATCACGTCGTCGACGGTAGCGGGGATGGCGCCGTCATGGGCGTCGAGCACTACAACGGACACATCGGCAATCTGATTCCACGAGATGAGCCCGTCGAGGAACGCTTCGACGGCGACCTCGTTCGAGGCACTCAGCCACGCCGGCGCCGTACCGCCCACGCGGCCAGCCTCGTAGGCCAACGACAGGCAGCGGAACGTGGCCAGATCGGGCGGTTCGAAGTCGAGCCGCCGCAGCGTGGCCCAGTCGATCCGGCCGAAGGAAGTGGCGATCCGGTGCGGGTATCCGAGTGCGTATCCGATCGGCAGCCGCATGTCGGGCATCGAGAGCTGGGCGATCGTCGAACCGTCACTGAACTCGGCCATCGAGTGCACGACCGACTGCGGGTGCACCACGACCTCGATCTCGTCGTAGCCGACCCCGAACAGTTCGTGGGCCTCGATCACCTCGAGGCCCTTGTTCATGAGCGTGCTCGAATCGATCGTGATCTTGGGGCCCATCGACCAGGTCGGGTGGGCCAAGGCCTGTTCGACGGTCACGCCGGCCAACTGCTCGGCGGTGCGGCCGCGGAACGGGCCCCCGCTCGCTGTGAGGACGATCCTGGCGATCTCGCCGTGCGAGCCCGACCGCAGGCATTGGTGGACGGCACAGTGCTCGCTGTCGACCGGCACCAGTTCGGCGCCCGGCGTGGCACGCAGCGGCTGGACCACCGGCCCGGCAGCGATCAGGCTTTCCTTGTTGGCGAGCCCGAGCCGCTTGCCGGCCCGCAGGGTCTCGATCGTGACCGGCAGGCCGGCGAAGCCGACCACACCGTTGATCACGACATCGGCGGGCTCGACCAACGCTTCGAGTTCGGCGACGACGTCGATCCCGAGCGGTCGCAGGGCGGCGGCGACCTCGGCGCGTGCGTGCGGGTTCGACACCGCCACCACGGTCGGTCGGTGGAGACGTGCCTGCTCGATCACCGCCGCCGCCGACGACCCGACGCCGAGCGCCACGACCTGGTACCGGTCAGCACCCTCGGCGGCGATCACATCGAGCGTCTGGGTGCCGATCGAACCGGTGGAACCGGCGATCGCCACGCGCACGGGGGGCATGTCAGGTCACGCCACCTGGCAGGCGGATCAGCCGGCCCACGGCTGCAGCACGACCGTCAGGTAGTAGACGGCGGGCAGGGTGAACAGGAAACCGTCGAACCGGTCGAGCACGCCCCCGTGGCCCTTGACGATCGACCCGAAGTCCTTCGTGTCGAGGTTGCGCTTGAACATGCTCTCGACGAGGTCGCCCATCGGCGCCATCACCGACACGACGATCGCCAGCAGGAACAAATGCTTGTTGGAGGTCCATGTGGTGCCCTTGTCGCTGATGCCGACCAGCATGTAGGCGACGATCGTGGCGACGGCGCCACCGATCAGGCCTTCGACGGTCTTGTTGGGGCTGATCCACGCCCGCAGCGGTGTGCGGCCGACGGCCGATCCCACGAACAGGGCCCCAACGTCGTTGGCCACCACACCGAGCGCCAGCAGGAACAGCGTGTCGGTGCCGCGATGGGCGGCCTCGGGCAGCAGGCTGTCGGCGTTGGTGGAGAACCGCAGGATCAACATCGCGAACGAGCCGAGCAGGCCGATCCATGCGATGCCGAGCGTGGTGATCGAGATGTTCGGCATCGGGCCGGCCTCGACGTTGCGGGCCCCGATGAAGCTGGCGGCGGTCGCCATGAACCCGAAGCTGATCGCCAGCGGCAACGTGCCGTCACCCAGCCAGTAGGCGGCGATCGGGGTCGCCACGCAGGTGACGATGCCGGGGATCACGGCCGGGCGATAGCCCTTCTCCGACACCTTCTCGTAGAACTCCACCGCTGCCAGGCCCAGGATCACGGTGATCATCGCCGCTGCCGCCCATGGGCGATACATCAGTGCCGCCAGGAACGCCGCCGCCAGCAGGAGACCGACGGCGATCGCGGTCGGCATGTCGCGACCACGCGGTGGCGGGGTCGAGGACCGGCGCACGGTGCCGGGCGGCGGGGTGGTGCCCCGCCGGCGGGTCTGCCCGGGCGGCGGGCGGCGGGGGATGCCCGACGGGTCGGTGCCGATCGTGATCCGGCTCGGCTCACGCTGCACCACGGCCGACTCGCCCGACACGCGGCGCTGTTGGCCGGTGACACGGCCGGTGGCGCCGCTGTCGTCGACCCGGCGCTGTTGGCCGGAGCGGCGCCCGGCGGGCTCGGAGGCGAACTCGGCGGTGCCGGCGTCGGCCTCGTCGGCGTCGTCCTTCCACACCGGCGACTCCGACGAGAACGACGACCACACGTCGAGCTCCTCGTCGTCGGCGTAGTCGCTGGCGGCGTCGAGACGCGGCACCTCACCGGTGGGCGGCTCGGTCCAATGCGGCAGCGAACCGGTGTCGCTCTCGCCGAAGCTGATCGACCCTGAGTCGTCCTCGGCCTCGCTGCGGCGCTGTGCCGGCTCGTGGGCCTCGATGTTCTGGGTCGGCTCGGCGTCGTCGAACAGCGAGCCGTACTCACTGAAGTCGTCGCGGTCGCGCCGATCGCGCCACATGTCATCGCTCATGGTGTCTGCCTCCGAATCCGTCGCCTCGTATCACCGCTGGAACGCCCCCCGTCGTCTTCCAGCCGCAGCCCTCGATCGTTAGACCTCGAGCAGCTCCTCTTCCTTGCGGCCGAACGCCTTGTCGATCCGTTCGACGTGATCATGGGTGATCTTCTCCAGGTCTTTCTCTGCACGCTCGAGCTCGTCTTTCGAGATCTCGCCGTCCTTCTCACTGGCCTCGAGCTGCTTGCGGGCGTCGCGTCGGACGTTGCGAACCGCCACGCGCCCTTCCTCGGCCATGTGCTTGGCGACCTTCACGTATTCGCGTCGGCGTTCCTCGGTCAGCGACGGGAAGTTGAGCCGGATCACGACGCCGTCGTTGTTGGGTGACACTCCCAGATCGCTGTCTCGGATGGCGCGCTCGATGGCACCCAGGGCGCCGCGATCGTGGGGCTTCACGATCAGCGTGCGAGCCTCCTGGACCTGGATCCCGGCCAGCTGCTGGAGCGGCACAGGGGCCCCGTAATACTCGACCAGCAAGCGCTCGACCAGCGCCGGAGCGGCACGCCCGGTACGCACCGAGCCGAACTGATTCTGGACGTGCTCGATCGCCTTGTCCATCTTCTCCAAGGCGTCGAGCAGGGTTTCCTCCGTCACGCGGACCAGAGTAACCGTGTTCGGGCGCACGTCCTAGCCATACGGCACGATCACCGGATGATCGTGCCGACCTTGCCACCCGTCAGGATCTCCCGCAACGCCCACCGCTCCGACATGTCGAACACCACGATCGGGAGTTGATTGTCGCGGCAGAACGCGATCGCCGTGGCGTCCATCACCTTGAGATCGCGGTTCATGACGTCCATGTACCCGATCTCGTCGAACTTGACGGCGCCCGGATTCGTGCGCGGATCGGAGTCGTACACACCGTCCACGCCCGAGTGCGTCCCCTTGAGCAGCGCCCCCGCCTCGATCTCGGCAGCCCGCAATGCCGCTGCCGTATCGGTGGTGAAGAACGGGTTGCCGGTGCCGGCGGCGAAGATCACGACCCGGCCCTTCTCGAGGTGACGCACCGCCCGACGGCGGATGTACGCCTCGGCGATGCGCGGCATCTCGATCGCCGATTGGACCCTGGTCGGCTGACCGCGCCGCTCGAGCGCGTCCTGCAACGCGAGCGCGTTCATGACCGTTCCGAGCATGCCGATGTGATCGCTCTGGGTGGCGTCCATGCCTTCCATCGCTCCCGTGCGTCCACGCCAGAAATTGCCGCCACCGACCACCACGGCCACGTCGACATCGAGGTTCTGTCGGATGTCGATGATCTCGGCCGCCGTCTGGTCCAACGTGGGACCGTCGAGGCCACGCCCGGAGGGCCCTGCCAGCGCCTCGCCCGAAGGCTTGAACACGATCCGTTTCCAGCGCGGCTTCACGTTGTCAGTCACGATCGTGCAGTCTGCCAGGTACGCCGCCGAGACGCGACACTGCCCGGCCGTTGGGCCGGGCAGTGCAGGCGTTCGATGTGCGGGAACGGTTCAGCCGATGACGATCTGGTGGAAACCGACCACCGTGGCGCCGCCCAGGACCTGGGTGATCGACTGCTTGTCGTCCTTGGCGTACGGCTGCTCGAGCAGGCACGTGTCCTTGAAGAACCCGTTCAGACGACCCTCGACGATCTTCGGGACGGCGGCCTCGGGCTTGCCTTCATTGAGCGTGATCGCCTCGAGCGTCTTGCGCTCGGCCTCGACCTCGTCGGCGGGAACGTCCTCGCGCCGCAGGTACTTCGGGCGAGCGAAGGCGATGTGCACGGCGATGTCGTGGGCGAGCGCGTCATCGCCCCCGGCGAGTTCGACCAGCACGCCGTTGACGGACCGGCCACCCTGGATGTGCTCGTAATGGCCGAGCACATTGCCCGACTGGAGCACGACGCGTGCGACCTGACCGACCTCGATCTTCTCCTTGAGCGAAATCTTCAGCGCTTCGAGCTGCGAGGTGCGGTCAGCGACATCGCCGCCGGCCGCCACGACGGCAGCCAGGGCGCCGGCCTCGGCCTTGAACCCCTCGCTGCCGGCAACGAAGTCGGTCTCGCACTTGAGCTGGACCATCGCCGACGAGTCGCCGTCGATGACCATCGCCACGACACCTTGATTGTTGTCACGGTCGTCGCGCTTGGCGCTGGCGGCCAAGCCCTTCTCGCGGAGCAGTTGCTTGGCGGCTTCGATGTCGCCGCCCGTCTCCTCGAGTGCCCTCTTGCAGTCCATCATGCCGGCCCCGGTGCTGTCGCGGAGGGCCTTCACGTCCTGTGCGGTGAATGACATTGGTGTTCGTTCCTGAAGTTCTGTGGTGGATGGGTACGGCGATCGACGCAGACGACCGGGGTCAGTCGTCGGCCTGCTGGCTGGCCGGCTTCGAGAACCCGGCGGCCTCGGCGGCCTCGTCGCTGGCGAACCAGACCTCGGCCTTGGTGCGGCCGTAGAACGGGCTCTCCATGTTGTGGTAGAGCATCGAGTCGGCGTTGCCCTTGACCGGGAAACCTTTCGGCTGCGAGCCATCGGCGAGCGGCGCATGCGAACCGTCGCCGTACGGAGCATCGGCGGCAGGCTCGTCGGCAGCCACATCGACGAACGCCTGCACGGCGGGCTCGTCTGCGGCGGGCTCGTCTGCGGCGGGCTCGTCTGCGGCGGGCTCGTCTGCGGCGGGCTCGTCTGCGGCGGGCTCGTCTGCGGCGGGCTGGTCTGCGACCGGCTCGGCGGCTGCATCGTCGGCGGCTGCATCGTCGGCGGCAACTTCGTCGGCGGCATCGTCATCGTCGTCGGCGGCATCGTCATCGTCGTCGGCGGCGGGCTTCTGCTTGCTGGCGGCGAGGCGGGCTTCACGGTCGGCCTGCGCACGGGCGGCGGCGTTGCGAGCCTCGGCCTGGGCCTGGGAGAACGCTGCCTCTTCTTCGGGGGTGCGCTCGGCCTTGACGACCTCGTCCACGGCGCCGGCGGGGCGCGGGCGGCGCGACTGGATGTAGCGGCCCTCTTCCACGGCTTCGGCGATCACTCGCACGAGCAGACCGTTGGCGCGGATGGCGTCGTCGTTACCCGGGATCGGGAACTGGATCACGTCGGGGTCGACGTTCGTGTCGACGATCGCGATCACCGGGATGCCGAGCTTGTTGGCCTCGGTGACGGCGATGTGCTCCTTCTTCGTGTCGATCACGAACACGGCGTCGGGAAGCTTCTTCATGTCACGCAGGCCGCCGAGGTTCTTCTGCAGCTTGGTCAGCTCCCGATCGAGCAGCAGCGCCTCTTTCTTGATCATGGCGTCGAACTCGCCCGAGGCCTTCATGCGCTCGTACTCGAGCATCTTGGCGACGCGCTTGCTGATCGTCTCGAAGTTGGTGAGCATGCCGCCCAGCCAACGCTCGTTGACGTACGGCATCCCGACCTTTTCGGCGTAGCTCTGGATCGGGTCCTGGGCCTGCTTCTTGGTGCCGACGAACAGCACGCTGCCGCCCTTGGCGGACATGTCGCGGACGAACCCGTAGGCGGTCTCGACACGGGTGAGCGTCTGCTCGAGGTCGATGATGTAGATCCCGTTGCGCTCACCGAAGATGAAACGCTTCATCTTCGGGTTCCACCGGCGGGTCTGGTGTCCGAAGTGGACACCTGCTTCCAGCATCTGACGCATGCTGATAACGGCCATGATGTTGCTCCTTGTTGCGGTTGCAGAGCCCGCCCCGGCGCCGAAGCGACCGCTGTGAGGACGGGTGATTGACGAGTGAGTCCATCGGTCGATGAACCGGCTCACGATGCTACCGGCAGGGCGACCGGATCGCCACGGTCAGACGCCGCACCGCAGGCGGGGAGGCGGAGCAGGCGCCGGTGGCGACCCGTCGGCCGGTACGAGCCGGACGACGCCGACCAACCGGCCGAGATATGGGGCCGGGTCGATGTAACGGTCGCCGTCGCGCAGACCGAGATGCAGGTGCCCGGCGGTGTCGCCGAGCAGCGAACCGGCCACGACCACATCGCCCGTGGCGACCCGCTTCGAGTCGAGCGCACCGTACGTGATCCGCCACCCGTTCCCCAGCCGGACCACCACGTAGACGTCACCGGCAACGGCGCCGGCGAACGACACGACGCCGGCCGCTATCGCTCGCACGGCGGCACCGGCCGGCGTGGCGTACTCGATCCCGCGATTGCCCGGACACCACCGACACGTCGGCTCCCGGAACGGATCCACGACGGCGGCATCCGTCGGAGGTGGCCAACATGGTGCCGCCGCGGCGGGGGCCGGCACGAACGCCAGCACGGCCGCCAGCAGCACGATCAGACCGAGAGGTGGACGGCCGTGGTTCATCGGGAACTCCGAGCACTGCGCAGGTTTCGGGGCTGCGATCGCAGCGATCGGACGCCTCGCCAGGTCAGCCGACGCCGGCGGCGGCCATACGGGCGCGCAGGTGCAACACCGACTTGGTGTGGATCTGCGACACCCGGCTCTCGGTGACGCCGAGCACCTGACCGATCTCGGCCAGCGTGAGACCTTCGTCGTAATAGAGCGACAGCACGAGCTTCTCGCGCTCGGGCAGGCGCCGGATCTCGGCCCGCATGATGTCGCGGAGTTCGCGATCCTCGATGGCAGCGACCGGTGACTCCATGCCGGCCGAATCGACCGACTCGGGTTCGTAGCCGGCGGCGACCGCACGGTCGAGCGGGCCGATCGTGGTGGCGGCGATCGACGCCAGCCATTTCGTGAGTTCCTCGGCCGAGATGTGGAGGTGGGCAGCCAGCTCGTCGTCGGCGGGTGCGCGGCCCAGCGTGTGTTCCAGATCGGAGAACGCTCGCTCGACCTCGCGGGCGCGGCTGCGAACCGAACGCGGCACCCAGTCGAGCTGACGAAGACCGTCATAGATCGCGCCGCGAATGCGCGGGGCCGCGAACGTCTCGAACTTCACGCCGCGTTCCGGGTCGAAACGGTCGATCGCATCGATCAGGCCGAACACACCGGAACTGACCAGATCACCCGGATCGACGCTGTTGGGCAGACCGGAACCGACGCGGCCCGCCACGAACTTCACGAGCGGCGAGTAGTGCACGATCAGGTGATCGCGCGAGGCGGCGTTCTTGCGGTTGAGCCACCGCGTCCAATGCATCGCCAGATCTGGATCTTCGGGAACGATGCTCATGCGCGTGGGTGGCTCTCGAGATAGGCGGACTTCAACCGTTCTTTGCTGACGTGAGTGTAACGCTGCGTGGTCGCCACGTCGGAATGGCCGAGCAGCTCCTGCACCGCACGCAGATCGGCACCGCCGTCCAACAAGTGGGTGGCGAAGGTGTGACGCAATGCGTGGGGGTGGGTGGGCACCGGCGAGCGTCGGTCGAGGATGCGCCGGACGTCGCGTGGCGTGAGCGGCCTGCCGCGCTCGTTGCAGAACACCAGGGGGCCGGCCTCGGGCGGCACCACATCGCGCCGGCACGACAGCCAGACCTGCAGCGCCGAGCGCCCTGGCCCGCTGAGCGGCACCCGTCGCTCCTTGGACCCTTTGCCCCACACGATCAGTACCTGCTCGTCGAGGCGGACCTGTTCGAGCACGAGCGAGCACAGCTCCGACACGCGGACTCCCGAGCCATACAGGATCTCGAGCACTGCGTCGTCGCGCTGCTTGCGCCACACGGGTTCGTGTTCCGGTGTCGGCCCGTCGAGGAGCGCCCCGAGTTCGCGGCCGTCGAGCACTCGCGGCAGGCGCCCGTTGTCGCTCGCCACGTGCAAACCGATCGTGGGATCGGCCGTGATCATCGACTCCTCCGCCGCCCAGAGGAAGTAGCGCCGCAGCGCGGCTGCCTTGCGGGCCATGCTGCGACGCGCGAACTGCCGCGTCGAGAGGTGGGCGATGTATCGCCGGACCGACGTACGGGTCACCTCGGCCGGGCCCGTGACGCCCGAGCGGCCGACCCATTCGGAGAACAGCCGCACATCGGCCGAGTAGGCCTGCAACGTGCGCTCGGACAGCGCCGAATGTGCGCGAACGAAATCTGCCAACCTCCAGGGTTCGTCCGGTTCCGCCACGGGCGCAACCGTATTCGGTCATGACGGCTCGATCTCGGACCCTGCCGACCGAACGGGCGGGTTGCCGAGACGCGACCCGACCGGCTCCCACCACCCTTCGGAGTCGAGCACCATGCCGTCCTGTTCGAGCCGCATGACAGCCATCGCCACCTCGCCGACCGACCGCTCGGCGGCGACCGCAAGCATGTCGAGCGTGCTGGACTGCTGTTCCAGCAACCACAGCAGCCGGCCGTCGAGCGCGTCATGCTCGGATGGGTGCCGGACCGACGGCGTTCGGACAGGGTCGGCACGGTGGTGGTCGAGCCCGAGCGCGACCAGCACGTCGTCGACACAGGTGACCGGGGCGGCGCCGTCGACGAGCAGTTGGTTGGTCCCGTTCGACGCCCGCGTCCGCGGCGAACCGGGGACCGCCATCACGTCGATGCCGCGTCGCGTCGCTTCGAGGACCGTGATCAGGCTGCCGCCGGTCTCGCGACTCTCGACCACGACCAGCACCTCGCACAAGGCCGCCACGATCCGATTCCGGAGCGGGAACCGCCACGCCTCGGGCGAGCAACCGGGAGGACGCTCCGACACGAGCAGGCCGTGCTCGCCGACCCATCGCCAGATGTCGGCGTTCTGGCGCGGGTACGCCACGTCGAGCCCGTTGGCGACCACGCCGACGGCCCGCCCGTCGGCGGCACGAACGCCGCGATGGGCGGCCCCGTCGATCCCGCGCGCCAGCCCCGACACGACCGCCACGCCGTGTTCGGCGAGACCCTGACCGAGCTCGAATGCCGTCGCCCGGCCTGCGGCGGTGGCGTTGCGCGTGCCCACGATCGACACCCGGCGGGCGTGCAGCGTGGACAGCGCTCCTCGGACGAAGATCACCGGAGGTGGTGCCTCGTCGGCCGCGAGTTGATCCGGGTACTCCGGATCGTCGCGATCCAGGACCCGCACGTCGTGGTCGGCACACGACGCCCACAGACGGTCGATCGACACCTCCGCTGCCTGCTGGCGCAACGCATCGAACAGACGCCGGGTCGAGTCGGGTTCGGCGGCGGCGCTGAGCCGTCGCCCGGCGGCCAACAGCTGGAACGCCTCGTCGGCCGGATGGGCGGCGAGGATCGACCCCAGCCGTTGCGGACCCATCGAGGGCAGCGAGGCCAGGCCTGCCAGGTGGCGCATCGAGTGCGCGCTCACGCCGCGCTCGCGATCCGGCTGAAACCCACGCGAGCGCGCATACCGAGTGCGTTGGCGACGAACTCGTCGGAGATGGTGTCGGCCTCCCCCGCCAGGTCGGCCAGCGTGCGCGCCACCCTCCACACCCGGTGACGCCCGCGGGCGGTGAGCCGGCCGAGCTCCATCTCGCGACGCAGCATCGCTTCGGCGTCGGCGGACAACGGCGCCGTCGACGCCAGCCCGTGTTCGTCGAGTTCGGCGTTGAGCACACCCGAGCGTGACTGGGCGATCGAACGCGCCCGCTGCACCCGGGCGGCGACATCGACGGTTGGCTCGCCGTCGCTCGTGTCGAACAGATCGTCGACCGATGGCCGAGAGACTGCGACCCGAAGGTCGAACCGATCGAGCAACGGCCCCGACAGCTTGCCGATGTATCTCGATCGCGATGCCTCCTTGCACTCGCACATGCCCGGCACGCCGCCCATCCCGCACGGGCACGGGTTGGTCGCCCCGATCAGCTGGAACCGGGCCGGCATCTCGACCCGCTCCTGTTCGACGCGCCCGACCATGATCCGCCCCGACTCGAGCGCCTCGCGGAGACCGTCGAGGACGGCACGCGGGAACTGCCCCATCTCGTCGAGGAACAAGACGCCGCGATGCGCCAGGGAAATCTCTCCCGGACGCAGGGCATGCGAGCCACCGCCGACCAGCGCACCGAGCGAACTGGTGTGGTGTGGTGCACGGAACGGCGGTCTCGTGATCAAACCTCCCGGCGGGAGCGCCACACCCGCTGCCGAATGGATCATGGTGGCCTCCAGCGCCATGTCGGGCCCCAGGGCGGGAAGCAGCCCCGGAAGGCGTCGCGCCAGCATCGTCTTGCCGGCGCCGGGCGAACCGATGAACAACAGGTGATGGCCACCGGCAGCGGCGACCTCGAGCGCCAACCGAGCGACCGGCTGACCCTTGACGTCGGCCAGATCGGCGATGTCGGGCAGGGCAACGGCGACCTGTGGTCCCCCGCCCGAACTGCTCGGACGGTCGTACTCGGGCCACGCATCGGCACCGGTGAGGGCGGCGAGCAACCGGTCCAACTTGGCGACCGGCCGGATCAACCCGCGTCCGGCGACGCGTGTCTTCCGCCTCGGCGTCAGCCGGTACGACCCAGTCGGACTCCGGCCGCACCCCGACCATCGGCGCCACCCCCGGGACGTGCCGGATGGTGCCGTCGAGACCGAGTTCGCCGACGAAGCACAGATCGCGCACGGCGTCGGCGGGCACGACGTCGAACGCCACCAACAACCCGACGGCGATCGCCAGGTCCAGCCCCGACCCGGTCTTGCGATGGTTGGGCGGAGCCAGATTGACCGTGATCCGGTGTTCCGGCCAGGCCACCCCGGACGACACCAGTGCCGCCCGCACGCGGTCACGCGCCTCGCGGCACGACTCGTCGGGGAGCCCCAACATGGTGAACGCCGGCAGGCCCTGCTTGCTGACGTGCACCTCGACGTTCACCGGGTAGCCACGCGCCCCCAGAATCGTCGCTGAACCGATCACTGCGATCATCTCGACCTCCTGAACCGGGCACCCGTACGGGCGCCTCGTATGGATTCAGGAGGGAGGGTCGTGCTGTCCCTCGACAGCTGTTCGCCAAGCTACCTGGACGGTGTGACAGCCGCACCGCTGCCATATCGCTGCCATCGCACCGCATCGGCGGCGTGGCACACTCATCGGCGTGTTCCGCCGTGCCCCGATCGTGCCCGTCTTGTTCGGTGCGGCGCTGGCGATCACGGCGTGCGGCGACGACGGGGTCGAGAGCAGCGCCGCCCAGTTCTGTGACCGAGCGGAATCCCAGCGCGACATGATCGTGGCGCCGCCGCTCGGCAACGAGGCCGAACTGGCGGCCACGCTCGATTTCTACAGATTGATGGGCCAGCTGGCGCCGGTCGCCATCGCCGACCAGTGGAACGATCTGATCGTGGCGATGGAGACCGCCAACACGCTGGTCCCCGGTGACCCCGATTCGGAGCAGGCGGTGGCGATGCGCGCCTACGCCACCGAGCGGTCCGCCTACGAGGTGGCGGTCTGGATCAAGCGCAACTGCGGCGTCGACATCCCGATCGTGACGATCGCCCCGCAGGAACCGGTCTCGGCCCGCACCACCACGATCGCTCCGGTGCCGACCACCGAGCCCGCCGGCTGAGACGTCACGCCAGGGCGAGTGCCCAGGCCGACATGTCGAGCCCCGGGTAACGCAGCTGGACGCCGGCCAGCGTCTCCTCCGTCCAGTAGGCGTGGCCGGGCGGCGGGAACCCGAACAACTCGAGTTGTCGCGGCGTGCAGCGCTCCACGAGGTGTGGCCAGGTCGGGCGGTTGGCGAGCCCGCCCCACCCTGCTCGCAAGGCCCACTCTGCGGCAGCGGTCCGGAAGTTCATGTGGAGCGTGAAGCGGGCGGCGCGGGCATGTTGGATCGCGGTCCCGCGGTGCAGCATGTGGGTTCGGTAGATCAACACGGTGCCCGCTGGCCCGAGCACGTGCTCCCCGACCTCGTACAGCTCGGGACGCTCCTCGCGCGTCACACGATGCGGCACGAGTGGCAGATCGGCGGTGTGTTCGAGCGCGACGGCGTAGGTAGGACCCATCTCGGGCGTCATGTCGGTGAGATACACGAACAGTTCGACGTGGCCGAAGCGCGGGTCGGAGGTGGGGACCAGTGGGGTGTGGTTCCAGTAGTCGCGATGCAGGACCTGGTCGTAGTCGACGGCCTCGCTGTACTTGGCCCACGCCTCGGTCATGTACATCCGGATGTCGGCCGTGCGGAGCGCCCGTTCCGCCAGCTGGATCAGCTTCGGATGGAGGGCGAGCAGGCCCCATTCGACCGACGCGAACGGCAGCACGTCGACGCCGCCGAACTGGCTGTCGCGGAAGCGTGCGTTGCGGGACGGATCGACATCGTCGGCGAACTCCTCGGCGCTCGGGAACATCAGCGGTCGCTCCGCCAACGCCGGGGCGAGTTCGTCGGCCGTCATGAACGACGCCAGCACGGCGAACCCACGCTCGTCGAGCGTCCGCAGTGCCGCCTCGACGTGTCTTGAATCGGCGGGGTTTGTGTCGGCGGGGTTTGTGTCGGCGGGGTTGGTCATGACGCGTCGAGCAGTTCGAGGTCCTCGCCGAGGTAGAGCTCGCGGCACTTGGCGCGTTGGAGCTTGCCGCTGGAGGTCTTGGGGAGCGTGCCGGGCTTGACCAGCATCACGTCGCGTGGGGGCAGGCCGCACACTTCGAGCGTGCGGTGATGGATCGCCTGGCGCACGAGATCGGTGTCGTCGGCGCGCACCTCGGCCACCACCACCACGGATTCCTTGCCCTTGTATCCCTCCATGCCGAAGGCGATCACGTTGCCGGCGCGCACGCCGTCGAGCAGACCCACGGCGCGTTCGATGTCCTCGGGGAACACGTTGCGGCCACCGACGATGATCACGTCCTTGATCCGCCCGCAGATCACGAGTTGGCCGTCGAGCACGTACGCCAGGTCGCCGGTGCACAACCAACCATCGTGGAACAGCGCGGTGGTGGCCGCCTCGCGCTTGTAGTAGCCGGGAGTGACCGACGTGCCGCGGAGCAGCAGCTCACCGACGTGGCGCTCGGGCAGCTCGTGGCGAGTGGCGGGATCGACGATCTTCATCTCCATCCCGGGCACGGCCGTGCCCAGCAGCGGGAGTCGGCGGGCCGTGATCGCCAGCTCGTCGGGATCGTGGACCTCGACCGGTTTGGCGACCTTGCTGCGCTCCAGCACCTCGCGGTCGACGGTGTCGCACACCAGCCCTGCGCCGCGCACGGGGAAGCAGGCGCCGATCGCCGTCTCGGCCATGCCGAACGCGGGGAACACCGAACCGGGATCGAACCCGAACGGGGCCGCCGCCTCGCAGAACGCATCGACCGCCTTCGGGTCGACCGGCTCGGCGCCGCTGAGGGCGAGCGTGAGTGTGGACAGGTCGAGCGGCGACGATTGGTCGGCGGCGCGCCGCAGGGCGCGGGTGGCCAGTACCCAGGCGAAGTTGGGGCCAGCGGTGGCGGTGCCGCGCCAGTCGCTGATCCACTGCATCCAGTTGCCGGGCTTGGCCATGAAGTCCTGCGGCGCAGCCTGCACGAGGTGCACACCGGTGGTCATCGGCAGGGCGAGGAACCCGACCAACCCCATGTCGTGGTAGAGCGGCAGCCACGACACCATCACCTCGCCGGGGCCGAGCTGTGCCGCCTCGCAACAGGCGTCGAGGTTGGCGGTCAGGACCCGGTCCGGGATCATCACGCCCTTGGGCTCGCTCGTGGAACCGCTCGTGTACTGCAGGATCACCAGTCGCTCGGGATCGGTCGACGGCAGTTCGAGCCGATCTCCTGACGGCACGTTGGGCGCGCCCGGAAGCACGGCGCCCATCGGCTCGATCGGCGGGTCACCCGGCGCCGACTCGTAGAACGGGGCGAGTTGATCGTCGATCAGCACCAGCTTGGCGTCGCCGTGCCGGATCCGGGCCCGGGTCGACTGGACGAACTCGTCCAGCGAGCCCATCCGCATCGGGAGCGGCAGGATCATCGAGGCGATGCCGGCCAGCCAGCACCCTCGCACGATCGTCATCAACTGGCGGCTGGTGGGACCGAGCACGGCGACGTGGTCGCCAGGCAGCAGACCCTTGGCCTGGAGTGCCGCACCGACGGCGCGGGCCTCGTCGTGGATCTGGCGCCAGGGCACGAAGATCGGCCCGTCGGGAGCGACCGAATGCCCCACGAACCGGACCCCGTTGCCGGTGTCGGCGGCCTGTTCCAATCGCTCGACGATCGAGCCGGAGAACGTCATGGCCCGCAAGCTACTCGGCGGTATCGGTCGCGTGGGCGCTCCCCCGCTCGCCTACCGTGGCACCATGCGCGACGATGTTGCCCCGCTCCTGCCCGACGATCTCGATCCGTCTTCGTGGGTCGTCTACGGGGGGCGACCGATGCAGCCCGGTGATCCGCTCAACACTCCCCCGGTGCTGGCGTCGAACTTCCGCCTGCCCGGCGAGCGCTACTACAACCGCACCGAGGGCACGCCCACGCAGGATGCGTTCGAGCAGTTGATGGGCGGCCTGGAGGGTGGCCGTTCGCTCGCATTCGGGTCCGGCATGGCGGCCGCCGCCTGCATGTTCCATCGGCTCCCGGTCGGCGCCACGGTGGTGATCCCCACCGATCCGTACCACGCCGTCGAGGGCATCGCCCGGGCCGGGGTGGAACAGGGTCGCTGGACGATGCGGATGCTCGATCTGGCCGACACCGACGCCTGGGTGGCCGCCGCCCTGGAGGCCGATCTGTTGTGGCTTGAGTCGCCGGCCAACCCGTTGCTCACGGTTGCCGATCTGCCCGCGATCTGTGCCGCACCGCGACGCGACGGTTGCCTGGTCGTGGTCGACAGCACGTTCGCCACCCCGATCGTCCAACGCCCGCTCGACTTCGGGGCCGACGTGGTGATGCAATCGGCCACCAAGTTCATCGGCGGCCACTCCGACCTGATGGCGGGCGTGCTGACCACACGTGACGACGCGCTCTACGAGCAACTGTGGAGCAGGCGCCTGTTGGACGGCGGCACGATCGGCGCGATGGAGGCGTTCCTGGCGATCCGGGGCGCTGCGCACGCTGTCGCTGCGGATGGAGCGGTCGATGGCGAACGCGATGGAGCTGGCGAATCGTCTCGAAGCGCATCCCGAGATCAGCCGGGTTCGGTACCCAGGGCTGGCCTCGCACGACACGCACGCCAACGCAGCCCGGTTCATGCACGGCTTCGGGGCGATGATGAGCTTCGAGACCACCGGCACACCCGAGCGCGCCACGGCGTTCTGTCGGGCGGCGCGTCTGATCAATCACGCCACCAGCCTGGGCGGCGTGGAGTCCACGATGGAACGGCGGGCGGCACTCGCCGGCCAGCAACGGATCCCACCCACGCTGATCCGTTTCAGCGTCGGCTGCGAACACGTCGAGGACGTGTGGAACGACCTCGATCAGGCGCTCACCGCAACCCACTGACCCGGCCGATGCTCAGCGCATCGAACGGAGCACGGCCAACACTCGGTCGGCGTCGGTGCGGGGGTTCACGAAGCACAGGCGGAACACCATCTCCTCCTGCCAACGCGTCGGCACGACGAGCACCGTGCCGAGCCGGGCCTGCTCGGCCGACCAGAACCGCATCGCTTGCTCGTCCCAACCGATGCGGCGGAACAGCACGACGGTGAGGTCGGGCTCCAGAACGAGTTCCAGGCGGGGGTCGGCGCGTATGCCCTCCACGACCTCGGCACAGGTGGCGTGCACACGATCGATCGCCCGACCGTATGCGGCAGTGCCGTAGGTGGCCAGCGAGAACCACAACGGCAGCCCGCGAGCGCGACGGCTGAGCTGGATCGCGTAGTCAGAAGGGTTCCATGCGTCGCGATCGATCTGTTCGAGGTAGCCGGCGTGTTGTGAGTGAGCAGCGGCCGCCCAGCGGGGGTCGCGGTAGAGCAAGGCGCAGGCGTCGTACGGGGCGAACAGCCACTTGTGCGGGTCGACCACGAAGCTGTCGGCGCGCTCGAGCCCTGTAAAGCGGGGCCGAAGGGTGGGCGATGCCATCGCCGCCAGCCCGTAGGCGCCGTCGACGTGCAGCCAGATCCCGAACTCGTCGCACGTGTCGGCCAACGACGACAGATCGTCGACGATGCCTGCGTTGGTCGCGCCGGCATTGCCCACTGCGGCGAACACCGCAGCCGGATAGTCGAGCGTGTGGACCGCCGACCGGAGCTCGTCGCCGTCGATCCGTCCGGCCGCGTCGCCTTTCAGCCACAGCACCTCGACGTCCATCACCCTGGCTGCGGCCTCGATCGACGAATGCGTGGCGCGACTGGCAGCGAGCACCCATCGATCGGGTCGGCCGTCACGCCGCATCGTCGCCCGTTGCCGGGCGCTCACCAGCGCGCTGAGGTTGCCGATCGTGCCGCCTTGCACGAAGGCCCCGCCCGCGTCGGTGGGCCAACCTGCCAGCCCGGCCAGCCAGCCGAGCGCCTGGTTCTCGGCGGCGATCGCCCCGGCACCGCACTCCCACAGTGCACCGAGGATCTGGGCCGAACTCACCGCCAGATCGAACGCCAGCGCCGCCGACGTCGGCGCCGCCGGCACGTAGGCAAGGTTCATCGGGTCGCCCATCGCCCGCGTGGCGGGCACGATCGTGTCGGTCCATCGTCGCATCGCCTCGGTGCCACCGATCCCGTCGGCGCAGATCGACCCGTCCAGTTCGGCGTTCAGATCGGCCAGCGGCCGGGCGCTGGTCATCGGGTCCTCGCCGCCCGTGATGCGCTGCGTCGACCACTCGACGATGGCGTCGATCAACAACGGATCGATGGGAAAGTCCGGATCGATCATCGCCAGCCGACTCTACGCCTCACGTCCGCGTGACTCGTTCGGTCTGACCGAAGGTGTCATGTGGTGAGGTTGGCGAGGCGGGTTTGGGTGAGGTGGCGTTGTTCGTCGATGGTGAGGTCGGGTGGGCGTTCACCGACGGGGAGCACGATCGTGCCGTCGGGTTTGAGGTGGTAGACGCTGTCCGTGTGCGTCTTTGCGGGTTCGCCATTGGTTGCGGTGTTTGTGTCGGTTGTGGGGGCCGCATTCGATGTTGGCGTTGGCCTGGTCGGTGGCACCACCGTCGACCCATTCGATGTTGTGGTCGACCTGACACAGCCGAGCCGGGATCCGGCAGCCGGGGAACGTGCAGAACCGGCTCATCAGCTGTGCTGCGATGCGGGCGTTGCCGGTGAACAGACGCTGTCTGGTACCGAAGTCGACGACGACCCGGTCCGAATCGACCACGACCCGACGAACGTGACCGGTGAACGCAGCCTGAAGGGCGACGAATGCCGGGATCGCAGCACCCGTCGACGTCTCGCAGTACCGGCCACGGAACGCTTCGGGATCGGCGACCAACTCGTCGGCGAGCGTGCGCACCAGCATCGCGTCGTCGGCGAGTTCGCCGAGATCGACCAGGTTGCCGTTCGGCAACACGATCGCCGCACCAGCGAACGCTTCACTGATCGACCCGTGATCGATCACGATGTTGACCAGCCGGCTCAGGCAACTTGGCTGCCTGCGGTGACCCCGCTGCGGCAGCAAAGATCGCCACCAACGCATCGAACCGGCGTTGCGCCGCGGTCCGCGGCAACGGATACTCGCACGCTGCTGCCCCGTGTTCGGCGGCGCGAGCGTCGACGTCGCGTTGGAACTCGGCCTGCACGAACATGTCGAACACCGTCACCAGCTGAGCGGCGATGACCGGGTCACCACCAGTGGCGGCGACGTCGAGGCAACCATGCAGGTCACTGACCCGGGCGTTGCGGTGCTCGACGTTGTCGGCGATGTGGGCGAACGCACCGTCCTGGTCGACGGTGTTGATGAACTGATCGATGTCGACCCGGAACTCGTCATACGAGCGGTGCTCGGCCTGATCGACGAACACCGCAACGACCACACCCAACAGCGCCGACACACGCCGGTTGGAATGCACCCGTGCGATCTCGAGCGCATGATCGGCGCTGATCCGCCCCACCATCAACGCCTCCCCCACCGCCGGATGGGCGTTGACCAGCCGACCCAGCTTGCGGTCCTGGCTGATCGTGCCACCTGACGTGTTGCACGTCGCCCGCATGTACGACCTGATCGAACGATGACCACCATCACGAAAGGTGCCCCGCGCTTCGGCGACGGCAATCAACACCGCCCGCCGAGCAGCGAGCTCACGGGCAGCAGTCTCAGCAGCACGCAACGCATCGTCGATCTCGCCATCGGTCCACCCGACCACGCTCCCGACGAACGCCTCAAACATGTTCAGATGATATCGAACTGGTGTACTGAATACAATACTTCACGTCGTATTTTTCTGATTCTTATGCTGGATCGACTGGTGCGCCGGAGCCAGGGCGGGTTGGTCGTGCCCGGCTCATTCCGACCACACGACACCACCCGCATCCCGGCTGCGGCGAGGCACCGTCGTCCGGAAGGCATCGGCACGTCCGTCACACTGGCGTTTCCGGTATCGGGTCACAGCCCAACGACCTGACCAGCTCCACCCGCCACACTGGCCGGATCGCTGTCGCCCCTCGTTGGGCGTCAACGTCGAACGACCGCTCAATCGGCGAGGCAGCGACCGAGCGCCGACGACAGGGTCGATGCCCGAACGTCGCCGTAACCGCCCATCTGGTTGCTCAGGTAGGCGAAGCCGACCCGGTGTTCGATGTCTCCGAAACCCAACTGGCCGCCGGCGCCGGCGTGACCGAAACTCCCGCTGCCCAACATCGGCTGCGACGGGGCCGACGCGAGTTGGAACCCGGTGCCCCATCGTCCCCCGTCGTCGGGTGCACCCGAGAGTTGCTGTCCCGCTGAGCGCTCCGTCAGGGCATCGTCGAGCGACGCATCGGTCAACAGTCGGTATCCCTCGACCGGCGACACACACGCTGCGTACATCTGTGCCAGGGAGCGGGCCGTGGCGACACCGTTGGCAGCCGGGATCTGGGTCGCCATCAGGTCGGCATCGTTGAAGGTGACGTGCTGGCCGTCGGCGGGGAACTCGAAGGCGCCGCTCATCGTGAGGCTTCGTCCGACGAACGGATGCTGTTGCACGAGCGCCTCGAACAGGCGCGCCTGTTCCGACTCGCCATCGGGGAGCGGCGGTTCCATCCACGCCACATCCGGGCGAGCCCGAGACGGGACCCCGATCCACAGGTGGAGATCGAGACGTCGGGCGATCGAGTCGACCAGCTCGCCCGGCGTCGACCCGGTCACGCGCCGCAGGAGCTCGCCCACGATCCAGCCGAACGTCATCGGGTGGTACACGAAACCGTCCTCGGGCGCGAACAGCGGCCGCTGCCGCTGGATCGCGGCGATCACCGGATCCCACGCCAGCACGTCTGGATCGCGTCAGGTCGGCGTCGAGCGCCGGCAACCCCGCACGATGACTCAACGCCTGTCGTACGGTGATCGATCCCTTGCCCGCCTCCGCGAACTCGGGCCAGTAGTCGGCGACTGGCCGGTCGAGCTCGAGCCGACCCTCTTGCACGAGCGTGTAGGCACAGATCGCCAGCACACCCTTCGAACACGAGAACATCACGGCGCTCGTGTCTCGATCCCACCGTCGCCCACGACGTGCGTCTGCCACGCCACCGGACAGGTCGACCACCGGACGCCCATCGAGGAACACGGCACAGGCGCTGCCCAGATCGTGGCGTTGCTCGAAGTTCTCGACGAAGGCGTCGACCATCGGGCCGAAGCCCTGATCGGCACGGACGCTGATCAGACGGCCGTCGTCGAGCTCGATCGCTTCGTCGTTGCCCTCGTCGGGAGCTGCCCGATCGCCAGCAGCCGGCGGCACTGCAAACCGCTCCATCAACCCTTCACGGCTCCGCTCAACAGTCCTGCGATCAACTGTCGCTGCAGCACGAGGAAGACCAGCAACGTCGGGAGCAGGATCACGATCGTCCCGGCACACAGCAGCGGGATGTCGGTCGCGTACTGACCCTGGAACGCACCCAGCGCTCCAGCCATGGTTCGCTTGCGAGGGTCCTCGACCAGTACGAGCGCCAGCAGGAACTGATTCCACGTCCACAGCGAGAGCAGGATCGCCAACGAGGCGATCGGTGCACGCGCCAACGGCACGTGGATCCGCATCAGCAGATCCTTCGTGCTGGCGCCGTCGACGCGGGCGCTCTCGGTCAACTCGCGCGGCATGCTCTCGAAATGGGCGTTCATCCAGAACACCGAGAACGGCATGAACAGGGCGATCAAGGGCAGCACGATCGCCCACCGCGAGTTGATCAGCCCGAGGTCACGCACGAGGTAGTAGAGCGGGATGATCGTGCCCTCGAAGGGCAGTGTGAGACCGAACACGAACAGCAGCAGCACTGGCGCGCGCCCCCTTGAACTTCAACAGTCCGATCGCGAACCCGGCCAGGGTGGCCAGCACGAGCGAGATCGGCACCACGCCGACCACGATCATCAGGCTCGACATCATCAACTCGCGCACGTGGGCGACCCTGTAGGCCTCGCTGAAGTTGCGCCACTGCGGGTCGGAGGGCCACGCCAAGCCCTTCGGCAGCGAGCCCGAGGGCTGCAGCGCCATCAGGAAGATGCTGACGAACGGCATGACCGTGAAGATCATCATCGCCAGTACGAGCACCCGCCCTGAGTACCGCTCGCCGCGTCCGTACTTCACGACTCGGTGCTCCGGGTCAGTCGCTGGATCGGCAACACGATCGTGAGCACGAGCAGCGTCAGCACGACCGCCAGCGCCGAGGCCACGCCGATCCGCCGGCTCAGGAACGCCTCGATGTAGATCTTGATGCCGGGCACCGCCGTGGCGTTGCCGGGGCCACCTCCGGTCGACACGTACACGATGTCGAACGACGCCAGGGCGGCGACGGCGGTGACGGTCAGACACACCCCGATCTCGCGGCGGATGCCGGGGATCGTCACCGCCCGCATCTCGGCGAGCCATCCGGCACCGTCGAGTCGCGCCGCTTCGTACAACTCGGTGCTGATGCGCGCCATCCCGGTCTGCAGCAGCACCGTGCAGAATCCGAGCAGGACCCACACGCCGATCACGCCGACTGCCGGAAGGGCGTAGTCGAAGTCACCGAGCCAAGCACGCGCCAGCCCGTCCAATCCGATCGCCTCGAGCACTTGGTTGACCAGCCCCGACTTCGAGAGCAGCCGCGTCCAGATGATGCCGCCAGCGACGAGCGGGATCACCTGCGGGAGGAAGATCACCGCTCGCGCCGTGTTCCCGAATCGGCCCCTCAGGTGGCGGTGCAGCAGCCCGGCGACCACCACCCCCAACGTCACGGGCACCACGCAGAAGAACACGATCAACTTGAACGAGTTGACGATCGCCCCGAACAGGTCGTCGTCGCTGAACACCTTGCGATAGTTGTCGAAACCGACGAACTTCGAGGGACCGATCCCGTTCCAGTCGTAGAACGAGTAGTTCACGGTCTGCACGAGCGACTGCAGCACGAAGAACGCGTAGATCGAGAGTGCCGGTGCCACGAGCAACCATCCCGTCAACGATCGACGGCGAGCTCCCGGGGCAGCGGGAGCTCGCCGTCGTCGAGTCGTGATGTGATGCCGGCCGAGGCGCGTGGCGGAACGGTCGGCCGGCATCGTGACCTCAGCCCTCGAGCTGGCTCTCGTACTCCGCCTGGACGGTTTGCAGCAGGCCGGCTGCGTCTTGCTCTCCGCCGATCATCTTCTGCAGTTCAGGCGTCCATCCCTCGGCGAAGATCGCACCGGTGGCGTTGGCGATGAAGTCCATCTGTCCGCTGTCGGCAGACACCTGGCCGGCGGCGGCGAGGGTCTGGTTGGTGATCGGGGCCTCCACCGGCGGGATCGCCAGGTCGACCGGGCCGCCGGGGCTCGAACCACCCACGTCGACGTTGATCTGCCGGGCTGCCTCGTTGGTGGCGACCCAGTTGAAGAAGAACGCTGCGCAGTCCTTGTGCTCGGCGTTGGCGGCGATCCCGTACGTACCTGGGGCGGACATCGCTGCCAGGCCACCACCGGTTGCCGAGGGGAACACCATGAAGCCGACATTGTCGCCCATGTCGGCGTTGTAGTTGGCGTTCTCCCAGTCACCGTTGAAGATGAACAGGCCTTCCCCGGCACGGAACCGGGTATTGGCATCGGTGTACTCGATCGCGTTGGCGTCGTCGGGGAAGTAGCCCGCCTCGATCCAGCCCTGCAGGTGCTCGGCAGCCTGGAGGTTCGTCGGTGTGTCGATCGTGGCGCCCGGCTTCTGGAAGATCCAGTCGTTGATCGGGCCGGTCGGGCCGTAGGCCGCCATCAGCTGTTGGAGCGGGAACGCCAGGCCACCGCCGCTGGCGGAGGCATTCCAGGCCATGATCGGCTGGATGCCGGCCTGCTTGGCAGCGGCCAGGACGGCGTCGAACTCGTCGACGGTGGTGGGCGGCTCGGTCATTCCCACCTGGGCTGCCAAGTCCTTGTTGTAGAAGGCGCCGGTGAGGCTGTAGTTGAGGCCCATCGCGTACAGCGAACCGGAGCCTCGGATACCGGTGTCGTCGACTCGGTTCTGGAGCAGCAGCGCCTCGGGCCACTGGTCCCAGCCGAACTGCGTGGCGTAGTCGTCGAGATTGGCCAGCAGCCCGTCGGTGGCGAGCGAGACCATCGACGGGAGCCGGATCAGATCGGGCGGGTTCTCGCCGGAGAGCAGCCGCGGCGTGGCCGTCATGAGGTTGGAGAACTGATCCTCCTTGATGTCCCACGTGACATTGGGGAACTGCGCGGTGAACTCCTCCGAGAGCTTGTACGGCAGGTCGAACCCGGTCTCGAAGTAGGCGTTCATCACGACCGGCTCGGTGCCGCAGGTGGGAGCACCCGTCTCGGCGGCCGGCTCGGTGGCAGCGGGCGACGTGGCAGCCGGCGTCGTGCCGTCGGCGGCGGGTTCGGTGGCCGTCGGCGTGGTCGCCGGCGCATCGGTGGCCGGCGCATCGGTGGCGGGTGTGTCGGCGACGGTGTCGGCGGACGACTCGTCGGAACCGGGTGAGCAGCTGGCGGCGACGAGCGCCGCAACGGCGAGCACGATGGGTCGAGCTCGACGGGACGGATTCGACTTCATGAAATCCCCTCTTCGTTCACGGGAGCACTTCGATCGAAGCACTTCGATACAGTATGGTGTGTCGCCGTGGAGTCCGTCAAGCCGCACCTGCCGAAGGCGGTTCCCACGATCTATGACGTGGCCGTCGGCGCCGGTGTGAGCATCTCCACGGTGTCGCTGGCACTCAACGCCCCGGGCCGCGTCAAGCCCGCCACGCTCGAGCGCATCATGCGTGCCGTCGACGAGTTGGGTTACACGCCCAAAGCGGAAGCGGTGATCCGCGCTCGACGCGGCACCGGGCGGATCGGTGTGATCGCCCCCTTCACGTCGTTCCCCAACGAATCCGGACGGCGGCTCAACGGGATCCTGCGGGCCGCTGCCGCACGCCACCAGGAAGTGGTGGTGTTCGACCAGGCCTCGGCCGCGTCGTCGTCACTCGTGAGCCTGCCGGTCACCCGCAAGGTCGACGGTTTGATCATCGTCTCCGTGCCGTTCGAGGACGATGTCGAACAACGGCTGATCGAACACCGCACCCCAACGGTCGTGATCGAGATCGCCCACGACGGGTTCAGCGGCGTGTTGATCGACCACTTCGCCGGCGGCGCCCTCGTCGGTTCATTCCTGTCGTCACGCGGCCATCGCCGACTCGGCTACATCGGGCACCGCCAGGACCACGACTACCCGTCCCAGTCGCGACAGAAGTTGGCTGGTTTCGCCTCCGTGCTCGACCAGGCCCCGATCGCTCGCGACGTCGACCACGACTTCGATCACGCCGTATCGGCGGCGCTGGAATTGTTTGATCTGGCGGATCGTCCGACGGCGATCCTCGCCCACGACGACGTACTCGCCGCCGGCGTCCTGCGCGCGGCAGCGATCGCCGGACTTCGGGTACCCGACGACATCGCCGTCGTCGGATTCAACGACACCGATCTGGCCGAACCACTCGGCCTCACGACGGTGCGCCAACCGTTCGAGGAGTCCGGCGAACTTGCCGTGCAGATGCTCGACGACCAGATCGCCGACCCCACCACTGGACGCCGCACCGTGACGCTGTCGGTGCCCTTGATCGAGCGTTCCACCACCTGACGGCGCCGCCGCCGAGGAGCCCGGCCGGCTGGTTTGCCGGTGGACTAACCGATCGGTCTACTATCAGTGCATGGTCGTTGCCCTCGATGCGCGTGAACGGTTGCTGGATGCTGCCGACCAGCTCATGTGGCAGCGCGGGTACGAGGCAGTCGGCGTGGCCGACCTGTGCCAGTCGGCAGGGGCTCCACGCGGCAGCTTCTACCACTGGTTCCCCTCCAAGCAGGCGCTCACGCTGGCGATGCTGGCACGCTCATGGGAGCGCCTGCGGGCCGCCCTGTTCGAGCCGGCGTTCTCGATCGACGCCCCCTTCGTCGATCAGTTCGACGGCTACGTGGAACGACTCGTCGCCCACCTCCGCACGGCGCGCCGCACGTCGGGGCATGTCGCCGGGTGCCGGTTCGGCAACATGGCAGCCGAACTGTCGACCCGCGACCCGGACGTGCGGGCGGCGATCGATGCCATCTTCGACGACATGCGTGGGATCTACTCGACGGCGATCGCGGCCGGCATCGCCAGCGGCGAACTCCAGCCAAACACCGACCCCGACGACGTCGCCGAGTCGCTGTGTGCCCATATGGAGGGCCTGATGTTGCTGGCCAAGACCCGCAACGACCCGAGCGTGCTGGAGCGATTGAGCAGCGACGCCCGACTGCTGGTCGGCCTCGCCCGCACCGACCGCCGAACATCCCGTACCACCCGACCTGATCGCCCCAGCCGAAAGCGAGCCAACCGATGAGCAGCGACGCACTGGTCCGCAGCGCCAACGACGGGATCGAGGTATTCGACTTCGGCGGCACCCCGTGCACGACAGCACCGCCGCTCTCGCAGGCCAGGGTGGCGATCGTCACCACCGCAGGGTTGCGGCCCGACGGGTCGGCGGTCTGGACGCAGGGGCAGGGTTTCGTCGTGCTGCCCGGCGATCAGCGGGCGCTGACGGTGGCCCAGGCTTCGGGCAACTTCGACCGCACGGGGATCGACGCCGACCTCAACGTGGTCTATCCGATCGACCGGCTGGCCGAGCTCGCCGAACGCGGTGTGATCGGCTCGGTGGCCGGACAACACATCTCGTTCATGGGCGCCCAACCCGACCACACGCTGAGCACGATGCGGCTCGACACCGGCCCGCAGGCAGCCGAGATCCTGAAGGCCGACGGCGTCGACGTGATCCTGCTCACGCCCGTTTGACCGTTCTGCACGCGCACCGTGAGTGCGCTCGCCCACACGTTCGAAGCGGCCGGGATCGCCACCGTCGGGATCAGCCTGATCCGCGGCCAGGCCGAACGGTCGCGCCCGCCGCGCATGCTGCACTGCGAGTTCCCGCTCGGTCGACCGCTCGGCAAGCCGGACGACGCCGAGTTCCAGCACCGCGTGCTGGCCGCCGCCTTCGATCTGCTGCCACGCACCGACGTGCCGATCCTGGTCGACTTCCCCGAGACGATCGAGGACGAATCCGACGGTCCGTTGGCGTGCACCCTGCCACCGCTCCACGACCCGAACCTGCACCCTGCCGTCGACGAGGCGAAGGGCCTGCGGGCCGCCTACGAGCGCAGCCGAACGCAGCGCGGCGTCACCAACGTGGCTCGGCTCGGTGGCCCGGACCGGGTGCCCGAACTGATCCAGATGTTGATCGAGATCGGCCACGGCGCGGCGTGGGAGTCGTTCGGGCTGGAGCCCGTCCAGATCGGGCAAGCCGGGCTCGACGTGCGCGCCTACTACGAGGAAGCGGCCCTGGCGTTGGTCGACCACGTGCCGGCAGCTCGCCAGGCGGAGTCGTGGTTCTTCCGAACGACCGAAGCCGGGTTGGTCCTGCGCCGAGCCCAAGCCGCACTCAAGGCGGCCGACGCCCCGCGCCCGACGTGGTTCGCGCTCGTCCCGGTCGGCCAACCGACGGGCTGATCAGCGCCGGCCGATCACATCGGCTTCGCCGCGGACCTACACGACCGGTGTCATCTGCGGACAGATCTTCAACGTTGCGCCCGTCAGGTGCGCCGCCAGCCAGTTGACGGCCGAATCGGACGGGAAGGCCAACCCGATCTTCACATCGGCCCCGTCCTGGAAGAACGACAACAACCCACGCGCCACGAACACCCCCGCATCCCGCGCATCCTGACTGTCGAGCAGCGCATCGATCTCGAAACGGGTGAGCATCGACCCGGCAGCCCCCGTGACCGTCGAACACGGCGGCAGCTCCGAGTCCACCCCCATCGAGACGGGTTGATCGAGCACGAAACGCCCGTCCTCCGGATGACCAACAGCGTGCACGAACACGTCGCGGGGATCAGTCTCCGAGCTGTCTTGCCACGGAACATCCGCCCAATCGAACCCCTCGATCGGCCAGTCCGGCTCACACTGGGCGGGTCCCGACGGCATGACCTCACCGAAACAGGCGTACGCCTCGGCGTTCGAGTTGCCGACAATCAGTCCGTTCCACACCCAGGAGCTCGGCTGTGAATGCGGATTCGTCGAGCTGGGCGCCTCAGACCCAATCGGAGCCGAGGGTTCAAGGGTTTCCGCCGGCGTCGAGCCACCAGCGAGCGTGGAACCGCCCTCAGACAGCGAGGTCACGACATCGTCTCCAGACGCTTGCCGCTGGCCGCCACAACCCGTCGCCAATGACAACCCCACGATCAAGCCGACAGCAATGCCGATCGCTCGCGTCGCACGCGAGAAGCCGTCGAATCCACATGCTGCGTTCACAGGTGGACATTCTGGTAGTCCACGCCGGAGCACGGCCTCAGCTCAGTGCCGACGCCAGGGCTCAGCGACCCGGCAGGAATTTCGACGCACTTGGTTGGCGACGACAATGGACGCAAGCTGAACCCGTTGCCGACAGTTCTCACAATTCGCCATTGCTGGTTGGCGTTGTAGTGACAGCCGTACTGGTAGACGGGCGACCCGTCCCAGGTCGCCGCAGAGTCGAGGCAGTACGGCCCATCGTTGCGGACCACGTAGTACACGTCGGAGTCGATGCCGTTGTTAACCGGAATGAACCGCCAACGTTGAGGAACTCCAGCCAGGCACGTGTATTGGTTTGTCGGCGTTGGGCTCGCCGTTCCCCCAAACGCGGCATCCAGGCACTGGCCACTGTGATTGAACACGAAGATCCCCCAACTCTGGCCGATCATCATAGCCCCACCGCTGATATCGGCGAACTGATTGAGCATCCGAGCGTAGGACATCTGGTTAAAGCACAGGTTGTTCGTCCCGTTGATCGGCGAGGCCGAACGCGACACGATGCCAACCGCAGCGCTGTTCAGGTACACGAGCGCACCGGAGTCCTTCTTACAGACGTTAACGCTGACCTGGACCCGGCCCTCATTGGTGTTCGTGTTCACGATCCAACCGCACAGAGTTCGATAAGGGATCGTGGAGTAAATCAACGGGCGATTTGAAGACGCACCCCCGTAGCACACGATCCACGACGTTGTCTCGGTGGCGGCATTTGTCCCAGTGATTGTTCGCAAACTCGACGCGCCCGTGGTGTCGCTTACCTCCATGACATATTCGGAAACCATCCCCCCGGAGGGCGCTGAAGCGAATGCGTAATCCAGTGCACGAATCGTCAACGTCCCGGCGATGTCTTTGTGGAAGGTGGAGACAGTGCCCCACGAGACCCCTTGATGAAAGATCTCACCTCCGAGAGGAGCGCAGTGGCCAGCTGTGATATTGTACAACCCGTAGGAGGGCGCCAGGATTGATCCCGCAGAGGTACACGACGTGGTCGACCTAGTAATTCTGAGCCCTGCCTTGGGTTGGCCAGGCGAGTCGGTTCGACCTTGCGGTGCGGTTTCGCCCTGATAGCTGACCAACTCGAGTGGCACCCCGCGCACCAGCGGCAAAGCATCTCCGACCCCTCGCTCAACGCTGAGCGACAACTCCTCGCTCGAAACATCCACACCTACCCGCACGGCCTGCGAACTGGGTGAGAGCATCACGCGCGTCAGCGCCCCAAGACCCACCGATCGGAGCGCAGCGTTCACCCCAACCGACACCCCACCGGCTAGTTCCTGTTCAACCGCTCTGGCAGCCTCGAAGACTTCGTCCGACGAATACGGAACCGTGCGTAGCTCATAGGGCAGACCGACAGGCATCAGCCTTGCGATCCGCTCGACCAGTTCAGTGTCTACCCCTCGGGTGACCTGAATGTAGAACTCGGGATCGTCGATGTCGTGATTCGATTCATAGCCAGCTGTCACGGCGGAGTGCGCGCTCGCGAAACTCGAATACCTGTCGAGTTCCTGCACCCATCGATTCCACGCTTCGGCCGCCTTCAACTCGGCATCAGTCAGCGCGATACCTAACGGATTCGATCCGGCCACACCGCGAGCGATGGACTGGCGCACCGCCGTCTCGACGGTGGTGTCATCGGTCTGGAGACCGAATTCAATCCGCTTCGACCGAACCGATGTGTCAGCCAACGTGTTCTGAACTGCTTGGTCCAGCGTGAGCAGAGAAGGCAAAGACAAGCCTTCCGTATCCACCACCGCGTTTGGCGATTCGTCAGAGTCTTGCGCGTCCGCTACCGACCAGGACGTTGCCACACACACAACGACACACACACAACCGAGACGAACCACTCGCATCAAGGCAGTCTGTTCCAGAGTGGTTCCAGAGTCAACTTCACATCGGCCCCGTCCTGGAAGAACGACAACAACCCACGCGCCACGAACACCCCCGCATCCCGCGCATCCTGACTGTCGAGCAGCGCATCGATCTCGAAACGGGTGAGCATCGACCCGGCAGCCCCCGTGACCGTCGAACACGGCGGCAGCTGCGAGTCCACCCCATCGAGACGGGTTGATCGAGCACGAAACGCCCGTCCTCCGGATGACCGACCGCCCAATCGAACGCCTCGATCCGTCAGTCAGGCTCGCACGGGCGGTCAGCTGTAGTACGGGTTTTCGCCGGTGGTGTGATCGGTGAGGTCGCGTACGCGCTGCACGGCGGGCAGTGCCTCGCTGAGCATGGTCTGCACGCCTTCGAGCATGGTCATCTTGCTCATCGAGCAGCCGTGGCAGCCGCCGCCCATGGTCATGTAGGCGGTGCCCTCACCATCGTGGCCGACGTAGGTGACGAAGCCGCCGTGGGCGGCCAGCGCGGGGTTGACCTCGGCCGTGACGAGCGCCTCGATCTCGGCCGACAGCGCGTCGTCGTTCGTCAAACCTTCGGCGCTGGGAGCGGCCGGACGGTTGGGGTTGCGGATCACGAGCCCCTGCGAGTCGGTGTAGTCGAGGGTTGCGTCCTGCAGCCGCTCGACCGAATCGGCGGGGATGATGACCTTCATCGAGGCGTCGACGGGGCCGTCGCCGCCGTCGATCGACACGGTGTGCGAGCGGACCTCGTCGGTGAAGGCGGCCTTGAGGTACTCGTCGAAACTGAGGTCGTACCGGAAGTCCTCACCCGGGCCGGAGGCGATCGCCAGACGCAGACCGAGCTGTTCGGCATCGGACTCGTCGGCGCGCAGTTCGAACATCTTCGACATCGCCGCTGGGGTGACGGTGATGATCGGCCGGCTGGCGGCCGATCCACCACTCGATTGGGTTGCCAACGCTTCGAGAGGACTCACATCGGGGAGGCTACCGTCGGGTCCGATGAACACCCCGGACGACGCCGAGCCGTACACCACTCCACTGGATCGCGAGACCTACGTGGCGTCGATCGCCCAGGACGCAGGCCGCTTCGCCGACGCCGTGCGGCGCGGGCCGCTCGACGCGCCGATCGCGGCATGCCCGGGCTGGGACCTGCGTGCCCTCACCGCCCACATGGGGATGATCCATCGATGGGCAGGCCACGCCGTGGCACATGCCGCCTCGCACACCGATTTCGAGTCGTTGGCGCCGGATCCGGAGCTGGATCGCGACGCGTTGGCCGGCTGGCTGGAGACCGGAGCGGGCGAACTGGTCGCAGCACTCGATGCGGCCGATCTCGATGCTCCCACCTGGCATCCGTTCCCCGTCGCTCGCGTCGGGCGGGTGTGGCCGCGCCGCCAGGCGCAGGAGATCAGCATCCATCGCTGGGATGCCGAGCGCGCCGTCGGCGAACCGACGCCGATCGACCCGGCGCTCGCATCGGACGGGATCGACGAGTACTTCGGCCTGGTGCTGCCCCGATTGGTCAAGCGCGAGGGCGTCACGTTGCCGACCGGCAGCCTGCACGTGCACTGCACCGACGTCCACGGCGAATGGCTCGTGGTCGTCGACGACAGCGGGTACCACGTCACCCGCCAACACGCCAAGGGCGCCGCCGCGCTGCGCGGACCGGCCGAGGCGATCCTGCTCCGGCTGTGGAACCGGGATTCGGGCCGCGAGCACGAGCTGAGCCCGGTCGGCGACGAGGCCGTGCTCGATCGTTGGCTCGGCCTGACCGGGCTGTGACCGCGTCTGAACGTCGCATGAACGTCGATCGATGAGTACCGGCGAGATCGCCGTCCATCCGGACGCCGCGGCGCACTCTCGACGTCAGGTCCTGCTCGGCCTGGGCGCCGTGGTGCTGGCGGTGTTGCTGTTCGCCGTGAGCCTGTCGGTCGTGAAGTGGCCGGGCATTCCGGGATCGGTGATCGGATGGTGGCGGCTGATCCTGTCGGCGATCCTGTGGTGGGCCCTGCTGCTGTGGCGCCGCCATCGCTCGGGTACGCCGTTGCCGTCGATCGCCACGGTCAAGCTCGTGGCGCCGGCCGGGTTGCTGTTCGGCCTCAACATCACGCTGCTGTTCCTGGGGCTGACCAAGACGAGCATCGCCCACGCCGACTTCATCGCCAACATGGCCCCGCTCTACGTCGTACCGGCCGGCTTCCTGATCTTCCACGAGCGCCCGAACTGGGGAGCGCTGCGTTGGGGCCTGCTGAGCGTGATCGGGCTGGCGATCGTGCTGTTCGAAGGCCCGCCGCGGGGCGTCGCCACGGTGCGCGGCGACATCCTGATCGCCGGCTCGGCGCTCGTGCTGGCCAACTACCTGCTGGTCTCGAAGTGGATCCGTCGCAGCGGCGTGGCCCCCTGGGAGTTCATGACGATCACGATGACGATCGCCCTCGTCACGGCGACGCCGGTCACGGTGATCACCGCCGGCGACCAGATCTGGCCGCTGTCGTGGAAGGCGTGGACGGCGGTGGCGATCCTGTCGGTGATGACCGGGATGGTGGCGCACGGGCTGCTCTACTACGCCCAGCACAACGTGCCGGTCTCGACGATCAGCATCATCCAGACCAGCCAGCCGGCACAGTCGGTGTTCTGGGCCTGGCTGCTGCTCGGCGAGTCGATCACGGTGGCGCAGATCCCGGGCATGATCCTCGTCACGGTCGGTCTGGCACTGGTGGTCTGGTTCAGCCAACGCACGTGACGTGCGTCGCCCGATCGCGACCTGTCGCTGCGGTGCTGCTATCCAAGAGGGGTGCGGATTCTGCTGACCAACGACGACGGGATCGATTCGCTCGGTCTCCACGAACTGGCGCGGGCGATGACCGGGCTCGGCGACGTGGTGATCGTCGCCCCCGACCGCGAGTTCTCCGGGGCCGGCGCAGCGGTCGGCGCCCTGCACGAGTTCGACCCCGTCGTGCGACGCCACCAGATCGACGGCGTGCCCGAGAGCTGGTCGGTCAACGGGCCGCCGGCGCTGTGCGTGATGTACGCCCGGCTGGGCCTGTTCGGCGATCCGTTCGACCTGGTCGTGTCGGGGATCAACCCGGGCGCCAACGTCGGCCGATCCGTGTACCACTCCGGCACGATCGGCGCCTGCCTGTCGGCGCGCAACGGCGGCATCTCCGGCGTGGCGGTGAGCCAATCGGTCACCGGATGGGGCATCGAAGGCCAGGGCTGGGGCGACGTGGTCAAGTTCCAGAAGTGGGCCGTGGCGGCCGAGGTCGCCCGCGTGTTCGTGGCGGCGCTGATCGCCTCCCCGCCCGAGCGGCCCGTGGTCGTGAACCTCAACGTGCCGAACATCGCGCTCGCCGAGATCGAGGGGTGGGAGCTGACCGAAGTCGGGCTGTTCCCGCCACGGGCGATGTCGCAGGCCACGCTCGTCGACACCGACGACCCCGACCGCTACGACGTGGCGATCGAATGGGGCGACCCGATCCCGCTCCCCGACCACACCGACGGCGGCGTGATCGAGCGCGACCTGGTCTCGGTGTCGTACCTGTCGCTGTTGGACCACGAGCACCGGCCCGATCTGGCCGGGGCCGACGCCGCCCTCGACGCCCTGTTCAACCGCTGACAGGCGGGCCGCCGGCCAGCCGGACCGCGAACATCGCCAGCCCGTAGCTGTCGAACGGCTGGAACTCCTCGAGCGAGCCCAGGTCGAACACCTTGACCGCACCTGACTGCAGATACGCCACGTGCTCGACGTCGACCCACAGGAGACCCGATTCGGGGTAGCCCGGCAGCGGCACGAACGCCCCGGTCGTCAGGTCGAGCAGGCCGACCGACTGGTTGTTGTCGGCGGTTCGCATCACGGGGGCCCACCGCCCGTCGGGCGAGATCGACGGGAGTTCGCTCTGGAACATGAACCCCGACCCGGCCATGTCGAACTGCCAAGGGCTCTCGCCGTCTTCGAGCGACACGACCGGACGCGAATCACCGGACGCGCGATCGATCACGACCAGCGCGCACGACTCCAACGTGTCGCCGCACTCGTTGGCGAGCACCGTCCCCCCGTTGAGCGCCAGCACGGCGCCGGTGGAGATCCGTCGCGAACCCTCGGGCGCGACCTGATACGAGCCACCCGGCGCGTTCATCACGACCAATCCGCCGGCCGGGTCGGATCCGGCGATCCAGTAGCGCGGATCGACGCTCATCGTCTTGCCAGTCGGCTCCCCGTCGACCGTCACCTCGATCGCCTGCTGCGGTTCGGGATAGTTGTAGTTGTCCCCGATCGTCCAGAACCGGTCGGTCCCGGGCTGTTGGCGGGTGTTCCAGTACGGCCCGAACGCCACGGTGGTGGCCGCCGCGCGACCGCGGTACAGCGACCCGCGCGTGACGTCGGACCCGGCCACCATTGCCCAGTCGTCCCCGGCGTACAGGACGGCGCCGTTGTCGACCAGCCGGACATCGGTCTGGATCGCGGCGTGCTCACCGCGATCCCCGTCGATGTCGTGCAAGGTGCCGGAGTGGTCGAGCCCCACGATGCGGAGTCCCAGGTCGGCCGCTCGCTCGTCGACCTCGATCGACTCGACCGTCCAGACCGGGGCGACCGTGGTCGTGGTCGTCCGGGGCGGACGCGTGGTGCTGGGCAGGTCGTCCGGGCTGACCGTCGGCAGCGTGGAGACGGCCGGAGCGATCGATGTGGTGGGCACCGCCTCGCTGTCCACCGGGTCGGAGTCGGGCGACACCGAGGATTCGTCGCCGCCGGTACGGCCGATCGCCCAACCCAGGAACAACATCACCACGCCGGCGGTCATCGCCGCCACCAGGATCCCGCGCCGGTCGCTCGCCCGCCGGTCCGGAGTTCGATCGTTGTGCGATCGGTCCTGGTCGGGAACGCCCGTCGTGGCCATCGCCCACGGCGGCTGCTCGACCGGGGCGGGGGCTTCGGTCGGACCGGGCGTCACCGCCGGGTGCTCTGGCGCCGGCCGGGCGTCAGCACCCCGACCCCATCGCCGGCGCGACGAATCCGCGTCCGTCGTCAGCTCGATCTCGACCCGATCAGGTTGCTGCCCCTCGTCCACCGCCACCCATCAGATCACACAATCCGGCGCCCGTGCCGTCGCTGACAGCGCCCGTCGAACCACACAATCCCCGGTTGCCCGCGGCCCGCTTGCTCGCGGTCGGGCTACACTGCGCCTCTCACGAACACGGGGAGCTCGCAGGTCGGCGGGCTGAGAGGGTGGCTGCCGCCGCCGACCCGAGAACCTGATCCGGGTAATGCCGGCGGAGGGAGCCCCATGAGCGATTCGAGAATGCGTCCACCCGACCGGTCACCGGTCGACACCGTGGTGGTCATCACCGGGGCCGGCGTCCTGGCCGGCGAGGCAGTGGCCGCGATCCCTGGTGACGCGATCGTGATCGCCGCAGACGGGGCGGTCGACTTCGCCCTCGCCGCAGGGGTCCACCCAGCGGGCGTGGTCGGCGACCTCGACTCGATCTCGGCTGGCGGCTTGGAGTGGGCCGAGCAACACGCCACGATCACCCGGCACTCCCCCGACAAGAACGAGACCGACACCGAACTCGCACTGGCGATGGCCAACCGGCTCGTTCCGGCGCGACTGATCCTGATCGGCAACGGCGATCGGCTCGACCACACGCTGGCGGCGATCGGCGCACTCGGCCACCCGCGCCTGACGTCGATCCCGGTGATCGAGGGCTGGTGGGGCGAGCAGCGGCTGCGGGTCGTCCACGGCCCCGGCCGCGCCGCGATCACGGTCGAACCCGGCACCACGCTGTCGTTGTTGGCGCTCCACGGCCCGTGCAGCGGCGTCACGATCGACGGCGTCCGGTGGCCCTTGCACGGCGCCGACCTGCACGCCGTGGTCGGGCTCGGCGTCAGCAACGTGGCCGAGACCGATCGCGTCGACGTGAGCGTGTCGGCGGGCGTGCTCACGATCATCCTCAACCAATTCGCCGAACCGCTCGGCACCCGGACGGAGCCGACCTCATGACCCGCCCACGCACATCCGCTCGCCGCCGAACCCGGGTCGACCTCGCGGCGGTGGTGCTGGCCTCGGTCGCAGCGTTGTTCCTGGCCGCCTGCGGCGACGACGCCCCGGCGGCGACTCCCGGCACCGCACCCGGCAGTGCGCCGGCGACCGCCGGCGAGCCGGTCACGATCACGATGATCGTGTACGACTCGTACCCGCCCGACGCCGATCCGCCCAACCCGCTCCAGACGGCGCTCGACGAGTTCACGGCCGACACCGGGATCGAGGTCGAACTGCTCCAGTCCCAGGACGCCGGCACGATGCTGTCGAAGGCGGTGCTGACGGCGGGCAACCCGGAGGGTGACGTGTTGTGGGGCGTCGACAACACACTGCTCTCGCGGGCGCTCGACGCCGAGCTGTTCGAACCCCACATTGCAGCGGGCCTCGACCGCATCGACAGCTCTCTCACGGCGCTCGCGCCGGGTCATGAGGCGACCCCGGTCGACTTCGGTGACGTGTGCGTGAACTACGACGTCGCCGCCCTCACCGCGGCGGGTTTGCAGCCCCCGACCACGATGCAACAGCTGGCGCAACCCGAGTACGCCAGCCGGCTGGTGGTCGAGAACCCGGCCACGTCGTCGCCCGGTCTGGCGTTCCTGATGGCGACGGTCGCCGAGTTCGGCGACGGGTGGTCCGACTTCTGGCAGCAACTCCACGACAACGGAGCGCTCGCCGTGGACGGGTGGAACGACGCCTACTACGGGTCGTTCTCGCGTGCCGGCGGCGACCGGCCATTGGTCGTCAGCTACGGCTCCAGCCCACCGTTCGAGGTCTTGTACAGCGAGACGCCGCTCGACGCGGCGCCGACCGGCGTGGTCGAGTCGACGTGCTTCCGCCAGGTCGAGTTCGCCGGCGTGCTGCGCGGGACCGAGCACCCCGAGCAGGCAGGCGAGCTGGTCGACTTCCTGATCTCGGAGCGGTTCCAGCGCGAGATCGCCCTCAATCTGTTCGTGTTCCCGGTCAACCCCGACGTCGAACTGCAGCCCGAGTTCGTGCAGTACGCGGCGATCCCCGATGCGCCGCTCACGCTCGACCCGGCCGAGATCGAAGCCGATCGAGCAGGCTGGATCGACACGTGGACCGAGATCATGGCCTGACGCCGGGCAACCGGCTGCCGTCGTGGTTCGTCGTCGCACTGACCACGCTCCCCGTGCTGTTCCTGGCAACGTTCTACGTGTGGCCGCTCGCCACGCTCGTGGGGCGCGCCGTGCGCCCCGGCACGATCGCCGACACCTTGGGATCGGAGCGGATCGCTCGGATCGTGTGGTTCACGGCCTGGCAGGCCACGCTCAGCACGCTCGCCACGCTGGCGATCGGGCTGCTGCCGACGTGGGCCCTCTCGCGCTTCCGGTTCCCGGGACGGCGCCTGCTCGCTGGAGCGTTGACGGCGATGTTCGTGCTCCCCACGGTGGTGATGGGCGCCGCCTTCGTGGCGCTCCTGCCACACGCCGCAGAGCGCAGCGTGTGGGCGATCATCGGCGCCCACGTCACGTTCAACCTGGCCGTAGTGGTGCGCACCGTGGGCGCCGTCTGGGGGCAGCTGCCGGACCGGCTCGATCACGCTGCCGCCACGCTCGGCGCCACCACGTGGCAACGCTTCCGCACGATCACGTTGCCGCTCCTGCGGCCCTCGATCGCGGCCGCCTCGGCGATCGTGTTCCTGTTCACGTTCACCTCGTTCGGTGTGGTGCGGGTGCTCGGCGGCGTGGGGCGCCCCACGGTCGAGGTCGAGGTTTGGCGTCGGGCGACCCAACTCGGCGACATCGGTGGGGCCGCCACGCTCAGCCTGCTGCAGTTGCTGGCATTGGCCGCCGTTGCCCTGATCGCCGGACGCGCCCGGCGCCGCCAGGCCGACGCCGCGCCCGTGGCACTCGCCGCCGGCCACCCGCGGCCACGACCGGTCGGACGCCAACGGTGGGGCGTCGCCGGCGCCGTGCTCGTGACGGTGGCGGTGATCGGCGCTCCCCTGGTCGCACTCGTCGAACGATCGTTCCGCGTCGGAGGCTCGTACTCCACGATCGCCTGGCGCAGCTTCGGTGGCGTGGAGTTGCGACCCGGCCTGCGGATCGAGGTCGACCCGCTCGGGGCGCTCGCCCGGTCGGCCACGACGATGCTGTGGGCGACCCTGTTCGCGATCGTGATCGGTGCCGCAGCGGTGACCGCCATCGACGCACTGGGACGCGCCGGCAAGGCACTCGACACCGGCCTGATGCTGCCGCTCGGCACCTCGGCGGTCACGATCGGGTTCGGCATGTTGATCACGTTCGACACACGCCCGTTCGACTGGCGGGCCTCGTGGTGGCTCGTCCCGGTCGGCCACGCACTCGTCGCCTCGCCGTTCGTGGTGCGCACGGCACTGGGTGTCCTGGCCAGGGTCTCACCCGATCTCCGACGCGCCGCCGCCACGCTCGGCGCCTCGCCGATCCGGGCGTGGGCGTCGACCACGCTCCCCGCATTGCGACGGCCGCTCGCCACCGGAGCCGGACTGGCGGCGGCGATCTCGCTCGGGGAGTTCGGGGCGACGAGTTTCCTGAGCCGATCCGGCTCCGACACGCTGCCGATCGCGATCGAACGGCTGCTGGGCCGCACCGGCCAGATCTTCCAGGCCCAGGCGTTCGCCTTGTCGGCGCTGCTGGCAGCGGCGACGATCGCGATCGTCACACTGGTCGACCTGTTCGGCGACCGCCATCATGCCGACCGACTCGACGCCGGAACGGCCGAGCCGGCGACCGAACCCGCAACACGGGCCGCACCGTGACGCTCGACGTCCGTGGCATCACCGTCGCCTTCGGTGACCGGGTCGTGCTCGACGCCGTGTCGCTCGACGTCGGCGCCAACGAGATCGTGGCCCTGCAGGGTCCGTCCGGCAGCGGCAAGAGCACGCTGCTGGGTGTGATCGCCGGGTTGATCGTGCCCGACGCCGGATCGGTGTGGCTGTCGGGCCGCGACGTGACGTCGGTGCCGACCCATCTGCGCAGGATCGGGATGGTGTTCCAGGACGAGCAGTTGTTCCCGCATCTGTCGGTCGGCGACAACGTCGGCTACGGGCTGAAGGTGGCCGGAGTCGACCGCAACGCCCGTCGCGCCCGCGTCGGCGAGTTGCTCGACATGGTCGGCATGAGCGGATTCGCCGGCAGGCGCGTGCACTCGCTCTCGGGTGGAGAACGCAAACGCGTCGCCGTCGCCCGGTCGCTGGCGCCGGCGCCGCAGCTGCTCTTGCTCGACGAGCCGCTGACGGGGCTCGACCGTGAACTCCACGAGCGGCTGATGGTCGAAGTCGGCAACGTGCTCCGCACCACCTCGACGCCGGCGTTGTGGGTCACCCACGACGCCCACGAGGCGGGCGTGGTCGCCGACCGGACCGTCCAGCTGGGCGACGAGCGACGGTCGTCGAACAGCCGGTGATCCCTCCCAGCCAGTAATTTCGACCCGTGCACCCGATCACCGTCGACCTGCGACCGAGCGACACCCACGACCTGCGGGCGCGCGTGCTGCGGCAGGGAACGCTGTCGGCCGACGTCGACTTCGACGGCGACACCGACCACGACACCTTCCACCTGGGGCTCGAGGTCGACGGCGAGCTGGTGGCGATCTCGTCGTGGATGCGACGCTCCTACCCCGATCTTCCCGCCGCCGACGCCTACCAGCTCCGCGGCATGGCGACCGATCCTGCATTCGCCGGCCGGGGGCTGGGCGCCCAGCTGCTGGCAGCAGGGCTGGAACGGTGTCTGACCGCGGGCGCCGACGTGGTCTGGGCGCGCGCACGCGATGCGGCGCTCGACTTCTACCGCCGGCACGGATTCGAGTCGGTCGGGCTGGGGTACACGGACCTGACCACCGGTCTCCCCCATCACGACGTGATCAGGCGACTTTTCCCGGTTCCGGTTTCCGTTTCGCGCTGAAACCGACCCACACGTGAGTGGTACGCCCACACCGTCAGGAGCCACACATGAGCCAGACCGGCGCCCGCCCGTCCGCCCACCCGCACGCCAGACATCCGCACGCCAGACACCCGCACGCCGTCACGCTGCGGCTGCGTGCCGCCGACCTGCGCCTGCTCGCCGACCGGATCGAGCGGTCGCGTGTGGTCGCGCTGGACGTCGATCAGCGTCACCGACCACTCGCCCGAGCCGTCTTGGCACGCAATGTCCAGCAGCTGCTGCTGGCCGCCGACGATCTGCGGTGGACGGCGTTCCGGCTCGCCACTCGCGCGGCCGAGATCGACTGCGTCAGGTCGGCACCGTCATGAACGAACCCGAACCCACCCTCGACGGGCGCACCGTGGCCGAGGTGACCGACATGGTCGTCGAACTGCGGGCGATGCGTTCCACCGATCCGGCCGCCGCCGCAGCGCTGCGGGCTGCACGTCTGACGGCGATCACGCTCGAACGCTGGTGGCTCGACGCCTCGACGCCTCAAGATCAGACGCCTCTCGATCAGACGCCTCAGGATCAGACGCGACCGGATCAGTAGACGCCTGCCGGGTCGACACCGTCGATCGTCGACCGCCCCGACAGCCAGGCCAGGCGGTCGTGTTCGGGGACACCCAGCACGGCCTCCGGCAGCGTGGTCAGCCCCATCGGCTGCCGCGCCGCCCACAGCATCGTGAGCGCCTTGACCTCGGACCGCACGAAATCGGGATGCATGTCGGCGAACCCGTAGCCGAGACCGAGATCGACCAGGTGGATCTCGACCTCACGGCACCGACCCTCCGGAAGTCGCCATCGGGGGCGCTCGCCCGAGACGGTTCGAGCCACACCGGACCAATCCGTCGTCGCCGCCAAGGCGCGGTCGACGGCGTCGCTGGTCGCGACCACGTCGATCACCAACGCCTCGGACGAGCGACCTGCACCGAGCTCGATGTCGGCGGCACGGCTGGTCGTGCCGAGCCAGTACTGGTCGAGGCCCGCCAGGATTCGGAGCACGCCGTCGGCATTGCGAGCGATGTGCGTCAGCACGTGGCCGAGCGTCCAGCCCGGCAGCTGCGAGGGCGCGGCGGGATCGAAGCCGCCCACGTCGCGCAGGTGCGAGGCGAGCCGGCGATGGGAGTCGGCACAGCGCTCGACGTCTCGTGCCAGCTGGTCCGACGCGGTCTGCTCGATCATCCGGGCGACAGTACCGGGCGTGAACTGTGCGCCGAGAACGTGGCAGAGTGCTCACATGCAGATCGCGATGATCGGACTCGGGCGGATGGGCGCCAACATGGTGAAGCGGCTGATGGCCGACGGCCACCACTGCGTCGTGTACGACGTGGTCGAAGCGCCGATCGCGGCGCTCGAGGCGGAGGGGGCCACCGGCGCCCGCACGCTGGAGGAACTCGTTGCCGCGCTCGAACCGCCACGACATGTCTGGATCATGGTGCCGGCCGCATTCGTGGGGTCGACCGTCGACCTGCTGGCACCGCTGATGGCGGCCGGTGACACGATCATCGACGGCGGCAACTCGTGGTATCACGACGACGTCGACCGCAGCGCTCCGCTCGCCACCGACCATGGGGTGCACTACCTCGACGTGGGCACGAGCGGCGGGATCGCCGGCCTCGATCGCGGGTACTGCCTGATGGTGGGAGGGTCCGACGTCGCCGTCGACGAGATGGCGCCGATCTTCGACACGCTGGCGCCGGGGGTCGACGCCGCCGAACGCACCCCAGGCCGCACCGGCCGGCCCGGTCCCGCCGAGCGGGGATGGCTGCACTGCGGCCCGTCCGGTGCCGGGCACTTCGTGAAGATGGTCCACAACGGCATCGAGTACGGCCTGATGCAGGCCTACGCCGAAGGGCTCAACGTGCTCGCCAAGGCCGGGATCGGGCGCGACGACCACCCCGCCGACGCCGAGACCGCACCACTCGCCGACGCCCGCTATTACCAGTACGACATCGACCTGGCGTCGGTGACCGAACTGTGGCGGCGCGGCAGCGTCGTGACCAGTTGGCTGCTCGACCTGACCGCTGAGGCGCTCCTCCGCGACCCGCAACTCGACGCCTACGCCGGCCACGTAAGCGATTCCGGCGAGGGCCGTTGGACGGTCCAGGCGGCGATCGACGAGGGGGTCCCCGCACCCGTGCTCTCGGCGGCGCTGTACTCACGCTTCGAATCACGCGGACGCGCCGACGTCGCCAACAAGGTGCTGTCGGCGATGCGAGCCGGGTTCGGCGGCCATCACGAACGCAAGGAGTCCACTCGATGAACGGCGAGACGACCTCGCAACAGCCGCCCGCCGATGCCCTCGTGCTGTTCGGCGCCACCGGCGACCTGGCCAAACGCAAGCTGTTCCCGGCGCTCTACCACCTCGAGCGGCACGGCACGTTGGACGTGCCGGTGATCGGCGTGGCGCGCAGCGACTGGACCGACAAGGCCTTCCGCGAACACGCCCATGAGGCGATCATGGCGTCCCAGCCGGACGCCGACGCCGACGTGATCGAACGCCTGATGAAGCGGATGGACCTGATCCAGGGCGACTATGCCGACCCCAAGACCTGGGAGAAGCTGTGCAAGGCACTCGATCGCCACAAGTCCTCGACGGCGGTGTTCTACATGGCGATCCCGCCTTCGATGTTCCCCGAGGTCGCCAGCAGGCTGGCGTCGGTCGGGCTCAACGAGCGTGGCCGGATCGTGGTCGAGAAGCCGTTCGGACGCGACCTGGCCTCCGCCCGGGAACTGAACGCGACCCTGCATGCCGTGTTCCCCGAGGAGCGGATCTTCCGGATCGACCACTACCTCGGCAAGGAGAGCGTCGAGGATCTGCTCGTGTTCCGGTTCTCGAACACCATGCTGGAGCCGATCTGGAACCGCAACTACGTGCGCAGTGTGCAGGTCACCATGTCGGAGACGATCGGCGTCGAGGGGCGCGGGTCGTTCTACGACGGCGTCGGGGCGATCCGCGACGTGCTCCAGAACCACCTGCTGCAGGTCGTCTCGTTGCTGGCGATGGAGCCCCCGGCCGGCACCGACTCGCACTTCCTGCAGGACGAGAAGGCCAAGGTGCTGGCGGCGATGACGCCGATCGATCCCAAGGACCTGGTGCGCGGCCAGTACGTGGGGTATCGGGACGAGCCAGGGGTCGCGCCCGGCTCGTCGGTCGAGACGTTCGCCGCCGCCAAGGTCGAAATCGACTCGTGGCGCTGGGCGGGTGTGCCCTGGTACCTCCGGGTCGGCAAGGGGCTCGCCGCCGCTGCCACCGAAGCCGTGATCGAGTTCGAGTCGCCGCCGCGCATGTTGTTCGACGAAGCGGGTGGGCCGCCACCGGGTCGCAACCTGGTTCGATTGCGGCTCGGCAAACGCGACGGCGTCACCTTCACGCTCCAGGCCAAGACCCCCGGCGAACACCTCGACAGCCAGAACGTCGACATCTCGGTCGACTTCGCGGCTGCGCTCGGCGAACGGCGCGAGGCGTACGAACGCTTGCTCGGCGACGCCATCGCCGGGGCGCCGCGACGCTTCGCCCGCCAGGACGTGGTGGAGGCGACCTGGAGGGTGGTGCAGCCGGCGCTCGATCATCCGGGCACGATCCGCCCCTACTTCCGCGGTTCTTGGGGCCCGGCCGAGGCCGACCGGATCCTGCTCAACGACGACACCTGGTTTGAGCCCAGCACCTGACGAGCCCAGCACCTGACGAGCCCAGCACCTGACGAGCGCACCACAGCGCACCCGACGCACCGGGTGTGATCCGACGCAACCCACGCGCTACCATCTTCCCATGCCTCGGAATACAGATCCCATAATCTGAGATATGGGTCTCTGAGATATGGTCTCTGAGGTATGAGTCTCTGAGATATGAGTCTTTGAGATGTGGGTCGTCATCACGCTCGCCGCCGCGGTGTTCCAGATCGCTCGCACGTCGCGCCAGCACCGGCTCCGTTCGCTGCTCTCCTCCAACGCCGCCGGATTCGTCCGGTACGCCTACGGCGCTCCCCTGGCGCTGCTGCTGAGCGGGCTGATGTTCGGGGTGCTGCGACGTGACCTCCCACACGTTCCCGCCTCGTTCTGGCCGACGATCATCGCCGCCGGCGTGGCGCAGATCATCGGCACGATCGCCCTCCTGCGGTCGTTCCGCATGCGCGACTTCGCGATCGGCACCGTGTACTCCAAGTCCGAGGTACTGATCGTGGCCGCCCTCGGCGCGGTCGGTGTGGGCAAGGCACTGCGGGCGCCGGGATGGATCGGCGCCCTGCTGGTCACGATCGGCGTGGCATGGCTGGCGTCCAAGGGCTCGCTGATGTCGCTGCTGCGCAAGTCGGGTGACGCGGCAGCCCTGATGGGGCTCTTGGCGGGAGCCGGGTTCGGGTTGGCTGCGATCGGTATCCGATCGGCGTCGCGCGCCCTCACCGGCGCACCGTCGTTCGATCGGGCGGTCGTCACGTTGACGGTGCTGCTCGTGATCCAGACGGCGATCAACCTGATGTGGTTCGCCTGCACCGACCGCGGCGAGATCGGGCGAGCCGCCGCTGCCTGGCGACAGGCGATCTGGGTCGGCGTGTTCAGCCTGCTCGGGTCGATCGGGTGGTCCTGGGCGTTCACGCTCGAGAGCGCCGCCAAGGTGCGCACACTCGGCCAGGTCGAGCTGATCATCGCCTTCGCAGTCGCCAGGATCACGCTCGGCGAACGCCACACGTGGCGCGACTACGCCGCCGGCGCGGTGGTGCTGATCGGCGTCGCGCTGGTCGCCGTCCTGGGCTGAAGCCGGCCGCCCGTCCCGCCGGTTCGGCGCCCTCTCCAGAGGTGCTAGAACATCGCTCGGCGGGTCAGTTCCCATCTCAACGTTCGGAGGTGTTCCGATGCACGGACACGTACGTACTCTCGCCGGTGTGGCGGTCGCCCTGACCGCCGCAGCCGGTTCGACCGTGGTGGTCGCCGGAGGCAACTCCAGCGGTTTCCGCACGACCCACCCGTCGATGGTGACGCCGGTCATGCCGGGCGTCACCGTGACGCCGCTGCTGACGGTCGGCGACACGCTGCCCGGTGGCTACCGGTTCGAGGCGATCCCCGACGGGATCGCCATCGACGCACACGGCAAGGGCAACGCCCACATCTACGTCAACCACGAGACCTCCAAGGTCCCGTTTCCCTACAACACCGCCAACCCCACCGCCGCCAACGGCGAGAACGACTTCGACAACGCCCAGCTCAGCCGGCTGGTGGTGAGCCAGAAGTCGTCGGGCGTGCTGAGCGGCTCGTACGCGATCGACAGCAGCGCCGGCTATCAGCGATTCTGCTCGAACTTCCTGGCCGGCAAGGCCAACGGGTTCGACCGCAAGATCCTGTTCACCAACGAGGAGTCCCCGGACTACGTGTACCGCGCCGAGCAGTCGTGGCCGCCCGCGCTCGACGACCCCGACCAGCGTGAAGTCGGCGTGGTGGTGGCCTACGACCTCGAGTCCGGCGCCTCGACTCCAATCTACGGGATGGGCCGCTTCAACCACGAGAACTCGGTGGCGGTGCCGGGCTACGGGCACCCGGTGGTCTGGTCGGGTGACGACACGTTCACCAGCGGTTCGCTCACGATCCCGGCCGGCGGACCGATCACTCCGGGCTCGCGGCCGGCGCAGTCGCAGCTGTACTCGTACGTCGCCGACTCGGCCGACGGCGTGCTCGCCGACGACGGCACGCTGTGGGCATTCGTCAGTGATGCCCCAGGGGTCACCGACTACTACGACTTCGCGCCGGGCTCCACCGCTTCGGTCAGCGGGCACTTCATCGAGGTGCCGCGGCTGATCGCCACCGGCCTCAAGCCCGACGGCAGCGAGGTGCGCGCCGCCGACCTCGGTTACCCGGCTCCCCCCACCGACGGGTCGTGGCAGCGCGACCTGCGTTCCACGACGCCGCTCGGCGTCGACGGTCCGCAGTGGGTGCTCGAGTACTGGAGCCAACTCAACAACGTGTTCCAGTTCGTCCGGGTCGAGGACATCGCCTACGACCAGCGGGCGGGCATGGGCAACGTCATGTACGTGGTCGATTCCGGCCGTGGTTCCACCGGGCCGTCACAGCCGGGTCGCTCGACCAACGGCCGGGTGTGGAAGATGGTGCTGGACCCTGCCGACCCCACCGTCGTGCAGTCGATGTCGATCATCGTCGAGGGTGACGACAACCCGGTCAAGACGATCGGCGAGGTCCACCAGCCCGACAACGTCGAGACGACGGCCAACGGATTGCTGCTGACGGAGGATCCGGGCAGCTCGCAACAGTTCCCTGCGGGCAGCACCGATCCCAATGCCACCACCGGACGGCTGTGGTTCGTCCCCTTCAGCGGCACGCCGCAGGTCGTGGTCAAGATCGACCAGTCGCTCGACGGTTCGGCGATCGACGTCGACGGGCGGGCGCCGGGCAATCTCGGCGGCTGGGAGACGACCGGCATCGTCGACGCCTCGGCGGCGTTCGGCCCGGGAGCGTTCCTGCTCAACGTGCAGGCCCACACGATCTGGGTCGAGCAAGCACCCGGCGACGACAACAATGGCGACGGGCAGCCCGACTTCACGTACAAGCGTGAAGGCGGCCAGATGATCCTGGTCCGGATCCCGGGAGCGTGATCGACGGCTGCCGCATCGCCGGTCAGGCGATGCGGCAGGCCACACCCGACATGGCGTCGGACACGGCCGGATGGCGCCGCAGCACCTCGGGGTCGTGGCCGGGCACGTAGGCGTCGGGCCGGTCCACCAACTCCAGCACGCGATCGAAGCCGGCCACCATCGCGTCGGCGTCGAAGCCGATCGTGAACGGCCGCCGCGTGTCGAGGTTCTCGTAATAGTGGGCGGCGTCGGAGGCCAGCACCAGCCAGCCCTGCGACGTGTTGACGCGCACGACCTGCAGCCCGTCGGTGTGCCCGCCCACGTGGTGCACCGACAGGCCGGGAGCCAGATCGGCGTCCCCGTCGTGGAACACGACCCGCTGGCCGTGCACGGCGAGCACGAAGTCGGCGATGTGCCGGGGCGTGAAGGCGTGCTGCTGCGACGGCGTGGTCATGTGGCGCCCCGTGGCGAATGCCACCTCCCGGTCCTGCACGTGGAACCGAGCCAGCGGGAACTGGTCGAAGCCACCCACGTGGTCGTAGTGGAGGTGGGTGATGATCACGTTGGTGACCGACTCGGCGTCGACGCCGATCAACGCCAAACCCTGCGCTGCGGTCCGCAGCAGGCGGCGGCGTCGTCGCTCGGCGTCTTCGGCACCGAACCCGGTGTCGACCACCCAGGTGTCGTGTCGGCCGATCAGCGCCCACACGAAATAGTCCATCGGCATCGGCGCGTCGTGGTGCGGGTCGCCCCCCAGGAAGTGCTCACCCCGGACCGCATCGCGTTCGGCGTATTTTACTGCGTACACGGCGTACTCGGGTAGCGATCGAGTGGGGGCCATCGGCGTACGTTACGGCGATGGACCAAGCCAAGTTCGAAGCCGGGATCGAAGCGCGCACCCGAGTGCTCGGCCAGGAGTACGTCGACCGGGCGTTCGGCACTGCCGACTCGTTCAACTTCCAGTTCCAGCAGATCGTGACCGAGGCGTGCTGGGGCGAGGTGTGGGGGCGCAGCACCCTGAGCGACCGCCAACGCAGCCTCAACAACCTGTGCATCATCGCCACCCTCAATCGCGCCCACGAGTTCAAGATCCACTTCCGCGGCGCGCTCCGCAACGGCTGCACGCTGGACGAACTGCGCGACACGCTCGTGCAAATCGCTGTCTATGCCGGCATCCCGGCCGGCGTCGAGGCCTTCCGGCTGGCGCGCGAAGTGCTCGCCGAGGAAGGTATCGAGGTCCCGCCGCGCCCGGGCGACGATCCCACCACCGCCGCCGATGTCGGCATGCGATCGTGAACCCCGCAGTGGGCACGTCCGCCATCATCGGGTTCATCGGGCTCGGGAACATGGGATTCCCGATCGCCCAGAACATCACCGATGCCGGGTTCGAGTTGGTCGGCTTCGACGCGGCGGGCACCGACGGGCGGCTCCCGTCGGGGGCCGATGCCGGCACGTCGGTTGCCGACGTGGTCGGGCGCACCGACACGGTGCTCATGAGCGTTCCCGACGGGTCGGTCACGCTGTCGATCGTGGACCAGATCGTCGCCGCACCGGAGCGGCGGGCGACCGTGGTGATCGACCTCTCCACGGTCGGGCCGGTCGCTGCACAGCAGGCAGCCGAACGCCTGTCGCCGGCCGGGGTCACCTACTGCGACGGCCCGGTTTCGGGCGGGGTGGCGGGGGCGCGTGCGCGCGCACGATCGCGTTCATGTTCGGCGGGCCGACCGAGGTGTTCGACGCCCACCGAACGTTGTTCGACGCGTTCGCCGGCAAGGTGTTCCACGTCGGGGAGGAGGCCGGCCACGGGCAGGCCATGAAGCTCGTCAACAACGTGCTCTCGGCGACCGCTCTGGCGGCGTCCAGCGAGGCGATCGCCCTCGGCCAGGCGTACGGCCTCGACCTGCCGACCATGCTGGACGTGATCAACGTGTCGACCGGACGCAACTCGGCAACCACCGACAAGTTCCCGAACCGGGTGCTGACCGGCACGTACGACGCCGGGTTCTTCACACGGTTGATGGCCAAGGACGTGCGATTGTTCAACCAGATCGCGGAGGAGGCCGGCACGCGACACGGCGTGATGCAGGCGATCGCCGCCACCTGGGACGCGTTCGAGCAGGCCATGCCGGACAGCGATTTCAGCGAGATCTGGAAGTACGTCGCCGACGTCGAGTGAACGACGGGTCCGATGCGGCCCGAAATGTGGTTATCCCTGATGCGGCTGCGGGTGTTGTGGCCCACCCTGGTGGCATGCGCCTGAACCGGATCCGGACCCGTCTCGCCACCGTCGTCGCCCTCGTCGTCGCCCTCGTCGTCCCCACGCTCGTCGTCGTGACGGGCCCCTTGGCGATCGGAAACGCCTCCCACGTCGCCGCCGCCGGTGCCGGGTCGCTCGTGCCGTTGGCGCCGGCACGCCTGCTCGAGACGCGGTCGGGCGACGGATTGGTGACCGTCGACCGCCAGATGGAGGGGACCGGCAAGATCGGCGCACTCGGGGTACTGCAGCTGCCCGTGGCCGGTCGCGGCCTGGTCCCGGGCGATGCGGCGGCCGTGATGCTGAACGTCACGGCGATCGCTCCCGAGGGGCCCGGCTTCCTCACGGTCTACCCGTGCGGCTCGACCCAGCCGGCGGCCTCGAACGTGAACTATGCGGCCGGTGACGTGGTCCCCAACGCCGTGCTGGCCAAGATCGGCACGGGCGGAATGGTGTGCATCTTCACCCTCGCCCGCACCGATCTGGTCGTCGACGTGAACGCCTTCGTGCCCGTCGGCGGATCACCGATCCCCTCCGAGCCGGCGCGACTGCTCGAGACCCGCTCCGGCACCGGACTCGAGACGATCGACCACCGGTTCGAGGGCACCGGACCGGTGGCGGCGGGCGCGAGCATCGAGGTCGAGGTCACCGGTCGCGGCGGCGTGCCGTCGACCGCCGTGGCGGTCGTGCTCAACGTGACCGCGGTGGCGCCCGAAGGTGCCGGATTCCTGACGGTGTACCCGTGCGGTTCCACACCGCCGGCCGCCTCGAACGTGAACTACCAGGCCGGCGACGTGGTGCCGAATGCCGTGCTCGCCAAGGTCGGAAGCGGCGGCAAGGTGTGCATCTTCACCGTCGCTCGCACACACATGTTGGTCGACGTCAACGGCTACGTACCGGCCGGCGGACTGTTGATTCCGTTCAGCCCGGCGCGACTGCTCGAGACCCGCGCCGGGGCGGGACTGGTCACCATCGACCACCAGTTCGAAGGTGGCGGAGCGATCGCCGCACTCGACACGCTGCAACTGACCGTCGCCGGCCGCGGCGACATCCCCTCGACCGCCGTCGCCGTGATGCTTAACGTGACCGCAGTGGGCCCCGAGGCACCCGGCTTCCTCACCGTGTACCCGTGCGGATCGGAGCGACCGGTGGCATCGAGCGTCAACTACGGCAGGGGCGACGTCGTCCCCAACGCCGTGCTGGCCAAGATCGGCACCGGGGGCAAGGTGTGCGTGTTCACCACCGCCCGCTCCCATGTGATCGTCGACGTGAGCGGATACGTGCCGGGCTCGGGGAGTGCGGTGCGCGGCACGCTGTACGGGCCGACGCCGTCGGCGCCGACGGTCCGTCTGAACGGCATCTACGACGCCAATCCCGCGATCAACTCGAGCTTCCCGTACGACTCGGTCACGTTCGACTTCCCGCTCCCGCTGGAGAATGCCACCCCGTACGCCGTGACGATCGCGTCCGAACCGACCGGTCAGTCCTGCGCCGTCTATGCCGGGGCGTCCGGCACCACGCCGGTCGCCGACACCACCATCAAGGTCGGTTGCGAATGGCGGTACGAACACGTGAGCCACAACGCGGACCGCAGCGTGCTGGCGACACGCACGTCGGCCTTTGCCCCCTCGATCGGTGGTGCCAACGTGCCGGTCGGCACCACCACGTCGGCGTACGGCGAGGGACGCTTCGTCACGTTCGTGTCCAACGATTCCGGGCTCAGCCCGAACGGGGTTCGGCAGGTGTTCTGGTACGACCGGTTCACTGGCGAGTTCCGCCTGATCAGCGCCGACGCCAACGGCAATCCCGGCAACGCGGCGAGCGAGCACCCGACGATCTCGGCCGACGGTCTGCACGTGGTGTTCGACTCGGCGGCCACCAACCTCGTCCCGGGCGACGCCAACGGCCTGCGCGACGTGTTCATCTGGGATGCCCAGGCGTCGACGGCAGTCGGGGCGTTGACGAAGGTCAGCGAGGCCAACGGAGTCGGGTCGAACGGCAACAGCCAACAACCGACGGTGTCGGGTGACGGATCGTTCGTGGCGTTCGAGAGCAGCGCCACGAACATCGGCGGCGTGGTCACGAACGGCACCACGAACGTGTTCCTGCACGACACTGCATCCGGTGTGAACTCGATGATCAGCGTGAGCGCCGACGGCAAGGGCGCCGGCGGCGGCGTTCCGGCGATCTCGGAGGACGGCAGACGGATCGCCTACTGGTCGATCTCGTCGGCGATCGCCACACCCGACACGAACGGGCTGTGGGACATCTTCGTGTACGACGTCGGCAACGCGGTCCAGCGCCGGATCAGCACGCGCGCCGATGGCGGCGAGCGGGCCCAGGGCGACGAGAGCACGAGCCGCGTCGTGGCCCCCTCGCTGTCGGGCGATGGCCGCTTCGCGGTCTTCGTGACGACCTCGCCGAACGTCGTGGCGGGCGACACGAACCTGACCCAGGACGTGTTCGTGGTCGACCTGAACGGGGCACTCGGCACGCAACGGATGAGCCTGGCGAGCAACGGCGCACAGGGCAACGGCAGCTCGCCCGAGGCCCAGGGTGACCGCGTCGGGATCAGCCACGACGGACGCTGGCTGACGTTCACGAGCACGTCGACCAACTTCGGGACGGTCGCATCGAGCGCGGCCAACGTGTTCCTGCACGACCGCGTCACCGGAGCGACCCGGCCGCTCAGCGATGCCACCTTCGGTTCCGACACGCCCACCATCAGCCGTGAAGGCACCTACGTGGCGTTCGGGTCGGCCAGCCAACTCGACGGGCGGTATGCGTCGAGCGGGCTGTTCGCCGCCTACACCGGGAACGGCCGCCCGTTCTACTGGGTCTGACGCCCCGCTGCTGGTCTGCCCCGCTGCTGGTCTGCCCCGCTGCCGGTCTGCCCCGTGCCGGAGGGGGTTGGGTCCGCGGCGTTGCTTGGGCGCGCATCCAGAGCGGTCGACCGGTCCGTATCCAGGTCGAGCATCTGCTCTCCTCCCCACGGACTACCCACATCGAAAGGACCCATCCATGAAGCGAGTCATCGCAGGACTGGCCGCAATCGCAGCCGTCGCATTCGCACCCGGCGCCGCCACTGCACAGGAGGCCGCCCAGATCACGCTGCTGCACGGCATCCCAGGGGCAACCGTCGACGTGGTCGTCGACGGTGCCGTCGTGATTCCCGGTTTCGAGCCCGGCACCACCCAGGACCTGTCGTCGTTCGCCGGGCAGACCCTCACCAACCTCGAGGTTCGGGCCGCCGGGACCGAGACCGTCGTCATCGGACCGGTCGCCTCGTTCGACGTGCCGGCATCAGGCAACTTCACCGTGGTCGCACACCTCGACGCCGACGGCAAGCCGACGCTGACACCGTTCGAGAACAACACGGCAGCCACCGCCGACGGCCAGGGCCGGCTCACCGTGCGCCACACCGCGGCAGCGCCGGCAGTGGACCTCGTGGTCGGCGATGCCCGACCGATCGAGAACGCCGCAAACGGCGCCAGCGCCGACCTCGAACTGCCCGCCGGCGAGATCGCCGGTGCCAAATTGGCGCCGACCGGGGCCGTCCCGATCGTCGACGTTCCGACCGTGACCCTCAAGGCCGGAACCAACCTGATCGTGTACGCCGTCGGCTCGCTTGCCGACGACACCTTCACGTTCTACACCCAGGAGATCGCCCTGCCCGGCGCCGGGACCGCCACCCCGGCTCCGACCGCTGTCAACACCGGCTCACCCGCCGACGGCGGGGTCAACACGACGTTGATCGCCACCGCGATCGGCCTGCTGGTGGTCTCGGGCGGCACGCTGGCACTGCGCAAGGCGCGGGTCGGCAACCGCTGAGCCCGCACGGCAGCGATCGACACCAGCGATCCAGATGAAGCGCTTCGCCCGGCCCGCCACAGAACATCGTGGGGGCCGGGCGTCGCGCGTCCTGTTGCTGGTGGGTGCGGCGTCGGCCTCGGCGGCGGCGGTGCTCGGCGTGCTCGCCTTCTCCGGCGGCGGTGATCGACCGCTCCCGGACGCGACCGAGTTCCTGAGCGCGCCACCATCCACGATCCCGCCACGCCCGCCGGCGGTCACCGCGACAGGTCCCACCCCCGCTCCTGCATCACCAGCGATCACGTCACCCCCGCTCTCTCCGTTGGCGGCGTTGCTCGGCGAACCGGGCTCGGCCGTCCCACCGGCCGTCGAACCTCGCAAACGCCCGAGGTCGATCACGATCGGGGCGATCGAACTGTGGGGCCCGGTCCAGCCCGTCGGACTCGCGCCGGACGGCCAGCTCGAAGTCCCCGACGAACGCCACATCGGGTGGTACCAGTACGGCGCGGCGCCGGGGCAGGCGGGCGCCACCGTGCTGGCTGCGCACGTGACGTGGAACCGCACGGTGGGCCCGTTCTTCCTGCTGCGTGATCTCGAACCCGGCGATACGGTCGACGTCGAACTCGACGACGGCACGACGCGCACCTACGTCGTGTCGGAACGCACCGTGTACGACAAGGACGACTTGCCGCGCGACCGGATCTGGCGGACCGACGGCGACGAGTCGCTGGTGCTGATCACGTGCGGCGGATCGTTCAACCCCGAGATCCGTCGCTACCTACAGAACGTGGTGGTCTACGCCGTGCCAGTCGCCGACAGCGCCTCAGCCTGACGAACAGCCCGACGGCTCATCCGGGCGTCCACGTCACAGCGTGTCGCGACGAGGGATGACCACCACGGTGCCGTCGGGATCGTGGTGCACGCTCACCCGCACGCCGTAGAACTCGCGCAGGGTGTCGGCCGACAACACCTCGCGGGCAGTGCCGTCGGACACGACCCGCCCGCCGTGCATCAGCGCCAGGCGGTCGGCGTACATGCCCGCCAGGGTGAGGTCGTGCATGGCCGAGATCACCGTCAGCCCGTTGCTGCGCCGCAGCGACTCGACCAGCTCCAGCGCCTGTTGTTGATGGCCGATGTCGAGCGAACTGGTCGGCTCGTCCAGCATCAGGATCGGCGCTTCGGTGGCGAGCGCACGGGCGATCGTGAGCCGCTGCTGCTCACCGCCGCTGAGCTCGCCCATCCGGCGTCCGGCGAAGTCGGCCAGCGCCAGCCGGTCGAGCACGTCGTGCACCAGTGCCTTGTCGTGGTGCGACTCGACCCCGAAGTAGCCGACGTAGGGCGCCCGGCCGAGCAGGACGTACTCGAACCCGGTCATGTCGGCGGGGATCAACGGGGTCTGGGGCACGTAGGCGATCAACCCTGCCCGGCGAGCACGCGACCGCAGCCCCAGCGAGGCACCGTCGACCACGATCTCGCCGTCGTGGTCGACCAACCCGACGGCGGCCTTCAACAGCGACGACTTCCCGGCGCCGTTGGGGCCGATCAGCCCGAGCCACTCCCCGGACCGCACCACGGTGTCGAACCCGTCCACCGCCCGGTGCTTGCGGTACCGGACCGAGACCTGGCGGAACTCGATCGAACTCATCGGGCGACCTGCTTGGTACGCAGCAGGTAGATGAAGAACGGTGCGCCGCAGAAAGCGGTGACGACACCGATCGGGAGTTCGGCAGGCGCCGTCAGCTTGCGGCTCGGGATGTCGGCCAGGATCAGGAACGCGGCGCCGAGCAACATCGACAGTGGCAACAACCTGCGGTAGCTCGCTCCCGCCAACAGCCGGACGATGTGTGGCACGATCAACCCGACGAAGCCGATCAGGCCGCTGACCGACACCACCGCAGCGGTCCCGAGCGTGGCTGCGGCGACCACGGTGATCCGCACCCGTGCCACGTCGACGCCGAGCGTGGCGGCCTCGTCGTCACCGACACGCAGCAGGTCGAGCTGGCGACGGTGGGCGATCAGCACGACGCAGCTGACCGCCACGTAGGGCAGCACCAGACCCACATCGTCCCAGCTTGACGTGGTGAGTCGGCCGAGGATCCACGAGTAGACCTCGCGCACGACTTCGGAGTTGCGTTGGAGCACGAAGGTCTGCACTGCCGTCACGAACGACACGACGGCCACACCCGCCAGCACGAGCGTGCTGGTCGTTGAGATTCCGCCGAACGAGGCGCCGACCAGATACGTCACGCCGACGGTGGCGAGGGCGAAGGCGAACGCCACGGCGGGCACCGGATCGATCACCCAGCCACGCCCGACATCGCCCCAGAGGGCGATCATCAGCGTCGCACCCAGCCCGGCGCCGGCGGCTGCGCCGAGCAGGTACGGGTCGACCATCGGATTGCGGAACACGCCCTGGTAGCTGGCGCCCGAGATCGAGAGCATCGCCCCGACCACGCCCGCCAGGACCACGCGCGGCATGCGGATGTTCCAGATCAGCGACCACTCGTTGTTGGTGACGCCCGAGTCGAGGTGCACGCCGGGCAGATGATCGATCAGCGCCAGCGGCACCCGCCACCAGGCGGGCCCCGCCGGCCCGATCATGGAGCCGAGCAGGATCGCCGCCACCAGGGCGACGACCGAGGCGGGTATCCACCCCAGCAGTGCCCTGCGTGCACTCGCGATCCGCCCGACGCCCATGCTCAGGCCACCGGCTGTGCGGCGGCCGCCACGGCGGCACCGATCTGTTGGATGAACTCGACCACGCGAGGACCCCAACGCGACGCCACGTCGTCGTCGAGTTCGATCACGTTGCCGTTGGCGATCGCGCTGAGATCCGACCAGCCGGGACGGGCGGCCATCGTCTCGGCCGTCTCACCGCAGTACTTGGTGCAGGCCTGGAAGATCAGGTCGGGGTCGGCGTCCAGGATGTACTCGGCACTCAGCTGCGGGTAGGGGTTGCCGTCACCGACGGCGTCGGCGATGTTCTGCAAACCCGCCAGCTTGTAGACCTCGCCGATGAACGTGGCGCTGGTGACCGAGAAGAACGTGCTGTCGAGCTCGTGGTAGTACGTCAGCGGTGTCTCGAGGGCCGGCAGGGTCGACACGACGGCTTCGATGTCGGTCTGCATCCGGCCCACCAGTTCGGCGGCTTCTGCGATGTGCCCGGTCGTCGCTCCGAGCTGCTCGATCTCGGCGTAGATGTCGTCGAACGTGACGGCCGCCGGCGCCTCGACGTGGGCGATGCCGACCGAGTCGAGTTGGGCGAGGAAGTCGGGGTTGGTGCCGTCGGTCACGACCAGATCGGGGTTGAGGCCGGCGATCGCCTCGACGTTCGGTTCGAAGCCGCTCAGACCCTGCATCTTGGCAGCCGCCTGCTCCGGATAGTCGGAGAAGTCGTCGACCGCCAACACCTGATCGCCGGCGCCGACCGCGTACAACATCTCGGTCGCCGTGGGTGACAGCGAGATGATCGCCTGCGGCACCTCGTCGCCGGCCTCGGCGGCGGTCGCCGGGGCAGCCGCCGGGTCCGTGCCGGCCGGGTTGGTCGCCGGCGAGGTAGCGGGCACGGTGCTGGCGAGCATCGGTGCCGTCGTCGCCGATGCCGCGATCGTCCCGGCTGTGTCAGCCGGCGCCTCGCTCGCCTGCGGTGCGGTCGTGGACGGGTCGCCGTCGTCGCCGCAGGCGGCCAACCCGGTCGCCGTCAGCAGGGTCAGGCCGGCGATCACACCGGCGGTGATCGCTCGGGGGGTCGTGCGCTTCATGGATCTTCCTCCACGTTGGGAGGACAAAGTGGCTCACCGGCCGATCGAACCGATCGGCCTGCGCACCGCCCTTGCCTCGAGGGACTGGTTGTCGCGCACGGAACGGTCGACCGGGCTCGCCGTCATCGAGTTCTCACTCGTGTCGGACCACCGTTGCGGGACAGCGTCGGGATCTCACCGAACTTCGCACGGACCGTGCAGGCGGCAAACATACCGGATCGTGCAACGATCGGTAGTGTCGCTCGGCGTGAGCGACGAACTGGCCCCCACCGAAGACCCACGTCCCGACGGTCTGCGATCTGCCCAGTCGCTGCTGCTGGTCAACACCGGCAACGGCAAAGGCAAGAGTTCTGCGGCGTTCGGCGTGATGTTGCGAGCCGTCGCCGTCGAGTGGAACGTGGCCGTGATGCAGTTCGTGAAATCGGGGAACTGGAAGGTCGGAGAAGAGCAGATGGGGCGCCGGCTCGGCGTCGACTGGCATTCGTTCGGCGACGGGTTCACGTGGGATTCCGACAACCTCGACAACGACAAGGCGCATGCCCGCGTCGGCTGGGACGCCGCCAAGCAGCTGATCCAGGCCGGGCAACACCGGTTGGTGATCCTCGACGAACTCACCTACCTGTGCAACTGGGACTGGATCGACACCGCCGACGTGGTGGCCACGCTCCGCGATCGGCCGGCCGACGTGAACGTGATCGTGACCGGCCGCGACGCACCGGCGTCGATCGTCGAGATCGCCGACACGGTGACCGAGATGACCGAGATCAAGCACGCCTACCAGCAGGGGATCCGCGCCAAGCGCGGCATCGACTACTGACATCCCCACGATGTACACCTCGATCAGATGTACACCTTGATCACCGGAGGCGCGCGAGCCGGCAAGACCACCTATGCCGAACAGCTCGCCAAACGCCACACCGGAGCGGTCACCTACATCGCCACGTGCCCGCGGATCGCGGGTGACGCCGAGCTCGACCGACGGATCGACCGCCACATCGCCGAACGCCCGGCGCACTGGACCACGCGCGAGGAGCAGCTCGACCTGCCCGGCGCGCTGCGGGGCGCCGGCGACTCGTTCGTCGTGCTCGACTGCCTCACCACCTGGCTCGGCAACGCTCGCTATCACGGCTGGTCCGAGGATCGGATCTTGGCGGTGAGCGACGAGGCCCGGACCGTCGCCCTCGCCCGGTCGGTCGACGCCGTGATCGTGACCAACGAGGTCGGGATGGGGATCGTGCCGGCCGACACCGACACCCGCGAGTACCGCGACCTACTCGGCACGATCAGCCGTCAGTGGGCCTCGACGGCGTCACGAGCGCTGTTCATGGCCGCCGGGCGCGCCCTGCAGCTGCACGACCCCGACCAGATCGACTGACGAGAACCAGCCCGCCGATGCCGACCAGCCCTGCCCCGACTCCGGCCCGGACATGGCTGCATGACGCTCTGACGCGACTCCCGGAACTCGACGCCGCGGCGGTCGCTTCGGCGCGGGCGCGCGCCGCCGACCTCCTGCGCCCCGCCGGGGCGCTGGCGCGGCTCGACGACATCGCCGTGGCGATCGCAGGCTGGCAGGGAACCGCCGCCCCGCGCATCCTGCGGCCGAGCGGGCTGGTGTTCGGCGGTGATCACGGCGTGGCACGCGATGCCGCCGTGTCGGCCTACCCGGTCGAGGTCACCGCGGCGATGCTCGAGGCATGCCGCCAGGGCCGCGCCACGATCTGTGCCCTCGCCCGTTCGGTCGGCGCCGGCTTCGACGTGGTCGACGTCGGCGTGGGTGCGCCCACGGCCGACATCCGGTTCGAGCCGGCACTCTCCCCGGCTCGTTTCGCGCTGGTGGTCGACGCCGCCGTCGCCGCCGTGGACGCGCTCGACACCGACCTGTTGGTGATCGGCGAGATCGGGATCGGCAACACCACCGTGGCGGCGGCGCTCGCCGGATCGCTGTTCGGCGACCGCCCCGAGCTGTGGGTCGGGCGCGGCACCGGGGTCGACGACGACGGGCTGGCCCGCAAACGTGACGTCGTCGCCGCCGTGATGGCCCGCACCTCGGGCCTCGGCGACCCGCTCGAGCTGCTTCGTCACGCAGGAGGGTCGGAGTTGGTGGCGATCGCGGCCGCCGCGGTGGCGGCCCGACTCCGATCGATCCCTGTGGTGATCGACGGCTACGTGGCCACCGCTGCCGTCGCCTGCCTCGAGCTCGCCCGACCCGGGGCGCTGGATCACTGCATCGTGGGGCATCGGTCGGCCGAGCCCGGCCACCAGCGCCTGCTCGACGAGCTCGGCAAGACTCCGCTGCTCGATCTCGCGATGCGGCTCGGGGAGGGCAGCGGGGCGATGGCCGCCGTGCCGCTGATCCGCGCCGCCTGCGACGCGCTGGTGGACACGGCGACGTTCACCGAGTGGTTCGGACCTCCGCCCGACGAGGGAACGCCTGCGTGAGCGGCCTGCTCGGTGCGATCCAGTTCCTGACACGCGTGCCGATCCGTCTCCGGGCGGCCGTCGATCACGCCCGAGTCGTGCCGTGGTTCGGTGTGGTGGGGGCGCTGATCGGGGCCGCCGTGGGCGGCCTGGCGGCACTCCTCGTCGAGTGGGTCCCCGTCGGGGTCGCAGCGGCGTGCGCCGTGGTCGTCGGTTTGTTGATCACGGGAGCGTTCCACGAAGACGGTCTGGCCGACATCGCCGACGCCTTCGGTGGTGGCTGGACGGTGGAGCGTCGGCTGGAGATCCTGAAGGACTCGCGTCACGGCACCTACGGGGTCGCCGCGCTCTGCAGCTCGATCGTCGTCCGGATCGTGGCCGCCGGTGCGATCACGTCCGGCTCGGCGCTGTTTGCCTCGTTCGTGTGTGCCCATGCGATCGGCCGATTGTCGGCGGTGGCCGCCATGAAGTCGGCGCCACCCGCCCGTCAGAGCGGGCTCGGGGTCGATGCTGCGTCGTCGTTGCGTGCGTTGCCGACGATGCTCGGCACGGCGGTCGCAGTGGCGGCGTGCGTCGCCGTCGCCGGATGGTGGGTCGCTCCGTTCGCCGCTGCCGCACTGATCGGTACGGCGCTCACGGTGACGCTCGCCGTCCGCAAGATCGGCGGGCTGGCAGGCGACGTGCTCGGGGCCGTCGAGCAAGTCGTGGAGTGCTTGGTCCTCGTCGTGGCGTCCGGGCTCGCCGCCCACCACGGCGTCTGGTGGTCCTGAGCAGACGGAACGTTCGAACTCGCCGATCGGTCGACCCTGCCCCACTCCGCGTCTGCGTGGAGTGCGCACGAGCCGCACCACGCTTGCCAGCCAGATGGTGACGGCATACATTGCACCGCCATGCAGCGCGCCCAACGATTGATCGAACGGTGCTACGAGTACCTGGCCGCCGCCGACGTCGAGCGGCTGGCCCTGATGTACGCCGACGACGCCGAGATCGTGCGCTACGACGGCGTCACCTACGCGCCGGAGGTCCCCGAGTACTACCGCCGGTTGCTGAGTGCCCACGGCTTCTATCGGCTGCGCGAGATCGTGCAGATCCGCCGCCACGACGACGTGGTGATGTGGGATGCGCTGGTCGACACCGAGGCCGGTGTCCTGCAGACCGTCGACGTGGTGATCCTCGACGACGAGGACCGCGTGTACCGCCACATCCCCGGTATCCGCGGCTACTGGGGCGGCTGAGTTTGCTGTCGGACCACGGATCGAGCGGTCAGCCGAACAATCACCGTTAGCGTGCCGAGCGTGATCCATGACGTCCACGTCGTCGTTCCCACCGCCGCCTTCGCAGCCGACCTCGCGGCGCTCACCGAGCAGCACGGGTTCCGTGTCGACGCGATCTATCCGGCCGACGCGCCGGCCACGGCGATCGTCTCGGCACACGGGGTGCGTCTGCGTCTCGAGTCGAGCCACACCGGCTCGCCGATCACCGTCCACCTGCTCTGCGACGACCAAGCCGGATCGAGCACGCTGCCCGGCGGCAGCGTGCTCGAGTTCCGCCCCTTCACGACCACCTACGAGTTGCCGGCCAACGCGCCGACGCTGACGTTCAGTCACGACGATGGTGAGCGCGGCGTGGGCCGCGCCGGGATGATCTACCGCGACCTGATCCCGGATCGCTGGGGTGGGCGCTTCGTCGCCTCCCACATCTCGATCCCCGGTGGCGGGCCGGTGCCCGACTACGTGCACTTCCACAAGGTCCGATTCCAGATGATCTTCGTCAAATCGGGGTGGGTGCGCCTTGTGTACGAGGACCAGGGCGACCCGTTCGTCATGGTGGCCGGTGACTGCGTCCTGCAGCCTCCCGAGATCCGCCACCGCGTGCTCGAGGCCTCGCCCGGCCTGGAAGTGATCGAGGTCGGATGTCCGGCGCTGCACGAGACGATCGCCGACTGGGCACTGCCGCTGCCGAACGGCGTCGGGGATGACGGCCGTACCTGGGCCGGCCAGCGGTTCGTGCGCCACGTCGCGGCGAGCGCCGCCAGTTTCCCGTGGAGACACGTCGGATGGACGTACCGCGACACCGGCATCGGCGGCGCGACCGACGGCCTGGCCGGGGCGCGGGTGGCGCGACCGCACGGCGAACAGAACGACGCCTTCGGCACCAGCGGAGCGAGCGAGTTGGCGATGTTGGTCGTGGTGTCGGGCGAGGTCGTGTTCGAGACGGCAGACGGCGCCCGCACGCAAATGGCGGCAGGGAGCAGCGTGGCGATCCCGCCCGGGCTGCCGTACCGTCTGGTGTCGGCCTCCCCCGACTGCGAGCTGCTCGACGTCACGCTCCCCGCCTGATGGACGCGACCGGACCGCTCCGGGTGGTCGTGATGGGCGTGGCCGGGTCCGGCAAGACCACGGTGGCGGAACTGCTCGCCGGCCGTCTGGGCGCACGCGTGCTCGACGCCGACGACGCTCACCCGGCCGCCAACATCGACAAGATGACGCGTGGCATCCCGCTCACCGACGAGGACCGTCAACCCTGGTTGGAACGCCTGCGCGACGAGCTTGCGGATTCCGACCGGATCGTGGTGACGTGCTCGGCGCTCAGGCGCCGCTACCGCGACGTGCTCCGCCAGGCGCACGGCGTGCAGTTCGTGTTCCTCGATCTGGCGCCCGACCTCGCCCTCCATCGGCTGGAGTCGAGGCACGGCCACTTCATGGGACCGAACATGATCGACAGTCAGTTCGCGGCGCTCGAACGCCCGACCCCCGACGAGACCGACGTGCTCACCATCGACGCTGCGACACCGCTCCCCGACATCATCGCCCGATCGATCGAGCGGTTGGTGTCGACCGCCTGATCGGGCTGCCTGATCTGGATCAGTCGGGTTCGATGCCGAGCAGCACGCGCGACCGGTCATGGACCAGTTCGGCGAACGCCGCTCCCAGCTCGGGCAGCAGGTCCTGTGAGAACCGGTAGCTCGGGCCGTACAGCGTGGCGACCGCGATCACGGCGCCGCCGACGGCACGGATCGGTGCTGCCAGCCCGTTGACCTCGCGGTCGAGTTCCTGATCGGTCCAGGCGAAACGGTCTCGGCGGACGCGCGCCAAGCGGCGCCGGATCGCGGCGGGAGCCGTGACCGAGTGATCCGTGGCGGAGCGAGGACCCTGCGCCAGGTACTGCTCCAGTCGCGACTGGGGCCACCACGCCATCGTCACGATGCCGGGCGCCACCAGGTGCGGCTCGAACCGCTCGTCGACGGGATCGGCCACCTGGACCGCGCTCGGCACCCTGGCACTCACGAGGTACAGGAACGCCTGGCCGTCGTCGATGCCCACCGCTGCGTTCTCGTCGTAGGTGCGTTGCAGCTCCACGACCAACGGGCGCATCTGCTCACGCAGCACGGCCGGGGTGTGCTCCACGCGACGCGTCAGCCGTGTCAGGCCGGCACCCGGTCGAGCGCTGCCGTCCGGCAACCGCTCGACCATGCCGAGTTCGGTCAGGATCGCCAGCATCCGACCCGTGGTCGAGTGCGACAGATCGGCACGGCGGGCGAGCTCACGAACCCCGATCGAGCGGTCGGCGGCGACCACGATCTGGAGCAGGGCGAAGGCGCGGTGGACCGGCCCCGGTGCAAACGACGCAGCAGCGCTTGACGGGTTGCCCGGCGTACCCATACAGTCGCATCGTACATTGGATAGGACGTCCTATTCAATGGGACATTTTCAATAGGACATTCTCACAACACTGGCACCGTCGACGACAGGTGGATCGATGACCGCACCTCGCACTCCCGATTTCATCGACCACGCCTGGAAGCCGCTCGCCGCATCGGCGATCGGCGACGGCGGTTTCGTGTCGGTCACGTGGGCCGATGGCGCCACCTTCGATGCCTATTCGCTCTGGCTGGCCGAGAACGCAGACGGCTACGGGCTGGAGCCGTCGAGCCGCGAATCCACGCTCGAGCCACGCGACCTGCCGTCGCCGGAATCGCTCATCGCCGCAACGGTCGACGCCGACGGCGCCCTCGCACTCACGTGGAACGACGGCCGAACGGGCAGGATCCACCCCGGATGGCTGCGTCACGTCGCCGAGCAGGGTCACACCCCGTCTGCCGCCCTCCCCATCGCCACCATGTGGACCGGCGCCGACTTCGCCGAACCACCCACGATCGACGGATCGGCCATCCTCGACGACGACGCCGTGCTCGAACGCTGGCTGTCGATGTTGGTGCAGTACGGGTTGTGCCGGCTCAGCAACACGCCGACCGATCTCGACTTCGTGGGGCGCCTGGTGGCACATGTCGGCCCGATCCGCGACACGAACTTCGGGTTGGTGTGGAGCGTGCAGGCCAAGCCCGACCCCGACTCCACGGCGTACACGGGGCTCGACCTCGGTCAGCACACCGACCTGCCCACGCGCGAAGTGCCCCCCGGTTACCAGTTCCTGCACTGCGTCGAGAACACGGTGCAGGGCGGGTGGTCGCGCATGAGCGACGGGTGGGCGGTGGTGGAGGCGATCCGCGCCGAACATCCCGAGGCCTACGACGCCCTCACCACGCTCGACTGGGTGTTCTGCAACCGCGCCAAGGACGCCGAGCATCGCTGGATCGGTCCGATCATCGACCACGGCTCACGCCACCAGCCACTCACCCTGCGCGCCTTCTACCCGGTCCGGCTCGCTCCCCACATGAGCCACGCCGACATCCCGCGCGCCTATGCGTCGTTGCAGGTGTTCGCCGTGATGGCCCACGATCCGAGGTTCCAGCTCGTCTACCCCTTCACCCCCGGCGACCTCGTGGGCTTCGACAACCGACGCATCCTGCACGGACGCGACTCGTTCGAGTCGGCCGGGTCACGCCACCTGCGCGGCACCTACGCCGACCACGACGACTTCTACTCGCGCCTGCGAGTGCTACGTCGCAGCATGTTCTCCTGAAGCACCCTGACTCCTGAAGCATTCTGACTCCCGAAGCACCCTGACTCCTGAAGCCAACCTACGAAAGCGAACGATCCATGCCATCCGTCTTCATCACCTGCGCCGTGACCGGTTCGGGCGACACCGTCGGCAAGAGCGACAAGGTGCCGGTCACTCCGCAACAGATCGCCGACGAGTGCATCGCCGCCGCCAAGGCCGGTGCCGCCGTGGTCCACATCCACGTCAGGGACCCGCTCACCGGCAAGGGGTCCCGGGAGGACGGTCTGTACGCCGAAGTCGTCGAGCGCGTGCGATCGAGCGACACCGACGTGGTCATCAACCTGACCGCCGGAATGGGCGGGGACCTCACGTTCGGTTCGGCCGAGCAGCCGTTCCCGGTCAGCGACGCCGGCACCGACATGGCGGGCGCCACCGAGCGCCTGTCACACGTCAGATTGCTGCGCCCCGAGATCTGCACGCTCGACTGCGGCACGATGAACTTCGGCGAGGGCGACTACATCATGACCAACTCGACCGCAACGCTGAAGACGATGGCGCGACAGATCCAGGACCTCGGGGTGCGACCCGAGATCGAGGCCTTCGACACCGGCCACCTGTGGCAGGCCAAGTCGCTCGCCGCCGAGGGCCTGATCGACGAACCGGCGATGATCCAGTTGTGCATGGGAGTGCCGTGGGGCGCGCCGCCCGACATCAACACGTTCATGGCGATGGTCAACAACGTGCCCAAGGACTGGACGTGGAGCGCCTTCTCGCTGGGCCGTCGTCAGATGGAGTACGTCGCCCTGGCGGCGATCGCCGGCGGCAACATCCGGGTCGGGTTGGAGGACAACCTCTACCTCGGCAAGGGCCAGACGGCGACCAACGCCGACCTCGTCACCCGCGCCGTCGAGATCCTCGATCGGCTCGGGTACGGGATCGCAGCCCCGGCCGACGTCCGCCAGCAACTGGGCCTGACCCGCCATGGCTGACCGACCCGACCAACGACGTCGCTCCTCTCCGAGGGTCGCCCTTCCCGATTCTGAACCGCACCAAAGCGGATTCACGACCACCGGTGCACGTGCAACCGCTTTGGTGCAGTTCACGTGCGGCGGCGGGCGGCAGTGTGGGGGCCGGCGATGAGCGGCTCACCCGGCATCCGACGCGCTGCCGCCGTCGGCGTCGGCGTGATCGGCGCCGCCTGGGTGGCCCGCCTGCGGCTGCGCGGCGTCGACGTCAGCGTCTACGACCCCGCCCCCCAGGCCCAGCAGGTGCTCGACGAGGTGTTCGCCAACGCCCGTACGGCGTGGGTGCACCTCGGGCTCGACCCGGCCGACGATCAGATCGGATCGCTCACCGTGTGCGAGTCGATCGCCGCCGCCTGCACGACTGCCGAGTTGATCATCGAGAGCGTTCCCGAACGGCTCGACCTGAAGCACGCCACGCTGGCGGCGATCGACGCTGCCAACGCGACGGCGATCATCGCCTCGTCGACCTCGGGCTTCGTGCCCACGGTGCTGGCCGAGCCGCTGACGCGGCCCGAGCGATTGGTCGTCGGGCACCCCTTCAACCCGGTGTACCTGCTGCCACTCGTGGAAGTCGTGGCCGGCACCGCCACCGACCCGGCGGTGACCGAGCGGGCGATGAGGATCTACGAATCACTCGGGATGCATCCGCTGTTGGTGCGCAAGGAGATCGACGCCTTCATCGCCGACCGCCTGCTCGAAGCCGTGTGGCGCGAGGCGCTGTGGCTCGTGAACGACGGCATCGCCACCACGGAGGAGATCGACGACGCGATCCGGTACGGGTTCGGCCTGCGATGGGCGCAGATGGGGTTGTTCGAGAACTACCGGATCGCCGGCGGGCTGGGCGGGATGCGGCACTTCATCAGCCAGTTCGGGGAATGCCTCAGCTGGCCGTGGACGAAGCTGATGGACACCCCCGAGCTCACTGACGAGCTGATCGACACGATCGCCACCCAGAGCGACGCGCAGTCCGGTCACTACGACGTGCGCGAGCTGGAACGCATCCGCGACAAGAACCTCGCCGACATCCTGCTGGTGCTCGAGAGGAATCGCTGGGGCGCTGGCACCACGATCGCCAAGCTTCGCTGACCGCCCCGCTCGACCGACCCCGGATCAGCGGCCGCCGGCGACGTCGAGGAAGGCGCCGGTCACATAGCTCGCCTCGTCGCCGGCCAGCCACACGATCGCTGATGCGACCTCGTCGGCGGTGCCGCCGCGCTGCATCGGGATGGCGACCCGCAGGCGCTCGGTGCGACCCTCGGGCGACCAGGGCTTGAACTCGTGTTCCATCAGGCCCGGCCGAACGGTGTTGACCCGGATCCCGTCGAGGGCGACCTCTTTCGACAGCCCCGAGGTGAGCGAATCGAGCCCGCCCTTGGACGCCGCGTAGTGGATCCATTCGTTGGGCCCGCCGATCGCCGCTGCCCGCGACGACACGTTCACGATCGATCCGCCCGCTCCCCCACGGTTCGTCGACATCCGGCGCACCGCCTCGCGTGCGCACAGGAACGCGCCCGTGAGGTTGACTGCCCACGTGCGCTCCATGTCGGCCACCGTGATGTCGGCGAACGCCCCGTAACCGGGGGCCACGCCGGCGTTGTTCACCAGGCAACCGATGGCCCCCATCTGCTGTTGCACGGTGTCGAACATTGACACCACGTCGGCCTCGACCGAGACGTCGGCGGCGATCGCCGAGGCGACTCCCCCGGCGGCCACGATCTCGGAAACGATCCGTTCGGCTGCCGCCCGGTCGCTGCGGTAGTTCACGGCCACAGCCCAACCCGACGCTGCCGCCATCGTCGCCGTGGCGGCGCCGATCCCGCGGCTCGCACCTGTCACCAGCATCACCCTCATCGGACGAGTCTGGTCGATCGCCGCGCCAGCGACCCGCTCGGATCTACAGTTTCGAGCCGTGCGGATCTTTGCAGCTGGGGTGCAGCCGGTGGCCGTGATCGCCGTCGGTGTCGCTCCCACCGGTGTGATCGCGATCGGCCAACTGGCGACCGGTGTGATCGCCGTCGGTCAACTCGCGCGAGGCGTGATCGTGGTCGGCCAGCTGGCGATCGGCATCGTGACGTTCGGCCAGCTGTCGCTGGGGTTCGCCTGGGCCGGCGGCCAGCTGGCGACGGGTGCCGTGGAGGGGCCGAGTCAGGTCGGTGTCGGGGCGTTCGGGAAACTGGGTTTCAGCGACCTCACCCACGGTCGCTGGGCGCGATTCACGGCGTGGCGACTGGTCGGCGTCCGCCGCTGGGCGGCACCGCTGATCATGATCGGGGTCGGATGCCTGGTCTGGTTCGTCGCCCTCGATCCGCTGCTCCACGAGCTCACCAAGGTCGGCGGCGTGTTCCGCGAACCTCCCCGGCCACTGCGCTGAACGGCACCGCCGACGTCAGGCGTGGATCGCCGCCCAGACCTTCTCGGGGGTGCAGGGCATGGTCATGTGGCGCACACCGAGGTGCGAGACGGCGTCGATCACGGCGTTGTACACGCTCGGGATGGCACCGATCGTGCCCGACTCGCCGACCCCCTTGGCGCCCAACTCGTTGACCCATGTCGGGGTCTCGATGGCATGCACCTCGAAGCTCGGCAGCTCGGCCGCCGAGATCACCGGGTAGTCGGCGAAGTTGGTCGTCTTGGGGTTGCCGTCCTCGTCGTACACGATCTCCTCCATCAAGGCCTGCGCCACGCCCTGGGCGATCCCGCCGTGGACCTGGCCTTCGGCGATCAACGGATTGATCAAGGTGCCGGCGTCGTCACAGGCGATCAGGCGCAACAGCGTGGTGCTCCCGGTTTCGGTGTCGACCTCGACCACGGCCACATGGGTGCCGAACGGGAAGGTCGGCATCGGTGCCTCGAAGTCGTGATCGCCGGCCAACTGGCCGCCTTCCACCGCTGCCAGCTCGGCCCACGACAGGGTCCGGGCCGGGGTGCCGGCGACGTGGAACGCTCCGGTGTCGGAATCGAGCACCACGTCCTCGGCAGCCGCCTCGAGCAACTGTGCGGCCCGCTCGCGCGCCTGGTCGATCAGTTTGGTGCTGGCCATCGCGATCGCCGTGCCGCCCAGCTGGACCGAACGCGAGCCGACCGTGAGACCACCGGTACGGACCAGGTCGGTGTCGCCGTGGATGACCGTGATCTGGTCGATCGGCACACCCGTGCGATCCGACACGATCATCGCCCACGTGGTCACGTGACCCTGGCCGTACGGCGTCGCCCCGCTGCGCACGATCAGCGAACCGTCGGGCTGCAACTCGACCGAACCGAACTCCGAGCCGCCGACGCCCGAGGTGATCTCGACGTAGGTGGCGAGCCCGATCCCCAGCTGCTTCACGTCACCGCGCCGGCGACGCTCCGCCTGATCGGCACGCAGTCGCTCGTAGCCGGCGGCTTCGAGCGCCACCGCCAGGCCGCGTGGGTAGTCGCCGACGTCGTACGGCGTGCCGATCCCGGTCGTGTACGCCTCGAGGAACTTCGGGATCAGGTTGATCCGGCGCACCTCGGCCGGATCCATCTCGATCTCGGCCGCGAACCGGTCGACCATGCGCTCGATCGCCACCGCCGCCTCGGGGCGGCCGGCACCGCGGTACGCCGTGATCGAGGCGGCATTGGTGACCGTCGAGACACCCGTGAAGCCGGCGTTGACGATGTCGTAGCACCCGCACGCCATCCGCATCGTCATCCCGTGCAGCACGGAACCGGTCATCGGGTATGCGCCGGCGTCCTGGAAGACGTCGAGTTGGTATGCCGTGATGCGGCCGTCCCGGGTGCCTCCGATCTTGGCGTACTGGACCTGCCCGCGACCTTGTGGCATCGACAGGAAGTTCTCGCTGCGCGTCTCGGTCCAGCGCACCGGACGGCCCAGCGCCTTGGCGTAGAACCCGAGCGCCGCCTCGTCGGGATAGGTGCGCGACTTGACCCCGAAACCGCCACCCATGTCGGGCACGATCACGTGGACCTGGTCGGCAGGCAGCCCGTACACCGCCGAGAGCAGGGCCTTGGTGGGATGCGCGCCCTGGCAGGCGGAGTAGTGAACGAGACGCGAGTGGCCGGCCTCGTCGGGCTCGGTCCAGTACGCCAGCCCGACGCGCGGCTCCATCGGGGCCCCCGACAGCCGCTGGTTCACGATCCGCTCCTCCACCACCACGTCGCACTCGGAGAAGTCGGCCTGCTTTGCCGAGTTGATCTGCAGCACGTGGTTCGTGCCCGCCTCCGGATACAGCAGCAGCTCGTTCTTGGCCGATTGCTCGACGTCGATCAACACGTCGAGCGGCTCGTAGTCGACCATCACGAGGTCGACCGCGTCGAGTGCCTGGCCGTGCGTCTCGGCCACGATCGCCACCACGGCTTGCCCGACGAACCGGACTCGGTCGGTGGCGAGGATCACCTGCGTCATCTCCGGTGGCATCCCGGGACGAGCGGCCGGGATCGGATTCAACGAGGCCATGTCGGCAGCCGTGAACACGCCCAGCACACCGGGCGCGGCGAGCGCGTCGCTGGTGTCGATCGACACGATCTCGGCGTGGGCGTACGCCGACCGGACGTAAGCCACGTAGGCCTCGTCGGCGACGTGGATCGAATCGACGTACTCACCGCGCCCCGTCAGGAACCGCGGGTCCTCGACCCGAACCACACGATTACCCAGGATGCTGCCCATCGACGTCCCCTCCGGCTCTGACCGGCCTTGATTGCTACGGTCCCTGATTACAGCACCTGGAGCGTCGCGGACAGAACCGCTGTTCCGCAGGAAGGAATCCCCCGATCACGATGCGAGCACCGACATGACCCCCGACGCCTCCCCCGACGGCTCCCCCGACGCCTCCCCTGACACATCCTCCGACGCCTCTTCCGACACGGCCGCCGGGGCGCCCACCGCCCTGTCGCCCGCCACGCTGGCGGCGCTCGCCGGTGTCGCCACCGCAACGATCGCCGGAACGCTGCAGAAGCGCGGCATCCGGTCGACCTTCCTGTCCGGGCTGGCACCGATCAAGCCCGGCCAGCGCATGATCGGGCGTGCCCGAACCCTCCGCTTCATCCCGATCCGCGAGGACTTGATCGAGACCTACGCACCGCGACTCAACATGCAGCGCCAGGCGATCGAGTCGCTGCAACCCGGCGAGGTGCTCATGATCGACGCCCGCGGCGAAACCGATGCGGGCACGATCGGCGACATCTTCGCGATGCGTGCGATCCAACTCGGGGCGGTCGGAGTGGTCACCGACGGAGCGGTCCGAGACACCCCGGCCCTGCGCTCCATGGACATCCCGATCTACCACCGCGCATCGCACGGCGCCACGTTCCGGCGGCTCCACATGCCGGTCGAACAACAGGTGCCGATCGCCTGTGGCGGCGTCACCGTGGTGCCGGGCGACGTGATCGTCGGCGACGAGGAGGGCGTGGTCGTGATCCCCGCTGCGATGGTCGACGAAGTCGCCGCCGACGCCGCCCAGCAGGAACTCGAGGAGACGTGGGGCATGGAACGCGTCGCTGCCGGCGACAGCACCGACGGCGCCTTCCCGATCACGCCCGCCCGCCGCCCCGAGTTCGAGGCCTGGGCGGCTGCCCGGTCCGGTTCAGACGGAGCGCCGACGTGAGCCCGCGCCGATCGATCGACGTCGACTGCTTCGTCCACGCCAACCCGATCCCGTGTGCCACCCGGATCGGCCCGCTCGTCACGTCGAGCATCATCGTCGGCCGCAACCCCGACGGCACCGTGCCAGACGACTTGGTGACACAACTCGACAACCTGTTCGCCCACGTCGGCGAGATGCTGGGCGGCGCCGGCGCCGATTGGCGGCACGTTGCCAAGATGAACTTCTGGGTGCCGAGTCTCGACGACCGGGCCGCCATCAACGTCCCGTGGGTCCGACACTTCCCCGACCCGGCCTCACGGCCCAGCCGCCACACCCAGGTCGGTGTGGCGGTCGCCCAGTGCGACTTCCTCGCCTTGGTATCGGACTGATCCGATGCCACACACGTTCCAGGCACAGCCGTGCCCGGGGTGCGCGAACGATTCGACGCGCTGGCGCCCAGCGATCGCAAGGAACACGTGCGCGCGATCGAGGACGCCAAGACCGAAGCCACCCGTCAACGGCGGATCGACAAGGCGATCGAACGCCTCAGCGCTTCCTGACGGAGCACACCGAGGGCAGCGAGCGCCGGGCGCGTCGACGACGCGGGTCAGACGTCGGTGCTGCTGTCGCTCCAGAACTCGTGGGCGCGGGAGTGATCGACGCCGAAGCCGAGCGCGTCGCGCGCCTCGGCCAAGCGTTCGGTGACCAGGTCGACGAGCGGCGTCGAGCGGCCGATCGCATGCGCCAGACCGTCGGCGATGGCGACGTCCTTGGCCAGCAGGCCGAGCGCGAACCCGGTCCCGAACTCACCGCTCACCACGTGCTGCTTCATCACGATCTCGGACGTGAAACTGCGTCCGGTCGAGACGTTGATCACGTCGAAGAGCACGTCGGGGTCGAGGCCGAACTGTTCGCCGACGGCGAGCGCCTCGCTGCACGCCACGAACGCCGCACCGGCGACGAAGTTGTTGAGGCACTTCAGCGCATGCCCGTTGCCCAGCCTGCCGACCTCGAACAGCGACGATCCCAATGCGGACAGGACGGGACGGGCGGTCTCGATCGCGCCGGCCTCGCCGCCGATCATGATCGCCAACGTGCCGGTGACGGCCCGCGCCACCCCACCCGACACCGGTGCATCCACCAGGCGCACACCGAACTCGGCCAGGTCGTCGCCCAGCTGTCGCGTCCCGACCGGATCGGCCGAGCTCATGTCGATCGCCACCAGACCCGCTCGCGCGAAGGGCGCTGCACCCATCAGGACCGTCCGCACCTCGACCCCGGTCGGGAGCATCGTCACCACCACGTCGACATCGGCGATGACGTCCGCAAGTCCGGTGGTGAACCGGGCGCCGTGCCGGTCGGCCCAGGTCTGGGCACGGCCCGCATCAGCATCAACCCCGATCACGTCGAACCCTGCCTGCACCAGGTTGGCGGTCATCGGGCCGCCCATGTTGCCGAGACCGATGAAGGCGACGGTCGTGCTCGTACCCGTGCTCATACCGGGTAGCCCATCTCGCGCAGGGTGGCCTGAGCGACGTGGAAGCCCTCCACCGCTCTCGGGACGCCGCAGTAGATCATGGCGTGCAACATCACCTCGCGGATCTGGTCGGTGCTCACGCCGTTGGCGATCGCTCCCTGGACGTGCACGCGGATCTCGTTCGGTCGGCCGTATGCCACGAGCAGACCGAGCGTGAGCATGCTGCGCATCGCCGGGTCCAGGGCCCCTCGTGTCCATGTCTCGCCGAAGCAGTACCGGGTCACGTAGTCCTGCAGCGGCCAGGTGAAGTCGGTGGCGGCGTCGATCTGCGCGTCGGTCCCGTCCTGGCCCCACATGCGGTACCGCACCTCGAGCCCGTCGCGGAACGCCTGCTCGGCGTCGGGCCAGCGCTCGCCCGCCTTGGCGCGCCCCACTTCGACGGCGTCGCCCGTCGGATCATCTGCCTGTGACTCGTCTGGCATGTCTCGGCCCCTTCTCGTCGGATCCTCGCCGTCGTCGGCAAGCAGCGTCTTCAGTCTGACCGGCAGCGGAGCTGCACAGCCACCGGACGGCCTGCTCTGGCGAACGTCCGCCACGACCATGCCGCTCGCGCTCTGCCAAACTCCGCGTCATGACAGGACGCATGGACGGCAAGCGGGCATTGATCACCGGCGGGGCCAACGGGCTCGGTGCGGCCACCGCCCGCCTGCTCGCCGCCGAGGGAGCACGCGTCGTGATCGCCGACCTCGATCGCGTCGAGATGGCCGCCGGCCAGGTGATCGCCGACATCGAGAGCAAGGGGGGCACGGCGCACTTCGTGCCGGTCGACGTGCGCTCGCCTGAACTCAACTACGCGGCGGTCGAACGCGCCGCCGAATGGATGGGTGGCATCGACTCGGTGGTCGCATCGGCGGGTGTCGGGGCTCCACCCCAGACCGACGGGAAGTCGATCCGCAACCTGCTCGACGTCGGCGTGGACGGGTTCGACTTCGTGATGGACATCAACCTGCGCGGCGTCTTCCTCACCTGCCAACGTGCCGCCCAAATGATGATCGACGCCGGCAACGGCGGCTCGATGGTCACGCTGGCGTCGATGGCGTCGAAGCGTCCGACCGCCGGCGTGTATTCGATCTCCAAGGCAGCGGTGTGGATGATGACCCGCTGCATGGCGCACGAGCTGGGGCAGTACGGCATCCGGCTCAACGCACTCGGCCCCGGGTACATCGACACCGATCTGTTCCGTTCGATGGTCCCGCCCGACGCCACGCCCGAGGAGGAAGAGGCGTTCGTCGAGAGTCGCCGTTCCCAGACCGCGCTGCGCCGGCTCGGTTCCACCGACGAAGTCGCGCAGGCGATCCTGTTCCTGCTCTCGGACGAGTCGAGCTACTTCACCGGATCGATCCTGCACCCCGACGGCGGCTTCACGTCGACGTTCGGCGGCGGCTGACCCCGGTCGCATCCCGATGACCGCTCCCGCCTTCGACCTGTCGCGCTATGACGCGTTCGTGTTCGACCTCGACGGCACCGTGTGGCTCGGCACCACGCCGATCCCCGGCGCCGCCGACTTCCTCGACCGGTGTCGCGCCCAAGGCGCCACCGTGACGTTCGCCACCAACGCCACTGCTCACCTGCCTGCCACGCTGCACGCCCAACTGACCGAGGTCGGGCTGGCACGACCCGGCGAAACGGTCGTGACGAGTGGCAGCGTGATGATCCGAACGCTGCGCGCCAGCGGCGCCACCAACATCGCCGGCGTGATCCCCCCGCCGTTGGTCGCGGCGATGCGAGCCGCCGGCCTCGAGGTCAGCTCGTCCAACGACGTCGACGTCGAACAGTTCGGCCCGGTCGGCCGCGAGCGAGCGCTCGTGGGCGCCGCCTCACGCCTGGCCACGATCGGCGAGATCGAACGGCTCGGACGGCTCGCCATGGCCGGCCACCGGCTGTACCTCAGCTCCAAGGAGCCGGGTTTCCCGATCACGGGTGGTATCGAGCCCGGTGGTGGTGTGCTGCTGGCGGCGCTGCGCACGATGTACGACGTCGAGGTGACGGTGGTCGGCAAGCCGTCGCCGTTCTACGCCGACACCGTGCTCGACGCCGTCGGCGGGCCCGGACGGTCGATCCTCATGGTCGGCGACTCGCAGCGCGCCGACATCGGCATCGCCGACGTGCTCCAGGTCGACAGCGTGCTGTTGACCGGACACTCCGTGGCGCCGATCGTCGGTGACCTTCCCGCCCCCACCTATGTGGCGGCCACGCTCGCCGACCTGCCCACGCCACACCGCTGGAACTGACCCGAACGGAGCACTCGACATGAACGTCACCTGCGAACGAGGCGTGATCTTCGCCGAGAAGCCCGGGTACCGGGCACTCGAGCTCGATGTGTACCGGTCGAGCGACAGCGTCGTGCGGCCGCTGCTGATCAACGTCCACGGCGGTGGTTGGCGAGTGAGCAACCGTCAGCGCAGCCCACGCGAGACGCGCGCCTGGACGCCCGGATTCCACGAACAGATGGTCGCCGCCGGGTTCGTGGTGGCGTGCCCGAGCTACCGATTGAGCGCCGAGGCGCTCTACCCGGCCGCCGTCGAGGACGTCACCGATGCCGTCCACTTCCTCCGTGCCAACGCCGAGACATTCGGCGCCGACGGATCGCGGGTGGTGCTGTTCGGCCAGTCGGCGGGTGGCTACCTGGCTGCCGCGGTCGGGCTGGATCCCACGGTGGCGCCCGTCCGAGCGGTGATCGCGTGGTACCCGCTGACCGACTTCTCGGCGTTCTCCGACGACGAGAGTGCGGCGATCTTCCCGTCACAGTGGCTGGGCGCCCCGCTCAGCGCGGTGGCCGCCACCGTGGATCAGGCGCGGCTCTCGCGCCTCGCCCGCGCCGACGCCCCGCCGGTGTTGCTGCAGCACGGGACGGCCGACACGATGGCGCCCTACGACCAGAGTGTTCGTCTGCACGATGCACTGGCCGCCGCCGGCGCCCCGGTCGAACTCGAGACCGTCGACGGCGCCGGGCACTTCTTCGGTGACGCCGACGACGCCACGGTTCGGGCGATCTTCGGTCGCGCCATGCAGTTCGCCGCCGCCCACGCGTCGGCCTGAACGTCAGGCGAGCATGAGGCGGACCGCAGCCGCCGCCGCGGCTCGGTCGTATCCGTACTTCGCCCACTGCTGTTCGGCCGGGCCGAACCCGGCATAGACCTGCGGGATCCCGAGCCGCCGGAACGCCTTGGGTCGGACTCCCTCGTCCACGAACACGTCGGCGATCGAGCTCGCCAGCCCGCCGAGCGCGAGATGGTCCTCCATCACGACGATGTGCTGCGTCTCGTCGACGGCGGCGAACAGCAGCTCGGTGTCGAGCGGCTTGATCGAATACATGTCGATCACCCGCGCCTCGATCCCGTCGACAGCGAGCAGCTCGGCGGCCTGGAGCGCCTCCCACACGAGTTCCCCGTGGGCGATCAAGGTCACATCCGAGCCGGGGCGCGCCACCAGGCCACGGCCGATCTCGACCTCGGTGGTGGCGGGGTCGTACAGGCAGCGGTCGCCCTTGCCCTTGCCGATCCGCAGGTAGAGCGGGTGCGGATGGTCCATGCTGCGGCGCATGATCGTGCCGATCATGTTGGGGTCGGCGACCGACACGACCGACATGTTGACGAGCGTCTTCATGAGGGCGATGTCCTCCATCGCGTTGTGGGTCGAGCCGCCGCCGTTGACGAGCCCGCCGCCCCAACCGATGAAGCGCACCGGGAGGTCCTGGTAGCACACGTCGGTCCGGTTCTGCTCCAACGAACGCATCGAGATGAACGGCGCCATCCCGCCGATGAACGGGATCGCCCCCTCCAGCGCCAGGCCGGCTGCCACGCCGACCACGCTCTGCTCGGCGATGCCGACATCGACGTAGCGGTCGGGGAACGCCTTGGCGAACGGTGCCAACGGATCGCCCACGTCGGACGTGAGACCCCACACGTTGTCGTGCTCGCCCGCCAGTTCGGCGAGTGTGAGCCCGACCACGGCCCGCCCGGCGACCAGGCTGCCGAACTCGAAACCGGTCATGAGGCGACCCCGATCAGCGGGGCCAGCTCGGCGTCGATCTCGGCCATGCCGCGTTGCATGTCGGCGATCGACAGGTTGCCGGCGTGCCAACCCACGTTGCGCTCCATGAACGACACGCCCTTGCCCTTGATCGTCGATGCGACCACAGCCGTTGGTCGCCCGTTGTCGACCGCCGGCAGGTGATCGAACGTGTCGATGATCTGGGCCATGTCGTGTCCGTCGATCTCGACCACGTTCCAACCGAACGCCCGCCACTTGTCGGGGTAGGGCTCGAGCGTGATGTAGTCGTCCTCCATCGCGCTCATCATCTGACGGTTGCGGTCGATCACCGCCACCAGGTTGCCGAGCCCGTACGACCCGGCCACGTTGGCGGCTTCCCACACCGACCCCTCGCACGTCTCGCCGTCACCCATCAGGCACACCACACGGTGCGACTCGTGACGTTGACGGGCGGACAGCGCGAGCCCGACGCACAGCGCCAGCCCGTGGCCCAAAGAGCCGGTCGAGCTCTCGACCCCGGGCAGCTGGATCTTGCAGGGGTGCATCCCGTAAGCGCTGTCGAGTTGGCCGTACGTGCTGACGATCTCGTCGTAGTCGAAGTAGCCGCGCATCGCCATCGCGATGTACATCCCGACCGCCCCGTGGCCCTTGCTGAGCATGAAGCGGTCCCGCCCGGGCGCCTTGAAGTCGGTCGGGTCGACGTGCAGCGAGTGGTGGTACAGACCGATCAGCAGGTCGGTCATCGACAGGTCGCCACCGATGTGGACGTTGCCGTTGTAGTGCCCGCACAGGTTGAGCAGCTTCTTGCGCATCTCGCCCGCCAGCAGTTGCAGGCGACGTACCTCGGTCGGGTCAGCCATGGGGAACTCCAGTCGATGGGGTGGGAGTCGATGGGGCGGGATGCGATGGGGTGGGAGCCAGCGCGAACTCGTCGAGGTCGACGCCGCACACGATCCGCCCGGCGAACTCGGGGCAGCCGGCTCGGGCCAGCGCCTCCCACTCCTGCGGCGTGTGGACCGCCTCGCTGGGCACGAGATGGGAGAGCACGAGCGTGCCGACTCCGGCGCGATGTGCGATCGCCGCGACGTCGCCGACCGGCGTGTGGGAACGCCCCAGCTGGATCTTGATCTGCTCGAAGTTGGGGAGCGTGCTGTTCAGGCGCCCGAGCAGTGCATCGAGGTCGATCACCTCGTGGACCAACAACTCCGCACCGCGGGCGAGACGCACCACGTTGTCGCAGCGGCCGGTGTCTCCTGAGAACACCACCGAGCCGGTCGGCGTGTCGAACCGGTATGCCAGCGCCGGGAACACCGGCGCGTGCTGGACCAGTGTTGCGGTGATCGTGACGCCGTTGGCGTCGGTCGGTCGCACCACGAACGGTTCCATCGCCGGCACCTGGAACTGCCCGGCCAGACGGTCGACCGTGATCGCGATCGGCACGTCACCGGCCACCCGGTCGAGCTCGTGTTCGAGACCGATCTCGTGGACGTGCAGATTGTCGAGGTAGTCGCCCCGCCGCTCGCCGATCACGCGGGCGTTGATGTTGACCGCGAACGCCCGGTGCAGGTAGTCGATCGTGCGACGGATCCCCGGGCCCGGATCCTCCGGGAACCGCACCGGGTGCACCGGATCGTCCCAGGTGGTGAACGGCGGGCCGGCCGGGCCGGGGCCGTAGATGTCGAGGTCGTGTGCCGGCCAGCTGCCCTGCAGGATGTTGACGAGGTCGACGATGTGGTCGACGTGCAGGTGTGTCAGACAGATGGTCGACACGAGCGGCCGGCCCGACCCGCCGATTCGGTTGGTCGCCGCGATCCCGGCCCGTTGCATCTGCGAGTGGGCACCTTCGCCGCAGTCCACGAGGTAGGCGGCGTCGCCCACCACGACGGCGTTCGAGTAGCCGCACCGGGTTGCCTTGGGGGCTCCTCCGCCACCGGTACCGAGCAATACGAGGCGATCGACGTCGGCGGTGCGCAGCGGAGCTCGACGTGCCCACAGCTCGGCGGTCCAGGCATGGCGATCGGACGACACGGTGGCACCGTACCCGTCGCCGATCGCGCCGATCGCCCTGGCACGTTCGCGCTGGGCGAACTCGACAGGTTCGCGGTTGCGAGCTACTGTCCGTACCCGCGACTTGGGGTGAGTCGCCGACGTACGCCGTCGCGGTGGGCCATCGCGACATCACACAGCCACAACAGCAGCAAGGGGCACACACTCGTGACGACCATCGACGACATCCGCTTCCCGACGGCGGAGGAACTGCCGGGTTTCTGGGCGTTCGACAAGATGCACGCACCGCGTCCGTTGCACCCGCTCTCCGAAGACCTGGTGATGGCCACGATCTCGCGCGGATTCACCCGCGCCCAGGCCGAGTACGACTGCCCGATCGTGGCCGACTCGAAAGCGATCAACCACTACTTCTACATGGCGTTCTATCCGCATCCGGACCCCGAGGAGCTGGCGGACCGGATGACCCGCTACCTGGGCATCGTGGAGAAGACCGTGCCGCTGGTCGGCAAGCGCTGGCAGAACGAATGGCTGCCCCTGATCCGTGACCGCAACGAAGCCGAACGCGACGTCGACTACTCGACGATGAGCGACGAGGAGCTGTTCGCCCGCTACCACGAGATGGCGCGGTGGATGGAACAGATGTGGTACATCCACGGCCACATCAACTTCGCCCTGATCTCGGGTGCCAAGTTGAGCGACTTCTACGACGCCGTGATCCAACCCGCCGACCCGACCGAGGCGTACCAGATCCTGCAGGGCTACCACACCCGCCCCGTCGACGCCGCCCACGGATTGTGGAACCTGGGGCGGGTCGCCAAGGCCAGCCCGGAGCTGACCCAGATCTTCGACGAGAACCACCCCCGCGACCTCAAGTCGGCGCTCGGGCGCAGCGAAGCCGGACGGGCGTTCCTCGCCCAACTCGACACCTACCTGTACGACTTCGGGTGGCGCAGCGACGCCGTGTACGACCTGGCCGACACGCCATGGCGTGAGGATCCGCAGATCCCGCTCGGCAACATCGCCCGTTACATCCCGATGGCCGACGCCGCCGACCCGATGATCATGTTCGACCGGGCCGTCGCCCGCCGCGAGGAGCTGACCGCCAAGATCCGCGCCGAGCTGGCCGGCGACCCCGCCAAGCTGGCCGAGTTCGAGACGCTGTTCGACGCCGCCCAGTACGCCTACCCGCTCACCGAGGACCACGCCTTCTACATCGACCAGATGGGCGTGGTCCTGCTGCGCCGCTTCGTGCGGGCGCTCGGCGAACGGCTCGCCCGCCGCGGGTCGATCGCCGCCACCGACGACGTGTTCTTCCTGTACGACCGCGAGGTGCGGTCGGCGATCGCCAACGGCACCGACATGTCGGCGCTCGTGATCGAACGCAAGGCGGAGTGGGAGGCGTGCGCCTTGGCGTCGCCGCCCGACATTCTCGGTACTCCGCCTCCCCCGCCGCAGCCCGGCGACTTCATCGACCCGTTCATGGACGCCGTGACCTCGCGCCTGCTCGGGATCAAGGCGCCCCCGACCGGTGACGAAGACCCCAACGTGATCGACGGTGTAGCAGGTTCACCCGGCGTCTACACCGGCGTCGCCCGTGTGGTGCGGTCACTCGAGGAAGCCGGCGATCTGGAGGACGGCGAGATCATGGTGTGCGAGATGACGCTCCCGCCCTGGGTGCCGATGTTCGCCATCGCCGGAGCGGTCGTGTCCGACGTGGGCGGCGTGATGAGCCACTGCGCGATCGTGGCCCGCGAGTTCGGGATCCCTGCCGTGGTCGGCTCCGTCAACGGCACGTCGCGGATCCAGACCGGCCAGACCGTCACCGTCGACGGCACCCACGGCGACGTGTGGCTCGACGCCCGAAGCCTCTGATCCAGGCCGTACCGGCCCCACAACAAGCGTTTCCGAGAGCGGAACGCGATCCGGCGCAGCGAACCCCGCGCTGCTAACTTGCGCCCGCGCCGCGACATCTGTCCGGCGGTGGCTGCACGCTCCACGCTGCGGTCCATTCTCCACTCATTCTCGACCGCTCAGGGGTACCACAGTGACCGACGTTGCCGACTTGCGCTTTCCGACCGCCGATGAACTCCCGGGGTTCTGGGCGTTCGACAAAATGCACGCTCCGAGGCCGATCACACCGCTGTCACAGGATCTCGTGATGGCCACGATCTCACGCGGCTTCACGCAGGCCCAGGCCGAGTACGACTGCCCGGTCGTGGCGTCGTCGAAGGCGGTCCACCACTACTTCTACCTGTCGTTCCACCCGCACCCCGATCCGGCCGAGATCGAGGACCGCATGACCCGCTACATGGGGATGGTCGACAAGACGGTGCCGCTGGTCGGGAAGCGTTGGCAGAACGAATGGCTGCCGCTGATCCGCGACCGCAATGAGGCCGAACGCGACGTCGACTACTCGGCGATGAGCGACGAGGAACTGTTCGCCCGCTACCACGAGATGACGCGGTGGATGGAACAGATGTGGTACATCCACGGCCACATCAACTTCGCCCTGATCTCGGGCGCGGCGCTGAGCGACTTCTACTCCGAGGTCATGCAGCCCGCCGACCCGACCGAGGCGTACCAGATCCTGCAGGGCTACCACACGCGTCCGGTCGACGCCGCCCACGGCCTGTGGAGCCTGAGTCGTGTGGTGCGCAACACACCGGCGTTGGCGCAGATCTTCGACGAGACGCCGCCACGACAGCTCGCCACCCAACTGGCGACGTCACAGGAAGGTCGCGACTTCCTCGCCCAGCTCGACGAGTACCTCTACGACTTCGGGTGGCGCAGCGACGCGGTCTACGACCTCAACGACGTGCCGTGGCGCGAGAACCCCGGCATCCCGCTCGGCAACATCGCCCGCTACGTGCCGATGGACGATTCGCACGACCCGATGATCCAGTTCGATCGCGCCGTCCGGCAACGCGAGCAGCTGACCGCCAAGATCCGAACCGCGCTGGCCGACGACCCCGCCAAGCTGGCCGAGTTCGAGACGCTGTTCGACGCCGCCCAGTACGCCTACCCGCTCACCGAGGACCACGCCTTCTACATCGACCAGATGGGCGTGGTCCTGCTGCGCCGCTTCGTGCGGGCGCTCGGCGAACGGCTCGCCAAGCGCGGCAGTTTCGACGCCGGTGACGACGTGATGTTCCTCTACGACCGCGAGGTCCGCGATGCGATCGCCAACGGAACCGACCTGCGGGCGCTCGTGGCGACCCGCAAAGCGGAGTTGGCTGCCGCCGCCGAGTTGTCTCCGCCCGACGCGCTCGGCACGCCGCCGCCGCCGCCGCAGCCCGGTGATTTCGTCGATCCCTTCATGGATTCGCTCGTCTCGCGACTGCTCGGCATCAAGCCCCCGGCCGAGGGCGAGCAGGACCCCGACATGATCGACGGTGTCGCCGGTTCACCCGGCATCTACACCGGTATCGCTCGGGTCGTACGCTCGCTCGACGAGGCCGGCGATCTGGAGGACGGCGAGATCATGGTGTGCGAGATGACGCTCCCGCCCTGGGTGCCGATGTTCGCCATCGCCGGGGCGGTCGTCGCCGATGTCGGCGGCGTGATGAGCCACTGCGCGATCGTGGCCCGCGAGTTCGGCGTGCCGGCCGTGGTCGGTTCCGTCAACGGCACGTCCCGGATCCAGACCGGCCAGACCATCACCGTCGACGGTGTCGGCGGCAACGTCTGGCTCGACGGCCGCAGCCTCGACTGATCACGGGGCCTTCCGCAACGCCTGCTGGCGAATCCACCGGAAAACGTCACGAGCCCCGGACCCACCCACAGGGTGATCCGGGGCTCGTTGCCGTTGTCGGGTCAGAACCGGGGGCTCAGGCCCAGAGCCGCTCGCTGGCGAGCTTGGCGCCCAGTGCCAGGTACTTCATCTTCGGCCACACCACGGTCGGGTGGACTTCGGGCTTGTACGACGCACGCGACGAGAAACCGCAGTCGGCGCCGGCGATGACCCGCTCCTTGCCGACGATGTCGGCGTACCGGATGATGTACTCGGCGATCAGTTCCTCGTGCTCGACGTAGTTGTTGGCGTGCCCGATCAGACCCGGGATCAGGACCTTGTCGTCGGGCAGCGTGATGTCTTCCCAGATCTTGTACTCGTGCTGGTGACGTGGGTTGGCGACCTCGAAGGAGTACGCGCCGGCGTTGACCTTGAGCATGTACGGCGCCACGTCGGACATCGGCACGTCGGTCAGGCGCGGGCCGTGGTTGAGGCCGTAGCAGGTGTGGTGGCGGACCTTCTCGGGCGGGATCCCGCGCAGGGCGTGGTTGATCGCCTCGACGTGCTCCATGCACCCGCGTTCACGGTCGGCAGGGTCGCTTTCCGGGCGGGTCAGGTACTCGATCAACCACGGGTCGTCGACCTGCAGGATGAAGCCGGCATCGACGATCGCCATGTACTCCTCGCGCATCGCCTCGGCCACGGCGGCGAGGTAGTCGACGTTGTTGTCGTAGTACTCGTTGCGGCCGAACCCGCTCGGGCCCGACGACGGCATGAACACGTCGGCGATCTCGTATCCGTCGGCCCGCACGGCGGCCACGGCGTCCTTCAGGTTGGTGATGTCGGTCTGGAGCAGGTCGTGGCCGGTGTAGCTGATCGGCCCGCGAGCGACCAGGCGACGCAACGGTGAGATCGCCGACGAGTACTTGCCCATGTACTCCTCGTAGTACTCGGGGAACATGTCGATCTCGACCTGCCAGGACGGGGCTGGGGCGCTGCGGCCCTCCTCGACCTCGAAACCGCCCAGGCGGTCCTTCACGTAGCCGAGAAAGCTGACCTTGCTCATCTCGCCGTCGGTGACGATGTCGATCCCGTTCTCGACCTGCTGGCGGACCCGATCGAACACGGCGTCACGGACCTGCTGGTCGAGCAGCTCATGGTCGTACGGCCGACCGTGCTCACGCTCCTTCATCGTGTCGAGCAGGTCGTGCGGCCGGGCGAGGCTGCCGACGTGCGTGACGAGAATGCGATCGGTGCTGGTCTTCATGTGTTCCCCTGCGAGTCGTCGGAGCCGGCACTATGCCGGCGCGTTCGGGCCACGTGTGCCCTCGCTGCGCAGTGTTCCACAGTGCGGACATCGATCGGCATGATCGCGTTCGCCGCGGGGGAACGACGCACCTGACCGAACCGCGCCAAAATTGAGGACGCCGGCCCGTGGATCGTGACAGAATGTTTGTTCGGCGGAAGCGGATCCGCTGGAAGCTTTCTTTCGATACGGGGCAACCATGCAACGCGAACAGGCGATCCTCGACGGGACGGCGATCGAGCTGAACCATGTCGTGCTGAACGACCAACTGCCGGTCGGCGTGCTGGTCATCGACGCCGACGGGGTGGTGCGGCATGCCAACCAGCGGGCGGCGTTGATGACCGGATACACCGTCGACGACCTGCACGGGCGGTCCATCGTCGATTTCGTCGACGACGAGGACCTCGACTTCATGATCGCCTCGCTCGTGCAGGGACAGCACTTCCTCGGATCGTTGTTGGGTCCGCTCCGCGTCCGCTACCGGCACGCAGACGGGACCGTGCACCTGACCGAGAGCTGGGCGCACTCCTGCCCGCCCGACATGGGCATCGACGGGTTCATCGTCACGATGTCGACCGAATCGGTCACCGACAACGTCGCCAACGCCGTGTACCAGATCGCCTCGGGCGCCGAGCTCGATCGATCGCTCGCCACCCTGGCACGCGCCGTCAACGGTTTTCCGTTGGTGGCAACCGGCGCCGTCCTGCTGTCCGAGGGCAACACGTTGCGTCCGATCGGAGCCTGGCCGTTCGACACGCTGCCGGACCGTCCGGATTCCCCGTGGTCGTTGTCGCTGCTGGACGGGATGCCGCGCGACGTGTTCGTCTCGGACCTGTGCGACCCGCTCCGCTGCGAGGCCGCCTCGCGAGGGTTCGACTCGGTGTGGGTGCGCCCGATCGAGACACACGGCCACGGAATGGCGGGCGTCTTCGTGGCATGGCGCCACGAACGCGCTGTCGCCAGCGCCAATCAGGAACGGCATCTGCAGGAGGTCGTGGCGGCCGCCGGGCTGGCGATCGACAGCGCCCGGCATCGCGCCGACCTGGAGCGCGCCGCCGAGTCCGACGCCCTGACCGGGCTCGGCAATCGGCTGGCGCTCGCCAAACACCTGGGGCGGCTCGATCAAGCCGGCATCGGGGTGTTGTACGTCGACCTCGACGGCTTCAAGGACGTCAACGACCGGTACGGGCACGACACCGGGGATCGGGTGCTGGTCATCGCCGCACGCCGGCTGCTGGGCGCCGTGCGCGGCGACGACCAGGTGTTCCGAGTCGGCGGCGACGAGTTCGTGCTGGTCTGCGCCGGCGTCGAGAACCACCGGCTGGCCGCCGAGTCGTTGGCTGAGCGCGTCGTCGCCACCTTCTCGAGGCCGATCCAGGTCGACGAGTTGAGCGTGTCGGTCGGAGCCAGCGTTGGGTTGGCGGAGCGGCTCCCGGGCGAGACGACGACCGATGTGATCAGCCGCGCCGATGCCGCCCTGTTGCTCGCCAAACATGCCGGCAAGTCGCGCTGGCACCGCGTCCAGCGTTCGGCCTGACCGTCGGGCCGGCGTCCAACACGCTCGGGCTCACGGCTGGGCCGGCGAGCCGGCCCGAGATCGAGCAGGTCAGCCCGTAGTCGAGGGCGTTGAACTCGGCCATCATCGAGGCCTCGTCGCCCCAGCGCAGGCGCCTCCGCCCACGATGATCAGGTCGAACTCGTTCGTGTCGCTGATCTTGTTCCCCTCGCATCTCACACGATCGGCGTGCTGAGCGTTGCCCCGGGGCAACTTCGTTGTGCGAAACTGACTTCACTGGGCGAAACCAAGTTTGGAGGGTGGGCCCCACCGTGTCAAGCGACCAGCACCGGGAACCGCCGTCGGGTGACTTCGTGCACGCGCTCGCCCGCGGGCTCGAAGTGATCGAGTCGTTCTCGGCCGAAACCCCGTCGATGACGCTCAGCGAGGTGGCCACCCGGACGTCGATGAGCCCTGCCACCGCCCGCCGCTGCCTGCTCACGCTCGAACAGCTGGGATATGTCCGGCGTTCGGGCCGTCAGTTCCGCCTCAGCGCCCGGATCCTCTCGCTCGGCGGCTCCTACTTCGACTCGCTCGACCTGCCGGGCATCGCCATGCCGGTCCTGCAGGATCTGGCCGACTTGCTCCAGCACGCCTGCTCGCTCACGGTGCTCGACGGCAACGAGGTGGTCTACATCGCCCATGCCACGTCGTCGGGTCCTTCGTTCCGACGTCACTACGTGGGTGCCCGGCTCCCCGCCCACGCCACCTCGACCGGGCACGTGCTGGTGGCGCACCTCGATCCAACGGCGCGTGCGGCCTTCCTGGCGCAAGCGCCGTTCACGAGCTACACCACCAACACGCCGACCGGAAAGCGCGAACTCACATCGATTCTCGACCGCGTGGTCACCGACGGCTACGCCGCCGTGCGCGACACGGTCGAGTACGGCGCCGCCGCCGTCGCCGTGCCGGTCCGCGACCCAGCCGGCACGGTGGTCGCCTCCCTCAACTCGTCGGCCAGTGCCGTGCGCAAGCGCGACTACGAGACGATCCTCGCCCGGGTCGACGATCTGCGTCTGGCGGCGGCGTCGATCGAGCACGCCCTCGTTCGCTTTCCCGGAACGGCGATGTCGGCCTGACCTCCGGGCCGCAGCCGACGATCGGACCCACCATGATCAAAGTCCACGCCACCACCGTGATCCTCGTGCTCGACGAGCACGTAATGTACGAGCGGCCACGGGCGTCGTGATGGGCACCCAGGTCGCGCGCACACTGTTCGAGAAGGTCTGGGACGCGCACGTCGTCGCCGAACTCGACGACGCGGTGTCGTTGTTGTTCGTGGACCGGCACCTGATCCACGACCTCGAAGCCGGCCCCGACCTGGCGCGTCTGGCGCGTGCAGGCCGCACCGTTCGGCGTCCCGACCTCACGTTCGCCACGCCAGACCACGCCATCGCCAGCAGCCCCGGACGCACCACCGACACCAACCCCACCGGCGGGCGGCTGCTGCGAGACATGCGCCGTCGCTGCGCCGACGCCGGGATCAGGATGTTCGACATCGGGCAGTCCGGGCAGGGCATCGTGCACGTCGTCGGCCCCGAGCTGGGGCTCACCAATCCGGGGATGCTGATCGTGTGTGCCGACAGCCACACCTGCACGCACGGCGGGCTCGGTGCATTGGCCTGGGGGGTGGGCTCCAGCGAGGCCACGCACGTGTTGGCGACCCAGACCATCCGCCAGCGGCGTCCCGACACCATGCGCGTTACGTTCGGCGGCACGCCACCCGAGGGCGTGACCGCCAAGGATCTCGTGCTGCGGGCGATCGGCGAGCTCGGTGTCGCCGCCGGTCGCGGGCATGCCGTCGAGTGGGCGGGCGAAGCGGTGCGAGCGCTCGGCGTCGAACAGCGCCTGGCACTGTGCAACATGTCGATCGAGATGGGCGCCAAGATCGGCATGATCGCCCCCGACGACACGACCTACGAGTACCTCGAGGGGCGGCCGATGGCGCCGAGCGGGACGATGTTCGACCGGGCCGTCGAGTACTGGCGCACGCTCCCCTCCGACGACGGCGCCGAGTTCGACCGTGAACACGTGGTGGCGATCGACGCCCTGGTTCCCCAGATCACGTGGGGGACCACGCCCGAGATGGTGATCGGGGTCGACGAGCGTGTGCCCGACCCGGCCCACGAACCCGACCCCGCTCGGCGCAACGCCATGCAGGCGGCGCTCACGTACATGGGGTTGCAGCCCGGACAGGCGATCGCCGGCACGCCCGTCGACTGGGTATTCCTGGGTTCGTGTGCCAACAGCCGGATCAGCGACCTGCGCCAAGCCGCCGACGTCGTGCGCGGCCGCACCGTGGCGGCCGGCGTGCGGGCATGGGTGGTGCCCGGGTCGGTCGACGTGCAACGAGCGGCCGAGGCCGAGGGTCTCGACCAGGTGTTCGTGCGTGCCGGGTTCGAGTGGCGCGAGCCGAGCTGCTCGATGTGCCTGGCCGCCAACGGCGATACGGTCGGCCCCGGCCAGCGATGTGTCTCGACCAGCAACCGCAACTTCGTCGGACGTCAGGGGCCAGGGGCACGCACGCACCTGGCCAGCCCGGCGATGGCCGCAGCGGCGGCGATCACGGGCGTGATCGCCGACGTCCGCGGCATGGAGCGGCGACCGGCATGAGGCCGTTCTCGACCCACACCGGGCGCGGCGTGCCGATCATGCGCAAGGACATCGACACCGACGTCCTGATCCGGATCGAGCGGCTGATCGGCAACCCGCCCGACGAGCTCGGGCCGTTCCTGTTCGAGTCGTGGCGCTTCCTCGCCGACGGCACCCCCGACCCATCGTTCGAGCTGAACCAGGACCGCTACGCGGGCGCCACGGTCCTGGTGGCGGGACAGAACTTCGGGTGCGGCAGCTCGCGCGAACACGCCGTGTGGGCGCTCGACAGCTACGGGTTCCGGGCCGTGATCGCGCCCAGTTTCGGCGACATCTTCACCCAGAACTGCTACCAGAACGGGCTCGTGCCGGTCACCCTGCCGGCCGCCGAGGTCGACGCGCTGGCGGCCGAGATCGGCTCGGTCGACGCGCTCGTCACGGTCGACCTGGTGGCGTCGACGGTCACCACCCCGTCCGGTCGAGTGCTGGCGTTCGAGCTGCCCGCCGACAAGCGCCAGGCGCTGCTCGGCGGGCTCGACGAGATCGGCATGACGTTGCAGCTCGGCGACGACTACGCCGGCTTCGTTGCCGCCGACCAAGCGCGTCGGCCCTGGATCTACCGAACGACCGAGGAGGCCGTTGTGCACACACTCTTGATCCTCGCCGGCGACGGCGTCGGCGCCGAGGTCATGCCCGAGGTGAGACGCGTGATCGAGTGGTTCCGCGCCAACCGCGGGCTGGAGGTCGACGTCCACGAGGAACTGTTCGGGATCGACGCCTGGCGCGCCCACGGGTCGTTGATGCGCGACGACACGTGGGACGAGATCGTCGGCGCCGACGCGATCCTGTTCGGGGCGATCGGCACGCCGGACTACGACGAGATCCCGCCCGAACACCGCAGCACCGACTGGTTGCTCGAAATCCGGCGGCGTCTCGACCTGTTCGAGAACCTGCGACCCGTTCGGGCCTACGAGCCGTTGCTCGATTCGTCCACGCTCCGACGCGAGGTGATCTCCGGCGTCGACATGGTGATCGTGCGCGAGCTCACGGGCGGGATCTACTTCAACGAGCCGCGCGGCATCGAGTCGCTGCCCGACGGCACCCGCCGGGCAGTCAACACGAGCGCCTACACCACCCCCGAGATCGAACGCATCGCCCGGTCGGCGTTCGACCTGGCTCGCACGCGGGGCGGCGTGGTGTGCTCGGTCGACAAGGCCAACGTGCTCGAGAACGGCAGGCTGTGGCGCGAGACCGTCCAGGCGCTGCACGACAGCGAGTACCCCGACGTGACGCTGTCGCACATGTACGCCGACAACTGCGCCATGCAACTGGTCCGCAACCCGCGCCAGTTCGACGTGATGGTGACCGACGTCCTGTTCGGCGACGTGTTGTCGGACTGCGCGGCGATGTGCACCGGGTCGCTCGGCATGTTGCCGTCGGCGTCGCTCGGGCCACGCCGGCCCGACGGCAGGCGGGCGGCGCTGTACGAACCGATCCACGGCAGCGCCCCCGACATCGCCGGCCAGGGCATCGCCAACCCGATCGGCGCCATCGCCAGCCTGGCGATGTGCCTGCGCCACACGATCGGGCGACCGCAGGACGCCCGACTGCTGGAACAGGCGATCGAACTCGCCCTGGCCAACGGTGCCCGCACGCGGGAGATCGCCGGCCCCGACGAGGTGGTGCTCGGCACGTCGCAGATGTGCGACGCCGTGCTCACCGCGCTGCACGAGTTGGACGGCCGGTCATGACACGTCAGCCGTACGTCTTCGGGCTCGACGAGTCACCCTTCGATCCGTCGGTCCCGCCGGAGGTCAGGCGCCAACGCGTGCGCGAGGTGATGGAACGACACGGCGTCGACGTGGTCACCGACGCCGCCGGCATGGTGGTCGACTTCATGTCGGAGACCGACGTCGAGGGTGTGCTCAACGACACCCGCTTCGCCGCCGTGGCGCTGCCGACGTTGCACCTGTCGGGCGTCGTCGACGGGCCGCTGTACGAGTTGTGGACCCATCTGATGTTCGCCAAGGACGCCGACGAGCACCGCCGAATCCGCAACGTGGTGACACGTGAGTTCTCACAGCGCCGGATCGATCGACTGCGGCCCGACCTGGAACGGATCGCGTCGGAGTTGTGCGACGCGGTCGCCCGCGCGGCCGACTCCGGCCCGGTCGACCTCTGGGAGCGATTCGCCGTCCCGTACGCATCTCGGCTCACGTGTCTGCTGGTGGGGCTTCCCGAACAGGACGCCGACGACGTCGCCCGGTGGGCGTTCGACCTGGCGCGAGCGTTCTTCCCGTTCATGAGTCCCGAACGCGCCGCTCGCGCCGAGCGGTCGGCGGTCGAACTCACGAAGTACATCGACACCCAACTCGAGCACCGTCGCGAGTTCCCGGCCGACGACATCCTCACCGTGCTCGTCGGTGAGGCTGCGGAGGCCCAACTGTCACCGGCCGAACGGCGGGCGTTGGCGGCCAACATGGTCTTCGCCGGGTTGGAGGCGACCGCCAAATCGATCTCCACGGGCGTGTACCACCTGATCGCCGAAGGCCGGCTGGCGGCCCTTGCCGCCGATCCCACCACCGCGCCGACCGCCGTGCTCGAAGTCCTGCGGTTCTCCCCTCCGGCTCAGAACGTGGCACGCCTGGCACCGGCCGACATGGTGTGCCAGGGCGTCGAACTCAACGCCGGGCAAGTCGTGACCGCCAACATCGTCGCCGCCTGCCGCGACCCCAAGCGCTACCAGGAACCCGACGTGCTCGACCTGCAACGCGCTCCCGGGAAGCAGTTGGCGTTCGGTGCCGGGGCCCACTTCTGCCTGGGCGCCAACCTCGCCAAGGTCGGCATGGCGGTCGCCTTCGAGACGATCGCCGGGCGGTTCCCCACGATGTCGTTGCTCGACGGAGACGGTCACATCGAGTGGGACTACGAAGGATTCGCCGGCATCGTGCGTCTCGACGTCGTGATCCCACCGGCCTGACGCGGGCGCTCGCGCGACCAGACCAGCGTTCGCCCTGGGCGAACGGTTCGATTGTCAGGAATATTCTCGCCTGGCGGTCGCCGTCCGTCTTGCGTGAGACACCGCAACCCTTGTACGTTCGCGCCAATCGGTGAACCAACATCGAGGGGAAAAGTGCGCGAGCGACGTCGGTCACCAGCCGGTCTCCGAGGGCTCGGGCCACAACAAGGGGGAAGCATGAAACTCCGCAGGACGGGTGCAGTACTCGCTGTCACCGCGCTCACGCTCGCCGCATGCGGCGGCAGCGACGACGAAGCATCAACCGCGACCGACGCACCAGCGGCGACCGATGCACCGGCTGCCACCGACGCACCAGCTGCCACCGACGCACCAGCGGCGACCGATGCACCGGCTGCCACCGACGCACCAGCTGCCACCGACGCACCAGCTGCGACCGATGCACCGGCCGAGCCTGCTGCCGGCGGCATGATCCAGCAGCCCGGCGAGTGCGGTCTGGGCACCGGTGAGGCCGCCACGGGCGAGCCGATCAAGCTCGGCGGGCTCGCCACCAACGTTCCCGGCATCGACTTCACGTGGATTCCGAAGATGGCTGATCTGTACTTCGACTGCGTCAACGCCAACGGCGGCATCTACGGCCACCCGATCGAGTACAACTTCGAGGACGCCGCTCCCGATCCGGCCTTGTTGGCATCGTTGGCCACCAAGCTCGTCGAGGAAGACGGCGTGGTCGCCATCGTCGGCAACACCGAACTGCTCGAGTGCGACGTCAACGGCGACTACTACGAGTCGAAGGGCTTCCACCCGATCATCGCCGGTGTGGCTCCTGGATGCTTCCTCAGCGATCAGTGGTCGGCCGTCAACATGGGTCCGTACTACTCGAACCTCGGTGGCGCTCAGGCCGCCATCCGCGCCGGCGCCAAGAACAAGCTCGTGATCGTCTCGCCGGATCAGCCCGGCATGGACTTCAACAACTCGAGCGTGATCGACCTGGCGATCAAGAACGGCATGGAGTACGAGAGCTTCCTCGAAGTCGTGCCGTTCGCCGACCCGGCCGGCCTGGCCCAGAAGATCGTCGCCGCCGCTGGTGAAGGCGCCGGCATCGTGCTCAACTTCCCCGGCCCGACCGTCACCCCGCTGCTGCAGGCGATCGAGGAGCAGGGTCTGGTCGACTCGGTCATCTGGGCCTCGTCGACGCCGCCCAACGACGACACGGTCGCCGCTGCGGTCGGTGACGACTGGAACGGCAAGTTCCTGATCAACGCCGAGTTCAACGTGCTCGACTCGGGCCTGCCCGACCAGAACCACTTGAACGAGATCCACGCCGCCGCCAATCCCGACTTCCCAGTTGCGGCGTTCCCGCAGATGGGCTACCTCATCGGCCGCTTCACCACCGAGGCACTGTTGAGCCTCGGCGAGGGTGCCGAGTACACGGTCGAAACGGTGAATGCGGCGATCTACGGCCTCAAGAACATGACGAGCGACCTGCTCTGCAAGCCGTGGTACTACACCAGCGGCACCGGCGCCAACGTCTCCAACAACGCCGACCGCACCGTGGCCCCCGACGGCGACAAGATGTCGCAGGTCGAGGACTGCTTCGACGTCGAGGCGATCGAGAAGGACGAGGCTGCCGGCATCAACGGCAACCCGCTCGGCGCGATCCGCGAAGCCGAGGCCGCAGCGGGCTGACCCCCGCATCGGTCAGTCACTTCACAAGAGTTGTGTAGGGCAGGCGGCCGGTCACCCGGCCGCCTGCTCTGCTGCATGACCACCAACCGTTCCGCTCAACCCACCGTCGTTTGGGGACTCGATGCCCAATTTCCACTTGTACCTCGTCATCGGATTGGCGCTCGGTGGCGTCTACGCGATGTCCGGTGTCGGCCTCGTCGTGTTGTACCGCACGACCGGCGTCCTCAACTTGTTCTACGGTGCTGTCGGCTCGCTCGGGTCGCTCGTGGCCTGGGAACTCGCCAACGTCTATGGCTGGAACCGGTGGCTCACGTATGCCGCCGTGATCCTGATGGCGGGCCTGTTGACGTTGCTGTACGGGTGGGTCCTCGGGCCGCCGCTCGCCAACCGCGACCCGCTGGTCAAGGCCAGTGCCTCGCTCGGATTCGCCCTGATCCTGCTCGGCTTCATGCAGTGGAAATGGACCACCGACGTCCGCAGCATCGATCTGCCGACCTCCGCCCGACAGTTCAAGGCGAACTGGTTCGCCGATCCCGACAAGAAGCCGGAGTGGTTCCGGATCAACCTCACCCAGGGTCTGGCGATGATCATCCCGATCGTGCTCACGGTGATCACCGTGTTGTTCCTGAATCGCAGCAAACTCGGGACGGCGATGCGTGCGCTCGCCGACGACCGCGACAACACCGCCCTGCTGGGTGTGCCGGTTCGCAAGGTCGAAGCCGCCGCCTGGTTCGTGTCCGGGATGATCTTCGGCCTGTGCGGCCTGCTGTTCGCCGAACTGGTCTCGATGGAGATCGTTGCGCTCACCTTCAGCATCCCGATCGCAGCCCTGGCGGCTGCCCTGATCGGTCGCGTCGAGTCGTTGATCGTCACCGTGATCGCCGCATTCGTCATCGGCCTCTTGCAGTCGAGTCTGAATGCCGTCAGTTCGCTCGCCGCCTACCGCAACACCACTCCGTTCGTCATTGCGATCGCCGTGCTGTTGTACTTCGGGTGGCGCCGCCAAGTCGGAGGAAGGGTCGCCTGATGGCCGATACCACAACCACTGTCCCACCCGCGGTCGACACACGTCTGCCGTCGATGCTGACCTCGATCACTCCTGCCCGCCTGATCGGCCCGTTGTTGGCGCTGGCGATCGGACTGTTCGTGTTGCCGTCACTGCTCAGTGCGTTCTGGCTCCAGATCGCCCTGCAGGGGGTGTCCTACTCCGGCGTGGCCTTGGGGCTCGGCCTGCTGGTCGGGCGCACCGGGATGTACTCGCTCTGCCACATCCCGTTGCTGGCCGCAGGCACCTGGATCTCGCTCCGGGTCGCTCAGGAGATCAGCATGCCGTTCCCGATCCTGCTGATCGTGACCGGGCTGCTGACCGGCCTGGTCGGGATCGTGATCGGGCTCCCGGCACTGCGGTTGAGCGGTTTGTACCTCGCCCTGATCACGCTGATGGCAGCCGGCGCACTCACACTGCTGCTGCAGCTGTTCAAGTTCCCCAACGGCGGTGGAGGCTTCTCCGGGTTCGACAAGACGAAGGCATCAGGGACTACCCAACTCGGCCGGCCTTCGATCGCGCTCGGTGACACGGCGTACTTCCGGTACGCCGTCGTGGTCACCGCCTTCCTGTTCCTGATCGTGGCATGGCATCTTCGGAGCAAGCCCGGTCGTGCGTGGGCGGCGATTCGGCAGTCCCAGGTCACGGCGGTGGCGGCCGGCATCGATACCACGCTGTACAAGCTCTGGGCGTTCGCCCTGTCGGCTGCGGTCAGTGGTGTGGCGGGTGCACTCGTCGCCGCCGGCCCCGGCGGCGTGACGGTCAACCAGTTTCCCGTCGAGCAGTCGATCACGCTGCTCGCCGTCGTGCTGATGGGCGGCGTGTACAACATCTGGGGGGCGCTGGTGGCCGGGTTCCTGCTCCGCGTGTTCCCGCAGTTGCTCGACCAGAAGCTCGGCATCCCGACCGAGATCCTGACGATGTTGTTCGGCGTCGGGGTGATGCAGGTGTTGCTCGTGCAGCCCAAGGGTGTGGTCGAGGACCTGCGCAACCTGGGAGGTTTGCTGGGACGACTCGTCCTTCGCCGCAGACCGCGAGCCCGAGCCACCACCGAGGTGCCGGCATGATCGAGATCTCGAACCTCACCGTTCGGTTCGGCGGCGTCGTGCCGATCGACGACATGAACGTCACGATGGGTGTCGGCGTCAATGGTCTGATCGGCCCCAACGGGGCCGGCAAGACCACGTTCTTCAACGTGCTCAGTGGATTCGTCAGGCCGGCGCACGGTTCAGTGACGGCATTCGGCGAGGACCTCTTGGCGATGCCCGACTTCCGACGCGTGCGCTGGGGTGTGCGACGCACGTTCCAGACCGAACAGGCCGTCGCCGAGATGAGCGTGTTCGAAAACGTCCTGCTGGTGCTCGAACACTCCGGTTCGCCGGCGGTCGGCCGGCGCGAGCACGTCGTCGATGCAGTCGACTTCGTCGGGCTCGGCGCCCATCTCAACGCGCCCGTCGGCTCGCTCGGTGCGGCCGAGCGGCGCCTCGTCGAAGTCGCCCGAGCTGTCGTCGGTTCGCCCAGGCTGGTCCTGCTCGACGAGCCGGCGGCCGGCCTTCCCGACGAGGAAACCGCTGCGCTCGGCGAGGTGATCAAGCAGATTCCCGACAGAACGGGAGCGCTCACGATTCTGGTCGACCACGACATGGAACTGGTCGGGGCCACCTGCAGCAACGCCGCCGTGCTCGACTTCGGGCACGTGATCGCCAGCGGCCCCACCGCCGAGGTGTTGCGAGATCCTCGGGTGATGGCGGCCTATCTCGGAACCGAGGACCTCGACATCGAAACCGACACGGAGATCGACTCGTGAGCGCCGACAGCCTGATCATCTCCGACCTGCACGTCCCCCGCGGCGGCAGGGCCGTGCTGCACGGCGTGTCGATCGAGATTCCGGCGGGTCAGATCACCACGCTGCTCGGCCCGAACGGGGCCGGAAAGAGCTCGCTCGTGCTGGCGATCGGCGGTGCCATTCCGTCCACCTCGGGCTCGGTCATGCTCGGTGGCGTACAGCTCGCGCGGCGCCAAACCCGAGAAGGTGCGAGCTGCCGGAGTCGCCGTCGTTCCCGAGGGTCGTCGACTGCTGCCCAATCTGACGGTCGAGGACAACCTCAAGGTGGCCACCTACAACCTCTCCTCCAGCGATGCCGCGGAGGGGGTCGAGTCCGCACTCGAACTGTTTCCCGAGCTTCGCAAGCGGATCACGAGCACGGCTCGATCGCTGTCGGGCGGGGAACAACAGATGGTGGTGCTGGCCCAGGCGTTGGCGTCGCAGCCCAAGATCGTGGTCGTCGACGAACTGTCGCTCGGCCTCGCACCGGTGATCGTCAAGCGCCTGATGCCGGTCATGGAGCAGGTTGCCGAGCGGGGTGCCGGCGTGCTGCTGATCGAGCAGTTCGCCCACGTGGCGCTGGCGCTGGCGCAGACCGCCTACGTGATCGGTGGTGGCCGGATCAAGTTCTCCGGTTCGGCTGCCGACCTGCGTGACAACCCCGAGCAGCTCAAGTCGGCGTACCGCTTGGGCAGCGAAAGCTGACGGTCGCACCCATGGACTCGTTGACAGGCAAAGTCGCCGTCGTCACCGGGGCCGCATCCGGGATCGGGCTGGCACTCGCCCACCGCTTCGCACTCGACTCGATGCGGGTCGTGATGGCCGACATCGAAGCGCCCGCCTTGGAGGCGGCCGCCGCCGATGTCCGTGCCACCGGCGCCGAGGTGCTCACCGTCGTCACCGACACGTCGGTCAAGCACAGCGTCGACGCCTTGGCAGATCGAACGCTCGACCACTTCGGCGCGGTCCACCTCGTGTGCAACAACGCCGGTGTCGGCAGTCGCGGCCTCAAGCTGGTCGACGTACCGCCACGCGACTTCGAGTGGGTGCTCGGCGTCAACCTGTTCGGGGTGATGCACGGCGTGTGGGCCTTTCTTCCCCACCTGCGAGCGCAGAACGAGGGCCACATCGTCAACACGGCGTCGATCTCGGGGCTCTCCCACCGTCCGCGGATGGGGCCCTACAACGCCTCCAAGGCGGCTGTAGTGGCGCTCAGCGAGACGCTCCAGTTCGAACTCGAGGACGAGGGTTCCGAGGTGGGTGTGAGCGTGCTCTGCCCCGGCTGGGTCCGCACCAACATCTCCCAGGCCGTGCGCAACCTGCCGGAGCGGTTCCACTACGAACTGACGCCCGAGCAGGCCGCCGACATGGTCGAGTACAAGTCACGCCGCAAGGTGGTGGCGAGCACCGGCCTGGAGCCCGAGGACGTGGCGGTGATGGTCCGCGACGCCGTGCTCGCCAAGCAGTTCTACGTGTTCACCCACGCCGACACGCTCGACGACATCAGCGAGCGGTTCGGCCGCTTGATCGACGGCCGCAACCCGCTCAACCCCGGCGTCGGCTGATCAGTTACGGACGATGACGAAGCTCTCGTCCTGGAACCACAATCCACCGTGTTTGACCACCACGTCGTTGGTGATCTGCATGTAGTCGACCGACTCCATCGCCTCGACGATCCGGTGCTCGTCGACCTGCGCCACGTACACCGCCGCGTTCCACGCCGCCAATGACGTCGACATGCTGAGCTTGTTGCTGACCTCGCTCGGCATCGCGTGGAGGTGATAGCTGAACAGGGCGTAGGCGTCGTCGTGGTGTTCGTAGTGGAACTGGCGATCGGTGTTGACCTGGCGGTCGAGTTCGGCCATCAGCGTGGCGCGCGGCGTGGCGAACGGCTCGTCGTCTGGCCAGATCCGTCGCACGATCTCCATCCCGGGGTCGTGCCCGGTCGACTGGATCACGACCAGCCGCCCCTTGGGGTTGAGTGCCTGGGCGCACGGTGCCAACACGTTGCGCACCTTGTGCTCGGCGGGCGTGCGGCAGCGCCACGGTTGGGCACACAGCACGAGATCGAAGCCGTGCGGTTGGGGTGCCCCGATGTTGCGCGGAATGATGTCGTGCATGGCGAACGCACGGTCCTTGCGATACAGCACGATCACCGATGGCTTGGCGTAGACCTGATTGCCGGACTTGGCGCTGGTCTTGGTCTGCCATCCGGCCTCGAGCATGTGCTCGAGCTCGCTGATCTGGAGCTGGAAGTCGTGCCCGGTGTTGCCGTCGAGCGGCACTTCCCACCACTGGATGTTGGCCTGGTTCTCGGCCGACTTCGGGAACAACTCGGGCGCCTCGGCATACGCCATGTTGGTGAGCACGAACACGCTCTCGGGATGCTCGGCCAGGCGGCCGGCGAAGGTGTTGAGGGTGAGGCGGGCGTCCTCCATGGAGAACTCCTTGCCCACCACCACCATCGGGACCGACGGCATGTCGTGATGCAGGTGTCGCAACACGTTGGCCAGCACCACACCGTTGCCCGTCCCGGCGTCGAACACGCGGACCGCAGGCGGTGTGGGCCGCAGCATCGCCAACTCCTTGCCGATCCGCTGCGAGACGACCGCCTTCTCGCTCGTCGTCGTGACGAACATCAGATACTTCTCGCGGTTGTCGAAGAACCGGAACGGCTCCGAGACGGCAGCGTCGGTCGACATGTGCAGAACCCCCAAGGTCAGTGCGCGCTCGTGACCGACCGTACGCGTCGGGGTGGCGGCGACCATCATCCATGTTCCCCCGTCACGAACGCAATCCACGCCCTGACCAGGCAAGACGCAGCACAACCCGGTCAGGCCGTCGACCCGGGCCGGCCGTCACTCCAGCAGCGTCGGCGGGCGGTAGAGCACCACCGGACACACGGCGTGTCGGACGATCTCGGAGGCGACCGATCCGAGCCGAACACGATCGATCCCCGTCCTGCCGTGCGTGCTGAGGAAGATCACGGAGGCATTGCGATCCCCCGCGAAATCGCAGATCGATCGCGCCGGGTGCTGGCCGTGCAGCACCTCGAACTCGACGTCACGGCCGGTCAGCTGACGAGCGTCGCCGGCGCGTCTGGCGAGGTACGACGACTCCATCACGTCCGGAGCGACCACACCACCGTCCAGTACCGCGACCAACCAGGGTTTGCCACCGAACTCGATCGACCACGCTTCGGCGATCGGGACGATCGCCTCGGCACGCTCGGAGCCGTCGAGCGGCACCACGTAGTCGCCTCCCAAGGTGCCAGCTGCCTCTCGTGCACTGGGCCCGATCACGATGATCGGGCCGAACGTCTCGCGAAGCAGGTCATCGGCAGTGCTGCCGAGCACGGCTGCCGTGCGCCCGTGACCGTGCGAACTCATGGCGATCATCGCTCCGGAATGTGTGTCCAGATACTTGCCGAGGGCAGCCGCCACCGAGTGGCCGGCCAACACCTCGGTGTGCGGCTCGAGCGGGAGCGGACCCAGCGTCGTCAGCCCGCGGTCGATCTCGTCGCGTGCCAACGCAACGTCGGCGAGACGGTCCACCACCATCACGACGTCGAGCGACGCGCTCGTACTCGCCGCGAGGCGGGCAGCGATCGGCACGGCTTCGAACGAAGCGCGTGAGCCGTCGACCGGTACGACCAACTTCTTGAACATGGCGACCTCCTCGATTCGGGATCATCGGGTGTACTCCGATCATCACAAGCCGAGGGTGGCGGTCGACAGGGCCGGAGGACCCGACCGCAGGGCGCCCCTCCGGGTCGCGGCAGGTCAGGCCGGCGACGCTGCCCGGTCGCGGGCGATCCGCCGCAGCGGTGGCTCGGTGGGGGGAGGGTTCTTGCGCGGCGGGAGCTCGCCGAGCAACTCGGTCGTGGCGATCGTGACGATCGCCACGGCGCGCTCGAAGGCTGCGGCGGTCGCTTCCGACGTCTTCTGCACCCCGCTCACCTTGCGCACGTACTGGCGCGCCGCAGCCTCGATCTCCTCGGCGGTGGCCAGGGGCTCCAACCCGCGGAATGTGGTGATGTTGCGACACATGATCGACTGCCTCCGACCGGCTCGTACTCCAGCGCACCACCGTATCCGACGGTGCCGGCGGCGTCGACGGAGTCGCCCGCTCAGCGCCTCAGCGGGCGTCGAAGGCTCGCCGCCGGCGGATCTGGGTCACGACCAGACCGAGCGCCACGAGGTACCAGGTGATCGAGGCCGGGAGGCCGATCGGGAGTCGGGTATCGACACCAGGGAGTACGGCACGGCTGGCGCCGGCTGCCGCCTCGACGACGGCAGGGACGTGCAACGAACGGCCGAGCGCGGGGAGCGCCAGCGCCGCCGGGGCGACCGGCTTCACGCCGACGACGACCGGCTCGGCGGCGCCGAACACGTCGAGTGCTGTCGCCAGGCCGAGTGCAGTGGCTGACGTTGCGACCGACACCAGCATCGCCGAGTCGAGCGCCGGCGCCGAAGCGGAGCGCGAACCATCGGTGTCGGCGGTAACACCGACACGTGCCGGCTCGAACCAGCGTTGCCCAGGGGCGAGCACCTCGGCCATCACTCCGTCGCCGTGCTCCAATCCCAACACGTGCCCAAGTTCGTGCTCGAGCACGCTGACCAGGTCGATCGTCGACTCGGTCAGCGACCCGAGCGCCGCCCATCCCCAACCGGCGGCGTCGAGATCGATCGTGATCGTCGTACCGAGCGTGTCGGCCAGCTTGGCGCCGGGCAGGTCGCCGAACACCACGGTCAGGCCCGCCAACTGCTCGGGCGTGGCGCCGCGGGCCACCCAGACGTCGACCGCGGCTCGCAGAGCGTCGGACACGTCGGTGGCGCTCACGGCTGCGGCGGCGCCTCCACCGACCGCTCCGTCACCGTTCCCAACGGCGAACAGTGCGCCGTCGTTGTCGACGATGGTCACGACACCGGTGGAGTCGACGATCGTGGCACCGGTCGGGCTGCTGAGCACGACCGTGAAGGTCTCGGTCGGTTCGGCCTTCTTGTCAGGGGTGATCGTGATCGTGATCGTCTTGGAGGTCTGACCGGCGGTGAACGTCAGCGTGCCCGAGGCGGTCTGGTAGTCGCCTGCGGCGGTTGCGGTGCCGGCCACGGCGGCCCAGTTGACCGTGGAGGTGCCGGTGGTGTCACCGGTGCGGGTGACGGTGAGCGTTGCGGTCACGGTCGGCCCGCCATTGTTGCCCTCGGTCACCGAGACGTCGCTGATCGTCAGCGTCGGCAGGGCAGCAGGCGCATCGTTGTCGGTGATCGTGGCTGTGGCTGCGGAAGGACTGCCGACCGTGTACCCCGCGCCGGCGGCGAGCGCGATCGTCAACGTCTCCTGACCTTCGTCGGCCGTGTCGTTGACGATCGCCAAGGTGATCGTGACGGTCGACGATCCGGCATTGAACGTCACCGTGTTGCCCGTCGCGTTCCAAGTGCCGCCTGTAACGGTTGACGTCCAGTCGGCCGGAAGCGATGTGCCACCCTCGGTGGCGTTCACGGTCAGGGCGGCGGATGTCGAACCGGTCCGGCTCAAGGTCACGATGATCGCCGCCCCACCCTCGGCTCCGTTGGTGGCGACGACGCTGACCGATGGCGTGGCGGCGTCGTTGTCGGAAATGTTGGCGGTCGCCACCGACGGAGCGCCGACCGCGTAGCCGGCTCCGGTTGCGAGCGTGAACGTGACCGACTCGACGGCCTCGACGGTGGCGTCGTCGACGACTGCGAACGTGATCGTGACGGTCGACGATCCGGTGTTGAAGGTGACCGTGTTGGCGGTCGCGTTCCACGTGCCACCGGTGACCGTCGGCGTGGCGGTCAGGTCGGACATCGCCCCGCTCTCGGCGACGTTGACGGTCAGGACGCCCGTGATCGAGCCGGTGCGGTTGAGCGTGATCACGACCGGGGCACCACCCTCGGCGCCGTTGGTCGCCGTGATCGTGATCGTGGATGCCGGCGCGATGTCGTCGTTGGTGATCGTGACGATCGCCAGCCCGTCGGTGATCGTAAGACCACCCGTGGCGTTGGAGAGCGTGACGTTGAACGTCTCGTCGGGCTCGATCACGGTGTCGCCGACCACGTTGACCGTGATCGTCTTCGAGGTCTCACCGGCCAGGAAGGTCACCGTGCCGGAGGCGACCACGAAGTCGGAGCCGCCCAATCGCGGTGCCGGGGCCGGTGCTCCACTGCACCGTGGTCGTCTCGCCGAGGGCGGCGCTGAGCGTGATCGTCAACAGCACGGCGGTGTTGCCGGCGTTGCCTTCGATGACGGTGGCGTCGCCGATCGAGACCTCGGCGGTGCCGGGCTGGTACTCGTCGAAGCCGGAGTCGTTCGTGCGCACACGGACGTTGTCGAACTGGCCGTTGCCGCTCGTGAGCACACCGAAGCCGCCGTCGACGAGGGCCGAGTTGTAGCCGAAGCCGATCAGCGTCTGACCGTCGACGACGACGCTCACCGAGGCGCCCTTCAACGTGATCCCGATCACGTGGTCGACGTCGCTCATCGTGAACGCCACCGAACGGTCGACGATCCAGCCTGCAGGCGTGCGGTGGCCGAGCACCACGATGTCGGCCACGATGTCGACGAGCACGTACTTGAAGTCGTCGACGTCGTAGTAGTCGAAGACGATCCCGACGGTTCCGGTGCCGACGTTGACGGTGGCGTCGAGGCCGAGGTAGGCGTCGTACGAGATCTGCTTGCCGAGGTCGGCCAGCGCGACCCCAAGGCCCGACACACCGGTGCCGTCGTAGCGCTGCGACGACACCGTCCAGGTGCCCACCTCCCCGACCAGCCAGTCGGCCACACCGTCGTTGAAGTTCTCGAAGCGGTCGAGTGTGAGCTGGGCCGGCAGCACCCGGAGCTGAACGTTGTCGAATTGGCCGCGTGAATTGTCGGAGCCGAACCCGAGCAGACCCTTGTTGAGCCCGTACGACACCCCATCGATCACGCGAGGAGCGAACGTGTAGGTCATGTAGTTGGTGCCGCCGACGGCGACCGTGACGACCGTGCCGTTGACGGCGACGAGCATGTCGTACCAGGTGTTGTACTTGACGCCGCCGGGGATCGACGACCACCACGACCGTGGTGCCAACCGCTGGCGTCGCGATAGCCGATCACGAGCTTGTTGGTGGCATCGTCGATGCCGGCGAACTTGAAGTCGGTCGGGCTGAAGTAGTCGAAGATCACGTAGGCGTTGCGCCTTCCAGCCGCCGGTCGGCTTCGTGATGTTCACCCGCGCCGCGATCTCGAAGTAGACCGGCAGGTACTGGTCGTGGTACCAGACGGCGGCCGCGTCCTGGCCCTGCGACTGGGCAGCCACGGTGAGCACGCCGGCGGTGACCGTCCAGACGCCGGTGTCGACGGCGAAGGTCTGTAAGGTTCCGTCGCTGAAGTCGGCCGAGCGCAGCACGTCGCGCGCGCCGCCGGGGATGTTGCCCGGCTGCGGGTCGCTCGGGCCGCCGGTCTGGTCCTGCCAGAGACCGTGGTCCTTCTGGGTGACCAGGCCGAGCTCGCCGTACGGCTCGCCGTTGCGGGCCTTGAGTTCGGGGTCGGAGGCGTTCTGGTCCTCGTCGCGGGTCGGGTCGGCGCCCTGGCTGGCCGAGAGCGCGTACAGGAACTCGAACAGCCACGGCGGCACCTGGCGGCTGACGGTGGCGATGCCGAACGGGGCGAACGGCACGATGTAGCTGTTGAACTCGCCGACCCAGTCGATCAGGCGGTCGCCGCCGGTGTTGCCGATCAGGATGTCGAGCCCGGCGCCGCCGTAGGCGCGGTCCTGGTACAGCGGGTGCGTGTCGGGGGTGTCGTTCGGGCTGGGCTGGATCTTGCGGCCCTTCTGGTCGCCGAACGCTCCGGCCCCATCGACGGTCATCACGTCGTCGGCGTTGAGCAGGTCGTTGCCCCAGCCGCCGTACATCGTGTCCTGACCGGTGCCGCCGACCAGCCAGTCGTTGCCGTGGTCGCCGAAGATCGCGTCGCGAGCCGTCGCTCTGGCGCAGGCCCATCGTCAGGCACGTCCCGTTCGGGGCGTACGACACGCAGCCGTTCATCGACGGGCCCTTCGTCGGAGTACAGGTTGAGGAACCAGGCCAGCACGTTGGCGCCGGGGTTGTTGTCCTTGTTCACGGTGCCGTTGGCGTTGAGCATGATCGTGCGCCGCGGGTCGTACTCGTCGTACAGGGCGAACTCGCCGAGCCGGTTGACGATCGGGCCGTTGGTCGTGCCAGGCGTCGGTGTCGGCGCCGAAGTGGAGCAGGTCGCCGGGGTTGAACGGGCGGGTCCAGTCGGTGCGGATAGGCGTTGGCGAGCAGCGCCGCCGGTGGTGCGGTTGTAGAGCTGCGTGTAGCCGTTCCAGATCGCCTCGCCGCCGGCGATCGCGTCGTCGCCCGAGCCGCCGTGCAGGAAGTCGCCGGCGATCCCGCGCTCCTGACCGAACGGCGGCTCCTCGTTGTTGAGGTGCCCGATCACCAGCGGGTACAGCGGCAGGTTCTCGCCGCCCAGACCGCCGAAGATCACGTCGTCGGAGTTGTTGGCGTCGAACTTGGTGAGCGCCGGATCGAGCTCGTCGGATCCGAATGCGTTCGGTGCGACGTTGAACGGCGTCAGGTCGACGGTCTTCTTCAGGTCGCCGCGGATGTTGATCGACGCCGTCTGCACCTCGCCGGGCGTCGAGATGTACTGGTTGAGGTAGTCACCGCACAGCACCGACTTGTTCTCGGGGCAGGTACCGACCGGGCGGAAGGCGGTGATGCCGTACAGCGGCTCGCTGAAGCAGGCGCCGTTGCCGTTGCCGATGCAGTTGGTGGCGAGCGCCGTGTTGCGGCCGGCGGTCCACCCGGCGTCGCTGTTGCGGCTGGTGAAGATGCGGCCGTCGTCGCCGAGGATCGCGTCCTGGCCGGTGCCGCCCGAGATCCAGTCGTTGCCCCAGCCGCCGATGATCTCGTCGTCCTCGGCGTCGCCGAAGGCGACGTCGTGGCCACCGCCGAGGTAGATGAAGTCGTCGCCCAGCCGCCGTGGATCTCGTCGTTGCCGGCGATCTCGCCAATGCCCGGCCGAACACCCAGCTGTTGGTGCCGTGCGGCGACCGCCAGCAGCTCGCTGCAACCGGTCTGGGTCTCGCCCGCCGACGAGCTGCAGGCGGCAGGTTGGGCTGGTTGGACGGGCCACCGAGGCCGAACAGGTCGGGCCGGAAGTCGGGCCCACCCGGCGTGTAGTCGAGCAGCGTGACGCCGCGCACGACGATCTGCTCGCCGTAGGCGTTGTCGTAGACGTACGAGACGTACTTGGCGTTCGCCGTCGCACCGCCGCACAGCGTGGTGAGGTAGTCGCAGCCACGGGTGCCGACGATCCGGATGATCCGACCGTTGTCGCCGACGATCGTGTCGGCGTCGTGGCCGTGGCGGTTGACCGGCACGGCGTTGCCGAGCGGCGTGCCGCCGTTGTCGCTGCGGTCGGTGTGCTGGCCGCTGCCGCCGAACAGCAAGTCGCTGCCGTCGGGCCGCAGGAATGGGCTGGTCAGGCTGAAGAAGTCGGAGCTGCCGCCGACGATGTCGTCCTGGCCGTCGCCGCCGAACGCCGTGTCGTTGCCGCCGTTGCCCTCGATGTAGTCCTGCCCGTCGGTCGGGTGGTCGAACGAGGCGATCAGGTCGAGCAGACGCCGACCAGGTCGCAGGTGCCGGCGTGGGTGAAGTTGTCGCCGCTCAGGTCGGTGGCCGGGCAGCCGTCGGGGCTGCGCGAGGCGCCGACGTGGAAGTTGGCGTTCTGGGCATCCTCGATCCGGCCGTCGCCCATCAGGATGTCGTCGCCCATCTGGCCGAAGACCAGATCGTGCTCGGAGCCACCCGCGATGTAGTCGTTGCCGAAGCTGCCCAGGCCCTTGGCGGCTGGGTTGCTCGGGTCGTCGACGCTCAGCTGGACGTCGAAGCTGTGGAAGTGGTCGGCGTCGGTGGTGTCGGGGTCGTAGATCACGAGGTACTCGGCCCACCACGGGTGAGCGTCGAGCCCTGGGCTGTCGGGGTCGCGGTAGTTGCGGGCGATGTCGTCGACCAGCAGCTGCCCGCTGTTGTCGGCCGTCACGGGCCCGCCGCACACCGCCGGGCGGTCGGTGCGGCTGTACATCAAGTCGCCGCACAGCGTCTGGAAGCGCCCACTGGTGATCGTGATCGGCCCGGCGTAGTCGGTGGCGCTGGTGAACGGAGCTTCCGTCGACACGGCGGGTCAGGAAGATGTTGTCGCCGAACAGCATGTCGTCGTGCTCGTCGCCGTCGAGCATGTCGTCGCCGGCGCCGCCGACGATCAGGTCGCGGCCGAGGTTGCCGAAGATCGTGTCGTCGCCGCCGTTCTGGTATGCCCGCGACTCGATCGAACCGGACCGAGCGCGATCGTGGTGGTCTGGATCTTCTGCAGGCGTGCGTCGGGCTGGTTCGGTGTCGGCGACCTGCTGGATGATCGTGCCGTGGTCGCCGAAGATGATGTCGTCGTAGGCGATCTGGAGCGGTGTCTGCACGGCCGGGACGCTGGAGCGGACCGTGTGCAGGTCGCGCCCGACCATGTACGTGTAGGCCGGGATCATCGCCCCGCCGACGGGGGCCAGGGTCGACAGTTCGGGGCTCTCGCCGTAGATCATGTCGTCGCCGGCCAGCATGTCGTCACGGTTGAATGCCGGGGCGGGGGCGAGCGTGTAGTTGCCCGGCTTGATCGGCGGGTCCTGGCCGGGCACGGGCACGTCAGGGATCGGCCGCGGGTCGAGCGTCGGGGCCGGGCTGTGGTTGACGAACTCGACGGTCAGCCCGCGCGTGAGGATGTCGACGTTGACGCCGCCGTCGCCGTAGATGTGGTCGGCGCCGCGCAGACCGAGGATCGTGTCGTCGCCCGAGCCGCCGGCGAGGTGGTCGCCGGCCTGGCTGCCGATGATCAGGTCGTCGCCCTCGCCGCCGTAGGCCGTGAAGCCGACCGTCGGCAGGTTGCAGCTCGTCGAGTCGCAGGTGATCCACGAGAACAGGCCGCTGGCGTCGATGATGTCGTTGCCGGCGAAGTCGTACGGGTCGGCGAGCGGGAACAGCCACTCGTCGTCCTCGTTCTGCGACTCGGGGATCTTGTAGAACGGGTCGAACGGCTTGGGCCCGAACTCGTGGCCCTTGACGCTGAACGGCTCGCCCGCAGTACCAGACGCCGTCCTGCGATGTGTCGCCGTAGACGACGAGCGGCGAGTTCGGGCCCGGCGATCTGCTCGGTGCCACTGGCGCCGCGGCACGGCTCGTCGGCGTCGGGCGACAGGTTGCACACCGTGATCCGGTCGCCGCCGACCCGGGTGCCGCCGTCGCGGTCCGCGTCGTAGCCCCAGACGGTCAGCATGATCGGCGTGAACACCTTCTTGTCGGCTGCGGCACTGTTGACGTCGATCACGTAGGTCGGCTGGAGGGCGGCGCCCTGCAGCACCATCGTGTTGGCAGTCACCGAGACGATCGTGAACGGTCCGGCGACACCCGCGATGCGGACGGCCATGCCGGGTTCGAACACGGTGCCACCCGTGCCGACACCGCCGAAGCATCCAGGATTCGCAGCGGCGCAGGTGAGCGTGGTGGTCGGCAGCGTCGGCTCCGACTGCGTGCTGGACCGTGATGTTCATCAGGCCGGTCGTCGAGATCACACCGAGTTCGGCGACGTGCACGGCGCGCTTGACGTTGGTCGAGTCGGGGATCGGGCCGGCCGAGACGGTGCTGCCGCCGAGCACTTGCTCGAGCACCATCGTCGAGTCGAGGCCACAGCCCGGGAACGGGGTCGCTGAACGGGCAGTCGCTGTCGACGAAGTCGACGATCGTCCACGTCGTCGAGCCCGCCCCGCCGACCTGGATGCGTTGGCCGATCGAGAATCCGCTGTCGATCCACGAGCGCCCATCGCGGCGGGTCAGCGTGCCGCTGTCGGCGTCCAGCCCGTCGGTGTCCATCTCGAAGTTGATCGAGAGGTGGGTGTTGCCGCCGCCGTGGACGACCGTGAGCCCGCCGTGCGGGCCGGGCCAGTAGACCATCCGGGTCTGGGCGACGGCGATCGTGGGCAGTGCGGTGCCACGCTCGAGCCGCAGCACGCTGCCGTTGGGGCCTTCGATCCGGCGCAGGCGCCACGAACCGTCGATGCCCTGGATGCGCACCAACTGGCCCTCGATGAACCCGAAGTCGGCCCAGTCGAGCCCGTCGGTACGGGTGACGTAGCCGCCGTAGTCGCCGCCGACGATCGTGATCGGCGTGGTGGCAAGCACGGGCACGTCGCCGCCGGTGACGACCCGCACGACCGACCGCACGGTGCGTGTCGCCGGGCTTCCGGACGCCAGCGCCGGGCCGTTGCCGAGCACGAGCGTCTCGAACTTGGTGTCGTTGTCGTTGTCGAACACGCCGACGATCTCCCACGGGCCCTGGCCGTTGATCGTCACCCGCTGGCCGACCACGAATCCGTCGGTGAGCCAGTTGCCGCCGTCGGTGCGCACGATCGAGCCACCGCTGGCGACGCCGGTCACGGTGCTGGCGACATCGACCGACTTGAGCGTGTCGTACGGCGCGGCCGCGATCTGGCCGGCTGTCAGCACCGGGCCCGACAGATGCATGCGGGTGTTGTCGGTGGTGTCGGTGAGGTCGTCGTCGGAGAACCCGATCACGGTCCAGGTGAGGCCTGGGAAGCCGGTGATCTTGACCGGCTGGCCGACGAGGAAGCCCTGCGCCTTCCAGTCGAACGGGGCCGGGCGGGTGAGGTCGATGCCGATGCCGACGACCGGGGCGATGATGATCGTGCCGGTCAGCTTGACGGCGTCGTCGGGGTCGAGCGTGCCCTGGATGTCGAGTGCGTCGTTGCCGCTCCCGAGCATCAGGTTGACGACCTCGATCGTGCTCTTGGCCCCGTTGGTGGTGAACGTCCCGTCGACGAACTGAACGGTGCCGATAGCCGATCCCGCCCGGGAAGATCGCCGGCTCGCCGAACGTCTGCGGGTTGCCGCTGGAGTACGTCGGGCCGAAGTCGAGGTCCTTGGGCAGGCCGAGGCCCGACAGCGTCGTCGACGTCATCGTGCCCGAGCGGTCCTGCTTCGACCCGTCGTTGAACAGGTTCAGCACGTCGATCTGCTTCGACTCGGGCGGCTGGGTACCGATCTTGAACAGCGGGCCGTCGGTCTCACCCGGCAGCTTGAGCCCGAGGTTGAGCGAGCGGTCGGTGCCGCTGACCCCGCCCTCGACGGCGACCGGGCCCTGCAGCTTCCAGAAGCCATGGGTCGAGACCGGGAACACCTTGGCGCCGTCACGGGCAATCGGGACCTTGAACCACACGTCGGCCTGCAGCACGACCTGCTGCTCGAGGTACCAGTTGGTGTCGTCGAAGTGGGCGACGGCGGCGATCCGGGTGACCGTGAACTGGCCGTTCACGAAGCCCGCCAGGCTGTCGGCGAAGCAGACCGTCGACGTAGCGCAGCTCGAGCTTGTTGTCGAAGGTCGGGTTGGTGCCGCGGATGACCTGGATCTTGAACCGTCCGCAGAGTGCGTTCTGATCGCAGATCTCGACCCACTGGCCTTCGAGGAACCCGTCGGCGAGCCAACCGCCCGTCGACCGCACGAGCGTCCAGCCTTCCCATGTTCCGAACGCGTCCTGCTCCGGAAGTTCGACGATGGCGGAGCCATTCCAGATCCCGGAACGGGTGAGCGTGCTGATCGTGGCCCCGGTCTGGGGCCCGTTGGGGAGCCCGCCTGCCACGGTCAGCACGTCGTCGCTGACCGTGAGGACCGTGAACACGGTGAGCCCGGTGAACGAGGTCCGGATCCGCTGCCCAGCGATGAACCCTTCCTCGACGAAGCTGCCGAGCTCGCTGCCGTTGGCACGCGTGATCGTGGTACCGCCGGTGATCGTGAGGTTGCCGTTGAAGCGCTGCGAAGCGATGTCGCCACCGACCCGGTCGTATCCGGCGGGCGTGATCGCCACACCGCCGATCGAGAACACATCGGTCAGGCCGTCGACGAGGATCGCCACGTCGACGTCGACGGGGGTGATCGTGTGCACGTCGTCGTTGAGCACCTCCGGCCGCTTGGTGAGCCGGATCGTGTAGTCGTCGGTCAGGCCGGGGATCGTGCAGGCGGCGTTGCCGCACTGCTGGACGACGGTGTCGACGCCGCTCTCGATCGCGATCACGTCGGCGGTCTCGTCGTCGATCACGGTCGCCGCCACGATCCCACGGCCGGACCGGATGTTCGGGAACACGTACGTCTGGCCGGCATCGACGCTGGCGACGCCGTCGATGTCGCAACCGGCGTAGTCGACGTCCTCGACGTCGTCGAGCGAGTCGGGGGCGCCCGGCAGGCAGCTCAGGTCGGTGAACGAGGCCTTGTCATCACGCCCGAACCGGATCACGGCGGTGAACGGATCCTCCGGGTCGGCGTCGGGGCGGGCCTTGACGACCACGATCACCGGCGCATCCCAGTTCGTGGTGTCGAAGTCGATCGTGTAGTAGGTGAAACGCAGCAGCGGGTTGGCGTCGTTGTGGACCCACGTCTTGAAGCGTGGGTCGGTGCTGGTCAGCTCGACCTGGCGCTGGGTGGCGGCGTCGAGCACGATCTTGACCCGGATCGTCGCCGCGCCGGGGTCCATCTGGAGTTGCACGGCGAGGTCGTCGAGACGACCCGTGAAGTCGGCGCCGAATTGGATGCCTTCGATCACGAGTGTGCGCTTGTCCTCGTCGCACTTCACGGCGCATGAACCGGGCGCGACCTCGGTGACGTACACGCCGGGTGTGTCGTTGTCACGCAGGCTGACCTCGACGTTGCGGACGGCGACGGCGTCGAAGTTCGGGTCGGCCGAGATCGTGGAGTGCTGCACGACCGTGACGACATCGCCCTCGGAACGAGGATCGTCGACGGCGTAGACGTACACCCACTGCTTGACGTCCCAGCCGTTGGCGCCGAACTGGTTCGTACCGAAGGTCAGTACGAGCGCTCGGCCGTTCTCGTCGACGGGCACGCCGTTGACGATCTTGTGGCGCTGGAACTCGCTCAGCTGGTCGCAGTCGCTCGACGGCGAGCCGTCGGGGTTCGGGGCGGCGCCCGTGCAGAGCCAGATCGAGTCGCCCTCGCCGTCGGCCAGTGTGTTGCTGGTGAGAGTCGGCTCGGGGTTCGAGAAAGCGTCGTCGAACTCGACCTGGGTCGACCGTGCCGCCGACACCGTGACGTACACGTTGGCGGTCGGTGCCGCCGCCAGCTTGACCGAATACGAGTCGATCTGGGGCACGACACCGCACGGGCCGGGAGCGTGCATTCCCGGACCGATGTGCCTTCGGGGCCTTCGTCGGCGATGATCACCTGACCCTGGTTGGGGGTGGCGAGGTTGTAGTCGAGCCCGTCGACGGTGAGACCGTCGTACCGCACGTCACCGTTGGCGCCGCCGCCGTTGGGCGACGTGACCATGTGGTCGATCGTGCCGCTGACGCCTTCGAGCTCGCGGGTGATGATGTCGTCGACGACGTCGCCGGTGACGTTGATCGTGTCGGAGCCGAGACCACCGATCACCCGGTATGCGACGCCGAACGCCGTCGACTGCACGAAGAACTCGTCGTCACCTTCGAGCCCGTCGACCTCGACCACCTCGATCGTGGTGTAGCGCACGTTGAGGCCAGCGCCGTAGATCGCCTTGTAGGTGATGGCGAAGTCGTCGGCGAACTCGGTGCCGAGCACGACCAGCTTGTCGAAGCCGGTGCCGCCGTCGACCGAGACCGGAGCGTTGACGTTGTACGACACCTCGTCCTCGCCGCCGCCGGCGCGGATGTCGAGCGGGCGGGCGGTCGAGAAGCCGAGCCCGATGATCGGGCGGGCGACGCCGTCGGCGTCGAGCGGGATCACGTCGTCTTCCCACATCGTCGGGTCGGCATCGGTCCCGGCTGTGAAGTTCGGTGCCCCAGTGATGTGCGCGTCGGCGATGTTGCAGGTGCGGTCGTTGTTGTTGTCGAGCCGCAACCCGAGCCAGCCCTCGCCGTTGTAGACGTCGCCGTCGACGGCGTCGTCGGCGGCGTCGCAGTCGCCATCGTCGTCGTGGTCGTACGGGAACAGCAGCGTGTCTGGGTCGGCGGCGAGGTCGATGTCGGAGAAGCCGCAACCGGCAACACCGTCGGCATTCCTGTCGCACACCGCTGCAAGGGCGAACGCACGCACGACGAACAGGTCGTTGTCGTCGTGGCCCTCGAGCCGCAGCTCGGCCTGGTTGGAGTAGACGACGAACTCGTCGTTGCCGGTGCCGCCGGTGGCCACCAGCGGTGCATGCGTGCCGGGGCTGAGCCAGCCGCGGGTGGTCGCGATCAGCACCGGGAACGTGTCGTGCGGGAGCAGCGTGCCACCGTCGGTGAGTTCGCTCGGGTTGCTGATCCCGTTCTCGTCACGCTTGGTGCCGAAGATCTGGCCGATCTGGAACAGGTCGTAGCCGGCGCCACCGTCGAGCGTGGTGGTGGCAGCGTTGTCGTCGACGTAGAACTGGTCGTTGCCGGCGTAGCCGTACACGGCCAGCCGTCCGTTCAGCGCCGCGTCGTACTGGATCCGCTGCACGGCGTTGCTGGACTCGTCGCCGGCCAGGCGGCTGCGGTAGCCGGCGGCGTCGCCGTGCAGCAGGGCGACGATCGCCGGGTGGTCGGCCACCTCGGTCGGCGACTCACAGCCGGTCGGGATCGCCGCCTGCGGGTCGGTGATGCCGTAGTCGCCGTCGGTGTCGATGCACTTCAGCGCCCGGAGGAGGAACAGGTCGTCGTTCGGGTTGCGGGTCGTGGTACCGGGTTCGTACCCGTTCACGCCGGGGTCGAGGTTGTCTCGGCCGTAGATGTCGAGTTCGTCGACGCCGTCGTTCTCGGCACCCGTGTCGAGCACGTTGATCACGTAGTTGCGCTCCGAGAACCGGCTGCCGGTCGTGTAGATCCGGTAGTAGTCGGTGTCGGCCTGGCCGTCGAGTGTGAGGCTGTGACCAGCGGCGGGGTCGGCGAAGGTGACGTCGGTGAGCTGGGCCGGGGCGGCCAGCACGTCGGCCGACTGCAGGTAGTAGACGGTGAACACGTCCTCGCCGTCGGCGACCGAAGGGTTGTGCCCGGCATCGCCGGCCGGGTTGGTGTCGTCGCTGCCGCGGGCGACCGTCTTCGAACCGAGGAAGATGTAGCCCGGGTCGCCGAGCGAGAGCTTCTCGTCGCCGACCTCGGGGATGCCCGACGGGTCGCCGAACTGGATCTGGTCGATGTCGTCGTAGCCCCAGATCTGGGTCAGCCACAAGTCCTCGCCGCCGGGGGCCGCCAGCTCGCTGGTGGTGGTCGGGTCGGGGCTACAGGTCAGGTCGCCGGGGTTGATGCAGCCGGCGATGATCTCGCCGCGCAGCACCATGTCGGTGCCGTACCCCGGGTCGCGCTCGCCGGCCACGAGCGCCGCGGCGGCAGCGTCGCCGAAGATGTCGATCGACTCGCCGGCCAGCGTGCGGCTGTTCTGATGCAGGTCGACGTCGTCGCCGACTCGGAGCAGCACGTATCCGAGGCGGGCGATGATCGTGCCGTTCGGGATCGGGAGCAGCTCGTCCTCGGAGCGCTGGAAACCACCGAGTTGGAGCAGGATCAGGTCGTCGTCCTCGGGCAGCTCGACCTCTTCACGAACCGTGAGGCGGATGTCGCCGGTCCAGGCCCTGGCGATCACGAGCCGGAGTCGGCTGTTGGGCGTCGCCTCGAAGGTGCCGTAGACGTCGAGCGGGCCGGCCGCCGTGACGTTGAACGAGTGCGTCAGCTTGGCGTCGGCCTCGGTGACGAAGATCGAATCGTCGGCTTCGAGGCCGACGTCCTCACCCGAGGCGCCTTCACGCAGCGAATCGATCTCGAGGTCGTTCGAGCCGTTCGGGTTGCCGATGCTGGCACTGTTCCCGCCGAAGTCGTTGGCGTCGAGGTCGATCGTCTCGCCGAGCACGTTGACCTCGGAATCGCCGGCACCGTTGAGGCGTGCGTCGTTGATGTTGCCGTCGATCGTGTACATCGACACGTCGTTGGTCGTCCAGACCGTGTCGAGCTCGAGGTCGCCCGAGGTTTCGGCGACGAAGACGCCAGGGGTCGAGGTGGCGAAGATGTCGAGCACGTTCAGCACGCCGTTGCCATTGAGCACGTCGACATCGATCTCGAGGTAGTTACCGGCGTTGCCGACACCACCGACCGAACCGGCCAGGCCGGCGAAGATCGTGATGTCGACGCCGCGCACGTCGGTGCCGGTGGTGGGGGTCGAGCCGCTGAACGGGGCGATCGGGTCGGGCGTCGTCTGGGCGTCGTCCTCCCAGTCGAGCACCCGGCCGAGTGCCCACAACGTGACGTCGCTGGCGCTCGACGAGATGTCGTCGACGTGCATGTCGCCGAGCCGCTCCTCGCCGTTGACGAACTGGTTGGTGAGCAGGATCACCGAACCGCTGCCGTCGTTGTCGCTGTCGGCGTCGACGATGCCCGTGTAGCTGATCGGGCCGCTCGTGAGGTGGCGCACCGACACGTGCTGGCCGGCGGCCAGGTAGGCCGTGCCGCCGGTCGGGCGGTCGCCGTTGGCGATCGTGCCGCCGACGGTCATGTTGACGTAGTGCTCGGCGCTGGGGGCGAACAGGTAACGACCGTGCACGAGCGTGTTGCCGGTGGCGAAGTTGCCCAGCTCGTAGAACGGGCACGGGCCGGCGCCGTTGAACGGTGCGAGCTCGCAGTCGGGTCGGAAGAAGCGCTCGGTGTCGTGCTCGGGGGCCGGGATCTCGGACCCGTTGACGGCGCGATGGATGTGGATCGGGCCGGGCCCACCCGGTGTGGTGCGATCGATGCTGTCGAGCACGAAGATGTCGATGTCGCGCCCGGCGGTAATGGCGCCGAACGTGATCACGAACTGGTCTGCGGCGGCACGGGTGGCGTCGGCGTGGCGGCTCGAGCCGACCGTGAGTACGACGTCCTCGGCGGCGAAGGCGTTGACGATGATCAGGCGGGTCAGGATCGGCTTGCCGACCGTGTACGTGCCGTTGGGGGTGCGCCGGAACGGGTCGCCGGCGGGCGGGGTGCCGTCGTCGGTGTAGTCGCTCTCGATCATCTCGAGGTTGAGCGGGATGCGGCTGGCCGGGCTGGTGTGGGTGCCGATCGAGCCGACCACGGCCGACAGGTACAGCTCGTTGGTGCGGATCAGCTGGTCGCTGCCGTTGGCGTATCCGCCAGGGTTGGGCTTGGCGTTGCTGTACTCGATGTCACCGTCCTTGGCGGTGATGAAGGTCTTGCCGATCGCGTTGTGGATCACACCGTTGAGGAACACGTCCCAGTCGCCGCCGAGGCTGCTGGGCTGACCGGCGGTGATCGTGACGACGGTCTCGATGTACGAGTGGATGATCTCGAAGTGGAAGCGTCCACCCTCGCCGACATCGAGCACCCGGAACTCGGTCGTCGGGTCGCCGCCGCTCGGAATGCTGGTGACGTCGATCTGGATCTTGTTCGAGCTGGGCGGCTTCACGACATCGATGTCCATGATGTAGATGTCGTTATCCGAGTCGTTGATGATCGTGACGAAGTCCCACGTCTCCTGGAAGTCGAAGATCGCCGCGTTGCCGTAGATCTGACCGTCGGGGCCCTTGTCATACGAGCTGTTGAGCCCGGTCAGGTCGTCGACGAAGAAGAACACGTTCGACGGTGCGTCGTAGATGATGTCGTCGAGCACGATCTCGCCGCCGCTGCCGACGTTCGACCCGAGCGCCAAGGCGCCGCCACCGTTGGCGGTGTACGTGCCGGTGATGTTGACCAGCTCGACGACGACGCCCTGGTCGTTGATATGGATCTTCGGGTTCGGCTCGCCGAGCATGATCGCCGTCGACTCCCAGTCGATGTCGCGGTCGATGTTGGGGGTGCTCGATTCTCCGTTGCCGTCACCCGAGCCGCCGCCGTCGAAGGCACCACCGCTCTGGCTGCTGTCGCGGACGACGAACGTGTTGCTGTTGGGGGCGGTGGCCCGCACGTTGAGCAGCGCCGTCCGCAACATGGCGTCCTTGACACCGGTCACGAGCGACAGCGTCTCGACGATCACGTAGACACGTGAGTCGGTGTCGCCACCCAGGCAGCTGCACGACGAACGGGCCTTGCCGAGCGCCCGCAGGTAGCTCTGGCCGGCCTCGATCCAGATCGACTGAGTGCCGTCGAGCTGCGGGACGGCCACCTGGCTGCGAGCCTCGATCCGGACTTCGGTGCTGCCGTTGACACGCACGTCGGCGCGAGCATCGCAATCGGCGCCGACGGCGTCGCAGTCGCCCTCGCTGTACGCCTCGGCGTCGAGCCGGCTGTCGGCGAACAGCTTGATGTCGGCCGCCAGCAGCAGTGCGCTGCCTTGGATCGTGATCGACGTCCTCGAGCCGGCCTGGCCGACCCGTGCGCCGGGGTCGGCGTCGGCTTCGTCGTCGTCGTCGTTGGCGTCGCCATCTGCCCCGAACCCGTCGGCGTCGGCATAGGCCCGGGCGAAGGCGTCGGCTTCGGTCTTGGCCTCGACGGTCAGGTCGTCACCGGCCGTCAGCGATCCGTTGATGGTGATGTTGTTCTGGTGCGTCTCGGTGGCACTCGAGAAGACCTCGACGAAGCCCAGGAAGCCGACCTTGTCGGAGTCGGAGTCGGCTTCGAGGTTGGAGGTGACGAAGCCGGTCACGCGCAGGTCGCCGCGGGCCGTGATCGTCGCGCCAGACTCGATCGTGATCGTGCTGTTGTTGTTGGCCTTGGCCTTGGCGGTCGAAGAGGCGAGGGCGACGAAGCCGATCCCGTCGCTCTTGGCGAGCGCCTTGACGTTGATCCGGCCCTCGGTCTCGATCACCACGTCGGCGCCCGACAGGTTGGCGCCGGACTTGACGTTGATCGTGGTGTTGTTGGTGACGGTGGCGATCGCGTCGGGGCTGCCGACGTCGATGAAGCCGCCGCTGGCGCCGGTGGTCGACGCGGTGACGACGCCGTCACCGCTGCTCGGGACGACGTACGACGCCGCTCCCCCGACGCCGGCGAACGAACCGCCGGTTCCGTCGGACAGATCGACGACCAGCTTCTTGCAGCCGGTCACGCCCACCGGGCAGGTTCCAGCCGATGTGATGTTGACACCCTCACGCCGGAACAGGTGCCCGCCGCCGCCGGTGGCGGTGAGGTTGATGGCGCTCCCGCCGAGCGAGTTGGAGAGCTGGAACGAGTTGGCGGCGGCGCCGACCACGAAGTACACGCCGCGGTGTTGCAACCCGCCGATCGGGCCACGGCTGGCGGCGACGAGGAAGTGCTCCGTCGCCAGTTGGGTCGAGCTCGGACGTGAGATGTTGATCGCCACGACCGGAGCGCTCCCTGCGGCGCCGTCGTCGTCGGCACCTGCGCCTGTCGACGGGGTGCTGTCGCACACGTTGTCACCGCCGCGGTCGATGCCGCGGGCGTTGCAGTAGGTCGTGGCGAGCGCCACACGGTAGGCGTCGAGCCTGATCACGAAGTAGTGGGCGCCGTCGCTGAGGCCTGAGATGGCCGACCCGCCGGCCTCGACGAGGTAGACGATCTCGTCACCGCTCTGGTAGCTGTGCCCGAACACGGTCTCGCCGACGACGGTGCCGAGCCAGATCGAGTTGCTGCCATCGGGGGCGGCGGGCGGGCCTTCCGGAGTGGTGATCGGCACGCCGTCGCCGTCGATCGCGATCTCGACCGTGGTGCCCTTGAAGGTGAAGTCGACCGGTACGTAGTACACGACCACGTCGCCGTCGGCGAACGGCTGCCCGTTGGAGAGGATCCGCTCGTCGCCGGTGTCGTCGTCGACGCCGTTGTTGTCGGTGGCGTTGATCGTGACCGATTCGGGCGCCTCGCCGAACGGCAACAGGCGGATCCGGAACTCGTCGACAACGGTCACGCGGTAGCGGGTGCCGCTGGCGAGCCCACCGATCGCCGCCCCCGACTCGCTCCAGTACCAGACGATCTCGCCCTCGTTGAAGCCGTGAGAGGAGAGCGGTTCGCCGGGGGCGCCGAAGCTGATGACGTCGGTGGCGGAGTCGACCTGAACACCCTCGAAGCGGGCGCCGAGCTGCAGCGTCGTGGCGTCGCGCCGGATCACCCCGTAGGTGCGCCCGTTCACCAGCGAGCAGCAACCGCCGCTGTAGGTGATCGTCGCCGCGTCGCCGAGGCCGTGTTCGACGGGCAGCACCTGGCCGTTGATCGTGAGCGTGATGTAGTTGCCGTTCACGCCGTCGTCACCTTCGACGGAGAGCACGGTGCCATCGGAGATCGGCTTGGGGATCGAGCCGTTGACCGCCCTGATCGTCAGCGTCGTGCCGGCCGTGACCGACGCGGTGTCGTTGACGTTGACGGTGACGGTGGGGGTCGCCGTGGCGGACGTGTTGTAGTTGTTGACCTCGACCAGGCCGCCTGTCGCCGACTTGGCGGTGGCGTCGGCATCGGTGCCTTGGGTGCCGATCACCTGGATCGTGCCCGAGACGTTGATGACGCTCGTCGACGACCCGAAGTTGACCGTGAGTGTCGGGTTGCTCAAGGCGATCGCGTCGCCGCTGCCGACCGACACGAGCCCGCCACCCGAAGCATTCATCGACCCGAATGCATACGTGAAGCCTGAGGCCTGGACGAGCAACGTCGCCGCCCCTGGGGCGTTGGCGGACCCAACCTTGCCGTAGAAGTTGACGGTGGTGGAACCCTCGGCGACCGGGCTGGCCTTGCCGGAGTCGATCCGCACGATCGCCGCGCTGACCGACTTGAGCGTGGCGGTGGCGAGGTTGCGGCCGCCGGCGGTGACGACGATCGAACCGCCCGGCGTGTTGAACGTCGCCCCTTCCTCGACGGTCGTCTCGACGACGATCTTGGCGTGCGCCTTGGTCACCGAGTCACCGACGGCGCCGAGGATCGCGAAGTTGCTCTTGTTGGCAGTGGCGAGCGCGCCCTCGACGTTCGGCAGCGGATCGTCGGCCGGGTTGGCGTACCCGTCGTTGTGGTCGGCGTTGATGAAGATCATCGACCCGCCGCTAGCCGTGAGCGAAGCGCCGGCGCCGACCAGCGCCTTCACGGTGGCGTTGTGGTTGGCGGTCGCTCGCACGACGGCGATCGCAACGCCGAGTGCCAGGCCGAGTGCAGCGGCATCGACGTAGGTGTCGCCGTCGTGGTCGGCGTCGACGGTGATCCCACCGTTGCCACCCGAGATCTGGGCCAGCTGACCGATGATCGCCTGCACGGTGGCGACCTGGTTGGCCTCGATCCGGGCGAACTGGACCGAGGCGCCGAACGACAGCCCCGCCATTTCGGAGTCGGCGATCACCGTCGACTCGAGCCGCGCTTCGACCTTCACGCCGCCCCCACCGTTCACGGTGACGGTGGTCATGTCGTTGACGTTGGCCGGCGCAGCGGCGGGGCCGATCCGGGCCGTCACGGTCGACTCGTCCTTCGCACTGGCCTCGATGATCGAGACCGCGGCCAGCCCGGCACCGGCCAGGATCTCGACCTCGGTCGCCGGCGAGTGCACTCCCTTGGCGTGCAGTGTGACGCCGGTGGCCGTGACGTCGGCACCGTCGCCGATGCCGACGTAGATGTCGGCGCCGAGGTTGGAGTGGACCTGGAACGCACCGACCGACACGGCGCCGGCCAGCGAGAACGATTCAAGCGTCGGGATCGCACGCAGGTTGTCGTCGGCGTCGAGTGTGAGCGAGCCGGTCAGGTTGACCGTTGCCCGGTCGCCGATCCAGGCCTCGGTGTCGTGCTTGGTCACCGCCAAGACATCGGCTACCGAGACGGCGACGAACCCGGCGATGCCGGCGTGCTTGATCGTGGCCGTTGTCTCGGCATCGCTGTCGGCGTCGAGGTGGGCGGTGCCCGCCGTGACGCTGGCGTCGTGGTCGATGAAGGCCCGGGTGACGGCCCGCACGTTGACGCCAACCCCACCGGCGGCGGCTGCGCCGCCGGCACCCGCGGGAGCGCCCGGCGTGAACGTGCTCGGTGGGAGGAAGACGATGTCGTCGCCGATCGTGGCGTGGGTCGAGAAGACGGCCACGTCGGCCAGGGCTCCACCGGTGAAGCCCCGTGTGGTGGCGTCGGCCTGGACGTCGGGAGACGACGCCTTGAGCGTGAGCGGGCTACCGCCGAGTTGCAGCACGGCATGGTGACCGACGAATGCCTCGGTGGCGCGACTGACGGTGGCGTCGGAATCGACGACCGAGACGCTCAGCGCCGCCACCGTCGCAATGACAACCTTGGCGGTCGCCCGCGACTCGACGTCATGGGCGAGCACGTCGACGGTGCTGGCAGTGAGGGTGGTGCGAGGCCCGACGTAGGCCCGGGTGTGGCCCGACAGTTGGGCGGTCGGCAGCAGCACGTTGACGGCCAGCGTGAGCGAGGCGGCGAAGCCCTCGTTCACGGCCTCAGCGACCGACACCGACACGGCGTGGATGTTGACCGGGCCAGGTGTGCCAGCGTTGGTACGGATCTGCACGTCGGCCTGGGTCACCCGCAGCGTGTCGAACCGCTCACCCACGTACGCCTCGGTGTCGGAGGCCACGATCGCTTCGGCGCTGCCACCGTTGCCGGAGGCGAGGCCGACAGCGATCGCCTTGGTGGTGGCGAGCGCCTTGACGTTGCTGTCGGCAAGCAGGTTGAGCGATGCGGCGCGGACGTTGGTGCCGTCGCCGGCGAACGCCCGAGTTGCGGCCGTTACCCATGCGGTCGGGATCAGGACCGCCAGCGACACGGCGCCGACGGCGACGCCGTTGACGGTCGCCTCGGCATCGACGTCGGAGGCGGCGGTGACATCGATCGCCCCGGTGATCACCAGGTCGGCCGACGGGTCGCCGCCGCGGGTGCGCCCCGAGGCAGCGCCCAGGAACGCTTCGACGGTCGCACCGGCGACCGCTTCGGCGACCACGATCGAGACGCCGACAACGCCGGCGATGGAGATCGCCTGGGAGTCGGCAACGGCCTTGATCACCACTCGCTGGCCGGCACCGGTATCGCCGACCTTGAGACCGATCGAGCCGGCGGTGACGTCGACACCGTCACGCACGTACCCGCCCACGTAGCCGTTGACGAGCGCCGTGGGGCTGGCCACGCCGAGCGTGACGAGCCCGGAGAATCCGCCCGTGTCGGCGGTGGCGGTGGCGAGCAGGTCGGCGTCGACGAGCACGTCGAGCGCTCCGCCATGGGTATCGATCACGGTCGGGACGTTGGTGGCGTCGATCGAGCGGTGGGCACCGACAAAGGCCTCGACGGTGCTCGTGTTGGTGGCGTCGGCATCGACGATGCCGATCCCGAGCAGGGCCGCGAATCCGAGCGAGTTGGCGCTCGCCTGAGCGTGCAGGGCCGGAGCGCTGGCCTCGATGTGGACGCTGGAGGCATCGATGTCGACACCCTCGCCCACATAGGCCCGCACGGTGCCCTTCAGCACCGCGACCGGCAGCAGCACCGTCACATCGACGAGGGCGATGCTGAGCGCCTTGTTGACGAGCGGCGTGGCCGTCATCACGGCGTCGGCGTCGATCGTCAGGGCACCGGTGAGGTCGAGCCGTGCCACGTTCGAGCTGGGCGCCGTGCCGGCGGCCGAGCCGACGTGGGCGTCGACTGTTCCGCTGACCGTGGCGGTGACGGCTGCGGCGTTGGCCGAGATCGCCGAGATCGACATCAGGAAGCTGGTGGCATCGGCGTCGTAGTCGCCGTTGGCGTCGACGTCGACCGAGGCCGCCTTGATCCGGATTCCCTCGCCGATGTAGGCGAGCGTGCTGCCGGCCACGTCGGCCGACGGCAGCATCACCGAGATCGCCACGGCCCCGCCGGCGCCGGCGTCGGCGACGGCGATCGCGTTCATGTCGGAGAACGCCTGCACCGACACCACCCCGTCGACATCGACGATCGTGAGTGTCGGCCCGCCGGGAGCGGCGCCTGCAGGGGCGCCGACGAATGCCTCGACCGTGCCGTGCACGGTGGCGCTCGCCTCGGCGCCGTTCACGGCGCCGAGAAACGAGATCGCCAGGTTCTGCGTGGTGGCCGAAGCGGTGTACTTGATCTTGTCGCCAAGCGTTCCGGCGTGCACGTCGAGTGAGCCGGCCGTGATCGCCGTGCCGTCGCGGACGAAGGCACGGGTCACGCCGTCGACCTTGGCCTCGGGGAGCATGATGCTGAGCGAGAACAGGCCGCCGGCGATCGAGTCGGAGATGGCGGTGGCGTTCATGGTGGCGTCGGCCGTCACGATCACGTCGCCGGTGCCGACGTCGATGTCGGGCCGATCGCTGCCGCCGGTGCCGACGGCGGGGCCGATGTGGGCCTCGACACTGGCGCCGGGCTGGATCTCTGCCAGCGACTTGGCGCCGGCGCCGGCGATCAGACCGATCGTGATCGGTGAGGCGGTGGCGAATGCGTCGTACGTGCCGTTGGCCGTCACCGACAGGGCATCACCTTGGGTGATGTCGCCCGAGAACTCGGCGCGCGTCGTGCCGCCGATCCGGGCGGTGGGCACCGAGACGCCGATCGCCACCAGGCCGCCGCTGCCGATGTCGGACTCGGCGGTCGCGTCGCTGTCGCCGACGGCGCTCACGACCACCGCACCGTTGCTGCTGATCGTCGAGGTGCTGCCGACGCGAGCCTCGGCGTCGGCCCCCGCACCGACCTCGGCCAGCGAGCCGGCGCCCGCCCCGGAGAACGCTCCGGTGCTGATGATCAAGGTGTCGGCGATCGCTTCGTTGTTGCCGCTGGCGTTGACCTTGACGCTCTCGACGTCGCCGCTGGTGGTGGTGACGTCTCCGTCGAGTCGAGCCAACAGGCCGCCGTTGTCGGTTGCGACGGCGATCGCCACAGCGAACGAGGCGATCCCGCCACCCTGCCCGATCGTGGCGGTGGCGGTGACCTTGTTGCCCTGCCCGACGTGGCGGGCGTCGACCAGCACCTTGCCCGACGAGGTGAGGCTCGATGCCGACCCGACGATCGCCTCGACGTCGGCGTCGCTCTCGAGTTCTGCGTTGGCAACGGCACCGCTGATGCCGATCACCGACAGGCCGATCACGAGTGCCGTCGCCGTGACGACGTTCTCGCCGGTCGCCCTGACCTCGATCGAGGTCGAGCCGAGGATGTCGCCGTCGACCTGGGCGCGTGTTGCTCCGGAAACGCTGGCGACCGGCACCATCACACTGATGCTGATGCCGCCGCCACCGCCTCCGGGCGTGTTGGCTCGGGCCGTGTCGTGGCTGTCGGCCGCCACGAGCACGGCGCCGGCATTGCTCAAGGCAGCCGCCGCCGACATCGTGGCCAGAACCGCACGGTCGTTGCCGGCGATCGCCACCGTCGCACCGATCGCGATCGCTCCGATGGCGATGTTGATGGCGTCGACCTCTGCGCTGTGGTCGCCGTTGGCGGTGACCGTCACACCGCCGCCGTTGACGGCCCCGTTGGCGCCGGCGGTGGCCGAGGTGGTGCCGAGCACGTTGACGATCGCCACCGCCGCCGAGAGGGCGAGCCCGCCGCCCTGCACCGAGATCGCGATCGACGAAGCGTGGATGTCGGACTCGGCGGTGACGCTGACGTGGCCGACCGGGGTGACACCGCCGACCGGTGTGTTGCCGATCGTGGCAGTGGTGTCGCCTTCGACGGTGGCGATGCCGATCCCGGCCCCGGCTGCGGCCAGTCCACCGGCGACGCCGACGGTGACCATCAGCAGCTCGCGGTCGGCGTCGGCCGTCACGTCGATCCCGCCGCCTGCGGCAGGCACCGAGCCGGAGGTGATGATCGCCGTCTGGGTGGCGTCGGTGTTGATCACGACGACCTGGGCGCCGACCGCAACCACCCCGCCGCCGCCGGTGAAGGCGACGCCGACGATGTCCTCGGTGTAGGTGGCCTTGACGGTGACGGTGCCGTTGGTGGCCGTGAGCGTGACGCCGCCCTCGACGATGGCGGCCACGTTGCTCTCGATGTTGACGACCAGGATCGAGGCGCCGACCGCCACGACGCCACCCTGGATGCCACCGGCGATGCCGATGAACGACATCCGCTCGTCGGCGATCACGTTGATGTTGTTGCCGGCTTTGATCTCGGCGCCGCTCTTGATCGTGGCGGTGGTGCCGCCCGAGGGGGCGGCTGCCATGGAGTCGCCGACCACTGTGTTACCGGGCGACGAATCATCGATCGCCCCGGCTGCGTCGCCCTGGGCGGCGCGGATCCGGGCCGCAGTCGGGTCGTCGTCGCTACCGTCGTCGTCGCTGGCACCGTTGACGATCCCGCCGTAGCCGTTGTCTGGGTCGTCACCCGAGGCCGAGGCCCCTGCCTGACCCTGCGCCGAGCCTGCTTCCGACGACAAGGCGTCGTCGTCGATCCGGCCCCACTTGTCGTCGTTGGTCACCGGGTCGTGACCGATCGACGTGTCGGCCTGGTAGCCGGCGGTGCCGCCGTCGGCGTCGTCGGTCAGGTCGCGCAGTTCGTACTTGTTGCCGTCGGACCCGGTGACGATGTCACCCTCGGTGTACAGCGTCCCGGGGCTCCAGAGGCCCTTGTCGCGAGATGCGTCGTAGGAGCCGTCGTCGTAGCGGCCGCTGCTGCTCGAGCCGATGTTCCACACCGAGACCGAGCCGGACACACCGACGAAGCCGCCGGCGGCCGAGATCGCCAACGTGATGATGTCCTTCTTCGAGAGTGCGTAGACGCCGACGTCGTTCCTGGCGGTGACGTGGGCGCCGGTGCCGATCCAGGCCCGTGTGTCGGTCTTGACGATCCCGATGTCGATCCCGCCGGCCACACCGACGAACCCGCCGGCGGCGCCGCCGCCGAGCGTGAATGTCGAGACCTTGTCGACGGCCGTGACGTTGACCGACTGCCCGCCGCTTGCCGAACCCTGCAACGGCCCGCCGTTGACGACCACCCGGTCGCCGATCGCGGCGTTGGTGTTGGCGGTGATCACGGCCACCCCGACCGCTCCGGCGATACCGACTGTGCCGCCGCCGCCTGCGATCGCCAGGCCGATCACGTTCTCGCTGGAGCCGGCCTGGACCACGACGCCGCCGATCGAACCGGTGGCGAACCCGTCGGCGGTGGTGAGGCCGGTGTACACGCCGGTCAGATCGGTGCCGTTGGCGCGGCCGTCGATGACGGCGTCCTCGCCGATCAGGGCGCTGGTGTTCTTGCTGATCGTCAACACTGCGATCCCGGCCCCGACCCCGACCGTGCCGCCGATCCCGACCCCGAGCGCCAGCGTCACGACCTTGCTGTGGTCGCTGGCGTGGACGTGCACGTTGTTGTTGGCATCGACCCGGGTGCGGGCGCCGATCGTGGCCGTCGTGGTGAAGTTGAGCACGACGACGGCGACCGCACCGCCGACCCCGACCGCCCCGCCCCCTGCAAGTCCGGCAGCGACCGAGATCACCGAGTCGGTGGCGGTGGCGAGCACTTCGACGTTGCCGCCGGCATCGACGTCGGCGTCGTCGCCGATCGCGGCGGTGACGTCGATGTCGACGACCCGGACGTCGGCCCCTGGGGCGATCCCGGCCGTGCCGCCGATCGAGAGCGCCCCGGCGATCCCGAGATGCGAGAAGTCGTTGGCGGCGGCCACTCGCACCGAACCGCCGATGCTGGCGACATCGGCGAAGTCGCCGATCCAGGCGTTGGTGTGGGCGGTCAGCACCGTGACGGCACCACCGATCGCAACCGAGACACCGCCCGAGATGCTGGCCGAGATCCCGACCGTGGCGACATGATCGCTGTTCGTGGCGGTCACCGACACACCGCTGAACGGCGCCACCGGCGGGGCCAGCACCCGGATCCCGGTCACCGTGAGCGGGTTGGCGGGAGCCGACTCGTTGGAGCGGATGATCGCATGGTCGCGGCCCGAGCCGATGCTGGTGATGTCGACCAGCCCGCCGTCGTGGACCGGGTCGTCGCTGTTGTTGAGGTCGATCCCATCGCCGTCGTCGTCGGCGGTGTTGTCGTTCTCCTCGTACCGGCGCAGCGTGATCGTGTTGCCGACGGCGGTCTCGACGGTGTACGTCGCTCCGTCGACCAGCCCGCCGATCGGGGTGTTGCCGAGCGAGTAGTAGCGCACCTCGTCGCCGACCTGGAGCTGGTCGGTGTAGTCGCCGTCGCCGTCGTCGTCGAACTTGTAGGGAAGCGTGATCGAGTTGGCGCCGACGTTGACGAGACCCTCGGTGGGGTCGAACGTCTGCTGTGGCGAGCCGGGCGTGCGGGCCTCGTCGACACCGACGATCCGGTGCGTGCGGCGTGTGGATGTGTCCGACAGCCCGAACGTCGAGTTGGCGGTGTCCTGGGCGGTCAAGGCGAGCCGGATGTGGTTGGCGTCGACCACGATCACGAAGTACTCGTTGCCATCGGTCGGGTCAGGGCCGTCATTGAGGCCGCTCAGTACCGGGCCGTCGTTGGCGTCGTACCTGACCCTCTGGCCAGTGGTGAGGCCGTGGCCCACGATCTCGAGCGTGTTGGAGAGCGGGTCGTCGGGGTCGCCGATGTTCACGGTGTTGGGATCGAACGTCTTCACGGCCCCGTCGACGTAGGTGCCGTCGGGCTGGAGGGTGCGGACCGTCAAGGTCTGGTCGGCGACCAGTTCCCAGTCGCCGGGGCTGGTCAACGGGTCGTCGCCGGACGTGGCGTTCAGAGCTCGGTAGGCCTTGCCGTTGGAGCCGCGCACCACGTCGCCGGTGAGGTAGTTCGCCTCGGCGTGCCACTGGCCGCCCACGATCCGGCCGAGGCCGATCGGGTTGAGCTTGGTCTGGAGACGGATCTGGGTCGCGTTGACGACCTGCACGTAGTACGTACCGCCGTCGACGAGCCCGGCGATCGGGGTGTCACCGCCGGTGTAGTACACGACCTTCTGACCGTCGGTGAGCCCGTGGTTGTACGGCAACGTGATCAGGTTGCCGGTCACGGCGTCGGACGGCCGGAAGCGGGTGTCGATGAACGTCTCGCCCAACACGCCGGTCGGCACCGAGATCGCCAGGCCGCCGTCGGCGTCGACGATCGAGTGGTCGCCGATCCACGCCCGCGTGGTCTTGGTGACCACCGGTACGGCGGCGGCAGCGCCGATCGCAGCCGAGCCCGAGACGCTCAGGTTGCCGGCGATCACTTCCATCTCGAGCGCCTCGTCGGCCGACACACGCACGCTGCCACCGGCGTCGATGTCTGCGCCGTCGGCGACGAGCGGGCCGCCATCGATGTAGGCCTGGGTCGTGACGTTGATCACCGAGATGGCGGCGTTGACGGTGACCGCCACGCTCGACGAGGCGGCGGCACCGGCCGAGATCGACAGCACGTCCTCCGACGAATCGGCGTCGACCGTGACGTTGCCGAGCACGGTGACGTCGGTCGAGCGGCCGATCCAGGCCAGCGTCGACTTGTTGAGCACGTAGACGTCGACGCCGACCCCGACGCCGGCCGACCCGCCGTAGGCGAGGGCCCCGGCGATCGAGACGAGCTTGGTGTGATCGGAGGCGCTGACCGCCGCCGACTGGCCTGCAACGGCACCTGCGTTGTCGGCATTCACGGCGCTGTCCGGGCCGATGTAGGCGTGGGTGGTGTGGTTCGAGACGTCGACGGTCGCCGATCCGGCGATCCCGGCCGTGCCGCCACCGCCACCGCCGACCGCCAACAGGAAGATGTCCTCGGTCTGGGCGGCGTTGACCTTCAAGCCGACGCTGCCGCGGGCGGCAAGTGATGCGTTGGCAAGGTTGCGTGACTCGTCGACGCCACCGGTGGCAGTGTTGTCGGCGACGCCGACGTAGGCCAGCACACGGGCGCTGTTCACGAGCGTGGTGCTCGACACGCCGACACCGGCCGTGCTGCCGAACGCCAGCCCACCGGCGAACAGGTACACCTTGGAGGTGTCGGTGGCCTCGATCGTCATGTTGCCGTCGGCCAGCACCGTCGACGGGTTGGCGGCCGAGCTGGCGATGTACGCCAGCACGGTCTGGTTGAGCACGACGACGATGATCGAGGCAGCGACGCCGGCCTTGGTCGAGGCGCCGATCGAGGCAGCGATGCCGAGGATGTCCTCGCTCGAGGTCGCCGTGACGACCACGTTGCCGTGGAAGTCGGCGTTGGCGCCTTCGCCGATCGAGGCCCGCACCGTCTTGTTGATCACTTCGACCACGACACCCACCCCGACACCTGCCGAGCCGAGCGTGCCGCCCAGCCCGCCGGCGCCGTTGACCAGTTTGGTCTGATCCGACGCGGTGATCGAGAGGCCCTGCGCTGCGCCCGGGGTGATGCTCTGGTTGATCGTGGCGTTGTTGGCGATCGAGGCCTCGGTCGTGAGCGTGAAGATCTCGACCAGCGCAGAGCCGCCCACGGCGACACCGTTGCTGTCGGACGAGACGGCGCCACCGATCGCGATCGACCCGACGGTGATGTTGCCGAGCACCGGGATCTCGTCCTCGAACACGTCCATCGGGTTGATCGACGAGCCGGCGTTGACGCTGATCGTCTCGGTGGCGTTGAGCGTGACGTTGGCGTCGATGTGGGCCTTGGTGGTGATCGTCAGGATGTTGACGGCCACCCCGACACCGACAGCGGTGTCGCCGAGTGCACCGGAGAAGGCCAGGTTCTGGAGCCCGATCGGCGTGGTCGCCGAGAGTGCGATCCCGCCCGGCTGCGAGCGGAGCTGGGCGTTGGCGCCGACCTTGGCCTCGCTGGTGAGGGTGATCACGTTGACCCCGACCGAGCCGGCGACGCTGGTGTCGCTCGAAGTACCGCCCGAGGCGGCGAGGCCCCACACCACGAACTCGTCGGTCTGCCCGGCGACCGTGTCGGCCTTGACCTCGATCCCATCACCCTCGACGATCGCCCCGCTGCCGATCTCGGCCAGGCTCGTGGCGCTCACGACGTTGACGCCGACCGAGGCGCCGATGTTGGCCGAGGCGTCGCTCACGAGCGAGGTGCCGATCGCCTTGGCGGTGCCATCCTCGTGGTGAGTCGCCGTCACCGACACCGGCCCGCTGGTGCCGGTGATCGTGAGGTTGGGTGCGATCGAGGCGGTGTTGCCGACGGTCACGACGTTGACCGAGATCGAGGCCGCCACGCCGACCGAGCTGTTGCCGCTGCCGCTCTGGCTGCTCGACTCACTGTTGGCCTGGCTGGTCGACGAGTTCGAGTTCGGCGTCGTCGTGTTCGTGCCGGCGGTGTTGGGGTTGTCGTTGACGGCATTCTGCGACTGCGTGTCGGCGCTACCGCCCTGATCCTCGTCGTCGTCCTTCTTGCCGCCGGCACCCGCCATCGACTCGGCCGAGCCGAGCGCGATCGAGGTGGTCGCGACCGTCACCGACGCACCGGTGACGTTGCGGTTGATCGACGCCGTGGTGGTCGGGGTGAGGATGTTGATGGCGATTGCGGCGCCGACGGCCACGCTCGATCCGGCCGCTTCGGCATCGGCCTTGGTGGCCGACGTGCCGTCGTAGCGGGCCGACACGGTGACGGCGCCAGTGGCCGTGAGCGCCGAGCCGGTGCCGAGCCGTGCCGTCGTGGTCGGGTCGGCGATCGTGAGGCCGAGCGCAGGGGTGACTGCGACGCCGCCGCTGGAGTCGCCCTGGCTCTTGGCACCGGCCTCGACCGTGGTGGCGATCTGTTGGCGTGCCGAGGCCTTGATCGTGACCGCTGCGCCACCGGTGAACCCGACGCCGTCGGCCACGTCGGCGGTCGTGACCGGCGTCAGTACCTGCACCGCGACAGCCACGCCGATGCCGGCCGATCCCCCTTCGGCGACGGCATCGGCGTTGGCCGTCTCGCGGTGGTTGCTCTGAGCCTCGATGTTGCTCGCCCCGGTTCCCATGTTGACCGTGGCCCCAGCGGCGACCGTGGCCGTGGTGGTGCTGGGTACGACGTTGACGGCGACCGCACCGGCGACGCCGATGTCGTCGGAGCCTCCGCCGGCCTTGCCGGTCGCCTCGGTCTGATGCTCGGCGAGCCGGAAGAACGTGCCGTCGGCCGGAGCGGCCGGCAGGAACGCACCCTCGCCGATCGTCAGCGACTGCAGTTCCCATGCATGCGTGGCGGCGTTCCACTTGTACATCCCCGGAGCGTTGCCGTCCTGCTGCTTGACGAGCCGGAAGTAGGTATTGGGCTTGGGCTCGAGGATGATCAGGTCGCCGTCGGACGGGCCGCCGAACCCGAACGTGTCGGTCGGGAACTCGGTCTCGATGTCGGGCGCCGCCTGCACGCTCCAGCTCCCGCCGACACCGCCGCTCCACTTGTACAGTCCGGGGTTGTTGGCGCCGTCGACCGCGGTGAGGTCGAACAAGTCGTCGTCGGCTGCGGTGACCGGCAGCTTCTTGCCCTCCGACACCTTGGCCCACGCGCCGTCGTCGCCGGGCTTGACGAACTTCCACACCCGAACCTCGGGGAGTTCGTTGCCCGACGGGATCAGGACCCACTCGTCGTCGTCGACGCCCGGGTCGTTGGCCTTGAACTGGCGCACTTCGTCGTCGCCCGTGATCGTCATCAGCGCTTCGACGTTCAAACCGTTCGAGCTGATCGTCGTGTCACCGGTGGTCGCCGTGTTGGTGATCGATGTGTAGTTGACGGCGACGCCGACACCGATCCCTGCGCTGCCACCGTCGCTCTTGGCCTGGCCGTCGGCGCGTGCGATCCCGTCGCTGTTGGCCGACGCGCGGACCGTGACCGCTCCCCCGGCCGAGATCGTGAGACCGTCGAGGATCGAGGCGAGCGACTTGCTGATCGCGATGTTGATGCCGATCGCGGCGGCCACCGAGACACCGCCGCCCGACGTGTCGGAGCTGGGCGTGGCCTGGCTGTTGGTCGATGTCTGGGAGTTCTTCGAGCCTGCTGCGTTTGCCTTGGTGTCGGCCTGGTTGCGCTCGCCCTGGACCTGGCCGTCGACGCCCTGCCCGCTTCCGCCGCTGCCCGACCCTTGCGAGCTGCTGTCGTCAGGGGCGCCGGACGCTGCTGCCGTGGCGTCGGCCGTGGATGCGGACTGGCCGAGCGCTTCGATCGTGACCGAACCGCCTGCTGTGACGCTGCGCTCGAGCCGTCCGGTGACCGTGTGGGCGGCGATCGAGAGTGCCAACGCGACGCCGATCGAAGCCGAACCCCCTTCGGTCTCGGCGGCGCCCTTGGCGGTCGTGATGACGGTGGTCTTGGCCGGTGGGGCGCGGCCCGCCACGGTGAGTGAGCCGGTCAATGTGATCGCCCCTGCGCTGCCGGAGTTGGCGATGATCGCGGTGCGCTCCACGGTCGACAGGCTGATCGCGATCGCCGGCACCACCGACACGCCGTTCGAGCTTGCGCCGGCACTGGCCGAGGTGGTGGTGGCGTGGCCGCCGAGGGCGAGCACGCCGAGGTTGCCGACGCCGCCGAAGTTGACGAGGGCGAGCGGGGCGATCCTGGCGATCGCCGAGTCGTCGATGATGCTGAGCGCTACCGAGGCACCGACGCCGACGCTGCCACCTTCGACCTTGGCCTTCGGCTTGGCCTCGGTGGTGGTGACGGCCGTCGAAGCGGCCTCGATCGAGACGTTGCCGCCCGAGACGGTCGATGACGAGGCGTTGGCCAGTTCGGCGAGCGTGTCGACGTTCGAGATCGCCAGGGCGAACGAGACTGCCACCGAGACGCCTGTGCCGGTAGCACCCGAGATCGCGGTCGAACCGAACGTCTGCGTGGTGTCGCCGAAGTACGGCGTGAGCGTGGCCTCGACGACGAGCCCTTGCGATACGACCGTTCCGAGCACACGTGCCTCGGTGGTGACGTTGGCGAGGTTGATCGCCACGGCCAACCCGACTGACGCAGACCCGCCGTCGGCGGCCGACCCGTCGGCGAGCGTGATCGCGTCGGTGTTCGACGAGGCCCGCAGCGTGACCACGCCACCGGATGTGACCGTGACCCCGGCCGGAATCAGGGCCTGTGCCTTCGTGGTGGCGAGGTTGAGAGCGACCGCAGCGGCGACCGTGATCGGGCCGGAGGAGGTGCTCGACGACGGGGTAGCAGTCGAGCCGGTACCGCTCGCTCCATTGGCGGCCGACTGGTTGTTGGCCTGCGTCCGCTCGCCCGAGACCTGCCCGTCGACGCCGCCACCGTTTGCATTGGCGGCAGCCTCGCCCTGGGCCGAGGCGATCGCCGTCGCCGACGACGACGACTGCCCGATCGCCTCGAAGGTCACGCTGCCTGTGGCGCTGATGTCGCGGTCGGTCGTGGCGAGCACGTTGTGGTTGGCGAAGTTGAGCGCCACGGCCACACCGATGGCGGCCGAACCCGACGACTTGGCGGCACCCTTGGCGGTCGTGTGGGCGCCGGTCTCACCGGTGTTGGCACGGGCGGCGAACGTCAGACTGCCGCCGGTCGCCAGCGTCGGATCGTCGCCGTCGTCGCCGATCACGGCGATCCGATCGACGTTGGAGACCGACACCGCGATGGCCGGCACGACCGAGACCCCGGTCGACGCCGCGCCTGCCTCGGCGAGGGTATCGGAGACATGCCCGCCGCTGGCGACCGCCGAGGCGGGTCCGGCACCGGACCAGTTGGTCGTCGCGCCTGGGTCGATCGACACGGTGGCGTCGTCGTCGACGATCGAGAGCGCCACCGACACGCCGACACCGGCCTTGCCGCCGGCGACCATCTTGCGTGGCTTGGCGGCCACGACGGTGTGGCCGTTCGACTGCGCCGCGATCGAGATCGGGCCCGAGTTGGTGACAGTCGTGCTGGATGTCGGCGACAGGCGACCGGACGTGTGGACGTTGGAGATCGCCAGCCCGAACGAGACCGCAACCGACACCCCGGTTCCGCTCGCGCCCGAAATGGCTTCGGCTCCGAGTTCGTGCTCGGCGAGGCGGATGAACGTCCCGCTCCCCGGCAGCGAGGTGACGCTGGTCGGCGTGACGTTCTGGTCGACCCACGCCGTGCCGTTCCACTGGTAGACGTCGGGCTGGTTGATGCCGTCGACGGCGGTCAACTCGAGCAGCGCGTCGGTGGCCGGCTTCTTGGTGAACAGGTCGTTGTCGGCCGGCTCGTCGGGGAACTCGGCGCCCGACGTGATCACGCCCTGCACCACCCAGTTGCCGCCCGTGTACTTATACGTGCCAGGGGCGTTGGAGCCCTCGGTGGCGGTGAGGATGAAGGCGTCGCCTTCGGCGGGCGCCGGCGACGTGGGGAGCGTGGCGCCGCTTGCGACTTCCTGCCAGTCGTGGTGCTCGTCGACCCATTGGAACAGGACCGGGACCGGAAGCTTGCCGGCCCGCTCGACCCGCACCCACTTGGTGCCGTCGAAGCTGCGGATCTGGTCGCCGCCGGTGGTGGTCATCGTGGCGCTGACCGTGAGGCCCCGCGACACGACGATGCCGTCGACCTTGGCGTGGTTGCCGATGTTGGCATCGCCGATCGCCACCGCGACACCGACCGAGGCGTCTTTGCCACCCGTCGCCGAACCGTCGGCGACGACGCTGGAATCGGTGTTGGCGGATGTTGCCAGGGTGACGACACCACCCGACGAGACGGTGAAGCCGACCGGGATCGTGGCGGTCGAGTTGGTCGACACGACGGCGATCGCCACTGCAGCAGCAACCGGGATCGCCCCGCCCTGCGACGTGGTTGCACTCGGGGTGTTGTTGCCGCCCGAGCCGCCGCCGCCGTTCGAGGCCGCCTGCGAGTCGGCGTCGGTGCGTTGGTCCCCGACCTGGCCGTCGACGTTGCTGCCCGAGTTGGCATCCTTCGATTCACCGGCCGCCGACGCCTTGGCGGTGGTGGTGTTGGCGCTCTGCCCGAAGGCATCGAATGTCGCCGCCCCACCAGCGGCGACGTTGCGATTGGTGGTGGACGACACGTCGTGGTTCACGAACGCCAGCGCCAGCGATGCGCCGACGGCGGCGTTGGTGCCCTTGGCGTCACCCTCGGAGGTGGTGGTGGTGCTGGCCTTCTGCACGGCGTGGGCGCCGAGCGCGCCGCCGACCGTGAGGTCGGGTCCGGTGCCGATCGAGGCCGTGGTGGTGACGTTGGAGATGGTGAGCGCCACCTGAGCGGCGAGCGCCAGGCTCCCGCTCGCCACGTTGGCGCCACCAGCAGCCTTGGTGGTCATCGAGTCGGTGGCATTGGCCGTGGCGGTGAAGGCGTCGACCCCGGTCAGCACCGCCCCGTTGGCGATCCCGGCGGTGGTGTCGTCGTCGACGATGTTGAGGGCGACCGATGCGCCGATACCCGAGGCGCTGCCGTCGGTGGCCTGCTTGGCGGTGGCGATCGCCTGGCTGTCGATGTTCGACGTGGCCGCCAGCGACAGATCGCCGTTGACGACCACCGGCGCCAGCGTGGCGATCAACGCTTCGGTGTCGCTGACGACGATCGTGACGGCGATCGAGCCGGCGACACCGACGTTGCTGCCGCCGGCACCCGACGTCGATTGGGCCTTGAACGCCGACGGTCCCGAACCGGCTGTGGCCTCGAGCTGCACGCTGCCGGCGACGAGGTTGACGTTGTTCGCCAAGTGCGCCCGGGTGGTGACCACGGCGACGTTGACGGCGACGGCGATCCCGACGCCGGCGTTCGGATCGGTGGTGGGCGGGGCGTCGGTGCCAGGCGCCAGGCTTCCGTCGTCGGCGAAGCTGGTGACCGCCCCGAGCGTGGTGAGCAGCTTCTCCTCGCCGGCCACGGTGCTGCGGTAGACCTTGTACCCGGTCGCCCCGGCGATCGCCGTCCACGTGAGGTTGATCGTGTTGTTACCCGACCCGGCGGCCATGTGGGCTTGCTCGCCGGCCTGGCTCTGGTTGGCGCCGAACAAGGCGGTCATCTTGTAGAAGTACGTGCCGTCGGCCAGCGTGCCACCGGCAGCGGCGGCGAGCGTCGGGGTCGGGGCGACCTTGAGCGGGCTCCCGTCGGCGGTCGCCGTCATCTTGTTCGAGGCCCCGGCGTGCACCTTCTGGATGCCCGAGCCGACGTCGAAGGTGTGCACGGCGGTGCCCGTGGCCGGCTCGATGTATGCCTCGGTTTCGGCTACCAGCACGATCACGGCAAGTGCAGCGGCGAGGTCCTGGTTGCCGTCGGAGGTCTTCGAGTTGCCGTTGGCGCGGGTCGGGTCGTTGGCCGGAGCGTCGTTCTGGGTAGCGCCCTTCGGGCTGGCGGTGGCCGAGGTCGGGGCGGTGTTGTCGGTGTCGGCCGAGATCGTGAGGCTGAGCGCGGTGATCGGCGTGGCGGCGATGCTGTCGATGAACGCCTTGGCGAACGTGTCGACCGACGAGATCGCGATCCCGGCGCCGGAGCCCGTCGCCGACGAGTCGGCCGTGCCCGTGATGTTCGTCTTGACGTTCGTCGACAGCGTCACATCGCCGGCCGAGGCGGCGATGAAACTGGTGTCGGACAGGCGGGTCGTGCCGAACACGACGACCGAGATCAGCGCGACCGACGAGTCCTTGGCCGTCACCTCCGACCAGTTGCCGAGCAGTCCGGAGTCGGTGCTCGGCGCAGCCGTGCTGGGGATGATGTCGGAGGTGGCGTAGTACTGCTTGCCGTCGAGCGTGTCGGTGACGACGTCGCTCTTCGCTGTAGTTGGAGCCCGACACCCAGTTGCCCTTGTCGGCACCCGCCTTCGAGTTGGCGGTGGCCACGACGTCGACCGACCCGGCGAGGGTGACATCACCGGTTGCTGTGATGTGCGTGTCGCCGTGGACCTGGACGGTCGCCGTGTAGATCAACTGCAGAGCGGCGTGGCGGAACCCAGTGTCGCTGCCGTTCTCGACGATGTCCTTGCGCACGACGGTCCCTGCCGCGACCGATCCGGTGCATCCGCCAACCCCGGTGAACTGGAACACGTTGGTGGTGTAGTTGGCGGTGCGGGCGGTGTACGTGCACGTGCCGGCCAAACCGTCGATCGTGAACGTTCCGCTGTCGGGGAAGCCTGCCACGTTGGCGACGTTGAGCGTGTCGCCGGCGCCGGTCAGGTTTTGGGGCCCGCCGACCGCCGTGGTGCGCAGGCTGCCCGTCGTTGCCGTGAAGCTGAGGTTGTTGGCGACGATCGTGGTCGTGCCGGCGAACACCCAGTTGACGGCGTCGGCAGAGGGGGCGATCGTGCTGGGGTCGATGTCGTTGAGCGCCCGATACTGGCGATGGTCGGTCGCGTCGAGCACGACATCGCCGGCGTCGTAACCGTCGCCCGACACCCAGTCGCCGGCGTCGACGCTCACGTCGATCAGCGCCTCGACGCCGAGCAGTGTCGACGTGATGCCGGCCACGCTCGTGCCGTTGCCGCGCGACTCGGCATCGAACGTGATGTTGCCGGTGCCGACGTCGATCGTGACTCCGGCCCGGACGAGGATCGACTCGGCCCGCACCGTGAGGTTCGAGTTGGGGACGACGTAGTCGCCGATGAACTCGACCTTGTCGCCACCCAGCCCGCCATTGATCGTGACCGAGGTGGTGCCGGAGATCACGAAGTAGCTCAGCTCGGCGGTCTCGAGTTCACCGAGGAACGGGTCGAAGTTCTGAACGAAGATCGATCCGGTCGGGCAGGGCGTCTGCGGGAACACACCGACCGGATTCGAGGGCTGTGTATTGGGGCACGGCCCGACCTTGAGCCAGTCGCCGTTGCCGGTCTCGGGAATCGGCGGGTTGATCCCGGTCAGATCGCCACCGTTGATCGTGACCGAGGCGGCCGAGATGTCGATCGGCTCGAGCCCGGCGTACGCGATCGCCACGCCGTCGAGCACGACCGTGCCGGAGTTGCGTCCGTTCGGTGTCGAGACAGCGGTGGTGCCCGTGACCTTGAGCGTGTCGAATCCGTCGGAGCCGCCGTCGACCGAGGCGATGTGAGCGCCCGGTGCCACGACGAACACGTCCTTGTTGCCCGCCGAGCCACGTAGGTTCTCGGCGCCGGTGAAGCTGACTCCGCCGACGGTGCCGCTGCCGGCGCCGTCGACGTTCCAGGTCGTGTCCTCAGCCGGGCCGGCCACCGTGTCGGTGCCTTCACCGCCGTCGAAGACGACCGGGATCGGGAGCGCCCCGCCCGAGTTGTCGATGGTGAGCGTGTCGTTGCCTGCACCACCGGTGACGACGACCTCGGTCACACCGTCGAGGGCGACGGTCGTGATCGTGCCGTCGGTGCTCACGACTTCGAGACTGTTCGACGTGGCGTCGTACCGGATCGATTCGTCGAGCGTGGCGCCGTCGGCGACGGTGACGCTTGCGACGCCACCTGAGACCGACACGTCGATCGTCGACGTCACCGGATCGGAGGTCGTCACCGGATCGGAGGTCGTCACCGGATCGGAGGTCGTCACCGGATCGGTCGTGGTCGGGTCGGTCGTGGTCGGGTCGGTGCGGTCGGGTCGGTCGCGGTCGGGTCGGTCGCGGTCGGGTCGGTCGCGGTCGGGTCGGTCGGGTCGGTCGCGGTCGGGTCGGTCGCGGTCGGGTCGGTCGCGGTCGGGTCGGTCGCGGTCGGGTCGGTCGCGGTCGGGTCGGTCGGGTCGGGTCGGTCGTCGGTCGCGGTCGGGTCGGTCGCGGTCGGGTCGGTCGGGTCGGTCGGTCGCGGTCGGGTCGGTGGTGGTCGGGTCGGTCCGGCGGGTCGGTCGCGTTCAGTCGCTCGTCGCCGTCAGGCCGATCGTGTCGATCGCGGACAGCTCGAGCACCGGGACGTTGTGGGTCTCCCCCGGCGCCAACAACGCCTCCATCAGACCCTCGGCACCATCGGCCGGATGATCGTGCCCGAGTGCATGCCCGAGTTCGTGACGGACGACCGTGAGCAGGTCCATCCCCGACTCGCTCCAACCCCATCCGGCGGCGTCGCGGTCGATCTCGATCGCCGTCCCGACGTCGGTGGTCGTGGTCAGCCCGAGGGCCAAGCCGGCCAGGTCGGCGACGACGACCGTCGTGGTGGTGAAGTCGGCCGCAGGATCGATCGCCAGCCACTCGGCTGTCGCTTGCGCCACGGCGCCGTCGAGCGTCGCATCGTCGAGCCCAGTCGCGGCGGCGGCGTCCGCAGACGGTGCTGCGCTGGCGGTCATGTAGTCGCCACCGAACGTGTAGTTCGACCCCTCGGCGGTCGCTCGAGGCGACGGCGCGACGATCGCCGACACCGCGAACCCGAAGCTCAGCAGGACCGAAATCGCACGGTTGAGAGCACCTCGCCCCAAGCGCGGAGAACCACCCGGCTGACGCCGCTTGACCGAACCCCGCCAAGGTTTCTGGTCTGTGATCTCCACCGATCCTCCAAAAGAATCTCCGGTATCACTAACACGTATGGTGGCAGGAGCGCTAGAGATTTCTTGAGGAATTCAACGTGAACAGGCGTCGAGGGATCGAACGGATCGTGCGTAACGGTGGTCGTGACCAGGGATGATGCAGAGATTCCCAACCAAGAAATGGCGCTCGGATGGTCACGGCGCCTGCCGATCGCCGACCACTGGCTGTGTCAATCAACCGTGTTCGGCGTCCGTGGACACGCAGCGCCGGCGACCTCCATGGCTTCGTCCGTCCAGTCAGGACGGTTTGACCGTCCAGTTCGGACGGTGCTACTGTCCATGTCACGGCCACCAACGAGACCACCACTGCCACCTCCTTCGCGATCCTTGGCCTGCTGAACCGACAGCCCGCAACGGGCCATCAGCTCGCCCAACAGATGAACCACGAGTACGCATGGTTCTGGTCGCGGGCCCGCAGCCACGTCTTCACCGAACTCGGCAAGATGTCGCGACTCGGTCTGGTGACCGCAAGTGCTCCAGGGGCACGACGAGCAGTGACGTTCAGAATCAGCGCGTCCGGACGCGCCGCCCTTCGTCGGTGGCTCCTGGAGCCACCGTCCGTGTTGTCGTTCGAACTCGAGCATCTGGTGCGCGCCAGGCTCTCCGGCGACGCCCCCGATGCCGCCCTTCGGGTCACGATCGAAGACGTTCGACGACGATCGAAGTCGATCGAGAATTCTGTCGCCCAGCAACGTCAGGGGCTACTCGCAGAGCCGGACGCCGACGCTCGCCGATTGCTCTCAAATGCCCTCACGATCGACGCGCTGGCACGTCTCGCGGACGCACTCCGCGGGTGGGCCGACCACGCCGACGCCGAGCTCGACGTCGTCGCACCGCTCGACGACGACGCCATCCGCCGGCACGTCCACGCGGTCGTCGAAGCCCGAGTTTCCGGCGCGCGCCTCGATGCCCTCAAGTCGGTGCTCGACGCCCTCGCTGATCGCGCCGAGGTGTCCCCGACTCGCCCGAGTCGGGCACGAACCAAACGGTCGTGAACCACGACACGACGTTGGGGCCGCGAAGAGGCAGCGCGCCCAGAGGGCGACATCACCCGACACTCGTCGCTTCTCGCTTCGCCCCGGATCCGGACCACCGACATCGTCATCGGGCGGATCCGCTCGGGCTGCCGACCGAGAGGCGGGCGGTCGTCGATCACTAGGATGCCGGCGTGGGGGGTGGAGGATCGGCGATCGTGGAGGTGCAGCTGCTCGGCCCGGTGAGGGTGGTCGGGGCCGACGGCGTGGGGGTCGTGCTGCCCAGCGCGAGCCAGCGGCGACTCGTCGCCGTGCTGGCGTTGCGGGCGGGGACCGTCCGACGGGCGCAGCTGGCCGATCTGCTCGGCGTCTCCGACGGTGCGCTTCGGGCGACCGTCAGCCGCGTCCGCCGGCTGATCGGCGACGGGGCGATCATCACCGATGCCGACGGCTATCGCCTCGACGCCATCTCCGACGTGCGGCGCTTCTCGGAGCTCGTGGGCCGCACCGACCTCGCCGGCGGCGGTCGCCTCACCGAACTCGATCGAGCGATCGAGCTGTGGCGGGGTGACGCACTGGAGGAATTCCGACACGAGGTCTGGGCGGCTCCCGACGTCGCCCGGCTCGACGAGCAGCGGGCGGCGGCGATCGAGGACCGCGCCGAGTTGCTGATCGCCCACAACCGGGGTGCCGAGGCGATCGCTCAGCTCACGACGCACATCACGAGCGTGCCGCTGCGGGAGCGCCCACGAGGGCTGCTGATGCTCGCCTTGGCACGGCAGGGACGTCAGGCGGAAGCGCTGCGCGTGTTCCAGGACTATCGCAGCTACCTCGCTTCGGTGACCGGAACCGAGCCGTCGCCTGCCGCCCGTTCGATCGAGCGCGACATCGCCGCTGGGAGGATCGGACCCTGGGCCGCCGAGGGACTCGACACCCGGTCTCGGTCGTTCATCGGACGTGCGGAGGAGATGCGACGGCTCGACGAAGCGCTGGCGGCGGCGGGTCGGTCGACCCGCCAGATCGTGTTCCTCGAAGGCGAGATGGGGCTCGGCAAGAGCACGATCATCGACCGCTTCGTGGCCGGCCTCGGGGCGAGCCCGATCGTTGCGAAGGGCCGCTGCATCGATTCCCGAACGGCCACCGAGCCGTATGGACCGATCCTCGAGGCGCTCGACCGACTGGCCGCCGCCGACACGGTCCGAGTTGTCGGTGCCCTTCGCCGCTTCGCCCCCACCTGGCTCGCTCAGCTGCCCTGGCTCCACCAGGCCGACGACCGGCGCGAGACCGGCGACGCGTTGCAGTTGACGACCCGCACGCGGATGGTTCGCGAGCTCGCCCGATTGATCGAGACCTTGGCGTCGGAGCGGCCGCTGGTCCTGCTGTTCGAGGACGTCCACTGGGCCGATCCGGCGACGGTCGATGCGATCGAAGTCATCTCGCAACGCGACGAGCCGTGCAAGTTGCTGCTGCTGGCCTCGTACCGACGCAGCGATGCCGTCGCAGCCGGGCACGCGTTCGTCCCGTTGGTCGCCCGGCTGACGGCACGCTCGGTTGCGCAACGGATCGAGCTCGAACCGCTGGACGCGCCGCGCACCACCGAGCTCGTCCGCACACGCTTGGGTCATGGAACGCTCGACGAACGCACCGACGCCGCGATCCGAGCGTGGACCGGCGGCAACCCGCTCTTCGTGGTCACCGCCGTCGATCATCTCGTCAGCGCCGGCCGGCTCGCTCGAACTCCGTCTCAGGTGTGGCGGTTGCAGGACCAGCGAGGCGTACCGGACGAGCTGCCCCCCACGTTGCAGGAGCTGATCTCCGACCGTCTCGAACAGCTCGATCCCGTCGCTCTCGACCTGCTCGAGACGGCGAGCCTGCTCGGGTCGCCGTTTCGGACCAGTGTGCTCGCCGACGTGCTGCGAGCCGAGTCGGCAGTTGTGGACGAGCGGTGCACGGCTCCTGACCCGAACCACCCCGTTCCTGATCCGCGTCGACGACGAGGACGGCCGCCTGGTGGAACCTTCGTACGGCTTCACCCACGAGGCGTTCGCCAACGCCCTGCGCGGCCGGGTCGGACGCCTGCGAGCGACCGAGTTGCACCGCCGCATCGGCGAGCGACTCGAGGCGGACCACGTGGCGCGCCGACACCGGGTCGACCGTCGCGCGATCGGCGAGCATTACCGGCTCGGCGACCGGCCGGCGCAAGCAACGCCTCACTACCTGTCGGCTGCGTGGGCCAGCCGCCGCCGATTCGCCCACCGCGACGCGCTGCGCCTTTTCGAGCGAGCGCTCGAAACCCATCAGCTGACATCCGCAGACGAGCAGAACCGCGCACTCGAGCTCGAAGCTCGAATGGGTCTGGCCCTCGAGCAGCTCTTCCTGCGTAGCGAGGAGACAGGCGACAGCCGGTCGAACACGGAACAGCTGCACGAGCTCGTCGAATCGCTCGGCGACGATCCGGCGTGGTTCGCGGTGTGGCAGAGCACCCTGCTCATCGACAACCTCGCAGGGCGAGCGGGACGGGTGCGCGAACTCGCACCACGGCTGCTGCGGATGGCGGAAGCACGCGGTCGTTCCGAGGAGCTGATGGACGCCCACCACTCGATGGGTGAGGCGGCGTTGCACGCCGGGCAACCGCGCCTCGCCCTCGAGCACTTCGACCGTGCGTCCGAGCACCTCGAACAGCTGCCCGACGACGGATCTCTGGCGCGCTCACTGTGGCGTCGGGACTCCGGCTCGCGGATCTGCACAGCGCAAGCGGGGGCGGCATTGATCGTCGGCGAGCTTCCACGCGTGCGGCCCTCGATCGTCCGGGGTTTCGACCTCATCGAGGACGGGCTCAACACTCCGCTGGTGCGAGTCGGCAACCTCAGCATCGGCGCCGCAACCGCGTGGCTGCTCGGCGACCTCGAGCTTGCCGCCAAGGCGGCAGCGCGCTGCATGGATGTCGCAGAACCGGAGAACGAGGACTTCCGCGCCGTGGCGCAGACCGTGCTGTGGGCAACCGGCACCATGACACCGAACGGCGAGCTTCGACAGACAGCGCGCACGCTGCTCGACCGTCCGGCGGTGCCGTTCCCATTGGGGCCACTGGTGATGCTCGGCGCCGACCTGCTCCCGCCCGAGGCCACGCTCGACATGGCCGACGAGTTGCTCGAGATCTGTGCCCGGGCCGGAACGCACTGGGCCGATTCCGAGTTGCAGCGCATCCGTGGCGTGCTGCTCCGGCGTCTCGGACGGTCGGACGAAGCAGCATCCGCACTCGCCACGGCGATCGAGATCGCCGGCGCTCAGGGTGCGGAGTTCTTCCGGGCCAGAGCCTGGAGTGAGCGAGAAGGCGACGTCGCATCCCAATCCGAGTGACGCGCTGCTGACGCGTCGGCGTCACCGGTGGTGGGAGACGATGTCGAATGCCCCCTCCCCGGCCCGTGCTCACATCCCGCGTCGCGTCCTCGATGGCATGGTCGGCCATTGGTCTGACCAGCGTTCTGGCCATCGTTCTGGCCCTGTCTCTGAACACGGCGCTCACGCTGGCTCGACCGGCAGCGAGCGCGCCCTCGGTCAGCCGGGCCGCGCTCGTTGGCGCACCCGTCATCGAAGTCGGCAACGGCTGCACGCTGAGCGACGCGATCCTGACGGTCAACGATCAGCAGGGGCACGGACAATGCGGCCTGCCGTTCGGCGGCGCCTACCAGATCCACATCGGGGCCGACCTCAACTCGTTCCCCGCACCCGGCGTCATCCCCGTCACGATGGTCCCGGGCATCGAGGTGACGATGGATCCCTACGGCGACCCGCTCGGCGAACTGGGAGAGGCAGCGTCCGCGATGCCGGTCATCACGACCAGCGTGGCGATCTTCGGCGACGAACTGCCCGACGGCACCACGACCGGCATCTACGCGCGCTCCGGTATCTCAGCCGGCGGCGCTCGCCTGTTCACCGTTGCGGCCGGCGTCGAACTGTTCCTCGACACACTCGTCATCGACGGGTTCGAGGTCCACGGCGCACCGGGCGGCACACGTCCGTGCGCCCCCTTGTCGGCCACCTGCAACGACTTCACGCCCGATGGCGTGGTCAACGGCATCGAGGCGTATCCGGCCGCCAATCCGAAGGGCGGCGCCGTGTACTCGGCGGGCGATCTGACCGTGCGCTCGGTGCACTTCGTCGAGAACCTGGTGGTCGGCGCCGACGTCGGAGCCGGGTCAGGTCCGGGTGGCAGCGCCTACGGCGGGGCGATCTACACCGAGGGCCAACTCACGGTCGAGCGCTCCGCCTTCACCGACGACACCGTGCGCGGTGGGCAGGGCGACTCACGGGCGGCAGGCAGCGCGTACGGCGCCGACATCGCACTCGGCGATCTGGGCACGGCGACGATCACCGACACCGTCTTCCGCAACAGTTCGGCCATCGGTGGCAGCGGTACGGGCGGAAAGAACGAGAACGACTTCCTGACACTGGGCACCGCCGGCGCCGACGGCGTGTGCGATGCCAACGACGAGTCCAAAGCGGATGGACGTCCCGGCGGCAGCGGCATCGACGGTCCGAACGGCGGCAACGGCGGCAGCGCCGGCAATGCCACGGGCGTCATCGCCGGCGGGTCGGTCGACATCGCGTTCTCGTCGATCATCGGGGCGCGGGCCACGGCGGGCAACGCCGGCCGCGGCGGCTTGCCGCAGGAAGGCACCGAGGGCGGCCGCGGCGGCGACGGCGAGGCGTGCTCCGCCGGTGGCGTCTACGATCCGAGCAGCATCCTGGCGTACGAGGGTCTGGGCGGAACCGGCGGCGACGGCGGCGACGACGGCCGCATGGGATTCACTGGCCACCGCGGCGACGCCGTCGCGACGATCGGTGCTCGCGGGGGCCTTCGGATGACGAACACCACGGTCTACGACGTCACCTCGATCGTTCCGGATGACGCGTGGAACCTCGGCCCCTGGAGCTTGACCGACTACGAAGTTGAACGCCAGAGGGCGATCGACAGCACAGGCGGCAAACCCGGTCTTGGCGGCTGCAAGCGGCTGACCCAGCTCGGCCCGAATCCGGTCTGCGCGGTTGCCGGCGCGCGCGGCAGCGGCAACGATCAGATCGTGGCCCGCGAGCAGGCGTCGCTGCCCGGATCGGCCGTGGTGCTCGACGGCGACGACCTTGCGATCGCCAACAGCACGATCGCCAGCGCGACGCTGACGGTCCCGGCAAGCGCCGAGCGCCGACTTGCCAACACCTTCCGCGGGCTCACTGCCGGCAAGGGCACCAAGAACGTGTCCGGCATCAAGAGCTCGATCATCTCCGACATCCCGGGCGGCGATGTCGCCGGCAGTGCCTGTCCGGGTCTGATCAGCCGTGGACGCAACGTCTTCAACGGCAACTGCCCGACGCCGCAGAGCACCGACCGGTCGTCGACCTCGCCGATCGTCGACAGCGTCGAATACGCCAAGGGCCCGGCACTCGTCTCCGGCGCCTACGGCAGCCCTGACCCGGTACGCCTCGCGGTCCACCGGCCGGCGGGCATCTCGGTCGACCACTACTTCACCTTCGACGACGGCTTCGAGGTAGGAACCTGCGAGACGTTGCCGGTCCTCGTGGGCAACGTCGTCACCCCGCAGTCGATCGACGTCGACACCACCCGGCAGCCCCGAACGGGCGCATGCGACGTCGGTGCCTACGACCTGCGTCCGGTGACGCCCGTGGTGGTGGTCAACGACGGCGGCCCGATCACCCACGACTTCGACACCACCTTCCCGCTGTGCTTCGGACCGCGGTTCGCGCTCGTCGGCGATCAGACCGTGCTCGGCAACGTCGGCGCCTCGATCCGGGTGACCGTTACCGGCCAGACCGGCACCGTCGCCTACGACGGCTCGTTCACCGGCGACACCGCTCCGGTGTCGCTCGTAGCCGCCGACCCGGGCCCGACCGCCCGCGCCCAGGCCTGCGTGTTCATCAACCCAGCCATCGGCGACACGGGGCCGATCACCGTGCGCGCGGTCATGGATCCTGGCTACGGCGACGTGGTCGGCGGCAACCTCGCCGACGACGGCCAGGTCACGATCCTCGCCTATGACCCACGGTTCGCGATGTCCACCTCCACACCCACCACGGTGGCCCGTTGCTCCAACCTGCCGGTCGACTTCCAGCTCATCAACCGCGCCTTCGGTCGGACCTTCTTCCCCGTCTGGCCGGCGACGAACTGGACGCTGCATCCGTCGGCCGCGGCCGATGCCGACGCCACCCTGACAGCCGGCGACTCGGTGTCGACCAACGGCACCGATGCCATGGGCTGGAGCACGGCACCGGTCTCGCGAACCCTCGACCACTCGGTCTCGTACCCGGTTCCGCCGTCGACCTACCAGGGCGGCAAGAAGAACGGCGAGTCGATCCACCAGAGCTACGCCTTCGACGACCCGCGGATCGCCGGCACCGAGACGACCGAGGTGTCGCTGCGCGATGCGCTCGTGCTGCCCGACACCGCGTTCACGGTGCAGTACACCGGCCTCGACGGCATCCACGTCGGCGAGACCCGTCAGGTGACCGCCCACATCACCAACACGGGCACGCTCGACTGCAACGACGTGTGGGGCGTGACGATGGCGATGACGGGCGACGATGCGTCGTCGACGTCGGGCGTCATCGGAGACATCGCACACGCCGGTGCAGGCGAGCGGACGTTCACCTACACCGCTCCGGCGACGCCGGGCGATGTGACGTTCACGACCGCGCTGACCATGCCGGGCAGCACCACACCGACCTCGGGGTTCACCTACGACACCACCTTCCCGGTGCTGCAGGCACCGCCCAGCGACCTCACGATCGACGACGTCAGGGTCGCCGAGGGTGACGCCGGCACGACCAGCGCAACCTTCACGGTCAGCGTTGCTGCAACGCCCACCGATGCTGCGTTCCAGATCGACTGGGCTACCGCTGGGGGGACGGCCACCGACGGCACCGACTTCGCAGGGGCGGGCGGCACCGCGTCGATCCCTGTCGGGCAAACGAGCGCGACCGTCACGGTGATGATCGTGGGCGACGTCACGGATGAACTCGACGAAGGCTTCACCGTGGTGCTCACCCCGCCAACGGGTGTCACCGAGACGAACCCGGGCGACTTCACCGGCAGCGGCACGATCGTCGATGACGACATCCCGGTGCTGTCGGTCGCCGACGCCGACGTCGACGAAGGGACGGGCCCCGGCAGCACGACCGTCGAGATCACCATGTCGCTCGATCAGGTCCCCGCCGAACCCGTGACACTCCAGGCATCGACCTCCACAGGCACGGCCTCCACGGACGATTTCGTCGGAGTGTCGGTTCCCGTGACGTTCGCCGCCGGTCAGCAGACTGCAGTCATCAGCATCCCCGTGGTTCGCGATGCGCTGCCGGAACTCGACGAGACCTTCTTCGTCTCGGCGTCCGAGGTCTTCGGCGCCAGCATCGGCACGGACTCGGCGGCGGTCACCATCCGAGATGACGACGCCTGGACGGTGACGAGCGCCGCAAACGTCACGGTGACCGAAGGTGACCCCCCGCCGGCGACGACTGACGTGACCCTGAGCTTCCGACTCAACGGTCCTGCGCCGCAACCTGGGTTCCAGGTCGACTGGGCGACCACTCCTGGCACCGCCACCTCACCGGACGATGTGGTTGCGGCCGCCGGAACGATCACCTTCCAACCGGGTGAGACCGAGCAGACCATTTCGGTTGGCGTCGTGAACGATGATCTGCATGAGGCCGACGAGGCCTTCACCGTGACGCTCAGCAACCCGCGCCTGGTGCCGCGGGCCGCCGCATTTCGCAGTGCGGAAAGCGTGGTGCCGCGAGCGACCGGTTTCCGCAGCGCGGAGAGCGTGGTGCCGCGAGCGACCGGGTTCCGCAGCGCGAAAAGCGTGGTACTGCGAGCGACCGGGTTCCGCGCCGCGGAACCCGTCCTGCCAGTGACGCTCGGCGGCGCGTCGGTGACGATCCTCGATGACGACCCCCTCACGACAACGCCACCCTACGACGACGCCACCTTCGACTACGGCACCTTCGACTACTGCACCATCGACGTCGGCACCATCGACGTCGGCGAACGCTCCCAGCACGACCTCGATCGCGCCCGCCGCGACCAGCCCGTCGGGTGTCGCGCTGCCGGCCACCGGCGGTGAACCGGCTGCCCAGCTGACCGTGGCCCTCCTCTGCACCCTCGCCGGTGTCGCGCTGTCGATCGTCGCCCTGCGCAGTCGACGTCGCCCGCGCGGTTCCATCTCGTCGACACGGTGAATGCCCGACGAACCCTGACGCACCACGGGCCCCGGAACAGCAAACGCTCCCGGCCTGATGCAGGTTCGGATCATCTCGGAGCTCCTGCGACATCACGCGGTGCCCCGGCCGGACTCACTGAACGGCTTTGCCGCAGGTCGTGCAAAGATCCTTCGGTGATGACCGAGCAGATACCGACAAAGGCGTAGGAGGCCCGCTGTGCGTCGCGTGATGGACCAGGCGCTTGCACTTGCGGCGCTGGTCGACCTCGAGGGTCACATCGTGGAGATCAGCCACTCACCGATCGGTACGGTCGACGATCTCGTCGGACGGCTCCTCTGGGAGTTGGACTTCTGGGATCCGCTTGCGACGACGACCGATCTGCTCCGCGACGCCATCGCCGCTGCCCGCAGCGCGGGTTCGAGGATCGACGCGCTCGTCGTTGACCAGGCTGGAGCATCTCGTTGGTTGGAGGTGCAGATCGCACCGATCTTGAATGAGCTCGGCGACGCCGAACTGATTGCGGTCTCGGGCGTCGACATCACCGCCCGCAAGGCTGAAGCCGACGAGCGCGTCGCCACCGAGCAGCAATTCCGGGCCGTGTTCGAATCGGTGGACGAAGGCTTCTGCGTCTGCGAGATGATCGTGGACGACGACGCGCTGCCGATCGACTACCGCTTCATCGAGGTGAACCCGCTGTTCGAAGTCATGACCGGTCTCCCCGCGGCAGCCGGTCGAACGGCACTCGAACTGGTCCCGAACCTGGAACCGGAGTGGGTCGAGACGTACGCTCGTGTCGCGTTCGGTGGCCAACCGTTGCGCTTCCAGCAAGGATCGGAGGCGATGGGACGGTGGTTCGACGTGTTCTGCGTCCCGGCCGCGCCGTCGGGTCGATTCGCGCTCGTGTTCAAGGACATCACCGCCGCTCATCTCGCCCAACAGGCACAGCTTGCCGGGCGCACGACGCGATCGATTCCGAGCGCAGCTCACCGATCAACTGCGCAGTGTGGTCGATCCTGTTGCGGTGCAGTCGATCGCGTGCGGGTTGCTGCTGTCGCATGTGAACGCCACGAGAGTTCACTACGCCGATGTCGCGCCGGGCGGCGACGTCGGTGTCGTCGAGGTCGATGCCGTCGATGAGGTGCCGAGCGTGGTCGGTGAACATCGGTTGAACGACTACGGCCCGACGCTCATGGCCGAGGTGCAGTCCGGGCGAACCATCGTGGTCGACGACGTCGCCACCGACGAGCGCCTGAGCGACGATCACCGATCGCGCACCGCAGCGATCGGCATCAGGTCCTACGTGATGGTCCCGCTCCTGGAGAGCGACGACCTCGCCGGCCTGTTCGTGGTGCACGACGACACAGCGCGCATCTGGTCCCCGGACGATCTGCTGCTGATCGAAGAAGTAGCGCAACGGACACGAGCCGGGGTCCTGTGGCGCGAGCTCAGATCGAGCTGTACGAAAGCGAGGCTCGGTTCCGGTCGATGGCCGACGGGCTCCCGCTGCCTGTCTGGGTTCACGACGCAGGCGGAGCCCAAGCGTGGGTGAACCGGACCTACACCGACTCGTTCGGCATCTCGCCCGCTCAACTGCCGAGCAGCGACTGGGTCGATCTCACCCATCCCGACGACGTCTGCTACGTCGAGGAGTTCATGGCCAGCATTCAGGTGCGGGCGCCGTTCCACGGCCACGTCCGCATGCAAGACACTCAGGGCGAGTGGCGTTGGCTGGAGTCGTGGGCCAAACCACGAGCAGCCGCCGACGGCGGCTATCTGGGCCACATCGGCGCCAGCGCGGACGTCACCGAACGTCGAGCGTTGGAAGAAGCCGAACGATTCGGCCGACGACGCGCTGAACTGCTCGCAGACATGTCCGATGCGCTCGAGACCGCACTGGACCCGGCGAGTCGCATCAGCCGCCTGCTCGACATCGTCGTTCCACGTTTCGCCGACTACGCGGCCATCGAGGCACCTCGCTTCCAGCACCCGTGCTCGGCGTGCGACACGCCGATCCAACCAAACTGGACGTCCTCATCCAGCTCCGCGAGCGCCACCGGATCCACCCCGACGAAGCGAACTCAGTCAGCCAAGCAGCCGACGGACAAGCCCAACTCATCGGCACCGTGACCGACGGAGTCGTCTCCGAATACGCACTCGACGACGAAGCCGCAGCCTTGCTCGCCCAACTCGCGCCGCATTCACATCTCGCGGTCCCCATCGACCTCGGCAACAACATCAAGGGCGCGCTGATGGCCGGAGTCAGCGACCCGTCACGACCCGGATTCAGCGTTGAAGACCGAGACTTCCTCCACGCCTTGGCGCAACGCGCCGGCGTGATCCTCGCATCGATGGCACTCCGCGACGTCGAGCACGAGATCTCGCTCCGCCTCCAACAAGCGTTCCTGCCGACCCGTCTCGCCCGAGCCCAGAACGTGCACGTCGCCGCCCGCTACGTCGCGTCCAGCCACGTTCTCGAAGTTGGCGGCGACTGGTACGACAGCATCGAGCTCGACGACGGCTCGATTCTGTTCGTTGTCGGCGACGTCGTCGGTCACGGCCTCGACGCCGCTGCGATGATGGGCCGCCTCCGCGCTGGTCTCGCCGCCCTCGCACACCAACAATCCGATCCGGGCATGCTGCTGGCAATGCTCGACACGTACGCATCTCGTCCCGGTGGAGCCGACTACACCACCGTCAACTGCATCGTGCTCGACCCAACCAGCGGACAACTCACCTACGCATCCGCCGGGCATCCACCGACATTGATCGTCGATGCCAACGGGGAGACGCGCTGGCTTGAAGATGGTCGCTCGATGCCGCTCTGTACCAGCCGACCTCAGACCCGACCCGCTGCGAGCGCGCTCCTCGACCCTGGCTCTGTGGTGATCATGTACACAGACGGGCTCGTCGAACGGCGGCGCGAGTCCCTCGATCTCGGCTTGGAACGCCTCCGGGTAACAGCGATCCGAGATCGACACCTGTCGCCCGTTCACATCTGCGACAACCTCATCGAGATGGCATCGCATTCGGTGACCGAGGACGACACCGTCGTACTCTGCTTCAAGTACGTCGAACGATCCAGACCTTGACGCGGTCCGGATCGTTTCGGATCTCTCGCGACATCACAGCGCTACCTCATGGGCAGTCGAGCCCCCGACGATTGCAAGGTTTGCGGGTCGTTGTCCTGGGTTGGGCCCGATGCTTGGCCGGCGTTGGGGTCACTCGTCGCGGAGGAGCTCTGTGGGTTCGAGGCGGTTGACCAGTCGTGAGGCGGCGGTGGTCGAGGCGATGGTGGCGAGGAGCACCAGACCGACGGCGAGGGCGACGCCGTCGATGGGGACGGCATAGTTGGGGGTGAGGACGAACAGGGGTCGGAGCACAGCGACGAAGTAGGAGCCCATGACGATGCCGACGATGACGCCGGCGATGGCGCCGACCACGGCGACGGTGGCGGCTTCAAGGGTGATGAGTCTTCTGATGGTGGACGGCTCGAGTCCTTGAGCACGCAGAGTGATGTATTCGCGGCGGCGCTGGAGGAGGAGGCCGAAGACGAAGATCGCAATGGTCACCACGGCCATGGCGAGCGAGAAAGTCGAGTCGAGCTGGACGAGGCCGGCGATGTTGAGCGCTGCGAGACTCGACTGGTCGCTGGCGAGAGTGGTGGCCCGCGTGTCGATCTGGAACTCGCCGCTCGTGCTGTCGGCCTGGAGTGACGCGACCGCCGTGTGCAGTCCGGCATCGTCGTCGCGCTCGGTCGTGGCGAGGAAGAAGTCGGGGTTCTTCGACGGCACGGCGGACGTGTGTGCCCAGATTGCCATGACGGCGTCGGCTCCGTCGGGGAACCCGGGGAGGCGTTCGAACAGGGCGACGATGTGGAGCGGGACCTCCACTTGGGCGTCGGTGGCGCGGGCGAGCACCACCTGCAGGGTGTCACCGACCTTTGCCTTGAGGAAGGCCGCCATGTCTCGGCTGACGATGATGGCGGTGGGGTCGTCGCGCAGGGCTCGGAAGGCGTCCTGCGGGCTGCCGTCGGTGAAGCGGCTCCCGGTCAACGGGGCGACCACGGGGAAGCTGGTGGGGTCGACGGCGGCCAGGTTGGCGGGGTCAGAGGTGCGGGCGCTGCGGAGGATGACGTTGCTGAGTTCGTACACGACAGGGGTAGCGGCGGCGATGCCACGGGTTTGGAAGACCTTGGCGTCGTCGGCGGTGTAGCGGCGGGCGGAGGTGGGGCTGGGGGTGATGCGGATGTCGGCGCCGTTCGCGTAGCGGGCGTCTCGGACCTTGGCGGCGTCGTAGGACGCGGTGAAGGCCGCCAGGCACGTCGCCAGCGCGACGATGAGCGTGACGATGAAGGCGCCGTTGCTGATGGACCAGGGGCGCCGTCCGATGCTGAGTCGGTACAGGCTGGGCAGCGGACGCCCGACGGCGGCTGTCGACCGAGGCTGGGTCCGCCCGAGCAGGGCGCCGACGATGCGGGCGCCCAGGAGGCTGCCGGTGATCCACACTGCGAGGGGCAGCACGAGGAGGGCCACGTTGAGGGTGACCCCGCGGCCGAAGTACACCGAGCCCGGCGCTCCTTCGAAGGCCCCGGACTGTACGGCCACGGCGGTTCCGACGGCCACAACCAGCATGCCGATGAGATCGAGCCGGGCCCGCCTCCAGATCGGGACGATGAGCGTGTGCCGGGCCCGGTCGCCGTTGATCTCCCGGTCGATGGACCGGCGACCGGTCAAGTAGAGAGCCAGGCCTGTCGCCGCGAACCCGCCGACGGTGCCGAGCACCGCAGAGGTGGCCAAGCTCGACGGGTTGGCCCGGTCGAGCGACTCTTTGCCGAGGATCGCGGCCGCCAGGACGTAGCCGCTCACCAGCCCGATCGCCGATCCGGCCACGGTCAGTGCGCAAGTTCTCAGTGCAAGCATGCGCAGCAGGTGCGACCGGGCGGCGCCGCGGACCCGCAGCATGGCCTGCTCACGGCGTTGGGCCTCGGCGAGGACGGTGCCGGAATACGCGGCGAGCATCGCGGCGAGGAAACCACCCGGGACACCGAGGAAGAGGAAGAGCCGCTTGGCCACGTCGGCGTCTCCTGCGGCGACGTCAAGGGTGTTGGAGATGTTGTCGAGCAGGTAGTCCGAGGGGGAGGCGACGGCGACGACATCGCCGCCGATTCGGCCCGTCTCGAGGCGGGCGGTGGCGGGATCTGCGTTGAGCAGGTCGCGGTCCAGTGCGATGTCGACCTCGCGGATGGGGGGAGCTTTGACCCGGCCGGTGCCCGTCGCGGCGGCGCGATCGAAGGCGGGTTGGACGACCTCGGCAAAGGTGCCTGGCGAGACCACCACCGAGTGGGCGGTGTAGACGAACGTTTCGAGGTCGCCACCGCGCCGGCTCGAGAACAACGATCGGGCCCGCGACAAATCCGCCACTCCAGTCACGGCCAGATCGATCGTCGAGTTGTCGGGCAGCTGCACCGAGACGGTGTCGCCCTGGGTGAGCCCGAGCGCGGCGGCCGCCTCCGCGCTCAGGACCGCGCCGTCGGCCGAGAGCCTTCCTTCGACGATGTCAATCGAGCCGTATCGCGCTGCGTACGCGTCGTCGAAGGCAAAGATCTTCGCAGGGCCGGGCGGGGTGGTTCCGCCGGCGGCAAGACGCGAGACGCCGAGGTCGGCAATGGACAACGGACTGGCGGCGGCGACGCCGTCCACCGCCGCGATCATGACGGACAGGTCGCGCAGATCGACCGCCCCGGGCTCGTTGGCGGCCACCGGAATGGGGTTCTCGCGGCTCGAGTAGGTCGACACCACGGTGGTGTCGTTGACATCGACATCGGCTGTCGCCGTCAACCGGTATGTCAGGCGCCGGGAGCTGCCCGGTGCCAGGGTCCCCAAGTTGAAGCCGGTGTGCGCTTGGCCATGGGCGAAGGGGTTGTCGTCGATCCCGTCGATGGGGGTCCCGTCGACTTCGGCCGAGGCTTGGGCGAAGGTGAGCTCGTTGACCGGCACGGATCGTACGGTCACGTCATGGGCCTCGACCTCACCGGTGTTGACGATCTCGAGGATGATTGACACATCGCCGCCTGCGGACAGCTGACCAGACGGCTCCGAGGCTTGTGTCATGCTCAACGAGGCCCCGATCGGCTGAGTCACGATCAGTTGCATGTCGATAGGTAGCGGCGCCACGGCTCTCTGTGTCATCGACGACGAGAGTCCATCCACGAAGAACAGCACGCCGCAGAACAGCCCGACCCCAAGCGTGACGCCGACCATCGTCGACAGTGTCCGTCGAGGGTTGCGAAGGAGATCTGCGAGTACGTACCTAACCAGCACGGACCGGCTCCTGGGCTCGGACGGGCTTGCGCAGCTCGACGGTTCGGTCGAGGTGAGCGGCGATCGCCGGGTCGTGGGTGACCACGACGAGGGTGGCACCCATCTCTCGGTGCACCTCGACGAGGAGCTCGATCACGACCTGGGCGCTGCGTCCATCGAGCGCGCCGGTGGGTTCGTCGGCCAGCATCACCATGGGTGTGTGGATGATCGCCCGGGCCACCGCGGCGCGCTGTCGCTGCCCGCCGGAAAGTTGATCAGGGAGCCGCTTCGCGAGGTCGCCGATCCCGAGCCGGTCCAGCACCCGGGCCACCTCCTGGCGCGAGTCGGAGGCTGTCTCGCCGTGACAGATGGCGAGTTGGAGGCCCACGTTCTCCTCGATGGTCAAATGCGGCAGCAGGTTGTCGGCCTGGTACACCATGCCCAGGCTCTCCCGTCGGAACTGGACCCGGCGCCGCTCGTCCAGGTCGGAGACGATCGTGTCGCCGACGGCGACGGTGCCCGCCGTGGGGAGGGCGAGCCCGGCGAGGAGGCCGAGCAGAGTTGACTTGCCGCAGCCGCTGGGTCCCATGACCGCCACGCTGCTACCGCCCTCGACCGTCAGCGACACAGGATCGAGGGCCCGCACGACCTCGGCGGTGCTGCGATGCTCGACCATGAGATCGACCGCAACGATCGTGTTGTCGGTGGTCATCGGGTCACCACCGCTCCGTCTTCGAGCGCGTAGCGGTGCTCGGCCTGGTCAGCCAGGGCAAGGTCGTGGGTCACGAACAACACGGCGAAGTCGGCGTCCAACACTGTGTCAACCACGCGGGCGGCCGTTTCCCCGTCGAGCTGGGCCACGACCTCGTCGGCCAGCAGGAGATCGGGCTCGTTGGCCATCGATACCGCCAGCGCCACCCGCTGGGCCTCCCCACCAGACAGATGGCGAGGACGATGGCCGGCGCGGTTTGCGACATCGAACCGATCGAGAAGGTCCATGGCACGGGCCCGGGTGGCAGAGCGCGACCGGCCCGACGACCCACGAGTGCCGAAGCCCAGCGCAAGCTCCACGTTCTCGCGGGCCGTGAGGAACGGGATGAGGTTGTCGGACTGGAGGGCAATCCCGATCCGGTCGGCGCGCATGCGGGCGCGGTGGCGGTCGTCGAGCTCGCTGATCGCGACGCCGTCGATCTCCACCGTGCCTGAATCGGGTCGAAGGAGACCCGCGATCAGGGAGAGCAGTGTGGACTTCCCGCTGCCGGAAGGCCCCACGAGACTGGCCTTCTCGCCCGGGCTGATCGACAGGTGCACGTCGTCGAGCACGACGGTCGAGCCCGCAGCGCTTTCGAAGGACTTCGAGACACCGTTGAGCCGCACCACGGGGGTCGCGGTCACGACGCCCGCCTGGCTGGCGGCTCCCCCGCGAACACCTCCGGGGCGGTCTCCAGGGCGTGCGCCTCGATGTCCAGCACCGTCTGGCTGGCTTGCGCCAATGCGTCGGCGCTGAGCACGAGGAAGTTCAGGAGCTCGAAGCGATCCTGGTGCAGGCTCGCGTCGAGCGGGACGTTCTTGATCACGCCAACACCAGGGGCGTAGTACTTGTCCTCGTTGTCCGGGGCACCGACGTTGCCTTCCTGCACAACCAGCACGTCGTCGAAGCAGCCGAAGCTCACGCACTCGCGCACGCCGACCCGCACCGGCTCGCCCACGGAACCCACTTCCTCGGGGGCTTGCCCGATGAACCACCGTGGTGTGTCGATGGTGACATCCATGGGCGAGAGGATGCCGACGATCTGACCGTCGCCCGAGCCCAGCCAAGCCGTGTCGATGTTGGTGTACTCACCCCCCTCGAAGTCCTCGTCGTAACCGCCCAGGATCCAGACGTTGCCGTCCTTGTCCAGCGCCATGTAGTCCATGCCGATCTGGGAGATCTCCCCTGAGTCGGTCGACTCGCCGAGCATCGCCACCGTGGGGACCCCGTCGATCTCACGAATGACGTCGGTGACGGTGACGATGATCCCATGGGGAACCGTCCGCGAGCCGACCTCGGTGCTCCCGCCGTACACCCACTGGGTCCCCGGCTTCAGCGGGTGATAGGGGTTGGTAGACAGGGTGGGATCGACGAAGTTCGCCGGGTCGAACTCGACCTTGGTGCCCTCGTCGCTCGCATCGACAGCCAGCCCCGTCGCCTGGTCGCCGTCCGACCCGCTGCAGGCGGCCACCGCGAGCAGGGCCGCAACCATCGGCACCACAACCCAGCGCCATCCGGCCACGGGCACCCGGCCCCCGTGCAAGCCGACGGCGGATCTCGTTGTGGACGACGGCACGGACGACATGGATCCCTTATACGCGCCGAACCTGAATCCAGCCTGAACAGAAGCGCCGTCGACGCACACGTGTTGCGAGCCGTGCAGGCAGGTGAGCTGCCGCTGACTCTGTGCTGACTCGTCGCCCGCCGTATTCAGCACAACGTCAGGTGAACAAGTCGAACAATCACTCCACATTGGCAAGCATCAAAGGAGCGAGACATGATTGAGCACAAACGAACGCTGTTCAAGACGGTTGCGGCGGGCGTCCTGCTCGCAACTGCGACCGGAGCATTGGCCTCCGGCGCACTGGCATCTGCCGCAACCCCGTCGGGTCACGTCGGAACCACCGACGTACAGACCCCATCGGGTCGGACCGAGCCCGGCGATGCGCGGTCCGACCGTGACCACGCAAGCCGGCCCCGACGATGTCGGAACCAGTCGCTCCCGCAGGGGAGCGAGCCGGTCGAACTGAGGCCTGCTGACTTCACGACCGTAATCGACAACCCGTACTGGCCGATGACGCCGGGAAGTCGTTGGGTGTACGCATCCGACGACGTCGAGGGCGCGCACGAAGATGTTGTCATTGAAGTCACCAACAAGACCAAGACAATCGCGAATGGCATCGAAGCGCGTGTGATCATCGACACCGTCACGCTCGACGGCGAGATCCGCGAGCAGACTCAGGACTGGTACGCGCAGGACCGGTGCGGCAACATTTGGTATCTCGGCGAGCACGTCGACAACTACGAAAACGGCGTGATCGTCAACAACGACGGCTCATTCGAAGCGGGTGTCGACGGCGCACAGCCGGGCATCGCAATGCCCGCCCAGCCCCGGCCCGGATTGTCGTACCGCCAGGAATACTACGCCGGCGTGGCCGAGGACGAAGGCGCCGTGATCACCGTCGACGAGGAACAGGTCGAGGTTCCGTTTGGCTTCTTCGATGATGATGTTCTGATGACCCGGGACCTCGTCCCGCTCGAGCCGATGGTGCAGGAGCTCAAGTTCTACGGCTTGGGTGTCGGTCCGTTGTTGAGTGTGCACACCGACGGCACCGGTGGCCGGTCGGCGTTGGTGAGTTTCACACCGGGAACGTAAACCATGTCCACCGGTCCGTGGTGAGGTGTGCGCCTCACGACCAGCCCGCATCCGACATCTCGCGTCGACACCGAGCCCAGCCGAGCCCAACTGGGCGAACGCCACCCGTCGCGGGAGGAGCGCGAGAGGAACTCATGTGGCCACGACCTTGAGCTGCGCTCGGGCTCCGACGACAGCCCACCGTTCGCTGAACCTTGTCGCCGGGTCGAGCAACCACGGCGACCAGTAAGGTCGCACTCCGTGGTGGACCCGATGTCAGTGTTCCGAATGCCGACGCCCGTCAACTCGATCACTTCTCATCGTTTGGCCCGAAGCCAGCGATGTCGCCGAAGCGCTTTCGGTGCTGGGGATGACACCGGAGACGATCGCCTGCGCCTTCTGCGGTTGGTGACGGTGCCAGTGACGGTGACGGCGGAGTTCGAGCAGAGGGAGTTGAGATGATTCGGGTCGGACTCGTCGGAGCTGGCGTGATGGGTGTGGTGCACGGACGCAGCGTCAACTCGTTCGACGGGCTCGCCCGCGTGACGCGCGTGTTCGATACCGACCAATCCAAAGCCGCAGCGGTGGCGCACGAACTCGGAGCCGATGCGACCACCTCGGTGGAACAAGCGATCGTGTCAGAGGACGTCGACGCGGTCGTGATCGCGATCCCGCCGCGCCTCCATCGTTCGGTGGTCGAGCTCGCTCTCAGCAACGGCAAGAGCGTGTTTCTGGAGAAGCCGATCGCCATCAATCACGCCGATGCGGCGGCGATCGTCGAGTCCGTGCATCGCCACCGCACGCGGCTGATGGTGGGGCACGTGCTGCGGTTCTGGCCCGGCTACCCGGAAGTGCACGCGCTCGCCACCGGTGGGACACTCGGTGCTCCGTTGTCGGTGGTCTGCACCCGCATCCAAGCACCTCCGGCGACCACCGGTTGGCTGGCAGATGTCAACTCCACGGGTGGGATCGCGCCGCTCGCCCTCGTGCACGACTTCGATCTGATGAACTGGGTGCTTGGCACGCCGCTGTCGGTGTCATCGTTCGTGCTGCGCGGTGCGGGAATCGAGGCATCACACGTGGTCGCTGGGGTGAACTTCGAGCATGGCCGCGGCGTCGTTGAAGGCAGCCTCGCAATGCCGCAGTCGCATCCGTTCTCGACCACACTCAACGTGTACTGCGAGCAAGGTTCAGTGCACTACGGATACGACGTTGCTCGCAATGCCGAGGACGACAGTCGCGATGCCAGCCAGTTCACCCCCGCCGCCCCGCCGCTGATCGTCATCCATCCGGAGGACGGACCGACGCGGACGATCCCGATCGACGCCCTCAACCCGTGGAAGCCGGAGATGCACTACTTCTTGCAACAGATTGCCGACGATGGTCCGATCGAGATCGGGAGTCCGGAGCAGGCGCTGGCCGCAGTCAAGGTTGCACTTGCCGCGACTGAGTCATTCGCCAGCGGGCACACTGTGGCGATCAGCGATCTATCGGTCTAACTGGTCCTTCTTGGCGCCCCCGGCAGGGATCGAACCTGCGACCTGCGGTTTAGGAAACCGTTGCTCTATCCGCTGAGCTACGGGAGCGGTGCGGACCGCCGAAGCGGAGCCGGGCAACAGCATAGGAACCAGCCATGGCTCGGCACCCATGCATCCGACGGCGACATATCACTCGTGCTTGATCAGGGATGCGAACTCGTCGACCAGGCGCCATTGGCCGGCGCCCGCCGGGCCTGCCATGGCGCGGTTCGAGGCGACCGTTCGGACCGCCTCGTCGGCCTCGAGACCGAGCGCGATCAACACGCACGCCGCCATCGTGCCCGCTCGACCCTGGCCCAATGCGCAGTGCATGACGACACCCTCCCCCGCCTCGAGACGGTCGGTGATCATGCGGATGACCGGCCGGGCGGCGGCGGCCGAGGGGGCCCCGAAGTCGCCGATCGGGTACCAGATGGCGGCCGCGCCCAGGTGCCGGCGCAACCACTCGACGTAGGTGGGATAGCGGTGCTCGAGTTCGCCGACCGGGTTCAGACACACCACCGTGGTCGCGTGGTCGGCCCACTGCAACACTGCATCGGGGTCGGGGGCGATCTCGTTCCGGCTCGTGAGCCAGAGCGCACCGTCGGTGCGTGGGAGCGGAATCCGATCGATGCTCACGACTGAGGGCTCACGGTGCCGGGCGGTGCAACAGTGCCGACGTGACGCGCACGTCGACGAACGCCCCGTCGACACTCGCTTCCCCGTCGAGCACGAGGCTGAACCCGTCGCTGTGGGCGGCCGGCGGGAACACGACGGCGACGTCCGGGCGGGCACCGGCATTGCGGCACGCACGTCCACCACCCGCATCGAAGCGCAGGACCGGCGCCTCCCCCGCTGTCACGCCGGGCACGAGTGCCAACACGTGCGGGCGGCCGTCGTCCGACACCGTGACCAGATAGCCGAAACCCCACTTCGGGATCTCGGCCGGCAGGTCCACGAGTTCGAGACGAATGCTCACGGGCTCACCGTAGCCGGAGGCTCCACACGGGTCGGCCCCGACCGCCCGTCACTGCTCCGGTTCGTCGATTCCGAACCACGGGCCGGCAGCCAGGTCCGCTTCGACGATGGCACGGTCGTCGGCGTCGGCGATCGGCGTGTCGATCGCCGACCGGCGCGCCACGCTCGCCTCGTCGACTCGCCCTGCCAGCGCCAACGCCCGGGCGCGCAACTCCAGCCCGTAGGCATGATCGAAGTCGGCGGCGCCGTCCAGGGCCGCCGCCAGCAACACGTCGTAGCGCTCGCTCCAGCGCAACGCCATGTCGGCCTGGTGCAGCACGGTGTGGGCCTTGCCGATCATGTAGGCGCCGCGGGCTGCGTTGATCGGTTTCCGACCGGCGGCCCGCGCCCAGTGGTACTGGGATGCGTAGGCACGCGACAGCAGTTCGTCGGCTTCGTCGGGGGTGTGCCGGCGTTCGTCCAACAGTTCCCAGATCGAGTTGTTGGCGGTGATCCCCTGCGTGCGGTGCCAGCCGCCCTCCACGTCGTCAGGCGCCGACGACGAGGTGTCGACGGCAGGCATCGGCTCACCGGTCTCGAGCAGGGTCTTGAGCCCGTCGAGCACGCCCACCCATCCGAGCCGGACGTTGGCCCACGTCTTCGGGCTGAGCGCCAGGTCGCCGTGGCGAAGGGTGACCCGAGTGACGCTGCCGTCGCCGTTGGCCGGAACGAGTGTCCACTCCACCCGACCCGGCGGCTCGGCCGCCATCTCGTCGTCGTACAGCACGTGCCAGGTCATCACCAGCTTGTGGGGCGGCTCGAACGTCTCGATCACGCCGTCGACCGCGGGCGTTCGCCGTCGACCACCAGGTCAGGTACGGCGCGCCCGGTTCGAACGACGAGTCGAATCGCGTGCCGTGGAAGTACTGCGTGGTGTACTCCTGTTTGATCAGGGCGTCCCACACCGTCTGGCAGGGAGCCTGGATGAAGATCTCGTAGAGGTGGGCGGTTGCGGCCATGTCATGCTCCTTCGGCACGTTGGTTCGGATGTTCGGCGGCGTCGCGGAGGGCGAGCAGGCCGTCGACGATCGGTTCCTGGTAGCGGGCGATCCAGCGGTGCTGGATCTCGCGGATCGGTACCGGGTTGAGGTGGTGGTGCTTCTCTCTGCCGACCTTCTCGGTGACACGAGGTGGGCGTGCTCGAGCACGGCGAGGTGCTTCATCACGCCGAATCGGGTCATCGCCGGGAGCACCTCGCACAGTTCGGACGAGGGTCTGACCGTCGCGCTCGCGGAGCGCGTCGAGCAACGCCCGCCGGCCCTCGTCTGCCAGCGCCTTGAACACCGCGTCCATCACGATCATGATATGTGACTTTTTAGTCACCTGTCAATTGCGCGACCGTTTCCCGGGGTCGACCGGATGCCGGGATTCCCGATTGAACTTGTCGGGTTTTGGGATACCATCGACCGTCTGGTTCCGACCCGATCGAAGGAGTACCCCATGGCCGTCCGTCTCGGCGACACCGCCCCCGACTTCACCGCCCCCACCACGCAGGGCGAGATCAGCTTCCACGAGTGGCTCGGCGACTCGTGGGGCGTCCTGTTCAGCCACCCCAAGGACTTCACCCCGGTCTGCACCACCGAGCTCGGCTACGTCGCCAAGATCAAGCCGGAGTTCGACAAGCGCAACGTCAAGGTGATCGGCCTCTCGGTCGACCCGGTCGACTCGCACGTCAAGTGGGAAGGCGACATCGAGGAGACCCAGGGCACCGCCGTCAACTTCCCGATGATCGGCGACCCCGACCGCAACCGTGGCCGACCTCTACGACATGATCCACCCCAACGCCAACGACACGCTCACGGTGCGTTCGGTGTTCGTGATCGGGCCCGACAAGAAGGTCAAGCTCACGATCACCTACCCGGCGTCGACCGGGCGCAACTTCGACGAGATCCTGCGCGTGATCGACTCGCTCCAGCTGACCGCCAACCACAAGGTCGCCACCCCGGCCAACTGGAAGGACGGCGAGGACGTGATCATCGTCGCCGGCGCTGTCGCCGACGACGACGCCAAGGCGCTGTTCCCCGGCGGCTGGGACGCAGCAGAAGCCCTACCTGCGCGTCACCAAGCAGCCCAACAGGTGAACCCCTGATCGAGAGGTCGGGCACGGCCGCGAGCCGCGCCCGACTGCGACCGGTTCAGTGACCGGCTCGCGTTCGGGTCACTGATCGGCGGAGAGGCAGGCCTGGATCTCGGCGAAGTCCGGCAGCTCGCCGAGGTCGGGGAGCGACACCGGTGGCATCGATCCGAAATCCAGCACCTGATCGAGTGCTGACGTCGTGACATCACCGTCGGACGTCACGTTGAGTTCGCCATCGGTCTGCGTGATCGTGACCGATCCGTTCCCGTCGCCGAACTCGATGATCGATACCCCGTCGGGGCCGAGCACGGTCACGTGTGTGCCGACCCCCGCCAGGTCGCCGAGCGGCAGCCCGCCCAGATCGCCCGATCCGTCGAACGATCCGTCGAACGATCCGTCGAACAGGTTGCCGAACAGGTCACCGAAACAGCCGTCGAGGCTGCCGAGCGACGGGGCATCCGCGCCGCCGCCCGGTGTGGCCGTTCCGACGTCGAACCACGACGGCAGGTCGTCGAGATCGATCGTGATCGGTTCCCCGTCACCGATCCGGATCACGATCGTGCCGTCGGCACCGCCCGGTTCACCGGGCGTCGTGTCGCTCGGTTCGCCCGTCGGCTCCTGGGACGGTGCCGTCGTCGGCGCCGCGGTCGGTGGCACGCTGTCGAGTGGTGCCGCCCCCACCAGCTGGGGTGCGCTCGATCCACCGGCGAACGAACCGACCGCCACGATCGCCCCGGCAGTGATACCTGCCGACGCCAGCGCAACGGCCAGCGTGCGGCGACGCGACACGCCGGCGCGCCGGCCGGTCGGAGGCGGTTCGGTCAGAGGCGGTTCGAAGTGGACCGGCGGGGTCGACGGTGGGAGATCGAACGGGTTCATGACGTCATTCTTGCAAGAGTTGGTCGGCCTGCGCGTTCGCGACACCCGAGATTCGGCACGAGCCGTTCGGCGACCACCGCCCACCCGCGCATCGCCCGCGACGAAGGGTGCTCGGACGCCGGTTCCCCGCTCACCCGCGCCAAGACGTCGCGAGCAAAGGCGCGCACCACCACGTCGGCCAGATCACCGACCTCGGCTCCGATCGCGCCGACACGTCGATCGAGGTCGGCGCCCTCGGCACAGGCGAGTCCAGCGATCCGGGCCACCCAGGAGTCCCAGTAGCTCACATGGGAACCAGGCTCGGCCACGAGCCGCTCCACGGAGTCGGCGTCGGCCACCGCACCGTGGCGGTCCCCGAGCATCGCCCGCGCCGTGGCGCGTGCGGCGAGCGCGAACGGCGACGAGTCGACGGCGACCCGTTCCAACTCGGTCAGCGCCTGCTCCGGATCGTCGGAGAGCAGGTACCCGAAGGCGGCGACGACCCGCGCCTCGTCGATGTTGGCGCCGGTGGTGTCCAGCCGGGCACCGGCATCGAGCGCCAACACCACCGCCCGCCGGCCCCGGCCGGAGTGCATCGCGGCCCCGGCCGCAGCCATCGACGGATACGCCATCTGCCCGAACGAATCGGCCAGCACGAGGATCTCCTCCACGCTGCGGTCGGCGTCGGCATGGCGGCCCGGCGGCGATCAATGCTCGATTCGACGTGCCCAGCGCCTGGATCAGACCGAACCGGTCACCGATCCGGCGGAAGATGACGACGGCACGATCGGCGACGGTCCGCGCCCGCTCGATGTCGCCCGCCCACAGCCGGATGCTGGCCTCGAGGTTGAGCATCATCGCCGCCCCCCACTCGTCACCCCACCGCTTGGCGTCCTCGTACACCTCGCTCGCCAGGCGTGTGGCCTCGTCGTTGTTGCGACCGAAGTGGTGCACGTAGGCCAACAACCCCTTCGCCCAACTCAACCCGGTCCGGTCGCCGATCTGTTCGAAGGCGCTGATCGCACGGTCCAGACGCTCCCGCGACGTGGCGTGATCACCGCCCAGGAACGACACCCAGGCAAGGTGCTGCTGGACCCAGGCGCGTCCGCGTTCGTTGCCGACCTGGAGGTAGATCTCGTCGGCCTCACCGAAGAACCACTCGGCATCACGCAAGGATCCGCCGAACACCTCGGCGAAACCGCGCGCCCGCAACGCCTCCCCGAGATGCTCGGCGTCGCCCAGCATCCGCAGCCGGCCGACGGCGTCGCCCAGGTCGCGTCGGGCGGCGACCAGGTCGCCCTCCATCTGGGCGGTCGTGCCACGCAGCCGCATCGCCTCGGCAAAGGTGAGTTCGTCCTCCGCTTCGGCGGCCGTCACCAGCAACTCCTCGAGCACGTCGCGGGCACGTGCCAGCGCTCGGCTCTCGACCGCCCCCTCCGCCAGCAGCAACATCGCTGCCCGTCGCTCCAGATCCGTCGGGTCGAGTTCCAGGGCACGCTCGATCAGCTGCATCCCACGCCGGTGCGCACCCTGCAGGTATGCCCGCTGGGCGGCCTGCACGAGCAGGCTCACGGCAGCCGACATGTCGTCGTCCGACACGCCCGCCGTGGGGCCGATCTCGCGCACCAGCTCCACCGCCGTGGCCACGTGGTGGGCACGGCGATCGACGTACGTCTCGCCGTACCGGAGCAGGTAGCGGGCGACGCCCGCGTGGCGTTGGGCACGGACCTGTTTGGTGAGCGTCCCGTACGCCACCTCACGCACCACGTCGCTGCGGAACGTCCAGTTCGGACCGTCGCGAACCAGCAGCCCTTGGTCGTCGAGCACGTCCAGATCGTCCGGGTCGAACACCTGGCCGATCTCGGCGGCGAACGCCCGCAACGCCCCGATCCGTCCTCCCGCGCCGAGGATCGCGGCGTTGTCCAGCAGCGCCCGCTGCGTCGGCGGTGAGCCGATCGAGCTGCGAGGCGATCAGCGCCCGCAGCGAGCCGGGCAGTTCGGGCATCTCGACGTCGTCGGGTGTCGCCGCCGCCAGGCGCGCCAACTCGGTCACGAACAGCGGGTTGCCCCCGGCGCGGGTGGCGATCGAGCGCAGCGTGGCTTCGGCCAGGGGACGGCCGGCGACGGCCAGCACCAGCTCGCGCACTTCGGCGTCGGTGAGCGGCGCCAACGGCAGATGCAGGGTGAGCGCAGGATCGAGCGGTGGCGGCCAGTTCGAGATGCCTTCATCGCCGTTGCGGTACGTCGTGAGCACCAGCACCGCCGAGTCCGACAGGCGACGGGTCAGCGTCTCGAGCGACTCGAGCAGGAGCGGCGTCGCCCACTGCAGATCGTCGATCTGGATGATCACCGGGGCCGCCGTCGCACGCTGCTGCAGGGCGAGCGCGATCACGTCGATCACGCCGGTCGCGAGTGGCGGAGGGACCGAGCGCGTCGAGCGCCGATGCGTGGCCGAGCAGGTGCATCAACACCTCGACGAAACCGGCCGCCCGCCCCGAGTCGGCCTGGAACTCGGGGAACGCAGCCAACTTGCGGTCGATCCGGCGACGCGCCTCGTCCTCGGTCTGATTGCGCTCCAGCCCGAAACGGTTCAAGAACCCGCCCACGAGCGGCCACCACGCGTTGGACTCGCCGTACGGGGCGCACACCCCCTCCAAGATCAACGCATCGGGGCTGGCCTCGGCCGACGAAGCGATCACCTCGTGCACGAGCCGCGACTTGCCGATCCCCGGCTCACCGGTGACGGCGACCAGCGCGCCACGCCCGCCGACCACGATCGACCCGAGATTGCGCAGCACCCCGAACTCGGTGCCGCGCCCGACGAACGTCACGTCGGACTGCCACCGCTTGGGCACCACCGCAGCATCGTGGGCGACCGCCTGCCACACGCGCACGGCCTGCTCGCGGCCTCGGAGCTGGACGTCGTCGTAGATCGTGAAACGCAGCGACGCCGAACACAGATCACGCGTGGCGTCACCCACCATGACGGTGCCCGGCGGCGCCAGCTGCTGGAGGCGGGAGGCGGTGTTGACCACGTCGCCCATCGCCGTGAAGTCGGTGCCGGCCACCGTGCCCACCACCACTTCGCCGGTGTTCACACCGATTCGCATCCGGAGCGCGTCGGCCGGGTGCCGTTCCCGGAAGTCCCGGAGCGTGGCCTGCATCGCCAGCGCCGCCCGGACGGCTCGGTCGGCATCGTCCTCGTGGGCGACGGGCGCACCGAACAGCGCCACCACCGCGTCTCCGAGCAGCTTGTCGACCACCCCACCGTGGGCCTCGATGTCGGCCACGAGCAAGGCAAACGCGGCGTCGACCAGGCGCTTCACCTGTTCGGGATCGCGATACTCGGTGAGCGCTGTGAACCCGACGATGTCGGCGAACACGACGGTCACGACTCGACGTGTCTCGTCGGAACCGGCCTCGCTGGCGGTCGGTGGCGTGTCGAACAATGCGGTGCCACATGCCGGGCAGAACCGCGCCCCGGGGGGCGTCGGTTCGGAGCAGTTGGGGCAGGCCATCTCGTTGCGATCGTACGGGTTCCGGTCGGCCTCAGAACACACGGTTCGGGATCGACCGACCCGCCGGCGATCGACATCGTCCGAACGGACGACCCCGATCGGTCCGAAAGGTCGATGGTGCGGCCCAGCACAGCCGTGCATCATGGTCGCATGAGTTCTGTCGCGTCCGTTCCCCCGCCGCCGTCCGCCCTTGTCGCCGCTGCCGGAGCGATCGACGCCCGCAAGACCTACGGCGAGGGCGACGCCGCCGTGCACGCCCTCGACGGCGTGAGCGTGTCGTTCGAGCCGGGCCGGTTCACGGCGATCATGGGGCCGTCGGGGTCCGGCAAGTCCACACTGCTGCACTGCATGGCCGGGCTCGACTCGTTGACCGAGGGGGCCGTGTTCATCGGCGACACCTACCTGGCCGACCTGAGCGACAAGCAGCTCACGGAGTTGCGTCGCAAACAGGTGGGCTTCATCTTCCAGGCCTACAACCTGATCCCCACGCTGACCGCCAAGGAGAACATCATGCTGCCGCTCACGCTCGGCGGCGACGACGGCGATGCGACCTGGATCCAACGTGTGATCGACACGGTGGGGCTGAGCCAACGGATCACGCACCGACCCAGCGAGCTGTCGGGCGGGCAACAGCAGCGAGTGGCCGTGGCGCGCGCCCTGGCGAGTCGCCCCACGATCATCTTCGCCGACGAACCGACCGGCAACCTCGACTCCAACTCGGGCGCCGACATCCTGCGCTTCATGCGCAACGCCGTCGACGAGTTCGGCCAGACGATCGTGATGGTCACCCACGATCCGAACGCCGCCGCCTATGCCGACCGGGCCGTGTTCCTGGCCGACGGCAAGATCGTCCACGACATGGCCGACCCCACCGCGGAACGGATCATCGACCGCATGAAGTTGATCGGCCACGCCGACCAGATCGGCGAGTGACGCGATGATCCTCACACTCGCCCGCAGATCGTTGCGCGCCCGGCTCGGACGCAGCATCTTCATCGGCCTGTCGATCATGGCCGGGGTGGCGTTCGTGGCCGGCTCGTTCATCCTCGCCGACAGCCTCAAGGGCACCTTCGACAACCTGATCGACGGCCTGACCGGCGAAATCGACCTCGAGGTCCGTTCCGAGCTCACCGTGGACGAACTCGACGCCGTGCGCGACCCGCTCCCGAACGCACTGGTGGCGCAGGTGCAAGCCGTACCGGGCGTCGGCGTGGCCGAAGGCAGCTTCACCCGGTACGCCCAGATGCTCGACCCCGACGGCAAACCCGTCACCACGCAGGGCGCACCCACACTCGGCGTGTCGTGGAATCCGGAGTCCGGTCTTTCGGGAGTGACCCTGAAAGACGGGCGCGCCCCCACCGGCGTGACCGAGGTGGCGGTCGACAAGGCCACCGCCGACCGGGTCGGCTTCGCAGTCGGCGACCCGATCAAGGTGATCCTCAAGGACGGCTTGCACGACTTCACGATCGTCGGCCTGGTCGGGCTCGGGAACTCCGACGGGTTCGTGGGCGCCACCACCGTGGTGTGGGACCCGGCGTCGGCGGCGGCGCTGCTGGACACCGACGGCACGGTCGACGCGATCGACCTCAAGGTCGCTCCGGGGGCCGACATCGACACCGTCCGCGCCGCGATCGATCAGGTGATCCCCGATCGAACCGAGGTCGTCACGGGCAAGGAGCTCGCCGACGAGACCAAGGACCAGGTCGGGGCGATCCTGTCGATCTTCGGCACCGGGTTGTTGATCTTCGCCCTCGTCACGGCGCTGGTGGCGGCGTTCGTGATCAACAACATCTACAACATCTCGATCAGCCAACGCCTCCGCGAACTGGCGCTGCTGCGGGCGGTGGGCGCCAACGGCAGGCAGATCCGTCGACTGGTGCTCACCGAGTCGCTGGTCGTCTCGGTGATCTCGACGCTGATCGGCATGGTCGGCGGTCTGGCGGTCGCCAAGGGACTGATCGCCGCGTTCAACGCCAGCGGTGGTGGGTTCCCGCCGACCCCGCTGCTGTTCAAGCCGCGCACCGCGATCGTCGCCGCCATCGTGGGCATCGGTGTGTCGGTCGTGTCGGTCCTGCTGCCGTCGCTGCGCGCCTCGCGGATCCCGCCCGTAGCGGCGATGCGACCCGAGGTCGGTTTCGGCGCCCTCGGGGCGAGTCGCAGCCTGATCCGCGGTGCCGTGCTGAGCGGCGTGGGCGTCATCGTGTTCCTGCTCGGTTTGTTCCTGCGACCGGGAAGCGGACGCACGTGGGGCCTGATCACCGGCGCCGGGGCGATCGCGATGGTGTTCGGTGTCACCGTGCTCTCGACCGTGGTCGCCCGCCCGGCAGCTCGGATGATCGGCGCTCCGGTCGCCAAGCTGCTCGGCACGTCGGGACGGTTCGCTCGCGACAACGCCGCACGCACACCGCGCCGGACGGCCCGCACGGCGTCGGCGCTGATGATCGGCGTCACGCTGATCACCGCCGCCGCCGTGTTCACCTCCTCGCTGCGCGACACGTTCGGCCGGATCCTGGAGGACGGCACCAGCTTCGACTACATCGTGCTCGACGACGCCTCGTTCCAACCGCTCAGCCCCGAGGTGGCGGCTCACCTCGACGTGCTCCCGGAACTGTCGGCGGTCTCACCGTTCCGAAACATCCGCGCCAACGTGGGTGACGCGACCGCCACATTCACGGCGGTCGACCCGACCGCGTTCCCTCAGCTCGCCAATGTCGACGTCACCGAAGGCGGCTTCGACCGCATCGTCGGCAGCGGTTCGGTGATGGTGTTCCGTGACGCCGCGCAGGAGCAGCAGGTCTCGGTCGGCGACACGGTCGACGTGACCTGGCAGAACGGCATCTCGAGCACGCTGCAGGTCGCCGGCCTGTTCGACGACAACTCGCTCGGCGCCAACTGGTTCATCTCGATCGACACGCTCGAGTCGGTCTCGTCGCAGGCGCCCAACGACCAGTTCGTGATCGCCAAGCGCGCCGACGGTGTGCAACCCGACGAGGCACGGCGGGCGATCGACGCTGCGCTGACCGAGTTCCCACAGGCGACCGTGCAGACCAACAACGAGTTCATCGACCAGCAGAAGGGTCAGATCGACACGTTGCTGTTCCTCGTCACGATGCTGCTCACCGTGGCGATCGCCTTCTCGTTCCTCGGGATCGCGATCACGTTGGCGCTGTCGGTCTTCGAGCGGACCCGCGAGATCGGCCTGCTGCGGGCGGTCGGCATGTCGAGACGCAAGCTGCGACGTTCCGTTCGCGGCGAGGCCGTGATCGTGACCTTGTTCGGTGTGATCATCGGCATCATGCTGGGTCTGCTGTTCGGGTTGGCGTTCTCGTATGCCGTGCCCAACACCGTGATCAACGGTGTCACGATCCCGTACGGCACGCTTGCTTTCGTGCTCGTGTTCGCGGTGATCGCCGCCGTGGTGGCAGCTGCCTACCCGGCGTTCAAGGCGTCACGCATGAACGTCCTCGAGGCGATCGCCACCGAGTAGGTTCGCCGGCGCGGCCATGACGGGATACTCGGGAACGCCGCTGCCGAAGAAGCTCGGCATCAAGGACGGTTCCCGGTTCGCGGTCCGCCACGCTCCCGACGACTTCCACCTGACGCTCGGTGGGTTGCCGTCGGGGGCGATCTGGGAGCCGAGCGTGGCACCCGGGCTGGACATCGTGATCGGCTTCTACGTCGAGCGCGCTGCCCTGCTGGACGACTTCCCGGAATCCACGGCGGCGGTCGCACCCAACGGAACGGTCTGGGTGGCATGGCCCAAGCGCGCCAGCAAGGTGCCGACCGACATCACCGAGGACGTGCTGCGAGCCGAACTGCTGCGCACCGGCTGGGTCGACAACAAGGTGTGCGCGATCGACCAGACCTGGAGCGGCCTGCGATTCGCGCTGCGTCGCGAACTTCGCTGACGATCAGTCGGCGCTTCTACGCCAGGGCAGGTCGTTGAGGTACTGGGCCGCGGCGGGGTGCGGGTCCATCGCCCGTTCACCGAACGGTGGGGTGGCATCGCGCCGGTCGTGACGGGTCTGGCAACCCGGGCACCAGTACAGCATGCGGGCGTAGCGCCCGACCGGGCGTGCTTCGATCGTGTCGTGGCAGCGTGGGCACGCTTGCCCGACTCGGCCGTACACCGCCAAGCCGGCTTCGGTGGTGGTGACACGCCGGATCCGCCCACGCGTGGTGCGCAACAACTTGGCGGCGGTGTTGACGAGCCGCACGGCGTCGCTCTGGCCGAGGTCGCCGACGTGCGCCCACGGGCTCAACTCGCAGGCCCACAGCACCTCGCAGCGGTACACGTTGCCGACGCCCTGCATCACGTGCTGGTCGACGAGCACGTCGCGCAATCGCGCCCCGGGGTCCGGGTACGAGAGCAGCAGCTCGATCGCTTCGTCGAGATGCACGGTCGGCGCCCCCAGATCGGGCCCGAGCCGACCACGACCGGGGTGGCGGCCCCGATCGGGTTGGCGGTACGTCTCGACGCTGGGCGCTCGGAAGCACACCGCCACCCACTCGTCGGTCTCGATCGAGGCCCGCAGCTGGTCCCAGGCCCGGCGCCACGGGGCGCCTGGCCGGTAGACGTGCCACTCGCTGTCGCCCTTGAGCACCGTGTCGAGCACGAGCCCGTCGTCCCACACCACTTCGAGGTGCTTGCCGTTGGTCTCGACAGCCTCGATCAACCGCCCCGCCTGCGGCACCGGACCGACCAGCTTGGGGGCGTCGAAGCGCAGCATCGGATGCCCGACGAGCGCGGTTCGCATCGCGCTCGCACTTCGGACGATGTCGGCCACAGGCATTGACCCGACAGAGTAAACCCCAGCGCCCACCGTGTGGCGGACCCACGTTCACGTTGTGTCAGACACAACTTGAACGTCAGGCGAGTTGGCCGACGTGCGCCAGGGCGAGCCGCAACAGACGGTCCTGACCGCCGGTCATCTGGCTCGTGACGGCCGGGCTGATCGCCTCGGCGGGCGTGAACCACGACAGGTCGAGCGCCTCCTGGGTGGGCTCGCACTCACCGTCGACCGGCACGACGTAGGCAAGGCTCACGGCATGCTGGCGAGGATCGTGGAACCCGCTCACCTCGGGGCTCGGGAAGTACTCGACGACCGTGAACGGTGCCGGCGTGACCGGGATCCGCGGCAGCGCCAGCGGACCCAGGTCCTTCTCGCAGTGGCGGACCAGCGCGTCACGGATCCGTTCGCCGAACTTGACCCGGCCGCTGACGATCAGACGGCTGATCGAGCCGTCGGCGGCAACCCGCAACAGCAGGCCGATCCTGGTCACGTTCCCGAGCGCATCGGTGCGTACCGGCACCGCCTCGACGTACACGATCGGCATCTGGGCCCGGATCGTGCCGAGTTGGTCGGACGACAACCAGGCAGCGTCGGTGGCAAGGTCGATGTCACTCACGGTGCGTCATCATCGCAGATCAGCGCTCACCGGCACCATTCGCTTGTCGAGCTGTGGCGTCAGCGGAGCGGTTCGGGCAGGTCGTCGTGGTGCACGATCGAGAGCCGCTGCGTGCTCCGGGTGAGCGCCACGTAGAGCGCCCGCATGCCGTGCGACGACTGTTCGTCGACCGTGCCCACGATCTCGCTCGGCTCGACGACCACCACCGCATCGAGTTCGAGGCCCTTGATCATGCTGACCGGAACGACGGTGAGCGAATGGTCGAGCCCGGTCGTGACAGCACGGCCGTGTTCGAGGCCGGCGGCGTCGAGCGCCGCTGAGATCGCATCGCACCGGTCGTCGGGAGCGACGACGGCGACCGAACCGTTCGGCAGCTCTCGGGTCAGGGCGCGCACTTCGTCGACGACCCCGTCCACCAGCCGTTCGGCACGCACGACACCGCGGGCCGGCGTCGCCCAATCGAACCGACGTGGGCGCCCGCAGCCCCGGCGTGGCAGCCTCCATCACACGGTTGGCGAGTTCCATGATCTGGGACGGGATCCGGTACCCGACCGACAACCCGATCACGCGTGCCGGCTTGCGGTCGGGGAGATGGGCGAGCACCTCGTCCCAGTTGTCCGGTGCCAACGGTCCGGTCGCCTGAGCGATGTCGCCGACCACCGTCATCGAGCCGCTGAGCGAACGCCGAGCCGCCATCTTGAGCTGCATCGGGGTGAGGTCCTGGACCTCGTCGATCACGATGTGGCCGAACGTGCGCATCTCGTCGGCGTCGTCGATCTTGCCGTGCTTGCCCGGCTTCGGGCCGAGCACCTCGCGGACGTCGTCGAGCAGCGCCACGTCGGCGGCGGTCCATCGCACGTCGTCGACCGACTCCGACCGGGGCCGGTACAACGACTTGTACTCGGCGTCGTCGAGCGTGCCCGCCGCCGCCAATCGCAGCAGCGCCATCGACCCGAACAGGTCGTGCAGCAGATCGGCGGGGGTCAACAGCGGCCACATGCGGTCGAAGGCGGCCTTCATCTCGGGCAGGTGCCGCAGTTCGGCACGGAGCTCGCGGCCCGTCAGCTCTCCGGCGCGCCACGAGGCCGCCATCGCCGCCCACGCCTCGCCCTCGACCCACCGGCGACCCGTGTTGTGACGCCGGAACCTGCGTCGGGCCTGCTTGACGATCCGTGACGTCTCGTCTGCACGGAGCCGGACGAAGCCGGACCGGAACGGCACGACCACGTCCTCGCGGAGCGGACGCTCGCGATCGTTGACCGCCTGATCGATCACGTCGCTCATGCGGGCGTCGCCCTTGATCCGGGCCGCCAGTGCGGTGTCCTGCAGATCGGTGCGGCCGGCGAACGTGACGTGGGGGACGAGGTCGGAGAGCACGACCTGATCCACGCCGGCTTCACCCAACGACGGCAGCACCTGCTCGATGTAGCGCAGGAACACCCGGTTCGGCCCGATCACCAGGACGCCCTGGTCCTCGAGCGGGAAGCGATGGGTGTACAGCAGGTAGGCCGCACGGTGCAGGGCAACCACCGTCTTGCCGGTACCAGGGCCCCCCTGGACCACGAGCACCCCGGGCTGTGGGGAGCGGATGATCTCGTCCTGTTCGGCCTGGATGGTGGCGACGATGTCGCCCAATGTGCCGGTCCGGCCGCGTTCGATCGAGGCGATCAACGTCGAATAGCCGCGCAACTGGGGGATCCCCGTGGCGAGACCATCGTCGTGGCCGACCCCGAGGTGGCCCTCACCGAACAGCTCGTCCTCGATGCCGAGCAACGAGCGGCCTTCGACGGCGAAATGGCGACGGCGTACGAGCCCCATCGGGTCGCGCCCGGTGGCTCGATAGAAAGGCTCGGCGACGGGCGCGCGCCAGTCGATCACGACCGGTTCCGATTCCTGGTCGGCGATCGCCAGCCGGCCGATGTGGAAGCTCTCGACCCCAGCCACGTCGGATGCCGGCTCCGGGCCATCGGTGGCCTCGGCGGGCGCATCCTCGACGGCGGGGTCGACTGCGGGGTCGACTGCGGGGTCGGCGACCCGATCGATCCTGCCGAACACCAGGGCGGCCTTGCCGAGATCGAGATCGGTCAGCCGCTTGAGCAGCGCCTCGTCGAAGGCGTTGCGCTCGAAACGGGCCTGGAAGGTGCCACCCAGATCGGGTTCGGTCATGCTCCGCAGGCGCCACGCCGACGACTTGCTGGTCTCCAGGCAGGAATAGGCGTGATCGATGTATGCCTGCTCGGCGGCGAGGTCCGGATGGTGTTGCGTCATCGGTTCCAAGGGGTCGGGCGGCTCTCGCCGGCACGGTCGGAAGGCGGCAAACAGCCGCCAAATGGGGCAATGAACTCTATCGGCAGGGATAGCGTCATCCCCCGCATGGATCTCGCCGATCAGACCGCCACACTCCCCCCGTTCCAGGCCGCCGCGGCGGGCCGAACGGGCACCCGCGTGCCCGTGTGGTTCATGCGCCAGGCCGGTCGAAGCCTGCCCGAGTACAAGGCGGTCCGCGGGTCGGGGTCGATCCTCGAGGCGATCAAGCAACCCGAACTGGCGGCCGAGATCACGCTCCAGCCGGTGCGCCGCTACGGCGTCGACGCTGCCGTGCTCTACAGCGACATCGTCGTGCCGGCCCACGCCGTCGGGTTCGGCATCGACGTCGCCCCTGGCACCGGGCCGGTCGCCGATCAACCGTTCCGCAGCGCCGCCGACCTGGATCGTCTGCGGCCGCTCGAACCCGACGACATCGCCTACGTGGCCGCCACCGTCGACCTGCTGGTCGCCGAACTGCCGGCGAGCGTGCCGGTCCTGGCCTTCGCCGGTGCGCCGTTCACCGTCGGCAGCTACCTGATCGAAGGTCGCCCCAGCCGCGACTACCGCCACACCAAGGCGATGATGCAGACCGATGAGCCGCTGTGGCATGCGGTGATGGACCGACTGGCCACCTCGGCGATCACCTTCATCGACGTCCAACTCAGCCACGGAGCGGGCGCCTTCCAGTTGTTCGATTCGTGGGCCGGATCGCTGTCGGCGGGCGACTACGCCCGGTTCGTCCTGCCGCATTCGTCGCGCGTGTTCGCCGAGTTGGCCGAACGCCACCCGAACGTGCCCGGCATCCACTTCGGGGTCGGCTGCGATCACCTGCTGGAACACATGCACGCCGCCGGACCGCGGGTGATCGGGCTCGACTGGCGCACGCCGATCAGCGAGGCGCGTCGGCGCCTGGGTCCCGACACGATCGTCCAGGGCAATCTCGACCCGGCTCTGGTGCTGGCGGGAGTGGAGCCGGCGCTGGCCGGAACCGACGCCGTGCTGGCCGACAACGCCGGCCACCCGGGTCACATCTTCAACCTCGGTCACGGGGTGCAGCCCGACACCGATCCAGGCGTGCTGGCGGCCGTCGTCGAACGAGTCCACGCCCACCCGGTCGGCGCATGAGCGACGCCCTGCAGCCGTCGCCCACCGTCGGTGTGCTGGTCATGGCGTACGGCACCCCTCGGTCACCCGAGGAAGTGCTGCCGTACTACACCGACATCCGACGCGGCCGACCGCCCACCGAGGAACAACTCGCCGACCTGGTGCGTCGCTACGACGCGATCGGGGGCATCTCACCGCTGGCCCAACGCACCGAAGCCCAGCGCGACATGCTCGCCATGGTGCTCGAATCGATCCACCCGGGCCGCTACCTGGTGACCCTGGGGCTCAAGCACGCCGACCCGAAGATCGAGGCAGGTGTGGCCGAACTGGCTGCGGCCGGCGTCACGTCGATCGTCGGCGTGGTGCTGGCCCCGCACTACTCGACCTACTCGGTCGGCCAGTACCTCGACCGCATGCGAGCCGCCGCCGAACCGTTCGGGCTGGCGACCGCCGGCGTGGAGTCATGGGCCACGATGCCCGAGTTGATCGCCTTCGTCTCCGGGGCCGTGCGCCGTCAACTGTCGGTGATGCCGGTCGGCACCAGGGTCGCCTTCACCGCCCACTCCCTGCCTGAACGGATCATCGCAGCCGGCGACCCGTATCCCAGCGAGCTCCTGGCGACCGCCGAAGCCGTGGCGGCGGTGTGCGATCTCGATCCCGAACAGTGGCAGATCGGGTGGCAGAGCGCCGGCCGCACCCCCGAGCCATGGCTCGGCCCCGACATCCTGACCGTCGTCGACCAGGTGGCGGACCAGGGAGTGCCAGGTCTGTTGGTCTCGGCGGTCGGGTTCGTTGCCGATCACCTCGAAGTGCTCTACGACCTCGACATCGAGGCCCGTCACCGCGCCGACCTCCGCAACCTGGCGTTCGACCGCACCCCGTGCGTGAACGACGATCAGGCGGTGCTCACGGCGTTGGCGCGACGCGTCGCCGATCTTGCCGATTCGCTCCCGGACCGACGGGCGTGACGGATCGCCGAACGTGACGGATTGACGGTGATGACGCAACGCGAGATCGTGGTGATCGGCGGCGGCATCGCCGGGCTGGCCGCCGCCGTGCGGCTCGCGGACACCCAGGACACCCGGGTCGAGTTGTGGGAGGCCGGCCCTCGCCTGGGCGGCAAGATCGCCAGCTCGGCGTTCGCCGGCGTCGACGGGGTCGACGAAGGCGGGGATGCGTTCCTGCGCCGGGTGCCGCACGGCGTCGGGTTGGCGCGCACGGTGGGCCTCTCCGACCACGACCTGACGCACCCTGCGCCCGCTTCGGCGGCGGTGTGGCACGGTCGGCTCCACCCCATCCCGGACGGCCTCGTGCTGGGTGTGCCCGGCGAGGTGATGCCGTTCGTGCGCAGTGGTCTGTTGAGCTGGCGGGGAAAGCTGCGAGCGGCGATCGAGCCGCTGCTCCCGGCGACGCAGCCGGACGACTCGATCGGTCGACTGATCCGGGCCCGGTTCGGTGACGAGGTCCACGAACGCCTCGTCGACGCCCTGATCGGCAGCATCTACGCGGCCGACACCGACCGTTCCAGCCTGCAGGGCGTTCCCCAGCTGTCGCAGCTGGCGACGGCCCATCGCAGCCTGCTGATCGCCGCCCGCAGGCACCGACGAGCCACCGCTGCCGGGCAACGCCAGGCGGCCGGCACGGCGAGTTCCGGCGCGGCAGCGATGTTCGCCGCACCCCGGGCAGGGATGGCGGCGCTCGTCACGGCGTGCGAGGCGTACCTGACAGAGCGTCAGGTCACGATCCGGCTCGACACCGCCGCCCACACGATCGAACCCGACCGGGCATCGAGCGGCTGGTTGGTCGACGGCCGCCACTTCGACGGCGTCGTGCTGGCATGCCCCACAGCGCCTGCCGCCCAGGTGCTGGCCGGCGTGGCGCCGGCGGCGGCGGCGGGCCTGGCCGACATCGACTACGCCGACGTGATCATGGTGCGCCTGGCCATCCCGGGGAGCGAGTGGCCCTCGCGACTCGCCGGGCGAAGCGGGTACCTGGTGCCCAAACCGGTCCAGCGCACGGTGACCGCGGTCTCGTTCGGCTCCCAGAAGTGGGAGCACTGGCGTCCGGCCGACGGGTCGCAGATCCTCAGGATCTCGCTGGGCCGCGACGGGCTCCCGGTCGACACCCTGGACGATGCCGAAGCGGGCCGGCTGGCTGTCGAGGAGGTCGGCGCCCAACTCGGCCTCGACCTGCAGCCGACGGAGCTCTCCGTCACGCGTTGGACCGACGCCTTCCCGCAATACCGCCCGCACCATCACGACCGGGTGGACACGATCGAACGCGCCCTCCCGGCCTCGATCGCCCTCGCAGGGGCGGGCTACCGAGGGATCGGCATCCCGGCCTGCATCGCCGACGGAGAGCGGGCAGCAGCCCGGATCGTGGGCGCCACGGTGCGCCACGAAAGCGGCGTCGACGTCAAGCAATCGACCGACGCTGCCGATGGATTGCTGCCATGATGTACCCGATGGAGTCGTCGCCACGCGCTCGCCAGTGGGCTGCACTGACGCTGGTCGCCGTCTCACTGCTAGGTCTGAGCGCTTGTGGCGGCGACAATGGCGGCCGCGCCGAAGCGGCCGTCACGACCATGTCGACCACACCGCCGGCCACCACCAGCACCACCACATCGACGACCAGTACCACCACCTCGACCACGCTGCCGCCGACCACCACCTCGACGACCAGCACCACGACGTCGACGAGCACCACGACGTCGTCGACGAGCACCACGACCTCGACCACGACCACGATCCCGGCCCCGCTCCCGAAGCAGCCGACGCAGCCGATCACCCCGCCCGCCGACGTCCATGCCGCCGAGCCGGTGATCGAGCTGGGCCGCATCATCATCCCCAAGATCGGCGTCGACATGGCGTTGTACGAGGGGATCCGGCTGTCGACCCTCGATTACGGGCCGGGGCATTGGCCCGGCACGGCGATGCCCGGTGAGCTCGGCAACGTCGTGGTCGGCGGCCACCGCACGAGCAAGCACAAGGTGTTCCGCCGCGTCGACGAGCTCGTCGCCGGAGACCAAATCACCTACGAGATGCCGTACGGCACGTTCACCTACACCGTCAACCGGATCGAGATCGTCGACCCGACTGCGATCTGGATCATCGACCCCACCGAGACCGGCACCACCACCTTGTTCGCCTGCCACCCTCCGGGCTCGACCCGGCAGCGGATCGTGGTCTTCGCCGACCTCGTGGTCTGAGTCCGAGACGGCCTGTTCGGTGAGCACACGCGCCCGGACGCGGTTCGCGGTCGCCCTCGGTGGGGGCGTGCTCGTGGCGCTGGCACTCCCGCCGTGGGGCTTCTGGCCGTTGTCGTTCCTCGGCGTGGCGATCTTCGAGTGGGCGCTGACCGATGCGCCGACCCGTCGTCAGGCGGCGTGGCGCGGATTCGCGTTCGGGCTGCCATGGATGCTGATCGGGTTGTGCTGGATGTGGTTCCTCACCGTGCCCGGCTACATCGTGTCGGCGGCGATGTTCGCCGGCTTCCACGCCGCAGCGGCGGCGGTCGCCCCGACCGGCCGGTACCGCGTCGTCGGCAGGCCGGCCGCCCACACGCTGGTCGAGGCGATCCGGCTCGGGTTCCCGTTCGGCGGTGTCCCGCTCGCCACGATGGGCATCGCCCAGTCGGGCGGACCGTTGCTCGGCGCGGCGCGGATCGGCGGCGTGATCCTGCTGACGTGGTTGGTGTTCCAGGTCGGCGTGGCGGTGCCGGCGATGATCACCGCCGCCATCGAACGCCGAGCGTCGTCGCCCGACGCCCGGATCGGAGCGATCGGATTGGCTGCGGTGGTGGCGGTCGTCGCCCTTGCCGCCGTCGCACCGGCCGGCCGTGACCGGGGCGACCTGCTCGACATCGCCGCTGTGCAGGGTGGCGGGGAACAGGGGACGTCGGCGCTCGACGTGCCCTCGGCGCTGGTCACCGAGCGCCTGCTGCAGGCCACCGCCCGGATCGAGCCGGACCCCGAGCTGGACCTGGTGATCTGGCCGGAGAACGGGATCGACGTCAACGCCGAATCGTTCGAGGGCAGCGACGCCCAACGTGCGGTGGCTGCCGAAGCGGCCCGGCTGGGGGTGCCGTTCGCGGTCGGCGTCACCGAGGACTCGGAGTTCGCCAACCATCCCAGTGCCGATGCCTTCGTCAATGCCCAGGTGCTCGTGCTGCCCGACGGCAGCATCGGCGGCCGGTACGAGAAGGTGCGGATCGTGCCGTTCGGCGAGTACGTGCCGCTGCGCGGCGTGCTGGACGCGCTCGGGGCACCGCTCGACCAGATCCCCAGCGACGCCGTGTCGGGTCGCGACCCGGCTCGGCTGGTGCTGCCAGACGGCACCGGGATGGGCGTGATGATCTCGTGGGAGGTGTTCTTCGGCGGGCGCGGACGCGCCGCCGCCGAGGGCGACACGGCGCTCGTGATGAACCCGACCAACGGGGCCAGCTACACCGGCACGATCCTGCAGACCCAGCAGGTCGCGTCCAGCAAGCTGCGGGCGACCGAGACCGGGCGTTGGGTCGTGCAGGTGTCGCCGACGGGGTTCACCGCGTTCATCGACCCCGACGGCCACGTGTACCAACGCACCGGCGTGAGCGAACAGGCGGTGATCCGCATGCAGGTTCCGCTCCGGGAAGGCGGCACCTGGTACCGGACGCTGGGCAACTGGCCGTGGGCACTCGCCGTCGCCGCCGTGCTGGCATGCGCCGTGCGGCGCTCGGGCGGCGGGCAGGCCGACCCCGTCACACCTCCAGCAGCAGCGTGACCGGCCCGTCGTTCACGAGCGACACCCGCATGTCGGTCCGGAACCGGCCGGTGGCGACCACGGCTCCGAGACCGGTCAGGCGGGCGACCACGGCGTCGACCAGCGGCTCGGCGTGCTCGGGCCGGGCCGCGTCGATCCAGCTCGGGCGACGACCCTTGTCGGTGTTGCCGTAGAGCGTGAACTGGCTGACCACCAGCACCTCGGCGGGCTGCCCCGAGGCGTGTCGCTCGGCGAGCGAACGGTTCATCACCCCCGCCTCGTCGTCCAGCACGCGGAGGTGCCAGATCTTGTCGGCCAGCTTGTGCGCCTGATCCGATCCGTCGTCGTGGGTGACACCGACCAGCACGCACAGACCGGCACCGATCGCGCCGACCGTGGTCCGATTCCGGTCGCCGTCGACGACCGCCACCTCGGCACACTCGACGCGCTGCACCAGTCCACGCATGCCGGTCCTCAGCCCACCGGGCGGCGCACGACGACGCACCCGTCGCGTGGTTCGAGTTCGAGACCGAACGGGGCGATCTCGGCAGCGACGTCGTCGACCGAGTCGCACTGCCAGATCCCTTCGGCGCGATGCTCCACGAGCAGCTTCCCCGACTCCCGATCGACCACCCGGTAGCGCAGGTCCCATCGCATCCGGCGCTCGTCGACGGGCGATCCGCTCTGCCAGCCCTCGTAGACGTAGGTGCCGACGGGCACCGACGCGTAGCGGGTCAGCGGCACGTCGGTCGGTCGGTCCGGTGGCAACACGCCGATCACGGCCGGCGCCCCGGGGGCGAGTGCGGTCGCCACATAGCTCCACAGGCGCAGCCGCTCGAGGTGCGTCAGGTGGCCGTACGCGGCCGACACGATCACGGCCGCCGCCCGGCCGGGCAGCGCCGTGTCGGCCAGCGCGAACGGCGACACCGTGACGAGTTCCGCCAGCCGTCGATCGAGATGGAGCCTGGCGTGCAACCCGACGCGCATCGCCCGCGAGGGTTCGATCGCGAACACGGCACATTCGGGCGCGGCGGCGTGGAGCGCCTCCAGTCCCACACCCGTGCCACACCCCACGTCGACGATCGGTCCGGCGGACGGGTCGAGCTCGGCGAACACGTCGAGCAGCACGAGGCCGAGCTCGTCCCACAGGTGCGACCCGAGCAGGTCGTAGAACTCGGCGGTGGCGACACCGTAGGGATCCTCGACGGAGTGCAGCGCGTGATCCGGTGACGACGAACCACGATCCCGGTCGTGTTGGTCGTGGTCGTCGGTGTCACCCGCCGCTGCCAGGAGATGGACCCAGCGGGCGTCCTTCTGACCCGGTCGACGTTCGAGCTGCAGCACCAGAGGCTCGAGGCGTGTCGCCATCGCCGTCAACGTCAGCTCGACGGCGTCGGTCGAGCGGAAAGCGCGTTGACGCTCCGCACGCGACTTCAACTCGCCGACCGTCTGCGCGCCGCGCAGCATCAACACCGACAGCAGCGCCAACTCGGCGGCCGACAGCTCGAGCGCCTCGGGGAGCACGTGACGGAACTTGGTGGCCCGGTTCGACGTGCTGTGCACGGTGCGGGTCAGCCCGCGTTCGCGCAGGCTTCGCAGCGCCGCCTCGATCTCGGGCTCGCCGTACGACACCACCGGATCGCGGCTGGTGCTCTGGTTGCACGCCGTGCGCAGGCTGTTGAGCGTGAGCGGATACGTGTCCGGGACGGTCGCTTCCTTCTCGACCAGACAACCCAACACGCGGACCTCTTGAGGCGTCAGATCACGCGGTGCGTCCATGTCGGCGAGTCTGGCACGGCGCGACCGTGTCGGTCAGCCCGAAACGGTCACACCCAGCGCACGGCGTGGATCGGGGGGAGGTTGGACGACACGGTGGTGAACGAGTCACCGCCGTCCGGGCTGTACCAGAGCGAACCGGTGGTGGAACCGAGCAGCAGTTGTTCACCAGTGGCGTCGACGTCGAGGCCGTGCCGCAGGACCAGGTCGTAGGCGTGCTCCTGCGGGAGCCCGTCGGTGAGCACGTCGAAGCTGGCGCCGCCGTCGCGGGTTCGGGTCACCACCACGCGCCCGTCGACGGGAACGCGAATCATGTCGCTGACGGCCGGGACGAACCAGGCCGTGTCGGCATGGTCGGGGTGGACGGCGACGGCGAATCCGAATGTGGACGGCCCCGCCTCGGGGATCATCTCCCAGCCATCACCGTTGTCGATGCTCCGGAAGATCCCGCAGTGGTGTTGCGACCACAGGGTGTCGGGGGCAGCCGGACAGCGCACGATCCGGTGGGCGTCCTGGATCTCGGGGTCCTCGGCGCTGGCGGCCGGCACGAAGTCGGCCCGCATCCCGCGTGCCGCCACCTGCCACGACGCAGCGTCGTCGTCGGTGCGCCACGCACCGCCGCACGACATACCGACCAGCATGCTCCCCGGGCGCCGCGGGTCGATGCTGATCGAGTGCACGCCGGCGTCGTCGAATCCGCCACCGAACCACTTGGAGCGGGCCGGCAGGTTCCAGTGCGACTCGACCAGTTCCCACGACTCACCGCGGTCTGCCGATCGGAACAAGCCACCCGGGATCGTGCCGCACCAGAGCACGCCGGGCTGGTCCGGGTGGCCGGGCTCGATCACCCACGCCAGTTGCGTGGCCCACGCCACGGGGCGCTGCGACATCGGGTTGACGTGCACCACGTCGGCCGGCTTGGGCGGGTAGGCCGGGGCGCCGATCTCGACCCACGACACGCCTTGGTCGTCGCTGCGGTGCAGGTGCACACCGAAGTGACCATGGTCGAGCGACGCGTACCACGCGCCGTCACGCGGGTCGTGTACGGCATTGGTGACGTTGGCGCCCGAGAAGCTCGGCCCGCTGACCGACGGTTCGCCCTGGCCGACATCGATCGTGAACAGGCCCTTACGGGTGGCGACCAGCGCCCTCGTGGAACGTTGCATACGCACAACCTTTCAAATCGCTCCGCCCGAGAGGGCTTGGAACACCGAAACCGACGAGGTGTCGCCGATCGCGTCGGCGAGTCCGACCCGGTCGGTGACGAGCGTGTCGTCGACGAACACCGCCACATGCTTGCGCACCGCACCGTGCTCGTCGAGCACGTACGACCGCACGCCAGGGTGGATCTCGAAGTAGGCCGTCAGCAGCTCCCCCACGGTCGCCGCGGGAAGTTCGGTCGACGGTGCCGACGCGTGTCGCTGAATCGCCTTGGCGAACGAGATCCGTGCCACGCCTGCCGACTGTACTGCGGGTGGCAGGGCAGCCGGCGACGGCCCGATCGGCGTGCGGATCTGGCATCCTGGCGCGGTGACACCCTCGTTCGACTCGTTCGCAGACCTGGCTCGTGCACGTCGCACCCACATGCTCGTCGACCGCGACCGGGAACTCCCGTCCTGGCTGGTCGAGCAATTGTGCGAACTGGCGACCTGGGCGCCCAACCACAAACGGACGTGGCCGTGGCGGTTCGCCTCATTGACCGGCGACGCCCGATCCCGGCTCGGCGAAGCATTCGTGGCCGACATGGTCGACGTCGGTTTCGGCGACGACGGCAAGCGCGCCAAGACCCTCACCAAGTACACCCGCACGCCGAACGTGCTGGTGGTGGGATGCGCCGCCGACCCGAACGCGACCATCCACGAGGAGAACCGCGACGCCGTGTCGTCGGCCGTCCAGACGTTGCTGCTGGCCGCCACCGCCGCCGGGCTGGCCTCGTTCTGGTCCACACCACCCGTGATCGACGGCCGTCACGCGCTCGACCTGTGCGGCTTCGAGCCCACCGACCGGATCATCGCCGTGATCTACCTCGGCTGGCCGACGGGCAGCGTCGAGGCGCCACCACGCCCACCCGCCGTGGTCCATCACCTGGCCTGAACCGTGCTCACTCGGGACGCAACGAGCGCAGCGCCGACTTGAGTCGGTCGTCGCCGGCGCGCTCGATCGCCGCGTCCCAGTCGAACCAGTCGATGTGCTGGCTCTCGTCCTGCGGCGGGCTGGGGTCGGCGTCGCCACCGTCGATTAGGTAGCGCATGTCGAGATGGGTGTGACCGCGCCCCCCGGCATGCACGTCGACGTGGACCAGGCGCGGGGTGTCGCGGACGAACCGCACGTCGAGCCCGGTCTCCTCGCGGGCCTCGCGCAACGCTGCGTCCCAAGGGGATTCACCGGCGTCGATGTGACCACCCGGTTGCATCCAGAACCCGAGCCGCTTGTGTTGCAGCAGGACCACGCCACGAGGACCGACCACGATCGCCGATCCGGTGACGTGGACCGGGTCGGCGAACTCGTCGAACGGCGCCACGAGGGCGTCGAAGTGCTCCAAGAACTGTTCGATGCACGCACGCTCGGCGGCGTCGATCGGGACGCGTGCCGCGACCGTTGCCCGCACCTGGTCACGCACGTCGTCGACGATCGTCATGAAACCAACCGTATCGAGACGATCCGTGAACAAATCGCTTGAGTCCGGACATCGGTCGGCCGATACCTCATGCACACGCCCGACCGGTCGCCGCCACGACCAGAGGCATCCCACCAATGCCCACAGGCACGCTTCCGAGGCAACAGGACCAGCATGGAACCCAACTCGCAGTTCGCACCCAGAGTGTTGCTCGCCATCGACGACATCCGTCTTCGGCGAACCAACGAGGCCGGCCTCCGCGCCGCCGGGTTCGCCGTCAGCGCACCCGGTGATGCCGATGCCGTGTCGATCCTGACGGAATCGTTCTCTCCCGATGTGCTGATCGTCGACACGTCGATGAGCGGCACCAACAACCGCCCGCTGTACCAGCAGCTCCGCAGTGAGACCGACCGCTACCTGCTCTGCATCGATGCCGCCGGCCGCGACCGGACCCGCGTCGAAGTGCTGCGCAGTGGCGCCGACGATGCCGTCTCGGTGCCCGTCACCCCCGACGAGATCGCCGCCCGCTGCCACGCCCTGTTGCGCCGACCGCGCGAGATCCGCTCGGATTGGGACCCGGTCCAGCCCACGCTCGTCACGCTCGGCCCGCTCGTGATCGACTCCGGCCGCCACGAGATTCGACTCGGCGACGTCGAGATCGCAGCCACCCGGATCGAGTTCTCGTTGCTCGAGCACCTGTGCCGCCGGCCCACCGAGGTGGCAGCCCGCACGGATCTGCTCGAGGCAGTCTGGGGCGCGAACTGGGTCGGCGACACGCACGTGGTCGACGTCCACCTGTCGAACCTGCGCCGCAAACTCGACGCTGTCGCTCCCGACCTGCGGATCGTGCACACCGTGCGCGGCGTGGGATTCCGGATCAGCAACGAACTGCTCGACGCCGCCGAGGCGGCCGCCGCAGCCACGGCCGGGCTCCCTGTCGCCGTGCGCCACGTCGTCGCCGCAGCTGCGCACGTGGTCCCCCCCGTCGCCGAAGCCGTGTGACCCGGTTCGCCGGGTCGTTCACGAATACGTCGCCAGCAACATCCAGCGCTGGTGTTCCACACCGAGCAGGTGGGCCACACCGTCTTCGGTGACGATCTGGAATCGTGCCACGCGCCGCGATCGATGCGGTTCCCACCAGTGCTGCTCGATCGGCCAGGGACCTGCCCACGCCGTGACGTTGCGACGCCGACCGGCGTTCACCATCGCATGTGGCGCACCGATCACCTCGCCGCGTCCGGTGACCCGCAACGGCGCATCCTGATCGTCGAGGATCTCGACCTCGGGAGCTGGATCGAACACGCACGCCGGTGATGGCGTCGGGAGCGCACCCGGCCACGGTCCGTGACTGCGATCGAGCCGGTCCTTGGCGTCGTCGAGGTCGACCGAGCCGGCCGGCACCTTGCGGTACCGCTCCCCCGGCAGACGGCCGCCCTGCCACCTCGGCACCGTGACTGCCTGCTCCCCTGCCAACCCGGTCAGGCGCGCCACCGACCGGACGGCGTCGAGGTCGGCCTGCGAGCGCCCACCCCACAGCCCGGACTGGACCCCGGTGTCGGGGCGGACGTGGTCGGGCATCAACCGCAGCAAGGCCACGCCGCCGCTCAGCCCGTCGGGTTGGCTCGCCCACCCCTCCAGCTGCCAACGCACACGCTCCACGATCGAGGCCATCGACAATCCGTGATCCCGGTACCAGACGCGTTCGCTGCGCTCGCCGTGCTCGGTCTCGATCAGCACGACCAGGCGAACGCACACCCGGCCCGCCTCGGCGAGCCGGGTCACGAGTTGATCGGCGAGCCGCTTGGCGATGAACACCACGGTGTCGAGCTGTTCGATCGGCTCGTCGAACGGGTGCTCGACCCACCACTGCGGCGTCGGGTCGACGGTGGAGGGTGGCCGCTGATCGAGCCCGCCCGCCAACCGATGGGCGTGCAGGCCGGGCGGGCCGAAGCGTGCCAACACGTCGCCCGGATCGAGCGCCGCCAGGGCGCCGAGGGTGCGGATGCCCAGCCGTTGCAGGAGCTCGACCAGATCGGCGTCGATCTCTCCCAGTTGACGAAGCCAGCCGATCGCCAACGGTGCCACGAACCCGGCCGACTCGCCGGGGGCGACCACCAGCGTGGACTGCGGCCGGCGGGTGGCCAGTCGCGCCGCCACCGCCGCCGACGCACGGCCGTCGGCAACACCGACCCCGACCGTGCACGCGGCGCCGGGCAAGGCGGCACGGACCGTGTCGATCAGGCGTGCGGCCAGTGCCGCATCGCCGCCGAAGTAGCGTGACGGGCCGCGGGCGTCGACGCTCAGCCAACCGGGTTCGACCACCTCGACGCGCGGCGCCAGATCGACCACGGCGCGCACGACCGGTTCGAATCGGCGAGCGTCGCGATCGGGGTCGTCGTCGACCAGCAACAGCTCCGGGCAGGCGCCCTGTGCCGACCGGCGTCGTTCCCCGTGGACGATCCCGGCTGCTTTGGCGGCCGGGGTGCAGGCGATCACCCGGTTGTTGCGCAGGACCGCCGCCGGGCGGTCGTCGGGGACTTCGGCGGCGACGATCGGCCACTCTGCGCACCAGATGGTGACCAGACGCGGCACCGATGCGGAACGCGGCATGGGGTCACCCGACCAGATCGAGACCGTGATCGATCCGGTGATCGATCCGGTGATCGATCCCGGTTCGGGAGTGTTCCGCCGGAGCGACCAGGAGCTGGGGGAGCCCGTCGGGGCCGGGCAGCAGCAGCTCGCGCTCGACCGAGCGTGGCATCCGCCTGCCGGCCACCCGCACGCGCGCCCGGCGCGCCTGCAGATGGCCGTGGCCGTGGCCGAGCCCGAGCCACATCGGGGAGCCCGTGCTGAAATCCAGGTCGCATCCCACGGTGGGGGTGCCCGAGTCGACCGCCACGATCACGGCACCGCCGACCTGGAGCCGTTGCCGGACGCGACGGACCACACGCTCGGCACCGGCCGGCGCCACGGTGACGATCAGATCGAACCCGTCGGCGGCGGCCGCCACCCGCTCGGCCCACGAGCTGCGGTCGGCGTCGACGTACACCACCCGTTCGAGCGCGATCCCGTGCTCGGCGATCGCCTCGATGCCCAGGGTGGGAGCGCCGACGACCGCCATCCAGGACCCGGCCGCGGCAGCACGCGCCACCAACGCCAACGCCAGCGACCATGCCGCCACGCCGCCGCACCCGAGGATCCGCCCACGCGGGAGGCCGCCGTCGGGCAGCAGGTCGGCCAACACGTCGTGGACCGGCAGACACCGCTGGCGGGCAGACACCAGCTGTGAAGCCGCCACCACGCCCAACGAACCATCGATCATGCTTGCAGCGTATCGAACAGTCGTTCGATATGCCAGCGGTCACCGGATCAGATCAGTGATTGGCTTTCCACTTGGCGAGCGCCGCCCGGCTGCGCTCCAGGAGCGCCGGCGGGATCTTCTTGGCGGCCTCGGACAACAGTTCGCCGCCTTCGCCGGTCGACGTGACGGCTGCCTCCTCGGCAGGCTGCAGGTCCTCGAAGGTGGGCGCCTCGACGCCCGGCTTCCAGTACCGGTACATCTCGCGCACGACATCGCCGAGGCCCGAGGCATCGAACCCCTTCTCGATGTCGACCGTCACGATGTTGCCGTAGATGTGCACGCCGGCAACCTTGCCGGTGGCGAACAGCTGACGAGCCAGCGCCGCCGACGGGCGCGGACCGATCGCATCGAGGATCGACCCGAACCGTTCGTGCCCCATGCCCGACAACGACCGGTTGAGCTCGAACCGCACCACACCCGGTGCCGAACTCGGCTTCTCGATGACTCCCACGAGCTGTCCCATCGGGCGAGAGGCTAGTCGGCCCGAACCCGCTCACGTTCAAGTTGTGTCTGACACAACGTGAACGTGCTACGTGGCGAGGGCGGTGGCCAGCACGTCAGGAAAGCGGTCGGGGCTGCACGCCATGACCGTCGCTCCCAGTTCGACCAGGTCGGCCGCCATGGCGTGATCGTGGACCGGCGCCCCCTCGTCACTGAGCGCCAACAGCGACAGCACTGTCACGCCCGCCCGCGTGAGCTCGAGCACTCGGGCCCGCAACAGGTCGGGATTGCCCCCTTCGAACAGGTCCGAGATCAGCACCAACACCGTGTCGGCGGGCCGCGTGATCACCTGGCGGCAGTACCCGATCGCCTGGGCGATGTCGGTCCCCCCGCCGAGTTGCACGCCGAACAGCACGTCGACCGGGTCGTGCAGCACCGGCGTGAGATCGGTGACGACGGTGTCGAACACGATCAGCCGGGTCTGCAGGGCCGGCAGCTGGGCCAGCACCGACCCGAACAGCGAGGCGTAGACCACGCTGTCGGCCATCGAACCCGACTGGTCGACCGCCACGATCACGTCCTTGGCAAGGCTCTGGCGGCGGCGTCCGAAGCCGATGATCCGCTCCGGGATCACCGTGCCGTACTCGGGTTGGTAGTGCTTGAGGTTGGCGTGCACGGTGCGCAGCCAGTCGATGTCGCCGGGACGAGGGCGACGGGTGCGTGCCGATCGCGCCAACGCACCGTGGACGGCCACGCGTGTGCGGTCGCTGAGGCGCCGTTCCAAATCGGCGAGCACGGTGGCGATCACCTTGCGGGCACTGGCGCGGGTCTCGTCGGGGAGCAGCCGGTTGAGCTCGACCAGCAACGTGACCAGGTGGAGATCAGGTTCTATCGATTCGAGCAACTCGGGTTCCAGCAGCAGCTGCTTGAGATCGAGCCGCTCGATCGCGTCACGCTGCATGACCTGCACGACCTCGCGTGGGAAGTAGCGCCGGATGTCACCCAGCCAGCGCGCCACCTTGGGGGCACTCTTGCCGAGCCCACCGGCCCGCCCGGAACCACGCCCTTGCGTGCGCCGATCGGCGGACGTGTCGTACACCGCACCGAGCGCGGCATCGACCCGCACGTCGTCGCCGTGCAGATCGGCACCGGTGCCGTCGGCCTCTCCCCCGCCCAGCACCAGCCTCCATCGGCGTCGCCGCTCGGCTTCCGACACGCGCACCGCCTCGACGCCATCGCTCATCGCCGACCGCCCCTCATCGCACACCGTCGGGTCGGGCGAGGCCGAGCAGGTAGCGGACCGTGGTGAGGACGGCACCCAGCCGCGCCGGATCCACGTCGTCGCCGTAGGGTGCGAGTTGCGGGCGCGCGCCGCCCGCCACGAGCACGCCGAGCTGCCGTCGCTCTGCGGCTTGGAAGGCGCCGAACGTTCGGCGCAGCAGCGGCACCGTCTCGTCGAACGCCTCGGGCGGCAGCGCCGACAGCCACCGATCGACCACGCCCAACAGGTCGGCATCGTGCACGAGCACCGTGCCGCTGCCGGCCAGGAACCCCTCCACGAAGGCGGCACCGACCGCCGGGGGTGTGCCGTGGGACAGGGCTCGGCCGAGGCGCGCCTCGACCTGGGCGGCGGTCCACGTGCCGGTGTCGTGCAGCACCCGTGTGGCGCGCCCGTGCACGCGCCCGTGGCCCGCCGTCTCGGCCAGGCGCTTGAGCACCTCGGGGTAGGCGGCGCGGCGGGCCGGATGATCGACCAGCGCCAACGCCTGCTGGGTGGCGCTGATGTGTTCGATCATCACCGACGCCGCATCGTCGTCGAGCGAGGCGCACGCCGGGAGCAGGCCCGCCAGCACGCGCACGACGAGCCCGTCGAACACGCCGGCGATCGCCGTGGCGTCGGTGGCGCGCACGTCGCCATAGCGCTGGGCCTCGGCGAGCGGGCCGAGCGCCGACATCAGTTGGGCGACGTCGGGGTCCGAACGCGGCGCGGGTGGACAGCAGCGCCACGATCGGGTCGATGGCGTCGGGCAGATCGGCCAGCAATGCCAGGTCGAGGGCGCCCGCCACGTCGACCAGCTGGGTGGCCGTGCCGGCGCGCTCGACGAGTCGGGTGGTGGCCGCCTGCACCACCGTGGTCCCGGACGCGGCGTGCTCGACCAACCGTACCGACCACTCCGGCACCCACGTCAGCCGCCACGTCTCGCGGAACGTGCCGCTCGATCCGCGGCCGTCCTCGAGCGATCCCCACGGCACACCGATCGCCGTGAGCTGATGCAGCAGATGCGATCGACGCAGGCCGTTGGGCGTGCGCAGGTCGAGTTCGATCAGCTGCGGATCGGGTGTCGGCTTCAGGCGCGCCGCCCGCTGGCGCACGGCGAGGTCGCGCGCCAGCGGCACCTGCGGGGCATTGTCGGGCACGCTGCCGATCGCGCTGCCGACCACCAGTTTGCGATGCACGAGCGGCAGGCCGCCGGTGACCGCGTCGGCGGCGTCGAGCACCTCGTCCAGCCCCGGTCGCGGACGGCCGCGCATGACCGCCAAGGCGTCGGCCATGCGGGTGGCGGCGATCAGGTGGTCGGGCGAGGCCTGCAGGTCGGCGGCGCGCAACACGTGGGCGGCCTCGACGAAGAATCGTGACACGCCGTCGGGGCCGGGGTGGCGGAACACGTGGTCGTACCAGCCGGGGCTGCGCACTCCGGCGCCGTATCCGCTGGCGCCGGCCAGGCGCTCGTGGGTGTACGGCACCCAGCTCACGGCGACCTTGACCTTCGGCAGCGCCCGCAGCGTGGCGGTGTCGGCCGTCGCCGGAACCGCTCCGGGCGCAGTGACGTCGAGCACCGGCACGTGCCAGGCGCCGCACACCACGGCGATGTCGGTGTGGCCGGCCTTGACCGCAGCCCGGATCGAGCGACGCATGTGGGCCTCGCGGCGCAGCTCGGACCGGGACGCCACGGTTCCGGCGCGCACGGCTGCCATCGCCTCGGCGACGGCCTCGAAGGCGACCAGGCCGTCGCCGCGGTGTTCGATCACGTCCTCCCACCAGCGCTCAGCGTCGGGTTCGCCGGCTGCTGCCGCAAGTGCGCCGAGCGGATCGATCGGGGCGTCGCCGTCGAGCAACCCGTCCTCGCCGCTGGCCCCAGGGGCCAGCGAGTTGGCGAGCGGGAGGTCGATCGCCTCGACCGGGATCTCGTTGCGGTTGGCCCAGCCGATCGCCTGCCATTCCGGGCTGAACACCGCCAGCGGGGCGAACACGGCACGTCGCGGGTCGTCGACCACGTACCCGAGCAGCGCCACGGGCGGTTCGAGCCCGGTGTGCTCGCCCACCCATCGGAACAGCGCCCCGGTCTCGGCCGGCGACTCGACCAGCACGATCGACGGGCGCACCTCGTCGAGCGCCGCCAGCACCGAACGCGCCGAGCCCGGCCCGTGGTGCCGGACCCCGAACAGATGCAGCCGCACCGGTGCACGCCCGGCGACGCCCGGCGTGTCATCGTGTGTGGCGTCGTGTGCGGCAGCGGGTACGGCGTTCAGTGCGGCGGCGAGCATCGCTCAGCCCACCCCGAGCGTGCGGCCACCCGCCAACGCAGCGACGGAAATCTGCTGCCCTTGCCGCGGGTGCAGGCGCAGCTGATTTGCGTCGTTTCGGTGTCGGCCACGCCCGCCGGGGAGTCGACGGTGGCCGCTCACTCCAACTCGCGACAGGCGTCGTAGAAGTCGGACCATTCGGGGCGGTGGGCCACGACCCCCTCCAGGTACTCGCGCCATGCCACGCCGTCGTGGACCGGATCGCGCAGCACGGCGCCGACCACGCCAGCAGCCACGTCGTGGCTCGACAGGGCTCCGTCGCCGAAGTGGGCCGCCAGCGACAACCCGTTGGTCACGACCGAGATCGCCTCGGCGGTCGACAGCGTGCCGCTCGGGACCTTGAGGCTGGTCCGGCCGTCGTCGGTGACGCCGGAACGCAGCTCACGGAACACGGTGACGATCCGGCGGATCTCGTCGGCGCCGCTCGGGATCGAGGGCAACGCAAGTGCCGCGCCCAACTCGTTCACCCGCCTGGACACGATCGCGATCTCTTCGTCGGCCGACTCCGGCAACGGCAGCAGCACGGTGTTGAACCGTCGCCGGAGTGCCGACGACAGCTCGTTGATGCCGCGGTCACGGTCATTGGCGGTGGCGATCAGGTTGAAGCCACGGGCCGCCATCACCTCGCTGCCGAGTTCGGGGACCGGCAGCATCTTCTCCGACAGCACCGTGACGAGCGCGTCCTGGACGTCGCTCGGCATGCGGGTCATCTCCTCGACCCGCACCAGCGACCCGGCCTGCATCGCCCGGTACACCGGGGACGGCACCAGTGCCGCTTCGCTCGGGCCTTCGGCCAGCAGACGGGCGTAGTTCCAGCCGTACCGCAGCGTCTCCTCGGTGGTTCCCGCCGTGCCCTGCACCAACAGTGTGGAGTCGCCGCTGATCGCCGCCGCCAGGTGCTCGCTGACCCACGTCTTGGCGGTGCCCGGCACGCCCAGCAGCAGCAACGCCCGATCGGTGGCGAGCGTTGCCACGGCGATCTCCATCAGGCGCCGGCGACCGACGTACTTGGGCGAGATCACCGTGCCGTCGGCGAGCGTGCCGCCGAGCAGATAGGTGACGACGGCCCACGGCGACAATCGCCACGAGGGCGGGCGTTGGCGATCATCCAGCCGCGCCAACGCCGCCAGTTCATCGGCGTACTGGACCTCGGCGTGAGGCCGAAGAATCTCGCGTTGCTCGTCGCCGATCATCACCGCAGACCCTACCCAGAGGCTGTGACAGCCATGACGTGGACACATCGTCCGTCGCGTACGATCGGGCGATGGCCGCCGAGCCCGACCAGGACCCGACGATCGCCGCGTGCGAGCAGTTCGCCCTGTCATTGCCGGAGGCGTGGCCCGACACCCCCTGGGGCGATCGCGTCGTCAAGGTCGGCAAGAAGATCTTCGTGTTCCTGTCGGCGCCGGGTTCGGAACGATCCGTCGTGACGGTCAAACTGCCGGATTCTGGCGCGCATGCCCTCAGCGTTCCGGGCGCCGCACCGACCGGCTACGGGCTCGGCAAGCACGGCTGGGTGACGATCCCGATCGCTGGTCTTGCGGAGGAGGAACGCGAGGTGTTGCTGGACTTCGTGGAGGAGAGCTACCGGGCGGTCGCCACCAAGGCGCTCGTCAGACGACTCGACGCCCAGCTGTCGGCCGATGGCTGACGGCGACGCCGGCCCCGACACTCAGCTGGCGACCAGCCGTCGCAGCTCGATCCGGTAGACATCGCCGTCCCACCCGTCGGGCGTGAAGTTCCCCGAGGTGGTCGCCTGCGCCAACGTTGCGATCAGCGCACCCAGCTGCAGGGCGTTACCGACCCGCACGGCCGCTCCCTGGGCCATGATCGCATGCCGCGTGTCGCACACGCTGAGGGCGATCCGATCGTTGCCGCCGATGTTGCGGGCCAAGACCGACTGCGGATGGACCGTAAAGTAGATCTCGTCTCCGGCGCTGGCGGCGATCACGACCGCGGCGTGTGGCCGGCCGTCGCGATTCACCGACGCGATCGTGGCGTTGCGACGCTCGTTGACGAATCCGCTCACCCGATCGGCATCCCATCGGTCCTCGTCGAACAACGACCGGCTGAACGTCGATGCCGCCGTTCGGGAATGCTCGATCGCTGCGCTGATCCCCACCGGCGCCATCGTACGCCGATCGGACCCGAGCCGATCTGCGCTACGGTTCTTGCATGGCGGGGATCGCACGGTTGTCTCTGGTCGCCCTCGATTGCCACGACCCGGTCGCCCTGGCCGGGTTCTACGGGGCGATCACGGGGTGGGTACTCGACTACGCCGACGACGACTGGGCTCAGCTGCGGTCCGACGGCGGGGTCACGATCGCGTTCCAACTGGCGCCGGGGCATCGTCCACCGCGCTGGCCCGACGACGAGCATCCCCAGCAGGCACACCTCGACTTCGACGTGGACGACCTCGATCTTGCCGAGACCGAGGTGATCGCACTGGGAGCGACCAAGACCGAGTTCCAGCCGGCGCCGACCGGGTTCCGGGTGTTCATCGACCCGGCCGGCCACCCGTTCTGCCTGGTGCAGGCCGACGGCTGAACCCGGCCCACGCCTGCTCTTCCCTGCACGTGAAACGCACCAAAGCGTTCTGACGACCGCCGGCGGTCGTGAAACCGCTTTGGTGCAGTTCAGAAACGGCACCCCGCAGACCCCCTGCACGTGAAACGCATCAAAGCGTTCTGACGACCACCGGCGGTCGTGAAACCGCTTTGGTGCAGTTCAGGAACGGGGGTGGTGGCCGGTGGGGTCGTCGGGGCGGCCCAGTTCGGTCAGCATGCGGTGGCGCAGACGGGCCAGTTCGGCGAGTGCCACACCCAACCCGGTCGACGTGTTGGCCAACGCCTGGGCGGCGTCGGCCAACACGGCGGGGCGGCAGCGCGCCAAGAGGTTGACGAGCACGGCGCGGTGCGCCAGGCCGAACCCGCCTGGCGCGAACCCCGGGAGCAGCCGCTGCACGAACGTGTGTGCGTCGGCGCCCAGCAGCTCGGCCAGGTCCGGGGGGACCGCCAAGTCCGGCAGGTTGGCCACCGCCTCGGCCGCCGCGCTGGAACTGCCGGCGCCTGCCAGTTGCGGAACGTGGCCGATCAGCCAGGCGCTGACCGGTCCTCCCGCCAGGGCGACGCGAGCACGCCGGACCGGGTCGGTGCGGTGCCGCTCCAGCGCCTGCACCAACACGTCCGGTGCGAGACGGTGCCCGGTCTCGATCACGGTCAACATCCACTCGTCCTCGAGCACCGGGGCCTCGGCCACGATCTCGCGCCAGGTCGCCGACGCCGCCGGTGGTGTGACAGGTCGCGGATCGGGTGCGGGCGGCTGCAGATCGGCGACCGGCGGCAATGCCACGAATGCCGCCAGGCGGGCCGCAGCGGTGGCGGCAACCGCCGCCAGCATGCGCGACGCATCGTCGACGCGAACGGCGTCGGCGACCAGATCGGCCACGTCGCTCAACAGTTCCGACGGTGGAGACCGGCGATCGGTGCCGAGCAGTGACGCCGTGACCAGTGCTCGCCACGACCCCTCGATGGACACCGCTGCGGGAGCGCTCATGCGGCACCGACGAAGCTGGGGTCGGCGCGAGGTCCGACGTCGATCACGCGGTCGACGAGGTGCACGGTGAGCGGCAGCAACCCTCGCGGGGTCCATTCCACGGTGATCGTGACCGGCAGCCCGCTCGATGCAGCCAGCACGGTGGCCAATGCCGACGGCGGGCCGACCAGGGGCAGACTGCCGGTGGCATCGTTCAGCACCCAGCGCCGATCGGCCACCGTCGCGGCTGCGGTGACGACCGCCGGGTAGCGCTCGATCCACGGCTCGGCGGCGACCGCCGAGCCGATCTGGTCGCATGCCTCGGCGATCGTGGAACCGGTGACCGCGTGCAACGGCAGCGGATCGGCGTGTCGGCGACCGGCGAGCGCCCGCAACGAGCCTCCCGGGTAGCGGTGCAGGTCGGCACGGACCACGGTGCCGACCGTCCAGGAGTCGTCGAGCGACTGCTGGTACGCGGCGAACGAGAGCAACATCGCCCAGGCGCCCGTACTCACGCCCCGCACCCACGTGCGACGCACCTCGATCCGGTCCTCTCGCACATCGCTCCGGCCCGCCACGAACCAGTCGTCGGTATCGGGCGCGGCGAGTAGCACGTCGGCCTGGCGGACCTGCCAGCCGGAGGCGGTGGCGACGGCATCGGCGAGCGGCCCGGGCAACGCCGGAAGCCGCCGCCCGGCTTGGGCGATCAGATGCAGCATGCCCAACTCGGCGAGCACCTCGGAATGCCAGTCCGGTCCGCCGCCGACCAAGCCGGCCAGCCGTCGAACACGATTGGCCAGCGCACCGGCGCGGGCATCGACCAGACGCGCCGCCAACGCATCCCATGTGGCATACCGCGACAGGGCCGGGTCGGCGAGCCCCGTTCGGAGCCGGTCCTCCAGCCAACGGTCGAGTTCGCCCAGGCCTTCCATCATGCGCGCCACGTGCTCGTCGCGCGACCGGTCGAGATCCCCTCGGTCGGGCCCGCGGTCGTCGACGTTGTCGATGTCACCGCCCACGTCACCGCCGGATCCGGGGACCGCGGCCGTGCCAGCGCCGGGGCCGGTGCCGGGACCGTCCGCGACACCGCTGTCGACCGGGTCGGAACCGGCGCGTTGGTCACGCCCCGCCACCCACGCCTCCACCCCGGGCGGTCGCGCCCCCTCGGGGACCTGACCTCGCACCCACAGCAGCAGCAGGGCCAGCGCATGCTTGCACGGCAGCTTGCGGCTCGGGCACGTGCAGCGCCAGCCCACCCCGACGTGGTCGACCGACGTCTCGTAGGGCTCGGCACCCGAACCGCGGCAGCGGCCCCACAGGGCACGCCCGTCGGCGCCCAGCGCGACCCATTGAACGGCGACCGCCAACGGTTCGGCCGCCAACACCGCCCGCCCCGAAGGCGCCACCGCAGCGACCTGCTCCACCGTCCAACGCGGATCGTGTGCTGCGTCGGCCATACCCCCACGGTAATCAGTGGGTCTCACAGGCGCCCGCCGCACTCCGGTCGGTCACGATCGCGCCGGTAGCGTGACGGCATGTCCGAGCGCAAGATCTCCGTCACCCGCCTGATCGCCGCCGGCCCGGAACGGATCTTCGAGCTGCTCTCCGATCCTGCTCAGCATGCTCGGTTCGACGGCTCCGACATGGTGCAGCATGCGCGTGGCGGCGAGCAGCGTCTCCGGATGGGTTCGAGGTTCGGGATGGACATGAAGATGGGTCCGATCCCGTACCGGATCACCAATCGCGTGGTCGAGTTCGAGCAGGACCGCCTGATCACCTGGCAACACTTCGGCAAGCATCGCTGGCGCTACCGGCTGGCGCCGGTCGCCGGGGGCACCGAGGTGACCGAGGAGTTCGACTGGTCCACGTCGGCGTTCCCGAAGGGCATCGAGCTGATGGGATACCCCACGAAGCACGTCGGCAACATCGAGCGCACGCTCGAACGGCTGGCCGAACTGGTCGAAACGTGAGCGAGGCCGACCGACCCCAGCGCAGCACCGACGCCGTGCACTTCTACTGGCGGCCGGGCTGCGGGTTCTGCAGCCGGTTGCGACGCGGGCTCGACGAACTCGGCATCCAGACGGTCGACCACAACATCTGGGAGGACGCTGCCGACGCCGCCGTGGTGCGCCGCTACGCGCGCGGCAACGAGACCGTGCCCACCGTGATCGTCGGCGAGGTCGGGATGGTCAACCCGTCGGCGCGTGAGGTCGGCCAGCACCTCACCCAGTTCGCCCCACAGCTGTTGCCCGCCGGGTTCCAACTGCCCGAACCGGGCATCGTAGCCCGGCTGTTCGGTCAGTAGACCTGCTCGTCGGTCTCAGTCTGGTCGGTCTCAGTCAGCCGACACCAGGCACCGCACCGGGATCCCTCCGTTGGAGGTGGCGAAGCGTTCCTCCAAGGTGAGGCCGGTCGCCTTGGCCAAGCGCTGGTCCGGGGCGAGCAGGCACAGCCGGTGCGAGCCGCCGGCCACCTTGGCGCCGAGTGCGGCGTAGAGGTCGCGCAGATCACCGGTGCGCCCGACCCGTTGCCCGTACGGCGGGTTCACGACCACCAGCGACGGCTGGCCCGGCCACTGCTGATCGGTCAGCGCAGCGTGCTGGACCTCGATCGCCCCGGCCAACCCGGCTGCCTCGATGTGCGTCCGCACCATGGCGACCGCACCGGCGTCGCGATCGGCGGCGAGGATCGTCGCGACGGTCGACGGAGTCGTGACCCCGGCTGTCACGCTGGCCCACGTGCCCGGCTCGAACGACGGCCACGACTGGAACGCGAACGGTCGCTCGTGGGCGTGGCCGAGGGCGATCCCAGCCGCCTCGATGGCGATCGTTCCGGACCCCGCCATCGGGTCCACGAGCGGGGTCGACCCGTCGTAGCCGGCGGCCCGCAGCATCGCTGCCGCCAGCGTGGCCCGCAGCGGCGAGGCGTGCTTGCCGGTGCGCCAACCCCGATGGTGCATCGGGGCGCCGGTGGCGTCGACGCTGAAGATCACCCGATTGCGGTCGATCCGCACGTAGATCCCCATCCCGTGGGGTGCCACCGGATGGCCGATCGTGGCCGCCAGGCGTTCCTCGACGGCGCCCTCGTGGTACAGCGTGGACGCCTGGCTGGCGACGTGGAACGTGACCGGTTCACCGGCGACCAGGTACCCGCCCCACGAGGCGCCGCGAGCGAGGAACTGGAGCTGGTCGAAGCGATGCGCGGTGCCGTCGCCGACGCGCACGAGCACCCGCGTGGGGATCCGGGCGTGACGGTGCACGGCGTACAACTGGCGGGTGGTGAGGTCCACGTCGAGGCCGCCCTTCCCGATGCCGATCCGGCCCTTGACACCGAGCGTCCGCAGCTCGTCGAGCGCCAATTGCTCCAGACCGGGGGCCACCACCACGTACGCATCGACCGTTGCCACGTCACGATGGCTACCACGCCACGCCCGCCCCGACCGTCAACGGCAGGATTGACAGAGCCCGTAGATGTCGATCGAGTGCCGGGCTGCAGCGAACCCGGCCGCCGTCGCGGCGCGTTCGAAGGCACGGTCCATGTCGGTTTCCACGGTGGCCGGCAGCGTGACGTCGGCGACCACGCCGCAGCCTTCGCACACCAGGTGGTGGTGATGCTCGGTGAGCTGCTCGGCGAGTTCGTAGTGGGCGCGTTCGGCCCCGTGCACGAGTCGGCGCACCGCGCCGGCGTCGACCAGCACCGACAGGCTGCGGTAGGTCGAACTCTGGGCGAGCGACGTGTCGACCGCCAACACGTCCGGCAACGTGACCGGTGACCCGGCCCCGGCCAGCACGTCGATCACGCTGCGGCGATTGGCCGTGTAGAGCTGTTCGATCGCCGCCAACGCATGCTCCACGCGGCGATGCAGCTCAGCCCGACTCGACATCGCCGTGACCGTGCTCGTGATCGTGATCGTGATCGTGATCGTGGTCGTGGTCATGCTGGTGCACGGCGTGGTGCGGCACCAGTTCCGGGGCGTGCGCCTGGCCGTGATCGTGGCCGTGCTCGTCGACCACGATCGACGTGCCGTCGTCGCGGATCAGCCGCCCGCCGAACGCCTCGGCCAGCAGGTGTGGTACCAGCACCTCCTCGGGCGTGCCGTCGGCCAGCACACATCCGGCCACGAGCAGCACCCGGTCGGCGCGTCGCGCCTCGGCCAGGTGGTGAGTCGAGAACACGACCGACCCGCCCTGCTGGGCGTGGCGTGCGATCACGTCGAGAATGCGGAGCTGGCTGGGCAGGTCGAGCCCGGTGATCGGTTCGTCGAGCAGCAGCAGATCGGGTTGGGCGGCGATCGCCTGCGCCACGAGCACGCGTTGCTGTTGCCCTCCCGAGAGCTCGCCGAACGGGCGCTTGCGGAGGTGTTCGACCTCGAGCTGCGCGGCGGCATCGGTGATCGCCGCCCGATCGACGCTGCCGAGCCGACCCAAGAGCCGGCGCTGCGTGTAGCGGCCCATGCGGATCACCTCGTCGACCGTCAGCGGCATCCACTGGTGGTGGCGGTGACTCTGGGTGACCATCGCCACCGAGCCGTCGACCTCGATCGCGCCGTCGGTCGGCCGGTTCAGCCCTGCCATCAACGACAGCAACGTGGTCTTGCCGCTTCCGTTGGAACCGACCAACGCCACCACCTGGGAGCGCTCGATCGCGAACGTCGTCGGGGCGAGTGCCACGGTCGCCCCGTAGTGCACACACACGTCGACGGCGCGCACCAACGCGTCACTGTCGTACGAACCGTCACGGCCGGTCGCGTCGTTCGACGTTGCACTGGGAATGATTCTCACTCTAGCATGACGAGAATGGTTCTCGATCGACGCCGCCCGCTTGGCGCGCGGATCGCGTTGGCGTCGATCGCGTTCGCCTTGGCGGCAGCGCTCGCCGGGTGCACGGGCAGCGACGGCGCGCCGGCATCAGCGTCCGACGAACTCCTGGCCACCACCACGATCTGGGCCGACATCACGTCCCACGTGGGGTGCGGCACACCGGTCTCGTCGATCACCCCGTCGGGCGCCGACCCGCACGGCTTCGAACCATCGCTGCAGGACCGGGCCCGACTCGAGTCGGCGGGCACGATCATCGCCAACGGCGGTGGTCTCGAGGAGAGCCTGACCGACCTGCTCGCCACGATCGGCTCCGACGGCGCCGAGCTGGTCGAGATCACCCCGCACATCGACCTGCTCACGAGCGACGACGGCGACGGTCACGACGGCGCCGACCCGCACATCTGGCAGGACCCCACACGCGTCGCCGGGGCGCTCGGCGTGATCGTCGACGCGGTGGTGGCCGCCGGCCGCGATCGGGCCCAGATCGAGGCGTGCGCCGCCACGTACCGGGCCGAGTTGGAGCAGCTCGACACCGACGTCGCCGCCCTGCTGCAACCGATCCCCGAGGCGCAACGCGTGCTCGTCACCAACCACGACGCGTTCGCCTACTTCGCCGACCGGTACGGGTTCGAGGTGGTCGGCACCGTGATCCCGTCGACCAGCACGATCGGCGACTCGAGCGCCGGTCAGTTGGCCGAACTCGCAACGGTGATCGAACAGCGCCAGGTGCCGGCGATCTTCACCGAGCAGTTCGCCAATGCCGCCGACGCCGAGGCGTTGGCGGATCGGCTCGGCGTCGCCGTCGTACCGCTCACCAGCGACGCCCTCACCGAGGACGGCCCGGGTTCGACCTACATCGGGATGCTGCGCGCCAACGCCGAGGCGATCGCTGCCGCGCTCGCCTGAGCTGGGATGATGGTCGCGATGACGGGATCGAGATGAACTGGCTGCTCGACCCGATCGACTGGTGGATCACCCCGTTCTCCGACAACGGCTTCCTGCGCGACGCGCTCTACGCGGCGCTGCTGAGCGTGGTCTGCACGAGCGTGATCGGCACGTGGGTGGTGCTCCGCGGGTTGAGCTTCCTCGGTGACGCCCTCTCGCACGGCGTGCTGCCGGGCATCGCGATCGCCTTCGTGCTGGGCCACAACACCACCGTCGGCGCCTTGATCGCGGCACTGGCGATGGTGGGTGGGGTGCAGCTGATCCGGTCCGCCTCACCGCTCCCCGACGACGCCTCGATCGGTGTGTTGTTCGTCGGCTTCCTGGCGCTCGCCGTGGTCGTCATGTCGGCCCAGCGCGGGCGCGGCGTGGGCGACATCACGCGCTTCCTGTTCGGATCGATCAATGCCGTCGACACCGCCGACCTTCGCACCCTGACCGTGGTCGCCGTGATCACCGTGACCGCTGCGATCGTGCTGCATCGGCCTCTCGTGGTCAGCACGTTCGACGTCACGCAGGCACGCCTGCTCGGCTTCCGCCCGCAACTCACCCACTTCGCCCTGCTCGTCCTGCTGGCGCTGTCGATCGTCGCCTCGTTCAGCACCGTCGGCAGCCTGCTGGTGTTCGCCTTCCTCGTCGGCCCTCCGGCGACCGCCTCGCTGATCGTCAAACGCGTGCCGTGGATCATGGTCACCGCCGTGTCACTGGGCGCCCTCAGCGCCGTCATCGGCCTGCTCGTGAGCTACCACCATGGCACTGCCACCGGCGCCACGATGGCGCTCGTCACCGTGATCATGTTCGTCGTGGCACTCGCCGCCCAGAGCGCCACGACCCTGCTCCGCCGCTGACGTCACGGTTCGGTCCAGGCACATGGTCGTCGATCCTCCCGCGGACTCGACCCTCACGAAGCCGATCGACCGATACAGCGTGCTGGCGCGGGCGTTCTGGTCGTCGACGCTGAGGCTCATCATCGGATGTCGAGCGATCAGGTCCTCGAGCAGGCGGCGGCCGATCCCGCGACCGCGCCATGCCGTCATCACCGCCATCCCGACTTCGGGGATCTCGTCGTCGACGTAGCCGTACCCAGGATCGTCCGACGTCCAGCGCCGGAGCCACGCCGCCCCGATCGGATTCCCGGCTGCGTCGACGCACAGTTGGGCGTCGTCTCCCGGGCGGCCACCGAAGTCCGTCAGGTAGTGGGCGATGTCAGGAGCGTCGAGCACCGAACGAGGGAACGGCGGGTCGCCCTGACGTACATGCAACGACTCGAACAACATCTCCCAGAGGAACGTCAGGTCGTCGGTTCTCCAGACCCGAAACGCCACATCAGCCATGTGCCGATCGTAGGCGTGAGACGTTCGGTCAGACCGCCGGTGTCAGACGGTGCGCAGGATCAGGAGGTATTGGCCGCCGCCGGGTTCGATCTCGGCGGTCACCCCCAGGTCGGGTTCGAGGCGCGAGATGCGGTCGACGAGCCACGCCGCCGCCTGTCGGGCGTCGTCGGCGTCGGGGCAGCGCGCCATCACCTCGCGGCCGCCCTTGCGTTGCAGCCGGTCGACGCTGGTGAGGATCACCGCCGGATCGACCACGAACAGGTGGTCTGCCCAGGGCACGACCGGCGCCACCTTGCCCTTGCCGGTGTTGCAGCCACGGTGGGCGAGCCGGTCGGTCGGTGGCTCGCCGCCCTTCTTCTTGGCGCGCCGATCCGTGATCCGGGTGTCGATGCTCGGCCCGCGGGCGTCGTTCACGGACCGGTCCGGATCGACCACCTCGTCGCACAGCCAGCACCGCCACCCATCGCGTTCCCCGATCGTCTCCAAGCGGCCCATGCGTGGCACCGTACCCGGCGTCGACCCGGCGAACCTCGGGTTACGCTCGGCGCATGGCTGACGCTCGTCTCGACGGCACCGCGATCGCCGATTCGGTGATCGACCTGATCGGCCACACGCCGCTCGTGCGCATGAAGCGCACGATGGAGCTGGAGCAGCTCCCGGCGGTGCTGGCGATGAAGATGGAGACCACCAATCCGGGCGGTTCCGCCAAGGACCGCCCGGCGCTGGAGATGATCCTCGCCGCCGAACGTGACGGGCTGCTCACGCCCGGCCAGACGATCGTCGAGCCGACGTCGGGCAACACCGGGATCGGGCTGGCGATCGTGGCCGCGCAGCGCGGTTACCAGTGCGTGTTCGTGATGACCGACAAGGTCGCCCCCGAGAAGGTGTCGCTGCTGCAGGCCTACGGGGCGGAGGTCGTGGTGTGCCCGGTGGCCGTGGCGCCCGACGACGAGCGCAGCTACTACCGGGTCGCCGAACGGCTCACCCACGAGCGCCACGCGTTCCGCCCGAACCAGTACGCCAACCCCAACAACCCGCTGGCCCACACCAAGACCACCGGGCCCGAGATCTGGGAGCAGACCGCGGGCCGGATCACGCACTTCGTCGCCGGCGCCGGTACGTGCGGCACGCTGACCGGCACCGCCCGTTTCCTCAAGCAGCAGAACCCTGCGATCCGGATCATCGCCGCCGACCCGGAAGGGTCGGTGTTCTCAGGCGGCTCCGGCCGCCCGTACCTCGTGGAGGGTGTCGGCGAGGACTTCTTCCCCGCCGCCTGGCAACCCGACTTGTACGACGAGGTGATCCCGATCAGCGACGAGCAGAGCTTCCTCACGGCCCGCCGCATCAGTCGCACCGAAGGGATCCTGATCGGCGGGTCGGGTGGGCTGGCGGTGGCGGCCGCGATCAAGGTCGCCAAGCGCGCCGGCCCCGACGACATCGTGGTCGTGCTCAACCCCGACTCGGGCCGCGGGTACCTCTCGCGGGTGTTCGACGATCGCTGGATGGCCAACTTCGGGTTCCTGGTCGAGTGCGACCAGTGCATCGCGGCGGTGCTCGACGCCCGCCACGGCTCCCAGCCCGAACTGATCTACGTCAACCCGGCCGAGACGGTCCAGACCGCGATCGAGCGCATCCGCGAGCACGGCATCAGCCAGCTCCCGGTGTGCAAGAACACGCCGCCGTTCGCCGCCGCCGAGGTGTCGGGGTCGGTCGACGAACTCGAGTTGATGGAAGCGATCGCCCGCGACCCGATCGCCCTGCATCAGCCGGTCGAGGACGTGATGGGGCCGAAGCTGCCCACGGTGGGGATCGGCCAGAAGTTGGAGTTGGCGATCGAGATGCTGCACACCGCACCGGCGTTGCTGGTGCTGGCGGGCGGGCGACCGTTGAGCGTGCTGACCCGGACCGACATCCTGTCGTTCTTCGAGGTCCGTGCTCAGGAAGGGATGCGACATGGGTGAGATCGAACAACAGCACGGGTGGGCGTTCGAGACGCTGGCCATCCACGCCGGCCAGGAACCCGAGCCCACGACGGGAGCGGTGGTGCCGCCGATCTCGCTGAGCACCACCTTCGCCCAGAGCGAGGTCGGCGTGCACCGGGGTTACGAGTACTCGCGGTCGGGCAACCCGACCCGCACGGCGGTCGAGACCCAGATCGCGGCGCTCGAGCGAGCGCGGCACGGGTTGGCGTTCGCCTCGGGCCTGGCCGCCGAGGACAACGTGCTGCGCCTGCTGGCCACTCGGCCCGAGGGCAGCGGGCGGCGGGTGCTGCTCGGCAACGACGCCTACGGTGGCACCTTCCGCCTGATCTCGAAGGTGTGGGCGCCGCTCGGCTTCCCGTGGACGGCGGTCGACCTGGGCGACCTCGACGCACTCCGTGCCAACTGGCCCGACGACACCGGGATGGTGTGGCTGGAGACACCCACCAACCCGCTGCTCACGTGCTTCGACATCGAAGCGGTGGCGGCGATCGCCCACCAGCACGGGGCGATCGTGGTGGTCGACAACACGTTCGCCACGCCCTACCTGCAGCAGCCGATCACGCTCGGCGCCGATGTGGTCGTGCACTCGGCCACCAAGTACCTCGGCGGGCACAGCGATGTGGTCGGTGGCTTCCTGGCGGTCGACTCCGACGAGATCGCCCAGCAACTGCGCTTCACCCAGAACGCCGCGGGCGCCGTGCCGTCGCCGTTCGACTGCTATCTCGTGCTGCGCGGCGTCAAGACGCTCGGCGTGCGGATGGACCGGCACTGCGAGAACGCCCGGGCGATCGTGGACCTGCTGTCGGGCCACGACGCCGTCGACCGCGTGCTGTACCCACAGCTCCCCGACCACCCCGGTCATCGCGCTGCGGCGCGCCAGATGCGGGACTACGGCGGCATGGTGAGCTTCACGGTGCGCGGCGGCGAGGCCGAGGCGCGCCGGATCGCGGCGGCGACCGAACTGTTCACACTGGCCGAGTCGCTCGGGGCGGTCGAGAGCCTGATCGAGCATCCTGGGGCGATGACACACGCCTCGGCGGCCGGCTCACCGCTCGAAGTGCCCGACAACCTGCTCCGGCTGAGCGTAGGGATCGAGCACAGCAGTGACCTGGTCGCCGACCTGGCGCAAGCACTCGGCTGACAAGGCGTCCACCCGCCACACGATCGTGGCGGTGGTCGCTGGGCGTTCAGCGTCCGCCCAGCGCCGAGACGACGGGCGCCATCTGCTCCGGCTCACGGATCACGTAGTGGCTGATTCCGGTTGCCTGTCGCACTCGTTCCAGCTTGTCGACCAGCTGCTCCACCGAACCCGACAGGAGGAACGGCGAGTCGGCCACGATCCGGTCGTCCAACTCGAATCGGCCGGCGATGTCGGCAGCGCTCGGTGCGTCGTCGCCGACGTGCACGAACTGCACCAACGCCGAGCGTTCGATCGACGCGCCGCGTTGGCCGGCCGCCTCCGCCAGCCACTCCGAGCGGCGTGCCACCTCCGCCAGCTCGAACCCGGTGATCTGCATCGTGCCGTCCGGCCGGTCGACCAAGCCGGTGAACTGGAAAATGTCGGCGTGGACCGCCGCCAGCTCGATCATACGACGGCCGAAGCCGCCGATCAGGAACGGGATGTGGGCCTGGATCGGGCGCACGCCGAGGTCGTCGAGAGCCACGGTGTGGTGGACACCGGTCCGGTTCGAGGCGTTGGCGTCGAGCAGATCGCGGAGGATGTCGAGCGACTCGGCGAAGCGGTCGACGCGTTGGCGCGGTGGCCGCAACGGGACGTGGATCGCCTCGTGTTCGGCGAGCGCGTACCCGGTTCCGAGACCGAGGACCAGCCGTCCGCCGGTCAAGCGGTCCACCGTCGCCGCCGACCGGGCCAGGAGCGCCGGGTGGTGCAACTCGTTGTTGATCACGAGTGGCCCGACCCGCAGCGTCGTCGTCGCCGACGCAGCGACCATCAGCGGGATCAACGGGTCGACGGCCCCGACGTGATCGAACGAGTACAGCTCCTCGTAGCCGAGTTGCTCGGCTTGCAGCGCGGCGGCGACGGTCTGGTCGCGATCGTTCCAGGATCGGGTCTGCACGGCGAACCGGAACGGACGGGTCGCCACGTCGCCGATCGCCATCTCAGAACAGCGTGGGTTGCTCGGGGCGGAAGACCCGCGGCGTCCCGGTCCAGGGCACGTAGTGGTCCATGAAGATCCAGGTGCGACGGTGGATCGCCGACGGGCCGTACCCCTGCAAGGCAGCCTTGTGCACGGAGCACGGGTAGCCCTTGTTGGTGTCGAACGACCAGTGCGGGTAGCTCTCGGCCAGTGCTCGCATCTGGCGGTCGCGCACGACCTTGGCGAGGATGCTGGCGGCCGCCACACTGAGGCAGTCACGGTCGGCCTTGACCCGCATCTCGACGCGCTTGACGGCCGGGGAGACGAAATCCCACTTGCCGTCGCTGACCGCCACGTCCGGCTCGACGTCGAGCCCTGCGATGGCGCGCCGGCAGGCGACGCGCTGGGCCTCGGCCATCCCCATCTCGTCGCATTCGCCCTGGCTGGCGGCGCCGACCGACCAGGCCACGCACCATCCGGCGATCCGGTCGAACAGTCGCTCGCGATCGCGTTCGGTGAGCATCTTGGAATCGCGCACGCCGAGCACACGTGTGTCGCGCGGCAGGATCGCCGCCCCGACCATCAGCGGACCGGCCCACGCTCCCCGCCCGACCTCGTCGATCCCGACGATCGTCTCGCACCCGTCCGCCCAGAGTTGTTGCTCGATCTTGCGGGTCGGCGCTCTGCCAGGTGCCATCGTCCCCGACGCTACCGCGCCGTCAGGTCAGGCCGTCACGAGATCGGACAGCGGTGCGATCGGAACGAACGGTTCGGCTCTGGCCACCATCGCCGGGTCGATCGAGATCGAGCGCGTCGGCCTGCAACGTGCAGACCGCGATGTATTCGGCGTCGAACGTCGTGCCCCACCCCTGCTGGCGGGCAAGCTTCCACGCCGTCCGGCGCGAGACCCGGTCGCCGAGCAGCCGCATCTTGAGTTCGGTCAGCCGCTCGTGGCGTTCGAGCGCCACCTGCTCGGTGATCTCCCCCGCCGACACCGCTGACAACAGCAGCGTCAGTGCCTGGGACCGGATCAGGTTCGGTGCCACCAAGCGGTGGGCTGGGTCGCACTCGAGTTCGTGCTCGACCAGGTGCAGCAGTGTCGGCGCATCGATCACGTAGCGGGTCACCGGAGCATTCTGACAGCGCGGCGCCGGGCACCACCGGTCAGCGCGCCCTGGAGGACGCTCGGAACACGCACGCAAACCGGTCACTCCGTGGCCGGTTTGTGATCGCAGGATGATCACCGTGGTCCCCACGTCCCAACACTCTGTTGCAAATACTCTGTCCAGAGTATTTACTGTGCCCATGGCTCGCTGGCGCCGCACCAACCCGCTCGCCCTGGCGGCGCTCGTCACGCTGTTCGACCAGCCGCGCCACCCGTACGAGATCGCCCAGACGATGCGCCAGCGCGGCCACGAGCAGAGCATGCGGCTCAACTTCGGTGCCCTCTACGCGGTGGTCAGCGCCCTCGAACGCGAGGGATTCATCGAAGCCGTCGAGGTCGAGCGCGACGGCAAGCGCCCCGAACGCACGGTCTACCGGATCACCGACGACGGCGTTGCCGAGGCGCGCGACTGGCTCACCACCCTGATCTCGACCCCCGCCAAGCAATACCACGACTTCGAGGCGGCGCTGACCCTGCTGGGCGCGATGCGCCCCGACGATGTGTTGGCGTTGCTCGAGCAACGCGCCAGACATCTCCACATGGAGGTCGCCCGTTCGGTCGCCACCCGGGCCGCCGTCGCCGAACAGTTCGGCCTGATCCGGCTGTTCATGATCGAAGCCGAGTACGCCGAGGCCCTGCTCCGCGCCGAACTGACGTTTGTCGAGCAGTTCGCCTCGGAACTGCGCGACGGCACCTTCCCCGACCTCGAGACCTGGCGGGCATGGAGCGCCCGCGGCATCTCCGAGCACACCGATCCCCCATCACGAAAGCGCAGCACATGATGACGACAGACCGACCCGGCAACGGCAGCGAACCGATCCTGCGCGCCGAGGGCCTGCGCAAGCAGTACAAGGAGACCGCCGCTCTCGACGGTCTCGACCTGATCGCCGAGTCCGGTCGGCTGACGGCGCTGCTCGGCCCGAACGGCGCCGGCAAGACCACCTTCGTGTCGGCCGTGGCGACCTTGCTCAAGCCGGACTCCGGCTCGCTGCACGTGGGCGGGATCGACGCCATCGCCCACCCCGGTGCCGTGCGGCGGGTCATCGGTCTGGCCGGGCAGTACGCCTCGGTCGAACAGGCCATGACGGGGACCGAGAACCTCACCATGGTGGCGCGGCTGTTCGGGCTCAACCGCTCCGACGCGGCAACGGCAGCCAAGCGTGTCCTGGCACGGCTCGGCCTCTCCGGCGACGGCGATCGGCTCGTGCGCACCTATTCGGGCGGCATGCGGCGCCGGCTCGACCTCGGCGCCAGCCTGGTCGGCAGCCCGCACCTGCTCCTGCTCGACGAACCGACCACCGGCCTCGACCCGCGCAGCCGGCAGGAACTGTGGGAGGCGATCCGTGAGTTGGTGTCCGAAGGCACCGACGTGCTGCTCACCACCCAGTACCTCGAAGAAGCGGATCAGCTCGCCCGCGACGTGGTCATCATCGATCACGGTCGCGTGATCGCCGCCGGCACCCCGCACGAACTGAAGTCGCAGGTCGGTCGCGACATCGTCGAAGTGCATCCGCTGTCGGCCGTCGACATCGATGCGGTTGCCCGGATCCTGACCTCGGTCTCCAGCGACGAGGTGCGCATCGATCGCGAGAACCGTCGCGTCACGATCGGCGTCACCGAGGCCGCCCAACTCGGAGCCGCCGTCCGCATGATCACCGACGCCGGGATCCAGGTCGACGACATCGGGCTGCGCCGGCCCACGCTCGACGAAGTGTTCCTCACCATGACCGGCCAGCCGGCCACAGTCCCAGCAGCAGCACCAGCAGATTCGACGCTCGAAGGAGCACGCTCGTGAACACCACCGCACTCACTGCCCGTTCCGCCTCCGACTCGGCAGGCTCCTCGATCGTCGCCGACCATCACGGTGGCACCTACCTCGTCACCGCCCTCCAGACCGCCCGCCGATCGCTGTTGCAGTTCTTCCGCACACCGCAGGTGCTCGTGATGGGCACGGTCCAGGGGGCCATGTTCCTATTCATGTTCCGCTACGTGTTCGGCGGTGCGATCTCGACCGGCGGGCCGATCTCGTACGTCGACTTCCTCGTCCCGGGTTTCCTCGTCACCGCGATCCTGTGGACCGGCATGGGTGCCGCAGCGGGCATCGCCGAAGACTCGGCGACCGGCGTCTACGACCGGCTCCGGTCGCTGCCGGTCCCGCGTTCGGCGGTGCTGGTGGGTCGTTCGTTGGCCGACATCGCACTCGTTGCCTGGGGTGTCCTGATCACCGGCCTGATCGGCTTCGCGGTCGGGTTCCGAACGCATGCCCCGTTCACCCATGTGCTGGCCGGATTCGGCATGATCCTGGTGGGATCGGCGGCGTTCGCCTGGATCTTCATCGTGATCGGCCTGACCGCCGGCAACGCTCAGGCGGCGCAGGGTCTCGGCATGCTCGTCATCCCGTTCTCGTTCATCTCGAGCGCCAACGTGCCGGTCAAGTCGATGCCGGGCTGGATGCAACCGTTCGCCGCCAACCAGCCGGTCAGCGTGATCATCAACGCCGTGCGTTCGCTGATGCAAGGCGGAACCCAGAACGTGGGCCTCGACCACACCACCGGCTACTGGGTGATGCTGTCGTTCGTGTGGTGCATCGCGATCGCGCTCGTGTTCGCCACGATCGCCACGATGCGGTTCGGTCGTCGCCGCTGACGTGCGGCGGCGGGCGCGATCAGCGCAGGACGAGCCGGGCGTCACCCGCTTCGACCACGCCGACCTGCCACCAGCCGGCTGCCAGCAGTCGATCGGCGACCGACGGGTCGACGGCGGCCAGCAACCCGCCGCTGGTCTGGGGGTCGAAGCAGATCGCTTCCGGCCCGGCCTCAGCGGTCGAGTCGAGGTTCCCGGCGAGGTAGTCGCGGTTGCGAGGATCGCCGCCCGTGCGCTTGCCCTCGACGGCCGCATCGAGCGCCCCTGGGTAGCAGCGCAATCCACTGGTGTCGATGATCGCCCGGACCCCGCTGCGCTCGGCCATCTCCCACCCGTGACCGGCCAGGCCGTACCCGGTCACGTCGGTCACGGCGTGGACCGCGGCGCCCATCGTCTGGAGCAGCTCCGACGCGGCTCGATTGAGCATCCGCATGCCGGCGATCGTTTCGACCTTGTCCTGCTCGGTGCCGCACGCCAGGGCCAGCCCGGTGCCGAGCGGCTTCGACAGCATCAACACGTCGCCCGCCACGGCGCCCCCCTTGCGGAACACCCGGTCGGGGTGCACGACGCCCTGGACGGCGAGCCCGTAGATCGGTTCCGGGTTGCGGATCGTGTGACCGCCTGCCACGGCACCGCCCGCCTCGGCCACGACCTTGGCGCCCGCCTCGAAGATCGCCGCGATCGCTTCGCGGGGGAAGTGCTCAGGGAAGGCGGCGACGTTGATCGCCATCACCACCCGCCCGCCCATCGCGAACACATCGCTGCATGCGTTGGCGGCGGCGATCGCACCGAAGTCGGCCGGGTCGTCGACCAACGGGGGGAAGAAGTCGGTGGTCGACACGATCGCCACGTCGGGCGACACCTGGTAGATCGCGGCGTCGTCGAACGGGGCCAGCCCGACCAGCAGCGCCGGGTCGGTCGACACCGGGAAGTCGGCGACCAGGTCCTTCAGCAGGGCGGCGCCCCATTTGGCGGCACACCCACCGCACGACGTCCATTCGGTGAGCTTGAGCGAATCGAGCGAGGGGGTCAGCGCCATGTCGGCGAGCCTACGAGTTGTCGTTCGAACCGAGACCGTTCGGGCGACACTGACGACGCCATCATGAGGGCATGCAACCGATCGTGATCGACGACCCGGACGACATCGAGGTGATCCTCACGAGCGACTGTGTCGCACCGCCGATGCGACACGGCGACGGGACGACGCTGGAGTTGCGCAACTCGATGGCACGGTTCGCCGCCCCCGATCGGCACGGCGAACGTCGGCGTGGCGTGGACGGCGCGATCGACCGGATCGACCTCGACCGCACCGCGATGCACGCCGCCACACTCACGCTGCAATACCTGGACAGCGACACCGATCAGGACAGCGACACCGGTCAGGGCAGCGCAGTCGATGCCGTGGCGCTGGCTCGGTTCGTGCCGGTCGCCGCCCTCGCCGCTGCGCTGGGTCTGGTCGGCGCCGACGACGATACGGCGATGGTGGCGCTGGTCGCCGACGTGACCACGATCGCCGCCGTGATCGGTGCCGGCAATCCAACATCGGCCGACGCCGACGCCGCCACCGAACGGCTGCTCGCACTCGCCGGCACGCACCCCGACGGCGCCGTTGCCGTGTCGTCGCTGCTCTACCAGGCGCTCGACGCCACAGCAGCGGTGATCTCGACCGAACTCCACGCCGGCTCGATCGGCGGGTCCCGCGTGGCTGCAGTGCCGCGCACCAAACGAGTGGTGCTGCGCGAGATCGAGGTGGCCGGTAGGACGTTCACCACCGAGGACGAACTCACGCTCGAGATCGGTGCGGCTGCGCTCGAGTTCGGCTTCGGCCCGCATGCCTGCCCAGGGCGCCGGGTGGCGGAGCGGATCGCGGCGGCTGTCGTCGCCACGATCCGGTCAGCCGGGTTCCACGTCAGTCCCGAGTCGGTGTGCCTCGACGCCGACGGGAGACCGACCGCGATGCGGCTCCGGCGCTGAGCCCGCGCACGCACCGGAACAACGCCGCCGCGTCAGGTGCCGGTCCACTCCGGGGGGCGCTTCTCGGCGAATGCTCGCGGGCCTTCCTTGGCGTCGTTGGAGCCGAACACGGGGCCCATCATCGGCGCCTGCATCGCCCAGAACTCGTCCTCGGTGCAGCCCTGTGTGGCCCGCACCAAACGCTTCGATGCCGCCACGCTGAGCGGCGCGTTGCGAGCGATCCGTTCCGCCAGCGCCAGGGCACCGTCGAGTGCGCCGCCTTGCTCGGTCAGACGCGCCACCAGCCCCAACGAGGCAGCCTCGTCGGCGGTGATCGGGTCGGCGGTCAACGCCATCTCCATCGCCTTCGAGTAGCCCACCCGGGCCGGCAACCGGAGCAGGCCGCCGGCGGCCGCGAACAGGCCGACGCCCGCCTCGGGGATGCCGAGCTTGACCCCCTGCGACGCCACGATCAGGTCGCAGGCGAGCGCCATCTCGAGCCCACCCGCCAGGGCGAACCCTTCGACGGCGGCGATCAACGGCTTGGCGCTGCCGTTCTTCACGAACTCGAAGAAGGCGCCCACGTTCTCGCCCTTGAGGAACGCCTTGAGGTCCATGCCCGAGCAGAACCCGCGCCCGTTCCCGGTGAGCACGCCGGCGGTCAGGCCGGGGTCGCCGTCGAGTTCCTCGATCGCCGCCGCCAGGCCGGTGGCCAGGGCGCCGTTGATCGAGTTCATCTGATCGGGGCGGTTGAGCGTGATCAGCAGCACACGCCCGCGCCGCTCGGTCAGGACTGCTGGTGTTTCGTCAGACATCGTGGAACCTCACTTGGGTGGGAGTCGGGCGCCGCCGTCCACGCGGACGACCTCGCCGTTCATGTACGAGTTGGTGACCAGTTCGACGACCATCGACGCAAGTTCGGTGGCCTCTCCCAGGCGCTTGGGGAACAGCACGTTCTTGCTGAGGCTGGCGATGAACGCCTCGGCCGACTCGCCGGTGCCGTAGATCGGCGTTTCGATCAAACCGGGTGCGATCGTGTTGACGCGCACGCCGACCGCCGACAGGTCGCGTGCGATCGGCAGCGTCATGCCGACCACGCCACCCTTGGATGCCGAATAGGCGGCCTGCCCGATCTGGCCGTCGAAGGCGGCGACCGACGCCAGGTTCACGATCGCCCCGCGCTGGCCGTCGGCATCGACCGGTTCGGTCTGCGCCATCGCCGCCGCCGCCAGCCGCAGCATGTTGAACGATCCGAGCAGGTTGACCTTGATCACGAACTCGAACTGCTGCTGGGGCATCGGCTGGTTGTTGCGATCGATCGTGCGGTTCGCCCACCCGATTCCGGCCGAGTTGACGAGCACCCGCAGCGGCCCCATCTCGGAGGCGGCGGCAACCGCGGCGGCGCCGTCCTCCTCGCTCGACACGTCGCACTTGACGTACAGCCCACCCAGTTCGGAGGCGACCGCCTGTCCCTTCTCCTCCTGCAGGTCGGCGATCACCACGCGGGCGCCGAGCGCGACCAGTGCTCGCGCCGATGCCTCGCCGATGCCCGACGCGCCGCCGGTGACGATTGCTGATGCGCCTTCCAGATTCAGACGTGCCATGACTCAGATCCTCTCGATGATGGTGGCATTGGCGAGGCCGCCGCCCTCGCACATGGTCTGCAGACCATACCGACCGCCGGTGCGCTCCAGCTCGCACAGCAGGGTGGCCATCAGCTTGGTCCCCGAGGCCCCGAGCGGGTGGCCGAGGGCGATCGCCCCACCGTTGACGTTGGTCTTGGCGAGGTCGGTGCCGTGCGCCTTCTGCCACGCCAAAACGACCGATGCGAACGCTTCGTTGACCTCGAACAGGTCGATGTCGTCGATCGACAGCCCCGACCGCTGCATGATCTTGGCGGTGGCCGGGATCGGGCCCTTGAGCATGGTGACCGGATCGGTGCCGGCCAGCGCGAACGAGTGAAAACGGGCGCGAGGCGTGAGGCCGAGCTGGCTGGCCTTCTCCTCGCTCATGATCAGGACTGCCGAGGCCCCGTCGCAGATCTGGGATGAGTTGCCGGCCGTGATCTTGCCGTCCTCCTTGAACGCCGGCTTGAGGTTGGCGAGCCCCTCCACGGTGGTGCCCTCCCGGATCCCCTCGTCGCGGGTGTGCATCTCGATCCGGCCGTCGATCTCGACCGGGACCGGCACGATTTCACGATCGAACCGGCCCTCGGCCGCCGCCTGAGCGGCGCGGCGCTGGCTCTCGGCGCCGAACGCGTCGAGGTCCTCGCGGGTCAGGCCGTACTCGTCGGCGATCATGTCGGCGCCGATCCCCTGGGGCGGGAGGCCGGTGTCAGCGTAACGCTCGAACATCGACGGCGGGAACGGGAAGCCGAGCTCCTTGACCGCCGACGACCCCATCGGGGTGGTGGTCATGACCTCGACCCCGGCGGCGATGGCGATGTCGTACGCTCCTGCGATCACGCCTTGGGCGGCGAAGTGCATCGACTGTTGGCTGGAGCCGCACTGGCGGTCGACCGTGGTGGCCGGTACCGACTCGGGCCAACCGGCCGCCAACACGGCGTTGCGGCCGATGTTGAACGCCTGCTTGCCGACCTGCATCACGCACCCCATGATCACGTCGTCGACGAGCGCCGGATCGAGGTCGTTGCGCTCCTGCAATGCCTTGAGCACGTGCCCGGCCAGGTCGGCCGGATGCCAATCCTTGAGGCGCCCGTTGCGACGGCCTCCTGGCGTGCGGACGGCGTCGATGATGACTGCGTTGGTCATGGAGTGCTCCTTCGAGGAGGTGGGGATGTTGCGGGAGAGACCTGGGCTGTGGCGTGCACGGCCAAATTGTGTTGGAGGCGGACCAGCAGTGCCGCCAGTTGCTGCCGCTCGGCCCGGGATATCCCGAGCCGGAGCTGGGCCCGGAGCACGGTGTCGACCTCGCCGACGGTGACCGCTTTGGCGGCCCCATCGGGCGTCACCGACACCATCCAGACCCGCCGATCGTCCGGGTCGGGACGGCGCTCGATCAGCCCCAACTCCTGGAGCCGGTCGACCTGCGCACCGGTGGCCGCCCGACCCTGGCCGAGGTGCTCGGCGGCTCGCGTCTGGTTCACGGGGCCGAACTCGGCGATGTAGGCGAGCAGGCTGGCGAGACTGAGTGTGAGTCCGACCGGGGCCAGGCTGGCGTCGTAGGCGTCACGGATGGCGTTGGCGGTGGCCATCAACGTGGACTCGACACGCAGCCAGGGCGGGGCGTCGAGTTCGTGCGCCGGGTACCGATCGTCGCCGTTCGGCGACGCTCCCCCGGGCGCAGTTGTGACCGTCATGATTGTATGGCAGCATACAGTTCGCCACCGTACAGCACCACTCGGGTGCGTCACCTCGGGAGTTCACACGATGTCCAGCACCCTCACCGCAGAAGCAGCCGAAGCGTTCCGGCAGCGTTGCCACGACTTCCTGAGCGAACACACCGGTGGTGGGGTACGTCGCGACGTAGCCGGCGGCAAGGTGTTCCAGCAGGCGCTGTCGGCGGCCGGGCTGGCGGGCCTGACATACCCTCGGGAGTACGGCGGCGCCGGGCTCACGCTCGAGCACGAGCGGATCTACCGGCAGGTCGCCCAACAGTTCCCGTCGATGAGCGGCGAGTTCGTCATCAGCCACGGCATGTGCCTGCCCGTCCTGAACGAGTTCGGCACGGAGGACCAGAAGCGTCGTTACATGCCCGACAACATCTCGGGCGCCACGCTCTGGTGCCAGATGTTCTCCGAGCCGGGCGCCGGCTCCGACGTCGCCAGCCTGCAGTCACGCGCCGAGCGCGACGGTGACGAGTGGGTGCTCAACGGTCAGAAGGTGTGGACCACATTGGCCCACCTGAGCGACTACGGGATCCTGATCGCCCGCACCGACCCGGAGCAACCCAAGCACGCCGGCATCTCGATGTTCATCCTCGACCTGCGGTCGCCCGGCGTCGAGATCCGCCCGATCCATCAGATCGACGGTGGCCGGCACTTCAACGAGGTCTTCTTCACCGATGTGCGGCTCCCGCTCGACGCGCTGGTCGGCGAGGTCAACAACGGCTGGCGGCAGGCCACGGCGATGCTCATGTACGAACGGGTGGCGATCGGCTCGATGGGTTCGGGTTCGATCAGCCAGCCGATGTACGACGTGCTGCTCGAGGCGGCGCGCGCCAACGGAAGCATCGCCAACCCGGTGGTCCGCGACCAGTTGATGCAGATCTACGCGATGGAGACGACCAAGTCGCTGGTGGCGATGCGCACCCGCAGCGAACTGAAGTCCGGCAAGGCCCCGGGGCCCGGCGGGTCGCTCGGCAAGCTGGCGAGCTCGGTGATCGGCTGGCGGTTCCGCTCGATCGCCCAGGCGATCGCCGGCCCCGGTAGCCAGGCCTGGGACCCGACCGACGCTCGCGGCGGCTCGCTCCAGCAGCAGGTCCTGTCGTCGATCCAGGCGGCGATCGCCGGCGGCACCGACGAGATCCAGCGCAACATCATCGGCGACCGTGTGCTCGGCCTGCCCCGCGACGTGTCGGTCGACACCCAGGTTCCGTTCAAGGACCTCAAGGTCGGCACGCAACGCTGACTGCTGGCCGTGAACCTTCAGCCGACCGCTCGATTCGCACGTCCACCAGCGAGCTCGACGGGGAACGACACACGGTCGGGGTCGTCGTCGACCTGGCGTGGCGCGCTTCTCCGCACCATCCGGGCTGGACCCGGCTGCCTCGATCGGGCTAGACCAGCCGCCATGATGATGTCACGGCGACAGTTCCTGGCGCTGTCGGCAACGGTGCTGGCAGGTGGCTGCGCGACGTCGGGACCGTCTGGCGTTCCGGCGGACTCCGCCGAAACGGGTACGACGCCACCCCCCACGACCGCCGCCACCGCCGCCCCCGCGGTCGACACGGCGAGCGCGCCGACCCAGCCCTCGTCGACCGAGCCCTCGTCGACCGGGCCGACCACCGAACCACCACCCGGGCTCACGGCCGATCCATTCCGTCTCGGTGTGTCGTCCGGTGACCCCGGCCCCACCAGCGTCGTGCTGTGGACGCGCCTGATCGGCGACGAGTTGCCGGACGAGGTCGACGTGGTATGGGAACTGCTCGACGGCGCATCCGTCGTGGCCTCGGGCACGGTCCCGGCATTCGCCGACGACGCCCACAGCGTGCGGGTCGTGGTCGAGCTCGATCGGCCGCTCCACTACCGGTTCGCAGCCGGTGGATTCACCAGCCCGAACGGATGGACTCAGCCGGCGACCGAGCGTGAGGAGTTGCGGATCGCATCGGCCGGTTGCCAACACTTCGAAACCGGGTACTACTCGGCGCACCGCGACATCGCCGAATGGAAGCCGGATCTGGTGCTGTTCCTCGGTGACTTCATCTACGAAGGCGCCCCCACGCCGGTCGGAACGATCAGCGACGGCGTCGAGGTCGTGCGCTCGCACGAGGGCCCCGAGCCCGAGACGCTCGACGCGTATCGCGCCCGGTACGCCACCTACCTCGGCGACGCCGACCTGCAGGCGTCGCGCGCTGTGGCGCCGTGGCTCGTGATCTGGGACGACCACGAGGTGGAGAACAACTACGCCGGCGACCTGCGCGACGGCGTCAAGGACACCACGGGATTCCTCGACCGCCGCGCCGACGCATACCGCGCCTGGTGGGAACACATGCCGACCCGCCTGCCGGCACCGGTCGCCGGCCGGCCCTACGCCATCAATCGCACCTGCGATTACGGCGGTCTCGCCACGATCACCGTGGTCGACGGACGCCAGTTCCGGTCCGAACAATCGTGCGGGTCACCCGAGCTCAGCCTCGATCCGCCCTGTGACGAGGTGTTCGACGAGCAACGCACGATGCTCGGCGCCGAGCAGGAAGCGTGGCTCGCCGACCGATTCGCGGCAGTCAACGCGCGCTGGAACGTGCTCGGGCAACAGACCGTGCTGACCGACACGCGGCTCAACGACGCGATCCTCAACTACGACCAGTGGGACGGCTACCCCGCCGCCCGCGACCGGCTGTTGGCCTCGGCGCCCCCGGACCTGATCGTGATCACCGGCGACATCCATCTCGCCGGGGTCGGCCAGATCGGCACACCGGGCTCGCCGGGTTCGGGGGTCGAGTTCGTGACCACCTCGATCTCGTCGACCAGCAATGTCCCGCCCACGCTCGAAGACCTGGTCCGCAGCCTGCCCAACATCGTGGACGCCGAGTTGGTCCGCCGCGGATCGATCCGCCACACCGTCACCGCTGACCGCTGGACGGCCAACTACCGGATCGTCGACGACGTGTCGGATCCGGCCTCGGCCGTGACGACGTGGAAGTCGTTCACGGTCGAGCACGGCACCGCCACCGCCACCCCAGCAACCTGAGGTCAGTGCGGCGACGGGGGCGGCGGCCACAGGGCCTCGCCGGCCGCTTCGCCCGTCGCCCAGTCGGGGGCGACCGTCGGGGCGGTGAGCGTGACGGGGTCGCCGAGCTGTTCCCACAGCACCGCCGGGCGCGGCCCGTGCCAACGCACCGCCAACGACAGGGCGGTCGCAGGGCCGACCGGCAACCCGTAGGCGTCGAACGACTGACCGAACCAGGCGGCCGGAATCCCGTCCGGGAACAACCGACCCCGGTCGTCGACCCACAGTGTGTCGAGCCACGAGGTGGCCAGGACGCCCTGCGGGGCAACCTCCGGGCGCGGGGCGGACGGTCCGCGCCCAGCGACGATCCGATCGAGGTCACCGACGGCACGATCCTCGCCGGCGCCGACCAGGAGCCGGCGCGCCGCCGCCAGCGCCACGTCGGCGTCCCAACCCGGACGGCGCCGCCACACCGGCCACCGCCACGGCCACGTCGTCCAACCAGGGCGCGACTCGCTCGCCCATCCGCACCGACTCGGCCACGCCGACGAGGAACTCGGCCGGTTCGTCGGACGGGTCCGCCAGCCCGGTCAACAGCAACTCGCACCGTTCCGAGGTGGCCCGTTCGAAGCTGGTAGCGCCCGGCTCGCCGTCGGGCAACTCGAACCGGCTCGCCTTGCCGATCAATGTGGACCACCCGTTGACGACCTGCGTCGGAGTCGGCATGTTGGCGGGGATCGGGCCGGGCGCCGCGGCTCCGTGCGGTACTCCGATGCGCACTGTCGCCTTGTGGCCGAGCGGTGAGACGAACGCCGTGTCGGGCAGGTCGATCCCGTGGATCGCCATGTCGACGATCGGACGCTCGGTCAGCACGCGGCGCCGGTCGAAGGCGACCGCCACCGGCATCGTGGATTCGTTGGTCACCTCGATCATGGTGATCCCACCGTGATCGGCCGTGGCGTAGATCGTCTGCACCACATCCCCCTGCGGCACCCGGACACGGGTCTCGATGACCGGCATGCCTCCCACGCGCCGCTGTCGAACGCTCGGCTCGACCGTGGGGTCGTGCCACCGATCGTCGGCGGCGACGAACCACGACAACGGTTCTCCGTCCCAGGGTTCCAGCGTTCCGCCCGCCGTGACCGAGGCAGCGCCGAATCCGATCCGATCGTCCCGATCGTGTGCACGGCGGTCAGTCCAGTTCGCTCTTGCTGGAACGCGACATCAGTGCTGACAACGCCTCGGCGGCCGAACGGCCCTCGTGGCACACGGCAACGACTTGCTCGGTGATCGGCATCTCGACACCGTATCGGCGCGCCAGCCCGAGCACGCTGGGCGAACTCTTGACCCCTTCGGCGACCATGTTCATCGACGCCAGGATCGCCTCGATCGGCTCGCCCCGACCGAGCGCCAAGCCGACCGAGTTGTTGCGGCTCTGCTTCGATGAACACGTGGCGATCAGATCGCCCATGCCTGCCAGGCCGGCGAACGTGATCGGATCACCGCCCATCGCCACACCGAGCCGGGACATCTCGGCCAACCCACGCGTGATCAACGTGGCGCGAGTGTTGTCACCGAAACCCATCCCCTCCGCCATACCGGCCGCGATCGCGATCACGTTCTTCACCACACCCGCCACCTCGCACCCGACCACATCGGGGTTCGTGTACACGCGCAAGCTGGGTTGTGTGAGGATCCGTTGCAACTCGCCGGCGATCGTGGCGTAGGGGATCGCCACCACGCTCGCTGCCGGCTGCCCGGCCATGATCTCCTTGGCCAGGTTGGGGCCCGTCATCACGCCCACCGGTCGCCCCGGCATCTCGTCGGCGGCGACCTCGGACATGCGCATCAAGGAGTCGCGTTCGAGCCCCTTGGTGAGGCTGACGATCGGCACCCACGGACGCAGAAAGCGAGCCGCTTCGTGGGCGACCTCGCGGAACCCGTGTGACGGTACCGCCATCACGATCACGTCGGCACCGGTCACCGCTTCCTCGATCGACGCCGTGGCCCGCAAGGCGGCCGGCAGCGTGAACTCGGCCAGGTAGTCGGGGTTGACGTGATCCTGGTTGATCGAGTCGGCGAGTTCGGAGCGCCGCGACCACAACATCGTCGGCGTGTTGACGCTCGCCAATGCTGCCACGGTGGTTCCCCACGACCCGGCGCCGATCACGGCAACCCGGATCTCGCTCGAACGTGACATGCGGCGATCGTAGGCCGCGACCGGAGGTCCGCTCGACCGGAGCCTGAACCACGCGACCCGGCGCTCTAGTCTTCCGCCTGTGGAGGCTGCCGTCCTGATCCCGGTCAAGTCGTTCCGGGCCGCCAAACGACGGCTGTCCGGGGCGCTGTCCGACGCCGATCGGCAACGCCTGGCGCGCTGGATGGCCGGCCGCGTGCTGGCCAGCGCCGACCCGCTGCCGGTCTTCGTGGCATGCGACGACGACGAGGTCGCCGCCTGGGCGGAGTCGAACGGCGCACACGTCCTGTGGGGCCCTGGCCTGGGTCTGAACGGGGCGATCGACCACGGCGTCGACACGATGGCCGGCAAGGGCATCGACCATGTGGTGGTCTGCCACGGCGACCTCCCGCTCGCCCGCCGGTTGCCAGCGCGTGGTGATCCCTGGCACGGTCGTGCTGGTGCCCGATCGACGACGGGACGGCACCAACGTGCTGAGCCGCCCGGCGCGCCTGGCGTTCGTCGCCGAGTACGGCGCCAACAGCTTCCGGCGACATCTCGCCCAGGCGATGGCGCTCGACTCGCCGGTGGCGGTGGTTCGTGACGAGGCGCTCGCCGTCGACATCGACACCGTGGACGACTGCCGACACCCGTTGGTCGCCGGTGTACTGGCCACGATCGGTCTCGACGCAGACATCTGGCGACCACGGGGGAGCTCGTGAACCCCGATCGGCCCAACGAACCGGGCCAGCCGCCTGCCGAATCGCCGAGCTTCGCTCGCGAGCTGGCGACCCCGTCGTCGGCGCTGGCGATCGGCGCCCATCCCGACGACGTGGAGTTCGGCTGCGGTGGCACGCTCGCCAAGTGGGCGGCGGCAGGGTGTGTCGTCCACCACCTCGTGCTGACCGACGGGTCGAAGGGCACGTGGGATGTCGAGGCCGACACCACTGCGCTCGCCGTTCGGCGACAGGCCGAGCAACGCCAGGCGGCGCTCCGGTTGTCGGGTTCAGGGGCGGGTCAGGTGATCTTCCTGGGCCGCGTCGACGGGGAGCTCGACAGCGACCTGGCGACGCGCTCAGAGGTGGCGCGCGTGATCCGGTTGCTGCGGCCGCAGGTCGTGCTCGGTCACGATCCGTGGAAGCGATATCGGCTGCATCCGGATCACCGTCATGCCGGCCTGTTGGCCTGCGACGGTGTGGTCGCCGCTCGCGACCCGCACTTCTTCCGTGAGCACGGGATCGCCCATCACCGTCCCGAGCACCTGTTGCTCTGGGAAGCGGACCGGCCCAACCACGTCGAGGACGTGTCGGGCTTCATGGATCGCAAACTCGACGCGTTGGCGGCGCATGAGAGTCAGTTCGAGTCCACGATGCATGCCGTCGACAGCGATCAGCTCGATGCCTTTCGTTCTCGGATCGAGGCCCGTCTCGCCGATCTGGGTGCGCCGTTCGGCGTCACTGCGGCCGAGCTGTTCGCTCGCATCGACGATCTGTAACGGCGTCGAACCGGAGTCGAAAACGACGATCGGGGCAGAGCCGAAGCCCTGCCCCGATCACGGGATCGTCAGACGACCGATCTCACTTCTTCTTGGCGGCAGCCTTCTTGGCCGGTGCAGCCTTCTTGGCCGGTGCAGCCTTCTTGGCCGGAGCAGCCTTCTTGGCCGGAGCAGCCTTCTTGGCCGGAGCAGCCTTCTTGGCCGGAGCAGCCTTCTTGGCCGGAGCAGCCTTCTTGGCCGGAGCAGCCTTCTTGGCCGGAGCAGCCTTCTTGGCCGGAGCAGCCTTCTTGGCCGGAGCAGCCTTCTTGGCCGGAGCAGCCTTCTTGGCCGGTGCAGCCTTCTTCGCCGGTGCAGCCTTCTTCGCCGGTGCAGCCTTCTTCGCCGGTGCAGCCTTCTTCGCCGGTGCAGCCTTCTTCGCCGGTGCAGCCTTCTTCGCCGGTGCAGCCTTCTTCGCCGGTGCAGCCTTCTTGGCCGGTGCAGCCTTCTTCGCAGGAGCCTTGGTAGCCATGGTGGTGGTTCTCACTTCTTCCCGTTGAGTGTGGTCTTCAGAGTGGAGCTCGACGTGAACTTCATCGCCGTCGAGGCGGCGATCTTCACGGGTGCACCGGTCTGCGGGTTGCGGCCGGTACGAGCAGGGCGCTTCGTGGTGCTGAACGAGCCGAAGCCCGCCCACGCGACCTTGTCGCCCTTCTTGGTCTTGGCGACCACGGTGTCGAAGAAGGCACCGATCGTGCGCTCGGCGTCAGCCTTGGTCACGCCGGCGGCTTCGGCAACGGCGTCGATGAGTTCTGCCTTGGTCATTGGATTTCCTTTGCAGTCACGATTGCAATCGTGGAGTTGATAGGGCGAGACGTCGAATTTCGCACGGCTCGGCGCGTGTGCGCACACGTCATACAACGCTTCAAACTACAACGATGCAACTACCAGTCTCATTGCATTTGCAACGAGATGAATCGCTTGACTCCCTGACGTCAACGCTCGAGCGCAGCTCGGATCGACTCAGCGCAACGCTCCGCCTCTCCATCGGCGTACTTCGTGCGCGGCCAGAAGAACCCGCGCAGACCATCGCCGCGCCGACGCGGCACCACGTGCACGTGGAGGTGGGCGACGCTCTGACTCACGATGTTGTTATTGGCGACGAACGATCCACCGGCGTCCATGGCATCGACCACGGCGCCGGCGAGCCGCTGCACCAGCTCGAAGAACGGTCCGACCTCGGCAGCAGGCAAGTCGGTCAGGGTGACCACATGGTCGACGGGCACCACCAGCGTGTGACCATGGAACAACGGGGAACGATCGAGGAATGCGACGGCGGTCGCGTCCCGATAGACCACGTCAGCCGGCACGTCGCCCGCCACGATGCCGCAGAACACGCAGGGAGACGTCACCGCCGCAGATTACGCGGCCCGCACGGCGCATCCGCCCGATCCACCGTGTGGGCGACATCCACCAGGGCGATCCCCGGATCAAGTACAACAGGAAACGTTGTCCAGACCGTCCCCCACTCCGCTCGACGCACCGACCCCCCAGAGGTGACCGTGACCGACCTGCTCTCGAATGATGCCGCTGGCACGACGGAGAAGGGAGGTGGGACGAGCGAGCACGAGACGCCGGTCATGACGCGCACCGTGCTCGACACGTCGGTCCTGATTGCCGACCCGACGTGCATCACGAATTTCGGTGAGACCGCAGTGGTCATCCCGCTCACGGTGGTCGAGGAGCTCGACAGCCTCAAGACGCGATCCGACGACGTCGGCAGGGCAGCGCGAACGGCGCTGCGGACGATCGAGGATCTGCGAATCCAACACGGCGGCTCACTGGCATCGCCGGTGCCGGTCGGAAGCGGGACGGTGCAGATCGAGATCAACGGCATCCAGAAGCATCTGTTGATCGAACACGGGCTCGACCCCGCAGTCCCGGACAACCGCATCATCGGTGCCGCCCTCGGGCAGGCGATGCTGGCCCCCACTCGCATGGTGTCCAACGACGCCGCGCTGCGGATCAAGGCGGCCCACCTCGGGGTCGACGCGTCCGAGCATCTTCCCGCCAAGCGAGCCCGCTCCGAACGCCCCGTCGGCTGGAGTGTCGTGACCGCCGAGTACGAGACGATCGACTGCCTCTATGCGGCGGGTGGGATCGATGTGGCGGCGGTCCCCGAGGTGGCGTTGGCCGAGAACGAGTTCGCCGTGCTCCGCGCCGGGTCGCAATCAGCCCTCACGCGGCGGATCGGGAGCGAGCTCGTGCTGCTTCCGCATGCCGTGCCCGAGCCATGGGGGCTGCGGCCCCGCAGCAAGGAGCAGCGGTTCGCGCTCGAGTTGCTGCTCGATCCCGACATAGCGGTGGTCGCCCTCGACGGTCGGGCAGGTACAGGTAAGACGATCCTGGCGATCGCCGCAGCCCTCGAGCAGGTGGTCGAGCAGCAGCGCTACGAGCGTGTGGCGGTGTACCGCCCGCTGGTTCCCGTCGGCCGCGCCGACGTGGGGTTCCTGCCCGGCGGTCTGGACGAGAAGCTCGATCCGTGGATGTCGGCCATCCACGATGCGATCGTGGCGCTCACCGACCGCTCCAGCAGTCGCGATGCGCGCCGGTTGATCGACGAACTCACGGCCCGTGGCCAGCTCTCGTTGGAGTCGGTCACGTTCCTGCGAGGGCGATCGCTGCATCAGCAGATCGTGGTGATCGACGAGGCCCAGAACCTCGAGCCGACCACGTTGCGCACGATCCTCACGCGCGTCGGCCACGGCACCAAGGTGATCTTCACCGGCGACACGAGCCAGATCGATGCCCCCTACCTCGGTGAGTCCAACAACGCCTTGGCGGTCCTCACCAATGCCTTCACGGATCAGGCATGTTTCGGTCACATCACGCTCACCGCCTGTGAGCGCAGCGACGTCGCCAGTCTCGCCGCCGAACTGCTGTGAGCCACCGGCGGCGGCCGGGGCAGCGTCACACCCACCGTCTACGGTGATCTTCATGCAGCCGTTGCCGAGATTCGCAGTGGTCGACGTCGAGACGTCGGGTCTGTCGCAGCGCCGGCACCGGATCCTGCAGGTCGCCGTGGTCACGGTGCAGGACGGCCAGATCGTCGACGAGTGGTCGTCGATGGTGCGGTTGCGTTGGCCCTGGCAGCGCGTCGGGCCGCGCCGTGTCCACGGCATCGCCCGCAGCCAGCTCCGACATGCCCCCCGGGCACGCGACGTGATGTCCGAGTTGGCCACCCATCTCGACGGGTCGGTGTTCACCGCCCACAACGTGGCGTTCGACTGGGGCTTCATCGAACGCGCCGCCCAACAGCAGGCGGTCGCGCTCCCCACCGTGCCCCGCCTGTGCACGCTCCGGCTGTCACGCCGGCTCGACCCAGACCGCACCCTGTCGCATCGTCTCGCCGATGTGTGTGCCCGCTACGCGATCTCCAACGAACGTCCCCACGACGCGCTCGAGGACGCCGCGCGCCACGGCAGCGGTGTTGACGCGTCTGTTGGAGGCACACGCCGTGGAAGGCGCCGAACACCTCGACCCGCTCTACGAGCGTCGGTAACGCGCCAGGATCCGTCGCGCCGCGTCGGGCGCGGCCGAGCTCCACTCGCCGGCGTCGATCAGCTCGGCGTCCGGACCCAAACGCAACATGGTGCGGATCAACCACGACTCGCTGGCGACGGGCAACGTTGCCGTGACCCACCCGCGTGCGTCTGGTTCACCGACGGCATCGACCGGAAAGCGCTCGACGACCCACATCGCACTCGGCGACAGGCGCATCGCCACGCGGTGCACCGAAGCGTCATCGAACCAACGCCCCGGCACCGGGAGCGGGTGATCGCTCGGTTCGACGGTGGCACCGGTGGCCGATGCTTCCACGATCCGGTCGAGTCGGAACGTTCGCACTGCGCCGGAACGATCGTCATCGGCGCTCACGTACCACTCGCCTCGATCCACGAACACCTGCCTCGGCAGGATCACCCGCTCGACGGCCTCATCCCGCCCTGCGCTGAGATAGGCGATCCGATACTGGGTGTGGGCGATCGCCGCCTCGGCCAGTTGCTCCGCCAGCGGTGGCCGGTCGAGCTCGATCCGCACGCCAGAGGTGTCGTCGTCACCGAGCGTGCGCCCCAGCTTGGCCAAGCCGCGCGCCAACGCTCCGTCGGGGTCGGCTCCGGGGAGTTCCATCGCCGCCCGTCCGGCCGCCAACAGTTCGAAAGCCTCGACCGAGTTGAGCCGCAGTGGACGCGTGAACAGGCGCGGCACCCCGACGAACACCATCCCCTCGTCGACGAAGACGTCGATCATCTCGTCGACGAACGGCGGCAGGCCGCACATCGCCACCAGTTCCAGATCGCTGACGACCTCGTCGTCGGTCAGCCCGAAACGCTCCGCCACTTCGGCGACGGGCACTTCGCCGCGTTCCATCAGCCACGGCAACATGACGAGCAGACGGCGGAGCCGCTCCTCGGCGGGCCGTACCCGCCGCCTGGACGGCGGGCGATTCGGGGTGCTCATCGGGCCACCGCCTCGAGCCAGTCGATCACATGGGCGCGGACGTCGGGCGGGCCGAGCACCTCGGCGTGCTCGCGGAAGCCGAGCAGCCAGGACCGGAACGCTGCGAGGTTGGCGCAGGCCACGGCGACCTCGATCGAACCGTCGTCACGACGTGCCACGAGCCGCTCCGGGCCGAGATCGGCCAGCGCTGCGGCGGCGCGCCCTGCGTCGATCACCACGTGGGCGTCGGGGATGTCGTCGGTGGCGCCGATCGCCTTGGGGTCGATCGGGAGCGCGCTGCGCGGGTCGAACCCTTCGGGCCGTTCGAACGTCGAGCCGTCGACGATCACCACGTCGCCGTCGATCCGGTCGATCCGGAACGTGCGGCGTTGCTCCCGGAGGTGGTCGTGGCCCACGAGGTACCAGAACCCGTCGCGCAGCAGCAGACCCCAGGGATCGACCTGACGATCGGCGTCCCGGTACCGGAAGGCGACGGTTCGCCGCGCCGAGACCGCCTCGCGCAGGAAAGGCAACGCCGCCAGATCGGGCACGACGGCGGCGATCGGTGCCGCCCCGTCCAGGCGCCCGGCGCCGAGCTTCCACAACGCCTCCTGGCCGATCGCAGACCCGGGTCGGGTGGCGGCCATGGCGACCTGGAGTGCACGCGCCTCGTCGTCGTCGAGCCGGAGGTCGCGGAGCTCGTACCGCTCGCGATCGATCCAGTAGCGCGTCTGGCCGGCGTACTCGCCGCCCATCACGATCTCCTGCTCGATCGGCACGCCGATCTCGCGGAGTGCGGCCTTGTCACGTTCGAACGACGCCCGTCGTGCCGTCTGGGCATCGGGATACTGACCTTCGAGCTGGCCGGCGATCTGTACCAGGCTGACCGGCTCGACGGTCTCGAGCAGCAAGGCCAGCAGGTTGGTGAGCCGTTCGACTCGATCGACGCGGTCAGCCATGTCGGTGCAACTTGCTCAGCGCGAGTAGTCGTAGAAACCGCGCCCGGTCTTGCGGCCGAGCAGCCCGGCATCGACCATCCGAGAGAGCAACGGCGGCGGGGCGTACAGCGGCTCCTTGAACTCCTCGTACAAGCTCTGGGCCACGGCCAAGGTCGTGTCGAGTCCGATCAGGTCCGTCAGGTGCAGTGGACCCATCGGGTGGCTGCACCCTTCGACCATGCCGATGTCGATGTCCTCCGCCGAGGCGAATCCCGACTCCATCATCCGGATCGCCGACAGCAGGTACGGGATCAACAAGGCATTGACGACGAACCCGGCCCGGTCCTTGCTGCGGATCACCCGCTTGGACAGCACGTCGGTGGCGAACGTCGACGATCGACCGAGCGTGTCGTCGCTGGTCATCAGGCTCGTGACGAGCTCGACCAGGCGCAGCACGGGCACCGGATTGAAGAAGTGGATACCGATCACCTGTTCCGGACGGGCGGTGGCGGTGCCGAGCTTCATGATCGGGATCGAGCTGGTGTTGCTGGCGAGGATCGCGTCGGCTGCGGTCACGTGCCGATCGAGTTGGCGGAAGATGTCGACCTTCATCGGTTCGTGCTCGACGACCGCCTCGACCACCAGTTGACGGTCGGCGAAGTCGGACAGGTCGGTCGTGAACGACAGGCGAGCCACGGCCGCATCGCGCTGTTGCTCGGTGAGCTTGCCGGCCGACAGCCCACGGTCGAGCGACTTGATCAGACGCGCCCGACCTGCCTCGGCCGCCTCCTCGCTGATTTCGCGGATCAACACGTCGAGCCCGGCCCGGGCGCACACCTCGGCGATGCCCGATCCCATCAGGCCGCACCCCACCACGCCGACTCGTTCGATCGTTCCTGCCGTCGCTCCACTCACCGGTGCACTCATAGGTCCACGATTCTGCCTGATCAGGCCGGCAACGCACCCCATCACGGCGGCTTCGTCGGACGGTTTCGTCACACGCCGTTCCCGATCGCTTTTGGCCGTCGGGTGCACCGGTGAGACAGACTGCGTCGATGCCGTGGTCAGCCGCCGGTCGTCCGCCGCAGCGGTGGGTGGGCCAACCCTCGCCGTTGGGGGCCACCTACGATGGCACGGGAACCAACTTCGCCCTGTTCTCGTCGGTTGCCGAAGGGGTGGAACTGTGCCTCTTCGGGGACTCGCGCAGCGACACCCGAGGGGACGAACTCAGAATCGACCTGACCGAGGTCGACGGCCACATCTGGCACACCTATCTGCCCGACGTTCGCCCTGGCCAGCACTACGGCTGGCGCGTCCACGGGCCGTGGAACCCGTCGGCGGGGTTGTGGTGCAACCCGACCAAGTTGTTGATCGATCCGTACGCCAAGGCGATCGACGGCGTGGTCGACTGGGCTCCAGCCTGCTTCGGCTATTCGGCAGACGACCCTGACAAACCCAACCTGGAGGACAGCGCGCCACACGTTCCGTTGGCGGTCGTGCACGACCCGTTCTTCGAGTGGGGCAACGATCGACCGCCGCGGCGGTCGATGCACGAGACGGTGATCTACGAAGCACACGTCAAGGGGTTGACGATGCGGCACCCGGCGATTCCCGACGAACTGCGCGGCACCTACTCGGCGGTGGCCCATCCGGCGATCCTCGAGCACCTCGTGTCACTGGGCGTCACAGCGATCGAGTTGATGCCCGTGCATCACTTCATCCACGACCACCGCCTGCGCGAACTCGGGTTGCGGAACTACTGGGGCTACAACACGATCGCCTTCATGGCACCCCACGGCGGGTACTCGAACCGGCACGTGATCGGCCACACCCAGGAGTTCAAGGGGATGGTGAAAGCGCTCCACGCGGCTGGGATCGAGGTGATCCTCGACGTGGTGTACAACCACACCGCCGAGGGCAGCCACCTCGGCCCGACGTTGTCGATGCGCGGCATCGACAACCCGGCCTACTACCGGTTGATCGACGACGACAAGCGCCGATACCTCGACTTCACCGGTACCGGCAACAGCCTCAACGCTCGCCATCCTCACGTGCTGCAGCTGATCATGGACAGCCTGCGCTACTGGCGGACCGAGATGCATGTCGACGGGTTCCGCTTCGACCTGGCGTCGGCGCTGGCGCGGGAGTTGTTCGAGGTCGACCGGTTGTCGGCGTTCTTCGACATCATCCAACAGGACCCGGTGATCTCGCAGGTCAAGCTGATCGCCGAGCCGTGGGACGTCGGCGACGGCGGCTACCAGGTCGGCAACTTCCCACCGCGCTGGTCGGAATGGAACGGTCAGTACCGCGACACGGTGCGCGACCTGTGGCGCGGCGAGCCCGCCAAGCTGTCGGAGTTCGGATACCGCTTCACCGGCAGTTCCGACTTGTACGAGGCGGCCACTCGCCGGCCGACCGCGTCGATCAACTTCGTCACGTGCCACGACGGCTTCACGCTGTCGGACCTCGTCGCGTACAACGACAAGCACAACCTCGCCAACGGCGAGAACAACAACGACGGCGAATCCCACAACCGGTCGTGGAACCACGGGGTCGAGGGTCCGACCGACGACCCGAAGATCAACGCGCTGCGAGCCCGCCAGCGTCGCAACCTGGTGGCCACGATGCTCCTCTCCCAAGGCGTGCCGATGATCTCGGGCGGTGACGAGATCGGGCGAACGCAGGGCGGCAACAACAACGGGTACTGCCAGGACAGCGAGCTGTCGTGGCACGATTGGGAGCACGCCGACGACGAGATGCTGGACTGGATTCGGCGACTCGTCGCCTATCGGCGAGCGCATCCGATCTTCCGACGCCGGCGCTGGTTCCAGGGTCGTCGGATCCGCGGCGCCGACGACATGGTGTGGTTCCGCTACGACGGGGCAGAGATGAGCGAGGACGACTGGGAGAGCGGGTACGCCCGATCGGTCGGTGTGTTCATGAACGGCGAGACGCTGCACTCGACGGACCTGTACGGCCGCCCGATGAGCGACGACTCCGTCTTCGTGATCGTCAACGCCAGCGAGATCGACCTGCCCTGGACACTCCCGGCCCGCCGGTGGGGCACCAGATGGGCCACCGATTTCGACAGCACCGACGTCTCGGTCGGCGCCGCAGGGAGCGCTCAGATCGTGGCCGGGGCGAACGACACGATCAACGTGACGAGCCGCTCACTGGTCGTCCTGCGCCGCCTCGCCTGACCACCCCCCGAACAATTTCGACTGGTGCCGACGACCAAGCAGCGACCAAACCCGAAGGGACATGACCATGCCCAGGAATGCAACCCGAATCGCGGTTGTCGTGCTCGCACCACTCCTGATCCTCGGCGGGCTCGCGGCAATTGCCAATCGCACAGACCGAGCCGACACCCGACCCCGACCAGCCGCAGCACAAACCCCTCCACCCCCCTCACCGACATCGGCACCACCGGACACCAGCACCCCCACCACAACCAGCCCGACGACAACCACCACACCAACGCCCAGCACGGTCCTCTACGTGTACCCCCACTTCGTCTCAGTCCAATACCCGTCTGTCGCATCGCCTGGAACCACCATTCGACTCGGCGGCACGTGCTCACAACCGCTGACCGAAGTCGACTCCTCGGCGATTTGGGTGAGTCACCCAACTGGGGCATGGCAAGGATTCACAGCAGAGGGAGCGCTCGACGTCATCCATGACGGTGACCGCTTTTACGCCGACTGGTCGATACCTGCAGATCAAGCGCTCGGGGTGTACGACCTCCAGATGACCTGCGACGCTCCGGGTGATCAGCTCGACGGGCTCGGCGACCCGCTTTCGGCAAGCCCGCTCCTGACGATTCGAATCGCCGCCGCGATCGTCCCTGAAACCGCCTGAAGCATCGGCCGAACGCGTTCGTTCTGACCGAATCTGTTCGCTCAGGGGTTGCCGGCGACGTGCAGCGACATCGAGATGTCGTCGAGCGAGACGCCGTCGACTCGGAAGCGGTCGGGCGTGCGGCCCGTGATCTGGAAGCCGTGCCGCTCGTACAACGCCTGGGCGCCGGGGTTGTCGGTGAACACCCCGAGGTCGATCCACGCGATCCCGGGCTGCTGTCGGGCCCACTCGATCGCAGCGGCGAGGAGCAACGTGCCGCCTCCCATCCGGCGGCGGGTGCGGTCGACCCCCATCCCCAGGTCCACCCGGTGCAGACACGACGGCAGCATCCCGCCGGCCAGGTACAGGTGCCCCACCAGCTCGTGACGGTCGAACAGCCCCCACGCCCGGCGCCACCCTGGGTGTTCGATCGGTGTCGCCCATCGAACCTGCTCGCGTTCGACGGCCTGGTCCAGGTCGAACGGCTCGTGGCGGCTGTACGGATGGGAATGGCCGGCGCCGTCCACACCGGAGTCGGCGTCGACGTCGACCGACAGCAGCACGTACTCCTCGACGTGGCCGAGCCGCAGCTGCTCGACGTGCATGTTCACCATTCGGTCAGCGCCGAGCGCGGTACCAGTCGATGGCGGCGTTCGTCGACGAGTCGTGCAGCTCGGGCGACGGGGTATCGGTCAGCTCGGGGGTGATCCGGTTGGCCAGTTCCTTGCCGAGTTCCACGCCCCACTGATCGAAACTGTTGATGTTCCAGATGCACCCCTGCACGAACACGATGTGCTCGTAGAGGGCAATCAGCTGCCCCAGCAACGACGGCGTCAGCTGGTCGGCCAGGATCATCGTGCTCGGGCGGTCGCCCGGGAAGTTGCGGTACGGCTCGTCGCTGTTGGCGCGGCCGAACGCCAGCGCCTCGGCCTGGGCGAACAGGTTCGCCATCAGCAGATCGTGGTGCTCACGGTACGGGTTGTTCGGCGTGGCGAACCCGATGAAGTCGACCGGCACCACACGAGTGCCCTGGTGCAGCAACTGGTAGAAGGCGTGCTGTCCGTTGGTCCCTGGCTCGCCCCACACGATCGGGCCGGTGTCGCCCTCGACCGGCGTGCCGTCGAGCGTCACGCGCTTGCCGTTCGACTCCATGTCGAGCTGCTGCAGGTACGCCGGGAAGCGCCCCAGCTCCTGGGCGTACGGCAGCACGGCCTTGGTGTCGCGACCGAGCACGTTGGCGTGCAGCACGCCCAGCATCGCCAGCAGCACCGGAGCGTTGGCGCCGAGCGGCGCCGAGCGGAAGTGCTCGTCGATGGCGTGGAACCCGTCGAGGAACTGGCGGAACCGGACCGGACCGATCTGGATCATCAGCGACAGGCCAATCGCCGAATCGACCGAGTACCGACCGCCGACCCAGTCCCAGAAGCCGAACATGTTGGAGGTGTCGATCCCGAACGCGGCCACGCGTTCGGCGTTGGTCGACACGGCGACGAAGTGTTCGGGCACCGCTGCCTCGCCGAGCGCCTCGACCAGCCACGTGCGGGCGGTGCGCGCATTGGTGAGGGTCTCGATCGTGCCGAACGTCTTGCTGGCGATGACGAACAACGTCGACGCCGGGTCGAGCCGCCGCAGAACCGAGTCGATGTCGGCGCCATCCACGTTCGAGACGAAATGACAGCGCAGTCGTGGAAGCCCATAGGTCGCCAGTGCGCGCGAGGCCATCGCCGGGCCGAGGTCGCTGCCGCCGATCCCCACGTTGACCACATCGGTGATCCGCTCGTCGGCGCGGATCCGGTCGGCGAACACGCCCATCGCGTCGAGCACCTCGTGCACGTCGGGAACCACATCGCGACCATCGACCACGATCGAGGCCGATCGCGGGGCGCGCAGCGCCGTGTGCAGCACGGCTCGGTCCTCGGTGACGTTGATGTGTCCTCCGGAGAACATCGCCTGGCGGCGTGCCTCGACACCCGCCGAGTCGGCCCAGCCCACGAGCGCGGCCAGCAGCGCATCGTCGATCGGATGCTTGGAGTAGTCGATCCGGAGGTCGGCGGCATGTACGACGTACCGATCGGCGCGACCGGGATCCTGCTCGAACAACTGGGCGAGCGACCGCTCGACTACGGCGCCACGGACGGAAGCAGGAATCGCGCTCATGGGCCGGAAGCTACACGGGCCGGGCGTGCCGCACATCGGGCGCTGCGGCCACATCCACGAGCAGTCTGGTGTCGGTCCGACGCACCTGGGTGACCGGGAGCGAGGCATCGCCGAGCAACCAGCGTTCCACCATCGGCCGCTTGCCTGCCCCGACCGCCAGGACGAACCGGGCTCGAGCGCCGTTGACCGCCCGCGGCGTGAGCGTCATCCGCCGCCACCCGTGGAACTCGGGGACGATCTCGACCAGCCGCTCCGAGCGGATCACGGCCTCGTCGCCCGGCGCCCACGACGCCGTGTGCCCGTCGTCGCCCAGTCCGAGATGCACGGCATCGATCCGATCCGGCAACCGGTCGGCATAGCGGCGAGCGGCCCTCGCCAGATCCGGCGACGTCACCGGCATCAGGTGCAGCCTGCCCGGCATCGTGCCGAGCATGGCGGCGTTGCGAGCCGGGTGTTCGTCGGGAGCGATACGCTCGTCGACCTGCCAGACCGAGACCCGCGACCATTCGATCGGCTGGCGGGAGAGCGCCGCTACCAGGCTCGGCCCGACACTGCCACCGCTCACGGCCAGCGACGCCTCGCCACGTCGCCGCAGTGCATCGGCGAGTCGGCGGGCGATCAGCGAGGCCGCCAACTCGACAGGGTCGTCGGAGACTCGGATGTCCATCGCCCAAGTCTCGCACCCCCGCCGTAGCGTTGCGGTCGATGTCGGACCCAACACCCCACGGCGGATCCGACGGGCGCGAGCGGCAGGGTATCCAGGCAGCAGTCGTGGCCTACGCGGGCTGGGGGATGCTCACCCTCTACTGGCGGCAGCTGCACGAGTACGACCCACTCGAACTGGTCGGCTGGCGGATCGCCTCGGCGTCGGTGGTCATGCTGATCGTGATGGCCGCCGGCGGCCGCCTCGGTGGTCTGCGGACCGTGCTCACACATTCCGCCACGCGAACGAACGTGGTCGCCGCCTCGCTCCTGCTGACCGTCAATTGGTCCACCTACGTGTGGGCCGTGGTCCACGACCACGTGATCGACACGGCGCTCGGATACTTCCTCGCACCGCTGTGCACGATGGCGATCGGGGTGGTCGCGCACGGCGAACGGCTCACGCCGATGAAGTGGCTCTCGGTCGGATGTGCCGTCGCGGCGATCGTCGTCCTGGTGGTGTCGTACGGTCAGTTCCCATGGGTGGCGGTGCTGTTGGCCGCCAGCTGGACGTCGTACGGCGTCTTCAAGCGACGCGTCACGCTCGATCCGCTCACGAGCCTGACCGGGGAGCTGTTGGTGTTGTTCGTGCCGGCGATCGCGATCGTCGTGCTCAGCTTCGTCCGCACCGATGGCATCCCGAATCAGGCGACGGTCATCGACTGGGCCCTGGTGCTGGGTACCGGCGTGATCACGGCGGTACCCCTGCTGCTGTTCGCGTTCGCCGCTCAGCGCGTGCGCTTCACGGTGCTCGGCCCACTCAACTACTTGATCCCGATCATCAACTTCCTGCTGGGCTGGCTGGCATTCCACGAGACGCTTCCGCCGGCCCGCTTGGTCGGGTTCCTGCTCGTCTGGATCGCGTTGATCGTGATCGGCCTCGATGCGATCCCGAAAATCCGTCGATCGGCCCCGTCGTTCGTGCGACACTCGGGAACCACACGTCTGAAGGGAACATCATGAAACGAATCGTCAGCGCACTGGCCGTCGCAGCATTGGCATTGTCGGCGTGCGGGGGAGGCGGCGGCGGCGACCAGGCCAAGGCCGCCGACAAGTTGATCGCGTCTGGCAAGGAAGCTGGGTTCGAACTCGACGAAGCATGCGTGAAGGATCTCGCCGGCAAGTTGTCGGACGCCGACGCCAAGTTGATCGTGGAAGCCGGAGCGGACGACGACCCGACTCTCAGCGCCGAGGGCGAGGCACTCGGCAACCAGGCGATCGGGTGCGTCTCCAAGGACTCGTTCGTGGATCAGATCCTCGCCGAACTTCCCGACGACGGCAGCGTCGACAAGGACTGCGTGAAGGACAAGCTCAAGGATCTCGATCCGGCCGACCTCGCCAGCGGCGAGGTGCCCGACGAGATGTCGACCGCCATGGTCGAGTGCATCAAGCTCGACAGCTGACGGTCGGCCACACCGACATCAGCGGCTGGTCAACACCGTGCCGCTGATGAACCGATCCAGCACGCCAACCGCGGCGATGTAGCGGTTGGCGTCGCCGGCGGTTGCCGCCGTGCGCGCCAGGCCGGTCAACACCGACCCGAGCAGGTCGGCCAAGCCGACGTGATCGACGTCGTCGCTCAACTCGCCACGCGCGGCGGCGGCCGAGACCATCCCGGCAAAGAACCGGGTGTGCCGGCCGCGCTGCGGGCCGATCAGCTCGATCAGGTCGGGGTGGCGTTGTGTCTCGAGCGCCACCGCCACGATGAACCCGGTGATCGTGGGGTCGCTGAGCTGCAGGGCGCAGGCTTCGCGCAGGACCGCCGAGTACTGGCCGAGCAAGGTGTGGTGCTGTGATGCGGCCGCTTCGAAGTGTGTGTAGACCTCGTCGATCGTGTCGCAGTACACCGCTGCGTACAGCTCGGTCTTGGATGTGAAGTAGTGGTACAACGCGCTGGCGGTGATGCCGACGTCGTCGCTGATGATCCGGTTGGTCGTGGCGCGATAGCCGTCCTGGGCGAACCGCGCCCGAGCGGCATCGAGGATGCGACGGCGCGTCTCGGCCGAATCTCCTGCCGGGGGGCGGCCCAATCGACCCGTGGAAGGCATGACGGCGACGGTACCCGACACCCACCCGGCCGATGCGTAGCGGAGTGACCGCACCGGTGGCACACTGATCTGATGGAGTCGACGACCGACCCTCAACCGGGTGACCTGTCGGAGCTGTCGTTCGACCAACTGCTCGAACTGCAACGCCGTCTCGACGCATCCGAGCACGGCGGTGACGGCGGCGGTGACAGCGACAGCGGCGAGGGCGGCGGGAGCGACGAGATCGTCGTGCTCCCATGGTGGCAGCACCCGCTGAACATCCTCACGATGCTCGTCGCCGCCACGCTGATCGCCGGGATGATCGGCTGGATGATCGGCGACAACGCCGGCCGCGCCCCGCACAACCAGGTCGACACCGGATTCCTGCAGGACATGCGGTTGCACCACGAGCAGGCGCTCGACATCTCGCGTCGTTACCTGAGCACCCCCCAGCCCGATCCGGGTCTGGCGATCATCGCCAACTCGATCATCCAGGGTCAGACGATCGACATCGGCCGCATGATCCAGATGCTGCGGTTCTTCGGCGAGGCCGAGTCCAATGAGGGCGAGACCTCGATGGGCTGGATGAACATGGCCAGCGAGGTCGGGCAGATGGAGGGGATGGCGAGCGACGATCAGCTCGACCAGCTCTCCGCTGCCGTCGATACCGATGCCGATCGACTGTTCGTCGAGCTGATGACGGCCCACCACCGTGGCGGCGTGCACATGGCCGAGTACGCGGCTGCCAATGCAGCGTCGACGGAGGTTCGCCTGATGGCGGAGTCGATCGTGTCGTCGCAACTCGGTGAGATCGCCGAGATGGAACGCGAACTGGCACGCGCCTGACCGGGTCGCGACCCGCGCCCGCCAGACCTGCCCGTACACTCGCCGGTGATGACGAGCGATCGCGCATCGTTCCCGTTCCGGCGTGTCGCCCGCCGGTTGGCGCTGATGGCGATGCTGGGTGCGCTCGCTTCGGGTTGTGGCGTCGATCCCGGCGTCACCGCCGTCGGTGCCGTCGCCAGCCCCGACACCGCCATCCAGGTGGCTCCCACGAGCGAACCTGTCGACGAGGTACCGGCACCCACGACGCCGGCCACCGAGCCGGCTCCGACCACCACACCGCAACCGACCACGACGCCACCGGACGCCACGACACCACCACCAGCCGCCGACGACACCGTGTTGCTCGCCGACGTGGCGCTCGCCGATGTGGTGGACGTCGGTGACAGCAAGCCCGCTCAACCCTTCGACGCGTTCGTCGCAGTTGCCGCCACCGACATCGAGCGGTGGTGGTCCGAGCAGTACCCCACCGTGTACGGCAAACCGTTCGAACCGCTCTCGGGTGGGATCTACGCCGGATACCCCGGCCGCGAGTCGGCGCTTCCCGGGTGCGGCGAGCCGGAGACCGCCTACGTCGACCTGCAGCTGTTCGCCGCCTTCTACTGCCAGTTCGACGACACCATGATCTACGACGACGGGGTCGACGGCGACAGCATCCTGGCTCCGCTCGCCATCGAATACGGCCCGGCGGTGATGGGCGTGGTGCTGGCACACGAGTACGGCCACGCGATCCAGGCCCGGATCGACGTGCTCGACGACTTCATCGCCACGATCTACACCGAGCAACAGGCCGACTGCTTCGCCGGCGCCTGGGTGGGTCAGGCCTACCGCGGCGAGTCGCCACTGCTCCGGCTCAGCGATGCCGACGTGCGCACGAGTCTGCTGGCGATGCTGTCGGTACGCGACCCGGTCGGGACCAATCAGTTCGTGAGCGGTGGCCACGGTTCGGCCTTCGATCGGGTCGGAGCGTTCCAGGAAGGGTTCGTCAGCGGCGCCGCGCGATGTTCCGAACTGCTCGACAATCCGCTGCCGCTGATGCCCAACGAGTTCCAGTTGCAGTCCGACTTCGAGACCGGCGGCAACGCCTCGTACGACTGCAGCGACGTGATCGATCCCACCAACTGCACGCCGGCCACGGAGTTCTTGGCCGACGACCTCAACGACTTCTGGAGCGTCACACTGGGAGCGAGCTTCCCCGTCCTGACCGTCGAGCCGGTCCGCAACGTCGGCACGGTGACGTGCTCCGACCCCGTCAAACCTGACGACGACGTCCTGCTGTGCCCCTCTACGTCGACGGTCGCCTACGACGAACCCGACATCCTGGATCTCTACCAGTTCGGTGATTTCACGCTCGGTTACCAATACGGGATCGCGTGGGCCGAGCAGGCGCTCATCACGAGCGGGAGCACACTGACCGGGGAGTCGCGAGCGCTGGCCCGCGATTGCTACACCGGAGCCTGGGTTCGCGACATCACGCCCGACGACCAGGGCCAGACACCTCGCGCCACCGACGAGGACGGCGACGGCTTCAAGGAGAACGGCATCCGGTCGTCGCCGGGAGACCTGGACGAGGCGATCCAGACGGCGATCCTGATCGGTGACCCGACCGCAGGAACGAACAAGATCGGCAGTTCGTTCGAGAAGATCACCGCATTCCGCGTCGGCGTGCTGGGCGGTCTCGACGCCTGTCGGTCCCAGCTCGGCGTGTGACCGACGCCGGAGGCCTCAGCCTCCGCCGTTGGGCGGGTCGGTCGCCGGCGGGTCGGTGGTCGGCGGCAGTGTGCTGGCGGCCGTGGTGGGAGCCGCCGTGGTCGGAGCCGCCGTGGTCTCGGTCGGCGGTTTGGTGGTCGGTGTGGTCGTGGCCACCGTGGTCGCGGTCGTCGTGCTCGGGGGCACCGTGGTCGACGTGGTGGTCGTGGTCTTCGAGGGATCTTCGATGTCCCAACGCATCTGGCGGTCGTAGTCCGACACGGCCTCGGGCTCTTGCTTGCCGTCGAAGATGTAGACGAAGTCGCCCTTGTCGATCAGACCCTGCACGATCGGGCCGAGCGCTCGGTTGACCCGGATGCATCCGTGCGATGCAGGCTGGAGCGGCACATTCTGGGCGCCGTGGATGGCGATCCCCTGGTTGATGTAGGTCGGGTCGTACATCGAACCGAGCGCCCCGTTGCGGATCCCGACCACCTCGCGCCCGGCCTGGAAGACCCCGGGCGGGGTGTAGGCCCAGCCGATGATCGACTTGACCACCGGTTCAGGCAGGAGATTGCCGTCGTCGTCGGAGTCGATCTTGATGTCCTCGTGGTACTCGAACGGCGACCCGTCCGGATTCTGCTGGCCGGACGACACGTGGGTGATCAGCGCAGGGACGTCGCCGTGGAAGATCACCATGACCTGCTCGGGCAGGTAGATCTCGACGTGGTCGCCACTGTCCGGCGGGCGCTGACTCGTGGGCCGGCGCGGGGCGATCTGGATCGGGTCCTGCATCAGCGACCACATGTCGGGCGTGATCTTGCCGGTCGCCTGTGCCCTCGGGACCTTCAGGACCAGCTTCTCGAACGCCCACACGGCCTGCTTGGTCATGGTGCCGAAGGCGCCGTCGACCGGGCCTGGATCGAAGCCGAGCTGCTTCAGACGTTCCTGCGCCCGCGTCACGTCATCGCCGGACTTGCCGTCGGCCAACGTGCGATCGAGCACGGACTTCTGAATCGGCGACGACGTGGGTGTGGTCCCGACCGTGTCGTCGTAGCTCTGGGTCACGGGGGCGACGGTCGACGCCGACGCGATGGTGGCTGGTCCGGTATCGGCCGACGAGTCGTCGCCACCGCTCATGGCACCGACGCCGACGACGAGCGCCAACACACCGCCGGCGGCCAGGACGGGCATCCACGGAGCGCCATTCGCTTCCCTGCCCTGGCGGGCGCGAGCGGCGTTTCCACGGCCGCCGGGTGGCCGCTGACCGGCCGGGGGTCGGCGTTGACCGCCCACCGGAGTGTGTTCACGGCTGCGTTGGACCGGGGCGCGCCCCGAGGGCGAGCCGGTACGACGGCGAGGTGGCGGTTCTGGACGACGGTTCACGATGATTCGGGGGGTGTTCGCGGCGACCGACACGCTACCAAGCAGGTCCGCAACCGATTCGGCAGGACGGCCCGAAAACCCTGAAAACTCTGGGAACGCCGGTGTCGCCACCGTCAACGGACGCGTGTGATGCCGTCCAGGTCCTTGCGGAGTGCCAGCATCTCCTTGACGATCGTCACGATCACGCCGGGCGAACTGAGCGTGCTCTCACCACGGGTGCGCGGGAAGTAGTCGACGCCCATCTGCATGATCTCGTACCCGAGCCGGGTGGCTCGGATCACGAGCTCGGCATCGATGAAGGAGCCCTCGCTCTTCAACTCGACATGGTCGAAGATCGTGCGACGGCACAACTTGAAGGCGAAGTTGATGTCGCGCAGCTTGACGCCGAACAGGGCCTTGATCAGCGTGTTGTACGCAAAGGTGTAGATCGCCCGCAGCGAACCCTCACCGGTGCGGTCGAACCGGTAGGCCGAGATGATGTCGACCTCGTAGTCGCGCAGGAGCCGGACAGCGCGGCGGCAATTCGTTCATGTCGAACGGCAGGTCGGCGTCGGTGTACAGCACCAGATCACCGGTCGCCGCCCCGAAGCCGGTCTTCATCGAGCCGCCCAGCTTGCGGTTCCGGTCGTGGTGGATGACCCGGACGTGCGGGTCGCTGGCGGCCATCTGATCGGCCAACTCGGGTGTGCGGTCGGTGGACTTGTCGTCGATCACGATCAACTCGTAGTCACCGATGTCGCCGGACTCGATCAACCCTTCGCATGCCTGTTTGCCGAACCGGAGGGCGCGCTCGATGTACGCCTCCTCGTTCCACATCGGGTAGAACACCGACAGTTTCTTGAACGCCGGCCCTGCCGATGCTGTTCGCGAGTCGTTCGCCATGGCCCGGGAGGGTACTCGCGGCCGCGCCGCCACCAACCGCGCCCCTGACCGACCTGCCTGCGGATATGGTCGCGGATATGGTCATGGCGTGATGACGCAGCCGACCGAACAGGTGCTTCCGATCCGGGCACCGCGTGCGGGCGAACTCACGTCGGCGTGGAGGATCGCGACGGCCGTCGTCTGGCTCACCGTGATCGTGGCGCTCGGATCGGTGTGGAACGTCAGCGAGCAACTCGGCCACGCCACGTGGTGGTTGGGGCCGCGGAGCGCCCGCCATGCGCGTCCGATCCAACTGATCCCGTTCGTGCCTGCCGTCCTGATGCTGCTGGGAGCGATCAATCGAGTGCGGTCCTTGCACTGGTTCGGTGTGGCGGCCGGCGCCGCTGTGGTCGGCGTCGGCCTCGGGGATCTGGGCCGGATGCGCGGCCTCGCGATCGTCGAGATCCTGATCGGTGTCGCCGCCGCGATCTTCTCGGTCGCATCCCGGGGTGGCACCTACCGAAACGCTGCGGGCCCGGCCGATCCCGTTTGATCCCGGTAGGTTCGACAGCCATGTCGAAGGTGCTGATGTCGTTGCCCGTGGGAGAGCGGGTCGGTCTGGCGTTCTCGGGCGGGCTCGACACGTCTGCGGCCGTGGCGTGGATGCGCGAACGGGGCGCGATCCCCTACACGTACACGGCCGATCTCGGCCAGTACGACGAGCCCGATCTGGCCGGCGTTCCGGATCGCGCCAAGGTGTACGGCGCCGAAGCGGCACGACTGATCGACTGCCGCGACGAACTCGTGCGGGAAGGCTTGATGGCGCTCCAGTGCGGTGCGTTCCACATTCGCACCGCCGGCAAGACCTACTTCAACACCACCCCACTCGGGCGCGCCGTCACCGGCACGTTGCTGGTGCGGGCGATGAAGGACGACGGCGTCGATGTGTGGGGCGACGGCTCGACCTACAAGGGCAACGACATCGAGCGCTTCTACCGCTACGGCCTGATGGTCAATCCGGCGTTGCGGATCTACAAGCCGTGGCTCGATCCGGCGTTCGTCGACGAACTCGGTGGTCGCACCGGGATGAGCGAGTTCCTGGTCGCGCGCGGGCTGCCGTACCGCGATTCGGTCGAGAAGGCGTACTCGACCGATGCCAACATCTGGGGTGCCACGCACGAGGCCAAGCTGCTCGAGGAGTTGTCGACCGGCATGGAGATCGTGCAGCCGATCATGGGCGTCGCCCACTGGGATGCCTCGGTCGAGATCGTCACCGAGGACGTCACGGTCGAGTTCGTCGAAGGCTGGCCGGTCTCGATCAACGGCGCCACGTTCGAGTCCCAGGTGGCGCTCGTCATGGAGGCCAACGCGATCGGCGGTCGCCACGGCCTGGGCATGAGCGACCAGATCGAGAACCGCATCATCGAGGCCAAGTCGCGCGGCATCTACGAAGGCCCTGGCATGGCGTTGTTGTCGATCGCCTACGAGCGTCTGGTCACCGCCATCCACAACGAGAACACGATCGAGAACTACGTCACGATGGGCCGCCGGCTCGGCCGGCTGCTGTACGAAGGTCGCTGGTTCGACCCGCAGAGCCTGATGCTGCGCGAGCCGCTGCTGCGATGGGTCGGGTCGGCGATCACCGGCACGGTGACCGTTCGTCTGCGACGTGGCGACGACTACTCGTTCCTCGACACCGACGGCCCGAACCTCACGTACCAGCCGGAACGACTGTCGATGGAACGCGTCGAGAACGCCGCATTCGGCCCGCTCGACCGGATCGGTCAGCTCACCATGCGCAACCTCGACATCGACGACTCACGCGCCAAGCTCGAGGTGTACCGCCAAGTCGGCACGCTCGGCAGCGGCGGGATGCTCGAACTCGACCCCACCCGCGATCACGACTGACGACCACCATGAGCCGTCACGAACTTCCCAAGATCGGCCGTCCGGCCACTCGCGCACTGGAATCGATCGGCGTCACCACGGTCGGACAGGTGTGCGGGCACACCGAGCGAGAACTGCTCGCCCTGCACGGGTTCGGCCCGCGAGCGATCCGGATCCTGCGCAGCGCGCTCGCCGAACGAGGCCTCGACTTCGCACCCGAGTCGACCGACGACTGACGCCCAGTCGCTCGAATCGAGGTTCCGCACACCGAGGTGCCTACTGTCGCTGGGCATGAGAGCAGTCGTGTGCACAGCATTCGGACCACCCGAGCATCTCGTCGTCGAGCAGGTCGACGATCCCCTCGCCGGGCCGGGCCAACTGCTCGTCGACGTCAAGGCGGCGGCGGTGGTGTTCCCCGACACGCTGATGCTCGAGGACAAGTACCAGTTCAAGGCGACCCCGCCCTACATTCCGGGCGGTGAGGTGGCCGGCGTGGTCGCCGAGGTCGGCGACGGCGTCGAGGGGTGGTCGGTCGGCGATCGCGTGGTCGGCGGGCTGGGAGCCACCGGCGGCTACGCCGAGCGGATCGCGCTGCCGGCCGCCACCGCTCGGCGGCTCCCCGACCAAGTCGGGTTCGACGTCGCCGCCGGCCTGAACTACGCCTACGGGACCACGCTGTACGGCCTGAAGCACCGCGGCAACCTGCAGCCGGGCGAGACCCTGCTGATCACGGGAGCGGGCGGCGCGGTCGGCCTGTCGGCGGTCGAACTCGGCAAGCTGCTGGGCGCACGGGTGATCGCCGCCGCGTCCAGCGAGGACAAGCTCGACCTGTGCCGCCGGCGCGGCGCCGACGAAACCATCAACTATTCGACCGAGAACCTCAAGGACCGAGCCAAGGAGCTCACCGGCGGCAAGGGCGTCGACGTCGTCTACGACTGCGTCGGCGGACCGCTCGCCGAGCAGGCACTCCGGGCGATCGCCTGGGAGGGTCGCCTGCTCGTGGTCGGCTTCACGGCCGGCATCCCCTCGATCCCGCTCAACCTCACGCTGCTCAAGGGCTGTCAGATCGTCGGGGTGTTCTACGGGGCGATGACCGCCCGCGACCCTGGGCTCAACGCTGCGATCAGCGACGAGTTGATCGACCTGGTGGCGGCCGGCAAGCTGCAACCGCACATCTCGCAGCGCTACCCGCTCGAACGCGCCGGCGAGGCGCTGCGAGCGCTGATGGACCGCACGGCGCTCGGCAAGGTGATCATCGAACCGTGAGGCTCATCGTCGGCTGATCGAGTGGCCCACGCCCATCACGGCGATCTCCGAGGCAGACCGTTCCAGCCGGTCGGGCGGCATCGCCGCCCCGGTGCCGTCGGCGAGCCGCGTCATCATCTCGAAGTTGGCCGCCACGGCAGCAGCGTCGACCATGAAAGCCTCGTCGGTGACGGCGATCAGCCGCGACCGGGCAACGGCGAGTTCTTCGTCGTCGGCGCCGGCACACGCCCCGGCGAACCGAAGCAGCTCATCGCCGTGTTCCAAGCCGACGCCGGCACGTCCGTCGGCGACTGCGGTGAGGTCGATCACCGCGTTCGTTTCACGGCTGCTCCAACTGAGCATGCTGGCATGCGCCGTCGTTCAATAGAAGCAGTCGCGCAACTGCGCCACGCGCGCCGCCACCAGCTCCATCTGAGCCCGGGTGAGCCCTCCGGCGCGACGCGACCAGTCAGGATGGACCATCTCGTCGTCGGGCATGTACTGGGCGTCGGCCATCCGCCACGTGTTGCGCTGTTCGCCCGGAACAGCGGTGTAGGCCTGGACGACGGCGGCAACCCGATCGGGCGGGGCGGCGACCCGAACCCAGTTGAGCGTGGGCCGAGCGAGTTCCTGCGGCTGCTCGCCGGTGGCCGGCGCGTCGACCGCCTCCGGCAGGGGCGGCGGCTCGATGCCGACATTGCGACAGAAGTGGGCGACGGCGGCGACGGTCGAGACCAGCGCGCACACCTCGACATACGGGAGATCACCGATCTCGTCGGCCACGGCGCGGAACACCGGCTCGGTCATCGTTCCGGCATGCCGTGCGATCCGGTAGGCCACGTCGTGGGCGGCCACCGGGGCCACATGTCCTGGGTCGAGCCGGCCGGCTGCCGACGGCCCCACCCAGGGCGGCAGCGGGTCGGTGTCGGCGATCGCCATCAGGACGGTGTGCGCCAGCTCGACCCGCTCGGCGCCGGTGAACCAACTCCCGGGGCCAACAACGTGCTCCCACGCCAGCCGGTGCGCCTCGGCCAGATCGGGGCGGATCGCAGGAGCGGTGGCCGTCACAGGAGCTGTTCCATGATCCCGGCCAACAGCCGCACACGCTCGGGCATCTCGTGGATCAACACGTGCTCGTGATCGGCGTGGGCGCCACCGCCGACGGCACCCAGCCCGTCCAGCGTGGGCACGCCCACCGCGGCGGTGAAGTTGCCGTCGCTCCCACCGCCGACGGCGACGCCGCTCACATCCGGCATGACGGCCTGGGCGAGTGGGAACAGCGTGGCCGACGCCGACTCGGGCATCGGTGGGCGATCGATCCCCCCGAGCACCTCGATCGTGGCCCCGGGCACGGTCGCCGTGAGCGCCCGCATCGCCGACTCGACGCGGTGCTTCTCGTCGGCGTTGGTCACGCGCACGTCGACCTTGAGCCGGGCGATGGCCGGCACGACGTTGTCGGCGGTGCCGACGTGGGCGACGGTGGGGGTCACGGTCGTGCCCACCTCGCCGTCGCCGAGTTCGGCGATCCGCAGGACCAGGTGCGCTGCTTCGACCAGCGCATTGACGCCCTTCTCGGGTTCGAGGCCGGCATGGGCAGCACGGCCCTGGACGATCACCTCGAAGGTCCCGGTGCCCTTGCGGCCGGTCTTGAGCGCTCCCCCGTCGGCGCTCGCCTCCAGCACCAGCACGGCTCCGCAGGCCAGGGCGCGTTGCTCGAGCAGCGCCCGCGAGGTCACCGCCCCCACCTCCTCGTCCGCGGTGAACAGCATCTCGACACCGGACGCATCGTCGAGCTCGGCGACGGCATGGATCGCCTGCACGATGCCGGCCTTCATGTCGAACACACCCGGCCCCGTGGCGCGCCCGTCGCGAACCTCGAACGGACGCCGTGCGAGCGTGCCGATCGGGAACACCGTGTCGTGATGGCCGAGGATCAGCACCGACGGGTCGCCACCGCCCGACCAGTGCACGTGCGGACCGTCGCGCCCCTCCACCAGCGTCGCCGAGCGACCGGTGCGCAGCTCGATCACGTTCGCCAACACCGTCGCCGACCGGGTCAGTGCCTCCACGTCGTGCGACGGCGACTCGACCTCGACCAATGCCTGGAGATCCGCCAACAGATGATCGAGTTCGGCCATTTGCCCACGGTACAACGCCCCGTCGCGTTCACTGGTGGCGATCCCACCTGGTATGCGGCGCTCGGCTGGGCTTGACTGGTGTGGTGGAGGGAGCGGACCAGCGCGTCGATCATCGAGCCGAGTTGGCCGAGTTCCTGCGTGCACGTCGCGACGCGGTCACCCCCGAGCAGGTCGGCCTGCCTCCCGGTGCGGGGCATCGCCGCACGACCGGGCTGCGGCGCGAAGAGGTTGCGCTGCTCGCCGGCGTGTCGGTCACCTGGTACACCTGGCTCGAGCAGGGTCGCCGGATCAACGCCTCCCCCGACGTGCTCGCTGCGATCGGCCGGGCGCTGCGCCTCGACGATGCCGGCATGGATCACCTGCGGGCGTTGGCCCAGCCGTCGGCGTCCCCGGTGGCCGCACCACGTGAGGCACCCAGCGCACTGGTGCGCCTGATCGAGGCGATGTACCCGGCCCCGGCGTACGTGCTCGGCCCGCATTGGGAGTTCCTCGCCTGGAACGCCGCCCAGGCGGCGCTGTACCCACAGATCGAGGTCCTCGAAGGCGTGCGGCGGAACCTGCTCTGGGTGCTGTTCGCCGAGCCGTCGACGCGGGCGTTGATCGTCGACTGGGACATCCACGCACGCCAGGCGTTGGCAGAGTTCCGGTCGGCCACCACCACCCATCGCAACGACCCCGAGTTCAGGGAGCTCGTCGAGGCGCTGCACGAGCACAGCGACGAGTTCGCGGCGTGGTGGTCGGAACGGCTGGTGTCGCAGTTCGAGACCCGGCTGCGACGGTTCCGGCATCCGACCGCCGGACTGCTCACCTTCGAGTACCAGCAGCTGGCGCCGGTCGAATGGCCGGCACTGCGGGTGACCTGTCAGCTCGCCGTACCCGGCGACGACAGCGCGCGTCGCCTGATCGAGGCATCACGAGACCCTGGTCGGGGATGACACGGCACATCGTCACCGCCTACCGTGTCGGCCGTGCCGTCGCCTTTCAAGTCACACTTCGAACGCATCGCCGGCCCGGCTGACATCCGTATCGACGGCGACCGGGCGTGGGACGTGCACGTCCACGACGACCGTCTCTACCAACGTGTGCTCGCCCACGGCACGCTCGGCCTGGGTGAGGCCTACATGGAGGGCTGGTGGGACTGTGACGCGATCGACCAGATGGTGTGTCGAGCGCAGCGCTCCGACATCCCCGGCCGCCTGATGTCTCCCACCACGGCGCTGCGGATCGCCCAGGCCAAAGTGATCAACCTGCAGCGCGGGCGCCGGGCGTTCGAGGTCGGCGAACGCCACTACGACATCGGCAACGACCTGTACGAACGGATGCTCGACCGGCGCATGATCTACAGCTGCGCCTACTGGCACTCCACCAGTGGTGTCCAGGTCGACAACCTCGACGACGCCCAAGTCGCCAAGTTGGAGTTGATCGCCGACAAGCTCCGGCTCGAACCGGGCATGCGCGTGCTCGACATCGGGTGCGGCTGGGGTGGAGCGGCCCGACACTTCGCCGAGACGCGCGGGTGCGAACTGGTCGGCCTCACCGTGTCGAAAGAGCAGGCTGCGATGGCACGCGACCGATGCGCCGGGCTCCCCGTCGAGATTCGCCTCCAGGACTATCGCCACACCACCGACACGTTCGACCGGGTCTACTCGATCGGCATGTTCGAGCACGTCGGGGTCAAGAACTACGCGACGTACATGGACGTCGTCCGACGCTGCCTGCGAGGCCCTGACGCCCTGACGTTGATCCACACGATCGGCGGGAACCGCTCGCGCGGCCAGACAGACCCATGGATCGAGAAGTACATCTTCCCCAACTCGATGCTGCCGTCGGTGGCCCAGATCGCCAAGGCTGCCGAGGGGCGGCTCACGATCGAGGACTGGCACAACATCGGCCCCAACTACGACACCACCCTGATGGCGTGGCGGGCCAACATCGACGCCCGCTGGAGCGAACTGGGCGACCGGTACGACGAGCGCTTCCGGCGCATGTGGGACTGGTACCTGCTGTCGTCGGCAGGCAGCTTCCGAGCCCGGGCGCTCCAGTTGTGGCAGGTCGTGTTGTCGCGTGACGGCATCGAAGGCGGCTACCACGCCACCGGTATCCGCTGACGTCACGAATTCGCACAGCGCATCGATTCACTCGACGTCGACGGTGGTCTTTCTGCCAAACTCCTGGGCGTGTCAGCCTTTGGCGGGATTCCTCAGGCGGTTTCCGGTGAGCTCGTCCGGGCGCGCCTGATCCAGCAACTCGAAGAGCGCTTTTCGGTCGCCGTCACGCTCGTCACCGCCGGTCCCGGATTCGGCAAGTCGACCGCTCTGGCGCAGGCAGTCCGCCACCACCAACTCGCCCCCTCGGGGATCGACGTCTGGCTGACCTGCGCGCCAGGCGACGAGCAGGCCCAACGTCTCGGGCGTCGACTGCACGGAGCGCTGGCAGAGGCGCCCGGGTTCACCCTCGCTCGCGAGCGCAATTCTGTGAGCGAGCTCACGACCCCCGGTCAGATCGCCGATGCGCTCGTGCGCGATCTCGTGGACTGCTCACCGCTGCAGGTGTGCGTCGTGCTCGACGATTGCCATCTGCTCGGCGAGTCGTCGTCGGCGACCGAACTGTTGGCGTCGCTGGTCCGTCGCCTGCCTGCCAATGCCCACTTGGTGTTGGCCGGCCGCTCCGTGCCGGCGCTTCCGTTGGCACGACTGCGCCTCGCCGAACAGGTCCGCCAGCTGGACCAGGACGACCTGGCGTTCACCACCGAGGAATGCCGAACGGCTGCGTCACTCGTGGGCCGCACCGACGTGTCGGCCGGGCTGGGTGGTTGGCCGGCACTCGTTCGGCTGTCGCTCCTGGCGGCCCCAGGTGCGGGGCGCGACTTCCTCGCCGAGGAGGTGCTCGCCACGGTCGATCCGGATCAACGCAGGCAGCTCCTGGCCTTGACCCTGCTCGGGCCATCGACCGAAGCCCACGTCGCCGAGGTGCTCGGGTCGGCGATCGACCTCGCCCGGTTGGCCCGACTCCCGCTCGTCAGCGTCGACGCCGACGGCTCGTATCGGGCGCACCTGCTGTGGCAACGTGCCGTTCGCGACGCGGTCCACCCCGACGAACTGCGATCGATCGAGCTACGAGTCATCCAGGCGCTGATCCGTCGCGGCGACTACGCCCGAGCCGGATCCGCGGCAATCGCCGCGGGTGATCATCGGGCGCTCGATCGCGTGGCGCTCAGCCTCGTGCGCAACTCGATGAGCAACCTCCCCGTCGAGACCGCGTCCACGTGGCTCGACTCGCTGGGCGTCGAGTCGTTGAGCCCGACGATGCAGCTGCTCGAGGCCCTGGTGCGCCACACGAAACACCCGGCCGACAGCACGATCGGAGCCTCACTCGACGGGTTGGCAGCCGAGGCGGTCGAGCAGCGCGACCCCGAGCTGCACGCCGCGGTCCTGGCGGTGGCGGCACTCTCGGCGCATGCCCAAGCCGACTTCGGGCGCCTGTTCTCGATCGCCGCACAGGCCTCCGGCCTTCCCGAGACGGAGCATCTCATCGTGTTGCAGTTGCTTCGCACCACGATCGAGGCGATCGGCGCCGATCTGCGAGGCGACCCGGAGGGAGCGCTCGATTCGTTGCAACGCCTGCCGTGGGACCAGATCGGCCGAAGGGACAGCAACACCGCCGCCCGGCTCTACCTGCAGGCGATGTGGATGTCGGGAGAATCGGCGGCCGCCGTCGAGTTCTGCAATCGGTGGTACGGCCAATCGGCACCGCGACGGAGCGAGGTACTGGGCCGTCTCTCGCGATGGTTCGATGGCGACTCCTCCGGGTTCCCCGACTCGGAGCAGCTCTCGATCTTGATGGATCCGGATCTCAATGAGCGCGACCGATTCGTCGCAGCCTGCTACTGCGTCGTCATGCTCGCCTGCGTCGGCGAAGGCGAGCTGGTCGATCGGCTCTGGACCGAGCACGATCTTGCGGGGCGTGCCCAGCCGAACGCACGCGACAGCGCTCACGTCACCAATGCAGAGGCGGCGCGTCGCTTGGCCAATCATGACGAGCCAGGCGCGGCGGTGGTGGTCGCCGCCCATTTCGAGCGCTATCCGCTCGCCGACGCGCTCGGCGAACGCCACATGCGGCGGTGGCCTGCGATCGGTTTCGTGCTGCATGCCGGCGCCCGTGAGCATTGGACTCGTGCTGCGCTCGGCCCGTCGCACGTGAAGGCACGCCAGGCTGCCGAGGCGTTGCTGTCGGCGCGCCGGCAGTCGATCGCCGATGCGCCCGCCGATGACGTGCTGCTCACACAGCTGCCGATGGTCTGGTCTGTGGAACTGGCGTGTCGATGGGCGGTGCTCGGGTCGCCTCGGGCGGTGGGCCTCGCCAACCATCTTGCCGACCGCTCGCCGAGCGCGTTGAGTGCCGAGTTGCAGCGCCTGCAGGCCGAACGCGACCCGGCCGTGGCGGCCGGAGCGACGACGCTGCTGCGGGCGCTCCCGAGGGAGCCGAATCTCGAACTGGCGATCGACGTGCTGGGCCCGATGCGTCTGCGGATCGACGGGGTCACGTGCGACGCACCCGAGCTGCGCCGTGGTCGCGTTCGCCAACTGTTGGCGATGTTGGTCGTCGAACGCTCGATTCGTCGCGACCGGGCAATGGAACTGCTGTGGCCCGACCTCGGTGCCGACGCCGCCGGCACCAACCTGCGGGTGACCCTGACCCATCTGCGGCGGCTGTTGGAACCCGATCGGAGCCCGGGGGATGCCGGCTTCCACGTGCGCACCGACGTGACCACGATCACGCTGCATCCATCGCCGCAGCTGCAGGTCGACCTGTGGGAGGCCGAGCAGATCGAGCGCACATGGCGCTCGGCGCGGTCAGACACCGACGATCAGGTCGCCCGGCTCGAAGAACTGGTCACGTTGTGGCGCGGGGAGCCGCTCGCCGATCTGGCCGACATCTCGGCATTCGCCGGATTGCGCGAGCGACTGCATCTTCGGCACGTCTCCACCCTGATGCGGCTCGGCGAGCTCTCACTGGCGATCGGAAACCCGAACCGTGCCTGGGAGTGTGGCGCCCAAGCGCTCGAACTCGAGCCGTTCGACGAACAGGCTCACCGCTTGGCGATCGCCGCACAGCTCCAGCGTCGCGACGTCGCCGGCACGCATCGTGCGCTGGAACGGCTCTCCCACGCGTTGGGCGACCTCGGTGTGCAGGCCGAACCGCCCACAGAGGTGCTGACCCGTTCGGCGCATGGGTGGCTGGACCGGGCGACCGCTCACCAACCGACGGGGATCGTCACCACGTCGCGATAGGCAACCGACCGCGAGCTGACGAGCACCCCGGCCGACTCGATCTTGACCGGCTCGGAGTCCTCCACGATGATCCGACGCTCCACAGCTGCGGGCAACGTGATCGTGCCGGTGAAGCTCGCCGCGGCGGTCGTACCGGAGCGCACCAAGGCGACCGTGGCGACGTTGATCCACTTCAGATCGGGGTCGCTGATCGTCGGATCGGCGATCTGGGTGGTGACCTTCACGGTGTTGTTGGCGTCGCGCCCCGTCATCGTCACCGTCGCCTGACCGGTCGCACCCTTGACGACGGTCAGCGTGCGCGAGGCGCCGAGGCGGACCGGCTCGCACTGGACCGGATCGGACACGTGGGCGAGGTCCACTGCCAGCGGTTGGAGGCGGCACAACGACAACTGCACCCACGGCCGGTAGCCGAAGTTGGCGTCGATCAACACATCTGCCGTCCAGACCTTGCGTTCGGCGTCGAACGTGACCTCGTGACCGGCAACATGGAATCGTCCATCCGCGGTCGCCATCGACTCGGCGGCGCGCGGGAAACTGGTGTTGGCAGGCCGGACCGTCGGGCCCGAGCCGCTCCAGATCGGATCGCGGCCCCAGCGCGTGAGGCTGGGGGTGGCGACCGACGCCAGATCAGTGGCGACCCCCAGCAGCTCGCCGGAACCGCTCGAATACCAGGGCCGTTCGATCAGGGCCCGCAGCACGCGTCCGTCGTGATCGACCGTGATCGAGGTGGCCGTCTCGGTGATCGTGCGGGCGAACGCTGGCACGATCGCCCGCACGACCGGTGAGGCCGGCGGCGAGGCCGACGGCACGTCGACCACGATCGTGCCACCGGTCGCCGCCTCGCTCGACAATCGGCTCACGGGCAGCGGGATGTACTCGATCCGCAACGAGGTGCCGTCCGGGATCGTGAGAGCCGACACCCGGGCAATCGATCCGGCGGTGCGGTTGATCGTGTAGTCGACATTGCGTTCGTAGACCTGGCCGGTGACGAGGTTGGTGACGACGACGGTCGGTTCCGAAACACCCGCCACGCTGAGCACGATCGATCCCGGTGCGGGCATCGTGGTGTCGAGGCGTTGCGTGAAGTAGCGGCTGTAGCGGCAGAAGCCCTCCATCGACAGTTCGATCGAGCGCCGACGCGGGTCGCCGAACTCGAACCCGAGGTCGTCGACATCAGCAGTGGCGGCAGGGCCGCCCTCCGGGATCAGCACGTCGCCGACCACGGCGCGGTGCGTGACTGCACGCGGGCCGGCCTCGGCGACCGGGTCGATCTGATCGGTCCATTCGCCGTTCAGCGTGGTCCGGTCGGTCGTCGCCCGGTGGAGCGACAACACACCGTCGAACAGCACCGAGGTTTGGCCCAGAACGGTTCGCGATGCGGTCATCGAGGAGAACGATGGCGGCGCCAAGGGGATCCGCACGGCGTGGACGAGCCGGATCGACTCCCGGGCCGAGATCGTGAGCACTTGGCCGTTGTTGGCTGCCGTCGCGATCGACGCTGCCTCGGTCGACGTGAGCGCGTTGTAGGCCGCCATGTGGCCGAGCCTGGCTGTCACCGGGGCACACGACACCTCGATGTCGAACGTGGTCCCCTTCGGCAGCCGCACCGTGACACGACGGTTGGCGACCGACGAGGTCGGGGCCGCCGTGCCGGCTCGCAGTTCGAGATCGACCGCCTCGAGTGTGGGCCATGCGCCGGCAGCCATGATCACCGGGGCGCCGCTCGCCGCCGCCGGCAGGCCGTGGAAGGCGATCCCGCGAACCATCGGGTCGGCGAGATAGGTGACGGCAGACTTGAGCGGGCCAGCCGTCACGGCGCCGTTCGAGATCGCCGCCCCGGCTACGAGGTCGTTGGTCTCGGGGTCGACCAGACATTGGCCCGCCAGCGATGCAGCGTCGCGCGTCACGATCTCGGCATACGACGCCGGGTCGACGCCGCCGTTCGGGAGGTCGTGACGTTCGAGGCGAGCCTGCGAGATCCGAGGAGGGAACAGCAGCCGGTCGGTGGGGGCGACCGTGCCATCGGCCTGCGTCAACTCGCTCAGGATCACCAACGTGTTGGCGGCGACGCCCACGCCAGGGTCGGGTCGCGACTGGCGATAGAGCGTGGTGGGCGGTGGCACCGGCAGCGTCCGCCCGAAGATTGCCTGGGGGATCGTGGTGTCGGGATTGTCCGCCAGGCTCGGCCCGTTTCCGGCGAGGTCGACCGTTCGGGCCCGCATCCGGTAGGTGTGCCCGTACCGCAGGCGCGGCAACGTGTCGGGAACCGGTTGATAGTTGATCTGCGTCTTGGCTTCGTCGCTGGGTGTCGGGGCGCTGGTCGCCGCCGGAAGCGGGTTCCCGGCAGGGTCGGCGACCGACCCCGGCCGCTGCGCCGACAGACTCCAGCCGGCCCACGTCGCCATGAAGTCGAGCACTCGCCACGCAGTGTCGTCCCTGCGCTCGGATTTGGCGATGTTGGGGCCACCCTCGACGGTGTACACGACAGCGGTCGACGTGCTGGGCCTGACCACGCTGCCGTCGGTCATGAGGGCGATCTGCGACCATCCCTCGTCGTCGGTCGGCGTGAAGTCGGCATTGGTGTTCCGGGGGAACCGATAGCCGTCCAGGGCATGGCGCTGGTGCAGCGAGCGGAAACCCGGTGCGGCGATGTCCTCGGCGTCGATCCGGTGACCGAGCGTGAGGTCTTCGGCGATCAGGATCGGCGCCGGTGGGTTGGGCTTGGTGACGTAGTCGTCGATCTGATCCTCGATGAGGCGCGCCCGTTGCGTTCGTTGGGTCAGCACTGGAGCGAGGTCGAGGTGGGCGATCGAGATCCCGGCCTCGATCACGGCGGGCACGTCGATCGGCGCCGTCGGGTCGGTGACGTTCACCAACTGGCGGTCGAGGTGGCCGAGTTGCGTGGCGGCGTTGACCGTGTCGAGCTGAACGACCCGATACTTGGATCCGCCGAGCGCCAACCAGCCCGGCGTGCGGTATGCAGGGTCGCCGACCAGCGGTCGGAAATTGGCATCGACCTGAACCCGCATCGGGACCTCGTCGTGGGGTCGCATACCGGCCTTGGCAGCCCAATTGGTCGTGACCTGCACCTCACCGACCGCGCCGGCAGGCATCGTGACCTGCAGATCGAACACGAGACCGAGTGCTCGCATCAGCTGCGGGTGAGCCGCCAACATGTGCAGGATCTGATGGAATTCGTAGCTCTCCGATGTCGGCTCCTGACCGTTGCCGACCGAGCTCACGAACGCCCGCAGATCCGCCGCCACCGCACCGAGATCGCCCGCCAGCGGCGCGATCTCGGCTTGGGTGATCGGCCCCGCTGTTCCTTTGAGGGTCTGGGCCTTCACGATCGGAGCGAGCAGATCGGTGATGGCTGCCGAGCTGACCGACGTCAAGTCCAGGTTGGTGCGATCGAGGAACACGTGCGGTGACACCTCGAGGTTGCTGCTGGCGGGCGGCCCGAACAGCGCCCGCCACGTCACGGCGGTCGGTGTCGCCGACGCGATGCTGACCGCACCGGCCGGGCGAGCGACCCCGTCGAGCAGCACGGTGAACTGCATCGCCGGAGCGGCGGCGAGAAAGGTACCCCAGTCGCGAAAGTCGGGATAGTCGCCGAGCACACCCGGCTCGCGCAAACGCGGGCCGAGGTGCACGCTCAGGAACGCCGTGTTGGCGGTGCGCCCGTTGGGGAGCGGCGTGACGACGAGGTGTCGAAGCGGCATCGTGATGTCCTCTCAGAAGAAGGCGTTGCAGTACTCGGTCCACTGCGCAGTGCTGTAGTGGTCACCGAACGAGCTGTGCGGGGCGGCCGGAGGCGGGGCCGCCAGCGGGGCGAGTGGGAACGCTGCGGGCGGCCCGGGCGCAACCGCCCGCAGCCCGTGGCTGGGCGAGGCCGCTGCCGCCGCCTGCACCGAGCGCAGACCTGCGCCACCGCTGCCGTTGCCGACCGGAAAGGTGTGAGATCCGAGCGCGACCGTGCCGCTGTCGCCACCGAAGATGCTGTCGATCTCGTAGTGGATCGTGCCCCGCAACACGATCGTCTCGTCGGCTTCGGTGTAGGTCAGCGAACCGACGATCGACGCCGAGGCGCTGGCCAGGCCGAGCAGTTCGATCTCGCCGATCAGCGCAACAGCCCCGGTGAACGTCACATCACCGTTCTCGAGCGCGAAGTCAGCCGACAGCATCAACGTCAGCGAGGCCTTGAAGATGATCAGGTTGAGGTCGAACGCCTCCCAGTAGATCCCGATGCCGATTCCGACGAAGCTGATCGCGTCCGGGACGTCGCCGAACTTCATCTCGAGTTCGAGCCAGAACGTGCCGCCGAACATGGCCACACTGACGTCGATCGGGTTCTTCTTGGATCCCAGCCCGGCCGTCACACACACCGGTCCGCCGTCGAGCGGCAGCACGATCCCGAGGTGGACGGAGATGTTCGAGACCTCGACGATCCCGAGGTTGAACGACGGCAGTCCGGCTGATCCGCCGAGTTCGAGGGCATCAGTGCGGATCTCGAGGTCGATCCCGATCCCGACCGAGTTGAACAGGTCGCCGAGGTCGGTCAGGAATGACAGGACCCCAGCGAAGGACCAGGCGCGTACCTCGGGGATCACCTCGACCGGCTTGCCGGTCTCGATGATCGCAGAGACCTTGGCGAAGTCGAGTTCGATCGCCGGCGCGAAGGGAGGTACGACGAAGAAGAAGTCGGACACGGTCATCTCGGTGCGGACGGTCGGGTCGGTCGAACCGTCGATCGATGCCGTCGTCGTGATGATCACGCAACACCGCGTCTGCGGGGTGGCGATGAAACCCAGCGCCTCGGCGCTCTTGAGGGTCGGCTTGTAGGTGAACTCGACCACGATGCGGGTGCCGTCGACGGTCACCGTGGTGCCAGGGATCCCGAAGCCGATCTCGTTGACGTCGAACGCGACGAGATCGATGATGTCGGCAAGCGTGATCGATCCGAAGATCTTGGCCCCGCTCCCGAGTGCGGTCGCCGGATCCCATTGTGCGCCGGCGGTGGGCAGATCCATACCCACGCCGGACGTCTGGTTGAAGACCTCAGCGGTCAGTTCGAGCGTGGCGACACCCTCGACGGGGAGTCCGGCGCCGATCGCGCCGACTGCCGGCACGTCGAGCCGCAGGAACGACAGGTCGAAGTTGGAGGACGCGTTCCCGAAGCTCAGCCAGCGTGGATGGTGGAACACCGTGACCGCCGCACCTGGACTGCCCGTCAACCCCGACACCGAGTCGTCGATGATCGTGGCCGACTCGAGCGAGGCGACCACGCCCGGCATTTGCGCTGCCGTGAGTTGGCTCTGGGTGGCGCCCACGATCGGCCGTGTGAGCTTGAGCACCAGGACGTGCGCCGACTTGGTCACGCTGCTCGCGTCACCGACCGGATCGGCGAACGCCAACGGCTGTCCCCCGAGGTCGATCGTTCGTCTCGCTGCCCGCCCGGGGGTGTTGGTGGCGGCGATCAACTTCCGGGGCGCTGCGCTCGCAGACGTGCGGTAGGCGACCGAGTCGGCGATGAACGTCGCCGGAAGGTCGAACGTGTGGTGGTTGCCGGCCCGGTCGACGCCGTCGTACTGGATCATCAAGTCGGCGCCCGTGCCGACGACCCTGAGGTCGTTGACGCCGTTGATGGCGGTACCGGAGGTGTCGTTCACCGTCGCCAGCGTGATCGCCGTCGACTCCGAGGCACTGGCGGTGATCTCCACGAATGGCAAGCCACGGCCCCCGTCGGGCTCGTACGTACGCGGCATCGTCACAGTCGGAGCGAGGATGTCGAGGTACCGACGCAGTTGCAGGACCGACACCTGGCCGCCGGACGTGTCGTTCGCCCACGTCCGCTCGGTGATCGTCGTGACGGTCACCCGATGCCCGAATGGAAGCAGGTATCCGGTGGTGGCGGCCTGTGCGACCAGGTCGCGCCCGGAGGTGAGGTCGTGGCGGTATCGAGCAAGCGTCGCTCCGGTCCAGTCGCCGCGCAGCTTGCCGAACGCGCCGGACGAACTCAGCCAGAGTCGCGACGAGGTGAGCGGAGCGATGTCCGTGGTGTTGGCGACGAGCCGGTCGCGAGTCGTGGCGTCGGGCACTCGGGCCGTGACGACGTTCGTTGCCGACAGGTTCTGGACGGCGTAGATCTCGACCGGGCTCCCATCGCCGTTCTCCAGGCTGCCGACCCACACCTCGGTCACGTCGTCGACGGATCTGGGTGTCGCCGGGCCGCGCATGCGAGTTCCGCTGGCGGGGCTGAGGATCAGGCCGGCCGGGATCTCGAGCGCGCTGAACAGACCGTTCGGGACCGATGGCACGGACTCGCCGATCACCCCGTCGCCCGAGTCGGCCAGGGCGAGCAGGTCGTCGACGGTGAACGGCACCGGATCGGTCAGCGGGACGGCGATCACGCTCGGCCCGGCGGCGAAGCTCGCGATCGCTGCCGTCGACACCGTTGGGACGGTCGCCGTGTAACCACGTTCGGCCACGTGTTGCGAACCGAACGTGAACAACACGATCGGGTTGGCCCCGGTCGGGGACACCACGTCGGCCGCGAGCGTGGCGTCGATCAGCCCGATCACGATGTCGAGCTGGTCGCCGGCACGCACGAGCCGGTAGGTGATCGGCGGTCCGGCGGCATCGGCCACCATCGATCCGGCCGCCCGCAGCAGGCCGAACGGACCATGCTCCACAACGGCCATCGCTCCGGCCCCACCGGCCCAGCGCAGCACCGTTCGACGAGACAACTTCTCCACGATTTCCTCCCGTCCCGCTTCCTGCCGAGCCCGCCTCGACTGCTCCTCACCGACCCAACCAGCTCGCCGTTAACCGGCCGTAAACGGCGTGTGCTGAACCCGAATCTTCCGTACGGGAACCTGGTTAACGACCGGTTAACCGCCTTCGTGTTCGATGCAGGTCGCTGACCAACCGGACGATCGACAACGACGAGAGGGACACGATGCGCGGCAGAAGCAACACATGGATGGCCAGCGTCGCCCGTGCGACGGCGGTGATGGCGATGGCAGCACTCGGGCTGCCCATCCCGCTGAGCCCGCTCGGGTTCGGCACCGTCCAGGCCGCCCCGTCGACACCGCAACTGGTCGCCGACGTCAACACCAATCCGGCCGGGTCGGAGCCGCAGATGCTGGGCGTGTTGGGAACCAACCTGCTGTTCACCGCCAACGACGGCGTGCACGGGCGCGAACTCTGGGTGACGGACGGGACGTCGGCGCCGACGCTGGTCGAGGACATCAATCCGGCCGGCGACTCGTCGCCCAACTCAGGTCGCGTATTCGGGGGGTTCCTGTACTTCGTGGCCGACGACGGCGCCCACGGCACCGAACTGTGGCGCACCGACGGGAGCGCCAACGGCACCACGCTCGTGGCCGACGTGAACGCCGGGATCTCGTCGAGTTCCCCGCTGTACCTGACGGTGTTCGACGGTGCGCTGTACTTCGCGGCGAGCGCATCGGGCGTCGGGCGCGAGCTGTTCCGGAGCGACGGCACGGCGGTCGGCACCATCCTGGCCCATGACCTGCGAGCTGGCTCCTCGAGTTCGAACCCTGAGGCGCTGTTGGTCGTCCCGAACGCCTCCGCCGGTGCCCATCTGTGGCTGATTGCCAACACCGGCGGCGCGGCCGGCAAGGAGTTGGTGGGGATCGACAGCGGCGCCTCGCCCGACGCCAACGTGGTCGTGATGAACGATCTCGCCCCCCAGCGCGACGACCTCGTGGCGATCGGCGAAACGGTCTACGCCCGGGCGACCTCGCCCGTCGCAGCCCTGTACCGGATCACGCTCACGGCGGCCGGCCCTCCCGCCACGTTCACCGCGACATCGATGGGCGGGTCGAACCCGTTCAACCTCACACCGATGGGCGGCAGTCTGTACTTCACGAGCGGTGACGGCGGATCCGGGTTTGAGTTGCAGAAGTTGGTCGGGTCCACGATCACGCTCGTCAAGGACATCAACCCGGGTGCCGGGAGCTCATCGCCGGGCGAGCTCACGGCGGCGAACTCGCTGTTGTACTTCTCGGCCACCGATGGCACGAACGGGTACGAGCTGTGGGCGTCGAACGGATCGTCGGCCGGAACGGCGATGGTCGAGGACCTCGACCTCGTCGACGGTTCCGAGCCGCTCGTGCTCGAGTCCACGGGCGTCGGCAACGTCCTGTTGTTCACCGCCGACGTGACCGGGTTCGGGCGCGAACCCTGGGCCGTCGTGGCCGGGGACGCGATCCGGCTCGGTGATCTCAACACGGGTCCCGACGGCGCAGGGGTCGACGACTTCGTGGTGTTCGACGGCCACATCTACATCAGTGCGTTGACGCCGGCGCATGGCGATGAACTGTTCCGGATGCAGGCCAGTGTGGTGCCGGTCGAGGGCACCGAGAACTTCACGCTGTACGCCGACATCAACGTCGCCACCGACGGCTCCTACCCGTGGGGCGCTGCCGCATTGGGAAACACGTTCATGATCATCGCCCAGGACGCGGCGGTGGGCGCCGAAGCACGGATCTGGGACCCGTCGACGGGTGCCACCACGCTGCTGAAGGACATCGAGCCAGGGCCGGCGAGTTCGAACCCGGTCGACCCGGTCAGCCTCGGCAGCAAGGTGATCTTCCAGGCCGCGACGTCAGCCGAGTCGAACGAGCCGTGGGTCACCGACGGCACGGTGTCGGGCACCCAGCTGCTCGAGGACATCAACCCCGGTCCCGGCGGGAGCGACGCCGGATTCATGACCGTGTTCGATGGAGACGTCTACTTCCGGGCCGACGACGGGTCGCACGGCGCCGAACTGTTCCGCACCGACGGCACGCCAGGCGGAACCACGCTCCTGGCCGACCTGCGCGCCGGGACGCTGGGATCGAACCCCGGCCCGTTCGTGGAGTTCGCCGGGGCGTTGTACTTCTCGGCGGCGTCGAGCGTCGACGGGCCGGAGCTCTGGAAGACCGACGGCACCCCAACGGGCACGCTGCCGGTCACGGCTGGCGCTGATCGTCCGACGGGCGTGTATTGGATGGCGGTGGTCGGCGACCAGTTGCTGTTCTCCGCCAACGACCTCAACGGCGACAGCGTGCTGTGGCGCACCGACGGCACCAGCACCGGGACCACCCAGGTCCAGCCGAGTACCGGCACCAGGGCGATCAACCCGCAGCAGCTGACCACGTCGGGGACCCAAGCGTTCTTCCTGGCCGACGATGGCGGCACGGGTGAGCGCACGTTGTGGCGCAGCGACGGCTCGGCGCAAGGCACGATCGCGCTCCAGACAGCGCCCGTTCTGCTCGATCCGTTCGAGTCTCCAATCGTCGCCATCCCCGGCGGCAAGGTCGTGTTCTCGTCCGGGACGACCGCCACAGGGCTCGAACCGTGGGTCAGCGACGGCACGGCTGGCGGCACCGCGGCGCTCGCCGAGCTGGCAGTGGGTGCGGCAGGAAGTGACCCAGCCGGCTTCACCAGGCTCAATGACGTCGTGTACTTCACCGCCTCGGACCTCGACCATGGCCACGAACTGTGGCGAACCGATGGGATCGTGACGATCCGAATCACCGATCTGACACCTGGCGTGGGCAACGGCGCGGTTCCGTCCGGGAACACGTTCATCGGGGCATTCGGAGACCGGCTGCTGTTCGCCGGTGTCGCCCCTGAGTACGGAAGCGAGCCGTGGACGCTCGTGGACGCACCCCCCGTTCCGAGCGCACCGACGGGCGTGACTGCCGTCGCCGGGCTGCGTTCGGCGACGGTGTCGTGGGGCGCGGCGACGGCGGCGTCGACGGCACCGGTGACCGGCTACACCGTGACAGCGGCACCGGGCGGAGGGTCGTGCGGCACGGCCGGCTCGAGCTGTTCGGTGACGGGGCTCACACCCGGCCAGTCGTACACGTTCACGGTGACCGCCACGAACCGTATCGGCAGCTCGCTGGCGTCGTCGGCCTCGAACGCAATCGTGCCGACCGACGACCCGCCGCCACCACCACCTCCGCCACCACCACCACCGCCGCCACCGCCAACCGCGATGCAACCGCTCGTGCCGGCCCGCCTGCTCGAAACCCGCACCGGCCCCACCGAGAAAACCGTCGACCACCTGTTCGAAGCCACCGGCCAACTCGCCGCCGGCGACACCATCCAACTCAAGATCGCCGGACGCGGCAACGTGCCCGACAACGCCACCGCCGCCATCCTCAACATCACCGCCATCGCCCCCAACGCACCCGGCTTCCTCACCGTCTACCCCTGCGGCGAACCCCAACCCAACGCCAGCAGCGTCAACTACACCACCGGCCAAGTCGTCCCCAACGCCGTCCTCGCCAAAATCGGCAGCAACGGCAACATCTGCATCTTCACCCTCGCCACCACCCACCTCGTCGCCGACGTCAACGGATACGTCCCCGCCGGTGGCTCACCCGACACCGTCGTGCCCACCCGCCTCCTGGAAACCCGCACCGGCCCCACCGAGAAAACCGTCGACCACCTGTTCGAAGCAACCGGCCAACTCGCCGCCGGCGACACCATCCAACTCAAGATCGCCGGACGCGGCAACGTGCCCGACAACGCCACCGCCGCCATCCTCAACATCACCGCCATCGCCCCCAACGCACCCGGCTTCCTCACCGTCTACCCCTGCGGCGAACCCCAACCCAACGCCAGCAGCGTCAACTACACCACCGGCCAAGTCGTCCCCAACGCCGTCCTCGCCAAAATCGGCAGCAACGGCAACATCTGCATCTTCACCCTCGCCACCACCCACCTCGTCGCCGACGTCAACGGATACGTCCCCGCCGGTGGCTCACCCGACACCGTCGTGCCCACCCGCCTCCTGGAAACCCGCACCGGCCCCACCGAGAAAACCGTCGACCACCTGTTCGAAGCAACCGGCCAACTCGCCGCCGGCGACACCATCCAACTCAAGATCGCCGGACGCGGCAACGTGCCCGACAACGCCACCGCCGCCATCCTCAACATCACCGCCATCGCCCCCAACGCACCCGGCTTCCTCACCGTCTACCCCTGCGGCGAACCCCAACCCAACGCCAGCAGCGTCAACTACACCACCGGCCAAGTCGTCCCCAACGCCGTCCTCGCCAAAATCGGCAGCAACGGCAACATCTGCATCTTCACCCTCGCCACCACCCACCTCGTCGCCGACGTCACGGGCTATCTCACGCCGACGTAGCGCGTGTCCTCACGACCAGTCGGAGGGGAGTTCGGCCCGCCACGGCGGATCGGCGCCGCGACGCCCGCACACGACCGCCGCCGCGGCGCTGGCAGCGCGCACCGCCGGCTCCAGCAGGTCCAGTTGCGACAGGTGTTCGGCGCCGTAGCCGTTGCCGGTCCACCAGGCCAGGAAGCCCGCTCCGAACGTGTCGCCGGCGCCGATCGTGTCGACCACCTCGACCGGTTCGATCGCGATCTCGCGCCCCGCACCGTCGACCAGCACGTGGACCGACTTCCCACCGGCCGTGACGAGCACCGCTCGCGGCCCGACCTCGAGCAGCGACGCGGCGACCTCCAGCGGATGCTGCTCGGGGTCGAGGTAGTGCAGATCCTCGTCGCTGACCTTCACCACGTCCGCCAACGCGATCACGCGCCTCACCCGATCCAGGTAGGCGTGACGGTCGGGGATGATCTTGGGTCGGCAGTTGACGTCGACCATCACCATCGACGCCGGCGAACCAGCGCAGCGCGCCGTGTACGCCTCGACCGCGTCCGCCATCGGCGTCAGCACAAGGCCCAGCCCACCCGTGAACAGGACATCGGGGACGTTGTCAGCCGGGGCAGCTGACAAAGCCGGTGCCGACGTGCCGTCGATGTAGAAGCGGTAGGACGCCGTCCCGCGCTCGTCGAGTTCGGCGGCCGCCAACGTGGTCGGCATCTCCACACGCGGGGCCAACTGCAGACCGACGTGGTCGGATTCGAGTTGAGCGGCCAGCATCGTGCCGAATCGATCGGTCGAGATCGCCCCGAGGAACGCGACGTCCACGCCGAGCCGCCCGAGCGCTCGCGCCGTGTTGAACGGCGCTCCACCCAGTGCTGCTGTGACATGACCCAACGGGTCGATCACCAGGTCGATCAATGCTTCGCCCGCGACAACGATCACGGAACAGATCATCCCACGCCGTGGCGCTGGCGACGATGGTCCTGGTGGTGCAGACTGGCGTGGTGACCGATACCACCCGTTCGGACTCCGCCCGCGCCAGCGTGGAGGGATACCAGCTCGCCGACCGTTACCGCGCCGAGCACGGCCGCGTGTTCCTGTCCGGGGTGCAGGCCATCGCGCGGCTGCCGATCGATCAATTGCGGATCGACCGGCGTGCCGGACGCAACACGGCGGCGTTCGTGTCGGGCTACCAGGGCTCGCCGGTCGGCATGTTCCGCGAGGAGGTCGATCGAGCGATCGCCACCGTTCCGGGGCTGCCGATCGTGAACCAGCCCGGGCTCAACGAGGAACTGGCGGCGACCTCGGTGATGGGCAGCCAGCTCGCTCACCACCTGCACGACCTGCTGTACGACGGCGTGCTCGGCATCTGGTACGGCAAGGCGCCAGGGATCGACCGCGCCAGCGACGCCATCCGGCATGCCCAGTTCTCCGGCACGTCGGCACGCGGTGGTGTCGTGGCGATCGTCGGCGACGACCCTGCTGCCAAGTCGTCCACGCTGCCGTCGTCGAGCGACGCCACGATGGTCGACCTCCACATGCCGCTGCTGTTCCCCGGCGACCCGCAGGAGGCGATCGACCTGTGCCGTCACGCCGTCGCCTTGTCGCGGTCCAGTGGCTTGTGGTCCGGGATCAAGCTCACCACGCCGGTCGCCGACGGCACCGCCACCGTCGACATCGACATGGACCGGGTCGTCCCGATCATCCCGCATCTGGAGGTCGACGGCCAACCGTTCGTGGCGTCACCGCTGGTCAAGCTGATCACGCCGTTCACCGTCACCAAGGAACGCGAGTTGTACGAGGTGCGGATCGACCTCGCCCGGCAGTACGGCGCCCTCAACCGGCTTAATCGGGTGACGGTCAGGTCCGGTGACGACTGGGTCGGGATCGCTGCGTGCGGGCACACCTACCACGAACTCCGCGAGGCATTGCACATTCTGGGATTCGCCGACGACGACGCCCTGCGCCACGCCGGCATCCGGCTGTTCCAGCTCACGATGCCGCTCCCACTCGACCGTCACGACGTCCGCGAGTTCGCCGCCGGACTGACCGACGTGATCGTGATGGAGGAGAAGAATCCCACGCTCGAGCTCTTGGTCCGCGACGCCCTCTACGACACCGCCGACCGGCCGCGGGTGTGGGGCAAGCGCGACGCAGACGGCAACGTGATCGTGCCCTACGACGGCATGCTCGATGCTGACCGGATGACCCCCGCGCTCCGCCACTTGCTCACGCCGCGGTTGGGTGATCGGCTGGCACCACCCCGCCAACGCGCCGACCGGCAACTGATCCCGCTCACCGAGACGCGGGCCCCGTTCTTCTGTTCCGGCTGCCCGCACAACACCAGCACCCGGGTCGAGCCCGGCACCCTGGTCGGCGGCGGCATCGGGTGCCACGGGATGGTGGCGATGATGGAGCCGGACCGGATCGGTGAACTCGTCAGCCTCACCTGCATGGGGAACGAGGGCACACAGTGGATCGGTATGGCACCGTTCCTCGAACGCAAGCATCTGGTCCAGAACCTCGGGGACGGCACGTTCTTCCACTCCGGTTCGCTGGCGATCCGTGCCGCCGTGGCGTCGGGCGTCGACATCACCTACAAGTTGCTCTACAACGGCGCCGTCGCCATGACGGGTGGCCAGGACGCCCAAGGCGGACGCGATGTGCCCGACATCACCCGGCTCCTGATGGCGGAAGGCGTCAAGCGGATCATCATCACCAGCGACGATCCGGACCAGTTCGACGGTGTGACATTTCCCGATCGCGTCGAGGTCTGGAACCGGACCCGCTTCGACGAGGCGCAGACCGCGCTCGCCCAGGTCACGGGCACCACCGTGTTGATCCACGCCCAGGCGTGCGCCGCCGAGAAGCGGCGCGACCGCAGCCGCGGCAAACTTGCCGTTCCCGACTTTCGCGTGGTGATCAACGAGCGCATCTGTGAAGGCTGCGGCGACTGCGGCGACAAGTCGAACTGCCTCTCGGTCCAACCAATCGACACGCCGTACGGTCGCAAGACGGCAATCCACCAGACCAGCTGCAACTTCGACCTGAGCTGCATGCAGGGTGATTGCCCTGCCTTCGCCACGGTGAGCGTCGACGCGAAGGCAGCCAAGCGTCGCCGATCGTCGGCGGGAGTCGTCGCCCCTGCCCCGGACCGGCTCCCGCGGCCCACGCCGATCGTCGATCCCGACCGGTTCGCGGTGCGGATGTCGGGCATCGGCGGCACCGGGGTCGTCACGATCAGCCAGATCGTCGGCACGGCGGGGATGCTCGGGGGATTCGAGGTCCGCGGCATCGACCAGACCGGGCTGTCGCAGAAGGCCGGCCCGGTCAGCAGCGACGTCCGCATGTCGCGGGGCAAGCCGACGCCTCGAACCTCGCCACCGCCGGCGGCGTCGACTGCTTCCTCGCCTTCGACCTGCTGGCCGCCGCCAGCGACTCGCATCGCGAAGCCGCCGTCCCCGGCCGCACGGTCCTGATCGGTTCCGTCGAGCGGGTGCCGACCGGCAAGATGGTCACCAAGCCCGGCTCCACGCCCTACCCGCAGTTCGACGACCTCCGGGCACGTCTCGACGGCGCCACCCGCCCCGACGACAACCGCTACCTCGACGCGGCGGGGATCTGCCGTGGGCTGTTCGGCAGCACCACGTCGGCCAACGTGCTCACGCTCGGCGTCGCCGTGCAGGCCGGTGCACTCCCGCTCGACCCCGACGACGTCGAGCGGGCGATCACGCTCAACGGCGTGGCCGTCGAGCAGAACGTCGCCGCCTTCCGCTTCGGCCGCCTGTGGGCGGTCGACCCGGCCGCCGTCGAGGTCGACGCCGGCGTCGAGCGATCGGTCCCCGAGACCCCGGAACAACTCGTCGAACGACTCGCCGGCGACCTGGTCGGCTACCAGAACTCGGCCTACGCCGAACGGTTCCGTCGGCGTGTCGCCGCTGCCCGTTCCGCCGAGCAGCGTGTCGCACCCGGCTCCGATCGATTCACCGAGGCGGTCGCTCGCAACCTGCATAAGCTGATGGCCTACAAGGACGAGTACGAGGTCGCCCGGTTGGCGTTGTTGCCGGAATCCCAGGCCCGCTACGCGGCCGTCGGCGGCGACGACACCACGGTCACCTACCACCTGCACCCACCCGCGCTTCGGTCGATGGGAATGGATCGCAAGATCAAGTTCCGTCGCTCCGGTCCACCGTCGTTCATGGCGTTGCGTTCCATGAAGAAGCTGCGCGGCACCATGGCCGATCCGTTCGGTCGGGCCGAGGTCCGCAAGGTCGAGCGGGCCATGATCCCCGAGTACGAGCAGGCCATCGACACCCTGATCGCCCAGCTCACGCCCGGAAATCTCGACGAGGCCACGGCGATCGCCTCGCTGCCCGACCAGGTTCGCGGCTACGAGCACCTGAAGCTCGCTCGCGCCGCGACCTACCGCACGCAACTCGCCGAGCGTCTCGCCGAGTTCGGCTGACGCCGACCGTCAGGCTTTGGCGCGGGTCCTGCGCAGGACCGGGTCGGCGATCGCCAACGCCGTGTCGGCGACCCGCAGCGTGCGTCCGGCAGCGCCCGGCGTGTCGCCGTCGACCAGGTTGCCCATCACCTGCAAGGTGATCTGGGCGATCCGGTCGGTGCCGACCGCGACCCGGAGCCCGGCCCGCATCAGACCGGGATGGCCGATCAGGAACGCGAACCGCCGGCCGGTGCGCAGGAAGCGATCGAAACGCTCGCCGACCTGGCGGTCGTAGGCCACCGAGGCGGTGGCCGGATCGATGAGGAACAGGTCGGCGGCGAGCATGCCCGATTCGAGCCCGTAGTCGATCCCCTCACCGTTCATGGGGTTCACCAGGCCGGCAGCATCGCCGACCGCCACCCAGCCGTCGCCGTGCCGATGCTGGGCCGTCATCGGGAGGCGCCAGGCGCGCGGCCGCTCCAGATTGGGTCCGATCGCCCAACTCTGCTGCACGATCCCGCGGTACGTCTCGAGCAGGGTGTTGAGGTTGAGACGCTTGAAACCCTTCATCGTCGACAGCGCCCCGACCCCGATGTTCACGGTCCCGTCGCCGCACGGGAACATCCATCCGTAGCCCGGGATCCATGTGCCGTGTCGGTCCTTGACCGTGAGGCACGCCTCGATGTGACGATCGGCATGTCGCGGGCTCTCCACGTAGGCGCGGATCGCCAGCCCGAACGGTTCGTCGGCCACTCGGTCGGCCCCGAGCAATCTCGCCGCCGCTCCCGGAGCGCCGGCCGCCAGCACCGTGAGGTCGGCCCGGAGGTCCCCGCCGGCCGTTCGCACCCCGGTCACGCGACCGCCCAGTTCCACGATTGGTTGACCGTCGGTCTCGAAGCGGATGTCGGCGCCCGACGCGGCGGCGGCATCGATCAGCGCCGCATCGAGCCGGCGGCGCGGCCACACCGCCCCGTAGTTCGGAAACCGGTCGCCCGGCGACGTCCACGGCAGTTCCCGAACGCGACTGCCGGCGATCATCCGCAGTCCGTCGATGTGGTGAGCGCCGTCGAGCGGGATCTCGAGTTCGTGCAGCGCGGCGACGGCGCGGGGTGTGAGTCCGTCACCGCACACCTTGTCGCGGCCGTGGGCGCCCTTTTCCACCACGACTACCTTGGCGCCCTGCCGTGCGGCACGGATCGCGGTGGCGGCGCCCGCAGGCCCGCCGCCGATCACGGCGATGTCGAAGCGTTCGGTCACCCGGTCGATTCAATCGGCGGACGGGGCGTCCTGCTCGGCGATCCGCTCGTGATGGTGGATGACTTCCGCCACGATGAACCGCAGGAACTTCTCCGAGAAGGCAGGGTCGAGGCCCGCCGTTTCGGCCAGCGAGCGCAGCCGCGCCACCTGGAGGTCCTCACGGACCGGGTCGGCGGCCGGCAGCCCGGCAGCCGCCTTGTAGCGGCCGACGTCCTGGGTGATCTTGAAGCGTTCCGCCAGCAGATGCACCAAGGCGGCGTCGATGTTGTCGATACTCGATCGGAAGCGTGCGAGCTGCTCGTCGGGCATGCCACGACGCTACTTGCCGGGCTACCGTGCGGCACGTGCCGATCGCGTCGCTCCCACTGCTGTTCGTCGACCATCCGTTTCCGGAGGTGTACCGCGATCTCGTCGACGGACGCTTCACCGTGGTCGGCTCCGGCACCGACGATGGGCTCGACGTCGCCGACGCGGTGCTGGCGGGCGCCACACGGCCGTGGAACGCCGCCGCGTTCGCCCTGGCCCCCAACGTCAAGGTGATCTCGCGCGTCGGGGTCGGCTACGACAACGTCACGGTCGCCGATGCCTCGGCCGCCGGGATCGTCGTCTGCAATGCGCCGATGGCGCCGATGGTCTCGACCGCCGAACACACGATGGCGCTGCTGTTCGCGGTCACCAAGCACCTGGCACACCACACGGCACGCGCCACCCAGGGCCTCAAGGGCGAGCCCGTCGGGCGCGCCCTCGAACTCGACGGTCGCACGCTCGGCCTGGTGGGGATCGGGCGGATCGCCTCGCGCGTGGCCGTCGCCGCCCAGGCGCTGGGCATGCGGGTGATCGCCAACGACCCCGGTGTCGCCTCGTCGCCGGTGGCAGGCGTCGAACTGGTGGATTTCGACCAGGTCCTCGCCGAGGCCGACGTCGTGTCGCTCCATGCGCCGGCCCTGGCGGCCACCACCCACATGATCAACGCCGACACGTTGGCTCGGATGCGAGCGGGCAGCTACCTGGTCAACTGTGCACGAGGCGCTCTGGTGGACCACGACGCCTTGCTGGCGGCGATCGACAGCGGTCATCTCGCCGGCGCCGGGCTCGATGTCACCGAGCCGGAACCGCTGCCCGCCGGGCATCCGTTGCTCGATCGCCCGAACGTGGTGGTGACGCCCCACATCGCGTCGGCTTCGGTGGCCGGCCGGCGCCGGCTGTACGAGCACTCGATCGACAACGCACACGCGGTGCTCAACGGACGTCCGGCCGACATCGTCACCAGCTGAACCGTCTGTCAGACTCGACCCCATGACGAGTCTGCGTGAGAAATGGGCAACCGGCGGCGAGACACTCGGGCTCTGGTTGTCGGTACCGAGCTTCGTGTCGGCCGAGATCGCCGCCCGCCAGCCGGTCGACTACGTGTGCATCGACAACCAACACGGCGTCAACGATTACATCGTGTCGGCCTCGATGATCCAGGCGATCGAGTTGTCGGGAGGTACGCCGATCGTGCGCGTGCCGTGGAACGAACCCGGCATCATCGGCAAGATGCTCGACGCCGGGGCGCATGGCGTCGTGGTCCCGATGGTCAACACACGTGAGCAGGCCGAAGCCGTGGTTCGATCGGCACGGTACGCGCCCGACGGGTCGCGCAGCTGGGGGCCGGTGATCGCCGGAATGCGCCATGCCGACAACCGCCAGTGGGCGGCCGACAACGTGGCCGTGATCCCGATGATCGAGACCGTCGAGGCGATCTCCAACCTCGACGCGATCCTGTCGGTGCCGGGCGTCGACGCGATCTACGTCGGCCCCGCCGATCTGTCGATCAGCCTCGGCCTCGGGCCGTACAGCAACGACGGCAATCCGCTGTTCGACGACGCGCTCGCCACGATCGTCGCAGGGTGCCAGCGTCACGGTGTGGTGCCCGGCATCCACGCCACGGGGCCGCTCACCCCGCGCCGCCGCGAGCAGGGATTCCGCATGGTCACCGTCACCAGTGACGCACTGGCGGTGCGGGCCGGGTACGAGAGCGAACTCGCCGCGGCGCGTGGCGAATCGACGTCGACCGGCGAGGCCAAGCTCTACTGACCGTCGCCTACCCGGCGCGCCCCAGGGCGATCCGGTCGTGTCCGGCGTAGTCGGGTCGGATCTCGACCTGCTCGTAGCCGTGGCGCACATACAGCTCGGCGACGGCGCCGCCTTGATCAGCGCCGATCTCCAACACCAACCACCCGCCACGCTCGAGGTGGTGCGGCGCTTCGGTGACCAGGGTGGTGATGTCGTCGAGCCCGTCGACTCCGGCGAACAGAGCGCCCGACGGCTCCCAGTCGGCCACCGATGCGTCGAGCAGGGCCGACCCGTCGGCCACGTACGGCGGGTTGCTGACGATCACGTCGAAGCGTTGGTCGGGCGGGAGCGCTTCGAACCAGTGCCCGTGACCGATGTGCACGTTGCGTGCGGTGCGTCCGATCCCGGCCAGATTGGCGCGCGCCACGTCGAGCGCGTCGGAGCTGGCGTCGGTGATCCACACTGTCGTGCCGTCGATCGGGAGTTCGAATGCCAACGACAACCCGATCGCACCCGACCCGGTGCCCAGATCGGCCACACGACGCCGACCGGGAACAGCACGCGCCAGTTCGATCGCCACCTCGGCAACCAGCTCGGTCTCGGGCCGCGGGATCAGCACTCGGCGGTCGATGGCGAGGTCGAGGTGTCGGAACCCCCATCTGCCCAGGACGTACTGGAGCGGCTCGCCGGATCGGTAGCGGGCCACCATCGAGTCGAGATGAGCCACCGTTCGTACCGTGGCATGCTCGCCCTGAGCGGCGTCGAACTCCGCACCGTCGAGTGCGGTCGCCACCTCCAGCAACCACCGCGCCTCGTGGCGCGATCCGAGCGCCTCGGCGGTGTGTGACCAGAGCTCGGCGATCGAAACCGGTTCAGACATCGGAGTCGGCGAGTTGACGCGTGCGCTCGTCGTGCAGCATCGGGTCGATGACCAGATCGAGATCGCCGGCGAGCACGTCGGAGAGTCGGTAGATCGTGAACCCGATCCGGTGGTCGGTGACCCGGTTCTCCTTGAAGTTGTACGTGCGGATCTTCTCGCTGCGCCCACCTCCTCCGACCTGGGAGCGACGGTCCGCCGACATCTCGGCGTTGCGCTCGCGTTCGGCGATCTCGTACAGCCGCGCCCGCAGCACGATCATGGCCCGCGCCCGGTTCTGGAGTTGGCTGCGCTCGTCCTGCATGGTGACGACCACACCCGATGGCACGTGCGTGATCCGCACGGCCGAATCGGTGGTGTTCACGTGCTGACCACCTGCCCCCGAAGACCGGTACACGTCGACCTGCAGGTCGCGCTCGTCGATCGTGATGTCGACCTCGTCGGCTTCCGGGAGCACGGCAACGGTGGCCGATGACGTGTGGACGCGACCCTGGCTCTCGGTCACCGGGACGCGCTGCACGCGATGTGGCCCACCCTCGAACTTGAGCCGCTGCCAGGCGTCGTCGCCGCGCACGACGAACGTGACCTGGTTGACCCCGCCGAGCTCGCTGACGTCGTGCGACAGCGTCTCGAGCTTCCAGTTGCGCTTGGCGACGTAGGCGACGTACATGTCGTACAGATCGCGAGCGAACAGGTTGGCTTCCTCACCACCCTCGGCACCCCGGATTTCGAGGATCACCGCCCGCCCGGCATTCGGGTCCCGCGGCAGCAGCGCCTGGCGCAACTCGTCTTCGAGCCGGTCGATGTCGACCAGCGCCGCGTCCAACTCGTCCTGGAGATGGGGTCGCTCGTCCTGGGTGGCGGTTTCGAGCAGTTCGCGGGCCACGGCCAGGTCGTCGGTGCGTCCCTGCCAGGCGTGAAATGCAGCGACGATCGGCTCGAGCTCTCGATACCGCTGCGACACGGTCCGCAACCGGCCCGGGTCCGACGCCGTCTGCGGGTCGGCCAGGCGTGCCTCGAGTTCGCGGAACTCGTCGGCGACGACTCGCAGGCGCTGGGCGGTGTCGATCATGGCCCGCCACACGCTATCGGGCACGATCGGGTCAAATCCTGAGTTGATATCGCTCAAGTTTCCTGTATGGTTACCTTCCCGCTGAGTTCAGCGGGTACTCGGCACCTTTTCCCATACAGGAGTCATCATGACCATTCGCACCGCCCCCGCCCGCACCCCCTTCGATCGCACCCCCTTCGATCGCACCGTCGAATCGGCCTTCGACCAGATCGTGGGTTCACTGTTCGACCCGCGCCGCCCCGCCTCCGGCCCGGTCGTCGACGCCACGTGGCAGAACGGTGAGTACGTCCTCACCGTGGACCTGCCCGGTGTTCCTGCCTCGGCCGTCACGGTCGAGACCGCCGGCGCCACGCTGACGCTCGCTGCCACGACCTCGCAGCTCAACTGGAAGCGCAGCCTCCGGCTCGGTGGCGGGCTCGACGCCAACAAGGTCTCGGCCAATCACATCGACGGCCGGCTCACCGTGCGGATCGGCACCGTGGACGCTCCCGTCGCCCACCGCGTCGAAGTGACCAGCTCACCCGCTCCGGCCGAGATCGTCGAAGCGACCGCCGACACGACCGACGACACGGATCAGTCGAGCGACAACAACGACGCCGGCTGACACAACAGTTCGGCCAACCGGACCGTCACAGGGATCCGGTCGCGCCTCGGCGTGACCACGATCAGACGGTTCCGACCGGTGCCCGGGGAAGCGGCTTCGACCGCCAACCGGGCATCGGCCGCGTACGGGATCAGGTCCAACTCGATCCCGGTCGAGCACACCACCACGATCGAGTCCCCGTCGAGGGCGACTCCCGCCGCCACGCACGGCACCGGGTCCTTGAGGTTGGCACGCGGCACGGGCGGCGCCACCGTCCACAACCGTTCGGCGCCGATCGCACCAGGTGCGGCGATCAGCTCCGAACGCAGCAGGCGCTCATGTCCGAGCCGGTTGAGCGGATGCGGATCGGCCCCGAGCTGACGATGCTCGGCCACGACCCGCACGATCCGAGCCAGGGACTCGGTCTCGGGGGTGTCACCGTGCAGCATCGCGAACGCCTCGCGATCGTTGGCACCGACACCCACCGCCAGCCGTGCCTCGCCGGTATCGGCGTCGTCCACCACCCGACACACTTCCAGCCCGCGCACTTCTCCGGCCACGACCCCGTCGTCGTCGACCACGTCGGCGCCCGCCGCTGCGATCTGGGCGGCGAATGCACGATGTCGGTCGCTCACCGGGGGCACCGCTTCGATCGGTTCCGCCACCGCAGGCCACAGGCTTCTGCCTTCGGCATGCCAGATGGTGATCGGCATCGCGAACTCGGCGGCGCGCCTGGCCAGCACGCCCGTCCCGGCGTCGGCGATGACGTGTAGTTGCTCGGCTCCGGCGCGCAACGACCAGGCGATCGCAGCCCCCAGACGTTCCGCCGGGCGTTGATCGAGCAGCACCCACGCATCCCGGCCGTGCCGCAGTGCGGCGCCTGGTGCGAACTCCTCTGGCTCGGCAACGGTGTCGAGTTCGAGATGTTCGGCCACCAGCGCTCGCAGCTTGACCCCGACCAGTCGACTGCGTCGGGCAGCGGCGGCGCGTTCGGGGTCGATGTCGCTCCCCGACGATGGCTGGCTCGACGATGGATGACTCACGGCGCCCGACGGTAGCGCCTCTACTCGACGAAGTACCCGAGCACGTCGGCGATCAGGTCGCATCCGCTGATCGGGCTCGCCAGCTCCAGCGCTCCGCCTTGGCCCAGGCTGCAGATCACCAGATTGGCGATCGTCTGGCCCGCCACGGCATTCAGGTTGCTGGTGGTCGGTTGCGCCGAGCCGGCCGGCCAGACCGTGACGAACGTGCCGCCCGACGCGTTGGTGGCGGTCACGTTGAGGACGACCGCCGCAGCGTCGGTGGGGACCTGTGCCTGACCCCCGACCGCCAATGTGATCGCGGCATCGGGGCCGAGCTGTCGACGCGGGGCTCCCTGACCGATGCGGGTGTCGAGCAGGCGTTGCGGCGCAAGCGTGCGAAGCCGTCGCCCGTCCGATCCGGAGAAGTACCCGAACACGTCGCCGATCACGTGGGCACCGCTGGTGAAGCCGCCGACCGTGACGCGACCGGCGGCGCCGATCTTGCACACGACCAGGTTGGGCACGGTGTCGCCGGCACCGAAGTTGAGGTTCGAGGTGGTGATCGCAGCCTGCCCGGCAGGTGTGATGCCGATCCAACCGGCTGACTCGGGTTCGTTGACGGTGAGATTCAGGACGACCGCCTCGGCACCGCTCTCGGGTACCCCGACGCGTCCCGAGACCTGCACATCGATCGGCGTCGCCGTGGTGATCTTGCCGGCCCGCACCCCGGTGCCGTCGCGGGTGTCGAACAACCGCGCCGGTGGCAGCGGTGTGAAGCGGTCACCCTCGGCGGTGAAGTAGCCGAACACGTCGACCACGCAGTGCGTCAGCCCGCGCGAGTTGAAGACCTCGATCGCTCCGTTCGGGCCGACGCCCATCACGACCAGGTTGGGAACGGGCCGGCCCGGGCCGGCGTTGAGGTTCGACGTACCCGGACGCGCCGTCGCTCCCGGGTACACCGTAAAGAAGTTGGGGAGCGTCGACTCGGCGGCGGTGATGTTGGCAACCACGGCGGTCACTCCCGAGTTCGGAATCGGTCCACGCCCGGTGACCTGGACCGAGATCGTGGCACCCGGCTCGATCGGCGCCAGTGGCACCCCACCGGTGCCGTCGCGGGTGTCGGCCAACCGGAACGGGTCGATGCCGACGAATGACGACGGAGCACCCACGACCGCCGGGGTGGGCGTCGGCGCACCGGCGGGGTCCAGACCCGGGCCGCGGGCGAACAGATGCAGGTCCTCGAACTGGGACCCGAGGACCGTGCTCGACCCGCCACCCATCCAGCCGTCGAGGATCGAGGCGTAGTACGACCGGAAGTCGACGGTGTGGGGCATGCGCTCCCACCGGTCGAGGCCCGCCAAGCTCGGGTGCTGGCCGTACAGGCCGCCCCGTACGTTGGCGCCGAACACGAGGTGGGCCCCGGCCGACCCGTGGTCGGTTCCCTGACCATCGTTGCTCCAACTCGTGCGACCGAACTCGGAGAACGTCATCAACGTCACGCGCGACGCCCAGGCCGGGTTCAACGTCTGGAAGAACCGGGCCACGGCGGCGTTCAGTTCCTGCATCCGGACCGGATGCATGGTCGGTTGGTTGGCATGGCTGTCGAAGTCCCCGAAGCCGGCCGTGAGCACCCGGAACCCGAGGTTGGCATTGATCATCCGCGCCGCGATCTCCAGGCTGGCGCCGATCTCGCTGTCGAGCAGGGCGGCGTCGTCGGGGTACTGCCCGCTGATCGTCGATGCCAGATCGAGTTGGTCCACGAACGCCTGCGACACCGCCCCGAACCATGCCCCGTTGGCATCGGTGCGCATCGCTCGGATGGCGTTGTACATCGCCACGTCGCGCGCGTCCGTGCCGGTCCCGAACCCTGGGCGCGAGCGCGGGACCACGGTGCCGCGGTGGTCGGCGCCGATCAGGTGCAACGGAACGGAGTGCCCGACCTCGGCGGCAGCGAACAGGTCGCGGCCACCACCCAGGTACCCGTCGAGCCAGCGCCCGAGCCAGCCGGTGCTGGGGATCCCGCCGACCTGGCCGGACATCCAGTACGCCATCGAGTTGAAGTGCGAGAAGTCGGGGTTCGGATACCCGACGCCCTGGACCACCGCCATCTGGCCCCGGTCCCAGATCTGCTTGAGCTCGGTCAACTCGGGGTGCAGTCCGACGCCGTCGGCGAGCGGCAGGGTCTGGTTGCCCGGAATCGCCAGCCCGCCGTGCTGCTGGTAATACAACCCGTCGTTGTACGGCACCACCATGTTGAGGGCGTCGTTGCCACCGAACATGCCGATCACGACGAGGATCCCGTCGGTTGGTCCGACCGGGCCCAACGCCCATGCGCTCGGGTCGTGACCGGGGAGGACCAGGTCGAGCAGTGTGGATGCCCCGCCGGTCACCATGCCGGCCCCGACCCCCATCCCGATCAACTGCAGGAATCGGCGGCGCGACACCGCCCACGGATCGGTTTCGGGCTGCTGGAGATGGGCGAGCGCCTCGAAGGTGGAGATGTCGGTGTCGAGCATGGGGTCACGCAACGTTCAGGTCGGGCATCAACAGCATCAACAGGAGCACGTCGATCCGGCTCCAACGGTCACGCGAGTCGACATAGGCGTAGAGCGCCGCCCGGGTCGAACCGCTGGCGGTCAGGCGCATCATCGACAGCAGCGTGTCGACGAGCGTGTGGGGCGGCATGGCCGTGGCACCCGTCGTGCCGACGATCTGGTCACGCGTGATCGATCCGCCAGGGAGCACGATCGTGCGGGCCTGCGGCCCGGTGTCGTCCCAGTAGGTGTCCATCAGGCGCCAGAAGAACGACTGCGCGGTCGAGATACGGGCCGCCATGGCGCTGGCGTTGACGTAGTAGCCGTTGTGTTTCCATCCGCTCACGTTGGGTGGGTCCAGCGGGCGCTGGCCCATGCCTTCCAGCAACCAGGTCGGCGTCACCTGCGTCGAGCGTTTTCCACTCGCCACCAGCAGCGCCACGACGTAGTCGACCGGGGATCGCACCAGACCACTGACCGTGGCCGCCGTGTAGAACTCGTCGAGCTGCAACAGGGTGCGGACCCATGGCCGCATCTCGAAGTCGTTCGCCAGCGCAGAGTCGCGCAGCGTGGCGATCGTGGCTGCCGACGGGCTGGTCCCGGCGAACGCGATCCACAGCTTGCGCGAGAGGAACTCGGCGGCCACCGCCCGCGTCTCGCGGCCTCGGTTGGCGACGCTGGCGGCCGCTGCCGGGACGCGGCCACTGCCGAGGATCGTGTCGATCACCTCGTACCCGTGGGCGCGCCTGGCCGCTTCGGTCGATCCGCTGGCGTTGATCGTCGCGCCCAACAAGGACTTGGATCGGTTGTCGTGCCAGTCGTCGCGCCACACGTACTGGTCGGTGTCCCATTGGTCGGTGTGCCCGGTCCAGGCCGCCGTCGAGGCCTCCACGTCGGCCTCGGTGTAGTTCCCCACCCCGAGGAGGAACAGTTCCATCAACTCGCGTCCGAAGTTCTGGTTCGGCGACGTCATGCGGTTGTCGTTGTTGTCGAGGTAACGGATCATCGCCACCTGCGTCGACATCGTCTTGGCGAGCGTTCGCAGGTTGCCGAGGCCTGTGCGGCGGAAGGTGTCGATCTGCTCCTGCATCAGCCGCGCCGAGCCGGCCTTGGACACATCGGTGCAGAAGTGGCCGTGCCAGAAGAAGGCCATCTTCTCCTGGATCGGGCGCGGCGAATCGTGCGCCATCCGGTCGAACCAGAAGTGGATCAGCTGCTCGCTGCGCTCCCAGTTGGTCGCTGCGTCGAGCGCGGCGCTGCCTGGGTCACCAGGAACGTCGAGGACGTTGTCGACGGCGGCGGCGATCGAACCGGTCGCGAGCAGTTCGGTCACCCGGTTCGGGCGTGCGACGAACTCGGTTCGTCGGAGCAGGTGCTCGACGTTTGCTTGATTGAGTTGGGCTGGCATCCGACCCCCGGGCGACGACGTCGCAGGTCACATCGTCGGCCGCCCGACCGCACTTGAGTACGAAGCCCCAACCTTGCCAGAAAATGACGAACGCCGCCCGTCAGGGCGGCGTTCGTTCACGACAATTTGTGCGACTACTTCTTGTCGCGCTGACCGTAACGCTTGTTGAAACGCTCGACGCGGCCACCGCTGTCGACCAGCTTCTGCTTGCCGGTGTAGAACGGGTGGCACTCGTTGCAGAGCTCGAGCAACTGTTCACCCGGCTTGGTGCTCCGGGTGGTGAACGTGTTGCCGCACGAGCACTTGACGGTGACTTCGGCGTACGTGGGATGGATCTCAGTCTTCATGATGCGAACTCCTGCGGAATCGGACAGTGGAGTGTATCGGAGGGTACAGCGGTTCGGAACCGTCAGGCGCCGGGCTGCTTGGCGATCTCCGTGAGGAACTCTTCGTTGGTCCGGAAGCTCTTGAGCCGGTCGACGAGCAGTTCCAGACCGGCGCCGGCGCTGCCGTCGTGGGCCAGGCCCGACAGCACGCGACGGAGCTTCCACACCTGCTGCAGTTGGCGTCGATCGAACAGCAGCTCCTCGTGGCGGGTGCTCGAGGCGTCGACGTCGATCGCCGGGTAGATGCGACGCTCGGCGAGTCTGCGGTCGAGCCGCAGCTCCATGTTGCCGGTGCCCTTGAACTCCTCGAACACGGCTTCGTCCATGCGGCTGTTGGTCTCGACCAGGGCAGTGGCGAGGATCGTGAGCGAGCCACCCTCCTCGATGTTGCGGGCGGCGCCGAAGAACTTCTTGGGCGGGTACAGCGCGCCGGCGTCGATGCCGCCCGAGAGGATCCGTCCGCTGGGCGGAGCGGCAAGGTTGTACGCCCGAGCCAGACGGGTGATGCCGTCGAGCATGATCACCACGTCCTCGCCGTACTCCACGAGCCGCTTGGCCTTCTCGATCGCCAGCTCGACGATCTGGGTGTGCTGCTCGCTCGGCTTGTCGAACGTGGAGGCGATCACCTCACCCTTGATCGTGCGCCGCATGTCGGTCACCTCTTCGGGCCGTTCGTCGACGAGCAACACGATCAGTGTGACCTCGGGGTGGTTCTTCTCGATCGCCTTGGCGATCGTCTTCATGATCGTGGTCTTGCCGGCCTTCGGGGGCGACACGATCAGACCGCGCTGGCCCTTGCCGATCGGCGACACGAGATCGATGATCCGCGCCGTCATGTCGATCGGGTCGGAGGAGTCGGCGAGCCGCAGCTTGGAGTCGGGGTAGAGCGCCGTGAGCTCGTCGAACTTCGGACGGCGCCGCGCTTCGTCGGGGTTGCGACCGTTGACCGACACCACGTCGATCACCGCCGGGTTCTTCTCGTGGCGACCTGCCGGCCGGCGTGGTGGCGACGATGTGGTCGCCCTTGCGCAGACCGTACTGGCGCGACAGTTTGACCGGGATATAGGCGTCGTTCTTGCTGGCGAGGTAGTTGTGGACCCGCAGGAAGCCGTACCCCTCGTCGCGCAGGTCCAGGTAGCCCTCGATCTCGACCGTGTCGCCGGATGCGACGGGAGTGTCGTCGTCCTCCTCGGCCGTGTCGTCGATCTCGTCGTTCGTTGAATCGTTGACGGGCCCGCCGTCCTGGCTGCCTCCGCGGTTCTTGCGACGCCGGCGCCGACGCTTGTTGCGACTCTCACCGTCCTCGAACTGGTCACCCTGGCGTTGCTCGCCGGAGGACTGCTCCGCTCGCTGCCGGTCGTGTGACGTCGGTGTCGCCGACGCCATGTCGGATTGCTGGGCGCTGTCGGAGTGCTGGGCGACGTCGGACTGCTGGGAGTCGCCGGTCGCTGCGACCTCGAGCTCCCACTCGGCTTTGGGTTCATCGGCCGGGGCGGCGGGTGCGGTCGCAGGTGCCGGACCGGCGGACGGGGGGGCGGGTGGCGCTGGGGGCTGCGGGGCATCGACGGGGGCTGGCTCGGGCCGACCGGCACCGGTCGACTCCAGGATCATGTCGATCAGTTCCGACTTCTTGTTGCGAGCGGTGGCCTTCACGCCGAGTGCCTCGGCGATCGCGATCAGCTGCGTCTTGTCCTTGCCTTCGAGGACTGACTGCTCGAGTGCCTGTGAGGTCATCGTCGACTCTCCTGTTGTGGTGGCGGGGTTCGCCGCGTTGGGTTGCCCGAGGTGGGCGTGGTGTTCAGGGGGGTGCCACCCACGTCGGAACGCTGGTGGCGACGCTCGTGTCAACGACGGTGCCGTGGCATCAGATCGTCGCCGGGTCGACGTTCGTCGTGAGTCGCCACACGGCGTTGCGGTGCGGATGCTCACAACGAGACGGCGTTGGCCGTTCGGAGCGGCCTGGAGGAATCCAGGTGCCGTCACTGTAGCCAGCACGGTTCGGGCGACGCAACGCACGCCGACGAACGGACGCGCGACTGGCAGGCGTCACCGAGGCAGTCGACGGTCAACCCAGCCGGGCGACCGAGCGCACGAACGACTGCACCGCAGCGAGATCGTTCGGGAAGGTCTGGGTGCGCTCGGGACGCTCGAAGAGATCGGCGAGGTGCGGCGGCAGCGGCGGACGCACACCGGTGGCGCGCTCCACCGCATCGGGGAATTTGGCCGGGTGGGCGGTCGCCAGCGTGACCACCGGGGCACCGTCGCGCCCGGCGCCCAATGCGGTCGCAGCGGCCGTGGCAGTGGCGGTGTGGGGATCGATCAACATGCCGGTGGTCCGGTGGATCCGCTCGATTTCGGCCAGCGTGGCGGCGTCGTCGCACTTGGCGGCTCGGAACGAGCCGGTGACGAAGGCGGCGCGTTGGTCCGGTTCGATGTCGAGCCGACCGACGGAACGGAATCGACCCAACTGCTCGGCGGTGATACCGCCGTCACGGCCGTTCATCTCGAACAGGAGTCGCTCGAAGTTGGACGACACCTGGATGTCCATGCTCGGGCTCAGCGTGGGCATCACGTGGCGAGCCGACATGTCGCCGTCGTTGACGAAACGGGTGAGGATGTCGTTGGCGTTGCTGGCGATGATGAAGTCATCGATCGGAGCCCCCATGCGACGTGCGATCCAACCCGACAACACGTTGCCGAAGTTGCCGGTCGGCACGCACATGGTGACGGGGCCGCGCAGCGCCTGTGTGGCGGTGACGTAGTACACGACCTGCGCCATGACTCTCGCCCAGTTGATCGAGTTGACCGCCGACAGCCGGAGCGAGTCTCGGAACGGCTGGTCGGCGAACATCGCCTTGACCAGGTCCTGGCAGTCGTCGAAGGTGCCCTCGATCGCCACGGCGTGCACGTTCGGGCTGTCGACGGTGGTCATCTGCCGGCGCTGGACGTCGCTCGTGCGCCCCGCCGGATACAGGATCACGATGTCGACGTTGGCGCACTCCTTGACGCCGTCGATCGCCGCCGAACCCGTGTCGCCACTGGTGGCGCCGACGATCGTGATCCGCTCGTCGCGCTGCTCGAGCACCCGGTCGAACATGCGCCCGACCAGTTGCAGGGCGACGTCCTTGAACGCCAGGGTGGGACCGTGGAACAGCTCCATCAGCCAGTGGGCGTGATCGATCTGGACGAGCGGCACCACGGCCGGATGACGGAACGAGGCGTATGCCTGTCGGCACAGCTCGTCGAGCGCCCCGACGCCGAGCTCGTCTCCGACGAACGGGTCCATCACGGCGGCGGCGACCGATGCGTAGTCGTGGCACCCCGACAGGTCCGCCAGCTCAGGCCACTCGGCCGGAACGTACAGGCCGCCGTCGACGGCCAGCCCCGCCAACAGCGCGTCGGCGAACCCGAGCTCGGGAGCGCGGCCGCGGGTCGACACGTACCGCATCGACGCCATCTCAGTGCCCCAGGACGCGGATCAAGCCGCCGACGCGCTTCACCACATCGAGGTCGCGGCAGGCTGCGCACGGTCGCCTGCAGGTCGGCCTCGCGTGCGGTGTGGGTGATGAACACGAGCCGAGCGTCGGCACCGATTCCCTCCTGCTCGGCGGCGCGGATGCTGACCCCGTGTGCGGCGAACGCACCGGTCACGGCGTGCAGTACGCCGGGCTGATCGGCGACGTCCAGGCTGAGCAGATACTCCGAGGAGGTCTCGTCGATCGCTCGGATCCGGGCCCGGCTGAACGTGCCGAGCCTGCCGTGCGTCCCTGCCGCCAGATTGACGGCGGCGTCGATCACGTCGCCCAGCACGGCGCTGGCGGTCGGGCTGCCCCCTGCACCGCGCCCGTAGAACATCAGCGAACCGACCGCATCGCCTTCGACGAACACGGCGTTGTAGCTGCCGTGCACGCTCGCCAACGGGTGTGACGTGGGCACCATCGCCGGATGGACGCGGACGGCGATCTCGCCGGTCGACGCGTCTCGTTCGGCGATGCCGAGCAGCTTCACGACGTACCCCAGGCGACGGGCGATGGCGATGTCGCCGGCGGTGATCCCGCTGATGCCCTCGTGGTACACGTCGCCGGCGACCACCTTGGCCCCGAAGGCGATCGAGGCGATGATCGCCGCCTTGGCGCCGGCGTCGTAGCCCTCCACGTCGGCGGTCGGGTCGCGCTCGGCGAATCCCAGTTCCTGCGCCTCGGCGAGCGCCGCGCCGTACTCGGCGCCCTCTTCGGTCATCTTGGTCAGGATGAAGTTGGTGGTGCCGTTGAGGATCCCCATCACCCGAGTCAACGGCTCGCCACGCAAGCTCTCGCGGAGCGGACGGATGAGCGGTATCCCCCCGGCCACGGCTGCTTCGAACAACAGGTCGACCCCGTTGGCATCGGCGGTGGCGAACAGTTCGGTGCCGACGTTGGCGAGCAGCTCCTTGTTGCCGGTGACGACCGGTTTGCCGGCGTTCAGCGCCGCCAGGATCAGTTCACGGGCCGGTTCGATCCCACCGATCACCTCGACCACCAGGTCGATGTCGGGATCGGTGACGACCTCGTGGGCATCGCGGGTCAACACACCGTCGGCGAGATCGATCCCACGATCGCGCGAGAGGTTGCGGACCGCGACGCGGGTGATCTCGATCCGGAGCCCGGTGCGGGCCTCGATCGACGCTGCCTGGCGCTCCACGAGCGGTACCAGTGCGGCGCCCACGTTGCCACAACCGAGCAGGCCGATCCTGATCGTGCGGACCGGGGAGATCGAGTCGTTTACCACGTCGTGGGAGGCTAGCGGAGGGCGCCCGAGCGACCGTGGTGGCTTGTGCCGAGCGCCGATCAGTAATCGTCGGATGTCGACGCCGGCGGCGTCTGCTGCGCCGTCGACGAGGACGGCGACGGATACGCCACTTCGTAGTACTGGTCGACGGCGCGCACGATCAGTTCGAATCGCTTGGTGTCGAGGATCGCTCCCTCACGCCGCATCGCCGACTCGTCGATGTCCATCATGCGCCAGATGCGGGCGAAGCTCACCCGATGCTTGGGGTCCCAGTCGCCGGTGCCGACTTCGACCTGGGCCTCGTCGGTGTTCTGCTTGGTGGTCAACGGGACGCCCACCAACTTGCTGCCGCGGCGGCCGATCACGACCAGTGGGCGGTCCTTGCCCTGCGTCGGGTCTTCCTCGAACGGTACCCATACCCACACCACGTCGCCGGGGTCCGGGTCGCCGTCGATCTTGGGTGAGTACTCGATCTGGACAGTCGCCTCGCTCGGCAGGTCGGCGCGGCGCGGCGCCGGCTGCGTGGGCTGGGTGGGCTGCGTGGGCGCAGACGGGGCCGGCTTCTGGGTCGGCAGTTTGCCGCGCAGGATGTCGCGCAGTTTGTCCTTGAGGCTGCCCGGCTGGGACGGCGCCGGCTGTGTCCGGGTGGGCTGGGACGGCGCCGGCTGTGTCTGGGTGGGTTGTGTCGGTGCCGGCTGCGTGGGCGACGCCGTGCCCGTGCCGGAGTAGTCGGGCCCGTGGGTGCCGCCGTCGTCGAGCCGGCGTCCTCCGCGGGCGCGTTTGGCCATCTGGTCGAACTGTGTACCGATGTCGTTGAGGCGGCCCATCCCCCCATCGTAGGAGATGCAGGGATGCGCTGAGCGGTGCGGACGTCAACCGACGTCGGTGGCGAGCAGGTCGTCGATCGTCTCGCGCCGGATCACCAGTCGCGCCTCGCCATCTGCGGCGAACACCACGGGCGGTCGGGTGATGGCGTTGTAGTTGGAACCCATCGACCGCCCGTACGCGCCGGTGACGGGCGTTGCGAGCAGGTCGCCCACCACCAGGTCGTCGGGCAGCCTGGCCTCGAACAACAGCACGTCGCCGCTCTCGCAGTGCTTGCCGACGAGTCGCGCCGATCGTGGGCGCTCGGCGAGTGGCGCGCGCGGCAGGAACGCCTCGTACCCCGATCCGTAGAGGACCGGCCTCGGGTTGTCGCTCATCCCGCCGTCGACCGACACGTACGTGCGGATCCCGGGGATGTGCTTGACCGTGCCGACCGTGTAGACGGTCATCGCAGCCGACGCCACGATCGATCGGCCGGGCTCGACGCACACCCGCGCCGTCACCCCCAGCGACTCGCACGCGTCGCGGAGCACGTGACCCCACTGCGTGATCGACGGGGCCTCCTCGCCGGCGACGTACGCCACGCCAAGACCGCCGCCGAGCACCAATTCGGGCAAGCCGAGCGGGGCCGCGAACCGGGCCATCACGTCGGCCGCCAGGGCGAAGCTCGACGCCGCGAACACGTTCGATCCGATGTGGCAGTGCAATCCCACGAGGTTGACGGCGCTGCTTCGCTGCGCTCGCTCGACCGCCCGCATCGCGTCGCCGTTCCCGAGGTTGAATCCGAACTTGGAGTCGTCCTGACCGGTGGCGATGAACTCGTGCGTGTGGGCGTGCACGCCAGGGGTGATCCGCAACAGGACGTCGGGCGTGGGTCCCACGCCGGCGGCGTGGAGCGCGTCCAACCGATCGAGCTCGTCGAACGAGTCGACCACGACCTGGCCGATCCGGGACTGGATCGCCATCGTGAGTTCGGCGTCGCTCTTGTTGTTGCCGTGCAACACGCAATCGTGGGCAGGGACGCCGGCCGCCAGTGCGATCGCCAGTTCACCGCCGGTGGCGACGTCGAGCCGCATCCCTTCCTCCCACGCCAGGCGCGCCATCGCCTTGCACAGGAACGCCTTGGAGGCGTAGACGGCGTTGCCGGCGCCGAACGCGGCGACCGCCTCGGCGCACCGCGCCCGCAGGTGTGCTTCGTCGTAGACGAACACCGGCGTGCCGAACTCGGCCGCCAGGTCACGGATCGAACAACCGCCGATCGTGAGCCATCCGTCGACGCCGATTGCAGCGGTGTCGGGCAGGAGCGAGATCGGGATGGCGGTCACGGGCCATCACCGTACCGCCGGCCGCTCTGTGCGGCCGATGCTCATGATCGGACGTCACATCTCCTGGGGGGCGTCGATCCCGAGCAGCGCGAGCCCGTGTTGCAGCGTGCACGCGGTCACATCGCAGATCGCCAGGCGGCTCCCCCGAACCGGTTCGTCGGCCTTCATGACCGGGCAGTGCTCGTAGAACGCCGTGAAGTCCTGCGCCAGGTCGAACAGGTAGTTGCTCAGCTTGTTGGGCGAGTACGTCGCCATCGTCTCGTCGATCGCCGTCGGGTAGGCGAGCAGGCGCTGGGCGAGGCGGCGCTCCTGCGGTTCGACGATCACGATCCCCATCCCGCGCACGTCGGAACGGTCGACCTGGGCGCGCCGGAAGATCGAGCAGATCCGGGCGTGGGCGTACTGGAGATACGGCGCCGTGTTGCCGTCGAAGGCGAGCATCCGGTCCCAGTCGAAGATGTAGTCGCGCACCCGGTCGGTCGAGAGGTCGGCGTACTTGACGGCACCGATCCCGATCATGCGGGCCACCTCGGCGCGGGAGTCCCCGTCGAGATCGGGATTCTTCTGTGCCACGGCGGCAGCGGCGCGTTCGACGGCCTCGTCCAGCAGTTCGATCAGCTTGACGGCGTCGCCGGATCGGCTGCGCAGCATCTTCTTGTCGGGGCCGAGCACGCTGCCGAACCCGACGTGGACCGCCTCCACCGGGGGTTGCAACCAGCCCGCCATACGGGCCACCTCGAACACCATCTGGAGATGCTGCGCCTGGGGCGCTCCCACCACGTACAACAACAGATCCGCCCGCAGCCGCTCGACCCGATCGACGACGCACGCCAGGTCGCTCGTGGCGTACATGAAGGCACCGGCGCTCGATCGCACGATCAGCGGCAAGGGTTCGTTCTCACGGTTGTGGAAGCCGGGCGGGAACACGACCTGAGCGCCGTCGCTCTCGCTCACGAGTCCTTGATGTTCGAGCCTCGCGTAGACCTCGGGCATCAACGACTGGTACCCGCTCTCGCCGGCCAAGTCGTCGTCGAGCAGCAGGACGCCGAGCTTGCCGTACACCCGGTTGAAGTAGTCCTTCGACATCGCCACGAGGCGTTCCCAATGCCCGATCGTCTCGGGGTCGTACGACTGCAACAACACGACCCGCTGCCGGGCGCGATCGGCGAACTCCGGGTCGTCGTTGAACTTGGCGTTGGCGGCCTTGTAGAAGGCGTCGAGGTCCTTCTGGTTCTCGGCCGCGGCAGCCTCCTCACCGATGTCGATGAGATGTTCGATCAGCATCCCGAACGGCCGGCCCCAGTCGCCGATGTGGTTCTCGCGCGTGACGGCGTGGCCGAGGAACTCGAGCAGGCGAACCAGCGCATCGCCGATCACGGTCGAGCGAAGGTGGCCGACGTGCATCTCCTTGGCGACGTTCGGCGCCGAGTAGTCCACGATCACGGTGCGGGCGTGTTCGGCGACGGCCACGCCGAGCCGCTCGTCGACGGCCACGGTCGCCAGCTGCGCAGCGAGGAAGCCGTCATCGAACGTCAGGTTGATGAAGCCCGGACCGGCGATCTCGACCGCCGAGCACACCTGCTGCAGCACCCCGGAGTCGACCACCTGCTGGGCGATCGCCCGCGGGTTCGAACCGATCTGCTTGGCGAGCGGCAGTGCCCCGTTGACCTGGGCGTCGGCGTGGTCGCTCGGGCGCACCACGGCGTCCACGTCGGGGCGACCGGCGATCTCGGCGAACACCGGGAGCAACAACTCGGACACCAGGTTCAACGGATCGGCCACGCCGCCCATTGTGCCGGAAACGTTCAAGTTGTGTCTGACACAACGTGAACGTCAGGTGCTGGTCTTGAGGTGGAAGCTCTTGAGGCGGGTGAAGGCGTCGAAGCCGAGCTGGCTCAGCGCCTGACCGCGGCCGGTGTCCTTGACGCCGGTCCACACCAGCGAGGGGTCGACGTAGTCGCAGCGGTTCATGTAGGCGGTACCGGTGGCGACCTGGTCGCCGATCGCCACCGCGGCGTCGACATCGCTGGTCCAGATGCTGGCCGTGAGCCCGTACTCGCTGTCGTTCATCAGGCGGATCGCCTGCTCGTCGGAGTCGACCTTGATGATCCCGATCACCGGGCCGAACGACTCCTCGGTCATCACCGACATCGAATGGTCCACGTCGACCAGCACGGTCGGCCCGAGGTAGGGCGTGCCGGGTTCCGAGGCGGGGAAATCGGCCTCGCAGACCAGCGCTCGTGCACCTGCCGCAAGGGCGTCGGCGATCTGGCGGCGCACTCCTGCGGCCGCCCCGGCGCTGACCATCGGCCCGATCGTGGTGGCCGGGTCGAGCGGGTCGCCGAGCACGTAACCGCGGGTTGCGGCGACGAACCCGTCGACGAACTCGTCGTAGACGTCGGCGTGGACGTAGATCCGTTCGATCGCGCAGCACGACTGTCCGGAGTTGAAGAACGACCCGTCGACGTTCTCGCCGATTGCGTACGCCAGGTCGGCGTCGGCGCGCACGTACGACGGATCCTTGCCGCCCAGTTCGAGCCCGGTCCCGATGAACCGCTCCCCCGCTCTGCGTTGGATCGTGTGCCCGCCGGCGACGGATCCGGTGAACACCACGAAGTCGATCCGATCGTCGCCGATCATCGCCGCCACGTCGTCATGGGTGGCGGCCACGTGCTGGAACACACCGTCGGGCAGCCCGGCGGCGGCGAAGGCCTGGCTCATCCGCTCGGCGCACAGCAACGTCTGGGTGGCGTGCTTGAGCACGACCGTGTTGCCGGCGAGCAGCGCCGGCACCACGGAGTTGACCGCGCACAGGTAGGGGTAGTTCCACGGCGCCACCACGAGCACGGTGCCGAGCGGGTCGCGGCGGATGAACTTGGTGAACCCCTCCGGCGCGTCGACAGGGATGTCGGCCAAGCAGTCGGCGGCGATCGAGATCATGTGGCGGGCGCGCTCCTGGTACCCGCGCCGGATCTCGTTGGCGCCATATGCCACGGGGCGCCCCATCTGGTGAGCGAGTTCGACGGCGATCTCGTCGGCCATCGCCTCCATCGCCTGCACCATCCGCTCGCAGATCGCCGCCCGCTCGGCGATCGACGTCGCTCGCCAACCCGGACGGGCGGCCTCGGCCGCCGCCAGTGCGGCCTCCAACTCCGCCTCCGAGACGGTGTGTCGTTCGGCGAACACGGAGCCGTCGACGGGGGAAACGATCTGCTGGGTCGGCATGCCTGCAAGGCTAGAACACGCCCGCGATTAGTGTCGCGAAGGGACCTTTTCACGAACGGAGTACATACAGATGGTTGGTCGTTTGGACGGCAAGGTGGCGCTCATCACAGGCGCCGCCAACGGGCTCGGGCGCACCGCCGCCGAGTTGTTCGCGTCGGAGGGCGCCAAGGTCGTGATCGCCGACCTGGCGGACGGCACCGACGCCGTCGAAGCGATCCGCTCCAACGGTGGCCAGGCCAGCTTCATCGACCTCGACGTGGGTGACGACGCCAGCGTGAAGCACGCCATCGACCACGCCGTCACCGTGTTCGGTGGCCTGCACGTGCTCTACAACAACGCCGGGATCTCCCCCGGCGACGACGACAACCCGGTCAACACCAGCGACACCACATGGGACCTCGTGCTCGACGTCAACGTGACCGGTGTGGCGCGCTGCTGCCGGCACGGCATCCCGGCGATGCTGGAGTCGGGCGGCGGGTCGATCATCAACGTCGCCTCGTTCGTGGCCCACGTGGGCGCCGCCACCCCCCAGATCGCCTACACGGCATCGAAGGGCGCCGTGCTCTCGATGACCCGCGAGATCGCCACCATCTACGCCCGCCAGGGCATTCGCTGCAATGCGCTGTGCCCCGGCCCGGTGCTGACCCCGCTGCTGGCGAAGTTCCTCAGCGATGACGCCAAGCGCCAGCGCCGCCTCGTGCACATCCCGATGGGGCGCTTCGGCGAGGCGATCGAGATCGCCAAGGGCGCCCTGTTCCTCGCATCGGACGACTCGTCGTTCATGACGGGCCAGTCGTTGCTGATCGACGGCGGGATCACCGCCGCCTACACCACCCCGGAGTGACCCACGCATGACGAAGAACTCGCACGTTCCCCATGGCCAGCTCGTGGCCGACATCGAGGCCGGCACGATCGACACCGTGTTGGCCGTGTTCGGCGATCACGCCGGGCGGATGGTCGGCAAGCGCACCGATGGGCAGTTCTACCTCGACGTCGTGCACACCGACGGCACCGAGAACTGCGACTACCTGATCGCCTGCGACCTCGACAACAACCCGATCCCCGGGTTCCGTTGGGCCAGCTACGACCAGGGCTACGGCGACATGCGCGGCGTCGTTGACGAGGCCACGGTTCGCTACCTCCCGTGGATCGACAAGACGGCGATGGTCATCTGCGACCTCGTCGACGTCGACACCGGGGAACCGGTGGCCGTGTCGCCGCGCGCCATGCTGCAGGCCCAGGTCGCCAAGGCCGATGCGCTCGGCTGGGTGCCGATGCTGGGTTCGGAGATCGAGTTCTTCCTGTTCAAGGAGGGCTTCGACGAGGCCAACGCGCTCGGGTACCGCGACCTCACGCCGAACTCCCCGTATCTCGAGGACTACCACATCCTCCAGACCACCAAGGAGGAAGACGTGATGGGCGCCATCCGGCGCCACCTGGCGGCGGCCGGGATGCCGGTGGAGTTCAGCAAAGGCGAGGCGGGAAAGGGCCAGCACGAGCTCAACCTCACATACACGACGGCGGTCGAGATGGCCGACATCAACCTGCTGTTCAAGAACGCCGTGAAGGAGATCGCCCACTCGTGCGGCAAGTCGGCCACGTTCATGGCCAAACCGTTCTTCGACGACGCCGGGTCGAGCTGCCACATCCACTCCAGCCTGTGGTCCGCCGACGGCGAGGCGCTGATGCCCGAGTCCGGCGACCACCACGGCGACGACGGCCACCACGACCCGCACCACATGAGCCAGCTGTTCCGCTGGTACCTGGGTGGGTTGATGGCGACCGCCCGCGAGTTCAGCCTGCTGTTCGCACCGACCGTCAACAGTTACAAGCGGTTCCAGCCGGGCTCGTGGGCGCCGACCGGGGTCGGTTGGGACGTCGACAATCGCACGCTCGGGTTCCGGGTGGTCGGGCACGGCAAGGGAATGCGGGTCGAGAGCCGGATCCCCGGTGCCGACGCCAACACGTACCACGCCTTCGCCGCCACGATCGCCGGTGGCCTGTACGGCATCGAGCACCAGATCGAACCGCCTGCGCCGTACCAGGGCAACGGGTACACCGCGACCGACATCGAACGCATCCCGTGGACGTTCGCCGAGGCGATCGACCTGTGGCGCAACTCGTCGATCGCCCGCGAGTGTTTCGGTGACGACGTGCATCATCACGTCTTGGTGCACGCTGAAGCAGAGTGGCTCGCCTTCAACAGCACCGTCACCGAGTGGGAGCGCCAGCGCTACTTCGAGCGGATCTGATCAGGCGGGCACACCGTCCTCGCCTGAGCCTCGCAGTCACCCACCCAACGGGCCGGCACCGCTGACGCCAGTGCGACCACGCACCCGGCCCGCTAGATTCCCCATGCCGCATCGGACGTGATGCAGCCCCCGCCCTCGTAGCTCAGGGGATAGAGCGTCGGCCTCCGGAGCCGGATGCGCAGGTTCGAATCCTGCCGGGGGCACTCGCCGCCTCTACACCCCCGTCGGATCATTCGTCGAGGCTGCTCAGGCCGGAACGGGCGAAGGTCAGCGTGAGCGCGGCGAGTGCCACCAGCACGCTGAGTCCTCGCCACGAGCCTGCCAGTGTCACGTCGCCGAGGAAACCCTGGCGTGCCAGGCGCAGCACCTGGGTGAGCGGGTTGTAGCGGGCGACCGTCTTGAGCCAGCCGTCCATCACGGCGATCGGCGTCTGGGCCTCGGTCAGGAAGATGCCGATGAACAACGTCATCTGCATGATCGCTGCCGCCCGCATGTCCTTGAAGCGATACGCCAGACCGATCCCCCACGCTGCACCGACGATCGACATCCCGAGGCCGGCCGCCAGCAGCACCACCAGTCCGAGCACGCCGTCGGTCAGGCGAGCCCCGAGCAGCAGACCGACCAGCAACACCAACACGGTGACGATCACGGCCCGCACGTTGGCGGCCAGCATCGGGCCGGCGATCAGCGCCCGTCGCTTGGCGGGCGCCATGCGCAACCGATCGTAGAAACCGCTCTGCACATCCCGGATCATCGAGAACCCGGCCGACAATCCGGCGAACGAACATCCCATCGTGACCGCCAACGGCAGGAACCAGTTGACCGACCGATCCGTGGGGAAGCCCGGGATGTCGGTCACACCTCGGTAGGTGCCGGAGAACGACACCACCTGCGACAAAGGCATGAGCAACGCCGGCACGAACGCCGACGGAAGCCGGCGAATGTTGCGCAGGCTGCGCACCGCGATCCCACGCGCCGGAACGAACGTGCTGCTCATCGCGATGCCAACCTGGTGCGCAGCGTCCACAGTGCGAGGGCCAGCGTGACCACCGACATGGCGGCCGGGATCAAGATCGCCTGCGCCACCGCCTGCCCGCTGAGTTCGTGGATGGTCAGCGATCGGAACCCTTCCGCCAGGTACGAGACCGGGTTGACGTCGGCGATCGCCGCATATGCGCCGTGCATGGTCTGGCGCGGGAAGAACGTGGACGAGAAGAACAGCAGGATGAACAGCAGCGGAAACGCCCCTTGGACCGCCTCGCTGGAGCCGGTCTTGATCGCCATCGCGCTCATCAGCGCCCCGAATGCGAGGGCGGTCAGCACCCCGCCGATCAACATCGCCAACACGCCGATCGGACCCGACTTGACCACGAGGCCGAACGGCCACAGCACGAGGATGAAGAACACGCTCTGAAAGCCGCCGTAGGCCATCGCCCCGGCGAGCCGACCAATCAGGATGCTCGTGCGCGACGACGGCGTGGTCAGCAACCGGTCGAAGAAGCCGTCCTCGATGTCGGTGGCGAGCGCCGTCGCACCGACCGTCGACCCGAACAACACCCCTTGCACGAGCGCTCCGGCAAGGGCGAAGTCGAGGAACGAGTCGACCTTCGGGAACCCGGGAATGTTGACGGCTCGGCTGAACGACGACGTGCCCAACGCGGCGAAGAACAGCGGGAACACCATCGACGGTACGAGGATCGCCGGCTGGCGCAGCAGCGCCAGGATCGACCGGCGTGACATCGCCGCGGTCTGCGCCATCAGGGAACCACGACTGCCGGTTGCGGCCGAACCCTCGGTCGGGATCGTCATCGTCATCGACCGCGCCTGCCGCGTCGTTTCGACGGCTTGGCGGCGCCGTCGGCGCCACCGACCTGATTGGCCCCGGTCGCCGCGCCCTCGATCCGGTACCCGGTCGCTTCGGCGAACACGTCGTCGAGACTCGGCTCGCGCAGTTCGAGGTGCGAGACCGGAATGTCGGCTTCGTCGAGCCGACGGATCACGTTCGACACCTCGCCGGCACCGGCGGTGAGGCCGACCCCGAGCGATCCTTCGGCGGTGGGGCGCAGCTCGCCGAACTCTCGCAGCACCGCCGAGGCGGCCTCGGCCTGACTCGCCTGGACGTCGACGAACAGCGTCGGGGAACCGACCGACGCCTTCAGGTCGGCCGGGCGACCCTGGCGCACGATCTTGCCGTGATCGATGATGGCGATCCGGTCGGTGAGCTGGTCCGCCTCCTCGAGGTACTGCGTGGTCAGCATCACCGTGGTGCCTTCGCCGTTGAGGCGCCGGATCTCCTCCCACAGCGCGATCCGGCTCATCGGGTCGAGGCCCGTCGTCGGTTCGTCGAGGAACAGCACGCTCGGCTCGTGGATCAGCGATAGGGCGAGGTCCAGCCGCCGGCGCATGCCGCCCGAGTAGGTGCCGACGCGACGGTCGCCGGCCGCAGACAAACCCACCCGTTCGAGCAGTTCGCCGGCGCGCTGATGGTGTTGCGCCTTCGGCAGGCCGTACAGCACGGCTTGCAGGAGCAGCAGCTCCTTGCCGGTCATCAGGGGGTCGATCGCTGCATCCTGCAGGGCCACGCCGATGTTGCGTCGCACGTCGTCGGCCTGGTGGACGACGTCGAATCCCGCCACGCGGGCGCTTCCCCCGGTGGGTCGCAGCAGCGTCGTCAACATGCGCACGGTCGTGCTCTTGCCGGCACCGTTCGGGCCGAGGAACCCGAACATCTCGCCGGCCTCGATCGCCAGATCGACGCCGTCCACCGCCCGGACTGCATCGGCCCCCGATCCGAAGTGACGCACGAGACCATCGGCTTGGATCGGGACAGACGTCGGCACCATCACGAGTGAGCATGCCCGATCGAGAGCCAGACTCGTGAGTCGGACCCATGGTGCTCGCCACCGCCACCGTGTCGGATCGACCATGATGGGCCGATGGAACAGCACTCGATGGACTCGGTCGGATCGGTCGAGTCGTGGGCGGCAGCGCGGTTCTCGATCGTGCCGGGTTACCTGAACACGGCCACGCTCGGGCTGCCGACCAGCGCCTCACTCGAGGCCATCCAGCGTCGACTCGCCGAGTGGCAGGCCGGAACGTTGCACGCCCCTTCGATCGATCCCGACGTGGCACGCTGCCGGCAGGCATACGCCCGACTCGCAGGCACCGATGCGTCGCGGGTGGCGATCGCCAGCCAGGCGTCGGTGGTCGCGTCGCTCGTGGCCGGCTCGCTGGACGCCGGCACCACGGTGTTGTGTGCCGAGGGCGATTTCACCTCGGTGCTGTTCCCGTTCCTGGCCGACCGCCGACTGACCGTTCGGATGGTCCCGCTCGAGGCCGTGGTGGATTCGATCACCGACGAGATCGGCCTCGTCGCCGTGAGCCACGTGCAGTCGGCGAGCGGGGCGCAGCTCGATCTGGCAGCGGTCGCCGAAGCGGCGCGCCGCACCGGCACACGCACCTTCATCGACGCCACCCAGTCGGCGGGCTGGGCCGACGTCGGTGCCGACCGGTTCGACGTCACGGTGTGCCACGGCTACAAGTGGCTGTGCCTCCCCCGGGGCGCCGCCTTTCTCACCGTCAACGCCGCCGGTGACGAGTGGCTGCAACCGCTCCAGGCCGGCTGGTACGCGGGCGACGATCCATGGACGTCGATCTACGACGCCCCGCTCAGGCTGGCGCCGGACGCGCGCCGGTTCGATGTGTCGCCTCCGTGGTTCTCGTTCGCTGCCGCGGTGCCCACGCTGGAGATGTTCGCCGAGCTCGGGGTCGATGCGATCGGCTCCCACAGCATCGGGCTGGCCGACGAGCTGCCGCGCCATGATCGGCCTTCCCGCTGGCGACTCGGCGATCGTCAGCGTCGCCAGCGATCGCGGTGCCGAGCTCCAACAGGCCGGCATCGCCCACGCCTCGCGCGCCGGGCGGATCCGATTGTCGTTCTACGTGTACAACACGCTCGACGACGTCGATCGCGCCGCCACAGCCCTCGGTTTCTGATCGCCGACGGTGCCCGATCGGGCCCACTTGGCCCGGATCTGACGCGCGACGTATCTGCCTCATCCGGGGCCGCTCTCTGCAGCCACTCCACGGTGCACCCGGCACCGGGATCGACACAGGAGAGTCCAGACATGAATGACAAGCGAAGCGCATTCCATCAGCAGGTGGTCGAGGCGCTGATCGAGACCAAGGCGATCGACCTCGAGGCGATCGGCGCGACGATGAGCCGGTTCGGCGAGCAGGCGATCCGCAACGGGGAGTCGTTGGTCCAGATCATCAACCGCAACGTGATGTGGAACTGCGGGTGGCCCGGCCCCGAGATCGACGTGTTCCAAACCGCTCGCCAGCTCGCCGAGTGACCTCGATCACGATCTCACGGCACGACCTGGTCGATCGTCTGCGGCGGACGCTCACGGTCGCCGGGGTCGCGGTCGCACTGGCGCGGCACGCCGTGGACGAGGACGGGCAGGCGACCAGCACTCGCCTGCCCGTCCGACCACTCGTGTTGTCCAAAGTGGTCGCCGAGACAGCGATGCTGATCCGAGCCGCCACGCTGGCCGGCGCCACCGAACTGCGACCCGAACTCGACGAGCTGGCGGAGCTGATCGCTCCACTGGCGCGCGACCTCTCGATGATCACGACACTGGTGACGCGACCGACCCAGGCGTTCGACGTCGCCACCGCCCACATCATCCTGCGGGCACTCGGGCATCGCGACGATGCCTTCGACCGGTTGCTCGACGAGGCCCTGTCCGTCGCATGCAGCGGGCCCGAGCGACTGCCGAACCACCGGCACGAGCACCAGTGGCTGGCGAGCCTGCGGGCGTCGGGCGTCGGCACCCGGCACCCGACCCAACTGGCGGCGACCGCCCTGGCAGCACCGCTCGACGTCTTGAACTGCTCGACCGCCGACCTGTACGTCCTGACCCACCTGCTGCTCCACGCCACCGACATGGGACGCCGCTCGGCGCTGCTCCCGCGACCGGTGCCTGAGGTGCTCGCCGACGCGGATGCCGGCCTGGCCTTGGCACTCGCTGCCGACAACCTCGACCTGTCGGCGGAACTGGCATGGATCTGGCCGCTGCTCGGGCAACCGTTCAGCGCCACCGCCAGTCACGCCCTGGCGCTGCTGTTCAGTGCCCACGATCGGCTGGGCTTCCTGCCGGGGCCCGAGTTCGCTGACGGCGGGGACGAGACGCACGTGGTGTCCACCAGCTACCACGCCACGATCGCGCTCGGGTTGCTGTGCGCCTTCGCGCTGTCGGCGGCGCCGATCGTGATCGACCCGGCGGGATCACTCCCGGCATCAGCGGCGCTCACCGCCCGATTGAGATCGGCGTGCGACGACATCGACCTGCCCCGGTTGCATGGATTGGTCAGCGACGCAGTCGAGCGCGGAGGCGCCGACCTTCCCGTCGTGCAGCAGGCCGCCTCGATGCTGAAACGGGTTGCGATCGCCGGCGTGCTCGCCTCGTGACGCTCAGGCGATCTGGTGCAACCAGCCGTGCGGGTCGCCGGAACGCCCGTACTGGAGGTCGACCAGCCGCTGGCGGAGCTGCGTGGTGATCTCGCCGGCCGTGCCGTTGCCGACCTCGCCGCCGTCCCACATCAACGTGCCGACCGGCGTGATCACGGCCGCCGTGCCGCACGCGAAGACTTCTCGGATCTCGCCGGACGCGACGCCGTCGCGCCACTCGTCGATGCTGATCTGACGCTCTTCGGGTTCGAGCCCGAACTCCTCACCGAGCCGCATGATCGACGACCGTGTCACACCTTCGAGGATCGACCCCGACAATCGCGGTGTGACGAGCTTGCCGTCGGCGCGCACGAAGTACAGGTTCATGCCGCCGAGCTCCTCGATCCAGCGATGCTGCTCGGCGTCGAGGAAGGCGACCTGGTCGCAACCGTGTTCAGTGGCCTCGATCTGGGCCGCCAGACCGGCGGCGTAGTTGCCGCCGCACTTGGCGGCGCCGGTGCCGCCGAGCGCGGCGCGGGTGTAGTTCTGGCTGAGCCAGATCTTGACCGGCTTGACGCCGCCCGAGAAGTACGAGCCGACCGGCGAGGCGATCACCATGTAGCGCACCTCGGCCGACGGCCGCACGCCGAGGAAGGCCTCGGTGGCGAACATGAACGGGCGTAGGTACAGGCTGTTCTCGCCACCGGTCGGGACCCAGTCACGGTCGATGTCGACCAGGGTCTCGATCGATGTCACGAACTCGTCGACCGGGAGCTCCGGCAGCGCCATCCGCTTGGCAGAGCGTTGGAACCGCTCGGCATTGGCTTCGGGTCGGAACATCCAGATCGAGTCGTCGGCGTGCCGGTACGCCTTCAACCCTTCGAAGATCTCCTGGGCGTAGTGCAGCACCGACGTGGCGGGGTCGAGCGGGATCGGCCCGTAGGGCTCCACACGAGCGTCGTGCCACCCGTCGGCCGACGTCCAGGTGATCGACACCATGTGGTCCGTGAAGTACTTGCCGAAGCCGGGCGCGGCCATGATCTCCTGGCGTCGCTCGAGGGTGGCGGGGTGGTCGCTGCGTTCGATCCGGTAGCTCAACACGGCGGTGACGTTAGTGGGAACCGGTGTCGGCTTCGAGTGCCGGGCGTCCCGATCCTGGTGGTCTGAGCACTCGCGTGCAGCGCCCGACAACGTCGCGCTACGGCGTGACGCCGGCGAGCACGGTGCGGGTGTAGTCGACGACGGCGGCGATCTCGTCGGGCGTGAGCCGTGCGGCGAACGACGGCATGCCGCCCCTGCCGCCGGACACCACCGCGGCCTGGTCCTCGGGCTGCGGGTATTTGTCGATGACCCTCCCGCCCGCCAGGCGCGGGCCGATCCCACCCGACCCGTCGCCGCCGTGGCAACCGGCACAACGCTGCTGATACAGGGCACCGCCGTCGATCCCGCCCGAAGCCTCGACGGCCGCCGCCGGGGCGGGCGGCGCCGGTGTCGGCGAGTTGGTGAACAGCAGCGCGATCACGACCGCCGTGACCGCCGCCACTGCGTACTCGAACCAGTTGGCGACCGTGCGCAGGTTCACAGTTCGACACCGATCGTGCGGAAGAACCACAACGAGCTCGTGCTCCAGAGCAAGGCCAACACAGTGAACAGCACGCCGCCGACCACCGGCAGCGCCCAACCCGGCATCTTGGACGAGCGCACCACCAGCACCTTGGTGGCGAACGCGCCGTAGAACAGGCATCCGAGTACCGAGTGCACGAATCGGCGCGAGCCCCCGGGGTCGGGGTTGAACCCGAGCGACCACAGGCAGTGGTAGGCGACCGGCAGCGACACCAGCAGGATCAGACTCCCACCGATCCGGTGCAGCGGTCCCACCCACGAAGGGGCGGGGCGACCGGTCGGCAACCGGCCGTACATCCACATCGCCCCGAACACCTGCAACAGCGCCAGCGTCAGGGCGACGGTGGTCAACCACGCTTTGAGGTGCAACGTCGAGGTGAAGAACCATTTGATGGTGGTCTCGGCCGCCGGGTCGTGGATCTTGCCATAGGCGCCGGCCGCAACCGCGACGGCTGCCCCCAACGCCGCCGCGACGGCGAACGCACGGCCGCGTGCGGCGTCGATCGGTCGTGTCGAAATCCCAGTATCTGTCACCAGCGCACCCCCTGCACTCAGCCCGACGAGCCAGACGGTACACCAACTCGGTCGGGTGGTTCGACGGTCCGGGTGACAGGCTGCCTGCATGCGCTTCGCCTTCTCCACATCGCCGCAACGAACCACGTGGGAGTGGATGTCGGAGGTCTGGCAGCGAGCCGATTCGCTGGCGGTCTTCGAGTCCGGCTGGACGTTCGATCACCTCTACCCGCTGATGGGCGACTCGACCGACGACTGCATGGAGGGCTGGATCACGCTCACCGCCTTGCTGCACGAGACCCGCCGGCTGCGGGGAGGCGTGCTGGTGACCGGGATGGTGTACCGGCACCCCGGCGTGCTGGCGAACATGGCGTCGACGCTCGACATCACGTCGGGCGGACGGCTCGAGCTCGGGATCGGAGCAGGCTGGAATGAGGAGGAGTGCACCGCGTACGGAATCCAGCTGGGCACGCTCCGAGAACGCTTCGACCGTTTCGAGGAAGGGTTGGCGGTGCTCGAATCGCTGTTCACCAACGACCGCACCACCTTCGACGGGCGCTACTACCAACTCCACGATGCGATGAACAACCCCAAGCCGATCCAGCGGCCGCTGCCGATCTGCATCGGTGGGGTGGGCCGCACTCGCACGCTGCCGCTGGCGGCGCGGTACGCCCATCACTGGAACTACGGCGGCACCGACCCGGCCGAGTTCGTCGAGCTGCGCGGTGTGCTGCGGGCCGCCTGCGAGCGGATCGGGCGCGACCCGGCCGAGATCACGTGCAGCGCGATCCTGCGATACGATGGCGACGACACGCTCCGAGGATCAGTCGCGACGATGAGGACCGCCGGTGCCGACCTCGGCATCGTTTCGATCCCCAAATCGGGCCGGCCCGATGTCGTCGAGCAGATCGCAGCAGCGCTCGCCAACGCCTGACGCCGCTGCGCTTGCAATCCCGATCTGTAGTCGTCCTATAGTTACTCCGGCTCGCCGCCGACCTGGCGCCGAGCGAGACGACTGGAGCCAGGGGGGCCTTCCACATGGGAGAACTGACAGGTCGCGTTGCGGCGATTTGCGGAGGAACGAGCGGCGTCGGTTTGGCGATCGCCAAGATGCTCGCCGACGGCGGGGCGTCGATGGTGATCAGCGGTCGACGGCCCGAGAAAGCCGTCGCCGCCCTCGCCGAACTCGGCATCGGAGATCGCGCCCACTATCTGCAGGGTGACGGAACCGAGAAGGCCGACTGTGAACAGTTGATCGCCGAGACCGTCGACCGCTACGGCAAGATCGACATCCTGGTCAACTGCGCCGGCGGGTCCAAGGACAACGCCCCGGTGGTCGACCTGACCGACGAGGCGATGGAGTTCGGCCTCACCGTCAACTACTGGAGCGCGTTCTGGCTCACTCGCGCCGCGCTCAAGCACATGATCCCCCAGGAGTACGGCCGGATCATCTACATCTCGTCCGTCGAGGGCAAGGTCGGCAAGCCCGGGCTCTCGCAGTACGTGGTCGGCAAGCACGCCGTCAACGCCCTCACCAAGTGCGTGGCGCACGAAGTCGGCACGCTCGGGATCACCGTCAACGCCTTGTGTGCCGGCGCCATGGACACGCCGATGATGCAGGAGGCCGGGCCGCCCGCCGCCGAGTCGATGGGGATCAGCTACGAAGACCTGCTCGGCTGGTTTGCCCAGGAGTCGGCGATCAAGCGACTCGTCACCGTCGACGACTGCGCCATGGTCGCCGAACTGCTGGTCTCCGAGGCCGGGGCCGGGATCACCGGTTCGATGATTTCGATCGACGGCGGCACGGCGCCGTTCTGACACGTACGCACAGGAACTGAGGGGAACAGACGATGGGAAAGCTCGAAGGAAAAGTTGCCGCGATCACCGGCGGCACACGCTCGATCGGACGCGCCATGGCCGAGGCGTTCGTGCGCGAGGGCGCTCTGGTGGTGGTCAACGGCCGTGACGCGACAAAGGGTCAGCAGGCCGTCGACGAGATGGGCGGCAGCGACCGGGTCGCCTTCTTCGCCGGTGACGCCTCGAAGCAGTCGACGGCCGAGGGCATCGTCGATTTCGCCGTCGAGCGCTTCGGTCAGCTCGACATCATGTGCCTCAACTCGGGTGGCGTGAAGAACACGGCGCCGGTGTCGATGATGTCGGACGAAGAGTGGCAGCTCGAGATGGACTGGAACCTCAACAGCGTGTTCTGGGGGATGCGCAAGGCGCTCCAGCACATGGTGCCGCGCGGGGCCGGCCGGATCCTGGTGACCTCGTCCGTCGAAGGCAAGCTCGGCAAGCCCGGCATCCCCGGCTACGCCACCACCAAGCACGCCGTCAACGGGCTGGTCAAGGCCGCCGCTCAGGAGAACGGGACGACCGGGGTCACGATCAACGCCATCCTGCCCGGTCTGATCGAGACCGACATCGTCCGCGAGACCGGTCCGGCGTCTGCCGAGATGATGGGCCTGCCCAGTTACCAGGCGATGATCGACCTGTTCGCCCAGGAGTCGGCGATCAAGAAGTGCAACACCGTCGAGCAGGTGGCAGCAGTCGCCGTGATGTTGGCGTCCGACGCGGCGCGCAACATGACCGGCTGCATGTTCGCCGTCGACGGCGGCACGATGCCGTACTGATCGACCGCATGCCGATCCCCGATCATTCCCACCGACCACTCGCCGACCTGATCCGCCTGGACGGCCGCGTGGCCGTGGTCACCGGGGCGGCACGTGGCCTGGGAGCTCAGATCGCGTCTCGGCTCGCCGAGGCGGGGGCCGACGTGTTGGTCGGCGACGTCGACCTGGACGGCGTCCGTCACGTCGCCGCCGACATCGCCAGGGTCCACGGCCGAAGGGCGATCGCCGTGCATCTCGACGTCGCCGACCCGGCGTCGATCGAGGCGGCCGGCCAGTCGACGATCACCGAGTTCGGGCGGATCGACGTGTGGGTCAACAACGCCGGGATCTCGCCGCCCACCGGACCGGCCGTCGAAGTCTCGGTGGAGTTCCTGGACCGCATGTTCGACATCAACACACGCGGGTGCTACCTGGGAGCGCGCGAGGCGGCGCGGCGGATGAGCGATGGTGGCGTGGTGATCAATCTGGCCTCCACGACCGGCTTCCGGGCGAGTGCCGGGATCAGCGCCTATGTCGCCTCGAAGCACGCCGTGGTCGGCATCACCAAGGCGTTGGCGCTCGAGTTCGGCCCGCTCGGCATCCGCGTGCTGGGCATCGCCCCGACCGTGATCGACACCGAGGGTGTGCGCGAGGAGATGGCGCCCCTGCTGGCGGCCGGCGTCGACGTCGCCAAGCGCGCCGCGTCGAACCCGCTCGGCCGGATGGGCGTGCCCGACGATGTGGCCAGGGTGGTGGTGTTCGCGGCCAGCGACATGTCGGCGTTCATGACCGGCAGCACGCTGGCCGTCGACGCCGGCCGGCTGGCCTAACGGAGTGTGTCAGACACGCTCCGTTGCGTTCGCGTCGCGTCACGCCTCGGCGAGCAGCTTGTCGACCCAGGTGTGCAGGTTCTGGTTGCCGATCTCGTTGCGCCCGAACCGGAACACGTCGCCCGACTCGGCGAGCACCTCGGCGCGTCGCGTGATGTCCATCACGGTCACGAAGTCCTCTTCGTAGGTGACGTGCTCGTAGCGCAGACGCTTGGCCTCGGCGTCGGCGATCGCCTGGTCGCCGACCAGGGGCTGACGGAAGTACTGGTACTGGACCACGGTGCACTCGGCGGGCGTGGCGCCGGGGAAGATCCTGCTCACCATCAGCGACTTGCCGGGATGACCCGAGATCGAGATGTTGGGGAACACGTAGTGCACGAGCGAGAAGGCGTCGTACAGGTCGGGCCACTCCTCGGGCGGGGTACCGCTCAGCTCGACGATCGGCTTGTTGGCGAACCCGATCCGCACATGTGGCCCGTACAGGTCGTAGGTGTTGCGGTTGGTGATCGACTTGACCCCGATCGTGTTCCGGTGCAGGTAGCCGATGTGGTAGCCGTCGAGGTAGCCGTCGGCGGTCGCCTTCCAGTTGCCGCTCGGCAGCTTGGTCTCGACGTCGTGCCGGTACAACTGGTCGAGCTCGAGCATCGCCAACGCCGACTGCATGTCGCCGAGCCAGTCGTCGACGTCGAACTGGGCGCCCTCGGTGAGCACGGCGAACACGGCACCCGCACGTTCAGCGGTCGGGTATTCGATCAGGCCGTCGACGTCGATCCCCTCGAAGGCGTCCCTGGCGGTGTTGCCCACCAGCTTGCCGGCCGTGTCGTAGACCCAGAAGTGATATGGACAGGTGAACCGCCGGCTGTGTCCGAAGCACTCGTCGGCGACCGAGCGGCCACGATGACGACAGGCGTTGAGGAACGTCCGAACCGTGCCGTCATCGCCGCGCACGACCACGATCGGACGATCGGCGATCTCCATCGTGGTGAAGTCGCCCGGCTTCGGGATGTCGGCGGCCAGCGCCACCAGCAACGGGCTGTGACGGAACACGGCATCGACCTCGCGGACGTACCGCTGTGGGTCCCGGTAGTGGTCGGCCGGCACCGTCATCATCGAGTCGGCGAAGTCGCCACGGTCCGCCTCGACGTTGGCGAGCACCCGCCTCCCCACTTCTGTCAACGGCATCGCCACCATGATCGTCCCTCCGAACCCGTAGATCGCTCATTGCAACTGTAGTTCGAATGAAGTAAGTATGAGAACCGGGACGTTTGTCGAGGGGGAGTTCTCATGTCGCGAGAAGCAGTCGGGTCGGTCGCTCGGAGCATCGACGAGGTCAAGGCGTTGATCTCGATGTTGAATGACGAGGAGTGGGCGCGGCCGAGCGGATGTGCCGGGTGGTCAGTCAAGGACCTCGTGGCCCACATGAGCTCGAATTACAAAGAGGTGGTCGAGCCCTCGCCGCCGCCCGCCGAGCCGATCGACCTCCCGGCCGAGCGCGCCATGGATCTCCTGGTCGAGCCCCGCAAGGAGTGGAGCAACGAACAGGTCCGCGACGAGTACCTCGCCTACTGCGACGGAGCGCTGGCGGTGCTCACGGCGATCCAGGACGAACCGGCGGCGTCGACGGTGATCCCGCTCGCCGACCTCGGCTCGTACCCGATGCATCAGCTCGCCGACGCCTTCGCGTTCGACCACTACTGCCATCTGCGGGTCGATCTTCTGGCGCCGACCGGCCCGCTCGACCACACCGTGGTGCCCGTCGACGACGCGCTGCTCGCCCCGGCAGTGGGCTGGATGCTGGCGGGCGTTCCCCAGATGCAACCCGGGCTGGAACAGCACCTGACCGGCCGTCTGCGGCTCGAACTCACCGGCCCGGGTGGTGGCGCGTGGGATCTCGTCCGCGACGGCGACGCGATCGTGGTCGGCGCACCGTCGGGCGAGCCGGACGCCACGGTCACCTCCGACGCTCACGACTTCGTGCTGTGGGGCACGGTCCGCATGCCCTGGCGCCAGGCCTGCACGGTCGCCGGCGACGAGTCGGTCGCCGCCACCTTCCTCGACGCCCTCAACATCGTCTGACGTTCAAGTTGTGTCAGACACAACTTGAACGTGTGGAGCAAACGCCGATCGTCGCCGCCCGTTCAAGTTGTGTCTGACACAACTTGAACGTCACTTCTTGTCGACGCGGGGCTCGCCCGGGAGGCCGAGCACACGCTCGCCCACGATGTTGCGCTGGATCTCGTCGGTGCCGCCGGCGATGCGGTAGCCGGGCGCTCCCAGCACGTGCTCGTTCCACCCGAAGGTTCCCCACTCGCCCGTATCGGCCGTGAGCGAGGCGCCCAGCAACTGACCGGCGACGTCGCTGGTATGGGCCATCGCCGCCGTCCACATCAGCTTGGTGATCGAGCCACCGGGGCCTGATGATCCGGTCGCCTTGGCCCGCGCCGCGGCACCGGCACGCACCCAGTCCCGAACGCGCTTCATCGTGTACGCCTTGGCGAGAGCTTGTCGGATGATCGGGTCGTCGGTGCGCCCCACATGGCGGGCCAGCATGACCAGTTCGTCGTAACCGCCGCCGCGACGGCTGCCGCCCGAGTTGGAGCGCTCGTGCCCGAGCACGGTGAGCGCCACCTTCCACCCCTCGCCGACCTTGCCGATCCGCATCGAGTCGTCGACCCGCACCCCGCTCAGGAACACCTCGTTGAACGATGCGCCACCCGACATCTGACGGATCGGGCGGACCTCGACCCCTGGAGTATCGAACGGGATCAGGAACGCCGTGAGCCCGGCGTGCTTGGGGACGGTGGGGTCGGTACGGCAGATGGCGAACCCGTACTGCGAGATGCGGGCGGTCGAGGTCCAGACCTTCTGGCCGTCGAGCACCCATTGATCCCCGTCCCGCACCGCTTTGCACGCCAGCCCGGCAAGATCGCTCCCGGCACCCGGCTCGGAGAACAACTGGCAGCAGAACTGCTCGACGTGGAAGAACTTCGGGCACCATTCGGCTCGCTGCTCGGGCGTGCCGAACTCCTCGATCGTGGGCGCGATCAGCTTGCTGGTGACGCTGATCACCTCGTGGTCGCGGGGCACGTCGAACTGCGCCTCGACCTCCTTGTAGGCGGCGTCGTGGCCCTTCGTCAGCCCCAGCCCTCCGAACTCGGTCGGGACGGCGATCGCACCCAGCCCGACCGCCAAGCGCTCCTGATGCCACGCCCGGTAGGCGTCGAGGACTTCGCGTTCCTCCTCGTCGGTGGCGTCGTGGAACACCACGACCGAGAACTCGCCTTCACCCCACCGGCCGGCGTCGGTCGCGTCTGCGGTCCGCAGCGGAGCGCGTTGTTCGAGCCAGGTTCGGGCACGTTCACGGAACTCGGCCACCGACTCGGTGCTCGGTGCGGCAGCGCTCGACATCGATGTTCCTCCAGGACAGACTGATCACCGCACACCGAGGTCGACGAGGGCATTCGGGGTTCGGTTGCGCAGCGGGGTTTCTAGAGTGCAACACTAGTAACTTCGACGAGGTTCGACACACACGTCGACCATCAGGTCGACAACACACACGGCAAGGGGCGTCCATGGATCTCGGTCTGACAGGCAAGAAGGCGATCGTCACCGGTTCGACGAAAGGCATCGGTCGAGCGATCGTCGAGGCGTTGCTCGGCGAAGGAGCGTCGGTCGCGATCTGCGCACGTGACGCCGACGGCGTGGCATCGGCCGTCGCCGAGCTCGGCGCACGCTGCCGAGGGGCAGCAGGTCTGGGGTCAGGCCGTCGACGCCGCCGACGCCGGGTCGTTGCAGGGCTTCATCGCCGCCGCCACCGAACAGCTCGGTGGGCTCGACATCTACGTCCACAACACCAGCGGCAAACCGGCCAAGACGATCGAGGGCTGGCAGAACAACATGGACATCGACTTGATGGCATTGGTGCTTGGCGCCGGCGCCGCCGCCGACGCGATGGCGGCAGGTGGGAACGGCTCGTTGATCAGCATCAGCACGTCGGCCGTCGGCGAGCACTTCGCCAGCGGTTCCAACAGCTACAGCGCGTTCAAGGCTGCGGTCACGAACTGGACGCTCGGCCAGGCCCAGGTGCTCGGCGCCCGCGGCATCCGCTGCAACGTGGTGTCGCCCGGGCCGATCTGGGTCGAGGGCGGCGACTGGAACCGTGTCAAGGACGCCAAGCCGGAGTTCTTCGCCGCCACCGAGAAGGTCCACCCGATGGGTCACATCGGCGGCGTCGACGACGTCGCCAACGCCGTGGTGTTCCTCGCCTCGCCCGCCGCCAAGCACATCAACGGGGCCAACCTGACCGTCGACGGTGGCTTCATGAAGCGCGTCGACTTCTGATCGAGCATCGATCGACATGGCCGACGTGAGCACCCAACCCGGACCACGGATCGACGTGGTGCTCGTGGTCGGCGGCGTCTGGCACGACTTCGACTACGCACGGCTCGAGCTGCTGCGTCTGTTGGCCGAACACGAACAGTTCCGGGTCCGCGTCCAACCCGACTACGAAGACACGACCCGTTTCGAGCCCGGTGCCGAGTTCGCCGCACAGATCCTGGTCACCTACACCTGCGACGTACGTCCCTCGCAACGCGCCCAGCGTGTGCTCCGCGAGTGGGTCGAAGCCGGGGGGCGGTGGGTCGCCCTGCACGGCACCAGTTCGGCGCTCGACCCGAGTCCGGAGGGGTGGGTCGCCCCCGACTCGATGCCGTTGTTCACCGACACGCTCGGCTCGCAGTTCGTGGCGCATCCGCCGATCGCGCCCTACACCGTGGTCAACGTCGCGCCCGACCACTGGTTGGTCGCCGGGATCGAACCGTTCCAGGCGACCGACGAGCTGTACCTCAACCGCTATCCCGACCGTGGGGCGCTGACCCCGCTGCTGCAAACCACGTACCAGGGCGGCGCCCGCGGCTTCGCCGACGCCGACTGGAGCGACCGCGACCCGGACCATCTGGTGATGTACCTGCGCCCGCTCGGCGACGGTGGCGTGCTCTACAACACACTCGGCCATTGCCGAAGCCACTACGACATGGTGCCGCTCAAGCCCTACTACCCGACGGTCGACCGGTGCTCCTGGGAGTTGCCGGTCTTCCACGAACTGCTGCGGCGCTCGCTGCGGTGGGCACGCAACGACGCCTGAACACCCGCAGGAGACCCATGGAACCGACCCGAGACCAACACCGCGACCAATCGTTGGCCATGCATCGCAGCATGGTTCGCATCCGTCTCTTCGAGGAGACTGCCGGCAAGCTGATGGAGCAGGGCAAGATGCCCGGCTTCCTGCACCTGTACGTCGGGCAGGAAGCGGTGGCGGTCGGCGTGTGCGAGGCGTTGCGCATCGACGACTACATCTCGTCGACCCACCGAGGGCACGGGCACCTGGTCGCCAAGGGCGGCGACCTGAGCCGGATGATGGCCGAGCTGATGGGCAAGTCCGGCGGCTACTGCGGTGGCAAGGGCGGCTCGATGCACATCAACGATCTGTCGCTCGGCATGTTGGGCGCCAACGGGATCGTCGGGGCAGGCGTGCCGATCGCCGTCGGGGCCGGGTTCCGCAACAAGTACCTCGGCACCGACCAGGTGTCGGTGGCGTTCTTCGGCGACGCGTCCACCAACATCGGCGCCTTCCACGAGGCCGCCAACATGGCCTGTGCCTTGCACCTGCCGGTCGTGTTCGTGTGCGAGCACAACATGTACGGCGAGTACACCCCGACCGACAAGGCGATGGTGATCCACGACATCGTGGACCGTGCTGCCGGCTACGGGATGCCGGGGGTGATCGTCGACGGGATGGACGTGCTCGCCGTCCACGAGGCGGCCACCGAAGCCGTCGCTCGCGCCCGGCGCGGCGACGGCCCGGCGCTGATCGAGGCCAAGACCTACCGCTACTACAACCACCACGGGATCCAGAACCTGGGCCTGAAGTACCGCCCCGACGAGGAGGTGCTGGCGTGGAAGGAACGCGATCCGATCTTCACGTTCGAACGTCGTCTGATCGAGGGCGAGGTGGCCACCCGGGAGGATCTCGACCAGATCTGGGCCGAGGTGCGGGCCACGATCGACGAGGCGATCGCCTTCGCCGACGAGAGCCCGTTCCCCGACCCCGACCAGTTGCTGTACGGGGTCTATTCGGAGGTGCTGTCATGAGCGACCGCCAACTCACCTACGTGGCAGCCTTCATCGAAGCCGTCAAGCTCGAGATGGCCGACGACCCCGACGTGTTCATCGCCGGTGAGGACGTCGGCGCTCACGGTGGGGTGTTCCACACCTTCGACGGCGTACAGGCCGAGTTCGGTGAGCGCCGGGCGGTCGACACGCCGATCAGCGAACAGGCGATCATCGGGCTCGGGATCGGCGCCGCCCTCACCGGCCTGCGACCGATCGTCGACTTGATGTTCATGGACTTCGTGCTGGTGGCCGCCGACCAGATCGCCAACCAGGCCGCCAAGCTGAAGTACATGTTCGGCGGCGACGCCAAGCTGCCGCTCACGATCACCACCACCGGCGGCGCCGGTCTGTCGGCAGCGGCACAGCACAGCCAGAGCCTGGAAGCGCTGTTCTGCCACATCCCGGGCATCAAGGTGGTCTACCCGTCCAACGCCTACGACGTGAAGGGGCTGATGGCATCGACGATCCGCGACGACAACCCGACCCTGTTCGTGCTCCACAAGAAGCTGCTCGGTGCGCGGGGGATGGTGCCCGAGAGCCGCTACGAGATCCCGCTCGGCGTCGCCAACGTGTCTCGGGTGGGCGAAGACGTCACCGTCGTGTCGTGGGGCAAGACCGCCAACGACTGTCTGGCCGCCGCCGACCTGCTGGCTGCCGAGGGCGTGAGCTGCGAAGTGGTCGACCTGCGCACGTTGTCACCGCTCGACATCGACACGGTCATCGACTCCGTCCGCAGGACCAACCGGGTCGTGGTGGCCCACGAAGCGGTCCGCTTCGGCGGCTTCGGCGCCGAAGTGGCAGCCCAGATCCAGGAGTACGCCTTCGACTATCTCGACGCACCGGTCGGGCGCGTGGCGGCGCCGTTCTCCCCGGTGCCGTTCAGCCCCGCCCTCGAACGGCTCTACGTGCCCGATGCGGCGGCGATCGCCGACGGCATCCGCCAGGCCATGGCGCGGCCGCTGCTCGGCCGCTGACCGCGTGGTCCCGGTCGGCATCATCGTCAACCCGTGGGCGGGCAAGGACCTGCGCCGGTTGCACGCGCCGGTCGGGCACACGCCCGACACCGCCAAGGTCGGCATCGTGCGAGCGCGTGGCGATCGCCGCCCTCGAGGCCGGGGTCGATCGTGTGTTGGTGAGCCGCGACATCGGCCGGATCGCCGAGCGAGCCATGCACGGCGTGGACGGAGCACTGCTGGTCGACGGCCCCGGCACCGGCTCGGCGCTCGACAGCCGGCGCGGGGCGGCGCAACTGGCGGAGCTGGGGTGTTCGCCGATCGTGGTGCTCGGTGGCGACGGGACCGCTCGCGACGTGGCGATGGGTGCCCCCGGCTGCACCATGGTGGCGATCTCGACCGGCACCAACAACGTCTTCCCGGCCTTCATCGACGGTTCCTCGGCGGGCACCGCCGCCGGTCTGATCGCCAGCGGAGCGCTCACCGTCGACACCGTCGCCCGCCGTTCCAAACTGCTGACGATCCGCATCGAAGCACCCGGCAGCGAGCCGGTCAACGAGATCGCCCTGGTCGACGTCGCCCTCGTCGATGGCTCGCGGACCGGTGCCCGCGCCGTGCTGCGTCCCGAAGCGATCCGGCTCGTGATCGCCACGATCGCCACCCCGACCAGCACCGGACTGTCCAGCATCGCCGGTCGGGTCGCACCCCTGTCGCGCCACGACGACGGCGCGGTCGTCGTCCGCCTCGGCGGGCTCGGGTCGCGTCGCATCCGGGTACCGATCGTGCCCGGATCGTTCGACGTGCTCGGGATCGAGTCGGTCTCCTCGCTCGCGACGGCGACTCGGTCGACTTCGACGGGCCGGGCGTTCTTGCCTACGACGGCGAACGCGATCGAGTGCTCGCCCCTGGCACCCGCGTCACGGTCTCGGTCAGCCGGACCGGCCCGATCATCGTCGACGTCGACCGAACCCTGCACTGCGCCGCCCGCCACCGCTTGTTCGACGTCACGTCGAACGCCACGACCAACCCGGAGAGACCCCATGGCGACTGACGTTCCGATGCCCAAACTCGGCCTCACGATGGAAGAGGCGATGATCATCGATTGGCTCGTCGCCGACGGCGACATGGTCGTCGCCGACCAGCCCATCATGCTGATCGAAACCGACAAGACCGAGACCGAGGTCGGTTCGCCCGGCGACGGCCGTCTCCACCAACTCGGCAAGCCCGGCGACGTGTTCGCGTGCGGCGTGACGGTGGCGATCCTGCTCGGCGACGGCGAGTCCGCGCCCGTCGCGGCCGCCGTCGCACCGCCGGCACCGGCCGTCCTGACCGCCTCGCCGCCCGTCGCTTCGGCCCCCGCCGCCCCGGTCGTCGCACCGCCCGTGGTCGGCAGTGACGGACGCCTCCTGTCGTCGCCCAACGCCCGCCGGGTCGCTGCCGAACGAGGCGTGGCGCTGGCGGGTGTTCGCGGCACCGGCCCCGGCGGACGGATCGTCTCCGAGGACGTCGAGAGCGCACCGCTGCCGGCTGGATCCGATCCACGCGCGGTGGCCACCGTCGCCGCCCGCAACCTGGCGGATCTGTTGGGCGTCGACCTGGCTGCGGTGCCGGTCGACCCGGTCGAGCGCAGGATCACCCGCGACGGGGTGGCCCTCCACGTTCGCGGGCTGCTCCACCAGGCCGCACCGCCTGCAGCCGCGGCACCGATCGCAGCGGCCACGGGGGGCAGTTGGCCGGCGCTCCAGGAACCGACATCGACCGTGCGGATGGCCGGGATGCGCGGCACGATCGCCAAGCGGATGCTGTCGTCGCTGCACGAGATGGCGCAGCTCACACTCACGATGGACGCCGACATGACCGCCGTGTTGGCCGATCGAGGCAGCCGCAAGGCCGCCGATCCCGGCACGCCGGTGCCGTCGATCACCGACTACGTCGTGGCCGCATCGGCGCGCGCCTTGGCCCGGCACCCACGCATGAACGCCCAGGTCACCGACGCCGGCATCGCCCTGCTCCCGGAGGTCCACGTCGGGTTGGCGGTCGCCGTCGAGCACGGTCTGATGGTGCCGGTCATCCGTGACGCCGCCGATCGCGACCTCGTCGATCTGGCCGCCGAGACCACTCGACTGGCCGCCGCCGTGCGATCGGGCGACATCACCCCCGCCGAGCTGGAGGGGGGCACGTTCAGCGTGAGCGCGCTCGGAGCGTTCGGCGTCGACGCCTTCACCCCGGTCATCAATCCGCCCAACGCCGGGATCCTGGGTGTCGGTCGCCTGCGCGACGACATCGTGCTGGTGGACGGCCAGGTCACCACGGTCAAGCGCCTGACACTGAGCTTGACCTGGGACCACCGCGTGCTCGACGGCGTCCCTGCCGCCGAGTTCTGCCGGACCGTCGTCGAGCTGCTGGCGACGCCCGATTCACTCGGGTAGCCGCTCGGGGCCTGCCGTTACACGAAGTCGCCGAACGCCCTCCGCACCGACTTCGAGCGCGGTGAACGTGCGTTGCTGCTGGGTGGCGGTGATCGGCACGATCGAGAACACCTCGGCGTTCAACTGGTCGGTGCAGTCGTCGACGAGACGGCGACCGTGCTCGGTGATCGCCGCCAACACGCTGCGGCCGTCGTCGGGGTTGGGCCGGCGCTCCACCAACCCGTCGGCCTCGAGCCGTTGCACGGCGTTGGTGACGCTGGCGGGATGAACCTGCAGACGCTCGCCGATCTTGCCGACGGGAAGCACGCCGCGCCGGCTGAACGCCAGGAGCCGCAGCACCTCGTAGCGAGCGAACGTCAGCCCGGCCGGTCGCAGGATCGCCTCGACGCGCGCCAGGAACACCTGTTGGACCCGCATGATCGAGGTGACGAGCGCCATCCCGTCGGCCGAGTCGCCCCAGCCGTGACCGATCCAGTTGGCGCGCGCCAACTCGATCGGGTCGTGCGGGAGGGTGTCGTCTGCAGCCATGCGAACGGGGTCATGATCGCGGTTCGACGCACCCAGGTCCGAATCGAAGCGTCAGCGACCCGCCAGTTCGGCCACGATCGGGGCGAATTCGTCGAGGTGGCGTTGGGCGACGGTGATGTAGCTGAAGCCGTAACGTCGACGGCGATCCACGAGCGTCGCGCAGATCTCGTCCACGCTGCCGATCAGGGCGTGCGGGTGCGTGCCGAACTGCTCGGGGGTCACGCCGAACCGGGCCGCCATCGACCCACGCGCCGCCTCGGCGCCGTCACCGACGGCGACGAAGTACGCCGACAGTTCCAGTTCGATGTCGTCGAATCGGTCGCCGGCGCCGGCCCGGATCCAGTCGATCTTGGCGGCCGTCTCGTCGGCACCCGAGCTGGCGACGCTGGCGCCGCCGAGGCGGCCGGAGGCGTTGTTGAAGTTGACGCTCACGATGTCGGCCAGCCGACCGGCCAGCCCGAGGATCTTGGGGGCGCCACCGCCGATCATGATCGGCGGCCCGGGCTGTTGCACCGGTAGCGGTCGCCCGGCGAAACCGGTCACGTGGACGCTGCCATTGTGGACGTCCAGTTGATCGCCCGACCAGTGCGCTCGCAACAGCTCGACATAGTCCCCGACCTTGGCGATCCGCGCCCCGGCGGTGGCCATCGGGATCCCGAGCCCGTCGTACTCGTCGGCCACCCACCCTGCTCCGAGCCCGACTTCCACCCGGCCTTCGGACAGCAGATCGAGGGTGGCCATCTCCTTGGCGAGCACCACGGGATGGTGGAAGTCGCAGGCGAACACCCGGCACCCGACACGCAGATCGGTGGTGCGAGCGGCGGCCATGGCGATCGCCGTCAGCGGAGCCAGGTCGACCGGGCGATGGGCGGTCGCATCCGAGATCGCCCCCGGCCCGAAGTAGTGGTCGGACGTGAACAGCGTCGAGTACCCGGCAGCCTCGGTGCGAGCGACGGTGTCGAACCAGTCGGTGGCCGATGCTGCCTCGAAGGCCTGGAGTCCGAATCGAAACGGTCGTTCAGTCATAACTGGAGACCAACTCTAGTAACTCCGGGAACGGCGCTACGGCTCGGGGGTGCTCGGATCCCGGGTGAAGTTGAGTTCGCAGTCGTTGGCGACGTCGAGCAATGCCAAGGTGCGGCCGACCCCGATGCAGTAACCGACGAACACCAGCAACTCGAGCACCTGTCGATCCGTGAACGACGACCGCATGCGCGACCAGTAGTCGTCGTCGGCGATCAACGCCTCGTGATCGGCATGGAACCGCTCGGCGGTCTCGGCAGCCAAACGCTCCTCGGACGAGAAGGCGCCGAGCTCCCGCCACTCCTCGACCCGGTGGTAGAGGTCCTCGCCGAAACCTTGCCGCATCGCCGATGCGGACCGGGCTTCCATTCAAATGTGACAGCGGTTGATCTGGGCGATCCGCATGCGAGCGATCTCGCGCACCCGGACGTCGATCGTGGTCTTGGTGTAGACGGTGTCGGTCATGGCCCCGAGCGCGGCCCCGAGTTCCGGTGCGATCTGCCACAGCCGTCGCCGCTCGAGACCATCGCCGGCGGGAATGTCGATACGAGCCACGGTCCAACGGTACCCGGCCGGCGAACACGGCCTACGATCGCCGGCGATGACTCCGACCGAGGTGGTGAACGCCTTCATCGGCGCCCTCGAGGCAGCCGACATCGATGCCGCGATGGGTCACGTGCACCCCGATTGCGAGTACGACAACGTGCCGATCGGCGCCGTCAAGGGCCATCAGGCGATCCGAGCGATCCTTGAGCCGATCGCCGATCGCAGCGACGAGATCACCTGGCCGATCACCCGGTCGGCGGCGGCCGGAGCGGTCGTGTTCAACGAGCGGCTCGACCGCTTCCGCACCGGCGACCGCTGGGTCGAGATCGCCGTGGCCGGCGTCTGGGAAGTGCACGACGGCCTGATCACGCTGTGGCGCGACTACTTCGATCTGGAGACCTATCGCCGCCAGACTCGTTGACGCTCCCGACCGTCGCGAGGGTTGCGCAGTGTGGCCTTGGTCACATAGTCTCCCGCCCCGACCATTTGACGTCAAAGTATTTCGAGAGGCGCAACACATGCTGGGTGACCGCTGGATCATCGATCGCGTTCCGACTGAACGATTTCCGGATTACACGCGCGGCAACGCCGGCGAGGTGCTCGCCGACCCCGTCAGCCCGCTCGGCTGGACGTTCTGCTGCGAACCCGGGATGGTGCGTGGTTGCGTCGACGGTTTCGAGCAGATGGGCGTGTTCGACGCACTCGAGTACGACACGGCGTTCCCGGAGTCGTTCGGCGTGTTCGGTGGTTACTTCTACAACTCGCTGACGCAGTCGCGTCTGTTCGGCGTGCGTTCGGGCGCCGGCTGGGAGGTCGTCGACAAGACGTTCTTCGATACCGCCAGCCAGGAGATCCCTCCCTACGTGGAGCAGGATTGGCACGACTCTCCACGCCACACGCAGAAGCTCGGGATGACGATCGGCTGGTGCCTGAGCACGCCGAACGTGCCGGAGATCGATCTGCAGAAGTACGAGGCCAAGGCGCTCCGCGACAGCCGCCCGGATCTGTCGAGCCTGACCGACGAGCAGTTGATCGGCCGGGCCCGCAGCATGCAACGCCACCTCCGCGCGATGTTCTCGCAGGTCGTGTGGGCTGCGCTCGGCAGCTCGGTTGGCACGGGCATCCTGCCCACCCTGATCACCGACGACCCGAGCGCGATCAGCAAGCTGATCACCGGCATCGGCGACGTGGACTCCGCCGACATCGCCAACCAGATCTTCCAGTTGTCGCGTCTGGTGATCGCCTCGCCCGAACTGAGCGGCGTATTCGACGCCGGCCGAGAAGGTGCACTGGACCGGATCGCAGCATCCGACACCGACGATGCCAAACGCTTCACCGAAGCGGTCGAGGCGTTCATGTACACCCACGGCAGCCGTGGCCCGAACGAGTGGGACCCGTACTCGTGGAGCTACGAATCCAACCCGACCCTGCTCACCAAGGCGATCCAGCACGCTCGCGGCGCACAGGCCGACGCCGACCCGACCCAGACCGTCGCACGCGGCGCCGCCGAGCGTCAGCGCCTGATCGACCACTACTCGGGCGTGTTCGCCGAGAACCCCGAGGCGCTCGGCATGTTCCACGCTGCCGTCAACTCGCTGGCCGTGTTCATGTCGGCCCGCGAGCGCTGCAAGACCAACAACATCCGCGCCGTCGGCGAAGTGCGCGAGTGCTTCCTCGAAGTCGGGCGTCGCGCCGTTGATCGTGGCGACCTGGCCCACGTCCGCCAGGTGTTCATGCTCCTGGCCGACGAGGTCGACGCCTGGATGAGTGACCCGGCGTCGTTCACCTCCACGCTCGCCGAGCGGGAGCTCGACTACCTGTCGCTCTACGACCTGGAGCCGCCGTACATCGTCAAGGGTGAGGCTCCGCCGCTCAGCGAGTGGAAGCGCAAGGACTCCTCCGATGTCGAATCCGTGCAGGTCGGCGACGTGCTGCAGGGCGTCGCCGGGTCGCCGGGCGTCGTGACCGGTATCGCCCGGATCCTGCTCGACGTCGGCGACTCCGAGAAGCTCGACCCGGGCGACATCTTGGTCGCTCCGTCCACCGACCCGTCGTGGACGCCGTTGTTCCTCGCCGCCGGCGGTGTGGTCACCAACATCGGTGCGGTCGGCACCCACGCCGTGATCGTCAGCCGCGAGCTCGGCATTCCCTGCGTGCCGTCGATCGCCGAAGCCACTCGCCGGATTCCCGACGGCGCCACGATCACCCTCGACGGCAGCGTCGGCACGGTCACGATCGACGCGCTGCCCTGATCGCGATCCGTTGGTGCCGGACTCCGGGGGGTCGTCCGGCACCAACGCTCGCTCCTCACCCCCGGCGCACAACTACTTGGACATCAAAGTAAACTGACGGGATGGGTGATGACGTGACGAATCGTGAGCGTTGGCAGCAGTCGTACGAGGCGTCACGTCTCCGCGACGTGGATCACACCACGATGTCGGGGATCCCGCTCGACGCCGTGTACGGCCCCGACGACGGCGAGTTCCCCGGCCAGTACCCGTACACCCGTGGACCGTACGCGTCGATGTACCGCTCCAAGCTCTGGACGATGCGGATGTTCGCCGGGTTCGGCACCGCCGACGACACCAACTGGCGTTTCAAGGAGATCATCCGCACCGGGGGCGACGGGCTGTCCACGGCGTTCGACATGCCCACCCTGCTCGGTCTCGACTCCGACGACGAGATGTCACTCGGCGAAGTCGGTCGCTGCGGCGTGGCCGTCGACACGCTCGCCGACATGGAGGATCTGTACCGAGGGATCGATCTCGCCGAGATCACCACGTCGATGACGATCAACAGCCCGGCGGCCGTGATCTTCGCCATGTTCGTGGCCCAGGCCGAGCTGGCCGGCACGCCCCGCGCCCAGCTCGGCGGCACGCTCCAGAACGACATCCTGAAGGAGTACCAAGCGCAGAAGGAGTTCGTGTTCCCACCACGCGCCTCGATGCGCCTGGTGCGCGACTCGATCGCCTTCACCGCCGCCGAGATGCCCCGGTGGCATTCGATCTCGATCTCCGGTTACCACATCCGCGAGGCCGGCTCGACCGCCGTGGAGGAACTCGCGTTCACGCTGGCGAACGGGTTCGCCTACGTGGAGTTGGCGATCCAGGCCGGGCTCGACGTCGACGCCTTCGCGCCCCGCCTGAGCTTCTTCTTCAATGCGCACATCGATTTCTTCGAGGAGATCGCCAAGTACCGCGCCGCTCGCCGGATCTGGGCGCGCTGGATGAAGGAGCGATACGGCGCCACCAGCGAACGCTCGATGCAGCTGCGCTTCCACACCCAGACCGCCGGTGTGTCGCTGACCGCCCAGCAGCCCGAGGTGAACCTGGTCCGCACCGCGATCGAGGCGCTCGCCGGCGTGCTCGGGGGCACCCAGTCGCTCCACACCAACTCGATGGACGAGGCGTTGGCGCTCCCCACCGAGAAGGCGGTGCGACTGGCTCTGCGCACCCAGCAGGTGATCGCCGAGGAGACCAACGTCGCCCACGTCGCCGACCCGCTCGGCGGCTCGCACTACGTCGAGGCGCTCACCGACGAGGTCGAGCGCCAGGCGGAGGAGATCTTCGCCTACCTCGACGAACTCGGCGGGGGATCCATGTTGGATGGCGTGATCACCGGCATCGACGAGAACTGGTTCCAGGGCCGGATCGCCGACTCGGCCTACGACCTCGAACGCAAGCTCAACAGTGGGCGACGCGTCACGGTCGGTGTCAACGGCTACACCGACGGCAACGACGACGAACAGATCGACCTGCTGAGGATCACCAACGAGGACGAGGCACGGCAGCGCAAACGGCTCACGCTGGTCCGCGAACAACGCGACCAGGCCGCCGTCGACGCCGCCCTCGCCCGGATCGCCACCGAGGCGGCCGATCCCGACATCAACCTGATGCCGGCCCTGATCGACGCCGTCAAGGTCTATGCGTCGCTCGGCGAGATCATGAAGACCATGGAATCCGTGTTCGGGCGCCACGTCGAAGTACCGGTGATCTGATGAGCGGAGAGCGGATCCTCATCGCCAAGGTCGGCCTCGACGGACACGACCGCGGGATCAAGGTCGTCGCCCGGATCCTGCGCGATGCCGGTTACGAGGTGATCTACACCGGGCTGTTCCAGACCCCGCAGACCGTGGCCGCTGCCGCCGTCGACGAGGACGTCGACGCGATCGGATTGTCGATGCTGTCAGGGGCCCACATGACACTCGCCCCGCTGGTGGTCGAGGAGGTCCGCAAGCGTGGCAGCGACATCCCGGTGATCGTCGGCGGGATCGTCCCCAACCACGATCTGGACGAACTGCGGGCGGCCGGCATCGCCGCGATCCTCACACCCGGTGCCACCGCTGTGCAGATTGCCACCGAAGTGCGAGCCGTGCTCGACCGATCCGCCGCCAGTGCCTGAACCGCCCGGATCCGGACCGAAGCACTTCGGGGTCGGACTGGCACTGCCGCAACTGGGGCCGCACGTCACGCGCGCCGCCGTGCGCGGTTTCTGCGAGTCGGCCGAGGCGCTCGGGTTCGCCAGCCTCTGGGTCCAGGAGCACCTGTTCTTCGCCCTCGAACCCTCTGCGCCGTACGCAGCCCGCCCCGGGTTGGCGGTACCCGACGCGTACCGCACGACGTTCTCGCCGCTCGAGCTGCTGGCGATGGCATCGGCGTGGACCGAGCGTGTGGCGCTCGGGACCGGCATCCTCGTGGGCGGCTACCACCGCCCGGTCGAGCTGGCACAGCGCCTGGCGACGCTGGACGTGTTGTCGGGCGGTCGGGTGATCGCCGGGCTGAGCGTCGGGTGGTCGAAGGACGAGCACGATCAGATGGACGTCGAGTTCACGACCCGAGGCCGCCGGATGGACGAACTCGTCGCCGCCCTGCTGGCCTGTTGGGGGGCCGACCCGGTCGAGTTCCACGGGGAGTTCTTCGACATCCCACCCTCGATCGTGAGCCCCAAGCCGGTCCAGCAACCGCACCCACCGTTGCTGTCGGGGATGCGGTCCGGTGCCGGACTGCGCCGCACGGCAGCGTTGTTCGACATCTGGAACCCGGCGTCAGGTGGCGTCGAGCAACTCGCTGCCACCGCCGCTCAGATCGACGCGCTGCGCCCGACCGAGGCAGGCCCGATCGAGGTCTACCAACGCCTGTTCACCGAGCCACCGTTCCGGGCTGCCGGCGTGCGACCGAACACCACCGACGAACTGGCGACCGCCGTCGCCGCCGCACGTTCCGCCGGTTTCGCTCACGTCATCATCGACACCGCCTTCACGACCGAGGTGGACTCACCCGACGACTGGGTCGACTTCCCGCACCGCCTGGCTCCCGTGCTCGAGGCCACGCGGTGACAGCAGCCCGCCCGCTGCCGACACGTGAGCGCCGATCGGCGCATACAGTGGCACTCGATGGGCAGGAGCCGACGGACTCGCGGCGAGCAGTGGAGTTCGATGTATCGCAACCCCACGTTCGATCTGGATCGGGACCAGGAGAACACGGCGATGTTGATCCACGATCTGCGACGTGTGATGGGTATCGCGCTGATCGTCGTCGTGGGGTTCTCGATCCTGTTGATCGCGTCCGGCGGGGTCAGCGCCGGGTTCAACCTGCTCCTCATCGTCGGTGCACCGCTGGCGATGATCCTCGCCACCGGCGAAGTCGTGAACCGGCGCCGGCGGCGCTCCACCCCCGGCTGACCATCGCCGATCCTCACACACGACCGCACACGACCAACCCTGGAGGGCAACATGGCTGAGACCAATCTCACCGACCGACACCCGGAGGGCACCGAACCAGAGCAAGTCGCCGCCGTGGTCGACAACGTGCTCGGCTTGGGCGGATTCAGTTTCGTCGGCCTCGACCGACGACAGGTGACCGACGCCGTCGGCCGGTTCGCCTCGGCGCTCGTTCGGCGCCCGTCGGTCGTCGGTCAACAGGCGTTGCGGCTGGCTGCGGAGGAGCTGAGCATCGTCACCGGCACCTCGGATCGTGCACCCGATCCCAAGGATCGGCGCTTCAGCGACCCTGCCTGGCAGGGCCGCGGTTGGAAGCGCGTGGCGCAGTCGTACCTGGCGTTTCGGGATGTCGTGATGGAGACGATCGACGAGGTCGGGCTGGACCCGGCCAGCGCCGATCGGGCCCGTTTCGGGCTGATGCAGGTGACCGAGGCGCTCGCCCCCAGCAACAACCTGATCACCAATCCGCCGGCGATCCGGCGTGCGATCGAGACGCGTGGACAGTCCCTCAAGGCCGGAGCGCGCCACCTCGCGCACGACCTGCGCCACAACGGCGGGATCCCCAGCCAGGTCGACACACGACCGTTCGAACTCGGGCGCAACATGGCTGCCACCAAGGGTGCCGTCGTCCACCGCACCGACCAGTTCGAGTTGTTGCAGTTCGCCCCGCTCACCGCCAAGGTGCGCAAGCGGCCGATCGTGATCATCCCGCCCCAGATCAACCGCTACTACTTCCTCGACCTGGCACCCAACCGGAGCCTTGTCGAACATGCCGTCAAGCAGGGTCAGCAGGTGTTCCTGATCTCGTGGCGCAACCCGAAGCCCGAGCACCGCTCGTGGTCGCTCGACACGTACATCTCGGCATGCATCGAAGCGATCGAAACCGCGATCGAGATCACGGGATCGAAGACGGTCAACACGCTCGGACTGTGTGCGGGCGGCATGACGGAGTCGTTGCTGCTCGGCTACCTGGCCGCCAAGAAGCGGCCACTCGTCCACGCTGCGTCGTTGGCGGTCACGATGATCGACACACACGCCCAGAGCGTGATCAACAGCTTCGCCACCAAGCGCTCGGTCGGGTCCACGATCAACAAGTCTCGCAAGCGCGGACTGCTGCAGGGCGACGATCTGGCCAAGGTGTTCGCCTGGATCCGGCCCAACGATCTGATCTGGAACTACTGGGTCAACAACTACCTGATGGGCGAGAACCCGCCCGCCTTCGACGTGCTGGCGTGGAACGCCGACGCCACCAACCTGCCCAACCAGCTGCACGAGCAGTTCCTGCAGATCTCGCTCGACAACCTGTTGATGCAACCGGGCGGGGTCACGGTGCTCGGGCAGCCGATCGACCTCAGCCAGGTCACGATCGACATGTATTCGGTCGGGGCGACCACCGATCACATCGTGCCGTGGCAATCGTGTTACCAGGCGACGCAGGCGTTCTCCGGTTCACACCGCTTCGTGCTGTCCAACAGCGGTCACATCCAGGCCCTCGTCAACCCGCCCGACAACCCCAAGGCGAGCTACTTCGTGGGTGAGCCCTATCCGGCCGACCCTGCCACGTGGCTGAAGCGCGCCGAACAGACGCGGGGCAGCTGGTGGACCGATTGGACCGACTGGCTGAGCACGCGTTCCGGCACGTGGAAAGTCGCCCCGACCCAGCTCGGAGACACCGAGCACCCGGTGCTGTGCGACGCACCTGGCACGTACGTGACGTCGTGATCGACGCCGAGGAAGGCATCTCGTCATGATGGATGTGCAGCTGAACAGTTGGCTGCTGTTTGCCCACGCCGGGACCCACCATCGCCATGCCGAGATCGTGTCGCGCTTGCCCGACGGGTCGGTGGTGCGCCACACCTACGGCGAGTGGGCCCGTCGCACACAGCAGTTGATGCACGCCCTCGACGCGCTCGGGCTCGACCGCGGCGCCCGAATCGCCACGCTGGCGTGGAACTCGTTCCGGCACCTCGAGGCCTACTTCGCCGTGCCGTGCACTGGCCGCGTGTTGCACACCGGCAACATCCGCCTGTCGTCGGAGGAGCTCCAGTACCTGCTCGAGCACGCCGAGGACGAGGCGCTGCTGATCGACGCCGACCTGCTGCCGCTGATCGAACCGATTCGCGACTCGTTGCCGAAGCTGCGGCACGTGATCGTGCTCGGCGATCGCGTCCCCGACACGTCGATCACCGGTGTGCTGGCCTACGAGGCGCTGCTCGCCGAGCAACCCGATCACTACGCCCCGATCGAGATCGAGGAGCGCACGCCACTCGGTCTGTGCTACACGTCCGGGACCACCGGGCGCCCCAAGGCTGCGGTGTACACCCATCGCTCCACGTTCCTGCACGCCCAGGCGGTGGCCGGGCCGGCCGGCATGCGCATCGGCCGGCAGGACTGCGCCTTGCCGGTCGTACCGATGTTCCACGCCAACGCCTGGGGCATGCCCTACGCGGCGATCAGCAACGGCGCCAAGCTCGTGTTGTACGGGGGTGCCCTGCAGGCCGCCGACTTCGTGGACCTGTTGATCGACGAACGCGTCACGGTCGCCGCAGGTGTTCCGACGGTGTGGCTCTCCGTCGCCGACGAGTTGGCCGCCCGCCACGTCGCGCTCCCCGACCTGTCGCACATCGCCTGCGGTGGGAGTCAGCCGCCGCCGGCGTTGATCGAGCGCTACCGAACCGAATTCGGTGTCGACATCGTGCAGGCATGGGGCATGACCGAGACGTCCCCGTTGGCATCGGTGTCGTGGCCGCAGCACCGGATGCTCGGATGGAGCGAGGAGCAGATCACGTCCGCCGTTCGCACCCAGGCCGGGTTGCCGCTGCCGGGAGTCGAGATCTCGATCCGCGACGAGCACGGTGCCGAGGTGCCGGCCGACGGCACCTCGATGGGCGATCTCTACGTGCGCGGTCCGTGGGTGATCGACGCCTACCTCAACGGTGACGGCGCCGAGAACTTCACGACCGACGGCTGGTTCGTCACGGGTGACGTGGCGATCGGTTCACCCGACGGATACTTCGTGATCGCCGACCGCACCAAGGACCTCATCAAGTCGGGTGGCGAGTGGATCAGCTCGGTCGACATGGAGGCGGCGATCATCGCCATGCCACAGGTTGCCGAGGCAGCGGTGATCGCCGTACCCGACCCGAAGTGGCAGGAGCGGCCGCTGGCGGCAATCGTGCTGCGGACCGGTGCGACGCTCTCGCTCGACGAGGTTCGCGCACATCTGCTGCATCACGGGTTCGCCAGCTGGCAGCTCCCCGACCGGATCGAGTTGATCGACGAGGTTCCCAAGACGGCGGTCGGCAAATTCGACAAGAAGGTCCTGAGAGGACGATTCGCATGAACGACAGTGCATCCAACGTGCCGCCGCCAGAACTGGGGACGACGTCGCGCATCAAGGTCGGCCAGCACCGGATCCGGGTCAGCATCAGCGGCGAGGGTCCACCGCTGTTGCTGATCAACGGGATCGGCGCCAACATCGAGATGTGGCGGCCGCTGATCGAGGCCCTGCCGGGACGTCAGATCATCGCCTTCGACATGCCCGGTACCGGTGGCTCCTCGACGATGCTCATCCCTCGCCCGATGTACTTCTGGGCCCGGATCACGGCATCGTTGATCAGGAAGCTCGGTTACGACAAGGTCGACGTGCTCGGGGTGTCGTGGGGCGGGGCGCTGGCACAGCACCTGGCCGTCGGCTTCCCCGGGGTCGTGCGGCGACTGGTCCTGTGTGCCACATTGCCGGGCATCCCGTCGGTGCCGGGCTCACCGAGGGCGATGGCGATGCTGATGAACCGCCGGCGCTACACCGACCGGGCCTATCTGGAGCGGGTGGCGGCCGAGTTGTACGGCGGCCAGATCCGTCACGACCCGGAACTGTTGGCGGAACAGGTACGCGCCCGCAGCGGTCGCCCTCCCGGCGGCTGGGGCTACTTCACGCAGCTCGTCGCGGCGGCCACGTTCACCAACTGGCCGACCATGAACCTGGTCCAGGCTCCCACGCTGGTGATGTCGGGCGACGACGATCCGATCGTCCCGCTGGCCAACGGCCGGATCCTCGCCTACGGGATCCCCGGCGCCAAGCTGCACGTCGTGGAAGGTGGTGGGCACCTGTTCCTGCACACCAATCCGCGTGACGTGGCGCCGATCATCGACGAGTTCCTGGGCGGCGTCGACGGCCGGCCGGCGGCGCCGCGCACCCGCCCGGCCCGCTTGCGTCAGGCCGTGGCCACGTAGACCGTGCAGGCCGACTCGCCACCGGTGTAGAAGTTGGGGAACGACACCACGTGGGCGACGACGCCGGCGAACACCTGCTCCATGACCGCCACGAAGTCGGGGTCCGGCGGGTCGTCGGACCACAGTGCGAACACGCCGCTCGCCACCAGTTGGTCGTGCACGCGTGTGAGTCCCGGCACGCGGTAGAAGCCGGCATGGCGCGCGTCGAGCAGATGGCTCGGCGTGTGGTCGATGTCGACCAGGATCGCGTCGAACCGTCGCGGCCCGTGTTCGTCATGTTCGATTCCGTCGGCGACCATCGCGAAGAAGTCGCCGGCCACGAACGTGCAGCGCGGTTCCGCGTTCGAGCGCGGCGCCGAGCGGGACGAGGTGGGCACGGTGCCAACCGATCACCTCGGGCAGCGCCTCGATCACCTGCAGACGGGCCACCCGCTGGTCGGCGAGTGCCGTGACGGCGGTGTGGCCCAACCCGAGCCCACCTACGACCACGTCGAGCCGGTCGCCGCCGCACGCTGCCAGCCCGAGCCGTGCCACGGCCTCCTCGCTGGCGGTGAACAGGCTCGACATGAGGAACTCGTCACCGAGCTTGACCTCGTACACGTCGACCTGCAACGTCGGCTCGAGGCGCCGCCGCAAGCTGATCTCGCCGATCGGGGTGCTCTGGTGATCGATCTCCTCGAAGGCGCGACTCATCTGCCACCTTCGCACAACGCGTCGTCGAGGGCGGCCAGCGATTGGTCGACGCCGGTGACGTGGATCGTGTTCCACCCCGCCGACTCGGCACCCGCCAGGTTGGCGACGAAATCGTCGAGATACAGGATCTGATCCGGCGGTGCACCGACCATGCTGGTGGTGAGTTCGTAGATCTCGGGTTCGGGCTTGCGGCAACCGACCTCCGACGAGTCGACGACGACGTCGAACAAGCCGAAGTCGATCCGCTGTTCGAGGATCGGCCGGAACTCCTTGAAGCTGTTGGTCAGCAGGCCCGTGCGAACGCCTTGGGCGCGCAGTCGGGCGATCCGCTCGAGCACGGCGTCGTTGACCTCGAAGTCGCCGCACAGCAAGCGCTCGTACTCGTCGCCGCGCAACTCAACTCCGGCAGCCTCCGCGTAGGGTCGGACGTCGGCCTGCATGGCGCTGGTGGGAAGCTCGCCGCGCTCGGCGCGGTGCCACGGATGGTCGCGGGTGGATCGTTCGCGCGGTCCCATCAGCACGTCGAGCATCTCGACCATCGAGATCGAGTGCCACTCGGCGATCTCGCTCAGCAGCCTCGTGATCGGCGTGATCAGCACACCCCCGAAGTCGAACACCACACTCGTGATTCCGGCCTGTGATGACACTCTTCGCTCCCTCGCGTGCAACAGTTACTTCACACTGTCTACAGCATGAAGGTGAACACCGGATGAACCAGCCACACGCGTTGACGCACGTGTTCCAGCCGATCACGGTCGGCACCCTGCAACTCGACCACCGCCTGGTCGTTCCGCCGCACGGCGGCGGCAACGGCAACCTGCTGGGCAGCGACGCCGAGTTCGAACAACACTGCGCGCTCTGGGCGGCCAAGGCGCGAGGCGGGTTCCAGTGGCTGGGTGGCGGGCCCAACTTCGTCAAGAACCCGTTGCCGATCGGGTTCGAACCGAGCGGCGTGGGAGCCCATGGTCCCGGGTTCTTCCGTGACCCGCGCTACCCCGAGCGGATCGGCGAGTTCGCCCGTCGGCTGCACGACGCGGGCGCCGTGGTCTCGGTCCAGATGGTGCAGCAGGGCGGCATGCCGATCGGTGCCTCGGCCACGTTCAGCGGCTACGCCAGCCACCTGATCGCCCACGCACTCGATCTCGACGAGGTCCAATGGCTGGTCCGCGAGTACGGCGAGTCGGCGGCATTGGCGATCGATGCCGGGGTCGACGCGATCGAGATCCACGCCAACCACGACGACGTGGTGCAGTGGTTCCTGTCCCCCGCCACCAACCTGCGCACCGACGGCTACGGCGGCAGCTTCGAGAACCGCCGCCGCTACCTGCGCGAGATCTGCGAGTCGATCCGTGCACGCGCGCGGCACGACCGTTCACGGTCGGCCTGCGACTCAACCTGGACGAGCTGATCGACGGTGGGTACGCGCTCGACGAGTGCCGGCGGTTGGTCGAAGCGTTCACCCGCGACGGCACGGTCGACTACTTCAGCTTCGACATCGGCGGCAACTGGGACGCCCCCAGCTACATCCCGATCCCGTGGTACGATGACATCCAATGGGCGGCCTTGGCAGGCCAGGCGAGGCAGGCAACGCATCTCCCGGTCGTCTACGCCGGGCGCGTCACCTCGGCCGAGCAGGCCGACCAGGTGATCGCCGCCGGTCACGCCGACCTGGTGGCGATGGCGCGGGCGTCGATGGCCGACCCGGAGGTGGTGTCCAAGGCGCGTGGCGCCACAATCGAACCCCAGCGGCCCTGCATCGGGCTGAACGAGTGCATCCACCGCAAGCTGGTCGACGGCCTCCGGTACGCCTGCGGTGTGAACACCACGTTCGGGCGCGAGCACGAGCTCGCCGGCCGGCCGACGCGCACCACGCGACCGCGCACGGTGCTCGTGATCGGAGGCGGGCCGGGGGGCACCGAGGCGGCCGCGCTGTGTGCCGAACAGGGCCACCACGTCAGGCTGTGGGATCGCAACCTGTCGATCGGCGGAGCATTGGCCGTTGCCGCTCTGGCGCGCGGCAACGCCAAGTACACCGAGTGGATCCGCTGGCAGGCGAGCCGTCTGGAGCGCGCCGGCGTCGACGTACAGCTGGGTCGATCGGCGACCGCCGACGACGTGCTGGCAGCCAACGCCGACGTGGTCGTGATCGCCACCGGCGCCACGCCTCGGATCCCGGACATCCCTGGTGCCGGCGATCTGCACGTCCACACGGCAGCGTCGGCGCTGCGCGGCGAGGCCACGCTCGGGCCACGAGTGGCCGTGATCGCCGAGGACGACGGACCGGCCCAGATGTCGGTCACGGATCACATCGCCGGGCAGGGCCACGACGTCACCCTGATCTATCAGTCCACCGGACCGGCCCCGCTGGTCGGGAAGTATTCGAACGGCGGCATGTTGGCGCGTCTGATCGACGGTGGGGTGCAGTTCGTGCCGATGGCACGCGTGACGCAGATCGAGGGTGGCACGCTGCACCTGGCATCCACGTACGGCACCCGCACCTGGACGCTCGAGGGGTTCGACTCGGTGGTCCTCGTGACCGGGGTGATCCCCGACGACGCGCTCTTCCGCGAGCTGAAACACCGCCACCCGGCCGTGCACCTGCTCGGCGACGCGTTCGCCCCACGGCGGATGGTGTTCGCCACCCGCCAGGCGTTCGAACTGGCCCAGACGCTCCTGTAGACGCTTTGGGCTCTCAGCCCAGGGCTACGACGGCCGAGCCGGCGAGGACCACCGTGTCGTCACGCGCCAGCCGGACCGCGCAGCGAGCGAGGCGATCGGCACCCGACTCGTCGAGCTCGACGACCTCACCGGACGCGTGCACCGTGTCGCCGGCGAACACCCGGCCATGGAACGCCACCGTCAGTCGCCGGATCGACGCCTCCCCGGCCCACGCCATCAGCATGTTGGCGACGTATCCGAGGTTGAGCGGGCCCTGGTTGACGGGACGCTCGCCGAGCCCGGCGGCGCGCACCGCATCGACGTCCCAGTGAATCGGGTACGGGTCACGGAGCAGCGCCGCCATCGTCTTCATCCGATCGGCATCGACCTCGCTCACCGTCAGCGGAGGAATCGGTTGGCCACCGCCGGAGGCGGGTGGGGGCGGATGAGCCGCCGACCCGCCGCGCCGGAACCGCCAACGGTTCGTGATCCGGGCGGCCACATCGTCGCCGACGATCAGATCGATCGAGAAGCCGATGTCGTCGTGCAAGACGCCACCGTCACGGTCCCGGTGGCGCACCGCCTCGACGATCCCGCCTTCACCGCGGACCTCGACGCCTTCGCGGATCGGGTGAAGGTACTCCCAGTCGTAACCGAGCAGCGTGACCGAGCCGGGTGAGCCGTCACCACCCCCGAGTTCGAACAGTTCGGCGATCGACGTGCGGGCGGCCTGGATCGGCAGGTGGAACAAGGCGATCGGATGCACCAGTCCGCCACCCATCGGTCCCCGCCGCGTGCAATCCGTGAGCAGCCAGTTCTCCCAATGCTCGATCGTGCGCGTCCCGCCTGCGAAGCGATGTCCCACGAGCGCAGCGAGTCGCTGGTCGTTCAACACGGCACCCACCACTCGGGGTCGGGTTGCGGATACCGCTCGCGGTAGTGGCGCTGCGCCTCGGCGGGCACGACCAGATCGAATGCCGCCGAGTCGTCCGGTGCGCCGAACGCGGCGGCGACCGGTTGGCCGTACTCGATCTGGATCGACTCGATCATCTCGCGCATCTCACCGCCGGCGATCGCCCTGTGATGGTCGCTCGCCTGATGCGTGATGAAGGCCTGATAGTCGTCGAACACCATCTGGGCGAGGTAGCGACCGGGCTCGACCAGGCGCACGTACTCGTAACGCAGGCACCCCGGCTCGGCGGCGTGCGATGCCTGCCAGAGCGCGACCGCGGCGCGCTCGAAATCGACGATCCGGTCGACCTTCACCTGCATGCGGGCGAGGACCACGAACATACCGGCGACGGTACTCGGCACGTGCTCGCCGGACAGGGCTGAGTACGGTCGCAGCATGCACGTCGACCTGTTCGATCCGGCCACGCAGGAGGACTGGTACCCCACCTACGCCGAACTGCGCGATCATCGACCGGTCTACCGTGTCCCCGGCACGAACGAGTTCGTCATCTCTCGCTACGACGACATCATGCACGTGCTGCGTCATCAGCGCACGTTCCCGACCGGCGCCAGCAAGCGCCGCAGCGAGGCGTCGCAGGCCGTGTACGACCGCGGCGGCTGGGAGCGCATGACCCCGCTCGGCACCAACCCACCGGTGCACCGCCACTACCGCGCCCTGGTCGATCACTTCTTCACCGGCGACGGTCTCGCCAACGTGCGTCCCTTCATCGAGCAGGCGATCGACGAGCAGTTGGCGACCTTCGAGTCCGCCGGGCACGTCGAGTGGAACAGCCAGTTCGCCGTGCCGGTACCGGTGCGGGTGATCACCCACATGCTCGGCCTGCCCCAGGCAGACATCGCACGCCTGAAGGTGTGGAGCGCGGCATGGATCCTCCCGTTCGTGCGGCCACTGGCCCCGAACGAGGACGTGTGGGTGGCCGAGCAGGTGGTCGAGATGTACGACTACCTGGCCGAGATGATCGCCTGGAAGCGAGCCGAACCGGGCGATGACATCCTCACCCACCTCACGCGAACGCCGTTCACCGGCGACGGGGATCCGCGCCCGCTGAGCGATCAGGAGATCATCACGATCGTCGATCACCTGTTCATCGGCGGCAACGAGACGACCACGTTCGCGATGACATCGGCACTCTGGATCATGCTGCGCGAGGACGGCTTGTACGACCGTCTGCTGGCCGACCACACGCTGCTGGCGAACTTCGTGGAGGAGGTGTTGCGGATCGAGTCACCCACGCAAGGGTTGTGGCGTGCCGTGGCGGAGGACACCGAGCTCCACGGCGTGGCGATACCGGCCGGGTCCACGGTGCACATGCGCTACGCCAGCGGGAACCGCGACGAGCGAATGTTCGCCTGCCCGCACGAGGTCCACTTGGACCGCCCCAACAGTCGCCGCCACCTCGCCTTCACACTCGGCGAGCATCAGTGCCCCGGTGCCGACCTGAGCCGCCTCGAACAGGTGCTCACGCTCGAACAGGTGCTCCGCCGCCTGCCGAACCTCCGACTTGCCGAGGGCCGGAACGACTTCACCCACGTGCCGATGTTCACGATGCGCGCCCTGCGAGAACTGCACGTCGAGTTCGACGCCGGTCACGAGGCTGGTCAGCGGGCGAGGTAGCCGGCGTCGACGGCGAGGGCGTGACCGATCGTGAACGACGATGCGTCGGAGCACAGCCACAAGGCGGCGGCGGCGATCTCGTCGGGACGGCCGAATCGACCGATCAAGCTGAGCCGGCTGATCACGTCCTGGGGGTCGCGGCCACGTCGCTCGATCGCGTTGCGCAGCATCGGTGTGTCGATCGTGCCGGGGCAGATGGCGTTGACCCGCACACCCCGAGCGGCGTAGTCGTAGGCAGCGCTGCGGGTGAGACCGATCACGGCATGCTTCGACGCCGTGTACGCCGGCTGATCGTGCTGCGGCCGGAACGAGTTGGTTGATGCGATGTTGACGATCGCACCGCGTGCGCCATCGACCGGCTCGTTCTCCAGCATCGCTGCCAGCTCGTGTTTCATCGACAGGAACAGCCCGCGCACGTTGATCGCTTGCATGCGGTCGAAGTTGTCGTCATCGCACTCGTGCAGGGCGGCGGTCTCGGTCTCGATCGCGGCGGCGTTGACGGCGCAGTCGAGCCGTCCGAATCGTTCGGTCGCCACGCCGACGGCGGCAGCGATCTGGGTCGAGTCGCTCACGTCGGTCGGCACGAACACGGCGTCGCCACCGATCTCGTCCACCAGCCGAGCAGTCTCGGCGCCACCCGCCTCGTCGATGTCGGCCATCACCACCGTTGCCCCGGCGTTGGCGAAGGCGGTCGAGATCGCCCTCCCCATCCCGCCACCGGCGCCGGTCACGAACACCACGTCACCGCTGAAGTCTGGCCGCATGCTTCCCATAGTTTCTTGACATTAACTCCGCTAACTGCGCGACCCCGAGCCGCACGGTACGTTGGCGATCGTGCTGCTGGGGATCGACGAGTTTCCGTTTCATCAGGTGACCGACACGTTCGCCGCAGTCGCCGGCAGCGATCCCAGTTGGAACGACGGGCACTATGTGTGCGCCGCCGACCAGGCCGGCACCGTGGCGTTCACGTCGAACGTTCGGCTGTATGCCAACAACGACGTGCTCGACGGGTTCGTGTGCCTGCGCCACGCCGGCAAGCAGTACAACGTGCGCGTCTCGCGCCGCCTGCGCCCCGACATGGAACAGCTCGGCGCCGGACCGCTGCGGCTCGAGATCGTGGAGCCGCTGCAGACGGTGCGGCTCGTGCTCGACGAGAACGAGATCGGCATCCGACTCGACGTCACCTGCCACACCGCCAACGTGCCGTACATGGGCCCGATTGAGATCCGCCGCATCGACGGGCGCCTGCTCAGCGAGCGTGCGACCTACGAGATCACCGGTGAGTGCGAGGGCTGGGTCGAGGTCGGGGGCGAACGGGTCGAACTGCAGCGGGCCACGAGCTCGTTCTTCCGGAACCACTCGTGGGGCAACCAGCCACCACGCGGCCGCCCCGTGAACCACGGCGCACCGACCCCCAGCAAACGCGTTCCCGGGTTGCGGCAGTGGGTGCTGTTCCACACCCCGGACCATGGCGGATTCTTCTTCGAAGACCCGAGTGGACGAGCCGCCGCGGGCCGCGGCGCGATCCTCCACCCGGACCGGATCGTGCCGGTGGTCAAGGTCGAGCACGACCTGACGTTCCACGACGGAGGGCGACGCGTGCAGTCCGGCACGTTCCGGCTCACCGACGTCGACGGCGACGTGCGCGAGTACACGTTCACGGACCTGGGTTGGGTGTACTGCCAAGGTGGCGGGTACTTCGGCGGGTTCGACGACGGGCTGGGACAGGGCATCTACCGCGGCGAGATGCACACCGAGGGCGAGGTGTGGGACGTGTCACACCCGACCACGATCGTCGACAGCGCCGGCCGCCGGTTCGAGTTCGACCACGACTGGGCCGAGAACTTCACGTTGCTCACCCACGCCGGCGTGCACGGCCTGGCGCACTACGAGTGCGTCATGATCCGCTGAGTCGCAGCCAGGACGACGACCGCCCGCTCGACCGGGTCGACGTGCACCGTATGCGCTCCGACTTACTTGAGATTGACTTGAGTTGGCATGCTGGAGCGATGATCGCCATCATCGGGCACATCGACGTCGACCCTGCGGTGCGCGATCGGCTCGTGGCGTCCACGGCCGATCTCCAGCGTGCCACCGCCAGCGACGAGCCGGGCTGTGTCGTGTACACGATCTCGGCCGACCCCGCCGACGCCGGACGGATCCGCATCGTCGAGCTCTGGGAGTCGGCCGACTCGCTCGACGCCCACTTCCAGCACCCCAACTTCCATGCCACCGGAGCGGCGCTGCGGACCGAACCCCGGCTGGGCGGGTCGGCGATGAAATACAGAATCGACGCCGTGGACGGCGTCCGTGGTCCCGATGGCCAGGCCACCAGCACGTTCGCCATCCACGACGGGAGCGAGTGATGACCGACCCGATCCGCCAGGTCGACGCCGCCAAGCGGTTGGAGCCCACCGACCACTATCCCGAGCTCCGAAGCGGTTGCCCGCTGCACCACGAAGCGGACCACGACCCGCCGTTCTACGTCCTCAGCCGGTTCGACGACATCGCCGCCGTGCTCAAGCAACCAGACCTGTGGCGCAACGGCGACGGGCCGGGCGTGTTCTACCAGGAGAGCGGCGTGCTCGGAACCACCGACGAGCCCGATCACAGCCGCCACCGTCGCGTGCTGCGGGCATCATTCGTGCCGACGGTGATCAACCGCCTGGAAGCTCAGATCCGTGCCATCACCGACTCACTGATCGACGAGTTCATCGACGACGGCGAATGCGACTTCGTCGAGGCGCTCGCAGCGCCGCTGCCGGCGCTGGCGATCGCTGAGCTGCTCGGCGTGCAGGGCGACGACCGACACGAGTTCGGACGGCTCAGCACCGTCGCCGTGGCGGCACTGTCGGGCGGCGACGTGGGCCGCTACAGCGACGCCAAACGCCTGCTCGAGGACTACATCGAGGCCGGATGCGATGCCAGGCTGGCCGCCATCGAGGCCGGCGACCAGATCCCCGACGACGTGCTCGGCGTGCTCACCCACGCTCGGCGCGACGGCACGATCGACAACCAGGAGACCCGGCACCTCGGCTACCAACTCCTGGTGGCGGGTCACGAGACCACGACCAGCCTGCTCGGCATGATGCTGTTCCGGATGCTGCAGGAGCCGACGATCCTGCAAGCACTCAGCGATGATCCGGCCCTGATCCCCGGCGCGATCGAGGAGGCACTCCGCTTCGATTCACCCGTGCACGGGCTGTTCCGCACCAACGCCGAGCCGGTCGAGCTGCACGGCGAGACGATCCCGGCTCGCAGCAAGCTGCAGTTGGCGTTCGCGTCGGCCAACCGCGACCCGGAACACTTCCCCGACCCCGACCGGTTCCGCCTCGACCGCGAGCGCAACGAACTCGGCCATCACATGGCATTCGGGTGGGGCATCCACTTCTGCATCGGCGCCCCGCTGGCACGGCTCGAGACGCGTGTGGCGTTCGAGCAATTGCTCGCTCGTCTTACCTCGATCGAGCTGGCAGGCGAGCCCGAGCGCAACGACTCGTTCGTGCTGCACGGGCTGACCCGCCTCCCGATTCGATTCGAGCGACGATGACGATCCTCGACCAGCTCCGGCTCGACGGCCAGGTCGCGGTGGTGACCGGCTCCGGCCAAGGGATCGGCCGTGCGATCGCCTGGGCACTGGCCGACGCCGGGGCCGACGTCGTCCTGAACGCGCGACGGATCACCGATCTGGAGGCGACCGCGGCCGGGGTGACCGGGCGGGGACGACGTGCGCTGATCGTCGACGGCGACGTGCGCGACCTGTCGGAGCAGATCGGCGACCGCACACTCGCCGAGTTCGGGCGGCTCGACATCTGGGTCAACAATGTCGGGGGGTCCGACGAGAAGAACGTCCGGCAACTGGTCGACACACCCGACGAGATCTTCCGATCACAGCTCGAGCTGAACCTGACCACGGCGTTCCAGGGTTGCAAAGCGGCCGCCAACCGGATGCCCGATGGCGGGGTGATCGTGAACATCACCTCGGGTGCAGGCACGCGTGGCTCCCCCTTCACGGGACCCTACGCAGCCGCCAAAGCCGGGTTGATCAACCTCACCCAGACGCTGGCGCTGGAACTCGCCGAACGCGGGATCAGGGTCAACGCCGTGTCCCCCGGTCCGGTGGCGACCGAGGCGTACCGCCAGGTGCTCGGCGTCGACGACAAGCTCGACGAACTGGCACGCACGATCCCACTCGGCCGGATGGGTACCCCCGACGACATCGCCGCGATGGTGCTGTTCTTGTGCTCCCCGGCGTCGTCGTGGATCACCGGGGAACACCATCTGGTCGCCGGTGGCCGCACACAGCGCAGCTATCAGTACCGCCCGAAGACATCGCAGCAGGAGTCCCCATGAGCGAGCCCACCCAACCCGGCAGTTACGTCAGCTCGTACGACGACGTCTCGAAGTTCGCCCTCGACGACGAACGCGAGCAGGCCCTGCACGCGGCGCAGACCGAGTGCACGTTCATGTGGAGCACCAAGGACGGCGACCCGGTCGGGGTGATCATGAACTATCTGCTGCACGACGGCAGCTTCTGGGTCACGTGCACTCGCCGGCGCAAGCGGGTCGCTGCGGTCGAGGCGCGCCCCGTGTGGCGATCGCCGTCACGAGCCGCGGCACCGACATCGGCGTCAGCCAAGCCGTGACCTACAAAGGCGAGGCGATCGTGCACGAGTCCGAGGAGGTCAACGCCTGGTTCTATCCGGCGTTGGCGGCGCGTGTGCGCCCCGAGAGCACGGAACGCCAGGAGGCCTTCGTGCACCACCTCGACACACCCGGCAGGGTGGTGATCGAGATCCGCCCGACGACTCGGATCGGATTCGACTCCGAGAGCATGTTCAAGAACTCGCCCGCCGGACCCAGCCGCACCAAGGTCTAGCCGTCAGCGGCCCAGCAGGCGCGACAGGATCGAGCGGCTCGGCGACTCGCTGCACTGGCAGCGCTCCGCCTTCGGCACGTGCCCGAGCACCTGCTCCACGTGGGCTCCGCAACCGGCCCACGTGGGGCGGTCGCAACGACGGCAACTGATCTGACGGCACATGCAGACGATGCTAGCGTATTGTCCGTACATTCACATCGCAGTGGTCAGACGAACTCCCCCATCAGGTCAGGAGGGCCCTGGTAGTACTTCGTGAGCTGACGACTGGTGAACCGCCACCCGTCCGGCGTGCGACGATAGGTGTCGCGATAGTGGCCGGCCAGGATCTTGCGAGTGCCGTCGTGCACCACGTTCAGCTCCTGGAACTCGCACCGGCCGCTGGCGGTGTCGCCGTCGATCTCGAACGTGCTCGCCAGGTAGAGCTGGACGACCTTGGCGTACTTGGCGATCGACGTCGACCACATGTCGACGATCGCGTCGCGGCCCACCACGTCGCGGCCGGCACCCAGCACCCAGCGCGCATCGTCGACCCAGGTCGCCGCCCAACGGTCGGCATCCTGGTCCCGAACGGCGTCGGCGTACTCCAGCGACAGGGCGATCAACGCCGATTCATCGGAGCGAGGCATCACGGTTCCTTTCGTCGACGTTCATGTTGTGTCTGACACAACTTGAACGAGTTGGCGCAGGTAGGTCTGGTGCAGGGCCGTCCCGATCAAGGCCATGTTGGGCGCCGGGTTCACCGTGACGAACACCCGCCGGCAGGTGAGGTTGGCGCAGGCACCCTTGAAGTAGTTGAACGCAGCCCAGTACGTGAGTTGCTGTTCGCTCACGGTCACGCCGGCCACTCGCTCGAACAGCTCCAGCCACCGCTCCCGGCTCATCGTGCGGGCGCCACGCATGGTGACGAGGTATGCCCAGTCCTCGGCCGGGTCGCCGAGGTGGGTGAACTCCCAGTCCGTGAACGCCAGCACACGGTGGCCGTCGTGGACGAAGTTGCCGGGACCCGGGTCGCCATGGACGATCGACACTCGATCGAGTGGCGGCGCATGGTGATGCAGCCACGCTGCACCCTCCTCCATCAACGGGATCGGACGATCCGTTTCGTCGCGATAGACGCGGTGCCAGCGCTCGATCTCGGCGTGCGTGGCGTCGGTGGCCGAGCGACGGTCGTCCAACCGAGCAGACCAGTCCGTCCGGTGCAACTCCGCCAGTCGGGCCACGAAGTCGTCGGCCAGCTCCGGTGACATCGAGCGGTCGTCGTGTCCGGTCGCCACCCCGTCGATGAAGTCCATCACGAAGAACGGCTGCCCGAGTACGCCGCCGGTCGCTTCGAACCAGCGCACCGGCGCGACCGGACAACCGAGCTCACCTGCCGCCCGCATGAATCTGAACTCGTCGGCGCTGGACGTGCCGAACACGCCGCCCTGTTCGACGCGCACGACGTAACGCTCACCGTCCGACATGGCGACGTACCAGTTGGCGCGCGAGTTCCCGGTCGCGATCCGCGTGATCTCGGCGATCTCGACCGAGCCGTCGTCGCGTCGCTCACGCAGCCAGGTCTGGAGCGCGACGCGGTCGATCACGACAACCGCCCACGGAAGGCGTCGACGAGCGGCCCGGTCTCGGCCAGTTCGTCGTCGAGCTGACGCACGGCGATCGGCCGCAACGTCGAACGCACCTGGTCCGCTGCGGCGTCCTTGCGTCCCACCGCGTCGGCGAGCGCCGCCGCCAGCGCGGTCATCACTCGCGACGGTTCGGGGTTGTCGCCCGGCGACCAGTGCGCTGCGACGAGCGGATTGGCAGCGATGCTCTCGAGCGCCCCGGCGAGCTCGGCCAGCCGTTGGCCGGTGGGATCGGGTCCGCGCCGGGCGCCGTACCGCACCAAGCCGATCAGCTGGATCGTGGCCGCTCGCGCCCACTCGTCACGATCATCGATGGCGGGCAGGATGTCGTCGTACAACTCGGCGGCCAGGCTTGCCAGGTCGTGCCCGGACTCGGCGCGTCCGGCCAGCGCCCGAACCGAGTCGCACACCGGGCCGTCGGCAAGCACCGGCAGGATCACCCGCCGGGCGGTGTCGGCGACGCATCGCAGGATCTCGGCGTCCGAGAGCCGCTCAGCCACGGCGGATCCGCTCCGCCACGGTGCGCTCGACATCGAAGTCCCACGACGCCTTCCAGACCGGGTCGGCGAGCGGACCATCGAGACGATCCCATCCGCGTTCCAGGAACCATCGGTACGTGTCGGCGTGGCCGTCGCGGGTGTCGAAGCGGGGCGCGTAGCCCACGAGCCTGCGTGCCTTCTCAGTGCTGACCATGGCGTGGTGGCGGACCTTGAACAGGTGCCCGAAGGCCGGCGGCGCGCCCGGTGCCGTGAGTTCGGGGAGCATCGAATCGGGCACGTAGGCGACGTCGGGCTCGACGCCCACCACGTCGGCCAGGACCGCGATGTAGCGGTTCACGTCCAGCGATTCGGCCGAGATGTTGAACACCTCGCCACGCCCGGCCGGGTGGGTGGCGATCGTGATCATCGCCTCGCACAGATCGTCGACGTGGCCGTAGGAACCGACCACCAGGCCGCCGTGCGGCACCAGGATCGGGCGGCGTTGGAGCAGCCGCAGGAACATCGGCGTCTCCATGTCGAAGATGTTGTTGTCGGGGCCGTAGATCGCCGCCGGCCGCACGATCGCCGCCGGGAATCCCGTCGATGCATGGCGCTCCAACATCGCCGACTCGGCGAGCGCCTTGAAACCGCCGTAGCTGGCAGGCCCGTCCGGGTTCGTGGGCTGGTCCTCTCGCCACGGGAACGTGCCCACCCACGACTGGTCGTAGGCCATCACCGAACTGGTGTACACGTAGCTGCCGACGTGACCGTCGAGCAGGTCGAGCAGCCCGTCGATGTCGGACCCTCCGGCCGCCATCACGAACCCCGACACGTCGAACACGGCGTCGAACTCGAGCCCGAGCAGCGCCGATCGCATCTGTTCGGGGTCGGTCCGGTCGGCCACCAGCCGCTCCACGTCGTCACCGAGCGAGGTCGCCGTCTTCCCACGGTTCAGGACCGTCACGTGGGCGCCATGGCGGATCAAGGCGTCGACGAGGTGCTTGCCGACGAAGACCGAGCCGCCGAGCACCAACACTCGGGTGCCGGCGAGCGTTTCAGCGGTCGAGGAGTGCAGCACGGATCCGTCCAATCGTGTCAGGGTCCGGAGCGTGATGCTCTGCCCACGTTCGCAGGGAGCCGTGTCGGTTGATCACTCGATCGAGCAGGATCCGCATCGACTCGGCGTCGGCACCGAACAGGAAGTCGGGAACGTGGGAGGTGTCGGGATCGTCAGGAAGCGGCTCGGCGAGCGTCCACGCCCGCCGACGCCGACCCGGTTGGTGGGAGCGGGCATAGTCTTCGATCACCCACTCGGCCGGCACGCCGATCGCCGACTGCACCAGCGCCGTGACCAGCCCGGCACGGTCTTTGCCGTAGGCGCAGTGGACGAGCACCGGCCCCTCGCCGATGTGCCGTGCAACCGCCTCGAGCGCCTGGCCGAGCGGCACCTTGCTGCGATCCAGCATCATCTCGTACAGATCGGCGATGTCGTTCGGCGTCGTCAGCGACGGCGGATTGTCCGGGTCGATGATGCGATCCAGCAGCGGGATGTGATCGGTGTGCTCGGCATCGATGAAGCCGGGAGCGCGCACGAACTGCGAGTGCTGACGGAGGTCGATCACCCTCGCCAGCCCCAGACCGGCCACGGCCTGACGACCGGCACCGGTGATCCTGATCGGATCGTCCGACCGGTACAGGCGACCGGTTCGCATTCGCCCGCCGTCCTCCGTGCGCCAACCACCGGCGTCGCGGAAGTTCACGCATCCGTCGACGTCGATGTGCCACTCGGGCAGCGACGCTGGCGTCGCCGTCATGAGCGATCGCCCAACTGGGCGAGCACTCGGCGCATGCCGTCGGCGGACGCCTGGGCGGCGTCGTCGATCGGGCCGTCCCACAGCGCAGCGGAGCACACCTCGACCGAGATCGGCACGTCGACGCCCATGTCCAGCAGCGTCCGGAGGAACCCGGTGCAGTCGAACTCGCCGTCCCCCGGCGGCAGCCGGTTGGCGAGGCAGTCCTGCTTGTAGTCGTCGAGTTTCGGCCGCAGCGCTCCGTCGTTCATCTGGATCGCGAACACGCGCTCGGGTTCGAGTGCCTCGATCATCGCCAGATCGTTGGCGCCCCGCACGTGGTGCCAGATGTCGGCGCAGTACCCGCCGTTGGGGCGATCAGCGGCGAGCACGATCCGTTGCGCATCGGCTGCGGTGACGATGTTCGTGAACGGCAGCCATTCGATGCCGACCAGCAGGCCGTGTTCGCCGGCTCGATCGCACAGGCCGCCGAAGCCCTCCACGGCCTGGTCGAACTCGCAGTCGTACGGTCCGATCGCCTGCAGGTAGCGGACACCGAACTCGTCGGCCATCTCGTACGCCCACCGTTCGCTCCAGCGGCACTCGTCGCGTGCAGCACCCTCGGTGGCCCACCACCCGCGTGCTACCTCCACATCGGCGAGTACGACCTCGTTGCGGTCGAGCACGTTGCGGATGTCGGCCGGCGACCGCTGTTCCTCCTGGCGCAGGCGCGCGTACTCGCCGATGTACAGACCGATCCCGGCATAGCCGGCCGCCGAAGATGCCGCCACGCGTTCGTCGAAGCGGCCGAAGCGCGGACGACTGAAGTGCGACCACACGAGGTCACCGAATCGCAGTGCTCGGGCGACGGCGGCCACGGTCACATGCGCTGGATCCGGTGGTGCGCCACCTTCGGGCCACCGATCCATCCACACAGCTGGGGGTCGGACTCGAACACTTCGCCCGAGATCCAGACCCCCTCCGGGCTGAACAGCCCGACCTTGCCGTCGCGCGTGGTGACGCGCACGTGGCCGTGGCCGTCCTGCTCGTACAGCGCCAGCGTGAATGGATGCTTCAGACCGAGCACATCAGTCCCCTTCGACCCATCGTCCGAGCAGGTGGTGCAGCCAGCGCACCTTCGACTCCTGGTAGTTGGCGAGCGTGACGCCGGGCTTGGTCATCGCCTCGAGCCCCTTCTGCACCATCGGCATGTTGAAGCTGTCCTGGGCGAAGACCTTCGCCAGCATGCCCAGCTCGGGTGCCGTGATCCATTCATCGTCCGGGCCGAGCAGAGTGGTGCCGGCGGCCGGCGGACGCTCGCCGCTGAACGGTGCCAACAGGAACACGTCCATCAGCGCTTCGCGATGATTGTCGCCGTTGGGCCGGAAGCGATACACGATCCGGTTGTAGGCGCCCCACGGATGGAAGTTGGGGAACACCGTGTAGTCGATGTTGTCGATGAACTCGGCGTCGCACCACTCGTCGACGTGGTCCCCGACGACCGGGCGCCAGCGCTCGCGGGCCGCCGCCGACGACACGTCACGAGCAGTCTTGCCCTCGGCCAGGGTGATGTAGTTCTCCTCGTCGTCGCGGATGTCCAGCATGTACCGCAGGATTTCGTCCTCGGTGGGCTCCCACCGAAGCAGTGGACTCGGCGTGCCGCCGGGCGTGATCACCCGCGCCACGTTGCCCCAGATGTCGATCTGACTGTTGACGTCACCGAGGTAGGTCGCCGTCTGGGGGTGGGTGGTGGGAGCGTGGTATGACTCGCAGAACGCTTCCTGGGCAATCTTCCAGTTGGCCCGGATCACCTTCTGGACGTGGGCCTGGACGTACCGATCCTCCAGCTTCCAGCGATCGAATTGAGCCGGTAGCTCCCCGAGGAACGATGCCAACGATTCGGCGTCCGGGTCGGGGTTGATGAACACGAACCCACCCCAGGTGCCGACCTGCGCCTCGGGCAGCGCGAACTCGGCCCCGTCGACGTGCTCGAAGTCCCACGCGGCAGGCATCGACACGAACTGCCCATCGAGTGCCCACGTGAAGCCGTGGAAGGGGCACCGGAACTCGGAGCATCGACCACCATGGTCCTTGAGCTGGCGACCGCGATGCAGGCAGGCGTTGACGTATGCCTTGATCTCGTCGGGAGCGGTGCGCACCACGATGTAGGACAGCTCGGCGAGTTCGTAGACGATGTGGGCGCCGACCTCGGCGATCTGCTCCTCGCGACAGGCCATTTGCCAGACCCGCTTCCAGAGCCCCTCGACCTCGCGCCGGTGCCAGTCGTACGACGTGTACCGGTCTGTCGACACATCGGCGCTGCCGAGGAACTGGGGCGACTCGAGCCGCAGCACGTCGGGCACCGGATACGGGTCGGTGTCCAGCAACTGTTGGTACGTGATACCAGGAGATCGCGGCCCGGTCGGAGCGACGCTTTCACTCATCTGAGTATGACCCTTCCTGTGTTACTTGAGATTGACTCTAGTACGAAGCGGTTCCCGAGAGCGCAGCCGACGTCGACGACCAGGGTCTACGATCCGCGTTGTGCTCGACGCTCTCGACATCGTCATGATCCACCAGCTACTCGGGCGCTACGGCCACACGATCGAGCAGCGCGACTGGAATGCATTCGGCGACCTGTTCACCGACGACGCCTCGATCGACTACGTCGGCAGCAGCTCGCGAACCACGCGCAGTGGACGCCAGGCGATCGTCGACTGGTTCCGCGACGTCGACACCGGCCACCCCGGGGCACATCACGTCACGAACATCGTGGCCGACGAATCCGGCGACCGCTCGGGTCCGGTCACGGTCCACAGCAAGTTCTTCGCCCCGTTCAGTCGACCGCATCACGTCCCCAAGCGCCTGTACGGCGGCGACTACCGCGACATCGTGGTGTGCACCGACCACGGATGGAAGTTCTCGCACAAGCACTGCATTCCCACCTGGAATCTGGCCGTGGTGGCCGACGACGCCGCTCCCGCGAGCCGGCTGACGTTCTGACGGGTCACTCGCGGATCGGACGCGAGCCGTCCCATCCCAGCGCCGCATCGGCCACCATCGAGTAGAACTCGCGCAGCCGATCGCCCGACCGGTAGATCTCCAGGTAATGCCCGAGGTCGGCGACGGTGTCCACGAAATGGAACACCGAGCCGCCCGCCGTGCTGGCGCTCATCGCCGTCTCGTAGCCGCGTTCCGCCAGCGTGTGCAGGGTGCTCTCGGGTTCGTCGACGAAGAATGCGAGGTGGTGCAGTCCCGCCCCGAGGTGTTCGTTGAACACGCTCGGGCCGTCGGTGTGGTCCTGCACCAACTCCACCATCACGCTGCCCCACTGGCCGTACGCCGAACTGTGGTCGAAGACTGCCGTTGCCCCTCGGTATCGCACGGCGCGCAACTCGATGTGGCGCCGGAGGAAGAACGGACCGGCGCCGTACTGCGACGTCCACCGCAACGCGGCGGCATCGACGTCGTCGACGGCGTAGGCGATCTGGACCGGCGCCCCGAGACCGAGCATCACACGCCGATGCCGAGCGACTTGGCGCGCGACCCCTTGTCGTGGAAGTCGGCTTCGTAGCAGACCCGGTCGCCGTCGAACCGGAGATACGACATGCATCCCACGGACCAGCGCCTGCCGACGTACTCGGGGCCGAAGCTCTCGGGCCGCACGACGTCGCCGCTCATCACGTAGTGCACCGCCAACCCGTCGTCGTTGGCCCAGAACTCGGTGGGGATCAGCGTGAGGTTCGCCGTGCGCGTGAGGCCGCTTGCGAAGAACGTGCGAATCGCCGGCCACCCCTCGAACCTCCCGCTGGCGACGTCGTCGAGCACGCCGTCATGCGCGAAGTACTCGGCCGGGGCGTCGGGGTCACCGGAGCTCCATCCCTCGAACAACCCGGTGGCGATCTGGATGCGCGGATTCATGGAGCCACTGTAGAGAAACTCGGTGCTCCGGTCCCCGCCGGGCGGTCCCGACATGACACGCTGGGCCCATGTCCGACCGCGACGAGATCATCGACCTGGCCATCCGTTACACGTGGGCGCTCGACACCAAGGACGTCGAGGACCTCCGCAACGTGTTCGCACCCGACGCCACGGCGTTGTTGCGGGGCGTGGAGTGCAGCGGGGTCGACGCCATCATCGCCCGGATCGGCGGATCGATCCTGCGGCTCGATCGAACCCAGCATCTGATCGGCAACCACCAGGTCACGGTCGACGGCGACCACGGCACGCACCGCTGCCACCTCCAGAGCCAGCACGTGCGAGCCGGCGTCGAGGGTGGCCACAACTTCCTCGTCGGCGGGTACTACGACGACCGCGTCGTCCGCACGCCGGACGGTTGGCGGATCGCTCACCGGCTGATGCAGCAGACGTGGACCGAGGGGAACCCCGACGTCGTCAAGCGTCCGGAGTAACTTGAGATTGATTCCACTTGCGCGCCCCAGGAGCTGCCCATGATCCCCACCTCGACACGCCTCGTCACGCTCGTCCGACGCCCCACTCCCGGCGGTGACCCCAGCCCCGACGACTTCGCCGTGGAGGAGCGACCGATCCCGGCCCTGCAGACCGGCCAGCTGCTCGTGCGCAACATCGCCATGAGTGTCGACCCGTCGATGCGCGGGCGGCTGGACCTCGGCGAGAAGCAGTACACCACCAACTTCCAGGTCGGTGATCCGCTCGACGGGTCGGCGATCGGACAGGTGATCGCCGCCGACGGCTCGGACATCCCGCTCGGGTCCGTGGTGCGGCACCGGATGGGTTGGCGCGAACACGCCGTCGTCGATGCGTCGACCGTGACGGTGGTGGACGCCGACGCAGCGCCCGTCGGAGCCTGGCTGGGCGTGCTCGGGCAAACCGGCTTCACGGCGTGGGTGGGGCTGAAGCGGGTCGGCGAACTGAAGCCGGGCGACACCGTGTTCATCTCGGCCGCCGCCGGCGCGGTCGGTTCAGCGGCGGGCCGGTTCGCCAGACTGTTGGGCGCCGAACGAGTGGTGGGCAGCGCCGGTGGCCCCGCCAAGGTCGCCCAACTCGTGGACCAGCTCGGATACGACGACGCCTTCGACTATCGCTCCGAGTCACCCAAGGACGCCGTTCCTCGGATCGCCCCCGACGGAATCGACCTCTACTTCGACAACGTCGGCGGCCCGCACCTGGTCGCCGCCCTGCACAACATGAAGATCGGCGGCCACATCGCGCTGTGCGGGATGATCAGCCAGTTCTCGGCCGACGGCCGCGGCCAGGACATCAACAACCTGATCGAAGCGGTATTGCGACGCGTGACGATCCTCGGCTTCATCGTGCGCGACCACGAGGACATGCGACCCGAGTTCGAACGGACCGTTGCCGGCTGGCTGCGTTCGGGCGAGGTCGAGGCGCTGCAGACCGTCACCGACGGGATCGAACACGCGGTGACCGGCTTCCTGGCGATGCTGAAGGGCGGCAACGTCGGCAAAGCCCTCGTGCGGCTCGACACCGATTGGCCGGTCTGATCGCCGGTCCGACCGGTTATGCGACGCCGGCGATCCGGCCGGCCAGCTGACCGACCTCGACCGGGAACCGGCGCGCCCCGAGCCCACGGTACGTGGCGTCGCCGTTCAGCATCGATGCGACCGACGTCTCGACCAACGACACGAGGGCGACAGCGATCGCGCCTGCCTCGGCCTGGCCCGTGCGATTGCGTGCCGTGCGAATCGCCGGACGCAGGACCTCGACGATCTCATGGCGAGCCTCGCGGCGTACCGCTTCGATCACGAGGTTGAGCCCGATCGAACTGACGAAGTACACCGTGGCCGACACACGCCGACGGGCAACCCAACCGATCAACTCGGCTACCAGGTCGCCGACACCGAGCGAACTCGACGCCGCCAGCTCGCGCACATGAGCGATCAACTCGCCCCTGAAGCGTTCCATGCCTTCGAGCAGGATCTGCTCCTTGGACGCGAAGTGGTAGTACACCGCGGCCGGTGTCATGCCGACCACGGCGGCGATGTCCTGCACGGTGACCTCGTCGACCGGGATCGTGGCGAACAGTCCCATCGCACCGTCGACGATGTCGTTGCGGCGCGACGGTCGGTGGGCGGGTCTGCGGTGGGGGGCCGGGGCGTCGATTGACTTAGAGTAATCCGCCGAGTGGCCAAGACGACCAAGGACGCACAGCACGCCCAGCCGGCGCACCGGCCGTCGCGGCGAAACGACATCATCGATGCCGCCATCCGGCTGTTCGCCCGCAAAGGGTTCGTCGACGCCGCCATCAGCGATGTCGCCGATGAGGCCGACGTGGTGGTCACCGCCGTCTACTACCACTTCTCCGGCAAGGAAGAGCTGTTCAGCGCCGCCGTTCACCGGGTCTTCGAGTCGATCACCGGCGTGGTGTCGGGGGTGCGTGCCGACTCATCCCCGAGCGACATGGACACGCTCGATGCCGTGATCGACGCCGTCTGGGACTGGATCGACACGCACCCCGACGAGGCGACGCTGCTCTACCTGCAACTGCCGGGGGCCACCCGGCAGATCACCACGCTGCGCCAGGAGTTCGAACAACTCCACGTCGAGCGTGCGTTCGGGTACATCGGCGGGGCAGGCAGCCGCGGCCGCTCGTCGGCCGCACGCAAGTCGATCGAGACCTTGTCGGCGCGCACGCTCGTGGATCTGCTCATCTCGGTCCACACGATGCGGCTCGCCGACGGGCCGTTGAGCACCGAATCGAGCGGCAAGCTGCGCGCCGCGGTCCGCGACCTGACGCACCGGTTGGTTGCGATCGACTGAATGGACGTGAACCGGTTCGACCCGTTCGGGGCGGAAGCCACCGCCTGCCCGTATCCACAGCTCACCACGCTGCGTCACGAACAGCCGGTCGCGTGGAGCGCGGCGGCCAATGCGTTCGTCGTCACCCGTCACGAGCACGTGATGGAGGTCGTCCGCGATCCAGCACGCTTCTCGTCGGCGTTCGGGCGCGCCTCGCGACCGACACCTCCCGAATGGCAAGCCCGCATCGACGCGGTGATCGCCGACGGCTACCCGCGCGTTGCCACGTTGTTGACCGCCGACCCTCCCGCCCACACCCGCTACCGGCGACTGCTCTCCAAGGCCTTCTCGCCGCGATCGATCGCCGCCATGGAGCCCACGATCCGCTCGATCGCGGTCCGCTTGATCGGTGGAGTCGACGATCACCAACCGCTCGACTTCGTCCGACGCTTCTCGGTGCCGCTGCCGGTCGAGGTGATCGCCCACGCGCTCAACGTGCCCGATCGCGACCTCGCCAAGTTCAAGGAATGGTCCGACGCCAGCACCGCCGGGATCGGAACCGACATCGGTGTCGACGCGGCGGTGTCCTCCGAGCGCTCGATCAACGAGTTCCAGCACTACTTCGCCGACCAGATCGAGCAGCGCCGGATCGCTCCCCAGGACGACCTGCTGACGCACCTGCTCAACGCCCGGATCGACGACGACGACGATCTGGTGGCCGAGTCGGAGCGTCGACCGCTCGACATGGCCGAGATGCTCCGCATCCTGCAACAGCTGCTCGTGGCCGGGAACGAGACCACGACCAGCTTGCTGACCGACCTGATGGTCATGCTCGCCGACCGCCCGGACGAATGGCAGCGGATGCGTCGTGAACCGACCCGGATCCCGGTCGTGGTCGAAGAGGCGCTGCGTCTGGCGAGCCCTTCCTCGGCGATCTGGCGGGTCGCCACGACCGACACCAAGCTGGGCGGTGTCTCGATTCCGGCCGGGAGCCGGCTGATCGTGACGTGGATGTCGGCCAACCGTGACGAAGCGGTGTTCGGCGGCGACGCCGATCGGTTCGATCCTGATCGCACCAACCTCAGAGATCACGTGGCGTTCGGGTTCGGGATCCACTTCTGCATCGGCGCACCGCTGTCACGGCTCGAGACGCGCGTCGTGCTGGAGGAGCTCACGCAGCGGATCGATCGGTACGACCTCGCCGACGACAACACGTTCGAGTACCACCCGAGCTTCTTCCTGCGCGGCATGAAGCGGCTCGATCTGACGCCGCACCTGCGTCCCTGACCATTGTCATCGGTCGGTGTCATCGGTCGGTGTCATCGGTCGGCGACCCACGCCGCGGCGTTGGTGAGCACGCGTCGGTACATCGGGTGCGACATCGTCGCCGCGGTGTGCCCTGGCAGGACGTACACCAGCCGGCTCGATCCGGGTGACGTGGCCCATCCCAGCAAGTTGCTGGCGCGCTGCTCGGTCGCCCCCACGCGGTCGCCGTGCACGACCTCGCGATGCGCGTCGATCATCGAGTCGGCGGTGTTCGACGCGGTCGTCGTCAGCAGTGGGACGACCTCGTCGGCGAACACCGGGCACAGGTACAGCTCGTCGGTCACGTCGAACGGTTCGACACCGGCGCACACCGGATGTTCGGAGACGGGATCGACGCGGTAGGTGTCCATCCGGTAGCCCGAGGCCGGGACCTGGGCACCACGCACGGTTCCGGGGGCGTAGAGGAAACGCCCGCCGAGCATCCCAGCCCACGCATCCCAGGTCGGCCACCCGGCGAGCGTGTGGTGCGTGGCGACGATCCCCTGGCCGGCCCGGACCAACTCCTCCAGCCCGCGCCGCACCTCCTGACTCGGTTCGTGGGCGACGGGCTCCGCCCCGCGGGCCAACGTCAGACCGGGAAGATCGTGCAAGAGGATCGCGTCCCACTCGCCGGCATGTTCACCGCGCAACCACGTCTGCGCCTCGGGCTGGCGGGCATGCGCCCACTCCCATCCGAGCTGATCCCCGACCTCGTCGAGCATCGCTGCGAACGCCGACTCGTCGAAGCGGTGGCCACCGGTGATCGCCAACAGGCGGCCGGCCATCAGACGTGCTCGACCCAATCGGCGAGCAGATCGGGCACACGTAGCTCCGGGGCGATCCGGTCCTCGCCGATCATCTTGTCGATCCACGCGTGTACGTGCCAGATCCGGCGTTCCTGGTAGTTGATCACCCCGCCCCCGTGGGCGGCGTTCTCGACAGAACGTTGGATGGGTTCGAGGTTGCGATAGTCCTCGTCCATCAGCACGTCGAATCGATCGAGTCGCACCTGCCACACGTCGCGGTTCGGCATCTCACCAGGACCCCAATCGGCGGCGAACCAGACGATGTCGAGTCGCGTCCGGTCGATCGCCGTCGGCCAGAAGACAAGGAACGGGAACCCGCGCTTGTCCATCGGGGTGATCACGTTGGGGAAGATCCCGTGCGCCGGATTGCAGAGCTCCTCGAACATCGGCGGAACATGGGCGATCGTGCCGAGCTCGTCGCGTCGATCCGTGCGTGCCCCGGCCTTCACCGGCGAGATCATGTTCTGGTGGCCGTGGTCGAACAACGAGATCACGGTCCCGCGGGTGTCGAGCGTGGGCGCCACTGTGGTGGGGTGGATCGTTCGGGCGTGGTACACCTCGAGGAACCCCTCGGCCAGGATCTTCCAGTTGCAGTGCAGCTCGACCGACTTGGTGTCGAAGACTCGCAGCGGGGAGCGGGCCACGTCGGCCAGCAACGTCGGCAGCGGGTGCAACCACTCCTGGAGCGGCATTGCGTCGGGGTCGAGGTTGACGAACCACCAGCCGCCCCATTGCTCGCATCGCACCGACGCCAGCGGGCGTTGCTCGCGGCACAATCCGACGAAGTCGCGCTCCTCGGGAACGTTCTGGAGATTGCCACGCAGATCGTAGCTCCACGAGTGGAACTGGCACACCAGCATGCGCGCCGTGCCGCAATCGCCACGAACCACGGGAGCGCCACGGTGGCGGCAGGCGTTGTAGAACGCACGCACCTGCCCGTCGTCGCCGCGTACGAGCAGCACCGGAGCGCCAACGATGTCACACAGCTTGTAGGACCCGTGCTCGGGGAGCTCGCTGTCGTGCCCGACGTACAGCCACGAGCGCCTGAACAGATGTTGGCGCTCGAGCTCGAAGAACTCGGGATCCGTGTAGCGACCGAGCGGCAGGTCGGGCAATGCCGGGAAGCGGGGAGGCGGAGCGATGCGATCGGTCTCGTAGGCGCTCCGTTCCCGGAAGCGGGTGACGTACGCTGCGTCCATCCGTGACACCATACTCATCCGAGCGAGAGTCAGTCTCAAGTAACTACGACAGGAGATCGTGATGGCAGCGGCCACCGGATGGGGCGACGAATGGGAACTGGTGGTCGACGTCATCGTGGTGGGCAGCGGAGCTGCAGGCGGTTCGGCGGCAGCCACTGCCGCCGGCAGCGGGGCGACCGTGTTGGTGTTGGAGAAGGCTGCGTTCACAGGCGGCACGACCGCCAAGTCGGGCGGCGTGATGTGGGTGCCGGCCAACCCGGTGATGCGCGACTCGGGAATCGCCGACGATCGACCCGGCGCGATGCGCTACATGGCACGTACCGGCTACCCGACGTTGTACCGCGCCGATCACGAGACGCTCGGGCTGCCGGCCCGGATCTACCGGCAACTCGAAGCGTTCAACGACGAGGGCTGCCGAGTGCTCGACCGCCTCACAGAGCTCGGTGCTTGGGAGCTCGAGGGCGTGCCGTACCCGAACTACTACTCCAAACTGGATGAGGACACCGTGCCGATGGGACGCGTGATCCAACCTCGCTTCCCCGACGGCTGGCGACGCGGGATCGATCCAACAGGTGGCCAACTGCTCGCCGATGCGCTGCTCGGCGTCGCGATCGAGCATGGCGCCGAGCTGCGCACCGGCGCCCAGGTCGTACACCTCGTCCGCGACGACGATCAGCGTGTGCTCGGGGTCGAGGCGCGGGTCGGCGTGCGCACGGTGTTGTACGGCGCTCGCCGAGCCGTGATCTTCGGGTCGGGCGGGTTCGTCCACGACAGGGATCTCACCAGCGCCTACCTTCGAGGTCCGGTGCTGGGGGGTGCGGCATCGGAGTCGGCAACCGGAGACTTCGTTCGGATCGGGATCGAGGTCGGCGCCGAACTCGGCAACATGAGCCACGCATGGTGGGACCAAGTCGTCGTCGAACATGCCGTCACCGTTCCTTCCACGATCAAGGACGTCTATTCGCCGTACGGCGACTCGATGTTGATGGTCAACAAGCACGGCAAGCGCGTCGTCAACGAGAAGGCCGTCTACAACGAACGCGGGCAAGTTCACTTCGTCTGGGATCCGAGCAGGTGCGAGTACACCAACCTCCTGCTGTTCTGGATCTTCGACCAGGCAGTGTGCGACGACCCCCGCGTCTCGCGGTTCCGCTGGCCGGTGCCGATGCCCGGCGAGCCGTTCCCCGAGTTCGTCATCACGGCAGACACGTTCGAGCAGTTGGCGGTCGAGATTCGGCGACGGGTAGCGGCGCTCGCACCGCACACCGGCGGCTTCACCGTGGACGACGATTTCGAGGCTGGGCTGCACGACGCGGTGGAACGCTTCGGCGACCTCGCCCGTTCCGGAGTCGACGTCGACTTCGATCGGGGCGCCGGGCAGATCGAACGCACGTGGGCGGGCGACCCACGCCCGGGCATGACCAACCCCACGATGGCGCCGCTGGCCGACTCGGGCCCATACCACTGCGTGATCCTCGGCGCGGGCGCGCTCGACACCAAAGGCGGGCCGATCACCGACGAGCACGCCAGGGTGCTGTCGGTCGACGGCCATCCGATCCCCGGCCTCTACGGCGCCGGCAACTGCATCGCCTCGCCGGCCGGCCAGGCCTACTGGGGCCCGGGCGGCACGATCGGCCCGGCCGTCGTCTTCGGAGCGATCGCAGCAGAACACGCTGTCAGCAGCGCCGCGTCCATCCGTGACACCATAGTCACCGTCAAGTAACTCACACCGGAGCGGGCATGGGCGCATCACATGATTCGGAACATCTCGACGATTGCTGGCTCGACCCCGCCGTGCTCGAACAGCTGCTGGCCGAGCAGACCGAGTGCACGTTCATGTGGGTCACCAAGGCGGGTGTCCCGTTCGGGGTGATCATGAGCTACTTCTGGCGAGACGGCTCGTTCTGGTTGACGTCGGCGGAGAAGCGCGTGCGCGTCGCCGCCGTGCGGCGCAACGGTCAGGCGGCGATCGCGATCACCTCGAAGGGCACCTCGTTGGGCACCGGCAAGACGGCTTCGTTCCGTGGGCCCTGCGTCGTCCACGGCGAGCGGGCGATGCTCGATTGGATGCTGCCCGAGCTGGCGAGTGTGCTGCGGCCCGACAGCGCCGAGGGAGCGGCGGCGATGCTGGAACACCTCGATACACCCAATCGAGTCGTGCTCCAGCTCACACCCGAGTACCGGCTCGACTTCGACAGCCGGAAGATGTGGCAACACAGGCCGAACGCCGCACCGCCCGGACGCATCACATCGGAACCGCCGGCATGAGGGGGCTCCGGCACGCCTACTCCCACTACCTGTACGAGTTGAGCGAGTGCGTCGGCGAGGTGATCGTGACCGACGACACCAAACCGGGCATCGTGCGGACCGGCGTGTACGACACACAGGGCAACTGGCGGTCTGGGGATCGCCTCACGGTCTGTCCGCACCTGTGCGCCTGGGTCGGTGACGGCCCGCGCTGCACGCCGCCGTTGTCCACCCATCGCCGCTTCATGAGCGTGGCCGCGGGCCCCGACCAAACGCCATGAGGTCGCCCGGCCCGACCTACACCGAGGTGCTGGCGGACGACACGCACCCGGTCCGCCAGGTGTTCGCCGAGCAACGCCCGGGATCGTTCGGCCACGCCGACATCCCGGTCGACCGGTACATCACACGCCGCTTCCACGAACTCGAGAAGCGCGATATGTGGTCACGAACGTGGCAGTTCGCCTGCCGCGAGGAGCATCTGGCTGCGATCGGCGACACGTATCGATATTCGATCTGCGACCTCCAGATCGACGTGAGCCGTCTCGCACACGATCGGATCACTGCCTCGGTCGCCGGTGGCGGGTCGGCGGCGGTCGACACCTGGGCCGGGTTCGTGTTCGTCAATCCCGATCCGTCCTGCGAACCGCTCCACGACTACCTCGGCGAGATCGTCGAACACTTCGCTCCCTGGCATCTCGAGACCCGCTACGTCGAGGGCCACGTGTCGAAGAGGTTCCGGGCGAACTGGAAGGTGGTCCAAGAGGCGTTCATGGAGTCGTATCACGTGGGCGCCACCCATCCCCAGCAACTCGCCCGCCTCGGCGACACCAACAGTCGGTACGACTGCTACCGAAATTTCAACCGGGCGCTGCACCCGAGCGGGCTGCCGAGCCCGACCCTCAGGTGGAAACCGACCGAACAGGACATGTTGGATGCGATGCTCGACGTGCGCGTCGACGAAGCCTCTCCGGTTCTCCTTCCGGAGGGCGAAACGGTGCGGTCGTTCGCATCTGCGATCAGCCGCGAGGCGTTGCGGCCGGCGATCGGCGACGAGGTGGATCAGCTCAGCGACGCCGAGCTGGTCGACGCCATGGTCTACGCCGTGTTTCCCAACTTCCATCCGTGGGCGGCGTACCAGCGGTTGGTCTATCGATTCCGCCCCGACGGCGACGACCACGAGACCAGCCTGATGGAGGTGTTCCTCCTGTCCCCCTTCGTGGGCGAGCGACCTCCACCCGCCAGGTGTGTCGAACTCGACTTCGACGAATCGTGGGGCAACGCACCGGTGCTCGGGATCACCGCCCGGATCCTCGACCAGGACGCGTTCAATCTGCCGCGGGTGCAACGCGGGCTGCGCGCGACCAAGCGCAGCGGGCTGCCGATGGCGATCTATCAAGAGAGTCGGATCCGGCACTTCCACCACCTGCTCGCCAGCTACGTCAACGAACGAATCGAACCAGGAGACATGCCATGACGAACAACTTTCCGGTCCACCCGGACGATCTCACCGCCGACTGGTTGACCCGTACTCTCCACGGGTCCGGAGCGCTGGGCAGCGATCGATCCGTGGCGCGCTTCCACGTCACCCCGGTCGGTTCGGGGACGGGATTGCTGGGGATGGTGATGCGCATCCATCTGGAGTACGAGGGCGGGGCGGCCGCCACCGAACCGGCCTCACTGGTCGTGAAGTTCGCCCACCCGGTCGAGGCCAACCGGGCGATCGCCATGAACACGAACATGTACGAACGCGAGGTGGCCTTCTTCCACGACATCGCCGAGTCGGTCGATGTCCCGAAACCGTTCTGCCACTATGCCGACGTCGACACCTCGACGGGCCAGAACATCGTGCTGTTGGAGGACCTCGGCGACTATCGCGCCGGCGACCAGGTCACTGGCGTCACGCCCGCCGAGGTGATGTTGATCATCGACGCCATCGCCCCGCTGCACAGCGAGTACTGGGGGCGCTGTGACATCCCGCTGCTGGCGAACTTCATGCGGATCGACACCTCCTACGCCGAGCGCTTCCCACCCAGCGTCGCCGCCACGTGGCAACGCTGCCTCGAGCTGTTCCCGGACGCGGTCGCCCCCTGCGTGCTGCCGCCGCGTCCCCGAGTACGTCGATCGCCTCCCGGATCTGATGGTCAGCATGGGACAACGAACCCAGACCGTGGTGCATGGTGACGTCCGACTCGACAACGTGATGTTCGGCGGCGGCGCCGGCCAGCACCCGGTGATGATGGTCGATTGGCAGGCCGTGATGGTGTCCAACCCGCTCCACGACCTCAGCTATCTGCTGAGTCAGAGCCTGGACGTCGAGCTGCGGCGGGCGCATGAAGCCGAACTGATCGAGTACTACTTCGATCGCATCCGATCGCTGGGGGTCACCGATGTCACGCTCGAGCAATGCTGGGACGGCTACGACGTGGGAGTGCTGATGCTGTTCTCCTACCCCCTGATCATCGGCGGGTTCTGCGACATGGACGACCCGCGGGCGATCTCGCTGGCACGCACCGTCCTGGAGCGTTCGTCGAGGACCGTCGACGACCGTGATCTGCTGCGTCTGCTCGACTGATGCACGCCACGCTCCTCGATGGCTTCGATCCGTACGATCACGCGGTCCAGCAGCACCCGTTTCCCTATTACGCAGCGATGCGGGCGTGCTCACCGGCGTGGCACATGCCGGGCACCGACCGCTACTTCGTCACCCGCCACGATCTCGTGATGTCGATCGCCCGCAACACCACCACCTACTCCTCGGCGTTCGGTGCCACGCCCAACGACCCGCCCCCGGCCCACCTCGTCGAGCGCCTCGAAGCGATCAAGAGCCAGGGTTGGGTTCGTCCCCCGACGATGCTCACGGTCGATCCTCCGGATCACACGAGGTACCGCGCCACGGTGGCGAAGGCGTTCAACGCCCGCAGCATCGCCGCCCTGCGCCCGGTGATCGAGGCGATCGTGGACGACCAACTCGACCCGGTCATCGACGGCGGCATGCTCGAGATGCGAGCCGCCTTCTCGCGACCGGTACCTGTTCGCGTGATCATGGCGGCGCTCGGCCTCGACCCGACGCGTCAGGCCGACATCGCCCGTTGGAGCGACGACACCACCGCCACGATCGGTGCCAGCCTCGGTGACGACCGGTTGGTCGAAGCCCAACACGGCATTCTGGAGCTCCAGCGCTACATGTACGCCGAACTGACCGACCGTCAGGCGGCGCCCCGCGACGACGTGGTGAGTCAACTGGTCGCCAGTGAGCTGCCGTTGCCGGACGGAGGGAAACGGGCGCTCACGATCGAGGAGCTGATGGGAATCCTGCAGCAGCTGATCGGCGCCGGGAACGAGACCAGTTCGAAGATGTTCAGCGAGATGATCCGGTTGCTCGGCGATCACCCCGATCAGTTCGACCGGCTGCACGATTCCCCCGAACGCGCCGCTGCGATCGTGGAAGAGACGCTGAGGCTGGCCACACCGACCCAGGCGATGTACCGCGTGGCGACCACCGATGTCGACGTGGAAGGCGTGCACATTCCAGCCGGATCGCGTGTGCTGCTGGTCTACGCCGCAGCAAACCGGGATCCGGCCGTGTTCCCCGACCCCGATGCGTTCGATCCCGACCGTCCCAACGTGCGGGACCATCTCGCATTCGGACTTGGCGTGCACTTCTGCATCGGGGCCCCGCTGTCACGCTTGGAGGCAGTGATCGCCCTGGAACGGCTCGCCGCTCGCGCCAGCCGGATCACGCTCGACCCGCTCAATCGTTTCGACTACGAACCCAGCTACGTGCTGCGAGGCCTCACCGCGCTCCGGGCCGAGATCCGCAGCTGAAGCGCACTCGCCTCACCGCACGTCGCCGAGACGGGCGATCGAACCCTTCGTGCGTTCCGTGACCTGCACCCGGTCGAGGCCGAGCGACTCGAGCGACCGGAGTTGCTCGAGCACCTTCGACGGCTCCCCCACGAAATCGGCGTACAGACCGGATCCGAGTCCGTCGCGGATCGCGCCCACCTCGGCATCGTCGCCCACGGCGATCATGGTGAACAGCCCGATCGGCACGTCCGGCGCGACGGCTCGAACCGATTCGATCATCCGCCGCAGATCATCGCGGTCGGTTGCCGCCAGCGCCGCCATGTCGAGGTCCCCACCGCGCGTACTGGCGCCGAACTTGAGCTCGACGCGGTCGACGAGCGGGGCGATGTTGGCGATCGTCCACGGCCCGCCGAGCGAGGCGATCAGTGGCGGAGGCGTGTCGACGCTCGGGCCGATCATGGGCACGTCGATCGAGTAGTGCTCACCCTCAAACGTGCAGCGCCCGGTCCGGAACAACTCCCCGACGATCTGGATCGCTTCCCGATACCGATGCGCCCGCGCCGCCGGTGCCGGATACTCCATGCCGATCGCCAGCATCTCGGACTCGAGCCAGCCCGCTCCCAGGCCGGCCTGGAACCGGCCTCCGCTCAGCCACTGCATCGTGAGGCTGGCCTGGGCGAACTCGACCGGCGACCGGAACAGGTTGTTGGCGAACGAGGTGGTGAGGAACACCCGCTCCGTGGCCTGTGCCATGGCCGAGATCGCCACCCACACGTGTGGATAGGCGCCGGTGCGGAACAGGTGGTCCGACATGCCGATCCCGTCGAACCCCGCTGCTTCCGCGTCTTGCGCGAACCGCCGTGGATCGACGGTGGAGGACGTGTAGTTGGCGATCAACTCGATGCTCACAGGGACCCCTTCTGACAATGACATTTGGGCGGACATGAACGAGGCCCGCTCGATCGGTGATCTCACCGGCCGAGCGGGCCCCCGTTCACGTACGGTCCGAGGACCGCTCATTCAGGTTTGTTCGACTCAGACGCCCCAGAGCGTCTTGAACTGGTCGGCCCAGGAATCGACGAACCAGTCGCCACCCTGGTTGTCGATCAGGTCCTGGGCGAACGCCGCGTCGTCGACGATCACGGTCGGCAGCGCCGAGGCGGCCCGCTCTTCGTCGAGCGTCATGCCGACGCTCAGGCGAGCAGCGGCGTCGACCATCAGCCAGCCGGCGTAGCCCTTCGGGTCGGCAGACCAAGCTCCCATCGTGCCGTCGACGATCTCCTGGAGGTCGATCGTCGAGAAGTCCTGGCCGAACTGCTTGACCTGGTCGGCGAGGCCGGCCGAGTCGAGCGCTCCGCTGACGCCGCCGGGCAGGTCACCGAACGAGTAGAAGATGTAGTTCGTGTCGGAGTTGGCCTGCACCTTGGACACGACCGAGGCCGGGACACGGCCACCGATCAGGTCGTCGAGCGTGACGTTGAGCTCCTCATAGGTGCACGCAGCGCAGTTCGTTCCGAGCCGCTCGATGAAGGCGTCGGTCTCGACCTTGAGCACCGGGAAGTCCGGGATGCTGACGATCAGGACGTTGGCGGCGCCGTTGGAGTCGACGATCGCCCAGTCCGCCATCAGCGGACCGGTGGTCGTCACGAAGTTCTCGTCGCCACACTGCATCTGGATCGTGTCGGGGCTCGGATCATCGGTGCCGAAGCAGCTCAGGACCTTGATCCCGGCAGCATTCGCAGCATCGAGCTGAGCCTGGTACTGCGCCGTGGCGAGACCCGTGCTGGCGATGTAGTCGGCACCCTCGTCGATCGCCTGCTGGAACGCAGGGCCGGGATCGGTGCTCTTCATCGAGATGATCTTCAGATCCCAACCGAGCGCTTCGGTGGCGGCCTTGATACCAGGCGTGATGTACGCCGCACACGTGGGCACATCGCATTCCAACCAGGCAAACGTCTTCTTCTCGGGAACGCCCGTGAGCGGGATCGTCACGCCGATGCCGGCGTCGGCCGACATGTGCGCTTCGACGTTCGCCGTGGCGGCGGCGAGACCCGGGTCCTCGTCGGCCGGAGCGGGCTCGGTGGCAGCAGGAGCGGCTTCGGTGTCTGCCGGAGCTGCTTCGGTGTCTGCCGGAGCGGCTTCGGTGTCTGCCGGAGCGGCTTCGGTGTCTGCCGGAGCAGCATCGGTCGCAGCCGGAGCGGCGTCGGTGGCGACTGATGCGTCGTCACTCCCGCCACACGCCGCCAGAACGACCGAGCCGGCGAGCAGCACAGCGGTCAGCTTTCGATTGATTCGCATTGATCCCCCTTGAGATCCAGGCACGCCAATCGTGCCCGGAAGGTGCTAGTACTTTATTGACACGGCGACCAGTTTGCTAGTCTTTCATCCGGAGCTTTGGGGGCACGTTTGGCTGAGATGCTGCGCATCGAACATCTATCGAAGACTTTTCCGGGCCAAGTCGCCCTGTCCGACGTCGGGCTCGACGTCGAAGCGGGCGAGGTCCACGCACTCGTCGGCCAGAACGGATCGGGCAAGTCGACGTTGATCAAGATCCTGGCCGGCTTCCATCAGCCAGACGCCGACGGCGCCACGGCGTGGGTCGACGGCGAGCCGCTCACACTCGGCGACGGTCAAGCGGCCGCCGCCGCAGGCATTCGGTTCGTCCACCAGGATCTCGGCCTGGTCGGAATGTTGAACGCCGTCGAGAACATCGCCATCACCGCCGGGTACCAGACCGGCCGTGGCGGTCGGATCCGGTGGGCCGACGAGGTCAAGCGCACACGCGCCGCCCTCGACGCACTCGGGTTGGCCGACATCGACGTCAAGGCGCCGATCGATTCGCTCCCACCGTCGCATCGCACGGCGATCGCCATCGCACGTGCCCTGGTGGGCTGGGAGTCGGGCGCCAACCTGTTGATCCTCGACGAACCCACCGCCACGCTGCCGGGCGACGACGTGCAACGCCTGTTCAAGGTCATCCATACGCTCAAAGAGCGTGGCGTCTCGATCCTGTACGTCTCGCACCACCTCGACGAGGTGTTCGAGTTGGCAGACCGTGTCACGGTGCTGCGCGACGGCAAGCGGGTCGCCACCGAACGCGTCGCCGGGCTCGATCACAACTCGCTCGTCGGCCTGATCGTCGGCCATCAGATCGAGGTCACCACCGCCACCGATTCACAGGTCGGTGCCGAGCCGCAGTTGACCGTCCGTGGCCTGCGCGGCGGAACCGTGGCGGGCATCGACTTCGACGTCTACCCGGGCGAGATCGTCGGTGTGGCCGGGATCACCGGCTCGGGGCGCGAGCACGTGCTGGGTCTGATCGCCGGACAACTGCCGCGCACCGCTGGATCGGTCGTGCTCGACGGCGTCGAAGTCGCCAACCACAAGCCGCGACACTCCATGCAACAGGGGGTGGCCTTCGTGCCTGCCGAGCGCGGCCTGCGCGGCACGGTCGGCACCATGAACGTGCGCGAGAACCTGTCGATCACCGACCTCTCGCGACACGTGTCCGGCGGCCGGATCCGTCGCGGACGCGAGTTGGCCGAGGTCCGCGAATGGATCGCTCGGCTCTCGATCAAGACCTCCTCCTCCGAGGCGGCGATCGGGTCACTGAGTGGAGGCAATCAACAGAAAGTCATGTTCGGCAAGGCACTCAGGCTGTCACCCAAGGTGCTGCTGTTGGACGAACCCACCCAGGGCATCGACATCGGCGCCAAGGATCAGATCCACCGTCTGATCGACGAGTCGGTCGACCAGGGCATGTCGGTGCTCGTGGCATCGACCGACACCGACGAACTCGTTCGCCTCTGTCATCGTGTGATCGTGATGGTCAACGGCACGATCACCACCACGTTGACCGGCGATCACATCGCCACCGAACACATCGAACACACGCAGTTGCAGGGCTCCAGGAGGGTCTCATGATCAAGAAGATGGCGCTCGACAAATACAGCGCGGTGTACCTGCTGGGGTTCTTCATCCTGGTGTTCGGCAGCATCCACCCCGACACCTTCCTCACCTGGACGTCGCTCAAGACCATCCTCACCGAACAGGTGGCGCTGTACGGGGTGCTGGCGATCGCGTTCCTCATCCCGCTCGCCACCGGCACCTACGACCTGTCCGTGGGTGCGCTCGTCACGATGTCGTTGGTGATCGTCAACTGGTTCGCCAAGAACACGTCGCTGTCGCCCGTGATCGCCATGCTGATCGCGCTGGCGGCATGTGCGCTCACCGGCTTCATCAGCGGCTTCATCGTCGTGAAACTCCGGGTCAACAGCTTCATCGCCACGCTCGGCATGAGCCAGATCATCACCGCCTTCGTCTACTTCACGTCGGAACAGACGATCAGCGGGGCGCTGTCGAAGTCGTACCAGAAGATCGGCACCCACGAGATCATCGTGCCGATGTACGTGTGGTACCTGCTCGTGCTCGCCATGATCACCTGGTTCGTGCTCGAGCACACACCGGTCGGTCGATTCATGTTCGCCACCGGAGGCAACCCGGAAGCCGCTCGCCTCGCCGGGGTCCGCACCGACCGGTTGGTGTGGGGCTCGCTGGTTGCGTCGGGCGTCGTGGCCGGGTTCGCCGGGATCGCCTACTCCTGGAAGGTCGGCACGTACGGCCCCAACATCGGCCCGGGTTGGCTGTTCCCCGCGATCGCAGCAGTGTTCTTCGGAGCGTCCCAGCTCAAGGGCCGCCCCAACGTGTGGGGTGCGATGCTGGCGCTGTTCGCACTCTCGACCGGCATCAAGGGGATCCAGCTGACGTTCTCCGGCAAGACCCGCTGGATCGAGCCGTTGTTCACCGGTCTGTCGTTGATCGGGGCCGTGTCGCTCGCCAGCCGCAACATGGTCGTCAAGGTGCCCAAGCGCAAGAAGATCGCCGACGAGCCGACCGTTCCGGCCACCTGACTGGCCACTCCGGCACCACCGGTTACTAGAGTCAGTGACAAGTATGTCGGCGACCACCGTGTCGAGCCCGACCTTGGAGGAAGACATGACGACGAGCACCGCTCGGCGAGGACTGATCATCACCGTCGATGGCGAGGACCGCCTCGTCGGTTCGCGCTGCGAGGGTTGCGGAACGCACACCTTTCCGGCCCAACTCGGCTGTCCGCACTGTGGCGCCGAGACCACCGAGGTCGGATTGGCGACCTCGGGCACGGTGTGGAGTTGGACGGTCCAGCACATTCGCCCGAAGCCTCCCTTCCAAGGAGCCGAGCAGTTCGAGCCGTTCGCGGTCGGGTACGTCGATCTCGGGCCACTCAAGATCGAGACGTTGTTGACCGGCAAACCGGTCGGCGGTTGGCAGATCGGCCAACCGGTGCGACTGCTGACCGGTGCAGCCGATGCCGGCGGGGAGATCTGGAACTACTCGTTCGTCGACGCCGATGCCGGGGCAGCATCATGACCGTCTCGATCGTCGGCGTCGGGTTGCACCCGTTCGGCCGTCACGACATCAGCGCTCGACAGATGGGTTTGATCGCCGCCCGCCAAGCGCTGGCCGACGCCGGCATCACCTGGAACGACGTCCAGTTCGCAGCCGGTGGCAGCCGCGACGGCGGCCACGCCGACGCCCTCGTCAGCGAACTGGGCCTCAACGGCACGCCGTTCGTGAGCGTGTACAACGGCTGCGGGACCGGGGGCAGCGCCCTGCTCACCGCCTCCCAAGCGATCGAATCGGGAGCGGCCGACATTGCCCTGGCGGTGGGGTTCGACAAGCACGCCCGCGGGCCCTTCGGGTCGAGCGCATCCGACTACGGCCTGCCGGAATGGTACGCCGAGGCCGGGATGATGGTCACCACCCAGTTCTTCGCGCTCAAGATCCAGCGCTACCTGCACGAGCACGGCCTCGACCCCCGGCTGCTCGCCGAGATCGCCGCCAAGTCGCTTCGCAACGGTTCGATCACGCCCCATGCATGGCGCCGCAAACCGGTCTCGGCCGACGAGATCGCTGCCGCGCCGATGGTCAACGACCCGCTCACCACCTACATGTTCTGCAGCCCGAGCGAGGGCGGAGCGGCGATCGTGCTGGCCTCGCCCGAGCGCGCCAAGCAGCTCAGCGACCGCGCCGTCGAGTTGCGATCGATCGCGTTCCGGACGCGCCGGTTCGGCACCTTCGAGGTGTTCAACCCGTGGCTCGCCCCCGAGATCACCAACGGCGCCACCTTCCATGCCGCCAAGGCGGCGTTCGAACAGGCCGGAATCGGCCCGGCCGACATCGACGTCGCCCAGTTGCAGGACACCGAGGCCGGCGCCGAGCTGATGCACCTCGCCGAATGCGGGTTCTGCGAGCACGGTGAGCAGGATCGGCTGATCCTGGACCGCGAACTCGAGATCGGCGGGCGGATCCCGGTCAACACCGATGGCGGGCTGATCGCCAACGGCGAGCCGATCGGCGCCAGTGGCCTGCGCCAGGTCATCGAGTGCGTGTACCAGTTGCAGGGACGGGCCGGGGACCGACAGGTGCCGGGCAACCCCCGCACGGCGTTTACCCAGGTCTACGGGGCCCCTGGCATCAGCGCCTGCACGGTGCTGGCGCGATGACCGACGCCGTCGACGTCCCGCTGGTGGCGCGCTCGCTGACGCAGCCCGACGGCTGGGCGATCCGGTCCGACGGGTTCGGAGAAGCCACGTGGCAACAGTTCACCGACGCCACGCTGCGCTTGGCGGCGGCGATCCAGGCGACCGACCTGGGAGACACACGACGCGTGCTGGTGATCGCCCGCAACCGCCCGGCGACCCTGCTCGCCCACGCCGCGGCGATGCTCGGCGAGGCGTCGTCGGTGCCGGTCAACTTCCACCTCACGGCAGGAGAGCTCGGATACATCGCCGACGAGTCGGGGGCGCGGCTGGCGTTCGTCGACTCCACCACGGAGCAGGCGACCCGGGAGGCGGTCGCCGGCACGGACGTGCAGGTGATCGTGCTCCCCGACGTGGGGATCGCCGGCCCCGAGCTGGCGGCGTTCGTCGCCGATCGGCCCCCGATCGCCCTGCGCGGCAGCCAGCGCGTGATCCCCAATCTGTTGTTCACGTCGGGCACGACCGGCCGGCCCAAGGCAGTCCAACTGCCACCCAAGACGATCGGCGACGCGCCCCACCTGGCGGGCTTCATGGCCTTCCTCCCGACGTACCGGCTCACCAAACTCGGCACGCATCTGGTGGTCGGCCCGCTCTATCACAACGGCCCGCTCACGGCGGTCCGGCTGCTGCTGGCGGGCGTGCCGGTGGTGGTCCACTCGAAGTTCGACGCCGAGGCCACGCTGGCAGCGATCGAGGCCCACGCCGTGGAGAGTTCGATCATGGTTCCGACCCATTTCGTGCGGATGCTGGCACTGCCCGACGAGGCGCGCTGCGGGTACGACATGTCGTCGTTGCGAAGCGTGTCGCACACCGGCGGGAAGTGCCCGATCGACATCAAACAGGCGATGATCGGGTGGTGGGGCCCCGTGCTGTCGGAGTCGTACGGCGGCACCGAGTCGGGTTCGGTGTGTTCGATCAGCTCGACCGATTGGCTCGCTCACCCCGGCTCGGTCGGCCGTGCGGTCGCCCCCTTCGAAGCGCTGATCATCGACGAGCACGGCAACCAGATGCCGGCCGGCGCGGAGGGTCGGCTCTACTTCCGCGACACGACCGGCCGCGGGATCATCTACGAAGGCGACCCGCAGAAGACCGCCGACGCCCACATCGCACCCGGCGTGTTCACGCTCGGTGAGATCGGTTACGTGGACGACGACGGATTCGTGTTCATCACCGATCGGTTCTCCGACATGGTGGTGTCGGGAGGCGTCAACATCTATCCGGCCGAGGCCGAACAGGTGCTCGCCCGGCACCCCGCTGTGGCCGACGTGGCGTGCATCGGCATCCCCGACCGGGAGATGGGTGAGCAGCTGATCGCGCTCGTCCAGCTGCGTCCCGACGCCTCGCCCGACACGGCGGCGCTGCAGGCATGGTGCCGCGACTCCTTGGCCGGCTACAAGTGCCCCAAGCAGTTCCGGTTCGTGGACGAGATCGCGCGCAACCCGATGGGCAAGATCGACAAGAAGGCGCTCCGCGTTCAGGTCGTGTCCGACACGGAGCGGACGGCCTCGTAGCACTCGCCGATGTAGTCGATGTGGGCCTGGGCGCTGGTCATGCCACGTCGCATCGTGACGAGCGAGCAATGGGTTCCACCCGCGTCCTGCCACCGCTCGGCGGCTTCGACCACCTTCGCCAGATCGTCGGCGCGGGTGGGGATCAGCTCGAGGCCGAACCCGTCTGCGGAACGACCGGCCTCAGCGAGATGGTGTCGCACCCGCCCGATCGCCTGGATGCAGGTGCCCACGTCGCCGGCGAAGCTGTAGCCGTCGCCGAAGCGACCACCCCGGCGGAACGCCGGCTCGCTGAACCCGCCGACCCAGATCGGGATCGGATGGCGGGGGCGGGGGTTGATGTTGCCGCGCTCGATCCGATCGAAGCGCCCGGCGAACGACACCAGCGACTCGGACCACAGGCGCCGCAGGAAGACGATCTGCTCGTCGAGACGCGCCCCACGCGTGCCGAAGTCCTGGCCCAGTGCGTGGTACTCCACGTGATTCCAGCCCGTACCCACACCGAGCCGCAATCGACCGCCGGAGAACAGGTCGACGTCAGCCGCCTGCTGGGCGACCAACACCGTCTGGCGCTGCGGGAGGATCAACACACCGGTCGCCAGTTCGATCCGTGACGTGAGACCTGCCAGATACCCGAGCATCACGAACGGATCGTGAAAGGGGTCGGCATCGGTGTACGGCCCCCACAGCGGAGGCTCACGATCGGCGTGCTCGGCACCGACCACATGGTCGTACACGACCAGCTGGTCGTACCCGATCAGCTCGACGGCACGCCCGATCGCGGCGACCGCCTCGGGGTCGCCTCCGAGTTCGATCTGGGGATACACCACACCGAGCTTCACGACCCGACCATCACGACCGGCGGCGGGGATTGCGGGCGCCGCCCTCGCGGAACGGTTCGATCCCGGCCTCCAGCACCCGTCGCTCGGCGATCCGCCAGGTGTCGGTCAACCTCCATCGGTCGTGGTACTCGCCCCACAGGACCATGTCGGGCTGCGACCGATCGACCCATCGATGCCAGGCCCTGACGGAGCTGACGGCGGTCGCCTCGACCTCGCCCGCGAACTCCACGGCGATGTTGCCGATCAGGTGCTGCGTGGCCTCGAATCGCCCGAGCGCCGCCTCCATCCAACTCACCACGGCATCGATGCCGTGGATGTCGCCGCTGTGGGGCGAGGCGAACACGCAGTCGGTCTCGAACACGTCGCGATGGAGGTCGGTCTGCAACCAGTCGGTGGCACGCGCGTATCGGTACATTTGATCGGCGATCATGGCGCGGTCGCCGAGTCGGTCGAGCTTCGCTGCCACGGTTCCAGTCTCGCGCACCACCCCGCGCCGTTGGCAGCCGAAGTTTGACACTGACTACAGTTACTCCGCATACGACGTCTCCGAGGGGGAAGACCGTGAGCACAGCAAGCACTTGGTTCGGCGATTCGACGCTCGGGGAGCGGTTCCCGGCATGGACGCGCGGCAACGCCGCCGACGTGTTCCCGGATCCGTTCAGCCCGCTCGGTCAAAGCCTCGTCCTGCGACAGGGCATGTGCACCGGGCTGCGCGACGCGTACATCGCGATCGGCGCGCTCGACTACGACGAGTTCGAGGAACCCCACCGCCCCGACCTGTTCAAGGTGTTCGGGGGGTATCCGTACAACCCGCTCACCATGACGCGGGTGCTCGGCGCCCGCATGCCGGGTGCCACCCCCGAGATGATCGACCAGGCATTCTTCGACGACCGCGCTGACGTCCCGCCCTACGAACACCAGGACTGGCACGACTCAGTCGCTCATGAGGCCAAGCTGGGCGCCTCGATGGGCTGGGCGATGTCGGCCCAGGCGCTTCCCGCTCTGGACGCCGACAAGGAACTGGCCCGGATCCTGCGCGAAGAACGCCCCGACCTGACCAGCGCCACCGACTCCGCGCTGCATGCCCGAGCCCGGGCGATGATGCCCTACGTCCAGCAGACGTTCGAGAACGCGATGATCGTCTCGTCGCTGTCGGCGCTCGGCACCGGCGCACTCGGAGCGATCTGCGGCGGGCTGGGAGACCCGACCATGGCGATCCGCCTGCTGGCCGGGATCGAAGTCGACTCGGCCGCACCGTCCCATGCGATGTGGGAACTGGGCCGCCAGGCCGCAGGGTCACCGGCGGTGACGGCGGCGTTCGAGGCCGGCCCCGATCACGTGATCGAGCACCTGCGCAACTCCGACGACCCGTCGGCGAACGAGTTCCTCGAGCACCTCGACCTGTTCTTCCGCCATCACGGCTCCGCGCGGCCAGAACGAATACGACCTGCGCGCACCGTCGTGGGAGATCAAGCCCCGTATCGCCTTGGCGGCGATCGACCTGATGCGCCGATCGGATCCGTCGCAGGCGCCCACGACACGAAACGCGAACTCGATCGAGGAACGCGACCGCGTCGTCGCCGACATCCGAGGCAAGATCGCCGGCGACCCCGAGACGGCCGGCTTGTTCGAGGCCGCGCTGCAGTCGGCCCGGCTGTTCCTCGCCGGCCGCGAGCGCGCCAAGACCAACGTCGTGCGCGTGATCAACGAAGCTCGCGTGGCGCTGTACGAGTACGCCCGCCGGCTCGTGGAGCGCGGCGTGATCAGCGACCCCGAGCAACTGTTCATGGTCACCGATGAGGAACTCGATGCGCTGCGGGCAGACCCCGAGTCGCTCACGGCCACGATCGGCGAGCGCTGGACGCAGTACCGATCACTGTTCGAGTACGAACCCGTGTTCATCGTCAACAAGCGCGTCCCCCGGTTGGACGAGATGACACGGCGCGACGGCAAGAACGTGGCGAAGGCCGAGTCGGGGGCCGTGCTCACCGGCGCCGCCGGGTCGGGCGGCGTCGCCACGGGTCGGGCTCGCATCATCCTCGACGCCGGTGACCCGGAAGGGCTCGAGCCAGGCGACGTGTTGATCGCCCCGCAGACCGACCCGTCGTGGGTCCCGCTGATGGTGCCCGCCGCTGCCGTGGTCGTGAACGTCGGGGCACAGGGCAGTCACGCCATGATCGTGTCGCGCGAGCTCGGGATCCCGTGCGTCGTGTCGGTCGTCGACGCCACCGACACGATTCCCGACGGGGCAACCGTGACGGTCGACGGCAACGCCGGGACCGTCACGATCCACTGATCCTTCGTCGCTGTCCGCTCCCCCACACGAGGGGAACCATCAGCGCCAGATTCATCGCCATCACGAACAGCCACGCTCGTCGGGCGCCGGCCAGCAGTCCGGCGCCCGATCGTTCCCCGAGCATCGCCAGCCCGATCGCCACGCCGAACGCTCCGCCCATCCGCCGGGCGAGTTGCACGATGCTGTTGCCCGAGCCGAGCGCGCTGGGGCAGTGCGGCGAGCGCGGCGCCCGTGGTGACCGTGCCGCACATGCCGTTGCCGAACCCGAACAGCAACGCCATCGGCACGTACGACCACCAGAACGCCGACGACGCCGACATCGTGGCGACGGCCCACAGCATGGCCGCCACATCGAACACGGCACCGAGTGCGACCGCCACGGCCGAACCCCACCGGATCACAACCTGACCGGCGACCGGCGAGCCGACCATCGACAACACCTGACCGAGCGCCAACGCCACACCGATCCGACCCGCCGACCAGCCCCAGAGTTCGCTCATGATGATCGGCGCCGTGAGGAACCACGCGAAGAAGCCCATCTGCTGCAACGACCCACTGACGAGGTACCGGAGGTATCCGGTCGTGCGCACGATGTCGAGGTCGAGCAACGGCACTGGGGACACGACGGACCGCCAGAGGAAGATCGCCATCAGCCCGACCGCCAACGCACCGAGCCGGAGTGTGATCGGCGACAGCCAACCCCAGTGCGTGGCGTTCGCCACCACGAGCATCAGCAGGCCGAGCGCCGGTGGACCGACCAGGTAGCTGATCCGGTCAGTCGGCCCCGAGGCCGGGTCGCGAGGCGGTTCGACGAGCACTCGTCGCCCGAGGACCAGCGCTGCCACACCGATCGGGGCGACGCACAGGAACGCGAGGCGCCAGCTGTGCGCCACCAACCACGACCCACCGAGCGGTGTGGCCCACGCCGCGACCGAACCCACCATGCCCCATGCCCCGATCACGACCGCCGAACGCAACGGCGGGAACATCGGCAGCACCAGCGCCAACGCGCCCGAGGTCAGGAATGCGGCGCCGGCGCCCTGCACCACGCGCGCCGCGATCAGGAACCAGATCGACGGCGCCGATGCGGTCAGGATCACCCCGATCGTGAACAGCGCCATCCCCAGCAGGAAGAACCGTTTGCGTCCGTGCCGGTCCCCGACCCGACCGCCCACCAGGAGCAGCGACGACTGGGCGATCAGGAAGCCGCTCGCTGCCCAGCCGATCGTGGAGCGCGGCGTCCCGCTGAACTGGCGTTCGAGAGCGGGCACCGACAGAGCGATCAGTCCGGCATCCACCATGTACAGCAGTTGGCTGCTCGACGCCACGGCGACCGCCGTCCAGGCGCGCCGGCGCAGCGCCGGGTCGGACCCCCATCGCTCGAGGCCGGGGGCCGTGTCGAGCATCAGGACTCAGATGCCGGCGGTGAACGGTGCGGTCGGGATGCCGTCGCTGCCGTACACCGGCGCCGTGGCGTCGACGCGGTACTTGGCGGTCGAGGACCCCGACCGAGGCTGGCTGCGGAGCACGGTGCGCATGGCTGCATAGTTGGGGTGCTCGAAGTGCGCTGCGAGCGAAGCCTCGTCGGACCAGAGCTCGTAGACCTGGACGAGCGTGGGTTCGACCGGGTCGGCGGCGAAGCAGTACGCGAGGCATCCAGGCTCGTCGTCGCGTGTGGCAGCTTGGACAGCGACCGACGACTCGACGGCCGCGTCGCGGCCTGCCTGCGTCTGGAAACTGATCGTGCCGGCGACCACGATCACGAGGGCTCCGTTCGCGCCACGTCGACCATCCCCGCCACGGCGGTGGCGAATCGCGCCGATCCGCCGTTGACGCTGCGTCCGGCGTCGACGACCAGCGTGTGCCCACTCACGAACTTGGACTCGTCGCTGGCGAGGTACAGCGCGGCGTTGGCGATGTCGGTCGCATCGCCGGAGAATCCGTACCGGCGGCGCTGCTCGGCGGCGACCGCGTCGACATCGGCCGGCTGGCCGCCGATGGCGACCGCCGTGAGCGGCGTCGGAATCGTGCCGGGGGCGATCGCATTGACCCGGATTCCGTGCCCGATCAACTCCGCCGACACCGATTTGGTCAGGCCGACGACGGCCGTCTTGGCAGCCGTGTAGGCATGCGGGCCGAGCCCGCCGATCACCCCGGCGATGCTGGAGGTCGAGATGATCGATCCGCTCCCCTGCGGCACCATCACGCGCGAGGCGTGCTTGCAGCCGTAGAAGACCGAGTGCAGCAGCACGTCGATCGTCTTGATCCATGCCGCCGAATCGGTGTCGGCGATCGCCCCGACCGACCCGATGATCCCGGCGTTGTTGAACATCACGTCGAGTCGTCCCCACGTGTCGACCGCGAGTTGAACGGCGGCGGCCACCTGCGCCTCGTCGGTGACATCACACGTGATCGCGACGGCTGAGTCGCCGATCGCCTGTGCGACCGACCGTGCCAGCTCGCCCTGAAGATCGGCGACGACGACGCGTGCACCCTCCTCGGCGAACCGGCGTGCGGTGGCGGCGCCGATCCCGCTCGCGCCGCCGGTGATGACGGCAACCTTGTCGGACAGACGATCACCCATGTGCATTTCCCCCTGTTGTTCGAAGTGTTGGAATTCGATGTGACGTGGTCGGCCAGACTGGCGTCATGCGCGATGCCACCGACCGGAACCCGAACGCGAACTGGAAGCCGGTGGTCGTGGTGACCGGCGCAGCGTCGGGGATCGGGCGATCCGTGGTCGAGATCATGACCGCTCGCGGCGGACGCGTCGTGGCCGTGGATCTGTCGGCGACGGCGCTGCAGCGGTTCGATGGCGATCCGGCGGTCCGAGTTCTGGCGGGCGATGTGACCGACGAAGCCGTGAATGCGGCGGCGGTGGCCCTGGCGGAGTCGACCTGGGGGCGGCTCGACACGGTCGTGCTCAATGCCGGCGTACGCGGATCGGGGCCGATCGACACCATCGACCTGGCCGTGTTCGACCGCTCCATCGACGTGAACCTGAGGGCGGTCGTGCTCGGGATGCGGGTCGCCGTGCAGGCACTTCGACGTGCGGGTGGCGGATCGATCGTGGTCACCTCGTCCAACACCGGGCTCGCCGGGGAAGCCAACCGGTGGCCGTACGCCGCCGCCAAAGCCGGCGTCGTCAACCTCGTGCGGAGCGTGGCGATCGACCTCGGCCCCGAGGCGATCCGCGTCAACGCCGTGTGCCCGGGGCCGACGATCACCGGGATGACCGAGCATCTGCTGGACGAACAGCCTGAACGAGTGGCCGCACTGCAGGCCAACGTGCCGTTGCGGCGCTGGGCGCGCGCCGACGAGATCGCCGAGGCGATCGTGTGGCTGGCGTCGCCGGCGTCATCGTTCGTGACCGGGGTGGCGCTCCCGGTCGACGGCGGCGTGACGGCCGACACCGGACAGACCGGGTCGGGGTCGACCTGAGCGATCACTCGCGGATCATCCGCGCCATGGTGTCGTGATAGTGGGCGATCTTGCACTCTCGCTCGTTCAGGATGTTCTCCCGGTAGGCGCTCGAACGCTTGGTCCGCGCCAACTGTTCGTAGATCCCGATGTCCTCCCCCACGACCACCTTCAGGTGGTCCCAGTGGTCCTGCATCCGGCGCCGGTAGTCGGTGTAGTCGAGGTCGGAGTCCGAGCCGGGATAGACGATCTCCCAACACAGGAACCGCGTCCGGTCGACGTCGATCGGGATCGGGTTGAAGACCTGGATGTGCTCGGGATTGCAGTTGAAGATGGTGTTCGGGAACACGACGTAATGGCAGATCGCCCACTTGTGGTGGTCCCAGTCCTGCTCCAACTTGTCGCGGTGCTGGTAACGCGGCACGAAGCACATGTAGTTGTGGTCGTTGACCATCCAGAAGCTCGTGTCGCGCGCCGACTTCACCCAGTCGCCGCCGACGTTGTGGAGTTCGGCGGTGTGGTAGATCTCGTTGAACCCGTCGACGATCGTCTTGTAGCTGACCGGCACGTCGAACTCGATCACGTCGTGGAGCACCATGTCCTCCATCCGGTACTGACCGAGGTCCACCATGATCTCGTCGCCGATCCAGTCCCGTAACGAGGGTGCCAGATCCGGGCCGGCGAGGTTCACGAACACCCAGCCACCCCACTCGTCGACCGCCACCTGGGGGCTGCGCAACCCCTTCAAGTGCTCGGGGTCGAAGTCGATCCGTTCCGGGACGCCCTTGACCTTGCCGGTCAGGTCGTACGTCCACCCGTGATACGGGCACGTGAACTGCTTGGCGCCGCATCCCTGGCGCTCGGTGACGAACGACGGGCCACGGTGCCGGCACACGTTGTGGAACGCCGCCAACGAGCGATCGGGCTGACGCACGATCACGACCGTCTCGCCATGGCTCTCGAAGCTGATCCAGTCGCCGCCGCCGGCGACCTGCTCGGACCGGCCCGCCAGTAACCAGGTGGTGTTGAGCACCTTCTCGCGCTCGAGTTCGAACTGGACCGGGTCGGTGTAGGGCTGGCGGCTCATCCGGCTCGGCCCGTAGTCGGGGACGTTCTTGATCGACGGCCCGAGTCGGACCGGAACGTCGCCACGAGTGGGAACGTGCACCATCTTGAAGGACCCCCTTGAGCCGGTCGCGCAACGTGGGTCGCACAACGAACGTTATACATAACAGTTGTGATACTTTGATGTCAATGTCGACCGATGATCGCGTCATGATCGCCGACCTGCTCGCCCGCTTCGCGACCGGCATCGACACCTGCGACTGGAACATGTACCGCTCGGTGTTCACCGACGAGTTCGACCTCGACTACTCGTCCTGGCGGGCGGGCAGCATCGGGCGGTGGACGGCGGACGACTGGGTTGCACGCGCTCAACGCACGTTCCCCGGCCTGACCGCCACCCGCCATGCGCTCACCAATCTGGTGGTGACGTTCAGCGACGATCACACCGCCACGGTGGGGGTCAATGTCTGCGCCGACCACGTCGTGGTCGACGGATCGCAGACCGAGGTGTTCACACTCAACGGGCGCTACGACGACCGATGTGTGCTGACCGACGACGGGTGGCGGATCACCGGCAAGCGGCTGGTCGTGGGCTGGACGATCGGCGACCGGACCATGATGGACCGGGCTGCGGCGATGGTCGGTGCCGGCGGGCGGCGCCGCTGATGCCCCGGGTGGTCGACGCCGAGCTGCGCCGCACCGAGCTCACCGAAGCGGCCGCTCGCGTGATCGCCCGTTCCGGGCTGGAGGCCGCCACCGTGCGCGAGGTCGCCGCCGAGGCGGGCTGGACGACCGGAGCCCTCACCCACTACTTCGCCGACAAACGTGAGCTGCTCCTCACCACGTTCCAGGAGTCGTTGTCGCGCCGCCGCGCCCGCCGCGCCGACGACCACATCGCCACTCCCGCAGTTCGGTTGCGCGGCTCGTTGGAGGGTGCACTGCCGCTCGACGAGGACCGGCGCCGGCACTGGATGGTCACGATCGCATGTTGCTCCCAGGCGGTTGCGGACGCCCAACTGGAGGCGGCGCAACGAGACGCGTACCGCGAGTTCCGGGGCCACATCGCAACGCTCGTGGCGGCCGTGACCGGCAGCACCGCGGCGGGTGATGCCGACGCACTGCTCGCCGAACGCCTGATCGCGGTCGCCGACGGGGTGGCGATCCAAGCGCTGTTCGACCCCGCCGGCTGGCCACCGGAGCGTCAGCTGGCACAGCTCGACGCGCTGCTCCACGCTGCCGCTCCCGAACTCGGGCTCAGCGACTGACGAGCCGGCGGCAGAGCGCCCGGATCGAGCGACGCGGGCGGGTACCGGAACGAACCGGTGGGCCCGACAGCGTGGTGGCGATCTGCGCGGCGACCTCGTCGCCGAGTTCTTGGCGGACGACGTGCAACGCACCGCCGAAGGCGGCCACACCTCCCGAGCAGGTGATGAAGCGGTCCGTGAGGCAGATCCGGTCATCGGACTTGGGACTGCCGTACTCGGCCAGCTGCTCCCCCGCCAACCAGTGCGTGGCGGCGTCACGACCTTCGAGCACTCCGCATCGCGCCAACAGCAGCGTCCCCGTCGAACTGCTCAACACCCAACGCGCCGATCCGGCGACGATTGTCAGCCATCGCCGAACGTCCGGCTGATCAGCAGCGGCGGCGATGTTGATCCCACCCGGTACCACGAGCACGTCGGCTGCATGCACGTCGGCCAATGCCAGGTCGGCGGCAATCGCCCCGCCCACGCCCGTGACGCGCCCTCGCCGACTCCCGACGAAGTAGCACGTCGACCCGGGCCAGGCCGACAGCACGTCGCCGAACGCCCGGGCCTCGTCGACGATCACCCCGTGCAGCACGAGCACGGCGACGACCGGCCCGCGCCGATCGACCTCAGCGCCGGGTCGCCGCCACATCGCGTCATCGATCGGTTGCACCACCGCAGACCGTACCCCACCCTCGTCCCGCCCCGATCTCAGCGCCGCCTGCGGGCGGCGGCGCGGGCGCGCTCGATCGCCGGCATCCGCAGGCTCGGGCTGAGCTGCTCCTGACCTGGGCGATCGCTCGACCAGCGACCCGGCGGCGCCATCACCAGGGTCGCCAGTTGGGTCAACACCCGGTCGTAGTTCACCCGCCACCCGGCGAAGTCGGCCCACGCACGATCGAGGTCAGCCTTGAGCGGCACCCCCGTGGCACGCAGCTCGGTCACGGCATTGTCGAACTCGCGCCTGCTGATCGAGATCGGGTCGCCCGGACGTGGATCGTGGTCGTACTCGATCTGGAAGTAGTCGGCGATCCGGCGCAGGCTGAGGTAGCCGGTCCGCAGCATCACGTCGGCCCGGGCCTCGCGAGGAAGGTCGATCAGCGCAGAGCGCAACGCCGCCGTGTCGAGCACGCACCCGGCAGCGGTGATCCAGGAACGTTCCGGGTGCGGCGACCGGAAGAACAACAGCGACGGCTGCGTCGTGTGACTCTCCTCGATGTCGGCGAACCACGACTCCCAAGGGCCGAACACGTCGTCACCCAGCTGGTCGAGCCGCCCGATCCGGGTATAGCGCGTGAACAGCTCCATCGGCGACGGCGGCAGGCCGGCTCGGACCTCGAGCATCCCCACCAGCGCTTCCCGGCGCGAGAAGGCCCCGTAGATCGTGGGGAGGTACGAGATCAGCAACGCCACGATGCCGAGACCGATCCCCGCTTCGGTCACGGCCACCGCCGTGAGCCAGCGTTGATCCGGACGGGCGAACCCCAGCGTGGTCACCGACGACCCGCTCAGCACGAACGCCTCGCCGATCGGCTCGACGCCGAACCCCCAGAACACGCCGGCGAAACCGGTGATGATGAAGAACAGCCAGATCGCAGGCAGCGTGACCAAACCGATCGGCGCATAGAACGCCATCAGGTGGTCACGCACCGCGAACGGCCGCGACGGCGGCGCGAGCCGTCCGAACACCTTCCGCCACAGCACGAAGTGGACTCGGGTCAACCAGGCGTACTCGGCCCGTGGCACGACCACCGTTCGAACCGCCGAGAACAGGGTGCGCAACACCATGATCGCGCCGACGACGATGGCGAGAACCCGGAGCACGATCATGTCGTCGATTCTTGCGGATCGCCGGCACCCGTCACCGACTCGATCCCCGAGCGGCGGACGCGGGAGGATGGGGTGATGTCACGCCGCAACGTCAACGACATGGTGCGCGAGGCCAAGTCGCGCATCGAGGAACTCACCGTCGCCCAACTGCAGGCCGAGATCGAGGCAGGGTCAGCGACCCTGATCGACATCCGCGACCCACGCGAGCAGTGGGAGCGAGGGGCGATCCCAGGGGCCAAGTCGATGCCGCGCGGCATGTTGGAGTTCTGGTTCGACCCGGAATCGAAGTACTACCGCGGTGGCCTCGACCTGGAGCAGCGGTACGTCGTGTACTGCGCCGGCGGGGGTCGATCGGCGTTGGCGGCCGACGTGCTGCAGGATCTGGGCTACACCCATGTCGCCCACCTGGTCTGCGGGTTCAACGGATGGAAGGACGCCGGCGGGGCGGTCGAGACCGTGCTCCCCGACCCCAAGTACTTCACTCAGGGCTGAGCGATCGCCGCGCCGATCGCAGGTGCATGCCAACATGGCGGTCATGACCTCGCTGGTGGAGCGGTTCCGGGCCGGAGAGCCCGATGCGATCCGCCAGCTCTACGGCGAGTACGGCGGTGCCGTGCTCACGATCGCCAGGTCGATCGTCCATGACCGTGAGCAGGCCGCCGACGTGGTGCAGCAGACGTTCGTCAAGGTCTGGCGTGCAGCGGCCGGCTTCGACGGGTCGCGCGAGTTGGCGCCGTGGATCTACTCGATCGCCCGCAACACGGCGATCGATCACCTGCGGGCCGAGAGCCGACCCACTCGCGGCGGCCACCAGCCCGAGGTCGAGGTGCACGTCGACGGGGAGTCGATGGTACGCACCTGGGAACGGTTCGAGGTGCGGCGTGCCCTGGATGCGCTGCCACCCGACGAACGCGAGGTGGTCCGACTGTCTCACCTGCTGGGTCACACCCACGAGCAGATCGCACAGCAGCTCGGGATTCCGATCGGGACCGTCAAGTCGCGTTCCGGCCGCGCCCACAAGCGACTGGCGACACTGCTGGCCCACCTCGACGATCGCCTGCGGGAGAACCAAAACGGCGGCGGCGGCGTACTGAACCGGAAGGAGGAAGCATGAGCGACGACGCACCACACGTCGACGACCGAGACGACCCGCTCGATCCGCGCCTCTCGGCGCTGCTCGCCGACGCTTCCGTCTGGGATGACGCATCGCCGTTCGAGGACCAGATCCTCGCCGCGATCCTGTCCGAGGTGAGCAGCGAGCCGACGTCGCTGGAGACGGCGAGGGCGAAGCGAACCTCGGCGTTCCCGAGGTGGCTGCTCGTCGCTGCCGCGGTCGCCGTGATCGGGGTGGCCGCCTCGCTGCTCGGGCGCGGGTCCAGCGACGAGCCCTCCTTCGCCCTGGCTGCGACCGACCTCGCGCCGGGCGCCTCGGCCGACGCCGAGATCACCGCCACGCCCGCCGGGCTCAAGATCGTGCTCGATGTCGACGGGCTTCCCGGTGCCGCGCCTGGCCAGATGTACGAGGCCTGGGTGACCGACGGCACAATTCGCGTCAGCGCCGGCACCTTCCACCTGCGCGGCGGCAGCGGCCCGATCGAACTGTGGGCAGGTGTGGCCGACCCGTCGTTCCACATCATCACCGTCACCCTGGAGCCGGTCGACGGGGTGGCCGAGTCGTCAGGTCAGGTGGTCCTGCGAGGCGAATACACGCTCGAACCGGATGGCGGCTGAACGTCAGTACGCCGAGGGTTCGTGGGCGGCGCCCGGCGATTCGCCGACCACGTCCAACAGGGCGTTGAGCAGCCCGCTCGCTCCGAACCGGAAGGTGGCGGGCGAGACCCAACCCTCACCCATCGCCCGTTCCGCAGCAGCGATGTAGGCGGCAGCGTCTGCCGCCGTGCTGATACCGCCCGAGGGCTTGATGCCGACCGGCCGACCGGCCTCGGCGATCACCGACAGCATCGACTCGACCGCCTCGAGCGTGGCCGAGACCGGAGTCTTCCCGGTCGAGGTCTTGATGAAGTCGGCACCGTGATCGACGGCGAAACGCGCTGCTCGCGCCACGGTGTCGAGGTCCGGCAACTCGCCGGTCTCGAGGATCACCTTCATCACTGCTCGACCGTCGGTCAGGCGTCGGACAAGGCCGATCACGTCGTCGGGCCGTGACGAGGTACCGGAGACGAACTGACGATGGGGCAGGACCACGTCGATCTCGTCGGCTCCGTCGTCGAGCGCTCGCTCGGTGAGCAACCCGGTCGCGAACGCCCGCTCATCGCCGGTCGGGAAGTTGACGACGGTCGCCACCCGCACCAGCGAATCGCGCAGCAGGGATGCCGACTGGGCAACGAAATCAGGCCATACGCAGACCGCAGCCGTTCTGTGCAGCACGGCGCGTGCGCACAGCGTTTCGATCGCAGCGGGCGTGCAATCGTTGGAGAGATCGGTGAGATCCACCAAGCCGATCGCTCGCCGGGCAGCGGCCACATCCATCGCCACATCCATACTGGTCAGCGTAGTGCTCGCGCGATGCGCCGCGCCTCGGTCGGATCGGCCAGAATCAGGCCCGAATGTGGCACGACGATCTGACGGCTCGACGCCAGCGGGCAACGATCGAGGACGTGGCATCGGCCGCCAACGTCTCGGTTGCCACGGTCAGCCGCGCCCTGCGCGGGCTCCCCAACGTCGCTGGACCGACACGTCAGCGGATCGAACTGATCGCCACCCAGTTGGACTACCGCGCCGACCCCGCTGCCTCGCGACTCGCTGCCGGCCGATCACGAGCGGTCGCGCTGGCCGTTCCCGTGCTCGATGGCTGGTACTTCTCGAACGTCGTCGCCGGCGCCGAGGCAGTGTTCGCCGAAGCCGGGTACGACACGATCGTGGTCGGGATCGGGGCACACGGCGAGGGGCGTCGCGTGCTCGACGTCGCCGGTCCGATCTACCGTCGGGTGGACGGTCTGATCTGCGTCGATGTTGCACTCACCGAGGACGAACTGCGACGGCTCCGCAACGAGCGGATGAGCGTCGTCTACGTCGGCCCCGACGGGGACCAGATCCCGTCGCTCGGCATCGACGACATCCAGGTCGGCCGTCTGGCGGCCCACCATCTGCTGCACCACGGCCATCGCCGGATCGGCGTGCTGAACGGGCAACCCGACGACGTGTTCGGGTTCGTCGTGCCACATCGGCGCCAGCAAGGGTTCGAGGCGGCTCTCCGCGAGGCGGGCGTGCTGCCCGACCGCGGTCTGTACGCGCCCGGCTACTTCACGATCGAAGGCGGGTACGTGGCCACCCTCGCCCTGTTGGATCGGCCGCAGCCGCCGACCGCCGTGTTCGCGTTCTCCGACGAGATGGCGATGGGGGCACTCTGGGCGGCCCGCGAGCGCGGCGTCGACGTCCCGGGCGACTTGTCGATCCTCGGCGTCGACGACCACGACGTCTCGGGTGTGGTCGGGCTCAGCACGGTCCACCAAGACGTCGCCGAACACGGCGCACGTGCGGCCCGCGTGATGATCCAGTTGCTGGCAGGCGATGACGTCAGCGCCGTCCGGCAGAACGCCGACATCCGGCTGGTGCAGCGGCTCACCACCGCGCCGCGACGCTGACGAAGTTCAGTCCCAGATCGCCACGCGCGTGTCGTGGTCGAAGAAGTGCAGGTTCTCGACGGCGACCGAGATCTGGGCGATCTCGCCCGTGCGAACCCGAGAGCGAGGATGGAACCGACCGACCGCATTGGCGGCGCCGCTGGACTCTTCAACCGCATCGGGGTCGCCCGAGTCGACCCGCGTGGCATCGAGGTGGAAGTGCACCATGATCTCCGACCCGAGCGATTCCAACAACTGGACCTCGGCCCGCACCACCGCACCCTCGCGAGTGCCGATGGCATGCTCGGCGTCCTCGAAATCCTCCGGGCGGACCCCGAGGATGACGCGACGACCGTCGTATCCGCGCAGCGCCGGGCGCGCCACCAGTGACTCCGGTGCCAGCGCCAGCGTCTGCCCACCGAGCGTGATCGTGCCCCCGTCGCCGACCACGTTGATCGTCGCCTCGTACAGGTTCATGGACGGCGAACCGATGAAGGCCGCCACGAACACGTTGGCGGGATGGTCGTACAGGTTCTGCGGCGAATCGACCTGCTGCAGGTAACCGTCCTTGATCACCGCCACACGATCGCCCATCGTCATCGCCTCGACCTGGTCGTGGGTGACGTAGAACGTGGTGACGCCCAGGCTGCGCTGCAGCCCGGCGATCTCGGCCCGCATCTGGACGCGCAGCTTGGCGTCGAGGTTGGACAACGGCTCGTCCATCAAGAACGCAGCGGGTTGACGGACGATGGCGCGACCCATGGCGACCCGCTGGCGCTGACCGCCCGACAGCTGGCCGGGCTTGCGATCGAGGTACTGCGTGAGCTCGAGTGTGTCGGCCGCCTTGCGGACCCGCTTGTCGATCTCCTCCTTGGGGACCTTGGCCAGCTTGAGGGCGAACCCGATGTTGTCGTACACGCTCATGTGCGGGTACAAGGCGTAGTTCTGGAACACCATCGCGATGTCGCGGTCCTTGGGCTCGACGTCGTTGACGACCCGCTCCCCGATTCGCATCTCGCCTCCGGTGATGGTCTCGAGCCCGGCGATCATGCGCAGCGCTGTCGACTTGCCGCACCCCGAGGGGCCGACCAGCACCAGGAACTCACCGTCCTCGATGTCGAGGCTGAGGTCGTGGATGGCGTGGTAGCCGTTGTCGTAAACCTTGTTGACCTTGTCGAGTACGACTGTTGCCATGTCCCCGGTTCCCCTCCGATGTAAGCGGTTACGGTGCGGATGTTAGAGCACTCGGCCGCCACGCGCCACGGTCGGCCTCGCACCGGCGGTAGCGTCGTGCGACGTGAATCAGGTGAAGACACGCCTCCAGGCGCTCGGACTGCTCGACCGCAGTTTCGGCGCCGCCTCCGACGCCGATCTCGAGGCTGCCGTCGCAGCGCTGGAAGACGATCATCGCGACGCCTTGCAGCAACTCGTCGACGGCGAGCCGACGGCCGAGTCGATCCGCACCGCGATCGTGTCAGGTCGGTTGAACGGCACGCTCGAGAGCGTGGCGCTGGTGATCACCGATGCCTGCCTCGCCGACTGCATCGAGCAACTCGGCGATCATGCCGAGAACCCGACCTCGGATCAGCTTCGCGAGGTGCTGCCCGGCATCGTCGAACGCCACGGCGTCGACGTCACCCGCATCATGCTGGCCTCCACGGTGGTCGGTGAGGCGCCCGCATCGGCGATCATCCGCGACCTCTTGAAGCACGACGACGTGATCAAGTTGCCGCCCGCCGAGCCCCGACCGCTCACGCCGATCGTCGACACCGCCCCGGCCGACGACGCCGAGCGAGCCGAGCTCAAGGCACGCCGCAAAGAGGCCAAAGCGCTCAAGCAGGCCGCAGCCCGCGCCGCACGCGAGCAGTCGGCTCGCGACCGCGGCCGCGTCTGATCAACCGGCTCGCACGCGCAGTTCGTGGTCGAGCAGCCAGGCCTTGACCTCGATCCCACCGGCGAAGCCGGTCAGATGACCGTTGCTGCCCACCACTCGGTGGCACGGCACCACGATCGGGATCGGGTTCTTGCCGTTGGCCGCTCCGACCGCGCGTGACTTGTTCTTGTCGCCCAGCCGGCGCGCCTGCTCGCCGTAGCTGATCGTCTCGCCGAACGGGATCGTGCACAGGGCGCCCCACGCCTGCTGCTGGAACGCCGTTCCCCTCGGAGCGATCGGCAGGTCGAACTCGGTGCGCGTGCCGCGGAAGTACTCGTCGAGTTGAACGGCGGCGCGGTCGAGCACCGGGTTCTCACCCAGATCGACCGGCGTGACTGCGCCCGCCAGGGATGCCGCGGCACGGTCGTTGGCATCCGGCGGCGAACCGGGGTGCTCGACGTCGAAGAAGATCGCCACCACGGCGTCGGCGTCGGCGATCACCGTGAGGTGACCGATCGGTGAGGGCAGGGAGATGCTGTCTGGCATGGCGTGTCCTATTCGGAGTGTCGTTCAGAGTGTGGCCCACAGGTGGTGCATGGCGTAGCTCCGCCATGGCTTCCAGTCGGCAGTTCGGTCGGGGGAGATGTCCAGCGCGGCGAGCGCGTGGCGGACACCGAGATCGGTGTCGAGCAGCACGTCGGGGTCGCCGAGCCCGCGCATGACGACGTACTGCGCGGTCCACGGTCCGATCCCTGGCAGGGCCACGAGGCGAGCGACCACGCCGTGGCGATCGATTCCGGGATCGAGCACGAGTGCTCCCGAGGCCACCTGCTCGGCCGCCCGACGGATCGTGTCGGCCCGCCTGGTCGGCATCGGAAAGGCGTCGCTCGGCGCTGCGGCGAGCGACTCCATCGTCGGGAAGAGATGCGTCAGCGAGGCGGACGATCGGTCGACCGGCTTGCCGAGCGATGCGGCGATCCGTCCCAGCACGGTGCGCGCACCGGCAACCGAGACCTGCTGCCCGACGATCGCTCGAATCAGGGTCTCGGCCGGATCGACCGACCCGGCGACGCGCATCCCGGGCCGGGCCCGGACCAGCGCCGCCAACGCGTCGTGCCCGGAGAGCGATTCGTCGATCGCCACCGGATCGGCATCCAGGTCGAGCAGGCGACGGATCCGACCGACAGCCGGAGCGAGGTCACGCCAGTCGGACAACCGGAACGTGGCCGCCACATGGGCGTCGGCCGGGGTCAGTTCGACCGTGCCATGGCCACGCGGCAGGTCGAGCGTACGCGAGTAGGTTCCGGCCTCGACCAGTTCGACACCCGGCACGGATCGTTGCGACAGGAACTCGATCAGACGGTCGGCGGCGAACGGTTGACGAACGGCGAGTCGGACCGACACCGTGCCGGGCTCGCGCGCCCCTCCGGCGGCGACGGCGCGGCGCGACCGGAGGTCGGTCGGTGCCGAGGCGTACACCTCGCGCACGGTGTCGTTGAACTGCCGGACGCTGCCGAACCCGGCGGCGAAGGCGATCTCGGTCATCGTCAGATCGGTCGTCTCGATCAGCACGCGAGCGGTCTGGGCGCGTTGGGCGCGCGCCAGCGCCAACGGTCCGGCGCCGAGCTCGTCGGTGAGCAGCCGGTTCAGATGGCGTTCGCTGTACCCGAGCCGGTTCGCCAGCCCGGCGACGCCCATCCGATCCACGAGGCCGTCGGCGATCAGCCGCATCGCCCGCCCTACGAGGTCACCACGCACATCCCACTCGGGCGAACCCGGCGTGGCGTCGGGCCGACATCGCTTGCAGGCACGGAATCCGCGCTGCTGGGCCGCGGCAGCGGTCCGGTAGAACTCGCAGTTGGCCTGCTTCGGCGTGATCGCCGGACAGCTCGGCTTGCAGTAGATCCGGGTGGTTCGCACGGCCGTGAAGAACCACCCGTCGAAGCGCGGCATCGCGGCTCTGGGCGGCCCGGTAACAACGATCGTGGTCGAGCACCAACGGATCTTCCATGCGGACCATCATGCCGGATCGACCGACGATCGATCAGCGGAAATCAGACACGCCGATATCCCCGTCCGATTTCCGCCGAACCGCTGTGTGCTGGAACGCCTCAGCCCTTGCGCGATTGCAGGATCTGGTTGACCAGCTTGCCGTCGGCCTGGCCCTTGCTGGCTTTCATGATGTGGCCGACGATCGCCCCTTGGGCCTTCTGGTCGCCGGCGCAGAACTTGGCCCAGGCATCGGGCTGGGCGGCGATCGCGTCGTCGACCTTGCGTTCCAACTCGGTGGTGTCCATCGCCTCGAACCCCATCTCGGCGGCGATCGCTGCGGCGTCACCCGAGCCGCGTTCGATCAGTGTTGCCAACACCTGCTTGGCCTGAGTGGCGGTGATGTGGCCGTCGACTTCGAGACGGGTCAGCCCGGCGAGGTGGGCGGCCGGCAGGACCGGCGACGCTCCCTGTTCGGCGAACGCCTCTTTCAGGTACACCACGGTGCGGCCGGCGTCGCCGCCCGCCGCCACCACGGCCAGGGCGTAGTCGTCCTGACCGCGCTCGACGATCGACATGATCGTCTCGCTGTCGGCGGCGAGCTCCGACAGCTCCGACAACCGGGCACGTCGAGCGGCCGGCAGCATCGGGAGCTCGGCGCGCACGCGCTCGATCCATTCCGGCCCTGGGTCGAGTGGCACCAGGTCCGGCTCGAGGAAGTAGCGGTAGTCGTCGGCGTCTTCCTTGTCGCGCAGCGTGTGGGTGCGACCGTCGCCCTCGTCCCAGTGGCGAGTCTGCTGGCGGACCGACTCGCCGGCTTCGAGCATCTGGATCTGACGGCGCGCCTCGTACTCGATGGCGCGGCCGACGGACCGGACCGAGTTGACGTTCTTGATCTCGCACCGCGTGCCGAGCGGCTCGCCAGGGCGACGCACGCTGACATTGGCGTCGACCCGCATCGAGCCCTCCTCCATCTTGGCGTCAGAGGCGCCCACCGCCAGCAGGATTCCGCGCAGTTCGGTCACGTACTGGCGGGCCTGCTCGGGAGACCGCAGATCGGGGCGGCTGACGATCTCGACCAGCGGAACACCGGCCCGGTTGAGGTCGATCAGCGAGTAGGCGGCGCCGTGCACGCGGCCGTCGCCGCCGGCGTGGATCGACTTGCCGGCGTCCTCCTCCATGTGGGCCCGCTCGACACCGATCCGGGTGCCGTCGGGCAGGTCGAGCCAGCCGTCGACGTTGAGCGGCTGGTCGTACTGGCTGATCTGGTACGCCTTGGGCATGTCGGGATAGAAGTAGTTCTTGCGGGCGAACGTGCACGCCTGGACTGTGCAGTTGAGGGCCAGCCCGATCCGCATCGCCAGCTCCACGGCGCGACCGTTGAGCACCGGCAGCGCCCCCGGCAAGCCGAGCGTGACGGGGTCGATGTTGGTGTTCGGCTCGTCGCCGAACCGGTTCGGTGAGCCCGAGAACAGCTTGGTCGCCGTGGCCAGTTCCACATGGACCTCGAGCCCGACCACCATTTCCCAGCCGCCATGGGTCCACAGTGCGTCACTCACGACAGGCCTCCTGCAGCTCGTTCCAGTTCGGCCGCCACCTGCAGCATCACCGGTTCACCCAACGCCGGGGCGATCACCTGCACCCCGACCGGCAGGTCGTCGGCCCCGAGCCCGAACGGCACGCTCATCGCAGGATCGCCCGTCAGGTCGGCGGGGATCGTGTACGTGTCGCACAGGTACATCGCGAACGGGTTGTCGGTCTTCGATCCGAACGGGAACGCCACGCTCGGCGACGTCGGCGTGAGCAACACGTCGACCTTGGCGTAGGCGGCAGCGAAGTCGTTCGCCATCAGCCTGCGGATGCGCAGCGCCTTGCCGTAGTAGGCGTCGTAGTAGCCGGCTGACAAGGCGTAGGTGCCGAGCAGGATCCGGCGCTGCACCTCCTCGCCGAACCCGGCGGTGCGCGTGGCGGCCATCATCGAGTGCGTATCGGCGGCGTCGACCCGCAGCCCGTAGCGCACACCGTCGTAGCGGGCAAGGTTCGACGAGGCCTCGGCCGGGGCGATGATGTAGTAGGCGGTGAGCCCGTAGGTGAACGCCGGCACTTCGACCTCGACGATCGTGGCTCCCGCCGCTCGCAAGGCGTCGAAGGCCTGCTCCGTGCGCTCGGCCACGTCGGGGTCTGCTCCGGCTGGAAGATCGCTGATGCGCCCGATCCGAAGGCCCTCCACGCCGCGTTCCAGCACGGCCGCGTAGTCGGGCAGCGGTTCGGCGATCGAGGTCGAGTCGAGCGGATCGTGGCCGCCCACCACCTGCAACGCCAAGGCCGCGTCGGCAACGGTGTGCGTGAACGGTCCGATCTGGTCGAGGCTGCTGGCGAAGGCAACGAGGCCGTAGCGGCTGACACGACCGTATGTCGGCTTGATCCCGACCAGGCCGCACAACGCCGCCGGTTGCCGGATCGAACCGCCGGTATCGGAGCCGAAGCTGAGCGGCGCGAACCCGGCCGCCACCGCGGCCGCAGATCCACCGGAGGATCCACCGGGCACGCGGCTGATGTCGAGCGGGTTGCGGGTGGGGCCGAACGCCGAGTTCTCGGTGCTCGACCCCATTGCGAACTCGTCGAGGTTGGTCTTGCCGATCGCGATCGCCCCGGCCTCGGCCAACAGACGCACGGCGGTGCCGTCGTAGGGCGGCTTCCACCCGGCCAGGATCTTCGACGAGCACGTGGTCTCGACGCCACGCGTGCACATGTTGTCCTTGAGCGCCACCGGCACACCCGCCAGCGGCCCCGGATCGATGCCTGCCGCCACCTGGGCGTCGATCGACGCAGCCCGCTCGCGAGCCAGGTCGGCCGTCACCAGGTTGAAGGCGTGGATCTCGGGCTCGCGGGCGGCAACCCGCGCCAGGTGCTCCTCCAGGACGTCGGCAGCCTTGAGGGCGCCGGAGCGCACCCCGGCGGCGATCTGCGACGCGGTCGCGAAGTCGGCCATCAGCCCTCACCGCCGATCACGGGCGGCACCCGGAAACGGCCGTGCTCGGCCTGCGGCGCCGCAGCCAGCACCTCGTCGCGGTCGAGGCAGGCCACCACGACGTCGTCACGCAACACGTTGACCAGCGGGAGCGGCTGGTTCATCGGCGCGATGTCGCTCAGGTCGAGGGCGTCGATGTCGGCGAAGTGGTCGAGCATGTCGCCGAGCTGCACGGTGGCGCGCTCGATCTGCTCGGGGGTGAGGTCGAGGCGGGCCAGGCGCGCCACCTTGGCCACGGCTTCGCTGGTGAGACGGTCGGACACGCTCGGCGAGGCTAGCGGTCCCCTGGATCGATCTCGATGTGGAACACATCAGGCAACATCGCCTCGCGCACACGCCCAGCGCCAAGTCGTCAGCATCGTCGGCCCCGACCAGCACCGCGCAGCCCATCGGCCTCGGTGGCTTTCACCGCCGAGGGGCAGCGGGCGTGGCAGCGGGAGGCCAACGTCTCAGCAGATTTCGGTGCCGTCGGGGCGGAAGGTGTGCCAGCCGAACCGATCGCGTGTGACGGTGAAGCCTTGATTGCGGAGCCGGTTGTGGCGGCGGCATCGCGGGCCACCATTGTCGGGATCGGTCATCCCACCCGACGACCATTCGACGAGATGATCCGCCTCGCAATGCGACGAACGCACCCGACACCCGGGCTGCGTGCAACGTGACGACAACAGCATCACCGCCTCGCGCCCGGCCCCGCTGAACAACCGCCGCGTGCGCCCCATCGTGATCGGCACGCCCTGATCGTTCACGATCACGAACCGCACCCAGTTCTCCAAACACGCCCGCAGCAACGCCACCGGATCGACCACCAGACCGTCACCGGTGGCACACCGCACCTGGGTAGCCAGCCGGTCACCCGACACCAACGACGTGTCCGTCGGAAACAGACCCTCTCGCGCCATCAACTCGCACCAGGTGCCGAAGTCGACGTGGATATTGGTCACGATCCTCGGCGCCTTGCCTCGCTCGACCGAACCGGCGCGTCGGAAGATCGCCGACAACGCATCGGCACGACGCTGCGCTTCGGTGCGTGGCATCAACGTCGCGCTCGCCTTGTCGCCATGCTCGGCGACGGTGAACGCCCAGTCGGCGTCCCATTCCGCCTGCACGAACCGATCGAACACAGCCTGATTCAACGCCGTGTCGAGATCGCCCCACTGCGCCACCAGAGTGCCGACACCGGCGAACTCGGTCAGCGACGCAGCACGACCCTCGTGGCTCGCCTCCCGATCGCGATGGGCGCCATCTGCATCGGCGGCCGCCGACCATTCCGCCAACCACCCGACCAGATCATCGCATTCCATGCGGGAGGCCTGGTTCAACAACGTGCCACACGCGTGATCGAACGCCTCCTTCGTGCGCGGGTTGGCGAACGTACGAGCCAACGCCACCGCCGAACCGACCGACAACCACCCCTCCCACAAGTACTCACCCACCGACGGGTAGGCCTCGACCAGGCGAGCGAGCTGCGAACGATCACGACACTCCGCACGCGACCACACCACCGAACAACGCAGAAACGCCACCAGCGAGAACTGCCCATCGCGACGAAACACACCACGGCGATCCAACTCGACCAGGACCACGGCACGTTCGGCCTCCAACGCCCGACCCCGCTCGTCGAGCACTCGCAACCGAGCACGAAGACACACGTCGTCGAACGACTCGACCGCAGCCACCACCTCACCGAACGACACACCCAACCGATCACCCCACACGTTCGGCCCATCGACCCAACCCGGAACCACCTCGCCAGGTCCGGCGGGCTCCCCAACATCGATCGCATCCACCAACTCCATACCCACCATTCTGCGCATGCGGGTGTGACTCTCAGAGATCTTCAAGAGACCATGTCAACAGCTATAACACTTACACACGTACGACACATCTGAATCCGATGGAACCACGCGGACCGACTGCCACCGTGCTCGCACGCCTCGTTCGAGCATTCCGCACGCTCCTGGCCATCTCGATCGCTCTGCGTCGAACGGTGGAGATGCGACGCCTTACGATCACCCCGGGCAGTGCCCACGACGCACATGGGGTTGCGTCGAGACGATCGCACCAGGGGGTACGCCAATGTCCACCGTTTCGCCAGTCGCCGATGTGCTCGATCGGGCGCACGCACTCGTCCCGCAACTGCTCGAACGAGCCGAACAGACCGAACGAGAGCGTCGCGTCAGCGACGACGTGTTCGACCAACTGAGCGAGGCCGGCATCTTGAAGATGTGTGCACCGAAGAAGTTCGGCGGGGCCGAGTTGCCGTTCGCCGCTCAGGTCGACGTGCTCGACACGCTCGCCCGCGGGTGTCCGTCGACGTCGTGGGTCGCCACGATCCTCAGTGCCATGGCGTGGATGGCGTCGACCTTCGACGACGAAGCCCAGGACGAGGTGCTCGGCGACGGCGACCCACGGATCAGCGGCGTGCTGGCGCCGACCGGCGCGCTCACCCCTGTCGATGGTGGGTATCGCCTGAGCGGGTCGTGGGCGTTCAACACCGGCGGCCACGGTTCGCGATGGACCATCCTCAACGCGATCCTCGAGGGCATGCCCACGTCGACGCTCGTGCGATCGGCGGAGCTGAAGCGGGTCGACGACTGGCACGCCTCAGGCATGTCGGCGACCGGCAGCAGCACAGTGATCGCCGACGACGTGTTCGTGCCCCGGTACCGCGCCCAGCCGACACCACACATGGTGGGCGGCGTGTACCCCGCCGAGCGTCACAACGCCGGCAATCGGTACTTCAACCTCCCGCTCGCAGCGGTGCTGGCGATCAACGCCGGCGGCACCCCGATCGGCATCGCGCGTGGCGCGATGGACGTCTTCATGGCCCGACTCCCGGGCCGCGGGATCACGTACACGTTCTGGGAGAACCAGAGCGAGGCTCCGATCACCCACCTCCAGGTCGGCGAGGCAGCGTTGCTGACCGACTCCGCCCACGATCACATCAAGCGCGCCTGCGCAACGCTTGATTCCCCCGCCGACGGCGTCGCCACCTCACCTCGCGAACGCGCCGAGGGGCGGTCGCGGGTCGGGTACGCGACCGGGCTTGCACGTCGCGCCGTCGACATCCTGTTCGAGGCCAGCGGCGCCTCGTCGATCCAGCAGCACGTCCACATCCAGCGCTTCCAGCGCGACATGCAATCGCTCGCCAATCACGCCATCATGCACGGGCCGACCCACATCGAGATGTGGGGACGCGTGCTGTGCGGTCTCGAACCCCAGTCACTCCTCGTATAAGAGCCGGGTCAGGGAACGTTCGCCCTGTTCCGCGGTGCCCCACTGCTCGGCCTCGTGTGCCAGACGAGGAATGAGACGTCCCCTCGGACGCGACCATGAGCGGAACGTTCCTGAGACGGCGCTACGAGCCCCCGGCGACGTCGATCACGACCTTGCCGATCGTCTCGGGTGCTCTGAGCGCCGACTGTGCTTCGTGGATCCTGTCGAGCGGGAACGTGGCGGCGACCACGGGGCGGATCGAGCCCTGCCGGGCGAAGTCGACCAGCTGCTCGAAGTGCGCCGGCGAGTGCATCGTGGAACCGATCACGGTGCGCTGGTGGAGGTACAACTGGCGCAGGTCGAACGACACCACAGGGCCGGCGATCGCACCGGCGACCACGATCCGCCCGCCGGTGCGCAGCAGCCCCGGCCAGACACCGAACGTGGATCCACCCACCACGTCGGCGACCAGATCCACCGCTCCACCCGCGGCGGCGCGCACCTGACCGGCCAGGTCGCCGGCAGAACGGTCGATCACGGCGGCGGCGCCGTGATCGAGCAGCAGTTCGGTACGCGCCGCGGTCGACACGGCGATCACCCGCAGGCCGAGCGCTCCGGCGAGTTGGACCAGGGCCATCCCGACACCTCCCGACGCACCGGTCACCACCACCGTCTCACCGGGCCGCGCCGAGGCCCGCGACAGCATCCCCATCGCGGTGCCGTAGGCGATCGGGAGCGCCGCCAGCTCGACATCGGTCAGCGGGCTGGGCGTCACGTCGTGCACCCTCGCCGCGTCGACCACGACGAACTCTGCAAAGCCACCGTCGAACTCGGACCCCATCACGGCGATCACACTGGCATCGTCGCCACCGCCGTCGTAGCGGGCCGGGTCGACCAGCACGCGGCGGCCCACCAGGTCGGGCGGCACGCCGATACCGACCGACTCGACCACGCCCGCCACATCGGCACCCTGGACCCGCGGCACGTCGATCGGCACCCCCAGCCAGCCCGCCACAGCATCGGGGTCGCCGACGGCACCGTACGCCCCCTCGCGCGTCCAGATGTCGGTGTTGTTGACCGCCGCCGCTGACACCGCGACACGCACCTCACCGCTCCCGCACGACGGGACCGCGACGTCGCCGACCACGAGTTGGTCCGGCCCTCCGTGGCCGACCATCACGGCCGCTCGCATCACGCTCTGTCCTGTCACACCGTGCCCTTGCGCATGGCCGAACCGTAACGCCCACGCGATCAACGTTGATCGATCAACGTTGACGTCTGGGGCGACGCGTGATCATGCTGGATCCATGACGACCCACGTCGGCGCCAACGAGGCCGCCCGCCTGCTCGGTGTCACCAAGCCGACGCTGTACGCCTACGTGTCGCGAGGCGTGATCTCGCGCCGGCTCTCACCCGACGGGCGGACCTCGCTGTATGCCCGCGACGAGATCGAACGGTTGCGATCCAGATCGCGACGCCGGCCTGCGGAGCGGGCAACGATCGACGTGGCGATCGAGTCGTCGGTCACCGCCCTCGACGACCGCACACTTCGCTATCGCGGTCACGACGTCGCGACCCTGGCGACGACGTGCTCGTTCGAACGTGTCGCCGAACTGCTCTGGACCGGCAGCCTCGCCGATCTCGAACCGACCTGGCCGATCGACCGCACGGCGTTGACCGCGTGCCGCGCGGCGTTCACCGCCGCCGGCCCTCGGTCGCCGATGGCAGCGCTGGCGCTCGCAGCAGCGGTGCTGGCGAGCGATCACGGCGACGACGCACCGACCGCCGCCCGACGCTTGATCACGATCGCCCCGAGCCTCGTCGGTGGCCCGGACCGCGGCACGATTCCCGAGCGCTTGGCGGTGGCCTGGGCGACCCAACCGACCGTCGAACTGGTGGATGCGATCCGACGCACGTTGGTGCTCCTCGCCGACCACGAACTGGCCAGCAGCACGCTGGCGGTACGCGTCGCGGCATCGGTTCGAGCCAATCCGTACGCCGCCCTCGCCACCGGATTGCACGTCATCGACAGCCCCTACCACGGCGCCGCCAACGCCGCCGTCACCTCGCTGCTGCGCGCGGTGCGCGACGTCGGATCCGCCGATGCCGTCCGGCACACCCTCGAGTCCGGTCGGCGGCTCCCCGGGTTCGGGCACAGCGTCTACCGCAACGGCGACCCTCGCCTGGCGCCGCTGCTCGACGCCGTCCGGTCAGTCGCCGAGGTCGGCGGGCGTGCCGCCGGCAGCCGGATGGTCGAGGTCGACGCCGTGCTCGCCGAGGCCGGGCGAAGGATCGGCCAACTCCCCAACGTCGACTTCGGACTCGGGGCGCTCGTTCACGTGGCCCAACTCCCGATCGACATCGCCCCGTTCGCGATCGCCCGGATGGCCGGCTGGGCCGCCCACTTCGTCGAGGAGCTCACCGAACGACCCGTCCGATTCCGGGGTGTCAGCACCCGGCACGACGGCAACTGAGTCGGGCCACATCCGCCCGCGTGTCAGGAGCAACCAGATCACGCCGCTGGCGATCGCCGCCAACGCCACCCACTGGTTGAGGCGCAGCCCGCCTCCGGCGTGGGCCGGATCGATCCGCAACCCTTCGATCCAGAACCGGCCGATGCCGTAGCCGACGAGATAGCAGGCCATGAGCCGGCCCGGGCCGAGCCGGAACCGGCGATGGATCAGCAACAGCACGGCGCACAGGGCGAAGTTCCAGAGCGATTCGTACAGGAACGTGGGGTGGAACGTGGTGGTGGCCGGATACTGGGTCGGCACCAGCGCCGGGTCGACCTCGAGCGCCCACGGCAGGTCGGTCGGGCGGCCGAACAGCTCCTGGTTGAACCAGTTGCCCCAGCGCCCGATCGCCTGCGCCAGCGGGATCGCGGGCGCCGCCAGCGACGCCACCACGCCGATCGGTAGACCACGACGGTGTGCCTGCCACAACCCTCCGGCGATGCCCGCCGCCAGGCCGCCCGGCACACCGAGCCCACCCTCCCAGATCTTGGGGATCGCCGACAGGTTGTCGGAGAACCGTGACCAGTCGGTGATCACGTGATAGAGCCGGGCGCCGACGATGCCCGACGTCACGCCCCACATCGCCATCGCACCGGCGTCGTCTCGCGTCCCGATCCGCTCCGACTCCAACAACCGCCCGAACAGCCAGACGGCAGCGATCACGCCGAAGGCGATCATCAACCCGTACGCCCTCAGGTTGAGCGGCCCGATCGAGATCTGTTTCCCCGGCGGCTCGGGGAAGTTGGCCAGTACCGGGCCGAGGGCGAGCAGGGTCATGACGCGCCGGCGATCCGAGACACGAACGCCACGGTTTCGTCGATGACGATCTGACGGTCGTAATCGACGGTGGCAACGTGGTAGCCGCGCTCCAGCCAGGTGTGCTCGACCGGCCCGCTCCACACCGCCGCCAGCCGCTCCGAGTCGGCCGGGGGAACCACGTGGTCCTGACGCGAGGTGAACAGGCGCAACGGCATCGACAGCTCCGAGTACCGATCGGTGATCGGCGCCACCCCGTCGAGCAGCAACGACTGGAGCGGTCCCAACGGCGAGTCCGGGTAGGCGATGTCGAACGCGTCCGGGTCGGCGATGTCGGACCCTTGACTCGGCGCGATCGTGATCCCATCCTCGAGGAAGTCGGCGATCATCTCGTGCACCTCGGGTTCACGCGGGTGCGTGAGCGGGTTGATGCACACCACACCGACCGGCGGACGACCGGCCGCCACGGCATCGAGCGCACCCCGGAGCACCAGTGAACCGCCCATGCTCTGGCCGACCAGCACGACGTGGTCGACACGCTGCTGCAGCTCGGTCAGCACGTCGCCCACATGACCCGACCAGTCGGCCCACGACGTGGTGATCATCTCCTCGATCGTCGTGCCGTGGCCAGGCAGCAGCGGGAGTTCCACGTCGAAGCCTGCCGCCGCCAACGCCTCGGCGATCCCGCGCATGCCGTGCGGGGTGCCGGTGAAGCCGTGCACGACCAGGACGCCGACCGGCGCACCAGCTCGGTGGGACCAGGGTTCACCTCCGGGCAGGATCGAGCTGTCGGTCACGCCGCGTCCTTTCGTCCTGTGTCGACCTGTGTCGACGACACCATGCATGCCGACGTTCTACCAGCGATGCGGCTTGACCCACCGGTCAGGACGTGGCTGAACTGTTGCTGTGACGATTCCAGTCGAAGCTGCCCGAGTCGAAGGCGGCACGGTCGAGCGCCAGCTGACCGAGCAGGGGCGCGAGCGCAAGCAGCAGATCGTCGACGCCGCTGCCGAGCTGTTCGCCGAGCACGGCTACGGTGCCACCCGGATTCGCGACATCTGTGAACGAGCGGGTGTCGCCAAGGGCCTGTTCTATTGGTACTTCCCCACCAAGCTCGATCTGTTCGCCGAGCTGGTGCGATCGATGCGGCTGCGGCTGCGGCGCAGTCAGGCGGCCGCCATGGACGCCGGCGCCGACCCGCTCACCCGCATCATGCAGGGAACCGAGGCCAGCGTGCGGTTCATGGCCGAGCACGCCGCCTACTTCGCGCTCGTCGACGTCGAGCGCGCCGACCCCGACGTGGCCGACACGTTGCGGGACGGCAGCGAGGTGTATCTGGACGACGTCCGGGCGCTGGTCGCCGAAGCCCAAGCCGGCGGTCAGGTTGCCGATGCCGAACCGACCTTGATGGCGTTGGGCGTGCTGGGTGCGGTGTCGTCGTTCAGCAATGCGTGGCGCGCCGGTCGGATCGACCTCGATCCCGACCAGCTGGCCTCGTTCGTGTCGGGATGGGTCGGTCGGGCGCTGCGATAGCGATCGAGCGACTACCGGATTTCGGTCTCGAGCTCGGGGTGACGGGCGATCAACACGCTGATGAAGGCGTCGACCACGTCGGGATCGAACTGCCCACCCCGCCCCGAAATTACGAAACGCGCCGACTCACCGAGCGACCACGCACGCTTGTAGGGGCGCCGGCTGCACAATGCGTCGTACACGTCGGCCACACTCACGATTCGCCCGGCGGCAGCGATCGAGGTGCGGGCGATCCCGAGCGGATAGCCGCTCCCGTCCCACCACTCATGGTGGGCCTGGGCGACCTCGGCGGCCATCTGGAACATCGGCGACGAGTTGCCGGCGAGGATCCGGTGCCCCATGCTCGTGTGCGACTTCATCATCTCGTACTCCTCGACGGTCAACGGACCGGTCTTCAGGAGCACCGAATCGGGGACGGCGACCTTGCCCACGTCGTGCAATCGGGCGGCCAGCCGAAGCTGCTCGCACCACTCCGGTGAATGTCCGAGCGCATGGCCGATCTCGCTCGCCATGTCACCGACGCGGTTGGTGTGCTCACCCGTGTCGGCGTCTCGGAACTCGGTGAGGATCGCCAGGTGTTCGAACGCCTCGAGATGGTGGGCAACCGCTCGCACCGTGCCGGTCGCGGCTCCGTCGATGTCGGCTACTCGCTCCTCGAGCTCCTCGGCCCGCAGACGGAAGATCTCGGCACGGTGGCGCGCGCTGGCGGTCTCGTGTGCCACCTGCAGGGTACGCAGACGCAGGTCCGCGGAATGGGTGAACATCGCCTGGTACTGGGTCTCGTGGACCTCGCGACGCACCAGCGCCTCCTCGAACCGACCGGCCCGCTTGTAGGCCGTGGCCAACAGATCGTTGATCTCGAGTTCGTACTCCTTGAGATCGGACCGCTCGGCGATCTCGAGCGCCGGCTGCAAGACGGTGATCGCCTCGTCGATGGCGCCACTGCGCAGTGCCACGCGGCCCTCGGCGGTCATCACGCTGAGCTGCGACACGGCACTCGGCTCGACGCCACGCTCGGCAGAATCGGCCAGGACCCGGCGAGCCTCGGCGAAGCACGCCGCCGCCTGTTGGCGATCGGCGAGCCCCATGTAGGCCTCGGCGAGGTCGGCCAGCATGCTCGTGAGCGACGCCTGGTTGTGCTGGCGCGCCAGGTCGACGGCGCGACGCCCGAGCGAGACCGACAGCAGGTACTCCGAACGAGCAGCGCGGATGCGGGCGATGTTGCCCAGCACGACTGCCATCGATCCAGTGCGACCAAACGGCTCGGATGCCGCCAACGCCTGCTCGTACGTGATGATCGCCCGATCGGTGTCGCCCATCGAGTGGTAGATGGCGGCGATCGTGTTGAAGATGTTGCCGGCGTCGACGTCGTCCCCGGTGGACTGATACAGCTCGATTGCCCGAAGGGCGTGGTCCAGCGCCATCGTGAAGTTCGACGCCTGGTAGTGGATGATCGCCAGCATGTGCAACGACCAGGATTGGACCAGCACGGCGTTGCACTGTTCGGCGATCTCGACCGACTCGAGCGCCAGGCCGAACGCACCTTCCGGGTCTCCCCCGTAGTGGGCGATGCTGGCCAACCGGTACAGCGCTTCGGCCTCCCCGGCGCGGTCACGCTCGGCGCGAGCGACCACCCGCGCCTGCAGCGCGTGTTGGCGGGCGGCGCCAGGGTCGACATCGCGGTCCTCGGCGGCGCGTTGCAGCAACGCTCTCACGGCCGGAGACGCGCACGGATCGGCAGACGCCACTGCATTGGGTTCCACGTTCCTTCATCGTCACCTGTCCGGACCAACTTGAATCGATCTTGACGCAGCCACCTGGTCGGCGTGTGACGCCTATCCTGCATCGATGTCCGAACCGGGACGACACTCGCGGCGGGTCGAACGATCGGCCCTCACGGCGCTGCTGCCCGTGGCCGCGCTCGTGCCGTTCTGGCTGCTGGCAATGGGGCTGATCTGGCTCCCGCTGCATTGGGTGTTCGGTGTGAGGTTCTGGGTCGTTCCGGTCGGTTGGCTGCTGCTCGGCGTGTTGCTGTTCGTCCCTTCGGTGCAAGTGATCGTGCTGGGGAGGTTCCTCGGCACGCGTTCGCCGCGACCTGCCGAACTGGCGGTGATCGCCCCGATCTGGCGCGACCTCGCGGCCGGTGCCAATCTGCCGCAGTACCGCTACACGATTCGCGTGCTCGACTCCGAGGAGCTGAACGCGTTCGCGTGCGGCGGTCATCTGGTGGTCGTCACGTCGTTCGCGATCGACCTGCTGACGCCGCGCGAGTTGTCCGGTGTGCTGGCCCACGAGTTGTCGCACCACCTCGGCCTGCACACGGCGGCGCTCACGCTCGGGCATTGGTTGTCGGTCCCCGTCACGCTCCTGGCGCGCGTGGGGTTCTTCCTCCAGAACGTGGCGCGGGCGGCGACCGAGACGTTCGTCTCGCATTCCGCAGCCCTGACGGCGCTCGGTCGCCTGATCGCGGCGGTGTTGACGGCGGTCTCGTGGGTGTTCCTGGCGGCCCTCCACGCCTCGGACACGATCGCCAATGCAGTCGGCCGCGGAGCCGAGTTCGAGGCGGATCGGCGCGCCGTGCGGATGGGGTACGGCCGTGCGCTGGCCGACGCCCTGCGCGCCGTGATCCGACTCGGCGGAGGGGTCCGCCCGATCGGATGGAAGGCCCGGATGGCGGCCTCCCATCCGCCGGCACGCACCCGCGTGGCGCGCATCGAGGCGATGATGCGACATCCCAGCCGATGAAGCCGGCCGAGAGAGAGCCCCTTCAGCCGGCGGCGATGTCGGCGACGGTGGCGGCGAGGACCCGGACCAGATCGTCGGGCGCCACCCCGAGATCGAGCCCGCGTCTGCCTCCGCTGACGTAGATCGTGTCGAACACCATGGCGATCTCGTCGAGCACGGTCGGCAGCCGCTTCTTCTGGCCGAACGGGCTGATCCCGCCGCGCACGTACCCGGTGATCCGCTCGGCGACCCCCGGATCGCACATCTCGACGTGCTTGGCGCCGAGTGCCCGCCCCACCGCCTTGAGCCCCAACTTGCCGCTGACCGGCACGATCGCCACCGCCTGCCGGCCGTCGGCGGTCACCAGCAGCGTCTTGAACACCTGGTCCGGGTCCAGCCCCAGCTTGTCGGCGGCCTCCTTGCCGAAGTCATGCATCGAGTCGCCGCGCTCGTACTCGTGCGTGGTGAACGTGACGTCGTGGGCAACCAGTTCGACGATCGCGGGGGTCACGAGGCCCAAGTATCCCACCGTCGCCTAACGTCGCAGCGTGCGCCTGCAGAACGACCCTTCCACCGACCCTGCCGACTACGAATACCGCCACAACATCCGGATCCGGTTCGCCGAGACCGACGCGATGGGGATCGTGCACCACAGCCGGTACCTCCCGCTGCTGGAGGAGGCCCGGGTGGCGTATCTGCGATTCATCGAGCACCCGTACACATCGATCCAGGCCGAGGGGATCGAGATGGCCGTGCTCGAAGCTCGTCTCCAGTACCGGCAGCCGCTGCGCTTCGACGAACTCGTCGACGTGCACGTCGCACTGACCCGGATCGACCGCGCCACGTTCCAGATGGAGTACGTGCTGACCGTGGCGGGCGAGGTCCGGGCCACGGCCTCCACCGCCCACGGCTGCATCACGCCCGACGGCCGCCCGACCAGGTTGCCGTCGTGGTTCCGCCAGCTCGCCGACCGCCCGCTGCCGAAGGACGTGCGGATCGGCGACGGGGCGATCTCGGTGGTCGTGTCGCCGCACGACGGTGGCCGCGTGGCGCAGATCACGTTCGACGGCGTCGACGTGCTCGTCGGGCGCGGCGAGGACCCGGCCCCCGCCACGGCGTTGTCGTGGGGGTCGTACCCGATGGTGCCCTATGCCGGCCGCATCCGTCGGGGCATGTTCCGCTTCGACGGCGTCGACCACCTGCTGCCGATCAACCACGGCGACCACGCGATCCATGGGATGGGCTTCGACCGTGCGTGGGCCATCACCGAACTCGGCGCTGCACACGTCGAGCTGGAGATCGACTTCACGACCGAGACGCGTTGGCCGTTCGGGGGTTCGGCCTGGCAACGGATCACGGTCGAGCCGACCGCGGTCGTGATGGAGTTGGGAGTGCGCGCCGGGGAGCGACCGATGCCTGCGTCGCTCGGTTGGCACCCCTGGTTCCGCAAACCCGACACGATCGACTTCCGGCCGTCGGCGATGTACCGCCGCGACGACGACTACATCACCTGCGACGAACCGATCCCGGTGCCCGTCGGCCCGTGGGACGACTGCTTCGTCAACGATCAGCCCGTGTTGGTCACGATCGGCGGCGTCGAGCTGCGTCTCAGCAGTGCGTGCACGGACTGGGTGCTCTACGACATGCCGCCGCACGGCACCTGCATCGAACCGCAGACGGCGCCACCCGACGCCTTCACGATCCGACCGAACCGGCTCGAGCCCGGCCAGCAGCTGTCAGCCACGTACCGTATCGAACGCATCTGATCGAACGCACCTGACGAACGCACCTGACGTTCACCGTTACTGAACGGTAACAACGTCTCGCTAGCCTGTCCCGATGCCCAAATCGGGACCGCTCGACCCGGATTCGCCGCTCACGCTGGCGTACCTGACCTACCGCGGCAAGCCGCACGTCGGCGGGCAGGGCATCTACACACGCCACCTGACCAAGGCATTGGCCGACCTCGGCCATTCGATCGAGGTGTTCGGCGGCCAGCCGTACCCGATCCTCGACGACCGGGTGCGGCTCACCAAGCTGCCCAGCCTGGACCTGTTCAACGACCAGTACCCGGGTCGGTTCCCCGCCTACTGGGAGTTCAAGACCCGCTACGACCTGCTCGAGGTGGCGCAGTTCTCGACCGGCGTGTTCCCCGAGCCGCTCGCCTTCAGCGCACGCGTGAACGCCCATCTGCAGCGTCGGTTGGGCGAGTTCGACCTGGTGCACGACAACCAGTGCCTCGGATACGGGATCGCCAAGCTGGAGGCGAAGATCCCGCTGATCGTCACGCTCCACCACCCGATCACCCGCGACCGCATGCTCGAGATGGAAGCCGCGCCGAACCGCTGGAAGCGGCGTTCGATCGGCCGCTGGTACTCGTTCGTCAGGATGCAGGGCAAGGTCGCCTCGAAGATGCCGCGCGTCGTCGTGGTCAGCGAGAACTCGATCCAGGACATCCACACCGACATGGGCGTGGCACTCGACCGGATGCGTCTCGTTCCGGTGGGGGTCGACCCCGATCTGTTCAAACCCGTCGCCGGTGTCGCTCGCATCCCGGGTCGATTGATCACGACGGCATCCGCCGACGTGGCGTTGAAGGGCCAGGCATTCCTGATCGAGGCGATGGCCAAGCTGCGCGCCGACGGCCGCGACATCACGCTCACCGTGATCGGCAAGCCGAAGCCCGGCCACTCGCTCGACTTGATCGAGTCGTTCGGTCTGCGACCGCACGTCGACTTCGTGTCCGGCGTGTCGGACGAACGGATCGTGGAGCTGTACGCCCAAGCCGAGTTGGCGGTCGTTCCCAGCCTGTACGAGGGGTTCTCGCTGCCGGCGATCGAGGCGATGTGTTCCGGCACCCCGCTCGTGGCCACGGATGGGGGCGCCCTCCCCGAGGTGACCGGTGCCGACGGCGACACCGTGTTCCGGTGCCGCAAGGGCGACGCCGACGATCTCGCCCGGGCGATCCGTGGCGCGCTCGACAATCCCGAGTTGCGGGCCCAGGTCGGCGAGGCCGGCCGTCAGCGCGTGGTGGAGCGGTGGACGTGGAAGCGTTGTGCCGAGCTCACGGTGGAGCAGTATCGCGAGGTGCTGGCGATGCCGCAGAACATCGAGAAGTTGCGACGCAACGGTCGTTTGGGCCGCTGATGCTGACGATCCGGTTCGAACAACTCGGGCTCGCCCCCGGCGATCGGGTGCTCGACGTCGGGTCCGGGTTCGGCCGCCACGTCTACGAATGCGCCCGACGCGGCGCCCATGTGGTGGCGCTCGACTACGCCGCCGACGAAGTGACCGACACCCGGAACACGCTGGCGGCGATGGTCGAAGCGGGCGAGATCACCGCCGACAAGCTGGTCGGGGTGTTGCGCGGCGATGCGCGCCGGCTCCCGTTCCCGGACGCCACCTTCGACGTGGTGATCACCAGCGAGGTGCTGGAACACCTCCAGGACGACGTGGCCGCGATCGCCGAGATGACCCGAGTCCTGAAGCCGGGCGGCCGATTCGCCGCCACCGTGCCGGCCTGGTTCCCCGAGGTGGTCAACTGGAAGCTGAGCGACGAGTACCACGCCCCCAAGAGCGTCGGCGGCCACGTGCGCATCTACTCGCGCACCGAACTCGCCGCCAAGCTTCGATCGGCCGGACTCCACGTCGACGGTTACCACCGTGCCCATGCCCTGCATTCGCCGTACTGGTGGCTCAAGTGCGCCGTGGGCGTGCGCAACGACGGCCATCCGCTCGTCACCAAGTACCGCAGGTTCCTGGAATGGGACATCATCGAGCAGCCGGCCGGCACCAGGGTGGCGGAACGCGTGCTGTCGCCGGTGCTCGGCAAGAGCTCGGTGCACTACGCCACCAAGCCGCGGACGGCCGGTCGATGAGCGGCGTCCCCGACCTGCCCGGCGTGCTGTCTGCCGACGAGATCGTGCGTTCCGCCGAACATCTGGCAGCGATCCAGATGGCGAGCGGCATGATCCCGTGGTACCCCGGCGGGCACACCGATCCGTGGAATCACGTCGAAGCGGCGATGGCGCTCGACGTCGCCGGACTCCACCGCGAAGCCGAGCGGGCCTACGAATGGCTGGCCGACATCCAACGGCCCGACGGCAGTTGGCACAACTACTACCTGCCCGACGGCGGTGTCGACGGCACGGTGGAGGATCACAAGCTCGACACCAACGTGTGCGCCTACATCGCCACCGGAGTGTGGCACCACTGGCGGTCCACCGCCGACCGCAGCTTCGTCGACAACCTGTGGCCGACCGTCGAACGCGCCCTCGACTGGGTGCTGTCGAAGCGTCGCTACGACGGACTCGCGCTGTGGGCCGTGGAGCCCGCCGCAGAGCCGTGGGACTACGCGCTGCTGACCGGGTCGTCCTCGATCCAACATGCGTTGCGCTGCGGCGCCGCAGTCGGCTGGGCGACCGGGTCGCCGCGCCCCGACTGGGTCGAGGCGGCCGACGTGATGTGTTCGATCATCGCCTGCGAACCGTCGGCATTCGAGCCCAAGGACCGCTGGGCGATGGACTGGTACTACCCCGTCCTCACCGGCGCCGTCTCCGGCGTCGATGCCAAAGCCCGACTCGCCGACGGATGGGCCACGTTCGCGATGGAGTCGCTCGGTATCCGATGCGTGTCCGACGAGCCGTGGTGCACCGCTTCGGAGACCGCCGAGGCATCGCTGGCCTTCGCCGCGATCGGCGACTTCTCGACCGCAACCGATCTGCTGTCGTGGACCCGGCCCCATCGCCAGGACGACGGGAGCTACCTGACCGGACTCGTCCATCCGGGAGCGATCGTGTTCCCCACCGATGAGCACACGTCCTACACGGCGGCAGCCGTGATCCTGGCTGCCGACGCGATCAGCGGAGCGACGCGTGCCAGCGATCTGTTCGTGCCCGCCACGATCCGCAGCGCCGGCGACGCCTGATCCGCTGCGTGATCGGCTGCCTGGTCGCCGTCGCTACGACCGGGCCACCAGATCGGCGAACGACACGAGCCATTCGACGCCCAGCTCCTGCAACGTGGATTCGGAGGCCTTGTTCACCAGCACGCTGGCACCGACGTAGGTTGCACCGCTGCGCACCACGGCCTCCCGAACGGCAGCGATCGAACTCCCCGACGTGATCCAATCGTCGACCACGAGCACCCGGTCGCCCGGTGCGAAGTCGAACGACCGTGTCAGGAACGTCTCGGTGGTCCCGCGCCATGTCGGTCGCGACTTCGTGCGCACGTCGGCACCGGGATGATTTCGTTCGTCCTTGCGCGCCAGGATCAAGCCCGTCCCGAGCGTCACCGCAACCAGCCCGCCGAGGATCGGCCCGCGCGCCTCGGGTGAGCAGACCGCAGTCACCGCCGCCGTGCGGAACGGCGCCGACAACGCCGGCCCGAGCAGTCGCAACAGTTCGCCGTCGCGCAGCACGCCGGCGACGTCGGGGTGATCGTCGACGAGCGGGAACCGATCCAGCACCGCCAGCGCTGCAGCCGCCCGGTCGACGTCGTGGTGGTTGCCCGCTGCGGTCACGCGACCAGTCTGGCGAGCATGCGCTCACGCTCCAAGCCCGGCTCCGAACCCGAACGGTGCACGTCGTCGCCGTACACTCGCCCGGGTGTCCCGACTGATGCGCTCCACCGTGGTCCGAACCGTGTTGAGCGTGTGGGCGTGGTTGGCGTTGGGGCTCACACTGATCGTGATCGTGCCGCTCGTCGCCGTGGTGCGGCTCGTCACGATGCCATTCGACCGGGGCGCCTACCGCGCTGGGCGACTGTTCCGCATGGTCGGCGTCATCCACGAGAAGCTCAATCCGATGTGGTCGTTCGGGGTGACCGGCACGGTGCCGAGCGACCCGCGACGCCCGTACGTGGTCGTGGCCAACCATGAGAGCTTCGTCGACATCCTGCTGATCTGTCACGTGCCGATGGAGATGAAGTGGATGAGCAAGAGCGACTTCTTCAAGTACCCGTTGATCGGCTGGGGGATGCGGCTCGCCGACGACATCAGGCTGGACCGTGACGATGCCAAGGGCGGCGAGCGCGCCCTCCAAGAGTGTCGCGACCGGCTCGCCAAACACGTGTCGGTGATGATCTTCCCGGAGGGCACGCGGTCCAAGACCGGCGAACTCCAGCCGTTCAAGGACGGGGCCTTCCGGTTGGCGATCGATGCGGGTCTCCCGATCCTGCCGCTCGCCGTGTTGGGGACGCGCGACGCGCTCGTCAAGCACGACTGGCGCTTCGGTTTCAGTCGCGCCGAGGTGCGGATCCTCGATCCGATCCCGACCGATGGCCTCGACAAGAACGACGTGCCCGAACTCCGGGATCGCACGCGTGACGTGATCGCCGAGGCGCTCGAGTCGATGCGGGCCGAGCGCGCCTAGCTTGAGCAAATAGCTAGGCCACCCTGGTGAGCGTGCGCAGCGAGCCGCAGACCGAGGCCAGCTCGAAACGACCGCTCTCGATCGCCGGCAGATAGATCTGCTCGTACGGTGGGCGCCCACCGTCAGCTGGGTCGGGGAACACGTCGTGGATCGCCAGCGTGCCACCCACGATCACGTGCGGCGTCCAGCCGAGGAAGTCGCCACGTGCCGGTTCCACCCCGTGTCCGCCGTCGATGAACAGGAACGCCAGCGGGGTTGACCAGTGACGGGCGACCACGTGTGACCGACCCACCACCCCGATCACGCGATCCTCCAGACCGGCATCATGGATCGCTGACCGGAAGAACGGCAACGTGTCCATCTTGCCGACCCGGGGATCCACGACCTCGGTGTCGTGGTGCTCCCAGCCGGACTGATTCTCCTCGGAACCACGGTGGTGATCGACTGCGAACAGCACGGTGTCGGCCCGCTCGGCGGCGTCACCCAGCCAGATCGTGGAGCGCCCGCAGTAGGAACCGATCTCGGCGAAGGCCAATCCGGCATGCCGCCTTCCGGCGGCGATCGCAGCGGTTCGCAGCGCATCGCCCTCCTCCTCGGGCATGAAGCCCTTGGTCGCCAGCGCCAACGCCCGCAGCGAACCGTCCAGCCGGTCGGCTTCGGAACCGGTGATCGGTACGGATCGGTCTGGCACATCGCCATGCTACGAGGCAGTCGGACGAGCGTGTGGCAGCATGATCCGATGTCGGACGCGCTCCAGAATCTGATCGATCTGCTGGACCTGGAACGGATCGAGGTCAACCTGTTCCGCGGCACGCAGCCCGACGACGACCGTCAGCGAGTGTTCGGTGGCCAGGTCGCAGGGCAGGCGTTGGTCGCCGCCTCGCGCACGATCGACGAGGACGACCGCCAGGTGCACTCGCTCCACGCCTACTTCCTGCGCCCGGGGGATCCCGCCGTCCCGATCCTGTATGACGTCGATCGCATTCGCGACGGCACGAGCTTCTCGACACGGCGCGTGGTCGCGGTCCAGCACGGGCGGCCGATCTTCAACATGCAGGCCAGCTTCCACCGACCCGAGCCGGGCCTCGATTACTCCAGTCCGGCACCGCTCGACGTGCCACCGCCCGAATCGCTGCCCGACTTCCGGGCCAGAATGGCGCCCTTCCGCGACAAGATCGGCGATTTCTACGACCGGCCGCGACCGATCGACATGCGGTACGTGCCACCCGATCCGGCCTTGGATCCCGGGGTGCGCACCGACGGGCAACTGGTGTGGATGCGCGCCAACGGAACGCTGCCGGACGATCCACTCCTGCACGCCTGCATCGTCACCTACGCCAGCGACTACACGTTGCTCGACACCTCGCTCAGGCCGTTCGGTCTGTCATCGCTGACCGACGACCTGATGATGGCCAGCCTGGACCACGCGATGTGGTTCCACCGACCGTTCCGCGCCGATGACTGGCTGCTCTACCAACAGCGAGCCCTGTCCGCCTCGTCGGCACGCGGGCTGGCCGGCGGTGCGATCTTCGCCGCAGACGGCCAGCTCGTGGTGAACGTCTCGCAAGAAGGCCTGATCCGGATCCGACGATGATCCGCCGGGGCCGCCGGTCGGGGTGACGTCGCGACGCTGGGCAACTCGGCGATGATGGCCCGACCATGATCGCACGACACACGACGCGCTGGCTGATGGCGGCCGGGTCGGTGGGGCTGCTGGTCGCCTGCGCCGACGACGCTCCCGTCTCGATCGAACGCACCCGACCGAGCACCGACGCGGCACCGGTCGTCACGATCGCGCCGGCTGTCAGCACGGCACCCGACGCCACCGTGACGACCGGTCCCACCAGCACACCGACCAGCGCACCCGCCAGCACACCCGCCGGCACACCCGCCAGCACCTCGCCGCCCGCCGCCGCAGTGACCCTGGTGGGTTCGTTCGACCAACCGGTCGGCATCGCCGTGCGACCGAACGACCCGGCGTTGTACGTGATCGAACAGTCCGGTCGGATCGTCCGCGCCGAGCCGGGCTTCGGGAGTCCACCGACCACCTCGGTGTTCGCCGATCTGACCGCCCTCACCGCGGCCGACGGTGAGCGTGGGCTGCTGGGTGCCGCGTTCTCGCCCGACGGGGACGAGTTGTACGTCGACTACACCGACCTCGACGGGAACACCGTCATCGCCGGCTACCCAGCGGGCGACGGTCCGATCGACGGCGGCGCAGCACGGATCGTGCTCGAGATCGATCAGCCCTACGCCAACCACAACGGCGGCGACATCCTGTTCGGGCCCGACCGGATGCTCTACATCGCGACCGGTGACGGTGGTTCCGCCGACGATCCGCAGCGACGCGCCAGCGACGTCACCAGCCCGCTCGGCAAGATCCTGCGGATCGACGTGCTGTCACCCGGCTCGGAGGGTTACTCGATTCCCGACGACAATCCGTTCGCCTCCGGCGTCGATGGGCTCGCCACCGTCTGGGCCTGGGGGGTGCGCAACCCGTGGCGGATCGCGATCGACTCGCTCGGCGGTGACCTCTGGATCGCCGACGTCGGGCAGAACCGCTACGAGGAGATCGATCATCTCCCCGCTGACGGGGCGCCGGTCGGTGGTCGTGGCGCCGACCTCGGTTGGAGCGCGTTCGAGGCCGACGTGCGGTTCAACCCCGACGTCGAGAACCGCGACCAGATGGTGCCGCCCGTCCACAGCTACGAACACGGTGACGACGGCTGCTCGATCAGCGGCGGGGCGGTGTACCGCGGGGCGGCGATCCCGACCCTGACCGGGATGTTCGTGTACAGCGACTACTGCTCGGGCATCGTGTGGGCCTACGACCCGACGTCCGACACCAACCACACGTTGCTGACCGGCAACACCCAGGTCGAGCGCGGTCCGGGCGGGCCCGGACGGAGAGCTCTACGTGCTGGAACTCGGTGGCGACGTGTTCCGCGTCGACCCGCCGCTCAGCTGATCCGCTCGAAGCGGACCTCAGAGCGTTCAACCTCGACACCCAGCAGCCGGACACGGATCGAATCCCCGGGATCGGTGCGCCGTGCCTTGATCGTGGTGAGCACTGCCGGCTCGGCGAGCTGGATCTCGACGCCGTACTCGCTCTCGTCGACGACGACCGCCTCGAACGTCTCGCCGACGCGACCGGCCAGGACGACGGCCTCGGCCAGATCGAGCGCTTGGCGTTCGGCGCGGTTGGCGCGTTGATCGGCGCGTGCCATGGCGGCCGGCAGGCGGCCGAAGGCGGCCGTCACCTCGTCGGGCACGGGCGTCCCCGAGACGACGGCCAACACGGCTTCGATCACATAGCGATCCTGGAGCCGTCGCAAGGGGGCCGTGGCCTGGGCGTACATCGCCGCCATCGCCGAATGCCATGGGCGTTCGGCGGCGTCGAACTGCTCGTAGCTGGCGCCACCCGCAGCACGGCGGGCCGCCATCAGGAACGCAGACGACCGTGGATCGTCGCGAGCCAGCGAGCGCTGGAACTCGTCCAGTGGCTGATCCTCGGGCCACACGAGTCCGAACGCCCTGGCCGAGTTGCGCAGCCGACGGATGTGGCGATCATCGACGTCGGGCATCACACGGAACAACCCGGTGTGCGCCGCGTACAGGGTCTCGGCCACGGCCAGGTTGGTGGCCAGCGACATCGCCGCGTTCTGTTCCTCCGAAGCGAGGCGCGGTCGGAACGAGAGTTGGTAGGTGCCGTCCGGGAGGCGCTCGACCTCCTGTTCGGGAAACTCCACCCGCGGTGCTCCGCGCCGTTGCTCGGCGGCGGTGACGCGACGGAACAGCTCGTCGAAACCGGCCGGCAGGTCGGCCGCGCTGACGGCGTCGTAGGCCAGCTTGGCCTGATTGCGGATCAGGGCGCGTTCGACACCGTCGAGCCGCGGCGTTCCCTCGGGGTCGATGCGCACGGTGAACACGACCGCCGGACGATCCACGCCCGGGAGCAGACTGGCCGCACCCTCCGACAGGATCGGCGGGTACAACGTGGCTCGACGGTCCGGCAGGTACACCGTGACCCCACGCTCGAACGCCTCGACGTCGAGCGGATCGCCTGGGCGCACGAACCAGCCCACGTCGGCGATCGCGTAGTGCAACACGATCTCGTCACCGGCGAGCTCGATCGAGAAGGCCTGGTCGAGATCCAGCGACGAAGCCGGGTCGAGCGTGACGAACCGCTCGCCGGTCCGGTCACGATGACCGGGCCGGGGATCGACGGTGACCGCCCGTTCGGCGGCAGCCAGCACCTCGGGCGGAAACTCACCCGGCACAGCGGCCTGCTCCCTGATCCGGTCCAGGCCGGCAGCCATCGCCGCCTGGGCCTCGGGCTGGATGCGCATCGTCAGCGGCGCGCTCCATGAACATCCCCTTCAGGGCGTCGTAGTGTTCGATCACGTGGCCGGCACCGAGCACAACTGCCTCGAGCGGCACGTTCGACATGCGAACCGGCACCTTCGTGTCGCGTTCGATGCGCTGCGCCAGACCGCGCAGCAGTCCGCCGCCGCCGACCAGGTACATGCCCCGGACGAGGAAGTCCTGCGAGAGCTCGGGGGGAGCCTTGGCGAGGCACCGGATCACCGACGACACGATCGACGAGATCACGTCCTCGATCGCGTAGCGCACCTCTTCGGGCGTGAGGATCACCGTCTTGGGCAACCCGGTCATCAGGTCGCGACCGCGCACTTCGGCCTGCGATTCCTGCGGCGTCGGATCGGCCGACCCGATCGCCATCTTGATCTCCTCGGCGGTGCGCTCACCGATCGCGATGCCGTGCTCTCGCCGCACGTAGTTCTGGATCGCGGCGTCGATGTCGAACGATCCGACGCGAACCGCCTCGAGTGCGACGATCCCGCCCAGGCTGATCACGGCCGTCTCACTCGTACCGCCGCCGATGTCGATCACCATGTTGCCGACCGGTTCGTCGATCGGGAGATCGGCGCCGATCGCCGCCGCCATCGGCTGCTCGATCAGGTTGGCGTCGGCGGCACCGGCCCGACGGGCAGCGTCGGTCACGGCGCGTCGCTCGACCTCGGTGATCGCCGAAGGCACGCAGATCACGACCTTGGGACGCGTGAACCGGCTCACCCCGACCCGCTGGAGCAGCAGACGGATCATCCGTTCGGTGATCTCGAAGTCGGTGATCGCCCCGCCCCGAAGCGGCCGCACGGCAACGATGTATCCGGGAGTGCGGCCGATCATCTGCCACGCCTCGCGACCGGTCGCCAGCACTTCGCCGGTTTGGCGGTTGAGGGCGATCACGGACGGCTCGTTGAGCACGATCCCGCGACCCTTCATGTACACGAGGGTGTTCGCGGTACCGAGATCGATCGCCAAGTCACGTGCCACTGGCGCCGTCCTCCGATGCGTCGTGGGCTGCCCGTTCGGCGGCGCTCTGGACCTGGTCGACCACGGTGCGGCGCGCTCGGGGGCCGAGCGCGTCGATCTGTCGCCGGAACGAGTCGACGCTGGTGTGCGCACTCCGGCGCCGGCGCAGGACGATGGTCAGCAACACCGCCGCGACCACGATGCACACCACGATCGCGACGGTGGTCACCGGCCGACCTCGTGCACCGGTCGCAGGTCATGGGCGTTGGTGCCCCACGCCGAGCCATCGGTCCAGATCTCGCGCTTCCACACCGGCACCGAGACCTTGAGGGCGTCGATCGCGAACCGGGCTGCCGAAAACGCCTCGCCACGATGGGGGGCCGAGACGGCGGCGACCACCGAGCTCTCCCCGAGCTCCAGCATGCCCACCCGGTGCACGAGCACGACCCGCCCGATGTCGGGCCAACGCAGGCGTGTCTCGGTGGCGATCTCGGACAGCTTCGGCACGACCATCTCGTCGTAGGCCTCGTACTCGAGACGCTGCACGTCGGTACGGATCTCGTCACCCTCGGCCGCGTGGTCGCGCACCGTGCCGCTGAACAGCACGATCGCGCCGCAGTCGGGACGCACGCACCACTCGTACATGGTGCCGATCGGCAACACGGCATCGGTGACACCGAGCCAGTTATCGCCATCGACCGGAGGGAGCACACGGGCATCGTAGCCGTGCCCATGTCGCGGGCGGGTGCGTCGAGCGCGCCGATCGGAGAAAAGTCGCGCGACCGGCGCAATCGAGTGCCGACAACTACGATCTCGCACTCGTGACCCCGCAACCGCTCCCTCCACACGAGCGAACCTGGCGTCACCCCTCCGAGTTGGCGGCCGCCGAACGCAATTTGATTCGCCTGTCCGAACCGCATCCGGCGACCCGGGTGATCGCCGTGGTCGGCGGAACGCTCGGGCTGCTGGCGATCGGCGCCCTGCTGGTGACGGTCACGCCGCGGCGACTGGCATCACCGGTGGCGGTCAGCGCCACGTCGACGCCGCCGTTGCGCGCCTCCGCGGCACTGGCCCGGCTCGCCACGCCGATCGGCGACGGCAAGCGAGCGATCATGACGTTGCTCGACCATGCCGCATCGGTCTTCGAACGCGGGTCCGAGATCGATGTTCGGCTGGCGTCGGGGCCGACGGTCACCGCCGTCGTCGAACGCTCCGACCAGGGCGTGCTCGTCGTCACGCTCCACGCCGACGGCGACGGTCACGCAGTGGCGCGCTCGTTGCCCGAGCCCGACGAGATCGTGACGGTCCTGTCCGATCCGCCCGTCACGGTGCCGTTCTCGCAGGTCGGCAGCGTCGACGCCGAGGACGGGACCCCGGTGCTCGACAGCCACGGTGCGTTGGTGGGGTTGTGCGAGAAGTCCGCCGACAACCGCATGCGCCTGCTCGACGTGACCGCACAGGACGACGGAGCAGGCGACAGCCAGGGATCTGCGGTCAACGATTCGACCGTCGTCGCCACCACCGTCGCCCCATGAGCCCGGCGGCCAGCGCCGCACACACGATCGAGGCGATCATCGCCCCGAGTGCGATCTCCTGCCGGCGCTTCGGCGTGACCAGCGTCCACCACTTGGCCTCGGTGCCCTCCACATAGGCCTGCTCGTTGGTGACCGTGGGCGACCATCCCTCGGCTCGCAACTTGTCGTTGGCGACGCTCCAGGGCCAGCGCGTGTAGGGCCGCAGCCCGGGCGGGATCGGCCCGCGCTGGAAGCGCCACTGCAGGGATGCCAACACCTCCGCCACCGGCTCGGGCAACGGGAACCGACGCGAACCGGTCAGGGCCCGCACGCGAGCGCCCGGGACGCTGCCATCGGGCGCCACGTTGTAGACCCCGTCGAGCCGGCGCTCGACGGCGAGCTCGACCGCCGAGGCGACGTCGTCGTGGTGCACGAACTGCGCACCCGGATCGTCCTCGCCGAACCGCGTGCCGAGACCGGCCGTCAGGGCGCGCGCCAACGACGACATGCCGTCGGCGGCGATCGGGATCGCCGGTCGCAGGACGGCCGCCGCACGCCCCTCGACGCGACACCCTCCAGACCTCGACCAGCTCCTCCGCCGACGCCAACTGACGCCCGTAGACGAACGCCGGATCGGGGCGCAGCACGGCGTCCTCGGTCAGCGGGATCGGGTTGTTGGCGAGCGCTCCGTAGACCATTGCCGACGACACCACGACGAGGTGCGACACGTCGAGCAGGTCGGCGTCGGCGAGCAGGTCGGCGGCGCTGGCCGTCACGCTCGCACCGCGCCGCCCGAGCAGGTCGTGGTCGGCGAGCCCGACATCGACCAGGGCGTCGAACCGATGCCCGTCCGGCTCCGCCGGCACATCGCCCGACGCCACGACGACATCGATCATCGGGTTGTCGCGCAAGCGGTCGGCGACGCGCCAACCGAGCCCTCCCCGAACACCACGCACGTACACCCGGACCACGCCACGGACGCTACCGCTGGCTCGTAACATCGATCCATGGCAGATGATCCTGTTCCGTCCGACGGCGATGGCGGGGACGAGTCGCACGGCGACCTCCCGTTCGCCGGGATGCCGATGTTCGGTGATCTGGCACGCATGCTGCAGAGCCAGCTGCAGGGCCAGGGCCCGCTGAGCTGGGACACCGCCCGCCAGTTCGCGCTGCTCGGCGCCACCGAAGGCAACCCCGAGTCCAACGTCGATCCCGCCGTGCGCATCGTGTACGTCGATCTGGCTCGGATCGCCGGCATGCACGTCAACGACGTGACGGGCAACGAAACCGCCTTTCCCGAACCCCGAGTGGTCACCCGCGGGCAGTGGACCGCCGAGACGCTCGATGCGTACCGACCGCTGTTCACCGACCTGGCGACGTCGCTCGGCCAGGTCCACGATCCGGCGAGCACCGACACACCACAGCAGGGTGACCCGTTCGTCCAGATGCTGGCCGGGCTGAGCCGGATGATGGGGCCGACGATGATGGGGATGTCGGTGGGGTCGATGGTCGGCTCGCTCGCCAAGCGGGTGTTCGGCTTGCACGACCTGCCGATCCCGCGCCCCAAGCAGGAAGTGGTGCTGGTCGCCGGGACGATCGACCAGTTCGCCGCCGACTGGGAGATCCCGGTCGACGAGATGCGGCTGTGGGTGCTCGCACACGAACTGTCCGGATTCCAGATCTTCTCGATCGGCCACGTGCGCGAGACGCTGGCCGGCCTCGTGCGAGCCCACGTGGGTGGGTTCCGCCCCGACCCGTCCACGATCGCCGACAAGCTCGCCGGCTTCGATCCGTTCGGCAGCGGCGACGACCCGACACGGGGCTTGCAGCAATTGTTCGGCGACCCCGAGGTCCTGCTCGGTGCGGTACGCTCGCCGGAGCAGTTGGCGCTGCAACCTCGGCTCGACGCGGCGGTGGCGGCGGCCGTCGGGTACACCGACTGGGTGGTCGACGCCGTCGCCGTGCGGGTCATCGGCGGCGAGGCGCTGCGGATCGCCGAGGCGGTGCGCCGGCAACGGGCATCGACCAGCGACGAGGACGTGTTCGTCGAGCGTCTGCTCGGCATCCGCCTCGACGACGAACAGGTGTCGCGTGGCAAGGCATTCGTGCAGGGCGTGGTCGACCGGGTCGGTGAGCACGATCTCACACGGCTGTTCGCGCTGCCCGACTCGACACCCACACCGAGCGAGATCGAGGCACCCGGACTCTGGATCGCTCGCGTCGCCGGCGACTGATCGTTTCAGGCGGCGGCGCGCACACCGGCCACGTAGTTGACCACCGACGCCGCCATCACCAGCCCGATCAGCAGGTAGCCGATCCGGCCCGGCATCTCCAGCAGCACCGGGAGCACGGCGGCGATCACCCAGCCCAGCTGGAACCGCGTCTCGAAGGTCGCGAACGCCTGACCCCGGTTCACGTCGGGGCCGTCACGTTGCACGATGCTCTCGAACGACAATCGCCCGACCGCGGCGGAGAATGCGACCGCCATCGACACCCCGATCCCGGCCCGGTTGCCGCCGATCGCGGCAGCCACCAACCCCACCACCGCCGCCAACCCGAGCGCCGCCGCGATCATGCGTTCCTCGTGGAGACGGCGTCGCAACGACGGCGCCACGGCGTTGCCGGCCATGGTCGCCAACGACGACAGCGCGACGGCCACACCGAGCAGCAGCTTGCCGGCGCGATCGCCGTCGTCGACATTTCCGCTGCGGAACAGGAACGCCAGGTGGAACAACATGAAGCCGGTCGCCGCCCGCAGGATCAACATCGCCACCCACGCCAGCTGGAGACTGGAGCCTTCCGTCGCCGTGCTCACCGCCGACGGGGCGTCCGGGCGCACGACCAGTTCCTGCGGGAGGCCGAGGGCGGCGACGAACGCCACCCCGAACAACCCGGCGCCGTACACCAGCGTCGCGGGCGTACCGATCACGGTCTGCAATGCGGCTGCCGGGATCACCGCCGCCACGCCGGCGAGTCCGGCGATCAGCCCCAGCTTGGAGTTGGCCTCGACCAGTTCACGTTCCGTGCGCACCACCGCCGGGACGAGCGCCGACTTGGACACCGAGTAGGTCTTCGACAGCACGAGTGCCACGAATACGAGCGGGTACAAGGCCAACTCGTCGTGGAACCGGACCATCAGGAGTTGGACGACGATCCGTGCGATCGCCACCGCCTGTACGACCAGCCGGCGGCCACCGCGCACCCGGTCGATGGCGGGCCCGATCAGCGGCGCGACCAGCAGGAACGGAGCGAAGCTGACCAGCAGGAACCCGAGCACCTTGGTGCGCGCCCCGTTCGGGTCGACGTCGAAGAAGAACGAATCGGCGAGGGCCACGACCATCGCCGCCTCGCCGCCGACCATCGCCGCGTGCGTGATCGCCAACTGTTGGAAGTTCGAGCGAGCGACGATCGGCACCCGCCGATCGTACGGCGGCACGCGTGGCCGACCCCGTGATCGGCCGTCAGGCGGTGGATCGCTCGTAGCGATACCCGACGCCACGAATCGTCACGATCCGCACCGGCTCCGCCGGGTCGGTCTCGACCTTGGCGCGCAGCCGCTTGATGTGCACGTCGAGCGTCTTGGTGTCGCCCACGTAGTCGTGCCCCCAGACCCGATCGATCAACACCTCCCGGGTCAACACGCGCCCGGCGTTGGCGAGCAGCAGCTCGAGCAACTCGAACTCCTTCAGCGGCATCGTCACTTCGCCACCGCGGACGAACACACGGTGCTCATCGGGATCGAGGCTGACGTCCCCGACGGCGAGCGACGCCGGCGTGGGCGAGACCGGCACGGGGCGCTCGATCTCCCCGGTGGTGTCCATCGACGACCGCCGCAACAGCGCCCGGATCCGGGCGACGAGTTCGCGGATCCGGTACGGCTTGGTGACGTAGTCGTCGGCGCCGACCTCGAGCCCGACGACCGTGTCGATCTCGCTCGACTTGGCGGTGACCATGATGATCGGCACGGTGCTCACGGACCGGATGTACCGACACACGTCGATCCCCGACACGCGAGGCAGCATCACGTCGAGCAGCACGATGTCGGGTTGGACGCTGGCGAACTGGTCGATCGCCTGGCGGCCGTCGGTCGCGACGGCGACGTTGAACCCTTCGCGACCAAGGCCGATCTGGAGCGCGTCGATGAAGCTCGCTTCGTCCTCGACCACGAACACCGTTGGATTGTTCATGCGATGTCCTCTGCTCGTCGACCCGGCTCGATGCCGGTGTCCGGGTTGGCGGTCGGCAGGCGCAGCACGAACGTGCTGCCCTCCCCTTCGACGGACGTGACTTCCACGACCCCGTCGTGGTTGGTGGCGACGTGGCGCACGATCGACAGACCGAGACCGGTTCCACCGGTCGTCCTGCTGCGGGCACGATCGACTCGGTAGAAGCGCTCGAAGACGCGGCCCAGATCACGTTGAGGGATGCCGATCCCGTGGTCGATCACGGCGATCTCGACGGTGGTGCCTGTGCGGCGTACCCGCACCTGGACCGACGACCCGGGTTCGCTGTACTTCACGGCGTTCTCGAGCAGGTTGCCGACGGCCGAGAGCAGCTGTCGACGGTCGCCCGACACGACCGGGCCGGTGGACTCTCCGTCGGCACCCACCGACCCCAGTGCGATGACGGTGATCGATCGCGACAGGGCGAGTTCTCGAACCCGGTCGATCGCACCGCTGACCACGTCGGAGATGCCGACCAGCTCGGGCGTCGGGGGCTCACCGGATTCGATGCGCGACAGTTCCATCAGGTCGTCGATCGTGCGGGCGGCGCGATCCGACTCGCCGAGAATCCGTTGGGCGATGCGATGCACGACCTCGAGATCGTGCTCGTCGACGAGCGTCTCCGACAACACCGCCATCGCCCCGATCGGTGTCTTGAGCTCGTGCGAGACATTCGCCACGAAGTCCGACCGGACCTGCTCGGTCTGACGACGTTGGGTGATGTCGTCGACGAACGCCACCGGCCGGCCGTCGCCGAGGGCGGTCGCCACGATCTCGAACGACGCCCGCGGCGGGCCGTACAACTCGAGCACCTCACGCGAGGACCCGTCGGCGGCGGCGGCCTCGAGATGCCGTTCGATCGCCTCGTCGAGAAGCACGCCGGCGTGCGTGCCGGCCAGCCTGTTGGCGACAGCGTTCCGGTACTGCCCGGCACCCACGGGGTGACCGATGACGACCCCGAGCGGAAGACGGTCGAGCACCTCGGTCAGCCCGGCGGTGTCGGGCCGGGGCACCGAGGGCAGCGTCGCCGGCTCGGTCGCGATCGGTCGACGTCGGATGCTGCGCCCGGCGGTGAACGCCAGGACCACGCTGACCACCACGATCAGCGTGGTCACGATTCAGCCCCCGCCGGTGGTCGGTTCGCTCGAGGCCGACCGCGAACGATTCGCCGCCTCGTGCTCGATCAGCCGGCCGGTTGCGATGTAGCGCACCCGATTGCTCACGTTCACGGCATGATCACCGAGACGCTCGTAGAAGCGCCCCACCATCGCCAACTGCACGGCGACCTGGAGGTCGACCGTGCCGGCCGCATGGCTTTCGAAGATCTGGGCGATGAACGACCGATGCAGATCGTCGAGGAAACCGTCCATGTCCGGGAGTGCCGCAGAGCGGCTGTCATCGACCGCCAGATAGGCCTCGATCACCTCTTTGTACTCGTGCTGGGCCTGATCGCTCATCTTCTGGATCAGCCCGCGCAACTTCGGATCGAGATCGTGCCCGTAGATCCGCCGCGCCGCTTTGCAGATGTTGCAACACAGGTCGGCGGAGCGTTCGATCTCGGGCGCCAGTTTGAGGGCGGCGGCCAGATGCCGCAGATCCCGGGCGACCGGGGCCTGGAGCGCCAGCAGCGTGAGCGACCGCTCCTCGACCTCGATCGTGCGCTGGTCGATCACCGGATCAGCGGCGAGCACGTACTCGGCGCCCTCCAGGTCCTGGTCGAGCAGGATCGCCGTGACGCGTGGGATCAGCTCGACCACGACGGAGCCGAGGCGGGCGATCTCGTTGCGGATCTCGTCGAGCTGCATGTGGAATTCGTGACGCAGGTCGCTCATCAGCCGAACCTCCCTGTGACGTACTGCTCGGTCCGTTCGTCATCCGGGTTCGAGAAGATCTTGGCGGTCGGATTGAACTCGATCAAGCGCCCGGTGCGACGGTCGCCCTCCGTCTCCAACTCCGTGGTGAAGAACGCCGTGTGGTCGCTGACGCGTGCTGCCTGCTGCATGTTGTGGGTGACGATCACGATCGTGTACTCGGCCTTGATCTCCTGCATCAGCTCTTCGATCTTGGCGGTGGCGATCGGGTCGAGCGCCGAACACGGCTCGTCCATCAAGATCACGTCCGGCTCCACTGCGACGGCGCGAGCGATGCACAGCCGTTGCTGCTGCCCACCCGACAGTCCCAGCCCGGAGGCCTTGAGGCGGTCCTTGACCTCTTCCCACAGCGCTGCCCCGCGCAGTGACTTCTCGACGATCGCGTCGAGCTCTGCCTTCTTGCTCACACCGGCGAGACGTGGACCGTAGGCGACGTTGTCGTAGATCGACTTCGGGAACGGGTTGGGCTTCTGGAACACCATGCCGATCCGGCGCCGGACCTCGGTGGCGTTCACGGCGGGGTCGTAGAGGTCGACGCCGTGATAGCGGACCGAGCCCTCGACGCGTGCCGACTCGATGAAGTCGTTCATCCGGTTCAGGCAACGCAGCACGGTGGTCTTGCCACAGCCCGACGGCCCGATGAAGGCCGTGATCTCGTGCTGACCAATGTCGATGGTCACGTCGCTGACGGCGCGGAACGTGCCGTACAGCACGCTCAGATCGTCGATGTCGAACACCGTCGCCCGCTCGGAGGCGACCGCCTCGGTCGGGATTCGTTCCATGTCGTCTCTCTCTCGGTCTCTCTCTCGCATCCCTCGCACAGGGCTGATCAGGCGCTGGTCGTTCATCACGTACCGACCCGCGTCCGCTCGAAGCGGTTGCGCAGCATGACCGCTGCGATGTTGAAGAACAGTACGAGGGCGAGCAGGACCACGGCGGCACCTGCCGCTGCGTTCCCCCATCCCACACCGTCGGCGGGGTCCGGGCGCGAGGCGAAGCTGAAGATCAGCATCGGCAGCGCCGTGAATCGGCCGGTCAACGAGGTGTCGGGCAGCAGCCCGGTGATCGCACCGAGGATCAACAACGGGGCCGCCTCACCGAGCGCCCGCGCCAGCGACAGGACGGTGCCGGTCAGGATGCCCGGAGCGGCGTACGGCAGTGTGTGATCGCGCGTGACCTCCCAGCGCGATCCACCGACGCCGTACCCGGCATCACGCAGCCCCTGCGGAACCGCTCGGATCGCTTCCATCGAGGTGATGATCACGACCGGGAGCACGAGGATCGACATCGTCAGGGCCGCCGCGATCACGCTGGCGCCCCCAGTGATGCCGCCCAGCCAGCCGCGGAAGATGATGAAGCCGAGCACGCCGTAGATCACTGCCGGCACGCCGGCGAGGTTGCGCATGTTGACCATGATCAGGCGGGTCATGCGCGTCGGCGAGGCGTACTCCTCGAGATAGATGGCGGCCGCCACGCCGAGCGGGATGGCGCACAACAGCACGCCCAGCCCGATGAAGAACGAGCCGTAGACGCCCGGCCAGATTCCCGACTCGGCCGGGTCCGACCCGATCGTCCGGGTGACGAAATCGACGCCCTGTTCGGCGAACTCAGGGCGGGCGTCGGCGAACACGCGAACCAGCAGCGCAGCCAACACCAGCAGCGTGGTGAGCACGGTAAACAGCAAGGCGACCAGCATGACCGTGCCGGCCACGTCACGGTCGCGGCGGGTGAGCGCGGCGCCGACGACAGAACGTGCGGTGTCGGCACCGGAGGCGGGGGTGACGAGTGCCATCAGGGTCAGTACTGTTGGCGCACGCGGCGGACGAAGCGGTCACCGATGGTGTTGAGCACCAGGGTGATGAGAAACAGCAGCAGGCCGACGAAGAACAACACCTTGAACGGTGCCTCCAACTGGGCCTGATCCGAGCCGCCGACGGCATTGGTCATGGCCGCCGTCATGGTCATGCCGGGGTTGAGCGGGTTGGGACCCTTCCAGATCGCCGTGTCGGCGGCGCCGCCGGCCATCGCCGCCACCATCGTCTCACCGATCGCCCGCGAGACGGCGATGATGAAGGCAGCCACCAGGCCCGAGACGGCGGCCGGCAGCACAACGTGCAGCGTGGTGGTGATCTTCCGAGCGCCGCAGGCGTAGCTCGCTTCCCGAAGCGAGTTGGGCACTGCGCGCAGAGCGTCCTCGCTCACCGAGGCCATGATCGGGATCACCAGGATTCCGATCCCGATCCCGGCCACGAGCATGTTGAGCTGTTGGGTGGGATCGAAGATCTTGCTGACGACCGACGGTGCGATGAACTTGATCGCGAACAGGCCGACGACGACCGACGGGATGCCGGCCAGCACTTCGATCACCGGCTTGACGACCTTGCGTACGTTGGGCGAGGCGTATTCGGCGAGGTAGATCGCCGTGCCGAGACCGAACGGCAGGGCCACCACCATCGCGATCGCCCCGATCACCACGCTCCCGACCATGATCGTGCGGAGGTCGAACCGGCTGCGGCGCGGGAACCAGCCCGTGTCGCTCAGCACGCCGAGGTCCCAGTCGATGGCCTGCAGGAAGTCGACTGCACCGCGCACCAGCACGAAGATGATCAGCGCACTGATCACCATCGACACGACGGCGGCCACCTGGAACAGGCGGCTCATCATGCGGTCGCGCTGGCGTCGGCGGGCGCTGCCCTGGAGGTCGGAGACGGTCAACATCGAGAATCCATCAGTGAGCGAGGGTCCATCAGTGGTTGCGTGCGTCGGGCCCGTCGGGCCCGACGCACGCAACCGTACTGGATCGGATCAGCGGGCGGCCCAAGCGTCGCGGGCCGCCTGCAGACGGTCCGCCGGGATGTCGACGTAACCGGCCGCGGTCACCGCCGCGAGCCCTTCGCCGAGGTACAGGTCCACGAACGCCGCCACGGCCGGATTCTCCGCAGCCTTGGCCTTGTTGACGTAGATGTACAGGCTGCGCGAGAAGGGGTAGCTGCCGTCGGCGATCGTGTCGGTGGTCGGTGCCACGCACCCGTCGCCGCCGTCGATCTCGACCGACTTCATGCGCTCCTGCTCGGCCACGAAGTAGGCGTAGCCGACCCAGCCAAGCGACGTGTCGGCCGACTCGATGCCTTCGACGATCAGGTTGTCGTTGGCACTCGCCGTGTAGTCGGCGCGAGCGACCCCCTCGGCGCCCTGCGCCTCGGCCAGCTTCGCGATGGCGAACTCGACGAACGAGTCGTACGTGCCGCTCTCCTCACCGGGGCCGTAGATCACGAGCGGTGCATCGGGCAACGGCACCGACGTCGACCCGAGCTGGGTCGCCAGGTCGTTGGCGTCGGACCAGTTAGCGAATCCCTCGGACTCCGGGCCGATCAATGCGTAGAGCGCGGGGACGTCGAGGCATGTGACGGCGGTGTTGGCAGGATTGGTGGCCACCGTCAAACCGTCGATCGCGACCTCCAGCTCGACGTACTCGATGCCGGCATCGGCACACACTTGGGCTTCCTCGTCCTTGATCGTGCGCGAAGCGTCGGTGATGTCGGCCTCACCAGCGCAGAACTTCTTGAAACCGTCACCGGTGCCGGGGCCTTCGACGGTCACCTTGAGGGCGCCACCGCTCATCTCGCCGGCCATCTCGCCGACCCGGATCGAGATCGGCTCGACGGTCGAGGAGCCGGTCACGAACACGTCGCCTGCGGGCACCTCGCCCGACGGGGCTTCGGTGGCGGCTGGGGCTTCGGTGGCGGCCGGGGCTTCGGTGGCGGCCGGGGCTTCGGTGGCGGCAGGGGTGTCGTCGCCGCCGCAGGCGGCCAGTGCTAGCGATGCGGCGAAGGCCAGGGCTGCCACTCGCTTGGAAGAGGTCTTCACGTTGATGTCTCCGTTCGGATGTTCACGATGCACGCCGTGAGCCGGGCGGCTCACGTGCACCAACACGGTACGAAGCGTTGGTGAACAGCCGGGGGCGGCGGAGGTGAACGGAGGGCGAACAGTCGTCGGCCGATCGGATCCCCGAACAGGAGTTGTTCAGCTCGTGTTCACCCAGAAGACATCTGGGGGGATTCAGCGGCGCGCCTGCTGCTGGCGGTCGACCGTCCAGCGATACATCAGCTCCTGCGCGTCGGGCTCGAAACGACCCTCGCTTCCCCCGCGCCGGACCCATGTGTCGTCCGGTTCGAGCTCCCATCGGACGACGTCGTCGTCGAGGTCGAACGTGAGCACCTGGTCGAGCCATTCGCGGTGCTTGGGATGGTCGATCGACACGAGCACTTCCACACGCCGGTCGAGATTGCGTGGCATCAGATCGGCGGAACCGATCAGGTAGATCGGACGATCGGCCTCGCCCGAGTCGTCCACGCCGCCGTGCTCGAAGCGGTAGATCCGACTGTGTTCCAAATATCTCCCGAGCACGCTGCGGATCCGGATGTTCTCCGACAGTCCGGGCACGCCTGCCCGCAGGGTGCAGATCCCGCGGACGATGCCGTCGACCCGAACGCCGGCCTGGCTGGCGGCGTACAACGACTCGATGATCACGGGATCGGCGATCGAATTGCACTTGAGCGTGATGTGTCCCTGATCGCCGAACGTGGTCTCGTGCTCGATCAGATCGATCAGCTGGCTCTTGAGATCGCGCGGTGCGACCAGGAGCGTGCGGTACTCGTTGCTGCGGCTGTAGCCGGTGAGATGGTTGAACAGCTGCGCGACGTCGGCGCCGACGTCGTTGTCGCACGTCAGGAAGCCGATGTCCTCGTACAGACGAGCCGTCCGCGAGTTGTAGTTGCCGGTACCGACGTGGCAGTAGCGGCGCAGCTGGTCGCCGTCGTCGCGCACCACCAACACCACCTTGGAATGCGTCTTGAGCCCGACCATCCCGTACACGACGTGGACACCGGCACGTTCCAGCTGTCGCGCCCACTGCACGTTGTTGGCCTCATCGAACCGAGCCTTGAGTTCCACCAGCACGGCGACCTGCTTGCCGCGTTCGGCAGCCTTGATCAGGCTGCGTGCGATCGGGCTGTCGCCGCCGGCGCGGTACAGCGTCATCTTGATCGACTGGACTCGGGGGTCGATCGCCGCTTGTTCGAGGAACACCTCGACGCTGCTGGCAAAGCTCTCGTACGGGTGGTGCACCAGCAGGGCACGGTCACGGATCACCGAGAACACCGAACGATCCGTGTCTTCGGCGGTGAGCAGGCGGCCGGCGGTGACGGGCGGCCAATGGCGGTCCTTGAGGTCGGGACGGTCGATCGTCTGCAGCTGCATCAAGCAGCTCAGGTCGAGCAGGGTGCGGTGCTTCGACACGTTGCGCATGTCGAGCTCCAGTTCACGCACGAGCAATTCCAACAGCTCGGGGCTCATGTCGTGGGCGACCTCGAGGCGGATCGCCTTGTTGAAGCGTCGCCGCCGGAGTTCCATCTCGACCGCTTCGAGCAGATCGTCGGCCTCGTCCTCCTCGAGCGTGAGGTCGGCGTTGCGGGTGACGCGGAAGACGCTCCACTCCTCGACGATCATCCCCACGAACAGGGTGTGGAGGTGGGCCGCGATCACGTCTTCGGCAGGCACGAAGCGTCCGTCGCCGAGTGGCAGCAGGCGCGGGAACAGATCCGGCACCTTCAGCCGCACGAATCGCCGTTCGCCCGTGTCAGGGTCGGCGACGTGGGCAGCGATGCTGAGCGCCAGGTTCGAGATGTACGGGAAGGGGTGACCGGGGTCGACGGCGAGCGGCGTGAGCACCGGGAAGATCCGCGACTCGAAGTACGCCGCCAGGCTCATCCGCTCGGCGGCCGACAGCGCAGACCATCCGACGATCGCAACGCCGACCGCCGCCAGCTCGGGCGCCAGGTGATCGAGGTAGATCGTCTCCTGGCGCTCGACGTGGACGTCGACCTGGGCGGTGACGGCGGCCAGCTGCTGGAGCGGGGTGCGTCCGTCGAAGGAGGTCTCGCCGATACCGGCCGCGATCTGGTCGCGGAGGGCGGCGACCCGGACCTGGAAGAACTCGTCGAGATTGCTCGACGAGATCGCGCAGAACTTGGCGCGTTCGAGCAGCGGGATCCCGGGCTCCTCGGCCAACGACAGCACACGGTCGTTGAAACTCAACCAACTCAACTCGCGGTTGAGCATGCGGGGAACGTCGCTGTCGTCACTCACCGTGGACGCTGCTCCCGTGCAGTCCGACCGCCGGCAAGCTCACCCGGCTGCTTCGTCGGCGAGGCCGAGCTCCCACTCGAGTGAGATGTACTCGCGCTCGGCGTCACGATTGACGCGCTCCTTGTTGCGGCGGAACTGGGGGTCGTCGCGGGGCAGCAGGACCAGCCGTGCCAAGGCCCGGGAGCGGAACTCGTCCAAGACGCGATGGTCGCCCCAGTCGCCGTAGACCTCCCAGTGCGGCGACACCGGTCCGAGGAACACGATCCGGGCGTGCGCACGTGGCGCAACTTCTTCGACGACGTCGGACATGGCCGACATGCTACCGCCCGGACCGGTACGGGTCACTCGTCGTCGTCGGCCGTCAATCGGTGAGGATCCGGCCGCCGACATGACGGAATGATGGACTTCTCTTTACAGTTGCGTTACACTCTTCATCCAAGCGGGAACCGGCAACGAACTGGATGCGTCTTACATACGAGCACTCGTGCTCAGGACGCCCCAGACCCACCGGTTCGGGACAGTGCACAACCAGCGTCGTCGTCAGACCCCCCTGTCGGCGCATCACTGAACCTGGAGGCCACCATGTCGACCAACGATCTGCGTGTCACTGACACCGCCGGCGCCGCCATCAACGGCCCCCAACCTGACCCCGACTCCCCGACCGCGTGGATGGGCCAGGGCCTGTGCCGGATGTACGCCCCCGCCGTGTTCTTCCCCAGCGACGGCGTCGGCGTCGACAAGGCCCGCAAGATCTGCGCCACCTGCCCGGTCAAGGCCGAATGCCTGGAGCATGCGCTCGAGAACCGGATCGAGCACGGCGTGTGGGGTGGGTGCAGCGAGCGCGAGCGTCGCCGGATCCTCAAGCGGCAGCGGGCGGCCACGCGGACCTGACCGCGTCCGACCGACTCAGGAGTCGGTCTTGTCGTCCTTGCCGCCCTCGGCGAGGCCGTCTTTAAATTCCTTCTGGGCCTTGCCGAGGTTCTTCGCCAGCTTGGGCAGCTGCGAGCCGCCGAACACGAGCAACACGATTGCAAGGACGATGAACCATTCAGCACCGCTGGGCATCTCGTCAGCCTAACCGGCCCGACCATGCCACGGCTGGTCACGCCGTGGAATTGTCAGGCGAGGAAATGTCAGGCGCCGACGATGCTGCGTGCCGATTGGGCACGCTGGCGCCGGATGCGCCGCCGCTCGCGTTCGGACAGGCCGCCCCAGATGCCGAACTTCTCGCCATTCTGCAGGGCGAACTCGAGGCATTGCTCGCGCACCACGCACCCGCGACACACTTCCTTGGCTTCGCGGGTCGATGCGCCGCGTTCGGGGAAGAACAGGTCGGGGTCGACACCCAGACAGTTGGCATCGTCTTGCCAGTTCTCGTCGAGTGTTGCTGGTTGTGTCATGTCGTCGTGCATGGTGTGGACCCCCTGCCTTGGCGCCCGCGTCTTCAGTTGAGATTGCGTCACACGGCACCGATCGCTGATGCGACCAGTGCGCGCCCTGTAGTTACATGGGTGTGATTCTCGCATACCATACCGGATTCTCGCAAGGGAGCATTTCGCGACGGCTCTGAACAGGCTCGTCGCGCGACGCCCGCCGGTCAACCAGCGCGACGGGTCATCCGGCGACGGCGCTCGAGGAAGTCGACGAGGACGTAATCGCCGAGCTCGTCATTCGTGGTGTAGAACGCCCGCCCGCCGTTCAGCCGCGTCGATGGTGTCGATGAAGCGCGTCAACGCCGTGGTGGCGTCCAGCACGAACGTGTTGATGCGGATCCCGTCGCGGGTGCACCGCACGACCTCGCGCAGCGTGGCCTCGATCGTCTCGCTGACCGGCGGGTAGTTGAAGTACACCTCGCCGGACTTGGTGATGTGGGCGGTCGGCTCGCCATCGGTGATCATGATGATCTGCTTGTTGCCGGTCTGGTGCGCCAACATCTGGCGGGCGAGCGTGAAGCCGTGGTGCATGTTGGTGCCGTACACGTAGTCCCACGACACCTCGGGGAGCTGGGCGGCGGTGATCGGTCGGGCGGTCTCGCTGAAGCCGACCAGACCGAGGAAGTCACGTGGGAACTGGGTCGAGATCAGGTGGTGCAGCGCCATCGCCACCTTCTTGGCGGGCAGGAAGTTGTCGCGCATCGGCATCGACATCGACAGGTCGAGCATCAGCACCGTGCTCGAACGCGTCAGGTGCTCGGTGCGCTCGACCTCGAAGTCGTCGGGTTGCAGCCGTACCGGTGTGCCACTCCCCTGCCGGCTGATGGCGTTGCGGATCGTGCGCTGCAGATCGAGCTGGAACGGGTCGCCGTATTCGTACGGCTTGGTCTGGTACGCCCGCTCGTGGCCTTGACCCTCGCGTCGGAGCTGGTGCTGGCCGACGTGCTCCTTGGTCAACTTGCTGAACAGATCCCGCAGGGCGTTCGAGCCGATCGCCCGAAGGCCCTGCGGCGTGAGCTCGAGCCGGCCCTCCTTGCGTTCGACGAGGCCGGCCTCCTCCAGCATCTTGGTGAGTTGGCTGAGGCGCTCGAGCGACCGGGCGGCGTCGTCGCCGAGCAGGTCGCGCACCTTGTCGAGATCGGCCTCGGCCAGCGCCGACGGGCTGGTGGCGTTGCGGAGCAGGTGCTCGAGCTGATCCAGATCGCCAAGTTCCTGCATCGACTGCATCGCCTCGCCGAACCCCATCGGCTGATCACCCTCGAACTGATACGACTCGCCCCAGTTCATCTGCGGGAACATCTGCTGCAGGTTGGACCCGAGCTGGTCGAGCTGCCAACGCAGATCCATGTCGTCCAACAACTGGTCGCTCAGCTGCTGCAGCTGGGCGCGCTGCTCGGGGGTCATCGAGTTCAACATTGCCTGCATCGCCGCCATCCGCTGGGCGATCATCTCGAGCAGCTCGTCGAGCGTTTGCGGGTTCTCGGGGAACAGATCGCCGAACTGCTCCATGAAGGATCCGAAGTCGGGATCCTCACCCCGTTGACGACGCTCCAGCATCTCGTTGAGGGCGGCCAGCATGTCTTTCATGTGCTGCATGTCGGCCGGCTGCATGTCCTGCATGCCCTGCGACATCTGATCGACCATCTGCTGCATCAGCTGTTGGCGCAAGCGTTCCATCAGCTGTTCGAATCGCTGCTGGGACTCGGCCGACTCGAAGTCGTAGGCGCTCAGCTCGCGCACCTTGCCGGCAAGATCGTCGGGCATCATGTCGAGCTGCATGTTGCGCATCGCCGCCGCATCCTGGGCGGTCTGGGAACGACGTTCGTCGCCGCTCGACCGGGCGTCGCGCACGCTGTTCTCGATGGCGTGGCGTTCCTCGTGGATGATGTCGTCGAGGGCCTGTTTGATCTCGTCGTAGACGCCGCCCAGATCGTGCTGGTCGAGCCGCTGCTGACGCTCCTGGCGGAGCCGATCGAGCAGGTCGCGGATCCCCTGCAGTCGCTCACCGTCAGGACCCGTCAGACCCTGTTGGAGCATGCGTCGGAGCGCGGCGTCGACATCGCCGTGGTAGAGCAGCTCATCGCTCAACTGGTCGAACAGCACGTCGGCGTCGAAGTCGAACCCGCGCTGCGTCCCGTCCCACCGCGAATAGGTGAAACGAGGAGCCATACGACCACCGTAACCGCATAGTGTTGCGGTCGCTATGCGGGTGCCGCGCACGTTCATCTTCCTGGATCTGTCGGGGTTCACGAACTACACCGCCGCATTCGGTGACGATGCAGCAGGGCGGATCCTCGGGACGTTTCGTGCCCTCGTGCGCGAGGTCAGCTCGGAGCGCGGAGTGCGCGTCGCCAAATGGCTCGGCGACGGTTGCATGATGGTCTCGGTGGACCAGTTGGCGGCGTTGGAATTCGTGACCGACCTGGAACACCGTGCGTCGAGCGTGTGTGCGCCGCTCACGCTGCGGGCCGGCATCGCCACCGGGTATGCCCTGCTGTTCGAAGGCGACGACTACATCGGCTCGGCCGTGAACATGGCGGCACGGCTGTGCGACTACGCCACCAACTTCGACGTGCTGATGCCCACGATGCATCTCGACCGGCTTCCCGACGGCGTGGTCGCCGAGCCGTTCGGCGAGATCGAACTGCGCGGATTCCCTGGCACGATCGACGTGGTGCGTCTGGTCGGAGCCCCGACCAGCTTCGAGGATCGGCACGACACGGGCGAGTTGTGGACGCGGAGTCCGCTCGCCTGATCCCGGAAACCCAGACGGCCGGACGGTCAGCGCTTGCCGCGGTAGGTGGCGTGGCCGCCGCTGACGTCCTTGTTCAAGCGCTTGCTCAGGTGCAGGCCTTCGATCACGAACTCCACCGCCGCTGCGATCGCCGCCTCGGATGCGTCTCCGGCGGCGAGATCGCTCACCGGTTGGCGCAGCGCCGGCACCTGTGTCACGAGTGCCGCCAGGTCGGCGCTGGTCATGTCCTCGCCGGTGTGCACGACGAGGCCCTCCTCGAAGGCACCGACGATCGGCGTGGTGCACGACGGATCGACTCGGTCCTTGAAGACCGACAGCACCGCGCCCTTGACCAGGTTGTCGAAGATCACGCCTTCCCGCCCGTCTTCCAACGCCTCGATCTCGATCTTGCCGATCGAACTGGCGGCGAGCGCATCGAGATCGTCGACCCGCGCCACGATCGCGTGCTCGCCGGCGCGTAGACCGCGACGCATCGCCGACGCCGCCAACGCTTCGTAGTTGGCGACACTCAGACGAACGCTCACACCGCTGCGCTGGTTGACGTGGTTGCTGGAACGCGCCAGCTGGCTGAACGTTGCCACCACCTCACCGAGATAGTCGGGCACCGTGACACCGACCGTCTCGCCGATCGACAGCGAGCGCGCCTCCTGCACCATGATCTCGTATTCGGTGGCGGCGTCGAGCGGGTAGTGGGTTCGGATCTGGCTGCCGAAACGATCCTTGAGGGGGGTGATGATGCGACCCCGGTTGGTGTAGTCCTCGGGGTTGGCCGACGCCACCAACATCACGTCGAGCGGCAGCCGGATCTTGTAGCCACGGATCTGCACGTCGCGCTCCTCGAGCACGTTGAGCATGCCGACCTGGATCCGCTCGGCGAGGTCGGGCAGCTCGTTGATGGCGAAGATGCCGCGATTCGTGCGCGGCACCAACCCGTAGTGCAGGGTCAGTTCGTCGGAGAGGTAACGCCCCTCGGCGACCTTGATCGGGTCGACCTCACCGATCAGGTCGGCGATCGACGTGTCGGGGGTGGCCAACTTCTCGCCGTAGCGCTGGTCGCGGTGAACCCAGTCGATCGGCGTCTCGTCGGCCATCTCCTCGACCAGGTCGCGGGCATGGCGCGAGATCGGATGGTACGGGTCGTCGTTGATCTCGCTGCCCGCCACGATCGGCATCCACTCGTCGAGCAGCCCGGTGAGCGAGCGGATCATCCGCGTCTTGGCCTGGCCGCGCTCGCCCAGGAAGATCACGTCGTGCCCCGCCAGCAAGGCGTTCTCGAGTTGTGGCATGACGGTGTGTTCGTACCCCAGCACACCCTTGAACAACGGTTCCCCGCTGCGGATCTTGTCGACCGCATTGGCCCGGATCTCGTCCTTGACCGGCCGCGACACCCAACCCGATGCTCGCAGTGCTCCCAAGGTTGCCGGCATCGCTGTCATGGCTCGAACCTACCGCAGCATCCGCCGGCGGGCGTCGTCACCAGCAGCCACACGGCCATGGGTCACAACCCGATGGACGCGCCTACGCTCCGGGAATGGAGCTGAACGGGGGGTGGCAGGTCGTCGATGCCGACGACGACCTCCGTCGCGATGCGATCGGGCTCGACGTCGACGACTCGGCGTGGGCCACCATGCAGGTGCCCGGTCATTGGCGCAACCATCCCGACTTCGCCGAGAGCGACGGACCGCTGCTGTATCGCACGCGCTACTCGATGCCGGAACCGGGCGAGGGACGACGCCGTTGGATCACCCTCGGAGGGATCTTCTACCAGGCCGACGTGTGGCTCGACGGTGCCTACCTCGGCGACCCGGAGGGCTACTTCATCCCGCACAGCTTCGACGTCACCGCACTCTCGCGGATCGACGACGAGCACGTGCTGGCGATCGAGGTGGCGTGCCCGCCGCAGCGAAGCCACAAGGGCAAACGCACGATCACGGGCGTGTTCCAGTACTGGGACGGGATCGATCGCACCTGGAACCCGGGAGGGATCTGGCGCCCCGTTCACGTCTACGACACGGGCCCGGTCCGGGTCGACCGGTTCAGGGTGCTGTGCCGCGACGCCGATGCGTCCCGCGCCCACCTGTTGCTCTCGGCTCACCTCGACAGCGACACGGCTCGTGCGGTCACGTTGCGAACCTGCGTCGACGGCGTCACCGTCTTCGAACAGGACCGACGGTTGGCGGCGGGCCCCAACGCGGTCAACTGGACGCTCGACATCGCCGACCCTCGATTGTGGTGGCCGCGGGCGCTCGGTGATCAGCCGCTCACCTCGATCTCGGTCGAGGTCGTCATCGACGGCGAGGTCAGCGACGGGCGCACCCGCCGAACCGGGCTGCGGGTGGTGGCGTGGGACGACTGGCGGTGTTCGGTCAACGGTGAACGGCTGTTCCTCAAAGGTGCCAACCTGCTGCCGACCCGGGCGGCGATCGGTGATGCCACCCCCGAGGAGGCACGACGCGACGTGCAGTACGCCGTCGATGCCGGGCTCGATGCGCTGCGCGTCCACGGCCACATCGCCACGACCGCCACCTACGACGCCGCCGACGAACTCGGCGTGCTGCTGCTGCAGGACTTCCCGCTGCAGTGGGGGTACGCCCGCAGCGTGCGGTCGCAAGCGGTCAAACAAGCTCGCGACGCCGTCGACCTGCTCGGTCACCACCCGTCGATCATCCAGTGGAACGCCCACAACGAACCGACCGCCGTCGCAGCCGGGATCGAGGGCAACTCGCCGCGCACCAAGCTGCGCTACATCGCCGGTCACCAGTTCCCGTCGTGGAACAAGACCGTGCTGGACCGGTGGGTGAAACGGGCGATCGAACAGGCCGACCCGACCCGCTTGGTGGTGCCCCATTCGGGGTCGCTACCGCATTTCCCTCGGCTGGACGGCACCGACAGCCACTTCTACTTCGGCTGGTATCACGGCAGCACCGACGACCTGGCGCGGACCGCCAGAGCGGTGCCCCGTGTGGTGCGCTTCGTCTCGGAGTTCGGAGCCCAATCGGTTCCCGAGTCGGCCGATTTCATCGATGCCGCGGCGTGGCCGGACCTCGACTGGGAACACCTCGCCGAGCACCATGGGCTCCAGAAGTGGGTGTTCGACGAGCGCGTGCCACCCGATCGGTTCGCCACCTTCGACGAGTGGCGCGACGCCACCCAGGCGTACCAGGCCGAGCTCGTGCGGACCCATGTCGAGGTCCTGCGACGCCTGAAGTACCGGCCGGCGGGTGGCTTCTGCGTGTTCTCGCTCAACGACCCGGCCCCTGTGGTGTCGTGGAGCATGCTGGATCACGAACGCGTTCCAAAGCCGGCGTGGAAGGCATTGCGGTTGGCGTGTGCGCCGGTGATCGTGGTCGCCGACGGCGTGCCGCGCAACGCGCGCCCCGGCCAGCGTCTGACGATCGACATCCACGTCGTGAGCGACCTGCGCGAGGCGCTCGATGCGGCCGAGGTCGAGCTCGTCGCCGGCTGGGACGACGAAGACCGACGGTGGCGATTCGGCGGGGTCGTCGCCGCCGACGAATGCGTGAAGGTCGGCACGATCGACTTCGTCGTCCCGCACACCCGAGGTGGCGTGACGTTCGACCTGAGGCTGCGTGCCGGCGACGTGGTGGCCAGCAACTGGTACTGCACCGTCGTCGTCCCATGACCGAGACACAGGTGCCGGTCCGGCTGGTCCGATGGCGACCGTTCGCCAACGCCGCCGTGGTGTCGACATTTCTGTCGTTGATGGCGTTTGCGGTGCTCGCCGTCGTGGCACTGCTGGTCACCGCCGCCGGCTTGATCGCCGCCGTCCGGGCTCGCACCGAGGACCGGACGCGTCGCGCCAGTACGGTCGCGTCGATCGGTGTGGGGCTCACGATCGGTCCGCTGCTGTACGTGCTCGTCGCTCCACAGCTGCGTCTCTGACGGCTCAACGTCGACACCCCGACTGCCGATGATCATGGGTGACCTCCGTTGCCTACCGATCCATGATGAGCCCCGCCGACGCGATCATCTGGCACATCGAGGAAGACCCGCACCTGCGGTCCACGATCATGGCGGTTTGGGAACTCGATCAGGAGCCGACCGCCGAGCGGATGTCGGAGAGCCTGCGTCGGATGTCCGATGCGATCCCGCGGCTGCGACAGCGAGTGGAGCCCGGGCGCCCGCGTCCGCGCTGGGTCGAGCTGACCGACTTCGATGCCACCGACCACTTCCGAGAACACGACCTGGGTGGTGCCGGCTCGCTGACCGGCGTGCACCGGGTCGCCGAGCGGATGGTGCGCCAACCGTTCGACCGAACGCGACCGCAGTGGGAACTGGCCTTGGTGCGCGGCGTCGCCGGGGGCCGAGCGGCGATCGTGATCAAGGTCCATCACGCGATCGCCGACGGGATCGGCCTGGTGCTGATGCTGGCGGCGTTCACCGATCTCGAGCCCAACCCGGAACGCCAGACCACCCCGGACAACGTGTTGGCGTTCACCAGGCCGCGTCGCGCCTACGGCCCGGCCCGCCGCGCGCTCCACAAGGGTCGCCGGGTCGCTGCGGCCGTCCGTTCCGCCCGGTGGGCGGCCCTCCCTTCGGCGACGGCGACGCTCGGCTCGGCAGCCCGTCTGGTCTGGCCGAGCCGCACTCCATTGAGCGGCAACATGACCGCTCGCTCGGGTCGGTACGTGCTCGACACCCGAACCGTCGACTTCCGCACGTTCCGTGACGCCGGCAAACCGACCGGGAGCTCGCTCAACGACGTCTTCGTGGCCGTGGTGGTGGATGCCTTGCGGCGGTACCACGATCGGTTCGACGGGCCCTCCCTCGATCGTGTGCGTGTCCACATGCCCGTCGACGTGCGTTCGGCACGAACCGCCAACCTGGCCGGCAACGAATTCGTGCCTGCCCGGGTGTCGATCGACGTGCCCACCGGAGATGCCCACGATCGGCTCGATCGCGTGCGGGCCCAGCTGGCGCGCTTGCGCAACGAGCCGGCGTTGCACCACATCAACACCATCGCCGCCTGCATCCTGCGACTCGGCAAGCGTCCGACGCAGCTGATCCTGGGCGGCATGATGAAGGGCGTCGACGTGCTCGCCTCGAACGTGCCGGGGCCGAACTTCGCGCTCTATGTCGCCGGCGTCAAGGTCGAGCGATTCCATGCCTTCGGCCCGCCCGCCGGAGCGGCCCTCAACGTCACGCTGTTCAGCTACGACGGCACGGTCAACCTGGGGATCACCACCGACCAGTCGGCGATCACCGATCGCGCCGTGTTCCTGCGTTGCCTCGACGAAGCGATCGCCGACGTCCTCCGGCGGCCGGTGATGTCGGTCGCCGTGTGACGTTCACGTTGTGTCTGACACAACTTGAACGTCAGGTGCGGCTGAGCGACTTGCGGTTCTTGAACTTCGCCGAGCGGTAGTCGGCGTTCATGAGGGCGATCACGTCGATCGAGATGCTCTTCGGGCAGGCCGCTTCGCACTCGCCGTGGTTGGTGCACGAACCGAAGTGCTCGTCCATCGTCTCGACCATCGCCTCGACCCGGCTGAAGCGCTCGGCCTGACCCTGCGGCAACAGGTTGAGGTGGGCCACCTTGGCGCCGGTGAACAAGTTGGCGGCGCCGTTCGGGCAGGCCGCCACACATGCCCCGCACCCGATGCACTCGGCGGCGTCCATCGCTGCGTCGGCGACCGGCTTGGGGATCGGGATCAGGTTGGCGTCGGGCGCACCGCCGGTGTCGGCCGTGATGAACCCACCCGACTCGACGATCCGGTCGAACGCCGAGCGGTCCACCATCAGATCCTTGATGATCGGGAAGGCGCTGGCGCGCCAAGGCTCGATCGTGATCGTGTCGCCGCTCTGGAACTTGCGCATGTGCAGCTGGCAGGTCGCGGTGCCGCGCTGGGGACCGTGCGCTTGGCCGTCGATCATCAACGAGCACGTGCCGCAGATGCCCTCCCGGCAGTCGTGGTCGAACACGATCGCTTCCTTGCCCTCGCCGATCAGGCGCTCGTTGAGCAGGTCGAGCATCTCGAGGAACGAGGCCTCGTCGCTGATGTCCGACACCGTGTAGGTCTCGAAGCGACCGGCGGAGGCTGGGCCCGGCTGACGCCAGACCTTGAGCGTGAGGTTGGTCAGGTGATGGCTCACTTGTAGCTCCGCTTCTGGAGGTGCACGACCTCGTACTCCAACTCTTCCTGGTGACGGATCGGCGACATCGCGTCACCAGTCCACTCCCACGCCGCGACGTGGGCGAAGTTGTCGTCGTCGCGCTGGGCTTCGCCCTCCTCGTCCTGGTACTCGGCGCGGAAGTGACCGCCGCACGACTCCTTGCGTTCCAGGGCGTCGCGGCACATCAACATCCCCAGCTCGAAGAAGTCGTCGACGCGCCCGGCCTTCTCGAGCGTCTGATTGACACTCTCGCCGTCGCCGGTGACACGCAGGTCCTTCTTGAACTCGGCGTGCAGGGCGGGCAGCTCCGAGAGCGCCTTCTGCAGCCCCTGCTCGGTGCGCTCCATCCCGCAGTAGTCCCAGATGATCTTGCCGAGTTCACGGTGGAAGTAGTCGGGCGAGCGGGTGCCGCCGATCGACATGTACTGGCGGAACCGGTCCGAGGCGGCCTGCTCGGCGCGCTTGAACTCCTCGTGGTCGGTGCCGGGGATCGGCTTGTTGAGCCAGCCGGAGAGGTAGTTCGAGATCGTGTTCGGCAACACGAAGTAGCCATCGGCGAGGCCCTGCATCAGCGCCGAAGCGCCCAGCCGGTTGGCGCCGTGATCGGAGAAGTTGGCTTCGCCGGCGCAGTACAGGCCGGGCACGGTGGTCATCAACTCGTAGTCGACCCACAGCCCGCCCATCGTGTAGTGCGACGCCGGGTAGATCCGCATCGGCACGTCGTAGGGGTTCTCGCCGGTGATCCGCTCGTACATGTCGAACAGGTTCCCGTAGCGCTCCTTGACCACGTCGGCGCCGAGCCGGTTGATCGCATCGGAGAAGTCGAGGTACACACCGTTCTTGAGCGGACCGACACCGCGGCCGGAGTCGACCGCCCGCTTGGCGGCGCGCGAGGCGATGTCGCGCGGCGCCAGGTTGCCAAAGCTCGGGTAGATCCGCTCGAGGTAGTAGTCGCGCTCGCCCTCGGGCACCTGGTCGGCGCGGCGCGCCTCGTCGGGGCTCTCGGGCACCCACACGCGACCGTCGTTGCGCAGCGACTCCGACATCAGGGTCAGCTTGGACTGGAAGTCGTCGGCCTGGGGGATGCAGGTCGGGTGGATCTGGGTGTAGCACGGGTTGGCGAACGCGGCACCCTTGCGATGCGCCCGCCAGGCGGCGGTGACGTTGCACTGCATGGCATTGGTCGACAGGAAGAAGGCATTGCCGTAGCCGCCGGTGGCGAGCACCACGGCATGTGCGGCGTGCGACGAGATCTCGCCGGTGATCAGGTCGCGACACACGATGCCGGCGGCGCGACCGTCGACGACGACGATGTCGATCAGTTCCATCCGATTGAACAGCCGCACGCCGCCCAGGCCGACCTGGCGGGCGAGCTGCTGGTAGGCGCCGAGCAGCAGCTGCTGGCCGGTCTGCCCGCGGGCGTAGAACGTGCGGCTGACCTGGGCCCCGCCGAACGAGCGGTTGTCGAGCTGGCCGCCGTACTCACGGGCGAACGGCACGCCCTGGGCGACCATCTGGTCGATGATGTTGACCGACACCTGCGCCAGCCGGTGCACGTTGGCTTCGCGGGCACGGAAGTCGCCACCCTTGATCGTGTCGTAGAACAAGCGGAACACCGAGTCGCCGTCACCCTTGTAGTTCTTGGCGCCGTTGATCCCGCCCTGAGCGGCGATCGAGTGGGCGCGGCGCGGCGAGTCGTGGAACGTGAAGGCGTCGACCTGGTAGCCGAGTTCGGCCAGCGTGGCGGCCGCCGAGGCGCCGGCCAGGCCGGTGCCGACCACGATCACCTTGAACTTGCGCTTGTTGGCAGGATTGACGAGCTTCTCGTGCTCCTTGAACTCGTCCCACTTGTCCTCGAGCGGACCTGCGGGAATCTTGGAATCGAGGGTGATGCTCACGGTGCGACCTCCATCTCGGTCTGTTCGCCGACTGCGGTTCCGGCGTTCGGGTCGAAATCGATCACGCCGGCGAGGGTGAGAATCGGGAACGACACGTTGCCGACCACGATCAACGTGGCGATGCCCGTCGCCAGATGCCGTCGCCAGGCATTGAACTTGGGATTGTTCCAACCGATCGACTGGAACAGGCTCCACACACCGTGGAACAGGTGGATGCCGAGTGCGATGTTGGCCACGATGTACAGCAGCGCGACCGGGATCCGGCTGAGGCTGGCGTCCATGTTGCGGTACACCTCGCCGTGCTCGAAACCGGGGTTGACCCAGCCCCAGGTGAAGTCGGCGAGGTGCCACGCGAGGAACAGCAGCACGATGATTCCGGTCCAGCGCATGGACCGGCTGGCGAACGAGGCGACCTGATAGTCACGCGCCGACTGGTACTTGACCGGGCGTGCCTTGCGGTTCAGCACAGTCAGGGAGTAGGCGGCGTGCACGTGCAGGATCACGGCGCCGATCAGCACGAGGCGCAGCAGCCAGAGCGTCACCCCCTCGGGCAGGATCGGCACCAGCAGCCGACGCAGGAAATGGCCGTAGATGTCGATGTCGTAGTCGCGGACGCCGCCGTCGGTGACGATGCCGAGGTACACCTTGAGGTTGCCGATCATGTGGGCGATCACGAACCCGATCCCGATCAGACCGGTGATCGCCATCACGTATTTCTTGCCGACTGCGGTCGAGTACAGGTCGAGCAGGAACGGTTTGCGCTTCCCGCCCTTGTTGACCGCGGTACCCGACACGGGACCGCGGCGAGTCGACCGTGGCGTGAGCGTCTGTGCCATGACGCTGAACGCTAGTCCTCAGGGTCGGCGCAGGGCCTATTCACGAGAGCACGAGCATCGCCGAGATCCCCACCACTCCCAGATGGAACCATCTCGAAAACAGATCCCTTGCTCACCCGGCATCTTCGCTGACGAAGTCGATCAGGCGCTCGACGGCGCCGACCAACCCCGGCTCGAGGTCGGCGTAGGTGCGCACGCGGTTGCGCAGCTTGGGCCAGAAGCCTTCGACGTCGACGCCGAGCGCGGCGCACACCCCCGCCTTCCACGGCTGCCCCTTGGGCACGTCCGGCCACGCCGTCAACCCGATCGTCTTGGGGCGCACGCCCGCCCACACATCGACGTACGGGTGCCCGGTGATCAACACCGACGGGTGGTCGACGGCGGCAGCCAGGCGCGACTCCTTCGAACCGGTGACCAGGTGATCGAGCAGGATCCCGAGGCGCCGCGTGCGGGAGGGCCCGAACTCGCGCACCGCAGCCACGAGGTCGTCGGCGCCGTGCATCGGCTCGACCACGATCCCGAGTTCCCGCAGATCATCACCCCAGATGTGCTCCACCAACTCGGCGTCGTGCTTGCCTTCGACCCAGATCCGGCTGGCACGCGCGACCTGTGGTCCGGCATCGCCGGCGATCGACCCCGACGCAGTCACACGCGGGGTGGACGGCGTGGGTCGCACGACCGGCTTGACGAGCGTGACCGGCTTGCCCTCGAGCAGGAACCCACCCGGCTTCCACGAGAAGAAGCGAAGGTGCTGCTTGCGGTCCCGCAACGTGACCGCCTCGTGATTCCAGCGCACCACGTCGCCCACGAACCCGCTGGCGCGGTCCTCGACGACCATGCCGAGCTCGACCGGCACCGACGGGTACTCCGGCTTGCGTCGCTGGGCGGCGACGTCGTCCATGATGTCCTGCTCGTACCGCATCGCCAGTCGAGTGTGGCACGGGAACCGGTGCCGGTCGCGGCACGTCGAACCCGCATGGGGAACTCCATCACGTTCACGGTCCCGCCTACCCGACGGTCATCGCACCACCGTCCCCGGCCACCTCGACCTGCGTCATTGGCGATGGCGGGCCTGGTCGCCGTCCTGGCGCTCTCCGCCTGCGGCGGCGACGACTCCGACACCGCGGCTTCCTCGGCGACCGCACCGCCGACGATCGAGGCAGCCGCCGAGGCGGGCGACGGTGGCCTGGCGATCGGCGACACGAACGGCGACGTGAACGGTTCAGCCCCCTCCGACCCGGGGACCGGTTCGATCGATCTCGGGTCGATCGGCCGCGACGTGATCATCGAGATGCACGTCGTGGTCGCCAGCGACGACATCCGTCGAGCGGTGGCAGTGATCTCGGCCAGTGCCGCCTCGCTGGGTGGCGGGATCGCCTCGTCCGACGTGAACTATCCCGTCGAAGGCGAACCAGGTGGCGGCGGATACGCCGTCGTGGTGGTTCGGGTGCCGCCCGACGAGGTCGCGCGACTGCTGTCGGGGCTCGAAGACACCGGCGACGTGCGCTCGATCAACCAGACCGCGCAGGACGTGACCGAACAACTGGTCGACCTCGACGTGCGGATCGAGAACGCCCGCCAGAGCGTGACCAACGTGCGAGCGTTCATGGACAAGACCGAGAACCTGTCGGAGCTGGTCACGCTCGAAGCAGAGCTGACGCGACGTCAGACCGAACTCGAACAGCTCGAAGCGCAACAGCGCAATCTCGGCGACCGGGTGGCCTTCTCCACCGTCACGATCGAAGTCGTGCCGACCGACTCGATTCCCGAACCGGCCGAGGACAAGGGGATCGGTGACGCATTCGGCGACGGCTGGCACGCCTTCACGTCGCTGATGTTCGGGCTCGGCTACGCGATCGCCGTGATCGCCCCGTTCCTCGTCGCCGGTGCCGTGTTGGCGCTGATCGCTTGGCGGGTCGTCCGGCGGCGGAGGCCGACAGCAGCGGCGAACCCGGCTCCGGACGATCGTGCGGGGACCACGTTGCCGCCACCGGACTCCGGGTCGTAGCAGCTCAGCGTCGGCGACGGCTGCGCCAGCCGTTCGGCGTCACGACCCAGTCGACCAGGGTGCCGTCGGGGAACCCGAACGGTGCACGCAGCGCCGTGTGCGCCACCACCGACGTGTTGGGCACCGGCGCCAGTGTCGACACATCGGTCCGGCGACGCCAACGGTGTGCCGGCACCTCGACCAAGTCCACCGGCGGTCGGCCGGCGATGTGGATCCGGCCGTGCACGGTGCCCGTCTGTTCGAACCCGAAGCCGATCGGCGAAGCCACCGCAGTGGCGTACCACTCCAGGTCCATCGCCGTCGGGGTGGGAACCCCATAGCCGCGACCGAGTGCCTCGGCCGGGTCGTCGAGTGCCACGAAGTACGCCTCGTTCCCGATCGACCACTGCTGGAGCGGGTCGACGCAGTGGTGCTCGGCCCACATCTCAGGAGCCTTCACCACGAACGGGTCGGCCCGCACCGCCACGTCCCACTCCGTCAGATGCAGCAACGGACTGCCTGCTTGGGCGAGCGCCGACCAGTACCACGCCCGCCCACCCATGACGCGGTGCCCGCTCAGCAGACCGAGCGTGGCGTCGCCCGTCCACGCCGCGAAGAGCCATTCGTCGATCCAGCCCGGGCCGGCGACTCCGGCGTCGTCCGAGCACAGATCGACACAGCTTCCGGTGGGCTCGACCGCCATCATCGGGCAGACTATGGCGGTCATGAGCGAGAGCGTCCGATACCTGAGCCTGGCGTGGATCCGGGAACTCACCCGCGAGGTGGCCGACAGCGAGACGCTTGCCGAACTCGCTCGGGTTCACGCGATCGGTGTGACCCAGGTGGTCACCGACGGCCCGGAGGGTGACGTCACCTACCACCTCCAGGTCGGCGACGGCACGGCCCGATTCGGTGCCGGAGCGGCAGACCCCGAACACGTCCGCATGGAACAGGACTGGGCCACCGCAGCAGCGGTGGCGACCGGCGAGCTGAACGCCCAAGAGGCGTTCGTGACGGGACGGATCCGCTTCTACGGTGACCAGCAGGCGCTGATGGACGCCCAACCGGTGTTCGGAGCGCTCGACGGTGTGTTCTCGTCCGTGCGGCAACGCACCCGATACGAGTGACCCCAGGCCGTGCCTGAGCTGCCCGAGATCCAGGCCCACGCAGAACGGCTCTCCGACGAGTTCGCAGGTCGCCTGCTCACCGCGTTCCGCCCGCTCACGTTCACGGCGTTGAAGACCGCCGTTCCCGCCCCCGATGCGGCGTACGGCGAGCCGCTGCTGGGGACCGGGAGGCGGGGCAAGTACCTGCTGCTCGACTTCGAGTCGGTCCAGTTCGCCGTGCACCTGATGCAGGGCGGCCGGCTCGTGCCCGACCTCAAACAGTCCGCCAAGCCGCGCGGCGGTCAAGCCCGGTTCGTGTTCGACGAGGGCCCCGCCCTCCTGCTCACCGAGGCCGGCACCGAACGACGCGCCGGGGTGTGGGCCTATCGCTCCGGGGAGGCACTCGGCTCGCCGCCGCTGAGCGGGCTCGGCCCCGAGGCCGACCAGGTGTCGGCGAGCGAGTTGGTCACGCTGTTCGAGGCCAAGAATCAGCGCCTGCACGGGTTCCTCCGAGACCAGCACGCGCTTGCCGGGCTCGGGCGGCGTCTCGCCAACGAGGTGTGCCACGCAGCCCGCCTGAGTCCGTTCGCGATGACCTCCAAACTCGGCCTGAGCGGGGCCGAACGGGTGGTGGCGGCGATCCGGTCCTGCGTGGACGAAGGGCTCGCGTACGAGCGGACGCGCCCCGACATGAGCTCGTCGAAGGACCGTCCGAGCGCCATGCACGGACGCACCGGCCAGCCGTGCCCGGCGTGCGGCGACGCGGTCCGCGCCGTCGAATACTCCGGCTACACCGTGAACTACTGCCCGACGTGCCAGACGGGCGGCAAGATCCTCGCCGACAACACGACCAGCAAGTTCCTCAAGTAGCTGGCCCCGCTCACCGGGAGCCAGGTGGTCCCTGAGTGTGCCGATATCGACAGGAATGCTCGACGAAGGTCGTTGTGTAACTATTGACACATCCGTCCATCCGGGTACTCTGTGTTGATATGCGCACACAGCACTATCGGATTCGTTCCGGCGACGATCTCGGCCGGGTGCTGCGCGACGCGCGCACCGCACACGGGCTCACTCAACAGCAGATGGTCGATCGGTTCGAGCTCGGCTTCGACCGGACCCGCCTTGCCCGCATCGAGGCCGGCGAAGGATTCCAATCGCTCGACCGCGCGCTGTCGGTGCTGCGCCGACTCGGGATCGACGTCTCTGCAACGGTGCCTGAACCAGCCCAGGCGAACGCTCCGGAGCGCACCCATCTCGATGAACTCGCTGATGCTGTCGGAGACGAAGGCCAGCACGACGGACGAAACGACCATGATCACGACGATGATCGTCACCGTGACGACGGGGGTGCATCGTCGTGACCGTGAAGCGCCTCGGCGTCTGGCACGACGACGTACTCGTCGCCGAACTCGAAGCGAAGCGACCGTGGGATCTGCGCTGCCGATACGCAGCAGCTGCGATCGAAGCCGGTGATGCCAACCGCCCGCTGCTGTCGTGTTCACTGCCGGTCACCCGTCAGAAGGCACCGGCGACGCCCTGGGTGAGAGGCCTGCTGCCCGAAGGTGTCCACCTGCTCGCAGCCGCGACGACTGCCGGCGTGCCCACCAACTACTACGCCGACCTGCTCGCCCGCTACGGCCGAGACATCGCAGGTGCATTCACCATCAGTGTCGACGAGCCCGACGAACGCCGATGGGCGGTCGAGCCTTATGACGACGAGCAACTTGCAGCGGAGCTCCGCTCGGTCGCCGACTCGCCGGGATTCGCGATACGTGACGACAGCGAACTCTCCATCGCTGGCCTGCAGAACAAGCTGCTCGTCTGTGCGCTCGACGACGGCCGGTGGGGCCGGCCCGTGAACGGACGACCGTCGTCGCACATCATGAAACTCGACGACGGCCGCTTCGAGCGACTGCTCGCCGCAGAACACGCCTGCCTGCGTCTCGCCAGCGATGCTGGGCTGCGTACCGCGCACAGCAATCTGATCGACGTGGATGGACTCGACGTGCTCATCGTCGAGCGGTACGACCGCCGACGCACGGACGACGGCACCCTCGAGCGCCTCCACCAGGAGGACAGCTGCCAGGCACTCGGTGTGGATATCGACCGTCAACAGGGCCAGGGCAAGTACGAACGGTTCGGTGGGCCGACGTTCGCTCGAATCGCCGAACTGTGCGACCGCTACGGCGACCCAACAACGGCATTCCCGGACCTGCTCGCCCATGCGGTATTCACCTGGGTGATCGGGAACGGTGACGCGCACGGCAAGAACGTGTCGCTGCTGATCGACGTCCGGACCGGCCATGTCGATCTGGCACCGTTGTACGACACCGTCCCGACCGCACTGTGGCCGCGGCTCGGCACGACGGCTGCGATGTCGGTCAACGGCAAACACGAAGACGTGACGCGCGACGACTTCGTCGCCGAGGCTCACCGGTGGGGGCTCGCGCAGTCCGGCGCCCAACGACTCATCGACGACCTCGCCACCAGACTCGCAGCAGCAGCAGCGGATTGCTGCGACGACCGGGTCGCCTCACTCGTCGCCGAACGACTCCACACCCTCGAGCACTGACACCCTCGAGCACTGACAACACGACCAGCAAGTTCCTCAAGTAGCCCGGACCGTCAGGACGGCCGACTGCGTCGTGACCAGCGACGTGTCGCGGGCTGCCAGAATCGGGGAATGCGCATCGGCATCCTCACTCGCGAGTACCCACCCGACGTCTACGGCGGGGCGGGCGTCCACGTCGACTTCCTCGTGCGCGAGCTGAACAAGCTCGCCGACGTCGACGTGCATTGCATGGGCGGCCCGCGACCGGGCGCCACGGCGCACTCCGAGCACAACCCACTCCTGGAGGGCGCCAACGCAGCGCTACGCACGCTGGCGGCCGATCTGGCGATGGCCGACCAGACCGCCGGATGCGACATCGTCCACTCCCACACGTGGTACGCCAACATGGGCGGGCACTGGTCCAAGCTGTTACACGACATCCCGCACGTCGTGACGTCGCACTCGCTCGAGCCGCAGCGTCCGTGGAAGGCGGAACAACTCGGCGGCGGGTATCGCGTCTCGTCGTGGGCGGAGCGCACCGCCTACGAGGCGGCCGACGCCGTGATCGCCGTGAGCCACGGTTCCCGCAAGGACGTGATGGCGTCGTACCCGAACCTCGATGAGTCGAAGGTCCACGTGGTGCACAACGGGATCGACACCGAGTTCTACCGACCCGACACCGGGACCGACGTGCTCGAACGGCTGGGCGTCGACCTCGATCGCCCCTCGGTCGTGTTCGTCGGGCGGATCACCCGCCAGAAGGGGGTGCCGCACCTGCTGCGGGCCGCCCTCCAGTTCGACGAGTCGGCCCAGTTGCTGCTGCTGGCCGGCGCCGCCGACACCCCCGAACTGGCCGCCGAGACCGACGCAGCGATCACCGAGCTGAAGGCTCGGCGCGACGGTGTGTTCGTGGTGTCGGAGATGCTGCCGCGCGACCAGGTCCGACAGGTGCTCACGCACGGCACCGTGTTCGTGTGCCCCTCGATCTACGAGCCGCTCGGCATCGTCAATCTGGAAGCGATGGCGTGTGAGACGGCGGTCGTGGCGAGCGATGTGGGCGGGATCCCCGAGGTCGTCGCCGACGGCGACACCGGATTGCTCGTGCACTACGACGAGGCCGCTCCGATCGACTTCGAGGCCGACTTCGCGACCGCCGTCAACAGCCTGCTCGGCGACCCGGCGCGCGCCCACCAGATGGGCGTCTCCGGCCGCCAGCGGGCGGTCGCCGAGTTCGGCTGGGACGCCGCCGCCCGCAAGACGATGGACATCTACGAATCGGTGCTCTGACCGACAGCGTTCCGCCGCGGTATCGCACCCGGGCGGGTGCGGGCGATTCCCGTATCCTCTGGGACCTATGACGAACATCCCCGAACGGCCGACGTTGGACGGCATCGAGGCGCGCTGGGCCGACCAGTGGGCCGCCGATGACCTCTACCGATTCGATCGTTCGGCGGTACGCGGCGGCGTGTTCTCGATCGACACCCCGCCGCCCACGGTGTCCGGCTCGCTCCACATGGGCCACGTGTTCAGCTACACCCACACCGACACCATCGCTCGCTTCCAGCGCATGCGCGGCAAGCGGGTGTTCTACCCGATGGGCTGGGACGACAACGGGCTGCCGACCGAACGCCGGGTCCAGAACTACTTCGGTGTGCGCTGCGATCCGTCGCAGGCCTACGTCGATCGGTTCGAGCCACCGTTCCGGGGCGATCCACCCAAGGATCACCACGCCGCGCCGGTGTCGCGCCCGAACTTCCTGGAGTTGTGCGAGGAGCTGGTGGCGATCGACGAGCAGGTCTTCGAGGGCCTGTTCCGGCGGCTCGGGTTGAGCGTCGACTGGACGCTGCTCTACAGCACGATCGACGCTCGCAGCCGCCGGATCAGCCAGCGCGCCTTCCTGCGCAATCTCGCCCGCGGTGAGGCCTACACCCAGGACGCACCCACGATGTGGGACGTCGACTTCCAGACCGCGGTCGCCCAGGCCGAGATGGAAGATCGCGACCGCCCCGGCGCCTACCACCAAGTGGCGTTCCATCGCACCGACGGGCAGGGCGACGTGGTGATCGACACCACACGCCCCGAGCTGCTGGCGGCGTGCGTGGCGTTGGTCGCCCATCCCGACGACGAGCGCTACCGACCGCTGTTCGGCACGACCGTGAGCACCCCGTTGTACGGGGTCGAGGTGCCGATCCTCGGGCACCCGTTGGCGCAGCCCGACAAGGGCACCGGCATCGCCATGATCTGCACGTTCGGCGACCTGACCGACGTCATCTGGTGGCGCGAACTGAACCTGCCCACGCGTGCCGTCATCGGCCGCAACGGGCGGATCGTGACCGAGGCGCCCGACGCCATCACGGGTGCCGGGCTCGACGCCTACGCCACGATCGCCGGCCAGACCGTCAAGCAGGCGCAGCGGCTCGTGGTCGAACAGCTGCAGGCCTCGGGCGACATGCTCGGCGACGCACGCCCGATCCAGCACCCGGTCAAGTTCTACGAGAAGGGCGACCGCCCGCTCGAGATCGTGGCCAGCCGCCAGTGGTACATCCGCAACGGCGGCCGCTCGCCCGAGTTGCGGGCGGCGTTGGTGGCGCGCGGCGGCGAGATGGCATGGCACCCGTCCCACATGCGCCACCGCTACGACAACTGGGTCGAGGGCCTCAACGGCGACTGGCTGGTCAGCCGGCAGCGCTTCTTCGGCGTGCCGATCCCGGTCTGGTACGCACTCGACGGTGACGGCGAGATCGACCACGATCGCCCGCTGCTGCCGGCCGAGGATCGGTTGCCGATCGACCCGTCGACCGACGTGCCGGTGGGCTACACCGCCGACCAGCGCAACCAGCCCGGCGGGTTCACCGGTGACCCCGACGTGTTCGACACGTGGGCCACGTCCTCGCTCACCCCGCAGATCGCCGGTCTGTGGGAGGAGCCTGGGGCCGACGTGTTCGACCGTATGTTCCCGATGGACATGCGTCCGCAGGCGCACGACATCATCCGCACCTGGTTGTTCGCGACCACTGTGCGCAGCCACTACGAACATCACGCCGCACCGTGGGCGAACTGCGCCTTGTCGGGATGGATCCTCGACCCGGACCGCAAGAAGATGTCGAAGTCGAAAGGCAACGTCGTCACGCCGATCGACCTGTTCGACACCTACGGCACCGATGCCGTGCGGTACTGGGCGGCGTCGAGCGCGTCCCGGCACCGACACGGCGTTCAGCGAGGACCAGATGAAGGTCGGGCGCAAGCTCGCCAACAAGATCCTGAACGTGACCAAGTTCGTGCTCGGGATCGACGCCGACGACGGGGCGGACAGTGGGGCGGACGGTGGGGCGGGATCGGTCGAACCCTCGAACCCGATCGACCTGTCGATGCTGGCCAAACTCGATCTGGTGATCGAGGAGGCGACCGCCGCCCTCGACGGGTTCGACTACGCCCGAGCGCTCGAGCGGACCGAGTCGTTCTTCTGGTGGTTCTGCGACAACTACGTGGAACTCGTCAAGGGGCGCGGCTATGGGTCCCAGGGCGGCGCTGCGGCAGGTTCGGCACGGGCCGCGCTGCGATCGGCGATCGATTCGATGTTGCGGCTGTTCGCCCCGTTCCTGCCGTTCGCCGCCGAGGAGGCCTGGAGTTGGTCGCACACCGGGTCGGTGCACGCCCAGTCGTGGCCGCAACCGTCGGGTACCGGAGGCGACCCAGCAGCGATCGACCCCACGCTCGAGGTGCTGGGACTGGTGCGTCGCACCAAGACCGAAGCCAAGGTCAGCCAGCGTGCCGCGGTCTCCGGACTGGTCGTCACGCTGCCGGACGCGCAGCGCGCGGCGTTCGACTTCGGGCGCCCCGACCTGCTCGAGGCCGGTTCGATCGCCACCCTCGATGTCACCCTCGACGTCACGGATGGGGCGACGCTGTCGTGCGCCGTCACGCTGGCGCCGGCGGGCTGAACCCCGCTGCCACAGCGGGAGCGGTAGGATCCGGCCAATGCGCACGAAGTTGGGAATCATCGTCGCGTTCACGATCCTCGCCTTCGGCGTGACCGCCGTGAGCGTCGGGCCGGCGGGAGCGACGACGACGCCGTCGAGCGCGCCCGAGCCGACCACCACGACGACCGCTGTGCCGATGGTCGCCGATGTGCCGGGCGGTGTCACCCCCGGTCGTGGCACGCAGGCCCAGGTCACCGAGACGGTACCGCCACCGCCCACGACCACCACGCTCCCGCCCGACGCCTTGCCCGGCAACTCCGGCCAAGGTCGGCGCGTCGTGTATTCCAAGCCCCGTCAGCGGGTGTGGACGGTCGAATCCGACGGAACCGTCTCCAAGACGCACCTGGTGTCGGGCCGGCTGAAGTACAACCAACCGACGCCAGGCACCTATTCGGTGTTCTCGCGGTCCGCGTACACCTGCAACATCAAGAACCCGTCGATCTGCTGGCGCTACATGGTGCGATTCGCGCTCGGCGGCGATGAAGGCGACAACATCGGCTTCCACGAGATCCCCAAGAAGGACGGTGTGCCGGTGCAGAGCGACTCGCAGCTCGGCACGGCGTTGTCGGGTGGCTGCGTCCGCCAGAAGACGTCCGACGCGATCTACATGTGGAACTGGGCGCCGGTGGGCACCAAAGTCGTCGTGCTCGGGTGACCGGCACCGCCCGCCACTGAGTTCGTATGGGATCCACTCCGGTCGCACTCCGGCCCCGTCCGCGTCGAACGTGGCCCCAGCGGCTCACACTGGTGGCCGTGATCGTGTCGGCGACCGCCTGCTTCCTCGCGGCGGGCGTCTTGGGCGCCGGTCAATGGGTGCTCTCGCAGCGCAACCTGGTGCCGCTCGACGGCCCGAGTCGCGACTCAACCATCCGCTCCAACGCCGAGTCGGCGATCGTGGTGCCGGTCCTCCCGGACGCGGTCGGCCCTGGGTTCAGCGCTGAGGACGTGGCCGAGTTGGCGCCATCGACGACCTTGCAGCCGCTGGACCTGCCGGAACCGGACGCCGCCAACTTCCTCGTGGTGGGCGCCGACAACAACGACTGCCTCGGGAGTGCGATCACCGGCGACCGTTCCGATCTCGGCGAGCGCAGCGACACGATCATGGTGTGGCGGGCCAACCCGCACACCGACCAACTGGCGGTGCTGTCGTTTCCCCGCGATCTCTACGTGCGCTTTCCCAACGGCGGCAAGAAGCGCATCAACGAAGCGTTCGAACGCGACGACCCGTCGGAGTTGATCGACGTGATCGACATCAACTTCGGGGTGCCGATCGACCACTACGTGCAGGTCGACTTCTGCGCCTTCCGCCAGTTGGTGAAGGCCGTGGGAGGCGTCGAGGTGCCGTTCACCTACCCGGCCAAGGACCAGAAGGGCGACGACCCGCCACTGTTCCTGGTCGAGCAGACCGGGTGCGTGAACCTCGACGGCGACACGGCGCTGGCGTACGTGCGCAGCCGTCACTACAAGTACGAGGATCCGCCCGGCAGCGGCAACTGGATCTCCGACGGCACGTCCGACTTCGGCCGCATCAACCGCCAGCAGGATTTCCTGCGGCGAGTGCTCGCCAAGGTGATCGACCAGGGCCTGTACGACCCCGACGTGGTCAGTTCGCTCGTGACCGCCAACCGTGAGTACATCACGACCGACGCCGATCTCACCTTGCGCCGGATGCTCGAGTTCGCCAACGCGTTGCGCAACTTCGACGCCGCCTCGGTCGGGACGTACCGGATCGAGTCGACCTCGCAGACCACTGCCGACGGCGACAAGGTCGAAGAACCGCGGATCAAGAACGACAACATGCGGGCGATCCTGGCCGTGTTCCGTGGCGAAGCGGCGCTCGCCAGTGCGCCCGAGCAGGTCTTCCAGACGACCACACTGGCCCCCGCGCCGGACGACCGCACGGTCACCACCACCACGATCGGTTCCGGCTCGAACGGCACCGCCACGACGACCGGCACGACGACCGGCACGACGACCGGCACGACGACCGGCACCGTCGTCGACGAGCCGTCGAGCACCGGGCCGACACTGCCCGTGGTCGAGCCGACCGAGAACACGCTCGGGGTGGCACCGGACCGCTCGGCCACCTGCGACTGACCAGGCTCGGACGGAAATCGACCGCACGATCACTGCGGTGACCTGCGTCACCGGTAACGTTGCGCCGCTCGCGCACCGTGCGGCTCCGAGCCGCGGCCAACCATGCCGCGCCCCCACCACGACCTGGCAACGTCGCCGGATTCACCCCAACAGGAGAAAACGTGAACACATCGGTCCTCTTTGCTGAGGGCGGTTGGCAGTCGTTCGAACTCGGTTCCGCCGAGTGGACGGTGCTGTACCTCTCTGCAGCGACCGCCTTGCTGGCGATCGGTGTCGGCTTCTATCTGGCCAAATCGGTCATGGCGGCCGACCAGGGCACACCCAAGATGCAGGAGATCGCAGCAGCGATCCAGGAAGGCGCGTTGGCGTATCTCAAGCGCCAGTTCCGCACGATCGGCATCATCGTCATCCCCGTCGCGGTGGTCGTGTTCCTCACGTCGACCAAGATCGTGCGACCCGACGACACGGTCGCGCTCAGCTTCGTCGCCTCGGGTGCGGCGCGCACGGGTGCGTTCGTGTTGGGATGCCTCGCTTCTGGCTTCACCGGCTACATCGGCATGACACTGGCGACCCGCGGCAACGTCCGCACCGCCGCAGCGGCACGCAACGGCAGCATGGGCGATGCGCTCGACGTGGCGTTCCGCACCGGCGGCGTGGCCGGCATGTTCACCGTGGGCCTCGGGCTGCTCGGGGCGACGCTGATCATCATGGCGTTCCAGAACACCTCGTCGGTGATCCTGATCGGCTTCGGCTTCGGCGGTTCGCTGCTGGCACTGTTCCTGCGCGTCGGCGGTGGCATCTTCACCAAGGCGGCCGACGTGGGTGCCGACCTGGTGGGCAAGATCGAGGCCGGCATCCCAGAGGACGATCCCCGCAACCCGGCCACGATCGCCGACAACGTCGGCGACAACGTCGGCGACTGCGCCGGCATGGCAGCCGACCTGTTCGAGAGCTACGAGGTCACGCTGGTGGCCTCGATCATCCTCGGCGTCACGGCATTCAACTCGATCGGCATGAATCCGGCGCTCGGCGTGATCTTCCCGCTCGCCGCCCGTGCGATCGGGGTCGTCGCATCGATCGTCGGCATCTTCTTCGTGAAGGCCAAGCCGGGTGAGACCGATGCGCTCAAGCCGATCAACCGTGGCTTCCTGGTGGCGGGGGTCCTGACCTTGGTCGGCACACTGCTCGTCGCCCTGCTGTACGTCGGCAACGACAAGGCCAACGCCGGTTGGAAGTGCTTCGGCGCCGTGGCGATCGGGCTCGTGCTGGCCCAGGGCGTCAGTCGCCTCACCGAGTACTACACATCGACCCACCACACGCCGGTGCAGGAGATCGCCGAGTCGGCCGAGACCGGCCCGGCGACCGTGGTGCTGTCGGGTACCGCATCCGGTCTCGAGTCGTCGGTGTACGCCGTGATCGCGATCGCCATCGCGATCGGCGTCGCGCTGGCGCTCGGCAACGGCAACCTCACGTTCTCGCTCTACCTCGTCGCCCTGTGCGGCATGGGCATGCTCGCCACCACCGGCGTGATCGTGTCCGAAGACACGTTCGGCCCGGTCAGCGACAACGCCGCCGGCATCGCCGAGATGTCGGGCGAGTTCCACGGCGAGCCGGAGCGCATCATGGTCGCCCTCGACGCGGTCGGCAACACCACCAAGGCCGTGACCAAGGGGTTCGCGATCGGCTCGGCCGTGATCGCCGCCGTGGCCTTGTTCGCCAGCTTCATCGAGACCGCCGGCAGCGAGCTCGGGATCGTGGCCGACAACCTCAAGGACGGCGTGTTCAAGGCACCCGAACTGGCGATCAACGTCGCCCAGCCGGAGATCTTCATCGGCATGCTGATCGGCGGCGCCGTGCCGTTCCTGTTCTCGTCGTTGGCCATCCGCGCCGTGGGCCGCACCGCCGGTGTGGTCGTGCAGGAAGTGCGCAAGCAGTTCGCCGACGGCAAGATCATGTCGGGCGAGAAGCAGCCCGAATACGGCCCCGTGATCGACATCTGCACCGAGGCATCGCTGCGGGAGCTCACCACCCCGGCACTGCTCGCCGTGCTCACGCCGGTCGTGGTCGGGTTCGGCATCGGCTGGCAGGCGCTCGGTGCGTTCTCGGCGGCCGTGATCCTGGTCGGCCAGTTGATGGCCAACTACCTGTCCAACGCCGGCGGCGCATGGGACAACGCCAAGAAGTACATCGAGGACGGCCACCACGGCGGCAAGGGTTCCGAAGCCCACAAGGCAGCCGTGATCGGCGACACCGTCGGCGACCCGTTCAAGGACACCGCCGGCCCGGCCCTCAACCCGTTGATCAAGGTCATGAACCTGGTGTCGCTGCTCACGCTGCCGGCGATCATCAAGTACCAGGACAACGACGGTGCTCGTCTGGCGATCGCCGGTGTGGCACTGGCGATCCTGATCGCCTCGGTGATCTTCTCGAGCCGCAAGGCCGAGTCGATGATGGCCACCCCGGTCGGCTGAGCCGGCGCGTTTCACCGTCCTGCTCGTTCGTGCCGCATCGGGTCACCCCGGTGCGGCACGAACCGTTTTCGGGTCCGGTATCGTCGCAACCCATGCTTGCGCTGCTGCCGACCTGGCTCGACCCCAAGGAGATCGTCGAACAGGGCGGGCTCTGGCTGGTTGCGTTGATCATCTTCGCCGAGTCGGGTCTGTTGATCGGCTTCTTCCTGCCCGGTGACAGCCTGCTCTTCATCACCGGCTTCCTGGCGTCCGACCCGGGCGACCCGTGGCCGGCGCTCGGCCAGCCGCTGCCGCTCGTCCTGCTCGTGCTGTTCGTAGCTGCCGTGATCGGCGATCAGGTCGGCTACTGGTTCGGGCACAAGGTCGGGCCCACCCTGTTCGACCGGCCCAAGTCACGGTTCTTCAACCCCGCCAACGTCGACAAGGCGAACGTCTTCCTGGACCGCTACGGCGCCAAGACGATCGTGCTGGCGCGCTTCGTGCCGATCGTGCGCACGTTCGCCCCGATCGTGGCCGGCGTCGGCCGCATGAAGTACCGCACGTTTGTGATGTTCAACATCGTGGGCGGTCTGCTCTGGGCGGTCGGGGTGACCACGCTCGGCTACTTCCTCGGCCAGATCGACATCGTGCGCGAGCACGTCGAACTGGCGGCGCTGGCGATCGTGGGGATCTCGGTCCTGCCAGTGGTCTTCGAACTGCTCAAACACCGACGTGCAGCGGTCCAGACCGCCGACGACCTGCTCGACGACGTCGCCTCGGGCGAGCTGCTCAAGGGCCCGAACGACTGATCAGTCGAACAGGATCACGCCGCGCACGTTCTCGGCGTTGCGCATGGCGTCGAAGGCGTCGTTGATCTCGTCCAGCGAGTACGTGCGGGTGACCACCTCGTCGAGTTGGATGAAACCCTGCGTGTAGAGCTCCATCAACTTGGGGACGTCGGCGCGGGCATTGCCGGAACCGAAGATCGTGCCGAACATCTTGCGGTCGAGCAGCGTGAACAGCGACATCGGGATCGCCACGGTCTGCTCCGAGGTCGGATGGATGTTGGTCACGACCAGCTTGCCGCCCTTGCCACCCAGCCAGAACGCCTCTCCCACGATCTCGGACGAACCGACACCGGCGCACAGGATGGTGGTGTCGAATCCTCGCCCCCAGGTCGAGGTGGCGAGGTCGCCGAGCGCCTCCTGGATCGACGAATAGGTGTGTGTGGCGCCGAAGATCTTGGCCTGCTCGCGCTTGAACTCCGACGGATCGATGGCGGCGATCACTCGCGCCCCGCTCAGGCGGGCGCCCTGGATGGCGCCGGCTCCGATCCCGCCCACACCGACGACGGCGACGAACTCGCCCGGCTCGACCTTGGCCACGTTGACCGCCGACCCGTACCCGGTGGTGATGCCGCACCCGAGCAGGCATGCCCGATCGAGTGGCCAGTTGCTGTCGACCTTGATCGCGCTCGCCTCGTTCACGACCGTGTGCTCGGCGAAGGTGCCGAGCAGGCACATCAGCGTCAGATCGGCGCCGTCGGCGTCGTGGTGACGCGACGTGCTGTCGGAGATCTGCAACCCCGGCACGAAGTGGATGCCCATGTCACAGATGTTGGAGTGTCCGGTCACGCAGCTCACGCAGCGTCCGCAGGCCGGCACGAACGAGAACACGACGTGGTCGCCGACCGCCAGCGTGGAGACCCCCGGCCCGACCTCCATGACGATGCCGGCGCCCTCGTGACCGCCGATGATCGGCGGCTCCGGGGTGACGCCAGCCAAGTCACCGGTGACGACGTGTTCGTCGGAGTGACAGATCCCCGTGGCGACCATCTTGACGAGCACCTCGCCCGCCTTGGGCGGATCGAGCTCGATCTCCTCCACGCTCCACGGGGCATTGCGTTCACGGAGAATGGCAGCACGAGTTCGCATGACGAATCCTTTTCGGGGAAGACGGCGGCGGGTAGGGGAACCCGACACTAGCCAGCATGCTGGGGGGATGGAAGGCGGAGCGACCCGAGACCCGGCCCAACTCGTCGAGCAGCTGCGAGCGATGACGTCCGACGAGCTCCACAACCTGGCCGAGGCGGTGCGCCAGGTCCAGATCGAACGCTCGATCATGGCCGGTGACCTGGATGCCCTGATCGCCCGGGCGTTCGAGGTCGGGTTCGGCCGCGACGGGCTGGGTCACACACCGTGGGTCGAGCACGTCGGCGTCGACGGCGACGTGATCATCTGTCCGGGCGCGATCATCACGAAATCACGCACCAGCCACCGTTGCCGCTTCGTCAGCGTCGACGACGCGTGGATCTGGGAATCGGGTCTGCTGATGCGTGAGGACAAACGCTCGTCGCCCGGCGTCGAGGACGGGTTCCGGGCGATCGCCGTGCTCCCACTGGTCGACGGGATCGAGCTCGACGTCGTCACCGGCCGCGCCAAACAGGGCGGTCACGCCGTGGAACACGTGGTGTCGCTCGAGGTCCGAGGCGGCGAACTGGTCGAGGTGAGCCAGCGCGACGTGGCCGGCAAGAACATGCGCTGACCGCTACCGGGGCAGCACCGCCGCCTGCACGTAGTGATCGGCGGTGACGTGGGTGGCGATGAAGCGCTGCACGTCGGCCACGGTCACCCCGCCGATCACCCGATCCCGATCGAGGAAGTCGACCAGATCGAAGCCGGGCCACAGGGCTGCGTTCACCAGCTCCTCGAGGAACAGCCCGTTGTTCACGAATCCGTAGCGCTCGGTCACAGTGGCGATCGCGCCTTGATATTCGCGATCGGTGACGCCGTTGGTGGCGAGATCGGCGAACTCCGACACGACCAGGTCGCCGACCGACTCGATCCGGTCCGGGGCACCGGTGACCTGCACGTACGTGAGGACTTGCGGCTCCGGATCGCTGTCGAGCAACGAGATCGCGAACGGCGAGTAGGACTCGCCCAACGACTCGCGAACCACATCGGTGAGACGCTCCGTCAGCACCTCGCTGGCCACCTCGGCCGTCGCCCGGATCGATGCGTCGACGTCGTCGGGCGCGATCGGAGAGGTGAACAGCAGCGTCACCGACGAGGTCTCGCCGGTGCCGGCGTTGACCGCCACCTTGGTCACGCCGGGCGGTGGGGCGTCCTCGACGTCGACCCACTGCTCGACGGTGGCGTCGCCCGGCAAGGTGCCGATGTAGCTGTTGGCGAGTTCCTGGATGCGGTCGGGGTCGACGTCGCCGACGAACACGAACGTCCAGTCCCCGGCATCACCGAAGCGGTCGCGCCACACTCGTTCGATCCCGGCCAGGTCGAGCGTGGCGAACTGTTCCGGCGTGGGGAGCACGGCGTACCGGAGCTGATCGCCGTAGCGGGCCTGCATCAACGCATCGAAGCCGGCTGCATCCGGGCTGCTCGACGGGTCCTCGATGGTCGGGCCCTGCAGGCGCTGGACCTGCGACAGACCGACCTGGTCGAAGCGCGGTTGGGTCATGTAGAGGTGCATCAGCTGGAAGGCGACGTCGACGTCGGAGGTGGCGGCGCTGCCGAAGAACCCGTCGACGTAGGGATCGATCGTGGCGCTCACCGACGCGTCGCGGTCGGCGAGGATCTGTTCCAGATCGGATTGGCTGAACGATGCGACGCCGCTCTGGGTGACCACGTCGGGGCCGAACAGCGCATCGATCACGTCGTCGTCGGCGACCAGCGACGAACCACCGGGGCTGACCGCTTGGAACGACACCTGACCGGCCGAGATGTCGTTGCCGACCACGATCACCCTGGTGCCGTTCGGGTAGGTGAACTGGACGGGGTCGAAGAGTGGCGATCCGTCGCCGGTGAGACGTTCGACATCGCTCGGCTCGACCGGTTCCGGTGTCTCCATCAGCTGGTCGGGCAGGTCGGCCGAAGCACCTCGATCGTCGAGGCTGGCGGTGGGCAACGCAGCGACCATCGCCAACACGTCGGCCTCCGACGGCATCGCCGACGCGTCGGACTCCGGCGTGGAGATGATGATGTGCGGAGCGGTGTTGCTCCAGCGTGCACGGAACCGGAGATCCAGTGCCTCGGCGGTGACCGCGCCGATCGTCTCGGAGGCAACGGTGTACAACGTGTCGGCGGTGGGGTACGGCGCGCCGCGCAGGTAGTGCTCGACGTACTGATCGGCGAAGTCGGTGTCCTGGGTCGAGTCGCGTCCGGCGTACAGCGAGTCGAACTGGGCCTGCGTCGACGAGCGGGCCAGTTCGGCTTCGGCCTCGGTGAAGCCGAAGCGGGCGACCCGCTCGTACTCGTCCAGCAGCGCCTGCAGCGTGGGGGTGACCCGGTCGGCCGTGGTGATCGCGTACAGCGCCGGGGCGTCGAGCGAGCGCACCCATCCGTTGTCGCCGGGGCCGATCTGGTCGAAGGCGGCGGTGCCGTCGGTGATGTCGCGGTCCAGCCGCCGGATGATCGTGTCGTAGATCATCGAGTCGAGCACGCTGACCCGCAGTGACGCCGTGCCGGTGCTCTCGAAGGCCGGGAGCGGCAGGTCGACCTCGACGTCGACGGTGGTCTGGTCCGGATCGCTGTGGAGCGCGAACGCCGGCTCGGTTCCAGGGTCGACGGCGGTCGACGGGCGGGCCGGCATCGTCTCGTTGCGCGGCTGCACCGGAGCGAAACGCTGCTCGATCTGATCGACCATGTCGTCGACGTCGATGTCGCCGACCACCACGACGGCGGCGTTGTCGGGCCGGTACCAGTCGTCGTAGAACTGCACCAACACGTCGCGCGGCACGCCCTGGATGGCGGCGTCGGTGCCGATCGCGTCGCGGCCCTCGTAGGCCGAGCCGGCGAGGTACATCCGCTGGGCGATGTCGGCCAGACGGCCGAACAGGCTCTGCGTGCTGTTACGCCACTCGTCCAGCACGACCCCCCGTTCGGCCTCGACCTGATCGGCATCGAACGTCGCGTTCGACAACCACTCCTCGAGCACCGTCAGGCCGTTGTCGATCGACTCGTCATTGGCGGGGACGTCGAGCTGGTAGACGGTCTCGTCGTAGTCGGTGTACGCATTGATGTCGGCGCCGAACTCGGCGCCGAAACTGCGCAGCACGTCGATCAGTTCGTTCTTCGGGAATCGCTCCGTGCCGTTGAACAGCATGTGTTCGATGAAGTGGGCGTAGCCGCTGTACTCCCCGGTCTCGTTCACCGAGCCGGCGTGGATGGCGAGCCGCATCGACGCCTTGGCACCGGGTCGCTCGTTGTGGCGCACGTAGTACACGAGCCCGTTGTCGAGCACCCCGGTGCGCACCTGCTCGTCGTTGGCGATCGGGTCGTCGGATGCGTCCAACAACCCGGGCAGTGCCACCAACCCCGAGGGTGCGTCGTCGACCGCCGGGGTGGTGATCGCCGTGGTTGCGGTCGGGGCATCGGTGGCGTCGGTGGCGTCGGTGGCCGGCGACGTAGCGTCCGGGGTGGGCGATGCCGTGGTGTCGGTCACGCCCTTGGACGAAGTGCACGCGGCGAGCACCGCGGCGCAGACCACCAGGGCCACAGGGACACGACGATTCAGGGGGCTCCGCCCGCTCCGTTGCATCGCAGCACTCTAGATCGCGGCCGGGCCCGCACCGGGTCGAGCAGTTAACGTCGCCGGCGATGACCGAGACGACCGGTTGGGCGGCATCCGCCCAGCGCCACCTCTGGATGCACTTCACCCCGCTCAGCGAGGATCGCCATGCGCTTCCGCCGCTGATCGATCGGGGCGAGGGCTGCTACGTGTGGGATGCCGCCGGCAAGCGCTATCTCGACGGGCTGTCGGGATTGTTCACGGTCCAGATCGGCCACGGCCGGGCCGAACTGGCCGAAGCCGCCGCCGAGCAGTCGGCGAAGCTGGCCTACTTCCCGATCTGGTCGTTCGCCCACGAGCCGGCGGCGCGACTGGCGGAGCGTCTGGCTGCGGCCGCTCCCGGCGACCTCGACCGAGTGTTCCTCACCCCCACCGGCGGCGATGCGGTGGAGACCTCGATCAAGCTCGCCCGCCAGTACTTCAAGCTGCGCGGCGAACCGATGCGCACCAAGGTCATCTCGCGCACGCTGGCATACCACGGCACGTCGATGGGTGCGCTCAGCGCCACCGGCGTCCCCGCCATCAAGTCGGTGTTCGAACCGTTGCTGCCCGGTTTCGTGAAGGTCCAGACGCCGTATCGGTTCCGCTGCATCGATTGCTCACACCTCGATGCGTGCACGCTGCGATGCGCCGACGACATCGCCCTGCGGATCGAGATGGAAGGCCCCGAGACGGTGGCGATGGTCGTGCTGGAGCCGGTCCAGAACACCGGCGGCGCCTTCGTGCCGCCCCCCGGGTACTTCGAGCGCGTCCGAGAGATCTGCGACGAATACGGGGTGCTGTTCGTGAGCGACGAGGTGATCTCGGCGTTCGGGCGCTTCGGCCATCTGTTCGGCTGCGACCGGTTCGGGTACCAACCCGACATGATCACGTTCGCCAAGGGTGTGACCAGCGGGTACGCACCACTGGGCGGCGTGATGATCAGCGATCGGATCGCCGAGCCGTTCCTCTCCGAACCGACGGCGTTCCTGCACGGCCAGACGTTCGGCGCCCATCCCGTGTCGTGTGCGGTCGCCAACGCCAACCTCGACGTGTTCGAGTCCGACGACGTGTGTGGGAACGTGCTGCGCCGCCAGGGTGACCTCGCGGCACGGCTTCGCAGCCTGATCGACATCCCACTCGTCGGCGACGTCCGCGGCGACGGCTTCTTCTATGCGATCGAGCTGGTCCCGGACGGACGGCGTGGCACGTTCGCCCCCGACGAGGCGGACTGGCTGCTGCGGCGGTTCCTGTCGCCGCGGCTGTTCGACGCCGGACTGATCTGCCGCGCCGACGACCGAGCGGAACCGGTGATCACCTTGGCGCCGCCGTTGATCGCCGGCGAGGAGGAGTTCGACATCATCGAGACCACGCTGCGCACCGTGCTCAGCGCCGCGTCCGACGAGTGGACCAAGCGCCGCCGTTGATCACGGTTGCCCGACGAGGTCACCGATCTGGTCGACGAACAGGTCGAACGAGCGGTCGATCTCGTCGGTGGTGAGGTCACCCCACGCCCACCATCCGACGAAATAGTCGGTACCGGCGGTCTCGGCAAACTCCTGGAGGTGGTCGCGGACCTTGGCCGGCGACCCGGCGACGCAGGCCTGGACCTGGAGCGCCAGGTCGAAGTCGCCGCCGAGCGACGGATCGCCGGGGGGCGGGATGTCGAAGCGCCGGAACAACCGCGTGAGATGTTCGGCATACGCCGCCCACGCCTGGCGGGCGCGTTGCTCGGCCTCGGCGTCGGTCGCCGCCACGAAGATCTTGCGAACACCACCGATCATCGGCGGATGCCCGCCGCCGACACCCGGCTGATACCCCTCGTGGTACTGGCGCACCGCGTCGGCCACCATCGCCGAAGGACCGAAGGTCACGGTGCGCACACCGAGCCGAGCGGCCGTGGCCAGCGTGCCCGGCCGCCACAGCGGTGGGTACGGCTTCTGCACGGGTTCGAACAGGATCGGCACGTCGCTGAACGTCCAGTAGCGACCTTCGTGCGAGTACGTGCCGTCGGCCTGCAGCATGCCGAGCACGATCTCCAGGGCCTCGTCGAGCCGGTCCTCGGCGTCGTCGTAGTCCGAACCCCACAGCTCGTGCTCCGGGGCACTGACGCCCTTGCCGAAGCCGATCTCGAGCCGACCACCCGACAGTTGATCGAGCATCGCCAACTCCTCGGCGAGGCGCAGCGGATGGAACAGCGGGAACAGGTGCACCAAGCTGCACAACCGGATCCGTGACGTGCGCTGGGCGATGGCGCTCAGCCAGAGCCCGATCGAGGGGGCGGCGTCGAGCGGGAGCATGTGGTGCTCCGACTTGTGGTAACCCCAGAAGCCCGCCTGCTCGGCGCGCACGGCGAGGTCCAACCGATGGCGGTAGAGCTCGCCGAGCGCGACGCCGCCCGGGTCCTCGATCTGATCGAACATCCCGAATCGCATGGCGCGCTCCCCCGGTTCATGTGCCCGGCGGGATGCTACGAGTTCGGACCGGCGTCAGTCGCCGCAGTCGATCCGGCCGATCCACGTGACCGTGTCGCCTTGCAGCATGAAGCGCAGCGGGATGGCGGCACCTGGTGGCAGTACCTCGATCTCGCCGCCGATGTCCTTGGCGTCGGCGTAGGCGGCGATCACGTCGGCACGACTGGCACCGATGGTGAGCCCGGTGCTGGTCACGAGTTGTGGCGACCCGTTGACCGACGCCCCGGTGTACCCCCAGTTGAGCGAGACCGCGTCGGCCTGCGACACGCCCTCCCACACGATGTACAGGCCGTCGAGTTGGGTGATCCACGCCGGGCCTCCGGTGGTTCGACAGATCACGACCCCGGCCGGCAGCGGATCGGGGAGGGCGGTGGTGGCCGCCAACACGGAGGCCGGCATCTCGCCCAGGCGGGTGGGAGGCGATGCGCCCGGCAATTGTCCGTCGGTGACGACGATCGGGACCGGAAAGGCGGCTGATGGTGCGACCGTCGTGGTGCTGGTGCTGCTGGTCGTCGTGGTGCTGGTCGTCGTGGTGCTGGTCGTCGTGGTGCTGGTCGTGGTCGTGGTCGTGGTCGGACGCGTGGTGGTCGTGGTCGGTCGGGCGGCGACGTCGACCAGCACGCACCCGGCGGTCCCCGGTTGCTCGGTCACGCAGAACTGGTAGCGGGCCGGGATCAGCGACGGGACGACGACCGAGACGGGATCGGTGGTCGGGTCGGCCTCGCACGTCGGGTACGTGGGCGGGCTCGAGGGAGTGGATGCCCGCCACGTTCCGAGCTGCAGCACCTGGCCCAGCGCCGACCCACCGGCTGCAGGGAACACGGTGACGATGTCGAGACAGGCATGCCTGACCGGAGCGGTGGGCTTGACCACCACCCGGCCTCCGATCTCGCCGGCGATCGGGCCGGCGGGTCCGGCGACCACCGTGGTGGGCACGGCGCCGGTGGTCGTGGTGGTGCTGGAGGAGGTGGAGGAGGTGGTGCTGGAGGAGGTGGAGACGGCGGTCCCGGGGATCGTGGTGGTCGCCGGTGCACTCGACGACGGGGCAGTGGTCGAGGCGGTGGCGGTCGACGACGTGATGGCGGGCATCGAGGTCGACCCCACGATCCGGCCGTCGTCGCGCCCGCCGGCGATGGCGATCACGACACCCACGAAGAGCAGCACCGCCGCACCCGCTGCGGCCCCGATCATCGCCGACGAATTGCTCCCGTACCAGGCGGGTCGATCGTCAGCCACGCCGCCACCGTAACGGACACCCGCGCCTGGCTCAGATCAGACGGCGCACTCGCTCTCGCCGATCTCGGCCACGTACGGGCCGGTCTCACCGAAGTCGACGTAGAAGTCGGGGTCGTCCTCGAAGGTCGGGAAGGCATCGAGTTCCTTGAGGGCGTCACCGATCGAACCGGCGCCGCCGCTGCGATCGAGCCACCCCCGGAACGTCTCGCCCGCACTGCGCTCGGCGGCGAAGCGTCGGATCACCCGGACGGCGCCCTCGGCAGCGTTCTTGGCAGGGAGCCGCAACGCCTTGTCGCCGAAGTGGATCTGCTCCTCGCCGACGTATCCGCCCAGCAACATCTGGTAGCCGGGAGCGGATCGCCCGTTGGCGCGCCGCTCTGCTCCGAAGAAGCCGATGTCGGCGGCGTGGTGCTGACCGCACGAGTTGGTGCAACCCGAGATGTTGATCCGGACGCCACCCACCTCGGCGAGGCCCTCTTCCTCGAGCCGGTCGCCGATCGCCTTGGCGAGCCCGCGGCTCTGGGTGACGGCCAGGTTGCACGTGTCGGCCCCGGGGCACGCCACGACGTCGCGTGAGAGTTCGGCACCGGCTTGTGCCATGCCGATCGCGTCGAGCCGCTCGAACAACGTCGGGAGCTGATCATCGGTGAGGTCGCGGAAGACCACGTTCTGACGGTTGGTCAATCGGACACTCGCCGAGAGTTCACGCTGGATCGCCGCCAAGGCACGGAACTGGTCGGCGGTGATGTCGCCGAGCGGGGCGTAGGCGTAGGCCGACACGGTGCCGTTGGCGACCCCCCGCACCACGTTGGCATGGTGCCACCGCACGTACGGTGACAGACCCCCGATCGACACCGGCGCGACCTGAGCGGCGTACGAGCCGACCACGGTGACGGCACCGTCGGCGATCACGCCCGCCGGCTCGTCGCCGTGTCGCAGAACCTCGTCGGGGATCCCACCGGGCCACGTCGCCGAGGCGACCAGCGTGTGCCGGATCTTCAGGATGCGACGCTTGACCTCGTCGTAGCCGAGCGTGTCGATCAGCCACTTCAGGCGCGCCCGGAGCTTGTTGTCGCGGTTGCCGGCCTGCTCGAACACGCGCAGGATCGCCTCGATGGTGGGCAACAGTTGCTCGCGCGGTGTGAACTCCTCGAGCGCCAGCGCTGGATGCGGCGTGGCGCCCAGACCGCCGGCGATGTAGACGCGAAATCCGCGCTCGACGCTGCCGTCCTCCCGAGTGCGCGACACGGCGACCACGCCGGCATCGTTGAACATCGCCTGTCCGCAGTCGGTCGAGCAGCCCGAGAAGTTGATCTTGAACTTGCGCGGCAGTCTTTGGCCGAGCGGGTTGCGAACGAAGTGCTGATACGCCGCTTCGGCCCATTGCGTGATGTCGAGCACCTCCTGTGGGCAGGCGCCGGCCAGGTGGCAGCCCTGGATGTTGCGCACGGTGTCGCCGCACGCCTCGCGGCTGGTGAGCCCAACCGAAGCCAGGTGTTCCATCACGTCGGGGATGTCGGCCAACTGCACGAAGTGGAACTGCAGGTTCTGGCGGGTGGTGATGTGGCCCCAGCCGCGGCTGTAGCGCTCGCCGACGAACGCCATCATCTCGAGCTGCTCGGGGCTCATCGAGCCGTAGGGCAGCTTGACCCTGATCATCTGATTGGTGCCGCCCTGACGTTGCCCGTAGATCCCGTTGCTGAGCCGGAACACCCGGAACTGATCCTCGGCCAGCTCGCCGGTCTGATAACGGACCAGCTGGTCACGGAACTTGGCGATGTCGCCGACCTGGCCCGGGTCCCACTGCTCGCGGGGCAGGACATCGATCGAGTGCTCGGCCGAGCGCGTGCTCGCAGCCTCGTCGATCGGTGTTGCGTCGATGACGGTCATGAGGAACCTCCGAAGGTGGCTGGTACAGCGACGGGCACGGTGACTGGCACGGCGAGCGCCGACAGAGCGGTGACGTCGAGGGCGGCGACCGCCCCGACGACGATGATCGATGGATTGCGAACGGGTTGGTTGCCCAACTCGCCGAGTGTGAGCCGGGCGATCTCCTCGTCCGGGCACGTGGCGGAGGTGATGACCGCCACGGGTGTGGTGGAAGCGAGCCCACCGACGAGCAGGCGCTCGGCGATCAGGCGCGCACGCGCCGCGCCCATCAAGATGACCAACGTCGTGCCGGCGTTGGCGAGTGCGGTCCAATCCAGCCCGGATTCCTGAGCCGGATCCTGGTGGGCGGTCACGATCGTGACGCCGCTGGCGACCCCTCGCATCGTGACGGGTATCCCTGCCGCGGCCGGACCGGCGATGCTGGACGACACCCCGGGCACGACCTCGACCGCGATCCCGTGCGCCCGCAACGCTTCGGCTTCCTCGCCACCGCGCCCGAACACGAACGGGTCGCCACCCTTGAGGCGCACGACCGTGTCGAACCGCTGGCCGCGATCGACGAGCACAGCGTTGATCTCGTCCTGGCTGTTGCGAGCTGATCCGGGCGTCTTGCCCACGTCGACGAGTTCGGCCCAGGGAGCCGCTGACGCCAGCACACGCCGATCGACGAGACGGTCGTGCACGATCACATCGGCCCGGGCGAGCAGCGAGATCGCCCGCATCGTGAGCAGATCGGGGTCGCCGGGTCCGGCGCCCACCAAGTGGACGGTCATCAGGCCGCTCCTTCCAAACCGAGGGCGCTTCGCAGTCGGGCCCGGGCGGTGTCGATCCGACCGGCTTCGACCAGGTCGAACAATTCGTCGTCGATCGCCTGCTCCCACTCGGGCACTTCGGAGGTGCCCCGCAGCGCACGCATCTCGTCGCGGACCTCCGACAGCAGATCGAGCGTGGCGGCGTGGGTGTCGGTGAAGGTCTGCTCCAGCTTGCGACGCGCCCACTGGGCGAACGCCGGGCTGCGACCGTTGGTCGAGATCGACACCGTCAACGAGCCGCGCTGCACGACGGCGGGGAGGATGAAGGCGCAGTTGACCGGGTCGTCGGCCGAGTTGACCATGACGTTGCCGGCCTCGCCGTCGCGAGCGACCTGGCGGTTGACGGCTGGATCACTGGTGGCGGTGATCGCCAACCGATACGAGGCCACCTCGCCACGCCGGTACACACGTTGGTGCCACCGCACGTCGGGATGCTCGGCGATCTCGGCCACCGCCTCGGGGGCGACCACCGTCACCGCCGCGCCGGCGGCCAGCAGGCCGGCGACCTTGCGGGCCGCCACGGGACCGCCGCCGACCACCAGCACGCGCCGGCCGGCGAGGTCGAGGTTGACCGGGTACGGGGCGGTGAACACGCCGCTCACAGGTGCAACCCGCACTCGGTCTTGCCCGATCCGGACCACCGCCCGGAACGGTCGGCGGCGGGCTCGGTGCACGGCCAGCAGCCGATCGAGGCGTAGCCGTCGAGCTGCAACGTGTTGACGACGACAGCGTGGTCGGTGACGTACTGCTCGTAGTCGGCGTCGCTGAGGTTGGCGATCGGGTTGACCTTGATCAGGCCGCGCTTGTCGACCGACACGATCGGGGCGTCGGCTCGCCCGGCGTCGTCGGCTCGGCGCAGCCCGCTCAGCCAGGCGTCGGCATGGGCGGAGAGATAGCGGTCGAGCGGCTGCACCTTGCGGGCGTCGCAGCAGGCCGAGCTGCCCGCAGCCCACACGTCGGGGGCGTCGGTGTCGGGTCGCAACACCGTGAGGTTGAGCCCGTAGCGCTCCATCGCACGACGCACGGTGGCCAGCGTCTCGGCGAAGTGGAATCCGGTGTCGAGGAACACCACTTCGACATCGGGGTCGACCGAGGTGGCGATGTCGATCAGCGTGGTGTCGGCGAAGCTGGCGGTGAGCAGCACACGCGAGCCGAACGTGTCGAGCGCCCAGCGCACGATCTGTTGCGGCGTGGCGGTCTCGAGCCGGGCGTTGACCTCGGCCAGGCCGCGGGCGTCCAGCGCCGGGCGACGACGGAGTGCGACCGGCGCCACGATGTCGTCGGGAAGTTCGAGAAGCGAGTTGCTCATTCCGGTAAAATCCGATCAGTTCACTCTGGTTTCGAAGCGACGCTACCGACCCCTCCGACGCGTTACAAGATAATTCCGATCAAATTTGTCGGGATTAAGTCCGGACCAGCACACTGTGTGGATGCGACGTTCGATCGACGACCATCCGGCGCTGGCCGCCGACGTGCCACCCGGCTTGCAGGACGACCTGGTTCCGGTGTCCTGGGCGGTCGCCATCAGCGACGACTACGACGACGCCGACCCGCGGGTGGTGTTGACGGTCGAGGAGGTCGGGAGTCCGGGGACCGGACTCGTGTCGCACCTCTCCCCCGCCGTCGCCCGCCGGCTGCGGGTAGCGCTCCGCGATGCGTTGCGCGAGATCGGCGAACCCACCGGCGAGTGATCACGCCCGCCTGACGGGGGCCGATTCAGTCGGAGACGGTCGGCTCCCAGGACGGGTCGCGCCCGCTGGCGCCCAGCAATCGGGTCTGCACGTCGGCGTCGGCAGCAACCGCCACCCTGGGCGCGAAGTGACCGCTGGCCACGAGCATGTCGCCCATCATCTCGAGACCGCCCAAGACGTCGGCGCTGACGCGCTGGTCGAGCTCTGCATCGATGCCGATCGCCCGCGCCAGGTCCCAGGTGTGAACGAGCACGTCCGGCGTGACGAAGCGGTCGACGGCCTGACGCAACGGGTGCGTGCCGGCCGGACCGAACGCGATCGGCGTGGCGCCGCGCACGGGGTCGTCGATCGCGGCCTGCAACGAGTCGCGCACCGCTCGCCACGAACCGACCGGGTCGTCGTCGACCGAACCGGGTGCCTGCACGCCGACGCTCCCCAACATGCTCGGGATCCAGCCCACGAGATGACGCACGACATCGATTGCCTGCCAGCCGTCGCACGGGGCCTGATTCGTCCATTGTGTCGAGCCGACCGCAGCAGCAACGTCGTCGAAGCCGGCCGCCACGCGGCGGAACCGCTGCACGGGTGAGTCCTCCGAGGCCGCTTCGTCGTCCATGCCCGCGACCGTAGACCGGCGCCTGCGCGGCTGTCACCCCTCGTCGATCGAGTGGCCCCACAGCCGCTCGAACCGCGTCACCCATTGCTTGACGGCACGCATCGCTGGTGCGTTGAGGGTGAACTGGCGGTTCCGGCGCTCACCGCCGGCGCGCACGAGGTCGACGTCGCGCAAGAGTTTGAGGTGCTTGGCGACGCTGGCGCGGTCGAGCTGCGTCTTGCTCACGATCTCGGCCGTCGTGGCGTCGCCGCGACCGAGCAGCTCGAGGATCGTGCGCCGGGACGGGTCGGCGATGGCGTCGAACGCATCGGGCGAATCCGTGTGGCGCATGCCGTGAACGTACCGCGTTCCCGGCAGGAACGTGGCCGGGCGCCGCCTCAGCCGATCGGGGCGGGCGGCTCGGCGTCGGTCACGAACGCCAGTTCCTGCACAGCGCGGGTCATCGCCACATACAACAGGCGGGCGCCGCGCGCCGCGCTTCCACCGGCGTCGTCGAGGATCTGGTGCGGGTTGACCACGACGACACCGTCGAACTCGAGACCCTTGACCTGCTCGGGTCCGAACAGCGGCACGTCGTCGTGGCCGAGTGCGTGCACATGGTCGACGGCGATCAGCCCGACCCCGGCCAGCGCGGCGGTGACGAGCTCGTGGAGATCGACCGGGGCGACCACACCGGTGAGGCGATGACGGTGCTTCACCTCGCGCACGGTCGATGCCACGTGTGCCGCCAGCCGATCCGTGGCGACGATGTGCCACGCCGGCGGCTCCCCCTCGTTGCGAACGGATCGACTCGGCATGGCATCCACACCGGTCAATCGCAGCAGCCGGTTGGCGACCACCAGGATCGGCTCGGGCACGCGGTACCCGATCGTCAGGTCGGCGATCTGGCCCACGATCCCGCCCGCCCCGAGATGGGCGAACACGTCGGCCCAGCGTTCTTGTCCGGCCGGCGTGGTCGACTGCGCCACGTCGCCGACGAGTGTGAGCGAACCCGAAGGCGATCGCCGTCCGATCACCCGCAGCGCCACCGCCGAGTGGTCCTGGGCCTCGTCCACCACCACGTGGGCATACGTGAACGGTGTGCCGTTCAGCAGCGTGTTGGCTTCGTCGACCAGGAACTGATCGGCGGCCGTCCAGCGCCGGCGCTTACCACTCGCGCCCGGCGTGTGGTCGGCGAGGTAGCGATCCGCCAACTTGATCGGTTGTTGGGTCGGCCAGCAGGCGTTCAAGACCGTCTTCAGCGGGCCCGCCTGGGACCAGAAGTCCTCGCCGTCGCAGCGCCGTCGCAGCTCCTGCTGGGCGAGCACCCGCAGGCGTTCCCGGCGCTGGTTGATCGGGACCACACCGGACTTGGCGGTGGCGATCCAGTTCGCGATCAACTCCGCCGCGAACACGTGCGAGCGCGCTCCGACGGGCACCCGCACGCCGCCGTCGGGGAGGTCGAGGGGTGGTCGGATCGCGTCGAGCGCGAATTGCTCCAGCTCGGTGAGGCGGTCCGGTGAACCCTTCCACCGCGCCGATTCAGGATCATCGACGCCGCCCAGCTCGACCTTGGGGAGGCACAGGTCGATCGCCGTGCACTGGCGCACCGCACGTTCGCCGAGCGAGGGCAGCACGTTGGCGATGTAGTCGAGGAAGGCACGGTTGGGACCGACGACCAGCACGCCGTCGCGCGCCAATCGTCGACGGTGCTCGAACAGGAGGTAGGCGGCGCGGTGCAGGGCGACCGCCGTCTTGCCGGTCCCCGGGCCTCCCTGCACGATCAGCGCCTGGTCGATCGGGGCGCGGATCACCACGTCCTGTTCGGCCTGGATCGTGGCCACGATCTCGCGCATCGCGCCCGAGCGTGCGGCGCCGATCTCGGCCAGGACCGGGTCGGGGATCCCGCCCGCCACATCGCCGCCGTCCGGATCGTCGAGGTGCTCGTCGAGGTAGGCGGTGAGTTGGCCGTCGGCCATCGTGAACCGGCGGCGGAACACGACGCCCAATGGGTCGACGGCAGTGGCGCGGTAGAACGGCGCCGAGATCGGCGCCCGCCAGTCGACCACCACGGGGTCGAGTCGTTCGTCCTCGATGTGGCGACGGCCGACGTACCACCGCTCGATCGACGTGCCGTCCGGGGACGGTTCGTCGATCCGGCCGAAGAAGTCACCGGCGCCGGGCGACCGCAACGAGTCGAGCGCCTCCCACACGGTCATCTCTACGTATTCGGCGGTCACGTCGTCGGCCGCCGACGACGGGTCGACCGCTTCCAAGCGGGCGATCATTCGGTCGCGGCAGGCGCGCGCCAACTGCAGGCGGGCCTGCTCGTCGCCGAGTTCCGGGAACGGATCCGACGCGGCCTCGGTTTCGACTCCTGCCGCCATGGGGGCAGCAACTGTATCGGTGCTGATTCCGCGTGTCAGGCGAGGTGCAGGATCACGGTGGTTTCGCCGGCGACCGTGATCGTGCGTTCGTCGATCGCCACCGATTCGGCGTCGATCCGCTCGGGCGTGGAGACCCACGCCACGGCACGCTCTCCACCGGCGTCGACCTCGACCGGGTCTGGGCCGAGGTTGCCGATCACCAGCAGGTCACCGCGCCGGATCACCAGGTGCTGCTCGCCTTGCTCGACGAGTTCGAAGTCGGCCTGCCAGAGCTCCGGCCAGGAGCGACGCAACCCCACCAGCTGTCGGTAGTGGTGGAACGTGGAGCCCGGGTCGGCGAGTTGGTGCTCGGCCGTCAAGTCGGCCGGGAGTGGGGCCGTGCGAAGCCAGGCAGATGCCGCCGTGGTGAAACCGTTGGCGTGCCCGTCGGTCCACGGCATCGGGCCGCGCGAGACGTCCCGCGTCCACGCCCCCTCGCCGCTGTTGACCGACATCGGGTCCTCCACGGCACCGGTGATCACGGCATCGGGCAGCCCCAGCTCCTCGCCTTCGTAGAGGAACACCATCCCGTCGAAGGCCGTCATCAACGTGGTGATCGCCAATGCTCGACGCAGGCCGAGGTCACCGCCGCCGTACCGCGACACGGCGCGTGCCTGGTCGTGGTTCGAGATCTCCCACGCGCATCCGCCGTTGGCCGCCTCCTGGTACTCGAGCATCGTCGACACCACATGCGCCGGGTCCCACGGACCGAGTCCGATCTGGAGCACGAAGCCGGCGTGGAGTGCGCTCTCGTCGGCCACGAACTCGGCGAAGCGTTCGACGTTGCGGGTGTCCATCTCGCCGATCAGCACGGCGTCGGTGTCGGCCACCGCGTCGCGCCATTGGCGGAACAGCACCGCCGTCTCGTGGCGATGCAGATCGTGGAGGTGTTCGAACGAGGCGAAGGCGTCCATGGCGTGCATGCCCGGCTCGAGCGGCCGCAGTTGTGGGTTGTCGCGAAGCTCGGGGTCCTTCGTGAGACCGTGGGCGACATCGATCCGGAACCCGTGTGCGCCGCGGTCGATCCAGAACCGCAGGATCGTCGCGAACTCGTCCATCACAGCCGGGTTGGCCCAGTTCAGATCGGGTTGCTCGGGCAGGAACAGATGGCAGTAGTACTGCCCCGAACCGCCCGGGTCGAGCGTCCACGCCGGCCCACCGAAGTGGCTCAGCCAGTTGTTGGGCGGGCCGCCGTCGGCGGCCGGGTCGGCCCACACGTAATAGTCCCGGTACGGACCGGTCGGGTCGCTGACGGCCTGCTTGAACCACTCGTGCTCCGACGAGCTGTGGTTCGGCACGAGATCGACCAACAACTTCAGACCGAGTCGGCCGGCCTCGGCGGCGAGCGCGTCCCAGTCGTCGAGCGTGCCGTGGATCGGATTGATGTCGCAGTAGTCGCTGACGTCGTACCCGTGGTCGAGACCGGGGCTGGGCATGAACGGCGTCATCCAGACCGCGTCCACGCCGAGCTCCGCCAGATACGGCAACCGGGCCGTGATGCCAGGAAGGTCACCGATCCCGTCCCCGTTCGAGTCGGCGAAGCTGCGGACATAGATCTCGTACGCGATCGCCCCGCGCCACCATTCGAATGTAAGCGCTTTCATGAGCGGGACCTTAGCCGTGATCGTTCAGCCGACCGCACGATTTGCACGTCCACCAGCGAATTCGACCGTGGAACGACACACGATCGTGCTCGACGGCGTCCAGCCCGATCAGGAGCAGGTCGCCGTGTGGTAGCTGCGGCGGGCGAGCCACGCCGAGCACGCCGCCACGCCGAGCAATCCGAGTGCCAACGCCAACTCGACGGCGCCGTTTCCACGGTCGGGATCCAAGCCCGTGAGCAGTTCGATCCATTCCTTCGTGAACAGCGTCAGGACGAACAACACCGCCCCGACCGCAGCCACGATCGCTTCCCCCCAGAACCGGCGCGGCAGGTCACGTCGCATGCAGCGCAATGTACACGCGCCGGTCGCGGGCGATCGGTTCCGGCGGCATCACCGCCGCCGCGAAGTGCGACGATGTGACGATGAGCGTCGATCCGAAGTATCTGGCCGCCCTGCGCTACCGCTGCATCGGACCTACCCGCGGCGGCAGAGTGATCGCCGTCGCCGCCGACCCGCAGCGTCGCAATGTGTTCTACTTCGGCGCCGTCGCCGGCGGGATCTGGAAGAGCGACGACTGCGGCACGTACTGGGAGTGCATCAGCGACGGGTTCCTCACGTCGGCCTCGATCGGAGCGCTCGCCGTGGCCCCGTCGGACGGCAACGTGATCTACGCCGGCACGGGCGAGTCGACGATCCGGATCGACGTCACCCACGGCGACGGCGTCTACAAGTCGACCGACGCCGGCCGCAGCTGGCGTCACACCGGGCTCGCCGACTCGCGCCACATCGGCGAGATCCGCGTCCACCCGACCGATCCCGACACCGTGTTCGTGGCAGCGCTCGGTCACGCCTCGCGCGACAGCGCCGAGCGCGGCCTGTACCGATCGCGTGACGGCGGCGCCACCTGGGAGCAGGTCCTGTACGTGAGCGACGGAGCCGGAGCGGTCGACGTCGCGATCGACCCCGACAACCCGCGCATCGTCTACGCCACGATCTGGGAGGCGCGGCGTACGTTCTGGTCGATCGATTCGGGCGGGCCCGAGAGCGGTCTCTGGCGGTCGGTCGACGGCGGCGACACCTGGACCGACATCAGCCACAGGCCGGGCATGCCTGCCGGCGTGCTGGGCAAGATCGGCGTGTCGGTGTCGGCGGCCAGGCCCGGCCGAGTGTTCGCGATCGTCGAAGCCACCGGGCGCACCCGAGGTCTGTATCGCAGCGACGACCACGGCGAGACGTGGGAGCACGTGTCGGCCAAGCCCGACCTGTGCTGGCGGCCCTGGTACTACCAGCACGTGATCGCCCACCCGACCGAACCCGACACGGTGTTCGTAATGAACATGCGGGCGTGGAAGTCGGTCGACGGCGGTCGCACGTTCACCGAGTTCCACACGCCCCACGGCGACAACCATGCCCTGTGGATCGACCCGACCGATCCCGACCGGATGATCGGCTGCGACGACGGCGGTGCGTGGGTGTCGCTCAACGCCGGGTGGTCGTGGTCGTCGATCTACAACCAGCCGACGGCGCAGTTCTACCACGTCGCCACCGACGACCGATTTCCGTACACCGTGTACGGCTCGCAGCAGGACAACTCGAGCATCGCCGTGCCGAGCCGCAACGGGCTGGGGGCGATCACCTGGGCCGACTGCTTCGCACCCGGCACCGCCGAGAGTGGGTACGTGGCGCCCAAGCCCGACGACCCCGACGTCGTCTTCGTCGGGGCGATCGGCAGCTCGCCCGGCGGCGGCGAGGCGCTCCAGCGCTATGACCACCGGACGAAGCAGATCCAGCTCGTCAACGTGTGGCCGGAGCCGTACCACGACGGTGCCAGCGCCGACGTGCGGTTCCAGTGGACCTACCCGATCGTGTTCTCCCCACACGACCCGAACGTGCTCTACGTGGCCGGCAACAAGGTGTTCAAGTCGACCGACGAGGGCCACTCATGGGAGACGATCAGCCCCGACCTCACCCTCGCCGACCCCGACACGCTCGGGGTGTCGGGCCCGCTCACAATGGACACCGCCGGCGCCGAGATGTATGCCACCGTGTTCTCACTGATGGTCTCGGCTCACCGCAAGGGCGTACTGATGGCGGGGTCCGACGACGGTCTCGTCCACGTCACGACCGACGGGGGCGGCGAGTGGCGCGACGTCACGCCGCCCGGCTTGCCGAAGTACTCGCAGGTCACGATGTTGGCCGAGTCGCCGCATGCCGAGGGCACCGTGTACCTCACCGCCGCCCGCCACAAGATGGGCGACTACGAACCGTACGTGTTCCGCACCGACGATCTCGGCGACACGTGGACCCGGATCGACGGCGGGCTCCCGCGTCACGAGTTCTGCCGTGTGATCCGTGAGGACCCGAACCGTCGCGGGCTGCTCTACGTCGGTACCGAGCTCGGACTGCACGTGTCGTTCGACGGCGGTGGCGAGTGGCAGTCGCTCCAGCTCGGCCTTCCGGTGACGCCGGTGTACGACCTGATCGTGAAGGACACCGATCTCGTCGTCGCCACACACGGCAGGTCGTTCTGGATCCTCGACGACCTGACACCGCTGCACCAGCTCGACGACGAGCTGCTGACCGGCGAACGATTCCTGTTCACGCCGCGCGACGAAGTGCGCACGCCACCTCACATCACGGCCTCGTGGGGTGGGACGAAGGGCGGCAAGAACTACCACGTCGTGTCGGGACAGAACGCCACGTTCTACGTCGACGAGACCGAGACCGGGCACCAACGCAAGCGCCTGCTCGATGCCGGCGAGGACCTGCCGATCGCGGTGCGGATCCACTGGTACCTCGACGCCGACGTGCCCGCCGACGTGCCCGCCTCGCTCACGATCGGGACCGCCGACGGCGCCGAGATCCAGACGTTCGAACGGTTGCCCGACGGCGAGGACCGCGACGGGAGGTTGTCGATCACGGCAACCGCAGGGATCAACACCTTCCTCTGGCCGATGACCTACCCGCGGGAGCGAAGATGATCGACACCGAGTTCCACAAGCCGCTCGGCGGCCCACTGGCGCCCCCGGGCGACTACCAGGTCACCGTGCGCGTCGGCGACTGGTCGCAGACGCGTCCGTTCCGGCTGCTCAAGGACCCGCGTGTGTCGACCAGCGACGCCGACCTCGCCGAGCAGTTCGAACTCCAGCGCCGCATCCAGGACAAGCTCTCCGAACTGGTGGGCGGCGTCAACACGATCCGCACCATCACCCGACGGCTCGACGACTGGACCACTCGGGTCGGCGACACCGAACCCGATCTGAAAGCCGCCATGTCAGCGGTGCGCCAACGCCTCGCCGGCGTGGAGGCCGAGCTCGTCCAACGCGAGTTCACCGCCGACGGCGACACGCTCAACTACCGCGAGCAGCTGTTCGAGAAGTTGGCCAGCCTCCCGGCCGTGGTCGGCAGTGCCGATGCCCGCCCGACGGCGTCGTCGTACCAGGTGTTCGACAAGCTCGCAGGCCAGATCGATCTCCAGTTGGCGTCGTTGGCGACGATCGTCGACGGCGACCTCGCCGCCGTCAACGATCAGCTGGCCGCCACCGGCCTCCCGCTGATCGGCGCCTGACCGCCGTATCTGTTGGCAGACTGGCTCCGATGTCGGCACCGTCGTTCCCTCCGCCGACCGTGCTGCCGCTGCGGATCGTCGGGCTCACGAAGTGGTTCGGTTCCACGCAAGCCCTCGACGGGCTCACGCTCGACGTGCCGGCCGGCTCGTGCTTCGGGCTGGTCGGTCCGAACGGGAGCGGCAAGTCGACCACACTCCGATCGGTGATCGGTCTGGTCCGACCGGACAGCGGTTCGATTCAGGTGTGCGGCCACGACATCGCCACCGACCTGCCGGCCGCTCGAGCCTCGGTCGGCGTGGTCCTCGACCCGCTCCAGTTGTTCGAACGGTTGAGCGCTCGAGAGTTCCTGACCACGCTCGGCGAGCTGCGCCGGATGGATGCCGACCTGGTGACGGAACGGTCCGACCAGTTGCTCACCACGCTCGATCTGACGGGCTCGGCAGATCGCCAGATCGCCGGGTACAGCCACGGCATGCGCAAGAAGACGGCGCTGGCGGCGGCGTTGCTCCACCGGCCTCGGTTGTTGCTGCTCGACGAACCGTTCGAGGGTGTCGACCCGGTGTCGGCGCGCACGATGCGTTCGATGTTGGAGCGCTTCCGATCGGGCGGCGGCACGGTCGTGTTCTCCAGCCACGTGATGGACCTCGTCGAGCGCCTGTGCGACCACGTGGCGGTGGTCCACCATGGCCGTGTCGTCGCCGCCGGGCCGACCGATGATCTGCGCCAGGGTCGTCGCCTCGAGGACGCCTTCATCGACGTCGTCGGCGGCTCGCCCGAGGCCGACGACGAACTCGACTGGCTCGGCTGAGCGACTCACCGATGTTGGACCTGATCGACTCCTTCGTCCGGCTCCGTTGGAGGCTGCTCCGGGGATCGATCCGACACGGCGGCGCCGAACAGGTCGGCGTGATCGTGTCGACGATCATGTCGGCGCTGCTGGGTGTCGGGCTCGGCGTGGCGGCGGCCATCGTCGGCCGCACCAACACCGACGCCGCCGACCTGGCCGTGATCTTCTGCGCCATCTCGGTGACGGCGATCGCCGGGTTCGGGATCGTGGCGGGCATCACGCAACCGGTCGATCCGCGTGTGATCGCCGCCGAACCGCTCACCGACGCGCAGCGCGCGGCGGGGCTGCTGGCCGGCACTGCGTTCGGTCCGCCGGGGCTTGCGGGCATCGTGGTCGCGGTCGGCTTGACGATCGGCATGGCGCGGCGGTTGGCCACGCTCCCGATCGTCGCCCTGGGTGCGGTGGCGTGGCTGCTGGCCCTGCTGCTCGTGGCACGCACCGCCACCAACCTGCTCGCGCTCCTGATCAGCCGCGCCCCACGGATCGGCCAGCTGACCGTCGGTCTGGCCGGGCTGGTCTTCTACGGCGCGTTCCAGTTCGTTCCGGCGGTGATCGGCAAGCTCGACGGCGCCGACCGCGCCCGACTCGCCGACGTGCTGGCCTACACCCCACCGGGACAGATCGGTCGGGCGGTGGCGGCGACCGACGTGGGGACCGGCCTGGCCCACCTGGCGGCCGGGGTGATCTGGTTGCCGGTGCTCGGGTGGGGGCTGTCGGCATCGGCCAAACGGCTTGCCGCGGCAACCCGCCAACTGGGTGGTCTGACCGGCAGCCGACCGGAACGGACACGGTTCGGTCGGCTCGTGCGCGGCTGGTGCGGTACCGGTTCGAGCGGTGCGATCGCGTGGCGGAGCCTGATGACCCGGTTCCGCACGCCGCGCACGGCGCTCGAGAGTTTCACCGGAGCCGGGGTCGGGCTGGCGGCGGTGTTGGTGCCCGCCCTGAGCCGACGCCAAGCCGGGAGCGGTGCCGTGCTCGTGGGCGGCGCCGTCCAGTTGGCGGTGCTGTTCATGTCGGGCAACAGCCTCGGCAACGACGGTCCGGCGGTCACGCACGAACTGCTGGCCGGTGCCGATCCGGGCGATCTGATCCGCGGCAAGGTCCGCAGCATCGTCATCGTCGCCGCACCGCTGGCCGTGGTCGGGCCGCTGATCGCGGCAGTCCTCACCGGCGAGTGGCGATACCTGGTCGCCGGGTTCGGGGTCGGTGTCGGCGGTCTGTTGGCGGGCGCCGGGGCGGCGATCGTCCAGTCGGCATTGGTCCCGATCGCGATCCCCGAGTCGGACAACCCGTTCGCCGGCGGCGAGACCGGTAAGGGAATCGTGGCAGCGCTGCTGCTGATGGCGGTCCTGACCGGGCTCTCGGTCGTCACCGTGCCGGTCGCCCTGGCACTGTTCTGGGCGACGGACCGCGGTGACACGGTGCTCGTGACCGGTTTCGGGCTTGCCACCGTCCTGGTCGGATGGCTGGTCATGCGCGCCGGTGGGAGCATTGCCCGTCGTCGGCTGCAGGGTCGCGAGCCTGAGTTCGTCGTCAGCGTCACTCCGAGCCGCTGAGCGACCGCACTGGGTGGATCTCCGACCATCCGCTTCCGTCGATCTTGACGATCCGGCCCGGTCGGGAGGAGTATCGTTCGCAGCGTGCTCCCGGTGATCATCGTCGTCGCCATCCTGCTGATCGCGCTGGCCGTGATGGTCGTCCTCAAACGACGCGGGGTCGAGGGGCCGACCGTGATCGCCACGCCGTCCCGAGTGCTGCCGGACGTGGCACCCATGACCGGGCTCGAGTCGGCGTTGGACCAGGCGATGGACCGCAGTGGGCGCAACATGCGCGAGAAGCTCGCCTCGGGGACCAACGTCGACGAGTTGCGGGTGCCCGACGACACCGGCCCGATCCTGCGGCGCGCCCTCGATCACGTCGAACATCGTCAACCCAACGACGGCGTGAACCCTCCGACCAGCGCCTGACACCGTCCGTGCTGTGCGCCGGCACGGCAGGGCGATACGCTGCGGCGATGGAGAAGGACGAGATGCTCACCCACGCCGACACGTCCGACACGTCCGATGAGGCATTCGCCCACGAGTCGGTGGCCGAGCAGTTGATCGCCGACGAACTGTTGATCGAGGAGATCTCGATCGACGGTATGTGCGGCGTCTACTGAGCCGAACGACGAGACGGACACGAGCGTGCAATCAACCGAGTCGCCCGCCGCGCCGGCGGTGAGCGAGCGGCGTCTGATGCTCCACCCGAAGGTGGCGATCCGGCCGGAACCGTTCGGGGCATTGGCGTATCACTACGGGAATCGCCGGCTGGTGTTCCTCAAGCATCCCGACATGGTCACCGTGGTGCAGTCGCTCGCCGACCACGACTCGCTCGAGCGGGCGTTCGACGCCGTCGGGATCGGTGCCGCACGGCGCCCGGCCTTCGAGCGTGCCATCGAGGGGCTGATCGAATCGCAGATCGTGATCGAAGGAGACCGCCCATGACCGCCCTCGTCGACGAACTCAAGCGAGGCCTCGATGCGCCGATCTGCCTCACCTGGGAACTCACCTACGCCTGCAATCTGGCATGCGTGCACTGCCTGTCGTCGTCGGGCCGACGCGACCCGCGCGAGCTGAGCACCGACGAGGCCAAGCTCGTGATCGACGAGTTGGCTGCGCTGCAGGTGTTCTACGTCAACATCGGCGGAGGCGAGCCGATGATCCGGCGCGACTTCTTCGAGATCGTCGACTACTCGGTGGCGTCGGGGATCGGGGTCAAGTTCTCGACCAACGGCGCCTACATCGACGCTGCCGCCGCACGGCGTCTCACCGACACGCCCTATCTCGACATCCAGATCAGCCTCGACGGCACCGACGCCGTGACCAACGACGCCGTCCGCGGCGACGGCTCGTACGACACCGCCAGGCGGGCGATGGACCATCTCGCCGACGCCGGGTTCGGGCCGTTCAAGATCTCGGTCGTCGTCACCCGCCACAACGTCGACCAGCTCGACCGGTTCAAGGCGCTCGCCGACGGGTACGGCGCGCAACTGCGGGTCACGCGCCTGCGTCCGTCGGGGCGCGGCGCCGACAGCTGGCACGACCTGCACCCCACCAACGAGCAGCAGCGCCAGATCTACCGCTGGTTGCTGGCCCACGGCGAGCAGGTCCTCACCGGCGATTCGTTCTTCCATCTCAATGCCCTGGGGGAGCCGCTGCCCGGCCTCAACCTGTGCGGCGCAGGCCGCGTCGTGTGCCTGATCGACCCGGTCGGCGACGTCTACGCCTGCCCGTTCGTGATCCACGACCAGTTCAAGGCCGGCAATGTGCGCGACGAGGGTGGCTTCGCCCGGGTCTGGAAGCACAGCGAGTTGTTCCGGTCGCTGCGCGAACCGCAGTCGGCCGGTGCGTGCGCCTCGTGCGGGTCGTACGACGCCTGCCAAGGTGGGTGCATGGCGGCCAAGTTCTTCACCGGCCTGCCGCTCGACGGGCCCGATCCCGAGTGCGTCAGCGGCCACGGTGAACTGGCGCTCGCCGGCGTGCGGTCGGTTCCGCGATCCGACGTGGACCACTCCCGACCGGGTGCTGCGCTGCGCCCGTCCCCGGTCACCTTCGTCCGGAAGTAGCGCACCGGCATGTGGGCGCTGCTGATCCCGGTCGCCTACCTGATCGGCACATTCCCGAGCGCCTCGATCGTTGCCCGCGCCAACGGCATCGACATCCGCACCGTGGGCTCCGGCAACCCGGGCGCCTCCAACGTCACGCGTGTGCTGGGGTGGCGCAAGGGCGTCTGGGTGTTCGTGCTCGACATCGTCAAGGGTGCCTTGGCGGCCGGGATGGGGCTGCTGGTCGAGGGCCGCCCGGCGGGTTACCTGCTCGGGGCGGCGGCCGTGATCGGCCACGTCTTCCCGGTGTGGAACCGTTTCCGCGGCGGCAAGGGGGTGGCCACCGGTGCCGGGTTGACGGCAGCGATGTGCCCGATCTCGTTCGTGGCCTTGATGGTCGTGTGGTTCGCCGTGTCGCGCCTCACCAGCAAGGCGTCGATCGCTTCGATCGCCGTCGTGGCGTTGCTCCCGGTGGCGGTCGGGATCGAGCAACGTCGGTGGTGGGAGGTGGCGGCGATCATCGGGGTCTCGGTGCTCGTCATGGCACGCCACGTCGGCAACATCAAGCGCCTCGTCGCCCGCCGCGAGCACGCTCTCTGACCTGCCCCCTGGGCGGTCAGGCCAGCTGGCGGAGCAGCGGCGTGAGGTCGAGGTCGTCGAGGCCCGGGAGGTGGACGTCGACGGCGTCGTGCAGGAGCTGCTGCCAGAAGTCGTGCCGGAAGAAGTGGCGGCCCCCCCGGATCACGTAGTTGAGGAGGAAGAACCGGTAGGCCTCCTTGAGGAACAGCACCTCGCCCGGTTCGAGTGGGAACTCGGCGTGGTACGCCCGCAGGAATCGCTGGAAGCGCGGTTCGAGCAGGGTGTGGGCGGCGTAGGTGAAGGTGGTCCGATCACCCGTGCGAGACGAGACCCGCGAGAGGAAGTAGAAGTCGAGCAGCCGCGACTCGATCCGGAACCAGTCGTAGTCCCACCGGCTGAACAGGTGGAAGGTGCTGCCGCGTTCGGTCCCCAGCTCGGGATCGTCCGGGGCGACCGAGAAGTTGCCGAGGTTCCAGTCGATCAGGATCGGCATCTTGGTCCACGAGTCGTACCCCGATTCGTACATCGCAGTCAGGAAGCGGTGGGTGTGTCGACGCACCAGGTCGACCCGGCTCCGGTCGAGCCCGAGCACGTGACCGGCATTGCGGGCGCCGGTCATCTCGAACAGATTGACGGCGTCGCTCTTGGCCGTCTTCGAAGGCGGTGGGATCGCTGGGGCGACGTCGGCGCAGACCCGATGGAATCGAGCCAACTCCGCCCCGAGCCGTGCGACCTGCGGCTCGCTGAGGATCTTCGGCAGACGCTCCTTGGCCTCGATGTAGTGGTAGAAGATCACCCACATCTCGCCGTCGTACCAGAGGTACGGCTGGTCGCCGCGGGTGAAGGCGTTGGCGAGGAAGGTTGCCCATCGGGTGCCGCGCAGGTGCTGGTTGAGCCGGTGCAACCGGTCGTGATCCTCGGCGAACAGGAAGAACGAGCCGTAATTCGACGACTTGGCGATCACCCACGAGCCGTCGTCGAGGGTGAGCCGGTACACGCGGTTGGTCGAGACCATCGCGCTCGAGTTCGACGGTCTCCACCACGGTTCGAGGGTCGTCGTACTCTCGCCACGCCGATGAAACCGCGTCGCGGTGCCGAGCGTCGGTGGCATCCACACCGCGAGCCTGCCACGTCGCACCGCTGCCGAGGGGTCTTGCTGACGGGTGCGAGCCGCGATCGACCCGCGATCTAGCGTCCCGGCGATGGAGATGCATGCCGCCACGGCCTGGGAAGCGATCAGCGACGTGATCGGGGCCGAACCGGCTGTGGTCAACGGCGCGGTCACCCGCACCTGGAGCGAATTCGACGATCGCGCGGCGCGACTGGCGACGGCGCTGGTCGACGCCGGTCTGGGGCCGACTTCCAAGATCGCCCTGTTCCTCTACAACAGCAACGAGTACCTGGAAGCGCTGTTCGCCGCCCAGAAGCTGCGCGGCATCGCCGTGAACGTGAATTACCGCTATCTCGACCAAGAGCTGTGGTACGTGCTCGACAACTCCGACGCCGAAGCGATCGTGTTCCACACCTCGCTCGGCGATCGTGTCGGTCGCCTGGTGGACCGGCTTCCCGGCCTCCGGTTGTTGATCGAGGTCGACGACGGCGGTCCCAGCCTCGGCGAGCGGGCAGTGGGTTTCGAGCAGGCGATCGCCACCCGCGATCCGATGCCGCGGATCGAGCGTTCCGGCGAGGACCACTACATGCTCTACACCGGGGGCACGACCGGCATGCCCAAAGGCGTCGTGTACGAGCATCGTGAGCACACCGGGTTCTTCAAGCCCGACGGCGTCACCGCTCCGGAGCAATTCGCCGACAACGCCGCCGAGCGGGCGGCCACGCATCGGCGTCACATCGCCGTGGTCGGGCCGCCGCTGATGCACGGCACCGGGCTGTGGTTGGGGGCCACGTCGGCGTTGCTCGACGGCGGCTGCGTGATCACGCTCGCCGAACGCCACTTCGCTCCCGACGAGATGTTGTCGGCGATCGACCGTTTCCGCGCCACCCACACCACGATCGTCGGCGATGCATTCGCCCGCCCGTTGATCGACGCCATCGACGCCGCCGCGGCCGACGGCCGGCCGTACGACCTGTCGTCGCTGCGGTTCATCATGTCGTCGGGCGTGATGTGGACCGCCGAGGTCAAACATGCGCTCGTCGAGCGGATCCCGAAGGTCAAGCTGGTCGACGCGATGGGGTCGACCGAAGGCACGATGGGCACCGCCGTGAGTTCGGCACGCGACCGCGTGGACACCGCCCGTTTCACGATGCGCCCGACGACCAAGGTGTTCGACGCCGACGACCGGGAGATCGTGCCGGGGTCGGGCGAGACGGGGCTGGTGGGCACCAGCATGCTCGTGCCGGTGGCGTACTACAAGGACCCGGAGAAGTCGGCCCGCACGTTCCGCACGATCGACGGGGTGCGCTACTCGTTCCCGGGCGACATGGCTCAGGTCGACGCCGACGGCACGCTGATCCTGCTCGGGCGCGGCAGCAACGTGATCAACTCGGCCGGCGAGAAGATCTTCCCCGAGGAGGTCGAGGAAGCCGTCAAACGCGTCGCCGGTGTGGTCGACTGCCTGGTGGTGGGGCTCCCCGACGAGCGGTTCGGGCAAGCCGTCACCGCAGTCGCGTCGCTCGCCCCTGGTTCCCAGACCGACGAGGCAGCGGTGATCGCCTCGGTCAAACGCGATCTGGCGGGCTACAAGGCGCCGAAACGTGTGGTGTTCGTGGAGAGCGTCCCGCGCGCCGTCAACGGCAAGGCCGACTATCCGGCGGCCAAGGCGTTGGCGGCCGGCGAGCGATAACGTCGCAACCCGTGTTGTTCAAACGCTCGACGTCGGCACGGCTCGACGATCGCGGCGCTCAACGGTTGGGGGCTCGCTGGCATCAGCTGAACCAACCGTTCACGGTGAACGACTTCCACGGCCCCGACCGCGGCCCGTGCACGCTCGTCGAGCAGGGCCGGAGGCCGATCGTGTTCTCGGCGCCGCACGCCGTCCACCACAGCCGCAACGGTGCGATCAAGTCGAACGACGCCAACACCGGCGGGCTGGCACTGGCGCTCGCCGACCACCTCGACGCCTCAGCGATCGCCCTGCGACGAGGCGGTCACGATTTCGGGGATCCCAATCACGACCTCGACCACCCCCTGAAGGTTGCAGCCGAGTCGCTGGTGCGGCCGGGCGTGGCGTTCGCCGATCTGCACGGGATGGCCGACCGTGAGCTCGACGTGATCATCGGACTCGGCGCCGTGCCCACGTCGCGGTCGCAGGAGCTGGCCGAGCGGTTCGTGACACGGGCCCGACGGAACGGGATCGCCGCCGCTGTCGCCGACGAGGAGACCGGGTTCAACGGGCGCGGACCGGCGACGATGACCACCTGGGCACAATCCCGGGGGGCCGACGCCCTGCAGTTCGAGATCGCCCGCAACCTGCGCAGCGTGAAGGCCGAACCCGAACGTCGGGCAGCGCTGTTGCACACCTTCGTCGAGGTGTACCGGCTGGCGTCGCCCTGACGCCGGCGCCGGGTCAGTGCCAGATCGGCTGACCGGCGACGACGGTTGCGGCCACGAGCTGCATGCCAGGCCGGTAGACGAGGTGCGTGTACGACGGTGCGTCGAGCACGACCGCGTCGGCGGTCGAGCCGATCGTGAGGCGGCCGAGCCCGGGCTGGCGGAGTGCCGCCGCCCCGCCCACCGTGGCGGCCAGCAGCGCTTCCTCGATCGTCATGTGCATATCGCGGACGGCGAGCGCGATGCAGAACGCCATCGACGAGGTGTAGCTGCTCCCCGGATTGCAGTTGGTGGCCAGCGCCACGACCGCTCCCGCGTCGATCACGCGGCGCGCGTCGGGATACGGCTGTCGCGTCGAGAAGTCGGTGGCAGGCAGGAACGTGGCGATCGTGGTGCCGGCCGACAGCGCATCGACGTCGGCGTCGGTGAGGTACGTGCAGTGGTCGGCCGACGCGGCATCCGAGTTCGACCGCCAGCTGGACGCCGGGGCCGAATCCGAGTTGGTTGGCGTGCAGGCGGGTACCCAACCCTGCTTGCGAGGCGGCGGTGAGGATCGCCCGGCACTGGTCGGCGTCGAACGCCCCGACCTCACAGAACGCGTCGGCGAACGTGCAGTGCGGCGCCGCCGCCGTGAGCATCTCGCCGCACACCAGCGACACGTAGTCGTCGGCGCGGCCGGCGAACTCGGTCGGCACGACGTGCGCCCCGAGCAACGTGGTGTGCGGCGTCGCCGTGGCGGCGACTTCGAGCAGTCGCGTCTCGTCGGCGACCGTGAGGCCGTAGCCCGACTTGATCTCGACCGTAGTGATCCCGTTGCGGCGCGCCTCGCCGATCCGGCGGTGCAACCCTGCGTGCAGCTCGGCGGTCGTCGCCGCCCTGGTGGCGGCCACCGTGGTGGTGATGCCACCCGCGGCGTACGGCGCACCCGCCATGCGCGCCACGAACTCGTCACCGCGATCGCCTGCGAACACGAGGTGGGTGTGGCTGTCGACGAAGCCGGGGATCACGCACCGTCCACCCGCGTCGCAGCGCTCGTCGGCGGCCACACCGGCCGGCTCGATCGCCACGACGGTCGCTCCGTCGATGACCAGCGCCACGTCGCGCAGCAGTCCGAGTGGCCCGTGACCGCGCGGTCGGATCGTTCGTGACGAGCAACCCGATGTGGTCGATCACCAGCGTCATCGGGGCACGTCCGGCTGATCGGCCTGCTTCCACACGGCGAGGATCGCCGTGTGGAGTTCGGCGGCGACGTCGATCGACCCGTGGCGGCCGGCCGAGACGACCGGGCGCCCGGCGACGATCACATCGGTGACGTCGGCTGCCGTTGCGGCGAAGACGACGGCGGCCAGCGCGCTGGCCGGTGTCGAGCCCGCGGTGCGCACCGAGCGCAGCGACACCGTGGTGAGGTCCGCCGGTGCTCCCACCTCGATTCGGCCTGCTTCGGGCCATCCGAGCGAGCGGTGCCCGGCCGTGGTGGCCGCCGTCGCCAGATCGACCACGCTGTGATTGCCGCGCGAGAGCGTGGTCAGTCGCGTGTCGAGTTCCACCGCGCGGGCCTCCTCGAACAGGTCGATCACGGCGTGAGAGTCCGAGCCCAGGGAGATGGCGACCGACTGCGCCGCCATCGCCGGGGTGGGGGCGATCCCGTCGGCGAGGTCGCGTTCGGTGGTCGGGCACATGCACACGCACGCACCGGAGCGACCGAGCAATCCGATGTCGGCTTCGTCGACATGGGTGGCGTGGACCGCCGTGAATCGCTGCGTGAGCGCGCCGCACGAGTCGAGCAGGCCGACCGGTGAGCGGCCGTGCGCGGCACGGCACTGCTGGTTCTCGGCAGGCTGCTCGGAGACGTGGGCGTGCAGCGGCCGGCCACGGTCCGCCGCCCACGCTGCGACGGCTGCGATCGACGCCGGGTCGACGGCCCGCACCGAATGCACAGCGGCCCCCACGCGATGCATCGCCCCCTCGCCGATCTGCTCGACGCGCGCCGCCCATCGGTGGACGTCGGCGTCGCTGAACCGGCGCTGCACCGACGACGGAGCGAGCAGCGATCCGTCCTCGCCGATCCCGCTTCCGAGGTAACAGGTGTCGAGCAGCGTGAGCCGCACACCTGCCTCCTCCGCGGCCGCGATCAGCGCCGCGCCGATCGCGTTGGGGTCGTCGTAGGGTCGCCCGTCGGGCGTGTGGTGGAGGTAGTGGAACTCGCCGACACACGTGATGCCGGCCAAGGCCATCTCGGCGAACGTGGCGCGCGCCAGGGCGAAGTACGAGTCGGGATCGAGCGCGCTGGCCAGCCGGTACATCTGGTCGCGCCAGGTCCAGAACGTGCCCGATCCGGCATGCGTCCGACCTCGCAAGGCGCGGTGGAAGGCATGGCTGTGGCCGTTCGCCAGGCCCGGCAACGTGAGCCCGGCCAACCGGACGGCGCCGGGCGGGGCCACCTCCCCGGATGCCACCTTCACGATCGTGCCGCCGACCACATCGATCCGGACATCGCCCGCCGGCAGGTCGCCGCCGAGCCAGGCGAGGTCGCAGTGGTACACCCTCTCCGGCGTCATGTCGGGCGTCATGTCAGCTCCCGACGCGGGCCACGAACTCGGAGATCCGCTTCACGAATGCGTCGCGGTGGAAGCGTTCGAACTGCTCCCACGTGGTCAGCGTGTGCGGGTCGGTGACCCGGTCGACGAACAGCACACCGTCGAGGTGATCGAGTTCGTGCTGGAACGTGCCCGCCGTGAGCCCGCGGAGCACCTCGTCGTGAGCGTCCCCGTGGCGGTCGAGCGAGCGCACCCGCACCGTCACGTGACGCATCACGTTGCCGCGCAGGTTCGGGACCGACAGGCATCCCTCGTTGATCTCGACCAGTTCGTCGTCGAGCGGCTCGACGATCGGGTTGACCACGACCGTGAGCGGGATCCGCGGCTTGTACGGGTAGCGCTGGTTGTCACCGACCTCGATCGTGGCGATCCGGACCGGTTCGCCGATCTGCGGGGCGGCGATCCCGGCCCCGTTGGCGGCCCGCATCGTGTCGATCAGGTCGTCGATCAGCGCCTGCGTCTCTGGCGACGCCAACTCCAGGGCGGTCACGTCCCGGGAGCGTTGTCGCAGCAGGGGATGGCCGATGTGCAGGATCTCGCGGACCGCCATCGGTCACCCCTCACGCATCGGGATCCGCACGCCGCGCTCGTCGGCGACGTCGATCGCCCGTTGGTAGCCGGCGTCGGCGTGGCGGATCACGCCGGTGCCGGGGTCGGCGGTCAGCACGCGAGCGAGCTTCTCGGCCGCCAGGGCGGTGCCGTCGGCGAGGCACACCATCCCAGCGTGGATCGAGCGACCGATACCGACCCCGCCCCCGTGGTGGATGCTCACCCAACTGGCGCCGCTGGACGTGTTCACGAGCGCGTTCAGCAATGGCCAGTCGGCGATCGCGTCGGAGCCGTCGAGCATCGCCTCGGTCTCGCGGTACGGCGAAGCGACGGACCCGGAGTCGAGGTGATCGCGGCCGATCACGATCGGCGCCTTGAGTTCGCCGCGCCGAACCATCTCGTTGAACCGCAGGCCGAGTCGATGCCGCTCGCCGTAGCCGAGCCAGCAGATCCGGGCCGGCAGGCCCTGGAAGGCGACCCGCTCCCCCGCCATCGCGATCCAGCGGTGCAGGGCGACGTCGTCGGGGAACTCCTCGATCACCGCACGATCGGTGGCGGCGATGTCGGCCGGATCACCCGACAGGGCCACCCACCGGAACGGGCCCTTGCCCTCGCAGAACAACGGCCGGATGTAGGCAGGGAGGAAGCCGGGATAGTCGAACGCCCGCTGGAATCCACCCAGCTTGGCCTCCGCACGCAGGCTGTTGCCGTAGTCGAAGACCTCGCTGCCGGCGTCCATGAACCCGACCATCGCCTCGCAGTGGGCGGCCATCGACAGGCGCGCCCGACGGATCAACTCCTGCGGCTCGTCGCGCGCCATCTCGGCGGTGGCCTCCGGCGTGAGGTCGGCCGGAACGTACGAGAGCGGGTCGTGGGCACTGGTCTGGTCGGTCACGATGTCGGCCGGGAAGCCCAGCTCGAGCAGGCGCGGCAGGACCTCGGCGGCGTTGCCGACCAGACCCACCGAGAGTGGCTTGCGGGCATCTCGGGCAGCGATGCAGCGGGCGATCGCGTCGTCGATCGAATCGGCGATCTCGTCCAGGTAGCGGTGTTCGACACGGCGCTCGGCGCGCCAGGCGTCGACCTCGACGCAGAGCGCCACACCGTCGTTCATGGTGACCGCCAGCGGTTGCGCCCCGCCCATCCCGCCCAACCCGGCGGTCAGTGTGATCGTGCCCGCCAGCGTGCCGCCGAATCGACGCCGGCCGATCTCGGCGAAGCATTCGTACGTGCCCTGCAGGATCCCCTGGGTGCCGATGTAGATCCACGAGCCGGCCGTCATCTGGCCGTACATCGTGAGCCCGAGCGCTTCGAGCCGTCGGAACTCGTCCCAGTTGCCCCACTCGGGGACCAGGTTGGAGTTGGCGATCAACACGCGCGGCGCCCACTCGTGGGTGCGGAACACGCCGACCGGCTTGCCGGATTGGACCAGCATCGTCTCGTCGCCCTTGAGCGTGGTGAGCGTGCGCGCCATGGCGTCGAAGGCGTCCCAGGTCCTGGCTGCCTTGCCGGTCCCGCCGTACACGACGAGGTCCTGTGGGCGCTCGGCGACCTCCGGGTCGAGGTTGTTGTGCAGCATCCGGTAGGCGGCTTCCTGGGGCCAGCCGAGACAGTTGAGCTGCGTGCCGCGGGCGGCTCGCACGGGCGGGTGGGGGTCGGTCATGACATGCTCCGATTCACGATGCGTCAGGGATGTTCCAGGGCGCCGACGGCGCGTTCGACCGCACCCAGCACGGTGCCGTCGGCGAGCGCCTGCTCGGTGGCCAACAGGTCGGGCGAGAGCCAGCGATCGGCGCCCGGCGGATCCACCACGGAGCGCACGGCGTCGTGCGCAGCACCCGTGCCGGGCCCGGGCGTGAGCGGTGCTCGGAAGTCGAGCCCGGCCACCCCGCACACCAACTCGACCGCCAGCACGCGTCGCAGGTTGTCGACGCACCGCCGCAACTTGCGGGCCGCCGCCCACCCGTTGCTCACGTGGTCCTCCTGCATCGCGCTGGTGGGCAACGACTGCGTGCTGGCAGGGACCGCCAGGCGTTGATTGTCGAGCGCCATCGCCGCCTGCGTGTAGTGGGCGATCATCAGCCCGCTGTTCACGCCGGGGTCGTCGGTGAGGAACTTGGGCAGCCCGTGCGAGCGGGTCGCATCCAGCAGACGGTCGGTGCGCCGCTCGGCGATCGCCGACAGCTCGGCCACGGCGATCGCCAGGAAATCACACGCCATCGCCACCGGGGCACCGTGGAAGTTGCCACAGCTCTCGACGCGCCCGTCGGGCAGGATCATCGGGTTGTCGATCGCCGAGTCGAGCTCGCGCTCGGCGATCGAGCGTGCGAATGCCACCGTGTCGGCCGCAGCCCCGTGGACCTGCGGTGTGCAGCGCAGCGAGTAGGCGTCCTGGACCCGGCTGTCGCCTTCGCGGTGGCTGGCGACGATCGCCGATCCGGCCAGGAGCCGTGTGAGGTTGCGTGCACTGCCGGCCTGGCCGACCTGCGGACGCAATGCCTGCAGGTCGGCGGCGAACGCCCGGTCGGTGCCCAGCAGAGCCTCGACCGTGACCGCCGCCGCCACGTCGGCCAGTCGCAGCAGCGCCGCCAGATCGTGGATCGCCAGACACAGCATGCCCAGCTCGCCGTCGGTGCCGTTGATCAGCGCCAACCCTTCCTTGGCGCCCAGCGTGACCGGCGCCAGGCCGTGACGCACGAGTGCGTCCCGCGTGTGGAGCAGCTCGCCGTCGACGGTGCGCACCTGCCCCTCGCCGATCACGGCCATCGCGCAGTGGCTGAGCGGCGCCAGATCGCCGCTCGCGCCGAGCGAGCCGTGCTCACGGACGACGGGGGTGAGATCGTTGCCGAGCAGCGCCAGTTGCAGATCCACGATCTCGGGCCGCACGCCGGAGTACGCCATCGCCAGGCTGCGCGCCCGCAGCACCAGCATCGCCCGCACGACCTCAGGCTCGACCTCGTCGCCCATCCCGGTGGCGTGCGATCGCACGAGCGCGACCTGGAGCTCGGCGGTGCGGTCTGCCGGGATGACCGTGTTGGCGAGCGAACCGAACCCGGTCGTGACGCCATAGACCGGCGTGGCGCTGCCGACGAACCCGTCGATCATCGCCGCCGAGCGCTGCATCGCGGCGCGCGCCGATTCCGTGAGCGCCGCCGGGCTGCGGTGTCGGGCGACCTGCACGACGTCGCCGATCGTGAGCCCACGGCCCTCGATCCGGACCGTTTCGGAGGAGATCATTTCTTTCATCTGACGCAAGAGCATGCCACACTGTGCAACATGCCGCAACGGCTCGAATCAGGTCGCGAACCCCGGTCACCGGCCCCGCCCCGCGCCACCGATCGCGGGCTGAGCCTCGTGCGGGCGATCGCCGACCATCCCGACGGCCTGTCGCTGGCCGACCTGGCGCGCGCCGTGGATCTGAGCGCCAGCACCGCCCTGCGTCAGCTGCGGTCGCTGGAGGCGGCAGGGTTCGCGGCCCGTCGCCCGGATGGCACCTGGGAGCCCGGTGACGAACTGCTCCGCATCGCTCGCACGCTGTCGGCCGAGACCACGCTGCCGCGCCTGGCGCGGCCGATGCTGGCCGCCCTGGCGGCCGAGCAGGGCGAATCGGCGTATCTGGCAGAGGCGGTCACTCGCAACGAGGCGATGTACGTGGCGATGGAGGCGGGGTCGCACTCGGTGCGCCACGTCAGTTGGCTCGGCCATCGCGTGCCGCGTCGCGGCACGGCCGTGGGACGCGCATTGGCCGGCGATGTCGACCCCGATGGCGTGGCGGTCCGGGTCGATGCCGTCGAGGCCGGGATCACTGCCGTATCGGCGCCCGTGCGCGACCACACCGGAGCGATCGTGGCCGCCGTGAGCGTGGTCGGTCCGTCGTTCCGACTGATCGACGGGCGGCTCGACCTGACTCGCCGAGCGGTTGCCGAGCAGGCGGCCAGGCTGTCGACATCCCTCAGGCCGATGCCAACGCCGCCAAGTCGCGTGGACCCGCAGCGATCAATATCTCGATCTCGTCCTCGCTGACAGGTCGGTAGCCGGCGGTGTCGACGCCGACGTTGATCATCCGCCCACGCTGCGCCCACGTCGTGTGGACGTGGCCGTGCAGCAACCATCGGCCCTCGTCGACGGGCCGGAACTCGGTGTAGCGGTCGTCGAGCTGGCTGTCACCCTCGTACGGGAAGTGACACACTGCGACCTCGATCCCGCCGATCGTCAGCATCGTCTGGCCCTGCACGATCTCGGAGAACCCGACGTGGCGATACCGATCGATCCAATCCGCCCCGCGCACGCCGTGGCCGAACCAGCAGCGGTCATGATTCCCGGCGACCAGCAGCTTGCTGCCGTTGAGCTGCTCGACCAACGCCAAGCTGTCGTCGATGCGGCCCATCGCCACGTCGCCCAACACCCACACCGTGTCGTCCGGGTCCACGACCTCGTTCCATCGTGCGATCAGCCCGCGGTTCATGGCGTCGACGTCCGGCCACGGCCGGTCGCAGTAGCGGATGATGTTGAGGTGGCCGAAGTGCAGGTCGGATGTGAACCAGGTCGCCACGGCACCAGTGTGGGTCAGCGAGGGGCCTGCCAGAGCACCGGGAACAGCGGGTGGTCCATCGGCACACCATCGGGCAGGTCATCGGCGAGCCCCGGGAACGGTGGCGACGTGTTCCAGTCCCGCACGGCGTGCACCATGTCGTCGCCGAGCATGCGGACCGACAGCACACGCCGGCGCGTACCGGCGGCAACTCCGGCTGCGGTGTGCAGGGTGAGCATGTGGAAACACACGATGTCGCCGGGTTCCAGCGCCCACCCGATCACGGGAAACCGCTCGGGGTCGGCGTCGATGTCGGGGAGCTCGGCCAACGACCCCTCGGGGAACCACTTGGCCTGCTGATCGAGGAAGGTGCGTGGCATGTACCACGGCCCCTCGTGGGAGCCGCGCACGAACTCGAGCGTGCTGGCCCGCGAGACGGGGTCGACCGGGATCCACATGCTCAGATTCAGGTGCCCGGCGACGTTGTAGTACGGCAGGTCCTGGTGCCACGGCGTGCGCTGGCGGGTACCGGGCTCCTTCACCAGCATGTGGTCGTGGTACAGCCGGACCGTGTGCGTGCGACCGATCAGCTCGGCGGCGATCTCGGCCAGCGGCGCGTCACGGATGAAGCGCTCGATCGCCGGGATCCGCTGCCAGTTGCAGAAGTCCTCGATGAAGGCGCCGTCGTCACCGGCGCTGGCACGTTTGGCAAGCGGCGAGAGGTCGGCCAGGTTGGCGTCGATCGCCTGGCGCGCCAGCTCGACCTGGGCGGGCGTGAGCGCACCGCGTACGACGCAGGCGCCGTCGCGCCGGAAATCACCATCGACCACGATCGAGACCATGCCCCACTCTGCCGTGTTCCCGACCCGGAACTACGCCTCGACCAGCAGCCGGTCGAGGCCGCGGATCACGAACGTCGGGTGATACGTCGGCTGCTCGACGAGGTGCAGGTCGGGGAACGTCGTGACGAGCCCCGCCAACGACACGGCGATCTCCTGGCGCGCCAACGGCGCACCCACGCAGAAGTGGATCCCGCCGCCGAAGCCGATGTGGCCGGCGTCACCGCGCCCGATGTCGAACCGATCGGGGTCGTCGAAACGGCGCGGGTCACGCTCGGCGGCACCGAACAGCATCGCCACCTCGTCGCCGATCTGCATCGCCTGTCCGGCGATCTCGATCCCCGGTTCGAGAACCCACCGTTCGAACAGCTGCAGCGGTGCGTCCCAACGCAGCAGTTCCTCGATGGCTGTCTTGGCGTCGACCTCGCCGCTCACCAGTCGGGCCCACTGGTCCGGGTGCCGCAGCAGCGCCCGGACGCCGTTGCCGAGCGTGTTCACCGTCGCTTCGTGACCCGCCTCCAGGAGCACCATCGTGGTCGACACGATCTCGTCCTCGGTGAGCATGTCGCCCTCGTCCTCCACGGCCGCCAGTCGAGCGATCAGCAGGTCGTCGGGTTCGGCGCGCTTCTGGTCGATCAGCTGGCGGGTGTAGGCGATGTACTCCCCGGCCGCTCGATCGGCGGCCGCTCGCACGGCGTCGGTGGCCGACAGCTCGTACATCTTGACGATCGCGTGCGACCAGTCGAGGAGCAGTTGGGTGTCGGCGCGCGGCACGCCCAGCATCGAACAGATCACCGCCACCGAGTACGGCTGGGCGTAGTCGGCGATCAGGTCGAACCGTCGGCGACTGCGGCAGACGGCCAGCAACTCGGTGCTGTACCCCTCGATCGATGCCCGCAGGGCGGTGACGGCACGCGGGGTGAAGACCTTTGCCACCAGCCGCCGCAACCGGGTGTGGTCGGGCGGTTCGAGGCACAGCAACGACCACCGTTCGTGCTGCTCGAAGTTGCCCCACCTCGGATCGGGTTGGTCGCGGCCGAGCTCTGCGTGCGAGTAGCGGTGCGTGTAGGCGCGGCCCAGACCAGGGTGCCGGAGTGTGGCGTGGACGTCGGCGAACCGGGTCACGACCCATTGTCGGCTGCGTTCGTTCCAGAAGATCGGTGTGGCCTCGCGGAGCGCGTTGAGCACCGGGTACGGGTCGGCGATGAAGCCGGGGTCGGTCGGGTCGAAGCGCTCGATCAAGGAACCGACGGGGTTCACGACGGCCGCCGCTGGGCCCACGGATGAGCCGCCTCGAGTTGCGAGGCAACACGGATCAGCAGGTCCTCGCGCCCGTAGGCGGCGACCAGTTGGACGCCGATCGGCAGACCCTCGGCGTTCCACGACAACGGCACGTTGATCGCCGGCTGGCCGGTCATGTTGAACGCCGGGGTGAACGGCACGAACTCGCCCGAGCGCTTGAGGCCCACTCGCGGGTCGGCTCCGGCCGGCATCAGCTCGCCGACCCGCAGTGGCGGTTCGCCCAGGGTGGGCGTGAGCAGCAGGTCCCAACCGTCGGCCCACCACTGGTGGGTGGCGCGCCGGAACTCGGCGACCGCCGCCTGACCGCGTGCGAAGTCGACCGAGCTGACCCGTTCGGCGAACGTCGCCTGGTACCAGTTGATCGGTTCGACCTCGCGCTGCTCGAGCCGTCGACCGAGCATGGCGGCATACCCGTCGAGCCCGGTCGCCATCATCGCTCCCCAGATCGCCATGAACCGGGCGGTGAACGTGGCATCGGCGAGCGTCGACGGAAACCCGGGCTCGACGTCGTGACCCAGCGTTTCGAGCAGCGCTGCCGCGTGGCGAACGGCGACCACGCAGTCGTCGTGGAGCAGTTCGCCGCGCGGGTGGTGGTCGAGTACGCCGATCCGCAGCCGGCCCGGCTCGGCGCCGACGTCGTCGGCGTACCGTCCCGCCGGGGCGGCGGCGATCACGGTGTCGCCCACACCGGGGCCGTGGACGGCGTCGAGCAGGCGGGCGGTGTCGCGGACGGAACGGCTGACGCACAGTTCCACGCTGAACCCCGACTCCGTGCGCTGCGGCCCGAGCGTGATCCTGCCCTGCGACGGTTTGAGACCCACCAACCCGCAGCACGAAGCAGGGATCCGGATCGACCCGCCGCCGTCCGACGCATGCGCGATCGGCACCATCCCGGCCGCCACCGCGGCAGCGGCGCCGCCGCTCGAACCACCCGGCACGCGGCTCGGGTCCCACGGGTTGCGGGTCGGGCCGTAGGCGAGCGGTTCGGTGACCGGCACGCTGCCGAGTTCCGGACTGTTGGTGCGGCCGAGCGTGATCAGCCCGGCGTGCCGGAAGCGTGACACCAGCGTGGTGTCGGCCGACGAGATCGGCATCGCCTGGCGCAGCGCCACGTTGCCGTTCGTCAGCGGTTGCCCGGCGTAGTGCGCCCACAGATCCTTGAGCAGGAACGGCACGCCGCCGAACGGGCCGGTGGGCGGTGCGCTGCGGGCGATCTGGCGGGCGTGATCGAACCATCGCAGCACGACGGCGTTGATCGCCGGGTCGAGCCGCTCGATCCGTTCGATCGCGGCATCCACCAGCTCACCCGGCGTCACCTCGCCTGCTGCCACCAGCTCGGCCTGCGCCGTGGCGTCCATCCATTGCGTGTCGTCGGCGAGCGAACCCATTCGCTGTTTCCTAGCCGATGCGGGAGGCCCACCGATTTGTTGTGACATACTGACATTTCGATGCCGACGACCGGAACCGTCGGCGTCGTCGCTCGCACGACGCGTCGTGCAGCATGGTCATCGACTCGGGCAGCAGCCCGAGCCCTCATCGACGAGCACGAGGACACCGCGTGGGACTGAACCGATCTCGACCGACCGTTGCCGACATCCGAGCCAACCGCGGAAAGCGCCAGATGACCATAGTGTACGTGCGCGAGATCGACGAGGCACGTGCCTGCGCTGCGGCTGGCATCGACGTGCTGTCGATCGAAATGCCGTTCTGGTCGCCGGCGATGCGCGAGGCAGCCGGCGATTGTTTCGTGCAGGTCGGCCTGCCATACGGCACGCTCGTCACCGCCGACGACTACCTGCGCGCCGCCCACGCCGCGATCCTGTCGGAGGGCGACTGCTGCTGGTGCGCCGCCAGCACCGAGATCATCGCTCGGTTGGCCGCCGAAGGGATCCCGATCGTCGGGCACGTCGGGCTGATCCCGGCCCGCCGCACCTGGACGGGCGGGTTCAAGGCGGTCGGCAAGACGCTCGAGACCGCCCAGTTGGTGTGGAGTCAGGTGAGCGCGCTCGAACGAGCAGGCGCCTTCGCCGCCGAGATCGAGGTCGTCCCGGCGGCGATCACGGCCGAGATCGCCAAGCGCACCTCGCTCGTCCTGTTCTCGATGGGCGGCGGTGCCGGCGCAGACGCCCAGTACCTGTTCGCCGAGGACATCCTCGGTTACACCGACGGTCATCAGCCGCGGCACGCCAAGGTGTACCGCAACTTCCGCGCCGAGTTCGACCGCCTGCAGCGCGAACGCGAAGCAGCCTTCTGCGAGTTCCGCGACGACGTCATGTCGGGGGCGTACCCGCAACCCGAACACGTGGTCGGCGTGGACGACGATGTGGTGCAGGCGTTCCGCGACTTCCTCGACGGCGAGGGCTGATCCATGAAACACGTCCGTGTCGGCGTGGTCGGACCCGGTTGGTGGACCGAGACGATGTTCGTTCCCGCCGTGCGTTCCCATCCGCGAGCCACGCTGGCAGCGATCTGCGGGCGGGATCAGGGGCGCACCGAGGCCTTCGCGACGGCCAACCAGATCCCGCTCGTGTTCACCGATCCGGCCGAGATGTTCACCAGCGGCGAGATCGACGCCGTGATCATCTCGACGATCAACAAGACCCACCACCCGCTCACGATCGCCGCCCTCGACGCCGGCCTGCACGTGCTGTGTGAGAAGCCGTTGGCGATCACCACGGCCGAGGCCGACGAGATGGCCGCTCGCGCCCGGGAGACCGGTCGGATCTGCCTGGTGCCGTTCACCTATCGGTTCATGCCGGTGTCACAGCATCTCAAGCGCCTGGTCGACGAGGGCTACCTCGGTCGTCCGTACCTGATCAACCTGCGCTACTACGCCGGCTTCGGACGTGACGGTGGCGATGCCTGGCGGTTCGACGCCGACGAGCCGGGGTCAGGCATCCTCGGGGACCTCGGCTCTCATTGGCTCGACATGGCGCGCTGGATGTTCGGCGAGATCGAGGCCGTCACCTGTTCGCTGACCCATCTCGTGGATCGCAAACCGCGTCCCGACGGACAGGTGTACCGGGCAGCCGACGACGGCGCCAACATCCTGGTCGAGTTCGCCGACGGCGCCCACGGGGTGATCGTCGTGTCGGCGGCGTGCTACGAGGACTCACGGTTCGGGCAGTCGCACCACTTCGACCTGTTCGGCAGCGAGGGAACCCTGTACGGATTCAACGACTGGAACGACATCCAGACCGTGCGCGGCGCCCGCGAGGGCGAGCAGATCCATGAGATCCCGATCCCGGACGAGGTCTGGGGCGAGGTCCGGCGCGAGTCGGTCCACGACACGTACCGCGACGTGTACCGCACCACCGACGTCCTGACCCGGGGCTGGATCACCGGGATCCTCGAGGGCGTCGCCGTCGAGCCCGACTTCGACACCGGTGCCGCCGTGCAACGGCTGATGGCGGCGTGCCAGCGCAGCGCGGCGGAGGGCCGCCGCGTCCGGATCAGCGAGGTGCCGTGATCGACGAAGCCGTGCTGGGCACGCGCGATCGCAAGGGCAACTGGGTGCCGAACCGGCGCAACGACTTCGGCCCCTTGTTCGCCTGGCCCACCAGACCACTAGCGATCGCGCGTTGGTTCGTGCGCAGCTACCTGCTGTCGTGGCAGCTGCTCTACTTCGCCGTCGCCGCCGCCACGTGGTTCCTGCTCACACCCTCCGTCGAGACGATGCGCTCGTTGCGTCCGGGCTGGATCACCCTCGTCCTGGTCCGCAACCTGGCGATCGCGAGCGCGTGGTACGGGGTGTGGCACTGGAGGCTCAACGTGCGCAGGGCGCAGGACACGCGCACCAAGTACAACGCCAAGTTCCCGTCGGCCAGCGCACGCTTCACGTTCGGACACCAGACTCGCGAGAACGTGTTCTTCGCGCTGGCGAGCGGCGTGCCGATCATGACCGCGTGGGAAGTGGTCGGCCTGTGGTTGTTCGCCAACGGCCACATCCCGTGGCTGCGGTGGAGCGACCACCCCGTCTGGATCGTGGCGATCATGCTGCTGATCCCAATCTGGCGCGAGCTGCACTTCTACGCCGTGCATCGCATGATCCACGCCCCAGCGCTGTACAAGACGGTCCATTCGCTGCACCACCGCAACACCAATCCCGGCCCCTGGTCGGGGTTGTCGATGCATCCGCTCGAACACGTGGCGTACTTCAGCGCGATCGCGATCCATTGGGTCGTGGCGTCGCACCCGCTGCACATGCTGTTCAACGAGATGCACCTGCTGATGGCACCGGTACCAGGGCATGCCGGGTTCGAGCAGGTCGAGTTGGGTGCCCACACGCTCGACACGCACGGCTACGCCCACTATTTGCACCACAAGCTGTTCGAGGTCAACTATTCCGATGGGGCCGTGCCGCTCGACCGCTGGTTCGGTTCCTTCCACGACGGCTCGCCGGAAGCAGCGGCGCGCATGAAGGCGCGCCGCGGCGTGCCCAGTTCGGCCGACGCCACCGACGCACTCGTCTGATCTGCGCTCACCGATCCCACCCGCCCCTCACCGACCTACCCCTCAACTATTCGAAGGAATGCCATGCCCATGTTGTCCATCGGTCTGCTCGGAGCCGGCCGTATCGGCAAGGTCCACGCCGCCGCCATCGCCAACACCCCCAACGCCCGGTTGGTCGCCGTCGCCGACGCCTTCCCCGAGGCCGCCCAGGCGCTCGCCGATCAGTACGGGGCAACCGTCCGCTCGATCGACGAGATCATGGCCGACGCTTCGATCGACGCGATCTTCATCACAACGCCGACCGACATGCACTCGGACCTGATCGAACAGGGCGCCCGGGCCGGCAAGAAGATCTTCTGCGAGAAGCCGATCGACCTCGACGTGCAGCGCGTGCGCGACTGCCTGGCCGTGGTCGAAGAGACCGGTGCGTTGTTGATGGTCGGGTTCAACCGCCGCTTCGATCCGAACTTCCGCGGCGTGCGCGACACCATCGACTCGGGAGCGATCGGTGACGTGGAGATGATCTCGATCACATCACGCGACCCGGGCCCGCCGCCGGTGTCGTACATGGAGCGTTCGGGTGGCCTGTTCAAGGACATGACCATCCACGACTTCGACATGGCGCGCTTCCTGCTCGGCGAGGAACCGGTGTCGGTGTCTGCCGTCGGATCGGTGCTGGTCGACCCGGCGATCGCCGACGTGCCCGACATCGATTCGGCCGCCGTCACACTCGTCACCGCCAGCGGCAAGATCGCCCAGATCGCCAACTCGCGTCGCGCCACCTACGGCTACGACCAGCGCGTCGAAGTGCACGGATCGCTGGGGCTGGCGCGGGCCGACAACATCCACGAGTCGACGGTCCAGGTCGCCGGTGCCCACGGATACACGAAGGCCCCGCTGATGAACTTCTTCCTGGAGCGCTACATGCCGGCCTACAACATCGAGGTCGCCGCGTTCGTCGACAGCGCCCTGAACGGCACGCCCCCGCCGGCGACGGGACAGGACGGCCTGCAGGCGCTCGTCCTGGCCGAAGCGGCACGCCGCAGCAACGCCGAGCGACGCACGGTCGACGTCAGCGAGATCTGACTCGCGAGATTGTCCGAATGTCGTGACAAAGTCTTGCACGCTGGGAGAACGACCGGTACGCTCACCATCGAATCGTTCAGAGGACATGACATGACGACCATTCAGCATTGGATCGACGGTGCCGCAACGAGCGCCCACTCGACCCGCACCAGCCGCGTGTGGAACCCGGCCCTCGGCGTCCAGCAGGCCGAGGTCCTGCTGGCCGAGGCGAGCGACGTCGATGCTGCGGTGCAGGCCGCCAAGGCCGCCTTCGAGGCGTGGTCCGAATCGTCGTTCAGCGCTCGCACCAAGGTGTTGTTCGCCTTCCGCGAGATCGTCAACCGGCGCGCCACCGAACTCGCCGAGGTGATCACCGACCAGCACGGCAAGGTGCTGTCCGACGCCGCCGGCGAGGTCCAGCGTGGGCTCGAAGTGGTCGAGTTCGCGTGCGGCATCCCGCAGCTCCTCAAAGGCGAGTACTCCGATCAGGTGTCGACCGGGATCGACTCCTACTCGTTCCGCCAGCCGCTCGGCGTGTGCGCCGGGATCACCCCGTTCAACTTCCCGGCGATGGTCCCGATGTGGATGTTCCCGGTCGCCATCGCCACCGGCAACACGTTCGTGCTCAAGCCGTCCGAACGCGACCCCGGCGCCTCGATGCTGCTTGCCGAGATGTGGGCCGAGGCCGGCTTGCCGGCCGGCGTGTTCAACGTCGTGCACGGCGACAAGGTCGCCGTCGACGCCCTGCTCGACCATCCCGATGTGGCCGCCGTGTCGTTCGTCGGATCGACTCCGATCGCCAAGTACGTGCACAGCCGCGGGATCGCCAACGGCAAGCGTGTGCAGGCGCTCGGCGGCGCCAAGAACCACGCCGTCATCCTGCCCGACGCCGACATGGAGTTCGCCGCACATCATCTGGCCGCCGCCGCCTTCGGCTCGGCCGGCGAGCGCTGCATGGCGATCTCGGCCGCCGTCGCCGTCGGCTCAGCCGCCGACCGGTTGCTCGAGAAGGTCGAGCGCCAGGCGCGCGCCGTCAAGGTCGGATCGGGTCGCGACCCCTCCAGCGAGATGGGCCCGATCGTCACCCCCGAGTCACGCGACCGGATCATCGACCTGATCAGCGCCGGCGAGCGCCAGGGCGGCACGGTGCTGGTCGACGGACGCGGCCTGGTCGTACCCGGCCACGAGGACGGCTTCTTCGTCGGCCCGACCGTGATCGACCAGGTCACGACCGACATGGACTGCTACACGAACGAGATCTTCGGCCCGGTGCTGTCGGTGCTGCGCAGCGACAGCGTCGACTCGGCGATCGACCTGATCAACTCGAACCCGTACGGCAACGGCACGGCGGTGTTCACCAACTCGGGCGGGGCGGCGCGGGCGTTCGTGCGCGGCGTCAAGGTCGGCATGATCGGCGTCAACGTGCCGGTGCCGGTGCCGATGGCGTACCACAGCTTCGGCGGCTGGAAGGACTCGCTGTTCGGCGAACACCACGTGCACGGGCCGGAGGGGATCAAGTTCTACACGCGAGGCAAGGCCGTCACCGTGCGCTGGCCGCACGCCGAGACGCCCCACGAAGCATCGCTCGACATGCCCACGGCGCGTTGAGCGAGGGTCCGGTCATGGCACGCCGCTTCTTGCCCGCCGGCACCCTCACCGACGGCGCCGACCCGGTTCTGCTCACGCCCGAGGACGCCGGCTGGACCTACAGCGGACTGCGCGTGCTGGCGCTTGCGCCAGGCGAACGACGCACGCTCGACACCGGCGACTCCGAGATCTTCGTGCTCCCGCTCTCGGCCACCGGTGTGACCGTCGAGGTGCACGGGGCTTCGCCGCAAACGTTCGAACTGGACGGGCGCACCTCGGTGTTCGCCCGCGTCACCGACTTCCTGTACGTCGGGCGCGACATCGAATACACGATCAGCGCCCCCCACGGTGGCGAGGTCGCGCTCCCGTCAGCGCGCTGCGAGCGCTCGCTGCCACCCAGGTACGGGTCGGCCGACGCGGTGGCGATCGAGATCCGAGGCGCAGGCCCGGCGACCCGCCAGGTCACCAACTTCGGCAGCCCCGACACGTGGCCCCACGCCGACAGGCTGATGTGCGTCGAACTGCTCACGCCTGACGGCAACTGGTCGAGCTATCCGCCGCACAAGCACGACGACTCGCCCGAGTGCCCGGTCAACAACGAAGAGGCCTACTACTTCCGGATCGGCCGGGCCGGCACGACCGACTACGAGCCCGAGGGGTTCGGACTGCACCGCACCTACACCGGCGACGGGTTGGTCGACGACAACCTCACGGTCGCCGACGGCGACGTGTACCTGATCCCGCGCGGGTACCACGGTCCGTGCGTGGCGGCGCCCGGCTACACGATGTACTACCTCAACGTGCTGGCCGGGCCGGGCGGCGAGCGGTCGATGGCGTTCTGCGACGACCCGTCCCACCATTGGGTCCGCGACTCGTGGGCAGGCATGCAACCCGACCCGCGCTGCCCGATGACAGACGCCAACGGCACGATCGACACCAGCGACAATTCCGTCCCCCGTACCACCGTTCCCACCAGCAACTCACACGAGGAGTCACCCACCGTGTCCCGCTCACCGTTTCTGTCTCGCGTCGCCGCCGCACCGATCTCCTGGGGCATCTGCGAAGCACCGGGCTGGGGCATGCAGCTCCCGGTCGATCGGGTGCTCGGGGAGGCTCGCGGGCTCGGCATCACCGCCTTCGAGCAAGGGTCGCTCGGATGGCTGCCCACCGATCCCGTGCAACAGCGCGCCAAGCTCGGCGAGTTCGGCATCTCGTTGCTGGGGGGGTTCGTGGCGCTGGTGTTGCACGACACCGACCGCCGCGACGAGCAACTCGCCGAAGCCGACCGGATCGCCGCCGCCATGGCTGCTGCCGGTGGCACCTACTTCGTGAGCTGCCCGGTCCCGGCGCTCGACGACTGGCATCACCCGGCGCTCACCGACGCAGAGTGGAGCGAGTTGCTCGCCAACCTCGACCGGGTCGACTCGATCTGTGCGTCACACGGGCTCACCCAGGTCGTGCACCCGCACCTCTACACCGACATCGAAAGCGCCGAGGACTTCCAGCGCTTCCTCGACGGTTGCTCCGCCAAGTTCTGCTTCGACACCGGGCACCTCACGATCGGCGGAGCCGACGTGGTGGCGATCGCCCACCGGTACCGCGACCGGATCGGCATCGTGCACCTCAAGGACGTCGACGGCGAGATCGCCCGGCGCGAGCGCGCCGGCGAGTTCGATCTGATGGGCGCCACCCAAGCTGGCCTGTTCCCGTCGATCGGGGACGGAGTGGTACCGATCGCCGACGTGGTCGACATCCTCGAGTCCAACGGCTACCAGGGGTGGTACGTGATGGAAACCGACGTCGCCCTCACCGACGGCGAACCCCCTGTGGGCGAGGGCCCGGTGCACGGCGTCGCCCGCAGCCTGACCTTCCTCCGCTCGCTGGACGTCGCGTGAAGACGTTCAAGTTGTGTCTGACACAACTTGAACGTGGGGGGCGGTAGTGGGCGAGCTGGAGCTGCTCACGATCGGGCGGATCTCGGTCGACCTGTACGCCGAGCAACTCGGGGTACATCTCGACGACGTGCGCTCGTTCCGCAAGTCGGTCGGCGGGACGGCCACCAACGTCGCCGTGGCGGCGGCGCGGCTGGGTCACCGGTCGGCCGTGTTCACGAGAGTCGGCAACGATCCGATGGGTGGTTACGTGCGCTGGGCGCTGGACCACACGTTCGGTGTCGACACCCGCTACGTCGGGGTGCATCCCACGCTGCGCACGCCGCTCGCCTTCGCCACCATGGAGGATCCGGGCGAGCCGGTGCTCGACTTCTACCGCGCCCCGCAGGCACCGGACATGACGATCGAGTCGACTGACGTCGACCCCGGCGTGGTCGAGTCGGTCCCGATCCTGTGGTTCCCCACCTCGTGCCTCTCGGCCGAGCCGAGCCGATCCACGATCCACGAGCTGCTGGCCTGGCGCGGTCGCCGTGCACACACGGTGCTCGACCTGGACTGGCGGCCCCAGTTCTGGGCCAGCGCCGCCGACGCCACGGCCGAGCTCGACCGGGTGCTCGACCGCGTCACGATCGCGATCGGCAATCGCGCCGAGTGCGACGTGGCGGTCGGCGAGTCCGACCCCGAGCGCGCCGCCGATGCGTTGCTGGACCGTGGCATCTCGACGGCGGTCGTCAAGATGGGTGGTGAGGGCGTTCTGGTCGCCACGGCCGACGGCGTGCGCGAGCGGATTCCCCCGTACCCCGTCGACGTCGTGTGCGGGCTGGGTGCCGGCGACGCATTCGGGGGCGCGTTCTGCCACGGGCTGCTGTCGGGGTGGGACCTGCCCGCCTGTGCCCGCGCCGGCAATGCCGCCGGAGCGATCGTCGCCGCTCGCCTGATGTGCGCCGATGACATGCCTTTCGAATCCGACATCACGACCGTGCTGGCCGAAGGCCGCGTGCCGGCCGGCATCTGAACGGAGTTGCCATGACGACCCTGACCGACACCCAATGGCGTGAGCTGATCGACGCCCGCTTCGAACAGCCGACGTTGCCGCTCGAGCGGCTGCGCTCGCGCCGGCGGCGTCCGATGACGCGCGACGGCCGACTGTTCATCGTGGCCGCCGACCACACCGCGCGCGGCATGCTCGGCGTGCCGGGTGACGCCTTCGCACTCGCCGACCGGCGGCGAACGCTCGACGCCCTGCTGACCGCCCTCGAACACGACCACGTCGACGGCGTGCTCGCCAGCGCCGACATCATGGAGGACTTGGCCGTACTCGGCGCGCTCGACGACAAGTTGGCGTTCGGCACGATGAACCGAGGCGGTATCGCCGGAGCGGCGTGGGAGCTCGACGACCGCATGACCGCGTACAGCGCTGCCACGATCAAAGCCAATGGGCTCGACGGGGGCAAGCTGCTGCTGCGCCTGGCCGACGACGATGCCGGCACGGCGCCCACCCTCGAAGCGTGCGCCAAGGCAGTCGACGAATGCGCCGCGTTGGGATTGCCGATCATGGTCGAGCCGCTGCCCTACCACCACGAACCGGGGACCGGGAAGGCCAAGCTGCTCGACGACGACGACGCCTTGTTGCGCGCCGTGGCGATCGGATCCGGTCTCGGCTCCAGCACGACCTGCACCTGGCTCAAGGTGCCGGCCGGCAGGGACCCGGCCCGGATGCTGTCGTGCACCACCCTGCCGGCGCTGATCCTCGGCGGCCAACCCGGCGCCGACCCCGACGCCGCATACGCCGCATGGTCGCGAGCGATGGACGTCCCCAACGTTCGTGGTCTGGTGGTCGGGCGTGCTCTGCTGTTCCCCAGCGACGGCGACGTGGCCGGGGCGATCGACCGTGCCGCCCGCATCGTGCGACCGTGACCGACCCGACGACCTGACCGACCCGACGAACCGACCGATCGAAGCGAGACCCACATGCAACTCACCACCGCCCAGGCGATCGTCAAGTACCTGATCGCCCAACGGACCGTCATCGACGGCGCCGACGCACCACTGTTTCCCGGCGTCTACGCGATCTTCGGGCACGGCAACGTCACGTGCCTCGGACACGCCCTCGAAGAGGCACGCGACGAGCTGCCCACCTGGCGCGGCCAGAACGAGCAAGGCATGGCGCTCGCAGCAGTCGGCTTCGCCAAGGCCACGCGCCGGCGCCAGATCATGGTGGCCACCTCCTCGATCGGGCCCGGTGCCCTCAACATGGTCACCGCCGCCGGGGTGGCGCATGCCAACCGGCTGCCGGTGCTGTTGATCTCGGGCGAGACGTTCCAGAGCCGGATCCCCGACCCGGTGCTCCAGCAGGTCGAGCACTTCGGCGACCCCACGATCACCGTCAACGACGCCTTCAAGCCGGTCGTGCGCTACTGGGACCGGATCACCCGCCCCGAACAGCTGCTGCATTCGCTCCCTCACGCTGTCGCCACGTTGCTCGACCCCGCCAACTGCGGCCCGGCGTTCCTGGCGCTCCCGCAGGACGTGCAGGCCGAGTCGTTCGACTACCCGGACCACTTCTTCGACGTGACCGTCCGCGAAGTCCCGCGGCCACGCGCCGACCGCAAGCAGATCGAACGCGCAGCGAACATCATTCGCGACGCCAAGCGACCGCTCCTGATCGCCGGTGGCGGGGTCCACTACTCGGGTGCCGAGGCCGAGTTGCAGGCATTCGCAGAGCGCCACAACATCCCCGTCGTCGAGACGGTTGCCGGCAAGGCCAGCCTGCTCGCCGCACATCCGCTGAACGCCGGCCCGGTGGGCGTCACGGGCTGTCAGTCCGCCAACGCACTGGCGGCCGACGCCGACGTCGTGATCGCCGTCGGCACCCGGCTGCAGGACTTCACCACCGGTTCCTGGACGGCGTTCGATCGCAGCGCCACGTTCGTGGGAATCAACGCCGCCGGGTTCGACGCCGTGAAGCACAGCTCGTATCCGGTCGTGGGCGATGCCCGCGAGACACTGGCCGAGCTGACCCACGCCTTCGGGTACTGGGGTGCCCCGGAGGAATGGGCCGAGCGCGCCGCCCGCGAGACCCAGGGCTACCACGCCTACATCGACAAGATCGCCGCTCCGGCCGAGACCGGTCTGGCGACCTATGCCCAAGTCGTTGGCGTCGTCGATCGCGCTGCGCTCCCGACCGACTACGCCCTCACCGCGGCCGGCGGCTTTCCGGGCGAGCTCAACAACGGGTGGCGCGCCAAGGGGCTCGACAGCTTCGACTGCGAGTACGGGTTCTCGTGCATGGGCTACGAGATCTCCGGGGCGTGGGGCGCCAAAATGGCGATGCCCGACCGCGAAGTGATCGTGTTCGTGGGCGACGGCTCGTACATGATGATGAACTCCGACCTCTACTCGTCGGTCCTGTCGGGTCACAAGCTGATCGTGATCGTGTGCGACAACGGTGGGTTCGCCGTGATCCACCGGCTCCAGACCAACCAGGGTGGCGCCGGCTACAACAACATGATCACCGACACCCGCAACGCCGGCGAGCCGAATCCCGACAAGGTGTACGTCGACTTCGAACTGCACGCCAGGTCGATGGGTTGCACGGCCGAGACCGTCACCTCGATCACCGAGCTCGAATCTGCCTTCGAGCGCGCTCGCGCCAGCGAGACGACGTACGTGATCGCGCTGCGCACCAGCCCCACGGACTGGACCGAGGGCGGCGTGTTCTGGGAGGTGGGCGTTCCCGAGGTGAGCAACCGCCAATCGGTGCTCGACGCACACGAATCCATGCAGCGGGGCAAGCACGCCCAGCGGCTGATCTGAGAGGACGTCATGATCATCATCGTCAACGGAGGGACACAGGGCCTCGGCGAGGCGGTCGCCAGGCGCGTCATCGACCAAGGCATCGCCACGGGTCTCGTGCTGACCGGTCGATCCGCCGATCGCGGCACACAGCTCGCCGACGAGCTGACCGGCCTCGGTGTGCGCACCGTCTACGTGGCGGCCGAGGCCACCGACCCGGCTGCGCCGCAGGCGATCGTGGACCGCTGCGTGGCCGAGTTCGGCACCGTGCACGGCGTGGTCAACGTGGCCGCCGCCACCTCGCGGGCGACGCTGTTCACCGACACCCCTGAGCACGTCGACCGGATGATGGCGGTCAACGTGAAGACGCCCTACTTCCTGATCCAGGCCGCCGCCAGGGTGATGATCGCCCAGGGCGTCCAGGGATCGATCGTCAACGTCGGGTCGACCTCGCAGTACGGCGGCCAGACCAAGCTGACCGCCTACGTGATGTCGAAGGCAGCGCTGGCCGTGATGACCAAGAACCTGGCGTTCGGCTTGATGCGACACGGCATCCGGGTCAACCAGGTGAATCCGGGGTGGATGGAAACCGAATCCGAGCACCGAACCCAGATCGAGCAGGACGGCGCTCCGGAGAACTGGCTGGAGTTGGCGGCGCCCGACCGGCCGCTCGGACGGCTCGTGCAACCGTGGGAGGCCGCCAATGCGATCGCCTTCTGCCTGTCGCCCGATTCGGGCATGTTGACCGGCAACCTGATCGACGTCGATCAGTCGGTGCAAGGCGCCGGCGACCCACCGTTGCCGGGCACCGGCGACACGATCTGGCCCTGACGCGACGAGGCCGGAGCTGGTCGAACCAGCTCCGGCCGTGATCGTCGCGCTGACCGTCAGCGGCCGGGCTTGGCCCGGACCGTGATCGTGAGCGCGTCGCTGGACGGCGTGAGGTCGTCGGTGCCGTTGTAGGTCACCGTCAGCGTGTGAGCACCGGGTGCGAGGTTCTTGGGCAACTTGACCTTCAGCAGCCCGAGGTCGTTCTCGACGTACGGCACCGTGGCGAACGCCGTGCCGTCGATCGCCACCGTCGCCGTACCCTCACCGTCGGTCGCCAGGACCGAGTCGACCTCGATCCAGGCGATCGCCTGGGCGTTGGCCGCCACGGTGGACGTGTTGATCGTCAAGTCAGCAGTCGTGGCGGCACGCACGTGGATCATCACGGTCGCCGTGGTACCCGTCGACGGCACGGTGATCGTGAGCGGCAGGTCGCCGTACACACCTGCCGGAATCGCGGCAGAGATCGTGGCCTGGATCGCGGTCGGAAGGGCTTCGTTGATCGCGTTGACGGTGGTGGTCACCGTCGCCGAGCCGAGCGGCACGCCGCCCAGTGTGACATCGGCCGTGCCGGACTTGACTTCGTTGGTGGTGAAGTCGATCGCCGACAGTTGGACGTTCAGCAGATCACCCTCGTCGTAGAACCCGTCGGCGTCGGGCGCCACATGGAGGCCGAACGAACGCTGTGCCGGGTCCGGCGTGGCGGTGCCGAACTCGGCGAACCAGTCGACCATCGACTGCAGGTCGACCTTGCCGGTGTCGACGACGTCGGTGGCGTGGGCCAGTTCGAAGAACTGGTCGCCGCCGGCGGCGAGGAACGAGTTGGCGACGATGCGATACTCGGCGGCCGGGTCGACCGCCGCACCGCTGAGCGTGATCTGGGTGATCTGGTCACCGGGGGCGCGGGTCGGATCGAACAGGTAGCGCAGCTCCTTGTTGACCCCGAGCTTCAGGTACGGCCGCGCCAGGCCGGCGGGTTGGTACTGCTGTTCGAGCACGGTCTTGACCTGCGCTCCGGTCAGCGTGAAGGTCTTCAGCGTGTTGGCGAACGGCTGCACATCTGCGGCTTCCTTGAAGGTCACCACGCCGTCCGGCGCGACCTTGATGTCGGTTCGCAGACCCCCCGGATTCATGAATGCGATCTGGGCCGGCTTGGCCGGGCCGTCGACGTTTGCCGACCACAACTGGACATCGGCGACGAAGTTGCTGAGCGTCGACTCGGCACCGCGCGCTGCGCCGGCTGCACGGTTGAAGTCGGCGGTCACACTGCCGAGCGGCACCGCACCGAGCGGCGTTGCGAGGCTGACGGCGCTGGCGACGATGCCGGCCACGGTCGGGTCGGGGACGAGCCCAGCGCTGGCGGCGAAGGCGTCGACCACGACGTTGTTCATCGACAGGATCTGCTTGGTGTCGGGGTCGACCTGGATCGTCATGTTGCTGAACTTCTCGCCGTACTGGCCGCTCGAGATCACCGGTCGCCCGTCGATCACGTGGTTGTAGGCGAGGTGGGTGTGGCCCGACACGATGGCGTCGATGTTGGCATCGGCCCCGAGCACGATCTTGCCGAACTTGGAGGCCGGATCGGTCGCCGAGGCCAGCGATGTGTCGGAGGCACCTTCGTGCACGAGCAGGACGACGACATCGGCCTCCCCGTTGGCCGGGTTGCCGTCGCTGAGCTGGCCGGCGACGCGGTTGGCGGCCACCACCGGCGGCTCGATCGTGAGATTGGCGATCCCGGCAGGGCTCACCAGCCCGGCAAGTTCGTCGGTGACGGCACCGACGAAGCCGACGGTGACGCCTTGCATCTCGATCGTCCAGTACTCGGGCAGGTTCGGGTCGCCGTTGTTGGTGTGCACGTTGGCACCGATGTACTCCCAGGTGGCGCGCGGGATGATGTGGTTCATCAGGTCGTCGTAGCCCTGGTCGAACTCGTGGTTGCCGACCGCGCTGACCTGCAGCCCGGCGGCGCTGAGGGCGTCGATCGTCGGGTTGTCCTGCTGGATGAAGGACACGAACGTCGAAGCGCCGACCAGGTCACCGGCAGCGGCGAAGACGGTGTTGGGGTTGCCGGCCCGGATCTGATTGACGGCAGCGGCCAGAGAGGCGGCGCCGGCCGACGGCGTGCTGCGCTCGATGCGGCCGTGGAAGTCGTTGACGGTGACGAGGTTGATCACGACCGGGTCGGCTGCCGATACGGCGCCGCTGGACGGGACCACTCCTGCGATCGCGAGTGCCGTGGCTGCCGTGAACGCAGCCCACCGGAAGGGTCGACGGGTCATGATTGCTCCTTGTGATCGGGATGACGTGATCGGGATGACTGCTCGTGCACATGGGTGCCGCAGAGCGACCGTAGTGCCGCCGTCACGCGCGATCCACGGGGAGCAGGTGATTGGCAAGAATGTTCCATTGCATTAACCCTGAGTTGACGCAATCTTGACGAAGCCGGGTGCGGTGGGCGTTCGACCGATCATTTTCTTGCGCGCGCAAGCGATACACTGCTCCGTGTCACGACCCAAGGAGGTCACCATGTCCGACATCGATCTGTCCGAACGCCCCGAGGTTCACGTGCTCGAACTCGGGCACATCGTGCTGTACGTCTCCGACCTCGAGCGGTCGGTCGAGTTCTACCACCACGTGCTCGGTTGGACGATGATCCTCAAGCCCGAACTCGGTGTGCGGGCAGCGGCCTTCTCAGGTGGTCGCACGCACCACGAGCTGCTGTTGATCGAGGTCGGCCAGAACGCCACACCGATCCCACGCGGACGACGGATCGGCATGTACCACTTCGGTCTCAAGATCGGTGACTCCGACGACCAGCTGCGAGCCATGATCGAACGCCTCCGCAGCCGCCCCGAGCTGGTGCAGATCGTCGGCATGTCGGATCACAACGTGACCCACAGCCTCTACATCGCCGACCCCGACGGCAACGAGGTCGAGTTGTACGTCGACGTGCCCGGTGTCGACTGGCGCAACGACCCGTCGCAGTTCGCCCAACCGGTTCGCCCGCTTCGGCTCTGACCGGGCACGGCCGCAATCGTCAGCCCGGTGGCAGGAATGAGCCGCCCGTTGGCGCCGCCGGCAACGCCTCGACCACGACCGCCGTGCCGTACGCGATCAGCTCGGTGATGCCGGCCGCCACCTCCGACGAGTCGAATCGGACCGCCACGATCGCGTTCGCACCCAGTTGAGCGGCGTGCGCCTTGAGGCGCATGTAGGCGTCGTGACGGGCGTGCTCCATCAACTCGGTGTACTCGCTGACCTCGCCCTGTCGCATCGCCGAGAAGCCGGCGCTGAAGGACCGCGAGAATCCGGCCGAGCGGGCCACCACACCGAAGCACACCCCGAGATTGCGCACGACGCGCCACCCCGGGAAGTCGTTGGCGGTGGTGGCCGGCATCGCCACCAGACTGTCGATCCACTGCTGCGTCTGGAGCTGCCCGGGGTCACTCATCGAGCGCGAGCGTACGTCAGCCGACGTACACGACGTGCTACATCGTGGCCCCGACGATCCATGGCGTGAACTCGTTGTGGCCGTACCCGAACGCCTCGCTCTTGGTGGTGCCGCCGGAGGCGACCCGCAGCATCTCGCCGAAGATCCGCTCGCCCATCACCGTCGACGAGACGCCCGAGTCGAGCATCTCGCCACAGTTGACGTCGATGTCGTCGGCCTGTCGGGCGTACAGCGCCGAGTTGGTCGCCAACTTGATCGATGGCGACGGGATGCACCCGTATGCGGAGCCGCGCCCGGTGGTGAAGCACACCAGGTTGGCCCCACCTGCCACCTGTCCCGTCACCGACACCGGGTCGTAGCCAGGGGTGTCCATGTAGACGAACCCGCGTGCGGTGACCGGTTCGGCGTATTGGTACACGTCGACGAGTCCGGTCGTCCCACCCTTGGCGACCGCTCCCAACGACTTCTCGAAGATCGTGGTGAGCCCGCCGGCCTTGTTCCCGGGTGATGGGTTGTTGTCCATCGTGCCGTGGTTGCGAGCGGTGTAGTCCTCCCACCAGGCGATCCGGTCCAGCAGCTTGCGGGCGACGTCCGGTGAGGCGGCCCGCCGCGTGAGCAGGTGCTCGGCGCCGTAGATCTCGGGTGTCTCCGACAGGATCGCCGTTCCGCCATGACGCACCAGCAGATCGACCGCAGCGCCGAGCGCCGGGTTGGCGGTGATCCCCGAATACCCATCCGATCCGCCGCACTGCAGGCCGACCATCAGATGTGCGGCGGGGACCGGTACGCGCTCGACCCGGTCGGCCTCCGGCAGCATGGCCGTGAGCACGCGCACACCCTGCTCGACGCAGTGCCGCGTGCCGCCGGTCTCCTGGATGTTGAGCGCCGCCAGCCGCTCCCCGAGGTCGAGCCGCTTGGCGGTGATCAGCGCCCCCAGCCCGTTGCTCTCGCAACCCAGCCCCACCAGCAGCACGCCCGCCATGTTGGGATGGATGGCGTATCCGGCGATCGCCCGTCGCAACAGTTCGACCCCTTCGCCGTTGCTGTCCATCCCGCAACCGCTCCCGTGTGTGAGCGCCACCACACCATCGACGTTCGGGAAGTCGCTCAGCACGCCCGAGCGGGTGATCTCGGTGGCGATCGCCTGTGCCACCGTGGCCGAGCAGTTCACGGTGGCGATCACGGCCAGGTAGTTGCGGGTGGCGACGCGCCCGTCGCTGCGCCGGATCCCGAGGAACGAGGCCGGCTCGGGCACGTACTCGGTGGGTGTGAAGCCGGCCCCGAACTCGTGCTCCAGGGCGATCTCGCCGACCGCCAGGTTGTGGCCGTGGACGTGGTCGCCTGCCTCGATCGCAGCGGTGGCGAAACCGATCACCTGGGCGTATCGCCGCACCGGTTCGCCGACCGCCCGGGACCGCACGGCCAGCTTGTGCCCGGCCGGAACGGGTTCGCTCACCAGCAGCTTCACGCCATCGACATCGATCGACGTGCCCGCCACCAGGTCTCGAACGGCGACGACCACATCGTCGTCGCGGTGGAGCCGGATGACAGGCGACTTGATGAACTGGATCGACGACACGCCACCATCGTGTCAGACGGATCACACAGGCGAATCAGATGGTGAAGGCGAGGTTGCGGGCGGCGCGTTCACCCAGTCGGTCGTCGCCGCTCCACCGGATTCGCCCGGCCTCGATCATGGCCTGAGGGTCGACGCGTCCGCAGGCCAACAAGGCGAACGCGGTCGAGTCGGCGACGACCGTGACGTCGGGCGAAGCGAGCCCGTCGACCAGCCCGGCGCGCCCGTCGACGGCGACGTGGATCGCCCGCTCGACGGGCCCGGTCAGTCGCACCGTGATGCTGCTGCCATCGGGGAGGCCGATCTTCTTGCCGACGATGTACGGCATCGAATGGTGGATCTGGTCGATCGCCATCTCGGCCGCCGGGCCCGACTCGTGGCCGGGGATCCCGAGCGGAACCCGGATGTCCTGCTCGTGGACCCAGTAGTCGAACACGCGGACCGCCATGAACGACCCGTACGTACCCGGCCCCACCGGCGTGGCCGACGGCAACGCCATCTGGTCATCGCTCGTCGCCTCGAGCTCGAGCCGACGACGACCGACCGTGGCTCGCATCTCGGTCAGGAACGACCCGTCGTCGAGCGGTGCCACCGCGTGCAGCCAATCGACGGCCTTGCCGAACGGCAGGCTGTGGGCCAACGATCCGGGTGGTTCGCCGAGCAACATGTGTTCGATCGCCCCGAGATGGGCGGCCACGCCGCGTACGGTCCACGACGGGCACAGTGACGGGGTCGCCCACTGGTCGGGGGTGAGCCCGCCGAGCAGCTCGTCGAACGACGCCATGCATGTCAGCAGGTTGGGGATCGGGTTCATGGTCGCTCCATGGATGGGCTGGGGGCAACGGTGAATCCCCCAGCGGTGAAATCGACCTCGACGCCGCGATCGATGCTCACCCAGTCGCGCGCCGCGAGGTAGGGGGCGAAGGCGGCGACGATCCGCTGTTCGGCGAGCTTGGTCTTGGGCTGTTGCAGCTCGTAGAGGTCGGGGAACTCGAGCCACGCCGTGACGGCGCGCCAGAGCCGGACGGCGGCGGCGCCGTCCGGCGGATCGATCAGGACCGGACCGAACAGGCAGTGCTCGCCGAAGAACAGCGTGGGCACGCCGTACCCGCCGGCTGCCACGACGCGGTCGTGGTCGGCACGCACCTCATCGTGCGTGGTCGGGTCGGCCAGCGCTCGGTCCACCAGGCTCGGGTCCAGACCGAGCTCGCTCATCAACCGGCGGGCCACCTCGGGACGGTGCGGGCGATTGCCGTGCTCGTGCAGGGCGGCAGCGGTGATCGCGTACCAGCGGTCGAGGTCGTGCATGCTGCTGCGACGCAACAGCGCGCCGACGCGCATCAGCGACCAGCCGTAGCTCCACTCGCGCTCCCACGGGTGCTTCTTGCCCTCGACGCGGTTGATCTCCTCGAGGCTGAAGAACCGCCAGTTGATCTCGATTGCGAGTTGCTCTCGGACCGATCGGATCCATCGCGACGTCTGGTAGGCGTACGGGCACATCACGTCGAAATGGAAATCGACCGAGCTCGGCGAGGTCACGCCCGCATCGTTCATCGTTGCATCAGACATGGGGGCCGACAGACGGATCGCGGAAGACGGGACGGATCGAGCGATGGTGGATCAGCCAGGCACCGTCGACGAGGCGGAACACGTCGGCGAAGTCGGCCACGAGCGAGACCGCCACGAAGTCGACGGGCGGCGCCTGGTTGGCGGCATACGTGATCCAGGTGCTGGCGGCGCGCAGCTCGTGGTCGTCGACCGCCTCCACCGACAGCGCGCTCCACACGTGACGCGTGGTCCGCACCGGTGCCAGCGCCCGCGCCTGTGCCCACTCGCGCAACGCGGCGTGGCCCGCCAGCACCGTGCGCCCGTTGTCGTAGGTCGCATCGGAGGTGAACAACGCCACGAACCCGTCGGTGTCGCGCCCGTCGAGGGCGCGGCCGAAACGCGTGTTGACGGCGCCGATCGCGCAGTGCAGGCACTCTCCGGCCGACGCAGTCACGGCTGCTCCGCCATCACCAGCGCTCCGCACCCCGTGATGCTCGGGAAGGCATGGAACGAACACACCGCCGTGGCGCCGTCGCCCAACGCCGCCCGCATTGCATACCAGAGGATCAACTCCGACGCCTCGGTCCCACCGATCCGCATCATCTCGTCGACAGGCACCGCGACCAACTCGGCGAAGTTGGCGGGGAGTGCGGCCAGGAACGCCTCGTTGAACTCGGAGTTGGCGATCCCGAATCGCGCCCCGCTGATCTGATGCGACATCCCGCCGGTGGCCACGACCAGCACCCGTTGTTCGGACGGGTAGGCCTCGATCGCGTGCCGCAACGCCTGGCCGAGCCGCACCATCCGGTTGGCGGTCGGGATCGGATGGCACACCATGTTGACGGCGATCGGCGTGACCGCCACGTCCCACGGTTCGTCGAACACGTACGGGAACCAGGAGTAGATCCCGTGGTCGGGTTCGAGTGCCATGCACAACGTGGGGTCGAACTCCTGGGTGACGAGCTGGCGGTAGAGGTGGGCGCCCCACTCGGCGCTGCCCGCCAGGGTGGGCAGCGCACGCAGGCCCCAGCCCTCGTCGGCCTGCGGGAACCGATCGGCGACGCCGATCGCCAGCGTCGGCAGCGAGTCGAGCGTGAAGTAGTTGAGGTGGTCGTTGTAGACGATCACGATGTGGTCGGGCGCCAGTTCGGCCACCGCCCGGCGGACGTCGGCAGCGCCGTCGAACCACGGCCGCCAGCGTTCCGACGGCCGGCCGTCACGGCGGGCGTCGTCGTACTCGTACCCCATCGACGGGGTGTGCGAGATCCCGAGCCCACCGACCACGCGTGCCACGTCAACGCCCCTGGACCGCAACCCGGGGCATCGTCGGGGGGAGCCCGTGGACGACTCGCGGGCATGCCTCGATCAGTTGCTCGGCCCGGCAGCCGACATGATCGGCGCCGATGTCCCACAACGTGTGCCCGAGCGGCGCTGCCACGAACAGCAGCAGTTGCAGGTGGGCGCCTGCCCGGACCAGTCCGGTCCAGTCGCGCGCCAGGACCATCGCCGCCTGATCGCCGGTGATCCCCTCGGCAGCCAACACGCCAGCCGGATCGGCAGCGAACTCGGCCCGCCGCGACGTCGACTTCAGCGACGCCGCGAACCGGTTCAACAGCCGGCCGCGAACGGCGTCGGCGACCGTGAACACGTACGTGTCGGGCGGATCGAGACCGAACGACGGATCGGGGAGCAGGGCGTCCATCGAGTCGCTCAGCCGGCGGCGATCGAGTCGATCACGATCCGGGCCAGTTCGGTGGCAGCGTCCTCCTGGAAGAAGTGGTTGGCGCCGGCCACCGTGACGTGCGGCTGTCCGGCCGCGCCGGGGACGTACTCCTGGAACGGGCGCTCTCCCCCGCGCGTGATCGCGTCACCGTCGCTGAAGCACGTGATCAGTGGTTTGGCCCACTGCCGCAACACCTGCCAGGCGGCGCGGTTGTCGGCGGCGGCGGGGTCGTCGGGGCTGGTGGGCACGAGCGTCGGGAAGATCCGCGCCCCGGCCTTGTACGAGTCGTCGGGGAACGGTGCGTCGTAGGCCGCCACCTCGGCCGGGCTGAGCGTGGTGTTGGTGGCTGCGTCGAGCAGGAACCCGACGTCGAACACCGGGGTGGTCTGGCTGAACCGCTGCCACGCCAGGAACGCATCGCTGGGTCGCTGGTCGCCGGTCGGCAGCCCGGTGTTGCCGATCACCACACGATCGAACCGGTCCGGGTTGGCGGTCACCAGGCGAAGACCGATCGAGCCCACCCCAGTCCTGCCCGAAGAACGTGACGCCTCGCAGGTCGAGGTGGTCGATCACGGCCTGTTGCATCCAGCCCACATGGCGTGCGTAGGTGTAGTCGCCCTGCTCGGTGGGCTTGTCGCTGCGTCCGAAGCCGACCAGGTCGGGAGCGATCACACGGTGCCCGGCGCCGACCAGCAACGGGATCATCTTGCGGTACAGGTAGCTCCACGACGGTTCGCCGTGCATGCACAGGATCGGGGCGCCGTCGCCCGGCCCCTCGTCGAGGTAGTGGACCCGCAGCGTGCCGCCGTCGAGGTCGTCGACGTCGACGTAGTGCGGCTCGAACGGGTAGCCGGGGAGGTCGTCAAAGCGTTCGTCGGGGGTGCGGAGCGTGCGCATCGATCACTGCTTTCAGAAGGTGGGGCGGGGGGCCACCAGGACCCGGTGCAAGTCGTCACCGAGCTCGATCAGCCCGTCGAAGTGCTGGGCCGCCAGTGCTCGCCAGTCGTCGCCGGAGCCACCGGTCGGGATCGGCGGAACGTAGTGCGTGAGCACCAACGTCGCCACACCGGCCCGCGCTGCGGTCGCCGCTGCCTCCTCCGGCGAGGAGTGGTAGTCGAGCGTGTCCTTGATGCGCTGGAACGGCAGCGTGGCGATGACGTCTTTGCGGATCACGGTGTGCACCAGGGCGTCGGCGCCGACGCTCAATCCGTCGAGCCCGGCGCATGGGACCGTGTCGCCGGCCGCCACCACCGACGTCGTGCCGTGCTCGTCGATGTGTTCGAAGCGGTAGCCGACGCTCGGTTCGACCGGCTTGTGATCGGTCTGTGCGCAGCGAACGGTGACCGCTCCACCCAGTTCGATCGCACCCTCGACGACCTCGATCACGGTGACCTGCGGGGGCTGATCCAGGTCGTCGTGATGGGCGATCCGGTAGCCGATGTCGGGTTCCAGCGAGGCGAGGATGTGGTCGACCACGGCGCTGCGTGCCGACCGGGCCCACGATCGTGAGCGGCGTCGGTGCGAACGTCATGACCCATCGCGTGGTGATCACGTCGTTGAGGTCGGTGATGTGGTCGCTGTGGAGGTGTGTGAGCAGCACCGCCGAGAGGTTCGGTGCACCGAGGCCGAGCGCCGCCAGCCGCATCAGCACACCGCGCCCGGCGTCGACGAGGTAGTGCTCGGCGGCCGGGCCGTCGCCGGCCGAGATCAGCGTGGCCGGACCGGCCCGGTCAGGGCTCGGCATCGGGCTGCCGGTGCCGAGCAGCGTGATCGTGATGCTCATCGATGGCTCATTGACGGCTCATTTCGGTGGCGGCTCGGGCCGTCAGCGCTTCGAGGTCGCTCGGCGACAGGAGTTGGATCGCGACGTCGTGCAGCGTGCCGGCGAAGGCGAACGGTGAGCGGTACCTCGATGACACCGACGAACCGTGGTCGTACCCGATGCTGGTGCCGACCGACGAGATCATGCGCATGTACAGCTGTGTCGTCCCCGACCCGACCGACGTACCGTCGACCAGCGACTCGATCGTGCCGGCGCGTCCGTCGCCGCGCCGGAACCGCACCGTGACCGTGCAGTCGCCGACCGGCAGCGCCCGATCCGACTCGACGATCGTGTGGTCGTCGAAGGCGTTGTAGTCGACGACCAGGCGACCGTGCTGCACGAACACCGTGATGCCCGAGTTCTCGGAGCCCGTGGCCCACAGCACACCGTCGTCGCCGTCGGCCCGGGTCACGCGGGCCACGAGGTCGAAGCTGCGCCCACCGATCGCGGCGGAGGCCTGAGCTGGGATCGGCGACATGGGCGGCCGGTAGACGTAGCGCCGACTGGCCGGGTGCGGCGAGCGATCGCGGAAGCGGGCGCCGAACAATTCGAGCCCACGGTCGTCGAGCGGGAGCACTCCATGTCGGTCGGCCTCGGACCACCACTGCTGGATCAGGCCGGCCAGTCGATCCGGCTCGACGCCGGACAGGTCGTTGCACTCGGAAGGATCGACACCGAGGTCGTACAACTCCCACGGCTCGGTGTCGAAGTCGGTGCCGGGCGTGTGTTTGCAGACCGCCTTCCAGTCCCCCGACACGAGCGCTCGGCTGCCGTTCATCTCGAAGTACTGGAGCGTGTTGGTGGCCGACGCATCGGGGTCGGCAAGGGCCGGCGCGAACGAGTGGCCCGTCACCGGAAGCTGCTCCACACCGCGGAACACGTCGGGCGGCGTGACACCGAGCAACTCGTAGATCGTGGGCACCACGTCGGCGACGTTGACGAACTGGGACCGTTTGGTACCGGCCTGGTCGGGCGCGATGCCGGCCGGCCAGTGCACGATCATCGGTACGTGCACGCCACCCTCGTGGGTGTTCTGCTTGTACCACTTGAACGGGGCATTGCCGCACTGTGCCCACCCCCACGGGTAGTTGGTGTGGCTGTGCGGGCCGCCGATCTCGTCGAGCCGCTCGATCGCCTGGTCTGGCGTCTCCATGATGAAGTTGAAGAACTTCATCTCGTGCATCACACCGAACGGCCCGCCCTCCTGCGAGGCACCGTTGTCGGCCATCACGACGAGGATCGTGTTGTCGAGTTCGCCGATCGCCCGCAGGCCATCCACCAGGCGGCCGATCTGGTCATCGGTGTGGTCGAGGAAGGCAGCGAACGCCTCCTGCAGCCGTGCCGCCAGACGGCGTTGGTTGTCGGGCAGCGTGTCCCACGCCTCGACGCCGGGGTTGCGCGGCGCCAGTCGTGTGCCGGGCGGGACGACGCCGAGCTCGAGCTGGCGCTCGAACCACCGTTGCCGGACGACGTCCCAGCCCTCGTCGAACGCGCCCCGGTACTTCGCCAGGTACTCCGGGGGCGCCTGATGCGGTGCGTGGGTGGCACCGAACGGGAGGTAGGCGAAGAACGGGCGATCGGGCCGGACGCCCTTGCTGTCGGCGATCATGCGCAGCAGTTGGTCGACCAGGTCCTCGCTGAGGTGGTAGCCGTCGTCCGGTCCAGCGGGTGGCTCGATCGGATGGTTGTCGCACACCAGGTCGGGGTGGAACTGGTCGGTCTCGCCGTCGAGGAAGCCGTAGAAGCGGTCGAACCCGCGCCGCAGCGGCCAGTGGTCGAACGGGCCCGCCGCCGAGCACTGCTCCATCGGGGCGAGGTGCCACTTGCCGGCGCAGAACGTGGCGTACCCCTCGACCTGCAGCACCTCGGCCACGGTGGCAGCGTGGACCGAGATGTGTCCGAGCTGGTGCGGGAAGCCCGTGCGGATGTTGGAAATCGTGCGCATGCCGACGGCGTGCTGGGAGCGCCCGGTCAGCAGCGATGCCCTGGTCGGCGAGCACAACGGCGTGACGTGGAAGTTGGTGAACTGCAGGCCGTCTCGGGCGAGGGCATCGACGTGTGGGGTGTCGATCGTCGACCCGTAGCACCCGAACTGAGCGAAGCCGGTGTCGTCGAGCAGTACGAACACGACGTTGGGAGCAAGCTCACCCGGATGCGGCGGCTCCTCGAACCAGGCCGTCGAGTCGGCCACGGTGCGGCCGATCACACCATCGAACCGTGTCGCGTTCGATTGCCGCTCTGACATCGCCACCTCCCCTCCGGGCACGCTAACCCGATGCCGAGCGGCGTGGCTGATCCGGCGCCACCCAAGCGGCGGCGGGCGACACGGCCGTTGACACGGCACGGAGCCGGACCGCGAACACCGGGATCATCGATTGGGCGAGCGGACCGATCGCCAACGCGTAGGCAACGGTGCCGAACCCGATCGCCCCACCCAGCGCAGCGCCGGCAACGATCACCACCACTTCCAGCGTGGTACGGACGAGCCGGATCGAACGACCGGTGCGTCGGGCGATCCCCGTCATCAAGCCGTCGCGGGGCCCGCGTCCGAGCTGCGCGCCCACGTAGACGGCGGTCGCCAGCGCATTGGCCACGATGCCGACCGCCAGCAGCACGACGCGCGCCCACCGAGCCCCGGGGGTATCGAAGATCGCCAGGAAGACGTCGGCCGACAGGCCGACGACGACCGCATTGGCGAGCGTTCCCAACCCGATCCGCTCCCGCAGGGCGACCCAGATCACGAGGATCGCCAGGCTCGTGAGCACCGTGGCGCGCCCGACGGTCACCGGGAGGTGCTCGGCGACGCCGGTGTGGAACACGTCCCACGGCGCGGCACCGAGGTCGGACCGGATCATCAACGCCACCGACAACCCGTATGCGATCAGGCCGAGCGCGAGTTGGATCAGGCGGTGTGCGAGGCGGCCGCCACGGAGTTGGGCGACGAAGCCGAGATCGGTGAGCACCGCCGTGGCGCTGGAGGACATGCCTGCGAGTCTGGCATCGGGGGCAGCGAACACACCGAGACGATCTCGGACCTGGGTGCCAGCTGTGGATCACGGGGCGACTGCGCGAGTGGTTCGGCTGACCGCTACCGTCTCGGATGTGTCGACTGCCGAGCACGCTCAACCACCGGCGCTGCTGTGCCCGTACGACGGTTCGGCACCGACCCAGCGCTCCAAGGCCGACCAGTTCGTCCGCAAGATCCTGTTCGTCAAGGAGCGCCCGGCGCACGTGTCGAAGCGCTCCGCCGAGACGGCGTTCCAGAAGTCGATGGTGATCTCGGCCACGCGCTGCACGCTGACCTACATCGTGTTCCCGTTCGTGCTGCCGGCGCTCGGGATCGTGGCGTCGGTCGGGCCGGTGCTCGGGATCGTGATCGGTGTGGTCGCCATGATCAGCGACGTGTTCTCGATCCGTCGCTTCTTCGCCGCCGATCACCGTTGGCGTTGGCACTTCTCGGCGATCGCACTGTGCGTGATCTCGCTGCTCACGGTCCTGCTGGCGCAGGACATCCTGCACGCCGCGACCTGACGCCGCGACCGAACGCTGCGTCAGCCCGACGCGGCGCCGAACTGACCCGAACCGGCGGGCGCCGTCAGCAACTCGGCCAACTGTTGGGTCGCGATCTGGCGGCCGACCTCGATCATCTCGGTGGCGCGGTGGAAGTCGAGCGTTCGGCAGGCGTTCCTGGGCAGCGTGACCATGTGGTCGGGGGCGAATCCGGCGAGTCGATGCCGGGTGAGCGCACCCTGCATGATCTCGTACGAGGCCTGCACCACGTCCACGGTGCCGAGTGACGGTTCGTCGGGTTCGGGCGGTCCGGCGGCCAGCCGGCGACGCCACGCCTCGGCGGTGTCGGGGTTCATCCGGCGCCGCACGGCGCTCAGCATCTCGCTGTCGAACCAACGTGCGGCGGCGCCTCGCATCCGCTCGGACCACTCCTCCTCGGACGTCTCCCCGGCCGACTCGCTGACCGGCGCGCTGGTGGCGGAACCCTGACCGTCGAGGCTGACGGCGATCACCATGTCGGCGTGCACCGCCGCCACGGCGGCGACAGGCACCGGATCGAGGACGGCGCCGTCGACCAGCAGGCGGCCGTTGAGTTCGACCGGGGCGAAGAACGACGGGATCGCGCTCGACGCCCGGATCGCGACGTCGAGCGGGCCCTCCTGGAACCACACCTCGCGTCGGCTCACCAGATCGACGGCGACCGCCGTGAAGGCAACCGGCAAGTCCTCGATCACGGCCCCTCCCAGCAGCTCACCGACCACCGAGAACAGGCGCTCACCTCGGATCGCACCGGCACCCGACAGCGAGAGGTCGAGCATCCTGACCATCTCGAATCTGCCCAGCCCGGTCACCCACCCGGTGAACTCCTCGAGCTTGCCTGCCGCCAACATCCCGCCGACCATCGCGCCCATCGAGCACCCTGCGATCGCGATCACGTCGATGCCCGCCGCTTCCAGCACCTCCACGACGCCGATGTGGGCGAACCCGCGGGCCCCACCGCTGCCCAACACCAACGCCGCCGTGGGAGGCTTGGGCACACCGGCGATTTCGTCCACACCCGGACTGTAGGCCTCCCGGCGGGTGGGCCTCACCGGGCCCGGTGATGTGCGTTTCCGTCATCGAACTGTAATACTCGCTGCCGTGGGTGCGGGCCGGGTGTTGCGACGAACGACGACCCACCGAATGGCAGCCGTGATCGCGCTGGTGGCGGGAGCCTTCCTGGCGCCCGCAGGTGTGTCGGCCGACCACAGCGACGATGCCGTCAAGCAAGCCGCTCGCGACGTGCAGGCGGCACGCGACCGTGCCAACGCGGCGGCCCAGGCGCTGTTCGACGCCGAGTCCGAGATCGAGGTGCTCGACGATCAGATCGCTGCCGCGGCGGCACGCCTGACAGCGCTCGACACCGAGATCACGGGCATGCGCGACGTGCTTGCCGGACGTGCGGTCCAACGATTCGCCCAAGGGTCGATCGAAGGCAACCCGCTGTTCACCCCGGTCTCCGAGATGAACCAGGTGGCCACCGCCGACGTGTACTCCGGCGCCGCCAGTGGCACCGTGCTGGTGAGCATCGACGACTATGCAGCGGCGATCTCGGAACTCGACGATGCCCGCCGTGAACTCGAGGGTCAACGACGCGACGCCGACCAGGCGCGCCAGCAGTTCGACACCCTGCGCCAGCGGGCCGAGGCCGAGGTGGGGCAACTCCAGCAGGTCGAACAACAGCTGTTGCAGGATGCTGCGGTCCAGCACGAGCTCGAACAGCTGCGCCTGCAGCGCGAGGCCGAACTGGCGTCGCAGGCGGCGGCGACCACCCAGCCGGCGGCTCAGCAGCCGGTGTCGGGCGGTTCCGACTCCGATGGTGGTGCATCGGACCCGACGCCGACCGAGCCTGCGTCGCCGTCGCCGCAGCAGCCGGCACCGCCGGTCACGGGTCCTGCTCCGACCGACCCGGCACCACCGGCCCCGGCACCACCGACCCCCGCCCCGAGTCCACCGACCCCCGCCCCCACGCCGACATCGAACATGATCTGCCCGGTCGCCGGGGCTGCCGGCTTCTCCGACACGTGGGGCGCGCCGCGTTCGGGAGGGCGACTCCACCAGGGTGTCGACATGATCGCCGCCACGGGCACCACGCTGGTCGCCGTGGCGTCGGGCTCGGCCCAGTTCAAGACCAACAAGCTGGGCGGCAACGCGATCTGGCTCACCGCCAACGACGGCACCCGCTACTACTACGCCCACCTCGACCGCTGGGAGGGTTCCAGCCGCTCGGTGTCCCAGGGCGAGGTGATCGGCTACGTCGGTTCGACCGGCAACGCCGGCGTGCCGCACCTGCACTTCGAGGTGCACCCCGGTGGCGGCGTGGCGGTCAACCCGTACCGGTACGTTCGAGCCGTCTGCTGATCATCAGTCGACCCGGGTGTAGATCAGCGCGCTGTAGGGGCCGATCGACACGTCGGCCACCGCCCCGACGCCGTCGTCGGCCTCCGCCACGTCGAGATCGCTGGCCGGCAGGTCCTCGAAGATGTCGGAATACACCGCCGCGTCCGTGTTGACGCGCAACGCCCAACGCCCGGCGTGCGGGACGGCGATCGCCAGGTGCCCATGGGCGCGATGGTCGACGTTGGCGATGACCAGCACGTCGTCTCCTGGTCCACCTTCGTACCAGCGGTGGTACGCCAGCACGTTGGTGTCCTCATCGGCGTGGACCACCTCCACGTGTTGGCCGGTGAGCCCGCGCGACCAGCCGTCGAGATTGCGGCGCAGCCGATTCAGGTCCCGGTACAACCGGACGATGCCACGGAAGTCCTCGCGCAACTGCCAGTCGAGTGGCACGTCGTCGCGGAACCACTCGCCTTGCAGGAACTCCTGACCCTGGAACAACATCGGGATACCGGGCGCCGTCAACGTGAGCGCCGCTCCCAGCGTGGAGCGCTTCTGGGCGTGCCACCCGGTCGGGTCGCCGGCGTGTACCTCGTACGGCACGCGCGCCTTGCCGTTCGACACTTCGTCGTGCGACTCGGTGTAGATCACCCGCGAGAACGCGTCGCCGTACGAGAACCGCACGGCGTCGGCGAGTGCGCCGATCGACCGGTCGGCATCATCGGTCTCGGTCAGCACGGCCGCGTACGGGATGCACGAACTCGGCATCCCACTGGGCGTGGAAACACGCTCCGTCATCGCCGGTCGAGGTGAGGGCATGGTCGCTCTGCAGGTCCTCGGCGATCATGATCCGGCCGGGGAACCGCTCGCGCACGTCACGGTTGATCCACCGCGTCAGCTCCCATCCCTCGGGGATGTCCATCGCCCCGTTGCCGTCGATGGAGCGCATGTAGAGCGTCATGTCGAGCCGCAGCCCGTCGAGGTGGTAGTCGCTCAACCACGACAAGGCGTTGTCGTGGATGAACCGGCGCACCTCTTCACGCCCGTAGTCGGGACGCGTGTCGCCCCACGGCGTGGACGAGCGTTCGTCGTTGAAGAAGTAGATCCCGCCCTTGTCGTTGTCGCTCCAGCCGTCGAACTGCCACAGGTCGAGATCGCTCGGACCGAAGTGGTTGTAGACCACGTCGAGGATCACCGCGATGCCACGCCGATGGGCGTCGAGCACGAGCGACTTGAACGCGTCGGGGCCGCCGTAGGCGGATTCGACGGCGAAGACGTGGGCCGGGTTGTACCCCCACGACATGTCGCCGGCGAACTCGGCGACCGGCATCAGCTGGAGGGCGTTGATGCCGAGCCGCTCGAGATATCCGAGCCGGGCCCGCAGATCGTCGAACGTCCCGGTGCCCTCCTGCTGTGGATCGAACGAACCGATGTGGGCCTCGTAGATGACGAGTTCGTTGTGCGGCGGGCAGGTGAACCCGTCGTCCTGCCAGTCGAACACGGTGTGGTCGTAGATCAGCCCGTGGCCGACCGAGTTGGTGACCTGGCGGGCGTACGGGTCGATGCGGTACAGCTCCTGCTCTCCATTGGTGATCAGGTACTTGTATCCGTGGCCGGGGTGCGCCTCGGCGACGTCGGCATACCAGTACCCGTCACCTTCGCCCTCCGACGTCATGGGGTTGCGGGAGGCGTCCCAGTCGTTGAAGTCGCCGACCACACCGACCGCATCGGCGTGGGGTGCCCAGACGCGGAATGCCACGCCGCCCTGATGGATGAGTGCACCCATCCCATCATGACGTTCGGACTGGTCGGTGTCGGTCCTGCTCATGGTTTCAGTCATCGTGTCACGCCTTGATCGTGTCGTACGCCGGGCGGGTCGGTGTACCCCCGCCGGCGGCGTCCAAACGCCACGATCTGTGGCGGTCGTCAGGCTCAGTGGGCAGGGTCGGGATCGGCGTGCTGCGCGCCGAACGGCAGCCTCGACACGATCATGACGACCAGGAACCCGACTGCCAGTCCCACCACGGCCGACGCAATCGTGTTGACCACCCACGCCAGCAGGCCACCGAACCCGGCCGCGTGACCGATCGCGTGTTCCCAGTCGTGGATCACGTCGTGGGGCCAGTGCCAACCCAGTTCGTCGGCGCCCACGATCAGGATGTGTCCGCCGACCCACACCATCGCCGCTGTTCCGATGGTGGACAGCGCGGCCAACAGCGTCGGCATGCCGCGCACCAGCGCCGATCCCAGGCGCACTCCACTCGGGCGGCCGGACTCCACCATCCTCAGGCCGACGTCGTCCATCTTCACGATCACCGCCACGACGCCGTAGACGAGCAACGTGATCGCCACGGCGACGATCGCCAGGATCAGCGCACGTGACACGAAGCCCTGGTCGATGACGTCCTTGAGGGCGATCACCATGATCTCACCGGACAGAATGAAATCGGTTCGGATCGCGCCTCGGATCGTCTGTTCCTCCTGATCGGTGCCGGCTGCGACGGCGGGGACGTCGTGCCCGTCGTCGTGGTGCACGACCCGGTGGTGGATTTTCTCGGCGCCCTCGAAACACAGGTACGTGCCGCCGCACATCAGGATGATCTCGACCAGGATCGGGACGAACTCCGACAGCGCCAGCGCGGCCGGGAGGATGAACAGCAGCTTGTTCTTGATCGACCCGAGCGCGATCCGCTTGATGATCGGCAGTTCGCGTTCGGCCGCCAACCCGTGCACGTAGGTGGGGGTGACGGCCGTGTCGTCGACCACGACCCCCGCCGACTTGACGCCCGCCTTCCCGGCCGCGGCACCGATGTCGTCGATCGACGCCGCCGCCAACTTGGCCAGTGCGGCGATGTCATCGAGCAACCCGACCAGACCGCCGCTCATCGAACCACCGTGACACCGAACAACCTGACACCGAACACCGGGAGACCGAGCACGGTGAGACGCTAGCGGGCCGGCCGGCGACGTGCCGACTGGCCCGAACGGGTGATCGTGTGATCAGTGCAGGTCGAAGCGGTCGGCGTTCATCACCTTGGTCCACGCCGACACGAAGTCGTCAACGAACTTGCGACCGGCGTCGCTCGATCCGTACACCTCGGCGATCGCCCGCAGCTGCGAGTTGGAACCGAAGACCAGGTCGACACGGGTGCCGGTCCACCGCACCGCACCAGCCGCCCGATCACGGGCTTCGAAGACCTGGTCGGTGTCGCCGGCGGGCTGCCACTCGAGCGACCGATCGAGCAGGTTGACGAAGAAGTCGTTCGTCAGCGAACCAACACGATCGGTCAACACGCCATGCGACGACCCGCCCGTGTTGGCGCCCAGCACCCGCATCCCGCCGACCAGCACGGTCATCTGCGGGGCGGTCAGACCCAGCAACTGGGCACGGTCGACCAAGAGCTCCTCGGCGGTGCGGGTGTGACCCTTGCCGAGGTGGTTGCGGAAGCCGTCGGCTGTCGGCTCGAGCGCTTCGAACGATTCCACGTCGGTCTGTTCCTGGGATGCATCGGTTCGGCCCGGGGCGAACGGCACCGTGATGTCGTAGCCCGCCTGGCGCGCCGCCGCCTCGATGGCGGCGACCCCGCCCAGCACGATCAGGTCGGCGAGCGAGACCGTGGCTCCGGACTCGTTGAAAGCGGCCCTCACCGAGTCGATCGTCGACAGGATCCGACTCAGATCGGACGGATCGTTGACGGCCCAGTCGTTCTGCGGGGCAAGGCGGATCCGGGCACCGTTGGCACCCCCACGCTTGTCGCTGTGGCGGAACGTCGACGCCGACGCCCAGGCCGTGCGGACCAGTTCCGAGATCGTGAGACCGGAGTCGAGGACGGCTGCTTTGAGGTGCTCGATGTCGGCGTCGCCGATCAGGTCATGATCGACGGCGGGTACCGGGTCCTGCCAGATCAGATGTTCTGCGGGCACCTCCGGACCCAGGTAGCGGGCGATCGGGCCCATGTCGCGGTGGGTCAACTTGAACCAGGCGCGGGCGAAGGCGTCGGCGAACTCGGCTGGGTTCTGATGGAAACGGCGAGAGATCGGCTCGTAGATCGGGTCCATCCGCAGCGCCATGTCGGCGGTCGACATCATCGGTGCATGCGACCGCGACGGATCGTGGGCATCGGGGACGGTGCCCTGTGCCTCAGGGTTCACGGGCGTCCACTGCTGAGCGCCGGCGGGGCTGCGAGTGAGCTCCCATTCGTACCCGAACAACGTGTCGAAGTAGCTGTTGTCCCAGGTGGTCGGCGTGGCGGTCCACGCCCCCTCCAAGCCGCTGGTGGTGGCGTCGACACCGATGCCGGTCCCGAACGCGTTCGTCCAGCCGAAGCCCATCTGCTCGATCGGTGCGGCTTCCGGTTCCGGCCCGACGAGCTCGGGGTCGCCGGCGCCATGGGTCTTGCCGAACGTGTGCCCACCGGCGACCAGGGCCACCGTTTCCTCGTCGTCCATCGCCATCCGCCGGAACGTCTCGCGGATGTCGCGAGCCGACCCCAGCGGGTCGGGGTTGCCGTTCGGGCCCTCCGGATTGACGTAGATCAGGCCCATCTGGACCGCCGCCAACGGGTTCTCCAACTCGCGGTCGCCGTGATACCGCTGGTCACCGAGCCAGGTGGTCTCGGGCCCCCAGTAGATGTCGTCCTCCGGCTCCCAGACGTCGACGCGGCCGCCGCCGAACCCGAACGTGGCGAAACCCATCGATTCGAGCGCCACGTTGCCGGTGAGGATCATCAGGTCCGCCCACGAGAGCTTGCGGCCGTACTTCTGCTTGATCGGCAGCAGCAGCGCGCGCGCCTTGTCGAGGTTGCCGTTGTCGGGCCAGCTGTTCAGTGGAGCGAACCGTTGCGATCCGCTCGAGGCGCCGCCGCGTCCGTCTTGGATCCGGTAGGTGCCGGCGCTGTGCCACGCCATCCGGATGAACAACGGCCCGTAGTGCCCGTAGTCGGCGGGCCACCATTCCTGGGAGTCGGTCATCAGTGCCAGCAGATCCGCCTTGACGGCCGCCAGGTCGAGCGATGCGAACTCCTCGGCGTAGTCGAAGTCGTCGCCCATCGGGTCGACCAAGGGCGAGTTCTGGTTGAGCATGCGCAGGCTGAGTTGGTTCGGCCACCAGTGCTGGTTGGCGGTCGACCCGGTTGCCGTGTGCTCGGCATGGTCGCCGTGCATCACGGGACACCTCATCTGGGTGTCGTTGATCTGGAGTGCCTCTTGGTCGGCCATGACGGTTCCTTTCGCTGACGGACGATGGTTCAGGGAGTGCGAGATCGAGGGGTGCCAGATGACAGGTCGGCGTCGCGGCATGTGGGGCACATGCCCCAATAGATGACCTCGGCCTCGTCGATCACGAAGTCGTGGTCGTGGGATGCGGTCAAACACGGCACGTCGCCGACGGCACAGTCGATGTCGAGCGTTGCACCACACTGTCGACAGATGAGGTGGTGGTGGTTGTCACCGACGCGCGTCTCGTAGCGGGCCGCCGAGCCGGCCGGCTGGATGCGCCGGAGCAGGCGATGTTCGACCAGCACGCCGAGCGAGTCGTACACGGCCTGTCGCGAGATCGAACCGATCACGGACCGCACGTCATCGGTCAAGGTGTCGGCGGTGGCGTGGGGTCGGCGGGCCACGGCCTGCACGATCGCCAGACGCTGAGCGGTGACCTGGACCCCGTGGCTGCGGAGCAGTTGCTTGACGTCTGCGGCGGTGTCCATGGCGGGCATCAGTGTGCCATCGATTCTGGACTCTGTCAACTTTTAGATGAAGACGTCTTTTCAGCGATCGGCCGTCGGTAACCGCTCACCAGGTGATGTCGCCGCATCCGTGTTCGCCGACGGTCTCCACCTGGAGCGTGGCGTGGGTGATCCGGAACCGCTCGGCGAGCAGCGTCCGCGCCCCGTCCAGCACGGCCTGCGAGTCGGCGCCGGCGGCGATCTCGACGTGGGCCGTGAGTACCTCCATCTCGCTGGTCAACGTCCACACGTGCAGGTCGTGCACGTCGCGCACCCCGTCGATCGCTGTCAGGCCGGCCGTGATCGCCGGCAGGTCGACCCCGACCGGCGCAGCCTGCACGAGCACACGCGTCGCCTCACGCCCGAGTTGCCAGGCTCGCGGCAGGATGAACAACCCGATCGCCGCCCCGATCACCGGGTCCACCCAACCCCATCCCGTCGCCCACATGACGGCCGCCGCCACGATCACCCCGACCGACCCGACGGCGTCGGCGATCACCTCCAGGTAGGCGCCGCGCACGTTCAAACTCTCGCTGGCGCCCGCCCGCAAGAGCGAGAACGAGGCGAGGTTGATGGCCAGGCCGATCAGCCCTACCACCAACACCGGTACCGAAGCGACCTCCGGCGGGTCGTCGATCCGGCTGGCGGCTTCGATCAGCACGTACCCGGCGACGGCGAACAGCAGGATCGCGTTGGCGAGCGCGGCCAGGATCTCGAGCCGGTACAGCCCGAACGTCCGATGTTCCGCGTGGGCAGCGCGATCGGCGGCCGTGATCGCCGCCAACGCCATGCCCAGCCCGAGCGCGTCGGTCGCCATGTGGCCGGCGTCGGACTGCAATGCCAACGAGTTCGTGGCCAGCCCCACCACGACCTGGACCACCAGGAAGCCGGCGACCAGCCCGAACGACCACCACAGCCGCCCGGCGTGTCGAGCGCCGGCGCGCATGTCGGCATGGTGATGGTCGTGCGCCATGCGGCATCCTCGCGCAGCGACCACCGACGCCGGGGCCGGCTGGGTCACTGCGCCGTGAAACCACCGTCGATCACGAGCGTGGAGCCGTGGGCGAAGGTCGAGCGAGCGCTGGCCAGCCACAACACCGCATCGGCGATCTCGCGGGGGTGGGCGTTGCGGCCGATCGGCTGACCCTTGCGCACCAGCGCGTCGGCGAACGGATCGTCGTTGTCGAACAACACCGAGTTGAGCGGCGTGTCGACGGTCGCGGGTGCGATCGAGTTGATGCGGACGCCGGTGGTGGCAAGTTCGAGCGCGACCGTGCGGGTGATGCCGAGCACACCGTGCTTCGCCGCCGTGTACGGCGTCGTTCCGGGCGCGCCCACCAACGCCGCCGTGGATGCGGTATTGATGATGACGCCCTGTCCCCGCGGCCGCATGTGGCGCACCTGGGCACGGGTGCACAGCCACACGCCCTTCAGATTGACGTTCAACACCGCGTCCCAGTCGGCCTCGGTGGTGTTCTCGATCGCCTTGCTCGGCGTGATGATCCCGGCGTTGTTGAAGCCGATATCGATGCCCCCCATGCGTTCGATCACCCGTGCATGAGCGCGCTCCACCGACTCGCCGTGCGAGACGTCGACCTGTTCGATGTGGACCTCGGCGCCGTTGTTGCGCAACTCGTCGGCGGCGAGCGACAGCGCCGCCTGGTTCCAGTCGAAGATCGCCAACCTGGCGCCCTCCTCGGCGAATGCATCGGCGCACGCCCGCCCGATTCCGGTGGCACCACCACAGATGACGACGACCTTGCCGACCAGCTCCAGATCCATCGATGCCCCTCTATGCCCGTCTCCGCCGTCGTGGCGGCGCCGACCGCACGGTACCAGCCGGGCCCGCCAAGATCGGCATGATCAGATACGATTTATGCCTGCGCCGGCGGGACTGACAATAAGTTCTGCTTGCCGAGCCGCCAAGAAATGCAAGCTTGACCTACCGAGAGTCGATCGTTACGTTCGAATGGTCAGGTGCGCGCAACACGCTCCCGACGTCAACGCAGGTCTGGGGGGATCGACGATGTACTGCCAAACGCCACGCGCCGCACGTGCGCATCACCCGATGGCACACCGCCTGCCCGACGACATCGTCCACGTTCGGGCGGCCAGCCTGGTGTCATCGCGCGCCGCGGCGTGGATCATCACCGCAACTCCGTCGCCTCGGACGACGTCCCCCGAACAGCCCACCGATCGTGGTGTCGCCGAGACGGTGATGCTGCTCGAGGCGTCGGCGATTGCGATGGGCGCCTCGCGGCTGTCGCCGGAATGCGTGATCGTCGCTCGCGCTGCGGGTGCTGCATTGCGGTCCTGCGCACACGGCACGTCGGCGGCCGCACGACTGGCGCGACTGTTCCACCAGACGTTGCTGGCAGGTTGCCCCAACCGGCATCTGCTCGATCTGATCTCGGAATCGTCGGGTTCGACGGCTCCGATGTGGCTCTCGTTGATCGACGACGGCGATGCCGACCGAACGGTCGACGATCACGAAGCGATCCTCGACCTGATCGCCTCTGGCGCACCGGCAGTGGACGTGGAACGCGCTCTGCGTCAGCACGCCCAGCGGTCCAGCTTGTGCTCGATCGGGCTCGCAGGCTCCTGACGGCCCGCAGCGCCTCAGGACGTGGCGGGCGCGGTCCGGGCGAGCTGCTCGAGCACCAGCTGCGCGGTCAGCATGCGATGCTCGCGCGTGTACCGCTCGACTGCCTCTGCGCCGGCATCGCGTTCGATCATGTCGAGCAACTCGTCGTGCTCGACCACGCTCTCGGAGGCGTGCTCGGGTGCAGCGATGAACGCTGAACTCCGGGTGGTGGCCAGCAGTGCCCACTCGCGCTCGAGCATGCACACCAGATGACGGTTGGGGCAGGCGTCGAACAAGATCTCTTGGAATCGCAGGTTGAGCGACGAGAACGACGCCGCATCGAACGGATCCAGTTGCGCCCGCAGTCGGTCGTTGGCATGACGCGCCCGCCGGATCACGTCAGCGGTCAGGTGCGGGTATGCCAACCCGATCGCAATCCCCTCCAGCGAGGCGACCGTCTGGATCGTCTCGGCGTACCGGTCGACGTCGACCGACGTGACCGTGGCGCCGACGTTGCGGGTGAACGTGACGAATCCGTCGGCCTCGAGCCGCCTGATCGCCTCGCGGACCGGCACCACACTGATGTCCATGGCACGCGCCAGGCGCTCGAACACCAGCCGCTCCCCGGGTCCGTAGACACCGTCGCGAATCGCCTGCAGGATCGTCTGATAGGCGTGATCGGCCTTCGACGTGGGGGCGCCCGGGCCGCTGGTCGGTTCGGTCGGCAGTGGACGACTCTTGGTTGTCATGGTGATGCTCCGTGCGAGGTCCGCGGGAGACGCGAACGGTCGGTCGATCCCGAAGCGTATACGATCAGATCGGCGCTGGCGAAGGATCGAGTGAGCGCAGCAGCGCGATCACGGCGTTGGTGCGCCGTGGCGATGCGGAACTGGCGACGGTCGCCGCCACCACGGGTGCCGGTTCGACCGGATCGGCGATCGGCACCGAGCAGATCGGCAAACCTTCGTAACTGCGGTCGACTGCCGGGTGCTGGACCAGCAACCCCCATCCGTAGCCACGCCCGACCAGCGAACGCAGGGTCTCGAAGTTGTGCGTGACGCGTCCGATGGTCGGCGTGATCCCCACGCCTGCCAACGCCGTCAGCATGTGCATTCGGCTGGGCGGTGCGTCGAGCATGATCATCGGTTCGGCCACCAGGTCGGCGAGGTGCACCGAGGATCGGTGCGCCAAGCGGTGGTCACCGGGCAGCACCACATAGGGCTTCATCGTCCACAGCATCTCGGCGCGCAGCCCCGGCGAGAGCTCCAACCCGTACATCACGGCCACGTCGGTCAGGCCATCGGTGAGCTGCTCCTGCAGCAGGTCGGACTGACCTTCGGTGACGTCGACGAACAGACCCGGATACCGCTCCGCCGCCACGACCAACAGCTGCGGAACCAGCATCGGTGCCAGCGTGTCGAAGCAACCGACCCGGATCGTTCCCGAGAACGAGCCCGATCGCTGGCCGGCGTCCTGCTCGATCTGCTCGGCGTCGGACACGACGGCGGCCGCTTTGGCAAGCAGCTCGCGCCCAGCGCCGGTGAGGGCCAGCGGCCGCTGGGGACGGCGCAGGAAGAGTTCGCATTCGAGGATCCGCTCGAGTTGGTTGATGCCGAGCGACACGGCGGCGGCCGACACGTGCAGCGTGGAGGCGGCGCGCGCCATCGATCCGGTGCGGGCGGTGGTGACGAAGTATTCGAGCTGCCGCAGCGTGATCGAGGTGCTCATAAGCAGAACTTACTCCAGGCACTCCAAAGATTTGCTCGACGTGACAATGCGACCGCGCGAACGTTGGCCGCAGTGGCACACGCCTTCGCCAACACGACCTCCAACGGGTGCCCGATCCGGCACGACTTCGATCCCTTCGGAGGGTCCTACCTCTTCGACCCGTACGCCTACCTGGCCACGGCTCGGCTCGACACCCCGGTGTTCTACAGCCCGCTGATCGATCACTGGGTGATCACGAGGTACGACGACGTCCGGCGTGTGATGCGCGATACCGCGACGTTCACGGCCGTCAATGCACAGGAACCGGTCACGCCGTGGCCCAGCGACGTCGTGGCGTCGTTCAGGGCCGAAGGCTTCGACCTGCGGCCCAACCTGTCGAACAACGACCCGCCATCGCACACCGCCGTGAGGAGGTTCCTGCGCGATGCGTTCTCGCCACGTCGGATCGGGTGGATCGAGCCGGCGGTGCGACGTCTCGCCGCACAGGCGGTCGATCGGGTCGAACGACGACTGCGCGCCGGCGAGACCGTGGACCTGGTCGACGCCATGCTGTCGGACGTTCCCGCCGAGGTGCTGTTCGTGTTCCTCGGAATCCCCGACGTCGACACCGATCGCGTCAAGCGCTGGTCGGCAGGCCGAGCGCTGCTGACGTGGGGACGACTCTCCGACGACGCGATTCGGCGCCAACTCCCCGACTTCGTCGAGTATCTGCGCTACTGCTTCGATCTCGTCGATCGCCTCGCTGCCGAGCCGGGAGACGACTACACGAGCGAACTCCTCCGCCGCCTCGACCAGGAGCAGCCCGAGGACTTCGATCGAGGCCGCGTCGCACAGACGCTGTTCGGTCTGTTGATGGCCGGTCACGAGACCACCACCAACCAGTCGGCCAACGCAGTGCGTGCGCTGCTCGACACGCCCGGAGCGTGGCGCCGTCTGCATGACGAGCCGGCGACGATCCCGAACGCGATCGAGGAGTTGATCCGGTTCGAGAGCAGCGTCATCGCCTGGAGGCGCACGACCAGGATCGCCACGCGGATCGCAGGCGTTGAGATCCCGGCCGGCGCTCAACTGCTGGCCGTGCTCGGAGCCGCCAATCGCGACCCATCGGAGTTCGACGATCCCGATCTGGTCGACCTCGATCGCGCCAACGCCCGCAATCACGTCTCGTTCGGATTCGGCGCCCACTACTGCCTCGGGGCGCCGCTGGCCCGGCTCGAGCTGGGCATCTTTCTGGATCTGCTGACGTCGCGGCTGCCCGAGCTCGAGCTGGTGCCGATGACGTACGACTACTCCCCCAACACGTCCCATCGTGGACCGACCGCACTCGACGTTCGGCTCGCCGCAGGTCCGCACCAGTCGCCCGGTGAGGGAACGATGGTCGAGTCGGCATCGAACACGAAGCCCTCGTAGCCCTTGCCGGCGACCGCGTCGCAGTACTGCACGTACTTGGCGAACCCGCCCACGTACACCATGAAGACACGCGGCTTGCCGGGGATGTTGGCGCCCACATACCACGAGTCGGCACGCCCGAACAGCGTGCCCTCGACGGCGTCGGCGACCTCCTGAGCCCACGCCTCGGCGGCGGCAGGCGTGGGCTCGATCGAACGCAAACCGTGCGACCGCATGTGATCGACGCAGCCGGCGATCCATTGCACGTGATGTTCGATGCCGAGCACCATGTTGTTGAGCACGGAAGGACTCTGGGGACCGGTGATGGTGAACAGGTTGGGGAAGCCGACCACCTGGAGGCCGAGCAGGGTCCGCGGACCGCCGGCCCAGGCCTGCTCGATCGTGCGACCGTCGCGGCCGACCACGCCCATCCGTCGCAAGGCGCCGGTCATCGCGTCGAACCCGGTTGCCAGCACCACGACGTCGAGGTCGAACCGGCGACCGTCGGCCAGCACGCACCCGCCACGATCGAAGTGATCGATCGGTGCGGATCGGGTGCTCACGAGGGTGACGTTGTCTCGGTTGTAGGTCTCGTAGTAGTTCGTGTCGGCGCAGACCCGTTTGCTGCCGACCGGGTGATCCGTGGCGCACAACAGATCCGCCGTCGCCGGGTCGTGCACGGTCTCGCGCACCTTGCGACGAAAGTACTCGGACACCATCTCGTTGGCCTCGGGATCCTTGAACACGTTCTCGAAGGCGAGCACGATCTCGGGGAACCCGCCGTGCTCCCAACGCCTATCGAGCACGGCATACGCCTGTTCGCGCGTCATCGAGTCGGCTGAGAGTTCGGCCGGAGCAAAGTCGAAACCGGCGTCGCTGGTCCATGCCTTCCGACGCCATGCGTCGAGTGCGTGCTTGCGCCGGTTCACGAGGTCGGGGTCGATGTCCTTCTGGCCGGCGGGAAGACTGAAGTTGGCGGTGCGCTGGAACACGACGAGGCTGCTCGCCAACTTGGCCACCTCGGGGATCAACTGGATGCCGGACGAGCCGGTGCCGATCACGGCGACCCGCTTGCCGGCCAGATCGACGCCGTCGCTCGGCCAGGTGGCAGTGTGCTGAACGTCACCCTCGAAGTCGTCGAGACCGTCGAAATGGGGGACGTTGGGAACCGACAGGCAGCCGGTGGCGGCCACGAGGAACGCTGCCCGGAAGCGGCGACCGTCGGCGACGGCGACCGTCCAGACCGCGGTTTCGTCGCTCCACGTGGCGCCGACGACCTTCGCACCGAACCGGATGTGCGGCCGCAGCTCGAGTCGGTCGGTGACCCAGTTCAGATACTGTTCGATCTCGCCCTGTTGGGCGTAGCGCTCGCTCCAGTTCCACTCCTGGTACAGCTCCTCGGAGAACGTGTACGAGTAGTCGAGGCTGACGACGTCGCACCGCGATCCCGGATAGCGGTTCCAGAACCACGTTCCGCCGACACCGGCACCGGCCTCGAGCACGACGGCCTCGTGCCCTCGTCGGGTGAGCTCGTGCAATGCGTGCAGGCCGGCGAAGCCGGCCCCGATCACGAGCACGTCGCACTGGATCGACGACGGCACGGTCGATTCGGTAGCCGACTCGGTGGTGGATGCGTGCGTTGGCAACATCTCGGACCCCCTCGTCCTCATCTCGTCCTCATCTCGTCGGTCGGCCGATCCCGGCACCACTCGTTCAAAATCATATACGATCAGGTTGAGCGGGATTGCCGCGCAGCCGCACCGGGATGCTGGCAGATATCGTCACGGTGGGAATTGCCGGGAAGTCGGGTCGGCGTGATCTTGACGACCCCACAGGAGCATCTCATGTCTCGCCCGTTTCCCGACGCCGAACCTTCGTTCATGCACAGCGACCGAGCGTTGGCCCGCCCGGCGCGTCAGATCGCCCGCTTCCTGCACATCGAGGCCGCCGGCGGCATCCTGCTCGTTGCCGCAACCGTGGTTGCCGTGATCTGGGCCAACTCACCCTGGCAAGGCGGTTACGACTCGTTCTGGCACTCCATGATCCGGGTCGAGATCGGCTCGTACGTGTTCGAGCAAGATCTGGTACACGTCGTCAACGACGTGTTGATGGCGGTCTTCTTCTTCGTGGTCGGCATGGAGATCAAACGCGAACTCGTGATCGGCGAACTCCGCGACCGTCGTGCCGTGGCACTCCCGGCGCTGGCGGCGGTCGGTGGCATCATCGTGCCGGCGTTGATCTACACGGCCTTCAACTCCGGCGGGCCGGGTGCGAGCGGGTGGGGTATCCCGATGGCAACCGACATCGCCTTCGCGCTGGGCGTCGTCGCCCTGCTCGGCAGTCGCGTTCCCACCTCGATCAAGGTGTTGCTGCTGACGTTGGCGATCGTCGACGACATCTGCGCGATCGTGGTCATCGCCGTGTTCTACAGCGACGGGCTGCGGCCGGGTTACCTGGTCGCGGCAGCGCTGATCGTCGTCGCCGTGGCGGGGATGCATCGCGTCCGGGTGATCTCCCCGCCGTTGATCGCTCTCGCCGGATGCGCCTTGTGGTTCGTGGTGTTCGAGTCCGGGGTGCATGCCACGATCGCCGGCGTGGTCATGGGACTGCTGACACCGGCCACGCCGATGCAGACCGACCTCGAGGCCGACCAGTTCGTGGACGTGCTCGAGAACCGTGGGGATCTGCACGCCGCCGACGTGCACGAAGCGGCGACCCTGATCCGCCACTCGGTGTCGGCCTGTGACCGACTGATCGACGGACTCCACCCGTGGACGAGCTACCTGATCGTGCCGCTGTTCGCGCTCGCCAACGCCGGGATCGTGTTGTCGGGTGACTCGTTGTCGAACCCCAGCCGCGTCCTGGTCGGCGTCGCCGTGGCGCTGGTCGTCGGCAAACTGGTGGGTGTCGTCGGCTTCAGCTGGCTCGCGGTGCGGCTCGGCCTCGGCACGCTGCCGGCGGGCACGACCTGGGGCCACATGCTGGGCGTCGGTGCGCTGGCGGGGATCGGATTCACCGTGTCGCTGTTCATCACCGGACTCGCATTCAGCGACCCCGACCTGCAGGCCGACGCCAAGATCGGCATCTTCGCGGCGTCGATCGTGGCTGCGATCGCCGGTGCCCTGGTGTTCGCCCGCACCAGCTCGACCGACGAGCAACGCACTCGCTGACCGGAATCGTCATGGCGACGTTTGAACCGTGGCGTTCGGGGAATTGCTCTGTGTCCCTACAGAACCGGAGCACGCCATGAACGCCACCGTCCTTTGGATCATCGCCGCCATCCTCGTGATCGTCGGCATCGTCCAACTCCTCCAAGGCCAGATCATCCTCGGGATCGTGCTGATCGTCGCTGCCTGCCTCGTGGGTCCCGGCGGATACAGCGTCTTCAACCGTCGAGCCTGAGCGCCGCCGTTTGACGGTCACGTGCCGCGATTGACCGATCGTGCTGTCAGCGGTCCAGCACGTCATATGCGGCGAGGTAGCCGCACATCCCGTGCACGCCGGCGCCGGGTGGCGTGGACGACGAGCACATCCACAGTCCGTCGACCGGGGTTCGCCATGGATGCAAGCCGAACGTCGGCCGGGCCACGAACTGGCGCAGGTCGGCAGCCCCGCCGCCGATGTCGCCACCGACGTAGTTGGCATCGTGGTGCTCGAGTGCCGGGGTGAGCATCACGTGGCGATCGGTGATCCGATCGCGGAAGCCCGGGGCGAAGCGCTCGACCTGGGCCTCGATCCGATCCGTCATGTCGAACGTCGATCCGTTCGGAACATGACAGTAGGCCCAACCCGTGTGCACGCCCGCCGGAGCGCGGGAAGCGTCGAACAGCGTCGGCTGGACCACCAGCACGAACGGTCGGTCCGGATGCCGCCCGTCCTGGACGGCCTGCTCGGCGGCGACCACCTCGGCCAAGCTGCCCCCGACGTGCACGGTGGCCGTACGTCCACAATCGGGCGCACTCCACGGGATCGGGCCGTCGAGCACCCAGTCGACCTTGCAGACCCCGGGACCGTTCCGGAACCGTTCGAGCGCCCGCTGGTAGCGCGCCGGCAGGCGGTCGCCGGCGATCGCCACGACTTGGCGCGGGGTCAGGTCGAGCAGCACCGCATCGGCACGCGGCAACTCGTCGAGCGAGGCGATTCGACGGCTGCATTCGACGGTGCCACCCAGTGATTGGAGCAGCGACACGAGCGAGTCGGTGATGGCCTGCGAGCCGCCCGCCGCCATCGGCCAGCCCACCAAATGGCCGAGCAGCCCGAGCATCATGCCGTAGCCGGCGGTCGCAGGTGAGCGCAGCGAGAGGATCGAGTGCGCCGCCAGCCCGGCGAACAGGCCCTGGGCGGCGTCGCCGTCGAAGCGGTGACGTGCCACGGTGTCAGCGGATCGAATGCCGGTGAGGCCGTACCGGGCGAGCGCGATCGGATGGCGCGGTGGGATGGTGAGCGGTGCGAGGAGGCCGTCGGTGAGATCGAAACCGGCGCGCTCGAGCGGCTCGAACAGGCGGCGGTAGCCGGCACCGTCATCGCCGAGCCCGGCCGCCGTCTCGGTGATCGAACGGTGCAGGACCGCCGCCCGCCCACCGTCCAATGGGTGCGCCACGGGGATGTCGGGTTGGATCCACCGCAGCCCGTGCTGCGACAGCGGAAGCTCGCGGAGCACGGGCGAGGCGAGCCCGAGCGGATGGATCGCCGAACACACGTCGTGCAGCACGTCGGGCCGCAGGAGTGCTTCCGTGCGCGCCCCACCACCCGGTCGAGCGTTCGCTTCGACCACGAGCACGCGCCGCCCGGCCTGGGCCAGTGTGACGGCGGCCACCAGCCCGTTCGGGCCGGCTCCAACGACGACAGCATCGAGTTCGGCCACCACCCCATGAGACTCGGTCGCCAGCCGAAACACAAGTGCGCCACGTTCGCGGCGGGCGCTCACGAAGGCCAAAGTGGCGGTCGTCCGTCCCGATCAGCTCGACCGAGACGCACTCGCCACCATCAATGCCGGCCAACACCGCGAGGACGCCACGCCGGGCTGACCGCTCGGATGCAGCCGAGCCACCGGCCGCCGCCGACGCTCGACCGCTCGGTCCCAATAGAGTCGGCACGGCATCGCCGCTCGATCACAGCGCCCCCACCAGCCCATGTCCCGCCCGACACCCCGCCACCTGTTCCTGTGTCTGATCGCCATTGGCGCGATCCTCGGCGGAGTGCTCGGTCTGCCGGCAGGCATCGCTTCGGCACACAATACGCTGGTCTCCAGCGACCCCGCCGACGGTGCGTCGCTCACCCTGGCGCCGACTCAGATCACCTGGGTCTTCGACAAGGACGTACCGCTCGAGACGTTGACCGTCACCCTGATCGGCGTCGACGGCGTGCGCAGCGACTTGGGCGGATCGTTCCACGGCCCCACGGGCGAGACCGAGGTGATCACCCCGCTTCCGGTGGTGCAGCCCGGTGCCAACTCACTGAGGTGGCGACTCGTCGGCCCGGACGGGCATCCGATCACCGGACGGGTCGACTTCACCCTCGCCACGGTCACCACGACGCCGCCCACCACCGCTCCCGTCGTCGGGGCGGCTGCCGGCTCGGCGCCCGCGACCACCACACCCCCAGCCACGACACCTCCAGCGAACGGCGAGCTGCTCCTGGCGGCGTCCGATCAGGACGACGGTTCGTTCTCGACCCCCTCCCCCGTGCGATGGCTGCTGCGATACAGCTCGTATCTGGCGATCATGTCGATCGTCGGGATCCTGCTGGTCAGCGCTGCCATCTGGTCTGCCGCCGGAGCCCACCCGCTGCTCCGCCGGATCATGAGCGCAGCGCTGATCGCCACCGCCGCCCTCGCGTTGGCACAACTCCTGGTGATCGCCGGCGACGTCAGCGGGCGGCACATGTGGGCCTCGTTCGGCTCGCTCGACGGTGCGATCGCCACGGATGCCGGCATGGCGCTGGCGATCCGCATCGTGCTCGCCCTGACGATGTGGCTGGTGTTGTTCCAGTACCGGCTCGCCAATCCCGACGTGTACTGGACGGCGGTCGCGCTTCCAGGTCTGGGCCTGCTCGCCACGTGGGCATTCGCCGGCCACTCACGCTCCTTGCGGTGGCCCGTGCTGGGCGTGGTCACCGACGTCGCCCACCACGCCGCGGCGGCGGCCTGGATCGTCGGGCTGGCAGTCACCGCCTTGCTGGTGATCCCCGGTGCGACCGCCGAGATGATGGCGCCCACCGTGCGCCGATTCTCACGAGTCGCCAGAGCCAGTGTCGTCGTGCTGATCGTGACCGGGCTGATCCAGACGGTTCGCCTCGTCGGCAATCCGACGGGTCTGCTCGACGTACGGCACGGGAAGTACCTCGTCGTCAAAGTCGTCGTGCTCGGCGCGATGCTGGCCGTGGCCAATGTCAACCGCCGACGCGTGCACTCAGGACTCGACGATGCGACCACCGGAGATCGACACATTCACGTGCTGCGCCAGGCGGTGCTGGTCGAGTTCGCGCTCGGCCTGGCGATCGTGGCGATCACAGCCGCAATGGTGGTCTCGCCGCCGGCCATCGCACAGCTCGAAGCCGGTGCCTCCGGAGACGTTCCTCAGCCCATCACCCCCACCCCGTAGTTTGGTCGGGCTCGCTGAGTAGCAGCGATTCGACCGCCAAAAGGACCCAACCATGAATATCCGTCCGCTCACGATCCCCGTGATCGCTCTGGCACTCACCACGACCGCTCTGGCCGGATGTGGTTCGGACGAAGCAGCCTCCACCGGCACGGTGGCGGCCGCCCAGCCCGCCGGCGACGCAGCCGGGATGGTCATGAATGACTCCGACGTCGAGTTCTCGCAAGGCATGATCGCCCACCACCAGCAGGCGATCGAAATGGCCGAGATCGCTCTCGACCCGAACATCGGTGCCAGTCCTGCCGTGGTCGATCTGGCCACACGCATCAAGGGTGCCCAGGACCCCGAAGTGGAGCTGTTGACCGGTTGGCTGACCGACGCCGGTCATCCGGTGGCGATGTCCGAGACGGATGGTCATGACATGTCTTCGATGGACGGCATGATGACCGCCGACCAGATGGATGCCATGTCAGCCATGACCGGCGTCGAGTTCGACCAGATGTGGCTGGCCCTGATGATCGAACACCATCAGGGGGCGATCGCCCAGTCGCAGACCGTCAAGACCGACGGTTCGAACCCCGAGGCGCTGGCGCTCGCCGACCAGATCATCTCGGCCCAGCAGGCCGAGATCGACGAGATGCAAACCCTGCTCCAGGGCTGACGAGCGCGTCGCTACGTACGACGCCGGTGACGCGATCGGCCTGGCCGCGCCGAACGAGGCGAACGACTGCGAGCACGATCACTCCGAAACCAGGGATGAGCCACGGCGGCACGATCAGACCGGAGATCACGGCGGCGACCGTCGCCCGGTTGCCGATGTGATCCCGGCGATGCCAAGCGATCACCACCAGCAACCCGACGCCGTACGCCCACCACACCGAGGAGTTGGCGAGGCCATGGTCGGCCACGTCGGGGACCGAGCCAGTGGGTGTTCGCGGGTACCCGGCGTCCACGAGATCGTCGACGACGCGCAGGTTGCCGAGCATCACGATCACCGTCGTCGCCAGCCAGGCGACGGTGACGACGAGCACGTCGATCTGACGGCGGGCCGCGGGTGTCGCCCAGAACAGCAAGCCGACCACGGGTGCCGCCACGAACGGCACCGACGCGCCGGCAAGGTGTTCGGCGGCGTGACCGCCCACGTCGTAGCGCGAGTCCAGGAGCACCTGTTGGGAGACCAACCCGGCGACCACGAAGGCCGGCAGTGGCCACCACCCCCGGATCAGGCGAGCCGGACGTCCGGCGGTGTGGCCGGCAACGTGTACCGAGTGCTCCATGGAGAGACCGACGAACGAACGGTCTGCTCGGGTGAAGCCGGCAGTCATTCGGGTCTCGATTCCCTTCCTATCTCGACACTCACGCTCACCCCGGTGGGGTGAAGGTGGTGCCGCCGTGCTTCGCGTCGTAGCCGTTGAACGAGATCACGCTGGTGCCGGTCCACACGTGGGTGCGCCCGGCGCCGTTGCCGATGTTGCAGCAACTGTCGATCCAGGTGTCGCTCGCCGGGCGGTACACCCCGGCGGTGCCTTTGAAGAACATGACCGCGTACTCACCAGTCCACACGGGTTGCAGCCCTGGATGAGCGATACCCGGTGTCACTAGGCGCCACGCATCGGTGGCAGGGTTGTATGCCGCTCCGTCGGCGAGGGCCATCTCTCCGTTGCCGTCGATACCACCTGACGAACCGGCGATGATCAGCATCTCGGTGCCGGTCCAGATTCCGGCGGCACGCCGTGCTTGCAACGGCGACTCGGAAAGCACCCGCCAGGAGTCTGTGGCTGGGTTGTACGCCAGGCCATCGTCGAACTCGATGCTCGCGCCGGTTTCGTCAGTTCCGGTACCACCCCAGATCAACCATTCCGCTCCAGTCCACACCGACGCCGCTGCGCTCCGACGAGAGAAGCCATCGGGCGGGTAGGCGAGGGCACGCCAGGTGTCGCTGGCAGGGTCGTAGGCGTGGAGACCCATGCTGCTGACCACCGAGTCGCCCACAACGCTCCACACCAGTAGCTCCGAACCGGTCCAAACAAACGGCGTGCCACGCTCCCCGCCGACCATGTAGCCCATCGGCATCACCCCATACCCACGTGCGAGATCTCGCCACGCATCGGTCGCCGGGTCGTACGCCAGAGCGACATCCTCGGAACCACCGAACAACAACATCTCCGCCCCGGTCCACACCGCGATCTCATCGCCAGCGGTCGCTGCGGGTGGTCGGGCGAGCTCACGCCACGAGTCCGTCGATGGGTCATAGGCCACAGCCGCACCAACGGTGTCGATCAACGCCTCGTTCGGCCCGATGACAATCGCCTCAGCTCCCGTCCACACAGCCACCGCCGGGTCAAGATTCGGTGACCCGATCAGTTCGGAGTCCGGAGCGCTGATCGTGCCCCAGGCATCGGCCCAGCCCTCCGGAACAGTCGGTGCTGCGGCGGTCACAGCTGGGGTTGTGCTTGCGGAGGTTTGTGGCTCGATGGTCGGGTCGGACCCCAACGTCTCGCTGGGGGTGGGAACCGAAGCAGCTGTTGGGGCGACGGCCGGGTCGCCGCCGCGGGCCCACACCAGCCCGGTGATACCAGCCGCGACGATGGCCATGCTGCCAGCGATCGCGCCGACCCGTCGTCGACGTTCACGGCCCACGGCGTGTTGCTCTTCGAATGAATCGGATCGTGTTCTGGTGTGCGCCACCGACGAAGTCGGCAGGTCGTCGAGCCCTTGGAGTCCGAGCCGAATGCGATGCTCGAACGGTTCATCGTTGCGCCCAGTCACGTTGATGTAGACCCTCGACTCGTCAGTTGCGTTGCCCAGTAGTTCGAGCGATGTCTGTTCACTGTTGTTCTTGAAGTTGTTCGCGGAGTTGGTCAAGCGCTCGCGAGAGCTGTGACTTCACGGTTCCTTCGCGGATGTCGAGTTGGCGAGCGATGTCGGCGATCGGTAGGTCGTCGTAGAACCGCATCAACACGATCGCTCGACGCCGCACCGGCAAGGTGAGTACGGCCGACAGCGTGCGGTCGCGGTCGTCAACCGTCGCGGTTGCATCGTTCGAAGGGCGCTGCCAGTCGTGCGCGTGATGATCGAGTCGACGCGACACTTCGCGTCGACGCCACCGCCGCGCCGCTTGGTTCACCATCACCCTGCGCACGTAAGCGACCGGCTCCGCCACGTTGCCCGTACGCCACTTGGGAAGTGTCCGCGCGATCGCCTCGGCGACGAGGTCGTCGGCTGCGTCGGGCGATCCGGTCAACCCGAGGGCAAACCGACCCAGGCGCGGAAGGTGCTCGGCGACGGTCGCCCAGAGCGCCTCGTCGGTGCCTTCATCGAACAGTTCGATGCGTGTCAATGTACTGAATCGCGGAACCGCCGGCCGTCCGTGGCCGGCGCACCCAATCTCGGCGTCGGGCTCAGCGATAGCGCCATGGTCCACCTCCACATACCCGATGACCCGCCGACCATCAACAACGTTGCTTGACGATCCGATTTCGGCTGCAGGTTTCGCGTGCGAACGGGACACGACGGACAATCGATGTGCCACATATCGCGGCATCGACGGCGCGACCGGTCGGAAAGCTCGGCAATCCCACGAGATCGATCACTTCGGGATCCGAAGCGCGGTCTTCGATCGCGAGCAACGCGGTGACGACCCGACGGGGATCGAATGATCAGGTCAGGCGTCGATGTCGCCGGCGACTGCTGACGGAATGTCTCGCCGGGAGTGGAGGATGCGCCACACATCCACGACCTCGTCGCCAACGACGTAGAACACCAGATACGGGAAACGGGCCACCGGGCGGACTCGCAGACCGGGGATCTCCAGCTCGTAGGAGAATCGCAGGCTTCCCGCGTGGGGTGACCGGCCGATCTGGCCGACGGCTCGTTCGACTGCGTCGACGAATCGCAACGCCACTGCTGCGCCGGCCTCACCTCGGTAGTAGTCAGCGGCTCCGTCGATGTCGACCGCAGCGCGCTCGCGTAGCCGGACAGACCGGGCAGCCACGACGATCAGGCGTCGGATCGGATGCGATCACGCAGTGACCCGAAGTACGAGGCATCTGCGATCGGCCCGGGACTCGACGAGGCTCCGTCGAGCAACAGACGTCGGAGCTGTTGGCGGTCCTTGTCGCGACGGATGAGGTCGCGGACGTACTCGCTCGTTGACCCGTAGCCGCCGTCGTCGACCTGTTCGTCGACGTAGGACTTGAGTTCATCCGGCAGCGACACGTTCATGGTCGACATCCCGACAGACTATCTGGCGTTGGCAAACTTTGCCATGGTTCGACTGCAAGGTGCCGTGATAGTGCGGCACCGCATCAGGGCCGTACTCGGTCACGGTCGACGTCGTCACGCTCGACGGCTGCTGCCATCACCGGCGCCCAGCGCACCACGCACGATCTGAATCAACTCCTCGTCGCTGATGTCATCGGCAACAGCGTGGGTGATTCGCAACGTTCCCTTGCCGGACGACAGTTCAGGATGTCGTTCGATGATCGACAAGGCGCGATCTTCTGGAAAGCCGTAGATCGACACGCCGTGCTTCCAGGCGCCAACGTTCAGGCTCCGAGATCCCCGGCGATACACAGGCATCCGGTATGAGATGCCGACCTCGACGTCAGGGAACTCGCCGACGATGAGGCCGTGGATCCTGTCGAAGAGGGCCCTCGAGTCGGGGGCGATTTCATCGACGTAGGCCTCGGCCGCTGCGTCCACGCATTCATCATCGCACGCGTGCCACAAGTCCGCGAGCGAGGATCGAAAAGGAGCGACCCGAGTCGACTGGTCACCCTTTGACCAGCCCGGTCCGACGTGATCGCATCCACCGACAGAACCGACACCGAGCGTCGGGTGACCGCGCTCAGCCACAGCCGGAACGAGGCCGCCGATTCATCACGTCTTCGGCGGCATGGGCTGCCAGAGCTGCACTGGTTCCCATCGAGATCGACGAGTTGAGCGAAGCAACCACATCGTCTGACTCTTGCGTACGAGACCGTACGCAGTCGAGCGAGCGGCCGGCCTCACGGCTCAGCGGTGGTGGTGGTGGTGGTGGTGGTCGTGGGTCGACTTTGGCGCACGGGAAGAGATCTGCGGTTTCTGGTGTGGATTCAATTCGTTCATTCATCGGTTCCCCGGTTGTCCTTGTTCGTTTCGCGGGCGTGAACGCATGGTGGTCGTGGGTTGATCAACCCACTCCGCAGACCCGTTCCACGGGTCATTCCCCTCGAAGGACCAACTCATGAATAGGCTCATACTCGGAGCAGTTGCAGTGCTCGTCCCCCTCGCTCCCATCGCCGGATCGGCCCAAGCAACCGGTGACGCTGGCGAACGCAAGGTGTTGCTCAGTGCCGCCACCGAAAACAGCGAGAACGACACCGCCACGTTGCCGATCGCCAAGGGCGTCGACGAAGGCGGTCAGGAATTCTGGTACGTCATCACCGAAGCATCGAACCAGGAGACCGCTCGCGATCTGAACGTGAACACCTCGAAGAAGCTCGCCAACGCCCGAGACACCGGCGCCGTGCAACACGGTCGATTCGTCAACGGTGTGCTCACCGTCGACGCAACTGTCGATTTCTCGCCCGAACGGGTCGTCGTGCCGGACCCGGTCCTCGGGTTCCCGCCACTCGCCGCTGCGCCCGGCTCGATCGGAGAGGTCGGCTACTCACCACTCGTACAACTCCCGAATGGCGTGGTCTTGAACGCGCCGCACGTCGCCAACGACACCGGGATCCACGACAAAGTCGTTGGTGCGCTGGACGAGACCAACCGGGAAGCAACGTTCCAGGAGACCGAAGGTTTCTACGACGGCAAGGAGATCTACTACATCTCCTTCGACGTCTCGAATCCCGATGTCGCGGCACTCGAAGCAGCGACCTACGCCCCAGAGCTGAATGACGCACCCGGCCTCGGGTCCAACAAGAACAAGTCAGCTCGCTCCGCGATCGTCCCGTTCGTGAACGGCCAGACCGGCGTCGACAACCCCAACCGACAGGGCTTGAACTCGGCCCTGCTCGGCGAAGGTGACCCGCTCAACGTCACCCAGACTCTGGCAGGGCAACGCGACTACAGCCCGCTGTGGGATGTACACCCCGCGATCTGGACCGACGAGGCAATCGCCGAGGGGATGAACACCGTGCAGGTCGACTTCGATGACATCGAAGACCTCGCCGAGAACGGCTTCATCACCGGACCGTCCGGTTCCTTCGAAGCCGGCGGATTCATCGTCAACTGTCCAATCATCAGCGTCGTCGACTAGTCCCTCACCATCCTGACACGCATCCATGATGTCCCATTCTGCACAACGCAGAATGGGACATCATGGTGTCCGGCAACGCTTCGGCCCAGCGCGGCGGTCACGACTGACGTGCGCGAATCGCGTGCGTCGCCTCCGCCAGGCCACCCGCTGCCGACGATGTCGACGGTCAGTCCAGGCCGTGTTCGACGGCGTAGCGAACGAGGTCGCTGCGCCGGCTGAGTTGGAGCTTGCCGAGGATGTTGCGGACGTGGTTCTCGACCGTCTTGGGCGAGATGAACAGTGTCGCCCCGATCTCGCGGTACGTCTTGCCGCGCGCCACGTACTGCAGCACTTCGCGCTCACGTTCGCTGATCGGATTCGTGTCGGCGGTCCGCGCCAGTTGCCGGAACTCGCGCAGCACGAGCGCCGCCAGCGATGGCGAGAAGACCGGCTCGCCGGCGGCAGCGGTTCGGAACGCTGCTCGCAGATCGGAGACAGCGGTGGTCTTCAACAGGTAGCCGGCGGCACCGGCGGCGACCACCTCGAGCAGGTCGCGTTCGGCTTCGCTGACGGTCAGGATCACGATCGGGCAGATCGTGGCGCACCGTTGCACCACCGCCAGCCCGCCGCCGCGCGGCATGTGCAGATCGCAGATCACCAGGTCGGGCCGGCGCGCCGTGATCACGTCGATCGCGCCCTCGGCATCGTCGGCTTCGCCCACGATGTCGAAGCCGTCGACGAGTTCGTTGCGCAGGGCCGACCGAACCAGTTCGTGATCGTCGGCGAGCACGGTGCGAATCAGTTCAGGCACCCGAACTCCAGAGGCAGACCTCGGTGCCGTTCCCCGGTGACGACGTGATCTCGGCTCGACCACCGATCGACGTCATGCGGTCCACGATCGAGCGATCGATCCCGTGCGACTGCCGCGGCGACGCCGGGTCGAAGCCGATCCCGTCGTCGTGCACGCTGGCGAACACCTGCCCATGTTCGTCGGTCTCGGCGTACACGACCACATTCGTGGCGCCGGCATGCTCGAGGGCGTTGGCGACCGCTTCGCCGACCGCTCGGGCGATCAGGTCCTGGTCGTTGCCGGGGACGCGGCAGCCGTCGTCGAGCACGTTGACGGCAACGACGGTCGAATTACCCCGCCGCACGCGTTCGACCTCAGCACGGATTCGACCCTCGAGGTCGGCCCGTTCACGCCCGCCGGTGCCGAACAGGAACGCCCGCAAGTCGTGATCGGCGACCCGCGCCGCGGTCGCCAGATCCGGGTCGAACGAAGCCGTGCGACGTTCGACGAGCGCGAGCGTCTGCAGCACCGTGTCGTGCAGCACCCGTCCCACCTCGTCGCGGGCGCGCCGATCGGCGATCTCCCCCTCGACCCGTTTCAGCTGACGCGCCAGCCACCCGATGACCACACCGCAGGCGGCGAAGAACAGGCTGGTGGCAAAGATCGACACGACCTGCGGTGTGTCCCACGTGTCGTACCGGTTGAGGAGTGCCCCGACCAGTTCTGCGGGTCCGAGCAAGAGACCGAGCAGCCCGCCGACCACCGGTCCGTAGGCGACACCGACGGTCGCCATCGCCAACAACGGCCACTGCGTGGCGATGCTCTGTGACGTCTCGAACACGTGTCCCGGCTGGAACACGTACCCATCGATCATGCTGAGTCCGATCGCCATGCCCACGTCGACCATCACGAACCACGGCTGGATCAGCTGCTGGGGTCTGGTGCGGACAAGGATCGTGGCCAAGACCGTCACCGCAAGTGCGGCGACGACCGCCGACCAACCGGCGATCGGGTGACGGACCTTGTCGGGGTCGCTGAACACGATGATTCCCAGCATCCATGCCACCGCCAGCCAGCGTGCGGCGACCAACGCCTTGAGGACCGTCAGGGCGGTGGGGTACAGCGCAGTGCGCGTGCTCACCATCGCGGGAGCCACAGCGACGGGTGGCCGTCGTGCTCGGTTCGGGAAGCGGTGCTGGGGATCGCATGAGTGTTCGGGGTATCCCGGTCGGATGATGCCAGGTCGCCCCACTCGTGTCGGCGATCTTCACATCGTCGTGCTGCCCGGTCCAGGACAGCGTGCGATCGTTGGGCATCACGTCCCCGGCGCCGTCACGAGATGGCGGACCTTGCGACCGGCGCCGGGCAGTCCCGACATCTCCGACAGCAACGACGGGTAACCGCCGACCAGCGCCTCGGTCGGGGTGTCGACCCGCTTGCTCCCGATCCCGTAACGGACCGGAGCGACCTCGGCGGCAAAGGTGCCGAACAGCCTGTCCCACACGATCAACACCGCCCCGAAGTTCTTGTCGATGTACTCGGGGTTCGAGCCGTGGTGGACGCGATGGGCAGCAGGGGTGACGAAGATCTGCTCGATCACCGGGATCCGGCGGACGCGGCGTGTGTGGTACAGCTGCCCGATGACGGCGGCCACCACGTCCATGGCGATCGCCGCCGCCGGGTGGAACCCGATCAACGGCAGCCACAGTCCGAACCACGGCTTGTAGATGGCTTCCATCCACGGCACCCGCACGGCGGTCGTGAACCCGATCTCCTGCGGCGAGTGGTGCACCAGGTGCGACGCCCACAGGATGCGCATCCGGTGCTCGGCGCGGTGCACCCAGTAGTAGATGCAGTCGCGCGCCACGAAGACCGTCGCCCACACGACCGGCAGCGTGAGGTCCAGCGTGGTGAGCCGCCAATGCTCGTAGACCCACACGGCCACCGAGACGTAGGCGAGCTTGCCGAGCCCGGTCTTGACCGTCAGGAACGCCATCGCCGACGTGAGCGACGTTGCGGCGCTCTGGGCCTGCCGTGGATCACGGCCTGACCGCACGCGACGCCGCAGTTGATCGATGGCGATCAGGGTGAGCGTGACGACGGTGGCGATGACCGCCCCGTACCGAATCATCCAAGTGGTCGCTGCGACGAATGCGTTCTCCATGCGGACGACTGTGGTCGTCCACATCGATTCAGGCCATCCGGTGAATCCCCCACCGGCGACTGGGGGCTGGGTCTCTCAGCGGTGGGCGCGGTCGCTCAGTGCGATTCCGCCTGGCGGATGGTGGCGTCGGCATCGCGATCATCGATGCGGCCGAACGTGCTGGTCAGCAGGCTCTGCATCTTCTTCGATGCACCGCCGACCGCTCGCTCGAACGTGTCGGCGAACTCGGTGACCACCACCGGCTGCAAACCCGAGGGGCGCGCCTCCAGCAGGCACCGCTTGTCGGCCCCGACGCCATGCTTCTCACCGTTGACGTCACTCAGGTGCACCTCGATGCGAGTCAGTCGCTCGTCGAACCGGTCGAGCGCCGCATGCACCTTGTCGTCCACCATGGCGGACAGCACGTCGCCGCTGTCGACACTGTGGTCGGTGTTGAGATGGATCTTCATGATCACTCCCTCTACGTTGACTTCTCCGTTGACTTCGCGGGTCGCCGAGCTCGACATCCGGGCCGACGTGGGCCGAACAGGACATCGAGCGTGAACGTCCCGGTCTCTGATCATCGGATCAGGACGCTCCCGAGGTCGAATGCACTCGGCGACTTGACCTACTCCCGATCGTACTGGACACCTCGACATCGCGTGACACGCTGTCGGACGGGAACGCCACGACGATCGACTCAGGGTGCCGCCGGCGAACGCGATTCAGACGGCTTCGTAGAGTCCGTAGCGCAATCCTGGCAAGGATCGAATCGAGTCGAGCCACTGCACGTCGTCGCGGATCGCCGCCACAGCCGGGCCAGGATCGGCCAGGATCGCTTCGGTGACCAACGGCGTGTCGACGGTCGGGACGAGGTCGTCACGGCCATCGGCGACGAGCGCATCGATCACACGCTGGCGGACAGCGTCGACGTTCACCCGCTGCTGCGCGGTGAGCGGATCGGAGTGTGCGAGCGGCATGAACCCGAGCGGCGCCGGTTGTTCGAACGCCTCGGTGCGCAAGAACACGACGGTCGGCACGGCGCCCGAGCAGACCAGGTGAGTGGGGAACTTGTAGCCGAATTCGTCGCTCACGCACACCTCGACATGGCGTCGGTCGCTCTCGTTCACCAGACCGGCCAGCATGCTCTCGGCTGTGAAGTCGGGCGTGTCGATATCGATCCGGACTCGGCCCGCGTCCGAGACATCGTCGATCGCGTCGGCGAGTCGGTCGACGGGCTGTACCGCAGCCACGGATCGGCCATCCGGCACGACCGAGTGTCGGATCTGCGCGCCCACACCGAACGCGATCACCACACCGAGCAGGGCGCTGACACCGAGCTGAGTGTGCGACGCCGGATGGAACAGCGGACGGAGCACCACACGCCACGCCAGCACGACAACGGCGGCCACCGTCATCCAGCCGAGCGGTTGCAGCCATTGCAGCAGCCACCATTCGGGCGGGTCGAACACCGTTCGGGCAGCGACGAAGCCGGAGCACCACAGCGCGAGCAGCACAGCGGTCAGGGCGGCTTCTTCGTGTTGTCGGCGCCGGACGGCCAGCAGTCCGAGCGCGCACAGCAGCACGACGCTCGATCCGGGGAGGACACCAAGCGTGTCGGTCTCGACCCACAACAGGAAGCGGGGTTGGGCGGACCGAAATGGGAACGACAGCGACGACGTCCTCGCCAGCAACCTGAGTGCCTCGGACGAGCCGATCGTGTCGCTGTCGTTCGACGCCGACCACCGAACCAGGCGGCCGAGGTTGCCCGGGGGCCGGCGGGCAATGTCGATGAGAACCGGCGAGCATGCAACGGCAACATCGGCGAGCACGACGAGCCCGGGTTTCGTCACGTGATGAGCGCGTCGGAGGGCTGGGCGACTGGCGACCACGATCAACGTGCCGAGCGCGAGCGGTGTGACCACCACACCGGCTCCGACGTGGGTCTGAAACACGAACACGTAGGCGACCACGAACAATGCCCCAGCCGACCGATCCCCGCAGAGCACTCCCCAACAGCTGATCACGACGGCGGCCAGGGGAACCATGGTGAGCGACACGTTCCAGGGATTCCCGATCCCATTGGCACCCATGCTGCTCACCATCAGGAGCAGGCACCCGAGGAGGGAAGCGGTGGCGACCGGTCCACGCCGGCTCACCACACGAGTCGACCACACCAACCACACGACGTTCAGGACCAGCGCACCCACACTCAGCGCACGCGCCCCAAGGCCGAAGACAAAATATGGCACGGCGAGCAGATACAAGAAGATCGGACCCGGGTGACGCCACCCAAAACGCGAGTAGGCGCCCAGCAGCGGCGGACGGCTCGAGAACGTGCGACGGACATCCAACTCGATCAACGCCAGATCGCCGAGCGTCCGGTCCGGGGTCGCCAGGATCTGGACCAACGCCACGAGCGACACGGCGACGATGCCGATCGACGCCACGCCGACCACACTCAAGGAGACTCGTGACCCAGGTTCGGGAACGGTGTTCGATCCGACGCCGCTGACACCGATCGCGCTTGATCGGTCGACACCGTCGGCAGTCATCGATTCACAGCCGGCGCCAGCCACCGCGTCGCCGCCGACGGCACACTGTCGATCGCCGAGACAGCATCCGGACCGCCGACTCCGATGTCACTCGCGCCACCGTAGTGCGCCTGCTCGAGTCGCTCGAACCGCGCCTCTCGACGCACGAATTCGCCGATCTGTGCGTGAGTCGCAGCGGCAGTGTGCTCGACGTCATCGACGGTCTGATCGACGACGCATTCGTCGCCGCCCGCCCGTCGCGCCAAGACATCGCCGCACTCCTGCTCATCGCTCGCTGACACGAAGCGGCCGTGGCGTCGACACGCCGGTAGGTTCCAGGGAGAACAGCGGTGAGCCGTCGCTCGAGTGCCGTCCGGCTTGTGCCGGAGACTCGACCAGAAGCCGGCGGTTCGAGACAGCGCTCACCGTCGACACAACCCGAGGAGCACATGATGTCCGACTTCAACGACGAACAGTCCGGCGCCGAGCAATTCGACGAGGAAGTCACCGGGCTCGACGATCCGGTGACCAGCGACGAGGTTCGCCCCGACTACCCGCCCGACCACCTGGAGGGCGTGCCGTTCGCGGATGCCGACGTGACCGATGAGTCGTTCGAGGAGCGAACCGCGCAGGAGGAGCCCGAGCAGTTGCCCGAAGCGTGAGCGATCCGATCGAACGCACCGCCGCCGATCGCCGCCCAGGCGCACCAGAAGGACGCGAAACCCTCGATCGTCAACGCTGCGACGACCACCACCGCGATCAGGTTGAGCACGCCGAAACGGGCGATGTCGCGGACACCGGACAGGATCAACGATCCGCACGTTGCCGTCACGGCGAGCATCACCACCATCGTGCCCGCGTGCAGGTCCGTGGAGTAGCCGATGTAGTGAGGAGCAAGGGTTGCGGTCAACGGACCGCTGGCCCAGGTTCGCCCCCGAGGCGCTCGCCAACGGCTTCCACTCGGTGCACGCGCTCCCGATGCGCCTGCGGGGCAACGTCGTGGGCGCCTTGAACCTGCTCCAGACGCAGCGGGAGGGTATCGACGACGAAAGCATCCAGGCCGCGCAGGCATTCGCCGACATCGCGACGATCGCGATCCTGCAGTACCGAGCCACCCTCGAGTCCGTCGAACTGATGGACCAGTTGAACACCGCGCTCAACACCCGAATCGTCATCGAGCAGGCGAAGGGGGTGGTCGCCGAGCACGACCAGCTCGACATGCACCATGCCTTCGCGGCACTCCGCGGATATGCACGAGACCACAACCTGCGGCTCGCCGACGTCGCCACGGCAATCGTCAACGGCACCCTGAACTCGTCAGCCCTTCGACGAACCGTCACCAAGGCCGCCGCATGCCGCCAACGCGACTGAGACCCCGGCGTCGTCGTGTCCCGACCCCTGATGGTCGGATCGACTCGGTCAGGTGCGGTAGAGGGCCGCCGCTCGCTGGAGACGTGCGGCGACCTGACTCCGTAGTGCGGCGGGTCCGAGCACTTCGAGATGAGGGGAAAGTGCGAGCACGTCGGTGGCGGCTGCGTCGAGGGTCGTGATCGCGAACGTCGCCTGGATCCATCCGTCGTCATCGGCTACTGCGTTGCGTGCGACTCGCAACGGCTGAAGGGCGCGTAGAACAACCGACAGTTGGCGCCCGTGGGGCGAGATGCGAATCGTGGCACGCGTGACCGACCGTGGGCGCCGCTTGGTCGGTGCCCATCGCGTCGGGTCCGGGAGGCCGTGGTCGAAACCGTTCAGCAGTTCGAACCCGCCTCCCGGTCCACGCACGGCGTACACGGGCACGCCGGCTCCCGAGAGCTCGTCGATGTCGCGCAGAATCGTGCGTTCACTGACTTCGAGTGCTTCGGCGAGTTGCGCTGCTGTCGCACGCCCCCGGCGTTGCAGGATCAGCATGAGTGACACCAGCCGCCCGGCACGCATTCGAGGAGTCTGACATTCGGATCTATTCATGACAAGAGATGTCACCCATCGTTGTCTAGCGTTGGCCGTCGAATCAGCGATGTGAGGAGCATGACGATGACCGATCTCGAAGGAACCGGAACGCCTGGCGACCCGTGGATCCTGTCCACTCCACCCGGCAAGTCGGAGTTCGAGGCGTACCGCGATCCCGACGCCAGCCCGCCTGCGTTGGTGGTGCAGGTCGGCGCAACCGAGCTTCGCTACCACCTCTCCTGCATCGACGACCTGCACGCGATGCTCGTGGAGCACGGTGATTGGATTGCGTTGGGCAACAAGGACGAGCAGCAACAAGCCGACGACGGCACCGTCGAGGCGTGGGGACGCTCGGCCGACAACCCGGTCGGCGGTTGGTACGGCATCAAGAAGGGCCTCCGTGGCCGGTTCGGGAACTACGTGCCACCCGTGCTGGAAGCGCTCGGGTTGGCCGAGGTCGAACACAACGCCCGCAACAACCGGATGCGCGCAATCCGATGAGGCAACGGGACCGTGGTTGCCCTGGGGGTGTGCCGAACGACACGTCGGATCGCACTCGGACCTCGGCCTGAGGTGCCGATACTCAACGTGTGGAAGTTCGAGCACGACTGGGAGTGATCGGCGCATGGGCGTCGGGCCGCGCCTGGTCGCAAGCGGGCGCCGTCGCCCAGGTGCTCTCGACCGGGGTACCGCGTCGGGCAATCGCGTGGGGCACGCGTCTGACGCTGTTGATCGGAGGCTCGATCGTGATCGCCGGATCGGTCGCCGTGATGCTCTGGAACCACTTCGGTCCCGGCCCGCTCGACGTGTTCGTCGGCGCCATCCGCCAGACGACCGGGCTCCCGCTGATGTTCGCCCTGTGGGGCACGGTCGGCGCCCTCACCCTGGTCGCGTGGGCGCTCGGTCGCCGGCCCGGCCTCGGCACGCTGGCCGGCCCGCTCATGATCGGGCCGATGATGCAGGGCATCCTGGCCGAACTGCAACGCTTCGACGCCCCGACGTCGGTGCCGGCCAAGGTCGCCGTGCACCTGGTGGCGATCGCCGCCGTCGGCGTCGGCGCCGGTTCGATCTTGGCGGCCCGGCTGGGTGCCGGCACCGGTGAGCTGCTGGCCTCGGCGGCGTCGGCTCGCAGCGGACGATCCGAACAGCGCACCCGCCTGGCGTTCGAGATGTCGTGGCTCCTGATCGGTGTGGCGCTCGGCGGACCGATCGGGTTCGGCACCGTCCTCGTGGCGTTCCTGATCGGCCCCTCGGTCGCACGCGGCCACCGCTTGGTGGAGCACACCGTCTGCCGTTCGCGCCACCATTTGGCGATGGCCCACATCCGCGTCGCCGAATTCGCCTGCTGACCCGCCCCTGCGTTTCGGTCACCAAACCGCCCGTCCGGCGGTCGTCTTCGGTGACGAGAACGGTGGGGTGGGGCGGTCGCGGTACGGTGGCCGGTCGTGAAGGTGCATCTGGTCGATGGGACGTACGAGCTGTTCCGGCAGCATTTCGGCAGCGCCAACCGGCGCGGCGAGACCGACCGCCCGGCCGGCCCGTACGACGCCACGATCGGCGTGCTCACCTCCACGCTGCAACTGATCGAGGACGGGGCCACCCACATCGGCGTCGCCAGCGACCACGTGATCGAGTCGTTCCGCAACGAGTTGTGGGCCGGGTACAAGACGAGCGAGGGCATGCTGCCCGAGCTGCTCCACCAGATCCCGGTCATGGAACGTGCCTTGGTGGCGATGGGTGTGACCACCTGGGCCATGGTGGAGTGGGAAGCCGACGACGCCCTTGGCGCGGCAGCAGCCGTGGCCGACGCCGACGAACGCGTCGAACAGGTCCTGATCGTCACCCCCGACAAGGATCTCGGTCAATGCGTGAAGGGCACACGAGTCGTGCAGTACGACCGGCGCAAGCGCGAGATCATCGACGAGGACGGCGTACGCGAGAAGTTCGGTGTGGGGCCGGCCTCGATCCCCGACTACCTCGGCCTCGTTGGCGACACCGCCGACGGCTTTCCCGGGCTCCCCGGATGGGGCGCCAAGTCGGCGTCGGCCGTGCTCGCCCAGTACGTCCACCTCGAGCAGATCCCTGCCGCAGCCAGCCTGTGGGAGGTGCCGGGTCTGCGCGGCGCCGCCAAGCTGTCGGCCACCCTGCAGGACAACATGGAGCTGGCGCTGCTGTTCCGGATCGTCGCCACCGTCGACCTCGCGGTCCCGGTCGGCACCGTCGACGAGTGGCGATGGTCCGGCCCCACACCCGAGTTCGACGCCGTCTGCGCCGAGCTCGGCGTGCCCGCCCTCGCCACACGCGCCCGCCACCTCGCCCGCTGACCCACGACCCGACGACGGGTTTCGTGACGTCGTCGGCCCTGCTGTGCCAGGATCGTCAGCGTGGCGAACGAGGCTCGGCCGAACGTGTTGCTGATCACGCTCGACCAGTTCCGAGCCGACTGCCTCGGAGCCGCCGGACACCCGCTCGTGCGCACACCCCACCTCGACGCCTTGGCCGCTGCCGGGGTGCGGTTCGCCCGCCACTACAGCCAGGCCACGCCGTGCGGCCCGGGCCGGGCGTCGATTTACACCGGCATGTACCAGATGAACCATCGGGTGGTCGCCAACGGCTCGCCGCTCGACGCCCGATTCGACAACGTCGCCCTCGCCGCCCGCCGCGCCGGCTACACGCCGACCCTGTTCGGCTACACCGACCAGTCGATCGACCCCCGTCAGGCCGACGGCCCCGACGACCCGCGCCTCTCGCGCTACACCGGCATCCTGCCCGGGTTCGACGTCGAGCTCGACCTGCCCGACGAGCACGAACCCTGGATGGAGTGGCTGGAGCAACAGGGCTACGACATCAGCGCCGGTGTGGGCCGGATGCTGGCCACCGAACACGAACGCCCCGAATGCCACAGCGTCACGGCGTTCCTCACCGACCGGGCGATCGGGTGGCTCGAGCGGCAAGCCGGCAGCCCCGATCAGCCGTGGTTCGCCCACCTCTCCTACCTGCGCCCGCACCCACCGATGTCGGCGCCCGCCGAGTGGACCGACGTCTACACACCCGAGGCGATCGACGCCGCCCTGGGCGCACCGATCGCGCCCTCCCAACCGCTGCTCGCGTTCCACGAGCTGGCGATGTCGATCCCGTACACGGCCGCCCCCACCGACCCCGCCAAGCTGAACCACTTGCGATCGCAGTACTTCGGCCTGATCAGCCACGTCGACCACCAACTCGGCCGACTCAGCGATGCGCTGCATCGACTGGACGCGTGGGACGACACCGTGATCGTGATCACCGCCGACCACGGTGAGATGCTCGGCGACCACGGCTTCAAGGACAAGCTCGGGTACTGGGAGCAGAGCTACGCGATTCCCTGCATCGTGCGCGACCCGCGCCACCCCGACCAGCACGGCACGGTGATCGAACACTTCACCGAGAACGTCGATCTGATGCCCACGATCTGTGAGGCGATCGGGGAGCCGGTGCCGGCCCAGTGCGACGGTGTGCCGTTCACCCCGTTCCTGCGTGGCGAGCAACCTCCATGGTGGCGCACCGAAGCACACTGGGAGTTCGACTGGCGCGCTCACCTGATCCGGCTCGTGCCGAGTCGCTGGCCCTGGGACCGCACGCTCGAACGCCAGAACGTGGCCGTGCTGCGCAACGACCGCCACGCCTACGTGCAGTTCGGCGACGGAACGTGGACATGTTTCGATCTCGTCGCCGACCCGACGTGGCGCACGACCACGGACGATCCGGCAACGGTCCTGCCGCTCGCACAGGCGATGCTCACGTGGCGGTCGCAGCACACCGACCGGCTGCTCGCCGACATGCTGTGCGAAGACGGCGGCATCGGACGCTGGCCACCGCTCCCGGCGCACGGCTGATCCGTGGCGGATCGGCGACGCACTACGTTCACAGGCGTGGCAGACGGCACCACCTCCGTCGAGGACGTGCTCCGGGCGACCTCCGTACTCGGGACCGCAGCGCCGACGACGATCGGCGAACTGGCCCGGGCATCGCGCATCCGGACGCTGGAACGCGACGAGGTGATGTTCACGGCCGGGGCCGAGGCGACCTCGATCTGCGTGATCGTGACCGGTCTGCTGCGCGTGTTCACGTCGTCGGCCCAGGGGTCCGAGCCGACGCTGGCGATCCTGCACCCGTTGGACGTGGTCGGTGAACTCGGCGTGCTCGACGACGTGCGCCGATCGGCATCGGTCGCCGCCCTGCGCCGCTCGGAGGTGGTTGAGGTGCCGGCCCGCGCCTTCCGCCAGGCCTACGACACCGACGCCGCGATCGCCCGGCGGATGGTGACGTTGCTGGCCGACCGGATGCGCACGGTGAGCGACGGTTTGGCCGACCTGGCCTACCTCGACCTCGGTGCCCGACTGGCCAAGTACCTGATCAACGAGGCCGCCCGTCAACAGCGCTCCACGTTGAAGCTGCCGCTCACGCAGGCCGAACTGGGACAGCTGCTGGGAGGTGCCCGCCAGACGGTCAACCAGGTCGCCCGAGCGTTGGAGCGCGCCGGGCTCGTCGAGCTGGAGGGGCGCACGGTGCGCATCGTCGACGCAGAAGGCCTTCGCCTGCGGGCCCTGTCGGCCGGCGATCCGGGCGACTGACTCGGCCGCCCAGGCGACGGGGTTCCCGACGATCTGGCGGTTTGTGCCGAAAAGTCAGCCAGGCGACTTTTCGGGACGCGACGTTCAACGCATACTGCCCACGGGTTGGCCACGACGGCCACAGGACAAGGGGACACGACATGAGCGCAGACAACACCATCAACCGCAACATCGACGCCCAGTCGGGTGGCGACCAGATCCGCACCCGGGTCGGCGACGCCGAGACCGAGGGCCATCGCCGCGTCGCACCGGACGACAAGCGCGCCGATCGCGTCCCGGCGATCGAGGACGCCGAGACCGAGGGCCACCGCCGCATCGCTCCCTGAGCGACCACTCGACGAGCGAACACTCGACGAGCAACCACGCGACGACCGGGACCACAACCCGTGATGATTCGGCACCCGATCGGCGGAGCCGGTGCCGGATCATCACGCTCATTCGACACCTGCCCACGAGATCAACCATCGGGACCACAACCCGTAAACAGTGATGCGGCACCGATCCGGCGGAGCGGTGCCGCATCACCGCGCCGGATGTGCTGGTCCCCCACTCCGGATCGGTGCGTTCTCGGCGAGCTGGGCGAGCACCGTCTTGGCCTGCCACGGGGTGATCCCGGGATGGGCGCCGCGCAGGCGCGCCAGGTGCCCGGCGATCACCGGCGCGGCGAACGAGTTGCCCGTCGTCCGGATCGTCGATCCGCCCATCCACGCCACCTCGACGTCGATACCCGCTGCGCCCCACTCAGCCGGGCCGTCGGAGTTGCACCAGATCCGCTCGCGATCGGTGCCCGGCCCGCACGCCACGGAGAACACGCCGGCCATCTCGCTCGGGATCGTGCGCTTGCGCTCGTTGTTCATCGCTGCCACCAGCAGGATCCCGCGGTAGGTGGCCCGGTCGACCAGCTCCCAGAACGGCTCGGCCCATCGATCGGCGGCCGTGGACATGCTGAGGTTGATGATGTCGATGCGATTGGCGATGCACCAGTCCAGACCCTCGGCGAACGCCGCTGCGCTGCCTTTCAGATCGGTTCCGAGCACCCGCACCGACACGATCTCGGCGTCGGGGGCCAGGCCCTTGATGATCGCCGCACATGCCGTGCCGTGGCCGTACAGGTCGTCATGCGGACCGCTCGTGAATCGCACGCCGGACGGCTGCGACTCGTCGCGGTCGATCACGACAGCGTCGGCGATGCGCCCCACGAGCGGGTGGTCGGCGTCGACCCCGCTGTCGACCACGGCCACCCGCACGCCGCGCCCGGACCCGTCACCGTATGCCCACGATCTCGTGACAGGCTGCGCGAACGCCACTGACGGAGCCGGGGCCGGCCCACCCTCTCGATGGAACGGCTCCGACCACGCCGGCAGGATCGAGTCGGCGGCGGTCACCAGCGACGCCTCGGCGCAGCGAGTGCCAGCGTCTCGCGCAGCACGCGTCCGACGGCCTGTTGCGTCGATTGGGGCAGGACGCGCAACTCGGCCAGCAGCGCCGCCAGGCCGGCGATCTCGGCGTCGTCCTCGGGCAAGGTGTCGGCGAGCCGCCGCAAGGCGGGCACGAGCGTGGCATCGTGGGCGGCCACCGCGTCGGCGATCGCGTGCACGAGCAGTGGCCCCAATCGGGTCACGGCACCCGACAACGTCAGCAAGGGAGCTGCCAACCGCCCTGCCGCCGACGTGACCGCCAGCGAGTCACCGGCACCGGTCGTGCGGTCGAGCACCGAGATCACCCCGAGCACCGCATCGACGTCGTCGACGATCGGGACCACGAGCAACGACGTGGGCACGAATCCCACCCGCTCCGCGACATCCCTGGCGAAGCGCGGGTCGTTGCGAACCTCGTCCACGACCAACGATTGCCCCGTGCCGGCGACGTATCCGGCGATCCCGCGTCCGGCCGGGAGCCGCATCCCCATGACCTGCTCGGCGCTGGTGCCCTCGGCCGCCTCGTAGAGCAGCGAGGCACCGTCCACGCGGGCGATCGACACGCTGGCGGCACCGACCGCCAGGCGGGTCATCGCGCACAGGTCGATCAGTTGTCGCCGATGGTCGACCGGTGCCATGACCGGCCCGAGTGCGTCGGCGACGGCGGCGAGTTGGCGAGCGAGCGATCCTGGGGTGGCCACGATGACATTCTGACGCGTCCGGGTGTTCTACGTTGAGGGTTCGGTTTGGCGGGCCGGACCACGGAGGACGAGGGCATGGCTGGTGTCGGCGAACACCTGATCGAGTCGAAGGACGCGATCCGTCGCGTCTTCGACAACCCGTCGCTGCGACGGCTCAACTTCGCCCTCGCCGGGTCGGTGGTCGGCGACTGGGCGTTCGTCGTGGCGATGTCGGTGTACGCCTACCAACGCGGGGGCGCCACCACTCTGGGCACGTTCGGCGTCGTCCGTTACCTCACGTTGGCAGTGCTGGCACCGTTCGTCTCGGTCCTGGCCGACCGTCTCGACCGGCGCCGGCTGATGGTCACCGCCGACTTGGTGCGCGCCGCTCTGGTCGGGGTGTCGACGGTGATCGTCGTCGCCGACGGCCCGGCGATCGCCGTCTACGCGCTGTCGATCCTGTGCGGTGTGATGGGACTCGCGTTCCGCCCGGCGCAGTGCGCGCTGCTGCCCAGTCTGGCTCGCACCCCGAGCGAGTTGACGGCCGCCAACGTGGCGGCCAGCACGATCACCAGCGTCGGTTCGTTCATCGGGCCGCTGATCGCCGGAGGGCTGCTCGCCGTCACCGGGTTGAGCGTGGTGTTCGTGTTGAACGCCGTGTCGTTCGTGTGGTCGGCAGCGATGGTGGCCGGCGTGCGGCCCGTCAGCTCTATCGACGTCGAAGCCGACGTCGAAGCCGACGCCGACGCCGATGTTGATGCCGGCGCGCCCGCAGGCGGGATGTTGTCGGTCGTCGGCGGCGGATTCCGCACCATCTTCGGCGATCGCAACCTGCGCCTGATCGTGGCGTTGTACACCGTGCAGACGGTGATCGCCGGCGCCTCGATGGTGTACGACGTGGCGATCGCGTTCGATCTGCTCGATCTCGGCCAGAGCGGAGTCGGGATCATCACCGGATCGCTCGGTGTGGGTGGCCTGTTCGGCGGCGGTGTGGCGCTCCTGCTGTCGCAGCGCGGCAAGCTGGCACGCGATTTCGGGCTCGGGGTGGTGCTGTGGGGTGCGCCGCTGCTGCTGGTCGCCGGCATCCCGTCCCTGTGGAGCGCGCTCGTGGCGATGGCGCTGATCGGTCTGGGCAACTCGATCGTCGACGTCAACGCCGAGACGATCCTCCAGCGGATCGTGCCCAACGAACTGCTCGGGAGGGTGTTCGGAGCGCTCGATGCCGCTGCCATCGGCGGGATGGCGCTCGGCGCCGGGCTGATGCCGATCCTGATCCACACGATCGGGCTGCGGTCCGGGTTGGTGGCGATCGGTGTGGCAACCAGCGCCGTCGTGCTGCTCGCCCTCGGCGGCCTGATTCGGATCGACAAGATCGCACTGGCCCCCGACGGGCTCGAACTCTTGCGCGGTGTTCCGATGCTGTCGGTCCTGCCCGAACACGTGCTCGAACTGTTGGCGCGCCGATCCGAGCTCGTGTCGGTGAACGCCGGCGACACGGTGTTCCGCGAGGGCGATCACGGTGACCGGTTCTACGTGATCGAGCGCGGCGAGGTCGACGTGTCGAAGGCCGGGGCTTCGGTCGGCCGGCTCGGCCAAGGCGACTCGTTCGGCGAGATCGCCCTCCTGCGCGATGTGCCGCGGACGGGCACGATCACGGCACTCGGTGCGTTGACGTTGCGATCGATCGACCGACGTCACTTCCTCCCCGCTGTCACCGGTCACGCAGGCGCCACCGAGCAGGCCGAACTCGTGGTGGGGCGGTACCTCACCGCATCGTGAGCGGGCGGTCCACGACGTGGCCCCATGTGTCGGGTGGACGACGGTTCCCGGCACGGATTTGTGCGCATGCTGTCGCCATCGAGCACGGCCGGTGAGCGGCCATCATCCGAGAGGGACCCAACCATGAGCGCAGACAACACGGTCAACCGCAACATCGACGCCCAGACGGGCACCAGCCAGATCCGGGCGAGAGTCGCCGACGCCGAGACCGAAGGCCATCGCAGGACGGCGGACATGGCCGAGGCCCAACGTCGGGCACTCGTGGACGATGCCGAGACCGAAGGGCACCGGATCGCTCCCTGACCACACCGGTCGATCGAACACCAGCCGATCGAACACCAGCAGATGGGGCGCCGAGGCGGATCGGCGCCCCATCGGCGCGTGTCACCCCAGTTGGGTGGTCGGTCGGCGACATACTGTCGGACACCTCGATCCGACCTCGCCGCACCACCCACCGACCACTGCACCGATGCATCCCGATCCACACCACGACCACACCGGCTGCGATCGGGCGGGCTGAGCGATGTTGTTCGCCGCCGCGCTGGCGCTCACGGCCGCCGTCCTGCACGCCGGCTGGAACCTGTTCGCCAAGCGCAGCGCCGACCCGTTCCTCGCCCTGTGGGGCCAGTTCCTGATCGCCGGCGTGATCAGCGCCGTGGTGCTCCTGGTGACCGGCGGGATCCCGGCCGGGGCGTGGCCGTGGGCGCTGTGTTCGGGCCTGTTCCACATCCCGTACGTGGTGGCGCTGGCGTGGGCGTACCGGCACGGTGACTTCTCGCTGGCCTACCCGATCGCTCGCGGCGGCGGGGCACTGCTCGCTGCGATCGGCGGCCTGGTGCTGCTCGGCGACGAACTGAAGCTGCTGTCGGTGTTGGCAATCCTCACGATCGTGGGCGGCATGGTGCTGCTGTCGGTCGGCGCCGATCGCGGGCACGTGTCGGCGGCGCTGGTGGTGGCGGTGGCGATCGGCGGCTACACGTTGGTCGACAGCCACGCCTCACGCGAGTACCACCGGATCACGTACGTGTTCGCCACGCAGGTGGTGACCGGCATCACGGCATCGCTGACCGGTCTCGGCATGGGCCGCGGACGCGACCTGGTGGCGACGCTGCGGGTGGGTTGGGTGCGGCTCACCGGCGCTGCGCTGATGACGATCACGGCCTACGGGCTGGTGTTGATCGCGGTGCGGCACGCCCCGGTCGGTTACGTCGCCGCCCTGCGCGAGACGAGCGTGCTGCTGGCGGTCGTGATCGGCGCCAAGCTGCTCGGCGAAGGCCGCGCCCGGCTCCGAACCAGCGCGGCGGCGATGATCGTGTCGGGCCTCGTGCTGCTCGTCCTCGCCCGCTGACCCGGCGCGAACCCGGTGACCGGGCGTCTAGCGTGAGCGCGATGGGGGACGCACTCGAACACGGCCCGGTCGACCGTGCGCTGCTGCGCGAGACGATCCCTGCCAACCTGCACCGCACGATCGAGCGGTACGCCGATCGCGAGGCGCTCGTGTCGCGCCATCAAGGCATCCGGTGGACGTACCGCGAGTTCGGGAGCGCGTGCGGGCGCTCGCCAGTGGCCTCGTGGCGGCCGGGCTCGAGCGTGGCGACCGGGTCGGGCTGTGGTCGCCCAACTACGCCGAATGGACCCTGGTCCAGTACGCCACGGCGGAGATCGGCGTGATCCTCGTCAACATCAACCCGGCCTATCGCACCCACGAACTCAGCTATGCACTCAACCACTCCGGTTGCCGGTGGGTGATCGCGGCACCGTCGTTCAAGACCTCCGACTACGCCCAGATGGTCGCCGATGTGGCCGACGAGTGCCCTGCACTGGAGCGCTCGGTGTTCTTTTGGACCGACGCCTGGAACCAGCTCACCGAACGCGACCCCGGCGTGAGCGACGCCCATCTCGATGCGCTCGGCGAGGCGCTCGACCCCGACGACCCGATCAACATCCAGTACACGTCGGGGACGACCGGGTTCCCGAAGGGCGCCACGCTCACCCACATCAACATCCTCAACAACGGGTACTTCACGACGGGGCTGCAGGGCATCACCCACGAGGACCGGTTGTGCATCCCCGTGCCCTTCTACCACTGCTTCGGCATGGTGATGGGCAACCTCGGATGCACCTCGCGGGGCGCCACGATGGTGATCCCAAGTGACGCATTCGACCCGACCGCCGTCCTCGAGACGGTGCAGGCCGAACGCTGCACGGCGCTGTACGGCGTGCCCACGATGTTCATCGCCGAACTCGCCCACCCCGATTTCGACTCGTACGACCTGCGCTCGCTGCGGACCGGCGTGATGGCCGGTTCACCGTGCCCGGTCGAAGTGATGAAGCAGTGCGTCGACCGCATGCACATGGTCGATGTGACGATCTGCTACGGCATGACCGAGACCTCTCCGGTGTCGACCCAGACCCTGCCAGACGACTCGCTCCACCACCGCACCGCCACCGTCGGGCGCGCCCACCCCCACGTCGAGGTCCGCATCGCCGATCCCGAGACCGGCGCCACGGTGGAGCGCGGCGTGACGGGCGAGTTCTGCACCCGCGGCTACTCGGTGATGCAGGGGTACTGGAACGACGCCGAACGAACGGCGGCGGCGATCGATGCCGATGGGTGGATGCACACCGGCGACCTGGCCGTGATGGCCGACGACGGGTACTGCAACATCGTCGGCCGGATCAAGGACATGGTAATCCGCGGGGGCGAGAACATCTACCCACGCGAGATCGAGGAGTTCCTCTACACCCACCCCGACATCGAGGACGTGCAGGTGGTCGGCGTGCCCGACACGCGCTACGGCGAGGAGCTGATGGCGTGGGTGAAGCTGCGGCCGACTGCCGACATGGCCACGGTCAGCGAGGAGTCGGTGCGCGAGTTCTGCCGAGGCCGGATCGCCCACTACAAGGTGCCGCGCTACGTCAAGTTCGTCGAGGCGTTCCCGATGACGGTCACCGGCAAGGTTCGCAAGGTCGAGATGCGCGAGCAGTCGATCACCGAACTCGGCCTCGAATCAGCCGCCACCACCCGAATGGCCTGATCGCACGCGATCAGGTATGCGGGGCTCGCCAGCGGGCGAGCGCCGCAGCGGACACCTCGCGCAGCGGGCGGCCGAGCGCCTTGGCAGCAGACGCCACGTCGTCGTGTTCCGGCTTGGCGCCGTGCGGGCCGACCTTGATCCGCACCGTGTGACCATCCACGTCGACGTCGTCGAACGAGCGCTCCAGGGCGAACTTGGTGGCCGCCGCGACTCGAGTGCCGAGCGTGCCGGTCTCGGCCGACACCAGGGCGCGCATCGCGGCCGCGTCGTTCGGGGCGCACAGCACGTTGATCTGGTGAGCGGGGCGGCCCTTCTTCATCACGATCGGGGTGACCCAGGCGTCATCGGCACCTGCGGCCAGCGCCCGCTCGATCACGTGGGCGAGCAGCTCGGGCGTCACGTCGTCGACGTTGCTCGACACGATCACGGCGTCGGTGCCATCGTCGTCGTCGTGGGGTGAGACAGCGCTCGTCTCGAGGTCGATCAAGTGTGCCGACACCACGTTCGGGTGACCGTGCGGGTCCTTCCCACCGGCACCGCGCGCCGTGCCGAGCAGCGTGCCCGACGGCATCGGCCCGAACGTGGCACAGGTGGTGAGCAGCGCCGCCCCGGTCGGGGTGCACGTCTCGAAGGTGGCGTCGATCGAACGCACCGGCACGCCTTGGAGCAACGCCGCCGTGGCCGGAGCGGGCAGTGGCAGGATGCCGTGGGCGCCCACCACGGTGCCGTGGCCGAGCCCGATCGGCCCGCACCCGACGGACCCGATCACGCCCAGGTGATCGAGCGCGATCCACGTACCGACGATGTCGACGATCGCGTCGACGGCGCCGACCTCGTGGAAGTGCACGTGATCGAGCGGCACGTCGTGTTGCGCCGCCTCGACTTCGCCGAGCCGCAAGAAGGTGGCCCGTGCTCCGGCTCGTACGGCCTCCGGCAGGTCGGCGGCGGCCAACATGGCGTCGATGTCGGTCCAATGCCGGGCCGGCCCATCGGCGGCGGCGACCTCGACACGGGTCGCCGACAAGCCACCCCTCGTGACGGCGCTGTGGGCGACGGTCCAGCCGTCGACGTCGAGCCCTGCCAACCCGCTGGTGATCACCTCGACCGGCACGCCCAGCCCGACCAGCGCGCCCAGCAGCATGTCGCCCGAGGCCCCGAACACCGGGTCGATCCACAAAGAGCGTGCGTTCATCGACCGCTGCCCCTCGAACCGGTGATCGCGCCTGCCAGGCGGTGCACGGCGCAGGCCGCGCCGTAGCCGTTGTCGATCCCGACCACGCTGATCCCGGGCGAGCACGACGCCAGCATCGAGAGCAACGCCGTCACCCCCTCGAGGCCCGAGCCGTAGCCGGTCGAGGTGGGCACGGCCACGATCGGTTGACGCACGAGCCCGGCCAGCACGGTGGGCAGCGACCCTTCCATCCCGGCGATCGCCACGATCGCGTCCACGTCGTCGAACTGCGGCAACGCCGTGGTCAGCCGGTGCAGCCCGGCCACGCCGATGTCGGTGATCGAACGCACGGTGTGACCGAGCGCCGTGAGCGTGACCCTGCACTCGTCGGCGACCGAGAGGTCCGACGTGCCGGCCGCCGCAACCGCCACCGTGAACCCGGTCGACGGGCGATGCCGCCATGCCCGCACGGCGAGCCCCGATGCGCTGGGTGCCAACTCGTCGAGCAGCGCCGCTTGGCCGGCGCTCACCCGCGTGGCCACCAACGCGTCGTCGCTCTCGGCCAGGAACCGGCGGGCGATCGCCAGCACCTGCTCGTCGGTCTTGCCCTGGCAGTAGATCGCCTCGGGCAGACCGATCCGGCGCGACCGATCCAGGTCGAGCCGCGCGAACGGATCGTCGCTCATCGCCCGGCCGTTCCGGATGCTGTGCGGCACGCCATCAGACACCAGCTCAGTGGTTGAGGTTGCCCGAGCGCAGGCCGGCCAGGTCGAGCGTGACGTAGCGGTAGCCGGCGGTGCGCACGCCTGCATCGATCGACGCCGCCAACTCGACGGCCCGCGCCAAGTCGGCCGCAGGCAGTTCGATCCGGGCCGTGTCGTCGTAATGACGCACCCGCACATCGCCGAACCCGAGCGCCCGGATCGCCGCTTCGGCCCGATCGACACGGCTCAGCAACGGGATCGTGACGGCGGTGCCGTACGGCAGGCGCGACGACAGGCACGGCATCGCCGGGCGGTCCCAGACGGCGATGTTCCAGTGTCGGGCGAGCGCTCGCACGTCGGCCTTGGTGAAGCCGGCCTCGACGAGTGGGAACTGGGCGCCGCGTTCGGCAGCAGCGTGCTGTCCGGGGCGGTGGTCGCCGAGGTCGTCGAGGTTGACGCCCAGCACGACGGTGGCGCTGTGGGCGAGGGCGATCGGTTCGAGTTGGTCCATCAGCGCCGACTTGCACCAGAAGCACCGGTCGGTGCCGTTGGCGAGGTAGCGCGGATCGTCGAGTTCGGCGGTGACCGCGGGCTGCCACGGGATGTCCCACTCGGCGGCCAGCGCACGGCACTGGTCCAACTCGCCGGTCGCCAGCGATGCCGAGTCGGCCGTGACCAGCCGCACGGCGCCGGGCAGAGCGCGGTGGGCGGCGACCGCCAGCAGCGCCGAGTCGACCCCGCCCGAGAATGCCACCACCATCGGCCCCACCGCCCGGCAGGCGTCGAGCAGGCGGTCGGCCAGGTCGTCGATCACAGCGGTGTCGGCAGCCAACGTCACCGGCCCGAGGCTACGAGTGAACCGTTGCAGTCGGACACCACCGACCGTTCACGTCATCAGATCGGCGATCACTCGCTGCCACAGCTCGGTCGTCAAGCGCAGGCTCTCCACGTCGACCCGTTCGTCATGGCCGTGGAAGCGCAGACTGAATTCACCGGCGTCCAGGGCCGGGCTGAACAGGCCGGCGCCGTACGAGATCGCACCCAACTCCCGGAACACACGCGAGTCGGTGAAGCCGACGGAGAACTGGGGGTTGAGCCGGGCATCGGGGAACGGCGCGTTGACGGCGCGTTGCAACGCATCCCACAAGGGCGTGTCGGTGCGGCTGATCGACGCCGGGTCGTCCATGATGATCTCGACGTCGAGGCGTTCGTAGAGGTCGTCGCCGAGCGCCGCCCGCAGGTGCGCCGACACCTCGTCGGTGTGCTCCCCCGGCATCGTGCGGATGTCGATGTCGAGGTCGACCACATCGGGGATCACGTTCGTCTTGGGGCGCCCCTTGGTGGCCACCACGTTCGGCGAGAACGTGGTGTGCGAGCAGGCGTGGAAGAAGCGCTGGGCACCCGGGTTCGGCAGGTCGCGCAGCAGGTCGTCGATGGCGTCCTCGTCGAGCATCGCTGCCTTCATGTCGTCGGGCAGATCGAGCGCCGCCACTTGGCCTCGCCACAACTCATGGAACCGTGGCGTGGGCTGGTAGTCGGCGAGCCGCGACACGACCTTGGCCGCCGAGACCAACGCGTTGTCCGATCCGTACGGCATCGAACCGTGGCCGGGCGTGCCCCTGACCCGCAGGCGTCGCCAGGCGACGCCTTTCTCGCCGACCACGACGTCGACGCTGCGGTTGCCCTCGGCGCCGTGGTGCAGCCCGCCCGACTCGGTGAGCAGGTAGTCGCAGCGAATGGCGTCGGCATGGTGGTCAGCCACCCACCGTGCACCGTGGGCGCTGCCGGCCTCCTCGTCGGCCACGGCGAAGTACAGCAAGTCGCCCTTGGGACGGAAGTTGCTGCGGGCCAGCGACCCGAACACGACCGCCATCGATGCCGTTAGGTTCAACATGTCGACGGCGCCGCGACCCCACACCTCGTCGACGCCGTCGGCGTTGCGGATCAACTCACCACCGAACGGATCGTTGGTCCACCCGGCAGCGTTGACCGGCACCACGTCGGTGTGGCCCATCAGGCACATGCTCGGCGCAATCGGATCGCTGCCCGGGATGCGCGCCACGAACGAGGCCCGACCAGGCGTGGGCTCCCATCGCTCGATGTCGACGCCGGGTGCCTCCACGAGCTGCTGCAACACGTCGGCATTGCGGGTTTCGAAGCCCGACTCGGGCGTGCCGTCGTTGACGCATTGGTTGCGGATCAACGTCTGCAGCAGTTCGACCGTCTCACCCGTCAGATCACTCGCCATCCCCCTAGCCTCCCACGCCCTCAGCCCGTTCTTGTCACCAAACACCCCGTCTGAGCGGGGGCGGTTTGGTGACAAGAACGGATTGGGTGGAACCGAACGTGACGTTGGCGGCTCGGTACTGGCATCCATGATTGCTGTCGTGTCGGTCGATGAACGGGTGACGTTCGAGGAGCTGTACTCGCGGCAGTACGCGCCGATGGTCCGACTCGCCCACACCCTGGTCGACACCAAGCAGCGGGCGGAGGAAGTGGTCCAGGACGCCTTCGCTGCCGTCTACGAACGCTACGACCGGCTCGACCGGCCCGATGCGTACCTGCGGGTCACGGTGCTGAACGGTTGCCGGCGTGTGCAACGGCGTCGGATGCTGCTGCGGCGAGTCGGCGTGCCACCAGGCCATGACGCCGAGTTGGGTGCCAGCCACGTGGTCGACGCGATCAGACGGCTGCCCCACCGGCAGCGCTCGATGATCGTGCTGCGTTACGACCTGCAACTGACCGACAGCGAGATCGCCGACACGCTCGGCGTGCCGCTCGGCACCGTCAAGTCCACCATCCACCGCGCCCTCGCCACGCTGCGAACCGAGCTGACGTGACGCAGCCGCCCAACAGACGGGAATCCTGACATGAACGACTTCGAGAACGAGATCGGCGCGGCGCTCGACAGCCACGCCACCGGCGCCCGCACCGGCACCCCGCCGATCGACCAGATCTGGCAGCGCGTGGATCGGCGCCGCCAGCGCCGGCGGATGGTGGCCGGCGTCGGCTCGGCCGCCGTCGTGGTGCTGGGTGTCGGAGCGATCATGTCGCTCGGCGGACAGGACGCGGCGCCGCTGGCGAGCGGTTCGCCCGACACCGGCTTCGCCACGACGACCATGCCGGCGGTTCCGTACACCGTCGGCCCGAGCGGCAACGCCTGGCGCTGCACCGGCGCGCTCGGGTACGACCCGAATCAACCCGAGGCGAGCTACTTCACCTCGTGCGAGCTGTCCACGATCCCGCCCGAGATCTACAGCCCGCTCGATCCGGCGGGCGTTCCGACGACGTCGCCCCTGGTCTGTTGGGCGCCGCCCACGACGGCGCCGGCGGGTGCCAACCAGGGCGACGTCGCCATCACGGTGCTCACGGATACGTCCTGCCAGCAGTTCGAGACGGCGCCGCCGACCACCGCAACGGGTATCCCCATCAGCCCGGTCGAGCAGTACTACACGGTCTTCGCCGGCGACAGCCTGTACTCGATCGCCGCCATGTTCGGCATCGATCCGCAGCTGATTGCCGACTACAACGTGTGGCCGGACGGGATCGACCACGCGATCATGGTGGGCGACCTCGTGCGGATCCCGCCGAACGCCGTCGATCGCACGCTGCCGCCGTTGCCGACCACCACCACGTCCACCCAACCCGCCTGACGTGTCGCCGCACGGCGCGGCGACACTCGGAGGATGGAGATCTCCGAGGCCGTCACGTTCGCCCGCACCCGCCGCGACGGTGTGCTCGCCACCCACATGCGAAACGGTCGGGCGCAACTGTCGAACATCACCTACGGGGTCGCCGACGACGGGTTGATCCGGATCTCGGTCACCGACGGGCGCGCCAAGACCACCAACCTGCGACGTGACCCACGCGCCGAACTGCACATCACCAACACCGACTTCTATCCATACTGCGTGCTCGAGTGCGACGTCGAGATCCTCCCCGTCTGCAACGACCCGCACGACGCCGTCGCCGACGCACTTGTCGACTACTACCGAGCCGTGCGCGGCGAACATCCGGACTGGGACGACTACCGGCGCACGATGGCCGCCGATCACCGCCTGCTCCTGGTGCTGACACCGACCCGCGCCTACGGTCTCTCGGCCTGACGCCGCCGCCGTGTTCGGGTTGCATGGCATGCTGATTGGATGAAGATCCACACACAGCCCGACCAGCTGGGAGGCGTGTGGGCGAACGCTGCCGCCGTGCGTCACTCGCCACACGAGTTCACGATCGACTTCCTGCGCTGCGACTTCGACGACAAGGGTCAGGCCGTGAACGGGCTGCTCGTCCAGCGCGTCAACATGTCGCCGCTGTTCGTCACGCAGCTGATCGCCGCACTCCAGGACAACTGGTCGAAGTACGCCACCAAGGCGATGCCGCAGGACATCGTGGCCGACTTCCAGATCGGCCCCGACGCCGAAGCGCCCGACGCCGACAACCCGTGACGATGAGGATCCAACCGATGCTCGTGTGCACCTCGGTGCCCGCCTCGGGACACACATGACGTACACGACCGTTCTGATCGACCTCGACCACACGATCTTCGACTTCGACGCCTCCGAACTGGCCGCCTTCGCCGATGCACTGTCGGTGGCCGATCTGGCCGATGCCGACACCCACTTCCCCACCTACCACACGCTCAACAGTGCGCTGTGGGCAGCCGCCGAGCGGGGGGAGATCCGGTCGGGCGAGATCCGCAACGCGAGATGGGAACGATTCCTCACCGAACTCGGGCTCGACCCCCACCCCGACACGGTCATCTCGATGGCCGACACGTTCGTGGCCGGGCTGGGCCGCAACGGTGACCTGTATCCCGGAGCGATCGACGTGCTCACGGCGCTGTCGGGGCAGGTCTCGCTGGCGTTGGTGTCGAACGGCCTGGGTGAGGTGGTCCACGCCCGTCTGGCACGGCTCAGGATCGAGTCGCTGTTCGACGCCGTGATCGTGTCGTCGGAGGTCGGGTCGAGCAAGCCCGGATCGGCGATCTTCGACGCCACCTTCCAACGCCTGGGCAACCCGCCCAAGGCCGGTGCGCTGATGGTCGGCGACAGCCTCTCGTCCGACATCGCCGGTGGGGCCGGGTACGGGATCGCCACGTGCTGGTACAACCCGCACGGCAAGCCCGCACCCGACACCACCGAAAGCACGGTGAGGATCACGCACCAGATCGGCGCACTCACCGAACTGCTCGGGGTTGTCAACCCCTGAGCAGCCGGAGCCGATCGTTCAGGACTCGGCGCGGGCCGGGAGGAAGCGGCTGACGAAGATCGCTCCGAGCGTCGCCGCGCCTGCCGCCACGTAGCACCCCACGCTGAGCCCCGAGAGGAACGCGGCGTTGACCTGGTCGAGGTACGCGCCCGAGGCGTCACCCAGCCGCCCGGCGATCACCTTGGCGGCGCCGACCGATTCACGGGTGAGGTCCTGCACGTCGGGCGGCAACGAAGCGAGCGGGCCCGAACCGTCGTCGAGGGCACCGACGTAGACCGAGGTGAACACACTGCCGATGATCGCCACGCCCAGCGTGCCACCCAGTTCACGGGTGGTGTCGTTGACGGCGGACCCGACCCCGGCCTTGTCGGCCGACAGCGACCCCATGATCGACTCCGTGGCGGGTGCGGTGGTGGCACCGAGCCCGAGCCCGATCAAGATCATCTGGCCGACGATCTCGATGTAGGCGGTGTCGGTGTCGGCCCGCAGACCGATCCACAGAAATCCGGCCGCCATCGACAACAGCCCGGTGCGCACGACCAATGTGGTGCCGAAGCGGTTGACCAGCAAGGGCGCCAACACCGACGCACCGGCGATCGAGAACGCCACCGGCAACGTGCGCACCCCGGCTTCGAACGGTCCGTAGCCGCGCACGAGCTGGAAGTACTGGGTGATCAGGAAGATGAAGCCGAACAGGGCGAAGAAGGCGGCCGTGATCGCCACGGTGGCGGCAGAGAACCGCAGGTTGCCGAAGATCCCGACCGGCAACATCGGGTGCTCGGCGCCCAACTCGAAGCGGACGAACACCGTCAGAAGGGCGGCCACGACGACGAACCCGCCGAGTGTGCGAGTGCTGGCCCAACCCCATTCGGGTGCTTCGATGATGGTGAACACGAGCGCCGTGATCGCCAGGATCGACAGGATCGCCCCGATCCAGTCGAGGGCGGGTGCGTGGGCCTCTCGCGACTCGGGGACGAGCAGCACGGTGGCGATCACGACCGCCACGACGACGGGCACGTTGACGAAGAACACCGAGCCCCACCAGAAGTGTTCCAGCAACCAGCCGCCGGCGATCGGGCCGGCGGCGACGGCGATGCCGCTCGATGCGCTCCACACACCGATCGCCTTGGCGCGCTCGCCGGCGTCACGGAACTGGTCGGTGATGACGGCCAGCGTGGACGGGAAGATCAAGGCTGCCCCGACGCCCATCAGTGCCCGGCTGGCGATCAGCGTGCCCGGCGACCCTGACATGCCGGCCAGGGCGGACGTGACGCCGAACGCCAGCAGCCCGACGACGAGCGCCCGCTTGCGGCCGAACTTGTCGCCCAACCCACCGGCCGACAACAACAGCCCGGTGAACACGAGCAGGTAGGCGTCGACCACCCACTGCAGCTGGCGCGTGGTGGCCCCGAGTTCGGTCGCCAACGACGGCAGAGCCACGTTGACGATCGTGCCGTCGAGCACCGTCACGAACACCGCCGCGCACATGATGGCGAGCACCGCCCAGCGGCGTCGGGACGGTTCGATGTGAGACGGGTCGAGTTCAAGCGGTTCGACGTGGATGTGGTCGCCGGCCGGTTGGCGCCGATCGACCGCGTTCGGGTTGGTCTGCATGACAACTCCTGGATGAGGGGGTGGGTGGAGCCGATCGTCAACGAGTCGATGGCAAATTGACACTGGCAAGTTGCCACTGTAGAGATCGATCTGTCCATCGTCAAGTTCGAAATCCATCACGTAAGCTGACATCGCTGTGACTTCCGACACCGACCGCTACCACCACGGGGATCTGCCCAACGCGCTGCGCCACGCCGCCGTCGACGTGATCAACGAGCGCGGCCTGGGTGCGTTCAGCCTGCGCGAAGTGGCCCGTCGTGCGGGCGTGTCGCACACCGCCCCGGCCCACCACTTCGGCGACATGCAAGGGCTGCTGACCTCGCTCGCCACCGAGGGGTTCGAACAACTGGGCAACGAACTGAGCGCCGCCCGGGCGTCGGGCGGCACACCGGCCGAGCAGCTGGAAGCGATCGGGCGCGCCTACGTGAGTGCGGCGCTCATACACCCCGCCCACTGCTCGGTGATGTTCCGGACGGATCTGGTCGATCCCGATGACCTCCCGCTCCAGGAGGCAGGCCAATGCGCCTACACCGAGCTGGAGGACACCGTACGCAGCCTGCTCGAGAGCGAGCGGCTCGGCGTCGACCTCGACACCGCCACCTGGATGTGCTGGTCCACGATGCAGGGGCTGGTCGAGATCCTCCCCAAACTCATGCGGATCAGCGAACTCCGCGGCATCGAGCCGGTGCCGATCGACGAGTTGATCCGACGCTTTACCGACATGATCATCGCCGGCTGGCGCTCACACGACCGCTGAGCCGCGCGTTCAGTCGCGCGGCGAGCGACCGGAGAGGAAGTCGATCGAGCGTGCGACCGTGGCGGCCACGAACCGCTCCAACTTCGGCGCCGCCATGAAGCGTGCCGTGGCGTCGAGCGGCAGCGACGACCCCAGCCGCACGGCCTCCTCCGTGGCGGCCACGCTCATCTTGACGGCGTGGGCGTGCACGATGAACGCCGTCGTGCCGTCGAGCAGCGCCTCGTGCTGCAACGCGTGCCCGTAGTCGATCAGATCGGGCGAGCGCGGTTCGATCTCGTCGCGACGGCCGACCGTGGTGTGCCACTCATGGCGGCCCGTCCAGTTGACGAGGAACACCGTCCACAGCACCAGCCGGACCGTGTCGGGGGTGGGGCCGGAGTGCCCCAGGTGCCAGCGGGCGGCGTTGGCGTACGTCATCCCGTGGGTGATGTCGAGCCAACCGAAGTCGTCGTGGAAGTCGCGCTCGCCGGCAGGGTCGTAACGCAGCATGCGCTCGCTGACGGCGATCGTGACGGCGTCGAGCACGCGCTCCAGGCCGGCACCGGACCGCAGCGCCGCACCGGCGGCGAGCGCCGCCTCGGTGCGGTCGGGGCCGAGCAGGGCGGCCATCAGTCGCCCGTCGTCTGCCCATCCCGCCGACGGCTCCTGTGACGCTCGCGCCAGGTCGTCCAGGTCGAGTCTGGCGAGGCCGCGCTTGAACAGCTGCATGTACGGCAACTTGTCCTCGCGCGTGCCGAACACGATCCCCGGCACGAGGTACGGCAAGACCGTGTCGGCCCGCTCCCATCCCACACGGCCGAGCAGCTGAAACGCCTTCTGGGCATAGATCGCCCCGTGCCCGTACGACAGCAGATGGTCGCTCACGGCATCGGTGAACCATGGCCTCACCTCGTCGGGCGTCGCCCCACCGGCCAGGGCACCCCGCAACAGGGCCTGCGCCGGAGCGAGCTGTTCGGTCTCGACCAGACGACGGAACTCGGCCCGGCCCCCGTCGGGGTGCAGCGCCGGCTCGATGTGGACCGGATCAGGCAGTGGCTGGACCGGGCGATCGCGTTCCTCCTCCGCCACACCGGCGATCGCCTGGACGATCGGCAGCGCACGCTGATCGCCCTCGTAGCGGTCGGTCATGGCGAGGCAGTCGGTCAGGGACGCCACGGCGTGACCCCACCCGAACTCGGCGCGCGGCGCGCCGTACGCGACGGCTTCCCAGATCAACTCACCCGGATTGGCGTCGGCACGCAGCAGCCGGACCACGTCACGCGAGACCTGCCCGATGTAGTCCTTGGCGATCCCGCGCCGGAGGCTGTCAACCAGTTGTGGGCGCAGTTCGGCGGGATCGGGTTCGTCGATCGTCACCGAGATCGCCCCGCTGCTCGTGATCGTGACGGGGTGCACGCGCACGTCTTCCTCACCCAACACGCAGCGGCCGTCGCTGACGCGGAACTTCCAGTTGTGCCACGCGCACGTCAGCAGTTCGCCGTCCAGGTCGCCGGTCGTCAACCCGTAACCCTCGTGCGGGCAGGCGTTGTCGAGCGCATGCACACCGGACGCCGTGTGCACCACGCACAGACGGCGACCGTCGACCTTCACCAGCTTCATCGACCCGACCGGCAGGTCGGCCAGATCGGCCACCTCGACGGGGGCATTCGCTTCCAACTCGATCGTCATGACGAGCAGGGTACGAGTTCAAGCGAACTTGAAGTCAACCCCGAAATCGGAGACACTGGTGGGCATGTCCAAGGCCTCGGCTGCACTCGGGTCACGCCTGATGTCGGTGGGCGACGTCGCCCATCGGGCGGGCCTGGCCACGTCGGCGTTGCGGTACTACGAGGACGAAGGGTTGATCCACGCCGAGCGCAACTCCTCGGGTCACCGCCGCTATCACGCCGACGTGTTGCGGCGCGTCAGCTTCATCCGCACCGCCCAACTGGTGGGGCTCACGCTCACCGAGATCAAGGAGGCGCTGGCCACGCTTCCCGAACAACGCACGCCGACCGCCCGCGACTGGAACCGGCTGGCGCGCTCGTGGCAGCCACGCCTGGACGAGCGGATCGCGATCCTCACCCGCATGCGCAATCAGCTCGACGAATGCATCGGATGTGGGTGCCTGTCGCTCACCTCGTGCGGGCTGTGGAACCCCGAGGACGTCGCTGCCGACTCCGGCGACGGCCCGCGCTACCTCCTCACCGACGACCGCCCGGTCGCCCTCCCGATGAGCCGCCTGTGACTCTCCTGTGAGTCGACCGCCAGTGCCACTCCCGAACACCCCGGGGCGGTGAGCCGAGTGGGGTGGCAAGCGGTGAGTCGGCCGGTGAGGGTGGTTCTGCACGATCGCCCGATGCCCACCTCCATCGCTCCCGAATCCACCACCCGTCGACGCGGTGCACCGGGCACCGCCTCGCTCGCCGAGCAGCTGTACGACGAGTGGCAGCACCTGGCGGTCGACCCGTTCGCGCTCCGCCGTGCCGAACGCTGGGCGATCACCGACGCACCGCTCACCCATCTCGATCAGGTCCTCACCACGATCGGCTTCAGATTCGCCGCCCTCCATCCCACGCACCGGCTCGACGGTGAAGAAGCGTTGCACTCCTTGATCGTGCTCGCCGGAGCCGCCGGGGGGAACGACGATCTGGCGGCACGGGTCGTCTTGCAACGACTGCTGCCCGGCTTGATCGCCCGATCGGTGATGCGCCGCCAGCAGACGGCGACGGCGCTCGACGAACTGGTGGGCGCGGCGTGGATCGCGATCCGTGAGTTCAACCCGGTCCGTCGTCCACGTTGCCTGGCGGCGGCATTGCTGAGCGAGGCCGACTACCGCGCCTTCCGACAACAGTGGCGACGATCGCGTCGCTCCGGCGACCCGACCTTCGAGCGCCTCGATCACGAGTTCCCGGCAGTCGAACCGCCACCCCGACCGCACGAGGAGCTGGCCGAAGTGCTGCGCTCGGCGGCCGAAGCCGGCATGCCGGAAACCGACCTGCGCCTGTTGCGTCAGCTTGCAGCGACGGACCGCGTGGGCGATCTCGCCACCGCCCTCGACGTCACACCGCGCACGATCCGGAACCGGCGCGACCGCCTGACGGTTCAGCTGCGGTCGGTGCTGGCGGCGTGACCGCTGCTCGCATCGAAGCTCGGACGACGCTTCTCGAGAAAGGCGCTGATCCCCTCCTGGCCGTCGGGCGCGACCACGCCCTGGGACATGACGTCGATCGCCAACCGGTACGCAGCCTCCTGCGGAAGATCGACCTGGGCGTAGAACGTCTGCTTGCCCACCGCCTTCGAGGCGGCGCTGCCGCGGGTGGCGCGACGCATCAGTTCCGCCACGGCGTCGTCGAGTTCGGCGTCGGGAACGGCACGGTTGATCAGCCCCCATTCGGCCGCCGTCGCGGCGCTCACGACATCACCGGTGATCGCCATCTCGAGCGCTCGCTTGCGACCGACCTGGCGCGCCACGGCCACCAACGGGGTGTGGCAGAACAACCCACCCTTCCCGCCGGGCAACGCGAACCCGGCCGACTCGGCGGCAATCGCCAGATCGCACGACGCCACCAACTGGCAACCAGCGGCAGTGGCGAGCGTGTGCACCTTGGCGATCACCACCTGTGGCATCTGCTGGACGACCGTCATCATGTCGGTGCACACCTCGAACAGGTGGTGGGCCTCGTGGACCGAGGCGTCGAGCATGTCGCCGAAGTTGTGGCCGGCCGAGAACACCGGCCCGTTGGCGGCCAACACCACCCCGAGCGCATCCGACACGGCGATCTCCCGAAACGCAGCGGTCAGTTCGATCATCACGTCGAGGGCGAGCGCGTTGCGCTTCTCCGGATGGTCCAGGGTGACCGTGGCGACGGGGCCCGAGACCGAGACGTCGACGAAGCGCTGTTGCATGCATGCAGAGTACGGTCGTCTCACGGCACCCGGAGCACCAGAGCGACGGCCCAGCATCCGACCTGGTCGGGAGGACTCATGCAATTCGGCATCATGTTCGCCAACAGCGTCGGCATCGAGGCCGCCGATGCCACCGCCATTGCACAGGCCGCCGAAGCGGGCGGGTTCCGCACGATCTGGACCGTCGAACACGTGGTCGTCCCGTCCGGTTACCAGTCGGTCTACCCGTACGCCTCGAGCGGCAAGATGGCGGGCGGTGTCGAGGCGTTCGACATCGCCGACCCGCTGATCTGGCTGAGCTGGGTCGCCGCCAAGACCACCACGATCGAACTCGGGACCGGCATCCTGATCGCGACCCAGCGCAACCCGCTGATCACCGCCAAGGAGGTCGCCACGCTCGACCGCCTCTCCGGCGGGAGGGTCCGGCTCGGCGTCGGCGTGGGGTGGCTCCGCGAAGAGTTCGACGCGCTCGGCGTCCCGTTCGAAGCGCGCGGCAGGCGGCTGGACGACTACATCGCCGCCATGCGCGAGTTGTGGACCGGCGAGAAGGTCAGCCATCACGGCGAGTTCGTCGACTTCACCGACTGTTACAGCCTCCCGCGCCCGGCGGGCCCCACGGTGCCGATCGTGATCGGAGGCCACACCGAGGTGGCAGCACGCCGCGCCGGCCGGCTGGGCGATGGGTTCTTCCCCGGCAGTGCCGGTGCCGACGAGATCGCCTCGCTGGTCGAGGTGATGAAACGCGCCGCCGACGAGGCAGGGCGCGACGGCGATGCGATCGACGTGTACGCGATGGCGGCGTCGCGGCCGGGCCCCAAACTCGACGCTCGGATCGAAGCGCTGATCGAGGTCGGCGTCGACCAGACGATCGTGCCGACCTTTCCGGTCGACACGCTCGAATCGATCGGCAGCGACCTCATCAACCGCTTCGGGTAGCGAGGACGCGCTCGGCGACGCGATCGGTAGGGTCCCGTCATGACACCTGCTCGCCGTGAACGGCAACGCTTCGCTGATGCTCTGCTCGCCGCCGGACCAGACGCGCCCACGCTGTGCGAAGGATGGACCACCCGCGATCTGGCGGCCCACGCAGTCATTCGCGACCGGCGTCCCGACACGGCGCCTGGCCTGTTCCTGAAGTTGGCCGCCGGTTACACCGAGAAGGTGCGCGTCCACCAGGCCGAACACGACTACGCCGAGATCGTCGAGCAGGTGCGGAGCGGCCCGCCGATCTGGTCGCCGATGCACTTCGACCTGGCCGACCGGCTGGTCAACACCACCGAGTTCTTCGTGCACCTCGAAGACGTCCGGCGCGCCGGCGACGAGTGGGAACCGCGTCGACTCGACGAGGAGTTGGTGACCGACCTCCACGCCGCGCTCGGCCGCACCGCCAGGATGTTCGCCCGCAAGGCACCGGCGGCGTTCACACTCGTCCCCGACGACGGGCGCGCGCCGATCGTGGCCAAGGCCGGCGATCCGTCGGTCACGATCAGCGGGTCGGTCGGGGAACTGGTGCTGTTCATGTTCGGGCGCCAGGCGCACTCGCTCGTCGGCTTCGTCGGCGACGACGCTGCGATCGCCGGCCTGCGGACCGCCAGCTTCGGCATCTGACACGATCCCACCGGGGCGGTCCACAGGGCCGCCCCGGCGTCGTGCGGTGGCCGACGGCGCGGCATGGCATGCTTCGGACGTGAAGATGCCGGGGAAGCGTCCGTCTCGCGTGGTGATCGAACCTGTCGCACCAGTGGTCGACCAGGGCCGCTACGCGGCCAAGGCGGCGCTCGGCGAACCGGTGTCGGTGGTCGCCGACGTGTTCGCCGAGGGTCACGATGCGATCAACGCCGCGTTGCGGTGGCGCCCGGCGGCGAGCACCGGCAAGAAGGCGGCTTGGCAGGAGGAACCGATGTTCCTCGACGTGAACGACCGCTGGTCTGCCTCGTTCCTGCCCGACCAGATCGGGCCGTTCGAGTACGAGATCATCGGCTGGAACGATCGGCCGTCGACGTGGCGCAACGGACTGATCAAGAAGATCGAAGCCGGTGTCGACGTGCGGGTCGAGATGATGGAGGGTGCGGCGCTGATCACGCAGCTGCTGGCAGCGGCCACCGCCAAGAAGCCTCGCGAGACGGCCGACGTCGCCCGCCTGGAACGACTGCTCGAGCAACTCCGAGGGGGCGCTTGCGACAGTGTCCACGAGCAGGGATGGCCGCAGGTGTTCTGGCGCCACGGTGAACGCAAACCGCTGGCCAGCTCCGGATCGCTGCCGGTCGAGGTCGACCCCGAACGTGGCCGGTTCAGCGCCTGGTACGAGTTCTTCCCGCGCTCCACCGTCGTCGGTGCCAACGGTCGCCACGGCACGTTGCAGGATGCGATCGATCGCCTCGACTACGTGGCGGCGATGGGGTTCGACGTGGTCTACCTGCCTCCGATCCACCCGATCGGTGTGGTCAACCGCAAGGGCAGGAACAACTCGACCGAAGCGACGCCCGACGACGTCGGCAGCCCATGGGGCATCGCCGACCACCTCGGCGTGCACCCCGAACTGGGCACCCTGGACGACGTGCGAGCGCTCGTCGACGCCTGCCGTGAGCGCGGGATGGAGCCGGCGCTCGACATCGCCTTCCAGTGCACCCCCGACCACAGCTGGGTGGCCGAGCACCCGCAGTGGTTCACCGCCCGCGCCGACGGCACGATCCAGTACGCCGAGAACCCACCCAAGAAGTACCAGGACATCTACCCGATCAACTTCGAGACCGAGGACTGGGAGTCGCTGTGGGAAGCGCTCGCCGACGTGTTCCGGTTCTGGCTCGAACAGGGCGTCACGATCTTCCGCGTCGACAATCCGCACACCAAGGCGTTCCCGTTCTGGGAGTGGTGCATCCAGACGATCCGCAGCGAACGCCCCGACACGATCTTCCTCGCCGAGGCGTTCACGCGTCCCCGGCTGATGGAACGCCTCGCCAAACTCGGCTTCAACCAGTCGTACACCTACTTCGCGTGGCGTCAGCAGGCATGGGAGCTGCGCGAGTACTTCAGCGACCTGGCCACCCGCACGGTCGACTATTTCCGGCCCAACGCCTGGCCCAACACGCCCGACATCCTCACCGAGCAACTCCAGCACGGCGGTCGCAACGCGTTCGTCAATCGAGCCGTGCTGGCCGCCACCCTGAGCGCCAACTGGGGGATCTACGGGCCCCCGTTCGAACTGCTCGAACATCGTGCCGTGCGGCACGGCAGCGAGGAGTACCTCGACTCCGAGAAGTACCAGCTGCGGGAGTGGCAACTCGACGCCCCGGATTCACTCGCGCCCTTGATCACCCGGCTCAACGAGATCCGACGTCAGCAGCCTGCGCTGCAGCACCTGCGCACCCTGCAGTTCCACGACTGCGACTCGCCCGACATCCTCTGTTACTCCAAGACCGACCCGCTCTACCACGGCGACCCGATCCTGTGCGTCGTCAACGTGCACGACCGCGAGCGGCGGACGGGTTACCTCCACGTCGACCCGCGCACATTCGGTCTGGACCTCGGCGACGACGACGAGTTCGACGTCCACGACCTGCTGGGTGGTGGTGTCTACCGCTGGCGCGGTTGGCACAACTTCGTCGACCTCACACCTGGACGTGGCAACGCGCACGTCTTCGCCGTGCGACGGATCGGCGCGCACGACGACCACCACGAGGGAACCACATGACCACACCTGCGGAGATCCCGGCACTCGACCTGCACCTGCTCGGCGAAGGCACCCACCGACGCCTCTACGAACAGCTCGGCGCCCAGCCCACACCGAACGGCACACGGTTCGCGGTGTGGGCGCCCGCCGCCCAGGCCGTGCACGTGGTGACCGACCACGACGATTGGTCGAACGAGCACGCCCTGCATCCCAACGGCGGCTCCGGGGTGTGGAGCGGCACGATCGACGGACTCGGGATCGGGGCGCGCTACCGGTACCGGGTCACGGGAGCCGACGGCCAGCGTGGCGAACGTTCCGACCCGGTGGGCGCTGCCCACGAGATGCCGCCGTCGCGTGACTCGATCGTGGCCGACCTGGCGTACGAGTGGGATGACGCCACTTGGATGGCCACGCGTGGCGAGCGCAACGCGCTCGACGCTCCGGTGTCGATCTACGAGATGCATCTCGGCTCGTGGGGCCGCACCGTGAGCGAGGGCAACCGCTTCCCCAACTACCGCGAGTTGGCGGAGCCGATCGCCGCCCACTGTCTGGCGCACGGCTTCACGCACGTCGAGCTGATGCCGATCATGGAGCACCCGTTCTACGGCTCGTGGGGCTACCAGACCACCGGGTTCTTCGCCCCGACGGCGCGCTTCGGGACACCCGTCGACCTGATGGCGATGATCGACCATTTGCACCAGCGCGGTCTGGGCGTGATCCTCGACTGGGTTCCCTCCCACTTCCCCACCGACGATCACGGGCTGTACCACTTCGACGGCACACACCTCTACGAACATGCCGACCCGCGCCAGGGCTACCACCCCGACTGGAACTCGGCGATCTTCAACTACGGGCGCAACGAGGTCCGCTCGTTCCTGGCATCGAGCGCGATGTGCTGGCTCGATCGTTTCCACGCCGACGGATTGCGGGTCGATGCGGTGGCGTCGATGTTGTACCTCGACTACTCGCGCAAGGCCGGGGAGTGGATCCCCAACATCTACGGGGGCCGCGAGAACCTGGAATCGATCGCCTTCCTGCGCCAGTTGAACGAGACGGTCTACGCCGAGTTCCCCGACATCATGACCCACGCCGAGGAGTCGACGGCGTGGCCGGGTGTGTCGCGGCCGACCTACCTGGGCGGGCTCGGGTTCGGTGGCAAGTGGGACATGGGCTGGATGCACGACACGTTGCAGTACCTCCAGCGCGACCCGCTGTACCGCAAGTGGCACCACGGCGAGGTCACGTTCCGATCGGTCTACATGGGCAGCGAGAACTACGTGTTGCCACTCAGCCACGACGAGGTCGTGCACGGCAAGGGCTCGTTGCTGAACAAGATGCCCGGCGACGACTGGCAGAAGTTCGCAAACCTGCGACTGCTGTACGCGATGGAGTGGTGGCAGCCCGGCAAGAAGCTGCTGTTCATGGGCGGCGAGCTGGCGCCGTGGACGGAGTGGGCCCACGAGGGCACGCTCGACTGGAGCCTGCACGACGCCTTCATGCACGAAGGTGTGCGGCGTCTCGTGGCCGACCTCAACAAGCTGTACCAGTCGGAACCGTCGATGCATCGCGGCGATTGCTCCGGTGGTGCCGGCATGCGCTGGGTGGAGAGCCACGACGCTGAACGGAGCGTGTTCGCCTGGTTGCGGGTCGACCCGACCGGCGAGGCGCGGCCGGTGTTGGTGGTCCTCAACGCCACCCCGACCCCGCAGTACAACTACCGGCTGGGCGTGCCGGTCGGCGGTCGCTGGGCGGAGCTGCTCAACACCGACAGTGACTTCTACGGTGGGTCCGGGACGGGCAACTTCGGCGGCGTCGAGAGCAGTCCGCTCGACTCCCACGACCAGCACCACTCGATCGTGGTCACGATCCCGCCGCTCGGCGGCGTGGTGTTCGCTCCGGAATAGTTCGTCGAACCGCGAACCGGATCACCGACCCCGACGTACTGCCGTCGTGGGGATGCATGCGTCAGGGGCCTCCCCGCACCCGTCGCGTCGCCATCGGTGGCGCCATCCTGAGGGAGCACATCAGCATGAAGAAATCCATCGTCGCCTCGGCAATCGCCGTCGGCGTTCTCGGAGCGGGCGGGGTCGCCCTCGCCCACACGTTGCAGTACCGGGCCGAACCGGTCGGCGCCTTCGAGGTGCCGGCCAAGACGACTGCGGGCGAAGGCTCGTTGAAGCTCAAGCTCAACCCGGAACGCACCGAGCTGCGGTACGACCTGAAGATCACCGAACCGCTGACCGACATCCTGCAGGCGCACCTGCACCGCAACGTCGCCGGCGCCAACGGCCCGATCGTGGTCTGGCTGTACCCGTCGGCCCCGCCGCTCCAGTTGATCCCCGGCGAGTTCGAGGGTCGCCTGGAGAAGGGCGTGATCACCGCCGACGACCTGTGCTTCTCGGCCACCGCTCCGTTGTGCGGCCAGTGGGACACGTTCCTCGACCTGCTCGGCAACGAAGGCCTCTACGTCAACGTGCACACGGTGGTCAACCCTGGCGGCGAGATCCGCGACCAGGTCCATCTGCACGACTGATCGTCGGGGCCACCGCGACGTCCCGCGCCGGTCAGATCTCGACGAGTTCGAGCCTGCCGGTGCGGGACGCTCCGGCGACCGAGTGGTGCGACTCGGGCGCCGTGCAGATCAGCAGATGGCGACCCTCCGGGCCGCCCACCGCACACGCGAAGGCATGTTGCGACGTGGTCACGGTGTCGGTGATCACGCCGCCCTGCTCGACCCGCACCGCCGACGGCGCCAAGGCGTTGGCGACCCAGATCGCGCCCGCCGCGTCGACGGCGATCCCGTCGGGGGCGACCATGTGGTCGCCGAGTGGCGCCCACGTTCGTCGGTCGGTCAGCGAGCCGTCGACGTCACGCGTGAATGCCGTGAGCTCGAACCCGAGCGTCTGGGCGACCACCAGCGTGTTGCCCTCATCGACGAGGACCATCCCGTTCGGGAACGCCAACCCATCGGCGGCGACCGACACCGTGCCGTCCGGCGTCACCATGGCGAGTTCGGTCAGGTACGGGGAGGGGTCGGTCAGCAACGCGCCGAACAGTCCGTCGATGCCGAGCTCGTCGAGGGCCGTGTCGAGGTCGAAACCGAAGTTGCCGACGTAGCACCGCCCAGCGGCATCGACGAGCATGTCGTTGGCGTAGAAGCCACCGATCGACCCGAGCGCTGCGTGCTCGACCAGCGACCCGTCGTGCTCGCGCCGCACGACACTCCGAGCGCGCATGGCGACCACCAACAGTCGCCCGTCCGGCAGCCAACCGAGGCCCGACGGTTGATCGCCGTCGAGCAGCGCCTCGACGCGGACGTCGCCGTCGAGCGACACGCTGCACACTTCGTGGGCGTAGAAGTCGCTGAACCAGAACCGCCCCTCGCGCCAGCGCGGACCCTCGCAGAAGTACCGCCCCTCCGCCAGGACGGCAGCAACGTAGTCAGCCATCAGCAACCCCCAAGGTCGTGAACGGATCGACGACCGCCGCGATCCGCCGCGCGTCATTCTCGCGCACGCTGACGACGATGTCACCGGGTACCTCGACCCGCCGCTGCGCCGACGGAGTCAGGTGCCGGCCGACGCCTCGCACCGGACGGCCAGACGGTCGACCGCAGCAACCAGGTCGCGTCCCGCCTTGCGGGCCACCAGGCGAACCACCCGGTCGAACCCGCGGCGCGCCTCGAACCCCTGGACGTAGGTGATCCGGCACCCGGCGCCGTGCGGTTCGAGTTCCACCGATTCGGCCAAGGCGGCCAGCACCGGCGCGGCGCACTCCACCGTGAACGCAAACCGGCGTCCCGGCTCCCAGGCCGTGAACACCTCGTGGATGGTCATGCCGGGCACCGTGACGGCGCGCCGCCCGCCCACACCTTCGGCGGCACCGGTCACCTCGACCCGCTTCAACGCCGTGAACCAGGTCGGCCAAGCGGTGTGGTCGGCGATCACCGCCCACACCACCTCGACCGGCGCGTCGATCGTGCGCTCGGCCTGGTTGACGTGTGGTGCCGAGGCGATCCACAGCGGTTCACGATGCTGCAACGTTGCCATGCGCACGACCGTAGCGCCGTCGGGGTGCCGGCCGATCCTCAGCCGCGCCGCACGATGTTGGGCACGATCACCCAATCCGCCAACCCGTCCGGGCGCGGCCCGTAGTCGACGTCCAGCTCCAGCTCGAGGTCTGCGTCACCGAGGTTGATGCTGGCGCCCTGGAACGACGCTCGCCACAGGTCGGCCTGGTCGCCGCTCGCGTGCAGGTCGCGTCGAATCGCTTCGACGGCGATGTTCAGGGGTCGATCGGGGACACCGATTCGCAGGTCGATGTTCGCCGCAGGACTGAACGTCGCCGGCTTGGGGAAGGTGAAGGACTGCTGAAGGGTCGGTCGCGGCACGCCGCTGCTTGTCGCGCTCGAGTTTCACCGGCAGGTTGGCGTACACGTCGAAGCGCTGGAGCGAGAGTCCAGCGACCTCCGTCGCAGTGAGATTGGGGTCGGTGCCGAGCTTGCCGACACGAGCCGTGATTGTGATCGTGACGGTCTGGTCCTGGTTGACGTTGCCATCCCCGCCGCCACCGACGACAGCCTTCGGCGGTTTTGGCAGGTCGCCGATCGACAGCCCCCATTCATCGACCGACACGGCGACCGCATCGCCACCTTCGCCCTTGCTGCTCCACAGCGCGACGCCAGTTCCAGACACCAGCACCGCGTTGCCGTCGTGCTGGAACTGGAATCGTTCGGCGGCGGACCCGGCCGTGTGCGTGGCAAACAGCACGACACCGTGGGCCGAATAGGCGACGAGGTTGCCGTCGGCCTGGAGGCACAGTACCTCACCATTCGAGCCTGTGATGATCTCGCCACTTCGGCAGATCGCCTCGCCGCGTGACAGGAAGCGGTCCAACTTGTGAGCCGGAGCGGGCCCGAGCTGCCACAGCGCCCGACGATCACCGTCCAGATTGTCCCACCAGATGATCAGGTTGCCGTCATCTTGGAGTTCGAGGAACGCTCCAGCGTGTCCTCCCGGTTGGTCGCGAACGTTGCGCTGCCGTCGAAGCGTGCCCCGACCAGGTTTCCGTCCGGCTGCATCCACAGCGATTGCATGTCAGCTGGTCGCCGTCGCCCACAACGGCCAGGACTGCTGGCCGTCGACCCGATACAACACCAGGTTGCCGTCACCCTGGAGCATCAGGCGAACGCCCCGTTGTTCGAGCGCAGCTGCTCGCCGTGCTGCAGCGCTCCCCCGGCGTTCAATGCAGCCACCGGTTCCTCCGATCTGGCCTCCGTCGATGCTCGAGCACTGTCGATCTGGACACCGGCACAGGGTTGAGCAACAGTACTCAAACCCGCACGACGTGTCGACACGTTCCGGACGCGATGCGGGTCGCCCAGAGATCGAGGTCGATCGGTGCGCCCCCAGGGTCTCGAACCCTGAACCAATGGGTTAAAAGCCCACTGCTCTACCATTGAGCTAGAGGCGCGGGACCGGCGCGAGGCCGACCGTGCGGGGGCCCAGCGTAGAGGTTCCCGGGCTGCACGCGAGGCTCGACGCTCCGATCCGCTGATTCCCTGATTCGGTGCGCGCTTCAGCCTGCAGGACTGACCTCTAGGGTGATCCGGTGGACAGTCAGCATCTTCCGTCGTTCTCGCTCGCAGGCAAGGTCGCGCTGGTCACCGGTGCGAGTCGTGGGATCGGACGCGGTTTGGTCGATGCGCTGGCAGCAGCAGGCGCGACGGTGGCGGTCACGGCCCGTTCCCACGCCGAGGCGGCAACGGTCGCCGACGAGATCATCGCCGCCGGTGGCAGCGCCAGCGCACACGCCCTCGACGTCTCCGACACCGCCTCGATCTCGACCGCGATCGACGCCGCGGTCGACCTCCACGGTCGGCTCGACGTGCTCGTGGCCAACGCCGGACTGGGCTTCAACCAGGCAGCGCTCGACGTCACGGAGAGCGACTGGGACGCGATGATGGACGTCAACAGCAAGGGCCTGTTCTTCACCGCCCAAGCGGCCGGCCGCCACATGGTCGCCCAGGGCTCCGGGCGCATCGTCGCGATCAGCTCGCAGGCCTCGACGGTCGGGATCCGCGATCACGCCGTCTACTGCGCCTCGAAGGGCGCCGTCAACCAACTGGTTCGAGTCCTGGCACTCGAGTGGGGTGGGCTCGGCGTCACGGTGAACGCCGTGGCTCCGACGTTTATCTACACACCCGGCACCGCGGATCGTCTCGACGATCCGGCGTACCTGCGCGGCGTGGTGGATCGGATACCGGTCGGCCACGTCGGCTCGATCGCCGACGTCGCCGGGGCGGTGGTCTACTTGGCGTCCGATGCGGGGGCGCTGGTGAACGGGGCGATCCTCGCCGTCGACGGCGGCTGGACCGCCCAGTGACCGCCCAATGACCGGCGGCCCGGCTCGGCGCCGCCGGCGCTGATGACGAAAGCCCCTACCGACCAGTAGGGAGCGCTCCTACATTGTTCGCCGATGAGTCTGGATGCCGTACCGCTGACGCGCCCCCGTGACCGATCCCTGAACGACGTTCGGGACGTGATCCCCGAGACGTGCTACCGCCGCCCGGCGCGCCGGGCGGCGTGGGCCGTGGGCCAGGCGACCGTGCCCTACCTCGTGCCGTTGATCGGTCTCGTGATGACCGATCGATGGTGGGCGGTGGTCGTGTTGTGGGCGCTCGCCGGCCTCGGTGTCGCCGGATTGTTCGTCGTCGGCCACGACGCCTCACACGCCGCACTGGTCGAGTCGCGACGTGCGAACCGGCTGATCGCCCGAGCGTGCATGTTGCCCAGCCTGCACGTCGAGGCGGCGTGGGACCTCGGTCACAACCGCATCCATCACGGCTACACGACTCGCCAGGGATTCGACTTCGTCTGGCATCCCGTGACGGCCGCGGAGTACGGCGAGCTCGGCCGGTTGGCGCGGCTCGATCGTGCGGATCCCTCGGCTCGTCAACCGGCTGCGGTTCCACAACATCTTCGTCCACGTCCCGCACCACGTCGATGCTCGGATCCCGTTCCACCAGCTCCCGGTGGCGGCCGAGGCGATCGTCGGCGCCTACCCCGACACGGTGCGCTCCTCGCGCTGGTCGCTGGGCGACTACGTGCGGGCAACCCGCACCTGCAAGCTGTACGACTTCGAACTGGGCCGCTGGCTGCCGTACTCGTCCGCCGACCCAACGGTGGTGCCGGGTTCGTGACGTCGCTACAGTCGCTGCGTGGGTGCAGTTGCGGAGCCGCACGGCGGTTCGATCGAGGAGCCGGCTCGCTCCACACCGGTCTACGCCCGATGTGACGTGCTGGTCATCGGCGGCGGACCGGCAGGTACCGCCGCTTCGGTGGCGGCTGCCCGGCTCGGGGCCGACGTGATGCTGATCGAGCGCTACAACCACCTCGGCGGGTTGTCGACCGGCGGGCTGGTGTCGTGGATCGATCGCATGACCGACTGGGACGGCGCCCTGATCGTGGCGGGGGTCGGCGCCGAGCTGATCGACCGCTGCGGGCCCGATGCCACGATCGGGCCGGCGCCGGAGATCTGGGGTTCCACCGATTCGGTCGAAGCCGCCTACTGGCGGGTCCGAACGGCGGCGCTCCGCGACACGGTGCACTGGTCGCCCACGCTCGACCCCGAGGTGCTCAAGCTCGTCACCAACGACATCGTCCGGGATGCCGGGGTCCGCACGCTGATGCATTCGTGGGTCGTCTCCACGATCGTGCGCGACGGGGCGGCGGCGGACGTGATCGTCGAGAGCAAGCAAGGCCGGTTCGCGTTGCTCGCCCCGGTCGTCGTCGACTGCACCGGCGACGGCGACATCTTCGCCCAGGCCGGGGCGACCTTCGATGACGACTTCGACGGCGAGAGCGCCCACGCCCGCCTCACCACCGCGTTCCGGTTCGGCAACGTCGACATGCGGCGCTACCTCGACTTCCGGATGCTGCGCCACGACGAGTTCAACGAGGTCATGCAACGCGCCTCGCGCGAGGGCATCGCCTTGCTCGCCCATGCCACCCCGTACGACTCGGTGGCGCTGTTCCTCACGCCCAAGATGTCGGGCTACTCGCCGCTCGACGTCGCCGATCTCACCGAGGTCGAGTTCGTGTCGCGCGACGTGGCCCGCAGGGGCCTGACGTTCTTCCGTGAGCACGTGCCCGGGTTCGAACGGGCCTGGATCCTCGATACCGCATCCCAGATCGGCACCCGCCACGCGCGTCGGCTGGTCGGGGTCGAACGGATCACGATCGATCACTGGCGCAACGACGGGAGTTGCCCCGACAGCATCGGGCTGTGCCCCGGTCCGACGCCCAGCTTCCCCACGCTCGAGATCCCGTACCGCAGCCTCGTCCCGGCCCGGATCGACGGGCTGCTGGCGGCGGGACGCAACCTGTCGGCCGACACCAAGTCGCACGCCGCCCTGCGCGAGATCCCCGAGTGTTGGGCGATGGGCGAAGCGGCAGGCGTGGCCGCCGTGCACGCTGTGGACCAGGGCGTCGCCGTGCGCAACGTGAACGTCGCCGCGCTGCAGGCGCAGCTCGTCAAGCAGGGTGCGCTCGTCGAGCGTCGGCCCGACTCGAACGCCGTGCTCCCCGGTGCCGTCGAGTCGGGCATGGAGGACTCGATCCACTGGAAGGCCGTCGACGCGACCCGCGCCTACGACTGAGCGAACGGCGCGTCAGTAGGCGAACATCAGCACCGCCCGGCACTCGCCGTCGCGGATGATCGGGATCGCCACCTCGGCGCGGCACCGCAAGGCCACCGACACCTCGCCGGTCACGATCTCCGAGACGACCGGCATGCCACGGAACAAGGCCGCACCGAGCAGACCCGACCGCGGTTTGACCCGGACGCCGTCGTAGCGCCCGGCCAGGTTGGAGCCGGTCTCGGTGTAGCCCTCGCTGAACACCAGATCCCCGTCGGCGCCGGTGGTCCACACTTCGATCACCCGCGTGATCGGTGTGCCCTCGGCCGACGGCCGACGATGCGCGATGGGACGGCGCGCATGTTGACATCGCGCGAACAAGTCGCGCGTGTCGCCCGTCAGCGACTCGGGCGGTGGAGCGCGCGTTCCGCCACCACGTATGCCGCGAAGGTCAACACGGCGAACAGCAGCGCCGCCCACGGCAACGCTCGCGCCCCGCTGGCGTCGAACCATTCCCCGACCACGAACGGGAACACCAGACCGCCGATGCCGGCCCCGCCGACGAACCACATCGTGGCCGAACCGGTGATGTGGAGCCGTCGTTCGGCGAGGTTCATCATGCCCGGGAACTGTGGTGCGGTGGCACCCCCCATCAGCGCCGTGCCCGCCCACACCGCCGCCGTGCGACCGTCTCCGACGACGAGCACCACGCTGGCACACAGCGCCAACGAGCACGACACGACCAGCACCGTTGCCGGCGCGACCCGGTCGGCGATCGCGCTGGCGAGGATCCGGCCGAGCGTGAAACCGATCCAGAACGTGGTCGTGAGCCACGTCGCACCGATCGCGCTGAAATGGATCTCCTCGGCGTACGTGTGCACCCAACCGGCGAACCCGAGCTCGAGCCCGACGTAGATGGCGAAGAACGCGCACAGGATCATCATCAACGGCAACGTCGCCTCGGTGTGCTCCTCACGAGCCTGGGCGGCGGCGCTCGGTGACGGGAGGGTGTACGCCCAACCGGCCAACCCGACGCACCCGACAGCCGCCACGCGCGTGGCGGTGTCGATCCCGACGTGCACCAGCAGCGGGGCCGTGAGGGCACCGATCCCGAAGCACAGGTGGAGCAGGTTCATCGCCTTGCCGCCGCCGGCCCCGAGCTGCCACATCAGGAGCGTGTTGGCCCCCAGATCGGCGACGGACGCGCCGAGCCCGATCACCACGAACGAGGCGAACAACTGGCTCAAGCCGTCGAACAACGGCACGGTCGCCATGCCGACCGCCACCACCATCAGGGCGCCGGCGTACACGCGATGCCCGACGAACCGATCGAACAGCCGCCCGCCCACGAACGAGCCGACGATGTAGCCGAGGCTCTGCCCGACGAACAGCACACCGATGTCACCCAAGCCCGAATCGGACCGCTCGCGCAGCTCCGTCAGGGCCGGACCGAGCACGCTCAGCGAGAGCCCCACGATCAGGAAGCTGGCGAGGTACAGCCAGATCGCCCGCGGCCAAGCTGCCGTGGTGCCTGCGGTCGATGGCTCAGTGAGCACAGGCACAGCCGCCACCGCAGCCGCCGGCCGGGCGAGGCGCGGCGGCCCGCCCGGTGTCGCCGGCACCGCCTGAGGATGAGCCGGCGTTGGCGAACATCGACAGCAACCGCACGGAGTCGCCGTGGCCGACCGGGCAGGCCGCCGACGCGTTCGATTCGCTCATCGGGCGGCGTACTTCGAAGACGTCGTCACACGTTCGGCAGCGGTACTCGTAGAGCGGCACGGGGCGAGATCGTACCGACCCTGCGTGTGGGCGTGACGGGTCAGCCGAACAGGAACCCGCGGTAGTCGTCGGCGGTGATCGCATCGACCTGTTCGAGGTACATCGGGAACCCGATGAACGGCATGAACTGGCGCGGCTTGCCGGGCACGTTGGCGCCGAGATACCACGAGTTGCACGACGGGAACAGCGTGAACTCGGCGATCGCGTTGACGATCGCCATCCACCCGTCGACGGCCTCGGCGGCGGGCTCGATCGTGCCGGCCGACCTGGCGACGACGGCTGCGATCGCGTCGCCGATCCACTCGACGTGGTGCTCGATCGACACGACCATGTTGGTGAGCACCGAAGGGCTTCCCGGCCCGGTGATCGTGAACAGGTTGGGAAACCCGTCGACCTGCACGCCGAGGTACGTGCGCGGCCCGTCGTGCCACGCTTCCTGCAAGGTGCGACCGGCACGTCCCCTGATGTCGATCTTGAGCAGCGTGCCGGTCATGGCGTCGAAGCCGGTGGCGAGCACGACCGAGTCGAACCGCTGCTCCTCACCGTCGATCACCAGCCCGTACTCGGTGAAGCCGTCCAACGGTCGTTCGTTGATGTCGACGAGTTCGACGTTGGGGCGGTTGAACGTGGCGTAGTAGCCGGTGTCGACGCACAGCCGCTTGCACCCGACGACCGTGTCGGGGCTGAGCCGGTCGGCGATCTCGGGATCGGTGACGATCGAGCGGATCTTGCCGCGGACGAAGCCGGCCGCGATCCGGTTGGCATCGGCGTCGAGGAGGATGTCGTTGAACGCGCTCAGGAACGGGAGCCCACCGTGCTCCCAGCGACGCTCGAGCTCGGCCACGCGTTCGTCGGCGGTGAGCGACGATGCCGCCACGTCGGTGCGGCCGACCCGCGCCCCGAACGCTGCGGTCATCGTCTTGTTGGCTGCCCGCAACCCGTCGTAGTCGGCCTTGACGGCGGCCACGTCGGCCGGGGCGAGCGGATGGTTGTGGGCCGGCACGGCGTAGTTGGGGGTGCGTTGCAGCACGGTCAGGTGGGCAGCCTGTTCGGCGATCAGCGGGATCGACTGGATGCCCGACGACCCGGTGCCGATCACGGCCACCCGCTCGCCGGTGAAGTCGACCGGCTCGTGCGGCCACTGCCCGGTGTGGAGCAGACGACCCCCGTACTCGGCCATGCCGGGGAAGTCCGGCGTGTTCGTGGACGACAGGCAGCCCGTCGCCATGACCACGAACCTGGCCGAGACGACGTTGCCCGAGTCGCAGCTGATCGTCCATCGCCGGTCCTGGTCGTCGAACCGGGCCGCCAGCACACGGGTGTCGAAGCTGATGTCGCGCCGCAGGTCGAACCGCTCGGCGACGTGGTCGAGGTAGCGCAGGATCTCGGGTTGGGTGGCGTAGCGCTCGGTCCACTCCCACTCCTGCTCGAGGTCGTGGTCGAACGAGTACGAGTATTCGAGGCTCTCCACGTCGCAGCGCGCCCCGGGGTACCGGTTCCAGTACCAGGTGCCGCCCACGCCGGAGCCGGCCTCGAACACCCGCCCGGTCAGCCCCAGCTGGCGGACCCGATGCAACATGGCGAGGCCGGCGAACCCGGCGCCCACGATCACCACGTCGAGTTCGGTCGTGCCTTCGCTCCCCACCCTCGGCAGCGTAGGCATCCGTCGACCGGCACCCGTGATCGGCGCGAGACTCTGGCATGGCAGCCGTGCCGAACGTGACGCCCGAATCGCTGGCCGAGTCGGTCGCGGACATGGTCCGCGTACCGAGCGTCAATCCGCTCCACTTCGGGCCACGTGCGCAGGCGCGCGGTCCGGCCGGGGAACTGGCGGTGGCCACCCGGATCGCCGACCGGTTGGCGTCGTGCGGCGCCGACGAGATCGGGTTCGACGAGGTCGCCCCCGGCCGGCCCAACGTGTACGGGTTCGTGCCGGGCCGAACCGACCGGCTCGTGGTGATCGACGTGCACACCGACACCGTGAGCGTGGAGCACATGACCGACGATCCGTTCGACGGGCGAATCGAACACGGCTGCGTATGGGGTCGCGGGGCGCTCGACACGAAGGCGACGATGGGGGTCGTGCTGGCGCTGCTGGCGGCATGGCACGGCGCTGGTGTGCGACCCGAGCCGACCGTGTTGGTGCTGGGTTCGGCGAGCGAGGAGGCGGGCGGGCTGCTGGGCGCGGCGCGTTTCCGGTCGTGGGCCGAGGCGCGCGGCTTGGTGATCGACCAGATGATCGTGGCCGAGCCCACGGACCTGCGACCGATCCACGGGCACAAGGGCGGCGTGATGATGCGCGCCACGGCGATCGGCCATGCCGCCCATTCGGCGATGCCACACCTCGGCGCCAACGCGATCGAGGCGATGGCGCCGGTGATCACGTCGTTGATGCAGGAGCATGAACGACTGCAGTCGCTGACGGCCACCACCGAGCTCGGGCACGGCACGTTGTCGGTGACCGAGATCGCCGGCGGCCACGGTGGCAACGTGATCCCGGATCGCTGTTCGATCACGATCGGGCAGCGTCTGATCCCCGGCGAGGACCCCGACGACGTGTTCAGCGCCTTGACCCACCTCGTGCGGGCGGCATGTCCGCTCCCGGTCGAGCTCGAGTCGTTGGTACCGGTCGGCCCCGACGGCAAGCTCGGTTCCCCGGCGTTCTACCAGGCTCCCGACAGCGCCCTCGTGGAGCTGCTGGCCGACGCCGCCGGGACTCGGCCTGCGGTCGCCTCGTTCGGGACCAACGCCCTCAGGTACTCGGGGTTCGCCCGCCAACTGGCGGTGTTCGGGCCGGGCAGCATCGACGACGCCCACCAGGCCACCGAGGCCGTGCGGATCACCGATCTGGCCAGTCTGGCCTCGATCTACGCACGCTGGCTCGACCCCGCCTGATCGAGCGATCGCCGGAGGTCGTGGCGTTCATCTCACGATGTGGACGATTCGCTTGCTATATGTAGAAATCTTTATATACTGATGCAATGCCGCAGCTGCCCTCCGCGCTCGCTCTCGACGCATTGCGCGCGATCGGCGAGGAGACCCGACTGCGGATCGTGGTGCTGCTGCAACACGGCGAGCTCAGCGTCTCGGACCTGACCGACATCCTCGGTCAATCGCAACCACGCATCTCGCGCCACCTCAAGTTGCTGGTCGACGCCGGGGTGGTCGACAAGCACCGCGAGGGCACCTGGGCGTTCTTCGACCTCGTCGCCGACGGTGCGATCAGCGACCTGACGTCGTGCGTGCTGGCCCGAGTCGACCAGCACGACCCGACCCTGGCAGCCGACCTCGACCGGTTGTCGATCGTGCGCAACCGGCGTGCGACCACCGCCCAGGAATACTTCGCCGGCGTCGCCCCGCGATGGGACGAGGAACGATCGCTGCACGCACCCGACGAGGTGGTCGAGACGCTGATCGGCGAATTGGTCGGCGACACGACGGGGTCGAGCGTGCTCGACATCGGCACGGGTACCGGACGGATGCTGCAGCTGCTGGCGCCGAACGCACGCCTCGGTGTCGGGCTCGACAACAGCCACTCCATGTTGGCGGTCGCCCGCGCCAACCTCGAGCGCGCCGAGATCCGCAACATCGAACTCCGCCAAGGCGACATTTACAGCCCACCGTTCGATCGCCAGGCGTTCGACCTCGTGGTCGTGCACCAGGTCCTGCACTTCCTGGACGACCCAGCCCGCGCCGTGCGCGAGGCGGCACAGCTGGTTGCGCCGGGAGGGCGACTGCTGATCGTCGACTTCGCACCCCACTCGCTCGAGTTCCTGCGTACCGAGCACTCCCACCGCCGGCTCGGATTCCGGGCCGACACGGTCCAGACGATGCTCACCAACGCCGGTCTCGACCCGGCGCCCGTCCACACCATCGCGGCACCCGCCGAGGCCGGGCCCGGCGAGCGGTTGACGGTCTCGCTGTGGCTGGCGCAGCGGCCCGCCGTCAGCACCGTCACACCCGAGACCAGCGACGAACGATCGGAGCGCTCGTGAACACCAACGTGCAGGACCAGTCACGTTCCATCTCGCTCTCGTTCGAGGTGTTCCCTCCCAAGACCGACGAGGGCCTCGCCCAACTCACGGCCGTGGCAGGCCGGCTGGCCGAGATCGACCCGACCTTCGTCTCGGTCACCTACGGAGCGGGCGGCTCCCACCAGGCACGCTCGTTCGAGGCGATCGAGGCGGTCGCTGGATCGGGCCTTGCTGTCGCCGGTCACGTGACGTGCGTCGGGCAGTCGACCGCCGCCATCGACGACGTGCTCGGCCGCTACGAAGCACTCGGCGTCAGCCATGTGGTGGCGTTGCGAGGCGACCCACCGGAGGGCGTCGACGCCGCCTACCGCGCCCACCCCGAAGGCTTCCAGTCGACGGCCGATCTGGTCGCCGCCGCGGCCGGGCGCTTCGACGTGTTCGTCTCGGCCTATCCCGAGCGCCACCCGCAGTCGCCGAGCGTCGACCACGATCTCGACGTGCTGGCCGCCAAGGTGGCTGCCGGCGCGACGCGGGCGATCACCCAGATGGTGTTCGACAACGACGCCTTCCTGCGCTACCGGGACCGAGTCGCGTCGCGCCGGATCCCGGTCGACGTCGTCCCCGGGATCTTTCCGATCCACTCGTTCCCAGCCGTCTCGCGCTTCGCCGAGCGCTGCGGGTCGACGATCCCGTCGAGGATCGCCGATCGTTTCCAGGGTCTCGACGACGACGAACAGACCGCCCACAAGATCGCCGCCGAACTGGCCGCCGAGCAGATCGACGAACTCGCCCGCCACGGTGTGTCACACGCCCACGTGTTCACACTCAACCGGGCCGACCTCGTGCTCGACGTCGTGGCCCAACTGACCTGAGCATGCAACCGATGAACCCCCCGCTCCATCCCCGTCCCGTCCATCCCCTGCAAGCTGCCGCTGCCGAACGGATCCTCGTCCTCGACGGTGCCAGCGGGTCGGAGCTGCAGGCGCTGCGGCTCTCCGAACACGACTTCCACGGCGAGCGCTTCCACGGTCACGGCCGATCGCTGGAAGGCAACAACGACGTGTTGTTGCTGACCCGACCCGATGCACTCCTCGATCTGCACCGGCGATACGTGGCAGCGGGGGCCGACATCATCACCTCGCACACGTTCTCGTCGACCGTCGTCGCACAGCGCGAGTACGGGTTGGACGACCCTGCAGTGATCCACGATCTCAATCTCGCCGGTGCGCGCTTGGCGCGCCAGGCGGTCGACGAGGCGCGCTCGCACGACGGGCGCCAGCGATGGGTGGCTGGGGCGATCGGGCCGACCAACATCACCCTGTCGTTGTCGCCGCGCGTCGAGGACCCCGGCTACCGAGCGCTCACGTTCGGCGAGTTGGCCGATGCCTATCTGCAGCAGATCACCGGGCTCGTGGAGGGTGGCGTCGACCTGCTGCTGATCGAGACGATCTTCGACACGCTCAACGCCAAGGCGGCGATCGTGGCCGCCCGTCGCCACGCACGCCGGACGGGCATCACGACGCCGTTGATGATCTCGGGGACGATCACCGATCGGTCAGGGCGCACCCTGTCGGGCCAGACGGTGGGCGCCTTCTGGCAGTCGGTGCGTCACGCCGCTCCGATCACGGTCGGCCTCAACTGCGCCCTCGGCGGCGCCGACATGCGTCCTTACGTGGGCGAGTTGGCCGGCCTCGCCGACACGCTCGTGTGCGCCTATCCGAACGCCGGCCTGCCGAACGCGCTCGGCTGCTACGACGAGACACCGGCCCAGACCGCCGAGATCCTCGGCGAGTTCGCGCGTGCCGGGTTCGTCAACGTGGTCGGCGGCTGTTGCGGCACCACACCGGCCCACATCGAAGCGATCGCGGCGGCGGTGGCCGGTGTCGAACCGCGTCGACCGGCTGCGCGCCGGCGCACGTTGCAACTGGCAGGGCTCGAAGCGTTCACGCTCAGCGACGACATCGCCTTCGTGAACGTGGGGGAACGCACCAACGTCACGGGGTCCGCCAAGTTCCGGCGGTTGATCAAGGACGGGCAGTTCGAGGAAGCACTCGGCGTGGCTCGCGACCAGGTCGAGAACGGGGCGCAGATCATCGACGTCAACATGGACGAGGGGTTGCTCGACTCCAAGCAGGCGATGGTGACGTTCCTCAATCTGATCGCCGCCGAACCCGACATCGCCCGCGTGCCGGTCATGATCGACTCCTCCAAGTTCGACGTGATCGAGGCCGGGCTGGAGTGCGTGCAGGGCAAGCCGGTCGTCAACTCGATCTCGCTCAAGGAAGGCGTGGATCCGTTCCTGGCCCAGGCCGCTGTGTGCCGCGACCACGGGGCGGCGGTGATCGTGATGGCGTTCGACGAGCACGGCCAGGCCGACACCGCAGCACGCAAGGTCGAGATCTGCGCCCGCGCCTACGAGCTGCTCACGACCGAGCTCGACTTCGATCCCGACGACATCATCTTCGACCCCAACATCTTCGCCGTCGCCACCGGCATCGCCGAGCACGACCGCTACGGACTCGACTTCATCGAGGCCACCGCCGAACTGCGGCGCCGCTTCCCGACGTCGAACGTGTCGGGAGGCGTGTCGAACCTGTCGTTCGCGTTCCGCGGCAACGAGCGCGTCCGGGAAGCGATGCACTCGGTGTTCCTCTTCCATGCGATCGCCGGTGGGATGCGGCTCGGGATCGTCAACGCCGGGCAGCTGGCGGTGTACGCCACGATCGAACCGGACCTGCGCGAGCTGTGCGAGGACGTCGTGCTGGCGCGACGCCCCGACGCCGCCGAACGGCTGCTGGACGGCGGCCACCGCGTACGCCGCCGGCGAGGGTGGCACGGCGGTCGAGCGGGTCCAGCTGGAGTGGCGTGACTGGGACGTCGACAAGCGCCTCGAACACGCCCTCGTGAACGGCATGACCGACTTCATCGAGGTCGACGTCGAGGAATCGCGCCAGCGCTTCGGATCGCCGGTGTCGGTGATCGAGGGCCCGTTGATGGACGGCATGAACGTGGTCGGCGACCTGTTCGGCTCCGGCCGGATGTTCCTGCCACAGGTCGTCAAGTCGGCGCGGGTGATGAAGCAGGCGGTCGCCTACCTCACACCGTTCCTCGAAGCCGAACGCGAGGCACTGATCGCCGCCGGCGGCGTCGACACCGGCACCAGCACGAACGGCACGGTCGTGATGGCCACCGTGAAGGGGGACGTGCACGACATCGGGAAGAACATCGTGGGGGTCGTGCTGGGGTGCGCCAACTACGAGATCATCGACCTCGGTGTGATGGTGCATGCCCAGACGATCCTCGACACGGCGCGACAGCACGGGGCCGACATCATCGGGTTGTCCGGATTGATCACCCCCTCGCTGGACGAGATGGTCAACGTTGCCAAGGAGATGCAGCGCCAGGGGTTCACGATTCCGCTGCTCGTGGGCGGTGCCACCACGAGCCGGATCCACACCGCACTGCGGGTCACGCCGGCCTACACGAACGGGCCGGTGGTGCACGTCGCCGACGCCTCGCGTGCGGCCGGGGTGATCTCGAAGCTGATGTCGGACGACCTCGACGGACGGGCCCGCTTCCTGAGCGAACTCGACACCGACTACGCCCGCGTGATCGAGGCCCACGAACGCGCCGAGGTCGAACGCAACCGGCTCACGATCGACGTCGCCCGCGCCAACGCCGGCGACTTCGCGTTCGACACGCGCAGGATCGTCGAACCCACCTTCACCGGCGCCCGCACGATCGACTCGATCGACCTGTCGACGCTCGCCGAACACATCGACTGGACACCGTTCTTCCACGCCTGGGGGCTGCGCGGGCGGTACCCGTCGATCCTCGACGACGCCACCCTCGGAGAGGCCGCCCGACCGCTATGGGACGACGCTCGCCGCATGCTCGATCGGATCGTCGCCGAGCGGTGGTTCGATCCGAAGGCAGTGGCCGGGTTCTGGCCGGCGCGCCGCGACGGCGACGACATCGTCGTGGCCGGGGACGAGCGGCGGGAGTACGACACCCGACTCCACGGGCTGCGCCAGCAGTTGCAGCGGCGCGACGGCAAACCCAACCTGTCGATCGCCGACTTCGTGGCGCCGGCCGGCGTCACCGACCACATCGGCGCCTTCGTCGTGACCTCCGGGATCGAGGAGGTGGCGATCGCCGAACGGTTCGAAGCAGCCGGCGACGACTATTCGTCGATCCTCGTCAAGGCGCTCGCCGACCGCTTCGCCGAGGCGACCGCCGAGTGGCTGCACGCTCGGGTCCGGCGAGACCTGTGGGGGTACGCACCGGACGAGTCGTTCACGCCGGCGGAGTTGATCGGCGAGCCGTACCGGGGCATCCGCCCCGCTCCCGGCTACCCGGCCCAACCCGACCACAGCGAGAAGGTGACCCTGTTCGAGTTGCTCGACGCCGAGCGACGGATCGGTGTGACGCTGACCGAGTCGTATGCGATGTGGCCGGGCTCGTCGGTGAGCGGCCTCTACTTCGCCCACCCCGACAGCCAGTACTTCGCCGTCGGCCGCCTGCAGCGCGATCAAGTCGAGAGCTACGCCGGGCGCAAGGGCATCACCGTCGAGCGCGCCGAACAACTGCTCGGCCAATCGCTCGCCTACCAGCCCTGACGGAGCATCGCTCGTTCGCTCAGCCCGACGGTGCTCCGCCGAACTTCGGGTCCGGAGTCCAGGGCTGCGCCAACCCAGCCGTCGACAGCAGGCCGGCGCTGGCATCGAACACGACCAGGTGGCTCAGGTCAGGGCGCGATCGCGACGAGTAGAGCATGCCCTGCGCGCCGGCCGTGCGGGCAGCATCGGACAGCAACCACGTCGGCGCACCCGCCCCGGTCGCACGAGTCGCCTGCCAGACGACCGATGCCGCTGGATCGCCGCGCACGTCCAGGATCCGATCGGCGGTCACACGCAACGGCACGATCAGCCGGTCGGGATCGCCCTCCGTGACGTATCGGGCAATCGCCACCGTGGCGCCCTCCTGTGTCAGCGACGTGTACACCGCCGATTGACCGTCATGATGGAATCGACCCTCGACATGGCGGGCCGGAGCGCACGGGTCATCGGCGTGGGCGACGTCGAGTACCCGGTACACAATCGCGTCGAAGTCGACCAGCCGATGTTCGACCATGTTCGACCTACCAGTTGGTGGCGATGTACTGGGTCTCGCAGAACTCGTAGATGCCTTCGGTGCTGCCCTCGCGGCCGAGGCCGGATTGCTTCATGCCGCCGAACGGGGCAGCCGGGTCGCTCACGGCCCCGCGGTTGAGGCCGATCATGCCGGCCTGGATCCGCTCGCTGGTGCGCAGGCCCTTGGCGAGATCGCGGGTGTAGACGTACCCGGTCAAGCCCATCTCGGTGTCGTTGGCCTGGCGGATCATCTCGTCGTGATCGCTGAAACCGATGATCGGGGCGACCGGGCCGAAGATCTCCTCCTTGGCGATGTCGCTGTCGTGCGACACGTCGCGCAACACGGTCGGCACGTAGAAGCAACCGGCTCCCGGCACGGGGGCGCCGCCCAGCAGCACCGATGCCCCTGCCTGCACGGCGCCTTGCACCAGCCCGTCGATCGTGGCCACGGCCTTCTTGTTGATCATCGGACCGCATGTGACCCCGTCGTCGAAGCCGTTGCCGAGCTTGACGTTCGACATCGCCGTGGTGAACTTCTCGGAGAACTCGTCGACGGCGCCGGCCTCGACGTAGAAGCGGTTGGCGGCGGTGCAGGTCTCGGCCGAGTGGCGCATCTTGGCGATCATCGCCCCCTCGACGGCAGCGTCGATGTCGGCATCGTCGAACACCACGAACGGGGCGTTGCCCCCGAGTTCCATCACGGTCTTCAGCACGCGGTCGGCGCAGCGCTTGAGCAGCACGCGACCGACCTCGGTCGAACCCGTGAAGCTCAACATGCGCACGGCGCGGTGGTCGACCACCGCATCGAGCCAGTCACCCGACTTCGACGTCGGCACCACGTTGACCAGGCCGTTGGGGACGCCCGCCTCCTGCAACAGGTCGGCGACACGAAGTGCGGTGAGTGGTGTCTCCTTGGGCGGCTTGATCACCACGGCGTTGCCGGCCGCCAGCGCCGGTGCGAGCTTGCGGGTGATCATCGCCGCCGGGAAGTTCCACGGGGTGATCAGCGCCACCACACCGACCGGCGGATGGTGCACCAGGATCCGGTTGGCGCCGGACGGGGCGACCGCCAGCTCGCCGCGGATGCGCACCGCCTCCTCGGCGTTCCACCGGAAGAACTCCGCCGAGTAGGCGACTTCGCCCTTCGCATCGGCGAGCGGCTTGCCGTGTTCCTTGACGATCAGCGAGGCCAACTCGTCGGTGTGGTCGATCAGCACCTTCCAGCAGTTGCGCAGGATCTCGCCGCGTTCGCGCGGTGCCGTACGTGCCCACTTGAGCTGTGCCTCGGCGGCGGCGTCGCAGGCGGCGGTGGCGTCGGCCACCGTACCGTCGGCGACCTCGGCGATCTGCTCGTCGGTGGCCGGGTCGAGCACGTCGATCCTGCCGTCGTTCGAGCCCTGCCGCCAATCGCCACCGATGAGAAGTTGCGTACGCATGGGGGGATGGTACCCCCACGCCGCCACCGGTCTGTCAGCCCGGCTGTGGTGCATGTCCGACCGGTCGTGAGGGGCACGACGCTCGTAGGCTCGCCGCATGCGCAAGCGTTCCAAGCCGGCCGCGCTCGAACTCGACAGGATCGATCAGGCATCGGTGCCGCTGTTCATCCTGACGATGCTCGGCGAGTGGTGGCTGCTCCGCGACCGCCCCACACGCACGCTGGGCGACCTGTACGACGCCACACCGGAGCAGCTGTCCGGTACCCACCTGCCGCCCGACGAACTGGTGCCGCTCGGTTACGAGCGACGCGACACGATCGCCAGCCTTACGATGCTGCTGGGCAACATTGCCGTCAACGTCGCCGCCTTCGGGGTGCTCGGCAAGGTCGATCGGAAGCTGTTCGCACATCGCCGGTCGAACATCGGTCAGCGACGCGGCAAGCTGCTCGGGGCGATGGTGCTGTGGGACTTCCTGTACTACTGGGATCATCGTTGGATGCACGAGGTGCGGGTCATGTGGGCCAACCACGTCACCCACCATTCGGGCGAGCGCTACAACCTGTCCACGGCACTCCGCCAGCCGTGGTCGGGCTACCTCACGTTCTGGGTGTTCGCCCCGATGCCGCTGCTGGGGTTCGACACCAAGACGATCCGCCGCGCCGGTCAGCTCAACCTGCTGTATCAGTACTGGATCCACACCGAGGTCATCGATCGGCTGCATCCCAACGTCGAGCGGTACCTCAACACGCCGTCGCATCACCGTGTTCACCACGGCGCCAATCAGCAGTACCTCGACAAGAACTATGGGGGGATCCTGATCGTGTGGGACAAGCTGTTCGGCACGTTCGAACCCGAGCTGCGCCGGATCAAATACGGCCTCACCAAGAACATCCACACCTACAACCCGATCAAGATCGGCTACCACGAGTTCGTCGACATCGCCCGCGACGTGCGCCACGCCACCACCTGGAAGGCCCGGTTCCACCACGTGTTCGGGCGGCCGGGCTGGACACCGACCAGCGATCGACCGGTCGGGCTGGTCGGCTCGTGAGCGCGGTCGACCCGTCGACCGAGTTCGCCGGGCGGGTCGTGCTTGTCACCGGCTCGTCCAGCGGGATCGGCGAACAGGTTGCCCGACGTTTCGCCGCGCTCGGTGCAACGATCGTGACCAACTCGTCGGGTTCATCGGAGTCGTCGATCGACACCGGCACCCGGTTGGCCGAGGAGTTGGGGAACGGATCCAGCTACGTGCAGGCCGACATCAGCGACCAGCGGCAGGCCACCGAGTTGATCGACGCCGTGATCGCTCGCCACGGTCGGCTCGACGTGCTCGTGAACAACGCCGGATGGACCACGCGGGTGGACCACCGAGACCTCGATGCCCTGACCGACGAGATCTTCCGCAAGACGTTCGAGGTCAACGTGTTCGGCACCTGGTGGGTGACCCGTGCGGCAATCCCACACCTGCGCAACAGCGACGACCCCAACATCGTCACGATCACGTCGGTCGCCGGTCTGCGCCCGCTCGGATCCTCGATGGCCTACGCCATGAGCAAGGCCGCCCTCAACCACATGACGGCGCTGCTCGCCAAGTCGTACGGGCCGATCCGGGCGAACGCGGTGGCGCCCGGGCTGGTGTCCACGCCGTGGACCGACGAATGGCAGGACCTCCACGACAACCTCGCCCGACACAACCCGATCCCGCGGGCGGCGACGCCGGACGACTGTGCCGAGGCGGTGCTGGCGCTCGTCCGCAACCGGTACGCGAGCGGCGAGGTGTTCGTGGTCGACGGCGGGTTCACGCAGCGATTCTGAGCGCGCCTACAGTCGAGGGGCCGATCCATCCAGACCGACGTCACCATGAGGGGCACACCATGTCACACGACCGCTACCACGAGTACCTGCGCAGCGTCCCGTTGTTCTCCGACCTCGATGACAACGATCTCTCCCTGATCGGCGCCGCCGTCACCGACATCGACATGCCGGCCGGACGGGTGTTGATGCGCGAGGGGCACGCCGCCCACGAGATGGTGATCGTCGTCAAGGGCACGCTCGAGGTCACGCGTGGCGGCGAGCACGTCGCCGACATCGAGGCCGGCGGGTTTGCCGGCGAGATGGGTTTGCTGGCCAAGTCCGACCGCAACTCGACCGTGCGTGCCAAGACCGACGTCTCGGTCCTGCACATCGACGGGCGACAGTTCCGCACGCTGCTCGAGGACGTGCCGATGATGGCCGTCAAGATGATGGCCGTGATCGCCGGCCGTGCGGTCGACAACGTCGACGAGCACTGACTCACCATCGTGAATGTCTTGTGAATCGAGTCACAAAGGTGACCGCTTTCACACGGCCGAGAGGAATCCCGCGTCACACGGCCCGGTTGGCTGGAACGTACGTGATTCCTCGAAAGGTCGCCCATCGTGTCCAAGCACTCTGCATTCGATTATCTGTCCAGCATTCCGCTGTTTGCTGACCTCAGCCACGACCAGCTCGCCGCCGTCGGCCAGGCCAGCACCGAACTGTTGCTCGATGCCGGCCAGGTGCTGATGCGCGAAGGCGACAACGCCAGGGAAATGGTCGTCGTGGGCGACGGCATCATCGAGGTCACCCGCAACGGCGAGCACGTCGCCGACATCGGCGCCGGCGGCTTCGCCGGCGAACTGGGCCTGCTCTCGGGGCATCCCCGCAATGCGACGGTCGTCACCAAGACACCGGTTCGGCTGATCCACATCGACAGTCGCGCCTTGAGCGGGCTGCTTGCCGACGTTCCCCAATTGGCGGTCAAACTGCTGCCGGTGGTCGCCGAGCGAACCATGGAGTTCGCCGCGACCGCTCCCTGACCGCCGATCAGACGGCGACGGCCGTCTCCACGTGGCCGTCGGCGTGGCGGGCGAACCGGGTGTTGTCCGCGCCGTGCACCGGATCATCGCGATCCCACGGCCAACCCCCGAACTGCGTGCGCTGGTAGTCGTCGAAGGCCTGCTGGATCTCGGCCCGCGTGTTCATCACGAACGGGCCGTACTGAGCGACCGGTTCACGCAGCGGCCGCGCTTGCAGCATGAGCAGTTCGGTGTGGGTCGAAGCGAGCAGTTCGACCGCTCGACCGGCATCGATGACCACCCCCGTCGATCCGCCCACCGGCGCACCGTCGACCGACAGTCCGTCGCCCTCGAACACGTACAGCGTGCGCATCGTGTCGTCGCCGGCAGCGGCGGGGAGCTGCCAGCGCGCACCGGCATCGAGCGTGACGTGCCAGATCGCCAGGTCGGCCTCGGGACGCGAGGCCCAGGAGGCAGGCGGCGGAGCGGGAGGTTGCACGTCGCCCAACCGTCCGGCGATCACCGTGACGACCGTCTCGTGCCCGTCTGCGTCGGTCACCACGTGGCGCGGGATGTCGGCGTCCCACAGCATCGAGAAGTGCGGTTCGACCATCTTGTCGGCGGCCGGCAGGTTGAGCCAGATCTGGAACAACTCGACGGTGTTGTCGGCGTCACGGTCGAGCAGCGGGAACATCTCGCTGTGCACGATCCCGGCGCCGGCGGTCATCCATTGCACGTCGCCGCGCCCGAACCGGGCGGCAGCGCCGAGCGAGTCGCTGTGGTCGATCAGCCCCCGGCGGACGAACGTGATCGTCTCGAACCCGCGGTGGGGGTGGGACGGGAAGCCGGGCACCGTGTGGCCGTGGTACATCCGCCAGCCATCCAGCGGTTCGAAGTCCGATCCGAGTTGACGGCCGGCCAGCGAGGCGGCCGGACCGAACTCGGCGTTGCCGGCCGGGTACCGGTCGAGGTGGTGGACACAGAACAGGAACGGGTCGGCGGTCGGCCACTGGAACCCGAGCGGAACGGTTTGCAGGACGGCACTCGCGACTTCGCTCATGTGAACAGGATACAACCCAGTCGCATGATTGTTGCGTTCGCAAGTTTCTGCGGACGCAACGCCCTCCCAACGGGCTGAATCGGCGCAGATTGCAGTCCAACCTCTATCGTCGGAACATGGATACAGCGTCGGTGGAACCGTCAATGACGTCGTCAGCAGCTTCGCCGGTGTCGGGTTCGCTGTTGGGGAACCGGGTGGTGCGAACCGAAGATCCTGAGCTGCTCACCGGAGCCGCGATCTACCTCGCCGACCTGGAGTTCGACACGCCGCCGTTGCACGCCGTGTTCGTGCGGTCCGACGTGGCGCACGGCACGATCGTGTCGATCGACGTCGACGAGGCGCGCCGGATGCCCGGCATCGCTGCCGTGTGGACCGCCGCCGAACTCGACATCGCGCCCCACCACGGCTTCGTCAAGATCAGCGACGAGTTCGCCCGCCCACCGCTCGCCACGGACCGTGTGCGGTTCGTCGGCGAGGCCGTCGCCGTGGTGTTCGCCGAGACACGTCAGCAGGGCGCCGATGCGGCCGCCGCGATCTACGTCGAGATCGACCAGCTGCCGTCGGTGATCGATCCGGAGGACGCCCTCGCCGAGGGAGCGCCACAGATCTACGAGGGCGCAGCGGGCAACATCGCCATGTCGGAATCGGCGGACGAGCCGCTGGACCTCGAGGCACTGTCCGACGTGGTCGTGCGCGGCCGGTACGTCAATCAACGCGTCAACGTGGCACCGATGGAGGTGCATTGCGTGGCAGCCGCGCCGGCTCCCGACGGGCGGCTCACCGTGTGGCCGGCCAACCAGTTCCCTCACCTCGTGCGGTCCGGCGTGGCCTCCGCGCTCGGCCTCACCGACGACGACGTGCACGTGATCACGCCTCGCGTCGGTGGCGGGTTCGGCGGCAAGGCCGGCATCCAGCACGAGTACACGGTGGTGGCCGCCGCCGCACGCCGGCTCGATCGGCCCGTGGTCTGGGTGCCGAGCCGCAGCGAGGAGATGATGGCCAGCCCGCACGGGCGCGGTCAGGTCCAGTACGCCGAACTCGGATGCCGGTCCGACGGCACGTTCACCGGCCTGCGCGTGCACCTGGTGGGCGACGCCGGTGCCTACCCGGGGATCGGCGCCTCGCTCCCTGGTGGCACCCGCCGAATGTCGCCGGGCACCTACGCCTTCCCGGCGATCGACGTCGACGTCGCCGTGGCGATCACCAACACGACCCCGCTCGGCGCGTACCGCGGCGCCGGACGCCCCGAGGCGACGGCGCTGATCGAGCGGCTCGTCGACCAGGCGGCCCACGAGTTGGGCATCGACCCGATCGAGCTGCGTCGCCGGAACCTGCTGACCGACGACGTGTTCCCGTTCACCAGCTTGACCGGCAACGTGTACGACTCGGGCCGTTACGCACTCCCGCTCCAGGTGGCGGCCGACGCCGTGGGCTACGAGGCGTTGCGAGCCGAGCAGGCCGAGCGCCGCCAGCGTGGCGACACGCTGCAACTCGGCATCGGTGTCGCCGCCTACGTCGAGATCACCGCCGGCGCCGGATCCGACTGGGGCAAGCTCGAGATCCATCCCGACGGGAGCGCCACGATGTACGCCGGCACGCTGTCGCACGGGCAGGGTCACCAGACCGCATACGCCATGTTGGTGCACGCCCAGACCGGCATCCCGCTCGACCGGATCACGCTCATCGACGGCGACACCGACCTGGTGCCACGCGGTGGTGGCACCGGCGGCTCACGTTCGCTGCAGGTCGGAGGGTCGGCCATCCACCGTGCCACCGAGGCGGTGGTCGAGCGCGCCAAGAACCTGGCAGCCCGGCTGCTCGAAGCCGACGTCGCCGACATCGTGGTCGACACCACGACCGGCACCGTCGGGGTGGCCGGCGTGCCCGCCACCGCACTGAGTTGGGCCGAACTGGCGGCGCGCGCCGACACCGACGAGGAACGCCTGGCGGCGGACCTCGTGTACGACGGGGGCGGTTACTCGTTCCCGTTCGGTGCCCACATCGCCGTCACGGAGGTCGACCTCGAGACCGGCCGCGCCCGCCTGATCCGGCACGTCGCCGTCGACGACTGCGGGTCGATCGTCAACAGGCTGCTGGTCGAGGGCCAGCAGCACGGTGGGATCGGGTCCGGGGTCGGGCAGGCCCTCTACGAGGAGGTCCGGTTCGATGCCGACGGGAACCCGATCACGTCCAACTTCGCCGACTACGGGATCCCCTCGGCGGCCGAGATGCCCAGCTTCGAAGTGCACTCGACGATCACCCCCTCGCCGAACAATCCACTCGGTGTGAAGGGGATCGGCGAGGCCGCCACGATCGGCTCGACCCCCGCCATCCAGAACGCCGTGATCGATGCCGTTTCGCACCTCGGCGTGCGCCACATCGACATGCCGTGCACGCCCGAGCGGGTGTGGCGAGCGGTCGGCGAGGCACGCCGTGGCGAACATCAGCCGTGGCGTGAGCCACCGGCCGCCTTCGACACGCTGCCCGAAGGGCGTCACGCTCGACGCCGAGACGTCGGCAGCGGCCGACGAGATCTGATCACCGCAGGTGCGGCATCACCTGCTCGGCGAAACGCACGGCAGGCTCGGGGTTGAGCGGGTGGCCGAAGTCCATCACGAAGTAGCCGACACCCAGGTCACGCAGGTGCGCCAGACGCTCGACCCACGCCTCGGAGTCGGCATCGGACTCGGGCAGGTCACCGGCGACCGTGACCGAACACACCACGTCGTCGGGTGAACGGCCCGCATCGACCGCCGCAGCATGCACGATGTCGCGCTTGCGAGCGTAATCCTCGTCGTTTTGGTAGCTGCCGTTCCAGATGTCGGCCTGACGACCCACGATCGGCAGACCGATCTGCTCTCCGGAGCTGCCGATGCAGATCGGCGGCACGACCTCGGGGCACGGTGTTGCGGCGGCGTCGTCGATCGAGAAGTACGTGCCGTCGAACGTGGGGTGCGGCTCGGTCCACATCAGCCGGCAGATCTGCACGACCTCCTCGAGTTGCCGCAAGCGGGTCGCCGCCGACGGGAACTCGTAGCCGTAGGACCGGTACTCGCTCTCGCGCCACCCGCCGCCGATCCCCAGGATGAACCGGTTGCCCGACAGCACCTGGAGGGTGGCGGCCATCTTTGCCGTGAGCGCCGGGTTGCGGTACCCGTGGCCCAGTACGTGGTGGCACAGCATCACGTCGGGGAACTTGGCGGCCAGCCACGTGAGCGACGTCCAACCCTCCAGGAATCCCTCCGTCTTGTCCTTGTCGAACCCGTAGAAGTGGTCGGCGATCCAGACCGAGTCGAAGGACGCGAGGGCGGTCGGCAGGATGTGCTGCTCCTGGTACATCATGATCGGCTGGAAATCGCTCCCAGCGTGACCGGCCACCGGCGACAACCATCCGAACTTCGTCATGGCGTCATCGTCCCACGTTCAACTTGTGTCAGACACAACTTGAACGTCACTTGATGGCGAGCGTGTTGGGGGGCTGGCGACGCCGTGCGGCAGGTTGAGCGGGGCCGATGTGAACATGAACTCGTAGATGCCGTCGGCGGCGCAATCGGCGGCGAGATCATCGAGGAAGAACATCTCACCCAGCGGGATGCCGAGCATCGGCAGCAACATCGTGTGGGCGAACACCTCGTGGACGCGGCGCGGGTCGGCCAACGCCTCGGTCGGGTCCTCCAGATGCGACCCGCGCGGCCAGATCTCGACGCCCGGGTTGTCACACGCCAGGGCCGCGATGTGCAGGTTCCACAACATCCGGCACGTCTCGTCGCCGGGATGGAGGCCGGCCGACCGGAACGTGCTGCGGTCGGCGAGCCAGGCGCGCTTGTCGGCATCCTGCTCCAGGTACCACGCGATCCAACCGAATCGGATCAGCAACACGTCGCCCTCGCGGACCTCGGTGCCCTGGTCGGCCAGGCACGCCAGGATCTCGTCGGGCATCACGGCGTCGGGTTCGTCGTAGGCGATCGGGCGGTCCTGGCTCGTCGCGCCAACGACCGATGTCGGCCAGCACGCCGCGGCCGACGATGCCACGCCGGGCCCAGTGGTCGACACCATGGTCGGCGTCGTCGACGCCGCCGAAGTGCCCGGTGCCCGGCTCGTCGTCGCGGATCGCGTGATGTCGAATGTGCCGGAACCCGTCCCACTGGCTCGACGACTGGGTGTTCCAGTTGTCGAGCACGTCGTCGTGGCTCGTGCTGAGATCACCGCCGGTCACCGTGTGGCGGTGCGGGGCGCGCCCGAACAACGGAGGGTCGGGCAACCCCATCGACCAGTTGAGCGGGAACACGGCCCCGCGAGCGACACCCGCCGCGGCAGCCGCTGCGCGCTGCGGGGTAAGCAGGTTGAGGCAACCGAACCGGTCGCCACCATCGGCTTCCCAGACGTTCCAAGCGCACCGCAGACCGGACCGCAGTGGGAGATCGTCGTAGTCAGGCAGCGTCATCACCCCACTTCAGCAGACGCCGCCGCGCCGCCACGATCCGGGTGCACGACGGCGACGCCGATGACCCGGCGGCGACCACCGATCGGGCACGATGGTGCGATGCCGCTGGTGTTCCCCGTGTCGCCGATGAAGGCCGGGATCGGCACGCTCCCGGCCGACGACGAGCGCTGGGCGTACGAGATCAAGTGGGACGGCTACCGCACATTGGCATTCGTCGAGGCGGGACGCGTGCGGCTGCAGTCGTCCAACCTGCACGACGTCACCGCCACCTACCCGGAACTGGGCGAGCTCGGTTCGGGGGTGCACGCCGAGACCGCCGTGCTCGACGGAGAGTTGGTCGTGCTCGACGCCGACGGCAAGCCGCGGTTCGAGCTGATCCAGCGCCACCGCAGCGAGGCGGTCCTGTTCGTGTTCGACGTGCTCCGGGTCGATGACCACGACACGATCGGGCTGGCGTACGAGGACCGCCGCCGGCTGCTCGACCAGCTCGTCGAACCGGGTGACAACTGGACGGTTCCCGCGCACCAGGTCGGCGACGGAGCGGCACTGCTGTCGGTCACCGGCGAACAGGACCTGGAAGGGGTGATGGCGAAGCGGCTGGGTTCGCTGTACGTCCCCGGCAAGCGGTCGCCCAACTGGCGCAAGATCAAGCACCGGCGTCGCGTCGAGGTCACGATCGGCGGCTTCACCGCCGGCGACGGCAATCGCAGCGGCTCGTTCGGGTCGCTGCTGGTCGGCCGTTTCGACGGCGACGCACTGGTCTTCGCCGGCGGTGTCGGCACCGGGTTCGACCAGCGGCTGCTGGATTCCCTCACGCCTCGGTTGCGGCACCTGACGATCCGGGACTGCCCGTTCGATCCGTTCCCGCCGACCAGCTATCGCCGTGGCGCCACGTGGGTCGAGCCCACGCTGCGGGCGACGATCGAGATCACCGAGTTCACCAACGACGGGTTGGTGCGTCATGCCAGTTTCATCAAACTGTCGGAACCGAAGTAAAGGAGCAGACACGATGCATCACGAGTTGATCGAACGCGCCGAGGCACTCGACGCCGCCGACGCGTTGCGGGACTGGCGCGACCAGTTCCACGTCGCCGACCCCGACCTGGCGTACCTCGACGGCAACTCGCTCGGTATGCCGCCGCTGCGCACGCTGGAGCGGGTGTCGGCGCTGATCACCGGAGCGTGGGGATCGGACCTGATCTCGAGCTGGCAGCACTGGCTGGATCTACCCCAGCGGGTGGGCGACCAGCTGGCACCGCTGATCGGCGCCGGCCCCGGCGAGGTCGTGGTGCACGATTCGGTCACCGTCAACCTGTACCAGCTCGTTCGCGCTGCACTGAGGCTGCGGCCCGACCGCAGCGTGATCGCCATCGATCCGGGCGACTTCCCGACCGACCGCTACGTCGTCGACGGGATCGCCGACGCCGACGGCCTGACGGTGCGAGCCGGGTTCGAACAGCTCGACGACGTGGCGGTGGTCGTGCGCTCGATGATCGACTACCGGTCCGCCGAGATCGTCGACATCGTGGCCGAGACAGCACGGGCCACGGAGGCGGGAGCACTCGTCATCTGGGACCTCTCGCATGCCGCCGGACTCCACCCGGTGGGACTCAACGACGCCGGCGCCCAGCTGGCTGTCGGCTGCACCTACAAGTTCCTCAACGGCGGTCCGGGTGCGCCGGCATTCGCCTACGTGGCGAGTGACCTGATCGAGCAGATCGACAACCCGATCCGCGGGTGGTTCTCGCAGACCGACCAGTTCGCGATGGGAGCCGAGTACGCACCGCGCCCCGACATCGGACGGCTCCTGCTCGGAACGCCGAGCGTGCTCGCCCTGACGGCCGCCCAGTGCGGGATCGAGGTCACCGCCGAGGCCGGGATCAATGCCGTGCGAGCCAAGTCGATCGAGCTCGGTCGATTCGGTCTCGAGTGTTGTGATGTGCTCGGGCTGCACACCTCGGCCCCCCGTGACGACGTGCGACGCGGCGGGCACGTGTGCATCCACGAACCCGAGGCGCAGCGCATCGTGGCGCAGATCCACGCCGAGCACGGTGTGCTGGCCGACTTCCGCAACCCTGATGTGGTGCGCCTCGGTTGCTCACCACTCACCACGCGTTTCACCGATGTGGCTCGCGCCACGCTGGCGGTGGCAGCACTGCGCTGATCGCCGTACGGACGCGGCGTGGGGGCGCCCCGCCCGAGGCGCCCCCACGTCGATCAGTGGTGATCAGGTTGTGAGCATCGGCCTGTCGGCCAACGGTCAGTCGACGGGCTGCTCCCGCCGGCGACGGGTCGCCAACACCGCACCGCCGCCCAGCAGCATCAGCAGCAGGGCAGCCTCGGTCAGACCCCGAGTGGCGTTCGAGCCGGTCTTCGGGATCTCGACCACGACCGTGGTAGTCGGGGCTTCCTGGGCCACGATCTGGACATCGGCGTCGTCGGAGTTGTTCGACGTGTTGGTCTCGGTCTCGGTCCCCTGCACGGTGCCGATGTTCTGCACCACACCGCCAACGGCCGTCAACGGGACCGTGACCTTGATGGTGATCCGACCGGTTTCACCGACCGCCATCGTGGCCTTGGTGCAGCTGACCGTGTTGCCGTTGTTGCTGCAGGTGAACTGCGCCGACGTGACACCGCTGACCACGAACACGCCGGGCACGATGTCGCCGACGACCACGTTGGTGGCACGGCCGGGGCCGTTGTTCGTCACGTCGAGGATCCAGTCGAAGCCACCGCCGGCACCGACGACGGATGCGCTGGAGGTCTTGACGATCTGGAGGTCGATCGTGGCGATCAGCGGCGTGGTCTCGTCGTCCTGTGCGGTCACGGTGTCGCCGACGCCGCCGAAGTGCGACTCGGCCAAGCTGAGTGGTGCGTCGGCCGGCGGATTGTCGACCAGTGCGGTGACCACGGCGAGGTTGTAGATCTCGTCGCCGGCGGCATCGGCACGCACCTGGACCGTGGCCACGACCGGGGGCAGCGACTGACCGACCGCCACGGGTGCACCGGTCCAGGTGCACTCGATCGGATCGGCGTTGTTGCACACCCACGGGGCCGGAGCAGCGATCGACACGAAGTCGAGCTGGACCGGGAGGTCGTCGTCGATCGCCAGGTTGGCGAGCACCGTCGACGGGCCGAGGTTGCCGACCACGAACGTGTAGGTGAACTGCTGACCGGGCTGGACGGCAGCACCATCGGCGACGTTGTCGGTCTTGGTGATGAAGATCGAGGCGAACCGCTCGATCGGCGTGTCCTCGCAGTCGACGTTGTTGTTGGCGCCGCACGGCGGCACGCAATCGACACCCACACAGGCCGGATCGTCCTGGGTGGTGACGAACGCCTTGTTGGTGAACGTGCCCGACGGAGCGTCGGGTGCGACGTTGACCTTGAGGTCGAACACCTTCGGGGCATCGCCGACCTCGAGATCGCTGGCGGCGATCGTGCAGGTCAGCGTCTGGCCGCTCACCACGCAGCCGGCCGGGACCGGCGCGACCCACGACAGGTAGCTCAGGAGTGTGTCGGTCATGGTGACCGGCTCGCCCTCGTCGACGTCGCGCTGGCCGACGTTCTGGACCGTGATCGTGTACGGGATCGGGTCGCCGCCGGCGACCGCCTGGAACCCACCGTCGTCCTTGGTGAGCTTGAGGTCGACCGGCTTGTCGTCGTTGGTGATCGTGCAGATCACGTTCTTGCCGGGCGGCACGGTCACGACGTTGTTCGTCACCGTGAACTCGCCGCAGGTGTAGGCGCTGATCGTGTAGCCAGGCAGGCGTGGCGACTCGTCGAGCGAGTAGTCGCCGCCCAGCACCGCCGCCGAAGCCGGCGTGGTGTCGCTGATGATCGTGGTCTCACCCTGCGTGGCGGTCAACGTGAAGGCGCTTGCCGGCAGGTTGGCGCCGTTGTCGTTCGGCGTCGACTTGACGAGCGTGAGCGTCGAGAACTCGTCGCACACGCTGGTCGGCTCGCCTTCGGCGCCGAGGACGGTCATCGTCAGCGAGTTGCGGACACCGCCGTTCACGCTGTCGCAGTCGCCGTTCACGCCCTCGACCGGAACGATCGTCACCGTGACCGTGACCTGATAGGTGTGCGTCACCGGACCGGCGCCGATGACGGCCCCGACGACGGTGAAGCCTGACAGGTCGGCATCGGGTGTGATCCCGGCCGGTGCCGAGGTCACGTCGACCCCCGTGACCGTGACCCCGGGCCCGACGCTGAGCGCGTCGTCCAGGTCGTAGGCGGCGGGCCCGGCGCCGGCCGCATTCGTTACCGTCAGCGTGTACGAGACCGAGAACGTGTCGTCGGCGATGCGGACGATGCCGTTCGACACCTTCGACCGGCTCAAGTTGGGAGCGGGGATGTCGACGCAGTCCTGGCCGGTGGCGGTGCCGTCGTTCCAGGCGACGCTGACGCCGTTGTAGGCGCCTTCGCCGGCGGTGCGACGGCCCACGACACAGTCGCGGGCCGCGAGCGTCGTACTCCCCGCCACGTCGAACCGGACGACGACGGTGTACACGTCGACCCCACCGGCCTCGATCACCGTGTTGGCGACCGGGGTCGGCGTGATCGTGTTCGACACCAGGCTGACACCGGTCGGCAGCACCGGCGTGTCGGTCAGCGTGTAGCTGCCCGGCCCGTCGCCGGTGTTGGTCACGGTGATCGTGAACGTCGCTTCGTAGGTGTCGGAATCGATCGCCACCGCCGTGTCAGCGGTGCGATCCTTCGTCACCGAGATGTTCGGCTTCGGGATGTCGACGCAGGCGGTGTCGAAATCGGTCGAGTCATCGGCACCGGTGATCGTGGCCTTGTTGTAGGCGCCACGATCGGCGGTGTCGACCTCGACGTCGCACGTGCGCTGGTCCGAGGTCATCTCACCGGAGACCACGAACGTCACTTCGACGTCGTACACAATCTCGCCGCCGGCCGCGATGTCGACGGCTCCCGTGATCTCGGGGGTAACCGTGACCGTCACGCCGCTCGCCGTCGGGGCGAGGTCGGCGATGTCAGCCAAGGTGAACTGTCCGGGGCCGTCGCCGCTGTTGGTCACCGTGATCATGTAATGGGCGGCGTAGGTGTCGGTCGTGCCTTCTACCAGTGTGGCGACCTGATCGACAGCGTCCTTCTGCACGTCCAGCAACGGCTTGGGCAGGTCGGCGCAGGCGTCGCTGGTCTCGGTGGTGGGCGCCTGGTCGAACGTGACCGTGGCGCTGTTGTAGGCGCCGTTGCCGGCGATCAGGCCGCCCTCGTCGGAGGCGCAGTCCTGGGTGGCGAGCACGTCGCCGATGGCAGGGTCGAGCGTGAACGTGACGAGCACGTCGTACTCGAGCGCCGGGACGGCGCTGTCGAGCTGGCCCGAGCGGGCGGTGATCACACCGTCGGTGATGATCGCACCGCCGGCGGCGATCAGGTCGAGGTCGGTGACGCCGGAGCCGTTGACGACCGCCGAGACGACGGTGGCGTTGACCGCCATGTCGAGCGTGTCGGTGAGGCTGAACGTCTCGTCGATGTAGGACTCGCTGGTGACCACCAAGTGGTACGAGACCGTGTAGGTGAAGTCAGCGGTCTGGTCGACCACGCCGTCGACCGACTTGACGACGTGCACCGGGCCGCGCTTGGTGTTGGTGATCGAGCAGGTGATCACGTCACCCGGCTTGGTCACGGTGTCGAACACGTACGGCCCGCTGCTGCCGTCGGCGTGCGCAACGAGGCACGTGAGCGCTCCGGCACTCCAGCCCACGACCGGCTGCTCGGCGACGGAGTAACCCACGCCTGCCTGCAGCTCGACCGCATCCGAGGTGGCCGGGTTGGCCGACGAGGTGTCGGCCGTCACCGGGTCGACCGGGTAGGCATCGTCGCTCGGCGTGATGTCGAACGTGAACGTGCCGGTGCCGCCGACCGTGGTCTTGGTGACCTCGAGCGTGGGCGGGATCGCCACGTTGGTGATGTCGCAGTCGTAGACCGCGCCGGCCACCGCCGTGAACTGGAAACCGGCTGCAGCGCCGGCGTCGGCCAGAACCACGGGACCATTGGATCCGGGCAGGATCACCATGCAGGTGAAGCTGGCGCCGGCGACGTAGCCGGGGACTGCCGTCTCGACCAGGGTGTACTGCTGGCCTTCGACCAGGTTCGTCCAGTCGGCGGTGGCGTCGAGGTTGGTCACGTTCTGGCTGGCGTCACCGGTGAACGTGCCGCCCGACAGTGTGAACGTGAACGGGCCCCACGGACCGACCTGACCGTCGACCGCCTTGGTGGCCGAGATGCCGGCCGGGTTGGCGGTGTTGACGAAGGTGCACGTCACGGTGGTGCCCGGAGCGGGCGTGACCGTGACACCAGAGCCGGAGAACTCGTCACCGTTGTCGCACGACGAGTTGGCGATGTCGAGCGTCCAGCCCGGCGTCGATGTCTCGGCGACGGCGTACGACTGACCCTGGGCCGACAACAGATCCGACATCGTGGTGTTGGACAGTGTTGCGTCGGCATCGTCGTCGAGCGAGAACGTTCCGAGTGCACCGGTGAAGGCGAAGTCGGTTGCCGCGTTCGGCTGCGCGTCCTTGACGATCACGATCGTGGAACGCTGCGTGTTGGTGAACGTGCAGGTCACGATCTCGCCGGTCTGCAGGCTGATCGTGCCGGTCAGCGGCAACGAGCTGCCCCCGCCTGACGTATCGCCCTGCAGGTTGCCGGTGCACAGCACCGACGTGCCGTCGAAGTTGGGGGTCGGGTCCGACTCGCTGACCTCGTACGAGCCGACCAGCACGTCGTTGAACGTGGTCATGCCGGTCTGGGCATCGGTGGTGATGTCGAAGTCGGCGCCGCCGATCCAGTCACCGGCGAACGAGAACGTGTCGTCCTCGGTGCCCTCGACGTTCTTGACCACGATGATCGTGCCGCGCTGGGCCGTGTTCTGGATCGTGCAGTCGATCGCCGCCGCCGTGTCGGCGGCAGCGACGGCGAGCGTGCCGGAGGTGTCGGTGATGCCGCCGGCCCAGGTGAGCGAGCCGGCGGTGCACGTCAGATCCGTGACGTCGTAGGTGGCCGCATTCGACGCACCGAACGCTTCGCCGATCGTGACAGTCTCACCGGCGTAGACGGTGAGCGAGGCGGTCGCCACCTCGTCGGGAGCGACCACGGCCTGAGTACCGGTGCCACCCTCGCCGTCGATCGACAGCGTGGTGGTGTCCCCGGCGGCCGGCTTGACCCAGTCCTTGTGGAGCGTGAGCGTGGTCGACTTGCGGACGTTGGTGAACGTGCAGGTGATCGTGCCGTCTTCGGCAGCGGTGATCATCTGATCGCCGGCGTCGATCGCGATCGAACCGGTCAGGGCGCCGTCGACGTAGTCGATCGTGTACTCGCCGCAGACCAGCGTCGAGTCGTAGTTGACCGCATCGCCGGTGGTGAACCCCTCGCCGAGGTTGATCGTCTCACCGAAGAAGGCGACGGTCGTGGCAGCCGAGTCGTTGGTGTCGTCCCCGTCGTTGCTGTCGGCGCCAGGCGTGACCGGCGCCTGCCCGCCCGAGAGCGTCAGGTCCACCGCGTCGTCGTTGACCGGGCTGTTGGCCCATGCCTTGACGAGCCGGAGGTCGAGCTGACGCCGCGTGTTGTGGAAGGTGCAGAGGATCGTGTTGTCCTGATCCTCCGGGGCGATCGTCAACTCGCCCGACCGGCCAGCGGCGATCGACTCGCCGGCGCACGTGAGGTCCGAGTTGTAGTTCCCGCCGATCGCACCGAGCGACTCGTCGAGCCCGACGGTCTCGCCCGACCACACGGTGAGCGTGGCGACGTTGACCAGGTCGAGCAGCACCGGCTGGGTGGCCGTCGACGTGGCGGTTGTCGGGCTGGCGGTGTCGATGCCCGTGACCGTGAGGTCGGCGGCGTCACCGATCGTGGCGTTGATCCAGTCCTTGCGCAGGGTCAATGTGGCCGACTTGCGCTGGTTGGTGAAGGTGCAGGTGATCGCGGTCGGGCTGGAGGGCACCGTGAACTGACCGTTCAGGCTGCCGACCGTGTCGACCAGATTCCCGTTCCCGTCGGCGCACACGAGGGTGGTATCGAAGTTGACGGGGTCACCGTTGACGAAGTCCTCGTCCACGCTGATCGTCTCGCCGGCGTACACCGTCGACGTGGCGGCGCTGTCGTCGGCGACACCGTTGTTGGTGTTGTCGCCCGCCGTCGGCGTGGCGAGGCCACCCGAGATCACCAGGTCGACCTGCTCGCCGTCGACCGGGCTGGTTCCCCAGCTCTTGGCGACGGTGAGCGGGGCCTGCTTGCGAACGTTGGTGAACGTGCAGGTGATGGTGGTCCCGGAGGCGAGCGACGACGGCACCGTGAACGATCCGGCGGTGTTGGTGTTGGCACTCAACACGATCCCGTTGTTGCAGGCGAGCGTGCTGGTGTAGTTCGCCAAGGCCGGCGCTGTGGCGTCGGCGGCTTCGGCCAGGCTCACGGCGTCACCGACGAGGATGACGACCGGGCTGGCGGCGTTCGACGAGCCGTTGACGGCATCGGCAACTCGCTCGACGCCGTTGATCGACAGGTCGAACTTCCCGTTGTCGGTGACCGGCGAGAGGCTCTTGGCGACGACCACGTTCACGCTGCGACGAACGTTGTTGTAGGTGCAGGTGATCGACGTGTCGGCGGGAGCGATGTCGAGCCCGTTGAGCGGGGTGACATCGACGGCGCCGGTGCACGACAGCGTCGACGTGTAGGCCAGCGGATCGCCTGGGTTGATCGCTTCGGCGAGGGTGAGCGTCTCACCGGCGTAGACCGTGAACGGCCCGGCCTGATCGGTTTCGTCGGCGGCGCCGGCGGTCGACACGAGGGCGATCGGGCTGGTGTCGCTTCCGGTGGCGGTGACCGTGGCGACGTTGCCGACCACGGCGGCGTCCCAGTCCTTGACCAGCGTGAGCTGGGCCGACTTGCGGGTGTTGGTGAAGGCGCAGTCGATCTGCGACGAGTTGGCCACGTCGGCCGTTGCGATCGACAGCGTGTACGTGGTCGAGTTCACCATGGAGGGCGTGTTCGTGGCACCGGTGCAGGCGAACGTGGTCGTGTAGTTGGCGGCTGCGGCACCCAGGTTCTCGGTGAACGTGACCGTGTCACCGGCGGTGACCGAAACGAACGCCGAGTTGTCGGTGGCGTCGAGCGGGCCGCCGAACACGGGAGCGGCGGGAGCGGTGGACGTGGCGCCGTTGGAGTGGTTGCTCGGGCTGGTCGACACGCTCAGTGTCGCCTGGTCGCCCGCCTTGGCGTTGGCGGCCCACACCTTCTGGAGCAGGACACCGGCCGACTTGGGCGTGTTGGTGAGCGTGCAGGTGACGTTGCCGGGCGTGTTGCCCATCACCAGCGTGCCGGACCGGTTCTCGGCGCCGGGGGTCAACGTGCCACCGTTGCAGGAGAGCGAGGTGGTGTACCCGTCTCCGGTGGTGCCGGCGAAGGCCTCGGAGAAGGCGACCGTCTGGCCGGAGTAGACCGTGATCGCGCTCGACGTGGTGCCGGTGGGCGAGGTCGAGGTGGTGGCGATCGAACCGGCGATCGGCGCCGGTCCGCTCACGGTGGCGGCGAGGTCGCTCGTGTCACCGGCAGGGGCGCCGGCGCCCCACACCTTGACGAGCGTGAACGAGCCCTGCTTGCGGGTGTTCACGAAGGTGCAGGTGACGATTTCGCCGGCCGACACGCCGATCGCCCCGACGGCGGAGCCGTCGCTGCACGACGAGGTCGTGGTGTAGAGCGGGTCTGGCGTCTCGGCCACCGAATAGCTGTTGCCCGGCGCCACGTCAGCAGACAGCGTGGTGGTTCCGGTGCCGTTGGGCGCTCCCGACGTGGTGATCGAACCGGCCACGGTGCCCGTGAAGTTGAACGTGCCGTTCCCGTTGACGGTGTTCTTGGCGACGACGATGCGACCGTTCTGGATGTTGTCGAACGTGCAGGTCACGGTGTCACCAGCGCCGAGCGTGATCGTGGCAGCGAGCCCGCTGATGCTCGACGACGAGGTGCCCGAGCCGGCAGTGGTGGTGGAACACGACGCCGAGCCCACGAAATCCGGGTCGGCGGTGACATTCGCTGCCGCCAGGAGTTCGGTGACGTGGTACACGCCGGGCGCGAGATTGCCCGAGGTGTTGGACCCGCCGATGTTCAGCGGGAAGTCAGTGGCGTAGTCGATGTCGAAGTTGAACGGGCCGGCGCCGACAGGGGAGCCCGTCTTCTGCACCACGATCTTGCCCTGCTGGACGTTGTTGTAGCTGCACGTCACGGTGGCACCGCCGATCGCGGTGACCGTGACGGATCCATTCGTCAGCGTGGTCGGCACGGTGGCACCGGTGTCGGACCTGACGCAGGTCACTCCGGTCAGCTGCCAGTTGGCGACAGGGGCTTCGGTGATCGTCACGCTCGCCCCCGGCGTGGCGGTGAACGCCTTGGTCGTCTCGTTGACCGAAGCAGTGGCCGGATCGTCAGCGATGCGGAGGTTGAAGCCGGCGATTCCGGTCGCCGTGAAGGCGAAATCCTGCGTGGGCGAACCCGATCCGGTCTTGACGACCTGGATCGCCGCCGTCTGGTTGGTGATCGTGCAGTCGGCAGCGGGCAACGTGACCGGAGACGCGCCACCCAGGTCGATGAACCTGGGCGGGACCATGAACGTCTGGTTCGTGTACTGCCCACCTGAATAGATGGTGACCGGCACGATCGGGTACACACCGTTGACCGGGGCAGCGAAGATGTTGGGGTAGTTGCAGGTGATCGTGGCGAGCGTCCAACCGGCCGGCAGCGGCGTGCCTTCGGTGATCTTGTAGTCCGGCTGCGAGATCACGTTGTCCCAGGCGTCGGTCTGGCCGGGCTGGATCGTGGCATCGACCTCGCCGATGTTGGTGTCGGGCTCGGTCGTGTTGTGGACGCCGGCGACGATCAGCGAGCTGTCATGCACCGCCTGGCCGTCTGCCTGGAACACGCTGTAGGTGAAGTTGTCACCGGTGCCCGACACGTTGGCGGCCTTGGTGACGTTCAGCTTGCCGCAGTTCGACAGATCGAGCGGCGTGACGCCGACGAGGTCCTTGACCTGCGATCCGGTGGAGAACCCGGCGATCGAGGCGACCTGTCCGCCCACCGAAATGGTCCGGCAGGCCGCCGGCGTTCCACCCGCCCCCGGGATGCCGGGCAGGATGCCGAGCGTGGTGAGGTTGACCGCCGCCTCGCCCATCGTTCCCGTAGCGAACGTCTCGATCTTGGACTGGTCACGCACCTGCAGCACCCAAGCGCCGCCGATCCGCTTGTACAGCTCTCCCGCACCGACCTTGTCGGACTGGAAGTCGAACAGGATCAGGAAGTCGCCGTCATCGCCTGCCGACGGGGGAACGCCATCGCCGTCGTCGAAGTAGAGGCTGGCGTTGAAGCTTCCGCCACTGTCCTGGCACAGTTCGAAGGCGGTGTACACGATGTCGTTGACCTGACCGTTGACGTTGACCTTCTCGGCCGCCAGCGAGACCGAACGAACGTCGGCCTTGTTCGGAGCGCTGCCGGTGATGACCGGCCACGCCGGGCCGTCGTCGACCTTGTCGCCACCGACACCGATCGTGTCGGTGAGGCTGTTGCAGGCGTCCATGTCGCGCTTCAGGTAGTACGACCCGGTCGACGGGAAGTTCGACGGTGTCAGCCCGGGACCGTAGGTGCCGCCGGTCCATGCCGACCCCGTGTCATTGCCCCAGTCGCCGGCGATGCTGACGTTGGAGACCCCCCCGTTTCCGTTCACCGGCGCGTTGCCGTCGATCTCCCATGCCGTACGCGGGACGAACGTCGCCGACGTGGCGTTGACGATCGGTTGCGCTGCATTCACGCCGATCATGACGGGCACGCCGACGATTGCGGCGATCAGCAAGCGCAGCCACTTGGTGGTTCCGTGGTCATTCATGATGGTGGTCAACTTTCCTGTATTCCGCCGGTCCGAGCAGTCGGGCGCCTTGCTCGGCGATCACAGACGCAGGCCCTCTCGAACCTTGCGACTATGGTCTCGATCTCAGTGTTCCGCTTCACTGTCGCATCTGTCAAAGGAATTCCACAGTCAGCGGCCGCGATTCCGTGAAATCACCACCCACCGTGGCTGTCGTACCGCACTCCGTCGACGAATCCTCAAAATTCTTGACAGATATCCGCAAATCCCTGACCTGGGTTTGCTATGGGGCCCGAACACCGCGCGAGACGGCAGGAAACGTCTCCGCCGCCCCCACGGACCGAGGTGGTGTGGCCACCGTCAGGCTGAATAGCGCGAGCGGATTCCGGGTTTCGTCAAACCCTCGACCTGAACGTGACCTTCATCGACGAGCTTGATCAGGTGCCCCCAGACGCTGCGACGAGCCGCCCGATGCAGCGTCCGCGGGGTGGCGACGTACAGCAGTTCCACGATCTCGGCGATCGACTCATGACCGGCCCGAACGGCGTCGAGCACCGCCCGCTCACGTCCGAGCCGGTGGTGCACGAGCGCCGCGACGTACTCGGCGGCGTCGTCACGACTCGGGCCGTGGGTCGGCCACAGCACCGTGCCGGAGGCACCCACCACGTGGCGTTCGACGGCCCGCAACGACTCGATGTACTGGGCCATGTCACCATCGGGCGGTGACACGACGGTGGTGCTCCAGCCCATCACGTGGTCGCCGGTGAAGAGCGCCCGCTCGGCCGGACCGCACTCCACCGCCCAACACGTGTGGTTCGACGTGTGCCCCGGCGTGAACACCGCCGCGCACCGAAGCGTCGGCGTGTCGACCACGAGCTCACCGTCGGCAACCCGATGGGTGGGTTCGAAGTCGAAGTCGGTCGACTCCTCGACAATCACCTCACCGGCGTCCTCGGCGATCGGTTCGGCAACGGGGTCTGGTTCATCCGGCCAATCGATCGCCAACTCCTCCCACTGCGGGTCGGGTCGCGGGTGGGGGCCGGCGGCGAACGTGGGAGCGCCGGTCTCGGCAGCCAGCCACGCCGCCAGCGGCGAGTGATCGGAGTGGCAGTGGGTCACCAGGATCGCCCGCACGCGCTCCCCTGCCAGTGCCGCCGCCAGCGCCTCGCGGTGCGAGTCGAGCAGCGGCCCGGGGTCGATCACGACCACGTCACCGTGGCCCACGATGTAGGTGCCGGTTCCGCGATAGGTGTACTTCGAGGGGTTCTCGGCGATCACGCGTCGGATCGACGGACCGACCTGCTCGGCGACGCCGTACACGACGTCGTCGAGCGGGCGGAACTGCGGCCCGCTCACGTGCGACCGATCAGTGATCGCACCGATCCCACCGGCTGCCCGTGCCCGTACACCGGCTCGCCGACCGAGTCGTTGTCGATCTCCAACCCGAAGGCCGTCGCCAGCACCGAGACCAGCACGACGCCGGCCGCTCGCGAGGCGCCGTCGGAGATCTTGACCGCTGCCGCGCGCCCGTCGGGCAGCGCAGCGGCGAACACCCCCTCGGCGCCGTCCTTGGCCATCAGCCCGGGCACGGCGCGCATGAGCCGTGTCACGTCGCGCCGGTCGCCACCCACGAGGTCGGGATGCACCGTCATCGCCGACCAGACCGGACCTCGCGCCCGGGCGATGGTGCCGAACGCGCGGGCAAGTCCGTGCAGCGAGACCACGTGGGCCGGAGCCCCGCAGCCATCGACACCGATGTGGCCGACGTCGCCTGCGAGGTCGGCCAGGTGTGACGTGATCGCCTGCTGCAACGGATGGTCGGGGTTCAGGTAGCCCTCCACGGGCCACCCGTTCACGACGCAGGTGGCGACCATCGCCGCGTGCTTGCCCGAACAATTCATCGCCAGCGCCGAGCGCCCGCCGCCGTCGCGCAGCACTCGCTCGGCGGTGTCGCGGTCGAGCGGCAGGTCGGCCGTGTTGCCGAGCGCCGACTCGTCGAGCCCCGCCGACGCCAACGTCGTCAGCACGACGTCGCGATGCCGTGACGTACCGTCGTGGCTGGCACACGCCAGCGCCAACTGGCCGCTGTCGAGCCGGAGGCCGACCCGGAGCATGGCATCGGCCTGGATCGGTTTGTTCGACGAGCGTGGATAGATGGCCGCGTCGGAGTCGCCGGTTTGCCAGACGACGACACCGGAGGGATCGAGCGCCACGGCGGCCCCGAAGTGCACGCTCTCGTCGTGGCCCGAGCGCGACGTGATGGCGATCGGCCGGTACCACGCCGTCGCCGACGGGTGGTCGCTCATCACGGCACTTCCGGTCGAGGACGGCCAGGGATGCGCATGTCGGTCAGGTCGCTGTCGACCACGTCGTGACGTTGACCCCATCCACCGAGGACCGCCTGCAACATGGCGGCGGCCGGCAAGGCCAACACCGCCCCCGCCGCTCCGAGCAACTCGAAGCCGGCCAACGCCGCGCCGAATGCGACCGCCGGGTGGAGTTCCATCGTGCGGGCCGTGATGCGCGGAGCGAAGAAGTAGTTCTCGAGTTGCTGGTAGACGATGATGAAACCCAACACCACGGCAGCCTTCACGGGCGAGTCGAGGAACGTGATCACCACCGGCAGGATGCCGGCCAGGTAGGTGCCGACCACGGGGAGGAACTGGCTGACCAAGCCGACCCACAACGCCAGCGGGATCGGCGCCTGGATGCCGGCTGCCTGGAACACGACCCAGTGGAACAGCGCCGACACGAGCGCCAGCAGCGCGCGCGAGTACAGGTAGCCACCGGTCTTGGTCACGGCCAGCTCCCACACGTCGAGCACCCGCCGCTGATGATCCGGTCTGAGCCGGCTGCAGATGGAGCGGCGCAGGCGGGGCCCGTCGGCCACGAAGTAGTAGGTGAACAGCAGGACCGAGAGCATCTGCAGGACGCCGTTCAGCGCCGCCAGCGAGAGCGTCACCACCTTGTCCTGCTGGCTGTTGATGAAGTTCTGGACCGGGCCGTCGTCGCGGTTGAACTCGTCGACCACTTCCTGCGGGTCGAGTTCGGTCCCGAACGTGTCGTTGATCGTGTCGACGGTGTCACGGATGTACGTCTCGGAGTTCTGCAGCAGATCGGCGACCTGCGTGCCGACCAGGGTGCCGATCGCCCCGACGAAGACCCCGGCCGCCAGGAGGACGCCCACGAGGATCAACGCCGTGGCGCACGCCCGCGCCGCCATCCTCGGTGAGCCAGCTTGTTCACCCCGGGCTCGATCGCCAACGACAGGAACAGCGAGATCAGCAGCAACAACAGCAGGCCGTCCAGGCGGCTCCAGAGGTGTTTGACCACACCTGCGGCGAGGAAGCCCACCCAGAACACCCCGACCGCCGGGATCACCCACCGCGGCATGCGCCGCTCGGGCTGCTCGGGTACGGCCTGCTGGTTGGCACGTTGAGCGAGCGGCTGGTCGGTCACGACCGGATCGTAGTGAGAGGGCGTGCCAGGATGAGGGCATGCCCGGTCCTACCGTCGCCACCGTTCGCGAGGCGATCGCCAACAACGTGCGCGGCGCGGTCGCCGGGCGTGACGGCGGGCGACGACGTCGCCAACTGTTCGACGCCCCGGGGGAGCGGTGGTTCCCCGAGTCGGCGGTGATCCGACGCGTGCACGCCGACGGGTCGATGTTCGTGGGAGGGCTGCGTGCACTGCTGCTGCAGTCGCTGCACCCGCTGGCGATGGCCGGGGTGGCACAGCACAGCGACTACCGCACGGATCCCTGGGGGCGGCTGCAGCGCACCGCCGACTTCCTGGCAGCCACCACGTTCGGGCCGGCCGACCAGGCCGAGCAAGCGGTCGCCCGCGTGCACGCCGTGCACGAGCGGGTGGTCGGCATCGCCGGCGACGGCAGGCCGTACGCCGCCAACGATCCGCATCTCCTGCGGTGGGTCCACATCGCCGAGGTCGACAGCTTTCTCGCCACCTATCGGCGCTACGGCGCCGAGCCGATCAGTGACGCAGATGCTGACCAGTACGTGCGTGAGGCAGCGGTGGTGGCGAGAGCGCTCGGCGTTCCGGCCCCACCAGAATCGGTGAGCGCCCTCGACGATCAGTTGCGTCGGTTCCGGCGTGAGTTGCGCAGCACGCCCGAAGCGCGCGAGGTGGCCCGCTATCTGGTGCTGCAACCGCCGGTCAAGCCGGCCGTGCGGCCGTTCTACGGCGTGTTGGCAGGAGCCGCGGTTGCGTCGCTCCCGCGTTGGGCGCGTTGGCCGCTGCGGCTCCCGCACCTGCCGGTGGCCGAGGCGATCGTGGTGCGCCCGGCCGGTGACGCATTGGTGCGCACGTTGCGGTGGGCGATGACGGTCCCGCCCGCCGACTGAGGCTCACGCCAATCCGGCCAGCGCCGGGCCGAGGTCGCCGCGTCCGGTGACGACCACTCGCTCGAGTTCCAGCCACCCCGCCATCAACCGCAACTCCTCCATCAGCTCGCCCGCCACGTCGTGTTCGGGCACACCCGGCTCGGCCCACGCACTCTGCACCAGCAGCGCACCGGCAGCTCGGTCGGCCTTGAGGTCGACCCGACCCACGAGCGCGTCGCCCAGCAGGAACGGCAACACGTAGTAGCCGTACTGGCGCTTCGGGGCCGGCGTGTAGATCTCGATCCGGTAGTGGAAACCGAACATCCGCAGGGCGCGGTCGCGGTTCCACACGACGGGATCGAACGGGCTGAGCAGAGCACGTGCGCTGATCCGACGCGGGATCACGGCGGCGGGGTGGGCGAACGCCTGACGATCCCACTCGCGGACGGAGATCCGGTCGAGGCGACCTTCCTCGACCAACTCCTCGATCGCCGTCCTGCACAGCGTCGGCTTGAGCCGGTGATAGTCGGCGAGGTCGGCGAGCGTGCCGACCCCGTGGTACTTGGCGGCCAGCACGAGCAGTTCTTTGCGAGCCTCGTGCTCGGGCAGCGCCGGGCGCGCCAACGCCTCGGCAGGGATCATCCGTTCCCGCACGTCGTAGAGCCGGGCGAAGTCGTTGGGCCTCCGACGGGCAGTGACGCGGCCGTCGTGGAACAACGCTTCGAGGGCGATCTTGCCGTCGTCGTAGTCCCACCACGTGCCCTTCTTGCCGACCCGAGCCTTGAGGTCGCCGGCCGCCAGCGGGCCGCCGTCGACGATCCGTTGGTACACCTGCTCGATGTAGTTGCCGTGCTGCTCGCTCAGCCGCCGGAACGCCGGCCAGTGATGCGGCTCGCGCATCCGCCAACGGTGCAGGTGGTACTGATCGGTCGGGACGTGGCTGGCCTCGTGAACCCAGTACTCGAACAACTCACCGTCGCGTGTGGCGTCGTCGATCAGTGATCGCGGGTGCGGCCCGAGGCGTGCGAACAGCGGCAACTCCTGACTGCGAACGAGCACGTTGACGGAGTCGATCTGGATCAGTCCGATCCGGTCGAGGACCCGCCGTAGGTGGCGCCGGTCGACGCGTCCGGTCGGGCGCGGATCGGCGAACCCCTGTGCCCCGAGCGCGATGCGTCTCGCCTGGGCGTTGTTGATGACGGCAGGAACTGCCATCGCCGGATGCGTTGCTCGACGTCAGTCGGCGACGGTGATCGCGACCGAGTTGATCACCACGTCGGCGCGCGGCCGGTCGCGGTGGTCGGTGTCGACACTCTGCATGGCGTCGAGCACGTCGAGCCCCTTGACGATCTTGCCGAACAGGCTGTAGGCGGGGGGCAGCCGCACGCCGCTGGCACCCGAGATCAGGAAGAACTGGCTGCCGTTGGTGTTGGGGCCGGCGTTGGCCATCGCCATCGAGCCGATCTCGTACTGACCGGGCTTGGGCAGCTCGTCGGCGAACTTGTAACCCGGCCCACCGGTGCCGGTGCCGGTGGGATCGCCGCCCTGGCACATGAAGCCGTTGATGATCCGGTGAAAGATGATGCCGTCGTAGTAGTGGTTGAGCGCCAGGAACACGAAGTTGTTGACGGTCTTGGGTGCCTTGATCGGGTCGAGAGCGATCACCATGTCGCCCATCGACGTGCTCATCGTGGCGGTGTAGCGCTTGTCGGAATCGATCCCCATGTCGGGGTAGCCCGAGAACTTCTGCTGCTTGGGGGCCGAGCCGTCGAAGGGAGGAAAGGTGGAAGCCATGGCCAGCCACCCTAGCGATCCGCGCGTGTTGACCGATCAACCCTGCAACCCGGTCGGGTGGTGACCGCACCGTTGTGAGATCACACTCGCGACATGTCGTTCGTGAACCAGATCCACGCTGCGCTCGATCTCGCCGGACCAGCACCGGGCGTCCCTGGTCGCCGGATCGAGGTGTTCGAGACCGGATCGGGGAACCTGCCGAGTGTGTTCGACGTGACCGGCGTGGCGGTGGCGACGATCGGGCGGGCCGCCGCCGAAGTGGCGGCGTTGGTCGCCGACACCGCTGGAACGGCGCCGTCCGTCACCGTCGATCGTCGGCTGGCCTCGATGTGGTTCGCGAGGTCGGTCGATCCGATCGGCTGGGACCTCCCACCCACGTGGGACCCGATCGCCGGTGACTACCCGACCGCCGACGGTTGGATCAGACTCCACACCAACGCGCCCCACCATCGGGCGGCGGCACGCTCGGTGCTCCGGTGCGAGGCCGATCGCGAAGATGTGGCGAGTGCCGTCGCGGTCTGGCAGGGATCCGACTTGGAAGCGGCGGTGGTTGCTGCCGGCGGGTGTGCCGCCGTGATGCGATCGGTCGAGGCGTGGCGCCATCACCCTCAGGGGATCGCGGTCAACGCGGAGCCACTCGTCGACCGCCGATCCGGTGGAAGCGCCACACCATGGCGGTGGCGTCCCGACCCACAGCGCCCGCTGGCGGGGCTGCGCGTGCTCGACATGACGAGGGTGCTCGCCGGCCCGGTGGCCACTCGATTCCTCGCCGGATTCGGCGCCGATGTGTTGCGGATCGATCCACCCGGGTGGGACGAGCCGGCGGTCGCCGCCGAGGTGACACTCGGGAAGCGTTGCGCCCGACTCGACGCCCGGACCAGCGACGGTCGCGCCAGGCTGGTCCGATTGCTCGCGGAGGCCGATCTGTTCGTGCATGGCTATCGCAGCGACGCCCTCGACCGGTTGGGCCTGGGCGTCGATCGACGCCGGTCCATCAATCCGGCACTGATCGACGTGGCGTTGGACGCCTACGGATGGACGGGGGCGTGGTCGACCCGACGCGGGTTCGACAGTTTGGTGCAGATGTCGTCGGGTATCGCCGACGCCGGGATGCGCGCCGCCGGTGCCGATCGACCCAGGCCGCTGCCGACCCAGGCGCTGGACCACGCCACCGGATACCTCATGGCTGCCGCCGCCGTTCGCGGTGTTCGCGAACGTCTGGCGAACGGGACCGGATCGTGGGCGCGGGTGTCGCTGGCACGCACCGCCAGGATGGTGATCGACGGACCCGAGGGCGACCTGGGGAGTGTGGCCCCGACCGCCGACGACGGCGATTGGGCTGCCGAGCCCGAGCGTACGGCGTGGGGCCCGATGCGTCGCTTGCTCCCACCGATGCACATCGCCGGCGCACCGGTCCAATGGCCGCATTCGGCACGCCCACTCGGCACCGATCGTGTGTCGTGGGCGCTCGGTGATCGTGAAGGCGGGTGATCTCGCCGAAATATCAAAGTTGCGGCAAGGTCAAGGTCAACTACTTGTGAATTCACGTTCGATGGGCTTGGCTCTCCTTCACACGAAGAGCGGCCGGGTGACCACACTCGGCGACAGCCGTGCCCACCACACGCAAGGCAGACCACATGAGACACCAGACCACACCGCGACACACCACACCGACACACAGCACACGAGGACGCGGGGCGACCTGGGGTTCGCCCCGGATCTCGAGCCGCACGATGGCGAAGGCCTTCCTCGCATCGGTGGTGACCTTCGTGGGGGTGCCGATGGCGTTGCCGACATCGGTTGCACTGGCGGTATCGCCCACCGTCGATCCGGCGACGGATCCGTATTCGATGAAGGCCGTTGCCGAGCAGTCGGGCGTCACGGCGTTCTGGGACCAGGGCTACACGGGCGCCGGGATCGACGTCGCCGTGATCGACACCGGCGTCACACCGGTGTTGGGACTCGATGGCGCCACCAAGATCGTCCACGGGCCCGACCTGTCGCTGGAAGCCGGCGACCCGAACCTCACGCATCTCGACACCAACGGACACGGCACCTTCATGGCCGGCGTGATCGCCGGCCACGACCCGGACCTGCTCCAGCCCTACTCGCAGGCACCGTCGACGAGCTACCGGGGCATCGCACCTGACGCCCGGATCGTCAGCGTCAAGGTCGCCGGGGCAGACGGCGCGGTGGACGTCACCCAGGTGATCGCGGCGATCGACTGGGTGGTCGATCACCGCTACGACAACGGCATGAACATTCGCGTGTTGAACCTGTCGTTCAGTACTACCTCGAATCAGAGCTACCTCTACGACCCGCTCTCGCATGCGGCCGAGCGTGCCTGGCACGCAGGCATCGTCGTGGTCGCCGCCGCCGGCAACACCGGCGACGGTGTCACGCTCACCAGCCCGGCCTACAACCCCTGGATCCTGACCGTCGGCGCGTACGACACGCAGGGCACCGCTGAGACCACCGACGATGTCGTGGGCAGCTACTCGGCCTCGGCATCGGCGCAAGGCGCCCGGCGGCCCGACGTGGTCGCCGCCGGGTCGCACATCCAGGGCTTGCGGGTGCCCAACTCGCTGATCGATCTCACGTTCCCGGCGGCACGCATCGGCGAACGGTACTTCCGCGGCACCGGAACCTCGGAGGCTGCTGCGATCACCTCCGGCACCGTTGCCTTGATGCTCCAGAAGTTCCCGTGGATGACGCCTGACATCGTGAAGCAGACCATCATGGACACGGCACGTGTGATGGCGAGCTCGAGTCCGAATGCCACAGGTCGCGGTGCCATCGACGTGTCGATGCTGTCGCAGGCGACGCCGACGACCCCCGTCGGCGGGCGGCCGTCGCGAGCACACGGTTTGGGGACGATCGAGGCGTCACGCGGCGGCCGGCACATCCGGGTCAACGGCAAGGAGTTGCGTGGTGAACGCGACGTGGCAGGCCAAACGGTGCCGACAGGCATGATCGACAGCAATCTGACTCGCGGATCCTGGTCGGGTTCGACCTGGTCTGGTTCCACCTGGTCGGGTTCGACCTGGTCGGGTTCGACCTGGTCGGGTTCGACCTGGTCGGGTTCGACCTGGTCGGGTTCGACCTGGTCGGGTTCGACCTGGTCCGGCTCCACCTGGTCGTCGGGCACCTGGGGCTGAGTCCGGCAGCCCCGGATCTGAGAAAATTGTTCAGATCCGGGCCACCGCGACCCGATGAATAACACTGTGAGCCTTACCGACGAACGCGTCGAACGTCGAACGCGGGTTCCGTCTGCGACCGAAACGCACGCAGACGAAGATCCTGCTGTTGGCGGCCGCGCTGTGGGCCACCGCCGGCGCACTCACCTACTCGCTCGCTCTTCGACAGGACTGGCTGGAATCGGCCAGATGGCCGACCTGGTTTGCCCTACCGATCCTTGCTGCCGGGTTCGCACTCACCGAGGTCTTCGTCGTCCATCTTCGTCTGCGAGCGAATGCACACACGTTCTCACTCGTCGAACTCCCGCTGGCGCTCGGTCTGTTCTTCGCCCAACCGCTCGTGTTGGCCGCCGCCCAGATCATCGGCGCCGGGTTGGCGCTCGTGTTCCACCGCCGACAGAGCGCGCTCAAGTTGGCGTTCAACACCGGGGTATTTGCGGCGACGACGCTGATCGCGGTTGGCACGTTTCGCTGGTTCGGCGGGGCGTCTGGTGCCCTCACGCAGCGCACCTTGCTGGTCGGGGCCGCTGCCCTGTTGGCCGAAGCGGCGTTGTCGGTCGTACTCGTGTTCATCGTGATCTCGATGTCCACCGGCTCGTGGCGCGCTCCCGACCTGCGGTCCGGCCTCGCCTTCGGGCTGACCGCAGCTGCGTTCACCGCCAGTCTCGGCGTGATCGCCGTCGTCGTGGTGGACGCACAGCCAGGCATCGCGTGGCTGCTGGCGATTCCGACCTCGGGTACCTACCTGGCCAACTGGGCCTATTCGAACCAGCGTCGACGCCACGAGGGCCTCGACTTCCTGTACCAGTCGGCGCGTCTGCTGCACGGTTCTCCGGAGATCGAGACGGCACTCGTGCAGCTCCTGCGCCATGCCTGCGACACGTTCAATGCCGATGCCGCCGAGGTCGTGTACCTCAGCGAGTCCGATGACATGCCGATGTCGGTACGGGTCGGACCGGGGAGCCTGATCGAGACCAACGCCGCCCGCGATGCTCGGCACTCGACGCTGATGGCGCTGACCAACGGGAGTTCGGCGAAGATCATCGACCGGCGCAGTACCGGCGACGGCCGGTCCTACTTGGAGGAGAGTGGTTACCGCAACGTGATCGTTGCCCCCATGCGAGGCGAGCGTCGCGTGGTCGGGGCACTCGTGGTCGCCAATCGCCTCGGCGACGTGCTCGGTTTCGACGCCACCGATGCACTGCTCGCCGAGACGCTCGCCAATCACACCGCCACCGCACTCGAGAACGGCCGGTTGGAGCAGTCACTCGAACAACTCCGCGTCCTGGAGGGACGGCTCACGTTCCAGGCCACACACGATCCGTTGACGGGCCTCGCCAATCGCACCCTGTTCCGAAGCGAGCTCGACGGCGTGCTCTCACGACCCGATCGCCCGCACGGTGCGGTGATCTTCATCGACCTGGACGACTTCAAGGCGGTGAACGACAGCTTCGGCCACGCCGCAGGCGATGCACTACTGATCGACGTGGCACGTCGGCTTCGGTCGAACATCGACGACACCGACACGATCGCACGACTCGGAGGCGACGAGTTCGCCGTCCTCCTCCGCGACGTCTCCGACGCCGATGCGGCCGGCACCGTCGCCGCACGTGTGCTGGAGTCCTTCGCTCCCCCGTCCCTGATCGAACGACGTCGGCACACCATTCGCGCCAGCATCGGTATCGCCCTCGTGGAACCCGGTTGCGATCCCGAGGCCATGATGCGCAATGCCGACACGGCGATGTACACCGCCAAGGCGCAGGGCAAGCACCGCACCGTGGTGTTCCGCCCCGAGATGTACGAATCCAACCTTCGCCGGTTCAACCTGCAGGCCGAGCTCCAGCGGGCGATCGTGCGGGCCGAGCTCGAGCCGTATTTCCAACCGATCGTGTCGATCGTCGACGGTCGCCTGCTCGGCGCCGAAGTGTTGGTGCGCTGGAACCATCCCACACTCGGCCGGCTGGTTCCCGATCTGTTCCTCGGTCTGGCGGAGGAGAGCGACCTGATCGCCGATGTCGACCGGGTGATGCTCGAGGCCGCCTGCGCCTGGTTGGCGGCCACCGAGCACACCGACCCGGGATTGGTGCCACGCATCAATGTCAACCTCTCACCACGGAGTCTGGCCGAACCGGGGCTTCCGGAGTCGATCGCACGTGAGCTGCGACGACACGGACTGGGCGCCGATCGGCTAGGGGTCGAGATCACAGAGAAGCTGATGTCGGAGCATGCCGAAACGGCGATCGGCGCGCTGACCGAGCTGCATGCGATGGGATTGGAACTGTCACTCGACGACTTCGGCACGGGGTACTCGTCGTTGAGTCACCTTCGATCGCTCCCCGTCGACGTGGTGAAGATCGCCAAACCGTTCATCGACGACATCGACACGTCATCCTCGCAACGGGCATTCTCGGCGGCGATCATCGCCCTGGCGAGCGCCCTCGACCTCAGGGTGATCGCCGAGGGCGTCGAACGTCCCGAGCAGCTGCGAGTGCTGGCCGGGCTGCGATGCGACGCCGGGCAGGGTTACCTGTACTCACCGCCGCTCGATGGTGATGCGTTCCTCGATTGGGCCCGCGCCCACCACCACGCCCGACTGGTCAGCGCTTGATGCGCGCATTGGTCGGGTCGTAGAGCGGACGCAGGCTGGCCGCCGCCCGATACTCGCGACCGTTGATCTCGACGGTCCAGTCGGCGGCGGCGATCCACTCGTTGGTAATCGCCTCGCCGCCACCTTCGATCATCGCCAAGCCGACCGCGCCGCCCAGCGTGTGGCCGTACGAGGCGGCCCGCACGTAGCCGACCGGCGAGCCGCTCCGTCGGACAACCTCGGCGTGGTACATCAGCGGCTCAGGGTCGAGACAGTGCACCTGCAACAAACGACGAGGAAGCGGGCCGGCTTCGCGCACCCGGAGGAGCGCGTCACGGCCCACGAAGCCGCCCGGTTTGTCCCATTCGACGGCGAACCCGAGACCTGCTTCGAGCGGCCCGTCGGTGTTGTCGATGTCGTGCCCGTAATCGCGGTAGCCCTTCTCCATCCGAAGGCTGGCGAGTGCCTTGAGACCGGCCGGTCGCAGACCGAACGCGGGACCCGCCTCGGTGAGCAGGTCGAAGACATGCGTCGCCTGCTCGGACGACACGTACAGCTCGTAGCCGAGCTCACCCAGGTACGTGATGCGCACGCACAGCACGCGGGCGAACCCGATGTCGATCGGGCGCGCCGTGCGGAACGGGAAGGCGGCGTCGGACAAGTCGACCGATGTCAGCGACTGGAGCAGCTGACGCGAACGCGGGCCTTGCACGTTGATCTGCGCCAAGCCTGCGGTGACGTCGGCGACGAACGCGTGCGCATCGCCGATCGCCCGCCGGAGTTGCGATTCGACGTGGCGGTGGGCGGTGTCGGTGGCGACCACCATGAAGCGATCGTGGTCGAGTTTGGTCACGGTCAGGTCGGCCTCCAGCAGACCACGCTCGTTGAGCCATTGGGTGTAGCTGATCGTGCCCGGCTCGCCGTCGACGGCGTTGGCCGAGAGCCGATCGAGCACACGCCCGGCGTCGCGTCCCTCGACACCGAACTTCGACATGAAGCTCATGTCCATCACGATCACGCCCTCACGACAGGCCTGGTGCTCCGCTTCCCACATCGGCCAGAACGACGGTCGCCCGAAGGTGAGGGGGCCGGGATCGGGTGCGTTGCCGTGACCGGCGTACCAGTCGGCCCCCTCCCAGCCGCTGACGTCCTTGAAGGACGCACCGTGCTCGACCAGGCGTTGGTGGAGCGGTGAGAGCTTGGCGTTGCGGGCGGTGTGCAACTGCTTGTTGGGGTAGTGGCAGGAGTAGACCTGCCCGAGCGATTCGACCGTGCGCCGGCGGCGGTACTCAGGGTTGGCCTGATACGGGTGCAGGCGGGCCGGGTGCATGCCGGTCACGTCGGCGCCGGGGTCGCCGTCGACGATCCAGTGCGCCACCAGGCGGCCGAGCCCACCGCCGGTCAGGATGCCGATCGAGTTGAGCCCGGCGGCGACGAAGTAGTTGCCCACTTCCGGTGCTGGGCCCACGATCGGGCGCAGGTCGGGCGTGAACGACTCGGGCCCGCAGAAGAACGTACGGATTCCGGTCTCGATCGACTTCGGCACTCGGCTCATCGCCGCTTCGACGTACGGCCCCATCCGGTCCCAGTCGGGTTGGATCGATGTGAACGACGAGTCGTTCGGGATGCGGTCGATGTTCCACGGCGCACACACCGACTCGAACAACCCGATCATCAGACCGCCGCCCTCTTCGCGGTAGTAGCCGAAGTTGCCTGGGTCCTCGATCACCGGAAACGACGGGTCGAGCCCGTCCATCTCGTCGGTGATCAGGTAGTAGTGCTCGGCGGCCTGGAGCGGGATCGACACGCCCGACATGGCGCCGAGTTGGCGCGCCCACATGCCGGCCGCGTTCACGACGTACTCACACTCGATCGTGCCGTGGTCGGTGACCACACCGCGCACGCGCCGGCCACCAGGGCCGTCGCTCACGAGCACGTCGGTGACCGTGACGCCCTGGGCGATGGTGACGCCTTGTTGGCGGGCGCCGCGGGCCATCGACATCGTGACGTCGACCGGGTTGACGCGCCCGTCGCCGGCCACGTAGAAGCCGGCCAGCAGATCATCGGTGCGTGCCAGCGGGAACATCTCGCCGACCTCGCGCGGCGAGAGCTCCTGGACGTCGACGCCGCAGTAGCGGTTGAAGGTCGACACCCGCCGGTACTCCTCGAGTCGGCCCTCGTCGGCGGCGAGTTCGATGAACCCGACCGGTTTGAAGCCCGTGGCCAATCCCGTCTCGGCTTCGAGCCGGGTGTACAGGTCGCGGGTGTAGGTGCGGAGCGCGGTCGACGTCTCGGACGTCGATCCGAACGTGACCATCAGCCCGGCCGCGTGCCACGTGGTGCCGGATGTGAGTTGATCGCGCTCGACCAGCACCGTGTCGGCCCAGCCGAGGTGACCGAGGTGGTAGGCGATCGAGGTACCGATCACACCACCTCCGATGACCACGACCCGAGCTCGATCCGGCAGCGGCTTGTGCTCCACCTCGTCATTCAACCATCGCTGCCCACGTCATGTCCGGAACGGCGACGCGCGTATCCGTGACGCGGCAACCGCATCTGTGCAGCCGAGCGCGTCCGCTCAGCAGCCAGAGGAGGCATCCATGCATTGCCGTAAGAACATCGCAGCACTGACCGCGACCGAGAAGGCCACGTTGGTCGACGCCATCCTGGCGCTGAAAGCCGGAGCGGTCCCGGCGGCCCAGAGCCGGATCCCCGCTGCACAAGCCGCTGTCTCGGCTGCCGGCGGGACGCCGAATCGATATGACGACTACGTGTGGTTGCACAACCAGATCGGGTTCGGCGCCCATCGCCGCCCGGCGTTCGGTCCGTGGCATCGCGAGTTCCTGCGCCAGTTCGAATTCGACCTGCGCGCCGTGTCGGGCGACGCGACGTTGACGCTCCCCTATTGGGATTTCGCCGCTGCCCAGACCTCGGCGTCGGCGGGTTGGCCGTTCAAGGATGACCTCCTGGGCGGGCTCGGATCGGCCGCCAGCTTCACAGTGGCGAGCGGGCCGTTCGCCAACCCCGCCACCTGGCGCGTGAACTTCACGGACTCGGTCCGCTGCCCTGGGACGACGCTGCGGCGACGCCGCAGCCAGGCACCGATGTCGCTCCCATCACGGGCTGCGGTTCGGGGGGCGGTTCGGCCTGCCGTGGCGGTGCCCTACGACGTGGCACCGTTCGACTCCAATCCCGGGTCGCTCACCAATGCGCAGTTCGCCGCCCAGACGGCGGCGGCGTTCCGCAAGAACCTCGAATGGCTGCTCCACGACGGGGTGCACGTCGCCGTCGGCGGCGCCGAATTGGTCGGCCCCGACACGGTCGGCGGTCACATGTCGTTCCCGCCGATCGCCGTCTCGGACCCGGTGTTCTGGCTGTTGCACTGCAACGTCGATCGGCTGTGGTGGATCTGGGAACAACTCCACCACACGGCGCCGTACACCGCAGCCTTCGACCCGGCGACCGGCGGACCAGCGGGCCACAACCTCAACGACACGATGGCGTTGTTCGCCACTGTTTCGTGGTTCAACACGCCGGTGCTGGGGCGACCCGTCGATGTGGTCGACAACCACAGCCTCGGAACCTGGTACCAGAGCGACCGACCCGAGGTCACGTTGGCCGTCGGCTCGGTCAGCTTCGGAGACGTGCCCGCCGGCCTCACGACGTACGCCCCGATCTCGTTCGATGTGCGCACCTGTCAAGACGTCAAGTTCCGCATCAGCGCGATCAGCTCCGGCAACTTCTCCGAGCCGGCCGGTCAGGGCATCGTGACCGTCGGGCACAGCGAGCTGCACGACCCGGTTCGCGCCCACGTGTACGTGCAGTTCCACTCGACCGGAACGCCGTCGTCCACACAGGTCGGGACCGTGACGGTCGAAGCGTTCTTCGTCGACCCGGAGGGGTTGTTCGCGGCCACCGAAGGCGGCGAGGTCTCGCTCGGCACGTTCACCGTCAATCTGTCGGCGCGCCCGGTCCCCAAGCCACGCGCTGCGGTGTCACTCGTGCTCGACCGCTCCGGCAGCATGAGCGACCCGGCCGGCCCGGCCGGCAGCAAGGTCGACCTGTTGCGTTCGTCCCTGCAGGTCATCTCCGACATCCTCCTCGCCGACGACGCCGTCGGGTTGACCAGCTTCGACGACGTGACCACCGTGATCTCGCCGATCCAGCAGATGGGCACCAACCCGGCGACACCCGGCACCGGACGCAACTCGATCGCAGCAGCGATCTCGGGGAGCGCGTTGAACCCGCGCAACACGACCGGGATCGGCAACGGGATGATCGCCGGTGCCGGTGTGCTCGAAGCCGAGCGGTCCAACCCGGCCACGCCGTACACGCGGTTCGGGATGGTGGTGATGACCGATGGCAACGAGAACGAGGTGCCCTACACGACGGCGCCCAGCGTGTCGGCGGCGATCGCCGGGTTCGCCAACAACGTGTATGCGATCGGGCTCGGCGACGAAACCAACGTGAGCGCCACGACGCTGGGAACGATCGCCCGGTACATGCTGATCACGGGCGAGATGAACAGCGCAGCTCGACGGTTCGCACTCACGAAGTACTTCGTGCAGGCACTGGTGGGGGTGAGTGGCTCAACGATCGTGACCGACCCGACCGGCGTGCTGCTGCCCGGCGCCCCGTTCGAGATCCCGTTCGACATCTCCGATGCCGATGTCAGCTTCGACGCCATTTCGCTCAGCCCGTTGGCGCCGCTGCTGTCGGTGACGCTGCGGGCGCCGGACGGCACCGTGATCGATCCGTCCAACCTGCCCGCCAACGCCAGCCTGGGGGTCAACCTCGACGATCAGTTCTACCGGGTGATGCTGCCGGCCGACCCGGCCAACCCGTCGGGCACACATGCCGGCCGCTGGACGGCCGTGCTCGAGATCAACCCCAAGGGTCTCCCACGGGCGACGTCGCTGTCGCGCCTCGACCGCTCCTATGAACGCCAGGTCGCCGAGATCCGCCAAGCGGGCGGGCTCCCGTACAGCGTCCTCGTGACGGCCTATTCGGGGTTGACGATGGATGCGGAGTTGGTGCAGACCGACTTCACCCCCGGCACCTCGCTCCGGTTGATCGCCCGGTTGGCCGAGGGCGGCGTGCCGATCGACGGGACGGCCGCTCGCGTCTGGGTCGAGGTCAGCGACCCCGTCGGGCAGGTCATCACGGTCCCGTTGGTCGAGGTCGACGGTGCATTCGTCGGCGCCTTCACGACCTCGTCATCGGGGCTCTACACATGCCGCTTCCGCGCCGCCGGAGTGACGCGGCAGCGGCAGCGGTTCGAACGTGAGCAGACGCGGTCAGCGGTGGTCGGCCGGTTGAGCGTGCCGGTTGACGGCGGGACCGGCGGCGCCGTCGGTGGGCTCGACGTGTGCGAACTCGTCGAGTGCCTGGCGGACCAACACGGGGTGAGGCAGCTGCTCGAACGACACGACATCGATGCCAAGCGGTTGGTCGAGTGCGTGCACGGATCATGTCGGCACGACCACCATCGGCACGCCGACGACGGCGGCACGGCGAGCGATCGGTCGTCGGACCGCGGGGCAACGGTGACCGCCAAAGTCGGCAGGGATCGGCTGGGGGCGGCGCTCGATCAGGCCCGACGCGCACTCAAGCAGGCACCACGGGCGCGAACGATCCGCCGCCCCGTCGGACCGCCCGTCGCCCCCCATGACCACACGATGCACACGTTCCTGCCGGTGACCTTCGACGCCAAGGGCGATCCATCGATCGCCGATCTGGAGGTCGATCCGGGTGTTGTGCCGGAGCCGTCGTCCGACGCGCATGAACACGCCCACCACGACGACGCGGGACATCGTCACGACTGACGTGACGGCTGACGGAACCCGGGGTCGGGAGCGCCAGCGTGTTGCATCTCGATCGTCAACGATATATCGTTATCTGTCTTGATATCCGGGTACCGGCTCGAACACGTCGAGCGACCGGATGGCAGCAGAACAGGAACACACCATGCGACGATCTCACGCACAGCCACACGATCATCACGACCACGACCATCACGACCACGATCACCGCCGGGGCCCACGTGGTCACGGGCGCGGCCGCGGCGACGGGCGGGCCCGTCGCGGCGCCGTGGCCCAATCGGTCTTGGCGCTTCTGGCAGAGCAGCCGATGCTCGGCTACGAACTGATCACGGCGATCGAGGAGCGCAGCGGTGGCCGGTGGCGCCCGAGTCCTGGCGCCGTGTACCCGGCGTTGGCGAAGTTGGAGGAACGGGGCGTCATCACGTCGGAGGACGACGACGGTAAGCGCCAATACTCGATCACCGACCGAGGTCGCGAATTGCTCGACACCCTGAACGACGCCGAGGACGGCGCCCCGTGGGACCGGACCTCGGCCGAGCGCGGCGGCGAACTTCGCCGCACGATGGCAGAGCTGATCGGCCCGATCCGACAGATCGGCCGGTTCGGATCGACGGAACAGCGCGCCGCCGCCGAAGCCGTGCTCAAGAACGCCACTGCCCAGCTGTATCAGATCCTCGCCGACCCCCCGCCGGCAGCCGCTCCGACCGACGAGCAGCCGGACGACCAGTCGGACGAGGCGTAACCCACCGATCCTGGGCGGGCAGCACTCAAGCCGGCGGACGGACCAGTTCAAGGTTGATCTCAAGGCCGATTCTTGGAGACGAGCGCGCCCGCCGCGACGACCCGCACGCTCCCCCGTGGGGCGGGAAGCGGTGGCGTTCGGACCTGGTTCGACTGTTGCACCCTGCTGTCATGATGGGGTTCTCCGACTTCCCCTCCGTTTGATCTGTCGATTGAGGGAGGTTCTGATGTGTTGTGTTGATCCTGTGGCCGTGTTGGCGGTGTTGCGGGGGGCTGATCCTGATGTGATGGAACGCGACGAACTCGTGGTGTTGACGTCGCAGATCGCATCACTGAAGTCGTGGTGTGAGGCGTTGCAGGTGCGTGCCACGCGCCGTCAACGAGCTCTCGCCGATGCCGGTCGTTCCGAAGCACCGCGTGACGTGTTGAGCCGGCATGGTCGTCAGTCATCGAGGGATGCTCGTACGGCTGATGAGCGTGAGCTGGTGTGTACCCAGATGCCGGGGTTCGAGGATGCGTTGGCGGCGGGGGTGGTGTCGGCGGGTCATGTCGACGCGATCGCCACCGTGACCCGCAACCTGGATGAGGGGCAACGGGCCGAGTTCGCCACCTACGCCGAAGCACTGTTGGTGGATGCTGGTCGGCAGGGGGTGGATGTGTTCGAACGCAACTGTCGTGACATTGCCCGCACCGTGACCGCCACCCAGCCCGGCGCCACACCCGCCGAGGTGCTCGAGGCGCAGCGGGCTCGTGCGAATGTGAAGCGGTGGACGGATCGTGAGACCGGGATGGCCCACACCCATCTCGAACTCGACCCGGTCCGTGACCGGACCCTGTGGACCGCGATCCGAACCTCGCTCGGCAAGCTGCGCGCAGGGGATGGGAATCGGAACACCCCCTGGAAGCAGTTGGAAGTCGACGCCGTGATCTCAGCGGTGCATGGCGGGTCGGGTGAGCGGGTGCCCGAGATCATCGTGATCGTCGACGACACCACCCGCTGCCACGGCCTGCACGACGACACGATCTGCGAAACATCCGATGGAGAACCCCTCCCGGTCACCACTGCGCAACGGTTGTGTTGCGACGCCGAGACCGCCATCGCCCACATCGACACCAACGGCGAACTCCTGGCGTTGGGACGGACGCAGCGGACCGCCAGTCGTGCTCAGCGTCGAGCGTTGCGGGTCATGTATCGCACCTGTGCACACCCGGACTGCACCGTCAGCATCGACGAGTGCCGGGTGCATCACGTCCGGTTCTGGCGCCACGGCGGCACCTCGAACCTCGACAACATGATCCCACACTCTGCGAACACCACCACCACCTCGTCCACGAAGGCGGCTGGACACTGACGATGACCCCCGACCGGATAGCGACCTGGACCCGACCCGACGGAACCCACCACCACACCGCACCCACCACCGACCGACGACCCAACCAACGAACCGAGACCGAACTCACACTCGTGTAGGGCACCGGGTCGGAGCCGGCCGAGGTGGTCGATCATGAGCCCATCGGGCCAGATGGGGCGAACGTGCGCGGCCCGAATGCCCCCGACACCTGGCGGTCGGCGGTCGCCGCCTGCTCAGCGCACGACTTGGTACGGCACCGAGACGACCACCACGTTCTCGCGGAACAACAGCGAGCCCTTCAGGAACAGCGCCGCCTGGTTGTGCAGCAAGTGCTCCCACCAGCGGTGCACGACGAACTCGGGGATGACCACGGTGATCCGGTCGTCGTCCCACCGTTGCTCGATCTGTTCCACGAACCGCAGCGTGGCTGACCGCAGGTTCCGGAAGGGGTCGACCACGATGTCGAGTTCGACCTCCGAGCCGTAGTCGCTCCACCGAGCCGCGAAGGCGTCGCCGACCTCCTCGCTCTCGCAGATGTGCACGGCGATCAGGTGATCCGGGTGGAGCGACTTGGCGAACTCGATCCCCGAGACGGTGCCACGGTGCAGGCCCCCGACGAGCACGATCATCGTGTTGGTGCGTTCGCGTGGTCGCTCGGACTCGGTGAGTCGCAGCGCCGCGCCCAACCCCGCATAGTGGCGCTTGATCGACTTGAACAACAGCACGAGCAGCGGGATCACGACCGCCGGAATCCACGCCCCCTGAGTGAACTTGGAGTACACGACCACCGCTGCGATCACCCCGGTCGTCACCGATCCGACGGCGTTGATGGCGAGCTTCCATCGCCACCCGTCCTCCTTCAGGCGAAGGTGGTGCTGCACCATGCCTGCCTGCGACAGCGTGAAGCCGGTGAACACCCCGAAGGCGTAGAGCGGGATCAGCTTCGACACGTTGCCCTGGAAGGCGACGATCAGCAGCGAGGCGATCACCGACAGGAACATGATCCCGTTCGAGTACACGAGTCGATCACCGCGATTGGCGAACTGGCGTGGGATGAACCCGTCCTTGCCGATGATCGACGCCAGCCGGGGGAAGTCGGCGTATGCCGTGTTGGCAGCCAGGATCAGGATCGTGAACGTCGAGATCTGCATGATCCAGAACAACACGCCTTGTCCCCCGTAGATGTGCTGGGCCATCAATGCCAGGCCGGTCGGGTCCAACTCACCGCGGTACGGCTTGAGGTGGGCCGCCAGGATCGACACGCCCAGGAACGACGAACCCAAGATGGCTCCCATCACGGCGATCGTGATCGCCGCGTTCTTGGACTCCGACTTCTTGAACGCCGGCACACCGTTCGACACGGCCTCGACGCCCGAGAGCGCCACCGCGCCCGACGAGAAGGCACGCAGCAACAGCAGCAGGCCGAGTGTCTTGGTGCCCTCGCTGAACTCGCGCGCTTCGGTCGACAGGTCGCCCTTGGCGATCAAGGCGTCGACGTCGATCGGGCCGAGGTCCTTGAAGTACACCCTGTACAGGCCGACCGCGATCATCAGCATCAACGACCCGATGTAGACGTAGGTGGGCGGGGCGAAGATCGCTCCGGACTCCTTCAACCCCCGCAGGTTGGCGAGCATCATCAGCAAGACCATGCCGAGACAGATCAGCACGCGGTGCTGGCCCAAGGAGGGCACGGCCGACGTGATTGCGAGAACTCCGGCCGACACCGATACCGACACGGTGAGGATGTAGTCGACGAGCAGCGAGGCACCGGCCACGAGCGCCGGATTCGTGCCGAGGTTCTCCTTCGACACGATGTACGAGCCGCCACCGCTCGGGTAGGCGTAGATCGTCTGGCGATAGCTGAGCACCACGATCGTGAGCAGCACGCACACGACGACCGCCAACGGGGTGAGGTACCGCCACGCGGCGGCACCGATCGCTGCCTGACCGAGCAGCACCAACAGGATTTCGTCGGTGGCGTACGCCGTCGACGAGATCGCGTCGGAGGCGAACACGGGGAGCGCGATCCGCTTCCGCAGGCGTTGGTGCTCCTCCTCGTGCGTGGCCAGCGGGCGACCGAGAAGAATGCGTTTGATCGGCATGACGTGAAAACCTCAGAACGAGAACATCGGGGTGGTTGAAGAACTGGGCGCGACCGGGTTCAGCCGGGCGAACGGTCGGTGCCGAACACAACGGCGATGAACAGCAGGGCTGCCATCGCGCCCAATTCGACGCCGTTACGAGGGTGGTCGGGGTGTTCGGCGTGCTCGACGACCAATGCGATACCCGCTGTCGACAACATCGCCGCCAGTGCACCACAGTAGATCCCGGCCACCTCGGCCACCACAGCCACGACGACAAGAACCGGGATCAACGTGATCCACCAGTTCCAACCGGCCACCAGCGCGGCAGCGATCACGAGCAGCGGCGACAGCACAGCGACGACCGCCCAGGGCCGGCTCACATGAGAGGTCGGAATCATGCAGCCCACTGAAGCCCGCATCGACGCTGGGGCGGTACGGCTTAGCGACTTCTTCAGCGCGCAGGCGATTGACTTGCACCCGTGGGCAACGACGAGCTCGAACCGGGGGTACCGCGGCTGGCCCGAGGCGTGAGCACTCGACGCCAGCTGGTGAGCGCGGCGGTGGCGGTGTTCCTGCTGGTCGGATGCACGGCCGTGCTGCAAAGCGTGCGTGGCGACGTCTCACTCACAATCGTGTTCCTGCTCTACCTGGCGATGGTCGTGGCGTTGTCGGCCGCCGGTGGGCCGCTGGTCGGCGTGTCGGTGGCGATCGTCGCCTTCCTGGTCGTCAACTTCTTCTTCACCGAGCCGCTCCACACCCTCAACGTCGCCGACCCCGAACGGCTCGCCGAGCTGATCATCTTCCTCGCCGTGTCCGGGACCGTTGCCACACTGGTCGACACCGCCAGCCGCCGACGCGATGTGATCGAGGAACGAACCGCCGAGGCGGCCACGCTGACGGCTGCCAACGATCTGCGTACTGCCCTGTTGCGCGCCGTGTCGCACGACCTGCGCACCCCACTCACCACGGCCAAGATGGCGACCTCGAGCCTGCTGGCGAGCGACGTCACCCTGCCTGAGTCGGCGCGCCACGAACTGCTGGAACTGGCCGACGCCGAGATCGATCGTCTCGTCCGGATCGTCGAGAACCTGCTCGACGCCGGCCGGCTGCAGGCCGGTGTGCTGTCGGTCGACCTTCGTCATGTCGACCTCGATGAACTCGTGGAGCGGGTGATCGCCGGGATCGACCCGTCACAATCGGCACGTGTGCGATCCGACCTGCTCGACTCGACCGTGGTGGCCGACGCAGCGCTGTTGGAGCGGGTGCTCGTGAACCTCGTCTCCAACGCACTGACGGCCGATCCGACCGGCACGATCACGATCACTGCGCGTGACCACGTCGAGCCCGATCCGGACTCGTCGGAAATGCGAAGCCGGATCGAACTCGACGTCATCGATCACGGGCCAGGGTTGAGCGAGGAACAGCGCGCCGACGCCTTCCGCCCGTTCCATCGCTTCGAGGACCGCGGCGCCAGCACCGGCGTCGGGCTCGGCCTCCCGATCTGTGCCGGCTTCTGCGAAGCGATCGGGGCGTCGCTCGAACTGCATTCGTCAGTGGGGGCCGGACTCACCGCCCGCGTCATCCTGGAGCGCGCATGACGCACGTGCTGATCATCGAGGACGATCCCGCCCTGCGCCGATCGTTGGTGCTCAACCTGGGCGGGCGCGGCTACACCTACGACGAGACCGGCAACGGCGAGGATGCGCTGCGGCTCGCCGGGCGGCGCCTGCCCGACGTCGTGTTCGTCGATCTCGGGCTGCCCACGATGTCGGGCCTCGACGTGATCCGCGGACTTCGTCTGTTCACCGACGTACCGATCATCGTGCTGTCCGCTCGCGGGGCCGAGCTCGACAAGGTCGAGGCGCTCGACGTCGGCGCCAACGACTACGTCACCAAACCGTTCGGGGTCGAGGAGCTGATGGCCCGCCTGCGCGCCGCTGAACGGGTGCGGGCGGCGCAGCTGCCGACCGGACGGGTGCTCGCCACGGATCGAGTGACGATCGATCTCGAGCAACGTCGCGTGACCACGGGCGACGGCAGCGAGGTCCATCTGACCCCGATCGAGTGGGGATTGCTGTCACGACTGGCGGAACAGCCGGGCAGGTTGGTGACCCAGCGCGAACTGCTCACGACCGTGTGGGGGCCCGAGTACCACGACGAGACCAACTACCTGCGCGTCCACATCACGCACCTGCGCAAGAAGCTCGAACGCGATCCCTCGCACCCCGAGCTGGTCATCACCGAACCCGGCGTGGGGTACCGGCTCACGATCACCCCGCGTTGAGTCCCGAATCGGGCACGTCCACCTGGCACAGTGGTGACGTGACGGTGCAGCGGGGCCGCGTGGCGTTGATCCTCGCCACATCGATGCTGGCGACAGTGACGGGCGCATCGTCCATCGGTACGCCCGTCGCGGCATCCGCCATCCCCGTCACCGCCAGCCCCGTCACCGCCCGCTATGCGCCGTTCGGGCCGACCCGGTTGGCCGACACACGCGAGGCCGTCTGCGGATGCCAGCAGATCGACGCCAACACGATCCGCATCGACGTCGCCGGGCGCGACGGCATGCCGGCCGACGTGGTGGCGGCTGCGCTCACGATCACCGCAACCGACGCGCCCACGCCGGGATTCGTCACCGCCTACCCCAGCGGCGGGGTGCTGCCGCGGGCGTCCACGCTCAACACCATGCCAGGGCGGGCCGTCGCCAACTCCACGGTCGTGGCGCTCAGCGCCGATGGTGCGGTCGAGGTGTACCAACGCAGCATCGGCTCGCTCGTGGTCGACGTGACCGGCGTGTTCGTCGCCGCCGCGACGGCCAACAGCGGCCGCTACGTGAGCGTGCCGTCGCGCCGTCTCTACGACACACGCGACGTGACGCCCGACGGGCTGGTGGCAGGCGGCGATCTCACGATCAGCGTCCCCGCCGAGGCCGACCCCGACGCCACCGCCCTGGTCCTCAACATCACGAGCATCGGGGAGCGAGCGCCCGGATTCCTCACGGCCCACCCCGTCGGGCAGCCGGCGGCGACGTCGTCGTTCCTCAATCCGACCGGCACCGGCCAGCCGATCGCGGCGACCGTGATCCTGCCCGTGTCGGCGGCCGGCGTCACGATCGGGTCGCTGAACGGCGGCCACGTGCTGGTCGACCTGCTGGGCTGGTTCACCGGCCCCAGCGCTCCGGCCTCCGACCGTGGGCTGTTCGCGCCGATCGGCCCGCAACGGCTGATCGACACGCGTCAGCAGCGCCCCAGGATCTGGAGCGGCGGCACGCTGGAGGTGCCCACACCGTTCCCCGACGCCGGCTCGCTGGTCACCAATGTCACCGCCACCTCGGCGGATCGGGCCGGATTCGTGACCGCCTTCCCGGCCGGCACGCCTCGCCCCGGTACGTCGGCGCTCAATCCGGCGTTCTACGACCACACCGTGGCCAACATGTCGATCACGCAGGTGAGCGACCGGGGGCTCGCCTACTTCGGCCTGCACGGCACCGACCTGGTGGTCGATGTGACGGGCATGTTCACCGGCACACCGCTCACCGCCGTCGAGCCGGTTCCGTCCACCGGGGTGCCACCGCGTTCGCGCGTCCTGATGATCGGCGACTCGACGCTCGCCTCGGTCCCGCTCTACACCTCGACCAAAGCGGCGTTCGTCGGGTTCGACGCGGTGGTCGACGCCGCCTCGTGTCGGCGTTTGCTTCGGCCGTCGTGCCTGAGCAAGACCACAGGCGTCACACCCAACACCGGTGTCGAGGCGATCCAGGGCGCCCCAGGGACGTTCGACATCGTGGTGATCAAGAGCGGGTACAACGATTGGTTCAGCGACTTCCCGGTCGAGTTCGACGCGATCGTGCGGGCCGCCCGCGTCAAGGGCGCCCACACGATCCTGTGGCTCACGCTGAACGAGGACGTGGAACGCCCCGACCCGGCGCGGGCGTACCGCGAGAACAACGAGGACCTGCGCTGGCTGGTGCAACTGCCCCAGTACAGCGACGTCCTGCTGGCCGACTGGTTGGCCTACAGTCGTGCCGCGCCCGACGGGTGGGCGCACGACGGCACCCACCTCACCCTGGCAGGCACCTGGCTGCTGACCGACTTCATCTCACGGTGGATCGCCGCCATCGAACACCGGCCGTGCCCGCGACCGTGGGGGCCCGGCGGGCCGAACTTCGACCCCTGCCCCAAGCCGGAACTGATCGGCCCCGTGCCGAGTCCGAACCTGCTCTATTGATCGCGGCCGATGCCCGACCTGAGGGCGTTCATCCAGTCGTCGGCGAGCCGCCAACGTTCGTCGGCGTGCGCCCGTGCATCGTGGGCGAGGGCATCGGCGCGCGGCCACGACCCGAAGAATTTCACGGCCCCCTGTTTGGCGTGCAGCGCCCGCATCGCGTCGGCGACCAGGTCGTCGGCGACGTGACCTTCGGCGAACACGATGAAGCAGTAGTCACCCAGCCCGCCGTGCTTGGTGGGGCGCGAGATCAGGTTCGACAGGTTGAGCCGGCGGGCGGCGAACTCCTGCAGGATCGAGATCAGGCTGCCCGGCTCGTCGGCCCGCTGGTAGATCACGAGCGCCGTCCGGTCATGGCCGGTTGCAGCCGGGATCCCGGCCCGCGACACGACCACGAAGCGGGTCTGGTTGCCGGTGTGATCCTCGATGTTGTCGGCCAGCACGGTGAGGCCGTAGCGCTCGGCGGCGACACGTGGCGCGATCGCGGCGGTCGTCGAGGACGGGTCGTCGCCGACCAGTTGCGCCGCCGCAGCGGTCGACACGGCCGCCCGCACCTCGGCCAGTGGCAGGTGCTCGCGCAGGAATCGATGGCATTGAGCGGTCGCCACCGGGATCGACAGGATCTCGCGGACGTCGGTGATCTGCACGCCCGGTCGCGCCGCCAGGCACATGTGGATGTCGAGCACCACCTCGCGCGTGATCACGAGATCGTGATCGAACGCCAACGCATCGAGCGTGAAGTTCACCATCCCCTCGATCGAGTTCTCGATCGGGACGAATCCGAGATCGAGCTCACCGGACGACACCGCGTCCAGCACATCGGGCACGGTCCGGAACGGGACCGCCTCGGCGACCGCGAGATCGGGCTGGGTGCGCAGCGCCTGTTCGGTGAACGTTCCGAACGGTCCCAGGAACCCCACACGGAGCGAGCGGTGCGGCGCAGTCGTTGCAGGGGCCTCGGTCATGGCCGCGAGGTTACGACCGTTCAGGCGGGTCAGCTCGCGTCGTTCGGCAGCGCAGCGGCGAGTCGCGCCAGGATCTCGTCGGGTTCGCTCTCTCCCGACCATCGCGCCCTCACCATCCCGTCGCCGTCGAGCACGACGATGAACGGGAAACCGTCCACGCCGTAGGCGTCGGAGGCGATGAAGGTCTCACGCTGGACGTCGACCCCGTCGGCGACCACCGGGTACGTCCAGTCGACGTCGTGGACCCAGGTCGACGGTGGGAAGTTCGGGCGACCCGGCGCGACCGCGGTGCTGACCGCCACGACCCGCAGGTCGGCGGGGAACTTGCCGCCGTCGCGCAACTCGTTCAGGCGCGGCACCTCGGCGTTGCAGTGCGGGCACCAATGGGCGAGGAACACGACCATCGTCGGGGCGCCGCTCGAGAAGTCGACGTCGGTGATCTCGCCGTCGTAGTTCCGCCCGAACAGCTCGGGCGCCTGCATCCCGAGCGCCGGGTCCGTGTCGATCGTGGCACCGCCCAGTGCCGGCAACGCATCGCCGCGCACGGCAACCGGACCGATCTCACCGACATAGTCGGCGGGGACGTCGGGCGACACGGTGGCCACCGGACGCGCCTCGGTCGCACCGCTGGTGGGGGTCGGCGCCTGCGTCACGAGCGGCGCATCGGTACCCGACACCGTCGGTGCGGCCGTCGCCGGTGTCGCAGCAGGCGACTCCCCTCCGCATCCTGCGAGGGCGATCGCTACGCTCGCGACGAGCGCTCGAACACGACCGGCGGCGGCGCGAGGTGCGGTGTTCATGTCGGGTTTCCTCCTGCATCAGTTCCCCGTGAACCGGGGTGTTCGTCGAATCGGGCGAACGACACCGTGTTGAACACGATCACGGCCACGAACCCGCACAGCGCCATGAACGCCAACGTGACGAACCCGAACTGGCGGAACCACGGTGCCGAGCAGGCCGGGCCGAACAGGCTGCAGGACTCGCCTTCCCATTGCGGATTCCACTCGAGCAGGTAATGCCACGTGGAGATGCCGGCTCCGACGACGGCCAGCGGCAGCAGGTACCAGCGCGCCGTGCGATCGCGCCGGATCAAGGCCACCAGTGCGATCACGGCGATCGGGTACATGGCGATCCGTTGGAACCAGCACAGCCGACACGGCACGTACCCGGCCCTCTCCGAGAAGTAGAGACTCCCGAGCATCGCTCCCCCGGCCACCACCAACGTGAGCTGCATCCGCCAACGCCAGACTGCCGTGCCGGCCCGCGCCGCCGCCGGCGAGCGGGCGGCCATCAGGCGCGCCACGACCAGTGCCAGTGCGGCCGTGCCGACAGCGATCGCGCACACCGAGGTGAGCACTTGCATGGTCTCGAGCACAGGTTCAGTGTGCCGAGGTGTTGGCCGTCTTCCGAGGGTCGAACGTCACAATTCCCGGTGCCGCTACTGGGCGAACCACGAGTTGATCACCGATGTGCCGGACCGGTTGATCTGGGCGATCACGACGCTGCGTGCCTGGTAGCCGGAGGTCGACGTGCTGGTGATCCGGATCGTCTTCTGGGCGATCGGGTTGTCGAAGCGGACGTCGAGGTGTGCCGGCGGATGATCGAGATGGATCAATGCCGCCGACAGTCCGCCGACCAGGCTCACGGTCTTGTTGGCGGCGACCGAAGCCGTACCGGCATCGATCGACACGTGCCCTTGCGGAACGGCCACGTATCCGGCGATCGAGATCGTCGCCGGGCTCGTGGTCGACAGGGTCGAGACACTCACGATCGCAGCCGGGTCGTAGTTGGGCGTGATCATCTGGGCCGGGAGTGTGAACGTCGGGGTCCCTGACAGGCAGACCGCAGCCGGGATGGTGTCACATGCGACGACGGTGTAGTTCGAGTAGCTGCGTGGCTGGCCGACACCCCGGAGCGTGAAGGCGGTGATCGAGACGTCGTACCGTGACGCCGCCCCAAGACCGTCGAGCTGACAGCTCGACTCGTTCCACGGCGCGCTGCAACTGGTGCTGGCGCGCCCGGTGGCCCCGAGATTCCGAGTTGCCGTCACCGTGTAGTAGAGCACCGGCGTCCCGCCGTCGGCGTTGGCGCCGTTGGGCGGCGACCATCCGGCGATCAACGAGATCGTGCCGTCAGTGGCGAGGTAGCGCGGCCACGTGGTCGGTGGAACGGCGTTGAGCGGTGGTTGTGCCTGCGCCCACTGCGATGTCGTTGCGAGCACCGTCAACGGCGCGCTCTGCAGCGAGGCAGCGAACGCCCCCGCAGCGTTGGACGCCGTCACGGCGAACGTGTACGGCATCCCGATCGTGAGGCCGGTCACGGTGCACGAGGTCGGCAGCACGGTTCGTGGCGTGGGCGGGTTGAACACCGGGAGCGGTGGTGCGCCGCATGTTGCCGCCGTGGCCACACCGTTCTGGTAGGTCGTCACGGCGTAGCCCGTGATCGGGGCAGCATTGACGTTGTTGGGCGCCGTCCACGTGATCGTCGCCGCACCGACTGCGCCGGAGGTGGCGGCCGAGGTGCGATACCCGGTGGCGGTGGGTTGGGCGATGCGCGGCTTGGGTGTGAGCACCGACGGCGTGTAGCCAGCGGCGTGCGCGTACGGGTCGTCGCCAGGCTGATCGGGATCGTCGATCGGATCGTCGACCTGCGAGGCCGGAACGGCGATCACGCCGCGCACCGACAACGGCTGGTCGTAGGCCTCGCCCGGCAGGAACGGCTCGTGCTGGCCGTTGGCGGACACGATCGACACTCCGGCACTGGCCGCCGCGCCGAGTTCGCCCTCACCGACGTAGCGCTGATTCATCACGAAACGAACTGCCGAGCCGTTGGCTGCTTGATCGATCACCAGCCTGCCCATGCCGGCGAGCACGAACGTGCCGCCCATGCCCGAGATGTTGAGTGGATCGGGGATCACGAGCGCGCCACCGTTGCCGGTCGCCGCGAAGTCGTCGGTGCACCCCTCCTCGGCTCCCATTCCCACCACGACATCGGCGCCCGCAGTCAGCGTGACCGTGTTGAGGAACGTGTAGACCCCGGACGTGAAGTAGGCAGGGCCGCTGATCGTGACCGGCTGGTCGTACGTGCCGGGGAAGAACACGTCGCAACCGCCGGCGGCGAGCGTGGTCCGCGTCACATCGCCATCGGCCACCACCGCGGTCGGCATCTCGGGCACCCACACCTTGGCCTGCGTCGAGTCGTAGGTGAAGTCACCGCGATCGGCGGACTGAGACCAGGCCGCGGCCGTGTTCGGATTGATGTAGCTCTGACTGCCACCGATGCCGGCCGGAAGGGTGGCATCGGCCTGGACGACGGCCACCGAGTACGGCACGTCGGAAGCCGGATGAAGGTTGGCCGTGTCGAGCACCTCGCAGATGGAACTGACACCGGCGATCGAGCTCGGCAACGCACCGTTGCAGTTCGAGTAGAGCGTGTCTGCATCGCGCATGGCGACGAGGGCGGCCCCGCGTGCGTCCTCGATCGAGCGCGCCTTGCGGAGCTGCACGTCGCCGGCCCGCATCACCGTGACCGTGTAGCTCATGATCGGGATCACGACCATCGCCGAGATCACGGTGAGGACCAGGATCAGGATCAGCACCGACCCGCGGTCGCGTTCGTCGTTCATCAGGATGGCTCCACCGTGAGCACACAGGTGACGGCCTCGTTCGGGCGCACGTCGACGGTCACCTTGCTGAACAGGGATTCCGTGATCGGCGACAGCACCACCATCTTGGCCGTGGAGCCCGCCTTGCAGCTCCAGCCCTGGTTGCCGGCGGTGCTCACGGGCCGATAACCGGTCGGTGTCTCGATCTGGTTCAGGCTCACGTCGACCGAGAAGTACGGGTCGGCCGCGCCGTGCTCGAAATCGAACGTGCCCGTGGGGAACTGGGCCGAGGTCGTGACCTTGCGGGGGGCGGCATCGATCGGTGAACCGTCGGACCGGCGGGTCGCATTGTTGTCGTAGACGAATTCCTCGGCGACCTTGGTGCCGTCGGCGAGTCGTGTCTGGATCGTGAGCGTGCCGCCACAGTCGGTCAGCGCGGCCGACCGCATCGCCGAGCCGAAGGCGTTGTAGTTGTCGAGCTTGTAGAGCTCGGCGGCGCCGGGGTTGGTGTAATTCGTGCCGTCCCAGATCGCCCGTTCGGCATCGTCGCTGCCCACGATCAACTGCGACAGCACGTTCTCGTTCGACTTGGAGGTCGCCGCCGCCGGTCCGCTTGCGGGCGGGTTCTTGATCCACGCCGACGAGCCGGCGAACGCCGACCCGACTCCGACTGCGATCACGTCGTTCGGGTACCGCATGGCGAGTTCGCGGGCACGGTCGAACGACTCCTGATGGAACGTCGCGCTGTTCGGGTACGCCGGCCATTGCGGAGGCGGTGCGGCCGTGTCGTACGGGGCGATCGGGAAGTTGGCGCCGACCGTGTCGCTGCGTGACGACCCGTTGTAACCACGGCTGCGGGTCGGCACGCCGTCGGTGAAGAAAACGACCCGCCGCGACAGCTGCGGCAAGGGGTCGCCGTTCTTGGCGTACAGCACGCGGTACCAGGCATCCTCCCAGTTCGTGCCCGAGTTGTTGGCGGTGTCGGCATCGAAGCTGAACACCGAACTGCTCGTCACGAGCGCCTTGATCGCGTCCACCTGCTGGTCGTCGGACATGTCGTAGAGATGTGTCCATTCAGAACCGGTGGCCCCGAGCACCGTTGCCTTCTGGCTGAACTTGACGACCTGGAGCTTCACCGGTGTGCCTCGGAACGCCTCGACGAAGGCGTCCAGTCCGGCGCGCACGGCGGCCTTGTCGCCGCCTTGGATCGACGAGGAGTTGTCGACCAGCAAGGTCGTCAGGCCGCCACAGCGTGAGTTGGCGCGTACGAACGCCGGAACGGAGAAGTCGTCCGGGGCGATCGTGCCGGTCGGGCTCCCGCCCGCCGTGAGGTTGATCGTCTTCTCGCCGCCACCGGCGCCGGACCCTTCTCCGCCACCGCGCACCGTCACGGAGAGTTGGCGACCGATGTCGGCGTACTGTCCACTCGCCGTGTCGGGCTGGTTGACCTGGAACATCCAGGTCGGAGCCATCGCATCGGGATCGAACGGCGGTACGGGCGGGGGTGCGTCGACGTTGTGCAGGACAGTGACGACGTCACACTGCATTGCGCCTGCCTCGTCGGTGCAGTGGACGCGCTGGACCTCCCAGACTCCGTCGACCGAGATGTACTGGTACTGCACGGTCGTGGTGAAGGTCACTGCCGACCCACCAACTTTCCGTTTCGACTGCCACGACAGCTGCAGTGCGTTGGCTCCCGACAGATCGAGACCAGGGGGGCACGCCGCGCCGCACGGTGTGGCGGCGGGGTCGGTGTCGACGGCTTGCACGGCGGGGTTGGTCGTGTCGACCGACTTCAGGTCGGCTGGGAGCCACGTGTCGATGCTCTGCTCCGCCCGCGCCAGGGTCACACGCCCCTCCGTGCTCGTGGCCTGCCGCAGGGTGGCGATGATCGCTGCGCTCAACACCGACGTGATCATGCCGACGACGACCACCACGATCAGCAGTTCGGGCAGGGTGAATCCGCGATCGCGGCCGGCGGTTGCGCGTTGCATGTCAGTGGCTCGGCTTTCCGACATCGCTCTTGACAACCACCATGGTCCGCGTGATGTCCCCGGTCGGCGATGTTGCCGAGATCGTGACCCGTACGACGGCGTCGGCAGCGTTGGCACTCACGCAGGGTTGCCAGTCGTCGACCGGATTGCCCGTCAGCGTGGACTTCAGCAGCTGGCTGGACGACGTGACCAGCGCCGTGTCCCAACCCTGCGGGACGGCGGCGTCGACGTACTGCTCGTAGTCGCACACGACCGAGTTCACGCGTTGCACGCGGTCGGCGGCATTCAACAGCACGGTTTCGATCTGGGCTGACTGGTACGAGATCGACGAGGCTCGGATCGACGTCCGCGTGGCGGTCAAGATCGCCAAGACCACGACGCCCATCATCGAAACGGCCACGATGATCTCGACGAACGAGAACCCGCCGTCGGCGTTGGCACGTCGGCGATCGAGCTGCTCGCCCGACATCGCCGGTGCGCTCGCTACTGCACGGACCACGAGTTCACGGCCCATGCACCGGTCTCGTTGACCTGCACGACGGCTTCTGCGACGGTCGGCGAGTTGGCGACCGTGGTCACCAGTCGGACGATTCGCTGGGTGGCAGGGTTGAGCAGGCCGTAGTCGAATCGTGTACCGGGGCGGGGATCGGTCACCACGCTCCACGCCGAGATCACGCCACCGGCGAGCGAGACGGACTTGTCGGTGGCCGACACGGTGCTCACCCGGACGACACCTTGGGGAGCGGCGATGTACCCGGGGATCGAGATCGTGACCTTGTTCGTGGTCGTGAGTGCCACGTCCACCACCGCAGGCGGCACGTAGGCGGTCGCCGCCGGCGGCGCCGGAGCGACGTATGTCGCTCCCAGTGCGTTGAGCTTGAGATTGGCTGCGGTGCCGGTCGTCGCCGCGTCGGACCCGTCGGCCTTGCGGGCGATCGCGGTCACGCCGGCGGTGAACGTCTTGAGGACGATGTCGGTCACGCTCTGGCCCGGGACCGAGACGGTGCAGGAGGTCGTCTCGACGACCCCCGGACAAGCCCATGTGTTCGAGCCGTCGGTGATCGTGACGTCGTAGCGCTTGATCACCGAGTTCCCGAGGCTCGCAGGCTGGACCCAGTTGACGGTGAAGGCGTCGACGTACTTGGAGATGTTCAGCACCGGAGGCGTCGGCTGGGTGATCGAGACTGACGTCGGCGCGCTCGGATTGCTGATCGTCGGATCCGTGCTGCGAGGCGTGACGTCGATCTTCGTCGACTGTGCCGACACCCCTTTGGCGTTGACCGCCTCCACGACGAAGCTGTACGCCGTGTTCAGCGTCAGTGCCGGCACCAGACAGGTCAGGAGCGTGACGGTCTCACAGCCGATCTGGGAGTACGGGGCGGTGCTGCTGGCGGTCCGGTACTTGACGGTGTAGCCCGTAATCGGCGACCCGCCGTTCGACGAAGGAGCCACCCACGACACGGCGACAGCGCCCAGACCGGAGCCGTTGCGGCCGGCGCCGGTCACGCCCGTCGGCGCACCCGGTGCCCTCGGTGCCGGCGTGAGAGTGCTCGGCCGATACTGATCAGCCGGGGCCGGCCGCGAACCGTCGACACCACTGACGTACGACAGCGGCACGTCGATCTTGCCAGGGTCCTTGAGGTCGATCCCGCTGGCGGCGAGGTTGGAGACGGCCAGCGCCGGGTCCAGATCACCGTTGACGGTCATGATCGACACGAGCGCACTCGACGATGTGTTGAGGTCGCCCTGCTGCACATAGCGCTGGTTCATCTTGAAGTCGATCACGCCGGCAGCGTCGTTGAACACCAACCGACCGTCGTCGCCGAACACGAAGGTGGTACCCAGGCCGTTGATGTTGTGGGTGGGCGGCGCGTTGGTGGCGTAGAACACGGCGAACTGGTCGTCAGTGCATCCGTCGAGCGTGCCCTGCCCGGCGACGACCTTGGCGCCGCCGGCCACCGTGACGGTGTCCTCGAAGTAGTAGATCCCCGACGTGAAATAGGTCGGCCCGTTGATGACCACCGGCTGGCGGTACGTACCGGGGAAGTACACGTTGCAGGTCGGGTACCCGGCCGGCATCGCGTACGCAGTGGACGAACGCGCCGTGAGGGCGTGGACCGGGAGGTCCGGCAACCACACCGTGTTCTGCGCCCCCTCTTTCGAGATCAGTCCGAGCCACTGGTTCTCATTGGCGGCACCGGTGTTCGGGTACGGCGTGCCCGTCACACCGGCACCCACCGGGTTGGTGGAACCCACGTAGGTGCTGACCTGGGCATACGGCAACGAGAAGTTGTCGCGGGCCTTGGCGGTCCCCATCAGGTAGCACTTGGTGGTGGTGTCGACGTTGAGTTCCGGCAAGTTCAGGGTGACCGCCGTGTTCAACCCGGCAACCGAGTCATTGCAGGTCTGGTACAGACCGACCGGGTCGGCCAATGCCACCCGCAGCCCTGCTCGGGCGGCCTCGGCATTGGCGGTCTTCTGGCTGAGCACGGTGTTGGCACGGAACACCACGCTGGACTGGTTCAGGAGCGGCAACACCACGAGCGAGCCGATCACCATCATCACCAGCACCAGGATCAGGACCGACCCTTCGTCGCGCGCGGTGCTCGGTCGAGCGTTCATCAGCGCACCACGTTCAGGTTGCAGGAAACGGCCGTGTTCGGTCCGAGCGTGATCCGCACGCCCTGCCATGGCGAGTTGGCGATCGGGATCAGCTGCATCTCGGACGCCGAGAGCGCGGTGATGCCCTTGGTACACGTCCACGGAGTGGCAGCGGGCGTGTACCCGGTCAGGCTCGACAGGTCATGTGGGACGATGTCGACGATCCGGCCCTTGCCGTCGGTCATGTCGAAGTCGAACGTGCGGCTCTTGTTGACCGTGCTGGTGGTCACGATCAGCGGCTCGATGTCGAGCTTCTGGGCCGGGGTCGAGCCGACCGGAAGCGACTGGACCTGGCTGTTCTGGTACGTGAACGGGTCGGGCGGGTGGTTGTTGCCACCGTTCAACTTGGTGGCAACCGTCACCGTGCCACCGCACTCGGACATGGCGATCGAGTACAGCGAGTTGGCCAGCTTGTCGAACGTCGGCAGCACGTAGAGTTCGGCGACGTTGGCGTTGGTGGCGTAGCCGTTCGAGTCGTAGGTGGCGCGCACGGCGTTGTCGCCGCCGGAGATCAGCCGCGACAAGGTGTTCTCGCCGCTCACCGACGCTCCTGAAGGAGCATCGGAATAGGCCCCGGTCGGCGAGTCGATCCGGTGCGGCTGGATCCCGTTGCCATCGGCGGTCAGCGACAGGTCGAGTTCCCAGTCCAGCACATCAGCGTCGGAGGTGGTGACCTTCTGCTTGCCGGCGTCGTAGTAGCCGTCGGTGGCGTCGGGGGTCGTGTTGTTGGCGTCGTACGTCACTTTGGTGATGTACGCCTCGGACGTGGTCGTGCGATACCCGTCGTTCTCGGACGTCGTCTGATAGTTGCCGGCATCGAACGTCGCCTTGGTGGTGGTGATCCAGGGGTTGTTCGTGGTCGGGATCTGAATCTGGTAGAGCGTCGGCTTGGTCAGGTAGTTGGCGGCGTAGATCGCCTGGCTGGTGTTCTGCCACGACGCCGTCGTGGACGTGCGCTTCTGGTAGTTGATCGTCTGGCGCCGCTGGTAGTTGGTCGTGACCTGCTTGTACTGGCGGTAGCCCTGGTCGTACCGGATGTCGTAGCGGGCACCCGGATTGTCGACCCAGTCGACCGCGACGGTGGTGATGCCACCGACGCCGACGCCGACCATCTTGACCGATCCACGCACCTGGTCGACCACGTAGTCGGCCCGGTTGAAGGCGATCTGGCTGTACTCGAACCCGGTGCTCCACAGGTCGCCGTTGACCTGGTCCGGGCGGTAGTGGTCGTAGTTCTTGGTGGGGTTGGTGTACGTGGAGTCGTAGCGCCACTTCGTCCAACCCGGCTCGGGCAGGGCAGGGGCATTCGGGATGATCTGGCCCGGCGAGGCGCGCTCGTGCAATCGCTCCTTGGTGGGCTCGCCGTCGGTGAAGAACACCACGGTCTCGGGCAGCACCTGCTGGAGGTTGCCGTTCGGCTCGAAGAACGTGCGGAACATGGCATCTTCCCAGTTGGTGTTGCCCTGGGTGCCCCAGTTCTGGTCGAGCAGGCCGAGCAGCGTGGTGACCTGAGCCGGGTCGGAGAGGTCGAAGTACTTGTTCCAGCTCGAGCCGGCACCGAACACCGTGGCGACCGAGCTGAACAACACCACCTGGACCGAAGTCGGCGTGCCGGCGAACGCCTTCACGAACTCCTTGGCGCCGGTACGGACCTGGCTGACGGACGTGCCGATCGAGCCCGAGTTGTCGAGGATCAGCGTGACGGGGCCGCCGCACTTGCTTATGGCCTGGTTGAAGGTCGGCGCGTTGAACGTCGAGTCGGCGGGAATCTGGCGGCGCGACGTGCCGCCGGCGGTGATCGCGATCTGGCTCGACCCGCCACCCGAGCTTCCATCGGTGCCGCCACCGTTGATCGTCACCACGACCCGGTTGGCGTCCTTGCGGGTCGAAGCGTCGGCATAGTCATCGCTGGTGACAGCGTCCGGTGCGAGCGGTTCGCTGACCTGGATGATCCAGTACGGCTTGGTGTCTCCGGGCACGAAGTTGCCGCCACCGGGAGGGCCGTCGAGGTCGCTCAGCACGGTTGCCGACTCGCACGTCCAGGCGCCGTTGGCCACCGAGACACATTCGATACGACGCAGCTCGAAGCGGTTCGGCGTGGCGGTCGGGGCAAAGTAGTACGACACGTTGGTCACGACGTTGACAGCGCTCAGGCCATCAGCGCTCGGACGCGTCTCGGACCACGTCAGCAACGCCGCGTTGGAACCGTTCAACACGAGGCTCGGCGGGCATGCGGTGCCGCAGGGGGTGAGCTTCGGGTCGGTGTCGACGGTGGCCGCCGAGGCAAGGTCGACCGGCAGGTCGTAACCCACCCGCTGTTCGGAGGCGGCGAGGGTGATCCGGCCCTGGGTGCCCGTCGACTGCTTCAGCGTGACGATGATCGACATCGTGATCACACCGATGATCAGCCCCATGATGGTCACGGTGATCAGCAGTTCGGGGAGCGTCATGCCGGCGTCACGGCGGCGAGCCGGACGTGCGCCGAGCGGGCGCGAGGGACGAGACAGGTCAGACATTGCTCTTCACCACTTCGATGCTTCGGGTCACGTCGCCATTCGGCGTCGTGATCGTGATTCGGACTCGTTGCACCAGGTCATCGGTGGTGGATGCGTAGCGGCAGCCACCGGTGACCCAGGCGTTGGTGGCGGGGTCGTAGTGCTGCATCGTCACGCTCGCCTGGCCGGAGTCCCAGCCACGCGTCTGGACCGAGGCCTGGGCGTACTGGGTGTAATCGCACACCATGGGGGCGCGGTTGATGCGGTCGGCGGCGTCGACGATCGCCGTCTCGACCGTGGCGGCGTCCTGGTTCAGGACCGACGCCTTGATCCCGGTCTGGGTGGCCGCCAGGATCGGCAGGATCAGTGACCCCATGAGAACAACGGAGATCACGATCTCGATCAGGGTCGTTCCCGGGTCGCGACGCGACCGATCGTTTGCACCGTCACATCTGGTTGATGGCGTCTGGCGTTGCACTGACATCCCGCTTCCGTTACACGGCCCGCGTGTGGGCCGTACACCGTTATCGGATTGTCATCGGTCCGTGATCACGCAAGATTTCATCAAGTTGTCGCCCGACCGGGTGACGAAAACGGCGACGAGCCACCCCTGCGGGGTGGCTCGTCGTCCTGACTCGCGTCGTTGCGACCCGTTGCCGGGTGGCGGGATCAGTTGCCGTCGCCGTCCTTGTCGCCGGGGATGATCCCCTCGACCTTGTCGGACACCTTCTCGTAGGTGTCCTTGACCTTGTCGGGGATCTTGTCGCCGGCCTTGTCGACCATGACGTCGACCTTGTCCTTGACGTCGCCGGCCTTGTCCTTCAGGGCATCCATCTTGCTGGCGCCGATCGGCGCCGCCTGGCCCGAGGTCGCCGCTGGCGCCTTCTTGCCGCCCAGCATGCCCTTGATCTTGTCGATGATTCCGGCCATGTGTACGGCCCTCCCTGTGGTGATTGCCGCAACCAGGTCGGTCGCTGCTGCACGACGAGTGTAGGCCGTCGTTGTCAACCCCGAGCGATGGATCTCGCTACATCTCGGGCAGGCTGGCGCGCGCCGGCGCCTGGCCGTGCGCTTCGAGGTCGTAGCCGATCTGGCAGAAGCCGTGGTTGCAATAGCCTCGAGGGTTCTTGTGCAGGTACCCCTGGTGGTAGTCCTCGGCGTAGTAGAACACGCCGTCACCGGCGTCCTCGGCGGCCGCGATCTGGGTCGTGATCGTGCCGTATCCGGCAGCGGTCAACGCCGCCTGATACCGATCGCGTGACGCCTCGGCGGCGGCCAGCTGCTCAGGTGTGGCGGTGAAGATCGCCGAGCGGTACTGGGTTCCGGTGTCGCCACCCTGGCGGTTGAGTGTGGTCGGATCGTGGTTCTCCCAGAACGCCTTCATCAGCCGATCGAAGCTCACGACCGACGGGTCGAACACCACCATCACTGACTCGGTGTGTCCCGTGCGGGCGGTGCAGGTCTCCTCGTAGGTCGGGTGCGTGGTCCACCCACCCATGTACCCGACGGCGGTGACGTGCACACCGGGGATCTGCCAGAAGATCCGCTCGGAGCCCCAGAAGCAGCCCATCGCCACGTACACCGTCTCGGTTTCGGGCGGGAACGGCGGGTACAACCCGGTGCCGAGCACCACATGGTCGGGCGCGATGCGCATCGGCTCATCGTGTCCGGGCAGCGCCTCGCTCGGATCGATCATGCGGGTCTTGTCATGACGCGAGAACATGCGGGAAGCGTACGCCGAGCTCCGATCGCCGAGTCGGCGGAGATGATGACGAGATTCGAAACAGGTGGGCCGACTGGCAGCGGGGCGAGGGGTTTGAGAGAGTGACCCGATGACCGATCCGACGATCCCGCTCCCCACCTCCAAGGCCGCTGCGGACGACGAGCGGTCGGTGTTGCTGGGCTATCTCGCCTACCACCGGGCGGTGCTGGCCCGCAAGGTCGACGGTGTCACCGACGAGCAGGCCCGGCAGGCGGCGATCCCGAGCAGCCGGCTCACCCTGCTGGGGCTGGTCCGCCACATGACCGACGTCGAGCGTTGGTGGTTCCGGCGCGTCCTGATCGCGGACGACGTGCCGGCGTTGTTCGACGACGACGAGGAGTGGGTGGTGCCCGACGACGCCACTGTGTCCGGAGCCCTGACAGCGTTCTGGGACGAGGTCGCCCTGGTCGACGCCCACCTCGACGCGGCGTCGATGGACGACGTCAGCACCGGCAACCCCGACGGAGGGCGCCACACCCTGCGCCGGACGATCGTGCACATGATCGAGGAATATGCCCGCCACTGCGGTCACGCCGACCTCCTGCGCGAAGCGATCGACGGCGTGACCGGCGACTGACCGTCCGCTACTGCAGCAGCAGCCGGTCGATCCGTCGGGTCGCGACCGCAAGGCCGACCACGATCATCACCAGCAGCACCGCGAAGTGACCCAGCAGCACCCACGACGGGTCACCCAGATTGAACGCTCGGGCGATCGCCACGCTGTGATACAGCGGGCTGAGTTGCACCACCCACGCCCAGTCCCCGTAGCTCGACACAGGGTAGAACGTGGCCGAGAACAGGAACAGCGGCAGCAGCAGGGCAGGGATGTAGTCGAAGTCGGTGTAGGTGCGCATGAACGTCACCCCCGCCAGCGCCACGGCGCTGAACGCCATCGATGTCACGAGCCCGACCAACACCAGCCCGAGCGCCCACCACGACGACGTCATCCCCATCGCCCACATCGTCACCACGAAGGCGATCGTGTAGAGCACGCCGCGCAGGGTCGAGAACACCATCTCCGAGATCGCCACGTCGCCCGACGTCAACGGGGCCGCCAAGGCGGCGGTGTACACGTGGTCGTACTTGAGCTTGAAGAACACGTTCGTCGCTTCGTACACGGGGCCGTTCATGCCCGCTGCGGCGAGCAGTGCGGGTGCTACGAACTCGGCGTACGGCACGCTCGTGGCGCCGACCTGGATGTCGCCGACCAGCGCTCCGAACCCGAGCCGGATCGAGAACAAGTAGAACATCGGCTCGAAGAAGCCGCTCAGCAGCACCTTCCAGTGGCCGGCCTTGGTGACCATCCACTGGCGCTCCAACAACCGGTGGGAGCGGCGTGCCTCGAGCAGTTGTGGCGGCAGGATTCGGCGCGGGATCTCGGCCAGCGTGATCACGAGGCGCCGCCTTCCAATCGGCGACCGAACGAACGTCCGGCGAGCAACCAGCCGACCACCACGAACGCCGCCAGGTAGGCGACGTGACCGAGCGACGACATCCACTCGAGCCGGTCGTTCACGGCGTCGCGGCAGAGTTCGATCCCGTGCCAGGCGGGCGTGATCTTGATCACGACCTGCAACCAGTGCGGGAGCTGGGTGATCGGGTAGAAGGCGCCGGCAAAGAGGAACAGCGGCGTGATCACCATCCGGTTGAGGGTCGGGAACGAGTAGTCCTGCTCACACCGGGCGGCCCAGGCGGCGATCGGCGCCGAGCAGGCGATGCCGGTCAGGCCGGCGAACAGCACGGCGGCGAACAGCCCCCAGCCCCGGGTCTCGTCGAACAGCAACAGCGAAGCAGCCACACCGGTCGCCACGATCAACGCCTTGGTCCAGTGCCACAGCGCCACGCCGATCGCGATCTGCGGCGCCGTGAGCGGTGTGGCCGCCGCCGAGTGGTAACCGCGCCACCACTTGAATCCGCCCATCACCGGCCACATCGCCTCGCTGCAGGTGACCATCATCGCCGTCGTGGCGATCAGGCCGGGTGCCAGGAACTGGAGGTAGCTGAGCCCGCCGAGTGCTGCCACACCGGCCCCACCTGCCTGTTGTCGACGGTCGACCAACCCGCCGACGCCGAGCCCCATCCCGAGCAGGTACAGGAACGGCTGCACGAAGGCGCCGATCACGTTGGAACGCCAGGCGCGCTTGTAGCGAGCCATCTGGCCTTCCCACATGAGGATCGCGCCGGGTGTCTGCATCGGCCCGCCCGATCAATCCACCAGCGAGCGGCCGGTGAGACGGAGGAACACGTCCTCGAGCGAGCTGCGCCGCACGAGTGCCGACTCGGGCACGCTGCCGCGGGCATGGACCTCGGCCAGCGCGGCCTCGCCGTCGTGGGCGTAGATCAGCACCCGGTCGGGCAGGACCTCGGAGCGTTCCCCGATCCCGGCGACCACAAGCGCGTGCTGCTCGTTGGTGCCGGCCGGGTAGCGCAGCTCCAACACCTCACGTGTGGAGTGCTGTTGGATCAGTTGACGGGGCGACCCCTCGGCCACGATCTTGCCCGCGTCCATCACGACCAACCGGTCGCACAGCTGCTCGGCCTCGTCCATGTAGTGCGTGGTGAGCACGAGCGTGACACCGCGTTGCTTGAGCCGGTAGAGGCGATCCCAGAGCACGTGACGCGCCTGCGGGTCGAGGCCGGTGGTGGGTTCGTCGAGCAGCAACAGTTCGGGGTCGTTGATCAGAGAGCGGGCGATCGTGACGCGACGCTTCATTCCGCCCGACAGCGGCTCGATCCGGCTGTTGGCGCGGTCGCCGAGCTGCACGAAGTCGAGCAACTCCGCCGTCCGCTTCTTGCACTCCGCACGCGACAGATCGAAGTAGCGGCCGTAGATGATCAGGTTGTCGGCCACCGTGAGCTGCTCGTCGAGTTGATCGAGTTGCGGCACGACGCCGATCCGGGCCCGGATCCGTTTGCCGTCGTGAGCCGGGTCGAGCCCGAAGATCCGCAGCGATCCCTCGCTCACGGGCGACACGCATCCGATCATCCGCATCGTCGACGACTTGCCGGCACCGTTCGGGCCGAGGAAGCCGAACGATTCGCCGGGTTGGACCTCGACGTCGATCCCGTCCACGGCGGTGAACCCACCGAAGCGTTTGACCAGACCGCTGGCGACGATCAGTGGGGATGGTTCGACCGGCGCGGGCATGCGGTTCGACATTACCGTCGCGCCCTCCACCCTGGAACGGCGGTTTCAGCGCTGATCCGCTCGGCACGGCCGCGGTACCGTGTGATCCATGAGCAAGCCACTGGGTCCGTACACGCCCGCCGTCCGCGCCGGCGACTTCATCTTCTGCTCCGGCCAGCTCGGGCTGCGCGACGGGTCGTTGGCCGAAGGCGGCGTCGCCGCCCAGACCACCCAGGCCGTCGCCAACCTGTCGGCGTTGCTCGACTCGATGGGCGCCTCGCTCACCGACGTGGTCAAGACCACCTGCTTCCTGGTCGACATGGACACCTTCGCCACGTTCAACACCGCCTACGTGGCGGGCTTCGGCGATCATCGTCCGGCGCGCTCCACGATCGCCGTGCGGGAACTGCCGGCCGGTGGTCAGGTCGAGATCGAAGCGGTCGCCTACAAGCCATTGTGATCGCACCCGGCTTGCTGATCGCACCCGGCTATGGTGTCGGCATGGCCGGAGCGATCGCAATCGTCGCAGTACTGCTGATCTTCCCGTCGCTGATCCTGATCAGCGGCGGCTTCGGGGCGGCGATCATCGGGCACTTCCTGCAGCGTGACGGCGAGTTGCGCAACGAGGGCAGCGAGCTGCTCGAACTCGACGACTGACCGGAGCACGATGCACAAGCACGACTCGTCGACCGAGGTGCTGACCCAGGCGATCGTTCGCTACGCGGTCGACCGGATCCGCCTCGACCCACCCCCGCTCGACGGGCCGCGCACACCGGCCGAGTTGACGGCGATGGCAGGTGGCACGATCTCGGCGCGTGGGATCGGCGGGCTGGAGGCGTTGCGCGTCTTCGGTGACGTGCTGGCGCCGGCCTGCATCTCGGTCGACCATCCGCGATTCCTCTCGTTCGTGCCGGCCGCCCCGACCGAGGCGGCGGTCCTGTTCGACCTCGTCGTCGGGGCCTGCAGCATCTACGCCGGGTCGTGGATGGAGGGCGGTGGCGCAGTGTTCGCCGAGAACGAAGCGCTGCGCTGGATCGCCGACCTGGCGGGGCTCCCCCCTGAAGCCGGGGGCGTGTTCGTGAGCGGCGGCACCGCCGGCAATCTGAGCGCGCTGATCGCCGCACGCTGGAAGTGGCGTCACGACGCCGATGGCGCGCTCGATCGCACGCGTGGTCTGATCATCGCCTCGAAAGGCGCCCACTCGTCGGTCAAGCAGGCGGCGCGGGCGATGGACTGCGACGTCGTGCTGGTGCCGGCCGACCCCGAAGGGCGAATGCACGGGCTGGCGCTCGACGACGCGATCGAGGCGCTCGACGACGAGGACCGGCAACGGGTCTTCGCGATCGTCGCCACGTCGGGTACCACCAACGCCGGTGTGATCGACGATCTCGACGGGGCCGCCGACGTGTGCGAGCGGGTCGGTGCCTGGTTCCACGTCGACGGTGCGTACGGTGGTGCGGCGTTGGCGGCTCCGTCGGTGCGCGGCCGCTTCGCCGGGATCGAGCGCGCCGACAGCTTCATCGTCGACCCGCACAAGTGGCTGTTCGCCCCGTTCGACTCGTGCGCTCTGCTGTACCGCGACCCGCGCATCGCCCGCGCCGCCCACACCCAGCATGCCGAGTACCTCGACGTGCTGCAGCAGGACGGGATGGAGTGGAACGCCAGCGACTACGCCCACCACCTGTCGCGGCGGGCGCGCGGGCTGCCGTTCTGGTTCAGCCTCGCGACATATGGCACCGACGCGTACCGCGACGCGATCGAGACCACGCTCGAAGTCGCCCACGCCGGGGCAGCGCTGATCCGCCAGGCCGATCACGTGGAGCTGGTGGTCGAGCCGGAACTCTCGATCGCCGTGTTCCGCCGCAAGGGCTGGACCGCAGAGCAGTACTATGCCTGGAGCGACCGACAACTCGCCGACGGCTACGCGTTCGTGGTCCCCACCTCGTGGGAGGGCGAGACGGTGTTGCGGTATTGCATCGTGAACCCCAACACCACTGTCGACGACATCGCCAGCATCATCAACTCGCTGCGGTGACGGTCGTGGCCGACCTGGTGATCCGCAATGCGCGATGCGTGGCGACGATGGACGCCGCTCGCCGGGAGCTCGCCGGTGGCTGGGTGGCGATCACCGACGGGCTGATCGAGTCGGTCGGGACCGGGCCGGCGCCCGACGCCGAATCGGTCATCGATGCCGGCGACTGCCTCGTCACGCCCGGGCTCGTCAACGCCCATCACCACATCTACCAGAACCTCACTCGCGCCTACCCGCCGATGACCGACAAGCCGCTGTTCGGCTGGCTCCAGTCGCTGTACCCGCTGTGGGCGGCGATCGACACCGAATCGGTCTACGTGTCTGCCTGGGTCGGGCTGGCCGAGTTGGCGCTGTCGGGGTGCACCACCTCGACCGACCACCTGTACCTGCACCCGCACGGCGCCGGGGACCTGCTCACCGCCGAGATCGAGGCGGCGCGCGACCTCGGCCTGCGGTTCCACCCCACACGCGGTTCGATGTCGCTGTCGGAGAAGGACGGTGGGTTGCCGCCCGACGACGTCGTGAGCGACGACGACTCGATCCTGGCCGCCAGCGAGGAGGCGGTGGCACGGCATCACGACCGGTCGTGGGGTGCGATGACCCGCGTGGCGCTGGCGCCGTGCTCGCCGTTCAGTGTGACCGAGCAGCTGATGGTGCGCACCGCCGAGTTGGCCGAGCGTCTCGACGTCCGGCTCCACACCCATTTCGCCGAGAACGCCGAAGACGACGAGTTCAGCCTGGCCACGTTCGGATGCCGCCCGATGGAGTACCTCGAACGCACCGGATGGGCGAGCGACCGAACGTGGGTGGCACACTGCGTGATGCCGAACCCCGACGAGGTGCGCCGTCTCGGCGCCGCCGGAGTGGGCGTCGCGCACTGCCCGTCGAGCAACCTGATCCTCGCCTCGGGGATCGCTCCTGTGGTCGATCTCCGCGCCGCCGGCGTCGCCGTCGGGCTGGGGGTCGACGGCTCGTCGTCGGCTGACTCGGCCTCGCTCTGGATGGAGGCCCGCCAGGCGATGCTGCTCGCCAAGCTCCGAAACGGGGCGGCGGCAGGCACGGCGAGGATGGCGCTCGAGATCGCCACGCTCGGCGGGGCGGCATGCCTGGGCCGCAGTGGAGAGATCGGAACCCTCACGGCCGGCGCCGTGGCCGACGTGGCGGTGTGGTCGCTGACCGGCCCGTCGTTCGCCGGTGCCCTGGCAGATCCGATCGAAGCCTGGTTGCGGTGCGGCCCGCTCGGCGCGCGCGACACGATCGTGCACGGCAACACGATCGTGCGTCACGGTCAGATCGTCGCCGAGTCTCGCCTCGACGAGATGCTCGCCGAGCATGCTCGCCATGCGGCGCGGATCCAGCGTCGGGCATGATGTCGCGGGTGACACGTTCGACGTGGTGGTGGTCTGGGCTGGCGGTACTCGCCTTGGCGGCGTGCGGCGACGACGGCCCGCTGGTGCTCGCTGCGCCCCACGACACGACGCCGTCGCTGACGACGACGGCGCTCGAACCGGACGAGCTCCCACCGCTCGAGCCGCGCCTGGGCCCGGACGCCTCCGCCAACCCGACGTCCACCCTCCCGGTGGTACCGGCACCCACCACGGCGCCGCCACCGACCACAGCACCTGGCCGGCTGCCTGACACGGTGGCCGTGGTGGGTGACTCGCTCACGTTGTCAGCGGTCGACCAGATCGGGACGTACCTCGAATCGCTCGACATCGACGTCGTCGCCATCGACGGCGAGGTCAGTCGACGGATGGTGCACGGGACGGTGACCCCGGGGATCGACGTGATCGATCGGATCGCCGCCCACGCCGCACCCGAGCTGTGGGTGATCGCGCTCGGCACCAACGACGTCGGCGCAGGCGCCGACGACGACCAGTTCGCGGCCGACGTGGCGACCGTCTTGGCCCACATTCCCGGTGGCGCCCCCGTCTTGTGGGTCGACGCCTGGATCGCCGATCGCCAAGCTGATGTGGAGCGCGCCAACACCGCGCTCGAACAGGCGCTCGCCGGTCGCGCCGCCACCTCGATCGTGGACTGGTTCCGAGAGGGTCAGCGGTCCGGCATCACCGGATCCGATGGCGTCCACCTCACGAATGACGGGCGCCACCAATTCGCGGCGGCAATCGCCGACGGGATCGTGGCCATGTCGCAGTCGTCGGCGTTCGATCTCTAACATCGGCGTCGTGATCGAGGTCGAACCGATTCGTCTGGATCCGGATCAAGGGGTGCCGGAGCATCCCAACACCTGCCCGACGCTCTACGGTCCGGACCTCGACCTGATGGCCTACATGCTGCAGGACGTGCGGTCGTTGTTGCGTGCGAGTGCGGTGGGCAAGACCGAGCTGATCGCTCATCGCGCCACGATCTGGACCGTGCACGGTCTGCGGCGGCGCACCGTGGTGTGCGAGCCGGTCGAGATCCTCCGGCGCGACACGGTCTGCGTGGTCGGGTTCTTCGGGGATCGACGCACCGACCTCCCACACGACTCCGTCGATGCGATCGACGTCAGCCTGCTCGACGAGTTCCGGTCGTACCCGGGGATCCTGTCGTATTCGTCGATCGAACTGGCCGACGACTACTGGGCCAACCTGGTCGTGCACGCCGAACCGGCCGACCGCGAGGCATGGCGCACGAGCCGGGCCCACCTCAACGCCGTGGATCTGTCACCGCAGCTGTACTCGAGCGTGCGGATCCACAACGGGCACATCGTGGGCGGCGTCACCGGCAATCGGGCGGTCAGCCTCGACAGCACCAAGTACTGGGACTACGAGACCGATCCGGTGTGGCGAGCGATGCCGCGTGTTCGACCCGCCGCTGGAGCGCACCAGGCGCCAGCCGATCGACGTGTGACGTCAGTTCCCCCAGCGGGACTGGCCGAATCGGTAGCCGACCGATCGAACCGTCTGGATCAGGCTGGCGTGCTCCTCGCCGAGTTTGGCGCGCAGTCGTCGCACATGGACGTCGACCGTGCGCGCCCCGCCGTAGTACTCGTATCCCCACACCCGTGACAGCAGCATCTCGCGCGTGAACACCTTGCCGGGATTCTGGGCGAGGAACTTGAGCAGCTCGTACTCCATGTACGTGAGATCCAGCGGCCGCTTCGACATCGTGGCCTGGTAGGTCTCGAGGTTGAGGATCAGCTCCCCGTACTCGACGAGGTCGGCGCGGCGTGAGCGGGTCGCCGGTCGACCACAACAGGTGTCGAAGCCGCGCTTCGAGCTCGCTGGGGTGGAACGGCGCAAGGCAGAAGTCGTCGAACAACTCGTCGCGCAGGTGCAGGTCCGCCAACTGGGCGCCGCTCACGAGGACCAGCAACGGTGTGGGGGTCGGATCGGCCTTGCGGACGGCTCGGGCGAAGGCCCAGCCCGACTCGGCGTCGTGGGAGCAGTCGAGCACCACCCCATGCCAGCCCGTGGCCGGCTCGCACTCGGACGCATCGTCGAGCGACGTCACGCCCTTCCAGGCGTACCCACCCAGGTCGAGGGTGCGCGCCAGTTCGGGGCTCACCGGGTTGGCGAACACCGCCAGCACGCCGGCGGCGGAGCCGGTCATCAGATCGACCTCAGGTAGCGATCGATCTCGAACTGGCTGACGTGTGTCTTGTAGTCACGCCACTCGCGTCGCTTGTTGCGCAGGAACCACTCGAAGATGTGCTCGCCGAGCGCCTCTTGGACGAGATCGGAACCTTCCATCACGGTGAGGGCGTCGCTGAGCGACTGCGGCAGCTGTGTGATGCCCAGTTTGGTCAGCGCCGCATTGTCCATCTCGAACAGGTTGGCGTCGGCCTCCTCGGGCAGCTCGTATCCCTCGGCGATGCCGCGCATGCCGGCCGCCAGCAGCACGCTGAACGCCAGATACGGATTGGTCGCCGGATCGGGCGACCGGTACTCGAGCCGGGTCGCCGTGGGATTGGCCTTCTTGGCGATCGGGACTCGGATCAAACCGGACCGGTTGTTGCGCGCCCAGCTCACGTGTACCGGGGCCTCGAAACCCGGCACGAGCCGCTTGTAGCTGTTCACGGTCTGGTTGGTGATCGCCGTGATCTCGGCCGCGTGGCGCAGCAGCCCCGCCATGAAGTGCTTGGCATCGGCCGACAGCAGGTACGGATCGTTCTCGTCGTAGAACGCATTGTCCTCACCGCGGAACAGCGACATGTGGAGGTGCATCCCCGAGCCCTGGACGCCCTCGAGCGGCTTGGGCATGAACGTGGCGTGCACACCCTGGCTGGCGGCGACCTCTTTGACCACCAGCCGGAACGTCATCACGTTGTCGGCCATGGTCAGGGCATCGGTGTGGCGGAGGTCGATCTCCTGCTGGCTCGGGCTGTCCTCGTGGAACGAGTACTCGACCGGGATGCCGAGCTGCTCGAGCTTGCGGATCGTCTGTTTGCGCAGGTCGCCGGCAGCATCTCGGGTGCCGAGGTCGAAGAACCCGTCGTGGTCGAGCGGTTGCGGCTTGTCGCCCTTCGACGGCGGGTCGAAGTAGAAGAACTCGATGTCGGGGGCGATGTAGAACGTGTAGCCGAGGTCGCGGGCAGCCTTGGTGTTGCGTCGCAGCACCTGGCGGGGATCGCCCAGGAACGGCGTGCCGTCGAAGTTCTGGATGTCGCAGAAGACTCGCGCTTCGGAGGCCCCCGAATCGCCCCACGGGATCAGCTCGAACGTGTCGGGGTCGGGGACCGCCAACACGTCGGCTTCCTGGATCCGCGAGAACCCGTCGATCGCCGAGCCGTCGAAGGTCATGCCGTCCTCGAGCGCGTTCTCGAGTTCGGCCGGGCTGATCGCGAAGCTCTTGAGATTGCCGAGCACGTCGGTGAACCACAGCCGCACCAGGCGCACGCCGCGTTCCTCGACGGTGCGCAGCACGTAGTCGCGTTGTTGATCGAGCATCCTGCCCACCTCACCAGTCTTGTCGTGTTCGGCTCACAAAGCGAGTGGGGCCCCGCCGGAACGGGGCCCCACCACGTCGAGTGCGTTCGAATCCGTCACCGCGACCGGTGACGGGTGTGCCTACTTCTTCTTGGCGCCGGCGCCGCCGCACACCGTGTCGGTGAGCATGCCGGCGACCACGTACGGGTCGGCGTTGGCGTTGGGGCGACGGTCTTCGGCGTAGCCCTTGCCGTCCTTCTCGACCTGCCACGGGATGCGGATCGACGATCCGCGGTCCGACACGCCGTAGCTGAACTTGTTCCAGGGGGCCGTCTCGTGCTTGCCGGTGAGGCGGCTCTGGATGTCGTGGCCATAGTTGTTGACCAGGTTCATGTAGTTCTTGCCGACCGCTTCGCAGGCGGCGATCACGGCGTCGTAGCTCTCGCGCATGGCGACCGTGGAGAAGTTGGTGTGGCAGCCGGCGCCGTTCCAGTCGCCGCCCTGCGGCTTGGCGGCGAAGCTGATCACGACGTCGTAGTCCTCGGCGATGCGGTGCAGCAGCCAGCGGGCGACGTGCAGCTGATCACCGACGGCGGTCGGGCTGAGCGGGCCGATCTGGAACTCCCACTGGCCGGGCATCACCTCGGCGTTGGTGCCGCCGATCGCCAGCCCGGCATCGATGCATGCCTGGGTGTGCTCTTCGATGATCTCGCGACCGATCACCCGACCGGCGCCGACGCCGCAGTAGTAAGGGCCCTGCGGCTCGGGGTAGCCACCGCCGGCCGGGAAGCCGAGCGGCGTGCCGTCGAGGCGCATCATCGTGTATTCCTGCTCGAGGCCGAACCACATGTCGTCGGCGGCGTACTTCTTCTCGGCCTTGGCTGCGATCGAGCGCGTGTTGGACGGGTGCGGCTTCATGTTCGAGGCCAGCAGCACCTCGCACATCACGAGGATGTTGCGGCCACCGCGGATCGGGTCGGGGCACGTGAAGACCGGCTTGAGCACGCAGTCCGACTTGTCACCGGTGGCCTGGTTGGTCGAGGACCCGTCGAAACCCCAGATCGGAGGCGTCGTGACGTCGTCGGCCATGATCTTGGTCTTGTTGCGCAGCAACGGGGTGGGCTCGGTTCCGTCGAGCCAGATGTACTCAGCTTGGTACGCCACGAATGGGTCCTTCCGGGGATTGCGTTGTAGGGGCGACGGCACGATGTCATCGGGCCATTACTCGTCAATGTTCGCAATGTAAACGCTGTGTGAACAAGCCGGCGATCAGCGACCGGCAGCACGCGGAGCTGGCGGATCGCCAGCGCAGCGTTGCGATCGACCACCGGAATGCGGATCAACTGTTGCCCGGTGAACGTCGGTGCCAGCAGGTCGAGCAGGGTGTCGACGTAGGCCCGCTGGGCCCGGCGACCACCGCTGAAGTCGAACCCGGGCGCGACCTGGCGGGTGAACACGGCGGTCGCGCGCGACTTCCACACCTCGATCAGCGATCGGTAGGAGTCGAGCGAGAAGCCGAGCGGCGACGAGGTCGGATACCAACTCAGCGCCGAGCGACGTTCGGCGGTGAAGTGCTGGACCTCGTCCAGTTCGATCAGCTGCCCGTCGGCGGTCGACAGGTCGGCGGTCAGCGGGCGCGAGGCCGCCCGCGACAGTGCCCGGGCGTTACCGCCGAGGGCGCGATGGACGACGTCGAGTACAGCCAGCACGTCGCGCGGCGCCTCGCGCTGCACAACGGGCTCGTAGTGGCCACGCGTCGTGAGCCACCGCAGCGGGGACCCGACCACCAGTCGGGTTCCCTCACCGCGTGCGGCCTCGATCACGTCGTACTCGAACGTCATGCACCCGTATCGACACCGGGTGCCGCCGACTTGATCAGGTCAGACGGCGCGACCGAGCCAGTTCAGCAACTTCGTCTGAGGATCGCTGCCTGCAGCCGGCTTGATCGCCGGACCCATGAAGCCCGGCATGCGCAGGACGTCCTCGGGCAACGTCTTCCACGTTGCCTGCGTGAACTTGACCAGCCCGGCGTCCAGCCGCTCGTCGACCTTGGCAGTGCGCGCCATGTCCCACACGTGCACGGCCAGCTCGGCCGCCATGAAGCCGACCAGGGCATCGACCGGCATCGAGCCGAAGTCGGCACCGAACGGCTCGTGAGCGGTGCTGTGCAACACGTCCGGCTGGTCGAGCGTCGCCAACGTGGTGTCGAGCAGCTTCGACCACTGAGCCGCCGGATCGGCGGCAAGCTTGGCCTCGCCCTTGGGGCCCTTGCCGGTCGTGGCGAAGCTCTTGATCATCGACAGGTTGCCCAGCACGTGCTTGAACACGTCGGTGCCGGTCCAGCCGACGCAGGGGGCCTTCTTTGCCAGCACCTTCTCGATCGGTGTCTTGGCGGTGGCCGACTTGATCACGTGGTCGAAGGCGTAGACGGCCTTGGTGTACTGGCGCAGGTTGTCGCTCATGGTGTCTCCTTGGATCGGGTACGGGACGATACCTCACGCGCCGTTCCGCGATTTCAAACGCTGTTGAGCGATCGACGCAGCGCCTGGCCGACCCCGAACTGATCTGGATCAACGCTCGAACGTCATCGTCCAGTTGACCTCCCACGTCGCACCGGAGTCGGTCGAGAAGGCCTGCTCCCACGCCGCTGTCGTCGCCGAGATGTTCGACCACGTGAAGCGCGCCCGGATCGGATGCCCGCCGAGCGTGTCGTCGGCGGTGAAGGTGCCGACGCCGTCGACGAAGCGCCCGACCACCGGCACGTCGAGCAGGTGTGGGGTGTGATCGCCCAGCCACCAGATCGCCCAGGTTGACGATGCGACATCGAACGATCGCAGGGCGACACCGCGCCGCATGCCATCGGGCATGTCGAACGTGTTGTCGTCGACGTTGGCTGTGCCTCCCAACAACGGCCACGCCGAGAGAGTCCCGTCGAACTCGATCCAATCGGTGCAGCCGACCAGCCGTTCGACCAGCTTGCGATGCCGCACCCGCCATGGTTCGCCGAACAGGAAGTCGAAGTCGTGTGGCGTGCTCATCAGTTGGCCGGGCCGGCCGGCCCGTCGGGGTACATGTCGGCCAGGTAGCCGTCGAGATCGGGCCGGTCGGTGTCGAGCAGGTGCCGCACCCAGGCCGAGCGCTCGTGCCCGAAGGGTGGCAGTTCCCAGATGCAGCCGATCCACGGGCGGTCCAACACGGCGAAGTGGGTGGGGTCGCGATCCACGTTGCCGATGTGCCACGCGCGGCGTCGAGCCGTCCCACTCGGGCAGCAGCTTCGGCAGCATGGCATAGGCGGCTCGCTCGATCGGTCCGGCGATCGGCGCCTCGGTGTTCGACACGTGGTAGCGCTTGACATGTCGATCGCCGACCTGGATCGGCGGCAACGACCTGATGAACTTCGGTTCGAGTGGCATGTGGTCGACCGTATGCCACAAACCTGACAGCCGATGTCAGCGAATCGACGATACTGAAGGGGTGCGTGCCGCTCGCCTGACGCAGATCCTGTTCGAGATCGAGTCGCGTCCCGGCATCACCGCCGAACAGTTGGCACACGGTCTCGGCGTGTCGATCCGCACGATCTATCGCGATGTCGCCTCGTTGCAGGTGTCGGGGGTGCCGGTGTACGGCACATCGGGTCGCGGCGGCGGGCTGCACCTGGTGCAGGGCTACCGCTCGCGTTCGACCGCCCTGCGTGCCGACGAAGCGGCGGCGCTGCTGATGGGCGTGGTGCCGATCGTGGCCGAGCAACTCGGTCTGGGCGAACCACTCGCCCGGGCCGAGCGCAAGGTGTTCGCCCAGCTCGGGGCGACGTTCGGGTCGGATGTGGACGTGGAGCGGGCCCAGATCCTGATCGATCCGATCGGCTGGTACCGCTCCCCGACGAGGCACCCCACCTGGCGGTGATCGCCGGTGCCCCGCGTACTCGACGGGTCGTGTCGATCCGGTACCGGCGGTGGGAGGAGCCCACGCTCGTGCGACGACGGATCGAGCCGCACGGGCTCGTGCTGAAGGCCGGCGTTTGGTACGTGGTGGCGCGGTCGTCGAGCCGATCACGACCAGCATCGATGCGGACCTACCGCGTCAATCAGATCATCGTCGCCACGCTCACCGACACGGCGTTCGAACCGCTCGACTCGTTCGACCTCGCCGCTGCGTGGGACACCTTCCTCGCTTCGTTCCGTCAACGGCTCGACGTCTATCGCGCCGAGGTTCGGCTCACTGCGGCCGGGCGCGAACGCCTGCGGACCGAGGGCGACCCGGCGGTGCTCTCCGCCCTCGCCGAGGCGACCGAGACGGTGGACGGTTCGGTCCTCGCCACGTTGCGGTTCGAGTCGATCGAGACGGCGACGAGCATGATGCTCCGTCTCGGACTCGACGCCGAACCGATCGCGCCGCTGGAGTTGGTCGAGCGCGTGGCGGCGACCGCGGCGGCGATCGCCGGGCGCATCGCTTCCGGCTGACCGTTCGGTACTGTCGCCGACCATGCGAATCGAGTTGCAGATCGAGTGCTCCGTGGCGGCCGAGGCGGACGCCGGCGAGATGTGGGTGGTGCAGCGGGCAGCGTTCCTCGACGAGGCGTTCGATCTCGACAACATCACGATCCCGCCGCTCAACGAGACCTTGGGCCAGGTACGGCAGGCGATGACCGAGACCACGATGGTGAAAGCCGTGGCGGGCACGCGAATCGTCGGCGCGGGCCGCCTCCGCCAGCGCAACGGAGTGGGTTGGATCGAACGGGTCGCGGTCGCTCCCGACATGCAGGGCCACGGTGTCGGCTCCCGACTGCTGGCGGCGATCGAGCAACAGATCGATGCCGACGCGACCCGCTGGGAGCTCTACACCGTCGCCGCCAGGTCGGGCAACGTGGCCTTCTACCGACGCCACGGGTACAGCGAGATCGAACGGCTCGTCGACCGCGGTATCGAGTTGGTGCACTACGGCAAGTCGCGCTGACGGGCGGCGAGGGAGCAGGTTGGACGAGTCAGGTCGGCAGGGTGGCGAGGCGGGCTCGGGCGAGGCGTGACTGTTCGTCGATCGAGAGGTCGGGCGGGCGTTCGCCGACCGGGAGCACGATCGTGCCGTCGGGTTTGAGGTGGTACACGCGGCCGCGAAGGTCACGGCGGGTTCGCCACCGCTGACGGTGTTTGAAACGGTTGTGCGGGCCGCACTCGATGTTGGCGTTGCGTTGGTCGGTGCGGCCCCCGGCGTTCCATTCGTCGTTGTGGTCGACCTGGCACATCCGGGCCGGCAAGCGGCAACCGGGGTGGGTGCAGTAGCGGGTCATCAGCTGCGCCGCCAACCGTGCGTTGCCGGTGAACAGGCGCTGCTTGGAGCCGAGGTCGACGACGACGCCCTGCGAGTCGACGACGACACGTCGGATCTGGCCCATCATCGCCGCCTGGAGGGCGACGAAGGCGGGGATCGCGGCACCGGTCGAGGTCTCACAGCGGCGCCCGACGAACGCCTCGGGGTCGTCCACGATCTCGTCGGACAGCGTGGCGAGCAACGTCGGGTCGGTCTCGACGATCTCGTCGATGGCGACCTCGGCCCCGCTCGGCAACACGATCGCCGCCTGGGCGAACGCATCGCTGAGCGATTCGTGGTCGATCAGGATGTGGACCGTCGGCTCCGGCAAGGCCCGCCCTTCAGGCGACGCTGCCGCCGCCGAGAAGATCGCCGCCAGGGCATCGAACCGACGCTGGGCGGCCGTGCGGGCGAGTGGGTACTGGTCGGCGGAATCGCCATGCTCGGCGGCGCGAGCCTCGACATCGCGTCGGTACTCACATTCCACGAACGACTCGAAGATCGCCGCCTGCTGCATCGCCGTGATCGGATCGCCACCGGAGGCACTGATGTGGAGCACGCCACCGAGGTCATTGACGCCGGCGGTGCGCGACTCGACGTTGTCGGCGATGTCGACGAAGCCGCCGTCGAGATCGGTGGTGGTGATGAACCGATCGACATCGGCCTTGAAGTCGTCGAACGAACGATGCTCAGCCGACTCGACGAGTACCTCGATCACGGTGCCGAGCAGTGATGCGATCCGCCGGTTGGAGAGGATCCGGCCGATCTGCAAGGCGTGGTCGGCACTCACCCGACCGACCAGCACGGCGTCACCCACCACAGGAAACTGTGCGAGCAGCCGAGCCAGGCGACGTTGGCGGTCGATCTCGGCATCGGACGTGTTGCACGTCGCCCGCAGGTACGACTTCATCGTGCGGTGTTCCTCGCCTCGGTAGACACCTCGCGCCTCGGCCACCGCTACCGCTGCCGCCCGCCGGGCCGACAACTCCCGGAACGCCAGCTCGTATCCGCGCAACGCCTGATCGAGTTCGCCGTCGGTCATGCCGACGCACTCCTCGATCACCGTCGCGAACATAGGTGAATGATATCGAACATCTGTACGAGTTATAACTCTTTTATAGTAGGAACGAAGACGCACGCATCGACTTTCGAGCAGGCTGCCGGCTCGGGCGGCTGGCAGCACGTCGACGGATCAGGCGGCCGTGAGCGTCGCGACCGCAGTCGCGAAACGTTCGCTCGACATCAGCCGCTGGCAGCGTTCGAAACGGCCGACCGCGTATGACCAGAAGTCGTCGACGGGATTGCCGTTGACGTGTTGGATCACGCCCCACAACGTCCACAACAGATCGCACATCGCCTTGTGGATCACCATTCGCGCCGCCTGCTCGGGAGGGGGCTCGCCGCCGAAGTAGGCCCGTAGCAGGGCCATGTCCTGGGCGGTATCGAACCCACCCTCGACCGACAGGTCGCCGAGGTCCCACATCGGGTCGTTGTTGCCGGCGTATTCGTAGTCGATCACGAACATCCGGTCACCGGTGTCGAGGAAGTTCTCGCACAGCGGATCGCAATGGCACGGGACGAGCGGCACCGGATTGGCCTCCAAGGCGCAACGGGCGCGCATGGCGAACTCCTGCACTCCGTCATAGCCATCGGGCAGCGTGGCGCCCTTGGCGGCAAGCAGTGCCTTGTACTCGTCGATCATCGGGAACAGCACGAAGTCCGTGGCGAACGGCGCCGCCGAGCTGTGGAGCCGATGGAGGGCGACCCCGGCACGTTCGACCGCCCCCCGGTCGGCCTTGAAGCGCTCACCCGACATCGTGGCGGCGCCGTCGAGGAACCGGGTGACCATCAGCCCGTCGGTCGGGTCGAAGTGGATCAGCTCGACGTTCACGCCGGAGTCCGCCGCCGAACGGGCGGCCACGGCCTCGTTGGCGCGATCGATGTACTCGCTCGTTCCCTCACCAGGGAGCCGCACGACGTACGGCCCGATCTTGACGTTGAGGTTGGTGAGACCGCCCAGGCGTTCCGGCACGCCGGCATCGCCGAGCACCGGCACACGTTCGATCGCTGCAACCAGCCGTTCGGTCGTCGCTTCGTCCATGCGCCGCAATCATCGCGCGTGTGTTTGAGGGCCTGTCAGCCGAGGAAGTTGCGGACGACGGCGACCGTGTCGTCGAAGCGTTCCCAGTAGACGAGGTGGCCGCAGTCGAGCCGCTCGATCGTGAGCTGGTCACCCAGCCGGTCGGCCAGCACCTGTTCCACCTCGGGGGTCACCACGTCGTACTGCATCGCCACGACCAACAACGTCGGCCGCACGACCGGTAGCGCAGGGATCGGCGCGCACATCTCGCCCCAGCCGGCGACGACCGCCGGGCGGTGGAACCGATACCGGTAGCGCCCGTCGTCCTGCTGCCGATTCGGGCGAGTCGAAACCCGGGTCGGTGAGCGTCATCATCGCCAGCTCGGACCCCCAGTCACCCGGTTGCATCATCGCCGGGTCGAGCATCGTCAGTGTGCGCACGCGCTCCGTCGAGCGTGTCGATCAGGTCGGTCACGTGTTGGGCCATGTTCCACGGCCCGTCGTACGTGGACCGCCCGTGACCGCGCAGGTCGACGGCGAGTGTGTGACGCTCGGGCCAGCCCTCCGTGGCGAGCCGGACGAAGCGCCGGCCGTGGGCGTTGATCCCGTGCACCGCCAGCAGCGGGGCGCCCCCGGGATCGCCGAACTCGTGGACATTCAGCACCGACATCGAACGCACACGAGACGTCGGTACCGACGTCGCTACCGTGGCTTCGCACTATGCCGACCGATCGCCCGATCACCCCACCGATGCTGTCGGCCTCCTTGGTCGCAGCGCTGGTCGGCTACGGCGGCACGGTCGCGTTGGTGCTGGCGGCCGCTACGGCAGTCGGGGCGACCCCCGCCCAGACCACGAGCTGGCTGGTGTGCGTCTGCACGATGAAGGCGCTCGGGAGCGCGTTCCTCAGTTGGCGCACGCGCGTGCCGACCGTGCTGGCGTGGTCCACGCCGGGAGCAGCACTGATCGCCGCATCGAGCGGCTTCACACTGCCCGAGGCGGTGGCGGCATTCGTGCTGACCGGTCTGTTGATCGTGGCGACCGGATTGGTGCCGGCGCTCGAACGGGCGGTGCGGGCGATCCCACCTGCTCTCGGGGCGGCGATGCTGGCGGGGGTGCTGCTGCCACTGGTGGTCAAGGCGCCCGCCGCCGTGTCGACCCGCCCGGCGCTGGTGCTCCCGATGATCGTCGTGTTCCTGTTGGTACGGGTGTGGAACCCCGTGTGGGCGGTGCTGGCGGCGCTCGCCGTCGGGATCGTGGTGGCGCTCCTGCTCGGCGTGCCGTCGCTGCCGTCGGAGGCGTGGTCGCTGCCCTCGGTCGTGTTCGTGCGACCGCACGTGTCGGGCTCGGCGCTGCTGTCGCTCGGGCTGCCCCTGTACCTCGTCACGATGGCGTCCCAGAACCTGCCCGGGTTCACCGTGCAGCAGGGCCTCGGCTACGAGCCGCCCGTGCGAGAAGCGCTCACGGTGTCGGGTGGGCTGTCGGTCGTCGGGGCGTTCGGCGGCGCCCACCCGATCAACATGGCGGCGATCACCGCAGCGATCTGCATGTCACCCGACGTCCATCCCGATCGCGACCAGCGTTGGCGGGTGGGGGTCACGTATGGCGGCTGGTGGCTGCTGATCGGGTTGGCTGGTCCGTTCGTGATCGCCGCGCTCGGCATCATGCCCGGCGAGTTGATCGCCACGATCGCCGGGCTGGCCCTGATGACGCCGCTGATGGGAGCGCTGGCATCCGCCTTCGAACAGCCGGCATCGCGCTTCGCGGCGGCGGCCACGTTGGCGACCGGCGCATCGGGGCTCACGCTGTTCCACATCGGTGCCGCGTTCTGGAGCCTGGCGATCGGCCTGCTGGTGTTCGCCCTCGACCGGGCACCGCGACTCGATGCCGGGGGAACCGAATCGGGTGCTCGGGCGTGAGATGGTGTGGAGGTGTCTGCCGGGGGCTCATCGCTGGCTGCTGACGCAGCCGGGCTCGTGGTCCTGGCGTCGGTCGTGGCGGTCGACCCGGGCGGCTGGTATCCGTTCGTGGTCGCCAAGTTCGCCGCCGTCTCGCTGGCGGTCGTCGCTGCCTGGTGGGGAGCGAGTCGCGGATCGCGGCCGGCGACCAGACCGTCGACTGCTGCCGGCGTTCACGGCGCTCGTGTTGGTGCTGGCGATCGCCGCCGTGTTCGGGCGCGACCCGCTCTACGCCTGGACGGGCACACCCGAGCGCCACCTCGGCGTGATCACGTGGGTGCTGTTCCTCGCCGCCTTCGCCAGCGGATCACGGCTCGCCGACCCAGCGCCGATGCAGCGCTTCAGCCGATGGGTGGTGGCAGCTGGGTCGATGCTCGGTGGGTACGCCGCAATCGAGCACTGGCACCCGTTGATCGCCTCCGATGCCAACACCGATCGGCTCGGCGGCACCTACGGCTCGGCATCGTTGCTGGGTGCCGCGCTGTGCCTGTTGCTGCCGATCGGTGTCGCCGTGGCGATCGGGGATCCACATCGACGGTGGCGAGCGGCCGCGCTCGGGATGGTCACCCTCGACTCGGCGGCCTTGATCGGCAGCGGCACCCGCGCCGCTTGGCTCGCGCTCTGCCTGGTCGGCTTCGTCGTCGCTGTCTCGCGCCGTCGCCGGCTGGCGACGCACTGGCGAGCCGTCGCAGTGCCCGCCCTGGCCGTGCTGATCGGCGTCGCGAGCTCACTCGTGATCGCCTCGAACACCACCGAGCGCGCCGCAGGGGCCGGATCGCGCCTCGACGAATGGCGGCTCGGCTGGGGGGTCGTGTCACACCACCTGCTGCTCGGCCTGGGCCCGGAGGGATACCGCACGTCGCTCGCCGACGGTGTGACCGCCGCCTACGAACGGACCTACGGGCGAGCGGTGCTGCCCGATCGCGCCCACAACGTGGTGCTCGACGTGGCGGCTTCCGGCGGAGCGTTGGCCGCCCTGCTGTACGCGGCGCTGGCGGTCGCCGTGCTGCTGGCCGGGTGGCGGGCGATCCGGGCGGGTTCCACGCTCGAGGTCGGGTTGGCGGGAGCGGCGATCGCCTTCCTCGCCCAGTCGTGGTTCCTGTTCCCGGTGGCGACCGTCGATCCCGTGTTCTGGTTGATCGCCGGCGCCCTCACGGCGACACGTCTTACCGACGCGGCGCAGCCGCGCAACGACAGCGCCTGGCGGATCTGGGCCGTGCGATCGGTCGCCGCCGCGGCAATGGCGGTGCTGTTCGTGTCAGGTCTGCTGGCCGTGTCGGCCGATCGGGCGGCGCGGACTGCGCTCGAGGCCGCCAACGCCCGGCCGGCCAACGCGGCGGTGGCGCGCAGCGCCATCGATCGGGCGATCGCCTTGCGGCCCGACGTGGTTCGCTACCGCCTGCTCGCCGCCTCGATCGAGCCGCACACGATCACCGGCCTGCAGGCCGCCATCCGTGACGTGCAGCAGGCGCTCGACGTGAGCCCCCACGACCCGATCGTGCTGCGTCGGCACGCCGACAGCTTGACCCGTCTGGCGATCTCGACCGGTAACGATGAGGACGTCGAGCGAGCCCGCCGGGCATGGGCGGCGCTGGTCGGCGACGACCCGCTGTGCTACCAGTGCCAGCTCGGGCTCGGGTACGCGGCAGCGTTGGGGAACGACCCTGTCGCTGCCCGCGACGCATTCGGAGCAGCGCAGGCGTTGGAGCCGGCCGATCGTCGCGAGGCGGCCGACGCCCTGACACAGCTCGACCGTACGACGCAGGGAACCGATCCCGATGGATGAGCGTGTGTCGGACATGACAACGCCCGTCAGCGCCGAGGTGCCGGTGATCGCCCAGTCGGCGACGGCGCGACCGTACCGGCCGGACGTCACGATCGAGGTCGACACCGGGTCGACGTTCGAACGGTTCTATGCCGGAAACCGCGATGCCGTGGCGCGAGCGGTGACGGTTGCGATCGGTGACCCGGCGCAGGCCGCCGACTCGACCGACGAAGCGATGATCCGTGCCTACCAGCGATGGAGCAAGGTCGGCGCGCTCGACCGGCCGGCAGGCTGGGTCTTCCGAGTGGCGGTCAACCACAGCCGGTCGCGGTTCCGCCGGTTGGCGACCAAGACCCGCCACGTCGCCGCCCTCGACCGCGACGTCCACGACGACACGGTGTTCCACGATTCGATTCCCGACGCGTCGCTGCAACGCGCCGTGCGATCACTGAGCGCCGAGCAACGCGAGGTGATCGTGCTGCGCGTGCTGCTCGAGTTCACCGAGCGCGAATGCGCCGACGCGCTCGACATCCGACCCGGCACCGCCAAGAGCCGCCTCCACCGCGGCCTGGCCGAGCTGCGCCGCGCCGTACCCCACCTCGCACCGTCGATCGACGCCGTGCTCGCTGCCGAGAAGGACAACACACCATGAACCAGCTCCCGAACCAGCTCCCGAACGACCTGCGCGACCAACTCGATCGCGTCGCCCGTCAACGCCCACTCCCGTCGACCAGCGTCGACCTGATCGTCGGTACGGCGTCGAAGCGCACGCGCCGACGTCGCACGGCGGCGGCGCTGGGTGGGGTGGCGGCGTTGACCGCCACCGTGGCGATCGGTGTCCAACAGCTCTCGCGGGTGGACTCGGTCGGCACGGCCGACAATCCGACGGCGACGTTGGCGGTCCCCCCGGACGCGACCGCCACTGTGCCGGCGTCGACGGCCGTCGTCCCCGACACGACCGTCGCCATCCGTGTGCCGACGTCGTTGCCGTCCGACCTGCTGGCCGGCGCCACCCCCGCCACGCTGACCGCTCCGGTGATGACCTGGACCGCCGTCGACGCCGACAGCCCCGAGGCGCTCGCCTTGCGCTACGGCAACAGCGCCCAGCGCTACGCATTGGCGACTGAACCGTACACCGACGGAACCACCCGCCGCGGGCTCTACGAGAACCAGGACGGAGCGTGGGTCCAGATCGCCGGCGACGTGTTGCCCGACGGGCTGCGCCAGGCGACCGTGAGCGGCGACGCGATCTACGCCGTCGGCACCGCGCCGGCCACCGCCGGCGGTGAGCCCGGGGCGGTCGGCCGCTACGACATCGCCACAGGCGAGTGGGCTCTGATCCCGACCCCCGACGGCTTCAACCCGTACCGCAGCCCCGCCGTGCAGGCGAGTGTCGACATGACGATCGCGCCGATCGACGGCGGCGCGCTCGTGGTGCTCAACCGATACCCGGCCGTCGTCGACTGGCAGCGGGTGATGGACCTCACCGACGAGAACATCGCCCAGTTCAACTGGATCGACGGTCGTCTCGAGGTAGTCCACGCCTGTGACTTCGGGGCGATCGACCGGGCCCAGGTCGAGCTGGGCAACACGCCCGGGACCGAGGCCGACTACCAGCGACTGCAGGCCGATCTGTATCAGCAGTACTGCACGACCACCTCCCTGTCGGCCGAGCAACTGGCGCTGACGGCCGCCGACGTGGCCCGGCTCGACCTGCCGGCGGCGGCGTCGCTGTGGCGATTCGACGGGGCGGCGCTGACCCCGGTCGACGTGCCGGATCCGGCAGCGACCTCGCTCAGCACATGGGGCGAGGTGCTCGTGACGACCGACCCGTTCGCCGGCGACCGATCCGTGGTCCGCAGTTGGATGATCAACCCTGATGGGTCATTCACGGAGGTGTTCGCCGACCTGCCCGACGGGTGGGGTGCCACCCGCGCCATCGACGGGGTTGCGTCGGTCGGCATCGCCGGTGCGATCGCCACCGAAACTCCAGGCGGTGACGCCTCGTTCGTCGACCTGACTGCGTTGGTCACCGACGACTCGATGGTGAATCCGACGGTCGGGATCTACGCCCTCGCTGCCAACGGGGTCGCGACGGTCGGCTCGGCCCATGTCGACTATCAGGCGCAGGGGGTGATCACCGCGCCGACCACATTCTCGGACTCGGGCTTCGACCTCGTCGTCGATCAGTACGGCGGCATCTCGATCGTGGAACAGTCCACAGGGCAGACCGTGACCGGCGGGTACCGGTTGTCCACCGATTCCGGCTCGGTCAAGTTGATGGCGGCTGACGCCGAATCGCTCACGCTCGGCGACGCCGGATTCCCTGGCACGACGGCCCCTCCGGTGGGCACGATCGCCCCTCCGGCGGGCACGTTCAGCACGATCCCGGCGGTCACCAGCGCCACGGGCGACGGCGGCAGTGACGCCGTGTTGGCCGAGTTCGCTGTCGACCCGGCGACGCTGCCCACCTGGGCGATGCGGGCCGTGACCCGCCTGGTCAGCTCGATCGACGGGCGGGCCTACGCGGTCGAGTCGATCGCCGACCTGATCCCCGACGTGCAGGCCAACGAGCAAATCGAGGTCGGCCAGATCGACGTGGTCGACGGACGCTTCCTGGTCAAGGTGTGGGTGTGGACCCCCGGCGGCGACGGACGCGCCATGATCCTGATCGGCACCCCCAACACCTGACCGACATCAGGCCCAGAGTTTGATGGCGTAGGCGATCGAGACGACCAACCCAATCGACACGACCAGTGTGCGGAGCACCTTCGGCTTCACGATCCCCGCCACCCGGCCACCCAGGTTGCCGCCGATCAGGGCGGCCACCGCCATCACCGCTGCCAATGACCACTGCACCTTGCCGCTCCAGAGGAAGCTGACCGCGGCGGTGACGTTGATCACGAACGACAGCATCTGCTTGAGCGCATTCAACCGGTCGAGGCGATCGTGGATCACCACCCCCAACACACCGAGCAGCATGATCCCGAGCCCGGCACCGAAGTACCCGCCGTACATCGACACCACCAGGATCGGTACCACGAGCCAACGCGGATCGGTCCGGTCGGCCGACTCCACGGAGCCGCCGATCTTGAGCGCCTTGCGGATCCGGTCCTGCGTCGCCAGCAGGAGCGCCGCCAGGAACAACAGCACCGGGATCAGGTTGCGGAACGTGTCGTCGGAGGTCACCAGCAGCAGCAGCGACCCGAGCAGCCCACCGACCATCGCCGCCGGCACGATCCGACGCAGCCGATCGCGCTGGGCAGCGACCGCCTCGCGCTGCGCCCACGTGCCACCCAGATACCCGGGGCAGAGCGCCACGGTGTTGGTCACGTTGGCCGCCACCGGCGGCACGCCCAGGGCGACCAGGACCGGGAACGAGATCAGGGTGCCACCCCCTGCGAGGGCGTTGACGCCCCCGGCGGCGAACGCTGCGGCACCGGCGACGACGTGCTCCAGAAGGCCGTTCATGAACGCAGCCGAGTCGAGACCGGGTCGTACACGCACCGCGCGTGACGGGTGGCCGGGAACTGCTCGCCGTACACCTCGATCAGCCAGTCGGTGCGATCGAGGTGTTCGACGGGCACGTAGCCGTACACGATCGGCTTGCCGACCGTGTCGCCGAAGTTGGCGGTGGTGGTGAAGCCGACCACCTCGCCGTCGAGCAGCAACGCCTCGCCCCCCACCGGGTACACCATCTGGCCGCCCGACAGCTCGATCGTGAACATGCTCAGCCGTCGAGTCACGCCGGCGTCGCGCTGGGTCACGAGCGCCTGACGGCCGCAGAATTCGCCCTTGTCCCAGTTGACCCGCCACGCCAGCCCGGCCTCGAGCGGCGTCGTGTCGGGCGTGACGTCGGTCGACCAGTAGACGTAGCCCTTCTCGACCCGCAGCCGGTCGATCGCGCGATAGCCGACGTCGACGATGCCGTACCCCTGCCCGGCCGAGCGGAGCAGGTCGTCCACGTGCGCGGCGTACTCGGTCGGCACGTGCAACTCCCACCCCAGCTCGCCCGTGTACCCGATCCGGATCGCCAGGACCGGCGCCGAACCGATCGTGATCTGGCGAGCGCGGCCGTAGCCGAAGGCGGCGTTCGACACGTCGTCCTCGCTGGCCGCCTGGAGCACATCGCGCGAGAGCGGGCCGCAGACGTTGATCACCGCTCGCGCCGACGTCATGTCGGTGATCTCCACGGAACCGTCGTCGGGGGACTGCGATCGGATCCATCCCATGTCGTGGGCCCCGAACGCGGCGCCGGTCACGACGTACCAGCGGTCCTCGGCGACGCGCACCATCGTGAGGTCGCACTCGATCCCACCGCGCTCGTTGCAGAGCTGGGTGTAGGTGACGGTGCCGACCGGCTTGTCCATGTCGGCGACCGACAACCACTGCACGGCGGCCAACGCGCCCGGCCCCGAGATCTCGAACTTGGCGAAGCTGGTCTGGTCGATCAGCGCCACACCGGTGCGCACGGCGAGCGCTTCGCGGGCGGCGTGCTCCCACCAGTTGCCGCCTGTGAACGAGGGACGGTCGACCGGGTCCACCCCCTCGGGGGCGAACCAGTTGGGGCGTTCCCAACCGCCACGCGACCCCATCACCGCCCCGGCCGCGACCAGCCGGTCGTGGAGCGGGCTGCGACGGATCCCGCGCCCGGTGACCTTCTCGGAGCCGGGCGCGGCGAGCTTGTAGTGGTGGGCGTACATCTCCACCATCCGGCTGCCCATGAAATGTCGCGTCGTGTGGTGGAACGAGAAGCGGCGCACGTCGAGCGGCCACAGGTCGAGCGAGGGGTGACCGTCGAGGATCCACTCGGCGGTCATCTTCCCGGCGCCACCACCGGCGGCGATGCCGTACAGGAAGCCGGTGGCGAGGAAGAAGTTGTCGAGCTCGGGAGCTTTGCCCATCACGAAATCGGCGTCTGCCGAGTACGGGATCGGACCGTTGATCAGGCTCCGGATGCCTGCCTGCTCCAGCACGGGTGTGCGCTTCTGGGCCAGTTCGGCGAGTTGCGCGAAGCGGTCGAAGTTGGGCTCGAACAGCTTGCGCTGGAACGGCGACGGGATGTCGCTGTCGACCCCGAAGGCGATCGTGTCGGGCTCGTAGCCGCCGACCAGCAGGCCCGGCCCGTCGGGCTTGTAGTAGACGAGGTGATCCGGGTCGCGCATGGTGGGCATCCGGCCCAGCTCGACCGGCGTGTACCCGTCGATCGGCCCCGACAACAGGTACTGGTGCTCGACGGCGACGGCCGGCACGCGGGCACCCGCCAAGCGGCCGATCTCCATCCCCCACATCCCGGCCGCGTTGACGAGGATCTCGCACTCGATCGTCTCGCCGTCGGCGGTGTGGACATGTGTACACCGACGCCCGTCGACGGTGATCGACGTGACGGCGGTGTGCTCACGGATGATCGCCCCACGGTTGCGTGCCCCTCGTGCGATCGCCTGGGTGACCGACGAGGGATCGATGTATCCGTCGGTCGGGAGAAATGCAGCGGCCTGCACGTCCTCGGTCGACATCAACGGGAACAGTTCCTGGGCGCGCTGCGGGCTGACGATCTCCATCGGCAACCCGAACGACTTGGCCATCGTGGTGAGGCGTTTCAGTTCGAGCGTGCGTTCCGGCGAGCACGACAGGCGCAGGCTGCCGGTCTCGTGCCAGTCGACGGCCTGACCCGTCTCGGCCTCCAGGCCGCGATACATCTCGACCGACTGCTCCAGCATCCGGGTGGTGTTGCGCGACGAGCGCAGCTGGCCCACCAACCCGGCAGCGTGCCAGGTCGCACCGTCGGTGAGCTGGTGCCGTTCGAGCAGCAGCACGTCGGTCTCGCCGTACTTGGTCAGCCAGTAGGCGATCGAACATCCGAGGATGCCGCCACCGATGATGACGATTCGGGCACGTGCAGGAACGGTGAGCGGAGCGGGCACGCCCGAGATCATCGCAGCGTCAGCCCGACGGCTTCGAACGCTCCCCCGACAGCCGGGCGATCGTGGACCCGGCAACCCTGGCGCTCGCCGCGCGAACACTTCTATGCTCGCCCGCGTATGGGGCGCACATGACCGACGCGATGATCACCGTTCGAGACCTCTGGAAGGTCTACGGCCCGAAAGCCGAACGCATCGTCGGGTCGCCACAGGCCGACCTGCCGCGCAAGGAACTCGAAGCCCGCCATGGCAACGTCGTCGCCATGCGCGAGATCGCATGCGAGGTGGCGCCGGGTGAGGTGTTCGTCGTGATGGGGTTGTCGGGGTCCGGCAAGTCGACCCTGATCCGCTGCCTCACGCGCCTCATCGAACCGACCGCCGGGACGGTCGTGATCGACGGCGTCGACGTCACCGCCGCCGACAAGGCCCAGTTGCTCGACGTGCGCCGTCACAAGGTGTCGATGGTGTTCCAGCACTTCGGCCTGCTGCCGCATCGCTCGCTGGTCGACAACGTGGCGTTCGGGCTGGAGCTGCGAGGCAACGACAAGTCGTCGAGACGGGCGGCGGCCGAGACATCGCTCGAGTTGGTGGGTCTGGGCGGGATGGGGAACTACAAGCCGCACCAGCTGAGCGGCGGCCAGCAGCAGCGCGTCGGCCTGGCACGGGCGCTCGCCACCGACCCGGCGATCCTGCTCTTCGACGAGCCGTTCTCGGCGCTCGACCCACTGATCCGACGCGACATGCAGGACGAGATCGTGCGCCTGCGCCGCGAGGTCAACAAGACGATGGTGTTCATCACCCACGACCTGTCGGAAGCACTCCGGCTGGGAGACCGGATCGCGATCATGCGCGACGGCCGGTTCGTGCAGGTCGGAACGCCACAGGACGTGGTGACCAACCCCGCCGACGACTACGTCGCCAACTTCGTGCGCGACATCCCTCGCAGCCACGTCGTGCCCGTCGAGGCGGTGATGCACGTCGGACCGACAGCGCTCGAGATCGGCGGCGAGGTCCCGGTCGGCACCAAGGTGCGCGACGTGGTCCGGCTGCTCGCGCATGCCGACCAGGGTGTGGCGGTGATCGATGCGCACGGCGACCGTGTCGGTGTGATCGACCGCACCCATGTGCTGACCGTGATCGCCGGCGAGGAGACATGACCGCAGTCCTCAACCCACCTCCGATCGGGCTGATGGAATCGCGTCGCACGAGGGCGGGGGTGGCGGTGCTCCTGTCGCTCGCCGTGGTCGTGGTCGGCTCGCTGTGGTGGCGCGACGTGCCAGGCTGGCTCGACATCCACTTCCAGCCCGCCGTGCGCCGGATGTACCGCTGGATCACCGCCAACCGTGCCGACCACTGGCTGTTCGACCTGGTGTTCAACCCGATCAGGGATGCGATCGACGGCGCCGTGCGATTCGTGCTCTGGGTGCTGCGCCAGTTGCACTGGACGGGCGTCCTGGGCGTCACGGCAATGGTCGGCCTGGCGCTCGGCGGCTGGCGCGCTGGCGCTGTGGGGCACGGTGGCGATGTTCGGTGTGGGCGTGGTCGGATACTGGGACCTGACCATGATCACGTTGGCGATCATGCTGGTGGGGATCGCCGTCTCGCTCCTGATCGGCATCCCGCTCGGCGTGTGGACCGCCCGCTCGGATCGGGTCGAACGGATCCTGCGGCCGGTGCTCGACGCCGCCCAGGTGATGCCGGCATTCGTGTACCTCGGAGTGCTCACGTTGATGTTCAGCATCAAGTACCCGCCCGCCGTGGCCGCCACGGTGGTGTACGCCGTTCCACCCGCCGTGCGGCTCACGGCGCACGGTCTGCGGAGCGTTCCCGAGGTCATGAACGAAGTCGGCGAGTCGTACGGCACCACACCGCGCCAGCAGCTGTTCAAGGTCCAACTCCCGATCGCCAAACGCACGATCCTGCTCGGCCTCAACCAAGTGATCATGATGGCGTTCGGGATCGTCGTGATCGGCTCGCTGCTCGGGACCGGCGACACCGGCAACGAGGTGCTCAAGGGACTCCAGAAGAGCGACGTCGGTTCGGCCGCCGGCGCCGGCCTGGCGATCGTGTTCGCCGCCGTCGCTCTCGACCGGATCAGCACCGGCGACGCGACGGGTTCGAATCCGTTGGCCAGGTGGCTCCCCCGCCCGGTTCATCGCCTGGCGGCCTCGCTCGGGGTGGTGGCGATCGCCGTCATCGCCGGGAGGATCGGCAGCGGTGCGTTCCCCGACGCGCTGACGGTCGATGTCAAGCCGACCGTCGACCGGATCGTCGAATGGTCGAGTGATCACCTGCGTCGGGGCATCCCGGTCATCGGTGGGACCCAGACGATCAGCGACGCACTCGTCACGCACGTGCTCGAGCCGATCAAGTCGTTCCTGATCTGGCTCCCGTGGCTGGTCGTGATCGGTGTCCTGGCGGCGATCGGCTACATGAGTCGCGGGTGGCAGCTGGCCCTCACCGTGGCCGGCTGCCTGTTGGTCATCGCCACGATGGGTGACGTTCCGGGGGGCAGCAACGGGCGAACCACGCTGTGGGATCACGCCATGGACACCATGAGCCAGGTGTTCGTGGCGGTCGTGATCAGCGTCCTGATCGCGATCCCGCTCGGAGTCTGGGCGGGCCGGTCGCGCGCCGCCAACATGGCGATGCGTCCGCTGCTCGATCTGGCGCAGGTCATGCCGCAGTTCGTGTACCTGGTGCCGGTCCTGCTGCTGCTGCAACCCGGTCGTTCGGCCGGCGTGCTGGCATCGGTGATCTACGCCATTCCACCGTGCATCCGCTTGACGGCACTCGGTCTGCGAGAGGTACCGATCACGCCCCGCGAGGCAGCGATCTCGTTCGGCGCCACCCCGCGCCAGGAGATGCTCAAAGTGCAGTTGCCGTTGGCGTTCCGGTCGGTGATGTTGGGCATCAACCAGACCGTGCTGATGGTGCTCGCCACGGTCATCATCGCTGCGCTGATCGGCGCCGGCGGGTTGGGCTTCTATTCGCTCGGCGGATTCCAGAAGCAGCAGTCCCAGATCGGCCAGGGCTTCGCGGCCGGGCTGAGTATTGTGTGCCTGGCGATCGTCCTGGACCGCATCACCCAGGCATGGGGTCGGCCCAGACACGGCGGTCGCTGACCGACAACGACGCCCACCGACCGGTGGGCACCCAGGGGAGGAACCAATGAAGCAGTCCACCAAGCGTTGGGCCCGGATTGCCGCCGCCACCGCGCTCGCCACGTTGGCCACCGCGTGTGGCAGCAGCGACGACGCAGGGCCGGCCGCCACCGACGCCGCGCCGCAGGCCACCGAGCCGGCAGCACCGACGGCCACCGAGCCGGCGGCAACCGAGACACCAGCCGCCGGCGGCGAGGGGATCGTGCTCGCCGTCAACCCGTGGACGGGATCGGCCGTCAACGCCAACGTCGCCAAGGTCGTGCTCGAGGCGAACGGCACGCCGGTCGAACTGATCGACATCGACGAGTTCGCCACGTGGCCGGGCATGGAGAGCGGCGACATCGACGCCGTGCTCGAGGTGTGGCCGTCTGGCCATGCCGCCGACTACGACACCTACATCACCCAGAACGCCTCGGTGGTCGACATGGGCCTGCTCGGGCCGGAGGCCAAGATCGGCTGGTACGTGCCGAAGTTCGTGGTCGACGAGCATCCTGAGCTCGCCACCTGGGAGGGCTTCAAGGACCCCGAGCTGGCGAAGCTGTTCGCCACAGCCGAGTCGGGCGACCAGGGCCAGTTCCTCATGGGCGATCCGTCGTACGTCACGTTCGACGAGCAGCTCATCGCCAACCTCGAGCTGCCGCTGAAGTACGTGGTGGGTGGTTCCGAGGCGGCCGTGCTGGCCGCCCTCGACACCGCTGTGGCCGATCAGACCCCGGTGCTGGTGCAGTTCTGGAAGCCGCACTGGAAGCACGCCACGATGGATCTGGCCGAGGTCACACTTCCCGAGGTGACCGACGCCTGCCTGGCGTCGGCCGCGGCCGGGGACGGCGGTTACGCCTGCGACTACGCCCCGGACGTGTTGTACAAGGCGGCCTCCGCCAAGCTGGCCGACAAGAACCCTGCCGCCTTCGCGTTGCTCCAGAAGCTCCAGCTCACCACCGAGCAGCAGAACGAGATCGCGGCGATGATCGACGGTGACGGCATGGACGCCGCCACCGCCGCCAAGACGTGGGTCGACGCCAACCCGGACGTCGTCGCCGCCTGGCTCGCCTGACACGACCGCACACCCCGTTCAAGTTGTGTCTGACACAACTTGAACGGGGTCAGTGGCGGTAGAACTCGGTGTGTTCCGGGACGAGCGCGGTGTTGCCCATGATCAGGTCGGCGGCCTTCTCGGCCATCATCATCACCGGGGCGTAGATGTTGCCGTTGGTCACGTACGGCATCGCCGAGGCGTCGCACACGCGGAGCCCCTCGACTCCCCAGACCTGCATGGTGAGCGGGTCGACCACAGCACCGGTGCCGTCGCCCTCTGCACCCATGCGGGCGGTGCAGCTCGGGTGCAGGGCGGTCTCACCGTCCTTGCGGACCCAGTCGAGAATCTGCTCGTCGGTCTCGACCTCGGGCCCCGGCGAGATCTCACCACCGTCGAACGGTGCGAACCCGCGTTGGGCGAGGATCCGACGCGTGACGCGGATCGCCTCGACCCATTCGCGGCGGTCCTGGTCGGTCGACAGGTAGTTGAAGCGCAGGGCCGGCTTGGCCTTCGGGTCCGTGGACGTGATCTTGACCGAGCCCTCGGCGTCGGAGTACATCGGCCCGACGTGGACCTGGTACCCGTGGCCACCTGCGGGTGCCGAGCCGTCGTAACGGACGGCGATCGGGAGGAAGTGGAACATCAGGTTCGGGTAGGCAACGTCGTCGTTGCTGCGCACGAACCCGCCCGACTCGAACTGGTTGCTGGCCCCGGGACCCTTACGGAACAGCCACTGGAACCCGATCCACGGACGCCGCCACATCGCCATGTTCGGCTGGAGCGACACGGGCTGCGTACACGCGTGCTGGACGTACACCTCGAGGTGATCCTGCATGTGCTCACCCACCGCCGGCAGGTCGTGCACGACGGGGATCCCGAGCGCACCCAGCTGCTCGGCGTTGCCGACCCCCGACAGCTGGAGCAGCTGGGGGGTGTTGAAGGCCCCGCCGCACAGCACGACCTCGCCCGCCTCGACCCGCTGCACGCCACCGCGCTCGGCGCCCGGCGAACGACTGCGAGAACTCGACCCCCGTCGCACGCGTGCCGTCGAACAGCACCTTGTGCACGAGGGTTCGGGTCTGCACTGTCAGGTTGGAGCGGTCCATCACGGGGTGGAGGTAGGCGCGTGCGGCGCTCAGCCGACGCCCCCGATGCACGTTGCGGTCGAAGCGGGCGAAGCCTTCCTGCTGGTAGCCGTTGACATCGGCGGTGAGCGGGTAGCCGGCCTGCTGGCACGCCTCGAAGAAGGCGTCGATCAGCGGGTTCTTCGACGGTCCCCGTTCCAGCACCAGCGGACCGTCCCCGCCCCGCCACTCGTCCTCACCGGCGAGGCAGGTCTCCATCTTCTTGAAGTACGGCAGGCAGTGGGCGTACGACCACGTCTCCATTCCGGGGTCGGCCGCCCAACGATCGTAGTCGAGCGGGTTGCCGCGCTGGAAGATCTGGCCGTTGATCGACGAGCTGCCACCCAGCACCTTGCCGCGGGCGTGGTACACGCGCCGGCCGTTCATGAACGGCTCCGGCTCGCTCTCGTACTTCCAGTCGTAGAACCGCGACCCGATCGGGAACATCAGGGCGGCCGGCATGTGGATGAACACGTCCCACCAGGCGTCGGGACGCCCCGCCTCGAGCACGAGCACGGTGGTGCCCGGATCCGCCGACAACCGGTTGGCGAGCGCCGACCCGGCCGACCCGCCGCCGACGATCACGTAGTCGTATCTCGAAGCGCTCCCCATGACGATCGAAGCTACCGCTGCAGCCCTGCCCCGGCCACCGTCTGACATCCTGGGAGCATGGCAGCACGGGTGCGCAGATCGCTGCTGGTCGGCATGCTGCTCGCATCCTGCGCCGCGAGCGATCGGGTGGCGACGCCGGCAACACCGGTCACCACGCTGCTCCCGGTGCCGGCATCGAGCTTGGCTGCCAGCCAAGTGGTCGCCAGCACGGTCGCACGCCCGGAGACACCGGCGCCGTGCGATCCGGGCCAGTTGGCCTTCGCGACGACCGTCGGTGCTGCCGATCCGGCCACGGTGGCGGTGATCACGATCGTCAACCAAGGTCCGGTGTGGTGCGAGGTCGACGTATTCGAGAGCCGCGATGTCGACCCGCTGATGGAACCCGACGTCTGGCTCGATCCGGGCGCCGCCGCCGAACTGGTCGTGAGCGACGGCGAGCCCGGCTGCTCGGACCCGAGCACGTCGACCGCGATCGAGCTCGTGGTCAACGGCGAGCCGATCGTGGTGGCGACCGACCCGCTGGTCGCCTGCGCCCGGTTGCTGACGGCGATCTACCCGCTGTGAGCGGCAATACTGGGCTTCGATCCATGACCGAGGAGGTTGGGATGAGCACCGAACTGCGTTGGATGACCGCCGGCGACGCGGCCATCGTCCAGGAGGCGAGTTACCTGTTCGACGACGACGTGCAGCCAGAGTGGACCGCCACGTTCCTCCGGCAGTCGAATCACCATCTCTGCATCGCCTACGTCGATGGCGAGCCGGCCGGGTTCGTGAGCGGGGTCGAGATCACGCACCCCGACAAGGGCACCGAGATGCTGCTGTACGAGCTCGGCGTCGACGACGAGTTCAGGCGTCAGGGGATCGGCAGCTCGCTGGCGATCGCCCTGCGCGAGCTGGCCCGCACGCGGGGGTGCACGGGCATGTGGGTGCCGACCGACGACGACAACGACGCGGCGATGGCGATGTACCGCACCACCGAACCCGACGAAGACGCCGCCAGCCGGATCATCTGGTGGGACCTGTCGGAATAGTCAGCCCCGGCCGGCGATCAAGTCGTCGATGTAGCCGATCAGTCGTGCCGCGATCGTGGCGTCGACGTGACGACCGGACTGGCTCGACAGGCGGTTGCGCACCGCGCCGAGCTGGTTCCACTCGACGGCGTGACGCCCGAGTGCATGTGAACGCACCGCCTGAGCCATCGATCGCGCGCAGCCCGTTGATCGTGCCGTTGTTGGTGATGTCACCTTCCGCGATCGCCCGCTCGATGTTGGACTGGAGGCTGGCGGCAGTGGCCCGCACCCGGAACTGCACGCTCGATTCGCCGACGTTGCCAAGCCGGTCGGCGACGTCGACGGTGATCGTGTGCAGTCCGGCGTCGAGCAGGTAGGTGTCGATCGTGAACGTGTCGGACACCAGTGCACCGTCGAGGCGGACCTCGAACGTGGCGGCGTCGACCCCCACGCCAACGCCGTCGGTGGCGGCGTAGGCCACCGGCACCATCGATGCCGTGTCGTACGACGGCGGGTCGGCGGTCGGGGCGGTGATGGTGACGGTGGGTGGCGTGTCGTCGACCACCAGCGTGTCGGTCGTGGCCAACCCGGTGCGGCACGCGTCGTGCGGCTGGTGTTCGATCGCGGCGGGCCCGTCGGCATGTGGCGCCAGCGTGAACGAGTCACCGACCTGGATCGAGGCGGTCGGGACCCCGTCGAGCGCCACGTCGGTCGTGATCTCGTCGGGGAACCAGAAGTCGTCACTGGCGTCGATCTGGAGCGGTGTCGAGGTGGTGACCCACGTGGTGCCGGGGTCGAACACCGACGGCACACCCACGGTCAGGGACGACTCGGGTGGCAATGGATCGTTGGGATCGAACGAGGTGGCGTCGCCGAGGTCCGGGAAGTCCTGACTGCCGTTCTCCCAATCGTCGAACAGCGACCGGAACCCCATGTCGCGCAGCACGCAACTCTCGAACAACGGGAAGTTGCCGTTGCCGCCGTGGTTCCCCCCGGCACCGAACACCGGAGCACCGTCCTGCCGCCACGGATGATCCCCGTCGATCAGCCGCAGCCACTCGCTCGGGTCGCCGGGAGCGTCCGGGAGCGTGGTCGTCATGATGTTCGAGCGCGGGTCGCCGTTGGCGTACAGGGCGTACGGGCGGCCGACGTGATCGCTCAACATCGCATCGAGCCCGTCACCGTCGAGCAGCAGCAGCTTGGCGAGCGTCGTTGTGTTCTCGTACACCTTGAACTCGGCCGGGTCGAAGTACTCGCCGCTCGCCAGCGGTTCGAACGGATCGTGGCTGTCGAGCCCGAGGTAGCCGTCGACCTTGGCACGCGCATCGGGCCCGAGCACGTTGATCGTGCCGAGCGGCCCGAGCGGCACGCTCTCGATGTCGAGCCGGGTGGTCGAGTCGCTCAGCAACGACTCGATCAGCTCGACGTCGACCCCGAACCGCTCGGACAGGGCGTCCTTCACGAGGTCGGAGGCGAACTCGTGGATCTCGTTCGACAACGCCCGCAACGGGTTCAACGCCGGCCCGAGGATGCTGTCGAGCAGGTCGGCGACGTCGGCCAGGAACGCCCGCAGGTCGCCGACCACGTCGGGAGCGCCGAGCATCGAGAGCAGGTGATCGTTGATGAAGTCGTCGGAGGCGTACAAGACGGTGTCGATCACGCCGACGCCCGCCTCGCACACGCGGCGAGGGTTGGTCTCGTCGTCGGCATCCTCCGGCGTGACCACGTCGGCACCGAAGCTGGCGCACTCGTCGTTCTGGGCGTCGCGCCGGGTCTGCGGGTCGAACAGACCCTTGGTGGTGGCCAGCCCGAGTTCGCTCCACGCCGCCAACCCGTCGTCGATGTCAGCGATCCACGCCACGACGTAGGCATCGAGGACCGGCTTGAGCGCCGCCAACAACACCTCGCGTGACGTCTCGAGCGCACCTTCGATGGTGTTGCTGATGAGCGCCGCGCCGAGTGCGATCGGGCATGCCACGATGTCCTCGGCGACGTCGATCACGGCGCCGGCGGTGGTGTCGCCCGCACCGAACGAGCACGGGCCACTGTCGTCCTCGTCGCCGAAGAACGAGTCGGGGATGCACCCCTCGTCGACGTCGCCGTCGACGTCGTTGTCGATCCCGTCGCACTGGCCGGGTCGGAACGTGGCCTCGATGTCGGCCTTGAGTTCGTTGTAGGCCTCGATCGCCTCGGCGAGCGGATCGGGGGTGGTGGTCACGAATGCGTCGAGCGACGCCCGAAGATCCAGGAAGAACCCGATCACCGGACCGCGCTCGTCGCTCGGTGACCCGTTGCCGCGTCGGACCAGCGTGTCGTACACGAACCGTGTGGGGGCGTCGTACGGGATCCCGGCCGTGCTGTCGTCGCTCACGTCGCCGCCCGCCAGCGCCTCCTCGTTGGGGTCGTTGTCGAACCCGGGCGTGGCCGCCCCGATGTAGCCCTCGACCAGGAGGTGGCGGATCGCGATCGCCGCCATGTCGGTATCGGTCAAGATCTCCCCGACCCCCGGGAAGATCCCCTCGGAGAGTTCGTTCACCATCGTGTGGGCCCAACTGTCGCCGGCGGCATGGGTCAGGAAGCCGTAGGCGAAGGCGAGGATCTGGAGCTTCTCGGCCTCGCTGTAGGGCGCCCCGCCGGCCGGGCCGGCACCCGGCTGCTGGGCATCCCAGGCACTGTCGAGCAGGAACGCCAGCCATTGACCGGTGTCGACCGGGTGGATCACCGACTGACCCATCGTGAGGTCCGGGAACCCGTCGGGGCCGATCACGCCGGCGTTGTAGTACGAGGGGTACTGCTGCAGCGCTTGCACCACCCGTGGCGGGACCGGATACTCGACGCCGTCGATCGTGACCATCCCGTCGTCGGTGGCATCGGCCCAGGCGTCGAAGCCGGTCTGGTTGTGTGTGTACGGCTTGAACGCCGCCACCGGGTCGCCGCCCACGACGGCAACCGTCGTCAGCGCCGTCATGGCAAGCCCGCCGGCGATCAACCGACGACCGAATCCTGTGCGCATCGCAACCCCCTGGTCCGCCCCGGGACTCCGCTCCCCGGATCGGACCAGCGTTCACCACACGTCGACGCAGCGTCAAGCCATTTGTGCGTCCGGGGGTCAAGAGTTGATCTGGCGCCGACCGCCCGAGTGCGCTCTGCAAGGATCGCCGGCATGACCAACGGCGTGCACGTCGCCCTGCTGCGCGGCATCAACGTGGGCGGCAACAACATCGTCAAGATGGCCGATCTGCGTTCCCACCTGGAAACGCTCGGCCTCGATGACGTGCGCACGTACATCCAGAGCGGCAACATCGTGTTCCGCTCACCGCCGGCCGCCGGGACCGACGGACTGGCCACCCTGCTCGAACGCAGCCTGGGTGAACGCTTCGGATACGACTCACGCGTCGCCGTGATCGACGCCGAGCGCTACCGGGCGATCGTCGATCAGGCGCCGTCCGGGTTCGGCTCCGATCCGGACCGGTACCGCAGCGACGTGCTGTTCATGGTCGGTGCCACGGAACCGACCGAGGTGATGTCAGCGATCCAGTTGGCACCAGGGGTCGACGAGGCGCACACCGGCCCACACGCCGTCTACTTCCAGCGCCTCACCGCCGAAGCCACTCGGAGCCGGCTCGCCAAGCTGGTGGGCACACCGGTGTACCGACGGGTCACGATCCGGAACTGGAACACCACCATCAAGCTGCTGGCCATGATCGACGCCGGCGGTTGATCACGCTCACGCCTCGAACCGGTAGCCCACGCCGGCATCGGTCACGAAGTGCACCGGGTTGGCGTGATCGGCCTCGAGTTTGCGTCGGATGTTGGTCATGTGCACGCGGAGCAGGTTCGGGTTGGGTGCGTAACCGGGTCCCCAGACGGCGGCCACCAGTTGGGCGTGGGTCACCAGCCGACCGATGTTGGTGGCGAGGAACCCCACGATCTGCCATTCGGTCCCGGTCAGGTGGGCTTCGTCCTCGTACCGCTCGCCCACGAAGGCGCGGTGACCGGCCAGGTCGAGCCGGAGCCCGGGAACCATCACCTCGGCCTGCTGGCCGACGTTCGTGTCACCGGCGCGGCGCAGCGCGGCGTTGATGCGCGCCATCAGTTCGGCCATCCCGAACGGTTTGGTGACGTAGTCGTCGGCGCCCGCGTCGAGCGCCTCGACCTTGGAACGTTCGTCGTCGCGCGCCGTGAGCACGATGATCGGGACCGAGGTCCAGCCGCGCAAGGCGTGAATCACTCCGAGCCCGTTCACCCCGGGCAGGCCGAGGTCCAGGAGCACCAGATCCGGATGCTCGGTGGCGGTCGCCTGCATCGCCGCCTCGCCGGTGCCGGCACCGATCACGGTGTGGCCGCGGGCTCCGAGGTTGAGCGCCAGCGCACGCCGGATCTGTGGTTCGTCGTCGACGACGAGGATCTTGCTCATGCTGGGTCACCCTGCTTCGAGCCGTGCGCCGCCGGGAGCACGAGCGTGGCGGTGAGGCCGCCACCCGGCGTGTCGTCGAGGCGCAGCGCGCCGCCCATCGCAGCGGCGAACCCGTCGACGATCGCCAACCCGAGCCCGACCCCGTCGGCGCCCACGTCGTCGAGGCGCTGGAACGGGGCCAGCACGAGCTGGCGCCGGTCAGCCGGAATGCCCGGCCCGCGATCGATCACGCACACGTGGATCTGGTCGGCGAGCGAGGCGGCGGTCACGGTGACCGGCGACCCCTCGGGCGAGTAGCGGCCGGCGTTGTCGATCAGGTTGGCGATCGAGCGCTCCAGCAAGGAACGGTCCGCCAGCGCTGCGCCGATCGTCGCCGTGGTGCCGATGCGGAGCTGCTCGGGCGGATGCGTGAGGCTGCCGACCGCCGACCTGATCACCTCGTCGACCACGACCTCGTCGAGGTGCACGGCGAGCGACCCGCTCTCCAGCCGGCTGGCGTCGAGCAAGTTCCCGATCAGCCGGTTGAGCCGGTCGGCTTCCTCGTCGATGGTCGCGTACATCTCGGTCAGTTGCTCGCGGCTCCAGGCCACCGATTCGTCACCCAGCCCGGAGGCCAGCGCCTTGATCGTGGCGAGCGGGGTGCGCAGATCGTGCGACACGGAGCGCAGCAGCGCCGTACGGGCCCGGTCGATCGATGCCAACTCGGTCGCCCGGCCGGCATCACGGTGCATCGCCTGGCGATCCATCGCCACCCCCAGCTGTGCCGCCAGCGTGGTCAGCACGCGCTGGTCGTCGGCACTCAGGTGCCGCCCGCACACGAGCAGTCGGCGCTGGACCCCCGACGGCCCTGTGGCGCCTCCGATCTCGAGGACGGGCAGTGTCTCGAGCCCGGCCTGGGACACGACCACCGGCCCCGCAACGCCGACCTCGACCAGACGTGCCCCGTCAAGGCCGAAGGCGTCGATCATCGCATCCAGCACGCTGGTCACCGGCTCCGGGTCGGCCGCCAGCAGCGCCGCCGTGCGGGCCAGGATGGCCGCCTCGTCGCGCGCCCGAGCCGCCTCCGCGCTGCGCGCCGCAGTGCGATCCACGAGCACCCCCACCACGAGGCCGACCAGCACGAACACGGCCAGCGCCACCACGTCGTCGACATTGCCGATCGTGAGCGTGTGGCGCGGCTCGACGAAGAAGAAGTTCACGGTGAGCGCCGACACCGCCGCTGCGATCGTGGCCGCCAGCCGACCGCCGAGGTACGCCACGCCGAGCACGAGCGCCAAGAACAGCAGCAGGATCGTGGTGAGCTCGATCCGGCCGTCGGCCAGTCGCGACGACACCGTCAGCGCCGGAAGGCTGACGGCGAGCACCGCCAGCGCGCGCCAGGTGCGACGCGGATCGCGGAGCCGCCCGAGGTGGATCGGCCGATGCTCACCCGACGTCGCCGCCACGGGCGCAGTTCCGACGATGTGCAGGTCGATCCCGGTCGCGGCGCGGCTGAGACGGCCCGCGAACCCGCCTCCCAGCACGTGGCGCCAGCGCCGCTCACGCGTCTCCCCGATCACGATCTGCGTGGCGCGTTCGAGCCGGGCCACGTCGAGCAACGACGCCACGGCGTCGTCGCCCACCACGTCGCGCCGGGTTCCCCCGAGCGACTCCAGGAGGGCGAACTGGCCCACCAACGCGTCGTCGCGTGTCTCGAGCCGCCCGTCGCCGGCGGCGACGTGTACGCCGATCAGCTCACCCCCGACGCGCTGCGCGAGGCGAGCCGCGCGGCGCACCACGACATCGGAGCCGGGGGCCCCGGTGAGGCCGACCAGGACCCGTTCGCGGGTCTCCCACGACCCGCTCAGGCGGTGCTTGGCGGCGTACTCGTCGAGGTGCTGCTCGACGCGGTCGGCGACCCAGAGCAGGGCCAGCTCGCGCAGTGCGCCGAGGTTGCCGGGCCGGAAGAAGTTGGCGAGCGCGGCATCGGCGCGTTCGGGCGGATAGATGTTGCCGTGCGCCATCCGGCGCCGCAGCGCTTCGGGCGACATGTCGACCAGTTCGATCTGATCGGCGGCGCGCACCACCCGGTCCGGCACCGTCTCGGCCTGCGGCGATCCGGTGATCTGGATCACCACGTCGTTGAGCGATTCGAGGTGCTGCACGTTGAGCGTCGTGACCACGTCGATCCCCGCGTCGAGCAGTTGCTCCACGTCCTGCCACCGTTTGGCGTTGCGACTGCCGGGGGCATTGGTGTGGGCGTACTCGTCGATCAGCACCACCTCGGGACGGCGCGCCAGCACGGCATCGACATCGAGTTCCGACAGCGTGACGTTGCGGTGCTCGACGTTGCGGCGGGGCACCACTTCGAGGTCGCCCAACTGGGAAGCGGTGGCTGCCCGGCCGTGGGTCTCGACGATGCCGACCACCACGTCGACGCCCCGCTGGCGGCGCCGGACCGCCTCGCCCAGCATGGCGTAGGTCTTGCCCACGCCCGGTGCAGCACCGAGATAGATCCTGAGCGTGCCGCGCTCCGTACCGGTCGACATGTCGTGAGTCTGCCAGCGCCGCGTCATGCTCCGTCGACCGACCCGAAGGATCGGTCGAGGGCGAGGTTGAGTTCCACGACGTTGACGGAGGGCACGCCGATCACGCCCAGCAGCGGCCGTTGCGTGGCGGCGTCGACGGCTGCCAACACCAGCGGCACGGCCACGCCGCGGGCGACCGCCACGCGTCCTGCCTGCAGTCGCGCATTGGCGACCGAGATGTGCGGGTCGAGTCCTGAGGCCGAGGCCGTCACGGCGTCGACCGGCACGGCCACCGATCCGTCGAGCCGGTTCTCGCTGCGGTACTCGACCACACGTCGGCGCACCGTGTCCAGCAGGTCGGGACTGTTCGGCCCGAGGTTCGAGCCACCGCTGGCCGACGTGTCGTACCCGCCGCCCGCCGCCGAGGGTCGCGGGTGGAAGTAGTGCGGCGACACGAACGGCTGACCGATCAACTCGCTGCCGACGGCGACCCCGTCGCGCTCGATCACGCTGCCCATGGCACGGTGGCCGAACGCCACCTGTGCCACGGCCGTGGTCGCCAGCGGATAGCCGATGCCCAGCAGCACGGTGAACGCCGCCAGTGCCACGATCGACGGGACCAGTTGTCGCAGGAACGTTCGCATGTCAGTTCACTCCCAGTGTCGAGATCGCCAGGTCGATCAGCTTGATGCCCACGAACGGCACGACCACGCCGCCGAGCCCGTAGACGAGCAGGTTGCGCCGCAGCACGGTGGGCGCCGGCTGGGCTCGGAATCGAACGCCGCGCAGCGCCAACGGCACCAGCCCGATGATCACGAGGGCGTTGAAGATCACCGCCGACAGGATCGCCGTGCGCGGCGAGTGGAGATGCATCACGTTGAGCCGGTCGAGCGCCGGCAGGGCGGCCGAGAACATGGCCGGGATGATGGCGAAGTACTTGGCCACGTCGTTGGCGATCGAGAACGTGGTGAGTGACCCACGCGTCATCAGCAACTGCTTGCCGACCTCGACGATCTCGATCAGCTTGGTGGGATTGCTGTCGAGGTCGACCATGTTGCCGGCCTCCTTGGCGGCCTGCGTGCCGGTGTTCATCGCCACGCCCACATCGGCCTGTGCCAAGGCCGGGGCGTCGTTCGTGCCGTCGCCGGTCATCGCCACCAGATTGCCCCCCGCCTGCTCGCGTTGGATCAGGGCCATCTTGTCCTCCGGCGTGGCCTCGGCGAGGAAGTCGTCCACGCCCGCTTCGGCGGCGATCGCGGCGGCGGTGAGCGGATTGTCACCGGTGATCATCACGGTGCGTATTCCCATCGCACGCAGCGCGTCGAAGCGCTCGCGCATGCCGGGCTTGACGGTGTCCTTGAGCCGGATCACACCGAGCACGCGCCAGCCCGACGGGCGCCGACGGTCGATCACGACCAGCGGCGTCGCACCGGCGTTCGACACCTCCTCCACGATCGGGCTCAGCTCGATCGGTATCGCACCACCCTGCTCGCCGACGAATCGACGTACCGAGTCGGCGGCGCCCTTGCGGACGGAACGGCCCTCGGGGAGGTCGATGCCCGACATTCGGGTCTGGGCCGTGAACGGCACCAGTTCGGCACCGACCGTCGAACCGTCGGCGGCGAGGCCGAACCGGGCCACCGCCAGCTCCACGATCGATCGCCCCTCGGGCGTCTCGTCGGCGAGCGACGAGACCATCGCCGCCTCGGCCAGTTCCGCCTCGGTGACGTCGTGGACCGGGATGAACTCGGCCGCCTGTCGCGATCCGTACGTGATCGTGCCGGTCTTGTCGAGCAGCAGCGTCGTCACGTCACCGGCCGCCTCCACGGCCCGGCCCGACATCGCCAGCACGTTGCGCTGCACGAGTCGATCCATGCCGGCGATCCCGATCGCCGACAGCAGCCCGCCGATCGTGGTGGGGATCAGGCACACGAGCAACGCCACGAGCACCACGATCGGCTGCTCGGCGCCCGAGTAGACCGCCAGCGGCTGCAATGTCACGACGGCCAGCAGGAACACGATCGTGAGGCCGGACAGCAGGATCGACAGGGCGATCTCGTTCGGGGTCTTCTGGCGGTCGGCACCCTCGACCAGGGCGATCATCCGATCGAGGAACGTCTCGCCCGGGCGTGCTGTGATGCGGACCACGATCCGGTCGCTGAGCACGCGCGTGCCGCCGGTGACGGCCGAGCGGTCTCCGCCGCTCTCGCGGATCACCGGCGCAGACTCGCCCGTGATCGCCGACTCGTCGACGGTGGCGATGCCCTCCACCACGTCGCCGTCGCCGGGGATCACCTCGCCCGCTTCGACCACGCAGCGGTCCCCGACCTGCAGGTCGGCCGACGACACGTCGCGGATCGCGCCGTCGTCGCCGAGCACCCTCGCCACCGTGTCGGCACGGGTCGCCCGCAGCGTGGCGGCCTGCGCCTTGCCACGGCCCTCGGCCATCGCCTCGGCGAAGTTGGCGAACAGCACCGTGAACCACAGCCATGCCGCCACCAGCCCAGCGAACACGTTGGCCTGGGTGCTCGACGACCGCACGTCGCGCAGGAACAGGACGGTGGTGAGCAGTGCCCCGACCTCGACGATCAGCATCACCGGGTTGCGGAACAGCTGACGCGGGTCCAACTTGCGGACCGCATCGAGCACTGCGGCCCGCAGGATCGCGACGTCGAAGATCGACCCCGACGGTTTCGAGCGCACCTTGGGTGGGCGCCGGTCCGGCGCGGTGGTCGTGATGGCGAGTGACATGGTGCTTACTCCGATTCAGAACGAGAGCTGCTCGAGGATCGGGCCGAGCGCCAGGGCCGGGAAGAACGTCAGGCCCGAGACGACGACGATCACGCCGGCGACCATCGCACCGAACAGCGGCGTGTGGGTGGGCAGCGTCCCGGCCGTGGCGGGCAGCGCCGGTTTGTCGGCCAGCGAACCGCCGATGGCGAGCGCCGGGATGATCAGCCCGAACCGGCCGATCAGCATCGCCAGGCCTTGGGTGATGGTGTACCAATCGGTCCCGGTGTTCTGGAAGGCGAACGCCGAGCCGTTGTTGTTGGCGGCCGAGGCGTAGTTGTAGAGCACCTCCGACAGACCGTGCGGGCCGGGCTGGAACGTGCGCGCCGAGTCGAGCGACACCGCGACGGCGGCGAACCCGAGCAGGGCGACCGGCATCGCCAGCAGGTACAGCGTCACGAGTTTCATCTCCGCCGCCTGGATCTTCTTGCCGAGGTACTCCGGGGTTCGGCCGATCATCAACCCGGCGACGAAGACCGCCAGCAGGGCGTTGATCAGCAGTCCCATCAGCCCGACGCCGATCCCGCCCGGCGAGACCTCGCCGAACATCATGGAGAGCATCGGGGACAACCCGCCCAGCGGTGTGAACGAGTCGTGCATGCAGTTCACCGACCCGTTGGAGGTACCCGTGGTGGCCGCCGCGTAGAGACCGCAGGCCGCAGCACCGAAGCGCACCTCCTTGCCCTCCATGTTGCCGCCGCTCTGCGAGCTCGAGATCGACTGGTCCACGCCGAGCGACGTCAGCGCCGGGTTGCCGTTGGTCTCGGCGAACATCGCCACGCCGCTCATCACGACCAGCAGGCCGATCATCACCGCCAGCAGCAGACGCGACTGGCGCCGATCACCGATCAGCCGCCCGAACGACACCACGAGCGCCAGCGGCAACACCAGGATCGACCACATCTCGAGCAGGTTGGTGAAGGCGTTGGGGTTCTCGAACGGATGCGCCGAGTTGGCGTTGAAGAAGCCGCCGCCGTTCGTGCCGAGGTCCTTGATCGCCACCTGCGAGGCCACCGGTCCGCCCGGGATGGACGCCGTCGCTCCGGCGACGACGACGGCAGCGTCGATCGGCGTGATGCCGGTGTGGCCGTCGAAGTTCTGCACGACACCCTGCGACACGAGCAGCACTGCGAACAGCATCGACAGCGGCAGCAGGATCCGCAGCGTGCCGCGGGTCAGGTCGGCCCAGAAGTTGCCGAGCGTCTTGGAGCCGGTGCGCGTTCCGACCAGGCCGCGCGTGATCGCCACGATCACGGCCAGCCCGACACCCGCCGACACGAAGTTCTGAACGGCGAGACCGAGCATCTGGGTGAAGTGGCTGATCGCCACCTCGCCCGAGTACCACTGCCAGTTGGTGTTGGTCATGAAGCTGACGGCGATGCCGAACGCACCGGTCGGCGAGACGCCGTGACGATCGGTCGGATTGAACGGCAGCGAGCCCTGGAGGCGGAGCACGGCGTACAGCGCCAGCATCGAGACCAGCCCGAACGCCAGCATCGAGATGGCGTACACGCTCCACCGCTGCCGGCGCTGGTCGTCGACCCGCATCGCCCGGTAGAGGCGCCGTTCGAGCGGCAGGAAGAACCGGTCACCGGGCGCCGTGCCGTCTCCCCGAGCCCCGTACACGTCGGCGATGTAGAGGCCGAGGGGTGGCACGGTGGCCGCCAGCAGCAGGACCAGGGCTCCGATCTGGAACACGTCTCGCCACGTCATCAGAATCGCTCCGGCTTGATCAGCACGGCGATCAGGTAGGCCAGGGCTGCCAGCGCGAGGACCAATCCGATCAGGTTGTCGACGCTCACGACCGCGCCACCGGTTCGGTCGGCTCGTCGCCGCCGACGATGCGGTCGCAGCACCCCACGTAGGCCACCAACACGGCGGTTGCCGCCAGCATCAGCAGGATCATCAGCACATCACGCATGTCGGGCTGCCTCGGGTCGGCGCGCTTCGAGCGCCAGTGCGACGGCTTCGGCGAGCGCCACCACGGCCCGCCGGTCGACCACCAGCGGGCCCATGCCGGCTCGTGGGGTCAGCACCAACCAGCGACCTTCCTCGAAACGGTGCTCCAGTCGAACCGCTCCTCCCCCGGCGGGCAGCACGAGTTCGACATCGTCGCCGACGCGCCGGCTGACCTGTGGGACGCCGTCCGGCATCAGGCGTTCGACGCGCGTGGTGACCAGGGCGAGGTCGGCCGCACTCGCCGAGAGCGCCGCCCCCCAGACCTCGGGGGCGGGGCGATCGATCGCCAGATGGGCCGCCAGGTCGTGACCGGCGCCGGTCGTGTCGATCTGGTGGAGCGCGGTCACGCCGCGACGCACCCGCATCGCCGACACGGCACTGACCGCCAGCCCCAACAACCCGAGCAGCACGACGCTGTACACGTCGCGCCGATCGGTGATCCGCAACGTCCGGTACGGCTCGGTGTGGAAGTAGTTGAGCGACAGGGCAGCGGCGATCGACGTCGCGACGCCGGCCACCCAGTCGAGCATCGCCGTCGCCACCGTGATCACCGCCATCCCGAGTGCCACGTTGGCGATCGTGACCCCGAGTTGGTCCCGGTCGCCCGGGATCGACAGCAGCCAGGCGGCCAGCACGGCGACTGCCGGCCCGGCGATCGAGGCGATCGTCCGAACACGGAGCCGGCCGGTCGTGGAGTTCGAATGCGTGTTCATGGCACCGGTGTACGCCCGGCGGCGGCCGGTGTGAACGATTCTTCACGCTTCCTTCACGCCGGTCCCGGGCACATTCACGCCTCGTTCACGCCGGACCGCGACCGGCCACACTGGGAAGATGCCCACGAAACAACGATTCCGTGTCGGGGATCTCTCCCCGATCGACAGCTACAAGCTCGCCACCGGGCTGATCGTCCCTCGCCCGATCGGATGGATCGGCTCCGTCTCCGCCGACGGCGTGCCGAACCTGGCGCCGTTCTCGTTCTTCAACGCCGTCTGTGGCCGGCCGCCGATGTTCGTGTTCTCTCCGTCGCGTGGGCCCCGTCGCGACACGCTCGCCAACGTTCGGGCGGTCGGAGAGTTCACCATCAACGTCGTCACGATCGAGGTGATCGAAGCGATGAACGCCAGTGCCGCCAGTTTCGACGCGGGGGTCGACGAGTTCGAAGCGTGCGGGTTGACGGCCGTACCAAGCGTGTCGATCCGCCCGCCGATGGTCGGCGAGTGCAAGGCCAACATCGAGTGCGTCGTGACCGACATCGTCGACATCGGCGACCCGGGCGACGGCAACGGTCTGGTGATCGGTGAGGCGGTCGAGTTCCACGTGCAACCCGATCTGCTCGACGGCACCCGTGTGGATCAGGCTGCCCTGCACGCCGTCGGGCGCCACGTGGGCAACACCTACAGTCACGCCACCGATCTGTTCGACATCGCCCGCCCGGCCTGAGGAGCACTGTCACACCCCACGAGCATGATGACGCCAGATCGGACCGTCGGTCCCGCATCCGTCATCCGCACTCGAGAGGGAACGACATCATGCTGGTACTCATCGCCACCGAAGAACTGCAGGGCACCTCGCCCACCGATCACCACTGCGCGATCGACGGCGAACTGGTCACGCCGAACGTGCTGGTCTGCAACGAGCCGGGTTGCGACACCTGTGAGCGGGCGTGGTTCGGGCTCGCCAGTCTTGGCGTCACCACCACGGCGATGGTGGTCGAGCGGCCCGGTGTCACGCTGCAGGCGGTGCGCCGCCGCGTCCACGACTGGCTCGACGATCTCGGCGTGATCGACCAGATCCATCAGGCGTTCGATGCCGGTCACGGCGAGTGGCGCGGGTTCGACCTCGTCGATCCGGTCGACACGGTGGCCGACGTCGTCGACGCCCACGTACGCGACATCAGCGAGGTGTGTGCCAACTTTCCGGTCGGCACCACCGTCAGCAGGCTCGGCCCGCTCGTCTCGATGCGCCACTTCGCCGAAGCGGCGTGATCAGCCCCTCATCGGGAGCGCGTTGCGCCACTCGCCGTCCACGGCGTGCAGGGCGGCCGCCACGGCCGGGGCGGTGGGGACCAGCCCGATCTCGCCGACGCCCTTGATCCCGAACGGCGAACGCGGTTGGGGCACCTCCACGATGTGGACCTCGATCTCGGGCACGTCCTTGGCGCGCAGGATGCCGAGCGAGCGCAACGTCATGTTGACCGGGAACCCCGTCTCCGGGTCGGTCGGGAAGTCCTCGCTGAGTGCGTACCCGAGCCCCATGTGCACGCTGCCCTCGATCTGACCTTCCACCAGCACCGGGTTGACGGCCTTGCCGACGTCGTGCACGGCGACCACCTTCTCGATCGCGCCCGACGCGTCGGCGATCGCCATCTGTGCCGCGTACGAGAAGCACGAGTGGATCGTGGGATTGGGGTGCGCCGGGTCGCCCAGATGATGTGTCCAGTCGACCACGTACTCACCGCAGTGATCCACGTCGACGGCGCACCCGGCGGCGATCGCAGCCTGGCTCGCCTGCTGCACCGAACCGGCAGCCATCAGGGTGCCCCGCGACCCGGTGGTCTGACCGAATCCCAGGTCGCGCGTGGTGTCGACGATCACGTCGATCCGGTCCGGGTCGATCCCCAGTTCCTGGGCCGCGACCTGCAACGCCACCGTGTGCACGCCCTGGCCCATCTCGGTCCAACCGTGGCGCACCTCGACGCGCCCGTCCACGGACCGGAAGCGCACCACGGCGCCGCACACTTCCCGGAACCCGTTGCCGAGCCCCGAGTTCTTCATGCCGAGCCCGAGCCCGACCAACTTGCCCTCGGCGCGGGCGGCGTCGTAGATCGGCCCGATCTCGTCGAGGCACGCTTCGGCACCGGCTGCACCCTCGTCCATGATCTGGCCGGGTCCCCACTCGTCGCCGGGATGGATCACGTTGCGCTTTCGGATCGCCCACCCCGAGATCCCGACCTGCGCGGCGAGCCGGTCGAGCACGCCCTCCATCGCGAACTGGGCCTGGTTGGCGCCGAACCCTCGGAACGCGCCGCACACCAGGTTGTTGGTGCGCACGGCGATCGTCTCGACGTCGATCGCATCCCAGCGGTACGGGCCGCAGGCGTGCCCGGCGGCGCGCTCGAGCACCTTCATCCCGACGCTTGCATACGCACCAGAGTCGCCGATCCCGCGCACCTTGAGTGCAGTCAGACGGCCGTCGGCGTCGCATCCGGCGTGGTATTCGAGCGTGATCGGGTGGCGCTTGGCGTGGATCCGGAAGCTCTCCTCGCGCGACAGCGTGCACTTGACCGGGCGATCGAGCAACCACGCCGCGAGGGCGGCGTGGGCCTGGTTCGACATGTCCTCCTTGCCACCGAAGGCACCCCCGTTCGACACCAGTTCGACCGTGACGCGGGAACGGTCCACGGCCAGCACGGCGGCGATGTCGTTTCGGTCGTCCCACACGCCTTGCCCACCGGAGTACACGTACAGCGTGCGGGCTTCGCCGAGCCCCGACGGTACGGCCAAGGTCGACTCGGGCTCGAGGAAGGCGTGCTCGATGCGTTGGGTGCTGAACGTCTCGTGCACCGTGTGCGCCGATGACGCCAACATGGCGTCGATCGCCGACTCGTGGTCGGCGCCGCGCCGGTAGGCGCTGACCGACAGCGTGTTCGACGCCGTGCCCCACACGCTCAGGGGTGCACCGGGTTGCAGTGCGGCGACGGGGTCGGTGTTGGGCCGCTGCACGTCGTACTCGACATCGACCAGCGCCGCAGCGGCACGCGCCTGTTCGCGCGTCTCGGCGACCACGACCGCCAGCACATCGCCGGCGCACGAGGTGAGCCCGCCGACCGGGATCATGACCGGCCAGTCCTTGTGGATCAGCCCGACCCGCAGCTCGCCCGGGATGTCGGCAGCCGTGAATGCGCCGACCACGCCGTCGGCGGCGAGCGCCGACGCGGTGTGGATCGACAGGATCTCGGCGCGGGCATGATCCGTCAACCGGAGTGCGGCATGCAGCATGCCCGGGACCCTGATGTCGTCCACATAGTCGCGGTCCCCGAGGGCGAGCGACGCCGCTTCGTACTTGGCGCCGCGTCCGCCCACCTCGTTCGCCAGCGAGGGCACACACACGGTGCCCTGCGCCACCGCCTCGATCGCGTCGAGCACCTTCACGTACCCGGTGCATCGACACAGGTGTGCACCGAGGTGCGGTTTCATCGCCTGGCGGGTGAGCGCCGCACCCTTCTTGTCGATCTGCGCTTTGGCGCGCATCACGATGCCCGGGATGCAGAACCCGCACTGCAACCCACCGCATGCCGCGAACGCGTCGGCGAATCGCCGCCGTTCCCCGGCGTCGACCCCCTCCAGAGTGACCACCGACGAACCCTCGACCTTGTCGAGCGAGGTCTGGCAGGCAACCACCGCCTTGCCGTCGATGATCACGGTGCAGCAACCGCACTGGCCGGACGGCGAGCAGCCGTCCTTGGGGGACGTCACGTCGAGCTCGTCGCGCAGCGCCGACAGCAGGTGCGGGTGGTGGCGTCGTACCGACACCGGGCTGCCGTTCAACACGAACGTGGCGGTGGGTTCGGACGTCATGCTTGACAGTTTGTCAAAGCTCGCCGTGTGCGTGAAGTTCTTGCGGGACGATCCCGCAACAAGTTCACGCGTTGGAAACCTCGGGTTGGAACTCGCCGATCAGTTCGTCGATCGATTCGCCCTCCACGTGGAGTGTGGGCAGGATCCGGTCGAGCCACTTCGGCAACCACCAGTTCTTCGAGCCGAGCAGCTCCATCGTGGCCGGCACGAGCAACATGCGAACGAGGGTGGCGTCGAGCAGGACGGCCAATGCCAGGCCGGTACCGAACAGCTTGATGATGCGGTTGTCGTCGAGCAGGAACGACCCGAACACGACCACCATGATCGCCGCCGCGGCGGTGATCACACGGGCGGTGGCAGCGAGCCCGTCGGCCACCGAGTTGCGGGGGTCGCCGGTGCGGTCGTACTCCTCTTTCACCCGAGACAGGAGGAACACCTCGTAGTCCATCGAGAGGCCGAACACGATCGCGAACAGCATCATCGGCACGAACGGTTCGATCGGCGCCGGCTCGATGCCGGTCAATCCACCGAACCAGCCCCATTGGAAGATCGCCACGATCACGCCGTACGAGGCGGCGATCGAGAGCATGTTCATCACGACCGCCTTGAGCGGCACGAGCAGGGAGCGGAACACGGCCATCAGCAGCAGGAACGACACGGCAAGAACGGCCCCGAAGAACACGATGATGCGGCCTCCGAGGTAGTCGGAGAAGTCGATGTTGGCGGGCGTGGCGCCGGTCAGATTGGCGTCGATGCCCGTGCCGGCGACGGCGGGCTTGATCACGTCGTGGCGCAGCCGCAGCACGGTCTGCTCGGTCACCTCGTCCTGCGGTGACGTGTTCGGGATGATCCGGAACACGAACGCCTTGGCCTGTTCCGGGTTGGCCTGGTCGTTGGGGAACGGTGGCGACACGCTCTGCACGCCGGGGTCGGCGGCGATTGCCTGACCGAGTTGCGCCAACGTGGCAACGTCGTCGGGGCTGTCGACCTCGGCCGCCAAGAGGAACGGGCTGTTGTAACCCGGGCCGAAACCTTCCGAGATCAGGTCGTAGGCCTGACGAGTGGTGGTCTGTTCGGGAAAGTTGCCCTCGTCGGAGAACCCCAGGCGGAGCGCCAACACGGGAGCTGCCAGGAGCACCAGCAGCCCGCCGCCCACCAACACCCACATCCACGGGCGAGCCTGGACCACGCGGCTCCACTTGTACGCCCACGTGTCTCGGATCGGCTTTTGGCGGCGGGGCGGCACGAGCCGCTTGAGCGGCGCCACGAAGAACCCGGCCAGGATGGTGAAGACGAACAGCACGAATCCGGCCATCGCCAGCGGTTGCAGCTTCAGGCCGGCCCCGAGCAGTCCGAGTGCGGCGAATCCGGCAGCGATCAGGCCACGCCAGCGGGTGACCTCGAGTTTGGCGTGCGACACCGCCAGCAAGGCCGGCAGCAGGGTGACCGACGCCAACAGGGTGACGGCCACGGTGGCAGCAGCGGCGATCCCGAGCCCGGCGATGAACGGCAGACCGATCAGGAGCATGCCGAGCAGCGACAGCACGACCGTGATACCGGCGAACACCACGGCGCGGCCGGCCGTGTCCATCGCCCCGATCGTCGCCTGTTCCGGGTTGATCCCCAGGTGGGTGAGCTCCCGGTAGCGGGTGATGATGAACAAGGCGTAGTCGATGCCCACCCCGAGCCCGATCATCACACCGATCAGGGGGGCGAACTCGGGGATCGAAAAGGCGTGCGTCAACAACGTGACGAGCCCGAACCCGCCCGTGCCCACGCCGGCGATGGCGATGCCGATCGGCAATCCCATCGCCAGCACCGACCCGAAAGCGAGGATCAGCACCACGACGGCGAAGGCGAGACCGATCAGTTCCGACTGCGGCGGCTCGAACTCGCTCAACTGGGCACCACCGATCTCGACCCGGAGCCCGTCGATGCGCGGCGTGAGCTCGTCGATCTTCTGACCGATCGCCAGCGACTCGGTCTGGTCGACGTCGTTGGCGAGGTTGATCTGGGCGAAGGCGATCGTGCCGTCGTCGCTGATCTGCTCGGCACCAAACGGGGTGTACGGGTCGACCATGGTGACCCCGTCGAGCTGGGCGACCTCGGCGAACATCGCCTGCATCGGCTCCTGCACGGACACCACGCCGTCGGCGGTTTGGAACACGATCTGCCCGCCGAACGCACTCCCCGCTCCGGGGAAGTACTGGGTCAGCGTGTCGAACCCGCTGGTCGACTCCGACGCCTTGGTCGTGAACTCGGCGTTGAACGCCGTGCCGATCGCGCCACCGAGGGCGTTGATGCCGATCAGCAAGGCGACCCAGACACCGATGACGATCCAACGCTGGTGGTAGCACCAGCGTGCCACTGATCGATACATGTTCTGCTCCATGGGGGTGGGCGGGTGAGACTGCGGTGATCCTGTGTAGCGCCTCGGTACCGCAATACGCAACGCAACCGTAGCGACTGTCGGAGCGACATGCGTCACATCGTTCCGAGACATGTCCCAACATATCGATACACTTCGTAGCACTATGTCTCGAACGTTGAGCGAACAGGCCCGGGCGAAGATGATCGCCGCTGCTCGCCAGTTGGTCACCCGCAGCGGGCTCGATCACTGCACGATCGATGCCGTGGCGCGTGTCTCGGGGGTCGCCAAGACCACGATCTACCGGCATTTCCCGAATCCGGACGAGCTGGTGATCAACGCCATCGGCGAGATGGCGCCCGACCTCCCCGACGTCGACACCGGCACGCTGCGCGGCGATCTGGTCGTGCTCGCCACCCGCTTCGTCGAGATCATGTCCGATCCGTCGCTGCGACAGTTGATGGCAGCCGTCGTCAACCGGTCGGCACACGACGCCAAGTTCGGACGCCTGCATCGCGAGTTGATGGCGCACCACAAGTCGCCGGCTCGGACCGCGCTCCGAGCGCGCCGTGGCACGCGGCGAAGTGGACGCTGGCATCGATCCCGATCTCGCCCACCTCGTGATGGAGGGTCCGTTCGCCTCGCGGCTCTTGATCGATGGCGAGACCCTGACCGCCACCGAGATCGAATCGTTGGTCGACCTGATCGTGAACGCCCTCACGCTCAGGCGAGCGTGAACGCCAGCGCGTCGGATGGCAGCTCGATCCGGACCGCGCCGGTGAGTTCGGTCGTTCGCAGCTCGAATCGACGCACCGTGTCGCCCACCACCCGTTCGCCGGTCAGCAGCGCCACGGTCGGGCCCTGACCGACGAACGCATTGATCTGCAGCGTGTGCCCCTCGCCCGGTGCGCCGGAACGGTCGAACGGGAACGTCGACCAGGCCATGGTGTCGAGCAGGTCCGGCAGCAGGGTGACGGCGAATCTGCGCACCGGGACGGTGCCATCGATCAGTGAGAAGCCCTGGTCGCCGGCCGTCGTCGTGGATCGTGCCGCTGCGGCCAACTCGACCGGCCCGAGCAGCAGCCTGTCGATCCAGACATCGAGGTCGACGCCGACCGGGGGCCGGACCAACGAGTCGCCGCCGACCGCGTCCCACGCCGTCTCGTCGACCAACGCGCTGCTCGAACGGTCGAGGTACGCGGTGCGCGACGAGCGGTCCACCACGAAGTGGATTCGCGAGGGTCCGTTGCGCACGACCACGTCGTCGCGGTCACCGACCGGGTCGTGCGTGATCGACGCTTCGATCACATGACCATCGAAGCGATACGTCGTGACCGTCCGACGCGCGGTCGACAGCGCCAGCCGGTCGACGGCGGACACCAACTCGAACTCCGCCACCGCCGCTGGTGACGCCCGCCAGATCGGCGGCGCGTACGCGGCGGGCGTCGAGGGCACGGCAGCCGGCTCCGGATCGGGCACGGGAAGTTGGACCGCGGGGGTGGTGGCAACCGAGCCCTCCTCGGCGGTCGGTGGGGATGGTCGATTGCCGTCGTCCACGGCGGCCACGACGGCGACCGCAACGACCGCCACAGCGAGCACGCCGCCGACCGTGGCCAGGATGGCCCGCTGCGGCGACCGGACAGAAGTGTGATGATCGGGAAGCACAGCCGGCCGCTGCGCGCCGGCGTCGACCGACACGATCTCGATGTCGATCGGGTCGAGATCAACACGATCGGGGAGGCGCGTGGAACGTCGCATGGCTGCGGAAGGTCAGCTGAACAGCTGCTCGTCGACGATCAGTTCGAGCGGTGGGAGTTCGACCGGGATCGGTCCGGTCAGGAGGGTGTGACGCATCACGATCACGGCGTCGGCTCCTCGTGACACGGACCGGGCGGTCGTCAACACGAGCCGGTCGTCGGGGCTGACGAACGCCTCCACGTCGAAGCGCACGGAACGCCCGACCCCGCCAGCCGGCAGCAGCAACGACACGATCGACATCCCGGTGTCGCTCGACCCGATCGACAGCCGATACCGCCGCGCCGGTTGGCCGTCGATCAGCACGATCTCGGCCGGTTCCACGAACGATGCCAGCTCGAGCACGTCCGGGGTGAGCATCGGGGCGGCGATCGCGCTCACCACGTCCTCGACCGATTGCAGGTCCTCGAAGCCGCCCGTGAAGAACTCGGGCTCGGTGACCAGTTCCCACACCTCGTCCCCCGACACGCCATGCACGAACCCGCGACCGGCAGCGTTGTCGAACACGTAGTCGATCTCCCCGAACGACTCGACCCCGCTCGCGTCGCCGATGCTGACCGTCATCGAGTCGAGCAGACCGTCGGCGTTGTCGGCCACCTCGACGTCGGCACGTTGGTTCTCGTCGACCAGCGTCGCCGACGAGACCACCCCACCCGTCGCCCCGGACGCCAGCGATGCCACCGCCCGGACCAGGTCGTACGTGCCGTCCGGCGGGGCGGCGTCGATCTCGAACACCGGCAACGTGAGCGGAACCGTCGGCTCGGTGACGGGCGGGACCGTCACCACCGGCCGCAACGGCTCGGTGACGGCGGGCGGCGGGTCGGTCCGCACCGGCGGCAGGGTGGGAGGCGTCGTCAGCTGGCTGGGATCCACGAGTGGTGCCGACGTGACCGGCGGCGTGCTGCTCTCGGAATCGTCCCCGGACCGAAGCACGACCACCGCCGCCACGAGCCCGAGGGCGATGCCCGTCAACGCCGACAAGGCGGCGATCTTGCGCCAGTTGGGCCGAGCGGCCGGCGACCCGCCGTCGGCCGGCCGTGGACCGCGAGACGTGACACCGGCTCCCTCCAGGGTGATCTCGAAACTGACCGGTCGCTCGACAGGCGCCAGATCTGGGTCGGGTCGCGCCCAGGGGTCGGTCAACGCACGACCCCACGCTGCGCCGTGATCCGGGTGTACACCTCGGGGCGCCGGTAACGGTCGAAGTCGAACAGCGTGCCCGTGTACTGGCGGCACCAGTCGAGATCGCAGTCAGCCCAGATCAGCTCGTCGTCGTCGGTCGCGGCGGCGGCCAGGATCTCGCCGGACGGAGCGATGATGCGCGAGTCGCACAGCGACGGCACGCCTTCCTCCACGCCCCCCTTGGCCACACCGACCACGAACGTGCCGTTCTGGTACGCGCCGGATTGCATCACGAGCGAGTTGTGGAACCCCTGCAGCGGATCCTGACTGGGATCGGGCGCGTAGTGCAACGGCGTGTTGTAGCCGCACAGGATCAGCTCGACGCCCTGCAGGCCCATCTCACGGTACGACTCGGGCCAGCGCCGATCGTTGCAGATCATCATGCCCACCCGGCCGCCGAATGCGTCCCACACCCCGAACCCGTCGGGCGATGGTTCGAAGTAGTACCGCTCGGCATGTTGGAACGGCCGGTCCGGTTCGTGCTGCTCGTGGCCGGGGATGTGGACCTTCTTGAACGTGCCGACGATCGACCCGTCACGCTCGACCAACGTCTGCACGTTCCAGCGATGCGTCACGTCGCCGCCGCCGTCGGTCTCGACGATCGCGTAGCCGAGACAGAACCCGATTCCGAGTCGCTTGGCCTCGTCGAACAGCGGCTGGGTCGCGGCGTTCGGCATCGACCGTTCGTACCAGTGGTCGGCCTCGGTGATGTCGTCCACGAACCAGCGCGGGAAGAAGGTGGTGAGTGCCAGCTCGGGGTAGACGACCAGGTCGCACCCGGCCTCGGCCGCCTCGCCGAGCAGAGCCACGAGTCGCTCGACCACCTGGTCCCGGGAGTGGTCACGTTGGATCGGGCCGAGCTGCGCCGCTCCCACCCGCACGATGCGCGTCATCCCGTCAGTCTGCCGCACCGTCGACTCGGTGGCGCGTGCGGGCCAAGTGCACCTTGGGGCAGGCCAATTGGATTCACGGGTACTGCGCCGCACTGACAATGTCGACATGAGCACGCTCACGACCGAACAGATCGCCACCATCCTGGACGCCGGCGACGCCTACAACGCCGCCCACGACTACGAGAACCTGTACACACTGCTGGAACCGGTGTCCGACGGTCACGCGATCACCGGCGCCGAGTTGGGCCGCGTGTATCACCTCTTGGGCGAGGCGTGTCTCGGCCAGAACGCACTCGATGCCGCGATGTCCTACTACGAGGCGGCGGCCCCCCTCACCACCGGTGACTGGCACGATCGGAGCACTCGCCGGATCGAGGAGCTGCGCCGCTACGACTCAGCCGTCGACGCCGAGCACGAAGGCGTCGCCGGTGAGGACGAGGCATCGAAGGCGCTGGCCACCGCACACGACGCGCTGATGCGCGCCGATTACGACATGGCCCAGCAGTGGTTCCAACATGCCTACGACGGGATCCAGATGTCGGACGAGCAGGTCGCCACGGCGGCGATCGGGCTCTCCAACTGTGCCGCCCAGCGCGGCGATGCAGTGACTGCGGAGGGCTACCTCCAGGTCGCCGAGTCCCGCGAACGCGACCCGGACCCAGGCGATCGCAGATCGCCGCAGCCTGTTGGCCGACATCGGCGCTGGTGCCGGCCTTGCCGACGACGGCGTCTCGGCATCCGAGCTCGACGACCTCAATCGGGCCGCGATCGCGGCGTTCACCGCAGGGGACTACGCCGCATCCCGCATGTACTGCCAGAGCGCAATCGCCTCTCCGGCGATCTCGGGAACCGATCGTGGCCGGTTCCTGCGCAACATGGGCATCGCCTGCATCTTCCTGCACGACTACGAGGCTGCCCGGGTGGCAATGACCGAAGCCGCCGAGGTGGGCAGCTCCACGACGCGTGACGGAGCGAAGGCGATCCTGACCCGACTCGACACCAACGACGAGGCGTGGGACATCATCGCCGACATCGATCTGGAATCGGACTGACCCGACGCGCCATGGCGTCGGCGGCGACGTTGTCGGTCGCTCACTTCAGCCGTCAGTTCAAGCGCGCCTTCGGGGATGCCGGAGATGGGCAACTTCCGGTGGCTCACGGTGAGCCCCGTCGGTCAGCCCGACGTGTCGATCGTGTTGATGGCGATCCCCGGGCCGCCGGTGATGGACGACGAGACCGCCGACGAGGTGCGTTCGCTGATGGGGATGGGCTTTGCCAGCACGATCTTCCTCGGCACCGACGACTGCCAGGCGTCGTACGAGGAACTCTCGGCGCGCGGTGTCGAGTTCACCGACACGCCGTTCGCGACGCCGTACGGGATCGACTCGTCGTTCCGCGACCCGTCCGGGAACAACATCCGGCTCACCCAGGTCAACGCCGACTTCGGCTGAGTGCCATGTGCTGGTGCCGCCCACCTGGGCTGCGGGGCACGTGGCAGGCTGTCGACATGTCCGTCGTCAAGATCAATGCCATCGAGGTTCCGCCCGGCAAGGGCGCCGAACTCGAGTCCCGTTTCGCCGCTCGAGCCGGGATGGTCGATCAGCAGCCGGGGTTCGAGGAGTTCATGCTCCTGCGCCCCACGGCCGGCGACGACCGTTACTTCGTGCTCACCCGGTGGGAGTCCGAGGAGGCGTTCCAGACCTGGCGGAGCGGCCAGGCGTTCCAGCACCAGCACCGCGAGACCCACGACGACGACGGCAAGGGTGCGGCCAAGCCGCAGCACCCCGTCGCCACGGGAGCCAGCCTGTTGGAATTCGAGGTCGTCACGTTGACGATGGGCTCGTAGGCTCTCGTACCCGTGGCACTGATCGTTCAGAAGTACGGCGGCACATCAGTCGCCGACCCCGACCGGATGAAGGCCGTCGCCGAGAACATCGGCTTCACCAAGCGCCACGGCAACCAGGTCGTGGCGGTCGTGTCGGCGATGGGCAAGGCCACCGACAATCTGATCGCGCTCGCCAACTCGGTCTCCAAGACCCAGCCCGGGCGCGAGATGGACATGCTGCTCACCACCGGCGAGCGGCAGTCGATGGCGCTGCTGTGCATGGCGCTGGCCGACATCGGCGTGCCCGCCATCAGCTTCACCGGGAGCCAGGTCGGCATCATCACCGACACCTCGCACGGCAAGGCCAAGATCCTCGAAGTCAAGGGTGACCGGCTGCGCGACGCCTTGGCCCAGGACCGGGTGTGCGTGGTCGCCGGTTTCCAGGGCGTCTCGACCGCCAAGGAGATCACCACGCTCGGGCGCGGCGGCTCCGACACGACGGCGGTCGCCGTGGCCGCCGCGTTGGGCGCCGATGCGTGCGAGATCTACACCGACGTGACCGGCGTGTTCTCCGCCGACCCGCGCATCGTGCCGCACGCACGCAAGCTGCAGCGGATCCACTTCGACGAGATGCTCGAGATGGCAGGCGCCGGCTCCAAGGTGCTCGCTCTGCGCTCGGTCGAGTTCGCCCGCAACCACAATGTCCCGATCCACGTGCGCTCCAGCTTCACCTGGGAGCTGGGCACGTGGGTCACGTTCGAGGAGCCCTCCATGGAAGATCCGATCATCTCCGGTGTCGTGACCGACGTGAGCGAATCGAAGGTCACCGTGTTCGGCGTGCCCGATCAGCCGGGCGTGTCGGCGGCATTGTTCGAACCGCTCGCTGCCAAGAACATCAACGTCGACATGATCGTGCAGAACACCTCACGCGAGGGCACGACCGACATCTCGTTCACCGTCCCGAAGGCCGACATGGGCGTGGCCGAGCAGGTCGTGGCCGAGGTCGCCGCACAGATCGGCGCCCAGGGTGTGGAGCACGACACCGACATCGCCAAGGTGTCGCTCGTCGGCGCCGGGATGAAGACGTCGCCCGGCATCGCCGCCCAGATGTTCCGCACGCTGGCCGACAACGACGTCAACATCGAGATGATCTCGACATCGACGATCCGGATCTCGGTCGTGATCGCCACTCCGGACCTCGAGCGTGCGGCGCGCAGCCTGCACACCGCGTTCGGGCTCGATTCGGGCCAGGCGTATTCGGCGCCACTTCCGGAGCGCAAGTAGCATCCACACCATGCGGCGCCGTTCCCAACTGATCCCGTGGAAGGTGGCGGGGCGGGTCTCGGAACGGATGCAATCGGGCGACGAGGTCGTCCGCCAGACGGGCTGGGTGTTCAACAACGCCACCGGCAACTCGCTCACGCTGGCCGAGTTCGTGGCGACCGGCGACGACGAGGTGCCGGCCTACCTCGAGACGTTCGGTCTGCGCTCGCCCGAGAACCAGCAACGCACCCTGGTCGAGATCGGGGCGGGGATCGGCCGCATGACGTGCGCCTTCACGCGTGAGTTCGGGTCGGTGATCGCCTGTGATCTCGATGCCGGGTTCCTGGAGCGCTGCTACGAGGCGGTCGGACGGTTCGGCAAGGCCGAGCGTTTGCGAACGGTCGAGGTCGCCGACGGGCACTCGCTCGACATCCCCGACGACGCGGCCGACATCGCCTTCAGCTACATCACGTTGCAGCACTGCAGCGAGGACGACGCGCTCGACCTCGTGTCGGAGGCGGTGCGGGTGGTCAAGCCGGGCGGCACGATCGCCCTCAACTTCCGTGGCCCGTCCGGCTCGGATCATCTCCTCGTGCCGGCCGGCCGGATCGTGCGAGCGTCGTTCCGAGTTCCCTCGATCGGCAACTTCCTGTCGCGCAAGCGCAGCGTGACCCGGCTCGCCTGGCAGGTCTCGCGGCTGCACCCCGATCAGGTGACCGGCCCGTTGCAGGGCTCCGCCACCGACATGGTGGTGTGGACCAACCCGCGCAGCAAGCTGACCGCCCACCAGGCCGACCGCAAGTCGTTCGAAGGCATCAACCCGGCCCACTGGTGGCTGATCGCCACCGTCGTCTGATCGCACCGATCAGCAGATTTCGGTGCCGTCGGGGCGGAAGGTGTGCCAGCCGAACCGATCGCGTGTGACGGTGAAGCCTTGATTGCGGAGCCGGTTGTGGCGGCGGCATCGCGGGCCACCATTGTCGGGATCGGTCATCCCACCCGACGACCATTCGACGAGATGATCCGCCTCGCAATGCGACGAACGCACCCGACACCCGGGCTGCGTGCAACGTGACGACAACAGCATCACCGCCTCGCGCCCGGCCCCGCTGAACAACCGCCGCGTGCGCCCCATCGTGATCGGCACGCCCTGATCGTTCACGATCACGAACCGCACCCAGTTCTCCAAACACGCCCGCAGCAGCGCCACCGGATCGACCACCAGACCGTCACCGGTGGCACACCGCACCTGGGTAGCCAGCCGGTCACCCGACACCAACGACGTGTCCGTCGGAAACAGACCCTCTCGCGCCATCAACTCGCACCAGGTGCCGAAGTCGACGTGGATGTTGGTCACGATCCTCGGCGCCTTGCCTCGCTCGACCGAACCGGCGCGTCGGAAGATCGCCGACAACGCATCGGCACGACGCTGCGCTTCGGTGCGTGGCATCAACGTCGCGCTCGCCTTGTCGCCGTGCTCGGCGACGGTGAACGCCCAGTCGGCGTCCCATTCCGCCTGCACGAACCGATCGAACACAGCCTGATTCAACGCCGTGTCGAGATCGCCCCACTGCGCCACCAGGGTGCCGACACCGGCGAACTCGGTCAGCGACGCGGCACGACCCTCGTGGCTCGCCTCCCGATCGCGATGGGCGCCATCTGCATCGGCGGCCGCCGACCATTCCGCCAACCACCCGACCAGATCATCGCATTCCATGCGGGAGGCCTGGTTCAACAACGTGCCACACGCGTGATCGAACGCCTCCTTCGTGCGCGGGTTGGCGAACGTACGGGCCAACGCCACCGCCGAACCGACCGACAACCACCCCTCCCACAAGTACTCACCCACCGACGGGTAGGCCTCGACCAGGCGAGCGAGCTGCGGACGATCACGACACTCCGCACGCGACCACACCACCGAACAACGCAGAAACGCCACCAGCGAGAACTGCCCATCGCGACGAAACACACCACGACGATCCAACTCGGCCAGAACCACGGCACGTTCGGCCTCCAACGCCCGACCCCGCTCGTCGAGCAGTCGCAACCGCGCACGCAGACACACATCGTCGAACGACTCGACCGCAGCCACCACCTCACCCTCACCGAACGACACACCCAACCGATCACCCCACACGTTCGGCGCTCCCACCCAAGCCGGCGCTTCGTCGATCCCCTCGATCACGTCCACAGCGACATCATGCGCACGGGGGTGTGGCAGCGGACCGTTCAGCCGGGCGGCGTGCGGCCTCGTGCGAGGGCGTCGGCTGCCGTTGCTCCGGGCAGGATCTCCGGCATGCACCAGGTTGCACCGGACGCGCCCAGGGCGGCCGGATCGGGATGCGTTCCACCGACCAGGACGACGTCGAGCTCGCCGGCCGCGAGACCACCGGCACTGAGCGCGTCCGTCACGTCTCGGGCCGTCCAGGCATCGGCACCCACCAGCGCCAGACCCTCCACATCGTGGCGGCCGACCCTGCGCGGGCCGGCGCCCAGCCCGGCCCGGCCGGCGATCCAGATCGGGACGCGAGGCTGTTGCACGCCCGCCGGTGTGGTCACTCGTCCACCCGCTCCGCCGACGGGTTCGCCTGCGAGCATCTGCACGAGCAGGCCGATCCCGTCGTCGAGCAGCGCCGCTCGGGCGCGGTCGTCGGTTGCCGGCTCGTGGAACACCGAGTACTCGCCGTAGCTGTCGACCCCGAGGCCCAGGCCGAGCACCATCCGACCACCGGACAGGCGATCGAGCGATGTCGTGGACTGGGCGACCAATTGCGGTCGACGTCGCGGCAGGGCGGTGACCATCGTGCCGATCGTCACCCGCTCGGTCGCCATCGCGATCGCCGCCAGCGTGACGAACGGGTCGGCGAACGGCACCAGCGTGTGGTTCCAGAGATGGTCCCAGACGAACACGCCGTCCCAGCCGGCCTGCTCGGCGGCGACCGCCACCTCGGCGAGCAGCCCCGGATCGGCCAAGTCCCCGGACAACGAGATCGACAAGCCCCAGCGCACAGACAGAACGTACCAAGCGTCGGTGCCTGCCGCGCCCGACGTCACTCTGGACGGTCTGACAGTGTGGTGACGTCGAAACCTTCATGAACAACCTCGTTTGCCCGCTGTGGTTGATCTGTGCTGTCACCGTGGCCGGATGTGGGTCAGTGAACGACGAGTTCGAACCAGCTCTGTCGCCGGGCACCGAGGCCGCGCCTCATGCCACTCAACAGGCGATTGCCGTGACGTCCCCGGCCGACCAGCCCCCGATCGCGCTCCCGGACGTCGGGGTCGGCTTCGACTATCAGCTCGGCGGGTCGTACGAGCCGGCGTCCGACGTCCGAGTCGTGGGACGTGACCGGACCGGTCCACCGAGTCCCGATCGCTACAGCATCTGCTACGTGAACGGGTTCCAGACCCAGCCCGATGCGCGCTCGTTCTGGCTCGATCAGCACCCGGATCTGCTGGTGCGCGACCAGGCCGGACGGCCGGTGATCGACCCGGGCTGGCCCGACGAGTTGATCCTCGACGCCTCGACCGACGCCAAGCGCCAGGCGCTGGCCGACATCGTCGGAGCGTGGATCGACGGCTGCGCCGACGACGGGTTCGACGCCGTCGAGATCGACAACCTCGACACGTTCGCCCGGTTCCCCGAGCAGCTGCGTGCCGACGATTCGATCGATCTGGCCGGCCGGTATGCGGACCGGGCGCATGCCGCCGGCCTGGCGATCGCCCAGAAGAACACCGCCGAACTGCTCGACCGGATCGACAGGATCGGCTTCGATTTCGCCGTGGTCGAGGAGTGCAACCGGTACGACGAGTGCGAGGCATTTGCCGACGCCTACGACGACCGGGTGTTCGTGATCGAGTACGACCAGGCCTCGTTCGAGCGTGGCTGTCGCGACCACCCCGAACTGGCGCTGGTGCTCCGCGACCTCCAACTGTCGAAGCCAGGCGACCCTGGCTACGTCCGCGCCACGTGCGATCCCTGAGTGGGGGTCGGTCGGAGAACCTGGAACGCGTCACCGCAGCGCCGGCGTTAGCCTTTCGCGGCATGCGCGTTGGTGTCGTAGGAGCAACTGGTCAGGTCGGCGGCGTGATGCGTCGCCTGCTCGCCGAGCGGGGTTTCCCGATCGACGAGATCCGCTATTTCGCGTCGGCCAGGTCGGCCGGCACGACCCTGCCGTGGCAGGGCACCGAGATCGTCGTCGAGGATGCCGAGACCGCCGACCCGAGCGGGCTCGACATCGCCCTGTTCTCGGCCGGCGCCACCAGCTCCAAGCTGTTGGCACCCAAGTTCGCCGCTGCCGGCGTGATCGTGATCGACAACTCCTCGGCGTTCCGCATGGACCCCGAGGTGCCGCTGATCGTCAGTGAGGTCAACGGGCATCTGATCCGCCAGACCCCGAAGGGGATCATCGCCAACCCGAACTGCACCACGATGGCGGCGATGCCGGTGCTCAAGCCGCTCCACGACGAAGCCGGGCTCAACCGCCTGATCGTGTCGAGCTACCAGGCCGTCTCGGGCGGCGGGCTGGCCGGCGTCGACGAGCTCGACAAGCAGGCCCGCCAGGTCGTGGATCGCGCCGCCGAGCTCACCCACGACGGGGGGGCGGTCGAGTTCCCGACGCCCGAGAAGTTCGTCAAGCCGATCGCCTTCAACGTGTTGCCGTATGCCGGCAAGCTGGTCGACGACGGGCTGTTCGAGACCGACGAGGAGCAGAAGCTCCGCAACGAGAGCCGCAAGATCCTCGACATCCCCGGCCTCGCCGTGTCGGGCACCTGCGTGCGCGTGCCGGTGTACACCGGCCACTCGCTGTCGATCAACGCCGAGTTCGATCGCCCGATCTCGGTCGAACGGGCCTACGAGCTGTTGGCACAAGCGCCAGGTGTGGTCGTGACCGACATCCCCACCCCGCTCGAGGCGGCCGGCAAGGACCCGTCGTACGTCGGCCGCATCCGCCAGGACCAGGGCGCCCCCGGCGGTCGCGGCCTGGCGCTGTTCGTCAGCAACGACAACCTCCGCAAGGGCGCCGCCCTCAACGCGATCCAGATCGCCGAACTGTTCCTCGCCTGAACGTTGCGGTCACCGAACCACCACCCCACACCACCACTCCACGAGGGTCGTTCGGTGACGAGAACGGGGTGAGTTCGGGTCGGTACGATGCTGGGCGCATGTCCCGGTCCCACCTCGTCCTCGTGTGCTCGCTGTTGGCGGCATTGGGCCTGGTCGGGATCGCCAGGGTGACCGCCGGGGACGAGGCCGACGCCGACGCTCCCGTCGCCAGCGCCGAACCGACCGGAACAGCCGCTGCGCTCGCCACCGCTGCGCCCACCGCAGCAGCCACCACGCCGCCCGCACCCGCCGATTGCGTGATGTCGTCGCGGATCGCGCCCGGCGACACGTCGCCCGACGTGCTGTGCCTCGAGACGCACCTGATCGCACAGGGACTGCTGGCGGCGGGCACCGCCGACCAGGTCTACGACGCCACCACCGAGACCGCCGTGCGGCTGTTCCAGACCAACCAGCAGCTGGTGGTCGACGGCGTGATCGGCCCGCAGACCGCCAAGCAGCTCGGCGCCTGGTCGGGCCCCGACGTGCTGCCGCCCGACCCCGCCAGCTGCACTCCGACGGGCCATTCGGCGGTGGTCGATCGGTTCAACCAGCGTGCCTGGTTGTGCGCCGACGGTGCCATCACCACGACGATGCCGATGACCTCGGCGTGGAATCAGCCCGACCCGGGTGACTACGAGGTGTACGCCAAGGACCTCAACGCCTCGTCCACGCTCACCGGTGAGTACTCGACCATGACCCACTTCGTGGCGTTCACGCGCTGGCAAGTTCACGGGCGCCCGGATCGCCTTCCACAGCATCCCCAAGTACTCCAACGGCGAATACGTGCAGCCGCTCGACAGCGTCGGCACGGAGGAGCTGAAGGGCGAGTCGTCCGGATGCATCCGGGTGCTGCCCGACGACGCCGTTCAGATCTGGGATTGGCTCGACATCGGCGACACGGTCACCGTCGTCAGCTGAGCCGTCGAGCAACCGCGTTCACTCGTCGGGCCAGCCGTGGCGCGCCAACGACGAGTTGGTGTAGCGCGGGTCCTCGGTGACCTCGCGCCCGAACCACGCCGGCGGTACGAAGACCTCGGCGGTGGCGTCGTCGTCGAACTCGACCTCGACCAGCACACGCCCCGACAACTCGCCGTCGAACAGGTCGAGCTCGGCCGTGAGGCCTCCGTCCAACGCGATCCGATGACGCCGCTTCTCGATCCGGAGCTCGGTCGCCCGCTCCCACAGCGCCTGGAACTCGTCGGGTTCCAGGTCCCGCTCGATCTCGAGCCGGTTGCGCCCGCTTCCGGCTTTGATCGTGAGCACGTGGCGCGCGTCGATCCGGCGAACCCGTAACGACACCGGCGACGTGGTCAGGTAGCCCTGCACGATCCGCGCCGGAACCGGCAACGGATCGGGCAGCGACGCCACCAGAAACCGCCGCTCGCGCTCGATCACGAATTCGTCCCGTCGCCGGCGCGAGCGTCGAGCAGGAGATCCACCGCCAGCTGCGGCAACCGGTCCTCCCACTTCGACCAGAACACTTCGCGCAGGTTCCATCCGGCGCGGTCGAGAGCGAGATGTCGTTCGATGTGAGCGTCCGGCCCGTCTGGATGGACGCCGAAGAGCACACCAATCGCTCGCTCCGATCCGCCGATGACGAGGTCGACGTCGTGGCGTCCACACGGATATTCGAGCGTCACCGCCACTCCCTGCGCGCGCAGATCCGTAGCGAGTTCGACGACCCGGCGCGGCGCAACCCGACGCGACACCGGCGCGCTCGGGGGCGCCTCGCCGTGTCGGAGATACTCACCGATCAGCCCCGTCGTCGATCCGGCCACCGAGGTCACCACGATCAACTCCTCGCGGGCGCGTGTGATCATCACGTTGAAGAGATTGGCGTCCGACACGAACGCCCGGCTGCCGGGAGACGAGGTGCCGTCGAGCCCGAGCGACACGATCACCAGATCGCGTTCGCAGCCTTGGAAACCATGCACCGTGCCCGAACGCAACTCGATCTCGTCGATCTCCTCCAACGAGAACTGTGCGATCAGCGCTTCGTCGAGTGCGTCGGCCTGGGCCCTGAACGGGGTGACCACACCGACCGACGTGCGTCGGACGTCGGATCGAGTTCGTTGGAGGCGTTCGCGAACGATGGCCACGATGGCGTCGATCTCGAGTCGGTTCACTCCCTGCTCGGATCGAGACCCACCGACCTGGACCACCGAGATGCAGTCGCGATCGTGATTGCGCGGATGCGTGGTGGCCACCGTGACCTTGCCGTCGTAGAAGCGACGCGCCGAAAAGGCAATCAGGTGCGGGGCGCTGCGGTGATGCTCATCCAGCAGGTGGGTCGGGGCCGAGGCGGCGGCAAGGTCGAACAGGCCCACCCTGCGTACGTCGAGCTTGCCGATCACCACCGGATCAAACACGTCGTTGGTGAGCAGCGCTCGCTCGATCGCCTCATCGGCGAGGAACGACACGTGGCGAAGTTGCTTCGGGTCACCGACGACCACGCACCGTCGGGCTCGCAACGTGCCGGGCGCGGCCGTGATCTGATCGACCTGCGATGCCTCGTCGACGATCACGAGATCGAACATGCCGGCCGACCGCGGCAACAGGTCGTCGACGTCACGCAAGGTGCCGACCCAGAGCGGCAAGGCCCGTACAAGTTGGGTGCCGTCGATCTCGCCCAGCTTCTGGCGGCGCACCGAGCGACCGCACCTCAACGCCGCGGCCACCAAACCCATCGTGGTTCGAGCCTCGCTGTCGATCCGCTGCTCTGATCGCATCCACGCGTCGAGCCACGCTGCGTGGGACGCACGAGCCTCGTCCTCACACTCGATCAAACGTTGCCACATCCGGTCGAGGTCGAGCCCGCCGCCGGCTTGGAGTTCCACGCTCGTGTGCGACGCCCGCGCGGCCTGCAGGGCCGTCTCGAGCCGCTGCAGATCGACCGTTTCGCCGGCCCCAGCATGGTGTTGGAGGGCCCGTACCCGCTTGCGCAGCACCCGAGCGGCAAACCAACGCGGTGACGTCCGCGCCTGATCAACCATCCGCTGCGCCTCGGCCAAGTTCGAGACCGACTCGAACCACTTGGGAGCGACCATGCGGTGGTGGAAAGCGATCGCCGGATCGGCACTGGACGCCAACGCCTCCGCCGACAGGAGCTCGACCATGCTGAGTCGGAGACCCGCTGCATCGGTCACCGCCTGTCGGCGACGTTCCTCGAACCGCCGGAGCTCGGCAGCGGCGACCACGGCGCCTCCACCGACGGCAAGCCGATCGGCCACTTCGTCGCGTCTCGAACTGGCGCCGAACACCATCGGGTCAGGGCCAGGGATCCTCGTCATCAGGTCGATCAAGGCGTCGACCGCTGCCGCACTCGGCGCAGCGATCAACACGGACTGATCGCGCTCGACGGCATCGAGGGCGATCGCTGCGATCGTCTGCGTCTTGCCGCTCCCCGGCGGGCCGGATATCACCGTGACCGGAGCAACCCGCGCCGAGGCCACCGCCTCGCGCTCGAGACGGCGACAGCACGATCGAACTGCGGACGACGGCGTCCTCCTTCTCCGCGCCAGCGGCGTCGGCGGTGGATTCAGCACTGCGATAGAGCGCCGACAAAGCCGTCTGGTCGAGTCGCTCCGGGTCCCAGCTTCGCAGCGTGGCGCCGATCGTGGCGGAAAGTCGTTGCTCGGCCTCGGCGAGGTACAACGCAACCTGCGGGATCACCTGGGCGGGAGCGCGCGACGACGGTGTGTACGGCGTGCCCAACGAACCCCCGACCGTGACCGCCGGGAAACCTGCCCCGGCAGCCGCTCGCATCGCCCACCGTTGGAGCTGCGGCATCCGGGTCAGCAGCGCTGGAGCGACCGACGTGTCCCGTTCGGTGGCGAACGCCCCGCCGCCGATCGCCACGGTGGCCTCCAGCGCTGACCGCTCGAAGGGGTCGGCGATCGCGTCGCTGAGCTCGACGTCTCCGCTCCGGATGACGGGGAGCGGACTGGGCGTCGACAGCACGCGTCGCGCCAACTCGACCGGACTCTGGAGGCGCGGCGAGCGCACCGGAACCCACACCAACGGAAAGAGTTGCTCCCCGTCCTCCGTCTGTGTATTGAGCCAGAACCAACCGACGCGCAGCAGTCCTTCGTCGTCGTGCAGCTTGGCGCGTTTGATCAACGGTCCAGCGGTGTCGGGGTCGAGTCCGGTTCGTTCCGCCTGGACAATGTCGAAGGGCGTGCTGATCATGCCGAACGAACGATTCGCGAACAGACCGGTGAAGGAGAGCGAGATCGGCACGATGTCGCGTCGGACGACATTGCGCGACGTCTCTGGTTGGCGGTCCGGGGCGAGCGCTGCGAGCGTGCCGAGAATCTGGCGAGGTGACACAGCGCTCATGGTCTCGACACGTCTGGGAAGCGCAGTGTCAGCACGAGCACGGGATCGAGCCGCACTTGGGGCAGCCGTCTCGGTAGCGGTCGACGACCTGGGTGAGGTCGACGCCGACCTGGTTGGCGAGCGACGCGACCCAGGCCAGCACGTCGCTGAACTCGTGCTCGATCTGGGCCTGCGTGCCCTTTCGCACGGCTTGGGCCAGTTCGCCGAACTCCTCGGCCAGCCACGCCACGGTCGGTGCCACGCCGCGGTCGCTGTCGCGCTCGCCGTAGGTGCGTTCGATCACGTCCTGCAGTTCGGCCAGGTTCACGGGTCAGACCGTAGCGTCGGGTCGGATCACGGCGTCGGCGTGGGGCATGCCACGTCGGATCAGTTCGGCGTTCGGCTCGTCGACATCACGGACCCATGCCGCTGCTTCGGCCGGGGTGCGGCCGTGCGCCACGTGGCGGGCGACGAGCCGCTCACGCCGCAGGTCGTCGTCGACGTCGACGAACCAGCACTCGTCGAGCGCCGGGCGAACGTGCTCCCAGCCGCCGCCGTCGTGCAGGAGATAGTTACCCTCGGTGATGATCGTGGTGTGGTGAGGTTCGATCGCGATCGCATTGGCGATCGGCTCCTCGAGATGTCGATCGAAGCACGGGGCGTAGACGACACGGTCCGCTTGGTCGCGCAGGCGAGCGAGCAGGGCGACGTAGCCGCCTACGTCGAACGTGTCGGGAGCTCCCTTGCGAGCTGACCGTCCCAAGCGATCGAGTTCGCACTGGGCGAGATGGAAACCGTCCATCGGGAGCACGACATGCGTGTCGGGATGCTCGGCGACGAGCCGCTCCGCCAGCGTGGACTTGCCCGAGCCGGGGCTGCCGACGACGCCGATGATCCTCCGCAAGTTCACATCCGGATCCTGGCGCATCTACGATGCTCGACATGTCATCGATCCATGATCTGCAGATGACGAGCATCACCGGCGACCAGGTCGACTTCGACCAGTTCCGGGGTCAGGTGCTCCTCATCGTCAACGTCGCCAGCGCTTGAGGACTCACCCCTCAGTACGCAGGTCTGCGTGCGATTCACCATCAGTTCGACGGCTTCCAGGTGCTCGGCTTCCCGTGCAACCAGTTCGGAGCCCAGGAGCCGGGCAGCGATGCCGAGATCCTCGAGTTCGTGACGTCCAAGTTCAACGTGGACTTCCCGATGTTCTCGAAGATCGAGGTCAACGGCGACGGCGCCTGCGAGCTGTTCCAGCTGCTCAGAGCGGCACAACCCGGCGACGGCGACTCGAGCGACATCACCTGGAACTTCGAGAAGTTCCTGGTCGACGGCGAGGGCAACGTGGTGCGGCGGTTCGCCCCGGGCACCACGCCCGAGGCCGTCGCCGAGCTGCTCCCGTCGTATCTGTGAGCAACTCGACCCGGTGAGCACTTCCTCGTCGCGTTGGACCGCGGCGCCCGGCGTGATGCGCGGGCACGACTACGACGCGAGGTGGAAGCAACTCGAGGCGGCTGGCCACTCGATCCACGGGGAAGCCGATTTCGTCTGCCGCTACGAGCCCGACACGGTGTTGGACGCCGGCTGCGGAACCGGTCGCGTGGCGATCGAGTTGGCACGCCGCGGCATCGACGTGGTCGGGGTCGATCTGGACCGACCGATGCTCGACGCCGCCCAGTCCAAGGCGCCCGACATCACATGGGTGCTGGCGGACCTGCTCGACGTGGACCTGGCCCGCCGGTTCGACGTGGTGGCGATGCCCGGCAACGTGATGATCTTCGTGCACCCCGGCACCGAGGCCGACGTAGTGGCGAACATGGCACGCCACGTGGCAGACCACGGCGTGCTGATCGCCGGGTTCAAGGCCGCCCACGAGCGGCTGACGGACCATCAGTACTCGTTCGACGCCTACGACGAGCACTGCGCTGCAGCCGGGTTGACGCTCGAAGCGCGCTACTCCACCTGGCAGGGCGACGCGTTCGAGGTCGGCGGCGACTACGCCGTCAGCGTGCACCGCCGCGCCTGACGCCCGGCACTGTCGGCAACTTCTCGGCAACGTCTCGATCGACTCTGACTCCGGGCTGATCGAATCGGACCCGTGAACGACTCATCAATCTCCCCCATCGACACCGTCGATCCCGGCCACGACGACTTCGGCGGCCTGCAACGTGACCTCCCGGCACTCGTGAGCCGTCGGCACGTGTTGACACTGTTCGGTGTCGCCGGCGCCGCCGGCTACGCCGGACGTTGGCCGCACTGCCACTTCGAGGTCTACGCCGGCATCGACGACGCCACCGCCGGGAAGGCGGCGATCAAGACGTCTCCGACGGCGCCGAGGATCAGATCCCCACCGTGACCGGATCGAACGATCTGGGCTACGCCACATCGCTGATCGTTCGCATCTGAACCCGGTACCGTTGCCGGCGTGGGCATCGTCGGATGGATCGTGGTCGGACTCCTCGCCGGCGGGCTGGCACGCTGGATCGTCAAGGACGATCGTGCCGGCTGCATCTACACGATGGTGATCGGCGTGCTGGGCGCGCTGGTGGGCGGCGGGCTGATGGCCGCCGTCGACAAGCAGGGCGTCGACGAGTTCTCGGTGCGCAGCATCCTCGTCGCAGCGCTCGGCGCCGTGCTGTTGTTGCTGGTGCTGCAAGCGCTCGCCGGGCGCGGCAGCCGCCGCTGAGGGTTCACCCCACCAGCTCGATCACGAGCGGGGCGTGGTCGCTCGTGCTGACATTCCCGCGCTCCTCACGATCGACCCACACGGTGTGGACCCGATCGGCCACGTCGGGGCTGCACAGCGCCAGGTCGATGCGCATCCCCTTGTTCTTCTCGAACTGGCCCGGCTTGTAGTTCCACCACGTGTAGACGCCGGCGTCGGGCAGATGTTCGCGCGTGACGTCCCGCAGCCCGAGTTCGAGCAACGCTGCGATCGCCTCGCGTTCGGGAGGGCTGCCGTGGTTGCGGTTCTTCCAGGCCTTGGGGTCGTACACGTCGAGATCGGTCGGCTGCACGTTGAAGTCGCCGCCCACGAGAGTGGGCTGGTCGGCGTCCACGGTGACGCCCAGCAGCCGCAACCATCCGAGCTTGAAGTGCCAGTGCGGATCGTGGATCTTGCGGCCGTTGGGGACGTACACCGACCACATCCGGATCCCGCCACACACGGCCGAGATGAGGCGCGGTTCGTCGTAGGGCCGATCGGCGCTGGACAGGCCCGGGAAGCCACGCTCGACCTGGTCGATGCCGACCCTGCTGATGATCGCCACACCGTTGTAGTGGTCACGGCCGTGGTGGGTGGTCTCGTAGCCGAGTGCCCGGTAGTCGGCCGCCAGTGCGCCGAACGCCAGGTCGTTGCACTTGGTCTCCTGCAACAACACGACATCGGGGGCGTGACGCTCGAGCCACGCCACGACCGGTGGATGACGGGTGCGGATCGAGTTGACGTTCCAGGTGACGACGCGCATCGAGCCGCTGCGAGGTGGCTGGTGTGAATCGAGACGATTAGGCGTCGGCGCTGTCGCCCGAGACGAAGGTGATGTAGGCCTCGCTCTGGGCGAACGCCGTGGCCTCGGGCGTGTCGCACTGGCCGATCGCATTGGCCGCATCGGTGACGACCGTGAAGTCCTTGAGCGGGGTGTCGCTGATCGTCTTGCCTTGATCGGTGAGCCCCTGCAGCAGCGTCAGGGCGGCAGCGCAATCCGCCGGGGTGGTGTCGGGCGGCGCCGTCTCCTCGAACGATCCGAACACCTCGTCGAACACGTGCAGCCAGCCGACGGCGCCCGGGGCGACGTCTTCGGCGATCGGCACCAGCATGGTGAACGAAGCCGAGTCGTCGGCGGGCTGATACACATCGCACCCTGCATCCGACATCTGCTGGTCGAGTGGCGACATGATCGGATCGAGTTGGTCGAACACACCGAAGAAGTCGCCGTACGTGGCGTTGTCCCAGTCGATGTCGGCGACGAGCGGCTCGATCGCCTTCATCTCCTCCTCCAACAGGCTCACGCACGCGGCGGGCATCTCGTCGATGCTGTTGATCAACACGGTGTCGGACGGCGCCGCACTGGTGTCATCCGGCTCGGTGTCGGCCGGCGCCGTGGTCGCCGGCTCGTGACGACCGTGATCGGTCGGTTCGGTGGCTGCCGGTGCGTCGGTTGCCGCAGTCGCCGGAACCGTGCTCGCAGGCCCGGTCGATCCGGGCGCTGCGGCCTCGGCCGGCACGGTCGGCGGCGTTGCCGTCTCGTCGCTGCCACCGCAGGCCGCCAGGCCGACGATCGCAACCAGTGCAGCGCCGACTCGGGCGCGAGAGATGAACGAGCGATACATGGGCTTCCTTCCCGCAGGTGAGCGACCAGGGTACCGGCAGGCTCTCGGCAGCGGCCCTCGCCGCCACACGTCGTACGATGCAACGCATGTGGGCGGTACAGATCGATGCACCCGGCGGACCCGAAGTCATGCAGTGGCGAGAGCTCCCCGACCCGTCTCCCGGCCCCGGCGAGCTGCTGGTCGAGGTGGCTGCGGCGGGCCTCAACTACATCGACACGTACCAGCGCTCGGGCCTCTACACCGTGGCGCTTCCGTACACGCTCGGGTTGGAAGGCAGCGGCACCGTCACGGCGATCGGAGACGGCGTCGAACGGATCGCCGTCGGCGACCGTGTGGCGTGGGCATCGTGGCCCGGGTCCTATGCCGAACAGGTGGTCGTCCCTGCCGACAAGGTGATGGTCGTCCCCACCGACTTCCCGCTCGACCTCGCCGCCGCCCTTCCCTTGCAGGGCATGACCGCTCACTTCCTCGCCACCGACACGTTTGGCTTGGCGCCCGGCGACCGTTGCCTGATCCACGCCGGCGCCGGCGGTGTCGGCCTGCTGCTGATCCAGATCGCCAAGCTCAAAGGCGCCGAGGTCGTCACCACGGTCGGCACTCCCGAGAAGGCCGAACTGGCGACCGCCGCCGGAGCCGACCACACGATTCTCTACCGAGACGTCGACTTCGCCGAGGCGGCGCGCCGGATCACCGGCACCGAGCGACCGTTCGACGTCGTGTACGACGGGGTCGGCAAATCGACCTTCGCCGCCAGTCTCACCCTCATCCGGCGGCGCGGCATGATGGTCACGTACGGCAACGCCTCGGGCCCGGTCGACCCGATCTCACCGCTCGAACTGTCGGCGCAGGGTTCGCTGTTCCTCACCCGACCGACCCTGTTCCATCACATCGTCACCCAGGACGAGATCCAGCGCCGCGCCGACGATCTGTACGCCTGGGTCGAGGCCGGGCAGCTCGACCTGCGGATCGGCGCCCGCTACGACCTGCAGGACGCGGCCGACGCACACCGCGCGCTCGAAGCGCGCGAGACCACCGGCAAGGTCCTGCTGTTCCCCTGATGTCCTGACCGTGCTCGTTGACGTCAGGCGTCGCGGTCAGGGACCAGTGGCCCTGACAAGCCACCAGGGCACAGACGTACCCTGGGAATGTGGACCATGCCGTGACACCGTGCCCGTCGTGCGGTCGCGCGCAATCGTGTGCCGCTGGCCGCCAAGGGGCATCCGCGGTGCGCCAAGTGCCATGCCGACCTGGCCTGGTTGGTCGATGCCGGAGACGCCGACTTCGCAACGGCGACCGCCACCAAGGTGCTGGTGGTCGTCGACCTGTGGGCACCCTGGTGCGGGCCGTGCCGGATGGTGGCCCCAGTGCTCGCACAACTCTCGCAAGAGCTGGCCGGCAAGCTGAAGGTGGTGAAGGTCAACGTCGACGAGTCGCCGCAGATCGCTGACCGCTTCCAGGCCCGCAGCATCCCGATGCTGCTGATCATGCGTGGTGGGAAGGTAATCGAGACGGTGGTCGGGGCGCAGCCACTGCACGCCATGCGCACGATCGTCGAACGCCACCTGTGAGCACTCCCGATCCGGCATGGCCGACCGGAATGAACCTGGTGCGCACGACACCGGAGTTCGATGAGTCGACGGTCCCGGCCGGTCTGCTCGGTGAGCACCGCGTCGCCCCCGGCGTGTGGGGCAGGCTCATCGTGCGCGCCGGCGCGTTGGGCTTCGGCTTCGAAGGCCGGCCGGAACGGGTCGTGCCGGCGGGCGAGCACGTGGCGATCCCGCCCGATGTGACACACCACGTGCGAATCGTCGGCCCGGTGCGGTTCGTGGTGGAGTTCCATCGCCCTGGTGATCGAACGGGGCGAGGTGATCGAAGGACTCCGCCTGGCGAGGCTGGCCGTTGAGGGCGATCGTCGCCATCGCGACGATCAACAGCAGTGGGGCGGCAGCGAGGATTCCGGACACTCAACGATCGTGAACGACTGGCGTTGCCGCTTCGATGGGAGCAACCGGCGTCCAGGGGGTGGGGACAACCCCACCATGACAACCCCACCAGGACGGTGCAGCCCGGCGAGTGCCACGATGACGGGATGGACGACGTCGGCGATCCTGCAGCGGCGATCATCGCCGAACTCGGCATGCGACCGCATCCGGAGGGTGGGCACTACGTCGAGACCTGGCGCAGCGACGCCGTCGATCCGGATGGGCGGTCGGCGGCGACGGCGATCTATTTCCTGCTGCGGGCCGGGGAACGCTCCCACTGGCATCGGGTCGATGCCGACGAGGTGTGGCTGCACCACGCCGGTGGCGCACTCGCGCTGCGGACCGCCGACGAATCGGGCGCGGTCCACGAGGTCGCGCTCGGTCCCGATCTGCACGCCGGTCAGCGGCCGCAGGCGGTCGTTCGGCGCGATCGGTGGCAGGCCGCCGAGCCACTGGGCGACTACGCGTTGGTGAGTTGTGTGGTCGCGCCCGGATTCGATTTCGCCGGATTCGAGCTGGCGCCGCCCGACTGGCACCCGGCCGGCGGTTGACGCAGGCAGAATGACCGACATGCTCGGCCAGGTCTCCAAGGTTCGCCATGCGGTCGCGATCGCGTCGATCGCCGGCACCACGGCGCTCACCGGCGCCGGAGTCATCGGCGGCGGGAACGACGCCGAGCGGTACGACTCGTTCCACGTGCTGATCGAACCGGCGGGTGACGATTCGCTCCGGATCACCGAAACGATCGACCAGGACTTCGGCAGCCACGACCGGCACGGCACGCAGCGCAACATCCCCAACGACTACGGCGCCCCGATCGACATCACCGCCTCGTCGCTGGACGCGCCCGACAACCTGTCGGCGATCGACTACGGCGACTACACCCAGATCCGGATCGGCGATCCGAACGTCACCATCTCGGGGCAACACCGCTACGTGCTGTCGTACTCGCTGCCGGCCGCCAACATGAGCGACGGAACCTTCGCCATCGACGCCGTGGGCACGTACTTCGAACTCGAGTTCGTGCACGCCGAGGTCGTGGTGACCGGCATCGAACTCGACCAGCCGCGCTGTTTCGTGGGCGCCTTCGCAGGCATTGACCCGTCCGCGATCGAGCAGCAGGACGGCGTGTACCGCGTGCAGCTCGACAGTCTGGCGCCGGGCACCGGCGTAACCATCGACGGCGGCATCGTCGCCCTCACCACGCCGGCCCACGTGGACCCGCCATCGCTTCCCGCCCGGCGCTCCGACGACCGGCTCCCGCTCACGCTCGGCATGGCCGCGGTCGGTGCCCTGGGCGTGTTGCCGGTCAACCGGTGGGCACGCCGTCAAGGCCGCAACGAGGTGTTCGCCGGTGGAGCGACCGATGCCGCCCACGGCCGCCTGCCACCGCCGAGCGCCGACGGGTCGACCCCTTCATCGCCCCCGACGATGCTGGTGCCCGACGACGAGATGGGTGATCTCGCCACGGTCGAGTTCGTCCCGCCGAAGGGGATCGCGCCCTGGCAGGCATCGGTGCTGCTCACCGAGCAGTTCCACTCCGACACCGTCGAGGCGTGGCTCTCGGGCCTGGCCGGCAGCGAGGCGATCGAACTCACCGAGCACGGCTCCGACCTGGTGATCAGCCGCGGAGCCAAGTTCGGAACGCTGCCCCCCGATCAGCGCGCGATCATCGACGAGATGCTGGGCGGGCAGGACTCATACACCACCGGCAAGTACAACCGGGCCTTCGCAGACGCCTGGTCGAAGGCGGCAGCCATGCAACGCCAGCAGATCGCCTCGAGCGGTTGGTGGAAGCGGATGGCACCGGGATCGTCGATCGGTTCCACACATCACGCCGGTAGCTCGATCGGCCCGTTCCTGTTGCTCGGCGTGTTCGCACTCGTGTGGTTGGGACCTGCCGTGGCGGCCTTCCTCGGCGTGTTCCAGGGTTGGCTGTTGGCGCTGGCACTGGGACTCACGTTCCCGGCGATCATCGCCTACTTCGTGTATCGGGTCCTGCTGCCGGCCCGCAGCGCGCAGGGCTCGGCATTGGCGCTGCAAACGGAGTCGTTCCGTCGCTTCCTCCACGCCAGCGAAGCCCAGCACGTGGAATGGGCGTGGTCACAGGGGCTGCTCCGTGAGTACAGCGGCTGGGCCGTGGCGCTCGGCGAGGCAGGCGCCTGGACCCGCGCCCTGGCGCGCGCCAACGTGCCGGCACCGGCGCGAGCGTCGGCCGGACCGATCATCCTGATGGGCCACAACACGTCGATCCGCTCCAGCCGCACCGTTCCCGCCCCCGCCGGCGGCAGCGGCGGCGGCGGGCGCGCCGGCGGCCGTTTCGGCGGCGGCGGGTTCAGGGGCGGCAGTGTTGGCGGCGGCGGCGGCGGGGGCGGAGGAGGCTCGTGGTGACCGCGATGCAGATCGGGGCGGTCATTCCGCACCACGAGATCGGGACCGACCCCGGCGCGATCCGAGCCTTCGCCGAGGGCGCCGAGGCGCTGGGTGTCACACACCTGCTGGCGTACGACCACGTGGTGGGCGCCCGGCGCGACCGCCCCGGTGGCTTCGAGGGGCCGTACGACTCCGACACCGCGTTCCACGAGCCGCTCGTGTTGTTCGGATTCCTCGCCGCCTGCACCCGTACCGTCGAGTTGGTCACGTCGATCCTGATCCTCCCGCAACGTCAGGCGACACTGGTCGCCAAACAGGCCGCCGAGGTGGCGATCCTGTCGAGCGATCGGCTGCGACTGGGCGTCGGTGTCGGGTGGAACACCGTCGAGTACGACGCACTCAACGAGGACTTCCACACCCGCGGGCGACGACTGACGGAGCAGGTCGAACTGATGCGGCGGCTCTGGAGCGAGGACGCCTTCACGTTCGAGGGCGAATTCCATCGGTTCGATCTGGCCAGCATCCTGCCGCGCCCGCGCCGTGCCGTACCGATCCTCTTCGGCGGGTCGGCGCCCGCCGCCCTCGAACGGTGCGCCCGGCTCGGCGACGGGTGGGTGCCGCTCGGCTCGCCCAACGACAAGACGGCGGTCCGCATCGCCGAGCTCCGCCGACTCCGGGAAGCCGCCGGATTGGGATGGGACGGGTTCGAGATCCGCGCCCAAGCGCAGTACGCCGGCGGGGATCCGGAGCGCTGGCGTGCCCACGCCGACAAGTGGCAACAGCTCGGCGCCACGCACCTGGCGATCGCCACCCACAACGCCGGGCCAACCGACGTTGACGGTCATCTGGCCCGGATCGCCGAGTACCAGGCGGCGCTCGCGTCAGCGACCTGATCCGGGTGTCGGTCACGTCGCCGGGACGTTCTGCCCTGGTCCCGTGACCACGACGGGTGGACGATCGCAGCATGACGACAGCAACACGCCACTGGGACGTGTGGCTCGAGCTCCGCGAGGACCCGGATCACTGCGAAGTGATCGCGCACCTCGATGCGGGGGATCGTTCACTCGCCGGGACGGGCCGTTCGCGGCGCAACCCGGTCGACCCGACCGTTCCCCAAGCCGGTGCCGAGCTCGCGACCGCACGCGCCCTCTACGACCTCGCCCATCATCTCAGCCAGGACGCCTGGCGAATGATCGAGGACCCTCCCCACCCGTGAGCCCGTCGATCGGCGCCGACGCCGTTCAGCAGGCCTGGAAGCGGCCGGGATCGACCTCGCGGGCTTCGCCGCGGGTGAGCATCCGCTGCAGATGCATCGCTGCGCAGCGACGCTCGACGCTGTCGGCGAACACGTGCACGACGTGGGGCCTGTAGATGAACCGGTGCGCCACCATTGCGTCGATCGTGCGTGGCTCGGCCAGGAAGTCGAGCATCGCCGCGTGCCGGCGCGGGATCACGGCATGGAATGCGTCGAGCATCTCCAGGAACCGTTGGCGTCCCTCGATCACGCCCTTCTGGTGGAACGTGACGTAGTAGTCGGCGTGCTCGTCGCGGACCTGGACGAGCGATGATTCGAACTGCTCCAGATCGCTCCACACGTCGCCGTAGTACGGGCCGAAGCCGGTCAGGTCGATGTCGGACAGGAAGAACACTCCACCCGAGATCCGGAACCCGCAGTGCCCTCGCGTGTGGCCGGGCAGATGGACCGCCTCGATCTGGGCACGACCGAGATCCCACACGTAGCCGTCCCCGAAACCGCGTGCGTCGGGGCGCGGGGTGTAGTGGAACTCTTCGACCACCTGCGAGGCGAACAACGTGCGAGCCTCGCCGGACAGCCCGTACACGTCCATCAGCCCGTCGAGGCTGCGCGCACCGGGCAGGTCGGCCTCGTGGATGTGCAACCGCGCATCGGCGAACAGGCCGTTGGCCGACAAGTGGTCCTCGTGGCTGTGCGAGTTGATCACGGCATCGACGGCCACACTCGCTCCACCCCGCTCGACCAACGTGAGCGAGGGATCGATGACCACCGCTTCCCCGTCGCCGCGGACCACCAGGCTGTTGCCCGATGGGTAGCCGCCGCCGTTGGCGCCGAGCAACACGCTGACGTGTTCGGTCAATCGGCGCTCGTCGGCGCCCCAGTCGATGATCCTCGGCATGTCACGCATCGATCGTGCGGCGGCCTTCGAGGGCACGTCCGAGCGTGAGTTCGTCGGCGTATTCGAGGTCACCGCCGACCGGCAACCCCGAGGCGATCCGGGTGACCTTGAGCCCGAGCGGCTTGAGCATGCGAGCCAGGTACATCGCCGTGACCTCGCCCTCGGTGTTGGGATTGGTGCACACGATCACCTCCTCGACGCCCTCCGGGCCGAGCCGCGCCAGCAGCTCGCGGATCTTGAGCTGCTCCGGGCCGATCCCTTCGAGCGGGCTCATCACCCCCAACAGCACGTGGTAGCGACCCCGGAACTCGCCGGTCTTCTCGACCGACACGATGTCGCGCGATTCCTCCACGACGCAGATGATCGACGAATCACGCCGATCATCGGAGCAGATCGGGCACAGGGTTCCCTCGGCGACGTTGAAGCAACGCTCGCAGAACCGCACCTTGGCCTTGGCCTCGGTGATCGCCCGTGCCAACCGGTTGGCGTCGTCGTCGGGGATCTTGAGCAGATGGAACGCGATCCGCTGGGCGGACTTGGGGCCGATGCCGGGCAACCGACCGAGTTCGTCGATCAACAGTTGGACGGGAGGGGTGTAGACGCTGGCCATCTGGTCTCAGTCTGGCTCACTCGTCGTTGACGAGTTCGGACCCCGGGAACGCCTCGGCCAGCCGATCGATCGGGGTCTTCACCGATTCGGGCGGGGCGTCGGTCAGCTCCGACATGTCGACCTCGTCGTCGGCGGGGAGTTCGGCCACGACGATCTCGGGTTCGACGTCGTGTGCAGGCGCCGATCGAGCCGGCTGCCACGGCGACCGGCGGCGTGGCAGGCCGGGGAGCGGGCCGTTCGTGATCGTCGTCGGATCGCCGGACCACGAACTCGAGCGTGACCGGGTGGCCGACCTCCTTGGCGAGCGCCTGCTCGACCGCCGCCCGGTGCTCGTTGCACTTGGTGCCGTGGGCTTCGTTCGGCACGCCGAACTGCCAGCGTTCACCGCTGCCGCCCACGAACCCTCCGGCCGAGTACAAGGCTCGCACGAGCGGCTTGACCTGGCCCTTGACGGTGCGCTCCCACGCGTCGGGGACCGTCGCGCCGGCGGTCATCGGCGCCGCCTGCGGAGCCGGCTCCGGCGTCGGTGTGGGCGTCGGCACCGTCGGCCGTTGGATACCGCCGGGTGCCGTGACGTCACGCCGTGCCGCGCCACCGAGCACGGCGCGCCCGGTGGCAGGGTCCTTGGGTCCGGCCGATGCCGCGGTGCCGACCCCGGACTCGCGCAGCTGCTTGACGGTCTGTTCGAGGCGTTCGATGCGCGCCATCATCGCCTCGCCGTCGGTGCCGGCCTGATCGTTGGTGAGTTGCACCAGCGCCACCTCGACCAGGATGCGCGGGTCGGGGGCATGGCGCATGTCGACCAACGCCGTGCCGAGCCGCTCGATCGATCGCACCAACATCGCCGTGCCGAGCACGTGGGCCTGGGCGGCCACCGCGTCGAGGCGCTCCCGCGGGAGCACGACCAGTTCCGGTGCGATCAACGACAGGAACGCGTTGCGGAGATGTCGCACGATGTCTTCGGTCACGGTGCGCGGGTCACGTCCCACGCTCACGGCATGCCCGATCGCGGTGAGGGCTCGCCCGGAGTCGCGGTCGATCAGAGCCGTCAGGAACTCGTCGAGGTCGACCACGTCGCTCACGTCGCCACCGGTCGACGCCAGCAACTCGAGCGCCGACAGCGTGTCGCGTGCCGACCCACCACCGCGCACCAGGGCGGCGTCGAGCGCCTCCTGCGTGACATCGAGCCCGGCGTCGGTGGCGACCCATCGCACGTGCTCGGCCATCGTGTCGGTCGGCAGCAGGTGGAACTGCAGGTGCTGCGTGCGCGACCTGATCGTGTCGCTCATCTTCTGCGGGTCGGTGGTGGCGAGCACGAACACCACGTGCGGCGGCGGCTCCTCGAGCGTCTTCAGCAGCGCCGCCTCGGCGGCCTTGGAGAGCATGTGGACCTCGTCGAGGATGTACACCTTGTGGCGACCCGGCGTGCCGAGCGACGCCTTCTCGACCAGATCCCGGATCGAGTCGACGCCGTTGTTGGACGCCGCGTCGAGTTCGTGCACGTCGTAGCTGGTGCCGCGCTCGACGGCCAGGCACGACTCGCACTCGCAGCACGGCTCGCCGTCGATCACGTTCTGGCAGTTGAGGACCTTGGCGAGGATCCGAGCCGACGTGGTCTTCCCGGTGCCGCGCGGCCCGGAGAACAGGTACGCCTGACCTTCGCGACCTTGCATGACCGCGTCGCGGAGTGCCTTGACCACATGGTCCTGGCCCTTCAATTCACTGAACCGTCGGGGCCGGTATCGCCGGTACAGGGACTGGGTCGCCATCACCGACAACCCTAGCGACGGGGTGCAACGGCCGTCGCCGTCGCATCGGGTCGCGTCGGCGTTGCGATCGTGTTGCAGCAGCATGTCGAAACGATTGACCCCGATCTGGCTACCGTTGGCGCCGTGAGCGTCATCGACCCCTCACACGCTGTCCAACGCTCCGGTCGTTTTCGGGGCAGCAGGCGGGCGCTGACCACCGGCTTGTTCGGAGCTCTGGTGGGTCTCGCCGCGCTCGGGGGCGGCGCCGCCGCGCACGCCCAGGACGCGGCCAACTCGCTGCAGTCGATCACGCCGCCCGACGGTGCCACGCTTGGCGAGTCGCCGACCACGATCGTGTTGTCGTTCAACCAGGAGTTGCGCGCCACCGATCGCGTGAGTCTCGAGATGACCTGTGCCCAAGGGCAACCGCAGAACCTGAGCGAGCCCGACGTCGACAGTGAGGGTCTGCTCGTCACGTTCACCCTGTTGCAGCCCGTCCCCAAGGGCACGTGCGTGATGTCGTGGCGACTCGTGGACGGCGACGGGGTGACGGCGCTCGGCCCGCAGAGCACCACGTTCCGCGTCGACACCGATCCGGCCGCCACCACCAGCGTTGCCGCCGGCACCACGATCGACCCCAACGCGCCGACGACCACCAGCCCGTTCGTGTCGGTGACCGCCAACACGGCGTCGGTCTCCGAGGCCGCCGAGACGCCCAACCAGGGCTCGTCGGGAGGCGCACTGTGGCTCGGCCGGTTGCTGTCCACGCTCGGCATCCTGGCGGTGTTCGGCGGCCTGGCACTGATCGCCCTCGGTTGGCCGGAAGGCCCCGAGTACATCGTCACCGTGCGATACCTGCGGGCGGCCTGGCTGGTCGGCCTGATCGGCACGCTGCTGTACCTGATCGCCTTCGCCGCCAAGTTCGGCGACATCTCGTTCGGCGCCGCGATCAGCCCGAGCGCATGGCTCGATCTGAAGGACGCCGGTTGGCCCGGGCGCGGCGCGTTGCTTCGTCTCGTCCTGGTGGCGGCGTCGGGTTGGGTGGCTACCCGCCCGGAGCGGATCATCGACCCGACCAGCGCCATGTGGGGTTGGGGGATTCCCGGCGCGGCGCTCGCCGTCGTGGCGCTCAGCCGGGTCGAGGGTCCTGTCGCCTGGCTGGGTGTGCTGATCGGCGTCGCCCACCTGCTCGGCGCGGCGGTGTGGTTCGGTGGCGCCGCGCTCGTGTCGCGCGTCGTGCTCGCCGGGCCCGGCGAGGACGACTTGCTGCACGCCACGCGTGCGTTCACGCGCATGTCCGGCAAGGCGATCCTGCTGGTCGTCGTCACCGGCGTGATGCAGACGTTCCGGCTCGACGGCAACCCGCTCGACAGCAGCCACGGCAAGGTGCTGCTGCTCAAGATCGTCGCCGTGGTGGCGATGGTGTTCGTGGGCGTCGCCGCCCGGCAACAGGTGCGCATGCGGCTCGACCGGGCCCAGGAGCTGACCGCCCCGCTGGCGGACCGCTTCCGGCGCGCGTTCGGCGCCGAGACGGCGATCGGCGTGGTGGTGCTGGCGTTCTCGGGCTGGATGCTGGCGCTCACCCCCGCCAAGGTCAACCCGCTCCCCGACGAGGTCTACGGCACCCCGATCGCCTTCGTGGAGACCGTCTCGGGCATCGACGCCCGCGTGTTGATCGGCCCGGCCCAGGTCGGGCTGAACGGATTCCGGATCGAAGTCGATGCCCCTGCCGAGGGGATCACGCAGCTGTCGTTGCGATTCGTGCCACCGGCCGGCAGCAACGGTCATCCGATCCTGCAGGAGATCCCGCTCACCACCGCCGGCACGGCATGGCTGCCGACCAAGCGCGGTCTTCCGTTCGACGTGGCCGGCAGCTGGACGTTGGAACTCACCGCAGCCACCGCCACCGGCGTAGTGCAGGCTGCCCAGCAAGCGTTCGAGGTGGCCAACCCGGACGGCACGCTGCTGACCGTCACGTCGCAACCCGGCGTCACCGCCGCCCCTCCGGTGATCAACGTGATCGACCAGACGGCGCCGTCGGCGTCGTTCGTCACGACCACCAGCACGCTGCCACCGGCGACCACCGTTCCGTGAGTCTTGGGCATCCGGGAGGATCGCGCCGAATGTGCTCATAGGGTCCTGGGTGGTGTGCCACGTCGGCACGCCGTTACGAAAGTTGTTTCCTATGCAAGGCACCGTCAAGTTTTTCAACAGCGAGAAGGGCTTCGGCTTCATCTCACGCGAGGGTGGGGACGATGTGTTCGTGCATCACTCCAACATCGCCGGCGAGGGCTACAAGTCCCTCGACGAAGGCCAGAAGGTCGAATTCGACATCGGGCAGGGCCGCAAGGGCGACGAAGCCCAGAACGTCCGCCCCGCCTGAACACCAGCGAGGCTCGAATGCCGCCGGTCCTCACGGGCCGGCGGCATTCGCCGTTTTCAGGCCGGGTGACGATCGGTGTCCGTGGCCTCGGCCAGCAAGGACTCGAAACGCACCGGAGCCGCCACGTCGAGCTGTTCGTATCGACATGAGTTCGGGTCACGGTCCGGCCTCCATCGGACGAACTGCACTCCGTGCCGGAACCGCCCGCTCTCGAGTTGGCCGAAGGTGACCTCGACCACGCGCTCGACGCGCACGGGCACGAACGAGAGGTCCTTGTCGACGTTCCACCGGCTGAACCCGCCCGGCATGCGCTGCTCCGAGTGGGCCTGCATCTCGGCCCACTCCCGCCACGGGTGATCGTCGAGGGCGCCCCGCGTGAGCGGCTCCAACTCGGTCAGGAGTTCGCTCCGGAAGGTCGCCTTGAACGCCGCACACACGCCGACGTGGTGGAGTCGGTCGTCGTCGCCGAACAACCCGAGCAACAGCGAGCCGACGCCGTTGCCGTCCTTGTGGATCCGGAATCCGGCCACGGCGCAGTCGGCAGTGCGTTCGTGCTTGACCTTGACCAAGGTTCGCTTGTCGGGGGTGTACACACCGTCCAGCGGCTTGGCCATCACCCCGTCGAGGCCGGCTCCCTCGAACTCGGTGAACCAGCGCTCGGCGACCGCCCGGTCGGCGGTGGCCGGCGTGAGGTGCACCCGATCGGCGTGGCGGAGCGCGCTGGTCAGCAGCGCACGCCGCTCCCGGAACGGGGTCGCCGTCAGGTCGCGGTCGTCGAGCGCCAGCAGGTCGAACGCCACGAACGACGCCGGGGTCTGTTCGCTCAACATCGCCACACGTGACGCGGCGGGGTGGATCCGCTGTTGCAGGGCGTCGAAGTCGAGCCCGTCACCGTCAGCATGCGGCACGACGATCTCGCCGTCGACGACGCACCGGTCCGGCAGCGCGGCGCGGAGCGCCGGGAGCAGTTCGGGGAAGTAGCGGTTGAACGGGCGCTGATTGCGGCTCGCCAACTCGATCTCGTCGCCGTCGCGGAACACGAGGCAGCGGAACCCGTCCCACTTCGGCTCGTAGAGCAGGGTCCCGTCGGGAGCGTCGGGTATCGCACGCGCCAACTTGGCCAGCATCGGAAGGATCGGCGGCATCACCGGCAGTTTCACCCCCGCATTCTGCCCCGCCATCGGAACGCTGCCAGCAGCACCAGCGCTGCGGCCATGCCGGCCGCGGACCACCACAGCCGCTGGGCGCCGGCTTCGTCGAACTGCGCCACGGTATCGCCCGCCTGACGGGCGGCGTCCGACGCCGCCTCGTACTCGCCGGCGGCGAGCGCTGCATCGGCTCGTTCCAGTGTCTGGTCGGCGTCGGCACCCAACCCGCCGACGCGTTCGAGCAACGACTGCGACGCATCGAGCCGGGCATGCGCGGCGACGACATCGTCGGCAGCGGCGAGCCGTCGCGCCGACAACGCCACGGCTGCGTCGGGCTCGGCGGCGAAGGCATCGTCGGCCAGGGCCGGCACGGTCAGGCCGGTCGATTCCACGGCCTGCGACACGGCGGTCTCGTTGGCCGCCAGCGCCGCCGCCCGTGTGGCCAGATGGCCGATCGCCGTGGCGAGCACGTCGGGCGACTCCTCGTATGCGGACTGTTCCAGCGGCGGGAGCCGTTGACCGATCGGGTCGAGCGACGTCGCCAGCGCACGGCTGTGTTCGACCAGGCTGCGGGCGGTGCCCAGCTCGGCGTCGATCGCCTCGGACGCCAGCGCCACATCGTCGCTCGATTCGAACGTGACGCCCAACGCCTCGGTCGGGTGAAGCCCGATCGGTGTCAGCGTCTCGATCAGCAGATCGCGCCGTTCGAGAGCCGCCACCGAGGCGTCGATCGCTGATCCTGCGGTCATGAACGTCCAACTCGCCATCGCAGCCCGCACTGCCTCGGGGGGCTGCCAGGGGGCCGCCTGTTCGACCAGTCCTGTGTAGCGCTCGAGCGCCGCCGCGCGGTCGTCGAGCAGGTCGTCCTGCGATCCGGTGACGACGTACCTCCGATACTGGTCGACGAGTTCGGTCGACCCGCCCACCTGTTCGGCCAGATCGAGAAAGTCGCGCCAGTCGACGCCACCGTCACCGGTCCCGTCGCGCCCGTCGGCATCGGCGCTGCCCGGGTACGCCCGCTCGTCGTCCAGCACGGCCGTCAGCAGCGCCGTCGTGGCCGCCTCGCCGATCTCGGTGCGCAGCGTTCGCATCACCAGAAACGCGGTGCGGTACCCGTAGTACTCAGTGGTGTCGTCCAGCGCCTCCAGCGGTCGCGACCAGCTGTTGAGCGGGAACGTGTCGACCACCAGTCGTTGGCCGTCGGCGTCGAGCGGCGGCTCGTATTCGTTGGGGAGCGGCAATCGCTCACCCAGACCGGCGGTGGCGCGGGCGCCGATCTCGTCCGCCAACCCCTCGCTGATCCAGCGCGTCTCGATGTGATCGCTGTTGAACCAGGCATGCGACAACTCGTGCAGCATGGTGTGCATGTCGAGGTCCTCGCCGATCTCGATCACATCGGTCTCGGCGTAGTAGAAGCCGGCATACCCGCGCAAATACGGCGTGGACGTCTCGATCACATCGGTCTCGTTGCGGCCCCGCTCGGGCCACTCCGATCCGATCAGGCGCTCCAACTCCGGAACGCCGTCGGTCACCGCACGAGTGGCGAACTCGGACCACGAGCTGTCACCGGGCCATGCTCGCAACTCGAAACCGGCGTCGTCGAGCGTGATCGGCACCGATGCCAGTCCGTCGTCGTTGCGCGCCGTGAACAGAACCCAGAACGCCAGCGGATCGTCGATCGCCGAGGCGGTGTAGAGCGCCGCGTCACCGAACGTCTGACGGTTCAGGTCGTCGCCGGTGTAGTCGACCACCCAGTCCTGGGGGGTCTGGATCGTGACCTCGGCCAAACCGGGGTCGGCGAACGTGACGGCCGTGAACGACACATAGGCCGGGTTGACGCGCACCCACGAATCCGGATCACGCGGCCGCTCACCGGCCAGGCGGTAACGGACCGAGATCGTGAACGTCTCGCCGTAGTCGAGTCGGTTGGCGAACTCGACCTGGACGAGGTCGTAGCCCGACTCGTCCTGGATCTCGAACCGGGCCGGACGCCCATCGACGTCGACGGCCAGTTCCGAACTGCTGTCGTCGATCGGGACGGTCAGCCCGGTGAAGAAGTAGAAGCGGACGCCACCGTCGATCCGGCGGTCCGGTTGGGTGTTGCGCATCGTGTAGGTGGACTCCACGTCCAGCCGCACGCCGGCGGTGTCCGACACCCGGTACAACGTCGTCGACGACAGGGTGTAGCCGTCGGCCGCCGAGGCAGTATCGGCAGCGACGGCGACGAGCCCGAACGCAAGGATCGGGATCAGCGCCAGCAGGGTGGTCAGGCGGGATCGGATCCGCCGAAGCTACCGGACGTCGGTCAGCGCGGCTCGACGCTTCGCAGCGGTTTGGCCATCAGGCTGACCAGCGCCTTCCGGGTCTGCTGCTGCCCCACTTCGACGAAGCCGAGCCGGGTATGGAAGGCGAGCGAGTCGTCGTTGCGAGGGACCAGGTTGACCTCGAGCGTGAACGTGTCGGCCGACGGGCGGACGCCGGCGGCCAGCCGTTCGACCTCGGTGTAGAGCCGCCGGCCGAGCCCGGTGCCCCGGTGGCCCTCCGAGATGGCGACCCGGTCGAGGTACACGAACTCGTCGTAGCGCTCCGAGAACCACCGGTAGTTCATGGCGTCGTAGTCGACCCCCGGCTCCAGCACCAGGCAGAATCCGACCACGCCGTCGTCGAGCGCGCTCGTGGCGACCAACGCGATCGACGACTGATCGGCGATCACCGCCAGGTCTGCGATCGTCTCGCTCCCGACCGCCGGCGTGTTGGCCTGGTTGATCCTGTGAATCGCTGCCAGGTCGTCGGTTCGGTAGGGACGGATCACGAACCCGGGCGCATCCTTCATCACAACGATCGTACGAGCGTGGCGACCGTGAGGACCGCTCGGAATCCGAGCCGTTCCAGGTTGCGCCGTGACGCACCACCGCTCGCTGCGCTGCTCACGATCACGGTGCACCCGGCGTCGAGGGCGACCTCGATCCGGTGCCGCACCAATGCCGCCTGCACGCCGCGGCGCCGTTCCTCGGGCACGGTCGACATCCCGCCGAGGGTGGCCACCTCGGACCGCCGGGTGAGCGCGGCACAGCCCAACGGGCGCCCGTCACGGGCGTCATGGGCGATCATCAGCGATTCCCCCTCGATCCCCGAGACCGCCCTCGCGTAGGCATCGCTGGCGCGCCTGGCGGCCGGTTCGGTGTGCCCCCAACCGAGTGCCGCCACCTCCTGCCAGTCGCCGAGCGAAGCGGGGCCGATCGACCGGATCACGATGTCGAACGGCGACTCCGGCAGTGGCAGATCGGTGGAACGCATCATCATCGAAACGTCGCGGGTGGTGTCGTGTTCGAACCCGTGCCGGTCGAGCGCGTCGCGCGAGCGAGGGTCGGTCAGGTCCGACACCTCGAACCCGGCGACGCCCAGACCTGCCGCCGAACTGCGCTCGATCACGAACCCGATGTCGGCATCGGTCAACGGCGTGTCGATGCCGGCTGCGAGCACCCGATTCACGTACAGCCCGGCGCCGCTCACGACCAGCGTGCCGCCTGCCACGCCGGCCGTGGAACTCCCCCACACCGGTTCGTGCCGGGCCAGCTCGTGGGCGACTGCGGCGGCGGCCTCGGCCCACGCACCCAGCACCCGCCGGATCAGCGCCTGGTCGGCCACGCCGGCGCCCAGTCGTCGTGCGCCCATGCCGCCGCCGCCACCGCTGCGAACACGGCATCGCTGCCGTTCACCGGCGGGCCTTGGGAGTCGATCAGTTCGACGTGGATCGGCGGCACGTCGACGGCGCGCAGCACGCCGAAGGAACGGATCGTGAGGTCGTGCGGCATGCCGTGCTCGTCGACCGCGATCGCTTCCGACCGCACCCATCCGAGCGCCATGTGGGCGGCGCCGATGCAATAGCTGCGAAGCACCGTCGGGTCGAGCACGGCCCCGCACTCCACTCGGATCATCACGGTCCCGTCGGGTTCGATGCTCGCCGACGCGGTGGCGCCGGCCGGTGACCGCACGGTTGCCGCCGGCCCGTCGCGGAGCGAAGCGAGCAGGACCCCCGCCTCCACCCATCCGGCGCCGCGCACCTGCGCCGAGGTGGGCGGACCGGGAACGTCGTGTTCCACGATCTGCAGACCGGGCGCCACGGATGCGATCGCCTCGGCGATCCCTGGCGTGCGCACGACGTGCGCCACACCCGTCCCGTCGGCACGCACCCCGATCGCCACCGGCGGACGTTTGACGCCGAATCGCACCACGTCCTCACGGGTCGCCAACACCCGCACCGGTCGGCCGTGACGGTCGGCCAACGCACGTGCGACGCGCCCCAGCTCGCCCGATTGCTTGGCGCCGAACGCCCCACCGTTCCCGTGCGAGCTGAACGGCTCACCACCCGGCGCACACCAGGACGCGTCGGGTTCGAGGTACGCCGGCTCGACCCAGGTCGTGCGCAACGTGCGCGCCCAAACGCCATCGGGGATGTCGAGCGGCCAGCTCAACGGTGCCGTGGTGCGGCGCCCCTGGACCTTCCCGCTGTGTGCACGCGCCTCGGCCAGCGACTCACCCACCACCCACTCGCCGTCGACGCTGCGGAGCGCGACCAGCGCGCCGGTCGGCGCCACGTCGTCGGCGAATCCGCCGGCGCCGAGCGCCACGTCGGGAGCCACCCGTTGGGGCACCCCACCTTCGAGCTCGGCCCGCTGCTCACCTGCCGGTAGGAAGCGCGACCACCCTGCCTCGACCGGGTCGCTGGGCCCGATCGCCGCCGCCTCGACGATCGTCTGCCAGCCGGTGCACCTGCACAGGTGCGCCAGCAGCGACTGGTTCACAGCATCGCGATCGACGCGCTTCGCCGCCTCCAGCGCCGCCAGACGCATCACGATCCCGGGCGTGCAGAATCCGCACTGGGTCGCGCCCGATTCGCACATCGTTCGTGCCCAACCGTCGCCGTCGGGCAGCCCGGCCACGGTGGTGACCGCACGCCCCGCCACACGCGCCACCGGCGTCACGCACGACACCCGCGGCTGGCCGTCGACCCACACCGTGCAACACCCGCACTGGCCCTGGGGACTGCACCCGTCCTTGACCGAGCGAACACCGAGCTGCTCGCGCAACGCGTCGAGTAGCGAGCATCCGCCGGCCACGTCGACCGGTTCTCCGTCGAGCGTGAAGGCGATCGTCGCCGATGTCATTCGACCGGTTGCGTGTCGTCGTCGACCGGGTCCGCTGCCGATTGGGCCTGCTTTCCCCCGCGCAGCGAGGCGGTGAGGGCGGCGAACTCGCTCCAGTGACCTGCCGCCAACAGCGCCGCCTGGGTCGGCCAGGTGGCAGGGTCATGGGTCCGGAACCGGGGACCGGCATCGGCCAGCATGGTGCGCAGGAGCGACGCCTCGGTGGTCGACAGGTCATGCCAGGTCCGGATCCCGATCCCATGGCAGAGCGTCTCGATCTTGGGTCCGATGCCCTCGATCACGCGGCAGGTCGTCGGCCACCACCGGGCGGCCGAGCACCGCCGCCGCACCGGCCACGTCGGGCGCCGTCAGCACCGGGGCGACCTCGGCGACCGATGTCTCCGGCAGCGCCGCGATCGGTACCGGTGGCACCGGCGCGACCCGCGTGACGCCGTCAGCTCGTCGAGCTGGGCCCGGAGTCGATCGCGATCGACGACGACCGGCTCCAGGTTGGCAACGCGACCGCGCAGCCGCTCCAGCTCGACGGTGTCGACGTGGTGCGAACGGGCCCGGGCCACCTGGCGTCGGGCGGCGACACTGCGCAGCAACCACCCGATCACGATCCCGATCAACAGCGCCAGCAGGAACCACACCAGCCCCTTCATCAACGTGTACGGCATGACGTCTCCCTCACTGACTCGAACTCGATCACGTCGTCGCGATCCGGAACTCGACGCGGCGGCTGGCATCCTTGTCCTCGACGCCGTCGACGAGCACGGGCTGGGTGATCCCGAACCCGGTCGCCGTCACGAGCGACTGATCGAGCCCGCGTTCGATCAGCCCCGCTCGAACGGCGTCGGCCCGCTGCTGGCTCAGGGTCAGGTTGCGACCAGGGTCACCCTCGGAGTCGGTGTGGCCCTCGACCGACACCGTCACCCCGGGCACCTCGGCAAGGCGGGCGGCGAGCTCGTCGAGGACTGCGGCCGACTCGTCGGCGAGCACCGACGATCCCGACTCGAACCGGATCGGATTGGCGGCCACGAACTGGTTGAGTTCGTCCTCGAGCTGGGCCGCCTGGTCGATCGTGGCCGGCGGCAACTGCTCGAGTTGGGCGTCGACGCCCTCGGCGGCGGCGGCGGCCCGCATCGCATCGCCGTCGGCGTCGGCGAGGTACGTGCCGGTGAGCGAGATCGCGCCACTCGCGAAACCGACCTCGCCCGACACGAGGTGGACCGGCAGGAACGCCACCAGTCGTGCCAGCGAGTCACCGGTGCCGGGGTCGATCCCGACCGAGGGGTCCACGACCAACTGGTCGATCACGGCCTCCGGCGAACCGGCCCCGATCCGTGCTGCGTTGACGAGCTTGGTGCGTTCCGCCTCGCTGGCGACCGTGCCGGTCAACGTGACCGAGCCCGCATCGAGCGCGGCGGTGATCGGCGCTGCGTCGCGGGCACTGATCTCGACCCCGTCGGGGATCAGGACCTCACCGATCACGCGCACGTCACCGTTGCCGGTGACGACCGCCGCCGAGGCCGAGCCGGCGGCTCCGTCGGCGAGACGGCCTTCGGTCAGGTGGGCGTCGATCACGCGATCGAGCAGGCCCGGTTCGGTCGACAGCTGCGCCAGCAGGTCGGCCGGCAGCGCCTCGAATGCTGCGTCGGTGGGCGCCAGGAGTGTCATCGCCGGCGCCGCCGGGTCGGCGAGCGCAGCCATCCGGCCGGACTGGTCCAGCAACAGCTTCAGGTACGAGAGCTGGGGATCGGCGGTCACCGCTTCGGCGATCGTGCTGAAGTCGACGCCGGGGGGCTCGGTGGCCTCTGCCGACGTCTGCACGGTGACCGTGCCATCGGTGGTCGTGGCGTCGGTCTCGGCCGGTGCCGCGGTGATCGACGGTTCGGGCTCGACCAGCGGAGCCAGGTTCACCTTGCAGTTGCGGCCCGAGCCGAGGCTGGGGCGGGCCGGGTCGGCGAGCGCCGGTTCGATCGTGCGCACCCCGTGCACACCCTCGGCGACCGCCACGGCGGCCTCGTAGTCATCGACCGGCTGCGTGCACCGCAGTTCCCCGTCCTGACCGTCGAACGAGACCGTGGCCCCGACCACACCGGCGTCGGCGAGCGCGCCGGCGACCCGGCGGTCGAGGTCGACCTCGATCCGGTTGACGTAGATCGGCGCCCCGACGCTGTAGGCGGCTCCCGCCAGGACCAGTCCGACGCCGAGGATGCGGCGGCGATACCGGGGCGCACTCAATCGACGTCGGGACATGGCGCATCACGATCGCATTGGTTGCATCGCGGATGCAACCCGGCCGGGCCGCTCGTCAACAACATGCAACACGGTCGGCAGTCCGCCGGCCGCGCTGCGAGCGACTCAGGAGAAGCTCTGTCCGCACCCGCACGTACGCGAGGCGTTGGGGTTCGTGATCGCGAAGCCCGACTCGTTGAGGCTGTTCTTGTAGTCGAGCGTGGCGCCCTGCAGGAGCTGGGCCGACGCCGGGTCGACCACGACCTTGACGCCGTCGAGGTAGGTCGCCTGTTCGTCGTCACCGGCGATGTCGCCGTCGAAGAACATCTCGTACGAGAACCCGCTGCAGCCGCCGGGACGCACGGCCACGCGCAACGCCAGATCGGCGGCGCCTTCGGCCTCGAGCAGTTCCTTGACCTTGCTGGCAGCGGTATCGGTGAGGGTGATCATCGGTTCGACCTTTCTCCTTCGGTGCCGCGGTGGGGACTTTCTCCTACGGCGATGTGAGAAATACTACCTGCCGGGTACGATCCGTGCATGGCCGATGGCCGCAATGCGCGAGGTGCGCACACGCCGGTTCCGCCCACGGCGGCCGAGGTCGAGGCCGTGCTCGGCTCGGTGATCGACCCCGAACTGGGTGCCGACATCGTGTCGCTCGGCATGGTGCCCAGCGTAAGCGTGTCCGACACGGGCGTGGTCACGGTCGGGATCAAGCTCACGATCGGCGGGTGCCCGCTGCGGGCCGACATCAAACGCGAGGTCGAGCAGCGCGTCGGGCTGCATCCCGGTGTGACCGACGTGCGCATCGACTGGGGCGAGATGAACTCAGAGGAGCGGTCCGAGGTGATGGGCAAGGCCCGCTGGCATGCTCGCCAGACGGCACCCGACACACAGATCCCAATTGACTGTCAGGTGCTGGCGATCGGGTCCGGCAAGGGTGGGGTCGGCAAGAGCTCGGTCACCGTCAACCTCGCCACGGCGCTGGCAGGGCGCGGGTTCACGGTCGGCGTGCTCGATGCCGACATCTGGGGCTTCTCGGTGCCGCGCCTGCTCGGGATCAGCGAGCGGATGGAAGCCGAGCGGATCCCCGGCTCCGACAAGCCCAAGATCCTGCCCAACACGCGGCCCGTCGGCCCTGGCCTCTTGAAGGTCGTGTCGACCGGCTTCCTCGTCGAGGAATCGACGGCGTTGATGTGGCGCGGCCTGATGCTCACCAAGGCCGTCGAGCAGTTCCTCCAGGACGTGGCGTGGGGTGAACTCGACTACCTCCTGATCGACATGCCACCCGGCACCGGCGATGTGCAGATGGGCCTGGCCCGGATGCTGCCGCGCACGTCGATGGTGATCGTCACGACGCCGGCGATCGCCGCCCAGAAGGTCGCCCAGCGGGCCGCCGACATGGCGCGCCGCTCGTTCCTCCCGGTGGTCGGCGTGATCGAGAACATGAGCGCCTTCGTCTGCGACCACGGCCAGTCCTACGCCTTGTTCGGCTCGGGGGGAGGCGAGGCGTTGGCCGCCGAGATCGGGGCGCCACTGCTCGGCCACGTGCCGCTCGAACCCGCCGTGGCGGCCGGCAACGATGCCGGCGAGCCGGTGGCGCTGGCAGGAACCGGCAAGGCGGCCGAGGTGTTCCGGGGGATCGCCGAGCGGATCGCCACCGAGATCGCCCCGCCGGTCGTCGCCGGCCAGGTCGACATGGCCGGCTGCTCGGCGCGCCTGCTCGACGCCGTGGCCGCCGCCTTCGACGCCGTCGACTGACCGGCTCAGCGCACGGTGATCCGGAACGCCGGCATGTCGGCCGCGGCGCGGTCGATGGGAGCGGCGCTCGGGCTGCGCTGACGTCGGGACCAACGGCCCGCCGCTTTCGACGCAGCGCTCCACTAGCGTCGGTGGCGTGCAAGAAGCGACCGCCGCCGATCGTGTGATGGACCACATCGGGCCGGGGGCCCAGTTGATCGTGCCGCTCGCCAACGGCGAGCCGACCGCCGTCCTCGACGCGATCGAGGCCAACCAGGGCGAACTCGACGGGGTGGTGGTGCACCAGATGCACGCACTCCACGATCGCCCGTACCTGCGCGGCGAATTCGGCGATCGGATGCGGCACCTCTCGTATTTCCTGTCGCACGTGACGAGGCCGTACTTCGCGTCGGGCGAGATCGACCTCGTGCCGGCGCACTTCTCCGAGGTCTACGCGGTGATGCGCGATCGCACCCACGATCCGCTCGTGATCGCCGCCGCATCACCACCGGACCGACACGGCTACTTCTCGCTCGGGGTCTCGGCCGACTACACGTCGAGCTTCATCGGACGCGCCCGCTTCTTCCTGGAAGTCACCGAGCACATGCCGCGCACGTTCGGGCGCAACCAGCTGCACACGAGCCAGGTCGTGGGTTGGTGCCAGAGCGATCGACCGCTGGTCGATGTGCCACCCCGCCAGCCCGACCAGCTCGACACGGCGATCGCCGGCTTCGTGGCCGAGCGGATCCCGAACGGGGCCACGATCCAGACCGGGATCGGAGCGATCCCGAACGCCATCATGGCGGCGCTGCACGGCCATCGCGACCTGGGGATCCACACCGAACTGTTGTCCGACGGCGTGGTGGACCTGATCGAGGCGGGCGTCGTGAACGGGATTCGCAAGGACCTCAACCGCACCAAGACGGTGGGCACGTTCGCGCTCGGCACCGACCGCCTCCACCGCTTCCTGCAGGAGAACACCGCCGTCGAGCTGTGGCCGGTGCGCTACGTCAACGACCCGCGCATCATCAGCCGCGAACGCGGGTTCGTGTCGATCAACGCCACGCTCTCGGTCGACTTCCTCGGCCAGTGCGCGTCCGAGACGATCGACGGCCACTACTACTCGTCATCGGGCGGCCAGAACGACTTCGCCCGCGGGGCGGCCTACTCCGAGGGTGGGCAGGGGTTCGTGGTCCTGCACTCGACCAGCAGCAAGGGTGCCTCACGGATCGTGCCGCAGCTGGCGCCCGGCGACGCCGTCACGACGCCCAAGAACACCGTCGACAAGGTGGTGACCGAATACGGCGTGGCCGAGTTGCGCGGCCGCTCGATCCGCGAGCGCACACGCGCCCTGATCGATATCTCCCACCCCGATCATCGTGACGCCCTCACCGCCGCCGCCACCTCGATGCGCTACCTGTGAGCGCCGGGTCGCTCACGTGATGCCGAAGTGTTCGGCGATCATCGAGCGCAGCCCGGCTGCATCGATCTCGTTGGTCTGGTGCAGGATCACGCCCTCCGACGACACGAACAGCGTGGTCGGGTAGGCGACCGTGCCGAGTTGTGTCGCGAACACCTGGTCCGCGTCGAGCAGCAGCGGGTAGGTCACGCCTCTGGCGTCGGCGAACGCCGTCATCGACTCGACTTCGTCCTGCGGGTCGATCCCGAGGAACTGGACCCGGTCGCCGAACTCGGCGTCGACGGCGGCGAAGTCGCGCAGCTCGCGGGCGCACGGGGCACACGTCGAGTACCAGAGGTTGATCACCAGCGGTCTGCCGACGAACGATGCGACGGTGCGCTTCGTCCCGGCGGCATCGACCAGCTCGGCGAACGGCAGCCCACGCCCAGCGACCTCGGACGTGGTGATCGGTTCGGAGTAGATGCCCGGCTGATCGAGCACGAACTCGCCGTCCACGGCCGGCTCACGATCGAACGCCATGATCACGCCGACCGCGGCGGCGATCGCCAACACTGCGCCGACGACCGACCCCACCACGAGTCGACGCCGAGCAGCCAGCATCGTGTCAGCCTACGGGCGCGCTTCGGCCCCGGAGCCCTCGCCAGAACGTTGGGCCCCGGGGCTGGCACAGCCGGGTGTGGGGGGCACCCGGCCGCGAAGCGTGATCTAGACGGCGATCGGCTCGAGTTCGTCGACGTCACCGTCGAAGTCGAGGTCGAGGTCGACGTCGACGTCGCCGGTGTCGGTGTCGACGATGCCGAGTTCGTTCACGATCACCGGCGGCCGAGGCCGCTTGGGTGGTCGACCGCCCGGTCGTTTGTTGGCGACGATGCGGCCCATCGAGAGCAACTCGCCGCCCCACACGCCCCACGGCTCTTCCCGATCGATCGCCTCCGCGAGGCACTGCTCGCGCAGCGCGCAGCGGGCGCAGATCGCCTTGGCGCGAGCGATGTCGAGCACATGGTCGGAGAAGAACAACGGGGTCAGGGTGCCGTTGCCGTCGGCGCAACGGGCGACGGCGACGGTGGAGATCGAGGTCTCGTCGATGGCTTGCAGTTCGATGACGTTCATCGGGGGTGTCCTTGTCGTATGCAGAGTGTCGTGTGAAGCGAGATGTGAGTCGGGAGTCGGGGGTGAAAAACGAAGAAGGCCGCCGGGTCGGAACCCGGCGGCCTCGGTGTGAGGTGTTCGACGTATGGTTACGTCGACCTCGGTCCGAGGTGCCGGGCGGGGCGCTTGGTGGTCCAGGTGATGGCCATGAAACCCATCACGCCCGTGGATCCAGCCGGGTTGGCATCGGCGACGCGCCATGCATTGACGGCGTACGAGCGAACACAGGCAGCGGCATGACGACGGGCGCGACCGTGCTGCGTGCTCGAGATGGAGTGGCGTCAGCAACATGGTTTCGTCCTTTCCATGCGTCGTGAGTGAGAGATGGATCGGCACCTGCGCTGCAGGGCACCGGACTGCAAGCGAACCACGTTGCAGCGGGTTCAGTCAAGCAGGTTTCGCGTCGGGCGACGCGGTGGGTTTCGCGTCATGCAACCAAGTGGGGCGGGATCGGGACCTCGTCGACCTGAAGGACCGGGCGGGGGTGCTTCGGCGGGCGTCCACGGCCGCGCTTGACGGCCACGATCACGCCCTCCACCAACAGCTCGCCGCCCCACACACCACACGGTTCGGCGCGATCGAGGGCACCGCTCAGACAGGCCTCGGACAGCCCGCACTTCGAGCAGATCGCCTTGGCGCGAGCGATGTCGAACTCGTCGTCGGAGAAGAACAGATGCGTCAGGGTGGCGTAGCCGTCACTGCACCGGGCGTACCTGCTTCGGGTCGCCCGCTGCTCGTCCTCGATCAACTCGATCGACGGCACGTCGATCAGTTCCACATCGATCAGTTGCATTGCGCTCACGGCGCCTCCCGGTTCGTCCCACATGGTCGAGTTGGGAGCGATTCGGGCGCTCCCACCGACACAGAGCGGATCGGGAACGCTGTGATACACGCCGGAGCGAAAATCGTTACGGCAGGTCGATCAGGATCTTGCCGACGTTGGCGTTGGCCTCCATGTGGCGGTGAGCGTCGGCGATCGAGTCGAGCGGGTAGCGCGAGTCGATCACAGGTTGCAGCGCACCGGCGTCGAACAGCGGGAGCACCTCGCTGGCGAAGCGTTGGCAGATCGCCACCTTCTGCTCCAGCGGCCGGGAGCGCAGCGTGGTTCCCACCCAATGGGCTCGCGTGACGAGCAGGAGCCCGACGTTGACCGAGGTCGAACCGCCGCCCATCAACCCGACCTGCACGATCGTGCCCTGCGGCCGGATCGATGCCAGGTTGCGGTTGACCTCGTCGCCACCCACCACGTCGAGCACCGTGTCGACACCCTGGGGCACGGCCCGCTTGAGCTCGGCCGCCCAGTCGGCGGGCGAGCGTTCCAGCACGACGTCGGCGCCGAGTGCCTGGCAGGCGGCGATCTTGCCGGCCGAGCACGTGACGGCGATCCGGGCGCCGATCGCCTTGGCGATCTGGATCGCAGCGGTGCCGACCCCCGACGCACCGGCGTGCACGAGCGCCCACCGACCGCTGGTCAACCCACCCTGCACCACGAGGGCGTCCCAGGCGGTGAGGAACACCTCCGGGATGGCAGCCGCCTCGGTCGACTGGATCGATTGCGGGACGGGCAGCGCCTGGCGGGCATGCGTGACGACCAACTCGGCGTTGCACGAGCCCGATTCGATGCCCATCACGCGGTCGCCCGGTTGCCACTCGGTGACGCGTGAGCCGATCGCCGCCACGCTGCCGGCGTACTCGAGGCCGAGGATCTCCGGACCACGCCGATACGGGTCGGGGTAGCGACCCATCCGTTGCAGCGTGTCGGCACGGTTGACGGCCGAATGGGCGACCCGGACGAGGATCTCGTCGGGCCCAGGGGTGGGTTCGGGGACGTCCGTGACGACGATCACGTCCGGTCCTCCGTACTCGGTGACGACGGCAGCGCGCATCGTCACAGTGTGGCTGCAGGCTCGTCGGCCGCAGCAGCTCGCACCTCGGCGAGCCGGGCGGCGACCATGGCCGGATCACAGAACACGAACTGGCGATAGAGGGTCAGCTCCGACACGCTCTCGCGGATGTCGTCGAGGGCGCGGTGGGTGCCGGCTTTCCAACCGCGCTGTTCGAGCACGTCGGGATACCACCGGCGCACCAGCTCCTTGAGCGACGACACGTCGACGGATCGATAGTGCAGGTACTCCTCGATCTCTGGCAGGTAGGCCGCCAGGAACCGCCGGTCGGTGCCGATCGAGTTGCCGCACAGCGGCACCGAGCGTGGCTCGCGAACGTGCTCGCGGATGAACGCCAACGTGGCCGCACCGGCCTGCTCGAGCGTGATCGTGGACGCCCGGATCTGATCGAGCAGGCCCGAACGGGTGTGCATGTCGACGACGAACGGGTCCATCTTCATCAGCGTGTCGTCGGTCTGGTGGATCACGATGTCAGGGCCTTCGGCCACGATGTTCAGCTCGTCATCGGTCACCAGTGTGGCGATCTCGACGATCACGTCCGACGTGTGATCCAGTCCGGTCATCTCGAGATCCATCCATACCAACATCGGGGCCGACTCTACTCAGATGAACGGCGTACGGTTCGGGGGTGCACGCCGACCGGGGGTTGATCGAGGAGCGGATCACGCGCGAGCTGCACGAGCGCGTGCTGCCGCTCGTGGAGCGCCGGCGAGTGGCACTGTCGGTGACCGCAGGGCCCACGCTCGACCAGCAGTCACCGTTCGAGGTCGGGGCGTCGTGGGGCCCGCCATGGGGCACGACGTGGTTCGTGCTGTCGGGCGAGCTCCCCGCCGAGTGGGTCGGTCAGCGTGTCGAGGCGATCGTGGACCTCGGCTTCAACGCTGCCGGGCCGGGTTTCCAGTGCGAGGGGCTGGTCGTCGACGAGTCGGGTCGCGCCCTGCAGGGGGTGCATCCGCGTCGCACCAGCGTGCCCGTCGACAGCCGTCGCCCCGGGCCGTTCGAGATCAGGATCGAGGCTGCCTCCAATCCGTCGTTCCGGCAGTTCCAGCCCTCACCACTCGGTTCTCCCGACACCGCCGGTGACCGGCCCCTGTACCGGTTCCGGCGCGCCGACCTGGCGCTGATCGACCCCGAGGCCGAGGCACTCGTGCACGACCTCGACGTGCTCGACGGCCTGATGCGCACGATGCCGCTCGACGACCCGCGACGGGCTCGCTTCCGGCACGTGCTCAGCATCGCACTCGACACGCTGGCCGCATCGGGTGGGCGCGACATCGACGCTGCTCGCCACCACCTCGCGCCGCTGCTCGGCCTGCACGCTGCTCGCAGCGCCCACCGGATCGTGGCCGTCGGCCACGCCCACATCGACACCGCCTGGCTGTGGCCGATCCGCGAGACGATCCGCAAGTGCACCCGCACGTTCGCATCCGCCGTGCGGTTGATGGACGACTACCCGGAATACCGGTTCACCTGCTCGCAGGCCCAGCAGTACGCCTGGATCGAGGAACGCCAGCCCGAGCTGTTCGAGCGGATCAAGGTCAAGGCTGCCGGCGGTCAGTGGTTGCCGGTCGGCGGGATGTGGGTCGAGGCCGACATGAACCTGCCGTCGGGCGAGAGCCTGGCGCGCCAGATCGTGCACGGCCAGCGCTACTTCGAGTCGCGCTTCGGGCGGCGCTGCACCGAGGTGTGGATCCCCGACGTGTTCGGGTATCCGGCGTCGATGCCGCAGCTGTATGCCGCCGGTGGGATGCACCGCTTCGTCACCCAGAAGCTGTCGTGGAACACGACCAACCGCTTCCCCCACCACACCTTCTGGTGGGAAGGTCTGGACGGCACGCGAGTGCTCACCCACTTCCCCCCGGTCGACACCTACAACGCCGAGATCACGCCCGCCGAATGCGTGGAGTCGGCCTCGAAGTTCCGGGACTCGGCCTGGTCGGACTGGTCGCTGATGCCGTTCGGCTACGGCGACGGTGGTGGCGGGCCGACGCGTGAGATGTTGGAGCGGGCGCGTCGATTGGCCGACGTCGACGGGAGCCCCCGAGTGGCGATCGGATCGCCCGCGGAGTTCTTCGAACACGTCGAACACGAGGCGCTGCTGGGCGCACCCGTGCCGGTCTGGCGCGGCGAGCTGTACTTCGAGACCCATCGCGGCACGTTGACGAGCCAGCTCCACACCAAGACCGGCAACCGCTTGTGTGAGCGCTTGCTGCGCGAGGTCGAGCTGTGGTCGGCCACGCTCGGCGTGCACCCCGACGTGGACCATCTCTGGCGCGACGTGCTCACGCAGCAGTTCCACGACATCATCCCCGGCTCCTCGATCGCCTGGGTCCACGCCGACGCCGAGGCCGTCCACGCCTCGGTGATCGACGCCTGCGAAGGGCGTTTGGCGAACGTGTTCGGCGAGCTCGTGCCCGATGACACCCACATCGCCAACGCGGCGGGGGTGGATCGCGACGAGATCCTCGAGTTCTCCGACGGGCCACGCCGTGTGCGCCTGCCCGCCAACGGCGTCGCATCGCTGGCGAGCGTCTCGGTGCCCAGCGTCGACGACCACGTCGTTGTCGGCGAGCGGTCGATCGCCAACCGTCATCTGGCGGTGGCGTGGGACGACGCCGGCAACCTGACGTCGATCATCGACGTCGCCCACGCCCGGCAGTTGCTTCCGGAGGGCGAGCTCGGCGCCGTGCTGGAGATCGCCCCCGACCAGCCGGTTCGGTACGACGCATGGGACCTGGAGGCGTGGACGCCGGAACTCGGCGAGCCGGTGCTCGAAGCCGAGGCGATCGAGGTGCTCGACGACCATCCGCTGCTCGGTCGCGTGATGGTGCGGCGCACGTTCGGGCCGTCCACGGCGTGGGTCACCTACACGTTGCGGGCCGGTTCCGCCCGGCTCGACATCGGCATCACGCTCGACTGGCGTCACGACGAACACCTGCTGTCGATGCGGTTCCCGCTCGACGTGCGAGCCGACACGGCCGCCTGCGACATCCAGTTCGGACATGTCCGACGCCCAACTCACGCGTCGAACTCGTGGGACGCTGCCAAGTTCGAGGTGTGCGCCCATCGCTACGTCGACGTGAGCGAACCGGGGTTCGGAGTGGCGATCCTGAACGACGGCCGTTTCGGGCATGGGCTGTTCGGTGGTTCGGTGCGGGTGAGCCTGGCGCGGGCTGCCAACTACCCCGACCCGGGGGCCGATCGTGGCCGCCAAGGCGTCAACCTGGCGATCTTCCCGCACGGCCCTGGGCTGGCCGACGTGGTGGCCGAGTCGGAACGCTTCAACATGCCGTTGCGAATCGTCACGGGTGACCGCGACGGCTCAGCGCCCGACCCGGTCGTGTCGATCATCGCCGACGCCGGCGAGGGTGTGGCGAGCGGCGTCGAGATCGACGCCGTGAAGCTCGCCGACGACGATTCCGGCGATCTGATCGTGCGGTTCCACGAAGCGGTCGGCGACCGGCGACGGATCACGATCCGCTGCGACCGGCGGATCCTGGCCGCCAGCAGCTGCGACCTGCTCGAGCAACCCGAGCGCGGGTTCGAAGTCGGCGACGGGATCTGCGCCATGACCGTTCACCCGTTCGAGATCCTCACGCTCCGCCTCACCCGCGCCACGTCGTGAGCCTCGATCACAGCGCGGTCGGCAGCGATTTGGTGTAGACCGCCTCGTAGGCCTGCAGTTCGAAGCCGAGCCGCGTGTACACCTGGAACGCACCGCCGGGGTTGTTGGTGTCGACGCCGAGCACCGCTTCGGTCATGCCACGATCGCGCAGGGCCACGAGACTCCGCGCCAGCAGGGCACTGGCGATCCCGCGGTTCCTCCAGTCTGCGTGGGTCGAGATGAACTCGGTGTAGCCACGCAGGTAGCCGCGCTCGGCGTTCTCCTCGGGGTTGATGAACGGCTTGACCTGGCCCACGATCTGGTCCCCGGACCACGCCACCTGCCACAGGCTGGGATCCATGACGGGGTCGTCGAGCCAACGGTCGACGTCGGATGGTCGGAGCTCGCGGAAGTCCCACTCACCGCGGAACGCCTCGTGGTGGACCTCCCACACGTGCCGGACTTCGTCGGGTCGAACCGGGCGAACGGCGACGCCGTCAGGCAACGGCAGGTCGGGCACATCGTCGAGGTTCGGGCGGCGCAGGGACGCACCCCACTCCGTGGCCACGTACCCGAGCGCCTCGAGCCGCGCCGCCTCGCCTGTCGGCTGGCGTTCGGGGCCGGGGTGGACGGCGTACGCCCGGTACCGGCACGTGCGACCGGCGAGCGCCCGTTCGGCGAGGTAGCGCTCCTGCCCGGCGACGATCGCCGAAAACACGGCCTCGAGGTGATCGGGCCGGATCGGAGCGAACACGACCAAGTCGCAGCTGCCGTTGCCGAGTTGCTCGCATCGCGGCCGTGCATACGCGACCACGTCGCCGTCGTGCTCGATCACGGCAACGGTGTCTCGCGGGTCATCCTCACCGAAATGGGAGTACGTGACGCGCATCTGATCGAGCGTGGCGCGCTCTTGATCACCGATGTGCTCGCGGTAGGCGAGCAGCACGGCATGCATGGAGGGCAGGTCGTCGTCGATCGTGCGAAATCCGCGAGCCCTGTATCCGTCTCCGAGATCGAAGTGATCAGCGAATGCCACGCGGCCGACCCTAGTGAACCCGCTCCGGCCGTCGGCGACGGTTTTCGTCAGTCGAGACCGAGGTGGCGCAGCGCCATCGCGCTGTACAAGGTGACGCCGTCGAGCATCGCGTCCTCGTCGAACACGACCAGGTTGGAGTGGTTGGCCGCCGCCTTGCGCGGGTCGCGGTCGGGGTGCGTGCCGCCGAGGAACATCATCGTGCCCGGTACCCGCTGCAGCACGTACGAGAAGTCCTCGGCACCCATGATCGGCGTCGGCATGCGATGCACGTTGGCGGCCCCGAGCACGTCGCCCGCCACACCCAGCGAGAAGTCGGTGAACTCGTCGCTGTTGCTCGTGACCGGGTACCCGAGGATCACCTCGGGCTCGGCGGTCGCCCCGTGCGCCTCGGCCACCTTCTCGGCCACGCGGCGGAGGTTGTCGTGGACGAGTGCTCGGGTGCGCTCCGACACCGTCCGGATCGTGCCGATGATCGTGGCCGTCTCGGGGATGATGTTGTTGGTCGTACCGGCGGTGATCTGCCCCACGGTCACCACGGCCGGGTCCCAGATGTCGACACGCCGGGTCACCATCAGCTGCAGTGCCTGCACGATCTCGCAGGCGATCGGGATCGGGTCGATCGTGCGGAACGGTTCGCTGGCGTGGCCTCCGGCGCCCTTCACCACGATCTGGAACATGTCGGCGGACGCCATCGCCGGGCCAGCCTTGGTGCCGACCATCCCGGTCGGGAACGCGGAGGTGATGTGCAGCGCGAACGCCCCGGTGACGGGAGAGGCGGTGCCGTCCGCCAGGGGCGGCAGGTCGAGCAGGCCCTCGTCGAGCATGTACCGGGCGCCGTGTTCGCCTTCCTCGCCGGGCTGGAACATGAACAGCACGCGTCCCGGGATCTGGTCGCGGCGGGCCGACAACACCCGCGCCGCCGAGGCCAGCATGGCGGTGTGCGTGTCGTGACCGCAGGCGTGCATGGCGCCGTCGTCGCGTGAGCTGAAGTCGAGTCCGGTGTCCTCGTGCAACGGCAGGGCGTCCATGTCGCCGCGCAGCAACACCGTGGGGCCGGGTCTGCCGCCCGTCAGCAATGCCGCCACACCGGAGGTGGTCTGGTGCAACGTCACGTCGAGCGGCAGTCCGTCGAGCGCCTCGAGCACGACGTCGCGCGTGATCGGCAGGTCGTTGCCGATCTCCGGCCGCTCGTGCAGGCGGCGACGCATCGCCACCGTGTCGTCGTGGATCTCGCGGGCTTCTTCGCGCAACGTGTCGAGGCTCATCGGTCCATGGTAGGACGTACGTCCGTGGCGCAGCAGCCGGGGGCGACCGTCGAGGAATTGGTCGAGCACGTCGACGACGACGACTGCGTGATCGGCATCGTCACCCGCACACGGATGCGCGCCGAGAACCTGTTGCACCGGTCGGTGGCGATCATCGTGCAGGCGACGGACGGGCGTCTGCTGGTGCATCGGCGTTCCGACGACAAGGACCTGTTCCCGGGATGGTGGGATCTCGCCGCCGGCGGAGTGGTCGGCATCGACGAGTCGTACCCCGATGCCGCCCGGCGGGAACTCGCCGAGGAGCTCGGCGTGGTCGCCGAGCCGACCTTCGTGCGCACCGCCCGCCACGACGACGAGCACGCTCGCGAGCTGTGCCACGTGTACCGGGTCACGCACGACGGACCGTTCCGATTCGACGACGGCGAGGTGACCGAGGCCCGACTCGTGGACGCCGCCGAGCTCGACGGGTTGATCGATGCGGAGCGCGTGTTGCCCGGCGCACTGGCCATGATCAGACCGCTCGTCGACCTCGGTCCGAGCAACACTGCGAACTGATCCACGAGTCAGTTCGGACATCCGATCCAGGCAGCGTACGATCACCAGCGTGCAGCGTGTGGAGTTCACGATCGAGCCGTTCGTCGAGGGTCGGCCCGGCCCTCACGTGACGGCTGCCGTCGCCGCCGCCCAGTCACTCGGAGTCGACGTCGAGCTCGGTCCGTTCGGCTCGGGCTGCACTGCACGCACGGCACGCACCCACCTGGTGGTGTCGGCGATCGTCGAGGCGGCGCTCGCCAACGGCGCCACCCACGTCAACATCGACGTGACCGCCATCGACGACCAGACGAACGACGACGAACGATGACGGCCGAACCACACCCGCTGCTCAAGGCCGTCAAGCCGGTCATCGACGCGGTGGGGGCGCGGCTCGTCCCGGCCGCCCAGCAGGAGGCGTCCGACGTCCCGCTGATATGGGACGGGCAGGTGATCGCAGCGGTTCGCATGCCGCCGCTGCACGGGGCGCTCGACCGCCTGATCGAAGCCGTCGAAGCCGAGCTCGGAGGCCCGCTGCCGGCGCTCTCACGCGAACACAAGCAGCTCGCGGTGCGGCTGCTCGACGAACGCGGCGCGTTCATCCTGCGGCGCGCCGTGGAAGACGTTGCCGACGCGATGGGTGTGAGCCGGATCACGGTCTACAACTACCTCAACGCGATCCACCGCTGACCGTCTCGGGTTCAGACGCGTCGCAGAACGGCGTGTTGGAAGGACTGGGTCGAACCCCATGGGGTCGTGTGTGTGTCGGTCGACGACTCGATCAGCTCGAACGCCGGGGCGAACTCGGCCGCGAGCAGGTCGGCGTCGTAGCGGGCGACCGGCAATCCGCTGCACTGCTCGGGACCGTCGAGGGCGAACGTGGCGATGACCACATGTCCGCCCGGTCGCACAGCATCGGTTGCACGAGCCACGTAGTCGCGGCGGTCGCCCGGGTCGGTGAGGAAGTGGAACACCGCTCGGTCGTGCCACACGTCGACCGGCCGGGGAAGCGTCAATCGACGCACGTCGGCGACGATCGTCGTGAGCACCGAGGCCTGTGGGCCGAGACGTTCCACGAGCCGCTCCAGAGCCTCTGCCGAGATGTCGACCGCGATCACGTCGGTGTACCCGTGCGCCACCAGGTCGTCGATCAACAGCGAATCTCCGGCCCCGACGCTGACCACCACGCTCGAAGGCACCGACACGCGGCGCACCAGCGACGATCAGCGCGGTGGGCTCGACTGGGTCCAGCTCAACTCGTGATCGGCCTTGGCCGACCAGACCGCGCTCCAGTGCGCACCCTGGTCCGCATCGATGCTGTCCATACCTCGCACTGTATGAGATGTCCGGACCAAGTGCCAGCGTCGGCGTCGGAACGAACACGAAACATTCGACCGAGTGATCGCCGCCATCGTCGCGAGTCCACCATCATGGGCTGCGCATGGCACGCGTCGAACTCCTGAACACCACCACTGCTCCGATCTCGGTGGCTTCCTATTTCGCCGGTGGTGACCCCGGACCGATCGTGGCCGCCCTCGCCAATGTGCCCGAGATGGTGGGCCCGGTGCTGGCGTTCGTGGGTCCGGCATTGGGTGATGGCGCCGTGTCGACGCGTCACAAGGAGTTGGCGATCCTGCGCACGTCAGCGCTGCAGGGCTGCCGGTACTGCGTCCACGCCCACTCGGCGGTGTCGTTGGACGTCGGGTTGAGCGGCGAGGAGATCCGAGCGTTGCGAGGCGAATCAGCCGTCGAGGACGCGTTCACGGACGAAGCCGAACGAGCGCTGATCCGGTGGATCGACGCCATGGGCGGGGCCACCGGTCCGGTACCCGATGCCGTGTGGCAGGCCGTACGCGCCCACTTCGCCGAGCACCTTCTGATCGAACTCAGCGCCACGATCGGCGCCACGATGTTCCTCAACCGGTTCGCCACCGGCTTCGAGCTGCCGACCAGCGACGAGACCATGGCTCGGCTGGAAGCGGAGGGACTGGCATGAGCCTCTCCGCGGTGGCCGCCGGTCCCATCTCCGACGCTGTCGCCAGTGGCGAACTACCCGGACGCGTGTGGCTGTACTCGAACTATCACTGCAACCTGTCGTGCTCGTACTGCCTGACCGAATCGGCACCGCGCAGCCCTCGCCGGCAACTCGACGCGACGCTGATGGTGACCGTGGCCGAGCAGGCCCGACAGCTCGGCTTCACGGCACTCGGCGTCACCGGTGGTGAGCCGTTCCTGCTGCCGTGGCTGCCCGAGACGATCGCCGCGATGGCCGATCAGCTGCCCGTCGTGCTGCTCACCAACGGGACCCTGTTCCACGGTGACCGGATCGACAAGGTACGACCGCTGGCGCGACCCGACGTGGCGCTCCAGATCTCGCTCGACTCCCATCTGCCCGACGTCAACGACATGGCGCGAGGGCCGGAGAACTTCGACAAGGTCGTCGAGGCCGTGCCGCGCCTGCTGGCGATGGGTGTACGGGTACGGATCGCCACGACCACGGCCGGTGCGCTCGATGACCCGGGGCTGGACCCGCTGCGCGAGCTCGTGGCCGGGATGGGCGTGGTCGACGACGACCACCTCGTGCGACCGATCGTGCGGCGCGGACGTGCCGACGAGATCGACGTCGGACTGGTGGCCGGCGCCCGCGACATTCCGAGCGAGCTCACGATCACGGCGGACGGCGCGTTCTGGGGCAGTTTCGGCCCGACCGTCCGCGACGGCAGGCTCGACACCGATCTGCTGCTCACCCGCACCGTGTTGCCGTTGTCGGTTCCCGCCAATGCGCTGCTGGCCGCCCTGCGTGGCGCTCCGCCCGGAAACGACGCCGCGCTCGGCATTCGTTGAGCATGATCCGCACGGGGCCGGTCGGCCCCATCCACAGGAGACTGTCAGTCGGTGATCAGGCTGCGGGCGATGGCGCCCAATCGCCCGCCCTCGGCACGCGCCGCGCGCAGGTCGTCGGCGTCGTCGAGGTCACGGACCATCGGCAGCAATCGGACCGAGCGCCCCAGTGCGTGCAGGCGCCGGAGCTGCCCCAACCCGGTCCACGAGGTGCTCATCGGCACGGTGTCGAACACGGTCGACGGATGATCGAGGGCGGTCTCGGCGAGGCCGATCATCCAGTACCCGCCGTCGGTGGCGAGCCCGACCACGTCGTGCCCGGACTCGAGCGACGCCAATGCCGAACCCAGCCACCGACCGCCGGCCGGGGCCTCCATCCCGATGATCAGGCCCGGCCCGAGATCGGCGAACCCGCAACCCAGTCGCTCGCCCAGGCCGTCGCCGCGCTGCACGACGACCTCCCACCCATCGCGCACCACCGACGAGGGATCACCGTCGATCAGCAGCACGCGTCGGACATGTCGCCCGCCGGCGGCACGCTCGGTGGCCACCTGGTCGAGGGCGTCGAACGTGTCGAGCAATGCCGCCAGAGCGACCGCCGCAGCCTGCTCCGGCGTACACGGCGGGCAGAGCCGGGTCTTGACGCGACCCGGCTCGGGGGCCTTGGCGATCACGGTCAGGTGGAGCGTTGTCACCGCAGCAGCCTGCCCATGTCCTTGACGGCCCGTACGGTGCCGCGCACCGTGCCGGTCACCTTGGAGCGACCCTCGCGCTCGGCGTATTCGACCGGCACCGTTCGGATCCGCAGGCCGGCCTGGGCGGCCTTGAGCACCATCTCCAGTGGCCACCCCGACCTGCGGTCACGCAGGTCGAGGGAGAGCAGGGTGTCGCGACGCGCCGCCCGCATCGGCCCGATGTCGGCCAGCGGTTGGCCGGTGCGACGTCGCACCTCGGCCGACAGCACACGGTTGGCGAACCGGGCATGAACGGGCCAGGCACCACGCCGGGCGATCCGCTCCCCGATCACGAGGTCGGCCTCATCGCGATCCAGGTACCCCGTGAGCAGCGGCAACATGACCGGGTCGAGCGAACCGTCGCAGTCCATGAAGCACACCGTGTCGGCGGTCGCCGCCCGGAGCCCCGCCCAGCACGCCGAACCGAACCCGCGCACCGGCTCGTGCACCACCGTGGCCCCCGCTGCGGCGGCGCGATCGGCAGTGCCGTCGGTCGAGCCGTTGTCGACCACGATCGCCCGGAAGCCGGCCGGCATCCGCTCGACCACCCACGTCACGATCGCCGCCTCGTCGAGCGCCGGCAGGACCACGTCGACGGTTGCCTCGTTCATGTGCCCTCTCGTCCGTTCCACTCGTCGGGTCGACTCCCGTCAGGATGGTGTCCACGATGACCCTCGACCAACCCACTTCGATGCGCGTGCTGGTGACCGGCGGCGCCGGCTTCATCGGCTCCCACGTGGTCGACGAGCTGGTGTCGCTCGGGCACGAGGTGGTCGTGCTCGACGACCTGGACCCCGCTGCCCACGACGGGATCCCGGACGGCCTCAACCCGTCCGCCGTGTACCGGTGGGGAGACGTTCGCGACCGCGCCGACTGGGACGCAGCGTTGGGCGGCGTCAATGCGATCTGCCATCAGGCTTCCAAAGTCGGCCTGGGCGTCGACTTCGCCGACGTCGACGAGTACGTGTCGCGCATCGACCACGGCACGGCGGTGATGCTGCGCGCGCTGCACGAGCACCGCTTTGCCGGACGGATCGTGCTGGCCTCCAGCATGGTGGTGTACGGCGAGGGCCGGTACCGCTGCCGGGTTCACGAGATCGTGCGCCCGGCGCCGCGCCGGATCGCCGATCTGGACGCCGGGCGTTGGGAGCCCACCTGCCCGCACTGCGACGGCCGCCTGACCGCCGAGGCGGTGCCGGAGGACCACTGGCTCGATCCGCGCAACGTGTATGCCACGTGCAAGCTTGCCCAGGAAGGGCTGTGCAACGCCTACGCCCGCGAGCATCCCGGCAGCAGCGTCACATCCCTGCGCTACCACAACGTGTACGGACCCCGCATGCCACGCAACACGCCGTACGCCGGGGTGGCCAGCCTGTTCCGCAGCGCCTACGAACGCGGTGAGGCGCCGCGGCTGTTCGAGGACGGCGGCCAGACACGCGACTTCGTGCACGTCGCCGACGTCGCGCACGCCAACATCGTGGCGCTCACCGCGCCCGGGCCGGTCCCGGGGCCGTTCAACGTGTGCAGCGGCACGCCCCACACCGTCGGCGACATGGCGCGGGCGTTGCGGCCGCCGGGTGGCCCCGAGCCGGTCGTGGTCGGCGGCTACCGGCTGGGCGACATCCGCCACGTGTTCGCATCCGCCCAACGGGCCCGTGACGTGCTGGGGTTCGAGGCGCGGATCGGGTTCGAGGACGGGATGCGCGAGTTCCGCACGGCGCCGCTGCGGGCGACCGTCGGACCACGGCCGTTCTGAGCCGCGCCGCCCGGCCTGGCTCACCATTTCGACACCAACGCCGCCTGCAGCCCGATCGCCCCGGCCGCTTGGGCGAGCACGGCCACCGCACCCCACCAACGGCGCCGGCCGGGCGCCGTGAGGGCAGCACCGCCGGCGACGGCGATCCATGGGAAGAACAACAGCCAGATCCGCTCCACCTCACCACGCGTGTATTGCGACAGATGTGAGGCGAGCAGTGCCGCCAGCCCGCCCCCCACCACGGCCCACATCGGCCAGGACCGGAGCCGGAACAACCCCAGGATCGTGAGCGGGCCGAGGGCGATCAGCGCCACCGCCAGGTTGCCACGCCCGAAGTAGTCGAAGGTGCGGAACTGGGCCGAGCCCTGCCAGTACTCGCGACGGGTGGCATGCGCACCGTCGAGCCACCAGAACCCGGCCAGCGCGAAACCGACGACCACGAGCAGCGTGCCGCCGGCGGCGATTGCCACGGTGCGCACGGCCCGCCTGCGATCGTCGCCGTGAGAGCGCCACGCCACGAGCCCGATCACCGCCAGCGGCACGATCACGAACGTCACGGCGCCGTAGGTGAGGAAGAGCAACGCTCCGAACGACAACCCGCCGGCGAACGCGATCGCATCGGTGTGCAACGATCGTGTGGTCGTCGCGGTGAGCGCCACGGCCAGCAGCGCCACGGCGGCCGCCGCCACAGCGGTGAAGACGGCGTCGCCCGACGTGAGCATCCAGATCAGCCACGGTGCGACGACCATCGCCGGCGCGGCGCGGCGCATCCACACTTCGCCGGCCAGCCGTTGCAGGGTCACCAGCACGCAGGTCACCAGGACCGCCGTGCTGATCACGGTCAGCACCACCACCGGCCACACGCCACCGAGCCCGATCGTGTCGAGCCCCCTGAGCAGCAGCACGAAGCCGGGCGGATGGCCGCGCTGGTGCACGGTGTAGTCCCCGATCCGCTGGACGAACGTGCGCAGGAACTCGTGCGACCCGGGCATCCGATCGAGGTTGGCGAGGTACTCGGTGTCGTGCCCGGCGCCGTACGTCAATCCGTCGCGACCGTCCACCAATGCCAACAACACACCGAACGCCGCCGCTGCCGATGCGGCCACCGCGATCACGGCTCGGCGAGACCAGCGCGACCACCAGTCGATGGCGACCGACACCGACACGGCAACGGCCAGCACCGAGGCGCCGACCAGGCTCCAGCCGAACCGCCAATCCCAGCCATCGCGGAAGTCGCGACCGACCAGGGGCGCAGCGCCGAGGAACACCTCGGGGGCATCGCGTTGCAGCTCGCGCCCGTGTCGCACGGACCACTCGACCAGCCACGCCGCGAGCACGAACGCCACCACCTCGGCGAGACGCATCAGCACGTCGCGCGGGTCCCACGGTCGGCTGCGCCGTCGGGAGGGCCAAGCCGGAGCGACGGCCGACGCGACACCCGCCGCGACGGCGAGGTACTCGACCGGGCGCAGCCAGCCCGGGGTCACGCCCGTCGCCGCGCCAGCAGTCCTGCGGCGAGTGCGAACGCGCCCCACACCGCCGCATTCGAGGCGGTGCTGATCACCTGGAGCGACCCGTCGCTGCGCACGTAGTCGAAGGTCTGCATGATCAGCACGACCAATGCCATCAGTGCGAACCCGCCAGCCGAAACCCACGCCAACAGTCGCTGCTTCACGCTCGCCAGCAGCGCACCCGCGGCAGACGACGGTGAGCAGCGCCCACATCGGGTTGAACCACATCATCTTGAGTTCCCAGCGACGCACGAGCTTGCCGTCGTCGCCCACGAACCCGGCGTCGCTGCCGAGCAGCGCCACCTTGCTCCCGGCGAACCCGACGTCACGAGCGACCCAGAGGCCGATCACGCCGACCACGAGCGCCACCACACCGGCCACCCGGATCGCTCGCTCGGCCCGCCTCGGGTCCGGGTCGGCCAGCACACCGTCGAGCCCGTGTGCCTTGCCGGCATCGGTGGCGAACAGGATCAGGTGCAGGGCGATCATCATGAAGTACGACCACGACCATTCGTCGGCACGGTCGTAGTAGACGGTGGACAACAGGATCGGGACCGACATCGCCGCTCCTGCCAGCGCCACCCAGCGCGTGCGGTACCCGGCCAGCAACAGCATCGCCAGCAGCAGTTCGGTCAGCAGCGTGATCCAGCCGAAGAGTTGGAAGTTCGGCAGGATGACCTGCTCGACGACCCACGTGAACGGGGCGAACGGCGAGTGCCGGCTGACCGATGCGGTGTACTTGTACAGTCCACCGCCGGTGTCCTCACCGAAGTGAGGCGGCACCTTCCAGTGCAGATTCGCCAGCCACATCAGGCCCACCGTGATCCGCACGCCAGCGATCACCGCCCGGTTCACGGCCTCGCTCATCGCCTGGCCACCGAACCGTTCGACGATCGAACGATGCGGCGCGTCGAAGGTCTGCTCGGTCATGCACCGATGATGGCAGCCTCGGCGTCATCGGGGGCGAAGTTTCCCGGTTGTTGCGATTCGCGTTCGCCCTCGTTTCGGTCGTTCCACGTCGCTTCCACCCGATTCCACGCCACGAACGAGATCAGGACGCAGAGCATTCCGCCCAACTCGTCGGCGACGTAGTGCTCACCGAGATAGACCAAGGCCCAGCACATCGACAACGGGTACAGCGCCGCCAGCCCGCGCCACCACCAGTACCGCAGATCGCGCCAGAAGAACGCAACGATCAGCACCGGGAATGCGGTGTGCAACGACGGCATGGCAGCCGTGCGGTTGACCCACTCCGATGCTGCTTCCCACTGGTGGACGAAACCCTGCAGGCCGATGTGCCGCCACCCTCGCCCGGCGTGGCGCACGATCGGATCGAGGGCGTCGAGCGGGATCGCCCTGTCACCGCCGGCTGCCATCCACGGCGGCGCGGTGGGGAGCAGGACGAAGCTGATGCACGCCACGCCGAGCACCGTCGCGAAGCGGCGCATGAACAGCAACCAGCGCTGGCGACGCGCCACCCACAAGATCGCGATCACGATCGGCGGGACGATGAAGTGGCTGTAGTACGCCATCGATGCCCACACGTCGTACCACCGGACGCGGTCGGGTTGGTAGAGCCGGCGCTGCATCCACACGTTGGGATCGCGCCCGAAGAACAGGACGCGGTCGATGTTGCGCGGCATCTCGACCTGGAGCGGCATACCGAGGCTGTCGGCGACACCGCGCGTCCGTTCGTAGATGAACCACATCACCACGTACGCCGACACCTCGACCAGCAGCACGCCCCATCGCTTGAGCGGCTTGCCGAGGTTGGAGATCACGAGCAGGATCGCGATCGAGATCGTGACCGAGATGCGGTCGATGATCACGCCCTTGACGAAGAACCACGCAACGTAGACAACGCCGAACGTTGCGAACAACGCCGCACGGGCCGGGTTCCACCGATCGTTGCGCAGCAACGCCTGGAAGCGCTCGATCGCCCGGCCCGACACGGCTCAGAAGGTACCAGCGTGGGCGCCTCTGCGAGCCGCGCCGCGCCCGAGCCGGTACCGTCGTCGAGATGAGCCGTGGCGACCAGTTCGACGTGGTCGGATTCGATGCCGACGACACGTTGTGGAAGAGCGAGGACTACTTCACCGAGGCGGAGGACCTGTTCGTCGAGCGTGTGTCGCCGTTCGCGCCCGAGGGCGTCGACGTGCTCGACGCGCTGCGGGCGACCGAGCTCGGCAACGTCGCCGTGTCCGGCTACGGCGTCAAGGCGTACGCCTTGTCGATGGTGCAGGCGGCGGTCACGGTGACCGGCGGCCGTGTGCCGAGCACCGTGATCGGCGAGTTGGTCGACCACGCCCACGACATCTTGATCCGGCCCGTCGAGCTGCTCGACGGCGTGCCCGAGACGCTCGCCGCAGTGGGACGTACGCACCGGCTGGTGTTGATCACCAAGGGCGACCTCGTGCACCAGTACCGCAAGGTGCGCACCTCAGGTTTGGAGCACCACTTCGAGCACATCGAGGTCGTGCTCGAGAAGGACGTCGGCACCTACCGCAAGGTGCTCGAGGAGCGCGGCATCGACCCGAACACGTTCCTGATGGTCGGCAACTCGGTCAAGAGCGACATCCTCCCGATCCTCGAATTGGGCGGACAGGGCGTCCACGTCCCGTATCACGTCACCTGGGAGCACGAGGTCGTGACCGACCATGGCGGCGGGTTCGTCGAGCTGGCAAGGATCCACGACCTGACCGGGTGGCTGACCGGCTCACGTTGACCACCGCGTCGGGCGACGCGTCAGATCGCGAGCTCGTACGTCACGCCGCCGACCAGTTTCTCAAAGCCGAGGGCGCGATACAAACGAGCGGCGCCGCTCGGGTTGTCGGCGTCGACCCCGATCATGGCGTGGTCCAGGCCGGCTGCCACGTAGGCGTGCAGTACGGCCACGATCAGGGCCGACGCGACGCCCCGCTTGCGCCAGCTCCGCAGCGTGCCGAGCGTGTCGATCCATCCCGAGTCGCGCCCCGTGACGTCAGCGTCCTGCGGGTGGTGACTGCTGATCAGGTACCCGACGATCCGGTCGGCGTCGATCCCGTCGTCGGCCACCGCGACGAGACTCAGGTCGAGCCGCGTGCCGGGCGCCTCCAGTCGATGCGCCCAGTAGTCCGGCGAGGCGGGGACCGAACCCCAGTGGTCGGCGAAGGCCTCGTTGTGCACCAGTCGTACTTGATCCGGGCGTTCGAAGGCGATGATCGTCACGCCGTCAGGCGGCTGGAGTTCGGGGATGGCCACCAGGTCGCGGCCGAGGTCTTCGAACCATCGAACCGGGACCATCCCTGCCGACCGGTACAGCGCCAGCGCCGACTCGCACCCGTCGAACGAGGCGACCCGGATGAAGCGCGGGAGGTCGTTGGGAATCGCCGCCAGCACCTGCTTGGCCCGCTCGATCTGGAGGTTCAGCAGCGCAGCGCCGATGCCACGCCGTCGATGGTCGGGATGGACTCGCCCCTCGAGGTACACGCGCTCGAAGTCGGCGCCGGCGCCGCTGCGCTGCAGCCGGGCGTAGGCCACGACCCGATCGTCGACCATGCCGACCCAGGCGTCCAGTGCCGGGTCGAAATCGGGCTCGCCGAACACCGCCTCGACCTCGTCGATGTCGGTCGCCAGCGGGTGCGATTCGGCCAGCTCGACGGCCCGCATCACGGCATGCGCGGCCGGAACATCGCTGCGCTGGAATCCCCGGAACACCACCTCCCCCATGCAAGACGATCGTAGAGACGGGCCGTGCCGCGACGCGCACGGGTTTCCACCAGCGTCCGGTCTCGGCGGTTCAGAGTTTGCGGAGGCGAACCTCGCTCACGCGGTGGTCGCTGGCCTTGCGCAGGATCAGACTGGCGCGGTCGCGCGTGGGTGCGATGTTCTCGCGCAGGTTGCGCCCGTTGATGCTGGCCCAGATGCCGCGCGCCGTGGCGTCGGCCTCGGCATCGTCGAGCTGTGCGAAGTGCTGGAAGTAGCTGTCGGGGTTGCGGAACACCGATTCACGCAGGGCGAAGAACCTGCGGACGTACCACTCCTCGATGTCGACCTCGTCGGCGTCGACGTAGATCGAGAAGTCGAAGTAGTCACTCACGAACTCGGCCCCCTCGCGATTGACCTGCAACACGTTGAGGCCCTCGACGATCACGATGTCGGGACGCCGCACCGTCACCGTGGTGCCGGGCAGGATGTCGTAGGCGACATGGTCGTAGACCGGTGCCGAGACCTCCGGTTCGCCGCTCTTGACGGCACGCAGGAACGCCAGCAACGAGCGCGTGTCATAGCTCTCCGGGAAACCCTTGCGGGTCATCAGGCCGCGCTCGGTGAGCACGGCGTTGGGGTGCAGGAAGCCATCGGTCGTGACGAGGTCGACCTGCGGGTGGGCGGGCCACCGCGACAACATCGCCTGCAGGATGCGGGCGAACGTCGACTTGCCGACCGCCACCGAACCGGCCACTCCGATCACGTAGGGCACCTTGGGAGCGATCGAACCGAGGAACGTCGACGTGACGCGCTGGAGATCCTGCGTGGCGCTCACGTACAGATTCAGCAGGCGTGAGAGCGGCAGGTAGATCGCCGCCACCTCGCCGAGGTCGATCCGCTCGTTGATGCCCTGGAGTGCGTCGAGATCCCCCTGCCGCAGGGTGAGCGGCGTGGCGGCACGCAACTCGGCCCAGTCATCACGGCTGAACGAGAGATAACGGTCCGACACGGGCGAAAACCTACGCTCGTGGCATGTCCGGCCCGCAACCGACGCGAGCGACGACGCCCACTCGCAAGCAACGCGGTGCCTGGTACACGCCACCGGCCCTGATCGACATCGTGGTCGAACGGGTGCTCGCCGGGTACCACACCCCCACTGGGCGGGCGGCCCACGTGCTCGATCCGGCATGCGGAGACGGACGTTTCCTGATCGCCGTCGCCGAGGCCTTGCGAGCCGCAGGCATCGATTTCGTGTTGACCGGGTGCGACATCGACGGCGACACGCTCGCTTCGATCCCCTCGTTGCCCGGGACCCTCGATCTGATCCACGCCGATGCGCTCACCCACGACTGGGGTGACGCCACGTTCGACATCGTGATCGGCAACCCGCCATTCCTGTCGCAGATGGCGGCCGACACGACGCGGGGCGGCTCCAGCCGGCAAGGCGGCGGGCCGTACGCCGATGCCGCCGCCGAGTTCCTGTCGCTCGCCGTCCGGCTCGCCGATCCGGACCGGGGTCGAGTCGGGTTAGTACTCCCGCAGTCGATCCTCGGCGCCCGCGACGCAGCGCCGGTGCGCGCCTCGGTCAACCGACAGGCGGACCTGACCTGGTCGTGGTGGGAGCCCAAGCAGCGCCACTTCGACGCCGCCGTCAACGTGTGCGCGCTCGGGTTCGAGCGCCGACCAGAGGCCCACCCAACCGCCGGCATTGCGGTGTGGACCGGTGTGATCACCAGCATGCTCGGCATACCCTCGGTCGACGTGGCGGCGCTGCTCGTCGACGGCACGATCGGCGATCGGGCCGAACTCAACGCCAACTTCCGCGACGAGTACTACGCCCTCGTGCCGGCCGTCAGCGACGACGCCGATGGCCCACCGCTGGTCAACAGCGGCCTGATCGACCCAGGGGTGTGCCTCTGGGGGACTCGGCCGGTCACGTTCGCCAAACACGTCCATCAGGCGCCGCGCGTGGACCTCGCCAAACTCGAGGGTCGATTCCCGGCGTGGGCGCGTCGCAAGCTGGTACCCAAAGTGCTGGTCGCCAACCAGACCCGGGTGATCGAAGCCGTGGCCGACCCTGCGGGAGCGTGGCTGCCGGGAGTGCCGGTCAACACGGTCACGCCACACTCCGACGACCCCGGGCTGGTGTGGGAGATCGCTGCCGTGCTGACCGCACCGGTGGCGTCGGTGATCGCATGGCACGCTGCAGCCGGGACCGGACTGTCGACCACGTCGCTGCGCGTCAGCCCGTCGCTGCTGGGGGCGATCCCGTGGCCGGCGGGCGACCTCGGCGAAGCGGTCGACGCCCTGCGCGCCGGCCGGCTCACGGCGTGTGGGCAGTCCGTGAGCGCCGCCTATGGGCTCGACGAACCGACCACCACCCATCTGATCTCGTGGTGGTCACGCCAGACGGCCGGGCGACGGCGGGCTTGAGCGATCAGGTGCCGAGTCGGCGGGCGCGGTGCGGCGCCGCCCGGCGCACCCGGTCCCAGCCGGGCGACCCGGCGATCACCCAGAGCAGGACCATGCCGACCACCTCGGCCACGTGAACGTATTCGGCGCCCGCCGAGCGGGTGCCGAACACCGTGTCGAGCACGGTCGCCACGACGGTGGAGCACAGCAACGCGCCCACGAACGGCAGCATCCCGGCCGCTCGATCGGGTCGCCACGCGGCGGCGAGGAACGCCACGGCCAGCGCCAACGCCGATGCCCCGACGTGCCTCGCCACGTGCGTCGAGGACCCCGCCAGTTGGCCCCAGATGAACGGGCGTACGCTCTCGGCCGCCACCATCACGCCGCACCACGCCAGTGCCGGGCGGAGCCAGGCGCCGCGCCCGAGCCGCGCCCGGGCGGCGCGTTCGACCACGCGCGCCACGAACTCGGGATCGGTGTCGATCCGTCGCACCCGCACGGTGCGGGCGAGTCCGGCCACCTGATCGGCATAGCGCCCGCAGTCGGCACAATGCTCCAGGTGGGCGCCGAGAAGCGCCCGCTCGGCGCTGCCCAGCTCGTCGTCGGCGTCGGCCGAGATCAACGGGCGTGCGTCGAGACAGGTGAGCGGTTCCACGATGTGACGGTCGGCCCTGACGGTCGGTTGGTTCCCGCCGCCACACTGGTGCCCGGATGGACCACCTGACCACCCTCCTGCTGGCCGCTCAAGGCGGCGATCACGACGCCCTCGAGCGGTTCGTGATCGAGACCCAGCACGACGTGTCGGCGCTGTGTCGCTACCTCGGTGACCGAGACAACGCCGACGACCTGGCGCAGGAGACGTACGCCCGGGCGATCGCATCACTGCACCGGTTCCGGGCCACGGGACCGGCCAAACACTGGTTGCTCACGATCGCCAGACGCACCTGCGCCGACGCCGCCCGCCGACGCGCCCGGCAGCGCCGGCTCCACAGGCGCGTGGTCGACCAGCCCGACCAACCAGTCGTGCATCGCACCGATGCCACCGACCTCGACGAGTTGATGTTCGCCCTCGACCCGGACCGGCGCGCCGCCTTCGTGCTGACGCAGATCAACGGTCTGGCGTACGACGAGGCAGCCGTGCTGTTGGACGTCCCGATCGGCACGATCCGGTCGCGCGTGGCTCGCGCCCGGCAACAGATCGTCGATGCGCTCGAGCAGGCCGAGCGGGACGCGGCAGCGTCGCAACGACCGGCCCGCCGGCCTCGGGCGTGACGGGGAACTTGTGACCAGCGGGCGACGACCTCGCAATCGCATGGACACCAAACGACGTCGACGCATTCGGGGATGCTGTGCCGTTGCGGTCGCCGCCGCCATGGTGGGATTGGCGGCGTGCGCGCCCGACGCGCCCGGCCCCTCGCAGCAACTGTCGAGTGCCGCGGCGGTCGGCCGTCAACTGTCGATCGCCAGGGGCTGCGCGGCGTGTCACGGCCGCGACGGAGAAGGTGGCGTGGGTCCGGCCTGGACGGGTCTGCTCGGTTCCACCATCCAGATCCAAGGCGGTGGCACCGTGCTGGTCGACGAGGCGTACGTCGTCGAGTCGATCATCGACCCGGCCGCCAGCATCGTCGCCGGCTCGAGCCTCTCGATGCCTGCCGCCACGCTGTCGGACGCCGAAATCGAGTCGCTGATGCAGTACATCCGTGAGTTGAGCGTGCCGTGACCGCATCGCGCCGGCATCGCCGGCTGACCACGCTCACCGGGCTGATCGTGATGCTCGTCACCTTGGCGGGCGCCATCGGATGTGGCGGAACACAGCGTCAGCTTTCCGGCTACCGGCGCGAGCCGTTGCCCACCGTCGGGGGGTTCTCGTTGCCTGACGTCGGCAACGCCGGCGCCGACTTCACCCTCCGAGCCGACCCCGGCTCGTTGCTGGTGGTGTATTGGGGTTACACCAACTGCCCCGACTTCTGCCCGACGACGATGTCGGACCTCAAACTGGCGAGGGCACGATTGGACGCACCCGACCGTGTCGAGGTGGCAATGGTCACGGTCGACCCCGACCGTGACCTGGCCGTCGACCCCGCCCGTTGCGACGTGCCGGTCCTGGCCTGCTACGTGACCAGCTTCGTGCCCGAAGCGCACGCCCTCGGCACCACCGATGGTGACCGATTGGCTGCTGCGGCCGCACCGTTCGGGGTCGACTACCACGTCGGCCCCGCAGACGGCACCGATCAGATCGAGGTGCAGCACACCACCTCGTTGTACGCCATCGACGACACCGGAGCGTTGGTGCTGACCTGGCAGTTCGGCGTTTCGATCGACGACCTGTCGGCCGATCTGGAACAACTCCTGAGCGAGGCGGACCGATGAGTGCCGGGGCCGCCAGGATGGCGGCCTGGCAGTGGCTGACACTCGTGTTGATCGTGCCGCTCGTCGCCGCCGGAGCGTGGCTCATCGTTCGCGCCTCCGCCCCGGACGACACGCCGCCCGGGCTCCGGATCGGCGCCGCCGGGGCAAGCTCGGCGTACGACTTCGACTACGAGATCCCGCCCGGCACGGCAACCCGGATCGCGGCCGGCGAGTTGATCGAGATCGTGCCCGCCGAACTGGTCGCCCACGTCGGCGACACGATCCGGATCGTCAACAACGACACCGCCAACCACATCGTCGGCGTGTTCTTCGTGGGCGCTGGCGAGGTGCTCACACAACAGTTCCAGAGTGCGGGCGTGTTGAGCGGCGACTGCACGGTGCATCCGAGCGGGGCGTTCACGCTCCGCGTCGAACCATGAGGCGCCGGCACGCCGGCGCGGCGTGCGTCCTGGCGGCCGCCGTCATCGGTGCGCCGAGCGTCGTCCGCGCCGATTCGGCCGCGCCGACCGACTTCCGGAGCGAGGTCGTGTCGATCACACCGGCCGTGGACACGATCAACGCCTTCATCGAGGGCGGCGACGCGTTCGTCCACCTGGAGGTGACGTCAGGGACCGACGTCGTCGTGCTGGGGTATGCCGGGGAGCCGTACCTGTGGTTCGCCACCGACGGCACCGTGAGCGAGAACCGTCGCTCGTACGCGGTGTACTACAACGACCGCCGCGACGGCTCGACCGTGATCCCCGAGATCGTCGACAACGCCGCCACCCCCGAGTGGCGCACGGTGGGCCATGACGGCACATGGTCCTGGCATGACCACCGCACCCATTGGATGGGGGCCGATCCGCCGGTCGGCATGCGACCCGGCGACGAGCTCCCGGCAGCGGTGGTGCCGGTGTTGGTCGACGGCGATCCGGTCGAGATCGTGGTGGTGTCGCACCTGGTGGCGACGCCCAGCCCGTGGTCGGGTGCGATCGGTGCCGTGCTCGGCGTCGGTTCGATGGCGGCGACTTGGGCGCTGTGGCGCCGTCGCCGCTGGCCGGCGACCCCCCTGCTGGTGGTCGCCATGGCAGCCGTCGTGATCGCCGTCGCCCAGACCCGGTCGATGTCGGCGTCCGCCGGGCGGCCCCTGACGTGGTGGTTGCCGCCCGTGATCGCCGCCGTGTCCGGTCTGGTGTGGTCCGTGGGCGACGCCGGTCAGCGGGGACTGTTGCGGTGGGGGGCGGGGGCGATCGGTGCCGCTCAACTGACGATGTGGGCGTTCGGGCGCCGCGCCGGGCTGACGCGTGGCGTGCTCCCAACCGACGCCCCGTTCTGGCTCGACCGGCTCGTCACCGCTGCGGCGGGTGTGTTCGGGGTCGCCCTGCTGGTGTGGATCGTGAGCGACCTGGTGCGCTCGACGAGCCGGTCAGGCGCCGCCTGATGCGGTCAGGTCGAGCTCGGACCGAGCGCTGAGTCGATCGCCGCGTCGAGCTGGTCCTGGCTCATCGGCCCGGAATGGCGCTCGACGATCGCGCCGTCGGCATCGATCACCAAGGTGGTGGGCATCGTCGTCACGCCCAGTTCGGTCTGCACGAAGCCGAGCTGGTCGAGGAACTGCGGGTAGGTGACACCGACCCGTTCGGTGAAGGCCCCCGCCCGCTCGGCGTCCTCGCCGATGTTGATCCCGACGAAGGCGACGTCACCGCCTCGCCGCCGGTACACGGCTTCGAAATCGGGCATCTCCTTGAGGCACGGAGCGCAGGTCGAGAACCACAGGTTGACCACTGCCGGCCCGTCGAGGTCGCCGAGGTTGGTCTGCTCACCCGACGTCATCGCCACCACGTCGACATCGGGCAACACGCTCGTCCCGCCCGACCCGCACGCCGATACAGCGACGAGCAGGGCAGCCGCCGCCGAGGCGCTGCCACGCCGTCTCGACCGGGTCATGGTGCGGTGTCGGCGACGACCACGGGAACCGTGACCGGGTCGGCGTGGCCGAACTGGAGCGTGAGATCGAACGTCGCACCGGCGGCCAAGGGCTCGACCAGATCGAACAGCATGACGTGATAGCCACCGGGAGCGAACGTCACGGTGTCGCCGGCCGGCAACGCCAGTCCGCCTTCGACCTGACGCATCGTCATCAGCATCTCGCCAGTGTCGCCTGCCATCGTGTCGCCTGCCATCGTGTCGGCGGGCCCTTGAGCGGCGACGACCTCGTGGATCTCTGCCGAGCCGGCCACCGACGCCGGGACCGATACCCCGAGCAGCGTGTCGGCTACCGCTGCGCTGATCTCGAAGTAGACCGCACCCAGGCTCTGACCAGCGGCGCTGGTGCGCGCCCAGGCGCCGGACACCGCGACCACACCCACCGCGGCACCCGGCGCGGGAGCGGATCCGTCGGATGACCCGCAGGCCGTCAGCGCCAGCGCGGCAACCCCGACCATCATCAGTGCACGCTTCATGTCGACTGGGTCGTCTTCGACACCGCCGAAGTTCCCTGCGGTGTCGCGATGTGGGTCACCGCTTCCAGGGGGCGAACGGCGAGACAGCGCCGTCGCCGCCGGTGAGCACGTCGACGCCGTCGTCGGTGACGAGGATCGTGTGCTCGAACTGGGCGGTGCGCTTGCCGTCGGCGGTGACCGCAGTCCAGTCGTCGTCCCAGCTCTTGTGCTGCCAGGTGCCGAGCGTGATCATCGGTTCGATCGTGAACGTCATACCCGGGCGCATGATCATCGAGCTGCGTGAGTCGTAGTAGTGCAGGACCTGGATATCGCCGTGGAACTGTTCGCCGATCCCGTGCCCCACGAACGCCCGCACCACACCCAGACGGTGGGCCTTGGCGTGTTCCTCGATGGCGCGCCCGATGTCGCTCAGGGGGCGGCCGGGCTTGACCGCCTCGATCCCCTTCCACATGCATTCCTCGGTGATCCGCACCAGCTCGCGGCTCTGCGGGTCGACATCGCCGACGAAGAACGTGGCGTTGCAGTCACCGTGCACACCCCCGATGTAGGCGGTCACGTCGAGGTTCATGATGTCGCCGTCCTGCATTGGACGCGAGTCGGGGATGCCGTGGCAGATCACCTCGTTGGCCGACGTGCACAGGCTCTTCGGGTAGTGGTGGTAGTTGAGCGTGCTCGGGTAGGAGTTGCGCTCGATGTAGAGCTGGTGGCAGTAGGCGTCGACCTCGTCGGTGGTCATGCCGGGCCGCAGGGACTCGCCCGTGAGGCGCAGAATCTCGGCCGCCACGGCGCAGGCGTGGCGCATGCGCTCGATGATCTCGGGGGACTTGATGCGCGGCTCGTCCCAGTGCGGCACCTCGCCCGTGGCTGCGTACGGGGGGCGGGCGATGTGATCGGGAACGGTGAGCATCGGCGACACCTCGCCGGGCAGCACACGGCCCTCGGACTTCTTGTGGCAGCGCTTGTACTTGCGGCCGCTGCCGCACCAACATTCGTCGTTGGCCTGCGGCAGCGTGGTGGGAGGCTGGTTGACGGTCCGCATGAGGCCTCCAGTGTAGGAACAGACGGGTAGGAACAGAACCGTTCAGCCGGGCAGCCGGATCTCGATCGTGGCGCCCGGCGTGGACGGATCGTCGACGATCTCGATCGTGCCGTGGTGGGCGACCACGATCTGGCGGGCGATCGCCAAACCCAACCCGGCGGTGCCGGTCCGGGTGTCACGGGCCTCGTCGCCGCGGGTGAACGGGTCGAACGCACGGTTGCGGAACTCGGGTGGGAAGCCTGGCCCCCGATCGCTGACCTGCAGCACCGCCGTCATCGCAACGCCGGTCATCTCGCACCGCACGACGGTGCGCACCGCGGAGCCGTCCGGGCTGTGCCTGATCGCGTTGTCGAGCAGGTTGCGGATCACGCGGCCCAGCTGGCCGGCGTCGCCTTCCACCACCACACGTTCGGTCACGTCCATCGCGAGCGTGATCCGCCGTCGTTCGGCAAGCGGGCGAACGATCTCGATCGCCTCGTCCACCAGTTCGGTCAGGTCGGCCCGCGTGCGGCGCATCTCGATCGTGCCGCTGGTGAGCCGGGTGTGGAGTTGCACGTCGTCGACCAGCACGGCGATCGCCGCCACCTGACCCTCCATTCCCTTCAGGTACTGGTCGGGGTTGTCGGCCACGCCGTCGCGGATCGCCTCGACGGCGGCCCGCAACGCCGCCAGCGGGGTGCGCAGGTCGTGCGAGATCGCCGACAACATCAGGGCACGTTCCTTCTCGACCGCCCCGAGCCGGGCCACCATCCGGTCGAACTCGCGCGCCGCGTCGCCGAGCTCGTCGGCGCGGGCCACGCCGCTGCGAGCGGTCAGATCGCCGGCGGCGACGCGCTTGGCGGCGTTCGACAGCTGGTTGGCGTCGCGGGCGATCGGCGCAGAAAGTACGTATGCGGCGGCACCGGCGGCGACGGCCGCCGGGATCATGATCCAGAGCAGGAAACCGAGATCCTGTTCGTTGATGAACATCTGCTGGGCCGAGATCACGATCGTGATCACGGCCACCGCCAGCACGCCCAGCGACGCCCACATGAAGCGCCGGCCGAGCCGGTTCAGGCGCGGGATCCTCACGGCTCGAACCGGTATCCGACGCCCCACACGGTAGTGATCCAACGCGGGTTCTCGGGGTCGACCTCGATCTTGTTGCGGATCCGGCGCACGTGCACCGTCACGGTGGCCGAGTCCTGCCAGTCGGGCGACGACTGCCAGACGTCTTTGAGGAGTTCGGCGCGCGAGAACACCTGGCGCGGCGACGCCGCCAGGTGCGCCAGCACGTCGAACTCCTTGGGCGTGAACTCCACGAGCGCACCGTCGCGGCGCACCTCACGGGCGCGCAGGTCGATGTGCAGACCGTCGAACGCCAGCTCGGTCACCGCATCGGGTTCGGCAGGTGGTTTCGGTGCAGCGCGGCGCAGCACGCTGTTGACACGCGCCGCCAGCTCGCGGGGCGAGAACGGTTTGACCACGTAGTCGTCGGCACCGAGTTCGAGCCCGGCGACGCGGTCGCTCTCCTCCGACCGGGCGGTGAGCATGATCACCGGCAGGTCCCCCATCGCTCGGATCTTGCGCAGGATGTCGAGCCCGTTGACGCCGGGCAGCATCATGTCGAGCACCACCAGATCGGGCGGCTCGGCTTCGAGCAACCGCAGCGCTGTGGGCCCGTCGCCCGCCTCGGCCACGTGGTGGCCGTCGCGGCGCAGGTAGCCGACCACCACTTCGCGCACGGTCGGCTCGTCGTCGACCACCAGCACCTTCGTGCGCCCATCCGGCATCACACCAGCCTGCTCGCTGGCAACTCGCCGAGCAACCACGCTCGGCCGAGTTTCCGGAACGTTTGCCACGGATCGAGACCGGTTACGGGGCGAGTCGTCGGATCTGCCAGCCCGATCCACCGGGCAGGTAGGCGAGCCGGTCGTGGAGTCGGCTCGGGCGGCCTTGCCAGAACTCCCATTCGGTCGGCACCACCAGGTAGCCACCCCACTGTGGCGGCCTCGGCACATCGGTGCCGTCGAAACGCTGCTCGACCTCGGCGACGCGTCGTTCGAGTTCGTCTCGATCGGCGATCACCTGTGACTGCGGCGACGCCCAGGCACCGAGCTGGCTGCCACGCGGACGCGAGCCGAAGTAGTCGTCGCTCTCGGCTGGATCGACACGCTCGATCGTGCCGCGTACACGCACCTGGCGGTGCAGGTCGAGCCACACGAACGTCAGCGCCACCGCACCGCCGGCAGCGATCTGTTCGCCCTTGGCCGAGTCGTAGTTGGTGAAGAACGTGAAGCCGCGATGGTCCGCGCCGCGCACCAGCACGGTGCGGGCGTCGGGCACGCAGTCGAGCCCGATCGTGGAGAGCACCATCGCGTTCGGTTCGGCCACCCCGGCCTCGAAGGCGTCGTCGTGCCAGCGATGCCACTGCGCCATCGGATCGGCGTCGACGTCGGGGATGTCGAGCCCGGCCGTCTCGTACTGAACCCGGCGGTCGCGAATGCGATCCTCGTTCATCTGATGACCTCGATCCCGCGCATGTAGGGGCGCAGGACGTCGGGCACCGTGACGCTGCCGTCGGCGTTGCGATAGTTCTCGACGATCGCCGCCCACACGCGAGGCACCGCCAACGCCGAACCGTTCAGGGTGTGCACCAGGGCCGTGCCCTTCTGCGGCTTGCCGTCGGCGTCCACGGGGCGGTAGCGGATGCTCGCCCGGCGGGCCTGGTAGTCGCTGAACCAGCTGATCGAGCTGACCTCCAGCCACTGGTCCACGCCGGGCGCATAGACCTCGATGTCGAAGCTCTTGTGGTGGCTCTGGCCCATGTCGCCGGTGCAGATCTCGATGATCCGGTACGGCAGGCCGAGCGCCTTGATCATCGACTCGACGCGACCCACCATCTCGGCCAGCAGCCCGGGCGCCTGTTCCGGCGTCGCCAGGGCGAGGATCTCGACCTTGTCGAACTCGTGGGCCCGCAGCATGCCGCGCGTGTCGCGCCCGGCGGAACCGGCCTCGCGCCGGTAACACGGGCTGTACGCCATGAACCGCATCGGCAGATCGGCCTGCTCGACGATCTCGCCGGCATAGATCGAGGTCAGCGGGACCTCGGCGGTGGGGATGCACCACAGGTCGTCGCGCTCGATCGCGAAGGCGTCGTCGGCGAACTTGGGGAGCTGCCCGGTCGAGGTCAGCGTGGCGGTCGACACCAGTGTCGGCGGGCGCACCTCCTCGAAGGCGTCGGCGTTGCGGTCCAAGGCGAGTTGGCAGAGGGCGCGGGCCATGGTGGCACCGGCGCCGCGCTGCATCGTCCACATCGACTGGGCGATCTTGGTGGCACGCTCGTTGTCGAGGATGCCGAGCGCGTTGGCGGTCTCCCAGTGCGGCACGCGCTGGTGATCCGGAAACGATTCGGGCATGAACGGACCCTTCACCACGGGGTTGTCGTGGTCGCCGAGACCGTCGGGAGCGTCGGGCGACGGCGTGTTCGGGATCGTCAGCAGCTCCTGGCGGAGCGCCTCGCTCACGGCGTCGTGTTCAGCGGCCAGGTTCTTCTCGGTCTCGCCGATCACGCGGCTCTCTGCCTGCAACGTCTCGGCGGCCTCGGTCTGGCCCTCGCGCCGCAACTGCCCGACCTGTTTGGAGACCTCGTTGACCCGGGCCCGCAGCCCGTCACGCTCGCCGGTGATCGCCAGCAGGCGGCTGTCGAGTTCGTGGGCGCGGTCGAGTGACTCGAGCAGATCAGCACTGTTGCGGCGCGCCAGTGCCGCCCGGACACCGTCGAAGTCGTTGCGAATCAGGCGTACGTCGATCACGGCTGCGAGGCTACCGGGCGGCCCGAACCGGCCCGGCACGTGATCGACCGCCGGTCAGGCCGACGGTGGCACGCTGTCGGCGAAGGCGCGCTCGACGTCGGCGGTGGTGAGCGGGCGCTCGTCGTGGCCGACGATCTCGGCGTCGGGCATCGTGACGCCGCGACGGTAGTCGTACTCGGTCTCGCCGTGGCGCGCGGCGACACGCTTGAAGAACACGAAGATCACGATCGACCAGAGGAAAACCCGCCCCCGGTCTTCATGAACGCACCCGCCAGCTGCTGATCCTCGATCACCGTGATGCCCCACAACCGCAGGGGGCGGTCGTAGGCCCTGTACACGGCGTCGTCGGCGAAGGTGAGCCATGCCGCCGGCACGGTCGGCACGACCGACTGGAGGAACAGATAGATCGTCTGCGCCATGTACCCGATCCGGAACTCGGCGATCGGCCCGCACACCGGCATCCACATCAACAGCGATGAAGACACCACGAGCACGTGCAGCGAGTAGTGCAAGGGACCGTTCCCGACCGATGCGTTGACCAACCCGGGGATGTGGATCAGCATCACGACGCCGTTGAACAGCACACCGGCGATCACGGGGTGGGTCAAGCCCTTGACGGCGCGGTACACGCGCCCGTTGCCGAGCACGAGGCGTGCCAGCCAGGTCGGCGTGGCCATCAACGCCAGCGGTGGCAGGAAGTAGCTGAGCGCCATGTGCTGCACCATGTGAGCGGAGTACAGGTACTCCTCGGAGATGTCGTGCAGGGGCCAGTCGGATGCGACCCACAGGATGGTGATCGCCATCCCGAAGCAGATCCAGTTGGCGCGGCTGGCGGGAGGTCGGCCGGCAGGGACGGCGCGTGGCCCGAGCACCTTGACCATGTAGATGTAGGCGGTGGTCAGGAAGGCGACCAGCAGCCACACCTCGGGGTGCCATTGGAATCGGAGCGGATGTCCGATCAGGTCGTCCTGGGCCAGCAGCACGAGTGTCATTGTGGCCCCACTTCCCGCGTTCGGGGCGCGCCTTCAGGATCCGAAGAACTGGAACGTGCACAGGGCCGCCGAGAACACGCTGATCGCCAAGCCGAGGCCCAGGTAGAACATCAGGGCGAACAGCCGGTTGTCGAACTTGAGGTGCATGAAGTACAGCACCACCGCCATGAACTTGAACGCCATCAGGACCAGCAGCAGCGGGAGGAACAACCCGCCCAAGCCGTCCTTCATGTAGCTCAGTGCCACCTCGACGGCGGTCACGACGGCCAGCAGGATCGCCAGCTTGATGTATTGCAGGTCGGACCAGTGCTCGGCGTGCGAGTCGACCGGACCGGCCGTGGCGGTGGCGCCGGCGGCGACGGCGGCGTCGTGGGCGGCCTGGTTCAGCGAGTCGTCCTCGGTGTCGAGCGGCGAGGGTGCGGCGGCGGTGGCTTCGGAGTTCATGTCGAGTCCTCCACTCAGGCGGGGATCAGATAGACGAGGGTGAAGATCAGGATCCACACGATGTCGACGAAGTGCCAGTACAGACCGATCAGCTCGACCAGCTCCGACTTGTCCTCACCAGTGCGCTTCTTGAGGATCATGCCGACGCACGACAGCAGCATCATCACGCCGATCGAGACGTGTACGCCGTGGAAGCCGGTGAGCGTGTAGAAGCTGGACGAAAACAGGCTGGTGGTATAGCCCAGGCCCTCGCGGTAGAACGTCGTGAACTCATACACCTGACCGGCCACGAACAGCGACCCGAGCAGGGCGGTGACGCTCAACCACAGGTTGGTGTTGCGGTCGTCGCGACGCTTGGCAGAGGTGACGGCGAGCACCATCGTGAGCGACGACATCAGCAGCACGAAGCTCGATGCCGACGTGAACGGGATGTCCCACACCTGGTCGGGGCCGAGGTTCTCGGAGTGCCGACCGCGGTAGAGCATGTAGGTCGAGATCAGACCGCCGAACAGCAGGCACTCCGAACCCAGGAACAGCCACATCGCCAGCTTGTTGTTCGACAGGCCGGTGGTCGTGTGGTGGTCACCGTGCCCGGCATCGGCGTGCGCAGTGTGGATGGCTGTGTCAGCCATGAGCGACCTCCAGGTCGGTACCGCCCTGCGGGGCGGGCGGGTCGTAGTCGGCGTCGGTAGCCGTTGCCGGCTCCATGCCCCAGCCGTAGATCGACAGCAGCGCGATCGCACCGCCGACGGGCACCAGGAACAGGTTGAAGATGACGCCGTACGCCATCACCGGCAGGGCGAAGGCGAGCACGATCGGCCAGTACGACGGCGACGGCATGTGGATGTGCACATCGGCGTTGGCTTCCTGCTCGGCCATCACGTCCTCGGCCGTGGCGATCTGGTGGAAGTCGGGGTGGTGATCGTCGCCACGGTTCTCGTACTTGCGGTGGAAGAACTCGTCGAGGTGGTGCACGGTCGGCACCTGATCGAAGTTGTGCTCCTTGGGCGGGCTCGTGGTCATCCACTCCAGCGAGCGGGCGTCCCACGGGTCGAGCGGCGCCGGGGGCGACTTGCGGCTGCGGAAAGCGTTGATGAAGAACAGCAGCACGCCGATCGCCAACACGAACGAGCCGATCGATGCGATCAGGTTCCAGAAGTTGAGGTTGAAGAAGCCCTCGCCGGCGCGTGCTGCGGTGGTCTTGTACATGCGCCGAGGCTGACCCTGCAGACCGATGATGTGCATCGGTCCGAACGTCATGTTCATCCCGACGATCATCAACCAGAAGTTCCACTTGCCGAGCCGCTCGCTGAGCATCCGGCCGAACATCTTGGGCCACCAGTAGTACAGGCCGGCGAAGATGCCGAGGATCGCCCCACCGAACAGCACGTAGTGGAAGTGGGCCACGATGTAGTACGTGTCGGTCTGCTGCGTGTCGGACGGAGCGACGGCGTGGGTGACGCCCGAGAGGCCCCCGATCGTGAACTGCACGATCAAGCCGATGGCGAACATCATCGACACCGTGAAGGTGAGCTTGCCGCCCCACAGAGTCATGACCCAGTTGACGATCTTGACGCCGGTCGGGAGGGCGATCGCCATCGTGGCGACCGAGAACACCGCCACCGAGATCGGTCCGAGTCCGGAGGCGAACATGTGGTGGGCCCACACGCCCCAGCCGACGAACCCGATCGCGGCGCCCGAGAAGACGACCAGTGGGTAGCCGAACAGCGGCTTCTTGGCGAACACCGGCAGCACTTCGGAGACGATGCCGAACGAGGGCAGGACCAGGATGTACACCTCGGGGTGCCCGAAGATCCAGAACAAGTGCTGCCAGAGCAGCGGGTCGGCCCCGGCCTCGACCGTGAAGAACGTGGCGTCGAAGTTTCTCTGGAACATCAGCAGGAACAGCGCCACCGTGATGACCGGGATCGCGAACAGCAGCAGGAACTGCACGACCAGGATCATCCAGGTGAAGATCGGCATCTTCATCAGGCTCATCCCAGGAGCGCGCATGTTGATCACGGTCACGATCAGGTTGATCGCACCCGTGAGCGAGGCGATACCGGTGATCTGCAGGCCGAGCCCCCAGAAGTCGATCCCGTGCGAGGGTGAGAACGGCACCGACGAGTTGGGGGCGTACATGAACCAACCGCCGTCGGCAGCGCCGCCGAGCAGCCACGACGTGTTCAGGAAGATGCCGCCGAACAGGAAGCACCAGAAGCCGAAGGCGTTGATGCGCGGGAACGCCACGTCGCGAGCGCCGATCTGGAGCGGCACGAAGTAGTTGGCGAACGCCGCCGCCATCGGCATCACGAACAGGAACACCATCGTGGTGGCGTGCATCGTGAACATCTGGTTGTACTTGTCGGCGTTCAGGATCGTGCCGTCGTTGCGGGCCAACTGGGCACGGATCAACAGCGCTTCACAGCCGCCGACGACGAAGAAGAACATCGCCGCCACGCCGTACATGATCCCGAGCTTCTTGTGGTCGATCGTGAACAGCCACGACTTCCAACCGGTGGTCTCGACCGGACGGCGGAACACGCCGTAGGTGGTGGAGGGACCGGCGACAGCCGGCACGAGTGCGCCGGTGGTTGCGGGTCGTTCGATCAGCGCCATGGTGCGATCACTTCCGGTCCAGGAGGTAGGCGACCAGTTCGTTGATCTGGTCTTCTGACAGGCCGAGGGCGGGCATACCGCGGTACTTCCCGTCGGTCTCGGTGAGCTTTTCGGGGTCGGCGTACATCGGCTTCTTCTCCGGTGCGTTGCGGAGCCATTCCTTGAGGTCGATCTCGTTCAGGCACTCAGGGGTCACACCCTTGAGGTAGGCGGCCCCGAAGTCCTCCGGGCTGGCGTTCCACACGGCCTCACGGCAGTCGGGGGTGAGCAGGTCCCACGAGGCACCGGCGAAAGTGTTGCGGGTCATCAGGTTGGTCAGGTTGGGCGCGGCACCGGCGTACACCCACTGATCGGGGGCGGCGACCACCGGGGCGTCGTCGGCGGGATCGTCGTTGCCCTTGTTGTCGACCAGACCGTCGACCTGGTGACAACGCGAGCACTGCGAGATGAACGCGCTCTCGCCGGCCTTGGCCATCTCGTCGGTGGGCGACTGGTACGGCTCGAGCTGGTTGTCGACCCATGCCTGGAAGTCGGCCGGGTCGAGCGCCACGATCTCCATCCGCATGTTGGCGTGGCTGAGCCCACAGAACTCGGCGCACTGGCCGGCGTAGATCCCCGGCCGATCGGCCTGGAACCGCCACGTGTGGACGCGACCGGGCACCATGTCGCGCTTGCCGTTCAGGCGCGGCACCCAGAACGAGTGGATCACGTCGCGGCTGGTGCCACGGATCAGCACCTTGGTACCGGTCGGGATCACCATCTGTCCGCCCGTGACGATCGGCGTGGCCTCACCGGCGGGCGAGGTGTACTGACCGCAGATCGTGCCGTCGACGGCGACCGGGTAGTCGTACTCCCACCACCACTGCTGGCCGGTGACGTTGATCTCGCACTGCGTGTCGGCGGTCTCGTTGAGGTCCATCACGGTCATCACGGTCGGCACGCCGACCCCCACGAGGATCAGCGCCGGGATGACGATGAAGGTGTATTCGATGATCGGGTTGCCGTGGCCCTGATCGGGGATCGGCTGCCCGCGGTCCTTGAACTTGACGACGCAGTAGATCACGGCGATGAACACCAGCACACCGACGATGCCGGCGATCAGGAACACCGGCCACTGCAGGTCCTGGATCTTCTGGGCGTTCTCGCCGGCCGGCTTCCAGGTGTCCTGGGGAGCGTTCTTGGCGCACGCCGACAGCCCGAACGCCACCGCCACGGGGACGGCGACGCGCCAGGGACGCCGGAGGGAAGCGGAACGCTGCGGCATGGTCGGTACTTTCTCGGTCGATCGAGTCGAACGGCTCACGGGACCACCACCTCGAGTGAGGCGTCGGAGCCGGGCACGGTGAAGACGTATCCGCCGTCGTCGGCGACGGCCCACGACGGCCGGTCGAACTCGATGGTGAGCTGCTGGACGCCGCCCTCCTCGACGAGTGCGGTGCAGATCTGCTCCGGGCCGAGCGGCAGGTCGTTGTCGTCGAGCCGGGGGTGCATGTCGATGATCACGCGCGCCGGATGATCCGACTCGTTGCGGAACCTGATGTTGCTGGCGTTCGACCGCTGCACCGTGAGGCGACCGGCGGTGCCGTCGTAACCGGGCAGATCTGCCCGCAGCGACGAGCCGTCGAAGACCAGCTCGGCCAACGGGTTGGACTTGGCGGCCACCGTTTGGCTGGCGTGCTCGTCGGCCTCGCTCTCCTCGGCCCCGCACTCGCCGTCCTCGGCCGCCATCGCCGTGGTGTGGTGCTTCTCGATCGGGCGTTCGCCGTTCAGACCCGCCACCGCGCCACCGGCGACGAGCGCCACCGCAGCGAGACCCACCGTGCCGCCGAGCACCGTCTTGGAGACGTTGCGCTTGACCCCGACCAGCGTGGCGAAGGCGACCACCAAGGTGGCCAGGACGGCGAAGGTCACGACCGTGGCGGTCTTGGACGGCACGCCGAGCATGACCCGGCTGAACGAGTAGGCGACGACCGCCGCACCGACGGCGCCGGCCACCGGGAGTTCGAGCGGGTCGGCGATCAGGTTGCGGGCCTGGCTGTTGAAGCCACGGTCGGCCGATGCGCGCTCGCTCCAACCTTGGAACACCCACTCCAACGCTGCGGCCACGATGGCGATCAGGCCGAGCACGAAGATCGTGCGGTAGGTGGCCAGCCCGAGCGCCATGGTGGTCGCCCCGAGCCCTGCCAACAGCGGCCACAGGCTGGGGCGGGCGGTCGCCTGCGCCGCCGCCGATGCGTCGAACGCGGCGTGGTCCATGGCCGACACGTTGGAGTCGCGCACCATCGTGTTGATGCCGGCCAGCAGGGCCAGCCCGGCGGCCGCCGAGACGAGCCCGATCGTGCCGAGCGCGCCGCCCTGGGTGACGCCGTAGACGACAGCGAACACGGCCGCCGCCAAGGCGGAGCCGATCAGAAGTTTGGAGCCGGTGGTGAACATCGTGGTGCTGATCTCACTTGGTGACGTAGACGACGAACCAGACCGCGGTGTAGGCGGCGGCTGCGAAGTACCAGTAGAGGGCGTGGGCCGACAAGATCTCGGTGTCGCGCTCGCGGCCGCCCAGGGTGCGGAAGGCGGCGACGACGGTGTAGACGAGCCCGGCGACGACGAGCGCCACCATCGTGCCCGTGAGTGCGTAGAACATGGCGCCGTACTGGTTGTCGCGGATGCCGACTCCCATGTCGTGCCACACGAATGCCTGGCCGTTGATGAACGCGATCGCCATCACGGCCACCACGCCGAGCGCCACACCGGTGTGGGCGCGATCGCCGCGCTTGGCGGCGTAGACCGCCCACTGGGCGAACAGGCACAGGGCGAAGATCGTCATCAACATCACGTTGGTGGCGACTTCGGTGATGATGTACTTGGCCGGGAAGCGATCGCCTTCGCCGGCGAGGAAGCGCTCACGCCGCATCACCCAGAGCGCCGCCATCCCGCCGATCAGGGTGGCGCCGGCGAGCGCCGCCAGTGCCGTGGCCACCAGGAGCTGGCGACGCGGTGCGGGCAGCGCAGCCGCCGGCAGGGCGACCGGGACCGTGCCAGTGCTCATGACCGACTCCCTTCGAGGGTCAGATCGAACCGGGGCGAGGCCGATGCCACCGTGGGAACCCACTCGTAGTTGTCGGCCGGGGCCGGCGAGCTGGAGCCCCATTCGACGGTGTGGCCGCCGAACGGGTTCGGGTCGGCGGTCTCACCGGCACCGGTGAAGGTCTTGGCCATCAGCAGCACGAAGGCGACGACGGCGAGCGCCATCAACCCGCTGCCCACCATCGACAAGGCGTTCCAGAGCTCTGCGGTCTCGTGGTACTCGGTGTCGAGCATCGCCGCCACCTGGGCGTCGTTGGAGGGGATCCCACCGATCTGGTCGAGCAGGCCGGCGATGCACAGCGGCACACCTGCCAGCAGCGCTCCGCCCAATGCCGGCAGCACCAGCGGCAGCACGAGCTTGTCGGGGAGCACGCGGCCCCACAGCTTGGGGGCCCAGAAGCAGACCCCGCCCATCACACCCATCGCTGCGCCGTAGGCGACCAGCAGCGTGGCCCCCTCTTCGAAGCTGGTGCCGTACAACTCCAGGTCGGCGACGTTCAGCAGGAGGTTGGCGACCAGGCCGAGGGCGATCATCAACAGGCCCAGGAAGCCGAACACGAAGGCGGCGGTGATCTGCGGGCGACCACCGGACACGCCGCCCTTGGCGGTCAGGGCGCCGAGCCCGAGCACGATCACGAGACCCAGCACGGGGAGAGCGGCGAAGACCAGGAACGGCAGCGCGCCGTCGATGAACTGCGAGAGCGTCTGGTTGGAATCGAGGCTGATCTGGTGCCCGTCGGCCTGCTGGGTGACGGCCGCCAGGGCGGTCACGCCGATCAGCGCCATACCGGCGAACGTGACGCCACGCAGTTCCTGGCGGTGCTTGAACGTGACGGGCATCAGCTCCGCGGCCACACCGACCGCCGGCAGGGCGAACACGATCACCGTGGGGACGGAGAACAGCCAACCGATCCACGCGCTCATCTGATCGACACCGCCGAAGTTGGCGTCGATGCCGATCCGGTGGTCGACGAACAGGTACACGATCGCCCCGAATGCCACGGGGAGCGCCATCAGCATGCCCAGCGATGCGATCAGCGTGGACCAGGCGAACAGCGGCACCCGCCGCATGGTCATCCCCGGTGCGCGGGTGGTGAGCACCGACGTGGCAACGCAGCCGGCCGAGGCCGACAGGCCGAGCAGCATCAGCGCATGGCCGGCCAGGAACAGGTCGACGGCGTTGGTGTCGCCGCCGCCGAAACCACCGTTGCGGCCGAGCGCAGCGAACGACAGCGCCAACCCGCCGATCCAGGCGTAGCAGCCGGTCAGGGCGACCCGTGGGAACGCGATCTGGCGGGCTCCGAGCTGGAGCGGGGTGACGGCGATCGCCAGGCCGAGGGCGATCGGGATCAGGGCAGCGAACACGAGGCCGACGCGCTGGGCCTGGAAGATCTGGAGCAGGGCATTGCCGTCGATCAGGGAACCCGAACCCATCCGTTCGGCGCCCAGCAGTGCCCCGAGCACCGTGGTGCCGAGCAGGCCGAGCAGGCCGAAGCCCAGGTAGATCCGCCCGATCCGCTTGTGATCGGTGGTGATCGCCCAGGCGCCGACGCCGGAGAAAAACGCTTCCGCCGTCGAGGGTGCCGGGCGATCGGCGGCTACGTCACCGCCGTGTGCGTGGGTTTCGATCGTCGTCATGAGACGTGGCTGGTTCCCTTGGTACTGGACTGATGTCGTTCTGTCGGTCCGGCTGGAGTCGGTGCACAGTGGCAGTCGTCAGCCCGAAAGCCAACGCGACACTACCGACGAAACACTACTGGCCCAGTCGTCCGCGACAGGAAATCCCGGTCACAGACCGAACTGCGAGCGGCCGGTCGCGTTCAGATCCGAACGCGTCCGCGCGACCATCGAAACCGGCCTCGAAGTCGTCGAGTGGGAAGTCGACCGGGCTCAGCCCGGCGTCGAAACGGTCGAGCAACGTCGCCGCGTACATGTCGTTGCGCGGGCAGCGCGGTGAGGACCCGATATACATCACGTTGCCCCACCGGGTGTCGTTCGTGGCGTCTCCGACGGCGTGGTAGAGGTCCCCGTGCCACCACACCGTGTCGCCCGGCCTCACCGCCGGGATCGACACCGTGGCCTGCAGCACCAGCTCGTCGCCGAAGTCACGACCGGGCGCCGGGGTGGGCGTGGCGTCGTCGAGCAGGCCCAGTTCGCCGGCCAGACCGTGCAACACCCGGTAGCCGACGGCGGCCGGGATCGGCACGACCTGCAGGACGCCGTCCTGCGGGTGCATCTCCGAGAGCGCCGTCCATCCCTGGAACGTGCGGAACACCGAGCAGTCGACCGGCGACTCCACGTCGATCGCGGTCCTCCCCGTTGCGTCGTACGGGTCGTAGGCGTCGAGCCCGTTGGCCACCAGCGGGGCGAACACCACCTGGTTCTCGATCAGGCGCCAACCGCCCGCCGACGGCGCATCGATATGGGCCCGCAGACCGTGCGACGTGGCGCCCGGCTCCCGGCGCCGGATCCGGTCGGCGTACCCGATGTCGTTGGCGGGGTCGAACCACTGCGTGCCGTGCGAGGCGTGCGTCCACAGCGAGTTCAGGAACTGACGCACGGCCACCATCCGGTCGTGCTGGCGTGCGGCGACCTGCGGCTTGGACCAGTACACCGGCCAGATCCGCGATCCGGCGACGGCTTTGGGGTCCTTGTCGTACAGCCGGTGGGCGAACCGGTTGCGCTCCAGGTAGTCGGCGATCTCGGCGTCCCAGGCTTCGGCCTCGGAGGCCTCGAACGTGGCACGCACGACGGCGCACCCCGACTGGCGGATGGCGTCGTGCTGCGCCGCCGACACGCTGCCCGACAGCACGTCGCCGATCGTGACCTCGGGGAACACCTGCTCGCCGTCGTCGCGACGGTGTGCGATCCGTTCCGCCTGTGCGGCGATCGCCTGTCGCACCTCGTGCAGCCGCTCGCCCACCTCGGGTTTGGTGACCCCGAGCGAATCGATCCAGTCCTGGGCAGTTTCGATCACCACGACCTCCTTCGGCGGTCTCAGAGCAGGATGTCGAGCGACATCGCGGCGAACAGCAACGTCACGTAGCTGATCGAGAAGCCGAACACCCGCATCGAGTTGGCGGGGGTCGGCCGTTTCGAGAGCCACAGGACCGAGGACAGGAACAGCGCCCCCAGCACCACCGCCGACGCCAAGTAGAGCGCCCCCAAGTCGGCCACCGGGGCCAGCACCAGGGTGCAGGCCACCATCGCCACCGTGTGGCCGATCATCTGGCGCACGGCGTGCTCGAACGGCACGACGGCAGGCAGCATCGGCACGTTGGCGGCTCGGTAGTCGTCGGCGTACTTGATGGCGAGCGCCCAGAAGTGGGGCGGTGTCCAGAAGAACATCGCACCGAACAGCACGAACGGCGGCCACCCCAGGTCGTTGCGCACCGCAGCCCACCCGACCAGCACGGGAACGGCACCGGCAGCACCGCCGATCACGATGTTCTGCGTGCTGGTGCGCTTCAACCAGAGCGTGTAGATCCCCACGTAGAAGGCCGTGGCGGCCAACGCCAGCACGGCCGAGAGCAGGTTGGCGCCCGCCCACAGCACGCCGAACGCGGCGACTTCGAGCGTGCAGGCGAACACCAGCGCGTCACGAGGGGCGATCACGCCGGTCACCAGCGGTCGGTTGCGGGTGCGTTCCATCAGCTGGTCGATGTCGCGGTCGACGAACATGTTGATCGCGTTCGCTCCGCCCGCCGCCAGCGTGCCGCCGATCAGGGTGATCACGACCAGCCACGTCGACGGCCAGCCGCGCTGGGCCAGGATCATCGTGGGCACGGTGGTGATCAGCAGCAGTTCGATGATGCGCGGCTTGGTGAGCGCCACGTAGGCGCCGACCGTGGACGTCGCCGTACGCCGGCTGCCGTGGGCGACGCCGCCCGGTGCCAACCGGGACGGAACGAGGGGTCGGCTGCCGACGGACATGATCACCCATCGTACGGCCGCCTCGCTGGCCCCGGCACAACCCGCCCGGCACAACCCGAGCAGGATGCGCCCGGAACCGGGCAGAATGAGCCGATGCCCACCACCCTCGAGCCGACACGGGTCCAGGAGCCCGAACAGGACGAGTTGGTGGCCGACGACTCGCCGTGGATCGTGCTGGTGTGGAACGACCCGGTCAATCTGATGAGCTACGTCACGTTCGTGCTCCAGAAGTTGTTCGGGTACTCGATCGAGAAGGCGACCGAGCTGATGCTGGACGTCCACGAGAAGGGCCGAGCGGTGGTCGCCAACGGCACCCGGGAGCAGGCCGAGATGCACGTGTACCGACTCCACGAGCACGGCTTGTGGGCCACCATGCAACACGACGGCGGATCGGACCGGCACTCGTGAAGCGGCGCCGTGGCGACCCGGTCAAGGCAGCCGGCTCCGGCTTCGTGATCGACCTGCCCGACGACGAATCGGCACTCGTGTTGCGGCTGGTGGGTGAACTCCGCACGCTGCTGGCCGATCCGGAACCCGACAGCGAGGTCCGACTGCTGCTGGTGCGGCTCTTCCCCGTGGTCCATCCCGACGACCCGGACGCCGAGTTCGAGTATCAGCGCCTGATGCGCGAAGAGTTGGTGGCCTCGAAGATGGCAGCGTTCGACCTGGTCGACACGATGCTCGCCACGGACGGCGCGGCCGAGGTCGACGAGGGACGGCTGATGGCGTTCATGCAGGCCATCAACTCGATCCGGCTGGTGCTCGGCACGATGCTCGGCGTGACCGACGACCCGAACGCCGAGGAAGTTCAGCGGGGGACCGAGGATTCGCCCGAGTACGCCCTCTACTCATACCTGAGCTGGCTGCTCGAGCACTGTGTGCGCGCCCTGCAGCGCAGGTGATGCCGGCAGAGCAGGTGACGGTCACGGCGTGGGGAACACGAACAGCCCGAACGTGCCCGGCCCGGTGTGGGCGCCCACGCTGGGCCCGACCCGATATTCGATCACCTCGGTGAGCGACGACAGCCCGCGCAGCGCTGTGCCCAGACGCGCCGCCAGGGGCCGGCTGGGAGCGTCGGCGACGCCTAGCGCCACGGTCACCGGACGGCCGACCCGGTCGGCCCATCCGGCGGCATAGGTGGCCATCACGTCGATCGTGTCGTCGACCGTCGTGACCCGGTCCAGCAGTTCCAGGCGTCCGGCGTTCATCGCCAGCACCGAGATCCCGGCGGCATCGAGGTCGACCGCGTCGGTCCGACCACCACGCTGGGCGAGCAGTGGCACGCCGATCATGAAGGCGGTGCCGATCAGCGGCACGAGTGCGTCGATCCGTTTCGCCACCCCGGCCGCGTCGACGCCGTCGGCGATCGCCTGCCCGGCCGCCCAGACGCAGGCGCTGACGCCGAAGCTGGCCGACCCGGTGTCGATCACCCGCACCGGGACCGGCGCCTGGGCGGCCGCCAGCGTGGCACTCCCGACGGTGCCCGACATCTGCGACGCGATGTGGATCGACACGATCTCGGTACAGCCGCGAGCGGCCGACCGGGCGTAGGCGGCGGCAAACCGACCGGGCGCCGGCTGGCTGGTGCTGACGGTCGGTGTCTGACCCGAATCGAGCAGCCGATAGAACCCGTCGGCATCGAGGTCGACGCCCTCCAGATGGTCGACGCCGTCGACGGTCACCGTCAGCGGCACCACCTCCACGCCGTAACGCGCCACCAACTCGGGCGTGATCTGGCTGTTGGAGTCGGTCACGATCCCGATCATCCGGCGCCCCGCAGCTCGGCACGTCGGAAACGATCGAGGATCACGGCACTCGACACGGCCGACGCGATCGGGAGGGCGAGCGTGGGGGTCGGGCCCCACGCGTTGCGCCACCCGCGTCGCCACCACACCACACCGCCCAACACCCAGCACACCGACGAGACCGCGGTCGCACTCTGGGCGCGTCGTTTCCAGCGCGGGTTGGAGGCGGTGACGGCGGCGACGGCGATGTCGATCGGGAAGTAGGCGGGGAACGTGGCGAGGCACTGGCCGGCGCTGGCGGCCACACCCTTGCCGCCGCGGAAGCCGTTCCAGACCGGCCAGCAGTGGCCGATCACCGACGACGTGCCGGCGAGATGGGCGCCGAGCGGCCCGGCGACCACCCCACCGGCGACGCTCCCCAGGGCGCCCTTGCCGACGTCACCGGCCATCACGATCGCGGCTGCCCGCTTCCCCAGGACGGCCAACGCGTTGGCGGCGCCGGGATTGCCGGTGCCGGCGCGGCGCAGGTCGACGCCCGCCAAACGACGGCTCACCAGGTCGGCGGTCGGTACTGTTCCCAGCAGATACCCGATCCCTGCCGCTGCCATCCACCGTCGCATCGCCGCAGACCGTAACCTGGCGTGTTGGTGGAACGGCGACGGCGCAGTGATAACTTTCACTCCGCTTCTCAACGAGATGAGGCCTAGCCCCCATCGTCTAGTGGCCTAGGACACCACCCTTTCAAGGTGGCGGCACGGGTTCGAATCCCGTTGGGGGTGCTACTGCAATGCAATTCCTGGTCCCGTGGTGAAGTGGAGTTCACGCCGGCCTGTCAAGCCGGAGGTCGCGGGTTCGAACCCCGTCGGGACCGCTACAGCACCTCACTGATCACGACACCGAGTGTCGTCGTCGGTGGGTGGCTGTTGCCACGGTCGAGTAGCTCAGTCGGCAGAGCACACGCCTGAAAAGCGTGGGGTCACCGGATCGACGCCGGTCTCGACCACGTCAAAGCCCCTGGTCGATCGTCAGATCGCCGGGGGCTTTCTCGTTTGACCGGCGCCACGCCGTCATCGGAACCGTCACAGATTGCGGCGCAGCAACGAGTGGACCCGCTCCCAGTGCAGCTCCGAGGCCGCTCGGTCGTACCGCGGACCGGCAGGGGCGAACCCGTGCTCGGCCTCGGTGAGGAAGTCGACCGTGTTCACGACTCCGGCGGCATCGAGTGCGCCGGTGATCACCGGGATCGTGTCGGCGGGCGCCGTCGAGTCGTTGTCGCACCACGCGAAGTACACCTCGGCCCGCACGCCGTCGAGATTGAGATGCGGCGAGTCGGGCGTGTCGCGCACGAGCCACGCACCGTGGATCGACGCTGCCGCGGCGACCCGTTCCGGCAGGGCCTTGGCGAGCGCGATCGTCAGCCCGCCGCTCATGCAGAACCCGATCGCGCCGACCTTGCCAGGGCGGGCGGGCGGGTCGGCGTCGGCCACCGCCAGCAACGCCTCGGCGTCGCCGACGATGTTGGTGGGCGTCACGGTGCCCATCAGCTCGCGGCGCTGGTGCATGTCGTCGTCGCTCAGCCCGAACTCGCGGAACGGGCCACCCCGGTAGAAGAGGTACGGCAGCATCACGTAGTAGCCGGTGGTCGCCAGCCGCGACGCCATGTCCTTCAAGGCCGGCCGAATGCTCGGGGCATCCATCAGGTACAGCACGACCGGGTGGGGACCGTCGTGCTCGGGATGGAAGATGAACGTGAGCATCGCTCCGTCCGATGTGGTGACCATCGCTTCGCGTTCGACCATGTCGCGAGTCTGTCAGAGCGGCCTACCAGGCCGAGCCGGCTGCTGTGCCCGAGAGCAGCGAACCGGGCACGCCCAGCAGGCACTGATAGCCGCGATCACCGGCTTGCCACGAGCCGTCGGTGGGGCGCGTGCGAGCGATCTGCAGCGCGCTGGCGGCGACGTCCGCGCCGACGAACGTCGTGAACGCCCGGTCGCAGATTTCGACGACGGCGGTGGTGATCGCCTGATCGTCGTAGGTGGGCAGTCGGGCGACGACGTCCGGCAGCGTGCCGGCCGCGAAACGCTGCAGGTCATGGGGTTGGCCGCAGTCGACGACGGCCAGCGCCGCGTCCGCAGTCTGCACCAGACAGTCGCCGATCGTTCCCGCCGACCAGTCGGTGGCTGTGAGTTCGCGTTCGTGCGCCGGGCGTTCGCTCAACACCGGCCCGGCGGGTGTGGGGGCGGTGGTGAACGTCGTCGGGGTGTCCGACCCGTGCTCGGGACGGAACGCCAACGTGGCGAGCACACCGACCACCGCGATCGACGCCAGCCCGAGCGCCACCCAGCCCAGTGTTCGGCGGTGCGACATGGTGGGCACCGATGGCCGCCGGATCGCCGGCTCTGCTGGGGCCAGACGTTCCGGGATCGGGTCGCCGAGCCGGTTCGGGCGCGCCAGCGTCGTGGCCTCTCGGTCGACTTCCGGATCGTCGTCGAAGTACACCGAGGCCGGCGACGCAGCGTCATCGGGGGCCGCCGCCCCAGGCGTCACCGGACGCTCGGACTGGACGCCGTCGTCGATGCTCGACGGGGTGTCGACCGGGAGCGCCGAGACGCGATCGATGCCGGCGCCGTGCGCCAGACCGTCGAGCGCGTCGAGCAGATCGCGCGCCGACGGCCGCACCGAGACCGACGGGTGCAGGCAGCGCGCCATCACGCGATCGAGGGCTGCGAGATGACGGTCGTCGGTGGGCGGGGCGTCCCAGGGAGCGAGTCGCTGCTTGAGCGTGGGCGGAGCACCGCGAGCGAGGTGCAGCAGGGTGGCCCCCAACGAATAGATGTCGGACTCGGGCCCGACCTGCAGATCGTGCTCGAGATCCTCCGGACTGGCGTATCGCATCGACACCGCGTTGGTGCGAGTGCGGTACTGATCGTCGAGCGTCAGGGCGGCGATCCCGAAGTCGCACAACTTGATCTGGCCGAACCCGTCGACCAACAGGTTCTGGGGCTTGATGTCGCGGTGCACGATGCCGCGGGCGTGCGCCGCCACCAGCGCCGCCGCTGTCTGGCGGCCCACGAAGATCGTCTCGCCGACGGTCAGCCCGGCGACGCCGCGGGCGCTCAACAGGTCGCCGACCGATCCACCGGGGGCGTGTTCCATCACGAGCGCCGGACCGCTCGCCAGTTCGAGCAGCTCGATCGACTGGATCACGTTGGCGTGCCCCCGCAGTGCCATCAGCGCCGCCAGCTCGCGGCGCGTGCGATGCCATGCCACCGACGAGTCGGACACGTCGCGCAAGACCTTGACGGCGACGACGGCGCCGGTCGACGTCTGCACGGCGCGGTAGACGTCGCCCAGGCCGCCACGCCCGATCCTGACCAGCGAGTGGTAGCCGTCGATGACCGGCGGTGCCGGGTCAGTGGTCACAGTGCGGCATCCCGGTCACCCGCCTGGTCACCCGCCTCGTCGTGTTCACCGTCGACATCGGCATCGGCATCAGCATCGGTGTCGAGCAGGTCGAGGTCGTCGCGCGTGACCATCCGGACGGCGACGGCGTACTCGGCCAGCCGTGCCCGGCGGTTCGACGCCAGCTGCCCTGGTGCACCGTGCAGACCGCGCACGCCTTGGGCAGCCAGCTTCTGGCACACGTTGTCGAGCTTGCGGTTGAAGCGCGTGAGCTTCCAACCCAACCGCGCCGACGCCTCCTGATTGGTGGGCAAGGCGGTGGCGCTGCGGCCGTCGCCACGCAAGGCCGGTTCGCACAGCGCCAAGATCAACCGCAGCTGGTCGGGCGTCATCGTGACCCGTCCGACGGTGGTGTCACCGTGCTCGTTCTCGCCGACGTGGCTGACGACGAAGGCCGGATCGGGCAGCCGCACCGTGAACTCGTACGTGGTGGGACCGGCGGTGAAGCGCACGAACGACTCGTCGAAGACCAGCGGGAGCACGGCGCCGGGGGCGAGGAACGCCTCCAGCCGGCCGTCGCGATCGGCCACGGTCGCCGTCAACCGGGCGCCCACGTTCGACAACAGCCAGACACCGTGTTGGTTGGTCACCGAGAGGAAGTGCCGGTGGAGGTGACGGTTCCCATCGTCGAGCACCAAGTCGGCGTCGCGGCCGATCGTGAACGGATCGACGGTGACCGGTACCGATTCGCCGCAGAACTCGATCGAGGCGGTCATGGTCGGCCTGCCGGGCTGGACATCGTGGTGGGAGTGTGGTCGCGAGTCATGGGGTGGGTGCGTCGGCGCCGACGAGGTCGATCACCACGGCGGTCACATTGTCGCGTGCCGGGCCGCCGAGTGCGACCGCCATCAGCCGATCGGCCGCCAGTTGGGGGTCGTCCACGCCTGCCAGCACGCGGCCGATCGTTCGAGCCGGGAGTTCGTCCGACAGACCGTCGGAGCACAGCAGCAACCGGCACGGGCCCGGGTCGAGCAGGGTCACGGTCGGTTCGATCAGGTCATCGGCGCCGAGTGCTCTGGTGACGACGTTGCTCATCGGGTGGGCGGCGGCAGCGGCCGGCGTCAGGCGACCGGCGTCGACCAGTTCCTGCACCAGCGAGTGGTCGCTGGTGACGAGGTCGAGCACCCCGTCGCGGAGGCGGTAGCACCGGGAGTCGCCGACGTGCACGACCGCCATCCGATCCTGACCGCCGACGCGGACGAGGACCGCCCCGACGAGTGTGGTGCCCATCCCCGTGGTGTCGTCGTCGGCTGCTCGCCGGCGAATCGTCCGGTTGGCTGCGACCACGGCGTCGACCAACTGCACCGGCGTGACGGGTTCACCGACAGCAGCGGCGATGTCGGTGACGGCGATCAGGCTGGCCACCTCGCCGGCGGCGTGGCCGCCCATCCCGTCGGCCACCAGCGCGTATCGATCGCCCGTCGCGACGGCATCCTCGTTGAGCGGGCGACGGTGGCCGGGGGACGTGGCCCACCCCGAACGGAGTCGGGTCGTTCCGGGGGTCACGGGTGCGGCGTCCACGGGTCGATCGTGTCGGACGGGCTGTTCGGCGACGATGGGGAGCACTCCCCTGGTCAGCGAGTCACCGGCACGTGACGGTGCTGTTGCCCGAGTTGAGATCGTTGCTGAGCGTGCGGACGTAGCTGTCGGCGGGTCCCCCGGCGCGGGCCGTGCAGGCGTCCTGTGCGAGTGGGAACGGTCCGAAGTAGACGATGTAGATCGGCTCACCGTTCTTCGACTGGGTCAGCGAGCGGCACGTCTGGTCGGTGCGCAGATAGTTGGAGCCCGGGTAGCGATCCATGAAGGAGGCGAGGCCACCGGGGCTGGCCTCACCGCCGATCGCCGCCCCGAGGATCGTGATCGCGCTGGCGTCGCACGGCGGGCGTTGGATCGGGTGGCCCGGCACGCCGAGATCGCCCTGCTCGGGCGCCGCCGTGGGCAACGGCACGGTCGTGGGTTGCAACGTCGTTGGGGCGAGGGGAGCCTCCGTCGCCGGAGGGGCGGTCGTGGCCGCGGTGGGAGGTGCCGTCGGTGGAAGCGTGGGTGCCGGCGGGGCGGTGGCGACCACGGTGGTCACCGGGAGCGGGATCGGGGAACTCGTGGGCGGCACGGTCGGAACCACCAGGGGGGTGCTCGTCGTGGCGGTCGAGCCGGGCGCCACCGCCAAGGTCGACCCGGTCAGGCCGGGTCGGGCATCGGGGTCGTCGGTCCGGCGGGCATCGACGATGACCCACACGATCACGCCCAGGAGGAACACGAACACGACGCCGATCAACGCCGGAAGGTTCACGTTCCAACGTTCCCCAGGGCCCGACTTGGCCCCATACCAGTCGTTGGACATGCCTCCAGTGTGGCAGCGTCACCGCGCCGGGTGGCATCGCCTCGCGTTCAGGGTTGCGGTCAGGGTTGATAGTTGGGGAACTGGACCTTGATCGCCGCCTGCACCGGTGGGTCGGCGATGCCGCAGTCACGGGTGGCCCGGAACACGACCTCGAGGGCGGCCGGATCGGGCGGGTCCTGGAGCAGGCCGAGGCCGATCAGCGTCTGTTCGTCGCCGGCGTAGGAGTAGGCGGTGACGATCGCGCAATGGGCCGAACTGCCGTCGATGCCCTGGTCGGTGAGCAGCCCGTACAGGGTGTCGGAGATGCCGCCCGGCGGCACCTCGGCCGGGAATTGGGTCGGGTCGATCTTCGGAGGCGGTGTGGTGGTGGCGGTCGGCGCGGCAGCGGCAACCGTCGTGGGGGGCGGCGGCACGTAGCTCGGGAACTGGGCTTGGATCGCGGCGTGCACCGGGTCGTCGGCGATCCCGCAGTCACGCGTGGCCTGGAACACGATGTCGAGCGCCGGCTGGGCGGGCGGGTCCTGGAGCAGGCCGAGCGCGGTGAGGGCCTGCTCGTCGCCGGCGTACTGGTAGGCGGTGACGATCGCGCAGTGCGCCGAACTGCCGTCGATCCCCTGTGCGGTGAGCAGGTCGTAGAGCGTGCCCGAGATCCCGCCAGGTGGCACTTCGGCCGGGAACTGGGTGGGGTCGATCTTGGGCGGTGCCGGCGCAGTCGTGGGCGGGACGGTCGCCCCTGGGGCGAGCGTGGTCGTGGTGCTGGTGGTCGTCGTGGTCGTGGTGGTCGTGGTCGCCACGCCCACGTAGCCGATCTCGATCGGCTCGGCACCCTTCGACGTGTCGGCCGAGGCGTAGGCGCCGACGGTGGCGCCGGCGAAGGCGAGCGTGCCGATCGCCGCCAGCGGGGTGGCTGGGCCCGGCATATTGGCGGCGAGCCTCAGTGATTTCCCGGTCCCGATCTGGTCGGCGACGTGGAGCAGTCCGCGCTCGTCGGCCCACACCAGCATCGGTGGCATCAGGACCAGCGCCGCCAGCAGGGCGATCGTGACGTTGAGGGTGACGATGATCCCGAAGTCGCGCAGCAGCGGCAGCGACGACGAGATCAGCACGGCGAACCCGCCGATGATCGTGAGCGCCGAGGTGAAGAAGGCGCGGCCGGTGCGCCGGGCGGCGGTGTCGACGGCGGGGCGCGGGTCGAGGCCCTTCTGACGTTCCTCGATGTGGCGACCCATGATCAGCACCGAGAACTCGGCCACACTGGCGACCACGAGCGGACCCGACACGGTGGTGAGCGGGCTGAGCGTGATGTCGAGTGCCCAGACCACCAGCGCCGACACGCCGATCGCCAGGAAGACCGGGACCAGGGCCAGGATCGTGCGACCCAGGCTGCGCGTGCGCAGGATCAGGAACAGGCCCGCCAATGCCAAGGCCAGATAGGTGAGTGCGGCCCGGTTCGACGACAGGTTCTCGAGCAGGCCGATCCCGACCGTCGCCAGGCCGGCCGGCACCGCACGCACGGCGGGCTGACCCTTGGGCAACCCATCCAACAACACGCTGGTGGCCGGGATGTCGAGTGCGTCGATCCGGCTCTGCAGGTCGTCGCGCAGGTCTTGGACGAGCACGGCTCGCTCCTCCAGGCTGGCGGGCGCCAGACGCAGGTTGACCTGGGTGCGCACCGGCACGTCGTCCGACGCGTCGCTGGGCGTGTTGGCGACGTCGTCGTAGCCCACCAGCAGGGCGGCGATGTCGGGCGGCATCACGGCGGCGGCGTCGTAGATCTCTTGTGAGGTCGGCGTGATCGGGGTGGCGCCGTCGACCCACAGGATCTTGCCGATCGTGTTGACCAGGCTCGACGAGGTCACCACCTCGGACGCGCTTCGGCATCTTGGGTGAAGTCCCAGATCATGTCGACGATCTGCTGGTCGTAGACGTTGTTGGCCTCGACCAGGATCCCGAGCGTGCTGGAGAACCCGGTCGCCTGCTCGAGGTGGTCGATGTCGCCGACCACCTGGCTGCCTTGATCGATCCATTTGATCGGGTCGCTCTCGATGTGGGTCTTCTCCTCGACGAGCACGCCGCCCACGAACAGCAGCACGCCCACGATGGCGATGATCGGCGCCACCGACGTCGGCATGCTGCCGAGCTTGACGACGAAGCGCTCGATCCAGGTGCCGTCGACCCCGACTTCCTTGGTCGGCTGGTGGAACTCGCGTGTGCCGAGCACCGACCCCGTGATCACGATCGCCACGATCACCAACATGACCACGCCGATCGCCAGCATCACGCCGAAGTCGCGGATCATCGGGACCTTGCTGATCTGGAGGGCGAGGAACGCCAGCACGCCGGCCACCGTGGCGGCGATCAGCGGCGGCGCCAGGTTGGCGAGCGTCTCGGCGATCGGGTGCGTCTCGTGGTCGAGCATCGTCTCTTCTTCGATCCGGTTCTGGACCTGGATCGCGAAGTCCATCCCGAGCCCGATCAGGATCGGCAGCCCGGCGATCGTGACGAGCGACAGGTCGACCCCAATCCACCCCAGCAGCGAGAACGACCAGATCACGCCGAGCAGCACCGATGCCAGCGGCAGCAGGCGCCAGCGGACCCGGAAGATCAGCGACAGGATCACGGCCATCACGGCCAGTGCCCCGAGACCGAGCCGCACCATGCCGGTCTTGAGGTAGTCGTTGATCGTCTTGAGGTACACCGGCGATCCGGTGACGGTGAGGTCGAACCCGTCGAACTCGGCGTTCTTCAGCAGCTCCAGCACACCCTCGGTGCCGAGCGACTGCTCGTCGAGCGAGGCATTCCCGCGCAGCACCACGCCGCCCACCGCCGTCTGGAGGTTCGGGAACGTGGATGCCAGCGACTTGCGGACCACCAAGCTGTCGCCGCCGGGGGCGACCGGCTGGTTGTCGGCGTCCACGGTGAAGCCGTCGTTGCCGAAGATCAGCAGGTGGTTCCAGTCGTCGTTGCCGATCGTGCGGTCGTCCTCGGGCACCGCGTCGCGGCGCGCCAGGCTGAGCGTGACGTCCTGCTGCCGGACGGCCTTGCCGGCTTCGTCGCGGGTGGGAGCCGCCAGGAGGGCCTGGGATGCCGGGCCGAGGGCGTGGTCCTTGGTCTGCAGCAGCGGGTCGCTGAAGCTGAGTGAGGTCAGCGGCGTGACGACCGACTCCACCCCGGGCACCTTGTGCAGGTCGTTGGTGATCCGACCCATCGTGCGCAGGTTGTCGCCCTCGAACAGGTGGGCGATGTCGACGCCCTGCTTGTTGGCGGTGAACAGCAGGATCACGGTCTCGCCGCCGAAGTTGCCCTGGAACTCGCGGTTGTCGATCGCCACCTGCGAGTCGGGGTTCAGGTAGCTGTCCTGACCGGTGGCGAACTGGATCTTGGTGGCGCCCACACCGAGCAGCACGGTGATGACTCCGAGCGAGACGGCGACCACCTTCCATCGCTTGCCGAGGTTGACGGCCAGCGACCTCCAGAAAGTTTCCATCAAGCAACACTACGACACGCGGAGAGACGCCCACGCAGAGCGCGAGTACACTCCCGAGTGCGCCGGTTTCGCGGGTTTTCGTGGGACAAACCCGGACCACACGGGTTATTGTTGCAAACAGGCGGCGGGCCTGAGTTCCTTGGGCTCCCCGTACGTCAGCGGATCGAGACCACGATGCAGCCACAACACCGAGCAACGCCAACGAGTCGGGCATGTCGGCTGGACCGCGACCCCGGGACGACGTTCATAGAACTGTTGGTCTCGGTCGTCCTGATCGGGACGGTCATGATCGCCTTGCTTGCAACGCTTCGAGTCACGATTGTCGGCGCTCGAACCCACGATGCGGTGTCGCAGAACCAGCGACTGCTCGCCGAAGCCGCCGACGTCATCACAGACACGGAACCCGAACAGGTTCCGTACGTGAACTGCAATTCGAATCCTGGTGCGAGTTACCAAGCGGCAATCGACAGCAAGTTCGGTCCCGCCGGGACGATCACGGCTTCGGTTCTGTACTGGGACCAAAACGGGGGATCTGGAACCGGAGCCTTCGGTCCTACGTGCCATTTCGCCACCGGCCACCGGCTGCAGCAGATCACACTGCGAACCGTCGTCGACGGTGTTGCACGTGATGTCATCGTGATCAAGCGCCCGACGGACGCTCCGACCGCCAGCACGATTCCGGCTCCGCCGATTCCTCCGTACGCGGGTGGATCCGGGCAAGCGGTCGTGTCTCCCTCACCAGGAATCAATGGACCGTGATCATGAAATATCCTACGACGCACACGTCTGCACGCCACAAGGACGCCGGCATGACGCTGATCGAAATGATCGTCACGATCGCGATGATGGGCCTGCTGATGTCCGTGATCTCGGCGGCGATTCTGGTGTTCTTCCGCTCCGAAGATGGCGTGGTCGCCACGGTGGCAGAGTCGCACGACACTCAGCAGATTGTCAGTTACCTGCCGCTCGACATCGAGTCAGGGCCGAATCGAGCTGACGCGTTCCGCGCCACGATCGGAGGCGCAGCCGGCGATCGTGGTTCCGGTTGCCTTGACACCGGCAACGACAACGTGCTGCGGATCGACGTCACCGACAGGCGCCTCGACCTCGTCAACCGACGGATTGCGTATGAACTCGTCGTTGCAGGGGCTTCGGCGCGCCTCGACCGGATCGAGTGTGAGTACGTCGGTTCGACGTGGAACCCCACCTCGACGATCAACGTCGCCGACGCCTTGGACGCCTCGGCGTCACCCATTGCGGAAGTCGAAATCCACGTGTCCAATCCCGCGGCAGTGCCAGCGGATCAGCAGGTGGTCTCGGTGGAGCTCCGGTACTCCCGAGCGCGGTCAAGTCTCGTCGATCGAGGCATCGCCGCGGGAGGAACAGCGTTACTCGACGAGCGGTATCTGCGCCTCGGACCCGCTGAGCGCGACCAAGAACATCGACACCTTTGTGGAAGGCGATGTGCGCCTCGTCGGGACGACTGTGAAGAGTTCGCTCTACGTCGGTGGATCGTTGAGCTTCGCCTCCGGCCCGGAGGTCGCTCAGTCGAGTCCCAACGCCCCAGATCTCGGCTCCGGGTCCCCGTACAACAACGTGGGGCTGTTCGCCGGTTCGATCGACTGGGACGGGTCCTCAGGCGACCTGCGTGTTCGTAACGGCATGGACGCCGTCGTGCAAGATGGCAACTACGTCGCTGCGTCAGGAGATCTGACGAAGCCACCCGGTGGCAGCGGACCCAAAGTGCGACTGAGTCCCGGCGGTACCGTCATCGCACCGGCCGGGCCTCAGCTGCCGATCGAGCCCTCGGCCGCGTTCTTCGAACTTCGAGCCTGCGCGGACAGACTGGCGGAGCTGCCTGACAGCTGCAACAACGGGGCATGCGCCAGTTACGCAGGATTGCCAACCCCCTACCTAGGCACCGCTGTAGAGCCTGGACCGCAGCTCGATCTCGACCTCGACGCCAACAAGACCAACGTGCTGAATCTGGAGGAACACAACCTGCAAGAGCTCAGCTCTGGCGGCATCCAGATCAACACCACCGGTGCTGCGATAGATGCCACCACACCGCTCGTCATCAACGTGGCAACGGCGATCGGAGGGACGGTCAACTTCGTCCCACCCGCCATCGCTGCTGCGGGAACTGCGCCGATCTATATCATCTGGAACTTTCCAAACGCTGCGGTCATCAACGTGATGGGAAGCCCGCCAACCCAGCTTCGTGGAACGCTGATGGCCCCCTACGCCCACGTCACCAGCACGATCAGTATTGAAGGCGGCGTCATTGCGCACTCGTTCACGATGTCCGGTCCTGCACTCAACGACGTACGCAGCTTCGACGGCACGATCGGATGGACATGAGATCGACGCCGCCTGCGACCCAGGACCGGGGGAAGCATCTTGATCCTGACCTTGGTCTTCACCGTGATCCTCGCGTCCGTGATTCTGGCGATGGCGAACTATGCGACGACCGGGCTTGCAACGTCGGACGTGCCGACCTACCGGACCGATACCAACTTCGACGCGTCGAGCACCGTGACGTGGGCGATCGAGGAGTTGACCAAGAAGCAACTCACGCCCGACGCCGACTGTGGGTACGCCCCTGCATACGACCCGATCCCGCTTCCGTCCGGTCTGGTTCCGAATGGATACTCGGCTGCGCTCACCTGCGCACAAACGACCCCGATCACGGGTGAACCGGTCGTTCACCTGATCTCGACCGTGACGTCCGCCAGCGGCAGTTCCCGGTTCGTCGAGGCGACGATCGAAGTGCCACGTTACGTGCACGATGCTCGTGTCGCCGACTGGCGGGTCGATCTCCACATTCAGGTCCCGGCGTACGTACCGCCGAGCGGCAACTTCGCCCCGAGTGCGAACCCGACCACCTGGAGTGCAGTCTCCGACGGCGTCGCCTCGACGCAGACAGTAGCCGGTACCGATTCGGACGGGACCATCGTGTCGTCGGTGATCTCAGGCCTCCCCGTGGGCTGGACCGCCACGACCACCGGCAACTCCGTCCAACTGACCGTCCCGGTCGGTACCACCGACGGCGTCTACAACCTGACCTACACGGTGACCGACGACGACGGAGCAACCTCGTCTGCGGGCACCATCCAAGCCACGGTCACGTCGCCGCCGAACGTACCGCCGACCGCCGGAACCTCGAACTGGACGGCAATCTCCGACGGCGTCGCCTCGACGCAGGGTTTGGCGGGTTTCGACACGGATGGGACCATCGTGTCGTCGGTGATCTCAGGCCTCCCGCTGGGCTGGACCGCCACGACCACCGGCAACTCCGTCCAACTGACCGTCCCGGTCGGTACCACCGACGGCGTCTACAACCTGACCTACACGGTGACCGACGACGACGTAGCGACCTCCAGCCCCGGCACCATCCAAGTCACCGTGTCCGCGACGCCGCCACCGAACCTGCCGCCGACCGCCAACGCCACCAGTTGGTCCGTCACGGCCGGTACGACGACGACACAGTCCCTTCTCGGCACCGACACCGACGGGACCATCGTGTCGTCAGCGATCTCAGGCCTCCCGGCCAGCCCGGCCTGGACAGCCACGACCACCGGCAACTCCGTCCAACTGACCATCCCGACCGCCACGTCGGCCGGCATCTACAACCTGACCTACACAGTGACCGACGACGACGGAGCGATCTCGTCCGCTGGCACGATCCAAGTCAACGTTTCGGCAGCGCCTCCCGTTGCCTCGTGTACGTTCAGCGTGACGAGTCACGGTGGCGGCGGAAACTCCGGCAACGGAACGCTCACCGTGTCCAACGCTGGAGGTGAGTTCACCGGCTGGTCGGTGCGACTGACGCAACTCAGCGCCGCCAAACCGTGGACGTTCACGTGGCCGGTCAGTGTCAGCGCCACCGCCAGCGGTCAGTTTGTCAACGTGACGGGCACCCAGACGATTGCGGCAAATGGGTCATTCAGCGCGAGCGCCAGCCTGACGCAAAGTGGCACGCCGAAGATCGACACCGGGCAGACCTTGACCTGCACCGTCGTCAGTCCATAGCGATACACCGCTCGCCGGCCTCACGAGGCGGGGTCCCGACCTTCAGCGTGGCTTTGGTCGCCTGGGTCCGACTCCGGTTGTGAGCACGCCAGACCAAGCGCCGAGTGTGGCGCTGGCTGTTTATCGAGCAATCGCTGCGGGTAGTCCGGGACGATGCCGCACGCCGAGACTGTTCCTGTCACGTTTGATCTGGATGGGCGGCGGACTGATGTCGATCGTCCGCGGCGGTTGTTGGGGACGGAGTGGCCGCTGGCCTGGTCGGATGCGGGGCTGTTGTTGTTGGCCTACGGCGTGCTGGTCGGGGTGTTCACCGCTGTCGGGTTGATCATCAAGAGCGGCGGCACGCTCGAGGGGCTCGACATGGACGTCGGTCAGTGGTTCGTGGACCAACGCACGGCGACCTTGAACGACCTGTCGCCCTGGGGCGCCGGGCTGGCGGACACCTTCTCCAAGATCATCGTCACGGCAATCATCGCCGTCGTCATGTTGCGGGTCTGGAAGCGCTGGGTCGAGCCGTTGGTCGTCGTGGTCACGCTGATCTTCGAGGCATCGGTGTTCATCACCGTGACCACATTGGTCAGCCGGCCGCGTCCTCCGTTCGAGCATCTCCAGGACTCGCCGGTGAACTCGAGCTTCCCATCGGGCCACGTCGCCGCTGCTGCTGCGTACGCGGCGATCTCGCTCGTCTGGTCGTGGCATGTGCGGTCTCGATCCGCTCGGGTGGCGATCTGGTCGATTCCGGTCCTCATCACCACGGTCGTCGTCGTTGTCCCGTCTCTATCAGGCAATGCACTTCCTCACCGACGTGTTCTTCGGGATCGTGCTGGGGCTGACCTCGGTCGCCATCTGCGCGTTGGTCGTGACTCGCGCCCACGTGCGGATGAACGCCGATTCAGCGACCTAACTCCTGATTGCGTCAGGCGGAAGGCCGGATGCAATGTTCACTGTCCTGGTCTTCGGACCGAATCAGCTCGGTCGCTGGGCGCCCGACAACCAGCCGAGATCGAGTGCAGCGAGCAAGCCGGCGAAGCGCCCAAGGGGCAGGCGTACCACCGCCCCCGCTCGCAAGACCGAACGGTGCGGGTCCCTCAGGCTCACGCTCAGGCTTGTTGGCTGGGGCTCGGGTCTGGACGACACGTCGACCCGTCAGTAAGGGGGTCGGACGGTCTCCCTCGCGGGTGCAACCCAGACGACGCAAGGCCGCTGGCGACGCGCTGTGCGCGTGTCCAACGGATTTCCGTCGTTTGGATGTCGGTTCCGGCGATGGCGCAATCCGAGCCGCCCGACCCGGACAGCGCACGCCGCATGTCGAACGACACCCACACGAGATGGTGGTTGTCGGTTGTCGATGAAACTATAACCTTGTCATCAGTTGACACTCGAACATTTGTTCTTTATTCTTGACGCTATGGTCACGGTTGACTCGATCCTGGTGGAGATGGAGGCGATGTTGCGTTGCGACGTCGCCGACCTCGATGCCACCGGGGTCGTTCATCAGGCCAGGCGGTTGCGCTCCCTTCGCGGCGTGATCGATGCCCGAGATGCGGCGCTGGCGGCACGCACCACTGCGATGTACGAAGCCGGTGAGGGCGCTCCGGCATCCGATGTGATCACCCGCAACCAGAACGTGTCGTCGGCCGAAGCGAAGCGCCGGGAACGCCGGGGCAAGGTGCTCGCCAAGACCGAGGCGTTCGCCGACGCCCTGTCGACGGGAACCGTCACCGCCGAGCATGCCGACGCGCTCGCCAACGCCACGGCCAAGCTCGACCACGCCGTGGCCGACGAGTTCTTCGCCCGCGAAGCCGAACTGCTGGCCAGCGCCACCACTGAAACGCCGGAGCGTTTCGCCCGCCACTGCCGGAACCTCGCCAACCAACTCACACGCGACCACGGCGTCGCCCGCAACCAGCGCCAGCGCCGCGAGACCCGCATCAGCCGCAAGATCGACACCGAGGGCATGTACCAACTGCACGGCTCGTTCCACCCAGAGCTCGGTGCGGCGATCTGGTCGGCGATCGACACCGGCATTCACCGCCTGGCAACGGAGGGGAGCGACAAGAGCACTGGCTCCGATCCATCCGCTGACCAACTCGACCGGGCGCAGCTCGGTGCGCAGGCGGTCGCCGAACTGATCCTTGGGGGCCACGAGCAGACGCGACCGATCGAAGCCGAGGTGATCGTGATCGCCGACGTCGTCACCGCAACCACCGGTGAGCTGCACGACCAGAGCATCTGCGAGACCGATCATGGCGTCGACCTGCCGCCCAGCACCGTGCAACGTTTGATGTGCAACGGTCGGGTCACTCCGATCGTCGTCGACACGCACGGCGTGGTGATCAACGTCGGTCGCGGCAAGCGACTCGCCAACCGGGCCCAGCGCCGAGCGTTGCGAGCGATGTACCGCACCTGTGCCTTCGCCGGCTGCGACGCATCGTTCGCCCGCTGCGAGATCCACCACATCCAGCCGTGGGAGTTGGGCGGGAACACCGATCTGACCAATCTGCTGCCGCTCTGCAGTCGCCATCACCACGTGGTCCACGAACTGGGTTGGCGACTCGAGTTGCGACCCGACCGAACACTGACGATCACCGACGCACACGGGGTCGTCTTCGCCACCTGCCCACTCGAACGCCCGAAGGCAGTCGCGCCGGTACCTGAACCAGCTCGACCGGCCCGACACGAGTCGCCACCGACTACGACGCCTCCGCCGATCGGTTCGCCACCGTCACCGATCGATCGTCACCGACGACGACCCACCGACCAGACGCAGCAGCTGCTCCTCCCGGCGTGAGGGGCGGCTCTGCCGCGTCCCGGCTCGACACCCGCTGCGCCGGGACCCCAGCCATCAGGCTGGCCTCCGCAGCCGGAGCGGACGACCTGCTGTCGTAGGCTCGGCCCATGTCGTGGGAACAGCTTGCCGCCGGGGTCGACCTGCCGTTCGACCCGGGGCTCACGATCCCCGAGCTGTTCCCGTACCCGTTGACGGTGCCCGCTCCGCCCGCCGTGGCCGACGTGCAACAAGCCGCCTACGACCGCACCGTCGCCACGTTCGCCGACAGCGTCACGCCCGGCATGACCGTCGCCGTCGGGGCCGGCTCGCGTGGCCTCACGGCCCGAGTCGAACTGCTGCGCGGCACGATCGACGGGCTGCGGGCGATCGGCGCCGAACCGTTCGTGATCCCGGCGATGGGGTCACACGGTGGCGCCACCGCACCCGGTCAGATCCACATGCTGGAGTCGCTCGGCATGACCGAGCAGGCGCTCGGCTGCGAGATCCGGGCCACGATGGACACCGTGGTCGTGGCCCACACCGAGTCCGGCACGCCGGTCCACCTCGACGCCAACGCCGCCGCCGCCGACCGCTTCCTGCCGGTCAACCGGATCAAGCCCCACACCTGCTTCAAAGGGCCGGTCGAGTCGGGTTGCATGAAGATGGCGGTGGTCGGTTTCGGCAAGCGACCGGGCGCCTTCCTCGTCCACAGTTGCGGCCCGGTCGAAATGCGCGACCGGCTGCTCGACGCCTGCGCCGCACTGCGCTCCACGGGTCGACTGCTGGGTGGGATCGGTTCGATCGAGTCGACCACCGGCCAGGTCGTACGGGTCGAAGGCCTCACGTCCGACGACGTGGGTGGCGACTACGAACACGAACTCACCGAGTACGCCCGCACGATGGTGCCGGCACTGCCGTTCGACCGGATCGACGTGCTGATCGTCGAACTGGGCGGCAAGGACATCTCCGGCACCACGATGGACCCCAACGTCACGGGCCGGTTCTGGGTGCCGGGCCTCGACGACCTCGCCAAGCCGCAGATCGGCGCGATCGTGCTGCTCGACCTGACCGACGTGAGCGACGGGAACGCACTCGGGATCGGATTCGCCGACTTCATCCCGGCTCGGCTGGCGAACAAACTCGACTTCGCCACCACCTACCTCAACTGCTTTACCGCCGGCCCGGCCGGGATGCGACGCAGCCGGCTCCCGATGGTGCTGCGCGACGACGAGTCCTGCATCAAAGCCGCCCTCACCATGTGCGGACGCGGCCCCGACGAACCCAAGCGCGTCGTGCGCATCAGGTCCACACTGCACCTGACCGAGTGCCACGTGAGCGCAGCACTGCAACGCTGACGCGATCGAGTCGTCACCACAGTGGGTGACGTCGATCGGCCTGGTTCGGGCGTGGTGCAGCGACTCGGCGAGCGGCAGGTCGGACCACCGTGGAGCGCCCCACACCCAGGGAAAACGGGGCGAAGATCAGCAAACCTCTGGGAATCCGCAACAAACAGTCGGAATAACGCATGAATCGGGTCAACTGTCGGAAAACCCATTCAAGGTCACCCAAGGTTGCCCCGAAGACGAGTCATGCGGCGACCACACTCACGCCGGGATGGACGACGATCCGCCCGGGCCACCGGCACTGACGACCGCGGAGTGACGCTGGTCGAGATCGTGATCGCCGTCGTGCTGATGGGCTCGGTGATCGGGGCGGGACTCACGTTGCTGACCGGCACGATCGCCGGCACCGCCCTCGACCGCGATCACTCGAACGCCCACGCCTGGCTCCAGACGGGCGCCGACATGCTGTACGCCCGCGAACCCGAGAACTGCGACCCGAGCCTGACCACTGCGGCTCAGATCGAGGCCCGACGTCAGGCGATCATGGGCGCCTACCAGACCACCATCCGCCAGACCGACAACCCCGAGTCGTGGCCCGAGGCCAACATCGAGGTCATCGACCTGTGGTACTGGCACTACGCCCGCGGCACCAACAACACGCCGAACGAAGGGTGGGTCAAGGACATGTGCACCACCGACCTGCAGCGTCTGCTGCTCCGCGTCCGCAACACGGACGGCCGCATCGTCGAAGAAGTCGAGGTGATCATCGGTGGCGACTGATCGTGTTCAACGGCGTCCGGGTTCACACCCCCGACGCGACCAGGGATTCACCCTGACCGAGTTGTTGATCTCGGTCGTGGTGATGGGTCTGCTAGCGACCACCCTCGCCGGCGTCGCGATCGTCGTGCTCAACACGACGCCACCCACCGAGGCCCGCGCCGACGACGCCCGATCACTGCAAGGGCTCGTGACCTGGCTCCCCCAGGACGTCGACGCCACCCCACCCGACGGCTTCGACCGCAGCGCCACCGCCTGGCCGTGCGCCGGTGCGGCACCGGCCAACAGCGTCAACATCCTCACCATGGGATGGACCGAACAGTCCACCGTCGCCACCGACTACTCGGCGAGCTACCGCTACGAGAAGCGCAACGAGTCGTGGTCGATGGTTCGATACTTCTGCACCAACCACGGGGCCGCCGAGCGGATCAACCTGACGTCGTCGCTGCCGGCGTGGCCGGCCACGTTGCCGGCACCGCCCGCCCATCCACCGGCATACGTGGTGATGTGCAGCGTGGTGGTGAAGGGAACATGGTCCGATCAAGGCAACTGCCCCGCCGGTGATACGTACCCGGACGCCGCCACCGCACCCGATCCGGTTCGCTCGCTGAAGATGTTCATCACGCTCGGCAATGGGCTCTTCAGCACGATCGACGCCGCCCCCAAGAACCCGGATCAATCGTTGGCCGACGACCCCGACGCGGTCGCCAACCAGAAGCCGACGGTTGCCAACACCGCCTTCACGCTGACGATCCCCCAGGGAACCACCCAGGTCTACGACCTCGGAAGCTACATGGGGGCGGTCAATGATCCCGACGGTCCGAACTCGCAACTCTCGATCGCGTCCGACGATTCCGAACCGGCACCGCTGCCCGGCTTCTTGACCTTCAGCACGGCCTACACCGCAACCACCCAGTTCCAGCTGACGCTCACGGCGGCTGCCAACACGCCGACCAGCCCGGACGGCACGCTCTTCATGCTCGTGAGCGATGTCCGCAGCGGCTGGGCGCCCATCACGGTGACGATCGACGTGGTTCCCGCGGTCAATCCGCTTCCGGTCGCCGGGCTCGGTGCGTCGCGGACCGTCACCGTCAAATCGCCGGAGGCGTTCGTGATGGACGTCGTCAACTACTTCGGCATCACCGACGACGACCCGGTCCTCACGGTCACGGTCGATGCCGTCGTTCCGATCCTGCCCGTGATCCCCGGCGACATCACCGTCACCAAGACCAACGTGCACGAGATCACGATCAATCTCGCTTCGGGCTACACCCCGTTCGCCGGCAGCCCAGCGGGCACGGTGGCGATGACGATCAGCGACGGTGACGGCGGCGTCCTCCCGTTGTCGCTCACGGTCGTGATCGAGGCGCCGGCCGACGTGAACGACCCGCCCATCTACGCACGCCAGAACGTCAACGTCACGATCCAGGCCGGCCAAAGCGTGGCCGTCGACGTGACCACTCCCGCCGGGCACGGCGTCACCGACCCTGACGTCGGCGATGCGCTGAGCGTGTCGCTGCAGTCCACCCCCTCCGGGATCACCCCCACGATCACCGGGACCACGGCGACACTCGCCGCCGCCGCGAATGCCGTGGCCGGCCTGGCGTCCTCACCGGTGGTGCTCAGGGTCAGCGACACCAGTGGCGCTCACGTCGACGTGACTGTCACGGTCACCGTCACCGCGCCCCCACCACCTCCCCCGAGCTGCACGCTCAACTCGCTGACGGCGACACCGAACCCGATCGCCCGTCAGGGCTCGGGAACCGGCGCCCGGCACCTCAGCCAGAACGTCACGATCACGCTCACCTACACCGGGTCCTGCGACGGGCTGCGCCTGAACTACGACTCGGGCGACGGCAGCGGACTCGGCACCGGACCCGGCCGCACGTTCCCGCCGGGGTCACCGACATCGGTCCAGATCTTCGGCAACGGCACGGGCGGCACCGAGAAGTTCACGCCCGGGCCCCATGTGCTGACCGCCTCGACCACCACCGCCGTCACACCCAACTCGATCACCAAGACCCTCACGGTCACCTGAGCAGGCACCCATGCAACACAACCGACACAACTCAGCCGGACGACGCGACCGCGGCATGGTGTTGCCGCTCGTGCTGGTTTCCATGGTGTTGATCGCCACCGTCGTCATCGCCGTCGCCAACTACACCACCACCGGCTTGCGGTACGGCCAAGTCGTCGAACGCCGGGCCGATCGTCTGGCGGCCGCCGACGGCGGGCTCCGGTACGCGGTCCAGAAGCTGAAGAAGGTCGGCCACCACGAGTGCCCGACGATCGACCCGCCCGACGTGAACGGCACCACCGTCACCCTCACCTGCATCCAGGTCGGTGCCGGCTTCGACGACACCGCCGGGTACGCCCTGATCCTCACCGGTGAGGAGGTGCCGAGCGGCGGCGCACTGCTGTCGACGCAGGGCAACGCCGGCGGCGACACGAAGCGGGTCGGCGGGCTGGTCTACATGGCGCGGGTGGCGTTCGACCTCGCCTCCCCGATCTACTTCGACGACGGCCAACTCCAGTACTTCGGCACCAACACCGCCGGCTGTGCCACGCCCCCCACGCTCCCGGCATCGGGTTACGTGCACTTCACCGACAGCCACTTCGGCATGGTGTGCACCACGCAACCCTGGAGCCGGGCATCGAACCCGACCGACAACCCGGCCACCACCGACCGCAACGAGCAGGGCAAGTTCGCGGCGCCCAACATCGGTGCCTTGCCGGCCTTCTCGGCCACGAACCCACCGATTCTTCCCGACCCGGGCGGCGGCGCCTGCACGGTGTTCCAACCCGGCTACTACGACAACCCGCCGGCGCTCGGGACCTACAACTACTTCCGTTCCGGGAACTACGTGTTCGACGGCTTCGTGCTCGAGATCAAGAACCAGAAGGTCACCGCCGGCAACGTGCTCAGCGGCAATGGCAGCAACCAGTCGATCCCGAACACGACCTGCGACATCGCACGCCAGAACGACATCCCCGCCAACGTGACCGAGGCGGGGGTCACCTTCTACCTCAAGAACGGCTCCCGGTTCGCGATCAATGCCGGAGGGTCGTTCGAGGTGTTGCGACGCAAGCAGGGCAAGACGTACGTGAGCATCCACGTGCTCGACAACTCGCTCACCTACAACACCGACGTGATCGATCAGGGCCCCGGCTCCAACAAGGACATGGCGGTCCACGGCATGGTGTGGGCACCCGAGGCCCGGATCTCGTTCAGCGAAGTCGCCAACCTGGCCAAGGGACAGCTGCTCGGCGGAGCGGTCGTGTCCAACATCGACATCCGGGCTGCGGCCAACACGGCCGGGCTGACGATCGCCGTGGAGCCGACCGACATCACCGGCTTGTTGCAGCTCGACTCGACGGCGACGATCGGAGGCGAGTCGACCACGATCCGGTCGATCGTCGACTATCGCCCGACCACGCGCTACGCAGCCGCCACCTCGTGGCGAGTGATCGAGTGACGCTCGCCGGGCGTCAGTCCCCCGGGGCGAAGCCCAGGTCGAGCGCCGACAAGAGCGGCGCATACGCGATCCCCTCGGCCTCGCACATCGCCGCGCAAGTGGTGCCGCGATCCACGATCACCGTGACGAGCACGGGCTCGGCGCCGAACGCCCGCACGACCTCGACCGCTTCCATCAGCGAACTGCCGCGCGTGACGGTGTCCTCGGTGATCACGACTCGGTCCCCCGCCTGCAACGCACCGGCGACGCGGCCCGTGATCCCATGGTCCTTGGACTCCTTGCGCACGCTGAAGCTGCGCAGGTTGCGACCGCGGGTCGCCGCCACCGCCGCCACCCCGTAGGCGACCGGATCGGCGCCCATCGTGAGCCCACCGATCGCCGTCGCGTCGTCGGGAAACACATCGAGCATGGCGTCGGCGACGAGCACGATCCCGTCGGGTCGACAGGCGGTCTGCTTCGTGTCGAGGAACCACGACGACGTCGCACCGGACTTGAGCGTGAACCGACCACGCTTCACCGAATGTTCGAGGACGTGCCTGCGCAGCGCATCCAATGCAGGTGACAGATCGGGGAGATCGCTCATGCAGGTGACCATAGCGATCCGGCGCCTGCGAGGCGATCGACCGCGACCCCTCCACGATGGTCTGGTCGGCTGCGCTGGTGCTCTGCTGCGGCAGCGACGAGGCCGAGTTCGCCCGCCGAGCGGAGGCGATCGGCCGGCGCCGCGCGCGTGTACCTCCAGGTCCTGGACCTGAGTGACCTCGACCACCTCGACCTGGTCGCCGAGCAGTTCGCCCCGCGGCTCGACTGAATATCGACACCAGCACCGTTGTGCGGTGAATAATGGGCCGCAATACACTGGCCCGCATGGCAGCAAAGCGTGGCCCCAAAGAAATGACCGATTCGCACAAGGAAGCGCTCGAACGTGGCCGCGCCGAGGGGCGTGCCGTTCGGGAGTACCTGGAGGCACTCCGCTCCAACAAGCCCAAGCGAGGCCGAAAGCGGACCGCCGCGTCGATCAGCGATCAGCTCGCCAAGATCGAGGCAAAACTGCAGAATGCATCGGCGATCGACGAGCTCCAACTGGTGCAAGAGCGCCGCAATCTGCAGGCCGACTTGGAGACGGTCGACACCGGTGTCGACATGGACGTGCTCGAGCAGGCGTTCGTCGCCGTCGCCAAGGGATACGGCGACCGCAAGCAGATCAGTTACGCCACGTGGCGTGACGTGGGCGTGTCGGCCGCCACGCTCAAGAGCGCCGGCATCAGCCGCGGCGCCTGAGGCTGAGCGGCAACGCCGCCTGTTCCCTACACCTCGATGGCGTCGAGCTGGGCGAAGATCTCGCCGATGTTGCTGAGCGATCGACGCAGGTCGAAGGCGTCGTCGAGCACCGCCGCACCGAGCTCGGCGACTTCGGGATCGGCCTCCAGCAACGTTCGGAAGTCGACGCCTTCGTCCCACGCTTGCATCGCCGAGCGCTGCACGATGCGGTAGGCGTCGTCGCGCGTCTTGCCGGCCTGCACCAACCCGAGCAGCACCGGCTGGCTGAACACGAGCCCGTGACTGGCCGCCAGGTTGGCCTGCATCCGCTCCGGGAACACGACCAGATTCGCCAGCAATCGTGCCAGGCGTCGCATGACATAGTGGGCGAGTTGCGACGAGTCAGGCAGCACCACGCGCTCGACCGACGAGTGCGAGATGTCGCGTTCGTGCCAGAGCGCCACATCCTGCAAACCGGCCAGCAGGTTGGAGCGCAACACGCGCGACAACCCCGAGATCGTTTCGGCCGAGATCGGGTTGCGTTTGTGCGGCATCGCCGACGAACCCTTCTGGCCGGGCTTGAACCCTTCCTGCGCTTCACGGACCTCCGTGCGCTGGAGGTGCCTGAGCTCCACCGCCATCAGTTCGCACGTGGCGCCGATCGAGGCACACGCATACAGGAACTCCGCGTGCCGGTCGCGTGCGATCACCTGGGTCGCTGCCACCGGGCGGAGCCCGAGCGCTCCTCCGACGTGCGCCTCGACCGACGGCGGCACGTTGGAGTAAGTGCCGACGGCGCCGCTCAACTTCATCACCGCCACCGACTGGCGAGCGGCACGCAGCCGGGTGCGGTCGCGGTCGACCTGGAGCGCCCACAGCGCCACCTTGGTCCCGAACGTGGTCGGCTCGGCGTGCACGCCGTGCGTGCGTCCGATCATCACCGTGTCGCGATGGGTTCGCGCCAGGTCCACGATCACCTCCAGCAACGCCGTCGACGCTTCGATCAACACGTCGACGGCATCGGTCAGCTGCCAGCAGACCACCGTGTCGCCGACGTCGCTCGAGGTGAGGCCGTAGTGGATCCACTTGCCGGCCGACGAGCCTTCGCCACCGGCGTTGACGGCTGCCTGCACCACGTCGACGAAGGCCGCCACGTCGTGGTCCGTGATCGCTTCACGGTCGAGCACGGCCTGCACGAAGGCCTCGTCGACCACCGGCGCCGCGGCGCGGCACGTCACCGCATCCACGGCGGGAACCACGCCGATCGCGGCGTGCGCCTCGGTGGCCAGCAGCTCGACCTCGAGCCACCGTGAGAACTTCGAGACGTCGGACCAGATCGCCGTCATCTCCGGCGTGGAGTAACGCGGGATCACGCCGGGTCAGCCGTTCCAGACCAGGTAGTCGTCGCGTTCGGCGCCGACGCCCACGACCTTGACCGGCACGCCGACCTCGCGCTCCACGAGCTCCAGGAACGCCTGCGCCTCGGCCGGCAGCGCACCACGCTCGCGCGCCTCGCTGAGATCGGTCCTCCAACCGGGCAGCTCCTCGTACACCGGCTCGACGCGAGCCAGGATGTCGGAGCGATCGGGGTAGTGCTCGATCCGTTGGCCGTCGAGCCGGTAGCCGGTGCACACCTTGACGCTGGCGAACCCGTCGAGCACGTCGAGCTTGGTGAGCGCCAGCTCGGTCAGGCTGTTGATCCGGACCGCCTGGCGCAACATCACGCAGTCCAACCATCCCGCTCGACGACGACGCCCGGTGACCGTGCCGTACTCGCGTCCGATGTCGATCAACGTGTCGCCGTCGGCGTCGAGCAGCTCGGTCGGGAACGGCCCGGCCCCCACGCGGGTGGTGTAGGCCTTGGTGATCCCCACGATCCGTCCGATGTCGCGCGGGCCCAACCCGGTCCCCGTGCAGGCCCCGCCGGCGGTCGGGTTGGACGAGGTGACGAACGGGTAAGTGCCGTGGTCGAGGTCCAGGAACGTGGCCTGGGCGCCTTCCAGCAGCAGGTGCGAGTCCCGTGCGAGGGCGTCGTGCAGCAGCGTGACGGTGTCGCACACGAACGGCTGCAGGCGCCGCCCGTACTCCACGAACGTCGACACGATCTCGTCGACGTCGAGCGGAGACTCCCCGGCGTGCTCGATCACCAGGTTCTCGGCGACGGCACGGGCCCGCACGACCTCGGCGAAGCGATCGAGGTCGACGACCTCGCCGGCCCGCACACCGACGCGCCTGGCCTTGTCGGCGTACGCCGGACCGATCCCCTTGAGCGTGGTGCCGATCTTGTCGTCGCCGCGCACCGCTTCGGCGATCGCGTCGTGGGCCTGATGCCACGGGAAGATCAGGTGGGCACGGCTCGACACCTTCAGATCGGCGCACGAGATCCCGCGCGACTCGAGCGCGTCGATCTCGCGGAACAGCGTCGGCATGTCGACGACCACGCCGTTGCCGATCACCGGGATCACGTGGTCGTACAACACACCACTCGGGATCAACTGCAAGGCGTACTTCTCACCGCCGACGACCACGGTGTGGCCGGCGTTGTGACCGCCCTGGTAGCGCACCACGTAGGTGTGCTCCTTGGACAGCAGGTCGATGATCTTGGCCTTGCCCTCGTCACCCCATTGGGCTCCGACGACGACGGTGACAGGCATGCAACGCTCCGATGCGATTGACGGTGGGAACGTGGCGAAACTCTACCCGCGCCGACCCGCACGCTTCCCGATCCGATCCGGCGATGAACGATTTGTCCGCCTCGAGCCGGACGCGAACGAGCCCCGGCGCACGGTGGCGCCGGGGCTCGTTCAGGTTCCGCCAGACTGATCAGCGCACCGTACCGCTCCTGCTTGGCGCTGTCGAACGGATTTCGACCGGTCAACGCCCGCTCGACGACGCCTGGTCGACGAGGCCTGGTCGACGAGGCCTGGTCGACGAGGCCTGGTCGACATCGCCTGGTCGACACGTGTGCCGCCGGCGCTACCGTTGGCCGGCGTGGCGGTGATGCGACTCCAACGCTGGTCGGACATGACCGACGAAGCCCGAGCAGCCTTGTGCGGGCGCGGACTGAGCGACATCTTCGACCCGAATCTCCGTTCGTCGATCTCGACCCTGATCGACGACGTCGCCGAGCGCGGCGACGTCGCCGTGTGCGATGCGTTGGCGCGCTTCGACCGGATCGACCTGACGCCGGACCGGCTGCGGGTCACCGAGCGCGAGTTCGACTCGGCCACCGTCAGCGCCTCGGTGGACGAGGCGATCGACGATGCGATCGCCCATCTGCGTGCGTTCAACGAGCACCAGGTGGCGCAGGCCGGCGACTGGTCGTTCGAGATCGAACCGGGGTTGATCGTCGGGGAGAAGATCACCCCGATCACGTCGGCCGGACTCTTCACGCCATCGGGCAAGGCCAGCTATCCGAGCGTCACCTGTCAGTTGGCGGTTCCGGCGCTGGTGGCGGGGGTGCCGGAGATCGCCGTCGTGGTCCCGCCCGTCCCTGGCGGGTCGGGCGAGGTCGACCAGGCGGTGCTGGTGGTGTGCCGCAAGCTCGGCCTGCGCGACGTGTTCCGCGTCAACGGGCCGGCCGGCATCGCCGCTCTCGGGTTCGGCACCGAGACGATCCCGCGTGTCCGCAAGATCGTCGGCCCAGGTTCACCGGCCGTCACGATCGCACAGGTCGAGATGCAGCGCCACGGCGTGACCACCATGATGCTGCTCGGCCCGACCGAGAGCCTCGTCATCGCCGATGACTCGGCCGACCCCGTGCGGCTGGCAGCCGACCTGCTGGTGGAGGCCGAGCATGGCACCGACACGTCGGTGGTCCTGCTCACCACCAGCGAGGAGCTGGCCGCAGCCACCGATCTCGAGCTGGCTCGCCAGGTCGGTGAGCTTCCGGCGGTTCGCGCCGAGGCCGCCCGCGCCGCGCTCGGGCCCAACGGTGGGTGCGTGCTCGTGGACTCGCTCGATCACGCGATCGAGATCGCCAACCGGTATGCGCCGGAACATCTCCAGGTGGCCGTGGCCGACGCCTCGGTGGATCACGTCGTGAGCGGCCTCGTGAACGCCGGCGAGATCCTGATCGGGCAGCACACGCCCTTCAGTGCCGCCAACTTCGTGATCGGTTGCCCCGCCTCGCTCCCGACCAGTGGGTTCGCCCATGTCAGCTCGGGTATCACCGCGGCGACCTTCCAGAAGCGCACCGCCGTGGCGCGCGCCGACGAACGGGCGTTGCGCCGCATGGGTCCGTCGGTCGTCGCACTCGCCGATCACGAGGGATTTCCGGCGCACACGGCGGCCATCCGCGGCAGGGTCCGCCCCAGCAATCTCTGACGATTCTGCCTCCGCGCGTGATCGGGCACGCTCGGTGACCTACAGTTCGGGCGTGACAACGATCCTGTTGGTGGAAGACGACGAGCGGATCAGCGAACCGCTGCTGCGCGTGCTCACGACGGAAGGCTTCGACGTCATCCACGCAGCCAACGGCAATGCCGGTCTGGAAGCGGTCATGACCCGCCACCCCAACCTCGTGTTGCTCGACCTCACCCTGCCCGACATCGACGGTCTCGATGTGTGCCGCAGGATTCGGGAGGAGCGCGCCGAGCTGCCGATCATCATGCTCACGGCACGCGCCGAGGAGATGGACGTGATCGTGGGATTGGGCGCCGGCGCCGATGACTACGTCCCCAAACCGTTCCGTCTGGCCGAGTTGGTGGCCCGCATCCGAGCCCGATTGCGGGTCGCCGAGGCCGCCCACCAGATGCCGCGCGAGCTGTCGGGCGGGCCATTGCGGGTCAACACCGAGTCGCGGCGTGCGTACCTGGACGGCAAGGAGCTCGAACTCACCTCGAAGGAGTTCGACCTGCTGGCGCTGCTGATGAGCCGGCCCGACGTCACCTTCACCCGTGAACAGATCATGTCGTCGGTCTGGGACGAGAACTACTGGGGCTCGACGCGCACGCTCGACACGCACGTGTCAACGCTGCGGCGCAAGATCGGCGACGACAGCGATCCGCCCACCCTGATCGTGACCGTCCGTGGCGTGGGGTTCCGCTTCGAGGGCTGAACCTCTGGTTCAGCCGACGGCGGGCAGAGAGTAGGAGCGCCAGGTGCGTCGCCGGTTGGTGGTGTCGACGATCGCGATCGTCTTGGTCGTGCTCGCCACGCTGGCAGTGCCGGTCGGGCTGATCGTCTACAACGCCGCCGAACGCCAGCTCGAGTCGCGGATCGGCGAGCTGGTCACCACGATCGAGAACGACATCACCCGCGATCTCAATGCCGGTCGAACACCCGACTACGAGGGCGCCGCAGCGGTGCTCGGACCGATGGACGGGTTGCGTGTCGTGAGCGTGAACGGCGACCTGCTGTTCACCGGCGGACGGCGGATCACGACGACCCGCGAGGCGACTCGGACGGCGATCGACGGATCCACGATCACGGTGATCACCGACGCCAATCCTCTGGACGAACAGTTCAGCGACTACCTCAAGATCCTGCTGGTGCTGGCACTCGGGGGGCTGCTGGCGGCTGCCGGCCTGGCCGCCGTGCAGGCCCATCAGCTGGCGCGACCGCTGGAGCGCCTGGCGGCGCGGGCGGCACGGCTGGGCGACGGCGACTTCAGCCACACCCCGTTCACCAGGACCAACATCCCCGAGATCGATCACATCGGGCTGGCGCTCGACTCCAGCTCCGATCGTGTGAACACGATGCTCGCCAACGAGCGCCACTTCACGGCCGACGCCACCCATCAGCTGCGCACCGGGATCACCGGCATCGCGATGCGGTTCGAGATCCTCAGCATGCGCCGCGAGGATGACGTGGTGACCGAGGCGCGGGCCGGCCTCACGCAGACCGATCAGCTCAATGCGACCATCGACGAGCTGCTGGCCGCAGCACGCAACCGGTCGACGCAGGAACGCCAACCGTTCGACCTCACCGAGCTCGTCAACCAGCACGCCGTCGAATGGCAACCTCGCTACAGCGCCGCCCGGCGTCACCTGTCGGTGATCACGGCCACGGCGGCGCCGGTCGTGTTGGGGACCAAGGGCCTCGCCGGCCAGGTGATCGACATCCTGATCGACAACGCCCTTCGGCACGGAGAGGGCGCTGTGACGATGATGATCGACGGTCCGTCAGTCGTGGTGATCGACCAGGGCAAGGGGATCGACGCCGAGCGGCTGAAGCAACTGTTCCACGGCCCCGTCGATCCTGCCGCCAAGCACGGTCGCGGCCTGGCGTTGGCGCGTCGGCTGGCACAGGTCGACGGCGCTTCGCTCGACGTGGTCGGGAACCAACCGCTGCGGATCAGGTTCCGGCTCGTGCGCGGCGATCATGGCGGCGCCCACGCTCCCACTCAGCTCGGCTGATCAGCGAGCGAATCCGGCCGGAAAACCAGTCGCCGCCTCCAGGAGGCGGGAACCCTGGAGGCGGCGAGCGGAAGGAAACGTCGACAGTTTCGCACAAAGCTCCGGACACGTCGTCCAAGAAGGCGTCAACTCTCAGTCAAATCCGTGCGTCACATCCGTGTCGACGTGCCTGCTCGGACCGTGAGCTCGCTGCCCTGCTCGTCGGTGTCGACCAGGATCGTGTCGCCATCGGCGACGTCGCCCTGCAGGATCAGCACGGCCGCCCGGTCGCCGATCTGGCGCTGGATCACCCGCTTGAGCGGTCGTGCACCGAACGCCGGATCGAAACCCTCGTGCGCCAGCAGCGACATCGCCGCGTCGGACACCTCGAGCGTCACCCGGCGGTCGGCAAGACGTTGACGCAGTCGCGCCAACTGGATCTCGACGATGTGGCGCAGGTCGGCTTCGCTGAGCGACCGGAACCGGATGATGTCGTCGACACGGTTGATGAACTCGGGCTTGAAGAACTGCGAGGGATCGCCCGGGAGATTCGACGTCATGATCAGCACGGCGTTGGTGAAGTCGACCGTGCGCCCCTGGCCATCGGTGAGGCGGCCGTCGTCGAGCACCTGCAGCAACACGTTGAACACGTCGGGATGCGCCTTTTCGATCTCGTCGAGCAGCACCACCGCGTACGGGCGGCGCCGCACGGCTTCGGTGAGCTGACCGCCCTCGTCGTATCCCACGTAGCCCGGGGGCGCGCCGATCAGGCGCGACACAGAGTGCTTCTCCATGTACTCGCCCATGTCGATCCGGACCATCGCCCGCTCGTCGTCGAACAAGAACTCGGCCAACGCCCGTGCCAGCTCGGTCTTGCCCACCCCGGTCGGGCCGAGGAACATGAACGATCCGATCGGCCGGTTGGGGTCGGAGAGCCCGGCCCTGCTGCGCCGGATCGCATTGGCCACCGCCACGACCGCATCCTCCTGTCCGATCACGCGCTGGTGCAGGAGCTGCTCGAGCTGCATCAGCTTGGCCATCTCGGACTCCATCAGCCGCGTCATCGGCACGCCGGTCCACTTCGACACGACCTCGGCGATGTCCTCGGCGTCGACCTCTTCCTTGAGCATCCGCTGCACGCCTTGGAGCTGATCGAGGTGGGCCGTGGCCTCGTCGATCCGGCGTTCCAACTCGGGGATGCGCCCGTATCTGATCTCGGCTGCCAGGTTCAGGTCGGTCTCGCGCTCGACTTGCGTGCGGAGCTGTTCGAGCTCTTCTTTCAGCACGCGGATCGCGTCGATCGCCTGCTTCTCGCCCTCCCAATGCTGCTTCATCGCGCTGAGCTGCACGTTGAGTTCGGCGAGCTCGTCGTGGAGCGTGTCGAGCCGTTCCTTGCTGGCCAGGTCGCTCTCCTTCTCGAGTGCGACCTGCTCGATCTCGAGCTGCAGGATCCGGCGACCGACCACGTCGATCTCGGTCGGCATCGAGTCGATCTCGATCCGGAGCTTCGAGGCTGCCTCGTCGACCAGGTCGATCGCCTTGTCCGGCAGGAACCGGTTGGTCAGGTAGCGGTTCGAGAGCACGGCCGCCGACACCAACGCCGAGTCCTGGATGCGGACGCCGTGGTGGACCTCGTAGCGCTCCTTGAGCCCACGCAGGATGCCGATCGTGTCTTCTACCGACGGCTCGCCGACGTACACCTGCTGGAAGCGCCGCTCGAGTGCGGCGTCCTTCTCGACGTACTTGCGGTACTCGTCGAGCGTGGTGGCGCCGATCATGCGCAGCTCGCCGCGCGCCAACATCGGCTTGATCATGTTGCCGGCGTCCATCGCCCCTTCGGCACCGCCGGCGCCGACGATCGTGTGCAACTCGTCGACGAAGGTGATCACTTCGCCGGCGGCGTCGGTGATCTCCTTGAGCACCGCCTTGAGGCGCTCCTCGAACTCGCCGCGGTACTTGGCGCCGGCCAGCATCGACCCGATGTCGAGCGAGATCAGGCGCTTGCCCTTGAGCCCCTCGGGGACGTCGCCGTCGCTGATCCGGCGGGCCAACCCTTCGACGATGGCGGTCTTCCCCACGCCCGGTTCGCCGATCAGGACCGGGTTGTTCTTGGTGCGCCGGCTGAGGACCTGGATCACGCGACGGATCTCGTCGTCGCGGCCGATCACCGGGTCGATCTTGCCGTCGGCGGCGCGCCGCGTGAGGTCCTGCCCGTACTTCTCGAGTGCAGCGAACTTCTCCTCCGGGTTCTGGTCGGTGACGCGGTGGCTGCCACGCACCTCGCGCAGCACCGACAACAGTTCCTCGCTGCCGACCCCCAGACGGTCGTTCATCGCCAGCAGCAGGTGCTCCACCGAGACGTAGTCGTCCTTGAGGTCCTTGCGGTACTGGTCGGCGCGATCGGTGACGTTGGTCAGCTCGCGCGAGAGCCGTGGCTCGTCGCCCCCGACGGCGCGCGGAAGGCGGTCCACCGCCGCGACGGCGCGATCGCGCACCATGCCGGGCGCCTGCCCGAGCTTGGCGAGCACCGGCCCCACCACGGTGCCCTCCTGATTGGTGAGGGCCACGAGCACGTGGTCGGGGGTGAGCTCGGGGTTGTGATTGGCCTTGGCGAGGTCGATCGCCGCGGCGAACGCCTCTTGGGTCTTGACCGTCCACTTCTTCGGATCGAGTGCCATGCGCACAGTCTACGACCGGTGGCCGAACTTGATACGTGTGCACTCAACTTTATTCAGTGATGACAGCGCAGTGTCGGGCCGTGCCGGAGCTGGTCACCGGGGCACCGACACGTCGACGGCGTAGGCGGGGCCGATCGCCCGCGGCGTCCCGACCGACGCCAGGAACCCCGTCACGAGCGGGTCATCGGTGGCTTCGACGAAGGCGATGTAGTTGCTCTGGTGATGGCCTGCACCGTGACCGCCGCCCTCGAACACGGCCACCACGTGATGGTCACCGACCGCTGAGACGGAGGGCTCGAGGGTGAGCACGTCGGCGGCGCGTCCGGTAGCGGCGTCGGTGTCGCCGTGCGCCAGGGCCCAGCCCACGTCCCAGCCGATCCCGATCACGTCCAAGCCGGCGGTGACCACGTCGATCGGACCGGCCTGGCCGGCCGCCTCGGCGATCACCGCCGCGTCACGATGATTCTCCAGCACGAGGACCGAGGTGGTGGGAGGGACCGACGACAACTGCGGTTGCGAGAAGTAGCCGGCGGCCACGACGTGGGTGACGTCATAACCGCCGGGACCGTTGAAGTGCGGGTCGCCGGCCAGATCGAGAGCGGTGTCGGCGCCGAACGAGTGCCCGATGATCACCAGCTCGCTCCCGGGAGCGATCCCGCGTTCGGCGAGCGCCTGCCACACCATCCGGGCGTACCGGTTGTCGTCGACCGCTGATGACCGCGAGGAAGCGCCCGCGAACCGGTCCAGGTCGCGCACCGTGCGATGCGTGTCGCTCAGCCCGAGGTCGACGTCGGAGAGGTCGGTGACCCCGGGCAGCACGACCAGGTACCTGCCGTCGTCGAACTGGACCACTTCGAACTCGTCGGGTCCGATCCGGTAGCCGGCGGCGGAATCCTGGAGTGCCCGCACGACCAGGTTTCGGCCGCGCTCCAACGGATCATCGCCGTGCACGTCGTACGGCGTCCGCAGCTCGGTGCAGGAGGTCTGGCCCAGATCACCCCCGATCAACGACCGGTCACACCGGCTGTCGAGGATCGCCACGCGCCGCTGCCGCTTGGTCGAGCAACGCTGCGATCACGGCAACGTCGAGACCTCCCAACGGTGTGTGCAGGCGGTCGGCAGCGACGACGCGCTCGAGCAGCAGCCGCAACCCGGCCGACGCCGTCCAGCACTCCTGCGACACGTCGATCAGCGCCGACTCCCACTGCGGTCCGACGGCCTCCAGGGAGCAGCTCCGCACGTCGTCGTGGACGGCGTGCGCACTGCGCGCCACCTCGTCGCCCCACCCGGCCCACACGACCGTGGCCGCCAGCGAGGCTTCGACATCGATCGCCAGCGCCGTCACCGCGAGACCCACGGGTACGGAGGCGTGGGGGGACGGTTGACCGCTCGCTCCCAGGCCGGCCGGTTGGCCCAGCGGTCGTATTCGTGCCGGTAGTCGGCGCAGATCTCGGCCCGGCGCACGCACACCGTCGACAGCGACTCCATCACACCGGACGCGTCGATCAGTCGCTGACGGGCTCGCGCCAGCCGATCGGCGAGCGGCGCAACCGCCGTGCCGGCGTCGAGGTGCGATTCGATCCGCCACGACCCGATCAGCGCTGCCTGCCGCCGGTACAGCTCGCCACGCGCTCGGAACCGATTCGACGCGGCACGGAAGTGGTCGGCGTTCGGCATGGTCGTCCTCCATCGTCACCGTGTTGTCCAGGCCGAACGGGCGGCGACGCTGGGCTCGACGGTAATGCCGGGGGCGACTGGGGCCGATGGGGATCAGTCCCCCGATCGACGCGTCGGCCGGGTCAGGCCATCTGTGCCGCGGTGAGCGCGTCGAGGTCGGCGGCCGATGCTTCGACGCTGGGCAGCAAGCCGGCGGTGGTCGGTGCGATCTGCTCGCCGAAGAAGCGCGCCACGACCTGCTTGCGCAATGCCGTGTCGGGGTCGAGGTCACGCGCTGCGACGGCGGCCTTGGCGAGCAGTCCACCGCACACGGCCGTGCCGAGCAGCCGCAGGTACGGCGCCGATCCCGCCAGGAGCGAGCGCTGGTCGGTGGCGGCGATGCCCAACAGGTGCTCGCCACCGCGGCGAGCGGCTGCCAGCGCAGCGCCGAGGTTCCCGGCGGCCGCAGGCGTCATCGAAGGATCGCCGGCGAGTTCGTCGACGTGACCCTGCAACTCGTCCAACAGGTCGGTGACCACCCCACCGCCGCGCATGGCGAGCTTGCGGCCCACCAGGTCGGCGGCCTGGATCCCGTTGGTGCCTTCGTAGATGGCAGCGATGCGGATGTCGCGGTAGTGCTGGGCGACCCCGGTCTCCTCGACGAACCCCATCCCTCCGTGGATCTGGACGGCGAGTGAGGTGAGTTCGTTGCCGAGGTCGGTGCACAGCCCCTTCGACAGCGGGATCAACAGGTCGGCCCGCTCCTGCCAGGTGCGGGCGGCATCGGTATCACCGGCGGCACGTGCCGCCTCGCTGCGAGTCGAGCGCCGCCGCGTTCGAGTACACCAGGCACCGCATCGCGTCGATCCAGGCCCGCTGCGTCATCAACATCCGGCGCACGTCGGGGTGGTCGATGATCGGGCTGGACGTTCCGGCCGGGGCGCCCACGGCCCGGCCCTGGGTGCGGTCCTGGGCATATTGAAGTGCTTGCTGGTAGGCCCGCTCACCGATCGCCAAGCCCTCCAGCCCGACCGACAGGCGGGCGTTGTTCATCATCGTGAACATGTTGCGCATGCCCTCGTGCTCGCCGCCCACGAGCCAGCCGATCGCCGACTCGTACGACATCACGCAGGTCGGCGACCCGTGGATCCCGAGCTTGTGCTCGATCGACACGCACTCGGCCGAGTTGCGTTCACCGATCGAACCGTCGGCCTCGAGCAGGAACTTGGGCACGAGGAACATCGAGATCCCCTTCGTGCCGGGGGGCGAACCGGGTGTGCGCGCCAGGACCAGATGCACGATGTTGTCGGTGAAGTCCTGCTCGCCCCACGTGATGTAGATCTTCTGACCCGTGATCCGCCATGCGTCGGCGCCCCACCGCTGCGACGCCTCGGGGTCGGGTTGTGCCTTGGTGGTGACGGCACCCACGTCGGACCCCGCCTGCGGCTCGGTGAGGTTCATCGTGCCGGTCCACTCGCCGGTCAGCATCTTGGGGAGGTAGGTGGCCTTCTGGTCGGCCGACCCGTGGGCGTGGATCGCGTCGATCGCGCCCTGGGTGAGCAGCGGACACAGCGACAACGCCATGTTGGCGCTGGTGAACAACTCCTGGACGGCGATCGCCGTGATCCACGGGAATCCAGCCCCGCCGAAGTCGGGGTCGAACGGCATCGCGCCGAACCCCGACTCGACCCACTTGGCGTAGGCCTCCTTGAAACCGTCCGGTGTCACGACCGTGCCGCCCTGCTGCCACTGCGACCCGATCGTGTCGCCGGCGCGGTTGGTGGGTGCCACGACGTCGGCCATCAGGCGTCCGACCTCGGCCAGGACCTCGTGGACGGTGTCGGTGTCGACGTGCGAGAACAGTTCGGTCTCGACGATCTCGCCGAGACCGGCCACATGATCGAGTACGAACCGGATGTCACTGAGCGGGGGTTGATAGACAGTCACACCTCCAGGCTGGCACTTCGGCGCCGTTTCCGAAACCCGCGACCGATGACGGTCGCGCGGTGACTCGCGCGGTGACTCGCGCGCTGACCGGCACGGTCGCACCGGGGCGGGTAAGGTCGCCCGGTCATGCGCCGCTTCCCGAAGCGTTTCTTGGCGCTCGTGGTGGTGGCGGCGACCATGGGGAGCGCCGTCGTCGCCGACGCGTTGACGCGCCTCGAACCCGGGGCCACGGTCACCCGCACGGCGCTCCGCACCCCGCCCACCACCACGACGCTCCCGCCCTTGTCGCCGTACGCCCAGTTCGAACTGTTCGACCTGGTCAATGCCGAGCGGGCACGCAACGGCCTGCGCCCGTTGTCGTGGAGCTACGAGATCGAGCGTGCCGCCAAGCGCCACTCCGACGACATGGCCACCCACCTGGTGATGCAGCACCTCGGCAGCGACGGCAGCAACGCCGGCGATCGTCTGCACGACGCCGGGTTCGACTGGATCACCTGGGCCGAGAACCTCGGTTCGGGTTCCCCCGACCCGACGAGCGTGTTCGCGGCGTGGATGGAGAGCGCACCGCACCGCAAGAACATCCTCGGCGACTACCTGTTCGCCGGGGCCGCCGTGACCCGCGGCGCCAACGGTGTCCTGTACTGGACGATGGACTTCGCCAGCAACTACTTCGTCTGAGCATCACGTCCCGAATCGACACATGCCGGACCGGCTGCAAGTCCGGCCCGGGAAGAACGTCATACCCCGTCGGTACCCTCAACCGGATGTCGCGCGAACGCGCACCCTTCATCGCTCAGGGCACCTGGCGATCGGGCGCGCTCCACGTGTGGGGCTGGAACGGCGACTCGGTGGCGTCGGCGGCGTGGCTGTACGGCGGGTTCGGGCACAGCCGTTGGAGCGCGTCGGGGGGCTCGACCGAACGCGGCTGGCACGATTCGCCGATCTCCTACGGTGAACTCGGGAGGGTCACGATCGAGTTGCCCGAGGGCGGGCAACGGCCGGTGCCGGCGGTCAAGCTCGACCCGTTCGGCGCCTCCGTGTGGCTGTCGGAGACACCCGACAACGGTGACCTGTCGCCGTCACTGGCCTGGTTCGCGGCGCTCACCCGGTTCGCCGTCCAGTTGGTGGGTGCCGGCCGGGTGTGCCCGGAGGTGTGCGAGGAGGGGCCGTTCACGGTGGCGCGCTGGCGCCCTGTGCTCACCGACGAGCACCGCGAGGCGCTCGCCCACGCCGCCTCGCTGGCTCCGGCGGTGTGCCGCAACGGCTCGTCGGCGTCGACCGACACGATCCTGGCCGGCATCGTCGACGGTCTGGCGCGAGCGGTCCTGCACCACGCCGGCTGGAAGCCCGACCTGGGACGCAAGCGCTCGGCCGAGGTGCAGGCGCTGCGGGCCGTGTTCGCCAGCCTGGCCAAGGTCGACGCCGTCATCCGATCCGGCGACAACGGATTCGACGAAGCGCTCGACGACCTGACCCGTGCCCTGGAACGCCACCGCCGCCGGCTCGACGGCGAACCGGTCGTGCGTCCGCGGGTGCGGCTCACGATCCCCGACGACCTCGGCGACCCGTGGCTGGTCGAACTGGAACTGGTCGACGACGCCGATCCGAGCCGATGGTGTACGGCCGACGACGTGTGGGAACGCGGGCCGTGTGCGCTCGATCTGGTCGGCCAGGCGTCGGGGAGCATGGACGCCCGGCTCGAGGTGTTGCGCAGCCAGGTGCTCGACGCCTCGGCGTCGATCGCCCCGCACGTGCCCGGGCTGGCGCCGTTCGGCACCGAGCACGAGCCGGGCGCCGTGGAACTCTCGCTGGAAGAGGCCGACGACTTCCTCGACATCGCACCGTTCGAACTCGCCAAGCTCGGGATCGAGTTGCTCGGCCCGGAGCACCTGGTGCGCGCCAAGGTGTCGGTGCGCGGCACCGCACGTGAGGCACCCACCGACGACCGCAAGGGCAAGTTCGGCAAGGAGGCACTGGTCGCGTGGCAGGCTGTGGTCGACGACGTGCCGATGTCTGAGGCCGACCTGGCCCGGATCGAGGCGGCCGGCACCACGCTGATGCGGGCCGGCCACCGCTGGGTGCGGATCGACCCGGCCGGTCTGCGGCGCGCCCGCAAGTTGCTCGACGAACATCTCGCCACCAAGGCACGCGTCGGCGCCATCGACCTTCTGCGGCTGTCGGTCAGCGGCGACGCCGACGCCGACGCCGACGATGGTGGCGTTTCGGTCGGGCTCGGCTACGACGACACAGCCGGGGGCGACGGCCCCGACGGCGAGGGTTGGGTCGAATCGTTGTTGGCCGGCTTGCCCGACGAGCATCTGGAAGAAGTCGTCGAGTCGCCGCAGTTCCACGGCGAGCTGCGTCACTATCAACGCCGCGGCCTGGCCTGGATGCAGTTCCTGGCGCGAGTCGGTCTGGGCGGATGCCTGGCAGACGACATGGGGCTCGGCAAGACCGCCACCACGCTCGCCCACCTGATCGAACGACCCGGGCCGCACCTCGTGATCTGCCCGCTCAGCGTGGTCCACAACTGGGAAGCCGAGACGCGCCGGTTCGCGCCCGGCATGTCGGTGATGGTCCACCACGGGGCCGGACGCCAACGAACGGTCGACGACGTGACACCGGCGCTGTTCGGTTTCGCCGACGCCGACATCGTGGTCACCACGTACGGGTTGTTGGCGCGCGATCTGGATGCGTTGGCGGCCGTCGAGTGGACCACGGTCGTGCTCGACGAGGCGCAGTTCGTGAAGAACGCCGGGACCAAGGCGGCCAAGGCCGTGCGGCGGCTGCCGGCCGCTCAGAAGCTGGCGCTCACGGGCACCCCGGTCGAGAACCGGTTGAGCGAGTTGTGGGCGATCCTCGACGCCGTCAACCCGGGCCTGCTGGGCAGCCAACAGCGGTTCCGCGACACCTACGCCAGCAAGATCGAACGCAACCAGGACGTCGAGGTGGCGGCTCGCCTGCGCACCCTCACCCAGCCGTTCGTGCTGCGCCGCACCAAGGCCGACAAGCGTTTGATCCCCGACCTGCCCGACAAGATCGAGCAGATCGCCTTCGCCACGCTCACCAAGGAGCAGGCGGCGCTCTACCAGCACGTCGTCGACCAGCTGTTGGTCGATGCCAAGGATCTGGAAGGGATGGCGCGCCGTGGTCGGGTCCTGGCCGCCCTGACTCGCCTCAAGCAGATCTGCAACCATCCCGCCCAAGCGCTCAAGGACGGCTCGCGGCTGGCCGGACGGTCCGGCAAGTTGGCACGCTTCGACGAACTCATCGACGAGTTGCTCGACGTCGACGAGCGGGCGCTGGTGTTCACCCAGTTCCGCGAGATGGGCGAGCTGCTGCAACGCCACCTCGCCGAGCGACTGCACCTCGACGCACCGTTCCTGCACGGTGGGGTGTCACGCGGCGGCCGTGACCGGATGGTGGCCGACTTCCAGGCCGAGGTCGGATCGCCGCTGCTGCTGGTATCGCTCAAGGCGGGCGGCACGGGGCTCAACCTGACCGCCGCCAGCCAGGTCATCCACTACGACCGCTGGTGGAACCCGGCCGTCGAGGACCAGGCCACCGACCGTGCCTGGCGGCTGGGCCAGCAGCGCACGGTGAACGTCCACAAGCTGGTGTGCCAGGGCACGGTCGAGGAACGGATCGGCGAGGTGATCGACGAGAAGCGGGCGATCGCCGACGCCGTGATCGGCACCGGCGAGGCCTGGCTGAGCGAGCTCTCGACCGACGAACTGGCCACCTTGGTGCGATTGGAGATGGGGTCGTGAGCCGCCCCCGCAAGCCGTACGGCTCGAACCCGCCCGGGCGGTTGTCGGCCACGATGATCAAGGTGTTGGCCGCCGAGATGAGCGACCAGGGACGGCTGGCGCGCGGCAAGCGCTACCACGCCGACAATGCCGTGCTCGACATCGTGGTCGGGCACGGTGCCGTGACGGCCGAGATCCAGGGCAGCCGCTCCCAGCCGTACGTGGTCACGATCGAGGCCCGCCAGGGTTCCGGCGTGCCGGGCAAACGCGAGGTCGTGGCGCACTGCACGTGCCCCGACGACGGCCTGTTCGACGCCTGCAAGCACGCCGTGGCGGCGATGTTCGCGTTGAGCGACGAGGTCGCCATCGAGCCCGAGCTGGTCGACCGCTGGCGGCGCACGGCGTCGGCCCCCGCCCGAGCGACCAACCAGACCGACGACGACAACGACGACGACGACGACACAACAACGCGGATGACGGACGGGCCGACCAGCGCTATGCGAGCAACGTCGTGCCGATCCGGCGCGCCCACCCACCGGAGCCGGCGCGTCCTGCGCGGGCGGCGATCGTGGATCCGACGATCGAACAGTTCGCCCGCCTGTTGGCGGCGCCCGGCGGGGCGATCGTGCCCGAGTTCCCGGAGGTCACCCCGATCGAACATCGAGGCATCGCCGACCGCCAGTTGGCCGACGTGCTCACCGACGCCCTGCGTCACCTGGCGATCGAGTGGGAGTGACCGACGCTCAGCCTGGCTCGGGTTGGATCGGCGCCACGGCTCGAACAGCGGCGGACTCGACATGGTTCCACGATGACGCGCAGGTCTTCCAGCGCGGTCACCGACGGCTCGTCGGCGAACAGTTCGGCGGTGACATCGAAGCGAGTGCTGTCAAGTGTGCCCTCCACCGATCCCATGCCGTCCGGAACACCCGGTCGTCGCCATCGCGGAGCCGGACCCTGATCCACGGCTCGGGTGCTGCAGCGCGATAGTCGCCGGCGAACAACGGGAACCCCCAGGTGCGGTACAACTCCCCATCGGCGCCCGCGGCCACGTTCCATGTTCCATCTGCTGAACGAGTTCCCGCGCAGCGCTGCACCCGATTGACGCGATCGTGCCAGTGGGCGTCGAACAGTCCTGCAACGTGCTCGCCGAGCCGTACGTGGTCGACCGGGCGATCGGCACGCCGGGCCTCGATCCACCACACGAAGTCGTCGTCGAACGACCGACGCCCCACACTCCGGTCGAGGATCTGTCGTGGCGTGTCGGCGATCAACGGCAACCACGTGCCACTGCGGCGGTCGCGGCAGTTCCAGAGCCCGCGGGTGAGCTCGACCGAGAAGCCGGCCAGCTCGAACAGTGCCGCCGCCTCCCCGGCGGTGATCTCGATCGTGTGCTCGGGATGGCTCCACCCGAGACCTTCGGTGGCGAGCCGGTTGGGGCTGTCGACCACCAGCACACCGTCGGGGCGCAGCACTCGATGCGATTCGAGGAGGAAGCCGACGAGGTCGGCGATCCAAAGATGTTCGATGTTCTGCCCCGAGAACACGACGTCGACACTCGAGTCGCCGACCTCGCTCATGTCACTCGCCGACTGGGCGATCCAGCGCACGTTCGAGGCCAGGCCGTCGGGGCGTGGGCTGTACAGCTCGACGCCGATGTGTTCCTCGAACGGTCCGGCACAGTCCTCCAACCACTCGAAGTACCACGCCCCGGCGCATCCCGCCGACAGCAACACACCGCCGTCGACCGGCAGCCGCCGGAGTTCGATCGAACGCAATTCGTGGAGCATGTGGTTGAAGTCGCGCAGCACCAGCTCGTCAGGGTTCGACGGCGGCTGGGCGGGGCTCGGATCCAGTGCGGCCAATCGGTTGGCCACGAGTCGATCGATCTCCGCCGTCTGGGCGGCCAGGCTGGGGTTGATCACCCGGTCCACGGCATGCCGGGCAAGTCGACGAAGGCGCCGGGACATCGCCGAGAACGTACCAGTCGTCCCGATCGGGTTCGGCACCTGGCCGTCGGCGACGGACGCCTACAGTCGCTCGACATGAGCAATCCCGTGTTCGTTCTCGACGCCGTCCGGACCCCGATCGGCAAGATCGGTGGGGCGCTGGCCGGTGTCCGGCCTGACGACCTGGGGGGTGGCGTGATCGCCGCCCTGATGGAACGCAACGCGGCGATCGACCCCGCCGGCGTCGACGACGTGCAGTTCGGGAACGGCAACGGCGCCGGTGAGGAGAACCGCAACGTGGCGCGCATGGCCACGCTGCTGGCCGGGCTCCCCGTGTCGGTGCCCGGCGCCACCAGCAACCGGCTGTGCGGGTCGGGAATGGAGGCGTTGCTGAACGCCAGCCGCGAGATCGCCGTCGGCGAGGCGTCGGTCACGATCGCCGGTGGGGTGGAGTCGATGACCCGCGCCCCGTGGGTCGTGCAGAAGCCCGACCAGCCCTACGAGCGCGGTCACCAGCAGATGCACTCGACCACGCTCGGGTGGCGGATGGTCAATCCGCGCCACCCGGCGCAGTGGACGGTGGCGTTGGGCGAGGGCGCCGAGATCCTTGCCGACCAGTACGCGATCAGTCGTGAGCAGCAGGACGAGTTCGCCGTCGGTTCGCACCTGCGGGCGGCCGCGGCGTGGGCCGCAGGTCGGTTCGACGCCGAGGTGGTCGCCCCCTACGGCGCCGATCTGGCGAGCGACGAGTGCGTGCGCGCCAACTCCTCGATCGAGGGGCTGGCCAAGCTGAAGCCCGTGTTCCGGCGTGGCGACGACGGACGGATCGGCACGGTCACGGCCGGCAACTCGTCACCGATGAACGACGGTGCGGCGGCGATCCTGCTCGGCGACGAGGCCGCCGCGGCCCGGCTGGGGCGCGACCCGCTGGCGCGGGTGGTGTCGCGGGCCGTGTCGGGGATCGAACCGCATCTGTACGGGGCGGGGCCGGTGATCGCCGCCCAGACCGCACTCGACCGGGCCGGGATCGGTTGGGGTGACCTGGCGGTGGTGGAGCTCAACGAGGCCTTCGCAGCGCAGGCGCTGGCGTGCCTGGCGCAGTGGCCTGAGCTCGACCGCTCGATCGTCAACCCCAACGGTGGGGCGATCGCGATCGGCCACCCGATCGGTGCCTCCGGAGCCCGGATCGTCACCACGTTGGCGCACGAGTTGCGGCGCCTGGGCGGCGGTTGGGGTCTGGCCACGATGTGCATTGGCGTCGGCCAAGGGATCGCCGTCGTGCTCAAGGCCGACTGACACACCCGGTTGGACGGACGCGTGGTGGTCGTGCGCCTACACTCCGAGACGTGCAGGTTGGTCAACGCGACATCTCGGCGGTCGTGAATGCCTTGATCACGAACATCGACACGGTGGTCAAGGGCAAGCACGACCAGATCCGGCGTGCGGTGTGCTGCTTGCTGACCGAAGGCCATCTGCTGCTCGACGACGTACCCGGCACCGGGAAGACCACGCTCGCCAAGGCGATCGCCGGGTCGATCGCCGGCAACTGGAAACGCGTCCAGTTCACACCCGACCTGCTGCCGAGCGACATCACGGGCGTGATGATCTACGAGCAGAGCACCGGCAACTTCCGGTTCCGTGAAGGGCCGGTGTTCGCCAACGTGTTGATCGGCGACGAGATCAACCGCGGCAGCCCCAAGACGCAATCGGCACTGCTCGAGGTGATGGAGGAACGTCAGGTCACCTCCGACGGTGTGGCGCGGCCGGTCCCGCGACCGTTCTTCGTGATCGCCACCCAGAACCCGAAGGACTTCCAGGGCACGTTCCCGCTGCCCGACGTGCAGCTCGATCGGTTCACGATGAAGCTCAGCCTGGGCTACACGGACCACAACACCGAGGTGCGCCTGCTGGAGGCCTACGACCGACACCATCGCGACGAGGCGGTATCGGCGGTGACCGATGCCGACGAGTTGGAACGCGTGATCGACGCCGTCGACGCGATCGAGGTCACCCGCGGGGTCCACGACTACATCGTGCGGCTCGCCGCTGCCACCCGCATCCATCCGGACCTGCGACTCGGCGTGTCGACCCGCGGCACGATCGCCCTGCTGCGCACCGCCCGAGCGTGGGCCGCCACCGCCGAACGCGACTTCGTGTCGCCCGACGACGTGCAGGCCGTGGCGATCGCCGTGTGCGGACACCGGGTGGCGCTCACCCCCGAGGCCGAGCTGCGAGGGGCCGACACGGCGACGATCGTGGCCACCCTGCTCGAAGCGATCCCCGTACCGCGCACCCGCGAGGGCTGAACGGGTCGTCGCCATGCTCACCCGATCGGGGCTCGGAGCAGTCGTTGCCGCAGCAGCGCTCGGACTGGCGGGTTGGCGGTGGCACTACGAGGAGTCGGTGGCGATCGCGGCTGCCACGGTGGTGGCGGTCATGCTCGCCCTCTGGGCGTCGCGGCTGGACCAGCGCGTCGCCATCACGCGCCTGATCGCCGCCCCTCGCGTGGCGCGCGGCGACCCAATCAGGGTCACGTACCACGTGATCGGTTCCGCTTCCGGACGCACGGCGGCGGCGGCGACGATCGTGGACCGTTGCGACCAGGCAGTGATCCAGGTCGACCTGCCCGCCACGCGAAGCGGCGACGAGTTCGACCTGTCGGCGTCGATCCCCACCCACCGGCGCGGCGCGTTCACGGTCGGGCCGTGGGCCGTCCAACGCGTCGATCCGCTGCGGTTGGCGGTCGGCAAGCGGTCGAGCGACCAGGTCGGCAGGGTGCTCGTGCATCCCCGGATCCACACCTTGCAGGGGCCGTACGGTTCGATGCACACCGTCGAGGACGAGGCCGTGATCCGGCGTTCCGCATCGGACCCGCTGAGCGGCTTCGTGTCGATGCGGGAGTACGTGGAGGGCGACGATCCACGGCTGATCCACTGGCCGACATCGGCCCGCGTCGGCAGGCTGATGTTGCGCGAACACGTCGAACTGCGTCGACCGGAGTTCACCGTGGTGCTCGACGCCTCGGCCGACGTGGCGACCGCCGACGACTTCGAGGAGATGGTCGACGTGGCGGCCTCGGTGGCCGTGCACGCCCTGCGCAGCGGGGTCGAGGTCGGCCTGCGCACGACCGCCCGCCGGCATCCAGGCGCCCTGCGCCCGCTGGCGCGCGACACCCAGGTACTGGACCTGCTGACGCCGATCATGCAGGTTCCACGCTCGGCGGTGATGTCGCTCGGCGAGATCTTCCACCTCGGGATCGACCACACCGCGATCGTGCTGCGTCACCGGCCCGACCGGACCCTCCAGCAAGTTCAGCCACACCGACCGGATGTACGTGGTGCGCGTCGGCCAGGGCGCGGTCACCGGCGCCGGCGTGATGCTGGCCGTGGCCGACGCCGAGGAGTTCGCCCGACGCTGGAGGCCGTGGCGGTGACGCGCGACCCCGGATCGACGACGCCGATCTCGGCCCAGGCAGTGCGGATCGCGCTGGTCGGGGCGCTGTGCCTGGTGCTCGCCGTGGTCGCCAGCGAGGCATTCGGTCGACTGCTCTGGCCGCTGCTCCTGGTCTCGCCGATCATCACGGCGGTGGCGCTGCTGACCCGTCATCAGCCATCGGCGGTGCGGTGGGTCGCCGCCGCATGCTCGGTCCTGGTGGCCGCCGCCGCCAGCGGCCTCGCCGATGGCGCCGTCCCCGGTGAGCTGGTCGGTGGGCTGGTGGGCGGTCCGCGCAAGCTGCTGTCGACCGAATGGCCGAGCCCGCGCGACTCCACGGTGGTGATCGCCGTGGCGCTGCTCATGGCGGTCGTCACCGCCGTGGCGACCGCGCTCGCCGGGCGCACCCGGCTGCACATCGCTCCGCTCCTGGTCGTGGCCGGCGGACTCGTCACCGCCATGGCGATCGCCGCGCCGGTGCGTCCCGAGGCGTGGGCGATGGCGACGATGGCGGCGATGGCTGTACCGGTCGCGTTGCTCGCCCCCGACGACGACCTGCGGTCGCGACCGCGTCAACTGCTCGGCGAGTGGTCGCTCCCGGTCACCGCGGTGCTGCTGGTCGCCACCGCACTCGGCGTCAGTTCGGCGATTCGATGGACCGACCGATCCGATCCCCGCACCACCCCGGAGGCGGCGGTCACCGTGACCGTGCTCGACTCGATCGAGCAGATGACGGCGTTGCGGCAGGCGCAGCCGTCGATCGACCTGTTCGACGTGCGCATACGAGGCGCCGACACCGCTCCGTCGCACTGGCGACTGGGGGCACTCGACGACTACGACGGGCAGCGTTGGGTTCCGACCGCCGAGTTGCGGGTGATCGGTGAGCAGGTGGGGCTGCCGTCACCGGCGACCGAACGACTGGGTGTGGTCGAGGCCTCGATCGCCTTCCTCACCGACGACTTCTGGGAGATTCCGCTCCCGGGCCGGCCGCTCGAGATCACCGGCGGCGACAGCCCGTTGCAGTCCGACTCCGGTCGCACCACGGTCGGGCTGCTGGCGCGACCGCAGCCCGGCGAGCAGCTCACCGTTCGGGCCGAACGGGTTCCGACCGGGGACGCACGGCGAACCGACGGTGCCGACACCCGACAGGTCGACGACCTGGCCGCCGAGTTCACCGACGCCGCACGCGGGCTTGCCGGCACCGGCACCGTGCTCGAACAGTTGGCGCAGATCGAGTCGACGATGGGCGATGAGTGGCAACTCGACAGCCGCGCGCCAGGTGGCCAACAGCTCACGCTGCTCCAGCAGTTCATCACGGAGTCGCACCGCGGGACCGAGGACCAGTTCGTCACCGCCTTCGTGCTGCTGGCCCGCTCGCTCGGCGTCGACGCCCGGATCGCGATCGGGTTCGAGCGTAAGGCGGTCGACGGTTCCGCCACGCTGCGCTCCACCGATGCATCGGTGTGGCCGGAGGTCTCGCTGGTGGATCTGGGTTGGGTGGCGTTCGATCCGGTGCCGGCCGCCGAGACGACCGAGGTCGAAGCACCGGAGCCGCCACCGGCGGCTCAGAGTCCGGCCGCCGCCCAGCCGCCGATCCCCCCGCCGGCCGAACGCGCCGACACCGAGGATCGGCTCACCGCCGACGACACGGTCACGGCGGCACGGTGGGGTCGCGTGCGCACCTGGGCCACGCGGGTCGCCGTGGTGGGTGGGCTCGGCGTGTTGCCGTTGATCGCCGTCACGAGCACCATCCTCGGGTTGAAGTGGCGCCGCCGACGACGCCGGCTCCGTCACCGCGATCCGGCGCTGCGCACCATCGGCGCCTGGGCCAACGCCACCGATGCACTGGTCGACGCCGGTCTCACGATCCGTCCGGCTTGGAGCGACGACAGCATCGCCGAGCACACCGCAGCGTTGGCGCCCGGCGTCGTGCACGAGACACGCCGCCTCGCGGCAGCAGCCAGCGCCGCCACCTTCGGTCCTCGTACCCCAGGTGGTGGCACCGACCGCGATGCGCTGCGTGCCTCGGATGCGATCAACACGTGGCGGTCGATCGAGGCCGACCTGGCTGCCCAGTTCACACGGTGGGAGCGCGCCAAATGGCGACTCAGCACCCGATCGCTGCGGCGCGCCACGCGCAGCCCGATCGACGATCGGTGACGCCTTCGGCGGTCACGTCAGCTGGTCGCCGAGCGCTTCCTTCAACGCCGTGATCGTGTACGCCGGGAGGGTGGCATGGACGAGTTCGGCGCCGGAGAAGCGGGTCAGCTCCGCCTCGAGCGCCGGGACGTCGACCTGCTCCGCCAACACGATCACCGTGGTGGTGCCGTCTCGCACGGCCTCCCGGAACCAGTCGACCCATTCGTCGGGGATCCCGAGGTCCACGACCTTGGCGGTGACCGCACCGACGCCGGCGCCGATGCCCATCCCGGCGATCCATCCGACGGGCCCGCCGATCAGCATGCCGAGCAGCCCCGACCAGACCGCCCCCGACATCGCGCTGCGGGCCGGCTGCGGGTCGATCGTCTCGCGAACGCGCACGTCGCCGTCGGCGTCCTTGGTGACCATCACCGCATCGCGCAGCTGCAGCGACCCCTTGCTCGACAGCCGGGTCATGGCCGTCAGGAACTCCTGGGCCCGGAACGAATCCTCGAACGAGACCCCCAGCAAACCCTGATCGGTCTGCACGGAGTCGATACCGGTCGGCGCGCCAAATTCTGTGGGATCGATCGTCATGCTCCAAGTTTCCCATTTCCGGCGCGAGTCACACCTTCGTGTGGCTTCAGCGGCGTCGCAGGCGACCGGTCTCGTGTGCCCACATGGCGATCTCGACCCGATTCCGGGCACCGAGTTTGAGCATCAAACTGGCAACGTGGGTCTTCACCGTGCTGAGGCCGATGAACAGTTCGTCGGCGATCTCGGCGTTGGTGAGGCCGCGCGCCACGGTCACCAGCACCTCCTCCTCGCGATCGGTGAGCGGTTCGATCGGGTCGATCGCGCGCTCCTCGCGGCCCTGATCGGCGAACGTCGCCAGCAGGCGAACCGTGACGTTGGGGGCGATCAGCGCGTCACCGTCGGCGGCGGCGTGGATCGCCTGCACCAACAGTGCCGGCCCGGCGTCCTTGAGGAGGAAGCCCCGCGCCCCTGCCTTGAGCGCGCCATGCACGTACTCGTCGAGATCGAATGTGGTGATCACGACCACCGCCATCGGCTCGCTCACTCCGGGGCCGGCCAGCAGACGCGTGGCCTCGATCCCGTTCAACTCCGGCATCCGAATGTCGAACAGGCACACGTCAGGTCGCAGGCGGCGCGCCATCTCGACCGCTTGCCGGCCATCGGCGGCCTGCCCGACGACCTCGATCGAGGGTTGCGCGTCGAGGATCATCGAGAGTCCCGTGCGCACCAGGTCCTGGTCGTCGGCGACGAGCACACGGATGGTCATCTCGGCGATCCCGATCGAGGCAACTCGGCCATGACCGTCCAGCCTCGCCCGCCACCCGGACCGGCGTGGAATCGGCCGTCGAGGAGCTTGACGCGCTCCGCCATGCCGAGCAGTCCGTAGCCGGCAGTGGCGGCGTCGAAGCTGGTTGGGTCGCCGTCGTCGGTGACCGTGAGCCGGACCAGGTCGTTCGAGGCATCGACGGTCACGCGGACCAGTGTGGCGTGACGGGCGTGGCGCACGGCGTTGGTGATCGACTCCTGGGCGATCCGGTAGACGGCGGCATCGATCGCCGGTGAGACGGGGAGCACGCCGTCGGCCACGTGGACCTCGATCACCGGACCCCGCGCCTGGCCGTGGCCGACCGCCGATGTCAACCGTCGGAGGTCGGTGATGCCCTGTTGCGGTGCGAGCTCGGCGTCCTCCCCGCTGCGCAGCGCTCCCACCATCGACCGCATCTCGCTCAGCGTGCGCGACGCCTCCTCGGCGATCACGTCCAGCATCCGAATCGCTGCGTCGGGCTGGGTGGCGGCGATCGCCTGACCCGCCTGGGCCTGGATCGCGATCGCCGAGACGTGGTGGGCGACGATGTCGTGCAGCTCGCGTGCCAGCAGCTCGCGCTCGTTCATCTTGATCTGGTCGAGCTGGCGCGCCCGGGCCGAGGCGCGGTAGCGCACCATCAGCCCGAACTCGACCGGCAGGCTGAGCACGATCACGCCACCGATCACGTCGCCGACGCTGCCCGCGTCGGTGAGGTTGCCGATCACCGCCACCGCCACGATCACCGCTCCGCCGATCACCCCGTGGCGGCCTGAACCCCACCGGTACAGGGCGTAGACCGGGATCAGCATGACGGCCCCGGTGGTCAGCCCGGCCGGCTTGCCGGTCACCGCGACGGCCGCCAGGTTGAGCGCCATCATGGCGGTGAAGCCCACCGCAACCGTGAGCAGTGGATGCGTCCGGCGGATCAACAACAGCGGCACGATCGCCAGACACACCGCCAGCTCGACCCAACGCCACACGAGGTCGGTCCGCAGCAATCCCTCCAACAGCGCCGACACCGTCGCCAGCGCGACCAGCCACCAGTCGCGCGACACGCGCTGCGGGGGGTCCGCAACGGCCGGTTCCGCTCGGTAGGCGTGGATCGACGACATCATCGCAAACAGCGTAGAGAGCACGGCATCCGCCACGGATCGGCCGAAAGGATGAGCGCCCGCAGTTCCAATGGCCGGTTCGGAATCGGCCGTTGCTCCGATGCCGCCGGCGACGTCACGTCGCATCATCGAACCGGCGCGCGAACCGGCGCGCACGGACGCAGAGGAGCGGTGATGTCGACAGGGTTGTATCGATTGGGACGATGGTGCGCCGGTCATCCGTGGCGCACGATCGGAGCCTGGATCGTGGCGGCCGTGGCCGTGCTCGCCATGTCGATCGGGTTCGGGCGGCCGCTGGAGGACTCGTTCGAGGTGCCCGGGCTCGACTCGCAGCGGGCGGTCGAACTGCTGTCGCGTGCCCGATCGGATCGAGCGGGCGTCACCGCGCGTGTCGTCGTGACACCCTCCGACGGCTCGGCGCTCACCGAATCGGCAGCGGCCCGTGACGCCCTGTCCGACGTGCGCAACGCTCTGGAGCAGCTGCCGAACGTGCTCGACGTGAGTGAGGTCACGTCGCCGGACGGGTCGGTGGGCTTGTTGACGATCCAGTACCCGGTGCTGCGGGATGTGAGCCACGACGACCTGGACCGGCTCAAGGCGACGGTGGAGGCGTCCCGGGTCGAGTCGCCGCTCCAGATCGACATGGGGGGAGAGCTGTTCTTCGCCTTCGAGGGGACCGAGAGCAACCTGGCCGAGCTGATCGGCCTGGGGGCGGCAGTGGTGATCCTGTTGCTGGCGTTCGGTTCGTTGATCGCGATGGGGTTGCCGATCGCGATCGCGGTCTTCGGGCTCGTGCTCGGCACAGCCGCACTGGGGCTCGTGACCTACGTGATCGAGATCCCGGCGTGGGCGCCGCAGATCGCCAGCATGATCGGGCTCGGTGTCGGGATCGACTACGCCTTGTTCCTGGTCACGCGGCATCGCGAGTTCCTCGGGCGCGGTCTCGATCCGGTCGAGTCCGCAGCACGTGCGGTCGCCACCGCCGGGCAGGCGGTGATCTTCGCCGGAGGAACCGTGGTGATCGCGATCCTCGGGCTGTCGGTGTCGGGCGTGCCGTTCATGACGGCGTCGGGCGTGGCGACGTCGTTGGTCGTGTTCCTGATGGTGGTGGCTTCGGTGACGCTGCTGCCGGCGCTGCTCGGGATCACCGGGCCGTGGATCAACCGGCTGGGCATCCATCGCCGGCACGCAGGCAACTCGGCCGACGGGTCGGTCAGCGCCGGATGGTCGCGATGGGGCCGACACGTCTCGGGCCACGCCTGGAAGTACGCGCTGGGGGGCACCGCGGTGTTGCTGGCGATGGCGGCACCGGTGCTGTCGTTGCAACTCGGCTTCCCCGACGACGGCACCCAGCCAGAGTCGCGAACCGAGCGGCGTGCCTACGACCTGCTCGCCGACGGGTTCGGTGCAGGATTCAACGGGCCGCTGGTGATCGCCGTCGACATCTCCGACGGTGCGGCGGCGGCGGCCGTCGGGCCGCTCGCCGATGCCGTGGCTGCCGACCCGGGGGTCGCCGGCGTGGCCCCGGCCGAGATCGACCGCGAGGCCGGCGTCGCCACGATCGTCGCCTTCCCCGACACCGCTCCGCAGGCCGACGCAACGTTCGACACCGTCGCCCGGCTGCGTGCCGAGGTGTTCCCCGCCGTCCTCGACGGGACCGGCGCGGTCGCACACGTGGGCGGGCAGACGGCCAACTTCGGAGACGTCGCCAACCGCGTGTCGGATCGCCTGCCGCTGTTCATCGCAGCTGTGGTGTTGCTGTCGTTCCTGCTGTTGATGATCGTGTTCCGGTCCGTGTTGGTGCCGCTCAAGGCGGCGCTGCTCAACCTGCTGTCGATCGGCGCCGCCTACGGCGTGCTCGTGATGGTCTTCCAGTGGGGTTGGGGCAAGGGTCTGTTCGGCCTCGAGTCGACGGTGCCGATCGTGTCGTTCATCCCGATGTTCATGTTCGCCGTGCTGTTCGGGCTCTCGATGGACTACGAGGTCTTCCTGCTCTCACGAGTGCGTGAGGAATACGTGGCGACCGGTGACAATGAGCAGGCGGTGATCCGTGGCATGGCGGGCACCGCTCGCGTGATCACCTCGGCGGCGCTGATCATGATCTGCGTGTTCGGTGCCTTCGTGCTCGGCAGCGATCCGGTGGCGAAGATGCTGGGGCTTGGTCTGGCGACGGCGATCCTCGTCGACGCCACGATCGTGCGCCTGATCCTCGTGCCCGCCACCATGAAGCTGATGGGCTCCGCCAACTGGTGGTTGCCGGCGTGGCTCGACCGGCTGCTGCCGCACGTCGACATCGGGTGACGTCAGCCCGCCAGCACCGATTCGAGGCGAGCGTACGACGTCTCCATCCCCTCGGTCATCCCGGTCGCCAACACGGTGTCGCGCAACTCGATGCTCGGGTACGTGATGACGAGGTTCAGGAGCGTGCCGCCGGCGACCGGCCGCAGCGTCAACTCGTTGGTGGTCGACGGCCCGTCGGTCCCGATCATGCGCTCGGTCGTCACGGCACGCGTGGGTGCCGAGCGTTCGAGCAGCTCGCCCTCGAATCCGAACCGATGAGCACCGTCGGCGGACTCCCACTCGTAGCGGTACGTGTCGCCGACCCGGTCGGCCACGATGCAGACCGGCATCGTCCAGCCGTCCGGACCGAGCAGCCATCGCTGCATCAGCTCCGGGTCGTGATGGGCCTGCCAGACCTGCTCGACAGTGCCACGGATGATCCGGCTCACGCGCACCAGCGTGTCGCTCAACATCTTGGTGCCGGTGGCCCCGGCGACGAACGAGGTCAGGTCGGCCAGCACGTCCTCCATCTGACCGAGCGCCGACGCCAGCCCTTCCTGCATTCCCATGCCGATGATCTGCTGCATCGCCTCCAGGTCGGGGAAGCTGGTCACCAGCGTGAACCGCGAGCCGGAGTCGGTCGGTTCGAACTCGTTGCGCATCCGCATCGTCGGCATCGCGTCGTTGGAGGTGCCGTCGTCGTTCGTGAACCCGTCGACGACTTCGAAGCTCCGGTGCGGCTCGACCTTTTGGAACACGAAGTAGCCGCGTGAGCATTCACCGTCCGGGCCGGTCATGAAGTAGTCGGAGCGGCCTCCGACGGTGAGGTCGTGACGGGTGAACGTGGCCGGCCAGGTCGGAGGACCCCAGAAGCGCTCGATCTGGCGTGGGTCGGACCAGGCGTCCCACAGGCGTTCGACGCTGACCGGGTACTCCCCGACCATCGTCAACGTGAGGGCATCGGGGTCGGAGCTGATGGACGTGATGGGCATGACGGTGTTCTCCTTGTTGTGCGGTGTCGCGGTGGTGCGGTGTCGTGGTGATGCGGGATCAGGGATCGACGAGGACGTCGTCGAGCTGAGAGAACCGGGCGCGCCACAGTGCTTCGAGTTGCGAGAGCAGGCGGCGAGCGGTGGCGACCTGTTCGGGCGCTGCTCGCACCAGGCGTTGGCGCCCGACGGCGCGCTTGTGGACAAGCCCGGCCTGCTCCAGCACGGCGACGTGCTTCTGGACGGCGGCGAAGCTCATCGCGTACTCCGACGCCAGCTCCGAGACCGAGGCGTCGCCACCCATCGTGCGGCGCACGATGTCGCGTCGGGTGGCGTCGGCGAGGGCGTGGAAGATCCGATCGACGTCGTCCTGCGAGAGCACGGTCTCGTCGGTCCTGTCCAGATGTACAACCATACGGTTGTATATAACGGACGACCGGACTCCCTGTCAAGCGCGGCCTGTCAAGCCGGCACCAAGCCGGCACCAAGCCGCCGGGTGGACAGTGATCCCGCACGCACCACCCGCACGCACGACTCGAAAGGTCCAACCCATGTCACATCAATCCATCGATCTCCCCGCTCCCGATGCGGTCACCACCCACACCTCGGTGGTGACGTCATGAACCTCGAACGATGGGCGCGCCTCATGGTGCAGCGCCGCCGGGCCGTGCTCGGAATCTGGGTGACGACGCTGATCGTGATCAGCATCGTCGCCGCTCGGTGGGGTGGCGAGCATCGCGCCGACTACGCCATCCCCGGCAGCGACTCGGCAGCCGCCGCCGACTTCCTCAGCGAGCGCCTGCCACAGCTGTCGGGCGATCTCGGCCAGATCGTGTTCATCGCCCCCGAAGGGGTCGAGCGGAGCGAGTCGTCGCTGCACATCACCGAGGTGGTGCGTCAGGTCGGCGAGCTCGAGCACGTCCGTGGCGTGCTGGCGCCCGACGTGTCGGCCGACGGCACGATCGCGGTCGCGTCGGTCCAGTTCGACGCACCGTTCGAGCGGCTTCCGAAGTCGCTCGGGGAGTCGCTGATCCGGATCGCCGACGAGGCCGATACGCCGGCGGTCACCGTCGAGACCGGCGGGGCGATCGTGCAACTCGCCGAGAGCCAGGAAGCCGGGTCGGAGCAGATCGGCATGCTGATCGCGCTCGGTGTGTTGCTGGTCGCGTTCGGTTCGGTGATCGCCGCCGGGCTCCCACTGCTGATCGCCGTGTTCGGCGTCGGCGTGGCGATCGGTCTCGGATCGCTGCTCAACCACGTGTTCCTCGTGCCCGAATGGGCGCCGCAACTCGTGATGATGATCGGGATCGGCGTCGGGATCGACTACGCCCTGTTCGTCGTCGTCCGCTATCGGGCGGCGCTCGCCGCCGGCAAGCACCCGCATGACGCGGTCGCCGAGGCGCTGGCCACATCGGGCCGGGCCGTGTTGTTCGCCGGCGGCACCGTGGTGATCTCCCTGCTGGGCCTGTGCTCGATGGGGATGTCGTACCTGTACGGCACCGCGGCCGTGACCGTGACCGGCGTCCTCGTCGTGGTGACCGCTGCGCTGACGTTGTTGCCGGCGCTGCTCGGCATGATCGGTCACAACATCGACCGCTGGCGACTCCCGTTCGCGGGAGGGGATTCGGGCAAGCCCGGATTCTGGGCACGGTGGAGCCTGGTGGTCCAGCGCCGCCCGATCGTGACGGGGGCGGTCGCCCTGGCCGCCTTGTTGGCGCTGGCGATGCCGTTCAGCGACCTGCACTTCGGTTATCCCGACGCCGGCAACGGCGCCGACCACCTCACCAGCCGGCGCGCCTTCGACGCCGCGACCGAAGCCTTCGGGCCGGGCTCGAACGGGCCACTCGTGGTGACCGTCGGGGGCACCGACGCGGCCAGCACGTTGGCGCTCGGTGCGCAGCTCGGTGATGTCGCCGGTGTGGCCGCCGTGCTGCCTGCCGGCGCCAGCGCGGACGCGTCCGATGTGGCCTTGCTGGTGATCCCGGTCACGGGCCCACAAGACCCGGCCACGGCGGCGTTGATCGACACGATTCGCACCGACGTGGTGCCGAGCGTCGCCGCAGGCCTCGACGTCCATGTCGGCGGTCTGACGGCCGTGCAGGTCGACGAGAGCGACTACATGGGCGGCCGCCTCGTGGTGTTCATCGCTGCCGTGATCGCCTTGTCGTTCGTCTTGCTGCTGACGCTGTTCCGCTCGTTGCTGGTGGCGTTCAAGGCGGCACTGATGAACTTGCTGGCGATCGGTTCGGCGTACGGCGTCATGGCGGTCGCCCTGCGAGGCGGCTGGTTCGGTGAACTGCTCGGGATCTCGGAGCCGACGCCGATCCCGACGTGGGCGCCGATGATGATGTTCGCCCTGCTGTTCGGACTGTCGATGGACTACGAGGTGTTCCTGCTGACCCGGATCCGGGAGGAGTACGCCCGGACTCGTGACAATGCCAGCGCGGTGGCGAGCGGCATCGCCCAGACCGGCCGGGTGATCTCGGCCGCGGCTCTGATCATGGTCGCCGTGTTCGGGGCGTTCATCCTCGCCGACGACGCGTTGGTGAAAGTGATCGGGCTCGGCCTGGCATCGGCCGTGCTGCTCGATGCCACGGTCGTTCGCATGGTGCTGGTGCCGTCCACCATGGAACTCCTCGGCGACCGCAACTGGTGGCTGCCGGCATGGCTCGACCGGCTGCTCCCGCACGTCGACGTGGAAGGCCACGAGCCGCTCGGAAGCGGCGATGAACCCTCCGCTGCGGCGGTCCCGGAAGCCGGAGCGATCGAGGCCGAGCCGCTCCGCCAACTGGTCGAGGTCAGCTGAGCCGTTCAGCGGCGTTCGATGGCGTAGTGGAGCATCGTCACACCGCCGTCGAACGCTCGCTGTTCGATCAGTTGGCACGCCAGCGGAGCGTGCAACTGGTCGAACAGAGGTCGGCCGCTGCCGAGCACGACCGGGTGCACGAACAGCAGCAACTCGTCGAGCAGCCCGGCATGCAACAGCTGGGTCGCCAGCGTGGCGCCACCCACGCCGATCGATCCGTCCGTGTGCTCACGCAGCTCGCCGATCCGTTCGACCGCATCGCCGTCGCCGCCGATCACCATCGTGTTGTGGTCGGCATGGGTGCGTGTGTGCGAGACCAGCACCTTGGGCGCCGACGTCCAGATCTCGGCGTACTCGCGCAACACCTCCGGCAGCGACTCGTCGTGGCGTGCCGCCGGCCAGAACGACTCCATCGTCTCGTAGATCGTGCGACCCTCGATCCCCAGCACGAGCTCACGCGCCCGCCGGTTGAACTCGCGGTGCAGTTCCTCGGTGATCGTCATCCACTCGCCGCCGCCCTGCTCGCCGTCGTGATGTTCGATCCGGAGGTCCAGCGAGACGTTCATCCAGTACACGATGCGACCCATCCACGCCAACGTAGTCATGACGCGCTGTGGGACGATGGCGGGTGACCGACGCGTCAGGCCACGGCCCACGGCGACGAGCTGACGTTTTGAGATCGACGAGATCGGGAACAGCCCGTCACACCCGTGACGGGCGGATCGACAGGAGCATCAACATGGCCGACGACATCACACTCGACACGATCAATCGCCTTGCCGACGAGGAGCACGAGCTGCGCCACAAGGAATCGGAGGGAACCGCCACCGATCACGACCGGGCGCGGATCCAAAAGATCGAGTTGCTGCTCGATCAATGCTGGGACCTGCTGCGGCAACGCCGCGCCCGACGCGATGCGGGGGTCAACCCCAACACCGCCCAGGAGCGAGCGATCAAGACCGTCGAGGGCTACCAGCAGTAGTCAGGAACGGAGTGTGTCTGACACACTTCGTTACGCGCTCAGCTCACGGTTCGTCCTCCCAGTCGCGCCAGACCACGTTGTAGTCGCGTACGTACCGGCGCACCGCCTCGCCGAGCGTGGCGGAGAACCGGCCGCGCAGCGTCTCGTCGAACAGCCCGTACCGGCGGAGGCGGTCCTTGACGGGGCCGGTCATCTCGGCGAAGTCGAGCTCGATTCCCTGGCGCGTCAGCTCGGCGTCGAGCTCGCCCAGCACGTCGGCGGCGGTCGAGTCGACATCGGTGATCGGCTCCGACGCCACCACGATGCGACGCACCGGCCGATCCTCGGCGGCGATCGCTCGGTGCACCGCATCTCGGAACACTTCGGCGTTGGCGAAGAACAGCGGCGCGTCGAACCGCAGCAACAACAGGCCCGGCACCTGCTGACCCTCGGGGTGGCGGACCATGTCGTGGTATCCCTTGCGCCCGCGCACCCGCCCGAGCACGGCGGAGTGCGGGTGCCACGCTCGCTCGAGCACCGCCATGATCGACAGACCGATCGCGATCACGACGCCCGGAAGGATCCCGAAGACCACCACGCCGCCGAACGAGGCGACGGCCAGCGCGAAGTCACCCCGGTTGACCTGCCACAGCCAACGTAACGCCGGGACGTCGACGAGCCGGATCACGGCCGTGATCACCACGGCCGCCAGCACCGTCCGGGGAATGTCGCCCAACAGGTCGGTGCCCACCAGCAGCACCACACCGAGCAGCAAGGCGGCCACGACGCCGGTCAACTGCGTGCGCGCCCCGGCCGCCTCGGCCACCGGCGTGCGTGAGGAACTGCTCGACATCGGGAACCCCTGGAAGAGTCCGGTCGCCAGGTTGGCCACGCCGAGCGCCGTCAGCTCCTGGCTCTGATCGACGCGCTCGCCGAGCCTCGAGGCGTAGCTGCGCGACAGCACGCTGGTGTCGGCGAACGCCAACAAGGCGATCGCCGCCGCACCCAACGTGAGGCGACCGAAGTCCTCGACCGACGGCGTCGGGATGGCGAAGCGCGGCAGCCCACTCGGAACGGCGCCGGTGGCGGCCACCGACAGATCGCCCAGCTTCACCAGCAGCGTCGCGCCCACCACGGCGATCAACACGCCCGGCACGATCGGCGCCCACCGGCGAGCGAGCTGGATGACCGCCACGCAGGCCACCCCGATCGCGGCCGTCGTGGCATCGATGCGGTCCAGCCCACCGGCGACTCCGCGCAGCTCGTGGAACATGTTGCCGCCGTCGATCTCGAAGCCGAGCAACTGTGGAAGCTGGCCGACGACCACGATCGCCGTCACCCCCGCCAGGTAGCCCACCCGCACCGGCTTCGAGAGCAGGTCGGTGAGGAATCCGAGCCGGGCGAACCCTGCCACAACGAGGAATGCCCCGACCATGACCGCCAGCAGGCCGGCCAGTTCCACCCGCGCCGCCGGGTCGGCGCCGGCGAGCGGCACCACGATCGCCGCCACCAGGGGAGCCACCGCCGAGTCGGGCCCGAGGACCATGATCCGCGACGGCCCGACGAGGGCGTAGGCGAGCAGTGGCACGAGGGTGGCGTACAGCCCCGTCACGGCCGGCAACCCTGCCAACTCGGCATACGCCACGCCCTGTGGGACGAGCACCGCCGTCAGGACCACCCCCGCCATCAGGTCCTGGCGCAGCCAAGGTCGCTGGTAGCGCAGGGCGACCGACAACCCGGGCAGGAAGCGCAGCAGGCGACCGCGATCGGTGGCCCGTGGGTGCTCTGCTGCGTTCGACGTGTTCACCTGCTGATCACCGCTCCCGAGATTGTCACGATGAAGCGGCGATGTCGACGAGGCGGACCACAGCACGGCCTTGCTCGGTCGAGGCGGCAAGGTCGACCAGCGCCGTGATCCTCCACTCGTTGCCGCCCTCGGGGTCGTGCACGATCTGTGTCGCCTGGCCCGTGCGACGGTCGAAGTGGAACAGCGCCCCCGAACGTGCATCGGCATCGATCCGGATCTCGTCGAACTCGGCCCAGTAGGCCGCCATCGACGCGATCAGTGCTTCGCCTGACGGCCAGCGCTGGCGGTCGACGGCATCGGCCACGATCTCGTCGTAGCCGCGTCGGCGGGCGAGCTTGTTGACCCAGTCGAACAGCCGGTTGCGCACCATCACCCGGAACGCCCGCTCGTCGTCGACGATCGACCGCTCACCCGATCCGCCGAACCCGGCCCGAACCGGCGCCGCGCCGTCGATCTGGTCGGGGTGCAGCATCCGTTCCCACTCGTCGATCAGGCTCGAGTCGACCTGGCGCACGACCGCTTCGAGCCACGCCACCACGTCGTCGAGTTCGTCGGTGCGGTGCTCGTCGGGCACGTTCTGGACGAGACCCTTGTAGACGTCGGAGAGGTAACGCAGCAGCACACCCTCGGATCGCTTCAGGCCGTAGTCGCCGATGTACTCGCCGAACGTCATCGCCCGCTCGAACATCTCGCGCACGATCGACTTGGGCTTGACGTTGTCGGACCCGACCCACGGGTGGCGCGCCCGGAACTCGTTGAAGTCGGAGTAGGTCCACTCGCGATTGGGCTTGGGGTGATCGACCTGGGCGAGCCGCTCCATGCGCTCTTCGTACTCGACGCCCGACGACTTCATCTCGGCCATCAGCTCGTCCTTGGCGCGCTTGACCTGAGCCGCCATGATCACGCCCGGGCTCTCCTGCACCGCCTCGACGATGCTCACGATGTTGAGGGCGTGCGTGACGGGATCGAACGACGGCGCCCGCTCGGCGGGAGGTGTCGGTTCACCGTCGGTGTCCGACGATTCGCGCGCGGCCTCGGCGGCGCCCAGTCGACCGACCGCCTCGACCGCCCACAGCGACAGCGGCTGATGGAGTGCGAAGTCGTCGTGGAGGTCGAAGTTGACCCGCACCCGTCGCCCGAACTCGTCGGGTTCGGGCGGGAACTCGAGCAGTTCTGCCGCCACCAGCGAGCGGTAGATGGCGATCGCCCGACGGACGTGGGCGCGTTGGCGTTTGCGCGGCTCGTGGTTGCGGCGCAACAGGCGACGCAGCGCTCCGCACCCGTCGATCGCCACGCCATCGGGGTGGACGGCGCGGTCCGAGTCGTCGTACTCGACGGGCCGGTCGAGCAGGCTCATCACCATCTGGTGGTTGACGTGGAAGTGCGACTGCAGCGGCTCCGGCTCGCCCGCCACCAGGCGGTTGAAGGTCTCCTCGGTCCAGTGCGCGTACCCGTGATCGGGCTGCGTCTTCTTGACGACCTTCTTGCGCCCGCCGGCTTCCGCTCTGGCGGCCGCCTTCTGTTGGGCGACCAGGTTGTCGACGATGTACTCGGGTGCCTGCACCCACACGTCACCCCGGTCGTCGAAGCCCTTGCGGCCGGCGCGGCCGGCGATCTGGGCGAACTCACGGTTCGACAGGATCCGCACGGTCGAACCGTCGTACTTGCACAGCTGCGTGAACAGCACCGAGCGGATCGGCACGTTGACGCCCACACCGAGCGTGTCGGTGCCGCAGATGATCTTGAGCAGCCCCTGTTGGGCCAGCTTCTCGACCAGCAGCCGGTACTTGGGCAGCAACCCGGCGTGGTGCACCCCGACCCCGGCGGTGATGAACCGCCGCAGGTCCTTCCCGATCGGCGAGTCGAATCGGAACCCGGCCAGGGCCTGCTTGACGGCTTCCTTCTCTGGCCTCGTGAGCGGATCGAGCGACACGTACTGCTGGGCCGCATCGGTGGCGTCCTTCTGGGTGAAGTGCACCAGGTAGATCGGGGCCCGGCCCGATGCCAGCAGATCGCTCACGCTGGTGTGGAGCGGCGTGGAGCGGTACTCGAAGTGGAGCGGCACCGGACGCTGGACCGACTTGATCACCGACGTCTCGCGACCGGTGCGCTCGGTCAGGTCGCGACGGAAGAACTCGACGTTGCCGAGCGTGGCCGACATCAGGACGAACTGGGTGTCACCCAGTTCCAACAGCGGCACCTGCCAGGCCCAACCGCGCTGCGGGTCGCCGTAGTAGTGGAACTCGTCGACCACGGCCACGTCGACGGGGGCCCGGCGGCCGTCTCGCAACGCCCAGTTGGCGAGGATCTCCTGGGTGCAGCAGATGATCGGCGCCTGGGCGTTGACCGAGGCGTCGCCGGTGACCATCCCCACGTTCTCGGACCCGAACTCGCGACACAGGGCGAAGAACTTCTCGCTCACGAGCGCCTTGATCGGGGCCGTGTACACGCTGCGCTTGCCTTCTGCCATGGCGGCGAAGTGAGCGGCGGCAGCGACCAGCGACTTGCCCGAGCCGGTCGGCGTGTTCAGGATCACGTGGTTGCCGAGCACGACGTCGAACACGGCCTCTTCCTGGGCCGGGTACATCGTGAGCCCCAGCTCCTGGACGTATTCGGCGAACCCGGCGATCACCGCGTCCGGATCGCCCTCCCCCGGCAGGAAGCGGAGGATCGGCGGCACGGACACTCCGAGCAGGGTAGGCGACGTCGACCCCTGACCGTGTTCCGCTCCGACAGGTCAGGTCGCCGCAGTCGGGCTCAGCCCGCTGCGCCGGGGCCTTCGCCGCGGATCCGCTCGACGTCGTCGATCGCCGCCCGCAGGCGCGTCAGCCAGTCGTCGGTGTGCTCGCCGACCAGCCGCACGCACCAGGCGAGGGCGTCGGCGCGTGAACGTGCGACACCGGCGCCGATCAGCGTGTCGAGCACTTGCCGTTCGGGCTGGCGCAGGCGGGTCATGGTCGGCACGGCGATGTGGGTGAACAGCGTCGTGCGGTCGCCGACTCGTACGCCCCAGCTGACCTTGCGTTCGTACTGGTGCTCGGCGACGCGGGCGATCTCCATCCGCTGCTCACGGGTCTCCTCGCGGAAGCGTTGGGTGCGGCCCTCGGCGGCGGCCGCCTGCGCGGCGGCGTCGGCGTCATCGCCCAGTTCGGGCGGCGACAGGGTGAGGACCACCGTGATCTCCTCGCGGTCGATCGTGATCGAGGGAGGTGCGGACGTCGTCCACTCGTCGCGGAGGCGACCCAGGAGCCATGCCGGGATCTCGTTCGTCGTATCGGTCATGCTGCGATCTTACTTGATTACTTAATTACTTTCAACGATCACCGCTCGCAACCTGGGTGGCAGACACTCAGACCGCTGCGACCGCCTCCAGTGCAGCGCGGAGACGGGTGCGAGCGTCGCCGGCGACTTCCGGCCGTCCTCGACTCGCACCACCACGTCGCACGGCAGCAGCACCGCCACCCCGGTCTCAGACGTCTTCGACCGCCACCACGACTTTGCCGAGGGCGCTGCCCGCGCCCACGTAGCGCAATGCCTCCGGCACCTGCTCGAGCGCGAACGTGCGGTCGATGTGGATCGCAACCTCTCCGGCGGTGCAGAGTTCGGCGAGCGGCTCGAAATGCGATGGCCCCTCCCGCACCGTCAGCAGCCCGAGCCGGCGACCTGTGAGCCGTCCGACGATCGCACCGACGGTCACCACCCGCAGCAGCGTCGGCACCGACCCGCCGACGCAGCGATAGCGACCGCCTGGTGCGAGCGCCCGCCGGTAGGCGAACACCGAACGGTGGGCGACGAGATCCAGGATCCGGTCGTATTTCTCGGCCCCACGGGTGAAGTCGTCGCGGCGGTAGTCGACCACCTCGTCGGCGCCCAACGATCGCATGAAGTCGAGCTTGCCGGCGTTGTCGACACCGGTCACGTGGGCGCCTGCTCGCTTCGCCAGCTGGATCGCGAACGAGCCCGAGCCGCCGCCCGCTCCGTTGATCAGGACGCGCATCCCGGGTGTGACGTCGGCGGTGCCCTGCAGGGCGATCGCTCCCGCCTGCGGAAGCGTCGATGCCTCACGGAACGTCAGCCCTTCCGGCTTGTGGGCGAGCGCCGATTCGGGCACCACGGCATACTCGGCGAAACCACCCTTCAGCCCCAGGTTGTCGGCGTACACCTGATCGCCTGGTCGGAACCGGGTGACATCGGCGCCGACAGCCTCGACATGCCCGGCGATGTCGGAGCCGAGCGTCCGGCGAGCCGGTACCCGGAGGCCTCCGATGCGGGCATACAGCGGCGAGCCGCGCAGGCATTCCCAGTCGCTCAGGTTGAGCGACGTCGCAGCGACGCGCACGAGCACCTGGTTGACACCCGGCACCGGCGTCGGCACGTCATCGACCCGAAGCACCTCGGGTGGGCCGTATCGATCGAAGACGACCGCTTTCATGTCCTGCCCCGCTCTGATCGCGGGACGCGACGGTGGTCGACAACCTTCGTGACGTTCACGCCGTTGAGTCTCGCGTGACGACACCCATGCTGACCCGGCAGTTCGGCGTGAAACCGATCGTCCCGCACCGCCAGTCCAGAGCGGCTGCCACACCCCCTCGTCATCATGGGCTCATGGATGTCGCAGCCATCGTCGAGCAGGTGCACCACGTCGCCGACGTGCGCGCCGCCGACTCGGTCGAGCGCCAGCATCTCGAAGCAGCCCTGCGTGTCGTCGGCCGGTTGGAGGCCTGGTTGGCGGGCACCAAGGCGGCACTCACGTCGCGGCTGGCAGGGCAGGTGTCGTTTCCCGAAAAGACGCTCGCTGACTGCACCCGAGGCTCCACTCGCGATGCCATCCACGACAAGGCGCGTGCCGACACGCTCGACGCAGCGCCGTCACTGGCCGAGGCGCTCGACGAAGCTCGCGTCACAGCCGGCCACGTCGACGAAGTGACCAAGGCGACCAAGTCGCTCGACGCCGAACAACGCGAGGAGTTGTTCGACCGGCTCGGCGGAGGGCTGCTCGCCGTCGCCGCATCGGCCACGATCGAACAATGGCGGCGCCGGCTTGCGATGGAGGTCAAGAACATCCAACGCGACGACGGCGTCACTCGGCTCGAGCGCCAGAAGCGAGCCACCAGCTTGCGCACCTGGACCGATGGCGAGGGTATGTGGTGCGTCTCGGGCCGATTCGATCCGCTCACCGGCGTCACGCTGGCAGCCAAGCTCGACTCGGCGGTCAATGTGCTGTTCGCCGAACAGACACCGAGCACCTGCCCCGCCGATCCGATCGAGAAGCAGCGTCACCTGAGCGCACTCGCACTCGCCCGCCTGATCGACGGCAACGTGACTGGAGCGCAGCCAGGCCGGCCCGAATACGTGGTCGTGGTCGACAGCTCACAGCCCGACGGCGCGGGTGGTCCAGCGGTCGACTGGGGAATCCCGGTCGAGGTGCCACAGCGCGTGCTGGCCGAACTGATGGTCGATAGTGACGTGCACACCGTCGTTGTCCGCAACGGTGTCGTGCTCCACGCTCCCGGCCGGCTCGATCTCGGGCGGACCACCCGCCTGGCCAATCGGGCCCAGCGGCGGGCGCTCCGGGCGCTCTACGCAACGTGCTCGATCCCCGGCTGCTCGGTCCGATACGACCGCTGCAAGCTGCACCACGTGGCGTGGTGGCGCAACGGTGGCGGCACCGATCTCCAGAATCTGCTGCCCGTCTGCAACCACCACCACAGCAAGATCCACGACGCCGGCTGGGAGTTGGAACTCGGGCCGAACCGAGAACTCACGATCCGATTCCCCGACGGCACGGTCCACAACACCGGCCCACCCGACCGCCAAGCGGCGTGACCCGCGCGGGCGCTCCTTGACAACTGAACCTCCGACCACCACGGCGTCGGGGCCAGGTGCTCCCAGACGGCATCCCGACCCCGACTCTGAGACACTGGCCGGATGGCCGACGAGACGGGACCCGAAGCTGTCGATCACGAGCACCGACATCACGGACACGAGCACGGACACGCCAACGACCAGGGGATCCGTGGCGCCATTCGCTACCTGCGCCAACTGCCCCGGATGTGGCATTCCGAGGTCAACGACGCCGTGGTCGCATTGATCGCCCCGCAGCCCGGCGAACGTGGGGTCGACATCGGGGCCGGGATGGGCGCTGGAGCGATGCCAGCTGCGGCCGCCGGGATCACGGTAATCGCCGTCGAGCCGACACCGTTCATGCGTCGGGTCCTGCGCATGCGCCGGGCGACGAGCCGACGGCGCTCCCGTGTGCAGGTGGTCGACGGTGCCGTCGAGCGGATCCCGGTCGGCGATCACAGCATCGACGCCGTCTGGGCGGTGAACACGATGCATCACTGGGTCGACATCGAGCGCGGTGCAGCCGAGATCGCCCGTGTGCTGAGGCCGAACGGCCGACTGCTGCTCGTCGACGAGGACTTCAGCGATCCCACGCACCCCGACCACCACCGGTTCGGTGGCGATCACGACAACGAGCGCGACGACGAACACCGTGTCGAGCACCACGGCTTCACGATGGTCGACGCCGAGATGATGGGTGGCCTGCTCCGCGCCGCTGGGCTCACCGCCGTCGACACCTCGACCCGTCACATCGGCGGCCGACCGGTCATCAGCGTCACCGCGCGTGGCGTGCCGACCGAGTAGCGGCCCGGTTCCGGATCACGCGCCATGCTTTGGTCATCATCGCGACTGCGCCGACCGAAGGGAACAACGTCATCCATCGGGCGCTCAGAGCGGTGAACACGATGCATCACTGGGTCGACATCGAACGCGGTGTCGCCGAGATCGCCCGGTTCCTGCGGCCGAACGGTCGGGTCCTGCTCGCCGACGAGGACTTCCAGGATCCGTCGCATCCGGAACCCACCCGGCGCTGGTTCGCGCCCAGCGCAGCGGCCAGGTCGTCTCGGAGCCGGGGTGAAGTCGATCACGGTGCTTCCAATGTGGCGCTGCCGCGCCTACGGTCGACAACCGTGAGCACGTCAACAGAGCTGCGGGTGTTCTCCGCCAAGCCCTACGACCGCCGTGCGTTCGACGTCGCGGTCGCCGGGTCGGGCCTCGCGATGTCGTACCTGGAACCTCGACTCGACCAGCAGACCGTCGAGCTCGCGGCCGGTGCCGTCGCGGTGTGCGCATTCGTGAACGACGACCTCTCGGCGCCGGTGCTCGCGGCACTGGCCGCGGGCGGCACCCGCTGCGTCGCGTTGCGCTGCGCCGGCTTCAACAACGTCGATCTCGCTGCAGCGCGCGAGCACGGGATCACCGTGGTGCGGGTACCCGCCTACTCGCCGAACGCTGTCGCCGAGCACACCCTCGCCCTGATCCTGTCGCTCAACCGGCACATTCCCCGGGCCTACAACCGCGTCCGCGACGGCAACTTCTCGCTCGACGGTCTGGTCGGATTCGACCTGGCGGGTAAGACCGCCGGCGTGATCGGCACCGGGCGCATCGGCGTGATCGTCGCCCGGCTGCTGTGGCACCTGCGGTGCCGGGTGCTCGCGGTCGATCCGTTCCGCGACGAGCACCTGGTCGACCTGGGCGTCGAGTACGTCGACCTGGCCACAGCGCTCGCCCAGAGCGATGTCGTCACGCTCAACTGCCCCCTCACGCCCGACACCCACCACCTGATCGACGCCGCCGCCATCGCCGGCATGCGAGCCGGCGTGATGCTCGTGAACACGGGCCGTGGCGCGCTGATCGACACGTCGGCCGCGGTCGAGGGTCTGAAGTCCGGCCAGATCGGGTCGCTCGCGCTCGACGTGTACGAGGAGGAGGCGCGGTTGTTCTTCGAGGACCGCAGCGACGAGATCATCGACGACGACGTGTTCGCCCGCCTGCTCACCTTTCCCAACGTCCTCATCACGGCGCATCAGGCCTTCCTCACCAACGAGGCACTCGCGGCGATCGCCGACACCACGATCGCAAACGTCGTCGCTGTCCTGTCGGGCGTCGATGCGCCGAACGTGATCTCGGCCTGACTCCCGGTCCCAGAGCTGCCTGGGGGTCAGGTGTCGGCAGCGGTGCGCCGGCGGACGGCCTTCACCGTCTCGAGGGTGACCAGCAGCAGGACACCCGATCCGACGCAGAGCAGGAGGTCCCAGAACCCGAGCACCTCGAGGTCGAGGAACTCGCGTAGCGGGGTGTAGATCGCCACCAGTTGCAGCGCCACCACGAACCCGGCGATGGCGAGCATCAGCCGGTTCGTGGTCCATCCGATCGTGGAGAGCGAATCGCGATCCGACCGCGTGCCGATCGCCTGGAACACTTGCAGGAAGGCGATGCTCGTGAAGATCATGGTCTGCCACTCCGGCCGGCCGGCCTCGTGGTAAGCGAAGCCGAGCGCGAGTGCGACCACGCCGATCAGCACACCGACCCACGCCGTCCGCCGGCCGAGCCCCCCAGCCCAGATGCTGGCATCAGGGTGGTGCGGCGGGCGCTGCATGACGGCCTTCTCGGGGGGCTCGACGCCCATCGAGAGGCCCAGCAGACCGTCGGTCATCAGGTTGAGCCACAGCAGCTGCAGCGGGAGCAGTGCAACCGCGGCGTCGATGTCGCCGCCCGAGACCAGGTACGGGACTGGCCACCCGAGCATCACGATGATCTTGCCGATGTTGCCGGCGACGGCGAACGACACGAACCGCCGCAGGTTGTCGTAGATGACCCGACCCTCTTCGACGGCGGCGACGATCGTGGCGAAGTTGTCGTCGCGCAACACCATGTCGGACGCCTCTTTGGAGACGTCGGTACCCGTGATACCCATCGCCACGCCAATGTCGGCGCGCTTCAGCGCCGGTGCGTCGTTGACCCCGTCGCCGGTCATCGCCACGACCTCGCCCTGGCCCTGCAACGACCCGACGATGCGCAGCTTGTGTTCGGGCGAGACCCGGGCGAACACCGACACCTCACGGACGGCGGCCTCGAACTCGGCGTCGCTGAGGCGATCGAGATCGTTGCCGGTGAGCACCCGCTCGTTGGTGGCGATGCCGAGGTCGGTGGCGATCGCCTTGGCGGTCAGCGGGTGGTCGCCGGTGATCATCACCGGGCGGATGCCGGCGGCGCCGCACGTGGCGACCGCGTCGCGCACCTCGGCGCGTGGCGGGTCGATGATGCCGACCAGACCGAGCAGTGTGATCTGGTCCTCGGCCACGCCGGCGTCGTCGGGCCCCTCGACCGTTCGATAGGCGACGCCGAGCACGCGCATGCCGTCGGACGCCATCGCGTCGTTGGCGGCCGAGATGCGACGGCGCCACTCGTCGGTGAGTTCGACGACACCGTCGTCGTCCCACACGTGTGAGGCGTGGGTGAGGAGGCCGTCGATCGCACCTTTGACGAACGCCACGGGAGCGTGCTGCGGCAGGCCGGACAGGGCGGGCACGCGACCACCCACGGCGGCGTGCACGGTGCTCATCCGCTTGCGGTCGGAGTCGAACGGGTTCTCGGCGATGCGGGGCATCAGCGCCCGCACTGCTGCCACGTCGATACCCGCGTCGTTCGCAGCCTGCAGCAGCGCGGTCTCGGTCGGATCGCCGATGGTGCTGACGATGCCGGCGTCCTCGACGCGGATCTCGGCGTCGTTGCAGAGCAGACAAGCGGCGAGCGTGAGCGACAGCGACGACGGTCCTGCCACGATCGCCTCGCTCGGCACCACCCGGTCGAGTGCGAGCTGGTGGTTGGCGACGTCGATCACGGTCACCGTCATGCGGTTCTGCGTGAGGGTGCCCGTCTTGTCGGAGCAGATCGTGGTGACGGATCCGAGCGTCTCGACCGCGGGCAGCTTGCGGATCAGCGCGTTGCGGCGGAGCATCCGCTGGGCGCCGATGGCGAGCGTGAACGTCACCACCGCCGGCAGACCCTCGGGGATCACGGCGACGGCGACCGAGATCGCCGTGAGCACCAGATCGGAGGCCGACTCGCCGGCGATCGCACCCATGATCACGACGATCACGGCGACGGCCAGACCCACCAACGCGAGCTGCTTGCCGACGCGGTCGAGCCGGTTCTGCAGCGGTGTGCGGTCGGCCTTCACGTCCTGGAGGAGGGTGGCGATGCGGCCGAGCTCGGTGCTCATGCCGGTCGACGTCACCATGCCGACGCCGCGGCCGTACGTGACCTGCGTGCCGGAGTACCCCATGTTTGTGCGGTCGCCGAGCGCGAGTTCGGCCCGCTCGATCGCCGCGACCTGCTTGTCGACCGGTTCCGACTCGCCGGTGAGCGTCGCCTCCTGGATGCGGAGGTTGGCAGCCTCGACGAGGCGGATGTCGGCGGGCACCACCGACCCGGCCTCGAGGTGGACGAGGTCACCCGGCACCAGCTCACGGGCCGGGATCTCGACCGTGCGACCGTCTCGGATGCCTCGGACCGTGGGCACCGCCATCTTGCGCAGCGCCGCGATCGCCTGTTCGGCGCGGTACTCCTGGAAGAACCCGAGAAGGGCGAACAGCACGACGATCGCGCCGATCGCGCCGGCTTCGAGGAACTTGCCCAGCGCCAGTGAGAGCAGCGACGCGCCGATCAGGATCACCACCATCACGGCCGTGACCTGCTCCCACAGGATCAGGAGCGGCTTCTTCGACCCCTTGTCCTGCAGCTCGTTCGGCCCGTGTTGCGCCAGTCGCTCAGCGGCGTCGGCGGCGCTGAGGCCCGCCGGGCCCGAACCGAGTGCGGCGAGCGCGTCGTCGGCCGATCGCTGGTGCCAGCGCACGTCGTCGGGCGTGGCGCGGTCCGCGGCCTCGGTGGTGGGTGTCATGCGTGCCTTCGGTCCAGGAGGTGTGCCGGGTGATTCGGGAAAATGGGTCGGTGTCGGGGTCAGTGTTCCAGGGTCAGGCTTCGACGGGGACTGTTCGGGTCTTGGCGGTGGACTTCACGGAGCGGAACCAGGTGAACGCCACGACCAGGACGGCGATCGCAGTGGACGAGTAGAGGGCGTCGAGCGGTTCCTTCGCTGCGACCAGCTTCTCGATGCCCTTCACGGCCAGCACGACGATCAACGAGTCGATGAGCGACTTCTTGAGGTCGTCGAGCGAGTGCACCTCGAGCCAGTCGGGGACGTCGAGATCGCCGATGAACAGCTCGTACAACCCGATCACGAAGATCAGCTGCACCACCGCGATCAGGTACGTGTCGATCACCTCGAGCAGATCGATCAGGAGCCGGTCGTCGGCGAACCCGCCGTCGAGCAGGTTCCCGATCAACTGCACCGTGCGGGCGATCGCCCAACCGAACGTGCCGACGGTCGTGACGAACAGACCGAGGACCGCGACCTGGACGACCAGCCCGGACCGGTTGAGGACGTGACGCAACGCCGATCCCCGCTCAGATGCTCAACGGGCTCGAGCTCGGGCGCATCTGCATCAGCTGCTGGATGCGCTCGTCGATCGGCGGGTGGGTCAGGAACATCTTGGCGAAGCTGACCTGCCGTCCGTTGAGCGGGTTGACGATGTACGCCGTTGCCTGCTGCGGGCTGATGTTCATCGGCACCCGACGCGACGTCGCGTCGAGCTTGGCGAGCGCGCTGGCGAGTGGGCGTGGGTCGCCGAGCAGCTCGGCGCCGCCGCGGTCGGCTTCGAACTCGCGGCTGCGTGACAGCGCCATCTGCATCACCGATGCCGCGATCGGGGCGACCATCGCGAGCACGAGGATCATGATCGGGTTCGGACGGTCCTCGTCGTCGCCGCCGCCGCCGAACATGCCGGCGAACATCGCCATGTTGGCGATCGCCGAGATGCCGGTGGCGACCGCGGCGGCGATCGAACCAATCAGGATGTCGCGGTGCTTGATGTGCGCCAGCTCGTGGGCGACCACGCCGCGGACCTCGTCACGGTCGAGCACATGGAGCAGACCCTGGGTGACGCACACCAGTGCTGTCTTCTCGTTGCGACCGGTGGCGAATGCATTGGGCTGCATGTCGGCCGAGATGAACAGGCGCGGGGTCTGCATGTTGCCGCGCGCCGCGAGCGCTTCGAGGTCGGCGCGCAGCCAGTCGAGCTCGCCCGGCTGCACCTCCCGGGCGCGAGCGGCGCGCACGGCGAGCTTGTCGCTCATCCAGTACGAGCTGCCGACCATGACGAGGCCGAGCACCAGGCCGATGATCAGCCCGGTGGGGCCGCCGAGCAGCGAACCGATGAGCACCATGAACCCGCCGAGTCCGGCGAGCAGGGTGAAGGTCTTGACAGTGTTCTTGAACATGGCTCCTCTTCGGGAGTTGCTGGAGTGGTGAGTGCTGGAGTCGAATGGCTGGTCAGAAGTCGAAGATCTCCGACAGGAGGTTCTTGCGCTTCTTGGGCCGGTACCCGTCGCCGTCGGAGCGGCGACGATCGTCGTCGTCATCGTCGTCCCGGTCGCGGCGGTGCTCGGTGTAGCGGAGGTCGGTGTACCTCGCGTCGCCGCCGCGCTGGTCGGGGTGGGGCGCCGGGGCCGTGGCGACCGGCGCCGGCATCGCGGCCCGAGCGGGTGGCGGCAGCGGCGCCGCTGCGGCGTCGGCCTGGTCGATCAGCTTGTCGAGCTCACCACGCTCGAGCCAGACGCCTTTGCAGCTCGGGCACCAGTCGATCTCAACGCCGGAGCGGTTGACGACCTGGAGGGTGGTGGCATCGAAGGGGCACAGCATGATGGGTTCCTTTCAGCAAACGGTGGATTCGTTCGCTGAAGGTCTTCCCGCCCTGGCTGGGCTGGCCCCGCCGGTTGCGTCACCGGCCGTTCGGACCGGATCGGACAACGTCTTGACGACGGACCTCGTGGGGTACTCCCCTTCAGTTGCTCTGGAGAATACCGCTCGCGACGACCGAATGCACATCACTCAAGCCGTCATGTTCAGGCTTCCGGCCGATGCGGCGATCAGCTCCCGACGTACTCCTGGCGGAGTTCGCGCTTGAGGAACTTGCCGCTGGCGTTGCGCGGCAGCGACTCGGTGCGGAACCAGATCGTGGCCGGGATCTTGAACTTGGCGATCCGCTCGGCCAGGAACGCCTGCAGCTGAGCGCTCTCGAGTGAGGCTCCGGTGCGCAGCACCACCGCCGCTGCCACGTCCTCACCGAGCCGGTCGTCTGGGATCGCGAACACGGCGGCCTCCGCCACGTCGGGATGTTCGAAGATCGCCGCCTCGACCTCCGAGCAGTACACGTTCTCCCCTCCGCGATTCACCATGTCCTTGGCGCGGTCGACGATGTACACGAACCCGTCCTCGTCGATGCGGGCGATGTCGCCGGTCGAGAACCAGCCGTCCACGATCGACGCGGCCGTCGCCTCGGGCCGGTTGAGGTAGCCCTTGATCACGATCGAGCCGCGCACGCACAGCTCGCCGGTTGCGTCCGGCCCGCTGACCTCGTTGCCGTCGGCGTCGACCAGCCTGGCGTCGAGGGTCGGCACCACGCGCCCGCACGATGCCGGCTTGAGCGTGTACAGCTTGGACGAGTTGCCGGTGATGATCCCGTGCGTCTCGGTCAGGCCGTAGCCCGTGCTGGGGGCGCCGCCCGACAGCGACTTGTCGATCTTGTGGACCAGGTCGGGCTGCAGCGCTGCACCGCCCCCGCCCATCGCCTTCATCGACGACGTGTCACGGGTCTGCCAGTCGGGATGCGCCAACATCTCGCGGCTCATCACCGGCACACCCGAGAAGTTGGTGACCCGCTCGCGTTCGATCAGTTCGATCGCACGGCCCGGGTCCCACTTGCGCATCAACACGATCCGACCGCCGACCAGCGTGCAGGGCTGGAGGATGCAGTTGTTGGCCGTCACGTGGAACAGCGGCGTCGGCGCCATGAACACGGTCTGCTGACCCGGTTGGGTCGGCTTCGTCGACGGTGCTGCCAGGTCGCCGGCGGCGATCGCCTTGGCTTCGGCGGTGGCATTGACGACCGACAGAAAGGCCAGGTTCATCACGTTGTGCACCGAGCCTCGGTGCGTGAGCTGGGCGCCCTTCGGGAACCCGGTCGTGCCGGAGGTGTAGAAGATCGTGGCGTCGTCGTCGGGGTCGATCGTGGCTGACGGCAAGGAACCCGGCGCGTTGGTCGAGTCGACGACGTCGGCCCACCGCGAGGCGTCCGCCGGAAGATCGCGATCGGACCGGACCGCGATCAGATGCACCGGAGCGCTGGCGCGCAACTGCTCGAGGACCGGCAGCACTCGCTCGATCCGCTCGTCGTCGGCGATCAGCACCTTGGGTTGCGAGTCGGCGAGGCCATACGCCATCTCCTGGCTCGTCCACCAGGCGTTCATCCCGACCGCTGCCGCCCCGAGCGACAGCGTGGCCCAGAACGACACCACCCACTCGGGGTAGTTGCGCATGGCGATCGCCACACGATCGCCCTCGACCACACCGTGGGTGTCACGCAACAGGTGCGCCAGCGCCCGCACCTGGGCGGCGATCTCGGCGTAGGTGTACGACTCGTCCTCGAACACCACGTACGGCTTGTCGCCGTGCAGTTGTGCCAGTTCCCAGATCGACCGCATCGTGGGCGGGGCCGACGGGAACACCCGCATCGGCGTGCCCCGCACCTCGATCTCGTTCATCGCGAAGCCGGATCCCGGAGCTGTCAGTTCACGCCACGCGGCGTCGAAGTGTTCGATCACGCCACGATCATGGCCTACCGTGCAGCCCATGAGCGAAGACTGGCTGGCCTCCGGTGCCGGTACGGCCGACGAGGCGCGCCGCTACTACGACGACTTGGCGGGCCGCTACGACCGCACGCTGGACGAGTGGGGATACGACGCACCGGGCGTGGCCGCCGGGCTGTTGGCCGGGGCGCTCGGTGCCGAGGCGGGATCGGCGCGCCTGCTCGACGCCGGGTGCGGCACCGGCCTGGTCGCCTCGGCCTGCCGCCAGCACGGGCTGCACGGGCCGATCACGGGGATCGACCTGTCGTCCGCCTCGGTCGACGAGGCGCGCCGCCGCGGCACGTACGACGAGGTGACCATCGGCGATCTGCAACAACCGCTGCCGTTCGAGCCGAACTCGTTCGACGCCGTGCTGTGCGTCGGTGTGCTCACGTACGTGCCCGACGTCGAGGCCGCCTGGCGCGACTTCTGCAGCGTCACCCAGCCCGGCGGGTACGTCGTGTTCACACAACGCGACGACCTCTGGGCGCAACGCCACGGTGGCGAGGTGTTGGAACGGCTCGAGCGTGACGGCACCTGGGCCGTCACGCACCTCAGCCCACCGAGCAGCTACCTCCCGGGGAACGACGAGTTCGCCGACCGGATCCTGGTCCGCTACGTCGTGGCCCGGGTGCGTGGCTGACCGCCGGCGCCCTACGAGGTGAGGTGAGCGATGACCAGGGCGCGGAGCTGTTCGATGTTGACGTTCTTGGCGGCGCTGACCCACACGATGTCACCGGTCTCGAGCTGGCACCCTGCCGCCAAGTCCTGCTTGCGCTTCTGACGGTGCGACGAACGGACCTTGTCGGTCTTGGTCGCCACGACCGTGTGGGGAACATCGCTCTCGCGCAGCCAGTCCAGCATCTGCACGTCGAGCGGGGTCGGGCCGATCTCGCCGTCGACCAGCACGAACACCATCACCAGCCCTTCGCGTTCGAGCAGGTAGCCCTCGATCATCTCGGGCCATTCCTTGCGGACCCGGCCCGGCACCTTGGCGTACCCGTACCCGGGCAGGTCGACCAACGTGCCGCCGCCCTCGTGCCGGAAGATGTTGATCAGCTGCGTCCGGCCCGGCGTGTTCGACACGCGTGCCAGCTGGCGCTGGTTGGCGAGGGCGTTGATCAAGGACGACTTGCCCACGTTCGACCGGCCCACGAACGCCACTTCGGTGTCGGACTCGGGCAGTTGATGCGTGCGCGAGGCCGACGACATGAACGTGATCTGCAACGGCCGGCCCGACATCGGGTCGAGTGTACGAGCACGTTCAAGTTGTGTCTGACACAACGTGAACGTGCTGGTGTCAGCGCGTGACGAGCGTCGCCAGCGCCCAGATGGCGGCGATCAGACCGAGCCCCGCGAACATGAGGCTGCGACCGACCGGGGCACGTTCGAGGTTGCCCTCGGCGCGTTGCTGAGCCGGAGGGCGCAACACCGCCATCAGGTTCCCGGCGAATAGCGCGCCACCGAGTGCCAGCAGCAGATACGAGAGCAGGTCCTTGCCCAGGAACATGCCGACATCATCGCCGCCGGATCGCGCCCCGACAACGCGGCCGGCTCAGGTGTCGGCGGCGAGATGGCCGCGCCGATGGCCACCCTGCCAGTCCTCCTGCTCGGGGATCTCGCTCACGCCATCCAACACGTTGAGCTGCGGGCGTTCGCGGATGCTGCGCTTGATCTCGGCGAAGCCGGGGAACGACGCCAACTTGGTGACCGCCTCCCACAGCGGCACGGCCTCGTCGTCGGTGGGGACACGCGAGATCACCGGCCCGAAGAACGACAGCCCGTCGGGCGGTCGGAAGGTGATGATCGGTGTGCCCACGTCGCGCCCCGTTCGGGTCAGTGCCAGCTCCGACTCGGCGTCGAGCATCGCGTCCCAGCCGGCGTCGTCGAGCGACTCGACGAATCGAGTCGGCAGACCGACGGCGGAGAGCACCTGCTCGACATGCTCGGGCGTGGAGCGCCGGGCGTTCATCCCCGAACCCTTCGGTTCGTCCCAGTACGACCGGCCGTAGGCGGTGACCAGATCGCCGAGCACGTCGCGCCCGAACTCGTGCCGCACGGCGGCCGCCACCCGCAGCATCCGCAGCCCTGCGGTATGGCCCTCGTCATAGCCGGGCGGGAACTCGGTGGCGTAGTCCTTGTGTTTGTTGATCAGCCGCAGCGAGATGAACCGCCAGTCGACCCGGTAGCCGGTCTGGGCGGCAACCTTCACCACCCACCGTGACGTGATCCACGCGAATGGGCAGATCGGATCCCAGAAGAACTCGATGTCGTAGCTCGGGTCGCTGTCGGGTGGGGTGACCGGGGGTGTGCCACGCATCGGCCAAGTCTGTGCACGCCGGTCATCGGCGTGTGAACCTGGAGCGATGTCCCGCACCCGCCCGACCCCCCACGATCGTCCTGCCGGGCAGAACCCCGGTATCCGCAACATGCAGGTCGACGTGATCGCCGATGCCTGGTACGTGTTGCGGCGGGCGACGTTCGAGCAGCGCCAACCCGATGGCACGTGGCGACGCGAGCAACGCGAGGCATACGACCGCGGCAACGGCGTGACGGCACTGGTCCACGATCGTGTGCGTGACACCGTGTTGCTGGTCCGCCAGTACCGGGCGCCCGCCCATCTCAACGATCACCCCGACGGCATGCTGCTCGAACTTCCGGCAGGTTTGATCGACGCCGCCGAGGACGCCGCCGAGGCGATCCGGCGTGAACTGATCGAGGAGGTCGGTCACGACATCGCCGATCTGACCCAGCTCTGGAAGTTGTACATGAGCCCGGGTTCGGTGACCGAGCACGTCACGTTCTTCACCGGCACCTACGGCGAGCACACCCGAGTCGGCGACGGTGGCGGTGCGATCCACGAGCACGAACAGGTCGACGTGGTCGAGCTGGCGCTGGGCACTGCATTGCGGATGATCGCCGATGGCGAGATCGTGGATGCCAAGACCGTGCTGGCGCTGCGGCACCTGGCGGCCGTCAGCGGCGGATGAAGTGCAAGTCGAGCGATCAGGCGACCGTGGAGCTGTTGAACTTGCGGATCGACAGTCCGGCGAAGACGACGATCAAGCCCACCGACCAGGCCACGGAGATCAGCGCGTCGTTGCCGACGGGGTTGCCGTTGTACAGGGCGCGTGCGGCATTGGTGACGATCGTGAACGGGTTGGCATTGGCGACGGGCCGCAGCCAGCCCGGCAGAGTGGCCGGTGAGACGAACGCCGACGACACGAACGTGAGCGGGAACATCCAGATGAACCCGGCCGAGTTGGCAGCCTCGACCGAACCGACCGAGAGACCCATCAACGCCTGCACCCAACTCAGCGCGTAGCTGAACAGCAGCAGCAGCAGGGTGGCCATCAGGGCTTCGACGATCGAGCCCTTGAAGCGGAACCCGATCGGCCAGTAGGACACCAGCAGCATCACGACGAACGTGATCAGGTTGCGTACGAGGTCGCTCACCGTGCGGCCGATCAACACCGCCGCTCGCGACATCGGCAGCGAGCGCAGCCGATCGATCAAGCCCTTCGAGAGATCCTCGGCGAGCCCGATCCCGGTGAACGCCGAGCCGAACACGAGCGACTGGCTGAAAATCCCCGGGATCAGGAACTGGTCGTAGTTCTCGAACCCCGGCACGGTGATCGATCCACCGAACACGTAGACGAACAGCACCACGAACATGATCGGCTGGATCGTGGCGAAGATCAGCAACTCCACGTTGCGGGGGATGATCCGCAGATGGCGCGAGGCCTCGGTCCACGAATCGGTGAGGGTCATCGACACGTTCACGCTGCACTCCCGTGCTGCTCGTCGCCGGTGGACCGCCCGGTCAGTGTGAGGAACACGTCGTCGAGCGTCGGGCGATGGACCTCGACGTCGAGCACGTCGATGCCGGCATCGTCGAGCGCCCGGATCACGCCCGGCACCACGCGATTGCCGGCGCGGATCGGGGCCTCCAGCGTGACGCCGTCGGCGGCCACCTCGACCGCCCCGGAGCACAACCTGCTCAACGTGGCACGCGCCGTCTCGGCACTCCCGCGATCGGCGATGACGACCTTGAGATGGTCGCCGCCGATCCGATCCTTGAGTTCGTCGGCGGTTCCCTCGGCGATCACGCGGCCGTGGTCGACCACCACGATCCGCTGCGCCAACCGATCGGCCTCGTCCAGGTACTGCGTGGTGAGCAGCACCGTGGTGCCGTCGTGCTCGAGCTCCTCGATCAGATCCCACATCGCCAGACGGCTGCGCGGGTCGAGACCCGTGGTCGGTTCGTCGAGGAACAGCACCGATGGGCGGGCGATCAGACTCATGGCGATGTCGAGTCGGCGCCGCATGCCGCCCGAGTACCCCTTTACCACCCGGTCGGCGGCGTCGACCAGGTCGAACCGTTCGAGCAGGTCGGACGATCGCGACGCGATCTCTCGCCGCGGCAGGTGGAACAGGCGCGCGACGTGCTGCATGTTCTCGCGCCCCGTCAGGCGTTCGTCGACGGCTGCGTACTGGCCGGTCAAACCGATCCGTGTGCGGACACCGTGCGGATCGGCGACCACGTCGATCCCGTCGACCCGGGCCGAGCCCCCGTCGGGTCGCAGCAACGTGGTCAACACGCGCACCGCCGTGGTCTTCCCGGCGCCGTTGGGCCCGAGCAGGCCGTAGATCGCGCCACGCGGCACGACAAGGTCGACACCGTCGAGTGCCAGCTTGTCGTCGAAGCGTTTGACGAGGCCGCTCACCTCGATCGCCAGATCCACAGACATGCCGGCCAGTCTGGCAGCACGGTGTGACAACCGCCGCCGACGATTCGACGCTCAGGCGACGCAGACCGGCAGCGAGGCGTAGCTCTGCAACAGCTCGACGCCGGCGTCGTCCACCGCATCGGCATCGACGGCGACCCGTCCGGTGGCGATCGACCAGCTCACCAGGCTGCGGTCGATGCCGAGCGTACGGGCCACGTCGTCGGCCAACGTCGACAGCGTCTCGGGGGTCCATTCGATGTTCATGAACAGGACGCGGGCGCGTGGGTAGGCGGCATCGAGCTCGGCCTGCAGTTCGGCCATCTCGCTCGTCACCCCCACGATCGTCCACGTCTCGTGCCGGTCGCGCGTCCAGGTGGCCAGGTACTGCCCACGTGTGATGGCGAAGTCGATCGCTGCCGCGGTCTGTGCACGGTCGGGGAACTCGCTGTACTGGGCGCCCGAGAAGTCGAGTGAATCGGTGTTGTCGGGCACGTCGGCGCAGCTCGGTACGGCACCGACCGCTTCGGGTGCGGCTGCCGCGTCGGTGGCCACCGGTACCGTCGGCGGTGCGGCATTGGCAGCCTCGGTCACCGCCACCGACGACGTGGTGTCGGGCTCGTCGGCTGATCCGGAGCATCCGGTGGCGGTCAGCAGCCCACACGCCAACAGGACCTTGGCAGCGCCGCGCGTCATCGGGTCTCCGGGATCGTGCCGGCTGGTGCCGGCGTGGTCGTGGTGGGTACCGGCGTGGTTGTGGTGGGCACCGGCGGCTTCTCCGTCTGGACCAGGTCGACCGCCACTTGGAGCGACGCCGGATACGCGCCGGCGAAGCCGGCCGGGTCGCCGCACCACGCCTGGAGCACGACCGGTGCATCGATGTCGACCGAGGCCTGCCAGTCGTACACCCACTGCTCGGCCGTGATCCCGGTGGCGAGCACGACCGTGGCGTCGTCGATCTGCCAGATCTCGACCGGACCGAGTGCGTTACCGCCGACCACCGGACAGACGCCGCTGATCCGCACCACACCACCCGGACCGACGATCGCCGACGTCGGCGACACGGTCAGCGGCACCGGACTGGGCGGTGGTTGGGTCGGCGGTGGTTGAGTGGGCGGTGGATCGGTGGCCGGGACGGTCGACGCCGTGATCGCCTGGACCGGTGACGCAACGGGAGCCGGGGCGACGTTCGCCAACAACAGCAGTCCGCACAACGTGGTGACCCCGGCGGCCGCCGTGAAGGTGAGGCCACCGAGCTTCGCCATCCGCAGATCTTGGCAGATCGGCGTCGAGATTCGGCGGCGCCGGTTCGGGCGTCTCGCCCGTCACACGCTGCGAGCGGCGTTGTCGAAACGTGTGTACTGGCCGAGGAAGACCAGCCGTTTGGTACCGATCGGGCCGGCACGATGCTTGGCGATGATCACCTCGGCCGAGCCCTTGTCGGGTGAGTCGGCGTGGTACACCTCGTCTCGGTACAGGAACATGACCACGTCGGCGTCCTGTTCGAGCGAGCCCGATTCACGCAGGTCGGAGAGCATCGGGCGCTTGTCGGCGCGGGCTTCGAGCTGGCGACTCAACTGGCTCAGGGCGATGATCGGGGTCTCGAGTTCACGAGCCAGGATCTTCAGGTTTCGGCTGATCTCGCTGACCTCGAGCTGGCGGTTCTCGGCGCCGCCATTGCCGCCCATCAGCTGCAGGTAGTCGATCACGATCAGGCCGATCCCGCCGAACCGGGACTTGATCCGGCGCGCCTTGGCGCGGATCTCCATCACGGTGACGCGCGGGTTGTCGTCGAGGAACAACGGCACTTCGAGGCGACCGATCGCCTTGCCGATCTTGGCCCAGTCGGCCTCGGCCAACTTGCCGGTCCGGATCTTGGTGGAGTCGACCCGGGCCTCGCTGGCGAGGATGCGCTGGGTCAGTTCCTGGTGCGCCATTTCCAGCGAGAACACGAGCACGGGCTTGGTCGAGTGCATCGCCACGTGCGACGCGATCCCCAACCCGAAGGCGGTCTTGCCCATCGCCGGCCTGGCGCCGACGATGTAGAACGCGCCGGGTTGCAGGCCCGACAGCAGTTCGTCGAGGTCGGTGTACCCGGTGGCGACACCGGTGATCGTGTCGCCCCGGTCGTAGTTCTCCTGGAGCCGGTCCATCACCTCGGGGAGCAGTTCCTCGATCGGGCGGGTGGAGTCGGTGACGCGCTGCTCGGCGACGTTGAAGACCTTGGTCTCGGCCAGGTCGAGTGCCTTGACCACGTCGTCGGGCTCGCTGTAGGCCAGCTCGGCGATGTCGCCGGCGACGTAGATCAACTGACGCAGGAGCGCCGTCTCCTGCACGATCTTGGCGTAGTGCCCGGCAGAGGAGATGGCGGGTGTGGCGTTCTGCAGCTCGTGCAGGGTCTCGGCTCCGCCGACCTCGACCAGCAGCCCCGCCCGGCGCAGTTCGTCGGCGACGGTGACGGTGTCGGCCGGAGCGCCGGCCGAGTACAGCGACCGGATCGCGTCGAAGATGTGGCGGTGGGCCGGCTTGTAGAAGTCGCTCGGCTGGAGCGACATCTCGCTGACCACGCCGATCGCCTCGCGCGACAGCAGCAATGCACCTAGCACCGACTCCTCGGCCTCGACGTTGTGGGGCGGCACGCGACCTCGCGAACCCGATTGACGGGGCGACGCATCACGTCGGTCGTCGCGTCGCGGCCGGTCTCCACCTCCGGTGTCGATCGGGAAGTACTCGTCGCCAGGCATGGGGAGTCAACTCTGCCGGGAAGTGCCTGTGCGCGGCCAGTGGACAGTCGAGATGTTCTGGGGATGACACCGAAACTTTGTGGACAGACGCCGCTCGCCTGTGGATGACCATGTGGACAGTGCATCCGGAGCCATGTCGACAGTCTGACCGGGGGGTGTGGCACCGGCCGCGGATCATCGCCCGGACGCGACGAGGCCCGGTGGTCTCCCACCGGGCCTCGACAGGTTCGTGTCGGTGACGATTCGCCGGCTCAGCCGGCGGCGACGACCTCGAAGCGAACGGGGAACGACACGTCGGCGTGCAACGACACGGTGGCGGAGTGCTCACCGAGCGTCTTGACGTGCGTTTCCTCGAGCTCGACCTGCTTGCGGTCGAGCTTGATGCTGGTCTGGGCCTCGATCGCGGCGACCAGATCGGCGTTGGTGATCGAGCCGAACAGCTTGCCTTCGTTGCCGGCCTTGGCGGTGACCGTGATCACCTTGGGGACCAGCGTGGAAGCGATCGTGCGAGCCGCATCGCGGTCGCTGGCGTCGCGGAGGTCGCGCGACCGGCGCATCTTGCCGGCCTGCTCGACTGCCCCGGCGGTGGCCTTGAAGGCCAGGCCCTTCGGGAACAGGTAATTGCGGGCGTGGCCGTCGGCCACGTCGATGATGTCGCCACGCTTGCCGAGGCCGTCGAGATCTGAGCGGAGAATCACTTGCATGATCAGCCCTCACCCTCGTCGTCGGCACCGGTGTCGTCGCCCTCGATCGAGGTCTCGAGCTCGAGTGCAGGCGCCTCGGCCTGGTTCTCGAGGCCCTCGTCACGACGGCCACGGCGCTCGCCGTCGCGACCCGGACGGCCACGGCCGGCCGAAGCGACACGCTTGGCGTAGGGCAGCAGTGCCATCTCGCGAGCGATCTTGATCGCGTTGGCGATGTCGAGCTGCTGCTGACGGTCGTTGCCCGAGACCCGCATGTTGCGGATCTTGGCGCGGTCGCTCATGAAGCGGCTGAGCAGGTCGACGTCTTTGTAGTCGACGTACTCGACCTTGTCGATGATCAGCGGGCTGGTCTTCTTCTTGTACTTGCGGGGATTGGCATCCTTGCCACCGGGGCGCGGAGTGCGACTCGTTGACTTGGTGCCTTTGGCCTTGGCCATGATGGTTGGTCCTTTTCGTTCCTGGACGATTCAGTTCGTATGGGGAGAGCGACTCAGAACGGTTCTTCGTCGCCGTAGATCGGATCGGGCTGACGGCTGCTGCCGCCTCCACCACCGCCGCCGCCGGCGTTGCCGCCGCCGGAGAAACCGCCGTCGCCGCCGGTGCGCTCGGTGCGCTCGACCTGGGCAGTCGCCCAGCGCAGGCTCGGGCCGATCTCGTCGGCGATCACTTCGACGACCGAGCGCTTCTCGTTGTCGGTTGTTTCCCAACTGCGCTGCTCGAGCCGGCCGGTGACGATCGCACGCGAGCCCTTCGTGAGGGTTGCGGCGGCGTTCTCACCGAGTTCGCCCCAGCACACGACGTTGAAGAACGAGGTCTGCTCGACCCATTCGCCGTTCTGCTGGTAGCGCCGGTTGACCGCCAGACCGAAGCTCGCCACGCCACGGCCACCGGTGGTGTACCGGAGCTCGGGGTCGCGGGTGAGGTTGCCGATCAGGGTGACGGAGTTACTGGACATTGGTGGACTCCCTTTCGTGGGGTGCCGCCGCTCAGGCGGCGTTGACCGCCATGCCGCGGCGAGCAGCCTCGGCATCGGGCAGGCGGAGCAGCTTGTGGCGGACGATGTCGTCCGCGAGGCGGAGCTGGCGCTCGAGCTCGTCGAGGGCGCCGCCTTCAGCGAGGCACTCGACCACCATGTAGTAGCCGGTCTGCTTCTTGTTGATCGGGTACGCAAACGGGCGCTTCCCCCACCAATTGGCCTTGCCATGGACCGACCCACCGGCCTTGGCAATCTCGTCAGTGACGAACTTAACCCATGACTGGGCCTTCGCATCCTCGACATCAGTGTCGACGATGACCATCAACTCGTACGCACGCATCATGCGTGTTGAACTCCCTTCGGACTTCTGGACGGCGCCCGTGTTGGCCCGACCGTGCGGCCCCATCGCAGCGATGGAGCAGGGTGAATATGTGATGCCACCCGAAAGTGACTGGGCAAGGCTACCGGGGCGAACGACCGCTGCATACCCGGCATCATGCGCACGGGGGTGTGTCAGCCACGGGGCAGGTAGAACTGTGTCATGTTGATCGTGGTGTCGCCGGCCAAGGCGTTGGACTTCGAGTCGCCGTTGGCCACCAAGAAGTTCACCGAGCCGATCCTGATGGACGAGGCCAGGCGACTGGCGGCGATCATGGCCACCAAGACACCCGACGACCTGTCGGAGATGATGGAGATCTCCCCGGCACTGGCCGAGCTCAACTTCGAGCGGTTCCAGGACTGGTCGCCGCCGTTCACCCGCGACAACGCCCGCCCTGCCGTGCTGGCCTTCAACGGCGACACCTACCAGGGGCTCGACGCCCCCGCCACGTTCACCGAACGCGACTACACCCACGCCCAGAAGGTGCTGCGGATCCTGTCGGGCCTGCACGGTGTGCTGCGCCCGCTCGATCTGATCCAGCCGTACCGGTTGGAGATGGGATCGAAAGTGCGCCACAGCCGTGGCGACGATCTGTACAGCTTCTGGGGCAACCTCGTGACCGACCAGCTCAACCGCGACCTGGCCCGCAGCCCGGGAGCGACGGCGCTGATCAACCTCGCCTCGCAGGAGTACTTCGGCGTCCTGCAGCCGAAGCGGATCGAGGGCGAGGTTGTGTCGCCGCGGTTCCTCGACGCCAAGACCGACCCCGCCGGGACCGTCGGCGACTACAAGGTCGTGGGCTTCTTCGCCAAGCGCGCCCGTGGCTCGATGGCGAACTGGATCATCCGCAACCGGATCGCCAAGCCCGCCGACCTGGTCGAGTTCGATGCCGACGGATACTCCTACGACCCGGGCCGCTCGACCGACACCGAACCGACGTTCACCCGGCGCGACACGCCCAGCTGAGGAACGCCACCTGGCGGGCGATCGCCTGGAGGGCGATCGCCACCGGGAACGCCGTGAACCCGTGCGGGGCGTCGGGGAACACCACCACCTCGGCCTGGTTGCCGGCCACTCGCCACCTGGCGCCCATGAACAGCGAGTCGTCGAGCAGCGGATCGGCGGTCCCCACGAGGAACAGACCGGGGACGAGCCCGCCGAGGTCGGCGAACAACGGCGACACGGACGGGTCGCGCCGGCCCTCGGGTGTGAGACCCGGCACGAACTGCTCACCGAACCACTCCATGGTGTCGTACGGGAGCACGAGCGGGTCGTCGCCCCACCGCCGTGTGCTGGGCGTCCAGCTCAGGTCGAACGCACCGAACACGAGATTGGCGGCGAGGAACGGGTCCACGGTGCCGAACCGGTCGCGCAGCCGCAGCAAGGTGACCGCCGCCAAGTGACCGCCGGCCGATTCGCCGCCGATCGTGAGCCGATCAGAGCCGAACTCGGTGAGCGTGTGCTCGATCAGCCAGACGGCGGCGGCCTCGCAGTCGTCCGGTCCGGCCGGGAACGGGTGCTCCGGCGCCAGCCGGTAGTCCACGCTGACCACCGCCACGTTGGCACCGTCGGCGATCGCCGTCAGGAGACGATCCTGATGGCTGTGCCGCCCGAGCGTCCACCCGCCGCCGTGGATGTGCAGGTACACCCCGCTCGGTTCCGGCACCGTCACCACACGCACCGTGATCTCGCCCTGTTCGGTCGCGATCGAGCGGTCGGTCGCCCGGTCGTCGAAGACCAACGAACCCATCCAGCCCCGGCCCTGCTCGCGCATCGCACGCGATTCGGCCGCCCCGAGTTGGCGGGGCGACGGCGCCGCACCCATCAGGTCGCGCACCATCTGGTTGACGTTTCGCATCTCGGCCAGGTCGGCTTCGCTCACCTCGACGAACTCGATCATGCGCGCCACAGTACGCGCCGTGGCGATTCCCACGGCGGTGCGCGGCCCAACCGCTGGTAGAAACGGTTCGTGACGACGGCCTTGGTGGAACAACGCGAACCGCGGTTCGGTCGCGCCCGGCGCCACCTGGCGTTCGTGCGGGCGATGGTGTCACGCCAGCCCAAGACGTTTGCGGTGGCGGTGGCGGGCGCCTCGGTCTACGCACTGTGCACGGTGGCATCGAGCGCCGTGATCCGCTGGGTGATCGATCACGTGATCGTGCCCCGGTTCGACCGCGCCACCGGGTTTCGCGTCGACACCCGGACCGTGGTGATCGGCTGCTCGCTGATCATCGGCGTCGGTGTGCTGCGGGCGATCGGTGTGATCGTGCGTCGCTCGTTCGCCGGTGTCACACAGTGGCGGATCGCCCAGAAGCTGGCCTCGGAGGTCACCGACCGCCTGGTGGAGCAGCCCGCCAACTGGCATCGCCGTCAGAGCGACGGCCAGCTCGTGGCGCGGGCCGGCGTGGACGTCGACACCACGATCGGCGTCATGGCACCGATCCCGTTCGCCACCAGCGTGGTGCTGATGATCGTGGTGAGCGGGGCGTGGCTGCTGCTGACCGACCTCGTGCTGGGCGCCGCCGCCGTCGCCGTGTTCCCGATCCTGATCGTGCTCAACATCGGGTACCAGAAGCGCGTCGACGCCCACTACGACAACGCCCAACAGGCCCTGGGCGACTTCTCGGGGGCGGTCCACGAGAGCTTCGAGGGCGTGCAGCTCGTGAAGGCCTACGGTGCCGAGCATCGCGAGACCGAACGGCTCTCGCTGCTCGCCGGCAGGATCCGCGACGCCCGGGTCAAGGCCGTGTACCTGCGCGGCACGTTCGAGGCACTGCTGGAAGCCGTGCCATCGTTCGCCAACATCGGGCTCGTCCTGCTCGGCGCCTGGCGCGTCGACCAGGGTCATCTCACGATCGGTGAGCTCTCGGGCTTCCTCTACATGTTCACCCTGCTGGTGTTCCCGTTGCGGCTGATCGGGTTCGCACTGTCCGAACTCCCCCACTCCGAGGCCGGATACCGGCGCGTGCGCGCCACCGTCGAAGACCCGCTCGTGGTCGATCCCGACACGGCGATCACGATCGTCGACGGTCCGGACGCGGTCGTGCTCGACGACGTCGGCTACACGTTCCCGGACGCCGCCGAGCCGAGCGTGCGCAGTGCCACGGCGCGGATCGCACGCGGCAACGTGGCGGCGCTGGTCGGTGCCACCGGAGCCGGCAAGACCACCCTGATCGAACTGATCTGCGGGCTGCTCGAGCCGACCCACGGCACCGTGGCGCTGGCACCCGGCGAGAAGGCGATCGTGTTCCAGGAGGCGTTCCTGTTCAGCGGGAGCATCGACGACAACATCGAGGTCGGGCTCGACCTCACCGACGACGAGGTGTGGCACGCCCTGCGCCTGGCGTGCGCCGACGACTTCGTGAGCGAACTCTCCGAGGGTCTCGCCACCGTGGTCGGTGAACGCGGCGTGTCGCTGTCGGGCGGGCAACGCCAGCGCATCGCCCTCGCCCGCGCCCTGGCACGACGCCCGTCGCTGCTGTTGCTCGACGACACCACGTCGGCGCTCGACCCTGCCACCGAGATGGCCGTGCTCGACAACCTGCGCACCTCGCTGGCCGACACGACCGTGGTGATGGTGGCGTCGCGCCCCTCCACGATCGCCCTCGCCGACGAGGTGCTGTTCATCGACGCCGGACGGATCGTGGCGCACGGTCCCCACGAGCAACTGATGGCATCCGAACCCGCCTACCGCGAACTGGTCGAGGCGTTCGAGCACGACCGGTCGGCAGGTGTGGCATGACCGACGCCGTCAACCGCGCCGAGCCGACGGGTCGCTTCTCGGCCACGTCGACGATCGGTCGCGGGCTGGAGGAAGTGCCGGTGTTGCGCCGAGGCCTCGGGGTCACCTGGCTGCTCGCCGCCGCCGGGGCCGGTGGGCGCGTCGTGGTACCGATCATGATCCAGCAGGCGATCGACGGCGGGATCGACACCGAGACCGGCGTGCGGTTCGGGTTCGTCGTCCGATGCGGTGTGATCGCGGCCGTGGCGCTGGTGATCGCCGGCTTCTGTCAGCGCACCGCGGTGGTCCGGCTGGGCACCCGCAGCGAGCAGGCGCTCAACGACCTGCGTCGGCGCCTGATCGACCACATCCACCGGATCAGCCTGGCCGATCACAACGAGGAGCGCCGCGGGGCGCTCGTGGCGCGGGTCACGAGCGACATCGAGACGCTCGCCGATTTCTTCCGCTGGGGCGGCCTGGCGTGGCTGATCGACGGCACCTTGATGGTGATCGTGGCGGCCGTGATGCTGGCGTACAACTGGCTGCTTGCGCTGATCGCGATCGTCATCTCGATTCCGCTGTTCTTCGTGTTGCGCTACGTCCAGACCCATCTCGTGCAGGCCTACGACACCGCACGTCAGCGCAACGGCGACATGCTGTCGACGATCAGCGAACTGGTCACGGGCGCCGAGACGATCCGCGCCTACTCGGCCGGCCCGCTGTTCGCCCGGCGTGCACGGGCGGCGATCAAGCACCGCGCCGACGCCCAGATCAGGGGCGGCATCATCGGCGCCTTCCTGTTCCCGCTCGGCGAGGTGTTCTCGGTCGTCACGATCGCCTCGATCGTGGCCACCGGCGTGTGGTTGGGGCCCGATCGTGGGCTCTCGGCGGGTGCACTCGTGGGGTTCGTGTTCCTCACCTACCGCTACCTCGAACCGATCGCCGAGTTCACCGAGGTGCTCGACCAGACCCAGACAGCGGTCGCCGGCCTGCGGCGTGTGCTGGGGGTGCTCGACATCCCGGTCGGTCCGCCACCGCCCGCCCAACCGACCCGTCTCCCGGCCGGTCGCCTCGACGTCGACGTCGACGACGTCACGTTCTCGTACCGCACGCGCGGGGAGCGAGCGCTCGCCGACGATCTGGTCCTGGACCACGTCTCGGCCCACATCCCCGCCGGACAGCAGGTGGCGGTGGTCGGCCACACCGGGTCCGGCAAGACCACCCTCGGCCGGCTGATCGCCCGATTTGCCGATCCGCTCGGGGGCCAGGTCAAGCTCGGTGGCGTAGCGCTGCCGATGGCCGACAACGCCGAGCTGCGGCGACGTCTGGTCGTGGTGGCGCAGGAGCCGTTCCTGTTCGATGCGACGATCGCCGAGAACATCAGGTTCTCGCGTCCCGACGCCACCCGCGCCGACATCGAGGCGCTGATCGCCAACCTCGACGTGGGCGACTGGATCGACTCGTTGCCCGACGGACTCGACACGCGCGTCGGCGAGCGCGGTGACTCACTGTCGGCCGGAGAACGTCAGCTGGTGGCGCTGTTGCGGGCCGGCATCGCCGACCCGGACGTGCTGGTACTCGACGAGGCGACGTCGTCGGTCGATCCGCTCACCGAGGTCCGCATCTCGCGCGCCCTCGCCAAGTTGGCGACGGGGCGCACGACGATCGCCATCGCCCACCGGCTCTCGACCGCGGCACGCGCCGACCGTGTGCTCGTGCTCGAGGACGGCCGCCTGGTCGAGGACGGCCACCACGACGTGCTGGTCGGCGCCGGAGGCCCGTACTCGCGCCTCTACGACGCCTGGCTCGCGGCCACCACGACGGCCTGATCGAAACAGGGCGTGTGGCGCGTGCTGGCGATCGTCGGGGTGAGTGCCGCTCAGTGCTTGAGGTGTTGCTGTGCCCAAAGTGCGGCCTGAACGCGATCGCTCACCTTGAGGCGCTGGAAGATGCTCGTGAGGTGGGCCTTCACGGTGCGTTCGGAGATCTCGAGCCGGCGCGCGATCTGCTTGTTGGCGAGGCCCTCGCCAACGAGTCGGAGCACCTCCACCTCGCGGTCGGTGAGCTCCTCGTTGCGGGTGCCGCTGGAACGCCGCGACTCGAGCAGCACACGACCGGCGCGCGGATCGAGCGGTGAGTCGCCGGCGTGCACGGCTCGGACGGCATTGATCAGGTCGTCGGGGTCGACGTGTTTGAGCAGGTATCCGTGGGCCCCGGCGTTGAGCGCTTCCATGATCCTCGATTCGTCGCCGAACGAGGTCAACACGACGATCCGCGAGGGGGCGTCGGTGGCGACGATCCGGCGTGTGGCCTCCACACCGTCGACCTCGGGCATCGACAGGTCCATCAACACCACGTCGGGCTCCAGTTCGGCGACCAGCTGGCATGCTTCGCGCCCGTTGCCGGCCATGCCGACGACCTCGATGTCGTCGACGGTCTCGAACAGTCGCTCGAGCCCTTGACGGACGATCGCGTGGTCGTCGACAAGCAACACCCTGATCGGCTTCGTCATCAGCTCTGCTCCTATCGTTGCGGTATTTCCAGACGGAGCTCGGTGCCTTTTCCGGGCGTCGATTCGATCGTCATCGTCGAACCCAGCGAGGATGCGATGCCGCCCAGCGCCTTCAGCCCGAAATGACCATCCTTCTGGGTCAACTGCGACGGGTCGACGCCACAGCCATCATCGATGACACGCAGCACCACCGTATCGGGTTGGGTGGTGATGCTGACGTCGACGTGCGACGCATCGGCGTGGGCCACCACGTTGCGAAGACCTTCCTGCGCCGCCCGATAGAGCAGTTGCGTGGCATCGAGCGACAGGCGATCAACCGGGGCGTCGATCGACAACGTGGCCTTGATGCCACGCGGATCGAGCCTCGCCATGAGGTCGGACAAGGCAGCCTCGAGACCTTCCTCGTACAGGTTGGGCGGGTAGATCTCGACCAGCAGCGACCGCAACGAACGAACCGCGTCGCGAACCTGATCACCGGCGCGACTCACCTGCACCGCAGCGTCACCATCGACCTTTCGCGCCGTGGCGGCGAGCGCGAACGTCACGCCGGCCAGATCCTGGACGACACCGTCGTGGAGGTCGCTGGCGATCCGCCGCCGCTCGGAGTCGGTGGCCTCGATCGCCCGCTGGAGGAACTGCTCGCGCTGGTCCTGCGTGCGTCGCAGCCGGCGCGCCAGCGACAGCACCAACGGCACCTGCAGCAGTTCGAGGAACAGCAGCGAGCCGAGCGTGACCGGGGCGAACCGCAGCCAGGCGCGCCGCCCCGCCTCGGCCACCCCTTCGTACCGGAAGTAGGCCTCGTACAGCAGTCGCTCGCCCGACGGCGTGGCGATCGGCATGTAGACCTCGAGCAACTTGAGTGCCGGCTCCTCGTAGCGGTTCTCCGGCTTCGACAGGTCGCTGACCTCGGCGTCGGTGACCCCGTCGGGCGCATCGAAGATCGCCGCCTCCTCGTCGTTGAGCTCGAAGTGCTGGCCGATCAGCCTGAAGTCGTTGGAGTATACGATCGTTCCATCGCGCCGCCAGATCTTGACGCGCCGGAGCGAGCCGCGGATCACCTGGCTCCGCACGGCCTCGTCGACACGAAGGATCGAGTCGGGGTTCATCTGCAGCAAGCCGTCGTCGAGCACCGGCGCGACCGCCGCCGCCGCCGTGATCGCCGCCACCCGGTTGGCGTCGGCGACCGCCTCCTCGGTGCCGAGCCGGCGGCTGACGAAGGCCGTCACGATCGAGACCAACATCAGCGTGACGAGACCGGTGAGCGCATAGCGGGCGAACAACCGCGACGTCGGAAGCCGGTCGTCGAACGACGAGGGAGCCGAACCGCTCTTGGGCATGTTCGGAAACTAACCCGACTCGTGGTTCAGATCAGCTTGCGGCGGCGGCCAGGCGGGTGTGGCCAGCCTGGAAACGGTGCAGCCGGGCGTACAGACCATGACTTCGCAGCAGTGCTTCGTGGGAACCCACCTCGACCACCCGACCGGCTTCGAGCACCACGATCCGGTCGGCATCGCGGACCGTCGAGAGCCGATGGGCGATCACGAGTCGCGTGCGCCCCGACGGGAGGTTGCGGAGCGCTTCGACGATCATCTCCTCGGACGCCGCGTCGAGCGCCGACGTCGGCTCGTCGAGCAGGATGATCGGAGCGTCGCGAACGATCGCCCGAGCGATCGCCACGCGCTCGACGCTGACCGCCCGAGAGGCTGGCGCCGCGCTCACCGACCAACGTGTCGAGCCCATCTGGAAGCCGGCTGGCGAACTCGTCGACCAGCGCCAGTCGGGCCGCCTGCTCGACGTCGCGATCGCGCACACCGGGGCGGGCGCACACGATGTTGTCGCGCAACGTACCCTCCAGCAGCATCGTGTCCTGGAGCACCATCGAGATCTGCCCGCGGAGCGATTCGAGCGGGTGGTCGCGAACGTCGATCCCGTCGACCAGGACCTGGCCCTCATCGACGTCGATCAACCGCGGGATGAGCGCCGCGATCGTGCTCTTGCCGGCTCCGGTCGGCCCCACGATCGCCACCGTCTCACCGCGCTGGACGCTGAGCGAGACATCGTGCAGCACGGGCTCGCGCCCGTACGAGAACGTGACGTTGCGCAGCTCGATCCCGCCCCGGATCGGGACCGTGAGCACATGTGGGCGATCGACGATGTCGGCCGGAGTCGACATCACCTCTTCGATCCGTTCGGCGGCGGCGGCGCCCTTGCTCATCACCGCTCCCAGCTTGGTCAGCGCCTTGACCGGTTTGTAGAGCGAACCGAGGTAGCTGAGGAACACCAGCAGCACGCCGAGGCGGAGCTGCTGGTCGAGCACTCGCTTGGCGCCGAACCACAGCACCACGGCAGTCGACAGGGCGCCGGCGAACTCGACCATCGGGGTGAATCGGGCTTGCAAGCGGACCGAATCAAGGCCCGCTTCGAGCGCCTCCTCCGACAGGTCGGAGAAGCGCCGCAGTCGGTCGCGTTCGAGCGTGAAGGCCTGGATCACATGAACCGAGGCGAGACTCTCGGTGGCAGACGAAGCCATCGCACCATCGGCTTTGCGTTGCCGGCGGGCAGCCAGCCGGAGCTGCTGGCGCGAGTGATGCGTGGCGAACACGAGCGGGGGGGTGACGGCGACGGCCAGCAGCGTGAAGGCAGGGTCGATCAGGAGCATCACGACGAACATCCCGATCACCAGCATCATGCTCGGGATCAGTGTCGCCAACAGTTGCACGACCATGTCCTGCGTGTAGGCCACATCGCTGGTCACGCGCGACACCAGATCGCCGACGCGCTGGCCGGCGTGGTAGCGGAGCGACAGCCGCTGCAGGCGTTCCAGCACCGCCACGCGCAGGTCGTTGGCGATGTTGAGCCCCGAACCGCTGAGCAACCTCGTCGCCCAGTAGTCGACCACGGCACCGCAGGCGACGAGCGCCACGAGCGCCACGACGGCAGCGGCGAGCCGCCACGAGGCGTGCGACGGCGGCCCACCGTCGTGATCGAGGATGCCGTCGATGATGTACTGGAGTGGCCAGGGCTGGGCCAGGCTGACACCGACCGACAGCACCGTGAGCAGACCACCGAGACCGAGCGCGGCTCGATAGGGAACCAAGAACTGCCGGAAGGAGCGCAGGGCGTTGATCATCGTTCGACCGGCTCGAGTTCGTGCTCGTCGAGCTCGTGCGCGTCGAGTGGTGATCCGACGGCGATCGCGATCAACGCCGACGCCGCCCGCTCGGCCCCGTCGAGTCGCAACCCGTTGGCTTCGATCTGTGCCTGCTCCACGAGCCGAGGCCGCGCCAGCAGCCATGCCACCTCGTCGGCGGGGACCGCCTCGTCGACCACGTCGGCGAGCCCCATCGCCGCCAACCGAGACGCCCTGATGGCCTGCTCACGGCGCGGCGTGCGGCGCGGCACGAGCACCGGGCGCACGCCCGCGGCGAGCGACTCGGCGGTCGAGTTGTAGCCAGCCATCTGCACGACGGCACCGGCACGTGCGAACAGGTCGACACAACCGGGGAGGTCGGCAACGACCTCCAAACGCCCGGCGAGGCCGCTCCGGTCGAGCGGGCTGCGGCTGGCGTACGGTCCGGCGACCAGCACCGTGCGGCGACCTGGGAGGGCCCGGGCGAGCTCGATCCCGAGCCGGAAGACGGCCTCGCCGTCACCGCCGCCGCCGGCCGTGACGGCGACCAGGTCGGGCTCGCGCCGCACCGGCTGTGGGCGCTCCACCACCCAGCCGCAGTAGCGCGGCCGGAGCGGCAGGCCGTACTCGGCGACGTGGTCGCACAGCACGGGAGCGCCGTACACGAGGATCTCGTCGAATCCGTCGGACACACCCGCCCAGCCATCGCCACTGAGCTCGTCGCGTACCCGCTGGGGCTCGTCGAGCACATCGCGCAATCCGAGCACGACCGCCGCTCCGCGCTGGCGGGCAAGGTCGAGACCGCGCCTCAGCTCGCCGGCGATCCCGTACGGGTGACGGTCGACCACGACCACGTCAGGCCGGAAATCGTCGATCGTCCGCCTGAATGCCGCGGCGCGCCGCCCGATCGCCTCCTCGAAGGACAACTCGGCGTGGCGGTACGAGCCCTCCGAGTCCTTCAGCATCGGCGGAACCCGCACGACGTCGATCCTGCCGTTGCCCAGCCATGCCGGCCGCACGGCCAATCCGGTGACCAGCACGATCCGGGCCTCGGGCTGCAGCTCGGCGATGGCGGCCGCGATCAGGCTGTTGCGGCGAACGTGGCCGAGACCGAATCCGTCGTGCGAACAGAACAAGTAGCGGTTCATATCAGCGATCGTGACGAACGCTGGACGCGGACGCCATTGCACGTTGGTCGTACGACGGCGCCGCCGAGCGTGTGCATCACCCGGGTCGCGGCGCCGACTCGGTCAGCCGCCACCGCCGCCACCACCACTGCCCCCGCCACCGCCGCTTCCACTGCCGCTGCCGCCCGATCCGGAGTTGCCGCCATGATCGTCGACGACCGTGTCGTCGGAGGCGGTGTCGTCGGAGGCGGTGTCGTCCGGGACGGTGTCGGAGGCGGTGTCGTCGGGCACGGTGTCGTCAGCGACGGTCTCGTCGGGCACGGTGTTGACGGGCACGGTGTTGACGGTCACGGTGTTGACGGTCACGGTGTTGGCCGGGGCGGCGGAACTCGACGTGGTCGAGCCCGGCGTCACCCCCGCCGGCACCGTGGTGGACGGGCGCGACGATGGCGCCGTCGTGGTGGTCACCGACGGAATCGGGTTGGCCGAGCCGGCGGCCGACTGGCCAGCCGAGGCGGGCGGGCGGGCGGACTGGGTGGCGGCACGGTCGTCGCTCACCACGACGCCGGTCGACGGCGTCGACGGGGCGACCGACGGAGGCGCCAGTGTGACGGTGACGGTCTCCGACGTCGACGGGCCGAACTGGGTGCCGAACGTCAACACCGCAATGTCGGGAAGGGTGGCCGGGCCCGAGCCGTCGTCGGCAGACGTCGGGGGCACGCCGAGCCACACATCGCCGCCCACACTGTCGCCGAACAGCAGTTGCCACAGCACATAGCCCCCGCCCCCGACGGTGGCGCCGCCGAGGATCCACCCGAGGCCAGCGGCACCCTCCACCAGCAACTTGCCCCATCGCCCCAACGGCTGTCCGGGGCCGATCACCCTCCGCAGCGGCACCGTCGCGCGGCCCGCGACGTGGTGCTCGGTGGTGGGTGCCAAGGGCTGCTCGATGCCCGCCATGTCGTCTCCCTGTGTTCGGCCTCGCAGCGCCGGTCGGAGTTCGATCGCCCGCTACCAATCCGCGAACGACATGTGTCGATTCTGGGCCTTCGGATGGGCGGTTCGCACCCGTCCGATGGTCGTACGACCATTGGCCACGACGCGGTGGCCATCGGTACTAGCACCCACGTACGATTGCGACCCGTACCCCCTCGCCATGACTGTGGAGTCATGCGTGGATTGGTCACCGGCTGTGCCGGATTCATCGGATCCCATTTGTGCGAGCGACTCGTCGCTGATGGATGGCAGGTCACCGGCGTCGATGCCTTCACCGACTACTACGACCCGGCCGAGAAACGGTCGAACCTCGCCCGGCTCCAAGGCGAAGCGTCCTTCGACCTGATCGAGAGCGACCTCAACCGGGCGCCACTCGCCCGACTGCTGGCCGATCGGCCGGCTGTCTTCCATCTCGCCGCGCAGCCCGGCGTGCGGGCCAGTTTCGGCGACGAGTTCGAGCGCTACCTGGCCGACAACGTGCGGGCCACGCAGCGCCTGCTCGAAGCCGCAACCGAGGCCGGTGTGAGCCGCGTGGTCTACGCCTCGTCGTCGTCGGTCTACGGCGACGCCGAGCGCTACCCCTGCGACGAACAGACGGCGACCGCGCCGCGGTCACCGTACGGAGTCACCAAGCGCACCTGCGAAGACCTCGGCCGGATCGCACGCCAGTCGGGTCTCGAGACGGTCGGACTGCGCTACTTCACCGTCTACGGGCCGCGCCAGCGACCCGATATGGCGATGCGCCGGCTGTGTGAGGCGGCCCACGGCGGACTTTCGTTCCGCTTGTTCGGCGATGGCTCGCAGTCGCGCGACTTCACCTACGTCGACGATGCCGTCGAGGCCACCTTACGGGCGATGACGTTTGCCGACCCGGGCCCGGTGCTCAACGTCGGTGGCGGCCACGAAGCCACAATGGACGAAGTGATCGACCTGATCGCCGAGTTGGCCGGTCACCCGATCGCGATCGAACGTACCGCGGTGCAGCGTGGCGATGTGCGTCGCACCTGTGCCGACACCACTCGCGCCCGCCAGATGCTCGGCTGGCAGCCGGGCACGTCACTGCGCGCCGGACTCGCCGCAGAGCTCGATTTCGTCGCCGAGCGCCGCGCCGAGACGATGGTCGGAGCGGTGGCGTGAGCGCCCCCGGATCTCGGCTTGTCGTCGCCGGACAGGGCTACGTCGGGCTCCCGCTGGCGATGGCGGCCGTCGCCGCCGGCTACGACGTGGTCGGGTACGACGTGTCGGTCGAGCGGGTCAAGCGACTCGCCGACGGCGACTCGTTCGTCGAGGACGTGTCGGTCGAGGTGCTGGCAGCTGCGCTGGCGTCGGGTCGCTACCGCGTCACCGACGACCGGCTCGCCTGCGAAGACTTTGACATCGCCGTGATCACGGTGCCGACGCCGCTCCACGACGGCCAGCCCGATCTCAGCTACATCGAGTCGGCGGCGCTCGACCTGGCGCCACACCTGCGGCGAGGCGCGATCGTGATTCTCGAGTCGACCACCTATCCCGGCACCACTGACGAGCTGCTGGTGCCGCTGCTCGAAGCCGGTTCGGGGCTCACTGCGGGTGTCGACTTCGCCGTCGGCTACAGCCCGGAGCGGATCGATCCGGGCAACCGCACCTGGACGCTGGCCACCACCCCCAAGGTCGTGTCGGGGATCGATGCCCACTCGCTCGACCTGATCGACGCGTTCTACTCCTCGGTGATCGATCGGACGGTGCGCGTGTCGAGCACTCGTGCTGCCGAGCTCGCCAAGCTGCTCGAGAACACGTTCCGGCATGTCAACATCGCCCTCGTCAACGAGCTGGCGATGTTCGCCGCCGATCTCGGGATCGACATCTGGGAGGCGATCGACGCCGCATCCACCAAACCGTTCGGCTTCATGCGCTTCACCCCCGGGCCCGGTGTCGGCGGGCACTGCCTGCCGATCGACCCCAGCTACCTGTCGTGGACCGTGCGCCAGCGACTCGGTCGCTCGTTCCGCTTCGTGGAGCTGGCCAACGATGTCAACGATCACATGCCCGACTACGTCCACGCCCGCCTCGTGCGGGGGCTCAATCAGCGCGGTCTGGCGATGTCGAAGGCCAAGCTGCTGGTGCTCGGTCTGGCCTACAAGGCCAACAGCAGCGACGCCCGTGAATCACCGGCGGTCACGCTCGTCGAGCGGCTCTGCCGCGACGGCGCCGACGTCGCCGTGTGCGATCCGCACGTTCGCGAGGAGGTCGCCGCCGGGCTCCCGGCGCGTCGGGTCGAGCTCACCGTCGCCGAGATCGAGGCCGCCGACGCGGTGGTACTGGTCACCGACCACGCCGAGTTCGACAACCCGATCATCGTCGAGCACGCCCGATACGTGCTCGACACCCGCAACCGACTCGAAGGCGCCTGTGTCGAGCGGCTCTGACGACCTCGAGGCCGCCGCCTCGGTGTCACCGGAAACGTCAGAGGCGGGCGAGCAGATGTTCGGCATCGGCGACGAGCCGCTCGGTACGTTGCGGCCAGTCGCGCTTGCAGCGACGAAGGGCGCGATCGAGCCGGCGCACGACCATCGCCGCCAAGTACCAGTCGACACCGGGCGGATCGCCCACCGCGTCGCTGAGGAGTCGGGAGACACGCAACGCCAGGTCGCGATCGTCGGCACGACCGCTGACCAGGTTGGCCGCATAACTGGCGACATCGAACGCCAGCGGGGCGACGCACAGCGTGTCGCAATCGACGAGCGCCATCTCGTGATCGTCGTCGATCACCAGCTGCCCGACGTTGAAGTCACCATGGCCCACCCCCACGCTGCCGAGCGTGGCGTTCGCCGGCTGCTGGGCGGTGAGCTTGTCGAGCAGACGAGTCGCCCGCTCGGCCAGCTCAGGCGCAGCAAACGACACCAGTTCGACCACCGCACAACACGATTCCAGGAGATCCGTGGGCGAGTGCTCGGGCAGGGCACCGGCGGGCGCCGCACGGAGCCGCACGAGCAGCGCCGCAGCGGCACCGATCGCGTCGATCGCGTCTTTCCGACCGAGCGGACGACCGCCGAGCCGACGCTGGGCGTGCACGGCGAGGGCAGCATCGACCTCGAGCACTTCGGGCACACGCACCCTCGCGCCGGCCAGCTCGGCACACGCGACGGCATGTGCTGTCTCGACCGGATCGGCGTGGAACTTGAGCACCACCTCGCCGCACGCCACCACCAGCCGGCGATGCGGCACCCACGCCATCGGCGCGCCGACCGCGCCGCCGGCGCACGAAGTGAGCTCGGGCCAACCGTGGCTCAGACCTGGCAGGCCGGGGTCGGAGGGGTACCACGCAACGCACGGGCCTGCCGACGCAGCCTCGAGGTGCCCGATCGAGATCGCCGCCAAGCGCTCGCCGTCACCACGCTCGCCGACCGCCACCCGCGTCACGATCGATCGGCCGGGGCGGTGTTCCAGGTATCGACGCCGAAACGGCTCGGCGGCGATTCCCAACACGTCGCGCACGTCGTCGTCGTCGAGCACGGCGTTCGAACCCGGCAGCCCCGGGTCCTGTGGGAGGCGCAATGATTGCGGCGGCATTGAACGCCGGACGCTACCCGCGCCAGCCGATCGTCGTCGTGACGTCGGGGTTCCCGCGGATCTCCGAGACGTTCGCCCTCAACGAGTTGCTGGCATTGCACCGCGCAGGGTTGCTGGCGGCGATCGTCGCCACCAAGCGTGGCGACGACTCGCTCGTACAGCCCGACTGGCTGGAGCTGGCGCCGCTTCTCACAGTGCTGCCCGCCGGCAACACCGATCAACAGGCGGTCGTGCTCACCGGCCTGATCCGCGGGCTGATCGAGGCCGGCCTCGCGGTGGGCGGTGTGCATGGATACTTCGCCCATCGTCCGGCGGAAGTCGCCGACGCAGCCGCAGCCGCATGCGGCCTCCCGTTCTCGTTCAGCGTCCATTCGCTCGACGTCCGCAAGGTGTCGACCGCGCAACTGCAACGTCGCTCCGCACAGGCCACCGTCGTCGTCACCTGCAACACCGACACCGCCGACGTGCTGACCGGGGCCGGCGTGACCGCAGTGCTGATCCCGCATGGCGTCGACGTCGCTCGCTTCCGGCCCGGCCCAGCGCCGACCACGCCACGGTCCACGGTGATGCGGCTACTGGCAGTCGGCAGGCTGGTCGAGAAGAAGGGCCTGGCGACGTTGCTCGATGCGCTCGCCGACGTCGCTGGTCACACCCTCACGATCGTGGGCGACGGGCCGGAACGAGTGGCGCTCACGGAACGCATCGAGCGGCTGGGCCTGGCCGATCGAGTCACGCTCGCCGGGCGCTGCACGCACGCCGAGCTGCCCGACCACTACCGCGCCGCTGATGTCGTCGTGGTGCCGTCGATCGTGGACCGCACCGGCGATCGTGACGGGCTCCCCAACGTGGTGCTCGAGGCGATGGCGAGTGGATGCCCGATCATCGCCAGCGATGTCGCTGCGATTGCCTCGGCGATCCGTCCCGACGCCGCCGAGCCCAGTGGTGTGCTCGTGCCGCCCGGCGACGCCCACGCGTTGGCGGGCGTGATCGCCGATCTCGCCGAGCACCCGGCACGCCGTGCCGCCCTGGGCGCCGCCGCCCGCCGCCTGGCCGAGCGCGAGTTCGACCTGTGCCGGTGCGCCATCCAGTTCTGCGAGCACGTGACCGGACTTGCCAGCCACGTCGGAGCCGATCATGGCTGAGTTCGATCGTGTCACCGATCCCACCCCAGCAGCCGACGGGCTGTCAGACGGTCGCTCGGCCTCCTGCGTGGCGTACGTGCTGAAGGGCTACCCGCGGATCTCGGAGCTGTTCATCGCCAGCGAGATCTACCGGCTCGAGCGGCTCGGCGTGCCGATCCGGTTGTACGTGCTCAAACCGTCGGACGAGTCGACTCATCATCCCGTCGTCGACCGCATCCGCGCCGTGCCGACCTACCTGCCGGAGATGACATCGCTGTCGGAGTCGAGCCTTCGTCGTTGGATCATCCGCAACCTGCCCAGCTTCCGCCGCCAACTCCTGTCGACGCTGCGCCATCATCCGGTCGGGCTGGCGCGCGCCACCGCATCCGCGGCAGCCCAGTCGTGGCGCGCCCGCACGGGATGGCGGCCACGCACGATCTACGTCAAGGAACTGCTCCAGGCGGTAGCGCTCGCCGACGAACTGCCGACGGGCGGAGACGTCAAGCACCTGCACGCTCACTTCGCACACGGTTGCACCACGGTGACCTGGCTGACCTCGATCATCACCGGGCTGCCGTTCTCGTTCACCGGTCATGCCAAGGACATCTATCGCGACTCGCTCAATCCGGCTGGCCTGCTGCGGCGCAAGCTCGACGCTGCCGATTTCGCCCTCACGTGCACCGGCGCCAACCTCGACCACCTGCACCACGTCGCTCCCGAAGCCGACATCGAGTTGGCATACCACGGGCTCAACGCCGACTTCACGGCGCTGCTCGCCAGCGCCCCGCCACCATCGCCGCCGACCGACACCTTCCGCCTGGTGTCGGTCGGCCGGCAGGTGCGAAAGAAGGGTTTCGACGTCGTGCTGCACGCCGTCGCCGAGCTGCACGAGCGCGGTCTGGCGCTGGAACTGGTGATCGCCGGCGAGGAGGGGCCGGAAGGCAACGCGCTCCGACGCCTGGCGACCGAGCTCGGAGTCGAGTCACTGGTCACCTGGAGAGGCACGGTGACGCAAGCCGAACTGCTGGCCGAGTACCGCCACGCCAGCGCCTTCGTGTTGGCGTGCCGGGTCGACGCCGACGGCGACCGCGACGGGATTCCCAATGTGCTCGTCGAGGCGATGGCGGCGGGCGTGCCGGTGGTGTCGACGGCAGTGTCGGGTATCCCGGAGTTGGTCGACCATGGCAGCAACGGGCAGCTCGTGCCACCCGACGATTCGCACGCCCTCGCCGACGCGATCTGGCGGGTCGCCAAGGACCCCCAGCTGGCGGCCACGCTCGCCGCCGCCGGCGCCGCCACGGTCGCGACGAATTTCGACGGTGAGCACCTGGCTCGCCGGCTGGCGGAGCGGTTCGCCTGCAGCCACACCGTGACACGTTCGACGAAACCGACAACGGCGACAACGGCGACGAGGCCGACATGAGATCGGCGGCATTGCTCCAGGATCGGATCGGGGAGGCGCTTCGACCGGTGGTGTGCGTGATCGACTCGCTCCACCGCCATCTCGGCGTCGCCGCCGACGCCCGGCGGGGACGTTTCACGCACGCCGGGATCACACTCGAACTCGGGCGGCGTCCCGATTGGATCGGCGCAGGGTTGGCCGACGACGAGGAATGGCGGATCGAGTGGGTCAAGCTCTACGAAGGGCTCGACCTCGCACACGCCTTCGACGTCACCGGCGACCACGAGTACCTGCAGACGTGGGAGGACCTCGTGGCGTCGTTCTGCGAGCAGGTGGCGGTGGGCAGCGACACCACCGATGTCAGCGCCAGACGAATCCAGAACTGGATCTACGCCTGGCAGCGGTTCGCCTCGTCAACGGCATTTCGCAGCCTGCGGCCGGGCCTGGCAGCCACGCTTCGCAGACGGCTCGCTGCCGACGCCGACCACATCGCCGCCCATCTCACGGCCGAACGCAACCATCGCACGCTCGAGTTGTACGCGCTGCTGATCGTGGGCATCGCACTCGGCGACCGACGCCGCACCACCGAGGCGCTCGACCTGCTCGACGCCAACGCCGCCGCCGACATCGGCGACGACGGCGTGCAGCGCGAACGCTCGTCGGACTACCACATGATCGTGTTGCGATCGCTCGTCGGAGCGGTCGCCAACGCTCGTGCGGCGGGCCAGCCGATTCCGCCGGGGCTGGCCCGCCGCACCCAACTCGCCTGCACCTTCGGTCTCCACCTCCAACGCCCCGACGGCACCACGCCGGCGCTCTCCGACGGCGACCAGGCCGACTTCCGGGCGCTGCTCGCGGATGCCGCCGAGCTGCTCGACCGCCCCGACCTGCGATGGGCGGCCACGGCCGGACGCGCCGGAACACCGCCCGCCGATCGGCACGTCACGTTCGCCGACGGCGGCTACGCCGTACAACGCAGCGGATGGGGTGCAGGCTCGCGACGGTACGGCGAGGAGCGTTGGGCGGTGCTCGATTGCGGGCCGCTCGGCGACGGTGGCCACGGGCACTACGACCACCTCTCGGTCGAGATCGCCGCCGGCCCCCACCGGCTGGTGGTCGACCCGGGGCGGTACACCTACTCCGACGACTTCGTCGACGCCGACGGGCTGGCCGGTTGGCGGCGCCGGTTCAAGGGCACCGCCGCTCACAGCACCGTGTGCGTCGACGGGCTCGACCAGACCCCCTACCGGCCCGGCAGGCCGAAGGGAGCGACCTCGACCGCTCGACTCGTCCACCGCCACACCGTCGAGACCGCTGCCGCCCCGGACTGGCGCTCGACGTGCTCGTCGCCGAGTGCGAGAGCCCGTGCTACGACGCCGTCCATGAGCGCGCGCTGGCGCTCGTCGACGACGACTACTGGGTCGTCGTCGACACGCTCACGGCATCGAACCGGCACGACTACGTGGCGCGCTGGCAACTCGACCCCGTGGCGGAAGCACGTTGCATCCAGAACCGGCACGGTGACCCGTCGATCGGCGATCTGGTCACGTTCGAGGTGCCTGGCGGCACGCTCTGCGTCCCGCTCGGATCGGGCACGACCGGCGTGACGGGCGCTCACCTCGAGGACGGCTGGGTCTCGCCGCGGTACGGCACCAAGCACCAGGCTCCGGCGGTGGCGATCACCGCCGCCGGGAAGGCGGCCCGGATCGTGACGTTGATCGTGCCGACCCTCGCCGGGCATCACCGCAAGCCGGAGTCGATCCACGCCGAGTCGGTGCCGACCGGCGGCTCGCAGATCACCGTCACCTGGCCGTCGTACATCGACGTGATCGAGTGGGGCGCCACCCGAGCCAGTGCCGAGCGTCGGCCGTGCTGACGTCGAGCGTGCCGTTGCTGGCGGCCGACGAGTTGCTCCCAGCGCGCGACCAACACCTCGATCCGGTGTGGGCGGCGGCGCGTCTCACCGAGCTGCTCGGTGAGACGGTCGAACCGGTGCGCCGCGTGCGCGCCAAGTACCGGATCGGCGAGAGCCTGCGAGTCGTGCACGCCGTACGAATCGGCGGGACGCCGGCGACCATGACGGCCCGCCTGTTCCACGGTGGCGCCAGCGCGTCGGCGGCGTCGCGATCGGCCGGCACACAATCCGACGCGATTCACGACGTCGTGCACGACTCCGTGTGGTGGCGCTTCCCGAACGACCGCAAGATGCCGGGCCTCGCCGACGTCATGACGCCGACGCCGGAGCTGTCGGCATCGCTCGGGCTGGCCGGTTGGGTTCGCAGCGAGGTCGCCGAGTACGCCCCCGAGCGATCGCTCACGGTGCGCGCCGACGCCTCCGACGCGCAGGTGCTCGGGTACGTCAAGCAATTCGCCCCGGGCAGCGTCGACACCGCCCGGATCGCCGCCCGCTACGCCGCAGCCGCAGCGGTGTTCGCACCGGCCCCGAGGCTCGCCGTTCCCGACGTGCTCGGGCGGACCGACACGTTGCTGTCGCTGTCGCCGATGCCCGGCACGGCGTGGACCGCCGCCGAGCACGACGGCGGCGACGTGCTCGCCCAACTCGGCGAGGCGATCGCCCGCTTCCACACGATCCCCTCGGTCGGGCTGGCAGGCGGGTTCGGACGCCTGACCACTGGGCGCCTGGTCCGCAGCGCCGAGCTGGTCGGTGTTGCCCGACCTGAGCTGGTCGAGCGCCTGAAGCCGCTGATCGAGATGCTCGCAGAGGGCCCACCACCAGGAAGCGACCACGTGCTGCTGCACGGCGACTGCCACCCCAAGAACAGCCTCGTCGCCGACCAACGGCTGGCGCTGATCGACCTCGATCAGGCCGGGGTCGGGTCACCGGCGTGCGACATCGCCAGCCTGCTGGCGCGCCTCGCCCATGGCGTGGTGCTCGGCGAACACACCGCCCCCGAAGCCGACCGGCTCGGCGCCGCCTTCCTGAGCGGATACGCAGCGATCCGTGCACTCCCCGATCCGGTCGAGTTGCGTTGGCACGTCGTGGCAGCGCTGGTGGCCGAGCGCGCCATCAGGGCCGTGAACCGGGTCCATCCGGCCGCCCTGCGCGATCTGGCCGCACTCGTCGACACCGCGCTCGACATCGCGTTCGGCACGGCGTTCGGCACGGCGTTCGGCGCGGCGTTCGGCGTGACGGGCCCGTCGCCGACCTTCGGAGCCCGGCGATGATCCCAGCCACCACGCTGCCCGCCACGGGACAGCCCGCGTTGCTGTTCTGGTGCCAGCATTCCCTGGGGCTCGGGCACCTCGTGCGATCGCTGACGCTGGCCGATGCGCTTCGGCACGACTTCCACGTCGTGGTGCTGAACGGCGGCCGGATGCCAGACGGCCTGACGATCCCCGACGACGTGACGGTGATCAACCTTGCCCCGCTCGGACACGACGATGGCTACGAGTTGCTCAGCCACGACCCTCACGTCGACGTCGAGACCGCCAAGCGGAGCCGGATCGCGGCGATCCTCGACGCACTCGAACGGTACCGGCCGGCCGTCGTGCTGCTCGAGCTGTACCCGTTCGGTCGCAAGAAGTTCGCCTTCGAACTCGAGCCGATGCTGGCGGCGATCGGCGAGCTCGGCGACCAGCGCCCGGTCGTCGTGTGCAGCGTGCGTGACATCCTCGTCAACCAGCGGCGCGACCAGGCTCGTCACGACGAGCGGGCGGCGATCGCCTGCAACGCCCATCTCGATGCGGTCGTGGTGCACTCCGACCCGGCATTCGCCACCCTGCAGGAGTCGTTCCGCCCCACCACGCCACTGCGGGTGCCGGTGTTCCATACCGGCTTCGTCGCACCCGCCAGGCCACCGGCCCCGGCCGGCGAGGTTCGAATGCAGCGCGTGCTCGTGTCGGCCGGCGGCGGCATGGTGGGCGAGCCGATCGTTCGAGCGGCGGTCGCCGCCCATCAGCGTGTACACGCCGAGCTCGGGCTCACCACCACGATCGTGGGAGGGCCGTTCCTACCCGAGCACGCCTGGGAGTGGCTCGTCGCCGAGGCCCAGCATTCTCCGCACCTCACCGCGATCCGGCATGTACCCGATCTGGCAGGAGAGATCCGCCGCTCGGCGGTGTCGGTCAGCCAGTGCGGGTACAACACGACGATGGACCTGCTGCACGCAGGCACGCCGGCGGTGGTGATCCCGTACGCCGACGGCAAGGAGGACGAGCAGCGCCGCCGCGCCGAGCGGCTCGCCGCGATCGGCGTGCTCACGATGATCGACCCCACCGATCTCGGCGCCGATCTCAGTGGCGAACACCTCGCCGCCGCCGTTGCCGAAGCCGTAGCGGCACGCCGTGCAGCTGCACCGAACGCACTCGATCTCGACGGAGCCGCCGCGACGGCGCGCATCGTCGCCGATCTCGCATCGATCAACCGAACAGGAGCCGTCGCATGAACCAAACAGCCACCGCCAGCCCAACGACTGCACAGGGACCGATCGCTCCGGACCCGATCGGCATCGTCGGCACCGGATACGTCGGCCTGGTCACTGCGGTCGCACTCGCCGAACTCGGGCACGCCGTGCACTGCCTTGACATCGATGCCTCCAAGGTCGCCAGGCTGCGCGCCGGCGAGGTGCCGTTCGTGGAGCCAGGGCTCCCCGAGCTGCTCGGGCGCAATCGTGGGCGGATGACGTTCACCACCGACCCGCACGGCGTGTTCGACCATTGCCGGATCGTGTTCGTCACCGTCGACACTCCCCCGATGCCGAGTGGCGACGCCGACCTGTCGCGCGTCGAGGCAGTGATCGACGCGATTCCTGCCGACATCGACGACCTGCTGCTCGTGATCAAGTCGACCGTGCCGGCCAACACCGGGCAGCGGATCCAACGCGAGCTGGCGCGCCGAGGGCGCACCGGCATCCGGTACGTGTCGAACCCCGAATTCCTTCGCGAGGGGAGTGCGCTCGCCGACGTGTTCCACCCCGACCGGGTGGTGGTGGGTGCCGACGACCAGACCGACGCCCAGCGGGTCGCCGACCTGTGGCGCTCGCTCGGGGGTGAGCTGCTGGTGTGCGACCTGGCATCGGCCGAGATGGTGAAGCTGGCGTCGAATGCGTTCCTCGCCACCAAGATCTCGTTCATCAACGAGATCGCCAACGTGTGCGACGTGGTGGGCGCCGATGTCGCCACCGTGGCACGTGGGATGGGGCTCGATCAGCGGATCGGGAGTTCGTTCCTGTCGGCCGGCATCGGCTACGGCGGGTCGTGCTTCCCGAAGGACGTGCGCGCCCTCAAGCAGCTGGCCGGCAACGCCGGCTACCACTTCCAGCTGCTCACCAGCGTGATCGAGGTCAACGAGCTCCAGAAGCGCCGCGTCGTCACCCTGTTGGCGAACCGGCTCGGTTCGCTGCACGGACGCAGGATCGCCCTGCTCGGGCTGTCGTTCAAGCCCGGCACCGACGACCTGCGCGAAGCATCGAGCATCGTGCTGGCGCAGCGCCTGGCAGCCGAGGGTGCCCAGCTCGTGGTGCACGACCCGGTGGTGGGTCAGCAGGTGATGCAGCAGCTCCCGTCAGGGACGGTCCGCGCCAGTGACGTCCGCGGCGCGATCACCGGCGCTCACGCTGTGGTGATCGTGACCGAATGGCCCGACTACCACGCGCTGCTCGCCAGCGGCAACGCCACGCTGATGCGCAACCCGTTGCTCGTCGACGGCCGCAACATGCTCGATCCGGTGCTCGCCGCCGAAGCCGGATTCGAATGGGTCGGCGTCGGACGGGCGGCGCTCACCACCGAACCCACACGCCTGACCGAGGTGGCATGACGATGGCTGCGACCGCCTCGGTGGCGTGGCTCGGCGAAGCCGCCGGGGCGCTCGATGCCCGCGCCACCGCGATCGACGTGTTCGTGCGCGACGACGATGCCGGGTGGGAGCACGACCGGTTGATGGCGATGCTCGACGTGTTCGATCGCCATGACGCACCGATCGACCTTGCCGTGATCCCCGATGCGATCACCGACCGCGTCGCCAGCGACCTTCGTGCCCGGCACGACAGCGGTCTCACCCACGTGCATCAACACGGGTACCGGCACGTCGATCACGAGCTCGGCGCCAAGCGCAAGTGCGAGTTCGGCCAGGCGCGGTCGCCCGAGCAGATCGCCGTCGACGTCGCCGACGGTTGGCAACGGCTGAGCGCCCTGCTCGGCGGCTGCGCCGATCCGATCTTCACGCCGCCCTGGAACCGCTGCCGGGGTGAACTCGCAACCGTGCTCGCGGCGCAGCGATTCGAGGTGCTGTCGCGAGATCGATCGGCGGGAACGATCGATCATCCCGGTCTCGCCGAGGTGCCCGTGACGCTCGACTGGTTCGCCGGCCGCGACAAGGGCGGCTGGAACTGGTCGGTGCTCGGGGGATCGCTCGCCGGCCAGCTGGCTGGCGGCGAGACGGTCGGGATCATGCTCCATCACGGGGTCACCGACACCGCTGAACTCGACCGCATCGATGCCCTGCTGGCGTTGCTCGCCGGGCATCCGGCCGTGCGTCTGGGCTCGATCCGCGACCTCGCCCGCCGACCCGCTCACGTGCAGGGGAGATCGGTCACGTCGAGCGCGCTGCCGGGAGCGATCTTGAACTCGGTCAGCTGACCGTGCGGCAACTCGAGCGCCACGACGAAGTCGGGAGCGGTCGGATACGTCGGGCACGGGTCGGCGGTGCACGGTGGCATGTCGAACGCGTCGAGGTAGCCGCCGTCGGCATCGAAGAAGGCGATCGACAACGGCAGCACCGTGTTCTTCATCCAGAACGCGCCGGTGTGCGGCGCCGGATAGCGGAACGCCATCGCGTCAGCGTCACCGAGGTCGGTGACGTACATCAACCCCTGCGAACGTTGCTGTGACGATTCGGCCAACCAGACGCACAGCTCGCAGACCGTGCCGTCGGCGGCCGTGACGCGCGCCGCCACGAGGTCGAAACCCTCTGGCGCGATCGCGGGGTCGGCGGCGGCGCCCGGGGCAGCGTCGGCGACGTCGATCGCGATCGCCACGTAGGACCCCGCCGGCCAGGGTGCCGGCACGGCAAACATCTCGTGGTCGAACAAGACCACAGCGACATCGTCCGTTCCCACATCGAGCAAGGCGGCGACGTCAATCGTGTCGTCGACCGACACCGGGAGCGAACCCGGCCTCACCAGCGGAACGGCATGCTCGAGATCACACCCGGCGGGAACCAGAGCCGAGTTGCAGGCTGCGACGGTCGGTCCGAAGCGCGACGGCCAACCGGTGATGCGGAAATCGATCGGGGAGCGGCCGGCACCGGGCACGATCGTCGAACCGACATCGACGACGGTCGACGAGTAGTCGTAGATCGCCGACACGTATCGATCGTCGAACTGGCGCCACAGGGCGGTGCCGCCGACGATCACCGGGAGCGACGCGACGACCAGCACGGTCAGCCCCGGCCCGACCGGCACCGAACGTTCTCTGACGATCGCAACACACCAGCACGTGGCAGCGGCGAGCAACGCCGCGAACAACATCACGAGCCGTGTGTGCAGCAAGCCGTCGAACTCGCACAGCTCGCGTAGACCGCGACGGTCGTCGAGCAATCCGCCGCAGCGGTACCACCCGGAGTCGTCGCCGTGCCGCCACACCGGGGCGAGCAGCAGACCGATCGCCACCAACCCGAACACGGCAGACGCCACGAGCCATCCTCGTCCGCTCGACCGGTTGCCCTCCGTCACCGACGAATGGTTTCACAGTTCGGAGTGCCCCTGCCGGTCAAGCTGCGTGGGATCTGCGTGAGTTCAGGGGGTGATCAAGTTGCAGCGAAGTTGGGCGACCTGCGGTGCACTCAAACCGGCTTGATCGAGGATGTAGCGCTCGGCGCCGCCATAGACCTGATCGAGCTCCACGAGCGCTGCCGCCATGCTCGACCGTGATGACGTCATCGCGCCGGCGGCCGCTTCCGGCGAGATGCCGCGGGCGGTCATGTGGCCGATCGCCTCGATCGTGTGTTCCGGGTTGTGCAACTCAGCGGTCAACTCGAAGTCGTCGAGCACTGTCTCACGGTCCACGCCGAGCAGTTCCAGCAGCAGCGCCGCCAGCACGCCGGTGCGGTCCTTGCCGGCCGTGCAGTGCATCAACGCTGGCAGCTGATCGGGGGCGGCGAGGCCGGCGAGCACCAACCCCATCTCGTGAGCGGCGTGGGCGAGCAGCAAGCTGTAGAGCTGGCGCATGAACTCGATCCCGTCGTCGTAGTCGATCACCGATGCGAAATCGGTCGGCGGCTGGTCGCGCATCATCCCGCTCACGAGCGACACGTGGATCGACGTCATTGGATCGGGCAGCCGCGCCCGTTCGTCGTCGTTGCGGAGGTCGAACACGGTGCGGATGCCGAGCGCCTCGAAGCGCTCCAGGTCGGATGCCGTGAGCTGGTCGAGCCGGCCCGCCCGGTAGACCATGCCCCAACGAACTCGGCCCCCGAACCGGGAGGCGTATCCGCCCACGTCGCGGAAGTTGTGGGCACCCTCGAAGTCGATTGCCCGTTGCTGCACCACGTTGCTCACCGAGCCAGTGTGACGGACGGGTTGCCCGAGCCCAACCACATCGAGATGAACAGAGTGTGACATCCAACGTGGGGGGTGGCGCCGGTCGGCGCTGTCGCTCGCCCGTGAACAACGGATGAACCAGCGATCAGGCAGAGATGATCAGGCAGAGGTCATGAGCACGGACGACACGACGTGCACGACCGCCTTGTCGGCGGCGATGTCGGGGTCGATCACGGTGGCGCCATCGATCGTCCTGGCCGTGGCATCGACCTGGATCACGTCGCCGGCGAGCGACATCAGATCGGCCCTGGTGAACAAGGTCTCGGACCCGATCTGCTCCTGCACCACGTGGTGGGACAGGAAGGTTCGCAGCTGGTCTCGGTCGGCCACGACGGCGGCACCCTCGGGGGTGGCTTCGAAGGCTGCCAGCGCCTCGTTGGTCGGGGCGAACAACGTCGCCGCCGGGAGCGCCTGGAGGTCGGCGGCAAGCCCGGCGTCGGCGATCAGCTCGCCGAGGCGAGACAGGCGTGGGTCGTCGGCGATCACCTGATTGACGTTCGGTGCGGGCGCCGGTGCGACGGTGGTGGTCGGGGCGACCGTGGTGGTGGCGACGGTGGTCACCACCACGGTGGTCGCGGCGACGGTGGGGACGGGTGTGGCGACGGTGGCCGCGGTCGTGGCGGGCGTCGTGGCCGGTGCCGGGGCGGTCGTGTTGGCGCCAACCGCGATCGGTTCGGCGATCACGACGGGGCTGGTCGACGTGACGACCATCGTGGTCGAGGCGCCAACCGCGATCGGCTCGTTGATCACCGTCGTCGACTCGGTGTCGGTGGCGATCGCGCCCTCGTCGTCGTCGTTGGCCCACCACAGCAGGAAGGCGATCAGCCCGCCGATCGCCAGCACGCCGAAGGCCACCATCGCCGCCATCGCGGCGGTGTTGCGCTCGGGGACGGGGTCGACGGGCACGGTGCCCGTGGGCACGACGGGAATGATCGCCGTCGGGTCGACGGGCGGAGGAACCGCCGTGGGCTCGGTGTAGACGATCGTGTCGATCGGGTCGCTCATGGGCACCACGACGATCGGTTCGCCGGGCGCACCCGGTACGAGCGGGTCGACCGGGATCAGCTCGGTCGGCTCGCCGGGCAACACTGGATCGTTGACGGCGGGATCGTTGACGGTTGGGTCGTTGAAGTCTGGATCGATGCGGTCGGTCACGTCGGGATGGTGCCCAATCGGGTGACCGATCAAACTCGCGGATCGGTTCCGCCGGCAACGGGGGCGGGCTGGGTGCCGACCGGCACAGCGAACACCACGATGTTCTCGCGATAGCGCCGGCTCTCGCTGTTGTAACTGCCGCCGCAGGTGATCAACACGAGCGTCTCGGGGCCGACGGTGGTCCACACCCGTTCCGGCGGCAGCTCGTCCTTGTGGAACAGCTCGCGCGACACCACCTCGTAGTTGCGGATCGACCCGTCGGCGGCGACCACGTCGACGGTGTCGCCGGGCTCGACATCACCCAACTCGTGGAACGGCCCGGCCTGGCGGTTCCAGCTCACATGGGCGGCCAGCACGGTGGCACCCGGCAGGCCCGGGGCGGAGCCATCTTCGTACCACCCGACCTGCGTCTCGTCGGGCACGACCAGCTCCCCGGTTTCGGGGTCGATGCCCACCGCCAGCACGGGCGCCAGCAGGTCGACTCCGGCGATCGCCACCGCCTTGGGCGGTTGGCGACGCACGCGCGAGGCGTCGGTGGGGATCGTGGTGGGCGTACCGTCACCCATCGCAGCGTCGACGTCGAGCACCACGCGTTCGCTGGTGATGTAGTTCTGGGCAGCGATGACCCCCGCCGAGGCGGCGACTCCGAACGAGACGAACGCAATCACCGTGAGCGTTCGTTTGGCGGTCGATCGACGTCGCACGTTGGGCGGGGGTCTGGCGCTGGACTTGGGATGCCGGGATGGTCGAGGTCGTCGACGGGTCAGTGGGTGCGGGTGCGGGCGGCCAAGGCGATCCCGCCGATCAAGGCGGCGGCGAGCGCAACCAGGATCAGCGGAGTCGACCGGTCGCCGATCGGCGAACCCGTGTTGACGGCAGTCGGCACGGCGTTGGTGGTGCTGGTCGTGGTGGTGGCGCCGGCGATCGTGGTCGACGTGGTGGTGCTGCCCGTGGCGACGGTCCCGACGTCGATCACCTGCACGACGAAGTCGAGCGTGTTGGCCTGCGGGCCACCGACGGCGTAGACGATGGTGTTGGTGCCGGCGGCCATCGCCAACCGGTCCACCGGGGCGATCGGGGCCTGGCCGGTGGGAGCCAACTGCCCGTTGGTGATCGGCGTCGCCGCCAGGTCGAGCGACGTCGACGAGCCGTTGGTCACGTTGCTGACCGGGCGGTCAGCGCCGACCACCAAGTCGACCGCGCCGGTGGCGGCGGTGTGTCGCACCGTCAGGCGGGCGCGGTCGGCTGCTGTGGGGGTCACATCATTTTCGAACGGGGTCAACACGGGGGTGCCGGCGGCGTCGAGGTGGGCGACGTACGACCAATTGCCGGTCGCCGGCAGCGCCAGCGAAGCGACGGGGCCGATCACGACTGCGCCACCGGTGGAGGCGACGACCTGGAGGTTGACGAGCGTCTGGCCAGCGAACGCCGACAGGTCGGCAACGGTGCCGGGCGCGAGTTGGTCGACCACGACCTGGCCGTCGACCATCACGTCGACGACGGTGCCGGGGATCCCGTGGATCAGTGAGATCTGCGGGTTGGGTGCCTGTGCCGCAGCGGTCCCCATGCCCATCGCAGCAGTGATGGCGATCGCCGCTCCCGCGGCTGCCAGTCGGTGTCGAATCTTCATGATCGATGTCTCCTCGGTGGTCTTCCGGGGGCAGTTCGACGCCAATCGTCAGACCACCCGCGGTCTTCCTACCCCGATCGGCAGCCCGCCAAACGGAGGATCCCGAAAATTGTCGGAATTCACCCGGTTGCCGCACGAACGATTCCTGACGACGTGATCACGGCGCGATCGCTCACCGACCCTCGCTCATCGCCGCGATCCGATCCGTGAGGAGTCGGCTGCCGTTGGCCACGCTGAGCGCCCTGGCGTCGTCGAGCAGCGCGGCGGCGGCACTGCCGTCGCCGAACCGGCGGTCGGCGACCGCCATCAGCCGCAGCGTCTCGGGCATCCACCACAGCTCACCGCGTGCCTCGGCCTCGTGGCGGGCATGGGCCAGCAACTCGACGGCACGCTGGTCGCCATGCGCCAGGAAGGCCTCTGCCGCGAAGGTGCGCATGCACGACCGCATCCCTTGCTCGCCGTCGGCCTCGATCCGGACGATCGCCTCGCCGGCGGCCTGCGCAGACAGCCGGTCTCCCTGCATGGCGCGGGCCCAGTGGTAGAGCACGTCGCAGTTGTCACCCTGCAACGCCATGAACCCCCCGACGTCGACTCGATCGACTCCGTCGAGGACTGCCAGAACGCCCGGTGCGTCCCCGATCAATGCCTCGACCAATCCCGTCGCGAAGGCCACTGCCGACAGCGCCGTCGAATCGACCTCGATCCGTTGCGACAACCACGCCCGCACGCGACGATGAGCGTGGATGCGGGCCGTCTCGATGTCACCACTGACGGCCGCCGCGATGCCGGCGACCACGGGCGCCACGACGAGCGGCACCTGCCGCGGCCGCTGGTCGGGATCGGTCGTGCCGCTCGCACCGACGGCTGTCTCCAGCAGGCGGACGGCCTCCGACACCCGACCCGTCATCAACGCGAACGAGCCCAGCATGTAGTTGCAGGTCACGGACGCGTATGCATTGCTGGTGGTCGTGGCCAGGTGACGGGCGCGCTCGGTCGAGGCCCGCACGGTTTCGAGGTCGTGGGTCTCGTCGATGTCGCCCCACTCCATGAACAGCGCCAGCGATTGGGCAGCGTCACTGCCCGACCGTGCCGCCAGCGTGGCCATCGTGACGGCCATCTCGCGCACGGCCTGGTGACCGCGGCGGAACGCAGTGCCGGCCAGCGCCTCGAGCGCCTCGACCTCGACGTGGTCGAGTTCCGGCGAGCGAGCCACGCCGTCCAGCACGTCGAGCGCTTGTGCGGCGAGCCGATCTGCGGTCTCCAGGGCGTTGCGCCATCGCGCCACGTCGGAGGCGCGCACGAGGGCGCCGGCCACCACGAGTGGATCCGAGATCGTCACCGATCCCAGCCGGTGGAAGGCGATCGGTTCGGCCTCGTCGGGGCCGGTTCCGCGCGTGGCGATGATCGCCTCGGCGGCACGCTGGTGCAGGCGGGCCCGGCGCAGTGGGGTGAGTTCGCTCAGCACGGCGTCGCGGACCAGGGCGTGGGTGAACCGGAAGCGATCGCCGTCGGGGACCAGGATGCGGGTGACGATCGCCGCGTCGAGGGCGTCGAGGCACTCGTCCGGGGTACGGTCGCTGGCCGCCATCACGGTGCGCAGATCGAACCGTTCGCCCAGCGTCGCTGCGACCTGGAGCTCGATCGTGGCGGCGTCGGGCAACTGGGCCAGGCGTGAGCGGACCACGTCGCGAATCGCCTCGGGGACGACGGCGTCCTCCGCCAGCCCGCGCTCACCAGCCAGCCGCGCCAGTTCGGCGACGAACAGTGGGTTGCCGCCGGCGCGGTGTTGCACACGGTCGGCCACGTCGGGCGCCGGGACAGCACCGGTCGTGAGCTCCATCAATCGACGCACGCCGTCGGCGTCGAGCGGCGAGACCGCCACACGGGTGGTGGCGACCGACCGCGTCCACTCCCCGATCACCGGTGCCAACAGCGAGCCGGGCACGATCTCGGGCGGTCGGTAGGCGCCCAGCACGAGGACGGGGTTGCCGCCCAGGCGCTCCAGGACCAGCGTCACGACCTCGAGCGTGGCGCGGTCGGCCCAGTGCAGGTCGTCGAGCACGAACAACCACGGGCGCCCCGCCGACGCATCGATCAGAGCGATGAACTCCGAGGCCAGTTCGACCGGCGAGATCGCCACGCTGGCCCGCTGGCCGACCGCCACCGCCTGCCGCAGTCGTTCGGTGCCGGGCGCTTGCGCGGCCGCCGCCGGATGGTTCTCCAGCACATCGCGCACGATCTCGATGCACGGCCACAACGAAGGGGCCAGACCTTGTTCCACACATCGCCCCGTGGCCACCTGCCACCCGAGCTGTCGGGTGTGAGCGATCACGCCGTCGCTCAACGTGGACTTCCCGATTCCGGGCTCGCCCTCGATCAGCACCAGACGCGCCCCCGAGCGTTCGACTTCGCCGACGGCAGCGGTGAGCCGTTCCCATTCGCGGTCGCGCCCGATCAACTCGACGCGTGGCACCGCGACGGGCGCGCTGACCGGCGCCGCCACCGCCGCCCGGTCGGGCGTGACGGCGAGTGCCGGGTCCTGGGACAGGATCCTGGTTTCGAGTTGCCGGAGCTCCGGCCCCGGGTCGATGCCCAGCTCGTCGAGCAACCGCTCACGCGCCGTCGACAGTGCTCGCAGGGCGTCGGCCTGGCGGCCGCTGCGGTACAGCCCGATCGCCAACTGCGACCACAACCGTTCGCGCAACGGGTACTCATCGACGGCGGCCTGCACCGCCGGGACGACCTCGACGTGGCGGCCCAGCGCCAGCAGTGCTTCGAAGCGATCCTCGATCGCCGCCGAGCGCTCCTCGTCGAGGCGGACCACGATCGAGCGCACCTCGTCCTCGGGGCCGACGCCCGCCAGGGCAGGGCCACGCCAGAGCGCCAGCGCCTCGTCGAACCGGGCGACGGCGGCCGCGAACTGCCCGGCTGCGGCCGCCGTACGGGCCTGCCCGACGAGCCGGGTGAACTCGTGCACGTCGATGTCGGCAGGATCGACCCGGAGCACGTAGCCCGGGGCCTCCGACACCAGCACCTGGGGGGCCGACCCGGGTGCTCTCGGTGGTTCGATCGCCTTGCGCAGGCGCGACACGTAGCTCTGGAGCGTGCCGAGCGGCGTGCGCGGCGGCTCGTCACCCCAGAGCCGATCGATCAATCGCTCGATCGACACGACCCGTCCGGCATCGAGCGCGAGGTGGGCCACCACGGCCCGTTGCTGCGGTCCACCGAGGTCCACGGGGACGCCGTCGCGGCGCACCTCGACCGGACCCAGCACGTGCACCGACAGCATCGGGCTAGATGTAGCACAGTGACTCGATTCAGTGAGCGCCGACCGCCATCATCTGGAGTTGGATCTCGTCCAGCACGCTCTGATCGGCCATCGGCAGGATCGCCGCGGTCGGCGAGTTGCGCATGATCTCGATCGCCGTGGCCACGTGCGGGCGACGGATCACCGGCGAATGGCATCCGGCGATCGTGCTGGCACCGAGCTGCTCGATGCGGTCCACGCTGGCCTGGAACTTGGCCGGATCGGCGATCTCGATCCAGGGGGCGACGTAGCGGTTGAAGCTGCTCGAGCCGAGCGTGAACATCTCGGCCGGGAGATCGGCCACGTCGTTGATCGGGCTGAGCATCGGCGCACCGAAGGAGTCGCTGGCCCAGTAGACGCCGGTGGTGGTGTCGAACAGGCCGCGGGTCGTCGGCGAGTCGTACGCCGGTGGCCGGATGGCCAGCAGCTTGCGATCGCCGGCATCGAGGATCTCGCCGTCGGCGACCCAGCGTTGACGCAGCGGCGACACCTCAAGCGTGGTGCCCATCCGCTCCTGCAGGAACCAGTTGACGACGAGCGTGGCGTTGGGGGCCAGCTGCATCAGCTCGTTGAGGTTGCCGGTGTGGTCGATGTCGTCGTGGCTGATGAACACCCAGCGGATGTCGTTCGGCTCGACGATCGAGAACAGGTCGGCGAAGTACTGCTGGCGGTTGTCGCCGACGCCGGTATCGACCACGATCGGCTCGGCGCCGCGGATCACCATCGAGTTGATCGGGACGAGCACGGGTGCTTGGCCCTCCCCGACGTGGTCGTGGATCACGAACGTCTCGGGAGCGATCCAGGTCGGATCGAGGTGGGTCTTGGTGGTGTGGGGATGTGATGTCGATGTCATGTCGGCCACACTGCGCCGAGCCACTTGATGCCGACTTGCGACCGACTTGCAAGCCGGGGATCGACCCTCCGTCTCCACAATCGGCTGTCACAGCCCCTCGTCATACTGGGGGTATGTCGTCGATCGTGGGGGAGCGCGCCGAGCAGTTGGCCGACCTGACGATCGAGCGGCGCGCCGCTCGCTGCCTCGAGATCGTCGAGTGGTGGCAGGCGGTCGAGGCGGGCGCGTGGTTCGGCAAGGGTTACCGGTCGCCATCGGCATGGATCGCTGCCGCCACCGGCGAGCCGGTCGGCGCCTGCAAGCGGATGTTGACGATCGGCGGGCGGCTCCCGAACATGCCCGAGGTGGCAGGGATGTTCGGCGCCGGGGTCGTGTCGGAGGCGATCGTGGGGGTGCTGGCCGACGTGTGGCACGAGTCGATCGCGGCCGAGTTCGATCGCGACGAGCCGCTGCTCGCCGACTGGGCGCTGCGGTTGCCACATCACGAGGCGAAGCAGCTGATCGAGACGTGGGCCGCCACGACCCGGGCGGCAGCGCTCGAACAGCAGCAGGCCGACGACTTCGCCACGCGCCATTTCTCGGTCACCAAGCTGTCACCCCACCAACCCTCGAACGTGTCGGGCCGTCTCGATCACGAGGGCACGGCGGTGGTGCGGGCGGCGCTGTCGATGTTGTCGCAGCCGAGCGAGGGCGACCCGCGCACGCTGGGTCAACGTCACGCCGATGCGCTGGTCACGATGGCGCGTTTCACGCTCGCCCACTTCGAGCAGCCGGTCGGCACCAAGCGTCGCCCGCACAAGGTGACCGTCACGGTCGGGTACGAGACGTTGTTGACCGGCAGCGGAGTCAGCCTGCTCGACGATCATCTGATCACCCCCGACTCGGCACGTCGGCTGGCGTGTGACGCCGGGCTGCACCGCCTGATCACCCACGCCGGGTCGGCGGTGGTCGACTTCGGGCGTCAGACCCGCTCGGTGCCCGACGCCTTGTGGCGGCTGCTGGTCGAGCGCGATGGTGGTTGTCGATTCCCCGGCTGCCAGGTCCCACCCGAGATGTGCGACGCCCACCACGCACGGCATTGGGCCGACGGTGGCGAGACCGATGCCGACAACTTGGCCCTGCAGTGCTGGTTCCATCACCACTTCCTGCATGAACAGGGCTGGAGTCTCGAGCCCCTCGGGGCCGGGCGATTTCTGCTGCGATCACCAACCGGCGAGTACCACTCGTTCAGCCTGCCCCGCCTCGACGTGCTGGCCCGCCCCAACCTGTTCCACCTCGCCTGACACGGGTCAGCCGGTGCTCATGGGTCCAGTGGCACCGTCACATAGCTACCGAGCGGCCACGGTGCGGGGACCGACAACATCTCGCGATCGAAGGCGATCAGTGCCACCGACTCGGGTGCCACGGTGAGATAAGCGATGTCGTCGATCACCCCGGCCGGGGTCGCTGGATCGGGCGGTGGTTCGCCGATGAGGGCGGCGGCGATCATGTCGCAGTCGTCAGGGACGCGTCCGGAGGTACACGACCGCGATCATCGCTCCGATCGGCGACGGCCAGTGTTCGATGGAGACGCCGAGGCCGACCGGACCGGGAACGATCGCCCCGGTGTCGATGCTGACCGTTGTCGCCTCGTAGTCGTAGATCGTCGGCACGTAGCGAGCGTCGTTGGCGAGCCACAGTCCAACACTGAGCCCGGTCACCGCCAACGCGCTGCGACCCCACGCCGCCCAGCTGCGAGGTGTTCGTTCACTTCGGATCACGGCCACGGCCGCACACGCCAGGGCCACGGCCGCCAGCACACCCACCAACACGACTCGCGACCGGTAGGCGCCGTCGTACTCGCACAATTCGCTCAACTGCGGGCGTTTCCACAGCAGGCCGCCGCACGAGTACCTGCCCGAATCGTCACCGTGGTTCCACACCGGCACCACTACCGTCAGGCCGACCGCCGTCAGCCCGGCCACCGCTGCGACCGCACGCCAGACGGGCGCGATGCGCCGCAGCCGTTTCACCTCACCAGGATGAGACGAGACAACCCCGAGGTCAAGCGCTTCTGGTCACGAGTAGGCGGCGGCTTGGGTTTCGTAGAGGGTGGCGTACTGGGCTCGGTTGGCCATCAGTTGCTCGTGGGTGCCGAACTCGACCAGCTTGGCGCCGTCCATCACCAGGATCAGGTCGGCCATCCGCACCGTCGAGAAGCGGTGTGACACGAGCACCGTCACGCGTCCGGTGTTGGCGTCGGCCCGGGCCGCTTCGGCGAAGCGATCGAACAGGGCGTGTTCGGTCTCGGCGTCGAGCGCCGCGGTCGGCTCGTCGAGCACCAGCAGCAACGGGTCGTCGCGCATGAAGCCACGCGCCAGCGCCAGCTTCTGCCACTGGCCGAAGCTGATCTCGGCGCCGGCGTCCCATGAGGCACCGAGTTGCGTGTCGAGCCCGTACGCCAAGCGCTCGACCACATCGTCAGCGCCGGCGCGGTCGATCGCCACCTCGGCCGCCAGCCGGTCGTCGAGCCGGTCCAGGTCGCCCACGCCGACCGTGCGTTGGGCCGGCAGCTCGAACCGATAGAAGTCCTGAAAGGCGCCTGCCATGCGGGCCCGCCACTGGTCGCTGGCGATCGTGGCAAGGTCCGTGCCGTCGACCGTGATCCGCCCGCTGGTCGGGGCGTACAGGCGCGCCATCAACTTGACGAGCGTGGTCTTGCCGGCCCCGTTCTCGCCGACCACCGCCACCACCGACCCGGCCGGCAAACGCACCGACACGTCGTCGAGCACGAGCCGTTGCGTTCCGGGATACCGGAACGAGACGTGTTCGAAGGCGATCCCGTCCGCCAGGTGATCGGGTGCGGCGGCGTTGGCGGTGGCGTCGATACCGGCGGCGTAGTCCTCCAGCCAGGTGAGACGGCGCGACGCGTCGAGCCAGAACCCGCGCAGGAACCCCAACTCACCGGCGGTGGCGCCGATGTACCGAGCCAGCCGGGTACCCGCCGCCAGCACCAGCACGGTGTCGCCCACGCTGCGATCGAGACCGTTCGTGACGTACACGATCGCCGCCACGTAGGCGCCGGCGAAGACCGCCCATGCCGCGCTGTGCCACAGCGCCGTGGCCCACCGCACCTTGGCGACCGGTTGGAACCAGCGGTCCCATGCGGCGCGCCGTTCGGTGATCAGCCACGAGCCGGTGTTGGTGACGCGCACCTCCTTGGCAGGGGCTGCGGTGGTGCCGAGCGCGAACAGGTGGCGCGCCAGCCGGGTGTTGGAGATCACCGATTCCTCGACGCGCCGCTCGACCGCCGGGCGCCAGGTCGACACCCAGAACGCCGGGAGGGCGGCCAGCATCAGCAGCGCCAGGGCCGGGTGGATCGACGCCAGCAGCACGGTCGTGATCACGAGCCGGAAGATCCACCCGAGCGTGGAGAACAACGACATGAACATGTGGTCGAGGGCGAACACCTGGTTGCGCAGCATCGCCAGCCGGTCGAGGTACTCCGGCCGCTCGTGGTGTTCGATCGTGGGCACCGATGCCTGCAGCTTGGCCACGTGCGACTCGAGCGCGATCGCCACCTTGTCGCGGAACCGGCGCTGGACGCGCTGCGACAGGATCGACAGGTACCACGTGAGCGTGACCGACACCGCCAGCCCGACCGCGCAGGCGATCACCTTGGAGCGGTCGGCGTCGGCGACACCGTCGACGAGCAGCTTGAGCCACAGCGCCAGCAGCGCATCGGGCAGCATCATCGCCAGCGCCAACCCGAGCGACATCGACAACAGGCGCGGCTCGGCCCGATACCCGAGCCGGAACGTGCGCAGCAGCGACGGCAGGGCGGCCGGCAGATCGGCGTCGGGTTTGCGGCTGCTGGGCGGGCTCATCTCGTCACCAGCCCCACTCACAACGATTCATACGTCACCTGACGGCCCTGCTCGTCGTATTCGGGTTGCGCCTCGCCGTCGTCGGTGAAACGCGACGCCTGGAGGTCGAACATGGTGCGGTAGCGACCGCCCAGTGCGATCAACTCGTCGTGCGTACCGAGCTCGACCACCTTGCCGTCGTCGATCACGCAGATCCGGTCCGCCAACCGGACCGTGGAGAACCGGTGCGAGATCAGGATCGTGGTGCACTCCCTGGTGGCTGCCAGCACACGCTCGAAAATCTCGGATTCGCCACGCACGTCCAGCTGGGCCGTCGGTTCGTCGAGCAAGACCACGCCGGCGCCCATCCGTACCGCCGCCAGGGCCCGCGCCAGGGCGACCCGTTGCCACTGCCCACCCGACAGGTCGGTGCCCTTCGGGTACCCCTTCGACAGCACGGTGTCGAGGTCGCCGTTGGCCAACTCCGAACCGCCTGCGTCGGCCAGGGCATGGCGGATCACGGTGTCGGGCGCCTGACCGCGACGCCCCGGTGGCGACACGTTGTCGCGGAGCGACAGTTCGAACCGGATGAAGTCCTGGAACACGGCCGTGACCTGGGTGCGCCAAGCGTCGAGGTCGAGCGTTTCGAGCGGCACGCCGTCGATCTCGATCGACCCGCTGTCGACGTCGTACAAGCGGCACAGCAACTTGGCGAGCGTGGTCTTGCCGGCGCCGTTGTGGCCGACGATGGCGATCGACGATCCGGCCGGGATCGTGAGGTCGAACCCGTCGAGCACGCGGCGCTGCGTGGCGGCATCGCCGTCCTGGTCGCCGTAGGCGAAGCTCACGTCGCGGAACACGATCTGCTTGGGGCCGGCGCTCGGCTGCACCGTTCCCACCGGCAACGAACCGGCGTTGACCGCCCGCTCGACGCGGGCCAGTGCCGCCACGGGCGCGGCGGCGCCGTCGAGCGCCCAGTTCAAACCCCCGAATGCGATCGCCGACACGCCGATCGCAGCCTGCACGAACACCACCGCCCGTGCGGTCGAGAGCGAACCGCCGAGCGTCTGGTCGGCGATCAGCAAGAACACCAACAGGTTGCCGGCGGCGATCACCGCCAAGCACAGCAGCACCGACTGCTCACGCAGCCGTGTGGCCTCGAACTGCAACTCGTACAGCCGGGTGCGGGTGGCCACGAAGCGGTCCGTGACCCAACCGGCCAGGCCGAACACGCGCAGTTCCTTGGCGGGGGCAGCGTCGACGGCGAGCCGGTAGGAATAGTCGGCGTGGCGTTGGGCGCTGCGCACCTCGTCGGTGTTGCGGTCCTTCCACACACCGCTCTCGCGCAGGAGCCAGTGCGTGGACGCCCACGCCAACCCCAGCAGCAGGCCGGCCCACCACGACCACACCATCAGCAACAACGTGGCGCTGACCCCGACCACCAGGTCGACCAGACCGCCGGCGATGAAGTCGATCGAGATCGCCAGCGGCGGGCCCATCATGCCGAGGTCGAAGTCCCGCGCCATCGTGAGGTCGGTGGTCAGCTCGGCACGCTCGAGGTGCGCCACCCCCGGCGGCGCCGTGCTGATCGTGAGCAGGCGGTCGTACATGTGGGCCGCCAACCGGCTGCCGAGATTGGCCGAGACCGCCTGCTGGATCGGTTGCACGACCAGCATCGCCACGAACGACACCGCCACCACGATCAGCGGCAAGGTCGTGGAGTGGCCACCCGAGATGTCGCTGATCAGCCACCCGAACCCGATCGACGTGATCGCCGGGAGCACGCCGCGCAGCACGAGCAACGACCACCATGCCAACGCCAGCCCGGGTGCTGCCCGCCAGGCAGCGCCGAAGAACTGCGCCTCTTGGCGCGTCCGAAGACGCTGCATCACACTGACACCGGCCACACCGCCATTCGTAGCAGGTGGGTGCGACGCAGGTGGGTACGACGTCGGCGACGGTTACTGGGCGTTGACGGCGGCGGGCTGCATGGTCACGACGTAGCGGACGACCTCGGGGGTGTCCATCTGCGACAGGTCCATGCCGTACTTGGCGCCGACTCGATCGCGGAACGTGAACCCCTCGTCGACCACGAGCGTGACCTGGCCGCGCACCTCGACGAAGTGGAACGGGTTGGCCGGGTCGAGCAGGAAGTAGGTGGCGGTCGGGTTGGCGAGCAGGTTGCGGGTCTTCTTGCGGGCGTTGGCGAGCGAGAACTTGAGCTGCCCGTCGTCGTCGAGGAAGTGCCAGATCGCCGTGGTCTGAATGTGACCGTCGGGGGTGATCGTGCTCAACATCCCGGTGATCGGGGCGGCGAGCAGATCCATGGCAGCTTCGGGGAACGTCATGTGCCCGTCAACGCCACTACCGGCGGCGCTATTCCGCATCGGCACCCAGTGCTCGCCGTCCTCGAAGAAGCGTTGCTCCTCCACGAAGCCGGCTCGGACATAGGCGGCGATCGCCCGCGGATTGCGGGCCAGCACCGTCAACGTGATCGACGACAGTCCAACCCCGCCCTCGGCGACCGGCGTGAGGCCGTGTCGAACGATCATCCGGGTCGCCTCGCCGCCCAACTTGCGTCCGTACCAGGCCGGGCCGCGCAGGCCGATCCGGAAGTTGGCCGAGTTGGTCTCGGGATCGAACTCGTTGAGCACCGCTTCGCCGGCGAACTCGCCGGTGGCGTGCTCCACGATCGCCAGGTCGAGCCGCTCGTCCTGGTCCTGCCGCGAAGCGCACCAGGCGTCGATGTACGACCGCTCGAAGGTGGCGGTGGCGGCGGTCAGGTCGCGTCCTTCGGGATCGTGGGCGGCCTCCCACATGGCGTCGGCGTCCGATGCCACGAGCGGCCGCAGCGTCACCAGCTCACCGACCAGGGTCGGCTTCGCCCAACGACCGCTGACCATCACCGACCCGCTTCACCCGGCCTGACGACGGCCCGCCCGTGTGCCTCGCCGCGCAGGATCGCGCTCAACACCTCGTCGAGCTGCTCCAGCGTGACGTCGTGGCCGATCGCGTCGAGCCCGTCCGGCTTCAGATCGGTGGCGATCCGGCCCCAGATCCGGCGCCGGCGCTCGATGTCGCACATCACCGAGTCGATCCCGAGCAGGTTGACCCCGCGGAGGATGAACGGCAGCACGCTGGTGGGCAGCCCGGCGCCGCCGGTCAGGCCGCTGGCGGCGACCGATCCGCCGTAGTGGATCTTCTTGAGCACGTTGGCGAGCGTGACGCCTCCCACGCAGTCCACGGCGCCCGCCCACACGGTCGACTCGAGCGGCCGCTTCGACTCTTCCGACAGCTCGGCGCGATCGATCACCGACGTCGCTCCGAGCGCCGTCAGGAACTCGGCCTCGGCCGGTTTGCCGGTGCTGGCCACGACCTCGTACCCGAGCTTGGCGAGCATGCCGACCGCCGTGGACCCCACGCCTCCGGTGGCGCCGGTGACCAGCACCGGGCCGCTCTCGGGGGTGACGCCGTGGTCCTGGAGGGCGATCACCGACATCGCTGCCGTGAACCCGGCGGTGCCGACGATCATCGCTTCGCGAGCGGTGAGCCCGTCGGGCAGTGCCACCAGCCACTCGGCGGGGACCTTCGCGTACTCGGCAAAGCCTCCGTGGCGAGCGACCCCGATGTCGTAGCCGTGTGCCAGCACGGCGGTGCCCGACGGCATACCGGGGGCATCGCCGACCAAGCACGCCGGCGAGGTCGATCCCGGGCGTGATCGGCGAGATGCGCGCCACCTTGCCCGACGGTGTGGAGGCCAGCCCGTCCTTGTAGTTCACGCTCGAGTACTCGACCCTGACCACGACGCCATCGTCGGGCAGGTCGGCCGCCGTGAGGGCCGTCACGCCGCGCGCGACCACGTCGCCTTCGGTGACGGCGCGGAAGCCGCGGAACGAATCGGGGACTTCATCGACAGGCATGCATGGACCCTACAAACTGCACCCGCCGCGGGCCGTCTCGTGAGACCTGCGCCAGAATGCTCGGGTGGACGTGCTCGGTGTGTCGTCGGTGTTGTCGTGTCCGCACTGCGGCGGGCCGCTCACGCTGACAGCAGCCGGAGCGGCGTGCGACAACCGACACTCGTTCGACCGCGGCCGCGGCGGCTACCTGAACCTCACCGTCGGTGGGCGGCTCACGGCGGCGACCACGCCCGGCGACACTCCCGACGCCCTGGCGGCGCGGTCGGCGGTTCCTCGCCGCCGGCCACTACGCGCCGATTGCATCCGCCGTCGCCGACGCGTTGGGCACCTGCGACAGCGCACTGCTCGACATCGGTTGTGGCGAGGGGTACTACCTCTCCCAGATCTCCGCCGCCGAGCGATACGGGCTCGACATCGCCAAGAGCGCCGTGCAGATGGCGGCGCGCCTGCTGCCCGACGCCCAGTTCGTGGTGGCCAATGCGTACCGCACCCCGGTCCTCGACCACTCGGTGGCGGCGGTGACGTCGGTGTTCTCACCGCACCCGTTCGAGGAGTTCGCGCGCGTCCTGAGACCAGGCGGCCGATGGGTGACGGCCACACCCGGGCCGGACCACCTGCGCCAGCTGCGACCACCCACGTCGGAGGCGACCACACCCAAGGCGATCGAACGTTTCGAGCGCCGGACGCGACCGCCCGATCAGGCCGACACCGCACGCCGGGTGCAGTTCGAGTTGCACCTCACCGCAGCCGCCGTGGCGGACCTTTACTTCATGACCCCACTGCGTTGGCAGGCCGGGGCGACCGGCCTCGAGTCGGCCGACGACCGCACGATCACCGTCGACGTGTGGGTCGCCACCGGCGTGATGGTCTAGACCCCGAGCACCGTCAGACCCAGCGCCCGCGCTGCGGCCGCCTGGCGGTGGTCGAACGTGAGCAGTCGAGTCGACGACCCGGCGCGCCGGGCGGCCCCGATGTGAACGGCGTCGAGTGAGCGGCACATGGTCTGTTCGGCGACACGGGCCGCTTCGTTCATGGTGGTGGCGTCGAGCGCCACCAACGCGAACGCGTCCAGATCTGCTGCCAGCGACCGGCGCCCGTCGATCAACTGATCACCCTCGAGCAGGCGGGTCAGATTGCGTCGCACCTCGACCTCCGTCAGACGGGTGGTCACGAGCACCGGATCATCGCTCATCAGCGTCTCGGCCACGGCCGAGTCATGCTCGTCGACGTAGCGCTTGAGCAACGCGCTCGAATCGACATAGAGCGTCATCCGCGGTCCTCGTCGAGCACGTCCATCACGCTGCGGCGCGATGCAACACGGGTGACCGGCGACAGTTGTGTCCGGCGCGGCGCCTCGATCCAGCCTTGCTCGATGCCGCGTTCGACGTCGGAAACGCCGACGTACGGCACGATCCGGGCGACGGGGCGCCCGTGGTCCGTGATCACCACGTCCTCGCCGGCTGCCGCCCGGCGGATGAACTCCGACAACCCTGCCTTCAACTCCCGGACACCGATCGACATGTGACCACATTACTCGGGATTGTGGTCACATGCGTGGAGGAGCGAATCCTTCGGGGATCTCGAAGTCGTCGGATGAGAGGTCGGCGATCGAACCCTTGCCGAGCGCCATCATCGTCGACTCGATCCCCATCCGGAGCACGTCGAGCACGTTCTCCACGCCGGCTTGGCCGTTGGCTGCCAGGCCCCAGAGGTAGGCGCGGCCGATCATGACCGCCTTGGCGCCCAAGGAGAGCGCCTTGACGACGTCGCTGCCGCGCCGGATGCCGCCGTCCATCAGCACCTCGATCTGGTCACCGACCGCAGCCGCCACCTCGGGCAGCACCCGGATCGGCGCCGGGGCACCGTCGATGTTGTTGCCGCCGTGGTTCGACACCGACACGGCGCTCACCCCGGCGTCGACGGCGCGGCGGGCCTCGTCGGCGCGCCCGATCCCTTTCACCATGAACGGTCCGTCCCACTGCGAGCGCAGCCAGGCGATGTCGTCCCAGCTCGGCGGGGGTGTGCCCATCCAGGTGCCGTAGGCCTCGAAGAAGCCGGGCGCCGGAGCGCCCCCAACGGCGAAGTTGGGAACCGTCAGGTTGGGCAACCCACCAGACCGCGCCCACTCGAGCAGCCAGCGCGGCTTGATCGCCGACTCGAAGGCGTGATCCTTCACCGTCTGGAAATCGATCGCCGACGGGATCTTCGGGCTGCCCCAGTCGCGGCTGTGCACGAACGACCAGTCGAGCGTGACGATGATGCCGGCCGCGTTGGCGCTCCGCGCCCTGTGGAGACGTTGCAGGATCGAGTCACGATCGCCGGCCCAATAGATCTGGAAGTAGGTCACCGGCTGGGCCTCGATGACGGCTTCGATCGGCTTGCTGGCGAACGAGCTGAGCCCGATCCCGACCCCTCGCGCGGCAGCGGCGCGGGCGACAGCCACCTCGCCGTCGGGATGCACGGCCTGGACGCCGGTCGGCGAGATCAGGACCGGCATCGAGTGCCACTGACCCATCACCTCGACGCCCAGTTCACGCGTGGCGGGCTGGCCGGCGGTGACCGGCCGGATCACCAGTTCGTCGAAGGCGGCCGTGTTGTCGCCCATCGAGATGCCCTTGTCGGCACCGGCGATCAGCGCCCCGTACACCGACTTGGGGAGGCGTTTCTTGGCGCGCCGCTGGGCGACCGCCACCGATTCGAACCATGCATCAGCCACGCCGGAAGCGTACGAGTCCGGCCCGGCTGCTGCGCGATCGCGTCGGCGCCGCCGACCGCTGCGGGTTACCGTGACGCCGTGAGCACTATCCGGCTTCCCTCACCACCGAACCCGTGATCGTCGACACCGGCGGCCGTCCCCTGGTCGCCTACTCCGATGGCCAGTCGGCACCTCGGATCTCGCCCGGCGAGGCGCTCGAAGCGGCGGGGATCGCCGGGCCGGCGTCGGTGTTCCTCGGGCTGATGGTCGAACGCCTCGAGTGGCTCGCCGACCCGGAACTGCACGGGGCCACCTTCATGGCCGGGTACGCGCTGTCTCGTGCGGTTGCCGATGGGCGGTTGCTGCCGCTGTCGGTGCGCCTGTCCGCCGTGCCGTCGATGTTGACCGAACAGCCTCCGGATCTGGCGGTGATCGCCGGGGTGCGACGCGGGGACGGCTTCGCATTCGCCGGATCGGTGGCATGGGGCGACGTGCTGGCGCGGACGGCGCGGCGGATCGTGATCGAACTCGACGAGCAGGGTGACGACTTCGGCGGCCCGCCGATCGAGGGCGAGATCGTGGCGGTGGTCCCGCGACCCGCCCTCGACGTGGCGATCGCGACGCAGCGGCCTGCCGACGAGATCGACCTGCGGATCGGTGCACTCGTCGCCTCGCTCGTGCCCGACGACGCCACCTTGCAGTTCGGCCCGGGCGGGATCGGCGAAGGGATCGCATCGGCGTTGCGCAGCCGGGTCCAGATCCGCTCCGGGCTGCTCACCGACGCGATGGCGTCGCTGCACGAGCGCGGCCTGCTTGCCGCCCCGGCGATCGCCGCCTACACGTGGGGCGGCGAACCGATCGTTCGACTTGCCGCGGCAGGCATGCTGCACATGACGTCGATCACCGAGACCAACGACCCGGGACTGATCTCGCGAGTGCCGCGTTTCGTGGCGTGCAACACCGCACTCCAGGTCGGCCTCGACGGGTCGGTCAACATCGAACGCGTCGGCGGGCGCGTGATCACCGGCATCGGCGGCCACTCCGACTTCTGCGCCGGGGCGTCGCGTTCGCCGGGCGGGCTGTCGGTGATCGCCGTGCGGTCCACGACCCCCGATGGCACGCCGACGATCGTCGAGCAGGTCGAGGTGGTGTCGACCCAGCGCAGCGACGTCGACATCGTGGTCACCGAGCACGGCATCGCCGACCTGCGCGGCGTCACCGATGCCGAACGAGCGGCACGCCTGCGGGCCGTCCGAGGCTGAGTCGAGACCGGCCGCGATGCAGCCTCGGGGACGTGCGAGCGCACTCGTGACGACGGCGGTGATCACACTCGCCGCGGCGACCGTGGCGCTGGCCGCCGCGACCGGAGGGTCGACCGGTGCCGATGTCACCCGGCAGGCCGTGCGGGTCGAGACGCCACCGCGCTCGATCTCGGTCGTCGCCGTCGGCGACTGGTTGTCCGAGTCGCGCATCAACACCGCCGCGTCGGCATTCGCCGCCCCCGGAGTTCGGTTCGACCACACCGGCCTGCTGGCGCCCGCGGCGCCGATGATCAGCAGCGCCGACCTGGCGATCTGCCACATGGAGACGCCGATCGGCGTGCCGGGCGCAGCGGTCGGTCTGGTCGGGCGCGGCACGACCGGCTCCTCGTTGATCGCCGCACCCTACGAACTCGCTGGCGACCTGCGACGGGTCGGGTTCGACCGGTGCAGCACGGCGTCGAACCACTCGTGGGATCTGGGTGCCGGCGGCATCGCCTCCACGCTCGACGCACTCGACGCGGCCGGACTCGGGCACGCCGGCACCGCCCGCAGCGCCGAGGAGGCGGCGATCTCGACGTTCCTCGTGGACGGCGTCCGGGTGGCGCACCTCTCGTACGCGCTCAACTCGAACACCGGCTACCCGAGCGAACCGTGGCGGTTCAACCACATCGACAGCTCCAGCCGGGTGATCGACGACGCCGCCGCCGCTCGTTCGTTCGGGTGCCGAACTCGTGATCGTCAGTTTGCACGTGTACGTCGAGATCCGTTCGACACCGACCGACTTCGACCGTCAGTTCGTCACCGCCTTCACGGCGGGTGCGCGGTCGAGCGGGGCGCCGATCGACCTGGTCGTGATCCACGGGCCGCACACGATCCAGCCGCTCGAGATCATTGCCGGAACGCCGGTGTTCTGGAGCCTGGGCAACCTCGCGTCGGGGATGGGCGTGCCCGGCCGCGGCAAGTACAGCGACCTGCGCACGCTCGACGGCCTGGCGGCGACGGCACGGTTCACCGAGCGCGCCGACGGCACCTGGGCGGTCGAGGCCGCCCCTGTGCTGCTGTGCGAGATGACCGCCGCCCGCGTCGTGTACCCGGTTCCCGAGTCCGTGCAGTCTGGGCGCGTGCCGGCCGACGAACTCGACGACGTGGCAGCCTGCATCGATCGCTCGGCGCCTGTGATCGGTTGACCGGGCGAGTGACAGGGCGAGGCGACCCAGCTCAGTCGAGCGAGCCGTCGGCGAGGATCTGGTTGCCGCGGGCGACGTCGTCGAGGTGATGGACCGGGTCGTGCATCAGGTAGCGAGCGAAGCTGCCGACGGTGAACTCCGACCCGTCACTGCGATAGCTGCGACGACCCCACTGGTCCGGCCGGACCGTGTCCCAGCGTGTGGCATGCGCCTCTGCGGCGGCCACCAGTTCGACCGCCACGAAGTCCGGGGCCTGCAGGTCGTACCGATCCTCGACGGCGGTGACGTCCTGATCCCAGTTCTCGAAATGGGGTTCGTCGGTCTCGATCATCAGCCGCAGCCGCTCGTCGAAGATCCGGTACACGTCGCGCACATGGCAGCCGTACTCGAGCGCCGACCATTGGTCGTCGGTGGGGCGCAGCCGGGCGTGCTCGTGTGCCAGCAGCACCGGCCAGGCGGCGGCGTTGGCGCGGATCAGGTCACCCATCGCGCCGATGTCGACTGCGGCCGCCTCGAACCCGCAATCGGGGCACGGCCGCTGCAGCACCCAGGTCCAGTTCTTGTCATCCGGAACGATCGCCATGACCGCCGACGGTACCCTCACGATCCGGTGTCGAGATCGATCGTGGCGTCGGCGATCGCGAACACGGCTGGGTCGTGCGTGGCGATCAGGGTGGCAGCGCCGGCGTGCGTCGCTGCCGCGATCGCCGCCAACAAGGCGGACGCGTGATCGGCGTCCTGATGGCTGGTGGGTTCGTCGATCAACAACAGCGCCGGCCGTGCCACGAGCGCCCGCGCCACGGCCACCCGCTGACGTTGGCCGAGCGACAGTTCGTGTGGCAGTCGCCTCGCCAACTCGGCGATGTCGAGTGCTGTCATCAGGTCCGCCAGGCGTGTCGCCAGCTCTCCCCGCTCGATACCGCCCCGCAGACGGAGCGGGAGCTCGATGTTCTCGATCACCGACAGCTCCGGTGTCAGTCCATGCGCCTGAGGAACCATCGCCGTGCCCACCCACGATTCGACCGATGCCGAGGAGTCACGTTCCACATGACCCGCGCTCGGCTGCGACCAACCGGCCAGGATCGACAGCAACGTGCTCTTGCCCGAACCCGAACGCCCGCGCAGGACCGTCACCTGCCCGCTGACCAGCTCGAAGTCGATCGGGGCCAGACCGCCGCCACCCGGCCACGACTTCGTCAGGTCGACGGCGCGCACCACGACCGTGCTCACGACACCCTCCGACCGTGTTCGAGACGGATCACGTCGTCGGCGGCGGCGACCAAACCAGGGTCGTGCGTGGCGACCACCAGCGTCACCCCGTCGGCAACCAGCCGCGCCAGCAGCTCGATCAGCGACGCCGACGTGGCGGCGTCGAGCGACGCTGTGGGTTCGTCGGCCACCACCAGATCGGGGCGGCCCGCCACAGCGCACGCGAAGGCGAGCCGCATCTGCTGGCCGGTCGACAACTCGTGCAGGGCCGAGGTCGCTGCGCCGCTCAACCCGACCTCGTCGAGCCCGGCGTCCAACGCCGACGTCGACAGTTCGGTGCCCCGCAAGCCGGCCGCCCAACGCAGGTTGCCGACCGCGTCGAGCCGGGCGGTGAGGTTGTCGGACGGTTGCGGCAGCACGACCCCCACCCGCCGGCGCCGCCATTGCCGGCGTGCACGGGTCGACAGTTGCGACAGGACCGTGCCGCCGACGTACAACTCGCCCGAGTCGGGCCGATCGAGGGCTGCCATCAACGCCAACAACGTGCTCTTCCCACTCCCCGACGGCCCGGCGATCACGGTCAGCCTGGCGCGGTCGGCGACAGCGCTCACGTCCTCGAGGGCGTGCACGACCTCACCGTCGGGTGATCGGAATCGGCGCCCAACGCGTTCGGCGACCACGAAACCGTCGAGATCAGGACTCAGCGACACGCATCACCTCCGCCGCTACGGCGCGCTCGACACGGCGCGCTCCGACCACCGACAGCGCCGCCGCGACGACCACCGAGGCCACCACGCCGAGCGCCGCCGATCGGACGTCCACGTGCAACTGCGCCGGAGGCTGCATCGCACGCAGCGAGTCGAGCCGCCCCAGCGCCAGGCCCGACACGATCCACCCGACGGCGACACCGATCGCCACCCCGAGCAGCAACGGCGCGCCGACCTCGACTGCCGAGGCCACCACCTCCTGGCGGACGCTCATGCCCATCGGCCGGGTCAACACGCGCGTCACCTGACGCGCCCGCAGCCGAGCCTCGACCACCAGGATCTGGCCGACCAACGTGACCAACGCCAACATCACGGCGAACGCCGTAAGCGTGGCGTAGGACCACTTGGCCGACAGGAAGTTGGTGCCCTCGAACACCTCGTTCGGCGTCGTGGTGCCCACCACACGACTGCCCCGATCGGTCAGCGTGCCCGATACGCCCGGATGGGGATCGCTCACCAGCAGCGACCGTTCGCCGCGGTTGTCGAGCACGGTTCGGTCGACGACCAGCATCGGGATCCCGGTCGAGTAGCCGGGGAAGAACGGCAACGCGTCGACGACGTCGAGGGCGACCTCGCTGCGTCGGAATGTGACGGTCAACGGACCCGTGGGCACCGAGCCGTCGGGGTCGACGACGATCGCCCGACCCGGCGCCCCACCCAGGTCGACCATCAGTTGTTCCAGCGACTTCGACGAGGCGTCGTCGCGCCACCGGGACGCTGCGCTGAACGTCGACGGGTCGACGCCCAGCAGCCGGAAGGCGCGGCTGTCGTCGCGGGCTCGCAGCACTTCGGTGGTCGCCGACCCCAAACCTGTGGTGTCGGTCGTCGGTTCGAGCACCGCCACCGACAGGTCGGCGCCCACCAGCATTCCGGCCTTGTCGGCGAGCAACCGGTCGACACTGGTGGTCAGGGCGCTGGCCTGGAATGCCACCGCCATCGCCAACCCGGTCGCCAGCACCACCGCCGTGGTCGCCGCCGGCTCGGCGGTCACTCGGCGAAACCCGAGCAACAACGGGACCGGCAACCGGCGACCGACCCCGCGACCGCGCCGCAACACCCATCGCAACGGACGCGACAGCAGCACCACCGCCGCCACCGCGCCGAGCAACGGGAAGGCCTGGGCGAGCAGGTCGCCGCCCCGAACCTCGACACCGATCTGACGAACGCCGCCGAATCGATCGAGCCGGACGAACGACCACACCGTGAGCGCCAACACGCCCAACTCGAACGCCGCCCGCACGCTGACCGCACGCCGGCGACGGCGGCGCCGATCGACCGTGGCGGCCCCGATCAGGCCGATCGAGGCGACCGCTACCAACGAACCGACCAGCCATCCGACCACGGCGCTGGCAACGCCGACCCGGATCGCAGCGGGTTCGACGTCGGGGCTGGGGCCGAACACGCGCACCGCCCACCACCCCAGCACACCGCCGACCGCAGCCCCGACCGCCGTGGTCGGTGCCAGCCATCGCAGCTGCGCCGAGGCGAGACCGACCGGGCCGATCCCGCGCACCGCGCGCAGCCGCAGTTCGCGGCGCTCGGCGCGCGCCACCATCGACGCCGCCCCGATCACCAAAGCCAGCGACACCAGCACCGCCGCGTAGCGCAACGGGGCGATCGTGAGACCGACGAAATCGGCCACCTGATCGGCGCGCCGCAATGACGTCGACAGCGCCACCGGCGGCTTGTCGCTCTCGGGCAGCTCACGCCGTGCCCACTCGCTGTCGAGCAATCGCTCGAGGTCGCCGACCGCCTCGCCGGCCTGGTCACGTCGGAGGTTCGCCGGCTGCGGCGAAACCTCCCACGTCGGCGACCAGAACGAGGTGCTGATCGAGTCGAACGTGCCCGGTCCGGCCAGCATCAGCGGTGGTGGCGGATCACCGAAGGCGCTGAACCGGAGCTGATCCCGATAGCTGCACCAGAAGTCCGGCTCGGGTCGGGTGGCGATCGTCGGGTAGGTGCCCACGACCGTGAGCGCGATCGGCGTCATGTCGATCCCGTCGGCACGCCGGCCGCGCAGGAACGGCTCGGCCACCAAACGACTGTCGGACTGCAGGACGGCCCCAGAACGCGTCGCCCACTCCGGCACCAACACCTCGCCCGGACCGGGGACCGGAACATCGACGCCGAGCGCCTCGAACTGGCCCGGGCGGTCGAGCATTGCCATCCGTCGCACGGCCCCGTCGTCGACTCCGACGACCGAGAACGTGAAGTCCGCCAGGTTGCTGTGGACCGGCTGCTGGGTTCCGATGATCGGTGCCACCTCGCCGTCGAGGCGATCGGCGACGACGCCGCTCTCGGCCGGCAACCGCACCCCGAGATCGGTCAGGCAACTCTCGTCGAGCTGGATCGCCAACGCCGCCGACCCGACGCTCGACACGTATGTGGGGACCCCGACCAGGCCGGCGGTCATCATCGCCACCGACGCACCCAACGCCACCCGCCGCCCGGACGATCCGGTCCGGATCAGGGCGTCCGGCCCACGCACCACAGGTCGTCTCGTCGACGCACCACCGGCACGCTAGTCACCCGATCCGCGGCATTTAGACTCAGGACGTGTTCCGCCCGCGATCGGTCGTGCTCGTCGTCGCAGCCGTCGTGCTCGGCGCCTGCGCCGGCGGCGCGTCCACCGACGCCGAGCACGAATCCACGACGAGCGTCTCATCGTCACCGGTCGCGTCCACGACCGCTCCCAGCTCCGCCACAGACGACACACCCAAGCCGGGCTTCATCCCTGGTGCCGCCGGTGACGGGATCGACGGCGAGGTGATCGCCGAACAACTCGAACCGCCGCCGGTGTCGCCGGAGTTCTGTCGCACCGCTGACGTGGAAGCCGTCGCGGCCCTGATCGGAGGAGCCGCGCTGCAGACGATCGGGTTCTTGGATCCGAGCCAACGTGTGCTCTGCCAGTTCGTGGACGCGGCCGAGACCACGCTCGTTCGAGCCCGACTCACCGCGGCCGAGCAGGGCGCCGCCGCCGCCTTCGCCGAGCTGGTCGGCGATCCCGTCGCCGAGACGATCGACGAGACGACCGTGCTCGTCGGACGGCGCGTCGCCCATCTCGACGGCTCGTTGATCGAGGTCACCGTCACCGAGGACGCGATCCTCGACGAGGCTGCTGCCGGCACGGCGGCGGTCGCCGTGCTCGCCGCGTTGCAAACGAGCCCCTGACGCGAGCTCCTCTGACGTCGTCAGGCGACGTTCACAGCGGCCACACCCGCAGCAGGTGGTGCCACCGGCATTCAACGCACGCTTCGACCACGTAAGCGGTCATCTCGCCCCCCGACACAGCGCCGACCTTGCGGAGGTCGGCAGCCGTCGACACACAACGTCCCTGAGCTGGCAGGCGGTGACCGAACACGTACGTGACGATCTTCAGCTTCGACTGCTCGCAGATCGGGCAGTCGGCCTTGGTCTCGACGCCGACGTTGCGCGCAGCCCGGATCAGTTCGGGGTGGGCGTCGCACACCTCGTCGCGACTCAGGCGACCCAACCGGACCTGATTGACCAGCATCCGTCGTGCCAGGCGGTGATCCACGATCCCGCCCCGCTCGTGGCCGCCGCGGAGCACCTTGGCGGTGAACCCCGGGCGTGCCCCCTTGCGTGCCGATCCCATGCAGGCAGGGTAGCGATCAGGCACACTGGACGCGTGACGAAGGTGATCCAGTACGGACGAGACCTGCCCGACGAGCGTGAGCTCCGCCTGTGCGGCGACATCGGCGACGGCAAGGGTGACGGCAAGCGTGCGATCGAACTCGGCATCAGCAACCAGCAGAACTCGCTGGTCTTCGCCGAAACGGGTGCCAAGGCGATCGCCATCGAGTCCGACGCCGGGCGGATCGCGAAGCTCCGCGGCGCGGCCGCCGAACGCGAGGTCATCGTCCAGTGCCACGAGGGCGACCTGGCCGACCTCGGCTTCGTCACGAGCGGATCGATCGACCTGGTGCTCGCCAATCACACGTTGACCGAGGTCGACGACCTGTCGCGTCTGCTGCGCCAGGTGCATCGTGTGCTGAAGTCGAGCCGGCCGTTCGTGATCACCGTGCCGCACCCCTTCGCCGGCGTCCACACCAGCGACCAGTACGGCTCGAAGGTGTTCCCGTACGGCACGGTCGGGCGCACGATCAGCAACTGGTTCATCCACCTGGCGCGCGCCAACTTCCGCGTCGACCAGATCCACGAGCTCGGCGTCTCCGACATCTCCCCGGTCCCGACCACCCTGATCCTGCGCACCGTCAAAGAAGGCGACTGATATCCGATTCGATTCGAAGGGTGACAGGCGCGACCCGCATCGCGCCTGCAACCCTTCGATGAACCGCACGGTGGTCTCCTGCAGTGAACCGTTCCCTTCGCTCGCCGCTGCGGCTCGATCAACGTTGTAGCAAGAAGGTCTTTCACGTCGCTTACAAAGCGCGAGGCTCGACTCCGCTTTCAGCCATCGACCCCGCGCATCCGTCGACGGCTCGCCACGATGAGGAACGCGCCGAGGGCGGACAACAGGAGGGCGGTCCACAGCTGAGGCAACGAACCCGACCCCGTCGCAGGCAACTCGCCCGCGATCGCCACGGTCGACGGGGCCGCGACCGAGACGGCATCGATCACCGTGACGATAGCGGAGGCCCGACGTCCATCCGGCGACGAGGCTTCGACGGTGTACATGCCAGGCGCTGGTTTGCCACCCATCACGAGCACTGCCGTTCCGGTTGCGTCTGCGATGGAACTGCCAAGGACCGGGTTGTACCGGAACGTGACGGTCGCGCCGGCAACGAAACCCTTGGCGGTGAGGGTGACGAGTTGGCCCGAGGCGACCTGCGGCGGTGAGGCCGACAGCGTGGGGGTCGGCGACGACGGAACCGCGGTCGGAGACGTGACTGTGACGGTGGGAATCGGTACCTCGGTGGTCGTCGTGATCGCCGGTACCACGCTCGTGGACGAAGTCGACGTCGGCGATGTCGTGGATGTGGACGTGGTCGTGGTGGTCGGTGCTGACGTCGAGGTGCTCGACGAATTCGGCGAGATGGTGGACGTCGTTGTGGACGTGGACCTGGACGTGCTCGTAGTCGACGTGGTAGACGAAGTCGACGTGGTAGACGAAGTCGACGTGGTAGACGAAGTCGACGTGGTAGACGAAGTCGACGTGCCGTTCAACTGCTCCGTCTTGGTGATCGAGGCGACGGAATCCAGCCCATCTCGGACGGTCAACGTCACCTCAAACATGCCGGTTGAGTCGTACTCGTGTTGCGGTGTGGCTCCAGATCCAGATGAGCCGTCACCGAAATCCCAGTCGTACGCGACGATGCCTCGCTCGTGTGTCGTCGACGACCCGGCACCGTCGAAGCGGGCCGTCAAACCATCGGTCTCGGTGGTGAACTGGGCTGAAGCGCTTGACGACGGTGGCGGAACCTGATCGACGTTCACCGTGAGGATCGACGCGTCGGTCGCGCCCCGGTCATCGGTGACGGTGAGCGTCACGTCATACGCACCCGGGCCCGGATAGAGGTGGCGCGGCTGGATTCCAGAACCGGTCGTGCCGTCACCGAAGCTCCACGCATAGTCGATCAGTGTCCCGTCAGGATCACTCGACGCGTCGGCAGCCAATGAGACGAGGCCATACAGGATCGTCGACGTGAAGAGGCTGATTGGAGGTTGGTTCGGAGCGCTCGCCTCGATTGTCCTGCTGGCGAAGGCTTTGGCACCGCGATTGTCGGTGACGAAGTGACGGATCTCGTAGCTCCCAGGCGTCGAATAGTGGTGGCTTGCGCGCGGTCCGGTCGCGGTCGTGCCGTCGCCGAACTCCCATCGGCGCGAAACAATTCTGCCGTCGAGATCGAACGAGAGCGAACCGTCGACATCGACGAATTGATCGGTGAGCTGGACCGACGGCTGCGGCGACGGCGGCAGGTTCGGGAGGACCGTGACAGGCGCTGAGGGACCGGTACCTCGGACCGAGAGTGGACCGGCGATCCCGCTGCCCTCTGCCGTGAACGTTCCAGGAGTCAGGCCGACTGCGGCGCGGAAGTTCAGAACAGCGGAGGCCCCGGGCGCAAGCGCGAATCCACCGAGGTTCCACGTCACACGGCCGTCGATGATGGTCGGCTCGGCAGACGATGCGCCCGACGTCGAACCGGAAATAGCCGAGAAATCGAGCGGGAGCTCGGCGGTCAGCGAACCGATCGCTGCAGCGTCGAACTCATTTGGGTTCGTGATGGTGAGTTCGTACCCCACGTCGGCTCCCATGCCGACCTCAGAGCGGTCAGCCGACAGCTGAGTGATGAGCGGTGCGAGTCCGCTTGGGGAGAACACCGTGAGATGGGCGAGCCTCGCCGTTTCACCCGGCGCCAGGGTCACGTTCCAACTCAATCCGGCGGCGTTGTCGACCTGCTCTTCACAGCGACAGGTACCGGGGAATGACTGCTGCGACGCCACTGCACCCCACACCTCGGTCACCTCGCCCTCCATCGGGACGGCTCCGGACGAAATCGCCTGCCACTCGATGATGCGACCGTCAGGCCCGACACACGTCGCCGTGCCTGCGGCATTGTCGACCCGACCCGTGCCCGCGTCATCGTCGGCGAGTTGGCAATCGCCAACGCGATACACGACGAGCGATCGGGTTTCCGGTGACATGTTGGTGAGTTCGACGTCGGTCCGGTAGCTCTCCTGGCCGATCAGGTACGAGTCGGTCTCGATCATCTCGACGGCATCGTCGGCCAGTCGCACGCGGGTGGTGACAAGAAGTGGGTTCCCGTACACGCCCGTCCCGGCGACGACGCTTTGCGACACCCGTTCGAACGTCTCTCTGGGTTGCGGTGGGTTGCCACTTCCGGCGATCCGGCCCGGACCGAACAACCTTCCCCCGGTGGCAACGAACGTGCCGCACCCGGTGTCGCCGAAGAACGATCCCAACGAGTCGTTCACGTGATCGACTGCGCAACTGAGCGACGAGCCGACCGAGATGTATTCGAGTGGTCCGCCGCTCGCGATTTCCTGGAAGGCGCCGATCAGCGCGGCCGTGACGTGCGCCGTGCTCATCGACCCGTCAGCGGACTGGATCGTGTAGTCGAACCCATCGCCGCTGACCGTGTCGTCGGTTGGGCTGTACGCGGACGTCCCGTCGGCGGAGCAGGAGACGATCCCCTGACCCGGCTGGGTGAAGCCGATGAGCGCGATCGAATCTCCATCGGGATCTTCGTCGTTACGCAAGACATTGATTTGCCCGGGCGCCCCTCGTTCGAAGGTCAACTGGTCACCCACGGCCAACGCACCGTCGGCAACCGGGGTCACGTCGACGGTGACCAGGCCGACAGTGGAGCTTCCCTGCGGGTCGGACACGGTGTAGAAGAACTCGTCGCTTCCCGAGAAGTTCGGCGCGGGTGCGTACGTGCAGCTCGACGCGACGCATGTCACGCGTCCGTTGCGGGGCTGTCCGAAACCGATGAGTGTCAACGGATCGCCGTCCGCGTCGGTGTCGTTTGCTAGGACCGCGATTCCAATCGACACATCCTCCGCGGTCGTGACACGATCGGCCGCCGCATCGGGCGAATCATTGACGTTGGCCAGGGTGAGCGTCACACCGACCGGGTCCGATGCCGCACTTCCGGGAGCGCGCACCCGGTACGTGAACGAATCGGTCGATGCGTTCAATGGGCCCGGGTCGGGTTGGTACACGAAGGACCCATCCGCCTGAAGTTGGATGCTTCCCGACGCAGGGAGGCTCACGACCTCCGCCGACAGAGAAGGTCCCCCGAGATCGTTTGTGAGGACTCCGGGCGCGGGCACGGACATCGGCTGACCGGCGAACCCCCCGTACTCGTCCGCTGTCGGTTCCGGAGGCGCCAGCAACACATCGATCGACACGGTCGCCGGCTCCGAAGCGAGTGAGCCGGTGGAGACTGAGAAGGTGAACGAGTCGGGCCCCGTGTACCCCTCATCGGGTGCGTAGCGCACTCGCGGCGGCCGACCCGCGATCGAGCCGTGGGCAGGTTGGTCGATCACGGTGTACGTGAGCGGAGCGTCATCTGGGTCGTGCGCGTAGAGCGTCACGGCAGTCGAGTCGTCCACAGCGGCCTCGACCCGCTGGTCATGAGCAACAGGGTTCGGGACCAAGCCGACGTACTCAGCCTCGAGGGCATTCGCGTACGACTCGAAGGCTGCAGCCGACTCGAGTGCCGAGGACCGCGCAACCTGCCAAAGCGTCAGTGGCGCCGTCCCGATCAGTTCGGAAGAAAGCGACTCGGCGGAAACCTCCCCGCGCAGGGCCGCAATCTGCTCCGTGTCGAGTCCCGCCTCCGCCAGTACCCCCAACTCCGCCGATGTAAATCCATCGGTACCGACCCGGTCGCGAAATGCGCGATCGGCGTCGACCGCGTCCTGCGTGACAACGACCTCGCCCCACCCATCCGGCATCGATACGAGGAGCGCGTCGATTGCACGAGCCTGATCTCTCTCTGCGATCGCCAGACCCCGGCTGGCCTCGATCGCAGCGCTCATCTGAAGTCCCGTCCATTCCCGATCGCCAGCGACCTGAGCGCCCTGCATGCGTTCAATAGATCGCAACAAGGCTTCCTCGTACGCGATGCCGAGCGCCATCGCGGCCACCAGCCGATCCACGCCATGGCCGACAGGCGCAGCAAACGCGCTCTCATCGATGACGGCCAACTCCGTGAAATTGGGGTCGGGCGGATCGTCAGCGATTTGCTCATAGCCGTCAAGCTTTGCAGCACACTTCTGCTCCAAGTTCCCGGTGACCGATCCGACACCCAGCTCGATCAGCTTCTGGGCAACATCCCTGGCGGTCCTGAGAATCGGAATCCCCGATAGCTCCTCGACGAGTATCAAACTCGTAACGGCAACGATGGCGAACTGGAGTCCGACGAGAGGTGCAAGGGTCAGCCCCATCGAGACTCCTGCGTAGAACCCGAGCCCGAGGAATAGTGCTCCGACCGCCAGAGAAGGCAGGCGCTGGAACAGGCAGTTGTTCAGGCCATCCGCCGCCGCTTGCGCCGATACCTTCGGCAGAGCAGCTGGACGTCCGCAGTTGCCGGCGCACTTCACGACCAGCGGAGCGCTGACGAGACCGAGACTCCGGAACGGAACCTCCTCAACGACGATTCGGTAACGCCCCGGCGGCAGTGGCCCGATGAGGTACTTCCCGAGCGCTGCCCCCTCGATCGTTGTGATGGGGCGCATTGAGGGCCCGCCGACCCAGACCCCGCTGCCTTCCTGCGGCTGGCAAGCCGGTTGGATGACTTGACCGTCAGGTACGACGCAGATGACGTGATCGGCCCCGGCGGGCGCCGCTCCAAATGAGTTCACCCAGGCCCAGATTCCGTCGCCATAATCGAAGACCGCTTGCGGCGCAACTGCATTCCCCGAATAGACGTCGGCATCCTCAGGGCGCTGGACGGTCGCCCGCCATTGGGGGTAGGCGTCTCCCGGCTCCGTACCGGGCACGTGGACAAGGTCTGTGCCGTCCGCGTTCATCACCATGATGCCTTGGCTGACGTCGGTGAAGGCGATCATCGTGCCGTCCGGTGAGTACGCAGGCGTGCTCAGGAACGAATCGCCCGGATCGGTGAGCGTCCGAGCCGTCTTCGGATCGCCGGTGCCATCGCCTTTCACTCCGATGCTCTCGATCCGGAACGAACCGCGGTTGCAGCCGGGCTCGCCCGGAGTCGTTCGGCACCCCCGGTACGCGAGGCGAGTTCCGTCGGGCGACCAGGTGGGGTCGAACTCCCAGAACGCCGGTCCCGTGTTCATGACCTGCGACTGCGGCGGATCGAGGACGCTCGACCATTGGCTGTCGAGAACCCACACGTCCCAATCCAGCCCTCTCGACGCCGACCCCGACAACGCACTGAACGCCAGCTTGTCACCGTCAGGCGACCAGACGGGCCGCGATGCCATACGCCCAGGGGTGACGTTCATGAATCCTGTACCTCGGCAGATGTCTCGCTCGAGATCGAACGTGAAGGTAAACACATCCCCGTCGCCACTGGATGCGGCCAATTCGTTGCCTTGCGGCGACCACGACGGGAACGAGCCTTCACAGGGTGACCAAACTCCGCTGGGTGGGCCCTCGACGGTGTCATTGAGTACTTCGGCCACCACGATCTGATCGCCATTGTTGTACGCCACCTTCGATCCGTCGGGTGACCAGCTGAGGTTTGCCACACCGCCGATGAGGATGCGGTTCGACGGTTGTGCCGCCAGGTCGACGATGCACACGCCTTCGGGGCAGTTGTACGTCAGCTCGCCGGTGAATGACGACGCAGGGGCCGCTGCGACGGCGAGCGGAATGGAACGATCTGCACCAGTCACGGTGATGCTGGCGACGACGACCGACATGGTCACGCCGAGAGTGATCGCCAGTCGCCATCGGCTTGCTCTCTCGCTGCTCCGGCAACCAGAACCATCCCGTAGGGGCTCAGCTGGCTGGGTGATCATCGTCCACCTCCGCGCGTTACGTGAAGCGAAGCGGTCGAACGCTTTCGCCGAGCTGTCAGGGTCATTCCCAGGCCAAGCAGCACGAGCAGCTTGGCGGCCGTGAGCGGCGACGATGAGTCGCCACCGGTGGCCGGGAGGACATTCGTGGGTTGCGCCTGGACGACCTCGATCGTCGTGCCGCGCACCTCAGCGCGTCCGTCGGTGACGCTCCAGAGAACAACCTCGTGGAGACCCGCTGCAATCGTCGCCGGCATGGTGAACGTCACTTCCCCACCGGCGGTCCCGGCGGCGAGCAGCGTGGGTTCTGAATAGATGGCGAGCCGGAACAGCGTCGTGCCCCCGGGCAGGGTGACCCTGATCGCCTGGCCGGGAGCCACCCTGCCCGGCAAGCCGACCAGCGGTTGGTAGAAGGGCGGTGCAACGCCGGGGAGCGGCGGCAGCGACGCACCAGGCGCGGCCGAGGTGGGCGGCGGTGAACCGCCGGGTTGCGTCGTCGTCGAACCGCCCAGGACGGTGGTGGTCGTCGTGGACGACAACGGGAGCGAAGTCGGACTCGACGGTACGCTGGTCGTGCTCGTCGCCGGCATGGTGCTGGCCGTACTGGTCGTCGACGTTGGCAACGTCGTACTCGTCGTACTCGTCGTACTCGTCGTACTCGTCGTCGTCGTCGTCTGCTCGTCGTAGTAGTCGTGCTCGTCGTGGTGGTCGTTGCGGGAGCCCTGACGGTCATCGACACGCCCGCCACCGCCGTTGCCCCGGAGTCATCGGCGACCGTGTACTGGAAGACGTCGCCGCCGACATGGCCGTCAGCACCGACATACGTGCACGTGCTGGTATCACACGTGACGGTCCCGTGTGCGGGGTCGGTGTGGAAAGTCACCGTCAGCTGGTCGCCGTCGGGGTCGACGTCGTTGGCCAGCACGTCGACCGTGATCGCCGTGCCCAACTCCGCCGACCCGCTGTCGGACATCGCGGTCGGCGGGCGGTTGGTTCCGGGTGGTGCGACGGTGACCGTCACCACCTCGGTGACCTCGACGCCGTTCGAGCCGGCGACCACGACCTCGAACGTGTCCGCGCCCTCGAATCCGTCTTCGGGGGTATAGGTGCAGAGGCCCGCCGCATCGCACGTGACCGTGCCGTGCGCCGGCTGGACGATCCCGACGATCGTGAGAGTGCCGCCATCGGGATCGACGTCATTGCTGAGCACGTCGATCGTGGTCGGTCCGCCGGTGATCGCCACCGGTTCGTCAGCTCCGAGTACTGGTGGTGCCTGTGGTCCGCCCGTGACGGTGGCGACCACGTGAGCGAGCATCCGCGACCCGTCGGCACCGACCGTCGCCAGCACGTACTGCGTGGCGCCGGAGGGCAGCTCGGCGCTGGTCGTGGAGGGGTCGGTCATCACGACCGGGTTCGGCTGGCCGTCGGCGTAGACCTCGTACCCTGCGGCGCCCTGCATTGGCTGCCAGGTCAACCGGTCGGTTGTTCCGTCCCCGATCGCCGTGAAGGGGAGCGCCGTGTCGTCGATCGGCACGATCTCGGTCGTCGTCGGGTCGGGCGACACAGCGGCGCCGGACGCCAACCCGCTGAACGAGTTCGTGATGTCACCGCTGTCGTACACACCGTCGCCCGGGTCCGTCACCAACGATGCAAATCCGCGCGCCAAGCTGCCCGGCCCGCGGGCGCACAGATTGCACGACACGAGTTCGCCGTTGAAGTTCGGGATCAGCCAGATGTCGAACCACACGGTCTGGAGCGGCTCGACCACGTCGACGGTCAGGCGCCGCTCGGTCCACGGGGCGTACTCCATTGCCGCGTCGCCACCGAGATCACCGAGGTCGTAGGCGAAGTTGTAGACCGGACCGTCGCTGATGTTCTCCACGCCGAGCCGAACGAGGTAGGGCTTGTTGCGCCGGACCTGCTGCTGCGCCCGCACCCGAGGATTCACGGCGTCGGTGCCCCAGACCTTGAGCGGCTTGGCGGTACGCGCCTGGAGCAGCACCGGCGATCCGACCGGATCGAGTACCCCGATGTAGGCGGCGCCCAGGTCGTACTCGCCGGCCCGGTCCCCACGCACGATCCACCGCGCCGTGCCGCTCTTGCCGGACGGGATGTCGGCGAGATCGATGATCAGCGATTGCGGGTCGGTGGTCGGTGCCAACGTCAGCCCACTCGGGAGATCGAGTGTGGCCGCGCCTTCGGTGAAGGCGAACCCCTTCGGGGCGAGGTTGAGCACGAGCATCGTGACCTCGAAGAATTCCTTCAGCCACGAGGCCTTGACCGGGATCAGCAGCACGGTCACGACCGGCTGGTCGTCGACCTCCTCCGACTCCACCACGATGTCACCGTCGGGCGAACTGCACGAGGTGTTGGTCTCATCGCACAGCCAGTCGATCGGGATGTCGATGAACTCGCCATCGCCGTTGAGCCAGAAGCCGAATCCACCCCCATCGACATCGGGATCGTTCGGGTCGACAGAGAACCCGAGTGCGATCGTGAAATCGATCACGTTCTGGTTGGCCGGGTCGTTGACGTCGATCCCGGCAGCGATGATCTCAGCGAGCGTCAGACGTCGCGACTCGAGCGACGCCGTACCCACCTGACCGGGGCGGAGCGTCACACCGGCGACTCCCAGCCCCCCGAGCACTCGTGCGCGTCCGACCACGGGCTGGAATCCGAGCTTGTAGGCGTACACGGCATAGCGACCGTCGGGCAGACCGACGAGCGATGCGATACCGGAGTCATCGGTTCGGGCCGCGTGGCGAACACCGTCAGCGTCGAGCACGGCCACGTCGGCGGCCCGCACCGCAGCGCCGGTCTCGTCGACGACGGTGACCTCCAGCCCTCCGGTCGTCCCGGCGCCCTGCTCCAAGACCTCGACCGCGAGCGTGTCGATGGAGGTTTCCACCCCGCTCCGAACGGTCAGTGTGGCCGTGTAGGTGCCGGGCGCCCCATAGATGTGCTGTACCGACCTGCCGACCGCAGATCCCCCGTCACCGAAGTCCCACTCGTACGACTCGATCGCGAAGAACGGGAGCGAGGCGCCGCCGTCGAAGGCGATGATCGCCTGTTCCTCGCCGACCCGGTCGTCTCCGGCGTCTGCGACCAACGGCTCGTCGGGGACGATGATCACCCGAGCCGAGGCGCGCTCGGTTCGATCACCGTTCGAAATCCGGAGCACGGCCGTGTAGACGCCGGGGCGCTGGTACTGATGAACGACGGTCTCACCGAACTCGGTGACGCCGTCGCCGAAGTCCCAACGGAACAACGAAGCCGGCACGGTGCGCTCGCTGAACGTGGCGTCGAAGGTGACGTCGCGATTGACCTTGGCAACGGTGGGGGTGACGCCCAGTACCGGCAGCGGCGCCGGGTAGGCGTGCAAGGCGACCCTGGTGGTGCTCGAGTTGTTGCGAGCCACGCCGTCGGCGGCGTTGGCGATCGTGGCCGACACCCGCACCGAGGTGGACCCGGTGTCGATCGGGGTCACGATCAGCGTCAGATCGGCGCCGGCGCCGCTGTCGATGTCGATGTCGATGTGCCAGCATGGGTGCACGAGACGCTCGACGCACCGGAGCACACCCATCCGGTTCCGACGGGTCCGAGCGAGGTGAGTTCCGGGCCGAGTTCGAACGTGAGCGTCGTCGGCCCGGCGAGCATGTCGAGCGACACGTTGCGGACCTGAGCCGAGATCAGGTCGTTGACGCCGACGGTGTAGTCGTGGGCCGACACGTGAACGGCCAGGTCCGGGTCCGGTCGCAGCCGGATCAGCGCTCCCCGCTCGGGTTGGTCGTTGTTGGTGTTGGTGTCGCCGGCCGCATCGACCGACGGCGACACCCACACGTTGGCGCCGAGCAGATCCGCTCCGATCCAGGCGTCGATCTCGACCGCCGGGAGGGTGGCACCGGCGGCGAGCGGGCCCGGATGGGTGCAGGTCACCACCTCGCCGTCGACCGAGCAACTCCATCCGTTGGGACGCACCTCCTCCAGCGTCACGTCGATCACATCCGTGCCGGGTAGACACGCGCCCTGCTCCCCGGCGCTGAGGTCGGCCAACAGTCCACAACCGATCCGCTGCGTGAGTGTGATCGACCCTGTCACAGCATCCACGCCTGCGTTGGTGACCGACGTGGTGAACGTGGCCAGATTGCCGGCGTACAGGTTGGTGACACCCGTCGACGGACGCAGGTCGAGCGGCTGGCCCACCCGCACCGCTGCGCCGACCACATGCTCCGAAACCAGCACATCAGACGAATTGCTGAACGTGATCTGTGCCCCGACCGGCTGTTCGACACCGTGCCGGCGACAGCCGCGCACCAACCGATCACCGAAGTCGACCGCCCTGCACGTGGTGCCGTCATCGAAGCGCGCGTCGTCGGGGAGGTAGGTCAGGACGAGATCGTCGAGCGAGCCGCCGGCCGGGATGGGCCCAGCGTGCTCGCACGCCGAGACCGTCGCCATCGTGCAGGACCACCCGGTGCCGTTCGCATTGGTGAGCACCAGCCCGGCGTCGGCGTCTTCGGGATCGATCGTGACGATGGTCGCCCCATCGCCTGGCTCGGTGCCGGTATTGCGAATCGACACGGTGAGGTCGCTCGGCCGCCCGGCGACGAACGAACCTGCTGAAGCGACACCGGAAAACACCGGAATCCCGATCACAGCGAGGTACCGAACGGCCGTGTTGTTTCGGATGTCTCCGTCGTTGGCGTTGTCGACGACGGCGCCGAGCCGCAGGGTCGGATACGAACCGGCGGTGACGTCCAGCGCGACGTCGATCGTCGGGAACGCATCGCCGGCGGGGAGGACCGCAACGGTGCTGCAGCGCAGGAGCGCACCGTCGTCGGCCGGCCCGCACAGCCAGTCCGTTCCGACTCCGGTCACCGTCGACGAGCCGGCCGGGACGTCGAGGTCCACGGTGGTGACGCCGTTGGCCGCCAGTTGCCCCGTGTTGCTCACCGTGATCGAGGCTGACAACGGCTCACCGACCGCCGCCTGCTCAGGAGCATCAACGGCGACCACCAGATCGGGAGCACCGTTCACCACGAACGAGTTCGCGCCTGCGTTCAGCCCATTGATCCGGCTCTCCCCGGGGACGGCCACGCTCGCCTCCAGGATCGTGGACGGGAACGCATCGCCGCCGAGAAATGTCTCGAAGACGAGCACCGGGAGGTCACCCGATGCCGGAACCGATGCCGTGGTCGAACACCGGAACACGCCGGCATCCGGTTGGCATGCCCATCCCACACCCGATGTCGAGCCGAGCAGCATCCCCGGTCCCGGATCGATCGTGACCGTCGCCGATCCAGGAGGGGCGAGCCCCCCGACGTTGGCGACGGTGATGTCGAACGTCCGGGTGTCGCCGATCTCACCGGCGGCATCGCCGGCGCGGTCGACCAGGTCGAGTTCGAGGTCGACGCCGAGTGTCGGGACGGCGAGTACCGCCCCGTCATTGGCCGGTCGTTGGTCATCCGGGTGGTCCGCCGACGCGTTGAGGTGGGTCGCCGGGTAGTCGCCGATCATCACCGCGAAGTCGTCGACCACCGGCGGCAGCGACGCGCCCGGAGCGAGTGGCCCGGGATGCGTGCAGCTCGTTCCGCCGAACAGCGTGATGCACGACCACCCGTCACCGGCCAGAGCAGGTGCTCCATTGCCGTTCTGGAAGACCACCAGATCGATCGGCCCGGGTGTCACCTCGACACCGAGGTTGGAAACCGTGAACGACACCTGTCCCGGTTGGCCGACGGTGAACAGTGGTTCGGTTGCCGAGGCGGTGACGGTCAGGTCCACCGCCAGTGCCACGTCGACCTGGGTCGTGGCCACATCGTTGCCCGGCGTCCCGTCGCTCGGGTCCGACAGCTCGGCACGCACTCCCACGCCGGACAGGTCGTCGAGCGTCGGGGTGTACGTCACCGAGAGTTCCGGGAGCGCGGAGCCGGGAGCGACCGGTCCGGCGTGCTCGCAGCTGATCGACGACTGCACCGGCTCACAGGTCCACCCCTCGCCGGACCCCGACTCGGCGACGCCGACGAGCACCGACACCGGCCCGGTCGCATCGGCGGATCCGACGCTCGCCACGACGATCGTGGCCACGCCAGGACGGCCCACGATCCACAGCGGAGCCTGGGCGCTGATCGCCAGGTCGGCGGGCACGACGACCGGCGTGTCGTCGCTATCGGTGCTGTTGAAGGCGTTGGCATCGAAACCGGTCACCGTGGCCGACAGGAACACGGTTCGTACCGACGTGACCGTCACCGCCACCTCGGCAGTGATCGCCGGATAGGTGCCGCCGATCGGGAGCGAATCGGAGCGACTGCACGATTCCGTGTCGCAGGTCCAGCCGTCACCGGACAATGCGACGAGGGTGGCCGGTCCGCTGACCGTAGGGGTCACGACCACGTCACCCACGGTCGACGCCCCACCGGCATTCCTGACCGCGATCGAGTACGTGCCCGAACCGGGCGCGGTGAAGGTGGCGTCCCCATCCGACACCGTCATGGTCAAATCGGGCGACAGGATCGGCGTCGACTCGGCGGCGAAGTTGCCGGAGCCGCCATCGTCGCCGCCGCCCGCCACGGCCGCGTACAGCGTGGCCGTCACCCCCGGTGTCGTCGTCACGGCGACCGTGACCGTGATCGTCGGGAGCGATGCATCAGGGTCGACTACCGCGTCGGTGTTGCACACCCACTCGGTCCCCACTCCGGACGCGCACGTCCAACCATCACCGGTGGCGTCGTCGATCACGACCGGACCGTCGACGTCGAGCGTCACGGTGATGTTGCCGCTGGAGGAGGCCGATCCGACGTTGCCGACTGCCACGTCGTACGTCCCTGTGCCACCGGCGTCGAAACTCGCATCGCCGTCGCTCACGGCCACGTCGAGGTCGACGACGACCGTCACAGCGGTGAACAGCGAGGCGCTGTTGTCGATCGTGCGCCCGTCACCACCGCCGCTCACGGTCAGCGAGGAGATGACCGTCGACCAGCCAGGGATGCTCACCACGTCGAACGCGATCGTGGGCAGTCCGTCACCGGCCGCCACCGGTCCCGGGTGGGTGCATTCGACGTCGGGGACGTCGATCGTGCAGACCCACCCATCGCCAATGGGTGAGATCGACTCGACGCCGCGCACGGTGCCGGCCACGACGACGGCCCCCGAGGAGGTTTCGATGCCGTGGTTCGAGACATCGACCGACAGACGTCCGGTCTGGTGCGACACGAATGGTGTTCCTCCGTCGTCGATCGCGATCGCCAGGTCGATCGGAGCAGCCACGTCGACGTCGCGATAGTCGGAGTCGTTGGCGTAGTTGGCATCAGTCGGGGCGTCGACCGACGCGTACACATATGCCACACCGGCGTACGTGGGGGCGGCGGTTCCCGACACGGTGATCGGTGGGAGCGCTTCGGACCCCGGAACCGGGCCGGGATGGGTGCAACGGAGTTCGACGGTGACAGGCGCGCACACCCAACCCTCGCCGTCTGCGGCCGCATCGACGAACGCTCCGACTCCCACCGTCACGCGGATCGGGCCGATCGCCTCGGTGTCGAGCGCGTTGTTGACCGTCACCGTCTCCACCAACGCAGACCCGACCGACGTCGCCGTCGCCGATACGGCGACCGACACGTCGCTGGTTCCGGCCGTCGGCGTGTTCAGTTCGACTCGGCTGTTGTCGTGTCGCTGGTCTGCCGTGCCGCCCGACACCGATGCCGATCCGCGCACGTCGAAGAAGGCCTCCTCGAGCAATCCATCGACCGAGATCGCCGAGAGCGCCGCATCGGCGGGGATCGGGCCCGGGTGTTGGCACGTCACGTACGGGTCGTACGGCGAGGTGCACGTCCATCCCTCGCCGCTCCCCGTCACGCCCGTGAACCAGGACCCGAGGTGCACCGTGACCGACACGGGCTCGTCGATCACTGTCGTCCCCGCATGTGTGACCTCGAGCGTGTAGGCGTTTCGCTCACCGACGAGGAACACTTCGGAGTCGGCCACCATCGCCAGCACGAGATCGCTCGTGACCGCGACCGGCACCGTCAGCGACGAAGAGTCGTTGCCCAACCGTCCATTGCTGCCACCGCTCACGAATGCGGACAGCGAGATCGTGCCGTCCTCGGTTCCATTCGGTGCACCGGTCACCGCGATCGGTGGGAGCGTCCCGCCGGCGGCAACCGTTGCGTCGGTGGAGCAGGTGCCGAACGAGCACAGCCAACCGTCACCGCTCGCCTCGTCGATCGTGAACTCCCAGTACGGCGACAGGTGGACTACCACCGTGCCGTTACTCGGTTCGGTCCCGCCGTTGCTGACCATAACGGCGAATGTCGAAGGCGCGCCGATCGTCGCCCCATCCCCGCCCTCGATGCCGACGGTCAGATCGACGCGCGCGATCACCGGGACGTTGACGGTGATGTAATTGTCGGTCCTGCGACGGTCGTCGGGGTGGTCGACCGAAGCCCACAGCGACACCGTTCCGTTGTACGTGGGGTCCACCGTGGAGGTGCCGTGGAGGGTGTCGGACGAGCCGGCAGCGACCGGGTCGACCGCGACGCATCGAACGTACGACCCACCGCCACAGCTCCAACCCGTGCCGCTGACCGTGAGGTCGGGCAGTCGCTCCGGTGCCGATGAACACCTCGGTCCCCGCCGCCGCCTCGCCGATCCCGGCGTTCGTCACGATCACGTCGAACGAGCCGGTTTCACCGACGACGAATGGCGTGGGATCGGGCGTCAGGCCGATCCCGAGATCCACGAACGGGTTGATCGCGATCTGGAGGTCATCGCTGTTGTTCTGGTAGTTGGAATCGAAGTAGGTGTCGATCGAGACCGATCCCCAGGCCGAGGCCATCCCGTCGTAACCGTCGACGACGTTGCCCGTGAGCGCGAACAGGACCGTTGCACCCGGTTCGATCGGCGTGGTCGACGTGCACGCCGTGGCGCCGAACTGGGCGTCGTCGCAGGCCCAGCCGGGCGGGGCGTCGACGGTCGCTCCCGACCAACGACGACGAGATCGAGACGGTCGTCGTGCCGTATGCGGTGCCAGGACCGATGTTCGTCACCGCGTAGTCGAACGTCGTCGACGATCCTTCATCGACCGGATCAGCGACCGATGAGATGCTCAATGACAGGTCCGGTCGCACGATCGGCAGATCGAGCTGGGCCGTCGCCGTGGTGGCGCCGCCTTGAGGACCGGCGGACACATTCGGAGCTGAGAACACCGACGCCGAGCTCGACGTGAAGACGATCGGGGCGAGTGCTCCGCCCGACACGATCGGTCCTGAGTTCGTGCACTCCGACAGGGTGCAGGTCCAGCCCGACCCGGCTGCGACGGCGACCCCCGACGGCATCGAGAACCGTAGACGAACGGGGGAGGTGTAATCACCTAGACCGTCGTTGGAGACGACCGCCGTGGCGTCGAACGGTCCGCCGTACGTCAGCGCCGACAGCGACGACGTGAGGGACACGGCCAAGTGGCCGGGTGGGATCGCGATCGGTTGGGTGTAGGTCACCCTGTCGTCGGTCGTGTTCCATCCACCCGGAGACACAGTCGCGGTGGTGACGATCGAGCTGCCCGAGGAAGGTGCGGTCCCGCTCACCATCAGGGTCGGATAACCGAACTCTCCCGCCGTCGTGCGGGTGCACGTGGCCCGGCCGTTGACGAACGATCCGCAGGCCCAACCTCCACCGGTCGCCGTGGCTCCCACATATCCCGTGTCGATGACGAGCGTGATCTCACCCGCGTAGGTCACCGACGAGCTGTTGTCGTACACCCCGAACTGCACGGAGGCGTTGGCCCCTGGCGCCGGGTTCGGTGACGTGGTCGACCGGTACACCGCCAAGTTCGGTATCGAGGGTTCGACCCAGTAGTTGAAGGTGTTGTCGTTGGGCAGTTCGTCTGGTGTGGTCACCGTGGCGGAGATCCTGCCCGCATTCGTGAACGTGCCCGTGGCGGCGATCGGTGGCAGGCTCCCGGCGGCGGGTACCGGGCCGGGGTGCTGACACACGAAGGCCGTGCACATCCAGCCCACGCCCGACACCGTGATGCCGCCGTCCCCACCCGACACGCCGTCCCAGAAGAACGCATCGAGCTGCACCTCGACCGGGCCCAGGAAGTCGGTCGACACACTTCCCTCGTTCGAGACGGTGAAACCGATCTCGTAGGGTTCACCCGGCAGGATGGGCCCTGATCTGGCGCCGAGAATCGCCAGATCGACGTCGGCGACCAAGTCGATCAAGAGCGCGTCGTACGCCTCGAACCTCGAGCCGGCGACCCTGAGGGCGACGTCGACCCATAACGGGTCACTGACTGCGGTCGGCGTGATGCTCCCGATGATCGGATCGATCGAGGTGCCTGCGGCGAGCGCCGGTTGCGTGCAGGAGAAGGCATATCCCATCGACTCGCACGTCCATGCACCGGTGTGGGTCAGCACGGCAACGTCGGACGTGAGGAACCCGACGTAGATCTCGACCGTCACCTCGGCGTCGACGGCCTCCCCGAGGTTCTCGACGTTCACCGCGAACTCACCCGCATCGCCGACCCTCAACTGCGCCGGCCCGGCCACGGTGATCGTCAGGTTCGGGTCGGCGGCCGCCGTCGCCTCCAGCGCTTCAGTCGGCCCATCCGGTCGGGCGACACCGAACGTCACCGACGACGCTGCCAGCACTGCCAGCGCGAGCACCATTTGGGTGCCGGACCGGCACCGGTTTCGAGCGAGACCCATGAGATGTTCCTTCCGCCTGTGATCGTCGAGAACCGGTGTAATCGGCGGGGCTTTCAGCGCGCTTACAGCGTCGGCTGGTTCACGGCGGGGGCCGGTAGCTGCCGGGCTCGTTCACTACGATCGGGGCGATGGGTCACCGACTGAGGTCGTTCGGGCGGTGGAGCCTGATCGTGGTCACCGGTGCCGGTTGCATGCTCATGTTGCGATCAGCGATCGACGGCCAAGAGCGTGTCGACCGACACCCGTTCTTCGGTCCCGCCGAGTCTCGGATCGCGCTCAGTCATCAAGGGATCGGTGGATCGGCCAGTCTGGAGGCGTTTCGGGCCGCCACGAGCCAGGGCTTCGAGTACCTGGAGACCGACCTCCGGGTCAGTTCCGACGGTGTGTTGTTCACGCACCACGCGCTCGGCGTTCTCGACGACGAACTGGTCCAGCTTCGACCGCTTGGATGCCGAGATCGGCCCACTCACCACCGCCGAGGCGATGCTGACCGACCCGATGCTCGCTGATGCACGCTGGTTGTTCGAGATCAACATCGGAGCCACCACGTACGTCACCAAGCCTGGCACCGACACCACGGCTCAGGTGGTGGACGCCGTCGCCCGGATGGTCACCGATCACCCACGCGCACACGTGTGCTTCCAGTTCGGGCGCACGATCGACGAGTCTGCGTTCGCTCGGCTGATCGACGCACTCCCCGACGATTCCTGTTACTGCAGGACCTTCTGGGGGCGCCTCGTGGACGCCGGTTACGTCGGCCGATTCGCCCGGCACGTCGCCGATCGACGCAACGCGGGGGCGGCGTGCGACGTGTTCGAGAACGGATTCGTCGACGCTGACGACGTGCGCCAGAGCCACGATCACCACAAGGTGTACCTCGCCTGGTTCATCGCCGGCGAGAACGCCGAGCGGGCTGCTCGGCTCGCCGCGGCAGGCGTCGACGGCATGATCGTCGCCGACCCCACCGTGCTCCCCGAAGGGTTCAGACCGTGGGAAGTGGCGGAACGACCGGCGGATCCGGCAGCCGCGTCAGCGTGAGGGCCGACTTCGCCGCCATGATCGCGGTCCGCGCGTCCTCGAGCATCTCGCGCTCGGACGACCTTCCCCTCGCACCGGCCGTGGTCTCGACGCAGGCTGCGATCCCGGCCGCGATGCATCGCGCTCCGACCCGTCGCGTCGGCCACCACATCCGGGTCGAGTCGGCTGCCGTCCGGAGTTCTCGCAGATAGGCATCCCATGCGGTCCGCTCCAGCTGGTCGGTACCCAGATCCGGCTGCATCCGCGCGCCGGTGACCGCGGCACGGAACTCGTCGGTTCGACCACCGACGCGATCCCTCTCGGCAGTCACCAGCGACCGCAGGATCATCTGAGCGATGCGGGCATTGACCAGCTGCGAGCCGATCTTGGGGATCATGGTGGCCGGCCACCATCGCAACTCGCCGCGATACACCGCAGCGTCGAGCACGAGACGACAGTTGCACGCCGCGTCACCGACGTGATCGCGCGGAGAGGATCCCTGCGTCTCGATGTCCCAGCCGAGCGTGAGGAACGACGAGCCGAGTGTGCCGTGCACGCCGGCGTCGACCATCAACGGCAGATCGATCGGCGGCGCCCACTGCTCGCTCGACAGATTGGAGATCGGCCGCACCGCAAACGGCAGCGCCGGCGTCATCACCCCGGGAAACGACGCCGACGACTGCACCGCCGTGACGAGGCCGACATCGCCGGCGTCCCCGAGCCGCTTCAGCGAATTGATGTCGGTCGACTCGCTGATGAAGATCGCCGCCCTCGGCCCCCCGACGAAGAACCCGGCTACGTCCTCACGGATCTCGGCGCAACCGTAGACATGCGTGACACCCGAATCCTTGCAACACTCGCCGAGCGTTGCCCCGCGGAGATCCATGAGGCCCGACAGGTAGGCGCGCACGACGTACGGTCCGACGAGTTGGAGTAGCAGTGCACTGCCTGCGAGCCCCCAGAAGAACAGTCGCGTGGCATCGAACCAGCCCCACGGCCGCCAATCACTCGTCTCGAAGACCCACCCGCGGAGTTCGGCGACCAGGGCGAACAACACGACGGGAAGCCCGACCCCGAGGTACCAGAACGCGGATGACATGGTGTGATACGGATTGAGCCCGACCACACGATGCCGGTACCCGGCAACGACCAGCCAGGCGGTCAGCGGCAGGATGCCGGTCAGGACACCCAAGACACGCCACTCCTCGTGCGGTTCGAGATCGACGTTGATGAGGATGACAGCCGACACCAACGAGACCAGGGGGAACAGTGGAGCGATCCTCAGCACACCGAGCAGCACGAGCCACACCACGATCGCGCCGCACATGATCCAGAACCCGTACCCATGCGTGACCTGTTCACCGAGGTAGCGGGCGACCGCCAGCCACGCGCCACACCCGATCCACACCAGGATGAAGGCAAATGTGCGCAACCGGTTCGTGATCGCCCGATAGACGTGACCCAGCACCTCGCCGAGCTCGTCGCCGTCGGGACGCTGGCGGTGGAGCGCGCCGTTGACGATCGACCCCCCACTCACCGACACCACGCGACCGATGTGCTGGTACTCACCAACTTCACGGAGCCAGAACACGGCGCCGATCGCGCACAGCGCCGCCCGAACGCCACCCCCGGACAGATCGATCTGCCAGCGCGGAGCACGGTCGCCGGGTTGAAACGGGTTGTACATCTGCGCCGATGGTTCGGACGTCGACGTCGTCACGATCGGTCCTGACCGGCCATCGTGATCAGCCTCGCGCGATACGAGTCGGCCCCCAGACGATCGATCGTCTCCGCCGCCACCCGCAGCGCGGCGTCGCCGGCATCGCGATCGCCCCTCGCCAGCGCTAGATCAGCGAGCGCCAGATCGATCGGCCCCGCCGTCGTGGCGATGATCCATGCCATTCGACCCGAATATGGTCGCAGCGCCGCTTCGATCGCAGCACACGCACCGAGATCGCCGACGGCCGCCGCCGCCCGCCCAGCGAACGATGCCGCCGCGGTCCAGCCGAGATCGGGTGTCAACATCAGTGACCCGTCGGGCACGATGACGGACAGTTCGGCGCGCACCCGGCGTCGGTCGCCCTCCAGCGCCGCTGCGAAGGCGCGCAAGCACCTCAAGGCAGGCCGCCCTGGCATGTCGACGATGGCGTGGTCGAGGATCGGGGTCAAGGTGGTGAACGTGCCGGCAGCGTCCCGGATGCCGACCAGCAACGCCAGGTAGGTACCGAACGCCCACGTCGGGGAATATCGGGCGAGCCCGATCGTCAGCGCCTCTTCCGCCAGTCGCTCGGCCCGCTCCAGATCACCGAGCATCTGGTGGTAGGCCGCCTCGCTGAACGCCATACCGAAATCGCGGGGTCGGTGCTTCGGCCGTTCGTGCAGCTCTCGCATCATCTCGATCGCGCCGTCGAGCGTGCTCCTGTCGCCGGCCATCATCGCCTGCGTGAACGTAAGGAACGCCGATTCCCAACGTTGGTCGTCGTCGATTGCGATCGTACCCAGGCGACGAGCGGCGTCGCCCAACGCCGCGTGATCATCGGGGTGGGCGAGGCCCAGGTAAGCGTTCATCAGCACGTTGGCCTCGATCGCCGGGTCGGGCAGCGAGCTCGATCTCGTCCAGGCCGACCTGAACAACGCCCGACCGCGTCCATGCTGTTCGGTGAACGAGAGCACGATTGCCGCAGAGGAGCACAGTTCGGTCGAGCCCCGTTCGTCGACGTCGCAGTCGAGGGCTGCTCCGAGCAGATCGAGCAATTCCTCGTCCGCCTCACCGACGACCGACGACGCCCCGTGCCGGCACAGCTCGACCACCGCCTCCACGAGCATCGCCGACTCTCCGAGGTGTTGCGCATCGCGAGCCGCACGACGCAGCTCGGCTTCATGGGCCGGGTCGCCGGCGCGACGCAACGCACTTCCGAGCTGGACTGAGATGGCGATCTTGAGTCGGTCCTCGCCCGCGACCCCACCCAAATGCTGGGACGCACGCTTGTACAACTCGATCGCCTCGAGGTGGGAGTACTGCCGATCGTGCTCGTTGCCGGCGTCCAAGCAAGCGCGACCGGCCCGGACCGGATCGAGGGCCGATGCGCGTTCGAAGTACTGGACGTACCGCGATGCTGGCTGACCCTCGGCGACGAGCTGCTCACCGATCCGTTCGGCAAGGTCCATCCGGCGCACGGGAGCGATCAACTGACGAGTGGCTTCGGCCAAGACGCCATGCCGGAAGCGACCGAGCGTTCCCTCCCGCTCGATCAATCCCTGTGCCTCAGCGTGATCGATGTGCTGTTGTGCACCGGGGCTCAAGGCTGTCACCAATTCCACGTCGAACTCGTCGCCCACCATGGCCGCCACTTCGATCGCGACCTGTGGGCCGGGGGCGAGCCGCTGGATTCGCTCGGCCGCCGCCAGCAGCAACGTGACCGGCAGCGCGCCGGACGACATCACGCCCTCTGCGATCCCGTCGGCAACCAGCGAGAGGAACATTGCGTTCCCCCCGCTCTGGCGATGGAGGCGATCGACCATCGCCGGATGGGTGAGTCGCTGGTGATTCGCCTTCAAGAACAGTTCCACGTCGTCGCGACCGAACTCGCCGATCCAGTGTTCGGCAACGACATTTGGCCCGGGTGTCCACCACGTGGCGTCGACGGCTTGGCCAGCTGGTCTGGAAAATGCCAACACGCAGACGGAGCCGTCTTCTGCGATGCGTTGAATCACCGCCGCCGACGTACGGTCCAGCCACTGTGCATCGTCCAGGATCACATCGAGTGGACCGTTCAAGGCTGCCTGCGCGAAGCAGCCGGCGACGGCACCGATGTATTCCTCGCGCGACGAGGTCACAGCACCATGCTCGAGCCGGAGTCGAGCGACCTCGTCGACATGGGACGGCGCGATTGCGTCCGACAGCCGGGCCAACAGGTCGGTGATCGGTTCGAGCGGACGCGACGGACGAGGTTGCACCGACGTCGCCACCACCGTCCGCCCGAGCTGGCGTCGGAGTCGGATCACTTCGCCGGCGATCGCCGACTTGCCCACTCCGGATTCGCCCCATGCCACGACCAGTCCCGGACGTTCGGCCGTGGTCAGTGCGTCGAGCACCTCGACGCGCCCCACGAATCGGGCCGATTCGCGTCCTCGGATGTGGATCGGCGCCAGGTCGACTCTGCCGTGCAGCAGATCACCCTCGAGCTCCAGCAGCGTGCCCGAGGGGTCCACGCCCATGTCGCGGCGCAGCGAATCGCGAAGCCGAGCGATCACCGACAACGCCTCGCCCTTGTGACCGCCCCGTGCCAGCGAGGTGGCCAGACATCGGACGCCGCGTTCGTCATGGGGCGAACGTTCAACCAGCCGACGCGCGATCGATATTGCCGACTCGAACCGATTCTGTTCCAGGTAGGCCTCGCACAGCAGCCGGTCGCACAGATCGCGGGCGATCGTCAGCTCCGTCGTCCACACGTCGAGTTCGGGTGTGTGATCGATGTCGACGAGCGGCGGGCTCTGCCAGGTCGAACTCAAATCCGTCAGCGTCGCGAGACGGACATCCGATGGCAAGTCGACCGCCGCCTGCACGCGTTCCATGAAGCGCACGGCATCGACGTCGACGCTCAGTTGATAACTGGAACCCGAGGTGCGGAGCAGACCGGCGGCCTCCCCGAGCGTCGTGCGGAGACGCGACACGGTCACCTGGAGGGCCTGTCGCGGTCCGTCAGGCAACGTGACCGGCCACAGCTGGTCACAGAGTTCATCGACGGTGCGCGACTGACCCGGTCGATGGGCCAACAACGCCAAGAGTTGACGCGCCCGGCCCGTCGGTGCGCTGACCCGCTTGCCGTTGACCCGGACGGCGAGCGGCCCGAGCACGTCGACGGCGAGGACAGGTGGTTGGACGGTGACCGCCGGAGCGGCTTCAGCCGTCGACGGCATCAGATCGTCCGATCGAACCCATGACTCGCTGACGCAACCAGGTCACGCTTTCACCAGGCTTTCACGCCATCCGATCCGAGCCATCACTCGCCACAGCGTTCAGACCTCGATGCTGGAGCGTTCGCGTTCGATCAGGCTGGCGGGGCGGGGCCGGCCGAACAGGTAGCCCTGGCCGCGGTCGCAGCCGAGGTCGCGCAGGCGGGACAGCTGCAGGGGCGACTCGATCCCTTCCGCCACGACCGTCAGGCCGAGCGCCTGCCCCAGGCGCACCACGGCCTCGACGATCGTGGTGTCCTCCGACTCGATCCCGAGCCCGGCCACGAACGAACGGTCGATCTTGATCGACTCGATCGGGAACCGCTTCAGGTACGTGAGCGACGAGTACCCGGTCCCGAAGTCGTCGACCGACAGGTGCAGCCCCAAGCTGCGCAGCTCGCGCAACGTGATGTTGGCCGATTTCACATCGGAGAGCAGCGCCGTCTCGGTGATCTCGAGCCACAACGAGTTGGCGTCGATCCCCGTCTCGGCCAGGGCGTCGGCAACGGTGTCGATGAACGTCGGCTCGACCAACTGTCGAGTACCGACGTTGATCGACAGGGTGCACTCGGCGAAGGCGTGCCCGGCGGCGCGCCACTGGGCCAGCTGGGCGAGCGAGTCGCGCAACATGCGCGCCCCGAGATCGCTCAGCAACCCCGTCTCCTCGGCCAGCGGGAGGAACTCGCTGGGAGGCAACAGCCCACGATCGGGATGCAACCAGCGCGCCAGCACCTCGTACCCCAACACTCGCCCGGAGGGCAGGTCGACGATCGGCTGGTAGTACGGCACGACCTCGCCGCGCTCGATCCCGCGGCGCAGCTCGCCGGCGGTGCGGAGCGCCTGCATCCCCGACTCGTGCCCGCCCGCCTCGAACGCCTCCACGCAGTCACGCCCACGCGCCTTGGCGCGGTACATGGCGGCGTCGGCGTCGCGCAGCAGGTCGTTGGGCGACATGCCTGCCTGGTGGTTGCTCGAGTACCCGATCGACGCCGATACGAACAGCTCGTGCTCGCCGATCACGACCGGCTTGTGCATCGCCTTGCGCAGCCGCTCGGCGACGTCGGTCGGCTCACCCTTCATGACGACGACGAACTCGTCGCCGCCGAACCGTGCCAGCGTGTCGCGATCTCGAAGGGCCGCCCGCAGCCGCTCGGCGATGATCACCAGCAGTTGATCGCCCACCTCGTGTCCCAGGCTGTCGTTGACGGTCTTGAAGTTGTCCAGGTCCACGAACAGCACCGACACCTCGTCGACCGCGGCGGTCGCCAACCGGTCGTGCAGCAGGTGCATCATGTACGAGCGATTGGGCAAGCCGGTCAACTCGTCGTGGCGCGCGGCGTGGCGCAACTGCTCGGCGGCACGGCGCTGCTCGGTGACATCCTCGATGTGGGTGATCGCCAGCATCACCCCGTCGTCCTCGGTGACCGACACCCGGGTGCGGGCCCACACGTACTCGCCGTCGCGGCGGCGGTAGCGCTGATCGATCCGGAACGAGTCGACGATGCCGAGTTCGAGCCGGGCGCGGTGCGGCTGGGCGGCACGCACGTCATCGGGGTGGGTGAACTCGCGCAGCGTGCACCCGACCAGCTCGTCCACGTCGCGCCGCAACATCTCGGCCAACGACTGGTTGGCGTCGACGATCCGGTTGTCCTCCAGACGAACCAGCGCCATACCGGTCGGCGCCGACTGGAACGCCTGCTGGAAGCGGCGGCGGGCCTGGTCGAGGGCGCGTCCCTGCTGCTCGCGTTCGGAGATGTCGCGAAGTCGAACGACCAGCCGCCGGTCGGCAGGCGAGATCGTGCTGCGCGGCATGTGGAACGACGCCTCGATCACCGCTCGCCGACGCAGGGTCGACGACATGTCGAGCTGGATCGGATCGACCTCGTCGCCCTCGAAGCAACGTTGGATGGCTGCGCCCAACCGCACGTGGTCCTCACCGGCGGCCTGATCGACGAGGTGGGTGTCGACCAACTCCCGGCGCGCCAGCCCGAACAGCCCGAGTGCTGCTGCATTCGTCGACTGGACCACGCCGTCGGCATCGATCAGCAACACCGCTTCGGGCAACTCGTCGAGCAGTCGCCGGACTTCGCTCTCGGCGGCCTCGACGGCCGCCACGCGTCGCTGCACCCGGAGTTCTTGACGTCGCGAGTTCCACAGGATGAACGACAGCGACACCACGGCGAGCACGCCGAAGGCGATCGCCGCGATCTCCAGCACGCGTTCGCTCCCGATGTTCACTCCCCAAGGTTATGCGAACGCAGCGAGCAGGCAAGTCATACCTGGTCAGCTCATCTGTGCCCCGGACGGTGGGTCAGCGATCCGCCCACCACGCCAGCAGCCGACGCTCGGCTTCGTCCTCGCCGATCGGACCCTCGTCGAGCCGCATCTCGAGCAGGAAGTCGAGTGCCTCGCCGACCGCCCGACCAGGCTCGATCCCGAGCAGGTCCATGACCCGCTTGCCGTCCAGTTCGGGACGGATCGAAGCCAACTCCTCGGCCGCCGCCAACTCGCCGATGCGAGCTTCGAGGTCGTCCATCCGCTTCGACAGCTGGGCCGCCTTGCGTTCGTTGCGCGTTGTGCAGTCACAGCGCGTCAGGACGTTCAGTTCCCGCAACAGCGGACCTGCGTCGCGCACGTACCGGCGCACCGCCGAGTCGCTCCATCCCATCTTGTACGTGTGGAACCGGAGGTGCAGCGCGACCAGCTCGGTCACCGCCGCGATGTCGTCGTTGGAATATCGGAGCGCCTCCATCCGCTTGCGCGTCATCCGGGCACCCACCGCGTCGTGATGATGGAACGTCGTGCCCTTGCCCGGCTGATGGCCTCGGGTGCGCGGCTTGCCCACGTCGTGGAACAGTGCCGCCAGACGCACGATCCGGAAGTCGAACGGCGGGCGATCAGGCGCCTGCTGATCGAGCGGTCGCACGTTCTCGACGACCGCGATCGTGTGCGCCAACACGTCCTTGTGGCGATGGATCGGGTCGTGCTCCAGCCGCATCGCCGGGAGCTCGGGCAGGAACTCGGCGGCGAGGCCGGTGTCGTGCAGGAAGAACAGCCCGGCCGCCGGATGGTCGAGTGTCATCAACTTGTCGAGTTCGTCACGGATTCGCTCGGCCGACACGATCTCGAGTCGCTGCGCCATCTCCGCCACGGCCGTCACGAGTTGCTCGGTCGGTTGCAGGTCGTACCCGGCGATGAACCGCGCCGCCCGCAACATCCGCAGTGGATCGTCGCTGAAACTGACCTCGGGGCCGAGCGGTGTGCGCAACACCTTGGTCATCAAGTCGACGGCGCCGCCGAACGGGTCGACCAGGGTGGGGGCACCCCCGCTGGTCAGTTCCAAGGCCATCGCGTTGACGGTGAAGTCGCGTCGGCTGAGGTCGGTCTCGATCTCGTCGGAGTACGTGACGTGGGGCTTGCGCGAATCGTCGGTGTAGGACTCGGCCCGGAAGGTGGTGATCTCGTAGGTGCGGTCCGCGAATCGAGCACCGATCGTGCCGAACCGCTCGCCCTGTGTCCAGATCGTCGACGCCCAGCCCTCCAGGCAGGCTTTGATCGCGTCAGGTCGGGCGTCGGTGCACAGGTCCAGATCGAAATCGCTGCGGCCGTTGTCGACCAACAGATCGCGCACGGTGCCACCGACCAGGTACAAGCGGTGGCCTGCATCGCCGAACCGCGACGCCAACGGCGCCAGCTCGGCCAGGACGGGGGCGAAACGGTCGGGAATCATGGCCCGCACAGGCTAACGAGCATGCGTCCGGCTGGGCCGCAGGTGTTCCGCGATCCGGCGAGCGTCGTGAGCAGCGGTCGGCAGCTACCGTCTGCAGCGTGAGCGAGTCGGCGGTCCGGACACCCAAGGCGTCGGCGGCGCGGCCGTGGCGCCTGCGGCCGTGGCCCAACGATCCCGCCGCGCGACTGCTGGTGCTCACCGATCATGCGCTGGTGCCCAGTGCCGCCGAATTCGCCCAGGCGATCGAGGCGGCTCGTCGCGACGGCGTTGCGGTGCTGCGAACCACCGCCCTGTTCCCGCGTTCGGCCACCGTCGCCGAGCAGGTCGGGTTCCGACCGATCGACCGGCTGGCGCTGCTGCGGATCCGGCTCGATGCCCAGTTCGATCACCGTTTCGAGTCGCGGCACGGGGCGGTGCTGCCCTCCACACGCCCGCTCCGTCCGTGGCAACTCGCCCGCGCCGCTGTGGTGGATCAGGAAGCGTTCGGGCCGATCTGGGGCAACGATGCCGCCAGTCTGGGCGACATCCGGTCGGCCACACCGGGCTATCGCGCCCGTTGGGCGGGACGCCCGCGCCAGGTGGACGGGTTCGCCATCTCCGGTGCGTCGGCCGAGGCCGGTTACCTCCAACGTGTTGCCGTCCACCCCGACGCCCGCCGTCAGGGGTACGCATCGGCACTCGTGATCGATGCATTGGCCTGGATGCGAAGACGGCAGCTCGGCGTCGCCTATGTCAACACCGGGCTCGAGAACCACCCAGCACAAGCGTTGTACCAAGGTCTCGGTTTCGCCACCATGGACGAGGTGCTCACGATCGCCGAGTTCACGCTCCCGGCATGAGTCCGACATGAGTCGCACTCGGATGGCGCTCGCCCTGCTGGCCGGCGTGGGGTCGATGTCGACCGCCGTCGCCGCCACGTCGGCCGATCGACCCGCCGACCGTTCGATCGCTGGTCGTGCGGTCGGGCGCGCCGACGACGCCGCAGACCTCGTCCTGATCGACCAGTTGTTCGGTGTCAGCCCCGATCAGCCCGCCCACTTCGTGTTGGCGATCAGCCCGGACCGACCCGACATCGCCCCGACGACGACCACCACCACGACCACCACCACGACCACCACCACCACGACCACCACGACGACCACCACCACGCTGCCCGGTCAGGCGCCACCGGCACCATCGGCACCACCATCGGCACCGGCGCCCACCACGACCTCGACCACGCTCCCACCGGCACCACCACCCCCGGGCGTCGTGATCCAGGTTCGGGTGCATCGGCCGGTCGCGACCCGGACCGACATCCTGGCGGGCAGCTCGCTCACGAGCGCACCCGTCATCGACCAGCTTCAGTTCCCGATCGAGTCGTTGTACAGCCTCGACCCCGAGACCGGCGCCGGTCGTATCACGCTCGATCTGCCGATCAGCGACGGCCCCGATCCCGACGCGCTGGATCTCAGCGAACCTGCCGTGTACCCGGTCTCGATCCAGGTCCGACGAGACGGCCGCCTGCTGGCAGACCAGACCACCTTCGTCGAGCGCCTGCGAACCGCCGGCTTCAGCGACGGACCGTTCACGCTGGCACTCGTCGCCGGGGTCGACGGGGTCGACACCGATCCCAGCGACGATCAACGACAACGGGCACTCGACCAGCTCACCCAGGTGGCCGAACTCGCTGAACAGACGACCAGCCCCTTGACGGTCTCGATCCCGGCCGTGCTCGCCACGACGGTCTTGGCAGACCACCCCGACCTGGCGCAGCGGCTGTCGGCGGCGTTGGCCGGCGAATCGCTGTTCGCCTCGCCGGACCTTCCGTTGGATCCGTCGTCAGCCGCCGCCGCCGGCATCACCGCCGAGTTCGCCAAACGACTCCGCGACGGCGAAGCGGCATTGGTGGCCGAGCTGCCCGGTGTCCAGACCCAACGCAGCGCCTGGTTGTTCGATGAACCGCTCACCGCCGAGGGTGCCGCCACGCTGCGCGACCTCGGTGTCCAGCTGCTGGTGGTGCCGGCGCAGGTCTACGGCTCGCTTCCGGGAAGCCTGGGCGGGTTCACCGACACGACCCGCTTGCTCCAGGCCGAACTGCCGCTCGGTGCGCCGCTGGCGATCAGCGTGCTCGACCCGATGCTCGAGTACCTGCGCCCCGACCGCAGTGATGGCGATCCGCCGCTCGTCGAAGCGGTTCGCATCTTCGCCGACATCGCCCTCGCCCGATCCGAGCTGGGTCCCGACCGGCGCGGCATGGTGGTGAGCACCCCGGATCTCGGCGTGCCCGATCCCGAGGTGGTCGCCTGGTTGGAGCGGTTCGCGGCCGAGAACGCCGACATCTCGTTCCAACCGCTGGCCGCGTTGACCGGACTCACTGCCTACTTCTTCCTCGACGGGGCGGCGGTCACGATCGGACTCCCCACCGAGGTGCCGGTCGCACTCGGCCCACGCGTCGAACGTGTCACCGCCGTGCGGGCCCGCATCACCGACATCGGATCGATGCTCGTCGACGGCGGCACGACAGCGGGCCGGTGGGACACCACCGTCCGGCGCGCCCTGTCGACCGGACTGTCCGAGTCGGCCGCCACCACCCTGCTCGACTCGGTCGACGCAGAACTCGACTCGCTCGTCGCCGCGATCGAGCCACCCGACCCGTTCCCGCTCACGTTCGGCGGCCGCAGCGCGCCGATCCCGATCCGAATCACCAACAACGGACCCACCGCATTGCGGGTGATCGTGCATCTCACATCCGACAAGCTGTTGTTCCCCGTCAACGACGTGCCCGTCGATCTGCCGCCCAACGAACAGACCGAGATCCCGATCACGGCCAACGCCCGGTCGAATGGCGTGTTCCCCGTCGAGGTCGCCCTGCTGACGCCGGCAGGGAGCCCGATCACCGAGCCGATCGAGCTGACGGCCCGCGTCAACAGCTTCACGGGACTCGGCCGAGTGGTGATGATCGGCTTGCTGCTCGTGCTCGGCACGTGGTGGTTCACCTACCTGTCTCGTCGCCGCCAGCAACGATTTCGGTCGGCCGTCGATGCCAGCGTCTCGCGCCACCCCACCGGGGCGAACCAATCGAACCACGACAGCCTCTAACCTGCTGCCCGTGAGCATCCGCATCGTCACCGACTCATCCTGCGACCTGCCGCAACACGTCGCCGACGCACACGGCATCCGGATCGTCCCGTTGTCGATCCGGTTCGGCAACGACGAGTTCATCGACCGCGAGCAACTCACCACCGCCGAGTTCTGGTCGCGTTGTTCTTCGAGCTCGACGCTGCCCGAGACGGCGGCGCCGGCACCGGGACAGTTCGAGCAGACCTACCGCCAACTGGCGGCTGAGGGTGCCACCGGGATCGTGGTGGTTTCGTTGTCGGGGGCGCTCTCGGCCACGATGCAGAGCGCCGAGCTGGCCGCCCGCTCGGTGGCCGACCACGTGCCGGTCCGCGTCGTCGACAGTCGCAGCGTCAGCCTCGGGCTGGGCACGATCGCGATCGCCAGCGCCCGAGCTGCCGCTGCCGGGGGTTCGCTCGAATCGGTCGCCGAGCTGGCCGCAGACCTCGCCGGCCGCACGCGAGTGTTCGGGGCGCTCGACACGCTCGACAACCTGAAGAAGGGCGGACGGATCGGCGGCGCCAAGGCGATGCTCGCCACCGCCCTGTCGATCAAGCCGATCATCGAGGTCGTCGACGGTGCCGTCGCCGAGGGGGGCAAGCAGCGGACCCGCTCCAAGGCACTCAAGTTCCTCGTCGACAAGGTCACCCAGTTCGAAGGTCAGATCGAGGACCTGGCGGTGCTCCAAGCCGATTGCGACGACGTGGAACAGTTCGTCGCCATGCTGCGCCCGCACTACGCCGGGGAGATCGTGGTGGGCGACATCGGGCCCGTCGTCGGCAGCCACGCCGGCCCCGGCACGATCGGCGTGGCATTCATCACCCGCACCTGATCGGCGCTGCACGACGGGAATGCCCGATCTGGGCGCCCCTGCGCAACTAGCGTGAGCGACGGTCATGGCCGCAAGCCCGATTCCTCCCTCCTCGCACGCCCCCTCGGGCGACGTTCTCGCGGGCCGATACCAGCTCGACCGCCGGATCGGCCAGGGCGGCATGGCCGAGGTCTGGGTGGCCACCGACATCGACCTCGACCGCAAGGTCGCCGTCAAATGGTTGCGTCCCAACCTGGCTGCCGATCCGGTCGTCACCGAACGTTTCCGGCGCGAAGCGATCGCTGTGGCACGCCTCAACCACCCCAACATCGTGTCGGTCCACGACGTGTTCGTCCACGACGGCCGTCAGGCCGTGGTCATGCAACTGATCGACGGCAAGAGCCTGCGCCAGTTGCTCGACACGCAGAAGCGCCTCGGCCCCGAACTCACGATCCACATCGGTGCTGCGATCGCAGGCGCACTCGACGAAGCGCATCGGGCCGGATTCGTGCATCGCGACGTGAAGCCGGGCAATATCCTCGTCACCTCCGACGGCCGCGTGCTGCTGACCGACTTCGGGATCGCCAAGGGGATCAGCCCCGGCGACGACCTCACCAGCGACAACGTCATGATGGGCACCGCCAAGTACCTGTCGCCCGAGCAGGTGCGTGGTCGCCGCCTCGACGGTCGCGCCGATCTGTACTCGTTGGCGCTCGTGCTGTACGAATGCCTCGCCGGGCGTGTGCCGTTCCTCGGCGAGTCCGATGCCGACACCGCGCTGGCACGGCTCCAGCGCGACCCCACGGACCTCGGGCACCTGCGGCCCACGCTGCCGATCGGGCTCGTGAACCTGATCCACCGCACGCTCGCACGCAATCCCGCCCATCGACCCCAGAGCGGGTCCGAGCTGCGCGGCGCGCTGCTGGCCGTCGACACGTCCCCGCCGGCGATCGACGGCACGCCGGCCGAGATGCCCCAGCGCCTCGCCAATCCTCCCAAGCGGGCGCTCGGCGCCGGCCCCGGCAATCCCGGTCGCCCGATGCCCGCCTTCGACCGCACCCCGCACGAACCGCGCGAACCGCGCGAACCGCGCGACGGACGAGGGCCTGGCGGGCCGGCCGGCCGCGTGCCCGGTGATCCGCACGTCAGCGGCGCCGTGCCAGTCACGGCCGCACCCGTGACTGGTGACCACACGCCCGAGCAGCTCGACCACACCCCGCCCGCCAATCGTCCGATGCGCGGCCGACCGGCTCGCCAGTACCAGCAGCGCTTCACCCCGTCGTTGTTGGCCGTGGGAGGTCTGCTGCTGGTTGCACTGATCGTGGCCGCCGTGCTGTTCGTGAGCCTCAACCGTGGCGATCAGCCCGACGACCTCACCAACTCGACCGTCGTCCCCGGCACCGTGCCGCCCACCACGGCGGCGTCCGACGCCGCCGGCGCGACCCCGAACTGGGCGCCGAGCAACCCGACACGGGCGCTGCCGCTCCGGTCGTGGCCGGGGTCGCGATCGTGTCGGTCCAGGCGTACGACCCCGACGGTGACAACGCCGCCGAGAACAATGCCCAGGCAGTGCTGGCACTCGCCGACGGCAGCCCCAGCACGTCGTGGTCGACCGAGTGCTACTCCAACAAGTACCTGGGCGGGAAGCGCGGGGTCGGGTTGATCCTCCAGCTCAGCGCGGCATCGGCCGGCACCCTCCGGTTGGAGTCGCTCAACGCCCCGTACCAGATCGAGGTCTACGCCGCCACCGATGCGGTGGTGCCCGCCGATCTCGGCGGCTGGCAACTGGCCGGCGCCAATCAGTTCGCCGAGCAGCCCGGAGAGGTGAGCGTCGGCGTCGATGTCGCCGCCACGTACCTCCTCGTCTGGTTGAAGGAGCTCGGCACCGACGAGGCCTGCACCCAGAACAACCCGTTCCGCGGGCGGCTCGGCGAGATCAGCTACGGGCCGTGATCGGGGGCGACTCCTCCGACGAGCAGCTCGTCGCCGCTGCTCAGGCCGGCGACCGCCGGGCCATGGATCTGCTGCTGCGGCGCCACTACGACCGCGTCCGGGCCGTGTGCTGCAGGATCGCCGGCAGCACGCGCGACGGTGAGGACGCTGCCCAGGAGGCGATGATCCGGATCGTCCGCTCGATCGATCGTTTCGACGGTCGTGCTGCCTTCGGCACCTGGGCCTACCGGATCGCCACCAACACCGCCCTCGACGAACTCCGCAAACGGGGCCGCCGCCCGCAGCTGCACGCCGTCGATCCCGCTGGCGACGACGGCCAGACCGAGCGGCGCGAGCAGGTCGACGAGCTGGCCCACCGACACGTGGAGGCGGTCACCGACCGGATCACGATCGACGCCGCGCTGGACGATCTGCCCGTCGAGTTCAAGGCACCGGTGGTGATGCGCGACGTGGGTGACCTCGACTACGCCGAGATCGCCGATGCGCTCGGCGTGCCGATCGGTACCGTCAAGTCGCGCATCGCCCGAGGCCGCCGGATCCTCCAGGAACGGCTCGGGAACCACGAGCCCCTCTCGCAACGTCCAAGTTCACACGATCACCCGGTGTCGCCAGGTGACGAACCCCCCGAACCACCGCACTCGACATGAACGACCAGCAGTTCCTCCTTGCCAACGCGTATCTCGACGGCATGCTCGACGCCGCCGAGCTCGCCGCCGCCGAGGCCGACCCGACCGTGATGGCCGAGGTCGAGCGACTGCGTGCGCTGCAACTCGAGTTGCGCACGGTCGAACCGGCTGGCGACGAGCAACGCGAACGGGCGATCGCCGCCGCACTCGACGCCTTCGACAGCCGCACAGGGTTGGCTGCTGCGCCACTCGCCCCTGCCACGGTCCTGCCGTTCGAGCGGCGCCGATCGTCCTCGGCCCGCTGGCTTGCCGTCGCCGCAGCAGTGCTGGGAATCGGTGTGTTGGCGACGGTGGTGTCGCGCAGCGGCTTCGGTTCGAGCGACGAGGAGTCCAGCGCGTCGCTCGACAATGTCGACAACCTGCCGCCTCCGCAGGCCCGGGTCGCCCCCGAAGCGGCGGCCTCCACCGAAGCGGCGGCGATGGAGAACGTGGAAGCGCCCGCCGCCACCGAGGCACCTGCGCTTGCCGCTGCCGCCGACGCGGCAGCACCGATGGCTGCCACCGAAGCACCAGCAGCCGCCGAAGCACCAGCCACCGAAGCGCCGGCAGCCGGTGGCACCGACGACGGCGCCTGGTTCTCGGACCGAGTGGTCGGACCCGAGAACTTGGCACAGGTCGGCGCCGAACTGCTGACGGCGTCACGCGCCGAGGCGTTGCCGTCCGTACCTCCGCAAGCGTGTCGCGTCGACCCGCCGCTGGTCGTGCTCGCCGGTGCCACCTACACCCCGACCGCAGCGACCGGCGAGGCGCCGGCGTCGTCGCTCGTGTGGATCGCCGTCGATCCCGACAACGGCATCACGCTGGCGCTCGATGCCGCCACGTGCGAGGCGGTCCAGGTCGCTTCGCCCTGATCGGCGTCTGGCCCTTCACGTCGGCAACGTCGGCCCGCTAGTCTCCCGGGTCATGCCGGGCAACCCGTTGACCGATCCGAACTGGGCGCCTGATCTCGCCGATCAGATCACGACCTTCGTCGGCAACGTTCGCGACAAGACCACCAACAATGCCATCAAGGCCGCCCGCGCCGTGGTGTTCGGGCTGCTCGCCGCTGTGCTGGGCATCGCCCTGGTCGTGCTGTCGCTGATCTTCGCCACCCGCGGGCTGCAATCGCTGATCAGCCTCGCCACCTCGTGGGAGCGAGCGGTGTACCTGAGCTACTTCATCATCGGCGGATTACTCACGTTGGCCGGGATGTTGTTGATGAAGATGCGCCACGGCAGCGACGCCTGAGCGCCACCACCACCTGGAGTTGACATGACCTCAAACGATGCTGTCCGGAACGATGCTGTTCGCAACCTGATCATCATCGGATCGGGTCCGGCAGGCCTCACCGCCGCCATCTACGCCGCACGTGCCAATCTGGCACCGCTCGTGATCGAGGGTGAACCGTCGTCCACCTCCGACCAACCCGGTGGGCAGTTGATGCTGACGACCGAGGTCGAGAACTTCCCCGGATTCCCCGATGGAATCATGGGCCCCGACCTGATGATGAACTTCCGGTCGCAGGCCGAGCGCTTCGGCGCCGAGTTCATCACCGAGAAGGTCACTCGGATCGACTTCTCCGAGCGGCCGTTCCGGGTCTGGGTGCGCGAGACCGAGTACCGGGCCCAGTCGATCATCGTGTCGACCGGCGCCCGATCGCTGATGCTGGGCTTGGAGTCCGAGGCGAGGCTGCTCGGGCACGGCCTGTCGACGTGCGCCACGTGCGACGGGTTCTTCTTCCGTGGTCTCGAGATCGCCGTGGTGGGTGGTGGCGACTCGGCGATCGAGGAGGCCACGTTCCTCACCAAGTTCGCCTCCAAGGTGACCCTGATCCACCGTCGCCATGAGCTGCGGGCCAGCAAGATCATGCAGGATCGAGCATTCTCGAACCCCAAGATCGAGTTCTTGTGGAACCACACCGTGACCGAGATCTTCGGCACCGACAAGGTCGAAGGGATCGAGGTCACCTCGACCGTCGACGGTGCCGTGTCGACGCTCCCCGTGTCGGGTGTGTTCGTGGCGATCGGGCACTCCCCCAACACGGATCTGTTCAAGGGTGTGCTCGACATGGAGGACAACGGTTACCTCACCACCCGTCCCGGGTCGACGTACACCAACATCGACGGCGTGTTCGCCTGCGGCGACGTGCAGGATCACATCTATCGCCAGGCGATCACGGCGGCCGGTTCGGGTTGCATGGCGGCGATCGATGCCGAACGCTGGCTCGAGGCCCATCACGGCTGAGCCACACAGGGAACAGATGACCCCGAGCGCATGTTGGGCATCGATACACTCGCAATGCCCATCGAGAGGAACAGTCATGGCCAACGGAATCACCAACCTCACCAGTGCCACCTTCGACGAGACGATCGCCAGCTCGTCGGCACCCGTGCTCGTCGACTTCTGGGCGGAGTGGTGCGGGCCGTGCAAGAAGATCGCCCCGGTGCTCGAGGAAATGGCCGCTGAGCTGGGCGAACAAGTCAAGATCGTGAAGCTCAACACCGACGAGCACCCCGATATCGCGATGCGGTACAACGTGATGAGCATCCCGACCCTGCTCGTGTTCAGCGGTGGCGACGTGCAGAAGCGCATCGTGGGTGCCAAGGGCAAGAACGCCCTCTACGAGGAGCTCGACGAATTCCTGGCCACTTCCCGCTGACGCCCGGTCAGCGCGGCGAGGCAATACGCGACTTACAGCGCCGCCTCGGTGCCGCCGGGTACTCCCCTTCCGGCGTCGAAGCGGGCTTTTTTTGCGCGTCCACCGAACTCGCGCTGCGGTCGTTCCAGCGCCAGCGCGGGCTGCGCGAAACCGGGTGGTGTGACGAGGCGTCGTGGCGAGCGATCGTCGAGGCCAACTGGCGGCTCGGTGACCGGCTGTTGATGTTGGTGGCCCCCAACCTGCGTGGCGACGACGTCGGCGAACTCCAGTCCGCATTGGCGCGGATCGGATTCGACTGTGGACGCGTCGACGGCATCTTCGGGCCGGCCACCGCCCGGGCGCTTGAGGATTTCCAGCACAACTGCGGGCTGTTCGTTGACGGAGTGTGTGGACCTTACACTGTACGAGCACTCTCCGTGATCACGCGTCAAACCGGCACCGGTCCCGGGATCACCGCCCTCCGCGAGCTCGAAGCGCTCACGGCCCACGCTCGATCGTTGGCCGAGCTCCGGTTGGTCGTCGGACAGTTCGGTGGACTGAGCGCGTTGACCCGGCAACTCGTCCAGGCGTTGCGACAGCGCAGCGCCGTGGTCACGTCATCGGACGAGCCCGATGCGGGCGCCCAAGCCGCCTCGGCGAACCGGTTCGGCGCCCACGTCTACGTCGGTTTCGAATCGGATCCGGCGGGCCGATCGGCGGTCCACTACTACGCCGTACCGCAGTTCGTCTCGGTCGGAGGTCAGTCGTTGGCAGGACTGATCGCCGAGCACTGCGGCGTCACGGTGCCCGAGTGGAATCCCGAGGTGGCCGGGATGCGGCTCCCGATCCTGCGCGAAACCCGAATGCCGGCGGTGCTGATCACGCTCGGTGACGTCCAGTTCGCGCTCGACCGCAGTGCCGAACTGGTCGACGGCCTGATCACCGGTTTGTCGGCATGGGCCGGCGGCCCCACCCCGGCGCCAGCCGATGAATCACCCGTCTGATGCACCCCGAGGTCGCCAACGGCGACTTATCCACAGGTTCATCCCCATCCTGTGTTCAAGCTCACGCGCGGGCTCATCCTCACCGGTCCTCACGTCGCGCGTGAGGGTGAGAGTTGGGGATAACCGTGTCCAGTCGGCGAGCGGCTCAATCGCCCGTCATTCGACGGTAGATCCGCTCCAGATCCGCCAAATCGGCGAAATCGATGGCGATCCGACCACGCTTGGCGCCCATCTGAACACCCACGCGGGTATCGAGGTGTTCTGCAAGCAGTTCTTCGAGCTCCAGCAGACCCGGCGCGCGCAGCCGTGTGGATGGGGTGATCCCGGCTCCGTCGAGGGTCGGGGTCGGCGAGGAGATCGGGGCTTCCGGCTCGAGCTCAACCTCGACCACGACCGGAGCCCCGCCGAGCTTGACCGCCTCTTCCAGGTTACGCACACTCCAACCGCCCTCCACGGCCTGTCGCGCCAAAGACTCCTGGAGCATGCGATCAGGTGTCGCCAGCAGCGCTCGTGCGTGGCCCGCTGACAACTTGCCGTCGGCGAGCAGATACTGGATGGTGGGCGGCAGTCCGAGCAGGCGCAACGTGTTGGTGATCGCCGAACGGCTCTTGCCAACTCGGTCGGCGACCTGCTCGTGGGTGAGGTCGAAGTCCTCGACGAGCTGTTGGTAGGCGGCTGCCTCTTCCAACGCCGTCAGGTCCTGTCGGTGGAGGTTCTCCACCAACGCCTGTTCGACCGAACCGATGTCGTCGGTGAAACGGACGACCGCCGGGATCGTTGCCAGCCCCGCCCGTCCTGCAGCCCGCCAGCGTCGCTCGCCGGCGACCAGTTCGTACCCCGTTCCTGATTCGGCGGGTCGCACGAGGATCGGTTGCAGGACGCCGATCTGTTGGATCGACGCCGTGAGCTCCGCCAAGGACTCCTCGTCGAAGCGGACTCGCGGCTGATTCGGGTTGGGCGTGATGTCGGCGACCGGGATGTCGACCAGCACGGGCGCGTCTCCGTGCTCGCCAGGCGACGCCTCTCCAGGAGGAATCAGTGAACTGAGTCCCTTGCCGAGCCCGCTACGCCTCACCATAGTGCACCTCCTTGGCCACGTCGCGATAGGCGACGGCACCTCGTGATCTGGGGTCGAACGTGATGATCGGCTGCCCGAACGACGGCGCCTCCGACAAGCGAACCGAACGCGGCACGACGGCGCGCACGACCAGATCGCCAAAGTGCGCTCGAACCTCTTGGACCACCTGTTCCGACAGCTTCGTGCGTGCGTCGTACATCACGCACACGATTGTCGAGACCTCGAGATCCGGATTGAGATTGCGCTTGACAAGATCGACGTTGCGCAGCAGCTGACCCAGCCCTTCCAGGGCGTAGTACTCCGTCTGGATCGGCACCATCACTTCGGTGGCAGCCGCCAGCCCGTTCACGGTGAGCAGCCCCAGCGTGGGCGGGCAGTCGATCAGGACGTAGTCATAGTCGTCGATCACCGCTGCGATTGCCCGCTTGAGGCGGGTCTCGCGGCTGAAGGCCGGCACCAGTTCGATCTCCGCCCCAGCCAGGTCGAGGCTCGCAGGAGCGACGAACAGGTTGCGAACATCGGTCGGCTCGACACAATTCTCGAGCGGTACATCGTGCATCAACACGTGGTACATCGAGGTCTCGAGTCCACGGTTCTCGATGCCGAGTCCGGTCGAGGCGTTCCCCTGCGGGTCGAGATCGATGATGAGGGTCCGAAGCCCCATCTCCGCCAGGCATGCGCCGACGTTGATCGTGGTCGTCGTCTTGCCGACGCCGCCCTTCTGATTCGCGACGGCGATCACGCGGGGGAGAGGGCGCGCCAGTGTGGGCGTGACAAGCTCGTCTTCCATTGTCGACAGTCTGGCTGATGTTCACCAGGAACGCGCGCATCCTCGTCATCGCCCTGGCTGTGTGACACTGCGGGGGCTGGGGCTGGGGCTGCGGTTGCGACCGCGCGACCCGAATGTTTCACGTGAAACACCCGGCCACCGCCGATCCCTCTGAGCCGGGCTCCAGGTCGACATCAGACGGCCATTCCTGAACTGTTATCGCACGATCATCAGGTTTCACGTGAAACACCGTCAGATCCTTTTTCCACTGGGCAGGTACTGAGGCTGTGTGGTCGCCGGCCAACTGGCTTCACGTGAACCGCTGCATCATCCGCGGCCCTTGGTGGGTCGAGGCCGAAGTTGCTCCCCGGCCCGGAGCGGTCGGAGCGGCATCGGTGATCACCCCGGTCCCTCGTCCCTGGTCTGACGTAGCAACGCCTCATCGTCGTGGGCCGGAGCTCGAAGGTGCCGACCGGCTGAGTTCCGGAGCTGTCGGTACTGGGCCGCCGGGGTTGCGGAGCTGCCGTCACGATGTCGGCCGCGTTCACGTGAACACGGCGCCTACGTCGTCCGGGTGGCGCGGCTTCACGGTTTCGATCGCACGCTTTCGGTCGCTCGGTCCGGGTCGTGGTTGATGCTTGATCGGGTCCAGCCGACAACCGACAACTCCCACACCCCATGCGCCGGGTGCCTGCCTGGATGACCGGGTGGCCCGATTCCACAGCACGGTTTCGGTCGCGCGGATTCGGTCGCGCGGATTCGGGCCGTCGGGGGCACCCAGACGCCGACAACTGCTACACCCCATTCGTCGGGCTGCCTGGCTGGATGACCGGTTGGCCCGCACGGTTTCGGTCGCACGGTTTCGGTCGACGCGGTCCGCAGTCCCGACCGTTCCGCCCGTCCCACCGGAGAGCACCGCCACCTCCCCGCACATCCAGTCACCGTGCTTCGAGCCCGAGTGACGGCGTGGCTGGGTTCCCGCCTTCACACACCACATCTGCCACGTTTCACCTGATACACCGCCAGCGTTCACGTCGGGTCGCACGCCGACGATCCTCGGCTGAGTTCGATCGCCGGTCGTCGGGTCGGTCTGTTTCACGTGAAACACCATCGCCCGTCACGCCGTCCCCAACCGCTCGGTTCTCGGCGGCCGCAGCGGGTGGAACGCTGACACGTGTGTTGTCGGCGCCTCTCCCACTGCTGGCACTCCAGCATGTGACCGAGACGGCCGTGTGATCACGATGTCGAACCTGCAGCCCACCGACGCACGCCGTATCATGACCGGGCAGTCTCGAAGGATCGCGTGTCACCCGAAGCCGAACCGCCGGTGGGTCGCTCGGGAGGGTCGGTCACGGGGTGGGTCGCACCACCCACACGAGCCTGCCGACGTTGCAAGCGATACAACGCCGGCTCCGTGAACGAGTCCGGAGGGCAGGACTGGATGGACGACCCTCTCGGCACGCCGCCGAGCGTTCCCGCGTCGGACTGGCCGCGAGACAGCCTCGGTGCCACGAGAGACTGGTTGTACCCGGCGCCTCGTCCGACCACTGGTCGCGCCCCGCCAGACCGCGACCCTCGCTGCTCTCGTCAGGCCGTACCGACTCGGCAATCCCCGGATTCATCGCCGCCGAGGTACAACGATGACCCGGGCTTCACCGTGCTCACGCCGTGGTTGAACCTGTATTTCGGTCGGTGAAGATCCGCACCGTGCCCACCCTGACACCCACCAGACCCAGTTCGTCGAGCAGGCTCGTCTGCCACCGGTCCGCACTCGGAGGCTCACTGATCACGATCATCCCTGAACGGTGGGTCAACGCACGCGCCAACCGCAGCGTGACGTCCGGGGGGCCGAAGCCGCGTGCGGTGACCACGTCGAAGGGCTGCTCAGCGCCCGAGCCAATCGCTCGACCGAGGATCGCCACGTCCAGGCACCGGACGTCGACATGGGCGTAGCCGAGCCGGCGGGCGGCGCGCTCGAGGAAGTCGGTGCGCTTCTGGCGGCGATCGATCAGGGTGACGTCGGCATGCCGATAGGTCTCGGCTACCACCAGGCCGGGCAACCCCCCACCGCTGCCGATGTCGACGACGCGTGCCCCGTCCGCAAGCTCGCCGATCGCGTTCACGAATCCGAGTGCGTGCTCGACCGCCTCTTCGATCGGACGGTCACCGAAAAAGCCGAAACGCTGCGCTTGGCGCAGCGTTTCGAGCAGATCAGCGTGCATCACGCGTGGACGTCCGGGCTCAGCCAGGAACGATCACCACGCGACGCCGTGGGTCCTCGCCATCGGAATGGCTCGTGACGCCGTCGATACCCTGAATCGTGTCGTGCACGACCTTGCGGTCGGCCGATTGCATGGGTTCCAGCGCCTTGCTGCGTCCGCTGCTGAGCACCTCTTCGGCGACGGCCGTGGCGAACTTTTCGAGCGCCACGCGCCGCCGCTCGCGATAGCCGGAGATGTCGATGCGGAGCCGCGTCTCATGATCGCCGAGCTTGCGCTGTGCGGCGACACGGGCCAGGTCCTGGACGGCGATCAGGGTGCGGCCGCCGGGGCCGATCAGGAGACCGAGGTCCTCGCCGGCGACCTGCAGATCGAGATCGTTGCCGTCGACGGTGAGCGTGGAGGTGGCCGTCGAGCCGAACGCATCGGCAAGGCCGGTCATGAACGCCACGGCGGCGTCACCGACCGCCTGGGGCTCGGGAGCCGGACCGTCCTCGCGGCGGTCGTCGTGGTCGTGATCTCGCTGACGGTCCATCGTGGGACGCTCCTTGCGTTGTTTCGGCCGTGGCCGGTCATTGCCACCCTGGCGCGGACGGACGTCATCGGTCGAACCGTCATGCTGACGGTCATCATGCTCGCGCGTCGGCGACTCGGAATCGGCACCGGGGTTCGACTCACCCTCGGCTTTACCCGGCTTGCGTCCTCGCGGACGACGATCCTGCTTGGGCCGAACAGCCGTCGGGCGAACCCGCGCCCGCACCCGTGCCTCGCCTCGGACCCGGCCGAACAAACCGCTGCGCGGCTCTTCGAGCACCTCGATCTCGGCGTCATCGTCGGCAACGCCGAGTTGGTCGAGGGCCTGGTTGCGGGCCTCGTCCAGTGTTTTGGCGGTGATCTCCACCCATTCCATGTCAATCCTCCTTGGGTCCCGCCTGGCGACGACGGGGGCCGGCACTCGACGCGCCGGCTCGCCTAGCCCTTGCGGCGCTTGTTGTGAGAGGTCGGCCGGGTGCCACCCGGTCGACTCGACGCACCTGCACTCGGCCGGGTGGCCGGAGTCGGTCGATTCTTGGGCGCCGTGGTGCGCTTGGTCGCGGTCGGACCGCTCGCCGGCGCTGCCGCCGGCTTCTTGCCACGTGCCTCGGCGAGGTCCTTGCGGGCCTTTGCCAGCGGATTGTCGGCGCCGCCGTCCTTCTTGGCGAGTTCACGCGCCTGCTCGCTGGCGGCCTGCGCCTGGCGACCGAGCGAATGCTCACCGGAGTAGAAGCGCTTGGTGATGTATGCCTGCTGGGCGATCCGCAGCACGGTCTGGACGATGTAGTAGACGACGAGACCGAGCAGGAAGAAGACCTGGAACACGGCGAATGCAACCGGCATGTACTGCATCAGCTTCTGCTGACTGGCCGACATCGTGGGGCTCACGGCGGCGCGAGCGGCGACCATCCGTTGCTGCACCCAGTACAGCAGGCCGAGCACGACGACCAGGCCGGCGAAGATCAGGCCCAGACCGAAGTTCTCGCCGAGCATCTGGGCGGGCGACTTGGACAGATCCAGCCCGAGCGATTTCATGTGCTCGCCGCGGGCGAGCGACTCGTACAACGACGACGAATGCGGGAGGTACCGCGGCATGAACCCCGCCGGGCGCAGGTCGCCGCCGGCGTTGAGCACGGCATCGGCGATCAGCTTGTTGCCGTTGGCGGGCTTGTAGGTCATGCCGTGCAAGATCCGGAACATGATGATGAACACCGGCATCTGGGCCACCAGCGGCAGACACGAGGCCATCGGGTTGACCTTGTGCTCCTGGTAGAGCTTCATCATTTCTTCGTTGAGCTTCTGGCGGTCGTCCTTGTGCTCGGCCTGGAGGCGCTTCATCTCGGGGGCGAGACGTTGCATCTCGAGCATTCCCTTGGTGCTCTTCAGGTTGAGCGGCGTCACCAGCAGCATCACCAATCCGGCGATGATGGCGATCGCCCCGGCGTAGCTGTGGGTGAGTTCGTACAGCCAGGCCAGCAGCGACCCGGGGACCTCGAAAACGCCGGCGATCATGATGCAGCAAACTCCTTGGGGGAGGGCGAATGGGTGGCTCGCTCCGGGACCGGGTCAAAGCCGGACGGCCCGAACGGGCGGCAGCGAACCAGGCGACGCACCGTCAGCCATCCGCCGCGTCGGGCGCCGTGCAACTCGATTGCCTCGCGGCTGTACTCCGAACACGTGGGAAAGTAGCGGCACGGTGAGGGGCGCCCCTCGAAGGCGCGTTGATAGGCGCCGATCGACCGCAACATCAGGCGCTGCACACGGCCGAGCTGGCCTTGACTGCTTCCGTCAGCGCCCTCAGCTCGCTCGTCAACTGATCGAACGTGAGTTCGATACTGTGCTGGTTGGCACCGATCAGCATCATCCCCGACGGGAGATCCAGGCCCACCAGGATGGCACGCATCCGACGCCGCAACCGATTCCGGGTGACCGCCGACCCGAGGGCGCGACTGAGCGCGAACGCCACCGCTGTGGAGTTCAGAGTTGGATCGGGACACCAGGTGCACCAGAGCGCACTCCTGCGGAATCGGACCCCGTCACGCCGAAGGCGCTCGAAATCTGATCGGCCGCGGAAGGCGTGGATCAAGCCGAGAGCCGGGTGCGACCCTTGTCGCGCCGAGACTTCAGCACGGCGCGGCCGGCGCGAGTGGACATACGAGCACGGAAACCGTGCTTCTTCGCTCGCCGGTGGGTGTTGGGTTGGAATGTGCGCTTCACGACGTCCTCCTCGATCTCCGGCGAAACGAAGCCATGCCGTGATCGTGACCTGAAATAAAGAAGTGGATGGCCGCAGGGCGCGCTGGCGCGCTGACGACCTGGCAAGGCTACGGCCAACGCGCCAGAACCGGCAACCAGGCCGGTTTTGTGGACCCCGGTGAAGCTGCTACGGTGCTGCGCCTGCCTCGGCAGAGCGATTGTCCACACCTGTGGACAATCGTGTGGACGTTGGAATCGATGGCGACCCGACCCGTACCGTTGCGTTCGGCGTTGCAGCGGGTTCAGCCGCTCGGAGGCCCTGGGTGAGCGATCAAGTGGAGTTGTGGACAGCGGTTGCGCAGCTGTTGCGCGCCCAACTCACGGAGTCGGTGTGGTTCTCGACGTTCTCGGAGGTCACGCCGTTGTCGGACCACGACCGGAACCTGGTCATCCAGGTGCCGAGCACGCTGGCACGCGACCGGATCCTGACCCGGTATCAGCCGCTGATCACCGATGCCCTCGCCGAACTGGGCGAGGGGGACCGCCGCTTCGACGTCGTCATCAGCGCTCCCGAACCGAGTCAGCACATCAGTGAGACCCGGCGATCCGAGGCCGACGGTGGATCGGAGTCGTCGACGTCGGACGGGGATCACCGCGAGCACACCGACACCGCCGTGCTCGACGCCGCCGGCTTGAACCCGCGCTACACCTTCGAAACGTTCGTGAAGGGTGCCTCGAACCAGTTCGCCCTGGCCGCCGCGCTGCGGGTCGCCGAGACGCCGGCGCGCTCGTACAACCCGTTGTTCATCTACGGCCAGGCCGGTCTCGGCAAGACCCACCTGTTGCACGCCATCGGGCACTACGTGCATCACAACTACCAGCACCACGTCGTGCGCTACGTCTCGACCGAGACGTTCATGAACGAGTACGTCGACGCGATCCGCACCAATGCGATGGCCGGTCTGCGCCGCAAGTACCGCGAGATCGACGTCCTGCTGATCGACGACGTGCAGTTCTTGGAAGGCAAGGAAGGCCTCCAGGAGGAGTTCTTCCACACGTTCAACTCGTTGCACGGTGCCAACAAGCAGATCGTGATCTCGTCGGACCGGATGCCCGACGCGATTCAGACGCTCGAGGAGCGCCTGCGTGGGCGGTTCAAGTGGGGTTTGATCACCGACATCCAGCCACCCGACGTCGAGACTCGATTGGCGATCCTTCGCAACAAGTCCGAGCGTGAACGGGTCCAGGTGCCGTCGGAGGTGCTCGAGTTCATCGCCACCAAGATCTCGACCAACATCCGTGAGCTCGAAGGGGCCTTGATCCGGGTCACCGCCTATGCCAGCTTGAGCGGCGCTCCGATCACGATCGAACTCGCCCAGCAACAGCTCGCCGACCTGCTCACCGACGCCGAGCCCAAGCCGCGCACCGACGCCGAACTGTTGGCGGAGATGGCCGGGATCCTCGGCCACGACATCGAAGCGTTGAAGGGCAAGAGCCGGCAACGGCCGTTGGTCACCGCCCGCCAGATCGCCATGTACGTGTTCCGGGAACTGACCGATTTGTCGTATCCCAGCATCGCCCGCCTGTTCGGCGGCCGCGACCACACCACGGTGATCCATGCCGTCGAGAAGATCCAACGCCAGATGGGCGAACGCAAAGCGATCTACGAACAGGTCACCGATCTCTTGCAACGGTTGAAAGCATGACGGTTGACAGCGTGATCGTGGCGACCGCGCGCGACCAGGGGGACAAGCCGGTGGATAACACTGCACCAACGGTGGAGAACCTGCGGTCATCCACCGAACGACATCGTTGTCATCCGCGATCTGGGGACGACGGTGGACAACGTCGCGCGCCTCGGCAGACCCTCTACGCTGGGGTGATGTCGGGTTGTTCACAATCCACAGCCCCTACTACTGCTACTGCATCAATTCATCACCTCATGGGGAGAAGGGCGACACTGTGAAATTCCGTTGTGAACGCGAGATCCTGGCGGAGGCGCTCACGACCGCTGGTCGGGCTGCGACCAGCCGGTCGGGCACGTTGCCCGTGCTCTCGGGCGTGCGGCTCGATGTCAAGGACGGTCAGTTGACCGTCACGGGAACCGACCTCGAGCTCACGATCCGTCTGTCGGTGCCGGTCCATTCCGATCGCGACGGGTCCGCCGTCGTGCCGGCACGGCTGGTGAGCGACATCGTCAAGGCGCTGCCGGCCGGTGCGGTCGAGATCACCGTGACCGACGAGGACATGTCGATCAGTGCTGGGCGTTCGCAGTTCTCGGTGCGCCCGTTGTCGCTGGGTGATTACCCAGCGCAGGTCGAGCCCGACGCCGAGCCGGTCACGTTGTCCAGCCAGCAGGTCGGCGACGCGCTGCGCCAGGTGGTCCGGGCTGCGTCGACCGACGATGCCCGCGCCGTGCTGACCGGTGTGTTGATGGCGTCCGAGGACGACGGCCTGAAGATGGTTGCCACCGATTCGTACCGTTTGGCGGTCCGTGACCTGCCGCAGTCGTCGATGCTGGCGGCAGGCCAGAAGGTGTTGGTGCCCGGCCGGGCGCTGGCCGAACTGCAGCGGATCCTCGGGTCTGGCCAGGACCTGTCGGTGCGCTTGGGCGCCCGCGAAGCGGTGTTCGAGGTGGCCGGCACGCGGCTCACCACCCGCCTGATCGAAGGCGAGTACCCGAACTACCGCAACCTGTTGCCGTCGTCGTACCCGAACCAGCTCACCGTGGGACGCGACGCCCTGCTGGAGGCGTTGCGCCGCGTCAAGATCCTGGCGCAGGACTCCACACCGGTGCGCCTCACGTTGGGCGGCGACACGCTCGGCCTGACGGCGATCACCCAGGACGTCGGCAACGCCCACGAGGAGATCGACGCCAGCTACTCGGGCGCCGAGATGACGGTGGCCTTCAACCCGGAGTACCTCGCCTCGGGGATCGACGCCGTGGAAGGCGACGAGGTCACGTTGAGCACGCTCGACCCGATGAAGCCGGCGGTCCTGCGCGGCGTCGGCCACGACGAGTACCTCTACCTGTTGATGCCGGTCCGCGTCCCCTGACCGCTCCGGTGCCCGATCATCGGCCGGGGCGTACGATCGCCCCATGATCGTGGAGCGGATCGAACTCGTCGATTTCCGCAACTACGAGGCGGCCACCTTCGACCTCACGACCGGGATCACGGCCGTACTCGGTCGCAACGGGCAGGGCAAGACCAACCTCGCCGAGGCGTTGGCGTACCTGGCCCGGCTGTCGAGTTTTCGTGGAGCGCCCCCCGAGGCGCTGATCCGCGCCGGAACGGAGCAGTCGATCGTGCGTGCCACCCTGCGCCAACTCGACGGTCGCGAGGTGTTGATCGAGGCCGAGCTCACACGGGTCGGCCGCAATCGGGTCCAGGTCAACAAGCAGCGTCTGGCACGCACGCGTGACCTGCTCGGCGTGTTGCGGGTGAGCGTGTTCGCTCCGGACGACCTGGTGATGGTGAAAGGTGGACCGGGGGAGCGACGGACGTTCCTCGACGACACGCTGGTGGCGCTGGCCACCAAGTACGACGCCGCTCGGCTCGAACTGGACCGGATCGTGCGGCAGCGAAACGTGTTGCTCAAACAGGCCAACGGCCGCCTGACGGACGAGGTGGCGATGACGCTCGACGTGTGGGACGCCAAGTTCGCCGCCGTCGGCGACCAGTTCGGGCACGCCCGGGCCACGCTCGTGGCGCGCTGTCAGCCGATGGTGGTCGAAGCGTACGAGCAGCTGGCCGGCGAGCCGGTGGCGGTCGAGTTGCGATACGAACCCGAGTGGCGCGCCGGCGGGTTGACCGCGGCGCTGGCGGCGTCACGGACCGACGACGTCCGGCGCGGTGTGTCGACGGTGGGCCCGCATCGCGACGATGTCGAGATCGTGCTGGCTGGGATGCCTGCCCGCACCCACGCCTCCCAGGGGGAGCAACGCACGGTTGCATTGGCGATGCGTCTGGCTGCGCACCGGCTGGTAGCCGAACGGACGGGCACGACGCCGATCCTCGTGCTCGACGACGTGCTGAGCGAGCTCGACCCCGAACGTGCCACGGCGCTGCTCGAGAACCTTCCACCCGGGCAGGTGGTGATCACCTCGGCCTCGCCCCTGCCGCCGGCAGCCCACCCCGACCGCGTCCTGCACATCGTTGCCGGGGCGGTACGGTCGGGTGTGTGAGTGACATCCCGCTCGACGAACTGGGGGACTTCGACGACCCGGTGTCGCTCGGCAACGCGCTGGACGGGGTGGTCCGTTCGCTGCGGGCACCGAGCAGTCGTGTGATCGGCGGCGTGTTCGGTCGCTGGAGCGAGGCAGTGGGGGAGCAGATCGCCCTCCATGTGCGGCCGCTGAAACTCGATCAGGGCGTGCTGACGGTCGAGGTCGACGACCCGGCCTGGGCCACACAGGTCAAGTTCCTCACGCCGACGATCGTGGCTCGCCTGGCCGAAGTGGCGGGGGCGACGGTGACACGGGTCGCCGTCAAGGTCGACCCGCGCTCGTTGCGCGGCGCCCGCTACACGAGTTGATCGGCGTCAGTCCTCAGGGGGTGACGGTCGCCTGGTCGTCGGTGGCCGACACGGCGTCCTTGGCGGCGTCGATGGCGCCGGTGAGACCAGGTGCGACCGAGATCGGTGCGTCGGTCGGCTCGGGCGCCACGGTGGCCGCCGGAGCGGGCTCGTCGGGGGTGGTCTTGCCGGCCTGGGCGAGCCCGTCGGAGAAGAACTTGTAGACCAGCGGACCGACCAGCACGGCGAAGGCCAGGAAGCAGGCGGCGGCGATCAGCTTGATCTTCTTGGCCTTGGCCTTCTTGGCGGCGCGCGCCTCGGCGGCGCGGCGGGAGGCCTCGGACGGCATCGACTTCTCGGGCATCAGATGCGCCATGGGGTGCCGAGCGGGAGCGGCAGGCTCGCCGCTGTCGGTAGCGGTGTCGGTGTTGGTGTCGATCGTGCTGGCCGGCGCCTCGATGGATTTGGTCGGCAGCGTGGGGAGCGATGGCAATGCCGGCATCATCGGCATCATCGGCACGCCCGGGGTGTCGACCGTCGGAGCACCCACCTGCGGAGCGGCGAACGTGGGCGCGGCGAGCGCCGGTGCAGCCACCACGTCGAACACCGAGGGTGCCGTGGCCGGAGCGATCACCGGTTGGCTTGGAACTGCCGGAGCGGGACTGCCGACGCTGCCGAGGCGCGGCAACTCGCCGTCGAGCATGAAGGCGGTGATCTGGTCGTCGACGACGTCACTCATATTCTCTGCATCGGTACCCGTGATGCGGTTCTTGAACCGGGCGGGCATGATGGATGGATGTCCAGCGCTCAAGAGTCCGTCAAAGCCCGTCTGCAGGCTGACCTGACGACGGCCATGAAGGCCCGCGACGGGGTCGCCACCTCCACGATCCGGATGGTGCGGTCGGCGATCACGAACGCCGAAGTCGCCGGCAGCCAGGCGATCGAGTTGACCGACGAGCAGGCGATCGCCGTGCTGCGATCGGAGGCCAAGAAGCGGGTCGAGGCGGCCGAGGTGTACGAGCAGAACGGTCGTCCGGAGTCGGCCGCCAAGGAGCGCGCCGAGCTGGCCGTGATCGAGGCCTATCTGCCGGCCGCCATGAGCGATGGCGATCTCGAAGCGATCGTGGTGGCCGCCATCGCCGACGTGGCAGCAGCGGGGGCCGAGGGCCCCAAGGCGATGGGTCAGGTGATCAAGCTCGTCCGTGAGCGCGCCGGCGACGGCGCCGACGGCGGCCGGATCGCGGCGCTCGTCAAGTCGCACCTGAGCTGATCCTGCGGCCGACCGGGGCGGCCGTCCCCCTCGGCTGCCAGAATCGGTCGATGACGATCGGCCGCGAGCGATCACCGTGGTCACTCGTCGGGCGTGACGAATCGTTCGGTGCGCTGCGTCATGCCGTCGAGCGGTTCCAGGCCGGTGACGGCGGGTGTGTCGTGTGGATCGAGGCGACTGCCGGGTCCGGCAAATCGTTCCTGCTCGAGCACTTCGCCGAGTCGCTCGGTGACGACTGTCAGGTCAGGTCAGCGACCGCGCTCAGAGGCACGGCGACGCCCTATGCGATCCCACTGGCGTTGACGCGAACGACGGTGCGCGACCTGGTCGGCACCGGTGGCGCCAAACGCTCGTTCTTCGAGGCCGGAGTGGCCAACGCGTCGGATGTGATCGCCGTCGAGACGCTGGTGGACCGCACGGTGCAGGCCGGGTCGTCCGGAGCGGTGGTGTGGATCGTCGACGACGTGCACTTGGCCGACGTGGGGTCGTTGCTGTGGATCGAGGCGATGGAGGCGATGGAGGCGATCCCGATCGTGCTGGTCGTCGCCGGACGACCGCCGGATCCCGAGACACCGTTCGCGGCCACGGCGTCCCGGCTACGGCATCGGGTCGATCCGGTCGAACTGGGCCCACTCCGAGATGCCGACGTGGCGGCGCTGTGTGCCGAACGGTTCGGCGGCGCGCCCGGGCCGCACCTTCGTGGGGTGTTGGCCGCTGCCGGCGGGTCGGCGTTGCTCGTGACGACGCTGTTGGAGGGCCTCGGGCTCGGCGAGATCGGGCTGGTCGAGGGCGTGGCCGACGTCGAGCCGGGGCTGGCAGTGCGAATGCGCAGCCAGGTGTCCGGCGCCGTGAAGGCCCGGCTCGAGTCGGTGGTGGGGGAGACCAACCTGGTCGCCGTGGCGGCGGCCCTGGCCGGGAGCGCGTTCCAGGTCGCCGACGTGGCGGCGGTGCTCGGCAAACCGCTGCACGAGGTGATCGGCGACGTGGATCGGATGGAACGCGCCGGTCTGCTGCACACCGACGCCGTGTTGCGGTTCCGCCACGATCACTACCGACTGGCGGCGATCGACATGGTGAGCGCGCCCGTCCACCGGGGTATCCACGCCGGCTACGCCCGCCTGTACATCGAGCGCGGCGAATCTCCGTTGCGCGTGGTCGACCACCTGGTCGCCTCGGCGGCGACCGGATCGGAGGCGGCGACGTGGTTGACGGGCGCGGCCGAGGAGCTGGTGCGCTTCGACCCGGCGTCGTCGCTGCGGTTCGCCGACCATGCGATCGACGTCGGGCCCGCTCCCGGGCGACGGCTGTCGATGGTCCGGGCTCGTGCGCTGGCTTCCATCGGTCGCACGATCGAGGCCGAGGCGGCGTTACGGGCGTTGTTGGTCGGCGCCGAGCCGCCCGAGGAGATGGTGTTGCGCCGTGACCTGGCGATGGTGACGTTCCAACTGGGGCGGCCACTCGACACGGTCGAGGAGTTGGCGCGGGCTGCCTCGTTGGCGCCGGACGAGGCCGCTCGATGCCGGCTCAACGCCGAGTCGGCGTTCGCTTTTCTCTTGGCGGGAGACTTCGAGCGGGCTCGGGCGGTGTCGGTCGAACACGCCGGAGCCGGTGAGCGCCTGGGCGATCTGGTGACGGTGCAGGCGGCCGACATGGTCGGTGCGCTGGTGGCGCTGTACCACCTGGACCTGAGCGAGGCGAACCGTCTCGGTGAGCGGCTGGAGCGCATGGCGGCGCTGCCGGAAGCGGCCGAGGCCACGGTCTACCAGCCGTGGTTCGCGGCGTCGCTGGTCGCGACCCTGCAGAACGATGCTGCTGCTGCCCGCCGCCTGAACGTCACGGGGCGGCTGCGCTGCATGGCGGCCGGGTACGTGTGGATGGCGCCTGCCTACGACGCCTTGGACGCGCTGCTGTCGTTGCAGACCGGCGAACTCGACGACTGTGACGCGGCTGCGCTGGGGGCGTTGTCGTTCGGGATCACCGATTCGTACGGTGCCGCGTTGTGGTGCCGGGCGTTCCTGGCCCGCACCGCACTGGCCCGGGGCGACACTGCCTCCGCACGTGTGCAGGTGGCGGCCGCGGAGGCCTTGGTCTCGCCGTCGCAGGCGCAGTTGGGATGGGATCATCTGGCGATCGCCCAAGCTCGTGTGGCGGTGCTCGACGATCGGGTCGACCTCGCGCTCGACACGCTCGCGATCGGCATGGAACTGTTCGCGATCCGTTCACCGCGGGTCGAAGTGGCACTCGAGCTGGTTCGGATCGCTGTGTTGCACGGGTCTGCCGAGCGTGCCGAGGCGGCGGCGGCAGACCTGGCCGAGTCAGCTCGACTGGCGGGGTGCGATCCCTGGTCGACCGACGCCGCCTACGCCGCCTCGTTGGCCGCCTACGACGCTGCCGGGGTGGCCCGCACGGCGGATCGCTACCGGGCACAGGGGCGACTGCTGCGGGCCGGGGAAGCACTCGTCGACGCCGCCCGGATGGCCGATGCCGACTCGGATACGGCAGCGGCAAGGTCCTGGGCGGCTGCCGCGGACGAGGTGCTGATGCCGATCGGGGCGGTCGGCTTGATGGCGCCGGTCCGGCACTTGCTCCGGCGCAGGCGGGCCGACGTTCCGAAGGGCCTCGGCCGTCTGTCGCGCAGCGAGGTGTCGGTCGTGCAACTGCTGGCCGAGGGTCTGACGAACGCCGAGATCGCCGATCGGTTGTTCGTGTCGCGACGCACCGTGGAGAGCCATGTGTCGTCGGCGTATCGCAAGCTCGGCACCAACAACCGGGTCGAGTTGGCCCGCCTCGTCGCTCCGTAGTCGCCTCAGATTCGTTCGGTGACGGCCGGGTCGTCGCGAAGTTCCGTGTGCACACGGAGGTTCGGCGCGAACCGGACTCGTACGGTTCACGTCATGGCGGTCATGAGGATGGGAACAGCTTCGCTCACGGCCAGGATCGTCATGGCTTCGTTCATCAGCACGGCCGGGACGGTGGTGTTCGCGCCACACCCACCAGCCGACGCGGCAACTGCACCCGTTGGCGGCACCGGTTGGATCGCGTTCACGTCGAACCGTGACGGCGACGACGAGATCTGGTTGATGCGCGACGACGGGTCCGGACAGACCCAGATCACCCACAACAGCAGCGCCGATTCAGAACCGGCGTGGTCAGCTGACGGCAACAAGTTGGCGTTCAGCAGTGATCGTGACGGGCAACGTGAGATCTACGTGGTTGCGATCGACAGCGGTGGCCTTCCGGTCGGAGCCGAGATCAACATCTCGAACACGCCCGGCGGTGACTTCTCCCCCGCATGGTCGCCCGATGGGGCCAAGATCGCCTTCAGCAGCGATCGCGGGGTGGCGACGAATCTCCGCTCGATCTACGTCATGAACGCCGACGGGACGAATCCGGTCAAGTTGAGCAACAACAACAATCAGGGTTCCGACTTCGCTCCCGCCTGGTCGCCTGACGGTTCCACGATCGCCTACGGCGTCAATCACGAAATCGTCGGAACGACGTTCACGAGCGCGCTGTACCTGATCGCCGCCGACGGCTCGAGTCAGCGGTTCCTCGCCGCCAGCAGTGGCACGACCGACCCGGCGTGGTCGCCCGACGGTTCACAGATCGCCTTCAGTGCCGCCCGTTCCGGGAGCGAGGACATCATCGCCCTGCGCACCGACGCGACCGCCGAGGTGAACCTCACCAACAACGTGTCGTCCGACACACTGCCGACGTGGTCGCCGGACGGTACCAAGGTGGCCTACACCCGCGGCGTGGGTGGGCCGATGGAGATCTTCAGTGTCGGTGTCGCCCCTGGCTCGCCAGCGGTCGACCTCAGCAACCACCCTGCCATCGACAACGAACCAGCCTGGCGGCCGTCGGTCGTGCCGCCGGCATTCGCCACTGTGGACCGAACGGTGATCGAGGCCGACGGTGCGGCGTTGGTCACCGTCGAGGCGCTGTCGCCCGACACGAGGTCGCGCACGTTCGCGGTGTCGTTGATCGCCGGCACCGCTCAGCTCGGCATCGACGTCGGGGCACCCGCGGCATCGATCGAGCTGCCGGCCGGGGAACTGACCGTCGCCGTGGCGGTGCCGATCGTGGACGACGCGTCGTTCGAACTCGACGAGACGTTCCAAGTCCTGTTCACGGAGACCACGCCACCGATCTTCGACGGGGATCCGTTGCCCACCGGTTCGGCGGTTGCCAGGGTCACGATCGAGAGCGACGACGCTCCGCCGACCGTCTCGGTCGTGTCGGCCTCGCCGTACGGCGAGGATGCCGGCGAGATCTCGGTGTCGATCGTGCTGTCGCAGCCGATCGACTTCCCGGTCACGTTCTCGGTGGTCAGCTCCGACATCGAGGCCACCGCCGGCGAGGACTACACGGCACTGTCGACGCAGCTGGTGGTCCCGGCCGGGTCGAGCTTCTCCGGCGTCGCCCATCTCGACATCATCGAGGACGTCGACACCGTGCAGTTCGGCACCGTGCCGTTCGACGAGGTGCACTATCGGCCCGAGGGCCGCGAGACGTTCAGCGTGGTCGCCACCTCGACCGACAGCCCGGTCGAGCTGCTCGGTGGCAGCGTGATCGAGATCATCAACAACGACATCGCCGGCCTGCCCCGCGCCCACATCGTGCGGCAGCCGGGCGACGCGCCGGGTCAACCGATGCGACGCACGCTGAACGAAGGCGATGCCACCAATCCGACCCAGCCGTTGGTGGTCGAGCTGGTGTCCGAGCGACCGCTGGTCGAACCGGTGACGGTGTTCGTGGCGGCCGGCAGCGTGACCGGTGTGCAGGGCGTCGACTACACGATCAGCCCGTCCCAACTGGTGTTCAACCCTGGCGACGGGCCCAAGACGGTGACGCTCACCCTGCTGTCGGACAACGTCGTCGAACCCGATCATCGCGTCGAGGTGGCATTCACCTCGTCGGTCCGCGAGGTGATCACCGCCGACGCCGACGATCTCGCTGCGATCACGCTCGTCGACGACGACCGGACGGACTCGGTCACCTTGTCGGTGGCCGACGAGTCGATCGTCGAAGCATCGGGTGGCGATGTGGTGGTGACCCGCTCGTCGACCGTCGGGCCGCTGCCGGTGACGTTCACCACGGCCGAGATCAGCGCCACACCGGGCGCCGACTACGAGCCATTGCAGTTCGGCGTGACGTTCGACGACGGTTCGTCGGAACTGCTGGTGCCGCTGACCGTGCTCGACGACCTGATCGACGAGGACGACGAGACGCTCGGCATCGTCGTCACCTCGCCGCTGGCGTCGACGGCGAGTGGCACCGTCACGATCGTCGACGACGACCCGTCGCACACCGTGACCGCCTCCTCGGTGACCGTCGACGAGGCGGTCGGCGATGCCGTCGTGACGGTTGCCCTCGACAGCCCGGCCGACTCGCCGTTGCGGCTGGCGATCGACCTCCAGGCCGGCACGGCGTCGACCGCCGACTTCGATTCGTCCGGGTTCCCTGCGGTCCTGGTCGTGCCCGAGGGGTCGAGCACAGCCGAGGTCCGCGTGTCGATCGTGAACGACGACCTGTTCGATGTCACCGAGGCGTTCAGCGTGCGAGTGCTCGATGCCGTGGGCGGCACCGAGCTGGCCGCCGCCACGGTCACGATCACCGATGACGATCCGCTGCCCACCGTGTCGCTGGACTCGAACACGCCGTACGACGAGTCGGCCGGCGTCGTGTCGTTGACCCTGCTGCTCGGCCACACCGCCGGGTCGCCACTCACGTTCGATCTCTCGTCGCAGGACGTCGAGGCGGTCGACAACGAGGACTACCACCTGTTGACCACGGTGGTGACGATCCCGGCCGGGTTCACGTCGGCCTTCGTGCGGGTCGAGATCATCCGCAACGTGAGCGGCGACGCCGAGCGCGAGCGGTTCGTGGTCAATGCCGCCTTCGACGGTGCCGGAGTCGCCGGCGAACAGGTCACGATCATCGATCTCAACGCCGAACCCGATGCACGCTTCGTGCGCCAGGCCAACGATCCGGCCGGCGACTTCGTGCGCCGGCTGGTGGAGGGCACGACCGCCAACGCCACATTGCCGCTGCTGGTGACGCTCGACCCGGCCACCTTCGAGAGTGCCCACGACGTGGAGATCGCGATCAACAGCCTCGACGACGTCAACGCCGGTGAGCCGACCGACTTCTCGCTGGCACCCGCCACCGTGCACTTCGAGCCGGGCGACACCACCCACACGTTCACGTTCACCGCGATCGCCGACAGCGACATCGAGCCGGACGCCGTGTTCATCGTGGGTCTGATGATCGACGGCCGCCTCACCGACCAGGCCGTGATCACGATCGTCGACGACGACACGCCGGCCGGCACCGTCGGTGATCAGCTGCGCGGTGGGATCGGCGATTGGTACGACGACTGGTTCGGAGGCGCCTCCGACCCGTCCAGCACGAACGACGGCTTCGACGACGGGTTCGATTGGCCGAACATCGATTGGCCGGCATTGGACCTGCCCGAGGTCGAGCCGCCCGTGCTGCCGAACGTCGACCTCGGCGACTTGTTCGATCTGCACGAGCTGTTCGGGGGCGTGCAGGCTCCGGTGTTCGATGTCAACGCCGACACCCTGGCCGAGATCGTCGCCGACTTCGACAGCGTCGGCTGCCCTGCCGACTTCGTGGCGGGCGGGATCGGCGGCAAGCCCGTCGCCGCGCTCGGTGACGTGATCCAGGTCCGGTGCACCCGCACGTTGGCGCAGATCCTCGAACAGAGCGGCTATACCGGCCCGGACCTGAACGGTGCCTCACCCGACATCCTGCAGGGGTTGGCCGAGCAGGTCGGGCTGGTCGCCGACATCGAATGGTCGCTCGACGCCGAGGTGGTGCTGGTCGCCGGTGTGGACCTCGACGGGTTCTACGTGCTGGGTGAGTCGGGCGTTCGACTCGACGTGTCGGGCAGCGGGTCGGCGTTCGGCTCCGGCACCGTGCTCGGGGTCCAGAACACCACGCTCGACGTGGTCGCCTCGGCGACGCCGTCGCTCGGCGCCCGTCTTGCCAAGGACCGCACCGCCAGGCTGCGCCCTGCCGCCCTGTCGGCGGCCACCCCGGCCACGCTGATCCGCACCTTCGACGGCGCCGCCTCGATGGACGTCACGGCCCGCGTCGACGATACGACCGTCGTGTGGAACGGTGACTGGACCAGCACCTCCGGCGCCGATGGAGCGACCGGGATCACGACCGCCCAGATGGTGCGCCTGATCCAGGACCTGCCGGGGTTTGCCGTCGGTGGCGTCAGCGCCCCAACCACGATCGAGGCGACGGGCACGCTCACCACACTCCCCACGGTCGGCGGTGTCACCGGCTGGGCCTTGACCGGTTCGGCGACCCCGGTCGCCGGACTCGACCTGGGCGGCTTCACCGTCACCGATCTCGACCTGTCCGGCTTCGTGTCGCCCTCGTCGAGTTCGATCACGGTCGACGCCGGGCTGGTGATCGGTGACGGCGCCGATCAGATCGAGGCCCACGTCGAACTGCTGATCGACGGTGACGGGTTCGCCGGATCGGCCACGGTGACTGCTGCCGAATTGGCGGTCGGCCCGTTCCGGTTCAGCGACGTCGAGCTGGTGGTGAGTGTCGACGTGTCGGTCCCGGGCTGTCCCGAATGCACCCGCACGGTGGTCCTCGGCGACGGGACGTTGGTGTCGGTTTCTGCGGCGCTCACGGCCGGGTCGGCCACGCTGGTCGACACTGCCGGCGGCACGATCGCGGCGATGACCGGGATCTCTGGTTCGCTCGACGCCGACGATCAGGTGACGTTGACAGCGGCGACCTTCGACGCCTCAGTCGGCGATGTGCTCGACGTTGCGGCGGTCCGAGTCTCGCTCCACACGCCGACCGGCGACGGCCCTGAGGGTGACGTCGTGCTGGCCGTCGATTCGCTGACGGCCACCGCCCCTGCGCTCGGCGACCTGACGGTCGCCATCACCGGTCTGCGGGTGCACGCCGACGGGCGCTTCTCGGCCACAGGTGCGACGGTCGAGCAGCCGGCGGGATTCGCCCGTTCGATCGGTCTGGCGGGCTTGGTGCCCGTCGATCTGACGGCGCTGCGGTTGGAGTTCACCAACACCGACGCCGATGGCGCAGTCGTCGACTTGTCGGAGTTCGTCGTCGAGGTCGACGGCACGGTCGACCTGTCGGCGTTCGACGCTCTTGCGTTCGACCCCGTCGTGCAGATCGGCGCCGACGTGATCACGCCGGCGTCGCCACCCGCTCAGCGAGCGGTCACGTTCACGGCGCTCGTCGCCACCGACCCGTTCACGGTCACCCCGATCGACCTCGGACCGATCACGCTCGGTCTCGACAACCTCACGATCGGCTCGGGTGACACCGCTGTTGTGATCGACGCCGAGATTCACGCCGACGGCTTCCAAGACGGGGTGCTGCTGCCGGTGGTCGGCGGTTCGGCCAGCATCACCGGCGGCTACGACAACATCTCCGGCTCGATCGATGCGGTACTGACGTCGGCGTTCGTCGACGGGGCCAACGGTGTCGAGGTCGACGGTTCGGCCACGGTCGGGTTCAGCGCTGCGACCCGCGGCGGGGCGACGGTTCGCGACCTGCGCGGGACGTTCGGCGTGAGGGTCGGCTTCGACGCCGCCGGAGTGCCGTTCGTCGATGCTGAGCTACGCGACGTGACGCTCGGCAACCTGACGATCCCATTCGGCGACTTCGCCACGGTCCAGCTCGGCGACGCCGTGCTCGACTTCACCCCAGAGCAGGACGGGATCGTGTTCTCGGTCGGCGGCACGCTCGCCGACGACACGACCGGAGCGGGGATCGTGTTCAACGACGACGTCCCGGCGCTTGCCGGATGGGGCGGCCGGATCGGCGGCTTCGGGGTCACCGCCGACAATCAGATCGTGTTCCTCGACGGGTTCTTCGTCGAGTTCAGCGTCCCCAACGGTGAGAAGTTCGGACTACCTGACTTCATCCCGCTGCGTGTCGACGAGCTCGGCCTCCGACTCCCGATCGACATCGCCGAAGGCGACGTGCTCACCGACCTGCTCGGCCAACTCCAGATCTCGTTCTCGGGTGGGCTGGCCGGCACCGACGACTTCCCGATCACGGCGACGGTCGACAATCTGGTCATCGACATCGGTCGTCTGATCGACTTCGACCCACTGGCGCCGCTCGACCTCGACACGTTCCCGATCGTCAATCTCTCGGGTGTGTCGTTCATGATCGACCCCGAACTCAACCTCGGCGGCGCCAAGGTCAGCGGTGGCATCACCTTCGGAACGGTCGACATCGACGGCACCCCGGTGCTGTACGGGCGCATCAAGGGTCAGGTCTCGACGCCGGCGTTCAGCGCCGGCGCCGACATCGTGATCAGCGAGTACGGCCCGGTGCTGTTGCGGGTGACCGCCCCGCTCGGTATACCGCTCGGCCCGACCGGCCTGATCCTCACCTCGGCCACCGGCGCCGCGGCCTTCGGCCCCGTGTCGCTGCCGACGCCGCGGCCGAGACACCCGGAGGACTTGCTGACGTCGGTGCTCGACCTGCCGACCGACGCCACGATCGACGCGGCGTCGATCGCCGCCGCGATCGGGGTGGCCGTCGACGACGCCACGATGACCTGGGACCAGGGGTTCGCGATCGCCCTCGAAGGTGACCTGACGCACGTGACTGCGGCCGGGATGATGCAAGGACATGTCACGCTCGCCATGCTCGTCGAGTTCGGCGGCGGGGTGCAGTTGATCGGCACGGGCGAGGTCGAGGTGTTCGGCATTCCGCTCGCCGAAGGGATCGAGATCGACGGCAGCCTGGCCGTGGCGGGCCTGATGATCGACTTCACCAGCCCACTCGAACCGCAGATCGACGTCGCCTACCAGAGCCCCACGCCCGGCAGCCCGCTGGCGGCGGCGTTCCCGGCCCGCACCACGGTGGTCGCCCAACTCCGCACGACGGGTGTGGTGACCGGAGTGGCCGCCGGCCTCGACGCATTCGTCGACGCGATGGCAGCCGCCACGCTCACCCGGTTGGCGGCACAACTCAGCAACGACCCGGGCAGCCCCCTGGCGCGGTATGTGCGTGACACGAACGGCGACGGCATCGTGTCAGCCGTCGAGGCAGCGGTCGTGATCTCGTCGACCGTGCTGCGCGAACGACTCGCCGCCTTGCTCGCCGACAGCGGTGAGTGGGCGACCACGATCCCGGCGCTGATCGTCGCCGTCTCGAACGAGATCGCAACGATGACGCCGTCCGAGGCGGCCGAGTTGGTGGCCGACTTCGCGGCGATCGTCGGCGACGCCGGCAAGGCGGCACTGATCGCAGCCGGGGACCGGTTCGACCCATCGTTCACGTTCCGTGGCGAGCTGCAGCCGCTCCTGCTCGGCCTTCCCATCGGCAGCCCGGACACGAGCGTCGAGGTGATCCTCGACACCTCCAGCCTTGGCTTCGCGCTGACGACCAGCATGATCGAGCAACTCAAGAGCCAGGCCGGCCTGCTGACCGGAACCGGGCAACTCGGCGAGGCCCTGATCACGGCCGTCACGCTCGGAATGCGCGACGACCTCACGTTCGGGGTGCAGGTCCCGATCCCGGGGATGCGTGACCTGGTGCTCGACGGTGGTCGGTTTCCGTCGCTCGACTCGAACAACGCCAGCCAGAACTGGTCGGTCACCGTGTCGGGCCAGTTCAGTCAGCTCGGCATGTCGGCGCAGGTGACGGGGTTCATCACGAGCCCCGGCAACGAGGCGTTCGTCGATGCTCGTGTCGAGCGTCGTTACCTGTCCGATGGCACGACACCGCCCGACCCGAACAAGGTCCAGTTCACGCGCCAGGTCGACTACGACAACCTGATCCGGTACGGCGGGCTGGTGCTGAACGGCCGACTCGAAGTGCCGCGCCTGTTGACCGACCCGGTCGATGTGATTGCCGACATCCCTCCGTTGCCTGAGGATCCGCTGCAGGCGCTGGCCTGGTTCGAGCAGTTCGGCGCCGTGGTGATGGCGACCGAGACCCCCGCCCAGATCACGGTGTTCGTGCCCGGTCTCGGGGAGGTGCTCGACGCCCCGACCGGTACCGCGCGCGGACAAGCATTCGAGGACTGGACCAACGCGATCTCGTTCACCGGTGTGTTCGAGGGCACCCGCCAGACGCCGACATCGGCGCCGGTGGCCCGACTGCTGTCGATCCCGATCGGGGAGGGGCGCCTGCTCGCCACGGCGGCCGGCGTGGAAGTGACGGCCAAGGTGCCGTTGATCGGCCTGGAGGGCACCTTCGTGCTGGCGATCGACGAGCGCGACCTCGACGGCGTCACCGTCCCGGTGCCGACTGGCGGCCTGGAGCTGACGTTGTCGACAGCGCTCGTCGACCAGACCTTGCACGAGATGGGCGTGCCGGATGCGATCTCGTTCGATGCCGCCGGCGTCGATGCGAACGCTCGCTTGCTGGCCTACACCCCCGGGTTCGATCCGGCCAGCGATGATCGGCTGCGGCGTACCGGTGGGGTCGCATTCGATGCGACGCTCGACGTCGAGGGGCTGATCGACAACGCTCGCGTCGACGTGCTGGTCGATCCGATCGGCACCGGTTTCGGACCGGACTTCGAGTTCCACGCAGCCGTCGACAAGGCCGGCCCGTTGGCCGGCGTCACGATCAGCGACGCCAACTTCGATGTCGTCAAGCTTGGAAAGAACCTGACGATCGACCTGGGTGGAACGGCCGACCTGTTCGGCTCGACGTGGCAGGTCGACGGCCACCTCAATCCCGACATGACCGGCCAGCTGGTGCTGACCGGGTCGGCCGGTGGGGCGCTGCCGTCGATCGGCGGGTTCCAGTTCGTCAACGCCGGCTCCACGATCGAGCTGACCCGCAAGAGCGGGGTGCTGCAGGCGTCGCTCGGGCTCGGCGGCACGGTCCGCCTGCCGACCTGGCTGTCCGGCCGGGCGGGCAGGACGACGGCCTCGGTGTCGGGCTGCATGGCGACCGGTGGTGCTTCGGAGTTCCGGATCGCGCTCGGCAGCGTCCAGCTCGACCCAGCCGGAACTGTGCAGCTCACGGGTACCGGGGCGGCGCTTGCGATCGACCCGAGTGCGGCGTGCACGCTGCCGCCGAACGCGCTCGGCATGACCAACAACGACGTCCGGCTCGTGCTGCGCACCACCCCCGCCGGCGTCACCACCGTCGCCGTCGACGGTGCCGTGAGGTTCACCAACGTGGCGGCCGGACTGCCGCTGCTGAGCGTCAACGGGGCGCTCTCAAGCGACGGAACCGGGGCGCTCACCGTCCAGTTCGGAACCAATGGCCTCGATCTGAGCGGGTTCAGGCTGCGTGGCGGCGCCGCACTCACGCTGACCGGTGGCACCAACTTCACGCTCGACGTCAACGGTCAGATGTCGATCCCCAGCATCGTCACCAATGCCACCGTCGACGGGTTGATCACGAACACCGGCATCCAGGCGCTGACGATCGGCGTGACCGGGCTCACGTTGCCGGTCGTCACGGTCAACTCGTCCACGCTCACGCTCAACAAGGTGGCCGGCAACTACATCGTGACGCTCGGCGCCACCGTGACCGTGCCAGGCGTGCGTGGTGGCGCCACCGGGTCGGTGCCGACGGTTCAGATCAACGGTTCGTTGACCACCGCCGGCGACTTCTCGATCGCCATGTCTGGCACCAACTTCACGATCGTCGGCGTACCGGTCTCGGGCTCGTTCGAGCTCGCCAAGACCGGCGCTGCGATGACCGTCAAGGCGAGCGCTTCGAGCCGGTACTCGTTGTGGTCGACGCAGCTCACCGTGTCGGGTTCGTTGACGGTCAGCCCGTCTGGCGTCTCCGGTGACGCGACGCTGTCGCTGCCTGGGGGGTTGAGTTTCAACGGGTTCGCCGTCGGGGGCACACTCAAGATCACCTTCGCCGTCGGCATCACGAACACGGCGTCGATCGCGCTCACCAACGGCACAGTCACGATCCCCGGTGTCGGCACGCTCAATGCGACCGCCGCCCTCAACACCAACGGCACCGGCCACATCCAGGTCACGACCCCCACCGGAATCCGGCTCGGCGGGGCGACGTCACCGATCTTCGGTGTCGGAACATTCCGGCTCTCGTTGGTGAGCAGTGTGGTGACGTTTGCTGCCACCGGTGCCGGGATCGAGTACCGCGACACGAGCGTCAGCCCGGCGACGGTGATCTTCAGCGCCGTCGTGCCGAACTTCTCGATCGCCTCGAACGGTTCGTTCTCGGTCAGCACCAACGGGTTCACGATCGGCTCGCCGACCGGTATCCGTCTGGTGGTGCCGCCGGCGTCGGTGAGCGCCAACGCCAGCGGCGCAGCGCTCAGGGTCAACATCCCGGCCGCCACGTTCTTCATCCCGGGCCTGGCCGACAACACGGTTGGCAAGCCGGCGTTGGCGACCCCGGCGTTCTTCGTCGACACCACCGCCTTCCGTTACGTGCTGTTCGACGCCAAGCAGATCAACCTCGGGCTGATCCGGCTCAACGGCAAGCTGGTATTCGAACGCCCGGCGGGCGGTTCCTTCCGGCTCGCAGTCGAGTCCACGTCGGCGGGCGTGCCGAGCATCGACCTCGGCGAACTCGGCAAGGTCGAGTTCCCCAACTTCTTCATCGCCTCGGACGGCACGTTCGACATCACCGCCTCCACCGATCGGATCGGCACGACCAGCCCGGTGTTCGAGATCCGCGATGCCTCGTTCAGGTTCCGCCGCACGTCGACCAGCACGACACTGGCGATCAACGGCGGCGACCTGCGGCTCCCGTCGCTGTCGCAGCCGATCGTGCTGCCCGATCTTTCGATCACACTGACCGACACGTTCACCCGCGACTTCACGTTGCCGGCGCTGCACCTCGGGGCGTTCTTCAACACGACCAGCGCCCAGTTCCGCCTGTCGATCTCGCGGACCGAAGCCACGTTGGAGCTGCGCGAGGACGTGACCAACAACAACCCGTCCGTCACGATGTTCGCCGGCAGCGGCACGATCACGCTCAACGACTTCCGGGTCACCAGCAACGGCACGTTCGCCGGTTCGGTCACCGGTCAGTTGGCGCTGTTCGGAGACCGGCTCGGCTCGGCGACGATGAACATCTCACTCAACGGTGGGGTGTTGCGAGTCACGATTCCGTCGACCGCCACGGAGACGATCAACCTCGGGTTCATCTCGGTCAACCTGAGCGGGTTCGCGCAGTCCGACGGCACGTTCTCCTTCACTGGCTCGGCCTCGACCAGTGGTTCGATCCCGGTGATCGGACCGTCGTGGAACGGCTCGGCCTCGATAACGGTCGCCAACACGGGCATTTCCGGCAACTTCAACGGCAACGTCAGCTTCCTCGGATTGTCTGGCTCGGCGAGCGCCTCGGTCACGTCGACCGGGCACGCTTCGGGAACGCTCGGCGTGGATCTGAACGGCAACGGCAACACCAACGGGTTCACCACCTGCATCGGGATCGCACCGCTACGGGTCTGCACGTTCACGGCCGAGCGGGTGGCGTTCGAGTTCGACCTGGGCCCCGACGCGCTCTCGCCCGACACGACCAAGCCCACGATCGGGAGCGCCCCCAACGTGAGTGTCACCACCTCCCAGGCGACCGGCTCGATCCCGATCTACTACGCCCAGCCGACCGCCAGCGACTCACGTGACGGGGCGCTCGCCACCCGATGCGCCCCGGGCTCGGGCAGCCTGTTCGCAGTCGGTCAGGTCACCACCGTCACCTGCACGGCGCGCGACGCGGCCGGCAACACCCAGACCAAGACGTTCACGGTGACGATCTCGGTCTCGCAGCCGTTGGTGATCATCAGCGGGTCCACGCTGACGACCACGCTCGGCGGGTTCGCGCCCACCTCATCCACGTTGGCGGCGGTCTTCTCCGACCCGGTCACGCTCGACGTGGTCACCACCGACGCCAAGGGCGCTGCCACCTACACGCTCACCATCCCGTCGGACCTGCCACCCGGTGATCACCACATCGTGGTGAGCGGCACGGCCCCCGATGGCAGCGACCGGCTGTGGGTGGTGCCGGTCACGATCGGCACAGCCGGTCAGATCCTCGCCGTCAACGGCGCCGACATCGTCCCCGGCGGCACGCTCCCGGCCACCGGTGGATCGCCGGCCTTGCCGGCCCGTCTGGCGTTGTTCCTCGTGTTGGTGGGCCTGTTGGCTGTTGCGGTGGCGAACCGTCGTACGCAGGCTCGGTGACGTCGGTCAGCCGATCGAGCCGAGGCGAAAGGCGATCGTCGGACGGCGGGTGTGGGCTGACTTGTTCGCCCCGTCGGCGAATGTGGCCGGGGCGTGGACGGGGATCCGTTGTGTGGTCGGGCGGCGCCGCACGGCGACACCTGCGGTTCCGGTCATGGCCGAGGCGCCCGATGTGGGAGTTGTCGCTCGACGTCGCCGCCGGTCCAGATCGGCCGGACCCGCTGGAGGCATTCGTTGGTGAGGAACTGGCGTTTGAGCTCGGCCGGCATGACCTCGTACGGGGACGACTGCGACCGGTGGGCCTCGATCGCCCGGCACCGCAACTCGTACCAGCGGTCGCTGTCGATCACCGTGGTGATCGCCTCCTCGGGCGTTCCGAGCTCGCCGAGCGCCAGGTACTCCGAGCCAGGGTTGGCGACCGTCAGCGCCGCCGCCCACTCACGCATGAGACGGCGCGGGAGGCAGTGCAGGTAGACCAGTTCGACCTGCCACGTCGACCGCTGGACGGCGTCGAGCGTGGCATCGCGGATGTGGGCGTGGTCGCGGTGGCCGTCGCTGGCGTCCAACGTCACGACGATCGTCGGGTGGTACCGGTCGACCAGTTCGCAGACCACTCCCGCCACCTCGTCGAGCGCCGCCGCCACGAGGCTGGCCGGAGCCGGATCGCCCTCCATCCCGGAGTCGGTCCAGTCGAGCAGCTCGACGTGGGTGACGCCCAGCAGTGCCGCTGCTTGGCGCAGTTCGGCTTCACGCAGTTCGGCGATGTCGAGCCCGTCGAGGCCTCGCCCAGGGGCGATCTCGCCGGCCTCGCCGAGCGTGGCGCAGGCGACGATCGTCTGGTACCCGCAGTCGGCCGCTTCGGCGAGCAGCGATCCGCAACCGAACGTTTCGTCGTCGGGGTGGGCGACCACGAGCAGCAGTCGGAGCGGTGAAGTGGTGGCGTCCATGTGGGTCCTCGACGGGTGCGGGAAGAGTGTGCACTTGCGTACTGCCATTGGCAGTAACAGAATATAAACACTGCCATTGGCAGTATGTCAACGGGTCTGGCAGAATGGGTGCTGTGCCGACCTCACCGACCAAGCCGCTGACGGCCACATCCCACGCCCTGCTCGGCCTGCTGGCGATCCAACCGTGGAGCACGTACGAACTCGCCAAGCAGGTCGAGCGCAGCCTGCAGTTCTTCTGGCCGCGCACCGAGCGCAAGGTCTACGACGAGGTCAAGCGACTCGTCCAGGCGGGGTACGCCACGGCACGCGAGGACGACAACGGGGCGCGACCGCGCACCGTGTATCGGATCACGCCCAAGGGGCGCCGCGTGCTCGCCGCGTGGCTGGGTGAGCCGTCGGCCCCGCTCAAGCTCGAGTCCGAGGCGCTGGTGCGGCTGTTCTTCGCCGACGGCGGCGAACTGGACCAGCTGCGGTCCACGATCGCCGGCATGGCGGAGGCGGCGGGTGAGGTGACGGCCTCCAAGCGGCACGAGCTGACCGGGGCCGCAACCGACGTCGAGTACCGCTTCGAGGGCCGCGCCCACATCAATGCGGTGGCGATCGAGTTCCAGTTCCGCTTCTACGAGATGGTCACGGAGTGGTGCCGCTGGGCTGACGAACAGACCGCCCAGTGGACATCGACCCGGGATCCAGGCGCGTGGGAGTGGCGTCAGGCGGTTGCGGGTCGGCTGGGCGCCGACGGCGCGACCGATCCGACCACCTGAGCCACCCGCCAGGCGCCTTCGGTTCCCGCTGCGTCGGGGGAGTCGCGCAGCGAGAACGATCGTGGTCCCAGGCTTCCAGCGTCGAGCGCAGCGCCAGCCCGGCGGCCGGGAACTCACCGAGCATCGCCCACATCATGGTGAGCCGCCGCTCGACGTCGGCCGGGCGTTCCGCCTCGTCGACGCCTGGATCCTTCATGTCGTCCACCGTAGGAAGCCAAGATGAACAGACCGTGGTGATCCAGATGAACCACAGGTGAACGTCAGGGGAGCGCTGGACGCACCGTCTCCTCGACGCGGGTCAACATGAAGATGCTCTGCGGCTGATCGCCGATCACGTGTACGACGTAAAGGTCGCTGCCGGACAGGTGCACATCGGCGCTCTGCGAGTCGATCGCAGCCGCCAACGCCTCCGGCTCTCCCGAGGTCGTGGCACCGGCCGACGACACGCTGGCGCAGCGCAGCGGTGAATCGATCCAGTCGGCGTTGTCGACGGGCCCGGTCACGCAATCGGTGGTACTCTCCAGCTGGATCGTGTCGGTCCTGACCCCCGGTGCGCCGACGACCCGCTGCCAGGTGCCAGCGAGTTCCTGCAACGACGGGACGGGCACCGTGTCGAGCGCCATGTACGTCGAGGACATGCCGTCGGCGTCCACGACCACCTGCGTTCCGTCCGCCGATCGTGTGAACGTCGCCACGGTCCGAAATGGAAGCGTGCCGGACGCGTTGAGGCAGTCGGCCCACGATGTGGGCGTGCCGTCGTGTTGATGGATCACGGCACCGTTTGCAGCGGCTCGCCACGTCCCGATCACCTCGATCTGACCACCTCCACACGCAGCTCCGCCGATGACCAATGCACCGTCCACGTCCAGGATCTGGAAGAACGGTCGGCGGGCCACCGCCACCGCGTCCGGCTCAGAACTGCGGACCAAGGCCCACACGTGGTTGACGAGTTCGTTGACGAGCTGATTGCCGGGTGGATTCTCGCCCCGGGCGGTCACGGAGGATCCGTCGTCGGCTCGCTGCTCGATCCTCAGTACCTCGCCCGACGAAAGCAGCACGAGCAGATCGTTGCCGTCGGTGCTGACTCTCCACGGGCCGGGGAAGATCCGGATCAGCGGGGCGAACTCGGCTGCGGCGGGCATGCAGGTCGGTGTGCCGAGCGTGGTCATGGCGCCGTCGAACGTCCAACTCACCGAGCAGTCCCCGAACGTGATCCGGTCGCCGACCACGTCCAGGCCGGCTCCGTCCAAACCGTATGCGCCGACGGTCGGTGCGATCGCCGGCAGGGCGTCGATCGGCACGAAGTGCTTGTCGGCGCCGCCGTCGTTGAACGTGACCTGGTCGGCTGCGAGCGCGATGCGGGCGCCGGTTCCCAGCTCGAAGTAGCTCCCAGCACAGTCCACGCCGGCTCGCTGTTCGTGGATTGCGTTGGCGACCACGTCGCTGTCGAGCACGATCGTGCCGCCGTAGTCGTTGCAGCCGTCGAACCCTTCGATCCGATATTGATCCGGTGCGCCATCCACCGTGTCGAACGTGATCGTGGGCAGCCGGCTTCCGGACCATTCGGTCGCCACCCAGGTGCGCCCGACCAGTGCGTCGAGCAGGTCCTGGTCGGTGACGAGCGCTTCGGTCTGGCGGTCGAGTCGGTAGACGTTGCCCTCGGCTTCGATCAGGAGGTGGTCCTCGAACCGGCGCACCGTGCTGGCGGTCGACGTGAAGCTGGACGCCAGCGCGCGGGGGATCGCAGCGTCGACGGATGCCTCGCAGCTGGCGATCTGGGTGGCGTCGCTGAAGATCGCCTGCGGCCGGCCGGCCTGCAGCGTCCACGACGTCGGCGCACACCCGTCGATCGTCGCGGTGGTCTCGGTCAGCGTCACGAATGGCGTGCCGTCGAACAGCCAGGTGCCGACGACGTCTGCGGCAACAGGGGCCGGGAGCAGATCGAGCGCCGCGTACTCGGCCGAGCGGGCGCCGTTGCTCACCACGAGCGAACCGTCCACGATCGACAGCTCGGTTCCGGCGAGCAGCACGCCGACTCCGGGCGGATCGCAGTCTCCGGGCTGATCCTCGATGGTCGAGGTGGCGACCGTGTGGCCGTCGATCGAGATCTCGCCCGACCCGTGCCAGCAGCCGTCGTTCTGCTGGACCGCCACGACACCGGGCCGTGAATCGAGGCTGACGAACGTCAATGTCGGAAGCCGCGGCACGACGTACTCGAGCCCGGTCCACGTGTGCCCCACGATCCCGTTCAACAGTTCCTGGTCCGACAGGGGAGCGGCTTCCGGTGTCGACACGCCGGGCCGGTCGAGCCGATAGATCGCACCGTCGGTCTCGACCAGCACGTGACCTTCGAACAGATGGACCGTGTTCGGCCCTGCCGTGAGCCCGACTGCGAGTGCGGGTGGTGCTCCTTCGGACAACGACCGGCACGGGGTGTCGTCGCCGGGTCGTGGGGCCAACCTCAGCGCCGTGTCGACGCTCCATCCGACGTTGCAGGTGCCGATTTCGATCGTCGACTCGGTGAGCGTCATCAGCTGGGTGCCGGCGAACGACCACGTGCCGACGAGGTCCGCCGCAACGGGGGTCGGCAGCAGGTCGAGCGCCACGTGCCGCGTCGATCCCGACTCGTTGGCGACCGTGAGCACACCATTGATCAAGGTCAGCGTGCTGCCCGGCCACATGCTGGTCGTGCCGACCACGGTTCCGGCGGTCGGGCCCGCACACAGCACGAGGGTGGACGAGATCTGCGACTCGGTGACGGTGTTGCCGCTGATCGTCAGCGGCCCGCCGAAGTCATTGCAGCCGTCATCGCCCGTCACGTCGAGCGTGTCGGGCCGCCCGGGGACGGGCGAGAACCGCATTGAAGGAAGTTCGGGTACCGGCGAATCGACGGCGATCCATCGGTGAGTGACCAGGGCTTGGATGAGGGTGCCGCCGGTCAGCGGGCCGCTGGTCGAGGTGGAGGCGTCGTTGTCGCGGCGGGTGATCGCCACGATGCCGCCGACCACGATCGCCAGCACCGCCGCCGCTGCCAGCGCCGGTCGCAACCATTCTCGTGGGCGTCGATCACGGGGACGATCCTCGGTGAGCCGGATCGGGGCGTGTCGTCGGGGGTTGGCGAGGATCGTGCCCAACTCGGTGCGGAATGCCGCAGCGGGGCCGTCACCGGCGGTCAACACGGCGGCGCGGATGTCGTCGTCGGTGGCGCCGGTGGTGTCGAGCTGGTCGGTCATGACGCTGCTCCGTCCGAGAGTTGGGCGCGCATCGCGGCGCGCGCCCGGGCGAGTAGGGATTCGGTGGCGTGCACGCTGCGGCCGAGCAGGCGTGCCACGTCGGGCACGGCGAGGTCGTCGACGTAACGAAGTACGAGCGCGACGCGCTGTTCGGGCGACAGCGCCGCCAGTGCGGCGGTCGTGGTGGGGTCGGGTGGGTCAGGGTTGCGCTGGCGCAGGCTGGTGTCCGCCGAATCGGCGCTTCGCTCTCGCAACCGCCGCCGCTTCCCGGACCGCAGACCGTCGAGGAATCGATTGCGACACGCCACGATCAGGTAGCCGGTGGTCAACTCGATCCGGTCACCGTGCTGCTGCCGCTGCAGCACGGCGAGGTAGGTGTCCTGGACGAGTTCCTCGGTGTCGGCCCGGTTCCCGCCGGTCAGCCGCGAGGCGTACCGGTACACGTCGTCGAGGCTGCGTTCGTACAGCGCCTGGAAGTCGCCGAGCGAATCATCGGTCATCGCCGTGTAGTCCAGCCGATCCATCACCCCGACAACGTCACCACCGGCAATCCTCCGTCGCGCCAAGCCGGACTTCTCGGCAGGATCCGTCCCGAGCAACGAGACAATTCCCACCCAGAAGCTCAGCTGTCACCGCACCGAGCGCCGGGCTCATCGACCTCTGACCACCGCATCTGAACTGCACCAAAGCGACTTGACGACCGGGGGTGGTCGTGAATCCGCTTTGGTGCGTTTGGGATGCAGGCGTCGTTCAGCAGGTGTGTGTCAGACGCGGACGAGTGAGTCGTCGCCGGACTGTTCGGCGTCGGGCTCGCAGAACCAGCCGCCGCCGTCGGCGAGGTACTTGAACCGGTACTCGGCATTCGCCGGCGCTTCGACGGTGACGCTGCGGGTGCCGTTGCTGCGCTTCTTGAGCGGGTGGGCGAGTGGATCCCAACCGTTGAAGTCGCCGACCACCGACACGGGCTGGTCGGCCTGTTCGAGCGGCAGTGCAAAGGTGATCTTCACGGTGTCGCTGCCGGTCAGGTTTGCGAGCTTGATCATGACGGTTGCTCCTCTCGAACCCGTCGCGGTGAGGGTTCAATCGTCAAGTCTGATCGCGACACTCAGAGAACGGTGTGCGGGTACGAACAGTTCATCGTCTGGAAACGTCTCGTTCAGGCGCACCCCGGGTCTGTGCTCAGCCTTCGGTGAGGATCGACAGGTCGCCGCAATGCGGATCGACGATGCGCACCACCGTGTCGAGCTGGTCAGGCAGCGGATACGTCGTGGTGTCGACCACCGTCCCGGTCTCGGCGAGCGACGTCGTCACGTCGGCAGACCGGGCGGTGTCGGGCGTGTCGCCGCCGATCAACTCGTAGCGGTACTGGACCAGGCGCTGCACGCCGTCGATGTCGGCGCACCCGAAGCTCGACCACGTGGTCGGCGTCGAGGTCGGCAGCGGCGGGTAGGCGAGCTGGTAGTCGACGCCCGGCGCCTGCAACGCCCCGTCGACCAGTTCGAGCCTGGAGAGGGTGAGTGAATCGGGACTGCCCTCGCCGATCAGCAGCTCATCGCGACCGTCGCCGAGGTCGTCGACGACGGCGAGCACGAGTGACTCGCCGACGGTGCCGAAGCGCCACGATTGGAACGACGTCGCCGTGTTGCAGACGTGGACCCACGCCACGTGGTCCACGATGGTGATCACGACCAGCTCGGCCTGTTCGTCACCATCGAGGTCGGCTTCGGCGGTGGTGATGACGCCCGCCACCGAACACGGCTGGGAACCTGCTCGCGGCCGTCGCGGTGCGAGACCCGACACCGACGCCGCTCCCTCGAACGTTCCCGATCGGTAGTACCCGCTGACGATCCCGTTCTGGTCCTGGAACGTCGCAACCGTGTAGCCCCCGTCGGCACGCACGTCGGTCGGTTGCGCACACAATGCGACCGTCTCGCACCACTGCTGGAGGCGGGTGGCGAGGTCGGAGGTGTCGCCGAACTCGCTGAACAGCGGGCGCAGGTCCGTCCGGCGCTCGTACTCCAAACCACCTTCCCCGAGCAGCTGTGCGCCATCGGCGTAGCGGCCCTCGGCCAGCGCCGAGAAGTAGTCGGTCAGCGCCGTGGCAGCGGGGTCGGGCGGCGGTGTCGCGATCGCGTGGGTCGGTACGAACCAGGCGTCGCCGATGCCGGTCAGCAACTGGCGCAGCTCACCCGACAGTGGATCGGTATCGGCCAGCAGGGCGTTGTCGGCGACCCACAGCTGTCGGCCGTCGGCGTCGACGTGATGGCTCGTCGCGCCCGTCGGTGGCGCTCCGACGGTGTCTTCCAACACTTCGAGATCGGTCGGATCGAAGGGGATCCGGTCGACGACCACCCCGACCTCGTCGAAGACCTCGAGCTCGATCGACGGCTCGTCACCTGCGGTCCAGCCCGTGACGACCGGCCACAGCGCGTTCCCCGCAATCTGGTCGAGCGCTGCTTCGGCGATGATCTCGAAAGGCGCTTGCGACGCGCGGATCTGCACGAACGTCCGGGTCCCGTCACCGCCCGTCACGGCGAGCTTGCTGCCGTCCGGCGACCAGACGACGCTGTTGAGCTGGACGAGGCCCCCGAGCGCGGTGGGCTGGATCGAGGAGATCTCGCCGGCGGCGAAGTCGGTGACGATCAGCGCCATCCCCACCGTGGCCAGCTTGGTGCCGTCGGGGCTGAGCGCCGGACGATCACCGAAGTTGTACAGCGCCGGCTCTGCGTCCGGTGCCCCGAGCGTGAGCACCTGCCCGGCGGCCGGTTCGCAGCAGTCGGAGTAGATCAGTGTGCCGTTCACCGCTCCGGCGACGGAGGTGACCACGTTCGGTCCCGGGCCTTCGGCGACCTGTTCCCGCGGGTCGGGGAGGTCGAGCAACCGAACCGGTTCGCCCGGGTTGTCGCCCAGCAGCCCTGGGTACCACCACAGGTCGCCGTCGACCCGGGTGGCGACCACGTCGTCCTGCCCGAACTCGAGTGTCCCCGACGGCAACGGCTGGCCCGGTGCTGTGGAGAGCTGCTCGTCCGGCGTCGGGGTTGGTGACGTCGGCGGAGCGGCGGGTGCGGTGCTCGGTGGAATCGTCGCAACGGTGCCCGGCGTCGTCGGTGTCACCGACGTGACCGGGACCGGGGTGATCGGGGCCGTGGTGATCGGAGCCGGCGGGAGCGAGTCGGAGGTGTCGCCGCTGTCGCGCCTCTGCCACGCGGCGACCGCCACGACGCCGCCGACCAGCAGCACGGCTGCGGCGGCGATCGCCATCCACCGGTATCGATCGCCGGGATTCGGGCTCGTCACCGTGCGGTCGGGCAGCGGTTTGGGGGTTGGTGCGGCGTCGACGAGTTCGGCGACAGCGCGGCGGATCAGGTCGTCGTTCATGACAACTCCCGTTGGAGGATCTGGCGTGCGGCGGCGAGTTCGCGCTGCACGGTTCGGCGGGTGATGTCGAGTTCGGCGGCGATCTCGTCGGAGGTGCGGTCCTGCCAGTAGGTGAAGAACACGATCGCCCGCTGACGTGGGTCGAGTTGCCCCATGGCGGCCAGCACTTCGGGCCGTACGTGGCTGGTCTCGACCAGTTCCGGGGCCGCCACGCGCTGCTCACGCCGCTCGCGCCGGAGCCGGGAACGCTCGTGCTCGTGGGCAGCGTTGAGCACCGCCCGGTACAGGTACGCCCTGGGATTGTCGACGTCGGTCCACTTCGGTGAGGTGAACGCGCGCAGCACGGCGTCCGCCACCAGGTCGTCGGCGCCCGACGGCCCGGTCAGCACGGTGGCGAACCGCACCAGCTCACGAGCGTGATCGGCGTAGATCTGCTCGTCGGTCCGGCGCGGGCGGCCTCGTTCGGTTCCCACGATCGACATCATTCACCACTGAGATGCCGCCGGTCGCCGAATGGCGACAGTCTGGGCCCGGGTCAGGTGTGACGACGGCGAGCGGCGAACACCATGGCGGCGCCGCCTGCCAGCAGCGCCAGTGCGGTCCACGTCGTGGCCGGGTCGCTGGTGCCCGTTTCGGGCAGCACGACGGGGGCGGCGGCGAGCGATGTGGTCGTCACGGCAGCCGTGGTGGTGGGAGCGAGGGTGGTCGTCGGCGCCTCAGTGGTGGTCGTCGGCGCCAACGTGGTGGTGGTCGTGGTGGTCGTCGTCGTCGGTGGCGGCGTGACCGTCAGCGTGGCGGTCGCAGTGTCTTGGCACTCCCCGTCGAATGCGGTGATCGTGTACGTTCCCGGTGTGGCCGGCGCGGTGAAGTCGAGTTGCCATGCTCCACCTGCCTGAGCACTGCCGTCCGGCGCAGCTCCGAGGTCAGTCACCGGGTCGGTGTCGATCGAAAGCACGGGCTCGACGCACGTCCAGCCGACGCCGCTGAGCGTGTAGGTCGCTCCCACTTCGACCGAGGTCGGACTGACCGAGATCGCCGGCGCAGCGCCAGCGGACGCCATCCCTGGTGCGATCAGCGCCGTGCCCGTGACGGCTGCCGCCACAGCGATGGTGAGGGAACGAACGAATCGGAACATGGGTTGTCCTCCTGAGACCGGTGCGACGCACTCGTTCCGCCGCCACTCGCCCAGCACCGTACTCCTCACGGCCACGCTGTGTGGCGATTTACTGCCGGGCGAGCTGGTTGGGTGAGGACGAACCGCGATCCGTTCGGCGTGGTCGGCGTCGACGGCGACCGGGCACACGACGAGCTCTCGCCGTCGGGAGCGGTCACGCGGCGACCTGCCGGAAGAGTCGACGAACGGCGATCACGTCGCGGCACGGACCACACCAGCCCGGGATCGGTGGGCTGGAGGCTTTCGGTGAGGCGAAACGACGACGGGAGGTGATCGGGGGGCCGAACCCGAACAATCTCGGGACCTGGGGCATTTCAGGGCCGAATCAGCCCCGGCTGTCACAGCCCTCTGGTACAATCACATCAGTGCGATTTGAGGTCGCGGCGAGACGGTTCACGACCTCCCCTGGCAATCCGGAGCTTCGTGTTCCGCGCCTTCGAACCGCTCCGCAACGACCGTTCCGAACCATTGACTTGAACGACTGACTCGACTGACTGAGGTATCTGTGTCCACCGACGGCAAGCCATCGAACAAGCCCACCGGCGACTACGGCGCCAAAGACATCCAGGTCCTGGAGGGTCTCGACCCGGTCCGCAAGCGGCCCGGCATGTACATCGGCTCGACCGGCCTGGCCGGCTTGCACCACCTGATCTGGGAAGTCGTCGACAACTCCGTCGACGAGGCGATGGCCGGGTTCTGCGACCGGATCGGCGTCACGCTGACCGCCGACGGAGCGTGCCGGGTGGACGACAACGGCCGCGGCATCCCGGTCGACCCGTACCCGTCGGGCCCGCACAAGGGCAAGAGCGCCGCCGAGGTCGTGCTCACCGTGCTGCACGCCGGCGGTAAGTTCGGTGGCGAGGGCTACAAGGTGTCCGGCGGTCTGCACGGCGTGGGTGTGTCGGTCGTGAACGCCCTGTCGGAGCGGCTCCTGATCGAGGTCGATCGGCAGGGGAGCCACTGGTTCCAGGAGTACGCCAAGGGCGGCAAGCCGCAGGGCAAGATGGCGGTCGTCGGCGAGTCGCCCAAGCGCGGCCGCACGGCTGGTACCACCATCACGTTCTGGCCGGATCCTGCGATCTTCGCCGCCGAAGGCACCGAGTTCGTGGCCCGCACCGTGTTGGAGCGCCTGCAGACGATGGCGTTCCTCAACAAGGGGCTCGAAATCGTCTTCACCGACGAGCGTCCCGAACGCCAGCAGACCCAGACGTTCCAGTACAAGGGCGGCCTGATCGACTTCGTCAAGCACCTCAACGCGTCGAAGGAACCGTTGTTCTCGAAGGTGTGCAGCTTCGAGGACTCCGACGACGACGGCCAGATGCTCGACATCGCGATCCAGTGGAACACCGGGTACTACGAGGGCATCCACGGCTACGCCAACGGGATCTCCACGATCGAGGGCGGCATGCACGTCGAGGGCTTCCGCACCGCCCTTACGAGCACCGTCAACAAGTACGCCCGCGAGAAGAACTTGCTGAAGGAGAAAGAAGAGAACCTGCTCGGTGAGGACATCCGCGAGGGGATCACGGCGATCATCTCGGTCAAGCTGCGCGAGCCGCAGTTCGAGGGCCAGACCAAGGCCAAGCTCGGCAACGTGCCGATGCGCTCGTTCGTGCAGAAGGCCACCAACGAGCGGATGGCGGAATGGTTGGCCGAGAACCCGACCGAGGCCAACAAGCTCGTCAAGAAGGCGATCAGCGCCGCCCAGGCCCGGTTGGCCGCCAAGAACGCACGCAACGCGATCCGGCGCAAGACGGCGCTGTCGGGCGCCGGCATGCCCGACAAGTTGAAGGACTGCCAGAGCAACCGCCCCGAGGAGTGCGAACTGTTCATCGTCGAGGGCGACTCGGCCGGTGGTTCGGCGCTCAACGCTCGCGACCCGCGGACGCAGGCGATGCTGCCGATCCGCGGCAAGATCCTCAACGTCGAGCGGGCGCGCATCGACAAGATGCTCAAGAACAACGAGATCCAGGCCCTGATCACCGCCATCGGCGGTGGTGTCGGCGACGAGTTCGACGTCACCAAGGCCCGCTACCACAAGGTGATCGCGCTGTGCGACGCCGACGTCGACGGCAGCCACATCCGCACCTTGTTGCTCACGTTCTTCTTCCGCCAGATGCGCGACCTCGTCGAGGCCGGCTACGTCTACATCGCCCAGCCGCCGCTCTACTCCACGCTGGTCGGCAAGGAGAAGGTGTATCTGAAGGACGACGCCGCCAAGGCCCGCTTCCTCGCCGATCGCCCCAATCACAAGGCCGACTTCGCCCGCCTCAAGGGGCTCGGCGAGATGGACTGGGAAGAACTCAAGCCGACCACCATGGACGCCGGCTCGCGCACCCTGCTGCAGGTCACCGTGGATCAGGCAGCCCTGGCCGACGAGGTCACCAGCGTGTTGATGGGCGACGACGTGGAGAGCCGCAAGAACTTCATCACCACCAACGCCCGCGACGTCCGCAACCTCGACTTCTGAGCACCCCCTCTCACCCCGTTCTTGTCACCAAACCGCCCGCCCAGGCGGGTGATTCGGTGACAAGAACGATCCGGAAAGTGACACACCACGATGAGTGACGACAGCAACCTCCCCCCTGATCTGCCTGGTGACGGGATCAACGACGGCGGCAACGGCGGTATCGAGCCGATCGCCCTCCAGGACGAGATGGAGAACTCGTTCCTCGACTACGCCATGTCGGTGATCATGTCGCGCGCCCTGCCCGACGTGCGCGACGGGCTCAAGCCCGTGCACCGCCGGATCATCTGGGACATGGAGCAGCAGGGTTTCCGCCCCAACCGGGCCCACGTCAAGTCGGCACGCGTCACCGGCGACACCATGTCGCGGTACCACCCGCACGGCAACAGCGCCATCTACGACGCCCTCGTGCGCATGGCCCAGCCGTTCTCGCTGCGCCACCCGCTGATCGACTTCCACGGCAACTACGGCTCGGTCGACTTCGGCGCCGCCGCCGAGCGATACACCGAATGCCGGTTGCATCCGTTGGCGATGCAGTTGCTGGCCGACATCGACGAGAACACCGTCGACCTGATCCCCAACTACGACAACTCCACGGTCGAGCCGGCGGTGCTCCCATCGCGCTTCCCGAACCTGCTCGTCAACGGCAGCCAGGGCATCGCCGTCGGCATGGCCACCAGCATCCCGCCGCACAACCTGGGCGAGGTGATCGATGCCACGATCTACCTGATCGATCACCCCGAGCTGGTCGACGACCCGGCCGGCGCCGACGCCCTGATGCAGTTCGTGAAGGGTCCCGACTTCCCGACCGGCGGCTCGATCATGGGTCGCGCCGGGATCATCGACGCCTACCGGACCGGCCGCGGCAGCGTCAAGATGCGCGCCACCGCCTCGATCGAGGAGAGCAAGCGCGGCCAGCTTCAGATCGTGGTCACCCAGCTGCCCTACCAGGTCAGCGGCGCCACGGTGCTGGGCCGGATCCAGGAGCTCGTCGATGCCGGCGAACTGGACGGGATCTCCGACGCCAACGACTCGTCGGCGGGTGGCAAGACCAACCTGATCATCACCCTCAAGCGCGACGCCAACGCCAACGTGGTGCTCAACAACCTGTTCAAGATGACGTCGCTGCAGACCAGCTTCCCGGTCAACATGGTGGCGCTCGTCGACGGTGTGCCGCGCACGCTCAACCTCGTCACCGCCCTGCTCGGCTACGTGCAGCACCAGATCGAGGTGGTCACCCGCCGCACCCAGTTCCGGCTCGACAAGGCTCGCCGCCGCGAGCACATCCTCGAGGGCCGGATCAAGGCGCTCGACGTGATCGACGCCATCATCGCCTTGATCCGCAGCAGCGAAGACGCCGCCGCAGCCAAGGCTGCCCTGATGGCGCCGCCGTACGAGTTCACCGAGGTCCAGGCGGTCGACATCCTCGACATGCAGCTGCGCCAGCTGACCCGCCTGAGCCGGATCGACCTCGAATCCGAGATCACCGACGTGCGCGCCCAGATCACCGAGCTCGAGTCGATCCTGGCTGACGACGCCAAGTTGCGTCAGGTGATCAAGGACGAGATGTTGGCGATCAAGGAAGAGTTCGCCACCCCGCGCAAGTGCCCGATCACGTTCGACGCCGGCGAGATGTCGATCGAGGACCTCGTCGACGACAAGGAACTCGTGATCGTCATGACCGAGGCCCAGTACGTCAAGGCTGTGCCCGCTTCGTCGTTCAAGACGCAGGGCCGCGGCGGCCGGGGCGTGAGCGGCGGCAAGTTGAAGGCCGACGACATCGTGCGTCATGTGATCTTCACCACGGCCCATGCCCACCTGCTGTTCTTCTCGACGCGCGGCAAGGTGTACCGCTTGCGGGCACTCGACATCCCCGAGCGCGAGCGCACTGCCAAGGGCATGCCGATCGTCAACCTGCTCCCGCTCCAGAGCAACGAGCAGATCCAGGCGATCATCGACACACGCGACTTCGCCGGCGAGCGCTTCATCTTCTTCGCCACCAAGAAGGGCACCGTCAAGAAGACCGCCTTCGACGCCTACGACTCGTCGCGGCGCGACGGTCTGATCGCGATCAACCTCAATGACGGCGACGAGCTGGTCAAGGTGATCGAGACCACCGGCGGCGACGACATCTTCATGGTCAGCCGTGACGGCATGACGATCCGCTTCAACGAGGACGACGTGCGCCCGATGGGTCGCAGCGCGGCCGGCGTGCGCGGCATGAAGTTGAAGAACTCCGACGACGCGGTGGTGTCGTGCGACGTCGCTCGCGACGACACGGCGATCCTGCTGATGACCGAGGCCGGGTACGGCAAGCGCACCCAGCTCGACAAGTTCAACGTGCAGGGCCGCGGCGGTCAGGGTGTGCGAGGGATCCGGCTCACGGGCAAGAAGGGTTTCGTCGCTGCCGCCTTCATGGTCGGCCTCGACGACGAGATCGTGGCCGTGTCGTCGAGCGGTGTCACGATCCGCATGGAGGTGCGCGGCATCTCCAGCCAGGGCCGCGACGCCACCGGCGTGCGGATCATGAACCTCGACGACGGCGATACCGTCGCCAGTGTCGCCCCGATCATCGCCAGCGACGAAGACGACTGACCGACGTTCAGGTTGTGTCTGACACAACCTGAACGTGATCGCGGCAGCGGCCGCCTCCCAGCTTGATCCGAGTTCAGGAGGTGGCCGTGCGCGATCGCGGTTCGATGGTGTTGCTCACTGTGATGGTGGGCGTGGCGCTCACAGCGGCGACGCTGTTGGCGCTGATCCCGGTCGCGAGCGGGTTGATCGCGCACGAGCGCGCCCAGAACGCGGCCGACGCGGCAGCGCTGGCAGGCGTGACCGGCGGGCAGTCGGCGAGCGGTGCGATCGCCGCCCGCAATCATGCCGAGCTGGTCAGCTGGTCGCAGGAAGGCGACGAGGTGACCGTGACCGTCCGGGTCGGTGCCCGGCAGGCCACGGCGCGTGCGACCGACCGGCCCTGATCACCGCAGGCGCCGTTCGCCCATCGACGCTCTGCGAGCTTGGTCTCGGCCCCCGACGCACCCGATGGTGGACGGTCGGCTGGGCCTCGACTGCCTACACTCGGCGAGGTGAGTGACCCTGACGGCGACGCCTCTTCGCGGCTGTCGAACGCCCTGGACGAGATCCTGCGGGGCGTGCCGTCGCTGCCGTCGAGCGGTCCCGATCCTGCGGTCGCACCCGACCCGGTCTCGACGGCGCTCCCCGAGATCGTGACTGCCACCGAGGAGCCTGTTCCTCCGCCGATCACACCCGCGCTCCCGCCACGCCCACCGCAGACCGTTGGCCCGGTCAACGCCTCGGTCGCCGCCCCGCAGCCCGTCGAAACCGTTCCGGCGATGCCGGCGCGGCCCTACCAGCCAGCCGCTGCGCCGAACAGTTCACCGTCGGGGGTGACCGGGTGGGCCGACCACGTGTCGCCCACGACCACCTCACCCGCAACGGGTCTGCGCTCGCCGGGGCGACGGCCGCGGGTCCGCAAGGTCACACGCGTGGTGCGCCATGTGGATCCGTGGAGCGTGTTCAAGCTGGCAATGGTCTTCAGCCTGGTCGGCTACCTCGTCATGCTCACGTCCGGGGTGTTGCTGTGGCGGGTGGCCGACTCGACCGGCACGCTCGACAACATCGAACGCTGGTTCACCCAGTTCGGGTGGGAGACGTTCGAGCTCAAGGGCGGCGAGATGTTCCACAACGCGTGGGTGATCGGGCTGTTCCTGGCGGTTGGAGCGACCGGCGCGGCGGTGCTGGCCGCCACCCTGTTCAACCTGGTCAGCGACATCGTGGGTGGTATTCGCGTGACCGTCCTGGAAGAGGAAGTGGTGGAGCGCACGGCCTCGTCGGCACGCCGTTACGTGGTTCGACGTCCGCCGCTCGGCTCGGCGTCCGCGCCTGGATCAGCGGTTGCGTGGTCGGTCGACGACGCGGCCGCACCGGCCACGCCCGACGCTGCGTCGGTGGCGACCGGACCGTCACCGGTCGCCGATCAGGACTGGTCCGTCGACGACTGACGGCCGGGCGTTCGTGCGAGTGATTTCGATCGACCCGCGATAGCCTCGCGTCCCTGCTGGGGCTATAGCTCAGTCGGTTAGAGCGCCGCCCTGATAAGGCGGAGGTCACAAGTTCGATTCTTGTTAGCCCCACCACAGAATCCCTGGTAGAAGAGTTGCGAGGCGCCGAGAGGCGCCTCGTCCTTTTCCCAGCGCATCGTGTCCGATCGACGCTCTCGGCGCAAGCGTCGTCGTCGGTACAGACCGCAACGCCATCAAGATCATCAACCAGGCAGCTCTGGCGCGGCTGGAGCCTCAGACAGCGATGATCTCGACGAGGTTCTCGAGGCTTTGGAAGTCGTCGGGGTTACGGGTGTACAAGGGCAGCCCTTGCGAGCAGGCGGAGGCGGCGATCAGCAGATCGACTGCTCGCGCGCCGCGCGCCTTGCGACCGGCTGCAACGATCACTGCGTAGACACGGCCGTACGCGCGGGAGGCCTCGGTATCGAACGGCAGCGGGTCGAACACCGCCTCTGCTCGCTGAAGCCGGTCCTGTCGTCGTGCTCGCTCGTCGGGGTCCTGCGTCGCGTGAGGGCCTGCAGCGAGTTCCGCCATGGTGATCGCGCTGACCGCTGACTCGACGGGAAGCAGCCCCGGCTCCAGGTGCTCGAGGTCGATGATCACCGACGTGTCGAGCAGGCCTTGCGGCCGGCGTTGGTCAGCCACGAGGCGTTGCGTCCTGGTCGACGTGGGCGTCGAGATCCTCGCGGAACCGGTCGGCGTCGACGGCAGGTGCGTTGCGGAACATCGCGAGCACGGCGTCGGTGGAAACAAAGCGATGACGACGCAACGGGGTGAGCTCACCCACGGGCGTGCCGTTTCGAGTGACGATGAAGGATTCGCCCTGGTCGAGCGAGCGCATGATCTCGCCACTGTCGTTGCGCAGCTCGCGTTGCGTGATCGCACGTCCCATGCGGTCACCGTAGCACTGCGTGCTACGCGATCGCAACGACCGATCCGTTCCTCAGGTGGCATTGCGACCGCTCGCAGACACGCAGCCCATCATCAAGACAACGATGAGAGGACCGCTGGCCTCTCGGCCGGCTGCCCGGGTGGCTCGTGAGATGGCACCGCGCCATCTGGCAATGTTTGGGGGTCGAAACGCTGCTGGGAACCCTCGTGCGATCGTTGCTGCTGATCGGTGCTGTCGCGATCGTTGGATGCGGGTCGGTGCCCGCGGAGTCAGAGTCGGCTCGGTCGGTGGGTGCTGGCACAACCCGAGAACCCACCACGTAACGACAATGACGGAACGGCGATCACCATCACGACAGACTCAACGTTCGACAACTTCGGAAGCGGCGACGTCACCGAGCAGCGCTGCACCGGTGTCGTCTCGACGAACGGGCTCCCGAACGGCATCGACTGCACGACGTCCACGGGTCAAGGCTTCAGAGCCGACAGTCTGACTTGATCGACCCGCTTCCCCGCCTGGGTTCCGGGAGGGTCCCACGGGTCGAGCGAGCTGCCCGAGTTCCTGCACGATCGGCCCTCGCTCGGCGGCGCAGGCTTGCTTACCGTCGCGGGGCATGACGACCACGTACAGCGAGAACTGGACCTACTACGACGTCGACGGTCTGACGCTGGCCGATGTCGCCGCCGCCATCTCCCACCTGCCCGAGGCGGGCAGCTGCCAGTGGCACCCCACCTACTCCTACACCACCGATGCGGACGGCAAGGTCGACTCGTTCCCGGTCACGTGTCCGTACACGATCACGATGCCGAACTGGACCGACAAGAGCAGCGCCAGCTGGGAGGCCCAGGCCGAATGGGACCGCTGGTACGCGGCGCTCGAGCGGCACGAGCGGGGCCACATCGACGCCACCGCCTGGATCTTCGACAACATGGACGACACGATGATCGGAATGACGCCAAGCGAAGCCGACGGCCAGTTCGGCAAGTTCGTGTACGACGCCCAGCGGGCCAGCGATCAATACGACACCGAAACCAATCACGGGCTCAACGACGGCACCGTGATGGACACGTCGATCGACTGACCGCGGGGGCGGTCGGGCAGCTCGCCGGCGTCAGTCGTGATCGTGCCGGTCGGCGCGCAACCGCTGCCACGGGATCAGGATCAGTCCGACCAGGAGGGCGACTGCCGGGAGCCACCAGTCGCCGCCGGTCGAGATCGTCGGCGTGTGGCCGCTGATCACGAAGATCGCCAGCGCGATCGTGGCCACGCCGAGCACGGCGGAGGTCGGGTCGAACGAGTGGCGTTGCATCATGCACCTACTGACGAAGTGGGGAGTGGGGCCACAGGAGGGGTTGGGGCATCGGGTCGGGTGAGCACCGGCGGCACCGTGGTGGCGGAGTCGGCCGTCGGCGCCGCCAGATGTGCACGCACATCGCGCAGGTCGATCACGTGCAGATCGGGCGTCAGCAGCAGGCTGCGAGGCAGCAACCGGAACAGCCCGAACGACGTGTCGATCGCCGTGCCCTCACTGCCGTCGATGTCGGACAGCGGCGTGGTCGGGATCTGTGACGACACGATCCGGTCACTCGGGTCGATCACGGCCTCCCCCTGCACCAGCACGATGTACCCGTCACTGGTGCCCGACAGGTACTGATCGATCTGGATCAACTGCCCCACCCCGACTGCGTCGGCAGGCCCCACCGTCAGGACCGGGACCGGATTGCCGAACTCGTCGTACAGTGCCCCGTCGAACTCGTCGGAGGCACCGTCCAGCGATTGATCGGCGGTCGGCGGTTCGAACACGTCGACGTGGATGTCGCCGTACCCGAGGCGGGCGTCGACCACGAGCAGCGCGGCACCTTCGGGCCCGACGTGGATCACGTCCACGTTGCGTCGCTCCCCCGACACGGTCACGTCGCCGTGGGCGAGGTGCGGGCGAATCTCGACGGCCACATCGCTCGGGACCGTGATCCAGATATCGCCGAAGGCCGAGCGCGGCGTTGACCCGGTGTGCGATGGCGGGGGCCTGCTGCATGTCGATGTAGGCGTTGCCGAACCCCGATTCGACGGCGTGGGTCCGCACTCCATTGGCCTCACCGGTGTCGATGCTGAAGTACTGATCGCCGCGCACGTGATCGGCATCGATCCCGAGTCGCGCCAGCTCACCCCACACGAACCCCACGCCGGCCAATGCCACTGCCGGGAGCACCAACCAGCGTGCATGGCCGCGCACGGTGCCGATCAGCATTCCGACGCCGCACACAGCGGCCGCTGCTCCGAGCCACTGCTCGGGGTGCAACCGGCCGCCATTGGCCTGGTCGATCAACCACCCGGCGGCAGCGACCACGATCGCCGCACCGAGCACGCCACGCCCGAGCAGCGAGTGCGGGCGAACCGTGCCCACGTGTGGTGCACGCACACCAGCCGGTGGATACCACGCCGTCGGTGACGTCGTCGGCCGTTCCGACTGCCACAGCGCCAGCGCCAGACCGCCCAACAGACCGATCACGGCCGCCGGCCCGCTCACGAAGTGGGTGTCGCCGTTGACGATCGTGAGCGGCACGAAGCCGATCAGGATCGCTCCACCGAGACCACGCAGCAGGCTGGAGTGTTGTGCCGGGCCGAGCACGAACGCCAACCACGCACCGAGGTAGATGATCAGGCCTAACCCGCTGGCGAGCCCGAGCACCACGAACGCGATTCGCACCCACAGCGGGTCGATTCCCATCCGCGCCGAGATCGTGGCGCACACGCCGCCGATGATCGCACCGGGCGGACGGTCGGAGGGCGCTGGGCGGGTCGGGGTATCGGCGCGCTCTGCCGCCGCTGGGTCGAGCGAGGGCGGGGGGAGCGAGGGGGTGTCGAGTTCCACCTGACCGACGGTACGGATCAGCGCACCTCACCGCCATCGGGGATGACCCTCGTCGGACCCTGGAAAACGAGGGGGAGTCCCCGATGTGAACGGGTGCCGGCAAGTGCCAAGATGCTGGCATGAACCCGCCGATCGACCGTGTGCCGCGCAGCCACGATCGGGTGGTGGCGGGCGTTGCCAGCGGCTGGGGCGAACGGCTCGGGGTCGACGCCAACGTCGTGCGAGCGGCGATCACCGTGCTCACCCTGGCGGGCGGGCTGGGGGTGGCGTTGTACGCGGCCGCCGCGCTGTGGTCCACCCCGCCGGTGTCCGCGCAGCAGGCGGTGGCCGTCCGGCCGCGCTCCACCCGGCGCGAACTGGCGGTGGGGTGCGGAACCGCGGCGGCGTTGGTGGCGGCGCGTTCGATCGGGTTGTGGCCCGGCGATCAGGTGATGGCGGCCGTCACGGCGGTCGGCGTGGCGCTGGCGATCGTGTGGTCGCGGTCGCTCACCGAGCAACACCTCGCTCGGCCGGCGTTGGTTCGGCTGTTCCAGGCGGTGGCAGGGGCGACCCTGCTGATGGCCGGGCTGTACTCGCTGGCGAGCCGCACCGGGGGGCTTGCCAACGTGGGCGCTTCGGCGGGGGCGATCGCCGTGGTGGTGGGCGGCTTGGCGGTGTTCGTGGCGCCGGCGCTCGGTCGCCTGCTCAAGAGCCTCGACGAGGAACGCACGTCGCGGATCCGCGAGGACGAACGCGCCGTCGTGGCTGCCCACCTGCACGACTCGGTGCTCCAGTCGCTGGTGTTGATCCAGCGCAGCGGCGACCCGCGGCGGATGGCCAACCTGGCACGCCGCCAGGAACGCGCCCTGCGGGGCTGGCTGTACGGCGCCTCCGAGCCGGGCGATCCCACGACGCTGCACGCCGCGGTCGACGCCGTGATCGCCGAGATCGAGTCCGATCACGACGTGCGCGTGGAAGCGGTGGTCGTGGGCGACCAGGCGTTGGACGAGCCGGCCCGGGCCCTGATCGCGGCGGTGCGCGAAGCGGTGGTCAACGCCGCCCGGCACGCCGGCGTCGATCGGGTCGACGTGTTCGTCGAGACCGACGGGACCGAGCTCACCGCCTTCGTGCGCGACACGGGCCGCGGCTTCGACGCCACCGCCGTACCCGCCGATCGGCACGGCATCAGCGAGTCGATCGTCGCTCGCACGCAGCGCGCCGGGGGGCGGGCCACGCTCACGTCGGCGGTCGACGTGGGCACCGAGGTCGAGGTGCGGATCCCGGTTCGGGCCGGCGGTCGGTCATGACGATCCGCGTGGTGTTGGTGGAGGATCACGCCCTGTTCCGCGCTGGTGTGCGGGCCGAGCTGACCGAGCTGTGTCGCTGCGACGATCCGCCGCGGCTCGAGATCATCGGTGAGGCGGCCGATGCCGAGCAGGCCGTCGAGCTGATCAGGCGCACGGCGCCCGACGTGGTGCTGCTCGACGTGCACCTCCCCGGAGGGGGAGGTCAATCGGTGATCGTCGCCGTGCGAGACGACCCGGCGCCCCCCAAGTTCCTCGCCCTGTCGGTGTCGGACGCCGCCGAGGACGTGATCGCCGTCGTGCGAGCCGGCGCTCGCGGGTACGTGACCAAGACGATCGCCGCCGATGAGTTGCTCGACGCCGTGATCCGTGTCCACGACGGCGACGCCGTGTTCTCGCCGCGGCTGGCGGGCTTCGTCCTCGACGCCTTCTCGGGCGACCTGCCGTCGCCGTCGGACCCCGAACTCGATCAGCTCACCGCACGAGAGCAGGAGGTGTTGCGGCTGATCGCCCGCGGCTACACCTACAAAGAGATCGCCGCCCGGGTGCACCTGTCGGTCAAGACGATCGAGACCCACGTCTCGGCGGTGCTCCGCAAGCTGCAGCTCAGCAACCGTCACCAGCTCACCGCCTGGGCCAATCAACGCAAGCTGATCTGAAATCGGCTCGGTTACGCTCGACGACGATGAAGCTGTTGCGACGGATGATGGCAGCGCTGCTGATGGCCGGCGCCGCAGCAGCAGCGATCCGTGTCAAGGGCAAGGGTGGCACGCCGCCACAGCACGGCGGTTGGCGGCCGTTGCAACTTCCCGACGATCAGCCGACGTGACGGCGGAACCACCGTGACGGTTCATCTGGTCGGCGACGGGATCGTCGGGCGGCGTGTGGCGCGCCTGTTGGCACCGTTGCCGATCGCCCTCCACGATCCGCGTCACCAGCCCACGCCGCTCGCCGCGCCGGGCGACGTCGCCGTGCTCTCGCACCCCGTGCATCACACACCGCTGGCGCAGGCGTTCGCCCTCCGAGGAGCATCGGTGGTCACCGTCGGCGACAGCTTCGACGACGCCCGCCGGCTGCTCGACCTCGACCGCGTCTTCCGCGACAACGATGCGTCGCTGGTGATCGGTGCGGGAATGGCACCGGGGCTGTCGGGGTTGTTGGCGCGTCAGATGGCCGAACAACTGGTCGGCGTCGACGAGATCCACGTCGCCATCCACGGCACGGCGGGGCCGTCGTGTGCTCGCACCCACCACCGGTCGCTGTCGGGTCTGTCGCATGCCTGGCACGACCGGGAGTGGCTGGACTACGTCGGCGGGAGCGGCCGCGAGCTGTGCTGGTTCCCCGAGCCGGTCGGCGGCAAGGACTGCTTCCGCGCCGACAACGCCGACCCGCTGCTGCTCGCTCATGCCTTTCCCGACGCCCAACGGATCAGCGCCCGCCGCACGGCCCGGCGTCGTGACCGGTTCACGGCATGGCTCCCGATGCTCAGCCCACCTCACCACGAGGGTGGGATCGGCGCCCTGCGAGTCGAGGTGCGCGGCAGCGATCATCGTGGCGGCCGGGCATGCCTGATCGTCGGTGTTGCCGAACTGGTCGGGACCACGGCATCGGTGACCGCCTCCGCCTTCACGTGCGAGGTGCTCGCCGGTCGGATCCCCCAAGGCGTGTCGGTGGCCGGCGACGCGGCGCTGCCGACGGCCGACATCCTGCGCCGGATCGAGGCGTTCGGGATCCGCCTCCAAGAGTTCACCGGCGTCCCCCAAGGCGGCTGATCCGGTGTCGCGAACGATGCGGACGGCATCGACGCAACACGACGTCGAAGGGGTCAGGACGCGTCGGCGATGACCCGGGCGCCGCCGTCGAGCCGCTCGTGCAGCCGTTCGAGCGACTCGGTCAGCGACTCGAGCTGATCGCGGAGCTCCTCGCCGGTCACCACGTCGGCCAGCGCGAACCGAACGCTGGCGATCTCACGCGCCAGGAACTCGGTGTCGGCTTGCGTGCGCTCGGCCACGTCACGGTCCTGCTCGGCGGCGATCCGGTCGCGCCGCTCCTGGCGGGCCTGGGCGAGCAGGATCAGCGGCGCCGCGTAGGCGGCCTGCAGCGAGAGCAGCAGGGTGAGGCCGATGAACTGCCACTCGTCGAACCGCCAACCCTTGGGCGCCATCGTGTTCCATGCGACCCAGCCGATACAGACGAAGGTCTGCCACACGAGGAAGCGGGCGGTGCCGATGAACCGGGCGATCGACTCGCTGAACTGGCCGAACAGCTCGGCGTCGTAGGACAGGTCGAGGCGGCGCTTCTGGCGCGGCTGGGAGAGGTCGCCGCGGCGCTTCACGGTGTGACCGCCGGCTGCGACTCGTCGCGCTTGCGGCGGGCGCGTTGGCGCCAGCCGGAGCCGAGCATGCGGTCGACCACGTCGTCCACGCTGACGGCGCCGAGCAGGCGGCCGGCTTCGTCGAGCACGGGCAGCGCCAGCATGTCGTACGAGGCGAATTCTTCGAACACCTCCCGCTCGGGGGTGTCGGGCCGCACGCTGGCGATCTGGCGGATGCAGCGCGAGAGTTCCATGCTGGGCGGCTCGCGCAGCAGACGCTGCATGAACACCACACCCAGGTAGCGACCAGTCGGGGGGCGCAACGGGGCGCGGCAGATGAACACCTGGCTGGCGATGCTGGGTGTCCAGTCGGGGTCGCGCAGGCGCGCCAGTGCTTCGGCCACGGTGTCGTCCGGGCCGAGGATGATCACGTCGGGCGTGAGCAGACCGCCGGCCGTGCCCTCCTCGTAGGACAACAGGCGCGAGACGACTTCGGCCTCGTCGTCGTCCATCGCCTCGAGGATCGCCTCGCGCTGTTGCACGGGCATCTCGTTGAGCAGGTCGGCGATGTCGTCGTACTCCATCTCGTCGAGCACGTCGACCAGGCGGTCGAGGTCGAGCCCTTCGATCAACCGCAGCTGTTCCTCTTCGGGGAGCTCCTCGAGCAGGTCGGCGAGCCGCTCGTCGTCCATCGCCTGCGCCAGCTGGCGGCGCTGCACGAGCGGCAGGGCGCGCACCACGGTGGCCACGTCGGATGGGTGCATGTCGCGCAGGCGCGCCGCCTCGGCGATCGCCTCGTTCGGCGCCGCCCACAACTCGGGCAGCTCGCGCCATTCGGCGAGCCGGAAGTTGGAGCGGCGGCGCAGGGCCGTGCGGCGGGCGAGGCGGATCTTGGTGGCCTCCCAGCGCTGCACGCGGCCGTCGTCGACCTCGACCAACCCGATGTCGCTGACCGCCTCACCGCGCACGGTGCGATCGATCAGCTCCGCCGCCACCAGGGTCTCGCCGGGGCGACGCTTGAACGGGTGCAGGTCGAGGTCCCAGCTGCGCAGGCGCACGCCGTCGTTGTCGAGTGAGGCGACACGTGCGGCGTTGACGAAGATCCGGCGGCGTTGGCTGGTGGCCACGAAACCGACCACGCGCGGAGGGTGCCCGGTGCGGCCCGGTACGAGCACGATGTCGGCGATCTTGCCGATCTCGGCTCCACCGGCGTCGAGCAACGGCAAGCGCATCACACGGAACGCGTAGATCACCTCGCCGGCCATGCGGCGAAGGCTACCCCCCGGCCCCGCTGACCAGGGTTGATGGATTCGTCTTGCGCCCCGGGTGGGGGCGCCGGATCATCCGACCTTGAAGATCGTCATGTTGGCGTGCCAGTAGTTCATCCCCGTCGACAGGCCCTGCCGATAACAGCGGAAGCTGACGGTCGTGGAGCCGTCAGCGGCGGGTGCGTCACTCGCCGACTTGATACGTGCGAAGATCCGGGTCGGCGGCGATCGCTTCGTCGGTGAACTTGATCGGGCGCCACTGCTTGGCCGAGAACAGCTTGGTCTGGTCCGAGAAGTACGGGCTGGCCGGGTCGCCCGATTCGCCGTAGGTCAGCAACGCCTCGGCGACCGGGCCGTCGGCGGTGAACTCGACGTTGTAGACGAAGCTCGTACCGTTCGTGACCGGATAGCCGGGCCGATCGGTGGGCGCCGACAGCTCGGTGGTCGTCGTGTTGGCCCCACCGCCGACCACGTTGCTCACGCCTTCCTTGCCGCGCCCTCCGTGGATCGGCACGACCTCGCCCCAACGGATCGCGTACTGCATCTCGCCGAGCGGCGTGTCGATCTCGAACCCCATCTCGCGCAGGGCGGCGGCCGCCGCGGTCAGCTTCTCCCCGATTTGGGGGCCGTCGGCCAGACCGTTGGGCGTGTTGAGCGGATCGGACGCGTCGAACCCGTTCTTCCAGAGCGGCCCGGCGTCGGCCACCTCGGCGTTGGAGAACTGGTCGATGAACTCGCGCCACAGGCCTGCGCCGACCGAGTCGAGGTTCATGCGCGCGGTCCCAACCGGCCAGCACCGCGCAGATCGCCTGCTCGGCGACCCCACCCTGATCGACCGGGAGCCGGCAGCGAGCGACCACGTCGTTGAGCAGCAACTCGGCGGTGAGCACTCGGTTGCCGACCGACGAGTCGCGCATCTCGATCCGTGAGAACAGCCCGTCCGGGCCCGCATCGCCGCTGTCGACGGTGAGCTGGGTCGCGTTCATGCGCGTGCGCGGCGTGACCGGTGTGCCGAAGTTGCCGTGCACCGGTGACGACTCGGGCAGCAGCTCGTCGGGGTTGTTGAACCAGTACGGGTCGTTGGCGTTGAACACGAAGTCGGTGCGCTCGGTCTGGGGCATCTCGTCGAACGGCACGAGCCCGGGGTCGCGAGCCCCCGGAACATCGACCCATTCGTTGGCCGGGTCGCTGCCGTCGAGCAGGATCACGCCGTTGTCGAGCGCCACCTTGGCAAACCCGCCCGCTGCCACGGCTGCTTTCCAGGTGGCGATCGTGGCGGCGCTGAGTTCCGGGGCCGAAGCGTCGTCGGCATACCAGATCCGACCGTCGGCCGAGGCCGCCACCGTGTTGACCCACGGGATGCCCTGGTTGTCGCGATGGGCGGCGATCAGCTCGTCCATCGACTCGGCATGATCCACGTCCCAGAACTGCGGGATCAGTTCGTCGTTGTCGGCGTTGGCGTCGCGGAACGTGAGCACGGTGTCGGTGGTCCAACCCACGCCGGGGAAGTTGAGCACCGGGCCGTAGTGGGTGAACCACAACGTCCGCTCGACCGGGCTGGTCGTGCCGTCGGGTTGCAACACGTCGACGCTCACGGTCTGCGAGGTCATCGGCCGCGACTCGTCGCCGTATCGGTACGAGGTCGGGTCGGCGGGATCGAGTTCCAGCGAGTACACGGTGAAGCGCTTGCCGGCCGACACGGTGTGCGACCAAGCCACGCCCTCGGTGAACCCGATGTTGATCGCCGGCGACCCGAGCAGCGACACCCCGTACACGTTCAACTCACCGGGCATGGTGAGCTGCACCTCGTAGAACCGCAGCGCGCCCTGCCACGGGAAGTGCGGGTTGCCCATCAGCATCGTGGTCCCGTCCTCGGTCCGATCGGGCCCGATCGCCCACGCGTTCGACGCCATCGTCTCGGGATCGGGCGACGCCGCCTCGAACGCTGCGGCGCTGGCGGTCGTGTCGGGCGCGTCGCCCTCCGGTACCGGCACCGCCGCCGGGGCGGGCGGTTCGGCCGTGGCGATGTAGGTCATCAGCGGGTCCACGCTCGCCCGCCACGAGAGCGCCTTGTAGTAGCCGGCCAGGTCGTACTCGTCGATCGGGCGCACCCATGGCTCACCTTGGCAATAGCCGGGCACCTGGTCGGCGCCGGTGTCGGCGAGGTAGCGGTTGTAGCCGGCCGCGTACCCGCGGATCGTGTCCTTGAGTTCCGGGTCGGCGTTGTCGAAGTCCTTGGCGGCTCGCCCGTACAGGTCCATCGCCGCGTACACGAGGTCCTGGTTGACCCACCGGTCGTCCTCGCCCGGACCGAAGATGCGGCCGCCTCACCACGCGCCTGGATCACCACGTCGGCCAACGAACACAGGTGATCCTCGGCGATCGCGTAGCCGTACCCGTACCCGAGCGAGCCGGCGTCGTCGGCGGTGATGTGGGGGATGTTGTGAGCGGTTCGACGGATCGTGGCCTGGTACGTGAAGCCAGCTTCGGGCTCCGTGACGGCCGGTGGTTGGGTGCCCGCCACGGTTGGAGCGGGCGCCACCGTGGACGGCGACGGGTCGGCGATCGAGGTCACCGGGGCTGTGTTCTCGGTGGTGACGGCGGTCGTGGTGTCGGTGCCACCGTCACCGGAGCAGGCCGCCATCGCGAGTCCGGCGATCGACAGAACAGCGAGGACGCGTCGGGTCGTCATGTGCCGACCGTACCCGCGCCTTGCACGCCAGTCGTGTTCGACGGTCAGGCGGGCTCGATCTGGACCAGCGTGTCGCTGTAGGCGACGCCACCACCCCAGTCGGTGAGGGTGTCGTTGGTGAGGCTGTTGGCGTTGCGGCCGTCGGCATGCTGGCTGCGCCACCAACCCCACGGGATGATCGCCAGACCGGGCCGCACGTGGTTGCCGATCCGCACCGGGAGTTCCAGGCTGGAGCGGTCGTTGAACACTCGCGCCAGGTCGCCGTCGGCGAGTCCGCGGGTGGCGGCGTCGGCGGCATCGAGCTCGACGAACGGTTCGCCCTCGGCCGGACCGTGCTTGGGCAACGGTGAGTACGACGAGTTCAAGAAGCGCGTGTGGAACTTGGGCGTCATCAACTGCAGCGGGAATCGATCGGCATTCGGGCCGGTCGGACCTTCCCTCGGCGGCACGAACGTGGGCAGCGCCGGCTGCCCCATCGCTTCGAGGCGGGTGCTCACGAACTCGGCCTTGCCGGACGGGGTGGGGAATCCACCGTTCGCCCATGGGAGACCGTCGTCGGGGAACGGCACCTTGACCCAGCCGTCGGCTCGCAGCGCATCCAGATCGACCGTGGGCAGGGAATCCCTCAACATCGTGATGTCGTCGTCGAACAGCGACGGCTCGGTCAAACCCATCGCTCGGGCGATCCGGCGGAAGCATTCCGGGTTGTTGACCGCCTCGCCCTGCGGGGGGATCGCCGCCTCGTTCCAGCCCATCCAGAGATGGCCCCAGGCGGTGGTCACGTCGGTGGCCTCGATGTGGGTGGTGGCGGGGAGCACGATGTCGGCGTACTGGGCGGTGTCGGTGAGGAACTGTTCGTGCACGATCGTGAACAGGTCCTCGCGCTCGAGCCCGCGCCGGATCGCCTCGCCGTTGGGGATCGACACCAGTGGGTTCACGTTCCAGACCACGAGCGCCTTCACCGGGGGGTCCTCGTTGAGCAGGATGTCGCCGAGCCGGCTCATGTTGAGCGTGCGCACGGGACCGGGCAGCAGGTCGGGGCGGGCGAGTGCGTGCTCGTCGACGAGTGCGTCCTGCCACCCGCCCACGCTGCGCATGAGGCCGCCGCCGCGGTGCCGCCACTGCCCGGTCAGGGCCGGCAGACACGCCAGCGTGCGGTAGAACATCGCCCCGTTCTCGTGGTGCTCGCCGCCGATCAGGGTGCGGATCGCGGCCGGGGTGGTGCGGGCGTACCGGCGGGCGAGCTCGGTGATCACCTCGGCGTCCACACCGCATTGTTCGGCGGCCCACTGCGGCGTGCAGTCGGCGACGTGCTCGACGAGTTGATCGAAGCCGAGCGTGTGCTCGTCGACCCAGTCGCGGTCCACCAGCGCCTCGCCGATGATCACGTGCATCATCGCCAGCATCATCGCGATGTCGGTGCCGGGCAGCGGCTGGATGAACTGGTCGGCCTCCTCGGCGGTGAGCGTGCGGATCGGGTCGATCACCACGAGCCGGGCGCCGTTGGCGCGGGCGCGCTCGATCACCGGCCACAGGTGGCGGTTGGTCAGGCGCGTGTTGCTGGCCCAGATCAGGATCAGCTTGGCGTGCTCGATGTCGAGCGGGTCGGCGCCGAGCCCGGTGCCGTTCGTCATCGACACACCGGCCCCGACGGTGGGCCCGCAGATGTTGTAGAGCACGCGGCTGGCGCCGATCACGTTGAACAACCGCGACGAGATGCCTTGCGTGGCGAGCAGGCTCTGGTTGCCGGCGTCGCTGAACGGCATGATCGCCTCGCCGCCGTGCTCGGCGATGATCCCGTTGAGGCGCGGCCCGATCTCGGCGAGTGCCTCGTCCCAGGAGATCTGCTCGAACCGGCCCGAACCCTTCGGGCCGACGCGCCGGAGCGGGTGCAGGATCCGGTCGGGTGAGTACACACGGTCGAGGAAGCGGTTGACCTTGGGGCACAGCTCGCCGTAGCTGTAGGGGTGGTCCGGGTTGCCGCGCATCTTGACCGCCACGGCATCGGCGCCGGCGCCCTCGATCGTGACGGTCCAGCCGCACGAGTCGGGGCAGTCGTGGTGGCAGGTGCCGTTCACGGTTCGCTGTTCGACCATCGTCCGATCGTACGCCGTTCACCACCCGCCGATCCGTTCCGGTCACCGAACCGGCCGCTCGGCGGTGGGGTTTGGTGACGAGAACGTGGGGTGGGAGGCTGGCGGGGTGAAACTCACGTCCGGCAAGGTGACCAACTGGGCGGGCAACGAGGCGTGCGTGCCGTCCGAGATGGTGCACCCGCACTCGACCCACGAGGTGGCGGCGGCCGTCGGCCGGGCGCGGCGGGCGGGTCGGCGCGTCAAGGTGATCGGTGCCGGGCACTCGTTCACGGCGGCAGCCATGACGTCAGGGGTCCTGCTCTCGCTCGACCGGATGCACGCCGTGCGCAGCGTGGACCGCGCCCGAGGTCGCGTGACGGTCGACGCCGGCATCACGCTCAAGCAGCTCGGTGACGAGCTGGCGGCGGTCGGGCTGGCGATGCCCAACCTGGGCGACATCAACGTGCAGTCGGTCGCCGGCGCGATCAACACCGCCACCCACGGCACCGGGCGCGAGTGGGGCAACATCGCCACCACGATCGTGGCGATCGAGTTGGTCGACGGCGAGGGCAACGTGCATTGGGCCGACGAACACACCGATCCGGACCTGCTCCGGGTCGCTCGGGTCGGTGTGGGCGCGCTCGGCGTCGTCACCGGTGTGACGATCCAATGCGTGCCGGCGTTCAACCTGCACGCACACGAGACCGTGGAGCCGCTCGACGAACTGCTGGCCGACTTCGACACCTTCGCCGGCAGCGCCGACCACGCCGAGTTCTTCTGGATGCCCGGCACCCGCCGCTGCCAGGTCAAACGCAACACCCGCACCCAGGACCCGGCTCGCCCGGCGTCGAAGCTGGAGTACGTGCGCGACAAGTACGTCGCCGAGAACCTGGCGTTCGGCCTGGTGTGCCGGGCAGGGCGGCGGTTCCCGGCGCTGGCACCGAAGATCGCCAAGGCGGTGGCGGGGGCAGCCGGTGAGCGCGACCTGGTCGACCGCAGCGACCGCGTGTTCGCCAGCCCGCGGCACGTGCGCTTCGTCGAGATGGAGTACGGGATCCCCGCCGCGCACGTGCCCGAGGCGCTCGATCGGGTGCGCCACCTGACGACCTCGCTGAGCTTCCCGACCTTGTTCCCGATCGAAGTCAGGGTCTCGGCCGCCGACGACATCCCGCTGTCGACCGGGTACGGGCGCTCCAACGGCTGGATCGCCGTGCACCAGTACCAGGGGGCGCCGTACCAGGCCTACTTCCAGGGCGTCGAGGCGATCATGAACGACTACGCCGGCCGCCCGCACTGGGGCAAGCTCCACTTCCAGAACGCGGCGACGCTGCGCGACCGCTACCCCGAATGGGATTCGTTCGCCGCCACCCGGGCGCGGCTCGACCCGGCCGGCACGTTCCGCAACGACTACCTCGACCGAGTCCTCGGCCCCGTCTCGCGGTAGTCGGCAACCCACGCCGCCGACGTCGGGCAGGGCTGGCATGATCGGGCGATGACGGCGACGCTGGTCGAGATCGAGCACGACGGTTTCGTGATCTCGACCGACCCGGCACGCGTCGACGTGGACGCCGTCTACCGGCTGTTGCGCGAGCAGTCGTACTGGCTCGACGATCGCACGATCGACATCCAGCGACGTGCGATCGCCCACAGCCACCTGGTGATCGGGGCATACGCGCCGAGCGGCGCCCAGGTGGGTTTCGCCCGGATGGTGACCGACCTCGCCACCTACGCATGGTTGTGCGACGTGATCGTCGACGCCGGCTGTCGCGGCAGCGGCCTGGGCACCACGATGGTGCGGGCGATCGTCGAACACCCCGACGTGGTCGACGTCCGGTGGCAGTTCCTGGCCACGCAGGATGCGCACGGCCTCTACCGACGGTTCGGCTACACGCCACTCGAGGTGCCGGACCGTTGGATGCACCGTCGTGGACCGACCTGACCCGGCACGCACGATCCTGCAGTGGCAGTTCGCCGACTCGGTCCTGTTTCGCGGGTACTGGCTGATCACCAGCCTCTACGTGGTGGTCACCGCCGACCTCTCGCCGTTCCAACTCGTCTTTCTGGGCACGGCGATGGAGCTCAGCGTGATGGTGACCGAGATCCCGACCGGCGTGTTCGCCGACACGATCAGTCGCAAATGGTCGATCGTGATCTCGCACGTGCTCACCGGGGCGGCGATGGCGATGACGGGATTGGTCACCGCCTTCCCGTTGCTCGTCGTCGCTCAGGTGGCGTGGGGAGTGGGGTACACCTTCCGCAGCGGCGCCGACGTGGCGTGGATCACCGATGAACTGGCAGATCCCAGCAGGATCGAGCGGGTGCTGATCCGCCAGGCGCGTTGGGCCCAGATCGGGGCGGCAGTGGGGATGGCGACGTTCGGAGCGGTGGCCTGGGCTGCCGACCTCGGGGTGGCGATCGTGAGCCGCCGGGATCGGCACGCTGATGCTCGCCCCGTGGGTCGCGATGCGGTTCACCGAACATCACTTCACGCCGACCCGCGACCACCGGCTCGGCGAGGCACGGGCGATCTTCGGGCGCGGACTCACGCTCGCCCGCGGCGACCGCCAGATCATGCTCGTGTTCGGGGCCACGCTGCTCGTCAACAGCGGCGCCGAGGCGTTCGACCGGCTCTACCCGAAGCGTCTGGTGACGCTCGGCTTCCCCGAGCAACCCGACCCGGTCGTGTGGTTCGCGGCGCTGGGGATCGCCACGCTGATCGTCGGGTGGGCGGTGCTGCGGATCGTCGAAACACATGTGTCGGGTGACGGCAAGGCGCGCCGGTTGTACGCCGCTGCGTGCCTGGCGGGTGCGATCGGCCTGGTGGTGTTGGCCGAGGCACCGAACGACTCGGTGGGCATGGTCGGCGTGCTGTTCGTGGCCGGCATCGCCTGGACCACGATTCGCTCCGTGAGCGTGATCTGGGTCAACCGGCGCGCCACCAGCGACGTCCGCGCCACGCTCCAATCGTTCCTGACACAGGTCGAGTCGACCGGGGAGATCATCGGTGGGCTCACGCTGGGGGTCGTGGCCCAAGCCGGGTCGATCACGACCGCCCTCATGTGTTCGGCGGTGATGCTTGCCTCGGCCGGCGCGCTGGTGTGGGGATCGACCGCCGGCCGCTCCGGCGATCACCCAGCGCGGTGATTGCGCTCAAGATGGTGACAATCCGTGCCGAAGTGTCGGGCAGGTGACAGAGTTCTGTTCGCCGACGTGTCATCGTCGGCATGGATGACGATTCGGTTGGGAGGAGGCGCGATGGAGCTGAGCTACGAGGCCGTTTCGGCGTGCCTCGGCGATGCGTTCGCGGTCCCGGCCGGGTTCGGCGCGCAGTGGGTGCTCACCGCTGTCGAGGACCATCACGTGGTGGGCGAGTTCGAGTCGTTCGTGATGGAGTTCACGGTGGAGGGTGCCGAACTGGCCGCATCCCAGGGGATGGTGTCGTTGCACCACGATCGTCTCGGGGCGATCGAGCTGTTCGTGGTGGCCGCTGGCCCCGCTGTCGTGTGTGCCACGGTCAGTCGTCAGATCTCGGACGCGGCGTCGTGAGCACCGAACCGCTGCCGACGCCGGCCCGGCTCCGGCCCCAGACCGATCACGACGTCCCGCTGATCCGCGCCGCATGGGTGGCAGCCCACCGTGCGCCGATGGACGCCGCGGGGCTTCCCGCCGACACCGTGACCCACCTGCTCGACGACCAGTTCCGGATCCAGACCGAGTGCTACCGCGGCTCGTATCCGCAAGCCGTCCGGCTGGCGATCACGGTCGACGATGCCGTGGTGGGTCGGCTGATCGTGGACCATGCGGTCGACGCCGAGACCGGGGCGATCCGGTTGGTCGACATCGTGGTGCACCCGGCGCAGCAGCATGGCGGGATCGGTACCCAGGTGCTGCAGGCCGTGATCACCGACGCCGATCTGGCCGGACGGTCGATCACACTCCACGCCGAACCCGACTCCGACGCCGCCCGTTGGTACTGCCGCCGCGGCTTCGCCGAGGTTGCCCGCACGGCCATGACGGTGGCGCTGCGGCGTCCGGTCTCACTCGCTTCATCCCCGCTCTCTCCAACCTCCGATCACTCCCAGGAGCTCACCTATGTCTGAGTTGCTCTCGCGTCGCCGATTCTTGTTGGGGGGTGCCGGCGCCACGCTCGCCATCGGCGTCGGGCTCGGCACCACCGACGTGGGACGCCAACTGCTCGATGCGCTGCCGATCATCGGCGGCTCGCACGCACCGCTCGACCGCACGCCGATGTCGGAACGGGTCGGTTCCCGGTTCGTGACCGGCGATGTGGAGGGCGCTCCGATCTCGTTGCGGCTCACCTCGGTGGCCGACCTCCCGAGCACGCACGACGTGGTGAACCCGGAAGGGCAGTTCGTTGCCCAGTTCGAGGGTCCGAGCGACCGCCTGCTGGACCAGAACACGTATCGCTTCGACACCGACGAGTTCGGCAGTGTCGACCTGTTCATGGTGCCGATCGGCGGCCCCGGTGTGGCGCCCGGCACGTATTCGGCCGTGTTCAACCGGATCGAGCTGGCACCGGATCGAGCTACCGATCGAGCTCAATCGGATCGAGGAGGTCGGCTGATGGCGCAACCGTATGTCGGTGAGGTCCGCATGTTCGGCGGCAACTTCGCCCCTGCCGGGTGGTTCTTCTGCGATGGCCAACTGCTGCCGATCAGTGAGTACGAGACGCTGTTCAACTTGATCGGCACCACCTACGGCGGCGACGGTCAGGAGACCTTCGCGCTGCCCGACCTGCGTGGCCGGATCCCGATCCACATGGGGAACGGGTTCGTGCTCGCCGAGACCGGGGGCGTCGAGCAGGTCACGTTGACGGTGGCGCAGATCCCGGCCCACTCGCATCCGATCGGGGCCGCCGGGGCGGCGACCGGCACGTCCCCGACCGGGGCGGTCCCGGCCACGGTCACGGCCGGCGCCCGCTACTACTCGGGAGCACCCAGCCCGGCCGTGTCGATGGGCAACTCGTCGGCGGTCGGTGGCAGCCAACCGCACGAGAACATGGCGCCCTACCTGTGCGTGAACTTCATCATCTCGATGTTCGGGATCTTCCCGTCCCCCACATGATCACCATGACGAACCCACCGCTCTCGTCCAATTCGTCGTCATTCAACTCTCGTCATTCATTTCGTCGTCATTCGATTCGGAGGTGTGCCATGGCTGACCCGTTCGTCGCCGAGATCCGGATGGTGCCGTTCAACTTCGCCCCCAGGGGGTGGGCGTTCTGTAACGGCCAGATGCTGCCGCTCTCGCAGAACACGGCGCTGTTCTCGCTGCTCGGCACCACCTACGGCGGGGACGGCAGTGTCGAACTTCGCCCTGCCTGACATACAGGGCTGCTCGCCGATGCACCCGGGCCAAGGCCCAGGTCTGTCGCTCCACGACCTCGGCGAGCAAGGCAGGCAGCGAGACCGTGACGCTGCTCGCAGTCCGAGATGCCATCCATCCCACGCCGTCAACGGGCAGCCGGAGGACGTCAACAGCCTCAGCCCGGCCAATGCCTACCCGGGGGCGATCGAGGGCACACCGCTGTACCGACCGCTGGCAGACGGCACGTCGGCGATGGCACCCACGCCGGCCGGCGGGGACCAGCCGCACAACAACCGCCAGCCGTACCTCACCATGAACTTCATCATCGCCCTCCAGGGCGTGTTCCCACCGAGGGCTTAGGAGCGCGCCATGGCAGAACCATTCCTCGGCGAGCTGCGAATCGTCAGCTTCGTCTTCCCGCCCAAGGGCTGGGCGACGTGCGACGGACAGTTGCTCCCGATCAACCAGAACCAGGCCCTGTTCTCGCTGCTCGGCACGACCTACGGCGGTGACGGCAGGGTGAACTTCGCGTTGCCCGACCTCCGCGGCAGGGCACCGATCCACGAGGGTGGTGGTCATACGTTGGGCGAACGTGGCGGGGAGCAGGCCCACACCCTGTCGATCAACGAGTTGCCGGTGCACACCCACGCGATCCCGGCCTCAGGACTTCCGGCACAGCTCGGCGACCCAGCGGGTGCTGTGTTCGCCGCCTCGCTGGGTGAGGCCCGGTTCTCGACCACGCCGACCGCCACGATGGCGCCGGGCGTGGTCGCCAACGTCGGTGGGTCGCAGGCCCACGTCAACATGCAGCCGTTCCTCACGCTCAACGTGGTGATCGCCTTGCAGGGCATCTTCCCGTCTCCGAACTGAACGACAGGACGTATCACCGTGCACATCACCTCACGCCGCCGGCTCGGTTCCACCACGATCGCTTCGCTCGTGCTCGCCACGACCGTCGTCGCGCTTCCCGGCGCCGCCTCGGCGCTCGAAGTCCTCACCGACGATTTCCGGATCAGTCAGATCGGCCCCGACGGAGCCGCCGCCTACGAGGCGCAGCAGGCCAAGGTCGCCTACAGCGCCACCAGCAAGCGGTTCCTCACGGTGTGGCGCGGTGACGACGAGGGCGACGGCCAGGCCGAGATCTACGGCCAACTGATCAACGCCGCCACGGGTGCGGCGACCGGCCCCGACGACTTCGTGATCGCCCGGATCGGTCCGGCCGGCCAGTCGGGGACCGACGCGATCGAGCCGGCGGTGGCGTGGAACAGCACCGCCGACGAGTTCGTCGTCACCTTCACCGGCGACGAGGACAACACCGACAGCGGCGTGATCATCAGCGACACCTTCGAGATCTACGCCCAACGCGTCGCCGTCGACGGCTCGCTGGCGGGCTCGGCCCTTCGCGTCAGCGACATGGGCGCCGTCGACACGAGCGGCTCCTACGACGCCAACTTCTCCGACATCGCCTTCAACTCGACCGCCAACGAGTTCCTCGTGGTCTGGCAGGGTGACGACAACACAGCGCCGTTGGTCAACAACGAGACCGAGGTCTTCGGGCAGCGGCTCGGCTACTCGGCCGGAAACCTGGTCGAGGTCGGCACCAACGACGTGCGGATCAGCACCGTCGGTGTCGACGGGGCCACGACGACCGATGGGCGCGCCCCGGCCGTCGCCTACAACGCCAACGGCAACCAGTACTACGTCGCCTGGGAAGGCAATTACGACGTGCTCAACGTCGGCGTGTTCGACATCCACGGCACCACCGTGTCGGCGGCCGGCGCGGTGGCATCGTCGACGGGCACGGTGCTGAACACGGTCGCAGCCAGCGACGAGGAGTACGCCGTCGACGTCGCCGCCAACCCGACCACCGGCGAATTCATGGCCGTGTGGATGGGCGACAACGGCGCCAACGAGTTCGAGATCTCTCGCCAGCGCGTCACCTCTGCCGGCGCCCTCACCGGGTCGACGGCGCTCATCAGCGCGATGGGCTCTGCCGGCAACGTCAACTTCATCGCCCAGACGCCGGCCATCACGTACGACTCGTTGCAGCAGCAGTACGTCACGGTGTGGGCCGGCGACGACAACACCGCCGGCATGGTCGACGACGAGTACGAGGTGTTCCTGCGTCGCATGGCCTCCGACGGTTCCACGGCGGGCGGCCAGGCGCGGCTCTCCACGATGGGCATCGACGGCACCGTCAACAGCACGACCTCGCTGCCCGACGTGGCGTTCAGCGATGCAACGCTCGGCGACGTCGGCGTGGTCTGGAACGCCGAGAACTTGGGCGTCACGGGCGCCGGTGAAGGCGAGATCTGGGGCCAGTTCGACGCTCCGGGCATGGACCTCTCGCTCTCCGCACCGACTGCAAGCGACACCAGCCCGGCACCCGGCACGGCGGTGACGGTCAACGTGCCGTGGGCCGTCACGGGTGCCACGGTGCCGAGCGTGACGATCAACGCGATCGCCACCGGGCCAGGCTCACTGGTCAGTGGGACGGCGCTGCTCGGCGCCCAGCCGTCCGGTGCCGGCGCCACGCAGCCGTTCACCGTCAACGTCGACGCGGGTGCCGTCAACGGGGCCACGATCACCGTCGATCTGACGATCTCGAGCGGGTCGTTGCTGAAGGACACGGCGACCGGCAACAACACCGCCAGCCTGGTGCTCACCGTCGACGCCCCGCCCACGGTCACGATCGATCAGGCCGCTGGTCAGTTTGACCCGTCCAACGCGGCGACGGTCAACTTCACGGCGACCTTCAGCGAGCCGGTGAGCGGCTTCACCGGCGCCGACGTGTCGTTCACCGGTTCCACCGTCGGCGGCACTCCCAGCGCCGCCGTCACGGGTGGACCCACGGTCTACAACGTCGCCGTCACCGGCCAGGACGGCGTGGGCACGATCGTCGCCAGCGTTCCGGCGGGCGGAGCGACCGACCTCGACGGCAACTCGGCCGACGCCAACGGGGCGTCGACGTCGACCGACAACGTGGTGACGTTCGACAACGTCGCACCGACGGTCACGATCGACCAGGCCGCTGGTCAGTCTGATCCCACCAAGGACTCACCGGTCGTGTTCACCGTGACGTTCAGCGAGCCGGTCAGCGGCTTCGCCGCTTCGGACGTGTCGTTCTCCGGTTCCACGGTCGGTGGCACACCGGTCGCAGCGGTGTCGGCCCCGACCGGCAACACCTACACGGTGTCGGTCACCGGGATCACGGGCCAAGGCACAGTGATCGCCTCGGTCCCCGCCGCCGGTGCCTCGGACGCTGCAGGCAACGGCAACGACGCCTCCACGTCGACCGACAACTCGGTCACCTACGACGGCGTACCGCCGACGGTGACGATCGAGCAGTCGTCCACGCCGCCGGCCCAGGCCGACCCGACCAATGCGGCGCCGGTCGTGTTCGACGTGGTGTTCAGCGAGACCGTCACCGGCTTCGCCGGCTCGGATCTGTCGTTCGTCGGTTCCACGGTCGGTGGCACGCTGGTCGCAGCGGTGTCGGTCCCGGTCGGCAACACCTACACGGTGTCGGTCACGGGGATGTCCGGCGAGGGCTCCGTCGTGGTATCGATTCCGGCTGGCTCCGCCGCTGACGCGGTCGGCAATCTCAGCGAGGCTTCGACCTCGACCGACAACACCGTGTCGTTCGACGACGTCGACCCGACCGTGACGGCCGCCGTGCAGGCTGGCCAGGCCAACCCCACCAACGGGTCCCCGGTCGAGTTCACGGTCACGTTCTCCGAAGCGGTGACCGGGTTCTCGACGGCCGACGTGGATCTGTCGTCGTCGACCACGGGTGGCACGTTGGTCGCTTCGGTCGGGGCGCCGACCGGCAACGTGTATCCGGTCTCGGTGACCGGCATGGCGGGCTCAGGCAACGTCACGATGTCGGTCCTGGCGAGCGCCGCCGCCGACGCGGCGGGCAACACCTCGACCGCCTCGAACAGTGTCAGCGTCGGCTACGACGTCACCGCACCGATCGCCGTCGTCTCGGCGGCGGCCGGTCAACCCGACCCGACCAGCGGCTCGTCGATCACGTTCACCGTCGCCTTCGGCGAGTCGGTGAGCGGGTTCGACACGTCGGATCTCACGCTGGTCACCACCGGCACGGCGTCGGGCTCGGTCGGCACGATCACCGGTTCCGGCCCGTACACGGTGACGGTCACGGGCGTCACCGGTGACGGATCGCTCGGCCTCAGGGTGAATGCCAACAGCGTGCTCGACACGTCGGGCAACCCGAACCCACAATCCAACGTGGCGTCGGTGGCCGTCGACCACACGTCGCCGACCGTCACGATCGAACAGGCGGTCGGTCAGGTCGACCCGGCGAACGTCGGTCCGGTCGTGTTCACGGTGCTGTTCTCCGAACCGGTGACCGGGTTCGATCCGTCTGACGTCGACGTGTCGGCCTCGACCGTGGGAGGCACGCTCGTTGCCGCCGTCACCGGGAGCGGCGCCGGCTACACGGTGTCGGTGACCGGCATGAGCGGGACCGGTGACGTGATCGCCTCGATCCCCGCCGACGCTGCATCCGACGCCGCAGGCAACGGCACTCTCGCTTCGACGTCGTCGGACAACACCGTCGCCTTCGACGGCGTCGTGCCGATCGTCGGTGTGGCCACTGCAATCGGACAGGCGACCCCGACCAACACCTCGCCGATCCAGTTCGTGGTCCAGTTCAGTGAGCCCGTCACCGGGTTCGACGCGAGCGACGTCACCTTCCCCGGTCACACGGCGGGCGGCACGCTCGTCGCCGTGACCGCGGGCGGACCGCAGAACTACACCGTGGCGGTGACCGGCATGACCACGTCGGGCACGGTCTCGATCCAGGTCCCCGCCGGCTCGGCGACCGACGGTTCGGGGAACGCCAACACGATCTCGGGCACGGCGATCGTCGTGTGGGACGTCGACGCTCCGGAGACGAGCATCGAGGAGGCGGCAGGTCAGGCCGACCCGACGAACGTGTCCTCGATCGAGTTCACCCTCACCACCTCCGAAGCGCTGGTCGGCCTCGACACCTCCGACTTCACGGTGTCGGGCTCTGGCGGGGGCACCGTCGCATCGCTCACGGGCGGGCCGCTGGTCTACACCGTGACCGTCACCGCCGCCGGCCCCGGTACGGTCACCCTGGCGCTCGCCTCCGGCAAGGTGGCCGACGCCGCCGGGAACGCCAACGTGGCATCGGCGTCGACCGACGACACCGTCACCTACGACCCTGACAAGCCGACCGTCACGATCGAACAGGCGGTCGGTCAGGCCGACCCGGCGAACGTCGGTCCGGTCGTGTTCACGGTGCTGTTCTCCGAGTCGGTGACCGGTTTCGATGCGTCCGACGTCGACGTGTCGGCCTCGACGGTGGGAGGCACGCTGGTTGCCGCCGTCACCGGGAGCGATGCCGGCTACACGGTGTCGATCTCGGGTGCCTCGGGTACGGGCGACGTGATCGTCTCGATCGCCGCTGATGCTGCGACCGACGCAGCCGGCAACACCAACACGGCGTCGACCTCGGCCGACAACACGGTGAGCTTCGACGACGAGGCCCCGACCGTGACGGTCGCCCAAGCGGCGGCCCAGCCCGACCCCACCAACGTCGCGTCGGTGGAGTTCGATGTCGTGTTCTCCGAGCCGGTCACCGGCTTCACGGTCTCCGATGTGGTGCTCGGGGGAACCGCAGCACCCACCACGGCGCTGATCTCCGGCACCGGACCGGCCTACACCGTGACCGTCACGGGCATGACGGGTTTCGGCACGGTGACCGCCACGATCGCCGCCGGGGCGACCGGCGATGCCGCCGGCAACGCCAGCACGTCGCCGACCAACGGTGACAACGTCGTGCTCTACGTGCCGGGCGACCCGAACCCCGGCGTCAACGACGCACCGGCGATCACCGGCCCGTCGTCCGCTTCCGCCGAACTGGGCGTCGCCGTGGCCCTGACGGGCAGCAACGCCGTCTCGGTCACCGACCCTGACGCCTTCGCCGACGACATCCGGGTCACGCTCACGGCGACCGACGGGACGATCGACGTGTCGGCCGCGGCCGGCGTGTCGATCACCGGGAACGGCACCGCCGTCGTCACACTGGTCGGCTCGCAGACGGCGATCGCGACGGTGCTGTCAGGCGCTTCGGTGACCTTCACCGAAGTCGGAGCGAAGACGGTGGTCGTCGGCGCCGACGACCTCGGCCATTCCCCGGCGCCGGCCCGAACCTCGTCGAAGACGATCACGTTCACGGTCTCCGACACCACACCGCCGGTCATCACGCTGCCGAACAGCCCGGTCAGGGCGACCGCCGAGCCCGGCAAGGCCGGCGCAACGGTGACCTACGTCGTCATCGTCACCGACCAGGGCAGCGACCCGACGCCCGGTGGTCTGACACAGGCGGCGGCGCCCACGTTCACGTGCTCGCCGTCGTCGGGTTCGTTCTTCCCGATCGGGACCACCACGGTCACGTGCACCGCTCAGGACTCGGTCGGCAACACGTCGACGGCGTCGTTCGCCGTCGTGGTGTCCGACACCGAGAAGCCAGTCATCACCGCACCGGCCACGCCCCAACGGGTCGCGCTCCCCACCGGTGCCACGTCGGGGCCGCTCGCCTACGCACTGCCGACCGTGTCCGACAACAGTGGCACGGTCACCGTGACCTGCACCCCCACCGCCGGCACGATCGTGCCGGCAGGCGTGGTGACGGTGACGTGCACCGCCACCGATCAGGCCGGCAACGCGTCCACGGTCTCGTTCGCCGTGACGGTGGTGTCGGGCGCCCTGCCTCCCACCGGTGGTGGCGGTGGCCCTGCCCCGATCGCCCTCGCCTCGCTGCTGGCCGGGTTGGCGTTGGTGGCCGGCTCGCGTCGCCGTCGAGCGTGACGGCGCGTATCGCGCGGCACGCGCGACCGGTCGCGTAGCCTGACCGCCATGTCGGACGAGATCGACGCACGCGCGCCCCGTCGCGCCCGCAGCTCGTCACGCACCAGCACGTCGAACTTCGGTGTCTCGCGGCGCGAATCGCACGACGCGTCCGGCTTCTACGGGCGCTTCGAGGCGCCTCATCTCGACGACGACCAGACGGTCCTGCCGGCGGTGCCGATCGACGAGCCGTTCGTGTGCGGCGACGCCCGCCACATGACCACGCTGGCCGACGGGTCGGTGGCGTTGGTGGTCACGTCGCCGCCGTACTTCGCCGGCAAGCAGTACGAGGAAGAACTCGAACGCGACGGCGTGCCGAGCTCGTACCTCGAGTACCTCGACCTGTTGCACGACGTGTTCGCCGAGTGCGTGCGGGTGCTCGAGCCGGGCGGGCGGATCGCCGTCAACGTCGCCAACCTCGGCCGCAAGCCGTACCGCTCGCTGGCGGCCGACGTGATCCACATCCTCCAGGACCGGTTGGGTCTGCTGCTGCGCGGCGAGGTGGTGTGGCAGAAGGGCGCCGGGGCCAGCGGCTCGTGCGCCTGGGGCTCGTTCCGCAACGCCTCCAACCCTGTCCTGCGCGACGTGACCGAGCGCGTGATCATCGCCAGCAAGGGCCGTTTCCAGCGCGCCCTCACCGTCGAGCAGCGGCGCGCCCGCGGGCTGCCCCACGAGTCGACCGTGGCGGCCGAGGACTTCATGGCGCTCACGCTCGACATCTGGCAGACGCCGACCGAGAGCGCCCGCCGCGTGGGCCACCCGGCGCCGTTCCCGGTCGAGCTGCCGGCCAAGCTGATCGAGCTGTACACGTTCGTCGACGACCTCGTGCTCGACCCGTTCATGGGCAGCGGCTCGACGCTGGTGGCCGCCTCGCAGCTGGGGCGCCGGTACGTCGGCTACGACCTCGATCCGGGTTACGTGGAACTGTCGCGTGTGCGTGTGGCCGACGAGGGCGAGCACGAACCGGCCGACCAGCGCCGCGGCGTGAGCGCCAAGGAGCGCGTCGGCGACGTGCTCGAGCGGGCCGGGTTCACGTCCGACCCATCGGCGCCGGGGGTGCGCATCAAAGGCTCCGGGATCGTGGTGCACGACGTCGTCACCGACGCCCAGGGTGGGCGCTGGGTGATCGAGATCGGCGGCGCGTTCCAGACCTACCGCGGTGGGCTCACGTCGTCCGACGCCGTGTGGCGCACACTCGGCCGCACGCATGCGTTGCGCGCCCAGGGCGACCGAGTGCTGGTGCTCACCTCGGCGTTGCCGCGTCGTCGCAGCGAGTTCGACCTGGCGTTGCGAGCGGCCGGGCGCGAGGGGTTGTTCGACGTGATCGACGTGTTCGACCCCGACGCACTGGAACGCCTCAAGCACTACGCGGCGGGGCATACCGAGTCGGCCCTCGACGGCTTCTGGTGAGGTGCCGCCTGCCCGGCGTCAGTGGCAGCGGGTCAGGTCGATCGGCGCGTCGATCACGCCCGAGTTGAGCTGGGACCGGACCAGCGCGCCGGCCCGCACCGGGTCGATCGCGTAGGCACGCCGCTCGGCCTGCTTGCTGCGGGCCCAGATCACACCGATCACACGACCGTCGACCACCACCGCTCCCCCCGAATCGCCGGGTTGGATGTCTGCCTCGAGTTCCCACCCTGCGCGTGCGAATTCGTCGCCGATGTAGATGTCCTCGGTGTTGATCGTGATCGGTCGCTTGACCACCACGTCGAGCGTGACGACCTTCCCGTCGCGCCACACATAGGCCAGGCCGCGTTCGCCGCGTGACACGGCGGCACCGAGCCGCATGCCACGCCCGAGCGGTTGCTCGACCCGTACGTAGGCGAGATCCATCTCCGGATCGAATGCCACGATCGTGCCCGCCGTGGTGCGGTGACCGTTGGTGATCGTGATCGTGTCGGCACCTTTCAGCACGTGCGCCGACGTGAGCACGAGGCCGGGGCTGATCACCATCCCACTGCCGTTCGCCACGTCCGGAGGGCACCCGGTGACCACCAGCCCGACCGCCCCCTGCGGCGGATCCGGCGCGCACCCGGAGGCGAGCAGCGTGAAGGCGCCCGTGACGGCGACAGCGATCGCCGCCCGATGACGTGTCCTACGCTGGCGCTCGTGTCGTGGCAGATCGATCATCCGCTGGCGACGGTACTGCGCGCCGCCTCGGTCGGGCAGTTCCCTCCTGCGGACGGCGCCGCCGTCGTGGTGCCACCCGACGCGTGGGGTGCATGCGGCGTCTGGTCGTTCACCGGACATGCCGTGCTGCTCACGCCGCTCGCCGAGGCCACGGTTGCCATGTTCGAACCGGATGGGTACGGCGCTGCCTCCGATCCACGCCTGTTGGTCCATCTGGCCGGCCCGACCGGGACGATCGGATCCCACGATGTCCTGCTCGTTCGATCGGGTATCGGTGGTGGCTCGGAACTGGAGCTCCGGAGCGATCTCGAGGCGCATACCCGCGTGGTCCGCGCTCGCCACCATCGTCGGCACGTCCGGGTCTTGGGGGACGCACGCGGATTCGTGACGATGGGGGCAGGCGTGGTCGGGCGAACCGAGTTGTCGATCGAACTGACCGGAGCGACGCCGGGGCGTGGCGCCGGACGCGAGCTGATCGAGCAGGCGCTGCGCGACGTGCCACTGGGCGAGCTGGTCTTCGCCCAGGTGGCGGCCGGTAATGCGCTGTCGCTGCGGGCGTTCCTTGCCGCCGGCTTCGTTCCGATCGCCAGTGAGGTGGTCATCGAGCCGAGCCATCCAGTGGGGAGCGCTACCTGACGAGAAACAGCGCGATCGGGCTGGCCGGGGCCGACTCGGTCAGGTCGACCGACCGGCCGAGCGCGCCGTCCGTGAGCGCCGTGAGGGTCCACCGCCCATCGGTGCCCTGTTGCAGCACGGCCCTCGCATCGGGGGCGAGCGCCGCCGAGCGCGGCGTGCCCAGATCGATCCGGCCGAACTCGCCGACGACCACCGCGTTCGTGACCGTCGACGTGGTGAAGGCGGGCTTGGGCACCGTCGTCGTGGTGGCAACGGCTGCGACCGGCGTCGTCGCCGATCCGTCGACGGGCGTGGATGTCACGGCCGTTGACGCCGGTGACGCTGTCGCCGATGTGGGGATCGATGTCGGTACGACGATCGCGGCCGGCGATGTGATGGCGGGCACGACCACCGTCTTGGTGACGGTGCCGATCACGGTGCATCCGTCGTCGGCCGACCCGGTCACGTCGACGCCGCTCAGATCGGCCAGCACGGCGCCGTCATCGGTGGACACGATCGCCGAGGCGTCGTCGGGGCCGCCGAGCGCGACGCAGGCCAGGTCCGGACTCAAGGCCGAGGTGTCGACCGGCGCGCCGATCGGTGTGGTGAACAGCGTGGCGCCGTCGAGCGTGATCAGCGCCTCGAACGTGTCGCCGACCACGACCAGGCGCGACCCGTCGGCGACCGGGTGGACCGACTGCACGCTGCCGCCGGCGGGGACCACCAGGGCACCGATCGGCTCGGCCTGCTCGTCGCCCTCCCCGAACCGCGTGATCGTGCCGTCGACGGCGACCAGGGTCACCTGTTTGCGCTTCACGTCGATCGTCGCACCGGCGGGCAGCGCACTCGGGACGGTGGCGAGTTGGTTGCCTTCGAAGTCGTGCAGCGTGATGTCGGCGCGGCGCCCGACCACCTGGCTGGTGACCACCAGACCGTCGGCGACCGCCACTGGCTGGTCGGGGAAGAACAGCGGTTCGGTGAGACCTTGCCGGACCACGATCGTCTGGAAGTTGGTGGCGTCGGCGAGTGCGAACACCGTGCCGTCGGCGTCGTTGCGGATCGTCTCGACGAACAGCCGCGCTGCGCTGAGATCCGAGAGGGCCGCGACGTCATAGGCGGTGTCGGCGTCGGGGCCGGCCTCGATCAACGTGACGTCGCCACCGTTCTTGTTCCCGACCGCCAACCACAGCGAGCCGGCGTTGGTGGACAGCCGCGTGACCGTGCGGTTGCGTTCAATCGGGATTGCACGGGGCGCCTCCAGCGATTCGGCGAGCACGGCGACCGACGCCGCCCCCACGAGGGCCAGCCGATCCTGTGTCGTGTGCGCGCTCAGCACGCGACCGTCGCCGTCGAACCGAGCCGTCGTCACCCCGGTCGGATCGACCAGCACCACGTCGCCGGTCCCGCGGCTCACGAAGGCGACCGTGCTCCACCCTTGGTCGGCGGCGATCGCCGGGATGTCGTCGCGGTGGGTGAGCTGCCAGGCCAGCACGCCGCCGCACACGATGACGGTGATGGCGATCGTGCTCGCCATCATCCGGCGTGCGGCGTAGTTGGGGGTCTGGGCCGCGCCCGCACGACGCTCAGCAGGCGCGGATTTCCGCGTCGGCCGCTCGCGATCGTGCTCCATCGGCCCCGACTGTATGCACTGTGTCCGGACCGCCGGGTACTCTCGACCCGTGGACTTCATCTGCCCGCGTTGTGAGCACTCCGTCACCGCCACGTTCTACGGACCGTGCGAGTCGTGCCGGACCGACCTGCGCGCCAAGTATCAGGCGGAAGGCCGCGTGATCGAGCTCGCCGAGTACGTGCCCAAGATGAACGTCACCCCCAACGCCGTGGCGTTGAAGGACGACTGACTCGAGCGATCGGCTGGGTTCAGCCGCCGTGCGGCCGAGCCCGTGTGGGTGCCCGGCGCGGCGCATCGCTGAACGAGCGCCCGTCGTAGTAGGTCGGGTTCGTGTCGGGCCGCCCGCGTTTGCTCGACCAACGCCACGTGAGCGAGATCCGGGGCCGGTCGGTCGACGCCAGCGGCACCGTGTGGAGCCAGTCGCGCTGGCACGCCCCGCCCATCACGAGCAGGTCGCCGTGGCCCGGCATCAGCACGATGTCGTCGGGGTGCTGCCCCGTCGGCGTCCGGTCGAGTTGGCTGCTGGTGGCACGCGGCCGCAGCACGAACGGGCGCCGCTCGCCGAGCACGGTGATGGCGATCAGCGTGTCGTCGAGCCAGCGCATCTCGCGGTCGCCGTGGAAGCCCTGGAAGTCCTCACCGTTGCGGTAGAGGATCGCCGCCACGCCGTCCCACGCCACCCGCCAGCGTGATTGCAGGTGCAGTTCGATCTGGCACGTGAGGGCGCGGTCGGCGGCGCGCAGGCCGGCCGACAGGCGCCGTTCGGGCACGTACTTGTCGTACCGCAAGACCTCGGTCTCCATCCAGGTCGTCTCGTCATGGATGGCCGTCATCTGATCGTCGGCGTTGCGCACGAAGGCGTCGACGACCTCGACCCATGACCCCTCGTCGAGCTCGATCGTGCGGATCGGCGCCCGCCGATCGATGGTGAGCTGGTCGAGTTCGGCCACGCCGCCAAGGATTGCACGAACGACGCCGGGCGCGGGGCGTGAAGGTCGATGGTGGGAGGCGAGACCGGGCTCCACCGCTATCCTGAGCGCTCCCCACACACGGGGACGTAGCTCAGTTGGCTAGAGCACCTGCTTTGCAAGCAGGGGGTCGTGGGTTCGATTCCCATCGTCTCCACCAACGAAGCCCCTGGTAGCGCCGCTATCGGGGGCTTTTTCATTGACCGGCCGACGTGCGGCGTGCCACTATCGTGCCAGTAGCAGATGTGCTGTCCATGTGCGACTCCGGTTCATGCTGGACACTGTGGCTTCGGTAGGTGGGTGACAGTTTTGGGACGCGACTCCGGTTGCTGGGCGACAGTGAGTTCGGTAGCTGCCTGACACTTGTGCTTGTTGATCGCGGTCAGCCTTCTCGGTGACGGGCGTGTCGGCCCGTCCTGGTCGAGCGGGTCGTTGGCGTGATCGTGGAGCTCAACGTCGTGGAACAGCGATATCAGGCAGTGCTCGAGGTGCTGAACAACGGTGCGAGCGTCACCGATGTTGCTCGCCGCAACGGGGTTGCTCGGCAGACGGTTCATGAGTGGTTGCGCAGGTACGCGTCCCAGGGTCTGTCGGGTCTGGTGGATGGTTCGGCGCGGCCGTTGTCGTGTCCGCATCAGATGCCTGCCGAGGTCGAGGCCCGGATCATCGGGCTGCGGCGTGATCATCCGGGGTGGGGTCCGCGCACGATCGGGCATCAGCTCGCCAAGGAAGGTGTCGAGCCGTTGCCGTCGTTGTCGGCGATCTATCGGTGTCTGGTGCGTCAGCGGTTGATCACGCCTCAGGCGCGGAAGCGGAAGCGGTCGGACTACAAGCGGTGGGAGCGGTCGCGGGCGATGGAGTTGTGGCAGATGGACATCGTCGGTGGCGTCAAACTCATCGACGGCACGGAGGCGAAGATCGTGTCCGGTGTTGATGACCACTCGAGGTTCTGCATCTCTGCGCACGTCGTTGCTCGGGCGACGGCGCGTCCGACGTGTGACGCGTTGGCGTTGGCGATGCGCCGCCACGGTGTCCCAGTGCAGATCTTGACGGACAACGGCAAGGTGTTCACCGGCCGCTTCGGACCGGGCACCGGTGAGGTGCTGTTCGACAGGATCTGCAGGGAGAACGGGATCAAGCACATCCTTACCCGACCCAGGTCGCCGACCACGACCGGCAAGATCGAGCGGTGGCACAAGACGATGCGTGTCGAGTTCTTGAACGGCAAGGTGTTCGACTCGATCGCAGATGCGCAGGCGCAGCTCGACGTGTGGGTGGCGCACTACAAGCATGTGCGACCGCATCAGTCGCTGGGGATGAAGACCCCGTGGGATCGGTTCCAGCTCGCCAGCAGCGAACCAGCACCGCGACCGATCGAACCGGCGGCGGATCCCGCGGGGGTGATGCCGCCATCGGCGAGCAGGCGGGTGGACCGCAAGGGCACGATCAGCTTCGCCGCCGCTCACTACAAGGTCGGGGTGTGGTTGGCCGGCCAGGACGTGAACGTGGTCTGCGACGGCGGGCTAGTGCAGATCCATCATCGTGGTGTGTTGATCGCGACGCACGCCCGCCGCCACGAACCAGCCAAGCAGCAGGCCGGGATGCACCGCCAGACCCGGCCACGTGCAGCACAGCCGCACCCGACCGCGTCGGTGGTGACCGTGACCCGCAAGGTCGACTCATCGGGCAACGTCTCCTTCGCCGGTGCGAGCTATCGGGTCGGCAACGCCTATCGGCGCCAGCAGGTCCAAGTCGCTGTCGTAGGCGAGTTCGTCGAGATCGCGATCGGTGAGCAGCTGATCCGCCGCCACAACGTCAAACATGACCGCACCCGCGAACACGGCGCGCTCGCCAACCCTGGCGGCCGACCCCGCAGGATCAACGCAGCCTGAACCCGTCACCGACTGTCAGGTAGCTACCGAACACGATCTGTCAGGCGGGTACCGAGGCTTGACAAGATGTGCTGTCCATGTGCTGTCCATGTGCTGTCCAGATGTGCTGTCCCGGTTCATAGTGGACATGTTGGCTCCGGTTGGTGTGTTCCGGTTCGGGGACTGGCTCCGGTGGCTGGGCGACAGTGGTTCCGGGAGCTGTGTTCCACGTGGTCGGTCTCGACAGGCGGTGCTGAGCCCTTTTCGATGGTGACGTCATCGTCGCTGTCGGTTCGGGGAGGGTCATCGTGTTGGTGGAGCTGAGTGTTGTGGAATTGCGCTATCAGGCTGTGCTCGACGACTCGGCCGCACGATCACCCACGACGAAGAGAACACCGTCGCCAAGTCGACCCGAGCGCCGAAGACGGCGGTCGACCCGAACGGGTTGAAGAACGACTGGCTGACCAGGGCGGATCGGGTTGGGTTCGACGTCGACGCGTGCTTCTATCGGGTCACCCGACCCCTCGCAGTCGAGCGTCTCGGGGCCGAGCACGAGCATCTGCTGTTCGACGATCTCGTGAACCCGAACATCGGGTTGTGCGCCGAGTCGAACACGTGTGCCGAGTGTCTTGAACTGGTGGACCACTTCTGTTGACTCACCCGAGCTCCCCCGGCTACGGTCACGGCCGTCCGGGGTCAGCGGGATCCCAGAAGAAAGAAGCACACACCATGAAGCGCATGCTCGCAGGACTGATGGTTGCCGTCTGCTTCTTTGCCGCCGCACAACCCGTACTCGCGGTAGCGTTCGGGCCGATCACCAGCACTTATAACAACGTCGTGCGCGTCAGGGCATCAGGCGACTTCTACATCGTCTCATCTCGCACGGGCACGCAGTCCAAGTTCGTGCTTACGGATCCCGTGAGTGACGGCAACAACGTCTACGCCAAGGCTTCGACGGCGTTCTTGAAGACTTGCGCCAGCGGGAGCGTTACATGGTGCGGGACGACATGGAAGAACACGAAAGAGTACGCCAACACGACAGTCACTGTGTACCTCACGGTGACGTCGTTCGATCCCGTTGCCACGCAGGTCCGTGGGGTTCACTACGCATGCGCACAAATGGGGTTCCCGATTCCGGACAGCTGCAGCAACGGCGCAATCGTCACGCTCAACTACTGACGGGCCCAGAGTCAAGGTGCCGACTCGCCTGAGGTGTCTGCCTTCCCGTGCTCAGCCTCACTGAGGTCACTGCTTCGTACGGTGACCGACTCGTCCTTGGACCGTTGTCGCTGGGGTTCAATCCCGGCACAGTGGTCATCGTTGGCGACAACGGTTCAGGGAAGTCGACACTGCTACGGGTATGCGCGACGTTGCATCCGAACTCCGGCGGAACCCTTGCCTTTGACGGCGTTCCGCTCACAACGCGGGTCGCTCTCCGGGACTACCGCCGGAGGATCGGCTACCTGGAGCAGTCGACCCGCTTCCCCGGGAGCGTCACCGTCGCCCGCTCCATCGAGTACTCGGCCTGGCTGTTCGGAGTCGCACGTGCCGATCGGCCGACGGCCGTTGAGCAAGCGCTCGCAACGCACGATCTTATTGACGTGCGCGGACAGAAGCTCGACGAGCTCTCAGGCGGGACGTATCAGCGAGCAATGATCGCCGCTGCAACGGTTCACGCCCCGTCGATCCTGTTTCTCGATGAGCCGACCGGAAACCTTGACCCCTCGCACCGGGCGATCCTGCACAGCGCTCTCGCCCGACTCAGCTCCAGCACGACGATTGTGTTGACCAGTCACCACATCGACGACCTCGTCGCCTTTCCCCAGCGCGTCATCGCGATCAAGTCCGGAAGCGTTCGCTTCGACGGGGCGCTAGCGGCGATCGACACAGCCCTCGAGCAAGAACTCGGATTCCATGGTCTCCGTCGCTTCGCCGAAGAGTAGCCGCCGCGCGGTTCCCCTGAACTGGGCTCGCACGTTCGTTCTTGCTGCGCCCGCGCTGTGCACCCTCCTGATCCTCCATCTCTCGCTGCGGGGTTCTGATTGGCGACGTGAATGGCTGCGCGCGACCGACCTGGTCGCGTTCTCCTGGGTGATGACAGGGCCCATCGTGGCGGGTGCCGCATGTGTGCTTGGCGCAGAGCTCGCCAAGGGTGCCGTTTTCTTCCGGGCTTCTGAGCGAGGCGCAAAGGCCATCGTTGCCGAGGTCGCGAGCTTTGTCGCAGTCGTCGTCGCCGTGTACGCCGCAGCATATGCCGGTGTGGCCGTGTATGTCCTGAGCGGACCGATCAACGAGTTGCCCACGCTTCGCGACCTCGCATCCGCACTGCCGGTGGCTGCGGCACTCGCGTCGATGGTCGGCGTTGGAGTACTCGTGGGTTGGTGGACACGTTCAGCGCTATGGGCGCCGATCGTTGCAGTCGTGATGTTCGGAGTGATCGTCCTCACGTACTCGGCCGTGCCCGGTGCTTTGGTGCAGTTCGGAGGCGCGACGTCGACGCTCATCGGCCTTCGCCCGCGCCTCGACCAGCAGCTCGTTCAAACCTGGTTCTACGTGTCCTTGCTGGGTGTAGCAGTGCTTGCTGTGATCCGCACCCTTGGGCCGCCGAGCCGTTCCCGTGTGGCAGCGCTAGTGGTGGCTACGGTCTCGGCCACAGCGTCCGGCGTCATCCTTTTGAGAGCTGACGGCAATCGGTTCGAGCCTGCAGCAGTTGCGGTCGAGTGTGAAGGCGTCAGCGTCACGCTTTGCCTTGCAGACGGGTACTCAGACCTGCGCGCCACCCTGCACCCTCAGTTGGTGGCCGTGATGGAAGCGATTCCCTCGGCAGGGCTTGACCTCCCGGCCACCGTCACACAGGACCCCAGTGACACCGACTCGCTTCAGCTGCCAGCGACCGGCGACCTGGGGCCGACGGAGGTCGTGGGGATGGTGATCGGCCATCTGATGGGGCCATCGTGCGACGTGTTTGCAACACAGCAGACCTACCAGGCTTACGTGGACGTTGCCTATTGGTTGGCCGACGCCTTGGGTGTGACGCAGTATGATCCGTCCGTGAGCCCCGAACTTGCGAACGTCCAGAGCGAGTCGGCCACCCGGCTGCTTCAGAAGCAAGTCGCCGTTCTTCGTTCGTGCGCGTAGCAATCACGTTTCTTCGAGTGTGGCATCTCGACCGGTTCATTGGCGGCTGCCTCATTTGCGGGCTTCTTCTCCGGGCCTTCCCAGATCCCGTCGACGTCCCCGGACGACAGGGCGGGGTCGAGTGGGTTCTCTACCCCGTAGTCCCGCTCATACTGGCGTCTTTGCTCCCACAGTCCCTGGTGCGCTGTCGGGAGAACATGGAGTTGCTGTCGGGCAGATTTGGTGTAGTGGGTCGCACCTTCATGGCTGTGGGTGTCGCTGTGTCCCTCATCGCGACGACCACGGTTGTAACAGGAGTCTGGTTGTGGCAGAACGTCCGAAACGCCGCAGCAGCGGTCGGGCTTGCGTGCCTCTGCGTGATGCTGCCCGCAGCGGTGCGATGGGTTCCGCCCGTCTTGCTTGCGATCGTGGTGTGGTTGGTTGGAGTGCCATCTCCCGGGCTGGAACCTCCGGAGTGGGCGATGGTTCTCAGTGCGAGCACCTCGGTCGTTTCGGCGGTCGTGTGTACCGGAGTCGCAGCCGTCGGTATCGGCGTCTTCGTCGCTCGCCAGTGAGGCATGACTTCGGGCGACGCCGCCGGCCGACACTGCGGACCCTAAAGCACTCGCGGATCCCAGCGACGGAGCGACCGCAGCGAACGATGCAAGGAGTTCCACCTGCTCGCGATCGGCGTGCCATTGGCGTGCCAGTAGCAACGGTCAACAGCGGTCAGAATCGGTGCCTCGCGGCGCCATGCCGGTAGCCGTTGTCCCTGCTCAGGGCACATCTGACCAGGTAGGCGACGGGCGCCAGATCTGCTTTGCAAGCAGGGGGTCGTGGGTTCGATTCCCATCGTCTCCACCACACGAGAGCCCTGGCTGAAGTCACGCCGGTGGTGGCTCCGAGGTGAACGTTCTTGCCCCGCTGGTGCGCGCATCGGGCGTCCAGCAGGTGGGCGTCGGATCCACACCCGCGTTGACCCGCACAGTCATCGTCGATGTGTCGGGGAGCTGAGAACTCATCAACATCGTCATGGCGCGAGAGGCGTGCTCTGCCGGAGTCGACCCTCCGCGGGCCCGGACGATGCCCTCAGGCATCGTGGATCAGCGGGAGCCGGCGAACCCTCATCCGGTCGTCGGTGACGACGACGACTGCGCCTGCCTCCAGATCGTCGACCACGTCATCGAGGTAGTCGAGAATGACCGCCGCCTGGTCCTCAGCGCTTGGTCGGTTGCGAGCTCGGAAGAGGATCACCGACGGCGACGTCTGCGCGGACAACGCCAGCAACGCTCCGAAGTCGGTGTCGCCGGAGACCACGACGCGCCCTTGCTCACGAGCCGCGGCCAGCACGTCGTCGTCATCGGCCTGTTCGAGCCCGAGGTCCAACGTGTGCACCGCGTCGTGACCGGCGGCCCGAAGCAGGACGGCGAGGCGCGGCGATCGGTTCTGATCGAGAAGAAATCTCACGCCGTCGGCCGCAGCGGGATCTCACGATCGGCCACGGCGTCAGCGGCGAATCGCAACGCCGCAGCGACGTCTTCGAGCTCGAGTGGCGGCAACTCGTCCACCACCTGGGTCGGAGTCATACCGCTCGCGATCATGTTGACCACCGTGGCGACCGGGATCCGCAACCCGCGGATGCACGGCACGCCGCCCATCTGCTTCGGATTGACAGTGATTCGATCCACCGAAACAGCGTAGCCACCCGCTCGCCGCCGTATCCGACGGTGTTGACGGCGCTGAGTGGCGAGCGACGCCATGACAACCTGACGCGGTCGTGATCGGCCGACACGTCGAGGCCGACTCCTACCCTCCCCAGCGCATCGGCAGGTCGCCGATCACGAACCCAGCGGCCGCTCACGGCCACGATCCCGAGGCGCCTTCCGGGCTGCCTCTCACGGGGCATCGTCCAGGGTTGGTACCGGTGGGGCCGGACGGTGGAACGACGTACAACCTGAGCGCGACGTGTGAGTTCGAGTTGTGAGCCGAGGTGAACATTCTTGCTCCGCTGGTGCGCGCATCGCGTGTCCAGCAGGCCGGCCGTCGGATCCACACCCGCCACGAAATGCAGCCGACCCTGGGCGATTTCGCGCTCTGCGTGGCAGCACGCTTACATTTTGTAGTCGGCTCTCGCCAACCGCGTTCGGGGCCGTGTTTGATGCCACGCATGACCGCCGATGAGGGGACGGGTGGTCGCCGTAACACGACGACCACACGGACCACGACCACCTCGGCCATCAGACACCGGATCGAACGCAAGCCGCGCCGTTGGGTGGCGCTGCTCGGGCTCGTACCGTTGATCGGTGGCGTGATCGAGACCAATTCACGAATCCAGGACGACCTCGAGCAGCACGCGCTCGCAGCCGGGGCGACCTCGGCCGATTTCAGCGCCCAGGCCGGGAAGATCTGTGCCGCCGACCGTGCCCAGCACGCCGACGCATCGTCGCAGGCGCAGGGCTTCGCCACGCTCCAGTCCGATCATCACGCGGCCAGCCGAGCGCGACGAGCTGCGCACCCTCCTCGCCGCCCGCGACGCCCGCATCGTCGAACTGGAGGGCCAGCAGGCCCCCGCCGCCGCGGTCAGCCGCTTCGCCGGCGTGAGCCACGACTGGGACCAGGCCGCCAACGTGCCCGGCAAGCGGATCAAGCTCGACGACCTCAAGGTCGTCGAGGGGATCGGGCCGAAGATCGAGGAGTTGTGCCACGCTGGCGGCGTCACCACGTGGGCGGGCCTCGCCGAAACCCCGGTGGAGCGTCTGCGGGAGATCCTCGATACCGCCGGCGAGCGGTTCCGGATCCACAACCCGTCGTCGTGGCCGCGTCAGGCCGAGCTGCTGGCGCTCGGCCAGTGGGACGAGTTCAAGCAGCTCACCGACGAGTTGACCGCCGGCCGCGACTGACCTCGTCACTCGGGTCGTTGATCCGGGTGATCAGCGTTGCACGCGGGCTCCGGCACCGGCGACCAGTCGCTCGACCTCGGCCAGCGAGGCCATCGACGTGTCGCCGGCCGTGGTCATTGCCAGCGCCCCGTGCGCAGCGCCGTACTCGACGGCCAGCGAGGGGTCGAGCCCCGTCAACAGGCCGTACACGAGACCCGACGCGAAGCTGTCGCCGCCGCCCACCCGGTCGAGAATCTCCAGCCCCGGACGATTCGTGGCGTGATGGAACACGCCGTCGGCCCAGGCGATCGCACCCCAGTCGTTCCGGCTCGCCGAAGTCACCCCGCGAAGCGTGGTGGCGACCACTCGCAGGTTCGGAAAGGCGGCGACCACATCGCGGGTCATCGCCTCGAAGCCGGCCACCTCGAGGTTGGTGAGATCGGCACCGACACCCGGCACATCGAAACCGAGGCCGGCGGTGAAGTCCTCCTCGTTGCCGATCAGCACGTCGAGGTTGCCGACCAGTCGACGGTTGACCTGCTTGGCGACGCCCGGTCCGCCGGCCGATTTCCACAGACTCGGCCGGTAGTTGAGGTCGTACGACACGATCGTGCCGTGACGGCGAGCACTCGCCACGGCTGCCTCCACCACGTCTGGCGTGTGCTCGCCGAGGGCGGCGAAGATGCCGCCGGTGTGGAACCACCGCACCCCCTCGACACAGAACAGGTGGTCCCAGTCGATGTCGTCCGGGCGAAGCTGCGACGCGGCCGTGTGTCCGCGGTCCGACACGCCCACCGCCCCACGCACGCCGAACCCGCGCTCGGTGAAGTTGAGGCCGTTGCGCACCGACCGACCGAGGCCGTCGTAGCCCACCCACCGGACGTGGGAGGTGTCGACGCCGCCCTGCAGCATGCAGTCCTCGACGAGGCGTCCGACCTCGTTGTCGGCCAACGCTGTGACGATGCCCGTCCGCATCCCGAAGCAGCGCCGTAGGCCACGGGCAACGTTGTATTCGCCGCCCCCTTCCCACACGCGGAAGCTGCGGGTCGTCCGAATCCGGCCCTCGCCGGGATCGAGTCGCAACATGACCTCGCCGAGCGACACGAGGTCGTACCGGCACTCGTCGGCCGGCCGGATGTCGAGATCGAGGGTTGTCATGTGGCGACCTCCGTCGCTGCAGCGACCGCCTGGGCGGCGAGTTGCCGGATGGTCTCGAAGCGTGCGTCTGCGATGAGGTCGCGAGCGACCATCCAACTCCCGCCGACGGCGATCACCGACGTCAGCGACAGATAGTCGACCATGTTGCCGGGGCCGACACCTCCGGTCGGGACGAACCGCAGCGACGGGAAGGGCGCGCCAAGATCGCGCACCGCCGGCGGGCCACCGATCACACCCGCCGGGAACAGCTTGACCACGTCCACGCCGAGGTCGAGCGCATGCATGATCTCGGTCGCCGTCGCCACACCGGGTACGACGAGCACCTCGAGCGCCTGGCAGCGTCGAACCACCGACTCGCTGAGTCCTGGACTGACGATGAAGCGGGCCCCGGCGGCGATCGCCTGATCGACCTGTTCGACTGTGCGCACGCTGCCGGCGCCGACGACCATCCCGGAGAGATCGGCCATGATGCGCAGCGCCCGCTCGGCGTCGCTGGTCCGGAAGGTGATCTCGGCGATCGGCAGGCCACCCGCCAGCAGTGCTTCGCCGAGCGGGGGAGCGCTCGACGCGTCGTCGATCACGACCACCGGGATCACCCGGTGCCCGTCGAGCAGCGTGCGGATGTCGTTCGTCATGTGGTGTCCTGGTGGATCGGGGCGGCAGGATTCGTCGCCGGATCGGTCGAGAGTACGGCGCGCACGTCGGCGTGCCACAACCGACCCGCGATGGCAGCGACTCCGTCGTGCGACTCGAAACCGGGCAGGTGATCGAGCAACTCGACGGCCCGGCGGACGTTCACAGGACGGCCGTCGCCGACCACGCGGGCGACGGCCGGCTGTTGGAACAGCGAAGGGTCGTCCACACCGAACTCGGTCGCGCTCGGTCCGAACATGGTGGCCAACCACGCTGCCAGCACCTGCGCGCTGCGGTACGCGGGCTGGCCCGTTGCGATCACGTCGCGCACCGTGGGCATCAGCCTGACCGGCAACTTCTGTGAACCGTGGCCGGCCACCTTGAGCGTCTTGTAGGGCAGTGCTCGATTCCCGAATCTGGTCAACACGTGGTCGGCGTAGGTGCGCAGGTTCCAACCCGCTGGGGCCACGAGGGTGGGGATCACCTCGCGATCGATGAGGTCGTTCGTGGCCGCCCGCAGGATCGGATCGTCGACCGCCTGCCAGATGTACTCGTGGCCGGCCAGCAGCCCCCAGTAGGCGAGCGCCGAATGGGCGGCATTGAGGATCCGGAGCTTGGCACGTTCGTGCAACGACACGTCGTTCACCAGTTCGACCCCCACATCGCCCCAATCCGGTCGTCCACCTGGGAACACGTCCTCGAGCACCCACTGGGTGAACGGCTCGGTCACCACCGGCCAGGCATCGCTCAACGCGTTGGCCCGGCACCATCGCCGGTCGTCATCGGTCGTCGCCGGCACCATCCGGTCCACCATCGACGACGGGAATGCCACCGTCGCCCGGATCCAGTCGGCGAGCGACGTCTCGCGCCGCTCGGCGAGTTCGCCCACGACGCGTGCAACGGCCTTGCCGTTGGCCGGCAGGTTGTCGCACGAGACCACGGTGAACGGAGCCACGCCCGCCGCCCGCCGCCGGTGCAGCGCCTCAGCCACGAGCCCCGGCATCGAGCGTGGTGCGGTCGGGTTGGCCAGGTCGTGCACGATCTCGGGCCGCGTCAGGTCCAGCGCGCCCCCAGGCGCCACGGCGCAGTAACCCTTTCGCTCACCGTCAGGGTCACCGCCGTGATCTCGGGGCGGGTCATGCGATCGGGCGCCTCCTCGACGCCGCGCGATGCCACCGTGACGTCGAGCACCGACCGGATCGTGCGGACGTACCGGGTCTCGCCGTCACACTCGATGAGCGGGTAGCAGAAGTCGTCTTCGGCGAGCGCCTCGCGCACCTGCGGTGACCGCAGCGAGATCGCCCAGACCGACGCGTCGGTCGCCCCCGCTCGGAGCAGGTCGTCGTTGTACACGGCCTGGTGGGCGCGGTGGAACACTCCCGGCCCGATGTGGACGACCGTGGGGCGCAGCGCCGATACGTGTCGGGGTTGGCGCAGACCTTGACGACCGGCGAGATGGCCGATCCGACCACCGACCCGCGACCCGTCGTGAACACGACGATGTGAGCGCCGGCGGCGATGATCTCGGCGATCTCGGCGTTGTCGTTGATGTTCGGGTAACCCCACAGGGGTGGGCCGTCGGGGACCACATCGAGCAGGTACAGGCCGGGGCTCGGGATCGGTTGCCCCGGCGTGACCACACCGTGGATCGGCCCGCTGCCCGACTTCGAGTAGGCGCCGAGCGACTTCTCTTCGATCGTCGTGAGGCCGCCTCCGGCGTTTCGGATCGACATGGTGTACGACGCCCAGTTCCACGACCGGATCGCGCAGCTGGGCGGCAACCCCTGGTTGCGCGACTCCCTGTTCCGATTGCGCAGCCACCTGCACATGTACCGGCTCTACCACCATGCCCATCACGCGGCGGCCACCACGCCCGAGCACGAACAGATCGCGTTGGCGATCGCAGCTCGTGACCCCGACGTGGCGGCCGAGGCGATGCGATCCCACTTGCACACGGCGATGCGTCGTCTCGACGCCGTCTTCGCCGGTGACGCGCCAATCAGGACCCGACCCCGCTGACATGTCGCGAGTCGACGCCGTCATGACCCAGACGATCGACAGCCACGTGCATCTCTGGCACCGTGCGACCGATCCGCAACCGTGGATCGATGCGAACTCGATGGCGGCAATCGACCGCGACTTCGACGCCGCCGATCTGGCGACGATGCTGACGCGCACCTCGGTCGAGTCGGCCGTGATCGTGCAGTCCAGCAACAGCTTGGCCGAGACGGCTCGTCTGATCGACGGCGCCACGCACCAGGTCGTCGGTGTGGTCGGGTGGCTGGACCTGACCGGTGATGTCGAGCGCCAGCTGGCGTCGTTGACGGAATCTCAACGGCAACGACTGGTGGGGGTGCGTCACCTGGCACACATCGATCCCGACCCGGCGTGGCTCCGTCGCGGTGACGTGGCCGAGGGCGTGGCCGCCCTTGGCCGCACCGGTCGGTCGGTCGATCTGGTCGTGCGCTGGTGGCAGCTCGATCAGGTCGAAGCGCTCGTTGCCGACCACGCCGACGTGCGATTCGTCATCGACCACCTGGGCGATCCACCGTTGGGAGCGCCGGAATTCGCGCAGTGGGTCGATTCGATCCGGCTGATCGCCGCCCACGACAACGTGGTCGCCAAGCTGTCGGGTGTGGCCAGCGATCCTCAGCGGGCACGATCGCCGATCGATGCATGTCGAGCGGCGGTCGACTGGGCGCTCGAGCTGTTCGGTCCCGACCGGTTGATGTACGGATCCGATTGGCCGGTCGTCGAGCTCGGCTCCGGGGCAGGCGCCTGGCGTCAGGTGGTGGCCACGCTGACCGGCGATCTGACCGAGCTCGAACGCGATGCGATCGACGGCGCCACCGCCCGACGCACCTACGCGTTGTCAGGACGCTGAGGGCAGCCGTCGCCCCTGCTCCGACAACCGCAGCCCGTGTCCGACACGAATCACGCCATCGCCGCGAACCTGGAGTGACGATCGCCCACGTCGTCGAACCGACGTGCTCGGGTCGGACTGGTTGCGTGGAACCGACGGAACCGGCAGTCTGACCGGATGCCGTGGCCGACTTGGCAGCAATCGGGTTTGCTCGCGGTCGTCTCGTTCGGCGTCGCGCTCGTGCTGCGCCGGGCGCGGCCCACACACACGTCGCTGAGGTTCGTGCCGGCGCTGGACGAACTGGCACTCATCTCGGGTCTCTATGCGATCTGGCGGCTCGCCCGGCAACTCCCGTTCACGCACGAGGCGGGGGCGCTCGAACGTGCCCACGACATCGTGAGCGTCCAGAACTGGTTCCACCTGCCGAGCGAGCTGTCGCTGCAGCGCTTCGTGGTGCGTCACGACTGGCTGGTCGCGCCGGTCAACGGCTACTACGCGATCGTCCACGTGCCGTCGTTGATCGTGTTCTTGATCTGGCTGTTCGTCCGCCATCGCGACCGCTATCCGCACTGGCGCAACGGGCTGGCCTGGGTGACAGCCGGGTGCCTGGTGATCCGATTCGTGCGTGTCGCACCGCCTCGATTCCTCACGGACCTCGGTTACATCGACCTCGCATACGGACACGGGTTCGACGTGTACGGCAAGGTCGGCACCGGCGTGTCGGACCAGTTCGCGGCGATGCCCTCGATCCACGTTGGCTGGGCAGCCGTCGTGGCGCTCGGTGTGCTGGCGTGCTCCGACAGCCGTTGGCGCTGGCTGGTGGTCCTGCATCTTCCGGTCACCGTGCTCGTCGTCGCCGCGACCGGTCACCATTGGTGGCTCGACGGAGTGGTCGCGGTCGCCTTGCTCGGTGGTGGGCTGGCGCTCGACACGGCGATCGCTCGCTGGCGTGACGACCGGCGAGCACGACGCCCCCAGGCGTCCACCGACGACGAGCGGTCTGGTTCAGATCTGGGCGACTCGACTGCAGGCCGCCCGGTCGAGTTGGCGGCGGGTGGGTGACGGGTCAATCGCGCGGATCGCTGGCTGGACCGAACTCGTCACCCAGCAGCCGGCGGCTGATGTCGTATTCAACCGAAGGGTCGGACCCGGCGCGGCGCCGACCGTTGCCCGTTGTGGATCGTGGTCGAGTGTGGAGACCCGTCGGGCACACCGTCAGCTTCGGTTGGGCCGACTGACTCGGAGCCCGTGCATGCCGCCGTCGACGGGAAGGATCGTGCCGGTGGTCGATCCGGCCGACGGGTGGGCGAGGTAGCAGATGGCGGCGGCGACCTCGTGATCGCGCACCAGCCGCCCGATCGGCTGGCGGGCTTCCAATGCAGCCAGCTCGGCGGCCGGGTCGTCGGTGGCGTCGAGCAATCGGCCGACCCACGGCGTGTCGACGGTTCCCGGTGCCACGGCATTCACGCGGATGCCGGACCCGGCGAAGTCGGCGGCCATCGCCAGGGTGAGGGCGTGCACCGCTCCCTTGGTGGCGCTGTACAGCGCACGTTGTGGGAGCCCCGCCCAGCCGGCGACCGAGCCGACGTTGACGATCGCCGCGTTGTCGGACCTGGCGAGCAGCGGCAGCGCCGCCCGCGAGACGTGGGCGATGCCGAACACGTTGACGTCGAACACGGCGAACCACGTGGCATCGGGGTTGCCGGCCACGTCGCCCCGGGCTCCGATTCCGGCGTTGTTGACCAGCAGGTCGAGTCGTCCGAACCGCTGCTCGATGTCGACGAACGTGTGTCGCACGGATTCGTCGTCGGTCACGTCACACCTGATGCCGATCACGTCGGGATCGACGGGCATCGTCAGGTCGAGGGCGACGACGGTCGCGCCGTTCTCGACGAGCTGGCGGGCCGTCGCGGCGCCGATGCCCGATGCTCCGCCGGTGATCGCCGCCACGAAGCCGGCGAAGTCCGATCCGCTCATGCACGATCTCGATTCCGTTCCGGCATCGGCTTCATCGTTGCACGTCGAGCGGCAGCGGTGCGGGAGCCGGGTCTACGATCGGCGACCGATGATCTACGACCTTGCTCACCGTCACGTCGCCCTCCTCGTCATCGACGTGCAGGGCGAGTATTTCGACCCGGATGGGCCGGCGTTCGTGGCGGCCGGCGCCGATGCGCTGCCCAACATCCAGCGCTTGATCGCGACCTTCCGAGCCGCCCGACTGCCGATCGTGTTCATCCAGCACGCCCACCGCCCCGACGGATCCGATGTCGGCCGGATGGGCGACTTCGCCGGACCCGACGACGAGGACAGCTTCATCGAAGGCACGCCACGGGTTGCGCTGCTCGACGAGCTCGGGGTCACCCCGGACGACATCGTGGTCCGCAAGCGTCGCTACAACTCGTTCCACGGCACCGACCTCGACTCGATCCTGCGCACGCTCGGCGTGCGGGCGGTCGTGATCACCGGGTTGATGACCAGCTTCTGCTGTGAAACCACGGCACGTGACGCGCACGGGCGTGACTACGAGGTGTTGTTCGTGTCCGATGCCAATGCCGGGCCCGACCTGCAGCGCGTCGACGGCACGCCGCTCGCGCACGATCAGGTGCTGCAGAACACCATGGCAGCGCTCGCTGCTGGGTTCGCCGAGATCGTCACGACGACCGAACTGCAGGCTCGACTCGACTGACCGGTTCCGCGCCCCGCCCGCCCCGCCCGCCCCGCACCACGTCGCGCCGCGCGCGCCGCGCCTGAATCGTACCAAAGCGGCTGCACGACCACCCGCGTTCGTGGATCTCCTTTGGTGCGCTTGAGAAACAGACCGGAGGCCTGTGGCCCGGATACGGCCGGCTACGAGGTCCCGATCGATCCGTATCCGCTGGAACTCGATATCCCGGCACCGCCGCCGAGGTTGAGGCCGAACCCGATCAACCCGAGGTCGCTGCTGTCCATGATCACCGACACGAAGACCCCGACTCCGACGACGGTGGCCCCGAAGGACCACACGCACGTCGAAGCATTGAGGCTGGCCGGCGGCTGGGTCATCGCCCCGACGACCAATCCCACCCCGATGTGGGCGCCGATGCCGAGATCGAACGAGCCGAAGTGGACGCCGTTGCAGTCAGCCTGGTTGACGATGTCGTAGGCCACGCCCGTTCCACCGCTTCCCCCCATGATCCCGATCTGAGCGCCGCTCGACCAACCGATCACCACGGTTCGCAGCAGTTGATCGGCTTTGACGTTGTCGAGCGCGTTCGAGAAGATCCCGTTGTCGAGGACTTGACCGGTGTTGGCGGGATTGCTCGGACCCGAGGCGATCGCAGCAGTGATCGCCGGACCCTGGGGTGAGACGATCACCGCCTGGCCCCCGCTCACCAGATCGTGGACGGCGCCCGAGTGTTGCCCGAGGTACTCGGCACCACGCTTGGCGATGTTCCACGGCCACTGAAAGGTCAAGGCCGCAGACCCGGTGACCTTGGCGGCGGCGTCATGGGTTGCTTCGATCACGTCCGCCAGGCTGGGGGACTGCGGCGATGTCATGCTCGTCATCTGCTCCCCCTCACCCGAACGCCCAGCACTTGCCGCCGAACACGGCCGCCCCGCCGCCCGCCCCGACTCCGATCGCGATCGCGTAGCCGAGGATGGTCAGGTCGCCCGTGAAGAACATCTGGAACGACGCCGCCAGACCACCACCGGCGCCGACGTTGAGCCCGTAGATCGGCGTCGTCAACTGGCTCGGGAGCAGGTTGAAGATCGCCGCCTGGATGTTGACGTCGATCTCGACCTTGATCCCGAGTTCGAGCGTCACATAGCCGTAGCCCTTGGGTCCTTCTCGTCCGGCGATGTCCCACGCACATCCCAGCCCGCCCAAACCGCCGATGCCGACGATCGCCTCGGCGCTGACGCCGACGGCGACGGTCGAGAACAGGTCGCTGGCCTTGACGTTGCACATTGTGCCGCCGAAGATCCCGCCACAGTCGTTGTTCCCGCCCCCACCGGACTGGTTGAAGATCGCCTGTGAGGACTGGTTCTGCTCCGACGACGTGAGGGTGTTCGACGACTGGTCGCTCTGCCAGTCGTTGGCGTTGAGTTGCTGGATGAACGGCTTCTGGTTCGCGCCGGCGGTCTGCCCTTCGGTCGTGGTCAGGTCGACGAGCGCCTGGTTCTGGCCGTAGAAGGCCTTGGTCGCGTCGAGGATCTGCTGATTGGTCGGCGCTGAACCCGCCAGCAGCGGGTGATCGCGACCGAGGCGATCGGCGAGACCCGGCTGGGTGCGCCCATCACGCAGATCGGTGACGTCGAGTTGTTCGAGGACTTCTCCCCACATCGTCATCACCCCTTCCCCAGGACCATCGTCGAGCCGCCGAAGACCGACACCGACACGGGCAGGTTGACGGTGGCCCCCGTGGACACGACGAACCCGTAGGGCGCGAGCGAACTCGACAGCACGATCTTGAGGTTGACGTCGGTGCCCTGCACGGTGGTGGTGGTGTACAGCCCGTAGACCTGGGCGTCGAGTTGATCGCCCGCCGTCGTCCAGATCCCGTACTGGAGGTTCTGACCCATCTCGACACTCACGAGGTGCTGCCAGAGATCCAGCTGCAGCTCGAGCGTGACGGCGTCACCGCCCCCGACGGGACGGGCGACGGCGATCATTCCCCGCGTCCCTCCCGGCAGGGTGTCGGAGAACACGCCGACGGAGTACGTCGTCATGCCTGCGGCCTGCGCCGCCTGTTCGGCAGTGACGACAGCGGGTGAGGCGAAGAACGGGTCTGCGATCGCCGGGGTCGTGGCGCCGCTCGTCCAACTGGCCGAGTCGATGGCGTTGCGGGCGGCGGCCAATGATGCGTCGCCCACGCTGGCCAGGAGTGCGGTCACCGATGCATCGACGGCGACTTGCGATTGACCGTACGCCTGTCGCGCGGCGGTGAGGATCTGCTGGTTGCTGGGCGTGTCCGCCGCGGCGGACACCGGAGGCAGCGTGGCGATCGCCGCCCCGAAGAGGCCGGTGTGATGTTGGAGGTCCATGGCGTCAGAACACCCACGTGTGGCCACCGACGACGGTGACACCGCCGCCGACACCGACGCCGACACCGATCGAGAACCCGACATATTGGAGCTTGTCACCCGAGACGAACACCCCGAGCGAAACCCCGACTTCGAGATCGAGGTTGACCTCCAACCCGTAGAAGGCTCCGCCGAGCTGACTCGGGGGCGCGTTCCAGAGTCCCACTTGCAGGTTGAGCGCAGCATCGATATCCAATCCGAGCTTCCCGGCCACGTAGCCGGCGCCCTGGACACCGCCGTTGGCTGCCAGCCCGAACGCGATTCCGATTCCGCCCTCCTCGCCGATGATGACCTGACCCGACTCGCTGACGCCGATCACCATCGACCAGATGTCGGCATCGGCGTGGGCAGCATCGACGCCGCTCTGCATTGCATCGGCGGCGAACACCGTCGAGGCAGTTGGCGTGATCGGCGCCGCCTGCTGCGACTTCCAGTCGTACGCGTTGAGCGTGGCGACGGTCGGTCGATTCGGTGGCGTGGTGACGTAGCCGATCCCGCTCGTGGTGTTGGCGTCGACCGCCGGCTGGTGAGCCTCGTACGTCGAACGGGCGGCTTGGAGAATCTGAGCATTGGTGGGCGGTTTTGTACCGGCCATCAACAGTTGGTGCTGGGCCGACTCGACCCGCCTGATCGTCTCCGGCTCGACACCCTCCAAGGCATCGAAGGCCGGCGTGAACAAACCTGACATGACACGCTCCCTTGTTTCGCGAGTCCCGTGGCTCGGCACTCCTCGGAACCAACATGAGCCGATTCGTCGATGTCGACCGTCAGGCGCGCGTCAGTTCCGGCATGACGTTCGTCACTGCGGGGATGGGCCTGTTCGAGCCAGAGATGCAGCCGCGGGTCACCGAAGGCGTCCCCGTCGATCGATCCCGATGCTCCCGCCAGGAAGATGTTTCGAGGTTCGTGGGTGCCCGGCGCCGACGGACCGGTCAGCGGGTGGCGAAGAACACCGGCTCGGTCTCGAAGTAGTCGCCGCTCGCGTAGAGCAGCAATGACCCGCCATCGGCGGGCGGGATCGTGAAGCACAGCTGGCCCGACAGGTTTCCACCCTTGAAGACATCGGTGAACTGGTCCAGCTCGGCGCCCGCCAGGTCGACGTAGCAGTCGTCGTCGCTCGAGACGTTCGAGTCACCGACCGCCTTGACATCGACTGCGTACGCGCTCGCCGAATCGTCCTCACCGTCGTATTGCAGGGTGACTGTGGCCAACGCGTACACCTGGCCGGCGGGCGCGCTGCTGTTGTACTCCGAGGCCGCCGTCACCTCGGCGGTGGCATCACCGACGAACGATTCGACCGTCATCGTCCACCCGCCGCCGACGTCGGTCGGCACTCCCAACGCGATCGGCGCCTGGCGGACTGCCGCCAAGATGCCGTCGGACTGCACGCCGGTCGCCCCGGTGAGCGATGTCGGCGAGTCGGCCGGCGTGGCGGGATCGAAGAACACGCTGCGCCCCGAGTAGCCGGCTTCCACGCTGAGCAGCGCTCCCTCGATCTCGTCGGCCGGGAGCATGAAGCACAGATCGCCGGTCTGGGTGCCACCGGCGAATAGGTCAGGCGAGCCGGCCAGCAGGTCGCCGGGGATCGAGCCACACGCGTACGAGTCGTATCCGATCGGGTTGCCACCCCCGATCATCTGGACCGTCAAACTGCTGACGCTCACCGGTTCTTCGGGGCCTGGGTTGGCGACCGAGACCGAGACCAGCACATAGCGGCTCCCGGCGCTCAACTCGGCGACGAAGCTGTCGGGGTCGGCGGTGAGCACCGCTCCGGCATCGGGGTTGATGGCGTCGACAGTGATCCACAAACCGCTCCCGACCGGGGCAGCCAGATTCGCCGGAATCGGTTCGTCACGCGAGCCGACCAGGCCCAGGTCGGCGAGCGCGCCATCGATGTCGGCCGCCGACGTGTCGGGTTCGAACCCGCTGTCCTCGAAGTCGCAATCGGCCATCGCCCACCGGTCGCCGTCGCGCACGAGATCGGTGTCGTCGGGCTCCTCCAGACCGAACTCGTCGTTCTCGCTGATCGAGTCCGGCAGGTCGAGCTGGATCGTGACGGTGGCGTTGTCACCATCGATCTCGACCGCTGTCGCTTTCGCGGTGACGGCATCGAGATCAGCGGTGGTGGCCCCCAGGAACATGGACGCGAAGTCGACCTGGGTCTGGATCTGTTCGCGTGTGACCGACTCCCGGCAGGCGTCGGTGATCACCTCGAGCACGCCGTCGACGTCACCGTGGAAGATCGACTCGAATGCCTTGACGGCGACGTCGGCAGCGGCCTGTTCGTCGTCGTCGAAATCCGCACTGCCGGCTTCGGTGTCGACAGGTACCTCGGTGGTGGCGGGCGCCTCGGTGGCAGGTGGCGCTTCGGGCACCGTCGGCGCTTCGGTGTCGGACGACTCCTGTTGCTCGGTGCTGGGCGTGGGTGCCTCGGTGGCAGCAGGTTCGTCACCTCCGCCTCCGCACGCCGCCAAGCCCAGGGCGGCGCACACCGCGATCGCCACCATCCGCCGGTTCCGTCGAACTCGCATCCATGCAGTGTGCCGCATGGAGCGTGGTCGACGCCGGACATTTCGACAGATCGGCGTGCGCCGGTCGGTGTGCGTTGCAGGTGTGTCATCCTGTCGAGTGGTGGCCACACGTGTGTTTGATCGTTTCGTGATCGTGGACTGGAGCGCTGCCTCCACGCCCACCCGCGGTGAGGATTCGATCTGGCGCGCCTCGCTCGACGTGGTGTCGGGTGGCTTCGAGTGCGTGAATCACCCCACCCGCGCCGACGCCTTCCGAGCGATCCGCGACGAGTTGCTGGCGGCCCCCGACCGGCGTGTGCTGCTGGGGGTCGACTTCGCGCTCGGGTTTCCGACCGGTCTGGCGGCGCGGATGTTCAAGCCCGGGTCCAACTGGCGTGCGGTGTGGGGCGCGATCGGCGAAGAGATCACCGACGACGATCGCAACCTGAACAATCGTTTCCAGGCGGCGGCGCGCCTGAGCGAGCGGGCGGGCATGTCGCCCGGACCGTTCTGGGGGTGCCCCGCCGATCAGGCGGTCGGCGCCCTGCGGCCCACCAAGCCGGCGACGTTCATGGGTCTTCCGGAATATCGGCTGACCGAGCAGCGGTTGCGGGCCGGGGGCAAACGACCGTTCTCGGTGTGGCAGCTGTACGGCGCGGGGGCGGTCGGCAGCCAGACGTTGCTCGGCGTGAATGTGATCCGCCGTTTGGCGGAGGACCCGCAACTCTCGAAGCGGATCCGGATCTGGCCGTTCGAGACGGGCTGCGACCCGAACCCCACACGGTCCGGCCCCGGGTCGGTGGTCGTCGCCGAGGTGTGGCCGTCGATGTTCGAGATTCCCGACGACCCACGCCAGGTTCGAGACGCGGCGCAGGTTACGGCGCTCGCCGAGCAACTGGCCGAGATCGACCGCGCCGGACGGATCGGTGAGTTGTTCACGCCCGAGTTGACCGCCGATGAGTCGGCGATCGTCGAGCGCGAAGAAGGATGGATCCTGGGCGCCTGACGCCGCCGGTCGACGATCAGCCCTCGTCAAGGCCGCGGGCAAACCCGGACGTCGGTCCACGGCGGGTTCGCTGGTGGACGTACGGTTCGAGCGGTCAGCGGAACATCAAGCGCGTCAAACCCGGACGTCGGTCCACGGCGGGTTCGCTGGTGGACGTACGGTTCGAGCGGTCGGCGGAACATCAAGCGCGTCAAACCCGGACGTCGGTCCACGGCGGGTTCGCTGGTGGACGTACGGTTCGAGCGGTCGGCGGAACATCAAGCGCGTCAAACCCGGACGTCGGTCCACGGCGGGTTCGCTGGTGGACGTACGGTTCGAGCGGTCGGCGGAACATCAAGCGCGTCAAACCCGGACGTCGGTCCACGGCGGGTTCGCTGGTGGACGTACGGTTCGAGCGGTCGGCGGAACATCAAGCGCGTCAAACCCGGACGTCGGTCCACGGCGGGTTCGCTGGTGGACGTACGGTTCGAGCGGTCGGCGGAACATCAAGCGCGTCAAACCCGGACGTCGGTCCACGGCGGGTTCGCTGGTGGACGTACGGTGCGAGCGGTCGGCGGAACATCAAGCGCGTCAAACCCGGACGTCGGTCCACGGCGGGTTCGCTGGTGGGACGTGCGGTTCGAGCGGTCAGCGGAACGTCAAGCGCGTCAAACCCGGACGTCGGTCCACGGCGAGTTCTCTGGTGGACGTACGGTGCGAGCGGTCAGCGGAACATGAAGGGCGTCAGCGCGCCGACGCCCAGGGCAGCATGCGTCGCACCAGGTCGTCGAAGGCGGCCACACCGAGTTCGATGTCGGCCTCGTCGGTGTCCTCGATGTGGGTGTGCGACAACCCGTTGAGCGACGGCACGAACATCATCACGGTCGGCACGCCTGCCAGCGCCATCTCGGCCGAGTCGTGCATCGGGCCCGACGGCATCACGTGGCGCACGCCGCTGCGCTGTTCGACGATGTCGGAGGCGAACCCGACCAGATCCGGATCGAACTCGATCGGGTCGATCGACCACAGCACATCGATCTCGGCCTCCACCCGCTCCTCGGCGGCGATCTCGGCCACGAGCGCTTCGAGTCCGTCGACCAACTCGTCGAGTGTGGCCCGCGACAGGTCGCGCATGTCGACGCTGAACTCGGTTCGGCCGTTGACGGCGGTCGGCACGCTGGGGTGCACCCGCCACACGCCGACGGTGGTGAATGCGTCGAGCCGCAGCCCCATCTCGCGGATCGCCACCGCCATGCGGGCCGCCGCCAACGTGGGGTCGCGACGCATGGCGATCGGGGTGGCGCCGGCGTGGCACGCCTGACCCTTGAGGCGCACGAGTCGTCGCTCCACGCCGAGGATCCCGTGCAGAGCCGCCAGCCGCAGACCGGCCGCCTCCAGCAGCGGCCCCTGTTCGATGTGGAGTTCGGCCGAGCCGACGATCGACGACAGCACGTCGCCGGCCGTGCGCGCCGTTGCCAGCTCCACCCCGTACTCGGCCACCACGTCCGCCAGGCGACGACCGGCGTTGTCGACCAGGTCGGCCACGGCGTCCACGTCGAGCGTGCCGCCGACCGCCGCCGAACCGAACAACGACCGCCCGAATCGGGCGCCCTCCTCGTCGGCCCAGTCGACCACGCTCACCGACACCGGCAGTTCGACGCCGTCGCGGTGCAGCCCGCGCAACACCTCGGCGCCGGCCAGCACGCCCAGGCAACCGTCCAGCCAGCCGCCGTTCGGCACCGAGTCGAGGTGACTGCCGAGCACGATCCGGTCGGGGCTGGCACCGGGCAACGTGACCCACAGGTTGCCGGCGGCGTCGACGTTGCTCTCGACGGGTGTGCCCTCGAACGTCGCCACGAACCAGTCGCGGGCGCGCTGCCACGGTTCGGTCCACGCCAAGCGGGCACTCCCGAGTGGTGGCGCATCGCTGGGACGGCCGCAGACCGTCTGGGCGATGCCGTCCACCTCCTGCGATGTCAAGGCTCGGAGTTCGAGCAGGTCGGCGACGACGCGTGCAGGATCGGCTGGCATCCCACAGGTCTACTTCGGCCGGAAGGGGGTGGCGCAAGCCTCGGACGGATCGGCCGTGCCCTACGATTCGGCGGGTGTCGCGCCACCGACTCCGTGCACCACGTCCGCTCCGGTCACGCCGTGTGGCGTTCGGCGCGATCGTGCTGGTGGTAGCTGCCGCTTCCGCCGTCGGGGCCAGCGGCTCGATCGATCGCGCCGCCACGGTGGCCGTGCCTGCTCGTCGCGGGCAACAGAGCCAGGTCACCGCAACGGTCCCTCCGCCCCTGGGCTGCCACCGTGTGATCGTGATCGGCGATTCGTTGATGGACAACTCGCGTCCGTGGCTGGTGAGCGGGCTGCGGAACGCAGGTTTCGACGCCGTCGTCGACGCCCAACCGAGCCGCCGGATCCCGTCCTCGGTGCGAGCCCCGTACAGCGGCGTCAAGGCCGCGCAGTCGGTGCGGGCCTCGTTCGGCGAGGCCGAGTGCTGGGTCGTCGCGCTCGGCTCGAACGACCTGCCGTACGGTGGTCGGGACGAAGCGGTCGTCACGCAGTGGATCGACGAGATGCTGTCGGCCGTCACTCCCGGCGCCCACGTGTGGTGGGTGAACGTGGACTACCACAACGATCCGAAGTGGAACATCGACTTCGTGGCGGCCACCCGGGTGTTCAACGCCACGGTGGCGGCACGCGCCGAGACGTCGCCGCTGCTCGACGTGATCGACTGGTACTCGTTGGCGGAGGCCCACCGGCAATGGTTCTTCGACCCGGTCCACGTGGACCGCACCGGCAGCATCGCTCGCGCCGAGTTGACGGTCGCCGCCCTCCCGTCCGCTTGACGGGCCTGGCCCTGGGTCAGGGCTTGGTGGCGGTGGCGATGACCGACAGCCCGGTCGGCAAGTTGACGTGGCGCAGGATCGAGCGTTCGATTCCGGCCAGCACCGGGAACAGACCGCCCAACCCGGTCTGGTTGCGCCCGACGTCACTGGTCTGTTGGTTGCGTTCGAGCACCGCCAGCACGGCTGCCGGCGGCACCAGGAACGTGTAGGCTCCGGTGGCTCGTTGCACGTCGAGCCCGGCTCCGCTCAGCAGCTGCGCCAGATCCCGGCGGCTGAAGCGCCGGGCGTTGTGGGTGACGCGGTCGTGGCCGCGCCGCAGCCACCGCACGCCGGGCTCCATCAGGCACACCGTCCCACCCGGCTTGGTCACCCTGGCGAACTCGGCGACCACGGCGGCCGGGTCGCTGACCCAGGCGTGGTAGAGCGCCGTGACGCACAGCACCACGTCGAAGGTGTCGTCGGGAAGCGGGAGCCGGCACAGGTCGGCCTGCACCGGCAGGTAGCCCGGGAGCGCTCCGGCCACCGCCAAGCTGCTCGTGTCGAGGTCGGCGATCACCGTCGCCACGCGTCCCGCCAGCCACCGTCCGGTGGCACCGTTCCCGCCCGCCGCGTCGAGGGCGATCGAACCCGTGGCCACGTCGGTGAGGACGGTTTCGCTCAGCAGCCGACGCGTCGCCACGTACCACCAGTGGTGCTCGGCGGCAGCGGCCATCCGCTCGTACTCGTCGGCATCCATGGGTTCGATCTTGGCATGGAGCGCGTCGGGGTCGCCGCCTTCGGCCGCTACTCTCGTGGCGATGCGGGCACGAAGCCATCGAGGAGATGGTTTCCGAGGATCGACGTGTGTGGTCACGGGTGGGTTGGGCTTCATCGGGAGCAACCTGGTCGGGGTGCTCGTCGACGCCGGTGCGCGAGTGCGGGTCATCGACGCCTTGGTTCCCGAGCACGGCGGCCGCCCCGACCAACTCGACGGGGTGCCAGTCGAGGCGCTGCTGATCGCGGCGATCGACGATCCCGCCGTGGGGCAGCTCGTCGAGGGCTGCGATGTGATCTTCAACCTGGCGGGCCAGGTCAGTCACACGGCGTCGATGCGCGACCCGCTCCAGGACCTGCGCTGGAACACGATCAGCCACGCCGGCCTGCTCGATACGATCCGCCGTGTCAACCCCGCCGCCCGAGTGGTCCACACCTCGACCCGGCAGGTGTACGGCAGGTCCACGCGATCCACCGTCGACGAACTCCACGCCTGTTCGCCGGTCGACGTGAACGGGGTCGCCAAGCTGGCAGGCGAACAGTTGCACATGGTGTACGGCCAGGCCTACGGGATGCGGGTCACCTCGCTGCGACTGACCAACGTGTACGGCCCGAGGCAACGTCTGACCAGCGATGAGCTGGGGTTCCTGCCGGTGTTCATCCGGCGCGCCCTGCTCGGGGACGAGATCCGGATCTTCGGCGACGGCACGCAACGGCGCGACTGCCTGCATGTCGCCGACGTCGTCGATGCACTGCTGGCCGTCGCTTCCCACGATCGGTCGATCGGGCAGCTGTTCAACGTCGGGCACCCCCACACGTACGCACTGGCCGAGTTGGCGCGAGCGATCGTGGCCGCGGCCGGCGGTGACAGCACGGTTCGGCTCGTGCCGTGGCCGAACGAACTGGCCAAGATCGACATCGGCTCGTTCCACACCGGCAGCGCCTCGATCGCCTCGGCGATCGGCTGGCAGGCCGACATCGACTTCGCCGAAGGGATCGCCGACACCGTCGCCTTCTACCGGGAGCACCCGTGGTACCTGTCGTCGACCTGAGCCGGAGGGGTGCCCGACTGGCCGAGGCGTTCGGGGCCCGGGCTGCCCAGCTGGCGGCCGGTGGAACGTACCTGCTCGGCCCTGAACTGGCGGCGTTCGAGCGAGAGTGGGCTGACGCCCTCGGCGCCCGGCATGCGGTCGCGGTGGCGTCGGGGGCGAGCGCGATCCAACTGGCATTGACGGCGGCTGGGATCGGCCGGGGCGACCACGTGCTGGTCCCGGCGTTCACCGCGGTGCCGACCGTGTCGGCCGTGATCGCCGCTGGAGCGCACCCCGTCGCCGTCGACGTCGACCCGGGCACAGCCTGCATCACCGAGGCAACAATCGATCGTGCCCGCACCCCGGCGGTGCGTGCCGTCGTCGTCGTCCACCTCTACGGCTACCCGGCCCCTGTCCCCGACCCGGCTCTGCTCGGTGGCTGCGTCGTGATCGAGGATGCCGCCCAATCGAGCGGCGGTGGATCGACGCCCGGGCGGCGCCTGTCCACAGCGACCGCCTCGTCGTTCTACCCGACCAAGAACCTGGGCGGGATCGGCGATGGGGGAGCAGTCACGACCGACGATCCCGACCTGGCCGACCGGGTTCGGCGACTTCGGGCACACGGCATGACCGAGCAGTACGTGCACGTCGACGTCTCCCAGAACTTCCGCATGTCGGACCTCGAGGCGGCTTGGCTCCGGCTCGGCCTGCCGCTGCTCGCCGCCGACGTCGACGCCCGCCGTTCGATCGCGGCGCGCTACCGGGCCGCCGCGCCGCAGCTGCGGTGGCAGCTCGGCGACGACCGACATGCCTACCACCTGTGCGTGTTCAGGTCGTCCGAGCGGGACCGGACGCGCGCCGCCCTGACGGAGGCAGGGGTCGGCTCGGCGGTCCACTACCCGCTCGCCGTCCCGCAACAGCCGGCCTACCGCGAGCTGTTGGCCGGCACGTTCCCGGAAGCGGAGGGCTGGGCGCGCGAGTGCGTGTCGGTACCGTGCTTCCCCGAGATGACCGAGCACGAGATCGACCACGTGGCGACCGCACTGGCTGCACTGCCGGCAGGAACGTGACGCCGTGACCGGGCAGGCCCCACATCACGACGTCGCCAGCGTGTCGGCGGTGTTCCCGTGTTACAACGACGAACACACGATCGGCACGCTCGTCGAGCACGTCCACGAGGCGTTGGGGGCGCTCGTGGCCGAGGTCGAAGTGGTGGTCGTGAACGACGGCTCCGCCGACGGTTCGGGAGCGCTGCTCGACCTGCTCGCCGCCGAACGGCCGTGGCTGCGCGTCGTCCACCACGAACGCAATCGCGGGTACGGGCAGGCACTGATCTCGGGCTTCTCGGCCGCCCGCCACGATTGGATCTTCTACACCGACGGCGACGCCCAGTACGACGCACGCGAAGCAGCGGGGCTGGTGCCGCTCGCCACCACCGACGTCGACATCGTGCAGGGCTACAAGATCGGACGCGGCGACTCCTGGTATCGCAAGCTGATCGGCCGCACGTACCACCACGTCGTGAAGCTGGCGTTCGGTCTGCCGGTGCGAGACACCGACTGCGACTTCCGCCTGTTCCGTCGGCAGCTGTTCTCGGACCGGCCGCTGGAATCGTCGAGCGGCGTGATCTGCGTCGAGATGATGTTCCGGTTCCGGCGCGCCGGTGCCCGATTCGTGGAAGCTCCCGTCCACCATTACGAACGTCCGCACGGTCGTTCGCAGTTCTTCCGGCTGCCGGCGGTCGCACGCAGCGCCAGGCAGCTGGCAGCGTTCTGGTGGCGCGTCCGTGTCGACGAGCCCCGCCGTCAGTCCGCTCGGAGCCATCGGCCGTGAGGGCCCTCGGTCGCCGCGTGCTCTCGGTACGGGCGCCGATCGAGCGGCTCGCTGCCGCGCCTCGATCGCGATGTTGTGGCCAAGCGCTGCCGGACCGCGATCTGGGTCACCGGTGTGCTGTTGATCGCGATCGTCGCCCGCCGGGCGTGGTTCCTGCGAGACGACTGGGCGTTCCTGCTCACCCGCGACAAGATGCGGGTCGTCGGCGGTGTGGACGACATGTTGTTCGCCCCCCAGGACGGTCACTGGATGACCTTCCCGTTGATCGTGTTCCGCATCATCCGGATGTTCTTCGGTGTCGACGCCTACTGGCCGTACGTCGCCGTGCTCGTGCTGTCGCACCTGGCGATCGTCGCACTGGTGGCCGCCTGGATGCGCCGACTCGGGGTGTCGGCATGGACGTCGACGCTGCTCACCGGCGTGCTGCTGGTGTTCGGCGCCGGGTGGGAGAACGTGTTGTTCGCAGTCCAGATCACCTACAACTTCTCGTTGCTGGCGTTCCTCGCCCACCTGTTGTTGGTCGACCACGACGGCCCGGTCGATCGACGTGACGGGTTCGGCGTGGCGATCTCGTTGATCGGCGTGGCCTCGTCGGGTTTCGGGCCGTTCTTCGGGTTCGGCGTGGCGTTGCTGTTGGTGATCAGGCGTCGTTGGCGGGCGTGCGCGGTCGCTGTCGTGCCACAGGCGCTGGCCTGGCTGTGGTGGTGGTGGGCCTGGGGTGCCGACCCCGCCGGCGATGCCGGCAACGCGAGCGCCCGGTTCGTCGGCCGGTTCGTCGAGTTCGGTGTGTCGTCCACGTTCGGTTCGATCATGGGAAACGGGCGCCTCGCCTGGCCGGCGTTCATCGCTTGTCTGGCGGTCGTGGCCTGGCCGAAGCTGGACGCCTCGCGCCGGGGTCCCGTGGTGGCGCTGATGGCGACGATGTTGGTGATGTACGCCGGGATCGGCGCCCGCCGCGAGCTGTTCGGCGTCGCCGCCGCCGGCTGGTCGCGATACGTCTACATGGCGGCCATGTTGGCGGCGCCGGTGTTGGCGATCGGGCTCGACCAGGCTCGCCGCTTCGCACCGTGGGCACCGTGGCTGGTCCGGGCGGTCGTGTGTGTCGCGCTGCTCCGCAACGCGGTCTGGTTGGTCGACAACGGGGATGCCTGGGCAGACACCGGGCAGGCTCAGAAGTCGCTCTACGAGCTGGTCGCCGGCAGCGATCTCACCGGTGTCGACCCCACCCGCTCGATCACCGAGTTCGACCCGGACGTGCACGTCGGCGACCTCGGCAAGCTGATCACCGAGGGGGCCATCCACCCCCGCGTTCCCGCCACCGACGACGAGCGCGCCCGAGTCGCCTTCGTGCTCGGCGGCTAGCGCCGTTCCGAAGGCCGACCTCAGCGGTTTCTCGGATGATTCCTGCTCTGGCGTTCGTTGCCGTGCTTGTAGTTGCCGGTGACGCGTGCCATCAGTTCCTGCTCGTCCCCCAGCCGCACGTCGGCGACGAAATCGTCGGCACGACTGCCGCGTAGGATCGCAGCCTGGCGACCGTGGTGCTCGACCACGACCTCGCCGTTCTTGCGGCGAGTCCAGGAGAACCCGCTCGGTGTACCCCGCTCTGTCATCGACCGACAGTGTAGGAATGCGACGTTGAGTGCCGAGTCGCTATCGGGCGTCGCTGGTGAAGGGGATGTCGGTCAGGGTGGCACCGATCGAGTGGCCGGGCTTGCCGACCTCGACGCGGTCGCCGACCTTGGCGTCGATCGAGACCAGGGCTTCAAGCGCTGGACCGGCTCCACTCCGGCGGCCTACCGAACCATCGACACAGCAGCCCGCAGTCGACGGGCTGAGATGTGTGGGCCACGCCGACGGAGGCGTCAAGCCGCCAGGTGGTGGAGTGCGTCCGTGCAGATGTGGTGGTCGTCACCGGCGAGGTCGGCGAACACGTCGTTCGGTTGATCGGCGTCGTCCAGGTACTGCAACAAGATCGTGACGGCCTCGCTCGACCATTGTGTTCCGGAGTGGGTACACATCACCCGGCGCGCATCTTCGTCGCTCATCCCTGTGCGGTAGTGGCGTGTCTGGACCATGGCGTCCCAGGCATCGGCGACCGAGATGAGGCTGACCTCGAGTGGAATCTCCGCACCGCTGATTCCGTCCGGGTAGCCGGCCCCGTCGACGCGCTCGTGGTGGTGTCGGACGAGAACGCCGACCTGTTCGAGTTCGGGGTCGGTGGCAAGGATCCGTTGACCATGGATCGAATGCAACTTCACGATGTCGAACTCGGCATCGGTCAGCCGACCCGGCTTGGTGAGAATCTCGGTGGGCACGTCGAGCTTGCCGATGTCGTGCAGCAGCGCTCCGAGGCCCAGGTTGCGGAGTCGCTCGCCTTTCAGCCCCGCACGTTCACCCAGTCGCATCGCCAGTTCGGCCACACGCGTGACGTGGCCGGCGGTGGTTCGATCCTTGCGATCGAGCATGGCGATGAAGTGCTCGATCTGGGGGGTCACGCCGAGCCGCAGAGCGACAGCCGGATCGCGGTTCAGGATCGGTGCGAACACCGCCGTCAGGGTGCGGTTGTCGCGATGACTCAGCATCAGCCCCGTCGCAGCCGCCAGCACCCCGGCACCATCGAGCCCATGAGCCGCCCACATCACGGCGCCGTCGGGATCGGGAATCAGCCAGATCAATGACGACATACCGAGCACGGTGAAGCCGGTCGCGGCCGCCAACGACGGGATCCGGCGTCCGATCTCGTAGAGGCGCAGTTGCCGATCGGCCAGGATCTGCGCTCCGATGAAACCGATGCCCGCCCCGGTGACTGTCCACCAGACGGTTGGGTCGGCCGCTGGGACCGAGTTGGGATCGACCAACATCCACCCCGCGGCGGCGATCGAGAGCGCAGTGGCCGCCAGGCAGTACCACGAGGAGTGCCTCAGGATCTTGTTCCGCCATGCGAACCGTCGTCCGAGTGCCGGCAGCGATACCAGCAATGCTGCCGGGAGTCCGAGCCACGCACCGAAACTGGTGGCGTTGGTCTCGGTGTTCCACAGCATCCCGGGGATCGTGATGCCGTGCACGAACGGAAACACCGACCCGGCGAACAAGCCGGCGCCGAGGATCTGGAGTTCAGGCTGTCGCACCCGGTCGGCGACGAGCATCAACGCGATCGCGAACAACGCACAGGCCGAGGTGACAAGCACCGTGAACCAGAACAGCGCCGTGACCGACCCGATGCCGGGCAAATCGAACATCGACGCCGACAGCATTCCGCCGGCCATCGACACCACGATCACGTACCACGCCGAACGTGCGTTCACATGACCTCATCGGCCGAGCCCAGGGCCCACTTGAGCAGCCGGTCAGGTGGTCGAGATCGTCTCGATCGTGGCCACGGCGTCGGCCAATGCCTCGATGAACATGTCGCAGTCGTGGTCGTCGACCGCCGCCGACAGCGCCATGTAGCCGCGTGCGGCCAGGTAGATCCCGCGGTCGACCAGCTCGTGGAACAGCAGCTGCTTCAGGGTGGCGTCGCCGGCATCGAGCTGGTCAGGGCGGGTCACCGGTCCGGGCACCGTATGGATCGTGATCATCGACCCGAAGCCGGTCGAACAGATCGGCAACGTCGAGGCGGCGAACACCTCGTCGATTCGGCTCCGCAACCGCTCGCCGCGCTCGAACACGGACTCCAGCAGTTGTGCGCCGAGCAGTTCACCGGCGGCGGCCCCGGCCGCCATCGTGACGACGTTGTTGTTGAAGGTCCCGCCGTGGGTCAGGCCGCCGCCAGCCGCCGGGTCGAACGCTCGCATGATGTCGGCCCGCCCGCCGAAGGCGCCGAACGACATGCCGCCGGCGAGGTACTTGCCGAGTGTGGTGAGGTCGGGCAGGACCTGGTACTTCGCTTGCGCCCCTCCGAATGCGGACCGCGACGTCATCACCTCGTCGAAGATCAGCAGTGCGCCGACGGCGTCGCAGCGGCGTCGCAGCGCCTCGAGGAACTCGCGGTCGGCAGGGATGCACCCGGCGCTGCCCATCATCGGTTCCACGAGCACGGCGGCCACAGCGGCATCGATCACGTCGACCCCCGCCACGTCGTTGAATCCGATCCGTTGGAAGTCGAACGGCGCCAGCAGCGCTTCGCCGCCATGGCCGAAGTACAGCAAGCCGCCGTGGTAGGCGTGGTCGCACACGACGATCCGGTCCCTGCCGGTGTGATGCCGAGCGAGCTGGATCGCCATCAGGTTGGCCTCGGTGCCCGAGTTCGTGAACCGCACCTGCTCGACGGACTCGAACCGGTCGACCACCGCCTCGGCGAAGCGCACCTCGTCGGTGTGGACGGCGCCGAAGCTCCAGCCGTGTTCGATCGCGGCGTGCACCGCAGCGCCGATCGGGCCCGGGTCGTGGCCGAGCAGCCCGGCCGAGTAGTCGCCGAGCAGATCCAGGTACTCCAGACCGTCGACGTCGACGATTCTCGACCCCGACGCCGAGGCGACCCGGAACGGGAACGGGGCGAAGTCGAGCACGGACCGGGTCTGCCCGCCGGGCATCACGGTGCGGGCGCGTTCGTGCAAGGCCAGCGATGAGGGCCGCTTGGAGGCATAGCGGGCGTGCGCCCGCAGCAAGGGTTCGTCGTACGGCCCGGTCGCGGTCACCTTCGTATTGTGGCAGCCCGCGGCATGGTGCCAGCCCGCCGGAGATCGACCCGGCGATCGATCGACACGGAGCGTGGCAGCGCTAAGTTGGCGTTCGTGCCAACGATCCGGTCACGAATCCAGGCGAGGGACCGGGATCTGTTCGTCGGGCGGGACACCGAGCTGGACTGGTTCGAGTCGGTGCTGTCGGGCGAGACGCCACAGAGGGTGGTATTTCTGCACGGCCCTGGTGGTGTCGGCAAGTCGGCGCTGATCCGTGAGGTGGAACGTCGCGCCGAGGCGCGTGGCCTGAGCAGGGTGACGATCGACGGGCGCGAGGTGGCGCCGTTCCCGGCCGCCGTCGAGGCCGCACTCCAGCCGGTGGTCGAGGGGGACGCGGCGGTCGTCGTGTTCGATTCCTACGAGCTGATCACGTCGCTCGACAGCCACCTGCGCGATCGGGTGATCCCCGAGCTGCCCGATGCCGCACTGGTGATCTTCGCCTCCCGCCAACCGCCGTCCCGCGGCTGGTTCGAGCGCGGGTGGGACGACATCGTGAAAGTGATCGAGATCGCCCCGCTGCGACCGTCCGAGGCGCGTCAGTTGCTCGAGCGACGCGGTCTCGACGATTCGGCACGGATACACGACCTCGTGGTGCGGTGCGAGGGGTCACCGTTGGCGCTGGTGGTGGCCTCCGAGGCCGGCCCGACCGGCTCGATCGACGAGCTCGTGGATCGTCTGCTAGGTGGTGAGGTGTCCACCGATCGGTATCGCACCCTGAGCGTGGCGGCATTGGCACGCGTGACCACCCCGGAACTCCTGAACGAGGTCGGCGGCGACGACGACCCGCACGAGAGTTACAAGTGGTTGGCGGACCGATCGTTCGCCGAACCGCTGGCCGATGGCATCACGCTGCACGAGCTGGTGTCGACCTCGCTGCGCGAGCAGTTGCGACAACGCGACCCGCAGGGCGAGGGTGCGTTGCGCCGAACGATCGCCGACGTCCTGTACCGGCGCGCCCTCGCCGGGCGACCCGGTGTGTCGACCGACCTGCAGCACTTGATCGTCGACCAGACGGTCCGGTGGGGGTACTCGACCGGCATCGGGTACCGGTACCGGATCGACACGGTGCGACCGGGCGACACCGAGTACGTCCGCGAATTGCTGCAGTCGGTCGGGTTCGAGGAATGGTGGACGCTGACCGAACGGTTCTTCGTCGACCACCCCGAGCACGTCGGGATCGCCCGTGACCGGGCCGGCCGGGTGGGCGGCTACTTCGTCGCCGTCACACCCGCCAACGCCCCCGAGATCGCCGAACACGACGTGATGCTCGGGTCGTGGTTGCGGCATGCCCGTACCGAGCTGCGCACCACCAGCGTCGTGTTGTGGCGCGAGGCGGTCGACCTGACCGGACAGTTCGATCAGGTGACGGCGCTGCTGGGCGCGGGCGGTCTGATCACCTCCGGCATCGGCAACCCGCGGTACGTCTACCTCCCGATCTCTCCGGCGATCCCCCAGGCGCGGGCGTTCGCAGAACGGCTCGGGGCGGTCCATCTCGAGCAACTCGACCTGCGCTCCCACGGCCAGGAGTTGGAGTGCCATCTGGTCGACTTCGGTCCGGGTGGTCTGATCGGCAATCAGCGCGACTGGATCTACCGTGAGACCGGCGCCGCGCCGCCGGGGATCCCGTCGACGAGGTCGAGCCGGGCCAGCTGCTGCGGTGGCTGCGGGAACCGGGAGCGCTCGCCACCGGCCCGCGTTGGCTGGGCGTCACGCCGGTGGAACGGCTGGCATCGCTCGGGCAACGCGTGCAGGCAGCACTCGACGTATTCGGGACCAGCGACGACGACGTGCTGGCGCGACAGATCATCGAGCACGCCTTCCTGTCGGATCACGCCTCGCACGAGGCGATCGCCCGACGACTCCACCTGTCGCGGTCGGCGTACTTCCGGCGCCTCCAAGCCGCCTCGGAGCGGGTCGGCACCGAGCTGCTGGCCGTCGCTCGAACCGGCCGCTGACGCGCTTCGCGACCGGCGCCTCGTGCAGACCGTTGCCCTGATCTGGGACTGATCTGGGACTGACGTATCAAACCGGCGCTGGGAACATCTCACTGGGACCGGGGTCGACGGCACGGCGGAGACCGTCGACCCCGTTCGGTGTTCATTGGGCGATGTAGGAGGTTGGCAGTGATCGTTGATCAAGTGGCAAGTCGGACCCGATCCCGGCTCCTTCGGTTGACGAGCGTGCTGTCGCTGCTGGCGACGGGCTTGGTGGTCGTTGCCCCGGGAACTGTGTCGGCCGCTGCGCCGGTGTTCACAGCGTGGCCGGGCGCTCGAACGCCGACTGCGAGCGGCGAGTTGATCCCGGCCCGGCTGTACATGACCACCCCGGGTTTCAGCATTCCGAGCGCTGTCGCCGGTCTGTTCACCGGGATCCCCGTCGACGGCACGATGGAGTTCACCGGCCCGGACGCGATCGCCGGCGTCGACCGAGACATCCAGGTCGACTACGACCCGGCCCCGACCTGCAACCCCGTGTCGGACCCGGACCCGGATCTCAACTACGTCGTCGCGACCTGTCCACGCGTTCAGCTGTCGCTCACGACGGCCGACTCCGAGGGTGGGCTCCGGTTCGGGCAGAGCCTCACCACGATCGTCGAAGCGGGCGGCAATCGGTATCGCCACCCCGACGGCGCCATCATCGAGAGCCTCGCCAACCCGACAGGTCTCAACCTCGCGATCAGCTTCAACGGTACCGAGGCAGCGGTCAACAGTGCGCTCGCCGACCTCGTCTACCAGGTCGGCCCCGACTACCGCTACCAACGCTACGCGTCGGGCGGTATCACCCTCAATGTGTTGGTCGGCCTGAATGCCGAGAACGTCAGCGGCAGCATCCAGATCCGGGTCCTCGACGTCAACTCGTTCCCGAGCCATGACGGTCCCTCCGCCACACAGAACGCGGACGCTCAGATCGAGTACCGGATGCCGGATATCGCAGGTGACCCACCGATGTTCACCGTCGCCGACGACGACAACGACGAGTCGGTCGACCTTGCCGCCGATGATCCTGGCCTGACGACGCCACCGTGTCCCGCCGATGATCCTGCCCCGGACGACGGCCCGTGCTCGGACCCGGTCGACGGGCCGGGCACGGCGATGTTGCTGATCGGTGTGCTCGATTGCGGCCAACCGATCGCCTCGAACACGGGCTTCCACTTCGCCAGCAGCACGTTCCAGGCGGACGCCCTCTCGATCGACGACTTCTTCACCGACCTGCTCGACGGAACGCCGCTCGACACGCCGGAAGTCGAGGCGTTTCGCACGGCAACCGAGGCCGCCGTCGACGCCATCCAGCCAGGGCTGTGGACGTTCCCGCTGGCGTCGGTGAGCCCCACCACCTACACCGACGTGTTCGTCGGGATCTCGACCTTCGACGAGATCCAGGCCGCGTTGTCGCAAGTCTTCTTCTTGCACAACGCCCCCAACGACACCTGCACGTTGACGACGGTCGTGAGCGATCTCGGCAACAACGGTTTGCCGACGAAGTACGTGGTGACCGACGGAAGCATCCCGTTCGGACATGGCTGGGAGGCTCCGATGCTCGGGCTGTCGCTGCCGCCCCAGGTGACGACGATCACCACCGGCGACCTGCAGGACATCGAGGTCGGTTTCGACGTGCCTGCGATTACGTTGATCGAGGGCGATCCCGGCGACCCGGGCGACCCGGCGGTGGCAATCGCCGGTCTGATGGTGTCGCCGACACCGCATCCGGCGTTCACCGTTCGGTGGGAGGCCAATCCGAAGTCCGGTGATCCGGTCGATCCCGGTCAAGCCACGCCGAACTCCGATTTCTCCGGAACCTCCAACAACAATCCGCTGATCCCCGCCGACGACGTGTCGATCACAGTGCTCACGCATCCCGCACTCAGCCTGCCGGACGAGACGATCTTCCGCGACGACACCGACGAGGGCAACGAAGTCTTCACCTACGACCTCGTGCTCGACGCCAACCCGGCGCCACCCGGCTACCGGATCGTGCCAGGCGCGAATCAGACCGTCGTCGTGACGATCATCGATGACGACGACGCCGTCGCGTCGATCACGACACTTGCCGATGTCAGCGCCCCCGAGGGCGATGCGGGGACGACCAACATGACCTTCACGATCGGGCTCGACAAGCCCGCTGATGGGAACGAGTCGGTCGACGTCACGCTGTCCGACGTGTCGGCCACCAACCCCGCCGATTACGGCGACCCGAATCCGATCACGGTGACCTTCGCGCCACTGGCCACCTCGGCCACGTTCACGGTGCCGATCGTTGGTGATCAGTTCGACGAGGGCCCACACACGTTCACCGCACAACTGTCGAACCCGGTCAACGTGGCGCTGACCGACACGTCGGCGACCGGCACGATCATCGACGACGACGCACCGCGCTCGCTGAACGTCTCCGACGTGTCGCAGGCCGAAGGCAACAGCGGCACGACCATTTTCGCCTTCACCGTGACCCTCGATGGTCCCGCCAAGGGAGGCGAGCAATTCACCTGGTCGACCGATCTCACGAGCCCTGAACAGGCTTCCACACCCATCGACTTCGTGACTGTTGGCCTGACCGTCGTCACGTTGTCGCCGGCGCAGACGTCGGTGCCGCTGGCCGTGACGATCAACGGAGATGTGGCCGTCGAACCCGACGAGCAGTTCCGGGTTCTGCTGAGCGCGCTCTCGGTCGGTCTGACCTTGGGTGACGGCGTCGGGATCGGCACGATCGTGAACGACGACGGCGTGCCGAGCGTGTCGATCGACGACGTGACCGTCACCGAAGGCGACGCCGGCACCGTCACGGCACAGTTCACCGTGTCGCTCTCGGACCCGGCGCTCGGCGGGGAGCAGATCACGGTCGCCACCGGCGACGGCACGGCCACCACGGCCGACAGCGATTACGCCGCGGTCGCATCGACCGTGCTCACGTTCGCCGCGGGTGACGTGTCGAAGACGGTCAACGTAGACGTCAACGGTGACGCCGTTCCCGAGTCCGACGAGACGTTCACGGTCGGGTTGTCGGCCGCTTCCGGCCTGGCCGTCGCCGATGGGTCCGGCCTCGGCACGATCACCAACGACGACATCGAGATCTCGATCGACGGCACGACGACGGTGGCCGAAGGGGCCACGGGAACCCTCGTGCTGCACATCGAACCGGCGACGCACCCGGCGTTCATCGCCACGGTCACGTCGGCCGATGGATCGGCTGCGGCGCCCGGCGACTACACGGCGCTGTCGGCACAGACGGTGAGCGTTGCCGCCGATGCCACATCGGTCGACGTGGGCGTCGATGCCAAGACCGACGCCGATGGCGCCGAAGGATCCGAGACGTACTCGGTGACGGTCGCTCCTCCCGCTGCCCAGCCGGCTGGGTTCACGGTGCGGGTCGCGGCCGGGATGGGTTCTGGCGTGGTCACGATCACCGACGTCGTTTCCAACGCGTCGGTTGTGTCGATCGCGGATGCGACGGTGACCGAGGGTGCGGTGGTGAATCAGACGACGATTTCGATGACGAATTCGGGTGGGCGGACGTGTGCGGTGGCGGTGACGTCGACGGATGGGTCGGCGGTGTCGCCTGCGGATTTCACGGCGTTTGCGGGTGGCACGTTCTCGTTGGTCGGATGTGGCGTCGGACGTGTTGTCGATCTCGGTGGTGGACGACGGGTTGGTCGAGCCGGCGGAGACGTTCACGGTGTCGTTGGCGTTGACTGCGGGTTCGGATCCGCAGTGTGTGTTGGGTGATTCGGTGGCGACGATCACGATCGTGAGTGATGACGTGGCGTCGGTGGTGTCGATCGCGGATGCGACGGTGACCGAGGGTGCGGTGGTGAATCAGACGACGATTTCGATGACGAATTCGGGTGGGCGGACGTGTGCGGTGGCGGTGACGTCGACGGATGGGTCGGCGGTGTCGCCTGCGGATTTCACTGCGTTTGCGGGTGGCACGTTCTCGTTGGTCGACGCCTCGTCGGACGTGTTGTCGATCTCGGTGGTGGACGACGGGTTGGTCGAGCCGGCGGAGACGTTCACGGTGTCGTTGGCGTTGACTGCGGGTTCGGATCCGCAGTGTGTGTTGGGTGATTCGGTGGCGACGATCACGATCGTGAGTGATGACGTGGCGTCGGTGGTGTCGATCGCGGATGCGACGGTGACCGAGGGTGCGGTGGTGAATCAGACGACGATTTCGATGACGAATTTCGGGTGGGCGGACGTGTGCGGTGGCGGTGACGTCGACGGATGGGTCGGCGGTGTCGCCTGCGGATTTCACTGCGTTTGCGGGTGGCACGTTCTCGTTGACGGATGCCTCGTCGGACGTGTTGTCGATCTCGGTGGCGGACGACCCCAACCCCGAGCCAGCGGAGACGTTCACGGTGTCGTTGGCGTTGACTGCGGGTTCGGATCCGCAGTGTGTGTTGGGTGATTCGGTGGCGACGATCACGATCACCGACAACGACGGATCCGACGTGACCTCACCGACCGTCACGGTCGAGCAGGGCGCGAGCCAACTCGACCCCACAGGCGCGTCGCCGATCCTGTTCGACGTGGTCTTCTCCGAGGCGGTCTTCGGTTTCACCGGCAGTGACGTGTCGTTCGCCGGTTCCACAGCGGCAGGCACGCTCGCCGCTGCCGTCTCGGGAGCGGGGGCGGCCTACACGGTGTCGGTGTCGGGTATGACCGCCGGCGACATCGTCGTCGCCTCGATTCCCGCCGGCGGTGTCCTCGACACAAACAGCAACCCGAACACGGCCTCCACCTCGATTGACAACACCGTGACGTTCACCGCGGTCGACGTCACGGAGCCGACGGTCACGATCGACCAGGCGGTGAGTCAGGTCGACCCGACGACCGTGTCGCCGATCCTGTTCACGGTGGTGTTCTCGGAGCCGGTGTCGAACTTCGTCACGGGTGACGTGACGTTGGCCGGCACGGCCGGTGCCACCACTACCGCGGTATCCGGTTCGGGAACCACCTACACGGTCTCGGTCTCGGGCATGACGCAGAACGGCACGGTGATCGCCTCGATCGCCGCCGGCGTGGCCTCCGACACGTCGGCCAACCCGAACCAGGCCTCGACCTCGATCGACAACACCGTGACGTTCACCGGGTTCGACGTCACGGGGCCGACGGTCACGGTGGAGCAGGCGGTGGGTCAGTTCGATCCGACGTCGGCCTCGCCGATCCTGTTCACCGTGGTGTTCTCCGAGCCGGTGCTCGGCTTCACATCGACGGATCTGTCGTTCACCGGTTCCACGGTGGGCGGCACGCTGGCGGGACTGATCACCGGGTCAGGTCCCACGTATCAGGTGGCCGTGTCGGGGATGATCGGGGACGGCGACGTGGTGTTGTCGATCGGTGCCGATCAGGTGGCCGACGCCGCCACGAACGCCAACCTGGCCTCGACCAGCACCGACAACACCGTGACCTATGTGGCTCCGACCGGCAGCGACCCCTTGACGCTCAACCTGCCGGGGGCCATCACCCGCAACAACGACCCCGGCCAGCCGGGTGCCGTGGTCAACTACCCGGCGGTCACGGCCTCCGGCGGCGTGCCCCCGATCGTGGTCGACTGCGTGCCTGCCTCCGGGACGTTCTTCCCGCTGGGCGCGACGACGGTGCAGTGCACGGCAACCGACGGTGAGGCCGGGCTCGATTCGGCGATCGTGAGCGGTTCGTTCACGGTCACCGTCAACGACACCGAGGCGCCCGTGATCGCCGACAACCCCGACCTCGTTCGCACGACGTCGGGGACCGCTGCGATCCCGGTCACGTTCAGCGTGCCGACTGCCACCGACAACTCGGGTGCAGCCACCGTCACCTGCACGCGCGCTTCGGGCAGCAACTTCGCGCTCGGTACGGCCACCGTCACGTGCACGGCAACCGACGCATCCGGCAACTCGGCTTCGTCGAGCTTCACCGTCACCGTCACCAGCAGCGGTGGGTTGCCGCCGACCGGCTCGTCGGCGATCGACCTCACCGTGCTGGCGGCGCTGCTGGCGGCGCTCGGTGGCGTGTTCACATGGGCGGCTCGGCGCCGACTGAACGTCCGGTGACGGGTTTCGAGTAGGTGATCAGTGGGAACCAGGCAGCGGTGTGACGTGGGAACGTTCGACGTCACGCCCGTGACTCCCGAGGCGGCGGCCTCGGGAGTCACGAGTGATCCGGATGGGGTCGGGCCGTTCGATCCGATCGCTGGGGTGGAGCTCTCCATCTATGCGCTGATCGTGCGGGGGATCGCCCCGCTCGGCTACGACCAGTCGCGGCTGCCCGAGATCGCCGCCTCGCGCGGCATCGACGCAGCCGCGTGGCAGCTGGCCCACGCAGGTTGGAACGCCAGGATCGAGGCCGACCCCGTGGTGGCGCAGGCCTTCAACGACGCCTACCGCGCCTGAACACTCCAGGCGAGCGTTACGACGGCACGTAGGTCTGTCCGGTGCGCTGGATCACGATCGATCCGTCGGGCTGACACAGCAGCGTCTCGCCGGTCGCGCCACCGCCATTCATGCCGGCCATTCCGTTCAGCTCCTCGGGCGTGAGGTCGACCTTGTTGCCTCCGACGTCGACGGTGCCACCCACGTCGACCCGACTCGGGGTCGAGTTGAACACGTCACCGCTCTGCGTCCACGTTCCCGTGATCGTGCCCTTCAACTGGATCTTGATCTCGACGCCGCCCTGCGAGTTGATGTACTCGCTGCTGTTGTTGAGGTCGAACACGACGCGGCCACTCGGTTCGAGGATCAACGTCACGCCGGCAGGCATTTCGGTCCCGGCGAGGCTCACCAGCGTGGTGCCGACGCACGGCGAGGCGGGCGGTGCCGTCGCCCCCGGGACGGGCGGTGCCGTCGACGGTGTGGGCGGCACCGTCTCGGGCGGCGCCTCGTGGAAGATCGCGTTCGGGAAGGCGTAGACGGGCGGCGGTCCGTTGATCTCGTCGATCGACTCGACCGCGCCGCCGATGATCGAGCTCAGCACGGCGGCGATCTCACCGTTGCCCGCCACGCGCTGCACGATCTGCTCGACGATGCCACGGAAGGTCTGGTCGCCAGGTCGTTTGACGATCGCACTGATGGCGATCAGGCCCTTGGCTGGGGCACCGGTGGCCTGCTGCGCCGACTCGGTGGAGGTCCTGAACTTGATCGATGAGTAGTAGCCCTGTTCATCCTGCATCACGACCACGAATCGATCGGTCTCGGCGGCGTGCGGGCCGTAGGTGGGGTCCCACTCCACGGTTGCCCCGACCGGGTCGAGCGAGGGCAACTCGAGTCCCACCAGCTGGGCGCACGACTTGAGCGGCGCCGGCCACTCGATGTTGAGGCCCGGGTCCACGATCAATCGGGTCGTCGCCTCGATGCCCTGGCCGGGATCGACGCCGTACGGAATCTCGTCGCCGGGTGTGGTCACCAGTGTGACGTTCCACGGTGAGATCGCCCCCGCCAGGGCGATCACCAGGCCCACCGCCTGGAACAGGCCGATCTCGTCGGCCTTCTTTGGGATCTTGATGACCTTGGGGATCGGGATCAGCCCGATCGCCTTCTGGGCCCATTCCACCGCAGTCGCCCCGAAGGCATCGTTGATCAGACCGAAGACGGTCTCCATCGCCCCCTGGTAGAAGGTCAACAGGGTGGAGCACACGTCGACGCGAGCGCTCGGCACGGCACCGAGTCCCGCCGGGTTCCGGAAGCCCTGGGGTGCACCTGCAGCGGCGGCGATCCCGTCCTGGACGTACAACATGACGACGGCGTCGGGGTACACGACCCGGTCCAGTTCGACCGGGTCCGTGGCGTTCTGCAGCACGGTCATCGACGGTTCGGGCATGAGGGCCCGCGCCTGATCGGCGATCGGGCCCTCGGCCAGCAGCAGCCAGGTGGCGATGATCGCGTCGACCGGCACCGTGTCGGCCTCGGGCTGCGGGAACCGGGCACGCAGCGCGGCACCCGTCTGGCCGGCGCCGTTGGCGGCTGCCCGCAGCAGGTTGTCAGCTTGCCAGTCGGTCACGGAGTAGCCCGGCCCGACGGTCAGATCGTCGAACGACGTCACCGTCACGCCCGCCGCGGTCAACGGCTCCACGGGGACCGAGACGAAGTCGGATGTTGCCGGCTGCGTCGTTGCCGGCACCGAGCTGTCCGGCGCTGTGGCCGGCGTGCTCGCGACGGTCGCGCTGGCTGCGGGCGGATCCTCCCCCGACTGACAACTTGCACTCACCAACGCGACAGCGATCGCGACGGACACGGTCCGTCGAAGCGACAACGACACAGCCAAGCTCCTCGCAGCGGCGTGAGAAGAGGGGGTGCCGCGCCTCGGCGACCGTAGCAGCGCTGCCGAACGCCACGGAGGCATCTCTGAGCGGCAGGTCAGGGCGAGTTCAGAGGGTTGCCAACGCCTCGTCGATGATCGCCAGACCGGCTCGCGCGTCGTCGATCCCGATCACGCACGGCGGCACCACGTGCAGCCGGTTGGCGGCGATGAACGGCCACAGTCCGCGCTGCTTGCACGCTGCCGCCAGAGCGTTCATGGTGGTCAACGGCACCGGTGTGCGGGCGGCCCGATCGCTCACCAGTTCGACCGCCCAGAACACGCCCAGACCACGGACCTCACCGATCACGTCGTGGCGTTCGGCGAGCTGGCGCAGGCCCGGGCCGAGCACGTCGTTGCCGAGCATCCGGGCGTTCTCGATCACGCCCTCCTCCTCGAAGATGTTGATGCTCGCCACGGCAGCCGCGCACGCCAGCGGGTGGCCCGAGTACGTGAGCCCGCCCTGGTAGACGCGATCGTTGAACGTGTCGGCGATCCGGCGCGTGATCACCACGCCGCCGAGTGGCACGTAACCGGAGTTGACCCCCTTGGCGAACGTGATCAGATCCGGGGTGATGCCCCAGTGGTCGAACGCGAACCACTCGCCACAGCGCCCGAACCCGGCCATCACCTCGTCGCAGATCATCATGATCCCGAACTCGTCGCACAGCGCTCGAACCCCGGCCAGGTAGCCGTCCGGCGGAACGAGGACGCCGTTCGTGCCGGGCACCGATTCGAGCAGCACGGCAGCGATCCGGTCGGGCCCTTCGCCGAGCACGACGTCGTGCAGGTGCTCGAGCGCCCGCTCGCACTCCTCGGCCTCGGTCGTGGCGTGGAACACCGAGCGGTACAGGTACGGCCCGAAGAACTTGACGGCGCCCGGGAGCCCCGGCTCGCTGTCGTGGCGGCGCGCCTCGCCGGTCACGCTGATCGCCCCGCTCGTGGCGCCGTGATAGCTGCGGTACGTCGACAGCACCTTCTGGCGTCCGGTGTGGATCTTGGCCATGCGGATCGCGTTCTCGATCGCCTCGGCGCCACCGTTGGTGAAGAACACCATCTCGAAACCGTCGGGGGCGCGTTCGGTGATCAGGCGGGCGGCTTCACTGCGCATGTCGTTGCCGATGCTCGGGGCGATCGTGCACAACCGCTCGGCCTGGGCCTTGATCGCCTCGACCATCTTGGGATGCTGGTGCCCGATGTTGACGTTGACGAGCTGGCTCGAGAAGTCGAGGTACGTGTTGCCGTCTGCGTCCCACATGCGAACCCCGGAGGCGCCGGTGATGATCGCCGGCTTGAGTGGGGCCTGCGCCGACCAGGAGTGGAACACGTGGGCGCGGTCGTTGGCGAAGGCGTCGGCCACGTACCGATCGGGGTCGACCGCCTGGACCGGATCTTCGAGACTCGTCATGTCACGATCGTAGACAGCGGGTGCCGAACTGTCACGAGCGACGCCCGGTGAAGGGATCGCGCCATGTCGGAGCGCACGGGTCTTGTTCACCGGCCGTTCACGGTTCGGCTTTACCGAATGTCAAGGCGTCACTACGATCGGGCCCCTATGGCGAACATCGTGCGCGCGGCACTCCTGCAGACCGACTGGACCGGCGACAAGGAGTCGATGATCGACAAGCACGAGGCGGCGGCGCGCGACGCTGCGGCCCAAGGCGCCCAGGTGATGTGCTTCCAGGAGTTGTTCTACGGTCCGTACTTCTGCCAGGTCCAGGACGCCGAGTACTACGCCTACACCGAATCGATCCCCGAGGGGCCCACCACCCAACGCTTCCAGTCGGTGGCCAAGGAACTCGGCATGGTGATGGTGCTGCCGATGTACGAGCAGGTCCAGGACGGCCTGTACTACAACACGGCAGCGGTGATCGATGCCGACGGCACCTACCTCGGCAAGTACCGCAAGCAGCACATCCCGCAGGTCAAGGGGTTCTGGGAGAAGTTCTATTTCACCCCCGGCACCGGCGGTTACCCGGTGTTCGACACGGCCGTCGGCAAGGTCGGCGTCTACATCTGCTACGACCGCCACTTCCCCGAGGGCTGGCGCTGCCTGGGGTTGAACGGGGCCGAGATCGTGTTCAACCCGTCGGCCACCCACCGCGGGTTGAGCGAGTACCTGTGGCGGCTGGAACAGCCCGCCGCGGCGGTCGCCAACATGTACTACGTGGGGGCGATCAACCGGGTCGGGATCGAGCCTCTCGGCGAGAACGACTTTTACGGCCAGAGCTACTTCGTCGACCCGCGCGGCCAGTTCGTCGGAGAGCCCGGCGATGCGTACCAGCCGGAGCTGATCGTGCGTGATCTCGATCTGGACGCGATCCGTGAGGTCCGCAACGGCTGGCAGTTCTACCGCGACCGCCGCCCCGACGCCTACCACGAGATCACCGCCCGCTAACCCGTGACCGGTTCGGTCAGACCGAAACCGTCACACCGCCATCGAGGAGTCAACGACATGGGTATCACCCTCATCAAGAACGGCACCGTGGTGTCGCCGACCGGGTCGATCGCGCAGGACGTGCTGATCGATGGCGAGACGATCGTCGCCGTCGCCGCACCGGGCTACTTCTCGGCTGCCGAACAGGGTGCCGACGGGGTGAACAAGCGCGTGATCGACGCCACCGGCAAGTACGTGATCCCCGGCGGCGTCGACGTGCACACCCACATGGAGCTGCCGTTCGGTGGCACGTTCGCCAGCGACACGTTCGAGACCGGCTCCAACGCTGCGGCGTGGGGCGGGGTCACCACGATCGTCGACATGGCCGTGCAGCGGTACGGCGAGAACGTCCACGAGGGCCTCGCCGAATGGCACCGCAAGGCCGACGGCAACTGCTCGATCGACTACGCCTTCCACCAGATCATCGGCGGCGTCGACGACCAGTCGCTGAAGGACATGGTGTACCTCGTGGAGCACGAGGGCATCAGCAGCTTCAAGCTGTTCATGGCCTACCCCGGGGTGTTCTACAGCGACGACGGCCAGATCCTGCGGGCGATGCAGACCGCCGCCGACTGCGGTGCCGTGATCATGATGCACGCCGAGAACGGGATCGCCATCGACGTGCTGGTCCAGCAGGCGCTGGCGCGTGGCGAGACGGACCCGCGCTACCACTCCTACACGCGACCCTCGCCGCTCGAGGCCGAGGCCACGCACCGTGCGATCGTGCTCAGCCACGTGGCCGGCAACGTGCCGCTCTACATCGTGCACATGTCGGCCGGCGACGCACTCGAAGAGGTCGCCGCCGCCCGTCATCACGGCCGCAACGTGTTCGCCGAGACGTGCCCGCAGTACCTGTGGCTCACGCTCGAGGAGACCCTCGGCCAGCCCGGTTTCGAGGGGTCCAAGTGGGTGTGCTCCACACCCATCCGCTCGCGTGACAACGATCCCGACTGGAAGGGTCTGCACGGGCACGGCCACCAGGCCGACCTGTGGCGCGGACTGCGCATGAACGAGTTGGCGGTTGTGTCGACCGACCACTGCCCGTTCTGCTTCAAGGACCAGAAGGAGCTCGGGCGCGGCAACTTCGCCGCCATCCCGAACGGGATCGGCGGGGTCGAGCACCGGATGGAGCTCGTGTACCAGGGTGTGGTGGCCGGTGAGCTGTCGCTGGAGCGGTGGGTCGAGACGTGCTGCACCACGCCGGCGCGGATGTTCGGCATGTATCCCAAGAAGGGGATCATCGCCCCCGGTGCCGACGCCGACGTGGTGGTGTGGGACCCCAACCGCCAGACCAAGATCGGGATCAACGACAAGCACCACATGAACATGGACCACTCGGCCTGGGAGGGCTGGGTGATCGACGGCAAGGTCGATACGGTGCTCAGCCGCGGCACCGTCGTCGTCGAGAACGACCAGTTCCACGGCCGCAAGGGCCATGGCCAATACATCAAGCGCGGCCTCAGCCAATACCTCGTCTAAACGTTCAAGTTGTGTCAGACACAACGTGAACGCCACGCGACGCTTCAACTTCGGAGAACCCGTTCACGTTGTGTCTGACACAACTTGAACGCACAAGGAGCAGGATCATGAACAGCATTCAGCACTGGATCGACGGCAAGGTCGTCGAGTCCGCATCCGGGCGCACCGCCCCGGTCTTCAACCCGGCGCTCGGCGAGCAATCGGGCGTGGTGGCGTTGGCGTCGGTCGACGAGGTCGACGCCGCCGTTGCCGCCGCCAAGGCAGCCGCGCCGGGGTGGCGCTCGACCAGCCTGTCGAAGCGGGCCGAGGTGATGTTCCGGATGCGCGAGTTGGTCGACGCCAATCGCAAGGAGATCGCCACGATGCTGACCGCCGAGCACGGCAAGGTGCTCAGCGACGCGATGGGCGAGGTCGCCCGCGGACTCGAGAACATCGAGTTCGCCTGTGGCGTACCGCACCTGTTGAAGGGCGGCTTCAGCGAGCAGGCGGCGACCGGCGTCGACGTGTACTCGATCCGTCAGCCGCTCGGTGTGGTGGCGGGCATCACCCCGTTCAACTTCCCGGCGATGGTGCCGATGTGGATGTTCGCCAACGCCCTGGCGTGCGGCAACACGTTCGTCCTCAAGCCGTCCGAGAAGGACCCATCGGTGTCGCTGTTGCTGGCCGAACTGCTCGCCACGGCGGGCCTGCCAGCCGGCTGCTTCAACGTCGTGCAGGGCGACAAGGTCGCCGTCGACCGGTTGCTCGAGCACCCCGACATCGCCGCCGTGAGCTTCGTCGGGTCGACCCCGATCGCCAAGTACATCTACGAGACCGGCACCGCCAACGGCAAACGGGTGCAGGCCTTGGGCGGGGCCAAGAACCACATGCTGGTCTTGGCCGACGCCGACCTCGACATGGCCGCCGACGCCGCCATCGGGGCCGCCTACGGTTCCGCCGGGGAGCGTTGCATGGCGATCTCGGTCGTGCTCGCCAGCGAGGCGATCGCCGATGACCTGGTCGCCAAGATCGCCGAGCGGATCCCCAGCGTCAAGGTCGGCCCGGGCAACGAGCCCGGCAACGAGATGGGCCCGCTGATCACCAGTGAGCACCGCGACAAGGTCGCCTCGTACATCACCAACGCCCCCGACGAGGGTGCCACGCTGGTCGTCGACGGGCGTCGCTCCGCCGACGAGCCCGGGTTCTTCGTCGACCCCACGCTGATCGACCACGTGTCGCCTGGGATGGCGTGCTACGACAACGAGATCTTCGGCCCGGTGCTGTCGGTCACACGCGTGCACGGCTACGAGGACGGGGTGGCGATGATCAACGCCAACCCGTTCGCCAACGGCACGGCCCTGTTCACCCGCGACGGCGGTGCCGCCCGGCAGTTCCAGTTCGACATCCAGGTCGGGATGGTGGGCATCAACGTGCCGATCCCCGTGCCGGTCAGCTACTACAGCTTCGGCGGGTGGAAGGCGAGCCTGTTCGGCGACACCCACATGTACGGTCCCGAAGGCATCAACTTCTACACCCGCGGCAAGGTCGTGACCAGCCGCTGGCCCGACCCGGCCAAGAGCACGATCGACCTCGGTTTCCCCGAGACCCGCTGACGTTCAAGTTGTGTCAGACACAACGTGAACGGTGAGACGAAACGAGATCGCATGGACATCGGAATCGTGTTGCAGACCACGCCGCCGGCGGCGCGGGTGATCGATCTGGCGCGCCGAGCCGACTCGCTCGGCTTCAGTCATGTGTGGACGTTCGACTCGCACATCCTGTGGCAGGAGCCGTACGTCATCTACAGCCAGATCCTGGCCGAGACCCGCAACATCGTGGTCGGCCCGATGGTGACCAACCCGGCCACCCGCGACTGGACCGTGACGGCGAGCACGTACGCCACGCTCAACGAGATGTACGGCAACCGCACCGTGTGCGGGATCGGCCGCGGCGACTCGGCCGTGCGCGTGACCAACGGCAAGCCGACCACGCTGGCCACCATGGCCGAGGCCACGCACGTGATCCGCGAACTCGCCAACGGGCGCAGCGTCGACTACAAGGGTTCCACGATCACACTCCCGTGGGCGACCAAGTCGCGCCTCGAGGTGTGGGGCGCCGGGTACGGGCCGAAGGCGCTCAAGACGATCGGTGAGACGTGCGACGGGTTCATTCTGCAACTCGCCGACACCCAGATCGCAGCCTGGACGATCGGCGCCGTCAAGCAGGCCGCCGCCGACGCCGGGCGCGACCCCGACGAGATCACGATCTGTGTCGCCGCCCCGGCCTACGTCGGAACCGACATCACGCACATGCGCGACCAGTGCCGTTGGTTCGGCGGGATGGTCGGCAACCACGTCGCCGACATCGTGATGCGCTACGGCGACGGCAACCCCGACATCCCGCAAGCGCTCACCGACTACATCAAGGGACGCGAGGGCTACGACTACAATCAGCACGGCCAGGCGGGCAACACCCATGCCCAGTTCGTGCCCGACGAGATCGTCGACCGGTTCTGCATCCTCGGCTCCGTCGACGAGCACGTGCGTCGCCTGCTCGAACTGCAGGACCTGGGTGTCGACCAGTTCTCGATCTACCTCCAGCACGACGACAAGGACCACACCCTGCTCGAGTACGGCGAGAAGATCATCCCGGCCCTTTCCGATCACGCCCTGGCCAAGTCGTAGCGTGCCCCCGATGATCCCCCGCCTCCCACAACGGGCCCTCCCCGCCATCGCCACCAACCCCGGTATCTGAAATGCACCAAAGCGCCCTGACGACCCCCGCCGGTCGCGAAGACGGTTTGGTGCATTTGGGATGCATCCCGATCGGGCCAGGCGGGTCTGAATCGCACCAAAGCGTTCTGGCGACCCCCGCCGGTCGTGAATCCGCTTTGGTGCAGTTCGGGCGCGCCCGGGGTCGCGGCACCGCGGGCCGGCGCGTGCTGGGTGAGCGACGGTGAACTCGATCGTCGGCCGTGCTGTTCGCCGGACCGTGTTGTTCGTCGTGGCGTTGTTCCTCGCGCTCGCGGCGTGGGAGCTGTACAAGGCCGTCGGTCCTGACAACGGTGGGCACGTACTCGGCATCCCGCTCGCCAAGACCGGTGATCGGGCGATGCCCCACACGTGGACGATCGCCCGGCGCCTCGCGCAGCCTGAACGGCGCGGCGGCGACCAGGCGATCTGGCAATCGGTGGCGGGATACGGCTGGTACACGTTCCGGTTGGCCGCCGTTGGGCTGGTGCTCGGCACGATCGCCGGGCTGGTGGCGGCGGTCGTGATGGCGCGCCTGAAGGTGCTCGAACGCGGGCTGCTGCCGTGGATCGTGATGTCGCAGACCGTGCCGCTGATCGCCCTCGCACCGCAGGTGGTGAGCTGGAGCGGGCGGATCCACATCGCCGGGTGGGAGTGGCCGAAGTGGCTGTCGGTCAGCGTGCTGGCGGCGTTCCTGGCGTTCTTCCCGATCTCGATCGGCACCCTGCGTGGGCTCAAGTCGGCCCCGCCCGCCTCGCTCGAGCTGATGCAGAGCTATGCCGCGTCGTGGTGGCGGACGCTGCTCAAACTGCGCTTCCCGGCCGCTGTTCCGTCGATGATCCCCGCCCTCAAACAGGCCGCCACGCTGTCGGTGGTGGGTGTCATCGTGTCGGAGATCTCGACCGGCGTGAAGGGTGGTATCGGGCGCGCCGTGATCTCGTACAGTCAGGGTGCCACCGGCGACCCCGCCAAGCCGTACGCGGCGCTGATCGGCGCCGCCGTGATCGGGCTGCTGATGTACGGCATCGTGGTGCTGGCCGATGTGGCCCTGATGCGTCGTCGCCCACAGGAGGCAGCGGCATGAGACCGATTCGAACCGTGGAGCACCAGTCGTGAGTGTGATCATCGCCAACCGGGTGTCGAAGGCGTTCAACGCCGGCAAGCCCAACCAGGTCGATGCCCTGGTCGACATCGAGCTCACCGTCGAGCCGGGTGAGTTCGTGTCGTTGATCGGCCCCTCCGGGTGCGGCAAATCCACGCTGTTGCGGCTGATCGCCAACCTGATCGAACCGTCGTCGGGCACGATGCTGGTGAACGGCAAGTCGGCCCAGCAGGCCCGGATCGAGCAGGACTACGGGATGGCGTTCCAGCAGGCCGGGCTGTTCGACTGGCGCACGGTCGAGAAGAACATCGAGCTGCCGCTCGAGTTGAAGGGCTGGGACAAGGCCAAGCGCCGGGCACGCGCACACGAAATGCTCGAACTCGTCAAACTCCCGGAATTCGCCCGACACATGCCCTGGCAACTCTCGGGGGGCATGCAACAACGCGTCGCCATCGCCCGCGCCCTGGCGGCGCATCCTCAGTTGCTGCTGATGGACGAACCGTTCGGCGCCCTCGACGAGATGACCCGTGAACACATGCAGGCCGAGCTGCTCGGCATCTGCGCCGCCACCGACACCACGGTGGTGTTTGTCACGCACTCGATCCCCGAGGCCGTCTACCTGTCGAGCAAGGTCGTGGTCATGTCGCCCCGGCCCGGCCGGATCACCGACGTGATCCCGGTCGACCTCGGACGCAACCGCAGCGACGACACCCGCGACGACGAACGGTTCTACGCCACGATCACCCAGGTCCGCGACGCCTTGCGCAACGTGGAGGCGGGCGCCCACGGGCGCGGGTTCGGCGGGGTGGACGATCGATGAAGTCGGTTCGCAGTCTCGATGTGGTGATCGCCCCGGCCGTATTCGGGGTGATCGGGCTGGGCCTCTGGCAGGCGATCGTCAAAGGGTTCGACCTCAAGCCGTACTTCCTGCCGGCACCCACGGCGATCGCCTCGGCGTTCGGCGACAACTGGCGCCTGGTCAAGGACGCCTCGATGGTGTCGGGCGCCAACGCGCTGGTCGGGTTGATCGCCGGCACGCTGCTCGGCATCGCCGCCAGCTTCGTGCTGATGCGGTTCCGCTTGCTCAACGAACTCGTCACACCGATGGCGGTGGCACTCAACGCGATTCCGATCGTGGTGCTGGTGTCGATCTTCATCAACCAGTACCCGGCGACCAGCGAGATGCCGCGGCGCCTGATGGCCACGTTGATCGTCTTTTTCATCGTGCTCGTCAACGTCGCCAAAGGCTTGCGGCAGGTGCACCCCACGCACGCCGAGCTGTTGCAGTCGTACGCCGCCTCGCCGATCGACGTGCTCGTGAAGGCGCGCATCCCGAACGCGATCCCGTACCTGTTCACGGCGCTCAAGATCGCCGCCCCGACGTCGGTGATCACGGCCTTCGTGGCGGAGTACTTCGGCGGGAGTCAGAATGGTCTCGGCAACCGGATCACCTCGAACATGTCGAATTCGAAGAACGCCGTGGCGTGGGCGTACGTCATGGGAGCCTGTGCGCTCGGACTCACGTTCTACCTGGTCTCCGTCATTCTGGAGAATCTCACAACACACAGACGGGGCGCGAGCCCCGGGGGAGCAACAACATGAAGACCCGTACCAGCCGTCGTGCTGCAGCAGCGTTGGCATCGCTGGCATTGATCGCCACCGCATGCGGCAGCGACGAAGCAGCATCCACCGCCACCGACGCAGCGCCGGTCGAGACCGACGCAGCGCCGGCCGACACCGAAGCCGCCCCGGTCGAGACCGAGGCAGCTCCGGCCGCCACCGAGGCACCGGCGACGGAGGCGCCCGCCACTGAAGCACCTGCCACCGAAGCCCCGGCTGCCGCCTGCGACACACCGCAGCCGGTCAAACTCCAGCTGCAGTGGTTCACGCAGGCCCAGTTCGCCGGCTATTACGCCGCCGTCGACCAGGGCTTCTACGAGGACATGTGCCTCGACGTCGAGATCCTCGAAGGCGGCGTCGACATCGTGCCGCAGACGCAGCTCGCCAACGGCGACGCCGACTTCGCCATCTCGTGGGTTCCCAAGGCGCTCGCCAGTCGTGAAGCAGGCGCCGACATCGTGGACATCGCCCAGATCTTCCAGCGGTCCGGCACCTTGCAGGTGTCGTTCAAGGACAAGAACATCACGTCCGCCGCCGATTTCGCCGGCAAGAACATCGGCAACTGGGGCTTCGGCAACGAGTACGAGGTGTTCGCGGCGCTCGGCAAGGCGGGTCTCGACCCGGCGACCGACGTCACGCTGGTCGGCCAGAACTTCGACATGGTCGCCCTGCTCGACGGTTCGATCGACGCCGCCGAGGCGATGACGTACAACGAGTACGCCCAGGTGCTGGAAGCCGTCAACCCCGACACCGGCGAGCTCTACACCGCCGATGACTTCAACGTCGTCAGCTACGAAGCCGAAGGCGTGGGCATGCTCCAGGACGCGATCTGGGCCGACGCCGCCAAGCTCCACAGCGACGCCGACTACAAGGACATGGCGACCCGTTTCGTCGCTGCGTCTCTGGCGGGGTGGACCTACTGCCGTGACAACGTGCAGTCGTGCGCCGACATCGTGCTCGCCGCCGGGCCCACGCTCGGTGCGTCGCATCAGTTGTGGCAGATGAACGAGATCAACAATCTCGTCTGGCCGGCCCCGAACGGCATCGGCTACATCGATCCGGCCGCCTGGGACCGCACCGTCGAGATCGCCCTGGGCACCCCCAACCTGGAAGGCGCCACGGTCCTGACCGCACCGCCGACCGACGGCGCCTACACGAACGACATCGTGGAGGCGGCTTGGGCGCTGCTGGATTCGATGGGTCTCGACCTGGCCGGTGCCTCGTATGCCCCGATCGAGGTCACCCTCGCCGAGGGCGGCGCCTGACACGCGTGAACGTTCACGTTGTGTCTGACACAACGTGAACGTTGTCGTGAACCCGTCACCGTCCGCTGATGTTCAAGTTGTGTCAGACACAACTTGAACATCAGCGACGGGTTTCAACTTTCGAGCACGTTGAGTTCGACGCTGTAGTGGGCGGCGTCGTAGCGGTGGTCGCCGAGTTCCACGATCCGGCCGGCGTCGTCGCTCATCACCCGCCGCATCGTGACCAGTGGGGCCCCGATCGACACATGGAGCAGTGACGCGTCGCGGTCGTCGGCGGCGACGGCGCCCAGCCGCTGCGTGGCCGCATGCGGTCGCACGCCGCGTTCTCGCAGCAGCGCGTACAACCCGGTCCGACCGAGGTCGTCGGGGCTGATCGAACCGGCGACGTCGATGATCAGCCAGTTGCGCAGCACGGCCAGTGGTGTGGTTCCCACCGCTCGGGTGCGTTCGATGTGGACGACGGGCGCACCGTCGGCGATCCCGAGCGCCTCGGCCACGTCGGCATCGGCCGCGATCGTCTCGTGCTGCACGACCCGGGTGATCGGGTGCCGACCTGACTCGGCGAGGTCGTCGAACAGGCTGGTGAGCTTGAACGGACGCCGAACCTGATCGCTCACGACCTGCGTGCCCACGCCGCGGCGGCGCACCATCACGCCGGCACCGACCAGGTCTTCGATCGCCTTGCGCACCGTGGGCCGCGACACCTGCCATCGTTCGGCGAGCTCGATCTCGTTGTCGAGGAACCCACCCTTGGGCAGCCGGCCGTCCTCGACCGCCGCCATCAACTGCTGCGCCAGCTGGTGGTACAGCGGCACCGGGCTGACCCGGTTGAGGGTGATCGGCAGATCGGTCACGGCGTTGTCAGTATGTCACGACATGCCAGACGTTCAAGTTGTGTCTGACACAACTTGAACGTCAGGTGCCGAGCCCGTCGAGCATGGCCTGCAACGACTCGAGCCCGGCTGCGATCGACTCGGTGAGGTTGGCCAGTTCGGTCTGGCCGACGTCGATCGAGATCGGGATGTCGAGCTTGATCGGGAACTCGTCCTTGATCGGCACCGTCTCGTCGATCGGGATGTCGACCACCAGGTCGATCGGCACGTCCACGTTGACCGGCACCGTCACGTCGAGCGGCACCTTGCCGAGCGGCGTGCTGATCTGGATCGTGGTGTCGAACGACTGCTTGATCGGGATCGTGGTCTTGATCGGCACCTGCACGGTGCGCTGGATCTTGACCTCGGTGTCGATCGGGAGCACCTGGTCGATCTTGACCGGGAACGTGATCGTGGAGCCACCGAACTCACGCAACCCGTCGATCGCCGATTGCACGCCTTCGGCGATCTGGGGTTGCAGCTCGGTCAGCTTCGACTGGAACCCGTCGATCTGCGAGGCGTACAGCGCCGCACCGGCCTCGACCCGTTCCAGATCGGAGCGAGCCGTGTCGAGCTCGGTTCGGGCCGCCAATGCCTCGGTTCGGGCCGCCGAGGCGTCGGCGCGGGCGTCGCCGACGCGCCCGAACAGCAGCGCGATCGTGACGAAGGCGGCTGCCAGCAGCAGACCCAGCATGCCGATCAACACGTTGAGCCGCCGTTGCAAGGCGTCGATCGCCACCGCCCCGACCGCGGCGTGGACCGGTTGCGGCATCGGCATCGGTTCGGGCAACAGGCCCGGCTCGATCGGCGCAGCGGCGGGCTGGTCGACCAGCTGGTCGATCGGCTGGTCGGTCGTGCCGTCGACATGGGCGATCAGCAGTTCGTCCGGGTCGGGCTGTTCGGTGTGTTCGGTGTTCATGAGAGCTCCTGGTGCGTCGGCGCGGCGCATGACGAAGGTGGCGATCAGACCGGCGCCGACCACCACGGCGGCGGCGGTGAAGGTTTCGGCGATCGCCTTGGCGGTCAGGGTTTCGGAGGCTGCTTGCAGCGCTTTGTCGAAGCCGGGGTCGGTGAGCGGGGGCAGGTCGATCGTCGAGCGCAGGGCGTTGAACCGGGCCAGGCCCCACGCCGTGAGCGCCGAGAGTCCGACCGACAGGCCGAGCAGGCGTACGACCATCACGATCGAGGCCGCCGCACCGCGCTGGTCGGGCGGCGCCTGGTCCACCACGGCGCTGGTGGTGGGTGCCACGGTGAGTCCGAACCCGGCGCCGAGCAGCGCCAGCTGCAGTGCGAACACCGGGTACGACGTGTCGACGTTCCACGTCGCGCCCATCCAGGCGTAGGCGGCGGTCGACATCGCCACGCCCGCCAGCACCGGTGGCCGGAACCAGACCCGTTCGGTGATCCGGCCACCGAGGTACGACGTGACCGCCATCGCGGCGGTCATCGCCGACATGATCCAGCCAGAGATCACGGCTGCGTGTTCGAGGTTCAATTCGACCGAGTTGATGAACAGCGGCACGTCGACCATGGCGATCACGAGCCCGGCCCCGACCACGAAGTTCACGACCAGTGCTGCCACGAGGTTGCGCCCCGAGCGCTCGGACAGCCGGAACATGCGCCGGTCGATCAGTGGGTTGCGGCTGTGGCGCTGCTGCCACACGAACAACGCGCCGGCCACCAGCGCCACCGGGTACAGCCAGCGCAGGTCGGCACCCTGACCGGTGAGTTCCTGCAGCCCGTTGACGCTCTGGATCTCGGCCGAGCCGAGCAGCGCCACGTTGAGCGACACCAGCGCGATCGTGAGCAGCGAGGCGCCCGTCCAGTCGATCCGGGCGCCGTGTTGCGGGCGGTCGTGGTCGGCCAGCGCCCACCATGCTGCCGCCATGCCCACCAGTGCCAGCGGGATGTTGAGCCAGAACTGCCACTGCCACGACAGGAACCGCACGAGCACGGCGCCGTACAGCGGGCCCCACACCCAGCCCAGCGTCTCGATCGCTCCGAGCGTGCCGAGAGCTCGGCCCGCCGGCCCTCGGGATACACGTCGCCGATCACCGCCAACGCCACCGGCACCATCGCCCCGCCGCCGATCGCCGTCATCACGCGGCCAACCAGGAACCAGCGGTACGAGGGGTCGTCGAGCATCGTCGTGTAGGGGATCAGGATCGAGCCGAGCAGGAAGATCGTGTAGGCGCCGATGAACGTGCGCCGCCGCCCGAGCACGTCGCTGATCCGGCCGGCGATCGGCATGATCGCCACGAATGCGATCAGGTAGGCGTTGACCACCCACGCCGCGTCGTCGAGCCCGTCGGGCAACACCAGCCCGAGGTCGCCGATGATCGGGCGCAGCATGGTGGAGACGACGGTCAGGTCGTCGGCTGCCACGAACACGCTGAAGCCGACCACGGCCAGGATCGCCGCCGGGGACGGCCGCTTGCGGAACGTCGAGGTTTGGTCGATCGTGTCGTCCATGGTCAGGCCCCTGTCTCGACGCGCAGGTTGGTGGGCGGTTCGATCCGGAACGTCTGGCCGTAGCGCCGCAGTTCCAACTGCCACTGTGTCACCGGCAGGGCGGTCGCCGGGTCGGCGGCGTTGTCGGACCCCTCGAACACGGTCTCGAACTCGGCCGCGGTCACCAGGAACGTGCCGGGATGGATCCAGAAGTCGACGGCCACGTCCTGGTCGCGCACCAGGTTGACGGTGATATTGCGAACCTGCTCTGCCGACGCCGTGCCGCGCACGTGGTACCGCTCACCGCCGCGGTTCTCGATGCCGACCAGGCTGATCCCCGTCAGGTTGGCGAGCAGCGGCTTCCAGCCACCCTCGGGGTCGAAGAACCGCGACGGGTCGATGTCGTAGCCGGCCGGCAGTGTCTCGAAGTTGCCCGTGACCGGGTTCGAGATCCACACCTCGTCGTCGATCGCCACCGCCCCGAGCCGGGTGGCGAGCGTGCCGTTGACGGTCACGCTGAGTTCGGCCTGGGCCTTGGTCGGCACGGTGAACTGGCCACGCAAGCCGTCGAGCGCGATCTTGCCGAACTGGTCGACGTAGATCGGCGCCCCGTCGCGGTCGAGTTCGAACTCGACGCTGGTGACCGCACCCATCGCTTCGGCCGAGGAGCGGACCACGTCGAGCGGGTCGGCACCAGGGTCAGCCACGGCCCCGTCGTCCACCAGGTCAGCGGGCTGTTCGGCGCTGTCATCGCCGGCAGATGCGGAGGCCGGGTCCGACACACTCCCGCCGCGGACCGCCATCACGATCGCCAACAACAGCGCCACGCCGGCGACAGCCACGCCGCCGATCGCGAACTGTGACGAACGTTCGGATCCGGTTGTGGTCATGTGCGAGCTCCCGTCGGCTGCCGAGCGGCGAGCGAACAGGCGTGCAACCGACTCGGACCTCCGCTATTCCCGATCAGGCCCCGACGGTAACCCAATCCGGACGCAGGCACTGCCCGCTGGTGGTCACGTGACGGTGATCGAACCCTTCATGCTGGAGTGGATCTCGCAGTGGAACGTGAAGGTTCCTGCCGTATCGAACGTGAGCGTGACCGACTCGCCCGGCCCGATCCCGCCCGTATCGAACGAGCCGTCGTCTGCGGTCAGCGTGTGGGGCGCCGAGTCGTTGTTGGTGATCGTGACCGTGGTGCCGGCCGGCACTTCGGTGATGCCGGAGAACGAGAACGACGCAATCGTGATCGCCGCATCGCCGGTGGCCGCTGCCGGTGCCGGTGAAGCGTCGGTTCCAGCCGGTGCGGCGTCCGTCGCGGCCGGGGCAGGGGCGTCGGTGGTGGCTGCCGAGTCACTCCCGCCACCACAGGCGGCGAGCGTGAGGGCGACACCGGCAACGGTGATGGCAAGGGGGCGGAGAGTGCGGGTGAGCTGCATGCCCGACTCTACGTCTCCCGCTCGCGGCTGGTTCGCGGTCAGCGGCCGAGCGAGTAGAACTCGTCGTTGGGGCGCATCCCGCCGAAGTTGGCGTAGCGGTTCGACAACGCGAACAGGGCGGTGATGGCGCCGATGTCCCAGATCTCGTCGTCGGTGAAGCCCTTCGATCGCATCGCCTCGAGGTCGGCATCGGAGACCGACGCCGAGTCGCCGGCCACCTTCAACGCCAACTCCACGATCGCCCGTTGCCGATCGGTGAGATCGGCCTTCTGCGGGTTGGTGGCCACCTGATCGGCGAGCAACGGGTTCTTGGCACGGATCCGCAGGATCGCACCGTGGGCGACCACGCAGTACAGGCACTGGTTGGTGGCCGACGTGGCGACCACGATCAGCTCGCGTTCGGCCTTGCTGAGCCCGCTCCCGTCGGCTGCCGGCGGGCGCTCCATGAGTGCGTCGTGGAAGGCGAAGAAGGCGCGGAACTCGGCCGGCCGGCGGGCGAACGCCAGGAACACGTTGGGGATGAACCCCGACTTCTCCTGCACGGCGAGGATCTGGTCCCTGATGTCATCGGGCAGATCGGCCAGGTCGGGGATCGGGAACCGCGAGATCGGGTGTTCGGCCATCACCCCAGCTTGCCCGGTCGCAGCCCCGCACACCCCGTTCTGGTCACCAAACCGCCCGCCGGGTCAGTCGGTTCGGTGACCGGAACGGCGGTTGGCGATGGCGAAGGTGACCGCTGCGGCGGCGCCGACGTTGAGCGAGTCGACGTCGTCGGCGATCGGGATCCTGACCCGCCGTGTGCTGGCGGCGATCGCCGCCCTGCTGAGGCCCGGGCCCTCGGCACCGAGCATGATCGCCAGCCGCTCGGGTGGCTCGAGCGACCAGATGTCGTGACTGTCGTCTGCCGGGGTCATCGCCCACGTCTCGAAGCCGGCGGCTGCCAGTGACGAGAGCGTGCTGACGGGCCATTCCTCGGCGGTGGCGCGATGGGTCGCCATGAACAGGATCTCGCCCATGCTGACCCGCACGGTGCGCCGCGTGTAGGGGTCGATGCACGTCGGATCGAGCACGAATGCCTGCACACCCAGTGCGCGCGCCGACCGGGCGACGGCTCCCAGGTTCTCGGGGTCGTTGAGCCCCTCCAGCACGGCGACCCTGGTGGTGCCGGCGAGCAGCTCGCTCAGGGTCGGTTGCGGCCGGCGATCGGCGGCGGCGATCGCGCCGCGGTGCAGGTCGAACCCGACGATCTCGTGCAAGAGCGCGGTGGTCACGACGTAGATCGGCGCGTCGAGCGTGTCCAACATTCCGGCCATCCGGGTGTACTTCTGCTCCGACACCACGACCGACCGCACCCGATGCCCGGACACGAGCAGCCGCTCGATCGACGTGGGGCCCTCGGCAACGAAGAACTGGTCACCCTCGATGTGTCGCCTCGCCGCCGCGTCGCGGAGCTGTCGGTAGTCGCCGAGCCGCACGTCCTCGGCATCGGTGATGCGCTCCACCCCAGCAGTGTGGCCGATTCCGGTGTCGATCAGACCGAGCGGAAGGTGAGGCTCATGCGCGGGCCGTCGGTGCGGCGGACCGTAGGCCGAGTGTGTCCCGTCGTGCGACGTCGCGGAGCAGCCGGTGAACGCCACTGTCCACGCCGGCGGTGTGGCCGATTCCGGTGTGGTTCAGACCGAGCGGAAGGTGAGGCTCATGCGCGGGCCGTCGGTGCGGCGCACCTTGGGCACGGTGTGCTCCCACTCGTGCTGGCAGGCGCCGCCCATCACGAACAGGTCGCCGTTGCCGAGGTTCCACGACAACGACCCACCGCCGCTCATCGGCCGCACGCGGAACGGGCGCGCGGCGCGCCGACGCTGACGATTGCGATCACCGGGTTGGTGACCACGTGAGCGTGGCGATCGGCATGCCAGGCGACCGAGTCGTTGCCGTCGCGGTACAGGTTGAACCCGATCGAGTCGAACGGCTCGGTGTAGCGGTCGGCGAGCAGGTGCCGCATCGAGGCCAGGATCGGCAGCGGTTCGGCGGAGCCGCTCGACACTTTCCACCAGGCGGTCAGGCGCGGTTCGTCCACCAACCGGTCGTACATTTTGACGCCGGTGCGCTGGTGGAACGCCAGCATGCCGCTGAGCTCGTCGAACAGTTGGTCCGAGCCGGTCAGCCAGCCCGGAGCGTGATCGATCCAGGAACGGGCGTCGAGCTGGATCCGGTGCAACTCGCCGAACTCGGCGTCGAACTCGGGTGCTTGCCCGCCGAACAACGATGCTTGCCAGAACACGTGTTCGATCGTACCGCGTTCACCGCACCTGATCGGCCATTCATGGTTCGGTGCGGCGCCTGAGCTCAGCCAGTGTGGGCAATCACGCTGAGGGCGGCGATCGCCGCGCCGCGCGCGCCGGCCATGTCGAGGTCGGGGGCCAGTTCGACGGTTGCCACACGGCGTTGCTCGTCGCGCAGGTTGGTGTGCTCGCGCACCAGACCGAGGAACCAGTCGCGGAACGCCGGCTCGGTCTCGATCACACCGCCACCGATGAAATACACGTCCGGATCGGTGAAGTTGGCGGCCACGGTGAACAGCCGCCCGAGCGCCATCGCCTGCTGCTCGAACACCTTGCGGGCCATCTCGTCCCCGCCCTCGCCGTAGCCGCGCACCTGCTTGGCGGCCGCCAAGCCATCGAGCTCGTGGAGCGGATGGTCGGGATACTTCGTCAGCCAGTAGGGCAGCAGGTTGTTGCGGATCCCGGTCAGCGAGGCGACGCTCTCGGCGTCGCCCTCGAACCCGCAGTTGCAGCGCGGCATCGGCTGATCGGATGCCAACAGGCCGTGCATCGGCACGTGCACGTGGCCGAGTTCGCCCGCCATCCCGGCCGCGCCCTTGACGATCCGTCCGCTCTCGATCACGCCGCCGCCCAGGCCCGTGCCCACGATCGCCGAGATCGACGAGCGCTCGACCGCCACGTGACCGAAGTGCACGTGGTGGGCGTACAACGCTGCCGCGTTGCCGTCGTTGTTGTAGATCACGGGACGTTCGAGCTCGTCCTCCAGCGCGCCGCGCACGTCGAAACCCCACCACGCCTGCTGCGGGAAGTTGGTGGCGCCCTTGGAGCTGATCACGCCGTTGGCCGAGGCCGGCCCGGGCGTGTCGAGCCCGACGCCGATCACATCGGCGACGTCGATCCCGGCCATCTCGACGGCGGCCTCGAACGTGGCCCGCATGGCGGCGATCGCGATCTCGGGCCCCTCGGTGACCCGGCTCGGGATCTCGACCAGCCGGTCGATCAGGTAGTCACCGGCGGCGTTGATCACCGTGAACTTGTTGGCAGTGCCGCCGTTGTCGATACCGACGATGTACGAGTCCGTCTTCACCTTCCCGATCGTAGGCGGCCGATCGTGGGCGGAGCATCCGCTCACAGCATCGCGATGCGGAGCAGGTTGGCGAGTTCGACCACGAACCGGGTCGGCGCGGCGTCGATCAGGAGCGGCTCCGACCCGACGATCCGGGCCGCACCGGCGTAGTCGGGTGTGTACACGACCGCCACGTCGAGACTCTCGTGACGCAGCACCTCGTGTGCCAGGCCGTCGCGGTTGCGTTCGGCGTGCAGCCTGCCCTGGCGCGAGGTCCACACGATGCCGTTGCTGTGCTTGGTGCCCGCCAGCCGCTCGGCCACCAGGCGGGTGCAGGCGTAGTGGCGTGGGCCGGCGCCGGTCAGCTGGCGCCGGTCCAGCCCGAGCGCGGTGAGCGCCGGATCGCGCAGGTCCAGCAGTCGCAACGGGGCGTCAAACCGCACACGGTTCAGCCGGTAGTCGGCCAGCGTCGCCACGTAGATCCGAGGGTTCGGGCCGTCGGCTTCGTGCAGCGCCGACTCCAGCAGCGCCGCCGACCGTTGCTCGGCCAGGTAGGTGTGCCGGCGTCCGTCGAGCGGGGAGAATCGGGCGTTTCCGGTGCCGGGCGGGGCGAACACGGCATCCGCGTACCGAGCTCGCGCCACGCGCCATTGCTGCGTGCCTGCCGGGAACGAGAGCACCCGCACGGCGCGACGGTCGATCCGGTCGGGGGCCACGATCGGGCAATCACGCTGACCGCACGGAGCGACCCAGGTCGACGTCATAGCGCGCTCCGGGTCATCTCGCGCTCGACGTCATGTCGCGCTCGGGTCGCGGTCCGAACACTGCCGGTCAGGCGTCGAGCAGGCCGTCGACGGCGGTGTCGAGCCGCGGCGTGCCGATCGCCGCGATCGGGCGTTGCTCGATCCACGGATTGACGGCCGTGAACCACTGCCAGATCGCCCAACCCGACATGCCGGCACCGAGCAGGCGATCGATGGCGGCGCTCACGCGCTGATCGGGGTCGAACGCCTCGTCGAGTTGGAAGGTGGGAATCAGCGTGCGACCGTCGTGCTCGATCACGAACAGTTGGTGCTTGGCGCGCTGTCGCTTGACCCACTGACGGGCGGCCAACACCGTGCACAGGCGCCCCTCGGCGAGGCCGTCGTAGTCGACGCTCGGCTCGGTCGACACCAGGTGATCGCGGGTGAGCCGCACGAGCCGTGACTGTTCCACGGCGGGTCGATCGAGCAGTGCCGGCACCGCCGGAAAATCGTCGAACAATCGCAATGCAACGCTCATGTCACAACCGTACCACGATGATCATTGCATGACAATCGTGACAATTCATGGCGATGATGTGCGCGCCGCCTCCGCCGCAGCGCCGCCGTGTCAGCGGGCGAAGATCATCGAGTCGTCGGCGAAGGCCTTGAACTCGAGTGCGTTCCCGCTCGGATCGAGCAGGAACATCGTGTGCTGTTCACCCGGCTTGCCGGCGAAGCGCACGTGCGGCTCGATCACGAACTCGGTGCCTGCGGCGATCAAACGGTCGGCCAGCGTCTGCCACTGGTCCGGTCGCAGCAGCAGCCCGAAGTGCGGGACCGGCACGTCGTCGCCGTCGACCGGGTTGACGGCTCGCTCGGATCGAGCGCCGGTCAGGTGGGCCACGATCTGATGGCCGAACAGGTCGAAGTCGACCCAATGGTCCGCCGAGCGGCCCTCCGGGCAGCCCAGCAGGTCGCCGTAGAACCGGCGCGCTGACTCCAGGTCGTGGACGGGAAAGGCGAGATGGAACCGGGGGCGATCGCTCACCCCACCAGCCTTGCACGTGCGACCGTTTCGGTCCGACCGAACGCGTCACACCTCGACGTGGGAACGAGATCAGCGTGGGAGCGGGATCGCGTAGGTGCCTTGGGCGGTGGCGGTGATCTTGTCGGTGCGGTCGTCGCACCACACGTGGCAGGTGCCGACCACGCTGCGGCGGCTGACCGACTCCAGCCGGGCCCGACAGAACAGCCGCGCTCCCTGGGCCGGGCGCAGATACCGGATCGACAGCTCCGACGTCATCGCCATCGGCTCGATCCGGCCCAGACCGACGAAGGCGACGAACCACAGGGCGCAGTCGACCAGGCCGAACTGTGTCGGCCCCGACACGAACCCACCCGGCCGGATCGCAGACGGTGCGACGTGGCACGCCGCCACCACCCAATCCGGCCCCAACTCGACGCACTCGTTGTTCGCCCCGGGGAACTGGATGCGAACCATCTCGTTGATCTCGTCGATACCGAACGGCAGGCTCATCTGGCCACGGTAGGGACCGGGCCTGCTACGAATCGAGGCATGCTCGACAACATCGTGATCGTGGGTGGCTCGTTGGCGGGTCTGCGCGCCGCCGAATCGCTCCGGACGGCCGGCTTCGAGGGGAGGGTCACGATCATCGGCGACGAGCCGCATCATCCGTACGACCGTCCACCGCTGTCGAAGCGTGTGCTCTCCGGCGAATGGGAGCCCGATCGGATCGCCCTGCGCCATCCCGACGAGATGGATTCGATCGAGGTCACGTGGCGGTTGGGGCAGCGTGCCGTGGGGCTCGACCTCGAGGCGCGCCGCGTCGGTCTCGCCGACGGCAGCTCGGTCGACTTCGACGGTCTGATCATCGCCACCGGTGCATCGGCGCGACAGCTGCCGGGTCAGGCGGAGTTGCCCGACGTGGTGGTGCTGCGCTCGCTCGACGACGCGCTCGACCTGCGCCGGCGGATCGCCGGCGGCGGTCGTCGGGTGGTGGTGATCGGGGCCGGGTTCATCGGCCTGGAGGTGGCGTCGACGGCCCGCAAGCTCGGCAACGAGGTGCTCGTGCTGGAAGGCGCGCCGGCGCCCCTGATCCGTGGTCTCGGGTCCGAGATGGGTCGCGCCGTCGCATCGATCCATGCCGACCACGGCGTCGAGGTGCGCTGCGGCGTCAAGGTCGACGGGCTCGAACCGGGTGTCGTCCTCGTCGACGGTGGGCGCGAAGCGGCCGATGTGGTGGTGGTCGGGATCGGCGTGACGCCCGTGACCGACTGGCTGGAAGGGAGCGGGCTGGAGGTCCGAGACGGCGTCGTGTGCGGCGCCGATCTCAACGTGGGGGTCCCGCTCGTCTACGCCGCCGGCGACATCGTGCGCTGGTACAACGAGCTGTTCGACGAGGAGATGCGCGTCGAGCACTGGACCAACGCCGCCGAGCAGGGCGCGCTGGCCGCCGCCAACCTGCTCGCCGAGTCGCGTGGCGAGCCCACCGAGACGTACGCGCCGGTGCCGTTCTTCTGGAGCGAGCAGTACGACCGCCGGATCCAGTTCATCGGTCGCGCCGGCGCCGACGACCACGCCGAAGTCGTGTGGGGCTCGGTGGAGGACCGCAAGTTCCTGGCCCTCTACTCGCGTGGTGACCGACTTCGCGGGGTGCTCGGCATGAACGCCGCCAAGCAGTTGATGTCGTTCCGCAGCCTGCTGCTCGAACGTGGCACGGTCCAGGCCGCCCGGGCCCACGCCGCAGCCTTGTAGCCGCCGCGCTTCAGCTGAACTGCAGGTCGCTGCCGCTGGACTGGATCGACAGGGCGATCAGCGACCCGCCGCGCACGTTGCTGGCGTTCACTGCTGCGGCGCCATTGGGTGCCATCAGCACGCCGCTCCAGGTGGTGTTCGAACCGCTCACGTTGATGGCCGAGTTCCAGCACGAACCGCCGCCCGCCAGCACGGTCGGCAGATCCGAGTGACGCGGGCGAGAGCGTGACGCCCGACCCCGAGATCGTGACCGTGCCGGTGGCGACGATCGTGACGCCTCGCAGATCGACCTGCGAGGCCGAGATCGTGACGTTGCCGGCCACGAAGTGGATGCCGAGGGTGACGCCGGAGCCGGCTGTCCAGTTCGACGGGTGGGCGACGTATCCGGGCCGGGTCGACATCGGCGTGCCGGGGGCGAAGTCGGCGACGGTCCAGTTCCAGCCGGGAACCGTTGGGTTGGTGTCCTTGACGAGCCCAGCGGAGGTGACCTGCCCCACCTTGGGTGAACCGGCGTACGAGATCGTGCCGTCGATCACCATGCTGCTGCCCTGGATCGTGACGTTGCCGTTGGAGCGCACGCCGCCGGCGACTCGCATGTTGGACGCCGTGAGCATCAGCCCGTTGCCGCAGTTGGCGGGCCCGGTGGCGAGGATCCCGAATCCGACCGAGGCCGGCCGGACCGGCGGCGCCGGCGGCACGGTCGTCGTCGTGCTGGTCGTGGTCGAGGTGGTGGTGGTCGATGTGGTCGTCGATGTGGTGGTCGTCGGCAGGGTCGTGGTGCTGGTGGTGCTCGTCGTGGACGTGGTGGACGTCGTGGGCGGCACCGTGGTGGCGATCGTGGTCGTGGTCGTGGCGGCCGGTGCGATCTCGCACAGGTTGGCGGCGCCGGGGGTGCCGCGGTCGGCGCCGCTTGCATACGGCGTGATCGACGTGCACCAGTTGGCCGGGTCGGCGTTGTCGCTGGCGAGGGTGCGCAGCGACGCCGATGCGCCCGCCGCGTACGGCAACAGGTGGTCGGGGGTCCAGGTGATGCGGTCGACCCACACGCCCTGGGTGTCGAGCAGCACGATCTCGTCGTCGGTGTCGTTGAGCGGGAACGCCGAGCCGTAGCTGTAGTTCACCGGCACACCGCCGTTCAGGGCGGCCGCCTTGTCACGCCCGAGCACGACCGAGCGGCCGGGCGGCACGACGACCGATGAGCCGATCGTGTGGGCGTCGGCGTCCTCGTCGCGCAGACGCCAACCCGCCAGGTCGACCGGTTGCCCCGAGTTGTTGGTGATCTCGATCCACTCACCGACCGTGTCGCTCACGGTGGTCGGGTCGAGTTGGACCTCGCTGACCACGACGTCGACGTGGGGGAGCGGGGTGCAGTCGTTGGCCGCCCCGGGCGTGCCCAGGTCACCGGCGCCGAACTGCGGACCCGACACGCACCACCCGGCATCGGTCCGAGCCATCGATGCGCCGTTCGGGCGCGGCGAGCCGTCGCCGCGCACCCAACTGGTGTCGTCGACGAGTTGGTCGGAGCGATCGCGGACGGTGATCCGATCGGTGTCGTTGCTGAGCACGAAACCGTCGCCGTACACGTAGTCGATGCGGGCACCGCCGTTGGTCGCAGTATCGGAGCTGCGGCCGAGCACGAAGTAGCCGCCGGCGGGGATCACGATCGAGTCGCGGATCGCGTGCCGGTCGGAGGTACCGTCGGTCAGGCTCCAGCCCTGGATGTCGACCGGTTCGGCAGTGGTGTTGTGGAGTTCGAACCATTCGCCCTTGCTGTCGCCGACGGCAGCCGGGTTGCGCAGCACTTCGCTGATCACGACGGCGGGGGCGGCAGGGGGCGGCTCGCAGCCGCTCAGCTGGCCGGGCGACCCGAAGTCGGTGGCACCCCAGCGGGCCGAGGCGATGCACCAGTTGGCGCCGAGTTCGTTGTTGGCGGTGGCGAAACCGAGTGTGATCGAGGCCCCGACGGGGATCGGGAAGCCCTTGGCGGCATTCCACTCGACGCGGTCGACGATCGCCCCGGCGGTGGTCTTCAGGATCAGGCGGCCGCTCTTGTTGTAGAGCGGAAGATCTGGGTTGGTGCCGTACACGTAGTCGGCGGTGACCCCTCCGCTGGCGACGGGGTCGCCACTTGCGGCAAGCACGGCCAGGTCGCCGGGGGCGACCACGAGCCCGTCGATCGTGTGCATCTTGGAGTCACCGGCCGTGATCGTCCAGCCCGTCATGTCGATCGGGGCGGTGCCGAGGTTGGCGACTTCGAACCATTCCGAGGCGCGCTCCGAGGACGGGATCTCCGGGTCGAACATGACCTCGGTGATCACGATCGGAGTGGCGCCGGGAGGCGTGCACCAGGAGCCGGCGTGCGGTGTACCGCGGTCGCCGATCGCCCACGACGTGCTGGCGGTGCACCACGCAGCACCCGTGGCGTTGTCCACCAACGGGTCGGTCAGCGACATCGAGGCGCCGTCGGGGTCGGGGAAGCTTCGGCCGTTGTCCCACGCCAGGCGGTCCACCAGGGTGCCGGCCTCGTCGGCGATGGCGAGTTCGTCCCAGTCGTTCTGGAGCGCCATCGAAACGCCGTACACGTAGTCGAGCGGCACGTCGCCGTTGGCGATCGCGCTGTTGCCGAGCACTGCGTAACCGCCTGCCGGCACGATCACCGAGGACGGCACCACGAAGCGGTCACGGTCGTCGTCCTTGATGGTCCAGCCGGCGATGTCGATCGGCAGGTCGCCCGGGTTGTAGAGCTCGAACCATTCGCCGGTCGAGTCGCCGACGCGGCGCGGGTTCTGCATCACCTCGGTGATCACCAGCGGCTCGGCGGGCGCCGAACAGTTGTTGGCGGTGCCAGGGCTCCCGAGGTCGCCGCGCACCATCACGGTCGTCTCGGCACACCAACTGGCGGGGTCACCGATGTTGCCGTGCACGTCACGGAGCGCCAGCGATCGACCGATCGGCGCCTTGATCCCGGTGCCCGGGTACCAGTCCACGCGGCCGTGTTCGGTACCGTGGTCGTCGGTGAGGATCAGGCGGTCCGACACGTTGTCGAGCACGATCGCGTTGCCGTACACCCAGTCGGCGGTGGCACCACCGTTCGCGAACGGGTCACCGAGCCGGGCCAGCACGACCTGCTCACCGGGTGCGATCGACAGGTTGGGGAGCGTCACGTTCTCGGTTCGCCCGTCGCTCAGTTTCCAGCCCGCCACCTTGCCGGTCTCGTCGCCGCGGTTGGTCAACTCGATCCACTCGCCGCGTGAGTCGTACACGTCGAGTGAGTCGATCATGACCTCGGAGATCACGATGTCGGGCCCGTCGCTCGCGCCTGCCAGGTCGAATCCACCGGGGATGGCGATCACGCCGGCCGTCAGCACGCACGCGGCGGCACCCAACAACGCTGTTCTCACGGATCTTGATCGGCGCCGGCGGGCGAGACCTTCTCTCAAGGCTTGATCAAGTTCACCGAATCCTGACGTTGCGCACGGGACCTGCAGCGGCTTGTCCGGCGCTGCCGGCCGGCGCGAATAGGCTCGCCCCATGTCACATCTGTCGAACGTCTGGTTCAAGGTCACTGACCTGCAGGTCTCGCACGGCAAGGGGTGCAGGGTCACCACCACCGACGGCGTGGAGTACCTCGACTTCACCGCCGGGATCGCCGTCAACTCGACCGGGCATGCCCACCCGGCGATCGCCGCTGCGATCGCCGCCCAGGCCGAGCGCTTCATCCACGCCCAGATCAACGTGTTCACACACGACCTGGCGGAGCCGCTCGCCGAGAAGCTGAACGAGATCACGCCGGACGGGATCGACACGTTCTTCTTCGCCAACTCCGGTGCCGAGATCACCGAAGCCGCCGTCAAGCTGGCCAAGCAGGCCACCAAGCGGCCCAACATCATCGTGTTCCAGGGCTCGTTCCACGGTCGCACGCACATGGCGATGGCGATGACCACGTCCAAGACCGGCTACCGCGCCGGCCATGCTCCGCTGCCCGGCGGCGTGTACGTGTCGCCGTTCCCCGATCCACTGGCGTCGGACCAAGAGGCTGCCGTCAACGCCGCCCTGCGCGGGTTCGACCGGCTGCTGCTGGCCGAGACCGCCCCGTCGGAGACGGCAGCGGTGATCATCGAGCCGGTGCTCGGCGAAGGCGGATACGTGCCGGTGCCGGCGGCCTTCCTGGAAGGTGTCGCCAAGCGCTGTCGCGAGCACGGGATCCTGTTCATCGCCGACGAGGTCCAGAGCGGTTTCGGGCGCACCGGTTCGTGGTTCGCGATCGATCGCTACGACGTTCGGCCCGACATCATCTGCATGGCCAAGGGGATCGCCTCCGGATTCCCGTTCGCGGCGCTCGGCACGCGGCGCCAGCTCGACGACCTTTGGCCGAAGGGCAGCCACGGCGGCACGTACGGCGGCAACTCGATGGGATGCGCGGCGGCGCTGGCCACGATCGACGTGATGCAGCAGCCCGGTTTCTTCGAGAACATCAATGCCCGTGGCGCGCAGCTCAGCGACGCCATCCGCGGCTTACAGGACTCGTTCCCGGTGATCCGCCAGGTGCGCGGCCCCGGCCTCATGGTGGGAACCAGCTTCTCCGAGCCGACCCGGGTGGCGCCAGTGATCCAGCACTGCCTGCGCGAGGGCCGCGTGATCCTCATGAACGCCGGCACCTACGGCAACGTGATCCGTTGGATGCCGCCGTTGGTCGTCACCGCCGACGAGATCGACGAAGCCGTGCAAGCGTTCACAAACGCCCTCAAGGCCACCGCGTGACCACGTTCAAGTTGTGTCAGACACAAGTTGAACGTGTGGTCGTCGGTTTGGACTGATCGATGGCGCGTCTCGACGCCCAGCGGGTCCAGGCATGGCGTGACTTCCAGACGCTCGCCGCCGAGATCGAACGCCGGATCGACGAAGACCTGCGTGCCGAGTGGGCGGTCCCACTCGGCTGGTTCGACGTGCTCGCCACGCTGCGCCAGCTGGACGGACGCGCCCGGCCCCAGGACGTCGCCACCGTGATGCGGATCCCGGCGTCGAGCCTGAGTCGCCGCCTCGACCGGCTGGAAGAGGAGGGCTGGGTCCGCCGCCACCGCGACGTCGACCCGGAAGACCGGCGGGCGGTCGAGATCGAGCTGACCAAACGCGGCAGAACGCTGTGGCGCGAGATGAACGTCAGCTACCGGCGCAGCGTGCAAACCAGGTTCGCTGTGATGCTCGACGACGAGCAACTGTCCGGCCTCGCCGGTTCGGCGCGGGCACTCGCCGGATCCGTCGATGTTGACGGCTCCGGGTGACCGGCCGCCCGCATGGGCGAGCGCGAAGCTGACGCCGTGCGCCGTCCGCTGATCATCGTGAGTGCAGTAGCGCTGCTCGCCACAGGGTGCACCCGGCCGGCCGAATCGGAGTCGGCGCTGCCGTCGGACGTGCCCTCGACGGCAAGCGTGACGCTGCCCGCGCCGACGACGGTGCCGATCTCCACGGAACCCACGACCACGCAGTCCACACCGGCCACGGTGCCGCTGCAGACCGCCCCGCCGACGCAGCCCGCCACCGCTCCGACTACCGAGCTCCCAGCCACACCGCCGGCCACGACCGTGGCGACTGCGCCACCGTCGCCCGGCGAGACGCCCTATCGCATTCCGGTCGCCGATGTCGCAGCGGCCGGGTGGAGCCCGGAGCACCACGACTACCCCGCCACCGACATTTTCGTGGGGTGTGGTGCCGACATCGTGTCGCCGGTCGACGGCACGATGCTCGAGGTGCGCAGGGAGAACCTGTACGACGCAGCGACCGACAACCCAGCGCTGCGCGGCGGCAAGTCGTTGACGATCCTCGGCGACGACGGCGTGCGCTACTACCTGGCCCATTTCGACTCGATCACCGAACCGCTCCAACCCGGCGACCACATCGAGTCGGGTCGGTACCTCGGAACGATGGGGATGACCGGGCGAGCCGGCGCATGTCACGTGCACTTCGCGATCTCGCCGCCGTGCCCCGGCAAGGAGTGGTCCGTGCGGCGTGGCGTGGTGTGGCCGTACCGCTACCTCGACGACTGGAAGTCCGGTGGCCAGGCAAGCCCGGTCGACGCAGTCAACCAGTGGTCATCGGACAACCCGGATACCTGCGCCGAAGCGATGTCAGACCAGTTCGCCGCCGACGCCTAGCGCGTCACTTGAACTTGAACTCCGCTGTGGCAACCGAACCGTCCTGGAACTTGATGATCAGGGTTCGGCACTCCCCGGTCCACGCCTTGTCCGTCTTCCACGTCAACTGGTAGAGCCCGCTGGTGGAGTTGTACGTCAACACCGGCCCGTTCGTCGAAACCGTCGACTCGATACTGTCGACGACTGCTGAGTTGCAGGCGTGTCGAACCGTGGTCGGGTACCCGGGTGTCAGCACGTTGAGTCCGAAGTCGCCACCCAGCGAGAACTTGACCGGAACAGCGCTCCCGGCCTTGACGGCGTTGACCGTCGGAACGGGGTCGACCGGCTGCAGGAACCCCCCGAAGTGATACAGCGGCGCAGCGATCACGGTGATCGTCGCTGAGGACGTGGTGCTCGCTCCGTCGTCGTCGGTCGCCGTGATGGATGGGTGGTACGTCGTGGTCGAGGTGGGCGAGTAGATGTGCGTCGCCGTCGAGCAGCCGCCACTCGTGGTGCCGTCGCCCCAATCGACGACACAGCTGACGGTGTCGTTTGACCCGGCATCGGTCGTCGACACCGCAGCCACGGCGGCGGTTGCGGACCCGACCGAACTCGGCACCACGAACGACACCGCGGGAGCGACGTTGGAGAACGTCAAGGTCACGGTCGCCGAAGCGGTATCACCACGGAAGTCGATCGCATGGACGGTGAGGTCGACCTGCCCGTCGTCGTCGCAGAGCACGGTCGGCGCCGTCTCGGTTCCTCCGACAATGCACTGCATGCCGGCGTCGCCGTTCGGTGCTCCGAGCTCGAACGTGTGCGAGACGGCGTCGCCGTTTGGATCGGTGATCGTGAGGGCGACCGCTTGCGGCGACCCTTCGGCGACCGCACCCTGGGTGCCCAGGACGACCTGAGGTGGCGAGTTCTGGAACCGAACCAGGCCGCCCGGGTCCACGATCTGCCCGTTCACGACGCCGTCGTCATCGCCGATTCCACCGTCGGTCAGCCGGATCGTCACGTGCCCGCCGGGTCCCACACCACCATCTCGAGTGATGACCACACGGCCTGTCGGCAGGTAGGTCCACGCTTCGTCCTGGAACTTGGCGTACCCGATGACGCCAGTGAGGTCCGCCGCGTAGATCGAGATCAGGACGTCCTGGGGAACCGGGACGTCGAACTCATCGACGATCAGCGCGATGTCGTCGAGCCGGAAGTCGGTCAAGCCTTCGGGCAGCGAGTATCCGGGGTCGGGCTGCACGGCCAGTGTGGCGGGGTCGATCGAGCGCACGTTTCCGAAGGTGGTCCCCACGGGTGCGGAGAACGTGACGTAGTTGCCCTCGGACGACGGGAGCGACGAGACGTTCGCTTGGTGGTAGTCGGGGATGTTGTCGCGGTTTCCATCGCCACCGTTGGGCGCGAATGCCTCGACCAGGTCATCCACCCCGTCGGCGTCACTCGACTGGCCGAACGCGTAGTCGCGCCACTCACCGGCGCCGATCAGCCAGAGCGACAACCCGGTGAGTCCGGTGATGTTGGTGTTGTTGGAGTTGTTGATGGTGATGCCGTTGGCGAGCGTGGCGCTGACTTGGAGGGTGCGGGTGGCGAACAGCGGGACGATCGTGGTGGAGGTGTTGTAGGTCTCGTAGTTGAGGTTGAGGCTGCCGATGGTGCCGTCGGGGAACTGCACGCCGGGTGATCCTGGGGTGTATGGGTACTCGTATTGGTTGATTTGCAGTCGGGTGGTTGCGGCGGGTGATCCGTCGCCGTTGACGACCGAGATCGGGAACGGTGTGTAGGTGGGGCCGTTGATGATGGTGGGGATGCCGGTGGTGACGTTGATCGTTCGACTGAGGTTGAAGAACTGCATGCCGGCCGAGTAGTTGTTGCCGGTCTGTTCCCAACTGCAGGTGGTGGGGTTGACGGCTTCGAAGCTGACCAGGTAGGAGCCGTCGGGTTGCACGATGCTGGTGCCTTGTGCTGTGCCGCATTGCACGCGGACCGAGCCGTTCCAACCAGCAGGAACACTCACCACACCCGACACCACCACGGTCGCGGAGGCCGGGGCGACGATCACGAGTTCGGTGAGTCCGGTGATGTTGGTGTTGTTGGAGTTGTTGATGGTGATGCCGTTGGCGAGCGTGGCGCTGACTTGGAGGGTGCGGGTGGCGAACAGCGGGACGATCGTGGTGGAGGTGTTGTAGGTCTCGTAGTTGAGGTTGAGGCTGCCGATGGTGCCGTCGGGGAACTGCACGCCGGGTGATCCTGGGGTGTATGGGTACTCGTATTGGTTGATTTGCAGTCGGGTGGTTGCGGCGGGTGATCCGTCGCCGTTGACGACCGAGATCGGGAACGGTGTGTAGGTGGGGCCGTTGATGATGGTGGGGATGCCGGTGGTGACGTTGATCGTTCGACTGAGGTTGAAGAACTGCATGCCGGCCGAGTAGTTGTTGCCGGTCTGTTCCCAACTGCAGGTGGTGGGGTTGACGGCTTCGAAGCTGACCAGGTAGGAGCCGTCGGGTTGCACGATGCTGGTGCCTTGTGCTGTGCCGCATTGCACGCGGACCGAGCCGTTCCAACCAGCAGGAACACTCACCACACCCGACACCACCACGGTCGCGGAGGCCGGGGCGACGATCACGAGTTCGGTGAGTCCGGTGATGTTGGTGTTGTTGGAGTTGTTGATGGTGATGCCGTTGGCGAGCGTGGCGCTGACTTGGAGGGTGCGGGTGGCGAACAGCGGGACGATCGTGGTGGAGGTGTTGTAGGTCTCGTAGTTGAGGTTGAGGCTGCCGATGGTGCCGTCGGGGAACTGCACGCCGGGTGATCCTGGGGTGTATGGGTACTCGTATTGGTTGATTTGCAGTCGGGTGGTTGCGGCGGGTGATCCGTCGCCGTTGACGACCGAGATCGGGAACGGTGTGTAGGTGGGGCCGTTGATGATGGTGGGGATGCCGGTGGTGACGTTGATCGTTCGACTGAGGTTGAAGAACTGCATGCCGGCCGAGTAGTTGTTGCCGGTCTGTTCCCAACTGCAGGTGGTGGGGTTGACGGCTTCGAAGCTGACCAGGTAGGAGCCGTCGGGTTGCACGATGCTGGTGCCTTGTGCTGTGCCGCATTGCACGCGGACCGAGCCGTTCCAACCAGCAGGAACACTCACCACACCCGCCACCACCACGCTGTTCCCGAACCCGCTGAGAGCGATGTCGAGCGTCGCAGCCCCGAGCAGCGATCGGTTCGGGAGGTACGCGCCCAGAGCGCTTCCCGCCGGCCCGACGACGAACACGTCGTACTGACCCTCGGCGACGATCACGGTGTAGAAGCCGTCGGGCTCACTCAGCGACTGAGCCACCACCTCGCTAGTCCCAGGCAGCAGCAGTTTGACCACCGCGTTGTGGAGCGGCGCGCCGAACTCGTCGGTCACATGCCCTGTGACCGTCGCCGGGGGGCGACTGGCCAACACGATGTCGACGGCGGTGGATTGACCACCGACCACGGTCGTCGCCGTGCCCAGGTTGGCGGCGAACAGCGTGTTGGGCGGCGTGACATCGAGCACGTACGCGCCAGGTGCCAACGACATGAACGTGTACATCCCGTCGGCTCCGGTGCACGTGCTCGCTGCGCTCGCCGCCGCGGCGGCCGGGCGGACCGAGACACACGCTCCCGGAATCGCACTTCCGCCGCTCGACCGGATCGTGCCGGTGATCGCACCGGCCAACTCCAACGAGAGCCCGATCGGTTCGTCGTAGCCGCGTTGCGGGGTCACCGCGATTCCGGACTTCGGCACGTACTGACCGGTTGGGTCAGCAACGTCGAGGTTGAACGTCCCGCCGTTGTCGACGAGTGGCGTGTCGCTCACGTCGAGCGTGAACGAGCCGGCGCTGTCGGTGGTGTCGGTCGCATAGATCGCCGGGGACGTCGTGGGGTTGACCCTCGTGCGGACCACCAGCCCGGCAAGTGGGGCGCCGGTGGAGTCGTCGGTGATCACACCGGTGATTCGAGTCACGACCGGTTGGAGCGTCAGATCGAATGCGGCCGGCGAGCCGCCACTGATCACGACGGGGCCCGTCGTACCGGAATGGAACCGAGGCGGAGCGACCACCCGGACCTGATACGACCCGTCGGGGACTCCGAGGCTGGTGTACGCACCATCGCCCAGCGTGCACGGCGCCCAGTCGGTGGAATAGACTGGGTTGCCGTCAAGATCCTCGATGACGACACATGCGCCTGCCAAGGGGCTGCCGCTCGAATCTCGGACGACACCCGAGATGCTTCCGGAAGGCGCCAACGAGGCGCTGATCGCTTCCGTGTAGCCCACCTGTACGGCGACCTCGGCGCCGAACTCGCTGATGTGGGTGCCTGAGTGGTCCACGAAGTCGACCTGGTACGGAGCGAGCGAACTGAAGCCGTGAAGATCGACTTCGTACACGCCGTCGTCATCGGTCTCGGTCGACCAAATCTGCCGCCCGCCGAATCCGGTCGTACTGACGTGCACTTGCACGCCCGAGAGGGGTGCACCCGTGCCGTCCTCCACCACGGTGCCGGTGATCGCCGTGGGTGGGAACGCAAGCAAGTGGACGGCGAGTTGGGTGGTCTGGCCGACGGTCACCGACACGGGGACGGTCTGTGAGAGCCAGCCCTCCGGCGCAAACACACGCGCCTGGTAGTTGCCCGGTGGGACGCCGGCGGTGGCGTAGCGACCGGTCGGGTCGGAGCACGGTGCCCAATCGGTCGGCACGATCGGGTTGCCGCCCAGGTCCTCCAGGATCACGCAGGCACCTTGCAACGGCAGGGTCCCCCCACCGGTCACCACTCCGGCGACGTTGCCACCGGGCGCCAGGTCGAACTCGATCGCCTCGGCATAGCCGGGCTGGAGCAGCGACGTGGCTCCGAACTCGGCGACGTGGGCCCCCGAATCGTCGAACACATCGATCGTGAACGGCTGTGACGTGTCGATCCAGTCGAAGAGCGGCCCGTACCAATCGTTGTCGATGTCGACGGAGTACTCGCCTTGGTCGTCGGCGTAGGCCGTCCATCCTGCGAGTTCGCCGTACCTCGTCGTGGTCGTCACGGATATCCGTGCTCCCGGAATGGGCGCGGACGTGACCTCGTCGAGCACGACGCCGGTGATCAGGGTGTCGGGGAATGGTTCGAGCGTGATGCCGAAATCGGTCACCCCGCCGGCGGTGACCGTCAGCGTGCCCGAGGATGTCGACAGCCAGCCAGCAGGCGCAAACACCCGCACCCGGTACTGCCCGGCTGGGACAGCTTGGATCCGAAAGGTCCCATCCGGACCCGTGCACGGCGCCCAATCGGTTGGAATCACGGGAGTGCCACTCAGCGTTTCGATGATCTCGCAGGCACCCTCGATGGGGGCTCCACCGGCATCGCTGATGGTGCCGCTCACCACCCCGCCGGGCTGGAGTTCGACGGCCATCGCCTCGGTGTACCCAGGCTGGATCGAGATCGAAGAACCGATCACCGCAGCATGTGACCCGGTGGGGTCGAAGAAGCTCACCAGGTACTGCGACACGCCCGATCCCATCCCGTCCAGGTTGATGTCGAACGTGCCTGCTGCGTCGGTGGTCCCGAACCGATTCGTCGGGTTGCCGAACCGATCGGTTGCGGAGACCACCACGTCCACACCGGCCAACGGTGCCGACGTTCCGCTCTCGGTCACTTCTCCGGTCAACGCCGTCGGTGGCGCCGAGGGCAGCGAGGGGTTGAACACCGTGGCCACACCGGCCTCGACCGACACGAATTGGTCGAGAAGCGGCCAGAACCGCGATGGATCAGGGGTTCCGAACGACAGCGAGTAGTCGCCCGGTGGGAGAGCAGGAATTGCGTAGTAGTTGGGGTCGTTGAACTGTCCCGAACATGTACCTGGCCACTCGTATGGGACGGCCAATGATCCATCGAGGTTGCGGACGGTGACACAGGATTCCGAGACGCCGATGTCGCCGAGCGTCGTGTGGTGCAGCACGTGGCCGTGAACGAAACCACCTGCGCCGAGCGAGAACGAAGAGGTCGATGTGGTTCCCTCTGTGACGATGACCGGCTGCAACATGACAGCGCCGTACACGTCAAGCATGTCGATCACGTTGACGTAGATCGGCTGGTCAGCGACGGAGGCGGAGACGTCGAGCGAGTAGGCCCCGGAGGAATCCGTGGTGGTCGTGGCCGCCGTGACGAGCGGCTCGGCCGGAGACGCTTCGGGATCACCGGTCATGGCGATGACGGTGATGCCTTCCAGCGCTTGGCCTGAAGAGCTGGCGGTGACCCACCCTTCGATGAATGTCGGCCCTGCGGCATGCAGAACGGGAGACGACGTCAACAGTGTCCCTGCGGTCAGGAACAGCAAGTACCCCAAGGCGCCCGCGGCTTCGACATGGTGTGATCCCCTTAACGGTTGTCGAGCAACGGACTCTAAACGACGTGCGACGGCGTGCACGAACGAGTGCGATGCGATCGCAGCGTCGCGACTCCAGCAGCTGGCTACTCGTACATCGCCTCGATCGTGTCGGCGTAGCGGGCGTGGATGCCTCGGCGCTTCAACTTCGAGGTGGGGGTCAGCACGTCGGAGTCGGGGAGCCACTCCTCGCCGATCAACGTGAAGCGCTTGATCTGCTCGACCGAGGCGAACTGCTGGTTGATCATCTCCACGCCCTCCTGCACCACGTTCTGGACGTCGGGATCGTCTGCCAAGTCGGCCAGCGACATGCCGGCCTTGCCGTGGGCGGCGGCCCACACCGGCGTCACCTCAGGGTCGAGCACCAGCAGGGCGGCGATGAACTTGCGGTTGTCGCCGATCGCGCATGCCTGACCCACCAGCGGGATCATCTTGAGCGACGCCTCCAGGTTGGCGGGGCTGATGTTCTTGCCGCCCGAGGTGATGATCAGTTCCTTCTTGCGATCGACGATCTTGAGGTAGCCCTCGTCGTCGATCACGCCGATGTCGCCGGTGTGCAGCCAGCCATCGACGATCGTCTCGGCGGTCTTGTCGGGCTGCTTGAGATACCCCTGGAACACCACGCCGCCACGGCACACCACTTCGCCGTCGTCGGCAATCCGGACCTCGCAGCCGGGGATCTGTTGGCCGACGTAACCCGGCCGGTTGCGGCGTGGCGAGAACGTCATCGGGCCGGTCGACTCCGACATGCCGTAGATCTCGGCCAGGTTCACGCCGATCGCGTTGAACCACTCGAGGATCGCCGCCGGGATCGGCGCTGCGCCGGTGATCGCCAGCTCGATCGCGTCCAGCCCGACCATGCTGCGGATAGCCGAGAACGCGACCGAGTCGAGGAACGCCTGCGTGTCGAGTTGTTCCTGGGTGACGCTGCCGTCGAGCTTGGCACGGTTGATGGCCGTCGACAGCGCCACCCCGTCGTCGAATTGGGCCTTCCTGTCCGGGTCGGCCGACATCGCTGCGTTGACACCGGCATAGATCTTCTCGAACACGCGCGGGACGCCGAACAGCATCTGGGGGTGCACTTCTTTGAGCATCGGAGAGAGCCCATTGACGTCGGGGCAGCAGTACACCTCGAGCCCATCGATCATGGTGCGGTAGTGGCTGGTCATGCGCTCGGCGATGTGGGCCATCGGGAGGTACGACACGACCCGCCAACCGACGGCGCTCGGATCCTCGATCGACTCGAACAGCGAATCGGCGGTATACACCACGTTGTACTGGCTGATCATCACGCCCTTCGGCGGTCCGGTCGTGCCCGACGTGTAGATCAGCGTGGCGATGTCGTCCGGGCTGGTGCCCTCTGCCAGGGCGGCCAGATCGGCTGAGCCGTGGCCCATCAACTCCGACACGGGCGCGACGCCGTCGGGCAGCGCACCGTCGGCGGTCGACGGCGGATCGATCACGAAGATCTTCGTCAGCATCGGCAGCTCGTCGCGCACCTGCAGGAGCCGCTGCAGGAAGGCGTCGTTCTCGACGATCGCCACCCGGGCCTCGGCGTGTTCGGCGAGGTACTGGATCTCTTCGGGTGACGACGAGTTGTAGATCGAGACCGGAGTTGCCCGGGCGAACTGGGCGCCGAGGTCGAGCCAGTGGAAGTCGGGCCGGTTGCGCATCATCAAGAGCACACGCTCACCCGGGTGCACGCCGTGCGCCAGCCAGCCGGCCGCCGCCTGGGCGGCCAACTCGGCGACGTCGGCCACGGTCCACGTGTTCCAGCCACCCTCGGCCCTTGCCGATTTGAGCAGCGCCAAGCCCGGCTTGTCGGCCAGCATCTTGACGAACTGCTTCGGCACGGTCTGCCCGGCTACGCGGGCGTCGATCTCAGCGATGGTGGAGCGCACGGTCATCGGTTCAGTCTCGCGTGGCTTGCGTCACACGTCCACAGGCCACGGGCCGATCGGCACCGAACCGTCCAGCGCGGTTCACACGCTGGATACGAGATCGGCCGTCGCCAGCGGCTTGACTTGGCTGGACCATGAACAGTGCCGTGATCGTCGATGTGGTCCGCACGCCGCTCGGGCGGCGCAACGGGCTGCTGCGCGACTGGCATCCGGTGGACCTGGCTGCCGAACTGCTGACGGCTTTGCAGACCCGCAACGACCTCGACCCCGCCGTGGTCGACGATGTCGTCATGGGGTGTGTCATGCAGGTGGGTGAGCAGGCGGTGAACATCGCCCGCAACGCGGTGCTGGCGGCCGGGTGGCCCGAGTCGGTCCCGGGCACCACCGTCGACCGCCAATGCGGCTCCAGTCAGCAGGCGATCCACTTCGCCGCCCAAGGGGTGATGGCGGGCGCCTACGACGTGGTCGTGGCCGGGGGCGTGGAGGTGATGACCCGCGTGCCGATGGGTGCCTCGATGGCCGATGGCAAGTACGGGTATCCGTTCGGTCCGCGGCTCGGCGCCCGTTATGCCGAGGCGGGCGGGCTCGTGCCACAGGGCATCTCGGCGGAGCTCGTCGCGGACCGGTGGAACATCGGTCGCGACGCGATGGACGCCTACGGCGAGCGTTCCCAGTCGTTCGCCGCTCGGGCGATCGCCGAGGGTCGCTTCGAACGCGAACTGGTGCCGGTCGAGGGAACCGATCGTCGACCGGTCGGACGCGACGAAGGGGTACGCGACACCACGCCGGCGGCGTTGGCGCTGCTCCAGCCGGCCTTCGTGTCGGCCACCGATGGCGGCCGTGTGACGGCCGGCAACTCGTCGCAGATCAGCGACGGGGCGGCGATGACCTTGATCATGAGCGAGCAACGCGCCGAGCAGCTCGGGTTGCGGCCGCGTGCCCGGCTGGTCGAGTTCGCACTCGCCGGCGCCGATCCGCGGTTGATGTTGACGGCGCCGATCCCGGCCACCCACAAGGTGCTGCAACGGGCCGGGATGCAGCTCGACCAGATCGACCTGATCGAGGTCAACGAAGCGTTCGCATCGGTCGTGCTGGCCTGGGAACAGGAGGTGCACCCCGACATGGACCGGGTGAACGTGAACGGTGGTGCGATCGCCCTCGGCCACCCGCTCGGCGCCTCCGGTGCGCGGCTGATGGCCACGCTCGTCTGCGAACTCGAGCGCACCGGCGGCCGCTACGGCTTGCAGGTCATGTGCGAGGGCGGTGGCATGGCCAACGCCGTCATCGTCGAGCGTCTCTGACCACCCTGTGCGATGATCCACAGGGGTTGGGGATAACCGATAGGGTGCGTGCCGTGATCGTGGCAGTGACGGCGGGCAGGGTGGTCTGGATCGTGTCGGGCCTGTTGATCGGCGTCGTGCTGTGGAAAGCAGGGATGGGGATGCTGCAGTCGCTCTCGCACCCGCCCGCACCCCCGCCGGAGCCTGGTGCACTGCGCAAGGTGAACGTCAGGTATCGGTGCGATGTCTGTGGCACAGAATTGAAGATGACGATGGCTCCCGACGACGATCCTCCGCCTCCCAAGCACTGTCTCGAGGAAATGATCGTCGTGGCGCCGCTCTACGACTGAGGAGTCGTAGGCGCGTGGGGGTTGTCCACACATCTGTGGACAACACTGTGTCAAACGACACCGATGTGATTCAGGCCCTGTGGACAACTGCGCTGTGGAACAGCGCCAGGTGGTCGATCAGCGCCACTTGGTGGCGGTGTACAACCCGCCCAGCACGAAGCCCAGCCCGGCCAGCGTGAGCCAGTTGTTCTGCCACACCAGGTTGCGCAGCATGATCGTGACCATGCCGGTGATCAACAGCGTGACCATCAACCACGGCACCCACGGCTTGGGCAGTTTCATCTCGGGCGGCACCGGCGGGGTGTAACGCGTCGAAGCGTGCACGCCGGACTTGTTCTCACTCGGGTTGGCGTACTTCTGCACGTTGCCGGGGCGAGTGCCCTTGGCCGTTGTACGTCCGCCACCTGTCTTGCGCTTCGGGGGTGCCACGGGCGGAGAGTCTAGGCCGGTTCACGGCGTGAACGAGGGTGACCGGTCATCGCGAACCGAATCTTCTTGACTCCCCAACCAGACAGGCGTAGAACCAATACCAGACAGGTGCAATACAAATCCACCGGGTCTGGTCACAGTGCCGGGAAGTCTGGTCGGCAGTACGTCAACCCAACCCGAGCGTCGCCAGTCGACACTCGATCCCCCACTGGAGGTCCGTGGTGCTCGTCATCACCGTCATTGTCATCGTCATCGCCGCGCTCGCTCTGCTCGTCGGAGCGTTGTCGCTGCACTCGATCGGCCCCGCCGAAGTCGGCGTGGTCACCAAGCGGCTCGCACGCCGCAGCCTGGACCAAGGCAACCCCGTTGCTCGCAACGGCGAAGCCGGCTATCAGGCACAGCTCCTCATGCCCGGCTTGCGTTTCATGCTGTGGCCCGTCTACGGCGTGTCGAAGCACCCCTGGGTGCAGGTGCCCGCCGGCGAGATCGGCGTGGTGATCGCCCAGGTCGGCGACCCGATCGCGATCGGCGCCAAGAGCGCCGAGTTCCACCCCGAGTTCGGCAACTTCTCGAACCTCTCGGCGTTCCTCGATCACGGCGGCCAGAAAGGCGTCCAGCGTCCGTTGCTCCCTCCGGGCACGCTCGTACCGATCCACCCGGCGGCGTTCCTGGTGATCACCGCCAGCCGCGTCTACGGGGTACCGGTGTCGAGCGAACTGCGGGCCTACACCAACCAGTACGGATCACTGTCGCCCGACCTGTTCGGGCTCGACCCCGCGCAGCTGCGTGTGACCGTGATCTCGCCCAACGGGTCGACCGACATGGTCGGCATCGTGACCGCGCTCGAAGGTGAACCGCTCCCGGCCGGCGACATCGCCAGCCGGCTGGGCGGCTTCGAGGACATCGTGGCGATGCACGCCGAGCACCTCAGCGATGCCGAGGTGATCGACGTGCTGCTGGGCCGCAAGAACGAGCTGCACAACAACTATCAGGACTTCCAATTGTTCATGGCCAACGGTGGTCGGATCGGGCTCCAGCACGACCCGCTGCTGTACGGCGCCTACCTCCTCAACCCGTTCCTGGTGAGCGTCGAGATGGTGCCGATGCTGGTCGTGCGCCAGGGCGAGGTGGCCGTGATCAAGAGCTTCGTCGGGCTGCCCACGCTCGACACGAGCGGGAGCGAGTTCAAGTTCGGGTCGATCGTGCAACCCGGCCGTCGCGGCATCTGGCAAGAGCCGCTGCGCACCGGGAAGTATCCGATCAACCCGCGCATCTACGCCGCCGAGATCGTGCCGACGTCGATCCTCACCCTCAACTGGGCGACCGCCGTCAGCCAGGCGCACAATCTGGACCACCAGCTCAACCCGATCGAGGGCAAGAGCCGTGAGGGGTTCGTGTTCAAGATCGATCTGCAGGTCCAGATCCACGTCAGCGACACCAAGGCCCCGAAGGTGATCTCGATGGTGGGCACGATGCAGAACCTCGTCAACGAGGTCCTGCAGTCGGCGGTCGGCAACCACTTCCGCAACACCCTGCAGCGGCTGGAGGCGGTGCGGTTCATCGAAACCCGCGACGAGGTCCAGACCGCAGCGCTGGAGGCGATCACGCAGTACCTGACCGGGTACGACGTGGAGACCCGCGGCGTCTACATCCAGGACGTGGTGTTCCCCGACGAGCTCGTGCAGGTCCTGACCGAACGCGAGATCGCCAAGCAGGAGAAGGCCACCTTCCACGAGCAGCGCGAAGCGCAGCACGCCCGGATCGAGGTCGAGAAGGCCCGCGGCACCGCCGACATGCAAGGTCAGTTGGCGTCGTCGCAGGTGTCGATCGAGATCAACGCCAACGCCGCAGAAGCGCGAGCCGCACACGCTCGCGGTGAGGCGGCCTATACCGAGACCACGGCACGCGCCGAGGCCACCAAGGTCGAGGTGTTGGGTCGTGCCGACGCCACCAGGATCGAGGTGCTCGGCAACGCCGAGGCGCGCAAGGTGTCGGCGGTCGGTGCCGCCGAGGCGTCACGCGCCGAAGCGGTCGGCTTGGCCGAGGCCAAAGCGGTCGAGGCGTTGGGTCTGGCACGTGCCGAGGGTTTCGAAGCCCAGAAGCTGGCCCTCGGCCCGCAGGCCACGGCGCTCGTGGCGGCGATCAACGCGATCGCCGAGGGTCGCATCAACGTGATGCCGGAGGTGCTCGTGACGGGTGCCAACGGTGGCAGCATCGAAGGCCTGGCGGCGACGCTGATGCGTCGCTTCATGGTCGCCGACGCGGCGGTCGGCGACGGCGTTTCGCACGCCGCCTGATGCACAGCGGCGAACTCGACGCGGGGCATGCACGCGATCGTACGTCGCACGTTCAAGTTGTGTCAGACACAACTTGAACGTGTTGGCGGGGGAGCTGACCGTAGGATCGGCGAGTGGCCCGGATCCTCGTGATCGACTCCTACGACTCGTTCGTCTACAACCTGGTGCAATACCTGGGCGAGCTCGGAGCCGATCCGATCGTGCATCGCAACGACCGGATCACGGTCGCCGAAGCGCTCGAGTTGGCCCCCGATGGTGTGCTGATCTCGCCCGGTCCTGGCCGACCCGAGACGTCGGGGATCATCTGCGAGGCGATCCCCGCCTTCGCCGAGGCAGGCGTTCCGGTGTTCGGCGTGTGCCTCGGGTTGCAGGCGATCGGCCACGTGTACGGCGCCGACGTGGTGCGCGCACCACAGTTGATGCACGGCAAGACGTCGCCGGTCGAGCACGACGGGGTCGGCGTGTTCGCCGGATTGCCGTCGCCCCTGACCGCCACCCGCTACCACTCGCTCGTGCTCGACCCGGCCACGGTGCCCGACACGCTCGAGGTCACGGCCCGCACCGCCGATGGGGTGGTGATGGGCGCCCGCCACCGCCGGTTCGACGTGGAGGGTGTGCAGTTCCACCCCGAGAGCATCCTCACCGGATGCGGCCACGACCTGCTGCGCAACTTCCTCGAGCGGTGCTGAGGCGCCGTGCACATCGTCGACCTCAGCGGAAGTCCCGAGTCGATCGGCTTCGGGCACGGCCGAGCCCTGACCGACGAGATCGCCGCCCACCTGGAGCGGTGGACGGCCCGCCTGGTCGAACTCGGCGTGGCCGACCCGAACGAGTTCATCGACGATCTCGTCGGCGGATCGGGTTTCATCGCCACCGCCGAGGAGTTCACGCCTGACCTCGCCGACGAGATCGCGGCGCTCTCCGACGGGGCGTGCATCCGGCCGGCCGAGGCCTGGTTCCTGCAACTGATGGACGAGTCGTGGGCGGCACTGCGGGCGCGCCGGCTGCCGCAGCCTCCTGGCTTGGGCTGCACCTCCTACGGCGTCGTGGCGGGCGTCCAGACGTGGAGCGGGCAGACGATGGACCTGGAACGCTTCCGCACCGGCGCCCAGGCCGCGCTCCGGATCAAGGCCACCGACCGCCCACCCGAGATCGTGATCACGATGGCCGGGTGCGTGGGGCTGCTGGGCGTCAGCCAGGCCGGCTTCGCCGTGCTCGTGAACGCCCTGGCCCAGGTACCCGCCGTCCGCAACGGACTCCCGGTGGCGCTGATGACGCGAGCCGCGTTGGCCGCCGACTCCGTCACCGAAGCCGCCGAGTGGTTGCGGTCGACACCGCACGCCACCGGACAGCACTACTTGGTAGCGGGGTCGGAGCAGCTCGTGTCGCTCGAATGCTCGCCGGCCGGCATCGCCGAAGTGATGCCAGGCTCGATGCGCCAATGGCACACCAACCACCCCTTGGTCGGCTACCTGCCCGAGCCAGACGACGCCGAATCCGAAGCGCGCTGGGACGCCGTGCAACCGATCATGAAGCTGCCCGGCTGGGGACGCCGGCGCACGCGTGAGTTGCTCGAGATGCCACCGGTGTGCCGCACCGTCGACGCGGATACTTCCGATGGCGATGCGCCTGGTGGCGATGCGGTCGACGGCGTCGTCACGTTCGCGGCGTGCACGGTCGAGCAGAACTCGGGAGGTCTCGAGGTCTGGGTCACCGACGGCCCGCCCGACCCCGACGCTTGGCAGCACATCGACTGGTGATCAGCCGGATCGGAAGGGCATGGGCGCCCGCCATCCGAACTGGAGCGAGGCGAGCCGGACCACGAACACGACGAGTGCGACGCCGGCGCCGATCCCACCCGAGTACCAACCGTGGCGCACGGCGGTCACGATCACCGTCGCCCCGACCGCAGCCGGGATCGCGTACAGACGGCTGTGGGCCTGGAACAGCTGGGGTTGGTCGTTGGCGAGCACGTCGCGGACGATCCCTCCTCCGATCGCGGTGATGACCCCCAGCAGCACGGCACCGACGGCGGTGGTGGAGTAGGCCGACGCCTTGACCGCCCCCGTGACGGTGAACAGCCCCAACCCGGCTGCGTCGAACACGAGCACCGACCGGTGGAGCGTGCCCGAGATGATCGAGTGCCCGATGAACACGATCAGCGCGGCGGCGAGCGGCACGATCAGATAGGCGACGTCCCGGAAGGCGCGCGGTGGCGTGTCACCCAGCACGAGGTCACGCATGATCCCGCCGCCGAGCGCCGTGACCAGCGCCAGGCTGGTGACGCCGACCACCTCGAACCGTTTGCGGACGGCGAGCATGCCGCCGGAGATCGCGAACACGAACAGCCCGAGCAACTCGAGGGCGCGCTCGAGGTCGGCGAACCCGGTACCCGGATCGGCGATCCCGCCAGGCGGCGCTGCGAGCAACATGCCGACATGCTCGCGCATGTGGGCGCGTCGATCAGGGGGCGACGCTCGGTGGGGCGGTCGGCGGCACGGTTGGTTCCGGCGCCAGCGTGGTCGTGGTCGTGGTGGTGGTCGACGTGGTCGTGGTGGTCTGCGCCACACGCGCCTGGCCGACCACGACGGCGATCACGGTGCCCTTGTCGGTCAGCGTGCTGGGGGCGATGCTCTGTTCCAGCACGGTGCCGTCACGTGCGTCGCCGGGCGCCAACTCCTTGTACGTGACGTCGAGTTTGAAGCCGCGCTCGGTGAGCAGGTTGAACGCCTGGCCCTCGGTGAGGCCGACCAGCGGGGGCACGCGCTCCTGGCCGGGGCCGGAGCTGACGATCAGGACGACGGTGCTGCCGCGGTCCACGAACGTGTTGGGGGGAGGCTCCGAGCCGATCACGACACCGGCAGGGATCACGGGGTCGACCTGCTCGCGCACCTCGACCAGCAGCCCGAACTCGGCCGACTCGAGGGTCTGACGGGCGACGTCGGACTGGACGTTGATGATGATCGCCGGCACCGACACCTGGTTCGGTCCGCTCGACACGTAGACCGTGATCACCTGTTCCTGCGGCACGTTGGTGTTGGCCGACGGATCGGTGCGGATCACGAGCCCTTCGATCACGGTGTCGCTCTGTTCGGGCTGCTCCACGATCTGGAACCCGCTCTGACCGAGCAGGTCGCGCGCCTCCTCGATCGAACGGCCGGCCACGTTGGGGACGGCCACGAGCGCCTTGGTCGGGTTGTAGAACAACTTGATGACCTGGCCCTCGACCACGATCGTGCCGGCCGCCGGATCGGTGCGATGCACGAACCCTTCGGCGACGGTGGCGTTGGGCTCGGGGACCGGCTCGAAGGCCAGGTCGAGCGCCTTGAGAGCACCCGTCACCGACTCCAACGTCTGGCCGACGTAGTTGTCGAGCACGCGTGATGCGCCCGGCTGTGCGGTCCCGTCGTCCTTGGTGAGGCTCTGGTACACCAGCAGCCCACCGGCGGCGAGGGCGATCAGGGCGATGAACGCCGCCAGCGCATACCAGCCGGTTCGCGAGGCATGGTCCTGGTAGTAACGGGCCTCCGACGAAGCGCCGGGCGGGTAGTAGCTCAGGTCGGGGCCCGGCTGGCGCGGCATGGTGGTGGTGGGTGCGCCGGGGATCGGCGGGTGCGATGGCGAGGGTCCGCGGTCCGGCATCACGACGGTGGGCGTGGTGTCGACCGGTGTGGTCATCGGGCGCGTCATGCCACCCGACGGGGTGCCCGGCCGGGCAGCGGCTGCGACGAGTGCCTGGACCTGCTCGCCGTTGCGGAAGCGGCGCAGGTCGTCTCGCAACGCGTGGGCGCTGGCGTAGCGCAGCTTGGGGTCCTTGGCGAGCAGCTTGGCGACGATCGCCTCGTAGGAGCGTGGAATCCCCTCGACCAGCTTGTTGAGCGGCGTGGGCTGGTCGTGGACCTGCTTGTAGGCGATCGAGACCGGGTTCTCGCCGGTGAACGGCGGCTTGCCGGCCACCATCTCGTACATCACGATCCCGAGCGAATACAGGTCGCTGCGCGGATCGGGCTGGGCGCCCTGGGCCTGCTCAGGCGAGAAGTACGAGGCGGTGCCCATCACGGAGCCGGCCTGGGTGAGGTTGGCCTCGGTGCCGGCGTTCATCGCCCGGGCGATCCCGAAGTCGGCCACCTTCACGTTGCCGTTGGTGCCGATCAGGATGTTGGCGGGCTTGATGTCGCGGTGCGCCAGCCCGGCCTCGTGGGCGAAGCCGAGGGCGGCCGCCACCTCGCTGGCGATCTCGGCGGCCTGCTTGGGCGTGAGCTGCTTGTTGGTCTTGAGGATCTCGGCGAGGGTGCGACCCTGCACGTACTCCATGGCGATGAAGTAGGTGCCTTCGTACTTGCCCCAGTCGTACACGTTGACGATGTTGGGGTGGCTCAGGTTGGCGGCCGCCTGGGCCTCGCGACGGAAGCGTTCGACGAAGTTGGGGTCGACCGCGAATTCGGGGAACAGGACCTTGATCGCCACGCTGCGGTCGAGCAGTTTGTCCCGCGCCAGGAACACGTCGGCCATCCCACCGCGGCCAATCCGCTTGTGGATCTCGTAGCGGTCGTTGATCGTGACCGTGGCGTCGCCGCTGTTGCTCATCGTGGTTGCCTCGGGCCGCCGTCGTGGCGGGAGCCGGTGAAGCAGGATATCCACCGTCGACGCAGGTCCGTGTTCATGAGCGGTCCTCGGTTGCCGGCCGGCCGGCACGGGTGGTGTGCCCGGCGAGCGTGGTGAGCGTGGTCCCCGGGGTGTCGTCGAGCTGCGTGATGTGGATGGTGGCGTTCGGATCGGGTGGTCACGGCTGGATCGACTCCGGTGGCGCGGTGGACGCCACCGACGCGGTCGGTGCGCTGGGCGTGCGGTGCTGTGTGCGGTCGGGTCACGGTTGGGGTGGCTCCGTGGGTGCTGGTGCGGCCGGGAGGGCGGCGGCCGGTGGGTCGATCTCGAACACGGCGTCGAGCATCGCCTTGGCGAGCGGACCGGCGAGCTTGCCGCCGGTGCTGGCCGAGATCTCGGCCGTGGTGCCCTTGAGCATGACTGCCACGGCGTACTTGGGCTGCTCGACCGGGGCGAAGGCCATGATCCAGGCATGCGATCGCTCCGGTTCGCCCGGGCCGTTGAGCTGGGCGGTGCCGGTCTTGGCGGCCACGCTGATCCCGTTCTCGAGTGCGATGCAGCAGCTGGCGGTGCCGCGCTCGGCCACGCCCCGCATCAGCCCGCTCAGCAGGTCGGCGGTCTGGCGGCTGATCGGCCGCTTCCACACGTCGGGTTGGGTGCGGTCGAGCAGGTTGCCGTCATGGTCGAGCGCGGCGTCGACCACGTAGGGGCGCATCATCTCGCCGTGGTTGGCCACGGTGGCGGCCACCATCGCCATGTGGAGCGGCACCATCTGGTCGTCGTTCTGGCCGAACCCGCGGATCGCCAGCAAGGGCAGGTTCTGATCGATCCCGTCGAAGTCGCCGATCGTGCTGGCGGCCGCGCCGGGCAGGTCGATCGGGAGCTTCTCGCCCACACCCCAGCGGGCGATGCCCTGCTGGAACCCGTCGGGGCCGAGGTCGAGCGCCAGCCGTGCGAACGGGGTGTTGCAGGAGCGGGCGAACACGGTCGGGAAGTCGCCGCCGCACAGCGACCCGTTGTAGTTGGTGATCGGGTCGCTGGTCTGGGGTGGGAGGACTCGCGTTCCTCGGGGAACACGCTGTCCATCGCCACCACGCCGGCGTCGAGTGCGGCGCCGGTGGTCAGCACCTTGAACGTGGAGCCCGGCATGTAGCGCTGCTGGTAGGCGTTGGCGAGCAGCGGGTCGCGGTCGTCGGCCTGGAGCTGGGTGATGTAGTCGTAGGCGGCGTTGTAGTCGGTGTCGGCAACCTGGTTGGGGTCGAAGCTGGGGTAGCTCCACATCGCCGTGATCGCTCCGGTGGCGATCTCCATCAACACGATCGAGCCTTCGCGATCGCCGAGCAGGAACTTGGCGACGTTCTGCATGTCGTTGCGAAGCGTCACCCGCACTTCGCCCGACTGGTCGTTGATCGACGTGCCGAGCGAACGGACCTGTTGGGTGAGCGTGTCGCCGCTCAACACGTCGGACTGGGTCTTTTCGAGCTGGGTCGTGCCGAGCCCGAATGTGTAATAGCCGGTGATGTCGGCGAACAGTTCGTTGGTGGGATACACGCGGCGGTACTTGACGTCGGTCGCGCCGGGCACCTGGACGGAGCGGGCGATCACCACGCCATCAGCGGTCACGATCTGGCCGCGTGGCGAGTCGAACTGTTTGATGAGGGCGCGGGTGTTGGCGGGTTGCGAGGCGAGTTCCTCCGTGCGCCCCACCTGCCAGTAGTTGAGCGCCGCGAACAAGGTGATGTAGAGCGCCATGAAGGCGACCGCCAGCTGCCGGATCTTGCGGTTCATGCGGTCCACCATTCGCCTGAACGACCGCCGTTGAAATGCACCAAAGCGGATTCACGACCGCGGGTGGTCGCCAAGCGCACCAAAGGCGTTTCACGCGCACGACGACCTCGCATCACTCGACCTGGTCCAGTTGGGCGGTGGTCATGCCGGACCGCTTGTACGAGCGACGCAGGCGCCAGGTGGACCACCGCTCGCGCGGCGTGGGGTCGTCGGGGAGTTCGCCGAGCCGGCGGGCGCTGGTGTCGCTGAGCCGGATCAGGATCGCCAGCAGCATGTAGTTGGCCAGCAGCGACGATCCGCCGTAGCTCACGAACGGCAGCGTGATGCCGGTCAACGGCACGACCTTGATCACCCCGCCGATGATGATGAAGGCCTGGATCCCGACGATCGTGGTGAGGCCGGTGGCGAGCAACTTCTCGAAGCTGCGGTCGGTGCGCAGCGCCACCCGCAGCCCGCTGCCGATCAACAACAAATAAGCGATCAGCACGCCGGTGGCGCCGGCCAATCCCATCTCCTCGCCGATCGCGGCGAAGATGAAGTCGCTCTCGGCGTAGGGGATCTTGCCCGGGTTGCCGCGCCCCAGCCCGGTACCCGTGAGCCCGCCGTCGCCGATCCCGAACAGCGACTGGACGATCTGCCAACCCGAGTCGTATTGGTCGCTCCACGGGTCCAGCCACACGTCGACGCGGCGTTGCACGTGGCCGAATGTCCGCCACGAGATGTAGGCGGCGGCGCCGAACAGCACCACCCCGAGGATCAGGTACGTGACGCGCTCGGTCGCCACCCACAGCATCACGACGAACAGGGCGAAGAACATCAGCGACGAACCGAGGTCCTTCTCGCCGACCATGACCATCACGGCGAAGCCCCACGCCACGAGGATCGGGGCGAAGTGGTGCCATTCGGGAAGCCGCAGCGGCCCGATCCTCCACGTCGAGGCGGCGATCAGCTCGCGCCGTTCGGCGAGGTATCCGGCGAAGAAGATCGCCAATGCCAGCTTGGCGAACTCGCCTGGTTGGAACCCGAGTGGCCCGACCCCGACCCAGATCCGGGCCCCGTTGACGTTGCGTCCGAGCCCGGGCACCATCGGCATCAGCAGCAGCCCGGCGCCGACCAGCAGCAGCGTCCACTTGTAACGCGCCAAGTCGGTGGCGCGCTGCACGACCAGCAGCGTCCCGACGAAGGCCACGATCGACACCAGGCTCCACAGCGCCTGTTGGGCGGCGAACTGCTCGTCGAGGCGCGAGATCATGACGAACCCGATCCCGTGCAGGATCACGGCGAGCGGCAGCAGGGTGCCGTCGGCGCCTCGGGCCAGCAGCCGCACGGCGATGTGGGCGACGCCGATCAGCACGAGCACCAGCAACAGGAACGGGCCGATCCGGGCCGGGATCACGGCGTTCGACCCGAGCGAGGCGAGCGTGTAGGCGACGCCGACGATCGCGCCCGCCATCACGATCAGCATCAACTCCGCCGATCGCCGACTGCGAACGAGGGTGGCCGTCATCGCCACCACCCCCGGCCGACCGGCCCACCTGCCGCGCCCCAAGTGCACCAAAGCGTTTCGGCGACCACCGGTGGTCGGCAGTGCGCTTTGGTGGATTTCAGAAACGGGGGCGACGACTGCTCGGGGAGCGAACTCGCTTTGGTGCAGCTGGCGTCCGCTGGTGGTCGTGAATCCGCTTTGGTGCAGTTGGCTGCCCGCCGGGTGCGCGCCACACGACCTCGGGGGCGCATCGTTCAGCCTCCGGCCGTGGTCACCACCGGGCCCGCGACGGTGCTGGTCGTGGTCGATCGGGGGGTGGTGGTCGTCGAGACCTGGGTGCCGCCCACGGACTCGGACGGTGCGGGGGCGGGCGCCAGGTTGTTGCGGATGAAGGTGATCGCCTCGGCCTGCGACGCCCACCGGAACCGTTGTTCGACGAGGTCGACCTGTTCGGTCGAGAGCTCGTCGCGTGTGATCACGGTCGGTGCCTCGAGCGTGGGGTCGAACCACAACACGCCGTCGGTGCGACCTTGGAACACCGCCACCGTGTCGGTGTCGTCGAAGTCGACGTAGTAGCCGCTGCGGGCCCAGGCGGCGAGGATCGCGAACCCGAGCACGAGCACCGCCGCCACCCCCAGCCCGAGCACCACCCGCGCCAGCCGGGAACCTCGTGACGCACCTGACCGAGGCGACGTCGGCACCGCCGATTCGACGGCGTTGACGCGCCCCGACTGCTTGGCCTGCTTCTCGGACCGCTTGATCTGCGTCTTGGCCTGCTTCTCGGCCTGTTTGGACTGCTTGGACTGGGCCACTGTCGCAACGGCGGGCGTGACCGGAGCGTCGGTCATCGCCGCCAGGCCGGCGGCCAGATCGTCGGCGCCGGCCTCGACCGGATGTTCGTCGGTGTCGTCGAGATCGCCGTCGCTCCAGACCGGGATCACGTCGAATTCCTCGGTCGGGTCGGGCGGGTCGTCGCCGTCGAGCACATCGACCACGATCGCCGTGACGTTGTCGCGGCCGCCGGCCTGGTTGGCGGCGTCGACCAAGGCTTGGGCGGCGGCGCCCGGGTCGTCGGGGTGGCCGATCAGGATCCCCTGGATGATGTCGTCGTGGACCTCGTCGACCAGCCCGTCGCTGCACAGCAGGAACCGGTCGCCGCGGATGATCGGCATCGTCCACGAGTCGACCCGAACCTGCGGCTCGATGCCGAGCGCCCGGGTGACGATGTTGCGGCGCGGGTGATGGCGGGCCTCGTCGCGGGTGATCGCGCCTTCGGCGACCAGCTCCTGCACGAAGCTGTGATCGATCGTGACCTGGCGCAACCGCCCATGGCGCAGCACGTAGGTGCGCGAGTCGCCGACGTTGGCGATCGCCAGGGATTCGCCGTCGTGCGGGTCGTCGATCACGGCGATGGCGGTGATCGTGGTGCCCATGCCGGTCTGTTCCGGGTTGGTCAGTGAGGCGTTGTAGATCTCGACGTTGGCCTCGTTGACGGCCGCCACGAGGTCGTCTCGCGTCGCCAAGTGGTCGTCGGGGATCCGGGTGTCGAGGCGCTGCACGGCGAGCTCGCTGGCGACCTCGCCGGCGAGGTGGCCGCCCATCCCGTCGGCGACCACGAACAGGTGGGCATCGGCGTGGTGGTGGTCCTCGTTCTGGGGGCGGACCTGGCCCTCGTGGGTGGCGGCGCCCCAGCGCAGCTCAGCCATGTCGGTGCTCGCGGTTCATGACTGGGCCTCGAACACGGTGTAGCCGATCTGGATCCGGTCGCCCGTCTTGATCGACCGCGGCTCGGTGATCTTGTTGGCGTTGAGGAAGGTGCCGTTGCGCGACCCGAGGTCGGTGAGCGTGACGACACCATCCTGGTTGGGCCCCACGCTGGCGTGGTGGCCCGACAGGAAGTTGTCGTCGATGCGGATTGCATTGTCGGGCTCGCGGCCGATGGTGAGCGCAGCGGTCAGTGCGAATGTGGTGCCGCGTCGATCCTTCGGTTCGATCACCACCAGCCGGCTGGGCTGATCGCGGCGGCCTGGCTGCCGGGTCGCGGCGTGGGCGGCAGCCGGCGTGGGCGCCGGCGCGCCGGCATGGGCGAAGTCGATCGTGCCGCGGCCGTTGGCCGGTTGCCGGACCTCGCTCCACACCGCCCACAGGACGCGTGCGAAGAACAGGTACAGCAGTACCAGCAGCACGATCTTGAGGATGTCGAGGACGGAGTCGGGCATCGTGGGTGGGCAGCGCTGTCAGGAGGCCTCGAAGCGGAGGCCGATCGTGCCGACGGTGATCAGGTCGCCGTCGGTCAGGCGGCGATCGGCGGTGAGCCGCTCGCCGTTGACCGAGGTGCCGTTGGTGGAACCGAGGTCGGTGATCACGAAGCCGCTGCCGGCGCGACGGATCTCGGCGTGGTGGCGGCTGGTGTTGCCGTCGGAGATCGTGATCCGGCAGTCGGCGAGGCGACCGATCAGGTTGCGTTCGTCGGTGAGTTCGATCCGCTCGCCGGTCGGCATGACGATCGAGCCGGGGCGCTTGCCGGCCTCGGCCTGCTTCATCTGGCTGGCGATGCCGAAGCGGCCCGGCTTGAGCGAGTTGTCGACGCGCAGGTCGACCCGCACCGGCCCCATGAAGTGGTAGCTCTCCTCGCGGGCGTACTCGCGCACGGCCTCCACGAGTTCGGTCCGCAGGGCGTCCTCGATGTCGGCGAAACCGTTGTGGTCGACCGCTGAGAGCAGCACCGCGAACTCGTTCGGCACGACGCGGTTGCCCTTGACGTCGACGCTGCGCTGATCGTCCATCTCACGAATGAGGCGGCGACCGAGCTCGATGGGGCGGATGGAGTTGCGCGAACGGCGAAACACGCCCTCGACCATACGCTCTAGGCGCTGCTCCAGTCCTTGCATGCCCATGGTCGTGGCAAGGCTACTTGCCCCGGTGCACGTCCCCCCGGCACCCGGAACCGTTGTGGGGCTGGGTTGGCGTGCTCGGTTGGAGCCCGGCCACGACGGCACGAAAATCTGGGAGACGGGCCACGAAAAGACGACCTGGCAGCGTCGCCAAGCGACGACTGGAGGGGTCGGGCTCGGCGGTAGCGTCGCGACGATGACGGCGATCACGATCCTCGATGGCGGGATGGGCCGCGAACTGGCCCGGATCGGCGCACCGTTCCGGCAGCCGGAATGGTCGGCGCTGGCGATGTTCGAGTCGCCCGCCCACGTGAGCCTCGTCCACGACCAGTATGTGCGCGCCGGCGCCGACGTGATCACCACCAACGCCTATGCGCTGGTGCCGTTCCACATCGGTGACGAGCGATTCGTCAGCGACGGCCTGCGCCTCGCCACGCTGGCCGGGCAACTGGCACGCGCCGCTGCCGATGCCCGCCCGGGCGTTCGGGTGGCGGGTTGCCTGCCGCCGGTGCTCGGCTCCTATGCCCCCGAGTTGTTCACCGCCGACGCGGCGCGCCCGCTGCTGGACGTGTTGGTCGAGGGCCAGGCGCCGGCTGTCGACGTGTGGTTGGCCGAGACCCAGTCGTCGATCGCCGAGATCGAGCTGGTGCGCGAGGTGCTCGATGCGCACGGGTCCACGCTGCCGTTGTGGGTGTCGTTCACGGTCGAGGATGCCGCCGACCGGGCTGCGGGTGAGCCCGTGATCCGCTCCGGCGAGTCGGTGGCCGATGCGGTGCGTGCCGCCGAGCGGCTGGGTGCCGAGCTGGTGTCGTTCAACTGCAGCCAGCCCGAGGTGATGGAACCTGCCGTGCGAGCGGCGCGAGCGGTGACGGCGCTGCCGATCGGTGTGTACGCCAACTCGTTCGTGATGGCGGAGAGCGGCCCTGAGGCTTCGGCCAATGCGGGGATGCACGAGCTGCGATCCGACGTGACACCCGAGGCCTACGCCGAGTTGGCGCAGCGTTGGATCGACGCCGGCGCCACCATGGTCGGCGGCTGTTGCGGCATCGGCGCCGAGCACGTGTCGGCGTTGTCGGCGCATCGCCGCGCCAGCTAGCCTTCGCATTCCACTCGGGCGAGTGGCGGAATGGCAGACGCGCTAGCTTCAGGTGCTAGTACAGGTAACTGTGTGGGGGTTCAAGTCCCCCCTCGCCCACTGAGAAACCCCTGCTCAGCAGGGGTTTCTTTGCGTCCGGAAGGGCTGACTTCTACCGGACTTCTACCCTTGCGCGCGCAAGTTCTCGGTTCGCGCATCTGACGATGGCGCCTGCGTGACGTGATCTGCACCGGGGACCTGCCCCTGCGAACCCACTTGGACGAAAGTGGTTGCTCAAGCCACCCCGGACCGCTGGCATCGTGTTGTATCGGGTGACGCACGGTCGCCTGTGGACCATGCTCACGCCCGGGGGCAACTGCACGCCGCCCGAGACGTTGCCGACGGGGCCCTCGGTGCAGCCTGCGATCGCTGCTCCACTTTCACGGAGGCGCCCAGTCGCTCGGAGCTTGTGACCCAGGCGGTGGACCGTGATCTCGCCGCCTCGACATGCTCACGGGCAACTACGGGCGAGCACGATCAGGCCGCAGTCAACTCCACTCCGAGATCCTTGAGTCGTCGTTCGGTCTGCCGGTACTCGAACTGCGTGTTCTGGACGAGCGCGATCACGTCGTCGTTGCCAAGCGCCATCGCGGCCTTATCGATGGCCCGTGGGCGGCCCGACATCCTGTAGACGATGATCGGGTGCACGTCGAGTTGCCAGTCGCGGTACTGATGGGCGGAGATCAGTGAGGTGTTGATCTTGTCTTCGGAGGCAGCAAAGAACGCAGCTACCGGCTGCGTCTGGGACGGGATGAGCATGTCGGCCGGAAACAGTTGCTGTGGGTCACGATCGGCAGTCCAGTGATCGATCGCCTGATCCTGGTGCGCGAGTGCGATTCCGTATGTGTCGGTGCGCGATGGTACGAAATTGCTCCTCGGAACCTTCGACGATGCGCTGCAGGTCAGGGATGGCATGAGCTTGGGCGAGCATCTGCACGAAGCGCCCGATGTCATCGGCATCGGGCGGACGCGGCTGCACCACGCTGAACACCTCGTTCTCCCAGGTGCCGCCGAATCTTTGAGCAACCCGCGCCAGTTGCTCGGTGCGCGGTGCGGTGAGGTTGAAATCCTCGAGTTGGAACCACGATCGGGTGTAGCCGCGATCGGTGATGGTCCAGTTTCCACCGTCCTCGCGCTCGATCACGATCGCGAGTCCATCGCCATCGCCGCCGACGAACGGCGTCTCGATGACAGCTGCGCCATCACGAAGCGACGTCACCGCGAACTGGTCGCACCAGTCGCGCGTTGAGCGCTTCGGCCCAGGTGAAGGTGCTTGGCGGTGGGTTCATGGCAGGTACTTCCCCCATCCAGCTTGAAGGGTGGGTGTGGCACTCACGATATGCGCACGCGCGGTGAGCACTTCGATCGCGTCGTGGACATGCAGGTAGGGGCGGGTGCGGATCGCGAATCCGTCGTGCTGGATGCGCAGCCCGGCGTTCTCGGCCTGTAGGTAGCGCTCGGTGAGGTAGTGAACGTGCGAGGTCTCGGGTGGGACGTAGCACATCCGCTTGTCCAGTTGATTCCGGTGCGGGCTGGGGTGTGGGCCGTTCGCTCGCATTAGTCGAAGCTCCTGCCCCGTGTCGTGGTGTCTCACCATGAGGATCACCGAGTAGTCGGCGACGTCGTGCTGACCGCGACGTAGCCGGACGGAGCACTCGAACAGGACGCCACCGACCACTAGGTCGTTGAGCGACACGATGACATCTGAACCGGGCGTGCTCGTGTTGACCAGATCATCGGGCCAGTACCCGCCACGAGTCTTCGTGGCGCACCGCAGGTCGCGGATCATTGTTTGGGTCCAGATCATGGAGCCGAACTCCAAGCGTCGTTGTCCGAACGCGGAGGCCACCATCTTTCCGACGACACCAGCCACCCACCAATCGCTGGCTCGGCCCACATCGGAAGTAAGTCTCGCAAACGGCTCACGGCGAACGGCGGACCAAGCTCGATGTCCGAAAAATCGTGTGCTTCCGTGCACATACATGTGAGGACGTCGTTTCGACGGCGCGGGAAGGGAGGTGAAGGATGACAGTCGACGAGGTGTACGACGACGCACTGACACGTTGCAGTTTCGTGCTTACGCTGGCTTCGAACGGCGAACTCGACGCCGATAGCCAGGAAGTGGCGGTCGGCGCGATCGTTGAGGGCGACGACGGAGCTTTCGTGGCGATCGAGGCCGGGATCTCGGCGTTCGGTGAACCATTTGTGTCGGTCCGGGTCTTCGATCGCGATGGGCACGGTGATCGAGCCGACCATCGTTGCACTGCCGACCTGCGCTCTGATCACCGCTTGACCGTGGATCTGGTCACCGATCGGTGGCATACGCTGTCTGTGGTGGTTGGCGGAGCAGCACCGAAGAACGCGATCGAGGCGGTGCGGGACTCTGCCACGGCTGACCGTATGGACCGTCACCTTCTCACTCGTCGCCGGGTGTTCTTGGTTCGGTGGTGACGATGAAGCCGTCGCTTGGTTCGAGCCCGTCTTCAGGGACGGTCCAGCGACGCTTGATCACCTTTGCTCGGCTCTCTGTACCGCTGACTTGGTGATGTTGCCAGAGCTCGCAGTCGTTGAATCGGTGGTTGATCTGGCGATGCCGGACACAACTGGAGCGCTGTCCGTCGAACGGATCTGGACCGGGCATCGCGGTGCGTTGTTCGGTATCGGCTGGGAAACGCTCTGGGACGTCCATCTCGAACGGGGAACAATCGTCGGGCCGGTGCCAGCGGAACCGCTCACTCGGCCCGAGCCGGGTGCCACCGTCGACTTCGCCGACGGGTCATCCATCGAGTTCGACGACGGCGGTAGACCCAGAACGATCTGCCCGGACGCCGCACTGTGTACCGAGGCCGAGTGGACACAGACCACACTCACGCCTGTCTCCGGTCGGAGCAGAAGAAGTGGCGAGGGTCGAACTCGAGCTCTGTCGATGGTCGCGTTCGTCCGGGCATCGTCGGCCGACGGGCGATCCGTGGCCTACGAGTATGAGGGCGGTTACCTTGCGACCGTTGGTGCGGCCGATCAAGTGTTGGCGTACTCGTACGAGGGTGGACGCTTGGCCCGGATCGACGGTCCGACGGGACGGACGTTCAACTACACCGACGGATCCCTGAGCGGTCTGGTGGATCGAGACGGCGGTCGATGGGCATTCGCCGTCGCAGGCCCCGGCCGACTGCAGATCACCCAACCAAGCGGATCAACCCGCAGCTACCTGTTCTCAGGCCGTCAGCTCATCGAAGCGACCGACGACGACCTCGGGCTACTCCTCCGCCGTACGTACTCCAACGGCGCCCTGATGAACGAGGAGCGGCCGCGTGAGGGGTTGACGATCAAGCGGCGCTCCGCCGCAGAGCTCGAGGTCGTGCAGGCGCGCCCCCTCGAGCCGAGTCGACGAAGCGTCTTCACTGTCGACGAGCTCGGTCGGGTCGTTCGGAACGAGTCGTCCGATGGGGTGGCGAGCATCACCTACGACGGCCGGTCGGGCCGGCCCGCGTCGATCGCCAACGGCGAGGCCGTCACCCGTCTCGAGTACGACGCGATGGGCCTGCTCAGTGAGACCTCTGACGCCGACGGCTATCGTGTGACGGTGCAGCGCGATCGGCTCGGACAGATCCAGCAAGTGTCGGACGGTGTGCTCACGACGAGGTTCGAGTACGACGCGGCGGGGCGAGCAACTGTCGAGGAGTCGGCCGGTCGCAGGTCAACCGCCAGCTACGACGGTGGACTCGTCAGCTCACTCACCGCTCCGAGCGGACCGAAGCTGAGCGTCACGTACGGCACCGTGGGAACGCTTGAGAGCGTCGGACCAGGTACCAGCGAGCAATTCCGGGCCGACAACAACCACGAGTGCTGTCGCCGAGGCGGAGCTGACGGCGGCGGCCGACGCGGTCGCCAACATCGAGCAGTTGGCCGACGGTGCTTCGGAGTACCGGTACGAGTCCGGGAACACGGCACGATTCGACGAGTGGGGCCGACTGAGTGCGCTGACGGTCAACCGCCGTGAGACGACACGCGAATACGACGAATTCGGCCGCCTCGCTCACATCCGGCTTCCAGATGGCACGTGGTACTCCTTGACGTACACGCCGGGCGGTCGCGTTTCGACGGTATCCGATGGTTCAGTGACGGCCGAGTTGCGCTGGCACGGTGACCTGCTCACCGACGTGAGCACATCTGCAGGGTCGAAGTACCGGTATGGCTACGAGGCCAGTGGACGCCTCACGTCGTCGGCCGTCGGGAATGCGTCGTGGAACTACGAGTACGACGCGGCTGGCAATCTCAACACCGTCCACGCGCCAACGGGCACGCTGTCGTACGAGTGGGACGACCTCGGCCGACCCGAGACGGCGTTGGTCGATGGCGAGGTGAGGGCGTACGACTGGACTGGCGACACCTTCGATCTCGGAGCGATGACGTCGGACGGGGACGACGTGGTTCGCTTCGAACGCGACGTTCAGGGGAGGGTCACTTCTGCAACTACGGCGGACGGAGATGCCACCTTCGAGTACGGGGCTCACGACGCCGTCGACTCGTATCGACTTGCCCACGGGTTGGAGGCGTCGATCACCTACGGTTCGAACGGCGAAGTCGCCACCGTGGCGTACGGCGACACGACCGAAGTCTGGTCCTGGTCCGATGGCGTATTGGGCGCAGTGAGCATCGACGACACGACCTACGAGCTGGGCTGGCTCGCACCGGGGATCCTGGCGTCGGTGGCGCAGGCCGGCGACGCCGTGATGAACGTTGACCTCGATCGACTCGGTCGAGCAGAGACGGTGCGCAACAGTGATGGCGAGAGCGTCGCGTCATTCGAGTGGTCGCGTTCCCGCGCTTTCCAGCGCAACCGTCGACGACTGGTCGCTCGAGGTCGGCTACGACGACGAGTCGAGGCCGAAGACCTTCACGGTCGGCGACGTAACGGCGACCGCCAGGTACGAGGGTGGCGCACCCGTTGGCCTCTCGGCCGGCGACACCGTTGTCGTCGACACGCTCATCGACGGGCGTGTGGCGTCCAGTCGCCTTGAACGGGGCGATCGGTGGGCCGACCTCACGTGGTCGACCGACGGGCAACCATCTTCGTTCGAGACGAGCGAGGGCTCCGGCCGGTTCGCGTACGTGGGCGGGCGAGTCGACGAGATCGCGTACGACGACGAGGTCCGTGAGGTGACCTACGAGAACGGCGAACCTAAGGCCGAAGCCACCGGTGGCGACTTCATCGATGACCTCTTCGGGTCACACGGTGTCTTTACCGTCCCTGCACACGACCACCTCGCTGCGCCATGGGCACCCTGGTTCGATCAGCTGCCAGCCGAGCTCGGGATCGATCTGCCCGACGTCGTGACGGCAGACGACATCGTGTCGGCCGCGATCAATCGGGCGTTACCGGAGTTGCCGCTCCCCATCGCGCCGGCCGACGACGTTGCTGGGCGGACAGCGCGAGCGCTGCTGGCCGTGGCAACGCCATCCGCCTTCCCTGTTTCTGCCGATCGCCTGGTCTCGCTGGCGGCCGAGCCCGGCGAAACCGACCTGGCCGCGCTGCTCGGGGCTTCGCCCGCCGCAGCCGTTGCCGACGCCGCACTCACCAACCTCGCCGACGGCCCGTGTCTGCTGTGCCGGGCTGTCGGTGCTGGCGTTGGAGCCGTCAAACAGCTCGGGCGTGCCGGCGAAGCGATCTACGGTTTCGTGGCCGACAGCGTCGTCGGACGGGCCGCCATTTCGGTCGCGTTCTTCGTGGCGACGTTCGCTGTTGGTGCGCTGTGCTCAGCGTCAGGCTTGTGTTCGATTGCCTTGGGCATCGTGGCCCCTCTCGCCATGGCGGCGCTGGGATCCGGCGGCGAGGACCTTCCACGCGCACTTGTCGCCGCACTTCTCGAGCCCCTCCAATCCATGGGTCGCGGAATCATCGAGCTCGACCCTGCTGCGCTGCTCTCCGTTGCCATGACCGTCGCGGCCTACCGCGCTGGCGCCAGTTCGAGTTCTCGATTGGCAAGCCTTCGCGCCAGGGCCGTGGCGCCTGTGTGCAGCGTGAGCCGGGTCGTGTGCGTCTCGGTTGGCCGATTCGGATCGGCAGCCGAGCACGTCGTCGATGCTCAACGCACTGGCGCACCGCGCCTCCTTCGACGGATCGATCGCGCCGGTGCCGAGTACACGCCGGACGTCCGCGCTCCGATCGATCGCCGTGCTTGCCGGATTCGATAGGGACGAGTACCCGTTCGCCATCTCCAGTCAACGCAGCGGCCTATCGATCCGCTACGTCGACCCCACCAGCAACCGAAGCCTCGGCTCGTACCTCGGTCGGCAGCTCTCGGTACTGCCCGACGGCGCTCGCTTCTTCGTCCTGCCCATCGCATGACCTCGGGTCAGGACACCTCATCCCAAACAGAGAATCTTCGTGCCAAGTTCGCACGGATGACCTTCGCCTACGCGAGACTCGGTGGCTCCGGGGGCACCGTCAACGGAAGCAGGCTCATCGAGTACTTCGGCGTCCGCCTGGTATCGGCCTTCAACAATCTCCAGTAGACCGAGCGAGACGAGTTCGTTGAGGTCACGCGTGAGCGTCTTCGGGCCGCTGATGGCGTAGATCTCGGCGAGTCGTGGCGTGAGACGCGGGATCTCTCGCTTCGTGACCGGCTCTCGGAAGAGCAACGCTTCTGCGATGAGTGCCCGTCGCTCACGCATGTCGGGGTCACGTCCGGTTACCTGATTGTGTGACATACTCCTGCCAAGTGAGCCGGAACTGGCGATCGTAGATCGAGCGGAGTTGTTCCGTGAGCCCCTCGACGAATCCGGTGGCGCAGTACATCAAGAATCTCGTGACGTCGCCACCGCTCTCGCTCGCATACTGGAGCTGCCGGTAGTACTCGTCGCGGGTCTTGTTGCAGTGATTCGAGATCAGGTGCGCAGCACTCGTGGGGACACCGCAGGTCACCAGCACGAGGTACTCGCACAACCTTGCAGTTCTTCCGTTGCCGTCGCCGAAAGGGTGGATCCACGCCAGGTAGAGGTGAGCGAGCGAGGCCTTGATGATCGCAACCGGCGTGCGCATGTTGCCGTCGCCCGAGAACGATGGCCCGTTCAACCACTCGCACATCTGCGCCATGAAGTCGTCGCACTTCTCCCAATCAGGCCCGCGATATGGCCCGACCGCAACGGAGTGCTTGCGAACGGCCCCCGGCTCGACCTTGTCGGGTAGCTCGAGCCCGGCGAGCACTTGTCGGTTGAACTGCTTGATGAGATCCGGTGTCAGTTGTGGTGTGACGCCGGATCGAATCTGATCGAGGACGCCGTTGTACGCAGCGATGACGTTCTCGACCTCGCGTACCTGGTAGTCGGCCGCTCCCGCCGGGCGATGATGCCGGAGGATGTCTACGACCTCAGCTTCGCTGAGCGTGTTGCCTTCGATGGCGGTGGTGGCATGGACGCCCTTGGAGAGGTTGATCTCGTGTAGCTCGCGGGCGTAGCTCGGGGGCATCGGCACGTTGGCGAGGTGAGCGCACTTCGATCGCGCCTCGCCGAGCAACATCCAGAACTCCGCGCCCATCCGACCAAGGTCGACCTTGAACGTGATCCACGGTGTGTCCATCGATGTGGAACCTAATCTGTCTGATCACTTGTCCACCTAGTTGCGCGCGCTACCAGGTCAGATACAACTCTCATCCGTGTAATTTGTCCACATACTTGTCCACCTGTCTGTCCACAGACATGCTCACAGGAGCAGGCTGGCAACTGACGCGGCCGCCTCGTCATGCAAGGTCGGGCTGACGTGGCTGTAGATGCCCAACGTGATGGCGATCGTGGAGTGGCCGAGGCGTTCCTGGACGACCCTTGGATGGATGCCTTGCTCGAGAGCGAGCGTCGCCCAGGTGTGGCGGAGGCCGTGGAGGGTCAGCCTCGGCAGGCCGCACTGGACGACCCGACGGAGGAACTGGGCGCTGACCGCGTGGGGCGGAGGCAGGCACCGTCGGGGTGGTGGAACACCAGGCCCTCGTCGGAGAAGTCGGGGCCGACGAGCATGCGCTCCTCGAGCATCGCTTTGCGGTGATCGCGCAACACGCCGACCGTCGCATTCGTCGAGAGCGATCGAGCGACGGCCACTCGACGTCTTCGGCTCGCCGATCGTGACCTTGCTGCGCGTCTGCGTGATCGTCTGGACGACGCTGAGTCGGCCCGTCTCGAGGTCGACGTCCTTCCACCGGAGGCCGAGCGCCTCGCCCCGACGCATGCCGGTCGTTGCGAGCAGCACCCAGAGCGCGTGGAGGCGATCGCCTGACTCGCGCGATTTCGAGAGGAACGTTCGCAGCGTCGCGGCCTCCCACGCGTGAACGCCGTCGGACTTCTGGCCGGCTCGCGGTGGGTCCGCTGCGTCGGCTGGGTTGCGCGCCAAGCCGGCCCCAGCGGACCGCGTCCTTGAACGCTCGGTGGAGGATCGTGTGGACGTAGTTGACGGTGCGACGGTCGAGACCATCGGGCAACTCGTCGACCGCTCGTCGCTCCGACTGCCGACGAAGCAGCGAGGCGAGCGTGTCTTTCGTCGATGCGCGCCGCCTCGTCGAACTCGGTCTGCAACTGCTCGGCCGTCGCTGCGAGCGACAGGCCTTCGGCCCGCAGGTCGAGTCGCGCGGGCGACGACCTCACGGGAGTAGCCGCGCCCTGTCCTCGACGGAAGTCGGCGACCCGAGGTGAGCAGCTGCACGTACAGGCCGTTCAGCACGCCGGCGTCGACCTTCGCCAGCCGGGTCGTGCCGATGTGGGCGATCACGTGGTTGCGCATGTTGCGCTCGTACGAGTCGAACGTCGACGGGCGCACGGTGTGCTCGATCGCCCGCAGCCACTCGGTCAGGTAGTCGGCGAGCGTCTGCTGCGGCGGCTCGACGTACTCGCCCCGATCGAACTTCGACAGCAGATCGACCCGAGCCTTCTCGGCCTCCCGCTTCGTCCGGATACCCCGAGTGCCACTTCTGGCGACGCCGGCCGGTGAGCGGGTCGGGGTCGAGCTCGATCTTGACGTAGTACTTGTCGCCCTTCTTCACCACCGACCCACGCATCGCGCTACTCCTCCGCATCCGACTCGCGGAACCGCTCCAGGATCTCCTCAGTCGTGGCCTCGTCGGCCGACTCGATCTCCTGCTCCTCGAGCGTCGTCTCACCCGTCGCGGTGCGACATCGACTCGAGGTAGCCCCCGCGGCCCGAGCGCCTCGACCTTGTCGGCGAACTCCTTGAGGAACACGGCGACCTCGTCGAGACGATCGCCGTACTCGCGCTCGACCTCGACGCAGCCGCTTCTTGCGCCATGTACGGAAGCTCTCGTGCCAGTTGCCGCGCCGCCTCCTCGGGCCCGCCGAATACGGCGGCGAGCACCGGGTCGGTCTCCTCGGGGTTGTTGATCCGGATCTCGGCGAGGCGCTCGTCGAGCGGTTCGAGCTGCCACTCCTGTGCCGAGTAGCGCGGCGTACAGCTCGGTCACCGGGCGATCGGTGTCGGCGAGCACGTTCGATGCCGGTGCCGGGCGGCGGGACGAAGAAGTAGGCGATCGGCACATCGAACACAACCGACAGCAGGTACAGCTCGTGCGCGTCGAAGCGCCTTCGGCGCTCGCCGTCGAACCCCCGCTCCATCGCCGAGATCGAAGCCTGAGGAAGCTGGTGGCCGGTCAGGCGGCTGAGCCGCTCGGCCACCGACTGCTGGGTCCAACCCCGGCGCTCACGAATCGCCTTGACGTTGTAGGACACGACCGCGTTGACGTCGAGCGCGTCGGCGGGGCGAGGCCGAGGCTCGGGGTCTTGGCTGCGCTCGCTTGCGAGATCGGACCATGGTGCTCCATTGCTCAGTGTTGTGCTTGACAACCGTAACACATCGCGCGACCATTGCACTCTGCTATACGACATTCGGAGGTGTTGAACCGTGCTGGACGATCTGCCGCCATTCCTGACCGTCGAGCAAGCGGCGAAAGTGCTGCAGCTCGGTCGCTCGAAGGCGTACGAACTCACGGTCGAATGGCAGTGCTCCTCGGGCGCCACCGGTCTGCCATTCGTGAGGTTCGGGATCGCAGAAGCGCGTCCCGCGGGCGGCGCTGGTCCGACTGATCGAGACCCACGCTCGACCATCCACCGGCGGCGTGAGACCTCTCCGGGCGGCAGGCAGATGCTCCTCATCGGCGAATCTGCAAGCGATGACTGCGCCGCGCACCTCGGCCCGCTTGCCTGGGCCGCGCTCGAGGTTCTTGTCGCCGCATCGCGCGACGAGGTCGATGACGTGATGGCTGCGGCCACGGTTCGCGAGGTCGCTGCGGAACTTGGCGTCGCCAAGAACACAGCCCATCGAGCGATGCGCACGCTTCGTTCCGCCGGGCTCGGCGACGCCAACGCAGCGACGCGACGCGGACGGCCGCTACTGCGACGGCGGCTACCAACTCACCGTTCCGAACGACGCCGTCAGTCGTCGCACCACTGACCGACGACACGCGCATCGCGCCGTCGACGCGCCACCCATGCCCGTCGGCCGGCGTTGTCATCGCGTCGACTGCCGTCCAACTCGAACTCCTCGTCGCCGAGTGACGGACTCCCTTCCGTGAACCACTACCCGAACCGCACACCCCAAGAGATACAGACAAGTGCCCGCACGCGAGGTGGGAGTCCATGCTGAGGGTCACCACCCTGTACGCCGTCGAGTGCGGCAGCGACGGCGAGCTACTACACCAAGTACCTGACGCGGGCGCCCGGTGAGGTTGCAGGAGTGTGGGCCGGCAACCAAGCGGCCGCCCTCGGCCTTGGTGGCGAGGTGAGCGGCGACGCGCTGCAAGCTCTGCTCGAAGGCCGTGACCCCGTTCGTGGGACACGGCTCGGCTACCCGCTCGCGGACCGCACGCTCGCCGATGGCCGCGTCGTGCGCGCTGTCGCCGGATTCGACGCGACCTTCTCGGCGCCGAAGTCGGTGAGCGTGCTGTGGGCGCTGACGCAAGACCCTCGCCTGCTCGAAGCGCATGACGCAGCGGTGACGGTGGCGCTCGCTCACCTTGAGCGGTACGGGTCGACGACACGAGTCCGCGCCGACGGCCGTCGCCTCCACCCCGATTCGCAGGGACTGACGATCGCCACCTTCCGGCAAACGACATCACGCGCCGACGATCCACAGCTGCACACGCACGCCGTCGTGTCGGCCAAGGTGCAGACACTCGACGGACGATGGTTGGCACTCGACGCTCGCTACCTGAAGCGGCACCAACGGATGCTCGGCGGTCTCTACCAATCGGCGCTGCGCAGCGAACTGACCCACCGCTTCGATGTCGCTTGGGGTCCGATCGTCAACGGTCAATCCGAGATCGCCGGCGTTCCACCTGAACTGTTGGACTCGTTCTCGAAGCGCAGCTCGCAGGTCGACGCCGCGCTCGCCGACAAGCTCGTCGAGTTCCGCACCCGCGAGGGTCGCGACCCCACCAGATGGGAGCGGGCGGCGCTGACCCGGGAGGCTGCGGCCGACACCCGTGATCACAAGACAGGGAATGGTGTCGCAGATCTGTGGACACGGTGGACGCAAGAGGCCGAAGCAGTCGGATGGACTGCCATCGACGTCATCGACCGTGTGAACGAGGTCGGCCATGAGCTCAACGCCGAACCGGCGCCACGAGTGACGATCGCCCAAGCTGTCGAGGCGCTGTCGGTCGCCGGGTCGACCTGGAGCGCGTGCCGACGTCATGCGCGTGCTGTGCGATGCCCAACGTCCGCTGCCCGGCATCCCGGCTGAGCAGTGGGCACGGACGTTGGAGCGTGCCTGCGACGCAGTTATCGAGTCGTGCGTCGAGCTCGATCCCGATCGACGCAGCTGCGCCACGCCGAGCATCCGATGGTCGATCGATGTGGCTGGAACCGACAGCGCCGCACTTCACCAGCGAGCACGTGCTGGCCGAGGAGGAGTACGTGCTGGCGTGGGCGATCGAGGCGCAAGCCGCCGAGCCGTGGCCATCCACGACCGTCGATGTCGATGGGCTGGACGTGCTGCAGGCGGACGTGGCTGCCGCAGTCGCCGGCTTCGACCGTCTCGTCCTTGCTGTCGGCCCGGCCGGCACCGGCAAGACCACGACCCTGCGCGCTGCCGGTGACCGACCTCGACCGACAGGCCCGTGAGGTGTTCGGAGTGGCACCGTCAGCGAAGGCTGCTCGGGTGTTGGAACGCGAGACCGGCATCGCCTCGGACACCCTCGCCAAGCTGCTTCACGAATGGGAGCGCGACGACAGGGCGCCGCTCGACCGCTACCGCCTGCCGGCTGGCACGACCGTGCTCGTCGACGAGGCCGGAATGGTCGGCACCGGTGCTCTGGCCCGACTGGTTGCCCTGGCCGATCGCCACGACTGGCGACTCGCGCTGATCGGCGACCATCGCCAACTGCAGGCCGTCGGTCGCGGTGGCCTGTTCCATGAGCTGTGCATCACCGGGCGATGCCACGAACTGAACCGCATCCACCGCTTCGTCGAGCCGTGGGAAGCGGCGGCGTCGCTACAACTGCGACGTGGTGATCCGCGAGGCCTCGACGCCTACTTCGAGCACGACCGGGTCATCGCCGACACCTTCGACAGCCACCTCACACGAATCGCCGACATGTGGCTCGACACCGCCGCCCGGCATGGCACCGCGGCGATCACCACGTCGACCAACGAACACGTCGACGCCATCAACGCAGCCGTCCAGGAAGCACGCATCGAGACTGGACAGATCGACGACACGGCGGCATCTGCGATCGGTGGTCGGAGAACACGCCTATGTCGGTGATGTCGTGGTGACGCGCCGCAACGATCGCCGTCTCGTGACGACCAGCAGGCGAGCCTGTTCGCAACCGCGAGCTGTGGACTGTCACCGGCGTGCACGACGACGGCGCGCTGACCGTGTCGTCACATCTGGGAAGCGGCACCGTCGAGATTGCCAGCCGACTACGTGCGTCAACATGTCCGGCTCGGGTACGCAGCGACCGAACATGGCAACCAGTCCGACACGGTGACGATCGGCGTCGGAACTCGTCACCACAGCGACCACTCGGCGGGGCCTGTACGTCGGAGTCACCCGCGGCCACGAGCGAGAACCTGATGCTGGTCGTCACCGAGGACCGACGATCTCGACCAAGCCCGAGACATCCTCGAAGGAGTCCTCGCCAGCGATCGAGTCGACGTCCCCGCCACCACTCAACGGCGCGAGCTTGCCGCAGCAGACCACGCCACACACCGACACCAGCCGGCGCCACAGCCCAGATGCGAGATCCCGTCATGGTTCAAGCCACTCCAGGATCCGAGTCCGCGGAGAACTCGCCGCGGCCGCCGCACGAGCAGCCGAGGACGCCACGCAGATCGACCGAACTTCAGCGCAAGTCTGGCGACCGCGAGGCAGCAACTCGTCGAAGCTGACCGAGCGTATGCACCGCACCGCCCCGCAGTCTCCGAGGCACACGACGCCGTTCAGGCCGCACGCGAGCAGTGGTGGGCAGCGAACAACCGGGAGATGCGATCGACGGGCCGACACCGTCGCTCGGCTCGCCGTGACGTCGCCGAGACGAAGCAGCTGCTCGACGCAGCGCTCGCGCAGCAGGCTCAGGTCGAGCAGTTCGTGCAACCGGCGGCCTCCGCACACGCCAAGGCCGCCGGGGAGGTCCGCAACCTCGAACGACTGATCGCGCCGACCGAACAGCTCCTGTCGTGGTCCGACCATGCGGGTTTGGCGGGCCGACTACGCGAGGTCGACGAAGCACTGACCGACTGGCAGGGCTGGGCGAAGGGTCAACGGAATTCCTGTTGCCAGGCTTACGTCGGTAGTCGGCGTGCTTGGTGAGCGCAACGGCAACGACGTCGAACTGTGCGATGCACTCGCCGAAGCGTTGATCTCATGGGGCCGAGAGGCCGGCGCTGACCTGGAACCGAAGCCGCCGCCGATAGAAGCACCAAGCCGCGGCATCGGGATCGAGCTGTAGGGCAGAGGTGCAGACAGCCAACCGCAGGCGGACACCGTGTCACAGCCCTGTGCGACGATTTGTGCTCATGGCAGTGGAGCTGAAGAACTACACACAGCTCGTCGACGAGCTGATGTCGACGAGCCATCGGCAAGACCTGAGGCGTGCGCTGGCTTGCTCGTGTCGCCGAGCGCATCGTGGCCGACGCCGCGCTCCCAGCTCTTGTCTCCACGAACAACGGGTTGGTAATGGATGAGAATGGCCAGTCCCGCCGGTCGTGGGACGTCGAGGTCGTCGTGGGCGACCACTCACTGGCGCGGATCGATATCGACGTGGTGTCCGAATCGGACCACGTTGAGCACACGTCTGGCGGGCCTTGATGCCGTTCTCGCGAAGGCCTGCGAGAGCTGGCGGATAGTCACTCGGTTTGCCGAGCCTGCACCACCCAGGCCGTGGCTTGGCTGCGTGCGTGTCGTTGAAGGCGGTGTTCGCCGACGAACCGGTTCGGCCCGGCGAGACGCACACCACCTCACGAGACTTCACTCGCGACGACTTTGGACACGATGGTCAAGGGCCGCACCCTCGACGTTGCTTGCGTGATCGTCGTGGACCCAGCTGCCGCCGTCGTGAGCAGTCCGGTCGAGGCGATGTCGTTCCGAGCCTTCACAGCGAGCCTGTTCGGTCGGTTGCTGTACCTGAATGTGGTTGACACACCGCGCCACTCGTGACGGGTGACCTGGCCGGAGGCAGTTGTCCAGGCGACAATGTCGGCGTGGAACTTCCGCGTGTGCAGCTGATCGACGGCAAGGTGCTGTACGACGGACGCTCTCTCGATCGCATGGGCTTCACGAGTCGCCGACCGAATCGTCGAGCGATGCGATGCCAGCCGAGTCGTGCTCTACGGCTCGGTTGCACGCGGCGACGACGGACCCGACTCAGACATCGACCTGCTCGTGATCATGCCGATCGTCGGCCGCCGTCATGACACCACGGTTCGCGTGCTCAACGAGCTACGTGACCTTCCAGTCCCCGTCAACATCACGGTGGTCGACCCAGCGGGTATCGACGAGGAAGCGAGTGTTCCGGGAGTCGTGCGAGTTGCGATCCGCGAAGGCAGAATCCTGAGGCAGATCGAGTGACACTCCGCTCACGCTGCTCCTTGCAGAAACATGGCCCGGCTCGATCGTGACGTAGCATCTGCGACTGTGGCGTCGTCGTTGCTGGAGTGGATCAGATCGGTCGTCACAGGATGGAAGCCGTCGATCGTTGGTGTGTTCAGAGAGGACGCCGAGCACGGCTGGCCGATCACTGCCGAGAGCGCCAGTCAGCTTCGAGAAACGCTGACCAAGTCGGGTCACCTCCTTCCCCTTCCGACCGAGCCCGCGGCATTGGCCAACGTGATGGAGATCGAACTCAGGCGACACCTCTGCGAAGCGGCAGGGAGCCTCGACGGCGCGTCGATCGTCGAGGGCACCGAACGGTCCTTTCCCGACCTCGAACTCAGCGGCGAGGCATTCGGCGGTGGTACTCACGCCGTTGACATCAAGTGCGCTCGCATCAAACCTGCAAAGACCAAACGCGCCGACGACCCTGAACAACCGGATCGCCTTGTACACCGGCAATACCTACTTCTTGTGGCCACAGCTCAAGTTCTCCGGAATCCTGCGTCCATTCGGCGAACTACGAGGAACAGCTCTCTATCGTTGTTCTCTACCGGTTCGACCCCACCGTGCCGGAGCGCATCACGGACGTTCAGGTAGTCGCACACGAGACGTGGCGCATCGGTTCGAAGGCCCGCGCCTCGGCGATGCGCGAGTACATCGGATCCGTTCAACGAATCGATGACATCGTTGAAGGCGTCGGCGAATTTGACAGCTGCTCAGGACTTCTACGCCTTTTGGCGCAGCAGCGCCCGCAAGTGGAAGAAGTCGCCTGAAGCGGAGCGACTCCTGCGCCAAGAACTCGATCGGCGTCCGCGCTAGACGCCAGCAGCGTTTGCGACTTGCTCCGCGACGCGGAACGAGCAGCGGCGGCACAGAGTTTCCAACCTGGGACTGAACCGACGCCCGCTTGCCGACGAACTCGAAGTCGATCGGGAAACGTGAACAGCCGCCTGAGTTCAGGCACCCGCAGCCGCCGGTTGTCCCAGTGGAATGGGCCGACGTTCGGACCGGGCTGCGCCTGGATCGTCGGGGCCGGCCGGTTCGGGTCGAGCTTGAGCAGGAACGACCAGTAGCGCGTGCGCCACTCGAAGATCGGATCGGGATGCCCCCGCTCGGTGGTGTAGTGGAGGTAGTTGCCGCCGGGCGGGATGTCCGGGCAGCAGGTGACCCCAGCGTCCTCGCACTATCTCCTCAGATTCCGGTGTGGTGACGAGCCCCGCTAGGGCTTGCCCGGTGCGTGACATGTTGGCAGCGGCCGTTACTCGGCGCACGGCGCTCCCACGAACCGCGAATGTGTCGGCTCGGGAAGCGCCGGCAGCCGCTCGCCTTTGCGGCGCCCGACGATGAACAGCCGCGGCCGTGCTTGCGGGACGCCGAAGTCAGCTGCGTTGAGCACTTGCCACGAGAACTGTGTAACCGGCCTCTGAGATCTCTCGTTTGCAGCGCGTTCGAATGCGGGCCGACTGGCCTTGTTGTCGAAGGTGAGGGCGTAGACGTTCTCGAGGATGAAGTGCCGCGGTCGTGCCTCGGTCAGCACTCTCGTGTATGCCTGCAGCAAGCTTGCAGCTGGGTCGTCGCCGTCCCGCTTCCAGTCGAGCCAGAAACCCGACTTCGAGAAGGCCACGCACGGCGGGCCCCCAACGAGGAGATCCGGACGCTCACGCCGTTCGAAGCCCCCCGCTCGAAGAATGTCTCGACGTGGAGATCCCCGACCCGTCGCCAGTGGCGAGGGGATACAGGTCACCACGCACAACCCCGATTCGAGGCCGGTGAAATGGTCGGAGGCGTTCTTCTCCATCGTGTCCGCGGCGTCGTGATCCCACTCCACCGCCACGCGCGTGACGAAACCGGCCCGCTCAATCCCGAGGTCGAGACCGCCAGCTCCGGAGAACAGAGAGACCGCGGTACGGACGGACATGCTCGTAGTCTGCCCGGTCTGAGCCAGCGGTGCGCGAACCTGCGCCATGCCGTCGAGGCGCAGTTGGAAACCCGCTGCGCTGCCACGTCGGGGTTTGCTCATGGTCGCATGATGACCAGGGGGTGCTACACAGTTCCGGCTGTGGACGATCCGAAGGATGTTCCCGTCCTGGTGGCGGTCCAACCGTCGGCGATCGAGAGCGCGTACTACGCCGTCTTTAGAACGTCCTCCAGTGGCATGAGGCGATCCAGGAAGTCGGCGACGGCCCGGTTGATGAGCAGGTTGGCGCTGACGTTTCGCAGGCGTGCTTCCGACTTGAGTCGCTCATCGAGGGCGGGTTCCAGACGAACCGCCTTGGTCACTCGTTCGCCGAACTCGGCCGGACGTCCTGGTGGGCGGTGTGTCGTGCGCTCGTCCGATGGGCACCATCCTAAATCACATCGGTGTCATTAGTGGTGGATACCTCGCGATTTCGCGCCGAATTCGCGATTGTTTGTGGCATCACAAACCCGCTGGAACCCGCATCATCCCCGACGAAGTGTTACGTACCGGCTACCGTCAGAGGCGTGGCCACTTGGTCACAACGAACAAGCCCAGGCAACCGAAGTCGACCTGGGCTTGCTCGGATCGTCGGTGACGACCACTTGGAACTCCTCACAGTAGCCCGGCTCTGGAGGAGAGGAAGCACCGGCGAGCCGAGATTCGTTTCAACCTCGGCTTCGGAGGAAGGAACACGTCATGTTGACTCGTTCCCAAGTACCCATCGGAACCACCGCTCGCACAGGCGAGCGCTGCCCTGAGAGCGGGGAGTGGCTTGTCGTCGGGTTTCCGACGACAAGCGCGCCGTATCGCCAAGGGCAACGTGATGCCGCCGTACGACGGCAAGGCCGTCACCTGGCGGCTCGCTCGGTACGTCTGATGGGCCAGCGGCCGGCTCCGTCGCGAGCCGGCCGCACGGCCCTCCGTTCGTTGTCGACGGGTCCGGCTTCTACCGAAACTTCTACCGGAACTTCTACCGGACGGGTAGAAATCGGGTAGAAGCGGTCAACACGGTTCAGCACGGCGAATCGCGAAAGCCCTGCTCAGACACTACGAAACAACACCAGACGGACTGTGGAAAACCCCTTCGATCGGAGTTCAAGTCCCCCCTCGCCCACTGAAGGCCCCTGCGACTGCGGGGGCTTCTTCGCGTTCGGGAAGGGCTGCCGTGGGAATCGATCGACGGTTCGGTGCCGCATTCGTCTGCAGTTCGTTCGGTGGGCCTGTCGATCCTCCGGTTCATCGAGATCCGGGCGAGGCCGGCGTCGACGGTGTTCTCGGTTCGGCGGGTTCGGCGCGATGGTGCGCTGACCGGGCGGTACCGAGGGTGGTGTAAGTCTGGTGAGATCACTGGCGCAGCAGTTGCGCCGCTCGGCGCCGTCGTCCAACCTCGGCACATGGCCACTGGTACCAGTTCCCGCCGACTCATCTCGCTCGCCGTGATCACGATCCTCACCAGTGCCGCGTGTGGATCGGACTCGACCTCGACGGCGGACGCCGCTGCATCATCGGCTCCTCTCCTGCTCCCCAGATCACCACCTCCACGGCCTCGACGAGCGAGCCGTCGACGTCAACCACGACGACGGCACCGATGACGGCACTGACGACCGCGCCGACGACCGCGACGACGACAGCGGCGAGCGAACCGACAACGACCCCGGCGGGCGGTGACTGCCCGGCCGACTCGTTCCCCGATCTGGCGGGAACACCAGGCGCCGGCGACGGGTACGACGCGCCGTCGGTCACCGCCACGTGTGCCGACGGGATGCTCACCGTGCAGTCGAACGGCATGATCTCGTACCCGTTCGTGGCGATCACCCCCAACCCACTGTTGGCACAGACCTACGAATGGTCCGTGCCGCTCGAGCCGACCTGGCTCGACGAGCCCGACAGCATCGTGGACCGGCTCGGCACGTTGGGGTTCACCGTCACCGGCATCCCCATCTACGGCCCGACCGAGGGCGCTCAACCGGTGGCCGAGGCGTACGGCGACCCGGTCGCCAACGGCCTGCTGGACGACTGCGGCGGGCACACCGGCCCGCACGGCGAGTATCACCACCACTCGATCGACGACGAGGTGGCGATGTGCAACCTCGACCAGGTGCAGGTCGTCGGCTACGCGATCGACGGGTACCCGATCTACAACACGGTGGTCTGCCTCGACATTGCCTGCGACACGCGCGGTGTCGCCGAGTCCGGTTACGAGGTGATCGGGGACGTCAGCAGCCACGTGTGGGACGCCGTCGCATACGTCGGCGCCGAAGGCGCCGGCACCGCCACGTCGAACGTGCTCGACGAATGCAACGGGCGCACCGAACCCGACGGCAGCTACGGCTACCACGTCACCACCACGGCGTTCCCCTACATCATCGGCTGCTTGCACGGCGTCGCCGCCGCGCAACAGGGTGCGGCCGGCGCCCCGATGCCGCCGATGGGTGGGAAGCCACCGCAGGGCCCGCCGCCGAAGCCGTAACCCGAACCTGTGTGACCACCTGAACGTCCCGGTGGACACGGGACGTCCGGCCCTGTCGGCGGGTCGGAGCGCGGTCGTACCGTGATTGACGTATGAAGTCCCACATCGTCATCCTCGGTGGCGGCACCGGCGGGACACTCACCGCCAACCGACTCCGCAAGGCGCTCCCCGACGCCGCCATCACCGTGGTCGACTGCGACGACCAGCACATCTACCAGCCCGGTCTGCTGTTCGTGCCGTTCGACCTCGCCCATCCCGACGACATCGTGCGCCCACGCGGCCGTCAGCTCCACCGCGGCATCGACTACCGCCAGGTGGCGATCGAACGCGTCGACATCGAGACCGACACCGTGTTCCTGGCCGACGGCTCCGAGCTTTCCTACGACGTGCTCGTCGTCGCCACCGGCTCCCGGCTGGTCCCCGACGAGACCGAAGGGTTGACCGGGCCGGGCTGGATGGAGAAGGTGTTCACCTTCTACGACCTGCCTGGCGCCGCCGCATTGCAGGACAAGCTGGCCGGGTTCAACGCCGGCCGGCTGGTGGTCAACGTCGTCGACATGCCGATCAAGTGCCCCGTCGCCCCGCTCGAGTTCTGCTTCCTGGCTGACTGGTACTTCCAGGAGCGCGGTGTCCGCGATCAGATCTCGATCACCTACGTGACGCCGCTCGACGGCGCCTTCACGAAGGCCACCGCCGCCAAGGCGCTGGGCGGGATGCTCGAGCAGCGCGGGATCGAGATGGTGACCGAGTTCAACACCGGCGAGGTCGACGGTGCCGGCGGGCGCCTGATCAGCTTCGACGAGCGCGAGGTGCCGTTCGACCTGGCCGTCGTCGTGCCAGTCCACAGCGGCGCCGCCTTCGTGGGCGCCTCGCCAGGGCTCGGCGACGAACTCGACTTCGTGCGCACCGACGAGCACACGCTGCAGTCGAAGGTCAAGCCGAACGTGTTCGCGATCGGCGACGCCGCCAACCTGCCGATCTCGAAGGCCGGCTCGGTCACCCACTTCGAGGGCGAGATCCTGGTCGAGAACATCCAGCGCTTCCTCGCCGGCGAGCCGCTCGACGCGTCGTACGACGGGCACGCCAACTGCTTCATCGAGACCGGGTTCCACAAGGCACTGTTGATCGACTTCAACTACGACCAGGAACCGGTCGCCGGCCACTTCCCTGGCAAGGTCGGCATGCCGCTGCTCAAGGAATCGCGCCTCAACCACCTCGGCAAGCTGATGTTCCAGTGGTTCTACTGGCACGCCCTGCTCCCCGGCCGCGACATCCCGGGGATCGGCCCCGACATGCCCCTCGCCGGCAAACGCACCACCATCGCGGCCGGCGACAGCTGACCGGCATGTCCGGCTCTCACCAGCCCTCGCCAGCCCTCACCAGCAAGGAGAACGATCCCATGCCCACCGCCACCATCGCCGGCGTCGACCTCGTCGTGAGCGACGACGGATTCCTCGAGGACCCGGACCAATGGACCGAACAGATCGCCGACGAGATCGCCCGCAACGAGGGGATCGACGCGCTCACACCACAGCACTGGCACGTCGTCAACTTCATGCGCAAGGAGTACTTCGAGAAGGGCACCGGGCCGACGGTCCGGGCGCTCGGCAAGACGTCCGGCGTCTCCGTCAAGGAGCTCTACCAGCTCTTCCCGAAGGGCCCCGCCAAGATCGCCGCCAAGATCGCCGGCATCCCCAAGCCTCACGGCTGCATCTGAGGAGGACACCATGACGAACAAACCAGACCCGATCGAGAAAGTCTCGATCATCATCTCCAAGGGATCGCTGGAGGGCATCTACCCGGCGTTGATCATGGCCAACGGCGCTCGCGCCGAAGGGATCGAAGCCAACCTGTTCTTCACGTTCTTCGGGCTCGACGCGATCCACAAGCAGCGCATCGACCACATCAAGGTCGCCACCGTCGGCAACCCCGGCATGCACATCCCGACCCTGCTCGGCGGGCTGCCCGGCATGTCGGCCTTGGCCACGCACATGATGAACAAGAAGATGGAAGGGCTCGACATCCCGCCGATCCACGAGTTCATCGAGATGATCGGCGACACCGGCGCCGGCATGTACGCCTGCAAGGCCTCGGTCGACATGTTCGGCCTCAGCCCGGACGACTTCGTCGAGCAGGTGCAGGAGATCATCACCGTCGGCGAGTTCTACGACAAGGCCGCCGGCGGCCAGATCATCTTCACCTGAGTGTGGGCGCCGGCTCGGCCCCGGTCAGATGATCGGGATCAGTGGGTGGATCGCCACGTCGCCGGCCAACGCATCGCCGGCAGCGGCGAACGCGGCGGCCACGTGCGGGGTCTGCATGTGGGCGTCCATCGCCGCCTGATCGACCCAACGCTCCACGGTCACGAACGTGCCCGGGGCGACGGCCGACTCGAACAGGTCGTACCCGAGGCACCCCTCCTCGTCGCGGGTGGCGATCACCAGCGTCTCGAGCGCGGCGCGCACGTCGTCAACGTACTCGGCCTTGATGGGGATGGTGGCGACGACGTGCAACTGGCTCATGACAGGACCCCTCGGTTCGATGGAGAGCGCGATCGTAGACCGATCCCTGATCCGTGTCGCTGGTGACCCGTCGCGATGCCGGCATACACGGTTGCTGCCGTGTTGCCGGCGCGTACTTTCTGTGTGCGCCGTGGGTGGGTCCCGGTACTGCGGGCTAGCTTCGACGATTCAGCAAACGACCCCTCGGAGGGACTGACATCGTGGACCGCACCTCGCTGGGTGACGCCCTGACCCGGCTCGCATCGAACCATCTCTGGACCTGGCAGTACCGCACCGCCGACCTGTTCGCGTCGCTGCCGACCGCCAAGCATGACCAGCACCCGATGATCGCCGTGCGAGCACTGACCGACGCCCAACTCGACGACCTCGCCGGCGACCCCGACACCGTCGCCGTGGTGGCCGCCCAGCTCGACCACCTCGACCGGACGATGGCGACTGCCATCACCGCGCCCGACGTCGCCTACTACTCGCCGGAGTTCGGCATCAGCGAGGTCGTGCCGCAGTACTCCGGCGGGCTCGGCATCCTGGCCGGCGACCACCTCAAGTCGGCCAGTGACCTGGCCACGTCGCTGGGGGCGGTCGGCCTGTTCTACCGCCACGGCTTCTTCCGGCAGTACATCGCCCACGGCGGGCAGGCGGAACGGATCGAGACCTACCGCGCCGAAGACTTCGGTTGCGCCGACACCGGGATCGTGGTCGAGGTGCCGATCGCCGAGCGGATCGTGCTCGCCAAGGTCTGGCGGCTCGACGTCGGTCGCATCCCGCTGCTGCTGCTCGACACCGACGTGCCCGGCAACAGCGCCCACGACCGTGCGATCACCGACCAGCTGTACAGCGGCGACCGACTGCACCGGCTCGAGCAGGAGTTCGTGCTCGGCGTCGGTGGCGCCCGCGCCGTGGAGGCGGTCGGCTGGACCCCGGGAGTGCACCACTCCAACGAGGGCCACGCCGGATTCCTCACGATCGAACTGATCGACCGTGCCCGCACCGCCGGTGCCGCCACCCTCGACGAGGCGGTGGCGGTCGTGAAGCCGTCGGTGCTGTTCACCACCCACACCCCGGTGCCGGCCGGCATCGACCGGTTCGAACACGGCCTGGTCGGCGCCTACCTCCAACCGTGGGCCGACGCATGGGGCGACACGCTCGACGACGTGTTGTCGCTCGGCGTCGACCCCGACAGCGACACCGTCTTCAACATGGCGACGCTGTGCCTCAAGGTGGCGGCGCGCGCCAACGGTGTGTCGAAACTGCACGGCGAGGTCAGCCAGGAGCTGTTCGCCGACGTGCCCGGCGGCGACGCGATCACGTCGGTCACCAACGGCGTGCACGCCCGCACCTGGGTCAGCCCGGCGCTGCAGGACCTGTTCGACGCCGAACTCGGCGACGGCTGGGACCTCGGCAACCGGGCCGCGTGGAACCGGATCGACGCCGTCCCGAACCAGACGATCGCCACCACACGTGCGACCGATCGTGCGGCGCTGACTGCGCTGCTGGCCGACGGCGCTGGCGTGACGCTCGACCCGGACGCGCTCGTGATCGGTTTCGCCCGCCGGTTCGCGACCTACAAGCGCGCCACCCTGCTGCTGCGCCACCCCGAGCTGTTGGCGGCACTGCTGGCCGACGACGAACGGCCGATCCACATCCTGTTCGCCGGCAAGGCGCACCCGGCCGACGTGCCCGGCAAGGGCCTGATCAAGGACGTCGTCGCCTACGGAACCACGCCGGCCGCCAACGGCCGGTTCACGTTCATCCCGGACTACGACATCGCCGTCGCTCGCGCCCTGTACTTCGGGTGCGACGTGTGGCTCAACAACCCGGTCCGCCCGCGTGAGGCGTCGGGAACGAGTGGGGAGAAGGCGGCCCTCAACGGTGCCCTCAACTGCTCGATCCTCGACGGCTGGTGGGCCGAGATGTCCGATGGCCGCAATGGCTGGGACATCCCGACCTCCGAGGCAGTCGACGAGACGGTCCGTGACGACCAGGAGTCGGCCGCCGCGCTGGGCCTGTTGGCCGAGATCGCCGCCGAGTTCCACGCCGACCGGCGCGGCACGCCCTCCACCGCGTGGATCGAGCGCGTGAAGCACAACTGGCGCACGCTCGGACCGCTGGTCCCGGCGGCACGGATGGTCGCCGACTACGACCGCACGCTGTACCAGCCGATGCTCGCCGCTCGGTGAGCCGATCCTCCGCGGCACGGCCCCAGAGGGACGTCGGCCACTACTCTCGGTGGTGGTGAGCACTCCGACGTTGTTGGGCCGGCAGCAGGAGTTGGCGGTGATCGCCGAGCTCGCCGGCGCAGTGCAGTCGGGTTCGGTCGGGCTGGTCACGATCGTCGGTGAGGCGGGGGTCGGCAAGACGTCACTGTTGGCCGAAGCCGTCGACCAGCTCGAGCGGCACGGGTTCGCTGTCCTGCGGGTGGCACTCAGCGAGGTCGAGGCGCACCTGTCGTGGGCCGGGCTGCGCCTGCTGTGTGCGTCGCTCACCGACGACGACTGGGCAGGTGTGGCGGAGGCACCGCGGCAGGCGGTGTTGGCGGCGATCGGGCGCATCGATCAGGCCGAGGCCGACCCGTCGCTCGTGGCATTCGGCCTCGCCGACGTCGTGCGCGGCCTCGCCCGGCAGCGGCCCACGGCGCTCGTGGTCGACGACCTGCACTGGCTCGACCAGCCAAGCGCATCGGCGATCGCCTTCGCCATCCGAGCCAGCGATCGACTTCCGCTGATGGCGATCCTCGCCCATCGACCCGTCGATCTGGCGATCGATCCCGATCGGCTCGTCGCCGACGAGCGGAGGCGGGCGATCGAGCTGTCCGGGCTCTCGGTCGGCTCGGTCCACCAACTCGTGAGCGCGGTCGGTCGACGCCAGATCGGGCGCACCGACGCATTGAGGATCCACGAGGCGACCGGCGGACACGCCTTGCACGCGATCGAGATCGGCCGCCTGCTGGCCAGGGGCATCGGGCTGGACGACGCACTGGTGCACCGGTCGGCGTACGACGCGATCGCGTCCCGCATCGACGACCTGCCGGCCGGGACCCGCGACATGTTGCTGCTGGCCGCCTTGGCAGCGCGTCCGACAATCACCCGGATCCGGGCGGCGATGCCCGGCAGCGATGCCGAATCGGAACTCGACGTCGCCATCAAGCACCACGTCGTCGACGTCCACGGGGACCAGATCCGGTTCGTGCACCCGTTGATGCGGTCGGCGGTCGTCGCCACGGCCTCGCTCGGCGAGCGCAGACGTGCACAGGTCGCCCTGGCGGCGACCGCCGACGACGAGGACGAACGCGTGTCGCTGCGGGCGGCCGGCGCGCTCGACCCCGACGCCGACCTGGCAGCCGAGTTGGATGCCGCCGCCGAACGCGCCGGCAGTCGCGGCGATGTGCCGGTGGCGTTGCAGTTCGCACAGCGTGCCGTCGAGCTCACACCGCCGTCCGATGTGGCCGGCCGGGTCGACCGCCTGCTGTCGGCCGCCGAGCTGGCGCTGAGCGGAGGCGAGGCCGATCTCCCGGTGACGCTCGCCACCCGAGCGGAGGCGCTCGACGGGTCGGCGCCGACGCGGTTCCGAGCCGGAGTCGTGAAGTTCTTGGCGATCGGCAACGCCGGCGATGTGGAAGGTGCGCTGGCGCTCTCGGAGGAGCTGCTGCCCTCGCTCACCGATCAGCCGGGCATGCGTGCCCGGTTGCATGATCTGCGCACGCAAGCGTTGCTGCGCTTCGACGTGACGGAGGCCGGTGAGGCGGCCGAGGCGGCGGTCGTCGATGCGATCGCTGGTGGTGACCACGACCAGATCGTCCGGGAGGAAGCGCTCCGGTCGATGGTCCGCGTGCTGGCCGGCGAACCGGTCGATCTCGAACTCGCCCGAACCATGGCAGCGGGGCTGCCGAACGTGTCGATCGCCAAGGACTGGTGGGCGGACGTGCTCAGCTACAGCGACCAGGCGGCGGCGTCGCTCGAGATCAGCCGGGGTCAACTGGTGGAATACCAGCGGCTCGGGCTCGTACATTTCGAGGCCCCGGTGCGAAGCCGGATGATCGGCGATCTGATCGCGCTCGGTCGATACGACGAAGCGCTGCGCCATGCCGAGGACTGGCTCGACCTCCAGGCGATGATCGGCGGGATCGGGTCGGCCAACGTTCGCATCGACATCGCCTACATCGCTGCGATTCGGGGCGACGACGCACGCGCCACCCACGAGTTGGCGAGGTCGATGGACGACGACGGCTATCCGATCGACCAGCTGGTGCGATTCAGCCGAGCCTGCGAGGTGGCGGCGACCGCGGGCGATTGGCGGGCAGCGGCCGAACACGGCCGCGCCGCAGCGCGCGTGGCCGCCGAGATCGGCTGCGGGGCGATCGGCTCGGCGTCGTTCCGGGTCGCGCTCGTCGAGGCGCTGGTGCAGTTGGGAGAGTTCGGAGAGGCCACCGAGGTCGCCGATCACACGGCGGCGTTGGTGGCACGCAGCGCCACACCCCGCGGCGCCGCCGACATCGCACGCAACGCAGCGCTGCTCGCTGTGGGCGCCGGCGATCTCGACGCCGCGCTCGGGCAGTGGTCCGTGGCCGAGGCCCGGTACGCCGAGCTCGGGCTGGCGCTGGAGACGGTTCGGGCGGTCCTGGGTGCCGGTTCGGTGTTGCGCCGGATGGGCAAACGTGGTGACGCCCGGATCCGGCTGACCGAGGCGCGACAACGCTTCGTCGAATTGGGGGCGTTTGCGTTCCTCGCCCGCACGGACGCCGAGTTGGATCGGCTCGGCGCACGACGAACCGACCACGATCAGCAGCTCACACCGACCGAGGAGCAGATCGCCGAACTCGTGGCGGAAGGCCGGTCGAACGCCGAGATCGCGGCCGCCCTCTCGGTCAGCCTGCGCACGGTCGAGTCGAACCTCACCCGCGCCTATCGCAAGTTCGGCGTGCGGTCGCGCACCGAACTGGCGGCAGCCCTTCGCAACCGACCCGGCTGAGTTCGTGCCGGCGTCACGCCGGCAGATCGGTCTTCTCGAACCAGTGCATGGCGTAGGGGTTGTCGTTGTAGCGAGCGATCGCCCGATAGCCGGATCGCTGGTACATGGCGATCGCCTCGGTCAGGGCGGCGTTGGTGTCGAGCACCACCCGTCCGTAGCCGCATCCGGCTGCATGCTGTTCGAGGGCGGCCAGCGTGCGGCGTCCCACACCGCCGGCGCGCCAGTCGGGATGGACCCACATCCGCTTGATCTCGACGGTCGAACGGTCGAACCGCATCAGACCGCCGCAGGCCACGACACGATCGTCGATGCGCCCGATCAGGAACCCGCCGCCGTTCGACGCCGAATAGGCCGGCACGTCGGCGGTGAGTGCGTCGCCGGGATCGAAGCCGTTCGTGAAGCGCCGCGCCAGTTCGGCGAAGTACTCGCTCATCGCCCAGATCGCCTCGCCGTCGTCGGCGGCGACGAGCTCGAGCTGCAACGACCCGAGTCGGATCAGCCGTTCGGCCGCTGCCAGGGCGTTGGCCAACTCCCGCTGCTGACGTGGCGACAACCCGGCGACCACGTCGGCGGCGACCTGGTCGGATCGCTTGTCGAGCCGGTGCCACGTGCGGCGCCCCTTCGCCGTCAGTCGAGCCACTCGCCGTCGCCGGTCGTGTGGGTCGGCGACGACCGCTGCCAGGCCCGCCGTCTCGAGCCGCCGAAGGAGTCGGCTGAGGTAGCCGGAGTCGAGACCGAGCCGCCGCCTGAGTGCCAGCACGGTCACCTCGTCGACGCCCACCTCGTACAGCAGCCGGGCACAGCCGAGCGGCATGCCGGTCCCGAGGAACGACTCGTCGAGCACGCCGATCCGGGGTGTGTAGGTGCGGTTGAAGGTCCGAACCGCTGCGACCACGTCGCCGTCGCCCGCGTCGCTTGCATCCCGCCCGTCGACCATTCTCTGACTTTAGTCAGAGAATGGTCGGCGTGCCGAATCAGACGGTGGACCCCAACGCCGCCCGAACGTGGTCGAGCACCGCAGCGACGTCGTCGGTGCCGGTCTGCCAACTCGTGACGAAGCGCACCACGCCGGGCCTCATGTCGTAGAAGTCGACCCCGGCCGAGCGGAGATGGCGCATCGCCTCGTCGGTCACCTCGGCGAACAGCATGTTGACGTCGGGCCGGTTCAACAACGGCACGCCGAGTGCCGACAGGCCCGCCGACAGCTCGGCCATCCGCGCGTTGGCGTCGCCCGCCAACCGCAGCCAGAGACCATCGGTGAGATAGGCGATCAGCTGGGCCGACAGGAACCGCATCTTCGACGTCACGTGACCCGACCGCTTGGTCCGGTACACCAGTTCCTCTGCGATCGAGTCGTCGAACGTGACCACGGCGTCGGCCGACATCGCACCGTTCTTGATCGCTCCCAACGAGATCGCGTCGACGCCGGCGCGCCAGGTCAGGTCGGCCGGCGAACAGCCGAGGGCGGCGATCGCGTTGGCGATCCGGGCACCGTCGATGTGGACGCGACAGTCACGGGCGTGCGCCAGCGACGCCAACTCGGCGACGTGGTCGACCGAGTAGATCGTGCCCATGTCGGTGGCCTGCGTGAGCGACACGACCCGCGGTTGGGAATGGTGGTTGTCGCCCAGCCGAACGGCGTCGAACGCGGCGACCAGATGGGAGGGGTCGATCAGGAAGTCATCGCCGGCCACGCCGCGGATCGCCAAGCCGCCGCCGAACATCGACGCCGCGGCACACTCGGTGTTGAGGGCGTGCGCCGACTGGTGGGTGAACACCAGCCCCCACGGCGGGCACATCGCCGACAGCGCCAGGGCGTTGGCGGCGGTACCCGAAGACACCGGGAAGATCCGGGCTCCCGGGTGCTCGAACACCTCGCGCACGACCTGCTCCAGCCGTGCCGACCGGTCATCACCCCCGTACGCCATCGCCCCCCCGGCGTTGGCGGCGACGATCGCCTCCATGATCTCGGGCGCCACTTCGGCGGAGTTGTCGGAACGGAGCTCGATGCGGTTCACCCCGCCATTGTCTCCGCACCATCACTCCCGCACAAATGGAGACCGGGGTTGCACCTACGATCGACGCGTGATGGCCTCAGCGATGCGCGTCGAGCCGGTCGGCGGCTGCTTCGGCGCCACCGTGCACGGGGTGGCGATCCCTTCCATCGCCGCCACGCAGCTGGACGCGGTGCGCGAGGCATGGATCGAGTTCGGGCTGTTGATCTTCCCGTCCCAGTTCCTCACCCCGCACGAGCAGAACGACTTCGCCCGCCGGTTCGGCGAGTTGGAGGTATCGGCGTTCCCGCTCACCAACATCGCCCCGGACGGATCGGTGATGGCACCCGACTCCGATCCGGTCAAATCGCTGCTGGGCAACGAAGGGTGGCACCACGACAGCACGTTCATGCCGGTCCAGGCCAAGGGGGCTGTGTTCTCGGCCGAGATCATCCCCAGCCATGGCGGGGCGACCGAGTTCGCCGACACGCGTGCCGCCTACGACTGCCTCGCCGAGGCCGAACGGACCGCGCTGAACGGACTCGCCGCCACGCATTCACGGCGTCGCAGCATGGAACGCGCCGGGTTGTTCGTGTCGGCGGCCAACGCCACGCGCGACCGCACCTACGGCTTCCACGACGGCCCTTCGCCGCTGCGGCCGATCGTCAAGGTCCACCCCGACACCGGTCGCCCCAACCTGACCATCGGCCAGCACGCCTTCGACGTGGTGGGCATGACCGACGCCGACTCGACCGAGCTGTTGGGTCGGCTCGATGCGCATGCCGTCCAGCCGTCGTTGGTGCACCGCCACGAGTGGACGGCGGGCGACACCGTGCTGTGGGACAACCGGCGCCTGATGCACCGCGCCACGCCGTACGACCTGACCGAGCGACGACGGATGTGGCACACACGGATCGCCGGCGACCCTGCCACCGAGACGGCGCTCAACTACGCCGCCGTGTGAGGCCGCACCGGCGGTTCAGCGGCGGCGTTCGCGCACGGCTTGGTCGTAGGCGGCGACCACCGCCAACAGCGCCATGGCGAGCAGCGCGCTGACGCCGATGATCGTCATCCCGTGCGGCTCGGCGTCGAGCCCGCCCGGATTTCGGTAGGCGAGGCCGACGGCATGGTCGGTGAGGTCGAACAGGCTGCTGATCGTGAGCCACACGATCGGGAGTGAGCCACCGATCGCCAGCGCCAGGCCCCATCGGCGAACGCACAGATAGCCGAGCACCCCGGTCAGCAGCAGCAGTGCCAACTGCACGAGCCGACCGACCAGCAGCATCGGCGACGGTTGCCCGCTGCCCTCGATCACGTACCAGTTGTCGCTGAAGACGGCGAGGCCTTCGGGAACCATCGGCCCGATCACCGCCACCACGGTGGCCAGGGCGCCGAGCGCTGCGATCCACGGGTTGAGGCCGGGGCGGCGATCCCCGAAGGCGACCGCCAGCGAGGCGAAGAACACGATCACGCCGAGCGAGCCGGCCACGACCAGCAGCCAGTACCCGATGTCGCGGGTGAGGGTGAGCGTGAATGGCGAAGTGCTGGGGATCGCCGCGAACTCCTTGGCGACGTCGAGCGGGAGCTGCGCCAGCCCCAACGCCAGAGCGGCCAGACCTGCGACCGCCAGACCTGCGCCACCGGCCAGGCCCGAACCCCAGCGCCACCGAAAGCCGGCCGCCACCCCGCCGACGACCAGCAGCACGGCCCCGATCAGCATGGCGATCGAGAGGTTGTCGCCGAAGTCGTCGAGCAACCACGTGCCGAGCCGGAACGTGGGCGGCGTCCGATCGCTCAGCACCACGCGCTGCTCGCTGGTGATCGACACCGACGTGGTGAACGAACCGACCAGGGCGGTGATCGCCGCCGCCACGCTGGCGATCGTGACCAAACCGACTCGGAAACCGTGGCCGGGCTCGGTGACGGCGCCCCCGCCCGACACCCCGCCCGACACCCCGCCCGACACCGTGCTGGTCGGCATCTCGGCGGTCCGGTTGCCCTCGATGCTCCACCCTGCGCCGTCGTGCCCATACCCCTCGCGTGCGACGGCCCACACGTCGTCGGCATCGGGTTCGGCAACCGGCACCTGCTCCAACGCCGACACCGTGCGCGGCACCGGGATCCCCAGCCCGCTGCCAGATCCCGTGGTGGATTCGGTGGCGATCAGTTCGGTGACCGGCAGCGACTCGGTCACGCCCGCCCCGGGCGCCCGCTCGGCGGCCGGTTGAGCGGTGACGGGCATCGTGGGCAGGCTGCCCGTCTGGGCCCAGTCGGGGTCGTGGGCGGCCCACTCCGATTCGGGGACGACGGGCTGCTCGACGTCGGTGACGCCGCGCAGGGAGGCACCGCACCGGCCGCAGAATCGCTGGCCGGCGGAGACGTCGATCCCGCATGCGTGGCAGTGCATCAGGTGCCGATGCTAGGAGGTCGAGCGCCGCGATCAGGGTCAGTTCGGCACACCACGGCAAGAACCTTCGTCAGGACGACCCGTCGCGTGCGAGCCGTCTCAGCTGTGACGCCACGTACGGGCGGGCCCGTCGTTGACCGCCGCGGCGCTCGATCGCGGCCTGCAGGGCGTGCAGCACCGCCACGATCACGGCCCGGTTCGGGTTCCACCCGCGCTGCTCGCATTCGTCGAACCACTCGCCGGGAGTGCGATGGCCGCGCTCGCCGTTGCATCGCCGACATGCAGCCAGTTCGTTCTCCAGCCAACTCGGGCCGCCTTTGATCCGCGGGACCAGGTGCTCGGTCGTGGCGTCGACCAGACCGACCTCGAGCGGACGCCGGCACCACACGCACGCCGCGCCGTCGTGTTCGAGGATGATCGCCATTCGTTCCCGTCGCCCCAGCTGACGCTCGGAGCGTGGATGTGACGGCGCATGCTCATGGCGATCGTGTTCGCGTTCCATCGTTGCCAGAATGATCGCGTGTCAGCGCCGTTCGTGTCGCCCGTCACGGGTCGTTTCGCCCCGTCGCCGACCGGGCAGCTGCACGTCGGCAACCTGCGGACGGCACTCGTGGCGTGGCTGGCGGCTCGCTCCGTTGGGGGCTCGTTCCTGGTCCGGATGGAGGACCTCGACCGGGTCACCTCGTCACCCGAGCACGAACGCGCTCAACTCGCGGACCTCGCCGCGATCGGTCTCGACTGGGACGGCGACGTGTTCCGTCAGAGCGAGCGATTCGATCGATACCACCGCGCCATCGACACGCTGCGCGCCGCAGGTCGCGTCTACGAGTGCTACTGCACGCGACGCGAGATCCTGGCCGAGGTGGGTGCCGCCGCCAGCGCACCGCACGTGCACCTGCCCGACGGGGCGTACCCGGGCACCTGTCGCGACCTCACCGAAGCGGAACGGGCGGAACGCATCGCCCAGGGCCGGCGCCCTGCACTCCGGCTGCGGACCGACGGTGAACGGCTCACCGTCGACGACCGGCTCGCCGGACGCTTCGTCGGCGCCGTCGACGACGTGGTGCTGGCGCGCGCCGACGGTGTTCCGGCGTACAACCTGGCGGTCGTCGTCGACGACGCTGCACAGCACGTGACCCAGGTGGTCCGTGGCGACGACCTGCTCAGCTCGACGCCGCGTCACCTGTTGCTGCAACGGCTCCTGGGGGTCGAGCACCCCGAGTACCTGCACGTACCGCTGGTCCTCGGAACCGATCGGCAGCGGCTCGCCAAACGGCACGGGGCGGTCACCCTGGCTGACCTCGCCGCCGACGGCCACCCACCGGGCGAGGTGCTGTCGGTGCTGGCGCGATCGCTCGGTCTGGCGACCCCGCACGAGGCGGTGACGGCATCGCGGCTGGTCGATCGCTTCGATCCGTCGGTGATCCCGCGTGGAGCGGTGCTGTTCGACGAGCTGTTCGCCGCGTGACGGACCGGTGCGGCGGCGCGCTCCGGCGGCGTGGCACGATTCCGGCGTGGACGATGTGCTCGACGACCTCGCGATGATCCTCACCTACGCCGGGGCGACCGACGATCCGTCGTCTGCCATCGAGGCGATCGAGGTGGCGCCCGAGATCATGCTGATGCCGTTCTGGACGCCGGCGTTCTGCGCCGCCGTGATCCGTGCTGCCGAACTGATCGGGTTCGAACCGGACCCGGACGACCCGGTGCCCGGCCACGAGGTGTCGCTTGCGGCCATCAGCCCAGCCCTGTACGCCGCCGTGCAGGACGACATCGGGGCACGGATCTGGCCACAGCTGCAAGCCCAGTGGCCCCTGATCGAGTACCGAGGACTGCGCGACGCGTTCGTGATCCGTTACCTGCCCGGTGAGCAGGAATCGCTGCGGATCCACCAGGACATCGCCCAGGTGTCGGCCACCGTTCGCCTCAACGACGACGCCGACGGAGCCTGGCTCCGGTTCCCCCGGCAGGGCTACGACAACCGTGATCAACCGGTCGGCTCGATCCTCGCCTGGCCGTCACTGGTGACCCACCCACACGAGGCCGGTCAGCTCTTGGACGGGGTCAAGTACGGTCTCACCATCTGGTGCGAGTTGCCCGGTGACGCGGCGATCTACTGACCCACCCAGGTGAAATCGGTCACGACGCCGCATCGCCGATGCCGTGCGATGTGCGAAAAGTCTCGAAACTGTCGCCGAAATCGAGGCGAAGTGCCCCGTTCGAGGGCCCACGAATCGTTACCATTGCAGACGTTATGCAGGTACGACGCGCGGGAGCGTTCTTGGTCGGAGGGGTTTTCACGCTGTCGGCGTGTGCCACCACCTCGGTCACCAGTGCCCCGGTCGCGCCCACGATCGCCCCGATCGAGGTCACCACCACCACGACCACGGTGGCGCCGACCACGACCGAAGCGACCACCTCCACGTCGACCACCACGACCAGCTCGACCACGATCCCGGCCACGACCACCACCACCCTGGCCCCCAGCGTGGCCGTCGTCGATCCGCCGCTCAACGGTGTCGGCAAGAACAGCGGCGGCGACACGGCCCGCGCCCAGTTCCGGCTGCTGGAACTCGGGTTCTGGGTCCAGGAGGCCGACGGCGACTACGGGTTGACCACCCAGCAGGCGGTGATGGCGTTCCAGAAGTACTACGGGCTGAACGCCTCGGGCAGCCTGAACAGCGAGACGGCGGCGCTGATGAGCACGATCACCGAGCGCCCCAAGGCCAGCGCCGACGCCGGCACGTTGGTCGAGATCGACAAGTCCAAGCAGCTGCTGTTCTTCGTGATCGACGGTGTCACGAGCTGGATCCTGAACACCTCGACCGGCAGCGAGATCGCGTACGACGAGCCCGACAAGAACTCACCGGGCGAGCGTCAGATCGGCGACGCGGTCACCCGCAACGGCCTCCACGACGTCTATCGCGAGCGCCCCGAGGGCTGGTGGGAAGGCGACCTCGGCCGGATCTACCGACCCAAGTACTTCTCGGGCGGCGAGGCCGTGCACGGGTCCAACAGCATCCCCAACTACGCCGCTTCGCACGGTTGCGTGAGGGTCAGCCTGCCGGCAATGGATTGGATCTGGGAGTCCGGGATCATGCCCCAGGGCATCCCGGTCTGGGTCCACGGCCGCGTCCCGACTCGCTGACGCGTGGACGGCGCCGTGCCCCCGGCGCAGCGTGCGGCTCAGGCAGCGCCGACGGCGGCGACGAACTCGTCGATGCCCGAGTTGAGACGCGGGGCTTCGTAGACCCGTCCGGTCCCGTCGGTGAACACCAGCGTGACGCGCTTGGTGAGCTTGCCGTCCTGCACGTCGACGCCGGCGAGCGCCGAGCGGTCCAACGCCGCGACCAGATCCTTGGGCTTGCCCATCAACCCGCCGAAGTTGTACACCAGCAGGCGCTGATCGGTGAGTCCCACGAGCAGCTTGGTGTTCGGCAACATCGCCGCCGACCCCGAGTCCGACACCAACGAGCCGTCGTCCTTGGTGCGCAACTTGCTGACCACGGCAGCGCCGACGATGCCACCCACGCTGCGACTCACCATGGCGCCCGCCGAGCCGGCCGGCTGCAGGAACGCCGCCGTCACGAACGACTCGCCGGGTCGCAACTCACCCTGGGCCACCTTGCTGATCTTGTTCGTCCATGAAGCCATAGAGGGCGTTGTACTCCTCGGCGTCCCGGCTGTCCACCAAATATCGTGGCGATCGATACCGTGGCCGTCGTGAAGGGCCCACGACACGAGCTGGCGGGCATCGACCAGATCGAACACGACGCCGATGCGTATGGGGCGGTCCTGACATCGGATTGGTTCAACCGGTATCGACGTGACCAACACCCGTCGGACGGCTCGCTGGTGTTGCGGCCGTCGTCGTGGGACCCGGACCACATCGATGCCCGCACCCCCCTGATGCTGCTGCACGGCATCGGCAACGACGCATCGGTCTTCGCCCCGATCATCGACGCCCTCTCCGGGATCGGACCGGTCGTCGCTCCCACGTTGTCGACCGACGTGATCATCGGCACCGAGCGCGACGCCGTGTCGGCGCTGGTCGATTGGCTGTCGGCCCTGGCGCCGCCACCGTGGCGGCTCGTGGGTCATTCGATGGGTGGGTTGATCGCCGGGCTGATGATCCGGATCCGACCCGACGTCGTCACCGACGTGGTGTTGCTCAACTCGCCTCTCCCCAGTGTCACGGGCCGGCTCAGGGGCGGTGACACGTGGGATCGCACCGGGCGAGCCCTGATCATGCTCAAGGCGCTCGCACAGGCGACGTCGCTCGGGCGGCCCCGGGTGCCGCGCCTGTTGCGCGGCCCCGAACTGACCGTGGTGCGCCAGGCCCTGCGTGGGTTCATCGATGCGCCGGGCCGGCTCGACAATCGCGTCGTCCACCGCGCCGTGCTGGGTTCACGCACGGCCGATGGCGTCGACTTCCTGCGGCTCGCCAGGTCGCTCCCGACGTGGGAATCGGCGCCGTTCAGCGCCTGCCCGGTACGGATCGTGTTGGGCGCCACCGACCCGCTGATCCCCGCTGGTGATCTGGCAGCCGTCGTCGAGCGCTATCCGGAGGCCCAGATCCGGGTGGTGGCTCGGGCCGGCCACTTCGTGCACCTCGAACGACCCGACGTCGTGCTCGACACGATCCGTGCCGGGTCGATGCAGTCGGCGACGAACTGATCGATCCACGTTCGATCGACGCACCGATCTGCTGGACGTGATCTGCTGGACGTGATCAGCCGGACGGGATCAGCTGGATGGCGACGTCACGGTGCGTCGCCGGTGGCGATCGGGCGGGCCGGATCACTCGACCATTCGCTCCACGAGCCGGCATACAGGCGGGCGTGCGGCACGCCCGCCAGCGACATCGCCAGCAGGTTGTGACAGGCCGTCACGCCACTCCCGCAGTACACGATCGGGCTCTCGCCGACCCCTGCGAAGTTGCCGGCCAGGCGACCGATCGGCAGCATCGTGCCGTCGGGGGCGAGGTTGTCGAGGTGAAACCGGTTGATCGCCCCCGGAATGTGGCCGGCCTGCGAGTCGATCGGTTCGATCTCGCCGCGGTACCGCTCACCGGCGCGCGAGTCGACCAACGTGGCGCCCAGCGACGACCCCTCGGCGACGTCGTCTGCCGACACCACACCCGACCACTCATGGTGTCCGGGATACACGACCGGGGTGGGATCCGGCGTTTCCGTGTCGAGCGGGTGCCCGGCGGCGGTCCACGCCGGCAGCCCACCGTCGAGCACGGCCGCCTGTCCGTGGCCGATCGACCGCAGCATCCACCACAGGCGCGACGCCGTGGCGCCGCCGCTGCTGTCGTATGCCACCACGAACGTGGCCGGGGTGATCCCCAGCGATCCGAGTAGGTCGACGAAGGTGGCGGGCTCGGGAAGCGGATGCCTGCCGCCACCCGATCCACCCGCCAGTTGGGTGTGGAGGTCGACGAACAGTGCCCCGGGCAGGTGCCCGGCGTCGTACTCGCGCCGCCCTTGGGCGTGATCGGCCAGCGAGAAGCGCACGTCGCAGATCACCGTGTCGCCGGCGGGCAGGCGGCGGGCGAGTTCGTCGGCGCTGATGATGCTCATGGGCCGACTGTACGACGTGGGCAGATCGCCCTGCGCCGCGGGCGACCCCCGGTGATGTCGCACCGGGCGTGATCGGCGACACTGGTGTGGTGATCAGACACGTGGTGTTGTTCCAGTTCGCCGAGGGCACGAGCCCGGCCGCGATCGACGCCTACGAGCGGTCGCTGACCGACTACGTAGCCGCCCTGGACGGTGTCACGTCGTACGTGATCGGCCGCGACGCCCGGCTCAACCCCGGCACGTTCGACTTCTCGATCGTGGCCGACTTCGTCGACGAGGCTGCTTTTCGGGCGTACTTCGACGACGAGCGCCACAAGCAGATCCAGCGCGACACCGCCGACATGATCGTGTCGAAGTCGTCGTCGCAGAGCCGTCACTGATCGCAATTCGACCTCAGGTCTGCCATCGCGCCGGCCGATAGGTGACGCAGTGGATCTGCTCCCCAATGCCATGTCGTTCCGGGTCGTGACGTCGATCGACGTCGCCGACCTCGTCGACGTCCCGACCGGGTTCACCGGTCGCGCCCGTCTGCTGCGCCACGGCGTGCTGGTCGAGATCGCATGGTTCGCCCATGGTGCGCTGCACGATCCGGCGCGCCTGGTGCCCGCCCACGCTCGGTACCGACCCAACGGATCGGTGAAGTGGGAGCGCTTCTACCAAGGCGGTGTGTTGCACGATCCGGTGTCGGGCCGTCCGGCGGTGCGCGGGTTCTACGCCACCGGAGTGCACAACTACGAGGAGTACTTCCAGCGCGGACGGCGCCACGATGCCCCCGGCGGGGCGGCGGCGATCACGAAATGGCGACCCGACGGCAGCGTTCGACGGCGTCTCCACTTCGACCGCGATCAGCTCGTGAGCAGCGAACGTGTGACGCGTCAACCGCGACCATGGGTGACCCCGGAGAGCCAACGGTCGCTCACGCAGGTCGGGCACTAACGTGCGGCGGCGTGAACGCCGCCCGCTCTTCGACGTCGCCGTCACAGCCACAGCCACAGCCGACGGTCGTGTTCTTCCACGCCCATCCCGATGACGAAGCGATCTTCACCGGCGGCACGATCGCACGCCTGACGACCGCCGGTGTCCGGGTGGTGGTGGTGATCGCCACCGGTGGCGAACTGGGTGCGCCGCACGGGGACGACTCGCCGCTCGCCGACCGGCGTGCCGCCGAGACCGAGCGCGCCTGCCGGCTGCTGGGCGTGTCGCGTGTGGCGTTCCTCGGCTATTCGGATTCGGGCCTGGCGCTGCCCGGGATGCCGATCCCCGACGATGCCTTCGCGTTCGCCGACGTGGAAGAGGCGGCGTCGGCGCTCGCCACGCTGCTGATCGAGGAGCAGGCCGAGGCGCTCGTGTACTACGACGAGGGCGGTATCTACGGGCACGCCGACCATCTGGCCGTGCACCGGACCGGGCGACGAGCGGGCGAGATGGCTGCGGTGGGCACCGTGTACGAGTCGACCGTCGACCGCGAGTACCTGCACTTCGTCGAGACCCATCTCGTCGACCTGGCGTCGCTGTCGTTGCACGAGCCGGTCCCGACCGGTGTGCCCACGGTGCTGGTCACCACCACCGTCGACGTGAACCCGGTGATCGAGCTCAAGCGGGCGGCGATCGCCGCCCACGCCAGCCAGATTCCGCCCGACTCGGCGGTGTTGCAGCTCGACCCCGACACGTTCGCCGGCGTCTACGGCTACGAGTGGTACGTGCGCACCGGCCCTCCTGGGCCGCTCGACGTCATCGCCATGTGAGCGTGGCGTCGCTCAGCGAGCCAGGCGAGCCCACTCACGGAGGTCGGCGACGAACACGTCGGGGACCTCCAAGGCGGCGAAGTGCCCGCCCCGCTCGTAATCACGCCAGTACACGACGTTGGGGTAGTGCGATCCCACCCACTCGCGCACGGGGGGCACGATCTCGCGCGGGTACACGGCGAACCCAGTCGGCACGGTCACGACGGGACGATCGCTGCGACCCCCGCTCTCCCAATAGAGCCGAGCCGACGAGGTGCCCGAGCCGGTGCACCAGTAGAGCATCACGTCGTCGAGCATCTCGTCGCGCGACAGCACCTGCTCGGGGTGCCCGTCGCAGTCGGTCCACGCCCAGAACTTCTCGACGATCCATGCCAGTTGGGCGACGGGTGAATCAGCCAGCCCGTAGCCGAGCGTCTGGGGCCGGGTGCGCTGCTGGATCGAGTAGCCCGAATCCTGCGTCCGGTAGTAGTGGTGGCGTTCTGCGGCGTGCAACTCGGCCGGTGTCGTCGGCTCGCTGCTCGGGCGCATCGACATCGCCAACGTGAGGTGGATCGCCACGCAGTGTTCGGGGTCCTGGGTGGCGACCTGCGAGGTGACCGCCGACCCCCAGTCGCCGCCCTGCGCCACATAGCGGTCGTAGCCGAGCCGCGCCATCAGCGCCGCCCACGCTGCGCCGATCCGCTCCACACCCCAGCCGGTCACCGTGGGCTTGCCCGAGAACCCGTACCCGGGCAAGGAGGGAGCGATCACGTGGAAGGCGTCGGCTGCATCACCTCCGAACGCCACGGGGTCCACGAGCGGTTCGATCACCTTGTGGAACTCGACGATCGATCCGGGCCAGCCATGCGTGATCAGCAGCGGGATCGCGTCGGGGTGCGGTGAGCGCTGGTGGATGAAGTGGATGTCGATCCCGTCGACCTCGGTGACGAACTGGTCGAACCGGTTGAGCGCACGCTGACGGGCGTGCCAGTCGTAGTCCTCAGCCCAGTACCGGGCGAGCTCGCGCACGTAGTCGAGCGGGATGCCCTGCGACCAGTCGTCGACCAACTCCCGATCGGGCCAACGCGTGTGGCGCAGCCGAGTCCGGAGATCGTCGAGCACGTCGTCGGCGATGTCGATCGTGAATGGTCGGATGGTCGGATCCGTCATGTGTCAACCGTAGGACGCCCGACCGTCGTCTGGGTCACTCGGACAGGTCGATGATCGCCTCGTGTTCGATCGTGACGAGCCGTCGGCGCCGGCGTTCGATCACGACCTCGGTGACAACCCGTTCGCCGTTGCGCGCGAACCGTTCGATCACGGTGGCGTGCACGTCGACCGGGTCGCCGACGCGGGCGATCTCGTGGTGGCGGATGCGGCTGCGGGTGTGGATCCACGATCCGCGGACGAGGTGCGTCGTGTAGACGAGGTTGGCGATCGCCAGCCACACGGCCGGGTGGACGATGTCGTGCACGAGGTAGATCTCCAGGTCGTCGCCGGCCCGCCACCCGTAGTCGGCACCGTAGTAGTCGCCCAGCTCGAGCGTGAGGCTTGCAAGCGCCTCCCCCTCTCGACGCTCAGGCACCGGCCCCGACAGCTGACGTTCGGCCGCAAACGTGGCGCGTGGGTTGCGCTCCTGGGAGCGGCACACGGCGGCGATGTCGGCGCCGTGCTCGTTCACCGTTGGCACCAGGTCGACCGTGTCGCCGGCGAACACGGGAGCCTTCAGCGCCAGCGTGCCGCCCCCGGACCGCAACCACGCTTCGCCCCACGCCGCCACACACGGATGGGTCAGGTAGGCATAGGTGGTGACGCCGGCCACGAGCGCCGAGGGAAATCCGGCGGCGCGGGCCCCGAGATCGGTGTGGATCGCGTTGCCGGCGTGCTCGGGCAGGTTGACGGCGGTGACGCTCCATGTCTCGACGCGACCTGTCTCGACGCGGCCTGTCTCGACCCGATCCGGCCTGCGGGGCTGTTCGGGTGGCTGCATCGACCGACACCGTAGGCGGGCGGTACCCGTGTGGAGAACGTCGGACGCGGCGCCGGTAGGCGGTGGTGCCTACCATGGCCACATGACCGGATCGGCGGCTTCACCGCAGGCGCAACCGGCGGGCGTCACTCCGCTGTACGAGGACATCCCCGGCACGTTCGTGTTCAACGGGCACCGCAGCCGGCAGGGCTACTGGCTCAACCAGTTCTGCATGTCGCTGCGGCACGAGGAGAACCGGACCGCGTTCCGAGCCGACGAGCGGGCCTATCTCGACCGCTACGCACTCTCGCCCGAGCAGCGCCGGGCGGTGCTGGATCGCGAGTGGCTGCACATGCTGGAGTTGGGCGGCAACATCTACTACACCTTCAAGCTGGCCGCCTGCGACGGCCTCACCTTCCAGCAACTGGCCGCCAAGCAGACCGGCGTGACCGAGGAGGAGTACGTGGGGATGATGCTGTCGGGCGGGCGTTCGATCGAGGGCAACCGTTCACGTCGTGACCAGGAGGCCGACCATGGCTGAGCTGATCGGTGGATTCGGGACGTCGCACATCCCCGCCGTCGGTGTGGCGATCGACAAGGGCCGGACTCAGGAGCCGTACTGGAAGCCGTACTTCGACAAGCTGCCACCGGCACGCGAGTGGATGGCCAAGATGGCCCCCGACGTGTGCATCGTGATCTACAACGATCACGCCACGGCGTTCTCGCTCGAGCTGATCCCCACCTTCGCACTCGGCATGGCGGCCAGCTTCGAGCCCGCCGACGAAGGGTTCGGCAAGCGCCCGGTGCCGACCGTGGTGGGTCACCCCGATCTGGCCTGGCACCTCGCCGAGTCGCTGATCCTCGACGAGTTCGACCTCACGCTGGTCAACGAGATGGAGGTCGACCACGGCCTCACGGTGCCGTTGTCGGTCGCCTACGGGCAACCCGAGGCGTGGCCCTGCACGGTGATCCCGCTCGCCGTCAACGTGGTGCAGTATCCGCCCCCCACGGGCAACCGCTGTTACCGGCTGGGCCAGGCGATCCGGCGCGCGGTCGACTCGTACCCCGGCAACGAGCGCGTGATGATCTTCGGTACCGGTGGCCTGTCGCACCAGCTCCAGGCCGAGCGGGCCGGTCTGATCAACGCCGAGTGGGACGCCCACTTCCTCGACCTGCTGGTCAGCGACCCGGAGGCGGCGGCCAAGATCGAGCACCTCGAGTACCTGCGCGAGGCGGGTTCGGAGGGGATCGAGATGGTGATGTGGCTGATCATGCGGGGCGCCATGAACCCCGAGGTGCGCGAGGTCTACCGGGCGACCCACGTGCCCACCAGCAACACCCACAACGGCCTGCTGCTGCTCGAGAACGCCTGACGCCCGTTACGTCCCGAGCGCAGCCGCGATCGGCGACGGCCGGCGACGACGCACGACCCACTTGCGGGCTTCGTCGACCCACAGCACGCTCGACGCCAGGCCGGCGCACATCAGCCATTCCGTGACGTCGAGTGCGTTGGTGTCGAATGCCTCCTGCATGGGTCGCACGTGCACCACCGCCAACTGCAGCAGCACGGTGATGCCCACCGATGCCCAGAGCAGACGGTTCTCGAACGGTCGGACGAAGGCGCTGACCCGATCGGATCGGGCGTTGAAGGCGTTGCAGACCTGGGCCAACACCAGCGTCGTGAACACCATCGTGCGAGCGGTGACGATGTCGCCGTCCCCGCCGAGCGGGCCGCCAGGCAGCCGCAGGTCGAGCGCCACCAGTGCGGCGACGGTGGCGGTGACCCCGAGCAAGCCGATCGTGAGCAGCATCGGCGGATCGATGACGCGCTCGTCGACCGCTCGCGGCGGCCGCTGCATCACGTTCTCGACCGCGGGGTCGACGCCCAATGCCAACGCCGAGGCACCGTCGGTGACCAGGTTGATCCACAGGATCTGGGTGGCCAGCAACGGCACCGCCGCCTCGCCGCCGGCTCCGTTGAGCCCCAGCCAACCGGCCAGCAGCACGCCCAGCAACATCACCATCACCTCGCCGGCATTGGATGCCAACAGGTAGCGCAGCACCTTGCGGATGTCGTTGAAGATCTCGCGGCCCTCGCGCACCGCGTGCAGGATCGTGGTGAAGTTGTCGTCGGCGAGGATCATGTCGGCGGCCTCCTTGGCCACCTCGGTACCGGTCGTCCCCATCGCCACGCCGATGTCGGCGCGTCGGAGGGCGGGGGCGTCGTTCACGCCGTCCCCCGTCATCGCCACGATGTTGCCGCTGCGCTGCAGTTCCTCGATCAGCGCCAGCTTGTGTTCGGGCTCGACGCGCGCGAACACCGACGTGGTCGGCAGCAGGTCGGCCACCGTCGTACCGGCGGCAGTGCCGATCACCCCGACGTCCGCAGTGCCACCGATTCCCAGTATGGCGCCCACCTGGGCGGCCGTGGCGGGGTGATCGCCGGTGATCATGATCACGCGAATCCCTGCGGCGTGGGCGTCGGCGATCGCCTGTGCCACTTCGGGGCGCGGCGGGTCGAGGATGCCGACGACGCCGATGTGGACGAGGTCGTGTTCGGCATGTTCCGGCACCGGGTCACCATCGACGTGCGACGGCATCGCCCGGTAGGTGACCGAGATCGTGCGCAGCGCGTCGCCGGCCAGCCGGTCGACCTCGGCAACGATCGCAGCCCTGCGCTCGTCGGTCAGCTCGATCGGGCGTCCTGACCTGAGCTCGCGGTTGCAGCGGTCGAGCATCACATCCGGCGCGCCCTTGCTGACGAGCACGAACTCGGGTGCGCCCCCCTCGGCCGCCTGGTCGCGCTGCACGGTCGACATCCGTCGACGTTCCGACGTGAACGGCAGCTCGGCCACCCGCTCGAAGCGGTCACGCCGCGACTGGGCGGTGCCCAGCTTCTCCTCGGCCACGAGGAATGCGACCTCGGTCGGATCTCCGTGCACCTCCCAGCTGCCGTTGGGGCCGGGTCGCAGCGAGGCGTCGTTGGCCATGCTCCCGGCCGCCAACGCGAATTCGACCGATCGCAGCCGATCCGGGTCGGTGACCGGCACACCGTCGGCGAGCACGTCGCCGATCGGCACATAGCCGACACCGGTCAACTCCACCTCGCCGTCGGATGTGACCACCCTCACAATCGTCATCTCGTTGCGCGTCAGTGTGCCGGTCTTGTCGGTGCAGATCACCGAGGCAGCCCCGAGCGTCTCGACCGAGGAGAGGCGCTTCACGATCGCGTGCTCGCCGGCCATCCGTTGGACGCCGAGTGCCAGCACCACCGACAGGATCGCCGGGAGGCCTTCGGGCACGGCGGCGACCGCCAGCGAGACGCCCACCAGTGCAGCGTCGATGATCGCCGCCAGCGAGCGGTCGTCGCTGGTAATCACGATCGCGGCGACGACGATCGTCGCCACGATGACCACGGCGGTGCCGAGCCGTCGTCCGAGCCAGGCGATCTCGCGTTGCAACGGCGTCGGCGACTCGGCCTGATCGAGCAGCCCGGCGATCCGCCCGATCTCGGTGCCCATCCCGGTGCCGACCACGATCGCTCCACCGCGACCGCGGGCGATCGCCGTGCCGCGGTAGACGATGTTGGTTCGTTCTGCCAGCGGGGTCAGCGCGTCGAGGACGTCGTCCGACTTCTCGACCGGAGCGCTCTCGCCGGTCAACGAGCCCTCGAGGGTGTACATCGTCTGGACGAGGAACAGCCGGGCGTCGGCACCGACCGCATCACCTTCGGCGAGCAGCAGGGTGTCGCCGACCACGAGGTCGGCGGTCAGGACGCGTTGGATGTGGCCGTCGCGCACCACGCTCGAGTGCGTGGCGCTGAGTGCCCGCAGGGCGACCACCGCTCCGATCGCCTTTGCCTCCTGCCAGAAGCCGATGACGGCGTTGAGGATCACGATGGCGGCGATCACGACCGTCTCGAGCGGGAACCCGTCGGCGCCGTCCAGCACCCAGGCCACGATCGAGATCGCGATCGCGACCAGCAGCAGCAGCACCAACGGATCGCGGAACTGCCGGAGCAGCCGGTGCGCCGACGACTCCGGTGGGCGTTCGTCGATCTCGTTTGGACCGCTGGCGGCGAGCCGTCGGGCAGCCTCGCTCGCTCTCAACCCGGTTTCCCGGTCGGCGAGCACCTCGTGCGCCACGTCGTCGAAGGATCGTGCCCAGGGGTTGGAAATGGTGCCGCTCATCAGACTGGGGATGCCGTGAAGCGAACAGGGGAGTGCTCGTCGGTTCGTCGACCCACCTCCAGTGAAGCCGATCGCGGCCCACATCGCCAGGGCCGATCGGCCCGACCCCCCGGTGGTCGCCGGTCGGACGCCAGTTCCGACGGCGCCGACGGCTAGAACGTCAACGTGCAGCGCTGCGACGGTCCAACAGTGCATCGGTCGGGCGGCGCGGGGTCGCGGGACTACGGCAGGAATCAGCTCGTGGTGGGCTCGTTCACGCTGCCCCGCCGGTATCCGTTCCTCCAGCGCCTGGCCGATGCCCGCGATGCCGGTGCGGACGGGATCGGCATCTTCTTCGCCGAGTGGGAGCTGCTGCTCGCCGACGGGATGACGGTCGATCGGCTCGGCGTGCTGCTCGACGAACACGGTCTCACCCTGGCCGAACTGGACCTCGTCAACCTCGGCGCGCACGGCGCTTACGCCGAGCGCTCGCGTCGGTTCGAGCGTTTCGCATGGGAGCTGGCGGAGCGATTCGAGGTGCGCTACCTGCAGGCGATCGGACCCGCCGTGGCCGGTGATCGGGCCGTCGAGAACCCGCCCAGTTTCGATCAGCTGGTCGAGGACTACGCAGCGCTCTGCGACCGCGCCGCAGAGGTCGGACTGGTCGTGGGGGTCGAGTACGTGCCGTACACCACGATCAAGACGCTCCACGACGGGCTGGCGCTGACCCGCGCCGCCGGGCGCCCCAACGGGGGTGTCTGTGTGGATGTCTGGCACCACCGGCGCGGAGCGAGCCCGGCCGACCTGTCGAGCACCGGCGTGGCTGCGGCCGACGTGGTCGCCGTGCAGATCAACGACGGCCCGATCCGGCCCGACCTGGACGACTACAAGGTCGATTGCCTGGTCAGCAGGCTCGCTCCCGGTGACGGCGAGTTCGAGGTGGCCGAACTGGTGGGTCAGTTGCTCGCCATCGGCGTCGACGTGCCGTGGTCGATCGAGGTGTGTCGCGATGCCGACCCCGACCACCAGGGCCATGTCGCCCACTGCGTGCGCCGGACGCGCGAGCTGCTGGCGGGGTAGACCCGATCGCAGACCGCCGGGTCAGCCGAGCCGGGGACGGTCAGAAGCTGCCTTCTTCGACACGGTCGATGCGTTGCAGCACGATCAGGTCCTCGTGCAACTCCATCCACACGTCGTGGTACGAGTTGCACATGACGCCGGTGAACTGCTTGACGTCGCCGCCGTGCAACCGGGTGAGTGACCCGGCCAGGCGCGGCACGTAGCGGCTCATGCGCGGGAGTGCTGCGGCGAAGCCGTCGAGCGTGGGGCGAGCATCTTCGTCGAGTTGTGCCAGCCGGTCGATGCACTCGGCGTCGTAGGCGGGGTCGCTGTGGTCGTTCTGTGCGTCGCCCTTCATCTGCCAGTCGGTGCACAACTGCTTGAAGCGGTCGTTGAGGACGAGGAACTGCTCGTAGTGGGCGTGCAACCCGTCGCGGACCGGCTGCCCAGCGTAGGAGTCGAGCAGCGTCTCCTGGAGCGCCTTCCCGCTCGGCAACAGACCGAACATGTCGCGCTTCTCGATGTGGCGCACGTGGCCGTTGCCGACCAATGACGCCAACAGTTCGGCAGGGTGGTCGCCGACCGACTCGCGGAACCCATCGGGTGTGACGAACCCGCGCACCCGCAGCGTATGCAGCACGAGCGCCTCGTCGATGTCGTGCGGCGCGCCGTCGGCAGCGTGCGAATGGGCAGCCGCGGCCGCGGCCGCAGCCGGAGCCGGAGTGTCGGCGGGCGCCGGTGTCGACGGCTGCGACCCGAAGTCGATGTCGGCCAGCTTGACCCGTCCGCATTCGAGCAGCGCCTGCGCCACACCGAGCCGGGCGAGCGGCACGCGGAACGGTGAACAACTCACCGAATCAAGCCCGAGTCGCACCAGGAACGCCGCCGAATCGGGGTGGCCGGCGTGCTCACCACAGGCGCCGAGCTTGATCGAGGGCTTCACGGCCCGAGCCTGCTTGCAGGCGATCCGCACCAACTCGCCGACGCCCACTTGGTCCAGCACGGCGAACGGGTTCGCCGGGAGGATGCCGAGCGCCAGGTAGGCCGGGAGCAGGCGCGCCTCGACGTCGTCACGGCTGAAGGCGTACGTCATCTGGGTCAGGTCGTTGGTGCCGAACGAGAAGAAGTCGGCGTGCTTGGCGAGTTCGCCGGCGGTGAGCGCGGCCCGCGGGGTCTCGATCATGGCGCCGACGGTGACCACGCTCGACTTCAGTTCGGGGTGACCGATCTCGTCGAGCACGTCGCGTACCCAGCCACGCGCGATGCGAAGTTCCTCCGCTTCGATCACGAGCGGGATCATGATCTCGACGTGCGGGCGCTTGCCGCGGCCGAACAGATTGGCGGCGGCCTTGCACAGCGCCCGCACCTGCATCTCGTAGAGGCCGGGCCGGACCACGCCGAGCCGCACGCCGCGGGTGCCGATCATCGGGTTCGACTCGTGCAGGCGGTGGACCGCGACGAGCTCTGCCTGCTCCGACTCCGACAGCTCGCCGCGTGCTTCGCGGGCCGACAGTTCGAGCAGGTTGGGGAGGAACTCGTGCAGCGGCGGATCGAGCAGGCGCACGGTGACGGGCAGCCCGTCCATCGCCTCCAGCACCGACTCGAAATCGGTGGTCTGCACCACCTCGAGTTCGGCCAGGGCGGCAGCTTCGGCATCGGGCGTGGCGGCCAGGATGAAGCGCCGCACGACCGGCAGCCGGTCGGCGGCCAGGAACATGTGCTCGGTCCGGCACAGCCCGATGCCCTGGGCGCCGAGCAGGCGGCCCTGGCTGGCATCGCCTTCGGTGTCGGCGTTGGCGCGGACCTGCACGACCCCACGGGCCACGGCGTCGGCCCAGCCGAGCAGCGTGTCGAGCTCGGCCGGTGCGTCGGAGCCGGAGGTGCCCAGGATCCCGGCGTACACCGAGCCCGTGCTGCCGTCGATCGTGATCTCGTCGCCCGAGCGCAACTCGATCGAACCGACGCGAACCACGTCGCCGTCGAAGGCGAGCTCACTGGCGCCGACCACCGCTGGGATGCCCCACCCGCGTGCCACCACTGCGGCGTGGCTGACGAGTCCACCGCGTGCGGTCAGAATGCCCTTCGAAGCCTGCATGCCGAGCACGTCGTCGGGCGTGGTCTCGGGACGCACCAGGATCACGTCAGCGCCGGCATCGCCGAGTTCCATGGCAGCGTCGGCGGTCAGCGCGATCCGGCCGGAGGCGGCACCGGGTGACGCGGGGAGTCCGGTGAGGAAGGGAACCGCCGTCTCGTCGGCGTCGAGGCTGGCGTGGAAGAACGCCTCCAGCTCGTCGGGCTTGACGCTGTGGATCGCCGATGCGATCGCCGCGCCGGTCCCGCTCGACGCGGCCTCTCGTACGGCGCTCGCGATTCGCTGCGCCAATGATGTCGTTTCGTCCCCACTCATGGGGGCGAAACTAGTCATCCGGGACCCAGCGCTCTATTCCTGCGTCCCCCATCGCGGGACGCGATGCCGGTGCGACCACCGGGTTGGAAGATCGGTTCCGGCATTCGTCGTGCTTGACACGATTGATCCGGGGCGAGAGGATGCTCCGGATCGGAGAAGCGGCTCCGGAGGAACGAGGAATGGTCATGTCGCGACGCACACGAACCGGGGGTGCAGTGGCGGTCGCCGCCCTGTTGCTCGGAGGCACGGTCATGGCCTCGGCCGGTACCGACCTGCAGGCCAACAACCCGCAGGTTGCCGGCCCGCCGCCGACCGCCGCCGCCGTGTTCCCCACCAACAAGTCGAACGAGCCGACGATCGCCGTCGACCGCCTCAACCCGAACGTGTTATTGGCGGGAGCCAACGACGAGCAGCAGCAGCCGCCGTGCGGACCGGGCCCGGTGCGCGGCGCGGTGCCCGCCAGCGACTGCTCGTTCTTCCCGTGGGTCGGTACGTCGGGTCTCTATCGGTCGCTCGACGCCGGTGCGTCGTGGCAGAACCTGGGGATGATGGACGACTTCTGGTCGGCGTCCACCAAGGTCCCGGGCAGCCGTGTGATCTCCGACGGTGACCCGGTGATCGTGATCGGGCCGCGCCCGCTCCCGGGCGGCGGGTTCAGCAGCACCCAGCGCCGGGCCTATTACGCCATGCTCGGCGCGCTCGAGGCCCGCAAAGGGTTCGAGTACGTCATCGTCTCGTACTCCGACGATTTCGCCGGCCCAGGCATGCCCACGTGGAGCGACCCCGTGATCGCCACGACCAAGACCGCCTCGTCCGATTTCAACGACAAGAACTGGATCGGGGTCGATGACGATCCGGCCAGCGCCTACTTCGGTCGTGTCTACGTGTCGTGGACCGAGTTCCGGTCGGCCACGGGCACCGGGAACGGCAGCGAACCGGTGATGGTCGCGTCATCGGTCAACGGCAGCGCCTCGTTCGGGTCCCCGAAGCAGGTTTCGCCCGCCGGCAACAACGGCACCGGCAACGGCCGTCAGGGTTCGAACATCGCCACGGGTCCCGACGGCACGGTCTACGTCGCCTTCGAGCAGGGTTCCTCGCAGGTGGTCGCGGTGTCGCGTGACGGCGGGTCGAAGTGGAGCCGTCCGCAGACGATCGGCCCGGTCGTCGACATCCACGACCCGATCCCCGGCGCCAACTTCCGCACCAGCAGCTTCCCGGTGCTCGGCGTTGACCACACCGACGGCACGCTGTGGGCGGCGTGGGTCACCCGCACGGCAGACGGAGGCCGGTTGGTCGTCACCAGTTCGACCGATCGCGGGGCCACCTGGGGTGCGCTCACGACGATCGGTGGAGCCGATCAGGGATATGCCTTCTTCCCCGGCCTGTCGGTGGCACCCAACGGTCGCGTCGACGTGGCGTTCCAAGCGCTGCTCGCCGACGACCCCGCCACGTTCGGCTCCGGCAACGCCACGATCGACGCCTACGCGGCCTCGAAGCCGAAGGTCGGATCGTGGTCGCCGATCACACGGATCTCGACCGCCTCGTCCGACCCGGCGGCGAGTTCCACCAACGCACTCGGCCAGCAGTTCTGGGGCGACTACAACCAGCTCGTCTCGACCGACGACTCGGCGTGGTACATCTCCACCGACAGTCGCAACGGCGCCGGCTGCGCCGACGTGGACGCCTACCAACACTTCTTGATCGACGGTGCCCTCGCCCGCCGCAGCGACGGCGTCGACCGTCGCGGATTCCGCAACACGGGGGTCGACCCGGCGCTCCACGACCCGTCCGAGAAGCCGGCTCCGCCGGAACACTGCCCGGCCAACTTCGGCGACACCGACAGCTTCGTGTCGGCCTACGACCCCACCACGCTCTGACCGACCACCCCGCCCGCCCGCCCACGGCCCACAGCGGTGTGTCAGCACACACGACGAACTTTGTCGTTTGTGCTGACACACCCCACGGACGCTTCGCAGGCGGGTGTGGTCAGGCGGCGGCCTCCAGGGCGGGTTTGACCTCGGCGCAGAACAGGTCCAACGTGTGCTTGGCCTCGGCGACGGTCATGTCGCCGGTCGGGATCTGGAGCACGATGTGATCGGTCAGCCCGGCGGCGAGGATGGCTCCGAACCGGTCGGTGATCTGCGACGGCGTGCCGGCGCCGGCCTCGATCGCTCCGTCGATGTGGCTGAGGATCTTGCGCAGCGGTCCGAGCGCAGCGTCGGCGGCGTCGGCCCCGAGCACCTCTTCGTCCCAGATGTGGACACCGGTGGTGCGCCGCATCAGCCCGCGCAGGCCGCGCTCGTTGATGTCGCGGGCCCTGCGCTCGTCGTCGTCGATCGCCAGCACCATCGTGCTCGCCACCTTCGGAGCGCTCCCCGGCGCGTCCATCCGCACGTCGTCGTGCTGGTGGTCGTACCAGGTCTCGGCGTACAGGTCGTAGGCCTCCTGGCTGATCGGGCCCGGCCACATCAGGTTGAGGCCGAACTTGCCGGCCGTCACCGGGCTGCCCGGATACCAGAACGGGATGTGTTCCTGGACCGGCTTGGTCGACATCGGCATCGTGCGGAACTCGTAGTACTTCGACCCCTCGGCGCTGATCTCACCGGTCCGGAAGGCGCGGCAGATGATGCCGAGGATGTCCTCGAAGCGGTCGGTCGACTCGGGCCAGTTGCTGCCGAACCAGTAGTGCTCGATCGGAGCGACGCCCCGGCCCACGCCGAACTCCATCCGGCCGTTGGTCAGGTTGTCGGCGATGCACAGGTCCTCGATGATGCGAACCGGGTGGTGGAGCGGGAGCAGTTTCACCATCGGCCCCATCCGGATCGTGTCGGTGATTTGTGAGGCAGCAGCGATGAACATCTCCTGGTTGGGGGCCATGCACAGCTCGGAGCCGTGATGCTCGGCCAGGAAGTAGCTGGTGAAGCCGGCCTGGTCGGCCATCCTCACGAAGTCCAGACGGTCCTTGAGGAGCTGGGGTGTGGGTGTGCCCGGAATCCCTTCGATGTGGTCGAAGATGCCGAACGTGGGCGTTGCCATGGAGTCCTCCTCAGATACCGACGACGGTGATCGTCGCATGCCGGGCGGCTCGGTGTCGGATCGGCCGTCCCGCTGTGGCGAAAGCGGCGACGATCCGGCGACGCGGGCTACCGTGGCGCAGATGACCGAGCCTGAACACCACGTCCTCGCCGTGGATCCGCTCGTCGGCGCCGGCCGTTCGTCGGCGCCGGCGTGTGCCTCGTGCGGGTCGCACACGGCGCGCTGGTGGAGCACGCCGGACGGCCGGGCGCCGCTCTGCCCGCCGTGTGCCACGCTGCACGGCCTCGGCTGCCCCTGAGGGGTGTGGGCACCTAGGCTCGGATCGGTGAGCGCTCCATCCTTCGACCAGCCGTTCCGATCGCCTGGTCTGGTGTGCGCTCACCATCACCTGTATTCGGCGCTGGCGCGGGGCATGCCCGCTCCGCCTGGGGTTGCCCACGACTTCCGTCAGATCCTGGAACTGGTGTGGTGGCGCCTCGACACCGCACTCGATCTCGAGATGCTCGAGTGGTCGGCCAAGCTGGCCGCGCTGGAAGCACTGCAATCAGGCTGCACGGCGATCATCGACCACCACGAATCCCCGCACGCGATCGAGGGGTCGCTGTCGGTGATCGCCGATGCGTGCGCCGAGGTCGGCGTGCGCGTGTCGTGCGCCTACGGGGTGACCGATCGGCACGGCGCCGACGGGGCGCGCCGGGGTCTGGAGGAGAACGACCGGTTCCTGTCGGCCGGTGGACGCGGGCTGGTGGGCGTGCATGCGGCATTCACCTGCAGCGACGACACCTTGGCGGCCGCCGCCGATCTGGCGCGCCGGCATGGTGTCGGCGTCCACATCCACGTCGCCGAGGGCGATCGACGACGTCGATGCACCGGCGCGCCTGGCCGGTCTCACCGACGATCGATGGCTGCTGATCCACGGCGTCCACCTGATCGACGATCACGGGCTGTCGGGCACGATCGTGCACAACCCGCGCTCGAACATGAACAACGCCGTCGGCTACGCCAGGCCGTCGCGGTTCGTCAATCCCGTGGCGCTCGGCACCGACGGGATCGGCGCCGACATGTTCGACGAGTTCCGTGTCGCCTTCGTGCGCCAGCGCGAATCAGCCGTCGAGTCGACCCCCGACGACGCCTGGTCGTGGTTGTCGCGAGGATGGGACCTGTTCCCCGAAGCACTGACCGACAGCGTGACCTGGTCGTACCCCACGATCGACCCGTGGCACCTCGCCTACACGACCGGCGTACGGGCGATCGACGTCGATATCGACGGCACGCCCGCCCTGCGCGACGGTCGCCCGACGCGGGTCGACGCCGACGAGGTCAGGGCGAGAGCAGCCGAACAAGCCCAGCGCCTGTTCGCCCGTCTGGCATAACCGTCCTGTCGCGCGGACGGATCATGGTCGGTTGTTGGCGTTCCCTTTACGAATCGTCAAGAATGGGGTGATGTCGCACGAGTCGCCGCCGTTGACGCCGATGTCGCTGTCGGTCCTGCTGCGACGGATCGAGCACGAGTGGGCGACCCGCAGCAAGATCTTCGACCTGCCCAACGCCCGGATCTGGAAGCCGGAACCCGACATCGACCTCGGGTTCGAGTTCCTCGGGCGACCGTGTGCCACGCCGATCGGGCCGGCCGCCGGGCCGCACAGCCAACTCGCCGAGAACATCGTGCTGGCGTGGCTGGGCGGCTCGCGCCTGTTCGAACTCAAGACCGTCCAGGTGCTCGACGACCTGGTCATCAACCGGCCCTGCATCGACATGCAGACGATCGGTTACAACATCGAGTGGAGCCAGGAGCTCACGGTCGCCCAGAGCCTGACCGAGTACGCCAAGGCGTGGATGCTGCTCACCCTGCTCCGCCGGTGGGAGCCGCTCGCCGACCACATCGGCCCCGAACCCGGCCCCCACGTGTTCGACATGAGCGTCGGCTACGACCTGGCCGGTATCTCGGGCGACAAGGTGGCGGGGTTCATCCGCGGCATGCACGATGCCGGCGCCGAGATCGAACGACTGCGGCCCGAGATCGCCGCCGCCGGCGGCACGTGGGCGGCGTTGGCCGACACCGAGTTCGAGCCGCACATCGCCAACACGCTGACACTGTCGACGTTCCACGGTTGCCCGCCGGAGGAGATCGAGTCGATCACCAAGTACCTGATCGACGAACACGCACTCGATGTGATCGTCAAGCTCAACCCGACCCTGCTCGGCTACGAGACCGTGCGCTCGATCGTGAACGACGAACTCGGCTACGTCGACGTCAGCGTGCAGGAGGCAGCGTTCGCGGCCGATCTCCAGTTCGACCGCGGCGTCGAGCTGATCGAGCAGCTCAACCAGTACGCGATCGATCGTGGTCGCAGGTTCGGGATCAAGCTCACCAACACACTGGTGGTCGACAACGCCAAGGGCTTCATGCCCGACCCGACGATGTACCTGTCGGGTGCCCCGTTGCACGTGTTGGCGTCGACGCTGCTCGACCGTCTCGCCAACGCCCTGCCCGGCCGGTTGGCGATCCCCGGGCACGACGGCGATGTGATGGTGAGCTTCTCGGCGGGGATCACCAAGGACAATCTGCCCGACGCGATCGCGATGGGGGTCAACCCGGCGACGGTCTGCTCCGACCTGCTCAAGCCGGGCGGGTACGGCCGGTTGGCACCGATGCTGAAGGGTCTGGCGAGCACGATCCGCGACGACGGCTTCTCCGACCTCTCGACGTGGCGAGCAGCGCGGCAAGAGCGGGCGATCGCCGGCGGGTTCGGCACCGAGGCGATGCGCCACGTGGCCCACATCCGCGGCGCGGGCAAGGGTGACTACGACCTGGCAGGCAACTCGAAGTTGCCGCGCGCCGTCGACCACGAACTGCAGATGTTCGAATGCGTGGCCTGCAACTTCTGCATCACGGTGTGCCCCAACGACGCCTTCTTCTCGATCCGCAGCGACGACATGGAGTCGCGTCAGCAGTACCTGGTGTTCAGCGAGTTGTGCAACGAGTGCGGCAACTGCCTCACGTTCTGCCCCGAGCACGGTGACCCGGCGATGATCAAGCCCCGGCTCTACACCGACCGTGCCGTGTACGAGGCACGCCAGGGCCAGGCATTCCTGCTGGAGTCGGGACGCGTCGTCGCCGCACGCGCCGACGAGGCCGATGTGGCGCTGGTGCAACGCCTGCTCGACACCGACGCCGGCCTCCCGCTCCACTGACGTTCAAGTTGTGTCTGACACAACGTGAACGTGGGTCAGTCGCGGGCGAGTTGGATGGCGGCGTCGGCTTCGTGGTCCAGTTGCTGGTCGTCGTCGAGGTCGACGGTGACCTTCACGAGCGTGCCGGTGAAGGCAAACGGGCCGATGAACCGCCCGCTGCGGTCGTAGTCGGTCACGGTGGTGCCACGGTCGAATCCCACGTCGAGGCCGGACCACGAGATCATCAGCCAGAAGATCCGGTCGGTTTCGTACCTCCCGGCAGGCTCACCGTCGATCAGCAGCGTGCCCACACCGTGGGGGAGCGGACCGTCTGTGGGGGTGCGCCGCATCCGGAAACCCAGCCGGCACGGCCCGGTCGGTACGGGCCGGTCCGACTCGAGGATCTGGTGCGAGCCGCCGACGTTGAGGTCGTGCACGAGCCGGCCGTCGCGCACGAACAACGAATACCCGCAGGTGGCATCGCCGTGCGCGATCAGCACGCCCTCGGCGCCCACGTCGGGGATCTCGACCGTCGCCTCGATCGTGTAACTGCGGCTGCGCAGGTCGGGCGCCACCTCCGACGGCACGTGCCCCATCCCGTTCCAGAAGGTGTAGTGCGTGCGCCCACCGCGATTGCGTTCGGCGTTCTCGGCGAAGCGTTCCGGGAAGCGATCGTCGAGCGGCAGCACCTGGTGCGTCTCGGCTTCGCGCCACCACAGCTCGATCAACTCCGCCAGCAGCTCCGGCCGCTCGCCGGCCACGTCGTGGGTCTCGTTGAAGTCGGTCGTCAGGTCGTACAACTCCCACTGGTCCTGCTCGAACGGGGTGCCCGGTGGGTGGAAGGCGACCGCCTTCCAGCCGTCGCGCCAGAGCCCGCGGTGACCGAACATCTCGAAGTACTGCGGCCCACGGTCGATCGGGGTCTCGATGGTGAGCCCACCGGCGAAGCTGGTGCCCTCGAACGGCTTGCCGTCGGGCGCGGCGGGCACGTCGATGCCGAGCACCCCGACGATGGTGGGCGTGATGTCGGCGACGTGACAGAACTGGTGGCGCAGCCCGCCGTGCTCGATGCCCGGGCCGGCGATCACGAGCGGGTTGCGGATGCCGCCGCCGTGGGTGTTCTGCTTGTACCGACGCAACGGCGTGTTGGACGCCATCGCCCAACCCCACGGAAAGTTGCTGTGGGTGTCGGGGCCGCCGATGTCGTCGAGCCGTGCCAGCTTCTGGTCGATCGGCTCGGGCACCATGTTGTACGGCCCCATGGCGTTGATGAACCCCTGCGGGCCGCCCTCTTGGCTGGCCCCGTTGTCGCTCAGGGCGAGCACGATCGTGTTGTCGAGTTGACCGGAGTCGGCGACGAACTGCAGCAACCGGCCGAAGTGCTGATCGGCGTGTTCGAGCATCGCCGCGTACGCCGCCGCCAGCCGCGAGAACAGACGCCGCTGGTCGGCGGAGTGGTCCTCCCACGCCTGCACCCAGTCGTTGCGTGGCGGCAGTCGCGTGCCGGGTGGCACGATGCCGATCTCGATCTGGCGGGCCAGCCGATCCGCACGCACCGCGTCCCAGCCCTTGGAGAAGATCGCGTCGTAGCGATCGATCAGGTCGCGTGGCGCCTGGTGCGGCGCATGGCAAGCACCCGGCGTGACCATCATGAACCAGGGCCGCGTCGGGTCGGCGGCGACGTGCGACTTGAGCAACGTGATGGCGTTGTCGAACAGGTCCTCGGTCAGGTGGTACCCGTCGGCGTAGGTGCCTGGCGGCGACACGTGGGTGTTGTCGCGCACGAGCTCGGGCGAGTACTGATCCGTCTCGGCGTCGAGGAAGCCGTAGTAGCGATCGAATCCACGGCCGAGCGGCCACCCGTCGAACGGCCCGGTCGGTCCGCTCTGGGGCAGCGGCGTGACGTGCCACTTGCCGACCATGTAGTTGCGGTAGCCAACGGTGCGCAGGATCTCGGCCAGCGTGGGTGCGTTCGGGTCGAGCTTGCCGCGGTAGCCGGGATAGCCGGAGTCGAAGTTGGCGAGACAGCCCATCCCGACCGAGTGGTGGTTGCGCCCGGTCAGCAGGGCGGCGCGCGTGGTCGAACACATCGCCGTGGTGTGGAAGCCCGTGTACCGCAGGCCGCGCCCGGCGAGGGCGTCGATGTGCGGGGTGCGGACCTCGGACCCGTAACAGCCGAAGTCGCCGAACCCGACGTCGTCGAGCATCATCAACAACACGTTGGGGGCGCCAGATGGTGGCGTCGGAACGCCGGGCCAGTGCGGCGTGGACTCCTTCACGGTGGTACCGATCCGGCCCGGGAACGCAGCGTCAGTCACCCCGCCACCGTAGGTCCCGGTCGGCGGGCTCAGCGGATTCGGCGCGCCATCGCCGGGTCGGGCTCGCCGCACCGGTCGGGGTGCAGGATCGAGGCGAACATCGCCACCCCGTCGACCACGCGCGGGCTCGGCCGCACCACATAGGCGTCGGCGTCGACCGCCCACACCTCGGCGCCGGTCGGGAGGGTTCGCGTTGCGACGACCTGCTCGGCGAGTGCCGCCGCCCCGTCGAGGCGGAACCCGCACGGTGACACGATCACGACCTCGGCGTCAGCGGCGGCGATCGACTCCCACGTGGTGCCTTGTGAGTTCTCGCCCGGGCGCCCCATCACGGACCGACCGCCGGCGGCGGTGATCATGTCGGGCACCCAGTGCCCGTCGGTGAAGGCGGGGTCGGTCCACTCCAACAGCAGGGTGGAGCGCGGGGTGACACCGGCCAGCGCGGCGGCGACCTCGTCGAGTCGGGTCCGGCCGGCGGCCACGATCTGTGCCGCCCGCTGCTCGGTGCCGGTCGCCGCCCCGACCGTGGTGACCGAGTCGATCACGGCGTCGAGCGTCATCGGGTCGAGGGTGAGCACGTCGGCCCGACAGCCCAGGTAGGTGCGTGCGGCCTCGACGGTCGACACGTCCACGGCGCACACGGCGCACAGGTCCTGGGTGAGCACCAGTGTCGGGTCGATCTCCTCGAAGGCGCCACGATCGAGGCGGTACAGGTCCTCGCCGGCAGCGATCCGTTGCTTCACGACGGCGTCGATCTCGGACGGTGTGAGGCCGTCGGGCAAGGCCGAGGTCGAGACGATCCGCTTGGTGCGCGCTTCGGCCGGGAAGTCGCACTCGAACGTGACGCCCACCACCTGATCACCGAGCCCGAGATCGAACAGGATCTCGGTGGCCGACGGAAGCAACGACAGGATGCGCACGCCGGGATGTTAGGGCGATCGGGGTCGCCTCGGGTCTTCCGCCCACGCCAGGCGCGCCGTCCACTCCCTGTGTCAGGGTTTCAGGGTGCTGGCAGCGGGGTACGCGCCAGCCATGAGTGATCCATTCACCGACGTACCGCCACCGCATCACCCGCCGCAGCCGGGCGAGCCGATCACCCCGATCATTCCGTCGCCCGGGCCGGAACGCGAGATCACGCCCGACGCGCCCGAGCCGTACGTGCCGAGCCCCGTGATCCCCGACCCTGCGGTGCCGTCGCCGGTTCCGTCCCCGGTCCCACCGATCACCGACCCGCCGCAGCCGTATGTGCCCAACCCGATCGATCCTGACCCACTTGTGCCGGACCCGATGCAGCCCGGTCCCACGGTGGCGATCAGCTGACCCCGCGCCCGGAGCACGACATGCCCACATCCTGGAGTCCGAAGCGCGAGCGACAGTACGAACACATCAAGGATGGTCTGCTCGAGCGTGGCGAGTCCGAGGACACCGCCGAGGAGATCGCAGCCCGCACCGTCAACAAGGAGCGTGCGAGGGCTGGCGAGTCCGAGTCGGCCAGTCGTTCATCGCTCGACGACCTGTCGTCGGGCAGACGTGGGGGGCTTCGGTCTCACCACGGCCCAGCCGGGCGCACGTACCGTCAGCTGTACAACGAGGCGCGCCAGCGTGGAATCGCCGGCAGGTCGTCGATGGACAAGGCGGAGCTGGAGCGGGCCTTGGACCGCTGACGCCTCCTCGCCCGTTCAGCCGCCCCACACGCTTGCGGCGACGTCCAGGACGAGCGACAGCTTGCGCCATTGGTCGTCCTCGCTCAGGTCGTTGCCGTGGTGCGAACTCGAGAACCCGCACTGCGGGCTGAGCGCCAGCTGCTCGAGCGGCACGAAGCCAGCGGCCTCGTCGATCCGCTTGCGGAGGTCGTCGGGGTCCTCCAACTGAGGGGTCTTCGAGGTGACCAGTCCGAGCACGGCGGTCCGTCCGGAAGCGAGGTGGCGCAGCGGTTCGAAGCCGCCCGAGCGGTCGCTGTCGAACTCGAGGAAGAAGGCGTCGACGTCCAGCCCGCCGAACACCGCTTCGGCGATCGGTTCGTATCCGCCGCTGGCGACCCAACGGCTGCGGAAGTTGCCCCGACACATGTGCGTCGTGACGATCATGTCGTCGGGACGGTCGCCGATCACGGCGTTCATCGCGTCGCGGTACCGCACGACGAGTTCGTCGGGGTCCTCGCCGCGCGCCGCCATCTTGGCGCGGAATTCCGGGTCGCACAGGTAGGCGAACCCGACATCGTCCATCTGGAGATACCGACACCCGGAGGCGTAGAGCTGGGCGACTTCTTGGCGATATGCCGACACCAGGTCGTCCCAGAATTTGGCCTTGTCGGGGTAGGCGTCGTCGGAGATGACCGCCGGGCCACCCATCAGGTTCGCCATTCCCGGCCCGGGGATGGTGAGCTTGGGGATCGAGGTCGTGGCGGTGTCACGGAGGAACCGGAAGTCGTCGACGCAGATCGAATGATCGTGTTCGATCCGGTCGACCACGATCGGGATCGGTGGGCTCTCACCATCGCCGGCGAAGTCCTTGGGCCGCTCGACCTGAGCAGTGCCGATCCCACCCAGCCCCGTCAGGAAGTCGAGGTGCCACCAGTCGCGACGGAACTCGCCGTCGGTCACGGCAGGCATGCCGATCGATTCCTGCTGTGAGACCAGGTCGACGATCGCCGCGTCCTCGATCGCCCGCAGCGCGTCGGCGTCGAGGCGGCCGGCTCGCCACTCGGCCCGCGCCTGGGTGAGGTGTTTCGGACGCAGCAAGCTGCCGACCATGTCGGCGTGGTGTGGCAACGGTGCCATGTGACCCCCAGGTTCTCGGTAACGGTGGATGTGTGATGACGATGTGGTCGCGACGCGTCGGTGGCGGACCGCTCAACGCAGGCCGTCGGCTCCGACGGTGACCTCGGATTGCGATCGATCGATCGCTCTGACAGGCGACACCGTGCCGTCCAGGTCGAGCACGTCGGTGGCCTCGGTGTACCAGGTGGGCACCACCGAAGCCCCCCAGAAGTCGCGCCGGCGCATGTCGTGCACGCTCCAGCGCAACACCTGTTCGTCGGGATCGCCGGTGAAGTAGTCGCTGGTGTAGATCTCGATCCGGTGCCCGTCCGGGTCGCGGAGGTAGACGTAGAACGCGTTCGACACGCCGTGCCGTCCCGGTCCGCGTTCGATGTGATGTTGGTGCTCGATCGCCCCGAACACGTCACACAACCTGGCGATGTGGTGCTGCTCGGGGACGAAGAAACCGGTGTGATGGAGGCGCGGGCTCGTGCCGAACGTGAACGCCACGTCGTGGACGCTCGGTTTGCGGTGCATCCAGCCCGCGAACAAGCGGCCTTGTGTCTCGTCCTCGATCGTCTCGGAGCACCGAAAGCCCAACGAGTCGAAGTAGTCGTAGGCGGCGTGTGCGTCGTCGACGCAGATGTTGAAGTGGTCGATGCGGGCGATGTTGGCGCCGCGGTGCAGCTCGTAGCGCTGGTTGAGGCGGGCCGTGCGGGTGTTCTCGGCGAACAACTCGAGCGTGAAACCGAGTGGGTCGAGAACGCGGACCGACTCGCCGATACCCAGCGTGGCACCCGCCGGACGCCGTTCGGTCCGGCATCCGCGGGCCCGGTACCATGCCTCGGCGCGATCCAGGTCGGCCGGCTCCCAGACCCGGTACGCCATGCATGCAGCGGCGGCCTGGTGACCGAGTCGCAGCACCACGCTGTGGTGGACCGCCTCCTCGTATCCCCGCAGGTACAGCGTCTCGTCGTCCTCGGCGGTCACGACAAAGCCGAGCATGTCGACCCAGAACCATCGTGATCGAGCCAGATCGGTCACCATCAGTTCGATGTACGACGCCCGCACGATGTTGGGTGCGGGTGGCGATGTCGCCGGCACGCTGATCGTGGCGTCGGCCGTGGCGCTCACGAGTCGCTCGCGTTCCTGCCGACGAATCGGTCGAGCGGTGCGTCGAGCAGGTGCGCACCGGCCTGCGCCAACTGGTCGATGGTGGCAGCACCGCGATCGCTGATCGGGGCCAGCGGTGGTCGAACGTGGGCCGAGCTGATCAGCCCGCTCGCCGCCAGGACGTGTTTGATCGGTGCCGGGTTGGTCTCGACGAACATCAGATCCACGAGCGGGTGCAGCCCGTAGTGCAGATCGAGCGCCCGCTCGGTGTCGCCGCCGGTCCACGCCTCGTACATCCCGGCGACTGCGGTGGGAGCCAGATTGGCGACCGCACTCACGAATCCGATCCCGCCCAACGCCAGCAACGGCACACACAGCAGCTCGATCCCCGACCACATCAGCACGTCGCGCCCGCACAGGTGGAACACGCGCGAGAAGTGCTCGAAGTCCTTGGTCGTCTCCTTGATCCCGACGATGTTGTCGTGGGCGAGCCGCAGCCGGGCGACCGTCTCCGGGGCGATGTCGACGGCGGTCCGGATCGGCACGTTGTAGAGCACGATCGGCATGTCGGGGAACTCGCTGGCGACTGCCGAGTACCAACGGAACAACCCGTCCTGGGTGGGGCGCGAGTAGTACGGGGTGATGACCAGCGCGATGTCGGCGCCGAGGTCGATCGCGGCCTGCGTGAGTTCGAGCGTCTCGTCGAGTTTGGCGGAGCCGGTGCCCGGCACGAACGGCACCCGGTCTCCGACTTCCTCGGCCACGATGCGCATCGCGTCGATCCGTTCCTGGATCGTCTGGGCGCTTGGTTCACCCGTCGACCCTCCGATCGAGATCCCGTGCGAACCCGCCGCCAGCTGCCACCGGACGAGGGTGCGAATCGAGTCGTGGTCCAGCGCGCCGTCGTCGGTGAACGGCGTGACGATCGGGGCGATCGAGCCGACCACCCGAGACGGGTCGGAGCGGAACTTCATGGTGTCGCTCGCGTGGCGGGAATCGCACCGTCTCGCCCGTCGAGGGTGTGGACGGCGTGGACGGTGGGGATGGCGTGGACAGTGTGGATGGTGCGTCTCATGTCGCTGCGGTTGTCCGGTCAGGTGGGGGTTTGGTCGGTCGATGTCAACGTCGGTGCGGTTCCGGTGCGGGGCCCCGGCCGATCGATGCCGATCATCGCCCCACCGGTCGGCGACCCAGCCGCCGGGATGTCCCGGAGCCGATCAAATCATATACGATTACGACTCGACGTGCCAGTCTCAGTGGAGACCGTCGGAGGCCACGATCGTGACGTCGGTGCGCCGCTCGGTCCACCGCGCCAGTTCGCTCAGACTGGCACCCTCGCCGAACTCCTCGTCGGCGGCGCGGTAGCTGTCGGCACACAACCGAGCCATCGGCAGGTCGATCTCGAGCTGGCGCGCCAGGCCGTTGGCGATGTCGACGTCCTTGCGCATCAGTGCCAACCGGAACGGGTCGTCGAAGGTGCGTGTCAGGATCCGTTGGGCGATGTGGTTGTTGGTGATCCACGACCCGGCGGTCGACTCGTTGAACACGGCATTCATCGCCGTCGGGTCGAGCCCGGCCGCGGTCCCGAGTACGAGGCCCTCGAGTGTGGCCTGGAACGTCATCGCCGTGACGGTGTTGTTGATCGACTTCATCATGTGACCCGAACCGATCGGTCCGAGATGGTGCACGGCGCGTCCGAGCACGTCGAGCAGGGGCCGGGCGCGCCCGACCGGGCCGGGTTCACCGCCCACCATGAACACCAGCTCGGCGGCCTGTGCCCCCCACTGGGCGCCCGACACCGGCGCATCGACCATCGCCACGCCGACCTCGGCCAGCGCCGCCGCGGTCTCGATCGTGATCCACGGCTGGGCAGAGGACGTGTCGATCAACAGCGACCCGGAGGTGAAGCCGTGGATCAGGCCGTCCGCCCCGAGCGCCACCTCTCGAACCACGTGCCCGTCGGGGAGCATCGTGATGACGATGTCGGATCGTGCCGCCACCTCGGCCGGCGAATCGGCGATGGTCACGTTCGGCCAGGCGGTGCTCACGGCGGTCGCGGCGGCGACATCGACGTCGTACACCGTGACGACGTAGCCGGCATCGGCGAGGTGGCCCGACATCGGCGTTCCCATGATCCCGAGTCCGACGAAGCCGACACTCGGGCGCTCGTTCACGTCAGTCATCGTGTCGATCGTATATGATCGAACGTCAGTCGGTCGTCACCGGGATCGTGCCGCTGGTGAGCCACGTTCCTGACTCGGTGGCGCGGAGTGTGAACTCGACCACGATCGCCCGCTGCGACGTGGACAGCACGGCACCGTCCGGCGCCAGCGTGGTGTCGAGCGCCGTGCCGGTCACGCTGAGGCCGGCGTTGGGGCCGCTCTGGAATCCACCCGGGAACACCACACCGAGGTGGATGTGATCGAACGTGTAGGTCGACACGATCCGTTCGTGTCCTGACGTGGCCTGGACCGAGTCGGTCATGTCGATCAACCGCTGCCCGTGATCGACGGCGACCAGCAGGCCGGCATCACCGCGCTCGATCGCCTGCGCTTCGACGTCGAGGTTGAACAACAGGCTGCGGACCAGCGCCGCCGCCCCGGACTGTGTGGCCAACTGGCGATTGAGGGCCGCCACATCCGGATCGATCACGATCGCCGGGAGCGCCATATCGAGCGGCTGGTGGATCGGCCGGTCGATCGACAGGGCGGCGGTGGTGTCGACCGATGCGGGCCGAGGCCCCGTGCTGCCCCGGTTCGGTGCTCCGGCGGCGGCCACGCCGGCGCCGGCCAACACCGCCACCACGGCGCCGGTCGTGATCCAGGAGATCGGCGAACGGACGTGTGATCGCGCCGGCGAGATCGTGCCGTGGCGAGCCCGAGCCCGTTGCGTCGCATGCAGCGCAGCGCGCCCCAGGCTGACGACGCTGAGGCCGGCCAGCAGCCCGACCTTCGATCCGAATTCGGTCGACCAGGGTGCGAGCAGCAGCGTCGAGGTGACCCCGACCGCGGCACCGAACGCGATCCGCTGCATGCGGCCGTGCGGTGTGGTCTTCGGATCGGTGATCATGAAGAACACGAAGATCATCGTCTCGGGCGAGAGCATGATCGTGCGCCACAGGTGCAGTCCGGTGACCGGCGCGAACGACCACCGGGTGGTGATCGACTGGCCCAGCAGTGTCAACAGCCCGACGCCCGCGGCGAGCGTGGCCCAGCACGCAGCGACCATCGGCAGGAAGCCGAGCCTGCCGCAGATCACGATCCCGCCGATCGCGATCACGGAGTACGCCAGGACCATCCGCCAGTCGAGCGGGCCCCACCAGTAGTCGAGCGGCTCGATCCGCCCGGCGCCCAACACCAAGAAGGCGGCGACCAAGGCCACGTTGGAGGGGTTGAACACATGCCCATGACGGGTCCGCAGCAGGTACTTCGTCAACAGCCCCAGGACCGCCACGCCGATGAACCACTGCAGCCCGGACCAGTTCCACCAATCGCCGTGCTCGGTGTCGGCCACGCGCAGCACGAGCACCGTGCTGGTGGCGGTCTGCATGCCGCTGGCGGGCCAGCGCAGTGCGCCGGTGGTGGCCAGCAGGTAGCCGGCTTCGATCACTGCACAGACGGCGATGGTGACCACGATCTGCGGGATCGACAGGCGGAAGTGCAGCAGCGTCGTACCGATCGTGAGCACCGAGACGATCACCAGCCCGAGGTGCAGCCGGGGGTCACGCGGGTTGGGTCCGAACACGGGCACGAGCCGGCTGCCGATTCGGATCACGCGCTGCGGTGCGACGATCGCCGGATCGGGCCGAACGGGAAGCCCACCGGGCGACGCATCGGAACCTGCGGCCACCATCACGTCATCGATCTGTGTCGACACGGACTCGCCCCTCTCTCGGCTCCGTTCCCATCCCTGCCGTCTGCCGGCCGGCCCGAGTCGGATCGTATAGGATGACGCGCATCGGCACCATTCGTGATCGGGAACCTCGGTGGCCGACCCGCCAGGCTGGTGAGCGGTCGATGCGTCGACGAAGGCGCGTGGCGACCGTGCTGATGTGCGTCGTGGCGTCGGGGTGTTCCGGCGGCTCGCCGTCGCAACCGGTGGCGACGTCCGCCCCGGCCGGCACCGCCGACTCGACCCCGACCACTGGCACGTCCTCTGGCACGTCGGACGTGGCAGCGATCAGCGTGGCCCTGCTCCCGGTGACCGGTGCCCCGATCGAACTCGGCGAGCCGCAGACGTTCGAGATCGCGGTGACCAACGGCGGCGGCCGCAGCGAGGCCGCCACGGTCGAACTGGCGCTCGTCGGCCCCGACGGTGAGGAGCGTGCGGTCCATCGCACCACGCTGTTCGTCCCAGCCGGCGAGGCCGTGTCGGAGTCGGTCCCGATCACCACGACGCGCTGGTACGCGGCGCCGGGCGACTTCCAGGTGATCGCCCGTCTGACCGAGCCGCCGCCGGCGGTGGGGCAACCGGTCTCGGTCACGTTCCAGGTCGGCCCGACGCGACGCACGATCCCGACCTTCCTCGACGTCACGGAGTCAGCCGGTCTGACGACCACGGTTCCGGAACCGACGTGCGGCCAGTTCGCCAACGGCGCCGCGTGGGGTGACGTCGACAGCGACGGCTGGCCAGACTTGCTGGTGACGCGCCTCGGCCAGCCCGTCCAGTTGTTCGTCAACGGCGGCGATGGCACGTTCAGCGACGAGACCGTGCCGCGCGGCGTGGACGTGAGCGGGGTCAACGGCGCCGCCATGGCCGACTACGACGACGATGGCGACCAGGACGTGATGCTCGTCGGTGACGCCGCTGACGTGTTGCTGCGCAACGACGGAACGGGCCGGTTCGACGACGTGACCGCCGACGCCGGGGTGGCAGGCGCGCCCGACCTGCGTGGGATGAGTGCCACGTGGGGTGACTTCGACGACGACGGCCTGCTCGACCTGTACGTCACCAACTACATGCGCTGCACCGGGCCCTGGACGACCGCCGGCGACGTCATCGAGAACGTCGAATACGCCCCGGACGTGCTGTACCACAACGCCGGTGACGGCACGTTCGACGACGTGACTACATGGTTGCCCGACGCCGACTCGTACGGCGCCGGGTTCACCGCCGCCTGGATCGACGTCGATGACGACGGGCTGCTCGACCTGTACGTCGGCAACGACTTCGTCGGGACCTCGCCCGACCACAATCGACTGTGGTTGAACAGTGGGCCTGGCCCCGACGGCTGGACCTTCACCGACGTGTCGCTCGACTCGGGCGCCGGGCTGTACATGGACACGATGGGGATCGGTGTCGCCGACGTCGACCGCGACGGGGACCTCGATCTGGCGCTGTCGAACATCGGGGGGAACAAGTTGATGCGCGGTGACGGTGACGGCACGTTCATCGAGGACGGCCAGTCCGGGATCGAACGCCCCGTCCAGGCGCTCGACCAGTTCACCGTCACATGGGGCGCGGCCTTCTCCGACTTCGATCTCGACGGATGGGAGGACCTCTACCTTGCCGCCGGCAACCTTCAACAGGGCCCCGGAGTGGTGGTTGGGCCGCAGCCCAACATGGTGTTGCTCAACGACGGGTCCGGGGCGCGATTCCTGGACGTGAGCGCGGTGTCCGGCGCCGACGGTGTGGGCGAGTCGAAAGGGGTGGCGTTGGCCGACTACGACCGCGACGGCGCGGTCGACGTGTTCGTGGTCGACCAGTCCGGGTCACCGCGGCTGTACCGCAACGTCACACCGATCGGTCCCCGGCACTGGTTGGAGGTCGGGTTGGAAGGAACCGTGTCGAACCGCGACGGGTGTGGTGCGCGTGTGAGGGTGCTGGCCGGCGATGCCGTGTTCGAGCGGTGGGCGACGTGTGGTTCGGGAGCCACGGGTTCCTCACACGAACACATCGTGCACGTCGGCTTGGGCGAGGTCGCGGCGATCGACCGGATCGAGGTGACGTGGCCGTCGGGGCAGCAGCAGGTGATCGACGATGCCGTCGTCGATCACCTGGTGCGAATCGTCGAGCCCGGCGCCTGACCGGTCAGGTCGGCCCGGGGAGCGGCGCCGCCCGGACCTTGGTGGGCATCATGTGGACGGTGGTGGTGGTCGTGAGGAACAGCGTCGTCAGGTCGGGGCCGCCGAACACGACGCTGCCGCAGATCTCCGGTGTCGTGATCGCCCCGATCCGGTCGCCTTGCGGGTTCAGCACCCAGACGCCGCCGGGCCCCGATGTCCAGATGTTGCCGTGCTCGTCGCACTCCATGCCGTCGAGGTTGCCTTCGCTCATCTCGCCGCGCCCGATCTGACCTCGGAGCATCCGCGCCGGGCCGAGCGAGCCGTCGGGCAGCACGTCGAATGCCTTGATCTCCCCGCGCGGCGAGTCGTTGACATACAGAATCGACTCGTCGGGAGAGAAGCACAGACCGTTGGGTTGCTCGAACTCACCCGGCTCGACGACCAACTGGACGGGCCCACCGCCCGGCGGAACCCGGTAGACGCCCTTGACGTCTCGGACGAATTCGCGCTTGCAACCGATCCAGTCGTTCCAGCGTCCGTAGTCCGGGTCGGTGAAGTAGATGCTGCCGTCGGCGGCCCTCGCCACCACGTCGTTGGGGCTGTTGAGATACACGCCGTCCAGATGCCAGGCCACCAACTCTCGCCGGCCATCGGCGTGGATGCGGGTCAGGCAGCTCGACACCTGCTCGCACACGAGCAGGCTGCCATCGAGGTCGAAGGCCAACCCGTTGCCCTTGAAGGTGGGTGCGGCAGCGAGGTGCATCCCGGTCTCAGCAGTCCAACGCCAACGGGCGTCGCCCGGGATGTCGCTGAAGTACAGCGCCTGCTCGCGCTGGTTCCAGACCGGTCCTTCGCTGAACTGGTAACCCTTGCCGATCTGGGTGAGGGTGGCATCCGGGTCGATCAGTTGCTCGAATGCCGGATCGTCGACGATCACGTTCACGATGCTTCACCCTCCGTGTCGGGTTGGGGTTGGGGATGGGGATGGGGGCTGTCTCGGCTCGCGGGCTGGTCGGCGTCGACTGCGGCGCGCATCGTCGCCGCGCTGACGCCGGTGGCGGCATCGGACATCGGCGGTGGGCCGGCGATGAACGCGACCGGCGTCTCGGTCCGGCGGCGGAACTTCCACCCGTCGTCGGTCAACACGAGGTCGTCGAGGTATCGGCCGACGATCGTGTTCTCGAAGTTGGCGGCGATCCACACCACGTCGGTGCGGGCCGTGGCGCTGCGACCGTCGGGTGCCACCTCGACCAACGGGCGTGAGATCATGTGTTTGGTGCGATACCCGGCCGGCAGGCAGTGGCTGAGGAAATCGATCAGCCGATCGCGTCCCTCGAAGGCCTGGTCCTCGACGGCGAACGCCGCGTCGTCGGTCCAGAGCCGTTCCAACCCGGCCCAATCCTCGTCGTCGAACAGCAGGCAGTAGCGGCCGATCAGGTCGCTGATCTCGTGGACCGCCACCAGCCGGTCGAGGGCGTCCATCACGCGCCTTCGGCGGCGACTCCCGCCCCGCCGCGTGCGAGCCGGACGTTGGCGATCGACGTCCTGGCGCGCTTGACGAGCAGGGGCGCCTGGTAGAAGGACAGCGCGATCAGGGTGAGCAAGCCCACCATGATCCGTCCGTAGGACGCGCTCCAGCCGAGGAAGGGCAGGATGTTGATGATCACGTTGAGGAACAGCGCACCGATCACGGCGCCGACGAACGAGCCGCGACCCCCGAGCAGGCTGGCTCCGCCGAGCACCGCCGCGGCGATGCTGGTGAGCGTGAAGCTGAGGCCCGCGGTGGGGTCGCCGACGCCGAGCTGAGCGGCCAGGAAGAACCCGCCGATCGCCGCCGCGAAGGCCGAGATGAAGAAGGCCCGGACGAACAGGTATCCGACGCGGACGCCGCGTCGCGACGCCGAATCCTCGTCCAGTCCCATCGCCCGCGCCGCCAGGCCGCCGGGCGTGCGGTACAGCCAGATGTCTGCGGCGACGGCGATGCCGACGATCACGATCAACGCCACCGGCATGAAACCGACGCTGTACAGCAGCTTGTCGATGAACTCGAAGCTGATCGCGCCCTTCGGGATCGGGCGCAGCCACAGGCACACTCCCTGGAGCACGCTGTAGGTGGCGAGTGTGGCGATGATCGACGACAGCTTGAGCCACCGGATCAGCATCACGTTGATCGCCCCGACGCCCAATGCGATCAGGATCACGAACCCCATCCCGAGCGTCAGCGCGCCCCAACCGTGTTCCGGTCCGAGCACGAACGACGACACGACCAGGCACAGCGTGAGCAGTGCTCCGACCGACACGTCGAAGGCCTTGACCATCAGGGCGCTGGTCTGGGCCATCGCCGCCAACGCCAACGGCATCGTGGCGACCATCACCCCGTTCAGGTTGAACGACGACAGGAACGACGAATCGCGGTGGTTGGTGTAGCCCCCCAGCAGGCCGATCAGCAGCGCCATCGCGCCGATCGGCAGCCACCGTCCCAGCGCCAACCCGGGACGGACCCTCGTCTGCGCCGGCGTCTCGGTCGGCCGTGTCACCGGCGGCGGCGTCTCGGCTGGCATGGGCGTCTCAGTTGGCATGGTTGCCTCCGTGGGCGGACCCGCGTCCGATGATGGCGGCGATGATGCGCCGCTCCGACAGTTCATCGCCGGCGATCTCGTCGACGACCACGCCCCGGGACATCACCAGCACCCGATCGCAGATGCCGGCCAGTTCGATCGCATCGCTCGACTTCACGAGCACGGCCGTGCCCTCGGCAGCCTTGTCGCGCAACGCGTGGTAGATGTCGAGACGAGCTCCGACGTCGACGCCCTGTGTGGGCTCGTCGGCCAGGATCACCCGCAGATCCGTTCGCAGGAACGGTCGCATCAGCGCCACCTTCTGCTGGTTGCCGCCCGACAGGTACTGGGTCGGCTGCTCGATCGACGCCGCCTTGAGCCGGAGCCGATCGACGAGGGTGTTGACCGGTTGACGCTCGGTGCTGCGTCGCACGAATCCCATCGTGGCGTAGCGGCGGAGAACCTGCAGCGTCGCGTTGGCGCGCACGCTGAGCGCCGTGAAGATCGACTCCTGCTTGCGGTCGGCGCTGAGCAGGATGATGCCGGCCCGGATCGCCCGCGACGGATTGGTCAGCTGGACGCGAGTCCCGCCGCACACGACGTTGCCGTGCGAGGGCTCGACGCCGGCCAACGCACGCAACATCTGGACCTGCCCATTGCCCTCGGCTCCGGCGATGCCGACGATCTCGCCGGCACGGAGTTCGAGGTCGACCGGGCCGAACCGTCGCCCGAACAGCTTCGTCACGCGAAGGACGGGGCTGCCGGCCGGGTTCCGGTCACCAGCCGGAAAGGCGAGTTCGAGAGGGCGGCCGATCATCATCGCCACCACGTCCGCCTCGGACATGGTGGCGGCGTCGTGCGTTCCCTGGCTCACTCCGTCGCGCAACACGGTCACGCGGTCGGCCACGTCGAGCACTTCAGGAAGGCGATGGCTGACGTACACGATCCCCATCCCGTCACCGGCGAGCGTTCGGATCAGTGCGTGCAACCGTTCGACGTCGGCGTGGCCGAGCGCCGTGGTCGGTTCGTCGAGCAGTAACACCTTGGGTTGTGACTGGAGTGCCGACACGATCTCGAGCAGCTGCATCATCGCCGCCGACAGCGACTCGACCGGCGCCGCGGCGCGGACGTCCAGGTCGTAACTGGCGAGCGCTTCGGTGGCCCACTCGTACATGTCGCCGTAGCGCGGGCGTGACTCGTCCGGTGTGGCGAGGTACAGGCTCTCGGCGACCGTGAGCCCGTGCACCGCGGTCAGGTGTTGGTAGGCCATCCCGAGCCCGAGCCGGGTGGCTGCACGCGGTGATGCCGCCGGCAGGCGCTCCCCGGCGATTTCGACCGTCCCGCTGTCAGGCGACTGGCTTCCACTGGCGATGCTCAACAACGTCGACTTTCCGGACCCGTTCTCGCCGAGCAGGGCGTGGATCTCGCCGGCACGGAACTCGATCGTGATGTCGTCGTTGGCCTGGACCGGGCCGAATCGCTTGGAGATGTTGCGCAGCGACAGGCAGATCGGATGGGTGTGCTCGGCGGGCGGCGCGTCCGCCGGGGGCGACACGTCCGCGACTGCAGTCTCGGGTCCGGGTCCCGTTGTCGACGTCATTGGGTTGGAGTCCTCATCGGGTTGGAGTCCTCATTGGTTTGGAGTCCTGGTGGGGTGGTCCTGCGGATTGAAAAAGGGGCGGGGGTACCGCCCGCCGATGGCGGGCGGTACCCCCGTGACTGACCGGGATCAGCCGGGGAACATGCGGGACTGCAGCTCACCGGGCACCAGGCTGGACGGTGAACCGTCCGGCGGGATGTCGGAGCGGCACGACTCGTTGGTGACCTGCTTGAGCTGGACACCGAACTGGATCTTGTCGGGGATCTCGTAGCCCTGGAGCGACATCATGGCTGCGGTGAGGCCGGTCCGGCCCTCCATCAGCAAACCCACCGAGGTCCACGAGTCGGTCGTGCCGCCGGCATCCTTCCAGGCGCAGAGGAACGGGTTGTCGTCCGACTGGTGCATCGTGACCAGTCCGTCCATCGAGATCCCTGCCGCTTCGTACGCCCGCATGGCGCCGACGAAGGCGTCGCCGTAGCTGCCCAGCACGCCTGCCAGGTCGGGATGCTCGGCGAGGATCGCCGACATCGCCTTGAGGTAGGACTCGCGGCTCCATGCGTCGCCCTGACGAGCGACGATGTTGATGTTGTCGGGGAGCGTCTTCATCATGCAGTCCTCCTGCAATCCGTCGAGCGTGTTGCCGGGCGCGCCGAGCAGGATCGCGATGTCGCCGCCGTTGGGCAGTTCCTCGCCGAACTGGGTACCCCAGGCGGTAGCGATCGCGCACACGTCCGGGCCGGTGTACGTCAAGTAGTCCTTCCCGGGTTCACCGACCGCCGTTCCCGACCAGGTGATCACCTTGGAGCCCTGCTCCATCGCCGCTCGGTAGGCCGGCACGAGTGCCTCGCCGGCGTCCGGGTAGCTGATGATGATGTCGAAGTCGCGCGCCGCGAAGCTGCGGACGTCGGAGATCGCCTTCTGCGTGTCGAGGTTGGCGTCGGTGTAGGCGATCTCGCCGATCTCGGGATACGACAGGGCCTGCAGGATGAACTCCATCTTGAAGATCTGGCGGGCGATGTTGCCGCCGAATCCGTCGGCCAGACCGACTTTCAACTTGCCGCCGCTGCCGGTCTCGCACCCGTTGTCCTGCCAGCACTTGAACGCCAGGTCCTCGTCGACCGGCATGCTCGCACGCGACACGGTGGCGAGCACGATGTTGCGCGCCCGCTCCTCGGTGGGCAGACCCGCGGGGCCGCCGAGTCCGGTCGTCATGAGCTGTGGATCAGGCGCATAGGTCTCGCCGTACTCGCCGTCGGTCAGGGTCGCCCCGAGGTCGGAGTCGGACGGTGCGTCGGTGGCTGCCGGTGCGTCGGTGGCTGCCGGTGCGTCGGTGGCTGCCGGTGCGTCGGTGGCTGCCGGTGCGTCGGTGGCTGCCGGTGCGTCGGTCGCTGCCGGTGCGTCGGTGGCTGCCGGTGCTGGTGTGTCGGTTGTGGCTGAGTTGCCGTCGCTTCCGCACGCAGCGGCGACGATGCCGAGCGTGACGAACAGCGTGGCGGCCTTGCGGTACCTGTTCATGGATTCCCCTCTGGTGGTACCCGCGCCCGGTGGTGGGCGGGGGTGAATGTCGTGGATCTGAATGTGACGTGTCGTGAATCTGGTGAGCGCGGGCTGGGCGGGTCGCGAGACACGACCCGGTCGGTCAGGGTCAGGGGTCAGGGTTGGCATCGGCGTCGGTGTCGCCGAGATAGTTGCGGACCGAGGGCCGCAGCAGGAGGCGCCCGATCAACTCGGCGATCCGGTCGCCCGAGATCAGCATCCCGACCACGATCGCCGTGCCGAACACGACGAACTGCGACGCCTGCGAGAGGCCGAGCACCTTCAACATCTGGTTCAAGAGCTGGACGAAGAACGCTGCCACCCAGGTCGAGGCCGGGCTGGCGAGCCCGCCCGACAGCGCAGCGCCACCCAACACGACGGCAGCGACCGGGCTGAGCAGGTAGGTGGCGCCGGGGTCGACGCCAGGGCTGACCACGATCCCGCCGAGGAAGATCGCCGCCAAACCGGCTGCCATCGCAGCGCCGACGTAAGCGCCGACCACATAGAGCCGCACGCGTATGCCCGCCATCCACGCTGCCCGACGGTTGGCGCCGACGGCTTGGAAGCGCCGTCCGGCAGTGGTGGATCGCAGCACCAGGCCGAGCACCAACGTGAGGATCACCACGAACCAGAACGTCTTGCTGACGCCGAACACCTTGTCGAACACGAAATTGGACAGTGAGTCCGGAACGGTCGTGCTGTTGGCGATTCCGGACCGGTACTCGGCTGTGATCCCGAGCAGTACCAGGCTCGTCGAGAGTGTGACGATCAGGGGGTTCAACTCGAACAGGGCCACCAGGCCGCCGTTGACGATGCCGACCACGACGGCGATCACGAAGACCGTGATGATCGCCTTGGGGAGGTTGCCGTCGGAGCCTTTGGAGACACCGACCAGCACGTTCGCCAACAACGAGATCGTGGCGCCCATCGACAGATCGATCCCGCCCATCATGATCACCAGCATCTGACCGAGCGCCACGATCGCGACCACGCTGCCCAGCGGGAGCAGCGAACTCCACGACGCCGACGACAACGTGCTCGGTGCCACGATCTTGCAGATCACCACCAGCAGCAGCGTGGCGAGCCAGATCGTGACGAAACGCGTGCCGAACAACATGGTGCTCAGCAGGTTGCGGACGTGGTCGCGTCGCGTCGCAGAGCCGACGTTGACGCTGATCGTGTCGTCAGACACTGTCACCGATGTCCCCCTTGGTGCCACGTTGTCAGGTTTGGGCGGCGGCGGCCGGCCACATCAGATCATATATGATCCGATGCGGACCGTAGTGGAGCATGGCGGGGGTGTCAAGCCGAACGGGCCGTCGCCCACTCTCCGTCGCCTCAGCGACGAAGCGTCAGCAGCCCGGCCGCGCCGAGCGCGGGGGCGAGGTCGCGCAGCAGATCGAGGGCTCCCGAATCCGGCCCGTCCCGAAGTGGGCGCACGTCGGTCACCGGTTGCAGGCAGACATGGTCGGCGCCTGCGTCCAGGTGCTCGACGATCCGCTCGACCACGGCGTCGGTATCGCCCCATGCCACCAGGGCGTCGACCAGAGAATCCGAACCTCCGTCCACGAAGTCGGCGTCGTCGAAGCCCAGCCATCGCAGGTTCTCGAGGTAGTTGGGTGCGTCGAGGTAGAAGCTCGCGGTGTGCAGTCGCGCCCGCCGTCGAGCGAGCACCGGGTCGGCCTCGAGCACCACCGCGAGCTCCGGCGCCAGCAGGCGACCGGGGCCGAGCAACTGTCTGGCGCGGCGTGTGTGCTCGACGGGGACGAAGTAGGGATGGGCCCCGTCGGCGGCACGGCCGGCCAACTCGAGCATTCTCGGACGCAGTGCGGCGAGCAGGATCGGAACATCCTCGGCGGGCGCCGGCGACGCGTGCGTCGTCGTTCGCATCGCCTCGAGATAGGCCTCCATCATGGCCAGCGGCCGGCGGTACTCGTTGCCGCGAGCCTCGACCGCCGGTGGGTGGCTGACCCCCAATCCGGCGATGAAGCGGCCAGGGAATGCTTCGCCGACCGTGCGGATCGCCGAGGCGGTGGTGAGTGGGTCGCGTCCCCAGATGCTGGCGATTCCGGTTGCCACCACCAGCGATTGGGAGGCCGCAAGCAACGTGGACGACCGCACGAAGGCGTCCTTCCCGCCCGGCGCCTCGCCGAACCACAACGCCGCGTAGCCCAGACGCTGGACCTCGACGGCGATGTGCCTGTCCTCCTCGGCCGGAAATCCGTACCCACCGAGCCACACTCCGACCTTGCCGAGCTGCACCATCGCCAAATCGTATATGAAACCTTGCGCTCGATCCCGGCGCCGTGCAGACTTGCCGGCGTCGACCGCCCACCTGGCGGTCTCACCGTCCGAGGGGGCCCGGCCCGTGCCGAACTACATCCATCTCGTCTACAGCGACCCGCCCGCCGGCGTGTCGGAGGACGACTACAACGCCTGGTACGACGCCCACGTCCAAGAGATTCTCGCCGTCGATGGGTGGGTGGCGGCCACCCGATACCGCCTCGACGCCGTCGTGGCCGCCGACCAATCGGGCGGTTACCGCTACCTCTCGTTGTACGAACTCGACGTCGCGCCCGCCGTCGCCGTCGCCAACCTCGCCGCTGCCGGGATGGGGAACGCCGACACGTACATCGACATGAAGGGCGACGCGCCCCACGCAGGCGATCCGCTCCCGCTTCCCGATTGGTTCGCCGGAATCCGATTCGCATCGTGGAACGGCACGTCGACCAGTGACCGGATCGTGCCGGCGACGTAGCCGGCCATGCCCTTCGACCGCCCACTCACCCTCGCACTCAACCTGGATTCAGGAGACGATGACCATGAGCAATCTGTATCTGGTGTACAGCCAGAAGCCGAGCTGGATCAGCCGTGACGACTACCACGCCTGGTACGTCGATCACGCCCAGGAGAACATCGAGAGCGCCGGGTTCCAGACCGCGCAGCGCTATGTGGTGCGCGAGGTCCAGAACGGTCGCTCGGTCGGCGAGGAGCAGCACCTGTGCGCGTACACGTACGACGGCGACATGCAGACGTGGCGGCAGCACCTGAACCGGCGCATCCAGAGTGGCGACATCGCGCTGAAGGAGTGGCACCACGACATCGCCTTCCGCAGCTGGGACTGCCAGCCCGTCGGCGACCTGCTCCACCATCACCGTTGACGACACGCCGTCGTTCCACTGCCGTCGTCCGCACCGCACCGCGACCAACCACATCACCTGACGAGAGGACATCGAGACCATGGGGATCATCGTCGATCGAGACGACTTCAGGACCTTGATCGATCCGGACGCGACGCTCACCCAGTTGGCGTCCGGCTACGTGTTCACCGAGGGTCCGGTGTGGAACGTCGGTGAGCAGGCGCTGTACTACAGCGACATCCCCGACGACCGGCGCTTCCGCTGGACGGAGTCGAAGGGCGCCGAGCTGGTGGCGTTCCCGACCTTCAAGGGGAACGGCATGGCCTACGACGTGGAGGGCCGCCTGATCGTGTGCGAGCACGTGTCGAGTTCGGTCAGCCGAATCCACGCCGACGGCTTTCGAGAGACGGTGTGCTTCCATCACGACGGCGTGTACCTCAACAGTCCCAACGACCTCGTGAGTCGTGCTCGTGACGGGTACATCTACTTCACCGATCCCGACTACGGGCGTTGGAACGACTGGATCGGCAGCAAGCGCGAACCGCTGCTCGGCTACACGGCCGTGTTCCGCGTGCCGCACGCCGGCGGCCCGGCCGAGCTCGTGACCGAACCGGGCGAGTTCGAGCAGCCCAACGGGTTGTGCTTCTCACCGGACGAGTCGCTGCTCTACGTCAACGATTCACCGCGGGCGCATGTCAAGGTGTTCGAGGTCGCCGACGACGGCAGTCTGCACAATGGCCGCGTGCTCGCCGAGGGGATCGGGGGAACGATCCAGGGCGGGTCGCCCGACGGGATGGAATGCGACGAGTTCGGGAACGTGTGGGTCACCGGACCAGGTGGTGTCTGGGTGCTCGACCCGATCAGCGGCGAACGGCTCGGGCTGATCGAGACGCCCGAAGTGTGCGGCAGCCTGTGTTGGGGCGGACACGAGTTGCGCACGTTGTTCCTCACCACGTCGACCACCGTGCACTCGCTGCCGACGATCTGCACCTCGGCGCCTCTGCCGCACTACTGAGAACCGACCGACCAAGGAGCTCGACCCATGAACGAGAGCGATCAGGACGCGATCCGTCGGATCTTCGTCGACTACGCCACGTTTCTCGACGGCGGTGACTTCACCGGGTACGCCGGCCTGTTCGCCGAGGACGGCGTGCTCGTCGCCCAACTCGGCGAGGCGGTAGGACCGGCGGCGATCGAACAGATCCTGCAGGACTCGCTCGGCCCCTACTTCGCCACCAAGCCGCCGGCGTCGATCCACGTCATGAACAACCATCGGATCGACGTCGACGGTGACACGGCGCGGACCGAGGTGATCTGGTTCTACCTGACGGTCGATCCCGACACCGTGCCGACGATCCTGCAGGCCGGGCGATACGAGGACGACCTGGTCCGCCAGGGCGGACGCTGGAAGATCGCTCGGCACGACATCACGCGGATCTTCGGCCGATCGCCGATGATGGCAGCGCCCGACACGCGGCTCGATCAGCTCGCCCGCCGGGTGCAACGGCTCGAGGACCAGGACGCGATCTGGCGCTTGTTCATGACCTACAAGCAGCATCTCGATCAGCGCGACTTCGCTGCATACGCCTCGCTGTTCACCGACGATGCGGAGTGGATCGGCAATCTGGGCAAGGTCGTCGGCCCGGCCCAGATCGAGCAACTGCTGCAGGCGACGCTGGAGGTGTGGGACTCCGATCGGGAGCGAACCCATCACCTGGTGCTGCATCCGACGATCGATGTCGACGGCGACACCGCCACGGCCACCAGCACCTGGGGTTACGTCACCAGGTCCGACACCGACGCCCCCGTGCTGCTGATGCTGGGTCGATACCTCGACCACCTGCGGCGCACGCCGGAAGGATGGAGGTTCGCCCGCAGGGTGGCCTACAGCGACATCCCCTACATCGACATCAGCGACGTGAAGGCCCATCCGGCGCCGTACATCGCACTGCCGCTCGACGGCGGATGAGCAAGGAGCCGACGTGTACAAAGTGATCTGGTTGACCAAGTTCCGACCCGACCTGCCGCGCCAGGAGGTACTGGCGTGGTGGCGGGGTCCACACGCCGATCTGGCCAAGGCCACGCCCGGGATGATCCACTACGTGCAGAGCTATTGGACCAGCGCCCTCGACGACGACACCCAGTTGGCCACCGGCGAGCTGGGACACTTCGACGGGCACGCCGAGCATTGGTTCGCCGATCGCGAGTCGTACGAGCGGGCGATGGCCAGCGACGAGTGGAAACGGTGTCGTGCCGACGGGCCGAACGGCTTCGACGGCTCGGTCCTGATCGGGGGTGAACTCGAGCAGACGGTGATCACCTGGGCGTTGGGCGACGGCGAGCGTCGATGACCGGCGAGGGAGTTCAGCCGCCCAGATGCGCCAGAGCGCGGGCGGCGGCGTTGGCGCCGCACATGCCGTGCGCCCCTGCCCCGGGCGGCGTCGAGGCCGAACACAGGTACGCCCCGGGGACACCGGTGGCGTACGGGTCGAGCGCGAAACGGGGCCGGAACAGCAGCTGGGTGGCCGACGAGGCGCCACCGATGATGTCACCGCCGACGTAGTTGGGGTTGTAGGCCGACATCTCGGTCGTCGATCGCACGGCGGTGCCCACGATGTGTTCACGGAAGCCCGGGGCGAAGCGCTCGATCTGATCGATGATCGCCTGCGTCGCGTCGCCGGTGTAGCCGTTGGGCACGTGGGCGTAAGCCCACACCGGGTGGACGCTGCCCACCGACCGGCCGGGGTCGGCGAGGTACTGCTGGCCCACGAGCACGAACGGCCGCTCCGGCATCGAGCCATTGGCGACCGCCCGTTCGCCGGCGACGACCTCGTCGAAGCTGCCGCCGAGGTGCACGGTGCCCGCCCGGCGCGCCGCTTGCGAGGTCCACGGCACGCCGCCCTCGATCGCGAAATCGACCTTGAACGCACCAGGCCCGTGACGGAACCGGCGATAGGTCCGGGCGACTCGGGTCGGGAAGTCGGTCGCCCAGGATGTCGGCGGCGATCGACGGTGACACGTCGAGCATCAGCACGTCACTGGGAGGAAGATCGGCGACGGACGTCACGCGGGTGCCGGTCTCGATGCGCCCGCCGTGCTCGACGATGTCGGCCGCCAAGGCGTCGGCGATCGCCTGCGAACCGCCCTGGGCCACCACCCACCCCTGGGCATGCGCCGCCACCGTGAGCATCAGCCCGACGGCGCTCGAGAACGGTCGGTCGAGCGGTGTGAAGGCGTGCGCGGCGACGCCGGCCCACAGCGCCTTGGCCTGTTCGGTGTGCCACAACCTGGCCAGGACGGTCGCCGGGAGCATCGCCCCGGCTCCGAACCGGGCCATCACGAACGGGTGGCGCGGGATCCGCAGGATCGGTTGCGTGGCGTCGGCGAGCAACGCCTCGAAGTGTTCGGCAGGTGGGCCGAACAGGCGCTGCCAACGCCGGCCGTCCTCGCCCAACTCGTCGGCGGTGCGTTCGATCGAGTGGTACATCGCCCCTGCCGACCCGTCGTCCAGCGGGTGCACGCAGTCGATCTCGGGTTGCAGCCACCGCAACCCGTGGCGGCCGAGATCGAGCTGCGACAGGTACGGCGACCCCATCGCCATCGGGTGGAACGCCGAGCAGTCGTCGTGGACCAAGCCGGGGACGATCTTCTCCGAACTGCGCGTCCCGCCGCCGATCGTGGCGGCAGCCTCCAGCACCGTGACCTGGATGCCGGCGCGCGCCAGGCGCGCCGCGGCGGCGAGCCCGTTCGGCCCGCTGCCGATGACGATCGCCGAGGTCACCGGATCAGCCGACGCCGGCGCCGGACGTTTCCTCGCGGCTGGTCTGGAACGCGACGCCACCGGTGCCCTGATTCGGGATCAGCCAACGGCCGTTCTTGTCGATCGACTGCTCGCGCCGGGCGTCGCCCGGATGCGGCACGCCCTGGGGCACGTAGCCCTCTCGTCGCCACGTGACGGTGTGCGGGATCGGGCCGTCGGGCAGCCAGGGCTGGGTGTTGTAGGCGTCGTCGTTGTGGTACCAGCCCTTCTCGACGGTGCCGAGCGCGGCATCGATCACGCGGTACTGGACGATCTTGCTGAACGCCGGCTGCGACTCGGTGAACACGGCGATCACGTCACCGGGCTCGTACTGACAACGTTCCTGCCAGCCGGCGATCAGCCGCTCGTCGAGGCAGTGCCCGTCGCCGAAGTTCCAACCGGTGAGCACGTTGCTCAGGAACTCGCCCTCGCGCTGGATCCGGGTGTCGAGGTCGTCGACGTGGCACAGCAATCCGGACATGTGCATCCGGCCCATCGGGTGCATCATGCGGAAGGCGACCGCCTTCTGGATGAAGATCTCGGAGATCTCCTTGCCGAACAGCGGCTCGATCTGGTCGATCTGGTTGTCGGCCGACTTGACGATCCGCTCGTTGATGCGGTCCTCGATCTCCTTGTTGCGCAGCGAGAAGCTGGCCGACGCCCAGTTGCCGGCGTATTGCTTCATGCCGACCAGGAACGAGACGTACTGCGGTCGCAGGGCGCCGAGCACGATCGGGAACAACGCCGCGCACAGCACGATCGCCAGCAGCGCCGGGTTCATGTCGCCCAGCCCATAGCCGTTGCCGGCCGAGAAGTTGCTGAACAGGAACGCCACACAGAACATGAAGAACACGTTCCACTCGAGCGGCACGGCGAGCGGGAAGGTCGAGATGATGAAGGTGTGGAGCATCCAGATCGAGACGATCGCAATCCACGTCAGCCATGGCCACGGCGAGAACAGCAGCACGAGCGGCATGATGATCTCGCAGGTGGTGCCACCCACGTGGGCCATCACGTGGGTCAACCGCGACGGCCGGATGTCGTTCGGGTAGTCCTTGACGGTGGCCTTGCGGAACTTGTCCCACACGACCCACGGCGTGTTCTGGACCATGATCGACACCGTCGAGGAGAAGCCGTGCTGGAGCTTCGAGAAGCCGGCGCCCATCCAGACGACGACGATGAAGATCTTGGCGGCGATGACCATGTCGACGAAGTTGCTGAACAACCCGAAACACAGCAACGTCGGCACGTACTGCTCGGCGCGCGACGACAGGAACACGATCTTGTCGCGCAGCCCCATCAGGATGATCAGGCCGCAGTAGATCAACACGGACCACTGCGGGAGCACACCCAACCGGCCCTCGGGCAAGCCGTCGACCGGCTTGGGCGACAGGAACAGCAGCATGATCAGGCTCGCCAGGATCAGCTTGTAGAGGCCGGTGTCCCACGGGGTGCGCCGGCTTCCCTTGGTCAGCGGCACGTGGTTGGGGTAGGGCGGCACGCGCAACGTGTCGTTCTGCCACCAGTACAGGATCCCGCCGATCGGTGGATCGAAGTGGAACGCGAGCGGTCCGCACGTGGCGGCCAAGCCCATGATCTCCATCAGAATCGTCCAGATCATCAGCTTCTGGTACAGGATCGGTTCGTCCCACCAGCCGCCGATGTCGTTGAACTCGAGCCCGGCGGTGAAAGCGCCCGCCACGATCAGCCCGAACAGGCCGTAGAGGAAGATCTTCCAGGCGTAGAAGGTGCCGGTCTGTTTGGGTGTGCCGAACCCCTGCTCGACCCAGTGCAACTGCAACATCTTCATCCGTTGGAAGAACGGGATCGTTGCGAACTCGTCGAGATCGACGGGTGGCAGTTCTGCGGTGCGGTAGCCCATGTCAGTTACTTCCTTGCTCGCTGTGCACGTGTACGCCGCTGGCGTTCGATCTCCAGGTAGTAGTCATCTTCATCTTCCTTCCGGGTGGAGACGGTCGATCCGGTCAGGCGTGCCAGTTCGCGGTCGCGTACCCGGAGCCGACGCCACGCCTTCTTCTTGTCCTTGCGACGCTTGCGCTCGATGTGGTCTTCCTCGGTCTCGGCAGTGCCGCGGAGGTAGGCCTCCTCGATCTCGTCGAGCCGCTCGATCGCTTCGTCGGCGGGGAGTTCCATGAGGATCTGGCCGCGCGCCATGAGGTACATCCGGTCGGCGTACTTGAGCGCCTTGCGGGCGTGCTGTTCGACGATCAGGGCGCCCATGCCGTGTTCGTCGGCGGCCGCCCGCACGGCGCCGAGCAGGCGGTCGACGATCATCGGCGCCAGCCCGAGCGACAACTCGTCGGCCAGCAGCAGCGACGGCCTGCGCACGAGCGCCCGGGCCAGGGCGAGCATCTGCTGCTCACCACCCGACAGCATGCCGCCGCGCACCGACAGCCGCGGTTCGAGTTCCGGGAACATCGCCAACGCGTCCTCGACCGAGCCGCCACCGATCCGCAGGTTGTCGCGGGTCGACATCTTGGTGAAGACCAGCCGCTCTTCGGTCACCAGCCCGATGCCGTTGCGGATCCGTTGGTACATCGGTGTGAAGGTCGGCACGTTGTCGAACATGACGAGCCCGTCGACGGGCGCCAGTTCGCCGGCGATCGTGAGCAGTGTCGTGGTCTTGCCGGCGCCGTTCGGGCCGAGCAGGCAGACCACCTCGCCGCGCCTGACCGACAGGTCGATCCGGTTGACGACGGCGCGTCCTTGGTACCCGGCCTTCAGGTTGCGGGTCTGGAGCAGCGCCCTGTTCACCGCACACCTCCGACGGCGGCCGTGGGAGCGGTCCGGACGGGAGCGGTCAGCAGGGATTCGTCGATCTCGTCGCCGAGGTAGGCAGCGATCACGGCCGGGTTCGAGCGGACCGCTTCGGGGGTGCCCGAGGCGATCATGGTGCCGAAGTCCAGGACCATCACGTCGTCGCAGACACCCATCACGAAGTTCATGTCGTGTTCGACCACGAGCACCGCCATGCCCCAGTCGTCGGCGAGCCGCCGGACGACGCGGGCCAGCTCGACGCTCTCGGCCGAACTCAGCCCGGCGGCCGGTTCGTCGAGCAGCAGCACGCTGGGGTGCATCGCCACGGCGCGTGCGATGGCCAGCAGCCGGCGCTTGCCGTACGACAGGTCCTTGACGTCGCGGTGGAGGTCTTCGTCGAGCTGGAACTCGATGATCGCCCGCACGACCTCGGGCGGGAACGGAGGATTGACCGGGCGGACCAGGTCGCGCAGGTACGACCTGAGGTCCTGCGGGTCGGCGGCCACGCTCAGGTTCTCGAACACGGTCGAGTCCTCGAACAGCTCGAGCGACTGGAACGATCGCGCCAGACCGGCTCGGGCGCGCCGCATGGCCGACTTGTCGGACAGGTCCACGTCGTCGATCAGCACCTTGCCCTGCGACGAGGTGAAGCCGCTCAGGGCATCGATCAGCGACGTCTTGCCGGCTCCGTTCGGGCCGATCAGGCCCGTGACGCGTCCCGGCTCGAGCCGATAGGTGACGTTGTTGACGGCGACCACGTTGCCGTACCGAACGGTCAGTCCTTCGATCGTGAGCGAACGCGGCGGGACCGGGGTGAGCTGCTCGTGGTCGGCCGTCTGGTCGGTGACATCGGCGAGCTCGATGATGTACGGGCGACCCCACTTGCGAGCCTTCTTGGCGAAGCGGAACATCTTGACCCACTCGGCGGCGACCCCGTCCTGGTAGGCGAGCACGGTCAGCAGGATGGCGATGCCGCTGATCAGCTGGGTCCACTTTCCGACGCCGTTCCAGGTCGACTCGAGCACCTCCTGGTTGACGCCGGCGGTCGCCATCATGCCCCCCACGAAGGCGCCGAGCAGGTGGCCGACACCGCCGACGAGGGCGAGGCCGACGTACGTCACGGAGGTGAAGTTGGTGAACGACTGGTAGCTGATCGAGCTGAGCCGGAAGGCGAGCAGGATGCCACCGAGGGCGGCGATCGCGGCGGCGAAGGCGAACGCGAACAGCTTGGCCGCCATGACGTCGATCCCGAGCGCGGCTGCTGCCCGCTCGTTGGTGCGGACCGCGATCAGGCGGCGCCCACTGCGGCCACGCCGGACGTTCGACACCACCCAGACCGTGAAGAGTGCCAGGGCCAACACGAAGATCCCGTACCGGGCGGGGTGGTTGATCGAGCCGATGTCGTAGCCGAACAGGTGCGGGTTGCCGACCTGCGTGCCTTGCACGCCGCCGGTGTACTCACGGTTGCGGAACAGCATGAGTTCCATCGTGGTGCCGAGCCCGAGTGTGACGATCGCCAGGTTGATGCCTCGCGTGCGGACCGCTGGCAGGGCGAACACCACGCCGAGCGGGACGGCAGCCAGCACGCCGGCCACCAGTCCGAGCAGGAACGGGATGTTGTAGACGTCGACCAGACGGCCGGCGACCCAGGCTCCGAAGCCGGCGATCGTGTACTGGGCCAGCGACAGCTGTCCGGCGTATCCGGTGAGCACCACGATCGAGAGCAGCACGATCGCCACACCGAGCGACACGGTGAGGGCGTCGACCCATTTGGCCTGCTTGGTGAGCATCAGGAAGATCACGGCGAGTGATCCGAAGATCGTCCAGTCCCACGACATGCGTCCGTTGCCGAGCATCGGGAGTTCCTTCAGGAAGTAGTCGCGCAACGGGAGCGACCTGCCGCGGAACACCAGGAAGGCGATGATGACGAGGAACGGGAGCGAGGGTCCGAGGCCCTGTTGATCGACGAAGCGTCCGACCAGGGTCTGGCCGATACCGAGCACGAATCCGGCCACGGTGGCGACCGGGAACGATCTGAAGTCGCCGACCAGGGCGGCTGCCAGGGCGGCCAGGATGAGGGCCGTCATCGACGTGATCTGCAAGGTGATGATCGGCACCACGAGAATGCCGGCGACCGCAGCGATGGCCGAACCGAGCGCCCAGTTGAGCACCGCGATCCGGTTGGGTGACACGCCGATCGCGGCCGCCGAGCGCTCGCTCTCCGAGACCGCTTCGGTGGCGAGGCCGAACTGGCTCGACCGGTAGAGCAGCCACAGCCCGAGTGCCGAGGCGCTGGCGACGGCGAGCAGGATGAAGCGGTCGACGGTGGTCCCGACGTCGCCCCACAGCGTCACCCGACTGGTCGGGAGCCAGCTGTCGACCTGGCGGGCGTTCGATCCGTAACGGATCACCGTGCCGGCCTGAATGGTGATCAACACGCCGAGCGTGGCGATCACGCGCACCAGCGAACTCGCTCGACGCAGCGGACGCATGATCACCCAGTGGGTCAGCACGCCGAGCAGCGCCGACAGTGCGACACCGACGAGCGCCGAGGCGAGGAACGGCCAGCCGTGTTCGTACTGCAACTCCCACTGCATGAACACCCCGGCGATCGCCGTGGCGCCGAGCGAGAAGTTCAGCACGCCGGTACCGCGGTAGATGACGATCAATCCCTGGGAGGCGAACGCGTACAGGGCGCCGACGCCCAGCCCCAAGAGCGCGAATCTGATGACCTCGTTCATCTTCCCCCTTGATACGGCCGTGCTTGCATGCCGCGAGACATCAGAGCGGTGGCGTGATTTCGGATAGTAGTGCCCTTCGTGCCGCCGTGTCTTGTCCGAGTATTCCCCAACGCTCACCGGTGCTGGCGAGGGCGCAGCGGCGTCGGCTTCGAGTCGCTTCGAATAGCGAAGGTTGGATGTTTGTGATGGAATAGTCCGAAAGGGGCACGAGTGGGGCCGTGTCGGCATGATGTCGAGCCGACCGCACGAGTGCATTGAGCAACAAGGGGGAGTATCCAGATGACCAGAGCACGTGCTCAGCGCACACGGTCGCTGCGGATGGCGGCAGCGCCACTCGTCGCAATCGCACTCACACTCGCAGCCTGCGGAGGGAGCGACGAGGCCGCCACGACCGATGCCGCGCCGGCTGCCACCGACGCCGCACCGGCCGCCACCGACGCCGCCCCGGCCGCCACCGACGCCGCCCCGTCCGGCGATCCGATCAAACTCATGACGGTCACCACGCTCAACGCCGCCGGCCCGACCTACGAGAACATCGCCAACACCGCCAAGGCCTACGAGTCCTACATCAACGCCCGTGGCGGGATCGCCGGACGGCCCCTGGCCGTCACGGTCTGCGACGAGCAGTTCGACCCGGCAGTGGCGACCACGTGCGCCCGTCAAGCGGTCGACGAGGGCATGGTGTCGGTGGTGGGTTCGTTCACGTTCTTCGCCGAGAGCATCGTGCCGGTCATCGCCGAGTCGAACATCACCTGGTTCGGCGAGTGCTGCCCGATCACGCCGTCGGAACTCACCAGCGACCACTCGTTCCCGATCGGCAACCAGCCGATGTACGCCGTCGGCGCCGTCAAGCGCGCCGTCGACGACGGCTGCGAGAACATCAACGCCGTGATCATCGACGGTGCCCAGATCTTCCTGCCGCCGATGGAGAACGCCATCAAGGCGCTCGGCAAGACGTTCGGGGCCACGGTCATCCTGCCGCCCACGGCGCAGGACTACTCGGCCGAAGTGGCGCAGGCCACCGACGGTGCCGACTGCGTGATCGGGGTCATCTCCGAGACGCCGTACATCACCTGGAACACGGCATGGACCCAGTCCGGCACCGAGGCCCGTCAGTACGGCCCGCAGGGCAACCTCGACACGATCTCGGCCAAGGGCAACGAGGAGTCGACCGACGGCGACGTGATCGCCGGGATGTACCCCGACATCTCGACCGACCCGTGGTCGGAGTACCGCGTCGCACTCGACGAGGCCGGCCTCGACCTGACGGCGCTGGACTACAACAGCCTCGGCGGGATGGGCACCTGGGCGGCCTACGTCGCCTTCACCCAGATCGCCGAGAAGATCGAGGGCGAGATCACGGCCGACTCGTTCTTCGCGGCGGCCTCGGCGACCTCCAGCCTCGACCTCGGGGGCATGGTTCCGGTGCTCGACTTCACCAAGGAGTGGACCGACGGGCTCGAGGGCTACGAGCGGTTGTTCAACCGCAGCGTGGTCTTCAGCAAGCTCGAGATGGGCAAGGTCGTCCCGTTGACGACCGAGTTCGAAGACGTCGGCGACCTGGCCAACGGCAAGGCGCCCTGACCAACGCACGTTCGGCCCGACCCGCCGCACCACGGTGCGGCGGGTCGGGCCGTTTGCGTTTTCGGCACCGGGCGGCCTCGGGCCGGCTGGCTCGGCTGGCTCGTTCTTACGAGACGGCGCGGTCGACGGCGTTCCAGAACTGGGCCCGGACCGCCTTCTTGTCGGGCTTGCCGACCGGAGTGAGCGGCAGGGCGTCGACGTAGTCGATCGTCTTGGGCGACTGCTGCGACCCCTTGGCGGCCTTCACGAGCTGCTGCAGCTCGTGGGTCAGGTCGTCGGATGGTTCGTTCCCCGGCTGCAACACGACGACCGCCTTGACGGCCTCGCCCCACTTCTCGTCGGGCACGCCGATCACCATCACCATGCTCACGGCAGGGTGGGTGCTGAGCACGTCCTCGACCTCGCGGGGAACACGTTGAAGCCACCCGAGATCACCATGTCCTTGGTGCGGTCCACGATGTAGAGGTAGCCCTCGTCGTCGAACCGGCCGACGTCGCCGGTGTGCAGCCAGTCGCCCGACAGCGCGTCGGCGGTCTCGGCGGGCATGTCCTTGTAGCCGTTCATCACGAGCGGGCCGCGGGTGCAGATCTCGCCCGACTCACCGGGGCCGACCGGTCGGTTGTCGGGGTCGAGCAGGGCCACGTGCATCCACGGCACCGGCCGGCCGCACGATGCGAGCCGTTCCGGGTGGGCCAGGTCGTGCTCGCCCTTCTTGAGATGGGCGATCACCATCGGCGCCTCGGTCTGGCCGAAGAACTGGAAGAAGATCGGCCCCCAGTGTTCGATCGCCTGGGCGAGTTTGGCGGGGCTCATCGGCGACGCGCCGTAGAAGATCGTCTGCATCGACGACATGTCGACCGTTGTGTAGCGCGGGTGCCCCTGCATCGCGTAGAGCATCACGGGCACGATCATCGTGGTGGTGATGCGGTGCTCCTCGACGAGGTCGAAGAACGCATCGGGCGTGAACGACTCCATCACGTAGAAGGCGCCGCCCGACAGCAGCACCGGCGCCACGAGCGACAGCGCGGCGTGCGACAACGGCGACACGATCGCGATCCGGAGCGGGTCGGGGAACTCCCACTCGGTCATCTGGATCCAGGTCATCGCAGCCCAGACGCGATGGGTCATGAGGACGCCCTTGGGCCGGCCTGTGGTCCCGCCGGTGTAGACGACCGTGCACAGGTCTTCTGGGCCGACGTCAGGCGCTTCCAGTTTCGCCGGCTCGAACTCGTCGGCGAGCGCCAGGTAGTCGACGCCGACGTCGTTCGGCCCGAAGCCGAGCAGCGTCAGGTGCGGGTACTGGGCGGCCAGTTCACGGGCGCGTTCGGTGAAGTTGGCGGCGTCGAACACGAGGCACTCGATCTCGGCGTCGCCGATCACGTAGGCGTGGTCGGCGAGTGACCCCATCGGGTGCAGCGGCGTGATGACGCAGCCGTTGAGGAGTGACGCCGTGAGGTTGGTGAGCACCTCGGGACGGTTCTTGGACAGTACGGCCAGACGGGTCCCGAGATGCACGCCGCCGCGAGCGTTGGGCCTGCAGCATCTGGCTCGTTCGTCGGCGGACCTCGCCGTATGTGGCGACCCGGCCGGCGAGGAAGAGGCACGGTTCGTCCTCGAACGCTTCCAGGCTCCGCACCACGAGATGCGGGAAGAGCGGCTGGTCGTGGAGCGGTGATGTCACGGACGTGACAGTAGTGGCCAGACATCCGATGTCTCGGGGCGAAGCGGCGAGCGTCCTCACGGTCGACCAAGCCGTCGGCTGGGGTGCGTCAGATCGACAAGCCGCCGTCGACGGGGAGCACGACGCCGGTGATGTAACCGGCCTGTTCGGAGGCAAGGAACCCGACCGCCGGAGCCACCTCGGACGGCGCCGAGAAACGTCCGATCGGGATCTGGGCGCGCAGTTCGGCGAGTTTGTCGTCGGGGATCGATGCCACCATGTCGGTCTCGGCGTTGGGCGAGATGGCGTTGACCGTGATCCCGAAACGCGCCAGCTCCTTGGCGGTCGTGCGGGTGAACCCGATGATCCCGGCCTTGGCAGCGGCGTAGTTGGCCTGGCCGACGTTGCCGTGCAATCCGGTGTACGACGTGACGTTGATGAAGCGTCCGTAGCCCTGCTCGCGCATCGCTGGGATCGCCGCCCTGGTCATGTTGAAGGTGCCGGTCAGATGGACGGCCAGGACCGAGTTCCAGTCGGCGTCGGTGAGCTTCCACACCACCCGGTCGCGCAGGATCCCGGCATTGTTGACCACCACGTCGAGGCGACCGGTTCGCGACAGCACGTCGTCGATCCCGGCGGCCACCGACGCCGCGTCGGACACGTCGATCTGGAGCGGGATCGCACCCGGCAGCGCAGTGGTCGCCTCGGCCAGCGCCTCGGCGGCGACGTCGGCGATCGCCAGGTCGGCCCCGGCGTCGGCGAAGAACTGGCTGAGGGCCCGGCCGATGCCACGCGCCCCGCCGGTCACCAGCACCGTGCGTCCGGTGAAGTCGAAGGTCATGCTCATGCGCGCTCCAGGATTCGTACGACACCGTTGGATCCGTCGACCTCGATCAGGTCGCCGGTTCGGATGATCGTGGTGGCGCCCACTGCACCGACCACGGCCGGGATGCCGAGCGCCCGCGAGACGATCATCGTGTGGCTCAGCTCGCCTCCCATTTCGGCGACCACGGCGACGGCACCCACGAACAGCGGCAGCCAACCCGGATCGGTGATCGGGGCCACCAGCACCTCGCCGGGCTCCGGAGGATCGTCGGCGTAGGCGTCCATCACGACGCCGCGCACGCCCGGTCGCCACGCCGGGGCTGCCGGCGGCTCCGGTGATCAGGTCGGCTGATCCGGCGTCGGCGGCGGCGTCGGATTTGAGTGGCCACTGCTCGACCGGTGGCACCTCGCCGGCGATCGCGAACAACGGCTCCTGGTACCGCAGCAGGTCGGCCTCGGCCGCTTCCCTGGCATGCAGGCGATCGAGGTCGACGTCGCCGCCGCGTGCCGCGACGCGGAACTCGTCGAAGGTGAGGAAGTAGATCTGGTCGGCCGACTCGAGCCGGCCGGCAGCCACCAGCCTGCGGCCGATCTCGAGCGCGTCGAGGCGCATCTCGTTGATCGTCAGCACGCAGGTCGCCTTGGTGCGCTCACGGATCGCCAACCAGACCGCACAGCGCTCCAGCCAGAGGTCGAGGTCGGGGAACCGATCGCGGACACCGTCGGTCTCGAACCGCTCCAGAGCAGCCCGGCGCGTCGTGTCGGGGTCGCGTGGCGCGCCTGCGGCGCGGACCGCCTCGACGGCGCGGCGCAGGACCTCGGGCCGGATCTCCCACGACGGGGCGGCGATCTCCCATTCGTTCACGCCCCGGAAGCCGTACCGATCGAGCACCGTCTGGAAGGCGGCCTCGAACTCGTCCCCCTCGAGGTCGGCGAGCGAGGCCAACGCCTTCCCGGCGTCGGCGGACTCGATCCCACCGAGTCCCATCGTGGCCTGACGTCCGAGTTCGTACCCCTCGTCGCCGTAGATCCCGACCAGCCCGGCCTGGAGCGATCCCAGTGCCACCGGGCTGACCGACGACCCGAAGAAGAGCGTGACGAAGTCGGACTCCATCAGCGGCTGCATCGACTCGAAGCGTTCGAGCAACTGCTCGGTGGAGCTCTGGTGGCGTGCGGCACGTCCGGCCGCCCGTCGCGCCTGGGCGGCATCGTGCTCGCCCTGGACCCGCTCGACCGGCGGGTCGGCGAGCAGGCTCGCGGTGGCCGCCGCGATCCGGGCACCGCGCTCGGCATAGCCGGGTTCGTCGGGCGCCTGGTACGGCTCGATCCGGATCCCCCCGGCGGCGAACAACGTGCGGTCGATGTCGTCGGGGCTCGTGCCCGGGGTGAGGTCGGCGAGCCGCCTGAAGGCCGAGATGTTGATGTAGAACCGGCCGCCCACGATCGGGGCGAACGTGGTCGGGCATGTCGGCCACTCCATCACGTCCCAGGTCTCGGTGAACGACCGTCGCCAGGCACGTTCGAGCGGCGGGAAGAAGACCGTGGCGGACAGCGGCGACACGATGTCGGGCATGATCTCGCCGGCATTGCCCCGCGTCAGCACCGGGTAGTCCGGGTCGAGCGTGGTGTCGAATTCGTATGCGGTCATCCAGACCCTCCCCGTGATGCTGTCGTCTCGGCTGGTGGCGAGCGCCGACTCGTCGGCACACCGCCGTCGGCGGGATACTACGGAGGCGCCTTCGCAGAGTGCGAGCGCAAGGGGGACTGCACCATGGCACGCACCGGCTTCGTCTTTCACGAGCTCTACCTGTGGCACGACACGGGCAACTACGTGGGCTTCATGCAATACGGCTTCCCGCTTCAACCCGGGATGCACTTCGAGCACCCCGAGACCAAACGCCGGTTCAAGAACCTGCTCGACGCCAGCGGATACATCAAGCAGGTGACGCTCGTCGAACCCCGCCACGCCACGCGCGACGAGCTGTTGCGATTCCACACGTCGGACTACCTCGACCGCGTCAAGGCGATGAGCGACGCCCACGGTGGGGACGCCGGCGAACTCACGCCGGTCGGTCACGGCAGCTACGAGATCGCCACGCTGTCGACCGGCGGCGTGATCGCCGGGACCGACGCCGTGATCGCCGGCGAGCTCGACAACTGCTACGCCCTCGTGCGCCCTCCCGGTCATCATGCCGACGCCGATCAGGGTCGCGGGTTCTGCATCTTCGGCAACATCGCCATCGCCGCCCACCACTGCATGGCGGTGCACGGCATGCAGCGGATCGCCGTGGTCGACTGGGACGTCCACCACGGCAACGGCACCGAGACCGCCTTCTACGGCGACCCGCGCGTGCTCACGATCTCGTTGCACCAGGACAACTGGTATCCACCGGGACGCGGCCTGGTGACCGACATCGGTGAGGACGACGGCGAAGGCACCGCCATCAACGTGCCGCTCCCGCCGGGTTCGGGTGTCGGCGCCTATGCAGCCGCGTTCGAACAGGTCGTCGTGCCGGCGCTGCGGCGGTTCCAGCCCGAGATCATCTTCGTCGCCTCGGGCTTCGACTCCAGCGCCTTCGACCCGCTGGGCCGGATGATGATGACGTCGGCGGGCTACGCCGACCTGACCCGGACGTTGCTGGCGGCCGCCGACGAGCTGTGCGGCGGCAAGCTGGTCATGTCGCACGAGGGTGGCTACAGCCCGGAGTACGTGCCGTTGTGCGGCCTGGCCGTGCTCGAAGCCATGACCGGCGTGCCATCGGGGATCGAGGACCCGTTCCTCGGGTTCGCCGGCGGGATGGGGCGTCAGGACCTGCAACCCGAACAGCAGGAGCTGATCGACTCGGTCCGCCAGATCCACGGTCTGTGACGTCACGCGCGGTCAGCGCGTGCTGATCGCGTCCGCGCGTCAGCGGCGCAGCGTGACCGACGTCGCAGCCGTTTCGATGTGGGCGTACGACGCTCGGCTGCTCGCCAGCAGGTCGGCGATCAACGCCTCGGGCACGGCATCGTCGACGAATTCGTAGGTGCGCTTGGCCGGCCCGGCGGCGTGGGTGGCCTCGACGTCCTGGAGCGGGACCAGGTAGCGGCGCAGCAGTTCCTCGTCGCTCATCGTCCGGTCGCCGTATTGCGTCTTCATCTCGGCGATCGACGGTTGCGGCGGTTCCCACTGCTGCATCTCCTTGCCGCGATCCGACGACAGCATGCGGTCCAGCACGTTCTCGTCGATCGGGGCGGGCGGTCGGCCGAGGTGGCCGAGCACGTACACGAGCACTTCGTCGGGCACCGACCCGTACCGTTCGCCGGTGACCACGTTGAGCACGGATTGGATCCCCATCAGCTGTGAGAACGGCGTCGCCGAGATCGGGTGGCCGAGGTCCTCGCGCACGTGCACGATCTCTTCGAGCACTTCCTCGAACCGGTCCGACATGCCGTATTGGGCGAGCTGCGCCTTGAGCGTGCCGGTCATTCCACCGGGGAGTTGGTGGTGGTACGGGAACACGTTGTACTCGTTGGGGACGCCGATCGGGTGCCCCTCCTGCTCGGCGACGCGCCGCATGTGGTCGCTGACCCGTCGCACCCGATCGAGATCGACCTTGGTCGTGTGGCCTTCCCACCGCAGGTTCTCGATCGTCTGCTCGGTCGAGGGCAGTGATGGTCCGTTGGCCATCGGGCCGGGGGCGGTGTGGAGCACCTGCACGCCGGCTTCGACGCCGATCAGGTAGTTCATGCCCGCCACGCCGACCGTGTTGTGGCACTGCAGTTCGATCGGCACGCCGGCGGCCGCCTCGACCAGTGCCGGCAGCAGCGTCTTGGCGCGATCGGGCTTCAGGATCCCGGCCGCGTCCTCGACGTAGATGGCGTCGGTGATGCCCCAGCTCACGTACTCGCGGACCCGGTCGGCGAACCATTCGTCGGTGTGCACCGGGCTGATGCCGTACATGATCGACGGCACCACCTCGCAGCCGGCGTCGGCGACGATCCGGCTCAGGCGCTCCATGGCGTCCATGTTGTAGAGGCAGTCGTAGATCCAGAAGCTGTCGATCCCGTGCTTGGCGAGGGTGCGGATCCACAGCTCCATCAGCGAGTCGGGCGTGAGCCCGAATTTGGCGATGCAGTTGCTCCGCGTGCCGGATCGCAGGCGCGACGTCGGCATCCAGGTGCGCCACAGGTCGAGCCCGTCCCACGGGTCCTCGCGGTTGTACCGCATCATGCATTCGAAGATCGAGCTGCCGGTCAGGTCGACCACCCGGTAGCCGGCGTGTTCGATGTCGTCGGCGATGTCGGCCAGATGGGCGACCTTCAGGCGCATTCCCCACAGGCTCTGCTGGCCGTCGCGGAGGGTCTGGTCGATGATGTCGATCTCAGCCATGGATGGATTCCTTTGCGGGTGACGTCGGGGTCCGGCTCGGCTGCAACGTCGGCTGCAACGTCGGCAGCAACGTCGGCAGCACGGTCGTCTCGAGCCAGCGAGTGTGGATCGCGTCGTTCCGGAAGTCGGGGTGGGCGAGCACGGTGCGCTGCAGGTCGCGGGTCGTGTCGATCCCCCCGATGTGGAACTCGTCCAAGGCGGCCAGCGATCGGGCGATCGCGTCGGGTCGGTCGGTTCCGCCAACGATCAACTTGGCGATCAGCGAGTCGTAGTACGGCGGCACCTCGTACCCGAGGAAGGCATGGCTGTCGAGCCGGACGCGCTCCCCGGTCGGCGGTATCCATTGGGTGATCGTCCCCGGCGAGGGCAGGAACCCGTCGCCCACCGACTCGGCGTTGATCCGACACTCGATCGCGTGACCGCTGATCTCGATCTCGTCCTGGCGGAACGGCAGCGGCTCACCGGCGGCGATGCGGAGCTGCTGTCGGACGATGTCGACCCCGGTCACCATTTCGGTGACGGGGTGTTCGACCTGGATGCGCGTGTTCACCTCGAGGAACGAGAATTCGCCACGGTCGAGATCCACCAGGAACTCGACGGTTCCTGCCCCGTGGTAGTCGAGTTGGCGACCGAGTGTGACCGCAGCGTTGGCGATCCGTTCCCGCAGGTCGTCCGACAGCGACCGTGCGGGAGCCTCCTCCACGAGTTTCTGGAACCGGCGCTGGGTGGAACAGTCGCGATCGCCGAGGTGAACGACGTTGCCGTGCCGATCGGCAAGCAACTGGACCTCGACGTGCCGCGCCCGTTCGATGTAGCGCTCGATGTAGAGACGGCCGTCGCCGAACGCTGCTTGCGCCTCGCTCGACGCCGTGGCGAACCGCCCGGTGAGTTCGGCGGGGGTGTCGACGCGGACCATCCCGCGGCCGCCGCCACCCGCCGCCGCCTTGAGCAGGATCGGGTAGCCGACCAGTTCCGCCACCGTGTGCGCCTCGCCGACCCCGCTCACGGCATCGGAACCGGCGCCGGTGGGTATCCCGGCAGCACGCGCTACGCGTCGCGCCTCGACCTTGTCGCCGCCGCGCCGGATGGTGTCGGGCGACGGACCGACGAACACCAGCCCGTGCGCAGCGCAGGCCTCGGCCAACTCGGCGCGTTCGGAGAGGAATCCGTACCCGGGGTGGACGGCGTCGCAGCCGGTCAGGAGCGCCCCCGCCACGACCTGTTCGAGCCTGAGGTAGCTGGTGGTAGGACTGGCCGGCCCGATGTGCACGACGTCGGTCGCCAAGCGCGCCGCCAACGAGTGGCGATCGGCGTCGCTGATCGCCACGATCGCCTCGATCCCATCGTCGCGGCAGGCGCGCACGATGCGGACCGCGATCTCGCCGCGGTTCGCCACCAGCACCCGCCGGATCGGCGCGACGATCGTCATGTCGGGCCGGACGGGGAGATCGCGAACATCGCCTCGCCCTTGCCGACCGCCTCGCCGTTGCGACCGTAGACCGCCACCACCGTGCCGCTGACACCTGCCTTGAGGTGGTTCATGAGCTTCATCACCTCGATGATGCAGACCGTCGCCGACGCATCGACGACGTCGCCGACGTCGACGAATGGCGGGAGGCCCGGCTCCGGCGCGCGCCAGAAGACACCCGGTGACGGCGTGACCACGAGATGAGCGTCGATCGGGGCAACGTGCGCATCCCTGGCCGACTCGACACCGGCGGCCGCGGCGTGGTCGTGGTGCTCGGGCGTCAGGGGCGGAGCGGCAGCGGCAGCGGTCGTCGCCGCCCCAGAGCCGGGGTCAGAGCCGGGTCAGAGCCGGGCTGCGTGCCGGCGGCGACGAGGTGCACCCGGACGTCCCCGGAACGCACGTCGATCTCGGACCAGTCGGACCGCTCGAAGGCTTCGATAACCCGCTTGATCGCATCCCCGGATGTGCTCACTCGACTTCCTTTACCGCTTGCATGTGGTTCGCGATGTGGTCGGCCCCCGACGCCCAATCATCCAACGTCTGGCCGGTCGCTCTATCATGCCCAGAATCGAAGCCCGGTGTCGGGCCGGACGCCAGGATTCGGGCGTGTACCATCAATGTCGCCCGTGGAGCCGTCGCGATGGCCTGTCTCGAACGGTTGACGGGACGACATCAGGGCGATGGCGGGCGTGCGAGTGCTGAGGGTCCTGGGCAACCGGTGATCGGAAACATCGGAGGTGTGCAGTGAGCGTGACGACAGGGGCGATCGACAGCATCCGGGCCATGATCCGGTCCGGCGAGCTCGGCCCGGGCGACCGGCTCCCGCCCGAGCAGGAGTTGGCCGACCGGCTCGGCGTGTCACGCGGGTCGTTGCGCGAAGCGGTTCGGGCGCTGTCGCAGATCAATGTGCTCGACGTGCGGCGCGGCGACGGCACGTACGTCGCCAGCCTGGAGCCGCGCGAGCTGTTGTCGGGGCTCGTGTTCGCCATGGAGTTGCTGCAGTCGAGCGAGTTGGAGGAGGTGCTGGAAGTGCGCCGCCTGCTCCTCCCGCCTGCGGTGGCGCTGGCTGCCCAGCGCGCCACCGACGAGCAGATCGCCGAGATGCACGCCGTGGTCGACGCGCTCGAGGCCGAGGCCGACCAGGAGAAGATCGAACGCCTCAACCGGCGGTTCACGGCCTTGCTCGGCAACGCGACCGGCAACCAGACGCTGGCGTCGTTCCTGCGGGCGCTGCATCTGCGCGGGACGAATGTGCGGCGTGCCTGGCTGACCGCCGATCCGATTCGACGCCAGCTCGGCTTCACCCACCAGAGGATGTTGCTCGACGCCATCGAGCGACGTGATGTGGAGATGGCGCGTTCGGTTGCGACCGTGCAGATCGACGAACGCAAACGGTTCATCGACGACCTGCGAAGCGGGCGTCCTGATGTGCCGAATGCCGTGCGGTATCCGATTGTTCCCAGCGACTGAAAGGGCGTCACCAGCGAGATGGATTTCGACGAGAGCACACGAACACGCGAGTTGCGCGAGCGCCTCGAGGCGTTCATGGACGAGCACATCTATCCCAACGAGGAGCGCTTCTTCCGTGAGTCCACCGAGCTCGGCCCGTGGGCGGTCTGGCCCGTCGTCGAGGAGCTCAAGCCGCTCGCCCGTGCGGCCGGGCTCTGGAACCTGTTCCTGCCGGAGAACGAGCACGGCGCCGGGCTGACCAACCTCGAATATGCCCCGCTGTGCGAGGTGATGGGTCGCTCGCATCTGGCGCCCGAGGTGTTCAACTGTTCCGCTCCCGACACCGGGAACATGGAGGTGCTCGCCCGCTACGGCACGCCCGAGCAGCAGCAGCGGTGGCTCACGCCGCTGCTGGCGGGTGAGATCCGCTCGGCGTTCGCGATGACCGAGCCGGAGGTCGCGTCCAGCGACGCCACCAACATCGAATGCTCGATCATCCGCGACGGGGACGAGTACGTGATCAACGGCCGCAAGTGGTACACGACCAACGCCACCGACCCGCGTTGCGAGGTCATCATCCTGATGGGCAAGTCCGATCCCGACAATCCGGATCGTCATCACCAGCAGTCGATGATCCTGGTCGCCATGGACACACCCGGCGTCGAGGTGATCCGGCCGCTCCCGGTGTTCAACTTCTACGGGATGCCCGACCGTGCCTCCGAGGTGCAGTTCACCGATGTGCGAGTGCCGGCGTCGAACATGCTGCTCGGTGAGGGGCGCGGGTTCGAGATCGCCCAGGGCCGGCTCGGCCCGGGCCGGATCCATCACTGCATGCGACTGATCGGCTTGGCGGAACGAGCACTCGAGATGATGTGCCGCCGCACCCAGCACCGCGTCGCCTTCGGGCGACCGGTCTCGGAACAGGGCGTGACGTTGGAGCGCATCGCCGAAGCACGGATCGCCATCGAACAGACACGGCTGTTGACACTGAAGACCGCCCACTTGATGGACACGGTGGGCAACAAGGAGGCTCGGCGCGAGATCGCGATGATCAAGATCGCCGCACCAAACATGGCGTGCCAGGTGGTCGACTGGGCGATCCAGGCGTTCGGCGGGGCCGGCACCAACAACGACTTCGGTCTGGCGGCGATGTACGCCACCGCCCGGCTGCTGCGGCTGGCCGACGGACCCGATGAAGTCCATCGCAACCAGCTCGGCAAGCTCGAGCTGCGCCGACACGCCGACAAGGGGCCGATCGAGCCGAGAGCGGCAGCGACGCCCTCCTGGCCCGGTGCCTGAGTCCGGCACGGCATACCGTTCGACGGTGTGCTGGACTGATCCATCCCGGGCATTCGAGTGAGGCCGGAGATGACCGAATATCTGCACATGACACCAACGGGGGAACCGAGATGGATGGCAACACGCAACCGGTAGCGCGAGGGCGGGGGAACCGCGATGGTCTGGCCTCGATCGCGATCATTTCGTTGACGGTGATCCTGGTCGTGTTCTCGGCGTTCAAGATCCTCTGACCCGCCGGCCTGCGTGGGCCCCCTGCTACGACAGCAGTGAGACGAGGCGCCGTTCGTCGACGGCGAGCATCGCGTGGGCCTTCTTGCGGCTCGGTGCAACGGTCCACAACGTGCCGTCCAGGTGCGATTCGATCACTCGAGGGTGGACGTAACAGTTGCGGCAGACCGTGGGGGTGTTGCGGAGCATCGACGCGGCGACCTTCATCGCACTGCGAATCTGGGCTGCCGCCTGTCGCTCGTCAACGGGTCGATCCAGCGACCTGAGGTGGGCCAGCGTGGCGGTGCTGCCTCCCCAGGTTCGGAAGGTCTTGGCCGTGAACGCCGAATCGGTCACGCTCCGGATGTAGTCGTTGATGTCGTTCGACGCGATCCCGCGAACGACGTCACCGTCGATGTATTGCAGGAGTTGCTGGCCCGGAAGTTCCTGACACGCCAGGACGGTGCGCGCCACACGCCGGTCGCGCAGCAGCACGTCGTGCGGCTTTCCGGACTTGCCGGTGAACCGGAATCGAAGCCGGTCGGCTGTGACCTCGGCGTGGTCGTCGAGCAGGGTGGTCAGCCCGTACGAGTCGCTGTATTGCGTATTGCCGATCCGGATCAGCGTGTGGTCCAGCAACCAGACGGCGGTGGCGACGACGCGTTCGTACGAGATCTCTCGAGTGCGCATGTCGCGCGCGACCTGCTCGCGCAGCGACGCCAGCACGTCGCCGAACGAGCGCAGCGAGTCGTACTTGGCTTCGCTGCGGGCGACCTGCCAGAGGTCGTGGTAGCGGTACTGCTTGCGCCCCTTGGCATCGCGCCCGGTGGCCTGGAGGTGTCCATCCGCGTCCGGGCAGAGCCAGACGTCGTTCCAGGCCGGGGGGACGGCCAGGTGTCGGAGTCGCTCCAAGACTGTCGGGTCGGCCACCGACCCGCCGCGTCGATCTACGTACGCGAAGCCACGACCCCGGCGGCGGCGGGTGAAGCCGGGCGAGGCGTCGTCCACGTAGACGAGTCCGCGGACGTCACACGGTGCCACGGTGGCGGCCGCCTGCTTCGGCGTCGTCGCGGTCAGGATCGCGTTCACTGAGCGGCGAGGAAGCGGCGCGCCAGGTCGGCGCGCTCGGTCATGGTCATGGTTCGGAGCAGCGGGACGAGGCAGGCCTCCTCGTTGGTGGCGTGTTCGACGACGGCGTGCGCGAGCCGATCGAACAGCGTCATGAATTCGTCGGACGACGGTTCGAACAGCCGAAGCTCGGCGATCAACTCGTCGGCACGGCGCTCCTCGATGAGCCGGTCGTCGAGGAGCGCAGCGGCATCGGCACAGGTCGCGCGGAGCGTCGGGTAGATGACCGCCTTCTCCGCTCGCTCGTGGGAGGTCAGCCGCCTGATGAGCGCAACGTACCGGGCGCCCCGCGCCGTCGGCGCGCACTTCCGGACGCCGTCGATGCCGTGACGTATTTCGGCGTGCTGCAACACGAGCACATCCACGATCTCGGGGCTCTGCTGGTGATCGATCGGCACGGCCGCGGTCATCGGGTTCGTTGACATCTCATTTCCTCCAGTTCGGAGCCATTCGGCTCGGCACTCGTCGCGCGCGTGTTGCAGTGCTGCGTTCCCAGTGTCGAACGTGTCGAAACCGTTCGAGCGCCACTTCACCCGAATGGGGTGTGCCCGGCGGGTTTGAATAACGGGCGCCGATGGGTACCGCCAACATTCCCCCACAATCAGGCCGCCATCACCCAGGCCGACAACCAGGAAGGATCGACACATGTCGACTGACGCAGAAGTCACCAAGGATCTGCTCAAGACGCTGGAGAACGGCGTCGAAGGTTTCACCAAGGGAGCCGATCGGCTCGCCGATTCGAACCGGCCCGATCTGGCCGACCCGTTCCGTTCGTTCGCCACGCAGCGCGAGACGTTCGCCTCGGAACTGCGGTCGATCGCAGCCCAGTACGGTGACGACATCGACGAGTCGAGCACCGTCGCCGGTGCGTTGCACCGTGGCTGGATGGCTGTCAAGGACACCTTCGCCGGGTCGGATCCCGACGGTGTGCTGGATGCCGCCGAGCAGGGTGAGGACCACGCCGTCGAGGTCTACGGCGATGCGCTCGAGCGCGACATCTCGCCGCACTACCGCGAGGTGATCCAGCGCCAGGCCGCGGCCGTCAAGCAAGCGCACGACGACGTGCGCGCGCTGCGGGACAGCGTGAGCTGAACCGACGTCCGCCCAGCACGAGCCCCGCACCCCGCCAAGTGCGGGGCTCGTGCGCGTTCGGGGGTCGGCCACAGTCGGACATCGCATCACCCCGACGGGTGATACCGGCCCGCCCTGGGCTGGCGACGTTTGGTCTGCAGCGGCGGTGGGGATTGCACGTCCGACGTTGCGAACCGCACGCAACACGCACAGGAGGAACCCCACATGCTCGGATTCATCATCGTCATGCTGATCGTCGGTCTCGTCGCCGGCTTCATCGCCCGGCTGCTCGTCCCCGGCCCCGACCCGATGTCGCTGCTGGCGACGATCGCGCTGGGCGTGGTCGGCTCGTTCGTCGGAGGCTTCGTCGGCTGGGCGTTGTTCGGGAAGGACCTGTCGGAGGGCGCGCTGCAGCCATCGGGCGTGATCGGCTCGATCATCGGCGGCGTGATCTCGCTGCTCGTCTATCGGGCACTCAACCGCAACAACGACGGTGGTCGTCGTCTGGTCTGACCCGCACCGACATGATCGCGGCGATACCCCTCGCCGCAGACCGGAGGGCGCCGAGTCCGTGCTCGGCGCCCTCCGTCGCGTCCGTGGCCGGGCGTCAGGCGGTGGGGACCGAACCGCGCGCCACCCACGCCGTGGCACGGAGTCGGAACGGCGGCTCCGGCAGCAGTGAGCGACATCGGTCGGCGAGTGCCAGTCGTTGGTCGGGCTGGAGTGACGCCACGTACGCACCCGCCGGGCCGACCCCCAGTTCGTAGGGGTGCCACCACTCCTCGAACGTGGGGTGATCGCGCCAGACGGTCAAGGCGCCGTGCTCGACACGATCGAGCCCGGCCTCACCGAACAGGGTTTCGAGCTGCCCGCGTCGGGTTCCGGGCAACCCGGATTCGCCGGGAGCATCTGGATCGATCGAGCGTGCCGCGTCCCACAGCACGCTCAATGGCGAGCCGCCCTCCTCGAAGTCCCACACGCAGGCTGCCACCACGCCACCGGCTCTCGTGACGCGCTTCATTTCGCGCAGACCGGCGACGGGGTCCGACATGAAATGCACGACGAGCTGCGCCAAGCTGGCATCGAAGCCATCGTCCGGAAGCGGGAGGTGTTCAGCGCCCCCGACATGGATCTCGACGCCCGGATGTCGGCGCCGGGCGGCCTCGACGAAACTCGGTGACGGGTCGACCCCGACCACGCCTTCGGCGCCGACTCGTCGCACCAGTTCTGTGGTCAGCGCACCCGGGCCGCAGCCGACGTCGAGCACACGCCACCCGGGTTCGATCGCCGCGAACTCCACGAACTCGGCCGCAAGCGGCGTCGAATACCTGCCCATGAACCGGTCGTAGGCGTCTGCCGCGACATCGAATCCCACGCCTCGACAGTAGACCCGATGCGAGCGGTCCGAGTTCGTCAGCTGGCCAGGGTGCCGGCGAAGACCTGCCACGCCAAGGCGCTCTTGGCGACCAGGCTGAGGATGAGGTACATCCGCTCCCCGAACAAGTAGTCGGCGAACCGGCCGGTGCGTCGGTACTGCAGCCACTGGTTGAGGGCGAAGCCGTTGAACAGCACGAACAGCGACACGAAGATCCCGTAGACGAACCCCGGTACGCCGTCGCCTTCGGACTGGGCGGCGAGCAGTGCGAGCGTGATCGCCACCCACGGCACCACACCGGCGATGCACCCGAAGCCGAACGGCCACCAGCTGACCTCGGCGCGGGGTGGATTGAACCGCTCCATCAACCAGCCGAACAGGATCATCGAGACGTTCACACCGAACAGTGCGATCAGCGCGTACAGGTTGGTGATCCCTGTCAGCATCGCGATCAGCACGATCATCAGCGAGGCGCTGATCGAGTACTCCGTCCAACGGAAGGGGTTGTTGCCCTGCGCCAGGTGTCGCTCGTACGTCTTGCGCGCCACGGTGCCCGTCGCCAGGTGGTCGATCGCGGCGAGCGCCAGGAAGGCGGCGATCACCGGAGCGAACGGGAGGTCGAAGAACGTCTTCGGGTCACCCAGCGCAGTGCCGGGAGGCCCGGTCTGGATCGGCGCCACGACCGGGATCGAGAAGCCGTTGCCCAGCATCACGATGGCCACCGCCTGGCCCAGGTGAGCGATGCCGACGGCGAGGTTCCACCGGCGCAATCCTGCGTACTGATCTCGGTGGTTGCCGTCGATCGAACTGGTCATGGTGGTGAGGATCCTCCTGATCCGCTCGGGAGCGAGCATGTGGGACGCTCGGCGCGAGCGAGCAGCGCGCCTCGAACCCCGACGACGGTACCCGGCGCGGCGATCGCCCAAACGTTGCCGCTGGTGACGGGCATCGCCGGCGTAGCGGCTGCCGGCCCGCACGATGTAGAACCTGCACATGGATGGCGCGACGACCGATGTCCCGATCGCTGGTGGGGGCGACCCCTTGACCGGGCTCGGTTGGAACTCGGCGGTCCCGCCGAACGGGTTCGTCAACCGGCCGGCGGCGCCGGCCGACCCGTACAACGACAATCCGCTCGGGCTGGCCACGCCGGTCGGCGACGTCGAGATCGAAACCACCCCGGAACACCGCAACCTGGTCTCGGGCGACCCGCACTGCGCTTCGTGGACCCGTTCCTACGACGATCCCGGTGTGGTCGCGCTCCGGGAGCGGATGTGGGAACGCAACGGGATCCAAGGTCTCGAGGTCGTGACACCCGACGAGGTGGACCGGGCGGCCGCCCTGTTCCACCGCGACGGCTTCGTCGCCGTCCGCGACTGCATTCCGGCCGAGCAACTCGAACGCCTCCGTGGTGCCGCTGCCGAGGCGATCCGGATCCTTGTCGACGCCGACCCCGAGGGTGCGGTGGGCGGCGGAGCGGGTGGGCTCCCGCATCGCTACTCGTTCGGTGGCACGTCGGCGACCCGCCAGATGTTCCATCGCAGCGAGTGGTGCGAGCTGCTCGACATGCCCACCACCACGCCGATCCTGGCGGCGATCTTCGGTTCCCCGAACTACATCGCGTGCGGGTCGGGTGGCGACTTGGCACTGCCGGGCGCGATCGAATACCAGGGCCTGCACTCCGACAACATGTGGTCCGAACTGCACGACCCGGTCGGCGGTGTGTCGATGCGCGACCTGCCGGTCCCGGCCGTGCACATCAACTTCCCGCTCGTGGACCTCACCCCCGAGAACGGTCCGATCCGCCAGATCCCCGGCACCCACCGTTCGCGTGCCCCGATCCCCAAGCTGGCCGACGAGCCGGAGTGGATGCGGTTCAGCACGGTCTGCCCGCTGCCCGCCGGATCGGCGATCTTCCGCGATGCGCGGTGTTGGCACGGTGGCACGCCGAATCTGTCGACGGAGGTGCGTGCGATGCCCAACGTCGAGTACTTCGCACCGTGGTTCCGGAGCGAGGCCGTGCTGCGTTCGATGTCGTACGAGCGTTGGCAGACACTGTCGCCGCACGCCCAACGGATCTGCCGGTACATGGTGTGCGACCGGGGCGAGGCGGTGATCGGCGAGGGGTTCAGCCACCCGCGTGCCGCTGTCCGCGACGCCCACCGGGCGGAGCAGTTGGCTGCCCTCGGCGAGCAGGCCGCCGGCGAGTATCTCCGCCGCACCTGAGCCGCTCCCCGAGCTTGCCGGCCCAGACGTCCACCGGCTCGCGGTTCACGTGAGCGGGTCGGTGCACGGTGACCCGGAGTGCCGTTCGACCACGGGTCCGGCCGCGAGCCAGGTGATCGTGACGCAGCGGTGAAGCCCGAGGAACGTCGCCGGATAGCGAAGCTCGATCGCAGTGGGCATGCGGCTGACACCATCGGGCCGAACCGAGATTCGCGAGAACAGGCGCTCGGCCGCAACCGGGTCGGAGAGCATGGCGTCGACGTCGGAGCGCGTCGTCGTGGTCAGTTCGGCGACCAACTCGCGCTCGATCGTCCGTTGGCGTTGGGCGGCACCGCGCTCGGCGATCGTGAACCCGACCGTGCCCGGCGTGAGCACGGCCAGCGTGACGAAGACGATCGTGCGGCGATCGATCTGCCCGCCGACGCCACGGCCCACCAACACTGCGAGTCCCGCCCCGAGCGCAGCTCCGACCGAGTTGGCGGCGACGTCGGCGACGTCGGCAGCGCCAACCCCGAGCACCGCCTGGGCACACTCGATCACCACGGATGCCACGACGGCGGCGGTCACCGCCCGTCGCCCGCTCCGCCACAGCACTGTCCACGCCGCGCCGGCCGGTGCGAACAAGATGGCGTTGAGCACGATCTGGCTGCTGTGGAGCGGATCGGTCGACAGCCGCCGCCATCCGCTCGCCGACCACGACGCGACATGGCCGAGCTCCAACCCGTTCGGCCAGCCGTCGCGAAAGATCGTCGCGGCAAGGATGACGGCCAGCGATGCCGTCGCCAGGAATCGTGGCAGCGGGCGACACGCCGGGCCGGATCGGACCCAGGCCACCCACGTCTCGGCCCCTGCCAATCCGATCAGCACGATCGCAGCGATCAGGGCGTCGGAGCGCACGAACGAGATCAGGTCGCGCATCGCAGGCTCATCGAAGCAACGTCGCCACATCCACGCGCGACACCGCCGCAGCGGGCGCCAGCGCACCGCACACGGCAGCCGAGACGCCGGCACCGATCGCGACCAGGCCGGCTCGCCACGGGAACGCCGGCCGCCCCACCAGCGGATCGACGTGCAGTCCTGGGAGCAGACCGCGGGTGACGAGCAAGGCGATCGCCAGGGCCGCGAGCGACGCCAGCAAGCCGATCAGCAGGTTGACCAACATCACCAGCCCGACCACGTCGGCACGCGTGAAGCCACACGCCCGTCGGACGGCGTACTCGTGCGTGCGCTCTCGCACGCTCGAGAGCCCGATGTTGGTCATGCCCACGATCGCCACGACGAGCGTGATGTAGGTGGCGACGAGGAATGCGCGTGTGACGGCGCGCTGCGAGAAGTCGAACGCCTCCGCTCCGTCGTATCGTGCGATCGCGTCCTCGGGCTCGATCCCGCTCTCAGCGAACGCTGTGGTCATCGCATCGCTGATCGCGATCGCGTCCACGCCGCGGGCATGGGCGAGGAACTCGATCGCCCCGGCGCCCGCCAACGTCGGATCGAACTCGGACCATGTCGAGCGTTGGAGATAGACCGATGGCGCGCTGTACCCGTCGTCGATCACGCCGACGATGGTGAACCGGTACGGGTCGGAGCCATGTTCGCGGGGTGCCAGTGCGATCACGCTTCCGACGTCGCCGAACGTCGCGGCCGCCGCGGCGTTGACCATTGCGAGTCCGGGATAGGTTGCGTCGGTCGGACGCAATGGTCGACCGGAACGAATCGGTGTCCGGCGGACACCAGCGAGATCGCCCTCGACGAGGAATGTGTGGGGCACGATCGGCTGGGAATCCTGGCGATCTGCACGAGCCTCGATCGAGGATTGGAGGTCGACGATGCCTGCCCAGGAGCCCCGCAACTGAGCGGTGATGCGGTGGTCGAGCGCCAGGCGCAACACGTCGAGAGCGGACTGGGGAAGGTCCGGCGTGGTGACGTACGCCATCATCGTGGCTGCACGGCCGGACTGCTGTTCGTCACGGGCGATCACCGAGGCGCGCGAGACGGCGCCTTCGACGGTGACACCGACCAGTGCCAACACGGCGATGAACAGGCTGAGCGCTGTCATCGCCGCCTTACCCGCGTGAGCCTGCAGATCGCGCACGGCGTCGACGGCGAGCCGTCTCACTGCAACGCTCCAGCCGTGAGCCGACAGCACCGGTCACATTGCGCGGCGACGATCGGGTCATGGGTCACCAGGACCAGTGCCCGCTGCGTCTCGCGCACCATTGACAGCATGAGTTCGAGTACCCCACTTCCAGTGTCGACGTCGAGCGCCCCGGTTGGTTCGTCGGCCAGGATCAACGACGGTTCGAGGACGATCGCTCGCGCGATCGCGACCCGCTGTTGCTCGCCCCCCGACAGCTGTGCCGGCAGGAGATCTGCATGATGTTCCAGCCCCACTTGGCTCAGCGCTGTGAGCGCTCGACGGCGATGGTCGCGCAGCGGAACCTCCCTGCGGGCGAGGAGCGGCAACGAAACGTTCTGCCAGGCCGATCGGCTGGGGATCAGCGAGTAGTTCTGGAACACGAAGCCGATCGACCGGCTACGCAATCGGGTCCGATCGCGGTCGGTAGCCGTTGACACATCCCGACCGTGCAGTGTGACCCGACCATGTTGGGGCTCCAACAAGAGCCCCAGGATCGAGAGCAGCGTCGACTTGCCGCTCCCCGAGCGACCTTCGATCGCCACGGCTTCGCCCTCGTCGACCGAGATGTCGACGTCGCGGAGCAGTTCCAGCTGTGACGCGCCGACCCGGTGACGCAGGCCTTCAGCGGCGAGTACGCCGGTCACGGCGTCACCGCGTCATCCAGCGATGGCGCAGTTGCAGCGATCGCTTCGCCCTCGGTCAAGCCCGAGATGATCTCGACGTTGATGCCGTCGGTGATGCCGAGCGTGACCTGGCGGCGCGAACTCCTTCCGTCGTCAACCACGATGACCTCGCCGCGGTCGACGGTACCGGCGACGGCAACCACGGGTACCCGCAGCACGCCGTCGACACGATCGCTGCGAAGCAGCAGTTCGCCCGGTACACCCGCCAACGCCCGAACATCGGTGGGAATCAGGCACAGCACGGGGAGTTGGTCCGCTGTCGCCGGAGCTCCGGGCTCGGCGAGTGGAGTGGGGTCGACGGGTGCCGACACCACCCGGCAGTCGAACGGCCCCGGGCCTTGCTCGATCGAGGCGCGTCCGGCGACTGTGGTGCTCGCCAACACTCGGTACGCGTCGGCCCCGGTGACCTCGGCGCGCATCGCGAATCCGATCGTCCGGAGTCGCAGCAATGGGAGATGCAGCGGGACGTGCTCGACTTGCTCGACGAGACGTTGCACCACGGTCGCATCGGACGGTGCCAACAGCGCGGTCGATCCCACGTGACCGAGCAACGCCCCGGCGGGCACGAACGTGCCGGGAGCGATCGGTTCGGGCGACCATGGCCCCACGGACGGCGCCTCGACCACGTACTCCGGCGCAGCGACGATGTTGCCCGCCAGCGTGATGGTGGCGACGATGTCGCCACGGTCCACCGTCAGGGTTTGCGCTTGGTCTGATCGGGGGGCGGCGGATGCAAGTCGAACTTGACCTGACGGTGTGGTGATCCCGGTGATCGCCGTGCCGGCGAGCGCGCCGATCGTGAACACGGCGGCGACGATGGGGAGCCGACGCATCACGAACAGTTGCCGCTGACGTAACCGCTCAACGCCGAGAGGTCACCAAGTTGGGCAGCGTTCAGGATCTGTGTGAACAGGAGGTGCCCGTTGTCGTCCATCTTCGCCCACACGCCGAGCGTGGTGAACTCGGTGAGATGGTCGAGTGCCGTGGCTCCGCCGTCGAGGGCGGCGTCGGCCCACGAGCAGTACCACTGGAAGTCGGCCTGCTGTGAGCCGACCCCGGCCTCGTAGTACGTGGGTTGACCGTTCTCGTCGAGCTCCTGCAGCGCGATCGGGTGGTCGTTCCACGCAGCACCGGGGGCAAGTTCGAGCTGCATCGTCGCCTCGTGGTACTCGTCCAACGCCTGGCGGTACGTGAGGAAGGAGGATGTGGGCTCCTCGGACCGACCACACCCGCCGATCAACACGACCGCAGCGACCGCAAGGCCCCGAGCGGTGAGAGTCATTCGGATGTTCATGAAAGCTCCTTCGTGGAAGGACGCCGTCGTGGCCGGCATGAGAACCGGCCACGACGGCGCCGCATGGTGATCAGTACAGCTGGGAACCGGCGAAGTCGGTCGAAGGGCTGTCGGTCCCGGACCTCGGGCTCACGCACGAGAACTGATTGCGGAACGGTGTACCGCCCGATTGGGTGCCCGAAAGCTGCTGGACCGTGCCGATCGGCGGGATGTACGCGATCGAACTGGTCAGCCCCGTGTTCTCGTACTTGACGCGGAACTTGACGCCGAGCTTGCCAACGCTCGAGAGGTTGACCTTGATGGCGGACCCGCCACTCGAGACGTACCTCACGTTCGACGACGTGTACCAGTTGCATGGCGAGAGCCACGTGGTCGAACCCGAGATCGGGTGCCACGACCCGGCAGCGTCGGCGACCGTTGGCACCACGGTGCCACCGATCGTCGCCAGGCCGGCCACGGCAATCATTGCCTTCTTGCGGAAGTTGTTCATATCCGTACCTTTCGGTTGATGGGTTGATTTGGTTCGTCCACCGCCTCCGGCCTGCGAGGCAGGTGGACACCCAGAGGTGTTCGCCCGCGGATCCCGATTACCGGGCCGCGCCTCGGCGGCGCGGGTCGATGGCGGCACGGGACGACGCATGCACCGCGCGTGGCCACCGTCGACGAAACGCTCCCTACCGAGATGCTCCGTACACGTGTCGCGACGGTGCGGTAATCCGACTCCGCGCCCGGACACTCGCTCTCAGGTTCGGGGTGGATCCCGCAAGAAGCAGACGGTTGCCAGCAACTCTCACCGAGCGGGGGAGTCTGCGAAGGAACTGGTTTGCCCAACGCGGGACGCCTCGCGCCGCTCACGACGGACGAGGAGGTTGTCATGAAGCGTGGACACATGGTGCTTGCGGTGATCGCGAGCGTCGTCGGAGGATCGATCGCACCGCCTGTGGTGAGAGCCGCCGAGCTCACCGATTCGGTGGTCGCACGGTTCGGGACGAAATCGATCGACATCGCCACGGGCTGGGGAGATGCCAATGCCTGCGTCGAGCTGGGAGCGACGGTGGAGTGCTTCCGATCAGAGCGCGACCTCGATCGGGCCCATCCCGAGCTCGCCACGGCGCAATCGATGTCGATCGAGGGGTCGCCGACGATCGCATCCGGTTTGGCTCCGTGCAGCAGTTCGTTGCGGCTGTACAACGGCACCAGCTACTCGGGTTCCGTGCTCATCCTGACGACGCGAGGGACTGCGCTCAACCTGTCGAGCTTTGGGTTCGACAACGTGACCAGCAGCTACAAGGTGGGGGCGTGCTCGACATCGTTCTATTCGGCAGCGAGCCTGGGTGGATCGCTGTATTCCGGCCCGACCGGCGCCAACAGCTCGGCGGCCTCGATGGCATCGGGGTGGGACAACGTGGTGTCGTCGGTGTGGATCGCGTGATCACGGCCCCGGTGCTGCCGGTTCGGCGCCGGTTCGATCGACCTGTAATCGGCTGCGTCGAGCGGACACGATCCGATGTCATGATGGTCGGGGTGGAACCTGACGTTCGCACGATCGATCCGCGAGCGGCGTTCGAGTTGTTGTTTCGCTCGAATTACGCAGCGGTCGTCGCATATGTCCGCCAGGTGTGGCCGACGGTTGATGAGGACGAGATCGTGTCGAGAACATTCGAGATCGCATGGCGACGATCGGACGAGATACCCGAGCACGCGGTCCGAGGCTGGTTGATCGGCGTGGCGCGCAACTGCGCCCTGAATGCGGTGCGGTCCAACCGTCGTCGCCAGACGTATGTCGATGCGTTCCGGTCGATGCGTCGGAGCGGATCAGCGGCGTTGCACCAGCACGAGATCCCGCCCGAGACCGTCGATGCGCTCCAGAGTGCGTTTGCCGATCTCCGCGAAGGTGATCAGGAGGTTCTGGTGCTCGGCGCATGGCAGGGTCTGTCTGGTGAGGACCTCGCGGCGGCGCTCGGCACGACGTCGTCGGCCGCCGCCGTGCGCCTGTTCCGTGCTCGCGAGCGGCTCAGAGCGGGCTACGTACGGTACGGAGGAGAGCCATGAGTGAGCACGTCGACCCCTTTGACGTACTCCGGGTGATGGCGCCGCCGGCTCCGAATCGCGCGGTCCTTCCGGGCCAGGACCTCGCCGCGGATTCGATGCTCGAACGCATCACTTCCGATTCTCGCGTTGGGATCCCGCGACGGGGTCGGTGGCGTTGGTCGGTCCGCGTCCTCGTCGCCGCGTTCTCGACGACGCTCGTTGTGGGCGGTGGCGTGGCGTTCGCGGTCTGGTCGCGCAAACCAGCCGATCCGGTCACCGTCGTGTGCTACTCCGAGGTGTCACGCGAGCCGTCGCTCCGCGTCGGTCTGCACGCCGCTCCCGAGCTTTCGTCGACCGATCAGTGCCGTGCAGCGTGGGTCGGCGGAGCCTTCGATGGTCTCGACGTCCCCGAACGACTGGTCGCATGCGTGTCGGATGCCGGGCTCACGGTGGTGGTCCCGGGCGACGAGGCGGCGTGCGGTCGGCTCGGCTTTGCCCGGGCTGAGGTCGGCCCGACGCAGTCGATCGATGCACGCGTCGGCGAGCAGGTCCCGGCGCTCCTGACGGGATGCGTCACCGATCCAGACGACGCCATCGCCAGGGTGAGCGACCTGTTCCAGTCGCTCGGGGCGAGCGAGTGGAGCGTGCAGGTCGATACGCCCGTGACGAACGATCGGCCCTGCTACGGCAACCTCATCGACGCCGAATCACGGGTGGTGCACTTGATTCCCTTCGCGCCGCCCGCCGACTGATCACGTCGCCCGCCAGTTCGCTCAGATGCAGCGGGCCCGTTCGGGGCGTCGGCCGTGCGATCGCAGCCCGCGAGCCTGTGGCGGCGAGGGTCGGGGTGGAACTCGAATCCCGCCGCCACAGGCGGCCATGTGTCGGTCGGCTTCGCGTGAGCCACGTGCGAACGCTGCCGATCGACAGCTCGAACGTAGGTTTCCGCAGCGTTGGCGTTCTTACACCGTTGTTGGTTCTGTTCGCGGGTTCGGGCGTTGGCCCGGTATCAGGCGACGCACCGACGTCGAGGAGATCATGAAGTGCGCAGGGTTTCGGTGTGGCCGTCGACCGAGAGCGCCTGGCCGGAGATCTTGGAACCGAGTGGGGAGGCGAGAAAGGCGATGCTCTGGGCGATCTCGCTCGCATCGATGAACGTGCGCAGGCTGACCTGACGCTCGAACCCGGCCCGAATATCGGTCGGCGCCCGCCCGCTGGCCTCGGCTTCCAAGTCGATCACGTGGTCCATCCTGGGCCCCGTGATCGATCCCGGGCAGATCGCGTTGACCCGGATGCCCTGCCCACCGAGCTCCATCGCCATCGTCTTGGTGAGACCGATCACCGCCCACTTCGATGCCGCGTACGGCGACCGGTACGGGAAGCCGAACAGACCTGCGGTCGACGAGATGTTGACGATCAGACCGGAACGTTGAGCGGTCATCGGACCGACGACGTGGCGGCTGGTGCGGAACATCGACGTGACGTTCACATCCAGGACGCGTGTGACCTCGTCGGGGTCGAGCGTGTCGATCGTGCCACCCGGACCCGGCGATCCCGGCGTTGTTGACGAGCACATCGACCCCACCCAACGTTTCGAGGGCGGACGTCATGAAGGCATCGATCGACGCCGTGTTCGCGACATCGGCCTCCCAGCCCGACACGCCGTCGAGTCCGGCCACGTCGTCGAGTGCGCTGCGGTCGATGTCGCACACCGCGACCTGGGCGCCCGCGGCGGCGAACAGTGCCGCGGTGGCACGACCGATCCCGGCACCGCCGGCGGTGACGATCACACGGAGCCCTGCCAGGTCGAGCCTCACGGGCGTGCTTGCTCTCGGTGGAGCAGCCGGCGACGGTTGCGGAGTTCGTCCATCGCCAGGTAGCACCCGAGCAGCCGGCGCGGGCGATCGCGGTCGAGTTCGAACGCGGTGCGCCCGTGCAGCATTCGGTGGTTGTCGAAGATCGCCAGGTCACCCGAGCCGAGCACCACCTCGACGTGATTGGCCGGGTCGTCGACCAGTTCGCCCCAACGCCGCACGAGCGCCAGCACGTCCGGGAACCGATCCGCATCGACGATCGGCGAGCCGACCAGATCGGGAGCCCGCCGGGCGATGCCGTACGTGCCGTCGGGGTTGAGAGCGAGGAGCGGACCGCTGCCGTCGAGGTCGGTGTGAGCGCGCCGGTAGGGGTATCGGAAGCTGATGGTGGTGAGCAGTTCGAACAGCAGTGGCTCGGCGGTGCGCAGCCGTTCCGCCATCGCGTATGCGTCGACGAAGGTGGATGCACCGCCACGTCGGGCGGGCTGGACGCCCAGGTTGCACTGCACCCCGGCCGGGCACTGGCGGTAGGGAAGGTCGCTGTGCATCAGCAGTCCGCGCACGCTGTCGACTGCCGAATCGGGCTCCGGCGAGGCGTCGATCGACCAGATCGCGCCGAAGTTGGTCGGCTCGATGTGGCCGATCCGTTCGGCGACCCCACGCAGCCCGTTCTCGGTCGGTTCGACGCCGGTGACCAGCACGACACCGTCCGACCACAGCCGGTCGCACAACTCGCCGACGCCGTCGTCGAGTTCGAGTGAGTGGGCGTCACAGCTCCAGATCGCGTCGGTGGCGGTGGCGGTGGCGGTGCGCCCCGCCATCGGGTCGGCGGGTCGGCCTCGCTGCGCCGGATCGAGGACGAGTGCGAGCGGGACACGTGCGAGGTGACCGTCGCTGAGCTCGACGCAGAGGAACTGGCCGTCGATCCGGGTCGATGTGGCGGTCAGGTCGGGGGAGATCGAACGTGAATCGAGCAGGCGCTCGTTGGTGCGAGGGTGACGACACGCTGGGCAATGACAGGCATCACGCAACCAGGCGCTGGCCACCTGCTCGTCATCCACGGCGACGAGCCGACCGCCTTCGAGCACGGACACGTCGATCCCGCACGCCCAGCGACGCTAGATGATGTTGGTTGCCCGGTCGGCCGTGAGACGGTAAGCATCGACCAGCTCGGCTGAACCATCCGCGACGTGGCGGTGTCGCGACCGTCCGTGTGCCGCTCCAGGCCAGGACGGTCCGATGCTGTTGCCTGAGGGTGAGCGTCAGCAGATTGGTATACCTGGGTATGGCTTGGAGTTCACCCGATCTGATCGATGCGGGGTTTTGGCAGATCAGCCTGCTTGGTGCGGGCGGTCGTGTTCCGTTCGGAGTGTGGGTCGCTGCCGTCGGCGGTGCGCTCGTGTGGAGCCTTGTCAGGCGGCGGCGAGGTCGTTGAACGCCCCACCCGTCAGGTGCCGTCTCCACCAGGAGAACCACGTTGAACGCGGCCCCGAGGTGTCGATGATGATCATCCGGCGCGACTGGCCCTCATCTGGTCGAGGTCACCGTCCCATCCCGATCCCCGCAAGCGGCGAGCGTCGTCCAGATCGAGCGGCTCGGCGGCGAGGCGGCGCAGGGCCAAGTTGACGGCCTCGCGTTTGGAACCCAGGTGGTAGCGAACCATGACGGCCAGGCACGCCGCGTCATCAATGTCAATGTTGGTGCGTGAGATACACCACCATGCACCATTCGGCACGTCCACACCGTCGACGGACCCGACGCACAGCTTGGGAAGCTGCCCGGCCGAGGTCGCGTGATGCCTGATCAAGGGCACATATGTTCAGCTAAAGGGATAGATCCCGCTTTGGTCTCGGGCTTCCCGGCAGCGTCGGGGACGGCGGGTCTGTTGTCAGTCGTATCGACGGGTCTCAGCTCACGTAGGCTTTGGTCATGTCGATCACGATCGAGCAGCTCGCCGCCCGGCTCGCCGCCGAAGCGGCACGTCGCGGGATGAGCACCGAGGCACTCGTCGATGAGCTCGCTGCTCGCCTCGACGACCCGCTGGAAGCGTTCATCGGGTGCGCCTCGTCGGGCACGACCGAACCGTTCGACATCCACCGCGAGCGCGCCGCCGCCGCGGACACGAAACTCGCCCAGGGCATCTGACGGTCCACGATGTTGCTGGTCGACACCGGCGTGTTCGTCGCGGTCGCCGATCGCGACGAACCCCACCACACCGCGTGCGCCGCACTGCTGCGCTCACGCACTGATCTTGCGGTCACAGCCACCGTGATCCCCGAAGCCGCCTGGCTGATCGAGGCACGCCTCGGCCCCGCCGCCGAAGCACGGTTCCTGACGCTGGTCACCAGCGACCGGTTCACCATCATCGACCCGATCGACGACGACTACCAGCGCTCGATCGAGTTGATCAGCGCCTACACCGACCTCGGCCTCGGGTTCGTCGACGCGTCGATCATCGCGATCGCCGAACGCCACCACATCACCCAGATCGCCACCCTCAACCATCGCGACTTCGCCGTCGTCCGACCCGCCCACTGCGAAGCCCTCGAACTCGTCCCCTGACCCCCGGCGACAGCGAGGACCCCAACGGCGTGTCGCCGGGCCGCCAGGTCGGGTCTGCAAGGCTTCAGAGCTGATGACAGCGAGGACCACGTGCGATCCACGCCGTACGGGGGACGGTCCTCGAAAAACGTGGAAACCCCAGCGATCGCTGGGGTTCCCGAGGGAGCGGGTGAGGAGAATCGAACTCCCGTATTCAGCTTGGGAAGCTGATGTTCTGCCATTGAACTACACCCGCAGGCTCGCCGAAGCGAGGTGCGAGACGACAGGCTAGCGGCCCATCCTCCTGCACACCCGCCCGAACGGCGACCTGCCCGACCGCCGCCGAATCAGCTGGCGGGAGGTCGGGTGATCACTCCGATGGCGTGTCGTGATCGTCGTGCAGGCCGCCTTGCGATCCGCCCGGCTGTCCGCCGGCGCCGTGCTGAACCGGGAAGTTGCCCTTGCCCGGAAGCCCGTTCACGTCGCTCGTGTTCATCGCGTACTGCAGCACCGAGAACGCGATCGCGTCGCTGTTGACATCGAGCGCCGAGTCGTTGTTGTTGGCGTAGGTGTCGCACGCCTGGTGGTAGCACGGGTCATAGGCGACTCCGGCGGTGCCACCCCAGGTGGCGGCCTCGTCGGCGGTCTTGATCCCCTCGGCGCCTGTGAACAGACCACCCGACGGAATGCCGACGGCGATGAACCGTCCGTAGTCGGAACGGCCACTGAAGTCGGTGCCCTTGAACGGGACGTCACGTGAGTTGTAGAACGCCTCGAACGTCTTCTCGATCTCGGCCGAGCCCGCCGGTCCGGCGGGGGCACCCGTGGCGTCGGAGTCGTCACCGTCGTAGACGAAGAACACGTGGTTCGGAGAGCCGACCATGTCGAAGTTGAGGTACAGGGCGATCTTGTCCTGCTCCTCCTGCGACAACCCGTTGACGTACGCCGTGGAGCCGATCAGCCCGGCCTCCTCGGCGCCCCACCAGGCGAAGCGGACCTTGTTGACCGGACGCACCTTCGCCATCTGCTCAGCCACCTCGAGGATCGACGCCGAACCCGAGCCGTTGTCGTTGATGCCGGGTCCGCGCTGCACCGAGTCGAGGTGGGCGCCGGCCATGACGACATTGTTCGGGTCGCCCCACGGTGATTCGGCGATCACGTTGTACTGCACGATGTTCTCGGGTGGGTCGACGTTGATCGCTGCCACGGAACCGGCTTGAGCGAGCGCCTCGCCATTGGCGTAGGAAGCACCGACCACGGGGATCCCGACGACGTTCGTCCCGCCGAGCGTGCCGACGATGAGATCGGTACGGTCCGGGGTGGTGGTGTTGCCCTGGTTGAAGATGATCACGCCCCCGGCACCGGCCGCCTCGGCGTTGACCGCCTTGATCGCGAACGAGCAGGTGCCGCGCTGCATGAGGGCGATGTTGCCGGTCGGGAAACCGGCGAAGTCGGCCGCTTCGCAGCCGCTCGAGTTGGCGCGAGGTGGCACCAGGTTGACGTCGACCGGCGTGACCGCCGCAGTCAGCGTGCCGAACCCGGTGCCAGTGAATGCGCCGGTGTCGTACGTGGCCTGGATCGGAGCGGTCTGCGCGAGAGTCGGCAGCGCGACGTACACGAACGGGAACTCGTCGAGGGTCACGTCGTATCCGGCTTGCGTCATCGTCTCGACGACGTACTCGACGCTGGCGTCGTATCCGGGTGTGCCGGCCGCCCGCACGCCGCCGTTGGCATCGGCGATCGCCTGGAGCGCGGCCTGGTGTTGGCGCACCCCAGCAAGGGTGACGCACTCCTGCAACTTGGCATGCGTGTTGTTGACCCGGGTGTCACAGGCAGCCGGTCCGGCTGCGACGTGACCTGCGGTCGCCGTGGTGATCGTGGTGGTCGCTGCGATCACTGCGACCGCCAACAGGTGTCGTCCCTTACTCATCGGTGCTCCTTCGCTTGCCGTGCCCCGGCATTGCGGTGCGACGGCATGGGTGGTTGGAATGACCCTGCATCTCCGCCCGCTCCCGGAGACGCTGAGAAGTACCGACATTACTCTTGACAGGAGCCCGTTTCCAGAGGTCTGAGGGAGCGTCCTAGCGCTCTTCGTCGACCTGCATCATCGCGTCGACAATGGCTGTGGCGCCGCGTCGATCGGTATCGATCAATCCGGCGATCACGGCCGCCAGATCGCCGTCGTCGCGGTTCTGGCTCAGTTTGCGTTTGGCGACCACTCGCTGCACGGTCAGCTCCAGCCCCACGATGCGGCGTTGGAGCTGCTCGATGTAGTCGGCCGGGGCATCGTCGACGGCCCACGGGGACGGCAGCGTCGCCTCGTTCTGATCGGTCAGGTCACGGATCTGGGTCGCGACCCACGCCCCGTCGTCGTGCGCCACCAATGCGCCGTGCACGTGCACGACCTCGTAGTTCCAGGTCGGCACGACCTTGCCGTGCTCGGCCTTCGACGGATACCAACCCGGCGAGATGTACGTGTCGCTGACGGGCACGATCAACAGCGCAGGGCAGGGCGCGGCTTTCCAGATCGGATTCCCGCGAGCGACGTGCGCACGCACCGAGCCGAGCGCATCGTCGACCACGAACGGAACCGGTGACGAGGCCGGCCCGTCACCGTCGGATGCCACGACGAGGTGGCCGAAACCGGCGGTGCGCAGCAGGGCCAGCACGGTCTCGTGGTCGTCGACTCTGAACGCCTTGGGCAAGTACATCTCGTTCACGGTAGAGCACCCGTGCCGGCCCGGCATCTAGGGTTCACCGGCGTGATCCTCTCCGACCGCACTCTGCGCGAACAGCTGGCGGCCGGGCGCATCGTGATCGAACCGTTCGACGAAACCTTGATCCAACCGTCGTCGATCGACGTGCGGATCTCGAACCTGTTCCAGGTGTTCCGCAACCACACCCGCGGCGTGATCGACGTCAAGCAGGACATGACGGCGCTCACCGAGATGGTCGAGATCCCCGACGACGGCACCCAGGCCTTCATGCTCCACCCCGGCGAGTTCGTGCTCGGCTCCACACTCGAACGGGTCGCCGTCCCCGACGACCTCGTGGCGCGGATCGAAGGCAAGTCGAGCCTCGGCCGGCTGGGCCTGCTGATCCACAGCACGGCCGGCTTCATCGACGCCGGGTTCGACGGTCACGTCACACTGGAGTTGGCGAACGTGGCCAGCCTGCCGATCACGCTCTACCCCGGCATGAAGATCGGCCAGGTCAGTTTCATGCAGATGACCACACCGGCCGATCAGCCTTACGGCAAGGGTGCCAAGGGTTCCAAGTACCAAGGGCAGCGCGGGCCGACGCCGAGTCGCTACTTCGAGAACTTCGGCTGACCGGCGCCCTGTAGCGCTCAGGCGGGCGGCGGTGGCGCCGTCGTGTGGCGGACCACGAGCGTCGGCGTGGTCACCTTGTGCACCGCCGCGGTCCGGCCGTGGGCGATGCGCTCGACGAGCGAGGTGACCGCCAACTCGCCGAGCCGTTCGCGGTCCTGGTCGACGCTGGTGAGCGACACGTGTCGCAGCGCCGCCACGAACGTGTTGTCGTAGCCCACCAGCGAGATGTCGCCGGGCACCGAGCGCCCGGCCGCATCGATCGCATCGAGCGCTCCCAGCGCACTGAGGTCGTTGGCGGCGAAGATCGCCGTGAACGGTCGATCCGTTGCCAAGGCCTGTCCGGCGGCGTGGAGACCGGATGCCTCGGTGAACGCCCCCGGAACCACGTGGGGTTCGAGTCCGTGGCGCAGCATCGTCGATCGGTACCCCGCCGTGCGTTCGGCGGCCCCCGCACCCGTCCCGCCGTCGATGTGGCAGATCGCCCGATGGCCGAGGCCGATCAGGTGCTCGGTGGCCAACGTTGCGCCGGCATGGTCGTCGTTGTTCACGCTGTCGACGGCGTCCGACACGAGCGGGCGGGAGATCACGACCATCGGCACGGTCGCCGCGGCGGCCTCGATCACCTGCTGCGGGAGCCGGGCGCCGGTCAGGATCACGCCGTCGACACGGAGGTCGATGAGCATCTCGATCGCCGTCGCCTCGTGTGCGTCGTCCAGGAACGCGCTGCTGATCAGGATCCGGTAGCCGAGCGCCTCGGCGGCGGCCCGCACGCCGTCGGCGACCGCCGGGAAGTACGGATTGTGCAGGTCGTTGATCACCAGCCCGAACGTGCGGGTCTGCTTGCTGGCGAGGTTCCGGGCGATCAGGTTGGGCCGGTAGCCGAGCTCGGCGGCGGCGTCGAGCACCGCCTGACGCGACGAGGCGCTGACCTTCGGCGAGCGATGCATGACCAGGCTCACGAGGGCGCGCGACACCCCGGCCCTGCGGGCCACGTCGTCCATCGTGGGTTTCGTCATCGGGGTCGGCATGTGCGGTCGGTCGGCTTGGCAAAGAGGTCGTCGTGAGCGATCGGGCGCGGCGGAAGTTTTCGATTCGACGTCCGATGCGCTTGACAGCCCTCTGATTGAAGCACGATGATTGGAGCGCTTCAATCCGAAGCGCCTGGGGGGAGCTGTCGACGTCGTCGCGTCTGCCCCCTGCACACACTTCTACGGAAGTCAATCAAGGGGGAGTACACCCAATATGAAGAGAATGCGTACGGTTCTCGCAACTGGTGCGGCGTTGTCACTCGTGCTCGCAGCCTGTGGCGGCAGCGACGATGCGACCGGCGACACCGCTGCCACTGGCGGCGACGCCACCGAGGCACCCGCTGGTGGCGACGCCACCGATGCGCCGGCAGCCACCGATGCTGCTCCGGCAGCCACCGATGCCGTCGACGCCACGCAGGGCTCCGACCTCACGTTCCACATGATCACGCACTCCGACGACGGCCCCTTCTGGTCCGTCGTCAAGCGCGGCATGGAGGCAGCGTGTGAGGACCTCGGCGTGACGTGCGTGTGGCTCGGCTCGGTCAACGATCCCAACAAGCAGGTCCAGCTGATCCAGCAGGCCGTCTCGGAAGGCTCGTCGGGCATCGCCGCCTCGCTGCCCAGCCCCGACCAGTTGGTCGGCCCGCTGCAGGCAGCCGTGGCTGCTGGCATCCCGGTCATCACGCTCAACTCGGGCTCCAATGACTACAAGAGCATCGGCGCCATCGGCCACGTCGGCCAGGACGAGATCATCGCCGGCAGCGGCGCTGGTGAGAAGTTCACCGCCCTCGGTGCCACGCACATCCTGTGCGTCCGCCAGGAGGAGTCGAACGTCGCCCTCGAAGAGCGCTGCGATGGCCTGAAGAACACCTTCACGGGCACCGTCGACTCGGAGTTCGTCGGCCCCGACGCCGATCAGACCGCGCAGCAGAACGCCATCACGGCACTGCTCGCTGCTGATCCGTCGATCGACGCACTGATGGGCACCGGCCCGGTCATCGCCATGTCGGCGTTGAACGCCGCCAAGGGCGCCGGCGCCACCATGAAGGGCATCGGTGGCTTCGACATCACCCCGGAACTGCTCGATGCCATCGAAGGTGGCGAGATCGCCTTCACGATCGACCAGCAGCAGTACCTCCAGGGCTACCTGCCGATCCTGCTCCTGTACTTGAACGTCACGAACCAGAACGTCGCCGGTGGCGGCCTGCCGATCCTCACGGGTCCTGGCTTCGTCACACCGGACAACGCGGCCGCCGTCAAGGCGCTCGTGGCAGCCGGCACACGCTGACATTCACCTCCGTCTCCGCCGATTGGCGGTGACGACGCCGCACGGTGGGGGTCGGCCTTCGGGTCGACCCCCACTCTGCGCATACGGGATGATGATCCCGATTTCTGTTCCACAATGAATTCGATGGGGGAATGAATCTGATGGGGGCATCACGATGAGTGATACGACGACGGCGGTCGCCGACGCGATTGCGGGGTCTGGGAAGGGCGACGAACGACTCGCCTATCGGGGCGTGTTCCAGCGCTTGTTCATCCGGCCCGAGATCGGCGCCATCATCGGCGCCGTCGGCATCTGGGCGTTCTTCTGGGCCGTGTCGGTGCAGTTCGGCACGTCCAACGGTTTCACGTTGATCCTCGACGACGCCTCGACGCTCGGCATCATGGCCGTCGCCGTGTCGATGCTGATGATCGGCGGCGAGTTCGACCTCTCGTCGGGCGCCAACACGGGCGCCATGGGCATGCTCGTGATCCTGCTGTCGAAAGAAGCCGCCGAGTTCGGCGGTGCCGGGCTCAACCTCTACATCGCGCTCCCGATCTCGTTCGCGGTGGCGATGGGGATCGGCTTGTTCAACGGGTGGATGGTCGAGCGCACCAAGCTCCCGAGCTTCACCATCACGCTCGCCACCTTCTACGTGCTGCGAGGTTCCAAGCTCGGCTTCTCGAAGCGGATCGTGGACCAGATCCAGGTCGGCGACATCAGCAACGCCAAGGGCTACTCGTCGCTCAACAAGGTCTTCGCCGCCGAATGGCAGCGCACCGATCACCAGCTCGGCAGCCGCGACACGATCTACACGGTCGGCATGCTGGTCGCACTCTCACTCGTCGTGCTCGCCGTCCACGAAATGCACTTCGAGCGTCGGCGCGACGCGCTCAAGCCGGCCGGCCTGATCCAGTTCATCGTCGGCCTTGCCGCCGCCGTGGTGGGGGTTGCCACACTGCACGCCACCGACGGCACGTCGGGCAACGTGCTCGGCGCCGCCCTGATCGGTGTCGGCACCCTGGTCGCACTGCACGGATTCGCAGGCTGGCGGTTCGAGCCGAACCACGGGCGTGGCGCGTTGCAGCTCCCCCCCGAGGTCGCCAAGCCACTCGGGATCGGCGTGCTCGGCATCGTGCTGACCGTGCTGGCAGCACTCGCCTGGGACGCCGACGACGTCGGCGCATTCATCTTCCCGTGGACCAAACAGGGCATCCGGGCCACGTTGCTGATGGTGTTCGGGGCCGCCGGCTACACGTTCCTCATGATCGCCGCGTCGAAGGCGCGTCGAGTGAGTTCGTTGGCGCGATCGGCCGTGGTCGGCCTGATCGGGTTGATCACCGCTGCCTTGGCGTTCTTCATGCAGTCGCAGTCGAGCGCCGCCAAGTTCCGGTCCGAGGCGTTCAGCGTCATGCTCGGGCTGGCCCTGGTCGTCCTCGTCTGGGCGATCCTCGGCCTGTTGTTCGAGGAGCGCATCACCGTCAACCCCGCCGCCGACTCGATGGGTCGCCGGCTGATGATCGGGGCCACCCTTGCGACGATCGTCGGCATGGGCGCCAAGCTGCTGTTCACGACCGATGCCGACATCGCCAACGGGATCGCCAAGTCCCAGTTCTCGATGCGCAACGTGTGGTTCCTGGCCTTCACGGCCGTCATGGTGTGGGTGCTCGGCAACACACGGTTCGGGAGCTGGACCTTCGCCGTCGGTGGCAACAAGGAAGCATCACGTCAGGTCGGTGTGCCGGCAGCCCGGACCAAGACCCAGCTGTTCATGTTGGTCTCGGGGGCGGCATGGCTGGTCGGCATGCTGCTGGCGTTCCGTCTGCACACGATCCAGGCCAACACCGGCAACGGCCTCGAGTTCGACTACATCATCGCTGCGGTGGTCGGCGGCACGCTGCTGACCGGTGGCTACGGCACGGCGATCGGTGGCGCACTGGGCGCACTGATCGTGGCCATGGCCCGGCTCGGCATCCCCTCGTCGCGTTGGAACTCGGACTGGACGTACCTGTTCCTCGGCGTGATCCTGCTGCTCGCCGTGATCGCCAACCGGTCGATCAAGACCAAGGCCGAATCGATGCGGCGATGACCGCCCAACCCTGCATCCACCGTTCATCCACGACACGATCGGAGCATTGCCATGGCTGATGCCCACCTGCTCGAACTCGACAACATCTCGAAGTACTACGGCAACATCATCGCCCTGCGCGACGTGAGCACCTTCGTGAACCAGGGCGAGGTCACCTGCGTGCTCGGCGACAACGGCGCCGGCAAGTCGACGTTCATCAAGATCCTCTCCGGCGCCCACCAGCAGACCGAGGGCGTGATCCGCATGAACGGCGAAGAGGTTCGCTTCGATTCGCCACGCGACGCGCTCGCCAAGGGCATCGCCACCGTGTACCAGGACCTGGCGATGGTGCCGCTGATGTCGGTGTGGCGCAACTTCTTCCTCGGCTCCGAGCCCACCAAGTCGCTCGGGCCGCTGAAGTGGATCGACAAGCGCGAAGCCAAGCACATCGCCGTCACCGAGATGCGCAAGATGGGGATCGACATCCGCGACCCCGAGCAGCCGGTCGGCACGCTGTCGGGCGGTGAGCGCCAGTCGGTGGCGATCGCCCGGGCCGGCTACTTCGGCGCCAAGGTGCTGATCCTCGACGAGCCCACCTCGGCGCTCGGCGTCAAGCAGTCGGGCGTGGTGCTCAAGCGCATCGTCGAGGCCCGCAACCAGGGTCTGGCCGTGATCTTCATCACGCACAACCCCCGCCACGCCTACCCGGTCGGGAACCGCTTCATGATCCTCAACCGTGGCCATTCGATGGGTTCGTTCGCCAAGGAAGAGATCTCGATCGACGAACTCACCCGGCTGATGGCGGGCGGCGCCGAGCTCGAGGCGTTGGAGCACGAGCTCCACTCTGCGACACAGCGCTGACACCGACCCGGCTGCTGTGAACATCCCCGAGCTCGTGACGATCGGGCGTGTCAGCGTGGACCTCTACGCCGAACAACTCGACACGGCGCTCAACGACGTGACCTCGTTCCGCAAGTCGATCGGCGGCACCTCGACCAACGTCGCCGTCGCCGCCGCTCGCCTCGGGGTGCACGCCGCCACCATCACCCGGGTCGGCAACGACCCGTTCGGTTCCTACGTGCTCGATGCACTCGAGCACCAGTTCGGCGTCGACATCCGATGGGTCGGCGTCGACCCGGTCCTGCGCACACCGTTGGCATTCGCCGTGCTCGACCCGCCCACCGACCCCCAGGTGTTCTTCTATCGCGAGCCGGCCGGCCCGGATCAGATGCTCACCGTCGACGACGTGGACCTCGACGTGGTGCGCCAGGTACCCGTGCTCTGGATCCCCGGATCCTGCTTGGCCTGGGAGCCAAGCCGCTCCACCATCCATGCCGTGCTCGGTGCCCGCGACCGGCGACCCCACACGGTGCTCGACCTCGACTGGCGTCCGATGTTCTGGGACTCCGCCGCTGATGCCACCCGTCAGGTGGCACCGATCCTGGAACAGGTCACGATCGCGATCGGCAACCGAGCCGAGTGCATGGTCGCCGTCGGCACCGACGACCCGGACCTCGCCGCCGACCGGCTGCTGGCCGCCGGGGTCGAGGTGGCGATCGTCAAACTCGGAGCCGATGGTGTGCTCGTGGCCGATCGTCAGGGCGGGCGGTTCACGGTGCCGCCGTACCCCGTGGAGGTCGTGTGTGGCCTCGGGTCCGGCGACGCGTTCGGGGGCGCGCTGTGCCACGCGCTCGTCAACGGTCTCGACCTCGACACCGCGGTGCGGCGTGCCAACGCCGCCGGCGCCGTGATCGCCACGCGCATGATGTGCGCCGACGACATGCCCACCAACGCCGACATCGACGCCCTCGTCGACCCACGCTGACATCGACACGACAGGAGATCACGATCATGACCAGCCGCCGCAAACTCGGTATCGGAGTGGTGGGGTTCGGGTGGATGGGCCAAGCCCATTCCCGGTCCGCAGCCCGCATCGCCTCGCTGTTCCCCGAGCGCAGCTTCGACACCGAGCTGGTGGTGTGCGGCGACAACGTGCCGGCCCGCCAGGAGCAAGCCGTCGACGGTTTCGGGTTCCGTGAGGCCGTGGCCGACTGGCAGGACGTGGTGCAGCATCCCGACGTGGATGTGGTGTACGTGACCGCCCCCAACATGATGCACGAGGAGGTGGCGGTCGCCGCCGCCGAAGCGGGCAAGGCCGTGTTCTGCGAGAAACCGGTCGGCGGCAAGCCCGACCAGACGGTGCGGGTCGATGCCGCCGCCCGTCGCGCCGGGGTGATCACCGGCGTCGGGTACAACTACCGCTGGGCACCGCTCGTCCGGCACGCCAAGCACCTGATCGAGTCCGGCGCACTCGGCGAGATCACCAACTACCGCGGCCGCTTCTTCTCGATGTACGGCGCCGACCCGATGGGGTTGTTGTCGTGGCGGTTCCTGGTCGACGAAGCCGGCTACGGCGTGTCGTCCGACATCCTCAGCCACGCCGTCGACCTGGCCTCGATGTTGGTCGGGCCGATCGCGTCGGTGGCCGGCACCAAGGAGACGTTCATCAGGCAGCGACCGCTTCCCAAGGCGGGCGGCACCCACTACGACCGCGGCCACCCCGACGACCCGACGGCCGAGGTCACCAACGAGGACTACGCGGCGGCGATGGTGGTGTTCGCCAACGGTGCTCGCGGCACGTTCGAGTCGTCGCGGGCGATCATCGGGCCCGAGTCGCAGATGGCGTTCGACGTGTACGGCACGAAAGGCGCGCTGCGCTGGAACCTCGAGACCATGAACGAACTCGAGGTGTTCCTGGTCGACGAGACCGGCCGTGCACCACGCGGGTACACCAAGGTCTACGCCGGCGACCGGTACCCCTACCACGGCCACTTCGTGCCGGGGGACGCCAACTCGATCGGGTACGAGGATCTCAAGGTGATCGAGAACTACGAGTTCCTGTCGGCGGTGGCGAGCGGCCGGCAGCACCAGCCGGGTTTCGCCGAGGCGGTCGAGTACGTGAGCTTCCAGTCGGCGTGGTTGCGCTCCTGCGACTCGGGGTCCTGGGCCGACGTCGTTTCGCTCCGGGAGCGCGACGCATGACCCGATCCGGCCCGATCACGCCGAGTGCGGGGCCCGGCGTTCGGCTCGACGTGACGCCCGCCTCGGCTGGATGGCGCAACGTCGGATTTCGCGTCGTCGACGTCACCCACGCGGCAGCGTTCGATGGTGGTGAGTCGGAACGTGAAACGGTCATCGTCCCGCTCTCGGGCGCGGGAACGGTGACCACCGGTAGCACGTCGTATCCCGTCCACCGCACGTCAGTGTTCGAACAGGTGGCCGGCATCGTGTACCTCCCGCCCGGCGAGCCGTACCGGATCACGACCGACTCGTCTGGTGCGCTGCAGGTGGCGATCGGAACCGCACCGGCATCGGGGGTGCTCCCCGCACGCCACTTCACGCCGGACGAGATCAAGGTCGAGATCCGGGGCGGTGGCACCGCCTACCGGCAGGTCGTGCACACGCTCGCCCCACCACTGCCGGCCGAACGTCTGATCGTGTACGAGGTGTACGTGCCGCGTGGCACCTGGGCCGGGTGGCCGCCGCACCGCCACGACGGCGTGGACGGTTCGCCGTACCTCGAGGAGACCTACTACTTCCGCCTGGACCGTCCCGAGGGCTACGTGTTGCACCGCAACTTCAGTGACGGCGCCGACCACGACCCCGACGGCCACGACTTCGACGAGGTCGCCGTCGCCCGCGACGGCGAGGTCGTGCTGGTGCCGAAGGGGTTCCACACCTCGGTCGTGTCACCGGGCTCCAACATGTATTTCCTCAACGTGCTGGCAGGTGACCTCGTGCTCGACGAGCGTGCGACCCCGCCCTGCTTCCATGCCGATCACACCTGGATCACCGAGGATTGGATGGCAGGTGCCTGGACGCTGCCGGTGGTCTCGGCGTGAGCCTCGACGAGCTGCGGCACCCCGACGGGACGTTTCGGATCCTCGCCCTCGACCATCGCGACTCGCTTCGGGCGTTCCTGTCGCCCGACGCTCCCGACGCGATCTCACCGGCCGAGCTCACCGACATCAAACTCGACCTGGCCGGCGCCGTGTTGCCCGAGGCGAGCGGCGTGATGCTGGAACCCGAGTACTCGATCCCGCAGCTGATCGACGCCGGCGTCGTGCCCGCCGGCGTGGGGTTCACCGCCGCCCTCGAGGCCCAGGGCTACCTGGCCGATCCGGGGGCAGGCCCGACCCGGTTGCTCGACGGATGGTCGCCCGCCGCCGCCCGGGCCGCCGGCGCCGCCGCAGCCAAACTGCTCGTGCCGTATCACCCGGATCACCACCTGGCGGGGGAGCAGGAGCGGGTGGCGGCCGAGGTGCTCGCCGAGTGTCGATCGGTCGGGATCGCGCTGGTGCTGGAACCGCTGTTCTTCGGGCTCGCCACACCGAGCGAGCGGCCAGGTGTGGTGGTCCGCACCACCGAGCGCTTCGCACAGCTTGGGCCCGACCTCTTGAAACTCCCGTTCCCCGTCGACACCGCTCACGAACCCGATGTGGCGACGTGGGCGTATTGGTGTGACGCCGTGTCGGAGCGGGCACCGATGCCCTGGGCGTTGCTGTCCGGTGGAGGTACGTTCGAGTCGTTCGCGGCCCAGGTCGACACAGCGCACCGCCATGGGTGCAGTGGGTTCATGGTCGGCCGGGCGGTGTGGGGCGAGGCCGCCCGCGCCGAACGATCGTTGCGCCGCGGCGTGATCGACGCCGTCGTCATGCCACGATGGAGACGTCTGGTCTCGATCAGCGAGGGAAAGGTGCAGCGATGACGTCCACCGTCACACCCACGTCCACGTCCGCAGCGGCAGAACCCGACTACGCCCTCACAGGCGCCGCCAAGCAGCGAGCGATCGACAGTGGGCTTGCCAACGCCGAGTGGTTCCGACCCACGATCGACCAGGCCGTGTTGCGGTCGCTGCTCGAGCGGCGCAACGCCCGCGCCGCGTTCGACGTGGTGCTGTGGCTGGCTCTGCTGATCGGGTTCGGCGCCTGGGTGGTGATGTCGTGGTGGTCGTGGTGGACCGTCCCGGCCCTGATCGGATACGGGGCGCTGTACGGCGGCGCCGCCGACCCGCGCTGGCACGAAATGGGCCACGGCACAGCGTTCAAGTCGCGGCGGGCCAACAACCTGATCTACCCGGTCGCCTCGTTCATGCTGTTCCGCGGCCCGACGGTGTGGCGCTGGTCGCACTACCGCCATCACACCGACACGATCATCGTCGGACGCGACGCCGAGATCTCGTTCCAGCGCCCGGCCGACGTGGCGCGCACGGTCCTCATGTACACCGGGGTCAAGGGCGGCCTGCTCATGTTCTGGCGGCTCGTCCGTCACGCCTTCGGCCGGATCGACGCCGACGCCGCCGAGTTCGTGCCCGCCTCGGAGCACCACAAGGTGGTGCGCGAGTCTCGCGTGTTCGTGGCGATCGTGGCCGCCGCCGCGATCTGGAGCATCGTGGCGTGGACCCCGCTGCCGATCGTGATGATCGGCGCCCCGACCCTGTACGGCATGTGGCTGATGGTGTTCTTCGGGCTCACCCAGCACGCCGGGCTGCGCGAGAACGTGCTCGACCACCGGTACAACACCCGCACGGTCTACATGAACCCGGTGTTCCGGTTCCTGTACCTGAACATGAACTACCACGTCGAGCACCACGTCTTCCCGAGCGTGCCGTACCCGTCGCTGCCGAAGCTGCACGACGAGATCAAGTCGCAGTTGGCCCCGCCGCTGCCGAGCACATGGGCGGCGTACCGGCAGATCTTCTCGACGCTTGCCCGCCAGCAGCGCGACGGTTCCTACGAGATCCCGCTCGCCGTCCCCGACGTGGCGTCGGCGGTCAAGCATCGCGTCGAGGTCGGCGCCGGGGCATGGGCCGATCGGACCGCCCTCGACGAGGCAGGCGAGATCGACGACACCGATCACAATGTCGCCGCACCGGACGCGGCGGTGACGGCACCGCGGGCCGAGCACGCCGACGCGACGGCGGAAGCGGGCGCGACGAGCACGGGCAGCATCGATCTCGGCGACGCCGACATGCTCGACGTCGACCACGTGGCGCGCATCGACGTCGGTGATCGCACGTTCGTGCTGTGCCGACTGGCGACCGACGAGTACAGCCTGCTCGACGGCATCTGCACCCACGAGCGAGTCCACCTCGGCGAAGGGTTCCTCGACGACGGCGAGATCGAATGCCCAAAGCACAACGCCCGCTTCGACGCCCGTACCGGCGAGGTGTGCTCGTTCCCGGCGACCGTGTCGTTGTGCGCATACCCGGTTCGCCGCGTCCGGGACCGGCTGATCGCCGACCTCGACTCGTGAGGAGCTCGTCATGCCGCTCGTGATCGGGGTCGATTCGTCGACCCAGTCGACCAAGGTCGAAGCGCGCCACCTCGACACGGGTGAGGTGGTCGCCACCGGATACGCCAAACATCCACCGACGTCCCCGCCGGTCTCGGAGCAGGATCCCCGGGCGTGGTGGTCGGCGCTCGTCGACGCCATCGGCCAGCTCGGCGACCACCGACGCAAGGTGGTGGCAATCTCGGTCGCCGGTCAGCAGCACGGCTTGGTGCTGCTCGACGCCGACGGTGAGCCGGTGCGCCCCGCCAAGCTGTGGAACGACACGACGTCGGCACCCCAGGCCGACCGGTTGGTCGCCGCGCTCGGCGCCGAGCACTGGGCGGCGACCACCGGGAGCGTGCCGGTGGCGGCGTTCACGATCACGAAGTTGGCCTGGGTCGCCGAACACGAGCCCGACACGTTGGCGCGTGCCACTCGACTCATGCTGCCGCACGACTACCTCACCTGGCGGCTGTGCGGCGAGCACGTCACCGACCGCGGCGACGCGTCGGGCACCGGCTGGTTCGATCCCTCGACCGACACCTACCTGCCCGACCACGTCTCGTTGGCTGCCCCGGGGTGGAGCGGCACCCTGCCGCGAGTGCTCGGACCCACCGACACCGCCGGAGTGATCACTGCCGCCGCGGCCCGCCAGCTCGGATTGCCCGCCGACGTGGCCGTGGGCCCCGGCTGCGGCGACAACATGGGCGCCGCGCTCGGGCTGGGGCTGCGCGCCGGCGACGTGGCGATCTCACTCGGCACGTCGGGAACCGTGTTCGCCGTATCGGCCACTGCCACCCACGACCCGTCGGGTGCGGTCGCCGGCTTCGCCAGCGCCACCGGCTCGTTCCTGCCGCTCGTCTGCACGCTCAATGCCACCAAGGTCACCGACACCGTCGCACGGCTGGCTCGGCACCGATGCACCCGGTTGCGCGGCGCTGGCGTTGGCCGCTGCCGCCGACCCGGGACCGGCGCTGGTCGTGCCCTATTTCGACGGTGAACGCACCCCCAACCAGCCGGACGCCACCGGCACGCTGGTCGGGCTCACCAACACCACCACGCGCGAACAGTTGGCGCTGGCCGCCCATGACGGCGTGCTGTGCGGCCTGCTGGACGGCGTCGACGCGCTGCGCTCCGTTGGAGCAAAGCTCGACGGTCGGGTGTTCCTGGTGGGCGGCGGGTCGCGCTCGTCGGCCTATCGGCAGCGGGCTGCCGATCTGCTCGGCCATGCCCTCACGGTGCCGCATACCGACGAGACGGTTGCCACTGGCGGCGCCGTGCAAGCGGCAGCAGTGGCCGGTGGGGACGGCTGCGACGAGATCGCCGCACGGTGGGGTCTCGGTTCGGGCGATCGGATCGAGCCAGCCCACGATGCAGCGGACCGGCGCCGGCAGTACGCCATGGCGCGCTGCCGCTGATTTCGTTCAGGCGACGAGGGTGCGCACCTGACCGTCGTTGAGGATCCGGGCAACGGCGCGGTCGTCATCGATCACGTCGATCTCGACGTGGCCGTGGTGGTTCGTTCGCGGATGCATGCGGGTCGCCGGATGACGCAGGTACGAGCGGATCTCGTCGAGGTCGGCCGGCGGCAGGATCCCGGCCCGCATCAATGCCTGGTCCAGGGTGCGATCGTCAGCGCTGGCTGCGCGCCGGAGCGCAGACAGATCGGGAGCGCTGAGTGGTCGGAGCATGCCGGTTCATCGGCAGGATCGGTCGTCGGGTTGAGCGTTCACGTTGTGTCTGACACAACCTGAACACGGAGCACGCCGAAACGAAGGTCAGGTGACCTGGCCGTCGCGGCTGATCGCCTCGAGGTCCTCGCCGGCGGCCTTGGCGGCGGCGAAGCGCTGTGCCTGGCCGATCCAGTCCTCGCGCTCGACGCGGCTGTCGTGCAGGTCCGGCAGGATGTCCTGCAGCTGCTGCACACTGGCCCCGGCGATCTGCTCGAAGGTGTGGATGCCGGCCTCGTTGAGCAGGCCCTCGATCATCGGCCCGATCCCGACCATCAGCTTGAGATTGTCGGGATTGCCGGTGAAGGCGGGGATCGTGGCCACTGCGGTCGCCGTGTCGCCGGCGGCCACGCTGGGTTCAGCGGCCCCACTGAAGCCGGAGAAGCTCTGCAGCGTGACCGGCACCGCCAGTGGGGCATCCTGTGTGGCCAACGCGCGCTCACCGGCCTCGATCGCGTCGAGCAGGTGGATCGACAGGTCGGCAACCTTGACCTGGGTCTCGTCGACCCCGGCCGCCTTCACGCCGTCGTCGAGCATGATGTAGCAGAACGGGCAGGCGGTGGCGACCCGCGACGCCCCGGTGGAGATCGCTTCCAGGGCACGTTCGTCGTTGATCTTCGTGCCGATCGACTCCTCCATCCACATTCGGGCCCCGCCCGCCCCGCAGCACATGCCCTTGGTGCCGCTGCGTTGCATCTCGACGACCTCGATGCCCTTGATCGACCCGACCACCTTGCGCGGGGCGAGGTAGACGTCGTTGTGACGGCCCAGGTAGCACGAGTCGTGGTACGTGAGCCGTTCCTCGAGCGTGGCCTGGCTGACATCGAGGCGACCGTCGGCGATCAGTTGCTCGAGCAGCTGGGTGTGGTGCACGACCTCGTAGTTGCCGCCCAGCTGCGGATACTCGTTGAGCAGGGTGTTGAAGCAGTGCGGGCACTGCGTGATGATCTTCTTGACGCCCATCGCGTTGAGCATCTCGATGTTCGGTGTTGCCAGCATCTGGAACAGGTACTCGTTGCCGGAGCGGCGCGCCGAGTCCCCCGTGCACATCTCCGACGGGCCGAGGATCGCCACGTCGATCCCGGCACGCGACAGCAGCTTGGCCATCGCCTGGGTGACCTTCTTGTTCTTGTCGTCGAACGACCCGGCGCACCCGACCCAGTACAGGTACTCGGTCTGGAGCTGCTCGCCCGGGTCGACCACGGTCACGTGGCCCCCCGACGGCAGGGCGAGGTCGTTGGCCCAGTCGCCACGCTCACCCTGGTTCATCGCCCACGGGTTGCCCTGGTTCTCCATGGCGCGGTAGGCGTTGCCGAGCTCGGCCGGGAAGTTCGACTCCATCAGCGACAGGTAACGCCGCATGTCGAGGATCTTGTCGAGGATCTCGATGTTGACCGGGCAGATCTCGTCGCACGCCTTGCACGACGTGCAGGCCCAGATCTCCTCGGCGGTGATCCGTTCGAACAGGCTGTTGGCCCCGATCGTGATCTGCGGGTCGGTGCCGAGCGGCGGGCTCACGTGCGGGTTGCCGGTGGCAGCCATCACCTCGCCGGTCTTGAGCACGATCTCGCGTGGGTCGAGCGGCTTGCCGGTGGCATGCGCCGGGCACACGCTCGTGCAGCGACCGCACATGGTGCAGGCGTCGGTGTCGAGCAGCTGCTTCCAGGTGAAGTCCTCGATCGTCGAGGCACCGAACGTCTCGAGTTCGGTCTCCATCAGGTTCGGCATCGGCTTCATGGCACCCTTCGGACGGTCCTTGTCCTTGAGGTACATGTTGAGCGGCGACGTGAACACGTGGCGCAGCATCGTGACCGGCAGGATCGCCAGGAACACGATGAACGACACGACGTGGACGATCCAGGACCACTGGTGCCAGGTCTCGACAGCGCTCAGGCTGAGCCCGTCGACCGTCTTGCTGAGCGGGTAGCCGATGAAGCTGTAACGCTCCCAGGTCATGTTCTCGCCGGTCGCCCGACCGAGTGCGATCCGGAACATCTCGGACGTGAACCCGGTGATGCCGAGCAACAGGAACGTGCCGAGGATCACGCCGTGCTCGGCCTTGGTCTTGATCCGGATCCGGTACGGTCGCTGGATGTAGCGGCGCACGATCGCCCACAACACACCGACCGTGAACACCAGCCCGGCGGCGTCGCCCACGAAGGCGTAGGCCTGGTAGGTGCGGCCCTGCAGGAATTTGAGGTCCTCGGGCACCTGGTGGTCGATCTCGAGCACCGTGGTGACGCCCATCAGGATCAGGAACCCGAAGTAGATCATCGAGTGCATCAGACCCGCCGCCGAATCGCGCAGCAGGGTCTGCATGTACACGCCGGCCCGGAACGACTCGGCCCGCTTCTTGGCGTTCTTGGCGGTGGTGCGGCGCTTGGCGACCGTGCCCCGCTCCCAGTTCTTCATGCGGTTGGCGAACTGGATCGAACCCCATGCCAGCATCAGCGGGATCACCGTGTAGAACGCCACCTTGAGCGGGCCGGGGATGTTGCCGAACACCTCACGGTGGATCGCGTTCTCGTTGTGCCACTCGGTGATGAGCGGCACGACGCCGGACAACAGGGTGAAGATGGCGATGCCGAAGCCGAGCCCGATCGCCAGATGGTGTGGCTTGAACGAGAACGGTTGTTTGGCGGTGTCGTCGGTGTGTTCAGCGTGCGTAGCCATGACGGCCCCAACGTTACAGAAGGGGCCCGCCGCCCGATGTAACGAGTCGGGGTGTCGAGCTGATCAGCCGAACGATTGACGGTCGAGTTCGCGGATGCGGGCCGACAGCACGCCCAGCAGCTTCATGGCGATCGACGGATGGTGCTCGAGGACGCCGCGGAAGTGGCGCTGATCGATCACGAACAGGCGACAGTCGGTGTCGCAGGTGACCGTGGCGGTGCGCGGGCCGTGGTCGAGCAGCGACAACTCGCCGACGACGGCGCCCGTACCGAGCGTGTTGACCTTGCGTCCGTTGCGCTTGACGGTGACCTGCCCCTCGAGCACCACGAACGCTTCGCGCCCCATCTGGCCCTGATCGACGATCACCGTGCCGGTGGTCATGGTGATCTCGTCACCGACCTTGGCGACCGCCTGGAGCTCTCTGTTGCTGCACCCCGCGAACAGCGGCATGTTGGCCAGATGCTGGATGTTCGACGACTTCCCCATGGCGGCACAGTACCGTGCCGGGTGATCACGCGTGAACCGGTCGGGCCGGACGCTGCTCGCCTGGGCCGGCGCCGTGTGGAACGTGCCGGGTCAGAACGTGATCAGGCTGTGGCGATAATCGCCGGGGGCCTCGAAGCCGAGCAGGTTCAGCAGCGTGGCCGCCACGTTCGCCAGCCCGGCGTCGTCGGGTGCGGCCATCCGGTATTCGCCGTCGTAGTTCGGGTCGTAGATCGCGAACGGCACCGGGTTCAGGGTGTGCGAGGTCTTGGGTGAGCACACACCGTTGGACTCGGTGTACATCACGTCGGCGTTGCCGTGGTCGGCGGTGAACACCAGCACGCCGTCGAGCTCGCGGATCACCTCGACGAGGCGGCGCATCTGCTCGTCGATCACGTCCATGGCCTGCACCGTGGCAGCCAGGTTCCCGGTGTGTCCGACCATGTCGCCGCTCGGGAAGTTGAGCCGGCCGAACCGGTACTCGCCCGTGCGCAGCAGATCGATCACCTCGTCGGTGATCTCGCGGACCTTCATGGCGGGCGTGGTGTCGAACTCGACGTTGTCGGACGGGACCTCGATGTAGGTCTCGAGCGCCGGGTCGATGTAGCCGGAGCGGTTTCCGTTCCAGAAGTAGGTGACGTGCCCGAACTTCTGGGTCTCGCTGACGGCGAAGCTGCGCACCCCTTCGGCGCACAGGTACTCGCTGACGGTCCGGTCGATCGCCGGTGGCTCGACCAGGTAGCGCTTGGGCACGAAGGCGTCGCCGTCGTATTGCAGCATCCCGGCGAAGAGCACGGTCGGCGCTGCCTCACCGTGTGGGCCGGTGCGATCGAACACGTCGAAGTCGGCTTCCTCGAAGGCACGCGAGATCTCGATCGCCCGGTCGCCGCGGAAGTTGAACAGCACCACCGCGTCACCGGCTGCGATCCGGCCGACCGGCTGCCCGGCTTCGTCCACGACGACGAACGCACCGAGGTACTGGTCGCCGGTCGAGCGCCCGGCCGCATCGGCCTCGGCGTACATCGTCTCGACCGACTCGGCCGCCGAGCGGAACGGCCGGCCGACGCCGTGCGCATGGCAGTCGTAGCCGCGTTCCACCATCGGCCAGTCGGCGCCGTAGCGGTCCATCGTGATCGTCATCCGGCCGCCGCCCGAGGCGATCCGGAAGTTGCGGGCCGGGTCGGCCGCGTTCAGTTCGGCCAGCACCGCTTCGGTCCGGGCCAGGTACTCGAGCGCGCTGCGGGCCGGCACGTCGCGACCGTCGTGGAGCAGGTGCACGGCGACGCTGGTGACCCCCTCGACCGCCGCCTGGCGCATCATCGCGTACAGATGGGCGACATGGCTGTGCACGTTGCCGTCGGAGTGCAGACCGACGAAGTGCAGCGTGCCGGAGCGTCCGTGCTCGATCACCTCGCGCCACACCGGCGACTCGAACATGGCCCCCGTCTCGATCGCCTTGTTGACCAGCTTGGCGCCCTGCGCGAATACTCTCCCCGCCCCGAGCGCGTTGTGTCCGACCTCGCTGTTGCCCATGTCGTCGTCGCTGGGCAGCCCGACCGACGGGCCGTGAGCGGCGAGTTCGGTGTACAACTCGCCGCTCTCGAGCTGATCCAGCACCGGGGTGTCGGCCTCGGTCACGGCATTGCTCGGGGAGGGTGGGGCCACCCCGACCCCGTCGGCGATCACGAGCAACAACGGCCCCGGCCGACCGGCGAACGAGGGGTGCGGTTGCAACGACAACGTCATGGGGCCGAGGGTAGGCGACGCCACCCCGCACCGCACACGAACGTGGCACGGCGCCTACCGTCGGGTCCGTGACCGGCACCGAACCGACGACCGTGCCAGCGGAACTGATCGGTTGCTGGCGCCGGAACTGGATCCGGTGGGCCGACGGCAGGGTCGACGACGAGGACTGAACGGACCGCCGATCCCACCGGGGCCGTTCTCGTACCTGGGACGCAACGTGTTCGACTTCGACCGGTATCTCGCCCGCCGCCTGACCACCCGATAGCCGCCGGCCGACCGCTGCGAGCGCGATCGGCCGACGCCCGGGACTGCGGTTGCGGTGACCGGGCGGCATCGTGGTTCACTGAGCCGATGGAGTACCAGTTCGACCGATACCTGCGCTACGACGAGCTCGTCGAATGGCTTGGTGCGATGCGTGACCGGCACCCGGACCTGGTCACGCTCGAGACCTACGGGGCGTCCCACGAGGGCCGACCGCTCTGGCTGGTGACCGTGACCGATGCGTCCACGGGTGCTCACGACACCAAACCGGCGCATTGGGTCGACGCCAACATCCACGCCATCGAGGTGACCGCCTCGGTCGCCGCCTGCCACATCATCCACCGCTTGGTGACCGGGTTCGAAGCCGGCGATCCCGATGTGGTGCGGGCGCTCCGGACCCGAACGTTCTACGTGGTGCCGCGGGTCAATCCCGACGGCGCCGAGTGGGTGCTGGCCGACCGCCCCAGGTTCCGCCGCTCCAGCACCCGGCCCTGGCCGCTCACCGACGGTCATCGGTGGCCCGGCCTGCACGTCGAGGACGTGGACGGCGACGGCCGCATCCTCCAGATGCGCGTGCCCGACCCGAACGGTGCCTGGATGCCGCACGCCGACGATCCACGACTGCTGGTGGCCGTACCGGCCAGTGGAGCACCCGACGGGTTGACCACCTACCGGGTGCTGACCGAGGGCGTCCTGGCCGACTTCGACGGGTTCACGATCCCGCTCCCACGCGCCGTCGAGGGGCTGGACATGAACCGCAACTTCCCCGCCGGATGGGGGACCGGTGTGCCGGGATCGGGCGATCACCCGCTCAGCGAGCCCGAGATCGACGCACTGGTACGGGCGATCACGGCGCGTCCCAACATCTGTGGCTACAACGCCTTCCACACGAGCGGCGGCGTGCTGTTGCGGCCCAGTTCGACCCAACCCGACAGCAAGCTCGAACCGTACGACGTGTGGGCGTGGAAGCAGCTCGGCGAGGCCGGCACCGACCTCACGGCCTACAGCGTCCACGGTGTGTTCGAGGATTTCACCTGGGACTCACGCGACACCATGAGCGGCGCCGCCGACGACTGGGTGTACGAGCACCTCGGGGTGTTCGGGTGGACCACGGAGTTCTGGGACATCGTGCAGCACGCCACCGGCCACAAGCAGTCGACCCACTTCTGGTACACCGGGCCGACCGCTGACGAAGCGTTGGCGGTGCTGCGATGGTGCGACGCCAACCATCACGGCGGCCACGTGGACTGGTACGGGTTCGAGCACCCACAGCTCGGCCACGTCGAGATCGGCGGCTGGAACGACCTGACGACGTGGACCAATCCGCCCGAGCACCTGCTGGCCGCCGAAGTCGCGCCACACGCCGAGTTCGCCATCCATCAGGCACTGTGCTCACCTCGCGTCGAGATCCTGCACACCTCGACCACGCGCCTCGGTGACACGTCGTGGCGGATCGAGGTCGGGGTCGCCAACACCGGTTGGCTCGCCACCGATGTGTCGGCGCTGGCCCGCAAGCAGCAGTTGGTGCGATCCGGCTGGGCAGAGCTGACCGGGCCCCGGATCGCCGTGATCGGAGGCGCCGGGCGTCAGCAGATCGGGCAACTCGACGGTCGCGCCAGGCTTCGCTTCGGCCATTTCGCCGGCGGCCAGGACGGCACCCCTGATCGCGCCCTCGTCACGTGGACGCTGGTGGCACCAGCGGGTGCCACGGCCGAGGTCGTCGTGCAGTTCCCACGCGCCGGCCGCGCCACGGTGGCGCTCACCCTCGCCTGACATTGCCAGGCGGTCAAGCGGTGTCGACCACGGGTGGCCGTGGGGTGAGTGGGCGGTCGCACAGGAACGGGGGGCGCGACCGGCCCGAGTGGTACCGGTAGATCAGCCCGGCGGCTCGCAACTCGATCACCGAGCCGTCGGTCAGTACCTGCATGTACGACATCCCCGGCTGCGGGCAGCCGAGGCTCGAGTCGGGCCAGGTGACGCGCACTGCCGAGATCGCCTCGATCTCGCGCTCGTCGAGCCCGAGCCGGCCGGCCAGGTCGGTGATGGCGGTCCGGATGGCCGGCTGCAGGCCCTGATCGATCGGCTGATCGTCGTACATCGCCTCGGTACCTCCGTGTGGTGGTGCTGCGGTCGTTTCCACCGCCGCCGCGTCGGTGGGCTCGGCGCCAGGTGTCGTCGTGGCGACCATCGTCGGACTCGAGGCCGAATGCGCCGTCGATCCGGTTGCCGCTGGCGTCGAGTCGACGCCGGGAACGACGACCTCGTCGGCGCTGTCGCAGCCGGCCCCGGCCAGCGTCGCGACCGCGATCGCGCCGGCGATCGCGGCCCGCTCCATCGGGCCCGGGTGGCGACGGCCAGGAGACCCTGTCCGGATTTCGAGCACGGTGCGATCGTACGCCGAACTGTGGCGCTCCGGCCTGCGCCCCACCCGCCGCAGGCCTGCGCTGCTCGGCATGCGATGATCGGTCGGTGCAGATTCCGGCCAGTGTCGACTACGCCGTGCGGGCGTTGCTGGAACTCGCCGCGGTCCACCCGGAACGCCTGAGTCGCGACGAGTTGGCCCAGCGCCAGCAGATGCCGACCAGATATCTGGAGGCGATCATGCGCGACCTCGCCCGAGACGGCCTGGTCGTGGGCCATCGCGGCGTGGCCGGTGGCTACGAGCTGGCCCGGCCCGCCGAGGCGATCACCGTCGCCGACGTGTACCGGTCGATCGATGGGCCGTTGGCATTGGTGTCGCAGCTGCGGCCCGACCAGGTCACGTACTCGGGCACGTCACAACACCTCGGCGAGTTCTGGATCGGCCTGCGCGTGGCGATCCGCTCGGTGATGGAGCACGTCACGCTCGCTGATCTCGTGGCGGGCCGGTTGCCCCCGGCCGTGCAGGCGTTGGTCGCCGACGCCGACGCCTGGGTGCCGCGGTCGAGTTCAACCGACGGCGATCGCCCGTTCGGGGTCGGCTGCTTCGGTCGACATGATCGCCGGGCGGATCAACGCCACGCCCACGCCGAGTGCGATCGTGGCGTACGCCAGCCAGCGCAGCGCACCGAGCTCGGCCCATGCCGCCAGGTCGCGGACGTTGGTCGTCAGGAGCAGTCCTGCCACCATCACGCCGAGCACGCGCGCCGGGATGAACCGAATCGTCCAGGCCGCCAACGGGGCCGCCACCACCCCGCCGAGCAACATCGCCACGATGATCGGCGCCGCCACCCCGGCGGGGCGGGTGGAGAGCAACGATCCGGCGGCGACGACGGCCACGGCGACCTCGGCGGTGTTGACGGAACCCACCACGATCCTGGGCGGGAGCCGGCGGTGGAGCAGGAACGGTGTGACGACCGGGCCCCACGCCCCGATCAGGCCGTTGGTCACGCCGCCGGCTACGCCGGCGACCTCGATCCCTCGCAGTTGGCGGGCGGTCGTCGGGCCATCGACGGCGGCGGCCACCGGTGTGCTGAAGCGATGCAGGAGCCGCAGGCCGAGCAGCAGCAACAACGCTGCGAGGATCGGCTTGAGGGTGGCGCCGTCGACGTTGGTGAGGATCGTGACACCGAGCAAGGCACCGAACGCACCCGGCAATGCCAGTCGCAGCACGAGTCGCCGGTCGATGTTGTCGAGCTTCCAGTGGGAGGCACCCGAGGCGAGGCCGGTCGCCACCTTGGCGATGTTGACGGTCGTGGCGGCAGCAGCGGGCGAGAGTCCCGACGACAGCAGGATGCTCGACGAGGTGAGCCCGAAGCCCATGCCGAGCGCTCCGTCCACGAGCGATGCCGCGAATCCGGCCAGTCCGACGGTGAGCACCTCGTTCATTCCGATAAAACCTATCTGGTTATCGTATTATTGGTCAACCCGAACCAAATGGTCAACCCGAACCAAATGGTCCAACCAAATCACGAAGCGAACGGCCGACGCCAAGCGGATGGTCGGCGTGCGACGACGGGTCGAACACGGCAGCGTCGACGCGACAGAGCCGGCCCGGGAACCGGACCGGCTCTGTGTTCCCGCCAGGGTCACGTCACCGTGGTCGGACGACGATCCCCGACCGCATCGCCGCCGGTCTCGAGGGGGAGTTCGGATCGGCGGGGACGGATTGCATGATCAGCTGTGTATTGATCTGCTGGGGAGTGATCAGCTGTGATCAGCTGGGGAGTGATCAGCTGTGGAGTGCCTCGAGCTGGCCGCGGATGGCTCCACCGGGGTACTCGGCGTTGTGGACGTTGACGTAGAACCCGGCCGGGTTGCCGAGGATCTCGGCGACCGTGACGAGCCGGTTGCCGTTGGCGTCGACGGCGAACTTGTTGGTCTCGCCTTCGGTCAGGCAGTCGGCCGCATCGCCGCCGAGCGGGAACGCCAGGTTGACGACGACCGGGCCGTTGCTGCCGGCCGCACCCTTGTGGATGTGGGCCATGCCTCCGCCCGCCTCGAGTTGGGCGATCTTGTCGGCTGTCAGGATGTAGCAGAGCGTGGTCGGATCGCCGTCGATGCCGAACACGTACGCCTCGCCGGTGCCATTGGGGTCGCCCACCATGGCGTTGTTGGTCGCGTCGGTGGCGACCTCGCTGCGGCCGGACAGGCCCGCCTCGAGCACGGTGTTGGTGTGGCCGGCCGAGGCCGACGACAGCGACAGCGCAAAGGCTCCCGCCATTCCGGCGCCGGTGGCGGCGATCAGACCGAGGCGGCGGGTGTTGATGATCGACATGACGGTTCCTCCGAGGAGCGTTGGGTGACTGGAATGACATCCGTTCGGAGCCCTGGCGCGAACGGATTGGTCGCCCGCTCGAAATTCTCAGAACGTCGTCCGGGTTCGACCGCGACCTGGTGCGGTGCGAGCGATGCGTACGCTGTGTCGATGACGGATGAGCCGATGACGGATGAGCCGATGACGGATGAGCCGATGACGGACACCGAGCATCTGTTGCGCGAGGCGGTGGCGGTGCAAGCACAGGCCTACGCCCCGTACTCCGACTTTCCGGTCGGCGCCGCCATCCTCACCACGTCGGGCCGGGTCTTCGTCGGCTGCAACGTCGAGAACTCGGCCTATCCCGAAGGAACCTGCGCCGAGGCCGGGGCGATCGCTGCCATGGCCGCCGCGGGTGAACGCCAGATCGCGGTGATCCTCACGGTGTGCGACGGAGCCTTGTTGTCCACGCCGTGCGGTGGATGTCGCCAGAAGATCCGTGAGTTCGCCACGGCCGAGACGGTGATCCATGCCGCCGGCCCGGAAGGCGTGCGTGCCACGTACACGATGGAAACGCTGCTCCCCGACTCGTTCGGGCCGGAGAATCTCCCCGCCAGCTGACCTTCTGTCATCCGGCGAACTGTCGTCCGGCTCTGTCAACCGGCGAACTGTCATCCGGCGAACTGTCATCCGGTGATCATTGCCCACTCGCTGTTGGAGATCACGGCGTCACCGAGCGCGATCTGTTCGCCGTCCGGTGTCGTCGCCACCAATCCGGTGATGGTCGCGGTGGCGATGAACTCGTCGATCCTGATGGCGAGCGTGCCCGAGGTGATCGGCCACGTCTCACGCACCGATGCGGCCGGTTCGAGTGCGACGTCGTTGCACCAGTTGGCCATCAGGTTGCTCCCGATCAGCAGCTCCGCCGTGTCCAGGTCGGCGACGTCGAACGTGCCCACGCCCGGTGGTTCATCGAAGCCGAGTCGGAGCGCCACGCCTTGCCCGGGTGTGGCGGTCCAGAAGCCGTACCCGCACCCGTACGGCTGGTTGACGACGTCGCTGATCGGCGCTGCCAGGCGCTGGAAGTCGACCACGGTCATCCCGTGCTCGTCGTCAGCGGTCTCGGCGTCCTCATCGATGTACAGTTCACGGGGCAGCCCGGAGTCGGAGTCGAACGACACGTCGACTCGATACGCCGTGTCGATCGCTCGGTCGATCCGGTCGAACCATTGCTCGACCGTCGATCCCTGCGGGTCGGTGATCGACTCACCACCGGAATCGGTCGCAGTGGTCTCCACGAGGCGACCGGCGATCGCAGTCGCCCGAAATGTCGTCGGGTCACAGAAGCACGTCACCGTGTACTCGAGCGTGTACTCGCCGACGCCCATCTTCGACCAACGTTGCCGAGCAGCCTCGAGTTCGCCGCGCAGCGCGCCCGGCTCGAAGTCCTGCCGGGGCGAGGGTTGGCTGCCGCTGACACTCACCGGAGCGGTCGTCGGGACGGTTGGCGGCGGGACGGTCGACGGGGGGACGGTCGGCGGCGAGACGGTCGGCGGCGTCGATCGCTCCACCGCAATCGTTCCGGGATCGGAGCCGACCGTGACGATCGTGGTTCCGCCTGGCTCGGTGGAACTGCGCCCACTCGGCGAGTCGAGCCGGTCCCCGCAGGCCGAAACCACGGCGCCGAGCACCACGACCAGCGCCGCCAACCCGGCGCCACCGGACGAGCGACTTCCGATGATGCGAACCGGCGGGTGGCGCAGGGGGTGACTCATGAACGATTCGACGTCGGGAACCGACCGGAGGTTCCCCGACGAGTGGGGATCTCGACGCGGCAAAACCTAAGTCAATGTGACTCAAGTTTCCTGAGTTCGGAGTTGCCGCCCGCGCTTTGTCTCGTACACTTGAGTCCACTCAACGCAAGTTCTCCCCCCGAGATTCACAGGAGCGTGTCACATGCCCAAGGCAGTCGGTATCGACCTCGGTACCACCAACTCCGTCGTCGCCGTGCTCGAAGCCGGCGAACCCGTCGTCATCCCCAACTCCGAGGGCGGCCGTACGACCCCGTCGGTCGTGGCCTTCTCGAAGGCCGGCGAAGTCCTCGTGGGTGAGGTCGCCAAGCGTCAGGCGATCACCAACCCCGACCGCACGTTCCGCAGCATCAAGCGTCACATGGGTGAGGCCTGGAAGAGCGACGACATCGACGGCAAGCGGTACACCCCGCAGGAGATCAGCGCCCGCACGCTGATGAAGTTGAAGCGCGACGCCGAGGCGTACCTGGGCGACACGGTCACCCAGGCCGTGATCACGGTGCCGGCCTACTTCGACGACGCACAGCGCACCGCCACCAAGGAAGCCGGCACGATCGCCGGCCTCGAGGTGCTGCGCATCATCAACGAGCCGACCGCGGCCGCCCTGGCCTACGGGCTCGACAAGGGCGGCGCCGACGAGACGGTGCTGGTGTTCGACCTCGGCGGCGGCACGTTCGACGTGTCCGTGCTCGAGATCGGCGACGGCGTGTTCGAAGTCAAGTCGACCCACGGCGACACCAGCCTCGGTGGCGACGACTGGGACCAGCGCGTCATCGACTGGCTCGTCACCCAGTTCAAGAACGCGCAGGGCGTCGACCTGTCCAGCGACCGGATGGCCATGCAGCGCCTCAAGGAGGCTGCCGAGAAGGCCAAGATCGAGCTCAGCCAGACCCAGTCGACGCAGATCAACCTGCCGTTCATCACCGCCAATGCCGACGGCCCCTTGCACCTCGACGAGCAGCTCACCCGAGCCAAGTTCCAGGAGATGACGAGCGACCTGATGGAGCGCTGCCGGATCCCGTTCGAGCAGGCGCTCAAGGATGCCGGCGTCAGCAAGGGCGACCTGCACCACGTGATCCTCGTCGGCGGCTCCACTCGGATGCCGGCCGTGAGCGAACTCGTGCAGTCGATGACCGGCAAGGAGCCGAACAAGACGGTCAACCCCGACGAGGTCGTCGCCGTCGGTGCCGCCGTCCAGGCCGGCGTGCTGCGCGGCGACGTCAAGGACGTGCTGCTGCTCGACGTGACCCCGCTCAGCCTCGGCATCGAGACCAAGGGCGGCGTGATGACCAAGTTGATCGAGCGCAACACCACGATCCCGACCAAGCGCACCGAGGTCTTCACGACCGCCGAAGACATGCAGCCGTCGGTCGAGATCCACGTCCTCCAGGGCGAGCGCGAGATGGCCGGGTACAACAAGACGCTCGGCAAGTTCCAGCTCGTCGACCTGCCGCCCGCACCGCGTGGCGTGCCGCAGATCGAGGTCACCTTCGACATCGACGCCAACGGCATCGTGCACGTGTCGGCCAAGGACCGAGCCACCAACAAGGAGCAGTCGATGACCATCACCGGTCAGTCCACGCTCGACAAGGACGCCATCAACCAGATGGTGAAGGACGCCGAGGCGCACGCCGAAGAAGACAAGCAGCGTCGTGAAGAGGCCGAGGTCCGCAACAACGCCGATTCGCTCGTCTACCAGACCGAGAAGGTCCTGCGCGAGCAGGGCGACAAGGTCTCCGCCGACGAGAAGACCGCCGTCGAGACGCCGCTCGCGGCGCTCAAGACGGCGTTGTCGGGGAGCGACACGGCGGCCATCAAGTCGGCCACCGAACAGCTGATGACGGCCAGCCAGGCCTTCAGCCAGAAGCTGTACGAAGCCGCTTCCCGTGACACCAACGCAGCCGGCACGTCGGCCAGCGGTCAAGCCGGGGCAACCGGCGGCTCCGACGACGACATCGTCGAGGCCGAGATCGTCGACTCCGACGACGGCGAGGGGTGATCGGGATGTCCGACGCCACTGCCGGGCGCAACGACTCCGGCGCCGCGTTCGACGACGAACGCGGCGACGAGGTCGACGACTACACGGGGTCGGTGCCCCGCCCCGACCTGCACGACACGACCGACGACGATCCACCCGACGGATCGGCCGGCGCGCCGGACCAGCCGTCGGGCTTCGGTGACGGCGATGTGGCCGACATCGACGAGGACCAACTCCCCTCGCTGAGCTCGCCGTTCGTCGATGTCGAGGCATTGGTCGCCGAACGCGATCAGCTCAAGGACATGGCGATCCGGCTGCAAGCCGACTTCGAGAACTATCGACGTCGCACCTCGACACAGCACGAGACCGACATCGAGCGGGCGACCGGCCGTCTGGCCGAATCGTTCCTCCCGGTGCTCGACGCTGCCGAGGCGGCCTTCGTCCAGCACCCCGACGAGGTCGGGCCGCTGTTCACGCTGATGCTCACCGAGCTGCAGCGCCATGGCCTGGAACTGATGGATCTGGCCGGCAAGCCGTTCGACCCCGAGGTTGCCGATGCCGTGGCCCACGAAGCGGATGGCAGCGGCGAGATCACGGTGGCAGAGGTGTTGCGCACGGGGTATCGCTGGAAAGGCCGTACGTTGCGGCCTGCAATGGTCAAGACCAAGGACTGACGACACACGCACTGACGAACCGTTGGTGTCCGGCACCGTTTGATCTCATCCGGTGTCCGACACCATGGTTCACTGGCATCACGGAGGGAGGTGAATCGGATGGCTGCGCAACGCGAATGGTTCGAGAAGGACTACTACCAGGTGCTCGGCGTCGCCGCCGACGCACCGCCGAAGGATGTCACCAAGGCGTACCGCAAACTGGCGCGCGAGCTGCATCCCGACAAGAACCCCGGTGATGCCGCCGCCGAAGAACGCTTCAAGGATCTGTCTGCCGCCTACGACGTGATCGGCGACGAGGCCAAGCGCAAGGAGTACGACGAGGTCCGCCGATTGGGCCCGATGGCGGCCGGGTCGCAGGGCGGGGGCCCGGGCGGGTTCTCGTTCAACGTCGGCGACATGCGCGGCGGGGCCGACGTGTCGGATCTGCTGGGTCAGATGTTCGGCCGAGGCCGTCAGCCCGGTGCTGGTCGTGCCGGTGCCGGCGTCGGCCCCCAGCGCGGTGCCGACGTGACCGCTCACCTCACGCTCGACTTCGGGGACGCGGTGACCGGGATCACCACCACCCTGCACCTCACCAGCGACGCGGTCTGCTCGACGTGCGACGGGTCGGGCGCCAAGACGGGCACACAGCCACATCGGTGCGGCGTGTGCGGTGGCCGTGGCGTGGTCGACGACAACCAGGGGATGTTCTCGTTCTCCTCCCCGTGCCGCGCCTGCCAGGGCCGCGGTTCGGTGATCGCCGACCCGTGCCCGACGTGCCGTGGTACCGGTGTCGAACGACGGCCACGCGAGGTCGGTGCCAAGATCCCGGCGGGAGTCGCCGACGGCCAGACCATCCGCCTGAAGGGCAAAGGTGCCCCTGGCCGCAACGGTGGCCCGGCCGGCGACCTGCTGGTCGAGATCAGCGTGGCGCCCCACGCCCGTTTCGGCCGGTCCGGGAACAATCTGACGGTGAGCGTGCCGGTCACCTTCCCCGAGGCCGCACTCGGCGCCGACATCCAGGTGCCGGTGCTCGACGGCTCGACCGTCACGTTGCGGCTCTCGCCTGGCACACGCAGCGGGTCGCGGCATCGTGTGCGCGGGAAGGGAATCGCCACCGCCTCGAAGCGCAACGGGCATCAGGTCGGCGATCTGATCGTCACCGTCGACATCGACGTGCCACGCCATCTCACCGACGAGCAACGGACCGCACTCGAGCAGTTCGCTACAGCGACTACCGTGAACCCGAGGAGCAACCCGGCGACGGGTTGAGCACGACCAGGATCGATCCATGAACGCACGACATCGGAACCAAGCGGTCTACGTGATCTCGGTTGCCGCCGAGCTGGCCGGCATGCATCCGCAGACCTTGCGGATCTACGAACGCCGCGGGCTGGTCAACCCGTCTCGCACACAGGGCGGCAACCGCCGGTACAGCGATGCCGACATCGAGACCTTGCAGCGGATCGCCGAACTGGCGGCGGACGGCATGAACCTCGAGGGCATCCGACGCGTGATGGAACTCGAGCACGAGAACGCACGGCTGCGAATCGAGCTCTCTCATGCTCGGCAGGCCGCCGAGCAAGCACACGTCGAGGCCGAGCGGCGTCAGCGTCGCGACCTCGTCCCGCTCCGCCAAGCGGTCGCCGTGTTCGGCGAACGACCACGATTCCTCGATCAGGGCTGACCGGTCGGGTTCGATCGGCGACGTGCACATGGACATCGGCTGATCGGCACCAGCGTGAGTCGATCCGGTCCGATCGTCGACGGTGTTCCGTGGCGACGGGTGAGCCTGGTCGCAGTCGCCTCGGTGGTGCTGCTGACCGGTGTGGTGGTGGCCTTCCGGCGCGACGGATTCCAAGCCGTCGATGCCACCGTGCCACGCGCCACGCGATGGTTCGTGCACGCGTCGACCGGACGACTCGTCCTCGCCGACGGGTTCTCGGGACGAGCCCTGGCTCGGATCGAGGCGGGCTCGGACGGCGACGTGCTCGATGTCGTCCAGAGCGCGAGTGGTGTGGCGCTGATCGACCGATCGGCGGCCACGACGGCGTCGATCGACACCGCCGCGCTGCGGGTCGGCCCGCCACAGTCGCTGAGCCTCGTGGCGGCACCGGGCGCCCAGGTCGGGATCGGTCAGCTCGGGCTGGTGGCCGTCGACCCCGAGTCGGCGCAGGCGGTCCTGGTTCCCGCCGTCGGCGACCAGCTCACGTTCCAGGTCGACGCCAACGCCGGTGGCGACCTGACACGGATCGCGCCGGACGGTGGGGTCTGGACGTTGTCGGCCGGCACGCTGGCGCGCGTGACCACAGCCGGACGCGACGTGGTGGCCTCGTCGCTGACGAACGCTCGCTTCACGTTGGTCGGCAGCGACCCGATGGCGCTCGACGTCGACCGCCGGCGGGTGCGGTTCGGCCGTGGTGACTGGGTGGATCTGCCCGACGACGTGTCGATCGACGACGTCGTCGTGCAGGAGCCCGGCCCTGCTTCCGACGGTTGTGGATGGGTGGGCGTCGGCGACGTGCTGTTCTGCGTCGGTTCGACCGGGATCGCCGAACGGGTCGACATCGTCGGGCTCGACATCGGCGGGGGAGACCTGCTGGCGATCGCCGGCGATGCCGGAGCCTTGATCCGACGCGATGTCGGCTCGATCGTGCGGCTCGACTGGCGTGCCGGGCGGGTGGTCGACACCCCCGACGAGAGCTTGCCGAGTGTGCCCGCCGATTCACGCCTGAGCGTGTCGACCTCGACCGATCTGGTGTGGGTCGACGACACCGCCGGTGCCCTCGTGTGGGCCATCCATCCGTGGGGGATCAACGTGATCCGCAAGGACGACGCTTCCTCGCCGTTGTTGGGCGAATCGGGCGAGGTGATCGAACAAGCGTCGTCGGGTTCGCCCCCGGCGGCCGGCGGCGAACCGCAAGCGATCACGGTCGAACAACGGCAACCCGACGACGACGGCATCGACGATCCACCGGTCGCCGTCGACGATCCCGTGACGGCCCGCACCGGTGTGCAGATCCCGATCGCCGTCACCGGCAACGACTACGACCCCGACGGCGAAGCGGTCGCCCTCGATTCGGTCACACAGCCCGATCACGGTGTCGCCGAGATCGCCAACGCCTCGACCGTGACGTATCAGCCCGAGCCGGGTTTCGTCGGTTTCGACGAGTTCGACTACACGATCGTCGACGGCAACGGAACGCCGGCGACGGCGACGGTGTCGGTGTCGCTGCTGGCGACCGATGACGCCAATCAGGCGCCGGTCGGATCGCCCGACACCACGACGACCGGCCCCGACACGGCGATCGTGATCGACGTGCTGCTGAACGATGTGGACCCCGAACGCGACGCGCTCCGCATCGCAGCGTTCGGTGAACCGGATGTGGGTGGTTCGTTGAGCGAGACGGTCGGCCCGTCCGGATTGGCCGCCCTGCGGTACGAGCCGCCCGTCGGGGCTTCGGGCACGGCGACCTTCACCTACCGACCCGGTGACAGCCTGGGCGCGATCGGCGAACCGGTCGAGGTGGTCGTCGAGATCGCTCAACTCTCGGACGACAACCGTCCGCCGTTCGCCAAGGCCGACGCTGTGCGCCTGCGCCGCGACGTGCCGACCGAGGTCGCCGTGCTCGCCAATGACCGAGACCCTGATGGCGACCGGCTCACCGTGTCGATCGCACCGGTGCAACCGCCCGGTATCGCAGTTCGAGTGGTGGGCGATCGGCTCGAGGTCACGGCGCGTGCCGGCGCCCCCCGGCTGACTCCGTTCTCGTACCGCATCGACGACGGGCACGGTCATGTGGTCGTCGGCTCCGTGCTGGTGGTGGTGATCGCAGACGTCGAGCCCAACCGCCCCCCGATCGCCAACGCCGACTCGGCGTCTGTGGTCGCCGGCGGGCAGACGACGATCGATGTGCTGGCGAATGACACCGACCCGGACGGTGACCCGGTGATCCTGATCTCGGCGAGCACCCAGAGCGGGAGCACGGGTTCGGGGACCGTGCGTCTCGAGGGCGATCGAGTGCAGTACTCCGCCCCGACGGTGACGTCGGACGACGACCTGCTGGACCGGTTCACGTACGTGATCTCCGACGGCAACGGGCACGAGGCTCGCGGCGAGGTGACCGTGCGCGTGCTGCCGGAACGGATCGTGTCCCCACCGTTTGCGCGCGACGACTCCGCCACCACCGACGTCGACGCGCCCGTGACCCTCGACGTGCTGCGCAACGACGGCGATCCGTCGGGAGAACGTCCCACGATCGTCGGTTCACCGGGCTGCGCAGCGGGTGGAACGGCTGCCGTGACCGGCGACGAACGCGTCACGTTCACACCGCCGACCGGCCGATGGGGCGTGTTCAACTGCACCTACGAGGTCGTCAACAGCAGCGGCCTCCGGGCCCGAGCCACGATCGTGATCACGGTGATCGAACCGGTCGTGGTGAACGTCGCACCGCTGGTGTCCGACGAGGACGTGGTGGTCGTCATCGACGAGACGGTCACGGTCGACCTGCTCGCCAACGACACCGATCCGGACGGACCTTTCAACGCACTCCGGGTCCTGTCGTCGACGGCACCCGTGAGCGGGCGGTCGACACGTGACGGCGGGCGCGTGACCTTCGAAGCCGGACCGGTCGCCGGTGTCGTCGTGATCAGGTACCAGGTCGGCGACGCCGACGGTGGGGTCAGCACGGGCCGCTTGGTGATCCGCGTGGTCGAGCCGGAGCCTGTGCCGCCCACCGCCGTCGATGATCGACGCACGATCACCGGGCCGGCCGTGGCGACCACCGTCGACGTGCTCGCCAACGACGTCGACCCGGATGCGCCCACTGCGGACCTGGTGTTGCGCTCGGCCGTCGTGCGGTCCGGAACCGCATCGGTGGCCGTCGCCAATCGATCGCTGACCGTGACGGCGCCGCCTGCGTTCGTCGGCGACGTCGTGGTGGACTACGAGGTCGTCGATGCCGATGGCGGCACCGACACCGGAACCCTGACACTGACCGTGCTGCAACAGCCGAACCGGGCACCGATCGCCCGTCCCGATGCAGCGCAGGTGGTCAACGGGGGCACGGTCACCCTGTCGTTGGCGCTCAACGACGAGGATCCCGACGGCGATCCACTGACCTACTCGCTCACCTCGGAGCCGGATGCCTCGCTGGGCACGGTGCAACTGACCGGCACCGACGTCACGTTCTCGGCGGTCCCCGGGGCGGCCGGCCTTGCCGACTTCGAGTACTCGGTAACCGACGGCGAGGCGACCACGCAGGGAGCGGTGCGCATCGACGTGCTGGCCTGCGCCGACGCTCCACCGGATGCACCCGACATCTTCCTGCAGACCGGCTATCAGGAGCCGATCTATGTCGACCTGATCGCCGGCGCCCGCAACGGGGCGGTGGTCGACGTGCAGCCACCGCTGAGCGCCCCGACCGGGGTGTACACGCCGCCCGCCGGGGAAAACGGCAACGTCAGCTTCTCGTATGCGGTGCGCAACTCGTGTCGGATCCAGGACGTGGGGCGGGTCACGATCGACGTCAACCAGACGCCCGTGGCGTCGTCGTTCTCGGCCCAGATCGCTCGCACGCAGCAGTTCGTGATCCCGGTCACCTCACTCGCCACCGACCGTGAGCCGCTCGTGATCTCGGCCCTCGAGGGCGCCCCGGACTGGGTGGCGGTCGTCGACGCCCAACGGACACTGCTGATCGACCCTGCCGGACGGTTCGGCCGGCTCGACATGGTGGCGGTGGTCGCCGACCCGGGCGGCCTCACGGTGCGCGTCCCGATCACCGTCGAGCTCGTGAACCTGGCGCCGACGGCCAACCCCGACGTCGTTCGGGTGCAGAACGGCCCGGTCGAGTTCGCGCCACTCGCCAATGACACCGACCCTGACGGTGACCCGGTGTCGCTGCAGTCGGTACCCGCCGCGGTGAAGTTCCCGAACGGTGTCGACGTCGAAATCCAGCGCCTCGACAACGGCACGCTGCGGCTGATCCCGCACAACGCGGCCGGGTCGGCGACGTTCGTGTACACCGTCGTCGACGCGTTGGGACTGGTCTCCAACGAGACCACGGTGACCCTGATCATCAACGCCGCGCCGACCGTGGTGGCGATCCCGATCGAGCTGCCGGCCGATTCGACGCTCGACATCGACCTCCCCGTCACGGATCCCGACGGTGACCCGCTGATCCTCGAGATCCTCGACGACCCGACGCCGCTGACGATCCAGATATCCGGCCTCCGGCTCACGATCACCGCCCCGCCCGAGGCGGTCGGCCAGACGTTCGACCTGCGGTATCGAGTGACCGATCCGTTCGGACTGTCCGGCACCGAGTTCCTCCGGATCACCGTGACGGATCCGGTCACCACCACCACCACGACCACCACCACCACCACGACCACCACCACCACCGTCCCACCCGCGAGCATTCCAGGCACCCCGGCGCCACCGGCCCCCGGCTGATCACCGCCAACGTCACACCGACGAGTCATTCGGCGTTCATCAGCGGGACCCGCTGGTGTCTCGTGGGGCCTCGAGCGTGACATCCGCTGCCGACCCGGCCAGTTTGTCGGACCGATCGCGATCTAGGGAGACTGGACCGATGCGACTCTCACCGCACGAGCAAGAACGGCTCCTCGTGCGCGTCGCCGCCCAGGCGGCGCACGCCCGAATCGCGCGGGGCCTCAAGTTGAACCATCCCGAAGCTGTGGCGGTGTTGTCTGAGTGGGTGCTGGAGGGCGCTCGCGATGGTCGGCGTGTGTCCGACCTGATGCAGGCCGGACGCCAGGTGCTGCTCGCCGACGACGTGATGGACGGGGTCGCCGCGTTGATCCCCGAAGTGCAGGTCGAGGCCACGTTTCCCGACGGCACCAAGCTCGTCACTCTGCACGATCCGATCGCCGGTGCCAGTGGGCTCGTACCGGGTGAGGTGATCGGGCCCGACGACGAGATCGAGATCAACGCCGGTCGGCCGGTCACCTCGCTGCGGGTGATCAACACCGGGGATCGACCCGTCCAGGTCGGCTCGCACTACCACTTCGCCGAAGCCAACCCGGCGCTCGACTTCGACCGGATCCTCGCCAGAGGCCAGCGGCTCGATGTGCCGGCCGGCACCGCAGTGCGGTTCGAGCCCGGCATCGTGCACGACGTGGACCTCGTGCCGTTCGTCGGCAACCGGGTCATCCCCGGTTTGCGGGGCGAGGTCGGCGGGGCGCTCGATCCTGCCGAGACGCAGGGCGGTCGGCCATGAGCTTCATCACGCGCTCGCGCTATCGGGCGCTGTTCGGTCCCACCGCCGGAGATCGCATCCGCCTGGCCGACACCGACCTCTGGATCGAGGTCGAGCGTGACCACTGCGTCGGTGGCGACGAGGTCGTGTTCGGGGGCGGCAAGGTGATCCGCGAGTCGATGGGGCAAGCCACGGCGACGCGTGCCGACGGAGCGCCCGACCTGGTGATCACCGGCGCCGTGATCCTCGACCACACCGGCATCTACAAGGCCGACATCGGCGTGCGCGACGGTCGCATCGTCGGGATCGGCAAGGCCGGCAACCCCGACACGATGGACCATGTCGACCCGAGGCTGGTGATCGGCCCGTCGACCGAGGTGCTCGCCGGCAACGGCCGGATCGTGACTGCCGGGGCGATCGACTGTCACGTCCACCTGATCGCCCCCCAGCAACTCGAGGAGGCGCTCGGGGTCGGCATCACCACGATCATCGGTGGCGGCACGGGCCCGGCCGAGGGGACCAAGGCGACCACGGTCACGGGCGCCTGGTACCTCGAACGGATGCTGGAGGCACTCGACCACTGGCCGGTCAACGTCGCCCTGCTCGCCAAGGGCAACACCACGTCGGCCGACGCCATGTGGGAGCAACTCCGTTCGGGAGCGTCAGGGTTCAAACTGCACGAGGACTGGGGCACCACCCCGGCGGTGATCGATGCCTGCCTGCGGGTGTGCGACGCCTCCGGCGTCCAGGCCGCGATCCACACCGACACGCTCAACGAGGCCGGCTTCGTGGAATCCACGTTGGCTGCGATCGGCGGGCGATCGATCCACACGTTCCACACCGAAGGTGCCGGCGGCGGTCACGCCCCCGACATCATCACCGTCGCCGCCCACCCGAACGTGCTCCCGTCGTCGACCAATCCCACCCGTCCCGCACACGGTCAACACCGTCGACGAACACCTCGACATGCTGATGGTCTGCCATCACCTCAACCCGGCCGTGGCGGAAGACCTGTCGTTCGCCGAGAGCCGGATCCGGCCGTCCACGATCGCCGCCGAGGACATCCTGCACGACCTGGGGGCGATCTCGATGATCGGGTCCGACAGCCAGGCGATGGGCCGGATCGGCGAAGTCGTGTTGCGCACCTGGCAGACAGCGCACGTGATGAAGGTGCGGCGAGGGGCGTTGCCCGGTGACGGACCCGCCGACAATCTGCGGGCCCGGCGCTACGTCGCCAAGTACACGATCAATCCGGCGATCGCCCACGGACTGGCCTCGGAGGTCGGTTCGGTCGAGGTCGGCAAGCTGGCCGACCTTGTGCTGTGGGATCCGGCCTTCTTCGGCGTGCGGGCGCACGTGGTCGTGAAGGGCGGCATGATCGCCTGGGCGCAGATGGGCGACACCAACGCCTCGATCCCGACGCCGCAACCTGAGCTCCCACGGCCGATGTTCGGCGCCGCCCCCGGGGTGGCCCCCGGGTTGTCGTTGGCGTTCGTGTCCAACGCGGCGATCGACGACGGCCTTCCGGATCGACTCGGTGTCCGCCGTCGGTTCGCCGTGATCGACGACACGCGAGCGATCGGCAAGGCCGACATGCGGCTCAACGACGCCATGCCGCGCATCGAGGTCGACCCCGATTCGTTCGCGGTCCGGATCGATGGAGAGTTGGTCACCGAGGCACCGGCCGTGGAACTGCCGATGGCGCAGCGCTACTTCCTGTTCTGATCGGGCAGTCCACGATGTCGATCCACCCGATGTTGCTGTTGCTCGCCGATGGGCGATTCCCGTCGGGAGGCTCTGCCAATTCGGCCGGTGCCGAGTCGGCGATCCGATTCGGCGACATCGTCGACGCGATCTCGATGGAGCGCTACCTGCGCGGTCGGTTGTGGACCAGCGGCCTCACCGACGCCGCCTTCGCCGCCCGCGCCTGCTCCGCCGCCGGCCTTGCAGCGCCGAGTCTGGGCGACGTGGTGGACGCCCTTGACCACGAGTACGACGCCCGCACTGCCTCGCCACGCCTGCGTTCGGTCAGCCGTCAACTCGGGCGTCAACTGTGCCGTTCGGCGCGTGCGGTCTGGGCCCATCCGGCGTTGCTCACGGCTGCCGACCGTGCGGGTGGGTGCCATCATCCGGTGGTGCTGGGACTGGCGACCGCCGCAGCCGGGGGCGGCGCCTCGGATGCCGCCGTGCTGGTCCTGCACCAGATGTCGAGCGCCGTCTCCACCGCCGCCGTGCGGATGCTCGGCCTCGACCCACTCGCTGCATCCGCCACGCAGGCACGCGTGGCCGCCGACCTCGGCGAGATCATGACCGACGTCGACCGGTGGGCGGCCGCCGACCCTGCCGACCTTCCCGCCCGGACCGGCACCTTGACCGACGTGCTCGCCGAGCAGCACGGCCGGTGGGACGCTCGATTGTTCGTGGCCTGACGCGCTGTCGACCGGCCCCACACACCACAGGAGAGACGAGCCATCATGCCACCGCACGAGATCGGCGCCGACGGCGTCCACCATCACCATCACCTGCACGGCGCCGAACCCGCCGTGCCCGGCAGCCGGCCGCTCCGGGTTGGGATCGGTGGCCCGGTCGGGAGCGGCAAGACCACCTTGGTCGGCGCCTTGTGCACGCTGTTGCGTGACCGGCGTTCGCTGGTGGTGGTCACGAACGACATCTTCACCTCGGAGGATGCTCAGGCCTTGAAGGCTGCCGCAGTGCTCCCCGTCGAGCGGATCACCGCCGTCGAGACCGGCTGCTGCCCGCACACGGCGATCCGCGACGACATCGCCGCCAACCTCGACGCCGTCGAGCAGATGGAAGCCCTGCACGCCCCGGTCGATCTGAGCCTGATCGAGTCGGGCGGCGACAACCTGACGGCGATCTTCTCCAAGGGTTTGGTCGACGTGCAGATCTTCGTGCTCGACACGGCCGGCGGCGACGACGTGCCACGCAAGGGCGGCCCGGGCGTGGCCCAGGCCGACCTGCTGATCATCAACAAGGTCGACCTCGCTCCGTACGTCGGCGCCGACGTGAGCCGGATGGTGGCCGACGCCACCGCTCGCCGGTCCGGCCCGGTGCTGGCACTCTCGCTGCGCACGCCGGCCGGTGCCGCCGACGTGGCCGACTGGCTGCTCGACCGCCTGGCGGAGTGGCAGGCAGGCCGACCCGTGTCGGCGGCCGGCGCGCGGTGAAGGGTTCGGCGTCGCTCACAGTCGGCTCCACCGCCGACGGGCGAGCGTTCGCGGTCGACGTCCACGCCGAACCGCCGTTCGCGATCCGGCGCGCCGGCGGACGGTTCCTCGTGGTCGGCACGGCCGCCGCTCCGGTGCGGGGCGACGTCCTGGCGCTCTCGATCACGGTCGCCCCCGGTGCCAGGGCAGACGTCGGCACCGTGGCGGCCACGATCGTGTGGCCCGGCCCGGATGACGCCGCCGTGGCACCGTCCACACTCACCACCACGATCCGCGTCGGCGCCGGAGCCCATCTCGACTGGCGACCGGAACCGACGGTGTCGGTGGCAGGTTCGGATCACGTCGCCGAGACCGTGATCGTGCTCGATGAGGGCGCGACCTGTGAGATCGTCGAGCAGTACTCGCTCGGCCGGTCGGGCCAGTCGTCCGGGCGTCTGGTCACCGACCTGCGCGTGATCCGCGGCGGCCGCACGCTGGTGCGCCACGGCGAGAGCTTCGGGCCGTCACAGCCCGGTGCCGGCAGCGTGGCCGGGGTCGCTGCCGGGCGGCACGTGCTGGCCGCCGTGATCGTCGGGCCGACCGCCGGGGATTCGATCGTCGAGTTGACGAAACCAGCCGACGCCGATCGGCTGGCGGCGGCTTGGTTGCCGGTTGCCTCCCACGCCGGTCTGGCGTTGGCGGTCGGGCCCGACCAACCGTCGGTGCTGGCGGCCTGGGCGAGGATCGCATCGTCGCTGGCCGGCCGAACCGAACCCGTTTGACACGCGGGTGTCAGGCGGGCGACAGTGCGCCATGGCAAGCCGTGCTTCGAACTTCTGCATCGACGCCCACGACCCGTACTCCCAGACGATGTGGTGGGCACAGGTCTTGGACGACTTCGTGCTCGATGCCGACGAGCCGATCGGTCGCGACGACGACGAGTGCGGCCTGAGCGGGCCGGACGAGCGATACCTGCTCTTCCTCCGCGTCCCCGAACCGAAGTCGGTGAAGAACCGGATGCACCTGTGCCTGCGGCCGACGGATCGAGATCGGGATGACGAGGTCGAACGAATCCTGACGCTCGGAGCGACGATGGTCGACGACCGGCGAAATGGGCCGGACCGTGGCTGGGCGGTGCTGGCCGACCCGGAGGGCAATGAGTTCTGCGTGCTGCGGCGGCGACCACCACGGCCGCCGTCGTCGATGCCCGATGACCGCGAAGGTCGTTGCGAATGAGCGTCGGCGAGCCGAGCGACGTGCTGCTGGAGTACCTCCAACAGGCGCGGCAGGCGATGATCTGGAAACTCGACGGTCTCGCGGAGTACGACGTGCGACGCCCGCTCACCCCGACCGGCACCAGCCTGCTCGGTCTCGTGCAGCACCTTGCGTTCGTCGAGGCCGGCTACTTCGGGGTGTGTCTCGGTCACACTCCTGACTTCGAGGCCGAGTTCGGGATCACACTCGACGAGGACGACCCCGACTCGGACCTGGTGGTCGAGCCGCTGGTCACACGCGCCCAGGTCGTCGCCGCCTACCGCACCACGTGGGAGCGGACCGACGCCAACGTGCGCCGGTTCGGGCTCGAGCATCGTGCCGACGTGGCGTGGTGGGGTGAGGATGATCGTCACCCCACGGTGCACACGCTGCTGGTCCACGTGACCGCCGAAACCCACCGCCACGCGGGCCATGCCGACATCCTCAGGGAGCTGCTCGACGGCGGCGCCGGCCGGCGCCTCGGCGACGCCAGCCTCGACGTCGACAAGGACTGGCCGGCCCACATGGCGAGGGTCGAGCGGGCTGCCCAGCAGGCGGCCGGGTCCGGCTCCTGAGCCGCCCGATCCGCGTCAGCGGCGACGGATCTTGAGCGGATGGTCGGCGCTGGTGAGGCAGCGGCCGGTCTCGCAATCGAACAGCCAGCCGTGCAGCGTGCAGACCAGCACATCGCCATCGTCACTCGACTCGATCTCGCCGAACACCGCCAGATCGGCGTTGCGGTGCGGGCAGCGGCGCTGCACGACGTACTCGCCGAGCTCGATCTCGGGTTCCACCTCGTCGGGTGGATCCAGTTTGCGCACGGCCTCGGCCTCGGTGCGTCGCATCCGCTCGACCGACAACGACTTGAAGAAGTTGTAGAGGTATTCGTTGAAGTCACCGGCACGCCACGCCGAGAAGCGAGCCGACAGGAACAACGAGTTCGACCAGTCGACCGCCTTCTGGGCGGCAACGGTCTCGACCAGTGCCCTCGGGATCTGGAACCGGAACGAGTACGGCTCGCCGCGGTACGCCCGCACTTCGCCGGCCGGGAAGTCGATCAGGATCTCCAGCTCACCCGCTCGCAGCAGGCAGTTGCCACCGACCGCGTTGCGCATCGTCGGTGCCATCCGGAGCAACGGTTCCCACCAGTCGGCGAGGGTGGTCAACAGATCCGTGGTCGGCGGGTTCCAGCCCGCCTTGAGGTCGTCGAGCCAGGGCCTCCAGTCGGCCTGGTACCGCCGGAGGTAGCGCTCCTTGTCGTCGAAGATCGCCTCGACGTCTGCATCGGGGATCGGATGACGGGCGGTGATCGCCTCGGGAGTGATCTCGATCTCGGTGCCCGGGATCGCCAGCACGCCGGTGTGGCCGGCCACGTCGAGGCGCTCCATGAACGAGCGCTGATCGGGGAAGATCGACAGCTCGTCGCCGCGGATCACGTTGAGGTGCCACAGGTCGTCATCGAGGAACGCCGGCGGTCCGGCACTCGGCACGACGGCGCGGGCGCCGATCCGGTCGACGTAGCGCATCGCCCGCGTGAACTGGCTCTCGACCTTGGCGTCGACCAGCCGTCGCATCTCGGTGTCGGGTACCTCGTACACCATCGGGTACCAGATCGCCCCCGAGTACTGCAGCCAGTGCAGATCGACGGGGCCGTGCGAACGCAGGGCGTCGAGGTCGGTGGTGCGACAGTCGTTCTGGTTCACCAACCGTGTGCTCCCATCGCTCACTACCATCGCCGAGTCGCCGCCCGGCCCATCGGTGATCGACACCTCGGTGTGGATGGCGACCGTCAGGCCAGGGGCGATCTCGAGCTCCTCACCGTCCGTGGTGCGGATGAACTCGGTGAACCCCAGTCGAGCCAGCGTGCGCTGTTGCTCGCGAGTGGGGTAGCCGGGGAGCAGGATCGGGATGTCGCGCCGCAGGTGCGATCGCAGCCACGGCTCGTCGTGGTGGTCGGCATGCAGGTGCGTGATGTACAGGAAGTCGGCCTGCTCGATGCGCTCCAGCAGATCGTCGGACAGTTGGTCGTTGCGTGGGAACACGAACCACGAGCCGAAGAAGGCCGGCACGAACCAGGGGTCGCACAGGATCGAACCGGCGCCGGTTTCGATCAGGATGCCGGCGTGGCCGATCGACGTCGCGCGCATGCCAGCGAGGGTACCGGGGCGAGCGTGTGGGATCGGGTGACGTCAGGCGACGGGCGGGTCGGTGTACTGCTGGCCGGAGCGCGACACGTGCTCGGTCCACTGGCCACCGTCCCAGTAGCGCAGTTCGAACCGTGACGAGGGGTCTGCGTACCAGCCTGCCGGGGCGGCACCGGCGGCGGACTGGGCAGCGGTCGAGGCCGCCGCAGCGCCACTGGCCGCTGGAGCGGCGGTGCTCGCCGCCGAGCCGGCGGCAGTGGTGGCGGCTGACGTGGTCGTGTCGATGCCCGCCGACGACATGGATCCGGCGATCGACGACAAGTCGGTGGCGGAGCCGGAACCGGTGGAGGGGGTGCTGGCGGGCTCGGGCTCGAGCGCCCAACCTGCCGGCTCGTCGACGGCCGATGCGGCAGCGGCCCGCTCCGGAACGCTGGGCTGGGGGACGTTCGGCTCAGGGCTGACCGACGCTGGCACGCTGGGCTCGGTGGTGCTCGGCTGCGGGCTGGCGGACTCCTCCGCACTCGCTGCGGCACTGCTCGATCCGGCGGCCGGCTCCGGGTCGGCGGCCGACTGCGGCGACGACTCGACGACCACGGCGTTGTCGTGGGTGTCGTGGCTGTCGTGGGTCGCGTCGGCGGTGGTGGCGTCGGCTGTGGTGGCGTCGGCGGTGGCGCTCGACGAAGCGCTCGACGAGTCGTCACCCTTGGTGGCGTGGCGTGACAGATAGGCGGTCACCGTGCTGCCGGTCGGCACGATGGCGACCACGTTCCACCCCTGCGCCGACTGCTCGGTGAGGCGGTCGGCGAGCGACCCGGCCTCGTACGACGACACACTGACCGTAGAGAACTCCTGCATGGATCGCACGTTACACCGCCGTCGTCCGTGATGGCCTCGCACCCCGGCCAGAACCGGTCAGAGCAGTTCGCCGGCCTTCAGCTGGGACGCGTACAGCCCGTCCAGCACGACCAACTCGTCGTGCGTGCCGAGCTCGACGATCTGGCCGCCGTCGAGTACGGCGATCCGATCGGCGCTGCGAACCGTCGACAGACGATGGGCGATCACGATCGCCGTGCGACCCTGGAGCGCCGTCTCGATCGAGGCTTGCACGTGGGCTTCGTTGTCGTTGTCGAGGTGACTGGTGGCTTCGTCGAGGATCATGATCGCCGGATCCTTGAGCAACAGGCGAGCGATCGCCACGCGCTGCTTCTCGCCACCCGAGAGCCGGTACCCGCGCTCGCCGACGACGGTGTCGTAGCCGTCGGGGAGGGCGGCGATCGTGTCGTGGATGCGAGCCGCCTTCGATGCCGCCACGATCTCGTCGTCGGTCGCGTCGGGGCGGGCGTAGCGGAGGTTGTCGCCGATCGACTCGTGGAACAGGTGCGGGTCTTGCGACACGACCCCGATCGCGCCGCGGAGGCTGGTCAGCGTGAGGTTGCGCACGTCGTGGCCGTCGATCAGCACGGCACCGCTGGTCACGTCGTACAGACGTGGGATCAACGACGCCAGCGTGCTCTTGCCGGCGCCCGACGCGCCCACGAGGGCCAGCGTCTCACCGGGTTCGGCCGTCAGGCTGAGGTGGTGCAACACGTCGCGGTCGGGGTCGGCGCCGGGGATCGCCTGCTGCTCCATCGAGACGATCGACGAATCATCGGCGGGTGGGTAGCGGAAGGTGACGTGGCGCAACTCGACGCGGCCGCTCGGCTCGATCAGGTCGACCGCACCCGGCCGATCGGCGATCGGTTCGTTGGTGTCGAGCACTTCGAACACCCGCTCGAAAGACACCATCGAGGTCATCAGGTCGACGCGGGCGTTGGTGAGACCGGTCAGGGGTTGGTAGATCCGTGTGACGAGCGCCGCCAGTGCCACCAGGGTGCCGATCCCAATGTCCTTGCTGACGACCAGTTGGGCTCCGATCCCGTAGATCGCCGCGGTGCCCACCGCTGCCACCAGACCCAGGGCCACGAAGAAGACGCGCCCGAGCATGGCCTGCTTGATGCCGGCGTCGCGCACCGCGGTGGCGCGCCGTCCGAACGTGTCGTTCTCCCGATCGAGCGATCCGAACAGCTTCACGAGCAACGCCCCCGACACGTTGAAGCGCTCGGTCATCTGGGTGTTCATGGCGGCGTTGTGCTGCATCTGCTGGCGGGCGATGACCTGTAATCGGCCACCGACGCGCCGGGCCGGGATGATGAAGAGCGGGAGGACGATCAGCGCCAGCAGCGTGAGCCGCCATTCGAGGGCGAGCATCGTGGCCACGGTGGTGATCAGCACGATCACGTTGCTGACCACACTGCCGAGCGTGGTGGTCACCGCCGACTGGGCGCCGATCACGTCGTTGTTGAGCCGGCTCGTGATGGCGCCGGTCGGGGTCCGGGTGAAGAACGCGATCGGCAGCCGCTGGACCTTGGCGAACAGCGTCATCCGGAGGTCGGCGATCAGTCCTTCGCCGACTCGCGCGCTGCACCACCGTTGCCCGATCTGGAGCCCGGCGTCGAGCAGTGCGGCGGCGACAGCGAGCCCGGCCAACCACCAGATCTCGTGGCGATCCTCGTTGGGGATCGAATGGTCGATGATCCGGCGCACGACGAGCGGCGGCACGAGGGCCAGCAGGGCGGCGACCACGATCATGCCCAGGAAGACCATGATCGTGCCGCGGTAGGGCCGGGCGAACTCCCAGACTCGACGAGCGGTGGCGCGCCCCAACTTGGCGCCCTTCACGGCCTCGGTGTCACGAGGCATCATGTGGTGTGGGCCCATCCGCATCGGTTCAGGCTACGGCCACCGGCACGGGTGCACCCTGGGGACGTGGCGTCCCCCGTAGCCTCTGGCTGGTGTCCAGGCGGGTTGTTTCGAGCGGATGGTCGGTGACGGCAGCGACGATTGCTCTCGTCGTGTCGGCGGCAGCGTGTTCAGGTTCGTCCGATTCTGCGGCCGCCGCCACCACCTCGGTCGCTGCTGGCGTGCCCACCACAGTGCCGGGCACCGTGCCGTCCGTCGCCGGTACGGCGTCGGTCCCGGTGGTGACGTTGGGTGACGTACCGCCGTTCGAGCCGGTGCCGATCGAGTGGCAACCGCTCGACGATGCGGTCGACCTGGGCACGCTCGACGTTCCGGTCGACTATGCCGACCCCGATGGCGCTCGGTTCACCCTGTCGCTGGCGCGCTACAACGCCCTCGACCAGGACAACAAGATCGGCACGCTGCTGGTCAACCCGGGCGGTCCCGGCGTGAGCGGTACCTTCCTCGCCACCGATGCTGCGAACTGGTACGACCGTGAGCTGCGCGAGCGGTTCGACATCGTGGCGTGGGACCCTCGCGGCACGGGGAAGAGCACACCGGTGATCGACTGCATCGACGACTACGACGAGTTCTACGCCCAGATCGACACGACGCCCGAGGACGACGCCGAGCGCCAGGCGGTGATCGATTCGGCGCGGCGGTTCGCCGACGGTTGCGTGCAACGCAGCGGCGACATCCTGGCCAGGGTCGGCACCAACGACAGCGCCCGCGATGTCGATGCCATCCGGCGGGCGATCGGCGAGGACACGATCAGCTTCTTCGGGTTCAGTTACGGCAGCGAGCTGGGCGCCACCTGGGCCACGCTGTTCCCCGACACGGTGCGGGCGGCAGTGTTCGACGGTGGCGTGGACCCGACCGCCACCAGCCGCGACTCGACGCTTCAGCAGTACGTCGGATTGCAGGCCGCACTCGGGGCGTTCCTCGCCGACTGCGCCGCCGACGACGGCTGTGCGTTCCACCACGACGGGGATCCGACGTCGGCGTTCACGGCGCTGTTCGACCGTCTCGACGAATCGCCGATCGAGGGTGCCGAGGGTCGTCCGCCCGTCAATCGCGACGTGGCCGTAGTGGCGGCGATCATGGCCACCTACTCCGACCAGTTCTGGCCCACGCTGGCGCAGTCCCTGGCGGCCGCCGAGCGCGGTGACGGCAGTGGATTGCTGGCGCTCTACGACGCCTACTTCCGGCGCAGCAACGACGGAACCTGGACCAACGAGTTGGAAGCGTTCGAGGTCATCAGTTGTGCCGACAGCCCCGAGTCGGCGACCACCGAGCAAGCCGACGAGTTGGCCGGCGCGCTGCACGAGGTGGCGCCACTGTTGATCCCGGAAGGCGCGGTCGGCGGGTACACGTGCGCCATGCTGCCGCCCACACCTTCGCCTCGGATCGGGATCACGGGTGCCGGCGCCGGGCCGATCCTGGTGATCGGCACCACCGGTGATGCCGCCACGCCGCTCGGGTCGAGCCGCACGTTGAGCGACACCCTGGAGGGGGGTGTGCTGCTGGTGGTCGACGCTGCCCAACACACCGGGTACGGCGCCAACGAGTGCGTGATCGACGCCGTGTCGCGCTACCTGATCGACCTGACGGTGCCCGACGACGGCACCGAGTGCTCCTGACCGGCCGTCCGTCCGAGGCCCGCCGACCGTCGAAAACGACGACAGCCCGTCACGTCGTGACCGGCTGTAGGTCGAGGTGAGAGGACTTGAACCGGCCACCCGTTGCGCTTATGGCATGACGATGGCATGATCGTGGCATGGCGCGGATCCGGCTCAGCACGACGGTCGACCAAGGGCTGCTCGAACATGCACGACACGCGCGCTCGTCGGCGAGTGACGCCGAACTCATCGATGAGGCAGCTGGCGGCACTCCTCGCTCGCGATCGAGCGGCCGAGATCGACGCCGCCTACGCAGTGGCCTACGCCGAGCATCCCCTCGACGAGCCCGATGAGTGGGGCGACCTTGCGTCGTTCCGCGAAGCGGCTGGGCGATGACCGATCTTCCTCGTCGTGGCGAGTTGTGGTGGTGCGAGCCGCCAGAGATCGGCCGCCGACCCGTCGTCGTGTTGTCGCGTGACGCTGCGATTCCGCGACTTCGCCGCGCCCTGGTGGCGCCGTGCACGACGACCGTCCGAGGGCTCGCCAGCGAGGTCGTGCTCGAGCCGGGGGACGACCCCGTGCAGCGTCGGAGCGTGGTCAACCTCGATTCCGTCGAATCGGTCTCGGTTGGGCTGCTCGTCGAGCGGCTCGGCCGCCTGAGCGACTCCCGCATGCGAGACATTTGCGCTGCGCTCGAGGTGGCGACCGACTGTCGATGATCGCCCGGCTGTGCCCCCGACAGTCGGCTCGCCCGCTCCGACCGGCGCGCCAGAGTCCCGGTCGCTCCGGATCCTGATCCTGCTCGTGAACCGATCCGATGGCGGCTCAGCGATCCGTGCCCCCGGAGACGAACGTGGTCACCGCTGACGTCGGGCAAATCGACGGGTGTCGAGAGTCGCACAGAACTGCGCGGCGCAGAACGACGGCCGACGTCACCGGTCGTCGTGCCGACGTCGCAACTGCCCCGCGTGTTCAGCCGAGCATCGGGGCACGTAGTGCGTCATGGTCCCAACAGGCTGGCTCTGGGTGCGTTGTACGGTGATGCTCGTGACACTCGATTTCTTCGCTGCGCCGGGGCCGTTCACGCAGCTGACTGTCGAGCAGGCGAACATGATTCGCGACCTCGAGCTCGGCCCTTCCGATCTGTGTCTCGTGGCCCAACGCCTCCTCGTGGCGCCAGGTGAGGCAAGCGGCGTCGGGCTGAGCGAGCAACGCTTGACCGAACGGAACACCCGCCCGGCGACTGCGTTGTTCGCACGCGCGCTGGAGCTCTCTGCCGCGACGCCGCTCGGCGAGACGCGTCCGACCGACCGGCGGGTCGTCGGCACCTGCCGGCACTTCGCCACGTTGTCGACGGCGTTCCTGCGCGCGGCCGCCGTGCCGGCGCGGGCGCGGTGCGGTTTCGCGACGTACTTCGTCCCGCCGAAGAAAGTGGACCACTGGATCGTCGAGTTCTGGTCCGCCGAGCAAGTGCGGTGGATCAGGATCGACCCGGAGTACCTGGGCCTGGAGACCCCGACGCGAGCGAGGACCGACGATCTTCGTGACGGCGAGTTCCTCACTGCCGGCGAGGCATGGCAGCTCGTCCGCTCCGGGCGCAAGACCCGAACGACTTCGGTGTCTTCGGGACCGAGAACTGGGGTGTCGGAGAGATCCGCGGCAACGCAATGCGCGACCTGGCGAGCCTCGCCCGCAAGATCGAGATGCTTCCGTGGGACGAGTGGGGCCCGATGAAGGACTCGTACAACGACGAGACCGGTCCTGAGTTCGATCTACTGATCGACGATCTCGCCGCCGCGACAGCGGATCCCGACCACGGCGACCTCGAGAGCGTCTACGCCGAACTCGCAGTCCCGACGTCACTCATCGGTTGACGCCCTCGACACCGGCACGTCGCATTGCACGGGTGGACGACCCGGCGGTAGCGGACGCTCCGACAGCGTGCGCGCTGAGCATCGGGGCGTCCGGCAAGGGCCGATCAGCGTGTGGTCGAGAGTGCTGGCCTTCGGGTTCTCGGGCGTCGTCTCACGGCGTGCTGCGAGAGGTCTCAGCTTGCGGTTCAGGCGTCGTGCGCCGGAGTACGTGGCACGAGCGACAGATGTCCGGCGGTGCCCCGCCACAGCAAGTATCCGATCATCCATAGCTCGCCGATGGTCGACGGGATCAGCAGGGCATCAGCGAGTCCGGTCGCATCGGGCAGCAAGGCGTGAACGAAGGTGTTGGCGATGTATCCGAACCCGCCGACGAGCAGCAGCCAGCCGAGCAGGCGTGGCATCGGCGAGGTCCGTCGGACGAGCCAGCCCAGGGGCAACAGCCACAGGCCGAAGAAGACCCCGCCCACATTCCAGGAAGCGTCCTGGAGTCGGTAGAGCAGCTGTGCGTCTTGGACCGACCCGCCGAGTGCCGCGTCGAGAGCCGACCACGAGAACACTGCGGCGGTCATCAGGGCTGTGGCGCCCAGCAGCCCGAATGCCGAGATCGAGGCAGCAGCCCACCGATGGATGCGCCGAAACAGAGCGAAGAAGGTCACGGCGACGAGCGCCTGTGTGAGGGCCGCGCCGATGTCGAGCGCGATCCCGGCTCGGGCCAGGCCCTCGCGTCCGACGAGGTTGGCGGTCGTGCCGGCCGCGGAGTCGTCCACGAAGAGCTTGCCGCGCACGAACATGTAGCCGAGCGCGCCGGTGACCAGAAGGCCCAGATAGGCGAGCCCGGCGAGTAGCGCCGGACGCTGATCGTCGTGCGTGAGATCGAGCGTTGACGGTGTGACCGTCGGGATCGAGATCAAGGCCATGGTGCACCTCCACATGGTGCCGGACCCGGTTGGTGTGCGGGCACCCCTATGGTGCGACAAGGCGCACCACGTCGCCAGGGCCCATGGTCCTTGGCAGAGCGGTCGGTGAGCAAGTGGCGAGATCACTGTCGATCGAACCCGTTCGTTCAAAGTCATCGGCCACTCGGCGTCTGCTGCTGCTCCCGGCCGACGAACGGCAGTTGGACGCTGCCGGGCTAGAGGAACTGCTTCATGCCATGGTGAGTGGCGACGAAGCCGAGCCGTTCGTAGAACCTCTTGGTGCCGGCGCGGCTTGCGTCTGTGGTCAGCTGGATCAGGGTGCAGTTGCGGGCGCGCGCACGTGCGATCGCATCCTGCATCATGTCGGAGCCGACACCTGTGCCCCGAAGATCGGACCTGACCCGAACACTCTCCACTTGCGCTCGCAGGCCACCGGTGTGGCTGAGGCCTCGAATCAAGGTGAGTTGGTAGCAGCTGACGATGTGACCGTCGGCTTCCCCAACGATGACGTCGTTGTCGAGCTGGTCGATGAGATGCTCGAAAGCGTCGCTGTACGCCTGAGCCGCGTCGGCGAGGAGCGGATTTCGGGCTCGTCCGAGTTCGTCGTCGTGGAGCAGTTCGACGATCGCGTTCAGGTCGGCCCAGCCGGCGATCCGATACGTGATGGTCGGAGGCACGAGGCGACCCTATCCGGCCGTTGCGCGCACCCCGGGCTGCTCGACCCGCGTTCGGGGGCAGTTCGGGGGCTGTGAGCTCCGACGAATCGCGTGGCGAGCCCGGTCGCGTCGGGACCGCGGACGACCTGGCCGACGACGCCGAAGCCGTCGCCCGAGTCCGAGGCGACAGCGTCAACCGAGACACCATCGACGCACTCGCCGCCGAGATCGAACGCGTCCGTTCCGGAAAACGACGACAACCGGTCACTTTCGTGACCGGCTGTTGGTCGGGGTGAGAGGATTTGAACCTCCGGCCTCCACGTCCCGAACGTGGCGCGCTAACCAAGCTGCGCTACACCCCGTAGCAGGCAGAAATGCTATCCGGCGGTTGCCGGTTCTTCCTCGGTGACGGGCTCGGAATCCGCGTCGATCCCGGCGTCGTCGGTCAGGATCGGCTCGGCCGGGACGCCTTCGCGGACCCCGCCGCCGGCGGCGATCGCGGCAGCCGCGCGCTGGAGACGCATCGCGTCGAGCGGCTTGATCAGCCAGCCGTCGGCGCTCGAGCGCTGCGCCAGGTACACGTCGGCGGTGCGGTCGAGCAGCATCAGGATCTTGACGTGGGGGAGCGTGCCTCCGGTCTCGTCGAGCCGGAGCGCCATCGCCGTGGCCATCCCGCCCATCGATCCGACCTGCAGGTCGAGGATGACCAGATCGGGGGTGCGTTGCTTCACCACACCCGACACGGCGCGTCCGTCACGGCAGACGGTGAAGGTGGTGTCGGGGCCGCCGAGCGCTGCGGTGACCTCGTCGACGATCCAATCGGCATCGGTGGCGAGCAGGATGTGCACACCGAGACGATACGCGAAACCGTGCTGGTTCGCGGCAACGCCGGTCGACCGCTCAGCGGGCGGCGAGCGTCGGCCTGATCTCGCCCGATCCACGTGCGATCACCGCTCGGGCGAGAATGTCGCGCGTCGGCGGGCGGCGATCGCCGTCGATCCGGCTGAACAGGCGCTCGGCGGCCCGGCGGCCCAGTTCGAGCGGCTCCTGCGGCACCACCGAGATCGGCGGGTCCACGATGTCGCCGAGCTCGATGTCGTCGAAGCCGAGTTGGGCGATCCGGTGATGCAGCTCGAGATCGTGCAGGGCGTGGGCGGCGCCGACCGTGATGAAGTTCTGGGCGGTGAAGATCGCCGTGGGCGGGGCCGGCATCCGCAGATGGTCGCCGATCACGGTGCGCCAGGTCTCCGACGAGTGCCGACCGGTGATGATGCGATGGGCAGGTGGGCGCAGACCGGCTTCGCCCATCGCGTCGCGAAATCCTTGCAGCCGTGCAGCTGCGGAGAAGATCGTGGGGTCGTCACCGATGAAGGCGATGTCGGTGTGGCCGTGCGCCAGCAGGTGCTCGGTCCCGAGCTTGGCGCCCCCGTGGTGATCGCTGCGGACCAGGTCGACGTCGGCATCGTTCGGTTCGAGGTCGAGGAACACGACCGGTGTGCCGCGGTCCAGTTCGGTCCGCAGGGCACCCACACCGGCGCCCGACGGCACCACGATCAGGCCGTCGACCCGGCGGGCGATGAAGGCCTCGACGAGTTGGTTCTCGCGCGACTCGAGCCCGTCGTTGCTGCCGGCCAGCACGAGGTAGCCGCGGCTGCGGGCGACCTCCTCGATGCCGCGCAGCGTGGACGAGAAGAACGGGTTGGCGACGTCGACCAGGATGAAGCCGATCGCCCCGGTCCGGGCGCCACCCTGGCGGAGGTGGCGGGCCCGATCGTCGGGGCGGTATCCGAGGTCGGCCACGGCGGCCTCGACGCGATCGACGAGTTCGCTGCTGACGCCCGCCTCGCCGTTGACCACGCGTGACACCGTCTTGAAGCTGACGCCAGCAATGTCGGCGACGTCGCGCAGGGTGGGGCGCCGAGTCGGCGGTGTGGTCACGGTGTCATTCCTGGTCTCGTCGGACTGTGTCGTCGGGCTGTGTCGTCGGTGGTGGGTGCGGTCGGGAGCCACAGTCTGGCGTGGCCCCCCGGTGCGGGAACATTTGAACCACCTCTTGACAACGTTGTCAAGCTTGCCGTATGGTCATGACAACGTTGTCAAGTCGGCACCGTTTCGTCAGACCTTCCTGAGGGGGAATCCATGAAGATCTCGCCACCGAGGCGTTTCACGCGAGCCGCGGCCGCGCTCGCCGCCGCTTCGCTCGTCCTGGCCGCGTGCGGCAGTGACGACGCAGAGACCGTCGCCACCGACGCCGCTCCCGGCGCCACGGATGCAGCGCCCGTCGCCACCGACGGCGCCCCGACCGGCGATGGCGAGGTCGGTGTGTCGTTGATCTTGAAGAACACGTCGAACCCGTTCTTCGTGTCGATGGCTGATTCGGCGCAGGCCGAGGCCGACTCGTTGGGCGTCACGCTCACGGTTGCTGCTGGTCAGGCCGACGGTGACACCGACAGCCAGATCGCTGCGATCGAGGCCGCCATCGCCAATGGCGACAAGGGGATCTTGATCACGCCGTCGGGCGATGCCGTGGTTCCGGCCCTCAAGGCCGCTCGCGAAGCCGGTCTCTACGTGATCGCGCTCGACACGCCTCCTGGTGATGCGTCGGCCGTCGACATCACGTTCGCCACCGACAACTACATGGCCGGTCAGCTGATCGGTATGTGGACCGCTGTCAAGCTCGGTGGCGAGAAGGCCACGATCGCCATGCTCGACCTGTTCAACGATCAGGTCGTGTCGGTCGACTACTTCCGTGACCAAGGCTTCCTCAACGGCATGGGCATCATCGATGCCGTCGACACGAGCGGCAACGGCAACGAGCCCAAGACCGGCAGCTACAGCGGTGGCGAGTACGAAGTGGTTTGCCACGAGCCGACCAACGGTGCCGTCGACGGTGGCAAGACCGCGATGGAGACCTGCCTCTCGGCGAACCCCGACATCAACGTCGTCTACACGATCAACGAGCCGGCCGCTCAGGGTGCGCATGACGCGCTCGTGGCTGCCGGCAAGGACGCTGGCGTGTTGATCGTGTCGGTCGACGGTGGTTGCGATCCGGGTCTGCGTCTGGTCGGCGAAGGCGTCATCGGCGCCACCGCCCAGCAGTACCCGGGCCAGATGGCCACCAAGGGTATGGCTGCCATCAAGCAGCTCGCCGACGGCGGCGCTGCCCCGACCCCGACCGACGGGCTCGACTTCTTCAACACCGGCGTGGCACTCGTCACCGGTGACCCGGCCGACGGCGTCGACAGCATCAGCGTCGACGAAGGCAACAAGATCTGCTGGGGCAAGCCCGCTGATGCGGCCGCTCCGGCCGCTCCGGCCGAGTCGGCCGGCGAGGTCGGTGTGTCGTTGATCTTGAAGAACACGTCGAACCCGTTCTTCGTGTCGATGGCTGATTCGGCGCAGGCCGAGGCCGACTCGTTGGGTGTCACGCTCACGGTTGCTGCTGGTCAGGCCGACGGTGACACCGACAGCCAGATCGCTGCGATCGAGGCCGCCATCGCCAATGGCGACAAGGGGATCTTGATCACGCCGTCGGGCGATGCCGTGGTTCCGGCCCTCAAGGCCGCTCGCGAAGCCGGTCTCTACGTGATCGCGCTCGACACGCCTCCTGGTGATGCGTCGGCCGTCGACATCACGTTCGCCACCGACAACTACATGGCCGGTCAGCTGATCGGTATGTGGACCGCTGTCAAGCTCGGTGGCGAGAAGGCCACGATCGCCATGCTCGACCTGTTCAACGATCAGGTCGTGTCGGTCGACTACTTCCGTGACCAAGGCTTCCTCAACGGCATGGGCATCATCGATGCCGTCGACACGAGCGGCAACGGCAACGAGCCCAAGACCGGCAGCTACAGCGGTGGCGAGTACGAAGTGGTTTGCCACGAGCCGACCAACGGTGCCGTCGACGGTGGCAAGACCGCGATGGAGACCTGCCTCTCGGCGAACCCCGACATCAACGTCGTCTACACGATCAACGAGCCGGCCGCTCAGGGTGCGCATGACGCGCTCGTGGCTGCTGGCAAGGACGCTGGCGTGTTGATCGTGTCGGTCGACGGTGGTTGCGATCCGGGTCTGCGTCTGGTCGGCGAAGGCGTCATCGGCGCCACCGCCCAGCAGTACCCGGGCCAGATGGCCACCAAGGGTATGGCTGCCATCAAGCAGCTCGCCGACGGCGGCGCTGCCCCGACCCCGACCGACGGGCTCGACTTCTTCAACACCGGCGTGGCACTCGTCACCGGTGACCCGGCCGACGGCGTCGACAGCATCAGCGTCGACGAAGGCAACAAGATCTGCTGGGGCTGACCCAGTAGTCATCGACCTTCCGGCCGGGCGGATCCGCCGCCGCCCGGCCGGATGGTTGACCCTTCCAAAAGCTTTGCATTCGTGGGGCGGTTGGCCCGTCCGACCGCCCCACGAGCGCGTCTACGCTCGGCCCCGGACATCTGGTTGATGTCCCGCAAACGAATCGGGGGATTCTTGTGACCAACACCACCACGGCGTCGTCGGACGACGTCAGCTCTCTGGCACGCAGTGCCTCACCGCTGGAGCGGATCCAGCACACATTGCACCGATATCCGACGATCAGTCCGGCAGCGGTGCTGGTGCTGTCGTGCCTGGTGTTCGCCTGGGCGAGCGACGGCAAGTTCCAACAGCCGTTCAACCTCGGCATCATGCTCCAGCAGACGGCCGTGCTGGCCACGCTCGCGGTCGGGCAGACATTGATCATTCTCACGGCCGGGGTCGACCTGTCGGTCGGCACGGCGATGCTGCTCACCCACATGGTGGTCGCCAAGATGGCCGCCGATCACGGTGTGCCCGGGCTGTGGGCACTGTTGATCGGAGGAGTGGTCGGGGTGCTGCTCGGCGCCTTCCACGGCGGGCTCGTGACCAAGATCGGGCTCCCGCCCTTCATCGCCACGCTCGGCACGTTCTACGTGTTCAACTCGCTCGGGCTTCGCTACGGCAACGCCGAGACGATCTCGAAGGAATCGATCGGCGTCGACTCGATCCTGATGTGGACGTCGAAACGCGTCAAATGGGGTGAGTTCAACATCACCGCCGGTGTGCTGGTCGCCATCATCTTGTACATCGTGGTCGGATTCGTGCTCGCCAAGACCGCCTGGGGACGCCACGTGTACGCCACCGGAGACGACCGAGAGGCCGCACGCCTGGCCGGTATCGACGTCACCCGCGTCTTGATCAGCGTCTACATGGTGGCCGGTTTCATCTACGCGATCGGTGCCTGGGTCCAGCTCGGGCGCGCCGAGTCGGCCAGCATGAACGCCGCCACCGACGTCAACCTGCAGACGATCACCGCCGTCGTGATCGGCGGCACCAGCCTGTTCGGAGGCCGCGGCCGGCTGACCGGCACACTGATCGGCGCCCTGATCGTGACCACCTTCACGCAGGGCCTCAAGTTGTCCGGCGTCAACGCCTACTGGCAGAACTTCGCGATCGGGTCGCTGATCCTCATCGCCGTCGCACTCGACCAATGGATCCGGAGGGTTGCCAAGTGAACGATTCGATCGATACCACCACGAGCACCGACACGGATCGCACGCCGGTCCTCCGGGCGAGTGGTCTGGTGAAACGATTCGGGCGGGTCACCGCCCTCAACGGTTCCGACCTCGAGCTGTACCCCGGCGAGATCCTCGCCGTGATCGGCGACAACGGCGCCGGCAAGTCGTCGCTGATCAAATGCTTGTCGGGGGCCATGACCCCCGACGAGGGCGAGATCCTGCTCGATGGCCAACCCGTTCACTTCAAGCGTCCCCAAGATGCTCAGGCGGCCGGGATCGAGACCGTCTACCAGACGCTTGCCGTGGCCCCGGCGCTCGACATCGCCACCAACATGTTCCTCGGCCGGGAACGGCGACGAAAGGGTCCGCTCGGTTCGGTGCTGCGCATGATGGACGTGCCAGGGATGCGGCGCGACGCCAAGCGGTCACTCGACGAGTTGGGAATCGGCACGCTGCAGGACATCACCCAAGCCGTCGAGACGCTGTCGGGTGGTCAGCGCCAAGCAGTCGCCGTGGCGCCGCGCGGCGGCGTTCGGGAGCAGGGTCGTGATCCTCGACGAGCCCACCGCCGCACTCGGTGTGAAGGAGTCGGGTCAGGTGCTGCAGCTGGTCCGCGAGATCCGCGACCGTGGTCTGCCGGTGATCCTGATCAGCCACAACATGCCGCACGTGTTCGAGGTCGCCGACCGGATCCACATCCAGCGGCTCGGCCGGCGGGCGACGGTGGTGACACCACAGTCGCACACCATGTCCGAAGCGGTGGCGATCATGACCGGGGCGTCCGCCGCCTGATTCTTGATGGCGGACAGCCCCACGCCGGCGCGATCACCGCAGGTGCGCGGCGATGTGTTCGAGCGCCGCCAGATCGTGCACGTCGGCCGCCAACATCGGGACCTCGATCGTGCAGCCCACCTCGCCGCGAGCCAGCAGCGGGGCGAGCACCGCCCGCTCGCTGCTGGCACGGTCGCGCATGGTGGCCAGGTTGCTCCACAGCGCCGCCTCGTCGGACGACCCGGTTTCGGCGGCTTGTTCCGCCCGCCGTCGGGCGTCAGCGGCGCTCTCCTTCCCGAACTCGGGATGGACGCGATTGGCCACCACCGCCCCGACTCCGAATCCGTGCTCGGCGAGCTGATCGGCGAACCACATCGCCTCGGCGACCGTGTCGGCACGCGGCGATGCCACGAGCACGAACGTGGTCGTGTCGGCGTGCAGCAGCTCGGTGACCGCCGCCGCTCGATCACGGAACCCGGCCTCCATGCCGGAGAACGCCTGGAAGAACGCCGACGTGTCGGCCAACACCTCACTCCCGACCACGCGTCCGACTGCGTAGAGCAGCGGCTGGGTCGCCAGCGACAACACCTTGAACCCGGTCCGGGTGGGCAGCATCAGCAGCTTGAACACGGGGTGATCGAGGAATCGAGCTAAGACGCCGGGGGCGGCGAGGAACTCGAGCGCGTGCCGGCTGGGCGGGGTGTCGACGATGACCAGATCGAAGCGTGGATCGGCGTGCAGCTCGTAGAGCGCCTCCGACGCCATGTACTCCTGCGTGCCCGACACGGCGGTGGCGATCGTGCGATAGAACCGGTTGCTCACGATCCGGTCGGCCTGGTCAGGGCTCTTGGCGTTGCTGCGCACGACCCGCTCGAACATCGCCGGGCTGTCGAGCATCGTCGCCCACAGCTCCCCGGTGATGTCGTCAAGATGGATCTGCTGGGGTTCACCGCTGAGGCCGTCGGCGAGCCCGAGCGCATCGGCCAGACGCCGCGCCGGGTCGATCGTGACGACCACGACCCGCCGCCCCGTGCGCGCCGCCTCGATCCCGAGCGCGGCGGCCACGGTGGTCTTGCCGACGCCGCCCGATCCGCAGCACACGATCACATCGTGGTCGGCGAGCGGCCTGGACGTGCTCACGAGCCGGGCTCCTGCAGGATCGACTGCGCCATCTCGTCGACCGACGCCGACAGGGCGAGCACCACCAGCGGCTGATCGACGTGTGCTCGAAGCCGCTCGTGCTCGACGGCCTGTGCGGCGAGCCGCTCGCGCCGGAAGGCGGCGGCGGCAGCAGCAGCCTGGCGCTCGACGGCCGGGGCCCGTGCCGCCCACGACACGGCGTCGGCCGCGGGCGGCGTCGGGCCGAGGTCGCACTGGTTCAACACGACCGGCCCGAGCCGGGCACCGACGCGATCTCGGATGGCGGCGGCCGTCTCGATCAGTTCGTTGACCGGGGTCGCCTCCGGAAGCGCCACCAACACGATCTGGCACCGCTCGGCGTCGGACAGCAACTCGAGCACATCGTCCGCCTGGGAGCGCACCGGGCCGCTTCTGACGGCGTCGCGCAGGCCAGCGGCCGAGGTCAAGAACGTGATCGCGTGCCCGGCCGCCGGGCCGTCGACGATGATCGAGTCCCACTCGCCAGACCGTTCGAGCTGCTTGATCTTGCCGAGCACGACCAGGTCGTCGATGCCGGGGGAGGCCGTGCTGACCACGTCGATCACACCGGTCGCTGCCAGCCGTTTGGCGATCCGGCGAAATCCGTGGTCCTGCAGGTATTCCTCCAGCGAGTCGGCCGCCGAGATGTGGCGAACGGGAAGATCCGGAACGAGCTCGGAGAGTGTGGGCTTGCCGTCCAACTCGACCACGAGCACACGCCGACCGAGCGTCGCCGCCACGCGTGCCAGGACGGCGGTCACGGTGGTCTTGCCGACCCCGCCCTTGCCGGCCACGATCACCACCGGCGTGGCCAGCAGCTGCGTCGACACCAGCTGCTCAGAGTCCGCCACCCCGGCGACGATAGCTGCGACCTCGCGACGTGAGCGTTCTCCCGAATGATGCCGTGGGGGTGCACGCCGACACCTCCGGCGGATTTGGTCGGTACCGTGTCGGGGTGCTCCTTCGTGCCCGTCTGCTCGCCGCCGGCCTTCTCACCGGGCTCAGCCTGGTCATGCTCGCCACCCCAGCCGCCGCTCAGGACGATCCGGCCGATGGGGGCAACGCCACGCCGCCGGTCGCCGTTGCACCGGTCGACATCCACCAGGTCGACGGCCTGTTCGACGCGATCGTGCTCAAGTCGATCGGGGATGCGATCGATCGGTCGGAACGGCTCGGCAGCCAGGCACTCGTGCTCCAGGTCAACTCGCGAGGCGCCGTGGTCGGCGACGCCGAGATGGCCGCCCTGCTGCGAACGATCGCCGAGGCACCGATCCCGATCGCCGTCTGGGTCGGCCCGACGGGGGCCCGGCTGTACGGCACGCCGGCCCAGATCCTCGCCGTCGCCGATGTCACCGGCATGGCGCCAGGGGCGCGGGTGGGCAACGTCGGGGCGCCCGTCTCTGACGAGTTCGCGCTCGGAGCCGGTCTGAGCGCGCTGCGGGACCGCACCGTTGGCCTCGCCGAGGCGCGCGACTTGTCGGTGTTCAAACAGCGCATCTCCGACGAGGGGATCGCCACACCGCGCAGCATGATCGAGGCGCTCGACGGCTACAGCGAGAACGGTGTCGAGCTCGACACGACGATCGAGCAGGTCACCGACAGTGGCACCGTGCAGCGCCAACAGATCGCCGATGCGCGTTTTTCGAAGCTGGGCCTGTTGGAGCAGTTGTTCCACACCGTCGCCAGTCCGCCGGTGGCCTATCTGATGCTGCTGATCGGGCTGGCACTGCTGCTGTTCGAGTTCTTCACCGCCGGAATCGGTGTGGCGGGCGTGGTGGGCGCGGTCTGTACCCTGCTGGCCTGCTCCGGGTTGGCGGCACTCCCGGCGCGCAGCTGGGCGGTCGCCCTGCTGGTTCTGGCGATGCTGGCGTTCGCCGTCGATGTGCAGGTCGGCATCCCACGTTTCTGGACGGGGGTCGGCATTGTGCTCACGATCGTGGGCAGCCTGTGGTTGTTCGAACCGGTCAGCGGCTCGTCGCTGCGCCCGACCTGGCTGAGCCTGATCGCAGGGATCGGCGGGACGATGCTGACGTTCATCGTGGGCATGCCGTCGATGACACGCACCCGGTTCGCCACGCCCACGATCGGTCGTGAGTGGCTGATCGGCGCCGAGGGCGTTGCGGTCGGCCCGGTCGACCCGGAAGGGGTCGTGCAGGTCGGTGACGGCAAGTGGCGGGCGCGCACCAACCGGGCGACGCCGCTGCAGGCCGGCGACGTCCTCCGCGTCGCCGCCATCGACGGCGTCACGCTCGAGGTCGAGCCGATCGAGGGCGCCGCCAAGGACTATCGCGAGCGTCGGGTGAAGGCGTCGGTCGACACCGAATCGAACGGGTAGCGGCCGACCACCCGGTCAACCAGCGGGCAGCCGCGGGCCGGCGATCCGGACGTCGTCGCGGCGGCGCGTGACCGCACGTGCGTCGAGTTCGGCGACCAACGGCAGCACGTACTTGCGGCTGGTGCCGATCGTGTCGCGAAACTGCGCCACCGTGAATCCGTCGGCGTGTTCGGCCAGCAGTGCGGCAGCGACGCGTGCCGCCGCCTCGATCGTGTCGGCATGGAACACCACCCCGTCGCGCTCGATCAGGATCTTGCGACGCACCAGCTCCCGGATCGCGGCGCGGTCCGCCCCCGCCGGGAGTTCGGGGTTGTAGCCGCCGGCGAGCACCGCCCCGGCGATCGGGTGGTCGGCGAACGGGTCGACCACTTCCGCTGGGCGGGCGCGCCCGGCATCGACCGTCACGTCGTCGAGCGTGGCGATCACTGCACGCTCGACCTCGCTCAGCATCGCCAGGTCGAGCCCGAGCGGCAGCGCATCGGCCACGGCATGGCGCAGGCGATCGGCGGTCTGCGCCACGGTTCCCTCGGCGGCGACCCAATGCCCGATCGTGGGCTCGACCGACACGCCGGTCAGCAGTTCGAGTTCGTCCACATCGACCCAGCCGCGCTCGGACACGACGCGCTCGATCGAACGATCCGGCGCTGCCTGGGAGGCCTTGCGGACCGGCGCCACGTCGAGCACCTCACCACCGCCGACGGTCTCGTCACGACCCGACTCGCGCAACACATAGCGATCGCCCGGCAACAGCGGGAGCGCGATTGGCAGGAACAGTCGAACCGGGCCACTGGTGCCCGGGGCGAGCGCGTCGACCCCCAGGACGCGGACCTTGACCGGCACCTCGCGCGACCCGACGTACGCCAGGTAGGCACCGCGCCGCGACACCTCGTGGTCGAGCGAGCCGAGCACGTCGAGCGAGGCGTCGAACCGGTCGGTGGCCCGCCATCGGGCGGGCGTGACGACGGCGTCGCCGCGCTGCAGTTCGTCGTGGCCGATGCCGCTCAGATTGAGCGCCACCCGGTTCCCCGGGCCGATCGATTCCACACCGGAGCCGAGCGTCTGGATCGAACGGATCCGGGCGGTGCGGGCGGACGGCTCGATCACGACCTGCTCGTCCTGGGCGAGGTGACCGCCGGTCAAGGTGCCGGTGACCACGGTGCCGCTGCCCTTGGCGGCGAACACGCGGTCGATCCAGAGCCGCGGTCGGGCCCGGTCGGGTGCGGCGGGCGTGTCTGCCACGAGCGTGTCGAGGGCGGCCCTGAGGTCGTCGAGACCGACCCCCGCCGTGGCGGCCACGGGCACGATCGGGGCGTCGGCCAGGAACGTGCCGGCCACGTGATCGGCGACGTCGAGCGTGGCGATCTCGAGCCATTCCTCGTCGACCAGATCGCGCTTGGTCAGGGCGATCACGCCGTGTCGCAGGCCGAGCATCGACAGGATCCGCAGGTGTTCCTCGGACTGCGGCTTCCAGCCCTCCGTGGCGGCCACCACGAACAGGCAGGCGTCGACGCCGCCCACCCCGGCCAGCATGTTGCGCAGGAACCGCACGTGGCCCGGCACGTCGACGAAGCTGACGCCGGCGCCCGACGGGAGCACGGTGTGGGCGAAGCCGAGGTCGATCGTGAGCCCGCGCCGTTTCTCCTCCTCGAACCGGTCGGGGTCGGTGCCGGTCAGCGCCAGCACCAGCGACGACTTGCCGTGGTCGACGTGACCGGCCGTGGCCACCACCCTCATGCCGACCTCATGCCGACCTCATGCCGGATGCCGGAGCGCCGCCAGGGCGGCCGTGATCAGGGCGTCGTCGGCGGGGTCCACGCCGCGCAGGTCGATCGTGGTGCGGTCGTTGCGTGTGCGGGCGATGATCGGCAGCGGCGCCGCTCGCAGGGCGGCGAGCTGGTCGCCGTCGAGCGCCACGCCGATCGAGGGCATCGTGACGCCCGGGGCCGACCCGGCGCCGGGCAGCGCCTCGGTGTCGACCACCTCACCGACGCCGGCATCGGCCACGATCCGGCGCGCCCGGCTCCGCAGTGTGTCGACCGAGACCGCCACCATCCGCCAGAAGGCGATGTCGGTGGCCGCGCGACCGTCGAGGTAGGTGAGCGCCGTGTGCTGCAGGGCCGACAGCACCAGCCCGCCGCACCGCAGCGCACGCGCCAACGGATGCGCGGCACACGCTGCGACGAGGTCGGCTCGGCCGGCGATGATCCCGGCCTGCGGACCGCCGAGCAGCTTGTCGGCGCTGAACGTGACCAGCCCGGCTCCGGCGGCGATCGTCTGCACGGCCGCCGGCTCGCCCGCCAGCCACGCCGGCGGTGCGCCTCGCAGCCATGGCACGTTGGCATCGAGCAGGCCGCTACCGATGTCGGCCACGACGGGCACGTCGAGCGTGGCCAGTTCGGCGACGGGCGTGTCCTCCACGAACCCTTCCACCCGGTAGTTGCTGGGGTGCACCTTGAGCACCAGCGCCACGTCGTTTCCGGGCCGCACCAGGGCTCGTTGGTAGTCGGCCAGCCGAGTGCGGTTGGTGGTGCCGACGTCGACCAGCCGGGCACCGGACTGCTCCATCACCTCCGGCACGCGGAAGGCTCCACCGATCTCGACCGACTCACCGCGCGACACGGCGACGTCGCGCCCGGCCGCCAGGGCGGCCAGCACGAGCAGCACCGCCGCCGCGTTATTGTTCACGATCATGGTCGCTTCGGCGCCGCACAGTTTGGCGTACAACTGGCCGACGGCTCGCTGGCGGGAGCCGCGCTCGCCGGTCGTCAGATCGAACTCCACCGTCTGAGCGCGTGCCGCTTGGTCATGAGCCACCGGCGCACGCCCGAGGTTGGTGTGCAACAACACGCCGGTGGCGTTGATCACCGGCGTCAGCAACGTGCGACGGTAGGCGTGGGCCCGGGTCTCGGCCGAGCCTGGATCGCCCGCTGCGATCGCGGCGCGGGCGATGTCGACGTTGATCGGGTGCGGCAACCCGCCCGAGGCGATCGAGCGTGCCAGCGTGTCGACCGACGGCGGTCGCTCGTTCCCCGGAGTCATCGTTCCCGAGCCTACGAGCGGGCGCCCCGTCACGCCCGTTCGGGCCGCAGATCAGTCCGATCCGGGCTCGTAGCACTCGACGAGTTGGCGGCCGAGCCGCGCCAACTCGGCTCGCACGTCGCTCGGTTCGGTGACTTCGACCATCGACCCGAAGCGTGCCAGGTCGCGGGCGATCGCGTCGACGGAGTGGCCACGAACCTCCAGCTCGATCCGGCCGTCGGGGCCAGGCGGGCCGACCTGGAGCCGGGCACCGAACGCGTATCGGAGGTATCCGAGCGCTTCGGGCGGTGCCGACAGGCGGGCGTGAGCCGGCGACCGCATCTCCTCGATCCGGTCGCTCACGAGTGCCCACGCCGCGGCCAGCGAGAATCCATCGGGTCGCACGACCGGTTGGTCGGTCGGCGTGGCGGTGTGCACGCGGTCCACTCGGAACGTGCGCATGCCGCCAGCGGTGTCGGCGATCAGGTACCACGACAGGCCCTTGGTGGCCAGCCCGAGCGGATGCACGCGCCGGGTCGACTCGTTGCCGACCCGGTCGCGGTAGGCGATGTCGATCTGTCGGGCGTCGATCACCGCCGACTCGATCGTGTCGAGCATCGGTGGCCTCCGTCGGTCGACACGGTCCCCGGCCCAACCGGTCGGGTCGTGGATCACCGCTGTCCTGGCCGCCTCGACTCGCTCCCGGAACGGTTCGGGCATGGCCCGCACCAGCTTGCGCAGGGCGGCTCGCTGCTGGGGTGTGGTGGCGCGTGGCCCTGCCAGCAGGAACAGCGCCTGGGCCTCGGTGGCGGTCAGCCCCGACAGGTCGGTCCTGCCTCCACCGGCCAGTCGCCACCCACCGTTGCGACCCTGCTGGGAGTAGACCGGCACACCCGACATGGCGAGTGCGTCGAGGTCGCGGCGGGCGGTCCGTTCCGATACCTCGAGTTCCACGGCGACCTCGATCGCCGTGACCTGTCCCCTGGTCTGGAGCATCATCAGGATCGCCACGAGTCGATCGGCGCGCATGTCGTCATGATCGCGCACAAACCGGTCAGCAGCTGACCGGTTTCATCGCGCACGATGAGCACATGACCGACATCAACACTGCCCCTGATCAATCCGTTGACCATTCCTTCGTCGAAGACCATTCCTTCCTCGAAGCGATCGCCGACCCCAGGCCGTTCTGGCTGCGGGCGATCGCCGTGGCCACCACGGTGATCGACGCCGTCGACGCCGATCAACACGGGTTCCCCACGCCGTGCGGCTCGTTCGACGTGGCCGAACTGCTGAGCCACGTCGTCTTCGTGGGGAACGCGTCGCCAAGATCGGGCGCGGCGGACAGATCGAGTTGTCGGACGGCCCGTCGATCACAGCCGGGGATTGGGGCGGCACCTGGCGGCGAGCCGCATCGGACAGCGTGCAGGCGTGGGCCGACGACGATCGTCTGGCGGCAACGATCGTGCTGCCCTGGACCACCCAGAGCGGTGCCGAGACGCTGGCAACGTACATCTCGGAGCTCACGACCCACACGTGGGACCTCGCCACAGCGACCGGGATCAGCGTGGCGTGGGATGACGGCGTGTGCGAGTTCGCTGCCAAGGCTTTTCGGCGCGAGATGCCGATGGCCGACCGGACGCCGATGTGGGAGGCGTTCGTCGCCGGGAAGGGCGAGGGCTTCGAGTTCGACCCGCCGTTCGGCAACGCCGTCGAGGTCGCCGACGACGCTTCGGCGATCGACCGCCTGGTGGCGTGGAGCGGCCGCACACCCTGACGCCAGCCAGCGTCGATCGCCCCCCGCTCACCGCGCCTGAGTTGCACCAAAGCGTGTTGCCGTGCAGACCGTGGTCGTGAAGACGCTTTGGTGCATTTGAGTTGCAGCCGTGAACGGTGGTCGCCCCCGCTCACCGCGCTTGAGTTGCACCAAAGCGTGTTGGCGTGCGGACCGTGGTCGTGAAGGCGCTTTGGTGCATTTGGATTGCAGCCCAACTCGCTGATCAGGAGAGGCCGGCGAGCCGTTCGAGTTCGTCGACCACGGTCGGCCAGGTGGCGCTGAGCGGGTCGATCACGCCGAAGTGGCCGTCGCCGGCAACCTCGATCAGTCGTGTGGAGGGATGCGCTGCCACGTAGGAGCGACTGAGGGCGATCGGCACGATCGAGTCGGCATCGCCGTGCACGATCGTGGTCGCAACGGCCGGCGCCGCCATGCGGGTCGGGTCGAGGTCGGCACGCTCGACGGCCTCGACCCCGAGGAACATCTGGGTCGCTCCGTCGCCCAGCCCGTGTGCGTCGGCCATCAGCAGATCGGCGGCCGGCGCGAGCGCCAACGCACCGATCATCCGGTCGGTCGGCATCGATGACGCGGCCCAGAGCGCCAGGTGACCGCCGGCGGAGTGGCCGGCCACGATCACACGTCCGTCGTGGCGACCGGCGATGTCGGCCTCGGTCGGCATCGCCGCCAACGCCAATGCCACGTCCCCGACGGTGAGGTCGGGCTGGCCCGGCACCCTGCGGTATTCGATGCTGGCGGTGGTCCAGCCCCGCTCGGCGAGGTCGAGGGCGAGCGATCCGGTGTGGGCGCGGTCGATCGTGGGCCGCCAGAACCCGCCGTGCACGAACACCAGCAGCGGCCTGTCGCTGCCGGTCGCGCCGCACCGCACGTCGGCGACGTGCAGCGGGTCGGGCCCGTACCGCACCACGAGGTCGGGGTCGGGTGCCTCGCGGCTCAGGATCGAACGGTCTTCCATGTCGACATCCTGCTCGCTCGGCCAGCGTTGCCGGCGACACGGCCGGCGACGCCGCACCCCTCGACCGTCGGCCCCGTACACGGCGATGTGGACGATCGGCCCTGTCGAGGCAGAACTCCCGCCCGCACCATGAAAACACGGCGCGCCGCTGTCAGTTCGCCCTCATCGGAAACGGAGCTGGTCATGACCATCGACGTCGCGATCGCTGCGGAGGTCGCGGCAACCGCCACGAGCACGCCGGACCTGCCGGACGTGCGATCGTGATCCACCCGCAGGCGCTGCCAGGCGGTTTGACGACCGCCCAAGCCCTGGAACGGCGCGGCCGTGACGGCCCGAACGCACTGCCTCGGCGCCGTGGGTTGAGTGGATGGAGCGTCCTGGCAGCCCAGTTCGTGCACTTCTTCGCGATCATGCTGTGGGTCGCCGGAGCGCTGGCGATCGTCGCCGGCATGCCGCAGTTGGGGATCGCGATCTTCGTCGTGATCCTCGTCAACGGCGTGTTCGCGTGGGCACAGCAGGCGCGCGCCGAACACGCCGCCGAACGACTCGGCGACTTGATGCCGCGGTCGGCTCGCGTCGTGCGCGACGGCGTCTTGACCGATGTCGCCGCAACCGATGTGGTCGTCGACGATCTCGTCCGGCTCGAGGCAGGCGACCGGGTCGTCGCCGATCTGGCCGTGACGGTCGCCGAGGCGCTGCGGATCGACTCGTCGACGTTGACCGGCGAGAGCGAACCCGAGTCGCCCGAGATCGGCTCGATCGTCAGCGCAGGGTGCCACGTCGTGGGGGGCGACGGCTGGGGTCTCGTCACCGCGATCGGTGCCGATACCAGGCTCGGGGGAATCGCCGAGCTGACGGTCGGGAGCAAACGCCCGAAGACCCCGCTGGCGCACGAACTCGATCGGCTCGTGCGACGCGTGGCGGCGATCGCCATCGCGGTCGGACTCACGTTCTTCGGCACTGCGCTGGCGTTCGGTCATGGCGCATCCGACGGGTTCTTGTTCGCGATCGGCGTCACGGTGGCGCTCGTGCCCGAAGGCCTGCTCCCCACGATCACGCTGGCGCTCGCGGTCGGCGCCCAGCGGATGGCGCGCCGCAACGCCCTGGTGCGCCGGCTCGACGCCGTGGAGACGCTCGGCTCGACGTCGATCGTCTGCACCGACAAGACGGGCACGTTGACCGAGAACCGGATGTCGGTGGTCGAGGCGTGGACACCGAGCGGTTCGGCGCACATCACGGGGGTCGGCTACTCACCTGAGGCGGCGGTGTCGTACACCCAGCACGCACGCCAGGTGATCCAGGAACTGGCGCGCGCCGCCCGCACCTGCTCGGACGGGCGGATCGACTTCTCCGCCGAGGTCTGGATCGCACGCGGCGACCCGATGGAAGCGGCGATCGACGCCTTCGCCCATCGTTGCGGCGGAGCCGACGACGAGCCGGTGCTCGGGCGTGCTCCGTTCGACACCGAACGGCGCCGGATGTCGGTGATCGTGGCAAGCGAGTCGGGTGATGTGCTGATCGTCAAGGGTGCCCCTGAAGCGATGCTGTCGATCTCGACCGGTTCGGAGGTGATCGGTACGGCGCTCGCCGATGCCGCCGATCGGATGGCAGGCGACGGGCTCCGGGTGCTCGTGGTCGGTCAGCGCCGTCTGACCGCCACGGAGCTTGCGGTGCCGCCGGCCGAACGCCAACTGGTCACGCTCGAGCACTCGCTCGACGTGGTCGGGCTGCTGGGATTGCACGACCCGCCGCGGGCGTCGGTGCCCGCCGCGATCGCACGGTGCCGTGAGCTGGGGGTCGGAGTCGTGATGCTGACCGGAGATCACCCGGCGACGGCAGCTGCGATCGCCCGCAAGATCGGCCTCTCGACAGACGGCATCCACATTCTGCGGGGCGCCGACCTGCCCGCCGATGACGACGACCTGGCGGCGCTCGTGACGGTCGACGGAACCGTGGTGAGCCGGCTCGACCCGGAGCAGAAGCTGCGTATCGCCCGAGTCCTCCAGGCTCACGGCCACGTGGTCGCGATGACGGGTGACGGCGTCAACGACGGCCCGGCCCTGCAGGCTGCCGACATCGGCGTGGCGATGGGAGCGTCGGGCACCGACGTCGCCCGCGAGGCGGCGGATCTGGTGCTGCTCGACGACGACTTCGCCACGATCGTGGCGTCGATCGAGGAGGGGCGTACCACCTACGCCAACGTTCGGCGGTTCTTGACCTACCACCTCACCGACAATGTGGCCGAGTTGACGCCGTTCGTGGTGTGGGCGATCTCAGGGGGCACGATCCCGCTGGCGATCGGCGTGTTGCAGATCTTGTGCCTCGACATCGGCACCGACCTGCTCCCGGCGCTGGCGCTCGGCATGGAACAACCTCACGGCGGCGTCACGCAGATCGCACGGTCCCACCTGTTCGACCGGCGCGTCCTGCGGCGGGCGTTCCTGTGGCTCGGGCCGACCGAAGCGGTGATGGAGATGTCGGCGTTCTTCGCGTCGCTGGCAGCCATGGGTTGGCGGCCTGGCGGCTCGTTCCCGACCGGTGACGCGCTCGCCCCGGCATCGGGCGCTGCGTTCATGACAGTGGTGGTCTGCCAGATGGCGAACGCCTTCGCCTGCCGCAGCACCACGCGTCACGCCACGGCACCTCGGATGGCGGACGAATCGGATGCTGCTGGCCGCCGTTGCGGTCGAGTTGGCGATCCTGGTCGGCTTCTTCGCGATCGGCCCGGTCGCCGACCTGCTCGGTCAGACCTGGCCGCCGCTCGCCGGCTGGATCGTGGTCGCGCTTGGCGTGCCCGCCGTGCTGGTGGCCGACGCAGTCGAAAAGGCGCGCCATCGGCGACGCCCACTGCCGACCTGATTTGCGAGTGACTTCAGGCCCTCCCGCTGCGCCGCTCACACCGTCATGCTGGATGGTGGAGCAGAGACCGGCGTCGTGCCCCATGGCGGCCGCCATGCGGTGCCCCCGGACGTGGCGCCGACGCCGGCCGTCACCCATCGATTCGCCGAGCAGATCGGAATCCGACATGACACGCCACACCGACCAAACGCTTCGCCATCCGATCTGGCCGGAGGGGCCAGGGGACGACAGGGACCGATCCGCGTCGGGGTTGGAGTTCGACGGTGATGCCGCGCCGGCCGACATCGAGTTGCCGCTCGAGGCCGATCCTGCCGACGTGCTCGATCAACTCCGCCCGGTCGACGCCGGGGCGGATGCCGAAGACGCACACGCGACCGACGGCGGCATGATTCCCGACCGCCCGGACTTCCAATGAGCGACATGCAGCGGGGAGCGTGAGCGACGACCCGTGCCGACCACGGTCTGGCTTCAGGACGGCTCGCCGAGTTCCATCAGGCCTCCGACCACGGGGGCGAACCCGCACCCGTCGATGTAGAAGCCTCGGAGGTGTTCGTCGAAGCTGACGTGCAGGAACTCGCATCCGGCAGTTCGGGCGCCGTGACGGGCGGCCGCGATCATGCCCACCCCGATGCCGTTGTGGCGCGCCGCGCCGGCCACCATCACGTCTTCCAGGTAGGCGTGCACGAGCCCGTCCCAGAGCACGTTGACGAACCCCACCATCCGGTCGCCGTGGCGCGCCACGACCCAGCCGAGGCTGTAGCGCTCGCACTGTTCGATCCAGTTCCACTCCGATTCGTCGTAGACCCGGGTCTCGAACGCCTCGGCGTGGAGGGCGTTGACCTCCGAATTGCCGAAGCTGCCACGCCACTCGAATCGAACGGTCCCGGGGTCAGGTTCGGTCGTCATCGTGCTCGCTCACCCTCTGTGTCGTTGTGTCGTCGTGTCGTGTCGTGTCGCGGGGGTCAGGTCAGGGCGAAGACGATCGCCGTGGTGCCGGCGACGAACATCAGCGACAACACGAGCACTCGGAATCGTTCGCCGGCGAAGTGCGGGCGGAGCCGCACGCCGATCGCCAGACCCACCAACCAAGCCGGGGCGGCGATTGCCGCCGCGTGGAGGCCGTCGCGGGTGACCTTGCCGTCGACGAGGAACAGCAACATCGAGAAGGCGTTGCCGAGCGCGAACACCCACACGATCGTGGCGCGGAAGCGCTGTGGGCTGAGGTGGCGTGCCTGGAGCGCGAACACGAGTGGCGGTCCGTTGGTGCCGAGCGAGGTGTTGAGCACGCCCGAGAGGAACCCGGCTGGGTAGTCGAGCCCACCACCGAAGTGGGCCAGGCTGATGCGTCGCGTCAGGAGCGCGGTGGCGATCAGAACACTCACGCCGAGCACGATTCGGAGCGGCTTGTCGTCGACCACGTTGAGGACCACCAAACCGAGTGGCATCCCGAGGTACGACGAGATGGTGAGCCGTCGAACGAGCGTGCGGTCGACGTCGGCTCGCAGCTGCACGGCTTGCCAGATGGTGCTCGTCACGCTCAGCAGGCTGACGATCACCACGGCCCGCTCGACCGGCACGGCGAGCGTGGCGATCGGCATCGCCAGCAGGGCGAACCCGAATCCGGCGACCATCTGGACCGTCGCCGCGACGAAGATCGCGGCGGCCACCACGATCAACTGCCCGGACGACACAGCGGGTCAGCTTGCCAGGTCGGGCCGGTCCGGCCCGGCTCGGTTGCTCAGTCGGCGGTGACGACCACGCCTCGCCAGAACGCCACGCGGCCCTCGATCTCGGCGGCGGCCGACTTGGGGGTGGGGTAGTACCAGGCGGCGTTGTCGTTGCGGGCGCCGTCGACGTCGAGCGAGTAGTAGCTGGCGGTGCCCTTCCACGGGCAGACCGAGGTGTGCTCGCTGGGCTGGAGCACGCCGGCGCGCACCGATTCGAGCGGGAAGTAGTGATTGCCCTCCACGACGACGGTGTCGTCCGACTGAGCGATGACGGTGCCATTCCAGGTTGCGGTTGCCATGCCGGGCTCAACGCCGCGGCCACCCGGCTTGTTCCGTGTACCTCCCGCACCGTTCGCCCGGGTCCGCGCCGTTGCCACACCCCCGTGCGCATGATGCTCGGCATGGCCAAAGCCTCGACTCGTCCGCGTGTGGAACTGGTGTGCACCGACTGCGGCACACCGCACCCCAAGTGGGTCGGGCAATGCGTCGGGTGCGGTCAGTGGAACTCGCTGGTCGAGGAGGTCGTCACCGCTGCCGCACTGCACGTTCCGGCATCCAGCCGGCCGGCCACGCTGATCGCCGACGTCGACATGCACATGAGTTCGCCGCGCCCGACCGGGATCGGGGAGCTGGACCGAGTGCTCGGCGGCGGGATCGTGCCGGGGGCCGTCACCCTGCTCGGCGGTGAGCCGGGGATCGGCAAGAGCACGCTGCTGCTGCAGTTGATGGCCTGGTGGCCGGGGCGGGCGTTGTACGTGACCGCCGAGGAGAGCGCCCAGCAGGTGCGGCTGCGCGCCGAGCGGTTGCAGGCGGTGCGCCCCGACCTGTGGCTGCTGGCCGAGACCGGCTTGCCGCAGATCCAGGCGGCGATCGACGAGATCCAGCCCGAGATCGTGGTGATCGACTCGATCCAGACCGTGCACGACCCGTCGCTCGGCTCGCCGCCGGGGTCGGTGGTGCAGGTCCGCGGATGCGCCCACCAGTTGGTGGGTGTGGCCAAGCAGCGCGACCTGCCGATCGTGCTGGTCGGCCACGTGACCAAGGACGGGGCGCTGGCAGGGCCGCGCGTGCTGGAACACGTGGTCGACACGGTGCTGGCGTTCGAGGGCGAGCGCCACCATGCGTTGCGGCTGCTGCGCGCCACCAAGCACCGGTTCGGCCCCACCAACGAACTCGGCCTGTTCGAGATGGCGGGCACCGGGCTGATCGGCGTGCCCGACCCGAGCCACCTGTTCCTGGGTGACCGTCGGGTCGGCATCCCCGGTTCGGCGGTGGCACCCACGATGGAGGGGCAACGCCCGCTGCTGGTCGAGGTCCAGGCGCTGACCACGGCGGCGCCGCCCAACGTGCCCGCTCGCCGCACCACCCAAGGTGTGGACGGCAACCGGTTGGCGCTGCTGCTGGCGGTGTTGCAGCAGCGCGCCCGCGTGCCAACGCAGCTCAACGACGTGTACGCCTCCACGGTGGGCGGCGTACGGCTGGTCGAGCCCGGGCTCGATCTGGCGATGTGCCTGGCGGTCGTGAGCGCCATCCGCGACGTGCCGTTGCCTCCCGACCTGGTGGCGTTCGGCGAGGTCGGGTTGGGTGGCGAGTTGCGCCAGGTGGCGCACGCTCCGCGCCGGCTGGCCGAGGCCGCCCGGCTCGGGTTCACGCGTGTGATCGGGCCGCGCACCGCACCCCAGCCCGACACCGACTCGCTGCGCCTGATCCGTGCCGCCACGCTGACCGAGGCACTCGCCGCCGCCGGCCTGAACTGACGGCGACGATCGCGCCACGCAGCGGTGTCGTTGGCGTGAATTGAACGCAACGTGTGGTATGCGACGCTGCGCCCGACGTCGCCAACGCGTAGACTTCGCACATGCTGAGCCGGTACAGCGGAGCGAACGAGCAGATGCGCGTGGCGCTCGCCCGCGTCTCGCCGGGTACCCCGCTCCGTGACGGGATCGACCGCATCGTTCGCGCCAAGGCCGGCGCCTTGCTGGTGGTGTCGGACGAGCCCGACGTGTTGGCGATCTGCTCCGGCGGGTTCTTGGTCGACGCCCCGTTCAGCCCGCAACGCTTGAGCGAGCTCGCCAAGATGGACGGGGCGATCATCATCTCGACCGACGGTGGCCGGATCGCCCGCGCCAACGTGCATCTCGTGCCGGATCCGACGGTGCCCACCAGCGAGACCGGTACCCGGCACCGCACCGCCGAACGCGTGGCTCGTTCGCTCGACGTGCCGGTCATCTCGGCGTCGGAGGAGATGGGCGTGATCAACGTCTACGCCGGCGGGACCAAGCGTCAGCTGCAGGAGGTGGGTCGCCTGCTCGACCGCGCCAACCAGGCGCTGCAGACGCTCGAGCGCTACAAGACCCGCCTCGACGACGCGATCTCCAACCTCACGGCGCTCGAGATCGAAGACGTGGTGACGGTGCGCGACGTGATCGCCGTGGTGCAGCGCGGCGAGATGGTGCACCGGATCGCCGACGAGATCGAGACGATGATCGTCGAGCTCGGTGTCGACGCCCGCCTGTTGCGGTTGCAGCTCGACGAGACCTACAGCGAGTTCGACCTCGAACTCGACGACGTGATCACCGACTACCTGCCGCCGCACCGCAACACCGACGACACGTTGGCCGAGTTGGCCCGCCTGCGCGACGACGATCTGCTCGACGCCCGAATGACGATGGCGACGTTGCACCTGAGCGAGTCGGACCTCGGCGCCGAGATCGCTCCCAAGGGTCTGCGGCTGTTGCACCGGGTGCACAAGCTGCCGCCCGATCTGGCCACCAGGATCGCCAATCAGTTCGGCGGGCTGTCGCGCCTGCAGCGCGCCACGGTCGACGAGCTGATGGCGGTCGACGGCGTCGATCAGGCCACCGCCGAGACCGTCAAGGAGACGCTCGACCGGGTGACCGAGAACACGATCCTCGACCAGTACTCCTGATCCGACGGGTCGTCTGTTCTACGGTGGCGTCGTGCCGTTCCGTCATGTCGTGATGTTCGAGTGGGCCGACGATGTCGAGCCCGACCATGCCCAGACCGTGGCTGCTGCGCTCGATGCGCTGCCCCCGCAGATCCCCGTGATCAAGGGCTACGTGCACGGCAGCGATGTGGGTGTGTCGGAGGGCAACTTCGACTACGTGTTGGTGGCCGACTTCGACAACGTCAACGACTGGCGCACGTACCGCGACCACCCCGAGCACGTGCTGTTCATCGCCGAGCACATCAAGGGCAAGGTCAAGAATCGCGCCGCGGTGCAGTTCCAGACGGCGTCGGAGCGTTCACCCCACGACGTGTCGCGAGCCGAGATCGAGGCGATCCTGGCCGAGTACGAAGACCAGCAGTGAGTCTCAGCGGCTCGGGTTGAGCAGCTGTCGGCGCAACTCGACCAGCTTCGGCGCCGGTTCACCGTCGCTCCACGGGTCGGCACCGAGCGTGCGCTCGTACCGCTCCCACTCCTGACGCACCCCCGCCAGGTCGCCGGCGCGGGCGTGGGCGCGCATGCGCAGCCCGATCAGGTGCTCGTGACCGGGAAGCACCTGCAGGCCGCGTCCGGTGGAGCGGAACACGCCGTCGACATCGCCCACCGACAGCTGGTGCTCGGCCAACGCTGCGGTGGCCGAGATCGCCAGCACGATCAGCTGCGATGTGATGCCTTCGGCGTCGGGCCAGGTGTACGCGGTGCCCTCGAACGGCACCCCGGCGATCAGGTCGATCACCGATTCGAGGGTGTCGATCGCCATCGTCGGCGGTTGTGTGCGAGCCCGTTCGAGGGCGCGTGACACGACGTCGGCATCGGTGCAGACAGCGGCGTGCAGCGGAAGCGACTCGGTCAGGGTGCGGGCCAGCCACTCCTCACCCTCCGGTGGGGCGACCAGTCGTGCCATCGAGCGCCGAGCCTCGGAGACGACATTGGCGAACGTTGCGTCACGTACGTCGTGCTCCCACAACGCCGTGCGGGCGTTGCCGCGGGTCGAGCGTAGGCGGTGTGTGGCCAGCCATGCCACCAGTTCGCGAGTCTTGGCACGCTCGAACTCCACGCTCGTTCCCTCACGGTCGACGACCCCGACCGGTCCGAGCACACGTACCAGCAGTGACCATTCGGGGGTTGCCTCGGCGACATCGCTCTCGGCAACATCGGCGCGCTGCAGGTGATGGTCGGTATCGCTGAGGTCGGCGTGGATCGGAGTGCATCGGTGCCCGTTCCAATCGTCCGAGTCGTAGATGGTGCGGTCGCCGTGATCGATCGCGTGGCGATGGTCGTCGACCGCCGCCAGGTCGGCCAACGCCGACAGATCGTCCGGCGCCAGCCCGACCGGCTGGATTCTGATACCGAGCGGCCGCAGCACCCACCAGTCGCCCTCCGGGGCGAGCCTGGCGGAGCGGCCGAGGATCGGCGATGCCGACACGATCCCGAGCCCACGCCGGTTGGACGGCGCTGCGAACGTGCCGACTGTGGAGCCGACCAGCAGCACGCACGGCTCCCACGTCTCGCCAGCGGAGGCGCGGGCTCGGAGCTCGAACGTGGAGCGCGTCATCGATGCGGTCGAGCCGACCGCCGCGGCGGCGACTGCCAAGGCCTCGCCGGACGAGGCAGCGGCCCGATGCAGGCGGTGGCCGAAGAACGCCGCGTCGGGGACATCGAGCGAGACGAGGTTCGTGACCTCGGCCAGCACCGACCCGGCCAGCGTGGCGGCGACCGCGGCAACGATCGAGTCTGCGGCGTGGGGCGCCCCGCCGATCTCGATCGCCTCGAGCGCCTCGATGTCGATCACGACGTCGCGGCCGATGTCGTCGATGCCGATCTGTGCCAGGGCCGGACATGGAGTGGCGACGCGGCGAGCGTCGCCGGCGAGCAGCTCGATCGGAGTGGACGCAGGCAGCGTCCATCGTCGGCCGGCACCGGTGAACGGTGGCGCCAGGTCGACCGGCCCGGACGCGATCAGCTCGAGTTCGCCGTCGGGTGCTGCCATCACCGCTTCGAGACGCTGACCGGCTTCGATCATGCCGACTGCCGCCGCTCGAACGGCGATGTCGATGCGTGCCGCCCGCTCGTTGGTGCCGATCGATCGCAACGAGCGTTCTGTCGCCGCCTGGGTCTCGGTGGGTGCTCGCAACGTCGTGCCCGGATCGGATTGCCGAAGTCGTGTGCGGCGCCGAACGGCCACCAGCGTCAGCAGGCCGGTCGCCAGCATCGCACCCCGTCGGAACGTCAGCAGTTCAGGCGTGGCGACGTCGAGCGTCGCACTTCCCCGATCGGTCGCGGCGGTGGCACCCTGTGTCGCCCCCTGGGCGGGGTTGACGACCGAATCGGTCTGGACAGAACCGACCGGGTCGTTCCATTCGTTGCGTGCGATCGCTGGTGTGTCGATGGCTGGTGTGTCGAGGCCGGACGCCGCGATCACGGGCGCCTCGATCACCGTTGCCTCGATCACCGTTGCCTCGATCACCGTTGCCTCGATCACCTTTGCCTCGACGATCGCCGTCGATGGAGGTGCCGGCGCACGGTCACCTGGTGCCGAAATCGATCCGGTGTCGGTGTCGGTGTCGGTGTCGTGTGTCGGTGTCGGTGTCGGTCACTGCCAGGTCGTCGGCAGCCGGGATCGAGAGTTCCCAGCCCGGCAGGATCACGTCGGGGTCGACCAGGTGGCGGCCGTCGTCGAACACCGTGGCGACGTTTGCGTCGTACAGCTCCGGCCAGCGGCTTGCTTCGCCGAGTTCGTCCTCGGCGATCGACCAGAGCGTCTCGCCGCGGCTCACGACGTGCGAACCGGGGCTGGTCGGGCCTTCGGACACGGTCACGGCGTCGGTGGTCGGCAGCTCGATCTCCCAGCCGACGTCGATGTAGGCGGCGTTCGTGAATCGTTCCCCATCCGCCATGTGACGGCCGAGATTGAGATCGATCACGCGTTCCGCGTAGTCGGCGACGGTGGCCGGGTCGGGGCCCACGACGCGCGCTGGAGATGGAGTAGATCGAGTCGCCCTGGCGCACGACGTAGCGGCCCGTCTCCGATCCCGATGGTGCCGATCGGGTGATATCGCCGACGTGCGTCGTGTCATCGGCGCCGCTTGCGTCGCCGTCAGGGCCGCCGAGCCGGTTGGCTTGGGAGCGGACGGGGTTGGCGGCGATGGGCGTCGCGCTCGGGCTTGCATGGCGTGCCGGGCTGCGGACTGCGTCGATCATCGCCGACGCTGGTGTCGTCGGGCGCGGCAACAACGTGGTGCCGGATGCGGTCGAACGGATCGGCGTGGTGAACATCGGCAACAGCACCAGGAGCCCGGCTGCCACCACCCGCGCCCCGCGTTGGCTGAACCCGAGCCCGCGTACGTCGGGCAGGTGCATCCCCTGATGGCGGGCCATGTGGATGGCCTCCAGGACGACCGTGACCACGAACACGATCACCGCGACCCAGGCCACGGTCAGCGCCGTCCGGATCACGATGTCGGCGATCGTCTGCTCCGTCAGCCGCGAGCCGAGCGTGTCGGCGATCCGGCCCGGCGACCGTTCGCTCGGGCTCGGTACACCGTGCAGTGGGAACCGCCCGCCGAATCGGCGACGGGCGATCTCGGCTAACCCGACCGGAACGGCGACGGCCACGATCGCCAAGGCGATCAGGGCGCGAACGAACGATCCCAAGCCTTTGGCAACCGACCGTGACGTCATCGACGAACCTCCGGGCTGCTCGACCGATCCGAGCCTGCCCACACCGATGAAGACACGAATTCGGTCGAAGGGGAAACCGTGGCGCGGATTGGGTGGCACGCGGCGGCGTTCACGGACCCACCTCGGCATGTGCTGCGGCGATCCCGGTCACGTCGCCGGCGGTGTCGTAGATCGTGACGGTGACGCGCACCGTGTCGCCCTCGACGACGACGGTGTCGACGCTGCCGACCACGTCATAGCCGGCGAACAACTCGTCGGCGGTCGAGCGCGCCTCGCGCTCCGCCGCAGCTCGGTCGATCGAGATCTCGCCTGTCCCGCGGAGCGAGCCGCCGGCGATCTGTTGTGCCCCTGAGCGCGCCGCTTGGAAGGCGATCGATTGCGCCGACGAACGATTCGACACCGATCGACCCACATCGCGGGCGAGCCAGATCACACCGCCGGCGGTGAATGCGAACATCAGCACGAGACCGGTCACCATCGCCATCCCACGGTCGCCGCGGAGGCGGCGCTCCACAGCGTTCTTCGGGCGCATGGGTCCGGTCGTCACGGCAACTCCGTTGATCGGAACAGGTCGATGTGGGCGACAGCGGTGTAGTCGTGGTGCTGGCGTGCGGCGGGGACGGCGTCGATGACCCGAGCCGAATCGCACCGGACGGTGACGCGGATCACGCCACCGGGTCGGAAGTCGGTCGTGTCGACTCGAACATCGGGCTGATCGCAACTGCCATGATCTCCCAGCATCGCCATCGCCGTCTCGGTGCCGGCGCGTCGGGCCGCCGACGGCGAGCGCTGCAGTGCCGCCGCTTGCGCCGCTGATTCGGCCGCCGATTGGGCCTCGGCGCGGCCGTCGACGCGACGGCCGAGGGCCACGACCAGGAGCGCCAGTCCGACCACGATCGGGGCGATCAAGACCAGCCCCAGGGCGTCGGCGGCGCCGCGGTCGCGGGTCTGACGACAGGTCATGGTCGGAACCGTTCGACCGGGACGACTTCCACGATCTTGATCGCCACCGATGTGCCTCGCAGCAGGCCGGGTGCCCGGCCGGTGATGGTGGCGGTCACCAGATCGGCGGTGACGTCGATTTCGACCAGCGTCAGATCGTGATTGCGCCGAATGTGCGTGGCGCCCTCCAACATCTGGGTCGCCGCTTGCTCGGTGTCATCCGGATCGGCGTGGCTGCGTGCCACGAGTGCAGCGCTGTCGCGTGCAATCGCCCGCGCCTGGGTGCGGGCATGGCTCCACATCGCGGCCTGGAACGCCATCAATGCGATCACGACGAACACGGGCGTGAGCAGCACCGTGGTCAGCGACGACGTCCCGCGGTCAGCCATCCGCCGATCGTCGCCGGCTGTGGAGCGGTTCGTCATGGCTACCTGCACACGCCGTCGACCACGCCCGTCAGGGCGTGGTCGGGACGGTGATGTCCTTGTCGGCCTCGGTCTTGATCTTGCCCCACAGCACGTTGGCGATCACGGCGACGGCGACGCCGGCGGCGACGAACCACAACACCTGTTCGAGCGAGACGGCGCCGCGATCGCGCTGCTCACCATCGTCGACGTGGTCGGGCACGATCATGAGCAGCATCGCGTACAGCTGGTGGGTGGCGGCGGTGGAGAGTGTGAGGATCGAGTCCATGCGGTGCCTTTCGAGCCGGGAACTTCAGGTATGGGATCAGGTATTGGATTAGGAGAACGTGAGCGCCGGGTAGATCACGAGCGCCATGAAGATCAGCGCCATCCCGACGATTGGTGACGTGAGCCGGCTGGTGCGCAATCGCGCTTCCGACTCCTGCTCGGTGGCCAGCGCCGCCCGCAAGGTGGCGCACTTGGCTGCCAGCGTACGCGCCACGGGCGCACCCTCGGCAGCGCTCAACGCTGCGGTGGCGGCGATCTGTTCGAGTTCCACCAACCCGAGCTCGCGGCCAGTCCTGTCCAGGGCGTCGGTAAGGCTGGCACCTCGGGCTCCGGACTCGCGCATGCGGCGCCGCAACTCGGCGAACAGACGGCCATCGCCGGCGCGCGACGCCTGCTCGAGGGCGCCCTCATAGCCGGTGTTGCCGGCCAGCAGCATCGTGACCACGTCGAGATATGCCGAGACCTGGTAGCGCAGGTCGGTGCGGATCGCTGCAGCTCGCTCGACGGTGGTCGAGTGGACGACCAGGGGGCCGAGGATCGCTCCGGCGACGGCCGGCCCGACCGGGGCGAACCAACCAAGGCCGATCAACCCGGCGCGTTGCATCAGTGCGCCGAGCAGCCCAGGCGCGATCAGCCCACCCAGGGCGGCCAGACCGAGATAGCTGACGTGTTGGTCGACGGTTCGGCCGACCACGTGCAACTGTGCGTCCGAGGGCAGCAGCCGTGGGTTGCTGCGAGCGACGTCGACGAGCCCGCCCACCAGCCGTGCGCGCCGGGCGCCGCCGGCGCTCGGGGTCACCGAGCCTGAGCGCCGGAGGTGATCGAGCGTGCGCTGCAATGTGGGCGCCGGCTGCATCCATGCCCCGACGAACACCAGCAGACCGAACGCGCCGAGCAGCGTGAGCAGCACGATCACCCCGATCGTGCTCATCGCCGCGTCCCGGCCGAGAGCAACGCCGTACTCGTGAGGAACCGGCTGGGACGCGGGAACGCAGCCAATCGCTGGACCCGCACGATCAGTGCCGCGTAGCCGGTGAGCGCGGCGGCGAGGAAGACCTGCCCACCGGTCGAGTCGTACGCCGCGAGATAATCGCTGCGACCGAAGACCAGCAGCATCAACACGAGGGCGGCCATGATCAGGGTGAGGGCCTGCACCTCGCGTCGGGTGGGCGCCCGCTCCGCCTCGATCAGCCTGCGTCGATCCACCTGTTGGCGGGTTTGTTCGGCGAGTGCGGTGAGCACCGGCACCGTGCGCGCGCCGCGCCGAATCGCGATCGACAGGCCTGCCGCCACGAGATCGCCGAGCGGGTCGTCCAGGTCATCGGCAAAACGCCGGAAGACCGTATCGGGGTCCTGACGACCGAGGCCCACCGCCAGGCGCCGAACGGCCGGACGCAGCGACGGTCCGCAAGCCGACACGGTCGAGGTGATGGCGCCGATCGGTTGCTCGCCGGCCATCAGCACATCGCGAACGTTCTCGATCCACGAGGCGAGCGCGTCGAGACGCACGATCTCCCCGCTGCCTTCGCGTTGGCGGCGCTGCCACTCGGCCACCACCCAGGCGGCGCCGATCCCGGCGACGATCGACGGCGCCGGCCAACCGGAGACCACGAGCACCAAGAGCCCGACGGCGACCCCGACAGCGAGGCGGATCGAGGCGCGTCTGCGGCGGTCACGATCGATCGCCACCGCCGGTGCCGACGTGGACGGGACGACGGCGATCGTCACCCCCAACACGGCGAGCAGGCTGAGTGCAATCAGGAGGACGACCATCACCACACCCCTGCGGGGGCGAACAGACGCGGGTCGTACCCGGAGATCCGCAATCGCTGCAGATGGCGGGTCGAGAGCGGAGCGGTCTGGACGAGTTGACCGTCGTCGCCGACCCCCCAGACCTCGGTGGTGGCCAGCCCGCCGTTCTCGCCCAGGCCGCCGACCTCGATGATCGACGTGACGCGTCGCGAGGGGGCCCCATCGGCGAACTCGTTGCGCACGAGATCGATGTGGATCACGAAGTCGACGGTCTGTGCAATCAGGCTCCACACGGCGAACTCGGGCAGGCTGGTGTTCGACTTCGACACGTAATAGGCGAGCCGTTGCAGCACGACGTCGGACGTGTGGGCGTGGATCGTGGCCAATGAGCCGCGCTTGCACATCGAGGCCACGTCGAGCATGTCGAGCGCCTCGTCCTCGACCAGCTCGCCGACCACCACGCGGTCGGGGTTGAGGCGGCGGGTGAGTTCGACCAGCTGGCGGGTGGTGATCTCGCCCTCGCCCTCGGCGTTGGAGTGACGCGTGAACAGGGCCGGCGCGTCGGGATGGCGCGGGTCGTCCTCCAACCGCAGTTCGAGCAGGTTCTTCTCGACGGTGATGATTCGCTCGCGTGGCGACACCTCGCCGAGCAGCTCGGTCAACAGCGTGGTCTTACCGGCGCCGGGTGGGCCGCTCACGAGCACGGTGAAGCCACACCGGATCATGGCCTGCAGGCGCGGGACCAGTTCAGGCGGGAACAACCCCCGCCGCGAGAGACCGGTGAGGCCCTCCTGCCGCAACACGAAGCGACGGATCGCGATCCGTGGGTGGGTCGAGATGCCGTGTTCGCCGCGCCCGCCGAGCACCATCACGACGCGTGAACCGTCGTCGCTCTGAAACGTGAGCATCGGCGATTGCGTGTCGAGCCGGCCTTCGCCGGTCCCGGTCATCCGGCGCGCCAATCGCTTCTGGTAGGCGGTCAGATCGGCCGACGATTCCCAGAGCGACCCCACGTCGACCTTGCGGCCGTCGCTGTAGGTGACCCAGGTCGACAGGTGCGAGTTGACGTCGATCTCCTCGACGGTCTGGTCGCTCATATATGCCTCGAGCGGTCCGGTCCCGGTCAGCTCGGCGACGACCCGTGCCCGGATCTCGCGGTCGGCCAACTCGGGCAGCGGCGACTCCCCACGCTGCATCCGGTCCTGGTTGACGTAGGCGATCTCCTCGCTCAGCCAAGCGCCCACCAACAGTTGCTGACGGCGGGCGTCGGCCGACAACGGAGGGCGTGTACCGACGGCGGTGCCATCGGCGTGGTCCGTCTCGTCGAGCTCAATCGCCTCCACCAATCGGGTGGCGACGCGATCGGTGACGAATCGCACCAGCGAGGATCGGTCGTCGCGGATGGGGAAGGCGTTCACCGGGCGGACCGCCAGAGCGACTCGACGCTCGGTTCGAGCGAACGCTCGACCACCGCGGCCAGATGCGTCGCAGCTCGCGACAGGGGCAGCCGCGCCAACCGCCGATTCGAGACGCCGGCGCGCCCGGCGAATGTGGCGGCCGCCAACTCGTCCACCGGCAACCCGACCACTGGGGTGGGCCCGGCGGTCTCGACGACGAAGCGTTCGATCTCGTCGAGCGCGAACGGCGTTCCGCCGATCACGGCGACCACCAGCTGGGTGGGCGACCCGGCGAACCCCTCCAACTGTTCGGCGAGGCGCTGCAACCGGACGGCCGCGGCCGGAGCGGACTGGGTGGCCTGACGATGGACGATCACGGTGACCGCCGCCGCCCCCAGGAATGCGTGCAAAGCCGGCTGTGCGGGTGGGGCGCCGACATCGACGATCGTGACGGGCGTGCGCAGGCTCGCCAACGTCATCGTCAGCGATCGTGCCGATTCGGTGACCGCCTGCTGCGCCTCGGCGGCGCGAGCCGGGGTGGTGAGGACGCGCAAGCCGGAGGACGCCAGCCGCGTGTGTTGCTCGATCTCGGTCCACGACCCGTCGATGACACGGGTGACGACCGTCGACAACGACGGCGTCGACGGCAGGTCGAACCAGGCGGCCAGATCACCGCCGGTCGGGTCGGCCTCGACGAGCAGTGCGTCGGAGCCGACGGGCCACCCTGCCGCCAGTGCCACCGAGGTGGTGGTGCAGGAATCGCCGGTGACGGCGACGATCGGCATCAGGTACCGGCCTCGAGCGCCGGATCGGTCCCCGGGTCTACGAGCACGACGTTCACGTCGTCGGCAGCCGCCACGACGATCGCTGCATCGGGTGCCAACTCGACCGACATCGCCACGACGTCGTCGGGGTCGGTGGCCCGGGTTCCGGCGTTGACGATCCGGCCCTCGGCGACGAACGGTGGCGCCTGGTTGCCCTGCGGCACGACCACCTGGACGCGCGAGCGTGAACGCAACCCGAACGGCACGGCGCCGCCGCGCAGCTGGAGTGCCACCACACTCGTGCCCGGCGACACCAACGGCGCCTCCTGCACGTACGTGTCGACGATCAGCGACCCGGACGGGAGGTAGACGCTGGCGTAGTGGTTCACGACCAGTCCGATCTGGTCGGCCAGCACCGTCGGCACGGTCGGGTCGAGATCGACGGCGACCGGGCGGAGCGCGTCGGCGGTGACCACTTCCCCGGCGCGCACGTCGCGCGTGACTTGCAGAACCTCGGTCGTGTCGTCGAGCGAGGTGTACACGAGCACGTTGCCGCCGACCGCGACGGCAGCGATCGCCGCCCCTGCCGCCATCCGTGCCCGCCGCCGAGATGGAGGCCGGAAGCCACGCGCGGCGGCGCCGGACGGGTTGCCTCGCTCGACGCTGGGTTCGTTGCGACTCATACCGTCACCCCTTTGCTCAGCAGCCCGCCGACGAGCAGTGCTGCGATTGACCCGGCGATCAGCGATGGGCCGAACGGCACGGCAGAACGCTCAGCTCGCACGGCGCACCAGAGCGCTGCGGCCGAGGCCAGCCACAGCGCCAGCAGGCCGAACGCGGGGGCCACGATTGCGATCGCCGGCGAGAGCGCGATCGCCAGTTTGACGTCGCCGAAACCGAGTGCAGCCGGGCTGGTCAGGTGGAGGATCAACAACGGTGCGGCCAAGCACACCACACCGGTCGCCAAACGACTTGCCGCCACCGACCCCTCGAACCCGCTCTGGAACGGGCCGGGACCGGCGACCAGCCGGACCCACAACACGATCGCCGGCGCAGCGCAGGCGAGTACCGATGCGTTCGGGATGCGTCCGGTCCGCGAGTCCTGGACGGCCGTGTGCAGCCACGGGCCGACGACCGCGATCAACACCGACCACCACCGGCTGGGCGATGGCACGAGCGACGCGACCGCCATCGCAGCAACCGTGGCGGAGGCGATGTCGACGGGCCGCGCCTCACCATCTCCAAGCCGCGAGCCGCTGCGGAGGAACGTGGCATTCATGCGGGCCTCAATGTAGACGGTGGGCGGCAGGCGACTCATGGGGACCACTCCCCGCGACGCTGAACAGTCCGCGAACGTTGCCGGGTCGGTGTGCGTTCGCCTCGCCGATGCGGCAGGCTGGCAACCGAGATTTCACGCCTTGGACGAAGGGATGGCTGCACCATGGCCGACGACACGACCACCGACATCGATGACACGACCGACGACACGACCGGTGACACGACCGGGCACCCGGTCCCCACCACCGAAGAACTCAAGCTGCGGCTGACGCCGATCGAGTTCCACATCACCCAGGAGGCCGGCACCGAGCGTCCGTTCACCGGCAAGTACTGGGACACCAAGGAGCCGGGCACGTACCACTGCATCGTGTGCGGGGTCGAGCTGTTCGACTCCGAGACCAAGTTCGACGCCCACTGCGGCTGGCCCAGCTTCTGCCAGTCGGTCGGCGACAACCGGATCAAGTACATCGAGGACAGCACGCTCGGGATGCGCCGCACCGAGGTGCGCTGCGCCAACTGCGACGCCCACCTCGGCCACGTGTTCCCCGACGGCCCGCCCCCGACCGGCAGTCGCTACTGCATCAACAGCGCCAGCCTCAACCTGGAGAAGCGCCCCGCCTGATCCGACCGCGCTCGGCTCGAGGCTGAGGTTTCTACGACAGCGCCGGGAACGGTCGTCGCGGTCGTTCGCCGTTCAGCCAACCTGAGGGTCGTTTGCTGGCTGAACGTTGTGGGTGTCGTCGCCGTAGAACGCTCGCACGACGGGCTTTCCGATGAGCAGCTCGATGACTCGCCTCACGAGATGAGCAACCGCGACTGGCGCCTTGGCAAGTTTCTGCCGGAGCCATTCAGCGCGTTGCATCAGCGGTGAGAAGGTGCTCGCCTCGGCGCCGTGCATTCGCAGAACCGGAGCGGCGACGAGCGCAACTGCGATCAGCAATCGCGGAGCGCCGGCCGAGCGCATGATGGAGACGGTTGCAGCGACTGCGGCCACAATGCACAGCCATCGGCTCGCGACCCTGAGCGGCGAGGGATCGGAGCGGTGACGGTCGAGGAACAGAGCCACGAGCATGCCGACCGCAGCGCCGCTTCCCAGCGACCACGGCACCGACGAACTCGAGAGTGGCCCTCCAATCAGAGTCACGGCGACGGCTGACGCCAACGCGATCGCGACATGCCATGGCAGCACCGCTGGCGCTCGAGCGAGGTCCGGTTTCGCATCGGCTTGTGATTCAGCCCGGGTGAACTGGCTCCACTGCACTTCACCCGGCTCGACGAGGCCGACGCGGCGGCCTGCCCAGAGCAGGTGTGGCTTCTCGCGGACCCGGGGATGGAGCGTGGACGTGGGACTTGCGTGCTCCTCGTGCACGGGAGACAAGCGAGCACGCATCGAGCCGGTCAACTCGACCGCCCAGCCTGCGGCGACGACCGCGCTGCCGGCCAGCCAGTACGACACAACAACGCCGATCCCAACTTGTGTGAAGGTCTCCTTCGGAGCGAGCACGTACATCACGACGGCCGCCCGGAGCGCGTATCCCATTCCGACGGCGACGAACAACGTCCAGGCGATCGGCCTCGCCTCTGTGAAGACTCCCGCTTGCATCGACTGGCCGCGCGACACGTCCCGAGGGATCTCGTACGACAAGAGCGCGACGAGGAAGGCCAGCACGATCAGGCCCGCAGCTCGGAACGACAACCCTCCGAATTCGACGACGAAGAACACGAACGCAGCGACTCGCGTGACCGCGATCAACGCGCCGACGACTTGCTGCCGGCTCGACAGGGGGAGCGAGACCCCACTTCTGGGATCGTCAATCGCAGAGGCATTGTTCTGGTCCTCCCGGAGCAGATTCAGAAGGTAACGCGTCTGGTACAGCAGGAGTTCGTACAGCGAGAGCACCAACACGGCGTCGACCCACGGGCGCGCGGTGTCGCGATTGAGGTCACCCCAGAGCGTGAGGGCAATCACCGGGAGCACATCGACGAACTTGAGCACGGACAACAGGCGGGGGAACAGCAAGAACGCGACGAACTCGCGTTGTCCAGCAGTCTGGAGAGCCGGAACATCGTCGGCGGCGGCGGCCAGGCAGATGTCGTCGAACGTTCGATTGGACGACCCGCGGGCGAAGGCGCCGATGTACAGCAAGCCGATGAGCACGTAGACGATGTAGCCGGTGAGACGGAGGCCCTCGCTCTCGACGCGTGAAAGCAGTTCGATCACCGAGTAGACGGATGCGGCAATCACGAGGTAGGCGAGCGCTTGGAAGAAGCGCCGAAGCGGCACGAGGCGCCGGTGGCGGCCTGCGTACAAGGCGCTGCTGAGTCTCGAGAGTGCCGGCGCTGCGAGTGGCTCGGTCGAGGGCGCGAGTGTGCGCTCGAGGCGTCGCGCGTACTTCCCGACGACGCGCGAGTTGAAGTAGAGGTACGTGCAGAGCATGACGAACATCACAGGGCCGAGCGGAAGAATCATGAATTGTCGGTCTGAGAGACAGGTATCGCCGGTCGCACTCGGGCAATGCCCCGGCAGGTTGACCAGCACGGCAAGAATGACCGGGCCGGCGAGTGCACCAACGCCGAGCGCCTGAGACAGCAGCGAATGCTCCTGGCTGTACACCGCTGCGAGGTGGTCAAGCCATTTGCCGTCCGCATCCTCGGAAAGGCCGATCGTGGTGTGCGCTCTCATGTGGGGTTGCGCTGCAACTGCACCATCGATTTCGCTACCGTCGGATGCCTGCGTCATATCCATACGGTAGAGGGTGCGGGTTCTGGGAATGGCCGCTCGCCACTGGCAGGGTGCCGAGAATCGGGTGTGATGGCGCGGGTGGCTCCCGGCGGCCGCTACGTCGCCAGCCCTGGTCGCTCGCCGGAGCAGCACCCGCCTGAGGCGAACCGCGGGAGTGAGGTGGCGGCCAGGCGACCTGCGGCACACAGACGATGCCGATGAAGGCTGCTCCATTCCTGGCCTGACCTGGTTCACGGGCGTCCATTGCACAGGACCCGACCGCCACCTCACCCCCCAGGAACCGGCGAGCCGGCTCCTGAGCGGTGGCACCACGCTACCCGCCAGCTACCCTTGCGGCACCCACCACCCTCGGGTGGCGGCACCGACGGCGAGACCGCCGGGAACACACCCTGGGAGGGGTGCGAGAGCGGCCGAATCGGCACGCTTGGAAAGCGTGTGAAGGGCAACCTTCCGTGGGTTCGAATCCCACCCCCTCCGCTCCGCCTGCGGGCGACGCCCTCCGGTTACTCGATTCACGGCAGGCTGGGTGGGGGCGCGCTCATGGAGTCGGGAACGTTCGCGATCGGGACATCGCCGATCTGGATCCACGGTGTGTTGTAACTCACCCGGTCTGTGCCCACCTTGCTCATGCATTCGAGGGTCTTCTCGGGGACATCGGGCAGCTCGGACTGCTGAGTCCACGCCTCAGGTGGGCCGCTGGCGATAGCCAGCCGGTTAACGAACTCGCCGAGTGCGACGGGTTCGGGGCCCAGCCCGACAATGGTCGAGGTCGAGTCGTCCCAAATCACCCCGAACCTGAAGATGACCACGGCCTTGCTTCCAGGCGGACTGTCAGCACCCTGCACGACGATGCAATCGTCTACCAGTTCGATCGTGCCTCCAAAGTTGCCCTCAAGTGCAGCACAACTCGTGTCAGCGGTGACGCAGTTCCACGGTGGGCCGTTCGTGACGAGGGGGCCGTCGACGATGAAGTAGAACTCGCTCGGCCCGGCCACCTCGGTCACCGGATACGGCTCGATGCTGGTCGCAGAACTCAGCGTCGGTGCTGTCGTCTCGGCCGATCCGATGTTCGGGGTCGGCGTGGGCGCACTGGGTACCGGAGAACTCGTCGTCGGTGTTCCGCAGGCCGTGAGGAGACACGCCATCGCCCATGCCGCGGCGACGCGGCGGGGGGTCACGAGAGCACCCAGCCTTGGATCGTGACTTGGACGGTGGCGGTGCCTGACCCGTTGTATCGGATGTTCACCTCGCCAGCCGCGTTCACGGGGGCGATGACGGCGTTGGTTTCCCAACGTCCGGTCTCGAGGTTCATCGACGACGTCGCCGGTGTTGTTGTGCCGGGTCTCCAGAACTGGAGGAAACCGGCGCCGTTGGTGGTGGCGTCGACAGAAAGATAGACGGCCTCGATCCCCTCGTAGGGTCCGAACGGGAAGTCGCTGCCGAGCAGGTCACGGAGGTTGGTGGTTCCTGCTGAGATGTTCACGGACGGCCGTGGGTGTTGACCACCGAACACGCTTCGGCCGTCGTTGTGGGAGTCTGCACCAGGGTAGGTACTTGAGTAGCACCCGACCAGGTCGAGGATGAAGTCCACGCTCCCGAAGGCGTTGTAGACGCTGATCGCATTCGTCACTGTCCCCGCCACTCCGGTCGGTACCGCCACGAGGCGCGCTGTGACGTTGTTGCCGGGCAGGATGTTGACGTTGGAGTAAGGGTCGGGTCGTGCAGTTCCGGCGGTGAACACCGACAGGAAGGTCGCGTCGGTGGGGTTGAGCACGCTGATGTTCACCGCTGGAGTCGCGGTGCACGTCGATGGCATGCCGATCGAGCGGGTGATCCCAGGGCCGAGCTTTCCGAGCGCCGTATCGTTGCGGCTGTCGTACACACGGACCGGGGCTGGAATCGAGTCGTACCGTAACCCACTGATGAACGTCCCGACGTTTCGCTGCATGTAACCCATGACGTCGATGAGAAGATGACTGGTTCCGGTTCCACCATCGACTTTGAAGCGTGCGACGCCATCGGTGTTGATCCGGACGACGACCGTAGACGAAGTTGCGGCGTCGGCACCGTTGAACTCCACAGCCCACGCGTTCGAACCGATGTAGAAGCCGGACCCCAACGGCGGGTAGGCCGAGATCGCCCCAGCACCTGCCACCGGGACGGCGGTCACGCTCAGTACGACCGCTCCCGCTGTCGTCGAAACCGACGGCGTGAAGTCGACATCGCGCGAGACGGTCGCCGAGATCGCCCCACCACCGTTGCGTGTATCGAGAATTCGGAACGGTGTCACCGGGACAAACGTGCCAGCACTCCGGAAATCGGAGCCAGCCGTACCCTCCTGCAACATATAGCTGATCGTCTGGCTACCGATGTCAGTCAACTGAGCGTCCAGCCGCCCAAAATGCGAGTAGGCGCCGCTGTAGAAGGCACAGGGGTCGCTGCCGGCCGGAGGGTCGAACCCGCCGATCAAAGAGCCAAGCGCCATGTTTCCCAACCACAGAGGCCCGCCACTATCACCCCCGATCGAGTCGATCCCACCACCCTCCATGGGTGCCGCTGCGGTCGCCACCATCCGCCCGACAGCATCCAATCCAGTGAACCTGAACACCTCGATCGGGTCGCGGAAATCACCGGCGGTGTTGCAGAGTCGAATCCCGTTGTTCCCATAGAACATGACCGGAGTATTCGCAACAACACGACCGCCAAACCCTCGGTTCACCAACTCACAACACACTGCGTTTCCGTTGTGATCGATCAGCGCCAGCTGAGTCGTCGTCGAATGCGCCGCCGGGACCGAATGAAACTGACGATCAAGCCCAGCAGCGGAGTTGACGAACTCGAACTGCTGAGCACCAAGCGTCACCGGCCCCCCGGGCCCCTGGAACACCGGTTGGTCCGTCGCATCCCAGCAGTGACCCGCCCCGAGCAACGCGCGAGACGAGTCCGACACATTGACGACCGGGAAGGCCAGCCCGCATCCGGCGGCCGTTCCCCAGCCTCCTCCGATTGCGGTCTCCGGCGCCGGCCGAGGACCCGCGGTGACGTGAACAGCAGGGTGCCGTGCCGTGGGGTTCAGATCAGAGAGAAGCTCCTCCGGAACGACGACATCAACACGGTTGAACTCCTCGTTGACCACCGCCGAGGATGGCTCAACTCCGTCGGCGAGCCGACCGGCGGCTTCGTCGGCTGCCCGTGCTTGGGCATCGAACGTGTCGCGCACCGCCATCAACTCGTCGTACGAATACCTGGTCGCCACTGTTGCATACGGCACAGCCGACGCATCCATCGCAGCCGACACCCGCTCACTACCCGACTTGTCACCACCGACAACACCGACCATCAGCTTTGGCTTGCCGTCACTCCAATCCAGCCACGCCCCACCAAACCTCTCACCGACCGTGCCGTACAGATACATCCACGCCTGCCCCGCAGGCTCAGCCATCCGGATCAGCTCCGCAGCAGCCAACTCACCCAACCCCAGGGACTCGACAATCGCAGCCACCTGATTCGGGTACGCCTTGACCACCTCATCGACCGACAAGTCAGCAACAGCACGCTCACGCAGAATCGACGCATCGACCACCGGCTCAGCCGCAGGAAGCGCGTCGGCACCAGCGCCGACCAGAAACGGGAACGACAGACCCCCCCCAACGAGCAACACAGTCCGAATCCGTACGGCAAAACCAAAACGTGCGCCCATGTCGAAGCTCCCCGCTGCCACCGCCCCAGCAGCGGTGGCTGTGACAAGCACTATGCGCCTCACTTCCGTCGTCGTCAAATCTTTGGCTCGCCCGCCGAATCAACCGAAGTGCTGAGCACCGCAGAGGCGATCTTCGTCGCTGTCACCGACTGGCTCCATACAATCGGGCAGCCCCGGCGCCGACGGGAGCACCAAGAAGGCGGGCGGGTTCGAAAGCACCTGCAAGACTTCCGCTCCTACCCGGCTTCGGCGGCTTGTTCGCGTTTGTACTGTTGAGCGGGAGCGGCAGCCTTCAGTTTGGTCGGCCTACGTGGTTGCGGCCGTGGGGTCCGGAAGCGTCGATCGGGCAGGACCGACGCCGTACCATGGCGTGTTGAGGTAGACCATGTCGGTGCCGACTTTCTGCATGCAATCGCGCACCTTGTCGGGAACACTGGGCAGCCCGAACTCGTGGGTCCACTCATCCGGGGCGGCAGAAAAGTTGGCGAGGGTGGCTTGGGTTGCATCGCCGACGGCGACAGGGTTCGGGCCCAAGCCGAGGATCGTGGAGGTCGACTCGTCCCACGTCACTCCATATTCGAAGATGACCACCTGCTTGAGTCCGGGGGGACTGTCCCAGCCCTGTACGACGATGCAGTCATCGAGCAACTCGATGGTGCCGGAGAATGACGCCGCGGGCGCCGCGCACTCAGTTTCGGAGGTCGCACACTTCCATGGTGAGCCGTTCGTGACGAGCGGACCGTCGACGATGAAGAAGAACTCCGAGGGTCCGGCGACTTCGCTCGCCGTCGTGGGCTGACTGCCTCGAGGGGACGTCGACCCCGATGTTGCCGACGGGGCGCCGCAGGCCGTGAGAAGGCCCACTACAGCACACGTCGCGGCGACGCGGCGGGGGGTCACGAGAGCACCCAGCCTTGGGTGGTGACTTGGACGGTGGCGGTGCCTGACCCGTTGTATCGGATGTTCACCTCGCCAGCCGCGTTCACGGGGGGAGTCTGTCATCGAACCGGTCACCAGGGTTCGAAAGCGTCTGTACGACTTCCGCTCCGCCACGACGCGATGTTGCTCGTTCGAACTCGGTTGGTCAACCCGCTACGAACGGGTTGATGTGTGGGGCGCCGGTCCGATCGATGTCGGCCGTGTTCCGCGTCACCAGTGTGAGGTCGTGTTCTATCGCTGTCGCCGCCAAGAGACCGTCGATGACGGGTACGGGGTTTGGTACCGACAGCTGCGCCCACCGCTCGCTGATTTCGATCGTGATCGGCAGCACACGGTCGGCGAAGTCGCTGATGGTCGAGTCGAGCCACGTGCGCAGGGCTCGTGCCGCGTCCGGGTCGCGCCGCAGGGTCAGCTCGACTCCTCGTCGCAGCTCACCGACGACGAGGACGGACAGCCAGAACTCGTCGTCGGCATGCCTCCCGAACCAACGCCTGACGTCGGCGTCCGCGCGCTCGCGTTTGCGACCTCTTGGGACGACCCTGCCTCCGTCGGTCTCCTCGAGTCTCAAGAACTAGACTGAGCAGCGTGACCGCTCTGCACACAGTCGACGTCGAGGGGCGATATGACGGTCGGTCGCTGCGTGACGCTCTCCCGCTCGTCGTCGGAGAAATCGTTGCAGCGATCGACCCGTTCGAGATCATCGTGTTCGGGTCGGTCGCACGTGGTGACGAGGGTCCGGACTCGGACCTCGACCTGCTCGTCGTGCTGGATCACGCCGATCGCATGATGCGGCGGCGGCTGATGCGGGAGGTGCGCGGCGCGATCCGTACCTTCGTGCCGGTAGACGTGATGATCGCCGATTCTGCCGAACTTGCCGCCGACCGAGACGCCGTGGGGTCCGTGGTGTACTGGGCGCTACGCGAAGGCCAGACCGTCTACCGCCGTTCGGTCGAGCGTGTCGGCTGACGCTCGCGAATGGCTGAGCTTCGCCTCAGCCGACCTCCGAGCCGCGCAGCTGCTGCTCACCGACGCAGCCGTGCCAAGCCGCATCGCGTGCTTCCATGCCCACCAGGCGGCCGAGAAGGCGATCAAGGCGGTGCTGATCGCTGAGTCGACGCCGTTTCGAAAGACGCACGACATCGTCATCCTTGTCGGGCTCGCGCCCGCTCAACTGGCGACCAACCTCGCCGCTGTCGACATCCTCGTCGTTCAACCCTGGGCGGTCGAGGGCCGCTACCCAGGGGATCTCCCTGACGCCACCCCAACCGAAGCAGCGGAAGTCGTCACGACTGCGGCCACAATCCTGGCCGTCGTAGGGGACTGGCTCAACACGGCGTCGTAGCGGACACGACCCGGCGAACGCTCGCGGTCACAGCCGAGACGCGGCTCGATCGAACGCCGAACTCGACCGGGCCTACGGAGCGAGCGCCGACTCTGCTGTCGGGTCGGTCGTGTGGAAGGTCACCATCGGGCTCGTACGTGATCGTAAGCGAACCGGTTGGAAACGGGGTCTGCCAGACTCGATTCATGGAACCGGTGCCGAGCAGCGATCCGCGGGCGTCGGTCGATGCCGACGCATGGCAGGCGGTGATGGCGTTGGCGCTGGGCGAGGCCGAGGCGGCGCTGGTGCACGACGACGTGCCGGTTGGGGCGGTGGTGGTGCGCGACGGGGTGGTGATCGCCTCGCGCCACAACGAACGCGAGCTGACCGGCGACCCGACCGCCCACGCCGAGGTGCTGGCGCTGCGCGACGCGGCCGCCGTGATCGGGCACTGGCGGCTCGACGACTGCACGCTGGTGGTCACGCTCGAACCCTGCGTGATGTGCGCCGGGGCGATGGTCAACGCCCGGCTGGGGCGGCTCGTGTACGGCGCGCCCGATCCCAAGGCGGGGGCGGCCGGCAGCCGCTTCGACGTGGTCGACAGCCCGCTGCTCAACCACCGGATCCCGTCGATCGCCGGCGTGGCGGCCGAACCGAGCAGCCGGCTGCTGGTCGACTTCTTCGCCGCCCGTCGGCGCGCCCGCCCCACCGAGTGAGGCGGCGCCGGCTCAGTGGCGCCGCAGCGACCCGATCAATCGGCGCAGCGCCGAGACGCGCTCGGGGACCGGGGGTGCCACGGGCTCGGTCGGCGTCTCGATCTCGACCTGGTGCGGAATGACCACGTCGTCGTCGAACACCGACCGGGAGGTGGTCCGGGTGACCCGGACCTGCGACTCGGGGGCGGTTGCGACGACCGTGGCGGTGGCCTGCCCGACCACGCGGACCGGCAGCGCCGATGTGGCGGTCGTCGGCGTGAATGGGTCGGGCAATCCGACCGGAGCATCGGGGGCATGCGGGGCCGGCTGCCAGTCGTTCGCCAACCGTCGACGGGCGTCCAGCGTGCCGGGCTCGATCGACGCCACTGCGCGGCGCACCGCCAGCACGATCGCATCGGTCGCATCGGCCTGCTCATCGGCCTGGCCCGAGTCGGTCGACTCGATCGACGGTGCCGGAAGCGTCGGCTGGGGGGCGGCGGGCTCGGAACCGATCCGGACCGTGCGCCCGACCCGGTCGAAGTCGGGGTCGAAGTCGACAGCGGTGGCCGCCGACGTGGAGTCGAACTGTTCGTCGATCTCGCCGCTCGGCCAGATCACCTCGAACCGGTCGAGCGGTTCGGCGGGCACGTGCGGGAGACGGCGGGGGCTGCTGAGTGGGTCCGAGCCGAGCTCGGGCAGACCGATCGAGTCGAGCCGGTCGATCCAGTCGTCGTCGGCATCGTCGAGGGCGTGGACCGGTGCTGCGGGTTGCTGGGCGGGCGACTCGGCGGGAGTGGCGTGTGCGGCGGCGGCGATCGAGGCCGCCCGTTCGCCGCGGTCATCGCCCTGCTCGTCCAGGAACGACGGCTCGTTCCAGTGGATCATGTCGTCGAGGTCCGCTGCCTCGGCGGCCGAGATCGGCGTGAACATCGACTCTGGCGGCGCGATCCTGGATCGGCGCAGCGTCGGCCGGGGGAGCGGGAAGTGGATCGCCGGCCTGCGTGGCGGGCGGCTGCAACCAGCGCAGCACACCCGCCGGATGGTGACGGTAGGGGATCACACGGAGCGACGCGATCCGGCGCGCCGCCAACCAGCCGAGGACGGCCTCGGTCATCGACTCGGCGGTGACGATCACCAGATGACGGTCGACGGACGGCACCCGTTCGAACAGGCGCCCGAGGTGCTCGTCGGGGCCGATCCGAAGCGCTCCGCGCTCGCGTTGCGTGGCGGTCAGCGCACCGGCCTCGACGAGCCGGGTGCCGAGCGAGGGCTCGTCGTCGCGTTCGGCCGAGTACAACACGCCGCGGTCGGCGTACACCGCTCCGGTCGTGTCGGAACCCGCCACCGAGAACAGCAACTCACCGGTGAACCGACGGTCGCGAGCCGCGTCGAGCACGATCCAGCCGGGACGCGGGAAGGCGTCGGCCAGGCCCAACAACTCGCTGGTGTCGATCACGTCGATCGTCATGCCGCACCTGCCAGGGCGAGTCGCCGCGGCTGACGCTGATCGCGCTCGAGCCGGTCCAGCACTGCCAGCAATGCTTCGATCACCACGTGGCGCCCGCTGTCGGTGTGGATCAACTGGCACGGCACCACGGCTTCGCTGGCGAGTGCGCCGAGCTGGCGGGCCAACAGCGCGGCCGTGTCGGGATCGTCGCACCGGTTCACGGCCACCACCAGCGGCACGCGGCAGGTCGGCGATCAGTGACCGCATCGCCTCGCCCGCTTCGTGGTGCGTGTGCTCGGCGTCGGCGTCGATCACGTAGATCACGGCGTCCACATCGCCTTTGAGGATGTCGGTCATGAACCAGAAGCGGCGCTGCCCCGGTGTACCGAACAACAACAGGCGAACCGGATCGCCGTCGCTCCCGTCGTCGCTCTCGTTGTCCACGCGATACGTGCCGAAGTCCATCGCCACGGTCGTGCGAGCCTTGATCGCAGACTCGTCGCCGCTCGTGCTCACATCGGTGTCGACGACCGGAGTCTGCGACACGGCCTGGATCAGCGATGTCTTGCCGGCCGCGAACGGACCGGTCACGAGCAGCTTGAACACATGCTCGGTGGGCGCGACGATGTCGCTGGTCATCGTGGTGCCTCCTTCGACGTGCTCATCGGTTTGTCGTGGTCCCTGTCGGTGTACGTGTGAGATTCGTGTCAGATCTATCGGGCCCGGCTCACACGCGCTTGAGCATTGTTATCAGGTCTCGATCAGTTCTCGACAGGCGTGTCAGCCGCTAGCCTCTCCCGACGGAAGGGTGCCCGAGCGGCCAAAGGGACACGCCTCGAAAGCGTGCGAGGTGCAAGCCTCCGTGGGTTCAAATCCCACCCCTTCCGCCAGGACGACGAACGGCCCGGACCACCAGGTCCGGGCCGTTTGCATTGCAGAGTTCGGCGTGGTGGCGCCCCAGCGAGCTGGGTCTCTCGCGTGGAGCGAGCCACCACGCCGCCGCTGGGCGGAGTGTGTCGCGGTCAGACCGACCGATCGGGTCGGTCAGATCGAGACGAAGAACGAGTTGAAGGCGGCGTCGAGTGCTTCCCAGTCGGCGTCGCTCAGGATCTGCACCGCCAGCACGGCGGTGAAGGTGCCCTCGCTCGGCACGGCGACGAGCACGACGACGCCGGCACCCACGCCGCCGCAGTCGGCCCAGTACTGGTACCGGCCACCGTAGAGACCGTCGTCGTAGTCGCTGATCCCGTAGTCGGTGGCGCACTCACCCGCAGCGGGGGCCAGACTGGCGAGTAGGCCGTCGAGATCCATTTCGGGTTCGACGACCGTGAAGATCAGGCCCGGCACGTTGTACGAGGAGTCGAGCGAGGCGATGTCGGTCGACGCCTCGATGAACGGCAGGGTCGAACCGTCGCCGCCGGTGATCGGTGTGGTGTAACGATCGGCCCACTCGACGGGAACGTTGACCGTGATCGTGCCGGTGTCGTCGACGACCGACTCGTAGGCGGAGTAGTTCGACGCCGAGCTGCTCACGTCGCCGACCTCTTCGGCGAACGAGAACGCCTGCTCGATCGGCGCCTCACCGTTGACCTGGCCGCGCAGCACCTCCTGGGTGTCGTAGCGCAGCACCTCGATGTCGATCGGCTTGTCGGCGCCCGACGTGCGCAACACGTCGCAGTAGGTCTTCATCGTGCCGTCGGTCCCGATCGGGAGCCCGTTGAGCGACGTCACGATGTCGCCGGGAAGCACGCCGGCCTTGTCGACCGGTGACCCCGGAGCGACACCCGACACCCACACGCCGGCGATCCCGGCCTCCTCGTCGACCACGGCCTGGCCGTTGATCCCGAGCGACTCGAAGTCGCCGTTCATGAGCTCGTCGACCACGTCCTGCGCCAATGCGCTGGCGATCGCATAGAACTGGGCGGTGTTGGTCGCCGACGCCGAGGCGTAGTTGACGCCGACGATGTGACCGTCGGCCGACACCAACGGCCCACCGGAGTTGCCGGGCTGGATGTTGGCGTCCTGCTCGATCGTGTAGTCAATCGAGGCCCAGGGTGTCTCGCCGTTGGCCTTGGCCTTGGCGACGATGCCACGGGTGAGCGTGAACTCGGGGTCCCCGAGCGGGAAGCCTGCCGCGTACACCTCCTCGCCGACGGTCGGGTCGGTGTCCTGCCACGCCAGCGTGGGCAACGTGTCCTTGGTGTCGATCTTGATCAACGCCAGGTCGTTGCACTCCGAGACGCCGATCAACTTGGCGTTGTAGCTCGTGGTGGTGTCGCCACCGATGTACACCTCGAGCGTGGCCGCCCCGGTGACGACGTGGTTGTTGGTCACGGCGAACCCGTCGGGGCTGATGATGAAACCCGAGCCGCTGCCGGCGTAGGTGGTCTGGCCGACCTCCGGGTCACGCAGCGAGCCCTGGGCGATGATCTGGATCACGGCCGGCTGAACCTGATCGAAGCTGGTGATCACGCCGTCCGGCGCCTCGCTGGTGGGTGCGGTCGTCGGAGCCGCCGACGGCGGTGGAGCCGTGGTGGCGGCAGGCGCCGCGGTCGTGGCCGCGGTCGACGCCGGAGCGTCGGTGGCGGCCGGAGCGGATGATGCTGATGGTTCGGAGCCACCGCTCGAACCGCATGCTGCGAGCAGCAACGATCCGGTCGCGACGATGACCCAGTTTCGTCGTGTTGTCATGGCCCGATCATCGCAGAGTCACCCGGGGTCGTGCATCCGAGAAAACCACATTGCACGACGTGCAAGCCTGGGTGTCGAAAGCAGCCCGCGACCTAGTCTCTCCATGTGGCGTCTCTCCATGTGGCAGCCCAGGGCTTCGTCGGACGACACGATGAACTGCGCCTGATCGCCACCGAATGGCAGCTGTTCTCCGGCAGCCGGCCGGTCGTCGCCACCGTCACCGCCGACCCCGGCTACGGGAAATCGGCGTTCGTGGAGGCACTCCTGCAGACCATCGACCCGGGTTCGGCGGCGCAGTTGTTGCGAGCGAGCCCGGTGGCGGTCGAAGCCGACGTGTCGTGGTCGACCCTGCGGATGCTCACCCAGGGGTGGAACGAATCACAGCTCGCACCGGCTCTGGCGAGGGCGACCGGCCGCAACCTCGGCGACGTCTCGACGACGTCGCCGTCGGCCGACGACGTGGTGTTCGCCTTCGCCGAATCGATCCGCGACCGGGCTCGGCTCGGCAAGGTGCTGATCGTCGTCGACGATCTCCAGTGGGTCGACGCTGCCAGCGCGGCGGCGATCACCATGGCGATCCGCTCCGCCCCGGCGTTCTGGGTGATGGCGACGCGACCCCACGGCGAGCGCGCCGCCGAGGTCGAACGACTGTCGTCGGTGGCAGATTTGACCAGGGTGTACCTCGGCCCGCTGCGCCGCAACGAGATCGCCGAGGTGCTGTTCGCGCAGTTCGGCGGTCGATGGTCACCGGCCCAACTGACCCACATCTTCGAGATCAGCGAAGGCCAGCCGCTGCACGCCATCGAACTCGCGCGGGACCATCACAATCGCGGGCACAATTGCGGACGCAATCGCGGCACGATGGAATCCGAACAACGCGGGTTCGATCGCAGGGGCCTCGCATCGCTCTACACCGACCGATTCGAGGCTCTCTCACCGCCCGCCCGCCAGCTCGCGGCGGCAGTTGCATTGGCGATCCGACCCACGATCGAACTGTTGATCACGCTGTGTTCCGACGTCGACGTCGAGTCCGGTCTGGACGAGTTGGAACGAACCGGCCTGTTGCAGGTGGGGACCAACGTCGTCGCCTTCACACACGCCCTCGCCCGGCACGCCGTGGGCGAACACCTGGGAACCATCGAACGAGCTCGCCTCCACCGACGATTGGCCGACCTCGAGGCCGACCCCGAGCTGCGCGCCCACCACCTCGGGTTGAGCACCACCCGTCCCGATCGCGACGTCGCCGCCGCATTGGAGCGCGCCGGCGAGGCCGCCACCCGACGCGGCGCGATCCAGGACGCTGCCACCGTGCTGGCCCGAGCGTTGGATCTCACGCCGTCGACCGACACGGCAGATCGCGACCGGCGACGGGCGCAGGCAGCGATCGCCCTCGCCGACAGCGGTGACTACGGCGGCGCCCACCCCCTGATCCTCGAATCGCTCGACCGTCCGATCGACGAGGCGCTGCTCGCCGAGGTGTTTTCCTCGGGTGTGGTGAGTGCCGACCGAGTCCACGGTCTCGCCGCAGCCGAAGCGATGGTGCGAGCTGGGCTGGCACGGATCGAGATCCCGGTCTGGCGCTCACGTCTGTGGCGCACGCTCGTGCGGGTGCATCAGTTCCAGAACACGGCGGTCGCCGAGCAGACCGCGCAGGCCGGCCTGGCCGATGCGATCGGCTCGGCAGACCCGTTGCTGATCTTCGGCGCCGAGGCGATGCTCGCCAACGTCCGCTTCCTGCTCGGCGACCCGGTCGACCTGAAGGCGCTGGTCGATCGGATCGACCCCGACGAGCGACGGACCGCGCAGACCGCCGAGAGCGTGATCCACGAGATGGCGGTGTGGAGCGACGACTTCGACATGGCGCGCCGGCTGGCGGCGCACCTGATCGCCCAGTCCCGGGCGGTCGGTGCCTACACCAGCCTGCTCGATCACCTGTCACAGGCGGCCACGACGGAGTTCCGCGCCGGTGACCTGGCAGCGAGCAGGAAACTGCTCGACGAGGTCGTGGAGATCGCCGCCCCGCCACGCGGCGCTCAATACTTCGCGATGGTCGACTCGATGCCGCTGCTGCTGGCCGTGACCGGCGACCACACGATGGCGGAGCGGATCATCGACGATGTGCTCGCCGAGATCGACCTGATGCCGCCCGTCGTGCAGTTCCAGGTCTACGCCAACGCCGGGTTCGTCCGGCTCGTCGGTGCCGATCACGCAGCAGCGGTCGAGCTGTTCGAGCGGGCGGGTGCGATCGCCGAGCAGGTCGGCATCGACGACGGTCGCGCCGTGGACTACCACGCCGACCTGGTCGAGGCGTTGCTGGCCACCGGTTCGCTCCCACGCGCCGACGAGGTCGTGGCCACCCTGGCCCGCTTCGCCGAGCGGAGTGGTTCGGCAGTCGTGCACGCCCATCACCTGCGCGCGTTGGGCATGGTGTACACGGCGCGAGGCGACAACCACCAGGCGATCGACGCGCTCGAACGTGGGATCGACGTCGCCGAAGCGGTCGGCCGCCCGTTGATGGTCGGGCGCGCCATGCTGGCCAGCGGCACGGCGCTGAGGAAGTCGGGCGCCCGGTCGAAGGCGCGAGATCGCCTCGGTCATGCTCGCACCGTCTTCGAGCAGCTGGAGGCCAGGCCGTGGCTCCGCCGGGTCGACGACGAACTGGCCCGGCTCGGCGGTCGCACGTCGGCGCCGACCGACCTGACCGAGACCGAGCGCCGGATCGCCGAACTGGTCGTCCAGGGGCGATCGAATCGCGAGATCGCGGCGGAGATGATCGTGAGCCTTCGCACGGTCGAGTCGAATCTGACCCGCACGTACCGCAAACTCGGGCTGCGAGGACGGACCGAGCTGGCGGCGGGTGGTCTGACGCTGTTCCTCGCCCGCGACGCCTGACCAAGCGGCAGTGGGTGGCGGGGCGACCACACACGGCCGCGACCCGGTCGTAAGGTCGTCGGATGCGCACGAGATCTCGTTCCCGGTCGGCGTCGCTGGTCGCCGCATCCGTCGCCGTCGTCGGCGGCATCACTGCAGGATGGGCGAATCCCGTCGGCGTCGCCCATGCCGCCACCGTGCCACCCGGCTTCGAGGACGCGTTGGTGGGGTCGTTCAGCGGGCCGACCGCGGTCGAGTGGCTGCCCGACTCGCGGATCGTCGTGCTGGAGCAGCGCGGACGGCTTCGCATCGGCACGCCCGACGGCACGTTCGTCACCGCCCACACCTTCGGCGACATCTGCAGCAACGGCGAGCGCGGACTGTTGGGGTTCACCCACGACCCGGCGTTCCTGAGCAATGGCTACGTGTACGTGTACTTCACCCACACCGCTCCCGATGCACCGGGCGGATGCGTGAGCAGGGTCAGCCGCCTCACCCTGCTGGGCAACACGATCGACCGCGCCAGCGAGGTGGTGCTGCTCGACAACATCTCGTCGGTCAACACCAACCACAACGGTGGCGACCTCGACATCGGGTCCGACGGGTACTTGTACGTGTCGGTCGGCGATGCGGGACGTGACCCGCGCGGCGACTCCGGGTCGGCCGGCGGCAACGACGCCGCCCAGGACCTGTCGCTGCTGAACGGCAAGATCCTGCGGATCACGCTCGACGGCCGACCAGCTCCGGGCAACCCGATCGCCGGCGGCGACTCGACCACCTGCGCCACCCGTGGCAACACGCCGTCCACGCCCACCACTCCGTGCCAGGAGATCTTCGCCTGGGGGCTGCGCAACCCGTACCGGTTCGCCTTCGACCGCAATGACGGATCGAACCGGTTCTTCATCAACGACGTCGGCCAAGGCACCCGCGAGGAGGTCGACCTCGGCGTCAACGGTGCCAACTACGGCTGGCCGATCCGTGAGGGCAAATGCGCCCAAGGGGCCAACCCGCCGTGTGCACCCAACACGGGCGGGTTCGTCGACCCGCTCGTCGACTACGGGCGTGACGTCGGCCAGTTCGTGACCGCCGGAGCGTTCGTGCCGAATGGTGTGTGGCCCGCCGACTACGACGGCGCCTACCTGTTCGGCGACGGCGGATCGGGCCGGGTCTGGCGGCGGGCGGCCGACGGTTCGATCGACTTCACCACCCCGTTCCTCCAGGACGCCGGGGGGATCACCGACATGACGTTCGGCTACGACACCGACGGCCGTGCCGTCCTGTACTACACCCAAGCCGGCGGCAGCGTTCGCAAGATCACCCCCACCGCACCGGCGCCGGCGCCGCCCGCCGGACGCATGGCGTTGACGCCGCTCTCGTCGCCGCTCCGGGCATACGACTCCGATGGCGTCGGTGTCGCCGCCGGGGACGTGTTCAACGGCTCCACGCGCGATGATCGACCTCGACCTGCCCGCCGGTGGCGCTCAGGCGGCGCTGGTCAACATCACGCTGGGCAACACCCGCGGCGCCGGTTTCGTGCGGGCCTGGACGGCACGCGGCCAGCGCCCACCGACCTCGAACGTGAACGTGGACCAGTCCAATGCGGTCGCCGCCAACGCCGCCATCGTGCCGCTCGACGCGGACGGGCGGTTCGTGATCGAAGCCGCCACCACCGGGCGCGTGATCGTCGACGTGATGGGCTACTTCACGATCGGAGCGAGCAGTCGAAGTGGGCGTTTCGTGGCGCTCGACCCAGCGCGCGTGCTCGACACGCGGCAGCCCGCCGGCAACGTGAACTCGCCGGGCGCCACCAACGCCTTCACCCGGATCGGTGACCGGATCAGGCTGTTCCCGTTCGGGCCCGGCGGTGCCCCGGCCGGTGAACCGGCAGGCGCGGTGGCCCTGTCGATCGGCGCCGTCGGCGCGCCCACGGCGGGCGGATTCGTCGGTGCCTTCCCGACCGACGTCGGCTACCAGGGCACGTCGAACGTCAACACGACCGCCGGTGACGTGCGCGCCAACATCGTCGTCGTGCCGGTCAGCGCCGACGGCTCGGTCAGCCTCGCCACGCTCAACATCGACGACGTGGTCGTCGACCTGGTCGGGTACTTCACCTCGCCGGCTGCATCCGACGGCATCAGCGGGATGTTCTCCTTCGTGGCGCCGACCCGTCTCGTGGACACGCGTCGGAACGTGCCGTTCGGTCGCCTCTCCCCGCTCGTGCCGGTCACGACACCCACCGGTACCGCCGGTGCGGCGATCGTGCAGAACGTCACGGTGGCGGCCACCTCCCAACCCGGTTGGCTGGCCACGTTCCCGGCCGGCACCTCGGCCACCGACATCTCGAACGTCAACTTCACCGGCGCCGGTCAGGCCCGTGCCGTGCTGGCGTTCACCAAGCAGTCCGGCGGCGCCGTCTCGTACGAGGCCCTGGTGGGCACCGACCTGGTGGTCGACCTGGTGGGCAGCTTCGCCACCTGACCAGCAGGCCGGCGCGCCACCTAACCTGAGCACGTGACCGTTCTGCGTATCGCGCTCGCCCAGCTCAACCCCACGGTCGGCGACCTCGAGGGCAACCTCGCCAAGCTGACCGAGGCCTACGACCGAGCCGAAGCTGCCGGCTGCGACGTGATCGCCTATCCGGAGCTGTCGATCACCGGCTACCCGCCCGAGGACCTCGTGCTGAAGCCGCGTTTCGTGGCCGACAACCGGCGTGCCCTGGAGCGTTTCGCCGCCCAGACCGGCGCGTGTGCGGCGGTGGTCGGGTTCGTCGACGCCGACCGCGACATCTACAACGCTGCAGCGGTGTGTGTGAACGGGCGCGTCGTCGGCACGTATCGCAAGCGGCTGCTCCCCAATTACGCCGTGTTCGACGAGGCCCGCACGTTCACCCCCGGCACCGACAACGATCCACTCGAGTTGTACGAGATCGCCGGCGTCAAGGTCGGTGTGTCGATCTGCGAGGACATCTGGTCGCCGTTCGGACCGCTCGCCGAGCAGGCCGCCGGCGGGGCCGAGGTGAGCATCAACATCAACGGTTCGCCGTACCACTGGGAGAAGGACACCGGCCGGGAGCGGATGGTTGCCGTTCGTGCCCAGGACGCCCATACCGCGATCGTGTACGTCAACCAGGTCGGTGGTCAGGACGAGCTGGTGTTCGACGGGGGGTCGTTCGTGGTCGACCACGCCGGCAACCTGGTGGCGCGCAGCCCGCAGTTCGTGGAGGACCTGGCGATCGTGGACCTGGCGATCCCGGCCATCTACCGGCACCGCCTGCTCGACCCGCGCGGCAAGCGCACCACGGTCGCCCTCCCGATCGTGCACGTGTCGGCCGAGAGCCGCGCCGCCGACCTGCCCGCCACGTCGGGCCTGGTCACGGGCGTCACCGTCAACCAGATCTCGGAACCGCTCGAACGTGACGCCGAGTTGTACCAGGCGCTGGTGTTGGCCACCCGCGACTACTGCGGCAAGAACCACTTCACCGACGTCGTGATCGGGCTCTCGGGCGGGATCGATTCCACGATCGTGGCCGTGATCGCCGCCGAGGCGCTCGGCTCCGATCACGTGCATGGCGTGTCGATGCCGTCGCGCTATTCGTCCGATCACTCCAAGAGCGACGCCGAGCGGTTGGCCGAGAACCTCGGTCTCGACTATCGCACGGTGTCGATCGAACCCGCCTTCCAGGCCTACATCGACATGCTCGGTCCCTCGTTCGAGGGCCGTACCCCCGGGCTCACGTACGAGAACATCCAGTCGCGTTGCCGGGGTCAGCTGCTGATGGCGCTGTCGAACGAGTTCGGCTGGATGGTGCTGACCACCGGCAACAAGAGCGAGATGGCGGTCGGCTACTTCACGATCTACGGCGATTCGGTCGGCGGCTACGCGGTGATCAAGGACGTGCTCAAGACCCGTGTCTACGACATCTGCCGCTACGTCAATCGGGTCCGAGGCGAGGAGATCATCCCCGAAGGCGTGATCACCAAGCCGCCGTCGGCCGAGCTGCGCCCGGACCAACGCGACGACCAGTCGTTGCCGCCGTACGAGGTGCTCGACCCGATCCTCGCGTTGTACGTGGAAGGCGACTGGACGGCGTCGGAGATCATCGAGGCCGGCCACGACGAGGCGATCGTGCGTCGCGTCACTCGACTGGTCGACATCGCCGAGTACAAGCGCTACCAGTGCCCCCCGGGTGTGAAGGTCACGCCCAAGGCGTTCGGCCGCGATCGTCGGCTCCCGATCACCAACGCCTACCGCGGCTGATCGCGTGCCGTCACCGGCGCGCGCCCTGGCGGTGAACCGGCTGAGCTAGGTTGCCGCCGCATGCTGGCAGTCGCACCGCCCAGCGTTCCGCTGCCGCCCCTCGGAGACCACGAACTGCTGGTCTTCTGGGTGCAACTGGTGGTGCTGCTGTTCACCGCCCGCGTCGGGGGCTACGTGCTGCGCCGGATGGGTCAGCCGCGGGTGATCGGCGAACTGCTCGCCGGGCTGCTGCTCGGCCCGTCGATCGCCGGCAACGTGTGGCCTGGCGGCTGGCACTGGTTGTTCCCCGACAGCGACCGACAGGCGGGCTTGCTGCTCGGCCTGGCCTGGTTCGGGATCGTGCTGCTGCTGATGACGACGGGTGCCGAGACCGACCCGGCCGAGATCCGGCGCCAAGGCCGAGCGGCGACCTGGACAGCGATCGGCAGCCTGGTGGTCCCGCTCGCGTTCGGGACCGGGCTGGGGCTGCTGCTCCCCGACGCGTTCCTCGGCATCGAGGCCGGCCGCACGTCGTTCGCGCTGTTCATGGGCGTGGCGATGGCGATCTCGTCGCTGCCGGTGGCGGCGCGGATCATGAGTGATCTGGGGATCCTGCACATGCCGGTCGGGCAGTTGGTGCTGGCGGTGGCCATGAGCAACGACGTGATCGGCTGGATCCTGCTCGGGGTACTCGCCGGGTCGGTGGGTGGCGACGGGGTCTCGTTCACCGATCTGGCGGTGTCGGTGGTCGGGATGGTGGTGATCACCGTGGTGGTGCTGGGTCTCGGCCGTCGGTTCCTGGATGCCACGATGCGTTGGGTCCACGCACGCGACGGGGCGACACCCGCCGCCGCCAGCGTGGCCGTGCTGTTCACCACGGCGGTCGGCGCTGCCACGCACGCGGCCGGGATCGAGGTCGTGATCGGCGCCTTCCTGGCGGGGATCGCGATCGGCTCCAGCACGCTCGCCCGTGAGCCGGCGATGCAACACCTCGACGACATCACCAACGCCGTGTTCGCACCCTTGTTCTTCGCGATCGCCGGGGTGCGGGTCGACCTGGGCGCATTGAACCGGCGCGACGTGCTGATCGGCGCCGCCCTGGTGACGCTGGTCGCCACCGTGGCGAAGCTGATCGGCGCCTTCGCAGGAGGGCGGATCGGCGGGATGAACCGTCGTGACTCGCTCGCTGCGGCGGCGGCGCTCAACGCCCGCGGGGCACTCGAGGTGGTGGTCGCCACGGTCGGGCTGTCGATCGGTGTGCTCAGCGAGGCGTCGTACTCGGCGGTGGTGGTGATGGCGATCCTCACATCGGCGATGGCCGGGCCGATCCTGCGCTTGACCCACTCCGGGCTGACCGGGCGGCACCCGGTACGGTCGCGATGATGCGAATCGGTGTACAGCTGCCCGAGGTCGAGTACGAGATCTCCTTGCCGGACCTGATCGGCATGGCCCGCCAGGCGGAGCAGGTCGGTTTCGATTCGTTGTGGCTGGGCGATCACCTGATCTACGAGATCGACATGCCCGGAGGCGGGACGGGCCAACGCGGACCGTGGGAGGTGTTCACCACGCTGTCGGCGATCGCTGCCAGCACGGACCGGATCCTGCTCGGGCCGCTGGTCGCCTCGACCAGCTTCCACGCCCCGCCGATGCTGGCCAAGATGGCCACCACCGTCGACGCCGTGTCAGCGGGTCGATTGGTGCTCGGTCTCGGAGCGGGCTGGAACCGGCGCGAGTACGACAGCTTCGGGTTCGCCTACGACCATCGCGTGGAGCCGGTTCGAAGAGGCCTTCACGATCATTCGGACGCTGCTGCGCGACGGCGAGATCGACTTCCACGGCACCTACTACGACGCCTCGCGCTGCGTGTTGCACCCTCGATCCTCGCCGCAGGGTCCGCCGTTGATGGTGGGCTCGATCGCGCCCCGGATGCAGGCCATCACGCTGCCGTACGTCGATGCGTGGAACGTGTGGTGGAGCGAGTTCGGCAACACGGCCGACGGCTTCGCCGATGTCAAGGCCACGGTCGACGAACGACTGACCGCTATCGGCCGGCTGGACGAGGTCGAGGCGACGTGCGCCGTGTACCTCCAGCTCCCGAACGGGACCGGTCGGCAGATGGGCGACTACCCGAAGACGTCCGCCCCGATCATGGGTGATGCCTCCGAGATCGCCGACCAGCTGCGAGCGTTCGAGGCGGCCGGCGCCGACGAGATCCAACTCGTCGTCGACCCGATCGTGCCGGCCAGCCTGGACTGGCTCGGCGACGTGGTCAGCCGACTGCGGTAGGCCCGGCCGTCGGCGTCAGCCGCAGCACGACGGCGCTGCGGTGTCGCTGCGAGCGACGATCACGTTCTCGAGTTGGGTCTCGTGGTCGGCTTGCTTGACGTACCACTCCCACTTGTGGCCGACAGGGCCCTGGACCCACGTCTCGACCTTCTCGGCGAAGCAGCAGATCGTGTCGTCGATCCCGGTGGTGGCCAGCCCGGCGTCGGACAAACGGGTCTCGGCGGCCACCACGTCGGCGGCTGATTCGGTCTCGACGCCGAGGTGGTTGATCGAGCCCGGCTGCGCCGAGGCGTTCTCGAAGATCACCAGCTTGAGCGGCGGGTCGGCGATCGCCCAGTTGGCGTATCCGGGCTTGACCTTGTACGGGGGGGTGTCGAACATCTTGGTGTAGAAGTCGATCGCTTCGTCGAGGTCGGTGACGTTGAGGGCAAGTTGCACGCGCATCGGTGCTCCTTCGTGGGTGGCGATCGGGATGACGATCGTATCGATGTGTATCGATAGGTTGGCAGACGAATCGACATATGTCAATATGTGCTGGTGGATTCCTCACCGACTCGCTGGCAACCGATCGACGGGCTCGGCTGTTGCGTGCTCGAGTCACCGCTCGACGATGCCGCCGCAACCCTTCTGGCAGCCCAGCTCAAGGCGTTGGCCGACCCGGCACGCGTGAAGCTGATCTCGATGATCGCCACCGCCCCGGCTGGTGAGTTGTGCGCCTGCAACCTGCCCGAGGCGCTGGGCAAGTCACAGCCCACGACCAGCCACCATCTCCACCAGCTGCTCGACGCCGGGTTGATCGAGCGCGAGCAGCGCGGCAAGTGGGCATGGTTCCGGCTGCGCGCCGACCGCCTGGCGGCGTTGCGTTCGGCACTCGGCGAAGGCGCCGGTCAACACCACGACGTCAATCCGTGCGCGCCCGTGTCAGGTGTGCGGGAGGGTCAGGGCGACGAGTCGGATGACCCGTCCAGGAACGAGTGATGCTCAGGTGCCACGTCGGCGCCGATGATCCGGGTCGCCTGTGCGGCGCCCAACGTGGTGAAGCTTGCCGACGCCTCGACGCGCAGTTCGCCCCGCCGGTCGAGCACGCGCCCGATCGTTCGCATCGTCGTGTCGACGTGGTCGGTGACCTCTGCTTCGACCCGGTAGAGCGAACCGATCCGGACTGCCCGGTGGAATCGGGCCGAGGTCTCCGACGTGACCGCCCACCGCCCGCCGATCGCGATGCATGCCCATGCCATCGCCTCGTCGAGCACGGCGAGCGTGACGCCGCCGTGCACGAGGGTCGGCGCACCGCTGAACGTGTCGTCCAGTTCGAACTCGGCGAACACGATCCGGGCGTCGCTGTCGTGGAAGAACGGGATCCGCAACCCCAGTTGGTTGCGCGGTTCGCACACGAAGCAGTTCGACTCGAAACCCCAGTCGTCGTTGTGGAGTCGACGGATCGGCATCGGCGCACCGTACCGCTCTGAATGGGAGCGCCACCGACGTTGCTGCCAGGCTGCAGGGGCGTGATCGAACTCTCCCAGCAGCTCCGCGATCGGATCACCGCCAACCTGGCGGCGCACACGCCGCGTGCCCACGATGCCGGGGGGCGCAAGCGTGCCGCGGTGGCGATCGTGCTGACCGACAGCGACCCAATCCTGCACGATCACGATCCGGTGCCCGGCGGCGACATCGCCATGGCGGGGGTGCCCGGCGACGCGGCCGGGCTCGACGGCCGGATGATCGGTGTGGCAGGCGGCGCTGCGTTCCTGCTGTGCCGGCGCGCCGCTCGACTCAACAGTCATGCCGGGCAATGGGCGTTGCCCGGCGGGCGGATCGACCCCGGTGAGTCGGCTCTCACGGCTGCCCTGCGGGAGGTCGACGAGGAACTCGGACTGCTCCTCGCACCCGACACCCTGCTGGGCTGGCTCGACGACTATCCGACGCGGTCGGGCTACGTGATCACCCCGGCGGTGTTCTGGGCCGGCCCCGACGCAGTGCTCGACCCGTCGCCCGCCGAGGTCCAGGCGGTCTACCGGATCGGTCTGCGGGCATTGCTCGACTCGGTGCCTCGCTTCATCGACATCCCGGAGAGCGAACGACCCGTGGTGCAGTTGCCGCTCGGCAACGACTTGATCCATGCCCCGACTGGCGCCGTCCTGTACCAGTTCCGCCAGGTCGCCCTCAGCGGTCGGATCGACGAGCGCGTCGACCACCTCGAACAGCCCGTCTTCGCCTGGCGCTGACCGCCCACGCCTGGCATCGCCCGCCCAGGTTCGCGTGTCAGCCGGCGACGGCGGGCAGGGTGCCGTGGGCCACGGCGTCGCCGACCAGGCTCCACCCGTGCGCATTTCGCACCACAGCGCTGCCCGTCGGCAGATCGACGACGGGGGTGTTGGCGAGCGAATGGGCGCGTTCGAGCTGATCGTGCGGCCAGCGTTCGCTGGCGGGGATCACGGCGATCCCGTCGACCAAACCCAGCCCGAGCGCGAACCCTCCGCCGCGTTGATCGGTCATCGGGTTGCACAGCGCCGCTGCACTGGCGCCGCAGGCGATCACGATGCCACCGTGTGCCAGCAGCGACTGCAGGGCCGTGAACACCGGGGTGCCCTTGAGCACCGAGCGCAGATGGATGGCCGAGTCCCCCACCAACATCACCGCCGGGGCGGCGTCGATCACGGCTGCTGCCTGCTCGGTGGCGTCGGTCCGGGTGAGCACCATCAACGGTTCGACGACCACGCCGATCCGGGCGCCCCACTCGAGGCCGGCCGCCACGAGTTGGCGCGGCTGTTCGAAGGCATCGGCGGTGGGGAGCACGACGATCCGATCGACCGCGTCCTGCAACAACGAGCGATCGAGGTCGTCGTTGACCTGGAACGGCCCGCCACCCTGCAGCGCCACCACCCCGGATGACACCGCGCCTGTGGACGGCGCAGCACCCGTGGATTGGACGGTGCCCATGACCGATGTTTCGTCCGACATGGCGTGATCGTAGACGCCGGCGCCGGTTCGACGCGGGGCCGGCTTGCGTAGTTACCCACGGGTAACTAAGGTGTCCGGATGGCAGACATCGCAATCGTCGGCGTGGTCGGGTCGGGCATCATGGGCGCCGGAGTGGCCGAGGTCGCGGCACGCGGCGGCCACACCGTGGTGCTGCGCTCACGCTCCCTCGATGCCGCCGAGCAGTCGCTGGCGACGATCGTCGGCGGGCTGGATCGCCAGGTTGCCAAGGGTCGCCTCGGCGAGGACGAACGCGAGACGATCGTCGGCCGGATCACCACCACCGACGACCTGGCGGCGCTCGCCGACTGCGACCTCGTGATCGAGAACGTGGTCGAGGACCTCGACGTGAAGGTCGCCCTGTTCGCCGAACTCGACCGGATCGTCGGTGCCGATGCCGTGCTCGCCACCAACACCTCCACGCTCCCGGTGATCGAGTTGGCGCGGGCCACGTCACGTCCCGAGGCGGTGTGCGGGATCCACTTCTTCAATCCGGCCACGGTGATGAAGCTGGTCGAGATCGTGCGGCCGATCACCGCCAGCGACGGCACGATCGCCCGGGCGGTGGCGTTCGCCGAACGGTGCGGGAAGGACGTGATCGAGGTCGAGGATCACGCCGGCTTCGTGGTGAACGCGTTGCTGTTCCCGTACCTCAACAGCGCCGTGCGCATGTTGGAACGCGGCACGGCGTCGATGGCATCGATCGACGCCGCCATGCCCGGCGCATGCGGGTTCCCGATGGGCCCGTTCGCGCTGCTCGACCTGATCGGCCTCGACACCTCGACCTCGATCCTCGACGTGCTGCACCAGCAGTTCGGTGAACCGGGCCACGAGCCGGCCGGCACCCTGCGGCGGCTGGTCGCCGAAGGCAACCTCGGTCGCAAGACCGGGAGCGGCTTCTACACGTACTGATCGTCGACGTGTGCCGGAGCGAGGTGTCGATGGCGGGCGTGGCAGCATGGCGCCATGAGCGAGCGGGCGAGCGGCGATCACGGTCAGCGCCTTCGCCCGATCTGGCCGCGGCTCGACCCGGTCGAGCCGCCGCCGTCGCGCTGGTCGATGCCGGACGTCGCTCCGGTCGACCAGAGCGGGATGGTGGCGGTGGGTGCCGACCTGGAACCCGGGACGCTGCTGGACGCCTACCGGGCAGGCAACTTCCCGATGCCCTACGACCGGCGCCGGATCGCCTGGTTCTCGCCCGACCCGCGAGGGATCCTGCCGCTCGATGGCGTGATCGTCTCGAAATCGTTGCGGCGATCGCTCCAGCGCTACGACGTGCGCTTCAACTCCTGCTTCAGGGCGGTGATGGAGGCCTGCGGCGACCCGAGCCGCAGCGGCGGCTGGATCAACCGTGCGTTCGTCGACGCCTACACCCGGCTGCACGACATGGGCTGGGCCCACTCGGTCGAAGCCTTCGATCCGGTCGACGGCTCGCTGGTGGGGGGCCTGTACGGGATCAGGATCGGCGGGTTCTTCGCCGGGGAGTCGATGTTCCATCGATCGACCGACGCCTCGAAAGTGGCACTGGTGTATCTCGTCGACTGGTTGCGGGCGACCGACGCACGGCTGCTCGACGTGCAGTGGACGACGCCGCACCTGGCGACGCTGGGAGCCGTGCCGATCCCACGCACGCAGTACCTGCAACTGCTCGGGTCGGCATGCCGGTGATCACCGCCGGTGTCGGATCCGGCTCGGTGTACGACACAGTTACCCGGTGCCGGCGGGCCGCCACCCACCGGCACCGAGATCTGTGTGCCGACCGTTTGTCCCAGGTGCCGGCAGGAGGTTCCCGCCACGAGTGCTCGTGTAACCGGCGCAGGTCGGACATCCACTCATCGGCGTGCCGCTCGGACGCCTTGAATGTTTTCTGGTCAGGATTGGATCGACGATGACGACGCACGACGCCGCACCACACGACACGCCGGCACGTGACACACCGCGTGCCGACCGGGCGTGGATGATGCGCACCTACTCGGGGCATTCGACCGCACGCGCGTCCAACGCGCTGTACCGGACCAACCTCGCCAAGGGTCAGACCGGGCTGTCGATCGCCTTCGACCTGCCGACCCAGACCGGGTACGACCCGGACTCGGATCTGGCGCGTGGTGAGGTCGGAAAGGTGGGCGTGCCGGTCGTGCACCTCGGCCACATGCGCACCCTGCTCGACGGCATCCCGCCGGGCGAGATGAACACGTCGATGACGATCAATGCCTCGGCCTCGTGGCTGCTGGCGTTGTATGTCGCCAACGCCGAACAACAGGGTGTGGCGTCGACCGAGCTGCGCGGCACCACCCAGAACGACATCGTGAAGGAGTACCTCTCGAGGGGCACGTACATCTTCCCGCCCGGCCCGTCGCGGCGGTTGATCGTCGACATGGTGGCCTGGTGCGCCGTCAACGCTCCGCTCTGGAACCCGATCAACGTGTGCTCGTACCACCTCCAGGAGGCGGGGGCCACGCCGGTCCAGGAGATCGCCTATGCGATGGCGACGGCGATCGGCGTGCTCGACGCCGTGCGCGAATCGGGCCAGGTGTCACCGGACCGGTTCGACCAGGTGTTCGGCTCGATCTCGTTCTTCGTCAACGCCGGAATCCGGTTCGTCGAAGAGGTCTGCAAGCTGCGGGCGATGACCGAGCTGTGGGACCGGATCGGGCTGGAGCGATACGGGGTCACCGATGCCAAGGCGCGGCGGTTCCGGTACGGGGTGCAGGTCAACTCGTTGGGGCTCACCGAGGCGCAACCCGAGAACAACGTGCAGCGGATCGTGCTCGAGATGCTCGGCGTCACGCTGTCGAAGCGTGCGCGTGCACGCTCGATCCAACTGCCGGCGTGGAACGAGGCGCTCGGTCTGCCGACTCCCTGGGATCAGCAGTGGTCGCTGCGGATGCAGCAGGTGCTGGCGTTCGAAAGCGACCTGTTGGAGTACGGCGATCTGTTCGACGGCTCGCACGTGGTCGAGGCCAAGACCGCCGAACTCGGAGCCGCCGCCCAAGCCGAACTCGACGAGGTGATGGCGATGGGTGGGGCGTTCGAGGCGATCGACACGCTCAAGTCGCGCCTGGTCGGATCGATGGCGGCGCGCACGTGTCGGATCGAGTCCGGTGAACAGATCGTGGTCGGCGTCAACGCCTACACCGATGCCACCGAGTCGCCGCTCGGCGGTTCGGGGGCGATCCTCACCGTGGACCCGGCGGTCGGGGCCGAGATGATCGCCGACGTGCGGGCATGGCGTGCGGCGCGCGATCAGACCGCCGTCGACGAGGCGCTGGCCGAGTTGCACCGCGTGGCGGCGAGCGACGAGAACGTGATGCCGGCCACGATCGCATTGGCGCGAGCGGGCGGCACCACCGGCGAATGGGGCGCCGTGATGCGCGACGTGTTCGGTGAGTACCGGGCCCCGACCGGTGTGGCAGGCGCGTCCGGAGGGGCCAGCTTGGGCCTGGCCGCCGTCGCCGCACGGATGCGCGCCCGCCCGGGTGGGCCGGTGCGCCTGCTGGTCGCCAAACCCGGCCTGGACGGGCACTCGAACGGCGCCGAGCAGATCGCTGTGGCAGCCCGTGATGCCGGCATGGAAGTGATCTACTCAGGGATCCGGCTGACCCTCGATCAGATCGTGGCATCGGCTCGCGACGAGGATCCCGACGTGGTCGGGCTGTCGATCCTTTCCGGCTCGCATCTCGAGCTGATCCCCGAACTGATCGCGTCGCTTCGGGCGGCCGGCGTCGAGTGTCCGGTGGTGGTCGGTGGGATCATCCCCGAGGCCGACCAGCCCGCCCTGCACGCGGCCGGGGTGGCTCGTGTGTACACCCCCAAGGACTACGAGCTGACGGCGATCATGTCCGGTATCGCCGACCTCGCCGACGCGCTCCGGTGAGGGCGTGATCAGGCCGCCTGCCGGGTCGCGTCGCAACGGACGCTCGAGACCGCAATAGCGTGCCACCATGAGCGACGCACCCCCAGACGTGTACATCGTGCTCGACGCCGTGGATCTCGACGTGGTGGCGACCTTCTGGGCCGAGGCGCTCCGCTATCGCCGGGTCGACCGGCTCGACCAGTACGTCGTCCTGGTGCCGTTGGAAGGCCATGCCGGGTCGGTGTTTCTCGTCCAAGGCGTGGCGGAGCGCAAGCGCGTGAAGAACCGGATGCACGTCGATCTGCACGTCGCCGATCCTGACGCCGAGGCGGGGCGACTGGTCGGTTTGGGCGCCACACGCACCGGTGCAGGAACGCTCGGCGAGATCCACTGGATCACCATGCAGGACCCGGAAGGCAACGAGTTCGACATCGGCAAGCGCTGACGGCTGCACGGCGCTGGCGCTGACCACGCCGTGATCGTCGGCGACCCGAACGGTCGCGATCGCCGGGCCGCCCGGTGTGGCGATCGGCACATGCGACCAGCGTCACCGTGGAAGCGTCGGCCCGCCGACGGGCGGATCCCGTACGAGGGCGCACGTTTGTCTGGTCGCTCGATCGGGAACCCTCCCGTGGGCGAGAGAGGCAGCGATGCCACGTCCCAGCCGCACCGACAACCGAACGACCACCGGTTCGCCGTCCCGGAATCCACGCCGCCGGCACCCACTCGCAGGACGCGTGATGTCCACTGCCACGGTGGTCGCCGTGAGCCTCGTGGGACTGGGAGCCGGTGCCGTGTCGGCCGTCGCTGATCCGGGCCCGTCGGCTGCCGTCGTGCGGCCCGCCCCGTCGACGCCGGTCCGGTTCGCGCCCGGAGGGTCGCGACGTGTCACCGAGGTGTCCTACGGCCCGCTCGACGATCAACGGATCGCCGTCTATCAACCGACCCGGCCGAGTGCCGACGCGGCGTCGATCGTGTATGTGCACGGCGGAGGATGGGTCGGCGGCGACGAGCTGCTCGGCCAACTGAGCGCACCGGGCGAGTCCCCGCACCTCATCGAGCAACTGGCGACCCGGCCCGGCCAGACCGTGTTCTCGGTGCGCTACCGGCTGGCCCCCGATCCGGCCCATCCCGAGCTCGGTGGCTCCCGGTTCCCAGCAGCGCTGCTGGATGTGAATCGCGCCGTGCGCTGGGTCAAGGCCCACGCCGCCGAGTACGGGATCGACCCCGATCGCGTGATCGTGTACGGGTGGTCCGCCGGCGGTCATCTGGCGGCGATGCTCGGCACCACCTGGAACGTTCCCACCCTGCAACCCGGCGCACTCCCGCTCAGCTTGGCTCGCGTCTCTCCCAGGCCTGCGGGAGTGGTCAGCATCGCCGGGCCGCTCGACCCGGAAGCGTGGGGGGACGCCAATCCCGACCGGTCCAACGTGTTCTCGGGCGGCGCCGTGATCGCCTCGTTCGCCGGTTGCAGCGGCAGGTGGTACACGTCGTGCGGTGCGTCGGCACTGGACGCGATCGACGTGACGAACGACGCCGACCCGAGCGATCCGCCGATGTACATCGCTCACGGCGACCTGGACGGGATTGTTCCGGCCGGCTCGCAGCGTGCAGCCGTGCGACGGCTGGTCGCTGCACTCGGCGTCGACCGCGTGGTCGACGACCTCACCGACGCCGGTCCACCCGACCAGCGCAACCATGTCCCCGATGCCGCCCTCGATCGAGTACGACTGCTGCGGTTCCTGACGCAACCACCTGACGCGGCGACCTGACGCGGCGACCGACGCCGGCGTCGGGTCGGCGATCGTGGGATCGACTCAGACCGTGGCGTTCGCCCGCTGCGAATCGATCCAGGTCTCGAGCACGGGACCGGACTCGAAGCTGGTGATCAGGGCGTAGCGCGGCGCGTCGCCGTGGTGCACGACGACGTGCCAGAGGCGCTGCGTGTCGACCACGAAGCGAGCCCCCTTGGTGAGCGGCACCCGGATCTCGGTCGCCGGGTCGGGGAGCCCGTCGGGACCGTTGTCCATCAGCAGCATGTAGCTCTCGGGGCAGTCGGTCAACTCGACCCACGAGCGCACCACCCATCCCTCGCCGTCGGGATTGAACCGGTTGTTGTCGTCGCGATGGATCGACCGGATCGCCTGCTCGCGGTCCTGGGGCTCGAGCTTGATCACGCGAACCCGCCCGAAGTTGGCACCGACCGCGTCCACGTAGGCCCGCAGCGACGGGGCGACCTCGGCGTTCGAGGTCCACCGCGCGTCCTTGTCGGTCTTGCCCTTGTCCCAGAACCCGCGACAGTCGAGTTCGCCGTCGGCGCTGGCGATCGGCGCGAAGTTGGTGTCGCCGCCGGACTTCCAATCCATGTACTCGAGCGACTCCCACTCGATCGCCGGCACCTCGACGGGCATCGGGGTCAGTTCGATCACACCGGTTTCGGCCAACACCGGCATCCGGTAGTGGTCGGTGTGCAGCGGGATCTTGACGCTCCAATGTTCCTGGGTGGGCCAGAAGCTCATGGCCGACAGTCTACGAATACCGCCTGGGCCGAGTCAGGGCACTTGGTCACACCGCGTGCGGCGTCGACCGCGTCGTCGAGTCAGGGCTCCGAGGTCGACGAGGTGGTCGACCCGACCGGGAGCGTGGCATCGAGGCGAACGTCGTTGGGGATCTCGAGCACCTGGTCGATCTGCAACACCTCGGTGGTGAGGCGGTTCAGGTCGTAGATCGCCTGACGCGGCACCTTGTAGGCGCGGGCGATGTCGCTCAGATTGTCACCGGGCTTGACCTCGTAGAAGATCCGGCCGCTGTACGGCGTGGTCGTGGTGGTCGTGGTCGAGGTGGTGGTCTTGATCGGCGGCAACGTCTCGGTCGCCGAGCCCGGCTCCTGGCCGCAGCCTGCGACGAGCGCCGACAGGGGCAACACGATGACCAGCACGGGGAGTACGACGACACGACGCATGACCGGGAGGATCGTACGCGTCGCAGGCGGGTGACACCAGCTCGGATCGGCGTGCCGCTGCTCGTGACACGCGCCAAAGCGCCTGAGCGACCGCGGGTGCTCGCCGAGACGCCTTGGTGCAGTCCGGGCGCGTGGGTTCGGTCTCCGATGTCGGTTCGTGTGCTGCAGGTCACGCCCACCGGCGTGCTCGCGTCACCAGCGCACGACGGCGGTGGCGGCGGCGTAGTGCTCCACCCTGCGAGCTGCCAACCGTCCCGACATCAGCACCATCGGCACCCCGACACCCGGCAGCGTCGACGCCCCGGCGAAGAACAACCCCGGGACCCGGGCCTCGACGTTGTTGGGACGCAATGGCCCGGATTGACGCCGCGTGTGGCTGAGCCCGAACGGAGTGCCTCGCTCCAGACCCAGCGCTTCCCAATCGAGCGGGTCGAGGATGCGCTCGACGATCACGTCCGACGGGTAGCCGAGCTGTGCCACGCGGCGCTTGAGATCGTCGGCCAACCGGGCCCCGTCGCGGGCCCAGTCGACCCGACCGTCGAGGTTGGGGACCGGTTCGATGGCCGACAGCGTGGATCTGCCCGAGGGTGCCAGGCCGGGGTCGCTGATCGACGGCATCGAGACGAGGATCGAGGGGTCCGACATGCGCACGCCGCGCTTGATGACGGCCGTGAAGGCGTCGTTCCACTGATCGCCGAAGTGCAGGTTGTGGTGGGCGGCGTTGGCGGGCGGCACGCCATCGACCCCTGCCACCCACAACAGGCACGACGGCGTGAACGAGCCGCGACGGGCGGCGCGTGGTGCGTCGACGCCACCCAGCAGCGTGCGGTAGGCGACGGGAAGATCCACGTTGCAGACGACCGCATCGGCGGTGATCCGCTCCGAGCCGCCGATTTCCACGCCCTTCACGACATTGCCGCCACCACGCAGGATGCGGGTGACCGGCATGCCGTAACGGATCGACCCGCCGGCGGCGACCACCGCCCGCGCCAGACCGACCGGCACCGTGTGCATGCCGCCGCGCGGCACGCACACCGGCCCGATCGCCTCCATGTGGGTGGCGATCAGGTACAGCGCCATCGCGTCACGGGGGGCGACACCGGCGAACACGGACTGCACACTGAACAATCGCTGCAACCGGTCGTCCTCGAAGAACGAGGCGACCTTGGAGTCGAGTCGGCCGAAGCCGCCCCGACGCGCCAACTCCAGGACCGCCCGCCACTTGCGCACGACCGACCAGGGGCCGTCGTAGTTGGTGTCGACGAAGTGCGGGATCTCGACCGCGATCAGCTCGTCGAGCCACTCCCGGAACTCGTTGTAGGCGCCCGCCTCGCGCGCGTTCGCGAACTGCCTGATCTGTTCAGTCATGGTGGCGCGGTCGGAGTGCACCGAGAGTTCGGAACCGTCGGCGAAGGTGGCGCGGTAGACCCGGTCCACGGGGTCGAGGGTGACGTAGCGATGCATGTCGGCACCGGCAGCCGCGAACGTCGCCGCCAGCACATCGGGCATGGTGACGATGCTCGGCCCGGTGTCGAGCCGGAATCCCTGCTCTGCAACCACGCCGACCCGGCCACCGGGGACCGCGTCGCGCTCGAAGATCGTGACCTCGTGTCCTGCCCGCACCAGATGGGCAGCGGTCGACAGGCCACCCAGGCCGGCGCCGATCACGATGACTCGCATGATCAGACCTCGTGTCGCATGATCAAACCGTGCGCTGCGACACGAACGCTGCCAGGGCGGTGAGCTCGCGGTGGGCGTCCGCCGAGAGTCCGATCCGATCGAGGGCAACGACCGCCTGGTCGGTGAGGCGGGTGATCGTGGCTTCGAGGTCGGCCAGCGCACCCGTGTCGACGATCACCTGTTGGATCGCCGCCACGTCGGCATCCTGCAACCCCGGTCGTCCGACCCGCGCCAGCACCGCCCTTTGGGCCGGGGAGGCTGCCGCCAGGGCGCGGGCGAGCAGTGGAGTCGGCTTTCCCTCGCGCAGGTCGCCGCCGACCGGCTTGCCGGTCACGAGTTCCTCGCCGAAGGCACCCATCACGTCGTCGCGCGATCTGGAACGCGTCGCCGAGCGGGAGCCCGAACGCGCTCAGGAGGGGAGCGACATCGGCGAACCGGTCGGGGTCCGCCAGCGCGGCGCCCAGATGGAGCGGTCGCTCGATCGTGTACTTCCCGGACTTGTAACGGCAGATCCGCTCCGCCTGCGCGACGCTGGCCAGACCCTGCACCGAGCCGAGCATGTCGAGTACCTGTCCGACGTTGAGTTCGATCCGGAGTTCGTTCCAGATCCGCCAGGCGGTCGGATTGGCGCCCGCCATCAACTGGTCGGAGTAGACGAATGCCAGGTCGCCGATCAGGATCGCCATGCCCTCGCCGAATCGGCGTGCCTCACCGGCCCAGCCGTTGGTGGCGTGACGGGCGGCGAACACGGTATGGCTGGTCGGTTCGCCGCGTCGGCTGTCGGCGTCGTCCATCACGTCGTCGTGGAACAAGGCGAACGCGTGCATCAGCTCGAACGCCGCTCCGGCGTCGACGATGACGGCGTCGTCGGGGTCGCCGCCGACTCCGACGAACGCCCAATGGCAGAACGCCGGACGCAGGCGCTTGCCCCCCGACAGCACGAGCCGCCGGATCTCGGCCATCGGATCGGTCAGGTCGGCATCGAACTCGGCCCAGCGGGCCAACTCGGGGATGAGGAATGCGTCGATCCGAGCGGCCACCCGATCGGCGATCAGGCGCAAACTGGCGGGGGCAACGGCCGGCACCGCGAGCAGGCTACGCCGTCCGCCGCATGATCATCCCTCGTGGCCGTCCGCCGACGGCGTCGGTGCCGTGTCGTCAGCCATCGGTGGCGTCGGCGGCATCGAGGTCGGCGATCACCTCGTCGATCCGGAGCCGCGCGGTCGAGATCCGGTCGCGACACAAGGCGATCAACTCTGCCGCGCGAGCGACGCGATCGGCGAGCCGGTCCACGTCCACGTCGGCACCTTCGAGCTCTCGCAAGATCCCGTCGAGCTCGGCCAGTGCCGTGGCGTAACCGAGGGGTGCGGTGCTGGCTGGGTCGGTGCTCATGGTTGCGCTCTCTGCTCGTCGTCGGCCGGGGCGACGTGGTTGGTGACGGTCGGGTCGACGGTCGTTGCTGCGCTGGTCGACGCGACCGTGGCGCCGACGGTACTCGTGACGGCACCGTCGGCGACTTGTGTGATCACGGTGGCGCCGGGCGAGACCTGATCGATCGACCGCACCACCTCGCCGTCGGCGGTGCGCGTGATGCTCCACCCCCGGCGCAGCAGGTTGACCGGGTCGAGCAACGCCAGCCGGGCCGCGACCGAGTCGAGTTGACGGTGTTCGTCGACCCCGAACCGTTCGGCCCGCCGGCGCAGGCGCTCGGTGTTCCGACCGGCGGTGACGCCTGCCGCATCGAGTTGGCGGACCGGAGCGACCCGCAAGCGTTCGACGCGGGTGGCGAGCCGTTCGTCGGAGCGAGCCACCGCCGTGTGGGTGCGACGGGCGATCCGGTGCGCCCGGTCGGACAGGGCGTGCCCTGCATCGCCGAGTTGACGGCGACCGACGGCGGCGATCGCCGACCATCGATCCTCGGTCGCGACGCGGTACTCGTGGACGGCGTCGGTCAGCATCACGGCACAGGCGGTGGGGGTCTTGAGCGCCGAATGCGCCACATCGTCGGCGACGCTGCGGTCGACCTCGTGGCCGAGCCCGGTCAGGACGGGGAGTCGGCTGGTGGCGATCGCCACGGCGATCGGTTCGGCATCGAAGGTCGCCAACTCGTTGCGCGCTCCGCCGCCCCGGATCACCACGATGCAATCGAGATCGCGTCGGGCCGACAGCGTGCGGATCGACGCTGCGACCATCGCCACGGCCACGTCGCCCTGGACGCGCGTGTCGCACACGGCGAGGTGGAACCCGAAGCCGCTGCGTTCGAGTTCGTCGCGGAAGTCGTGCCATGCAGCGGTTCCGACGCTGGTGACCACGCCGACCCGCAACGGGATCGGCGACAGCGAGTGGCGCCGGTTGGCGTCGTACAGGCCGCTCGCCACGAGTCGTCGCACGACCTGGTCGCGCGCCTGTGACAGTTCGCCAAGCGTGAAACGCGGGTCGATCCCTGCCATCTTGAGCCCGAGTCGCCCCGTCGGCGCGTAGAAGTCGAGGTGGCCGAAGATCCGCACCTTCATGCCGTTGGTGAGTTCCAGTCGGCTGCGGCGCAGGAGCGGGGTGAGGTTGCGCTTCATCGGCGCGAACAGCGACACGTTGAGGACGGCCCGCCCGTTCTCGCCGTCCTCGACGAGCGCGAAGTAGGTGTGCGGGCCGCTCTGGCGGAGTCCGTCGATCTCGCCTCGCACCCAGACGCCGTCCAGGAACCCGCGGCGCAGCTGGTCGTTGATCGCCTCCCCCAATTCGGCGACCGAGTAGGTCGGGTTGCCGCCGTCGTCGAGCGGCTCGTCACCGAAGTCGAAGGCGGGCTGGCTCACGCCAGACAGTCTGCCCGCCACTCGCCGGGCCCGTACAACGCTCGGGTGTCGGGGTGCGCCATCGGGCGTGACACGCTGGCGGGCGTGCCGCCCGTGACCGACCATGTGTTCCACCGTGCCGCCGCTCGACCGCTGGCGGTTCGGGCCGAGGGCTCGGTGATCACGCTGTCCGACGGGCGTGAGATCCTCGACGGCGCCTCGGGCGCGATCGCCAGTGCGATCGGGCACGGTCATCCTGCGGTGGTGGCGGCGATGGCGTCGCAGGCGCGAGCGGTGAGCTATGTGCACGCCCACTCGTTCGAGACCGAGGCGCTGTTCCGTTTCGCCGATGCGGTGGCCGACGTGGTGCCGGTTTCCGACGCACGGGTGTTCCCCGTCAGCGGCGGCAGCGAGGCCAACGAGTCGGCGATCAAGCTGGCACGCTCGTATCACCTCGCTCGACGCCAACCGGACCGACACGTGATCCTCGCCCGCGCCGGTTCGTACCACGGCAACAGCCGCGGTGCGCTGGACGCCTCGCATCGCGCCGGGCTGACGGCCGGCTACGAGCCGTGGTTGGGCCTCACGGCCCGCGTCCCGATGGTCAACCCGTACCGGGACCCGCGCACTGGAGACGAGCACGCCGCCGAGATCGATCGGGTGATCCGAGAGATCGGGCCGGGTCGCGTGGCAGCGTTCATCGCCGAACCGATCAGCGGAGCCACGCTCGGCGCCGTCAGCCCGCCCGACGACTACTGGCCGGCGGTGGCGGACGTCCTGGGCCGGCACGGGGTGCTGTGGATCGACGACGAGGTGATGACCGGGTTCGGTCGCACCGGGGAATGGTTCGGCATCGACCATTGGGCCGGCCGGCCCGACATCGTCACCTGTGGCAAGGGCGCGTCGAGCGGTTACTGGCCGCTCGGGCTGTGTGTGGCGTCGGGGGACGTGTACGACACGGTGACCGAGACGGGCACGTTCTCGCACGGGTTCACGTGGTCACATCACCCGATCGGTGCCGCGGTGGGCGCCGCCGTGCTGGAGGTGATCCACGCCGATGGCCTGGTCGAGCGTTCGCGCCGGCTCGGTGAACACGTCGTGCAACGACTGCGCTCGTCGCTCGGCGATCATCCGAAGGTCGGCGACATCCGTGGACGCGGCCTGTTGGTGGCATGCGAGTTCGTCGCCGACCGGGAGACCAAGACGCCGTTCGATCGGGCCGAGCGAGTGACGGAACGGGTCTCGGCGACCGCTCTGGAACGCGGCCTGACGGTGTACGAGTGCACGTCGGTGGTCGACGGCTCGGTGGGCGATGCCGTGCTGCTCGGGCCGCCGTTGTCGACACCCGCCGCTCAGCTCGACCAGATGCTCGATCGGCTCGTCGCCGCCGTGGTCGACACGCTGGCCGGGTGACTCCTCGCCGCCACCCCCCACCCCGCTCAAGGTGGCTGCTCCGACGGTCGATATATCGCTCGTGAAGTCTTCGAGAATGACCACCGGTCGGTTCGCATGGCTCGGCACCACAACAGTGCTGACGGTCGCAACCCTGCTCACGCTGTTCGGTCCGTTCAGCAACACGCATTGGGTGAACCAGCGATTGCTGTTCAGCATCGCGACCGTGTCCGCTGTGCTGTGCATCGTCGCTGCCACGATCGTGATCGCCCTCGCCGACCGCCGCGAGATGGCCGAGATCGGCCTGCTCGGGTCGGCGCTGATGGCGACGTCGGTGATGCCGCTCGTGCACGGGTTGGTGACGCCGGACGTGCTGTACAACGACACCGCCGCGTTTCGGACGTCGTCGTTCCTGGCGCTCCCGATCGCCGTCGCTGTCGCCGCCCCGCTGATGCGGCCGCACTCCAACTTCGGACGATGGGCCGCCCGTCGCTGGCGTGAGTGGACGCTGCTGTCGATGCTCGGCGTGTTCGGCATCGCTGCCGTTGTGGTCTTCTTCCCCGATGCGATCGTGGCGCCGCCGGCGACCGATCCGCTCACGATCGCCGTGACGCTCGGCCTGGTCGGGGCGATCGGCTCGTTGTCGCTGCGCCAGCTGCGGTTCTTCGACATCGGCGGCCGACCGTCGAACCTGGTTGCCTCGTTGTCGCTCATGATGGTGGCGGGTACAGCGCTGTTGCCGCTCTCCGATCAGGAGTACTCACCCGGATTCTGGTGGCTGCACATCGCCGGAGCGGTGGGTGTGGTCGGCGCCTGTGTCGGGCTCGGTGTGTCGAAGCGCATGTCGAAGACCGCCCAGGACATGCTCGGCCCGGTGCTCGCCCGTGACCCGCTGGTCGCCTTCGAGCTCGGCCTCAGCCCGGTCGTCCACCAGTTCGTCGCCTCGCTCGACGACAAGGACACGATCACCCGCGACCATGTGATCCGCACCGCCGAGATGGCGATCCGGGTCGGGGAGCGATTCCGCATGTCGGCTCGCCAGCTGCGTGACCTCGGTCTGGCGGCGATGCTGCACGACGTCGGCAAGCTCAACACGCCCACCGAGGTGCTCACCAAGCCATCTCGTTTGACCGCCGAGGAGTACGAGCTGATCAAGCTCCATGCCGTGGACGGCGAGCAGATGTTGGTCAGCGAGACGACGCTGCGGTCGGTCGCCCCGATCGTGCGTTCTCACCACGAGCGGATGGACGGACGCGGCTACCCCGATGGGCTGGTCGGTCGTGACATCCCACTGCCCTCGCGCATCATCGCCGTGTGTGACGCACTCGATGCGATGACGCACGACCGCCAGTACCGCAAGGCGATGCCCGTCGGGATGGCGTTCGCCGTGCTCAACGAGCACGCAGGGAGCCAGTGGGACGCGGCGGTGATCGAGCAGGTGATGACCGTGCTGCCGACGATGCCGACCGTGAGCGGACTGGACGAAGTCGGGCGCGCCGTGACCCGCGCCGACATGGCGACGATGGTGGACCGCCTGGATTCGGTCGGCCCGACCTTCGATGACGCGATCGCCGGCGACACCGTGTCGACCGACATCGGCGAGCTGCTGGTCGCCGTCGACGCCGAGATCTGACCCGAGCCGGCGCCCGCTGACTCAGCCTTCCCGGTCGGGTCGCGTCGCCCTGGGGGGTCGTTCGTGAACTAGTGTCGCGTGGGTGACACGCACAGCGGCTTCTGCAAGCGGCCCGGTGGTCCGGGGTGACGATTCGGTCGCGCGTTCGTACGCCGGCCGACGCGGTTGGATTCCGGGATCGATCGCCGGTGTGGCGGTCGCCGCAGTCCTGCTCGGCGCCTGCGGCGGCGGCAGCGACAACGCCGACGACAGCACCACGACCTCGCTGGTGGAGCAAACGGTGGCGCCGACGGAGGCGCCGACGATTCCGACGACGGCTGCGCCCACGCTGCCACCCGCCCCCACGACGGTTGCCTATGTCACCGAGGGTGCGGCGGTGATGGTCACCAACGCCAGTCGCGTCAACGGAGCAGCAGGCCGGATGACCGATCGGCTGGCGCTGGTCGGCTACGCCACCGTCACGCCGGGGAACTACACACTCGGGCAGCTCGACGTGACCAAGATCTACTTCGACTCCACCAATCCCGCCGCACAGGGTGTGGCCGACGGCCTCAAGGCGGCGTTCGGCGGGGGAGCGATCGAGGTGCTGGCGATGCCCAGCGTGCCGCCGGTGGACTCCGGTGACCTGACCGGAGCGGGCGTGGTGATCGCGATGGGCAACGACGTGGCCGACAAGTCGCTCGACGAGCTGCAAGGCATCGTCACCCCCACGTCGGCGCCTGCCGACACCGAGGCACCTGGGTCGTCTGCGCCCGACTCCGAAGCACCGCCCACCACCTGACGCTCGATTCGGCCCGACGGCCGGGGCCGTCGGTCAGTCCGACGTGGCCAACTCGCGCACACGCGCCAGGAGCACTTCGAGCGCCGGCCGATTGAGGCCGCCCTCGGGCACGATCACATCGGCGTAGCGCTTGCTGGGTTCGATGAACAGTTCGTGGCTCGGACGGACCGTCGCCAGGTACTGGTCGAGGATGCTCTCGGTGGTCCGACCGCGCTCGGCCACGTCGCGGCGGAGGCGACGGATGATCCGCAGGTCGGCCGGGGTGTCGACGAAGATCTTGAGGTCGAAGCGCTCGCGGAGGCGCTGCTCCCACAGCACCAGAATGCCCTCCACCACGATCACCCGCCCGGGGGCCACGACCACGCTGCGGTCGGAGCGATCGTGATTGGCGTAGTCGTAGACCGGCACCTCCACGCTGGCGCCTGCGGTGAGGGCCGCCAGGTGGTCGTTGAGCAGTTCCCAGTCGAAGGCATCGGGATGGTCGTAGTTGGCGGCGGCGCGCACCTCGATCGGCTCGTCGGTGCGCGAGATGTAGTACGAGTCGAGGCGGATCAGCGAGAGGTGCTCGCCGTCCATCAGCTCAGCCAGCCGCTCGGCGATCGTGGTCTTGCCGGAGTTGCTGCCGCCCGCCACACCGATCAGGTACGGACGGCGTGGTCTCGGCTCGGGGTGGGCGCTCATCGGGACCAGGTTAGGGGGCGTCCGCGTTGGCTGATTTGCCGGGGTGCTTGTAAATCACCACGACGACCGGCAAGGCTGTGCGGGTGATCAGCGAACGGCACCAGGCGATGTTGGAGTTCGAGCGCATGTCGTGGACCTACGACGAACCCAAGGAGATGCTGATCCGCTCCCGCTTCCAGTGCTCGGCCGACGACTACTATGCGGAACTCAACGAGCTGTTGGAGCAGCCCGAGGCGATGGAGCATGACCCGCTCGTCGTTCGACGGATGCAGCGGCAGCGGGTTCGCCGGCGCCGGGAGCGGCTCGACACCGGCACCGAAGCGCAGGGAGGCGCACACGCATGAGCGACGTACCGGACGGCTCGGGCCAGATCCAACGGCGCGTCCCGCGCAGCACCGAAACCGGTTCCCCCGTGTCCGGCGCGTTGGCGATCGGGCTGGCGGTGATCGCCGTCGTGGCGGGCTTCTTGATCCTCCGATCGATCAGCGGCGACGACGAGCAACAGCTCGGCATCCCCGGGAGCGGTGCGTCTCCGTCGGGGACCGACTCGGCCCCACAGGGCAGCGACTCAGCGCCCCAGAGCACGGCACCGTTGTTGCCGGCTCCGACCACCGAGCCGCCGCTGGTGACCACCGGCGCCAGCGTGATCGTGGCCAACGCAAGTGGGATCGGCGGATCGGCCGGCTCGATGACCACGGCGCTCGAGATCGCCGGGTACACGATGGGCGGCGCCACCAACCAGGCCGGAGGGCTGGCAGCGCTCGAGGTCTCGCAGATCTACTACGACGCCGCCCAACCGGCCGCTGAGCCGGTCGCCCAGTCGCTCGCCCGCACGCTCGGCGGGGGGATCGCCGTGACCCCGCTGGCCGGCACACCACCGGTCCAGAGCGGTTCGCTCGACGGTGCCGGTGTGCTGTTGATGCTCGGTACCGACAAAGCCGGTAAATCGCTGGCCGACCTCAATCCGGTCACCACCACGCCGGTGGTCGTGACCAACCCGCAGCTGACCGGCACCACCGTTCCGCCAGGCTGACGAGACACTGCTCGAGGCTCGCCGTCATCGGCACGGTGCCGACCGTCGTCAACGTGTGGTGGTGAGCAGCTCGATGGCTGCCTGTTCGATGCACCAGAGCGGCTCGCGCAGGGCTCGTTCGAGTCCGTAGACGTCGGCGATCGCCCGCAGTTCGAGGCGGTCGCGCACGTCGTCATCGGCGATTCCGACGATCGCCGCGACGGGTACATCGACCTCGGCTGCGGCCGAGGCGACGCCGCCGACCACCTTGCCGGCAAAACTCTGTCGGTCGAGGTGGCCTTCTCCCGTGATCACGAGGTCGGCCGACTCGAGCGCCTCGTAGAAGCCCAGCTCGTCGGCGACCAGTTCGAACCCGGGGACCAGCCGACCGCCGAGGGCGGCCAGCATCCCGCCGATTCCGCCGGCGGCACCCGACCCCGGAATCCCCGTGACGTCGACGCCGAAGTCGTGTGCGTAGCGGTCGGCGAGCGCTTCGAGTCGTCGCGTGAGCAGCTTGATCTGGGTGGGTGTGGCGCCCTTCTGCGGGCCGAACACGGTGGCAGCGTCGACGAAGGTGGTGGTCACATCGCATGCCACCAGCAGTTCCACACCGGCCAGCCGGTTCGGCCCGCTGATCGCCTGGAGCGCACCCAACCCGCCGTCGGTGGTGGCCGATCCACCGAGGCCGACGATGATGCGTTTGGCGCCGGCGGTGAGGGCGTGGTCGATCAGCTCTCCCGTGCCGGCCGTGGTGGCGGTGAGCGGGTCGTTGTGGTCGGCTCCACCGGCCAGCACCAGCCCGCTGGCGAGTGCCATCTCGATGATCGCCGTCGAACCCTGCATCCGCCACGCAGCGTCGACGGGCGCACCGAGCGGTCCGGTGACGGTGTTGGTGCGATTGGCGCCACCGAGCGCGTCGAGCAAGCCCTCGCCGCCGTCGGCGAGCGCCAGCTCGACGCAGTCGTGGCCGGTTTGCCAGCACGCTTGGCCGATCGCCGCGGCGACCTCGGCGGCCGTGGCGCTGCCCCGAAATTTGTCGACCGCTGCCACGACACGCATGACGGCACGGTAGTCGTCAGGTCAGGATGAGATCGCGGTGATCACGATGCGAGGGTGGCGATCGCTTCGGCGAGTCGCTGAATGTCACCGGTGTCGCAGTAGATCTGGGCTGAGATGCGGATCGCGAGACCGTCGCCAGTCGAGTACACGGGAACCTCGATGTCGGCCGCGTCGAGCGCGAGACGCAGGTGCTCTGCGTCCTCGACACTGCTCCCCAACCGAGGCGGCAGCGCGATCGCGACCATCGCCCCGATCATCTGCTCGGGTGTCGTGAACTCGGTGCCCCACAGCTCGCTGAGATGGCGGCCGGCCCACAGCGCCAACCCGTGGTTGTACGACTGGATCCGATCGACGCCGTAGGCCCGCATCAGGTCGATCGCAAACGGCGCCGTGAGTGCCTGGGTGGGGTCTTGTGTGCCGAGCAGATCGAACTCGGCCGCCATGCCGTTGTCGAGCCCCCACGAGATCACGGTCGGGTGGAGTGTGCCGCGGTGCTCGGGGGCGGCCCACACGAACCCGCAGCTGCGCGGGCTCCACGCCCACTTGTGGAGGTTTGCGGTGTACCAGTCGACACCCAACGATCCGAGGTCGAGGGCAATGTTGCCGGGGACGTGGGCGCCGTCGACCAACACCAACACGCCGCGTCGATGGCACGCCTCGGCGATCTTGGCGATCGGGAGCACCAGCGCGGTCTGTGCCGTGATGTGGTCGATCACCAACATCCGCGTGCGTTCGGTCAGGCCGTCGGCGATCGCGTCCACGAACGCTGCCGGCTCTGCTCCCGCTCGTGGGAGCGGGATCGTGACGACCTCGGCGCCGGTCACACGTGCGGTGTACACGGCAGCGTTGGTAACGCCGCCGTACCCGAGGTCGGTGACGGCGATCTGGTCGCCGGATTCGAACGCGAAGGAACGCAGGACGGCGTTGGCGGCGGCGGTGATGTTGGAGGTGAATGCGAGCCCATCGGCGTCGGCCAGTCCGACGAATTCGGCGACGCGAGCGGCGGCCTGCCGCAGGCGCGGTACCCCCTCGGTCGAGTGTGTGCCCCCTGGGTCAGCGATCTCGCGCAGCATGAATCGGGCCGGGTGGCGTTCGATCTGGTCGCTGATGAGCCGTTGCTGGGTGAGCACCGCACGTGGCGGTGCACCGACCGTGCCGTGGTTGAGGTAGGTCACGTGCGGGTCGATCGGCCAGGCGTGGCGCAGCCCGGCGCCGAACGGAGCCGTCGCCAGTGCGTTCAGCTCGGCTGATTGCCACGCCGATGTGAGTTCGTCCATCCGAGGGACGATATGCCGGGAATGAAATCCCGACCCACTCAGTTATCTTTCATCGCTATGGCAGTCACCGTTCGCATTCCGACCACCCTTCGCCCCTTGTCGGGCGGCGTCAAACTGGTCGAGGTCGATCCCGGCACCCTGTCGGAAGTGATCGCCCGGCTGGAGGCGGCGCACAACGGCTTTGCCGATCGTCTGCTCGACGATGACGGTGCGCTGCGCAAGTTCGTGAACGTGTTCGTCGACGACGACGACGTGCGGTATCTCGACGGCCTCGACACCGTCGTTGCCGACGGGATCACCGTGAGCATCATCCCGGCTGTCGCCGGCGGCTGACCCCCCTGCGCTGACCCCACCGGCGGCGACTCACCACGGTTTCCAGGGCGGTTCTCGGACCGGTGGCGCACCGGTGGCCAACTCACTGCATGTCAGACATGACCACAGGTGCTCCGGCAGGAACTTGTTGTGCGTCCACCGGCCGTAGCGCGCCGGTCGTGCCAGCACGCCGCACACGGTGACCTCGCGAAGTCTCCCGTCCTCGATGCGGGACATGAAGTCGTTCCGACTTCGAAGCGCGTGTCGGGCGCCGCGGTACACCCACGCTCGCTCGAGCGGGCTGGCCGGTGAGTGGCGCGACCGGACGTGGTTGTCGCGTCGCCACCGATAGGCCTGCTGCCGGCACGCCTGTCTGCAGTACAGCCGTGGACGCCCGGGTCGGAAGATCTGCGAGAACTGGCGCTCGCAGACCGGACATGACCACTGTTCGACCACATCGCCGCGCCGGGTGCCGGTTGGTACGTGGAACTGCCGAGGGTGGGGCCGCTGCACGCTCATGTCGGTGATTCTGCTCGACGGGTGTCGCACTCGATCTCCGCCTGCTCGACGGTGGGTGTGGTGCCGGGCACGGTTCGTCGCCACGGTCGCCAGACGGTGGATCGGGCACGGGGAAGCTTCTTGGACGCGTGGTGAATCGTCACCATCGGCCGATACGGCCTCCTCCGGCACTCGCTGAGCGGCTGGTGACGATTCGCCACGCGTCGGGGTGACCGCCGGATGGGTTGTGTGACGATTCGCCGCGCGTCGGGGTGACCGCTGCCCGGCTGGGTTGTGTGACGATTCGCCAAGCGTGGGCGAGTGGTGCCGCCGAGGTGGGTGTGACGATTCGCCGCGCGTCGGGGTGACCGCTGCCCGGCTGGGTTGTGTGACGATTCGCCACGCGTGCGGGAGTTCGTCCGCGAGGTTGGGGTTGTGTGACGATTCGCCACGCGTGCGGGAGGTACCGCCCAAGTGGGCGTGACGATTCGCCACGCATCGCCGGAGGACTCCCCGCACCTCGACCCGGACGCTTGTCGGATTAGCAGTCTCGGTTGTAGAGTGCTAGCACTCGACTGGTTGGAGTGACAACGGTCGATCGATACCCGTTCGCTCAACCCAAACGTCCAACGGAGGACTCAGATGGCGAAGATGATTGCGTTCGATGCAGAGGCTCGGCGCGGGCTGGAAGCGGGCATGAACAAGCTCGCCGACGCCGTGCGAGTCACGCTCGGCCCGAAGGGCCGCAACGTCGTGCTCGACAAGAAGTGGGGCGCCCCCACGATCACCAACGACGGCGTGTCGATCGCCAAGGAGATCGAGCTCGAAGACCCGTACGAGCGGATCGGCGCCGAACTCGTCAAGGAAGTTGCCAAGAAGACCGACGACGTCGCCGGTGACGGCACCACCACCGCCACCGTGCTGGCGTGGGCCATGGTCCGCGAAGGCCTGCGCAACGTTGCCGCCGGCGCCAACCCGATGACCCTCAAGAAGGGCATCGAGAAGGCCGTGATCGCCGCCGTCGACTCGATCCGCTCGCTCGCCGTCGATGTCGACTCGAAGGAGCAGATCGCCCAGGTCGCCAGCATCTCGGCGGCCGACGAGGAGATCGGTCAGATGATCTCCGACGCGATCGACAAGGTCGGCAAGGACGGCGTGATCACCGTCGAGGAGAGCCAGACCTTCGGCATGGACATGGATCTCGTCGAGGGCATGCGCTTCGACAAGGGCTACATCTCGCCCTACTTCGTGACCGACACCGACCGCATGGAGGCAGGTCTCGAAGACCCCTACATCCTGCTCGTGTCGTCCAAGATCAGCTCCGTCCGTGACCTCGTACCGGTCCTCGAAAAGGTCATGCAGTCGGGCAAGCCGCTCGTCATCATCGCCGAGGACATCGACGGTGAGGCGCTCGCCACGCTCGTCGTGAACAAGATCCGCGGCACCTTCAAGTCGGTCGCCGTCAAGGCTCCCGGCTTCGGCGAACGCCGCAAGGCGATGCTGCAGGACATGGCGATCCTGACCGGCGCCCAGGTGATCAGCGAAGACGTCGGGCTGAAGCTCGACAACACCACGCTCGATCTGCTGGGCCGCGCCAAGCGGGTCATCATCACCAAGGACGAGACCACGATCGTCGAGGGTGCCGGCGATGAAGCCGACATCAAGGGGCGCATCAGCCAGATCAAGGCCGAAATCGAGAACACCGATTCGGACTACGACCGCGAGAAGCTCCAGGAGCGTCTGGCCAAGCTGACCGGCGGCGTTGCCGTGCTCAAGGTCGGCGCTGCGACCGAGGTCGAGCTGAAGGAAAAGAAGCATCGCATCGAAGATGCCGTGTCGACCACCAAGGCTGCCATCGAGGAAGGCGTCGTCCCCGGTGGCGGCGTCGCTCTGATCCGTTCGCTCGCTGCCGTCGAGGCAGTCGTTGCGTCGCTGGAAGGTGACGAGGCCACGGGCGCCAAGATCGTCGCCAAGGCGCTGACGGCTCCGCTCAAGCAGATCGCCGAGAACGCCGGCATGGAAGGCGGCGTGGTCATCGATCGCGTGCGTTCGATGACCGGCGCTGAGGGCCTCAACGCCGCCACCGGCGTGTACGAGGACCTCGTCAAGCTCGGTGTGATCGATGCCGCCAAGGTCACCCGCTCGGCGCTGCAGAACGCAGCCTCGATCGCCGCCTTGTTCCTCACCACCGAAGTCGTGATCGCCGACAAGCCTGAGAAGGAAGCCGGCCACAGCCACGGTGGCGGTGACATGGACTACTGATTCCTCGGATCAGTGAGATCGCCAGCGAGCCCGGGGGTGACCCCGGGCTCGCTGCCTTTTCCGTCCTGGACCCCCGTCGGGCTCGACGTTCAGCAGCCATCGAGCGTGCAGGTCGACGTCGCCGGGTGGTCCGGTCGTCGCCGCCCGTCGTTCCAGACGCTGGTCGGGCTCAGTGCTCGGGGTTCGCCCGGGCGGTCGGCCCCCCGGCATCGACGATCCGGCGCACGGTCGTCCACGCCCGCACGGTGACGCGCTCGCCCGTGAGTCGCTCGACGAGCCCGCCAGGCGCCTCGACCCGGCCATCCGGCCCGGGAGCGGCAGCGCTGAACCACTCCCGCTTCCCAGCCGCGAAGATCGTGAGCAGGGCGCTGGGCGCCTGCACCGGCAGCGTGACCGGCGGCGGGTCGCCGCGGAAGAAGATCACCTCGTGATCGACCGAGCCCGCCAACGGCGACGGGTCGAAGGGGCGTGAAGCCACGATCGAGCGCATGTCGTCGATGCTGCGCACGTACAACGGCTTGAGCGACCCAGCGACCTGCTCGATCGCCCGCTCCACCCGGCCGACGACGAGATCGACCGACTCCGGATCCGCCGTGAACGACACGTTGCCCGTCGCCAGGTGGCTCACGGGATCGAACGCGCCGGCCGCTCGAAAGATCTCGAGCACGGTGAGACGATCCAACCCATCTCGGCCGATCATGATCGCCCGAATCAGTGCGACGAAGCGGCCTGCGTCAGCCGCCGGCATCAACGGTCGCCGGTGACCGAATCGCTCATGCGCTCCAACACCGAGTCGTCGAACACGGTCGAGTCGATCGTGGCCTCGTCGATCGCCAGCCACACCAGCATCCCGCCGAACGCTGCCACGAGCGGAACCAGGATGAACACCCACACCTGGCCGAGCGCATTCGGGTCGGTGTCGGAGAAGATCGCCATCGCCAGGCTCCGGGCGGGATTCACGCCGACGCCGGAGATCCGCTCGAGGAACAGTGCAGCGATCGTCATCGCCCCGCCCACCGAGGCCGCCACCGTGGCGTTGGAGCGCTGTTCCTTGATGGCAGCGAGCAACACCACCACGAGCAGCGTGGCGATCACCAGCTCGCCGGCGAGCACGGTCCCGAGCTGTTCGAAACGGGTGACGGGGGCACCGAGGTCGGCGTTCGGTTCGTAGCCGTTGAGCCCGAGGTGGAACCGCCCCGTGTTGTGGTTCAAGCCCCAGATCACGGCCGCACCGAAGATCGCACCCGTCACCTGACCGATTACGTCGGTGACCAGCTCGCGTCCACCGATCGCCTTGCTGAACCACAGCGCCAGGCTGAACATCGGATTCGCCACGGCGCCGATCACGCCGATCGCCAGCGCCGTCGACAGACCGAACCCGATCGCCACCCCGAGCGTCCCGATGTCGCCACCGCTGAGCACCAGCAGGCCAGGCCCGCCGAGCATCACGATCGTGGTACCGACGAACTCGGCGGCGATCAATCGACCCGTGCTGGTTTCGCTCATGGAAGGCGAGCGTAGCCGTGCCGGGCGTTGCGTTCGAACGATGCTGGTGGCCGTGCTCGACGTTCTGGCCCGCCTCGCCGGTGTGGGCCGTAACCTGGCCGGGTGGCCCGCAGCCGGACGCAACGCCTGATCGTCACGAGCATCACCGCGGGCATTCCACGCCGCGCCCCCGACGAACTGATCGTCGAGGAGCCGATGACCGTGCAACTGGACGGCATCGTGGTCACCACCACGATGCGCACGCCCGGTCACGACTACGAACTGGCGGTCGGGTTCTGCCACACCGAGGGCCTGCTGGCGGGGGAACGCGTCACGGGGGTTCGCTACTGCGCCACGGGCAACGCCGTCGACACCGAGTTCAATGTGGTCACCGTCGACACCGGCGGCAAGGCGCCCACCCCGACCCCACGGCTCGGCGTCACCTCGTCGAGCTGTGGATGGTGCGGGAGCGAGCAACTCGACGACATGTGCGCCCGCCTGGCCCCGCTGACACCCACCGACATGATCGACCTCACGGTGCTGGCAGGCATGCCCGATCGGGTGCGCGAACATCAACCGTTGTTCGACCGCACCGGCGGCGTGCATGCCGCTGCCGTCTTCGACCACGACGGCACGATCGACCTCATCCGCGAGGACGTCGGCCGTCACAACGCCGTCGACAAGGTGGTCGGAGCGATGTTGCTCGCCGGCCGGCTCCCGGCCGATCGGCTCGGTCTGTTCGTCAGTGGTCGCGCCAGCGTCGAGATGGTGCAGAAGGCCTGGGCGGCCGGATTCTCCACGCTGCTGGCAGTGAGCGCGCCGACCGCGCTGGCGGTCGACGCCGCGCGTCGCGCCAACCTGGTGCTGGCCGGCTTCGTGCGTGGCGACCGATTCAACGTCTACGCCCCTGAGCGGCTCCCCGGCCCGGAAGCGACCAGGCCGGCGGCGCAGCAACCTGGGTAGCCTGCGCCTGATGCGCATGGAAACCGGGACCTGCGTCCTGCACCTGTTCCTCAGCCGCGACCGACACGTCGACGCCGAGGCCGCCGAAGCCGCGGTCGCCACGGCCGTCGCCGAGGACGTCCAGGTGATCACCGCAGCGATCCTCGGCCACAAGGGCGACGTGGCGGTGATGGCGCTCAGCCAGGACGTCGTCGCACTGCGCCGACTCCAAACCGGTCTCCAACTCGCTGGGTTCGGGGTCGTCGACAGCTATCTCTCGATCACCGAGGTCAGCGAGTACGCCAAGGGTCTGCCCGAGCACATGTTGCGTGACCGGCTCTACCCGCAACTGCCGCCGGAAGCCAAGCCGGCGTTCTGCTTCTACCCGATGAGTAAGCGCCGCGAGGCCCACGTCAACTGGTACGCGACCCCGTTCGAAGAACGGCGCCGGATGATGATGGAGCACGGCACCAGTGGCCGCAAGTTCGCCGGCAAGCTCGTGCAACTGATCACCGCCTCGACCGGCCTCGACGACTACGAGTGGGGTGTCACGCTGTTCGCCAACGACCTCGAAGTCGTCAAAGACGTGGTCTACACGATGCGGTTCGACGAGGGCAGCGCGCTCTACGGCGAGTTCGGGCGCTTCTACGTCGGCTACCTCGCCCCGATCGCCGAGTTGCTCGCCGCCTGAGCAGACCTCAGGCCGGCACGTCAGATCGGCACGTCAGGCGGCACGTCAGGCCGACACTTCGAAGTCGCCGATACCCGCCGCCTGGTTGTCCACGCCCTCGGCGTCGAACTCGAACACCTCGAACCAGGCCCGCACCAGGTCGCCGGTGGTCGGCGAGAGCTCGACGCTGCCCGACAGCCCGTTGTAGTCGATCCGCAGATTCTGTGCCAACCGGCTGGCACAGTCGGCGAACGACGTACACACGCTGCCTTCGGCGCTGACCGCAGCGATGTTGGCCTGCAGGTCCTTCGGAGCGTCCGACCCGCCCTGGACGGCGGCCAGGGCGATCAGATTGAGGCAGTCGGCGGCGTTGGCGGCGAACGGCGCCGTCGGCCCGCCCTCGACCGCCGAGGTACTCACGACCGACACACCGCTCAACCGCTCCCGGAACGTCGGGCTGAGCAGCTGGACCGCTGTGCGTGCCGACCGGATCGCGTCGTTGACCATGATCTGGGGCGGATTCCCGGCCGACGCGACGTCGAGCGCGGCCAGCAGCCGCGCCCCGTCGTCGGCATCGCCCAGCACCACCACCACGCCGGGATCCCCGGCGAGCAACGCCGCAGCCTCGTCCGACAGGTCGTCCTTGTCGGCGCTGAACGGCACGCGGTCGATGATCTCGAATGCATCGCGCTGGTCGGCTTCCGACGCAAAGGCCCCGACCAGACCGCGGCCGTACGGGTCGTCGAGGTATCCGACGGCGACCGACTCCTCGCCGGTTCGCGCCACCCGCAGGGTGAGCGCCCGCATCAGCAGCGAATCGCTCGCCACGGTTCGGAAGAACAGCTTGTTGTCGGGGTATCCGTCGAGCGCCAGCGCGCTGGCGGTCGGCGAACATGCCACCACCCCGGAAGCGGGCTGCACGATCCGCGCCAACTGCGACAGGGCCACGGTGGACGAGGCCGGCCCGATGATGGCGTCGACGCCGGCTGCCAGGAGCTCGTCGAGCCCCGTCGGCCCCGCCTCGTCGGCGATCGTGATCACGACCTCGTGACCCAGCACACCGCCGGCCTCGTCGATCGCACGGGCGGCGACGTCGATGGCATCGATCATCCCCTGCCCGAGCGAGGCGCCCGGCCCGGTGCGCGGCAGGTAGACCCCGATCGACAGCACCCCGTCACTCGACCTCACCGCCACGGTGGTGCTGGTGGCGGCGACCGAGGTGGCCGGCGTGTCATCGAGCTCGGACCCGGAGCATCCGGCCGCAACGCCCAGGGCGACCACCGGGGCGACCAGGATCGTGACCCGCGAACTCCACGACCGGCGCATAGGGCTACGTTAGAAGACAGCCACCGCTCTACGGTGGGCGGCGTGAAGAACGCGGTCGAGCTGTCAGCCATCGACGTCGCGTGGGCCGCCCGCCAAGCGGCCCTCGATGACCGGACCATCGGCGGTCGCGCCTATTGCCGTCAGCTGGCCGAGGCCACGGACCGGTGGGTCGAGGCGCTCGCCATGGCTGCCCGGGAGGCACACCCGCGATCGCCGAAGTTCGCGCTGCTGGCGGTCGGCGGGTACGGACGTGGCGAGCTGTGTCCGCGCAGCGACATCGATCTCCTGCTGGTCTACGACGGCAAGCCGTCCCGGATCGAACCCTTGGCGTCGGCGATCTGGTACCCGGTCTGGGATGCCGGGATCAAGCTCGGCCATGCCGTCCGCACCCCCGATGACCAGGCCGACCTGGCCAAGGTCGACCTCGACACCGCCACCGCGCTGTTGACCGCCCGATACATCGCCGGCGACGCCAAGCTCGGGGCGGCGGTGGTGGAGTCGGGCCAGACCAACTGGACCAAGCGCAAGAAGCGCTGGCTCGAGGAACTCCAACACCGGGTCCGCGAGCGCCAGGCCAACGCCGGCGACGTGGCCTACATCCTGGAACCCGATCTGAAGGACGGCCACGGGGGCATCCGCGACGCCCAGTCGTTGTGGTGGGCGGAACGCGGCGGGTTGGCGCTGTCTCGGCAGGATGACGAACTGCTCGACGAGTGTTACGAGGTGCTGCTCGATGCCCGAGTGGCGCTGCACCGGTCGGCCGGTCGCGCCGCTGAGACGTTGCGGCTCGAGGATCAGGACGCGGCTGCGGCAGCAGCCGGATCCCCGGACGCCGACGCGTTCATGGCCGGGATCGCGGCCGCCGCCCGAACCGTGGCCTGGATCGCCGACGAGGCCTGGGGCCGTGTCGGGAGAGCGACCGGCGGTCAACCGCGCGAGATCGCCCCCGGCGTCGTGCTGCTGGACGGCGAAGTCGAGCTGACCGCCGATGCCGACCCCGCCGTCGACCCGACGTTCGTGCTGCGCGTGGCCACCGCCGCCGCCAGCAACGAGGCGCGGATCGGACGCAACAGCCTCGACCGGCTGGCGGCCACCGTGCCGGAGTGGCCCCACATCTGGCCGGCCGGGGCGATCGACAAGCTGGTGGCCCTGTTGCTCGAGGGCCACAAGGCGATCCCGGTGATCGAAGCGCTCGACCAACGCGGACTGATCAGCCGTCTGCTCCCCGAGTGGGAGCCCGTTCGCTCGCGCCCACAACGCAACGCCTACCACCGGTTCACCGTCGATCGGCACCTCTGGGAAACGGCTGCGAACGCTGCCGAGTTGACCTCGATGGTCACCCGCCCCGACCTGCTGTTGATCGGGGCGCTGATGCACGACATCGGCAAGGGCTACCCCGGCGATCACACCGAGGTCGGGATCGCGATGATGCGCGACATCGGCCCGAGAATCGGATTGTCGGCGCGCGATACCGAGGTGGTCGTGGCGATGGTCGAACATCACCTGCTGCTGCCCGATGTGGCCGTGCGGCGCGACCTGAGCGATCCGGCCACGCTCGAGATGGTCGCCAAGGCGGTCGGCTCGCAGGAGGTGCTGGACCTGCTCCACGCACTCACGATCGCCGACTCCAAGGCCACCGGACCCTCCGCATGGGGGGGATGGAAGCAAGAACTGGTGGCCGACCTGGTGGCCCGGGTGACCCACGTGTTCGGTGGCGGCGCTGTGGAGGAGGCGACCTGGACGTTGTTCCCCGATGCCGACACGTTGGCGGTGATGGCGGCAGGCGAACTCGACGTCCGGATCGACGACGGCCGGATCACCGTGGTCTACCGCGATGCGCCCGGCGCCTTCAGCCGGATCGCCGGCGTGCTGTCGCTGCACGGACTCGACGTGCTCTCGGCGCGGGCCCACTCCGACGAGCCGCAGCCGGGCCGCGCCACGATGGGTGTGTCGGAGTTCTGGGTCCACGTCCCGCGCACCGGTGTCGATTGGGTGCCGGTCCGAGTCGACCTGGTCCGGGCGGTACGCGGCGAGCTGGCGATTCGCTCGCGGATCTCGGATCGCTCGCGCACCTACCGCCGCCGGCGCGTGCTGCAGGCCGCCCAACCCGGCCCGCCCCAGGTGGTCTTCCACGACGGCGCCTCGATCGATTCGACCGTGGTGGAGGTGCGCTGCAAGACGCGGGTCGGCGTGCTGTACCGGATCACGCGAGCGATGGCCGAGGTGGGGCTGGACATCCGCCACGCCACGGTCCAGACCGTCGGGCTCGAGGTGGTCGACACGTTCTACGTCCGCAACTGGGCCGGCGAGACGATCACCGACGAGTTCCATCGCGGCGAGATCGGCCGCGCCATCCTGCACGCCGTGTCCTGACCGTCGCCCCGTCGACGCCAACTGTCCGCACACGTGGATGCCGACTAACGTCACCGCGGTGACCGTTCCCGATGCACGTGACCTGGCGCGATGGAGCGCAGCGCTGGCCGGGGTGGCGCGTACCGGGCTGGGGTTCACCCAGAGCCTGTACGAGCGCGAACGCTACGAAGAGGTGCTGCACATCGCCGCCGACATCAAGGCGGCAGGGGAGGCGCTCGACCTCGCCACCGGCGCCGACGCCCTCGACGATGCCAACGAGATGGCGATCGAGATCGAACGCACCACGGATCACTTCGTGCAGGAATGGTTGGCCAACATCGGCGAAGGCGTCCCCGGCTACGTGACCCCGAAGGTGGCGGTGGGAGCGATCGTCGGGAACGATGCCGGCGAGATCCTGCTCGTGCAGCGCGCCGACTCCAAGATCTGGCTGTATCCGACGGGCTGGGCCGACCTCGGCTACTCGCCGGCCGAGGTGGCCGTCAAGGAGGTGGCCGAGGAGACCGGCGTTGAGTGCGAGCCGGTCAGCCTGCTGTCGGTCATCGACGGCCAGCGGATGGGCTTCTCCCGGTTCGGGATGTACATGTTGTTGTTCTATTGCCGGGCCACCGGCGGCGAGTTGCGGCCCCATCCGCTCGAGACCGCCGACGTCGGCTGGTTCGGCCCTGACGACCTGCCCGAGCACACCGCCGGTGCGCACTGGTGGGGTCCGACAGCGTTCGCAGCGATCAACGGTGCCGAGGCGGCGACCGTGTTCGACGCCCCCCGCACACCCGTCTGGCGCGGCGAACGCTGACGCGCCGGCGCCGGTGCCGTTCAGGACTCGGTGTCGCGGTCGCGGAGGAAGCGCTCGACCTCGGCGGCGAGCTGTTCGGGGTCGTCGTCGAGCACCAACTCCTCGTCGTCCTCGTCGACCAACTCCTCCAGCCGGCCGACATAGGTGACCAGGTCGTCGTCGTCGGCGATCAGGGCCGCCACCTTGGCGTCGTAGTCGTTGGCCTCGGCCGCCAGACGCGATGTCGGCGACGGTGTGCCCATCATCGAGCAGGCACGGTCGATCAAGGCGATCGCCGCCCGTGGAGCAGGAAGTTGTGACGCGTAACCCGGCACGGCCGCCCACAGCGAGGCGGTCGGCAGGCCGCTCCGGCTGAGCGCCTCGTGCAGCACGCCGACGATGCCGGTCGGGCCCTCGTACCGCGACCGCTCGAGCTGGAACCGATCGATCAAGCCCTCGTCGGTGGCGGTGCCGATGATCTGGATCGGGCGGGTGTGGGGCACGTCGGCCAACAGCGCCCCGACCGTCAACCCCATCGTCGCCCCGAACCGCTGGGCGATCCCGACCAGCTGGTCACAGAACGTTCGCCAGCGCAGCGCCGGCTCGGGACCCAGCACGAGCAGCACGTCGGTGCCGGGCAGCGATGCCGCCCACACGCCGACGGTGGGCCACACGATCGATCGTCGCCGTTCGGCGTCGAGTCGCACATGTGGCCGCACGGTGGCGAAGTCGGTGAACCACTCGGGGTCGATCTCGGCCAGCGCCGTGGCGTCGCTCGTCTCGATCAGCGTGCGCATGGCGGTCGAGGCGGCGTCACCGGCATCGTTCCACCCGGTGAACGCCGCCATCACCACGGGGCTGGTGAGCGAGACGGCGTCTGGGTCGGTGAGCCAACGGACGTGTTGCATGACATCGCCACCATATCGCCGCCGCGGACCCCGGTCCCGGTGCGATCCGGTCACGTCCGGCAACGGGCGGGGCGCCGGTTCGAGCGTGGTGCTGCGGCGTGCCCCTGCGACTAGCGTCATCGTGCGTGACGGTCGAGATCCTTCCCGCCGAGGTGGTCGATGACGAGCTGGTGGCGGCGATGGCGGCGTTGATCCCGCAGCTGTCGTCGTCGTCGCCTGGTCCCACGTCAGCCGATCTGACGGCGATCATCGAGTCGCCGGATTCGGTGCTGTTCGTGGCGCGCCTCGACGGGCGCATCGTGGGCAGCCTGACGCTTGCCTTTTACCGGATCCCGACCGGCCTCAAGGCGTGGATCGAGGACGTCGTGGTCGATGGCGACGCCCGCGGCCACGGCATCGGCGAGGGCTTGAACACCGCAGCCATCGACGAGGCCCGCCGCCGCGGCGCCAAGCATGTCAGCCTCACGAGCCGCTCATCGCGTGAGGCCGCCAACCGGCTCTACCGGCGGCTGGGCTTCGTGCCGTACGAGACCAACCTGTACCGCTACACACTCTGACCGGCGTCGACGGTCAGGTCAGGTCGACCTCGCCGATCGCCCGGCGCAGGTCTTCGGCGGCTTGACGAACCTGCCAATCGCGGTCGGTGAGGGCACGCTCGATGGCGGCGTCGGCCTCGGGGGCGTCGAACGCCGCCAGCGCCAGCACCGCACGCCGGCGGATCGCCGGCTTGTCGTCACACGCCGCCAGCACGGCCGCCAATCCGCGCTGGTCGCCGATCGCGCCCAGTGCCGCCGCCGCCGATTCGCGCACGAGTGGATCCTCGGCCCGGGTGGCCAACTCGATCACGGTGTGGAGCAGGTCGTCGGAGACCACCTCGCGCTCGCCGCACGCCCACGCCGCGACCTCGACCACGGTGTCGTCCGGGTCGGCCAGCAACGCGCCCAGATCGACCCTGGCGTCGGTGGCGGCGAGCATCGCCGCCCGACGCCGGACCACCGGTGACGGATCGAGCAGTGCCGCGGCGACGTGCTCGTCGGTCAACGCATCGCACCGCACCAGGGCGCCGAGCGCCGCCTCGCGAACACCGGCATCGACGTCGCCGAGCCCCGCCATCGCCGGCCCGGCGTCGCCACGATGGCCGGCCACGATGACCGAGCGGCGCCGGTCGGCCGGGCCGTGCGGTTCGTCGTCGGTCATCGTCGACTCATCCGAGCAGGTCCGTCATCCAGATCACGGCCAGGGCGATCGCGAACGCGATCACGATCGCCAGCAGCACGCCGACCAGGATCCCGACCGCTCCGCTGAGCAACCCCGACGCGACCCGCCTGATGGTGCTGGGCCGGCGGTACAACGGCGCGTCGAGATGGTCGACGACGATCCCGTGGGTGCCGTGGTCGGGCTCCGGCGCGATCGACAACGGAACCATTCGCGACGGCCCGCGTGGTGATCGCGGTTCGGCTCTGGCAGGCTTGCGCCACCCGGTGAGGAGCAGCGCCACGATCGCCAACGCAGCGATTGCCGCCGCCCGGACCGTGATCCCGGTAACCGAAAGAGCGAAAGTGACCGACACGCAATCAGCGACACTACCGGGCCCCCCACCGCCACCTGAGGCCACCGTCGTGGTCCGCGCCGAGACCGAGCGTGAGGCGGCGGCGCGTGTCGGGTTGGAGCGTGCCGGCCGTCGGACCCGGATCGGCTCGGCCGTCGGTGCCGCCCTGGGTGGCGTGGTCCTGCTGGTGGTGGTGCTCGCCGCGGCAGCGCCGTCGAGTTGGTTCGCCGACAAGGAGAACAAACGGCTCAAGGAGATCCAGCCGGCGCCCTACGCACTCGTCCCGGCGTCGGCCGACCCGGTCGCCGAGCGGGTCACGTTCGCCGGCCTCGAGGGCAAGGCGACGCAGTACCCGCCGGACCACGCCTTCTACTTCGTGACCGTGATGCAGCCCGAGCAGTCGGTGCTCTCGTGGCTGGTCGGCCGCCACGACCCAGCCGTCGACTTCCTCACTCGCGAGGACGTGTTCGGCTACCGCTCGCCGACCCAGCGCCGCACGCTGGACCTCGAGGCGATGCGCACCTCCGAACAGGTCGCTCAATACGTGGCGCTCAAACGCCTCGGCTACGACGCCCAGGTGGTGTTGGGCAAGGTGCTGATCCAGGACATGGTGTGCCTGGTCGAGTCCGGCGACCCCGCCGATGCCGACGGGTGCGAGACGTGGAGCCCGTCGGACCAGGTGCTCGACCCGGGTGACACGATCCTCGAAGTCGACGGCGTGGCCGTCGCGACGGTCGAGGACCTGTCGGCGCAGCTCGCCGGTCGCAAGCCGGGCGACATGGTGCCACTGCTGATCGAGCGGCCGCGTGCCGACCGCTCCGGATCGGACCAGTTGTCGGTCGAGGTCGAGTTGACGGTGTCCCCGGAGGAGCCGGACCGCACGATCGTGGGGTTCATGCCGTTCGACACGGCCAGTGTGGAACTGCCGTTCGAGGTCGACATCGACACCGCCGCGGTGGGCGGGCCCTCGGCCGGTCTGGCGTTCACGTTGACGCTGATCGACGAACTCACCGAGGGCGAGCTCACCGGTGGCCGCAACATCGCCGTGACCGGCACGATCCAGCTCGACGGCACGGTCGGCCCGATCGGAGGGCTGCGCCAGAAGGCGTCGGCGGTGGCCCAGGTCGGGGTCGACTACTTCCTGGTGCCCACCGGTCAGGGCCCCGACGACATCGCTCGCGCCCAGGCCGTGGTCGGCGACGACGTCGAGCTGATCCCGGTCGGCACCGTCGACGATGCGCTGGCGGTCCTGGAGCGGTTGGGTGGCGATCCGATCCCGCCGGCCCCCGCCGAGGAGCCGTGATCGTGCCCGAGCCGATCATCCACGTGAACATGTGCGATTGCCGCTATCGAGCGGTGTCGGCCGTTTACGCTGCACGGAATGGCTGCCTCGCTGTCGCGCCCTGACCCAACCTCCCCGGCATCGGTGGCCGAGGCCGGTTTCTCGACCTCCCGACGCGGCTACCAGCACGACGAGGTCAGGGCCTTCCTGACCTCGGTCGCTGCCGAGATGAGCCGACTGAAAGAGCGCGAGCGTCAACTCGAGGCCGAGCTGCGCGCGGCCCGTGCGGCGTCGACCGGTCGCGTCGAGTTGGACGAGGAGACCGCCACCAAGCTGCTCGGGGAGGAGACGCTGCGCGTGCTCCAGACCGCACGCGAGTCGGCCTCCCAGATCAAGGTCCGTTCCGAGGAGAACGCGGCCCGGACCATGCGCGACGCCCACGACGAGGCGGGCCGGATCCGGCAGGAGGCCGAGGTCGAGGCGGCTCGCCGTCGACACGACGCGCAGAGCGATGCCGAGGCCGAGGTGGCACTCGCCAAGCAACAGGGCCGCGACATGGTCAACGAAGCGCGCGCCTATCGCGAGCGGGTGTTGGCCGACCTGGAGCGCCGCACGCAGTTGGCGCGCAAGCACATCGAGGAGTTGTCGCACGGGCGCGAGCGCCTGTTGCAGGTGTTCGAGCGGGCCCGGTTGGTCGCCGTCGACGTGACGTCGGGGTTGCAGGCGTTCGAAGCGCCGGATGAGTTCGTCAACTTCGCCCCCACCACGGGACCGGTCCCGCTGATGGTGCCTGCCGGGCGCTCGCCGCAGCCGGCACCGCAGGATCCGACCGCTGCCCTGCCGATCGAACTGGACGGTGCTCGCAGTGCCGACGAGCTGCATGTCGACGAGCTGCATGTCGACGAGCTGCATGTCGACATGGACACCGGCGCCGACCGCCTCGACGGGGTGGCTGCGGCCGAGACCGGCGACACCGCCACCGACGATGTCGAGAGCGACGACACCGCCACCGACGAGATTGCCGCCGACGAGATTGCCGCCGACGAGATTGCGGTCGATGAGATTGCGGTCGACGACGCCGATGCGGAAGATGTCGAGACGGCAGCGCCCGTTGCTCCCGCCACCCCCAGCACGAACGTCGTGTCGCTGTTCCGCGACCGTGTCGCCGATGTGGTCGAACTCGACGACACCGACGTAGCGGGTGGCGAGACGACCGCCGAGCACGAGCCGCCGCGGCCCGACGTCGACGGACTGTTCGCCCGGTTGCGCAGTGAGGTCCCGGCCGACGCCGCCGCATTCGACGCCCCCGCCGACGAGTCCGATCCGGACGCCGACTCATCCGATGCCGACTCATCCGATGCCGAGCAGCAGCCGGCGAGCGCCTTCTCGCGCCGCGACGAGGCACTCGTGCCGTTGATCGTGACCGCCGCCCGCAAGCTCAAGCGTGCTCTCGCCGACGAACAGAACGGTGTGCTCGACGGATTGCGCCGCAAGGAGCCCGTCACCAGCTTGGACGCGATCGCCCCCGACGCGGCGGCGCACCTGGCGGTGTACGCGGCGGCGATCGGCGCCGAACTGACCTCGGCGGCGACCGCCGGGGCAGCCGAGCTGGGGGTCAAGGACACCGCCGCCCAGCGCCGCACGCTGGCCAAGGCCGGCGCCCTCGAACTGTCCAGCGGCCACCTCGAAACCGCACTCGTGGCTCCGCTTCGGGCCCGTCTCGAACGCGCCGTCGTCGACGGGCACGGCGACAACGAGGAGATCACCAAGCGGGTGCGCTCGGTGTACCGGGAGTGGAAGACCCACCACATCGACGATCAGCTCGACGACCTGTTCCGGTTCGCCTTCGGTGGCGGCGTGGCGGTCAGCATCGAGCCGGGTACGCCGGTCACCTGGCTGATCGACCCCACCGAGTCGGCATGCGCCGACTGCGAGGACAACTCCCTGGCGGGAGCGATCGCCGCCGGCGAGTCGTTCCCGACCGGGCACTCGTCGGCGCCCGCCCATCCCGGCTGCCGCTGCCTCACACTCCCCGCCGGCTGATCGCTGCTGACCGGATGCTGATCGGCCGCTGACCGGCTGCGGGGTGCGACGCAAGTTCGGGGTCGGCCGCCACTAACCTCCGGCGAGATGGCGTCTTCGTCCGACCTGCCCCGCCAATCGCGTCTGCCGCGACTCACGGGTCGAGGTCTGGTGATCGCAGCCGGGTTGTCGTTGCTGGTCATCGTGGTCTTCGGGCGTGCCCTGGCGCGGTTCTATCTCGACGCGCTGTGGCACCAGAGCCTGGGGCGCAGCGATGTGTTCTGGGGGCAGAACGGCACCAAGGCGCTGCTCGTGGCGATGTTCTTCGCCGTGTTCGTGGCCGTGGCCGGCATCAATCTGTACCTCGCCGACCGCGCCGCCCCGACCGAGTTCCCGGCCAACGTCCACCCGTACGTGGAGCGCTTCCACGAGCTGTTCGGGCAACGGCTGCGGTTCATCCGCTACCTGACGGCGGTCGTGCTGGGGCTGCTGCTGGCGCTGCCGGCGATGGCGCACTGGCAGGAGTGGCTGCTGTTCCGGCACTCCAAGCCGTTCGGCGTGAGCGACCCCCAGTTCGGTGCCGACATCGGGTTCTACGTGTTCGAACTGCCGTTCATCTCGTTCGTGGTGGATTGGCTCTTCGCCGCGCTGGTGGTGGTCATCCTGCTCACGATCGTGGCCCACCTGCTGAATGGCGGGGTGCTGTTCACCTCGGCCACGCCGACCGTTCGCCCGGCCACCCGGGTGCACCTCGCTGCGCTGCTGGCGCTGCTGGCGGCGGTCAAAGCAGCCGACTACTGGTTCACCCGGTACGAGTTGACCAACGACCAACGGGGCTTCGTGCAAGGCCCCACCTACACGGTCGTGAAGGCCCAGTTGCCAGCACTGATGCTGCTCGTGATGGTGGCCCTGCTCACGGCGCTGCTGTTCCTGTCCACGATCCGCACCAATCGGTGGCGGTTCCCGGTGATCGCCTCGGTGCTGTGGCTGGTCGTTGCGATCCTCGGTGCGGTCATCTACCCCGCCGTCGTCCAGCGTTTCCTCGTGCGGCCCAACCAGGAGTCGCGCGAGGCGCCGTATCTGGCCCGCAACGTCGAGGCGACGCTGATGGCGATGGGGCTGAGCGGGATCGTCGAAGACACCGTCAGCTTCGGCCCGTTGTCGGCCGCCAAGGTCGAAACCGATCTCGCTCCGCTGCGCGATGTGCGGCTGCTCAATCCGACGCTGATGTTGAACCGGTTCGCGATCGACCGCGAGAAGACGGCAGGGCTGCAGGTCGCCGACCTCGACGTCGATCGCGCCGAGGTCGACGGCCGCACCCAGGAGGTGCTGGTGGCGGCGCTCGAGCTCGATGCCGGGTCGATCCCCAACAAGAGTTGGCCGGGTCGTCACCTCGCCAGCACGCGCGGGTGCAGCGTGGTGTTCGCTCCGGCGTCGTCGGTCAACAGCGACGAGCGACCGATCTACCGCGACGCCGAACTGACACGGCCCGAGTTGTACTTCAGCCCTGCCCTCGAGGGTTGGGGCGTGGCCCGCACCGACGTGAACGAGAATGCGTGTGGCGACGGCTCGGCGTACACCGGCGACGCCGGCGTGAAGATGGGCGGCGCCTTCCGCCGGTCGGCGATCGCGCTGGCGATGCTCGACTACAACCTGATCGGTTCCTCGGCGATCAACGGTGATTCACAGATGTTGCTGGTGCGCTCGGTGACCGAGCGTGTTCGCAAACTGGCCCCGTTCCTGAGCTTCGACAGCGACCCGTACCCGGTCGTGGTCGACGGCGGCGTGCAGTGGGTGATCGACGGATACACGTCGACCAGCCGGTACCCGTACGCCCAGCGGGTCGGCAACACTCAGCTGACGGCCGGGTCGGGTCTCACCTCGTCGGACAACTACGTGCGCAACTCGGTCAAGGCGGTCGTCGACGCCTACTCCGGCGATGTCACGTTCTACGTGGTGGACGACGGCGACCCGATCGTGCAGGCCTGGCGCTCCGTGTTCCCGAAACTGTTCACCGACGGTGCCACGATGCCGACCGAGTTGCGCGACCACCTGCGGTACCCGGAGGACCTGTTCCGGGTCCAGACCGAGTTGTACTCGAAGTATCAACTCGGCGCAGAGGACTTCTTCGACCGTGAGAACGCCTGGTCGGTGTCCGATGCCCCGGCGTCGACCCCGATCGCGTCGGGCGCCACCGCCAGCGGGAGCGCCACGACGATCGACAACCCCGACGAAGCGTTCTCCCAGGAGTCGAACCGGCAGCGGTTCGTGCCGTACTACACGATGTTCCGGCAGCCGGGCTCGACCGAGGAGGACTTCGTGCTGTTGCGTCCGTTCTCGCCGCTCAACGTGAACGACCGCCGGACGGAACTGAACGCCTACATGACGGCGTCCAGCAACCCCGCCACCTACGGCGACCTCACGGTGTACCGAGTCGATCAGACGCCGCTGCCGCCCGGCCCGTTCCAGGCCGCCCGGCAGGCCGAGACCGAACAGGCGATCAGCCGCGAGATCACGCTCCAGAACAATGCCGACTCGGGTTCGCTGGTCAAGTTCGGTGACATCCAGCTCGTCCCGGTCGCCGACGGGCTGGTGTACGTGCGGCCGGTGTACGTCGAGATCAACGCCGTCGCCGAGTTCCGGTACGTGATCGTGTCGCACGACGAGAACGCCGTCATGGCGCCCACCATCGGGCAGGCCCTGGCGGGTCTGTTCCCCGGCTTCCAGGCCGATCTGCTGGGCGAGGTCGAAAGCCCCGACACCCAGCCCACGTCGGGTGAACCGAGCAACCCCGACACCACGGGCGACACCGGTACCGGTGACGTCGATCCGGCCTCGCTGCTGGCCCGAGCCGATGCGTTGTTCGCTGAAGCCGACGAGCTGCTGCGCACCGGTGACCTGGGCGGTTATCAAGCCAAGAACGACGAAGCCCGCATCCTCGTCGAGCAAGCCCTGGCGGCGCTCGGGTGACACCGGCCCGACGGGCGGTGTCGGGCGTCAGCTGCGTTTGAGCCGGTCGGCGAGCTCGGCCAGGTCCTGCCGGAAGGCGATCTGGTAGCGCGCCTGCTCGTTGGCGAGCTGGACCTGGCTGGTGCGCAGCTCACCCACCAGTTGCTCGGCCACCGCCGGGTCCAAGCCGCCGGCCGGCTGCTCCGACGGTGCGGTGGCGATCGTTTCGAGGTCGTTCGAGATCTCGGTGATCTGGTTGGCGAGCTCGGTCGAGATCGACGTGACGCGCGCATCGACCTGGTCGAGGCGGTCGTTCAGGCGTTGGATCTGGGCCCGCAGCATGTGCAGGTCCTTCTCCGTGACGGCCGGGGTGGGCGGCGCCGGCGGCGGCGTCTCGAGTGGGGGTGGGGCGGGCGTGTCGAGCCGCGTGACCAGGTGGTCGACCCGCGTGCCGATTTCGTGCTTGTCGGCGTCGGCGCGGTCGAGACGCGCCACCATGGCCACCATCTCGGCTTTGATCCGCTCGACTTCGCCGGGATCCGAGGTGCGCTTCTTGAACAGGCCCATACCGCTCTTCACCGTACACGCCGACACCGGCGAGCCCGATTTCGTCCGATCGCCGATCCGGCTACCGCTCGGTAACCTGGCTCCCCATGACGGCGACCCAGGCCAACGGCATCACGATCGAGTACGAGCAGCGTGGCAGCGGCGTGCCGCTCCTGCTCGTGATGGGTTTGGGCGGTCAGCTGGTCGACTGGCCGGACGGCTTGGTCGACCTGCTCGCTCAGCACTTCCGTGTGATCCGGTTCGACAACCGCGACAGTGGCCTGTCGACCGAGCTCACCGGCCGCCCGCCGACCACCGGCCAACTCGCCAAGGCAGTGCTGTTCCGGCGCCCGCTCGACACCGAGTACGTCTTGTCCGACATGGCGCAGGACGCCGTCGCCCTGCTCGATCATCTCGGGATCGATGCCGCCCACGTGGTCGGCATATCGATGGGCGGGATGATCGCCCAGACGATCGCCATCGAGCATCCCGCTCGTGTGCGCAGCCTGACGTCGATCATGTCGACCACCGGCAACCGTCGCGTCGGGCAACCCAAGTGGCGGATCATCGCCGGCTCCTTGCGCCGCCCCGTGCCCACCAGGGCGACGGCGATCGATCAGGCGATCGAGGTGTTCCGTCCGCTGTGCGGGCCGACGTTCGACGAGGCCCAGTTCCGGGTGATGGCGCAACGGTCGATCGACCGCAGCTATCGCCCGGCCGGCACCGCCCGCCAGACGGCGGCGATCATCGCCAGTCCCGATCGCACCGAGGCGCTCCACGACGTACGCGTTCCGACGCTGGTGATCCACGGTCTGATCGATCCGCTGGTGCGGCCTTCGGGCGGTATCGCCACCGCCAAGGCGATCCGCGGCTCGCGGCTCGTGATGTTCAACGACATGGCGCACGACCTGCCGTACACGCGCTGGCACGAGATCACCGACGAGATCACCACGCTGGCGACCGCTGCAGATGCCGCCGCTGCAGCGCCGATCACCGTCTGACGTCACGCGTCGGCTCGGTCACCGGCCTGGACCCGGAACCACTCGACCACGGCCTGCACCGCTGCGCTCGGCCGGCCTGACGGCCACGTGACGTAGTACCCGCGGTCCGAGCGCACCTCGGGTCCGACGATCGTGAGTGCTCCTCCCTCGAGCAGATCGTCGATCAACGGCCGCCACCCGAGCGCCACCCCGCGCCCAGCGAGCGCCTGCTGGATCACCATCGGGTAGTTGTGGAACAGGACGCGCCCGGGGTGACGGGGGAGTTCGAGGCCGAAGCTGCCGAGCCAGTCGCGCCATGTCATCCACGGCCGGTCGCCGTCGTCCATGTGGACGAGCGGTGCCCGGCTCACGTCGCCGGCGGCGCTCAGCCGGGACAGTCCGGCGGACCGCGCCAACGCCGGAGCGGCCACCGGCACCACGACCTCGACGAACAGCAGCTCGCTCGACAGCTCGGGGAAGCCGCCGTCGCCGACCCGGATCGCGGCGTCGTACCCGCCGGCCTCGATCTCGCGGATCGCGATCGAACAGCCAGAGCCGGAGGTCCACGTCGCCGAGCGCCTGCTGGAGCGCGTCCAGGCGCGGCACGATCCACTGCTGGGCGATACCGGGGTGGGCCGCCAGCACGAACGTGGCGCCGTGCTGTCGTTGCGCGCCGATCTCGTTCAGGCCGATCTCGATCGAGTCGAAACCGGCAGCCACCTGATCGAGCAGTCGTCGACCGAGCGGCGTCAGCCGGCTGCGATTGGCGGTGCGTTCGAACAGGTCCACGCCGAGGCTGCGTTCGAGGGCCCGGATCTGACGTGTCACCGCCGGCTGCGTCATCCCCAAGTCGGCGGCCGCCGCCGTGAAGCTGCCGAGCCGGGCCGCCGACTCGAACACCGCCAACCGTTGCAGCCGGTCCACGTGCCGGAGTGCCGGTCTCACGGCGCTGTCCAGAGATGGTGCAGCATGCCCACAGGTTATGCCAACCCTTACCTCAACTGGGGTGTCGCGGACGACATGCATGCGTCAGAGTGATGCAGTGACCCTCATCGACGCGAACCAGCGCACACGCCGGACGGCGGTGCTCGAAGGACACGGGATCCGGTACTCGGCAGGCGACGCCGGCCGAACCGCCGATCTGCACCCGCAGTGGCTCCGCGAACGATCGCAGGAGCCCGGCCAGGTCGAACCCACCAACCGCCAGCGCCTGTTCACACCCACCGATGTGGCCCACGGCCTGCACGTCACGGGGTGCGAGCAGCACGACGATCGGTTGGTCGTGCACTTCAGCGACGGGCACAACGCGGCGCTCGACGTCGACGCCATCGAGCGTGCCCTCGGATGGGCCGACGACCCCGAGCAACCCCCGACCCGCGTGGCGTGGACGCGTCCGCTCGACGTGTTCCCGTATGTCGATTGGGCCGCGATCGGCTGGTCACGCGACGGCGAGGACCACGACGCCGTGATCGACTTCCTCACGGCGTTCTACCGGCACGGCTACGCGGTGCTGCGCAACACGCCGGTCGAGCCGGGCACGCTGCGGCGGATCGCCGACCGGTTGGGGTACATCTCGGGCAACAACTTCGGCTGGATCTTCGACGTGCGCGCCGAACCCAAGCCGACCGACCTCGCATACACGGCGATCGAGTTGTTGGCGCACACCGACCAGCCGTATCGCCAACCGATCCCTGGGATCCAGATGCTGCACTGCCTGCGCAACGAGGCGCCTGGCGGCGACTCGACCCTGGTCGACGGGTTGGCAGCTGCGGAGGCGATCGCCGCCGCCGAACCGGACCTGCACCGGGCGCTGGTCGAGACCGAGGTCGAGTGGCGCTACGACATGGGGTCCGACACCGTGGTCGGGCGTGGCCACATCCTCGAGTACGACCGGTTCGGGCGGTACCGGCGGATCCGGTTCAACACCAAGCTCGATGCACCTGTGCCGCGCCCGGGCGCCGACCTGGACGGGTTCTACGACGGCCGTCGGTGGCTGACGCACTGGCTCAACAACCCCGAACACCAGGTCACATTCCGGCTCGAACCGGGCGACGTGATGTTCATGGACAACCATCGCGCCCTCCACGGCCGCACCGCCTTCGACGCCTCGCTCGGACACCGCCACCTGCAGGGTGCCTACATCGACCACGATGGCCCCGACACGATGTACCGACTGGCGATCCGTCGCCGCACCGCGCAGCAGCATCAATCACAGGGAGCAGGATCATGACCGAACCGGCGATTGCACGCCGCGCCTACGACGGCGACCAACCGACCGGGATCGTGTCGTTCCGGGCGATGGCCGACGGCACCGCCGAGGACTACGCTCTGCTCGACCGGTACGAGCGGGTCCACGCCGGCGGCTTGGCCGACCGGCTGCTGGCGACGTTGGACGGCCTCACGCATTCGTTGGGCGGGTACCAGATCACGCGGCTCGAGCACTCGCTCCAGTCCGCCACCCGGGCGCGTCTGGCCGGCGCGTCGACCGACTGGATCGTGGCGGCGCTGCTGCACGACATCGGCGACGAGCTGGCCCCGTACAACCACAGCGAGTACGCCGCCAGCGTGCTGCAGCCCTACGTGCCCGAGGAGATCCACTGGGTCGTGCTGCACCATGGGGTCTTCCAGAGCTACTACTACGCCCACCACCTGGGCGGTGACCGCAACGTGCGCGACCGCTACCTCGACCACCCGTGGGCGGGGCTGTGCATGCAGTTCTGTGCCGAGTGGGACCAGAACAGCTTCGACCCCGACTTCCCGATCCACGAGCTGGCCTCGTTCGAGGACGACGTGCGAGCCGTGTTCGGGCGTGCGGCCTGGGACCCGTCGCACGTGGCCATCGGATCGGAGCGTCTGTCGTGAGCGGCGACGCATCGATGACACTGCCGAGCGTCGGGTTCATCGGGCTCGGCAACGTCGGCGCCAAGTTGGCCGGATCGTTGCTGCGCAACGGGATCGATCTGACCGTGCGCGACCTCGACCCGGTGGCGGCGCAGCCGTTCCTGGACGGCGGTGCGACGTGGGCCGACTCCCCACGCCGGCTGGCGGAGCAGGTCGACGTGGTGATCACCTGCCTGCCGTCGCCGGCCGCCTCGGCGGCCGTGCTCGAAGCCGACGACGGCGTGCTGGCCGGGATCCGCCCGGGCTCGATCTGGCTCGAGATGTCGACCACGGACGACGCCGAGATCAAGCGTCTGTCGGCGCTCGTGGCGGAACGTGGGGGAGCGGCGGTCGACTGCCCGGTCTCGGGCGGTTGTCACCGTGCCGCCACCGGCAACATCTCGATCTTCGCCGGCTGTGACCGCGACACGTTCGAGCGCGTGCTGCCACTGCTGACCGTGATGGGCCGCCAGATCCTGCACACCGGTCCGATCGGTACCGCTTCGGTGTTGAAGGTGATGACCAACTACCTGGCGACCGCCAACCTGCTGTCGCTGACCGAGGCGCTGACCACGATGGCCGCCGCCGGGATGGACCTCGCCACGACCTACGAGGCGATCAGGATCTCGTCGGGCAACTCGTTCACGCACGAGACCGAGAGCCAGCTGATCCTGAACGGATCGCGTGACATCGGGTTCACGATGGATCTCGTGCTCAAGGACATCGGTCTGTTCCAACAGATCGCCGAGCGACACCGGGTGCCGCTCGAGCTCAACCCGTTGATGATCGACGTGTTCCGAGACGGCCAGGCCCGGTACGGCGGCGGCGAGTGGAGCGACGAGATCATCCGCCGCCTGGAAGAGGCGACCGGTCTGTCGATCACCGCCCCCGGCTTCCCGGCCGAGCTCGTGGACGACGAGCCCGAAGTGCGCGGGGCCGAAGTGCGACGCGACGACTGACGCAGGAGCCGGGTCGGACGTGCGTCCGACCCGGCTCCTGCCGCATTCGTTCACACCGGAACGGTCACGCCGTGGTCGCTGCCTTGGAGCGGCGACGGGTGGTAGCCATCGCCGCGCCCAGCAGTGTGATGATCGTGGCGATCATCACCACCGACTGGGTGGTGTTGCTGCCCGTGCGGGGCAGTTCGGCGGCGGGCACGGTGGTGACCGGTGTCGTCGGAGCAGTCGTGTCGGGGACGACGACGGCGGCGGCGACGATCTCGAACGTGGCGCTGGCCGATGTGCTGGCCGTGGCGCCGACCGTGATCGCCTCGGTGAACCCGGTCGGGACGTCGAGCGCCAGTTCCAGGTAGCCGAGGAAGTCGGCGGTGATCGTGACGCTGCCTTCGGCGCCGGCGGCGACCTTTGCGGTGATCACCACGGCGCTGCTGGACCCGGCGGGAACCGCGTCGGCGAACGAGCAGGACACCGTGACCGTACCGGTGCAGGTCCAGCTGGCGCCCGATGCCGACACCAGCTCCAGCTGGGCCGGAAGCGTGAGCGACAGGGTGGTGCCGGGCAGCAGCGGTGACGGGCCGTCGTTGAACATGGTGGCGGTCAACTCGATCTGATCGCCGGGTTTGACCGGCGTGGTGGAGCTGGCGGTCAGCGTGGCCCGCATCGATGCCGACTTGGTCACGTCGACCGACACGCACGCCGTGGCGCCGGGTTGGGCACCGGCTGCCGGGCACGTGGCGGTGGCCGGCGCCGGCTGGTCCGCATTGCCGATCGTGGCGACGTTGACGTACGTGCCGATCGTCGCCGTGCCGGCCGGGTAGGCCTGGGCGGTCACGGTCGCCGATTCCGACGTTTCCAGACGGTCGGCGGCGATCGTGCAGGTCAGCACCTGACCGGCGATGCTGCTCGTCTTGCAGCCGGTGACCGATCCGGCCACCCACACCCAACCGGCGGGAAGCGTGTCGACGACCGTGGCGTCGTCGCCGGCGTCGGCCGGACGGCCGGCGTTGGAGGCGGTGATCGTGAACGTCACCGGGCTGGTCGACACGCCGGCCACTGCCGACGCCGACGAGGCGGCCTTGGTGAGCGAGAGGGCGACCGGCTGATCGTCGTTGCTCACCGAGCAGGCGTAGGCGGTGCTGGCGGCGAACGAACCGACCGGCGCAGCGGTCAAACGCATCACGACCGGTCCGGCTTCGCCGTCCCACGTGGGCGACGAGACGCAGGTGATCTCACCGGGGGTGTAGCCGGCGACGGCGGACTCCTCCAGCGTGTAGTCGCCCGAGGCGACGACCATCAGATCGCCGTCGGTCAGCGTGCGCTCGATCTCGCCGGACTCGGTGTCGATCACGTTCATCTCGAAGGCGTCGGACGCCAGCTCGCCACCGTCGTCGTTGACGACGGTCTTGTCGAACCCGACCAGGCTGATGTCGAGGCACGCCGTGCTCATGCTGGACATGCCTTCGCCCTGGTAGCCGATCAACAGGTTGGACAGGCCGCCCGGCACGAATCCGCCCGGACCTTCCTTCGTCATCGGGCCGACGTCGCTGCAGGTGCCGTTGAAGTTCTGCGTGTCGATCGAGTACTCGACGGTCACGTGCCAGTGGGCGGACTCGCCGGCCGCAATGCCACCATACGCTCCGAACAGTGCTGGATCTTCGAACTGGCCGTACGACTCCACGTCGAGCGGCGTGGTGCCGTCGGAGCCGAACGCCCCGGTCACCTCGTAGCCGTCGACAGTGACACCGGGGGCGCCCAGGTCGACCTCGTCGCGGAAGTTGAAGGAGGTGTCGAGGGCGTCGATGTGCGTGTTGGCGATGTCGATCACGTAGTCGACGGCGACGGTGTTGTCGCCGAGGTAGCGATAGTCGGCGATCGACTTGTCGAACGTGACGCGGGGGTCGGGCCCGTCGATGCAGGCATCAGCCGTGGACCCTTGGCGGGACGGGCCGATCCGGAACAGGAACGGTTCCCCAAACCCACCCTGGTCGACGGTGATCTCGTTGTGGAGGCCGCCGTACCAATCGTCGCAGGCGGGGCTGTACGGGAGGCTGTCGACGGTGAAGGTGATCGTCACGGTGTACGAGGCGCTGTCACCGGCGCCGAGCGCGACGCCTTGGGCGATCAGGTAGTCGCCATCGCCGAACACCTCGGTCGGGTCAGTGTCGCCTTCGGCCTGGACGAACACCTGGTCGATCAGATAGCCGTAGGCGAACATCGGGTCGTCGCGCAGGTCGACCACGGCGAACCCGTCGCCGACGTTGGCGACATCGACCGAGTACGTGACGGTGTACACGCCGTTCTCGTCGCGGATCAGGTCCCCGACGACCTGCTTGTCGATGGTGATGTCGGCATCGGGGATGTCGGTGCACACCGAGTCGTCGTCGAGCGGCGTGAACTCGGTGTCGAACAGCGTGGCGAGGTTGTGGAGCGCTGACTCTGAGGAGGTGCACAGACGCTCGTAGCCGCCGAGGTTGGGTTCGATCGTCAACTCGATGTGCACCATGATCTGCTGCTGACCGGCCCCGTCGAACTCGACATGGGCGAGGTGCTGTTGCAGGTCTGCGTCGAAGGTGTCGTCCAGATCGACGGCGATGGCGTCACCGTCGAGCACCGTCGCGGTGGCAACGACGTCGGAGATCCTGTCGGTCTGGAGTGCGTCATCGAGTTCGAGCGAGGCGGGAGCGTCGAACGGGTTGGTGACCGTCAGCGTGTAGTCCACTGCGTAGCGGCCGGGCTCGTCGAGTGGGGTGAGTGCGCTCGAGGTCTTCTGGACCGTGACGGACTGGACCTGGTAGACGTCGCACTCGACGGTCATCCCCGGCTCGAGCCAGGAGAGGCGGAGCGTCTCGCCATCCATCCAGTAGCTCTCGGCCGAGCAGGTCACGCTGTCGAGTCGCCATCCGGCGACGTCCTCGAGGAGGAAGGCGGCGCTGTTCGGAGCGGTGATGAACGTGGCCGACTCGCCGTCGCCGATCGACTGCACGTCGCCGGTCTCGACGCGTGTGACGCCGAACATGGTGTCGGTTGCGGGGTCGGTGTGGTTGGTGATCACGATCGTCGCCGGGGCGTCGTTGTACACGTTGCATCCGATCCAGTCGCCGGGGGAGGCGTCGGGGATCGTCACGTGCCCGTCGACGAAGTCATACTCCGCGTACGACATGCCTTCGACCGAGCAGTAGCCCCAACCGATCAAGTCCTGACCGTCGATGTTCAGGGCCGTCTCGTCGATCGTGATGTCGCCTGCCGCGACCACGATCTGCTGGTTGCTCTGGTCGGCGACCGTCAACATGGTCGTGCCGTTGATCGCGAACGTGGCGTCGTAGCCCATGTCGTAATAGGCGCCATTGAACTCTTTGTTGATTTGTACGTGCACCCCGCGGGTGTTGACGATCGAGCACTCCGTCGTCTCGCCGGCAACGGCGGTCACGGCGTCGGGGGCGATGTCACCGAGGCAGCTGGAGGACGGGATCCAGGGTTCCCAGTTGTAGTCGAGGTCTTCCTCGATCGTGTACGGCGAGCCGGGGAAGGCTTCGAGTTCGACCCAGTCGGGGGAGTTCGTCTCGGCGTACACCCATCCCGAGTCGCTGTTGGCCTCGTTGTTGGCGGTCGCCAGGATCAGGAACTCACCGCCGTCGTCCGGGTCGTCGATGTACTTGGTGACCTTGATCGTCCCCATCTGCGAGGCGACGTTGATCTCGCAGGTGACGGGGGTGGGGTCGCCGTTCAGCGTGAACTCGACGGATGAGCCGATCGACATCTCACCGTCGACGTGGCAGGTCGGGGCCTGCTCGGAGATCCAGCCGGACGGATAGGAGAACTCGAGCAGGTAGGCGCCTGGCTCGAGCGATCCGGCGTCGCTCGACGTCTCGGGGGAGCCGACGGGGAAGGCTCCGACGCCGGTGTACTCGTCCGAGGCGATTTGGTTGCCGTCGAGACTCAGCGACCAACCGACCGTGAACGGATCATCGCTCGGTCCGGTCTGGACGCCCATCTGGACGTTCACCGGAGTCGGTTCGATGGTGTTCGCTCTGGCGACACCGGCAGGTGACGCTCCGATACCGAGCGTGCCGACCAACATCGTGGCGGCGAGGGCGGCGAGCCGTGTGCGGCTCGGGACCAACCGTTGCATGTGAAACCCCTTCAACACTCCACGCCGGACCACCCGGCGTGTAAGCGCTGCTATCGGGGCGAGTTGACCTTGGCTTGAGGTATTCGTGACATGTCGACCGATCGGGCGACGTGCCCATCACACCGCATGCGGCTCAGGCGGCGCAGGCGCCGTGGCCGGTGACGTCGTTGGGGCGACGCCATTCGGCGAGCCGGTGTGCGATCTGGCCGAAGATCCGCTGACGCACCACGAGCGGGCTCGACGGGTCGGTGAGTGTCTCGGTCATCGCGACGTGGACGCCGGCCTGACGGGCCTCGAAGCCGAGTTCCTTGAGCACCGACGTGGGGATCGAGCCGAAGCCGTCGGTCGAGATCTTCCACGCCATGCGGTCGATCTCGGAGCCGCTGATGCGACCCGTGGGGGTGGTGTAGAGGGGGGTCATGGCGATAACGGTACGACCACAAGAGAACAATCACTAGCGATAGTTTCTGCTCATAGTGATCGGATATCGTGATGTTCATGGCAACCTTGCGAGAGCTCGAGATCCGGCATCTGGTGGCGTTCGACGCAGTCGCCGCGGAGGGAACCTTCGGTCGTGCGGCCGAGCGGCTCGGCTACACACAGTCGGCGATCAGCCAGCAGATCGCCACCCTCGAACGGCTCGTCGACGGCAAGCTGTTCGATCGACCGGGCGGCCCGCGCCCCGTCGAAATCACACCGCTCGGCCAACTGATGCTGGCATCGGCCCGCGAACTGTTGGCCCGGATCGATGCCGTCGGCCGTGATCTCGACCGCTTCCGCACCGGCGAGGTCGGCCGGATCACGGTCGGCACGTTCCAGAGCGTGTCGGCCAAGGTCTTGCCACGCGTGGTTGGGCGAATGCGTGCCGAACACCCAGGGGTCGACATCCGGGTGTTCGAGTCCGACCTCGACGACGAACTCGACCAGGCGCTGCTGCGCGGCGAACTCGACCTCAGCTTCGTGGTCGGCGAATGGGCCGGAAAGTTCGAGTCGAGGACGCTGTTCGAGGACCCGTTCGTGCTCGTGGCGCGCCCCGGTGAGTACAAACCCGGGCCGGTTCGCCTCCGCGATCTGATCGATGTCCCGATGGTCGGGCAGCACACCAACTCGTGCCAGCTGATGAACGAGAGTGGTCTGCGTGCTGCCGGGTTGGAGCCGAACTACGTGTTCCGGACCAATGACAACGGCACCGTGGCGGCGATGGTCAAAGCCGGGCTCGGCGTGGCGGTGCTGCCGTTGTTGTGCCTCGACACGCAGGACCCGGAGCTGTCGGTCCACGCACTTCGTCCAGCGCTGCCTGATCGGCAGATCTCGATCGCCTGGCGTTCGGCGCGCAGCATGTCACCGGTCGCCCAACGCTTCGTCGAGATCGCGATCGAGGAGTCGGCTGCCTTCGCTGGTCGCACGTTGTCGTCGCGCGTGCCGGCCGCCTGACCCGCAGGTCGGGCGGCACGGGTCGGGCGGCGGACGCGCGTCAGCTCATCTCGGGGCACTCGTCCTCGAGGTAGGCGTTGAGGCGTTCGCCCGCCGCGCTGACGTCCGAATCCATGAGGAACTCGGTCGGATCGGCGGCCGGGTCGGACTGGCGCGCCTCGACCATCCTGCCGATCGCCGCAGCGACGGTCTCGACGTCGGCCTGCAGTTCCTCGGGGAGCTCGGCCTTCATGGCGTCGAACTGGGCCTGGACGGCATCGCCGTCGGCACCGTCGGGCACCATCGCCGACGCCATGGCCGCTCCGAATGCACCCGCGATCTGCTTGCACTTCTCGCTCATGTCGAGCCCGTCGGTGGCGTCGTCCACGGCGTCTTGCGTGGCCTCCTGAATCGCCGCTGCCACGGTGTCGGGGATTTCGTCGGGCAGCGCATCGAGGACCGAGTCGGCGGCGGCGATGGCGTCGTCGGACGCGGCCTGCGCCTCGGCGGCGATGTCGGTGGCGGCGGGAGCGGCCTGATCGTCGCCACCCCCACACGCCGCCAAGGCGAGTGCGGCGAGTGCGATGGCGGTAACTGATTTCCTGGCGTTGGTCATGGGGGGTCTCCTTTGGGGGTTCACGCTGTCGTCGTGTGTCGAAGTGTCATCGGCACCGTCACCCCCGAGCCTGACAGGTCATCTCGTGGCGCGCCGACCATTTCGGGAGTCGCCGCAGCTGTCGGGCGCGGCCGCCGACCAACTCACCCGGCCGGGCGCAGGGCGATCACCTGAGCGATGGCACGCCCAGAACGCGAGGCCACCGCCGTGAGCGTGCCGGTCGCCCCGGCGGCAGCTTGGATCTTGTCCGAACCCGTCGCGCTCAGGTACGACGACGACACGACGCCGATCACCTCGTGGCGCTCGGCCATCCCGGCAGGCGGCGTCCACGTCGCGTTCGCCCCGGTCGAGAAGAACCCCACCACGAGAGCATTCGGGACCGTCGTGGTGACCGACGGTGTCCTCACCGACGTGGATCGCATCGTCGCTCCTGCGGACGCGAGGATCGGATCGGCCGCATCGACGCCGGCATACGCGTGGATCCCACCCGTTGCTTGTCGACTTGCGGTGAAACTCCACGTGTACGACGTCGGCTCGCCGGCACCAGCGACCTTGACATACGTGGACTTGTTCGACCCGCTGCTCTGTGTCGTCGTCTGGACCAGGGTCCATCCCGTCGGGGCCGAGATCGTGGCCACATTCACCAGATCGATCGACGCCAACATCACGTCGCCGGCGGCCACACCGCCCGGACGACTCACGGTGATCAGACGTTGCGACCCGACCGCATTCGTCCCGTACGAGGCTCCTCGGAACGAGATGCCGGGCGATGGCGCGGTGACGGTCCATGCGAACGAATCGGTGGCGTCGATGGTTGCTCCGTCGCGTACGGTGACCGACACGCCGTAGGGGCTGTTGGCGGCGGCACCGGCCGAAATGGTGCCGGTGATCACACCGGTGGCGGGGTTGATCGACAATCCCGGGGGTAGCCCGGTCGCGGCGTACGTCAGCGCGTCACCGTCGGCGTCGGTTGCCGCGGCGGAGACGGAGGCAACCCTGCCCTCAGGATCGCTGCGATCGAGCAGGTTCTGCCCGAACGCAGGCTCGCGGTTGGTGTTGGTCACCGTCCACGTGAACACGTCGGTGGCGTCGACGGCGGCACCGTCGCGGATCGTCACCGAGACGACGGAGGGCGACCCCGCTGCGGCGGTGAACCCGATCGTCCCGGTGATCAGACCGGTGGCGGTGTCGATCGACAGTCCGGGCGGCAAACCGGAGGCGGTGTAGGCCACCGGGTCGCCGTCGAGATCGGTCGCGCCCGCATCCAACGAGACCGCGGCGCCCTCCGCGTCGCTGCGATCCGTGAGGTCCTGGTCGAAGGTCGGCTCGCGGTTGGTGTTCGCCACGGTGAAGCTCGACGTCGGGCCTGCCTGTGACGCCGCACCGTCACTTGTTTCGGCGTACCACTCGTACGCGGTCCCGGCCGTCAGTCCGGTCCATTGGACCGAGGCGGTTGCCCCTGATGTGGTCGTGGCCGAACCGATCAGGGCGAACCCACCGGTCGAACCGACTCGGCGCCCGAAGAACGAGGTGGTGAGCGGACCGCCGTCGGGGTCGGTCACCCGTGACCCGAGCGTCGGGCCGGCGACGACGCCCGTGGCGCCATCGACGGGAGTGAGGTTCACCGGAGCGTTGGGCGTGTGGTTGATCGTCGGAGCGAACGGAGCGCCGGGGCCCCACAGCACGCCACCCGTGAGCGTTCCGTTCACGAGCGGACCGGCCGAGCTGGAGAGCAGCGTGCCCGCTCGCTCGTCGGCGCCCCAACGTGCCACCATGCTGGCGGCAGAGACCAGCGGCGTGGATCGGGCGGTTTCGATCTGGACGCCGCTGCGGGCGCTGTTCCAGATCCGCACCTCGTCGAGTGCACCGTCGAAGTATCCGCTGGGTGTGCCGTTCGAGTTGATCGCCGTCGCCAGTCCGGCGTGTTGGATGCTGTTCGAGCGCACCGGTTGGCCGACGTTGAGGGTGCCATCGAGCGCACCATTCAGGTACAGCCGCCACGTGGTGCCGTCGTACGTCGCTGCGGCGTGGTACCAGACGCCGTTCTGGATCACCGTGTTGCCTCTGATCGGGTGGTTGAGGCCGGGGGAGGCTCCACCGCTGCCCTCCTCGAAGTCGGCCACGAGCCTGCCGGTGCCGGCATCGATGCCGAGGAAGTAGTTCATGTCGACGGTCGTGCCGTCCTCTTCGCTGCGGCCCTTGGTGACCAGCGGGATGGCGGAGACCCCACCCGAACCGGTGCTGACCGGCGTTCCCAGTCCGTCGCGCCGGAACCAGGTCTCGATCGTGAACCGAGCGAGGTCCAGGTCGTCGTCATCGAGGAACGTGACGTAGTCATCGACCCCGTCGAAGTGGAGACCACTGCTGGGCTCGACCGTGGGGTCGTCGACGATCACCTGGACCTCGTCGAACACCGTGTTCGCAGCGTCGCTGGCGGTGAGGCGGAAGACGTACACCCCGGCCCCGCCGGCGGCGACCGACACCGACGTGGCGAGCGACGACGGATCACCGATCACCGCCACACCGGGGCCCGATCGTTGGGTCCAGGTCGTGGTGAGGGCGGCCGGGGTGCCGTCGTCGCTCGCCGCGCCGGCGAGCAGTGCGTCGTTTGGCAGGGTCACCATCTGGTCGGGGCCTGCGTCCACGAGCGGGACGCCGAACGGAGCGCCGGCCGGACGCGTGGTGCCGGTGCCGACGACGGTTCCGTTGGCCGGAGTCGCCATCGAGTCGGCGACGGTGGTGCCCGTCGCTTCGCCGAACGCCCAGCGGGCGACCAACCCGGTGCCGGACGTGAGCTCGGAGTTCATGGTGGTCTGAATCTGCTCGAGGCTTCGCGCCCCACTCCACACCCGGACTTCGTCGAGCACGCCCTGGAACCGGGCGCCGTACTCGGGCACGCCGGCTGACGTCAGCATCGCCCCCAGCGCAGCATGCTGCCGCGAGTCGTTGCGAGGCGTGGCGTTCTCGACCTCGGTGACCTCGAGCTGGCCGTCGAGGTAGAGCCGCCAGGTGGTGCCGTCGTAGGTGGCCGCGGCGTGGTGCCAGGTGTTGTCGGTGATCGGCGTGATGCCCGACACCGGGTGGTTGCCGCCGGTGGCGAGGTCTTCGAAGTCGGCCGCCAGCACGTCGGTGCTGTCGTCGATGCCGAGGAGCCAGTTGGCGTCCACGTCGGAGCCGTCGGACTCGGGGCCGCCGTGGGTCACGAGCGGGATGAAGCTGGCGACCCCGCCTCCGCCGCTGGTGGTGGCCACCCCGGCGCCGGTTCGCTTGAACCAGGTCTCGACCGTGAAGGTCGTGAGGTCGAGCTTGGCCGGATCACCGAGGTCCACGTAGGCGCCGGTGGCGCCGAGGTCGAGCCCGTTGTCACCGGGAGCGGGCACACCGTGGACCGTGCCGGAACCTGCATCGGTGAAGGTGGCTCCGTCGACGGGGAGGAACTGCCAGTCGTAGCTCGTCGGGTGCAGCACGAACTTCACGACACCCCAGGCGTTGTCGTTCAGCACGACACTTCCGGGGACGGGGGCTCCGGCCAGGTGATGCTCGGCGCCACCGGTGCCGATGGTGAAGGTGCGGATGCCGTACACCGGATCGACGGCGCCACCGGCATTCAACGGCTGGAGTCGCTCGTAGACGTGGTCGTGACCCACGATGGCGAGGTCGACCCCGGCTGCGTACATGGCGTCGACCATCGGCTGCATCCCGGCAGAGATGGTGCCCGATCCGAACCGCGGACGGTGCCAGATGGCGATCACGTTCTTGCCGGCGTTGGCTGCGAGATCGGCGACCAACCACGAATGCTGTGGTGAACCGGCACCGCAACCGCCGGCCACGTTGCCGCATTCCGAGTCGAGGCTGACGACATGCCAGTCGGCGTCGACGTCGTAGCTGTAGTAGCTCGGTCCGGGAGCGTTGGCGTTGGCGCCGAAGTACCCGAAGTAGCCGGCGAGGCTCCCCCCAGGGGACACGTTGCCCCAGTCGTGGTTGCCCGGCACCGGGCGGGTGCGGGCACGGAACGCGCCCCACGACGGGTGGTAGCAGTTGGCGAACTCGGCCGTGGTACCCGTGTCGTAGACGTTGTCGCCGGTGGTGAAGATCGGGCCGTCGAGGCCGGCCATCACCGCCGCCGTCGCCTCGTCGCCGGTGCTCGCGCACGATGCGGTGTCGCCCACGCCGAGCAGCACGGTTCCGGTGCCGAGGACGGTGTGAAAGGTGGAGGTTGCACCGGTGGTCGACCGCGCGCCGTCGCTCACCGTCGCGTACCACTGGTAGGTCTGGCCACCCCCGAGGTCCGGCCACGGGATCGTCGCGTGACCGCCCGAGGCGACGCCGACCGCGGTACCGATCAGCGCGTACCGACCACTGGCGAGTGGGCGGCCGAAGAACGACACGTCGACCGTCCCGCCGTCGGGGTCGGACGCGATCACGTCGAGCACAGGCGCCCGACTCACGTCGGTCGCAGCATCGGCCGGCGCCGCCACGACGGGGAGGTCGGGAGGGAACGTCGGCACGGGCGGCACGAAGCCGGCGACCCAGGTGGGTCCGCCGGCGAGCGTGCCGTTGGGGCCGGCCAGCGCCGCCGCTGCCGTCCCCCCGCCGTCGTCGAGGTTCCAGGCGCCGATCAGCCCGGTTTGGGGCAGCGTGATCGCGGTGTCGATCGTTGCCCTGATCTGGTCCTGGCTGCGCGGCACGTTCCAGATCCGCACCTCGTCGATCTGCCCGGCGAAGAAGCCGTCGGCCGTTCCGGTGGAGTCGATCGCCGTGCCCACTGCTGCGTGTTGGATCGAGTCCGATCGCGGCCCGCGGTTTGCGCCGATCACCTGCGTGGCGTCCTGAACGCCGTCGAGGAAGATCGACATCGTCCCTGACGCACTGTCGAGGGTCACCGCCGCGTGATGCCACACGCCGGTCGAGACCGTGGTTGCCCCGATCAACGCATGGTTCGCTCCCGGCGACAGCTGTCCCGCCCCTTCTTCGTAGTCCGCCGCGATCTTGCCGCCCTGGATCCCCAGGAAGTAATTGGCGTCGACGTTGAAGCCGTCGTCCTCGCCGCGGCCCTTGGCCACGAGTGGGATCACCGACGTGAGGGAGGTCGAGGTTGCGCCGGTGACGGTGGTCGCCCCGGCGCCGGTCCATCTGAACCATGTCTCGACCGTGAAGCTGCTCGCCCCCAGGCCACCGGGCCCGGTTCCTGCGGCGACGCCGAACGTGACGTACTGGGGTGATCCGTCGAACTGGATCGCCGTGTTGCCGGCGGCATGCCCGGTGGTGGGGGTGAGTTCCAGCACGCCGGTCGACAGCAGCGTTGCCGTCACGGCGGTCAGCGCCGCCGGGCGTCGCCGCTGCAGACCCGAGCCACGCTGACGCCCGCCGTGACGGTCCACGACCCGCCGATGGGCGATCGTGAAGACGCCCATCAATCCTCGACCACGACCCGCCATCTTTGTCCTCCATCGCCCACGACCACCCCGCCGGGCAATCAGACACGGAGCGTAGTTTGCCCGAGAATGGTTGATTATGTCAAGTCGGTGTGAAATCGAGACCGCTGGGTAGTCCGAGGCCCGGTCACCTTCGTCGTGGAATGGCCGGGATAGTGCCCGGGATACCGGAGAACGGACCGCGCCAAAATGTCATGAAATCGTCAATTACACGTCGGTAGGTGGCTGGTCTTGCACTCCGCGTGAGGAGATGGATTCGGCTCGCGCTGGTCGGTTCTGTCACGCAGCGTGGGAACCGACCGGCAACGACACGGTCGGTGCTGCCGCCGGCAGACCCGCCGACCAGCCGTAGGCGGCGGCCACGAGTGCCGCCACGCCGCCGATCAGGACCGAGACGCGAGGGTCGACGTGTTCGCCGATCCACCCCACGATCGGCCCCCCGATCGGGGTGGTGCCGAGCAGCGACATCGAGAACAGCGCCATCACACGGCCGCGGAGTCGCGGCTCGGAGTTGAGTTGGAGCGTCGCATTGGAGAGCGCCACCAGTCCGACGCTGGCGGCGCCCACGATCGGCAGGACGACGTAGGCCAGCGTGATCGTGGGCATCGCCGAGAGCGCCGTCACCGATGCCCCGAAGGCCGTCGTGACCGCCACCAGGCGGCGCGGTATTGGCGGCCCAGATGCGGCGACGACCAGCCCGCCGGCGACGGCACCGATCCCCATCAGCGAGCTCATCACGGCCAGCCCGGTGGCGCCTGAGTGGAACGTGAACTCGGCCAGCAGCGGCAGCGTGGTGGCGAACTCGTAGGTGAAGGTGCCGATGATCGCCAGCATCACGATCGTGGTGCGCAGCGTCGGTGTGTTCCACACGTACTGGAAGCCTTCCCGCAGCTGGCGCGGTGCACGGGTGCTTCGTGTCGCCGGGTACAACTCGGAACGTCGCACGAGCATGATCGCCAGCACCACCGCCAAGTAGCTGGCTGCGTTGACGATGAAGCAGGCGCCGACCCCGACGGTGGCGATCATGATCCCCGCCGCTGCCGGGCCGATCGCCCGGGCGGCATTGATGACGACGCTGTTGAGCGTGACGGCGTTGCTGATGTCGTCGGGGCCGACCATCTCCATCACGAACGTCTGCCGGGTCGGGTTGTCGATCGCCGACACCGTGCCGAAGCCGGCGGCGATCGCGTACACCATCCACAGCTTCACGTCGCCGCCGAGGGTGAGCACCCCGAGCAGCAACGCCAGCGCCCCGGCCGTGAGTTGGGTGACGATGATCACATGCCGTTTGTCGAAGCGGTCGGCGAGCATGCCGCCGTATGGGGCGAACAACAGCGTGGGGAGGAACTGGAACGCCACCACGGTGCCCAGTGCGGTGCCACTGCCGGTGATCTGCAGCACGAGCCACGACTGGGCGACGCTCTGCATCCAGCTCCCGCTGAACGACACGATCTGGCTCGTGAAGTAGAGCCGGTAGTTGCGGAACCGGAGCGAGGCGAACGTGCGTCGTGCGAGTTGTTCGGTGGCGAGGTTCACGGTGGCGTCACTCCAACCCGATCAGCAGCCGCTCGAGGGCGGGCAGTGCAGCGCGGATGGCGTCGGCGTCGGACGGGTCGGCAGTGGCGATCCGGCTGGCGATGAACGTCCGGCCGGCGGCGCGCGACTGCTCGACGTAGGCGGTGCCGGCGGGGGTGAGAGCGATCGGCTGGCAGCGTCGGTCGTCGGGGTCGGTGGTGCGGGCCACGAGCTGGGCGGATTCGAGGGCGGCCACGATCTTGCTCGCCGAGGGCGGGCGTACGTGCTCGAGCTCGGCGATCTGCCCGACGGTGAGCGGCCCGTTGCGGTCGAGCGTGGAGAGCACCGTCAACTGCGAGGGCGTGACGCCACCGTCGTAGCTGTTGCGGATCCGGCGCGAGAGCCGCAGGACGACCAACCGGAGCCGATCGATCTCGTCGGTGCGTGCCAGGCGCTCGGCCGTCTTGGTCGACGGGCTGGACGTTCGCGGCATGATCGTGAGCATAGCTAACAGTTTCCAAGGCTATGCATTCGGAACATGTTGATCTCGGCCGATACCGCACTGGCATGCGTCGATTGCGGCTCGCCGACGGTGGCTCAGGCGGTGGGTTCGAGTTGGTTGGGAGGCAGTGGATGCTCTGAATACGCGCGGGCCTCGACCGAGCGCCTCCACGCAGGGATCGCCAGCATCGATCCGATCACGAGCAGACGCGCCACCGCTGGCGGAGGTGGTGGCACGCAGCCCGATCACGTCGGCCAGCACGCCTTGCACGATCGTGCCCACGGGGTAGAGCAGGCCGAGCACGAAGCTGTTGACGGCCAGCACGCGACCACGCATGTGGTCCGGTGCGGCGACCTGGGCGACGCCGGCGAACGAGGTGAAGGCGTAGCCGTACAGCAAGCCGACCAGTGCCAGCCCGACGCCCGCCAGCCACAGCCGTGGAGCCAGCCCGTAGGCGATCAGGATCGGCCCGAGCAGCAAGACGCTGCCGGTCAGGAGCGGCCACACCCCGAAGCGTTTCGAAAGCCCGCCCATCGTGACGGCGGCGATCACGGCGCCAACGCCCTGGGCGGTGACCAGGAACGAGGTGCTGCCAGAGCCGCCGTCGAACACGTTGGTTGCCATCTGCGACACGAAGGCGATGAACGGTGCGGCGAAGAAGATCGTGGTGATCATCAACGCCAACATGCGCCGCATCGCCGGGTTGCCGTGGGCGAACCGCACGCCGTCGGCGAGGGCGGCGAAGATCGGTCGGCGTTCGCCGGTGCGGTCGGGGAGTTGCACCATCGTCACGGCGATGATCACGGCCACGAAACTGATCGCGTTGCACCACAGGGCGGCACCGATCCCACCGATCGCGATCGCCACCGCGGCGCACGCCGGGCCGATCACGCGGCCCAGGTTCCACTCCGCGTTCGACAGCCCGATCGCAGCGATCAGGTCCTCGCGAGGCACCAGATCGGGGAGCGCTGTCTGGAACGAGGCGAACCCGAACGTGGACACGCAGCCACCCAGGAAGCTGAGGGCGGCGATGCCGAGCGGCCCGGCGTTGCCGCCGCCGACCCAGACCGCCAGCACGGCGGCGATCATCGCCGAGCCGGCGGTGGAGACGATCAGCACGCGACGGCGGTCGAGCCGGTCGGCCATCGCCGAGCCGATCGGGCCGACCACAGCGGCAGGGATGAAGGCCGCCCCGGCCACGATCGCCGACCACGACGGTTTGCCGGTGGTGTCGGCCACGTAGAACCGAGCGCCACACCTTCCATCCACGTCCCGATGTTCGACACGAGCGCGCCCACCCACATGAGTGCGAAGGACCGGGATCGAAAGGGAGCGAGCGATGCGGAAGCGACCGGGTGACCATATCGGCGAGCCGCTGCCGGTTGTGATCGGCGCTGGAGGTGCGTACAGTTACGCACCTACTCCGACGCGGGGTGGAGCAGTCCGGTAGCTCGTCGGGCTCATAACCCGAAGGTCGCAGGTTCAAATCCTGCCCCCGCCACTCGATGAACGCCCAGGTCACACGGCCTGGGCGTTCGACGTTCTCTGAGGCGCGTCACCGGCGACGTCTACCGGCTTCTGATGGCGCGAGCCGGTGACCTGGGGTGACGCGGCAGATCGGCCGGTAGACGTCTACCGGTTGGCGGTGGCGACGAGCGTGGCGAACCGTTCGGCGGCGGCGCCGCTCATGCCCGGCAGCAGGTGCTGATAGGTGTGCATCGTGAACGCTGGGTGGGCGTGACCGAGGCGTTCGGACACGACCTTGATCGCGGTGCCGTCGGCGACGAGCAGCGACGCGTGGGTGTGGCGTAGGTCGTGGAACCGGACCCGTGGCAGCCCGCTTCGTTGGACGATGCGGTCGAAGAGTTGGCTGATCGATTCGGGGTTGAGGAACCGACCGGTGGTGTTGCAGAACATCCAGTCGTCGGGCCCTCACGGCAACCCGTCGCGCCCGAGCTGTCGACGCCACCGCCGGAGTTCGTCGAGGGTCGCGCGGTCTATCTCAACGCTTCGGCGGCTGGTGCGGGTCTTGGGTGCGAACTCGACGGGGCGGCCGCCGACGTTCTGCAGGGTGCGTGACACCGACAGTCGGGAGTGGGCGACGCTGAGGTCGGCGCATTTGAGCCCGACGATCTCGCCTCCGGCGCATGCCGGTGTGGGGGAGTGCGAGCACCTCTTCTCGTAGGTCGTCGGCGGTCTTGGCCACGTCGTCATCGTACCCGAGCCCGGGTGGCGGGTGCTCGGCGACAGGGTTCAGGGCAGTCGTGCCCGGTCGAACTCCTGCTGCAGCCGCGGCCGGCGCCGGTGCGTGCCACGTAGCCCGGCGATGAACGTATCGACGACGTGGGCCTGGTCGGTTCCGGCCGCGAGGGTGTGCATCTTCGCCAGGCGGCGGGCCGCGAGCCGGTAGTGCTGGGCGCCTGCGTTGACCAGTTCGTGTTCGACGAGTCGTCTGTGAATGGGTAGCACGGCGAGCGGGTCGATCGGTTCGTACGCTTTGGCGACCTCGGCCCAGACGTGGTCGTCGTCGAGACGCAGCGCGGCGGCCTGCTCCCAGGCGAGACGTGGGTCCTTGAGCGTGCCGAGCGCGAATAGCACGGCCTGATCCGGTCTCGCGGCCAATGTGGCCAGCACCTCAGCGCGGTAGTCGGGCCACGAGCTGCCGGCGTCTCGGTACAGGCGCGCCGCAGTGGTGGCCGAAGGCCACCGGGTGAACACGACATGTCGTGTGGCAACCAGTTCGCCGGGGCGGTGCCGTGCCAGCAATTCGCACCAGTAGTCAGCCGCTTGCAGCGCCTGATGGTCGGGATGGTGGTCGGCTGCCTGACAGGCCCAGTCGATCGCCAGGTCGATCTCACCGATTTCCTCGAACGCCTTGGCGGTGTCGTGCAGCCACGCAGCGACTCGACGGTCGCGGGCGTGGCTGCGGATGATGGCGTCGATGTTGCGGTCGTGGACTGCGAGCCGTCGGTCGTTCCACTCCAGCACGCAACGCTCGTGTCGATCGGGTATCGACCAGCGATCGGCGTCCGCCGGCTCGGGCCCCAATGTGGCGCGCACGGCGTCGAGGCGTGCCCGATACACCTTCATGCCGACGTCGCACAGAGCGCGGGCGTAGGCGACGGGATCGAGCTCGAAGTAGTCGACGTCGCCGTCGAATTGGAACTTGATCATCCAGTCCACCAACTTGCTCGGCGCGATCCCGGCATCCGCCGCGGACTCCGGGTGCAATGTCAGCAGTCGACGACACGCGTCGCCGATGATCCCGCTCGAGTCGTCAGCACGAGCAATCACCTTGACGGCGCTCGTCAGTGCCGCGTGCACGACAGCGTGGAACTCGGCTGGGTCGGTGGTTGCTCGCGCAGCTTCGAGCACATCGATCGCCCCGTGCATCTCACCGCCGTGCGCGTTGGCCGCGCTCCACCTGTACAGGTCGGCCCGAGTCCGGATGAGCGGAAGAACAGTGTCCGCCAGCGAGGTCATAGCGATCGGCACCGTACTCGCACGCACTACTGGACCGATCCGATAGACGCACCTCCCAGCGACGCTGCTGCGTGGCACAGCCGACTCGTCTGCGCTCGTTGGTGCTGGTGGGTACCGTCCAGGTGGCTCTGTCAACGGTTTGTCAACGCAAATCCGACCGATGACCACCGACGAGGACCAACGAGCGCCGACCCGAGGTCCTCGGAAAGGCCGCCTGGACAGGACGAACGCGGCCTGACCGACACCAGGGCGGACGATGACCGGCGCCCTCATAACCCGAAGGTCGCAGGTTCAAATCCTGCCCCCGCCACCAATAGCACCAGGTCAGAGGCCCTTTCCGCTCCGGCGGGGAGGGCCTCTTCTGTTGCTGTTGTCAACATTTGTCAACGGTTTGCTTGCTACATGGCGTCCACTGAATTGGTACATGTACCACGCTCCGCCCATGTTCGACCAGGTCAGCCATTCGTGTTCGGGGGATGTACCCGAAGGTCGCTGACGCCTTGGCCGACGTGCCCCACGGCACGAAGTAGATGAGATCGCTGTCCTCGGAGTCGTGTCGTGGTTCGACGGCGTCGGGGCCGCCCGGCGGGTAGCCGATCTTGTCTCGTCCGTTGAAGTCCTCGAACTCGATCGTGAGCGGTAGCCGAGACAGAAAGTTGCGGACGATGGGCGTTCGACCACAACGTCTTGACGGCCGGGTAGCGGCCGCCGGCTGCGCCTCGACGACGATCGCGTTGTCGAGGGTGATGAGTTGGTCGTCGCCGTGGTGGTCGGCCCTTGACGACCGACCGCGGACTCGAAGCTGCTTGGTGACCTCGTTCTACGGTGACCTCCTAGTGTTGAGCGAGCTGGCCGCCGTCGCACACGATCGTGTGGCCCACGGTGAAGCCGCCAGCATGTGATGCCAGATAGATGGCCGTTCCGGCGATGTCTTCGGCCGTGCCGACACGCCCGCGCGGGTTTCGTTGGGCGACAGCCTCCCAATCGGTCGCTTCCACGTCGCCCCCTCCGCCGACTCCGGTCGACAGCATCCATGTCGGAAACGGTCCTGGTGCGATGGCATTGATGATGATGTTGCGCTTGACCAGTGGTACCGCAAGCTGCTGAGTGAGCGCATGAAGGGCCGCCTTGGAGGGGCCGTACGACACGGTTTCGAACCGGGGCGTCCTGATCCCGTCGATGGAACCGATGTTGATGACTCGTGCCGGGTCATCAGCTGTGGCTCCGGCTTCGAGCAAGGGGAGGAGTCGTTGAGTGAGGAAGAACACTCCCTTGACGTTCGTGTCCATGACCTTGTCCCAGCCACTCTCTGGGTAGGTGTCGATCGGGGCGCCCCACGAGACACCAGCGTTGTTGACCAGGATGTGCAAGCGTTCTTCGCGGTCGCCCAACGCCTTCGCGAGCGCCTCGACGCCCGCCAGTTCGGCAACGTTGGCGGGGAGCGCAACACACTCACCGCCGTATCGGTCGGCGAGTCGACGGGCGGCTTGCTCACAAGCATCGACCTTGCGGGAGCTGATGTACACCTTGGCGCCGTTGGCGAGAAAGCCCGCCGCGATCATCTCACCGATGCCTCGAGATCCTCCCGTAACGAGCGCGATCTTTCCTTCGATTCCGAACAGCTGACGCAGATCCATGCGGTCTCCCCTTCGAGGCGGTGCGTGTCAGAACGAGCGGCGGCGAGCGTCGTCGAGCAGCGTCTGCACGAGTTCCCTGCCGCGTGCCTGTGTTGCGGCCGAGTGCAAGCGATGCGACAACATCCGGTTGGTTCGGGCCGACGACAGATAGTTGCGTTCGTACAGCTCGCCGCGGCCACCGAGCTGTGAGCATGTGAAGTCCCACGCAGTACGGAACAGGTTGGAGCGATCTTCGGCGCTGATGCCGTTGGCACCCGGCATGAACTCTTCGACCAGACCCCTGATCCTCGCGTCGGCGAGCTGTGTCTGGCTCGATACCTGGATCAGGTTGTGGCTGCCGATGGTCTTGATGATCTCGTTGATGCGGACGAACCAGTCGGGGATCAACGCTCGCAGGGGGTGGACCGCCCGGCCTTCGAGATACACGGCGCCGCCTTCCCATGTCTGGCACCGAGCCTCGGCGGCGTACAGGGCGCTGCGTGCCATCTCCACGTAGCCGAGGATCTCGCCGAGGTACTCCATGGTCCGGTCGGAGTTGTCATTGAGCGTCTCGGCCATGCGAACCGCCAGCCCATAGGCGAACTCGAGCTTCGTGATGGCGCGGATGGTCGTCTGCTGCATCACGTTCGGCCACCACGAGCCGACGGCCATCACGCTGTTGTAGACCGACACGTTGCCGTCGATGAACACGTTCTGCTTGGGCACCTCAACGTCGTCGAAGATGCAGAACGCATCCTGCTCATCGAAGCGACTCGAGAACGGCGCATCGACCGGGTCGGTATCGGGACGCATCGCGCTGTCGCGGCACAAGAACACCAGGCCAGGGGCATCCATCGGTATCGCGAAGGCCAGCGCGTAGTTGTCGGGAGTACCGTCGGGCAGGCGGGCTCCCGGGTAGACCGTTTGCTGGTCGGCGTAGGGAGCCAGGGTCGACAACAGTCGGGCGCCGCGCACGATGATCGAGGTGTTCGTCTCACCGACCTTGTGGACCGGTACGGGGTTGTCGACGAACTGCTTGTCGGTCTCCTTGTCGACGGTTGGGTGCACGATCGTGTGGGTGAGGGACAGGTCGTCGCGACGCAGTCTCTTCTGGAACGCGACAAGGTTCTCGTACCCCTCCTCGTTGCACCCGCTCTGGCCGGCCCAACGCGCCTTGTCGGCGGCAAATCCGGCAAACGTGACGTTCATGTAGTCGGGGGTACGCCCCATCACGCCCATGCTCAGCTCGGCGATCTCGCGGAGCGCTTCTCCCCGGCGGGCGAGGTCGTCGGCCGACCGCGGCGCAACGTGGGTGACACTGATCGCTTCGCCGGACTCGTCGTCTTGGGTGAGATGGATGTCCGGGTGGGCGATCTGGAGGTCGTAGTAGGCGGCGATCGCCTCGGCGCCGCCGCGCAGCATCGGGTGCCCGACGACATCCTCGATTCGCTCTTTGCCCATCCAGATCTCGCGGCCGGTCGCTCTGAGACGCTTGAGGTACGACGCTCCATCGCGTGCTGGCATGTTCTCCCGTTTCCGTCCGTGGAGTCGGATCCGACGCAACCGCTGGACACGATCGCGTGCCGCATCGAGATGTCGGGGCCTGAAAGGATCAGCGCATCGATCTCGCTGTTGCGCTACAGGATGGCAGAGTTGCAACCTCCATAGCAACAAGCACTTGCTTGGTTCTTGGCAAGCAACTGCTTGCTCCGGATGGTGGCCTATGGCATCGTTGGCGGCGAGCGACGGTCTGCGTCGTCGTCGCTGGGCCCTGATCGCGTCGGACGCATCCACACTCGAACCTCCAACCCGTACGACCCCGCCTGAACGACTGGAATCAACCATGCACTTGAACGAGGCACAGCATCGCCAAATGGCGGAGGCCCTCGTCGCGGCTGAGACGACGAAGGTTTGGATCGACCCGCTGACGTTGCAGTACGACGATGCAGACATCGAAGATGCGTACGCCGTCGGCCAGATGGTCACGGACATCAAGGTCGCCAACGGACGCGTCGTCAAGGGCCACAAGATCGGACTCACGTCGAAAGCAATGCGCGACGCCACTGGCGCCACCGAGCCCGACTACGGAACGCTCTTCGACGACTGGTTTCTCGACGAGGGCACGCAGGTGTCGATGAGCATGATGAACAAGCCGCTGGTCGAGGTCGAGTTGGTGTTCGTCCTGAAGCACAGCCTCGGTGGCCCCTCGGTCAATCCTGTCGACGTGATCCGGGCCACCGATTTCGTCGCCCCGGCCGTCGAGGTGGTCGACACCCGCTACGCAAGGCGCGGGAAGCCTGGCGTCGTCGACAGCATCGCCGACGCAGCGATGTGCGGGTTCGTCATGGTGGGCGGCAATCCGGTCAGGCTCACCGAAATCGACGTACGACACGTCGGCGGTGCGCTCTACAAGAACGGAGAGGTGGTCGAGTCGGGGACGGCGGCGGCAGTGATGGGCAACCCGATCAACGCCGTCGCATGGTTGGCACGCAAACTCCACGAGTTCGGGGTCGAGCTGCAGGCGGGCCACAGCATCCTGTCCGGATCGTTCATTCGGATCCACCCGATCAAGGCCGGCGAGACCTTCGTCGCCGACTTCGGGCAGCTTGGCCAGATCAGCTTTGGCGTCACCGACTGATCGGCGCCACAACGGCGTGCTCGCCGAATTCGCGAACCGCTTCCATCCCAACTGCAGCGCCAACGACATGTCGCCAATGACCCCACCGAACCGAAAGCGTCACCCTTGAAGCTCGCCGCCGCCTTCGCTAACACATCGATCGGACTCGACTTCGACGACATCCGCCGACTCGTGGTCGGGATCGAGAGCATCGGTTTCGACGGGGTCTCGACCAACGACCACGTCATCGGCGCCCACCCCGACCGCTCGGACGGCACCGTGATGAACACTGTCGAGGCGGCCGTGCACGAGCCGATCGTCCTGCTGTCGATGATCGCTGCGGTCACCACGCGCCTGGAGGTCGCCACCGCGATCCTCATCGCACCACAACGCCAGACGGTGTTGCTGGCCAAGCAGGCGGCCGAACTCGATCTGCTCTCGAACGGTCGACTCCGACTCGGGATCGGCATCGGCCGCAACTGGATCGAGTACGAATCTCTCGGTCAGGACTTCACGACGCGCGGCAAGCGCATCGAGGAACAGGTCGACGTGCTCCGGCTGCTGTGGGGCAGCGAGCTGGTCACGTTCGACGGACGATTCCACCAACTCGACCGGGTTGGCATCAACCCGCGACCGGAGCGTGCCTCGATCCCGATCTGGATGGGTTCATACGCCAAGCAGGTTCGCGAACCAGTGCTGCAACGAATCGGCCGTCTTGCGGACGGCTGGATGCCCCAGTTCCCGCCTGACGTGTTGGCACCGGTGCTCGAACGAGTGCTCGGTTACGCCGAAGCGGCAGGGCGCGATCGCAGCTCGTTCGGTGTCGAATGCGGCGTCACTGCCGGGGGCAAGGGTGGTCCCGACGAATGGCGTCGCCTCGCCGAGCAGTATCAAGCGCTCGGTGCGACCCATCTGAAGGTGTTCCCGACGGTGCCCGTCGGCGGCGGCGTCGACGAGCAGCTCGCGGTGCTCGACGCTTGGTTTCAGACGGTGGCGCCGTTGGTGCGCTGAGTTCGCCGACCGCACGCCGGCTAATGAGGGGACGGATCCGAGCGGAGTGGCTCGATCTCAATCGGTTCGCCGACCCCGAGGTACGACTGTTCGATGTCACTCAGGTCCCGCAGCAGATCGTCGGCACGCCCCGTGGTTCCGATCTTGCCGTTGACGAGCACGTAGCCGCGGTCGGAGTGCTCGAGCGCGAGTCGGGCGAACTGCTCGACCATCACGACCGCCGTGCCGTTTGCGGCGACCTCGCGCACGATGTTCATCAGCCGCCGCACGACGATCGGCGCCAGCCCGAATGACATCTCGTCGATCAGCAGCAACTTGGGCTGCCGCGACAACACCACTGCCAGGCCGAGCATCTGCTGTTGCCCGCCTGAGAGCAGCCCCGCCTTGCGATCGTGCAACCGCTCCAGCTCTGGGAACTGCCGGCTCATGTCCATCGCCCCGCCGGCGAGACGGAAATTCTCGCGGACGGTGAGACCGAACAAGATCGAGCGGTCGTCGGTCATCAGCCCGACGCCCTTGCGAGCGCGAGCAGACAGCCCCGACTTGTCGGGGGTGCCCAACAGCGTGATTTCGCCCCGCTGCGGGCGCAGTGCGCCGGCCATGGTGAGCAGCGATGTCGTCTTTCCAGCACCGTTCCTGCCGAGGATCGTGACCACCTCACCGGCGTGGACCACGATGTCGAGGTCGCGCACCACCGTCACGCTGCCGTAGCCGGCATCGACCCCTCGGAGCTCCATCACGACGCTCACGACGTGCTCTCCAACGCGACCCTCGACGTCGTCCGACACTTCGCCGAGGAACGCCGATGCGACCGCCGGGTCCGACAACACATGATCCGGGTCGCCGCTGGCGATCACGGCGCCGAAGTCGAGGGCGATGACGCGATCGCACAGGCGGCGCACGAGATGGACGTCGTGCTCGACGAGCAGGATGCCCATCCCCATGTCGCGAGCCAACATTCTGATGACCGCTCCGACCTCGTCCCGTCCGTCCTGATCGAGACCTGAGCACGGCTCGTCGAGCAAGAGAACCGACGGCTCGGCGGCGATCGCACGCGCCATCGCAACCAACTTGCGTTGACCCGTGCTGAGCTCGCTCGGCGAGCGGGTCAACACCGACTCCAGCCCGAGCGCCTGGATGGCGCGACGGAGCGCCGGCGTCGGCGGATTGCGTTGTGGGTGGACGAGATCGGCGAGCGGCGCCCACCAACGTCGCCGATCGGATGCCGCCCGCAGGTTCTCGATCACGTTGAGATCCTCGAAGATCTCGAGGGTCTGCCACGAGCGAGCGAGTCCGAGCCGGGCCCGGTCGTGGGGCGACCGTCCAACGAGGTCGACGTCACCGAGACGTACCGCTCCCTTGGCCGGAACGAAGCCTGTCACGGCGTCGATGAGCGTGGTCTTCCCGGCGCCGTTGGCGCCGATCACCCCCACGATCTCACCAGGTTCGACGGTCAGGTCCACCGCCTGGACGGCGACGACGACACCGAACCTGGCCTCGACGCCCTCAACGGCCAACGTGGCGTGCCGGACGCCGACGTCGGCAGCATCGGTGACGGCGCCGGCCAACCATCGCTGCACACGGGCGTCGGCGCGCGCGTCGCTGCGGGACTTGAACGGTTCCACGACCGCGACGGCGATGCCGTCCGGCGAGGTGATGATCGTGAAGATCAACAACACGCCACCGATCACGCCCATCGCGACCGGGCCGACACCGATCACGAGCCCGAGTGTCGCGTTACCGGCACCGCCTGGCTCCAGTGTGCTTCCGAACAAGGCTCCGAGGGCGCCGCCGACGCCGCCGACGATGGCATAGCCGATCGCCACGATGTTGTTGAGAACCGAGATCTGATTGAACAGAGCGGACGTGCCGCGGAAGGCGATGAGCACGCCTCCGACACCGGCGATGCCTGCGGCGAGCGCGAACGCCCACAGCTTGGTCGACACCACGTTGATCCCCAGCCCGGCAGCGGCGCGTTCATTGCTGCGCACGGCGATCATGTGGCGGCCGACGACGCCGCGTCGCAGATTGGCCACCATCACCCCGAGCACGACGACGAAGCCGAGCACGAGGAAGGCAAACCGGTTCGGGTGGAAGAAGCTGCCGAAGTTGACGCCGAAGATCAGAAACGTGCCGTCGAGACTCAGCGGCACGCCGTACTGGCCGCCTGACAGCGATTCGTTCTTGAAGATCAGCGATTGGATCGCCACAGCCAGACCGAGCGTGGCGATCGCGAGGCTCGCGCCTCGCGTACGGGCCGAGGGCAGCCCGACCACCAAGCCGACGGGCAGGACCCCCAGCACACCGATCACCAGGACCACGGGGAACGGCCAGTGAAGTTCGGAGGACACCTTGGCCGCGATCAGCCCGCTCACGGCACCCAGCGTGACCTGGGCCAGCGACATCTGGCCGGCGTAACCGACGAGGACGGTGAACGACAGAAGCGTGATGGCGGCGAGCAGCGACGTCGTCAGCGCACGCGTGCCGTTGTCGTTGAGGATCGGCCCGACCAGGACGACCGCGGCCGCGGCGGCGATGACGACCCCTGGGGCCGAGATCGAACCGGTGCCCACTTTCGGGAGTCGATCACCGATGTAACTCCGCAGTGGCAAGCTGCGCCCGCGCAGGATGATGACTGCCACGATCACGACGAACGGGATCGCGTCGGCCAGCCCGGTGACGTAGTCGCGCACGACGAAGAGTGACTGCAACATGCCGACGACCATTCCCCCGACCAGGGTCATCGAGAACGACCGGAGTCCGCCGATCAGCGCCGCCGCCAGCACCGTGACCGTCAGCGCCGTTCCGATCGAGAGCGAGACGCCGGTGACGGGTGCCAGCAGGATTCCGGCGAGACCGGCCAGCGCTCCGCCCACGGACCAGTTCACCGAACCGACCAGCCCGATCCGCCAACCGAGCGCCGCCAGCTTGCGCTCGTTCTCGGCCGCTGCCGTGGTCGCCAGTCCGAATCGGGTGCGGGCGTAGACGACGGTCAGCGCGACTGTCAGCACCACAGCGACAGCGACCAGGAGGATTCGGCTGGTGGGTATGGCGACACCTCCGCCCAACGACACCGATCCCGATGGCAGGAAGTCGTCGACGACGAGTGGGTTGGGTCCGTACCGCAACTGCACCAACGACTGCAGGATCACGAGGATCCCGAGTGTCGCCATCACCCGCATGATGTTGGAACTCTGCCGAGGCAGCACCATCACGACCACGTAGCTCACGAGGCCCAGTAGCGCTCCGAGTGCCACGCCGACGACGGACGCCACCGGCGCCGACCACCCACGTTGCTTGGTGAGTTCCCAGAAGACGTACGAGCACGTCATCCCGATCGCACCCGTGGCGAAATTCAACACCCCGCTGCTGCGGAACATGAGCACCAGCCCAAAGGCCGACAGTGCGATCATGGCGCCGCTGCCCAGTCCGAGCAGCAGCAGGGTGATGTTGAGCGACACGTCCTCGCCAGGTCCTTGCGGAGGTCAGCGCCTACTGACCGAGCAGTTCGAGCGCCGGCTGCACGTTGATCGGGTCATCCTGGAGCAGGGTGTACTTCCCGTCCTTGATCTCCCACACGTACAACAGCGGGTTGAACACCCGGCTGAATCCCGGCACCGGGTTCGTTGCCGAGAAGTCGACGACCGGGCCGACGCCGGTGTCGTAGGCGCCGAGCGAAGGCAGTGCTTCGAGCACCGCCTCCGGAGTGACCTCGTCGAGGCCTTTCAGGACCTCTGCCACGATGTGCACGCTGCTGTACCCGGTGAACCAGAAGTGGTCCAAGGAGACGTCGGGCGCGACTTCCGCGGCTGCCTCCTGGAGGGCGAGCACGGCGGGATCGCCGGAACCCGGCAGCAGGAAGCCGGACACGACCTGGACTCCGTCAGCTGCCGTTCCGAGCGCAGCCAGCAGCGCCTCAGGAAGCGACCCGTCGACCGTGGTCACCGGAACGCGCCCCGCGACTGCAGCAAGGAGAGGCCCGAACTCGGCCGGTGACACGCCCGTCGCGATGCAGTCGGCGCCGGCGGACAGCGCCGACTCGACGAGCGGAGCGAAGTCGCTGCCGGCGGCCTGCAGCTCGATCGCCACCGTGCCACCGTTGGCGACGATTCCCGTCTTGATGGCTTCGTTGTTGAGCGGAGTGCCCGATGCGCTGATGATGACTGCCGGGTTCGTGCATCCGCGGCTTACGGCGATCGCCCCGATGCCGGCGAACGCCGAGGCACCGTCGGCGCCGACGGGGAACAACACCGGCGAGTCGAAGTCAGTCCCGCTCGCCAAACCGATCCACGGAATGTTCTCGGCGCTGATCAGCGGCACGAGCAGCGGCTCGAACACCGAGAGCCCACCGACCAGTGCGACCACGCCCTCTTGCACCGCCGTCTGGACGCAGCTGGAGGCCTTGTTCGGATCGAGTTCGTCGTTGCACACGACCAGCTCGAGCGGGCGACCGTTGATGCCGCCTGCGGCGTTGATCTCATCGACGGCCATCTGTGCACCGAGCGGAATACTCGGGATCGAGAACACCGGCGACTCGATCGTGCCGGTCGACATGAGCTTGATCGGCTCGCCGGTCGGCACCGCCGGAGCGGCCGTGGTCTCAGCGGTGGTCACGGCCGGAGCGGCAGTCGTGTCGGCGGTCGTGTCGGCCGTGGACGCAGCGGCGGTGGTGGCCGGAGCGGCGGTGGTCGCGGCCGAGGTCGCGGCCGGCGCTTCCGTGGCCGTCGTGTCGTCGTCGCCGCCGCACGCCGCGACCGTCAGCACCCCGACGGCGAACACGGCGAGCACACGGCTCGACCGTCCGATGCCGTGGTTGGATACGCGGCCGGTACCGCGACGGTTGAGAAATGAACGCATGGATCCCCCAAATTTGTTGTACTGACGTCAGCGCGACACCTAGTCGAGCGCTTGCTTGGTGCGGCGAAGCGTACGTGCGCCGACCGGTTTCGTCAATCGCCCGATTGCTGTGCGAGGTCGGTGGTCGGCGCCCTGCATCGCCACAGGTGCCCTTGGGCGGTCATCAGCGACGTTGTGCCGCGGCGTGGTCGAACACCGCGATGTTCCTGGTGGGCAATGGTGGCGGCGCACCGGCGAATGCGTCTTCAACGATCGAGCGCAACCAGATGAACTTCGGCGAATCGTGTTGAAACGGCGCCCAAAACATTCCGGCGACGACGCCGTCGTCGGATTCGAACGGAACGCCGACGATCGGCAGATTGGCACTGAGATCGTTCACGAGCATCTCCGGCGCTGGGGTCACGTAGGTCGTACCGACGGTCAGCAGCACGGCATCGGTGAACTGACCGATTGTGAACTGCTGCTCCAGATCGAGAATCGGCACCCCGGTCGACACGGGCGCACCGGATCGCAGCACACTCGACCCCATCTTGACCCCGGGATATCGCTCGAGTTCGTCCTGGCGAACGCTCGGGCGCCCGGCAAGTGGATGATCGCGCGACATGGCAGCGACGAATCGTTCGTGCATCAACGGAATGAACGGCAGACCGGGCCAGGCCCCGAAGTTGGCGCACAAGGCGAGATCGATCATCCCTTCGTGCAAGAAGTGATCGAGGTCGAGTGGCACGTCGATCAGTTGAATGCGCACGTGCGGGGCTTCGACGCTGAGCCGTCCGAGCAACTCTCGGGTGAGGAGGTACGCGAGGTGGTCCGGCGCGGCGATGACGAATCGGTCGTGGGACGCAGCCGGTTCGAAGCTCGCAGCGTCGAAGAGTCGTTCGAGATCCGTGCAGTGCTGGCGGACGACGGGCAGGAGCTCCTCGCCGCGCGCTGTGCGCTGCATCGAGCGTCCGACGCGTACGAGGAGCTGATCGCTGAACTCGGCGCGGAGGCGGGACAGCGCCCCGCTCGTCGCAGGCTGCGAGAGATTCACCCGCTCGGCGGCCCGCACCACACTCTCTTCCTCGAGCAAGGCCAGGAGAACGGGCAGCAGGTTGAGGTTCTTCGTTCGCAGCGTCATCTCGCTCCTCTCGAGCAGGGCCCTGGTATCCGTTCTACGGATGTTAGAACTCCAAATGATCTATTTGTCAAATGTTCGGCGCATCACTACCGTCACGAACGCGTCCGAGTCGAACGCGTCAACGGGGGGAACCGATGCCGAAACTGCTCCACATCCAGTCCAGTCCGAACCTGGCGACTTCACACACGCGCACGTTGACCGACAAGTTCGTGGCGACATGGGTCGCATCGCACGAGAACGTCGAGGTCGAGACGCTCGATCTCGTGCTTGACCCGCTGCCGCATTTCGGTCCGGATGCACTTGGCGGCCTGTTCCTGCCGCCCGATCAACACACGCCTGCCATGGCCGAAGCGGCGGCGCTCTCGGATCGACTCATCACCCAACTCGAATCCGCCGACATCGTCGTGATCGGATCTCCGCTGATCAACTTCACGATCACGTCGCAGCTGAAGGGCTGGTTCGACTACGTGTCGATCGCCGGGCGAACGTTCGAGTTCGCGGCTCCCGGGCAGTCACGCGGGCTGCTGTTCGGCAAGAAGGTCTTCGTGATCGAGGCACGCGGGGGCGACTACGCCTCGCCACCGATGACAGCGTTCGACTTCCATGAACCCTTGGTCCGGCTGCTGCTCATGTTCATCGGAATGTTCGACGTGTCGTTCATCCGCGCCGAGGGCGTGCGTCAGTTCCCCGAGAAGGAATCGGACATCGTCGCCCACGCCGAAGCCATGATCGAACGGCTGGCATCGTGAGGCGGGCGACGACATGACGATGTCCATCGAAGTCACCGCCGACTCGCCCGCCGCAAGCGACGGTGGATCGCTCTCCGAACGGATCCAGCCGTTCCTCGCAGAGATCGCCGCCCGCGCCCAGGACACCGAAGACGATCGCCGTGTCTCCACGACGAACATCGATCTCGTCCGACAGGCCGGATTCGTTCGCGCATTCGTACCGAAGAAGTACGGCGGCGACGAGCGCGACCTGTGGGACTACCTCGAAGCGGTACGCACGCTCACCAAAGCGTGCCCGTCGACCGGCTGGGTGACGGGCGTCTCGAACGTGCATCAGGTAGCCGTCTCACTGTTCAAACCGTCGATTCAGGACCAGGTCTGGGCAGACGGTCCCGACACGTGGATCGTGTCGTCGGGAACCCCTGCGATGGTCGCCAAACTCACCGACGGAGGTGTCATCCTCAACGGCCGCGGCCGATGGTCGAGTGGATGTGATCACGCCGAGTGGGCGCTCGTCGGACTGAAGGTCCCTGATGCCAGCGACGAGCTCTACACCGGCCGAACGCTGCGCCCCTTCATGTTCCTCGCCCACAAGAGCGAATACACGATCGAGGACACGTGGCAATCGCGTGCGATGGCCGGATCGGGATCGAACGATCTGCTGTTCGACAACCTGTTCGTCGCCAACGATCGGCTCGAGGGCCTGGACGCCTTGACGTTCCTCTACTCCAAGGGAGCGGGAACGGTCGACAACTGGCTCACGAACGTGCCGATGCCGGCCTCGTTCGCCTCGTTCCTGCCGGCGATCGCGCTCGGGTGTGCCGACGGGATGATCGAGGAGTTCGTCAAGCGCCAGAAGGTGCGCAAGAACGCGTACAGCGGGGCTGCCGGCATCCTCAACGCGAGTGGGCACATGCGGCTCGCCGAGTCGATGCACGAGATCGAGTCGCTGACCGTGTACTTCAAGCACCTCATCGATCAGATGCGGGAGTTCGGCGAGCGCCGCCGGCGTCTCACCGAGCCGGCGTTCCACGAGATGATCCAGCGCCTGCCGTTCATCACCGAGCGTGCAGTGCAGGTCGTCGAGCGGCTCTTTGTCGGGGCAGGGTCGAGTGCGTTGGCGATCGGGAACCCGATGCAGCGCTACTGGCGAGATGCGCACGCGGCGCGGATGCACACGGGATCGGACTACGACACCTGTATGCAGTGGTACGGCCGCAACGTCCTGGGGCTGATGCCGACACCCGACCTATAGCGCGGCGAAGGCGGAGACGAAGGGCCGATCGCGGATGGAGGACTGGAACTCGCTCGGGCTCAACCCGTTGCCACCGATGTCTGCAAGGACGCGTATCGAACGCCCACCGTCCGTGATCCAGGCGCTGGTCGACGGGCGGTTGTCGCACCTGGAACATCCGTTCATCGGTGTGACGACTGACGGCAACGTGATCGACGGGCTCTTCTCGGCGCGGCCGACGGGGATCGAGACACGACCGCTGACCGATGCCGCGCTGGCGTTCGTCGCCGCCCTCTCCCCGGACCAGAGGGAACGCGTCATGTTCGACATGGACGCGCAGGAATGGCGGACCTGGATCAACGTCCACATGAATCACTTCCGGCATGGCGTGATGCTGGAGGATCTCGACCCGGCCGGCCGCCGACTCGGGCTCGACCTGTTGCGGGCGGCGCTCTCGGATCACGGATACCGACAGGCGCGTACGATCATGCGGGTCAATCAGTTCGTCGTCGACCTGGGCGCCGACGCCGATTCGTTCGGGGAGTGGCCCTACTTCGTGTCGATCTTCGGCCGACCGGGCGGCGACGATCCGTGGGGCTTCCAGTTCGATGGCCACCACCTGAACGTGAACGCCGTCGTGATCGACGACCATGTCGTCGTCACCCCGCAGTTCATGGGTTCCGAACCACGGCGGATCCGGACCGGCCCGCTCGCCGGCACAGCCCTGTTCGACGACGAGGAGCGAGGCGGACTCGATCTCATTCGTTCCTTCGATGACGCTCAGTTCAAGCGGGCCGTCACTCGAACCTCGATCATGCGCGAGGACCTCCCCGACGAACTCAACGACCCGTTCGACGGGCGGGTGATGGCGGGTGCCCTCCACGACAACGTCGTACTCCCGTACGAGGGGGTCGCCGGCGGCGAGATGACCGATGCGCAGCGCTCCATCCTGATCCGGCTGATCAGTGCCTACGCAGATCGGGCGCCTCAGGATCGAGCAGCGCTCACGATGGCCGACGTGATGAACCACCTCGACGACACCTGGTTCCAATGGTTCGGCGGGACCACCGACAACGATCCGTTCTACTACCGCGTCCACGGTCCGGTGATGCTGATCGAGTTCGACCACCATCCCGGTGTCGTGTTCGACAACCGGCAACCGACCCGAAACCACATCCACACGCTCGTGCGGACGCCGAACGGAGGCGACTACGGGCACAACCTGTTGGCCGCCCACCACGAGCGGTACGACCACTCGCACGGCGCGCACCGGCCACGGCACTGATCGCCGCCCGTCACCCAAGAGGAGCACCATGAGCGCAACTGACACCACCCCCAAGCGAGACCTGCGTGCCGGACTGAGCACCCCCGGCCGGAAGCCGCCGAGCAAGCCGGCCCAATACTTCGAGTTCGCCAAGATCGACGCCGGCACGACGAGCCAAGCCGGCAGCAAGACCTGGTGGATCCGGTCGCAGTCGATGGTCATCGCCTACACGGAGGGCGTCGCCGGTGACACGTTCGCGCGTCGAGACCAGCCCGACGAGTACGTCGCGCTGACGTGGGGCGACGGTGCCGACGTGACGTGCACCGCAGGCGAGCAGATCGAACCCGCGATCGACAAATCGTTCATCGCGTTGCCTCCTGGAGACTCCGCCGTCACCTTGAACACCGATTGCGTGCTGATCCGCTTGTTCACGACCCGGTCCGACGATCTCAACGCCCTGTGCCAGAACAACGCCTTCTTCGACGACCCAGATCCGTACGTTGCCCCGTTCGCGCAGTGGCCCGATCCGGTCGACGGCTTCAAGATTCGCGTCTATCGGCTCGACGACTACGCACCCGACGTCGACCGAATGGGTCGGCTGTTCCGCACGACCACGTTCATGGTGAACGCGTTCTACGACTTCGACAAGCCGCGCCCGGAGAACAAGTTGTCACCGCATCATCACGATGATTTCGAGCAGATCTCGTTGCAGTTGGCCGGTGACTTCATGCACCACATTCGGTACCCGTGGACCACCGACCTGGCCGAGTGGACGGACGACGACCACAGGTTCTGCACCTCGCCGTCGGTCACCGTCATACCGCCGCCCGCAATCCACGGATCGCAGTGGTTCAGCGATCACAACCAACTGCTCGACCTCTTCGCCCCGCCGCGCCACGACTTCTCGTCCAAGGCCGGCTGGGTCCTCAACGCCGCCGACTATCCGATGCCGTCGTGAGCGAGGCCGCTCCGTCTCTGCCGGGACTCGGCGCACCCGGCGAACCAACCTTCGGCACCTGGGTCAAGCTGCCGAGCCTGGAAACGCTCGAGTTGCTGGCGCACGCCGGGTTCGACTTCGTCGTCATCGATCTCGAGCACAGTCCGCTCACGCTCGAAACGGCATACACCCAGATTCTCGTCGCCCAGTCGCTGGGGATGACGGCCTTCGTCCGGGTTCCCGACCGAAGCGGCAACTACCTCCAGCGCGTGCTCGACTCGGGAGCGAACGGCATCCTCGTTCCCCAGGTCACCTCGCTCGAGCAGGCGGCTCAGGCGCTGTCGCAGATGACCTTTTCACCGGCAGGCGTGCGCGGTATGGGGATCACGTCGCGCGCCGGACGCTGGGGCATGCTCGGGTCGGGCTACCGCGCATCGGAGGATCGTGTCGTCAGGGCGATCCAGATCGAGGACAGGGCCACGCTCGAACAGGTCGAGCCGCTGCTCGACCTCCCGGGCCTCGAGCGCGGTATTCATCGGCATGGGCGATCTGACGATGTCGAGCGGGCTCTCCGGTTCGAGTCCGGAGTTGCGTGGTCTCGTCGACAACCTGCTTGCCCAGTGTCACCGGCGCAAGCTCCCGCTCGGGACAGCCGTCGGGGACGCCGAGCAGGCGGCGGCGGCGATCGACGACGGGTATTCGTTCATCATGGTCAGCAATGACGCGACGATATTCGCCAAGGCGGCGGCGAAGCTCGGTGCAGCGCTCGGCGCACTGCGCCCGGCCTGACGACTCGCCGAGAGCACCCGAATCACTTCCGACGGATGGTGCCGCCGGCTTCGTCGGGAGAGCAGGGGCCAACGATCTGAAGCGTCTCTGGTTCAGTCCGTGAGGTGCGACTTCGAGGTCGCCAGATCGGCGCGGAAGGCGCCGATCATCGACTGGTAGTCGTAGCCGACGGTGATCATGGTGAAACCCTGCTGGCGTCGTTTGGGGACGAGGTCGGGAGTCGCCTGGATGCCGGGAATGATCCCGTTCTCCTGGCAGGCGACGACGACGCTCCGGAGTGCGTCGTCGAAGCCCGGGTCCGTCTGATCCATTCCCGACGGCAGGCCCATGCTCAGCGACAGATCGGCTGGGCCGACGTACAGGGCGCTGATTCCAGGCACCGCTGCGATCGTGTGCACGTGCTCGACCGCTTCCACGGTCTCGATCATCGGGATCACGTCGACGGCGCCGTCGGCGACCTGCATGTACCGGCCGCCGTAGCGGGCGAGGGCGCCCATCGGGCCGACGCTGCGCTCACCGGTCGGGGCGTAGCGACATGCCCGGACCGCCGCCTCCGCCTGTTCGACCGAGTTGACCATCGGCACGATGACACCGAGTGCTCCGGCATCGATGATCCGGCCCATCAGCCCGGAGTCGAGGGTCGTGGTCCGCACGATCGGGACGGTGCCGGCCTGGTCCATGTGGGCCAACATCGTCGACATCGTGTTGAAGTCCATCAACCCGTGTTGCATGTCGACGCAGATGTAGTCGTACCCAGCCTTGGCCGCCATCTCGGCGGCGAGCGGTTCACGCAGGAACAGCCATGCGCCAAACACGGCCTGCTCGTGCGCCAGGCGTTCGGACAACGATGTGGGGAGGGGGCTGGGCATGGTGCTCCTCGACGGGACGATGGTGGGCGGGGATCCGGTGGTCAATCGCCGATGTAGGCCATCAACGAGGCCGAGACGAACCTGCCGGAGATGTGAATGTGGCGCGCCGGGCGCGACGCCGCGTCGGGGAAGTGTTCACGCCAGATCGCGTCGACTTCGGCCCGCACGTCGTCGCTCGGTACCCAGAAGTCGAGCTTGGCCACGTCGTCCCACGTCGCGCCTGCCTCGGCCAAGATCCGCTCGATGTGGGTGTAGATGTTGGCGACCTGAGCGGCGGTCTCGGGCGGGACGTTGCGTGTGCCCGGGTCGAACGACACGATCACGGAACTGACGAGCAGCGGGCCGATACGCGTCGCCACAGGGATCGCGGCCAGATGTGACAAGCCTTCGATGTCGATCGAGCGTCGTCGAGCCATCGTCAGTGCCCCTTCCGCGCAGCTGCCGCCCAGGCGTCGAACTCGGCCTGACGATCCTTGGAGAGTGGGAACACGCCGACCGACGACTCGCCTGCCTTGACGCGCTCGATCGCGAATGCTTCGCGAAGTTCCTGCTCCACCGCGTCGCGTGCGACTTCGTCGGCGAGTGCGTGGGGGATGACGACGGCACCCTCGGCGTCACCGACGACGATGTCACCGGGCTCGACATAGACGCCGGCGCAGGTGATCGGCTCGTCGTTGCTGAACGGCATGTGATGTCGGCCCCAGGTCGACGCGTGGGAGGAGCGGTGGTACACGGGCTTCCCGAGCTCGGCGATCGCCGGCGTGTCGCGCAGCGCACCATCGGTGACGATCCCGACCGCACCCAGGTGATAGGCGCGCATCGCGTAGATATCGCCGACGGTGCCTGCATCGGGCACGTCGCGTGCCTCGATCACCAGGACGTCACCTGGCGCGGCGGACTCGGCGGCGCGGCGCTGAGCGTTCATGCCCCCGCCGAGCTCCTTGAGCTTGTCCTGGCGGTGAGCGACGTAGCGGAGTGTCCGTGCCCGGCCGACCATCGATTGCCCCGCCAGCAACGGCTTGAGCTCGGACAGGAACGTCGATCGCAGCCCGCGGTTCTGGAGTTGGTTCGTGATCGTCGCGACACTGACGCTCGACAACATGTCGCGCAGCTCGTCGGTGAGCACGTTGGGGATCGCGGAAGCGTCAGTCATTGTCTCTCCAAGTCATCTGTTCAGGCCCAATGTGCCGACGTCGACGATCGTCTGCCCGCCGTCGGCGACCAGCATTGCCCCCGTGACGAACGATGCCGCACCGCTCACCAGGAACTCGACGCAACTTGCGATCTCGTCGGGATCGGCCATTCGACGGATCGGATTGTTGCGAACCAGCAACTCGCGCGACGACTCGTCGTCGAGGTCGTGCATCTGGGCTGCGGCAGCGGACGCCTTGCCCGCCATCGCGGTGTCGACCCAACCCGGGCACAGCGTGTTGACCCGAATGCCTGCCGGGCCGAGGTCGACGGCCATCGAGCGGGTGAGCCCGAGCAGCCCCGCCTTCGTGGTGCTGTAGGCGACGGACTTCTTGGCTGCGAACAGGGCGCCGACCGAGGCGACGTTGACGATCGCTCCGCCGCCGCGGGCGCGGAGGTGCGGCGTCGCTGCCCGCGCCACACGGGCTGGACCGGTGAGGTTGATCTCGATCATCCAGTTCCACCCCTCGTCGTCGAGATCCTCGATCCCGGCGCGTTGGGCGACCCCGGCGTTGTTGACCACGATGTCGAGTCCGCCGAACCGGTCGACAACGCTCTGAACGGCGGTCTCGACGCCTGGGGTCGATCCGACGTCGCACTGCACCGCCATTGCCCCGCTCTGCTCGGCGATCGCTTCGAGCGGTTCGAGGCGCCGTCCGGCGATCGCCACGTGCACGCCGCGTGCGGCGAGCCGTACGGCGACGGCGCCACCGATGCCGGTACCACCGCCGGTCACGAAGGCGACTTTGCCGGCCAGGTCGGAGCCGATCGCCGCCGTCACGGCAAACCGCGGATCGCGACTCGGCGGGAGGTGGCGCGGTGCTGTCGACGAATCACGAGCGAGCATCCTGAGTGGGTGTGTTGTCCTCGATGGCGACGGTCATCGCGTTGGTCTTGGCGACGACCTCCTCCATGAACTCGCCGAGCTGGTCGGCGCGGTCGATGAAGTGGGCCGGCTTGAGGCAGAAGGTGGTGGTACCCGCCTCCCTTCGAGCTCGCAGCCGATCAAGTGCCTCGTCGACGCTGGCGCTCGTGGTCGGGCTGAAGCGGCCACCGACGAACGCAGCGCGTTCCAACTCGGCGACGCCACGGCCTTCCGCCGCGAACGTGTCGGCGAGCTTGTCGTACTCCTCCGGAGCAACCCGCCCGAAGCCGATCACGCCGGAGCCATATCGGAGCAGTCGCTGCACGAGCGGAGGATGCATCGTGGCTCCGCCGAACCACAGCTTCGGCCCGCCGGGTCGGTATGCCTTCGGTTCGACGTAGACACCGTCGAAGTCGAAGAACTCACCGTGGTGTGACACAGGCGAATCGGTCCACACCGCCCGCATCACCTCGAGTTGCTCGTCGAGAATCCGTCCTCGTTGTGCGAACGACACACCGAGCGCGTCGTATTCGGACCGATGCCAGCTGACGTTCGGGATGACGACGAGCCGGCCCTCGGCGAGCTGGTCGAGGGTGCCCAGTTCCTTGGCGAGCAGCAGCGGATGGCGCAACGGTGCAATGACGGCTCCGGCGACGATGCGGAGCGTGCTCGTCACGGCTGCCATCGCCGACATCAGGACCAGCGAGCTCGGCCATGGATACGCGGGGGATTGGTTGCCAGGCTCCACGAACGTGCGCGGGTCCTCTGGGATTCCGTTGGCGTCGGACCCGGCTCCGAGCACGACGTGTTCGCTGACCATCACCCCATCGAACCCGCAACGTTCGGCCAACACGGCGGCGTCGATCACGGCCCGGTGATCCTGCGGGTCGAAGAGCGTGATGTTCTCGCTCAGCATCAAGATCAGTTTGGTTTCGGTCATGATTTCACTGCTTCCTGGTGGGCTCGGGCGGTTCGGTTCAGTGCTCGGCGGCGATTGCGCTGGTCTTGGCGACGACTTCGCCGAGAAACTCGGGGAGATGCCGAGCGTCGTCGATGAACTGGCACGGCTTGATGCAGAAGGTGGTGTAGCCGGCATCGATCTTCTGTCCGAGGCTCGCGAGCGCGGTGTCGAGGTCGGCGATCGAGTCGGGGCCGGCGAATCGGCCACCGATCCCGGAGACAAGCTCGATCTCGTCGAAGTCGCGGCCGGCCTCCGCCAGCCGGCTCGCAAGGCGGTCGAGTTCGGACGCCAGGAGCCTCGGGCCGTTGCACATGATTCCGGAGCCGTGCGCCACAAAGCGTCGCGTGACTCGCTCGTGCATCGCCCAGCCGCCAAACCACATCGTGACGCCACCGGGCCTGTACGCCTTCGGTTCGAGAAAGATCTCGTCGATGTCGAAGAACTCGCCGTGATGCGTAACCGGCGATTCGGCCCAGACGGCTTTCATGACGTCGAGCTGCTCGTCGAGGATGTCGCCGCGCCGACGAAAGTCCACACCGAGCGCTTCGTACTCGGCCTCGTGCCAGCTGACCGACGGCAGGACGACCAGCCGGCCCTCGGACAGTTGATCGAGCGTGCCGAGTTGCTTGGCGAGCAGCAGCGGATGTCGGAGTGGAGCCAGGATTGCAGCTCCGATCAGCCTGATCGTGGTCGTGACTGCGGCGATGCCCGACAACATCACGATCGGATTCGGCCACGGGTAGTCAGGCGCCTGGTTGGCAGGCATCGCATATTCGCGGATGTTGGTTGGCACACCGTTGGCGTCAGAGCCGCGTCCCAACACGATGTGCTCACTGAACATCACGCCATCGAAGCCTGCTCGCTCAGCCTGGATCGCCGCCTCGATCTGGATCCGAGCGTCGTCCGGGTTCCAGATCGTCCAGTTCTCGCTCATGTTCAGGACGAGCTTGATCGCTGCCATTTCGTTTCCGCGTCAACGCTCGGCGGCGATTGCGTTGGCCTTCGTGACGACTTCTTCGAGGAACTCGGGAAGGTGAGCGGCATCGTCGATGAACTGGCACGGCTTGATGCTGAAGGTCGTGTAGCCGGCATCGATCCGAGGACCGAGCTTGGCGAGCGTCTCGTCGATGTCGGCGAGCGTGTCGGGGCCGTCGGGCAGGCGACCGCCGAGGCCTGTGACGAACTCGAGTTCGGAGATGTCGCGCCCGGCGTCTTGCACAGCTCGCTTGACGTTGGCGATCGCATCCGGTGGCGGCGACATCACGTTCATGAGCCCGGACCCGTACTTGACGAGCCGGTCGAGCATTCGTCGGTGCATGCTCGACCCTCCGAACCACATGGTCGGGCCCTCTGGCCGGTACGCCTTCGGTTCGACGTAGATGTCGTCGAAGTCGAAGAACTCGCCGTGATACGAGACCGGTGACTCGGCCCACACCGCCCGCATGATCTCGAGTTGCTCGTCGAGGATGTCACCGCGCCGGTGGAACGGGACGCCGAGCGCGTCGTATTCGGCTCGATGCCAACTGACCGAGGGAAGGACGACGAGTCGGCCTTCGGAGAGTTGGTCGAGGGTGCCGAGTTGCTTGGCGAGTAGCAACGGGTGACGGAGCGGAGCGAGGATCGCAGCGCCGATCACCCGCAACGTGGACGTCGCCGCAGCGACTGCGGACAGCATCACGACCGGGTTGGGATGCGGGAACGTCGGTGGTTGGTTGCCCGGCATCATGTAGGTGCGCAGGTTGTCGGGCGCACCATCGACGTCGCACCCGTGCCCCAACACGACATGGTCGGCGAACTGCACGGCATCGAAGCCGGCGCGCTCGGCCTGCACGGCGACGTCGATCTGGTTGCGCGGGCGGTTGTAGTCCCAGATCGTCACGTTCTCGCTCATCAGCAGCGACAGCTTCACCTTGGCCATGACTCAGCCCACGACCGACGTGATTCGGAACGTCACCCGCTGCACCCCGGTCAGTGTTCGCATCCAGTCCTCCGACCGTTCTGGCCCCCGAGGGCCGGCCCGACAGAACTATACGACACCAAGCGCTTGCTTGTCGACGTGATGATCAGATGATGCCGTCCGGAATACGGTCAAGCATGCTGTCGGCCGGTGGCACGACGCGGGTGATCACGGCGTAGCCATCCTTGAGCAGTCCGGAGTCGGTGTCACCGGGTCGAGCCGGTCGGTCGGGATGACGAACGATGTCGACGACGTCGATCGTCTGGACCCCAGGCGCCGCACCGGCAAGGACCATGCGCTGCGCGCTACGCGAGCCCGCAGCTGCTGTGCGCAGACCCTTGATCCGTCCGAGCGGGGCGTCGGGCACGTTGAGGTTGAGGGTTGTCCGACGCTCGCAGTCTGCAAGGTGGTCGACCAGCAGTGCGGCAACCTCGGCAGCGGTGCTCCAGTGCGTCGGGAGCGATGTATCGATACTGACGGCCATGGCGTTGACGCCCATGCCCGAGGCGGTAAGGGCAGCACCCAGCGTGCCGCTGTGGAGCTGGAGGAACTTGCCGACGTTGGCACCCGGGTTGATTCCTGAGAGCACCAATTCCGGTGGAGAGCCGAATCCGCCGAGCACGGCGGCGAGCACACAGCGTCCCGGCGGTCCCTCCACGGCGAAGGCCGTGAGGCCCGGGGCATCGGGCAACTGAACTTGACTCGATCGGATCTCGTCGCCGCGCGATGATCCCGCCGATCGCCGCCGACGAACCGCTGGATTCGATCGACGGGGCAGCCACGACCACGTCGTGTCCGTCGGATGCGAGCCGAGCGGCCAGGATCCCGAGTCCGCGAGACGACACACCGTCGTCGTTCGTCACCAGGATTCGAAATGTCCGTGCGCTCATCGCGGTGCTCCTATCGGCTCGACTGATCCAACACGCGACGCCGGGCACTGAGTCCGCTCGGTGGCCGGCGTACGTAACCAAGCAACGGCATCGCCACGGGGCCGACAACTCGCAACGGTGCTGGCTGCACCGCCCGTGAGGCGTCGCGCGTCGCGCGAGGGGTCGCTCGCTACATTGGCGGTGACCGAAAGCGGCTTGCGAGGTTCACATGGCGAGAACGTCCACGAAAACATCAGAGGGAAAGTCGTTGTCTCGGCGCGATGAGATCTTGGAGGTGGCGGCGAGGGTCATCGCCGAGCGCGGCATCAAGGATGCCACCGTCCGCGACATCGGCGAGGCGGCGGGAATCTTGTCCGGAAGCCTGTACTACCACTTCGAGTCGAAGGAGCAGATCGTCGTCGAAGTGCTTCGACCGAGTCTGCAGGCGAATCTCGACAACGCGGTCGCGATCTGCGGCGAGCAGCGCGGCCTCGCCGCCCTCTCGCAACTGATTCGGAGTGCCGTCGCCTCGACAGCCGCCAACCCGCATCGTGCGCTCATCTTGCGGAATGAGACGCGAGCGTTTAGTGAGCTCGAATCGCTGGCATCGGTTGCCCATTTGCGCAGCGGCGTGATTCGGCTGTGGATCGACGTCATCAACGACGGGGTCGTGTTGGGGGAGATCCGCGATGACATCGATCCGGAGATCCTTGCGTTCGCGATCATGGACGGGACGCTCGGTGGGTCGCGATGGTTCACCGGCGCGCGCGACAAGCAGCCCGACGTCGTGGCCCAGGCGCTGATCGACTTCTACGTTGCCGGAGCCCAAACGCGCTAGCCGTGTCGCCCGCCAGATCGAGCGCGTCGCGGCCGGCGGTCGCGTCTCGACGTGGGCGGCGGGAGACACGTCCCAAGCGCTCGTCAGCGCTTGCCGAAGATCGGGTAGTCGGTGTCGTCGATGAGCGTCTCCTCGCCCGTGCGCGGGAGCGCCTCGAAATGGTTGAGGGCGGCGTTGATGTCATTCTCCCAAACCTCGCTCGGGAGGTCGTACAGGATCTCGATGCCGTTGCCGTCGGGGTCGGCGATGTACGCGCTGTGCGTCATGCCGTGGTTGCCGCGCACGAGGAACTCGACGTCGTTGTTCTGCAGGTGCTCGATCTGCGCCAGCCAGGCTTCGCGAGTGCCGTAGTCGAACGCGATGTGCACGACTCCAGCCGACGCCGGGAACATCGTCCACGGAGCGACGTCGGGTGCCTCCGACGGGTCAGGGATCTGGACGAACGCGATGTCGTGATGGCTTGTTCCGGCGCCCTGATAGAAGCGCATGTCGACGTGTTGTCCCGGGCCGCCGATCTGGCCGACTTGGACGAAGCCGAGCATCTCCGTGTAGAAGTCGTGCGTCGCCTGGATTGCGCGCACGTTGAGTACCAGGTGACTCAGCGACGGCTTGCTGGGATGAGTTGGCGACATGACCGAACCTTCGTTCCTCTCCGGGTACACGAACAACGCCTTCAGCTTCGCACGATCATCAGGTGCAAAGCAACAAGCACTTGCTTGGTGCGCCGGCCGGCGTGTGAACCTACTGACCGAGCAACTCGATCGCCGGCTGCATGTCGAGCGTCTCGTCCTGGACGAGCGCGAACTTGCCGTCCTGGACCACCCAGAGATACATCTCGGTGTTGAACACCCGCTCGAACCCTGCGACCGGGTTGGGCGTGGAGAAGTCGATGACGGCACCGAACCCGGTGTCGAACGCGGTGATCCCGGGGAGCCCGTCCAAGACCGCCGCCGGACTTGCGTCGTCGCTCCCGGCGAGGACCTCGGCGACGATTTTGACGCTGGAGTACCCGGTGATCCAGAAGTGGTCGATCGGGGCATCGGGATTGATGGCGGCCGACTTCTCGGCGAGCGCCACCACATTGGGATCGCCGGCGGCGGGAAGTCGGAAGCCGGACACGACGTGAATCCCGTCGGCAGCCGACCCGAGCGCCGCAGCGAGGCCCTCGGGAAGCGGTCCGTCGAGCGTGACGATCGGCAATCTGCCTGCGACCGCCGCCACCAGCCCGCCGGTTTCGGCCGGCGATACGCCCGATGCGATGCAGTCGGCACCTTCGGCAAGGGCCGACTCGACGAGTGGAGCGATGTCAGGACCGTTGGTCTGCAGCTCGACAGCGACGGTGCCCCCTTCCATCTCGATGCCGGCCCGGATCGCAGCAGTATTGGCCGGCGAACCCGTGGCGCTGATGAGGATCGCCGGGTTCGTGCAGCCGGTCTCGATCGCTGCCGCACCGATGCCGGCGAAGCCCGTCGCGCCGTCGGCGCCGACCGGGAACAGAATCGGGGTCGAGAAGTCACTCGAGGTGGCGGCGCCGACCCAGGGAATACCCGAGGTCTGGAGCAGCGGGAACACGATCGGCTCGAACACGGACAAACCGCCGACCAGGGCAACCGCGCCTTCCTCCACCGCTTGTTGTACGCACGCCGCCGCAAGGTTCGGGTCGAGTTGGTCGTTGCACACGATCAGCTCCAGCGGCCGGCCGTTGATACCTCCCGCAGCATTGATCTCGTCCACGGCGATCTGCGCCCCGAGCGGGATCGTGGGGAGCGAGAACGCTGCCGATTCGATGGTGCCCGTCGCCATCACCTTGATCGGCTCGCCGGTCGGCGCCTCGGCGGCAGCGGTCGTGGCCGGTGTCTCGGCTGCGGTCGTGGCCGGTGTCTCCGCAGCTGCCGTCGTGGCCGGTGTCTCGACGGCGGCGGTGGTTGCCGGCGCCGATGCTTCGGAGTCGTCGTCGCCGCCGCATGCGGCGACCGCGAGCGCTCCGACGACCAGCATCGTGAGCCCGCGCGATCGCCGAGCATTCGCTCGCCGATCCCAGTTCCTGCGATGGCCGGAGCCCTCATGACGAATTGATCCCATGGCCATCCCCCGTGTTCGGTCGAACATCCCCACCCAAGGGTCACCCGTTGAGCGCTTGCTTGGTGCTCGAAGCGTAGGGCTGCCGGCCCAACGCGTCAAGACGACGGATGCAGAGGCGTCGAGTTCGCAGACCCTGCGTCAACCGGGGGTGCGGTTCCCCAGCGGTCGAGAAAGGTGATCTCGGATGCAGGCCGGCGCACGGCCGGCGAGAAGTCTTCGCCGGTGAAGTATCCGACCGGAAGCATCGCGACCTGCGTGACATCGTCGGGAATTCCGAGCAGTTCGGCGATCTTCGATTCGTCGGCGAGATGCAGGGTGGTCCAACACGAACCGAGGCCGCGCGAACGGAGTGCGAGCTGGAAGCTCCAGACGGCGGGGAGGATCGATCCGAACCAGCTCGACCGCTCGTAGTGGGTCGCGTTGTCGACACGATCATGACGGACCGGGAACACCATCGCCGGCACCTCGTGCAAGTGCTCTGCCAAGTACTTCGACGACTCCCTGACCTTCGAGCTCCCGCTGACGGCCATCGCCTGATCGGTCGAATCGAAGTAGGCCTGAGCGTTGGCACGGTAGAGATCGGCGATCTGTGCCTTGAGCGACTGATCCTCGACGATCAGCCAGTTGTTGCGTTCTCGGTTGCCACCGGCCGGCGCCCGACTGGCGATGTCGATGCACTCGAGCAATACCGCTCTTGGCACCGGTCGGCTGAAGTCGAGACGCTTGCGAACCTGTTTGGTCGTCAGCAGAAGGTCGTCGGTCGCTCGGTGCTGTTCGCTCAAGTCGGTCGACGCGCTCGCTCGCGCCGCCTGAGTGGCGTTGGCCCACCAGACGATCTCGTCGAACAGCGACCGCACGGCGTCCTGCAGGTGGTCGTCGATCGCCTCCATCCCGGCGTTCCCGAACATCGGGTACACGGCGAAGAAGTCGGGCCCGGCGATGTGGACCCCACCCCGGACCGGCACCATCTCCAGTTCGATGGCGACGCAACGGAGGTGCTCGACCGCCCGCGCTGCGCCGACTCCGCCGTAACCGAGCACCCCCATCGGCTTGCGATTCCACTCCCGGTATGCGTGGTCCAGGGCGTTCTTCAGCGAGCCGGACATCGAATGGTTGTGCTCCGACACAATGAAGATGAAGCCATCGAACTGTGCCAGCTTCGCTTGCCACGCCAGCGCCCTCGGATCTGTCGTCGGCACGAACTTGTTCGACATGCGATCGTCGAACATCGGCAGTTCGAACTCGCGCAGATCGACGATCTCGGCGGTGAGATCGGAGCGACGGGCGGCGTGTTCCAACAGCCACGCGGCTGGTTTGTCGGCGAACCGCTCGGTGCGCGTCGATCCGATGATCAGTGCGATGTGTGGGGTGGTGGGCATGCTGGCTTCCTGTCGGGTTGGTCGGGCGAGCTGGCCGGGAGTCGATCCGGCCGACGAGGCGCGCGAGCGGCCTCGAACACTTGTGTAGCCCCGATCCAACCCTAATGCACCAAGCGCTTGCTTGTCGACTGCTAGCTGGGGTCGCTGCTGTCGCCGGCCTAGACAAGCAAGCGATTGGTCGCTACTGTTTCCGACCGGGGAGCGGGTACGTCGGAAGGGGAAACGCCGTGATCAACAGCATCCAGGAGTACATCCGGACTCCGTTGCTCTACAACCACTGGTACTGCGCCGGCACGACGGACGAGTTCAGCCGTGAGCCGGTCGCCAGAACGCTGTTGGAGCGGTCGATCGTGTTCTTCCGCACCGAAGCCGGTGAAGTCCGGGCGCTCCAGAACCGCTGCTTGCACCGGTCGTATCCGTTGTCCGAGAGCATCGTCGAGGGCGACAACCTGATCTGCAGCTATCACGGCGCCTGTTACAGCGCAGATGGCGCCTTGGTCAGGATCCCTTCTCAAGCCCATGCGCCCGTACCGAAGCGGCAGCTCAAGCGTTACCCGGTCGAGGAGCGCGGCCCGTTCGTCTTCATCTGGATGGGAGACGGTGCGCCCGACTACTCGCGGTTCCCCGACGTGCCGCAACTCGGGAACCCCGACTTTCGAGTGCTTCACGGTTTCTACGAACTCAAGGGCAGCTACCTGTTCATGCTCGAGAACCTGTACGACCTCACGCACTTCGTGTACCTGCACCGGAACACCTTCGGCTTCGACGACTCGTACTACGACATCCCGCCGATCACCAGACTGACCGACGACGGCCTCGTGATGTGCACCAACTCCGAGGAGAATTCGCAGAGCGTCCTGATGTCGTTGCCGCCCCCCGCTCGGGAAGAGTTGGCCGGCAAGACCATCACCCAGCGAGACGACACCGTTGCAGTGTCACCAGGCCTCGTACTGGCGCACTGGTACGTGTTGGAGGACGGGCAAACCGATCCGACGGCGACCAGTGTGCAGGGCTACATCAATCACTACATGACGCCGATCTCCAAGGATCGATGCCTCTATTGGTGGAGCTACTCGGTCAACCGAGACGTGAACAACGACGAGCACTTCGCCGGCATGACGATGTTCATCAAGCGCGGGTTCGAGGAGGATGTCGCCGGAGTCGAACACATGCAGAAGTTGCTCGACGAGGACACCACCGACGTCAGTGAGATGAGCATTGCCGGCGACAAGGCCGGAATTCTCTTCCGCCGGGTCATCCTCAGGTGGGCGAAGGACGAGTACGGAACCGACGTCCCCGACGACGAGGTCGAGGTTCCGGTGGCGCTCGTTCGCGAGACCGTTCCCACATGATCAACAGCATTCAGGAGTACATCCGCACTCCGTTGCTCTACAACCACTGGTATGTGGCGGGGACGGTGGACGAGTTCACCCGTGATCCGATCGCGCGGACACTGCTCGAGCGGTCGATCGTGTTCTTTCGGACCGAGGCCGGCGAACTGAGAGCGTTCCAGAACCGTTGCTTGCACCGGTCGTATCCGTTGTCCGAGAGCGTCGTCGACGGCGACAACCTGATCTGCAGCTATCACGGCGTGTGCTACGGCTCTGATGGAGCCGTCGTACGAATTCCCTCGCAAGCGGACGCTCCGGTGCCGAAGCGGCGGCTCAAGCGGTATGCGGTCGAGGAGCGTGGCCCGCTCGTGTTCATCTGGATGGGAGACGGCGAGGCCGACTACTCGCGGTTCCCTGACCTGCCTCCGCTCGGCAACTCGGATTTCAAGGTGCTGCACGGGTTCTTCGAGATCGAGGGCAGCTACCTGTTCATGCTCGAGAACCTGTACGACCTGACCCATTTCGTCTTCCTTCATCGTGCGACGTTCAGGACGCCTGCGTCGTTCTTCGACAATCCACCGATCGTGACCGAGACCGCCGATGGGATGATCCGTTGCACAAATCCAGAGGACAACCGCGAGGCGATTCTCAAGCCACTCCCGCCGTGTGTGCGCGAGGAGCTCGAGGGTTCGACGATCAAGCAGCGCGACGACAGCGTCGCCATCGCACCGGGGATCGTTCGGGCTCATATCTACGTCATGCGTGACGACGAGGATGAGCCGAGCGATGAGAATCCGTGCATGTACATGGCCCACTTCGTCACACCAGTCACGAAGGATCGCACTTTGTACTGGTGGACGAGTTCGGTGAACCGAGGGCTGGACGATGACGAGCATTTCGCCAAGATCGCCAAGGTCAGCTCGATCGCATTCACCGAGGATCTCGTGGCGGTCGAGCGGATGCAGCGACTGCTCGACGAGGACACCACTGACTTCAGAGAAATGAATATCGCCGGCGACAAGGCTGGGACGTTGTTCCGTCGGGTGATCGCCAGGTGGGTCACGGAAGAGTACGGCGAGGCCTTCGCTGTCGATTCGCTCGGCAGTTCGGTTTCGGCCGGGAACAGCTGACCATTGCGCGGCCTCACACAAGGAGACGAAGAGATGCGACCGACATACCGAGCCGATCAGGTCGGCAGTTTGCTCAGGCCCCCAGCGCTGCTCGAGGCACGGAGCCAGCATGAAGCCGGAACGATCGGCACCGACGAGCTGCGGGCGGTCGAGGACCGTGTCACGTTGGAGCTGTTGCAGGCCCAGAAGGATGCCGGCGTCCAAGTCTTCACCGACGGCGAAGTCCGTCGCGACACGTGGTACTCGAACTTCCTCGAAGCGGCCGACGGCATTGGCGTCGCCAAGGCGAGCCCGTCCGCGTTCTGGCACGACGAGGAGGGCAACCTGACCGACGTGCTCGGCACCGACAGCGACATGCTCGGGGCGGTCGGCAAGTTGTCGTTGCGGCGGCGCTACACCGGTATCGAATCGGCGTTCCTGAAAGCCAACGCGCCTGGCCCGTACAAGATCACGATGCCCAGTCCTGCGGTTCTGGCGCCGATCTTGTTCGTGCCGGGGAATCCGGCGTATCCGACGTTCGAATCGCTGCAGCACGATGTGACCGAGCTCGTCAAGGGCGAACTGCGGGCGTTGGCAGCTGATGGCACGCCGTACATCCAGGTCGATGAGGGATTCACGGCGATGCTTGATCCGGGCTGGGCGGACATGGTCAGGCAGACCGGCGGCGAACCAGCTCACGCACTCGCCGGCGCGATCGCGGTCGAGAACGATTGCTACTCGGTGATCCCCCGCGACGTCACCACGGTCGGCATCCACATTTGTCGCGGCAACCACCGCAGCCTGTGGGCCTTCAGTGGCGGGTACGACCCGATTGCCGAGCACGTGTTCTCGGAACTGAACGTGGACCGGTTCCTGCTCGAATACGACACGGACCGGGCCGGGACGTTTGCTCCGTTGCGGTTCGTCCCGAAGGGCAAGACGGTCGTGCTCGGGCTGGTGAGCACGAAGGTTCCGCAACTCGAGACCGAGGACGACCTGATCGCCCGGATCGAAGAGGCGGCGACCGTACTCCCGATCGAACAGCTGGCGCTCAGCCCTCAGTGCGGCTTCGCCTCGACCAAGGACGGCAACCTGATCACGCCGGACGACCAGCGCCGAAAGCTGGACCTGGTCGCACGTGTCGCCGCACGCGTCTGGGGCGACTCGTAGCTCGTCGGGCTAGGCGTTCGACGTACTGAGGGCGGTCTTGACTTGGGCGCGATCCTCTTTGGCGACGGTCGGGCCCCATTGAGAATCGACGAGGGTACGGAACGACTCGACATTCGTCGGTGCCGTGTTGTCGAACAGGTCGCCGTCGGTCCAGTGCTCGATCAGGTGTCCCCATGGATCGAGCCAGTAGTCGAAGACCTGGCTCCCGAGATAGTGACGACCCACTCCCCATGAATGCGTGTGATCGAGCTCTGCCAGCTCTTGACCTCGAAGGTGGGTATGGCCGGCCATCAAGTCGTCGAAGTCGGCGACCTCGAACGCGGCGTGGTTGAACGCAGTCTGGCCAGTCCCGAGGAGGAACACGGTGTGGTGATCCACGAACTCCGCTCCCTGGTCGCAGCGTAGGAAGGTGCCAAGTGTTCGGCTGCCGTCGCGATTGAGCACCTCGTCGGTGGCGATCATGCCGAACGTCGACTTGTACCAGTCGACCGCGATCGGGTGGTCGGCGACGTTGAGGACGATGTGTCCCAGCCGCTTGACGTGGGACGGACCGGCCGCAACACGGATGATCTGGGAGAGCCGAGTTCGGATCGAGGCGTCGTTGCGCGGCGGCGATTCCAGGCTCAGCTCGCCGATCGAGCCGCGTCCTGCGACGACTTCGAGTGCGAGGCCCATCGGGTCGGTCGTCGAAACGACGCGCCCACTTCCGGGTCCGGCGAGGTCGCCGACGTCGGAGAATCCATCGACGGCGGCGAGTGCATCGAGATCGTCGACCGTGCTCGCGAGCAGCGCGAATCCGGCGAACCCTGGTTCGTCGGCGAGATGAGTGACGTGGACGAACCCGTCGTCGTCGGTGCCTCGCATGTACAGCGTGTCGTCGGTGCGGTCGGCTCGTACGAGGCCGAACGCGCTGAGGAACGCCTCCATTTTGTCGAGGTCGGGTGCATGGAACCTGACGAATGCGATGTCCTTGGCCTTGATGCTCATAGCTGCTCCTTTGTGCAGGCGGCGGGTGCTGGCAGGCGCCGTGTCATGCGCCGACGCAGGTGTGCTCCAGCACGCCGATGCCTTCGATGGTTGTCGTCACGATGTCGCCGTCTTCGAGGAACACCATCGGTCGTTGCCCGACGGCGTTGCCTCCGGGCGTGCCGGTGAAGATGATGTCGCCCGGGAGCAGCGTGACGATCGACGACAGTCGCCTGATGATGTAGGGCACGTCGAAAATCATCCTCGACGTTCGCGACGACTGCTTGACCACGCCGTTGACGGCGCACTCGATACCGAGATCGGCATAGTCATCGAGTTCGTCGAGCGTGACGACACGCGGCCCCACCGGACTGAAGCCGGGAAACGACTTACCGAGCGAGAACTGGGCCGGCGCGCCGGCCATCTGCACCCGCCGATCGGAGTAGTCGTTTCCGACGGTGAGGCCAGCCACGTACGACCAGGCGTCCTCCTCACTGACGTCCTTCGCCCGCTGCCCGATCACGACGACCAACTCGACTTCGTAGTCGACTCGATTCCCGGTGAGTTGCAACTCCCCGAAGGGGCCGGCGATGGAGGACGGGAATTTCGTGAAGACCACCGGAACATCGGGTACTTGTGTGCCGGTTTCGTCGGCGTGGTCCTGGTAATTCAGACCGATGACGAATACCTGGCGGGGCGCCGGGACGGTCGGGCCGAGCTCCTCGCGTGGAGGCAGCGGATGCGTCGGTGTCGTGGCAACCGGGGCCCACTGCACGAACTCGGCCCAGTTGTCGTAGACCGCTTGAATGTCCGGCCCGAACGCACCGTTGCTGGCATCTGCGACGTCGACCAACCCGTCCGGCAGTTCGATGGCCAAGCGGCCGCTCCAGTTGACGATTCGCAATCCCTGCTCCTGCTGCTCCGAGCGCTGGCGCTCACCGACCAAACGGAGACAGTAGACCGCACCTGCCGCAACAGCAAGCCGTGTGCGGGATATCAGCACTTCCTCGCAATTCATAGATATTCGCGTGACGGGATGGTACGTTCGTCGATCGAGTCCGCCGGCTCGACCCACGACTTGACGGACGCGGCAGCGATGCTCAAAGGGTTCGATGTCGCCGAACAGACCAAGGATCAGGATGGGCAAGCAGACCTCCGAGACGACACGCACCAACGACGCCTACGGGTGGCTCCGGCGCGACATCATGAACGGCACGCTGCAGCCGGGGGAGCGACTGCAGCTGGCGGCGTTGTCGAAGATGTACGACGTCAGCCCGAGCGTGCTGCGCGAAGTCCTGCCCCGACTCGTCGGTGAAGGATTGGCCAGGTCCGAACCGCAGATCGGATTTTCCGTCATCTCGATCTCCACCGCCGATCTGCTCGAGCTCACCGAATGTCGGCTCACGATCGAGATCATGGCGCTTCGACAATCGATCGAACACGGCGACCTGACCTGGGAATCGAGAGTGCTCGCCGCCCACCACGTGCTGGCGAACACCGCATCGACCGATCCCATCGGTGTTCGGTCCGAATGGCGTGAAGCGCATGCGACATTCCACCGCGAACTGCTCGCCGGTTGCCCGAACGATCGACTGCTCTCCGTCACGAAGTCACTCCGCGATCTGGCCGACGTCTACCAGAATTGGTCGGACCGATCGACGGGTCGTCGTGATGTGCGCGGCGAGCACGCCCAACTCCTCGACGCCACGCTCGGCCGCGATGTCGACCTGGCGGTTCGATGCCTCACCGAACACATTCAGCAGAGCGCCGAGTTCCTGGTCGCACGGCGGCAATCCGAAATCGAGTCGTCTGCCGAGTGACCCAGCGGTTGCTCGCGATGGCAGAAACGCACGGTGCGGTGATCTCAGCGCTTACCCAAATCGGGTCTTCGGCACCGGGTTGACACCGGCGACGATGTCTCGCGCACGTTGAAGTATCCCCGCCTTCTTGTCGGCGTGGGTGATGATCCAGAACTGATCGTTGCGCACGGCGTCGAGAACGGCGTCGGCCACGATGTCGACACCTATGCCGCCGGCGACCGACTGCGTCATCTTGTCCTTCATCTGCTGATCGACCGCTTGGTGAGTGAGCTGCGAACGCACCTCATCGGGCATGTTGCGGTCGCTGTCGGCAATGCGGGTGGCGACCAGTGCAGGGCACAGCACCGAGACACCGACGTCGTTGCCGGCGAGATGCATTTCCAACGCGAGCGTCTCCGAAAGCGCGACGACGCCGTACTTGGCGATCGCGTACGCCCCCATCATCGGCGCCGAGCTGAGGCCGGCCATCGATGAGGTGTTCACGACGTGACACCGCTCGCCGTGGCCGATCATGTGCGGCAGAAACGCCTTGCAGCCGTTGATCACACCCCACAGGTCGACGTCGATCGTCCAACGCCACGCTTCGAGGTTGGTCGGATCTGCGACGGGCCCGTCGGCCGCGACGCCGGCGTTGTTGCACAAGAGATGGACGCTGCCGAACGCTTGGCGAGCCGCCGCCTCGAGTGCGACGACCTCGTCGTAACGCCGAACGTCGACCACGAAGGGCACCACATCGTGTCCGGCACTCGACAGTTCGTCGGCCGCCCGCTCGAGAGCTGCCGGCTCGACATCGGCGACGACGATCCTCATGCCGGCCCGGCCGAACCTGTGGGCCATTTCGAGTCCGATCCCGCTCGCTGCCCCGGTGATGACTGCCGTCTTGCCGGCCAGGTGCTCTATGGATCCATGCCGAGGTGGGGCTGGCGCTGGATTGACCCCGTCGACGATCTGCTGGGCACGCTGCACGATGCTCGGCTTCATGTCGTCGTGGGTGAGGATCCAGAAGCGGTCGTTGCGAACGGCGTCGAGCACGGATTGGGCCACGGTCTCGGCGCTCATGCCAGCCGCGATCAGGTCCTGGCTCGTCGAACTCATCCGACCTGCAGGCGATGGGTCGGTCGCGACGGTCGCGCGAACGTCGTCGGGCATATTGCGACGGCTCTCACCGATGCGGGTTGCCACGAAGCCGGGACACATGACCGAGACCCCGACTTCGGTGCCGGCCAACCTCATCTCCATCGCCAGTGTCTCCGTGAGCGCGACGACGCCGTGCTTCGAGACGTTGTAGGCGCCCATGTTTGGCATCGGCCCAAGCCCGGCCATCGATGCCGTGTTCACGACGTGGCACGGCTCACCGTGTTCGATCATGCCGGGAAGGAAGATCTTGCACCCGTAGATGACGCCCCACAGGTTGACGTCGATCGTCCAACGCCAGGCCTTGAGATTGGATGGATCGGCAACCGGGCCTCGGCCGCCGACGCCGGCGTTGTTGCACAACACGTGGACGTTCCCGAACGCTTGCCGAGCGGCCGCTTCGAGAGCAACGATCTCGTCGTGGTGGCGCACGTCGACGACGACGGGCAGGACGTCGTACCCGGCATCCGTCAGCCGTTCGGTCGCTGCCATCAGCGCTGCGCGCTCGACATCGGCGGCCACGATCTGCATGCCGGCCGCTCCGAACTGGTGAGCCATCTCGAGTCCGATGCCGCTCGCGGCTCCGGTGATGACGGCGGTCTTGCCCGACAGCTGGATCATCAGAGGCGCACCATCACCTTCCCGGCGTGGGCGCCGGTGAACAGTCGTTCGAGCGCGGCGGGGGCGTTGTCGAGTCCGTCGACGACGTCGGTCGCGTACGTCAACCGACCAGCCTGGATCCATTCGGACAACTGGGCGATCGCCTCCTGAGAACGACCGAAGTAGTCCATCACGATGAAGCCCTCCATTCGTCCGCGTCGTGAGATGAGCTTGGTCAAGTTGTTCGGGCCAGGACTCGGTTGCTCGTCGTTGTATTGGGAGATGGCGCCGCACAACACCACTCGTCCGTGCATCGCAAGATTGGCGATCGCATCCTCGAGAACGCTGCCGCCGACGTTGTCGAAGTACACGTCGACACCGGTCGGACAGTGTGCTCCGATCGCCGTCCGAACATTCTCGGTCTTGTAGTTGATCGCTGCGTCGAACCCCAATTGGTCGAGGAGCCATGCGCATTTCTCGTCCGAGCCGGCGAGCCCGACGGCTCGACACCCGATGATCTTGGCGATCTGACCCACCACCGACCCGGTCGCCCCGGCGGCACCCGACACGAGAATCGTCTCGCCTTCGACGGGGCGGCCGACGTCGAGCAAGCCGAAGTAGGCGGTCAGGCCGGTGATGCCGAACACGCTGAGGGCGGCCTCGGGTTCGATGCCGTCCGGGATCAATCGCACCTTGGCCCCGCCCATCACCGCGTATTGCTGCCAGCCGACGTCGCCGAACACCGCCGAGCCGACAGCGATCCCCTCGTACTTCGACTCGATCACCGTCCCGAGCCCTCCACTGCGAATCTCGGCGCCGATCGCGATCGCCGGTAAGTAGGTGTCGCGAGACATCCAGCCCCGAATCGTGGGATCGATCGAGAGCCATTCGACCTTGATCAACACGTCGCCCGGACCTGGAGCCGGTACGTCGACGTGATCGGTAACGAAGCACTCCGGCCCGACGAGCCCACGCGGTCGCTGAGCAAGCGTGATGCGGCGATTGCTGGTCATGCTCGAACAGTAGGCGGCCGTCAATCGATCAGCAAGCAATCGCTTGCTCAGCTTCGCGAAGGTCGCGGACGTACCGCGAGATGTCAGCGCGACCGGATCGTCACGCTGACCGTGCCGTACGGACCAAAGTCGGCGACCGCCGTCTGCCCGGACGCGACCTTGATGACGCCGGCACACGCTCCGGTGCTGACGTAGTCGCCGGCGGCGAGACCGTCTCCAGCCAGGCGACCGGTCTCGGCCAGCCAGAGCAGGGCGTTGATCGGATGTCCGAGCACGGCCGCTCCGGAACCGGTGGCAACCGCTTCCCCATCGATGTCGACGCGCACCGGGACGGCGGCGAGATCATGCGTGGTCCAGTCCACGATCCCCTCACCGGGCACGAACCCGACATTTGCTCCGAAGTCGGCGATGACCACCAACATGTTCGCGAACAGTTCGGTCGGAACGCGAAGGCCCACGATCTCGAATGCCGGGTGCACTGCTGCGACGACTCGCTGGACATCGTCGAGTGTGTAGGGGCGGTCCAACGCCGGCAGGTCGGAACCCAATCGGAAGGCGAACTCGGCCTCGACGCCGACCAGGCCGTGCGCCGGAACATCGATCTCGCCACCGGCGGCTCGGCAGTCGCCTTCGAACAGCGGCGCCGAGAACGGGCGGTCGGTGCCGAACGACGCCTGCGCAGCGGAACTGGTCGCGCCGATCTTGTAACCGGCCCGAACGTCGGCGTAGGCGGCGACCGCCGCAGCCTGAATCGCATACGCCTCTGACTCGTCGCGCGGGAGTCCGCCGGGTAGGCGGCCCAACGACACACCGTTGCGCCGGGCTGCCGCCAGCGCCCGCCCACGCTTCTGAACGGTCGTCATCGACGACTCACCGTCGCGTGCACGCGATCGCCCGGGAGTGCGACGTCCTGTGGCCGCGGGCGTGCTCACTCATGTCCAAAACCTAGCAAAGCAAGCGCTTGACCTGATGAGCCGAAGGTGGCAACCTCGCGGAGCGGTCCCTGCGAGCTCGCCCGCTGGCAGCGAGGTTGCCGGCGACGTTGGCAGTGACGAGATGGCAGCTTGCGAGGATCGAATGACGCCCAACACCCCATCATCGTCCGACAACCCGGTGTCGCGACGCGACGAAATCCTCGAGTCGGCCGCCCGGGTGATCGCCGACCGAGGGATCAGGGATGCCACCGTTCGCGACATCGGTGAGGCCGCCGGAATCCTGTCGGGCAGCCTGTACTACCACTTCGACTCGAAAGAACAGATCGTCCTCGAACTGCTCAAGCCGAGCATCGATGCGAACTACGAAAGTGCACTGGCGATCTGTGCCGAGCACAGGGGCATTGCAGCTCTGGCGCTCCTGATTCGCAACGCAGTGATGTCGACCGCGGCGAATCCGGTGCGCTCGGTCATCCTGCGCAACGAGGAGCGGGCGTTCAAGGAACTCGCGTTGCTCGCACCGATCGCGGAGTACCGCCGGAACCTGTTCCAGCTCTGGCGCGACGTCGTCAGCGACGCCATCGAGATGGGCGAGCTGCGTGCCGATTGCGACCCTGAGATCGTCGTGCTGGCGATGGTGGATACCACCCTCGGCGCATCGCGCTGGTTCAGCGGAAATCGACACAAGGACGCTGACGCCGTCGCCGACGCACTGATCGCATTCCACCTCGACGGCCTGAGAGCGTGAGTGCCCGGTGAAGCGTTACCAAGCAAACGCTTGCTAATAGCTCCCAAGGCTCCTACAGTCCGATTGCCACGCCCGAGCGAGGAGGGTTGCTGTGGACAAGCAAGGGTCGATCGAGATCGACGGTGTCATCGTCCCGACCGGTCACCTGATCGGCGGGGTTCGAGTCTGGAACGGCGACGCCGAGGGCTACGAGGTCATCAGCCCGATCGACGGTCGCCGGCTCGGCGAGATTCCGCGCGGCGGCGTTGCCGAAGCGGACGCTGCGGTTGCCGCCGCCAAAGCAGCGTTTCCGGCATGGGCTGCGCTCGGAACCGAACGACGGGCGCTCGTACTCGACCGGTTCGCAGCAGCCATCGTCGAACGCATCGACGACCTGCAGAAGGTCGACACCTACGACCATGGGGCATTGCTCGCAGGACGCCACGGTGGCGACATGCCCCGCTCGGCACTGAACATCAAGTTCTTCTCCGACTGGGCGGTGGCCCTCACCCACGACACGATCACCGGACCCGTGGTGGACAACTCCGTTCGTTACGACCCAGCCGGAGTCTGTGCCCTGATCGTGCCATGGAATGCTCCGCTCATGCTCGGGACGTGGAAGATCGGCCCAGCGCTGGCGGCCGGCAACACCGTGGTGGTCAAGCCACCCGAGTTCGCGCCGCTGAGCCTGTCGCTGCTCGGGGAGATCGCCCAGGATGCCGGCGTCCCCGATGGCGTGATCAACATCTTGCATGGCACGGGGGCCGAGGCCGGCGACTCGCTCGTCCGCAATCCTGCCGTGAGCCGGATCAGCTTCACGGGCTCGCCTGCGACTGCACGCGCGATCGGCAAGGCGGCGGCCGACAATCTCACGCCGGTCAGTTTCGAACTCGGTGGCAAGTCGCCGTTTGTCGTGTGTGCAGATGCCGACCTCAAGGCCGCAGCGCGCACGATCAGCGTGCAGTTCATGAACGCCGGGCAGATCTGCCTGGCCGGCACGCGGCTGTTGGTCGAGGAGTCGATCGTCGCCGAGCTGATGGACCAAGTCGTGGTCGCCGTGGCCGAGATGGTCGTCGGAGATCCCCGCCAGAAGAACACTCGGATCGGGCCGCTGATCCACCCGACGCACGCAGCGAAGGTGCGCGGGCTGGTCGAGCGGGCGATCGAGGCCGGTGCCCGTCCGCTCATCGGTGGTGCTCCGCATCCGTACGGCGACCTGTACTTCCAGCCGACGATCCTCACCGACGTCGAACAGGATTCGGAGATCGTGCAGACCGAGGTGTTCGGGCCGGTGCTTACGCTCCAGACGTGGACCGACGAAGACACCATGATCCAGTTGGCGAACGACACCGAGTACGGGCTCGCCGCCATGCTGTTCACGACCGACGAAGCGCGCGCCGAGCGGATCGCGTCGCAGATCGTGGCCGGCACGGTGTGGACCAACTGTTTCTACGTGCGCGATCTCGCGGCCCCGTTCGGGGGCAGTCGGACCTCCGGCATTGGGCGCGAGGGAGGCACGTGGAGTTTCGACTTCTTCTGTGACATCAAGAACGTCGCTGCCCGCCGCGGCTCGTTCGCGTGACGGGCCGACCGAGCAAGGGATTTCAGATGACCGTCAACATCGGAGCGGTGCTTTCGCAGGCACACGCAGGAACCGACCCAGCGGAGATCCGGCGCTACGCGATCGAGGCCGAAGCGGCCGGGTTCAAGCATCTGATGGTCTATGACCACGTGCTCGGAGCGACTCCGGAGCGACTCGGGCCAGGCCCGTTCGGTTCGTTTCCTGGGCCCCCGTACACCCACGAGAGCAACTTCCACGAGGTGCTCACGCTGCTCAGTCATCTCTCGGCGGTGACCAGCACGATCGAGTTCGTGTCGAGTGTGCTGATCCTCTCGCAACGTCAGGCGCAACTAGCGGCCAAGCAGATCGCGACGATCGACCTGCTGAGCGGTGGGAGGTTCCGTCCCGCTGTCGGTACCGGCTGGAACCATGCCGAGACCGAGAGCATGGGCGCCGCTTGGTCGGAGCGCACGGCTCGCCTCGAGGAAGGCCTGGCCGTGATGCGGCTGCTCTGGACGGAGCCGGTGGTCGAGTTCCAGGGACAGTTCCACGACCTCAGCGGTGTCGGGATCAAGCCACGCCCGACGCGACCGATTCCGGTGATGCTCGGAACGGGTGGCAGCGACGCCGTTCTCCGACGTGTCGTGCGAATCGCCGATGGCTGGATGCCGTTGCTCGTCCCGGGACTCGATGCGATCTCGTACCGAAGCGCTGTTGCCAGGCTCCATCAGCTCTGCGAGGAGGCCGATCGCGACCCCGCAACGCTGCCTGTGTTCGGTCGCGTGTACCTCGGGCCGAGCTGGCAGGACTGGCTGCTCGAGGCGGTCGAGGTCGGCTGCGCTGACATCGCGATCGGTTTCGGCCCTGGCCCAGGCACGCTCGGAGACCACCTGAACCAGCTGCTCCGGGTGAAGCCCGAGATCGAAAAGTTGGTGGGCACAGCGATCGTGTGACCGCTGTAAGTCGGCCGACGTGTCAGGCGAACTCGAGGTGGGCGCCGGTGCGGACGATCTCGGCTGAGGCGCGGCGGAGCATCGTCCTCGCCAACTGATCGGCGCGCTGCGGCACCCCTTCGAACGTGAGGATCCCGACCGGGATGGCGACATAGAAGACGAGTCCTGCTCGATATGGCACCATCGCATCGTCGAAGTCGATCTCGATCCCGTGCGTCGCCAGGCGATCGATGTAGACACGGATCAGTTCGTCGGCGTGCGTCGCGGCGACGTCGTCGGCGACCGACTGCGAGATGAAGTAGGCGACATCGGTCATGCCATGACCGACTGAACCGAGCTGATAGTCGAGTGCCATCACCCCGCCGTCAGCGTTGAACAGCAGGTTGTCGATGCGGTAGTCGCCGTGGCACAACGTGGCGAGCTGGCCCATGTTCTCGAGCATCGTCTTGGTGTTCTGGCGCCGTTTGTCGAAGACCGCGACGACCTCGGCCGGCAACTCGGCAGCTACCTTCGGGCGCGCCTTCTCCCAGTCGCCGCCGAACAGATCCGGGATGATCGCATGCAGCATCGGCGAGTCGAAAGCCAGGAACGTCTCGGCTTCGGAATCGAGGTCCCGGCCCCAGAACGGCACGTGAAGGTCGGCGAGTTCGACGAGCGCAGCGACTGCGTCGTCGTAGCCCACGCCATCGACCTGATCGACCTGGCGCCAACCCGAGATCTCCTGCAGGACGAGGACGAAGCTTTGGTCGTCAGTGTTGATCGCGGCCGCGTAGCATCGCGGAACCTTGACGGTCATCTTCGCCGCGATCTCGTTGTAGAAGCGGATCTCACGCTCGTAGAACTTGGCGATCCCGGCGACGAATCGCTGCTCCGGGCTGTCGCTGGCGAGCTTGACGATCAGGCTGGTGGGGGCTGTTGTCTCGCTGTCGTAGGTGAGTGCCGCGCGGTACAGCGCGCTCATCATCGATTCCTCGCTCCCGAAGCGCTCGATGCCAACTGTGGCGACGCTCGTCGAGTCGTCGAGTTCGCCGTTCGAACGCAGCACTTGCGTGAACCACGTCGGCGTCAACTCATTGACAGTCGGAATCGATACAGCGTCCACACGTCCCCCTGGAAGTCATGCGCGTGCCGCACGCGCTGCGGCAGGAACCGAAGATTACGTACTCTCTCGGGGTCAGAGCAAGCAGTTGCTTGTTTTATGTGCTGTCCGCTGCTGACCGTCGCGATTGAGTCGACGCGTGACGTCCTCAGGACTGCGCCGCGAGCCGGTCGGCCCCGGAGTTCAGATCATCGAGCAGTTGCGGCAAGATCGCCCGATTCCACAGGTAGCCGCAATAGTGGGCGACGCCGAAGCCTTGGAGGCACACGCTGGCGGCGTCGATGCGCTTCTTCATCGCCTCGCTTCCGTCGTTGCACTCGAGGCCCAGAAACACTCTTGCCGACCCAGGCTCGATGTCCTTGAGCGGCGCGAAGTAGGCGTCGTCACTCGACGTCAGCACTGGTAGGTGGAGGAAGTCGACCCGGCGCCCGGCGTTCTTGACGATCGCGTTGGCGGCGGCCACGGGCAGCGAGATGTCGGGGAGATGGGCAACTGGGTAGGACGGGAACGTCCCGCCGCAGATGTGGAAGCCGAGCAGCACCTCGTCTGGCAAACCGACGACGTGAGGCGACAGGTACTCCTGGGAGGTAAAGCGCGCGAACAGGTCCTCGTCCTTCGGTACGTAGTCGAGCCAGATCGCCCCGGATGCGTCGCACAGTTCGAGGCAGAAGTCGATCTGGACCGCGAGGTCGGCAGCGGGGATCACTGCAAGCATCCGCTGATACTCGTCCTGCAGCGCGAGGTGCCACGCCTCGGTCAGGATCGGCCAGTCGTCGGGATCGGGGAAGTAAGGAGAGATCGCATCCCATGCGCCCGGGAGAGCCACCTGGAAGCGCACGCCATGTGGCACCACACCTTCGTCTCGGAGACGGCGGAAGATCTCGTACGAACGGATCGCAACGCGTGAGTAGGCGAGCAGGCCGCGAAGATCGATCTCCGTCACGCCCACCTTGATCTTGAACTGGCTGGACGAGGCAGTCTGGGCTTCGACGTCGATGTCATCGCCGCCGCCGAGCAGCTCGACACCGACGGCCTTCGGCCACGTGTTGTGGTTGAGGTTGTGGACCCAACCCGTGAGCTCGCCGATCTCCCCGTCGGGGTACCCGAGCGCTCGGGCGCCCACAGCCCCGGCGAGCGTCCTGAACACGTCTTCGACCGTGTCGAACGGGATGCCTCCCGTGAACATGACCTCGGCGTTGCTTGCTGCCATCTCGAACCCCCTGCGTCGCCTTGCCCGCGGCAGATTACCAAAGCAAGCGTTAGGTCAGCGAGCCCCGGCGATGGCTGCTCGCGGTCACCGAGCAACCGTCGCCACGCAGACGTCGGATCAGCCGGCGAGGTCCTTGGCCGCCTTGTAGTCGGCCTTGCCGTTGGGTGCGCGGGGGATCTGGCTGACGAACACGACTCGCTTCGGAGCCTTGTAGCCGGCGAGTTGAGACTTGACGCTGGCGATCACGTCGGCTTCGTCGACGACAACTCCGTCTGCCACGGACGCGACTGCGGTGACTGCCTGGCCGAACCGTTCGTCGTCGACGCCGACAACCAGGCAGTCGACGATGCCATCGACGCGCTTGACGGCTTCCTCGACCTCTTCGGGGAAGATCTTTTCACCGGCCGAGTTGATCACGTTGCTGCCGCGGCCGAGCAGGATCAGCGAGCCGTCGGCCGCCACCATCGCCATGTCGCCGGGGAAGGTGTAGCGAACGCCGTTGACGACGCGGAATGTGCGTGCCGACTTCTCGGGGTCCTTGTAGTAGCCGGTCGGCACCAGTGTGGCGCCGGCCAGCATGCCGATCTTGCCCGAACCGGGTTCGATCTCTTGGTCGAACTCGTCGAACACCTTGGTTGCCGGGTTGGGGACGAACACGGCCGTTTCATTACCCGACTCGCGAGTTGTCCTTTGCGTGCCGATGCCGCCCTCGGTGGATCCCATCGCATCGGTCAACGACACCTGCGGGATCCGGTCGAGCAGTGCTTGTTTGACCTCGGCGGTCCACATCACGCCGGACGAGATGATCGTCGTCAGCGAAGATGTGTCGTAGGGATGACCGTCGGCGATCGCTTCGTCGATGGCGCGCACGATCGGTTTGGCGAAGGCGTCGCCGACGATCGTGGTGTGTGTGCAGCGGTGGCGTTGGATCGCTGCCAACAGTTCGTGCGGATCGAGGCTGCGGCTCGTCAGCGTGACGGCGTGTCCGCCGGCGAGTTGGTGCATCAGAGCACCGAGCCACAGCCCGGTGCCGTGCATCAACGGTGCGCCGGTCACCGACGTCGAAAGCTTGCCGAGCGCCGCCAACTCGAGCACCGCTGGGGCGACGGCGTCGACGGTTTCCGGGAAGGCGACGCCGACCCGAGGAAAGCCGTGCCGGAAGTAGAAGGTGGTGATCTCGGCGATGTCGTACATCACGCCCTTGGGCATCCCGGTGGTGCCGCCCGTGTAGAACATGTAGAGGTCGTTGCCGGGGCGCTTGATCGCCGGCATCGGCGGCGTACCCGCCAGCAGAGTCTCGTACTCGATCGCTCCCGCGACCTGCCCGGCGGCGGCGGGATCATCGACGATCTCGACGAGCAGCGTCAGCTTGGGGAGCCGGTTGCCGATCCGCGCCACGCGTTCGCCGAGCGAGCTGTGAAAGAACAACGCCTGCGCCTCGGCGTTGTCGAGCAGGTACCACAGCTCCTCGTCGAGGTAGCGATAGTTGACGTTGATTGGCACGCCGCGCATCTTGAACGCCGCGAATTGCGCCTCCAGGTATTCGTTGCCGTTGTAGAGGTAGAGACCGATCGCCGCGCCCGGTGCGAGTCCGGCGTCGACCAGTCCCTGGGCGACGTGTGCCGAGCGCCGCTCGTAGGTCGACCAGTTCAATGTCACGTCGCCGTTGCTCACCGCCGGATGATCAGGGATCGCCCCGGCGACCGACTCCCAAACAGTTGCCCAATGCATGTCCACGGCCTGGGACGATAGGCCAAGTAGGAGCAAGGACTCTTCGTCGAAGCTTTCGTCGCTGGTTCGATCGCGCCCGGCGCTGTCGCTTCGCCCACTGCTGTCTTGCGACAGCTCCAACTCGGTGGCCACCGAATCGTTGGCCCACTTCAACTCCGCACACCTGGGGCGCCAAACCTGGCGTCGCCACCATGCGCCTCCCAACGGTACGAACCTTGTCCATCGAGCCCGGCTTGGCCCGCTCCGACATCTCCGACGACCACGCACGGTGGTGATTCGAGGAGGCGTTGATGTACCAACCATGTACCAGCACCACGGTCAACACCGGGGAGCGCCGGGGAGCCAACGGTCACTCGGAAACGGGTGGTAATCGGTCCTAATGCGGCTCTACCAGGCACGGCGGAAAGCCTCATAACCCGAAGGTCGCGGTGGCGTGGGTGTGGCGTAGGTCGTGGAACCGAACCCGCGGCAGGCCGGATCGGTGCACGAGTTTCTGGAACCCGTCCGACCGCAGTTGTGGGTGAGTCGGGGCTCCGTCGGGGCGGGCGAAGACATGACCGTCGAGATCGTTGCAGTCGAACACGGGATCCTCGTCGGCTCGCTGCTGGCGCCAGGAGTGGAGGACGTCGATAGTGCGTGGGTCGAGGTTGATCGCTCGCCGGGCGGTGCGGGACTTGCCTCGCGCTTCGTGGAGCTCGTAGCCGACTGACACGAGCGAGCGGGCTACTGACAACTGCGCCGTGTTGAAGTCGACGTCGCCCCATCGGAGGCCGAGGATCTCGCCGCGCCGCATCCCGGTGTTCGCGGTGACCCAGATGGCGGCGTGGTATCGGTGGTCACGGGCGGAGGCGAGGAAGGCGCCGAGTTGGTGTGCGGTCCACACGCGCGACGTGTTGCTCGGAAATGGGTTCCCGACGGCGCTGCGCCACTCGCGTCAGCCTGTCGGGTTGGTGTAGGTGCGGCTCGGAGCGATGAGCACGGCGGCTCGGCGCTCCTCGGCCATCGTGCGGTCGTAGGCGTCCCAGTCATCGTGGGTGCCTCCGGCCGCTCGGAAGACGTCGCGCAAGACGAGCCGCAACGATTCGATGTCCATCCCGGCGCGGGGATCGTCGGGGCCGATGATCTCGGCGGTCCCTTCGACAGCCGCCCACTGCCAACCGGCTCGAGCGACGATCGTGCAACGAGGATCAGCCCGGAGGTTCTGTAGTTTCCGCGAGCCCCCGGCGGCCACGAGGGCGACCACCTGCGTCCCGCTGAGCGGGTGGGCAAGAGTTCCGGCGTTGACCACTGTTGCGTGGACGCTTCCGTCGCTGCGCAGCGTGTTGAAGACGCACAGGCCGTGATCGAGAGGTACCAGCTCGGTGAACGCTGAGAGGTCATTCACGTTTCGTCCCGTCGTCGCCATGTAGCCGCTCCTTGTAGATCGCTGGGCAGGTGATTCCCGCTCCGATGTACGACGACGCAGGAACGTCAGAGTCATCCGCCCGAGCGTCGAAGGCGGACTGAGCTCACACCGCGGCGAATGCGGGGACGGCGCCATGCGGGTGTTACACCTCGCGGCCGAGGAACGCAGCGAGCAGCTCGGCGGGAGACGCGAAAGCTGGCGCTTGTCTCGCTGGACCGAACGGCAAGCCGGATCCCTCGGGTCCGCGCAGCGGGTCCCCGACGAACCCTGGACGATCGCCAGGAGCTGAGTGGCCATGTCGGAATCGAGGTCGCTCGGTTGTCCGGTCGCCTTCGCGAGGTCCCAGCCGTGGACGAACACGTCGTTGGTGGCGATGCCCATGAACGCCGCGCCGGGCAGCTCACCGAAGGGAAGCTTCACGATTCGCTCCAGGGTGCCGGGCGCGCCGAACGCGGCGAGGCTCGCCGCTACGCCCTGGTCATAGGAGGCCAGGAGGTCGCCCGCGGCGTAGTCGACGCCGTGGGTCGGGTCGGGGTCGGGAGCCTCTCCCGCGTTGACACACAGGGCGAACCAGTTCGCGCCTTCGGCGATGTGGTTGACCAGGTCGCGAACGCTCCACGACGGGCACGGCGTCGGACTGTCGTAGTCGTCAGGGGTCACATTCGCGAGAAGTCCGCGGGTCATCGCGAACGCCCGTTCCAAGGTCTCGGTGGCCATCGGTCCTCCCATTCGCAGCGTCGACACCCCCGGCGTCGACCGCCAGATCGAGGTACTACGATCCGGGGCCTTTGTCGGCCGGAGCGAACCGACGACGCGCACTCTGGGGAGCGGAGGCTACGCGGCGGCGGGTCGGCGGCGCCGACCTCCAGTGGCGAGCGCCGAGGCCGTCGTGTTCAAGGCTGGTCAGGCCGCCGCGCGACCGTGGGCGCGAATCTCGGGGAGTGCTCGCCGTCCCGCGTTGCCGCTGACAGACCTTCAAGCCGTGACTCGACTGGGCTGGTAACGCGGAGCGACTGCCGCCGCGCTGAGCTCTTGGCGGTCCATGAGCCTCAGCTCGAGCCGCGTCTTCTGGTGACGGCCGCAGAGCCGGCCCGGACCGGACGGCCACGGACACCTGTCTGTCCGAGCGTGCTGTCCACCCGGTGGGGCCGGTCGGGCTGACCGTCGGGGCGATCCTTCCCGGGGTAGTCAACCGATTTTTGGCAACGCAACTCGCACCCACAGCCGCCTATTGCAATCTATGAACCAGGCGTCTGCGATGACGAAAGCACCGTCTGAATAGGACCGGCGCCAATGAGCGCCAATGGGAATCGACGATGACCAGTATTTCGCGAACCCGAAGGTCGAGTTGATCAAGGCGCGGAGGCACGCGCGCCGACGCGCCCATCGGCTGGTGACCTGGTGCCAACACGAAGATCCCGATGACCAGAGGCACCGCGATGGGTTTGGCAGGTCCGGCCTCTGGTTGGAGGAAGACTGCAGCGCCGGAGCACCGTGGTCGTGGGCTACGCGGCGAGCCCGGAGCGCCGAGCGTTCACCGCCGACGGCTGACTTGCGCGAGGCGCTCGATCGCGGTGTCGAGTTCGTCGTCGCTGGCGGTGATCGCGAGGCGAATGTGGGTGTTCCAGTGGTCGGTCGGTGTGAGGGTTCTTCCGGCGGTGAGGCCTACGCCCGCCCGGTGTGCGGCGTGCAGGAGGGGGTCGGCGTCGCTGAGGTCGGTGCGTAGCCAGAGGAAGGGTCCGTGGTCGTGGCTTTCGTCGTGCCAGTCCGGGAGTTGCTCGGCGAGCCGTTGTCGAGTGTGGGCTCGGGCGTGTGCGAGTTGGTGGCGTCGGTGGGCGGCGAGGGCGTCGAGGTGCGGAAGGCAGTGGAGCACGAGTGCTTGGTCGAGGGCCGGAGTGGCGAGGTCGAGCGCGGCCTTGCGGGCACAGAGTCGGGTGATGGTTGGCGCTGGGCCGCGCAGCCATCCGACGCGCAGCGCGGACCAGAGGACCTTGCTGAACGAGCCGATGGTGATGATGTCAGCGGTTGGGTCGTGGGTGGCGAGGAATGGTCGTGGTTCGTCGGCGAGGAAGCGCAGTGCTTGGTCGTCGACGAGTGTGGCACCGCATTGGGAGGCGAGTTCGACCAGCTGTTGCCCCGCCGAGCGGCGAAGTTGACGGCCGGTGGGGTTGTGGATCGCGGAGGTGACGTGGATCAGGTCGACGCGACGTTCGCGCGTGGCGACTGTGCTTGCCTGTTCGAGGTGGTCGATAGCGAGCGGGATGAGCTTGGCTCGACGGTCGACGTAGGCGTGTATGGCGCCGAAGTAGGTGGGGTCTTCGATCATGACCCGGTCGTTGCGTTCGAGTTCGGACGCAACGAGCGCAATGGCTTGTTGCGATCCGGTAGTGATGAGCAGTTGCGTGGGCAGGGTGGGTAGCCCCATGGAGGTGAGTGTTTGGGCGAGCGTGTCTCGGAGGGCAGGTAGCCCAGCGGTGTGGTGGCCGCTGCCGATGAGGTGAAGGAGTTCGTCGGTGGCGTTGGCGAGGGCGTCGGTGACGATCAGCGGTGGGTCGAAACGGCAGACGCTGAGGTCGACGTAGCTGATCGGTCCTTGATGGTTGGCGTGGCCGATGAACGGGTTCGCTGCGAGTGTCGCGATCGACGGGTCGTGGCGCATTGTTCGATTTCCGGCGATGGTCGTACCGCTGCCGCGCACGCTGTTGAGATCGCCGCGTTGTCGCAAGTAGGTCGTAGGCGGCAGCGGTCGTGGTGCGACTGATGGCGAGTCGGCGGGCGAGGGTGCGTTCGGACGGAAGGCGATCGCCGGGCCGCAGCAGGCGTGCATCGATGAGCGATGCGACCGCCGTTGCAAGGCGTTGGTGGAGTGGACCGCGATGGCTGCGCCAGTCGGTCAGCAGCGGGGTGAGCTCAACCGCGTCCATGTGCTCGTTCGGCGAGATCGAGGGCGCTGGTGAGTTGCTCGAGGGCGGGTGACAGTCGATCGAGCGGCAGGTAGCCGAACCCAAGGCGAGCGATCCGGGCGGACTCCCCGAACCATTCCCCGGCGGCGAGTTGCAGATCCAACTCGGGCATGGCCGACCAGAAGCGTTGCACCGCCGATGTCGTCGAAGGTGTCGGGACGCAGCCGAACACAGCACATCGCGCCAGCCTCGGGACGGACCCAGTCGACTCGCCCGGTTTCGCTGCGCTGCCACTGCTCGACGATCCCCAACGCATCAGCGAGCAATGCCCTCCGCGGCGCCAGCACGTCGTCGCGGACGGCAAGAAGGGCTGCAGCCACCGCCTCGTCGAGCACCGACCCGGACAGCACGATGTTCATCTTCGCCACGATCAGCCGGTCCCGGAGATCGAGGTCATGGATGGTGAGCCAACCGCAGCGCAGCCCCGGAGCGCCATGAGCCTTCGAGATCGAACCGGACGTGATCACGCGACTGTCCGCAGTGGCGAAGCTCTGCGGAATCGCCGCGTCACCGTACGTTGCGTCTCGGTAGATCTCATCGACGAGCAGCAGCGCCTTTGGGCACACACGTGTCATGTGGGCGAGAAGTGCCTCGATGTCTTGCGCGTCGCGCTCGAACACCGCTGGGATTCTGCGGGCTCGCCAGACACACCAAGACCGTGGCGGGCGTGAGGGCAGCAGCGATGACGTCGGCATCGATGCGGTAACCGGTGTCGAAACTGAGCGGCACCGTGTTGACCGTGACACCGCTGCCGATCATCGCATCGCGAGTCGGTGGGAACATCGGGGTGACGATCAGCACCTCGTCACCCGGCCGGCAATGCTCGACGGCGAGCAAGTAGAGCCCGAGCGCCACGCCCTGTGTCGTGATCACCTGCGTCGGGCCGCATCCCGGTCAGTTCGCCGACCCGAGCGCGCAACGTTGCGGAGCCGGCCGCGGTCCCGTAGCCCAACCGAAGGTCGCGCAACTCGTCGGCGCCGATCAGATCGAGCACATCCCCGAACGTCAGGTCCTGCGACGTGCTTTCGCCCAGGTTGTGCGTCGGGAAGTGGTCGAGCAGCGAGATGATGTCGTTGCGTGGAAACCGCCCGGCGCGTGCCGGTCGCGGGCCCGGCGATGGTGCAGAAGGATCGCTCATCGAGGCCACTTTGGCAGCAAGTGGCTCTTGAGTCGAGAGCCACTTGCCCACACAGTGGCCTGCATGCGTCAGATCGTCACCAGCCCCCAGATCACTCCTCCGGTCGGCCCGTACTCGCACGCCGTCGCCGCCTCGGGTGAGTTCGTCTTTCTCTCCGGGCAGACGGGTCAGCACCCGGCAACTGGCGAGATCGTCACTGGTGGGGTCGAGGCCGAGACACGGCAAGTATTGGACAACCTGTCTCACGTGCTGGCTGCGGCCGGTCTCGACTTCGCATCGGTGGTCAAGTGCAACGTTTTCCTCGTCGACATGGCCGACTTCGAAGCGATGAACACGGTCTTCGCAGAGGTCATCCCTGGCCCGTTCCCGGCGCGCAGCACCGTCGCCGTCGCCGCACTCCCTCTCGGCGCGCACGTCGAGATCGAATGCGTCGCCGTGCGATGAACGTGCCGAGCCCTCGACCGTGAAACTCGTCCGCCACGGGCCACCCGGGCACGAACAACCCGGGATCGTCGACGCCGATGGTGTCGTACGAGATCTCTCGGGACACATCACCGACATCACCGGCGAGACGCTCGCGCCCACAACGCTCGAGCAACTCGCCCGGCTCGATCCTGCTCAGCTTCCGGCCGCACCGCACGACCGCCTCGGTCCATGCCTCTCAAGCGTCGGCAAGATCGTCGGTGTTGGCCTCAACTACCGATCGCACGCGCTCGAAGCCGCCATGGACCTGCCCGACGAGCCACTGCTGTTCCTGAAGCCCGCATCAGCAGTCAGCGGTCCCCATGACCCCATCACCCTCCCATCGTCGGCTACGACGGCGGACTACGAAATCGAACTCGGCGTCGTCATCGGCACTACGGCAACCCGGGTCGATCAGGCGAGCGCCCTTGAACACGTCGCCGGCTATTGCATCGTCAACGACATCACGGAACGAACATGGCAACTCCATCGCGGCGGCACGTGGGACAAAGGCAAGGCGCACGACACGTTCGCCCCGATCGGCCCCTGGCTTGTGACCGCCGACGAGATCGCCGATCCGCACGACCTGGCGATGCACCTCGCGGTCGATGGCGAGCCAAGGCAACAGGCGAACACCGACGACATGCACCACCGCATCGATGCACTCATCGCCTACATCACCCAGTTCATGACGCTTCACCCTGGCGACATCATCACTACCGGCACCCCCGCAGGGACCGCACTCGGCACACGCGCCGAGAATTACCTTCGACCCGGTCAGCTCATGACGGCGACCATCGATGGACTCGGAACCCAGCGAACCCCGATCATCCAGATTCCGTGACGATGCCCAACCCCGTGATCTACTTCGACGAGGCGTTCGAAACGCCCGACGACCGATGGAGCGATGTCAATGAGTCCGACCGATCCCACACGTGACGTTGATACGTGGCTGCTGCACGGTGACACGCGTCCGGCAGGCGAACGAACGGTGGCGCCGTCGATTCCGTACTCCGCGACGTTCATCGCCGACGACGCTGCTGACTTCGCGGCGATGGCTACGACGGCGCGGCATCCGGGCTACTACACGCGCTACGGCAACCCGCTCCACGATCGCGTCGCCAGCCTCGTCGCCGGCCTGGAAGGCGCCGAGTCGGGCCTGTGTTTCGCGTCGGGCATGGCAGCGATCTCAACCGTCGCGCTCAGCGTCATCCGCGCCGGAGATCACGTCGTCGCCCAGAACAACCACTACATGGGCACCAGCATGCTGCTCACCGAGATACTTCCCCGCTTCGGTGCCACAGTCACGCTCGTCGACCAGACCGACGCCGAAGCATTCGCCGCAGCGATCCGCCCCGAGACCACGCTCGTCCACATCGAAACACCCGCCAACCCGACGCTCGCCCTGACCGACATCGCCGCCGTCGCCGAGTCAGCCCACCGTGTCGGCGCGCTGCTCACCGTCGACAACACATTCGCCTCGCCCATCAACCAGCGCCCGATCCCGCTCGGCGCCGACATCGTGATGCACTCAGCGACGAAGGCGCTCGGCGGTCATCACGATCTCACCGCCGGCATCGCCGTCACGACCGAAGCGCGGTGCGCCGAGATCTGGCGCACCGCCGTCGCGCTCGGCGCCACGATGAGCCCGATGGACGCCTGGCTGCTCTTGCGCGGCTTGCGCACACTGGCGGTACGGGTACGACAGCAGAACGACACCGCGCTCACGGTCGCCCGATTCCTCCACGACCACCCCGGCGTTACAGCAGTCCATCACCCGGGCCTACCGACCCACCCACAACACGAACTCGCCCGCCGACAGATGCACGGGTACGGATCGCTGCTGGCGGTCGAGATCGCCGGCGGCTACGCCACCGCGGAGCGATTCGTCGCCCGACTCCGCCTGTTCACCCACGCCGTCAGCCTCGGCGGCGTCGAAAGTCTCGCCGTTCACGCTGCGGCGATGTGGGCCGGAACCCTCGACGAGTCCCAGATGCGCGCCGCCGCGATCGAACCAAGCCTCGTACGCCTCTCGATCGGCCTCGAGCACGCCGACGCGCTCTGCGACGACCTCGACCACGCGCTCGGAGACAACTGATTTTCGTTGGGCACGCGACGCGGTACGACGCCAAGGCGGTGAGTCATCGGCCAGCACTCACCCGCATCGACCAAGGTGGTGTCGGCGCCCGGACGTCAGTCGCGTCGACATCGTGCGAATGGGCTCCGCTCGGGTGGTTGACTGCCCTAGCGTTCGGTCACGCGGTTGGGCGGCGGCGTCGGCCATCAAATGCTCTATTTATGGTTGATATTGATCGAAAATGGAGCGATACTGAAGGAGTGCGAGTCGCTGCCCCTCCGCTCTTGCCGATCTTCCGATCGCAACTGCAGGGTGAACTGCTTGCGCTGGTGCTCGCCGACCCGACTCGGGTGTGGACGATCGATGAACTCGTTGAGCGGACTGGCGAGCCGTACCAGACCGTGGCGACTGAGGTTCGCCGGTTGCATGCGGCCGATTTGCTGTCGGTGTCCACGGTCGGCCGAACCAAGCTGCTGTCAGCGAACGAAGCGAACCCATATCTGCGTCCATTGAGCCAGTTGGCAATCATGGCATTCGGGCCGCCACTCGTGATCGGTGAGGAGTTCGCCTCCGTTGACGGGATCGAGGCGATCTACCTCTACGGGTCGTGGGCGGCCCGCTACCACGGTGAACCCGGGGGCGCACCGAACGACATCGATGTGCTCGTGGTCGGGCGACCTGACCGCGACGACGTATACGACGCCGCCCGCCGCTCCCAGCAGCGTCTCGGACGTGAGGTCAACGTCACGCAGCGAACCCGCAAGCAGTGGGCTACCGCCACCGACGGCTTCAGTCAGCAGGTTCGGGACTCGCCGATGGTCGAGGTTCCGTATCCTGCAGATCGTGACGCGATGGAACAAGGGGAGTGACGTCATCGAGCGCTTACTCGACGCCCGCCACCTCGAACGCGTCCCGGCCGACAACGACACCGTCGCCGCGTTGATCGCCAGTGCCCGACGCCACGTGGCGTCGGCGGCGACCACGGCTGCTGACGACCCGGAGGGCGCGTTCACGCTCTCTTACGACGCCACTCGCAAAACCGCCACCGCGCTGCTCGCGCACCAGGGTTTGCGGCCCACCGCGGCCGGTGGGCACATCGTGATCATCGAGTCGATCAATGCCCAGTTTCCCGGTGTCGCCGGCCTGAAGTCGATCGATCGGCTACGTCGTCGACGCAACCAGGCCGAGTATCCCGACCCTCACAACTACGACCCGGTCACCATCGACGAAGTCAATGACGCGATCGAGACCGCCAGTGCATGCTTGGTGGCAGCGGAGAAGCTGATAGCTGCGCCTCTACTCGGCGTCTTCTGACGACACCCCGCTCACTGTCACGGCCACCGACACCTGATCTGTTCGAACGTGCCGACCACGACGGTAGGCCGATCGTGCTGACCGTCGGGGCGATTCGTCCCTGGTTGTCAACGATTTGTCAACGCAACTCGCACATACAGCCGCCTATTGGAATCTATGAACGAAGCTCTTAGGATGAAGAAAACCGAGTCTGACTAGGACTGACGCTGTCGAGTGCCAACAGGTGCAGACGAAGACCATTAATCTCATAACCCGAAGGTCGCAGGTTCAAATCCTGCCCCCGCCACCAATAGAACCAGGTCAGAGGCCCTTTCCGCAAAGCGGGGAGGGCCTCCGCCGTTGTCGGAGCTGGTCGTCGTCGCGGGTGGACCCTCGACCTACCTACCCCTCGTACACCACACCCTGGGACTCACCCACGCGAGATGAACCACCAGGTCAGCACTTCGAATTCGGGGGAAGTGCCCGAAGGTCACCGACGGCCTGAATCGACCGTGACTGCGTCTTCTGGACGTCGTGTGCTGCTTGCAAAACTACGCAACGAGTTGGGCTGGGCCGCTGAGTGAGAATCGCTAGGCATCGGTGCGGTGGCCTGTGGTGTGGTCGTTGCGGCTTGCTCTGGTTGGTCGGTTTGCGGCTTTCCAGCGGCGCCGATCAGCTGGCTGCGGGAACTTGCAGCGCGGCTGTCGTGGGCAGTGCGTCGGTGTTGGGAGCGCGTGGCGGAGTCGTCGGGGTGTGGTTGGCGGGCTCATGCGCGGCCGTAATCGTGGGGTGTTGACGGCGCCAGCGGCGGCTGCAGCGAGTCCGAGCGCCAGGCGGAGTGGGTGGTCGACGAGGTGGTCGGCGATGCTCTCGAGCGGATTGCGGGAGATCAGGCCGACGCGCTCGATCAGCCAGCCGGCGGCGAGCGCGCCCCCGATGCCGCCGATGCCCGATGCGGAACGCCGGATAGAGGATGGTCCGGCTTCAGAGCGTGAGCGAGGGCAGCGGAGGGCGACGACGCAGGGCTGGGTGAGCTCGATGCCGACGTTGAAGCCGAGGAGGAATTTGATCACGGCCGCGGGATGGATCAAGTTGTTGGAGCACCGAGGCAAACGCGTGGCCGTGCATGAGACCGAAGGTGCCGGCGATGACCACCTCACCGCGGCGGCGAGCGGCCGGATCGTGTGGATCGAGAGAGCAGGACCGACAACGCGATGCCGCTTTCGACGATCCGGGTGGGGAGGTGGAGGCGACCGAATGCCCCGAGGGCGAGGGCGAGGGCGAGGGCGAGGGCGAGGGCGAGGGTGAGCGAGTGACCGATCGTGAACGCGGTGACGACGTGCACGACGCGAAGGGCGGCGCGGCGTTGATCGGGGTTTCGCCGCCGTTGGGCTGCGGTCACGACCCACTCGGGTTGGAGCCGCGCAGTCCGTCGATGCGCAGGTACGTGTCCTCACCGTCGACCGTGATGCTGCTGGCGTACGCGATGTAGGTGTTGGCGAGATCCGCACGGTACGTCGACGTCAGCGACGCTGCCTCGTCGGCTGCTGCGTTGTTCACCCACGCCGCGATCGTGTCGAGGACGAGTTGCTGCCGATCGGCGTCGAGATCACCGACAAGCACACCTTCGGACGCGAGGAACTCGCCGCTCTGGCGGCGTTCTCCCCGCTATGGCACTGAACCGGACGAGGGCTGCGAGCAGCCGAGCTCGGATCGGATGTGGGCCGCCGCCGCGAGCCAAGGGGCAGCGAGTTCGGCGGGATCCTCGGCGACTTCTTCGCGGATGACTCGAGCTCGACCTTCCTCGCGAACTCGACGAGTTTGTCGCACGCGAGCACCGTGTCGGGCGTCGGCTTCTGGAGTGCCTTCTGCGCCGCCTTGAGCTTGTTGGCAAGCTCCACCCGTAGGCCCGATTGGATCGATGAGGCCTCGACACTGCGCAGCAGGTCGTTCAGCTTGCTCAGCGCGGGCTTCACGTCGCTGACGGTTACATGGAACTCGGCAGGCACGGCTGCGTTGCCGGCCCGATCGGTCGCAGTGCAGACGACGAACGTCACGCCGACCTGGAACAGCGATCCGGACGATGGGGTGCATGCAACGGGCGTGACGCCCTCCACGGTATCGGTTGCCGTCGCCGTGAATGTCACCACTGCCCCCGTCGGTGCCATGGCCGCAGCCGTGATGTCGTCAGGCGCGTCGATGATCGGGGCGGTCGTGTCCGACACGACGACATCGAACGTCGATGCGGCTGCGTTGCCGGCGATGTCGCGGGCAGAGCAGGTGACCGTCGTGGTGCCGAGCGGGAAGACGCTCACGGTTGCCGGTGCGCACGAGACGGGCACCGCGCCATCGACGTCGTCGGTCGCCGTTGGTTCCGTGTAGCCGACGGTTGCGCCAGTCGGTCCGGTCGCCTCGGCACTCACGTCACCGTGGGGTGCGATTATCGGCGGCACGGTGTCCAGCGGCGGTAGCTGCGTCTCGACGATGGCCAAGCCCCACGTCGAGAAGTGGCCGGTCACACCCGTGAAGCGCACGATCGCCGGAGGGTCTGTGGTGGGCACTCCTTCAGCGTCGAGCATCTCGACAAGGACGCACCCGTCGGCCGTCGGGACGGCGCTACCCGTGCACAGCGGGAAGGCCTGGTACGTGTCGCCCGTCTCGCCACCCTTGGTGACGAGTGTGGCGGTGCCGGCGTCGAGCGCGGCCAGCAGCGCGGCCTGCGTGTCCGCGTCGAGCCCCGCCAGTAGCACGTCGAAGCTGAGGGTCGCGTCGAGCCCGAGGACCGGGACGGCAAACTCGAAGCTGTACGCAGCCAACGGATCAATCGATGCTGCTTCGCTGTCGGCGCCGGTACCCGCCTCCGGCGTGAGCGTCGCCGGGTCCAAACGTGTGATCGTGAAGGCGACCGCTGCCTCGAACGTGCCCTCCTGAAGCAATACCCGCATCAGGGCCTGGCCATCAACGTTCGAGATCGAAGTCGTCCCGCCGGCCGTGGAGCCACCGATCACGTCGTAGCCCGAGGTATCGATCGTGAGATCTCCCGAGGCGGCCGGGAGGTTGATCTCCCCCGCGCCCTGCCCCTCGATCGTCACGTCGCCCGCGGCCTCGCCGCCACCGACGCTCACCGTCGCGTTGCCGTTGTCGACGACGGTGAGGTTGCCCGATACCTCGACCGCTTCGAGAATCAGCTCACCCGAGGCGTTGCCGACGATGGTGAGGTCGCCGCCGACGGCAATCGCCGCCAGGTTCACCGTCGTGTTGCCGTTGTCGATGACGGTCAGGTTGCCCGACACCTCGACCGCTTCGAGAATCAGCTCACCCGACGCGTTGCCCGAGATCGTGAGGTCGCCCGTCACCGACACGAGCGCCGCAAGGTTGACATGCTCGAGCGCGGTGTTGCCAGTGACGATCACACCGCCGGCCTCGGTGAGGGCGGGGAGGGACAGCGACTCGCACGTCGCCAGACCATCGACGATCAGGTCGCCGGCGACAGAAGTGACCTCGGCGAGCGCCGGGTCGGCGCAATCCGTCACCACCAGGTCGGCGGGCCGCTGGACGGTCGGCCCCCAGCTCGGCATCCAATCGATCACGTCGTTGTTGGTGAGCTGCGACGGATTCGATCCGTCCACATCGATCGTGTAGATCTCGTTGTTGACATCCGAAGGTGCAGTTCCAGAGAACGCAATCCTCGTTGCATCCGGCGACCAGGCCGGATCGGTGCTGTTGACGAAGCCGTTGCCGGTCACCGGGGTTTCGTCCGACTCGTCGGCGTTCATCGTCCAGATCTCGGAGTTCGTCGAGAGCCAGAAGATGTGCTCGAACGCAATCCTCGTGCCGTCCGGTGACCACACGGGGTTCTCGTTGGACTCCGGATCGTGGAACGCCGTGTCGGTGAGCCTGGTGACGTTTGAGCCGTCGGGATCCATCGTGTAGATCTCCAGGTAACTGTTGCCGTCCTCGTTCGGACGGATGCTGCGGAAGGCAATTCTGGTTCCGTCTGGCGACCACGCAGGCTCGGCATCGTCGCTCCCGCTGCTGAGCGCGACCTGGCCGGTGCCGTCGACATCGGTGGCCCACACGTTCGTCGACCGCGCTGCAGGTGACCGGATCCTGTTCGATGCGTGTGAACGCAATGCGCTGCCCGTCGGGCGACCATGTGGGGTCGAAGGCGGCGATCCCAGGAGGGTTCGTCGTCACGGCGCTGACGTTGGATCCGTCGGCGTCCATGACGAAGATGTCGCCGAACTGGCAACCGCTCGGCAAGATCCCGGACCTGGAGAAGGCGATCAGCGTGCCGTCGCGGACAACTCGGGGTAACCCTCAGAGACGTTGCCAGGCAACAGGTTCGTCGGGTTCGAACCGTCGGCGGCCATCGTCCAGATGTCTTCTGTGAACGAGCCGGCGGGCCCCGCCGACACCCAGGCGATCGTGCCGTCGTGCGCGGGTGGTTGGCCGATGGGCTGCCAGTCCACCATGTCCTTGGCCTCGCCGGAGCTCGTGACATGATCTGGTCAGTGCCGTCGGGGTCGATGGCGAAGATGTCGTTGTTGAAGTCGCCGGGGGGGGGGGGGGCTTTCGTAGTGCGTGGTGAACAGGATCCGCTGGCCGTCGGGCGACCACGCCGGGTTCATGTTGAACATGGAGTTGCTGGTGACCTCGATCTCGCCGGACCCGTCCGCGTTGATGCGCGAGATCTGGGAACTGCCCAATCCGGCAGGCGGGCGGTGAGGGAAGTGCTGGAACGCGATCTGCTGTCCGTCCGGTGACCACGCCGGCGACTCGTTCGACTCAAAGGTGTGAAAGTCCTGGTGGGTCACCTGCGTGACGTTTGAACCGTCGGTATCCATCGTGTAGATCTGGTCGTTGCGCGCCCAGTCCACGTTCTCTCTGTCGCTGCGGAAGGCGATCCTGTCGCCATCAGGCGACCATGCCGGCTCCGCGTCATACGCCGCGCCGAAGTCGTGCGAGCCGGCGGCGAGCAGTACTTGAGCGGAGCCGTCGGAGTTCATCTTCCAGATGTCGACATCGCCGCCACTGCAGGCAGCGTCCCAATGCTCACGCGTGAACGCAATCTCGCTCCCATTCGGCGACCACGTGGGGTCATACGCAGGACACCGAACTCGTTCGCGGTGAGTGCGTGCAGATCGGAGCCATCGGCGTTCATGATGTAGACGTCGCCGCGGCATCCGCTCGGAGAGTCAGCGGTGCGAGAGAACGCGACCTGGTCCCGTCGGGCGACCAGGCCGGGTACTCCTCGTCGAAGTCGCCCGGGGTTAGGTTGACGCGGTCGCTGCCGTCCGCACCCATCGTGATGACATCCCACGTGCCGAAGCCGCCATCTCCGGCGAACACGATCCTGCCGTTGTCGCCGGATACGCGGCCAGCGCCGGCGCGTTGTCAACGGTCATCGCCGAGACCGACAGCAGCGTGAGTGTCGCGACGGCGAGTGTTGCGCGACGGGTTCCGGGTCGGCGGTTCGTGGTCATGGGTTCTCCTCCACGTCATCCAGGTCGTTCGGGTCGTTCGGGTCGTTCAGGTCATCGGGTGTGATGTCGACTGCTTCGGTGATGCGCTCGAACGGCATCTCGCTGAGCTCGTTCGCGTCGCGCAGTACGTCGATCGACGGCGCTTCGAAGACTGAAGCACAGCTCATCGGCACAGAGGTAGGTAGTGCGCAGATGGCGGACACGGCTCCCAGACGACAAGACGTGCGCTTCCCGCCTGGCCTGCGCTCGAACTCCGGCTGGGGTCAGGGCAGGGAGATAGCGCTCGATGACGAACGTACGTGTCCCTGGTTCTTCGGTTCCGTCCACCGGGCTGACCGTACGGATGGCGCACAACGCGTCATAGCGTCATTCGGACATGTTTATCGGCCCAGGCGCGCAGCCATCTCCGTCCGCGACGTGACGCCGAGCTTGCGATACGCCCGGGCCAAGCCCGCCGAGACCGTGCGGGGCGACATGAACAGGGCTTCGGCCACCGCCCGATTCGACCGCCCTGCGGCGACCAGCTCGGCGATCTGGCGTTCGGTCTCGGAGAGTTCCGCCGGCGCCGTCGGTCGGCCCCCGATGCGCGCAGCCTCATCGTGAGCGTGGCCGGCCCAGAGCTCGGCGCCCAATGACTCGAACACCGCGAGGGCCTCGGTCAGCGAGGACCTCGCGGCACCCCACATGCGGGCGCGTCGGCGATCTGCCCTCACCAACAGCGTGCGGCCACGCTGGAACGGCACACGCACTCGGTCGTGGTGACCGAGCGCCTCGTCGCACGCCCGAAGTGCCTGGTCGCTGTCACCTTGGGCGGCACTGAGCAGGGCGCGACCCACGCGCCGCCGCCGCGAGACCGGATGCCCGATCAACAGCCCGTGTGCTCGCTCTTCCACCCACTCGACAATGGCCGCCGCCTCGTCGTGCTGGCCGAGCGTGACGAGTGCCTCGATCTCGTCGGGGAGCCACGAGAGCAGTGCCGGTTCGTCGAGGCCGCCCGCGCGGGCGAGCACGAGGAGCGGCCCGAACGCCTCATGCGCGCGGTCCGCGTGACCGAGCGAGAACTCGAGGAAGCCCAGCACGCCGACATTGGCAGCGAGGCCGATCGGCAGACCGACGGCCATCGCCGCGGAGACGCCCTCCTCGGCCATGCGTCGTGCCTCGTCGACCCGTCCAAGATGAGCGGCAAGCATCGCGACCACGTAGCACGTGGCAGGACGAAGGGCTCGCTGGCCAGTCTGGATGGCAAGCCGGTCGGCGGCCACTGCCCGCCCGTAGCCTCGCTCCCACTCACCCATCCAGCAGTCGAGTCGGCGAGCCGGTACCAGACCCAGGGCAGCGCACCGTCGTCGCCCCGGTCGATCAGCCGCGCGCTCGCTGTGCAGCAGCAGCTCACGAGATTCGTCGAGTCGGTCCAGCCACGACACGATGTGCGCCGCGACCAGCGTCGGCCGGAGCGGGCGGGTCGGGGTCGTCCCAGTCCTCGAGCTCGGCGGATCGATCCAGGAGCTCCACCCACGCCACGACCCAGCATGAACTCGGTCACCGCGATCTGGCTGAGCGCGCCGGCGAGGATCGGGGTGGCGCCGACCTGCTCGGCGAGATCGGCGGCCGCCCGGGCATGGCGCAACGTGGCGGCCAGGTCGCCGGACGCGAAGGCTGGATAGACGAGGTCGTGCTCGATGGCCGCGGACAGGGCGAGGTCGTCGCCCGCATCGCTGCGTGCTTCCTCGAGCAGCCCGCGCCCGCCCGCGACGTCGTCGTGGATGTAGCGGACCCGCGCCAAATGCCACAGCGCCTCGGCGTGCTCCGCACCCGGCGCGGCGATCGACACGGCCTTGGTGAAGAGCTCGGCCGCAAGCGAGGTGTCGCCGACGGTGAATCGCGTGTCGCCTGCCATGGTGCAACGACGCCAGGCGTCGCGGCGGCTGGCCACTGGTGTGACGCACACGCCAGCTCGGCCAGTTCGGCTGCGGCGGCGGGCGCTCCACGGCGCCGGGCGTCGGCGGATGCCTGCTCGAGCGCGCTCGCGACGACCTCGTCGGGTTCCGCGGTCGCGAGGGCAAGATGGCGTGCACGCTCCTCTTGCCCGCTAACAGGGTGCTGAAATTCGGCTGAGGTGCTCGTGTTCGGCGTCGGGATCGAAAGAATGGGGGTATGCGTGGAACCCCTGATCCGCAGTTGGCGATGTTGACCTCGGTGAGCACCGAGGACCTGATCCCGCCCGATCATCCGATCCGCAAGATCCGGGTCGTCGTCGACGCTGTGCTCGCCGAACTCGATCCGATCTTCGATGAGATGTACGCGACGAGCGGCCGGCGCAGCGTCCCGCCAGAGATGTTGTTGAAAGCAACGGTGTTGATGGCGATGTACTCGATCCGTTCCGAGCGCGCCTTTTGCGAGCGACTCAACTACGACCTGCTGTTCAAGTGGTTCTTGGACATGCGGATCGACCAGGCGGCGTTCGACGCGACGACGTTCACGAAGAACCGCCAGCGCCTGTTGGACCATGACGTCGCAGATGAGTTCTTCGCTGCGGTGGTGCGCCAGGCGAAGCTGCGCCGCTACATCTCGTCGGATCACTTCTCCGTCGACGGCACGTTGTTGAACGCGTGGGCGTCGCACAAGTCGTTCAAGCCGAAGGACCGGCCGCCGTCGGAGCCGCCGGCTGGCCGCAACACCGAAGTGCAATGGCACGGTCAGAAGCGCTCGAACGACACCCATGCCTCCACCACCGACCCGGAGGCACGCTTGTATCGCAAGTCCAACAACACCGCAGCGACGCTGTGCTACGCCGGGCATCTGTTGATCGAGCACCGCTCGGCGCTGATCGTCGATGCCGAGCTCACCACCGCCGACGGGTACGCCGAGCGCGCCACGGCGCTCGAGATGCTCGACCGTCTCCCCAAGACGAAGCGGCGACGCACGGTCGCTGGCGACAAGAACTACGACACCAAGGACTTCGTGGCCAAGACGCGTCAGCTCGGGTTCACTCCGCACGTCGCCCAGAACGTGAGCGGAAACCGTCGCTCGGCAATTGACGGGCGCACGACCAGACACCCTGGACACACCGTGTCGCAGCGAATACGCAAACGGGTCGAGGAACCCTTCGGCTGGATGAAGACCGTCGGCGGAGGACACAAGCTCCGCTACATCGGCCGACAACGCAACCAGGCCTGGTTCAAGATCAACGCCGCCGTCTACAACCTGATCCGCATCACAGCCCTCGACGCCCAACCGGCCTGACCCGACACGGCCAGAGCGGCTCTGGCACCCGGGCCGGGACCCACTCCGGACGGAACACCGGTCCGGGACGGCCTCTCCCCGGAACCATCAACGAGCCCGGACCGCAATCAGCCGCCAACCCGCGATTTTCCGCATCCTGCTAACCGCCTTCGCCAGCCGCGCGTGTGCGTGACGGCGCTGTCGAGGCGTCGCCGATTCGGCCACGGCCGATGCTAGGAGCGGATGGGTGAAGCGCACGGAAGCGGCGATCACGTCGACGATCCCTGCGTGCCGGCCCCGCTCGAGAGCCTCGTCGTAGCCGGCGCCGATCGCCCGCGCCAGCGAGTCCTCCGTCGGGTGGGAGAGCAACGATGCGAGCAGCAGCAGGTCGCGCGCCGGCGCCGACAGGCGCCGGACGCGATCGACGAGGAGGTCGTGAAGGTCGTCGGGCACCGGCAGCGCCTCTCCCGGGCCGGGAAGCGCACCCGCCTCCACGAGTGCCCGGCCGATCTCGAGGGCGAAGAACGGGTTGCCGCCCGACGTGTCGTGCAGGCGCAGGAGCGCGCTCCGGGGCAGGGTCATGTCGAGTTGCTCGGCGAGCAACCGCTCGACAGCACCGACGCTGAGCGGCCCGACCCGCAGCGAACGGCCGCCGCCGCGTTCGAGGATCTCGGCCAGCTCCGGGGTTGCCGGTCGTTGGCGCGGATCAGATCGCAGCGACGCCAGCGTGCGCACGGGCTCGTGTTCGAGACGGCGCACTGCGAACGCGAGCGCTCGCGCCGACGGGCGATCGAGCCATTGGACATCGTCGACGGCCACCAAGACCGGAGCATCGGCCGCCAACGCACGAAGCACCGACAGCGTCGCGGCCCCAACGGCCTGATGATTGAATCGTGGGCCGTCCTCGAGGAGGAGGGCGGCTTCGAGTGCGCGGCGCTGGGGCTCGGGAAGATCACGCAGCGGGTCTGCCAGGACGCCGCCCAGCAGATCGCTCAGGCCGGCGAACGCCATCGTCGCTTCCGACTGGACGGGGCGGCACAGCAACACGACGGTTGCCGACGGGACGCGTTCGACACCGGCCTTCCACAGCGTCGTCTTGCCCACGCCTGCCTCGCCCTCGATCAGCAGGACACTGGGCCCCTCGGCGATGCACGTGACGAACTCGCGGATTTCCTCCAGCTCCGCATCGCGGCCGATCAGGGCTCTCTTTACCCGCACTGCGTGATCGTAGGCGACGACGTAGAAGCGTTGGTTGCGGGTGACGATGTAGGCCATGGCGGTGTCATCGTCATCTGATCCGTTCGGGACCAACCCGAAGATCAGCAGATGTCCCGAGGCCGTGACGTAGTCAGGATCCGCCAGTCCTGCTGGAGTGCCACGCCACGCGGGTCAAGGTCGGACTCCGACGGCGATCTACGGTGATGGCTGTGCCGGGGACGTGGCCTGACGGTGAGCTGGACGAACTGATCGAGGACGTGCTCGTCGACGCCTACGGCGACGGTGAGCAGCTCGGCGCGTTCGAGTGCGTGTTCGCAGAGGCGGGTCTGCCTGTGGCGGCTGTGGCTGTCGGGATGGGCTGCAGCCTGGACGAGGTGGAGTTCGATGGTGACGAGCGACGGGGGCTGGTCGCTGTCATCACGCTCGATGGTCGGCGGCAGCGGTTGAGCCTGTTGGACGTCGCCCTCACCGACGAGTCATACGAGGCGGCGCGGCTGTTGGCCGCGTTCCGACGATGGTGGGTACCGCCGAGGTGACGGGTCCGTGATGCCCGACGAGCTGGCCGTGGCGTTGGCCGAGATCGTGGCGCTGCGTGCGGAGAACGAGCGGTTGCGGAGTCTGCTCGGGTTGTCCGGTGATCGGTGGTCGGTGGGTGGGCGAACTCGAAGCGCCCGGACCGGGAGTACGAGCCGCTCACCGATGCGGTGATCGAACGTCATCTGGCAGGCGACATCTCGGCCGGCCTGTATCCGCTGCTGCGCAACGACCGATGCCGCCTGCTGGCGTGCGACTTCGATGGGGGCTCGTGGGCGCTCGACGTGCTCGCCTACCTCGACGCGTGCCGGCAGTCAGGGTTGCCGGCGGTGCTGGAACGCTCCCGGTCCGGTGATGGCGGGCATGTGTGGGTGTTCTTTTCCGGCCCGGTCCCGGCTGCCGATGCGCGCAAGGTGGGCGCGGCGATGCTGCGACGGGCGATGGCGTCTCGTGTCGAGATCGACTTGTCGAGCTATGACCGGTTGTTCCCGTCGCAGGACGTGATGCCGAAGGGTTCGTTCGGGAACCTGATCGCACTTCCGCTGCAAGGCGGCTGTCGCAAGCGTGGCACCACAGTGTTCCTGGACCCGACCACTCTCGAACCGTACGACGACCAGTGGGCGTTCCTCTCGGCCGTGCCGTTGGCGAGCCCGGAAGCACTCACGGCGATTGCCGACTCGGTACGGCCGTTGCCGGTCGGGGCCGAAGCGGTCGATTGGGAACAGGCCCGTGACCAGCATCCGGCCCCGCCGGTGGTGCACGCGACGCTGGCGGGGATGTTGTCGATCGAAACGATCGGATTGCCGGCGTGGCTGATCGCCCAGCTGAAGCACCTGGCGTCACTGCACAACCCGAAGTTCTACGAGAACGAACGCCTTCGCCTGTCGAACCATGCGACCCCACGCCTGATCCGCTGCTACGTCGAGGAACTCGACCGGCTCGGCGTGCCCCGCGGACTGCTCGACGCCGCCCGACACGTGATCGAACCGGCGGGCAGCCGCTTCGAGCTCGACGACCAACGCAACGAACCGGCGTCGATCGAGGTCTCCCCGACGATCACGTTGTCACCCCACCAACCAGGTCGCTGTCGACAAGGTGATCGACCACGACCATGCGGTGCTCGTCGCACCGACCGGAGCCGGCAAGACGGTGATGGCCTGTGCCGTCATCGCCGCACATCGGGTACCGACGCTGATCCTCGTTGATCGCACGCCGCTGGTTGAGCAGTGGAAGTCCCGGCTGATGGAGCATCTCGGTCTGGGTCGTCGCCAGATCGGCCGTGTTGCCGCCACGGCGAAGTCGTCGGGGATCATCGACATCGCAACACTGCAAGCGGTCGCCCGTCGCCCGGACGCATCAGCGGTGTTCGACGGGTACGGCCTGGTGATCGTCGACGAATGCCACCACCTCCCTGCCCGGTCGTTCGAGATCGCCGTACGCGATGCCCGCTGCCGCCGGTGGCTCGGGCTGACCGCGACCCCGTACCGGCGTGACGGGCTCGAGGCGATTATCACGATGCAATGCGGTCCGGTCCGCCACGAGATCGCTCTCGCGGACACGGCGGCCGCTGCGCTCACCCGCCGTCTCTTCGTCCACGACACGCAGAGCACCGCCGGGACCGGTGAGATCACCGCGATCCAGGACGTCTTCCGAGCTCTCGTCGAGGATCAGGCCCGTACTTGTCAGATCGCCGCGGACGTGACCGCCGCCGCTCGGGAAGGCCGGAACGTTCTGGTGCTCACCCAGTGGACCGACCACCTGGACGCCCTCGCCGCCGAGCTTCAACAGCGCGGCATCGAGCCGCTCGTGCTGAAAGGCGGCCTCGGCAAGAAGGCACGGGCGGCCGTGATCGATCAGCTCGACGCCGACCCGGCGCCGACCGGCCAGCTGCTCCTCGCAACGGGGTCCTACCTTGGCGAAGGGTTCGACAGCCCCAGCCTCGACACCCTCTTCCTTGCGTTCCCGCTCGCGTTCAAGGGCCGGGTCGTGCAGTACATCGGACGGATCCTGCGCACCAACGACGTCAAGACCGATGTCGAGGTCCACGACTACCTCGACCCCGGCCCGTGTTCCGCAAGATGCACAGCAAACGCCTCGCCACCTACACCACTCTCGGCTTCGACGTCCCTTCCCGCCGGTGACGACAGGCTCCGCCGCCAGCGCCGCACGGCGAGGTCGGTTGTGGCACGTCGATAGGTTGGGGTGATGCTCAAGCCGCTTTCGCTTCGCAATGAGCTTTCCGCACCCGGCTTGGTCGTGGTCCGCCTCGGCGCAGCGTACGCCTGGAGGACGAGTTGTTGCGCCGATCAGTCGACGAGTGCCACGAGCGGTGGGGGATCTGGGGCTTCTCCGTGCTCGAAGTCCCTGGCGGCGACTTCGAGCAGTTGGTCCGGATGCGTCCGATCGTTGCGGATCGTCGGCAGTTCCTGGTCGCCGACGGCGAGTCGCTGACAGACGACGGGTTCCCGCTGCTTCCGACACTCGACTCGCCACATTGGACCGTTGTGCTCGCCGCTGCCACCGCCGGCCAGTTCGAGCGAGTCCGTGCGCATTTCCGCGGCCCGCTAGACAACCCGACCTACCGATCTGGTCGACGGTGATTTAGGCTGACAACGTGAACACCGCCATGTACGACCTGTCGTACGTCGCAACCGGCGTCGGTGCGGATCTGGTCGTCGAGACCTGGATCAGTCACGGTCCACGTGCCTCTGACGAGTCGTTCGACCCGAAGCCCGGAGACTGGCTGGTCGCCGGAGACAACGACGAGCCTCCCTACCCGGCACGTGTCACCCGTCGCGACGCCAACCACGTGTGGGTGCAACTCGAACTCGGCCTTGCCGCCAGCGGCCCGGCGCCGCGTCGGAACGACACTGACAACCCCTGCCCAGGAGCTTCATCGTGGTCAACCCGGATGATGCGCAAGGCGCGGCGACGGGGGCGCACCTCGGACGGTTCGAGGCGGCGGCGTCCGACATCGAGGGCCGACTCGGTACACGGACAGCGACTGGAGCAGCTCGAACTCGACGCTGTCCACGCCGTTGCCGAGGACCTCCGTGAGGAACTGGGCCGCCTCAATGCGAAACGCGTGACAATGGAGCGGCACCCTGCTCAGGCGAACGTCGTCGAGGCTGCGGGAGGCCCCGGGCGAGCGGTCGTGTTGATCCACGGATGCCTCTGTCCGGCGAGAGTTGGAGTGCTCAACTTCCGTGCCGTCAGACGGCAACGCCGCATACGTCTAGTGCCATGAGGGCGAGTCCGCGGGCGGTGGTGGCGATGTCGTCTACGGGCACCATTTCGTTGGGTCCGTGGGCGAGTGCGACGTCGCCTGGTCCGTATTGCAGGTCGGGAAATTCCAGCTTGTTGGATGAGTAGTCGGAGGTCGCTTCCGTATGGGGCTGCCCACAGCTCATGCGGGCGCTGGTTGCTGGCTACGGCGTGGGCGTGTCCCATTCTCGTAGCCAGGTCGCTGTCGGCGGGCAGGCGACCGGAGGCGAACTGTCCGCCCCACCATTCGATTTCGACGGGATGATCGCGTAGCCAGTCGTCGGCTTGACATGCGGCTTGGACAGCGGCTTCGAATTGGGCTCGTGCCTGCTCCACTGGTTCGTCGAGTGCGACACCGAGTCGTCCTTCGGCGACGAGGAGGTCGGGTACCGATGACGCCCAGTCGCCGGCGTGGATCGTTCCGATCGAGAGCGGGTGGGCGAGCCTCCAGCGGCTGGCGAGCGGATCGACGTGTTGATGGCGGCACTGTTCGAGTTCGCCGAGGGCTTGCCAGATGGGCAGGAAGAACTTCTCGATCGCGCTGACGCCTTCGGTGCGTCGGGATGCGTGTGTTGCGTGGCCATGGACGTGGAGCCGGAAGGTCAATGAGCCGCCGTTGGCCGGGACGACGTCCAAGTTGGTGGGTTCAGGGAATCAGGCAGGCGTCGAGCAGGCGCGCCAGCCTCGTTGGAGCAAGGCGAATGTGCCGAGGCCGCCGTCCTCTTCGCCCTGGACAGAGGCAAGCGACAGGTCCACCGCAGAGTCGTATGTTGGCGGACCGGATGGCTTGAACGGCCCAATGGGCGGCGATGAGGCCGGCTTTCATGTCGCACGATCCGCGTCCGTGCAGATTGTTCTGCCTGACTTCGCCGTCGAAGGGTGGGAACATCAGCACGTGCGGGTCACCGATCGGGACGACGTCGACGTGACCGTTGAGCATCAGCGACGGCCCGTCACCGGCGCCGGGTAGACGCCCGACGAGTCCCCATGCTTCACGGCGTTCCACCTCGACACCGGGAAAGTCCGGTGCCGCGTACATGTCATCCAGATCGATCCGCCATCGATCGGTGTCCAGTCCGCCCTCGTCCATCAGTGTCGACATGTGATGCTGTGCGTCGTTCTCGGCATCTGTGCCGCTAATGCTGGGAATCTGGACGAGCGTGGAGACGGCGGCAATCATCGTGACCGTCATCTCGTCGACGGCTTGCAGCACCCTCGCCGAAGCAACTGACATCTCCATGATCATCTCCCCGAGGTGAACCACAACACGTCGGCATGCGCCGAATCGGACGTCAAACTGGCACACCTCACTCCTACCGTCAACACGACGCGATCCAGGCGACACGAGGAGCACCGTCGCAGCATGACTGCTCGATCGTCAATGGGCCTGATGCCGGTGCGGGCGCCCGGACTCGACGGTCTGGTCGAGCGGGTCGCCACGGGCGACCGCTGGATCGACCCGCCCATCTGCGTCGTGTGACGAACCCGTTCGAACCGCTGCGGGTGTTGTCCGATGATCACGTCGAGCACCTCCACCGCAGCGCCCTGCGTTTCTTGGGCGAGCACGGAATCCGAGTGTTGCTTCCCGAGGCCCGCGCCATCTTTGCCGCCGCCGCCGCCGGCGCCTCGGTCGGCGACCGCGACGATCCGAACCTGGTCCGCATCCCAGCGGAGCTGGTGACGGCGGCCGTCGTGTCCGCTCCATCGACGTGCCGCGTTGCCGCGCGCAATCCTGATCGCGATCTGGACATCGGAGGCCGCGCGGTCAACTTCTTCCCTGTGGGCGGCCCTCCCTACATGTCCGACCTCGTCAATGGCCGCCGGACTGGCACTCTCGCAGGTTTCGAGGATTCGTGCGGCTGACCCAGTCCTTCGATGTCCTGCACTCGCTGTCGCCGTGCGTCGAGCCTCAAGACGTTCCCGTGGAGGTCCGACATCTCGTGATCACTCGCTCGATGGCCGCGCTGTCCGACAAACCGATGTACGTCTTCGCCCCCGGCGAGTCGATCATCAGCGACGATTCGAGATGATCGGCATCTCACTCGGTGTATCCCACGCAGAGTTCGTTGAGCGTCCGTACTGTTGGACCAACATCAACGTCAACTCGCCCCGTCAACTGGATGTGCCGATGTCGATGGGCATCATCTCGTTTGCTCGCGCCGGACAGGTGTGCGTGATGACACCGTTCACGCTCGCAGGCGCAATGGCACCCTGTCATTGGCCGGTGCGCTGCTGCTCCAACATGTCGAGGTGTTGGCCGCGATCACGCTGGCCAGTGCTCCGCGGCCTCGACAAGGTCGGTGTCACCAAACAACAGCGGCCCGTCATCTCCGAATGCGTCGGCGTGCCCGACATCATCGAACAGATCATCACCGCCGCCCCGATCGGCACACGCGTCGTGGTCGCCGGAGTCTGCATGGAACCCGATCGATTCCGTCCCACGATGGTCATCAACAAAGAGATCGATCTGCGCTTCGTCGTCGGCTACGGGCCACTCGAATTCCGCGACACGCTCCACCTGCTCGCCGACGGCAAAGTCGACGGCCTCCCGACTCGTCACCGGCAGCGTCGGACTCGACGGCGTCGACGCCGCATTCGCGCACTGAGTGACCCTGAGAGGCACGCGAAGATCGTCGTCGACCCCCGCAGCACCGCGATCGCACCCCGCTGACGCACCAACGTTGTGCTCGAGACCCGCCTGACCTTGCAGGCGTGCGATGCGCATGTGGCTGGGCGCAAGTCTCAGGAGCAGTCATCAAACCCGGGGCGCTTCAGTTCTGTCTGCGCTGGACTCGTGACCCTCAGTCGGCGATGTTTGAGTGCCCGGGTAGCAGCGAAGCCGGGGTCGCAGACCGTCGTCGATGTCGGCGAGTGCACTTCGATTCAGGCTGCGGGCTTCAACTCGTCGGGGACGACGGAACTGATGACGGACGCGTGCCACCGCGCCTCGCGCCAGCCGCGAATCGTCTGCTTCCAGATGATCGTGGCGACACAGTCGAACGTGGCCGTGTGCGGTCCAACCGTCAGGGTCTGGCGGAATTCGAGCACCGAGTAGCCGAGCCCGGACTCGCGTACTGCGTGGTAGTTCGAGCACGATCGAGTCGGTGGCGGCCCCCATCGCGTCGAGCGTTGCGAACAGCTCATGGAACCACTGCTCCCACTCGGCACGAGCGCGGATCGGCTTGGCGTTGCCGGCCGGGTCGACGTCGACGATCCCGAAGTCGTCGTCGCACAGGTGAGACAGCGTTGCGAAGCCATGGTCGCGCACACTTCGCAGGAGCGTGAGGGTGTCGCCGTAGAAGGGTTCGGAGGCGAACTGCGTCGGGGGAGTATCGAGCGGGAGACCGTTCGTCCGGAAAGTGTGGTGTTCATCTGTAGGTCCTTGTCGCGAAGGTGACGCCCCGGCACCGGGGGGGGAGATGCCGGGGCGTCGGAGGGGTTCAGTCGTGGACGAGTTCGTTCACGTCATCCGGCGTGACGATGTCGATGTCGGCACCACCGGCATCGACGTAACCGTCCTCGCGGGACTTGATGAGTGCGATCCCGAGCACGAGCAGCCCGAACAGCGGCTTGGCCAGCACGTCACCGATGGAGTAGCCGACCTGACGAACGACTTCGGAGGTCGCTGGATTGTCGATCACCGTCGGTGCGATGTAGGCGAGGGGATAGATGCTCCACGTGGCCAAGATGATGTAGCGAAGCGCGTCGACCGTCTTGCGCACGCGGGCGCTCTGGCGATCAAGTGACCGACCGAGCTCGACGAACAGCACGTAGAGGATGTAGAGGAACGGGATCATCGAGAGCACGAACCACACCGCACGGGCGGTCGAGTCGGGATCGGACAGCTCGCCAGGCCAACCAAGACCGATCATTGCGACAGCAGCGATCGTCAGCCTCACGAGGAGACTCCGGGTCTTCCCGGCCGTCAGCTTGAGGACAACGACGAGCTCGGCGAGGAGCAGCGGCACCGTGAGCAACCAGTCGACGTATCGGTAGCCCTACTCGATTTCCAGTGCGGTGCGGACGGTCCCTGTGCTCCCGAGTCGGAAGTCGGCTCGTTGAGCACAGCGGAACGAACGCTCGGTCCCCACAGCGGCCAGAGCTCAGGATCGACGAGCAGTCGCCACAGTGTCTCGGCGGGGGCATCGATCTCGCGACCGACCCAAACGCTGCGCATCTGGACCGGTCAGCTCGAAGCTTTCACGGCGCCGACAGCCGCATCGCTGGCTTCGGGCAACAAACGGCTCGGTGCCGACTCGTCATGTTCGAGTTCTTCGAGTAGGTGCCCTCCGACCATCACCGCTCCGGAGACCGTGATGAAGAACACGAACACACCAACGATGAGCAGGATCTCGGTCATGATACGACCCGATCCGAATCGAGCCGGCGAGTGGAGTCGACAGGCACCAGGGCAGGCCGGCGAGTGGGGCTCAGCATCAGCGTGCCGAGTGAGTGGATCGACGGAACCCACAGCCCCACGAAGATGCCGGCCTCTTTCTCGTCTGCCACGAAGTACAGCCAGACGGAGAAGACAAACGACAAGAACCCGGCGACCAGGAACGGCAGCTGGAGCCTCAGGGCTGAGAAGAGTGATTTCATGATGGACCTTTCTGCATTGGACCATCGCTTTAACATCATTCAGTCATATTTATTCCGCTCTGACTGAGAGAGTGCTGACTGAGGCGTGCACGCCCTCACCGGCGCTGCGTCGGGCGAGCTCGATCAGCTCGGTCAAGTTGCTTCCGGCGCCGCCCACGATCGTCGGTGTGCCGGCAGCCCGAAGGGCGGCGGCGGTCGTGTCGGCGAGATCCCCTGTGGTCGGGTTGGTCACGGTGATGACTGCCAAGCTCACTGGCTGAGCCCGGCAAAATTTGAGAATCTCATCGGGCGGCAGGTCGGCGCCCAGGTGGTGTACGTGCCAGTTGTCATCCCGAAGGGCGACGGAGGCCATGGTGGTCGGAAGCGAATGATGATCGCCCGACAGCGCGGCCACGACGGTGACTCCGCGTCGACGGCCGCGCGGGTTTGATGCCAGGTCGCCGAGCAGTCGCTCGACGATCGCCGAGGCCCGATGTTCGACCCAAATCGTCAGCTTGCCGTCGTGCCAGCCTTGCCCGATTCGTCGCAGCGGGGGGACGAGCGCGATCTGGATCAGATCGACGATCGGTGCACCGTCGTCCGCCAAGCGTCGGACGATCTTCGTGGCGGCGGCTTCGTCGCCGGTCACGAGCGCCTCGTACAAGCGGTCGGCCGCATGCTCGAGCCTGGCGGCTCGCGGTGCTGGGGGAGTCTTGGGGGTTTGGCGCTCCCGGTTCAGCTCGACGATGTCGTCAGGATTGACGAGATACCGACCGCCGATCAGCTCGGCGTCGAGGCGCCCGTTGCGGACCCAGCGATAGGCGGTCTGGTAGTGAACGCCAAGCTGATCGGCCGCCGTTTGCAGGTCGAGTCTCGTATCGGTCCTCGGTTCCATGCCCCTGATGGTAGACCCGTTCCGATTTCATGCACTGAACGACGGTAAATCAAACTAAAAGAGGCTAAGATCGGGTGGTGGTCTTGCCCTTTGCTCGCGAATCGACTCTCCGTCCGACCGAACTGCACCCGATCGTCGAACAACTTCGTTCGCTCGTCGGTGCCGGCGATTACTCGTCGTTGCTGCATCGGTCTGCGCAACTCGCCGAATGCGTGCGTCGTTCCCCGGATCAGGCTGCGTTGTCATACGATCTCCGCCGACTCGCCGGTGACGGAACGATCGCATCCCTGGTCGCGATCGAGTCGTTGGTCTGTGTCGATCACCGACTCGCCGACGAGGCGCTGGTCGATCTGCTGTCGCATTCGGCCCAGATCGTCCGCCGGCACGCAGCGTGGCGTCTCGGCGACAGGCAGCCGTCCGACCGGGCGCTGCCGGCCCTGTTCGAAATGATCACCGTGGGTGGCATCGACACCATGCATGCTCACCGCACGTTGCGGTGCTGGTCCGACTCGCTCGCCCACCCGATCCTGCGGGCCGCAATCGCCAAGTTGACCGACGAGAACGGTCACGCCGCTCGAGCTCGGCTCGTCGATCTGCTCGGGGTACTCGGCGACGATGCCGACCAGGTCTTGCTCCACCTGGCTCTCGACGAGAGCGAAGCGACCTCCGTCCGGGCCGCCGCGGTCGGCGCTCTCGGCGAGCGCAGTCGCCCATCGATCGACGACTCACTCCGGCATCTCGCCGCGTTTGACCCGACGATCGGGACCGATGCTGCGCTGGCGCTCAGCAGTCGCTGGCTCGGCGAGCCACCGTCGGTCGACCGATCAGAACGCAGCGGTGTCCGAGTTGCTCAACTCGTGCTGGCCGAAGGGCTCGACGGCCAGCTCAGCCTTGGTGGGCGTGGTGACACCGGTGGCGTCGCCAGCCTGTTGGTCTCGCTCGGGGAGGCACTGGCCCGTCGGTCCGATGTCGAACACGTCCTCACGATCGGCCGCGGTACCGTCACAGATGCCGTCGTCGGGCCGTTGTCGTCGAGCCAGATCCCATTGTCATACGGCATGGTGTCGTTCGGAGACGACGATCGTCCAGCCGACAACGCCAATCAGGCATGGGAGCATCTCCCCGCCATCGAACGTGGCATACGACGCGCGCTGCGGCTGGCTGGACCGATCGACGTGCTGCATCTCCGCATGGCCGACGTAGGCACGATGGCCGGTGCGTCTGTCGCCGCCGAGATCGGGATCCCGTTCTGTTTCAGCGTCGCTCCGGATCCGCACAACGTGATCGAGTCGCTTCAGGCGCGAGGCGAACTCGACGACGAATCGTTCGTGCGACTCGCCACCGACACCCACGTGTGGTTCAGAGCCCGGTTGATCGAGGGCGTGGCTCGCGACGCGAATCAACTGGCGCTGTTCCCGCGCTCGAAACAGATCGACTTTCTGGATGGCCTTGAAGCCAACGGCGAGGATCAACGCCAGAGCGTGGCCGTCGTGGCCGAGGGAATCGACATCAGCCTGCTCGATCGGGTGGGCGACATTCAGGATGCCGTGCACGGCGACATGCGTTCAGGCGACGTGTTGGACGATCTCGCCACCGGCATTCCGCCGTCGAGGCGGGATCTGCCGCTCGTGCTCAGCGTCGGACGGCTCAATCCGATCAAGGGTATGGACCGGGTCGTCGCGGCGTGGGCCGGCGATCCGCGCCTCCATGACCACTCCAATCTGGTGATCGTCGGTGGAGATCTCGCCAACCCGTCGGCGACCGAGGCGGCCGTGCTCGCCGTCATCGACCGGCTGGTTCCGGCGACCGATCCGCGTCGGGCAGGCATCGTCTTGCTCGGTGGGCGGCCTCGCGCCGACGTCGCCCGACTGCTGGTTGCGGCTGTGTCCGGGCGTGCGGGCGGCTGGGCGGCCGGCGGCGTCTACGTCGATGGTGCGGTGAAAGAGGAGTTCGGGCTGGCCGTGCTCGAAGCCATGGCTGCCGGCCTCGTCGTCGTGGCTCCCAGCACCGGAGGCCCATCGACATACGTCGACGATGGTGACACAGGCGTTCTGGTCGCCCCGCGCGCCGATTTGGGCGCGGCAATCCACAGAGGATTCGGGCTGGTGGCGAGGAGCGGGCGGGCCGAACGCGCTCGCACTCTGGTCGAACAGCGGTACTCGATCGAAACGATGGCCGACCAACTTGTCGCGCTGTACCGACCGGCGCTGGTGTCGCAATGAGCCTGCTCGTCATCAGCCCCGACTTCACCTCGCACTACGGCCCGTTGGCCGTCGTCGCGGCCGCAGCGTCGGATGCAGGGCATCGGGTGGTCGTGGCGACTGGTCCGAATCTTCGCCGGCGTGTCGAGGCCGATGGCTTCGAGTGGCGCATGCTCCGTTTGGGCGCCGGCGCCAATACGGGAATCGCGACCTGTGATCCGAGCATCGAGCAGTTCATCGCCGCGACCGCCGACGGCCCGATCGCGACGATGCGTCGCCAAGCGCTCGATCGAGAACAGGATCTGCTGTTCGAGCCCGAACGAGTCGCCGTCGAGGTGGCTCGCCTGTGCGACGAGCTCGAACCTGACAGCGTGATCGTGGACCATGTCTCGTTTGCGTCGACCCTGGCCATGTACGCCACCAGTCGACCTTTCGTCACGCTGGTACCCGGCCATCCCAGCCAGCTTCCGGTCGGGCGCGAGCGCTACGGCGTGCCCGAGATCTGGCCCGCGCTGTTTCGTCCCGACCCGCATCAACTGGCGGAGCTCGAAAGCCTGGTGGGCCGGGTCACACAGGTGTTCACCGACAGATGGAACACGGCCCTCGATGAGGTCGCGCCGAACCGACAGCCCGTCGCTGATGCGTTCCGGGCCCACGGCGACCGCGTGCTGTACAACAGCATCAGCGAGTTGCAGGCACCGTCTCGGGTTACGGGAATGCCGAGCGACCATCGCTTCGTCGGCCCGCTCGTGCGCCACGAGCAGCTTCCGGCCGAGCTGAGCTCGTGGGCGACCAGCCACGACGGCCGGCCACGGGTGTACGTCGCACTCGGCACCTTCCTGTCGCACCGTGGTGATGTGCTGGCCCGAATCACCGAAGCGCTTGTTCACCTCGGCGTCCGCGCAGCGGTTGCGATGGGACCGACACCGGTCGAACAGCTCGGTCCGCTTCCCGACGATTGGCTGGTCGCGCCACAGCTTCCGCAAGTCGCGATGTTGCGCCACGCCGATCTGATTGTGCATCACGGCGGCAACAACAGTGTGCAAGAGGCGTTCGCAGCCGGCGTGCGTCAGATCGTGTTGCCGTTCTCGACCGACCAGTTCTCGAATGGCGCCGATCTCGAACGGATCGGTGCGGCGAGTGTGCTCCCGCCCAACGAGACGACAGCCGTCGATCTGGCGCTGGCGATCGATGCCGGTCTCACCGCCGTCCGACGTCCAGCAAGCGAAACGGTCAGCGTCGACGATCTGGTCGATGCTGTCTTCGGACGAACTCGAACAAGCGAGACCCCATCACACCCGACTCGCCGACAGCTGACCTAGACGTAATCATGAGTGCAGACATCGAAGCCGTCACCGCCGATCCACTCGAGTGGACTCGCCGTCCGGTGCTCCGACAGCGTTGGACCGAGCTGGCGTATTTCCATTGGCGGTACGAGCCCGACGCCGTACAGCGGTTGCTGCCGGAAGGGGTCCGGGTCGACACGTTCGACGGATCAGCCTGGGTCGGATTGATCCCGTTCGAGATGCGTGACGTGCAGGTCGGTCCGACCCCACCGTTTCCGTGGCTTGGCAGCTTCATCGAGATCAATGTGCGGACCTACGTGGTGGACGTCCATGGTCGTCGCGCCGTCTGGTTCTTCTCGCTCGACGTACCGCGCTTGGCGATCGTCGCCGTCGCGAGGACGGCCTTCTCGCTGCCGTATTGCTGGGCCACAGCCGAGCACACGGTTGCGGCCGATCAGCACCGCTATCAGATGACTCGACGTTGGCCCCGAGCGGGTGCGCCGCACGCCGACATCGGGTTCCGCGTCGGCGATCCGATCGACGATGACGATGTCACCGATCTCGACCACTTCCTGTCCGCCCGCTGGGGCCTCGTCACGTCGCGACGGAACCGGTTGTCGTATGGCACGGTCCACCATCCCCGGTGGCCGCTGCACCGGGTCGACGATGTCAATATCGATCAGAACGTGATCGAGGCGGCATGGCTCCCTGCCCCGGTCGGAACACCACACGCCCTGTACTCACCGGGCGTGGATGTCAAGGTTGCCTGGTTCGACAAGATCGAGCTTCCACCGTCCGAGGAGGACCGATGAACACACCACCCGCCGCCCGATCGCCGATCTGGCTGGTCGTTCGGTGCTGATCACCGGGGCGACCGGCGGCCTGGGTCGGCGATCGCCGCCAACCTCGCCGCACGCGGGGCCACGCTGACGCTCGTTGCACGCGACGAACGGCGACTGAACGCGCTTGATGTCGTCGGCCACAACTGACGCTCGACCTCAGGGATCCGAGTGCCTGTGCCGGGGTCGCCGATTGAGTCACTGCCGGCCATCCGGGTCCATCTGATGCCGCAAGGCGTCGTCGGTCGCGGTCGCTCCGTCGGTGCCGGCCTGCTTGAAGAGGGTGAACACTTGGTCGTGGTCCTCGCCTGCTCCGCGTTGGCCGAGCCGAGCTCCGCAGACCGCGTCAGCCGCGTTGATCGCTGCGTGAATGGCCAGGCTCGTCGCAGCGATGTAACGCTCGGCCGCCAGCTCACTTGCCGCCGCCGCTGCGTACTCCTCGGCCTTGCCGGCGTAGGCGCGCACCTGGGCACGACTTGTCTGCAGCAGGCAGATCGCCGATTCAGGCAGAACTTCTCATGCTTCTTCTACGGGACTCGACAGGCGCTGACTCGACAGGACAATGGTGATCCATCTCGTCGATCTGGCTCGCCATCGGGGCAATCGGCGGGTCAGCCTCACGACGGGGTCGATGGCAGCGTTCGAGCCGGCCCATTCGCTCCACGCCCGCTGCGATTTCCGGGTCTGCGGGCCCTTCGCCGACGACGAGCCGAGCGCCAACAGCACCTTCATGCGTCTCGACCTCTGAGCCTCCCTCCTCGGGCGGAGCGCGCCCAGGCGCGGGATCGGTCGCATGCGGGCGAGACCGGGGCCGCGGGGCTGAGTACTCTCACGGTGTGACCAGGGGACCAGATCACACCTCGTCGGCCCCGAACCGTCGACTTGCGATCATCGGTGGCGGGATGGGAGGGGTCTCGACCGCCTACCTCTGTGACCCCGACTGGACGATCGATCTCTTCGAGGAGCGCCCGACGCTGGGCGGCAACGCATCGACGTTGCGGGTGTGCGACGGCGAGGAGGAGGTCCCCGTTGACATCGGGGCGGAGTCCTTCAATCCGGGGACCCATCCGTTGTACTGGGCGCTCCTGCACGAGATCGAGGCCATCCAGCCCACGAACCCGGCCGACGACGTGCGCGTCACGATGCCCGGCAAGCTGTCGATCTTCGATGCGACGACACGGACACTCGCGGTTCGTCTCCGCGCATGCCCTCCGTACGCCGAAGTACGCCGTCAACTTCGGGCTGCTTCGCGCGGGCCGCCCAACGGTTCGTGGCCGACGATCCGTCGTTCGAGGTCACGGTGGGAGACTGGCTCGAGGACTTCGGATGGACCGAACCTTCAAGAACGACGTCTTGCTGCCCTGGCTCGCCTCACTCACGTGCTTCAGCGTCGAGATGGTGAAGACGCAGTCTGCGCTCGCGTTCCTGCTGCTCTTCGTCCGCATCTTCCCGCGGAACATCCTGCGGCGTCCGAAGACCTACTGCTCCGCCATCGGTCTGGGCGGGATCCTGGGGATGATGGTGGACCGCTGCCGGCATCTCTCCGTCCATGCCGGTTCCAGGGTGTCGAAAGTCGAAGAAGTCGACGGCTCATGGTTCGTCGAGACGTCGAGCGGTCGGCACGGTCCCTACGCGAAGGTCGTGGTCAACGCTCCGCCGCACGCGAGCCGTTCGTTCCTGGGCACGCTGCCCGCCGATCTGCTCGATGTCCTCGAGCGTCACACCTACTACTCGACTCGGATGGTCATCCATCGAGACCCGATCTACATGCCGGCGAACCGGCGCGACTGGTGCTCGCACAACGCCGCCGTCGACGGCGACACGTGCGAAGCATCGATGTGGCTCGGCGCCTTTCGAACGAACCCGCGGACCGGTCAGCCCGTCCGGCTCTTCAAGAGCTGGGCCTCGAACCGGCCGGTCGAGCCCGCGGAGGTCCTCGCCGAACAGACCTTCCTGCACGCGGCGCTCACCCCTGACACCCTGCGCGCCACACAGGAGCTCGTGCGGCTGGCAGGGCTTCAAGGGCCTCTACTTCGCCGGTCACTTCACGACGCTGACCGATCTGCAGGAGACCGCGTTGTACTCCGGGATGACGTGGCGAGGACGCTGAGTCCGACGAGCAGGTCGCTACAGGCCCTGGATCAGCGACTGGCCACGGCCGGGCATCCGGAGGTCGGATACGCCGTCGGGTAGCGGCGGCTGCCTGCCGCGGCTCAGGATGCCGGCGTCGGGGTGAGCAGGTCGATGGTGTAGGTCTCGTCGAAGTTGGTGGTGCCGATGACGGTGTCCTGCTTCGTCGAGATGGTGAGATGCTCACGCACGGGCAGACCGTCGGTCGTCCGGTACCAGCCCTCGACCGATTGGTGGCCGGTCGACTCCCCCACCACGTCGACCTCGTATCGGAGGTGCAGCACGGGGATCTCGGTGCCCGCCACCGTGAGGGTCGTGCGCTCGATCACCGTGCCGGTGAAGGTGCTCGTCGTGCGGTCGCCCATGCGGCACGTCATCGCCCACGTGGTGCCCGCGGGTGCATCGAGCGGACGCGGGTCGCCGTCACAGATGTAGTCGTTGCGGCCCGCGGTGCCGAAGAATTCGTGAGAGCCCACCCAGCCGGTCTGGCGGACGCCGTCGCCGTCGAGGCACCAGTCCCAGCTGTCCCACCGTTCCACCGCGACGTCCCAGCGCAACCGGACGCCGCAGCCGTAGGGCACGACCGTGATGGTGGTGATCGACGGGTAGTCGTGCCTTGCGCCGGTCAGGGCGTCGACGCGATCGAACCCGATCGTGGCGTACTCGTAGACGCCGGGCGCCACGAGCGATCCGACGACCGGGGCCGTCGTGGTGGTGTCGCCGTCGACGATCGTGGTGATGTCGCCGTCGGCGGGTGGGTCGTCGGCGGCACGATCGTCCGCCGAGGGAGTGGTCGTCGTCGCGTCGGCTTGTTCGCGGTAGCGATCGACGGCCTCGGCCACGCCGACCTCGGTGACCTCGCCGCCCGTCGCCAGGCGGTGCCACGCGTACACGCCGCCCGAGGCGAGCACCACCGCCACACCGAGGAGCACCGTGGTCCGCCGTCTCATGTGGATCCTGTTCGCCCTCCGTCGTGCTCGAGGAACTGGCGTGCCCAACGGCGGTACGGCACGATCGGCCCGTCGCCGTGCGCGAGCGCCGGACGCAGCACGTACCGCTGGCTGGCCCAGATCGGGACGTCCTGGCGCACGTCGTGCACGAACCAGTGAGTCGCGATGCGTGCGGCGATCCGCTCGGCGATGGAACGGACCGGGCCGCCTTCGTGCAGCACCTGCATGGTCAGTCGGAGCTCGATGCGGCCCGGCGCCACCGGTGTGGCGAGCACCTGCTGGCGAGTGCGTGCACCGACGCGCGGGATGCTGGCCTCGACCACCGACACGCCGAGGCCGAACAGGCGAACATCGAACTGCACGTGCGTCGTGGCCCGACGCAGCGCGGGCAGCCTGCCGTCACCGGGGATGCCGACGGGGCGCGTCATCGAGTACGACGCCGTCGCCTCCGTCCCGTCGGCCTGAACGGGCGGACCATCGTGACATCCGTGTAGCGGTGGACCACGGCGAGGTGCGACAGGTCGACCGAGTTCTCCGAGGTCGCCACCGGATGACCGTCGAACTCGAAGCAGGCGGTGGTGGTGCGGCTCAACCGAGTCATCGGCATTGCATCGAGCTCCGGCACCTCGAAGCTCGGCGGCGAGTTGCGCGGGTGGTGCCACACCAGCAGCACGCCGTTGCGCTCGCGGATCGGCCACGACCGGACGGTCAGGCCAGCGGGAGGCGAGGACCCGCCGCCGGTGGCGGTGCAGCGACCGTCACCATCGAACGCGAACCCATGGAACGGGCAGCGGATCGTGTCCTGGTCGACGCTTCCTCGGCCGAGGTGGGCTCCGAGGTGTGGGCACGTCGACGATGTCGCTGCGACCGACCCGTCGGCACCGCGCCAGACGACCAGTTCCTCACCGGCCAGTCTGCCGGGTGAGGACGCCCCGGCCGGCCAGCTCGTGCGAGAACCCGACGGCGAACCAACCCCAGGGGGTTGCGAGGTCGCGCATCGGCTCGTCGCCCGCTCTGCGAACCGAGAGGCTCCCGTCTCCCACGCGCCACAGCGTACTGCGAGACCGCGCACTGTCGAGCCGTGGCACGATGCAGACGCCACCAGCCTGGAGGAGGACCATCCGTGCCATCGACCCGCCGACGTGATCTGAGCATCGTTGCTGCCGTCTACGTGTTCGTGGCGGCCGTCTCGATTCCTGCGTTCGCTGCCACGGCGGAGCTCCATCCGTTGGTCGGCGTCCTCGTCGCCGACATCGGTGCGACGCTGTTGGTCTTCGCTGCGTCGTCGCTGTTGCGCAACAACAGCCTCTACGACCCTTACTGGTCGGTGGCGCCGCCGTTGATCGCCTGGGCCTATGCGATCAGTGGCACCGGCGTGCCGGGGACTCGAACCGCGCTGGTGATCACCGCCGTCACAGTGTGGTCGGTGCGGTTGACCGCGAACTGGGCCCGCGGATGGCCAGGTCTGCACCACGAGGACTGGCGATACGCGATGCTGCGCGAACGCAGTGGCCTACCGGCATGGGTGAGCGATCTCGGTGCCGTGCATCTGCTCCCGACCGTCCATGTGTGGCTCGGGTCGTTCGGTCTCTCTGCGGCGCTGACGCTCGGCCGACGCGAGGTCGGTGCGCTCGACGTCCTGGCGGCCGTCGTGGTCGTACTCGCCGCGGGCGTACAGCTCGTGGCGGACGAGCAGCTCCACGCTCACCGTCGAACGGGCTCATCGGCTCCCTGCCGCAACGGGTTGTGGGGACGTTCACGGCATCCCAACTACTTCGGCGAAGTCGCGATGTGGTGGGGTGTGTGGCTGTTCGGCGTGGCAGGGGACCCGAGCTCGTGGTGGTGGACGCTCGTCGGCCCAGTGTCGATGACCGCGCTGCTGCGCGGCGTCTCCGTGCGGTTGATGGACGACCGTTCGCTCGCCCGCCGGCCGGGCTATGACGCCACGCCCGCCCTCGGAGCGCCCACATTCGCTGGCAAAGTCCCCGGGCCGCCCAACTCCCCCAGGTGGGGCCTGTGAGCCCAGAACGCAGTGATCAGACCGGGCAGACAGCACCTTCGCCCGGTCGACGACCTGGCTCATAGACCTCACGAGCACCACGATCCAGAGTCTTTCAACACTGTGCATCCAAGACGGGTGGATGGCCTGTAACAGGGGGTGACTACACACCCAACGAGAAGGACAAGTCACATGAAGCGCATCATCGTCACCGGAGCGTTCGCCGCTCTCGCCACCGTCAGCTTCGCTGGCACCGCCAGCGCCTTTGAACCTGGGACGCCCCAGTGCTTCGGTCAGGTTCACAAGGCCGTCAACGGCGGCGCTCTGGACGGCATCGACAACGTCGGGCAGCTCGTGCAGGCCTCCGCCGGCAAGGGACTGGGGAAGAACGCAACGGCCAAGAGCCTCTGCTGACGCATTGCTCCACAAGAGCCCTGGTGGCGGCTCGGACCTCATCGGCTCCGAGCCGCCACTGCTCTTCTATGGCCTGAGTCGCGAGGCACGCAGCCACCCTCGTCGACGCTGAACAGCTCGTCGTCGCAAACGCCAGAGCTTCACTCTGCCTCGGAGTTTGCTGGCGCGCTGATGAGGAGCTCCCGCCAGTGCGCCTCTGGCACGTGCGCGGGTGTCGTGGAGCTCAGGAAGTCCTCGATGATGGGGAGGAACCGGTCGGCGTTCCGCCAGGGCAGAAAGTGCCCGGCTCCTTCGAGGATCTCGAGACGAGCACCTGGAATGGACTCGGCGGTCGTGTGGGCGTGGGCCACGGGGATGATTCGGTCTCGGTCGCCCCAGACGATCAATGTTGGTACCGCTTCAGCCAGGTAGAGCCGGTCGTGAGCGCTGACCCGCTGGCCGGCGACGTCGATCACCGACCGGACGGTGTGGATGAAGGCCTGCTGGCCGTGTCGATCGGTCAAGGTGGTGTAGCTGCGCCAGATCTCGGCGAGGGTGTCGTTGGGTCGCCAGCCCACCTTGCGAGCCTGGCTCCCGGGCCATTCGACCAACTCTCGGATGTGCCGGTGCAGCAGCAGGGGAACCACGTACTCTGCACCTGGCAGGGTGACCGCTTTGAGCAGCGGGCTGACCTCCTTGCCCAGCCCGCCCGATGCCACGAGCACCAGCCGTTCGATCCGCTCTGGGAACTGGTAGGCGAACTGCATGGCCACGCCGCCGCCCAGCGAGTGGCCCACCACGGTGCCCTGCTCCTGGCCGAGGACGGCCAACAGGTCGCGTATGCCGCTGGCGTACGCACCGAGTGAGTAGTCGCCCCGAGGTTTGGCTGACTGCCCGTGGCCCAGAAGGTCGGGGGCGATCACGGTGTAGCGCTCGGCCAGCGCCGGCATCACCGCCCGCCACGTCGTCGAGCTGCCGGCAATGCCGTGGATCAACACCACGGTCGGTCCCTCGCCCGACATTCGGTAGGTGACGTCGTGGCCGTGGATCCGAACGCTGCGGAGGCGGAAGGAACTGGCCGTCATCGCGGCTCGGTCGGACAGGTGACATCGCCGATCACACTCGACATGCGATCATCATGACCTTGACAGTGTTTGGTGTCAAGTTACTCGAACAGTGATTGCTGTCACGGTTGAGCCGGGTGTGGTTCACTGGGGCAGTGGACAACCCCACCGAGCACCCCGAGTACGGGCTCACAGAGCTGGCGGCTCGTTCCGGGGTGCCGGCACGCACGATCCGCTTCTACCAGTCCGTCGATGTGCTCCCCCGGCCCGACCGTCGCGGCCGAGACGCCATCTACCGCGAACAGCACCTCGAACGGCTCCAACTCATCGCCGAGCTCCAGGACCGAGGCCTCACCCTCAGTGCCATCCGCCATCTGCTCGGCAAGCGGGCGAGTCCGGGCATGTCGGTGGGCGACTGGCTCGGCCTGGACGAGAGCCTGCGAGGGCCCTGGTCAGAGGACCGGCCCAAGGTCGTCGTCGACGACGAGTTGCTTGCCCTCCTCGGCACGCGGCCCGCCGGTCTGCGCAGTCGCCTCGAACGCTGCGGCTATCTCGAGCGCCAGCCGGAGGGGTGGTGGTTGGTTCGGAGTCCGACATTGCTCGATCTTGCCCTCCAGCTCCACGACGCCGGGATCGACGTCGAAGTGACCGGTCGGGCGACGGACCTGCTTCGTCGGCGCCTCGCTCGAGCGGTCGACGATCTGATCTCCCTGTTCGTCGACCGCACCGGAGCAGGGTTTGACGGAAAGGAGTCGGCAACCGAAGTGGCCACTGCTCTCAACACGCTTCGCCCCATTGCTCGGGAGGCGGCCGGGATTGTCCTCGCCCACGAGATCGAGCGCGGGCTCCGCGAGCTGCTGGATGCGGGACCAACCGCCATCCGCAGGCACCCGGCGACGAGCAGGACACGACGCCGACGCTGAGCGAAGGCCAAGACCGTCCGTCGCGAGTCACAGATGGATCGACGTTGTGGGACAGCGAACAGCAGCCGGAAGGACAGTGCAGGGAGGAGCGATCCCATGAACCGTTCGGCGAACTCCAGGTTGGCATCGGAGGTTTCGGTGTCCGTGGCCGGCGTCGGGTCGTACCTTCCCGAGCACCGGGTCTCCAACGACGAGATCCTCAAGTCCCTCCGCCCGGCCCGACCCGATGGCAGGTTGCTCGAGCCGGAATGGGTTGTGAAGCACCTCGGTCAGCACAGCCGCACAGAGGGAAACGACGAAGCACCAGTGGAGCGGCTGTCACCCAATGCGGCCCAACTGAACGTCAGTCCGAATGCAACCTCACTCGAGCGCCCGGCCCTCGGACGCCCGTCAACCGACAGGAGCAGGTCATGAGCAGCAGAAGCAGCAGGCGAGTTGCGGTGTGGACAGCGACGGTCTCGGCCGTTGCGATCGGCAACGCCCGATCGGTCATCGTGCACGAGCCGGGTAGCGGCGCCAGGATCGCTTGCGCCGACCTCCAATGAGCCGCGTCACGAGTGTCACGTTGGCGCGGATCTGTCTGGGAGCGATCGGGCTGTTCATGCTGCCAGCCGGCCTGCATGCAGCATTGGCGCCTCGATCGTTCTTCGACGACTTCCCCATCCGTCGTGGCTGGATCGCCGCAGAGGGCGGATCGTACGACGAGCATCTCGTGCGCGATGTCGGCGTGCTGTTCCTGGCGTTGATCGTCGTCACGCTGTGGGCCGCCTGGCGCGGCGAGTTCCTGGTGCCGGTTGCGGTCGCGTGGCTGGTGCAAGGTGTGGGGCACTTCGCGTATCACGTCGGTCACCTCGACGGGGTGGTCGGCGCTGACCGCGTCGGGCTCGTGGGGTCGCTGGTGCTGGTCCCGGTGCTGGCGGCGCTCGCGCTCGGCGCGATCGTGAGGTCATGTCGGCGGCCCGTGCCGTGATGGCCACGACGGTCGAGCGGCCCGCCGGGACATCGGTGTCGGTCGGCGCCGAGGTCTCACAGCGACTGTGGGTGCTGATCGTGGCCGGGATACCGACCGGCGTCCTGGTTGCCGGGGTGGGGAGCCGGTTGGCGATGCTGGTGCTCCGGGTGACCTCACCCGACTCGGTCGTTGGTGTGACCAGCGACGACGGATTCGAGATCGGCCGTTTCACCCTCGGCGGCACCTACAACTTGTTGATGCTGGGAGCGGTGATCGGCGTGATCGGTGCCGCGGCCTACCGTGCGGTCCACCCCTGGCTGCTCGGCCCCACCTGGCTCGGTCGACTGACCGTCGCAGCCGGGTCCGGGGCAGTCGTCGGATCGATGCTGATCCACGCCGATGGGATCGACTTCCGGGTGCTGAAACCGACGTGGCTCGCCGTCGGTCTGTTTGTCGCGCTCCCAGCACTCTTCGGCGCCCTTATCGGGGTCGTGGTCGATCGAGTCTCCGCCAACGTGGCCCAACACGGGTGGCGGCGTTGGGCCTTGCCCACCATGCTGGTTGCCGCGTTCCCGTTGACGATCGTGGTGGTTGGGATTGCCTCGGTCGCGCTGGCAGCCTGGGTACCGGCTCGACGTGGTCTGGCGTCGGCCGGCGGGCTGTCCAAGCCTGCCGGCCTCGGCGTTCGGGCCGTGTGGCTGCTCATCGCACTGGCCGGGCTCGCGGCGCTGGTGGGCGACGTACGAGCGTTGACATGATCGGGACCGTCTCGTTCGTGTCCGAACACGGGTGTGGCAGCGACCACGGCGCCGGCTCGCAGCGGATGGTGGTCATCGGCGACCCGGTTCGGGAGCCATGCCATGACTGAGCACCATGATCCGAGCGCCGAACGCAGCGGGCACTCCGCCGATCGCTCAGGCATCAACCAGCGACGGCGAGCGACACAGGTGATCGGCCTCATCGTTGGGGTCGGGCTGATCCTCCTCGGCGTCGCAGAGTTCATCTACCGGATCCACGAACCAGCACCGCTCCTCTTCTGGCTGCCCACGTTGTGGGGTGGCGGCGCTCTGGTCCTGCTGGGCGTGTTCGGCCGATCTCGCCGATCCGGATTGCGACCGCTGCTGGTGACGGTCGGCGCCATACTTGGCGCACTCCCGACGGCATGGACCGTGGTGATGCCCATGCTTTCGATCGTTCTCGTCGTGCTCGTCATCCAGGAGGATCGTCCATGAACGGCTCACCGCTTCCCGCTCCTCCCAGGCGGCTACAGCCGGCGTTGATCCGGCGCATCCTCTCGGATCCGGCGCCGGTGCTCGACGAGGTTGCCGAGCGCTACGGGCCGATGTGCGGGTTCGGTGCCGGGCCGGTGCGAATGGCAGTGGTCGGCGACCCGGCTGCGCTGCGGGAGCTGTTCGCGATGCCCACCGATCATTTCCGCTGGGGCCACAAGTTCAACGTGCTTGGGGTTCATCGTCGGGAAGGAGTCGATGATCGTCTCCGACGGCGACGACCACTCCCGACGCCGCGCCTCGGTGCAGACCGCGTTCAGCCGACGCCGGCTCAACGGGTGGATCCCCACGATCGTGGAGCGAACCGACCGAATGATCGACCGGCTCACAGAGTCGCTCGCCGGCGCCGAACGCGAGGTCGACCTGTATCCGTTCGGTCGGGCATTGGTGCTCGAGATCGTCGTGCGATCGATGTTCGGCGAAGGTCTCGCTGCCAGAGCTGCAGAGATCGGCGAGCTGTTCGAGCGGCCCCAGGCCTATCTGGAATCGCCCGCGATCCGCCAGTTCCCGCACCCGTTCCCGGCAACGGCTCGATCGAGGGCGCGGGCTGACCGCCGCGCTCTCGATGCGATCATCGACAGCCAGATCGCAACACTGCGTGCTCAGCCATCCACGGACCCGCTCGACGTGCTCGCCGCGCTCGTGGCCGACGACACGCTCAGCGACGGCGAGATCCGCGACCAGGTCGTCACCCTCATCGGCGCGGGCTACGACACCACATCCGCGTCGCTGTCGTGGATGTTCTGGTGCGTCTCGCACGAACCGGGGCTGTGGCAACGCCTCCGGAACGAGGCAGATGAGGTGTTCGGACCCCTCGGGCATGCCCCGGTCGCCGATGCGCGCACGCTCGCCCAGCTCGACCTCGCCAACCGGGTGATGCGCGAGACCACTCGCCTCCACCCGGCCGGCGTGCTGTCGCCGCGTGAAGCGGCCCGCGACGTCACCGTCGGCGGCTACCGAATCCCAAAGGGAACGCTGATCCTGTGGTCGGCGCACCTCGCCGGCCGCGACCCACGGGCTTGGGGCGCGCCGCTGCAGTTCGACCCCGACCGGTTCCTGGCACCCTCCGACGACCAGAAGGCCCTGGCTGACATCGCGTGGGTGCCGTTCGGCCGCGGCGCCCGCAACTGCATCGGGTTCGCGCTCGCCCAGATGGAACTCACACTCATCGTCGCCCGCATCGCCCAACGGCTCGACATCACGTCGACCGCGAGCGAGATCCCACGACCAGTCGGCATGGTCGTCAACCGGCCCGCCGGCGGCGCCCCAATGCGCGTGTCGGCCCGACGGCCGTGACCCCCCCCACGGCCTTCCCCCCTCGCTGGAATCGTCCCGCGGGTCGTCCGGCAGGTCGGTCGTCGGCATCGCCAGCACTGCGTTGTCGGTCCCGCCGTCAACGAGGCGGTAGGACAGGCGGCCAACTACCTCTGGTCGGTCGACGAGCAGCGGTATGCGATCGGGAGCGAGCGAGGGATCGAGTGCCGCAGAGCCGCCGGAGCCGCCGTCCTTGCCGCCCTGTCGGGTCGTCCCACTGTCAGGTCTCGTCGCCGGCGGGCTTCGCCCGACGCGGAACCCGACGGTTCGGCACAGCTGTGGCGATGTCACCCGTGGGGCTCGCGAGGGCTCGTTCGAGGCCGGTGAACAGGTCGACGACGTCGACTGCTTCGAAGACGCGGTAACGCTGTCGCTCGATGTTGCGTTGGCGCAACACCCCGGCGGCTTCGAGACGGTTGACGGCTTCGCCTGTTCGCATCCCGGATCGCCCGATCAGTCGTGCGGCGCTGTCGACGGTGATCACCGGGACGCCTGGCAGGAGGTCGAGGAGCAGTTCGACCGCCGAGTTGGCGCGGACGCGACCGGTTTGTTCCCTCCAACGCGCATCGAGCGCGTCGATCTTGCTCGCGTAGGACTCGGCGTCCGCACACGATCGGTGCGCTGCGGTGGCGAACGTACGCAACCAAGTGCCCGCTCCCGTCGATCGGTCACGACTGCCCGGCGCCCCGATGTGTCGATACGCGGTGAGGCCGGCGATGTAGTCGCGGGCCCAGGTGGCGAGCACGAGACTGATCGGCGGCACGAAGCGCGGTGCGAGGCCGCGGCGGCGGAGGATGACATGGATCAGCGCGCGGCCGGTGCGGCCGTTGCCGTCGGCGAACGGGTGGATCGTCTCGAACTGGGCGTGAGCGATCGCCGCTTGCACGAGAGCAGGATGGTCATCGCCGTTGACGTAATCGAGGAGGTCGTGGAGCAAGGCGTCGACAGTGTCCGGTGGCGGTGGGACGAAGGCTGCGGAGCACGGGTTGTAGCTGCTGCCGCCGATCCAGTTCTGCACGGTGCGGACCACGCCCCCGATCGCCGGCGTCGCTGAACGCTCCATCAAGATCCGGTGGATCCCGAGCAGGTCGTCGAGTGTGATGGTGGCGGTCGACGAGCCCAACTCGACAGCGGCCTCCATCGCGGCGACGTTGGCGAGCACCTCGACCGCGATCCGATCGGCGGCCTCGCCACCCTGGGCGAGTACGACCTCGGCATCGAGCAACCGTCGCGGCCCTGCCTCCAGCCCCTCGATCTTCGACGAGGCGACCGACTCGGCGCGCAGCAAGAACCGCGCCAGCCCTTCGAGGCTGACATGCGATGCTCCGGTTGCGTTCAGCCGGCGAATCGCAGCTTCGGCGTCGCTGAGGTCAGCGACGAGATCGGCCGGAAGGCACGTAGCTCCCACCCGGCGAGCGGGTCGGGGAAGTAGGCGTCGTAGTCGCAGCCCTGGCGGTCGCGTCGACCCATCCCCTCGAACGAGGAGATCCAGCGGCTTCTGATCAGCGTTGCCACAACCGTTACCTCCTACGTGGCTCAGTAACGCTTGTACTCTAACCGTTCTCTAGGTGCATGGGAATGCAACGCCTCTTGCACTGGAGTCGGGCGGCTCGAAATCGAGCGCACTCACTGAACGGTATTACAGCTCGATGATTGAGGGGTCGTTCGGGATCTCGACGAGGTAGGCCAACGAGTCGCCACACGCGTGGCCACTCGCGCGAAACCCATGATCTCATCGTCGCGAGAGCGCGATGTGGCGCCGGCCGTCGGCTGAGGTATTTGCACGATAGGACCGAACACCGAGAGTTCGTCAGCGGACCTATCGACCCGCGCGTCGTGCACCGCTACACTCGCCAAGGGGGTAAAAGGGAGGGGCAGTGGCATCCATCTCGGGTCAGAACCATTGGTGGCAGAACTGGCCCAAGACCCATGCGTACATCGCGGAGCGGATGTTCTTCCCACGGACCGCGGAGGACGTCGCGTGGGCGATCCAGCAGGCTGAGACGCTGCAACGCCCGATCCGGGCCGTGGGCGGGGGTTGGTCGTTCTCCGACGCCTCGCTGCCGGGCTCCGCCACGACCAACCGCCCGAACGTGCACGGTGTCGAGGCGCTTGCCGAAGTCGTGCCGCGGTCGGTGACCTTCCCGCCCCCGGCACCGATCCCGTCAACCTCGATCGCCTCGATCCCGTCCGGCATGCGGGCGCCCGACGTCGCCGGGTCGATGACCATGGTCCTGGCCCCGAACAGCATCGAGCCGAATCTCGGGCTGTGGTCGTACGCGGGCGGCGGCACCTGGAATTACGGCACTGGATGGACCTATTCGGCGAACGATCCCGAGACCCTCAAGTACTTTGCGGGCAAGGGTGTCCGGCCGATCCGCACCCTCCTCCCCGGCGTATGCGAGAGAGAGGGCGACGTCCCCGGCTCCCTCGTGATGTTCGACATGTCGCTGGCGACGCCGGCCCCGAGCCGCGACTGGTTCTACAACGGCGGGGGCGTGTGGTCGGTCGGCGTGGCCGGCGACAGCCCGTTTGACCAGGGCGACCTCGCCGCGCTCTTCAAGAACGCACGGTTGGGTTCCGCCTCGCCGCGGGCCGCCGGCCCGGGCGAGGTGCTCAGCCTCGTCCTGTCCCGCAATGGGAACGTCCCAAAACTGCCCGAGCCCGTCTTCCTCATCGACACGAGACTCCTTGTCGCGAGCCTCCAAGACCGCCTCCCGGAGATCCTCTCCGCGCCCGTCCTCGCAGCCACGGCCCGGACACAGCCGATCGGCACCCGCAAGTTCTACGCCCACGTCGAGGCCGGGATCACGATCCAGCAGCTCGGCGAGTTGCTCGCGCACCAGTCGCCCCCGCAGTCGCTGCTCGCGATCAGCGGCTCGCCGGGCGCCACGCTCGCCGGCGCGCTGGCGACCGCCACGCACGGCGCCGAGTTCAAGTGGAAACTCCTCATCGACACCGTCAAGGCGGTCCACCTGGTGGGGCCGGGCGGCGTGCACTGGTGGATCGAGGGCGAGACCCCGATCGCGGATCCGGTGAAGCTCCGGCAGGTATACCCGGAGATCACGCCGGAGCGGATCATCGCCGGAACCGCGCCGGTCGGCGGCATCACGCCGCAGGACTGGCTGAACGCCGCCATCGTGTCGATGGGCAGCATGGGCGTCGTGTACTCCATGGTGCTCGAGGTCGTGCCCCAGTTCGGCGTGCACGAGGTCGTCGTGCAGAAGCCGTGGACGGCCATCTGGAACGATCTCCGCAATGTGCCGATGCCCGAGCCGCAGTACCAGGGCCTGGACTTCGGCACGAAGCTGAGGTTCGGGGTGACGGCCAAGGCGGCGAGCAGCGGGATGCTCGAGTACCTCCTCGACGGGTCGATGAATGGGACGGGCATCAAGTTCGACGACAATCGCTACGCGGACCTCGCGATCAACCCCAATCGAAATGGAAAGACGGGTGACTACGAATGCTGGATCGGCAACCGCGAGCAGACGGGCCGCCTGCCGATCGACCCCCAACCGCCGGCCGGCAACGAGATGGGCGCGATGCTCGGAGGGATCACGAAGGCCTTCGAGGACCCCAACACACTCCAGAAGCTGCGCAACATCAACCGGCTCGGGAACGTGTGGGACATCCTGTGGAACGCCGGGTCCACGGCGACGACGTTGGGCCGAATCGGGTCGGCGAGCGACATCATCAACGTCGGCCTGGACGCCTTCCTGACGCCGATGATTGGCAGCAGCGACGGTCGTGAGGTTGCCGAGGCGCTCCTGACTGGCATCCTCAGCGGCCTGCTCGGGACGGCGAACTGCGACATGCGCTCGGACAAGACAGGCGTGAGCGTCGGCGCCCTCGGCTTCCCGGCGAGCGGGATGATGGGGACCGCCCTCGAGATCGCGCTGGCGCCAGCCGACGCGTTCAGCTTCCTCCAGACCGAAATCCTGGACCGGGTCGACGCCGCCGGCCCGTTCTTCGGCTACGTCTCGATCCGGGTGTGCAGCCAGACGCAGTCGCTGATGGGCATGCAGCAGTACGGCGACTCGAAGAACCCGTACTCGGTCATGATCGAGATCGTCGCTTTCGGCACGCCCAACAGCATCGCGTTCGTCCAGGACCTCCAGGTGCGGACGATGGCTCGGGTGGCCAACGGCCTCGACGCGATGCTCCACTGGGGCCTCGAGAACGACCGGGTCACCGGGGACCACCTGCGCAAGACGATGGCCCTGCGGCGCCCATCCGCGCACCCGGTCATGAGCCGCCTCGACACGTTCAAGGCGGTTCGCGGGCTGGTCCGCGCCGTCTCCCCGGCAACGTTCAGCGCGTTCGACAACGCCTTCACGGCGCGTATGTGGCTCGACGCTCCGGTCGACGACGACGACCCGTGGAGCTTCCAAACGGTTCAGCTCGGCGCCCGGAAGACGACGAAGGTGGGTCCCCGGAACCAGGGCGGCGCAGACATGCGCATTGTCGGCGTCACCGTGGATGGCGACTTCCGGATGCAGGCCTCGTACGAAGCGCCGAGCCGCCCGGCGAACTTCGAGGTCGGCCCGATCCCCGAGAAGCTTGTGCAGACCGGGGGGATCTTCGAGCTGCCCTTGACGTTCATCCCAACGGAGATTGGGACGCATACCGGGACGCTCACGATCGTGACCCACGCCGACGCCCCGGGCAGCGTACGGGTCATACGCATCGGGCTTCACGCGAGCGTCGAGGCGTTCGTCGTATCGCTCGTCGACCCCATCCCGCCCGCCGCACTCGACTTCGGGATGGTCAATCTCGGGGACACCAGGACGGTCGAGGTCGTCGTCCGCGCCGACGGCACGCTGGCGGCGTACCTCGACACGTATGCGGCCGCGGATCCGGCGGGCGCGGCGCAGCTCGGAGTCGCGACGATCGGCGTCGGGTCCGTGTCGGCGGGCCAGACCAAGACGTACTGGGTGTCGTATACGCCGACCATCGCCGGCCCACTTTCCACCAGCCTGGCGTTGACCTTTGTGGGCGGCGGCCTCACGACGCGCTACAGCCAGGACGTGGTGCTGCCCATCACCGGGTCGGGCGTCGGCGCGCAGGCGGAGCTCTTTCCCCCGACGCTCGACTTCGGCACGCTGACGGTCAACTCGCGCAGCGCACCGCAGCTCGTCACGGTGCGGAACGTGGGGCAGACCCCGCTGTTCGTGAGCGGCGCGATCACAGGCTCGGGCTTCCGGCTCGCGGGACCGCTGCCGGCGAGCGTCGCGCCCGGCCAGGAGGAACAGATTGCTCTCGTGTTCGTCCCTGGGGTCGACGGTTCGGTGACGGATACATTCACGATCCAATCGAACAGCGCACAGCCGCCCGTGGCGGTCGCCCTGACGGGCGTCGGCGTGCTCGAGGCGCTCCTGACGGCCAAGCCGGGGTCGCTCGTCTTCGGGCCGGTGCCGGTCGGCAGTGAGAGCCCGGGAACAACGGTCGTGGTGACGAACGCCGGGATCGTCCCGGTCGTGCTGCAGGGGTTCGCGTTCAGCGGGCCAGACGCCGCGGACTTCCGGATCGCTGCCAACGATCGCAAGGTGGGCGACGTCCTGACAGGGGAGCAGCAGTGCACGATGACTGTCGTGTTCGGTGCAAATGCGGCGGGCCCGAAGGCGGCCACGCTCGAGGTCGCGCACGACTGGCCGAACTCACCGTTCCGGGTCCCGGTCGAGGGCCTCGCTGTCGATGCGAAGGGTCTGGTCCCACTGGTCACCCAGGTCGACTTCGGCGACGTTCCCGTTGGGACGAGTTCCACGCGGCGCCGTGTGACGCTGACGAACAAGTCAGGGTCGGTGGCGACCATCGCAGCCGTGGCGGTCACGGGCAAAGACCTCGCCGACTTCGCGACCGCCAATGATGGCTGCTCCGGCGCGCAGCTCCAGCCGGGGGACAAGTGCACGTTGCTCGTCGTCTCCGCCCCGTCCAGCATGGGCGCCAAGACGGCCGAGCTGACCGTCAAGGCGGACGTGCCCGCCGACGCCGTGCCGCTTCGCGCGAACGGCCTGGACATCAGCGTCCAATGGTCCACAGCATTGGCGGACTTCGCGAACTGGGCGGTGGGCCAGACGTCTCAGCGCCAACAGGTGTCGATCCACAACTCGGGTAACACCCCCGTCGTGATCACCCAGATCGACGTGGCCGGAGACTTCCTCGTCCAGGACACCGTTCCGCAGTTCCCGGACGTCCGGCCAAACAACGAAAAATACTTCTGGGTGTGGTTCCGGCCGACGACGGCTGGGACACACCAGGGATCGATCACGCTCCAGACCGCGAGCCACGGCACGCTGCCGTCGCTACCGCTGACAGGGATCGCCCAGTAGGGTCCGCCAGCGACGGCGGGCGCCCGCCGAGCAGGCCCAGCCGCGTGGCAGGCGATCGCCGCCTTCATGCGGACACCCGATATCGACGGTGAGCTGGAGGTCGAGGGACCGTGCTGTCAGCCGAACCTGCGCTGTTCGATCAGGTCAGTCGAGTCGTAGGACGGTGCGAACAGCGGCGGTGAGGTGTTCGATGTGGCTGTCGTCGGTGGAGCGCCAGGCGACGTAGCCGTCGGGTCGCACCAGCGACGCACCGGAGGTTCCGATGCCGTAGCCGTCGGCGAACGGGATCGAATCGTCGGCGCTGGACTGCCGGAGCTCGTCTCCGCCGACGTGAACGAAGTGGATCGGCACGCCGACATCGGCCGCCGCCCGAGCGGAGGCGTCGCTCCATGCACCCTCGAGGTGCGCGCCCCGCGGACGCGCAGCCGATCGTCGAATCGATGTTCGGGACGCCGTCATGAGCGCCAAGCAGGACAACGCAACGATCATCGGCGTCGGTGTGGCGGCGTGTGCGGCGTGTTGTGCCGGTCCGTTGCTCGGTGTCCTCGCAGCGATCGGTCTGGGCACGGCAGCCGGCCTGGCCCTGTTCGGCGCCGTCGCCGTGCTGGTCGGCGTCGCCGCGTTCGCGTTCGTGGTGGTCGGCCGTCGACGAGCGGCCACGTGCGCGCCCATCGACGTGACGACCGCCGTGCCGATTGAGTTCATCGAGACGCGAACACGGTCGTGAAGATCGCCGAGCGCCGAACTCGACCATGGCGCACCGGACGAGGCACGCAGGTCGCCGTCTCGCTCGGCGACGTGCAGCTCGCGTCGCGGTTGGCGCGTGTGGTCGAGGCTGAGCGGTCTGCCCGATCGTGGGCGCGCCTATCAGGACCTCACCCGATCGCCGGCGAGAGCGTGACACCGACGCTGGCGAGGGGGATGGAGAGGATGTTGCAGTCGGCTGCCCAGGCCACTGGCGCTCGACCTTCGGATGATGGCGACTGCGCCGCTCGGTTCGTCGGCGGCGAGCACGACCCCGGCCGACTCGATCGCCACGACGAGCCCGCGTCCCTGGCGTTGCGGTGAAGCCGAACGCGTCGACCGTCGGTCGCACCTCCCCCTCGTTGAGGGCGCGGGGCACGAACTCGACGATGCGGGTCGTTCGGTTGGCGTCTCGGTCGACGAGGAAATGCCGGCCGTTCATCGGGAAGCCGTAGTGCTCGTCGACGGACCGTTACACGGTTCGACGCGATGGCGCTGCAGGCTCGCTCGGTGTATCAGATGCTGTCGGAGTATGGGGGCGCCGGGTCGTACTGGATGTAGTGCTGAGTGGCCCGCGCGTGGTCGGGGGAGTAGATCTGCCCGATGAGCCAAAGGGCCATGTCGATGCCGGCTGAGACACCTTGGCTGCTCACGACGTTTCCGTCCACGGCCCAACGCTGATCGCGAACAATGGTGCAGTTTCCGCGTGCTTCGAGGGTGTCTTCGAAGCCCCAGTGGGTGCAGAGGCGTCGGTTGCGGCCGGGGCCGGCTTCGTGCAGCAGGAGTGAACCTGTGCACACGCTGGTGACCCAGTCGCACGAAGTCGCGATGTTGCGGAGCCAGTCGATCAGTACTGGATTGTCGACTTCGGTGCGGGTGCCGAAACCACCGGGGGCGAGGACGACATCGAGGGCGGGATGGTTCTCGAATGTGTGGTCAGCGAGCACCCGGAGGCCCTTGCTGCATCTCACCGGGCGGTCATGTTCAAAGATCGTGACGATGGTGTCGGCAACTTCACCGGTGTTCTCGCGCAGCATCGAGGAAGCCGTGAACACTTCCCAGGGACCGACGAAGTCGAGTTCCTCGACGCCGTCAAACAACAGCAGACCAAATGTGGTGGGCATGGGAGTGTCGCTTTCAGTACTGGTTGGGTAGTGCGTGAACGATCGCAGACCCGAGTGAGTGTGCGACGAAGGCCTTGTGAATGGCAAGCGCGGCGGCGGAGCCGTCGGCCGCCGCCAGGACCACCTGGTGTGGCATCGGCGGTGGGCGACGGATGTCGCCGGCAGCCCACACGAGTGGATTGCTGGTGGCACCCTGCTCGTCCGTGACGATGTAGCCGTCGCCGTCGATGGTGCAGCCGAGGTCGCGGGCGACCGAACTGCGGGGTACGACGGGCGCTTTCACGAACGCAGCCTTCGCCGGGACCATGGTTCCGTTGTGCAGCTGTACGTGTGACAGCGACAGGCCTTCGCCGACGAGCCCGGCGATGTCGGACGCGGAGACGACGGTGACGTGCGACGTCCACGAGCGAACCATGTCCGCGAGGTGATCGGCGCCGGGGGCGGCGTCGATGACGACGACGGGTTGGTCGCGGTGCTCCCATCCGTCGCAGAACGGGCAGTTGAACACCGACTTGCCCCACCGAGCGGCGAGGCCAGCAACCCGTGGCAGCTCGTCGTGAACGCCGGTGGCGAGCACCACGGCGTCACCGTGGATCGTGGTGCCGTCGGCCAGGCTGAGTGACACGTTCGTGTCGGTGCTGCGGGCCTCGGTCACCGCGCATCGAACGATCGATACGCCGTACGCGTGCAGCTCGGCCAGGGCATCGGCTCGGAAGCGGTTGGGAGCGGTCGCGTCCCTCGTGGGGAAGCCGTGGAACTCGGTGACGGTCCGGTTCCGATGCGTCTGGTCGTCGAGCACGGTGACCCGGTGCCGAGCCCTGGCCAGCACGAGTGCGGCGGTCAGTCCGGCCGCACCGCCGCCGACGACGATCACGTCGCCGGCGACGCCTGCTGAGGTGCCGGTCATGACGGCGACATCTCCTTCGAGGCTGCGGCCTCGACTGTCGCCGTGTGCGCGACGTGATGGCCATGGGCCACTGCGCCGTGGCTGCTCTGACTGCCGTGCCCCGATTGAGCGGCATGATTCGCCGCCCGGCGGGGGAGCTGGGTGAAGGTTACGACGGCGGCGCAGAACGCCAGTCCGGCGGCGATCCACAGCGAGCTGTGCATCGAGTCCACGAACGCCGCCCGGGCGGCAGCCGCCAGCTCGTCGCCTTGCGCACCGAGCTGCTGGCTGGTGTGGATGGCAGCGCCGACGTTGTTCGTCAGCAGACTGCGATCGACGGCGGTCAGGTTCGGGAACTGGTCGAGCTTGGCGTGCATCGAGGTCGCGTAGCTGGTGGCGGCGACGCTGCCGATCACGGCGACACCGAGTGCGCCACCGAATTCGCGGACGGTGTCGTTGACGGCGGAACCGACACCGGCACGAGCCGGCGGCAGCGTCGCCATGATCATCTCGGTCGCAGCCGGCATTGCGATACCGGCGCCGAGCCCGAACAGCAGCAGGCCGACACCGGTCGGAACGTACGAACCACCGTCGACGAACGTGGCCTGCGTGGCGACTCCTGCGGCTGCGATCAGCGTGCCGGCGGTGACGGCGATGCGCCCGCCGTGCATCTCGGCCAGATGTGCGCCGGCTCCGGTGCCGAGCAGCATCCCGATCGCGGCGGGGACGAGCGCGAAGCCGGCCGCCAGCGGCGTGTACTGCAGCACGAACTGCAGGTACTGGGCCTGCACGAACACGGTGCCGGCCATGGCGAAGAAGAGCAGGGCGAGCGCCAGGCTGCCGGCGGAGAAGCTGCGGTTGCGGAACAGGGTCATGTCGAGCATGGGGTCGTCGCAGCGGATCTCCCAGCCGACGAACACGACTGCGATCACAGCCCCGACGGCGAAGTTGACGACGGATGAGCCCGAGGTCCAGCCCCGCTCGGGGGCCTGGATGATGGCGTAGACGAGCGTGCTGATCGCAGCGATGGACAGGCCGGCGCCGATCGGATCGAGCCGTGTGGCGTGCGGGTCACGAGAGTCGGGAACCAGGTGCATCGCCCCGATCAAGGCGGCCACGAGCAGCGGCACGTTGATCCAGAACACCGATGACCACGAGAAGGAACGCATCAAGGCACCCCCGACGATCGGTCCGAGTGCGATCCCGGCCCCGCTGGCGGCGGTCCAGCCGGCGATCGCCTTGGCGTGTTCGCGAGGATCGCCGAACACGTTGACCAGGATCGACAGCGTGGTCGGCATGATCAACGCACCGCCGACACCCATGACGGAACGGCCGGCGATGAGCGCCGCCGTGGACCCCGCTGTGGCGGCGACGATCGAGCCTCCGAGGAACGTGGCGAGGCCGGCGAGCAGCGCGTGCCGGCGTCCGAAGCGGTCGCCGATGCTGCCTGCGGTGAGCAGCAGCCCGGCGAACACGATCGTGTAGGCGGCGACGATCCATTGCAGTTGGGCCGAGCTGGCGCCGAGGTCGCCGACCAGCCGTGGCATGGCGACGTTGATGATTGTGTGATCGATCGAGGTGACGAGCAGGGCGAGCACGAGCACGCCGAGGATGCGCCACCGGTCGGGGTGGCTGGCGTGTGTGTCGCCGATGGACTGGGTGGTGGGACGGCCGTGCATGATGACTCCTCCTGAGTTGTGATGTGTGATGTGTGGGTTGTGGTGTGTGTGATGGGTGGGTTAGGGGAGCAGGCGGGCGATCTCGTCGATCACGACGCCCGGTTGGTCGATCTCGATGTGGTGGCCGGTGTGCTCGACCGCCACCAGGTGTGAGGTGGTGGACAGCGCCGTCCAGGCCTGCTGACCCAGGTTCCACGCCTCGTTGAGTCGGTCGACTTCGGATGCAGCGAGGTCAGCGGGGAGCCCGCGCTGGGTGGCAGTGATGACGGCCAATGGCAGTGAGCCGAGCGAGTCGATCTGGGCCGCCTCGGCGAAGGCGGCAACGGCGTCGAGCTGCTCGCTGTTGCCGGTCGGTGCGAACATGCCGCACAGGCCCCGGAGCATCGCGGCGCCATCGGACCCGTCGTCGGGGACCGCACAGATGGCATCGGGCCATGTGGTGGGCGAGGCGTCGATGAGCACGAGCCCGGTGACCTCGTCGGCGAACAGCGACGCGAACGTGACCGCCTCGGCGCCGCCGAAGGAGTGGCCGACGACCACGTACGGTCCGGGCTCACCGACCTCGCCCAGCAGGTCGTGCAGGTCCATCGCCTGGGTCGCGAAGGTCGCCGTCGAGGTCGCCGGGTCGCTCGTCCCCGTTCCGGGTCGGTCGTACGAGCACACGCGGGCGCGGGCAGCGATGGCCGGCTCGACGAGGGCCCAGCCGGTGCTGTCGCCGCCGAAGCCGGCGATCAGCACCACCGTCGTGTCGCCCTCGCCCACGCAGCGCACATGCACCCGCTCACCGGCCGCTCCGACCAACTCGTCGATCGTGCCGGTCGGGCGCGGCGCGGTGGTCGCCGCCACCGTGGACGCCACGATGGGTCGATCTGCAGGCGTGGCCACGCTCGCCGGTGGCGAGCTCGGCCGGCTGGTCGGCGATGAGGGGGCATCCGACGTGGTCGGGTCGAGCGCGTCCGTCGTCGCCGTGGCACTGGTGCACGCCGATGCACCGAGTGCCACCGCGACGACGGCGGCGACACCAAGGGTGCGCATCGTCGGCCGCCCGGCGCCCATGCCGCCCCACAGGAAACTGATCGTGTCGAAGATGTTGCTCATGGGCGACACGATCGACCTAAGGGGTGGCGCAGCGCATCGGACACACCCCCTCAGATCCGCGCCGACGACGAGTCGGGCTTCGGCCGGGCAGGTCGCCTTCACACGCGATACTGATGTGCACCATGCAGGCGCGCCCTCCCTCCCCGGACTTCGTGGGACGTAGCGCCGAACTGGCCGTCTTCGAACGAGCGATCGCCGACGCGCAACGAGGGTTGCCGTCGGTCGTGCTGGTGAGCGGCGACGCCGGGATCGGCAAGACCACGATCGTGAGCGAGAGCGCGGCGCGAGCCGGTGTGGCCTTGCACCTGGGGCGGTCCACGCACATCGGTGGCGAGATCATCCCATTGGCGCCGCTGGCCGATCTGCTTCGCCAGCTGCGCCGGTCGCGACCGGAACTGCTGTCCGGGACCCCGGCCCTCACCGTGTTGCACGACTGGTCCGCACCCCGCTCGGCCACCTCGGCGCCGGACGGGGCCACGCACGGCGGGCTGTTCGTCGCCGTGCTCGAGTTGATCAGCCATCTCGCCGCCGACGCGGCGGTCGTCGTGGGTTTCGAGGACCTGCACTGGGCCGACACGGTGACCTGGGATCTGTTCGACTACGTGGCCCGCAACCTGATCGACGAACGGGTGGTGCTCGTCGGCACCCTTCGGGCCAACGAGGTCGCGGCCAGCCCGCCACAGCGGGGCCGGTTGGCGGAACTCACCCGGCTGCCGGCGGCCCATCGCATCCACCTCGAAGGGTTGGACCGCGACGAGATCGCTCAGCGGGTCGCGATGCTGCTCGGGGCGCCGGCGCCGAGCGGGCTCGTCGACCAGGTTGCCTCGCGCTGGCCGCGGCAATCCGTTCTTCACCGGTGAGCTCGTGGCCGCACACGTGTCGGGCGACGCCATCCCGCTCGTGCTGTCCGACCTGATCTCCGCCGAGATCGCCGACCTCGACGACCGAGCCCGTCTCGTGTTGGGTGCAGTCGCAGCGATCGGGCGCGAAACCCCCCACGATCTGCTGGTCGCGGTCGCGGTCGTGGGCCTGGCAGAGCATGAAGTGGAGGCGGCGTTACGGTCGGTCATCGACGCGCGATTGCTCGTGGTCAACAACGACGCCTACCGGTTCCGGCACCCGCTGCTCGGCGAAGTCGTCTACGCCGATCTCCTCCCGCCACAACGGGCCCGCCTTCACCGCGGTATCGCGGCCGCGCTCGCGCGTCAGCCGACCGACGCACTGCGACGAGCGGATCGGGCCGGTGAACTGGCATTCCACCTCGACCTGGCGGGTGACGTCGAGGAGGCCTTCACGGCGTTGCTCGCCGCCGCCGACGCGGCCGAGACCATCGCCCCGGCGGCGGCGTTCAGCCATCTCGAACGTGCCTTCGAGTTGTGGGATGCGGCCCGAGCGAGCGCAGGTGCAGCCAATCGAGGACACCGCTTGTGGCAGGCGGCCGACATCGCCACCTCCACCGTCGGCAACGAACGGGCCGTGCAGTTGGCGCGTGCTGCCTTCGAGCAGGGCCCGCCTCCGCTCGGCGTCGCATGGGGCCACGAGCGGCTCGGGCGGTACCTGTGGGCCACTGGCAGACAGCAGGAGAGCAGCGCCGAGTTCGCCAAGGCGGTCGCACTGTTGCACGACGACGATGGCACTGCCGCGGCCGCGGTGTATGCCGGGCTCGGGCAAGCCGAGCTGATGGCCGGCAACGACGCCACGGCCGAGCGATGGTGCACGCAGGTCTTCGACGTGGTCAAGGTGCCCGCCGACGACCCGTTGGCGTGGGGCATGGCGCGTCGCGTGTTGGGCGTCGTGCGCGCAAATCAGGGCGATCCGGCAGCGGGTGTGGTGTTGTGTCGCGAATCGGCTGCGGCGGCCTACAGCGCCCTCGGACGGACGTTCGCCAATGTCTACCTGTGCGTCGCGCTCGGTGATGCGGGCGACTATCCGGCGGTGCTCGCCACAGCACTGGACGCAGTCGCGGATGGGCAGCTCAGCGGAACCGATCGCGGTTTCGGCTGTTACTTGGATTCGCTTGCCGCCGAGGCGCTGGTCCGCCTGGGTCGGTGGTCCGAAGTCGCCGGCGTGCTGGCACGCCAGCCCCTTGCCGGCACGCTTCCTGTCGGTCTGCTGCGACTGGCGCGAGTGAACGCACTGCTCGCCGCCCGACGTGGCGAGACCGAGCGCGCGCTTGCCGAGCTCGCCATCATCGACGCCCTGCCGCTCGACGGATGGCACGTGACCGTTCGAGATAGCACGACAGCCGAGGTCCACCTCGCGCTCGGCAACTGGGCCGAGGCCGCACAGGCGGCGGAGCGCGGTTGGGCCGCAATGGGTGCCACCTCGGTGTTGTGGGCAGCCAGGTTCGCCATGTTCGCAACGGTTGCCGAAGTGGAGCAGACGCTCGACCAGCGGGCGCGCCGCGAGCCCGTCGATGTCGACGCGGTGATCGCTCGCCTGCAGCAGCGGCTCGACACCGTTCGCTCGTTCGCTGAAGGTGTTGCCGGTGGGCCGCAGCGCGATACGGCAGCACACCTCGCGCATGCCGCCGCCGGCCTGACACGCCTCACCGTGTCGGATGCGTCGGCATGGGCTGAAGCCGTCGCGTGTTGGAGCGAGCTCGGCGACCGTTGGTCAATCGCGGTGGCGCTCGTGCGCGAAGCGGAGGCCGCGGCAACGGCCGGCGCAGCCGATCGCGCGGCGACGTCGCTCCGGCGAGCGCACACGATCGCGTCAGAGTTGGGTGCAGTCCCTCTGCTGGCCGAGATCGATGCGGTCTCGAGTCGTACTCGCGTCAGCATCGACGCCCCGACCCGCATCACGCTCGACGAGACATCAGCAGAGCGGCTCGGCCTGACGCCCCGCGAAGCGGAAGTGCTGACCCTGGTGGCCGCCGGACGCACCAACCGTCAGATCGGCGAGGCGCTGTACGTGTCGGACAAGACGGCCAGCGTGCACGTGTCGAACATCCTGCGCAAGCTCGGCGTCAACAGCCGGGTCGACGCCGCCGCCGTCGCGCAACGGCTCGGCATGACGTGAGGAGATCCATCGCGATCTGAGGGGGAGCACCCGATGCGGCCCGGGCCGCCTTAGGCCGACGATGCCCTCATGCTGTTGCCGATCGACCCGACGAACACACCCTCGTCGAACGATGCTCTCGACGTCCGCGGCGCCCTCCCGCTCGCGCTGGCGGGCCGACTGGTCGGGATCGGGGGCGACGGCCTCGTCCACGACTTCCACTTCGACAGGGGCCGGGTCTCGTATCTCGCTCGCAGCATCCGCACGGCCGCAGCCGTGAAGGATCTCGTCAGCTTCGAAGGCTCGGTCCTCGTGTATGGCGACGACCGTTCGGTCCGCCAGCTGAGCCTCGACACCGGCACACCGCGCCGGGTCGACCTCGCCGGTCATCGGCGCACGGTCGCCTCTCGCCCGACGTACGACGCGGTCAGCGGCGAACTGCATCTCGTCGCCGATGACTGGGCCGGAGCGCAGATGCACGTCGTGGTGCCGGCCGGGGCGCTCACCCGGCGTAGCCGACGCATCGTCGATGCTCCGGCGCACATCGAAGGCATCGCGATCGGCAGTGACCACGTGGTCTTCATTGCCGACGGCGTCGCCGGTGTTGCGCCGCGCGACGGCGAGGCGCACACCACTTGGATCGCGACCGATGTCGCCGCACCGTGGCCTGTCCACACCCACAGGGCAGGCGACAGCGTCGTCCTCGTTGCGCTCACTCCGTCGCTCGAGCGTTGGATCCTGCACCCCGACGGCGGCGCCATCTCGCGAGAGGTGCTCGACCCGACGCCTCGATACTTCGTTCACATCGGTGACGGCGGTGCCGAGGGAACGCCGCGCTGGGTGTGGACGACGGGCGACGAGACCATCGCCCGTCACGATCTCGTCGAGTCCTGCCACACCCACCACGGCCTCGGGCCGACCCGGCCCGGCGACTTCGTCGTCGTGCCCGACATGGCCCGACCCGACCGCATCGACAGCGGCTGGTTCGTCGGGCTCGTCCACGACCCGTCGACCGCGACCACCCACCTGCGCGTGAGCGACGCGACCGACATGACGGAGGCGATCGCCACGATCCGCATCCCCCGACCAATCCCTCGCGGGCTCCGCTGCACCTGGGTGCCCGCGAGCTCAGCCATGAACACCCAGCAATCACCATCACCAAGAACGGACGGATCATGAACATCATCCAGCACACCCAACCCGCCACGGCGGCTGCCATCGCCGACGCGTCGACCACCGCACCCGACGAACCCCGACGGGAACCGATCTGGCGCGTCGTCGGCGGATCGGTGGCAGCCGGCTTGATCGGAGCGCTCGTGCTCACGCTCGGCGTCGTCGGTGGCGCGCAGGAGCACGTCATCTCCGGCTCGGCGCTGCTCGCCTTCGCGTTCGGCTGGGCCATGCTCGCCGCACTGTCGGCCCGCTTCACCAGCCAACCGCAGCGCTGGGCGCGCCTGCCCGCCGTCGGCATGGCGGCTTCCGGGCTGACCCTGCTGATCGCACAACCCACCGATCACGCGCTCACCACGGCCGGATGGGTGTGGCCCCCGGTGGCGTTCGCGCTCACCGTGTGGACGGCCGTCCAGATCCGCCGCAACCTCGCAGGCCGCGTTCGGTGGCTGCTCTACCCGATCGTCGCCTCGCTCGCTGTCGGCTCCGTCGGTGGGATGTACGAAACCGCCGTCACCGCCAGCGACGAGCACACCGATGTCGCTCCGGGCACCCTCTACGACGTCGGAGGCCACCGCCTGCACATGGACTGCACCGGGACGGGCAGTCCCACTGTCGTGCTCGAGAACGGGCTCGGATCGACGTCGCCGAACTGGGCTCGAGTCACCGCCGACGTGGGCCCGACGACGCGTGTCTGCGCCTACGACAGGGCAGGCCAGGGTTGGAGCGACGACATCGATGCACCGCAGGACGCGGTGGCGATCGCTGCCGATCTGCACACCCTGCTCGACCGTGCGGGCGAAACGGGCCCGTACGTGCTCGTCGGTCACTCCGCTGGTGGCCCGTACGTGATGACGTTCGCCTCCCGCTACCCGGACGAGGTGGCCGGCATGGTGCTGCTCGACTCGATGAGCCCGTACGAGTTCACCGATCTTCCCGGTTTCGCCGGCGAGCAGTCGATGATGCGCCGAGGCCTCGGCGTGCTCCCCAGCCTCGCCCGGCTGGGCGCCACGCAGGTGCTGCCCACGTCGGTCTGGTCGGGCCTCCCCGAGCCGGCGGCGTCTCAGGTGCAGGCGTTCGCGTCCAGCCCGCGCGGCATGAGCAGCATGCGTGACGAGCAGTCGATGTACCCCACGGTGTTCGAACAGGCCAAGGCGTTGACGTCGCTCGATGGCAAGCCGCTCGTCGTCGTCACCACAACCGAGTCGATCGATCGGCACGCGGAGTGGACCGACCTGCAGGACCGCCTGGCCGCACTGTCGACCAACAGTCAGCACCGAGTCGCCGACTCGACGCACCAGGGCCTGATCGAGGATGCAGAGAGCTACCAGGCCTCCGTCGAGGCAATCCTCGATGTCGTCCAATCGGTCCGGACCCAGCAACCCGTCACCGCCAGGTGACGAGCGCTCGCATCACCCAACCACTGAAAGGAACACCATGAACAGCACACCACACACACAGCGCGACCCGCACTCCCAACCGGCAACGCCTGCTCGCACGATGCGGGCCGTCGTGCAGGACCGCTACGGCGCCACCGAGACCTGGCGACTGACCGACATCGACACACCCGAGATCGAAGCGCACGAGGTGCTCGTTCACGTGCACGCCGCCGGCCTCGACCGCGGCACCTGGCACACGATGACCGGCCGCCCCTACCTGATGCGCCTCATGGGTTTCGGTCTCCGCTCACCGAAGCAACGCGTGCCCGGACTCGCCCTCGCCGGGACCGTGGTCGCGATCGGTGCGAACGTCACGCGGTTCACGGTCGGCGATGAGGTGTTCGGCGTCGGCCGAGGAGCCTTCGCCGAGTACGCCGCCGCCCGGGAGGACAAGCTCGCTCCCAAGCCGTCGTCGCTCACCTTCGAACAGGCTGCCGCCGTGCCGATCTCGGCGACCACCGCCCTCCAGGGGTTGCGGCTCGGCCGGATCGAAGCCGGACAGCGAGTGTTGATCATCGGCGCATCCGGCGGCGTCGGCAGCTATGCCGTACAACTGGCGAAGTCGTACGGCGCCGAGGTCACCGGCGTGTGCAGCGCAACCAAGGCCGCGCTCGTACGGTCGCTGGGCGCCGACCACACCATCGACTACGCCACCGAAGACGCCACCGATGGTTCGCGCCGCTACGACCTGATCCTCGACATCGCCGGCAACACTCCACTGCGACGCCTGCGACGCGCACTCACACCGAAGGGCAGCCTCGTGATCGTCGGCGGCGAGAGCAAGGGCAACATCACGGGCGGCTTCGGCAGAAGTCTGCGGGCGCCGCTGGTGTCGCTGTTCGTGAGCCAGCGGCTGGCCATGCTCGCCTCCAAGGAGCACTACGCCGACCTGGTGCCGCTGACCGAACTGATCGACGCCGGACAGCTCGCTCCGAGCATCGATGCGACGTACCTGCTCGACCACGCGCGTGACGCGATGCGCCAACTGGAAGCGGGCGCTGCCCGCGGCAAGATCACGATCGCGATCGCGCGACCGGAAACGATCGGCCAGTGACATATCACCGACGAGTTTGAGATCATCGAGCCAGTTGCTGAGCGATCTGTCGTTCTGCACGTTCGAGGGTCACGCTGCACGCGGGGCGATGCCTCGGGAAGAGGCTGCGATGTCGCAGCAGACCATCACCAGTCACGAGCCGTACCTGGTCGTCGACTCACCGTACGAACTCGAGCGGTGGCGGCCGCTGGTCAACTGGGTGCCGTAGTGCGACATCACGATGGAGTGGTCGCCGGTGGGCGATCCGGCCGTGCGACTTCGTCTGGCGCACTCGCCTCCGCTACGACTACGGGGTGAACGACCACACCCATGCTGCGCCGAAGCCTGTCCGCGAGGAGCGGCAGCCTCCGCGCGAGGGTGTGGAGGAGGTGGCGCCGGGGATCCTGCGGCTGCAGCTGCCCATCTCGTTGCCTGGTCTCGGCCATGTGAACTGCTACGCGATGGAGGACGGGCGCGGCATCACGCTCGTCGACCCGGGGTTGCCCGGCCCGAAGACGTGGCGCGAGCTGCAGCGGATCATGAAGGCCGGTGGTCTCGCGATCGAACGCGTGCACTCGGTGGTGGTCACCCATTCTCACCCGGATCACTTCGGACAGGCCGGCCAGTTCCGCAAGCGTTTCGGTGCCGACGTGATCACGCACCAGACGTTCCGCACCTTCCTCGATCCGGATGCCGAGGACCAGGAGAGCGTCGACGACCTGGAGATCATCGACCGACCGGTGAAAGCGCAGATCGAGTCGCTGCAGGGCGTGGACATGCGTCGCGGCCCGTTCGCCAAGCACACCCCGTGGGGCGGTGACCCGTATTCGCTGCCGCGCGCCCGCCGGCTGCGCTACTGGGCGATGCGCAAGGCCGCCGGTCGCTTCGTCGCCACGCCCACCCCCACCCGCCGTGTGGAGGATGCCCAGGTGCTGCAGTTGGGCGGCCGCGAGTGGGTGGCCGTGCACACGCCCGGCCACACCATCGACCACCTTTGTCTCTACGACCCGGCGGTGGGCGTGATGATCAGCGGCGACCACGTGCTGCCCACGATCACCCCGCACATCTCCGGCCTGGGCACCACGGTGGACCCGTTGAAGGACTTCTTCGACAGCCTCGACCTGATGAAGACGTTCGACGACGTGAAGGTGGTGCTGCCCGCGCACGGCCTGGAGTTCGCCGACCTGTCGGGCCGCGCCGAGGCGATCAAACGCCACCACCACGAGCGCTTGGACAAGCTGCGGACGGCCAGCGGCGAGCTTGGCCAGGGCACCGTGCACGAGTTCATGCAGGTGCTGTTCCAAGAACGCTCATGGGGCTCGATGGCCGAGAGCGAAACCTACGCACACCTCGAACACCTCAGGCTGACGGGCGAGGCTGCGGTCGACGAGACCGGGGAGCAACTGCGCTACAGCTTCGGGTGAAGCCCGTCGCTCAGCGCCGCGCCGTCGTGCGATGGCGCTGCGCGTGATGCAGCGCGTGACGCGCGGCCGAGGGGGCCTGCTCAGCGCTGAAAGGCGGTTGCGATGGCGGCGACGTGGCGGTGGTCGGTGCCGCAGCAGCCACCGACGACGTGGAGGTTCGGCAGCTGGTCGCGCAGGGCCACGTAGCGGCGCGCCAGGTCGTCGGGGTCGCCCTCGTCGAGTTCGACCATCTCGTCGAGTTCGGCATGGCTGAGCGCCGACGCGTTGGCCCGGATCCCGCCGATCCGGTGGGCCCACGGTGCTGCGGGATCGAGCACATGGTCGAAGTGCGTCGGGTGAGCGCAGTTGATCATGTAGTGCAGCGGGGAGGCGCCGGTCGCCGCATCCGTGGCTTCGATCGCCTCGCCCAGCGGCATGCCGGTCGGCAGTCGCCCGTCGGTCTCGAGCGTGAACGACACGACAGCGGGCACACCGGCAGCGCTGGCGGCGAGCGCGACCCCAGCGGCTTCACCGACGTACCCCATGGTGAGGGCGGTGACCACGTCGACGCCGGCCTCGGCCATCCGGCTGACCTGGAAGCTGTGGTAGTCGGCGGCGGCCTCGGGCGTCATCGAGTCTTCGACGCGGTAGCCGTCGCCGCGGGGGCCCACCGGACCGTCGATCAGGAACGGCTGGGCGCCGCTCCAGGCGGCGCGGACATCGGCGACGACCTGGATGCATGCATCGATGTGGGACCCGAGCGTGTCGAGGTCGTGACCGAGCACCGCAGCCCAGTCGGGGTTGGCCCGCCACGTGGCGGCGTCGAGTATCGGCGCAGCGCCGACCGACGTGGCGATCGCCGTGTAGTGCTGCAGGTACTCGGTGAGCAATGCCCGGCCCGTCTCGGTCGCCGCCAACGGGTAGGCGGCGAACGCGGGGAGGTCGACGCCGCGTTGGAACAGCAGCCAGGTCTCGAGGCCGGCATCGGTCACGACGGTGGTGCCCTTGGCGGGCCATGGGGTGCGTGTGGTGGTGTCCATGTTCCTATGGGAACGGATCGGAGCCGTCGCTGCTCGTGGTTTCCGTGAGGGTTGTCTGAGGATCAGTCCGCTGCCGGCGCACGGCGACGGTCGAGTGCGGCGGCGGCGAGCCGCACGGCGTCGTACAGCCCCAACGTGGCGCCGCTCGCCCACCACTGCTCGAAGCGGTCATCGCCGACCGAGTTGCGCAGGCGCTCGACGACCGCCGGCAGACGTTCGGCTTGCGCCCCGTAGCTCACTCGACGAGCGTCACCGAACGTCGCTGCCGCCAACTGGACCGCGGTCATGGTGTCGCCGCTGTCACCCAGCGGTTCCACGATCTCGCGGAGCGCCGTCAACGCATGGACCAGATTCCCATGGCGCAGGTACCCGTGCAGGCAGTCGGCATAGGCGTCGAGTGCCTGGGCTCGCTGGCCGGCGCGTGCCAGTTCGGTCGCCAGCGACATCCTGGCGACGGAAGCGACGAAGTAGTTGCCCACGGCGGCCGCCGCCTCGATCGCCGAGGCGAAAGCATCGGTGGATGCCGGGTCTGCGAGCGCGCTCAGCAACTCGCCGCGCGTGTAGCTCAACCATCCCCGGTCGGACGGTGAACACCGGTTCGCATCGAAGCGGGCGATGAGCTCGAGACCGACACGTGGGTCGCCGAGAAAGGTCTCGGCGAGGGCGTGGTCGACGACTGCGATCGCGTCGAGGTGCGGATCATCGAGTGCTGCGGCGAGCTCGCGTAGTTCGCCGGTTGCGCTGACCGTGGCGGCGTAGTCGCCCGAGTAGATCGCCACGTCGGCGATGATCTCCCAAGCCGTGGCCTGGACTCGTCGGTCCGGCGAGGTCAACGCTGTTCGGGCGTGGGCGATCGCCAGGTCGAGCTCGCCCCGGTTCGCCTCGGCGCCGGCGACCAGGGCGTGTGCGCCTGTCGCCGGAACAACCGGATCGGTGGCGAGCAGTGTGCGCGCCCATTCCTCGGGCTCGTTCCAGAACGAGGAGTAGGTGAACAGGTGCAGCGACGTGCACAAGGCGTCGGCGACAACGGGGTCGTGGGCCTGTGCCCAACGTTGCGCGGCGCGCAACTCGGGGACGATGCCCCCGATACGGCGACGGCCGGCGTGCTCGTCGCTCGAGCGGATTCGACGGTCCGAGTCGGCAGCAACGGAGGAGAAGTGGCGTGCATGGCGGGCGCGCACGTCGCCGGCGCGTCCCGACGATTCGAAACTGGCGGTCAGCGACGATCGAACCGTCTGCAGCATTCGGTACTGCGCCGAGGCGGTGGTCAGATCTGCGGCCAGCAGCGAGCGTTCGGCGAGATCGGCGAGCTGCACTCCGGTCGCCGACCCGGTGTCGAGCACGACAGCAGCATCCTCGACGGCGACCGCTCCGGCGAACACGCAACAGTCCTCGAACACCTGCCGCTGGTCGTCGGGCAGGAGGCCGACGGACCAGTTCACCAGTGAGTCCAGGTTCCGGTGGCGGTGCCCGCTCGAACGATGTGACACCTGCAGCACGGGTGCACCGGCATCGAGCGAGTCGACGATGTCGTCGAAGGTCATCGAGCCCAGGCGGGCGGCTGCCATCTCGATCGTCAAAGGAAGTCGATCGAGCTTGGCCAGCATCGCGTCGAGCTGCTGGCGGTCGATGCCGTCGACGTCCCACTCGCGCCGCGCCGCGCCGGCCCGCTGAGCGAACAGCACGAGCGCCGCGACTGGGTCGAGCGGCGCGACCTCGTGGACCCACTCGCCCCCGACCCCCAACCGCGAGCGACTCGTGGCGAGGATCCGGACCACGCGATCCGGCACCGCCAGCAACCGTTCGATCAGTTCCGCGGCGCTGTCGACGACGTGCTCGCAGTTGTCGAGCACGACCAGTGCGTCGAGCCGGGCGATCGCCGACACGGTGGTCCCTGGCCGCGTCGCGTCGAGCGAGATGGAGAGCGCCAGAGCGACCGCCGGGAGCACGTCGGCTCCCGGCTCCAGGGCACTCAAGTCCACGAAGTGCCCACCGTCGACGCCGCCGACCCGCGCCCCGCCGAGGATCGCCCGGGCGAGGGCGGTCTTGCCCGCACCACCCGGTCCCAACAGCGTCACGAACTGCTGGGCGCGGAGCGCCGCCGCAACGCTCGCAGCGTCGTCGTCGCGCCCGATCAGCCCGACGGGAGTGGCGAGTTGGGCGGGACCGTCGTCGGCGAGCCGGGCGACGAAACGATAGCCACGGCCGCGGACGTTGTGGATGGTGTGCTGCGAGGCGCCGTCGTCGCCGACCGCCCGTCGCGCTTCTTTGACGCGCGTGGTCAGGTTCGCCTCGGAGACGAACCGGTGCCCCCACACGCCATCGAGCAGATCGGTCTTGGTCAGCACTCGATCGCGGTGCTCGATGAGCAGCACGAGCAGATCGAACGCCTGCGGCTCGAGGTGCTCGACAGCGCCGGCACGTCTGATCTCGCGGCGCGCCGGATCGACCTCGACGTCGTTGAACCGGTACACACCCGAAGTCTTGCAGCTGGCAGGCGATCAGAATCCGGTGTCGTGCCCCTGCGGTGTACGTGAGCGATCAGCCCGGTGGTCGTGCTGATCGCTCGCCCAGAACTGGTGGGGAACTGGGTGGGTGACTGGCGGGGCGGCGGTCAGGCGTAGGTCTTGGTGCGCTCGCGGCGGAGGGCGAGCTCGACGAGGGCGATCAGGCCGTTCTTGACGTCGCCGCGGTGGCGTGCGTCGCACCACACCATCGGCACGTGCCCCTCGATCTGGACGGCTTCTCGGATCGCGCCCAACTCGTGCGAGCGCACCCCGTCGAACGGGTTGACGGCGATGATGAACGGCATCGAGCGCGACTCGAAGTAGTCGATCGCTGCGAAGCAGTCGCCGAGCCGCCGGGTGTCGGCCAGGATCACGGCGCCGATCGCTCCACGGGACAGTTCGTTCCACATGAAGTGGAAGCGCTCCTGGCCGGGCGTGCCGAACAGGTACAGCACGATCTCGGGGGTGAGCGTGATACGCCCGAAGTCCATCGCCACCGTGGTGGTCTGCTTGGTGCTGATCTGCGAGAGATCGTCGACCTCCGCTGAGGCGGTGGTCATCATTGCTTCCGAGCGGAGCGGTTCGATCTCGGAGATGGCGTTGACGAACGTCGATTTGCCGACGCCGAATCCGCCGGCAACGACGATCTTGACCGGGATCTTGCCCCCGGCAGCGGGAACGCCGCTGGCGTTCATGGGATCAGAGGTTGCGGACACCGTCGAGCACCCTTTCCAACAGGCTGGCGAACGTTTGCGTCTTGACCGGCGTGTGCAGCATCACAGCGCCGTCGGCGAGAAGATCGGCGACGAGCACGCGGGCCACGCCGATCGGGATCTGGAGTCGTGCGGCGACCTCGATCAGCGCCATCGGCGTCTGCACGAGTTCGACCACTTTGGCCGCTTCCCAGCGATAGGCACCGAGGTGCTCCGATGCGCGGGTGCTGGCCTGGATCTGGGATTCGAGGTCGATCTCTGAGTCGCCGACCGTGCGGCCACCCGTCATCGCGTAGGGCCGGATCAGGCGCCCGGTCACGTCGGTGCCATAGTCGGCTCCGTCGTCGAGTACCTCCCCGACCAATGCCCCCGGGGCGAGCCCGTCGGGCGGGGCGTACGGCGCCCCGAGGTTGCCTGGTCCGCTCATGTCACGCCCTCGACAACATCATGCTCTTGAGCTCTTCGCGAACCTGTGGCGTGAGCACGTCGCCCGCACGGTCGGCGAACACGGCGATCTCGTAGCCGATCGTGCCGATGTCGGCGTGCTTGGTGGTGACCACGCACATCAGTGAGCCGTCGCGGATGCCGGTGACGAACATCCACCCGTTCTCCATCTCGACGATCACGTTCGACACGGCGCCGGCGCCGAAGCGACCGGCTGATCCGTAGGCCAGGCCGATCATGCCCGAAGCGACCGCCGCCAGCCGCTCGCCGGATTCCCGGTCGACGCCATCGGACACCGCCAGCGGCAGGCCGTCGGACGACACGACGACCGCCTGACGAACAGCGGCGACCTGCTGGACGAACCGGCCAACGAGCCAGTTGAGGTTTGCAGCAGCATTCATCGGGGGTTCCCTTCGAGGTCAGTGGAAGACGGGTTCGTGGTGGAGCCGCCGCCTGCGGCCGTACGGAATTCGGTCTGGAAGGCACGCAGCCGCTCACGCAGCGCCTCGGGGTCGAGGCGTGACTGCGTGACGCTGACCGTCTCTTCGAACGACGCCGGGAGAGCGTCGGGGCGTGGGCTGCGGGTGGGGAGTGAATCCCCGCTGGGGCGGCGCGAGTCGAACGCCGACAGCGCTGCCTGGAGCGCACTCGGGCTGCTGGTGGTGACCGGCGTCTCGGCGTTCACCGAAGGCGGGGCGCCGAACGGGTTGGAGGAGCCGGTCATGCCCGCCATGCGGTCGGGGCCGTCGGGGCCGCGGCCGGGGCTGCGGGTCGGCAGGCCTGGCAATGCGGGTGCGGCGCCCGGGAGCGAGAGCGGCTTGGTGGCCATCGCGTCGTCGGCGGCGAACGGGCGTGCGGTGGAGCCGTCGACGGTGATCGGTGGTGCCGGTGGGCGGTCGAACTCGCCGCGGGCGGCTGACGCCATCGGGGGCAGGAGCGGGTCCAGGGCGGGAGCCGGTGGGATGTCGAACGGGTCGAACGTCAACGCCGGCATCGGGGCCGCGTCCTGGCGCTCGTCGGCGAACACGTCGCTGTCGGGGCCTGACTCGAAGTAGGTGGGGAGCGGGATGAATTCGACCGGCTGCGTGGAGTCGACGAACTGCTCGATGTCGAGTGTGTCGTCGGCCGTGACGCCGGGGACCGCGAGCGTGGCTTCCGCGGGGCGGTAGTCGAGGCGGAATGCATCGGGATCGGTATCGGCGACCGGCGTCGGCAGGCCGGGGTCGATCGACGGCTGGGCCAGGTGCGACGAGAGGTCGAGCGACATCGAGGTCCACGAACGCACTCGCTGCGCCTCGTCGTCCACCGGCTGGTCGAGATCGTCGGTGGGGAACGAGGCTTCCTCGTCCCACGCCACGAGCCCTTCGCTGGTGGCGTGGCTGGCCGGGGCGAACTCGGCTTCGGCCGCTTCGTAGTCGACCTCGTAGTCGACGCCGGCGTAGGCGGCGGTGATGTCGGACGGCGCAGCCGCCGGGGCGGGTGCGGCGGCCACGACCGGAGCGGCCGGCTGCCTGCCCTGGTGGGGCGAGTCGATCGGGCCGAACAGCGACGACGGCAGGAGCACGTCGACGGTCAGGCCGGGGTTGCCCTGTGAGAGCGAGACCGTGACGTCGTGACGGTTGGCGAGCAGCGACACGACCGACATACCGAGTGTCGGCTCGACCGACAGACCGACGATCGGGGGTTCGCGCAACAGCTCGTTGAGCTCGCGCAACCGCTCGGTGGCGACGCCGACGCCGTGGTCGACGATCCGCAGCATGTACGACTCGCCGGCCCGCCGGCCACCGACCCGGACGACCGAATCGGGCGGGCTGAACGACGTGGCATTGTCGAGCAGTTCGGCCAGCAGGTGCGACACGTCGGCCACCACGTTGCCTCTGACCTGCAGGCTCTCGAGCGCCTCGATGTCGATCCGGCGGTAGTCCTCGACCTCGCCGATCGCGGCGCGGACCACGTCGTCGATCTCGGTCGCCTTGACTCGACGGCGCTTGGGCTCGGCGTTGGCGAGCACCAGCAGCGACTCGCTGTTGCGGCGCATGCGGGTGGCCATGTGGTCGAGCTGATAGTAGTTCGACAGCACCGACGCGTCGTCGACCTCGGCCTCGAACTCGTCGAGCATGGCGAGCTGACGGTCGATCAGCGACCGGTTGCGGCGCGCCATCGTGACGAAGATGTCCGACACGCCGCGGCGCAGCACTTCGACCTGCTCGTTGGCGACGTCGACAAGGGTGGACTGCATCGAGTTGAACGCTTCGGCGAGTTCGGTCAGTTCGTCGCCGCCGCGGGCCTTGATCGGCTCGAACTCGGGCACCGAGCCGGTGCGCGGGTCTCGCAGCGCCTCGACCAGCGCAGGCAGCTGTTCGGTGGCGACCTGGTTGGCGCGGCGTGACACGGTGCGCACCCGGCGGGTGACCGAGCGGGTGAGCAACCAGGCGATGATGGCGGCTGCGGCGACGGCGCCGAGGATGATCCCGGAGCGCACGAGGGCGGCCTGGCGGGTGCTCGCCACGCTGGCATCGGCACGGGCGATGATCGACTCAGTGATGTCGCTCTGGAGCTGGAGGCTCTGGTCCGACACGGCCGCGAAGCCGGCGAGGTCGAACGAGGCCTTGGCGCCGGATTCGGCGAACCGCACCGAGCTGTCGAGCGTGAGGCGGTACTTCGAGAGCTGCGTGGTGAACCCGAGCTGGCGGTACTGGGTGGCCCATTCGTCGGGGGCGATGGCGCCGAACTCGGCCATCAACGACTCGACGTCGGCGAAGTGCACCTTGGCGGTCGCCAGCGGGCCGGGGTTCGTGGTGTCGCCCAACCAGACCGACATGTTGGCGAGCATCGCGTCGGCAGCGACGCGAGCCTCTGCGAGCTTGACCACGCCGAGCAGTTCCCGGCCGAGCACGGCGTCGTTCGATTCGGCCGGCAGCAGCTGGCCGATCGACACGAGTTCACGCAGGGCGGTGCTGTAAGAGGCGATCGGGTCGATCTCGCTGACCACGCCGGGTTGCAGCGTGGCCATGTCGAGCGTGCGGCGTGCCGCCGACAGCATCGAGCGGGCGGCGGTGATGTGCTTGCGTGCCGCTTCCGACGAGTCGAGCCGGTCGATCGGGTCGGTGAGGGCGGCGATCGACTGGTCGGTGGCGCGGCGGCTGGTGGCGATCGCTGCCAACCGGTCGGCCTGGGCGGCGTCGCCCGTGTCGGCGCCGGCCGACGGGGCGGCCATCGAGGCGGCGCTGCCGGGGACGGTGGCGAGCTCGCCTTCGACTGACTGGATCGCAGCCACGAGCGGGGTCCATGCCCTGCCCAGCTCGGCGCTGCGCTCGGCTTGGTGGACCTCGTTGAGGTCGGCCCGCACGGTGAGCGCGAGCAGCGCGGCGACGGCCAACACCAGTGGCAATGCGGCGGCAAACAGCTTCTTCGACAATGAGAGGCGGCGCATGGAGTGCGGTTCCTTCCGATCCGTGGCTCTTCCGACGGCCTGGCGGCTCGGCGGAAGCAGTTGAACGCACTGCTATCGGGTGCTCGGTCGAGTATCTTGAGCAAAAGCGAACACTCAGCGTCATCGGGTGCGAGCACATATCGCGTGACCACCAATCGGCGGGTGGCTCTGTCGGAGTCATCGGTCCTGCACCGTTGCACTTCGTCTGGGCTTCCTCAAGCTTCCCGAAGCATCGGCCGATAGGTGCCACGTGACCCAGAGTGAGGGGTTCGCCGCCACGACCCCCGTGGCGGTCCAGCGGGAGGATCGTGTTGGAATCATGACTTCGGAGATCGACGACTTTCGTTCGAGCTTGGTCGCTGCTGTGCAGGCCGAGCTCGAGCGGCATGCCGCCGCGGTCGTGGCCGAGGTCGATCGGGTTCGCGAGGAGGGCCAGCGCGAGCGGGCCGCCCTGCGCAAGGAGCTGGCCGAGCAGTCCAAGACGATCTCCGCAGCACTCGAGCAGGCACAGGCCCGCAACGACGCGCACGCAGAACGCACTCGCCAGTCGATCGACCAGCGCCTGACCGAGTCCGAGGCGCGCCAGACGCGCCGCATCGACGACGTCGCTTCGGGGATCGACGGCCTGGTTGCCGCCGCCGCCCGCCCGCTGATGCAAGAGGTCAAGGCCGACAACGAGGCGATCGCCCATCGGGTCGAGGCGCTCGACGCCAACCTGCGCCGGTTCGACGAACAAGCGGCCCGGATGGTCACCTACTTCAACGACATGACGCAGCAGATGGAGCAGCGTCAGGACGAGCTGAGCGAGGCCATGAAGGGCGACATCGCCGCTCGCCTCAGCACGATTCAGAAGATGGTCGAGGACAACGACTCGGCGATCCGTCGTTTCCAGAACGAGGTCGGCCAGTCCACCTCGCAGAAGATCAACGACGCCGAGGATCGTTTCAACAATCGCCTGCTGGCGGCCGAGAGCCGGATGAAGGAAGATGCCGGGCAGAAGATCGCCGACATCGACGCCCACGTCGGGCGCGTCAGCAGTGGCCTCGACGAGACGATGCTGATCCTCAACGACCGGATCGCAGCGATGGACACCAAGTTCGTCGCCAGCGATCGCCGAATGGAAGAGATGGCCGAGTCGCTCAAGGGCGTCGACCAGAGCGCGCTCGACGAACTGCGCGACAAGATGTCGACCGCGGTCGGTGAGGCGATGCTCGTTCGGATCGAGATGGAACGCATGGAGAAGTCCGTCAGCGAGCGCACCGACTCACTCTCGGTGCGCATGATCGACGTCGAGACCCAGGTCCAGGACGCCACGATGGACGTGTCGACCGCCGTCCAGCTCGACCGCTTGGAAGAGATCGAGCGCACGCTGATCGAGCTCGACCCGGCGCAGTTCGTCCGGAAGTCCGACATCGCTGGCAACGCCAGTGATAACAACATGTTGAAGAACTCGGCCGCGGGTGCCGATGCACGCTCTGACGGAGCGGTCTCGATGCCCGGCGAGTTTGCCGACGAGACCACGTAATCGGGAGCTGACACCGCCATGGCACTTCGCAAGGGAAACGACAGTAAGCGTTCGGAGGAGAGCTTCGCCGCGCCCAGTGGTGGCGTTGCACTGGCCGACAAGGTCGGCGAGAGCGTGGAGGAATGCGTCGCACTCGGCCAGGCGCTGGTCGAGGCCGGCCAGATCGCCGCCGACAAGCTGGCGCCGTCGCTGGCCGACGGCAAGGGCGACCTGTGGGAGTACGGCCTGATCCTGCTCACCAAGTACGGCGTCGGCCGCGTCGAGTACGCACGGGCGCTGGGCAAGGCGGTCGGTCTGCCCGCTGCCGACACCCACGTCGGCGAGCCCAACAAGGAACTGTCGGCCGAGCTCGACGAGAAGACGGCGCGCAAGTACAAGTTCGTGCCGATCTCCAACGAAGGCGGTCGGCTCACCGTGTGGGGCGCCGATTGCTCGCCCAAGTCGCGGGCCGAGGCCGAGGCGGCGGTCGGCAAGAAGTTCGAGTGGTTCGCCACCGACCCCAAGACGATCACCTCGTACACCGAGCAGATGTGGCGCTCCGACAGCGACATCAGCCGGATCGTCGCCACCTTCCAGGAGAGCGACGCCGCGATCCAGGCCGGTGAGGACGCGATCAAGGAGGTCAGCCTCGACGACCAGGCGCCGGTGATCCAGCTGGTGGCGCGGATCGTGGGTCAGGCGCTGCGCGACCGTGCCTCTGACATCCACATCGAGCCACTCGACAGGGAAGTCCGGGTCCGCTACCGCATCGACGGTCAGCTGGTCGAGGCCGTGCGGCTGCCGATGAGCGCCCACAACCCGCTCGTGTCGCGTCTGAAGATCATGTCGTCGATGAACATCGTCGAGAAGCGTGCGCCGCAGGACGGCCAGTTCTCGACCACGGTCGACGGTCGCCCGCTCGACGTGCGCGTGTCGTCGGTGGCCACGGTGTTCGGCGAGAAGGTCGTCATGCGTCTGCTCGACAAGAGCAAGTCGATGGTGGGCCTGCACGAGCTGGGCATGCCTCGCGAGACGTACAACACGTTCTCCAAGATCGTGCACGCCCCGTACGGCATGGTCATCTGCGCCGGCCCCACGGGTGCCGGCAAGACCACCACCTTGTACGCCACGCTGCTCGAGATCAACGAGACCGGCAAGAACGTGACCACGATCGAGGATCCGGTCGAGTACGTGTTCCCCGGCATCAACCAGGTCCAGACCAACGCCCGCGCCGGGCTCACCTTCGCCACCGGCCTCAAGGCTCTGCTGCGCCAGGACCCCGACGTGATCCTGGTCGGTGAGGTCCGCGACGCCGACACCGCCCGGATCGCCGTGCAGTCGGCGCTGACCGGCCACTTCGTGCTCTCCTCACTGCACGGCAACGACTCGGTGTCGGCCGTGCACCGCTTGCTCGACATGGGCATCGAGGCCTTCCTCGTGGCCTCGGCCGTGGTGGCCGTGGTGTCGCAGCGCCTCGTGCGCCGCCTGTGCGACAACTGCAAGGAGGAGTACAACCCGACCGCCGACGAGCTGGCTGTGTTCCGCCAGCACTCGGGCGGCTCCGACAAGGTCCACTTCTTCCGCGGTCGCGGCTGCTCGTACTGCGCCAACACCGGGTATCACGGCCGGATCGGCGTGTACGAGCTGCTCAAGATCACGCCCGAGCTGCGCCGCCTGATCGTGGGTTGGGCCACCACCGAAGAACTGCGTCGCCTGGCGGTTGCCCAGGGCATGCGCACGATGCTGCGCGAGGCGATGCAGCTCGTGGAGGACGACGTCACCACCATCCCCGAGGTCGTCAAGACCTTGTTCACCTCGTGATCTCCTGAACGGATACTGCAATGGCACGTTTCGCTTACTCCGCCATCGACGCCAGCGGCGCCGAGATCGAGGGCACCACCAAGGCCGACACGATCGGCACCTGCCGGGCGATGCTTGTGGAACAGAACCTGTTCCCCATTCGCATCGAAGAAGCCAAGGGCATGATGAGCTTCGAGCTCACCAAGGAGAAGGTCAAGAAGAAGAACTTGATGAACTTCACCCGGCAGTTGTCGGTGTTCGTCAAGGCCGGTATCCCGATCACCGACGCCCTCACCGTGATCGCCGACGAGAGCACCGACGTGGCGCTGCGGCGGGCGATCACCGGGATGGTCGACGATCTGCGCAACGGTGGCCTGCTCTCGGCGTCGGCGGCGCAGTACCCCAACGTGTTCCCGAACTACTACATCGGCATCCTCCAGGCCGCCGAGCTGACCGGCCGCCTCGACTCCTCGCTCGATTCGCTGGCCGGCTACATCTCTCGCGAGATCGAGACGCGACAGAAGGTCGTCAGCGCCCTGTCGTATCCCTTGGTGGTCATGTCGTTGGCGATCGTGACGGTCATGATCCTGGCCGGTTACGTGCTGCCGCAGTTCAAGCCGCTGTTCGAGGAGTTGGGAGCCGACCTTCCGCTGTCGACGCGCACGATGCTGTTCGTCTCGCGCTTCTTCACCGATCTCTGGTACATCACGGCGATCGCCTTCCTGCTGTTCGTGGCCACGGTGGTCTTCTTCCTCGCCCACCCGACCGGAAGGGAGTTGTGGCAACGGATCACGCTCAAGATCCCGATCATCAAGGGGATCGTCGAGTACGCCATCCTGGAGCGCTTCTGCTCGGTGTTGCACACCATGTTGCAGGCCGGCGTGGCGATCCCGTCGGCGATGGAGACCACCACGGCAGCGGTATCGAACATCGTGTATCGCGAGCAGCTCGACATCGCCCGCCAGCAGATGCTGGAAGGGGCAGGATTCACCCAGCCGCTGATCGAGACCGAGTTGTTCCCCGGCGCGGCACGTCAGATGTTCAAGGTCGGTGAGGAGACCGGAACGCTGGACCAGCAGCTCGAGGTGGCGGCCGAGTACTTCAACCGAGAACTCGAGTACAAGATCAAGAACTTCACCACCATGTTCGAACCGGTCATGATCATCTTCGTCGGCGTGATCGTGGGGTTCGTGGCGGTCTCGCTCGTGCAAGCCATGTACGGCGTGCTCGGTGGCGTCCAGGACTCGAATGCGTAGGACCGGTTCATCGATGCCAGATCAGATCCACCACGTCTTGGCCGATGAACACGGCCAGCATCGTGCCGGCGGCCAGGAATGGGCCGAACGGCAGTGCCGTCTTGCGCCCGGCCCTGCTGGTGGCCATCATCGCCACACCCACCACGGCGCCGATCAGGAAGCCGAAGAACAGGCCGATCGGCACGACCCCCGGGTTGAGGTAGCCGAGGTGCAGGCCCAACAGCGGCGCCAGGCGCACGTCGCCGTCGCCCATCCCGCCCCGGCTGGCCACGTAGATCAGCCCCATGATCGCCAGCGCGATCCCCGCCCCGAGTACTGCGTGCCAGATCCGTTCGGGTTCGTCGTTCAGCAACGCAGCGGCGACGATGATCACGAAGCTGATCACGAACGCCGTGTACGTGATCTCGCGCGGCAGCCGGAACTCGTGCAGGTCGATCCACACCAGCGCCACCAGGGCGGCGCTCAGCACGCAGAACGCCGGCAACACCCAGTCGGCGCCGAAGTGCAGCCCCATCGCCACGAACAGGCCGGCGTTGGCGAGCTCGATCACGATCGGCTCGATACCGATCTTGTTCCCGCAGTGCCGGCACTTGCCTCGCAGGGCGAGCCAGCTCAGGACCGGCACCAGGTCGGGGGCCGTCAGCCGGTTCCCGCATGCGCCGCAGGCGCTCGGCGGCGCCACGATCGAGCCGCCGCGCGGCACGCGGTCGACCACCACGGTCAAGAACGATCCGATCAGCAGGCCCATCACGGCGCATGCGATCACCACCAGTGTCGTCTCCATCGGGCACGCACGCTACGCCCCATACACATCGGCGGAAGGGAACTCTGATGTTCAACCCAGATCCGGTCCTCGTGACCCTGCTCCAGGCAACCGTGAATTCCGGTGCCTCCGACCTGCACATCACGGTCGGCCGCCCCCCCACAGCGCGCCGCGACGGCACGCTGGTGAGCTTCGAGAACGTGAAGGTGCTCGACAGCACCGACACCGAGCGGATGGTCATGTCGTTGCTCAACGACGTGCAGCGCGAAGAGCTCCACAAGAACTTCCAGGTCGACTTCTCGTTCGGGCTGTCCGGCCTCGGCCGGTTCCGTGCCAACGCCTACAACCAGCGCAACTCGCTGGCCCTCGCCCTGCGCGTGATCCCGTTCCGGGTGCGGTCGCTGGAGGAGCTCGGTGCCCCGCGCTCGTGCAGCGTGCTGCTCAACAAGCCGTATGGTCTGGTGCTGGTGGTGGGGCCGACCGGTTCCGGCAAGTCGACCACACTGGCCGCCATGATCGACCGGATCAACGACACCAAGCCGGTCCACATCCTCACCATCGAGGACCCGGTCGAGTACCTCCACAACCACAAGATGGCGATGGTCAACCAGCGCGAGGTCGGCACCGACGCGGTCAGCTTCGAGCAGGGGCTGCGTTCGGCACTGCGCGAAGACCCCGACGTCATTCTGCTCGGCGAAATGCGCGACCTCGAGTCGATCCAGATCGCCCTCAGCCTGGCCGAGACCGGCCACCTCGTGTTCGCCACGCTGCACACCAACGACGCCAGCCAGGCGCTCGACCGCATGGTCGACGTGTTCCCCAGCGACAAGCGCGACCAGATCCAGACCATGCTGGCCGGCTCGTTGCAGGGCGTGGTCTCACAGCGTCTGCTGCCCGCCATCAGCGGCGGCCGCGTCGCTGCCTACGAGGTGTTGATGGGTACCGAGGCGTGCCGCAACCTGATCCGTGAAGGCAAGAGCCGCCAGCTGCGCAACGTGGTCGCCACCGGTGGGCCGGAGGGCATGCAGACGATCGAGATGGACCTCGCCCGGCTGGTCACCTCCGGACTGATCGCAATGGACATGGCGCAGTCGGTGTCGGCCTATCCGGCCGAGATCCAGGCCCAGGTTTCCACGCTGCGTGCGCAGGCCCAGGCCCAGGCCACGCAGGCGGCGGGTCAGGGAGCGTCGTCGGGTTCCGGTGTGCGCACCGGCGACGATCCGGCGGCAGCCGCCCAGCCGGCCAGCGTGAGCTGAGCGAGGCGCCGACGCGATGGCCGGCCCCAAGGACAACCCGTTCAAGTCGATCGGTGGTGTCACGCCATGCCCCGGTGGCTGGCTGGTGCTCCCGGCCCGGCTGGCCGGGGTGACCACCGTCGCCGAGGAAGCGTTCGTGTTGAAGAAGCTCTCCGAGGTGCTCGACTACCGGCCCAAGTTCGACTTCGCCGCCGTCAACATCCCGTTCGGGTACCCCGAGCGGCCGATCGCGCCATATCGCCAGTGCGACACCGAAGCCCGCGAAATCGTGGGTTGGCCGCGCCGCGTGAACGTGCACCCGGTGCCGTCTCGGGCAGCGCTGTTCGCCAAGACACGCGCCGAGGCGCTGGAACTCGAGCCATGGCTGACCAAGAACGACTTTCGTCATTTCAAGGCGATGCGTGAGGCAGCACTCGAGATCCAACCGTTCCACTCCCGGTCGATCTACAGCGGCAACGCCTCACCTGTCGTTCACGCACATGAACGGTGACGTACCGATGATGTCGTCGCCGTATCACGAGGATGGTCGCGTCGAGCGGCTCGAACTGATCCGCGACAAGCTCCCCGGTGTGGAGGAAGTGATCAGCCGCGTGCCGCCGGTCGGTGCTGGCTTCGTCCACATGTACGAAGCAGCAGCGATGCTGTGGACCGCCCGCCGTGCCACGGGGCGGGCGATCAACCGGCTCCCGATGGACCCCGAATGGGACGACGGCGGCATCCGAATTGAACTCGTCCGCTAAACGGTCAGGTTGTGTCAGATACAACGTGAACCCCGTCGGCTGAGTCGAACCCGTCGCGGAACGGTTCAGGTTGTGTCTGATACAACGTGACAGGCCAGCTACGCCAGCGACAACCCAGCCACCGGCTCCCCGCGCCGCTCGGCGATCACGGTGTCGAGCAGTGCCGTCATCGTGTCGGCCAGCTCGCGTTGGCGGTCGAAGCAGCGCTCGACCACGCTCGTCAGGTTCGCCACACAACGTTCGATCTCGGTCAGCCGCTCGTTGACGAGCGTCTGCGACACCCCACCCGCCGCCCCGGGCACGTGCAACGCCGGCGCCGCACCAACCTCTCGGCGGGTCTGTTCGCACAGCCCGATCAGCATGTCGCGGCTGCGCTCCATCTCGGCTCGTGCCTCGTTCCGCACCATCTCGGTGTGCTCGCGAGCGATCTCGGAGTGGGCAGAGATCGTTGTGAACTGAGCGTGAACTCGTTCGGACAAAGTATTCACAAGATCACGAAGATCAGCCACCTCGGTGGTCAGTTGAGCCGCTGCCTCATCGCCGAGAATTCCGCGTTGCCCCTGCTCGGCGTTGGTTTTCGTGCGGCGTGCCATGTTGTCTCCAGTGACCGTGGGCGGCGGCCGGAACACCGTTCGCGGCCGTATCGCTATGCATCGGCATGTAAGGCTCTTTGCTTAATCTTGAATTTTCTCTGGTGATTTTCTTGTCGAGTCGCTAAAGTTCAGTCACTGCACCGCCGATGACCACTGTGCGCTACCGGGAGAGCTGTCTCACGGTGCGGTACCAAAACCACAACCTGAGATAGCCCCTAGGGCGGAAGGAAACAAAAATGAACAAGCGGAATGACGAGGGCTTCACCCTCATCGAACTCCTGATCGTGATCGTCATCCTCGGCATCCTCGCCGCGGTCGTCGTGTTCGCCGTCGGTGGCATCACCGACCAGGGCAAGACCTCCTCGTGCAAGGCCGAGCTCAAGACGATCGAGGTCGCCGTCGAGGCGTACCGCGCTCAGAACGGCAGCTACCCGAACACGACCGCTCAGATCGCCAGCTTCACGCGGTCGACCCCGACCCTGTACGCCGTGGCGACGGCTGGCGCGATTGTCACCTCGACAACGGGTGGCACGCAGGGTTGCCTCACCACCTACTGATCAGCTAGCCAAAATTCGAATGACGAGCGGCCTGGTCGAAAGACCAGGCCGCCGTCGTTTTCGTAGCAGGCTATGACGATGTTGAACCGTTCCAGCGAGATGCATTCACTGACCAACTGACAGTCCTCGTGAACGAGCGGTGCTGCTCGTGGCGGCATTAGCACCCGTCGCCCGGACGCCTGTCTTTCTTCATGCTTCTGACGCCCAGGGTCGCGTTGGTGCTCGTGCGTCTGCCTGCAGGTCTCGATCTGATTCCGCGAGACGCGTGCCGTGGCGATCGTCCGCGTTGCAAGCAGCAGCGGCCGGATCGCCTGGTCGCGTTGGTGTCCGCCATTGCATCTCTGGCGCCTTTCAGTTCCCCTGCTCGGCAACGTCGAGACGTGGTTCGGCGTGTTGGGTCTGAGCTGCTGGTCTGGCATGGTGGGCCGTGCGGTCGGCATCTTGAAGCCTCCTCGGCCCGAACTTGGTTGCTGCCGTGCTTGACAATCGGAGCGATCTGGAATGTCCTGCTAGCGCTCATACAGGTGACGTCTTCGATCTCGATCCAGTTGCGATGTATCCCGTTCCCGGGACGTGGCTCCGGCGCGATGCAAAACCCTGTCTACCTCGGAACCTTTCTCGCTGGAGTACTGGGCTGCTGGCTCTTTAGACGACCGGCTGATCGCGGATCTCGTCTGGTTATTGCTGGACTTGCGGTCGGGGTTGGGCTCACCGTCGGCAGGGCGGCGATCGCCTCGGCGTTGCTGGTCGCGGTCGCGGCCCTTGCCAAGCGGTCGAAGTGGCGGGTGGCTATAGTCAATCTTGCGATCACGATGGCAGGGCTCCTAGCCTCGGGGACCGTGGTCGGGGCGATCCATAGCTCGACCCGGGTCGCCGACCGAGTGGCGACGGGGGATGGCATTGGGCTGCGTCTAGCCGTTTGGGAGGCGGGTGTGCGCGCCTTTTAGGCGCGTCCCGCTGCTCGGTTGGGGCCTGGGCAACCTCGAGATTGCGAGCGAACGAACTTTGACCTGGCGTACGGGTGCGACCAGCTCTCCGTGGCCGACACGCTGGATCGATGGACTGATTTCCACAATGCATCTCGTGAACCTTCTCGTAGGACTAGGTGCGATCGGATTCGTTGCGGCTGCAGCCTTCGTATTCCAGCCTGAGAGGGGAACGTTCGTTGGTTTGGCTGGCTGGGTCGGCGGCGATCTTCGCCAACTACGCCCTCGAGCCGATCACGGTCCACTCGATGCCGATGTTCTTTCTGATGCTCGGTGCGGCGGTGCCCGCTGTGAGTGCGGATTCGGCGCAGCGAAGCAGCAGAGCCCAACTCATCCAGTTCTCAGCCCCCGGTCGTTGGTGCGGTGATACCGCTTATCGCTGGTTTGCTGATCGCCGGCTATCTGCTCGCGAGCATGTTCACCGTCGATGTTGGGCTGCGAACCAGCCGATTCGACTTGTGCGATTCGCATCCACATACGGATATCACGATTCCTATGTAGATGAGCAACTTTCCATTGGCTACGCCAACGCTATTGTCGCCCATCCTGGCCAGACGACGATGCTCTTGGAGAGGTCTCGACGACTCTCGCAACGACTGGTCGACGAGTATCCAACTGTCAATTCTATTCGAACTACTCGCTCAGTGGTCATACCTCTTAGGCGATGCGGCGGCATCCAGGCGCGAGGAGTTGCGAGCAGTATCTTTCCAACCTTGGCATCCGCTTCCTCATCGCCGGCTGCTGTTCCTAGCTAACGAGCGTGGCGATATTCAAGAGGATCACCAGGAGATGAATATACTTTGCCAGATTGGTACGAGCGACTGTGACCCGTCACTCTGGGGATCTGAAGCACTAGTTCTGGCTAAGGCGCAATGCAGACCGGAGTGCCGAGGTCGGGTCTGTTCCAATCGTAGGAGCAATCTCTGAATCAGGAGTATGCGGCGTTGGACGCTCTGGCTGAGACTTCGGGAGTTTGCGCCGCTCGGGAGGAGTGAGCGCTGGCTTAGATGTCATCGCCACGACGATCAAGGCGACGCAGCCCAGCAGTCGTATGACCGACCGGTCGTGGGCGTTCCGATGAGATGCGCTGGTGGGTCAACACAGACTGCAGCGAGCATCGTTGTCCAAGGGATCACATGAGTGGTGCCCAACACATCGAACAGCAAGGCTGCCGCCACGAGGCCCGCGGTGTAGTAGCCCCAGGTTCCCGGGTCAAGCAATATGCGAAGTGCGATCCCTGTGAGAAGCACGCTCGGAAGTCGCAGTGTCGCAACGCAATAGGTCGCGCCAACGACACAGATTCCCAGTTGGACCAGGCGGTAGAGATCCGGTGTGTTCCCCGGCGTAATACTGAGCAGTTCTAGTACGGAATCGCGCCCCACGTCGATCGTCGGCTCGATGCTCGAGATCGAACCGGGGTTCGCCAATAGAAACGGCGCGGCAAACGTTCCGACGATCATGGTGAGCATCGCAGTGTTGGTGGCTACCGTTGACCATCGTTGGCGATTGGTAAGTCCGTTGATGCCTCCCCCGGGACTGCGAGCGAGCAGGAGCGGAAGGAAGATGACCGCCCACGGTTTTGTTATGATGCTCAACGCGAGCAACGCCGCTGAGCGACGTGAACGGCCGGTAAGTGTGCTGCCCAGCGTCCCAACGAGGGCGAACAAAGCGGTTGCGTCGTCGAGGTGACCGAATCGACCCAGTTGTCCCCACCATGCCACAACCATCGTGGCACCAAGACCGATGACCACCGCCGACGATTGCCTGCCGGTCGCCCTTGCCGTGCGATCGATCATGATACACACAGCCGAGACCGAGTACACCGATTGTGATCACTGCCGCTGGGAACCCTCCTCGTGGTGATGGCACCGTAGATGCCAGCGAGAGCAAGTGATATTGGCCCGGTCTGAGCATCGGCGTGATGTAGGTACACGCTCAGGCCACCGCGACTGAATAGTTCTCGACCGACGCCGACGAAGAAGTTCCAATCACCGCGACCTCCGGAGAGGATGGCCGCTTCGATTGCGAAGACGGCGAGAATCGGAAATCGATACTTCAGCAATCGCTGGGACGAGCCTGGGGCACCGACCAAGTCCACCGGCGTCACGTCAAGCACCAGCGAAACCTAGTGCCGTCTGGAGAATCCCGATAGTCGCGGCTTCAGTGTGCTGGGCCACGTTCGCATGTTGGGCGTGAAGCGCACCAAACCTGAGCGAGTGTCGGCGGCCATGAGATCCTGCCCGTAGGCGGTCACGAATCTGCCCGTTGGTGGCCAATAGTTCTGCCCACTGGCGGTCAGTGGTTCTGCCCTCGTTGAAGTCGTTGCTCGGCGCGCATCCGCGCCGGTGGTGTCCCTCCCGGTTCGACTGGTTGTCGCCAGACATGCCAGCCGACCGGAAGGGACAAGTTGAAGTCTTACGAGGAGATCATGGAAATCTTGGAAGCGTTCGCGTTGACGAACAGTTATCGGGCCGCCGGCGAACTCGCTGGTTGCTCTCATCACACGGTCGAGCATTGGGTCACGATGCGCGACAAGGGCTTGTTGCCCGACGGTCAGACGCCGATCGAGCGGGTCAAGTTGATCGACGGGTTCATGCCCAAGATCGAGGAATGGGTCGAGCGATCCAACGGCACGGTCCGTGGTGATGTCGTGTTCGACAAGCTTGTCGGGCTCGGCTTCGAGGGCTCGGATCGCACGGTCCGCCGAGCGCTCGCCGGCGTGAAGTTGAACTGGAAGGCCGGCCGCCGGCGGCTGTATCGGCCGTGGGTTGTCGAGCCCGGGATGTGGGCGCAGTGGGACTGGGGTCACGGTCCCAAGATCGGCGGCCGGCAGACCTACCTGTTCTGCGCATGGCTCGCCTGGTCGAGGTTCCGCGTTGTGTTCCGTGTGGGACAAGACGCTACAACCAGTGATCGCATGTCTCGATCGGTCGATGCGCGTCGTTCGGTGGTGTGCCGACGTATTGGTTGACGGACAACGAGAAGACCGTCTCCACGGGACATGTCGCGGGGATCGCGGTCCGGCATCCGTTGATCGTTCAGGTCGTCGCCACTACGGGGTCACCGTTACGACGTGTGTGCCGGCCGACCCGGAATCGAAGGGTGGTGTCGAGCGCACAGTCCAATCGCGAAAGCGGATCTGGTTCCGACCGACACCAACCTGCGCGACACCTACGGGTCGTGGGCGGAGCTCGTCGATGCGTGCGACGCGTTCATGGTCAAGGTCAACGAACGTGAGCATCGGATCACCCGGCGGGCACCGGTCGAGATGCTCGCCGAGGAACAGCACCGGTTGCATCGGCTGCCCGACGTGGTATTCACCGCGGCGTTCGGTGAGACGCGCAGCGTGTCGCGCACGGCGACGTTCTCCTTCGGTGGTGTCACCTACTCGGTTCCACACACGCTGATCGATCAGGTGGTGTGGGTTCGCGTCGATGGCGACGAGATCGTCGTGACCCACATGGCCGCGCTAGGAGCGGTTGAGGTTTCCCGCCACTCCGGTCCACGCCAGGCGACCCGCTCATGGGTGGACGCCCACTACCAGCCACAACCAGCCGGCGCGTTGGCCCGCGAACCACGACCGGGCAACGCTGCCGAGGTCGAGTTCTTGGCGCTCGGTGACGGCGCACGGATGTGGCTCGTCGAGGCCGCCGCGGCGGGCGCGTCGAGGGTCAAGGTGAAGATGGCCGAAGCGGTCCAACTCGCGCTGCTGCACGGTGTCAGCAGGGTCGACTGGGCGCTCGGTCACGCCGCCAGCTTCGAACGATTCGGCGACGGTGACCTCGCCTCGATCCTCGCTGCGCATCCCGTCGGGCAACAACGACGCGCCGACGATGTCCACTCGATGCAGCCCTCCACGAGGGCGTGGGAATCCTTCGGTGAGGTCGCATCATGACTACCACTGCCATGACCACCGCGCCGATCGATGAGGTCGTCGATCTGTTGCGTCAACTCCACCTGCCACACATGCGCCGACACGCACCCGACTTGTTGGCGACCGTGGAGAACCGCGAGATGGGATCCGGCCGAGGCGGTCCGCGCGTTGCTCGCCGAGGAACTCGCTGGCCAGCGGCGTCGTCGATCGACATCGTCGCACCGCGGCCGGGTTCCCGACCGGCAAAACCTTCGACACCTGGGACGAATCGGTGTCATCGATCCCGGCGCCGACCCAGCGTTCGTTGACGTCGTTGGAATGGATCGACCGACACGAGAACCTTGTCGTCTGCGGGCCGTCCGGCACCGGCGAAACCCACATGCTCGAAGCTCTCGGGCATGCGGCAATCGGACACGGATGCCACGTCCACTGGTTCTCCCTCGAGGCCCTCGGCGCGCTGATCAACCGGCACCGCATCGACGACAGCACCAACCGAGCCATCAAGAAGAAATCATGCGCGCCGACCTGATCTGCATCGATGACATCGGATCTGCTCCCCGTGACCACCGAAACCGCCGAAGCCCTCTACCGCGTCGTCGACGCCGCCTACGAGAAACGCTCCATCGCGCTCTCGTCGAACCTGCACCCTGCCGGCTTCGACGAGCTCATGCCGAAGACGATCGCCAACGCCACCGTCGACCGGCTGCTCCACCACGCCCACGTCGTCATCACCACCGGCGACTCGATCCGCCTCACCCAAGCAACCCGAGGCAAAGGAGGCGGGACCACTGACCAACTGATCACTGGCCATTACCACTGGCCATCAGCGGGCAATTCCGATGGCCACCAGCGGGCAGAACCACTGACCGTCCTCGGGCAGATCCTGCTGGCCCTTGACAAGCGAGAGTGAGATGGAACGACGTCCGGCCCGAACGACATGCCTACTGTTGCAACGCATGGACTCGAACGGCGCCTTCAACGGGCGGCTGCCCACGCTCGCCCGCCTCGGCATGACCGGGCCTGATGTCGCCGTCCTTGGATGTCTTGTTTGTCTGTTGTGTGTCCTGTTTCCGGTCGGCCTCTTCCCGACTTGGACGCCGCGATTTGCGATCCTGATTGCGGTTGGGGTGCCCGGCCTGCTCACGTTGTGCTGGTCGGCGCTCTCCGACATGGTGTCACGGGCCGCCTTGTTGTGGCTGGTGATCGTGTGGTTCTCTTCGGCTGTCTCTGCTGCACCGCGCTCATTGACCATCGGCTTTGCCGGTCGTGATCTCAGCGCCCTCTCCATCAGCGCATGCATCGGGCTGTGGGCGCTCGCCCGGACTGCGTCGCCACGTGCACGCCACTTGGTCATGCCAGTTCTCGTCGTCGGAGCGACCGTCAATGCGGTGATTGCTCATCTGCAGGTGGCTTTCCACCCTGCTTCGGGTGAGTTTGCGCTTCAGGGTGGTCGACCAGCGGCGTTTCTCGTCAACCCGGTGTATCTGGGGGCGGTGTGCGCAGGCGGTGCCGTGGTCGCATCGATGAATGTGCTCTCGACGCGCGCCTGGTACCTCGCGTCGGGCTTTTGCGCAAGTGCGTGTGTGCTCTCTGGCTCCCGAGTCGCCTGGGCTGCACTCCTTGTCGTGGCTTTCCTGGGGTGGGCCCGAACGCGAACGCCCGCACTCAGGACGGGGTTGATCAGCATCGTGGTCGGAATGTTGTTCGGTGTCGTGTTCGACGCGGTGCTCGCTGGCGGAACCAACAGCGTCGATCGTGTGGCGAGTAGCGGTGGGGGGCGACTCGATGTGTGGCGATATGGACTGTCGGCATTCGGCGATCGGCCGCTGCTCGGCTTTGGTTTTGGAGCATTTCGTCCTGCCGTCCAGGGCCGCTTCTCGCTCGACTTCGTTGCGGCGCATGCGTCGTCCGAGACGACACAACCGTGGTTCGACAGCCACAACGTGGTCATCGGGGTGCTGGTCGCCACCGGCTTGGTCGGGCTGGTTGCTTTGTGCACCTGCCTGGCTTTCGCGATTCGGCAGGTGAGCGGGCCGTTGGCGTGGGGAGCGCTGGCGATCTCGTTGACGTGGATGCTGCAACCCGTGTCGCTCAACACGCTGCCGGTGACGTGTCTCATGCTCGGAGCCGCAACAGCCCCGGTCACGTTTCCGAGCGCAGGCGTCGTGGCTCGGCGACTCACCATTGGCGTTGCGTGCGCTTCGATACTGTTCGCGATCGTGTTGGTGACGGCCGATGTGCGATTGCGTCGAGCCGCCGACGCCCTTGACTTCAACGCAACGCGTTCTGCGGCGAGTTGGTTCGGCGACGACCCGGTGGTCGCCGATGTGGTCGCGGAGGTGGCGCGACTCGCAAATGACGACCACGCAAATACAGATTCGCTGCGCTGGCGTGCTGCCGCTGTGGAGCGCGAACCGGATCGTCCCTATTGGTGGAATCAGCTGGCGAGTGAGCAGCTCGAGACGGGCGATGTCGCCGGTGCTCGAACGTCCGTCGAGCGTTCGCTCGAACTCGAACCAGCAGGGTTCACGGCCAATCTGATCGCGCTCGACGTCGCCCTGGCTGAGCAGGATCGAGCCCGAGTCACCGAGCAGCTCGACGTGTTGTGCGTGTTCGACGAACGGGCATGTTCGACGACTCCCGATGACCTGCTCGATCCATCCGACCGTCCGCTCTCTTCGGACAGCGCCCCGCCTGGCCCGGTGTCCAGCCTGCCGGAGGGCTGATGGCGGTGGGGTCGAAAACGATGCGGTCGTCGATGACCACCCTGGAGCCGGGGCTGCTTTCGGTGTCGGTGGTCAGCCACGGACAGTCTGGATTGGCGCGACTGCTGCTCGACGATCTCCAGCGAGTCGTGAAGGTGCCGTTCGAGGTGGTTCTGACACTCAACATCTCTGGGGACGAACAAGTCGACAGCACTGCCTACTCATTCGCGATCCGCATCGTTCGCAATGCCGAGCCGAAGGGATTTGGCGCCAACCACAACGCTGCGTTCGGCGTGGCGCGCGGTGAGTTCTTCTGCGTGATCAACCCTGACGTGCGCCTCACCGATGATCCGTTCGCAACATTGATCGCAGCGTCAGCGACCGACGGCATCGGAGTCGTCGGGCCACGCGTGGTGAGCCCTGCTGGTGCCATCGAGGACAGTGGGCGAGTGTTCCCCTCGGCCGGTCGCCTGCTCAGGAAGCTCTGGACTCGCGGGATCAGGCGCCAACCGGCACAACCCGACTACACGATCGGTGACGTCCCGATCGAACCAGACTGGATCGGGGGCATGTGCATGCTGTTCAGATCCCAGCAGTTCGAATCGATCGGCGGTTTCGACGAGCGCTATTTCCTTTACTACGAAGATGTTGATCTGTGTTGGCGACTTCGGCGTCGGGGTTGGCGTGTCTTGTTGCAGCCAAGTGCCACCGTGGTTCACGGAGCACGACGGTCGAGCTGGACGAACCGGCGCTACATGCGGTGGCACCTGACCAGCATGGGGCGATTCCTGATCACTCGGGCGCTTCACCCACTGATGCCAAAGTAGAGTCGCCTCGCTGTATGCGACCAGTGGTCAGAACCCGGGTCAGGTGCGTGGGAATCAAAGTCACTCGCCTCGCTGAATACGACCAGTGATCGCCGGTGACTGAAAGCCCGGTCAAGAGGTTCGTGGATCACAGGGGCGGGTAGGTCGGGTGACTTGCCATGACAGGGGGGTTAACGTTGACTTGCCGGAGTCGATGACATACTGCATATGTGAGAGGACATTGATGCTATGTGGATCCCAGCAGAGTTGCGAGAGCCTATGAGAACAGTTGGCGTCAGTCAAAGGAGTCACACTGCCATGTGACCGCTGGTCATCGGCAGCGAAGGTCGCGACGTGCCTGCCACGGAATCGATTCCTGATACTGCAACGGCCAGCAGCGAGATCGCGACGGTCGCCGCCGCTGGGACCGCCAAGAGTTCGTGGCGAAACGCCCGCACGAGGACAACCCTAACCGGATCGACCGAATCAGTCGGCGCACATGTCCTGATGGCGATCGTGCGGCCCCACCGTGAAGTCGGACCGAGGTGATCGGTCAGAACGCATCAGCCACGTCCCGCAAACGTCCGCGTTCGGTCACCGCGAACTCTCGGATGACGATGGCGCCGCGGGTGGTTTGTGCCCGCGACTCGGTGACGGCCGACTCGATCGCATTCAGGAAAGTCGATGGCGCGAGCACTGGAAGGCGAACAGGTGGGAGAAGTGAACGTGGCACATGTCGGAGGAAGCGAAGTCGCGCCACCTTGCCGGCGTCGAGCGGAGGGAACAGCAATGCCAGTGGTCTCAGAATGGTGAGCGTCAGCCCTGCCGCTTCGAACTGTGAACCGAACTCGTCGATTAAACGGTCTTCGCCGTCTCGCTTCGACTCGGCGTAGGGCGACTCGTCAGGGTGCAGCGCCTTGACCGAAGAAATGTGAATCAAATCGCTGCCATGGACAAGTGCTGACGCAGCGAGCGCCAGCGGCAACTCGACATTGCCCATTCGCAGACGCTCGGCCGCCTGATCATCGGCCGTTCGAATGTGGGCGACACCAGCAGCGTTGACGACCACGTCCGCCCCGGCAGCAGCACGTTCGGCCAGCGCGTTGGGCGACTCGCCGGGAGTTCGAGTGATGCGCGAAACGGTGAACCGTTGGGTGAGGTGAATGGCAATCGCCGAGCCGACTCGGCCGTTCGCTCCGACCACGGCGATCGTCTTCACGCCTCGCTCCGTCGCCGGGTATCGAACCGGTGGCCAGCGAACCAGATGTACGAAGCGACCAGGGTCAATCCACCGCATAGCGCCACCGCTTGGATCGCTCGACTCGAGTCGGAAACGGCCAACATGAGAGCGCTGCTGATCGCCGTGATCGCAGCGCAGATCGTGGTCACCCCGAGGTGGCTCCAACCCGACTGTTGAAGGCGCTGATAGGCGTGGTCGCGGTGGGCGGTGGTCAGCGACTCGCCGCGTCGAGCTCGTCGAAACAGTGTGGTCGCCGTGTCGACCAGGTAGAGCAAGAACGGTCCGAGTAGCACGATCGGGGAACCACCGGCGTCCCATAACAGCAGCGCCGTGGCGGCCAACCAGAAGCCGATCGCGTACGAACCGACATCACCGAGAAAGATCTTCGGTCGGATGATGTTGAACGGCAGGAAGCCGAGGCACGCACCCGCCAGTGCCCAAGATGCCAACTCGACTGGCCGCGCCGCCAGGTCGTGTGCTCGCAGCGGCAAGGAAGGCCGCCGCCAAGGCCGCCTGAGTGCCGGCCATTCCATTCAGGCCATCCATGAAGTTGAAGGCATTCACGTAGCTCGCACAGCACACCACGGCGAGCGCCAATGCGATCGGCAGAGCTGTGCTGATCGACTTGCTGAGCACCAGGGTCGCGACAATCGGAACCGCCACTTGGGCGCCCAGTCGCGGCGCTGCGGGAAGACCAAATCGGTCATCGAGCAAGCCGACCATCCCGAGCGCCAACGCTCCAGCGGCCACGACCCAGACCACGCGACTGCCACCGTCGGCGATCACGGCGACGATGACACGCGGACACGAGAACTGCAAGGCCCCCTCCACGCGGAACTGTGTCTCACGTGCGAGGATCGGGCATTCGGAGTGTCGACGAGGTCGGCCCGTTTGGCTGTGACGACGACGAGTGGAGTCAGTAGGGCTGAGAGCAGTGCGGCGGCAGGTAGCGCCGGGATCAACTCGCTGCTCACTGTAGTTAGCGTACTGTCTGGCCCCGTGCGGATCGGCGAGAGCCTGCGGGCCAAGACGGTTGCGGTGACGGCTTTCTCGCTCGTTTCGGCAGGCCTGCTTGGAGTCGCTGCGATTCTGATCGCACGTCAGCTCGGCCCGTCCGGACGCGGTGAGTTCGCAGCGAGCTACAGCCTGGCGTTCCTGCTCGTCATCCTGGGCAGCCTCGGCGCGGGGCCGGCAGGCCGACGTCTTCTGTCGATCGGCAATGCAGCTGGCGGCGTGTCGTTGGATGTGTATCAGTCCCTTTCAGCCCGGCTCGTGTTGGCTCAACTCGGCGTCGCGTCGGTGGGAGCACTCGTGCTGCTGCCCGTCTTCGGCGCAGCGGACTCGACGGCTGACCGGATCGCCTTCGTCGCGTGTTGCGTCGGTACGTTGAGCCTCGCTGTTGGCACGCGAGGGACTCTTCGGGGTCGGAAGAGGTGAACTGGCGGCACTGATTCTCGCATGTGGGTGCGGGGCGACTCTGGCCGGAGTGGTGTTTGTTGGAGTGGTCGAGCGACCGACGGTCGGTCACTACTTATGGGTGTATGCAATCGCCGGATTGGGGGAGAGCACTGCCGCGACGGTCGTCGGACGACGAAGCCTCGCACGATCGAACGCGACACGTACTGGGCGTCAGGTGTCCATCGTGAGCGCTGGTCGCGCGGTGATCGTCATGCTCTTCGCCCAAACAGTGCTGAGCAAGGGCGACCGGCTGGTGATCGGAGCAATCGCTCGGTCCGAGGAGTTGGGAGAGTACGCAGTCGCAGTCTCCGTGATGGAGTTGCTGTCGATGGGATCGATCGCCCTCGGGAATGTCGCCCTGCAGGGCCTCGCGAATGGATCGTTGACGCAGCACTCGATGAGACGCGCTCGGAACACCACCGTCGCTGCAACAGCTGCAGCGGCGCTCGTGCTGGGCTGCGATGGCGCCTGTGCTGATCCGCGTGGCCTTCGGAAGCCGATTCGAGGGGTCGATCCCTGCCATGCGGGTGCTCGCACTTGCGGCCGTCCCGTTCGGGAGTATGCAGATCGATCTGCAGCATCTCATCGCGATCGGACGAGCTCGTTCCGCTGCGGTGCTGTCCGGAGCCGCTGCTGCTTCGATGGTTGCGCTCGACGTGCCCATGGTCGAGCGGTGGGGGATCCTCGGTGCTGCATGGACGAGCGTGATCGTCTACACCGTGGCAGCCGTAGCGACGAGACGAGTGGTCGACTCGCCCACGCGCATGTCGAGCTAACGGCCCCCCCCCCCCCCCCACCCCCCGCCCCACCCCGGCGCGCCCGCCGCGCGCCGCCGCCGCCCCGCGCCCGCGCCCGCCCGCCCCCCCGCCGCCCCCCCCCGCCCCGCCCCCCCCCCCCCGCGCCCCCCCGCCCCCCCCCCCCCCCCCCCCCCGCCCCCCCCCCCGAGCAGGCGGCTTGGGGTGCGCAGCAGCGCGACGGTCTCGTTGTAGCGGAAGATCTTGCCGACGAGTCGGATCAAAGGGAACGAGTAGATGCGCTCTACGACGAGGCCGTGGTGATCCGCCAGCGTCCGCAGGTCCGAAGGCGTGACGAGGTGAACGTGCGTGGGATCCGTTCGGAACCCAGCTGATTGGGGGACGATCACGACGACGCGGCCACCTGGTTTGACATACGGCAGGTAGTCCCCTGTCACCGACAGCGCTGTCTCCCAGGGCATGTGTTCCAGCACATGTGCGATCAGCATTGAGTCGTATCGGCCCGGTTGGGCGTCAGGGCTCTCCGACCACTCATCGGTGGAATAGACGGTGAGCCCTTGATCTCGCGACACCGCCACGGAATGCGGGTTCGAGTCAACGCCTACTCCGTTGCGGTCGAGATGGAGCAAGTTACGGCCCACGCCGCACCCGACGTCGAGGACCTCGCCCTCGACGATCCGCCTGACATGCCAACGGTACGGTGCTTGTGTGTTGAGCGCACGCTTCCACCAGGAGCGGCGCGCCCGCAGCCGGTCGGTGTAGCCGACGCGATCGTGTTCGGCCTGCTCGACACCAGCCGAATCAGAATGCAGGCTCATGCCGTGGTGACACGAGTTGGCTCAGTGCCAGTCTGAACAGCAAGTGCTCGAAGCTCTGGAGTGACCTCCGACGGCGGCAGTTCGGCAACATGACGGACCTGCTCGAACGTCGTGCTCGAACCGCAGACGTGGGTGATGAGCGGGTGGAACGGGCGCTCACCTTGCTCGCCTATCGGCGACGAGGTCTTCGTGCAGCTTCTCGCCCGCTCTCAGGCCGGTGTAGACGATCTCGAGCGCTGGGTGGTGCTGTTCGGCGAAGCGTTTGGCGACGTCGGCGATCTTGACCGGGTCGCCCATGTCGAGCACGAGCACCTCGCCGTCGCGGCCGATCGCGCCGGCGTTGATCACCAACTGCGCAGCCTCCTCCACGAGCATGAAGTACCGCGTGATGTCGGGGTGCGTCACGGTGATCGGGCCGCCTCGCGCCGCTTGTTCACGGAACGCCGGCAGCACCGAACCGCGTGACCCGAGCACGTTGCCGAACCGCACCGACACGTACGTTCCGGTCGCGGTCAATCCCTTGTGGGCGGTCAGTCGCTCGGTCAGTCGCTTCGTGTAGCCGAGCACGCTGGTGGGGTTGGCGGCCTTGTCGGTGCTGATGTTCACGAAGTGCGTCACGCCCACCTGTTCGGCGGCGTCGAGCACGTTCTGGGTGCCCACCACGTTGGTCTTCCAGCCCTCCTGCGGGTTGGCCTCCAACAGGGGGAGATGCTTGAGCGCCGCGGCATGGAACACCACATCAGGCTTGTGGTGCTCGAACAGCTCGATCAAACGATCACGATCGCGGATGTCGGCCAGCAGCAGGTCGTCGCTGTCGAGCAGGGCGCGTCCGTGGATCGACAGTTGCACGGCGTGGAGGCCACTCTCGTCGCGGTCGAGCTTGAGCAGTGCGGCCGGTTCGAAGCGCGCCAACTGGCGGCACAGCTCGCTGCCGATCGAGCCACCCGCTCCGGTCACGAGCACGCGACGGCCGGTCACGTAGCCGGCGACCGCAGCGGTGTCGATCTCGGCCGGGCGTCGCCCCAGCAAGTCGGTTTCCGACACGGGGCGGATGTCGCCGACCTTGACGCCGCCGAACATCTCGTTGACCGAGGGCAGCACCAGCAAGCCGCAAACCGGCGTTCGAGGCGATCGAGTCGACATCGCGAACCAGTGCACTGTCGGCGCTCGGCACGGCCAGCAGCACATCTTCGGCTGCGTACCGAGCTGCGATTTCGCGCATCTGGCTGACCGGCCCGCGCACCTTGATGCCCGAGATCGAGTAGTTGCGACGGGCCGGGTCGTCGTCGAGCAACGCAACCGGCTGGTAGCGGCTGGTCGGGTCGGCGAGCAGGGCCTTGATGATCTGCTCGCCGCCGTCACCGGCACCGACGATCAGCAGCGGCGTGGCGCCCAGCAGCTCACGCTTGGTCTGCTTCTGCTGGTACAAGCGCCAGATCGAGCGAACGGCGACCGTGCCGGCGATCGCGACAGCAGCGGTGAGGGCGGGGACCGAGCGTGGCGCACCCGGCATGAACCACACGAAGTTCACGACCGACATGACCAAGCCGGTCAACAGCACCGTCGCAGCCAACGCCGTGACCTCGTCGAAGCTGCCGTAGCGCCACCGGCGGGTGTAGAGCCCCGTGCTCAGGCCGAACACGGCAGTCCCTGCTGCGGCGATCAGCCACGAGCGGGCGATCGAATCGGCGGTGAGCGGGGCCAACGAGAAGTCGTAGCGGCTGAACGTCGTGAGCGGCAGGGCGACGAACCACACCAGGCAGTCGATCACGAAGTGCACGAACGGAAGGCGCCGTCGAAGGGCTGCCAACAGCTGGCTCATGATCGTCACCTCCGTGTGGTGCTCGGTGTGCATGCCCGCAGAGTCCTTCAGCGTAGTTCGAATGGCGGTGACAGGTCGACAGATAGATCGGACGCCCTTGCCGATCTCTTGAACCTTTTCGGCGACTCCGTCATCATACGTGGTTGAAGCTGACGTAAACCACAGGTAAGTTTGCATTCAGTTGACATTTATCCTGGGAGTACCAATGCATCAGCCACGCCGACCGCGCCGATCGAGGATTCAGCCTCGTGGAGCTCTTGGTCACGATCGTCATCCTCGGCGTACTCGTCGGGGCCGTCGTGCTCGCCATCGGCGGCATGGGCGACGAAGCCGACGCCAGCGGATGCAAGGCCGACACGCACAACCTGGCGACCGCCTACGAGCGATACCGCGCCGAGTACGACGTCGACATCGTCCCGGCTGCCGACTCGACCGACGATGGCGTGGAACGCACCCTCGTCACGGTCGGATACATCCGCGCGGTGTCGACGATGCACGACATCGATCCCACCGGCACGATCTCGGTTGCGTCGGCTGGCTCACCGTGCTGACCCCGGCTTGCCGGATGCTTGATTCAGCCAACTGCCACTCACGGCCGATGGACTGACGTGGCTGGGAAACGACACGCGATCGCTGGGCCGATCCCGGCTTCGGTCGGGGTACCCGTGGATGGTCTCGAGTTCGGCCGGGCCAGGGCGCGAAAGCGTGCTACTCGGCGTCGTCGCCGGAACGGATTCGTGGCACGGCTGATGTTGCTGATCGCGATTGCAGCCGTCGCCGCTGCCGGCTATGCCGGCTGGCAGTACTTCAAGTCCGAGCAGGCAACCGACCAACAACTCCAGACACCTGTCGAACAGCCGTCGACCCAGCAGGTCATCGACCAGCTCGAGCAACGCCCAGCCTGGAACGGGCCTGGCGTGCCTGCCGCCAACGTCGGCGACGGCGTCGCCTCCAACCTTCCTTGAGTTCGGCCCCGTTGGCGTGCGGCGTTGGTCAAGTGGCCCTATCCCGACCACACCGAACCGTGACACACTGGTTGGCGTGACTGCGGACCACGAATCCGACGCGGCACCCCTGTTGCCCCCTGCCCTGCCGAGATCACGGCGCGGATCCGGCAGCGCCGGTCCTGCCTGCGCTCCCCACCCTGCCGACGCTCCCCTCCACGTCACCGCCAGGCACGGTGTCGGTCCACGAGCCCATCACGACCGACGTTCAGGTGGACCGGGCGCTCGACATGCCGTTCCTGCCGAGCGCACCTCGCCCGGCCCCTGCACCGGCGGAACCCTTGGTATTCGACGCCAAGACGATGGTCGACGCCACCAAACGCAAGGTCGACAACCCCGTCTACGGCCACATGCCCAAGGGCACACCGGAGGGGCGAGCAGCGCTCGATGCAGGCCGATCGGCGATGCGTCGCAAGCGCCAACGCAACAAGATCATCGGATGGATCGTCGGCCTGGGCTTCCTGGCCGGGCTCGCCGCCGGCGGCTACTTCATCTACCGCGCCTACCAAGACGACCAGGACAAACGCGCCGCCGAACTGGCGGCCGCCGAAGCCAATCCACCCCAGAACGGCAACGTCGTCGCCCCCGGCCCGCTCGGCGAACAACTCGAGACGATCAACGCCCTCGACGCCGTCGACTCGGGAGCCACCTCCAGCGCCGGCGGCCTGGTGGGCGCGATCGACGACGCCAAGCAGGCCGTCGAGCAGACCAACGGCAACGCCGGAGCGGCACCTTCCACGGATGCACCGCTCGCTGAGTTGACGTCGATCGACCCGGACCAGCACACCGTGTCGGTCGCGTACCGGTTGTACGACTCGGCAGCAGTCGGCGCGCCCTACGACGACTACGCCATCATCTACGACCGCCAACACGACACGTACCACGTCAACTGGTACCGCACCGGACGCGATGGGATCGTGGCGCTCACCACCGGGCCGCAATGGCGATACGGGCTGTTCCCCGACGGCACGTTCGAGCGCCTCCCCCGCAGCCCGCTCTCGATCGACACGGCCCCCGACGTGGCGGTCGCCGGGGCCGTCACTGAATCGATGGTGATGCCCGCCGAGATGGCCGTCTTCGCCACCACCCTCACCGACCAATTCGAGGCTGCATTCGTGGGGGGCAGCGAGTACCAGTTCTCGATCGACATGGCCGGGTTCGCTGCCGCCAGCCCCGACGTGTTCCAACGGTGGCTGTCACTGTGGACGGGCTCTCGGCTGGAGAGCCCCACCCTGGTCGACTACGGCCGCCGTCAGGTCGCCAACGACAAGGTCGACCCGGGCACCGCTGTCGTCGACGGCACCGTGGCCGAGTACCCGTTCGAAGACATCGCCCCGCCTGCCAGCGGCGCATTGATGGCCTACACGATCGACGCCGACGGGTTGGTGCGCAGCGTGATCATCATCGACGCCACCGATAACTTCCGAGCGTTCTACGGCCTGGTCAGTTCGTCCGACGACGACGCCGGCCTGTACGGCAACCAAGACGCGCTCGGCTGGACCGACGCTCCCCTCTGACGCGCCGGACGTGCCGCCGTAGGCGGAGTCGCTTTGGTGTTCTCGGCAGGATTCGTCGCGGAACCCGAAACGAATCCGGCCGAGAGTCCGCGGCGGGTAGCGCCGCCGCCGGCGACCGCAGGCGGAGTCGCTTTGGTGTTCTCGGCACGTTCTGTCGCGGAAACCGAGACGATCCGAGCCGAGAGCCCCGTCGGCCGGGGGCGACGTTCCTCGGGCCACGCTCGTCGACGACTGGAACCCGTGGCGATTGCTGCCGAGATGTTGGTCAGGGTCGGAGTGGTGTTCCTGCGGGACCGCGCCGCCGTCAACTCGTCGCTGAGTCGGTGATGGCGGCATGCCGTCGCTGCAAGGCTGCGATCGTTGGGGCGTGCCCGGGGTTGGTCTGGCCCTGGGATCTGGGCTGGGTTCGTTGCGGAATCCGAGACGATCCGAGCCGAGAGTCCGGATCCGGCGGACGTGACGGTGCAGTGGCGACCGCAGGCGGAGGCGCTCTGGTGTTCTCGGCACGTTGTGTTTCGGAAGCCGGGACGATTCGAGCCGAGAGTCCGGAGCCGGCGTGGTAGCCGGTGTCGGAGGGTCGGACGCGGCGGTGCGGGGAGTGGCGGTTCAGCCGGCTTGCAGCAGCGTCGGCGCCCAACGTCGCACCAGGGCGACGATTCGCCGCGCGGTGTCGTGAGGGTGGTGCACGATCTGACCGCGTGAGCGGTGCAACACCACGTACCCGGCACTCGCCAGCGCGGCGCCGCGATCGAGGTCGAACTCCCACTGGTTGCGATCGGCGACGTGGGTTGACCACCCGTCGCACTCGATCACGATCGGGCTGGCGTCGATGAGGAAGTCGACTTCGAACCCCGCCACCCGGGCGTGGAACGTGACCGCTGGCAACCCGTGACGCCGCACGAGCCTCGCCATCGCCACCTCCAACTGCGAGTCGGGAATCGCATCCCCGAGCGGCCACTCCGCCAGTGCGGCATCGCAACGCACCGATACCCGCCCGCCCACTCCGCCCGTGGCGGCCTGGTTCGAGGAGTGCGACCACCGCCGCCGGCGTCACCGCGCCCCGCGTGATGAACAGCTCCAGCGCTGCCGACACCGACTCGGGTGCAACCGCCCCGAGGTCGCACAGCGTGCGCAACTCGTTGGTGCAGGCCACGCCGGCCCGCACGGTCGGCCGCAGGTCGGCTCGGTCGGTCGGGCGGTGCACGACGACGCCCGGCAACTGCACGAAGCGCCGGTCCGGCACGGTCACATCGATCGGGTCGCGATCCGGGCGATCGACCCCGAGCAATCGCGCCGCCGTGCGATGCGATGCGATCGCACCGCGGCCGGTCGCCAGCACCGCCGCCAATGCCCGCTGCTCGAACGTGCGCGGCGCCCCGGGCATGCGGGCGACGTTCGGGAAACAGTGTTCGAGCACCCCCCGGTCGAGCGCCCGGTACCACGCCGAACGCGACACGCCCACCGAAGCCGCAGCCGCCCGAGTGACCAGGCCGTGATGTGTGCGGGCAAACCCGTCGAGTCGACGCAGATCCATGCCCTGCTGAAGACCAACGTTGCCTCGAAACGGAAACTCTCGCGCTTCTCGGCAGGATTCGTTCCGGATACCCAGACGATTCCCGCCCTGAATCCGAGCCCGCATTGGCCTCGGTTGGGCGGCTGCTCGGTGCCGCATCGGGAGCGGCAGCCGCACCCAGCGCGCGGGGCGGGTCAGGCGGGGACGGAGGCGTCGATCGTGAACGTGCGGAACGCCACGATCTGGATCAGTTCGCCGATCACGTCGCTCGGGAACGGCTCACCGTCACCGTCGAGCTGCAAGTTCGACAGCACCCGCCCGGCCCGGCTGAACAACAGGTACTTGTGGCTCAGCGACTCCTGGCCGTTGAGCGTGAACGGGATCTCGGCCGAGTACATCACCAACTCGTCGGGCGACACGTCGTCGATCGGTACCCGCTCCACGATCGGGGTGCCGACCTCCATCCCTGGCGGCATCGTGGCCGCCGGATCGGACGTCTGACGCGACTCCTCGATGTTGGCCTCGATCGCCAGCGCATAGCAATCGGCGATCGCATCGGACCCGATCGCAGTGATCGCCGCCAACGCAGCCGCCTCGTCGGCAGCGAACCCGAGCCGCTGCTGGACCCCGAACCGGCCGCTCGGGTCGAGGATCGTGCTCGACACGGCACGGTCCGGGCCCAACGCCTCGTCGTTGACGAGCGTCGCGTCCACACCCGCACACGAGGCGATCGCCTCCGCCGTGCCGGCGTCGTCGTCGTCGTCGGCCGGATCGTACGGCACTTCGGTCCAGCCGTCGGCGAAGTCGGCAACCCGGAGCATCGCCCACTGGATCGCCTCGGGCGCGGTCGACGGTGCCGGGGCGTCGGTGGTCGGGGGTTCGGTGGCCGGCGCCGTGGTGACGGGCGTGGTGGCGGGAGGCTCGGTGGCTGCTGGAGCGATGGTGGCCGGTTCGGTCGGTGCCGGCGTGGTCGGCGGCTGGGTGACGGGTGTCGTGCTCGACGGCACGCTCGCCTCGACCACCGGTGCGGTGGACGGCGCCTCCGTGACGGCCGCCTCGTCGGAGCCGCCACACGCCGCCATCAGCGTGGCCGACAACGCCACCGCCATCGACACACGCACCGACCGCGACCGTGGCCGTGACCGTGACCTCGACCCAGCAGTACTGACACGCTCGTTCATCTGCGCAACGCTAACCGTGATCGTTCAGCCGTCCGCTCGATTCCCGTATGAGTCCCGCGTCCACGAGCGAATTCGACGGCGGGACGACACACAGCCGCGGTCGTTGTCGACCCGACGCGGTGCGCCTCTCCGAGAGATCCGGGCTCACCGCGCCCGACCAACGAGGGGTCTGACGCCCGATTCGTCGTGATTGCGTCAAGGCCCGCCACGCGCCGGTGAACACGACCGCGCCCGGCGTTGAGCATGACCAGAAATCTCGCTGGCCTCTTGAACCACCGGGCCCCGGTCGTCCGGCATCATCAGAGGCAAGGAAACACACGGGATGGCCAACACCAACCCGACGGCGGAAGGACACACCATGACCACCACGATGGTCGCCACCTCGATCAGCTCCATCAAGGATCAGACACTTCTCACACGCTCAGCGCGGAGCGGCCTTCGCTGGAGCTGGACCTCGGTGGCAACGGACGAACCGATCGTCGATCTCACCGGGCCAGCCGCTCCGGACCGCTCCGGGCTGCAGATCCGCTCGCTGCTCGACCACCCCGAGTTGCGCCGGGCGATGGCGCTCCCGCTCCCGTCTGTCGAGCCGACCTTCGAGCCGGTGACTGCTGCCGTTGCCATAGCCACCCAGCAGCCCTCCGTCCCGGACCGGGCACCTCGGGTGCAGCGACGGTTCGACCGTCGGCGGCTGCTGGAAGCCGCCTGATCGGGTGATCTTGGTGCCGATCACCCCAGGTGACGACCGGATTTCGCGTCAGCTTGACGCGAGCCCCGGTTCGATCGGGCAGCATTCGGGCACCACGACGCAACACCAACCACCAGCCAGTCATGCCGGTTGCGGCCCGGTCGAATCATCTCGTCGATGCACGGCGACGAAGCTTCGAGTGGTGAGCCCGCCCACCGGCCCCACGGAGGTCCACCCGTGAACGCCAATCTGCAGCCCAGTCCGTTCGAGCCACCTCACCCGGGGCGGGGTGCTTCGACGTCACCGATCAACGCGCCGTTCGTGCCCAAGCTGCCCGCCGCCGCGGCGCGGCGACCGGCCGGAATCGAGCAGCGCGTTCCGGAACGCTCCTTGGCCCAGGTCGGCCGCCTGACCCCGACCGTGCCGCGCCACACGCGCCTTTACGTGCTCGCCGCTGCGATCTTCGTGATCGTCGGCGTGATCGGCTACTTCGGCTTCCGCGAGTACATCTACGGCGACCAGATCGAACCCTCGGCACCCGTCGCCCCGGTCGTCACGATCTCCCCCGTGGTCACGATCGTCCCACCGATCGCAACCCCGTAACCGTCGACGGCAGCTGCCGACAGCGATCGGTGACACGGTCGTTCCGGCCTCGCGGCTCGCCGCTCGACGCTCGACGCTCGACGCTCGGTGCGACACCGTCGACACGCCGCGCCGTGACCGACCGCCAACGGAGGCCGGGATCAGGCGCCGACAGCGACGTGTGCGACGTTGGGATCGATTGCGAGGCCGGCGTCCGACCGGTCGCCGCTGCTCGCGGCGTTGCTCGGTATGTGGATGTCGCTGCTCGTCGACGGGTCAGGCGCCGGCGAGACGGAGGACCTCGTCGATGTCGAACATGCCGCGCCAACTGGCCAGCACCTCACCATCGGGTGCGAGCAGGACCGCAGCCGGTTGACTGTCGATCCCGAACGCCACCCACGTCTCGAACGTGTCGTCCCAGTACATCGGGAACGAGTACGTCTCACGTGACGTGACGAAGTCGAGCGCATAGTCGCCGTCGTCCTGGGTGCCGAGACCGATCACCCGCACCGTGTCTGCGTGCTCTCGAGCAAACTGCTCGACCTCGGGGGCTTCCCGACGACACGTCGTTCAATGCGGTGCCCAGAACCACACCAGCAACGGCGTGTCGGACGGCAACTCGCTCTTGAAGTTGACCCACGCCGGGCCGCAGTTGATGCGCCGCACCATTATCTCGGGGAGCGGGCTCGCCACCGAGTCGGCGCGGGCGGCGATCGCCGGCGCCGGACCGTCGGGGATCCCGATCTCGTTCGGGCTGTTGTCGGCCGAGCAGGCCTCCGTCGGCCAGCCGTCGTCCTGTGCGGCCGACGGCGCAGCCGGCGTCTCGGCGCCGGCGGTCGCGTCGGGAGCGGCGCCGGCCGGTGGGGTGGATGAGCCGCCGGTCGGCGCGTCGGTCGCAACCGCGACGCCGCCGTCATCCGTGGCATCCGCGGCATCCGTGGGTTCGGCGACGTCATCGGTGGCATCGGTGGCATCGCCGGCAGCCGCTGTGCCGGCCGGCGAAGCCGGCGACGTGACGACCGGGGCTGCCACCGGGCTCGACGTGTCGGAGGCACCACCACAGCCGGCGGCGGCCAGCGCGGCGATCACGGCAACGGCCGACCATCGACTCTTGGCTCGCCCACGCATCGGCCCAGTCTCGCGCCCGGAACTGCCCCGAGCTGCCCGTTTCCCGATTGTTTCGAACCCGATGTTCAGGGTATGTCCGTCGATGGTGTGGCTGACACGACTTGCACGTGGGCGGCGTTCACCAACGAGGCCCACACCGCGTCGTCGTCGTACCCGAACGCCCACAGCGCCACCCCGCCCCACCCGGCCTCACGCGCCACCCGCACCCGCGCCGCCACGCCCTCGGCGTCGACCCATCGCACGCTGCGCGACTGCACGCAACTGCTGGTTGCGTCGCCTACGGCCAACTCGTACGTGAACGACCACTCCGCGGTCACCGGGTCGTACGTCGGGGCCACCGTGGCACGGCGAGCCACCAGATCGGTCACGGTTCGCGCGGTCACGGTCGTGGTGCCTTCTGCACTGGTCGGGCACGCCCCGCTGGTGGCAGTCACCCAGTTGCGTCCGTACGACGGCACGCCCAACACCAGCTTCGAGTGGTACTCGGCCGGCACGGCCGCCGACACGCCGGCCACCGCATCGCCCACCCATGCCAGTGGAGCGATCGGGCCCACGTCGGCGACCGAATAGTCGTACGCCATGATCCGGATCGCGTCGACGTATTCGGCGATCGTGCCGTGGTCGTACACCCAGTACCCGCGCTGGCCCGTGGTCGACTGGTCGTACACGGGCGGGATGCTGACCGTCAGCGTGCGGCCGTCGCCGTGCAACGCGTCGGACAACTCGCGGACGAACGCCACCCACGCCGGTTGCGTGACCGTCCAGGTCGACGATCCGTCGGCGAATGCGAACTGCTCGTAATCCAGATCGATCCCGTCGGCGTCCAGCCCGTCGGCGAAGGCGACGATGGCGGCGACGTGCTGCGTACGGGTGACCGGGTCGGTGAGCACTCGTGCCATCGCCCCGGCCGGCATCTCGTCGCGGATCGACGGGACCACACGGGCGCGGGTCGCACGCAGCCGGTCGATGAACTCCTTCGTCTGTGTGGGCGAGGCGTTCTCGTCGCTCACGATCAGGGTCACCCCGCGGGCGCCGAACCAGAACGGCGACGCCTCGCGCACGGCGTCCATCCGGGCGTCGAGTTTCGGCAGCGAGTCGCCGAGCGTCCAGTACGGGGCCCACAGATCGATCGGCACGGCGCCGGGAGGAAGCGGCTCCGTCGAATCGCCGCGCGTGGCGATCCACCCGGCGAGCACCAGCACCGCCACGGCAGCGATCGCCGGCAAACCCCACCCACGCCGCGACGGGGCACCCTCGGCCCGGCGGGCAGGGCGACCCGGGGCGTCGAGCAGCGCACTCAGGTCGTCGAGGGTGATCGATTCGAGCGATCGCACGCGGCGCATGCCGGGCGCCGGATCCAGGCTGCGCACGTTGGGCACCCCGAGCACGCTGCACCCGGCCGCCAACGCCGAGCGCACACCGGTGGGCGAATCCTCGATCGCCACGCAGTCCGCAGGGTCGGCGTGGCAGGCGTCGGCACCCATCCGGTAGGGGAGCGGGCCGGGCTTGCCCTGCCCGGCCGGCAGGTCGTCGCCGGTCACGACCGCCACGAAGGCGCCCGACGGCAAGGCGTCGACGACGGGATCCACGAGACGGTGCCACGACATCGTCACCAACGCGCACGGCACACCGGCCTCGTTCAGCTCGCGCAGCAGCCGACGCGCCCCGGGTCGCCACGGGATCCGGTCCAGCAGCCCGGCGACCACGCTGTCCAACAGCCGGTCCACGATCTCGTCCGCCGGCAGCTCCACCCCGCCGTGCTGTTGCAGGTAGGCGGCGCCGTCCATCAGGTCGAACCCGACCATCCCGTGGGCGAGCTCGTCGGGCCAGTCGCCGTGGCCGAACCGGCCCACCAGCTCGCGTTCGGCGGCGAACCAGTACGGCTCGGTGTCGACGAGGGTTCCGTCCATGTCCCACAGCACTGCTGCGGGCAGGCGCGGGAGCGCCGGGTTCACTCCTGTACGAGTTCGATCAGCGTGCCGAAACTGCCCTTCGGGTGGACGAAGGCGACGGTGGTGCCGCGGCTGCCGGGACGCGGCGCTTGATCGATCGCGGTGGCGCCGGCGGCGATCATCGCTGCCAAGGCTGCTGCGCAGTCGTCGACCCGGTAGCCGATGTGGTGGAGGCCCTCGCCGCGCTTCTCGATCGACTTGGCGATCGGCGAGTCGGGCGCGTGGCGGCGGTCAGCTGGATGTAGCTGTCGGCGACCTTGATCAGCGCCTCCTCGACGCCGTCGCTCTCGACCACCTCGCGGTGGTGGACCACGGCGCCGAACGCCTGGGCGTAGTACTCGATGGCAGCTTCCAGGTCGCGCACTGCGATCGCCACATGATCGATCTCCGTCAACAGCATCCACACAGTGTGCCCGCGCTCACGTTCAAGTTGTGTCAGACACAACTTGAACGTGCTTGTTACCAGGCAGTAACTTTCGGTGATGGAGCACATCCTCGAAGCGATCCAGGCGGATGCGAGCGGGGAGGAGTTGGCGGCACTGCCGATCCCCGAGGCGTACCGGGCAGCATTCGTGCGGCGCGACGAGACGGCGATGTTCGAAGGCGTGGCGTCGGACGAGAAGGATCCGACCAAGTCGATCCACGTCGCCGAGGTCCCCACCCCGGCGCTGGCACCCGACGAGGTGTACGTGGCCGTGATGGCCAGCTCGATCAACTTCAACACGGTCTGGACGTCGATCTTCGAACCGCTCCCCACGTTCGGGTTCCTCGATCGGCTGGCTCGCGAATCGGAATGGGCGGCACGCCACAAGCAGGACTTCCACGTGATCGGCTCCGACGCGTCGGGCGTCGTGCTGCGGGTCGGGTCGGCAGTGCGCAACTGGAAACCGGGCGACCGTGTGACGGTGCACTGCAACCACGTCGACGACCAGGACCCGAGTGCCCACGACGACTCGATGCTGGCCTCCAACCAACGGATCTGGGGCTTCGAGACCAACTACGGCGGGCTGGCCGACCTGACGGTGGTCAAGGCCAATCAGCTGATGCCCAAGCCCACCCACCTGTCGTGGGAGGAGTCGGCCGTCAACGCGCTCTGCAACTCCACCTCGTACCGCATGCTCGTGAGCCACAACGGGGCGCGCATGAAGCAGGGCGACACGGTGCTCGTGTGGGGCGCCACGGGCGGCATCGGTGGGTACGCGATCCAGTACGTGCTCAACGGCGGCGGCACCCCGGTCGGCGTGGTCTCGTCACCGGAACGCGCCCAACTGCTCAACGACATGGGCTGCGAGGCCGTGATCGACCGGCGCGCCGAGGGCTACCGGTTCTGGAGCGACGAGCACACCCAGGACGAGAGCGAGTGGCGGCGGTTCGGCAAGACGATCCGCGGCCTGGTCGGTGACGACCCCGACATCGTGTTCGAACACCCCGGTCGCTCCACGATGGGGGCCTCGGTGTTCGCCGTCAAGCGCGGCGGCACGGTCGTCACGTGCGCCGCCACGTCGGGCTACATGGTCGAGTTCGACAACCGGCACTTCTGGATGAAGCTCAAGAAGCTGCTGTCGTCGCACTTCGCCAACTACTCCGAGGCGTGGGCCGCCAACCGGTTGATCGACCAGGGCAGGATCCATCCGCTCCTGTCGGAGACCTACCCGCTGGCACGCGTCGGCGAGGCCGCCCGATCGGTACAGCGCAACGACGCCGACGGCAAGCTCGGCGTGCTGTGCCTGGCACCCGCCGAAGGGCTCGGCATCAGCGACCCCGAGAAGCGAGACCGGATCGGTGAAGCGGCCATCACCCGCTTCCGCCGCCGCTGAACGGCGCCACGGAAAGTAGGTTGTCCTCATGTCTGGTTCCGTGATTGTCGCCGGTGCTCGTACCCCGATCGGGAAGATGTCGGGCGCCCTCTCCTCGTTCAGCGCAGCAGAGCTGGGAGGGTTGGCGATCGCCGAGGCGCTCCGCCGCGCCAACGTCACGCCCGAGCAGGTCGACCACGTGATCATGGGTCAGGTGCTGATGGCCGGGCAGGGCCAGGTCCCCGCCCGCCAGGCGGCCGCCAAGGCCGGGATCCCGATGCGCGTGCCGGCGGTCAACGTCAACAAGGTGTGCCTGTCCGGGCTGAACGCGATCTATCTCGCCGATCAGATGATCCAGTCCGGCGACGCCGACATCGTCGTCGCGGGTGGGATGGAGTCGATGACGAACGCCCCGTATCTCGCCGCCGGGGCACGCAGCGGGTTCCGCTACGGCAACACCGAACTGGCCGACGCGATCATCAAAGACGGCCTGTTCTGCAGCTTCGACGCCTGCCTGATGGGCACCAGCACGGACCGCTACACCGGCGACTCGATCAGCCGCGGCGAGATGGACGAGGTATCGGCGGCGTCGCACGAACGCGCCGCGCTCGCCATCAAGGACGGGCTGCTGGCCGACGAGATCGTGCCGGTGTCGATCCCGCAGCGCAAGGGTGAGCCAATCCTGGTCGAGCACGACGAGGGCGTGCGCCCCGGCACCACCGCCGAGTCGCTGGGCGCGTTGCGGGCGGCGTTCGCCGACGGCGGCACGATCACGGCCGGCAACGCCAGCCAGATCAGCGACGGTGGCTCTGCCACGATCGTCATGTCGAAGGCCGCCGCCGCTGCGTGTGGCGTGGCGCCGCTCGGCGAGGTGGTCAGCTACGGCATGGTGGCCGGGCCCGACAACCCGTCGCTCAACCTGCAGCCCGCCAACGCGATCCGCAAGGCGCTGTCGAAGACCGATCTGTCGATCGACGACCTGTCGCTGTTCGAACTCAACGAAGCGTTCGCGGCCGTCGGCATCGCCTCGTCGCGCCAACTCGGGATCTCGCTGGACATCGTCAACGTCAACGGCGGGGCGATCGCACTCGGGCACCCGATCGGGATGAGCGGGAATCGACTGGCGCTCACCCTGCTGCACGAACTGCGTCGTCGCGGCGGCGGATACGGTGCGGCCGCCCTGTGCGGCGGCGGCGGCCAAGGCGATGCGATCGTCTTGCGGTCGCTCTGACCGGAACTTTGCGGGGCTTTCACACGCCCTGCGTTGACATCCATCCGTCATCTTCGTAACGTAACTGTCATATTCGGTGGATGGCCCGAGACATCACGCCTCGTGCGGGATGCAGCGGGAGACCTGCCGGAGATCGAAGCGTCACCCGAGTCGTGCTGGCCCGTCCGCCCGCTACCAGCTCGACGAGGGTGGCGCTTCGTTCGCGTCCCGTGCCAGTAGGGTCCCGACGATGATCGAGGTCCGCAACCTCACCAAGAAGTTCGGCACGACGGTGGCGGTCGACGACCTCAGCTTCGACGTGGCTCCAGGGAGGGTGACCGGCTTCCTCGGCCCGAACGGCTCCGGCAAGAGCACCACCATGCGGTGCATGGTCGGGCTCGACCGTTACGAGCAGGGCAAGGCGCTGTTCGGGGGCCGCCCCTACGCCGACCGTCCGGCACCGCTCCACGAGGTCGGCATCCTGCTCGACGCCGGGTACGTGCATCCCGGCCGCAGCGGCCGCAACCACCTGCGCTGGCTGGCGGTCAGCAACGGCATCAGCCCGAAACGCGTCGACGAGGTGCTCGAGCTGGTCGGCATGACCGACGTCGCCAACCGCCGCCTCAAGGGCTACTCGTTGGGCATGAAGCAGCGGCTCGGCCTGGCCGCCACGCTGCTCGGCGACCCGGCCACGATCATCCTCGACGAGCCCGCCAACGGGCTCGACCCGGAGGGAATCCGCTGGATCCGCGACTTCCTCCGGCACTACGCCAACCAGGGCCGCACCGTGCTGGTGAGCAGCCACCTGCTGTCGGAGATGGCGTTGATGGCCACCGACCTGGTGGTGATCGGCAAGGGCCGCCTGATCGACCAGTCGTCGGTGACCGACTTCGTGGAGCGCCACGCCACGTCATGGGTGCGCGTCCGCAGTCCACAACTGCCGGCGCTGCTCGACGCCGTCACACGCGCCGGTGGGCGCGGCAGCGCGTTGGCGGGCAGCACCGACACCGCCGAGGTTCGCGGCGTCACGATCGAACGGGTCGGCGAGATGGCTTCGTCGGTCGGCGTCACGCTGCACGAACTGTCGTCCCAGACCGAGTCGCTCGAGGACGCCTTCCTGAAGGCCACGGCATCGGTCCAGGAGTATCGGTCGGGCCCCGCCACGGGACCGGCGACCTCATCGCCCGGGGTACCGCCACCGCCGCCGCCACCGCCACCGCCGCCACCACCGTCGGGTCCGTCCGCCGGACAGCCGGGGGTGGGGTCGTGATCCGCACCATCCAGTCCGAATGGATCAAGCTCCGCACGGTCACCGTGCACTGGATCCTGGCACTGCTGGCGATCCTGTTCCCGGTCGTCGTGTCGGTCCTCACGGCGGTGTTCGCCGATGTCAGCCTCGGCTCGCAGTCCTCCGATCTGGCGAGTTTGATCGCCGGGCTGAGCGTCGTGTCGGCGATGCTGCTCGGGGCGCTGTCGGCGATCACCCTCACCTCCGAGTACAGCCACAACACGATCCGCCCCACCTACGCCGCCACACCCCACCGGTTGCGGGTGATCAGCGCCAAGATGATCCTCAACGCGGTCGTCGTGCTGGTCGTGATGCTGCTGACCGCCGCCTTGTCGTGGCTGGTGGCCTCGGTGATCCTGTCGAACCGAGACTCTCCGGTGTCGCTCGGTGACGACAACGTGCTGAAGCCGATGATGGCGGTCGCCGTGCTGGGCGTGGTCGTCACCCTGTTCGGGTTCGGTCTCGGCCTCGTGATCCGCAACTCACCCGCCACCGTCACGATCCTGCTGCTCTGGCCGCTGCTGATCGAGAGCCTGATCGCCGGGCTGTTCTTCGCCACCGGCCGTGAGAGCTGGACCAGATGGCTTCCGTACCGTGCCGGGATCACCGCTGCCGTCGACGACGGCAACGGCGGCAACGGCGGCGACGGTTTCAGGGAACTCGGCTGGCCGAACGGGCTGATCTGGTTCGCCGTGGTGGCGCTGGCGATCTGCGGGATCGGTGCCTGGCTCGACTCGCGTCGAGACGCCTGACACGCAGGACGCTCAGCGGGCGCGCAGCTCGAGCCGGTCGCGGTGCACGATCCGGTAGGTGCGATCGTGCTGCTCCAGCCAACCGAGCCGGATGAAGCTGGCGATCGCCTTGTTGACGCGTTCGCGCGAGGCACCCACCATGCCCGCCAGTTCCTCCTGGGTGACCGGGAGCTGGAAGTCGTCGGACCCGTTCGCCAACTCGAGCAGCCGCTTGGCGGTGCGCCCGGTGACGTCGAGGAACACCGAGTCGGCCAACACTTCGTCCATCACGCGCAAGCGGTTGGCGAGCAATCGGGCGACGTTCCAGAGCAACCTCGGATCGGCATCGAACATGGCGCGCACCGGCTCGAACGGCACCTCGATCAGTTCGGACGGCTCCAACGCACGTGCCATCGCCGAACGCGGCCCGTCGTCGAGCAGACCCATCTCGCCGAACAGGTCGCCCGGCTCCATCAAGGCGACCACGCTCTCGCGACGGTCGATCGGGTTCGACATGGCGATTGCGATCCGGCCTCGCGTGACGAGGTACAGGGCGTCGGGCGGGTCGCCCTCGTTGAACAGCACGTCACCGCGCACGAGCGCCCGTGAACGGCTGGCCTGAGCCACGCGCGTCAAAGCAGCTGGGGCCGCATCGGTGAAGAACTGAGTTCGCGAAAGTCGTTCCAGGTGGTCGGCCATCGGATCGCCCACCGTACTACGATCTCGGCGGTGACCCGTTCTCCGACGGTGTGGGCCGTGGTGGTGGGCGGCGGCTCAGGGCGACGGTTCGGCCGAGCCAAACAATACGAATCGCTCGGTCGCGAGCGTGTGATCGACCGGTCGGTGCGCGTCGCCGCCGAGGTGTGCCACGGCGTGGTCGTGGTCGTCCCCGAATCGGACGTGGAGGGCGAGGCGGCAACGTTCGCCGTGGCGGGCAGTAGCACCGGTTTCGGTGGCGTTCCGATCGCCGTCGTGGCCGGGGGTGACACTCGAACGGCCAGCGTGCGTGCTGGACTGTCGGGCGTGCCGGATCACGCCGACATCGTGTGCGTCCATGACGCCGCTCGCCCGCTTGCGCCTGCGGCGCTCTATCGGCGCGTCATCGATGCCGTTTGGTCCGGCGCCGATGCCGCCGTGCCGGGCATCGCCGTGACCGACACGATCAAGGTCGTCGACACCGACGGGCGTGTGATCGACACCCCGGCCCGCGCCTCGCTGACCGCCGTGCAGACGCCGCAGGCGTTCCGGTTAGACGTCCTGCGGGCCGCCCACACCGCCCACTACGTCGCTCATCAGGCCGGCGCCGGCGACCCGTCGCTGACCGACGACGCGATGTTGGTGGAGCGGAGCGGCGGTGTGGTGCTCGTCGTGGCCGGGGAGACGACCAACCGCAAGATCACCGAGCCGTCGGACCTGGACTGGGCCAGGGCGATCGCGGGAGACACATGCTGATCAGGGTCGGCCAAGGTTTCGACGTGCACCGCCATGCCGACGATCCGCAGCGGGTGCTCACGTTGGGTGGTTGCCGGTTCGAGGGCGAGCGCGGGCTGGAGGGTCACAGCGATGCCGACGTGCCGGCCCATGCCGCTGCCGACGCGCTGCTCGGCGCGGCGGGTCTGGGCGACATCGGCGAGCACTTCCCCGACACCGATCCCACCTGGTCAGACGCCGATTCGCTCCAGATCTTGTCGGCGGTTGCCGACATGGTGAGGGAACACGGATGGGTGATCGGCAATGTCGATGTCAAGATCGTGTGTGAACGCCCCAAACTGTCACCCGTGAAAGGCGACATGGAACGCAATCTGAGCCGGGCGACCGGCGCCCCGGTCACCGTGTCAGGCCGTCGCGCCGAGGGGCTGGGCGCATTGGGTCGCCAGGAGGGCATCGCCGCCCTCGCCGTTGCCGTCCTGACCAGCACCGTCGAACGGGCCCACGCATGAGCGGCCGTCCCTCGCGTCCTGGTTCCGGGACGGGTGGCGCCCGCAAGGGTCCCGGTCAGGGTCGCGGCGGGCGCGCCGCCGCCGGCCGCCGTGGCAGCCGCACCGTCGGCAGCCCGGCCAGTCGCGGTGCCGGCCGCACCGGCGCCATCCGTCGCCCCGGCGAAGCCGCCCCACGCAAGCCCGAGAAGGGCCTCGGCGGGGAACAGGTCGAAGGCCGCCAAGCCGTGCGGGAACTGCTGCTCGCCCAGCGTCGTCGGGTCTACGAGATCTGGATCAGCGCCGACCTGCAGGGCACCGACGCGGTCGACGACATCGAGGCGATCGCTGCCGCCAACCGGGTGCCGATCTCGTACGTGGCGCGCAAGCGGCTCGAAGCCGAGGCCCGCAGCGAAGCACCGCAAGGTGTGCTCGCCAAGGCCGCCGAGATCGCCGAAGCCGACCTCGCCCCGTACCTGCGCAAGCGGCGGGCCGGTGGGCGGGCGCCGTTCATCGTGGCCGTCGACGGGGTCACCGACCCGGGCAACTTGGGTGCGATCGTTCGCAGCTGCGACGGGGCCGGTGTCGACATCGTGGTCGTGCCGCGCCATCGCGCCGTGCACGTCACGCCCACCGTCGCCAAGGCATCGGCCGGAGCGGTCGAGCACGTGCCGATCGCCGTCGTGTCCGGCCTGCCCACCATGTTGCAGCGCTGCCGCGACGCCGGGATCTGGGTCGTCGGCCTCGACGACGCCGCCGACCGCTCGTTGTTCGAGCTCGGCGATCTCTCCGTCGAAGGCATCTGTCTCGTGCTCGGCGCCGAGGGTGCCGGGCTGTCGCGCCTCGTTCGCGAGCGCTGTGACCTGATCGTCAGTATCCCGATGCGTGGCCGTCTGAGTTCGCTCAACGTGTCGGCCGCAGCCGCACTTGCGACGTACGAGATTTCGCGTCACCGACACCAATGAACGTACGAGCCTTACCACCCATGTGCAGGAAGCCTTCATGAACAACCACCTCGACCCGTCGGACGCGACCACAGCACCCGACCTCGTGCATGCCCCCGAACCGTTCGGGCGACGCCGCTTCATCCAGGGGGTCGGCGTCACCGCCGCCGCTGGGCTGGTCGCCACAGCGTTGCCGGGTACCGCTCGCGCGGCCGGTCTGCCGGCCGGCGCCAGCAAGTTCGTGGCCCTGCCGGTCGCCGAGCGGGTGCTCGACACCCGCAAGCCCGCCGACTACGTGTTCCAGCAGCTCGGCGCCAACTACGTGCGGGTGGCGCTGGCCGGCAAGTTCGGGGTCTCGGCCAATGCGGTGGCGGTCGTCGCCACCGTCACCGCTGTCAACCACGGCGGTGGCAACTTCGTGTCGATCGTGCCCGCCGGCGCTTCGATCCCGAACCTGATCGCCACCAACAAGCTGGTGAGCTGTCTCAACCTCGGGTTCGCCGGCGAGGCCGCCGCCAACCTGACGCAGGTCAAGATCGCCAACGGCGGCGTCGACCTGTACGCCCTCAACGGGTGCGACATGATCCTCGACGTGATCGGCTACTACGAGCCGGTCGCCGACTTCGTCAAGGAAGGCCGCTACATCGCGCTCGAGAAGGCGGAGCGGGCGATCGACACCCGCGACTTCCGTGGCCCGGTGCAGAGCTTCGAGTCGCTGTTCGTCGACATCACCAACTACGTGCCTGCCGACGCGTCCAGCGTGGTCGTCAACCTGACCGCCACGCAGACCGGCGGGCCCGGCTTCTTCACGGTGTACGCCGCCACCAGCAGCGACCTGCCCAAGACGTCGAGCCTGAACGTGAACCGCGCCAACGAGACGCGCGCTGTGGCGGTGATCGCTCCGGTCACGACCGTCAACGGACGGCGCGCGGTCAAGGTGTTCGCCCTCAACCCGTCGCACCTGATCGTCGACGTCAGTGGCTACTTCACGAGCCCCAGCACGGCGTTCGCCCAGAGCCGAGGCCTGTTCGTGCCGGTCGACCCGGAGCGCATCCTCGACACACGTGACCCGGGCCAGCTCGGCAAGCTGTGGCCGGGTTGGCACGTCGAGGGGCTCGTGCCCGGCGCCGCCGCCACACAGGCGTCCTCGATCGCCGTCAACGTCACCGGCGTGGACTCGCGCAATCCGGGATTCCTCACGATCTACCCCGCTCGATCCCCGTTCCCGGGCACGTCGAACGTCAACTTCGGGTCGCCGCGGATGGTGGTGCCCAACCACGCCATCTCCTCGATCACCGCCACGCACGGCTACGAGGTGTTCTCCTCGGGCGGCGCCCATGTGCTCGTCGACTACCTCGGCTACTACCTCGGGGATCCGGCGCTGCCCAAGATCGCCAAGCCGGTCAACCCGCCGCCGCCGCCGGCACCGCCGGCCTGGATCCTGACCGTGCCGCGGATCGGGTTGAACTCGCTGGTCCAGGCGGGCGATCCCGAGGCGATCACGGACGCCGGTCGCAGCTGGCACTGGACCGGAACCGGGTACATGGGCCAGGAAGCCCATGTCGGGATCTTCGCCCACCGCACCGAGCACGGCGGCCCGTACCGCAATCTGAACCTGCTGTCCGGTGGCGACCAGATCTTCATCAACACCGGGGACGGTCGCGAGTATCTCTACGAGGTCGTGCGGCGCGACCTGACCGACAGCCAGACCGACAACATCCTGGAGGCCACGCGCTTCCAGCCGGGGACCACGCTGTCGCTGATCGCCTGCTCCAAGCCCGACTTCTCGGCCACCAGCCTGAGTTTCCGGATCGTGGTCACGGCGGTGCTGGTGAGCTGGCGCGAGGTCTGACGAGCTTCCGGACGAGGCCCGCCCGGTAGCAACCCAGAATCGATGGACATGTTGGATCTTCCCGAACTTCCCTTCCCTCTCACGCCGACGCCTCGCGAGGTCTGGGATCGGCATCATCCGTCGGGCGGCGTGGTCGTCCACGCCCCCGCCCACACCGACTTCTACGTCAACCCGGGCGGCGAGGACTCGGCCGACGCCGAGACGCTGCTGAACGCCGCCACACTGATCGGGCTGCCACCGCCCGGCGACTTCCGGTTCAGCGCCAGAGTCACGGTCGACTTCCGGTCGCAGTACGACGCCGGCGTGCTGCTGTTGTGGGCCGACGAACGCAACTGGGCCAAGTTCTGCTTCGAGTTCTCGCCGGCCCAGGAGCCGATGGTGGTGTCGGTCGTCACGCGCGGCGTCTCCGACGACGCCAACGCCTTCGTGGTCCCGGAACGAACGGTCTGGCTGCGGGTGTCGCGCATCGACCGCGTGTACGCGTTCCACGCCTCGACCGACGGGGTGGTGTGGGCGCTGGTCCGCGTGTTCCGGCTCGGCGAGGACGTGACCGGTCACCGGATCGGCTTCGAGGCGCAGTCGCCGACCGGCGACGGGTGCTCGGTGACGTTCGATCAGGTCACGTTCACGGCCGAGCGGCTCGAACAGCTTCGCGACGGCTCGTGACCGGGTGTCGGGTCCGCTGGTCAGCTCATGACTTCGTGCTCTACGTCGACCACGGCACGGCGGCGATGATGCAGACATGGGCGGTTGGATCGTCGTCGAACCGTTCATCTCGAGGGGTTGCTCGATGGGGCGGCTCAGATCGCTCGGCGCCAGCCGAGCCGGCAACGGTGGGGTCATGACCGCGTCGAGTCCCGACGACGTCGTGGCGCAGTGGTCACCGAACGGCGCCAGCAGCGAGCGGGCCGACGCACACGCCGGCTCCCCATCGAATCGAGCGCACCGATGACGAGTTCCACCGTCGACCCCGATGCCCCGGTGCTCGAACGGCTGTCGCGCCTGGATCGGTTTCTGCCGGTGTGGATCCTCACGGCGATGGCCGTGGGCCTTGGTCTGGGGCGCCTCTTCCCCGACCTGAACGACACGCTCGACAAGGTCAAGATCGCCACTGTCTCACTGCCGATTGCGATCGGCCTGTTGATGATGATGTACCCCGTGCTCGCCAAGGTCCGCTACTCCAAGATCGACGACGTCGCTTCGGATCGCACGCTGATGGTCGCCTCGCTGGTCCTGAACTGGCTGGTCGGCCCAGCGCTCATGTTCACGCTGGCGTGGCTGATGCTGCCCGACCTCCCCGACTACCGCACCGGCTTGATTATCGTCGGCCTCGCCCGTTGCATCGCGATGGTGCTGATCTGGAACGACCTCGCATGCGGTGATCGCGAAGCTGCTGCAGTGCTCGTCGCACTGAACTCGATCTTCCAGATCCTTGCCTACGCCGTGCTCGGCTACTTCTACCTCGAACTCCTGCCGGGATGGCTCGGCCTCGATACCGCGGCGCTGGACGTGTCGATGTGGGAGATCGCCAAGATCGTCCTCATCTTCCTCGGTGTGCCGCTCGCCGCCGGCTACCTCACCCGCCGGTGGGGCGAGGCGGGCCACGGCACCGAATGGTACGAAACGACGTTCCTGCCTCGCATCGCGCCATGGGCCCTCTACGGACTGTTGTTCACCGTCATCATCCTGTTCGCCCTGCAGGGCGAGACGATCACCAATCAACCCGGCGATGTGGCCCGCATCGCGCTCCCGCTCCTGGCCTACTTCGCACTGATGTGGGGTGTGTCGTTCGTCCTCGGCGTCCGCCTCGGCATGTCGTATGAGAAGACGACGACGCTGGCGTTCACCGCCGCCGGGAACAACTTCGAACTGGCGATCGCGGTCGCCATCGGTGTGTTCGGCGTGACGTCGGGCCAGGCCCTCGCCGGGGTGGTCGGTCCACTCATCGAAGTGCCCGTGCTGGTCGGCCTCGTGTACGTCGCCCTGTGGGCCCGCCACCACGTGTACCCCCGAACAACCTGACCGGGCAGGGCGCCATGAACGGCGCGGACTGCGGCGAGCGGGGATCCGTGGGTCGAGCGGTGGTGGAGCCGGGTGCGATGGAGCCGGGTGCGAGAATCGAACTCGCGACCACATGACTACAAGAGCCGCGTGGGCGGTCCGTCTTGTGTCGTCTCGTGTCGTTGCGTGTGCTCTGACGAGGAGTTTCGCGTTGCTACCGTCCACCTGGTGTTGGCTCGTATCTGCTTGTAGTGGGGCGTTCGTGGGCAAAGCGTGGGCACCGACGGCGGACCGTTGCACGCCCGCGACCACAACCAACCCAGTCGCCAAACCAGCGATGTAACGGTTCTTCCGGTGCATGGTGGAGCAGCGGATGTGTCAGCCACGGGCGCAGCGCTCGTTCACAGCAGCGCTTTGAGAGCGACGAAGGCGTCCGTCGCGGACGGCATTGCAGCGATCTCGTGGCTGATGTTCGAGGCGGCTCGCCGATATGAGGGATCGGTGAGCAGCGCGGTCACACCTTCGTGCACGGCGGTCGTAGTGAGTTCGTTGCGGAGGAGACGTCGACCTGCGCCGGCGTCGACGACATGAACTGCGTTGCTCCACTGATCGGCGCCTTGCGGAATCATGAGCAGCGGAACTCCGTTGGCCAAGGCGCCGAGCACCGTCCCCGACCCGCCGTGCGCGACCATCGCGTCGGACCACGGCAACAGTTCCTGTTGTGGGATGTAGCTGCGCACGATGACGTTGTCTGGTTGTTTACCGAGCGCCGCTGGATCGTTCTGGCGACCGACGGTGACGATCACGTTGACGTGATCGACGAGTGCGTCGATCACCACGCGGAACACCTCCAGGTCGGTGTTCCAGATCGTGCCCAACGTCAGGTACACCACGGGACCGGCCGGGAGGAGATCGAACACCTCAGAGCGCTCCGCAGTCTGCGTCTCGCCGGCTGACGGGCGCATGGGCTGAACCGCATCGAGGTTCGCGATCTCAGGGTTCTGCAGTGCCGGAGGGCACGGGTCGACGTACAGATACCGGAACGCTCCGCCGAGGGGATGTGGTGTCAGTCCACGATCGGACCAGTGAACACCGGCGGCGGCGCCGGCGGCCACGAGCAGATCGTGCGGTATCAGTGCGCCGTAGCCGACATCGACGTAGGGGATGCCGAGCGACGTGGCGACCATCGGCGCTGCGAACTCGGCCATCTCGTGAACGACCAGATCGGGTCGCCACGTCGACATGATCGCCTCGAGATCTGCGGCTCTGGGCGCGAGTTCGAGGTTCGCGAAGATCTCCGTGAGGAAGAACCGGCGTTGCGCGTCACCGACCAGCGTGCTGAACAGCGGGAACAGCGGCGCCCACTCGCCGCGAAACGACTCCGACGGGCCCGCCTCGAACACACCGAAACCCGCCTCAGCGGCGCGAGCCACCACCGGGTCACCCGACGCGAAGGCGACCGAGTGCCCTTCCGCACGGGCAGCCACCGCCAACGGGACGAGTGGTTCGAAGTGACCCGACAGCGGTCGACACGTGAACAGAATCCTCGAACTGGTGGCCACGGCCCTGCTCTCTGAAGATCAGCGAGCTTAGGCGGGCGGACGCGACGCCGATCGCCTATTTCTCCCGGTGGCCTTCGCGCAGCGCGACTCCTGAGCGTGCGATACGCCCGTCCCCGATGGACGATGAACTTCAACCCCGTCGTCGACAACGAGTCCGCTCCCTCCAGGCGGACGTCAGTGCGCCCGAAGACTGCCACCCTTGTTCCCGGGCGCGGCGGCGTCGGCCGCGCCTTCTGCGTCGCTGACCAGCACTCGGCGACGCGTGGCGCCGCTGCAGTTCGCAGGCGATGCAGTACCGGCAACGTTCCGGCCCGAGCGTGCTGATCGGGCCGCCGGGTGATCGCACGGGTCGCGTCTGCCCTGGCGGTCGACTCCGTGTGCCCATCGCACTGGGATGACGGTCGGCAGGCTTCCATGCGCGAGCGCATCGTGGGAACGGGGAAGGAAGGATCCCTGGGGTTTCCCGTGCACGGATTTGGGTTCGGGTGTATGGTCGACTGGCGGCCGAGGTGGGGACCTTGACAGCTGCGGTGAGCGATTTGTGATCCACACAATTCACCTTTGGAGACAGTCATGACCGTCACCGACAACCCGGTCGACAACGGTGTCAATGTCGAGGCGCTGCTCGGGGCTCGAGAGGCGTTTGGCGAAGCGCCCGAAGCCGCTCAGTTCGAGTGGCGTGCGGAGTGCACGTGGGTGAACGGCACCCACAGCCATTCGAAGGTGCAGAGCTTCTTCGGCTTGGGAGATGAGCAGTCGCACCGGACCGACTTCGAGTACGACGCCGATCATCCGGAGGTGTTCGCGTCTGCGGACAACGGCGCGACGCCGACCGAGATCGTGCTCGTCGGTTTGGCCAGTTGTCTGATGGCCGGCATCGCCACGGTTGCCCAGCACCGCCAGATCCAACTGCGATCGGTGAAGGCGACGGCGACCGCCAGGATGGACCTGCAGGGAGTTCTGGGGGTGGATCCCGAGGTGCGCAACGGCTTCAGCGACGTCAGGGTGCACTTCGATATCGACGCCGACGCGACACCAGACGAGATCGAAGCACTCGTCGCGCAGTCTCAAAAGCGGTCGGCGGTGTATGACATCGTTGCCAACCCCACCAGCATCGCGGTCGACGTCAACTGAGCCGCGACGGCCCAGCGGCCGCACGGCAGTTGAATCACCGAACCTGGTGACGGTCGTCGTGATCGGCGCCGGCCACTGCGGTTTGGCGATGAGTCGATGTCTGAGCGAGCGCTCGATCGACCACGTTGTCCTCGAGCGTGGCACGGTCGCGAATTCGTGGAAGACCGAGCGCTGGGATTCTCTTCGATTGCTCACGCCGAACTGGATGAGCCGCCTGCCAGGCTTCACGTACGACGGCGATGATCCCGATGGATTCATGGATATGCCAGCGGTGATCGCGTTCATCGAGCGATACGCGTCGACCCTCTCGGCCCCCATCCTCACCGAGACCAACGTCTCGTCGGTTCGTGTGCTCGATGGCGTATACAACGTGGTCACCGATCGCGGCGCTTGGCGATGCCGTGCCATAGTCCTTGCAAGCGGGGCATGCAACTCGGCCGTGGTGCCCGGCATGGCGGAGGCGGTGCCCTCCGGGATCGACATGCTCACGCCGATGGACTACCGCAACGTGGATCAACTCGATCACGGCGGAGTGCTGGTGGTCGGCGCGTCTGCGACTGGGCTGCAGTTGGCCGACGAGATCCACCGGTCAGGTCGTCCGGTGACGCTCTCGGTCGGAAACCATGTCCGGATGCCGCGCACCTATCGCGGCAAGGACATCCAGTGGTGGATGGACGCCACCGGTCTGCTCGACGAACGCCACGACGAGGTCGACGATGTGGTGAGGGCTCGCAAGGTGCCCTCCCCCCAGCTCGTCGGCGCACCGGACCGCCGAATGCTCGATCTGAACGCGCTCACCGACAGCGGTGTGAAGATCCGCGGTCGACTCGGGACGATTCGCAATGGCACCGCGCTGTTCTCCGGTGGCTTGCGGAACCAGTGCAAGCTGGCCGATCTCAAGATGAACCGGCTACTCGACACGATTGACGAGTGGGCTGCCGGGGCCGGTCTCGGCGAACCCGGTGAGCGCGAAAGGCATCGGCCGACGAAGATCGGCGAGGAGCCGATGACACTCGATCTCACCGACGGGTCGATCCGAACGATCTTGTGGGCCACGGGGTTTCGGCCCGACTACTCATGGCTCCACGTCGACGTACTCGATCACAAGCGCCGTGTCCGCCACGACGGCGGTGTAACGACCTCACCTGGCATGTACCTGATCGGCCTGCCGTTCCTTCGCAGACGCAAGTCGAGCTTCATCCATGGTGCGGCCGACGACGCCGCAGACCTCACCGAGCACCTGGCGAACCATCTCGAGTCCACTCGCGCGCCTATCACTTGACGCCGACATACCCCGAAGAGTTCGATCTCGCCTCGAAGTGGAAGGCCTTCATGCACGTGTTCGGCCGCGAGGGCGGTAGCGCGCTTGTGGAACTCCACTTCCCCGATGTTCTGGATCGACTCGTCAGCAGGACCAGACGATGCCAACGGGTGTCGCTCGCCGGAACCTGGCGTTCAACGACTCGCCCACAACGTCTTGATCGCTGGGTAACGGTTGCCCCAGATCGTGTGGAACTCGTCCAAGCATCGTGCTGCGGCAATCCGTTGGCACGGGCCGCTCAATCGCAGTGGGTCACGAGGCCGACAGCACCCTGAGCTGGACATATGTGAGAGCCGGGTGCGAGAATCGAACTCGCGACCACATGATTACAAGTCAAGTGCTCTGCCAACTGAGCTAACCCGGCGAAGGATACGGAGATCGTAGAGGCCTCGCTTCGGGAAAACGTACGGGCTTCGCATACGACTCGAAGATCCGGACCGGGCGTTCGGAAGCGATCGTGGGGGCCTGCCGGTCGCGCCGAGATCGGCCGCAACCGCCTGGCTCGCTACCGCTGGTGGCGTGTGTGCTCGGTGTAGGTCTGGGTGACCGAGAGGGCGACCGTCGCCGCGGCCGCGCCGAGCGACATCGTCCACGCCACGTGTCGTCGGCCGGTTCGAGCCGATCCGATCACGGCAGCGATGGCGGCGGCGCTGGTGGCGATCAGCGCCCGCTGCACACTCGTCGTCGGGCGAGGACCGCACACGCCGACCACCAAGGTGGACGCCGCCAGCAGGCTTGCACCCGTGTTCACCGCTCGAGTGGGTCCGAGCCGTTGTGGGAACCCGCGTACTCCGGTGATCTCGTCGGCCGCGATGTCGGGGAGGACGTTGATGCAGTGCGCCCCAGCGCCGAGCAGGGCTGCGGCGATGATCGCGTTGGCCCGTGGCAACCGGGGCTGATCCGCCGCCAGTGCCACGAACGCCGGAACCGCCCCGAACGCGCCGGCGTAGGCGACGATGCTCATCGGGGTGCGCTTGAGCTTGGCGTTGTAGGCCAATCCAGCTCCAACGGCTGTCAGGTGCACGGCTGCGGCGCGCCGCCCGCTGAGCAGCGAGAGCGGCACACAGGCGGTGGCGGCGAGGATGGCGCCGTTGCGCACGAGATCGGGCGACACGATGCCGGCCACGATCGGCTTCTCCAGCCGCCCGGCACGCGCGTCGATCGACCGATCCAGGAAGTCGTTGCTCCATCCGACGGCGAGCTGTCCGCTCAGCGTGGCTGCACCCACCGCGACTGATCTGCGGCCATGACCGGACGCGACGGCCAACGCGGTGGTGAACGCCGTGACCGCCAGCGACGGCTGCACGTGGCAGGCGGCGATCAACCCTCGGACTGTCGACGCCGTGCTTCGTCTGGGTCGTCGCCCCGTGTCGGGGGTGCACGCGTCGGGCATGCAGCATTCGTACCCCAATCGGCCGGGAACACACGTGACGGGCGCCCGGCGGCTCGGTTCGGGTCACGCCGCGGTTTGCTCGCTGTTCGCCGGGAGCGATGCGCTCGAGCAGATCTGGGCGTTCATCGTGTTCCCCCTGATCGGTGGGGCGCTCGGCACCGCGGCGTTCCGCCTCGTGCACCCCGGCGAGTGACACGCCGGCGACGGTCACCCGACCGGCCCAGACCCGTGCTGGGTCAGGCGCCGAGGCGACGGATGTTGTCGGGGGTGGCGTCGTCGTCGCCGTCCTCCAGCTCGCCGAACAGCTGCCCGTCGATCGGCAGGTTGCGCTCGCGACGAACCGCCTCGAGCTGTTGGAGCGGCTTCTCCAGCTGACGTCGACGCGGCCCCATCAGGTCGCCGAACGAACGGTCGAGCTGCTCGAAGCGGTTCTGGACCTTCTCGAGTTGCTCGTTGTACTTCTGCCACTGCTGGCCGAACTTGCCGATCAGGGCGAGGATCTGGTCGCTGGTCTGTTCGATCACGAAGTTGTCGTACGCCTGCCGGATGACGCCGAGGAAGGCGAACAGCGTGAGCGGCGAGCACATGACGACGCGCTGCGTCATGGCGTCGTCGATCAACGTGGGATCGTGTTCGTGGATGAACCCCGTCAACTGCTCGTTGGGGAGGAACAACAACACGTAGTCGACCGACTGCTTGGCCGACTCGCGTGCGTAGTCGCGCTTGGCGAGCTCCTTGACGCGGGCGCGCACGTCGCGTAGGAACGCAGCCCGATGCATGGTGCGATCGGTGTCGGTGGTCGCCTCGAGGAAACGCAAGTAGCCCGCCATCGGGAACTTGACGTCCATGTAGAGCTCGTGGCCCTTGGGCAGCGGAAACGTGAAGTCGGGCCGCCCGGTGGCGCCGTCGATCTGGGTCTGCTTGTTGTAGTTGACGTGCTCGACGAAGCCGGCCAGCCGCAGCACGTCCTCCGCCATCCGTTCACCCCACTGCCCGCGTGCGCTCGACGACGCCATTGCCTCGCGCAACGCCCGCGCCGACTCCGACAGCATCTGGGTGATCTCGCCGTGGGTGCGCAGCGACTGGTCGACCTGGCCGAACTTCTGTGCGCTCTGCTCCGACAGCGACCCCACCATCGCCCCCAACTTGGACAGCTCGATGCGCATCTCGGCCGCCACCTGATCGAGCCGCGAGTCGATCACGTCTTTCTTGGCGCCCAGCTCGGCGGCCGACTCCACACGCGCTTGCCGGGCAGCCGCGCTCAACTGCTCGCGCTGCAGTACCGCCGACTGCTCCAACGCCGCCTTGACCGACAGATCGCGTTCGGAGACCGACTGCGCCCGCATCTCGACGAGTGCCAGCGACACCGCGTCGCGCACCGCTTCCTCGACCGATGGCCCGGATTCGGCCGCTGACGCACGCTGCTCGGCGGCCAGGCGGCGGCGCGCCAACTCGCCTCCGAACACGCCGGCCGCAGCAGCCACGGCCGCCACCAGCACCACGATCAGCACGATCTCCATACCGTCCATCATGACCAGGGGGTGTGACAGCGCGCGCGGACCCCTCTCGATCGGTTTGCGATCAGGTCGTGGTCGGTGTGTGTCAGCGTCGGTTCGGGAACACGAAACAGCGCTGATCGAGGCGCCCCATCGCATACCGCTCGTAGTCGATGCCGAAGTCGCGGTAGAGCACCCGGCAGCGGTTGCTCCATCGCAATCCATCGGGCGACGAGATGCGGTGCACGACCTGCATCACGCCGCCCTCGTAGACCCGGTATTCGGCCCAGGTGCCGGGGAAGTCCTTCACGCACCCGATCTCGATCGACGCCACCCCGCTGACCGTCATGTGCCGAACCCGGTGGCGGTGCGTGTGCCCGGCTGCATAGCCGACCACGCCGACGTGGCGCCGGCACACCTCGTCGAGGGCGTCACTGGCGTCGGGGTGGAGCCCGAAGTAGTCGTCGGAGCGGCGCTCGACGCCGGTCCCGCCCGCCACCCATTGCTGATGGTGACCCATCACCAGTGTCGGGCCGGCGCCTGCGAGGCGATCGTCGAGCCAGTCGAGTTGCTCGCTGCGCAGATCGCCGGTGGTCTTGGTCGGGATCACCGTGTCGAGCAACGCCACCGAGAGCCCGGGCACGTCGATCCACTGGTCGCCGGCGTAGGCGTGCTGGCCGGCGTAGGCGTCGTGATTGCCGCGAACGACGTGCAACCGCGCCCCGAACGCGTCCCGGTAGCACGCTTCGAAGGCGGCCCACTCCTCGGCCGTACCTGCCCGTGACAGGTCGCCTTTCACGATCACGGCGGCGGCGTCGATCTCCGAGATCTCCAGCACGGCGGCATGGTTCATGACCACCGGGTAGGGCGGGTCGCCGGGCTCTGCGCGCAGGATCGGACCCTCGACATGGTCGTCGATCCGACCGCATTCGACCTCGCCGAAGTGCACGTCGTTGACGGTGGCGATCGAGCACAGCAGTTCGCCCGGCGGCGTGGCGAGGGTGCGCACGGCGATGCCGTCGAACTGGTACTCGGTGTCGGGCTCGAGGCCCTCGTACCGCATCGCACGCTCACCGCGGTGCAGCACGACCAGGTCGTCGGCGACCGTGGTGATCTCGATCGCCGGTTCGATCGCCGATGCGTAGCTCATGGCGTGGCCGTGGCGGGTCGATCGACGGTCAGCGCCATGGACGGTCGTGGTCCGCCATCCGGTCGCGCCGCCACCAGCGTCCGCTGAACCGCCACGTCTGGGTCCGCGCCGGCTCGTGTTGGGTGAGGGCGATCGGCTTCGGCCAGAGCGCTTCGACGGCGGCCATGATGGCGACCGTCTCCTCGTCGCTCGGAACCGGGTTGATCTCGACGCTCACGATCGATCAGCGTAGGTGACTCGGCAGCGGCGGTCGCGATCGGGCGCGCCGCCGGTCAGACCCTGATCACGAGCGTGTTGGCGACCTTGTCGTGCCAGGTCTGGCGCTTGCTGTCCCACAACATCCAGAGGAACCCGAGGTAGCACACCCATCCGGAGATCGTGCCCTCGAACAGGCTGCGGCCGATCGCCTTGCCCCAGCCGGGAGGGCCACCGGTGGTTGCATCGACGACCTTGATCCCGGCGATTCGTCGACCCCAGGTCTGCCCGGTCGTGGCGAGATGTCGCAGGTAGAGGTAGATCGCCAGGACGAGGCCGATCACCAGCAGCACGATCCCGGCCGCCAGCAGGCCGCCCTTGAGCTGGCCGGGGCCGCAATCGATCTCGGTCGTGCCGTCGAATCGCTCGCGCGTGTCGCAGTCCCTGAGCGACAAGGCGACGGCGGCGATCCCGCCACCGAGCAACGGCAACATCACCAACCCGTACAGCAAGCCGTCGAGGAAACGCCCCCAGAAGCGGATCCAGAACCCGGCCAGATTGCCGTTCGGGTTCTGACCGGGCGCCGAGTACCCGTAGCCGGGAGCCGCCGGCGGATACCCCGGCGGAAAGCCCGTGGGCGGGATCGGCGTCGACCCGTACGGCGGTGGCGGAGGCGCGGCGCCGTAGGACGGCGGTGGGGGTGGCGGTGGCGCCGACGGGTACGACGGGTACGAGGGGAGGCAGCGGCGGGTCGCTCACGCACACGTCTTATCAGATCGGCGCCCGTGTCGAGTTCGGTTTTGCCCGGGCGCGACGATCCGCACGAGCGTCGGATGCGACCCCGATCAGAGCGGCACGTTGCCGTGCTTGCGCTGCGGCAGGTCTTCACGCTTGCTGCGCAACACGCGCAGGCCGGCCACGATCTTGCGGCGCGTCTCGGACGGCTCGATCACGTCGTCCACGAAGCCGCGCTCCGCCGCTGCGTACGGGTTGGCGTAGCGCTCGGTGTACTCGGCCACGAGTTCGGCGCGGCGGGCGACCGGGTCGGCCGCCTGTTGCAGCTCGCGCCGGTAGACGATCTCGACCGCGCCCTGCGGACCCATCACGGCCAGTTCGGCGGACGGCCAGGCGAACGACAGGTCGGATCCGACCGACTTCGAGTCCATCACCACGTACGCGCCGCCATATGCCTTGCGGGTGATGATCGAGATGCGCGGCACCGAGGCCTCGCAGTAGGCGTACAGCAACTTGGCGCCGTGCCGAATGATGCCGCCGTACTCCTGGTCGACGCCCGGGAGGAAGCCGGGCACGTCGACGAAGGTGATCAGCGGGATGTTGAACGCGTCGCAGGTGCGCACGAACCGGGCCGCCTTCTCCGACGACTCGATGTCGAGTACCCCCGCCAACATCTTGGGCTGGTTGCCCACGATCCCGACGGTGTGGCCGTCGACCCGGGCGAACCCGCACACGATCGACTTGGCGAAGTGGGGGAAATACTCGAAGAACTCGCCGTTGTCGACCACGGCCCGCACCACCTGCAACATGTCGTACGGCAGGTTGGGGCTCTCCGGAAGCAGCGTGTCGAGCTCGGGGCAGAGCCGTTCGGGGTCGTCACCCTGGTCGTCGTGAGGCGGTTGTTCGAGGTTGTTGGAGGGCAACAGCGACAACAGGTACCGCACGTCGTCGAGGCAGGACTTCTCGTCGTCGGCGACGAACGTGGCGACGCCGGACTTCGAGGCGTGCGACATGGCGCCGCCCAACTCCTCGAGTGTGACCTCCTCGCCGGTCACCGTCTTCACCACGTCGGGTCCGGTGATGAACATGTGTGACGTCTCGCGCACCATGAAGATGAAGTCGGTCATGGCCGGCGAGTACACGGCACCGCCGGCACACGGCCCGAGGATCACCGAGATCTGGGGGATCACACCCGACGAGGCGACGTTGCGGCGGAAGATCCCGCCGTAGCTGGCGAGGCTCACGACCCCTTCCTGGATGCGGGCGCCTGCGCCGTCGTTCAACCCCACCACCGGCGAGCCGGTCTTGAGGGCGAGGTCCATCATCTTGTGGATCTTCTCGGCGAACACTTCGCCGAGCGCCCCGCCGAACACCGTGAAGTCCTGCGAGAACACGAACACCTTGCGGCCGTCGACGGTGCCCCATCCCGTGATCACCCCGTCGGTATAGGGCCGCTCCTCGAGCCCGGCCTCGTGGGCCCGGTGCCGCGCCAACATGTCGAGTTCGTGGAAGCTGCCGTCATCGAGCAGGTACTCGATCCGCTCTCGGGCAAGCAGTTTGCCTTTCGAGTGCTGGCGCTCGACGGAGCGTTCGGATCCGGCGTGGACCGCAGCGTCACGGCGCGTCTTGAGGTCCTCGATCTTGTCGTGCATTGACGTCACGCTGCGACGTTAGCCCCGGCGCCGTCGAGCGGCCGAAGGACGCCGCGATTCCGTTCATCATCGGGTGATCGCAGCTCGGGGTTGTCCTGGCCCGACGCTCGACTGGCGCGGTCGTCAGCCCGGGTCGACCAACCGGTACGTGACGTTGACGTCGACGCGGACCTCCTGGGTCCCTGCCTCGACGGGCGTGCCCTTCATCATCCGCATCCCTGCCGCCATCACGACCGGCGCCTGGTAGCCGCTCGATTCGTTGATCGTCAGCACCTCGCCGACCGCCGCGCCACCCGCTTCGGCGAGTTCCGAGGCGTTCGAGCGGGCGGCGTCCATCGCCGCCCGGCGCGCCGCCGGCAGATGCCGGCCGGGGTCCGAGACCGAGAACTGCACCCCCTGCATCGTGAGGTTGGGGCCGCCGGCCAGCGCGACGGCGTCGATCACGGCACCCAGCGAGACCAGGTGCCGGACGGTGACGGTGACGTCGTTCCCCCCGAAGTAGCCCTTCTCGGCCGGGAACAGGTTGGGTCCGCGGGTCTGGATGTCGGCCGATTCCACCCCGTTGCGTTGGAGCGCATCGATGATCGCGTGCAGCGCCTCGTTCGACCGGCGCAGCGCATCCTGGGCGTTGGTGCCATTGACCTGGACACCGCAGGTGAGCCGAGCGCAATCGGGCTCGACCGACACGCTGGCTGACCCGACCACCGACACCGTTCGTTTCATGCGGCCAGTCTGCTACACCCGCAGCCGACGCGGCATGGGCGCGTTGTGGCCACGCTCACAGGGTGGCGAGCATCGCCTCGTAGCCGCGTCGATGCTGATCGATCGTCTCGACCGACGGATCGGACTCTTGCACCTCGACCAGGATCGACAGCAATCCGAGTTCGAACGCCACCCACGTCTCGGCCCCGCCGTGCTGCATCACGCCGGGGGTGAGCGGCAGCCCAGTCGCGTCGGCCCACGCCCGCGCCTGGGGCGCGGCCCAACGGTGGATCGGCCCGACATAGCCGTAGGGCTGATGGATGAACACCGTGAGCGCCGGCCGTGCCGCCTCGACGAAGGCCATCAGCGCGCGCGTCTCGGGCTCCGATCCCGGCCCGGCACCGCCGTCGCGGGCGGACCAGCCGAACGGGAAGTTGCGATTGAGGTCGGTGCCGTTGGCGCTTTCCCTGGTGCCACGCTCCCATCCGTCGGGGTTGAGACACGGGAGCACATAGCCGTTGACGTGTGGCGGCAATGCCACGCCCAGGATCGATTCGGCGATCGGTTTGGTGGCGGGTTCGTTGCCGTGCACGGCCGCCACCACGAGCACGCTGGTGCTCGCACCCGTCCACTCGTTGGCGAACACGTCAATCGGCCGGCCTTCGGCGGATTCCCCGATCCGGATCGGGCGCCACCACCGCTCCGGGGTCGGCGATCCCACTCGGTGCGCCGTAGCACCCACCTGGGCAGGGTCGAGTCGTCGGATGCCGAATCCCGAGGCGCGACCGGCCGCGAGCGCGCCCGATCCGACGATCGCGCTGCCGATCAGCGCACGACGTGACAGCCGCGGTGCCGAGCCCTGTGGTCGGGTCGCTTCCACGACTGGCAGTCTGGCGACTCGCCGCCGATTTCGCTCCGGTCAGCCGGGTTCGACGATCGACTCGACGGCGTCGACGATGTCGTCCTCGCCGACCAGGACCAGGTTGGCGGCGTCGCCGAGCGGGATGAACGTGTCGACGGCAGCGACTCGGGTGAGCGCACCCGAGTATCCGCCTTCCACGAGGCCGGCGATCACGCCCTCGCCCACGCCGCCAGAGTGGCGTGTCTCGTCGACGATCACCACCCGACCGACCTGTGTGGCGTGTGCGAGCAGATGCTCGATCGGGAGCGGCGCCAGCCAGCGCAGGTCGAAGACCCGGCACGAGATGCCCCGGGCGGCCAACCGGCGCGCCGCCCGCAGCGACAGGAACAGACCGTTCGCCCACGACACGATCAGCACGTCGTCACCCTCGCGGACAAGCCGACCCTCGCCGATCGGCACGTGCGTCGCCGCCCAACGCGACGGTGGCTCGTAGGGGGCCGTCCAGACACCGTCGCCCGGCTCGTGCAGGTCGCGGGTGTGATAGAGCGCGATCGGCTCGAGGAACACGCTCACCGTGCCGTCGGCAGCGGCCGCCGCCACGCACGCCCGCAGCATCGGCGCCGCGTCGGAAGGGTGGGCAGGGGAGGCGACCACCAGACCCGGAATGTCACGCAGCACACCGACCGCGTTGTCGTTGTGGAAGTGACCGCCGAACCCCTTCTGGTAGGCCAACCCGGCGACCCGCACGACCATCGGATTGCGATACTGACCGTTGGAGAAGAAGCTGAGGCTGGCGGCTTCACCGCGCAGCTGGTCCTCGGCGTTGTGTAGGTAGGCGAGGTACTGGATCTCGGGGATCGGCAGCAGCCCCGACACTCCGGCCCCGAGCGCCAGGCCCAGGATCGATTGCTCGTCGAGCAGCGAGTCGAACACGCGGGCGGCGCCGAACTTCTTCTGGAGTCCGCGCGTGACGCCGTACACGCCGCCCTTGATGCCGACGTCCTCCCCGAACACCAGCGCCCCGGGCTGGCTCACGAGCGCGTCGGCCAGCGCCCGGTTGATCGACTCCGCCAGCGTGAGCGGACCCTCCGACTCGGGCAGCGTGCTGCCGAAGGCGGCGCTGCGAGCCGTGCCGTCGGGAGGCATCGAGGCGGCCGCCATGACGGCTGTGGGTCGGCGGCGCGAGAGCGGTTCGATCACCTCGCCGGCGCTCGACAGAGTGGGTTCGCCGGTCAGGTCGAGGGCCGTCTTGCGCACGTGGCGGCGGACGGTGAGGTACTCGTCCACGAGTTCGGCAGCAGAGCGTTCGCCGGCCTCGACGAGTGCGCGGGCTGTGGCGAGGATCGGGTCCCTGGCGTAATCGGCCCGGATCGCGGCGGGGGACCGGTAGCCGGCCTCGACGTCGGTGCCGGCATGACCCATGTACCGAACGGTCGTGAGGTGGAGCAGCGCCGGCCGGCCGGTGGCTCGGATGCCGGCTGCCAGTTCGCTGACCGTGTCGTACACGCCGAGCGGGTCGGTGCCGTCGGCGTGGGCGTAGGTCAGGCTGGGGCGCGAGGCGAACGTGGCGGCGATCCAGCCCTTCGGCGTGGGCACGCTGATCCCGATTGAGTTGTCCTCGCACACGAACAGCAGCGGCACCGGCAGCCCGCTGTGGGCCGTGTAGCAGGCGGCGTTGATCGCCCCCTGGGCGGTCGAGTGATTGGCGCTGGCGTCACCGAAGCTGCACACGGCGATGGCGTCGAGCGGCCAGTCGGTGGCCACGCCGAGTCGCTTGCCGCGGCTGATCGCGAACGCCACCCCGAGCGCCCTCGGCAGGTGCGAGGCGATCGTGGACGTCTGCGGGATCACCGCCAGGTCGTGGTGCCCGAACACCTTGTGGCGGCCCCCGGAAATCGGTTCGCTGGTCAGCGCCAGCATCCCCGACAACACGTCGCGCACCGCGTCGTGACCCGGGCGCTGCTGGGCCCGGGCGCAGTAGAAGCCGCCGGACCGATAGTGCAGCAGCGCCGGGTCGGTCACACGCAGGGCGGCGGCGACGGCGGCGTTGCTCTCGTGGCCCGCCGACCCGATCGTGTAGAACCCCGTGCCGCTGGTGCGGAGCCAGCGAGCGGTGTGATCGATCACCCGTGACTGGACCTGAGCCGTGAAGATTCGGGTCAGCAACTCGGCGCGACCGTCGGGCAGGCGGGCCGGCTGGGAACCAGTGGCAGCGACGCTCGATCCGGCGATCCCGTCGAGCAGTGTCCGTTCCAGTTCGTGCAGATCGTCAGGCAGGTCCATCACGTCACATCCGGTCCGCCACGCTACCCACGACCCGAGCATCCCCGTGACGACGGACAGGTTGGCCGGCGTGCCACACGATGCAGTGCGCGGTCGGGCCCGGTGCGCCGTTCGCATCGCGGTCGTGCGGCCGGAGATCTGACCCCTGAACTGAACATATTGTTGTGCATATATATGGTTATGTGTATGTTGGAGGGATGCCGGTCGCCACCCAGATCCTCGAAGCGATCGCCGAACCCACCCGGCGGCACATCCTCGAGTGCGTGCGGCGGCGTGGCTGCTCGGTCAACGAGCTCGTCGTGCAAGTCGGCATGAATCAGCCCGGCGTGTCGCGCCATCTCCGGGTGTTGCGCGACGCCGGACTGGTCGAGGTGACCAAGGACGCACAACGCCGGATCTACCGGCTCCGCCCGGAGCCGCTCGTCGAGTTGGACGCCTGGCTCGAACCGTTCCGGGTCCAGTGGGCGGGGCGACTCGACGCCCTCGAAAGCCACCTCGCCCGCACCGTCGCCACGACCGGGCAGCCGACTTCCCGCCACGGGACGTCGGAGTCCGAGCCCGACCGCGCTCCCGATCGCGAACTCCATCCCCACGTCACAGCCGAGGAGCACCGATGACGAGCCCCGACCCGACCACCCCGACCGGCAGCCTCCACGCGCATGGTACGTATGACGGCACGGTCGAACGCACCGCCGATGGTGGTGTGATCCGTTTCGAGCGTCACCTCGGCTACCCGATCGGCGAGGTGTGGCGGGCGATCACCGAGCCGAGCCGACTCGCCGACTGGTGGCTCCCCGGTGCGGCCGACATCTCCGTCGACCTGCGCGAGGGCGGCCACATGACGTTCGTGATGCATCCCGCCGACGAGGGCGGCGATCCGATGACGCTCGCTTGCGAAGTGCTCCGGGTGGATCCTCCTCACGTGCTCGAACACACCCACGCCGATCCCGACTCGCTGATGCGCTGGGAGCTCCGATCGGTGGCCACCGGTACGGTGCTGCGTCTCACGCATCGCGTCACCGACGTCGCGGCAGCGATCGACCGGTGCTACGTCGTGGGGCTGCACACGTCCTTGTCGCGGCTCGAGCCGCTGTTGGCCGGACACCCGATCGAGTGGGACTGGGCGAGCTTCGCATCCGATCAGGCTGCGTACGCGGAACTCGGTCTGGCCCCGCTCCCGGAAGCCGGGTCGTCGTCGTGAACGAGCGCGGGCAACGTCTCGTGGTGCGCTGCATGATGATCTCGCTCGATGGGTTCGGCGCCGGGCTGCACCAACGCCTCGACGCGCCGTTCGGCGATCGTACGACGGGCTTGCACGACTGGGTGTTCGCCACACGCACCGGGGCCGCCATGATCGGTCAGGAGGGTGGCGAACAGAACGACGACGACGCATACCTGGCGGCGGCCTTTGACGGGATCGGAGCGACGATCATCGGTCGCAACATGTTCAGTACGTCACGTGGACCGTGGGTCGACGACGGGTGGACCGGCTGGTGGGGACCCAACCCTCCGTACCATCACGACGTCTTCGTGCTCACGCATCACCCGCGGCCGACGCTGCCGATGGAGGGAGGCACCACCTTCCACTTCGCGACCGGCGGCTTCGACGACACGCTGGCGCATGCATTCGACGCCGCCGACGGTCGGCACGTCCGCCTGATCGGCGGCGTCAGTACGGTGCGCCAGGCACTGCGCGACGGCGTCGTCGACGACGTGCACCTGGCCGTGTCGCCGATCCTGATCGGCGAGGGCGAGCGGCTGCTCGACGGCGTCGAGATCGCCGACCACTACGAGTTCGTCGCGCGCGAGTCGACCGCTGCCGTCACGCACCTGTTCCTGCGTGCCAGGCGGGCCACGTGAACGAGCGGATCGACGTACTCGAGCGGTACATGGATGGGTTCCGACGCAGTGACCATGCCGCCGTGCTGGCCTGTCTCACCGACGACATCGTGTGGCGGATTCCCGGCGTGCGAACCACGCACGGCAAGGTCGAGTTCGACAGCGAGATCGAGAACCCGGCATTCGAGGGCAGTCCCGAACTCACCGTCGAGCGCACGATCGTCGCCGGCGACGTGCTGGTGGCGACCGGCACCGGCATCGGCCATCATCGCCGGGCGGGCCGGTTCGAGTTCGCCTTCAACGACATCTTCATGTTCCGAGACGGGCTGATCGCCGAGATCGACTCCTACGTCGTGGCGTTGCCCTGACCGTCTCACCGCAGACGACGGGACTCGTCTGGTCACCTCGATCAAGTCTCGGCTGGCCCGGCCGTCGAGGCGGGACCGGGCCGATCTGTGGTTGACCGTCGTTCACCTGCGAATTCGGCGTGGAGCGCCTTGGCGACGCCCACCAGCGGTGTCACCAGCACCGCCCCGACCACACCACCGGCGGCGCCGCCGATCAACACCGCGACCATCGCCACGAACGGCGAGATGTCGACCGCCTTGCCGACGATGACGGGTTGGATGATCCGATTCTCGATCTGCATGTACACGACGTAGACCACGAGCACGATCACCCCCTTGCCGCCGCCCAACGTCAGCGCCAACACGACCAGCGGCAGGCCACCGATGTATCCCCCGACCTGTGGGATGAAGTTCGAGATCGCCGCCCACAGGCCGAGCAGCGGGGCGAGCGGTACGCCGGCGACCAGGGCGATCAGGAACACGGCGGTGCCGGCGAGGGCGGCGATCGACACGCTGCCGACCGCGTAGCGGGCGATCACACGGCGCACCGTCGAATCGACGCGGTCGAACTCGTCGTGGGCGTGCGGCCTGAACAATCGTCGCAGCCCGCGTCGTGCGCGGTCCCCGTCGACCAGGCCCGTCACCGTGATCAACAGCACCCAGAACGTGGCGACCAGCCCGTCGCCGACCGATCGCAGCGCCCCCTCCAGCGGACCCGTGTCGGATGACAACCGGTCGGGCAGGCCCTCGACCGTGGTCTGCAGACGATCGGCGATCCCGCGGTCGGCGAGCATCCCGCCGATCAGTGGCAGCTGCTCGAGGTCGGCAGCAATCTGGGGGAGTTGCTCGTCGAGGTCGCGCACGCTCTGCGCCACGGAGGGCACTGCGAACACGACCGTCAGCGACACCAATGCGAGAAAGCCGACCACGACGGTGGCGATCGCCGCGCTGCGACCCAGCACGGTATGGGCCGCCAACCAGCCGACGAGTGGGTCCAGCGCCACCGCCAGGGTGAGTCCGACCGCGATCCAGACCGGTACCGGCGACAGGTCGACGATCAAGGCGGCGAGCACGATCGCCGCCACGACGATCGCCGTGGCGGTCGCCGCCGACCGAGTCTGCAGTCGTGACCAGACCGATCCCGCCGCCGCCGACGTCGCAGCGGTGCGCGCTGGCGCCGGCTCGGGGAGCGGCTCGGCCTCGGGCCGTCGCGATCGCCCAGCGGCGAACGCCGCCAGCGACGACACGAGGGCGGCGATCACGAAGATCGACACCAGCGGTCCCGTCAACCAGCCGAACCGGAGACCGATCACGAGCGCGATCGCCAATCCGAACGGGCCGATCCGCACGCCGACCGAAGCGGCCCTCGGGCGGGGGCGGTCGAGATACCAACTGGCGACCGTGACCACCGCCGTGACGACTCCCACGCCGACGGCGTTCGGCCAACCGTCGATCGACGCCAGCACCACCAGCGGGGCGTAGCCGACGACGGGTCCGAAGATGGGTACCGCCGACCACAGCCCGATCCAGATCCCCAGCACCGTCGTGCCGGGCAGGCCGAACGCCCAGGCGACGAACAGCCCGATCGTTCCGCTGACACCGGCAATCCCGATGATCCGGCGCACCTGGCGGGCGCCGTCGCCGACCCCTTGCCGGATGCACCCGAGCCACCACGCCGGGCGATCCCCCTCTGCCCCGCGGACCAGCCGTGGGCCGTTCACCAGGGCGTACAGGGTGAGCACGATCACGAGCAGCGCCTCGAGTCCGAGCCGGGCACCGGCCGAGGGGGCAGGGCTGCCGATCAGGATCTTCGACGGCAGCCGATCGAGCTGGGAGTCGACCCGTTCGGCGACGTGGGCGTCGGCCACGAACTTGCCGATCGACGACGTGGCGTCGATCGAGTCGATCCTGCGATCGACGGCCTCCCGGATGCCGTCGATCTCCTGGTTGAGCTGGATCGTGCCGATCGCCAGCACACCTCCGACGGTGGCGATCCCTCCCAGCGTGACGATCGTGATCGCCGCCCACCGTGGCACGCGCCGGTCGAGCGCATCGATCGGCCCTCGCAACAACGTCGCCAGCACGATCGCCAGCACGATCAGCTCGAGCGAGTGACGGCCGCGCTCGACGACGACCAGCGCGATCAGCGCCAACAGCACCCAGCCGATCACCTGCATGACGAACAACGGGCGGATCACGATCGGCGACGGCCGTCCAGTCGGACCACCTGCTGCGGAACGCTCGGCCACGCCGCTGTTCTAGCGCACTCCCTCGACGGGCGGCGACCGCGGCGGGCTCAGACCAGCCAGGCGGCGCGGTCGATCGGGACCTGCAGCGAGGGCCGTTCGTATGAGAACGGTGCCAGCTCGGGCCCCGGCATGCCGCCCGCAGCCAGGCCCGCCAGCGCCTGGCCGAACCAGGCGGCGAACTTGAACCCGTGGGCGGCGCCGAGCCCGACGCAGATGTTGGGGTGGTCGGGGAGCCGGTCGACCACGAAGTCGCGATCGGAGGTGAGCGTGTAGAGACACGTCTTGGATGCCGGTGCGCCGAGCCGGTCGCCCAACAGGCCGTGCATGAACTCGCCCAACCGCTGCTCCATCGCCGGGTCGGGGTCGAACGTGCGCGTGTCGGGGTCGACCTCGGCTCCACCGCAGTCCTCCGACGCCTTCACGGCATCGATCTGTCCGTACACGGGGAAGCCGTAGAAGCTCGGGTCGTGCATCCAGATCCAGACCGGGAAGCGACCCGGTTCGAGGTCGTGGCCGTGGCTCGCGAAGTAGCTCACCTGCTCCCGGGTGACCGCCAGCGGGATGTGGTGGCCGAGCGGTGCGAGCAACCGGTTCGTCCACGCGTCGGCACAGATCACGACCGATCCGACCCGCACCGTGGCGATCTCGTCACCATGCTGCGTGACCACGTCGATCTCGCCACCGTCGGCGCTGGGGCGCAACGCCGTCACCGAGGTGTTGGGACGCAACTGGGCTCCGTGGGAACGCGCCAGATGCTGCATGGTCGTGGTCCCGCGTGCGGCCGGGGCGATCCCGGTGTCGGCCTGGAAGATCGCCAACACGTCGCCGCTCACGGTGGTGCCGCGGTCGAACGCCGGCCACCGCCGCCGGACCTCGCCGGCGTCGATCCATTCGTGCTCGACGGCGTTGGCCGCCAGGCTGTTGAGGTACGGCTGTGGGTCGATCGCGGCGTGGGCGGGGAACAGGTCGATCCCGCCGGTTCGCAGGATCAGTTGCTCGTCGGCATCGGCCTCGACCGACTCCCACGCGTCATAGGCGCGCGCCGTGAGCGCCACGTACTCGGGGGTGTGGTACGAGCGCCGGATGATGCGCGAATGGTCGTGCGAGGCGCCCCGCACGTGGCCGAGTTCGAATTGCTCGAACCCCACCACGGACACGCCCCGCCGCGCCAGCCAGTAGGCGGTCGCCGAACCCAGCCCACCCAGCCCGACGACGGCGACGTCGAACTCGTTCCCCACGAACGGTCAGCGTAGTCGCCCAGCCGGGACCGGGTTTCCGCCCACGTTGCCGGCTATCGCGGAGATGGGATCGAGGCAGTTGGGATCGAGGCAGTTGGGATCGAGGCAGATGGGATCGAGGCAGATGGGATCGAGGCGGATGGGATCGAGCCGAGCGGGGCCGCCGCCAGGTATGGGGTGACGTTGGCAAGCGCTCGCTCGACGTACGCGTCCTTCTCGCCGACCGGTGCCACGTAGTGGATCGCAGCGGTGGCGGCATCGAGCCCGTCGAGGCGGGCGATCATCCACGCCGCCAGGTACTGCGCCGACAGGCACCCCCCGGCGGTGGCCACGTTCCCGGCGGCGAAGAACGGCTGGTCGAGCACGTCGACACCGGCTTCGATCACCCACGGCTTGGTGGTCAGGTCGGTGCAGGCGGGCACGTCGTCGAGCAGTCCGAGCTTGGCGAGCACCAGGGCGCCGGAGCATTGCGCACCGATCAACTGGCGTGCCGGATCGAGACGCAAGGCCGACATGATCGACGCGTCCTGGACCACCTCGCGGGTGCTGACCCCGCTCCCCACGATCACGGCATCGGCGGTGACCGCTTCGGCGAGCGTTGCCTGGGCATGGATCGTGACCCCGTTCATCGAGGTGACCGTCGCCGTCGGTGCCGCGATCGACACGCGCCAGTCGCCCTTCCCGGCACGGTTCAGGATCCCGAGTGCGATCAGCGAGTCGAGTTCGTTGTAGCCGTCGAAGGTGAGGATCGCGATGTGCACGCCAGCACCGTACGACCCCCTGCCGGCCGCGTCGGGGCAGGTTCCGCCGTGGGCGCCGGTCAGCCGTCCTGGAACGGACGCAGCTCGACCGGCCCTTCGACGGCGAGGGCCGCCTTGCGGGCCCACTCGAGGGCGTCGTCGCGGTCGCCGACGTCGAGCACCCAGAACCCGCCGATCTGCTCCTTGGTCTCGGCATACGGACCGTCGGTGGCCGACACCGAACCGTCCGCCGACATGCGCATGACGATCGCCGTCGACGCCGGTTGCAGCCCGTCGCCGAACACCCACGAACCGCTGGCCATCAGCTCCTCGTTGAAGGCCCCGACCTGGGGCCCGATCCGTTGCATCTCCTCGGTGGTGAAATCGACGACGTACTCCTCGTCGTGCCAGACGGACAGCAAGAACTTCGACATGGAAGCAATCCTCTCAGGTGTTGGTGTTTCGGTCTGTGTTTCGGTCTGTGTTGGTTCGGTCTGTGTTTCGGTCGGTCTCATGCCGGCAGCCGGCGAGCGAGCGCTGGCACGATGATCGTGGCGGCGATGACGTGGGTGAGGGCGAGCACGAGCCGCGTCCCCGCGGTGGCATCGGCGGTCAGATCGGGCGCGAGCGACAGCGCCGTGAGCGCCGTGGTCGTGATCACGAAGGCGCCGCGTGGCCGCCGGACCGAGCGCCGCAGCAGTGCCGCGATGGCGACGCCGAGCACGGCGCCGACCAGGGTGAGGGTTGCGAACCCGGCCAGCGGAATCGGCTCCCCGGCGACTGCCAGGTCATCGCCGAACCCGTTCCGCATGGCGGCGATCGCCGTGGTCGCGATCGCGGCGATCGCGCCCGACGCGGCTCCGGCCCGCAGCAGCGAGTGCCCGGGTCGGCTGGTCGCGTCGACGATCTCGTCGACCATGATGCCGGGGCCGCTGGCCACGACGTCGTCGACGACGGGCTCGGTGTGGCTGCGTGTGTGCATCGGTGGGACCTCCTGATGGGTGGCGGCCGGAATCGACCTGTGACGACACCACGAACGGGTGGCGGCCGATTCGACACGGCGCTCGAGGAAATCGATCGACGTTCTCACGCCTTCACGCCGGCATGTCGATGCCGTGCCGAGCGTCCGACCGATCCGGGCTACCCGAAACGTTCGGCGCGATTTCGAGCGGGCCACGGAATGGGTCGTACGATCGACTGCCGTGGAGGCGTCGTTCTTCGATCTCGTGCTCGACATCGTCGAGGGATTCGTCGCCGACGTGCCCGGGCAACGCCACGCCACGGCCCACCGGGGTGGCGTGAAGGTGTGGTTCGACGACGCCACACGTGAGCACTACGAGGCGCAACTGATCCGCGTCGACGGGTCCGTCGTGCTCGAGATCGGCTTCCACGCCGAGCACTCCAAGCCGCAGCTCAACGAGATCGTCCTGGACCGGATCCGGTCGAAGCAGCGGGGGTGGAAGAAGGCGCTCGGCGATGAGCCGGTCGCCGGCGAGTTCATCGGCCGAGCGAGCTGGCGGCGCGTGTCGGAGACGTGGCCGGTGCCCGACGTCGACGACGTAGATGCCACGATCGAAGTCGCCGCTCGACTGGCCGACTACATCCACGCACTCGAACCGATCCGTCGTGGCTGAGCCGGTTGCGCCGGCGCCGGCGCACCTCCCGCCGGCCGGCGATGTGAGCGACGTGTGGATCGACCTCGCCGACGGGGAACGTCTGGCAGCGGTGCTGTTCCTCCCGCCAGCGGCACGACACGCCAGGGGCTCCGTCGCCGCCGTGCTGGAAGCCCTGCCGTACCGCAAGGACGACGTCACCGAGAGCTACGGGTCCACGTACGAGCGGTACGCGGCGGCCGGGTTCGCCGTGCTGCGGGTCGACCTGCGCGGGACCGGATCGTCGACCGGCGTCGCCTCGGACGAATACCCCGACGTGGAGCGCACGGACCTGCGCTCGGCGATCCGGTGGCTGGCAGCGCAAGCCTGGTCGAACGGGCGGGTCGGCATGTTCGGCACCTCGTACTCCGGTTTCAACGCGCTCCAGATGGCGACCGAGATCGATGCGCTCGACGTTCCGGCGCTGCGAGCCGTGGTGGCCACCTACGCCACCGACGACCGCTACACCGACGACGTGCACTATTGCGGCGGCGTGCTGCGGCAACTCGACCTGATCGACTACCCGCTGTACATGGTGGCGATGAACGCCCTGCCGCCCGTTCCGGCGTTGTTCCGCGCCGGCTGGCGTGAGGAGTGGCAGCGTCGACTCGATCACAACCCGCCGTGGTTGATCGAGTGGCTCGAACACCCGCTCGACGACCACACCTGGCGACGTGGTTCGGTGCGGCTCGGGCGCGATGGCGCCGGGTACGAGCGGATGGGCTGCCCGACGATGTTGATCGTCGGCTGGGCCGACGGCTACCGCAACAACTCGTTCCGGGTGATCGAGCAGTACGAACACAACGGCCTGCCGTGGCGGATGTTGGCCGGCCCCTGGGTCCACAAGTCGCCCGAGCGAGCCCGCCCCGGCCCCAACGTGGACGACGACATCGACGTGCTGGCGTTCTTCGACCATCACCTGCGAGACGGTGAGCCGATCGCCGGGGCATCCGGTCAGGTGTACGTGCGCGGGCCTGTGCGGCCGGCGCCCGACCTCGCCGACCACCCAGGCCGGTGGGTCGACATCGACAGCTGGCCACCGGCACACCTCGAACACCGGCGCTTCGGTGTGGGACGCGACCGGATCGACTCGCTGGTGGTCGAGCCCGACGTCGGGTGGGCAGCGTGGAACTCGTGCGGCGGCGGGTTGCCGTGGGGGCAACCGCTCGATCAGCGTGCCGACAACGCCCGCTCGCTGCGCTACGACTGGCCGGTCGCCGCCGACGAGCCGATCGCCGAGGTGGTCGGCACCGCCACCGTGTCGCTGCGGGTGCGCACCGACCAGGACTACGGCCATCTGAGCGTGAAGTTGTGCGACGTCGGGCCGGACGGCTCGTCGGCGCTGATCACGCGCACCATGCTCGACCTGCGCCACCTGGGCTGCTGGCCCGCCGACCCGCACGGCCAGGTCGGGGCGATGCCGACGCCACTCGTGCCCGGTGAGTGGATCGACGTGGCGCTCGAGTTCGAGGCCACCACGTGGACACTCGAACCCGGCCACACACTGCGATTGGCGGTGGCCGGCACCGATTGGCCCAACTGCTGGCCGCCGCCGGGGCCGCTCACCTTGGAGGTCGATCCGGCGTCGATCGAACTCGTGCTCCCGATCGTCGAACTTCCTGCCTCCACGCACGGCTTCGTGCCCGGCTCCGGGCCGTCACCCGACGAAGCCGACGGCGTCGAATGGCGGATCGAGCACGACGTGCTCCGGCGCACGACGACGGCGTTCACACGGTATGGCGGGACGTACACGGGCGCCCACGGCGCCGAGGTCACCGACGACTATCGGGGCGAGGTCGGTGTCTCGACGTCGGATCCCGGCGTGGCCTGGGTGAACGGCGTGTCGTCGTTCGAGATCCGGTGGCCGGAAGCGGTCGTCCGCACCGAGTCGACGTTGTCGGTCCGCAGCGACCCGCATCGCTTCACGACCGAGGTCACGCTCCGCGCCTGGCACGACGGCGAACCGATCGCCGAACGGACGTGGTCGACGATCACCCCCCGCTGACGCTCGACCGCCACCCACACGTTCACGTTGTGTCAGACACAACGTGAACGTCACCAGTAGGTGGCCATCAGAGCGGTCATCCACGCCGGCTGTTCGACCGGGGACCGGGGCTCGAACTCGCGGACGTGGGGTTTGATGTCGAGCACCGGTGACCCGGCGATCGCGTCGAGGCCACGGACGCGGATGGTCCGCCCCTCGACGCCGAGCAGCTCGCAGGTGCTCACCCCGATCCGGTTCGGCCGAGCCTTGGCGCGCTGGGCGAAGATGCCCACCATCGGCCACTCGGGACTGTTGCGGGGGTGGCGCGCCCCGAGCGTGATCGTGGACTCGTCGACCCGGTCGAACACGAACACGACGTCGATGTGCGAGAACCCGTCGAGACCGGCGATCACATCGGCCTCGAAGCGGTCGTCGATCACGACCTCGGCCTCGACCGTCCCCCAGTCGTCGTCGACCGGCTCGGTGCGGCCCCCGACCACGCGAGCCACCGGCAGCATCACCGAACCACCCGCCAACGCCGGCGAGAGGATCGGGTTGCCCCACGTCTCGATGCTGTCCACAGGGGCGATGTCCATCGTGGTCCACGGGTCGTCGGCCAGGGCGGCGTGCACGTGATCGGGCGAAGCCACGTCGAAGACCAGGAGGATCTCGCCGTTGGTCAGCGACCCGCCCACCACCACGGTGCCGCACTCGCCCAGGGCGTGCATGAACTGCCGGTGCGGCTCGAACTCGGCCTGGTCGCGCCAGCCGCCCGAGTGGTCGAACCCCGACCCCTTGCAGCGTGTGACGGCGTACATCCCCATCGCCGCGACGGTAGTGAACGGTGCACCGAGTGTTCGGTGTCAGACGCTGACGGGTCGATCGGGGAGGGCGTGGCATGCGGCGAAGTGCTCGTCGCCGCGTTGGACCAGTGCCACGTCGGTGCCGGTGCAGCGGCCCAGCACGCCCAGTCGTTCCGCCTCGCCGCTCTCGACGACGGGGCAACGCGGATGGAATCGGCATCCGCTCGGGATCCGTGACGGGTCGGGTGTCTCGCCGGTCAGGATCTGCTGCTCCATCCGCCCCATCTCGGGCACCACCGACAGCAACGCCTTGGTGTACGGGTGTTGCGGGTTGGCGAGCACGTCCTCGGTATCGCCCAGCTCCACGATCCGGCCGAGGTACATCACGGCGATCCGGTCGGCGATGTTCCACGCCAAACCGAGGTCGTGTGTGACGGCGATGATCGACAGGCCGTGCTCGTCGACCAGCCCACGCAACAACGCCAGGATCTCGCCCCGGATCGACGCGTCCAGCGATGCCACCGGCTCGTCGGCCAGCAGGAGCATCGGGTCGAGGGCGATCGCGCCGGCGATCAGCACGCGTTGACGCTGGCCACCCGACACCTCGTGCGGGTAGCGCGGCATGTACTGCTCGGGCGGCCGCAGACCGGCCCGCGACAGGGCGTCGGCGACCAGCGTCGGCTCACTTCCTTCGACCTTGTGGATGCGGATCCCTTCCGCCACCGCCTCGTAGATCGTGTGGCGTGGGTTGAGCGCACCGGTCGGGTCCTGGAACACCATCTGGACCTTGCGGCGCAGCGCCCGCAGCGAGCGGTTGTCGGACTTCACCGGTGCGCCGCGGAACTCGATCGTCCCACCCGATGTGGGTTCCAGTCCGAGGATCGATCGGATCAGGGTGGTCTTGCCGCACCCCGATTCGCCGACCAGTGCGATCACCTCCCCGGGCCGCACGGCGAGGTCGATCCCGTCGACCGCCTTGACGTCGCCGCGCCGGCCGGAGAACGTGACCTTCACACCGCGCAACGACAGCAGCGCGCCGGATTCGGCCCGGTCGTGAGCGGCACGGTCAGTCATCTCCGGGCACCTGAACGGTCGTGCGGTCAGCGGACCGCAACTCGGCTCCGGGTACGTGAACACAGGCGGCGTGACGTCCCGGCGAGACGACGCGCAACCCGACGTCGGTCGTTGCGCATGCATCGATCATGCGATCACAACGCGGATGAAACGGACAACCGCTCGGCAGGTCGATCGGGTTGGGCGGATCGCCACCCAAACCGGAGGGATGCATCCGCGAGCTCGGGTCGCCGATCGTGGGGAAGGCACGCGCGAGCGCCGCCGAATACGGGTGGCTGGGCGCCCGGAACACGTCGTGGCTGGGGCCGTCCTCCACGATCCGCCCGGCGTACATCACGGCCAACCGCTCGCAGGTGGAGGTCAGCACCGACAGGTCGTGGGTGATGAACAGCAGCGCCAGACCGTGATCGCGTTGCAGCTCGGCGAGCAGTTCGAGCACCTGTGCCTGCACCATCACGTCGAGCGCGGTGGTGGGCTCGTCGGCGATCAAGAGCTTCGGGTCGCACGCCAGCGCCAGCGCGATCAGCACCCGCTGGCGTTGCCCGCCCGACATCTGGTGCGGGTAGGAGCGAGCCCGCTCGGCAGGGATGCCGACCCGCTCCAACAGCTCCGCCACGCGGCGCCGTGCGGCCTGCGTGCTGACCTTGGAGTGGATCAGGATCGCCTCCTCGATCTGCACGCCGACCCGTCGCACCGGGTTGAGCGAATGCAGCGCCCCCTGGAACACGATCGCCGCGCTGGTCCACCGCACGGCGCGCAACCGTCCCGGCGTCATGGCGTACACATCCTCGCCGTCGAGCAGCACCTGACCCTCGACCTTGGTGGTCTTGGGCAGCAGCCGCAACACGGCTCCGGCGATCGTGGACTTGCCACACCCCGACTCCCCGGCCAGGCCGACGGTCTCGCCGGGATCGATCGTGAGGTCGACCCCGCGCACCGCCGGCACCTCACCGCGGTCGTTGCGGTAGGTGATGTGCACGTCCCGGAGTTCGAGCAGGCTCATCGGCGCTCTCGCAGCCGCGGATCGAGGATCTCCTCGATCGCCCGTCCCACCAGGGTGAACGCCAACACGACGGCGACGATCCCGATCCCGGGCGGCAGGTACCACCACCAGGCGCCGCGCCCGATCCCTCCCTTGTTGAACGATTCCTCCAGGGACTTGCCCCACGAGGGACGCAACGGGTCACCGAGCCCGAGGAACGCCAGCGTGGTCTCGGTGAGGATCGAGATCGGCACCGCCAGTGTGACGTTGGCCAGGATCAGCGGTGCCACGTTGGGGAGGATGTGGCGGCGGATCAGATGGGTGCGCCCGGCGCCGAGCGAGCGCGCCCGGTCCACGTACAGGCGCTGCTTGACGGTGAGCACCTGGGAGCGGATCAAGCGGGCGGTGCCGGGCCACGACGTGATGCCGATCACGAGGATGATGTTGCGCAACGAGCGGTCGAGGATCGACGCCAACACGATCGCCAGCGGGAGGAACGGGATCACGAGGAACCAGTCGGTGAGGCGCATCAGCACCGAGTCGGTCCAGCCGCCGAAGAACCCGGCCACGATGCCGACCAGTGAACCGATCCCGATCGTGAGCACCGTCGCCGCCAACCCGACGTAGAGCGACACGCGTGACCCCCAGACGAACTGGGCCGCCACGGAACGGCCTTCACGGTCGGTGCCGAGCGGGTACGCCTTGCTGGGTTTGGCCCACTGCGGGTTGGTGATCGACTCGGTGATGCTGAGACCGGACTTGGGGCTGATCCACGGTGCGATGATCGCCATGATCGTGAACGCCAGCAGGACCGCGAACCCGATCATCGCCAGCTTGTCGGACCGGAACCGGTGGATGAACTCGCTCAGCGACCGGCGGCGGCGTGCACGACGAAATTCCTTCGGTGAGATGGCTGCCGGGATCGTCGACGCCTCGACCGTGCTCATCGTGCGCCCACCCGCGGATCGAGCAGGCCGTAGGTGAGGTCGACCGCCAGGTTGGCGAGGATCACCGAACCGCTCAGCAACAGGAAGATCCCCTGCAGCATCGGGAAGTCCGGGCCGCGGATCGCCTCGACCGTGGCCTGGCCGATCCCCGGCCAGGAAAAGATGCTCTCGACCGCCACCGCGCCCGACAGGATGTAGCCGAAGTTGAGGGCCGACAGGCTGATCACGGGCAGCAGTGCGTTGGGGACGGCGTGGTGGCGGCGTACATCGGAGTCGCGCAGACCCTTGGCGCGCGCCAACTGCAGGTAGTCCTCGTTGACCGTGTCGAGCAGCGAGGACCGCATCACGATCATGTACTCGCCGATGTAGGCGAGCGTCAGCGTGAGCCCGGGCAGGGCCAGATGGTGGAGTTGGTCGAACAGCGCACCCAGCCCGGTCTTGGCGCTGCCGGCGTCCTCGAACCCACCGGTGGGGAACAGCTTGAGCTTCACCGACAGCAGCGCCAGCAGCAGCATGCCGAGCCAGAAGTCCGGCATCGAGTACGTGAACATCGAGAACGTCGTGGCGCCGGCGTCGAACGCGCTGCGGCGGCGCCATCCGGCGTAGATGCCGAACACGATGCCGATCAGCATCGCCGCCACGGTCGACGCCCCGACCAGCATGATCGTGGGCCACAACGCCTCTCGGATCTCGGTCGACACCGGGCGGTTCGACGTGTACGAGTCGCCCAGGTTTCCTTTCAGCGTCTGACCGAGGTAGGCCACGAACTGTTGCGCCTTGGACCCGTCGAGGTTGAACTGTTCGCGTTTGCGTTGGAGCTGGGCCTGGCTCAGGTTGCGGCCGCGGAACAACTTGCCGACCGGGTCGTCGGTGACGACCCGGAACAGGAAGAAGTTGAAGGCCAGCACGAACGCGAACGTCGCCATCGAACCGACGACTTTCCCGACGACGAATCGTGCGCGCATGTGCGCTGTTCCGGCGTTTCGATCACTCGCGGTCGTCGGCCGACTTGCGACGGCTGAGGACCAGGCCTCCGATGCCGAGCAACGCCAGCACGCCGACCACCGCCGCGATCAACGCAGCGTTGGAACCGCCGTCGTCGTCACCTGCCGCGTCGCCGGCGGCACCCGCCGCGTCGTCGCCGGACCCAGCCGTGTCCGAGCTGTCGGCCGATGCCTGTGTCGCCACGACGGTCGACGCATCGGGGGTCTCGCCGGCAGTGGGGCCCTCGGTGCCGGTCGGTGCTTCGGTGGCCGCCGGGACCGAGGTGATCGGCGGAGCGTTCTCGGCGCCGATCACGCTGAAGTTCTCGTAGGTCGGCGACGAGTTGCTGAACAGCACCGGACCGGTCCCCGCCGGCTGCTGCAGCCAGCCCTCGAACCGGTCGGTCCGGTACGCCTGCGTGTCGGCGTCCTGCAGCAGCACGAGGTAGGTCGACTCGCGGTTGAACAGCTTCAGCATCTCGGCCACGATCTCGCGGCGCTTGACCGGGTCGAGCTCGATCTTCTGCTGCTCGTACAGCGCGTCGTATTCCGGCGAGCACCAGTTCGAGTCGTTGTAGCCGGCTGCCTCCGGGTCGGTGGTGACCTGGGCGCATGTCTGGTACGACAGCATCGGGTCGGGGTCGACGTACGGCGTCCACCCCCAGATGAACATGTCGTACGTGCCTTTGACCAGCACGTCGTAGAGCTGCGTGTCGTCCATGGCGTCGATCGTGGTGCCGATCCCGACGTCCTTCAGCCACTCGGCGATGAACTCGTGCAGCGAACTGCCGTAGGCCGACTCGGTGCGCTGGGCGAACCGGAACGTGAGCGGCTGCGTGCCGTCGGGCATCTCGCGGATCCCGTCCCCGTCGGTGTCGAGATACCCACCGGCATCGAGCAGGGCGCGTGCTGCGTCGGGGTCGTACTGCCAGTTCTCGTCGCCGAGATCGGGGATCCAGGTGGGGTCGGCCGACGGCGAGTAGGTGGTGCCGACCTGGCCGATCCCCAGCCCGACCCGATCGAACAACACGTTGCGGTCGATCGCCTGATAGATCGCGTGGCGGACGTCGATGTCGAGCAGGGCCGGATGGCCGTCGCCGATCCCGCCTGCCATACCGTTCAGGGCCAGCTCGGTGAAGCCACCCTGCAGGCCCGCCACGGTCGCGATGTCGGAGCTGCCCTGGAGCTGCTCGAACGCCGAGGCCGGCACTTCGTGGGCGGCGTCGATCTCACCGCTCTGGAGTGCGGCGACCATCGCATCACCATTCGTGAAGACGCGGAAGATGACCTGGTCGATGCCGTTGTCACGCCCGTACCAGTTGGGGTTCTTGACCATCGTCCAGTCCTGGCCCGATCGCCATTCCTTGAGCGAGTACTGGCCGGAGGCCACCCCGTCGAGGGCGTCGTACGATCCCAGATCGTCGGCCGAGATCGCTTCGTAGATGTGCTTGGGCACGATGTACACGTCGAGTGTTGGCAGCTTCGGGTCGGGGACCGAACTGGTGACCTCGACCGTGAGCGGGTCGATCACCACGGCGTCGAGGTTGGCGACCGTGGAGGCGTGATTGGACCACTCCTCGTCCCGCGAACGATTGATGGTGTACGCCACGTCCTCGGCCGTCAGCGGCTCGTCGTCGGACCACCTGAGGTCGGGGCGTAGGTGATAGGTGACGGTGAGGCCATCCGGCGAGACGTCCCACGACTCAGCCAGACCGGGCACCGTGGCGAAGTCGTCGGCAGCCTTGTTCGTGAGCGTGGCGTACTGCAGGTTGTACAGCTCGAAGTCGGAGACGAGGTAGCCGACCGTGACGTTCGGCGACGCCAAGTCCTGCAGGAGGCCGATCGTCATCGTGACCGTGTCGTCCTGGGCGGCCGCAGTCGGTGCGACCACCGCCGCCGCCAACGTGCCGGCAATGACGCCGGCTCGAATGAGTTTCCTCATCGTGCCCCCAGGGGTTCGGCGACCGCTCGGAACACGGTCGTGCGTGCATTCTTCACGCTCTCGCAATTCGTGGCAAGCGTGAGCGGCACATTACTGACCGGTCAGTCAGTCGCGCGATTGCGTCGTTCATTACGCTGCGGCGATGGCGCCCGCCCCGACTCCGATGCGCCCCGCCGACGTCGCCGACGTCGCCGTCGTCGAGGAACTCGATCTGACTCCCGACGGCCGGACGGCCGTCGTCGTCCGCCGAACGATCGAGCGCAAGCGGTACGTCGGCCGGTTGCACTCGGTGGCGATCGGAGCGAGATCGGCGCCGGTGCCGATCACCGACGGGCGCGTCCGCGACTCGTCGCCGCGGGTTTCCCCGGACGGCGTGGGCGTGGCGTTCTTGCGGTCCGACCCCGACCAACCCGATGCCCCGGCGCGGTTGTGCACGGTGCCGATCACGGGTGGGCGCGTCCGCACCTGGGCCCCGATCGGCGTTGCCCCCGGGTTCGGTGCGATCGGCGAGATCGCCTGGTCTCCAGACGGGCGCTCGATCGCGTTCACGGCCGAGGTCGACCCACCGCGATTCATGGTGGGTGACCGACCGCCGGTCGGATCGTCGGCAGCGCGTTCCCCGAAGCTGCCCGCCCCCACCGCGCGACGGATCACCACCACGCTCTGGCGGTGGGACGAGGTCGGCCATCTCGACTACTGGTCGCACCTGTTCGTGCTCGAACTGCACCCCGGCGGCCGACCGCGCCAGGTGACCCTTGGGGACTGGGGCGTCCACTCGATCGCCTGGCACCCGAACGGTCGCACGATCGCATTCGCCGCCGATCGCGGTGAACGCCCGGACCTCGAACCGTTCCCCAAGATCTGGGCGGTCGACGTCGACGCCGGGCAGCGCTCGAAGCGGTCCCGGCCGCGACTGCTGATGGACGCCGCAGGAGGGGCGACGAAGCCGTGCTTCTCGCCCGACGGCCGGTGGCTGGCGGCGGTCGGGATCCTTTCGCCAGCGCCGCTCGACGACGTCAGCACCGGGCTGCTGCTCGGCCCGGCCGACGGATCTCGCCCACCGGTGGCACTCGGAGCCGAACTCGACCGCCCGTGGGGAAACGTGACCGACACCGATCTCAACGGGTGGATGGTCTCAGGCCGGAGCGGCCCGTCGTGGCTCGACGCCACCACGATCGTCGGCGTCGTGTCGGATCGCGGCCGAAGCCTGCCGGAGCGATGGATGATCGACGGTCGGACGGGAGACCTGCTGGAGCAGCCGCGCGCCAGCGACCGGGCCGAGCCCGGCCCGTGGGCCGACGCCACCACGCACACGATGGCGGTCACCGGCGGCGTGGTTGCCACGCTCGGCACGCTGCACGGTCGGGCGATGGAGCTGATGACGGTCGACGTGACGGCGCCTGAGCAGTCGCGCCGGTTCACCACCCACACCACGTTCGGCTCGCGGTGGCAGCGCCGTTTTGTGCAGCCCGAGATGCGCCGCGTCGACGTGCCCGGCCCGGGTGGCCCGATCGAGACGTGGATCGCCTCGCCGCCCGACGCCGGTGACGCCGCGCTCCCGACGATCGTCGACGTGCACGGCGGCCCGCTCGGGTGTTGGGCACCGGCCCCCCACATCGAGGTGATCATGTTGGTCGGTGCCGGCTACCGGGTGGTGCTCCCCAACATCCGGGGGTCAGGTGCCTACGGGGCCGACTGGATCCGCCCGCAGTTCGGTGACTGGGGCGGGGTCGACGCCGCCGACGTGCATGCCGCCGTCGACCACGTCGTCGCGCTCGGGCTGGCTGATCCGGCCCGGCTCGGCGCGCTCGGCCTCTCCTACGGCGGGTTCATGGTGAACTGGCTGGTCGCCACCTCGGACCGGTTCGCGGCGGCGATCTCCGAGAACGGGGTGACCAACAACGTGTCGTCGTGGGCCAACTCCGACAGCGGCCCCGAGTACTGCCGCGCCTCGTTGTTGGGGGACGTCTACTCGGCGGACGGGGTGGAGCAGCTGTGGCGGCAATCGCCGCTCAAGTACGTGACCGACGTGCACACCCCGCTGCTGATGTTCCAGGCCGAGTCCGACCGGCGATGCCCGGCCGCCGACAACGAGCAGTTCTTCATCGCCCTCCGGCGCCTCGGCCGGCGGGTCGAGTACGTGTTGTATCCCGACGAGTCCCACACGTTCTCCTCGAGCGGTCGACCCGACCGACGTGTCGATCGCATGCAGCGCATGCTCGACTGGTTCGCCGAACACCTGGCCTGACTCCGCTCGGGCGTCGTCGTCTTCCCCGTCACTCGCCGGTTTCGCCGTCGACCGCCTCGCGGAGGATGTCGGCGTGGCCGTTGTGGCGGGCGTACTCCTCGACCATGTGCAGCACGATCCAGCGCAGGTTGGGGGCGTCGCCGGTCGGCCACGGCACGGCCGCCAAGCGGTCGAAGCCTCCCTCGGCCACCGCCGCCGCGGTCCACGCTCGTGACCGTTCGACGGCCGCGTTCCACAGGTCGAACAACTGCTCGGGCGTGTCGTCGGCGGCCGACTCCCACTCCCAGTCGGAGTTCGCCGCCCAGTCGACCGCGTTCCACGGTGCGGCCGGCTCGGTACCGATCAGGCGCCGCCCGAACCAGTAGTCCTCGACCCACGCCAGATGCTTCATCAGGCCGCCCAGCGTCATCGAGGACGCTGCCGTGGTGAGCTGCAACCCGGCGGCGTCGACGTCGCGGCACTTCCACGCCAGCGTCGAGCGCTGGTAGTCGAGGAAGCCGAGCGCGGCCGCCACCTCGCCCGCCGCCACCGGCGGTTCCGGCCGCCCGACATCGTCGATCACGATCTCCCCATCGAGCTGCTGGTCGAGCTGCGGGTCGGGGTGCTGGTCGGGGTGCTGGTCAGCGGTCGCGTTGCTGTCGCTCATCTCGCTCATGTGGGGGTGATCCTCTTGCTCGGGGTCGACTGGTGTGGCGTCACGGTGTCCTCACTCGCCCGTCGCCCCGTCGGCCGCCTCGCGCAGGAGGTCGGCGTGGCCGTTGTGGCGGGCGTACTCGCGGATCAGGTGGGTCAGGATCCAGCGCACGGTCGGCGGCGTGTCGTACCAGTCGTCGACCCACGCCGCCCGATGGTCGAGGCCACCCGCGGCGAGCGCCGCCTCGATCGACTGTCGGGATGCCGAGACGGCCTCGCGCCACCGCCTGCGCAGCGCTTCGGGGTCCATCGATGCCGCCTGGTGCCAGTCCCAGTCGGGGTCGGCCTCCCAGTCGACGGTGTCCCACGGTTGGGCTGGTGGCCGGCCGACCAGGCGCTGCGAGCACCACAGATCCTCGACCCGTGCGAGGTGATGCAGCAAACCGCCCAGGCTGAGCGACGATCCACCGATCCGCACCGCAAGACGATCGGCATCGAGCCCGTCGCACTTCCAGGCGAGCGTGGCGCGCTGGTTGTCGAGGAACGCCAGCAGTGACGTGGTCTCGTCGGCGTCGAGCGGCGGATCGGGCCGACCGTGTGCGTCGTACTGGATCGTCATGGTCGGCCGAACGCCCCGTCGTGCTCGAGGGTCGGTCCGGTGAGCATCGATCCAGAGTACGAGAATGTGCGAGCAGGTCGTGATGCGTTTGTGACCCGTGGCCCGACGTGACTGCTTCGCTCGGGTGCCGCGGCCTACGGTTTGACCGTGGACTTCGGTGCCACCGACCTCACTCCCTTGCCCGTCGCCGACACGATCGAGACCTCATGAACACCCCCGGCATCACCGTGCTCCCCGCCAACCAGGCCAGTTGGGAGGACCTCCAGACCGTGCTGGGCGACCGCGGCGACCCCGCCCGCTGCCAATGTCAGGGCTACAAGATCCGCGAGAAGGACTGGCGGTCGGTGCCGATCGAGGAGCGAGCCCACCGGTTCCGGGAGCAGACGGACTGTGGTCATCCCGACTCGAGCGACACGAGTGGCCTGGTCGCATATCTCGGGATCGGTGCGGGTCGCCAGCCCGTCGGGTGGTGTGCGGTCGAGCCTCGGACTGCGTTCCAGCGGTTGCTCCACTCTCCCGTGCCCTGGTCGGGGCGCTCCGAGGACCGCGACGACGACGGTGTCTGGGCCGTGACCTGCTTCGTCACCCGAGCCGGCTACCGGCGCCAGGGTGTGATGACCGCCCTGGCGGCCGCCACCGTCGACTTCGCCCGCCGGTGCGGGGCGCGAGCCGTCGAGGCGTACCCGATGGTCACCCAGCCCGACGTCGAGATCACCTGGGGCGAGTTGCACGTCGGGAGCCGTGGAGCATTCGCCGCCGCCGGATACCGCGAGGTGACGCACCCGACCAAGCGCCGATTCGTGATGCGCGTGGATTTCGAATGAGCGATGCCGAGCCACCGGGCTTCTTCGAGCTCGAGCGTTCCCGCACCGGATCGTTGCGTCATGACTGACGACGCTGCAACGTTCACTCCTGGGCACACGGTTGATCAACGTGTGCAGGGCCGGGCGTCCATCCAGGGCGGGAGACCTCGGCGCTTCATTCGGGTGCGTCGCGCCCTCCGGAGCAGCGTTGGCCCAATGCCACAACGATCGGCCGCCGACGTTTGCCTGGGGCGTTTGCCGGCGTGTGGTCGCTGCCCGACCATTCGCTTGCAGATCCCATGCGGGAGCTCCGATGATGAAACGTGAGATGACGGAGCGTGGGCCGGCGTCGTATCTCGCCGATGGGTGTTGGTCGTCGGCGATCGGTGATGGGCGATCATGGATGGATCGAACATGGATGCATCGGTGAGGGACCGAGCGACCATGGTGACGCCTCCTTCGTTGGACACCGAGTTGTGCGATCGGTATCTCGCCCGACTCGGCGTGGATCGTGAGCCGCCCTCGGTCGACGCCCTCCGGCGTCTTCACCGGGCACAACTCGAGATGGTGCCGTACGAGACGACCTGGCTCCATCTCGGTGATCGGCGTGGCGTCGACGTGGTCGAATCGGTTCGGCTGATCGCTGTCGACGGGCGGGGCGGCTACTGCTTCCACCTCAACGGCGCGATGGGTGCGGTGCTGAGCCACCTCGGCTACCGAGTCACCTTCCACCGCGGCGGCGTCCACCGCCAGGCGCCGAACGTCGACGACCTCTCGAACCATCTGGTTCCGTTGGTCCACGACCTCGCCACCGACGACCACCCCGACGGTGTCTGGTATTGCGACGCCGGGCTCGGCGATGCCTTGTACGAACCGATGCCGCTGCGGACGGGCACCGTCCAGCAGGGTCCGATCGGCCTCGCCCTGAGGCGCCCGGGCGACGGTGTCGGCGACTGGCGGCTGGTGCCCGACGACATGGTCGGGGTCGAGTCGATGAGCTTCGAGCGCACGCCGACGGCGATCGACTCGTTCGCCGCCCGGCACGCGCTGCTGTCGACCTCGGCGGAGTCCCCGTTCGTCCGGGTGGTCACCGTGCAGCGACGACACGCGCACGGCTCGACGGTCTTGCGCGGCAAGGTGGTGTCTCGTCGCGACCGGACAGGTATCTCACGCCAGGTCGTCGACCGCCGTGCGGCATGGCTCGAACTGGTGGCCGACGAGTTCCGGCTGCCGCTCGTCGCGCTCGGCGTCGACCCGGCCGCCATCGATCGCCTGTGGCGTCACGTGTCCGAGTTGCCGGTTCCCGATGATCTCGAGCTATTCACGCCCATTCATCCGGTGAACGAACACCGGCACGATCTGGAGGACTGACATGACGATCTTCATGTGCAACGCCTGCGGCACGCAGCACGACGAAACGACCGACCCCCAACTCCCACCCGAGCGTTGTCTGATCTGCAGCGATGATCGTCAGCACGTGGCCTGGGAAGGTCAGGCGTGGACGACGCACGAGGAGCTGCTGAGTCGTTTCGACGCACGCGTGGAGCGTGACGGCGATCTGCTGGGTGTCGGCATCGCCGGGTCGTTCGCGATCCCGCAACGCGCCCTGTTGGTGCCGACCGGCGCCGGCAGCGTGCTGTGGGACTGCACGAGTCTGGTCACCGAGCAGGCTGTCGAGCGGCTGATGTCGGAGGGTGGCGTCGATGCGATCGCCATCTCGCATCCGCACTTCTACTCGTCGATGGTCGAGTGGAGCGACGCCCTCGGGGGCGTGCCGATCCTGCTGCACGAGGCCGACCGTCAGTGGGTCCAGCGGCATTCGCCCAATGTCGAGTTCTGGTCGGGCGCCGAACGTGTTCTGTCATCGACGGTCCGGCTGATCCACACTCCGGGTCACTTCCCTGGGAGCACGGTCCTGCACTGGACAGCGGCGCCGAATGGTCGCACTGCGCTGTTGGCGGGCGACTCGCTGCACGTTGCCGGCGACCGCCGACACGTCGCCTTCGTGCACAGTGTGCCCAACCACGTGCCGATGCACCCCGACCTGGTGCGAGGCATCCGGACACGGCTCGACGGGGTGGGGTTCGACGACCTGTACGGGTTCACGTGGGGCCTCAACATCATCGGCGACGCCCGAGCAGCGGTCGACGATTCGTTCGACCGATTCCTGCATGCCGTCGGTCAATGATCAGTGGTGCTGACCCGGTGCCGTCCGATCGTGGGTAGAGGGCTCGGCGCCGATGCCGGGCGTCGATCTCGATTCCGGTGACGATCGGGTGTGAGGATTCGGGCGTTCGACTTCCTGCACACCACTGCTCACGATCGCTGGGTCGACCGCGGCTTCTCTGATGAGGCGATCGAGCGCCCGAGCCGGCGAGGACTGGGTCGAGCCGTGTCGGGGCGCGCCGATTCGCCTCGCGCGCGCTGGAGTAGCCATCCGCGAGCGAGTGACATCGATGCGACGAAGAGGTTCAGCCGGCGCGGCGGTGTCCAGCGATCGTTCGGTCCGCGATCGCCGAGCGGTACGTGCTCGACCGGGCGTAGCTGATGGGCGATCGAGCGAGTGCGGCCCAGCTGCTGGGTGGGGCACTGTGCAATCCCGATGACCTGGTGATGCCGCCCCGGTGCTCTACACGAATGTGAGTTGTGTCTCGGGTTGCCGCTCGGTGACGTCAGTGGGCTGGTCCGTGCGTTGGTTGGGTCGTCGGTCGGTGGTGGGTGCGGTGTGGTGGTGGGTTCCGTCGGGTCGCGTCCAGGTGGCGACTCGGTCGGGGGTCATCGTCAACGTCCAGCCGCCTTCGTGGACCAGGTGGTGGTGGTGTTCGCACAGCGGGATCATGTTGTCGATGTTGGAGGTGCCTCCGTGGCGCCAGAACCGGACGTGATGCACCCGACACTCGTCGATGCTGACCGTGCAGTCCGGATGTGCACACGTGCGATACATGACCCGCAACGCCCGACGCTGAGCACGACTGGCCGTCCGCTGCGTTCGTCCCAACGCGAGCAGTTCACCGTTCGCATCGATGTGGGCGACGGCGGTCTCGGCGTCGCAACACAACCGTTGCACGGTGGTGACCGGGAGTGGTTCACCGTCGGATGTTTCGCAGATCGTGTCGTCGTGCAGGCCATTACAGCGGGTGGTGTCGTCGACGATCACGATGATCTCGGGCACCCGCTCACCCGATCCGCCATGCACCGCTGCGATCACGGCGTCGACTTCCAACTGCTTCCACGGCGTGTTCCGATTCCCATCCGACGCCCGCAACTTGCCGAGCGAGGTTCGGATCGCGGTCCACAGGGTCCGGTCACGGACCGGGTCGAGTTCGAGATGGGTGTGGGCCATCCCGGTCTCACGATCCGTCCACCGCTTCACATTCGCACGAGCCCGCTGCGCCGCCGAGCACCTCGGCGGGTGTGGCACCGGGCTGGGTGGCGGTCACGGCACGCGCAATGTCACGACAGTTGCGTTCGAACACATCGACCCCTTGCCGACCAGCATCAGCCAGCAACGTGGCGGTGTGGGTGGCGAACTCTGCCCGCTGCCCCTCATCGAGGTTGCGGGTCACGGTGGCGATCGCGTCGACATGACCCGCCGACACCACCCCCGCCGCCAGACGCATCCTCGAACCCCGGCATCTGGGTACACACCAGCTTCACGTTCATCAGCCGTCCGAGCATCCCTCGATGACTGACGACCATGGCGGCTCAACACGTCACGCGGTGCTTCGGAACGGCCGGCATCGGCGAGAGCTCGTTGACGGCGCGTGGCACGCACCTGCAACGCCTCACACCACGATTTCAACACCGAGATCTGCGACGTCAACACCACGAACTCGTCGCGTTCCATCACATCAGGATCAGCCACCCGCAACACCGCCAACACGGCTTCGGGATCAACACAACACATCAGAACCTCCTTCAATCGACAGATCAATGGAGGGGAAGTCGGAGAACCCCATCATGACAGCAGGGTGTAACAGCCGACCCACAGTCGCGTCACCGCCAGCGCTGTTCGTATGCGCTCGCCGGTCAGGCGGGTTTCCGTCGGTCTGGCCATAGTGTGCGGCGTCGATCACTCGGGCCTCCCTCGTTCCTGTGATCGCCGGTGGGCGCCTAGCATCCGTGCGTGGATCCGCTCGACCTTCGATTCGTCGTCTATCGGCACTTCGCCGAGACCGGGGCCGCACCCACCCGAGACGTCCTGGCGAGCCTGGTCGGGGACCTCGACACCGTCGATGATCTGCTCCGCGAACTACACGATCGGCACATGCTCGTGTTGGACGACCGCCCCCAGCGCCAGGGTGAGATCCGGATGGCGCTGCCCTTCGCAGCCGAACCCACCACCTTCCGCGTGACGAACGACCATGGATCCTGGTGGGCCAACTGTGCATGGGACTCGCTGGCGATCCTCGCAGCGCTGCGAGCCGACGGCAGGATCGAGTCGACCTGGTCCGACACAGGCGATCCCGTCCACCTCACCGTTTCCGACGGGCGACTCGACTCCGGCGATGGCTACGTCCACTTCGCCGTTCCCGCCAGCCAATGGTGGGACGACATCGTGGTGACATGAAGGACCATCACGTTCCTTCGGTCGAAGGACAATCAACCAGCGGTCGGAGAGAGCGTGCCCATCTCTCGGATGTGGACGCTGTCGCAACTCTGGTACGGCGATCGACTCGATGAGGGCTTCACCCCCAAGTCGGTCGACACGTTGCAACGGATGCTCGCCGACGTCGGGCTGACCGCCGACTTCTGGCGGCTCACACACTGAGCGGACCGGCCGAGCGCTGAACCGGACGATTCGTGCGTGGTGGCGCGGCCGGCGGTCACGGTGCTGCACGTGTCCGCCGAACTGATCCATCCCTGACTGCGACGGGTGGCGGACCGACCGCCCCGAACACGCCCACCTGAGTCGACCTGAGTCGACCTGAGTCGACCTGAGTCGACCTGTCGGTCGGGTACCGTCGTGGTCGTGTCGAGGCCTGGCGTTCGGGATTGCGTGTTGGCGGCGCTCCTGTTCGGTGCCTCGACGCCGGCCGCCTCGTTGATCGTCGACGACATGAAGCCGCTCGTACTGGCCGGGCTGCTCTATCTCGGCGCCGCCTTGGCCGTGCTGCCCTGGTGGCTCGTGCGCCGGCCCGACGCGTCTGCTCTGCAGCGCGGTTGGCGCCCGCTGACCTTGGCGGTCGTGATGGGCGGTGGGGTCGGCCCAGCGCTGCTGACGGCGGGCCTGGTCGACACGCCCGCCGCCTCGGCGTCGCTGCTGCTCAACATGGAGCTCGTGGCAACCGTGTTGATCGCCGCCACGTTCCTGCGCGAACACCTCGGCCGCAACGTCATCCTGGCCGCAGTGTTGGTCAGTGTTGCCGGGATGCTGTTGGTGTGGGAACCGGGTGCGTCGGTCAGCGTCGGGGCGCTGTTGATCGTTGGAGCGTGCGTGTGTTGGGGGATCGACAACAGCGTGACCGCTCGGATCGACCAGATCAGCCCGCAACACGTGGTCTTCCTCAAGGGGATTGTGGCCGGCACCGTCAACCTCGCGCTCGGGCTGATCATCACCGGCGCCGGACACGTGGACGCCAAGTCGGTGGCGGGGGCGCTGGTTGTGGGCGCGCTCGGTTACGGCGCCTCGATCACCCTCTGGGTGCGTGGGGCACAGCAGCTCGGGGCGGCACGTGGCCAAGTGATCTTCGCCACCGCCCCGTTTCTCGGCGCGGTCCTGTCGTGGTCGGTGCTCTCCGACTCGATCCAGAGAGCGCAGCTGGTCGCCTTGGCGATCGCCGCCGTGGGCGTCGGCCTGTCCCTGCGCTCCGACCATCTCCACGAGCACCACCATCACGTGATGTCGCACACCCACGAGCACCGCCACGACGACGGACACCACGACCACGTCCACGGTGACGAGGACGGCGAAGCAAGCGGCGGCCGCCACAGCCACGTGCACGACCATCGCGAGATGGCGCATGCGCATCCCCACGTTCCCGATCTCCACCACCGACACGACCACCACGCCTGAGGTCCAGCCCGGGTAGGCATCCGAGCCGAGTCGTCTGGCGCTACCCCCACGCCGCGCCCGACTCGGCCGGCACCCCCGGTCGGCCCCGCAACGGCAACGGTGCGAGACTCGCGCGGCGCGGCCGTCGCCCGGCCCACGTCGCTCGACGACCCAACGCAACACCGAACGCACCTCCGAACGCACCACCGACGACCCACGAAGAAGGCCTGCCATGAACAGCAACAACAAAGCCGCCATCAGCCTCACCACTGGCTTGGAGGATCCCGAGAAGGTGATGGTGGCGTTCCTCGTCGCGCTCGGAGCTGCCGAATCGGGTCGCCCAACCCTGATGTTCCTGACCAAGGAGGCCGTCCGGCTCGTGATCGAAGGCGTCGCGGTGGGTGCCGCCTGCGGCGGATGCCCCCCACTCGAGGACCTCGTCCAGCGGTATGCCGACGCCGGCGGCGAGTACCTCGTATGCCCGATCTGCATCAACTCCAAGGGGCTCCAGGATGCGCCGCTGATCGCCAACGCCAAGATCGGCGGCACCGTCCAGATGTGGGAATGGATCGGCGACGGCGCCACCACCTTCAGCTACTGACACCGTCATCCTTTGCAACGATGCCGACAGGGCACGAGATCACTCGTCATCACGAATTGGATCCACCGCCCGGAGAAACGACACCCGGCGACCTCGCCCTGTATCGCGACGCGAAGCTCGAATCGGCGGTCGAGCGACAGCAGCGGGCGAACACGTCATGGACGACAACCAGCGCAAGCAACCCGTCATCCGCGAGATCTACGACCGGATGTTCCGCGCCAACGGTTTGCTCTGAAGCCCCTCACTCCGACTGACCTGCTCGGCCCCCTTGCGAGCGCGACTCAGCGGTAGCGCTGGATTCAGTCGCTTCCCGCTCCGGAATCCCCGTTGTCGCCCGAGCCCGCGTCACATCGCCCGATGGCGTCGATCGTGGCCGGCGTCACCATTGCACGCCGGTCGCCCCAGGTGACCCACAACTCGCCGTCCAACTCGTCGACGCTCACCGCTCGGTCGCCGCAGTCGGTCGCAACGACGCCATCACCACCCCGAGGGCCATTGTCCGACCAGTCGACGACGAGCCCACTGGCGGCAACCAACTCACGAAACGCTGCGGGTGAACGCGGCTGACCCTCGCCCACCCAGTACACCAGTGAGCCGACGACCAGCACCGCCACGGCGACAAGCCCGAGTCCCGCTGCCATCAGCGTGCGTCGAGAGGTCGTCATCCACCCAGGCTACGAGCGGCATCGCCCTGGCGTCGGCGGGCGCGCCCATCCACGGGTGTGATCATCCCGACGACGGGCAAACTCGTCGTTCGCCGACGAGCACTGCCTGCCAGGCTGATCCGGTGGTCGTGTTGCCGGAGCTCGTCGAGTGCCCTCGGTTGACCTTGCGGTGTTGGCGCGTGACCGATGTGGCGCTGATCGGCCAGGCGATCACCGCCAGCCTCGACCACCTGCGGCCGTGGATGGCCTGGGCCGCCGACGAACCCCTGTCGGACGACGCTCGACTCGCACTGATCGAGCAGTGGGAACAGGAGCGGTGCGCCGGGGGCGGCGCCGTCTACGGCACCTTCCTGGCGGATGTTGTTGTGGGGGGTACGGGATTCCATCGTCGGGCCGGACCCGAGACGCTCGAGATCGGCTACTGGGTCCATGCCGGCCACCTCCGTCGCGGCTACGCCACCGAACTCGCTCGGCAACTGACGACGACGGCGTTCACCCTGCCCGGCATCACCCGCGTCGAGATCCACCACGACCGCGCCAACATCGCCAGCGGGCGTGTGCCCGCTCGCCTCGGCTACCGGCGCGAGGGTGAGCGGCCCGACGCCGTGGTCGCCCCTTCGGAGGTCGGCGTCGACGTCACCTGGTCGATGGCCAAGCTCGACTGGGCTGTCACGACTCGCAGTCGATGACCTCCGACCGGATCGCCGCCGCGTACTCGAGCGGGGTTCGATCGAGCGCGTACACCACCGAGTCGGCAAGCTGCCGGTTCTGCTCGCTGATGCTCCACGCCGCGAGATGATCGACGCCGTCGATCACCCACCCGTGCCGTTTGGAGTCGACACATCGTCGGCGCAGCACACGGAGCGACTCGGATGCGTCTGGGTCGGGCAGCAGCAGCACGACGTGGCAACCGGCCACGATGCTCTGCAGCTGCACCGCGAACGCCGGATCCTCGTAGTGCGAATGCCCGGCGCCGAAGGCGATCACCGATCCGGCATGATCCGCGATGGCGGCGGTCGCCGCTGCCAGTCGCGCCGGCTGCCACCATCGATGCGCTGCGGCGAACCCGGTTCGGGCGATGCGATCCTCGAACAGAGCGAGCGGCTGACCGGCTGCGTCGTAGGCGACGTCACCGACCTCGTCGACGTCGACGAACCAAGCGCCCAGCGAAGCCGCCAGCAGCGGCCCGACCGTGGACTTCCCGGCACCCGGCGGCCCAATCAGCACCACCGTCGGCATGGCATCATTCTGCCGCGCCCGGCACCGGCGCCGCCGATCAGCCGCAGTCAGGTCGAGGCGGACGATTCCGCTGTTCGTGCCACGGAGGACGAGACGTGAGCGCCCGTCGGGCGGGTCGGGTTCAGTCGCCCGACGAGGTGTTGGAGTACTCGTCCCACGCACGGCTGGCGCCCGAATGTCCGGCGTCGATGATCGACACCATCGACACGACGGCGGTCAGGGCAACGGCCACCATCAGCGCCGGTCGCAGCCACGACGGCATCGATCGCACCTCGGCGTTCGACACGTCACCACCGGCTTGCTTGGCGCGACGATCGAGGAACCAGGGCAGCACCACATACAGGGCGAGCACGACGAAGAACAGGATCGCCAGGTTGCGGGCCATGTCGCCGGCCTCCACGTGCTCGTGAAGTTCGCGGACGCCTTCGGCCCCTTCGCGTGCCCGGATCTGGGATTCGAGGCTCTCCCCGGACGAGGCGGCCAGGATCGCACCCACCGTGCCGATCCCACCCACCAACAGCACCGCCCAGCGGTAGCGCTCGTACCAAGCCTTGCGCAGCAGCATGACCAGCACGCCGAACGCGGCCAGCGGCAGCATGGCGACCGGGATGTGCACGAGCAACGGGTGGGCGGGGAGTCCGGAGATCTTGTCCATCTGGCGAACCATACGGGTCTTCGGCGGCGACCGCCGCCCGGTGCGGTGATTCTCAGGCGGCTCCTATCAGCGACCCAGCTGCCTGTGAAGTGAGAAAGTGCGTGTGCTGCGGGGATCGCCGAGTGGATGTCATTCATCGTTCCGGCCGCATACACGGAGGCAGTCATGAAGGTCCATCAGCAGTGGCGTCTCGAAGTCGCCCGCAACCAGTGGCGCCGGCATCCGGGGGTTCGTCCCGATCAGGAGCTGACCCTCGGTGAACGCGCCGCCGACCGGCTTCGCAACGGGATGGGATCGTGGACGTTCGTGTTCGGGGCGCTGATCTTCCTGGCGGGCTGGACGGCAGGCAACCGCAACGCCGGGTTCGATCCGTATCCGTTCATCCTGCTCAACCTGCTGCTGTCGTGCGTGGCCGCCCTACAGGGAGCGATCCTGCTGATCGCCGCCCGCCGATCCGATCAGATCTCCGCCGAGTTGGCGCTCCACGACTACCAGACCGATCAACAGGCGGCGGAGCTGATCAGGGCGGTCAAGTTGACGACCGACGCCCTGCATGCCCACCTGATCGGGGCGGGGGCGCCTGCTACGAACCCGACCGCCACCGATGGAAACCAGGCGTCGCCACCAGCTGCTGATCGCGAGTGATGACGCACCCGTCGTACCCGGGGTGGCGCTGCAGCCACGTGAGGCCGTCGACACCCATCACGAACACGATCGTGGCGTAGGCATCGGCCCACGTCAGGTCTGGCCCGATCACGGTCGCGCTCGCCAACTCGGTCACCGCATGACCGACCCGAGGGTCGATGATGTGGGCGCCGCGTTCGTAGGTGGCGGATGTGGCGACCCCGATCGGGCCGACCACGTCGAGGACCGCCGCCAAGCGCCCGCCCTCGTCGGGGTGTCGCACGCCGACCCGCCACGAGCCGCCGGCGTCGGGTCGCCCGCGGACCACGATGTCGCCACCGGCGTTGATCGTGAAATTGGTGAGGCCGTGTGATTCCAGGATCGCCGCCCCGCGCTCGATCGACCATCCCTTCACGAATCCCGAAGGATCGAGGTTGGTGCCGTTGGGCGCCGGGATGTCGAAGGCGTCGAATGCGCCGCCGGAGTCGTCGCTCAGCTGGTCGCATTGGAGCAGCACGTCGAGCACCTCGTCGTCGACGTCGTCGAGGGTGATCTCGCCACGGCCCAGGCGGCTGATCGGGCTGTCGGCGATGTACGGGCTGAAGGTGGCGTCGACGTGATGCAGCCAGGCCACCAAGTCACCGAGTCCCGGAGTTCCCTCGACCTGATCGCGCACGTCGATGCTGACCGCCATGCCCATCACGATCTCGACGTGGTGATACCCCACGGCCGGTCGATCGGACGCCGGTCCGGCCGGCAGCGCCGTCTGCGCCGCCGATTCAACGAGTGGTGTCGATGCGTGAGCGGTCATGGCGCATCACGCGATCGCCGTGATGCCGGCCGCTCGGGCGGCGTCGATCGCCGACTGCAACGAGTTGCGGTAGTCGACGCTCGTGTAGGTGGCGCCCGAGACGGTGTGCACGTCGGCGGACTGGGCCTGGAGCACTTCGCTGGTGAGGCGAGGCACGGCGTAGTTGTTGATCTCGATGCTCTTGTCACGGTTGTCGGGCGTCTGCAGTGCGACCACGTCGACGAGCGATCCGTCGGGAGCGAACGTCACTTCGACCTGCACGTTGCCCCACTTGTTGGAGAACGTGGCGCCGTCCACCACCGTGTTGGTGGCGATCGTCGTGGCCGGTTGGGTGGTGGGCACAGCGGTCGCCAAGGGCACCGTCGCCTGCGTCGTCGGGGCCGTGGCAGCGACTGCGGCGACGGTGGTGGACGGCGCCGGCGCCATCGTGGCGGCCACGGTCGTCGACGCCGCTGCGGTGGCGAGCGCGCCGGTGGTCTGACCGGTGACCACCACGGCGCTGCCGACCTCGCCCGCCATGGCGGTGTCGGGGGACGGATTGCTGATCGCGAACCAGGCCGACAATCCACTCGCCGACATGACGCTCAGCCCGAACGCTGCGTTGCGTGCGCGCTGTGCCGGGTGGCGGCGGCGGGCCGGGGCGGCCAGCATCTTGTGGGTGGTGGCGGCGTTCCGGTCGGTGTCGTCGGCGGTGCGCTTGGCGGTGCGGGCCGCCAACCGATCGAGTCGAGCCTGGCGCTCGGCGTCGGCCGAGGCGTCGGGCGTTATCCCGGCGGCGGGCGTGGCTGAGGCGGATCGGGTCGACGATGTGGAGGTGGTCGACGAGATGGATCGGTGGATGAGGTGGCCGGTGCGCCCGGTGCGGTGGCGGGGCGTGGTGTGTGCCGGGCGGCTGCCGACCTCGCCAGGAGCGGGTCGTGACCCGCGATCGGCTTCGGAGGGGGAAGTGGTGCCATGCAGTCATTCAGCCAGCCCCAGGTAGGAGCTTGGTGACAAGCACCTGTGAATCAGCTGTGAACCGCGATCACTGCGATCGACGCTCGAGGATGCCGAACACCCGCATGCCGAGCGCGAACATGCCCCCGGCCACCAGCAGCACGGCGATCGCCTCGGCCGCGAAACTGCCGACATCGGTGCCGTACTGTTCGGCATGCAGGATGGCGAGCGCCGTTCCTGCCACCGACGTGAGGTGGATCACGCGCCACACGCGCCGCGAGAAACGCCGCTTCGGCCAGGAACTGAAGACGGTGATGATCATCGTCCACATGCCGATCACGCCCCACGCCAGCGCCCACCGATCGAACGCGGCGACCCCGGGAACCAACAGGTCGACGACTCGCAGGCCGATGTCGCGGTCGAAGTAGGCGGTGGCCACGTGGATCGCCGTGAACGCCAACGCCGCGCCACCGAGCCAGTTGTGGAGGTCCAGCCACCAGTTCGGTCGCCGTCGGTTCCCCGTGGCGCGGGCCGAGAACATCAGCCCCCAGATCAGTGCGGCGACCGCCAGCACGGTGGCGACGATGCCGGTCGAGCGAGTGAGGTACCACATCGCCTGGCTCACGATCGTTGGCCCAACGGGAGCCGGATCGTGACCGTGGTGCCAACACCGGGGGTGGAGGCCATGGCGACGGTGCCGTGGTGGGCCTCGACGATGGCGCTGACGATCGACAGCCCCAGCCCACTCCCGCCCGATGCCCGTGACCGTGAGGTATCGGCGCGGTGGAAGCGTTCGAACGCATGACCGGCGTCGGCCGGCGACATCCCCGGGCCGTCGTCGGCCACGCTCAAGACCGCCTGGCCGAGGTCGGTCATGACGCGAACCGTACAACTCGTGGTGGGCGGCGTGTGGGTTCGTACGTTGCCGATCAGGTTGTCGACCACTTGGCGCAGCCTTCCCGGGTCACCGTCGACGACCGCCACGTCGTCGAGCTGGATCGCCACCTGGCGTGTGGCATCGACGGCGCGTGCGGCGTCGGCCGCTTCGATCACGATCTCGCACAGGTCGACGGGCTCCACGGCCAGCGGCCGGCCCTCGTCGAGTTGCGCCAGCAGCAGCAACTCGTCGACCAGCTGGGCCATCCGCGCCGTTTCGGAGCGGATCCCCGACATCGCCCGCGCCAGATCGTCGGGCCGATCGCGTGCGCCGCGCTCGAACAGCTCCGCATACGCCGACGTGGCGGCGATCGGAGTGCGCAGTTCGTGCGAGGCGTCGGCGACGAATCGTCGCATCCGTGCTTCGGACTCCTGGAGCGCCTCGAGATCGCGGGCGCGCTGCTCGAACGAATCCTGGAGGCGCCCGAGCATCGTGTTGACGGCGCGGGCCAACTCGCCGACCTCCGTGGCGGCATCGTCGCCAGGGACGCGCCGACCCAGGTCGTCGTCGCCGATCTTCGCCGTCGCACGTTCCACGTCGGTAAGCGGCCGCAACCCGACCCGCACAAGCCAACTCCCGAGCACCGCGGCCGCCGCCAGCGCCCCGATCGTTGCCAGCGACAACACGACCAGCAGCCGACGCCGGGTGTGCTCGACCGACTCGAGCGAGCGGCCGATCACGAGCACCTCGCCGTTGCTCTGGCGAGACACGCGAACCCGCATCGACTCGTCCTTGGCAACGTGGATCGAGGCGAACACCGCATCGTCGTCGGTGGCGCCATCGGCCGGCATCGGGACCTCGGCGTCGCCGAGCACGAGCAGTTCGCCGTCGGCGGTTCGCAACGGAACCGACAACAACACACTGCCGTCGATGTCGCGCAGCTCGGCGTAGTAGCCGGGCGCCAGGTCCCTGACGGATTCGACGAACCCTGGAGCGGAGTCGTCCTCGTCTCCGTCACCGGTGTCGGGACCCCCGTTGGCGGCGCGCTCGATCGGTGGGTGGGCGCGCTCCAGTTCGGCGTCGATCTGATCGATCTGGGCCCGGTTCACCAGGATGAACGTCAGTACGCCGACCAGGCCCAGGGCGACCAGCACGGTGGCCGTCAGGGCGGCGGTGAGGCGTTTGCGGAGCGACATCACCCGTCGCCCGGTGATCGGTCGGCGGTGTTCATTCGCGGTCCGGCTGCGTCTCGGTCTTCGCGCAGCACGTACCCCACGAGCCGCACGGTCTGGATCAGCGGCGGGCCGAACTCGCCCAGCTTGCGTCGCAGGTAGCTGACGTAGGTCTCGAGGATGTTGGAGTCGCCGCCGAAGTCGTAGTGCCACACGTGGTCGAGGATCTGCGGTTTCGACAACACGCGACCAGGATTCAGCATGAACATCCGCAGCAGCCGGAACTCGGTGGCCGTCAACTGGACCCGGTTGCCGGCCCGCCACACCTCGTGTGCGGCTGAATCCATCACCACGTCGGCGAACCGCAGTTCACCATCGCCGGGCTCCGGTGCGACGCCACCGGTGCGGCGCAGGATCGCCCGCACGCGCATCACGATCTCGGCCAACGAGAACGGCTTGGTCACGTAGTCGTCGGCACCCAGCGCGAAGGCGCGCGCCTTGTCGTCCAAGCCGGTCCGGGCGGTGAGGAACAACACCGGTGTCGACACGCCGTCGGCGGCGAGCCGCCGGGCGATCTCGAACCCGTCGAAATCGGGCAGCATCACGTCGAGCAGGATCAGGTCGAACAGCTGCTCCTGTGCCGTGGCGAGCGCGTCGCGTCCCGTCGAGGCGGTCGACACGTCGAACCCCTCGTACCGCAGCGCAGTCGACACCGCATCGACGATCGAGTGCTCGTCGTCGACGACGAGGATGCGCGACTTCGGCTCGACCGTCTCGTCCACATCCACATCCACAGCATGCACCTCGCGCGTGCCGCAACCGTGATGGGGCGGCCGAGTCCACGACCCGACTCAGCCCGCTCACAGCCGGCATTGAACTTTCGACCGCGCTCAGGGCGGGATCGGGCCCAGGATCTCCGCCAGCGCCCGCGAGACCGGCCAGGCGGCATCGCTCCAGTTGCCGATCACGGTGTGGGTGACCCCGGTCGATCGCTGGTGCCACGACCGGAACGAGATGCCGGCGTCGTACCCCTCGAGCCGGACCCAGTCGGTCACAGGATCGAGCCAGACGCCGAACCCGTAGGCAGCCTCGCGATCGTCGCTGAACGACCGCCGCGTGGTCATCTCGTCGAACATCTCCGACGACACGACGCGACCCTCGACCAGTGCCGACCAGAGCCGGTGGATGTCGGCCACTGTCGAGTAGAGGCCGCCGTCGCCACCGCCGACCAGCGGGATGTGGAGCGCATTGGTCTGCATGCCGTCGCGGTGGAGATACCCGGTCGCCGTGCCGGAGGGGAGCGAGTCGGAGCGCACGAAGCGCGTCGACTCGAGGTCGGCTGGACGGCACACGAGTTCGGTCACCAGATCCGCGAAGGGTCTGCCGGCGGCGCGTTCGGCGAGCAAGCCGAGCACGACGAATCCACCGTTGTTGTAGCTGAACCGGTCACCGGGCGGGCTGACCTGTGGCCAGCCGTCGAGCACGGCCAGGTACGCCTCCTGCGAGTCGAGCCGGTGCGGTGGTATCGCCAGTACGTAGTCGGTGATCTCGCCGAGCTCGTCCTCGTCGTAGTAGTCGCCGATCCCGGAGCGGTGGGCGAGCAGGTCGGCGACCGTGACCGCGTCGTGAATCAGCGGCAGGTCGGTACCCAGCAGTGAGCGGGCCGTGGTGTCGAGCCGCAGGATGCCGCGTTCCACGAGCGCCAGCACGGTCAGCGCCGTGAACGTCTTCGTGCCACTGGCGATGGCGGTGCTGGTCTCGGTCGCGAACTCCACCCCGCACCGCCGGTCGGCGAAGCCTGCAGCGTGCTCGAACCGGGAGCCGTCGGCCAGGTCGACCCGGACCACGCCCGAGAAGCCCTGCTCGTCGGCGACGGCGATGACGCGATCGAACTCACTCGATCCGAACCGGACTGGAACGACACTGCTCACGACGGCCTCCCCTGGGCGAAACGCAGGTGTATCAAGCCACGCCCCGGCCGGTCCAACGCGTTTGCTCCGGGCCGAGCGCAGCACGGCGGCGGAGGTCGGGTCAGGAAGGCGACCCACCACACGTCTGATGGCTGTCGGCGATCAGCGTCGCCAACTCCGCCCAGTCGGTCGTCGGTTCGATCACGATGCCCACGATGTTCGGCCGCCATGGCGGGATCACGAACGGATGCCCGTGGCGAGCCAGGGCGATGTGGTCGTCGGGGTCGGCTTGGAAGGTCACCACGGTTGCCGGCCCGTCGGTGCCGAAGGCGTCTGCGTAGGCGGGCGGCCGACCCTCGTCGATCTGCAGCACATGGGCGAAGGTGGTGCCACCGGTCCGCCAACTGGTGCCCGTCCAGGCGCGATGTTCCACGCTCGGCGTCAGGGCGTCGCAGATCGAACGGATGCGTGCGACGAGTTCGGGCGGCGGCTGCGGGCGTGCGGTCATGGCAGGACCCGCTGGGTGGATCGACCGGTGGTGATCACGAACCGTGCGACGCGGCGTCGGGAGCGCCGATCAGTCCCAGGCGATGTCGAGCCGGCTCGGCCCTCGGAAGCTGATGTTGGGCTGCGGGTACGGGGTGTCGGTGCCGAGCAAGGTCAGGGTGGGCAGCCGCGCGGCGATCACCTCCAGGACGACCCGCGCTTCGAAGCGGGCGAACTTGGCGCCCAGGCAGTAGTGGTTGCCCTTGCCGAATGAGATGTTGCGGGCCGAGTCGGGCCGATCGATGTCGAACTCGTCGGGCCGGTCGAACATGGCGGGGTCGTGGTTGGCGGCGCCGAGATTGAGGAAGACCGGTGTGTCGGCCGGCAGGTCCACGCCCCCGATCGTGGTGTCGCGCGTGGTGATCCGCCGCCACCCGATCTGCGGGGAGTTCCAACGGAACACCTCTTCGATCGCCCCGGGCAGCAACGACGGGTCGGCGCACAGCCGGGCCCACACGTCGCGACGGGGGAGGAACGACGAGAGCGCATTGGCCAGCAGGATCGTGACCGGCTCGTGCCCGGCGAACGACAACCCGTACAGGATCGACTCGACCTCGCGGTACGACAGGTCGTCGGGGAACTCGCGGTGGTACCCGAGCAGCTCCGAGGCGAGGTCGTCGCCGGGCTCGAGCCACTTGGTGGCGGTGAAGTCGCGCACGTAGCGCCAGTAGGCCACCAGCTTCTCGGCGATGTCGACCTGCTCGTCGGGGGTCGGCTTGCCCCACGAGAACGCCAACCTGTTGGCGCACCACGCCTTGAGCTGGGCGTCGTCGGCCTCCGGGAACCCGATGAACCGAAAGATCACCTCGCCCGGCAACGGGTAGGCGAGGGCGCTGATGAAGTCGGTCGGGGAGCCCGCCTCGATCATGTGGTCGATCAGTTCGTGCGCCCGGCGCCGGATGTACGGCTCCAGCGACGCCAACCGCTTGGCGGAGAACAGGCGCTTGGTGTACTGCCGGATCCGACCGTGGTCGGGTTCCTGCCGATTCGACATGACCGACACCGGATCGAAGTCGGGGGTCGACAACACCGCCGCCGCCTCGGGCGAGATCGGGAACACCGGATCCTGGACGTTCTGTGACGAGAACACGTCGGGCGTCATGAACGCCTCGGTCACGAGTTGCATGCTCGACACCATCACGAACCCGAGCGGCTCGGCGAACACGACCGGCGTCTCGGAACGGATCGCCGCCGCGGCGGGGTACGGGTCCTCGAAGTAGGCAGGGTCGAGCGGCGTGAACGATGCGTGCATCGGGCAGCCGGGCGGCGGCGGCGTCGTTGCAGTCCGGATCTGGTGATAGCTCTCGGCAGTCATCGGTCTCCAAGCGGCGATGGACCAGGGGGCGAACTCCAATGGTCGCGCAGGACGCATGCTCCCACACGATTCGAACCCGCTGTCGGGGCGCCGCGTCCGGGCAACGTCTCGACCGCATCGGCGCAGACCGGGCCGGCGTCGCGGACCGCCGGCGTCACCGCATCAGCCGGCGACCTCGAGTTCGTCACGGCGGCGCGTCAGGTAGGCAGCCTCGGCGGTGTTGCCGGTCAGATCGATCGCCTGCTGGTACGCAGCGCGTGCGTCAGCCAGGCGGCCGAGCCGGCGGAGCAGGTCGGCGCGGGTGGCGTGGTAGGCGTGGTAGTCCGCCAGGTCCAGCCGGTCGACCAGCGCCAGCGCCACATCCGGACCGTCGAGTTCGGCGATCGCCACGGCCCGGTTGAGGGCCACGATCGGTGAGGGGTCGATGCGCGCCAGTTGGTCGTAGAGGGCGACGACCTGCGACCAGTCGGTGGCGGTGGCGCGCCGGGCCGAGCTGTGTACGGCGTTGATCGCAGCCAGGATCTGGTACCGGCCCGGGCGTGCCTGGCCGGCGGCGACGGCGGCGAGCCGCTCGCGCACGAGCGCCTGGCCCTCGGCGATCAGGGTCGCATCCCACATCGCTCGGTCCTGCTGGTCGAGCGTGACCAGCTCGCCTGCGGCCGAGACCCGCGCCGGCCGGCGCGCTTCGATGAGGAGCATCAGGGCCAGCAGGCCCGTGGTCTCGCCATCGGACGGCAGCAGGGCCCGTACCAACCGGGTCAGTCGGATCGACTCGAGCGTGAGGTCGCTGCGCACGGGGTCGTGGTCGCGATTCGACGACAGGTATCCCTCGTTGAACACCAGGAACAGCACCGCCAAGACGCCCGTGACGCGACCGGGAAGGTCCTCGGACGACGGCACTCGGTAGGGGATGTGGGCGGCCTTGATCTTGGCCTTGGCGCGAGTGATCCGCTGAGCGACGGTCGGCTCGGGAACCAGGAACGCACGGGCGATCTCTGGCACGGTCAGGCCGCCGACCATGCGGAGCGTCAACGCGATCCGGGCCTCGATCGCCAGTGCCGGATGGCAGCAGGTGAAGATCAGCCGGAGCCGGTCGTCGTCGATCGCGCCGACGTCCGTCGGTGGGGTGTCGTCGTCCATCTGTGCCTCGCGTTGTTTGTCGTCACGACGCGACTCTCGGCGCAATCGGTCGATTGCCCGCCGTTTGGCGGTCGTGGTGATCCACCCGCCCGGGTTGGGAGGCACGCCGTCGATCGGCCAGCGTTGCAGCGCAATCGCGAACGCCTCGGCCGTCATCTCCTCGGCGATGTCCAGATCGCCGAACCGACGCGTCAGCCCGGCCACCACGCGGACCCACTCGTCGCGGTGGACCCGCGTGATCGCCTGTTCCCAGGTCTCCTCGGCGGCGTCGGTCATCAGCCGGCGAAGGGTCGGATCTCGACCTTGCCGCGGCATGCCTTCGAGCCTTCCGCGGCCAGGGAGAGTGCGACGTCGAGGTCCGGCGCCTCGATGATCCAGAAGCCCCCGAGGTGCTCCTTCGACTCCAAGTACGGCCCGTCGGTGATCACCGGCTCGGCGCCCTGCCCGTCGACGACGGTCGCCTCGGTGCTCTGGCCCAACCCACTCGCGAACACCCAGTAGCCGCCTTCCTTCAGGCGATCGTTGAAGCGGCCGGTGGCGGCAAACGCCTCGTTCATCGCTGCTTGCGACGGGTACACGCCGAACTCACCGTATTCGGCCGGCGAGAACACCGACATCAGGTACTGCGTCATTGCTGTCTCCTCTGGGTTGCCGAAGGCCCGTGTGGGCCCGCTCTGACCCGGCGACGAACGGATTCGGCCGGATCCGACACCGGACGAGCAGATTCTTGCTGGACCCGGACGCGGTTGGCGGACCGACGAGTCGGACTCCTCCGTTCACAACGACGCCGGCGAACCTCCGGGAAGACCCACTCCCGATCGCCCCGAGCAGCCGACATGCCCCGCCAGGATGAGCGACGGAGGGTCATACTGCCGACCACGTCGGTGGACTTCGGTGGACGTCCAGAAACCTTTTGATAAGTTGCATTGGCTGTTCGAGCAACGTATCAACTTGGAAGTTGATACGTTGCGTGAGCGGCGACAAGTGCTTATCAACTTGGAGGTGTTGGTCATGGTGAAGGGGCGTCCGAGCCGGCAGACGGTGTACCACCGTCTGGATCTGGCGATCGCCGAGCTCCACGAGCGGCTTGGTGGACTCCCGTCGCCGAAGGAGTCCGAGATCATCTGGACCGACATTTGGCACCTCGAGGCACACCACTCGACAGCGATCGAAGGAAACACGCTCGTGCTGCGCGAAGTCGAGACGTTGCTCGACATGGGGCGAGCGGTTGGCGCCAAGCCACTCAAGGAGTACATGGAAGTCCAGGGTTATGCCGGCGCTGCCCGATGGGTGTACGGCCAAGCGTTGGAACCCGACGAGTGGAGCACCGGGGGGCTGATCAGCATCAACGAGGTTCGACGGATCCACGAGATGGCGATGTCGCCGGTGTGGGGCGTGGCCCCGCACGAGGACGCCACAGACGCCGAAGCTCCCGGCAACTACCGCCGGCACGACATCCACCCCTTCGCGGAAGGAATGAAACCGCCGCCCTGGCCGGACGTGCCGGCGCAGCTTCACGACTGGATCGAGAACGTGGTTGCTCTCGGTGTCAGCATCCAGCAAGCTCAGCCCTCGGTCGCGGTCCTGCCCGAGGAACTGGCGCGGATCCATAACTCGTTCGAGCGCATCCACCCGTTCCTCGACGGCAACGGACGCACGGGGCGGCTCACCCTCAACCTCATCCTCGTCCGCCTCGGCTACCCACCCGTGATCATCTTCAAGCGGCAGCGCGAGGACTACCTCCGTGCGATGCGGCGAGCGGACCATGGCGATTTCGGTCCGCTCGGCGAGTTGATCGCGCGAGCGATGTTCGACAACCTCAACCGCTTCATCGTGCCAAACCTGGCTGGCCCGGCTCGGCTGGTTCCCTTGGCCGCCCTCGCCGATGAGGCGCACAGCGTCGCTTCCCTTCGTCAGGCGGCACAGCGCGGCAGGCTCGACGCGGTTCAGGGCACCGACGGAATCTGGCGCAGCACGCGGAAAGCAGTCGAGGCCTACGACGCCACGAAGTTCGAGCGTCGCCCGCCATCAGGCTGAGTCGATCGAGTTCGTTTCCGGGACGTGCCCCACGAGCCGACCCGATCCTCCGCACGAGACGCATCACCCGCGCCCCGCTGCCGCGCCACCCGATTGACCGGAGCACCGCCGGCGCCGGACTCGCCGAGTCTCCCGGCACAGGTGATTTCGTGGTCTGGTGGATGCCCGCCGACCGCGGTTCGGACGATTCACCCGGCGTGCCGTTCGAACGGGGGTGTGTGATGAGGCCAGATGCGGCTGTGGAATGCCGAGCGACGGCCGCCTGCCGGTACCGCCTCGTCGGCTTGCCGGTCCAGGGGCTGCGGTGGTGGTCAGTTGAGTCGCTGGTTGAGGTGGATGGTGACCGTGTCGCCGTCGGCCTTGCCGATGGCTTTGCGTGTGGCGGCAGCGATGGGGAGTTTGTGGGTGCCGTCGCCGAGGGCCATGAAGGCGCTGCGGAATGGGACACCATCGACGGTGCCGGCGACCTTGACGAGTCCGCGTGTGCCGAACACGGTGGCCGAGTCGGGCAGTTGCACGCATGTCCAGGTGTCGCCCTCGCGAACCCGTCCCATGGAGGCCGTGAAGGTGATGTCGAGTGGTCCGATGGTCGACTGTTTCATGTGGTTCTCCTGTGTGGGTGCGTTCAGTTGATCAGGCCGACGATGGCGCCGACGATCAGGAGCTTGATCAGCCAGTCGATGGCGTGGAGGGCGGCGCGACGCGTGGGGGCGCCCTCGTGGAAGACTGCGCCCGCCAGCAGGACGACCGGCACGGCCCACAGGGCGAGTCCGAGCAACACGCCGTCAGCCAGCCCACTCCAGTCTGCCGTTGAGAGGATCCCGGCGACGAGCGCTGCGACGATCAGGTTGCGTGCCAGCTCCACGATGATCGTTGCGGCGACGGGTCGCTGCGGTGTGGCTTGAGGGGCCGTGGGTTGGGGCGAGGCGCCGTAGTAGGCGGCGCTGACGATGAACGCGGCTGGCGTGGCGATGAGGATTGCGACTGCGATCATCTCGACCTCCGATAAAGTACGAGCGGGTACTCAAACTGTACTGTGCATTTTCAGTACAGTCAAGTACTCAACCGCGAGGAGGATGGTGTGGCCGACGTGGACCGAGGTGTCAGATCGAGACGTCCTGGGCGTCCCTCGGGGAGTCAGGGTGCAGAACTGCTCGCCGTGGCCAGGGAGGTCTTCTTCGAGCTCGGTTTCGCGGGCGCCACGATGCAGGAGGTCGCGACACGGGCACGGATCTCCAAAACGTCGCTGTACCGGGAGCATGCATCCAAAGACGAGCTCTTCGAAGCCGTGGTGCGTGACTGGGCCACGCAGGGCAGGGGCGCGATGAGGCCCTACCTCGACCGCCTCCTGATCGCTGCCGACCTTCACGGCGCGCTCGTCGAGCTCGCCGCGACGATTCAGTCCGCTGTGCTGTCTCCCGACGTGATCCGGTTGCGGCGCCTGGTCGCAGCCGAGGCGGACCGCTTCCCCGATACCGCGGCGGTCTATCTCGCGGACAGTTGGACCAGCAATATCGAAGCCCTCGCCGACACCATGGCCGCGCTGGCGCGACGAGGCGACATCGTCGTCGTTGACCCACTGGTCACCGCGCACCAGTTCACATGGACCGCCGTCGGCGCAGCTCTCAATGCCCACACCATCGGCGGCACCATCGCTCGCACGCCACCGCGAGAGCTGCGCCGCTTCGCATGCGCCGCTGCCGACCTCGTCGTCGGCGCTTCGACCGCGAAGGACCAACATCGGTAGCGATCGCGCCCCGAAGCTGTGGCTGACGGGAGGTGCCGGGATGCACAACGGCGCTGCTCGGAATAGCCGGTCAAGTGCAGCGCCCCCGTGCATCGCGAGAACCCCGGTCGACGACGCAGAACGCGCGGCGCAGAACGACCCCCGACTGGGCCTCAACGAAGGGCGCCCCGAACGTCCGTATGTCGCCGGGCGCTGCGTCGTGTGCGCTCGCGGTCGTCGCGTATCTGGGCGCCACGACGAGAGTGGGTAGGACAGACTGGTCAACGTGATTGACGCCGGGTCGCAGTGGTGTTCGGTCGAGGACGTGGCAACGACGGCGTTCGAGCGGGCGCGGATCGTGATGGTCAACGAAGCCCACAACGGGTTCAGTCGATGCCCCCGCACTCGCCACGTGGGGCGACGAGTGATCGCGGTCGCCCACGCAGCCGGGTGTCGCACGCTCGCCATGGAAGCTCTGCCCAACTTTGACGGACCAGCCGAGTTCGTGTCTCGCCTCCCGCAGCGGTTCGGGTATCTCGCTCAGCCCGAGACGGTCGCGCTCGTCGACGAAGCCCTCGGGGCCGGCTGGCAGCTCGTCGCATACGAACAAGCCCCGGAGCAGATCCTGCCCGAACATCGAGCCGACCAGCTCAACATCGCCGCCACCAACCATCGTGAGTTGATGCAAGCCGAGAACCTCGCCAACATCGTGTCCCAAGTCAACGGGGCGGTGATGGTGTGGTGCGGCAACGACCACGCCATGAAGCGGGTCCCTCCGGAGTCAGCGTGGGTGCCGATGGGCACACGGTTCACGCAGCTCACCGACGACGCGGTGTTTGCGATCGACCAGGTCGCGACGATCCGATTCGCTCCCGAGCACGAGCCTTCTCTGATCCTGGACGAAGCGACCCAGGCATTGCTCAATCATCGGTTCGGCGGGACTGCGGGGCTGCTTCACGAGTCGCTCACCACGACAGGACAACAGCGATGGGCTGCCTACGACGCGACGATCGCGTCAACCGACAACGAGATGATCGGAGCCATCGACGAGGTACCCGCCCCGCTCTCCGATCAACGATGATCACCGTCAACGTTCGTGACGTTCCCTCCGACAGGACTGCCCTCAATGGCCCAGAACTGCAGCGCAGAACGACGTCGAGCCAGCGACACGAAGCTCGATCAAGTAGGCGCATCGGGCGCGCCTCCATTGGTCTCGCGATTCGAGGCGGGTGACGGTCGGATCGGAACGGGGGGTCACTCAACGCCCAGCAGACACGCTGCGTCCGACTGTTCGCCGCTCGCTCATTCTTCCAGCAGCACCGGGACCCGGTCGGGCTGCGTAGATCGGGGGTCGGTCTGGCTGACCCTCTCGGCTAGACCAGTCGCCACGACACCGTGGCCGTGTCCGTGCCATCGTTGTTCGGCGTCAACACCCACACGGCATCGCGTCCGCCCATCTGCAACTCGGTCATCGCGAAGACCGTGTCACCCAGCCTCATGATCGTGAATTCGACAGGCTGTTGACGCAGGGTCACGGGTCCCACAATCCGCCAGCCTGAGATGAGCCGGAACCGGTCGGCGTTGCCGTCATGCGCGTAGAGGCCGCGATCGTCGAGGTCTGCCATCTCATGCGAGAAGTGTGTAAGCGCTTCGCGATTCTCGCTTGCGTACGCCTGGTCGAGCAGTTCGCGGCCGACGACCTCTTGATTCATGACGCGATTGACGATCTGACTCACCAGGACGAGTCGATTCGTCGGCATGCGGTCGTGCTTGCTCAACATCGACTCGACCCAGGGCGATCCCTTTGGTCGCGTTCCGGTTGAGACCTCGATGCTGATGACCACCGGCTCGTCGCCGATCGTCCCTTCCATCACGATGTCGACCTCACGCTGCTCGCCCGTGTCGCGATCGGTCATCATCTTCGACTCAGTGACCTCGACCTCGGGCGGCGCGTAGTGCCGCTTGACGTAGTAGATCACGGCCTGGTGCAGGTTCGTCCGCTGAGGCACTCGGGCCGATAGTAGGGCCCGGAATCTCTCACGGGCGCACGGTCGGGCTCTACGGCGGACTGGTGCGTCACCACGGCTCCGCAGACGGCACATAATGCGCGGCACAGAACACCGGCTGCGCCGGCCCACGTGTGTTCACCGGCCCTGCTCGATCGGTCCATCCTGTTCGTACTGGGCTGACCGAGCCGTTCGCCGACCTCCTACGTACTCGGGGACGCCGCGGTGCGAACCAATAGGTAGCCGTCCTCGAGGGTGGGCTCCACGAGTTCAGCGTATGCGGGCGGCTGGCCGAGGCAGCGGTGGCGACCGTCGACCAGGCGCCAGCTGGCTCGAACATCGGGTGGCGGCAGGTCGGTCTGCACCCAGGTGCGCCCGGCCGCCAGCGCCGCCAGCCGGCCGGGGGAGCCTGCGAATCGGATCGACCCACCGGCGATGACCAAGACGGTGTCGCTGATTGCTGCTTCGTCGGTCATGTGGGTTGACACGAACACGGTCGTCGATCGGCGGCGCTCGGTGATGATCTCCCGCAGCCGCATCCGCTCATCCGGGTCGAGGCCGGCGCTGGGCTCATCGAGAACCATCAGCGTCGGAGACCCGAGCAGCGCCTGCGCGACACCAACCCTGCGCCGCATCCCACCCGAGAGCCGGTCGACACGCTCGCCCGCCACGTCGCGCAGGCCAACTCGGTCGAGCACATCGGACACCGCCCGACGGCGTCGCCGGTCCTCGCGATGGTCCTTCAGGACCGCGATGTACTCGACGGCGTCGAAGACCCTCGAACCTGCAATGAGGCCGATGTCTTGCGGCATGTACCCCAGACGCCGCCGGATCTCGATCCGCTCCGGCTCGCGGCGTGGATCCAGCCCGTCGATCATCAGCGATCCGTCGTCGGGGGTGACCACGGTTGCCAGGCAGCGAAGCAGGGTGGACTTTCCCGCGCCATTCGGGCCAAGCAGCGTGATCAGGCCGCCTTGCTCGAGCAGGTCGATACCGTCGAGCGCTACCTGGTCGCCATACCGTTTCCCGAGCCCGGAGGCAACGATGTGGGCGGCGGTCACGACGCGTGCTCCATGCGGTCGAACGACGACCGTCGAGTCCCGATGACGGCGACCCCGACTGCCACGACCATCGCCGCGCCGACCTGACCGATCGCGCCGAAAGCAGCGAGTTCGTCGGGGCCAACCCCGCGGGCGACGACGACGCCCACGAACCATACGACGGCGACGATCGCCGTCGCGCGCCGAGGCGGGAACCATGTCATCAGGGCGAGGCTTGCGCTGGTCAGCGCGAGAGCAGGGAGCAACCACGCGAAGGCCATCGAGCGCGTCGTCGACGCCAACAGGGCTGGAACCCCAACGGCGAAGATCGCGACCACCAGGACGGTCACGGTGCGAATCGCGACCAGCCGAAGTCCGGGCATAGGGGTCGCCAACTGTGCCTCGTACATCGGATCGGCACTCTGCCCGTAGGCCATCGCGACCCCGAGTACTGGCAGCGCCGGTGCGATCGCGAGCAGCACGAAGACACTCGCCGGGTTGTCGGGTTGGGCGCTTCCCAGACCGATGAGGACCGCAATGCCGATGGCGAGGTACCACGCCCGGCGCAGCGCCGGGGTGGCCACCACCAGCCTGGCGATGTGGCCAGGCACCCGCAACCGACCGAGCAGACGCTCCGCCATGCTCGCTTTCGGGGCATCGAGTTCGGCGGAGATGGCGCTCCAGTTGGCGTCGAGTCGAACCTGGTTGACGATCTGGCTCATGACAGTGCCTCCTGCATCGCGTGGCGAGCGCGCATCAATCGAGTCTTGACGGTGCCTTGGGGGACCCCGAGGAGTTGGGCGGCTTCTTTGGTCGACAGCCCGTCGATGGCTGTGGCGATCAGTACCGCTCGCAGCTCTGGGGTGAGCCGCACCAGGGTCATGCCGAGCTCGCCGTACGACCCGTTGGCGAACAGGCTGTCGGCCGCGTCGGGGCCGAAGTCGGGCAGGGCCATGATCGCAGGATCGACCGGAGTCGGCCGGCGCTTGCGCAGTTGGTCGATCAGCTTGCGGATGCCGATGCTCCACAGCCACGCGCCGACATCACCCTCGTTGCGGTATGAGCTCGGTGAACGCCACACGGCGAGGAACGTGTCCTGCACGGCGATGTCCGTGAGTTCTGGGTCGCCGCACCGTGACTGGAGCCGCGCGGTCAACCACCCTGCGTGGCGCCGGTACAGCAACTCGAGCGCAACCCGGTCGCCACCGACGAGACGCGCCATCAGGGCGCGGTCCTCTCCGCGTCCGTCATCAACGGCGCTGTCGCCGCCGGCCGGTGTTCTGCGGGCCATCACTCCAATCCTGTCGTATCGAGCGGCTTGATCGGTTCATACGCGCGCCCATAAAGTTCTGAGTCGCCGCCGCGTGAACCGATCGCGGCCTTCAGACCGACAGGTGGGCATGACCACCTTGATCACGTCACGACCCGTTGTGTCGCCGGCCACGCCCAACGTGCCGTCGAGCCCATCTCGCCGCTGGCTGCCATGGGCGATGCGCGTCGCCGCGTTGGGCGGTGTCGCTGCCTCGGTGGCGATCGACCAGACAGTCCTCGTGGTGCTGCCACTGCTGTTCGTGCTGGTAGTGCCGTTCGAGAGGCTGTTCCCCCGCCACCGTGGTCAATCGCTCCGCCGGCCATACGCACTGCTCGACGTTCGGTACGCGCTGGCGACCGGGTTGTTCGGGATCGCCTCGCTGGTGTTCGGGCTCGTGATCGGCATCGCCAGCCTGGCGTGGTTACCCGGCCTTGCCATCCGTCCGCTCGTCGGGATGATTCCCGCGGCCATGCTGCCATTCGTCGGCATCGCCTTGTTCGATCTGTCGGTCTATTGGGCGCACCGGTGGTCACACGAGGTGCCGGCGCTGTGGCGTTTCCATGCCGTCCACCACTCGACCGAACAGCTCGACTGGGTGAGTGGATTCCGTGGCCACCCGTTCGACGGAGCGGTCGTGGCGCCGGCGGCGGTGTTCCTGCTCGCGGCCGGATTCGACCCCGCGTTCACGGGAGTGCTGGCCGCCGTTCAGATCGTCACCGGGTTGTTCCTGCACGCCAACGTGCGCTGGCGTTGGCGGCCGCTTCATCGTGTGGTGATCACGCCCGAGTTCCACCACTGGCACCATGCCAACGAGGCCGAGGCGATCAACTCGAACTACTCGGTGTTCCTGCCGGTGTGGGACATCGTCTTCGGCACATACCACATGCCCGGCGACAAACGTCCGCTTCGCTACGGCGTGTCGGAGCCCATGCCGACCACAATGTTGGGCCAACTGCGCTACCCCTTCGAGGATGTGCGGTCACCCCGCACGATGCTGCGTCACCCGTGGTGGACCGTTCGCGCCGGGCTGCGATCGCTGCGGTCCGTCGCTCTCGACATCCGGCGCTCGACCTGCAGGCCCCGAACCCACCGCCCCCGTCCAGGCGAGCCTTGCCGATGGGCAGCGAAACCTCCACACTCAGACTCGGACCCTTCAGATTCCCCCTCGGTGTGATGACTGATTCGGCCTGGGATCCGCGGGTGCTCCTGACCTTGGAAACGAGGATGGAGCATGGCTTCTACGAGTGGTGCGCGGCGTCGGCCGCAGAAGTATCCGGACGAGCTGCGTGAGCGAGCGGTCCGGATGGTGTTGGAGGTCCAACGTGAGACCGGCGAGAAGTACGGGGCGGTGACCCGGATCGCGAAGCAGCTCGGGGTCGGGGTCTGAGTCGTTGCGGAACTGGGTTCGTCAGGCCGAGGTCGACTCCGGCCGGCGACCGGGGACGTCGATCGGTGGACGCGCAGCGGATCGCCGCAGTTGGAGCGGGAGAACCGTGAGCTGCGCCGGGCGAACGACATCCTCAAGGCAGCATCGGTTTTCTTCGCGACCGAGCTCGACGGTCGCCCGAAGAAGTAGTCACCTTCATCGACGCCCACCGGACGCGTGTGTCCGGTGGGCTGCGATGGGGGGTCGAGCCGATCTGCCACGTGTTGGAGATCGCCCCCACGACCTACTGGTCGGCCAAGGTCCGCCCGCCACGCGCGTGCGCTGCGCGACCTGGAGATCGGCCCGAAGATCGAAGCGGTGTGGAAGAAGAACTACTCGGTCTACGGTCGCCGCAAGCTCGCCAAGGCCGCCCGCAAGGCCGGTCTCGATATCGCCGTGATCAGGTCGCCCGGCTCATGCGCGCGCACGGATCCGTGGCGCGAGCAGAGCACGCAAACGGTTCACCACCCACGCCGACCCGACGGCGGTCCGGCCCCCCCGATCTCGTGAAGCGGGACTTCACCGCGTCCGGCCCAGACGCTGTTGCGCGAGGAGGAACCCGAGCCCTTCAGCGCCCTCGATCGCCCACGTTCGCGACGGGAACGGAGCGGCCCAAGTCAACAACCTCTCGACCTGGCCGCGGCTCGCTCGAACCTTCAGCCGGGACAGTTCGTCTTCGTCGCCGCTGACGGCAACTGCGGTGTGGGTCGCCTTGTGCGGGTCGATCCCGATGATCACTTGCATCACTTCCTCCATGGTCAGTCAATGGTTGGGAACCGTGGTGGGCACTCCTACTTGGGATCGTGTTCGCGCTGGATCACCTCTCTCGAGCCACACCACGGCGAGGCCCGATCGGATGCTCTTCGTTCTCAAGCCAGACCCGCACCAGCGGATCGGCAGGCGCATCTCGAGCAACCCGACCAGAACCTCACCGACGCTAGACACGAAGCCCGGCGTCACCATCAGTCTCAAGTAGACGCATCGGGCGCGTCCTGCAACCGGCGGCAGGGTTTGATTGGCGGTTGTCGGTTCCCGACCCCGCTCGCTGCGGCGCACGTCGGTCTCGACGGCGACGAGCGAGGCGCGCGCGTCGGCCTTGGTCGAGCAGGCATTGAGATGATGTCCCTCACGCCGGACGTCGCAACCGGAAATCGAAAGTAGTTCGCGGGTCGCGGGTCGGCTCCCGGGAGTCTTGATAGTGCCAGATAGTGCCAGGCTGACTCGTCTGGGCGCCGAATCACTCCTGGTTGTCGCATTGGCGCGTGGCGGAACGGGAGGGATTTGAACCCCCGGGGCTTTGACACCCTTCCGCTTTCAAGGCGGACGCATTTGGCCGCTCTGCCACCGTTCCGCTCGAGAGGTTACCGAAACGCCGCTCGCCCACCCACGCTCGTGGTGACGGGCGCACGCCGTTGCCCCGCCGTTTGGCAACCGGCCGTCTCACATCGCTCAGCCGTCCACCAGCCCCGTCCGGTATGTGACATCGAGTCGCGTGCGGCGAAGCCGGAGGATCGGCGATCGTTCGACGGTGGCGGCTTCGATCGGGCTGACTCGACGATGGAGTTGTCCGTTCCGTTCTGAACGGGTGTCGCCTAGACTGCCGTGCGTTCCAGGGAGAGGTGCCAGAGCGGCCGAATGGGGCACCCTGCTAAGGTGTTGACCGTTTTATGCGGTCCGTGGGTTCAAATCCCACCCTCTCCGCCAGTGCGAGCCGGGTCGATCATTTGATCGCCCGGCTCGTTTCGCGCCCGGGCGGAACCGGTCGAGACGAAGGCCGAGCTGCCTTGTTTTCGTTACACTGTTGTCATTTGATTGCGGTCGGATGACACACATGTTGCGGTTTGATGACAAACCGACTAGACCTGTGCCAGCCCGCAGCGATCCACGTCGATGCGGCCGAGCCAATCATGCGACGCGACCACTCACCATCGTCCGACCCACAACCCTTCGACCGACGAGCCGACGAGGCCCACGACGTCACGCAGGAGTTCTGGGGCACCTCTCGCAGCTGGACCCCTCGCAGCGACGCGACCGGTCAGGTGCCCGCCGTCGAGCGCCCGACGACCTCGTTGGCAGCCGTGCGAGCCAGCCTGGGCGGCGGACGTGTGCAACGCCCCGCCCAGCGGGCGCGTGCCACCGGATCGATCGACCGCACCCGTTCCCACGGGATTCCGCGCCCGTCCGACATCGAGCACGAACCCGAGCCACTTCGCCGGTCCGAAGTCGCCCGGCGCGAAGCGTCGCTCGGTGAGCTGGCGGCCGGTCGTGCCGATGCGCGCGTCCGTGCCGCTCGCAACGAACGAGCCGGGGTCGACGCCGACCTCGAGTTCCATCGATCGTGGAACGACAGCCACCAAGGCGAGGTCGACATCACCAACCGCGTGCCCGTCGTGGCGAACCGACGCCCGCAGGCCGACGCCCGCCGCGTCGTACCGAGCGCTGCCCCAGCGACCCGTGGCCCGCAACGTCAGCGCCCGGGTCGGCCCGCCGCGGACGACGAGTTCGAGACCGAGGTCGCCCTCCACCCGATCGGCGAACTGGGTCAACGGCTCGGCCTCGGCGCCGTCGACCCCCTGTTGAGGCGGATCGGGGCGATCGTCATCATCGGGGTGATGCTGGTGCCGTTCGCGCGTGGACTGCGACCCGACGCCGATGCGATCGCCACCGCCGACGCCGCCTTGGGCGCGGTTGCACTGGCCCCGTCCGGAGATCCCGCCGAGACGGTGCTCGTCGACACGGCGCTCACGAACACGGCCGGCCTCATCATCGACCCGCAGTCTTCGGCAGCGCCGGCCGCGATCGCATCCCCGGTGTCGAACCAAGCCGCACCGTCGGCAACCGTTGTCCCGGATCCGGCGATAACAGCCGACCCGACCTCCGGCGCAACCGCCGCAACGTCGGCGGGCGACTCGTCATCGACTGATTCGATCGGTGGAGCAGCCGTGGCCCAGGACGTCGAGCCCGACGTGGGCACCATCGAGACCGGGGCCGAGGTGGACCAGCCCGCGGTGCGCGCCGAACCCGAATGCGCCCAGCGCTACGAGGCAGGGGCAGGCGACTCGTGGTTCCGGATCGCCGACGAGGCGGGAATCGGGCCCAACGCCCTCACCAACTACAACGGGGCGTCGTTCGACACCGTGATCCTGCCCGGCGACACGATCTGCCTGCCGGCTGAGGCCGAGATGCCCTCGCAGCCGACTACGACCTCCGCAGCGCCCGCCACCACGACGGCACCGGCAAGCACGGCTCCGGCGACCACCAAGGCGTCCAGCACCACCACCGCACCAGCCACCACGGCCCCCGCCAGCACGGCACCGGCTCCCAAGTCGACCACGTCGGAAGTGCAGGCGATGATCCGCGAGATCTGGCCCGATGAGCTCGAGGAGCGGGCCCTCCAGATCGCCTTCCGGGAGAGCCGCTACGTGGCCACCGCCTACAACGGGACGTGCTGCTACGGCGTGTTCCAGATCCATTGGGGCGCACACAAGAGCTGGCTCGACGACTACGGCATCACGTCGACCAACGACCTGTTCGACGCCCGCAAGAACATCACCGCCGCCTATGCGATCTATCAGCGGGCCGGCGGCTGGGGCCCCTGGGGCGGCTGAACAAGCGGGTTCCGTTTCATCATCGGCACCCCTAGAATGCTGCAGCGTTGCGCCCGTAGCTCAATGGATAGAGCATCTGACTACGGATCAGAAGGTTGTGAGTTCGAGTCTCGCCGGGCGCACCAGGAACCTGGCTCGACTGTCAGGTCCACGATGTGACGAGGGCCCCGCCGAAAGGCGGGGCCCTCGGCGTTTTCCCTCACGTCTGCGCGAATCATGCGGACGGAGTTCTGAGACAACGCTCCACGGCGCGCTCTCTTGCCCACGGATCGACGCCCTGCTCGGCGGCGGGCGTCGACGATGAGATCGTCCACTTCTTTTGTTTGGGGCGGACGTCGGCACCGATGTTCACTGCTGGGTTGCATGAGCGTCACACACGTGAACCGTTGTGGCGTGTGCTTGGCCCATGGTGATTTCACCGTTCGGGGCGATGTCGGCGGTGTGGCCGATCGCGGTGATCGTGGCGAGCAGGACCGTTTCGTCGAGGTCGTGCGTGATGGCGATGCAGCCGTCGGCGACGTGAGGATCGACGGTGTGGACACCGGGCATTGCGGTGATCGTCTCGATGACCTTGTTGAAACAGGTGGGGCAGTTCACATCGGCAGTGACGTAGGTGAGCACGAGTCGGGTTCCTTCAGTGCGATGGATGGATAGATCCGGTTGCGTCGGGCGGGTCGCCACGTTCCCGTGCCGAGGAAACGACGTTGTGCGATTGCCCATGCCACTCCAGGCGCCCGCTGCAGCGGCGCCGTCACCTGCGGTATGAAGCCGGCGGTCGTGCCCAGCGCCACCGCCGAATCAACGCCCTCGAGCCGCGACGGTGACTGTTCCAACAGCACCAGTGCTGTCACGGCCAGGTCGGCCCGCTGGGTGATCTGAAGTCTCACAGTATGAGACTCATCGATTGCAGCCGAGTCCGTTAGGGACGAACGACCCCTGTGCCGAGGACTTCGACGTTCCTGCAATGATGTCGAGATGCCCGACGACGCTGATCAGGGCGGCGAGGCGCCGTGCTGGGCGCACTTCGCCGATGACCTCGGTCAGCACACTTCACCGCTCCGAGTCGACGGATCGAATACCATCCTCTACAGCGACCGGTGGTCCGAACTCGCCGACTTCTACCGAACAGGTCTCGGCCTCCACACATCGATGGAACGGGACTGGTTCATCGAGTTCGAGCTGCACCCCGGAGCTCACATCAGCGTCGCCGACGCCCGCTGCGCCAGCATCGCGAGCGGCGACGGGAGAGGTTTGACCCTCAGCTGGCGTGTCGAGGACGCAGCCGCCAGTCGGAGCCGACTGGTACGCAACGGCATCGACGCTTCGCCCATCCAGAATCGGTGGGGTTCACCGGGATTCTTCGTGCTGGACCCCGCCGGAAACCGGATCGAGTTCTGGTCCGAAGGCGTCGAGTGACTTCCCTCCGTCAACGATGACACCGCGGCACTCGTACCATCGACGCACCGACCGCACGATCGAGTGCTCGCATCGCAGAGCGCTCCCCCTGCCCAAAATCCGTGAGCCCGGCATCCACTCTCCGGGTCCCGTCGCGCAACGGGTTCGGCCCCCCTCACCACCGCATCTTCAGACGCCGTCGGCCGACCGCTCCACTGCGGCTGGCCGCGCAGCGCCCGGCGTGCGTTCCGAAGCGCGACGACGAGATTCTGCAGCAACGGCGAGGACAGGCGTCCGCGTCACATCTCCGAATTCGCGAGTCGTAGACGGCGGTCTGTTCCCTGCATCGAATCTCCACATGAACCGCGGGACGTCCGAACATCGCCTTTCGTAGAGTGTCGACGTGACGCGAATCCTGGTGGTGGAGGACGACGAGACGATCGCAGCCGCGGTCGGCGAACGGCTGCGCAGCGAGGGCTTCGTCATCTCGCTCGCCGCGAACGGGCAGGCCGGCCTCGACCTCGATCTCCGTGAGCGACCCGATCTCGTGTTGCTCGACCTGATGCTGCCCGGCATCGACGGATTGGAAGTGTGCCGTCGCCTGCGGGCGCGACGCGACGTGCCCGTGATCATGCTGACCGCTCGCGACGATGAGACTGACATGCTGGTCGGGTTGGCCGTCGGTGGCGACGACTACCTGACGAAGCCGTTCAGTATGCGCGAGCTCGTCGCTCGCATCCGAACCGTGTTGCGACGGGTGGATCGGCCCGTCGCGGGAAACGAGCGGATTCTCGAGCATGGCGCGCTGCGCATCGATGAGGCGCGCCGGCGGGTAACGAACGACGGGCGTGAGATCTCGCTGACCCCGACGGAGTTCGACCTTCTCACCTCGCTCGCTGTTCGTGGCGGTGCGGTGTTGACGCGCGAGGCACTGCTGGCCGAGGTGTGGGGCTACCGCGACGGATCTGGCGCGCGCACTGTGGACAGCCACATCCGCGCCCTGCGCCGCAAGCTCGGCGATTCGATCGTGCGCACCGTGCACGGCGTTGGCTACGCCTTCGGGGACGAGTGATGTCGCCTCTCTGGCGCATGCGATCGATCAAGGAGAAGTTCTCGATCGTCATCATCGCCGCCATCGGCATGGCGGTCACGACGAGCCAGGTTGGCTATGCGCTCGGCTGGCCGATCTGGGTGCGGCCCATCGTCGCTGCCACCGTCGCCCTTGTCGTCGTCCAGTTCCTGGCTCGGGGCATGACCCGTCCGCTGCGGGCGATGACCAAGGCCGCCGAGCGCATCGCCGGCGGCAGCTCCCACGAACCGATCGAGACATCGGCTGTCGACGAGGTCGGCCAGCTCGCCGCGGCGTTCAACTCGATGGCCGGCGACCTCGCCCTGGCCGACCGGCAGCGCCGCGACCTGGTGGCCAACGTCTCGCACGAGCTGCGCACCCCGATCGCCGGCCTGAAAGCGACGCTGGAGAACCTGGTCGACGGCGTCAGCGAGCCGTCGCCGGAGCTCTTGCGGGCGATGTACGGGCGGATCGAACGGCTCCACCGCCTCGTCGAGGACCTGCTCGATCTCTCCCGCCTGGAAGCCGGCACCATCGGGCTGACGACCACGGAGGTCGGCCTGCGCCGGCTCGTCAGCGCTGCCGTGGACGAATGCCTGCTCGATCAGCCCGACGCCGACGTGCACGTCGCCATCGCCGACGATCTTGTCGTGCCGGCCGATCCCGAACGACTCCACCAGGTCGTGTTCAACCTGGTCGAGAATGCGCTCCGCCACGGGGGCGGACCGGTGCGGATCAGCGCGATCGAACGAAACCGGAGGGTCGAGCTCACTGTGTCGGACTCGGGCCCGGGCCTGCCGGCCGTATCGACCGATCAGGTCTTCGAACGCTTCTACCGAGCAGACGCCGCTCGCGCCAACACCGGCGGCACCGGCCTCGGGCTCGCCATCGTGCGCTGGATCACCGAGCTGCACGGCGGGCACGTCAGCGCATCGAACATCGGCCCGCCGGGGGCGCCGTGCGGTGCGTCCTTCCTCGTCACATTGCCGAGCTGACAAACCCTCCCTTCCCCGCACGCCCCTCGAGCACAGGAGTCACCGTTGGACACCACACTGCCAGTCTTCAGCGCGCCCGCGATCCGGACCCGCCCGCCGAAGTACCTCGAGTGGGATCGACGCGTCGCAGCTCAAGCTCTGCTTGCCGCGCTCATTGTCGGCGTCCTCATCGACCAGGCGGTGCAGACCGACATCGTCGGAGCCGCCGGCACGGTCATGGTCGTCGTCGCAGCAGTCGCCCTGCTGGTCGTTCGACCCCGCAACCGCATCCGCACGGCATGGCTCGCGATGGTGATCGTGCTGGCTCCGTGGCTGTCGATCCGCACCAGCCCATGGCTGATATGGCCGACGATCATCGCCCTCGTCGTGCTGTTCGTACTTGCTGCCAACGCCGATCGTGGGCTACCGGGCACGTTTCCTGCGCTCGCCAACGGAATCGCGGAGGTGGGGGCGGCAGGCTTTGACACCCCGCGGGAAGCGGTCAGGGCGGTTGCGTGCGGAGCGCCGAACGACGCAATACCGCAGATCCGCCGCTCGATGACCGGCATCGCCATGGCGCTCACCCTCGCGACGGTTTTGCTCATCCTCCTCGCATCGGGAGACGCCTTCTTCGCCTCGATGCTCGGCATCACAGGGCTGGGTGATCGCCTTGTCGACTTGATCATCGTCATCGCCGGTTCGCTGTGGTGGCTATCGCTCGTGCTCGTTGGCCGGCGCGTGCCGCGGGTCGACCCGACACGGGCCACATCGGACGCGCCATCGCCGATATCACGCGTTCCACGGCTGCCATCGCGCCCCGAGCGGCGATCGGCGGCCGAGAGGTGGCCTGCGTGTTGGCAACCGTCGCGGTGGTGCTCGGCGGGTACGTAACGAGCCTGGCGATCGGCGCGCTCAGCGGCTCCCAGTACGTCCAGCGCCGCACCGGTCTGACATACGCCGAGTATGCGCGCAGTGGCTTCTTTCAACTCGTCGCCGTCGTCGCGATCGTCGGCACGGTGCTGATCGCCAGTCGGCAGATCATCGCCCGATCCGCACGCCGCCGGCAGCTGCTGATCATCGCCCTGGCGGACGCCCTGTTCACGTTGCTGATGGTCATCGTGTCGATCGTGCGGCTGCAGACCTACCGCAACGTGTTCGGGCTGACGATGCTCCGCTTCTCGACCACGGTCTTCGCCGCGTGGCTCGGCTTTGTGATCGTGCTGATCGTCGTCGCGCTCGTCTGCACCCGATGGGAGCCGAGCCTGGTGGCAGCTGTGGTCGTCAGTGCGTACGCAACCCTGCTCGTCACCAACGTCGCCAACCCGGAGGCGATCGTCGCCCGCGAGAACATCGACCGCATCGACTGGGCCAGCGGCGCGACCCGATCGCACGACGGTGCCGAGTTCGACAGCGCCTACCTCGGCACTCAGCTCTCCGACGACGCCGTCCCGGCTCTGGTCGAGCACCTCGACGAGCTGCCGGCTGAGCAGCGCTACGCACTCCTGCAGCGCCTCTGCTCGGAGCGCGACGTCACCGACCGCGGCTGGTCGTGGAACCTGGCCCGCGCCGATGCAGCGAACGCCCTCTCCGGGCTCTGCCCGCACTGAGCTCCACGATCGTCGCTCGGCGCCGCAGCGCAGAACGCTCGCCGTCCCCTCCGCAGCGGGTAGCACCGAACGCCGCGCGTCTGGCGCGGTCACGGGGCTCGGGCGGAGCGAGTGGCCGGCAACGCAACTGTTGGTCGTGTTGCGAGGTGGGAGTGGCGAAGCCGTCGGGCCAGACGGGCGAGATCGAGCCACGACGTAGACTCGCCGCGTGGGACTTCTGACCTTCAGCATCAACGTCACGCTGGACGGCTGCGTCGACCATCAGGAGGGAGTTGCCGACGGTGAGACACACGCATTCTTCACGCGCCTGATGGACGAGAGCGGGGCGATGCTGTGGGGCCGCGTCACCTACGAGATGATGGAGAGCTACTGGCCGGCGGTCGCCCGCGGCGACGAAGAGGCGCCGCCTGCGATGCTTGAGTGGGCTCTCAACCTGGATGCCAAACCGAAGTACGTCGCGTCGTCGACACGGTCGGATTTCCCGTGGACCAACAGCCTCCACATCGCTGGCGACCTGCGCACAGGCGTGCAGGCACTGAAGGACGCAACCCCGACCGGCGTGCTCCTCGGCAGCGCCAAGCTCGTAACTGAGCTGGACCGGCTCGATCTCATCGACGAGTACAGGCTCCTCGTCCACCCCAGGATCGCCGGCCACGGCCCGACCCTGTACCAAAGCGGGCTACCCAGCACGCGACGGCTCGAGCTGGTCTCAGCAAACCCGCTCTGCAACGGCGCTGTCGCTACGCACTATCGGCGCGCACGGTGAAGTAGCTCGTGCGCCGCACATAGTCGCGCGGCGCAGGACAGGGGGCGAGCGAACGGCGGCGGGCACGCCGAACAGGCGCTTCGGGCGCGCCCCCAACCAGCGTTAGGTGGCGGGTGGGCGTCCGAGAAGGCGAACGATGAGGTCGCGTGTGATCTCGATGCGCGGCGCGAGGGGTGGCCAGTGGTTCCCGGTTGCGAAGTTGATCTGCGGGTCTGGTGCGGCGCGGGGTTCGCCGAAGGCGTCGGCGAGCCAAAGGGTGCGCTCGCTGAACCAGTAGCGAAGCATGGTCACGTCACCGTCACCGGATTTGAGGTCGCCGATGTACCCCTCGGAGGTGATGAATCCGGCCCATGACAGGTGAACACCGTCGTACTGGTTGGCGACGGACTTCCAGTCCGGCACGACATGTCGGCGGACCGATGCCCGAGCGGCTCGGCGCTGGGCCGATGCGAGGAGCGGGGCGATGTCGGTGACATGTTGGTTGACGCCGGGCAGCTCCCAGCCCGGATGTGGTGCAGCGACTCGTGGGTGAGCGGTCACCAGCCGAGCCCAATCGGCCGGCCGGTGGATCTCGAACACGCGCGCCTCGGGCCGCAACGGCAGCCACCACCGTGTGATGGGCCCGGTCTCGTACTCCCAGGCGCCCACCATCTCCACGAGCGCCTCCGCTGGCGGGTCCGTGGCAGTCCACAGCCCCGCAATCGGGAACTCGCCCGCTCCGTACACGGCGTCAAGACGGTCGAACAAAGGGGCGAGCGATTCGAGGCCGGGTGACCCGTCTGCGAACCACTGCTGTGCATCGTGGTCGATCGGAGCGTGCAGTTCCGCGCCGAAACGCTCGCCGATCGCCTCGGCGATCGGCGCGCGCCGCTCCGCCTGCGCGTATGCGTCCGCGATCTTGGCCGGGGAATCACCGATCCAGGGACCGGATTCGAACACGGCGGCGAACACGGCTGCCTCGACCAGCTTGCCGAAAGGCACCTCCCCAATCAGATCGACCGCCGCCGAAACGGCTGCCGGATCAGCGATCGCTGACGTCGCTGGCCATCCCTCGTCACCGGAACCGCCCGCATCGAGGACAGCCAACCACGACACCCCTAACGGCGAGGCCATCACAGCGTCCACGAAGCCGTCCACCACAGGCACGACCACACGCTACGAGAGGGAAGCAGCGGCGCCGACGCAAACCCGGCGCCGAGCCCCGCTGGACTCGGGGCAACACGCCGCCGATGACTTCGTCACCGACTTCGGCCCGGTGTTTTCGGTGTTCTTCGTCGACCCTGACGGTCTCGAGGGTGAGGTCCTCGTCGCGAACCCTGACTCCGAGCGGGATGGCTTCAATCCTCCAGGTACCCGGGCAACCCGCTTCAGCCCACCGACATAGCTCCGAGCGTCTTTCGGCTGTCCCAGAGGTGCAGGCAGGGACACAGAAACACATCGCGTAGATCGGCGGCTTACCTGACCTGCTGCGGTCGATCAGATCGGCGCAGACGCGGCGGAGCGGCAGTCCGTGGCCGAGCAAGATCGGCGGGTGCATTCGCCGCCATCGCTTGGGGCACGCGTGCGGCTGCGCGTCCTCGAGGGTCGCAGGATGATTCGCCGTATGGCAATATTGCCAGGTGACGATATTCGCAGCACTCGCCGAGCCCAACCGCCGAGCGATTCTTGACCTGCTGCTGGTCGACGAGCAACCGGTCCGTGTCATCGTCGACGCACTCGACATCGGCCAACCGACGGTCTCGAAGCACTTGAAGGTACTGCGTGAGGCCGGCCTGGTGAGCATGCGCATCGATGCCAACAGGCGCATCTACGGCTTGCGGACACAACCGCTGCTCGAGGTGGACGACTGGCTGCTGCCCTATCGCGAGCGGTGGGCAGGACGCTTGGACGCACTGGAGCGGTTCCTCGATGAAGACGCAGCTGCGACCACGACGACCGAGTCGACGACAAGGAAACGGAGACCGACATGACACCGACGCATCCCCTAGGTGACGTACTGCACGACGGCGAAACGGTCGGGCTGCGCTACGAGCGCCAGCTGTCGCATTCGGTAGAACGCGTGTGGCGAGCGATCACCGACTCCGACCAGTTGCGTCACTGGCTACCCGTCGACCTCGTCGGCGAACGGGTCGTGGGCGGTGACGTCCTCGCAACCTTCTGGCCCGACGTGGCGGCGAAATACCAGATCCCCAACCCGACGCTGCCGGCCAAGATCCTCACCTGGGACCCGCCGCACACCTTCTCATGGATGTGGGATCGCGACACCCTGATCTTCGAGCTCCACCCGACCGAAGCCGGCACGCGGCTGGTGTTCACCACCTGGATCGTCGACACCACGGCAGGAGTCGACAAGACCGGCGCCGGCTACCACGTCTGCCTCGACCAGTTGGTGCAGTTGATCGAGACCGACAACCCGCCCCCGTTCACCGACGCCGACCCAACGGAACTGGAGCAGCACTACGCCGCCCTGCTCCAATAGCCAGAGTCCCTTTCGTCGATGCTGTCGAGTCGAACCGCGAAGCCGAGCGAGTCGTTCGACGTCGAGAGCCATGTCAAGGTCACGGAATCGCTGGCACTGCCAACCACGTGGGCCGCACAGATCGCCGAATACACGGGTGATCATCCTCCCGTTCGCGGCCGGCCACTTCGAGCCACGCGATGTCAGGGTGTTCGGTCGACGTCGCCGCGGTGCCGACTGTCGCACAGCGCGCGCAGCGCAGTCAGGGAACCCAGGTCGTGCGAGTAGCGTCGAACAGGGATGCGACGTCATAGCTGCGCCATGTTGTTCCTGCCGATGTTGATCACCGGTGTGGCCGCCTGCGGCGGCGACAACTCGGCGGATCCGGTGGTGACGCCGGAGCCGACCGGCATCGGTGCGAGCGTGTTGCCGTTGCGGCTCGGCAATGTGACGGAGCGGTCGGTCGACGGTGGTGCCGATGGGCGCAACACGACCGAGGCGGTCGCCGGGATGAACGAGTTCGCGCTCGACCTGTATCGGGCGGTGGTTGCCGAGCAGGGCGGCAACACGATCGTCGGTCCGTACAGCGCGACGTTCGCGCTCAGCATGATCTATGCCGGGGCGCGGGGTCAGACCGCAACCGAGATCGCTCAGGTGCTCCACGCAGACGGGCTGGACCCGGCGAACTGGCACGAGGGCATCAATGCCTACGACCTCACCCTCGACGCCCGCACCGCCGGCAGCCCCACCGAGTGGAACGCGGCGAACAAGGTGTGGACGCAGCCGGGCCTGGCGTTGCGTGACGAGTATCTCGACGTGCTCACCGGCGCGTACGGTTCGCCGCTCGCCGAAGTCGACTTCGGTGCCGCCGAAACCGCTCGCGAGCTGATCAACGGCTGGATCGGCGGGGAGACCAACGAGCTGATCCCGGAACTGTTCCCGACCGATTCGTTCGACGCGACCACCCGAATGGTGCTGGTGAACGCCGTTGCCATGGACGCGCCATGGGAGTTCCCGTTCGACCCCGCAGCGACGGCCGTCAGCACCGTTCACCCTCGCCGACGGGACGACCGTTGACGTGCCGATGATGCACTACAACGAGTACCTGCCGTCGTTGTGGACCGAGGACCTCCAAGCCGTCGAACTGCCCTACGGCGGTGGTGCGCTCTCGATGGTCGTGATCGCCCCGACCGACCTCGCCGCGTTCGAGGCCGAACTCACCACCGAATCCCTCGCCGCCGTGATCGATCAGATCCAAGACGGCGGGATCCACCTGTCGCTGCCCAAGTGGACCGCCCGCACACATGTCCAGATGAACGGCACCCTGTCGGCGCTGGGCATGCCGACCGCGTTCAGCGGGGCGGCGGACTTCTCGGGGATGGTCGACGGTGGCGGGCTGTTCCTCGCACAGGTCGAGCACGAGGCCGTCATCGAAGTCGATGAACAAGGTACCCGTGCCGCAGCCGCCACCGGCGGCGAGATGGCAGCGTCACACGGTCCGACCATCGAGATCAACCTGCCTTACCTGTACGTCATCCGCGACCACGGCGCCGGCACCATCTTGTTCATCGGCCGCGTCACCGACCCGACCATCGAGCCTTGACCCCGCCCGCTCAGAACGCGCACGCGGAACGACGACTCGCCGGCGAGCGTCACACGCTTCGGACGGCGCATCGGGTGCGTCACTCGACCGTGTTCTGGGGCAGTGGGCAAGGGTACGAGTTCCTGCGTCGTTGCTACTGAAGGCGGTACCGGAGGTAGACGACGCCGTTGTTGAATCGGTGCTCGTCGATGAGCTCAAGATCGGCAGCGCGTGTCGGTCGGCAGTGCGAGGTTCCGCCCACCGAGGATCACGGGCCAGACGAACAGGGCGAGCTCGTCGACCAGCCCGGCGACAAGAGCCTGTGCTGCGAGGTTCGGGCCACCGACCAACAGATCCCTGCTCGCGGTGGTCTTCAGGTCGAGTACGGCGCTGGGGTCGAAGTGTCGTTCGAGCCGAGTGTTCGCGGTGAGCGGCTCGGCCAGGGTCGAGGAGTACACGACCTTGTGTGCCGCCTGCCACGCGATCGCGTAGTCGGCCGTGAGGTCTGACCGCACGGCCAGGGTGGAGTCGGTCTCCCACACGGCCAGTGTCTCGTACATGCGACGCCCGTACAGATACGTGCCTGCGGACCGCATGAGCGTGGTGATGAACGCGAAGACGTCGTCGTCCGGCGGAGCCCAGTCGAAGGCCCCGCGTTCGTCCTCGGTGTAACCGTCCAGCGACATGTTCGACGCGTAGATCAGCTTCGCCATGACCCCTCCTTCACCACCGCAATCGTCTCGATGTGCTCGCCGTCTGTCGGCCCAGACGTGCCAAAGGTAACGCAGAACCCGCGACACGGAACTGACACGACCGACTGTGGAAGCGGCCGCTCCGAAGCGAGCATCGGGCGCTGCCCGGCCCACGCTTGACGGCGCTCTGCGGTCGAGGATCCGGGGAGCCGGTCGTGGTGAGTCGCTGTCGGACGAGCAGTCACGCAGGTGCCGGCGAGACGGCGCGAAGAGGTGACACTGCGCAGCGGAGTTCTGTTGGAGTCCGTTCGCCGAATCCGGCTCGATCACGACCTCGGAGTGGAACGTGCCAAGCGTGCTCGTCGGTGGCACGACCCTGAAGACCGTGCTGTGGGAGCACCAGCTCGAGCTGTCGGCGTCACCGGCGCCTGGCGGTCCACTCTTCGTGCCCGAGGCCGATCCCGGCAGCGCCACCGATGTTCGGTGGTCAGGAGTGACGTCACTGTGGCAGCCGGGTGATCGCCAGCGCCCTGATGTCGGCAGACGGATTGTTGGCGTTGGCGACGGCGCGTCCGGCCATCCATCCGGGCGCGCGTCCGTTGTGCGGCGGGTTGATCGAGTCGAGGCCGACACCGCTGCAGGTGAGGACCCAGGCGACCACGGAGTTCGAGTTCCACATCTCTCCCGTTCCGGCCTCGTCGCGGCCCCAGACCGGGGTCGGGATCGACGGCAGCAGGTCGAGGATCCGCGACGCGACGTCCACGTCGTCGGTCAGCCGGACCGGGCTGTCGACCGCAGCGTCGAGGTCGGGGATGATGCCGTCGCGCCAGCACCGGATCTCGTAGCGGAACACGCGGAGGCGTCCGGCGGCACGGATCCCGACCGGTCCCACGGCGACCACCCCTCGGGCATCCCCGTGACGGTCCGGAACGGGGGCCTGCTCGATGCTGAAGCAGCCGTCAGGTGTCGATACCCGGAGCGCGGCGTGGTACAGATCGCGTGGCGGGCGTCGATGCCGTTTCGCCGAGATCGTCTCGAAGAGTCGGCCGCTGGCCTGCACGATCGGCGAGCCAGCGCCCAACGGGATCCAGTACAGATCGACGGCGGTCCCCGGCGGCCCGTGCCGAGCGGGCTGACCCTGCCGATGTGCTGGCGGCGGATGTGGGGTTCGCTCATCGCTGTTCATGTTCTGTCCTCACCATCGCGGGCTGGGCCGGGCCGGGATGGCGTCGGCAGTGCGGCAGCCGTGCCGGCCGTGCCCAGATTCGGTCCCATGCGATCGGGCCGATGTGTGTTCGAACTCATTGCGGTTCCACCGTCCAGTGTGCGAAAGCCGATCGCAGGAGCACAGGGCCGGAAGTCATGCGCGTCACGGCGTGGCACCGGCGACGATCGGCCGACCGGCGATCGCACTGGACTTGTTAGCGTGACCCGCTGATCGAGACGGGGGTCCGGCTGCGGCCGGAGAGGGGTGTCGCTTGCGCGTCGAGTCGGGAACCTTTGCTGCGGCATGGCGCCACCGCCGGTGGCGCCGGTTCTTCCTGGCCGTGGGTGTCTCGAGCACGGGCGACATGCTCTACGCCGTCGGGTTGGTCGTGTTCCTGATCGATCGCACCGGCTCCCCGTCGTGGGTGTCGGCGGCGTTGATCGGTCGCATGGCAGCACTCACGTTGCTCGGCCCGTTCGGAGCGGTGCTCGCCGACCGAACCGACCGTCGGCGGCTCATGGTGGGGCTCGACCTGGCGCGGGCGGCGGCGATGCTCGCAGCGGCGTTCGTCGTGGCATCCGATGGACCTCCGATCGCCGTCGTCGGACTGGTGGTCCTGACGGCGGCGCTGACCACCCCGTACCGCCCGTCGACGGTCGTGGCCACGCCACTCCTGGTCGGCGAAGACGACCTGGCTGCCGCCAACGCCGCCGTGGCGAGCCTGAACCAGCTGGCCTGGTTCGCCGGGCCGGCGCTCGGGGCGGCGATCGTGGCGATCGCCTCGCCCACCGCCGCGTTCGCGGTCAACGCCGGCACCTACGTGGTGGCGGGCCTGCTGGTGCTCGGGGTCGGGAACATCGACGGACGCAGACGCGACGCATCGGCGCCGGCCAACCCGGGGGCGTCGATCGACCAGCCCGGGGTTCTGCGGCAGTTGGTGGAGGGCGGGCGGGCGCTCCGCTTCGTGCCCGGGATGATCGCCCTGACCCTGATCCTCGTGGCGATCGTGTTCGCCTACGGGATCGAGATGGTCGTGCAGGTCCTGGTCGTGCAGGACCGGTTGGGACGCAACCCGGGCGACGTCGGCATCCTGACCGCGGCGGTCGGTGTCGGTGGGCTGTTGGCGGTGCCGTTCGCCTCCCGGATCGCCAGTCGCCCCGACGCCGGGCGGCTGCTGGCGGTGTCCGGCGTGTTGATGGGCGCACCGCTGGCATTGCTGGCGATCACCAGCAACATCGTGGTGGCGTGCGGACTGATGGTGGTCGAGGGCGTCGGCAACATCCTGCTCGACGTGTTCTTCGTGACGTTGTTGCAGCGCGCCTGCCCGGAGCATGTGCTCGGCAGGGTCTCCGCTCTGCAGGACAGCTCGGGGTCGCTGTTCCAACTGGTCGGTACTGCGCTGGCACCCGTGATGGTGTCGGTCACGAGCCTGGAGGTGACGTTGTGGGTCGGCGGTGGCTCGTTGGTGCTGGCATCGCTGCTGCTGGCGCCCTCGCTGCAGGCGATCTCGAATCGCACCGAGGCGGCGCGCCTCCGGCTGGCGCCGCTGGCAGCCGAGATCCACCGGTTCGGCCCGTTCATCAGCACCGCGTTGGCGACCCAGGAGCGGCTGGCGCGCGGCCTGACCGTGGTGGAGGTGGCAGCCGGTCACGTGGTGTTCTCCGAGGGCGACCAGCCCGACGCGCTGTACCTGATCCGCAGCGGCTCGGTCCGCGTGTCGACCGCCTCGGACGGGCCGGTCCGCCGACTCGCGGCAGGCGACTGGTTCGGGGAGATCGGTCTGCTGCGCCAGGTGCCGCGCACAGCGTCGATCGAGGCGCTCGAACCCACGGTCCTGCTCGCCATCCCCGGCCAGCTCTTCCTCGACGCCGTGGCCGGCGGCGAGCGCGCATCGGAAGCGCTGACGTCGACGATGTCGAGTCGTCTCGCCCAGACCCATCCGCACCTGATGTAGACCGTCGGCCGCGCCTACGCTGCGGGCGTGGACTCCAAACCGCTCGGCCGGCAACCGCTCACCAGCAAGCTGGAAGGGTTCGGCACCACGATCTTCGCCGAGATGTCGGGGCTGGCAGTCGCCACCGGGTCGATCAATCTCGGCCAGGGTTTCCCCGACACCGACGGTCCGCAGGAGGTGCTCGACGCCGCCGTCGACGCCATCCGAGGTGGGCTCAACCAGTACCCACCGGGGCCGGGCATGCCGGTCCTGCGGCAGGCGATCGCCCAGCACCAGCATCGCTTCTACGGGCTCGAGCACGACCCCGATCGGGAGGTGCTCGTGACGGCGGGTGCGACCGAGGCGCTGGCCGGCTCGCTGCTCGGCATGCTCGACACCGGCGACGAGGTGGTCCTGTTCGAGCCGATGTACGACAGCTACCAGGCGTGCATCGCGCTGGCGGGGGCGGTCGCCAGACCGGTCGTGCTGCGGCCGGGCACCGGCGCCGGCGGGCAGTACGGATTCGACCCCGACGAGTTCCGGGCGGCGTTCACGGCTCGGACCAAACTGATCCTGCTCAACACGCCCCACAACCCGACCGGCAAGGTGTTCACCCGCGCCGAGATGGAGCTGATCGCGTCGGTGGCTCAGGAGCGTGACGTGATCGTGCTCGCCGACGAGGTCTACGAGCACCTCGTGTTCGACGGGCGCGACCACATCGCAATGGCGACACTGCCGGGGATGGCGGAGCGCACGCTCACGATCTCGTCGGGCGGCAAGACGTTCAACACGACCGGCTGGAAGGTCGGTTGGGTGTGCGGGCCGGCAGCGTTGGTCGACGCCTGCCGGACCGCCAAGCAGTTCCTCACCTTCGTCAACGCCGGCCCGTTCCAGCCGGCGATCGCGGTCGGGCTGGGGCTGCCCGATTCGTACTTCACCGGGTTCGCCGCCGACATGCAGGCCAAGCGCGATCGGCTCCAGGCCGGGCTCGATGCGGCCGGGTTCGAGACCTTCCGGGCCGAGGGCACCTACTTCACGACGGTCGATATCAGGCCCGTCGATGCGTCGGGCGACGGATACGAGTTCTGCCGGCAGATGCCACATCGGATCGGCGTGGTGGCGATCCCCAACGAGGTGTTCTACATGCACCGCGAGCACGGTCGTCACCTCGTGCGGTTCGCCTGCTGCAAGCAGATGTCGGTGATCGACGCCGCCGTCGAGCGGCTGGCGAGTCTGAGCGGTACGTCGTGAGCTCGTTGCGGCTCGCCGCCGTCCAGCACGACATCGTGTGGAACGACCGCGCTGCCAACTTCGAACGGCTCGCACCCAAGATCGGTGGCGCCGTCGCATCGGGCGCCCAGCTGGTGTTGCTGACCGAGACCTTCTCGACCGGGTTCGGGTTCGGCGCGGACGGCTTCGAATCGGAGCCGACCGGGGGTGCGTCCTCGCAGTTCCTCGCCGGCCAGGCACAGCAGCACGGCGTGTGGGTGGGTGGGTCGTGTCCGGAGGTGCACCCCGACGCTCCCACCGACGATCAACGGCCGTCGAACTGCTTCGTGCTGGCCGGGCCGGATGGCACCCAACACCGGTATCGCAAGATCCACCCCTTCTCTCACGCCGGTGAACAGCACCATCCGCGGCCGGGCACCGAGTTGGTCACGGTCGACGTGGAAGGGTTCCGGGTCTCGATGTTCGTGTGTTACGACCTGCGGTTCGCCGACGAGTTCTGGCAGCTGGCACTGGACACCGACGTCTACCTCGTGCCGGCCAACTGGCCCGAGAAGCGGCGCGCCCACTGGATGGCATTGCTGCAGGCGCGGGCGATCGAGAACCAGGCCTACGTGGTCGGTGTCAACCGGGTCGGCACCGGCGGCGGTGAGGGTTGCACGCTGACCTACTCCGGCGACTCGCGGATCGTCGACCCGCTCGGCGAACTGCTCGCCACCGCCAGCCAGACCGAGAGCGTGCTGCTGGCCGACCTGTCGACCGAGCACGTGCGTTCGACCAGGGAACACTTCCGCTTCCTCCCCGACCGCCGCTGACGTTCAAGTTGTGTCAGACACAACTTGAACGTCAGCGTTCCTCTTCGACGTCTGGCAGACCCACAGGTGGGTATGCCGCGTTCACCTCGCTCATCACAACAATCGGGTTGGTTCCACGTCACGAATCGTGGCGCAGACCGGCAACCCGTCTTCCGCTCGGTCGCCGACCGGGTCGATTTCGGCAACCTGTTGGCCGCCGGGCACGACGCCTTTGGTGTCACCGTGCTGGCTTACTGCCTGATGGACAACCACTACCACCTCGTCGTGTCCTGCCCCGACGGCGGTCTGTCGGACTTCATGCAGTTGCTGGGTGGGCGGTTCACTCGACACAGCAACGAACGCGCCGGCGGTGACGGACCGATCTTTCGAGGCCGCTATTTCTCCCGGGTCGTACGGAGCGAGCGCTATCTCGCCAATGCTGTCCGGTACGTGCATCGCAATCCGCTGGCGATCGTGCCGCCCGTCGCACTCGACACGTATCGGTGGTCGAGTCATCGCACCTACCTCGGTCTTCGTGGGTGTCCGGACTGGCTCGGTTGCTCACCAGTGCGAGATTGGTTCGGCTCGGTCACGTCGTTCCGCGAGTTCGTCGAGACGAACCGTGAGTCCGACGGATTGATCACGGCGTCAGGCCAAGCGGTCTGGGATGCCGTCGAACAGATCGTCGACGAGAGTGCTTTCGAGCTCGATCGAGCCCCACAGGGTCTGGCGAGAACGGCCTGTTACCTGGTGTTGGGGCAACTCGCCGAGTCGCGCGCGGGCCGAATTGTTGGCGATCGTCGGGTCGGCGTCGCCAGCCTCGGTGGCACAAGCGGTACGGCGATCGCGCCGCGCCGCAGTGTCGCTCCCGATGCTCGACGAGATCGTGACACGAACCTGCGGCCTGCTCGCCGACGTTCAAGTTGTGTCTGACACAACGTGAACGTCAGATGTCGAAGACGACGCCTTGGGCGAGCGGGAGGGCGGTCGAGTAGTTGATCGTGTTGGTGGCGCGGCGCATGTAGCCCTTCCACGCGTCGCTGCCGCTCTCGCGGCCGCCGCCGGTTTCCTTCTCGCCGCCGAACGCTCCACCGATCTCGGCTCCTGACGGGCCGATGTTGACGTTGGCGATCCCGCAATCCGAGCCCGACGCCGACATGAACCGCTCGGCCTCGCGGACGTTCAGCGTGAACACCGACGACGCCAGACCCTGCGGTACGTCGTTGTGCATCGCCAGCGCCTCGTCGAACTCGTCGTAGGCCATCGCGTACAGGATCGGTGCGAACGTCTCGGTGCGAACGATGTCGGTCTGGCCGGGCATCGTCACCAGCGCCGGTCGGGCGTAGAAGGCGTCGGCGGCGTGGTCTGCCAGCTGGCGCTCGCCGCCCGCCAGGACCTTGCCGCCGGCATCGGCTGCCGCGACCAGCGCCGCCTGCATCCGATCGAAGGACGCGGCATCGATGAGCGGCCCCACCAGCACACCGTCGGCGAGCGGGCTGCCGACCGGCAGCGAGGCATAGGCACGGGCGACCTTGTCGACCAGTTCGTCGTGGATCGAGCGGTGCACGATCAGGCGCCGCAATGACGTGCAGCGCTGGCCGGCGGTTCCGGCGGCCGAGAACACGATGCCGCGGACTGCCAGGTCGAGATCGGCCGACGGGGCGACGATGGCGGCGTTGTTGCCACCCAACTCCAGGATCGAACGACCGAAGCGGGCGGCGACCACCGGTGCCACCTTGCGGCCCATCGCGGTCGAGCCGGTGGCGGAGATGATCGGCACGCCCTCGTGGGCGGTCAGCGCGGCGCCCTCGGCGCCGCCACCCAGCACGACCTGTGACACGTCGGCCGGAGTGCCGGTGTCGGCTGCCGCCTGCAACCACAACGACTGGCATGCCAGGGCGGTGAGCGGGGTCTTCTCGCTGGGCTTCCAGATCACCGAGTTGCCGCACACGATCGCCAGCGTGGCGTTCCACGACCACACCGCTACTGGGAAGTTGAAGGCGCTGATCACACCCACCGGCCCGACCGGGTGCCAAGTCTCCATCAGGCGATGACCGGGGCGTTCCGAGGCGATCGTGAGGCCGTGCAGCTGGCGTGACAGGCCGACCGCGAAGTCGCAGATGTCGATCATCTCCTGGACTTCGCCGAGCCCCTCGGAACGGATCTTGCCGGCCTCGATCGACACCAGTTCGCCGAGCTCGGCCTTGTGCTCCCGGAGCAACTCGCCGAGCCGGCGCACCACGTTGCCGCGCACCGGGGCGGGCGTGTCGCGCCACGCGCGGAATGCAGCAGTGGCGCGTTCGACGGCATCGTCGATGTCGCCGGCCGACCCGGCCGACCCGAGCGAGCCACCCGTGATCGGGGTGCGCGCCGGCTGGTCACCGTCGTGGGTGGAAGCGCCGCACGCGGCCAACAACTGGGCGGCGCGCGCGGCGAGTTCGGCGGTGGTGGGCAATGACGTCATGGCAGGAGTCTTCCTCGAACAACGGTGGAGTGGCGCCCGGGCCGGGCCCGAGACGCACGGTGGGAACGGTGGGAACGGGTCAGTGGCTGATCGACGCGCAGGCGTCGGCGATGATCGCCAGCGCCGAATCGGCCTGGGCCTCGGTGATCACCAGCGGCGGTGCCAGCCGCACGCCGCGCCGGCCACAGGTCAGGATCAACAGGCCACGCTCGAAGCAGGCCTGCTCGAGCGCCTCGGCGGCGTCGTGATCAGGCACGTCGAAACCGATCATCAGCCCGCGGCCGCGCACGTTCTGGATCATCGGTTGTGTCTCGCTGAGTGAACGCAGCCCGGCCGACAGCCGCTGGCCGATGCGACTGGCGTTGTCGGCCAACTCGCTGGCGACCAGATCGAGCGTGGCGACCGCCGCAGCACAGGCAACCGGATTCCCGCCGAACGTGGAACCGTGCTTGCCGGGCGCCCACTGCATGATGTCGCCGCGAGCGATGATCGCCGACAACGGCAGACCACTGGCGAGCCCCTTGCCGGCCGTGATGATGTCGGGCACGACACCGTCGTGCTCGAACGCCCACATCATGCCGGTGCGACCGATCCCCGACTGGACCTCGTCGAACACGAGCAGGATGCCATGCCGGTCGCACAGGTCGCGCAGCTTCTGGAGCCAGCCGGCGGGCGGCACGAGGTAGCCGCCCTCACCTTGGATCGGTTCGACGAAGATCGCCGCCACGTCGCCGGGCTCGGTCATGTGGTGGAACAGGATCTGCTCGATGTACTCGGCCCCGTCGAGTTCGGCGGTGCCTGCGAACGGTGCGTGGTAGCTGCCGGGGGTGACGATCCCGAACCCGCTGCGGTACTTGGCCTTCGACGAGGTGAGCGACAGCGAGCCGAGCGAACGGCCGTGGAAGGCGCCGTAGAAGGCGATCACGTTCGGGCGACCGGTGTGGTGCCGGGCCAGCTTGAGCGCGCCTTCGACGGCCTCGGTGCCGGAGTTGGCCAGGAACACCTTCGAGTCCGGCATCGGCGACACAGCCGCCAACCGTTCGCACAGGTCGGCGTAGACCGGGTGGTAGAAGTCGCTCGAGCAGTAGTGCAGGCAGCGGTCCACCTGGGCGTGGATGGCGGCGCTGACGGCCGGATGGGCGTGGCCGGCGGCGTTGACGGCGATCCCGGCGTTGAAGTCGAGGAAGCGGTTGCCGTCGACGTCCTCGATCACGGCGCCGCTGCCGCGGCCGACCACGAGCGGATACACGCGGGTCAGCGACGGGCTGCTGACGCGCTCGTCGCGCGCGATCACCGTGCGGGCGATCGGGCCGGGCAGCTCGGTGATGATCTGGGGAGCATCGAGGGCGGCCAACCCGGCGGCGCTCAACTCGCGGGACGGGGTGAGCGGTGTGTCGATCGCAGTCATCGGAGAACCTTCGTGTCGCGGCGGAGTACGCATGCCGTGGGGCTGAGGCGACCATTCTGACAGAGATGTTCCCGATTGTCACCAGGGTGGAATGAAGATTCCGAACGGCTGGATGACCGTCTCACCGGATCCCACCGGGCGGGGCTTCGGCCAGCTCGATCGACACGTCGATCGCGTCGCCATCGGTGATGTGTTCGGCCTTGCGGACCTGTGCCTTGACGGGCAGCACGTACGACTCGGCCTTGGTGTCGGGGAACAGCGACGTGTCGAACCGTGTGCCGCCGATCCGGGCGTGCACCCGCACCGAACCGAACCCTCGCCGGGTCTCGGCGGTGAGCTGCTCGATCTCGTCGGCTGCCTCGAACGGCAGCGTGACGAAGTGCCACGCGCTCTCGCCGGGCACCTTCCAGAGTGTGGCCTCGAACGTGAACCGCATCACCCTCCGCTCCGATTCGCCGGGTGCGAAACGTACCAAAGCGCCCCGGCGACCACCATCGACCGTGAAACCGTTTTGGTGCAACTCAGGCGCGCCGGGTGCGCCGGATTCGCCGGGTGGCTGGCGTGCGGAGCGGCTCGCCCGACGTTCGGCGGAGTGTGGCAGGCTTCGCGGCATGGCCGGATTTCGTGTCACCTACGCAACGCTCACCGCTGACGATCGCGAACTGGAGGCGCGGTACACCGCTGCCGTCGAGTCGGTGCGATCCGAGTTGGGGGCGACCCACCCGTTGTGGGTCGGTGACGACGAGCGCTTCGGCGACACGTTCACGACCGTCTCGCCGCTCGACACCCGTATCGCAGTCGGGCATTTCACGATCGCCGACGCCGAGGACATCGACGAGGTCGTGGCCGTCGCCCGCGCTGCGCACCACGCGTGGTCGTCCACCCCCTGGCAGCAGCGCTGCGACGTGCTCGACCGTGCCGCCGACCTGATCTCGGAGCGATCGGTGGTCGACGGCGCCGCCCTGGCGTGGGAGAACGGCAAGTCGCGGCTGGAAGCGATCGGGGAGGTCGAGGAGGCGGCCGACCTGATCCGCTACTACACCCACGCGATGCGCGAACACGACGGTTTCGAGGTGCCGATGCAGCGCTTCAGTGAACTGGAAGTGACCTCCGACCTCATGCGGCCGTACGGCGTCTGGGCCGTGATCGCGCCGTTCAACTATCCGTCGGCGCTGGTCGCCGGCCCGGCCGGGGCGGCGCTCGTGGCGGGGAACACGTGCATCATCAAGCCATCCCAGATCGGGTCGCTGTCCGGTCACCTCGTGTACCGCGCCCTGGTCGACGCCGGGGTGCCGCGCGGTGTGGTGAACATCGTCACCGGCGGCGCTGATGTGGGCTCGACACTCGTGCACCACGCCGGCGTGGATGGTGTGACGTTCACCGGTTCGAGCGCGGTTGGCATGTCGATCATCCACGATTTCGCCACCTCGCACCCGAAGCCGGCGATCTGCGAGATGGGCGGCAAGAACCCGGTGATCGTGGCCGCGTCGGCCGATCTCGACCTGGCCGTGGAAGGCACCGCCCGGAGCGCCTTCGGGTTCGGCGGACAGAAGTGCTCGGCGGCCTCGCGTGTGTTCGTGCACGAATCGATCGCCGACGAGTTCATCGCTCGCCTGGTGGCGCGCGCCGAAGCGATCCCGTCGGCGTCGCCGCTCGACCCAGGTGGCTTCATGTCGCCGGTCGTCGACGCCGCAGCGATCGAGCGCTTCGACGCTGTGGTCGCCGACGCCCGGCTGACCGGGGAGGTGCTGACCGGAGGCGAGCGCCTCACCGAAGGCCATCAGGCACACGGCAACTACGTGGCGCCGACCGTGGTGCGTGTGCCTGACGACTCGACGATCTGGTCCAGCGAGTTGTTCGTGCCGCTGATCGCGGTCCGGTCGGTGGCGTCGCTCGACGAAGCACTCGACCGCGCCAACGCCGTGCCGTTCGGATTGACGGCCGGCTTGTTCGCCGAGGACGAGGCCGAGATCGACGCCTTCCACGACCGGATCGAGGCGGGGGTCGTATACGTCAACCGTCCGGCCGGCGCCACGACCGGTGCCTGGCCCGGAGTACAGCCGTTCGGCGGCTGGAAGCGCAGCGGCACCGCCGGCAAGGCGGGCGGCGGCCCGTACTACCTGCAGCAGTACCTCCGCGAGCAGTCCCGCACGCGCGTGATGCGCCCCTGAACGGTCCGAAGCCGCCCGCCACCGCTGTCGGGGCGCGGTCGCAGCGCGAGCGAAATGCACCAAAGCGTCTTGGCGACCACCGGCGGTCGCCAAGACGCTTTGGTGCATCTGACGTGCACGACCCGCCGAGGGTCGCCGAGACGCTTTGGTGCATCTGACGTGCATGACCCGCCGACGGTCGATCGCCCCGGCACCACCTGGTGTTCGCCTGACGCACGTTGATCGCTGGCACAATCGATCCGTGCTGCACGGACCTGACGCCGACATCGGAGACCTCGCTGACCAGGTGCGGAGGCTGATCGACGACCGGATCGGAGCCGGTGTGGAACTCGGTCGCACCGTCTCGCCCGACGGGTTGCTGCCGCTGTTCGACGGCGCCATCACGGCCGATGGCCTGGGCGCCGCGCAGGCGTGGCGCTTGTTCGAGACCGCCGTGGCTCCCAACACCGTCGCCCTCGACGGGCCGCGCTACCTGGCCTTCATCCCGATGGCACCGGCCGCCGCCGCGATCTGGATGGATGCCGTGGTCGGCGCTACGTCGTTCTCGGCCGAGTCATGGCTGGAGGCAGCCGGCGCGGTGGCTGCCGAGAACCAGGCGATCGACTGGTTGCGTCGGTTGGCGGGCATGCCCGACGGAGCCGGAGGAGCCTTCTGCAGCGGCGGATCGATCGGCAACCTGTCGGCGATGGCGGTCGCCCGCGACCAGGCCGCCGGGCGCCGGCTGTGTGCGGTGGCCGACACCGCCCATGCCTCGGTCGGCAACTCGTTGCGGCTGCTCGGATTGGACGCCCTCGTGGTGCCGACCGGTGCCGACGGGAAGTTCACCGGCGCCGCACTGGCCGAGGCGCTGCGCAGTTCGGGACGAGCGCACGAGTTGGCGCTGGTCGTCGCCTCGGCGGGTTCCACCAACGCCGGCGCGATCGACGACATGGGCGGGCTTGCCGACGTCGCCCATGACCATCACGCCTGGCTCCACGTCGACGGCGCCTACGGTGGCGCGGCGCTCGTGCTCGATGAACGCCGCCCACTCTTCGACGGTCTCGGCGAGGCCGATTCGTTCATCGTCGACCCGCACAAATGGTTGTTCTGCACGGCCGGCACGTGTGCGGTGATCTACCGCGACCCGGCCCTGGCGAGCGTCACGCACACCCAACACGGTCCGTACATCGACGTGCTCCACACCGGGGAGCAGGTGTGGAACCCGAGCGACTACGTCTACCAACTCACGCGCCGACCGTCGGGGCTGCCGTTCTGGTTCACCCTGCTCGTGCACGGCACCGAGGCCATGACCGAGGCGGTGCGGGCGTCGCTCCACACCACCCGACATGCGCTCGAACGGCTGCGGGCGATCGACGGCATCGAACTCGTGATGGAACCCGAACTGACCGTGCTGCTGTTCCGCAAACGGGGCTGGGACAGCGATCGTTGGCGAGCCTGGGGGAGCGATCTGCTGGACCGTCAGATCGCGTTCGTGGCACCCACCACGTGGAAGGGCGAGACGGTCGGGCGACTCGTGTTCCTGCACCCGCTGACGACCGATGCAATCGTCGACGAGGTGCTCGCCACCCTGGCGGTCTGACCGATCGTCACGCGGTGGCGGTGCGGAGACGCCGATCCGCTCGCGCTTCGGGGACGAGCATCGCCGCCGACAGCAGGATCAGCACCGCCGAGATCACGGCGATCCAACCGAGCGGGAATCGGCTGACGATCGAGAACGCGAGCAGCGGGGCACACACGGCTCGGATCCCGGTGAAGAACGTGTGCAAGCCCATGTAGTCGGCGACCTTGCCGGGCGGCGCGAACTTGGTCACCCACAGCATCCACATCAGGTCGCCACCGGCGACGGCGATCCCGAGCATGATCGCTCCGGCCCAGAGCGCGGCGGTGCTCGATCCGGTGAAGAAGGCGACGATGTAGGCCGCGAACAGCAGGTTCACCATGATCCGAGCGGCGAAGAACGACATCTGGTCGAACAGCCGCCCGAACGGTGTGGTGACCAGCAGTCGCACGACCGAGGGGATCGCCACGGTCAAGAGCGTGATCGTGGCGGCGTCGGCCTCGATCCCGTACTTGGGCTGTGCCAGGTACTCGACACGCAGCGGCAGCAGCATCAGGTTGCCGAACCCCATCAACATCCAGGCGGCGAGCGTGAGCGTCAACTGCCGGTCGGTTCGCAGCAGGTGGAAATGGGGGAGCAGTCGCAGCCGCTGTTGATCGGCTCGATCCGGGCCGGTCTGTTCGTCTTCCGTCGGGTCGAGTCGTTCGCTCGGGATGTGGAGGTAGAGCCACGACAGCGCCGCTGCCGCCACAGCGCCGGCCAACACGACGAGCCACCAGTGGTCTGGCTGGTCGCGCAACCACGCGCCCATCACGACGGCCAACGGGGCCGACACGGCGACCTTGACGACCATGCCGCGGCCGACCCGCTTGCCGCGCTCGTGGGCGGGGAAGTTGCGCTCGTACGTGAAGGTGAGCAGCGGCAGCGTGGTGTTGAACGCCGCCAGCGCCACGATCGACCCGATCACGAACGCCGGCATCGAACCGGTGGCAGCCACGAGGAACCCCGCCACGCTGACGAGCGACATCACCGACGCCATCGCCATCGCCGTGCGCCGGTGCTGACGGGTGAGTGCCGTGATCGCCGGCGAGAGCAGCAGCCCGAGACCACCGGCGGCGGCGATCGCTCCCTTGATCGGGCCGGCCGCCCCGAACTGCTTGATCGCAATCGTCAGCAGCACCGAGGTCTCGAGCGGCAGGATGATGCCGAGCGGTATCGATCGGGCCACGTCGACGGTCTGGGTGCGGCGCACCACATCCATCCCGGAGTCGCCGATCGCCAGCCTGTTCACGAGGATCCAGTGTGGCGGCCCGGCCCCTCGAACGGCGTACTCTCGGTCCGCCTGCGCGAACGAACCGGTCCGAGACGCGGTCAGTGGCGAAGCAGTTCCAGCACCCGGTCGACGGGCAGGCCGGGAACCACGTGGCCGCGCACGCCGGCGACGGTGTCGGCGACGAACAGGGCGTTGGCGACCGCCTCTTCGGTGGCGTCGACCACGGCGGTGAACACGGCATCGAGCTCCTTGTCGGCCACGATCCGGGTGTCGAGGTAACCGGTCGCGCCTCGGGTCCGGCGGTTGGCCGTGGAGGCGGCGATGAAGATGTCGCCCGAACCGTGATGGGCAACCGACCCGACACGGGCCAGCCCGAGCCCGACCCGGCGTGCGACCCGCTCACACTGGCGGGCGTCGAGCGGGATGTCGGTGAGCACGATGCCGATGCACGATCCACCGTCGTCCAGGGTGGGGGCGAGCGTGCGTTCGGCGGCGAGCGTGGCGCCGATCGGGCGCCCGCCGAGCCGCATCAGTTCGGCGCCGCCGAAGTTGCACAGCAGCAGCACCCCGACCGTGCCTCGATCGGGGATCACCCGCGAGGCGGTGCCGATCCCACCCTTGTGACCCATCGTGACCATCCCCGTCCCGGCCCCCACGACGCCTTCGGCGACCGGTCCGTCGGTCGCGTCGTCGAGCGCCGCCCTGATGTGATCGAGTGTGAGCCACCGGCGCGAGATGTCGTCCAGCCACGAATCATCGCATTCGCCGACGACCGGCACGATCACCTCGTCCACCCCGTCGGCGATTGCGGCGTCGACCATCGCGTCGACCCCACGTCCGATGTTGTTGGTCGAGACCAGTGTGATCGGCGACTCGAGGATCCCCCATTCACGCACTTCGATCGAGCCGGTCAGCTCACCCGCTCCATTGAGGACCGCGATCCCGGCCGGCATCGGGTGGCGCCACATCGCACTCGGCGCGTCGGGGGCGACCACGGTGCATCCCGTGCGGGCGACGGAACCGTCGGGTTCGTCGCGCCAGACCGTGGTGTGCCCGACGCGCACCCCTGGCACGTCGGTGATTGCGTTGTGCGGCCCGGTGGCGATCGCCCCGAACGACAGGCCGAGCAGGCGAGGGCGCGGGCGCGGCGGCGGAGCGGGCATCCTGCGATCGTAGATGTGGTGCTGTGTCCGGTCTGCTGCGGTGTCGGGTGCGCCGTGATGGTCGGTGTCGGCGTCGGGCGGATTGCCTACGCTCCCAGTCGTGATGCTCCCGATCGACATCGTCCAGCTCGACGCCGATCTGGCGCTCCCGAGCTACGCCCATGCCGGCGACGCCGGCCTCGATCTGCTGGCGCGGCAGGACGCGCTGATCACTGCCGGAGGTGGGCGGTGCCTGATGCCGACCGGGATCGCGATCGCCATCCCGCACGGCTGCTGCGGGTTGGTCATGCCGCGCTCCGGGCTGGCGCTCAAGCACGGCATCAGCATCGTCAACGCTCCCGGCCTGATCGACGCCGCCTATCGCGGCGAGATCAAGGCGGTGCTGATCAACACCGACCCCGTCGCCGACTACCAGGTCCACCGTGGCGACCGGATCGCCCAACTCGTGATCCAACGCTTCGAGACCGTGCAATGGCGGCCCGTCGAGCAACTCGACGGAGGCGACCGTGGAGGTGGGTTCGGCCACTCCGGCCGTTGACGTTCGTCGTGGCGTCGGCCTGGGACCGAACGACGCTCAGGATTCGGTGATCGTGACCGATTCGATCGTCACCGGCTCGAGCGGGGGGACCCCGTTGCCCTCGGGATTGCCGACCGCATCGAGCGCCGGGACCGTGGTGTCGAGACCCTTGGTCACCATGCCGAACAGGCTGTAGCTGGGCGGCAGACCGGCGCCGTTGGGGCCGGTGATGATGAAGAACTGCGAACCGTTCGTGTCGGGGCCGGAATTGGCCATCGCCAACGAGCCGATCTGGTACTCGCCGGAGGCGGGCAGCTCGTCGGCGAACTCGTACCCGGGGCCGCCCGAACCGGTGCCGGTCGGGTCGCCGCACTGCGCCACGAACTGCGGGATGATGCGATGGCAGCTGATCCCGTCGAAGTAGTGGTAGCGGGCCAGCGTGACGAAGCTGTTGACCGTGAGCGGCGCCTTGTCGGCGTACAACTCGACCGTCATCGCCCCGAGATTGGTGACGATCTCGGCCGTGTAGGTCTTGGTCACGTCGATGCAGGTCGGCGGGTACTCGGTGAACTCCTGCGTCTTCTCCGAGGAGCCGTCGGCGGCCGGGCAATCGGCGGCATCGGCGATCGGGGCCAGGCTGGCGGGCGTCGGGGCGGGGGTGATCGACACGACGTCGATCACGAACGAGAGTGCATCACCGGGCAGGATCACGCCGCCGGCGCCGGTGTCGCCGTACGCGAGGTCGGCCGGGATGTCGAGTTGGCGGCGACCGCCGACCTTGACGCCCACGAGCCCCTGGTCCCAGCCCTGGATCACGCCGCCGGCGCCGAGCACGACCGGGAACGTCTGTCCGCGGTCGTAGCTGTTGTCGAACTCGGTTCCGTCCTCGCTGCGCACGCCGACGTAGTTGACCTCGACCGTGTCACCGTTCTTGGCCGGCTCACCGGTGCCGTCGATCAGATCGGTGATCACCAGTTCGGTGGGGAGCTCGGCCGGGATCGAGACCTCCGGCTTGTCGGCCGAACCGGCCGCCGTGCTGCCGGGGGTCGACGACGTCGGGTCCGAAGCGCCCGGCACGGAGGAGCCGGGGACCGTGGAGCCCGGCACGGTGGTCGAAGCGATCGTGGTCGGCGAGGTGTCGAGCACGGGCAGGCGCTGCTCGTCGTCGCCACAGGCGACCAGGGCGAGACAGCAGACGGCGCCGAGCACGGCGGCGCGGGAGCGAGCAGGCGAAAGACGCATGGGCAGTGAGGCTATCGACCGAACGGATTCGGCCACCGGCAGCCCAACAGATCGCGACGCGACGACGACTCGCGACGACGACACGGTGTACTAGGGCGCGGCGGTGGTGACGACCGGCGCGTCCACCGACGCCGGGGTGGCGACCGCCACCGTTTCGACGGGGAGCGGCGGGATCGTGATCACCGGATCGTCGCCGTTGCTGTCGAAGGCACCGGTGAGCCAGGCCAGCAGCAGCACACCACCGAGTGCAGCGACGGCGATCACGACCCACCGGATCACGTTGCGCTTGACCGCGCTGGTCTTGGCTGCCTTGATCTCGGCGGCCTGCTTCGCAGCTCGGTTCGCCTTCTGACGTTCACGCTTTTGGGTACCCACGAGGTCGCGACGCTACCTGCAGTCGGTCGATCGGCACCGCACTCCGACGAATCGGGTCGGACCGAGCGGCGACGGAGTCGCTCAAGCCGCCCCACCGGGCGCCCGATAACTCAGTCACCACCGCCCGTTCGGTGCTCGACACCCCATTTCGGAGACCACGCCTGATGGCACTCACGTTGCCGCATCTCGAACACACGATCGATCCGTCGTCCACGACGGTGACCCGGCGGCGGTCGGGGACGTCGCTGTTGTTCGTCGGGTGCGGCAGTTCGTCGGTCTGGCTCGTCTGGCGGTTGGTCACGCTGCCGCTCAACGGATTGGCAGCGCTGCTGCTGACGACCGAGATGCTCGGCTGCGCCTGCTCGTTGGCGGTCGGGCTGTCGCTGGCCCGGGCGTCGTCGGCGCGCGACGTGTACGCCGAAACCTCGAGTTCGCACCGGTTCGCGACGTCGGTCGCCGATCTGGTCGGCCGCACGCGCGCCGAGGACCTCCACCGATCCGTCCGTTCGGCGGCACGTGCCGCCCGCCACCCGCGGCACCGCGGTGCCGCCGATGTGGCGATGGGTGCGGTGCTGATCGACGGACCGCGTCGCGTGGCGATGATCGCGATCGCGATCGCCTCGCTGCTGCTGGGAGTCGAACCGATGCACACCCCGCCGATCTGGGCGATCACGGCCTTGGTGGTGGGTGCAATCGCCACCGGGCTGGGCCTGGTCCGGCTCGGCGGAGGCCGGATCCGCTTCGGCGACCGGATCCGCTGGACCTACTCCTCGATGGGCGAGATCCTCGTCAGCGACGACCTCGACGGTGTTGCCCCACGGCGCTGGGTCGGCCTGGTGGCCTCGTTCGTCGTGCTCGACCTGGCGATCGCCCTGCGTGGCATCAGCGACCGGTGGACCCACGGGCTGGTGTCGATGGATCGGCCCGATCGCGTGATGGCGATCATGGTGGCATCGGTCCTGGCAGGTGGAGCTTTGTTCACCTTGCTCACCACCCCCGCTCCAGCGCTTGCCAACGATCATCTGGTGGCGCGTCGGATCGAGGAACGCACGGCGCGCCAGTCAGTGCTCGGTGTCACTGTGCTGGTCGGTGTGATCGGTTTGTTGGCCGGGATCCTCCCCGGGTGCGTCGACCCCGCTGATGGTGATGCCGTGCGGGTCGAACACGTCACCGAGTTCGAAGGCGGCCACGGCGCCGGACCCGACACCGGACACACCGGACCGGCGCGGTGGGCGAGCATGGTGGGTGAGTCGCGTCGGGCGCGCAGCCAGACTCCACCGAGATTGGGGATCCGCTCGTCGCTGCCCGTGAGATGGCGAACGATGGTGCGGATCAGCCCGGAGTGGGCGACGACGAGCGTCGCCGGGGTGTCGCCGGACGCCGGTGTCGACACGGTCTCGGCGGCGATCTCGGTGAGCGCCGCCAGCGCTCGCTCGACCACCGACTCGAATGGCTCGAACGAGGGCGGTCGGCGGTGCTCGCCCAACCAACCGGGCCACGACGACTCGATCTGGTTCGGCGTGAGCCCCTCCCATTCGCCGGCGTGCGCCTCACGCAGCCGGGTGTCGATGCGGGTGGGCCGCAACGCCAACCAGGCGGCGATGATGTCGGCCGTTTCGGCGGCGCGGATCAGATCGCTGGACCACACCGACGCGAACCGCACGCCCAGGGCCGCCAGCGTGTGCCCGGTCGTATGCGCCTGGGATCGGCCGAGTTCAGTCAACGGCGAGTCGGCGGTGCCCTGCCAACGCTGGACTGCGTTCCATTCGCTCTGGCCGTGGCGGAGCAACAGCACTTCGGCGCACTGGCGTGTCGGTTGCGAATCCTGGACCATCCCGACGGAGAGTACCTGCGCAACTACGCTGGTCGGGATGGCAAACGTTCGGCTGTTCGCTGCGGCTCGTGATGCCGCCGGCACGGGCCGAGACGTGCTGCCCGGCGACACCGTCGCCGACGTATTGGCAGCTGCGTGCGACCGGTATGGGGACCGGTTCACGGCGGTGCTGGCGAGTTGCAAGATCTGGGTGAACGGCGAGCCGGTCGATGCGACCGACCCCGTCGCCGCCGGTGACGAGTTGGCCGTGCTCCCGCCGGTCTCGGGCGGCGCCGTCGAATCGATGGCCCGGACTGCCCCGCACCAGGCCCGACACGCGATGATTCATCGATCGGTCACACGATCGACCGACCGACCCTCGCACGGGTCGACGAAAGTGGAGACATGGTGAACACCGACGAGACGCTCGATCCAAGCCAGCTCTCGCTCGAAGCCTTGCGGACGATGCGCAACCGGCTCCAGAGCGAGGACGACGAGGTGTCGTACGTGCGCCGCGTGGCGCAGGCGCGCGTGGATCTCGTGCGCGCCGAGGCGCATCGGCGCCAGCGCGGCGAGATGAGCGACGACCTGTCCAGCGAGTTGCGGGTCGTGTTGTCGAGCCACCTCACCGGTGGCGCGCCGCGCCCGCCGCGCCCGGTCGAGCACCTGAGCGAGACGGCGCTCTCCGACGAGCTCGACGCGGTGTGCGCCGCCAATGGATTCAGCCGGCTGGAGAGCCTCGCCGACGAGGAGATCGTCCAGCTCGAGGATGCCCTCACCGCCTTCGAGCGCAACGTCTCCGATGACCGGCGTGCTCGCTACGACCGGCTCGACGCGTTGAGCGCCGAACTCGTGCGGCGCTATCGGGACGGCGAGGCCTCGGTCGACGGTTTGCTCGGTTCCTGATCGCCCATGCCCCCTGACGGCGCGAGCGAACCCGAACATCACGATCTGCTCGACGTCGGCGCCTTCATCCGGAGCCAACGCGAACGCGCCAAGTTGTCGGTGCGGCGTCTGGCGGAACTGGCCGACGTGTCGAACCCCTACATCTCCCAGATCGAGCGCGGCCTGCGCCGGCCTTCGGCCGAGATCCTGCAACAGGTCGCCAACGCCCTCAAGATCAGCGTCGAGACGCTGTACGTGAAAGCCGGGATCCTGCCCGACGAGAAGCGGTCCACCAACACGGTGCCGGAGGCGATCGACGCCGACCCGCACCTCACACCCGAACAGAAGTCGGCGTTGCGCAACGTCTACGACAGCTTCATCGCCACCCGCTGACGGTGAACCGCGCCGCGCTGAGCGGTTCGCTTGAACCGAACGCTGCGACTCGGCCGAGGGCTGGGGAATGTCGAGCGACTGAGTAGCGTTTGCTGCTCTGATGCGTCGTGCCGCTGTGATCTCCCTCCACACGTCGCCGCTGCTCCAGCCCGGCTCGGGTGACAGCGGCGGGATGAACGTGTACGTGCGCGAACTGGTGTCATCGCTGGCCCAGGCCGGGATCGAGTGCACCACCTACACGCGCGCCGACCGCGACGGTCTCCCGTACGAGGTGTTGGTCGAGCCCAACCACCGGGTGGTGTTCATCGAGGCCGGTCCGCACCACCTGCCCAAAGAAGCGCTGCCCGAGATCGTCGACGAGTTCACGGACCGGGTGTTGGACGACATCGCGATGCACGGTGGCGCCGACGTCGTGCACGCCAACTACTGGTTGAGCGGCGTCGTGGCGCACCGCATCAAGCACGCCCTCGACATCCCCTTCGTCTCCACGTTCCACACCCTCGCTCGCGTCAAGGCCGAGGGCGGCGACCCCGAACCCGAATGGCGTGACCGTGCCGAAGCGGAACTGATCAACTGTGCCGACGCAGTGTGCGTGAGTTGCGTCGAGGAGGAGCAGCAGTTCCGTCGGCTGTACGGCGACCCGCAAGGCCGGATCGAGATCGTGGCGCCCGGTGTGGAGCACGCCTTCTTCGCCCCGGGCGAGCGATTCGGTGCACGCAACGCGCTCGACCTTCCCGACGATGTGCCGATCATCCTGTTCGTCGGGCGCATCCAACCCTTGAAGGGCCCCGATGTGGCGATCCGCGCCCTGCACGCTCTCGGTCGCCCTGAAGCGTTGTTGCTGATCGTCGGCGGAGCCAGCGGAAATGCCGGTGACGGCGAGGTCGCTCGCGCCCATCAGCTTGTGGACGAACTGGGGCTGCACGACCAGGTTCGGTTCGTGCCGCCTCAGCCACACCACATCCTGTCGACCTACTACCGGGCGGCCGACGTGGTGATCGTGCCGAGTCGCAGCGAGAGCTTCGGGCTCGTGGCACTCGAGGCGGCGGCGTGCGGTATCCCGGTCGTCGCCAGCGCCGTGGGTGGCCTGCAGTCGTTGGTCGACGACGGGGTGACCGGCTTTCTCGTGCCACGCCGTGAGCCCGTCCTCTTCGCCCGGGCGATCGATCGGATCCTCAACGACCCGCTGCTCGCGGCGTCGATGTCGGTGGCGGCCGCGGCGCGTGCCCAGCGATACACGTGGGGGTTCGCGGCGGCACGCTTGCGACGGCTGTACAACGATCTCACGGCCCGTCAGGAACTGGTCGTCGGCGAGTGAGCCCGACGTGCTCGTGGTAGGACGGGTCGCGTGACCGATCTCCATGCCGGTGCCCGATTCGACGAACTGCGCTCGGTGATCGACGCCTGGCTCGACGGGTTCGCCGCCGACAACCCACTCGTGCTCGCCATCGATCGCGGGACGCGCGACGACACGTCGTTCGGTGAACCGCGGTGGTACGTACGGCTGCGGGGCGAGGACAAGGACGTGATCACGGTCTGGCTCACGCTCGGCCAACGCACCCTGCGCTACGAGACGTACGTGATGCCGGCCCCCGAGGAGAACCGGTCGACGCTGATGGAGTCGTTGCTGCGCCGCAACGATTCGATGGTCGGCGCCCACTTCTCGATCGGGGCCGAGGACGCGGTGTACCTGCGCGGCGAGTTGCCCGACGCGGCCGTGTGCCACGACGAGTTGGACCGTGTGTTCGGCACGATCTACACCACGGTCGAAGCCAACTTCAGGTCGCTGCTCCGCCTCGGTTTCGCCAGCCGATTCGCGTGAGTCCAGCAACGCCTGGTCGGCGATCGTGATGTCCGGGCGGGATGGAGCTTCCGACTTCCCCGATACGCCGCCCGGACACTGCACTGAAGGGTCGGCACCGGACGAAAGGGAAACCGGCGCCCGTGATCCACGCCGCGCCCGGCTCGACGGCTCGGTAGGGTCACGATCATGACGTACGAACTGGCGATCGTCGGTGGTGGGAACATGGGCGCTGCGCTGCTCGGCGGGCTCCTCCAGAGTGGATCCGTCGATCTGTCGCAGGTGGCGGTGGTCGAGGTCTACCCGGCGCGTCGCGAACAACTCGGCGACATGTTCCCCGGCGTCCACGTGACCGATGCGATCCCGGCCTGCAGCTCGGCCGTGCTGGCCGTCAAGCCGCACGACGTGACCGCCGTGGCGTCGGCGGCCGTGGCGGCCGGCGCGCGGCGCCTGCTGTCGATCGCCGCCGGGGTCACGATCGGTGCCATCGAGCAGGCCGTCGGAACGGGGATCGCCGTCCTGCGCACGATGCCCAACACGCCAGCGCTGGTGGGTGAAGGCGTGTCGGCGTTGGCCGGCGGATCGGCTGCTTCGGCAGCCGACCTCGACTGGGCCGATCAGATCCTGTCGGGGGTCGGTGTGGTGGTGCGCGTCGCCGAACACCAGCTCGATGCCGTCACCGGGCTCACCGGGTCCGGCCCTGCCTACATCTTCCTCATCGCCGAAGCGCTGATCGATGCCGGCGTGTTGGCCGGCCTCCCTCGCGCCACCACGGCCAAGATGGTCGCCCAGTTGTTGGTCGGATCCTCGAAGCTGCTCGCAGAGCGCGGTGATCCGGCAGCATTGCGGGCGATGGTCACGTCGCCGGGGGGCACCACGGCAGCGGGCGTGCGCGTGCTCGAAGAACGCGCCACGCGCGCCGCCATGATCGACGCCGTGATGGCGGCGACCGATCGCAGCCGACAGCTCGGCAACGCCTGAGCGGCGGACCCCACGACGGGCGTGCGGTTCGGGCCCGTGCTCGAGGCGAACTGACCGCTCGATAAATATTTGCATGTGACACTTTTCTCATGCGGTTTCGTGCCGTACAGTGACGCACGGTGAGCGCTCAGGCTTCTGCCGGGCAGCGCCGACTGGGCTGGTGCCATCGGGGGGTTGGCACCGGCCCTTGTCGCGTCATGGGACACGATCAACGATCGATCGAAGGACGATCGATCGAACCCGATCCGGTCCACCCTCGCTAGCGTCCAGCTCGTGACGCGCTTCGACACGGTCTCGTTCCTGACCGACTACGGGACCGCCGACGAGTTCGTCGGCGTCGTGAAGGCCGTGATTCGCGACCTCGCTCCGCATGTCGGCGTGATCGACATCACCCATGAGATCGCCCCGTTCGACGTGCGCGCCGGTGCGCTCACGTTGGCTCGGTCGATCGGGTACCTGCCGCGTGGCGTGGTGTTGGCAGTCGTCGACCCCGGCGTGGCCACCGACCGACGGGCGGTGGCGATCGAGGTGGCCGGCGGTGAAGGCGTGCTGATCGGCCCCGACAACGGGTTGTTGGCGGCGGCGGCGGCCATGGCGGGTGGCGCAGAACGTGCCTTCGAGCTCACCAACCCCGACTACCAGCTCGGTGCCGCCGGAGCCACATTCGCCGGTCGCGACGTGTTCGCGCCCGCCGCCGCGTACGTGTGCAACGGCGTCGAACTGTCTGAACTGGGCCCCGAGATCGACCCGATCCTGCTGTTGCCCGGCACGGTCCCGTTGCCGCGCTTCGTGGACGGCGTCGACGGCGGACCCGACTCGGTGGTGGCCGAAGTGCTGTGGGTCGACCGGTTCGGCAACTGCCAACTCAACGTCGGGCCCGACGACCTGCCGCCCACGTGGAACGGTGACGTGCAGATCCGAGTCGTCGATCAGACCGACCCGACCGGCGGCTCGGTCCGGCGCGCCGTGCGGTCGACCAGCTTCGCCGGCCTGGCCACCGGGCAGGTCGGGTTGGTGCTCGACTCGTACGGGATGCTGGCGGTGTGCCTCGACCAGCGTTCCGCCGCCGAGGAACTGGGCCTGACGGCGGGCAGCCAGGTCACCCTGGTCGACGTGGGAGCGCCGACCCCCGGTTCGGGCGCCACCACGTCGGTCACGCTCGGCCGCTCCCAACGTCGCTGACCCCGACGTCGCTGACCCCGACGTCGCTGACCCCGACGTCGCTCAGCCCGGCGTCGCCGGCATGCGGGTTGCTGCGTCGCCCGGGTAGCCTCGGGCCGATGCGGCCGGCCACCACGCTCACACTCGGGTTGTTGCTGGCGGCGATCCTCATCGCCGGAATCGTGTCGCTGCTTCGGCTCTGACGTCGGCGCCCGCGGTACGCTGGCGAACCGTGGGGGACACGAACAACGGGCTCGTCAATTTGGCGCACGCCGTGGACGAACATCCGGCTGCTCGGGTGGCGCTGATCTCGCGCAACCGCGAGACGACCTACGGCGAACTCCGTGACCAGGTCGCCCGGCTCCGCGGCGGGCTGGCGGCACGCGGCATCGGAAGCGGTGATCGAGTCGTGTTGTTGTGCGGCAACAACCGGTACTTCGTCGTGTCGTACCTTGCCGTGATCGGGCTCGGAGCGATCGCCGTGCCGCTCAACCCGTCCAGCCCGTCGATCGAGATCGGACGCCAACTGGAGGTCGTCAAGCCGGCCGGCGTCGTGCTCGGCCCGACCGTGATGCACGCCTGGCTCGACATCGAGCCGATGGTCGTCGGAGCGATCCCGACCGTCGTGCTCGCCGAGGGTGACGCTCCCTCGGGATGCGTCGCGCTGACCGAGCTGATGTCGGCCGACCCGATGCCGATCCTCGATGTCGAGCCGGATCATCTGGCCGTCATGATGTTCACGAGCGGCACTGCCGGCCCGCCCAAGGCGGCCATGCTCAGCCACGGCAATCTGATCGCCAACATCGAACAAGGACTCACCGCACCGGAGCGCAATAAGCCCGGTGACGTGGTCTACGGCGTGCTGCCCCTGTTCCACATCTTCGGGCTCAACGTGGTGCTCGGGCTGTCGCTCACCGTCGGTGCCACGGTGCTGTTGGTGCAGCGCTTCGATCCGGCCACCGCGGTCGAGTCGATCGTCCAGCGCAGTGTCACCGTCGTGCCCGGCGCCCCGGCGATGTGGGTGGCCTTCGCCCATTTCGACGAGTTGCCGGACGATTCGTTCGCGACCGTGAGGCTGGCGTTGTCGGGTGCCGCCCGGTTGCCGGTCACCGTCGCGCAGCGGTTCCAGGAACGGTTCGGGGTGACGATCCTCGAGGGGTACGGTCTGACCGAGGCGTCGCCGGTCGTCACCAGCTCGGCCGGTGCGCCGGTGCGGTTCGGATCGGTCGGCAGGGCGTTGGGCGGTCAACGGGTTCGGCTCGTGGGGGACGACGGCGAGGACGTACCGGTCGGCGATGCCGGCGAGATCTGGGTCAGCGGTCCCAACGTGTTCCAGGGTTACTGGGAGGAGCCGGAGGCGACCGAGCGGGTCCTGCGCGACGGTTGGCTCCGCACCGGCGACATCGCCACGGTCGACGCCGAGGGCTATCTGTACCTCGTCGACCGTGCCAAGGACTTGATCATCGTGTCGGGGTTCAACGTGTTCCCAGCCGAGGTCGAAGAGGCGTTGCTCGAGCACCCCGACGTGGTCGAGGCGGGCGTGATCGGCGTTCCCCATCCGCACCACGGCGAGGCCGTCAAGGCCTACGTCGTCCGGGCGCCGGGCACCGACATCGACGAGGACTCGCTGATCGAGCACTGCAGCCTGCGGCTGGCGCGCTACAAGTGCCCGACCAAGGTGATCTTCGTCGACCTGCTGCCCCGCAACACGAGCGGCAAGCTGTTGCGGCGCGAGCTGGAAGGCACCGTGATCGGCGTCTGATCGGTGGCCGGTGCGGCCCGGCGCCGTTCCGATCAAGATTGTGAAATCGTGCACATGCGTGCGTAGGCTCGACAGCGATGTCGTCCACCCGAAGTCGTCGCATCCCCGAGGCCACCGTCGCACGTCTGCCGGTGTATCTGCAGGTGCTCGTCGAACAAGGCGAAGCAGGCGTGGACGGGATCTCGTCGGAGGGGCTCGCCGAACTGGCCGGTGTCAACGCCGCCAAAGTCCGCAAGGACCTGTCGTACCTGGGCAGCTACGGCACACGCGGCGTGGGCTACGAAGTCGACTACCTGGTGTACCAGATCCGCCGTGAGCTCGGGCTCGACCACGCCTGGCCGGTCGTGATCGTCGGCGCCGGCAACCTCGGTCAAGCGTTGGCCGGGTACGGAGGTTTCCACGAGCGCGGATTCCCCGTCGCCGGGATCGTCGACATCGACCCCGCCAAGGTCGACACCGTCGTCGGCCGCACGCGGGTGCGTCCACTGGCCGAACTCCCGAAGGTCGTCGCCGCCAGCAAGGTCTCGATCGGGGTGATCGCCACCCCGCCCGCAGCCGCCCAGGACGCCGCCGACCGGCTCGTGAAGGCCGGCGTCACGAGCATCCTCAACTTCGCTCCGGTCATGCTGTCGGTCCCTGCCGGGGTCACCGTCCGCAAGGTCGACCTGGCGGTCGAACTCCAGATCCTGAGCTATCACGAGCAGCGTCGGGCGTCGGCTGCGGTCACCCAGCATGGTGCGCCCCGAACGGCTGATGCCGGTGGCAGACGTGGAGTCAGAGCGTGACGCGGACGTGCGATGTGACGTTTGTCGACCGATGCCCGGTGGGCGTGGCGAAGTAGGCTGGCTGCGTCATGTCGATCCTCGTCATCGGTGTCAACCATCGCAGTGGGCCGCTCAGCGTGCTCGAGCGCGTGGCGTTGCCCGCCGACGAGGTCCCCAAAGCGGTCGAACGGTTGGCGCAACGCGACAACGTCCGCGAAGTCGTGTTGATCAGCACCTGCAACCGGACCGAGGTGTACGCCGTCACGGAGCGTTTCCACGGTGCCTACGCGGACATCTGCGACTTCTTCTGCGAACTGGGCAACATCGCTCCCGACGACCTGTATCCGCACCTGTACTCCCATCACGACGACGACGCGGTGACGCACCTGTTCGAGGTCGCGGCCGGCCTCGACTCGGTCGTGTTGGGCGAGGGCGAGATCCTCGGACAGGTCCGGGGTGCATGGGAGACCGCCCAGCGCGAGGGTGCGGCCAGGACCACCATGAACCTGCTCTTCCGGCACGCACTGGTCACCGGCAAGCGGGCCCGCACCGAGACCGACATCGCCCGCGGCACGGCGTCGATCAGCCATGCCGCGGTCGAGATGGCGAGCGAGCGGCTGGGTGGTCTCACCGGTCGTCGGGTTGCCGTGATCGGCGCCGGCGTGATGGGCGAAGGGATCGCCGTGGCGTTGCTCAAGTCGGGCGCCGGGTCGGTGGTCGTGGTGAACCGCACGCCGGAGCGCGGGCACGCCTTGGCAGAGCGAGTCGACGGCGTGGCACTCGGGCTCGACCGGCTGGTCGACGTGCTGGCCGACACCGATGTTGCGATCACCTGCACGGGAGCATCGCAGCCGGTCGTCACGGCGGATGTGATGGCCGAAGCGATGCAGGGACGCACGCAGCGACCGATCCTCCTCGTCGACATCGCCGTCCCGCGCGACGTGGCTGCCGATGTCGTCACCGTCGCTGGTGTCGAACTGCTGGATCTCGACGATCTGGCGGCGTGGGCCGACCGCGGGCTCGAGCTGCGCCACGCCGAAGTCGAACGTGTCCGTTCCATCGTGCGCGACGAGGTCGACCGGTTCGCGGTCACCGCCACAGCGCTGCAGGCGGCTCCGCTGATCGCCTCGTTGCGGTCGCGTGCCGAGCAAGTCCGGCTGGCCGAGCTGACGCGGCACGACCGACGTCTCGCTCAACTCGACGACGAGCAACGTGAACTGATTGACCTCATCACCCGCGGTGTCTTGGCCAAGTTGTTGCACGAACCGTCCGTGCGCCTGCGCGACCAGGCGGGCTCGCCGCGCGGGGAGCGAAACGCGGCGGCGGTCGCCGATCTGTTCGACCTCGGCTGACGGGCGCGGTGTGCCCAGGATCCGGATCGCCACGCGCGGCAGCGCTCAGGCACTCACCCAGTCGGGCGTGATCGCCGATGCGCTCAGGCGCTCCGGGTGCGAGTGCGAGCTGGTGTTGATCGAGACCTACGGGGATCGCACCCAGAGTGCCAACGTGGCGCTCCACACGCTGGGTGGGCAGGGCGTGTTCGTCAAGGAAGTGCAGCGGGCGGTGATCGACGGTCGTGCCGACATCGCCGTCCACTCCGCCAAAGACCTGCCGTCGACGCCGACCGAGGGTCTGGTGCTGGGGGCCTTCACGGCGCGCCGTTCGGTGGCCGATGCGCTGATCGGCTTGCCGCTCGAACGACTCGCCGAGGGTGCCACCGTGCTGAGCGGTTCGGTCCGGCGACGCGCCCAGTTGCGTCGCGTGCGCCCGGATCTGGTGTTCGGCGAGCTGCGCGGCAATATCCCGACCCGGCTCGAGAAGGTGCCCGAAGGCGGATCGATCGTGATGGCGGTCGCCGCCTTGGAGGTGCTCGGTCTCACGGATCGGATCGCCGAGCTGCTCGACCCGACCGAGTTCGTGCCGGCGGTCGGTCAGGGTTGTGTCGCCGTCGAGTGTCGTGACGACGCCCAGGCGGTGCGCGATGCGCTCGACGCCCTCGACCACGCCGACACACGTCGTCAGGTCACGATCGAGCGTGCCTTTCTGGCGCAGCTCGGCAGCGGCTGCTCGCTGCCCGTCGGAGCGTGGGTCGACGACCACCGGCTCCGCACGTTCTTGGCCGACGAGACCTCGGGTATCGCCGCCGACGAGACGGTCGTGCTCAGCGGTGAACTCGACGCCGACCTCGTGGCCGCACGCGCCGCCGCCGACGCGGCGCTCGAACTCGTCTCGCCGTGAACGCCACGGATCGTCCGCTGACCGGCATCGTGATCGTCACGACCCGGGATCAGCCGGGTGACCTGGATCGGCGACTTGCGGCGCTCGGTGCCGACGTGCTGCAGGTGCCGCTGATCGAGATCGTGCCCGCTGACGACGATGCACTCGCTCGTGCGGTGGCCGGACTGAGCGACGGCGACTGGGTGGTGGTCTCCTCGCAGCACGGCGCCGAGTTGGCCGGTGCGGTGCTGCAGGCGGTCGACGTCGATGTCCGAACGGCTGCGGTCGGCACCCGCACCGCCACGTCGCTGGAACGTTCGACCGGCCGTCGACCCGATGTCGTGCCGTCGCGCCAGACGGCGGCCGACCTGGTTGCCGTGATGCCCGACGGCAAGGGACGACGAGTGCTCCTGGCACAGGCGGATCGTGCCGCGCCCACACTCGCAGACGGACTGGCACGGCTGGGGTACGACGTGATCGTCGTCACCGCCTACCGCACCGCCCTCGTCCGCCCGACCGACGCACAACGCGACGCCATGTTGGCGGCCGACGTGGTGGCGTTCGCCAGCGGTTCGGCGGCCGAGGCGTGGGCCGATGCGGTCGGCACCGAGACACCGGCGATCGTGGCTGCGATCGGTCCGACCACCGCCGCGGTGGCGGCGAGCCGCGGGTTGACCGTCACGCAGGTCGCCGTCGAGCACGACGTGCCCGGCCTCGTCGACGCCGTCGTGCAGGCCGTGCGCGGCAGGCGTTCGCCCTGATCTTCAGCCGACCGCTCGATTCGCACGTCCACCAGCGAACTCGACCGTGGAGCGACACACAGTCGGGGTCGTCGTCAACCTGTCGCGACGCGCGTCTGCTGAAGATCCGGGTGAGCGCCCGATCGGTCGGCTTCCGACTCGCTCGCCGAGCCACGTTCTACACTCGGCCTGGTTCCATCTGGTCCGATCGATGATGCTCCACTCCCTCCTCCGACGTGCTCACCTCGACCGCAGCGTCGTGGCCGCGGTCGTCGTCGCGTCATTCGTGTGCCAGTCGGTCGGTTCGGTGGCGGCACTCCCGACCGTCGCTGACGCAGTCGATGTCGCGGCCGATGTCGCGGCCGGTCCGATCGCCGATGCATCACTGCCGTCGATGTCGGCCGACGGCAGGTGGGTCGTGTTCGAGGGAACGGTCCAAGGGCGTCGCTCGGTGTTCCGCACCGACCGCCAGGAGCGGGTCACCGTCGAACTGTCGCTCGTGCCGGCGGGCGTCCGGTCCGGCGACACGATTCGACCGACGGTGTCGGCCGACGGTTGTGTGGTTGCCGCCATCACCGAGATCCCCTACGACCTGTTCCGGGACGACGACCACGGCGAACGGCGTGATGTCTATCGCCTGGTGGTGCCCGAGTGCGGCGGGCAACCCAACGGTTGGCAGTTGGTGTCGTTGTCGGAGCGGACCGGCGTGGCTCGCGACGACGTGTTCGTCGATTCCTCTCCGGCGCTGTCGGGCGTGGGCGCACTGGTCGCCTACGTGCACCAGGCGTCGAACGCGCCCGAAGGCGTCGCCACGATCAGTCTGGTCGACATGACGGTGCCACTCGGGGAGCCCGGGAGCGTCCAACAGGTGGCCGGGATGCCGACCGAGTCGCCAGGGGGTGCATTCCTGTACCACGGTGCTCGACATCCGGTCCTGTCGCAGAACGGCCGCCACCTGGCGTTCGTGTCCGACACCACCGCCTCGGAGGCGTTGCCGGGCTGGGGCGCGGCCCGGTCGCCGGTGACTACGCCACCTCGCAGGTGTTCGTGTGGGACCGCGGTGCATCCGACCAGCGCCGGGCAGTGCATCTGATTTCGGGCCGCGACGGTGTCCCGGCCGCCGCCGGAGGCGACGAGCCGTCGATGTCGGAGGACGGTCGGATCGTCGTGTTCACCTCGCCGGACCGCACCCTCGTTCCGGCCCAACTCACCGGGTGCACCCCCGATTGTCCGACCCAGGTGTATCGATTCGATCGCGACACCGACCGCAACGGCATCTTCGACGAGGCTCCCCGGCGGCCACAGCTGTCGATCGTTTCCGCCGTCGACGCCGGCATCACGGCCGCGGGGCTCCCCGTCGCCGGTGATGCCGCTTCGTGGGCACCGGCTTCCAATGCGGACGGGACGGAGATCGTCTTCGTGACCGACGCCGTCAACCTCCTGCCGAGTCGTCGCGGGGGTGGCGGCACGGCCGACGACGGTGATCTGCTGGTCGCCGAGACCCAGATCGGGCGAATTCGACGCGTGCTCGACGGTCCCGACACCACCGGTGTTCCCGGGGCGCACAGCCACCCGACGATCTCGAAGACGGGGGCCGTGGTGGTGTTCGACACCGCCGCTGCCGGCGTGCTACCCGAGTCGACGATGATCACCGAGAGTTCCGGCCGCACGCTGGCGGGGGTCTCGACCGCTCCCCAGCTCTCGTTGCCGTCGCTCGATTTCGGCACGGTGGTGGTCGGGCTCGAGAGCAGCGAGTTGTACGCCAAGGTCCGCAACGCCGGACCGGCTGCGTTCGAACCCGGCAGCGTGCAATCGTCGTCACCCAACTTCAGGATCACGGGCGGCACCTGCAACCGCGGGATCATCGTGGCTGCGGGAGGTTCCTGCGAGGTGCGCCTCACCTTCATGCCGGATGCGCCGCGCGGGTACTCCGGCGAACTGACGGTGAGTGGGGTCGGCGCCAACGGGCCCTCGGTGTCGGCCGAACTGCGCGGGGCGGCCGGGAACCCGGCGCTGTTGGCCGATCCCGGCGGCGTCGAACTCCCGGACGGGATCGTGGGCGAGCCGGCCGGACAGGTGGCGATCGACATCGTGAACATCGGCTTCGTGCCGACCCAGGTGCAGCGCCTCGTCATCGTCGGAGCCGACCCGGATGACTTCCGGATCCTGCTCGAGTCGTGCACCGGTGGCCGAGCGCTCAACCCGCAGGCGAGTTGCACGGCGGCGATCGAGTTCCGGCCGACCGACTCGGGCTACCGCAATGCCTTGCTGGTCGCCATTTCGGCACCGATCCCACCCGACACCGGCGAGCCCTACACGACCGCCGTGTTGGGCGGATTCGCCCGCTACGCGCCGCTGTTCCGCGGGGTCGACGAGCAGGTGGCGCTGGGCCAGGACTTCCCGGTCGGAGGACAGGGCTTCCCGCCCAACTCCGAGGTGAAGATCGGCTTCGACGACGGTGGGGCGCCGTTCTCGACGGTGCCGACCGGTGCCGACGGGCGCTTCCTGGCGGTGCTCACGATGCCGGCGCGCGCCCGCCCTGGGCGGGTGGCGCTCACGGCGTCGGGTCCGTCCGGGGTCTCGGCGAGATGGACCGTCGAGGTCACCTCACCACCGGCGCGCCGCAATCCCGTGATCCCGGGATACGGGCTGGGGTGAGCGGCGCAGCCGCGCGCCGCGACTCGCTGCGCTCCGTCCTGCTCGCCGCCCAACGCCGGATCAGGCAGGGGTCAGGTCGGCCGGCGTCAGCAGGCCGGTGAGCAGCACCGCCACTTGGCATCCGGTGCCCGCCGTGTCGCCCACCGCGTCGCATCGGACCGACAACACGATGTTGTCCGACGGCTGGAACGGCAGGCAGGTGATGCGCGGCTCGAACTGGTTGCCGGCCACCGTGGCGAGATCCCAGGTGTAGATCACGTCGCTGTTGTGGAGCAGCTGGGCGGTACCGAGATCGGCATTCGGATTCTGGATCACGGTGTCGGTCAGGCAGAACGTGGAGTCCGGTTGCACGGTGACCGACTCGCTGCGTTCCTGGGTGACACCGGCATCGACGTCGATCCGGTACGAGGTCGGTGTGCCGACGACCTGGCTTTCGGCGACGGTGTCGTCGGTCGGCGTGGTGGTGGGCGTCGCCGACTCGACGATTGTGACGTCCGTGTCGGCACGGTCGGCCTCGATCTCGGCCAGCCGTTCGGCGACGGCGCGATCGGCGGCGTCACGCAGCTCCGGCCGGACCACGCCGTACCACGCAGCGACCACCGCCAACGCTCCGAGTGCCCAGCCGAGCGCCTTCAACGCCGAGCGTGCAGGGAACGTCGGCGGCTGGATCAGCGCGGCTCGTCCGAGTGCCGGTTCGTGGGACGCCTCGCTGGCCTCGATCTCGAAGTCGATCTGTCGTTCCACACGCCGGAAGAACCCGTGCCCGGCCCGCAGACGGAGCTGGACCAGGCTGCTCGAACCCGGCGCGACACCCACCGCAGGAGGGTCGAAGGTTCCATCGACGCGACCGCTGGCATCGACGAGATGGAGCCGACAGTTGGCGAGGTTGTTCCCCCGGTTGTCGACCATGAATTCGTACGTGGCCCGCCGTCGACCGCGTTGCAACGGCTGCAGCATCACGATCCGGCGGTCGTCGAACGGGGCGACCGAGACGATCGTCTCGGTGACCGTGACCTCGTCGGGGTCGGACTGCGGGACCACGCGAACCGACAGCGAGGTCGGCCCGGCCGACGTGGAATGGATCGCCGGAGGTCGCACGACCACCTCGATCACGTCGCGCGACCCGGCGAACAACGTGACGTTGGGCCGCGTGACCGTGGTCCACCCTGCGGTCAGCCCGGCCGGGATGATCGTGAAGGTCTCGGTGCGGTCTCCCACGTTCTCGATCGCCAACGACAACGACGCCGCGGTCCCTGGATGGACGACCAACTCGTCCTGGGCGAACCACACCTGTACCGACACGTCACAGAAGCTACTCGGCACGGGCGTCGAGCGACTTGCTCCTCGCCCACCTGCCGGTCAGGTTCGTCGCCGGCGCGTGCTGCGGCGATCCGGCATTCGCCTGACGCATGATGCCGACGGTCGCCTAGCCTCGGCGGCATGTCAGAATTTCCCGTGCAGCGGCCGCGTCGCCTGCGGCGTACGCCGGCCATGCGCGATCTCGTGGCCGAGACCAACCTCGCCGTCACCGATCTGATCGCACCGCTGTTCGTTCGCGAAGGGATCTCGGAGCCGATCGAGATCCGGTCCCTGCCGGGCGTGTTCCAGGACACCCGTGACAGCTTGCGGCGCGGCGTGGTCGAGTTGGCCGAGATGGGTGTGCGCGCCGTGATGCTGTTCGGTGTCCCCGCCACCAAAGATGCGATCGGCTCCGGCGCCTTCGATCCGAACGGCATCGTGCAGTTGGCACTGGCCGACCTGAAGGCCGAACTCGGTGACGACGTGGTGCTGATGGCCGACCTCTGTGTCGACGAGTACACCGACCACGGTCACTGTGGGATCGTCGACGCCGAGGGTCACGTCGACAACGACTCGACGCTCGAGATCTACGCCAAGGCTGCCGTTGCCCAAGCCACGGCCGGTGCCCACGTGGTGGCACCGAGCGGAATGATGGACGGCCAGGTGGCGGCGATCCGCCACGCCCTCGACGGGCACGGTTTCGAACACACGGCGATCCTCGGCTACTCCGCCAAGTACGCCAGCGGGCTGTACGGCCCGTTCCGTGACGCCGTCGACGTCACGATCGCCGGGGGTGGCGACCGCAAGGGATATCAACAGGACTGGCGCAACGCCCGCGAGGCATTCGTCGAAGTGGCGGCCGACCTCGAGCAGGGTGCCGACATGGTCATGGTCAAGCCCGCCCTGGCGTACCTCGACATCATCGCCGAGGTGCGACGCCGCGTCGACGTGCCGCTCGCCGCGTATCACGTGAGCGGTGAATACTCGATGGTGAAGGCCGCCGCTGCCAACGGTTGGATCGACCACGACGTGGTCGCCCTCGAACATCTCACGGCGATCAAGCGCGCCGGCGCCGACCTGATCCTCACCTACTTCACGCGATGGTTCGCCGAACGCTCCGCCGCATCGAAAGGTCGCTCATGATCCCGTTCTGCCACCCCGAGCACTGCGTCGCCCTGGGCTGTGAACCGGTCCTGTGCCGCGGGGCAGGGCTGGCATCGAACGACGTCGTGTTCGAGCGCTCGTGCGCTGTGATCCCGGGCGGGGTGAACTCGTCGATCCGGGCCTTCAAGTCGGTCGGTGGTCGGCCGTACGTCGTCTCGCACGCCGAGGGGGCCCATCTGTGGGACGTGGAGGGCACGCGGTACATCGATCTCGTCCAGAGCTACGGCGCCGTGATCCTCGGCCATGCCCACCCGGCGATCACCGCCGCGGTCTCGCAGGCGGCGACCGGCGGGACCTCCTACGGAGCGCCCACACCGCGGGAGATGAAGCTCGCCGAGGCGATCGTCGAGCGGGTCGGGTCCTGCGAACAGGTGCGCTTCATGAACTCGGGCACCGAAGCCACGAGCACGGCGGTCCGGCTGGCACGCGGATACACGGGTCGTGACCGTGTCGTGATCTTCCACGGCAACTTCCACGGGGCGACCGACGCCCTGCTCGCTGCTGGTGGGAGTGGCGTCGCCACGCTCGGCCTGCCCGGTACTGCAGGCGTCCCGGCCGGAGCGGTGGCCGAGACGATGGTCGTGCCGTACAACGTGGTGCCCACACTCGACGACTCGGTGGCGGCAGTGATCGTCGAACCGATCGCCGCCAACATGGGTCTCGTCGCACCGGTCGCCGGCTTCCTGGCAGGGCTGCGAGCCGAGTGCGACCGCGTCGGTGCCGTCCTGATCTTCGACGAGGTGATCACCGGGTTCCGAGTCGGCGCCGGCGGCGCGCAGGCCAAGTACGACGTGTGGCCGGACCTGACCACGTTCGGCAAGGTGATCGGTGGTGGCCTGCCGATCGGCGCCGTGGGTGGACGGCGCGAGATCATGGAAACGCTCACCCCGCTCGGCACCGTGTTCCACGCCGGCACGCTGGCCGGCAACCCGATCGCCACGGCGGCGGGACTGGCGGCGCTGGACCACCTCGATGGCGACGTGTACATCGAACTGATGGCGCGTGCACGGCACCTGGCGTCGATGCTGCGCGATGCGTGCGCTGCGGCCGGATTCGCGGCGCAGTTCCCGGTGGTCGGCACGCTGATCGGGATGTATTGCGGTGACGGCGAGCTGCCGCACGACTTCGCCGGTGCCAAACGCACCGACGAGCAGGCCTACGCCCGGTTCTTCCACGCCATGCTGGACGAAGGTGTGGCGATGGCCCCCGGTGCGTACGAGGCGTTGTTCGTCGGGGTGGCCCACAGCGACGAGGTGCTCGACCGGATCGCCGAGGCCGCCCACCGAGCAGCCACCCGCATCGTCACGACGAACTGACCGGCGTGCGGCAGATCTTCAGCGTCCGGTTCTTCGCCGCCGTCGGCGCCGTGGCCGGGCTGCTGTTCCTGCTGAGCACGGTGTTCGCCGCCAAGCAGGTGATCGAGGACGACGCGGCGGGCGCCGGACCGCCGCTCCACTCGATCGACTTCGTGGATCGCATCGAGTCGTCCAGCGTGGCCGCAGTCGGCTTCGACGCCGATGGCAACGCCACCGGGGACGCGGTGTTCACGATCGACGCATCGCGCCAGGTCGTGGTGCGAGCCGGAACGCCCGGGGAGGACGACTGCCGGCGACTCGCCGAACCGGGCGCATGCGCGGTCGTGGCCGACCTGCTCGGCGAGGGCGTCGTGTGGTTCGCGCTGGTGCCGATGGGGGACGACCCGACCAGCGTGCCGATGCCTGCCGTCGATACCCTCGACGGCGGCACGGCCACGCTCGTCAACGGCTGGCAACTGCCGCATGCACCGGCCTTCGACCGGCGCTGCGGGGTGGGCGAGAACGCCGAGCGGTTCGAGTCCTACCGCCAGTTCAAGCAACTGTTCGGCGAGGAGTTCACCACGATCTACGACCTCACCGATCGACGTCTGATCGCGGTGGTCTGTCGTCAGGTGGTGCCGTACGCGCCACCGCCTGCCACGACCCAGCCCTGATGGCCCGACGGGTGCGTCGGTCGCGTCGGGTCAGGCCCGCCGGGCGGGTCGTCCGGCCTGTGTGGTCGGCGGTCGTCGAGTGCGGTCGAGCGTTCGCGGTGGCTGTGCTCGGCGCGTTTGAGGAAGTCGAGCAGGATCCGGTTGAACGTCGTGCCGTGCTCGACCATGAACCCGTGAGCGGCACCGCTGATGACCACCAGCTCGGCGCCCGGGATGCGTTCGGCGAGCTCTTCGGAGTCGCCACGTGGCGTCAGGATGTCCTGGTTACCGACCATCACCATCGTCGGCACGGTGAGTTCACCCAGCCGGTCGGCGACGTCGTCGCTGACCGCCAGGATCGCCGCGACCTGGGCGACGAAGGCGTGCGGTGGGCGGGCCGCCGCCAGCGGCCCGAGCCAGCCGACGAGCGGGCTGATGCGCCGGAACGACCGGGGGCCGATCGTCCAGCGCGCCGCCTCGTGGGTCATCGCGCCCATCCCGCGATGCTGGGCGACCTCGGCCCATTCAGCGAGCAGTTCGCGCCGCCACGGGTGGTGCCGGCATGCCGTGCACGCCAGCGTGAGCGATCGGACGCGGTCAGGGTGACGCAGCGCCAGCAGTTGTGAGATCGCGCCCCCCATCGAGGCACCCACGACGTGTGCGCTGTCGATGCCGGCATGGTCGAGGGCGGCGACCGCGTCGTCGGCCATCTGCTCCAACGTGTAGACGCCGTGCGGTTTGTCGCTGCGGCCCGCACCGCGATTGTCGATCGCGATCGTTCGATAGCGCGGGGCGAGGGCGAAGCGCTGCAGGTTCCAGAAGTGCTTGTCGGCGCCCAGACCTTGGATCAGCAGCACGGGCGGCCCATTGGACGGCCCGGTGGCGCTGTAGTGCAGCCGGACGCCGTCCGAAGCCCGGATGTACGGCATCAGCGCGCCGATCCGAACACGCGCCCGACCGTGGCGAGTGCGGCCACGGCGGTGCGCTCGGCGGCGACGCCGAGCGCAGCCGGAGCGCCACCGAACCGCATCGTGAGCCCGGGAAGCGGATCGAGCAGGGCGCGGTCGAAGGGGAACCAGTCGAGGGGAGTGCCGGACAGGGCGCCGCCGTACTCGTCGAGCATGGCGCCGATTCGCAACTCGGCTCGATCCGCCAACTCCAACTCGGCCAGCGGCCCGCGGCGGATTCGAGTGGGCCGAACCGCTGCGCCGAGTTCGACGCGAGCAGCGCGTGCGGTCGAACTCGAGATCGTGACGCCTGGAATCACCTTCACACCTGCCGCCACCGCAGCCCCGACGAGTCGGTGATCGATGGCGCCCGTGCCGGCGTTGGTGCTCGTGTGCCCGGCGCCGAGCACGATCAGCTCGCCGGACTTGAGCGCTCCCTCGAGCTCGGCGGCGAGCGGGAGCATGCCACCCAACCGCTGCATGGCCGGGCCGACCGGGGCGATGTCGGGACGTCCGACGAAACGGACGGGCCGCCCGAGTGCATCGCTGAGCGCCAGGGCTGCGAACACCGGCGCCAACGCCCACTGGCGGGCGTTCACGACGATCAGTGCGCCGGCCCTCACGGGCACGTGCTGAGTGCCGCCCACCGCGATGTGCCACCGCAACCGGCTGACGTTGAAGACGCGGGCGACGAGATCGGGGTCGCGGCCCCAGTCGTCGACCTCGTACTTCGACCATTCGTTCACCGTCCTGACGGCGGTCGCAGCAGTGGAGCGGACGGTGCGAGCCGGCAGGGTGACGACATTGGCGATCTGCTGGACGCGGTGCATCAGGCGGCCCGCCCGATCGTATGGACGACGGCCGGCCAGCGATAGAGCTGGTCGATCACGTCGCTGGTCGTCGTGGTCGGACGGAACCCGATCAGTTCATCGGCCAGCGTGTTGTCGGCCAGCCGTCCACGATGCAGCATCTCGAGCACGTGATCGGGGAGCGGCGCGCCGGCGAAGTACGTGATCCGCCGGGCGATTGCCCAATCCGGTCCGACCATCGGCACGGGGATGCGACGTCCGCGACGGATCGCCTGCCAGGCGGTGATCGCTCCCGGGGCGACGATGTTGAGCGGTTGATCCAACCGGGCTCGGGCGGACCTGACGATCGCCTCGGCAGCATCGTGCTGGTGGATCACGGCGAACGGCGGGTCGGCGAGCACGCTGAACGGAACGGCCGGCATCCGCAGCAGCCGGCCGAGCGGGCTCGGCACGTGGGGCCCGAGCACCGTGGCCAAACGCAACGTGCCGACCGCCACACCGATCCGCCTCCCGATCGCGCCGGCGGTGGTCTCGATCTCGGCCAGCATCTGCCCGTAGTGGCTGGTGGGATCGATCGGCGCCTGCTCGTTCGGGCGGGTGACCGAACCTGTGCGACGACCGTAGATCTCGATCCCGCTGCGCACCACGATCGACTCCAGGGCGCGGCACTCGGCAGCCGCCCCCAGCACGGACGTGGCGGCATCATCGGTCAGCCTTGCGGCCACGTCGGGGTTGGCGCGGGCGTGCGGTTCCCAGACCGCCACGTGGATCAGCATGTGCGGGTTGAATCGTGTGACCTCGTGCACGATGCGGGCGTGTTGGCCGGCGACGATACGATGGAACACCGCTCGACGCAGCCTGCGTCGGGGCGGGTCGACGTCGATCCCCTCGAGCGATCCCACCCAGGGTTCGTCTTCGAGCAGACTGGCCACCCGCGATCCGAGTTCCCCGCCCATGCCGCTCACGAGCACGCGTACACCAGCCATGATTCGTCACGCTACCCCCAGCGACCACCCCGCCGCCCGATCGCTGCTCGTCCGCCGGTGGGCGGGTGCAGCGGTGTTGGCACGGACCGGCGTCCGGCGCTGGGCTGCGGTCGCGATCGCGCTCGGCTCCACCGTCGGCGTGGCCACCGTCGTGGCGGCCGGGATCACCGGTGTCGATCAGGCCGCCGAGGTCGGCGCCACGGCGTCCAGGGTGGTCGTCACCGGCGACGGCCTGCTGTTCCCGATCGAGGCGTCCCCACGTTGCGAGGTGTTCAACAACTTCGGCGGCTACAGCAAGTCGTTCGGGTCGACCGGGCACCAAGGCGTCGACATCGGGGCCAATCTCGGCCAGAAGGTGTATGCCGTCGCCGACGGCGTGCTGTATCGCAAGTTCACCGACCTCGGTTCCGCCGCAGGATACGGATGGGGTCTCTGGAGCACCACCGACGTGAAGTACCGCTACTACCACCTGTCGGGATTCGCCGACGGCCTTGCGGAGGGCGACCAGGTCAAGGCGGGCGACGTGATCGGGTACGTCGGTGACACCGGCAATGCCTCACCCGGAGGCTGGCACCTGCACTTCGAGGTGCGCCCCGGCCCCGAGCCACACAACGTGCCGGTCGACCCGGTGCCGTTGCTGGCGGTCCCCACGCTCTGCACGGTCTACCCGAAGCAGGGCTGACGCCGAACTCGGCGGCGCCGTTGCGGGTCGTCAGCTGCGCAGGTCGACGGCCGACATGATCACGTCGCGTGCGAACGGATCGAGTTGGCGGCCGGTGAGGCGCTCGGTGAGGGCGATCGCCTTGGTCGAGTCCTCGACGAGGCCCGCCCAACGGATGTAGCCGCCCATGATGCCAACCAGACGATCCCCGAGTTCCTCGCCGTGCACGATCAGCTTGTGACCGGCCCGCATCAGCTCGTCGATCTCGTGGTAGAAGGCACGCAACCAGGCGTCGCGGTCGTCGGCCCGGAACGGGCGATGGCGGTACGGCTGGTTGAGCTCTTCGTAGTTGTGCAGGTTGTGGGGCGCCTGGATGATCGAGATCACGAAGCTGAACCCGTTTTCACGGATCCAGATGATCTCCTCCTGACGGCGCACACGCCGATGGCTGTCGCCGTAGCCGCCGGGACGCTCACAGATCGCCAGCTTGTCCTTGAGGATCCAAGTGAAGTTGCGAGGCGTGATGCCCAGCGCCCACTTGCCACGCAGTTTTGGGGGCATCAGCGATCGGTCCGTCGGTTGGAGGTAGGTGGCGGCATTGCGGGGGTTGATCCTAGTGGCTCTGGCAGCCAAAGGCTGAGGTGGAGCCCAGCTTCAGGTCGGTTCGACGAACAACCGTTGCCCCGAACGGCGCACGCGCCGCCCCCCGGACAGTTCACAGGCGATCGCGTCGCCGCCGGCGACCGCCATCACGCGTGCGAGGGCGGCGGCGTCGGGCGGGTACCCGTCGACCGCCAGCCACGACCGCAGGGCGCGTGCCGACAACACGGGTTCGGCGGCCGTCACCGCCGCCGCGTCGGTGGGGTCGATCGTCGACGCCAGCCGATCGAGCACCTCGTTGTCCGCCCGCAGCAGCTCGGCGGTCCGCGCCAGCAGCGGCACGACGTCGCGGTCGGCGATGTCGGCGGCCAGCGGCAGCAGTTCGTTGCGAACCCGATTTCGCCACATGTGGGGTGACTCGTTCGACCGGTCGCGGACCGGTTCGATGCCGAGCGCCTCGCACACGGCCTCGGTGTCGGCGCGTCGCAGACCGAGGATCGGGTGTCGCCGCCCGGGCTCGATCGCCGCCAACCCGTCGCCGCCGCTTCCTCGCAGCAGGCGAATCAGCACGGTCTCGGCCTGATCTTCCAGCGTGTGGCCGGTCATCGCCCCGTCCGGCAGCACGGCCAGGCGGGCTGTTCGGGCGCGAGCTTCGAGGTTCGGGCCCGGAGTGACCTCGACCCGATGCAACTCGAAGCGGGCGCCCAAGCGGTGCGCGATCAGGCCGGCGTGTTCGGCCTCGGTGCCCGACTCGTCCCGGATCATGTGGTCGACATGATGGGCCACGACGTCGAATCCGGCATGGCGGGCCAATGCCAGCAGGGCGGTCGAGTCCGGCCCGCCCGAGTAGGCGATCGCGATCGGCTCGTCGACGACGCCGAACATGCAACGTTGCACCAGCAGGTCGAGCAACCGATCGGCTCGGACCGGCGTGGGTGTGGTCATGTCGGGCGCCGTTCGATCGGGAGGATCGGCGCCGGCGGCGTCAGAGTTCCTGTTCGCGGCCGCGACGGCCGCCCGGGTAGCGCTGCGACGACACCTGCTTGAGGTAGCCGACCACCAGGCTCAGGACGGCGGCACCCCCGGTGAGCGCCATCGCGAGGCCGAGCCACCAGTGCCAGATGTATGCCGCGATCATGCGTCCAGCGTATCGCTCGACGGCGCTGCGTGCGGCATGGATCGGCCGGGGTTCATCCGATCCGCAGCGAGTGTTCCAGGCCGATCACGGCAGCTCGCAGCGTGTCGTTGATCGGTGTTGCCACGCCCGCCTGGCGTCCGGCGCGGCACACCGCTCCGTGAATCACCTCGACCTCGGTGGCGGAACCTTTCAGAATGCTCTGCAACATCGACGCCTGGAATCCGTACGGCAACCCTTCCCACGCCCGACGCCATGGCTGAGCGGGGTCGGTGGTGGTGATCGCGATTCCGCACGCACGAGCGACCGTGATCGCCTCGCCGACGGAGGCGATCGCCATCGTCGCCACGTCCGGATCGATCGAGAGTTCGCCGTAGGGCAGGCGGGTCAGTGCGCTCCACGCGCCGGTGGCGACGTTCACGAACAACTTCTCCCACATCATCGCCACGATGTCGGTGCTCACCGTCGTCTCGAGGCCGGCATGATCGAATGCCGCAGCGATCCGGGCCAGGCGCGGCGTCTCGGTGCCGTCGAGTTCACCGATCGTCGTCAGCCGCCGCTCGATGCCGTACTCGACCACGCCGGGTGCCACGATCCGCCCGCCCGCGAACGTGCGGCCGGCCACGACCTGCTCGGGCCCGATCTCGTCGGCGATCAACTGCTCGCATCCGACACCGTTCTGCAGGGTCAGGACCGTGGTGCTCGGCCCGATCACTGGCCGCCCCGCTCGAACGGCGCCGCTGGTGTCGAACGACTTGACCAGCACGATCGCCAGATCGACCGGTGCGAGATGCTCGTACCGGTCGGTGGCCAGCGGCCGCACCACCCGGCGCTGCCGTCCGTCGTCGAGGATCAGTCCGTGGGCGTTGATCGCCGCCACGTGGGCGGTGTTGCGGGTCACCAGCACCACGTCGTGACCGTCAGCGGCGAGCGTTCCGCCGATCGCCGAACCGAGTGACCCGGCCCCGATCACACAGATGCGCATGCGCCCACCGTATTGGGTCCCCGGTTCGGTCGCCAGCGGGTGGCTCCGGAGACCGCTGCCGAGCTGCCGGCGTCGGTGGCACAATCCGCGGATGGCCGTCACGTTCGCCGATGCCGTGGGCGCCGCCTTGGGAGACGCTGTGGTCGATGCCGTTCGGCTGGGCGGAGGCGACTTCGCCGAGGCGTACGGGATCGACCTGGTCGACCATCGCCGCGTGTTCGCCAAGACCCATCGCGATCCTCCGATCGGGTTCTTCACGACCGAGGCGAGCGGGCTGTCGTGGCTGCGTTCGGCTGCCCAGGTTTCGGTCCCCGAGGTGCTGGCCGTGTCGGATGGCGATGACGGGCGGCCACCCATGCTGGTCCTCGAATGGATCGACGAGGGACGCCCGACCGCCCACACCGAGGCCGACCTGGGTCGATCGTTGGCAGCGCTGCACACGACCGGAGCGCTGTCGTTCGGCCGTGAGGATCGACGGACGACGGGGAGCCGGGCGCTCCCGAACGATCCGTGTGACACGTGGGTCGAGTTCTACGCCACGCGCCGGCTCGAACCGTTGGCGCGCCTCGCCCACGACGAGCGAGCCCTCGACGACCGCACGCTGCTCATGCTGGCCGAGGTGACCCGTGGGCTCGACCGGTTGGGAGGGCCGCCCGAACCGCCGGCCCGACTCCACGGCGACCTGTGGGCAGGGAACCGTCTCGTCGATCGAGATGGCCACTCGTGGCTGACCGACCCCGCCGCGCACGGCGGCCACCGAGAGTTCGATCTCGCCATGATGCGGCTCTTCGGTGGCTACGGCGACGATTGCTACGCGGCGTACCACGACGTCTTCGCGCTCGCCGACGGGTGGCGCCAGCGGATTGCGCTTCACCAGTTGGCACCGCTGATCGTGCACGCCGTCAAGTTCGGCGGCGGGTACGCGGCGGCCACTCGTCGGGCGCTGCAATCGCTCCTCGCCGACTGAACGCCGGTGCGCGGCGACCGCACGGCGGTGTCAGCCGATCTGGCCGTCTCCGTCGAAGTCCGCGTTGAAACACAGCTCGATCTTCGAGAGCAATCCTGCAGGCATCTGGTCGTTGCTGCACTTGCGGCGTACGGCGGCCTTCAACTCGGCATGGAAGTCGAATGCCTGGAGGCAGTCCATGCACCCGTTCAAGTGGGCATGGATGTGGCCGCGTGTCTCGTCGGACAACTCGTCGTCGAGGAACGCGTCGAGTTCTCTGAGGGTCTGTTTGCAGTCGGCCATCGTCGATCCGTCGTCGTCCTGTGTGATCAATCCCCGGCGGTGGCCGGGTCGGCGGGTTCGGGTACTGCCAGGCCGTTGGCCGTGGCGTAGTCGTACAACGCTCGTTGCATCGCTTTTCTTCCACGGTGCAGCCGCGACATCACGGTGCCGATCGGGATGTCGAGCATCTCGGCGATCTCCTTGTAGTGGAACCCCTCCACATCGGCAAGGATCACCGGCAATCGGAAGTTGTCGGGCAGGTCCTCGAGCGCGTGCTTGACGGTCTCGTCGGTGAACAGATCCATGAACTGGTCCTCTGCCGACATGCTGGCGGCGGCCGCCTCGAGCGAGCCGATCCTGCGGTACAGGTACAGGTCCTCGACGTCGGCGAGATCGCTCTCGATCGGGCGACGTTGCTTGGCGCGGTACTTGTTGATGTAGGCGTTGGTGAGGATCCGGAACAGCCAGGCCCGCAGGTTGGTGCCCTCCTGGAACGTGTGGAAGCTGCGGAACCCGCGCAGGTACGCCTCCTGCACGAGATCCTCGGCGTCGGCCTGGTTGCGCGTCATCCGCATCGCCGCCGAGTACAGCTGCGGGGCGTACTCCATCGCCTGCTCGGCGAAGGTGCTCTGCTCGGCCATCGCGGCGACGTTAGCGGGCGAGGTCGAAGGCGTCGGTACCCCGCAGCGACGACTCGTTGGCGAGGAACCATTCGTAGGTCGACTCCAGGCCGGTGCGGAGCTCGGTGCTGGGCGCCCATCCGAGGGCGCGCAGCCGCGACACATCCAGCAGCTTGCGCGGCGTGCCATCGGGCTTGGTGGTGTCCCACACCAGTTCGGCACCGGGGTTGACGACTTCGCGCAACGTCTCGGCGAGCTCGCGGATCGAACAGTCGACGCCGGTGCCGACGTTGATGTGGCTGTCGTCGCTGTAGTGCTCCATGAGGTACAGGCACGCCGAGGCGACGTCGTCGACGTGGAGGAACTCGCGCATCGGGGAGCCCGTTCCCCACACGCTGACCTGGTTGGCCGCGCCGCCGTCGACGGCGGCGACCTTGGCATCGTGAAACTTGCGCATCAGCATCGGGATCACATGACCGCCGGTCAGGTCGAAGTTGTCGCCCGGCCCGTACAGGTTGGTCGGCATCGCCGAGATGAAGTCGCGCCCGTATTGGCGGCGATAGGCCTGGCACAGCTTGATCCCGGCGATCTTGGCGATCGCATACCACTCGTTGGTCGGCTCCAACGGCCCGGTCAGCAACTCGTCCTCGCTGATCGGCTGGTGGGCGTCGCGGGGGTAGATGCACGACGAGCCGAGATAGAGCAACTTGGTGACGTCGGTCTCGTGGGCCGAGTGGACGACCGTGCCGTGGATCATCAGGTTGTCGTAGATGAACTCGGCCGGGCGCGTGCTGTTGGCGAGGATGCCACCGACCGTGCCGGCCACGAGGAACACGTAGTCGGGACGATTGGCCTTGAACCAGTGCGACACCTCGGATTGGTCGCGCAGGTCGACCTGGTCGCGCGTGGCCGTGAGGATGTTGGCGAACCCTTCGGCGCGCAGCCGTCGCACCAACGCCGCTCCCACCAGACCACGGTGACCTGCCACATACACCCGCGCATCACGATCGATCGCCATCCGGCAACGGTACCGCACCACCGATTGCGTCCGTCGACGGCAGTGCCGACAGCAGTCTGCACCGGTCGACGTGGTCGTAGTCTTGGAGGGTGGTCGTGAGTCGGCGGACGCTGTTGCGAGGAGGGATCGGTGCCGGGTTGGTGGCGGTCCTGTCGAGCCGCTGGACGGGCATCGGATTCGACGTCTCCGCCGGCGACGAGCTGGGAGCGCCGGATCGGCACGGGCTGCGGCTCCCGCCAGGCTTCGCGGCACGCGAGATCGGGCGGTCGGGCCTCCCGGTCGCCGGGACGGGCTTGATCTGGCCGCTGGCTCCCGATGCCGGGGCGTGCTTCGCCAAACCAGGTGGCGGCTGGTCGTACGTGTGCAACAGCGAGGCGGACGGTGGCGGCGGGGGCGTGGTCGCGGTCCACTTCGACGCCGCTGGGTCGATCGTCGGGGCGGACCGGCTGTTGTCGGGCACGACCCGCAACTGCGGTGGCGGCGCCACGCCGTGGGGCACCTGGCTGTCGGGGGAGGAGCGCGACGGCGGTCGGATGTACGAATGTGACCCGAGCCGGGCCGAGAGCGGCGTGGCGCGTCCGGCGCTCGGCGTGTCGTGGCACGAGTCGGCAGCGGTCGACCCGCGTACCGGGATCGTGTATCTGAGCGAGGATCGCCCCGACGGCCGGCTGTACCGGTTCGTACCGTCTCGTCCGGGTGACCTGACCGCAGGCCAGCTGAGCGCAGCGTCGGTGGTCGATGGTCGCGTCGCCTGGATCGCTGTTTCGTCCGACCGGCCCGAGCGCTCACCGTCGACCACGGCGTTCAACGGTGGTGAAGGGGTGATCGTCGACGGGTCGGCGCTTTTGCTCACCACCAAGGGTGACGACCGAATCTGGCAGTTCGATCTGCGCACCGACGTCGCGTCGGTCTTCTACGACGGGCGGCTGCCCGATGGATCGGCGTCGGGTGTGTTGTCGGGCGTGGACCAGATCATCATGCATCCCGCGACCAGGGATCTGTACGTCGCCGAGGACGGCGGGGATCTGCAACTGGTCCGTGTCGACGTGGGCGCCGGGGCCGGAACCGGTGCCCTGGTCCCGTTCCTGCAGTTCGTCGGCCACGACCAATCGGAGGTCACCGGTCCGGCTTTCAGCCCCGACGGGTCGCGCTTGTACGTCTCGTCGCAACGTGGCACCGACGGGCGCACCGGCGTCACCCTCGAGATCAGCGGGCGATTCCCCACCCTGCGCGGCGTGGCATCGGTGTCGGGGCGGGACCCGGCAGTTCGAGTCGATCCGCCCGGGAACTGACGGACGGCAGCGTCGTGGGCAACGCCAGCCGAACGGGCGCGGTGGCTGCGGCCGGACGAGTTGAACACCAAGAGTGGTGAATAACTCGCATATCGTGACATTGTCTTGCCTTGGCTTTGCGTCGAATTGTGCTTGGATGACTGTGTCCACACATACATGACGTCCTGAAGAAGGACAAGGCGGAGAACATGACACAACACGAACATCCCTCGACCGGCTCTACCCCACGGCGGAGTCGCCGTCTCGCGGCGTGCGCCGTCCTGATCGGCACCATCGTGTCGCTCGGCATCACCACCGGCGGTGCCGAGGCGAGCGGAAGCCGGACCGGCTTCGTCACTTCGACCACGTCGACCACCGGCACCATCGACGACGTGTCGACGATGTCGATGCGCGCCGGGATCCGCTGGTGAGCCGGCCATGCAAGGGCGCCCGCTGGTCCTGACCAGCGATCGTTCGACCACACCTCGGGTGGTTCTGGTGGCGGCGGCGGGCCGCCATCAGGACCACTCCGGGATTTGAGCGACGTCGAGCACCGACTGATGCAGCCACCTCCACCCGAAGCGCCCACCGGTGAGCGTCGTAGCGTTGCGCGCCCGGTCGCCGTGCCGCGTCCGGTGGCCGACGCAGCTGGACGCACCTATCTGCTGGCTGCCGTGCTCACGCTTGCATCGATCATCGCCTGGTCGCTGCTCGATCTGAATGCTGCTGCGATGCGCGCCTGGTCGTTGCCGATCTGGGCGATGGCATCGATCACGTTCGCGTGCGGTTTCATGGCGTTCGACGTCGAGTTCCGCCGTGAGACCTACACGTTCACGTTCAACGAGATCGTGTTGATCATCGGCGCCTTCTTCGCCGGCCCGCTGTCGTTCCTCGCCGCTCGCCTGATCGGTGAGGCGCTGTTCCTGACCGTGCGGGAACGTCAACCGATCCGCAAGTTGGTGCTCAATCTCTCGGTGATCCTCGCCGAATCGGTGGTGCTGATCGCGGTGATCACCGCCTTCCGCTCGGTGCTGTCGGTCCACAACCCGGTCGATTGGCTGATCGCACTGCTGGCGATCGTGTGCGCCGAGATGGTCGGCTATGTCGCGATCGCCACGGTCATCCGATGGCACGGCGGACCGATCACGCTGCGTTCGATCATGAAGATCGGCCTGGTCACGACGCCCGCCAACACCAGCCTGGCGTTCGTCGTGGTGGCGCTCGCTCAAGCCCAGCCGCTGGCGCTGCCGCTGTTGGCGCTGATCGCCGTGTTCATGGTGCGGATGTATCGCTCGAACCACGCGCTCAAGCAGCGCTATGACAGCCTCAACCTGTTGTACGAGTTCACCCACCTCGTCAGCGGGGCGCGCGAACCCGTGCAGGTGCTGGACGCCATGCTCGGCCAAGCCAAGGACACCTTGAGGACCGAGCGGGCGGAGTTCTGGCTGGCAACCAACGACGGCCTCTATCGCCGACACATCGCCTCCGACGAAGGGACGACCTCGGTGACGACGACACTGCCGCCGGCGCTCGCCGACGTGCTGGACACGATCGGCACCGAACGCGAGGCAGCGTTGATCCAACGCGGGACGACCGACCCGGCGATGTCGGCCGCGCTCGAATCGCTCGGCGCCGGCGATGCGCTGATCTCCCCGGTGCGCGACGGCGAGACCCTGATCGGCTTCGTGACCGTGCTCGATCGACTCGGCGACATCTCCACCTTCTCGCTCCAGGACGCACGCATGTTCGCCACCCTGGCGAGTCACGCAGGCGTGGCGTTGCAGAACGGACGGTTGATCGCCCGGTTGCACGAGCAGGCCCGCCAACGAGAGTTCGAGGCGCACCACGACCCGCTCACCGGCTTGCCCAACCGCGTGCTCTTCAGCGAACGCCTCGAACGGCGTCTGGCTCGTGCCGGCGCCAGCGGGACCGGCATCGCACTGATGGATCTCGACGGCTTCAAGGACGTCAACGACACCCTCGGCCACCAGAGCGGCGACGCCGTGCTCGTCGAAGTCGGCAATCGGCTTCGCGCCAGCACCCACGACGGCACCCTGGTCGCTCGGCTCGGCGGCGACGAGTTCGCCCTGCTGGCGCCGGAGAACATGTCGATCGACGAGTTCGTCGGAATGTGCCGGCGTCTGCGCGACTCGCTCGCGTCGCCGATGGCGGTCGACCACTTGTCGGTCAACATGGGTTCCAGCTTCGGCATCGCCGTGGCACCGACGGACGGCAGCGATCCCGAGTCATTGATCCGCAGCGCCGATGTGGCGATGTACAGCGCCAAGGCCGGTCGCGGGGGCGGGGTGTGTCGCTACGACTCCGAGCGCGACGAGAACTCGCCGCGGCGCCTGGCGATCGCCCACGACATCCGCACCGCCGTCGAGCGCGGCGAGCTCCATGCCGTCTACCAACCCAAGGTGTCGCTCACCGATCACCGCGTGGTCGGGGCCGAATGTCTGTGCCGCTGGACCCATCCGGTGTTCGGTCTCGTACCGCCCGACGAGTTCATCCCGCTCGCCGACCGCACCGGGGCGATCGTGGGAATCACGCGCTGGATTCTGGCGACCGCACTGGAGCAGTGCGAGCGCTGGGCCGCACAGGGGCTGGACTGGGGCGTTGCGGTCAACGTGTCGATGCGCAACCTGCTCGACAACGAGCTGGTCTCCGAACTGGCCGATCTGCTGCAGGCTTCCTCGGTCGAGCCGGATCGGATCACGCTGGAGATCACCGAGACCCATGTGATGTCCGATGTGGCGCGCACCGGTGCCGTGCTGGGGTCGTTGGCCAAGCTCGGCGTTCGACTGTCGATCGACGACTTCGGTACCGGCTACTCGTCGCTGGCGTACCTGCAGCGACTCGATGTGGACGAGGTCAAGATCGACAAGAGTTTCGTCGCCGACCTCGGCACCGAGTGTGGTGCCGACGCGATCGTGCGTTCCGTGATCGACCTGGCCCGCAACCTCGATCTGCGGGTCGTGGCCGAGGGGGTCGAGACCGCCGCAGCCGCTGCGCGTCTGATCGAACTCGGGTGCGACGAGGCCCAGGGCTTCTTCTTTTCCCATCCCGTTCCGGGTTCCGACATGGTCCCCGGCATGGTCGTCGCGATGGTCCCCGAACCGATGCCGCCACGGGACGTCGCGATCGCCGCGTCGATCGCCCGTCACCGGCCGGCGGCGTTCGTCCTGATCGACTGAACCTCCGCCGACGAGGCTCGCACATCGATCGCGGCCGATCGGTCTGGGGCATTCCCCGATACGTTCGCAGTGATGCGTGTGGAGACCTTCGAGCTCCGGGGAAACGTGACCACCGTGCTGGAGTTGCTGACCGGTCTCGGGTTCGTGTTCGATCCGTCGCAGGTGGTGACGACCACGCTGATCGACACCTTCGACGCACGATTGCACCGAGCCGGCCTGCGGCTCCAGGTGCACGAGTCCGGGTCTCGCCAGCTCGAGCTGACGGGCAAGGACGCGGCGCCGGTCCACCTCGCGGTCGACGCGTTGCCGCGAGCCGCGACCGACCTGCCGCCAGGAGCGTTCCGGTCCGCACTCGCCGACCTCACCGGCGGTCGGGCCTTGATCCCGCAACTCCAGGTCGGCGTGACGCGCACGAGCGGCGTCTGGCGAGGCTCGGCCGGGAAGGTCGTCGCCAGCGCTGAGCTCCACCGCGGGCTTCACGTCATCGACCGGCCGGACGTCGACTGCCCGGAGACGACGATCGAGATCCGAGGAGACGCGGCCGGCACCAAGCAGACCCGCCGCCTGATGCGCACCCTGAGCGGCGTGCGAGCCGTCGAGTCGCACGCCGCCACGCTGGCGCGATGCGCAGCGGCGGCCGGCATCGACCTGGCCGGCTTTACGGCCGCCGCAACCGTCCCGCTCGATCCCGGGATGGCGGCGATCGACGGGTTCCGTCTCGTGTCCGCCAACCTGGCGGCGACGATCGGCGCCAACTGGGAGGGCACGATCGACCAGACGGATCCTGAGTTCCTGCACGATCTGCGGATCGCGGTGCGACGCACACGTACGGTCCTCGCGGCGGCCAAGCACGTGCTGCCGCCAGCGGTCGTCGAACCCACTCGGGAGGGGTTCGCATGGCTCGCCGGCCTCACCGGACCGCCGCGCGACCTCGACGTCTACCTGCTCGAGTGGCAGCATTACACCGGCCCCCTCGGCGCCGAGGTCGCCACCTCGCTCGAACCCGTGCGGGCACTCCTCCAACGACGTTGTTCCGACGCTCACCTGGAACTCGAACGGGCGCTTCGTTCGAGACGAGCTCTCGACCTCGTCGGCGACTGGAGGGCGTGGCTCGACGAGCCGACCGTCCGTGCCGACCTGCCCTTGCGGGCCGGTCGACCGCTCGGCCGGATCGTCGGCACCCGCATCGCCCGCGGTCACCGGATCGTGATCGAGAGCGGTCGGTTGATCGGTCCCGATACGCCCTCAGAACAGATCCACGATCTTCGTAAGGATGCCAAGCAGCTCCGCTACCTCCTGGAATGCTTCGGGAGTCTGCTCCCGGATCGGCCCCGCAAGCGGTACGTGAAGCGATTGCGAGCGCTGCAGGACAACCTCGGTCAGCATCAGGACGCCGAGGTGCACATCAACATGCTGCGGGTCATCGGTCGCCAACTCCGCGGAGCATCACCCGACACGATGGCGGCGATCGGTCAACTCACCGAACAACTCGACCGAGCACGGATCGCAGCCCGCGTCGAGTTCGCCGAACGATTCGCCGACTACGACACGCGCGCCACACAACGAGCCCTCGACGCTCTTGTCGATTCCATCACCGACTGAGATCAGCGAGCCGAGCGCCCCCAACCTCGATCGAGGTCGGATCACGGCGATGTCTCTTGGAGCCCAGTCAGGGAATCGAACCCTGGACCTTTTCATTACGAGTGAAATGCTCTGCCGACTGAGCTAACTGGGCGGCGGGCCGGAATCCTAGCGGTCGATTCCGGCGACGGCACGGAGTGCGTCGACGACGTCGATACGACGTCACCGCGACAGGGCCGGCAACTTCCAGAGCAGGGCCTGCAGCAGCAGCGTCTCGTTCGGGTTGCGTTCGAACGCCTCGATCGCCAGGTGGATGTCGGCAACCGCACGCCCGGCGGCAGCGCCGTCGATCCGGTCGGCGACCAAGGCGTCTCGGTACGTCCCGGCGATCATGGTGAGCCCGGCCAGCAGTTCGTCGACCCGGTGGCGCCGGAGTTCGCGCTTGTGGCGCTCGTCGAGCGTCTTCTTGCCGCTGCCGCGTTCGCCGTAGTGGGCGATTCGTTCGTCCATGTCGGCGATCTCGGCGCGGTGGCGGGCAGCGAGGGGTTCGGCAGCCTTCTCGATCACGGCGAGCAGTTCGTCGACGATCGCCACGGTGGTCGCCCCGGTGCCGTCGATCCGGTCGGCGATGCCGGCGAACACCGTCCGCCTGGCGGCCAACTCCGGGTCGGTGGCGAGCAGGCGGGCACGTTCGACGTTGCCGCCCGATGCCACCGCGGCCTGATCGGCGGCGTCGGGCGCAACGCCTTCGAGCCGCAGCCTGCTGGCGATCTCGGTGATGTCGACGGAACGAAAATCGATCCGCCCACAGCGTGACGAGATCGTGATCAGGTCATGCGGCACGAAGTCGGCCAGGATCAGGAACGTCGTCGAGGCCGGTGGCTCCTCGATCGTCTTCAACAACAGCGCCGCGCCCTCGGGGCGCAGCAGGTGGAACTCGTCGAGGATCATCACCTTGCGATCACCCTCGACCGGCGCCAACGACGCAGAGCGCACGATGTCGCGTGCCTGCTCGGCCGAGATCGCAGGGCCGGTCCGCGAGACCTCCTTAACGTCGGGGTGCTCGCCACGCAACACGAGGTCGGCGTCGCGTCGGCCGGGGTCGTCGACACCACCGATCAGGAGCGCCGCGAACGCACGTGCCGCTTCCTTCTTGGTGGAACCTGCAGGCCCGACGAACAGGTACGCATGCACGGGAGCCCCAGCGGCGCGAACGAGGCGCGCCACCGCAGCGGGTTGCCCGACGACGGCATCCCACACGCTTGCCATCACACCCCCAGCCGATCCCGCACGGCGGCACGGACGGCCGCCGCGACCTCTGGCTTCGGACGGGTCGCGTCGATCACGACCCAACGGTCCGGATCGGACGCTGCCATCGCCCGGAAACCGGCTGCCACGCGCCCGTGGAAGTCCTCACCCGCTTGCTCGAACCGGTCGAGTTGACGCTTCTTGAGGCGCTCCGCGGTGATCTCGGCCGGCACCTCCATCAGCAGCGCCAGATCCGGCCACAACCCGTCGACCGCCCAGTCGTTGATCCGTCGCAGGTCCTCGAGTGCGAGACCCCGGCCGTAGCCCTGGTAGGCGAGCGTGGAGTACACCGAGCGGTCGCTCACCACCGGGCGGCCGGCGTCGAGCGCCGGGCGCACCACCGTGGCGATGTGCTGGGCGCGGTCGGCGGCGGTGATCAGCGCCTCGGCGCGTGGATCGAGGTCGGTGACGTCGTTGTCGTGGAGGATCGAGCGCAGCCGTTCACCGATCGGTGTTCCGCCGGTCTCGCGCGTGACCACGGCATCGATCGCCTCGGCAAGCAGCCGGGCGTGCGTCGACTTGCCGCAGCCCTCGGCACCCTCCAACACGATGTAGGCCGGCCGTCCCATCGGCCTGGCACGCTACCCGCCGAACCGGTCAGGGTTCGATGTGCTGGCCCTGCATCTCGAGTTTGGTGGCGAACACGGCCGCTTCGGTGCGGCGCTCCATCCCCAGTTTGGTCAACAGATTCGACACATAGTTCTTGATCGTCTTCTCGGCCAGGAACATCTCGTTGGCGATCTGGCGGTTGGTCAACCCGTCGGCGATGTGGCGCAGGATGTGACGTTCTTGGGGGCTGAGCCTGCTCAGCCGCTCGTCCTCCTCGGACGCCGCCCTGAGACGTGCCAGCACACGACCGGTGATCGCCGGATCCAGCAGCGACTCGCCTGCCGCGACGCGTTTGACTGCGGTCAGCAGTTCGGTACCCCGGATCTGCTTCAACACGTAGCCCGCGGCGCCCGCCATGATCGCCTCGAACAGTGCCTCGTCGTCGGAGTACGACGTCAACATCAGGCAGTTGGTGCCGACCCGGCTGCGTACTTCCCGACAGACTTCGATGCCGTTGCCGTCCGGCACGCGGACGTCGAGGATGGCCACGTCGGGCCGCAGCGCCGGAATGCGCGAGATCGCCTCGGCTGCCGTGGACGCCTCACCGATCACTGTGATCTCACCGGTGGACTCCAGCAACGCGCGCACGCCTTGCCGGACGACCTCGTGGTCGTCCATGAGAAAGGCGGTGATCGGCGTCGACATGGGCGCCAGTGGACCATGCGGACGGGCCGATCGCAAGGGACCTTGGTCCCGGCCCGACCGATCGGCGATCGCAATCGAAACGCTGATCGCCCGGCGGGTACCGTGTCGCCAATGGCCGAACGCGATCCAGCGCAACACGCCCGCTCCGCCGATCCCGAACTGTTGGTCCAGGCGGTCGAGTTGGCGCCCGACGGTGTGTTGATCGTCGACGCCCAGGGCGTGATCGTGTATGCCAACCAGTCGGTACGGAACCTGGTGGGCGACGAGCTCCTGGTCGGGAGCAATGTCGATCGACTCGTACCGACCGAGGTGCGTCAGCGCCATGCCGCGCTGCGCGCGAAGTACGCCCGGCAACCGTCGCAGCGTCCGATGGGCGCTGGGTTGGAGTTGGAACTCGAGCGTGCCGACGGGACCTTCGTCCCGGTCGAGATCTCGCTCAGCCCGTTCGTCCTCGGCGCCCAGTACGTGATCGCCGCCGTGCGCGACATCAGCGACCGGCTCGAGAGCCAACGCCGTCTCGGCGCTGCCCACGAACAGCTCGCGTTGGTCGCCGAACGCGAGCGGATCGGACGCGACCTGCACGACGTGGTGTTGCAGCACCTGTACGGGATGGGACTGTCGGCGCAGGCGATCGCGGCCAGCCTCGACATCGAGCCATCGGCACGCCTGGAAGCGGTCGTCGACGACATCGACCGGATCATCTCCGAGGTGCGCACGATCGTGTTCACGCTCGGTCCGGCCGGTCGACGCGGGGCGCTCGGACAGGATCTCGCCGATGTGGTGGCACAGGCCAGCCGGGTGCTGGGGTTCACGCCTGCGCTGCGACTGATCGGACCGGTCGACACCCTGCTCTCGGACGAGGTGCGGATCGAGATGGTGGCGTCCATGCGCGAGGCGCTCGGCAACGTGGCCAGGCACGCGCGTGCGTCGCAGGCTTCGGTGGACGTCGAAATCGTCGACGGCGAGGTCGTGATGACCGTGACGGACAACGGGGTGGGCCCGCCGCCGGACCTCGACCGGGCTCGGCCCGGTCATGGGCTCAACAACCTGATCGCGCGGTCGGCCGCCTTCAACGGAACGTGTGAGCTGCTGCCCCGTCGCGAGGGGCCCGGTTCGATGCTGCGGTGGACGGCGAGCTACTGAGGCATCCCCGTCTGCTGGACGTGGTTGGGACTTTGGTCACATTCTCGGTCGTCACACGGCCCTAGGGGAGTGACACGGTCGTTCGCAGACTGGCGGGATGACTGTCGACACCCTTCATGACATCGGCCCCGACGCCGTACCCGGACCGCTCCTGCGTGAGGCGTCGTCCTCCGACGACCGAACGTTCATGAACTGGACGGCGATCCTGCTGGCACTCGGCGCGCTCGTGCTGGGGTTCTTCGTGCTGGGCACGCGTCGGTTCGGGCGGCGAGGGCGGTGCCGGCGCCGTCGGTCCGGCTCCGATCTATGTCGACATCGATCTGGGGGCGCTCAAGCTCGATCCCCCGCACTTGATGGCACCCCCCGGACACATCATCCTGCGCGTCACCAACATCGACGCCCAGGCCCACAACCTGAATGTCAACGGTGACAAGACCAAACCCGACATCGCCAGCGGCGAGACGGTCGAGTTGGATCTCGGCGAACTCGGTGTCGGCGTCTATCCGATGTTGTGCGAGATCCCCGGCCACGGCGATGCCGGCATGAAGGGCAACCTGCACGTGATCGCCAACGCCACTCCAGGGGCGTACACCGGCGAAGTCGATGCGTCGACCGGGGCGACGGGATCGGTCGACCACTTCCACGGGTACGCCGACTGGCAGGAGATGCAGACGGCGATGGACAGCCGGGCGCTTCGCTTCGTCCAGGAGGAGAAGAGCGAGTTCGGTGGGAAGTTGCTGGAGTACACCACGGCTGCCGACGGATACAAGGTGTTCGATGTGACCGCCAAGATCGCCGATTGGGAAGTCGAGCCGGGCAAGATCGTTCAGGCGTACACCTACAACGGCACGGTGCCGGCCCCCGAGATCCACGTCGAGGTCGGTGACATGGTGCGGGTGGTGTTGCACAACGAGTTGCCGGTGGCGACCGTGATCCACTGGCACGGCATCCGTGTGCCGAATGCGATGGACGGCGTCCCGCCGTTCACACAGGACGCCGTGGTGCCCGGTGCGACGTTCACGTACGAGTTCGAGGCGCTCGAGCCGGCGGTCGGCATCTATCACTCGCACAACGGCGCCAGCCAGGTGCTCGACGGGTTGTTCGGAGCGTTCACGATCGGGCAGATGCCGACGCCACCGGAACTGCTCGACAAGGGCTTCAAGGCGACGCCCGACCACTCGGTCAACATGGTGCTCAACGACGCCGGCGTGATCGGGCTGTCGCTGAACGGCAAGAGCTTCCCGGCGACGGAGGCCTACACGGGCAAAGTCGGCGAGACGATGATGGTCAACTACTACAACGAGGGTCTGGTCTCGCACCCGATGCACCTGCACCAACCGGTCGGTTGGATCATCGCCAAGGACGGCCAGCCGCTGCTGCTCCCGATTCCCGGTGACACCATCAACATCGCCCCCGGCGAGCGTTTCACCGTCCTGTACAAGCTGACCGACCCCGGCGTGTGGGCATGGCACTGCCACATCCTCACCCACGCCGAGCGTGACGACGGCATGTTCGGCATGGTGACGGCACTGATCGTCGAGGCGTGACGGATCGACGATCTCGCCGGCGGGCTCCGCCCCCGCCGGCGAGATCGTCATGACTTCGTTCGGCCCCGATCCTCGCGTCCCCTTTCGGCCAGGTGGGCGTGAGATCTGTCTGCACCACAGTGTCGGGCTGGTCGCCGCACTGTTGGACGACGGTATGGAGCGGGGGTCGATTCCGCGACAGCCGGTCGATCCGCTCACACACGTGCTGGTCGGTGCCGTGGACGAAGCGACGTTGTACCTGGCCCGCGCCGCCGACCCGATCCAAGCCCGAGCCGACTTCGAGGCCGTGCTCGGTCGACTGGCCAACGCCATCACGGCACACTGACGGGTGCGCGTCAGGACCGCTTGAGCGGTGCGGCCTTCTTCTTGGCGGCCGTCTTCTTGGCAGCCGCCTTCTTGGTGGCGGCGGCTTTCTTGGCGGGGGCGCCACCCTTGGCGATCACCTGGTCGCGGCGGATCGCCAGCAACTCGAACGCTCGCTCGGGCAGCATCTCCTCGATCCGGTCGCCCTTGCCGATCGATGCGTTGGTCTCGCCGTCGGTCACGTACACCCCGAACTTGCCGTCCTTGGCGACCACCGCCCGCTCGCTGACGGGGTCGTTGCCGAACTCGCGCAGCGGCCCGGCGGCGGCCATGTTCCGCGCCGCGCCGCGCTTGAACACCTTCGGGAGCTTGAAGATCGCCGAGGCTTGATCGAGCGAGATCGTGAGCAGTTGTTCTTCGGAGTCGATCGTGCGGAAGTCCTTCTCCTTCACGATGTACGGCCCGTAGCGCCCGTTGTTGGCCACGATCTCCTTGCCGTCGACCGGGTCCTGCCCGAGCGATCGCGGGAGTTGCAACAACTGTTCGGCGTCGTCGGCGGTGACGCGATCCAGTGTCATCGTCTTGAACAAGCTCGCCATCTTGGGTTTGGCGAGACCGGTCGGCAGGTTGTCGGGGGACCCCCACTGGACGTACGGGCCGTATCGACCGTTCTTGGCGAACACGGGGTAGCCGTCGATCTGGCCGATCGGTTCGTCGGTCTTCGGCAATGACAGCAGCCGCAGTGCCTCGGCGACGGTGAGTTCGTCCGGGGGCAGGTCCTCGGGCACGCTGGCGGTGTCGTCGCCGCGCTTCACGTACGGCCCGTATTTGCCGGGCTTGACCACGACCTCCACACCGTCGGGGTCGACGCCGAGGTGGAACGTGTTGATCGCCGCCGCGTCGATCTCGTCGAGATTGCTCTCGACCAGTTTCTTGAGTCCGGGCACCGCGGCTTCGTCGCCGAAGTAGAAGCGCTGCAGCCAGTGGTCCTTCTGCTCGGTGCCGGCGGCGATGAGGTCCAGGTCCTCTTCGATCTTGGCGGTGTTGGCGTAGTCCACCAGTTCGTCGAAGTGGCCCTCCAGGAGGCCGACGACGGCGAACGCCGTCCACGTGGGGACCAGCGCCTGGCCCTTCTTCCACACGTACCCGCGATCTTGGATGGTCTGGATGATCGAGGCCCATGTGGATGGGCGGCCGATCTTGAGTTCTTCGAGCCGCTTCACCAACGACGCCTCGGTGTACCGGGCGGGCGGCGAGGTGCTATGCCCGTTCGGGGTGTACGACTCGATCGGCACCGTGTCGCCCTGCGTCAGTTTCGGGAGCAAGGCCTCACTGGTGCCGTCACCGTCGTCGTCGGAGCTGACGTAGACCGCCCGGTAGCCGGGGAACGTGATCGTGGTGCCCGACGCAGCGAACTCGCAGTCCGTGGACCCGTGGGCCGACACGGCCGCCAGCCGCACGCTGACCGTCGTGCCGGCGGCATCGGCCATCTGGGAGGCGAGCGTGCGCTGCCAGATCATGCGGTACAGCGACAGTTCCTGACCGTTCAGCTCGCTGCTCAGGGCCTGCGGTGAGCGATACGGCGTGGTGGGTCGGATCGCCTCGTGGGCCTCCTGGGCCGCCGACGACTTCGCCGTGTATTGCTTGGGTTGCGGTGACAAGTAATGCTGGCCGTATTCCTTCACCACCGCGTCGCGGGTGGCCGTCAGCGCCTCCTGGCTGAGGGTCGGGCTGTCGGTACGCATGTAGGTGATGTAGCCACGCTCGTACAGACCCTGTGCGAGTCGCATCACCTGCGACGACGACAACCGCAGCCGGTTACCGCCCTCCTGTTGCAACGTGGAGGTCATGAACGGCGGCTTGGGCGACGACCGGTAGGGCTTGTCCTCCACGGAGCGCACCGTCGCCGGTTTGCCGGCGAGCCCTTCGGCGAGCGCCGTGGCGCGGCCCTCGTCGACGGCCACCGCTTTGGCGCTCACGACGCCGTTGCTGTCGAAGTCCTTGCCGGTCGCGACCTTGGTGCCGTCGACCGCCACCAACGTGGCCTTGAACGCCGGTGCGCTGGCGGTGAGTGCTTCGATGTCCCAGTACCCGGCGGTCACGAACGCGATCCGCTCCCGTTCGCGCTCGACGATCAGGCGCACCGCCGGGCTCTGCACGCGACCGGCGGACAAGCCGCGGTTGACCCGGCGCCACAGCACCGGCGAGACCTCGTACCCGTACAGCCGGTCGAGGATCCGGCGCGTCTCGGCAGCGTCGACCAACCCGTAGTCGATCGCTCGTGGGTTGTTGACGGCGTGGTCGATGGCGGCCTGGGTGATCTCGTGGAACACCATCCGCTTCACCGGCACCTTGGGCTTGAGGTACTCGAGCAGGTGCCACGAGATCGCTTCGCCCTCGCGGTCCTCGTCGGTTGCCAGATACAACTCCGAAGCGTCCTTCAGGGCGGCTCGGAGATCCTTGATGACCTGCTTGCCTCGCTCGGTGAGCTCGTACGTCGGCTTGAAGCCGTTGTCGACGTCGATGTTCAAGCCCTTGCTGGGCAGGTCGGCGACGTGCCCCACCGAGGCGCGCACGTCGAACGCATTGCCGAGGAACTTCGAGATCGTCTTGGCCTTGGCGGGGGACTCCACCACGACGAGGGGTTTCGCCATTGGGGCCTCTGGCTACGTGATCAGAGGTGTGTTTGTCAAGCCCGTTGCCCTCACCGCGCTCGAGACCATGGCCCGACGAGTCGCCGCAACCCGTCCAGGGTGACCCTCGATCAGACCTCGCAGCCTGCGATCAGGCGACGAATCGCACCTGCCAGCTGCTCCTCGCCGGACACCGTCAGGTGGTCCGAGAGCACGACCTCGCCGTGCTCGGTGCTGATCGCTTCGAGCGCCACCTCGCCCGTCTCCCACACGGTGATCTGTCCCCAGGCCGCCGGCCCCTGGACCGCCATCCACGCCGACCGCTTGTCGCGGTCGGCCGGCGACTGCTCCCAGCTCACGCTGATGTCTGGTCGTCCCGACGCCGTCCAGCCCTCGGCCCACCCGACCAGGAAACTCAACAAGGTGATCACGGGAGTTTGCTCGCCACGTGTTGGATGTTGTCGGCGGGAACCGGGGTCTCGGGGACCGGCCAGCCGCGCTGTGGTGCGAGCTTGCCCCACAGCGGATGATCCGGTGACGGGATCTGGGCCCAGTCGGGCTGCCCCGCCGGCCGCAACGTGGCGGTCGGCACGTCGAACTCCACGTAGCGGCTCCCCGCCGTCGCTTGCGTCATGTACGAATCGATGGCGGCCGGGCTGGCGACGTAGGTGGTGCCGCCACTGCCGACCTGGACCTCGCCGGAACTCACCATGGCACGGTGCTCCGCGGCGCCCATCCACCGGCCGACTCTCGTCGTCTCGCCCGGCACTGCGACATCGGATGCATGGTAGTCGGCGCCGTTGGGGGCGATGTCGTAACTGACGTGGGCCGGGGCGATGTAGTGGCTGAACCCGTTGGTGCCGGCACTCGCCACGCCGTTGATCACGGTGTTCCAGTTGAGCGGGTTGCCGCCCGTCATGACCTGGAGGCCGACGTCGGCGGCGAGGTCGGTGGCGCCCCCGATGGCAGCGGAACGCAACGCGGTGGTGGTCACCTGCTCGAATCGCGCGCCCGCTCCGGCCGTGGCGGCCCCGAGTTCGGTCGAACCCGCCACGTGTGCCCAGTCGATCTGATTGATCGGTGTGCCGGCCGCCAACTGGTTCATCAGGTCGCCGCCACCGCCCAGCACGGCACCGTTGAACATCGTGCGTCCGAGCGTGGCGCCGGTACCGGCCGCTGCGGAGCCGGCGCCGGCGCTCAGCCCGCCGATCACTCCGCTGAGGGCCACGGCGCGAGGATCGAAGGTGCCGGTGGCGAGCCCCACTCCAGCCGACATCGTCATGCCGATCGCGATCCCCATGCCGGCGGGGCCGCCGATCGCACAGGCGGCCAGGCCCACACCGACCATCAGGGCCGTCCCCCACGGGTCCTCGACGATTGCGTGACCGAACTGGCCGAGCGTGCCGCGCTCCTCGCGCTGGCGAATCGCCTCGAACTCCTCGAGTGAGATCGGACGCAGACCGGTCGGGTCGGCGAACGCTGCAGGATTCTGCCAGGCGTAGCTGTAGGCGCTGGCGGCGCCGTTCGTGCCGGGGACCGTGTGGAGCGGGTCGGCGGTCAGGAACTGCCGCGTGGCCGGGTCGTAGACGCGTGCTCCCATCAACAACAGCGACCCGATCCGCGTCGACGACGGCGTCGACGACGGGCACACCGTTCAGCGAGCGCGGCCGCCCGACGGCGTCGGTCTCGATCTCGGTCGACGACACCTCGCCGTCGGAGCCGAGCCGCTCGACCGACACGAGCTGGTCGACCGCATTCCAGCGGTAGGTCGTGAGCGTGCCGTCGGGCGTGAGTTCGCCAGCGCGACGCCCGGCGGAGTCGTAGGTGATCTCGGTCGTGCCGACACCGTCGATCGCGATCGCGGTGACCCGGCCACCGGCGTCGTAGCGGAACCGCCGGACCCCGAACGGCCCGCGTTCGATGCTGACCAGGCCGTCGTCGGTGTACTCCAGGGTGGTGGGTCGACCGGTCGCCGGGATCACTTCGACCAGTCGCTCGGCGGCGTCGAGTCGGTACACCGTGGCGTGGGTGTCGGCCAGCAACACCCCGTCATGCGAGTCGGGCTCGTGGTCGGGCGGCGGAGTGTCCAAGTGCAATGTCGCCGAGGGTGCATCGACATGGTCCCAGGCGAAGTCGACGACATGCCCGCCGGCGGCGATCGCCGACTGCAGCCGCCCCAGCGGGTCGTATCGCAGCGCTGCGACGAACGCGCCGTCCAGGTCGTGTCGCTCGACCTCGCGCCCGTTGGCGTCGAGTGTGCGTGTCCAGCCGATCCCACCGCGCACGGTCGAGGTGACCACGCCCGATGCGTCGCGCACGAGGCGGGTGACCACGCCGGCCGGGTCCTGCACGCTGCTCACGTGACCATCGAGGTCGTATTCCCAATCGGTCACGCGGCCGCCGGGTGCCGTCTGTCGGACCAGGCGGCCGCGCCCGTCGTAGTGGAAGCTGGTCGTCGACCCGGCCGGGTCGACCGCTCGCACGAGCAGGCCGCGTTCGTCATACTCGTCGTGACCGATCGGGATCGGTCGCCCGGTGTCGGCCGGGTCGATCGGCCGGCCGGCACCGTCGAACCGGTACTCGATGGAACGACCGCCGCTGTCGGTTCGGCTCAGCAACCGACCCGCCGGGCTGAACCGCATCCGCGCCGCGCTGCCGTCCGGTTCGATCACGGCGACCACTCGCCCGCAGCGATCGATCTCGGTGTGCCATGTCGACGTCTCGCCGTCGAGCGCGACGACCTCGAGCGCGGCGATCCCGCCGGTCGGGTGGTATGCCCAGTTCGTGACGGTTCCATCCGGGGCGACCGAACGCGTCGATCGCCCGAATGCGTCGAGCGTGCGGGTGTGACGACGCCCGACGGGGTCGACGACTTCCGTCACCCGTCCTTCGAAGTCGTAGGTGCACCGGGTGGTGGCGCCGCTCGGTGCGATCATCGCTGCCAGCCGCCCGACCTCGTCGAACTGCTGGCGATAGATGGCACCGTCGGGGGCGGTGACCGCCACCACGTTGCCGAGCGTGTCGTACTCGAAGTCGATCGTGGCGCCGGTTGCGTCGATCATCGAGTCGACCGCTCCGTGAATCCCGAATCGAGCCGTCCAACGCGACCCGGCGTTGGTGCCACCACACACCCTCCCCGCCGGCGTGTAGCGGTAGGTGTCGGTGCGGTCGGGGTGGTCGATCGACGCCAGACGTACCGCCGCGTCGTAGCCGAGAACCTGGTGGACGCCGTGCACGTCGATCAGCCGCTGCAGCAGCCCGGCCGGGCCGAACTCGAACGAGATGCTGCGCCCGCAGGCGTCGGTGATCGCCGACAGTTGGCCGTCGTCGTCCCACACGTAGCTCGTGACGACGCCGTCGGGGTCGGAGATCGAGGTCGGTTGCCCCCACGTGTTCAGTGTTGCCGTGGTGCGCCCTCCGTCGGGGTCGATCACCACGGTCGGGACGACGTGGTCGTCGTCGTACTCCAAGCCGGTTCGGTGGCCGGCTCGATCGACCGTGCCGAGCGGACGATGCCGGTCGTCGTACTCCCACGACTGGCTCAGTTGGTCGGGGTCGATTCGCCGCACCAGGTCGCCCGTGTGTGCGTCGAACTCGTACTGCCACACGGCGCCGGAGCGCGACACCACTCGAATCGCCCGGTCGTGCTCGTCGTACGTGATCCGCATCGCCGAGCCGTCGGCGTCGATGACGGCCGTCAGATTGCCGCGGCCGTCATGCACCATCGCCTGGCGAACCCCACGCTCGTCGGTGATCACCGTCGATCCCGGGATCTCGTACCGGTACTCGGTGCGACGGCCGAACGGCGAGGTCTGGGCCACCACCCGCCCGTCGCCGTCGTACTCGTTCACGAACTGCGTCACGCCGTCGGGATCGTGAGCGCTGAGCATCAGTCGGCGGTCGTACGCGTAGTCGAACCACCCCGATGCCGAATCGACACGTGTCAGGGTGTCGTCCGCACCGTACGAATATTGGACCGAACGACCGTCGTTGGTCACCACGGCGGCGATCCGTTGTTCGCGCCACTCGATCGCGACCTGCCGACGCGAACGTGACTCGAGCAGCCGGATGGGTCGACCGTCTGCGTCGCATGTGACATCGACGATCGACGAATCGACCCGCCAACCGGTCAGGTCGCCGTCGGCGCCGAAGTGCCAACGGCGAGTGCGATCGGCTCCCGCGATCAGTGTCCATCCGGCGTGCTCTGCCACCAGCTGATGGTCGCGGCGATCGCCGGTGACCCATCCATCGTCGCTCGGCGTGAAGGCGACCTCGGCCCCGTCGGCGAGGTGGGCCGTGATGACGGGACCGCTCCGATCTCGGTCGAACCCGGAAAGGCGGACGTCGAGTGTCGACGTCCAGCCGGCGCCGAACGCGCCGATCCGGTCGGCGGCGAGTGAGTTGTAGAAGCGATGCAGGTTCAGCGAGGCGGAGGTGCCCGGGAACACGAGATCCAGATCGCGATGGATGAAGTTGCCGTTGGCGGCACAGATCGGATCGTCCATCAGTCCGGAGTTGGTGGGTTCACCCAACAGTCGCACCTCGGCGATTGCCAGCGGCGCGGTGGCGGTGTCGTATCGGCCCGTCGTCAGATGCTGCGCGACGACGGTGTCGGCCACCGATGCCACGCCGAGGTGGCGGTCGGCGCCCCGCAACGCATCGGCGACACCGGCGACGAATCGATCATCGGCGGAGAGGTTCTCGAGCAGCTGCTGGACTGCCTCGAAGTTCGTGGTCGACAGACCACGGTTGACGCATCGTGACCGCACCGCGGCAGCGAGGGCGCGGCCTGCGGCCGCGGAATCGGCGGCTGTGGCCCGGTCGATCGGCCCGGTGCGGACGAACTCGTCGAGCATTTCCGGATTGGCGGAGGTCACCGACATCGAAGCTCCAGTCGTGGGGAGAGTGGGAGGGGAGAGTGGGAGGGGAGAAACGAAATGGGGAAGAGACGGAACAGGGGAGAGGCGGAAGAGGCGAGCGAAGGGAGGTGCTGCTGGTCGTGGCCGCAGGTGCGGGTCGGTCAGTAGTGGGCGAACTGACGGGTCGCCGTGTACGCCGGCGCCGATGGCGCCGCCGCCAGGGCCGGCGGTTTGGGCAGGTCGTCGTAGCCGACGAAGAATCCCTTGACGTTGTCCCAGGTGTCGCGGTCGGATCTGGCCCGGTCGCAGGCGTCCTGGTAACGGTTGTAGTTCTCCTGATCCATCGCCTTCTTCCACTCGGTCGCCCACCCGTCGGCTTCGGCTCGCAGCTGTGCGGCCAGGCGGGCGGCGTCGTGCATCTCGCTGTCGATCCGGCGGATGAACTCGAGCGCGTACGGTCCGAGCCACCCGACCAGCGCGGCGTCGGCGCGGGTGCCGCGCTGCCGGCCGAGCTGCTCGAGTTGGTCGGCCAAGCGCCACGATCGGCGCGCCAGGTCGAGGCTGCCGGTGAAGTCGAAGACGACTTGGGGAGAACGAGTCATGACGATCCGGGTCGGTGAAGTCGGTCGGTGTGATCGGCCGGTGACGTCAGCGGTCCGCGGCGACCACGGCCTGCAGCTGGCTGCGGACGTACGAGACGATCGACTGCTCGGCGGTGTCGCATGTGGTGCGCGCCGAGGCCGTGAAGCTGCCCACGGCGTCGATCGCCGCCAACTTGGCGTTGCCCTGCCAGTCGGTGGCCTGGAGCTTGGCCAGGTTGTCGGTGAGGCCTGCACGGAGTGACTCGAAGCGGGTGTTCACGGCCGGCAGCAGACCCTCGAGCGCGGCGGTGTCGACGTCGACGTAGTCGACGGTCTGCGGGGTCGGAGGCGTGATCGGTCGGTGGTCGATCCGGATCGCGATCGGAGCGCCACCGAGCGAGGAGGCGATGTTGGTGGTGGAGGTGCGAACAGCGTCGGCCATCGCTGCCATGTCGCGGTGCAGACGGTTGGCGAAGTCGGCCGAGAGCCGCCCGCACTCAGTCTTGAAGCTCACGGCGTTGGGGCCGAAGTAGCGCACGCCCACGACCTCGTTGACCATCGACACCAACGATGCGTGGATCGTGTCGAAGGTGTGTTGGGCGTCGGCGCCGTATCTGCGGACGCTCTCGGGGTTGACTCGGATGAGGGTCATGATGGGCCTTTCGTGCTCGATGGGTCGCTCGTGCGAACCTGTCGATGACCGTACGGATGGGCGCTCGATCTGTCAGTGGGGAGCAGTCCCCCCGTTCGGCTGGCCGTCTGGCGTTCGGAGCGCAGTGAGCGAACCCGGGCCGGAGCGTTCCGTTCACCGCGGTACCGTGATCAACCACATGACGCCTGATCGCCAACTCGGATGGAACGACGCGCTGCAGGCGTCGTGGGAGTCACTCGGCGCTCCCGGTTCCCCTGGTCGTGTGTCGCGTATCGATCGCGGATGGAGCACGGTGATGCGTCATGCCACCGACGCCGACCCGGTGCGGATCCGCAACCTGTTCGTCGATGTGGCGATCGGTGACTGGGTGGTCCCCGACGTCGACGGTGAACGTGTCGACCACATCATCGATCGCACGTCGGCGTTCGTGCGCCGCGCCTCGTTCGAAGGGGACCGCTTCGAGTCCGACACGCTGGCAGCCAACATCGACGTGGTGTTCCTGGTGCACGCGCTCGGCTCGCCGCCCAACCAGCGTCGTCTCGAACGTGAACTCGTGTTGGCATTCGACTCCGGCGCACAGCCCGTCGTGCTCCTCACCAAGGTCGACATCGCCGGTGATCCGGAACAGACCCGCCGCGAGCTGGCCGACGTGGCGCTCGGGGTGCCGGTCATCCTGGCGAGTGGTTTGACCCGTGTCGGCGTGTCGACGATCCGCGACTACGCCGCCGGGAATCGGACGCTGGCGTTCCTGGGCGCGTCCGGCGTGGGCAAATCGACGCTGGTCAACGCACTGCTCGACGAGACCGTCATGGACACCGGCGCCGTTCGAGAACACGACAACCGGGGGCGTCACACCACCGTCGCCGCACAGTTGCTGCGGCTTCCGGGTGAAGGCTGGCTGATCGACACGCCCGGCGTGCGCGCCGTGAGCCTGTGGCTCTCGGGCAACGGGATCGAACGCGCCTTCGCCGACGTGTTCGCGTTGACGGACGACTGCCGATTCCGGGACTGCAAGCACGATCGCGAACCCGGATGTGCCGTCCAGGATGCGATCACCGCCGGACGGATCGATCCTGCCCGCTTCGCCAGCTTGGAGCGGTTGGTCGCCGAGGAAGCCGCCCTCGAGGACGAGCAACGGCGTCATGCCAAGCTCGACGATCGTCGCCGCAAGCCACGTCGCTGATCGGACCTGCGTCGCATCGCGGCACCGTCGTCGGAGGTACTGTGCGACGTCGTGATGCACGTCCGGGTGGTGTCGCCGAAGGAACGCACCGACGACCTCCTGACCGTGCTCGAATCGCACGAGTACATCGTCAACCTTGTGGTCATGCGGGGTGCGGCGGTCCGGCCGGTCGGTGACGTCGTGTTGATCGATGTGCCGAACGAGGCCGCCAACTCGGTGATTGCCGTGCTCCGGGTCCGCGGCGCCGACCGATACGGTTCGGTCACGATCGAACGGAGCGGCACGACCCTGTCCGAATCGGGGCGGATCGCGGCCGACGAGGCACCGGGCACGTCGAGTGAGGCGGTGGTCTGGAGCGAGGTCGTGGCGCGTGCCCATGACGACAGCGAGCTGACCACCAGCTTCGTGGTGATGTTGACGCTCGCCATGGCGATCGCCGCCGTCGGTCTGCTGACCGACTCGTCGATCCTGATCATCGGCGCCATGGTGATCGGCCCCGAGTACGGACCGCTGACCGCGCTGGGTTTCGGACTGTTTCGGCGCAACAGGGCCACGGTCTGGCGCTCGGCGGCCACGCTCGGCGCCGGGCTGGTCGTCGGCGTGGTCGTCACGATCATGTTCGCGTTGGCGGTGCGCTTGATCGGAGCGACCCCGAACGCCTACGAGGCCGGCGTCCGGCCGCTGACGCAGTTCATCAGTCGTCCGGACGGCTGGTCGGTGGTGGTCGCCGGGCTGGCGGGGGTCGCCGGCACGATGTCGCTCACCCAGGCCCGCCCGAGTGCCCTGGTCGGCGTGTTCATCTCGGTCACCACGATCCCCGCCGCTGCCAACATCGGCGTGGCTTCGGCCCACGGTCGCGGGAGCGAGGCATGGGGCGCGGTGCTGCAGCTCGCGCTCAACATGGCCGTGATCGTGGTGGCTGCCGCCGCCACGTTGGTCGTCGAGCAGGAGGTGGGCCGGCGGCTCAGCCGTGTCCGGCGACGCCCCCTTCCGTAGCCGTTCGGTTGTCCGGTGCTGCGCTCGTTGCACGCCGTACCGACCCGGCTCATTAACGTCGCCGACATGACAGCCCTGCCGAGCACGCCGGAGATGTACGACCTCAGGATGTCGGAAGGGGTGCGACCCCTGTACGAAGCGGTCAAGCGCTTCATCGCCGAGGAGGTCGAGCCGAAGACGGAGGAGTTCTTCCAGCGCGGCGAGGGGCGGGCGGAACGTTGGAGCTACGGCGAGGGTCAGCTCGAAGTGCTCGAATCGATCAAGGCCAAGGCCAAGCAGCAAGGGTTGTGGAACTTCTTCCTGCCCAACGCCGAGACCGGTCAGGGCCTGTCGAACCTCGACTACGCGTACATCGCGATCGAGCTCGGCAAGAATCCGATCGCACCCGAGGCGCTCAACTGCAATGCTCCCGACACCGGCAACATGGAAGTGCTCGAGCGGGTGGGTACGCCCGAGCAGAAGGCACAGTGGCTCGAGCCGCTCCTGAACGGTGAGATCCGATCGGCGTACGTGATGACCGAGCCCGACGTCGCGTCATCGGACGCCAAGCAGATCGCCTGCTCGGCGGTGCGCGACGGCGACGAGTGGGTGATCAACGGCGAGAAGTACTGGTCGTCGGGCGCCGGTGACCCGCGCTGCAAGATCCTGATCGTGATGCTCCAGACCGACCCCGACGCACCGCCGTACCGGCGCCAGTCGCAGATCCTGGTGCCGATGGAGACGCCGGGGGTCGAGATCATGGGTGCGATGCACGTGTTCGGGGAGGACGACGCACCCCACGGTCACATGCACCTGCGCTTCGACAACGTGCGCGTGCCCCACTCCAACCTGCTGCTCGGCGAAGGCCGCGGGTTCGAGATCTCACAGCTCCGTCTCGGACCGGGCCGGATCCATCACTGCATGCGATCGATCGGGGCAGGTGAACGGGCGCTCGAGCTGATGGTCATGCGTGGGCTGTCGCGCGAGGCGTTCGGCAAGCGGATCGCCAACCTCGGCAAGAACCCCGAGATGATCGCCAAGGCCCGGATCGAGATCGAGGCGATGCGGCGGATGGTCCTGACCGCCGCCAAGGCGATGGACGAGCTCGGCAACGCCGAGGCCCGTGTCTGGGTCAGCGCCGTGAAGGCGTTGGTCCCGATCCGCGTGTGCCAGATCATCGACGAAGCGATCCAGATCCATGGCGCCACGGGCATCTCGCAGTGGACGCCACTGGCGCGTCTGTACGCCGGCCAGCGGACGCTGCGCCTGGCGGACGGACCCGACGAGGTCCACTGGCATGTGGTCGGTCGTGCCGAACTCGCCAGCCATGAGGCGGCCGCCGCCGGGTACAACCCGAAAGAGGCGTACTACGCCTCGCTCGGTTCGTCGCTCGAGGGCATCTTCTCCGGCCCCTGAGGTCGCCGGTTCAGGCCAGACCGGCGGGCAGCGTCCACGGCTCCCCGTCGACGCGCAGCCACGGCGTCACACCGATCACGGCGCCCGCCGGGATCGGACCGTAGATGTGGGGAAACGCCTCGGGCGCGCCGAGGAACGGCGGCTCCACCACGACCTCCGATTCGACGTCGGCGAGGGCCACGCGGAGCAGCAGGAGTTCGCTGAGATCTGCGTAGAAGCGGTTGGCGACGCCTTCGGCCTGGTGGTCGTAGGAGCAGTGGATGAACCCCTCCTGTTCCAGCGACACGCCACGCGTGCTGATGGTGTAGCTGCCGGCTGCCTCGCTACGCAGCCAGTCGCCGGGCAGGGCGATGTGCAGGACGGTGTCCGGCCGCCGCCACCGGTACGAGCGGCCGACATCGGCGATCCGGATCTGATACGAGTCGTACCACCGGTCGCGACCGAGCCGTTGCGCTTCGAGATGTGCGGCGACCTCTTTCCAGGCCCGTGCCGCCTCGTCGCTGTCCCAGTACGAGACGGTGATGCCGAACCCGTCGCGGTCGCGAGCACTGTCGATCGACACGAAGCCGGGCTGGCGGCGGGCCAACTCCTCCATGTGCTCGCTCATCTCGGTGTAACCGTCCGTGTCGGCGTGCTCGTGGCGGACGCGTTGGCTGGAGAAGATGACGGCGGTCTGGTGGCGTTCAGGGGCCATGCAATGAGTTTGCCCGATGGCGACGTGTCGAGGGCTCACGCGTTCGGTGGACGCGCCCACCTCATGGGGGTTCGCGTCGCATGGTGACCTCGGCGCGCACTTCGACCGAGCCGATCACGGCGCCGACCAGCGCCACGTCGGTGGGATCGCGGTAGACCACCGCGACCCGCACCACATCGGGCTCGATCGACGTGGCCACCTCGATCGGTTCGAGCGAGGTGGCGGCGTGTGCCGCTGCGGTGGCGGCGGCCGACGGGTTGGCGCTCACACTGGCCGCTCTGGCCGCCTGCCGGGCCGCCAGTTCCACGCCGATCTGGCTGCGCACCACGACGACGACCTGCACGATGCCGAGCGTCACCAGCACCAGCACAGGAAGCGACAGGGCCAACTCGACGCTCGCCTGTCCGGAGTCGGACGGGCGTGGTCGACGCCCGGGTGGCCGGTGGTGCGTCATCAGACCTTGTCGATCACGGACTCGATGACTCGTTCGAATAGGCGGCCGATCGCCGCCGCCCCACCTCCGCTCGTGGCCCAGCCGATCACGAGCAGCCCCACCAGCGCCGCCGCCAGCAGCACCAGTGCGTATTCGGTGGTCGCCTGGCCTCGGTCGCGGATCGGCCGTGGTCCGGCGTCACGGTGTGTCGGCTGGTCGTGGTGTCTCGATGTGTCCTGGTGTGTCGGCTGGTCATGGTGTGTCGATGCGTCGTTCATTGCGTGCTCCTCGAAGTCGGGGTGACGGGTCGTGGTGACCGGTCGTGGTGACGGGTGGTGGTGATGACGGACCGTGGGTCGATCGGTCGCTCACGGCGACGATTCGGAGAGTGAGGCGATCGCTCCGAGCAGAGCCGGCACGATGGCCACCAGCACGAACGACGGCAGCGTGCACGTGACGAGCGGGAAGGCGAGTTTGACGGGGAGCGTGCGGGCCCGCAGCTCACCGGCACGACGACGCTCCGATCGGATCTCGTCGGACAGCCGGTCGAGCACGGGTGCGATCGCCAGCCCGTAGCGGTCGGCGGTCGCCAGCGAGTCGATCAACGCCGATCCGGCAGGCCCCAGATCGTCACCGATGGCGTCGATCGCGTCGGCGAATCGAGCGCCGCGGGCCAAGCGGTGCCGCACGTCGTCGACCGTTGGTCGCAGTGCCGGGGGTGCGTAGTCGGCAATCGCTTCGAACGCCGCGACCGGTGTGCTGCCGGATCGGATCGCGATCACCATCAGTTCCACCAAGTCGGGCAGCTGCGCCAGTGCCTGTCGTCGACGGGCTTGCTCGGAGCGCCGCCTGACCGGTGCGCGACCGAGGTGCACGGTCATCGACCGGCTCCGGCGATCAGTGCGCGCATCCAACGCCAGCCGATCAGATTGAGCGTCGCACCCAACGCGATGGAAGTGATCCCGATCGGTGTGGCGCTCGATGCGCGGACCGTCGACGAGGTGAGGAGCGTGATCACCAGCATCACGCCGGGGAGCCAGGTCATCACGTGCGCCGACAATGTGGCCTGTGCGCTGTGTGTGCGGCGCTCGGCCTCGAGCGCGGCTCGTTGGCGCAATGCCGAGGCGGCGCGACTGATCGGCTCGGCCGATCCGCCACCATGCTCCGAGCAAGCACGGAGCACGACCAACACGAGGTCGAGTGGAGCGCCGTGTCGTGGGCTTCGGGGTAACGCGGCGGCGAGGCTGGAGCCGCGCTCCAGCGCCAGCACGGTGGGGGCGATCACCTCGTCGATGCGTGGCGAACGGGGTGTGTGGGCGACGGCATACGTGAGCGTTGCGCCACCCTGGAGTGCACGCGCCATCATCTCGCACCAGGTGGCCAATTCGTTCGGATCGAGCGGCCGCTGGCGACGAAGGCGGCGCCGTGCGCCAGACGATCGCGGTGTGCGTGGATCGGAGCGATGGTCGGGCTCGTTCACCGCGGTCCGCGCCGGTGGTCGACGAGCGACACCGCGCGGGCGGACGGCGATGCCCACCCACACCACCAGCGCGGCCGAGGCGATGCCGAGGCTCATCGCGCCTCGGCCCCGCCGGTGGGCCGTCGCCGACGTTCGAGGGTGGCGACCACGCCCGTGCGATCGATCAGCGGGCGCATGGTCGGCTCCCCGTCCGACTCGATCGGTTCGGCCACCCCGATCACGCGTCGGACACCGTCGCTCCCGCGTTCGAGGTGGATCACGACGTCGATCGATCGGGTCAGCTGGCGTCGGATCGCCGCCAACGGCCAGGTCGGTGCCGCCTGCATCAGCAGCGTCTCGACGCGACGCATGGCATCGCTGCACGAGTTGGCGTGGCAGGTGGCCATCGAGCCGTCGTGTCCGGTGTTCATCGCCTCCACCGCCGCCAGCACCTCCAGGCCGCGGAACTCGCCGATGACCAGCCGGTCCGGGCGGAGTCGGAGGGCTGCTCTGACGAGGCCGGCCAGGTCGACCGATGCGCCACCGTCGATCCCGGCCAGACGAGATTCGAGCCGCACGAGGTGACGATCGCTGAGATCGATCTCGGTCGTGTCCTCGCACACCACCACCCGTTCGGTCACGGGCAAGCATTCGAGCAGGGCCGACAGCAACGTGGTCTTCCCCGATGATGTGCCGCCGGCGACCAGCAGGTTGCATCGGGCGTGCAAGATCTCGTCGATCAGCCGCACCTGATCGGCGGCCTCGCAGAACCGTTCGACGGTGAACCGGTGCGGCCGGTGGCGACGGATCGCCAGCACGGTGCCGTCGACGGCGACGGGATCGACGACGGCACACAGCCGTGACCCGTCGGCGAGACGAAGATCAACGATCGGTCGGGTGCGGTCGAGGCGCTTCCCCGACGGTGCCAGCACGCGCTCGAGCACGACGTCGATCACGCCGGCCGGAAGGTGCCCGTGGCGGATCAGGTGGCCTCGTCGATCGATCCAGATCTGGCCTCCGGCCTGCACCATGACCTCGTCGACGGCTGGGTCCTGGAGCAACCGTTCGATCTCGTGGAGGCCGGTCAGCCGCGCCCGGGCGGCCGCCATGACGGTGTCGCGGTCGAGGTCGGAGATCAGCGGAGCGACCTGATCCACGAGCCCTGCGACGACCGCGTCGACGTCGCCTCGGATGCCCAACGCAGCGGCGCACACGGCGTCCACGATCACGTCGATCCGGGGAGCGAGGCGAACGTCGTTCACGCTGCCACCTCCAGCGCCCGTCGCAGCCCGGTCGGCACCCTCGACGCCAACAGGCCGGCATCGACGGCGCGGGCGATCGCCGGCTCGACGTCGAGTTCGGCCACGATCGGGGTGCCGAGCGCCGACTCGACGTCGGCGCGTCGGAGCGCCCGCCCGGGTTCGTTGACGAGGACGATGCCGCTCGGACGGACGGTCTGACGGGTAGCCGCCCGGAGCGCGAGGTAGCACGCCCGGGTGACCAGCCACCGCTGGTCCACGGCCTCGACCAGATCCGAGGGAGGGGTTCCGGTTCCGGCGTCGATCACCACCGTTCGTCCGGACACGCGCAGCCACTGGGCCAGCTCCGACCAGCGGGCGGACGCCACCGCACCCGCGGCGCCCGCCGGCAGGACGGTGCAGGCCGGGCCGGCAGCCAGCTCGAGCGCCCCGAGTCGCGTGGTCGGGGCCGTGGAGCGCAACCAGTCCAACACGCCCGGGCGGTCCCCGTCGTGCAGCCCGAGCACCGACGGCACGTCTCCCGACAGATCGACGAGCAAGGTTCTTCGAGATTGGGCGAGTGCCAGCGAAGCCGCCACCACCGTGGTGCCGCTTCCTCCCTTGGCTGCCCAGCACAAGGTGATCATGGAAAACCTCCGCAGACGCGTCGATCGACGACAGGTGGGGAGGGAAGCCGGAATCGGGGACGATATCGGTCGGCGCATCACAAAACGCGCCGTCCGGGCGTCTCTTTCGATATCGGTGTCGAACGGGAGCCCGAACGCTGGGGGGTGGCCGTCTCAAGGTTGTGTCAAGAACCTTCAGCGTCGTTGGTGCGGCACCGATGCACACCTGCCGCCCGTCCCGGAGGAGTCCGTCCAATGCTGTCCGCCGTACCGATCGATCGTCTCGTCGCCCCTGAACCGGGCACGACCTGGAATGCCGCCCGCCGTGGGCGGGTGTGGCGGCACATCGAGAGGCCGTCGACGGCTGCTCGGCTGCGTCCGACGCGGGGAGCGATCGGCTCGGGTGTGGCGGTCGCCTCCCTGATCGCCGCAGGCCTGGTCGGCGTGACCTCGCTCGATCGCGCCGAGACGCCGTCGGCCCCCTCCGATGCACCGCTGGGTTCGATGGCGGCGGCCGTCGACCAGATCGCAGCTCGTCCGCTGTGGTACCGCGGGATCACCGGAGCCGGGGTCAGTGTGGCGGTGATCGACACCGGCGTCGCCGATGTGGCCTCGTTGAGCGGATCGATCGTGGCAGAGACCGACTTCAGCACGGACCAGGCCGACGCGACTGTCGCGTTCCTCGATGGGCATGGGCATGGCACCCATCTCGCCGGCATCGTCGCCGGACACACCCCTGGCCGTACTGCCGCCGGCGCCGCATCGCAGAGCGACTCGTTCATGGGCGTCGCACCCGACGCCGGGATCGTCTCGATCAAGGTTGCCGGTCGGGATGGTGCCGTGACCGAGTCGAGCGTGGTGTCGGGAATCGACTGGGCGATCGCCAACCAGGACCGACTCAACATCGGCGTGATCGAGTTGGCACTGGGCACCGGTTCCGCACGCGACGGCGACGCGATCGTCGCAGCACTGGAGCGGGCCTGGATGTCTGGCATCGTGGTCGTCACGGCGGCCGGCAACGGCGGGGCCGCGGCGGATGGGCTCGATTCGCCGGCGACGGCGCCGTTCGCGATCGCCGTCGCAGGCGTCGAGGCGACCGAGGACGGTTTCGTCGTCCCCGATTGGGCCAGCCGTGGCAACGACGTCCGGATGCCCGACCTGGCCGCGCCAGGCGCCCACATCGAGAGCTTGCGAGCGCCGGGCAGCGAGGCCGATGTCGAGCACCCCGAGGGGTATGTCGACAGCGAGCGGTTCCTGGCGAGCGGGTCGTCGCAGGCGACGGCGATGGTGGCCGGAGCGGCGGCGCTGCTGCTCGATGCACACCCTGGTCTGACGCCCGACGAGGTCAAGGCGACCCTGGTCGCTTCGGCGCACACGCTCGATGCCGATCGGGCCTTCGTCGGGGCCGGGTTGATCGACGTGACCGCAGCGGTCGACGCACCGATCATCGGTGAGGTCCAGCGGTGGACCCCCTCCGACGTCGAGCGGCCGGCCCCGGTCGACGGCGTCGCCCGAGTCACGCTGCAACCGTCCGGGAACGCCTGGTCCGGCAATGCCTGGTCCGGGAACGCCTGGTCCGGCAATGCCTGGTCTGGGAACGCCTGGTCCGGCAATGCGTGGTCTGGGAACGCCTGGTCCGGCAACGCGTGGTCTGGCAATGCGTGGTCCGGGAATGCGTGGTCTGGCAATGCGTGGTCTGGCACTTCCGGGAACGCGTGGTCTGGCAATGCGTGGTCTGGCAATGCGTGGTCCGGGAACGCGTGGTCCGGGAACGCGTGGTCTGGCAATGCGTGGTCCGGGAACGCCTGGTCCGGGAACGCCTGGTCCGGGAACGCCTGGTCTGGCAATGCGTGGTCTGGCAATGCGTGGTCTGGCAATGCGTGGTCTGGCAATGCGTGGTCTGGCAATGCGTGGTCTGGCAATGCGTGGTCCGGCAATGCGTGGTCCGGCAATGCGTGGTCCGGGAACGCCTGGTCCGGGAACGCCTGGTCCGGCAACGCCTGGTCCTGAGCGTCCGATCGGCGGCTATCGCTCAGCCACCCACGGCCGCTGAGCGCTACGTTTGCGTCATCCCAAGGAGATCGCGTTGACCGGCTCGGACATTGGCTCGAACGAGCCTGCCGCGCCCCCGGTGCGGCGACGCTCCGAAGCGCCGGAGGTCGAGGTGACCGCGCTAGCGGTCATGGTCTGGCTTGCATCGGCGTTGCTCCTGGCCGCCGTTCCGGACCGCGGGGATGCACTGCGTCCCGGTGCGACGTGGGCCTTCGTGGCGGCGGTGTTGCTGTTCGCCGCCGGAGAGTACGTCATCTTCGAAGTCGAGTTCCGCCGTGAGGGCATCACGTTCACGATGTCGGAGATCCCACTCGCGCTGTCGCTCGCCTATCTCAACCCGGTCGCGGCGGTCGTCGCTCGTCTGGCGCTGGCCGTCGTCGGGCTGACGGTCTTCCGACGTAATCGAGGCGTCAAGCTGTTCTTCAACGTCGGCATCTACACGCTCGACGTGGTGTTGTCGGTCTCGATCGTGCGCTGGCTGCTGTCGTGGTGGGGCACGTCATCAGCGGCGTTGCTGAGTGCCGTGATCCTGGCCATGGCCGCATCGTCGTTCACGACGTCGATCATCATCTCGTTGGCGATCTCGCGGTACGAGGGGGGCGCGGGCGAGCGAATCGTGAGCGAGATCCGATCCACGTGGTGGCTGTATCCCGTGTCGTCGGTCCTGGCGGCGATGACCCTGTCGTTGTCGTTGGTGGAGCCGGCGTTGACGTTGTTCGCCGTGCTGCCGATCGGCGCCGTGTGGCTCGTCATCCGCGCCTTCGGTCAACGTCAGCAGACGATGCGCGACCTCGATGCCCTGCACGGGTTCGCCGGGATGCTCGGCCGAACCCTCGACGTGGAGGAGATCGGCGACCTGGCGGTGGCCGAGATCGAGCGTCTGATGCGGGCGGGCGGAGCGTGCGTCGTGCGCTTCGCCGGCGAAGGTGCAGCGTTCCACCGGTCGGGTGAGTTGCCGTTCGCGCTTCCCGAATCGGCCGGCGACGTCGGTTGGCGGCCGATCCTCGACGTCCAGGGCAGCACGACCGTCGACGCGTCGATGCTGCGTGCCGCCGGGATCGACCCCGGCGACATGCGGCGGACGGCGTTGGTGTCACCGCTCGTCGACGACGGCCAGTTGTTCGGGATGGTCGCCGTCTACCAACGCGACAAACTCGGCAGCGAGTTCGACGAGCATGCCCGGACCCGCATGCGCAGCATCGTGGAGCAGCTCACGGTCAGTTTGCGACGCGGGATCCTGCACGAACGGCTCGAGTACGAAGCGCGGCACGACTCGCTCACCGGTCTCCCGGCGCGTTCACTGTTCGAGCGATTCGTGGCGCGCGCGGTGGAGGGTTCGCCCACTCCGGTGACGGTGGTGATGATGCTCGACCTGGACCGGTTCAAGGAGGTCAACGACACGCTCGGCCACCACGCCGGCGACACGCTGCTGATCGAGTTCAGCCGCCGCATCCAATCCTTGCTCGGGCCAGACGATCAGCTGGCTCGCCTGGCGGGCGATGAATTCGCGATCCTCGCCACCCGACCGAGCCAGGAGGACGTGCTCGAACTGGCACGGGCCTGCGTCCACGAGGGTGGTCGCCCCGTCGTGCTCGACGGGCTCGAGATCGTGGTGACGGTGAGTCTCGGCGTCGCCGACGTGTTCGGCACCGACACCAACGCCGTGCAGCCGATGCGGCGTGCCGACATCGCCATGTACAACGCGAAGTGGCAGCGCACCGGTGTCGAGGTCTACCGCGACGAGATCGACCGCCGCACCCCGGCGCGCTTGTCGATGCTCGGCGACCTCCGCTCCGCGATCCAGAACGATCGCCTGGACGTGGTGTACCAACCCAAACTCGACCTCGCCACGCACACGGTGATCGGCGTGGAGGCGCTGGTGCGGTGGGACCACGAGGTCCGCGGCGTGGTCGCCCCCAGCGAGTTCGTGCGCGTTGCAGAGGACACTGGTCTGATCAAGGAGTTGACGGATCTGGTGCTCGGCCGCGGGATCGCCGCGTTGCGGCGCTTCCAGGACCTCGGGCTCGAACTCGGTCTGGCCGTGAACTTGTCGACACACGACCTGTTCGATGCACGCTTGCCCGACCGGGTTCGCGGGTACCTCGACGCCCACGGAGTGGACGCCTCGCTCTTGACACTGGAGATCACCGAGTCGTCGCTGCTCGTCGACGCACCCCGTACACAGGCCACGATCGATGGCCTGCACCAGGTCGGCCTCCGGCTGGCCGTCGACGACTTCGGGACCGGCTACTCGTCGCTCAGCTACCTCCGCCGGCTCCCGGTGCAGGAGCTCAAGATCGATCAGAGTTTCGTGAGCCGCATGATCACCGACCCGCAGGACGAGGTGATCGTGCGTTCCACGGTCGAACTCGGCCACAACCTCGGCCTCAAGGTCGTGGCCGAGGGAGTGGAGAGCCGGGCGATCCTCGACCGGTTGACGCTGATCGGCTGCGATGTCGCCCAGGGGTACGGGATCTCCGTCCCGCTCGCCGCCGACGATCTGATCGCCTGGTTGCGACGGTACGCCAGCGTCGGCTGATGCTCGTCGCTCGGCGAGCAGGAATCGTGGATCGAAGTCGATCCCGCTACCGTGCTGGACGGAGGTGTCTGGGTACCTGGTGGGCTCCACCGCCTTCAAAGCGGCTGTGACGGGCGATCCCCGTCAGGCGGGTTCGATTCCCGTCCACCTCCGCCACCGTTCCGGGCGGAAGGCCAGCAATCATGCTGGTCTTCCGCCCGGCTCCGGAACGCCAACAGTGGGCCTACATCTCGTGAGACAGGCCCACCTGTTGTCACTCGGTGGTCAAAGAGAGCCTGTCCGGAGCTGGCAACGAGCGCCAGCCGCATGCCTGTCGCCGATGCCTCGATGTTCGAACCCGATCGGCCGGTCAGGGTTCGCCGTCTCCGGACTTGAGCATGCCCAGCGCGCCCCGGCCGGGGAAGTTGAAGGCGTGCGTCACGATCGGATAGAGCCCGTCCTCGGCCGTCCGCAGTTCGATCACGGCGCCTTGCGCCGGTGACAGGTCGACGGCTTGCGAGCCCCAGTTGCCGTCGTTGCCGGCTTCGAGCGAGACACCTTCTTTGACGACCCGATGGAAGATGGTCCCGACGATGTGGAACGACGAATCGATCGAGGGCCCGACGTCGAGCACGAACAGCCGGACCGATTCGCCGGTGCCGACCTCGATCGGGTGATCGACATATTGCGAGGCGACGCCGTTGAACATCACGAAATCGGGTGACGGCGCCCCCACGTTGGCCTTCTCGAGCGATGCCGGCTCGCCTTGCGGGCCGAGATACCACTCGTTCTGCACGAGGAAGAACTCGTTGTCGACGTGCTCCAGTCCGCCCTTCGGTTCGACGATCACCATCCCGAACATGCCGTTGGCGATGTGGTGCAGGACTGGTGCCGTGCCGCAGTGGTACATCCACACCCCGGCGTAATCGGTGGTGAACTCGTACACCAGTTCCTCGCCCGGGGCGATCGATCGCATCTCGTCGTTCCACGCCACCTGCGAGGCATGGAAGTCGACCGAGTGCGACAGCTCCGATTCCGGAGGGTTGACGAGATGGACCCGGACGGTGTCTCCGACCTCGGTTCGGATGACCGGACCGGGGAGTTGGCCGTTGAACGTCCACACCTTCTGCTGGTAGCCCTCAGCGACCGTCTTGAGTGTTTCCTGGATCACCATCTCGACCTCGATCAGGTCGCCGCCACCGGGTGCCCCGCCCTTGACGAGCGTAAATCCGTCGCCCTCCCCGCGCTGTGGGGCGCGAGGGTCGCGCACCTCGATCGGCGGCGCCGCCGGATCGGCTGCGACCTCGGCGGTGCCGCCATCGGCGGCCTGAACGGGTTCGCTCCCGGGCGTGGCGATGTATCCCGACATGCCGGCGTCCTTGTGGCCCACGATCGAGCACAGGAAGGCGACGCCGCCATCGGGCACGGTGAAATCGAACCTGACCGAAGCGCCCGGCTTGGCGACGACCGGCGTGCCCCCGCCGATCGTGATGTCGTGGGCGATCGTGCCGGAGTTGCGCAGGATCCCGTGGTAGCCACCGGGTGCGACGGTCAGGTTGGCCGGACTGAAGGCGAATTCTGTGCTGACGAACTCGATCGTGTCACCGGGTTGGTAGCTGCCGTTGGCTCCGCTGGCGGCTCCGCTGGCGCCGACCGTCGAGTTCGGCCCGTCGTCGGCACACGCCGCGAGGGCGAGGACGGCGACGGCGACGGCGAACATCGTCGCCGCCCCTCGTCGGCGGTGCATCGTCGAGCGGGTGGATCCGTTCCTCATGGCCAGACCTCCGACAGGGATGGGTGGGTACTGGACTCAGTACTGGACTCATAGTCACGCACTCAGGGAACAATCGAATAGGGTCGGAGGGCCCACGCTGCGCCGGTTCGACGCCGGCGATCCGAACGATGAACCAGCGGCTCGGCGAGGCGCTCCGTAGGTTCCGCGAACAAGGATGGGACGGATTGCGCACATCGTTGGCTTCTGCCTGCTTTGGGCGTCGCCCTCCGGCCGGCTCCTGCGTCGGGCGCTGGCGGCACGGTGGACGCGGAAAGGGCTGAGCCAGACGGCTCAGCCCTTTCGCTGTGGGGGGACCTTGGACGTGGACGGAACGGTCCGTGTGACCGTGGGTCAGCGGCGTCCGAAGATGAAGAGAATCAGAGCGACGATGGCCAGCACGATGAGGATGGTGTACAGCATGAGGCTGATGTACCCCGCCCCTTCGCGGCTGAAACGTGCGGGAAGAATTCGGTCCGACTCACAGGCAATCCCTTCCGGTATCGGGGCCGGTATCTGGCCTGTACCTGCACGCCGCCACCGGTGTCACCTGCCCGGGTGAAGGATTCCTGAAGGGTTTACACGGGGACCGCGGCGGGTACTCGAACCGTGCAACAACAGGTGCACCGCAGTGCAGAACCGTGCACATGCAACCTCGCTGCAGCGAGGCGACGACGTGGATGCGAACAGCACGGTGTGGCACCGAAGTCCGACACGACAGGAAGGTATTCATCATGAGTGGAACGTTCGACCAGGCAAAGGGCAAGCTCAAGCAGGCTGCCGCAGACCTCACCGGCGACGACGACATGAAGCGCGACGGCGAGAAGGATGAACTGGCCGGCAAGGTCAAGGACAAGGTCGGCGACGCAAAGGACGCCGTCGACGACGCTGTCGACTCGGTCCGCGACAAGCTCGACCGCTGATCACCGCACCCCGGCTTCCAGGGGCACCAACGAGCTGAACACGGGGTGGTGCTGTCGCACCACCCCGTGTTCGCGTTCGGGCCGACTCGGGCGGGACGCAACAGCGAACATCTACACTCCTCGACATGCCATCAGTCGACGATCAAGCTCGGCTGGCAGCCGTCGGCAAGGCGATGTTGCTGGACAGTCCGCAGGAGCCGATCTTCGACGAGCTGACCAGGGCTGCGGCTCGTTCGTTGCGGGCGCCGTTCGCATTTCTGACGGTGGTCGACGACACACGTTCGTTCTGGATGTCTCGGTACGGGGTGTCCGACGATGTCCGCCAGAATTCGGTGGGCGACTCGTTCTGCCAGTACGTGATCGAGTCCAATCGGGAGCTCGTGCTCGGTGACGTCACGGCCGAGCCCCTGACCTGTGACAATCCGTCGGTCGAGTCGATGGGTGTGCGGGCGTGGGCGGGCTACCCGGTGATCTTCGAAGGTCAGGTGCTGGGGACGTTCTGCGTCGTCGACCAGACGATCAGGGAATGGTCCGAGACGGACCGCGACATCCTGTCCAATCTCGCCGGCCTGGCATCACGCGAGATCGCACTGCGGGCGGCACTGATCGAGGCAGAAGCGCGTCGTGACGATGCAGAGCGTTATGCCGAGCGCAGCCGCGAACTGCTGGACGTGCTCCGCACCAGTCTGCTCCCTCCCGTGTTGCCCGACATTCCGGGGTGTGCCGTCGAAGCCCACTTCGAGGTCGCCGCTGGGGGCGACACGATGCTCGGCGATTTCTACGACGTCTTTCCGCTGGACGCCACACGATGGGGCGTTGCATTGGGTGACGTGTGCGGGCACGGCGTCGAGGCCGCCAAGCTCACGGCGCTCGTGAGATATTCGCTGCGATCGGCGGCGATCCACCACCGAGACCCCGCCGATGTGCTGCGCGAACTCGACCGCACCGTTCACCGGGACGGCGTCGAACCAGGTCGCTTCGCCTCGGTCTGTTACCTCGCAGTCGATGTGTCGAGCGGGGTCGACATCCAGATCGGTCGTGCCGGACACCCGTACCCGATCCTGGTCGATGCCGGGGGATCGGCGCGCTACGCCGCCGCCGAGGCAGGCGGACCACCGGTCGGGATCCTCACCGGCGGGGCGGAGTACACCACCGACCGGATCACCTTGTCGCCGGACGAGACGCTCGTGCTCTACAGCGACGGCGCCACCGAGGTCCGCACCGATGGCAGCGAGCACGGCCGACTCGGCGAGGCGGGACTGCTCGAGATGGTTGCCGCCGCACATCGCATGCGCCCGTCCGGGCTGGTGGCGTCGCTGCTCGACGGGTTGCGGGCGGGCTCGACCGACTTCAGTGACGACGTCGTGTTGCTGACGCTGCGTCGGCACTGAACCGACAAGCGGCTCGATCCGACCCGCGGCTCGATCCGACCCGCGGCGATTTCGGCATCGACTCCGGTTTCGGCTTCGTCGCCGCCGGGTACCTCATCGTCCGCGATGACGTGTGTGCCGTGTCGATCACGAGTGACCACGACCATCCGATTCGTATTGATCGTGTTGTCGAGGAGGATGTGATGGCCGGCATGTTCGCGCTTGGGTCGGACCCCGGCCGATCCGTGACGCGCTCGAGCGTCGCCGATGGATTCGACCGTTCTGAGTTCGACCGTTTTGGGTTCGACCGCTCGGATGGCGCCGACTTGGGCCCCACGGTCCAAGCGATCGCGCACGTCACTTCGGTGGTCGCCACGGTTCTGTCGCATGCCGGAGGTCTGGTCACGATGTCGATTCCGATCAGGTCCGTCCATGACGACGGCCGGGTGGTCATGCTGGTCGACCGGGACGCGAGATGGGTGGGCGGAGAGGCCCACGCATGTCTGGTATTCGAGTTGGAGCCGACGGAGTGGGTCACCGCCGAGGGTTCGGCCGAATTCGTGACCGAGCCGCAGGCCGTGCGCCTGCTCTGGACGGCCGAGGCCGGGGCTCGTTTCGACCGCCCCGAGGACGCAACGCTGATGATCGTGCACGCCACCCACTGGCGTCACCTCACGAGCCGGCGTCGCCCGTTGGCGGCCAGCACCGACCTGCTCCTGGATGTGTCGTGAGTGCCCCGCCGTCTCCGTCGTGTGACGGGTGCGGTCGGTCGGATCGGAGGCGCTGTGGATCTGCACGACGGTGACCCGTTCTGGCCGCGGCGCGACGGGTTGCTCACGGTGCGTCCTGCGCTGTCGGGCTCCGAGCGCTGCGACGTGCTCGTCGTGGGTGCCGGCATCACCGGCTCGTTGGCGGCGCTGGAACTGACGCGTTCGCGGCCACGACGTCGTGGTGATCGACCGACGCGACGTGGGCGGGGGGAGCACGTCGGTCAGCACGTCGATGTTGCAGTACGAGATCGACACACTCCTGGTCGACCTCTCGGACGCGATCGGATTCGAAGCGGCGTCGTTGGCGTATCAGGCCTGCCGGGAGGGCATCGACGAGGTGGAGGCGGTGACCCAGCGGATCGGTGACAACTGTGGGTTCCGCCGTTCACCGAGTGTGTTCATGGCCCGCCGTGCCACCGATGTGGCCACACTGGAACGTGAGTGTGCCGCCCGCCGACGGGCCGGTTTCGCCGTCGAGTGGCTTGACCAAGGCGAACTCCTCGACCGCTGGGGTCTGATCGGGAAGGCGGCGATCCAGTCCGTCGATGGCGCATCGGTGGACCCGTACATGCTGGCGCACCGGGCGTTGGCCCGGGCATCGGAGTTGGGGGCGCGCGCCTTCGACCGGACGCAGGCGGTCGAGTTCGACCAGCGCCCGCGATCCATACAAGTCCGCACCGATCGGGGAGGCACGATCACCGCCCGACACGTGGTGGTGGCCACCGGGTACGAGGTCGAACTGCTCTTGCCGACGCTCCCGATCGACATCCTCACGTCGTTCGCGCTGGTCACCGAGCCGATCGAAGGTCTCGATCTCCGGTACCCCGAGGGCGTCTTGTTCTGGGATCTGGACGACCCGTATCTCTACGGCCGCACGACCGACGACGGGAGGATGTTGATTGGCGGTCGCGACGAGTCGTACCGCGATCCCGTCCGTCGGCGCCGGGCGCTTGCCGCCAAGACTCGCGGGCTGTTGGGCGATCTGGAACGCCGTGTGCCCGACGTGGGCGCCGTGGCCGAGCTCGGCTTCTCCTGGTGCGGGTCGTTCGCCGAGACGCCCGACGGGTTGGCGTACATCGGGCCACACTCGAAGGCTCCGAACTGCTGGTTCGCGTTGGGGTTCGGTGGGAACGGCATCACCTACAGCGCCGTCGCCGCCGGCTACATCGCCGATGGGATCGAGCGCCGACCGATCCAACCGGCGCAGCATCTGTTCTCGTTGGAGCGCCCGATCCGGCGTCCCTGAACCCGATCCGACCGGGTGTTGGTGGACGCCACGCCCCACTCGGTTCGACGCGCCGATCGATCGGTTGATCCGGGATCTTCGGCGGCGAATCCGCCAACGTCTTCCGGGCGGCGCGGACGCGCTCACTCGGGTCGTGAGTCGTGGACCCCAGTCAGCGTGATCCATGGCTCCCAGACGTCATCGATGCCATCTGCCCGCTGGGCGTCATCGTTCGTCAGCACGCTCAGCGTGCCAGATGGCTCGAGGATCGCCAACCGAACGTCGGCGAGCGACATGACGTCATGTTGACGGAGGATCTCGAACAACTCGGTTCGGCTCAACGCCTCGCGTCGGAGCGCCGCCTCGTCGACCTTCCCGTGGTCGACGAGGATCACCGAGGTGGAGTCGACCAGGCGCTCGAAGCGTCGGTGACCTTGTGCGATGCGGGCGATCATGAACGTGATCAGCGCGACCACGGCGACGACGGCCAGACCTTGCAAGACGGGCACATCGTCGTAGAACATCGGATCACCGACTGCCGAACCGAGGGCGATGATGATCAGCAGGTCGACCGGAGACAGTTGGCCGAGGCTGCGCTTGCCGCTCATGCGCAGCAGGGCCAGAGCGACGACGAAGATCGAGGCACTGCGTAGCGCGATCTCGGCGTAGAACAGCGGTGGGTGGTCGCCGATCACGATCCGGTGCAGATCGAACTCATAGGCCGGGTCGCTGGCGGCGCCGCCGATCGAAGCTGTTCTCATGTGTGGTCGCTCACGGATGCTTCCGAATCGAAGTGATCAGGCCACGTCGACAGCGCCGTGCTGACCGGAGTCGTCCGAGTTTCCGACCGCTGCTCGAACCATCGACACGAGGGTCCCGATCCGGCCGGACGGGCTCGACCAGTAGGAACCGGAACTGATCGTGACGATCAGAACGGCGATACCCGGCGTGTTTCGCCCCTCGTCGAAGTACGCCTCGGCACCGACGTTCCAGAGTTCGTCGATCACCGCTGGATCGTCGGTCACCATCGCCGTGCCGTTGAGCGAGAGCCAGGTGTTGCGGCGGTTGTCGCTGAGGGTCACCAACAGCGAAGCACCGTTGCGCAGATTGCCGGCCCACTCGGCCGTCCGATCGATCAGCATGGTGACGGACCCGTCGTCGACGTGGGCGACCGTCACCGGCCTCGCAGCCGGGTCGTGCTCGAGGTCGACGACCATGACGGTGTCGCCGGGTCGAGTGAGTGCTGACAACCGACGTGGCAGGTCCTCGGACTCAGCGATAGAACCGCCGTCGGCGAGCTGCTCTTGGCCATGAGTCGATTCGTCGGTGTCGAACGGGTTGCGATCATCCATGACCGAGCATCCCCGAACCAGTGCGAACCGAAACCTCCGCTGACTACCCGGCGACGGCGAACGACGCGCCGGCGACGATGGTGCTGAGCAGCGTGCCCCACGCCATGTCGACCACAGCCAGCCTCCACGAGAAGTGGTGCAAGGTGGCTCGATTGGTGAGGTGCTACGTGCCGTACGCGGCGAGTCCCATCATCGCTCCCCGCCCGAACGCGACCGTCACGCTGTCGGATGACCGCACGCGGACTCGTCGGTCCCGAGCTCGGCGAGCCGATCGATCAGCTCGGGCATCGTGAACGTGCCCGGCGAGACCATCGGCACGCCGTCGAGCGACATCATCGTGTCGTCGAGCGTGACCTGTTGATCGGTGTTGTCGAGGGTGGCGTGCATGGGTGTTGCTACCCGCTGATGAACCGGACCAAACCCACAGTGGGTCGGTCAGACGGCGACCACGCTGTCCTGCTCGATCGGTTGCAGCGGGACCGGCTCTGCGGTCTGGGACGTCGACGTCTGGATCGTCGCGCCCGGGAAGTCCGACCGCCGGAGCTCGGCGCGGATCACGCGAGCGACGCCGACCAGCGGGGTGATGATCACGGCGCCGAGCAAGCCGGCAGCGGCGCCGCCCGCCAACGCCGCCAGGAGTGTGCCCCATGGGGCGACGTCGATCGCTGCCCCGATGACTGCGGGCTGGATGAGGTGGTTCTCGACGAACTGGTAGACCACGTAGAGCACCCCTGCCGCCAGCCCCTGGAGCGGCCCGGCGACGAGCGCGAAGAGCACCAGCGGCAACCCGCCCATGAACCCACCGATCTGCGGCACGAAGTTCCAGAGAAACGCCCACACCGCCAGCACCGGAGCTAGTCCCACTCCGAGCACGATCGCCAAGGTGAACACGAACGAGGCGTTGATACCGGCGACGAGTGCGGCTCCGGCGGCGTAGCCCGCCAATGCCACACCGGTCGCTTCGACGAGGCGGTTGGTCTGACGCTTGGCGCGCGCCGGCACCCGACGTTGCAGCGATCGAACCAACGACGGGCCTTCGAGCAACAGGGTGACGGCGAACACCAGCGTCCAGAACAGATCGAGCACGCGGCGCCCGACGGTCGGCAGCCATTGCTCGGGTTCGGCCTGGCCGAGCCGCTGGGGCAGATCGTTCACCTGGTCGGCGACCCACACCGATGCGTCGTGCGATTGCAGCCACCCACCGATGAACCGGGTGTGTTCGAGCTCGCTCACCACCTGCGGCAACTGTTCGGTGAGTGTGGTCGTGGTCCGCGCTCCGTCCTGGCTTCCGGTGATCACCACGACCACCAGGATTGCCCCCAGCAACGTGAGCAGCAGGCTCGCCGAGGCGCGGTGGCTGAGCTTGGTCCGGCGCGAGACCCAGCCGGTCGGCCGCGACAGTGCGACGGCGATGAACCCGCCGATCAGCACCCACGCCACCGCCGGTGTGGCGCGATGCACGCCGGACCACGCCAGCACGCCGGCAGCGGTGGCGCAGATCACCAGGATCGATCCACGCCAACCGTTCGGAATGACCACGGGGCCGAGTTGGTAGCCGCCTGTCACGGTCCACGGCGACGGTGAGCCGGGGCGGTGAGGGCTGGTGACGGCGGCAGCAGCGACAGCGATGGCGACGAGCAGGACGAGCGACCCCCCGAAGCCGGCGATCGCGATTCCAGCGCCCACCGCCAACACGTGCGGGGCGGCACCGAGCCGCATCGCCGGCCGGTCGATCAGGATCACGCGCAGTCGGCTGGCGGTGATGAGAAGCGCCACCACCACGAGCGCAGCGGCGATCGTGCCGGGCCGCGCGTCGACCGCTACGAGCAGCATCAACGGAATGCTGCCGACGAACACGCCGACCGACGGAACGATCGCCCAGACGCCACACCACAAACCGATGACCACGGCGCCCGGTTGGGAGGCGATGCTGAGCGTGATCGCCACCAGCGCTGCCACCCCGGCGGCCATCGTGATACCGCGTCGCACACTGCCGAGTCCGCGACGGTCGACGTCGTCGAGCATCATCCGCAAGATCCGACGCGGACTGACGGGTTCGTCGTTGGCGTTGAGATCGGCGGCGCCGCCGGTGGCCGTGCCGGACGCACGCTGGCGTGGCCAGCGTGCCACGAACCAGTCGATCACGGCGCCGCCCGACGACTGGAGGAACGCCGCCAGGATCACGATCGCCAGCAGGGTCACGAGTTGGCGACCGAGCTGTGATGAACCGGCGTCGCCTGCCACCATCACCGAGGGCACGCGCTGGAGCCACGAGTCGATTGCAGCGTCGAGATTGAGGGCGGCGACCGTCCGATCGGCCAGCGATCCGGGGCGAACCGAGTCGATGCGGGTCCGCAGCAAGTCGGCGATCGCTTCGGTCTGCTTGCTGAGATCGGCCAGGACCACGTACGCCAGGGTCAGCACGCCCGCCAAGGAGCTGATGGCTGTCACGACCGTCGCGCCCGCACCGCCGATCGAACGGGCGAGGCGGCGTTGGATCGGAAGTGTGAGCAGTGCGAGGGCGCACGCCGACAACGTGAGACCGACGATGTCGACGACACGCGATGCAAAGCGCCCGATGATGAGTGCGCTCACCACCACGGCGATCGTCAGCGCGATCGGCCTCCACCGGACTTGGAACGACCCCGCCTCGTCCGTGGATCGAGGCGGCTCGACGCTCACCTCACGCCGATCGGTCGCTGGAGATGTCGCACGGTCGGCGTGTTCGGTGTCAGGCACCCATCGTTGATTCCCCGTTTGGATGTGCTGCAAACCGCACCGTGACGGGACGCCGGATCCGGCACGAAGCCGGTCGGGGGTCGGTCGCCAGGACGACCTCAGCGGGCGACGAGCACCGGGATCCGAGCCTCGCGAACCACGCTGCGGCCGACGTTGGCGCCGAACAGGTTCGACAGCCACGAATGCCGGTGCGAACCGATCACGATCACGTCGGCGGCGCCGGCGTCTGCGGCGGAGAGGATCGCTTCCACGGGGTCGCCGGAATCGCCGATCGGGGTCGCATCGGGGATCCCCGCCTCGTCGGCGATGTCGTGTGCTCGGCGCTCGGCGATCTCGGTGGGCAACTCGACGGGATGGTCAGGATCGCCTTGATCATGGATGACCAGCGGCAAACCGCCCACGAGTCCCAGCCCTGGGGCCATCAGGGGGTAGGCGTAACCCCAGCGCAACGCATTGTCGCCCCAGATGACGGGAGCGTGCGAGGCGACGCTGATCACCGAGTACGTGGCGCCTTCGCCGAACAGTCCGTGGGCCGTCGCCGCGACCCGAACAGCATCCTCTGAATCGTCGACTGCGATCAAGACATGTGTCATGGTCCCCTGATACCCGAACGCGCCTCGGACCAAACCGGGGACTCCCTCAGGCGAGATTGCGGACGGAAGGCTCACGTTCGAAGAACCGACGTCCAGCAGCCGAGACGAAGGCCTTGCCGAGTCCGGTCACGCCGGCGTCGACCCTCACGTTGGCGCGCTCCAGCAATCGCGTCGCCGCCGGCGTGTGGCCGATCGCCTTCAGGTGGGCGAATGCGTCGGCGACGAACGCCACAGCCGCGGCGTCCTCGCACAGCGCCGCTGCTCCGGCTTCGTTGAGCACGATCGCGATCGCGTCACACGTCACCGACGGCGTACCGGCCAGTTGGGCGTCGGCGTCGCTGGGCGATGGTGTGGTTGCGATCGAGCGGATGAGAGGCGCGATCAGCAGCGGAGTACCACCCGCTGCTCGCACCGACTCCGCCACACGATCGACCTGTGTACGGGGAGAGCCGTCGGTGAACAGGATGCCGACCTTGCGTCCTTGGAGGGTTGCTGTGGCGCCGGCCAGGATCGACAGCGACGGGCATGGATCCATGTCGATCACCTCCGTGGCGGGGGTGGACGGTTCGGGGGTCGCCACACCGAGTCCGTCGGCCACTCGTGCGGCCAGTTCGGTGTCGACGTTGCCGAGGTTGGCCAACATCCGAGTGCGAACGTGGTCCAACGTCACCTTCGAGAGTTCGAACACGATCGCCGAGGCCAGGTGGGCCTGTTCGATGGCAGTCTGGCTGCGGAAGAACAGGCGAGCCTGTGAGTAGTGGTCGGCGAAGCGCTCGGAACGCACCCGCAGCTTGTCGCCGGCGAGGGTCTCGGGAAATGACGCGATCCCCTTCGTTGTCTCGCGTGGGCCGGCGTCCTCTCCCGCCTCATCCAGACTGTTGGGCTCGTAGTTGGCGCGCCCGGTGGGTACCGACGTCTGCATCATGCCGTCACGCTGGATGTTGGCGAAGGGGCACCTGGGTGCGTTGATCGGGATCTGGTGGAAGTTGGTGGTGCCCAGACGCGACTTCTGCGTGTCGAGGTACGAGAACAGACGCCCTTGCAGGAGCGGGTCGTTGCTGAAGTCGATCCCCGGGACGATGTTGGTGGGAAGGAATGCAACCTGTTCGGTCTCGGCGAAGAAGTTGTCGGGATTGCGGTCGAGCGTCATGGTGCCGACGACCGTCAACGGAACCACTTCCTCGGGGAACGTGTGGACACCGAATCCGTCGATCATCCGCAGCGATCGCGGAATGCCGCGGTCCGACATGGCCCACATCAGCATGTGGGTCGCCTCCGGCATCAGCGAGATGAAGTCCCAGAACGTGTCGTGTGCCGAAGCGGCCTGCGGGTAGCCCCGATCCGATTCCATCTTCACCGAATGGACCAGGTCGGGGAACTTGATCGCGTCCTGGATGAAGAAGACGGGGATGTCGTTGCCCACCAGGTCCCAGTTCCCGGTGGGCGTGTAGAACTTGACGGCGAAGCCGCGGACGTCTCTGACGGTGTCGACCGATCCGGCTCCGCCGGCCACCGTCGAGAAGCGGGCGAACACCGGGACCCGTTCGCCAGCCTTCTGGAACAGGCTGGCGGTCGTCAGCTCGGGAATCGGGTTGGTGCACTCGAAGAAGCCGTGAGCGCCCGAGCCGCGGGCGTGCACGATCCGTTCCGGGATCCGCTCGTGGTCGAAGTGGAAGATCTTCTCGCGCAGCACGAAGTCTTCCAACAAGGTCGGTCCGCGTTCTCCTGCCCTCAGGGAGTTCTGATTGTCGGAGATCGGTGCTCCATGGTTGGTGGTGAGTGTGTCGCCGTGCTCCGCTGCCAGTTGGTGCAGTTCACCTGCGTTGCCCAACGCGGCCGCCCGACCCGACGAGTCGGCGCGCCGTGCGGGGGCAGCGCGTCGGCCGGAGCTCCCTGAGTCCGAGCCGGTTGACTTGGTCGCGGGCTGCCGCTTGCTGGATGCCGGTGTGTTTGCCATGGAGGATCCTGCCGTTCGTTCGTCCGGGCCGACGCCGCGCGCCGATCGCTCTGCGGTGGTTCCCCGGTCGCCGACCCCGCAAACCCGAAACCCGATGGTCGTCGCCACCGAGGGGTCGCTTCGAGCAGGATCACCCGCGTGGGCGACAGCCGTCCGTCTCGATGCGGAACGTTCGGGCCGGCCTCCCTTTCCTCGAACGGAGCAACCCCGAAACGCACTCGACACGCAGCATGGGATGGCCGGAGGGTGCGTCCATGTAAATTCCCTGTCGTGTTCGATTCCGATCGGCTCGTCATCGAGGCCGATGTCCAGCAGGTGAGCGCCGCCCGGCGCTTCGTCCGCCAGGCACTCGTGGACGCGTCCGACGAAATCTCGGGCGACCTGCAGCTGATCGTGAGCGAACTGGTGACGAATGCGATCGAGCACGGCACCGGCGACACCGTCTCGATCGGGGTCGAGGAGGTCGCCGACGGCTATGCGATCGTCGTCACGAGCGCTGACGGCCGTGCCGATATCGCCCCCAAGGACGAATGGGCGATCGCAGCGGCAGCATCACGGTCGGGCCGGGGTCTGGGGATCGTCCGCGAGGTGGCGGACCGTGTCGACGTGCGCCGTTCGGGTTCGACGCTCACCGTCACTGCCGTGCGCCACGCTCGCTGAGTTTCAGGGGTTCAGATCAGCTCCGCGATCGCCGCGGCCCGGCCAGCGCCTCGGCCTGATGGGGCGTCTGCGGCGCGTTGCCGGCCACGTCCTCGGCGATCGGGTCCTCATCGGTGTCGGCGTCGCCGACCACGAGGAAGCTGGTCCCCTCGGATCCGAGATCGATCAGCCCCCGGACCGTGTAGTTCAGCATCAACACGATCGACACCGTCAACCCGCCACCCATCGAGCCCAGCACCAGCACGATCCAGTACAGGAGCACATAGCCGGTATCGGGTGCGTCGGGGTCGGATGTCGGTACCCCGAGACAGGTCATGAGCGCAATCGCCACCACGATCAGCACTGTCGTGGTGGTGGCCAGTGTCTTGATCCTCCGGTAGTGGCTGCGTTTGAACTCGGTCTCGTGCGAGATGCTGAACGCCACCATCGTCGCCACCAGTGCGAGAATCGTGGCGCCGGTCGCGATGTACGTGGAGGCGGCGAAGGCTGCTGTGGACTTGAGCCCCTCGATCATGCGTCGTGCCTCGAACCCGTTGACGGATCCGACCAGCGCCGTCACCCCGAAGACGCCGGAGGCGGCCACCGTGCCGCCCGCCAGTGCCCACCATCGCTCGCTGAGGCGATGCCGATGTGGTGCCTCGTTGCCATCGTCGCCAACATCACGACGATCTCCGGAGCCTGCCGAGGCGGCCGCACGTCCGAATGCGTCGAGGGGCGCGGCAGAAGCGAACGGCATGGTGCTGCAGTACCCGGCGTGCCGACGCCCAAACACATCAACAAAACCGTATCAACACCCGCAGACGTCTTTGACCGACGCGCTCGCCTCGGTGCCCCAGCTCGTCATGTCACCGGTGACGTTCGGTTTGAAGGGTGAGTGCGGTTTGAAGGGTGAGTGGCCGGGGTACCGATCCGTCGATGACCGCTCCCTCCCTCTCCGGTGCCACGCATTCACGAGCGACAGGCGGTGCTGCTTCCCCGCTCGCCCATGCGGGCTCCGACGACGGCGATCCGCGTGAGGCGGTCGAGGACACCATCGAAGAGCATCCGTGGCTGCTCCGGCTCGCCCGAACGGGATGGCTCGCCAAGGGCGTGGTGTACCTGCTGATGGGCCTGACTGCGATCGAGGTCGGTCGCCACCGCCCGACGGGCGACGACGCATCGCCCGAGGGGGCGTTGGCCCAGGTGGCCGGCGCACCATTGGGCCGGGCGTTGTTGGCCATCCTCGTTCTGGGGCTGGCCGTCTACGTGTTGTGGCGGACGTGTTCGGCAGGTCTGGTTCGTGGAAACGGGACCCGTGATTGGCTGACGCGCATCGGTTACCTCGGCAGCGCTGCCTTCTACACGGTGTTGGCCACCAGCGCCTTCGGGGCGGTGATGCGCGGCGACGAGCCAGGGCGCTCCGACAGCGTGGAGACGCTCTCGTCGCGCCTGATGGGCACGACTGGCGGACGTTGGATCCTGATGGTTGTCGGGTTGATCATCGTCATCGTCGGCTTGGTCTTCGTCGTCGACAAGGGAGTCCGCCGGAGCTTCCGCGACGACATGCACCTGGAGCACGCGAGCGAAGGTGAGCGCCGGCTGGTGGAGGTCGCAGGCGTGGTGGGTTGGATCGGACGTGGTCTGGTGACCGCCGCTGTGGGCGGGTTTGTCATCAACGCCGCTCGCACCGCCGATCGGAATGAGGCCCGCGGCTTCGACCGAGCGCTGCGCGAGCTGGCGTCGCGGCAGGTCGGGGGAACGGTCGTGATCTGCGCTGGGGTCGCGTTGATCGCGTACGCCCTGTACTGTTGGGTCAGCCTCCGTCACCGGCGGCTGGAGGGGTGATGGCCGTCGTGCTGCTCGCCGTCGCGGGAGCGATCGTGCTGGTCGGCGTGGTCGCCGGGCTCGAGCTGTTCGGTGCGAACACGTCACCACTCGATACGGAACGGACCGAGCAGTGGTTCGTTCGGCATGCACCGCGCCCGATCCGGCACGTGCTCCAGCGTGCCGACAAACGGTTCGCCGGCGGGGCGCTCGTCGCCGTGGTCTTCGTGATGTTGTTGCTCGCCTCGGTCGCCGTTGGCTGGATCCTCGACACGGTCGACGAAAACCGGGGTTTCGCCCGATGGGACGAATCGGCGGCGAAGTGGGGCTCGGCGCACGCCACGACATCGACGACCAGGCTGCTCGAGTTCGCCACGCAGTTCGGTGCCACTGGGTGGTTGCTGATCGTGCTCGGGATCATCGGTCTGATCCGTTGGCAAATCGATCGCCGACCGTCGGCGCTGGCCTATCTGGCCGTCGTCGGTCTCGGTGTCTCGGCACTCAACAACGGACTCAAACATCTGGTCGACCGTGAACGGCCCAACGTGATGCAGCTGACGGGCTTTGGGGGGTCGTCGTTCCCGTCAGGGCACACCGCTGCGGCGGCGGCATGCTGGGCAGCGCTGGCGCTCGTGGCCGCCCGACGTCGCTCCCGTGCGTTGCGAACCGTTGCCGCGGCGGTCGCCATGTGCATCACGGTCGCGGTCGCATCGAGTCCGCGTGCTGCTGGGTGTGCATTGGCTGACCGATGTGATCGCCGGTGTGGTGGTCGGCTGGACATGGTTCCTGTTGGTCACCGTGCTGTTCGGCGGACGGCTGCTGCGATTCGGCGAACCGGTGGAGCGGATCAAGCGAACCGCCGGCGTGGAAGACGAGCTGGCACCGTCCGGTGGCGCCGCTGAACCCATCGCTCTGAACTGAACCCGAATCTCTCATACACATCACGCCATCGATCCGTCGTCCGACCAGGAGCATCGACCATGACTGCAACGTCCGAGCCAACTGCCGCTGCGCCGCCGGTGGCGACCGACCGCGATCGACCCACCGGCGGCGGGGGCGTCGTGGCGATCGCCAATCCGCAGTCGGGCTCGGCCGGGTCGAAGGAGGCATTGGTCGATGCGTTCCCGGTCCCGGTCGAACTGGTCGACACGACCGAGCAGGATCCTGGGACGGGGCAAGCCAGGGCGGCCGTGGCCGGCGGTGCCGACACGGTCGTGGCGTGCGGCGGCGATGGAACGGTGCGCGCGGTCTTGGAGGGTGTCGTCGGCAGTACGGCGGCGCTCGGAGTCGTGCCGCTCGGGACCGGCAACCTGCTGGCGGCGAATCTCGACATCCCGACCGATCTCGCCGAGGCTGCCGGCATCGCCGTGCGCGGGACCATCCGCACACTCGATGTGGGTGTCGTCAACGACGAGCGGTTTGCGGTGATGTCGGGCGTGGGTTTCGACGCATGCATGATCCGCGACGCGAACCCTCGAGTCAAACGCCGGCTCGGCTCGGTCGCCTACGTGGTCTCGGCCATCCGCAACGCGCCCGCCCGCTTGACGGGCGCGGTCGTGACGGTCGACGGCGAGCGAGTGTGGTCCGGTCGTACGGCGATGGTGTTGGTCGGCAACTGCGGCACCGTCACCGGCGGACTCGCCGTGTTCCCGGACGCCCGGCCCGACGACGGTGCGCTCGATGTCGCCGTGCTGTCGGCGACCAATCTGCGCGAGTGGTGTTCGGTGATGGTTCGTCTGGTGCGATCGAAGCCCCAGCGCCCGGATCTCGTCGCCCGTTTCACCGGGCGCCAGATCGAGGTCGATCTCCGGCGTGCACTCCCGTACGAGTTGGACGGTGAAGACCGACCCCCGACCCGGAACTTGCGGTACTCGATCGAACCGGGCGCGGTCAGGGTGCGCGGCGGCCAGGCCCCTTCGACAGATGCGGCCACGTCATGAGCAGATCCAAGGCTGCACCTCGCACTGTCACGCTGGCGACCGGCGTCGACCCCTCGCGACCCTTCGTGGTCGACGGCCACTCCACGACGGACACCTCGCTGATCGACGATCGAGCCCTTGCTGAGCACCAGTTGGCGACGTCGCTGTCGGATCGGCTGGATGCGGCTCACGACCGATGCATGGCGCATGCCGACGGGTCATTGCTCGTCGTCCTGCAAGGCCTCGACGGCTCGGGTAAGAGCGGCACCATCAAACATGTCGGCCGGTTGCTCAACCCGGTCGGGTTGGAGGTCGCCGCCTTCAAGGAGCCGACTGCCCGAGAGAAACGCCAGCCCTTCCTCGAACGAATCCGTGAGCAGGTACCCGAGCCCGGACATGTGGCGTTCTTCGATCGTTCGCACTACGAGGATGCGATCGTGCCGCGCATGAACGGTGAACTGGACGACGAATCGTTCGTCAAGCTTGTGCACGAGATCGAACAGTTCGAGCGTGAGCTCAAGGAGTCCGGTGTCCGTGTCTTGAAGTGCTTCCTCAACCTGTCGTACGACGAACAGCGCGAACGCTTCGTGCGACGGCTGCGGCGGGCCGACAAGCAGTGGAAGTTCAACGAGTCGGACCTCGACACGCGTGCCATGTGGGATCGAGCGCAGGCGTCGTACTCCGAGGTGATCGGTGCCACGTCGTTCGACATCACCCCCTGGCACGTGGTGGCGTCCGATCACAAGTGGTACCGCAACTGGGTGGTGGCGTCGCTGGTCGCAGAAGCGCTCGAGACCATGGAAACGCACTACCCCCCGTTCGAGGGCGACCTCGACGCCATGTTCGATGCGTTGGAGGTGTCGCGATGAGCCAGGTTCGCACCGCCAGCCAGTCGCTCGATCGCCCCATCAGCACCGAACACGAGAGGGCCCGTCCATGGTGGAAGCAGGCACCCCTCACCCGACGCGATGTCGGGGTGCTGTTCCTGGCGTACCTCGCCCTCACTGCGGTGTACAGCGCGATCGGTCTGCTGATCACCCACGCGTGGGACGGATCGTCGGCCGGCGAACAGGACGCCGACGTCAATCGTTGGCTCGAGCGACATCGCACGTCCGGCCGAAACCGGCTTGCCGAGTACGGCGCTGCGCTGTCAAACACCGAGACGAAGATCGCCCTCGCGGTCGTCACGGGTGTCGTGATGTTGTGGATGTACCGACGGTGGAGGGACTGGACGTGGATCGTCGTGGCGCTCGTACTCGAAGTGGCCGTGTTCGGCACCTCATCCGAGATCGTGGGTCGCAGCCGCCCACCGGTCGAGCAACTGGACGGTGCCCCGACGAACAGTTGGCCGAGCGGCCACATCGCAGCCTCGACCGTGTTCTACGTCGGCCTGGCGATCGTGATCTGGCGCAACCGTCGTACGGTGCTGGCGAAGGTGGCGGCGGTGCTGATCGGCGTGCTCGGTCCCACGATCGTGACGACCGCACGCTTGTATCAGGGCATGCACTACCCGACCGACGCGATCGGTGGGCTGGTGCTCGGTGCCACTTCGCTGTTGGTGGTCGACTCGCTGCTGCAGCGCCGCCAGGCCTGTACCGAATCGGGCGACGACCCGCACCGCACTGATCGCGACGCTCCACACGCCTGACCGCCGGCGTCCGACCGCTGATCCATGGATTCCGAACCTCATGTCGTCGGCGTGGCCGACGAACCGCTCCTTCCAACCGACCTGTCGACGACCGATACGACTCGGACGTCGTTGGTGCTCGGCCCGCTCCTGCGTCACGTGACCGAATCGTCGGCGACGGTATGGGTCGAGACAGACCGACGCTGCGTCGTGTCGGTCACGGTCGACTCACGAGAGTTCTCCACAGCCACATTCTGCGTTCACGGGCATTATTACGCCCTGGTGATCGCGGAGCACCTGCCGCCTGGTTGCGTGATGCCGTACACGGTGTCGATCGACGACGTGCCGTGCTGGCCCGGAGCGGTGGGCTCCGCCTCCGCCATGCCTGCGCCGGTGATCCGGACCGAACTCGGGGACCGTCGGACCGTCCTGTTCGGGAGTTGCAGATCGGCCGCACCGCACGAGCCCCCCTATTCGCTCGAACTCGACAACGACAAGCGGGGACGTGGCGTCGACGCGTTCCGCGCCCATGGTCTGCGAATGCTCCGCGACGAACCAACAACGTGGCCGGATCTGATGCTCATGCTGGGCGACCAGATCTACGCCGACGATCCCTCGCCCAGGGCGGGTCGTGAAATCGGGCTGAGGCGATTGGGGCGCCGGCGCCGCCACACCGCTGAGGATCAGGTTGCTCCGCCCGGAATCGCAGGGGGGTTCGACGACTACTGCTCGCTGTACCTCGAGGCGTGGACACCCGACATCGAGCGCTGGATGCTGTCGGTGATCCCGACCGCGATGATCTTCGACGACCACGACATGATCGACGATTGGAACATCTCCGCCGGTTGGGTCGACGAGATCCGTCGTGAGCCATGGTGGCAGGAGCACATCGTCGCCGGCCTGATGACGTACTGGATCTACCAACACCTCGGGAACCAATCACCGGCGCAGATCCGGGACGAAGGAATTCTTGCCGAGCTGCAATCGATTCCGGACGGCACCGAGTTGCTTCGTGGCTGGGCGATGGAGAGCGAGCGTTTCACGCCGGTCTCCGGTGGTTACCAGTTCAGCCACCACCGCGACGTGGGTGATGTGCGGATCGTCGTCGTCGACTGCCGCAATGGCAGGGTGCTCGACCCGGCCGAGCGTCAGATCATCGACGACGACGAGTGGGCTCGGATCAGCAGTGCGGCACTCGAGCCGGCGAAGCCGTCGACACGCCACGTGGTACTCGCGTCCTCGTTGCCGATCCTGGCGCCCGGCGGGATCCATGATCTGCAGCACTGGAACGAGGCGATGTGTGCGGGGCGTTGGGGAACCACCGTCGCGCGCATCTCCGAGCGGGTGCGGCGCTCGATCGATCTGGAGGACTGGGCTGCGTTCGCCCGCTCCTTCACCAAGTTCGAGACCTTGGTGGGGGAAGTCTCCGACGCCGACGGCGACCGTGTCGCGCCCGACACCGTGCTGTTGTTGTCGGGCGACATCCACTTCGCCTACACCGCTCGCGCCCGTTGGCGGTCAGGCGCGGTCAGCCGGACGACCCGCATCACGCAGATCGTCTGCTCCCCGCTCCGGAACGCCCTGAGCACGAAGGAACGCAGGGCGATCAGGTTCTCGCTGAGTCGAACGGGGCGTTGGTTGGGACGGCGACTGCGAGCGACGATCCGTGCGACACCCACGGCGTTGGAATGGCAGCTCGACGACGGGCCGATCTTCGCCAACAACATCGGCATGCTCACCTTCGACGGCGATCGCCCCCCACATCTCCGGATCGAACGAGCGCACCCCGACGAGCACGGTGATCCGGTGCTGACGATCGTCGTCGATCATCCCGTCTGACGAGTTGGCGACCGGTTTCGGCCAGCGTCGGCCCGGGTAGAGTCGTGCATGCAGTATTTCGCCGCGCCGGCACGGGCCCGCCCGCTGACGCATCGGGCGCGCACCGTAGCCGGACTGCCGTCCGAGCAGTTCCGATGAGCGCGATCCTCGTCGCCGGTGGATCCGGCTTCGTTGGCCGACCGCTCGTCAGTGCGCTCGCACAGCACGGCCACGACGTCTCGGTGCTCTCGCGACGTCCGGACCGGGTGGTCGAAGGGTCCACGACGGTCGTCGGTGACGTCGCCGACCCGGCGTCGTTGCGGCCGGCGCTGGAAGGGATCGACACCGCCTACTACCTGTGCATTCGCTCGACCGCCCCGACTTCGCCGATCTCGACCGTATCGGCGCGCAGCGGTTCGCCCAGGCAGCCGCCCACGCCGGGGTGCGCCGGGTCGTCTATCTGGGTGGGCTCGGCCTCGACGACGAATCGTTGTCGTCGCATCTGCGCAGCCGACGCGAGGTCGAGCGGGTGCTGACCGATTCGGTCGACACCGTTGCGCTGCGGGCGGCGATCGTGGTCGGCCAAGGTGGGGCCAGTTGGGAGATGTTGTGCCAGCTCGTCGAGCGCCTTCCGGTCATGGTGACACCGCGTTGGGTCGACACGGTCACGCAGCCGATCGCGCTCGACGACGCGGTCGCCTACTTGGCCGCTGCGATGCGATCCGACGTGCCCCTCGGTCATTACGACATCGGAGCGCCGGAGCCCACGACGTATCGCAGCATGCTCCAGACTGTTGCCACCCTGCTCCGCCGCCAGCTCTTGATCGTGCCGGTTCCGGTCCTCACGCCGCGCCTCTCGGCTCGTTGGGTGCGGCTGGTCACCGACGTCGACGCAGCGACGGCGACGGCGTTGGTCGACTCGCTCGTGAACCCGGTGCAGGTCACCGAACGTCGGCTCGAGGAGCTGACCGGCCACCGTGCAGCCACGTTTCTCGATGCTGCCACGCGCGCCTTGACCGATCGGCTCGACCGAGCAGCTCATGAACTGGCGGTCTGATCCTGCGACGGCCGGAGCCCTAGCGCCGGGGTCCTCGGGGGTCGTCGACGAGATCCCGAGGCGTACGCGGGCGATCGCCGTCTCCGCACTGCTGCTCGGGGGCGTCCTGCTCGGCCTGACCATTCATGCCGAGGACGGCAGCCCACAGTTCTATGCCGCGGCGCTCGCTTCGGGGGCGCTGTGGATCGTTGCTGCGTGGTTGGCACCCAAGACCGAGCGTCCGATGGTCAGCCCGCGTGACCTGGCCTGGGGCGCGAGTGCAGGCGTGGCGTCGTTCCTGGTGTTCGTCGCCGCGTTCCAGATTGCCCGCCAGGTTCCGCTGCTGGAGCGCCAGGTCGGCAGTCTGCTGGATGCCGCCGATCGGTCGGGCCGCTGGTGGGTGATCGCGATTGCGCTCGTCAACGCAGTGGCCGAGGAACTGTTCTTCCGGGGGACGCTCGTCGACGCAGTGCGTCGACCGCACCGCTGGGCAGCAGGGATCGTGCCGTATACGTTGACCACCGTGGGTTCGGCCAACATCGCCCTGGTGGTAGCGGCAATCGCGATGGGATCGATCTTCACCGCATTGCGGATTCGCGGTCGTGGCGTCGCCGGGGCGATTGCCTGTCACGTCGTGTGGTCGATGCTGATGCTGACGCTCTTCCCGCGCCCCTGAGCTCCCTCACCTTTAGGCTCAGCAACTGCGTCCGGGGAGAAGCAGCGCCGCCGCCCGAAGGCGGCGGCGCGGCGGACCGGGCCGGGCGGTGCTCGGTCCAGATGGATCAGCCGGCTGTCTGTCCCGCCGCTTCGGCGAACGAGATCGGCTCGACCCCGGCGCGTCGGAACTCGGAACGGTCCGGCCACGGCTCACCGATGTCTGCCAGTACCTCGTTCTCTCCGACGACCAGTTTGCGGAGCTCGTTCTCCTTGACGAGGGTGCTTGTCTTGGAGACGTTCCACAACGACGTGAACAGGCGCTTCCAACGCTCAGAGTCCTGGCGCCCTGCCTTGCGCCCGAAATCGAACTCGGCCTGCACAGATCGCAGCCAGAGCGCAATCGTGCGCCGGTGGCTGACCAGCAGGAAAAGTGCGGCGGGTCGGCTGATCGGCCGACACGTGCGTCGGATGGTGCGAGCGATGAACGAGATCATGCCCGAGACGTACCCCTTCGCGCCGCCCGTCAAACGCCAAAGTCGCCCACACCGACGTCCCCCGTGACGACCAGTTGGTGCTCGTGGTCAGGTGATGTTGAGGTACTCGTCGACGCCGCTGATCTCGAACAGGCGTCGCACCGTCGGGGACGGGGCATCGATCGTGAACGTGCGATCCGAGGCGATGAACTGCTGGTGGGCTTCGATCAGCACTCGGAGCCCGCTCGAATCGACGAACTCGACCTCGGCCAGGTTGAGCACCAGCTGGTCGCCCGAGAAGGTCTCGATGGCGCGGATGAGTTCGGGAGCGGTGTGGGCGTCGATCTCGCCTGCGACGGCGAGGCCGCCCTCATGCTCCGACACGGTGAGCGGCGCGGGTGAGGCGTTCATGCCTGCACTGTAGCGATCTCGCGTGGCTCGGCGGCGACGGGGAGACCGCGTCGAATCACGAGCAGGGTGGTGTCGTCGGAACGCTGCGTACCCGAGCAGAATCGGTCGATCTGGCCCACGACGTGTTGCACGATCGCTTCCGCGTCGGTGTCGTCGGCGCCGGCGACGGCGGCCTGGAGCCGGTCCTCGCCGTAGCGTTGTCGGTCGGGGCCGATCGCCTCGGTGACACCGTCGGTGTAGACCATCAGCGAGGAACCCAACGGCAGTTCGACGCGTTCGGTGGACCACGACGTCGAGAAGGCACCGACCAGCGGCCCCGTCGGCGCGAGCCAGGTGGGGCCGGCATTGATCAGAGGTGGAGGGTGGCCCGCCGAGGCGTAGTCGCAGACCCCGGTGGCGAGATCGAGGATCGCCACCAACACCGTCATGTACACGCCTTCGTCCTCGGGGCGTCGTTGGCGAGCGAGGAAGTCGAGCGCCGGTCCCGGCCCGAGTCGGCTGCGCAGCGCAGCGCGCAGCTGCGCCTTCGCCTTCAGGGCGCTCAGCGCCGCTCCGGCGCCGTGACCGGTGACGTCGATCATGATGATGTAGACGTGGTCTTGATCGAGGAGCGCGACGTCGTAACAGTCGCCTGCCACGATGCCCTCGGCGGGCTGCAGTGTGCCTGCCACGGTCCACCCCTGTGGCAGGTCGCCCAACTCGTGCGCCAACTCTGATCGCACGTGCAACGCCGAGCGCGGCGCTCTGCTCGAGCGAGTGGTAGGCCGCCACCGCACGGTCGCGTTCACGACTGAGTGCCATCTGCAGGGAGGTGATCGCCTCGCCGACCTCCTGCAACTCGCTGGACGCAAAGGTGGGCATGCGAGTGGTGTCGTCGGCCGCCAGTCGGCGCGATGCGTCGACGACGGTGTGCAGCGGACGTGTGATCCAGCGTCTGAACAGCACCATGATCAGCCCAGTCCCGGCGATCGCACCGATCGCCGACGCCAGCAGGACGCCGAACGTGTTGCGCTGCGCGCGATCGACCCGAAGCAACGCCGCGTCGAGCTGCCGGTTGACCTGGGCGTCGAGCTCATCGAGGGCGTGCCGGATGTCGTCGAACCGAGTTTTGGCCACCTCGTCCGACGGCGGTGGCGACGTCGGGTCGATGGTCGCCACTGCGACGTCATTCCGCCACCGGCCACCCGCATCGCGGACGGCATCGAGCAGCGCGAGTGTTTCCGCCGAGCTCGAACGGTCGGCGATGCGCGCCATCATCGCATCGGCCAGCGCCACACCGGAGCGGTACGGATCGAGGAATGACTGGTCCGCCGACAGGCGGTACCCGCGGATGCCGGTCTCCTGATCGCTGAATGCGAGCCGCAGGTCGGTGATGTCACCCGACAACTGACGCGCCGATGACCGACCGTCGAGCGACCGGTCCCAGGTCCGAACCGAGAGCGCCGACAACCCGATCGCGACCATCATGATGGCGAGAAAGACACATGCCACCAGCCCGAGTCGGGTCTGCAAACTGGTCGTTCGGGCGGCCATACGCGCATCGTATTGCGCCGGGTGTACACACGGCGAACGACCCGCTCGGGTGATCACGAATTCACCCGACGGGGTGATCCGGGCAGCGTCTCCGGCGTTCCGTATGAGCGCGCCGGAACGGGCGATGCGGGCCGTGGTGGCCCCGCATCGTGGTCGTTTCCGGTTTGGTCCTCGACGCCGGCGGTTGTCCGGACGCGGGACCGCATCGGTGTGTCGTGGTCAGTGGCTGGAGGCCGGCGTTTCGAAATCGAGCGCCGCAAGACGCTCGTCGGCGTCGGTGATCTTCCCCGACGACGCACGATCACGCCAGTCGACGGTGGGCTCCGACGAGGCGTCGGCCGCCAGCGCGCCGTTTGGCGATCACGACCCCGGCGACAGCGACGGCGACGATACCGACCCCGACCAGGACGTACGGCAGACGCGAGCCGGTGGCCCGCACGCCTCGGCGACGGTCGATCGCCCGGCGCACGCTCCGTGTGGCGTCGACTGCCGTCGACGCCGCCGTGGACGCGATCGATGAGAGCGCGTCACCTACGGATTCAGCGACGTCGGCGACCTGGTGCAAATCGTGCAGGTGGGCGGCCTCGAAACTCGAAACCGACTCGAGCGAGGGGAGTGAGATGCGTTGCATGACGTTGGCCTCAGGCCCGGCGCCGGCCGAAGATGAACAGCAACAGGGCGACGATGGCGAGGATGATGAGGATCGTGTACAGCATGCCTTGGTGGTACCCACAAATCGCCGGTGTCAAACCAGCACCGCAGAACCAGGCGGTTCCGTGGGCGTCGCCGATTCCGAAGACGCGATCCGTATAGGGTCCGATCGTGGACCGATCGAACCCCGACACCGATATCGACCTGATCGAACTCGACCTCCCACTGCGCAACCGGCACTCGTCGACGGTCCGTGCACTGTCGGCGTCGATCGCCGCCGACGCAGGTTTCTCGGTGGATGACATCGACGACTTTCGACTGGGTGTCAACGAAGCGGTTGCGTTGTTGACCGACGTCGACGCCGGCCCTGACGCCCGGTTGCACATCACGTTCGAGGCCCATCGTTCCCTTGTGCGGGTGGTCGCCAGCCGGCGGGGGGTCGACGAGCTGCTCGACGCGTCGGATCTCGACGAGTTGGCTCGACGGATCCTGACCGCCGTGCTCGACGGGTTCCGGATCGAGGATGGATCGTTCATCGTCGAGAAGCGGGCGACCGCGCATGTCGACTGACCGGACCGACCTCTTCGAGGAGTACCGACGTACGGGAAGACGTTCCGTCCGGAACCGGATCGTCGAGGAGCACATGGGGCTGGCGGCCCACATCGCCGGACGTTTCTCCGCGGGTGCGGGCCGCGACAGCGACATCGAACAGGTTGCCATGATCGGCCTCGTGAAGTCGGTCGATCGCTTCGACCCTGCTGTGGGTGTGCCGTTCACGGCGTTCGCCGGGCGCACCATCGAAGGCGAGATCAAACGCTACTTCAGGGATTCGACCTGGACGCTCAAGGTCCCCCGCAGCGCCAAGGAGCTGCACCTCGCCGTCCGCAACGGCACCGACGAGCTCTCGAAGCGGTTGGGGCGCTCACCGTCGGTCGACGAGCTGGCGGCCCACCTGCAGGTTCCGCGTGACGACGTGATCACCGGCCTCGCGGCGAGTGGGGCGCGCTCGATCGGCAACCTTGAGTTCGCCGGCGACGGGGGCGGTGGCACCGATCGAATCTCGGCCCTCGGCCGCGAGGACGTGGGAATCACGGCGTTGCACGATCGCGAAGCGGTGGCAGCGTTACTCGAGACGCTGCCCGAGCGGGAACGCAAGATCGTCGAACTGCGGTTCTTCGGCGAGCTGTCGCAATCCGACATCGCGGAACAGATGGGCATCTCGCAGATGCACGTGTCGCGTCTGCTGCGGGCGGCGCTGGAGCACATGCGCGGAGTTGTCCAAGCGGACTGAACACCCAAGCGGAGCAGTCATCACACCAAGTCGCAGCTTCAAGGTGTCGTTTGTGGGTTCGTCGGGCTACTCGGCGGGTCGTGCCATCGGCGAGTTGGCGTCGATGCGGGAGCGCGTCGCGGTCGTGTCGTTTGGGTGATCCTGGTGACACAGAGCACGATGATGTGACGGCTCCCGCCGAACTCAACGCGGTGCCCCACGGGGGAGACTGAAGCGCCATGGGCGGTTCAGCGGCGTTCGAATCGGAGCCGAGGACACCGAGGGCGTCTGAACGAGTTGGGATCGCGCTGTGGGTGGCTGTTTGGGTGCTGTCGGCGGGTTTTGTTGGCGATTGGTTCGCAGGGTGTGTCATGCTGCGCCGGGGCATCTTGTCGATCGGGGGCATCTCGGCATGTACGGGGCGAGTGGTGTGTTCAGGCGTCGTTCGGCGTCTCGGCGTGGGCGTGCTGGGTTGGTGTTGGTGTTGGTGTTCGACGCGGTGTTGGGGGGGGGGAGCGCATCTGCGCCTGCTCTGGCGGCGTCATCGGCGCCAGCGGTGGTGCCTGAGCTGACGGAGACGCCGGGTTTGGTGGATACGCCTGGTGGTGGGGAGCCGGCGCCGATCGCTCAGCGCGCGTCGAACTTTGGTTTGCAGAATGCGAGTGTTCGGGCCGCCTCGGTGGTGGCTGATGTTGTGGTGGGGCGTGGTGCGGTGCGTGTCGGCGGTGGGCCTTTGTCGGTGGAGTTCGTGAACGTCGCCGATGCGGCGACGGTAGGGGCGACGCCGGTCACACCACCGTCTGTCGGGGTTGGGCCGTTGGGTCTGGTTCGGTCGGCAGGGGTGTCGACGCCGACCACGACATTGGCCCCGACGACGACACTGGCTTCGACGACGACATTGGCCCCGACAACGACACTTGCTCCGACGACGACATTGGCTCCGACAACGACACTGGCTCCGACAACGACACTGGCTCCGGCCACGACACTGGCTCCGACGACGACACTGAGCCGGTCGACCACGGTCAGTCCTACGACGCTGAGCCCGGCGCCGGTGCCGGTGCCGGTTCCGGTTGTGCCGGTGGCGATGGGTCGTTCGCAGGTTGAAGTGGTGGACGACTTTGTTGCGGCTGGGGTTGGGTTGGAGAAGTTGGCGTTTACGGTGTCGTCGTTGGACCGGCCGTTTGCGGTGGGCACGGTGGCACGGTTCTCGGTTGACTATTCGTCGTTTCGTGAGGCGTATGGCGCTGATTGGGCTGGACGGTTGTCGGTCGTCGAGTTCGATGGGTGTTGGTTGGCGGGCAGCAAGGGTTGCGTCGGGCCGGAGCGGGTGGAGGGTGTGTCGAACGATGTTGTGGCGGGGGTGTTGACGTTCGAGGTTGATCTGGGGGCTTCGGAGGCGCGGTTGAAGGCGCGAGGTGGTGCGGCGCCGGCGGTGGGCGGGGTCAGCGGGTTTGCGGGTTCGACGGGGGGCCCGGGTTTCGGGTTGTCGGCGGGTGCGTTTTCGTCGACGGGGAACTACGCGACGTCGAACTTGTCGTCGACGGGGACCTGGGCGGTGGGTCGTCAGTCGGGGGATTTCAACTACAGCGTGCCGTTTGCGGCTCCGGCCCCGCCCAACGGTCCGACGCCGCAGGTTGCGTTGTCGTACAGCTCGCAGAGCATCGACGGGTTGACGGCCGATCAGAACACTCAAGGTGGGGTGGCGGGTCCAGGCTGGTCGATCGGTGACATGTTCATCGAGCGCCGCTTCAAGACGTGCACCAACGACGGCGGTGGGGCGGGGATGGGCGATCTCTGCCACGTCGACTTCAACGCCACCGTGTCGATGGGTTCAGTGACCGGCGAGTTGGTGCGCGACACAGCGGTCGCGACGCTGGTGAACGGACCATGGTCGTTCGACACGTACCGGGTTTCGGGGGCGAACGGTTGGAAGTTCTTGCACTTCTACCGCACGGACATGTCGACGAGTCTCGGGTCGTTCGAGGTCGATAACAACTTGGAACATTTCGAGGCGATCTCGCCTGACGGGGTGGCGTATTGGTTCGGGTACGGCAATCGGACTGGGACCTTCAATCCGGGAACGGCGGCGCATTCGGTGTGGACGGTTCCGGTGCGGGGCTTGCAGGCCGGTGAGCCATGCCAGAACCTGTCGTTGAACTGGTGCCATCAGGCGTATCGGTGGATGCTGGACCGGGTCACGACCGCTGACGGGTTCCAGACCAACTACACCTACACCGTCGACCAGAACTACTACGTCGTGGCGAGTCCGGGTGGGGGGATTCAACCGTATGTGTCGGGTGGGAATCTGACAAACATCGAGTACGGCATGCCCCAAGGGTTCACATCTGGCACCAACACGCACGGGATCGGGTTCGAGTACGCCTACCGGTGCGTGGCGGCCAACACGACCTGTACGGCGGCGCCGACCGTTGCGACAGCGAGTCAGTTTCCCGACATGCCGGCCGACATGTTGTGTTCGTCGACATCATGTTCAAAGAAGGCGCCGACGTTCTTTGAGCGTCGCCTGTTGAGTGCGGTCGGGGTCGCGGTGCGTACCGGTGCGGCCTCGGCGGCGGGGTTGCTGCGTTGGGAAATGCAGTACGACTGGGTCGACGGCGACGGCGCGGGAACCGACCCGCAACGCTTGTGGTTGCGTGCGGTCTGGCCGAAAGGCAACCAGTACGGACAGAACGCGTCAGAAGCCAACATTCGGTTTGACGGCCCGCTGCAAGGCGTGATGGCGAACCGTGTCGACTACAACCTGTCCGCCGGCGTCACCCAGTTGTACTACTGGCGGGTCGGCAGGATCCGCGACGAATACGGCGCGCTGATCTCGGTCACCTACACACAGCCGAAACCGTGCGACAAGAACACCAATCTTTCGTCGCTGGAGGGCCACTACGACATCAACACATGGTCGTGCTATCCCCGTTGGTGGACACCGCCGTCGGGAACGGCAGGTTTCGTGGTATGGCACAAATGGGTCGTGGGATCCGTGAGCGTCTACGACCTACACGGCGTCAGCCCAGCACCAGTCACGACGACATACCAGTATCCGCTGACCGCCAACGACCCTGGCACCGGTGGGGTGCTGGCGAACGGTGGGATGGCTTGGCGTTGGGATCGGGACCGATACACCGACGACGCCTACAAGACCTGGAGTGAGTACCGGGGGTTCTTCGAGGTTCGTGAAATACAAGGTACCAATCCCTCAGATCAGGTCACGACGGTGTATCGGTATTTCCGTGGGATGGACGGCGATCGACTCGCCGGTGGTCAGGGAAACAAGACGGTGACAGTGTCATCGAGCGTACGTACCGACGCCGACGCTGACTGGCTGAGGGGCGAGTTGTTCGAGTCGTTCACGGCTGGCTCGCCGACCGCAGCGGCGACTCCGAGTGATGTGTCGGGAACGGTGTGGAGGTATGAACGCACGTTCAGTATCGGGACCGACCCGCGTGCTGACTGGGTCGAGCCCGGCGACGTCTACCATCGCGCGTCTGGCCAGTTCTCGATTGATCAGTACGTGTACGACTCGTTGCATCGACCAATCCAGGTCCGTGAATGGGGCCGAACCGACGCCGCCTACGGCAACACTACCGATCTCAACGGGAACCCCGACGACCGCTGCACCGAGTACCAGTACACGAATCCGTCTACCTACTTTCCTCAGGGCCGGAAGGTACGTACGATTCTGCACGGCACGTGGACATGCAGCGGCACGGTGCTGAACGATGTTTCGTTGTTCTACGACAACGCCAGCCCGAACCCCGCAACCGCGACTTCACAGACCGGCTCGGTGCACCTGACCGCCCGTGTTTCGTACACCGGCGGGGGTGTCGTCGACGACAACCACAATGATGTCGCCACGGTCACCGAGACGTTTGGTTACGAACCTGACGGCTCTGCCGCGGTCCCTGGGTGGGGGCGTGTGTTGACATCGACCGACGCTCGTGGCAAACAAACCACCTACTCATACATGTCGTTCGCCTCCAACGCGGCGATTTCGAACTCCGGCAACCACCGCCTCCGAACCGTCACCGTCACCAACCCAGCCGGGCACGTGGCGACGACGGAGTACGACCTGTACGGGAACGACATCCGCACCACGGACCCCAACCAACGTGTGGCCGAGGCGTGCTACGACGCGTTCGGCCGCGTCACTCGGATCTACTCGAGCACCGACACCAAACCCGCCGTTGGGGTAGACCACTTCACCCCGAACTGCTCAACCGCTGCAGCGTCCAGCGTGATCGAATACGTTCGTTCAATTCCGGTCACGATCGGCACTGGACCGGGGGCGGTCGGTGATCAGTTCCAGAAATGGTCGGTGCACACCTCGACCAAGATCGACACGGGACAGTTCATCGACTCGTGGACGGTGCTGGACGGCCTCGCCAGAACCGTGCAAACCAAGCGGCCATCTCCGACACCCAACTATTCGTTGCTGACGCGAACAAGCTACGACTCGGTCGGGCGGACAATCACCCAGTCTGATCCTCTGCCCTGGGTGACGGGGCTCGACGGCAACTACGTGTTGCTCGGCGACTCGGCGTGGGATACGGATCATCGCACGACGTATGACTTCGCTGGGCGTAGCACCGGTGCACAGGTGTACGACAACGGGGTGTTGCTCCGCCAGATGACTACGACGCACTCGGGTGCCTCGACGAATCAGTCGGCCTGGTTCAATGGCAGCAGCCCGTACGGCGTGACCCAAACCACGGTCGACACGTTCGGTCGCCCGCTCGCAGTCGTGGAGAACGTTGGTGCCCCGACTGCCGGGGTGACGACATACACCTACACCGGTCGTGGCGAGATCGCATCGATCACCAAACCCGGTCAAGCGGGCAACCCGACGACGATGGCTTACAACTACCTCGGGTTGCGGACCGAACTGAACGACAACGACGCCGGTCAGCATCTCACCCGCTACTACGCGACCGGTCAGCCGGAACGGGCCACCGACGCCGCCGGAGCAAGTCAGTACACCTCGATCGATGCACTCGGTCGCCCTACAGCCACCTACGTCGGTGCCGGCTCTTACGCCCAGTCGGCCGTCGCCGCGAACCTTCTGACGCAGTTCGTGTACGACCCGACCGACAACAAGGGTTCCGTGAGCGCGGCAACGAGTTATCAGCCGCCTGGCACGGCGGCGTTCAAATCCCAGGCGACATCGTTCGACACGGCGGGTCGGATCACCAACACCAGGGTGTGGGTGTACGCCGCCGATTCGCCCAGCTACACCGGAGACGACACGCTCGATGACCCGATCGACATTGCCCAGACCTACACCAGCACCGGGTTGCCCAAGACCATGACCTACCCCGGCAAAGCAGGCTGGAGTCTGGCAACGAACGAGACGGTCACGACGGGCTACGGCTCCACCGCCGGCGAGTACGGCCTGCCCAAGACCGTCACCTCCCCGCTCGCCACCTACATCGGTACCCAGATCTACGACGCCTACGGCAAACTGCGCGACACCGCGCTTCGCGCTGGCTATTACTCGCTCGACATCAACCGCACCTACCGCGCCCAAGACGGTCTGCTCGAGACCATGTCGGCCGCCCCTCCGGGCGGCAACCCGGTCGCCCGCGAACAGTACGTCTACGACAACGCCGGGCTCGTGAGCAGCATCGTGCGAGATCCTGCAGGCTCCGCCTACGACGAACGCGAGTGCTTCTACTACGACCAGCGCCAACGCCTCACCCGCGGCATTACGTCAGCCGACATCTCGGCGACGGGCTCGTGCCCGACCAACCCGAATGACTCGACGAGCCCATCAGGCCCATACGCCTACAACGACAGCTACTCATACGATCTTGCCAACAACATTGCTTCCAACGATGGGAGGTTCTACGCGGCTCAATCGAGCGTGAGCGGCGTCGTTTGCGCCTCGGGCACGGAGTTGATCAAACCAGGGGCTGCGACGTCGATCACGGACGGCCTGCTCCCCAACGGATCGTTCGCAAGCAACACCGCCGGCTGGTCGGTGTTCCAGCCGTCGGGCGCGACGACGACCATGATGTACATGACCGGGAGCGGCGCCCAATCGGACACCGGCTACGTGAGGTTGCGCACGAACCAGGTCGGCACCGGGGCCAGCTTGTATTCCGACATTTATTCCCCGCCGATCGTCGGGCAGGAGTACGAGGCGATCGTGTGGGTCCGCTCGCCCACCGGTTCAGCGGTGAGCGGTTCGTTGTACGTGTGGGGAGTGTGGGACGCCAATGAGGCGTCGTCAACCTCCTTTACTGCCGACGGTACCTGGAGACCAGTCACGGTCAGGTTCAAACCTGCGAGCGGAGCGAACACCCAGTTCCGGTTCCAAGTCTACGCTGGGACGCCGAACGCTGATCTCGATATCGACACCGCCACCCTCCGGCAGGATCTGGTAACAAATGGTTCGTTCGTCGCCAACACGAACGGTTGGTCGGCGAACAACCTCACCGCGACTCGGCGGACAGATGGGGGACACAGCGACACTGGTTACCTGAGGGTGAACCGCACCAGCCCCACCGGGAATGCATCAGCTTCAACCGATGTCGGGGTGCCCACCGTCGGCGACACCTACGAAGCGACGGTGTACGTTCGCTCGCCGTCTGGCACGGCAGTCGTTGGAAGCCTCTACCTGTGGGGCCTAGGTGCCGCGAACAACAACGGTCAAATCACGTTCACGGCAAGCAGCACCTGGCAACCGGTCCGCGTCCGTTTCAGCCCTGGGGCGAACAACACCTCGGCATTTCGGGTCGAAATCTACGTGCATACAATTGGCGTGGATCTCGACATTGACACCGTCGGACTGAGACGCCTCCCCAGGTCTCAGCCGGTGCTCGACAACCTCCTCCCGAACGGTTCGTTCTCGAGTGACATCACGAGCTGGTCCAGTTTTCAGCCAAGCGGGTCGACGACCACAACGTCGTTCGTTGCCTCCGGTGGGCAAGCAGATCCCGGCTTTCTCCGGGTCAGAACCACTGCAGCAGCAGGCACCGGCGCGAGTGTGTTCCAGGACCTCGCGGTCGTTCCGCAGGTCGGGCGCGAGTACGAAGGCGTCGTGTGGGTCCGTTCGGCGTCAGGCACGGCTGTGAATGGCACGCTTCACGTGTGGGGCGTTTGGGGAGCGAACGAAGCACAGTCGACGGCGTTCGTCGCTGATGCGACATGGCGAGCGGTCACGGTGCGGTTCAAACCCACCAGCAGCCTGAACACGCAGATTCGTTTTCAGGTGTATGTGAACACTCCCAACGTGGACCTGGACATCGACACCGCCAGTCTGCGACTCGACTTGGTCCGCAACGGCTCCTTCGCTACCGATGTCGCGGGATGGTCGACCGTGAGCTGGTCCGGCGGGACGACGACGATCGCTCGCCAGACTGCCACTGGTCCCCACTCGGATACGGCGTTTGCGCGGACCAGGTCGACAACGGCTGGTGCGAGTGTGTACACCGATCTCCCGAACGCCGCCGTTGTGGGTGAGTCGTACGAGGCCACCGTGTGGCTGCGGTCGCCGAGCGGCTCACCCGTCAATGGTTCCGTGATCGTGACCGCCGGCTGGGCCGCCAACGAGACGCAGTCCGTGAGCTTCGTGGCCGATGCAACATGGCGCCAGGTGACGGTTCGAATCAGCCCCACCAAGTCGGGGAACACCTTGCTCCGTCTCGAGGTGTACTTCGGCACCGCCAACGTCGATCTCGACATCGACACGGCAGGGTTGCGCCGCGTCGCATCCGACCCGCGCGACGACGTCATGCGCTACGACTGCAACGGCTCGCTGACTTCAAAGACACAGGCGAGCTCGAGTGGCAGCGTTACCTGGACGTACGCGTGGGACCCAAACCGTCACCTCACCTCGGTTCAACGAACCGGCCAGACCCCGACGAACTTCTACTACGACGCATCCGGGCAGCGAGTGCTGCGGGTCGAGCCGGACGGGTCCAAGACGATCTACCTCGGGTCGACCGAGCTGCGCTGGTCGCCCGCCAACCCCAACATCGTCCAAGTTGCCCGCTACTACAGCGGCGGAACACAACGAGGATTCGACGGAACCGTGACCTACGCCGTTGCCGGCTACCAAGGCAGCGTGTTTGCCGCCGTAGCGGGAAGCAACGGTTCAGTGACCCACAACCGGTACCTCCCCTACGGCGGACTGCGCAGCGGCGCCGCCGTCAACGACAAGTCATTCCTCGGCCAGACCCAAGACCCGACCGGCCTCGTCTACCTCAACAACCGCTACCACGACCCCACCCTCGGCACCTTCATCAGCGTCGACCCACTCGTCACGGCCACCGGCGAGCCCTACATCTACGCCGGAGGCAACCCCACGACGTTGTCGGATCCGAGTGGGTTGTGCTCGATGATCTCGGGTGATCTGTGGTGCGGGTCCGGCAATGTGTCGCTCGCCGAGCGGTGTTTGTTCGGTGGTTCTTCGTGTTCGGCACCAGTGGCGCGGACCAGCTATCTCACCATTCGCCACACCTCGGCGGGTAAGGCGATCGGGGAGGTGATTGACGTAGCGCACCAGGCTGACTGGCTGAAGCGTGACGGCAACTGGTCGAGTGATGATGTCGCTGACGCAGCTGACGGAACGAACTTGGACGAGTTGCTCGCCGACGAGGGCGACCGCGCTGCGGTGCAGCGCGTTGCGGCTGTTCTTGAGGGCCATGATGAGTTGTGGGAGGAGTTCGACCATGAGTCGAGCTGGTACGACCACATCAGCGTGTCGTACGGCGGTTGCATTGTCGTGTGTGGGGATTTTTCGTTGAGTGCAGGGGGTCTCGATGCCAACCTGGGGCCGACCTTCGGCCTTGTGGTGAGGGGCACGCCGACGGTCGGGTATTCGAGTAGGGCGACCACCGTGGGGAATCGGTCCGACACCTTTGCGATTGTGGACCCGGATCCGAGGATGGCCTCGGCAGGATCAACCGGCTGCGTCTTCGTGGTCGCCGGCGCATGCGGCGCGTATCAGAAGGGCGAGTACAGGTCCATTGCGGTCGGCGGGGGTATTGGGTACGCGATAGGGACGCAGGGAGACCCCTACAGATCGGTGTCGCTTCCGTGGTTCTGGGGCTCGTAGCTGTGAACGTTGTGGTGAAGGCGCGAATGCGCCATCTCAGGCCGCGCTGGATGTTGCCCACCGATCCTCACCTGGTCGTCGACGACGACGTGATTGGCCCGCTGCGTCGCCGCGAACTCTCGCGTGAGCTCGAACTCGAGCGGGGGTTGCATGTGGTTGGAGTGGCGTCGAGTAAGCGCCCGGGTGATGGCTGGAGGCTCGCTGTGCCGGATCGGCCGCTGCTCTTCTCGCCGTACATGAAAGCCTCGTTCGAGGTCAGTCACGATGGACAAGTCGTGGTAGTGGACTACCGGCCTCGGCGAGCAATGGGCCTACTGATCCGCGGCACGCTGAACGTCACGACGAGATGACCCGGGCAGCCCCGGTTGCCGTCGAGCCTGCGAACGCGGAGCTTGCCGGGGGCATCGCGTTCCATCGTGCGTTGATCGACAACGGCCTGCTCGACTCGGTGCGGACTGCGACAGGCCCCCACCGCCCACTTCGCGTCGCGCCGATCCCGCGGCTAGCAGCTTTCGGAGATGATGATCGCCGCCGCCGCCGCCGCCACCGCCACCGCGCACGAGCCTCGGGCCCGCACACACGTCCGGGCGTTTTCGGCTGGGAACCGGGTCGCTCGACGGGCAGCGCGACCCGGCCGCCGGTTGCGTTGTCGCAGGTCACGCGTCCCGGCGTCTACGACTGACGGGTTGAACATGCGTACGGGTTTGTTGATCCTCAACAAACCCGTACCCACGACCCGACCCTCGGCACCTTCATCAGCGTCGACCCGTTGGTGAGCACCGACCTCGAGCCGTGTCAGATCGCTGATGAGCTGGTCCAAACGGACCGCGAGTTGCGGGAACTCGAGCCATTCGCTTACCAACGCCGGGATCCCGTGATCGTGGAGTTGCGTCACCTGATCGGACTGCTTCGCATCCAATCGTGGAGATCCGACCGTGAGCTCTGGGGCGACGTGACCTCGGCGACGGAGTCGCTTGAGCGTTCCGATCTCTCCGAATCGGGACTGCTGACGGCCCAAGAGGCATCAGCTGCCGTGGCACTCGAGCGCGGCACTGATCCGGCACTGCGGTCAATAACTTTCAGCCGAAGGTGTGTTGTTGGCGTCATGATGCCTTGCGCGTCGGGTTAGCTGGCTGCGGGGTTGGTGTCGGAGGAGGGTGCTTTCGATGAGGGTGCGGATGGCGGCTTGTTCGTCGGGTTTGATTTGGTTGAGTGCTGCGAGGTGGTGTTTGAGGTCGGTGGGGAGAGTTTCGTCGTCGTTGGTGAGGGTTGGCGGAGGCCGAGACCGCGATACGGACCGACGTGAAGCTCTCTCAGATGTCGATCGTCGTTTGAGGCAGAGTATCGAGGTCTCCCGCTCGCCTCGGCACATGCGAATCGCTTTACACCCGAGCAAGAGTACCGTCGGGATCGAGGAGGCGGCGGTAGGTATTGAGCCATCGTTGTTGGTATTGCCTTGGCGTGAGCAGATTCCCGGCGGCCGGATAAGGCACGGTGTCCCATTCGGCTGAGTACGCGGAGGGGAGGTGGCCGATGTACCACGTCACCGGGACCGCGGCGACGTTGCCGCCGTGTCGGGTGAGGATGCCGATGACGTTCTCGACGGCCTTGGCGTCTTGGACCGCCGGGGGTGCGTCGGCGGCGTGGGTGTAGCCGGCGTAGCCGTTCCAGGTGCCGTCGAGGAACTGATAGGCGCCTGACGCCGTGGAACCGGCTGCCTGGGCGCTGTAGTTGCCGCCGGACTCGCGCGTGCGGATCGTGGCGAGCACGATGTCGACCTCGACCCCGTACACGCAGCCGATGGGCGTTTCTGGGTCGCCGCCCGCGAGCAGGACTGGAAGCAGGGTGATGCCGAGCAGCATCGAGGCGAAGGAGGCGGCGAGGAACTTCACGTCTCCCATCGGGACGCCGCCCGCGACGATCGACCCGCCTGCTTTGTCGTGCGGCGAGTGCAGTCGTCCCGATGGTGGGTGTCGTACCGATCGTCGGGCGACAGGGACAGGAGGGTGCCGTGTCGACTCGTTCGCGTTCATCTCGGAGGTTGCCGCACCGGCGGCTCGTCGCAGCGGCAACGACGCTGCTGGTGCTGTGGCCGTCGGTGGCATTGGCGCAGATCCCGAACCCGCCGGCCGACGGGACGGCGCCGGGTGCCGAGCTGGTCTCGACCGTGCTCGGCTGGTTGAAGTGGGCCGGTCTGGCATCGGCGCTGGCGGGGTTGTTGATCGGTGCAATCACGACGGGAGTCGGGCACTTCGGTTCGAACTACTCGGCGTCGTCGGCGGGCCGCAAGTGGCTGCTGGGTGGCATGGGGGCAGCGATTCTGTCGGGCTTGTCGTGGACGATCGCGACGACGCTGTACGCAGCTACCGGAGGGTGAGCGGTGCGACGCGCCCTACACGCCGCGGCGGTTCTCGTGGTCGTGCTCGCCGTCGGCGTGCTGGTGTCGATCACCGCGGGCGACTCCCGCGACTCGGCCTCCGACGCGCCCGACTCATTGGACGGTCCGGTCGCGCCACACCCGGTACTCGCGGAATCGACCACGCCAACCGCTGAGTTCGACCTCGACGGCGCCCGCCGAGCCGGTATCGCGGCCGTGTCGGCGACGGGCCAGGTCGCGCATGCTGGGTTCATTTCCCGGCGGGAGCTGATCGAGTCGTTCACGACTTCCAAGTTCGGTCCCGTGTTGGCAGATGAGACTTCGGCGCAGCTAAGGGATCTCGCCGGCGAGCTGGGCTCTCGTGACACGGATGCGGCAGCGATGTCGGTGTTCGAGCAGCCGGTGTCGGCGATCGCATCGGTGTCGGATCGCGGTGCTGTCGTCGAGGTGTACAGCGTGCTCGTGGTGGCGGTGCCCAGGCTGGGCCCGGCGCGACAGGTGTGGCGGACCGTGCGTCTCGAGATGGTGGACGTCGAAGGACGTTGGGTGGTCGATGGGTGGTCGTCGGAGCCAGGCCCGACGCCGGCGCTCGCCGCCGAGGCCGTGATCGACGATGCGGAACTGGTCGCCGGTCGGCTGGCTTGGCCGCCGGCGGTCGGGGCGGGTGGTTGAGGTGTGGCCGCTGCCGAACCCGCTCGACCTGTTCGGTGATGCTGTGAGCGACCTCACCGGGTGGGCGTGGGACAAGGTGATCCAGGGCATCTACACCTGGTTCGCCAATGGACTGCTGCTGCTGATGGAGTGGGTGTGGGGCGTGCTCGACTCGGCGTCGACGCCGCGGCTGACCGAGGACTGGTTCCGGTCCGGGCTGGTGCGCCCGCTTGCCGGCATTGCGCTCGGTGTGACGGTAGCGATGATGCTCGCCTCGGCGGTGATGGCGGGGTTCGGTGGCCGCCCGGAGCTGATCGTTGATGCGCTCAAGGAGGGGCCGAAGTCGATCGCTGCGACTGCGGTGACGTTGGTGGTGATGGACGTCTTGATCCGGGGCGCCGATGTGATGTCGGCGGTTGCCTGGCAGGCGGGTCGTGCCGACGCCCAGGAGGTGATGGACGTTCTGGCGGCGACGATGAGCTCGTCGGGTCCGCTGGCGACGACCTTCCTGGGTCCGTTGGCGTTGTTGTTCGGCATGATCGGGTTGCTGGTGACGACGGTCGTGTTGTTCATGCGGTCGTCGTTGCTGTACGTAGTGGCGGCGTTCTCGCCGATCGTGTGGGCGTCGTCGGTATCGCCCGTGATGCGAGGGTCGGGACGTCGTCTGGTTCATCTCACGGTGGCGTTGGTGTTGGCCAAGCCGGCGATCACGGTGACGCTCGTCGTCAGGTTGAAGTTGCTCGCCAACGCCTCGACGGGTTCGGATGTTTGTCAAGCCGCGATTTCGGTGTCGGTGACGATTGTCGCGCGGCGCCGCTCGTCGGCGATCATCATGCGCCAGATGTGGTTGGCGAGTCGCCGTTTGAGGCATCTCATGGCTTCGTTGCGGGTCTTGCCCTCGGCGATCTTCTTGTCGAAGTAGGCGCGTCCGACACTGGTGCGCATGCGGACCTGGGTGACCGCGATCAGATGGATCGCCGAGTTCAGACGACGGTCACCGCTGCGCGACAGCCGATGCCGACTGTGTTCGCCGCTGGCGATCTCGATCGGGGCGACGCCGGCATAGGTCGCGAACGCGTGCGATGACGCGAAACGCGACGCCGCGCCGGTGCGACCGATCAGCCGCACTGCGGTGACCGCGCCGATGCCGTCGATCTGTCGCAGCCGTGTCCCGTGCTCGTCTCAGCGCGACGGTCATCCGCTGCTCGATGTCGGCCAGGCCGGCGTCGACGACACGGAGCTCGCGCACGAGGTCCTGAGCGAGGTCTTTGCGGCAGCTCGCGAACACGGGCCGTCGCGGTGGACGGGACATCGAGCACTACCTCACCGCGCGCGACGAGCCATTGGGCTGAACGATCAGATGCGAACGATCAGATCCGAACGATCAGACGGGCTGATCGGAGCCCAGCGAGGGCTCGATCTCGCCCTCGCCGCGGACGTTGGCGCCCGTCTCGATGGCCGCCTCCATGTGCTCCGCCACCCGGTCCAGGTCGACGGTCTCGGCTGCCCGCTCGGCGGCAGCCTCCTCGGCTTCGGTCGGAGGGCGATCGGCGTGCGCCGGGCTCATCGTTTCCTCTTGATGGTCGGCAGCATCGTGGTCGTCAGCATCGTCGTTTGGCATCGGCATGTTCTCGATCATGGACGTCGATACCCCTCGACGTCGCGGGTCAAACCCACGTGGTTTCGGTGGGCCCCCGGCGATATCTGACCCGTCCGTCGCACTCCTGCGGATTCCGACCGTGCGACGGCGTCGCGGGTGTCGCGGATTGCCGTGGTGAATCTCGCCGACGATGTTTGAGACGCGATGTTTGGGACGCTTCGCCAGGGGTATTGACGTCACGAGTGTTCGCAGCGAACACCCCTCCCGATGCGGGAGTCCAACCCGGAGACCACCGCTCCCAGCACGGCTCCATTCGAAAGGAAGAAATCATGTTTGCAATCTTCGGAATCATCCTCCTGGTCGCCGGTGCGATCATCACCTTTGCGATCGACAAGACGGCGGACGGGGTCGACCTCGCCGCCATCGGTTGGATCATGATGGCGGGCGGCGGTCTTTCGCTGCTGGTCGCCGCCATCCAGGCCGCCGGGCTCAAGTCGATGAAGACCACTGATTTCCACACGGAGCGCCACGTCACGGCCGACGGCGAGCATTTCGTCGAGGAAGTCCACGCCGACTGAATCGATGGCGTGATCCAGACTGCCGCTGGCAGTCCGAGCCATCGATGTCGACCTTGACGGGAAGGATGAAGGTCCAGTGACACGTCTCGACTCAGCGCCCACCGGCCGTGATGCCAACCGGCACGCAACCGGTGGGCACTCGGCGCGTCCGATTCGGGTGTGCCTCGTGAACGACTACGAAATCGTGCTGCAGGGGTTGCACTCCATGCTGCGACCCTTCTCCGATCGGATCGAGGTCGTCGAGCACCGGGTGGGCGGTACCCCCGACGTGCGAGCCGACCTTGCGCTGTTCGACACCTTCGCCGGCCGCCGTGATGCAATCGATCGCGCTGCGAGGATGGCGGCCGAAGATGTCGTCGAGTACGTCGTTCTGTACACGTGGGACGCCGCCGGCCCGCTGCTCGAGCTGGCTGCGTCGGTCGGTGTCTCGGCCGTGATCCAGAAGTCGGTCACCTCGGAACGATTGGTAGAACTGTTGGAGCGGGTTGCTTCCGGGGAGCGCCTGGGCCTCGAGCATGCGGTGCGCGGCGTGCGCCGCGCACGTTCACCGGAGCTCTCCGAACGCGAGCAGGAGGTGCTGGCGTTGCTCGGTCATGGCTTCACCAACCGGCAGATCGCCGACCAGCTGTTCCTGTCTGTCGACACCATCAAGACCTACACGCGTCGGGTGTACACTAAGCTCGGGGTCAACAACCGCACGCACGCGGCGCTCCAGGCTGCCGAGCTCGGTCTCGTCCCGAAACAACACGCAACGTGGGTGAACCCACCGTGACCGACACCGCCCCGCAATCGATCACGCTCGACTGGGATTTGTCGAGCGCCGGCGCGGCGCGCCGTTTCGTGCGGGCCGCGTTGGAGGACCGTGTGCCCATCGATGTCGTCGCGGACCTCCAACTGGTCGCCAGCGAACTGGTGACGAATGCAGTCGAGCACGGAGTCCCGGGCGCGATCGCGATGTCCATCTCGCTCTCAGAGAGCGCCGCAGCAATCTCGGTCACGAGCCAAGGCAGCGATGTCACTCTCCTGCAGAGCGCGGGATCGTTCATGCCTCGGTGCGACCTTCGAAGCGGTCGTGGATTGGCGATCGTCAGACGGATCACCGACCAGCTCGACATCGCCAATCTGCATGGCATGACCATGGTAACCGCACACCGGCGCTACCTCTGATCCCGCGCTCGGTCCTCTCGCTCCCGGTCCGATCCCGTGCTCGGTTGGTCGTCCCGCGTCGTGCAGACGCGTCCGACGACGCCCGACACGGCATCCGAATGATGTTTCGTCGAAGTCGATCGGGGTATTGGAATCGTATGGCAACCAAACAGAAGCGCTCGCCGGCCAAGCCGGCCACCACGACCACGCCCACCAAGACGCCGGCGAGGTCGACGTCGACGTCGCGTTCGATCGAGCCGGTCACCACGGTCCCAGGGATGAGCAAGGGTGACTCGCGGTCCACGATCGAGATGCTCCAGCAGCGTCTCGTCAGCCTGCTGGACCTCCAGCTCACGCTCAAGCACATCCATTGGAACGTGGTCGGCATGAACTTCATCTCCGTCCACGAGATGCTCGACCCGCAACATGCTGCTGTGCAGGCGATGACCGACGAGATGGCGGAGCGCATCGCCACACTCGGCGGGGAGCCGCTCGGCACACCCGGTGCGATCACGTCGGCTCGAACCTGGAACGACTACTCGCTCAATCGCGAACCGACCGTTCGCCACCTGGCCGCCCTCGACGCGGTGTACTCGGGCGTGATCGAGGATCACCGAGCAGTCGAGTCGAAAATGGCCGACCTGGACCCCGTCACCGACGACCTACTGATCGGCCAGCTCCGCCAGCTCGAGCAGTTCCAGTGGTTCGTCAGGGCGCACCTGAAGGACTCCGCCGGCGACGTCGTGTTCCGACGCGCCGCCTCCTGACGACTGCTCGTCCACGACAGCCGACCGGCCGATGTTCAGGCTGTCACTTCTGCCACGTAGAGGATGGGTTCGGTCGGCGTGTCGGAACCCTGCTCCGGCTCGATCGTGATGCCCCATGCCGCGGGCGTGCCGTCGATCGACACGATCTGTTCGATCTTGCCGCCATCGGCGTGATCGAGCACACGCATCGGGTGTGCTCCCTCGCCGTCGATCAGCCACAGTTCATACGCCTTGCCATCGCCGGGCTCGGCCATGCCTGTGCCGACCAGGGCGGCGCGGCCGGACGCCCACGCCACCGTCACCGCGCCAGACCCCTCGCCCGCCAGTCGGGCCACGTTGCCGTCGGGCGAGGCGACGATCGCCGCCAACTCGTCACCGAACCGTGACCCACTGTCGCGACCCGACACGGCCAGTGCGCCGGCCACGAACAGCAGCGCTGCGGCAGCCACCGCCAGCACCGACTTCATCGCTCGTGACGGTCGCCGGTCGGCGAGTCGCACGACACTTCCGGGCAACGGGGAGAGCTGCCGCGTGGTCGCGATCTCGGACATCAACCGACTCTTCAGTTCTGATGACGGCATGACGCTCGTCAGCGAACCGAGCTCGGCCGCCGTGTCGCGATTGTCGCGAACGTCGCTGCGGCAGATCTCGCAGTTGGTGTAGTGCGCCTCGAACGCCGACCGTTCACGTTGATCGAGCGCATCGAGGGCGTAGGCGGCGCCGAGATGGTGGATCTCGATGTCACTCATATTGGTGCTCCTAGTTCGTCACGCAGGCGGATCATGCCGTCGCGAATTCGGGTTTTGATGGTGCCCTCTGGGACATCGAGGAGCACGGCGACTTCGCGGTAGGTGTACCCCCCGAAGTAGGCGAGTTCGACCGCTTGGCGTTGCATGTCGGTGAGGTGATCGAGGGCGCGTCTGACTCGACGTTGTTCGAAGTCGGCCGAGTCGCGGTCGACCACGGTTTCCGACACAACATCGTGGTCGACCACCACGCGTGCGGACTCCCGCTCGACCCGCTGCCGGTTGGCCTGCTCGGAACGCACCCGGTCGACTCCGCGTCGATGGGCGATCGTCGCCGCCCACGAAGTGACGGTGCCGCGCTCGACGTCGTAGCGAGGGGCCAGTCGCCACAGCTCCACGAACACCTCCTGCGTGACCTCCTCGGATTGGGAGGGATCGCGCAACACCTTGAGCACGATGCCGTAGACGAGTCCGCTGATCTCGTCGTAGAGCTGGGAGAAGGCCGACTGATCGCCGAAGCTGACGGCCTTGAGCAGGACGACCAGGGTGTCGGTCGCTGCGCCGGCGCTGGATGCCACGTCTCGATCGAGCCGGGCACGACGAAGACTCAAGACGCCCATGCCGGCGACCAGGTCGATTCGGGGCAGCGGGATCGCATGGTCATGGTTCGGAGCTTACGCCCTGCCGGATTTTCGGGTTCCGTATCCGATCCTGCCAATCCTCGCGTCGGTTCCGCTCCGAACCGACGTCGTGAACATCCAACCTGCCCCGACCCAACCCATCTCGCGCTGGCGATACCCGCTCGGCGCGCTCGCCGGCCTGACAGCGGCAGCTGCCGGTCTGGCGATCGCCGAACTCGCCAGCGTGCCCGGCGACGGGCTGCAATCACCGGTGCTCGACGTCGGTGACCGTGTCGTCGATGCCGTCCCGAACTCGATCAAGACGCTCGCCATCGATTGGTTCGGGACCAAGGACAAGCTGGCCCTCTTGCTCGGCATCGCCGTCGCGCTTGGTCTGTACGCCCTGTTGATGGGCGTGTTGTCGACGACGAAGCGCTGGAGGTGGTCGATCGCCGGCGTCGCCGCGTTCGGGTTGGTCGGCGCATATGCGTCCCAGACCACCAGGCGGGCGGCACCGTGGTACGCGGTGGCTCCCAGTCTGATAGGCGGCGCCGTCGCTGCCGTGGTGCTGATCTGGTTGCGTCGTCAGCTGATCATTCGCACACCGGCCCTGCTGGGTGTCGATTCGACGGGCGCCTCTCCATCGAGCGTGGTCGAGATCGCGGCCGGCGAGACGGGCGACTTGGATCGCCGCCGGTTCCTGATCGCCTCCGGCGCCACGCTCGGAGGGGCGGCGGTCGTCGGCAGCATCGGACGCACGCTGGCAACACGGTCCATCGTCAGTGCCCAGCGAAATGCGCTCGGGTTGCCGGTCGCTCGCCGTCCGCTCACCGCTGCGCCGGCCGACATCCATCCGGTCGTCGACGGACTTTCGCCGTTCTTCACGCCCAACGCCGACTTCTATCGGATCGACACGGCGCTGACCGTTCCGAAGGTGTCGGTGGGGTCATGGCAGCTCGACATCACGGGCATGGTCGATCGGACGTTGTCGCTGAGCTACGACGATCTGCTGCAACGCGAGATCGTCGAGGCCGACGTCACGCTGACCTGCGTGTCGAACGAGGTCGGCGGCAAGCTGGTGGGCACCGCCCGCTGGCTGGGTGTGCGACTCGACGCGCTGCTCGACGAAGCGGGGATCGACCCTGACGCCGACCAGGTGATCGGTCGGTCCGTGGACGGCTGGACGAGCGGCTTCCCCGTCGCCGCCCTCGACGGACGACAGGCCCTGATCGCGATCGGGATGAACGGCGAGCCGCTCCCGCTCGAGCACGGCTATCCGGCGCGTCTCATCGTGCCGGGCCTGTACGGATACGTCTCGGCCACCAAGTGGGTGACCGAGATCGAGCTGTCCCGATTCGACCGGTTCGACGCCTACTGGGTCGAGCGCGGCTGGTCCGCCCAGGGCCCGATCAAGATCCAGAGCAGGATCGACACGCCCCGGGGCCTGTCGACATCTCCGGCGGGCACCGTTGCGGTGGCCGGTGTCGCCTGGGCGCAAACGGTCGGCATCGATCGCGTCGAACTCCAGTTCGACGACGGTGCATGGGTCGAGACCACGCTGGCCGCTGAGCTCAGCGACGTGACCTGGCGTCAGTGGTCGTACGCCTGGGACGCCACGCCAGGCCGCCACACGATCCGGGTTCGTGCCACTGGTCGAGATGGGGCAATCCAGACCGACGAGCGCTCCGAACCATTCCCGAGCGGCGCAACCGGCCAGCACCAAACAGTCGTGCTGGTCAAGTGAGCCGCTGCTTCCCCCCAAACAACCCCCCCAATCCCTCACTGGAGGAAACCGTGAACACGTATTCCAACCGGCGTCGCCGGAAGCTCACCACCCTGTCGGCCATCGCAGCGATCTCGCTCGTGGCCGCCGCCTGCGGATCCGATGGCAGCGACGCCAGCACCGCAACCCAGGCCCCCGTGGCCACCGAGGCTCCGGCAACGGATGCCCCTGTCGAGACCGAAGCGCCGATGACCGAAGCGCCCGGCACCGAAGCCCCGATGGACGAGACGATGACCAGCCAGTTCGGTCCGGCCTGCTCGGCCGTCCCGGCCGATGGTGCCGGCAGCTTTGCCGGCATGGCGCAGGATCCGGCAGCCACCGCCGCCAGCAACAACCCGCTCCTGTCGACGCTCGTGAGCGCCGTGGTCGCCGCCGATCTGGTCGACACGCTCAACAGCGAGGGTCCGTTCACGATCTTCGCTCCGGTCAACGATGCGTTCGCGGCGATCCCGGCCGCCGACCTGGACGCCGTGTTGGCCGACAAGGACCTGCTGACCAGCATCCTCACGTACCACGTCGTCGCCGGCGAAGCCCTCAAGGCCGCCGACCTCGGTGCCGCCGGCACGCTCACCACGGTCAACGGTGGCGAGCTGACATTCGGGGCCGACGGCACCACCGTCAACGGCGCCAACGTGATCTGCTCCGACGTCACGGTCGGCAACGGCACCGTGCACATCATCGACACCGTGTTGATGCCGATGGCAGAGCCGGCAGCGATGATGGAGCCGAGCGGCTCCGCATGCTCGGCCGTCCCGGTCGACGGCGCAGGCAGCTTCGCCGGCATGGCGCAGGATCCGGCAGCCACCGCTGCCAGCAATAACCCCGTCCTGTCGACGCTCGTGAGCGCCGTGGTCGAGGCCGACCTGGTCGACACGCTCAACAGCGAGGGTCCGTTCACGATCTTCGCTCCGACCAACGATGCGTTCGCCGCCATCCCGGCCGCCGACCTGCAGGCCGTGTTGGCCGACAAGGACCTGCTCACCAGCGTCCTCACCTACCACGTGGTGGCCGGCGAGAAGATGAGCTCTGCTGATCTGATCGCTGCCGGCACGGTCGAGACCGTCAACGGCGGCTCGCTCGAGATCACCGATGTCGACGGAACCCTCACCGTCAACGGAATCGCCTCGGTGTGCATGGACATCCCGACCGCCAACGCGACGGTCCACATCATCGGCGGGGTCCTGCTCCTGTCGGCGTGATCACCATCGGGTCGGTTGTTGCGCACCTCCAAGTGAGCAACCACCGACCTGAAGAGCCCTCTGGGGCAGGAGGCAGTGCCGGTCGGGAAACCGACCGGCACTGACGCGTGTTCACACCGCGTGCGTGCCGTCGACGTCCGCCGACGCGAGGTGGCGTCAGAAGAAGCTGCCGCAGAACGGCAGGGGTGTCACGCCGAACAGGGCGTCGGCGTCGGCGACCGCGCCGTGGCGATGGGCCCGCACCCGGCCGGTGGCGGCGAGCGCGTGCCACGACGTGCCACCGAGGTAGGCGGCCGACAGCGCCGAGATGTCGCCGCTCAGGTCGGCCGGCCCGTCGCTCCGCCGCACGCCTCCGGCGCTGATCTCCCAGCGGCCGCAGTTGCGTTCCAGCAACGGGTCCGTGACCTCGATGACCACGCCACCTGGCGCCGCCCGGTAGGAGCGGCTCGACAGAGCACGGTCCACGTCGATCAGGCGCATCCATTGTTCGTCGTCGACGTGCTTGACGTCGTAGGCACGGCGATCGCCCAGCGACCAACGCACGATGTCGTCGACCGGACGTTCTTCGCAGGTCCAGACCCGCACCAGGTCGACGTCGAGCATGAACCCCCACAACGCCAGTTCGGCGCTGTCGGATGTGGCGACGATCTCGTGGATCTCGCCCTTTCCGCCCGAACCCTCGTCGTGCTCGCGCCAGGAGACCGCGTACGAGCAATAGCCGTCGTCCACGCCGTCGGCGTCGGAGTGGACCACCACGTATGCGGCCTTGTCGCCGGCCAGCGCATCGGCGAAGTAGCGCCGCCACCACGAGTCGGGGCGGGTCACCGTTCCGACGCGACGGTGCGCTGCGGCGGCGTAGATCGGCGTCACGGTGTCGAGCACGCTGTCGGCGCCGATGATCCGGAACGACCCGTCACCGGCACCACCGCGAACGGGGCTGGCTCGCGCCGGATCGATCTCGACCATCACGTACTCGCCCGCCAGGCCGAATCCGTAGCGTTCGTAGATCACGGCCTCGCTGGCGCGCAGGCTCATCAAGGTCAGGTCGCGATCGGCGGCATCCTGGATCAGGCGTTGCAGCAGCCGCGTCGCCACGCCCCGGCGGCGATGGGTGGTCAGCACGCCAACACGCGACACGGCACCGGTCGCCAGCCGTGCACCGCCCGGCACGGTCGTGTCGACGAGGAACTGGCTGGCGTTGCCGACACAGCGTTCGCCGTCCCACGCCGCATACGAGATCGACTCCTGCCAACTGGCTCGCGACCGCTCCCATCCGGCGTCGTCGCGCGGCGGGAACAGCAGCGCCGAGGCGACGGTGTCGGCAATCGCGCGATGCTCGCCCTCGGCCGCCAGTCGCACGTCGATCGTCACGTCGACACCGCCGAAAGCGCCTTGCGGTACTCGACCTCGGGGACGGGCACGGCGCAGTAGTCGTCGAAGCTGGCCTCGATCCCGGTCGGTGCCCATCCGTGCTTCTCGTAGAAGCGGCGCGCCCGCGGGTTGTCGTCGAGCACCCACAGCACGGCATGGTCGAAGCCCTCGGCCAGCAGACGACCCTCGACGTACTCGATCAACTCGGTCGCCGCCCCGGTGCCCCACAACGACGGGTGGAAGTAGAACGCCCACACCTCGCCGCGCCCGGTGAATCCGCGTGCACGCTCGCGTTCGGGTCCGTAGGAGCTGAACCCGACGATCTTGGCGTTGCGGCCGTTCACGGATTGCACGGCGACAGCGATCCGGTGACCCGGAGCGAACCGCCAGTTGTTCCAGAAGGTACGACGGGTGGCATCGAAGTCGTCGGCGTAGAGGATCGTGTCGGGGAAGACGTGGGCGTATCCGGCCCGCCACGATGCCACCTGCACGTCGGTGATCGCGTCGGCGTCGTCGCGCGTCGCAGCCCTGATGTCGATCGCCATGCACGCCAGTGTGGCACCGGTCGGGGGCGCGGACCCAGGAGGTTCAGGGTGCCGACCGAGCGGCCGGCAGTGATCAGACGGCGAGCAGGTCGCGAGCGCCGGTGTCGCTGCTCGGGTGACGCAGCTTGCTCATCGCCCGAGCCTCGATCTGGCGGATCCGCTCACGGGTCAGGTTGAAGTGCTCGCCGACCTCTTCCAGCGTGCGAGGCTCGCCCCGGTCGAGGCCGAAACGCAGCTTGAGAATCTCGCGCTCACGCTCGTCGAGCGGGGCCAGCAGGCGGGCGATTTCCTCGGGCAGCAATGCCGTGGCAGCGACCTCGAACGGCGACTCGGCGGAGCGGTCCTCGACGACGTCGCCGAGTTCGGCGTCGCCGTCCTCGCGCAGCGGCTCGCTGAGCGACAGCGGCTCGGCGGCGAATCGCAAGGCTTCGGTGACCTTGTCCTCGGGCATCTCGACTTCCTTCGCCAGTTCGGCGAGGGTGGCCGGGCGGCCGTACTTGAGTTCCAGCCGGGAACGGGCCTTCTGCAACCGGGCCAGCGTGTCGCCAGCGTGCACTGGGAGCCGGATCGTGCGGCCCGTGTTGGCGATACCGCGGGTGATCGCCTGACGGATCCACCACGTGGCGTAGGTCGAGAACTTGAAACCCTTGCGCCAGTCGAACTTCTCGACGGCATGCATGAGCCCGAGGTTGCCCTCTTGGATCAGGTCGAGCAACGGCAGCCCGGACGCCTGGTACTTCTTGGCGATCGACACCACGAGGCGCAGGTTGGACTGCACGAACTGACGCTCGGCCTCCTCGCCTTGGCGTGCCAGCCGGCGCAACTCGCGCTTCTTGGCAGGTGTGATGTCCTTGCCACCGGCATCGAGCGACTCGATCGCCTCTTTGCCGGCCTCGATCGCCTTGGCGAGCCTGACCTCGTCGTCCTTGGTCAGCAGCGTGTATTGACCGATGTCGGTCAGGTACAGCCGCACCAGGTCTTCGTCGTCTCGCTCGACGCGATCTTTGGCCATGGTGGCTCCCTCTGGGTCGGGTGGGCGATGGTCTGTGCTTCGATACGTGTGGCGTGGGCCGCCCCGACGAACCAGAAAACACCAGGTGGCTGGGGGTGGGATTGACGCACGTCACATGTGAACGTGTGGTAAACGATACCCAACGTCGGGACTCGCCCAACGTGTCGAGGTGGGTTACCGCCCTGCTAACGGTGTTCGGTATGGCGGCCCGGTCGTCATCTGTTTTCGAGATGGCGAGTTGAACCCATCAGCGATTGCCTGTCCACAGTCCCCGGAGGCCGATAGCGTTCCGTGCAGTCGGCTGCATGCCGGTTTCCGCCAGGAGGGAACAATGCCCAATCCCGTGTTGAACGAGCGCACGATGAAGGCCGCGCCGGCCGCATGGCCGCCGCCCGAACCGCCCACCCAGTTTCCTCCGATCACCGACGGCCCGGTCAGCACGTGGCGCCCTTCGGTCATGACGGTGAACGGTGCCGTGACCGCCACGGCGACGCTGTTGGTCGTGTTGCTGGTCTCGGCCGCCGTCGGTTGGTCGCAGACCCCGACATCACCGGTCGACGAATTCGGTCGCCAGACCGTCTCGATCCCGATCCTCGCCTGGGTGGGTCTGATCGCCGGGTTCGGCCTGACCCTGCTGTTGGCGTTCAAGCCGCACCTCGCCAAGATGCTGGCGCCGGTCTATGCGATCGCCGAAGGGTTCTTCCTGGGTGCGATCTCCAAGGCCTACGAGACCTACTACGACGGGATCGTCGTCCAGGCTGCCGGCGCCACGGTGGCGGTGTTCGCCGTGATGCTGGTGCTCTACCGCACACGGATCATCAAGGTCACCGACCGAATGCGTCGTGTCGTCATGGCGGCCACGATGGGCGTCATGGTGTTCTACGGCATCTCGATGCTGATCCGCCTGTTCGCCGGCGCCGACTCGGTGAGCTTTCTGCGCAGCCCGAGCCTGCTCGGGATCGGCTTCAGCGTGCTGGTGGCGGGGCTGGCGGCGTTCAACCTGGCGCTCGACTTCGACTTCATCGAGCGTGGCGCCAAGCAGGGTCTCGACAAGAACTTCGAGTGGTACGCGGCGTTCGGGTTGTTGGTCACCATCGTGTGGCTCTACCTCGAGCTGCTGCGATTGCTCGCCAAGCTGCGCGACCGCTGACCGGCGGTGAGTGCCGCTCGTCCGACACCAGCGCCACCTTCCTCGAGTGTTCACGCCGCTGAGGCGGCTGCGACAGCCGCCGCCGGAGCCGCCCTCGGCGGGCTCACGGGCTCGCTGATCGGCGCCGGTCTCCCGGTCGCCATCATCGCCGGCGCCAACGGTGCCATTTCGGGATGGCGCGGGATCTACGACTGGAGGTCGCCGAAGGGCGCCGTGGCGTTCGCGCTGGACAGCAGCTGGGCGTCGATGACCACACTCGGGGGCCTGGCAGCGCATGCCGTCGGTGCGCTGCGCGGCACACCGGGGTACAGCGCCCTGCTCAGCAGGCGCCAGAACCGACACGTCTACGCCCGGGGGTTCCAGATCAGGCGCGGCTTCGCCGTCACGTTCGGCAACGTGGTGTCGGGCGCCGGCGACGTGGAGCGGCCGCGCCGCGCCAAACTGATCACCGACCACGAGGACGTGCACGTGTGGCAGGCACGTTGGTTCGGGCCGCTCTACCCGATGCTGTACGCAGGGTGGGGAGCCGGTGGCGCGCTGGTCGGGACGATCGTGTGGGCCACTCGCCGTCGCCGGGAACGGTTTGGCAAAGTCGTCGAGTCGTGCGCCTACTACCTGAACCCGTTCGAGTGGTGGGCCTACAGCCGCGACGACCACTGGCCGCCGACCGGGTTGCTCGATCACCTCGGTTGGAAGCGCCCCGCCGTGCGGCCGTTCGCCACGACGCGGGCACGTCCCGTCGTGCACCGCGACTGATTCGCGAACGACCGCGCGCCGCCGATTCAGGGCGACCGCGTCGTGTCGATCGCCTTCCGGCCCAGCGCTGCCAGATCGGCAACCGTGCGGGCTGCCGCTCGCGCCGTGGACGGATCGAGCTCCGGGTCGACCCGGCGTCCGAGCTGCTCGGCGCTGCGGATCAGGTCGGCCGCCAGATCTGCGTAGTCGTCCAGCGTCGGCGCAGCCAAGGTCGGTACGGACGTGGTGACGTGCGGGATGGTCGGTTGCCTGCGCTCCCAGATGGCAGCCAGTTCGGCATGGCGATGGCACGCCTCGGCGACGAAGCGTTGATGTGGGCCGGGGTCGAGCGTGGTGACAGCGGCTCCGAGCAACTCGAACAACGCCAGATGATCGGCTCGCATCCGTGCACACACGTCGGCGAGTTCGACGATCCCGAGGTGCGTCTGGTCGTGCTCGCTCACGATCGTGAGCCTGCTCGCCAAGCAGCCTCGGCGGCGCCCAGGTCGGTGGCCGGTTCGCCGTCGGCCACGTACTCGAGCAGCATCGCCCGGAATGGACCGCTCACGTCGAGCTTCCCGAGGATCGCGTTCACTCCCCACACGACGCGATCGAGGATCACGAATGTCGGCGGCAGGTTGAGCGCCTCGATCACGCGTTGGTGCGGGCCCTGGACATCGAACATCTTCTGAATCGTGGAGACCATCCACGCACGCGAGTACGTGAAGTGGTCGGTGAGGTAGGGCTGATAGGGGCTGCTGACGTAGTCGTAGACGAGCTCGGCGTCGAGCCCGTGGGCGGCCCTCAGGAACCCGCTGCGTTCCATCGCCCGCAGCAAACGTTCCGGGTCGCGGTGGATCACGATCGCGTCGAGCGTCGGCTGCAACGACTCCCACTCGCCTGGCGACCATCGCTTGACGAGGCCGTAGTCGAGGAACGTGACGCTGCCGTCACGATGGAATTTGTAGTTGCCGGGGTGCGGGTCGCCGTTGAAGGCGCCGTGGCGGAGCACGGCGTGCTGGGCGAACCGCCAGATCACCTCGCCGGCTCGTTGTTTGGTGGTTGCGCTGGCAGTGCCACGGAACTCGTCGAACGACAGACCGTCGACCCATTCCGTGGTGAGCAACCGACTGGTGGACAGCTCGGGCACCAGGGCGGGAACTCGCACCCACGGATGCCCGGCGAACAACTGCTGGAACTCCGTCAGATTGCGGGCCTCGAGCCGGTAGTCGAGTTCCTCGCGCATGCGGTCACGCAGCTCGTCGACCAGCCCCTTGGCGTCGAGCCCTTTGAGCATCATCGACGAGAACATGGCGTACATCACCTCGGCCGCGTCGAGATCGCTCTCGATCGCCTCGTGCACGCCTGGATACTGCACTTTGACGGCGACGTCGACCCCGGCCGGCGTGACCGCCCGGTGGACCTGACCGATGCTGGCTGCCGCCGCCGGCAGATCGCTCCAGTCGAGGAACGCCCGCTCGGGCGGCAGCCCGAGTTCGGCCTCGACGACCGCCGCCGACAACGACGGTGCCATCGGCGATGCGTCTGCCTGCAACGTGGCGAGCGCCGCCTGGGCCTCCTCGGGGAGCGTCTCGAAGATGAAGCTCACGAGCTGGCCGGCCTTCATCAGCACGCCCTTCATCTCGCCCAGTTCCTTGGCGACGTCGGCGGCCGTGCGAATCGCGAACTGTTGATCCAGCTCGGCCCGTCGCTCGGCGGGGGACATCGCTCCCCGCAACTTGGTCCCGGCGAATCGCGCCGAGTTGCGGGCCGAGAGTTTCCAGATCCTGGCCGTCCGGCTGAAACGCGAGGTGAGTGGGGAATCGGCGGCAGCCTGGCGCGCCTTGGTGGCGGCGGTGGCGAGCCCCGCGGCAAGCGCTGCCATCGCCGCCAACGAGGCGGCCTGTTGGCGCCTGTTGCTCATCGCCTCACGGGTTCCTGCGGGCGATCGGGTCGGTGGCCAACAACGTGTCGTCGAGCGCCTCGCCGGTTACCTCGTCAGTCCAGTACGTGCCGTCGTCGAGGCGCCGCAAGGCCTCCTCGACCCCGGCCAAGTCCCGCGAAACGGCGTCGAGGTCGGTCGGCTGCTGACTCATCGCCGAAACGCTAGTGCGTGATCGCCTGTGTCCTACCAGGGATCGCCGGCCCGCTCGCCTAACGTGACGCACATGGTCACGTTCGTCAGCCGCCGCCGTTGGCGGCAGCTGCCGTCGGCGTTGGCGCTGCTCGCTCCATCGATGGTGATCCTGATCACGTTCGTGCTGTATCCGCTGGTGCGTGCGGTGCTGCTCGGACGACAGCGCTGCGACGCTCGCGGCAAGAACTGCGTGACCAACGGATGGGATCAATACCTCGACGCATTCAGGTCGGTGGAGTTCCAACACGCACTCTGGGTCACGATCGTGTTCGCCCTCATCACCGTGCCGCTCGGGCTGCTGTTCGGGGTCGGGCTGGCGACGTTGGCCGACAAGCACCTGCGCGGTGTGGGCGTGTTCCGGGCGATCTTCTCGTCGACGGTGGCGACATCGGTGGCGGTCACCAGCTTGATGTGGTTGTTCCTCCTCCAGCCGAATGTGGGCGTGCTCTCCAACATCGGCTGGGTGGGCAGGCTGTTCCCGGTCGTCAAGAGCCCGGGATTGTTGCAGGATCCTGGGACGGCGCTCCCGGCGGTGGCGCTCTCGAGCGTGTGGGCCGGGCTCGGGTTCACGTTCGTGCTCGTCACGGCCGGGCTGCAGAGCATCCCGGTCGAACTCCACGAGGCAGCCGCCATCGACGGAGCGTCCAACGCGCGTCGGTTCTGGCACATCACACTGCCCGGCTTGGCGCCCACGCTGGCCTTCCTCGCGATCGTGCTGATGAGTCGGGCACTGCAAACGTTCGGTGAGGTCGACCTGCTCACCCAAGGCGGTCCCCGGCCACAGAACTCGACGACCACGCTCACCTACCTCACCTACGGGGCCGAGTCGGTCGTGCCCGACGACGGGCTCCAGGCCACCACCGCCGTGTTGTTGTTCGTGGTGATGCTGGCGGTGACAGCGCTCCAGATGCGGGCCGTCGTGAAACGTGGTGCGATGTGAGCGGGGGGAGCGCGATGACGGATGCGACGACGAGCAGTGAACCGACGACCGCGACGACCGCGACGACGTGCCGTCGTGACACCAGGCCCGCCCCGGCGCTCGGCCGGCCGCGTGGCATGCGGCTCGTCGGCCGCTACGCGCTGCTGTGCACCGTGGCCTTCGTGGTGTTGTTCCCCGTCTACACGACCGTGGTCGCTGCCTTCAAGCCCGGCAACAAGGTGCTCGACAACCCGCTCCTGCCCGATGCCTTCACGCTCGACACGTTCCGGGACGCGTGGACCGACGGGCATCTGGGTCGCTACATCGTCAACTCGTTCGTGGTGGCGACGATCGTGACGGTGTGTCAGGTCGTGACATCGGTGTTGTCGGGTTACGCGTTCGCGATGATCGACTTTCCCGGCCGCAACTGGCTGCTGGTCGTGTTCCTGACCACCTTGCTCGTGCCGTTCGAGGCGACGGTGGTGGTCAACCGGCGGACGGTCGATGCGCTCGGCTGGCTGAACTCGTACCAGGGGTTGGCGATCCCGTTCGTGGCGACCGCGTTCGGGACGTTCCTGGTTCGCCAAGCGCTGGTGAGCTTCCCACCCGAGTTGCGTGAGGCGGCGCTGATCGACGGCGCCGGACATCTGCGGTTCCTGCGCAGCGTGGCGGTGCCGATCGTCAGGCCCACGATCGGCGCCCTCGGCCTGTTGGCGTTCCTGTCGAACTGGAATCAGTACCTGTGGCCGAACCTGGTCACCACCGAGTCCGACAAGCTGACGGTGCAGAGCGGGTTGCGGTTGCTCAAGAGCTCACCGCTGGCGCGGCCGAACCTGTTGATGGCGGGCACGATCATCGCCGCCCTGCCGATCCTGATCGGCCTCATGGTGTTCCAACGCCAACTCGTGCGAGGCCTGACCGCTGGGGCGGTCAAGGGGTGAAGCGGTCGGTCGGACTCCTCGTGGCCGGCTGTGTCGCGCTGGCCGCCGGATGTGGCTCGGGTCGGTCGATCCTGACGGCCGGGAACGACGGCACGCTCCCTCCGGGCGTCGTGGTCCCGGGCGCCACGTCGCCGATCCCGACCGGCTCGACGGTGCCGGCCGCAACCGCGGCGCCGGGCGAGACGCTCGCCCCGGTGTCGGCCACAGCGCCCCCCGACAGCACCACCGCCACCACGCAACCGGCGCCGCCCACCACGGCCACATCGCTCGCCGAGCTGCCTGCGTGCGCGGTCGACGCCCCGCCCGACACGGGCCAACCGGTCGAGGTCCTGTTCTGGCACGCCTTGAATGCGCTCAACAGCGAGACGCTGGTGGCACTGACCGAGCGCTACAACGAGTCGCAGTCGCGTGTGCACGTCCGGATCGAGGGGCAGGGAAGTTACAACGACGCGATCGCCAAGTACGCCCAGTCCAGCGCAGGCGATCGCCCGAATCTGGTCATGTTCCCCGAGTACGCCGTGCAGCGCACGATCGACTCGGGCACGATCATCCCGGTCGGGGCGTGTATCGAGGCCTCGGGTCTTGACACGAGTGCGTTCCAGCAGGCAGTACTCGGCATGTACTCCGTGTCGGGCGTGCAGTGGGGCATGCCGTTCAACGTCTCGAACCCGGTCCTGTACTACAACAAAGTCGTGTTCGAGCGGGCCGGGCTCGACCCCGAGCGGCCCCCTCAGAACCTCGACGAGTTGCGTCAGTTCTCGCAACAGATCGTCGATTCCGGTGCAGCCGCGTACGGGATCGCGCTCGACAGCGACATCGACGGTGGCGGCGGTTGGTACCTGGAACAGTGGTTCGCCAACGCCGGTGAGTTGTACGCCGACAACGGGAACGGTCGTTTGGCGCCCGCAACCAAGGTGCTCTACGACGGGCCGGCCGGCGTGGCGATGCTCACCTTCGTGCAACGGATGGTCCTCGACGGGCTGGCGGCGTACGTCGGGGACAACGCCAGCGGCCAGGACAACCTGTTGAAGATGGCCGACCCGACCGCCGCAGCAGCGATGGCGCTCAGCACGTCCGCGGCGCTCGGCCTGGTGCTCGATGTCGTCGGCGGCGGCTTGATCCCCGATGTCACCGAGGCCGATCTCGGTGTCGGCCCGCTTCCCGGGCCGGGACCTGTGCCGACGGCACTGGTGGGTGGCGCGTCGATCTATCTCGTCGACGGGCATGGTGACGCCGAGACGGCAGCGTCCTGGGATTTCCTGCAGTATCTGATTTCAGCCGATGTGCAGTCCGAGTGGGCGGCCACGACCGGCTACGTACCGATGCGATCCGATGCCCTGGACATCGATCCTTTGGCGGCGACATACCGAACCGACCCGCGCTTCCGGGTGGCGTACGACCAACTCGTGGTCGACCCGACCGACCTCGCACTGCGTGGGCCGATCCTCGGTCCCCAGACCGAGGTGCGGGTGATCACCGCCGGCGCCGTGGCGGCGATCCTGCGCGGCGCCGACGTGCAGACCGAACTCTCGCGAGCGGCAGCCGCCTCGACCCAGGCGATCGCCGACTACAACGCCCGCAACTGAACGGGCGACTCGCCTCGCCACACACGCACTGATCGGCACATCGCACAGCGCCTCGAAGGGTGTGTTGGGCGATCACGGTGCGAGGGTGGCGTCGACCACGGGCGGGATCCGTAGGACACCACCCTCGCGTGTGATGAGGGCTTGCGGGAACCCTCGTCGTGCAACGTAACGACACAGGGCGGTGGTCGTCACGTTGCAGAACAAAAATGTAACGGAGTTATTGTTCGGATGGGTGCACCGGGGGCGCGGAACCTCGTCGGAAACGTGTGATTTCGGACCGACCCGCATGTCGTGCCAAAGTGCTTGCGCCGCGTTGGGCGATGTACCACACTGCTCACGACGACATTGACCTGTGGGGGGTTGCAGATGAGCGGTACTCGACGACGCCTTGGCGTCGCGCTCGACGGTGGCGGCGGTGCTGGCGAGCGGTTTGGCGCCGGGAGGCGGTTCGGCGCTCGCCGATGGTCCTGGAGCCGGTGCTCCGTGGGTGGTGACCGTCGGCGATTCGGCGATCTCCGGTGAGGCCGGTCGGTGGGCGGGCAACTCGAACGTGTCGCCGTCATACACCGACACCGGGTCCAATGCCTACTTCGACAATGCCGCCGGCACCGGCGAAGCGATACCCGGGTGTCACCGCTCGAAGGCGGCCGAAGCCCACATCGGAGGCGGTGTGAACTCGCTCAACCTGGCGTGTTCCGGCGCTCGCACCTACACCCAGACCGGCTCCGATTTCAAGCCCGGCCTCGACTGGTACAACGGATCGGCCGGCAAGAGCCAGGTGGTGTCACTGCAGGAGTTCGGGACCACCCACAACATCGCCGCCGTGACCGTGCTGATCGGTGCCAACAACTTCGGGTTCGCCGACATCGTGCAGCGGTGCGTGCAGAACTTCTTGTTGTCGCCGTCGTGGTGGAAGGACTACTGCTACGACGACTCGTCGATCTCGAGCCGGTTCACCGCCTCGGCCGTGACCGCCCGCACGAACGAGGTCGCCGGCGCGTTGGCCAACGTCCGTCAGGCGATGCGCAACGCCGGCTATGCCGATACGGCGTGGACGATGATCGTGCAGACCTACTGGTCACCGGTCCCGATGGGCACCGGTATCCGGTACAGCGAGTCGGGGTACACACGACAGAGCACCGGTGGGTGTGGCATGTGGAACCGGGACGCCGATTGGGCCAACAACACCGCCGTCGTGAAGATGAACCAGGCGCTCACCAACGGTGCTGCCCAGGCGGGACTGACGAACTACGTGGTGATGGACATGTCGGCATCGCTCAACGGGCACCGGATCTGCGAAAAGGGTGTCGGCCTGCTGGAGGAGAAGGCGCTGACCAGATGGACGCAGGCGGGAGCCTCCGACAAGACGGAATGGGTCAACCAGATCCGCACCACGTCGACGATCTTCGGGCCCTACCAGCTCCAGGAAGGGTTGCATTCCAACTACTGGGGGCAGTTGGCAATGCGGAACTGCCTGCGCCAGGCCTACAACGGCGGCAGCGTTCGTGGTGGACGTTGCACGAGCACCGGCGGCGTCAACGCCAACGGCGAGCCGAACATGGTGCTGGCCTGACCGCGCCGTGATCAGGCCGGGTCGCGGTCAGCGACCCCGGCCGGGCACCAGAGCTGCGTGCGATCGTCAGGCCGTGAGATTCGCGCTGAGCTTCTGCTCGGCGCGCAGCCGGGCGGTCTGGAACACGAGCATCTTCCACAGCAACTCGGGCCGTTCGATGGCGAACGACTTGAATGCCCACGACGTGATGGTGGCGGTGGTGACCTCGCCGATCGCAGTGACGGTGGCGCTGCGCGGGCCGTCATCGATCAGTGACATCTCGCCGAACACGTCGCCCGCGTGCAACATCACCTTGAGGTTGCGCCGCGAGACTTGCGCCTGCCCCGACACGATCAGGTGCAATCCGACGCCGTGCTTTCCCTCCTCGGCGATCTGGACACCGTCGTCATGATGGACGAGCTTCATGTTGCTCCACAGCGTGCTGACGTCGCGCTGCGACAGCCCGGAGAACAGCGGAACACTGCGCAACCACTCGCCGCCCTGCTGCTTGGATGGCGGTCGTTTGCCGAGCTTCATGGAGCCTCCTGTCGTGTCGAGAAGCGCAACAGTAACCGCTCGCGCCGTCACGCCCGGCGAGACGGGTCTTTCAGGTTGCGAAGGGCGTGCTCGCGGCGGCGGCGTTTGCTCTGGCGGGCGTAGGCCACGAACCCGATGAACCCGACCGCCAGCACCAGCCAGGCCGCCAGCAGGGCCTTCGAGATCGTCGCCACCCGGCCGGCCCAGCTCGAGCCAGGAGGGCGTTGCTCGGTCGTGGTCAGCAGGCTCAGTTGGGAACCGTCGAGCGGTGCCTTCCATTCGATCGTGTCACCACCCACGTCGCGACCGGTCGGCGCCGACACCAGCTCACCCGGAAGCGTGGCCCGCAATGTGAACGTCATCGCCTGGTCAGGGGTCAGCCCGCTGGCCGCCAGCTCGTCGCCGAACGGTTGCCCGCCGACGGCGGCCACCAGGTCGGCATCGGCATACGAACCGAAGCCGTCACGGAGCACGAGCGTGCCGTCGAGCGAATTGGTGGTCGCCCCCGGCCCACCGTCGGGCGTGCTGGCGGTGACCCGCGTGGCGACCACGCCTTCGAGCGGCGGGCCGATCGAGTTCAGGATCGCCGTCAGGTCTTCGGCGGTGCTGAATGGATGGGTGAGGCGCAGTTTCATCGCGCCCCCCTCGACCGGGGTCGGCCCATCGACGATCCATCCGTTGGCGACCGCGTCGTCGAGCCGAAGGTCGTCGACCAGGTCGGGGACCTGGTTCACCAACTCGGCGTCGGCGAGGGCATCGAGTGTGACCACACCGGAGCCGTCGGCCGCCATCTCGACGCCGACGTTCACGTCGAGCCGACACGCCGACAGCATCACGACCATGATCAGCACCACCGCACAACGGCCACGAACGAGCACGCCACGATTGTGTCAGCCGGGGCCGGCGAACGGGTGTGCATCGGTCGCACAATCACGCAGCATGCCCACCCGAAAATCGGCGACGTGGAGCGGTCGCCGGCGCGAGACTCACCCGATGGGGTCATTCACCTTCGGTTCGGACCCGATCACGATCGGTCCGACCAAGAACATCGTGTTGGAGCGACTGCGGGTCGACCGCGGGGAGCGTGAGCAGTTTCGGCTGCACCGTGTGGTGTCGTACACCGACGACACCACACGCCGAGTGTTCACGGTCCCTCCGGGCGAGACCTTCGAGACCGACCTCGCATCGGTCCCGCAGTTGTTCACGTGGCTGGTCCCCAAGTCCGGCACGCATCTGCCTGCGGCGCTCGTGCATGATCACCTTGTCGACGACCAGGCGGTGGACCGTCACGAGGCCGATCGAATCTTCCGCGACGCGATGGGTGACCTCGGTGTCGGCTTCCTGCGGCGCTGGTTGATGTGGACGGCGGTCAGCCTGAAGACGATCCAGAAGCGCGGATCGACGATGCTCCGAGTCGGTGCGTTCGGGTCGATCGCACTCACCGCCCTGCTCGGTCTGCTCGCAACGGCGAACCTGTTCACCGACCGCACCCTCGTGCCGTGGATGGGCAGCCGTGGGTTGGTCGCCGAGATCGGTCTCGGTCTGGCCGGCGCAGTCGTGATCCCGATCGTGCTGGGGGCCCTGTTCTGGCCCCCGATCCGGATCGCCGGGGTGATCGCCGGGGTGGCGATCGCCTTGTTGCTGCACGCGATCGTGCTGACCGGCGCCGTGTACGGGTTCTACTCGTTGATCGAGGGCCGCTCGCGCCGGGTCCAGACCGTGCTGGGCGCGTTCGTGGTCAGCGCCGCTGCGGTGCTGTTCGGCTACGGCATCGTGACGGCATTGGCCTGAGCGGAGCGCTCAGGCCAATGCCTCACTCGGCTGGTGGGTCGACGACGACGTCGTCGTTGGTCGCCGTGGTGGCGAGCTCGACCGAAGCGGGCGGCACGAAGCCTTCGACGGCCGTGAAGGTGAAGCGCAGCTTGCCTGGCTTCTCCGGGTCCGGCTCGACGTCGACCACGATGATCTCGCCGGCCGAGAACGTCTTGTACAGGATCTTCTCCGACAAGATGTCTTCGATCTGGCGCTGGATCGCACGGCGCAAGGGGCGTGCACCGAGTTGCGGGTCGTACCCGATCGCTGCCAACTCTTCCTTGGCCGCCTGGGTGACCTCGATCCCCAGACCCTGACCCTCGAGCTGACCCACGAGCCGCTTGAGCATCATGTCGACCATCTGGACGACGGCCGCCTGGGTGTGCTCGTGGAACACGATCGTCTCGTCGATGCGGTTCAGGAACTCGGGCCGGAAGTGCCCCTTGAGGGCGTCGTTGACCTTTTCCTTCATGCGCTCGTAGCTCATCGCCGAATCGGCGGTGGTGAAGCCGACGTTGGCCTTGCGCAGATCCTGCGTGCCGAGGTTCGAGGTCATGATCAGCACCGTGTTGCGGAAGTCGACCGACCGCCCCTGGCTGTCGGTGAGGCGACCCTCTTCGAGGATCTGCAACAACGTGTTGAACACGTCGGGGTGGGCCTTTTCGATCTCGTCGAAGAGGACCACGGAGAACGGCTTGCGGCGCACCGCTTCGGTGAGCTGGCCCCCCTCTTCGTACCCGACGTAGCCGGGAGGCGAACCGACGAGACGGCTGACCGTGTGCTTCTCCATGTACTCCGACATGTCGAGCGTGATCATCGACTTCTCGTCACCGAACAGGAACTCGGCCAGGGTCTTGGCGAGTTCGGTCTTGCCGACGCCGGTCGGGCCGAGGAAGATGAACGAACCACTCGGGCGCTTGGGGTCCTTGAGCCCGGCCCGCGTGCGGCGGATCGACTGGCTGACGGCGGAGATCGCGCTCTCCTGGCCGATGATCCGCTTGTGGAGTTCGGCCTCCATGTTGATCAGGCGAGCGGTCTCCTCCTCGGTGAGCTTGTACACCGGGATGCCCGTCCAGATCGAGAGCACTTCGGCGACGGCTTCCTCGTCGACCTCGTCGAACAGGTCGACGCCATCGGCGCGGACCTCGCGCTCCTTGTTGGCCTTTTCCTCGAGCAGCGACTTCTCCTGGTCGCGCAGGCGACCGGCTTCCTCGAACTGCTGCTCCTCGACGGCGCGCTTCTTGGATTCCTGGACTTCGTTGAGTTTGCGCTCGAGCTCACGCAGGTCGGGCGGTGCGTGCATGCGCTTGATGCGCAGTCGCGACCCGGCTTCGTCGATCAGGTCGATCGCCTTGTCCGGCAGGAAACGGTCGGAGATGTAGCGGTCCGCCAGGTTGGCGGCGGCCACCAACGCCTGATCCGTGATCGTGACCCGGTGGTGAGCCTCGTACTGGTCGCGGATGCCCTTCAGGATCTCGATCGTGTGGGCAAGCGTGGGCTCGTCGACCTTCACCGGTTGGAAGCGGCGCTCCAGGGCGGCGTCCTTCTCGACGTACTTGCGGTACTCGTCGAGGGTGGTGGCGCCGACGGTCTGCAGTTCACCGCGAGCGAGCATCGGCTTGAGGATGCTGGCTGCGTCGATCGCACCTTCGGCGGCGCCGGCGCCCACGAGGGTGTGGATCTCGTCGATGAACAGGATGATGTCCCCGCGGGTCTTGATCTCTTTGAGGACCTTCTTGAGGCGTTCCTCGAAGTCACCGCGGTACCGGCTGCCGGCCACCAGCGAACCGAGGTCCAGGGTGTAGAGCTGCTTGTCGCGCAACGTGTCGGGAACGTCGTTGTTGACGATCTTCTGTGCCAAACCCTCGACGATCGCGGTCTTGCCGACGCCCGGCTCGCCAACCAGCACGGGGTTGTTCTTGGTGCGCCGCGAGAGGATCTGCATGACCCGCTCGAGTTCACGTGTGCGACCGATCACCGGATCGAGCTTGCGCTCGCGCGCCGCCTGGGTGAGGTTGCGGCCGAACTGGTCGAGGATCTGGCTGTTCTTGTCGTCGTCGCCACCGCCGCCGGAGGCAGCGCCCTTGCCTGCGCTGCCGGCCCCACTACCGCTCTGCTCGGATCGGCCGCTGCCGGATCCGCTGGCCCCACCGGTGCCGGCCGGACCTTGGTAGCCCGACAGCAACTGGATGACCTGCTGGCGGACACGGCTCAGGTCGGCGCCGAGCTTGACGAGCACCTGTGCGGCGACGCCCTCGCCCTCGCGGATCAGTCCGAGCAGAATGTGCTCCGTGCCGATGTAGTTGTGGCCGAGCTGCAGCGCTTCGCGCAGCGAGAGTTCCAGCACCTTCTTGGCGCGGGGGGTGAACGGGATGTGGCCCGACGGCGAGGATCCGCCCTGGCCGATGATCTCCTCGACCTGGTTGCGGACGGCCTCGAGCGAGATGCTCAACGATTCGAGGGCCTTGGCGGCGACGCCTTCTCCTTCGTGGATCAGCCCGAGCAGGATGTGCTCGGTGCCGATGTAGCTGTGGTTGAGCAGCCGGGCTTCTTCTTGGGCGAGGACCACGACCCTTCGGGCCCGGTCAGTGAAGCGTTCGAACATGGGATCGCCTTTCAGGAAGGGCGAATACGTATGTCCACTCTATCGGCCGCCCAGGCGCCTCACTGGACGACGTCGTGAGACTGTCATGTGACCCGAACGCGCCGGCCGACACAGCAGGCTCGTGGGCGGCGGTCGGGTGACCGGCGTCGCTACTAGCGTGGGGGTCGTGCCGCCCGCCCCGACCGAATGGAACGATCTCGCCTCGCCGTCGGGGTTCGAACGCTGCGTGCGCGGCACGATGCGCGAGGTGTACGGCTACGTCGGGCTGCTGGTCGGTCGCGACCGGGAAGCCGCCGAACGGATCACCAGTGACGTGTATCGGTCGCTGTTCCGGGTGGCCCAATCGGGGCGGATCGAATCGGTCACGCTCGGGGCGCTGCGGAGTGCCGGACGGGAGTTGTGGATCGACCAGAACCGGATCGCCGTGCTCGCCCAGGCATCGGCTGGTGGTGAGTCCGAACGGGCGGCAACGCTCGACGACCTGATCGAGGTCGAGCGGGCGGTGATCGTGTTCTGCCACGTCAATCGGATGCCGACCGAGCGTGTCGCCCGCGAACTGGGCATCGAGGAGTCGCGGGTGCGGGCGATCGAGTCGCGGGCCATCACCCGTCTCCGCGGGCATGACGACGGCGGCGGCAAGTGGCTTCGAGCGTTCTACGGCGAGTCCGTCGTGCCCGTCGCCGGTTTGGCCGACCGGATCATCGACCGACTCGACGGCTCGACCGGCCTCCTGCGGCGTCCGGCGCGACCGACCGGGGCGATCGGCGCCGACGCTGCGGTACCCACGGCGATGGTGCCGGATGTCACGCGGCCGTTGGAGCGGGGGCTCCTGCCCGAAGCCCTGGATGGTGAGGTGGCCGCGGCATCAGTGGCCCCGGTGGCGAAATCGTCCGCCGAGCCCGACGTCGAACTCGACACGCTGCGGCCCGACCCGATCAAGCTGGCCCCACGGCGCTGGCCGATCGTGGTCGGTGCGATGCTGGTACTGGCGCTGATCGCCGGGATCGTGCTGCTCGCAGGCGGTGGAGATGAGGACCAGGCGGCCACCACCGAACCGCCGGTGGTCACCACACCCGCGACCGCTGCCCCGATCGCCACGTCGCCGCCGACCGTGGTCACCACCGCGCCTCCCGCGACCACGGCCGCGCCGATCGTGCCGCACTTCGAGCCGGCCTGCGCGGCGACGGCCGATGCCGGCGAGATCCCGTCGATCGACGAATCGGCGCTCGATTCGTTCGGGCCGCTCGGGGCCGAACCGAACCTGGTCATCAGCGTGCCGCAGGTGGTGACCGCCGCCGGACCGGGCGTGGCGACCGTCGACGTCCAGCGGGCGCCTGGTGGGGTACTGCTCAGCGTTCGGCCCGAATCGGTCGACGGGTTCGAGGCCGGGGTGTCGGCGCGGGTGGGTTCGGACGGGTCGGTGGCGTGGGTGCAGTGCAACGATCCTGCCGTCGAGGTGGTACCCGCCCGAGCGTTGCTGGGCGGCGACGAGGACATCCCCGAGTGGATCGTGGGAGGCCCTGGTCCGGGTACGTGGTCGGCGATGTCGATCGCCGATGGGACGGCCGCCGACGAACCGGTCGACCCGACGACCGTCACGGCGGTGCTCGACGAGTTGGCGGCGCCGGCGGTCGCCCCGCCCGGTGAGCCGTACGTCGCGTACCTCGACGAGGGGTTGGCCGGCTTCGACGCCGACGGCAATCGGATCTGGACCGACACGACGGCCCACCCGCCCGCCGACGAGGGATTCCTGGTCGCCAACGTCGCCGCCGGATCGTTGGTCACGTGGTGCCCCAATCCCGCCGATGATCCCGGCTGCGAGAACGGCCAGTTGCGTGGCTACAACGCCGCAACCGGGGTCGGGTTGTGGCAACTCGAGGGGCGCCGACAGGTGGCGGTTGTGGACGGCCGGTACGCGATCGTCAGCGAGCCCGGCGAGGACGGTGACGTGGATTGGATCATGATCACGATCCGCGACGGTCAGCCGGTGGAGGGCCAGCGTTGGACCGATCCCGACACCTTCCTCCAGGCCTGCTGCGCGGAAGGCGACGTCACGTGGGTGCGTGTGCTCGGTGGCGGCGTCGTGGCGGTCGCCAAGCCTGGGTCGATCTCGATCTGGTACCCGGCCGAGGCCGAACTCGGCAGGGCGACGGTCTCGATCCCCTGACGCAATCCCCGAAGCGATCCCCTGACTCGATCCCCGGCGCGATGCCCGGGGCGTCGCTCCTCCGCTCGGCTCCGGCCGTCGCCGTCGAGCTCGACCGAGCGTCGGCACTGTCCTGCGTCCAGGGTTTCCTCGGTGCGGGTGACGCGCCTAGCCTGCTGGGGTGTCCGGCGCTCCGACGTCCCCTCTGTTCGCGCTGGCCGGTATGGACGTCGATCGCGACCGAATCGAAGTGGCGATGCGCGACTCGGTCGTCACGCGCGACAGCTACCTGACCGAGATCGCCTCGCATCTGATCGTCGCCGGTGGCAAGCGATTGCGCCCCGTGATCGCCGTCGCTGCCGGGCAGGTCGGCGGGGCGGGCGTTCCCGACGACGTGATCCGCGGCGGGGTGGCGTGTGAGCTCGTCCACCTCGGATCGCTGTACCACGACGACGTGATGGACGAAGCCGAGACGCGGCGCGGTGTGGAAACCGTCAACGCCCGGTGGGGCAACCTCCAGGCGATCCTCGCCGGTGACTTCCTCCTGGCGCGGGCGTCGGAGATCGCCGCAGCGCTCGGTGTCGAAGTCGCAGGGCTGCTGGCACGCACGATCGGATGGCTGTGTGAGGGCCAGATCGAAGAATTGCGCCACACCTACGACATCGGCCGCCCCGAGCAGAGCTATTACGACTCGATCCACGGCAAGACGGCGTCGTTGTACGGCACGGCTGCTCGGATCGGCGGGATCGTGGCGGGTCTCGATCGCACCACCATCGATGCCTTGACCGAGTACGGCAATGCCTACGGGATGGTCTTCCAGATCGTCGACGACGTGCTCGACCTCACCGCCACCGACGCCCAACTCGGCAAGCCGTCGGGCCACGACATGCAAGAGGGCGTCTACACGCTGCCGGTGCTGTGCACGCTGGCCAACGGGCGCGCGTCGGGCGACGAACTGGCAGAACTGCTCGGCAAACCTCTCGATCCGGCCGAGCGCGACAAGGCGTTGGGGATCGTGCGCGGGGAAGACGGCATCGAGCAGGCGATCGCCGCTGCCCATCGGTTCGTGGACGCCGCCGTGGCGGCATGCGCATCGCTCGGCGACGGCGCCGTCGTCGAGGCGCTCCGCGCTGCCCCCGCCTCGCTGCTGGCCAACGTGCCCGGCTGACACGTTCAAGTTGTGTCTGACACAACCTGAACGTCAGGAGTCGGGGGCGAACGTCGAGAGCAGGCCGGCCACGCGCACGGCGAACTCGGTCGTCCCTCCACGACCGGGCCGAAGTTGGTTGGAGGAGATCCTCACGAGCGACTCGGCAACCGCCGGACGCGACGCCGCCAGGCGGGCGACGCGGGTCGACACCGACGGCCGCCCCAACAGCCGGTCGGCGAGCCGCCCGGTCTTGTAGAACGTGCCGAACCGGTCATCCAGCAATTGTGGATAGCGCTGCAGGTCGGCGGAACTGCCACTGACCAGGGCCGCCTCGATGACCTCGCCCGCCAGCATCGCCGACTCGACGGCGTACTCGATGCCAGCGCCCGACAGGGGGTTGGCGACACCCGCCGCGTCGCCGACGACGAGATAGGTGGGGCCGGCCGCCGGGCCGACCGATCCGCCCAGCGGGATCCGCCCTCCGGCGGCAGGGAACAACGGCTCGGGCGCCAGGTGCCAGCGTTTGGCGTTGTGGTCGACGAACTGCTCCAGCAGGTTGGCGGGGTTGATCACCTGGAACGAGGGCGACGTCGAGAAGATCAGCACGCCCACGTTGACGGTGCCGTCGCCGCGCGGGAACATCCAGCCATAGCCCGTGATCGGGGTACCGGCGCGGTCGGTGAGGTCGAGCACGAGTTCGACCTCGGCGGCATCGTGCAGTGGCGACGGATAGATCGCCCGGTGCGCCTGGGCCGACGGCCAGTTGGGCTGGCGGTACGTGCCGAGTGCTCGACCGAACCGGCTGTCGGCACCGTCGGCGACGATCGTGTAGTCGGCGCGCACGTCGACCGGCGGCCCGTCGAGTCGGTTGATGTGGGCGCCGCGCACGAACCCGCGTTCCACGATCGGGGCGGTCGCATCGTGGGCCCGCAGGATCGTGGCGCCGGCGTCGATCGCAGCTCGGTCGAGTCGCTCCTGGAGCTGTTCGCGCGGAGCGACTGCGGCGCGTTGGCCGAACAGTGGATGGCTCGGCCAGCGGGTGGAGGTGGTGTGATCGCGTGTGGTCAGCCGGACGTGCGAGATCGGGTGGATCGGCGTCGCGTCGTCGCGGGTGAACCCTGCCCGACCGAGGGCATGGAGTCCTCGCGGCGTGATCAGCTCACCGCACGGTTTGATCCCCCCGAGCCGTGCTCGGTCGGCGACGATCACACGACGGCCGCCGGCTGCCAGCTGAGCGGCGGCCACGATGCCGGCAGGACCGGCACCGACGACCAGCACGTCGGCATGCTCGACCGCGACCGACTCGGTCACGGCGAGACGGTCATGCGCCGGCGGGTGATCCGGCGACGGGGGCGTCGCCAATGGCGATCTTCACGGCCTCGGGGAACCGCTCCTGCAGGGTGCGGATGTCGCCGCCACCCTCGACGTCGGCGAAGATCGCCGAGTCCTCAGAGCACCACGTGTCGTACTCCTCGGCATAGTCGCCCGTGGCGTCGGCGCCGCCGAGCGTGTAGCGCACGTGGCACACCACGGACAGCAACTCGGCGTCGGTGAGGCTGCCGCCAGCGGCCGCTCCTTGAGCACCCATCTGGCCCTGCACGCCGACGAGGTGCGGACCGCCGTCACGGTTCGGGTCGCCGGCGATCTCGACCCCGGCGATGTTGTAGTTGCTGGTGGCGAAGTAGACCCAGCGGATCTGGTCCTCGATGTACGGGAAGGTCTTGAGCACCTCGCCGTCGGAGAACTTGTACCCGACACCGCCGCCGCCATCACTGCCGTGGCAGCTGGCGCACTGGCCGTAGATGCCGGCGCCGATCCCGAGCGGCCCGGCGACTTCCTGGGCCTGCGTGGTCATCGCCCGGGCGTACATGAACGCCCACACCGGCAGCAGCCCGAGCGCCATCATGGCCCAGCCGGGGATCCGCTTGCGGCGCTTGTAGGCGGCCACCACGGGGCTGTCGGGCTTGGGGGGCGGCGGCGCGGCGGGTGAGGCAGCGGCGGCGCGACCGACCGGGGCAGATGCCGCCGGGGTGGCCGGCGATGCCGAGGCGGTGGTGGCCGGCGTGGACGACGGGGCAGCTGCTCCGTCGTCGCCACTGCTGCCGCCGAGCGCGGCGCGGCGGTCGCGGCTTCGCTTCAGCAGGTGCTCGGGGATCTCGGTCACGCTCGTCCTCTCACGCGTTCATCAATGCCGGCCCGCCGACGAGGCGGGTGATCGAACGCCATCACGATAGACGCCCGAGCACGTCTTTCCAGAAATCCCCCGCCCACCGGAGCGAGACGCGGCAGCGCGACACGGGGGCGGCGACCGACCGGACGCCAGACCGGAAGCCTTGGATCATGAAGATCACTTTTTCACAATCTCCGGAGCCGGGCCACACTGGTCTGGCAAGTCATCGAAGTCCCAGCAAGCACGTCCCAGCAAGCAAGTCCCAGCAAGGATCAAGCAAGTCCCAGCAAGGATGTCGACATCGCCGTCATCCGACTACAGTGCAACACGACATCGTGCGAACATTCACGAGCCGCGGATTCTCGTCCCGGCTGAGGTTCCCACGAGACTGCACGCTCACCACGTTCGGTAGATGAAGTCCGCGACCCACACGACGAAAGGCACGAGGAGCGAGATGATCGCTTTCAACTGGTTTGGCAAGGGCTGGATCATTCCCGGCGCCAATACCGCGTTCCTGCTGTCGCTGATCGCCGCCACCGCACTCACGCTGGTGGCGATCCCGTACGGCAAGCGTCGCCCACGCGGCACGCCGCACTCGTGGGGCGAGGCGATGCTCGGCTCGGTGTACGCCTTCGGCGTGATGTTCCTCTCGTTCGGCGTCGTGCCGCACCAGTTCATCGACCACGCCGACAAGGACCTGAAGTGGGACCGCACCCGCATCATCTACGGCCCGTTCAACACCCTCAAGCCGCAGGCCGAAGGCGGTTGGCTGCCGTTCACGCTCCAGTACCAGGCCGTGCGCGACGTGGTCGTGGTGCTGATCCACGTGTACTTCTTCGCCCTGCTGCTCTTCATCTGGAACTGGTGGCAGAAGCGCGGCGAGCCCGCCACCAAGGAACTCGAGACCAGCTCGTACGGCCGACCTCTGGTGAAGAAGGCCTGACCAGTGGGCAAGACCGACGCCAATCCGCCGATGATGCCGTACACCGACGAGTACACGCTCGTCGAGGTCGACGCGGATTACCTCTCGCGGGCGGTCAAGCCGAAGCAGTTCATCCACATCGACCAGACCGAATGCATCATGTGCGAGGGCTGCGTCGACATCTGCCCGTGGAAATGCATCCACATGGTGACCCCCGACGTAATTGTGGATGCGGACGGCACCGAGCAACCCGGCGCCGATCCGAGCGATCAGGTCGTGTTCATCATCGACGACGACATCTGCACGCGCTGTGCCTTGTGCGTCGATCGGTGTCCGACCGGCGTCATCATCCTCGGGAAGGTCGGCCAACCCAGCGCCGGCGGCGACTCCCATACCCGCACCAACAACCATGGCTACGGCTATGGCATGCGATTCTGACCGGAGAGATTGAGCAGACCCATGGCGAAGATCATCGACGACACCCCCAGGCCGACGATCAAGGACCGCGCCCAGAAAGCCGTCGACGGCGTGCAGGGCGGTCAGGTCTGGGCGAGCATTTTCCGACCCGGCTCGATCTTCCGCAAGGGCTACAGCGACAGCCCTCGCAACCGTTCCTACGTGATCATGAACTCGGTGCTGTACCACCTGCACCCGGTGAAGGTGAAGCGACATGCGGTCAAGGTCAGCTACACGCTGTGCCTGGGCGGGCTGAGCTTCTTCCTCTTCATCCTGCTGACCGTGACCGGCATCTTCCTGATGTTCTTCTACCGGCCCGAGGCGACCGCAGCGTGGAACGACATCTCCAACCTGCAGACCTCGGTCACGTTCGGCCTGCTGGTCAGAAACATGCACCGATGGGGTGCCCACCTGATGGTGCTCTCGGTGTTCCTGCACATGGCGCGCGTCTTCTACCACGGCGCCTACAAGCCGCCGCGTGAGTTCAACTGGGTGATCGGCGTGATGCTGCTCAAGCTCACCTTGCTGCTGTCGTTCACCGGTTACCTGCTCCCGTGGGACCAGTTGGCGATGTGGGCCGTCGCGGTCGGCACCAACATGATGGGATACACCCCCGTGTTCGGTGGCGACGTGCGGTTCGTGTTGCTGGGCGGGGCCGAGATCAGCTCCGAGACGTTGCTGCGCTGGTATGTGCTGCACGTGTTGTTCTTGCCGTTCGTGATCGTGATCTTCATGGCAATCCACTTCTGGAGAGTCCGCAAAGACGGCGGCATCTCGGGACCGTTGTGACCGGAGGAACCCGTGGCTGAAATCCCAGAACATCTCCTGAAGCGGGCACAGGCTGCCCGCGAGAAGGCCGAGGCATCGAAGGCCGAGGAGGCCGCCCCGGCGGCCGCCGCCGCAGCCTCCGAGCCGGCTGCCTCCGACTCGCGCATCCCCGCCCACCTGCTGGAGCGCAGCCGCGCCGCCAAGCAGAAGTCGGGCGATGGCGAGGCCTCGGGCGGCGGCGTGGCCGTGGCCGACAAGGTCGCATCGGTCGTGCAGGCCACTCCGACGGCCGGTGGCGTCCCGGTCGGCGCCGGTCCGGGCGGGCACACACAACGGCTGCTGACGGTGGTCAAGTCCGGATCGATCCAGGACGTCAAGGCCACCCCGGTCGACAAGGTCCACACCTGGCCGCACCTGCTGGCAGCCGAGTTCGTCGCCGCCCTGGCCTGCCTGCTGTTCACGTTCCTGTTCTCGATCTGGGTCAACGCACCGTTGCTCCAGCACTCGAACCCGAACCTGACGCCCAACCCGTCGAAGGCCCCCTGGTACTTCCTCGGCCTGCAGGAACTGCTCACGATGTTCCACCCGATGATCGCCGGCGTGACGATCCCCGGCGTGGGTCTGATCGTGATGATCTTCGCCCCCTATATCGACAAGAACCCGTCCAACAAGCCCGAGGATCGTAAGTTCGCCACCTCGCTCATGACCGTGCACCTGATGTTCTGGGCCACGCTCGTCATGATCGGTTCGTTCTTCCGAGGCCCCGGATTCAACTTCACCCTTCCCTGGAAGGACGGCCTGTTCTTCGAACTCTGAGTCTCGGAGAGGAGCAACACCATGAACACCACCGCAGTCATCATCGTTGCCGTCGCCGCCGTCGTCGTGCTCGGCGCGCTCGCCTTCATGACGCTCGCCCGCCGTTCCGACGTCCGCGGCGCCGGCGCACTCAGCCACGAGACGGTTCGCCGTGACGAGGCGGCGCGGGTCGCCGCCGGTACCACGTCGCGCAGTTCGGCGGCCGGCGCCGAGGTCGAGGCGCAGGCGGTCGCCGCACGCGTCGGCACCGGCCTGGCGCCGATCACGTCCGACACCGGCCTCACCCCGTGGCAGCCGCCGGACGCCGATGCGCTCGGCGTCAGCCGTCGCCAGTTCTTCAATCGCGCCACGATCGGGTTGATGGGTGCCGGACTCGGCACGTTCGGTGCGGCATCGATGGTGGCGTTCCTGTGGCCCACCAAGACCGGTGGCTTCGGCGGCAAGGTGACGATCGGTCGTTACGACGACATCGTCGCCGGCATCCGCTCCGGCGGCGGCTTCTTCTACGCCCCCGAAGCGCGGTCCTGGATCACCACGTACCCGGCGGACGCGCTCCCCAAGGCGGAGGCGATCTACCCCGCCCCGCTGCTCGAAGGCATGAATCGTGGCCTGATCGTGCAGTACCAGAAGTGCCCGCACTTGGGTTGCCGCGTGCCGCAGTGCGCCACCAGCCAGTGGTTCGAGTGCGGCTGCCATGGCTCGCAATACAACCGCGTCGGTGAGAAGAAGGGCGGCCCGGCTCCTCGCGGCATGGACCACTTCCCGCTCGAGTTCTCTGCCGCCGGCGACGTGATCGTCAACACCGGCCAACGTTTCGACGGGATGGCGATCGGCACCAACACCACCGGCCAAGAGGCCGAGGGTCCGCACTGCGTCGGTGGTGGCCACAAGTGATCATCGGCTTGACCACCACGTCGATCGCCTGGGTGCTGTTCACGGTCATCCTGCTCGGGTGGATCGTCTACTTCGTCCTCAACAACCGCTCGGCACGCGACGAACTCGGCTCCGAACAGGAACTGGCTGCCAACCGCAAGCCGTACCACGACGACGAGACGCTCGAGGGCCCGCGTCTGACACGAGTGCTCGGTATCGGCGTGATCTTGTTGGCCGTGACGGTGATCGCCCTCCCCGTGTACTGGATCCTCGAGCCCGGTCGACAGACCGGCGCCCAGGAGGCCAAGGAAGAGGAGTTCGCGGCATGGGGGGCGCGCATCTTCGCCCCAACCGGCACGTATCTCGAGTCATTCAACTGCGCCGGTTGCCACGGGGCCAATGGCGGCGGCGGTGTCGCCGCCTATGTGATCACCGATCCAGCCACCGGCGAGTCGAAGGCGGTCAACTGGACGGCGCCGGCGCTCAACACGATCTTCTACCGGTTCTCCGAGGACGAGGTCCGCGACATCCTCGTGTACGGCCGGCCGTTCTCACCGATGTCGCCGTGGGGCATCAAGGGCGGTGGCCCGATGAACGACCAGCAGATCGACACGCTGATCACCTACATCAAGACGCTCCAGATCACCCGTGAGGACTGCGGCGTCGGCGAGGAAGACGCCAGGATCTGCCCGTCGGGCCACCTGCCGACCACCGAGCAGCAGAAGATCGAGGATTCGGCTCGCAAGGCGATGGCCGACGCCGAAGCAGCGGGCAACCCGATCTCGTACGGCGAAGCGCTGTTCTCCAACTCCTACGGCAGCGGCGCCTACAGCTGCGCCCGCTGCCACACGCCGGGCTGGAGTTACGGCGACCCGGGCGTGACCGGCCAGGGCGCATTTGGCTGGAACCTCACCGGCGGCGCGGCGGCGTCACACTTCCCGAGCGAAGCCGACATGATCACCTTCATCAAGAACGGCTCGGTCTACGGTGCCAAGTACGGCAAGCAGGGTCAGGGCAGCGGCCGCATGCCCGGGTTCGGCAACATGCTGACCGACGACCAGATCCAAGCCATCGTCGACTACGTCCGGAGCCTGTGATGTTGCATTCTCTGCTCGCCATCAACTGGGAGTTCGAACTGCGCGGCACGCTGACCGTGATCATCGGCGTCTGCGTGTGGATGGGGTCGGTGTATCTGATCCTCGCCACCAACATGGGTGCCCGGCTCGGCTTCCTCGTCGCATTCGCGGCCTGGGCCGGCTGGATGGCGCTGATGGGCGGCGTGTGGTGGATGTACGGGATCGGTTTGAAGGGCGACGCCCCGACCTGGAAAGCGGTTGCAGGCAGCACGGTGATCCAGGAGGTCCAACTGCTGCACCAGGCCGGCGTCGTCGACCGGCCACTCGCCATCACGTCCGCTGATCCATCGGTCGAAGCGTCGACCGAGTTGGCAGCCGAACTCGACGGCGAGGGATGGCGAACACTCACCGAGTCGGCCCCCGAATTCGGTCAGGCGGCGTCGTCGGCGAGCGTGTTCCTCGAAGAAGAGGGCGCTCTGTCGGCCGGCGAGTACAAGGTCACCAATGTGTTCGAGATCGGCGGCGAGGCCTATCCCAAGCCGCTCGGTGACGAACTCGATCAGATCGCGTTCTGGCATCACCCGTACTACACGCTGGTCGAAGTGGCGCCGTTCGCGCCGATCCGGGTCGAACCGGGGCGTGCCCCGACCCCGCCCGAGATCGACACGACCCAGCAACGCCAGTACGTGTACATGATCCGCGACCTCGGGTCGCTGCGCGAGCCGGCGGCTTACATCTGCATCGGATCCACGATCGTGTTCCTGTGCCTGTGCTGGCTGCTCCACCGCCGTGACAAGTACGTGGCCGAGAACCTCCAGCGCAAGGCGCTCGCCGCAGCCTGATCATGGGTCAATACCTGCCGCTCATCGTGTTGCTCGGACTGGCCGTCGCCTTCGGCGGGCTGTCGTTCGTGGCATCTCGGTTGTTGGCGCCCAAGCGTCCGTCGGCTGCCAAGGCGGCGCCGTACGAGTGCGGCATCGTGCCCAGCCGTGAGCCACCGGACCGCTTTCCGGTGAGTTTCTACGTGGTGGCGATGCTGTTCATCATGTTCGACATCGAGATCATCTTCGTCTATCCCTACGCGGTCCAACGGGCGTCGCTGGGAGCATTCGGGTTCTGGGCGATCGTGGTGTTCTCGCTGATCTTCTTCCTCACGTTCGTGTACGAGGTGGCTCGCGGCGGTCTGGACTGGGGCCCGTTGCACCAGTACCGCAGCCTGGAGCGTGAAGCGGCGATGGTGTCTCCCGATCGGAGCACGTCGTCCACCATCCGCAGGGTGGGTCTGGAAGGCCGAATGGACCGCGTTGCCGCAGATGGCGCGGACACCCACGACGACGGCGTTGCTGCGTAGGAGGTTGCGATGGGAATCGCCAACGATGTGCTCACCGACGGAATCGGTGGGCTGAGCCACAACGTCATCACCGGGAAACTGGAAGACCTGATCAACTGGGCGCGCGCCCGGTCCTCGTGGCCGGCCTCGTTCGGTCTCGCCTGCTGCGCGATCGAGATGATGGCGACCGGCGCCGCTCACTACGACATCTCTCGATTCGGGATGGAGGTCTTCCGCGGTTCGCCGCGCCAGGCCGACATCATGATCGTGGCCGGGCGCGTGAGCCAGAAGATGGCGCCCGTGCTGCGGCAGGTCTACGACCAGATGATGGAACCGAAGTGGGTCATCTCGATGGGCGTGTGCGCCTCGTCGGGTGGCATGTTCAACAACTACGCGATCGTGCAGGGCGTCGACCAGATCGTGCCCGTCGACGTGTATGCCCCCGGATGCCCTCCGACGCCTGAGACGCTGATCCACGCGATCGAGACCCTGCACGGACTGATCGAGAACAACGAACTCCTGAGGCGTCGTTCGGCCACCGGTGCCGGCGCCAACATCCACGTCCAAGAGATCGCCGCCACCTCGGTGCCGGTGCTGCTCGGGAGCAAGTGATGTCCGACACCCCGGCCCCCGAAGTCGCCGCGCCCGAGGCGCCGCCGGAGCCCGTGCTGATGCACGGCTGCCCGGTGTGCGATTCGCTCGGCCAGACCGTGCTGCATCCCACGCGCGAGCAGTACCTCGGCGTGGTCAAGGCGCTCGCCGACGAGGGCTACGCGATGATCGTCGACCTGTGCGGCGTGGACTACCTCGAGTTCATGCACCGCCAGCTGCCCGTCGGCGTGGTCGGCGAGCGGTTCGAGGTCGTCGTCAACCTGCTCGACGTCAGCAATCCGCGCCGGATCCGGCTGCGGGTCCAGGTGCCCGAGGGCGACCCGGTCGTGGCCTCGCTGTTCGACGTCCACCCCGGCGCGGAGGCGATGGAGCGCGAGGCGTTCGACATGTTCGGCATCACGTTCGACGGTCACCCCGACCCGAGCCGGATCCTGATGCCCGAGGACTGGATCGGCCATCCGCTCCGCAAGGACTACGAGATCGGCAAGATCCCCGTGCAGTTCAAGGGAGCGCACTCGTGAGCAGCGTGATGACGCACGACGAAGGTGCACAAGAGATGAAGCTGCGCTCCCAGGTTGGGGCGCGCGAGCTGATGCGCGAGGTCGGCTCCGTGCTGCGCATGAGCGAAGCCGAAGCGGCCCAGCTCGGTGACCTGCCGGACGACCCGGACGAAGAACAGACGATGATCATCAACATGGGGCCGCAGCATCCGTCGACGCACGGTGTGCTGCGCCTGATGTTGGAGCTCCAGGGCGAGACCGTGCTGCGCTGCAAGCCGATCATCGGCTACCTCCACACCGGGATGGAGAAGACCGGCGAGAACCTCACGTTCATGCAGGGCGGCACCAACGTCACCCGCATGGACTATCTCTCCCCGCTCAACAACGAGCTCGTGTTCTCGATGGCGACCGAGAAGCTGCTCGGCATCGACGGTGACATCCCCGAGCGGGCGGTGTGGATGCGGATGCTGCTCTCCGAGCTGAATCGGATGTCGTCGCACCTGCTGTTCATGGCCACCAACGGCATGGACCTCGGCGCTGTGTCGATGATGATCTACGGCTGGCGCGAGCGTGAGGAAGTGCTGCGGTTCTTCCAGAAGGTCACCGGCCTGCGGATGAACCACAACTTCATCCGCCCCGGTGGGGTTGCGGCCGACCTCCCCCCGGGTTGGCGCGACGACGTGCTGCGACTGCTCGAACTGATCCCGGAGCGGCTCGACGAGTACGACATCCTGATGACCGGCCAGCCGATCTGGCGTGACCGGCTGCAGGGCGTCGGCGTGATCACGCCGCAGGAGGCGATGGCGCTCGGCGCCAGCGGCCCGATCCTGCGATCGACCGGTGTGCCGTGGGACCTGCGCCGTGACCTGCCGTACCTGCACTACGACGAGGTCGAGTTCGACGTGATCGTCGGGTCGTACGGTGACGCCTTCGACCGCTACGCGATCCGCCTCAACGAGATCCGTGAGTCGATGAAGATCGTGCGCCAGATCCTCGACCGGATCCCGGGCGGCGACTACCGCATCCAGGACAAGAAGATCACCCCTCCTCCTCGTGCGCGTATCGACGAGTCGATGGAGGCGTTGATCCACCACTTCAAGATCTTCACCGAGGGCTTCAAGGTGCCCGAGGGCGAGGTCTACGTCGGGATCGAGTCGCCGCGTGGCGAGATCGGTTGCTACATCGCCTCCGACGGTTCCCCCACCCCGTACCGCATGCACGTCAGGGCCCCATCGTTCGTGAACATCCAATGCCTGCCGCACATGATGCGAGGCGGTCTCGTTGCCGACGCCGTCGCCGTGATCTCCAGCGTCGACCCCGTGCTCGGCGAGGTCGACCGATGAGCCGGTTGAGCGATGCGAACTTGGTGATGGCACGCGAGATCATCGCCCGCTACCCGAAGAAGAAGTCGGCGTTGATCCCGCTCGTACACCTGTCACAGGAGCAGAACGGATACGTGACCGAGGACGCCATGCGGCACGTCGCCGAACTGGTCGACGTCACGCCTGCCGAGGTGTACGGCACGGCCAGCTTCTACGAGATGTTCCGGTTCGAACCGACCGGCAAGTACCTGATCAACATGTGCGGCACCATGTCGTGCGCGCTGATGGGTGCGCACGAGCTGATGCACCACGCCGAGCACGCGCTCGGGATCAAGGCCGGCTCCACCACCGCCGATGGCATGTTCACGCTGCAGCACGCCGAGTGCCAGGCGGCCTGCACCGAGGCGCCCACGCTGCAGGTCAACTACCGCCACCGATTCCGGGTCACGCCGGCCGACTTCGATCAGCTCGTCGAGGACCTGCGGGCCGGCAAGCTCGACCGTGAGTTCCCGCCCCACGGCACGCTCGGCCGCAACCGCCAGCACATCCCCGCCGACAAGGCGGTCGGCGCCGTGCACCCCGACGACGTCACCACGTCACCGGCCTGGATCCCGATCCCGACTGAAACGGTGGCCCCGGCATGAGCGGTCCGATTTCTCCCTACGCCTGGGCGCCCGGGTACTACCCCGGCGATCGCCCCCAGGTGGTCACGTCGCGGTTCCAATACGACGACGCCCACACGCTCGAGCGGTACCACGCCACGGGCGGGTACGAAGGTCTGCGCAAGGCGCTGACCATGACCCCGGCCGAGGTCGCCGACGAGGTCAAGAAGTCGACGCTGCTCGGTCGTGGCGGGGCGGGCTTCCCGGCCGGTGTCAAGTGGGGGTTCACCCCCGCCGGCGTGTGGCCGCGCTACCTGGTCGTCAACGGCGACGAATCCGAGCCGGGCACCTACAAGGACCGGCTCCTGATGGAGTGCGATCCGCACCAGCTGATCGAGGGCTGTCTGATCGCCTGCTACGCAGCCGGGCTCAGCCGCTGCTTCCTCTACATCCGTGGTGAGATGCCGCTCGCCCACGAGCGCGTCGCCCAAGCGCTCAACGACGCCTACGCCGCCGGATACATCGGCACCAACATCTTGGGCACCAAGTTCGAGGTCGACATCGTGCTGCACTGGGGCGCCGGCGCCTACGTGGTCGGCGAGGAGACAGCGCTGATCGAGTCGCTGGAAGGCGAGCGCGGCATGCCGCGCCTCAAGCCGCCCTACTTCCCGGCGGCGATCGGCTTGTACGGCAAGCCGACCATCGTCAACAACGTCGAGACATTGTCGAACCTGCCGTTCATCGCCCGCAACGGGTCGGCCGCCTTCACGGCGATCGGCACCGAGACGTCGCCGGGCACGCGCATGATCGCCGTGTCGGGCCACGTCAAGCGGCCGGGCGTCTACGAGATCATCAACGGTTCGACCACGTTCCGCGACCTGCTGTTCGGCGAGGAGTTCTGCCAGGGCATGCGCGACGGGCACACGCTCAAGGCGTTCGTGCCCGGCGGCGGTTCCGCCCCGTGGTGGACCGAGGAGCAGCTCGACATCCCGTTCGAAGGTCGCGCCGCCGGCGCTGCCGGCTCGATGCTCGGTTCCGGCGCCGTGATGGTCATGGACGACACGACCGACATCCCGGCCGCCGCCCTCACGTTGGTGAAGTTCTACGCCCACGAATCGTGCGGCAAGTGCGTGCCGTGCCGTGAAGGCGGCACGTGGCTGTACCGCATCGTCGAGCGGATCGTTGCCGGTGAAGGCACCGACGCCGACCTGGACACGATTCGAGAAGTCGGCGAATCGATCTGCCCCGGCAACATGCCGCATGCGTCGAGTACCCGCCTCGGGCTCGACGCCGTCCCGTTCCCCTACAAGATGACCACGATCTGCTTCGTCGGACCGTCGGCGTACGTGCCGATCCATTCCGCCATGACCCTGTTCCCCGAGGACTTCGAAGCGATCGTGACCAAGCGCCACGTGCGCTCGTTGATCCCGGTCAGCGCCGTCCACGATGCCGAACCCGTCCCGGTCGGAGGTGACTGACGTGGCCACCGACAACAACGAGGTCGACCAGACCGACAAGCAGGCCGACCAGGACGCCGCCGTCAAGGTCGAACATGTGGAGGACGCCGCCAACGTGACCGAGGCGTTGCCGCCCGAGCCCGACCCGAACGCCGTCGCCGTCACGATCAATGGCGTGCCGTTCACGGCCCGCAAGGGTGAGCTGATCATCGCCGCCGCCGAACGCGCCGGCGAGTACATCCCGCGGTTCTGCTACCACCCGCGCATGTCGTCGGTGGGCATGTGCCGCCAGTGCCTGGTCGAGGTCGATACCGGTCGTGGGATGGCGATCACGCCGTCGTGCATGGTCACCGTCGCCCCCGACATGAAGATCGAGACCGCCTCGCCGATCGCCAAACGGGCGCAGGAGGGCGTCATCGAACTGCTGCTCGCCAACCATCCGCTCGACTGTCCGGTGTGCGACAAGGGTGGTGAGTGCCCGCTCCAGGACCAGGCCTTCAGCCACGGACCTGGTGAGAGCCGGTACGTGGAGGAGAAGCGTCACTACGACAAGCCGATCCCGATCAGCGACAACGTGCTGCTCGATCGTGAACGCTGCATCCTGTGCGATCGTTGCACCCGGTTCGCCGACGAAGTCGCCGGTGACAAGCTGATCCACTTCATCCAGCGCGGTAACGCCACCGAGGTGGCCACGTTCCCCGACGAGCCCTTCTCGTCGTACTTCTCGGGCAACGTCGTGCAGATCTGCCCGGTCGGCGCCCTGACCGCCAAGCCGTACCGTTTCAAGGCCCGCCCGTGGGACCTCGAGCAGGTCGAGTCGACGTGCACCACGTGCTCGGTCGGATGCCGGGTCTCGATCCACTCCAGCCGGGACCAGTTGCTCCGCATCCAGGGCGTCGACACCGGTGACGATCCGTCCGACCCGAGCGTCAACTGGGGTTGGTTGTGCGACCGCGGCCGCTTCAACTTCGAAGCCGTCGAGTCGGAGCAACGGCTCGGCACACCGATGATCCGGACCGCTGACGGGTTCGCCGAGACCAACTGGTCGGGAGCGATCTCGCTGGCCCGCCAACTGATCGCCGGGGCCGGGTCGATCGGGCTCCTGGGCGGTGCCCGCAGCACCAACGAGGGTGCGCTGGCGTGGGCCCGACTCGCCGATGCGCTCGGCATCGAGCACCGCGACGCCCAGCTCGGCGACGGGCTTCCGGCTGCGGTGCTGTCGCTCCCGAACGCCACGATCGAGCAGGCTGCCAACGCCAAGACCGTGATCGTGATCGGGCCGGACCTCAAGGAAGAACTCCCGGTGCTGTTCCTACGGCTGCGCGATGCGGCCGAGAAGAAGCGCACCAAGGTGATCGAGTTCGGCTCACGCACGACCGGGCTCACCAAGCATGCCTGGCGCAGCGTCCGGCACCTGCCGGGTGCCGGTGCGGCCGAGGTGGGCCGCACGCTCGCCGACCCCGCCGTGGCCGCCCAGCTCGCCTCCGGCGACGTGGTGATCGTCGCCGGCCGCGGGAACCTCGCCGAGTCGCAGGACGCGGCGGTGGCCACGTTGCGAGCGGTGCTGTCCGCCGTGCCGACCGCCACCGTGCTGCCGGTCCTGCGCCGCGGCAACGTCCGCGGGGCGCTGCACGCCGGCTTGCTGCCGGCCGACGACCAGCACGACACGATCGCAACGTTGCGGCTGGCCGCCGATGGCAAGCTCGACCTGCTGATCCTGCTCGGCGCCGACCCGATCGACGACTGCCCCGACAGCGAGCTCGCCCGGCGGGCACTGGCCGGTGCGGGCCGGGTGATCTCGATCGACACGTTCCTGTCGGCGTCGACAACGCACGCCGATCTCGTGCTGCCGGCGGCCGCCTACGGCGAGCAATCGGGCACGACGACCAACCTCGAGGGCGCCGTCACCACCCTCAACCAGAAGGTCACCGCCCATGGCACGTCGCGTCCTGACTGGATGATCGCCTCCGAGCTGGCGGTCGCCCTCGGCCACGACCTCGGCTTCGATTCCTTGGCGTCGGTCACCGCTGCGCTCGCCGACAGCAACCCGTCGTTCGGGTCGCTCGGTGAGGGTGCCTCGGTCGAGGCGCCGCGCAACAGCTACGACTACCGGCTGGTGATCAGCCGCAAGCTGTACGACCGTGCGGTCTCCACCGCCAACTCGCCGTCGTTGGCCGATCTGGCGATCGGCGCCGGGGCGCATGTGCATCCCCTCGATCTCGACACGATCGGATTGGCGGCCGGCACGGCGGTCAAACTGATCGGGCCGAACGGCTCGGTCGTGGCTCCACTGGTCGCCGATGCCGACGTCATGCGCGGCACGATCTGGGCGCCGTTCAACCAGCCCGGTGCTCGCGTCAGCGATCTGGTCGACGCCTCCGCTGGAGCCACCGACGTCCGCGTGGAGCGTCTCTCATGAGCCGCGCACTGCGCTCCCCGGCCACGCAGGCCGCGTGCGGTGGTCTGCGGCGTGATGTGTCGCCTGCGGTGCTGCTGCGTTCCCCGGCCACGCAGGCCGCGTGCGGTGGTCTGCGGCGTGATGTGTCGTCTGCGGTGCTGCTGCGTTCCCCGGCCACGCAGGCCGCGTGCCCTCCGTCGGAGCGTGAATCGTGAACCTGTTGGCCGTCGATCCATTGCTCGATACCACCGACTGGTGGTGGCAGGTGCTCGCCATCATCGCCGCCAAGGTGCTCGTGATCTTCGTGATCGGCCTGGTCGGCACGATGTTCATGGTGTGGTTCGAGCGCAAGATCGTGTCGGGCATGCAGAACCGGATCGGCCCCAACAAGGCCGGCCCGTTCGGCCTGCTGCAAACACTCGCCGACGGCACCAAGTTGTTCTTCAAGGAAGACCTGCTGCCGGAGAAGGCCGACAAGTGGGTGTTCCGCCTGTCGCCGTTCCTGGCGTTCGTGCCGGCGTTCCTCGTGTGGTCGGTGATCCCGCTCGGCGGCGACTTCACCGACGGCAAGGACGGCACCGTCAGCTGGGGCAAGTACGTCACTCGGATCCAGCTGATCGACGCCCCGATGGGCATCCTGATCGTGCTCGCCCTCAGCTCGATCGGCGTGTACGGCATCATGCTCGCCGGATGGGCCTCGGGTTCGAAGTACCCGTTGCTCGGATCGGTGCGGGCCTCGGCCCAGATGATCTCCTACGAGGCCGCGCTGGGGCTCAGCCTCGCCGCGGTGCTGCTGATGTCGGGCACCCTGTCGACCTCCGGCATCGTCGGTTCCCAGGACGGTGTTGCCAACTGGAACATCGTGTCGACCGGTTTCATCCCGTTCGTGATCTTCCTGATCGCCATGACCGCCGAACTCAACCGCCCCCCGTTCGACCTCGTGGAGGCCGAACAGGAGCTGGTCGGCGGCTTCAACACCGAGTACTCCTCGATCCGGTTCGCGCTGTTCTTCCTGGCCGAGTTCATGAACGTGATCACCATGAGCGGGATCCTCGTCACCCTGTTCCTGGGCGGTCCACAGCCGCTCAAGATCGGTGACTTCGACCTGTTCGGCTGGGTGCCGTTCGGCCTCGGGGGCACGGTCTGGGTCGTGCTCAAGGTGTTGCTGTTCCTCTACGTCTACGTGTGGTTCCGCGCCACGCTGCCACGGCTGCGGTACGACCAGCTGATGAACTTCGGCTGGAAGCTGCTGATCCCGGTCGCCCTCGGATGGTTCCTGGTCCTGGCGGCGATCCAGCTCGGTCGCGACAAGGACTGGAACATCTTCGCCGTGGTCGCCGGTTGCCTGGCGGCGCTCGCCGCCGCCTACCTGTTGTTCAACGCTGCGCTGGTGGTCAGCAAGCGCAATCGTGAGCGCGAAGGAGCTGCGTACTGATGGGGTATTTGGACGGTTTCGCAGTCACGATTCGGCAACACCGGTTGTTCGGCGGCAAGCAGGTCACGACCGAATACTCCGGTGGTCGATACGCCCGCAAGCACGGCAAGGCCAACCAGCCCGACGTCTCCGACGACCAGAAGATCCCCAAGCCCGAGCGCTTGCACGGTCGCCACGTGCTCAACCGCTACGAGGACGGGATGGAGAAGTGCATCGGGTGCGAGCTGTGCGCCGGTGTGTGCCCGGCCAAGTGCATCCACGTGCGCGGCGCCGACAACGATCCGGAGAACCCCACTTCACCCGGTGAGCGGTTCGGGTTCGTGTACGAGATCAACTATCTGCGCTGCATCCACTGCGACCTGTGCGTCGAGGCCTGCCCGACCGAGGCGATCACCGAGTCGAAACTGTTCGAGTTCAGCTTCACCAACCGTCAGGACGCGATCTACACCAAGGCCGAACTGGTCGTCGACGAGCAGGGCAAGCCGCAGCAGTTGCCGTGGGAGGACTGGCGCGACGGCGAGGACGCACTCACGTCGGGCTGGATGCGCGCCACCTCGCCATCCGGCGATGCGACCTTCCGAGGGCTGGTCGGCTGGAGCAACGAGCTCGGGCACGGCGAACGGGCGCCGGAGCCGCCTCAGGAGGTCGCCGACAAATGAACATGGTCGTGTTCGTCCTGGCGACCCTGATGGTGCTGGCCGGCGCGGTCGGCGTGGTGGTGCGCAAGCATCCGGTCCACGCTGCGCTGTCGTTGGTGCTCACCCTGTTCGGTATCGCCGTCCACTTCGTGGCACTCGAAGCGCACTTCCTCGCCGCCGTGCAGATCATCGTCTACGCCGGTGCGATCGTGGTGCTGTTCTTGTTCGTGATCATGCTGCTCGGCGTGGACAAGGCCGAGGACCTGTCGATCGAGCCGTTCCCGATCCAGCGTCCGATGGCGGCCGTGGTCGGCGTCGGGCTGGCCGGTCTGGTGATCGCCGCCGTGGTGCGTGCCCGCGACACGCTGCAGGTCGGCCCCCCGCTCGAGGCCGACGGCGACCGCAACGTGCAGCAGCTCGCCGACAACCTGTTCAGCGATCACGTGTTCGCCTTCGAGTTCACCTCGGTGTTGTTGATCATCGCCGTCGCCGGCACCGTGCTGATGACGCGCCGGGCACGCAAGCCCGAGGTCACCTCATGATGCTCGCCGCCGCCCAACCCACCACCACGTACTACCTCGTGCTGTCGGCGATCCTGTTCGCGATCGGTGCCGTCGGCGTGCTCGTGCGCCGCAACCCGCTGATCATGTTCATGTGCATCGAGTTGATGCTGAACGCCGTCAACCTCAGCTTCGTGGCGTTGGCCGACCGGTTCGGCGACATCAACGGCCAGACCGCCGTGTTCTTCGTGATGGTCGTGGCCGCCGCCGAGGTCGTGGTCGGACTCGGCATCATCATCTCGATCCTCAAGCGTCGTCCGGGCGCCACCGCCGACGACCTGGCGGAGCTCAAGGGATAGACCGGAAAGAACCATGCTCGACGTCATCTGGTTGATACCTGCCTTCCCGCTCGCCGGGTTCCTGCTGATCCTGGTGTTCGGCCGCAAGCTCGGTGACCCCAAGGCCGGCTTCCTGGCGGCGGCGATGGTCCTCGGATCGTTCGTCGTGGCGGTCGGGTCCTACATCGACCTGCTCGGTATGGACGCCGAGCAGCGGTCGCACACCGAGAAGCTGTTCACCTGGTTGCCGGTCGGTGACCTCACGATCGACATGGCGTTCCTGGCCGACCCGTTGTCGATCACGATGTGCCTGTTCGTCACGGGGATCGGGTTCCTGATCCATCTGTTCGCGATCGGGTACATGCACGGCGACCCGAAGTTCTCGAAGTTCTTCCTGTACCTGAATCTGTTCGTGCTGTCGATGACGCTGCTGGTGCTGGGCGAGAACCTGCTCGTCACGTTCCTCGGCTGGGAAGGCGTGGGCACGTGCTCGTACTTCCTGATCTCGTTCTGGCACACACGCGACTCGGCCGCCACGGCCGGCAAGAAGGCGTTCGTCACGAACCGGATCGGCGACTTCGGCTTCATGCTGGCGATGTTCCTCGGCTTCCAGGCGGTCGGCTCGGTCAGCTACCACACGCTCAACTCGGCTGCCGAGACCGGGTCGCTGGCGCGCTCGACGGCGACCGGGATCGCACTGCTGCTGTTCGTCGGCGCCGTCGGCAAGTCGGCCCAGCTGCCGCTCTACCTGTGGCTCCCCGACGCGATGGAGGGCCCCACCCCCGTGTCGGCGCTGATCCACGCCGCCACGATGGTCACCGCCGGCGTGTTCCTCATGACCCGCATGAACCCGATGCTGGCGGCTGCCGCACCAGCTGCGTCGAACATCATCGCCATCGTCGGCGCCACCACCGCCTTGTTCGCCGCCACCGTGGCGGTCGCCCAGAACGACATCAAGAAGGTGCTCGCCTACTCGACCGTGTCGCAGCTGGGTTACATGTTCCTGGCGGTCGGGTCCGGCGCGTTCGTGGCGGCCATCTTCCACATGGTCACCCACGCCTTCTTCAAGGCGCTGATGTTCCTCGGCTCCGGCTCGGTCATCCACGGCATGCACCACGAACAGGACATGCGCAAGATGGGCGCGCTGCGAAAGATGATGCCGGTCACGGCGGCAACCTTCATCGTCGGCTGGCTGGCGATCGCCGGCGTGCCGCCGTTCGCCGGCTTCTGGTCGAAGGACGAGATCCTGCTGTTCACGCTCGCCAAGGGTGGCACGCTCGGTCCGATCCTGTACGTGGTCGGTCTCGTCACGGCGCTGCTGACCGCGTTCTACATGACCCGTCAGGTGATCATGGTGTTCTTCGGCGAAGCCCGATGGGACAGCCACGCCGAGGACCACGGCGCCCACGGCGAGTTCAAGCCGCACGAGTCGCCGGCGCTGATGTTGTTCCCGCTCGTCGTCCTGGCCGGTCTGTCGCTGGTCGGCGGAGCGATCCAACTCCCGGCGTTCGGCTTCATCCCCGACGGTTGGCGCCACAAGCTCGAGTCATGGCTGGAACCGGTCGTCGAGGTCGGGGAGCGTCACATCACCGACACGTCGGCCTACCAGAACAAGGGTGTGCTGGCATTGCTGGCGATCGCCTGTGCGTTGGCCGGGATCGGCGCCGCGGTGGCGATCTACGCCAAGAAGCTGCGTGCCCCCGTGGAGCCCGAGATCCTTGCCCAGGGCTGGAAGTATGACGCCGCCGTGAGCGCATTCATGGGTGGCCCCGGTCGCAAGGCGTTCGACGCCGTGGCGTGGTTCGACCGAACGATCGTGGACGGCGCCGTGAACGGCGCCGCCAAACTGGTCGGTGGTGCCGCCGGTGAGGCCCGCAAGGCGCAGACCGGCAACGTGCGCAACTACGCCGGGATCGTCGGTGTCGGCGTCGTGTTGTTGCTGGCGTGGTTCGTGATCGGTCGGGGGGTGCTGTGATGCTCGACGTCCACTGCGTTCCCCGGCTACACAGGCCACGGCCCGCCGATCGCTCGCTGGCGCTCGCTGTCTCGAACCGGTGGGGGTACTGACATGGAGACCCTTGGTTTCCCGATCCTGTCGATGCTGGTCGTCGTGCCCGCCGTCGGCGCGCTCGTGATCCTCCTGCTCTCCCAGCGCCGCCCCGAGTACATGAAGCTGGTCGCCGCCATCACGTCGGTCACCACGGGTGCGATGAGCGTGTGGCTCACGTCGGAGTTCAGCAAGCACGGTGGCGACGAGGCCGGCTTTCAGTTCGTCACGAACCATGCGTGGATCAAGCAGTGGGGGATCGGCTGGCACCTCGGCGTCGACGGGATCTCGCTGTTCCTGATCCTGCTGACCGGCGTGCTGTTCCCGCTGGCGATCCTCGGGATCGACCCGCACAACACCGACCCTGGCAAGGACAAGCCGTACTTCGCATGGCTGCTGCTGCTCGAAGCGGGCGTCATGGGCTCGTTCCTGAGCCTCGACCTGTTCCTGTTCTTCGTGTTCTTCGAGATCGTGCTCGTGCCGATGTACTTCCTGATCGGCGGGTGGGGCTACGAGGGCCGCCAGTACGCCGCCACGAAGTTCTTCCTGTACACGATGATCGGCTCGGCGTTCATGCTCGTGTCGATCATGGCGACGGTGTTCATCGCCAGCCGCAACGGCGTCGACGGGGTCACGTTCGACCTCGTCAAGCTGGCCGAGGGCGCCAACTTCGCCGCCTCCACCGGACGATGGCTGTTCTTCGGGTTCGCCGTCGCGTTCGCCGTCAAGGTGCCGATCTTCCCGCTCCACACGTGGCTGCCCGAAGCCCACACGCAGGCGCCGACCGCCGGCTCGGTGCTGCTGGCCGGCGTGATGCTCAAGCTCGGCACCTACGGATTCCTGCGGTTCGGTCTGTACCTGTTCCCCGAGGCCGCCCACTGGAGCCGGGCGCTCTGGCTGACCCTGGCAGTGATCGGGATCATCTACGGGGCGATCGCCGCCACCATGCAGAAAGATCTCAAGCGGCTCGTCGCCTACTCGTCGGTGGCGCACCTCGGCTTCATCGTGCTCGGCACGTTCGCCTTCACGTCGCAGGCGATCACGGGCGCCGTCATGCAGATGGTCAACCACGGTGTCTCGACCGGCGCCCTGTTCCTCATGGTCGGCATGATCTACGAGCGCCGCCACACCCGCCAGATCGCCGAGTTGAAGGGCATCCAGGCGGTCGCCCCGATCTTCGCTGCGGCGTTCATGATCGTGATGCTGTCGTCGATCGGGGTGCCCGGCCTGAACGGCTTCGTCGGCGAGTACCTGATCCTGATCGGTTCGTTCCTGAGCGCCCGCTGGTGGGTCGTCGTGGCGTCGGGCGGTGTGATCCTGGCCGCCCTCTACATGCTGTGGGCATACCAACGCGTGTTCCACGGCGAGCCCGACGACGCCAACCGCTCGTTCCCCGAACTCAAGCTCAAGGAGGCAGCGGTGCTGCTGCCGCTGATCGGCATCATGGTGTTCACCGGCGTGTACCCGAAGCCGATGTTGGACACGATCGAGCCGTCCGTCGAGCGTCTGATCGCCCACGTCACCGAACGCGGTGGCTTCGAGGCGCCGCACGCCGTGCACATCGAGCCCCAAGAGGCGCCCGAGACCGATGCGGCAACGACCGAGTCGGGGGAGGGGGAGTGATGCTGGCGCAAACCTTCCAAGCTCCATCGATCGAGTGGTGGCACATCAGCCCACTGATCGCGCTCGTGTCGGGAGCGCTGCTGCTGCTGGTGGTGGGCGCCCTCACCCCCACGTGGCCGCGAGGCGCCTACGCCGCCGTCACCTCGCTCACGTCGGTGGTGGCCGGCGTGTTCGCCGTGCTGCACTGGCGTTCGATCAGCGACAATGGCCCGGTCACCCTGATCCGAGGTGAGTTGGCGTTCGACCACCTCACCCAGTTCCTCACCCTGGCGATCTGCGCCGCCACGCTGTTGGTGGCCCTGATCACGTCGGACGACCTGCGAGCAGCAGGCACCGACGCTCCCGAGGTGTACGCCATGCTGCTCGTGGCGGCCGCAGGAGCGGTGGTCATGGCGTCGGCCAACGACCTGATCCTGCTGTTCCTCGGGCTCGAGACGTTGTCGCTCGGTCTGTACGTGTTGGCCGCCTCCGACCGCGACCGCCCGACCAGCCAGGAAGCCGGCATCAAGTACTTCGTGCTCGGCGGTTTCGCTTCGGCATTCTTCCTGTTCGGCATCGCCCTGGTCTACGGCGGCACGCAGTCCACCAACATCGGCGAGATCGTGACCGCTTTCCAGGGTTCGGTGCTGGTCGACGGGCAGGACTCGCTGGTGCTGGCCGGGATCGCCCTGCTGCTGGTGGGCCTGGGGTTCAAGGTGGCCGCGGTCCCGTTCCACGTGTGGACCCCCGACGTGTACCAGGGTTCCCCCAGCAACGTCACGGCGTTCATGGCATCGGTCGGCAAGACCGCAGCCTTCGCTGCGATGTTGCGTGTGCTGGTGATCGCCCTGCCGTTCCATCGTGACGACTGGCGCCCGGCGATCTGGGTGCTGGCGGTGCTGTCGCTCGTGATGGGCTCGGTCCTGGCCGTCGTGCAGACCGACGTCAAGCGCATGCTGGCGTACTCGTCGATCAGCCACGCCGGGTTCATCCTGGTCGGCATCGAGGCCGCCGCCCATCGCGCCGGCGAGGCCGCCGCCGGTCAGGGCGTGCCGAGCGTGGTCACGTACCTGTTGCTCTACTCGGTGCTCACGGTCGGTTCGTTCGGTGTGGTCACGTTGGTGTCACGCCACGCTGGTGGCGACTCGTCGCTGGACGCCTTCCAGGGCCTCGCCAAGCGCCGCCCCACGTTGGCGCTGGCGTTCACGGTGTTCCTGTTGGCGCAGGCCGGCGTGCCGCTCACCTCGGGCTTCGTCGCCAAGTGGGGCGTGATCCAGGCCGCCGTCGAGGAGCAGAGCTACGCGATCGGCATCATCGCCATGGTCAGCGCGGTGATCGCCGCCTACCTGTACCTGCGGATCATGGTCAGCATGTGGCAACAGGACGGCGATGACGCCAAGACCGCCGAGCCGATGCCGGCCATGTCGACACTGGCGATCATGCTGGCGGCGCTGTTCACGTTGGCGATCGGTGTCTGGCCGCAATGGCTGCTCGACCTCGCCGACAAGGTCACCACCTACGCCCGCTGACCATCGAACCGCTTCGGTGAGACCGAAACGGTGACGCCCTCGTCCGTCAGTCGACGACCGAGGGGTCGGGGATTCGGCAGCGCAGGGCCCAGTTGAAGGCGTGCCAGCCTTGCTGCGGCGCGCCGATCACGGTCGCCGATTGAGTGGCGGCCTCGTCGGAGATCGGGACCGCTCGATCGGCCTTCACGTGGACCTCGGCGACGCGCTCCATCATGATGAACCAGCCGATCGCCTCGTCGACCGATGCGCCGACCGTGAGCAGGCCGTGGTTGCGCAGGATCACGCCCTTGCCGTCGCCGAGCGCAGCGGCGATCCGCTTGCCGCCGTCGGTGGACTGGACGTTGACGTCGTCGCCCTCGTACACGGCGTGCGAACCGAAGAAGGCGGTCGCCTCCTGCACGATCTGGCGGAACGGCTGGGCGTTGGCCGACCACGGCGTGCCGTACGGCGTGTGCGTGTGAGCGGCGCACACCACCTCGGGGCGTGCCTCGTGGATCGGCCAGTGGATGTTGTAGCCGGTGATGTTGATCTCGGGCTCGTGGTTGCCGTTGGCGTCGACCACGGTGCCGTCCGGGCCGACCAGCACCAGATCGGCGACCGTCGCCTCACCGAACGGCACGCCGAAACGCAACAGCCAGAGACAGTCGAGCCGCTCTGGGTCACGGGTGGAGATGTGTCCGTCGCCCTGTTCGCCCCAGTGGTACGCCCCGAACAGACGGTAGGCCAGCGCAGTACGCCGCAGGCGGTGGCGCCGAGTCTCGTCGGTGGTCGCCAACCTCGGCTCGGCGCTGTCGAGTCGGAGTGGCGGGTGCCCGGGCACGGGTTCCATCGTAGGCGCGCGCCCTCCCGTTACCCTTTCCCGACATGGCGGGCGAGCACGACACACCACGACGGCGACCGATGCGACGTTGGCTGATCGTCGGCGTGCTCGGCATGACAGCGCTGATCGCACCGGCGGCGCCGGCGTCGGCCCACGCCGCACTCGAGTACACGCTCCCCGCCGACGGCGCGGCGGTCGGCGAGCCGGTGTCGCAGATCCAGGTCGCCTTCGACGATCCGGTCGCGTTGATCGGGAACGGTTTCGACGTGCTCGACCCGCAGGGCAACGTGATCGAACCGTTCGCCGTGACCGACGACGACATGCTGTTCCGACTCCAACTCGACCCGCCGCTGTACGGCGGCGTGGTCGGCGTCCGTTACAAAGTGTCGGCCGACGACGGCCACGTGCTGGAGGGCTCGTTCACGTTCACGGTGGCGGCCGATGCACTGCCGACGGTTCCACCCACTGCTCCGATCACGGTCGCACCCACAGACCCGCCCACCGCTGCACCCACCGTTGCCTCATCGGCACCGCCCACCCAACCCACGACCGCGCCGGCCAGCACCTCTGCTCCCACGACCCAACCGCTCACGGTCGCCACGTTGCCGGTGCCGCAGGACGGTGATGCGTCCGACAGCAGCTCCACCCGAACGCTCGTGATCGTCGGTGCGCTGGTGGTCGCCGCCCTCGCCGCCGGAACGCTCGTGGTGCGCGCCCGGCGCACCGACCGATGATTCTCTCAGCGACCACGCTCGACGACTTCTTGGCACGACGCGACAGCGGCGGTGCCGAGCGGCTCCGATCCGCCGGGGAACTGCTCGGTACGACCGGTGTCCTCGTGTCGTTCGGCCTGGTCGCATTCCTCACGCTCGTCCACCGAGGTCCCCGCCGCGAGATCGAACGACTGGTCTCGTTCGTCGTGGCGATGGGGGCGTTCACCCTGCTGGGCGGGCTGGCCGAGCTGGTGGGCGTGGGGCGTCGTTTCGAGGTCGGGCTCAGCGAAGCCACCACGCTCGAAGCCGGGACCGCTCCGATGATGCGGGTACTGGCCGGGCTGTTGATCCTGCTCGGCGTGTTCAACCACACGCGCCCGCTGAGGGTCGATCAGCCGACGGACGATGGCGCCACGTCCGACCCCGGCTCCGGATCGCCGCCCGACGTCGCCGATGATCGCATCGAGCGGTGGGCGATGACCGCCGGATCGTCATTCGGCTTGGCCGGCCTGCTGCTCGGCGTGTTCTCGTTCGCCTTCGACGGCCACACCGTCACGCAGGGGTCCCGCGTCCCGATGGCGTTCGCCGACGCCCTTCACGTGTCGGCAGCCGGCGTCTGGGTAGGTGGGATCGTCGGTCTCGTCACCATCGCAGGATTCAGGCACCGGGAGCCGATCGAGGATCATCCGGTCGGCGATCTGCTGATCCGCTTCTCCTCGGTCGCCACCCTGGCACTGATCGCCGTGGTGGCCGCCGGGGTGGCGATGACCGCCATGATCATCGACAGCCCCGGCGATCTGACCGACACCACATGGGGCCGGCGGCTCATCGTCAAGGTGATCGGTGTTGCTCTGGCGGCGATGATCGGGGGCTATCACCACGTCCGCGTCGTGCCGGGCCTGGTCGACGAGGTGGGCGGCGTCACCCTCGATCGGCGCGCCCGCACCACGCTGGCGATCGAGTTGATGGCGATGCTGTTCGTGGTGGTGGCCACGGTCTCGCTGGTCAACGGCACGATCAATCCCTGACCCCGAACCCGTTCTGGTCACCAAACCACCCGTTGATGGGTGTGCATTCGGTGACGTGAACGAATGGGTGGGCGGGGGATAACCCCACCGCTGGTTCGCCGGGGCGCACCATGTCGTCGATGCCACGATTGCTCGACGATCGAGACATGAACAACGAGACTCCTGCACACTCGGTGCCCGGTGCCAACGCCGTCGAAGCCCGCCAACTCACACGCGTCTGGGGCAAGGGCAGCTCCGCCCAGATCGGGATCGCCGACGTCGACCTGAACATCCGCGTCGGCGAGGTGGTGGCGATCGTCGGGCCGTCGGGGTCCGGGAAGAGCACGCTCGGTGCGCTGCTGGCCGGGATCGACACGCCGACCTCGGGATCGCTGATGATCGGCGGCACCCGCATCGATCGGATGAAGCCCGACCAGTTGGCCGGCTGGCGGGGCGGCAACGTCGGGATCGTGTTCCAGGACTTCCACCTGCTCCCCACGCTCACGGCGCAGGAGAACGTGGAATTGGCGATCCAACTGAGCGGCAGCGGCGCCGGGCGCCGCCTGCGAAAGCGCGCCGCGGCGACGGCGCTCGATCAGGTCGGGTTGTCGGGTCACGCCCGCAAGCTGCCGGCCCAGATGAGCGGTGGCGAGCAACAACGCGTCGGCATCGCCCGGGCGATCGTCACACAGCCGTCGCTGATCGTCGCCGACGAGCCGACCGGCGCCCTCGACCAGGCCAACGGACACGCCGTGGTCGAGATCCTGCTGGCGTTGGGCAGGACGGGAACCACCGTGGTGTTCATCACCCATGACCTGAACCTTGCGAGCCGAGCCGACCGGGTCATCACGATGGTCGACGGTCGCAGCGTGCCGGCGCCCGCCGCTGGTCCTTCGCTCGCTCGGCGCGAGCTGGCCGACCTCGTGGCGGCAGCATCATGAGGGCGATGCTGCGCCAGTTTCGACGCGCGCCAGGTCGGATCCTCGTCAGTGTGTTCGCCTTGGCACTCGCTGTCGGAGCAATCGGGGTCTTGGCGATCCCACATGTCTCCGAAGGTGCGTTGCACGAGGCGGTCGCCGGCGACGGGCTCGGCGACATCAACGTCACCACCACCCCGCTCGACGCCGGCCAACTGGCCGCACTGCGCCAGATCCCCAACGTGGCCGCCGCCGAGGCCGAGAGCGACCTGGCGACGCGGCTCGACGACGGAACCGAAGTCCGCCTCGTGCGGCTCGCCGACGAGCGCACGATGGACCGGTTGCGGATCGTCGAGGGGCGTCAGCCGAACACCGCCGATGAGGTGTTGACCACCTCGTCGACGGCGCCGATCGGGGGAACGATTGCGATCGACGGCCGCCCGTACGCCGTGGTGGGACACGCCACCACGTTGTGGTGGGCCGATGCCGATGCCGTCTTCACATCGCTCGATACCGCCACCGATACGAACCGGCTCGTGATCCGCGCCACCGACGACAGCGAGCAGGCCCTGCACGAGATCGCCGATCGTGTCCGCGCCTCGCTGGCTGGATCCGGCGACACGTTCACCGACTTCCCGACGTACCTGCCGGGTGACACGACACCGATCGATTCCGACATCCGGCAGGTCAGCACGTTGATCGGCCTGCTGGGAATCGTGGCCGGGCTGGTGGCGATGGTGCTGCTCGCCTCGACCACCAACACCCTGATCACCGAACGCACCCGTGAGGTGGCCGTGATGCGCGCACTCGGCGGTCGTCGCCGGCAACTGCGCCGCCGACTGCGGCGAATCGCGCTCGGCATCACCGCCGCCGCCCTGGCTGTCGGCCTGCCATTCGGTGTGGTCGTGAGCAACCTGATCGCACGGATGGTGCTCGAGAAGTTCGTCGGGATCACCCCCGGCGTGGCCGTCGATTGGCGCGTCCTCGCCGGCAGCGCCGTCGGCATGCTGCTCGGTGCCCGGCTCGTGGCCGCCCGCGCCGCCCGGAGCGTGACCAACCTCGACCTGTCGGACGCGTTGCGCGACCGCGACGGCGCCCCGTTCGGGCGGAGCCGGACGCACAGGTTGATCACGCGGCTGCCGGTGGGCGGCCTGATCAACCGGCTCGCCGTGCGCAGCTCGGCGCGACGCCCGGCGCGCACCGTCGCGGTCGTCGCCCAGATCGCCACCGCGGTCGGCGCAGCGTTCCTGATCCCGAGCCTGGCCTCGTCGGTCAACGATTACAACGACGCCGTGATGCAACCCTGGGTGTGGCAGTCGCAGACGCTCGCCGAGGACGCCGGCCTGCCGTTCCCGGTGTCGCTGAGCGACGCCGACCCGGCGACCGAGATGGCCGTCTACGGCTGGGGCGAGATCGACGGCAAGGAGGTCGAGCTGTACGGCATCGCTGCCGACACGGAGATGTTCCACCCCGCCATCACGAGCGGTCGGTGGCTCGCCGCGGGCGACCGTGGCGTGGTCGTGAGTCGCGGGTTCGCCACCCGCAACTCGATCGGCGTGGGCGAGGCGATCACCGTCGATCTCGCCGCCGGCCCGTTCGCGTACGACGTCGTGGGACTCGTCGACGACCACAGCGTCACGGTGTACGTCGATCGCGACGTGCTGGCCGCCGATTCCGGTTCGCCGGGGATGGCCAATCTGGTCTGGTCCTCGAACCAACGGCACGGTCTCGACCTGCCCGTCGCCGCCGAGGCGCTGACCCGCTCGGAACTGATCGATGAGTCGGCTGCGGGCAGGGCGGCGATCGTGACCATCTTCGGTGCGATCGGTGCGATCGTCGCCGGTGTGGCGGCGCTGGCGGTCGTGTCGTCGATGATCGTCAACCTGTACGAGCGCCGTCACGAACTCGCCGCTCTCCAGGCGATCGGTGCCCGACGGCGCCGGATCCGCGGCTTGCTGCTGCGAGAACTGGCACCGATCGGCGCGCTCGGTATCGCCGTCGGATTGCTGCTCGGCGCCGCCGGCACGTCCGGCATCATCGCCTCGTTCGAGTCGAGCGAGTCGGTCGACATCGGCACCAACCTCTCCTCTGGGGCGGTTCCGGTGATCGTGCTCGGGACGGCCGTCGTGATGTGGTTGCTGGTGCGGATCGTCTCGCGCAGCGCCACTCGCCGTCCGATCGCCGTGACCTTGCGAGGTGCAGCGTGAACACCGTCGAGCACACTCCGCCTTCGGGGCGCGAGAATGGGCCGGTGCGTCCGCTTCCACCCCCGATTCCGCCGTCGCAGGGCGGCGACGTCGGGGCGGGCCGGGTTCCACCGGTTCCACCGGTTGCGCCGATCGCCGGGGCGCGATCGCGACCCGGTGGTGGGCTGACGATCGGCGACTGGGACTGGGAGCGCACGCGGCCGCTGCTGCAGCGCTGGTACCAACCGTTGACCGAACGCCAGACCTGGGCGGCGGCGCTGTATCTGTTCGTCGGAATCTTCTCGGCGGTCGGCTTCTTCGTTGCCCTGATGGCGGCCGGCTGGACGACGTTCGGCCTGATGTTCGTCGGCGTCGGGGTGTTCCTGCTGCGCCCGTTGTTCCGGCTCGTCGAGACGTTGTGCCGAGCGGAGATCGCGATGGCGCGATGGATCGGGACCGACATCGAGCTCAGGCCGGTCGAACCCTTGCGCGGCCTCGGGTGGCACGCCCTGCGCGACCCGGAGCGGTGGCGTCAGATCGGCTTCCTGTGTCTCAACCTGATGCTCGGCATCGCGATCGGAACGGCCGGCACGTCGGCCTACTTCGCCGCCCCGGGTTTCGTGTTCGACGGTCCGTTCGACAACCGCAACTGGTTCCCGTTGGGTCCGCTGTTCTGGGCGATGGGTGTGCTGTTCGGCGCCTTCATGCTCGGTGCCGCGCCGCGCATCGCGGTGTTCGCCGCCCACTTGAAGGCGCAGATCACGGGTTGGTTCCTCGGCCCCGACCAACTCGCCGAGGCCCGCCACCGGGTGTCGACGCTGTCGACACAACGCCAGGACATCCTCGACGCCGTGGCCGCCGAACGACGCCGGATCGAACGCAACCTGCACGACGGTGTGCAGCAGCAACTGGTCGCGATCGGGCTGGATCTCGGGATGGCAGAACACCACATCGACGCCGACCCCACGCGGGCCAAGCAACTCGTGGTGAGCGCCCGTCAGAAGGTGCAGGGTTCGATCGGCGAGCTGCGCCAACTCGGCCGAGGTCTGCACCCGGCGATCCTCGAGGACCGTGGCATCGACGCTGCGCTGTCGGCGATCGTCGCCCAGTCGGCGATCCCGATCTCGGTCCACGTCGACGCCGACCTCGACCTGTCGACCGACGTCGCCGAGACCGTGTACTTCGTGGTCAACGAGGCGATCGCCAACGTGCTCAAGCACGCCAAGGCGCGTGTCGCCTCGGTCCACGTGGTGCGGGTGGCCGCCAACGTGCGTGTCACGGTGCACGACGACGGGGTTGGCGGCGTCGACGCCTCCCGCGGCACCGGAATCGCCGGTATCCGCGCCCGGGTCCACGCCGTCGACGGCTCGTTCGCCCTCAGCTCTCCGCAGGGTGGCCCGACCACATTGGTCGTCGAAGTCCCGCGTCTCTCGCGTTCCGGTCACCAGACCGCCCGCCCAGACGGGCGGTTCGGTGACCAGAACGGGGCTGGGGTGGGGGAGCGGCGATGATCCGGACGGTCGTGGCCGACGATTCGGTGTTGCTGCGCGACGGCATCGTGCGCCTGCTCAACGATTCTGGTTTCGAGGTCGTGGCGGCGGTCGGCGATGCCGACACGCTGCTCGACGCCGTGACCGAGCACGCCCCCGAGCTGTGCGTGGTCGATGTGCGGATGCCTCCGTCGCACACCGACGAAGGTCTTCGCGCTGCGCTCGAGATCCGGCGTCTCCACCCCGGGGTGGCGGTGCTGGTGTTGTCGCAATACGTCGAGGAGCGCTACGCCGGTGAGCTGCTGGCCGGGGACGTGGCCGGGGTCGGATACCTGCTCAAGGACCGCGTGATCGACGTCGACGACTTCCTGACATCGCTCCGGCGCGTGGCGTCCGGTGGGAGCGCCGTCGACGCCGAGGTGATCAGCCAGATCCTCGGCCGCTCACGGCGCGGGCACGAGCTCGACCGGCTCACACCACGCGAGCGAGAGGTGCTCACCCTGATGGCCGAAGGGTTGTCGAACACCGGGATCGCCGAACGCTTGATCGTGAGCCAGGGCGCTGTCGAGAAGCACATCAGCAACGTGTTCATGAAGCTCGACCTCAATCCCGAGGACGGTGCCCACCGCCGTGTGTTGGCAGTCCTGACGTACCTTCGGGCGTGAGCGATCACCGCCATTCGTTCGCCACCGACCGTCCCCGAGCGTCACCGGCACTTGACCGAATGTTGACATTCCCTGTCGTGGACTTTGGCATCTGGCTCTGGCCACGTCTCCGCTGAAACGTCTAGGTTCGTTACCCATCGGTAGCGGATGAAACATTCCAGCCGACCTGACCTCGTCAACCGGCGCTGCGTCGAGCATCAACAAGGAGACCGCAGGGATATGACACGTGCGTGGAAGCACAAGGCGGCGGCGGCCGTACTTGCCATCTCGACAGCCACTCTCGGTGCTGTCACCACCGGAGGATCCGTGCAGGCCCAGCCGGCGGCCCAGTCCGGCTCGCCACAGCAGACGGGCATCTACATCGTCCGGATGCTCGAGGCGCCGGTCGCGGCGTACACAGGCACCACGCCCGGGTACGCCGCCACCAAGCCCAAGGCCGGCCAGAAGATCGACCCGGCCAGTGCCAAGGTCGTCAAGTACGCCGCCCACCTGGACGAGTCGCACGGTCTCGCGCTCGGGCACGTCGGTGGCCACAAGCTGTACGACTACCGTTACTCGTTCAACGGCTTCGCCGCCGAACTCACGCAGGCGGCGGCCTTGAAGCTCGCCTCGGTGCCCGGGGTGGTCAGCGTCAGCAAGGACGAGATCCGCCACCTCGACACGGCCAACACGCCGAAGTTCCTGGGGCTCGACGTGCCGGGTGGCATCTGGTCCCAGCTCGGTGGCCCGAACGGCGACAAGAAGCTGGCCGGAGCCGGTGACGGGATCGTCGTCGGCGTGATCGACACCGGCATCTGGCCCGAATCGTTGAGCTTCAGCGATCGTGACGCGGCCGGCAAGCTCGTGTTCCAGCAACTCCCGGGCTGGCACGGCAAGTGCACCCCTGGTGAGGAGTTCGCGGCGACCAAGTGCAACCAGAAGCTGATTGGCGCGCAGTGGTTCAACGCCGGCTTCGGTGGCGATGCCCAGGTCAAGGCCGACTACCCGTGGGAGTTCGCCTCGGCGCGTGACGCCGACAGCCACGGCTCGCACACGGCGTCGACCGCGGCGGGCAACTACAACGTGCCCGTCAACGTGCCCGTCGCCGATTCGGTGCTGACCTCGGTGAGCGGAATGGCGCCGCGCGCACGTGTCGCCGCCTACAAGGTGTGCTGGGGTGGCGACGAAGGCGGATGTGCCAACAGCGACAGCGTGGCCGCCATCGACCAGGCCGTCGCCGACGGCGTCGACGTGCTCAACTACTCGATCGGCGGCACTCCCAGCAGCTCGCTCGACCCGGTCGAGATCGCCTTCATGTTCGCCGCCGACGCCGGCGTGTTCGTGGCCGCCTCGGCCGGTAACTCCGGGCCGACCGCGAGCACCGCCGACCACATCAGCCCCTGGCTGACGACGGTCGCCGCCAGCACCCACAACCGCGTCGCCACCGGTGGCGGCTCACTCGGTGACGGCACGCCGCTGAACGGCGCATCGATCGCCAAGGCGACCGTGTCGGGTCCGCTCGTCTACAGCACCACCGTGAAGCTTGCGGCGGCCGCCGACGCCGACGCCGCGCTGTGCATCGCCGGCACGCTCGACCCTGCCAAGGTCGCCGGCCGGATCGTGGTCTGCGAGCGTGGCGTGATCGCCCGCGTCGACAAGAGCGCCGAGGTCCAGCGGGCGGGCGGTGTGGGCATGATCCTCGTCAACGTCGTTCCCAGCTCGCTCAACGCCGACGATCACGTGATCCCGACCGTGCACGTCGACGAGAGCTACCTCCAGAAGCTGCGCGACTACACCGCAACCCCGGGCGCCAGCGCCACGATCATCAAGGCCACGGTCGACTTCAACGGGACCGCCCCTGCGATGGCCGTGTTCTCCTCGCGGGGCCCGGCACTGGTCGCCGGTGGCGACGTGCTCAAGCCCGACATCACCGCACCCGGGGTCGACATTCTGGCTGCCGTTTCGCCGTACGCGTCGGGTGGCAAGGAGTACGACTTCCTCAGCGGCACCTCGATGTCGAGCCCGCACATGGCCGGGATCGCGGCGCTCATGAAGCAGCGTTTCCCCGGCTGGTCGCCGATGATGATCAAGTCGGCGCTGATGACCTCGGCGTACCAGCTCGACAGCGCCGGCAACCCGTTCGGTGATGCGTTCGACTACGGCGCCGGCCACGTGGCACCCAATGCCGCCACCAACCCGGGCCTGGTCTACGACTCCGGTCTGGTCGAGTGGCTCGGCTTCCTCTGTGGCGGCGAGCTGGGCAGTGGATTCTGCGACAGCAACGGCCTCCCGACGATCGACCCGAGCGACCTCAACCAGGCGTCGATCGCGATCGGCTCGCTGGCGGGCACGCAGACGGTCACGCGCCGGGTCACGAACGTTGGTGGGTCGAGCGCGACGTACACCGCAACCGTCGAGGCTGTGCCCGGCATCCACGTGGCGGTGAGCCCGTCCACGCTCACGCTCGCCAAGGGCGAGACCAAGTCGTTCACGGTGACGTTCACGACCACCGCGTCGGCCACGCTCGACACCTACTCGACCGGTGCACTGCGGTGGACCGACGGGTCGCATGTGGTGCGCAGCCCGATCGTCGTCAAGCCGGTGGCCGTCGCCGCTCCGGACGAAGTGCTCACCACCGGTGACACGTCGTACGAGATCGGGTTCGGTTTCGACGGGGTGTTCTCGGCGACCGCCCGCGGTCTGGTGCCGGCCGCAGCAACCGCCGGCACCGTCGTCGACGACCCGGCCAATGACTTCGGCACGGCGCTCGCCACCGGTGTCGGTTACACCGCCCACGACATCGAGGTTCCGGCAGGCACCACCCTGGCGCGCTTCTCGCTGTTCGACGACTTCACCAGCGGGAACGACGACCTCGACCTCTACGTGTTCGGTCCCGGTGGATTCTTCGCCGGCAGCGGATCGGGCACCTCGGCGGAACAGGTCGACGTGGTCGACCCGGCTGCCGGAACGTACACCGTGGTGGTCCATGGCTGGCAGACCGACGGTGGCCAACCGGCCACGTACACGCTGTTCAGCTGGGCGCTCGACGCCAGCGATGCCGGCAACATGGCGGTCACCGCGCCCGGCACCGGAACGATCGGCGGCTCCGGCACGGTGTCGCTGGCCTTCACCGGCCTGACGCCGGGCGTGAAGTACCTCGGAGCGGTCGACTACATGCTGGCCGGGTCCTCCGGCGGCAGCACCGTCATCCGCGTCGACGCCTGACGTCGGCGTTCGCTCGAGGGGGTGTGGCCCGGCGGGGCCTCACCCCCTCGCCGCGTCCGGCGTCGGGTCAGCGCTTGCCGCGTAGTTCCTCGATGCGCTGCATCAGGAACTGCGAGGCGGTGCGGCCCTCGGCCAGCACCACGTCGTCGGCGGGGTGCAGGAACAGCGGCAGCGACATACGGGCCTGACCGGCCGCGTCCCCGCTGGGGTTCACGACCCGGTGGGTGGTCGCCGGATAGAAGCCGTCGGTCGCCAGATCGAGCATCTCGCCACCGTTGATCGCCAGCGAACCCGGATCGCACGGGACCGGGAACCACTCGCCGTCGGCGCCGAGCAGTTCCAGACCAGGCTGGTCCGACGCCGGCAGGATCGTGAGCAGGTTGATGTCTTCGTGCGCCGCCGCTCGCACGGCGCCCTCGGGGACGTCGGCCGGCAACGGCGGATATCGCAGCACGCGCAGCAACGTGCGAGTGGAGCCCTCCATCATCGCCGACAGCGGCATCGACAGCCGGGCGGCGATCTCGGGCGGCGTGGATGCCTCGACCCAGTCCAGCAGGGTGAGCGCCAGGTGGGTGGCGGCGTCGCGATATCGCAACGCGGCCATGCTCACCCCGGCCGGGTACGCCGACCAGGGGTAGACGTGGAAGAACTCCTTCAGGTCGCGGACCTGGAAACCTTTCGCGGTCTCGCTCACCGTCTGCGGGAAGTACCCGGTCTGGGAGTCGCGCGTGGTGTAGTCGGCGACCTGTGGCGAGTCGAACAGGTGAGCCCACTCTCGGTAGATCTGCTCCACCATCGGCCACGCCAAGGGATGGTTCACGAGGACCGCGAAGCCGGTGTCACGAAGCGAACGGGCAAACCGCTCGGGTGCGTCGGCAGCGGTGAAATCGACGACAGCCACGTCCATGTGGCAACGCTAACGTCGATGCTCGGGCGTCAGGCGGGTTGGAGTTCGGCTTTGCGCTGTCGCCGCTCGCTGAGGCGCTTGGCGACACGCTCACTCTTGGCGATGTATGCCATCATCCGGTCGCGTGCCTGCTCGGCCTCGGGGCTGAGGCCTTCGAGCGACTCGACTTTCCAGAACTTCAGCACGACGGGCACCAAGATCTGCTCGTGGTGGACGGCGAGGTCGTAGATGCCGGCGTTGGCGATCCGCTTGGCGTGCTCGACGAACCCTGGGATGCCGAGACCCGGCATGGCGAAGTTGGTGACCTGATGTTCCATCTCGATGACCATGCCGCTCGGGTCGACACCGATCGCCGCCTGGGCGAGATCGCGGTAGAACAGTTGGTGCAGGTTCTCGTCGCCGGCAACGCGCATCATCACGTCGTAGCCGGCTTGATCGCCGATCAGCTTGCCCGTGGCGCGGTGCGAGATGCGGGTGGCCAGTTCCTGCAGGGCGAGGTACACGAAGCCGGACTGCAGCGATCGTGGATCGGGCGTGTTGCCTCCTGACACCTGCGCCATCCGGCAGCGCTCCAGATGGTGGGGATCGATCGCCCGTGTGGCCATGAGGTAGCCGTAGATCGCCATCGCGTGGCGGCCTTCCTCGGCGGTCCAGCGCCGCACCCACGTGCCCCACGCCTTGTCGGTGCCGAACAGGCCTTCCACCGTGCGGAAGTAGTACGGCAGGTTGTCCTCGGTGAGCAGGTTGACCAGCAAGGCCGATCGCACGTCCTCGGTGAGCGTGGCGCCCGCCAGGTCCGCATCGGCCTCGGTCCACTGCTCGCCGGCGATCGGGTCACGACCACGCCCATACGGAACGTATTCGTGTGGGAACCACTCTTTGGAGGTCGACAAATGGCGTTCGAGCAACCGTTCGATCTCGGGGTCGAGCGCATCGAGCAAGGCCTGGGAGTCATGCACGACGACCAGCTTAGTCTGCCTACCGACCAGTAGGTAGTGCGGGCGTTCGCTTTTTCGGAGATGCCCGATCGGGTGACAAGGAATGGCCCGGATCGGGCTCAGGGAAGGCGACGCACCGGCCCGAGCACGAACACCGCCAGCATGAGCGAGGCACTGACCACGCCGGTCAGTATCGCCCACGTGGTGCCGGCGGCGCCGAGCACGGCGCCAGCGACGAGCGGCCCGGCGGCTTGCCCGGACCGGGCGAACCCGGTCCAGGTCGCCAACACCGAGGCCCGATGTTCGGTCGCCCCGTAGCGCGACGCCGTGTCCTGCAGGCTCGGGATCAGCGCACCGTCTGCGACGCCGTACAGCAGGGCGCCGACCACGAGCACGGCCACGGACGGGCCGAGCCCGATCAGGAGGAACCCGACGATCCAACACACTGCCGAACCGATCAAGACGCGGCCGGTCGGCACGCGATCGCGCAGCCGAGCGAAGTTGAACGCCGTGAAGAACGCAGGTACGCCGGGTAGCCCGATGACGACGCCGCGCCACCCCGCCGACATGCCGAAATCGTCTTCGAGATGGTTCGGTACGACGCTCAGGAACGCCCCGAACGTGACGGCGAAGGCCAGCGCCCCGGCCACGAACACGCTCAACGTGAGCGGGTTGCGCACCGCGGCCCGGATCCCTCCCAACTGTTGCCGGATCGGTGGCACCTCGTGGGGGGTGTCGCGTTCCAGGAATCGCCAGGCGATCACGGCGGTCACCATCGACAGCCCGTAGGGAGCGAGCGCCCAGCGCCATCCGGCGACGTCGGTGAGCAACCCCGACAACACGGGGAAGATCGCCAGGGCGGCGATCAGCGTCGCCGAGTTGCGGCCCAACCAGTGCGTTCGTGCCGGACCGTCGAAGTGGTCGCTGATCAGGACGATCGACAGGTTGATCAACCCTGCTGCGCCGAAGCCCTGGGCGAATCGCGCTGCCAGTATGGCGTGGAACGTCGGTGCGGTGGCGACTGCCAGGCCGGCCAGGCCGAAGATCGCCAGGCACGGCACGAGCACCCGACGCCGCCCGTGCCGATCGGCCATGATGCCGATCACGGGAGCGATCACGATGCCCGGGAGCGGGATCATCGCCACCAGCAGGCCCGACGACCCGGAGGAACGTCCGAACGTCCGCAGGATGTCGGGGATCGCCGGCGCCAGCAGCGTGTTGCCCATGATCGACGTGAGCGAGATCACGTACACGAGTGGCAGGATCCGACGTTGCCTTGACGTCATGTCGTCGGATCGCATCCGGTGCACGATACGCGGGCGTGCGCTCGCCGGTCGTTCCGGGCCAGGTCGCCGCGTTCGGACGCGACCGGGGTGGGCTCTAGGGTGGGCGGGTGCCGTTCGATGTGCCGGTCGTCGATCTCGAGCCGTGGTGGGCGGGCGACCGAACGGCGCGCGCGGGGGTGGCGGCTCAACTCGACGCAGCTGCTCGGACAGTTGGGTTCATGCAGGTCGTCGGCCATCGCATCGCCGATCACGTGATCGACGGGATGGTGCGTGCCGGCGACGAGTTCTTCGCTCTGCCGCTCGAGCAGAAGTCGTCCACGACCCCGGCCGACCCGTCGATCAATCGGGGGTATGCGGCGACCGGGACCGAGGCGCTCTCGTACTCGATCGGCGAAGCCGCCCCGCCGGACCTGTTCGAGGCGTTCAACATGGGCGAGGACACGGTCGACGCCACCGACCCGTTCTACGCCGCCGAGCGGCACGGCATGTTCGCCGCCAATATCTGGCCCGACGCGTTGCCAGGGCTGCGTCCGGCCCTGGTCCGATACTTCGGTGAGGCGCGACGGGTGGCCATGGCGTTGACCGACGTGTTCTCGGTGGCGCTCGGCCTCGGTGAGGGCTGGTTCCGCCCGTTCGTCGATCGATCCACCACCACGATGCGAACGATCAACTACGAGCGGCGTGCCGGCGAACCCGAGTTGTTGCCGGGGCAGCAACGGATGGGCGCCCACACCGACTACGGCGTCGTGACCGTGCTGTGGGCGGATCGGACTCCCGGTCTCGAGATCCTGCTCGACGGTGACGCGGATGCTGCCGGCACACCGGGTGGCATCTGGCGCCCCGTCGTGCCCGAGCCGGGTGCGTTGCTCGTGAACCTCGGCGACCTGACGGCGGAGTGGACCAACGACCGTTGGCGATCCACGCTGCACCGGGTGGTGCCACCCCCGGAGGTGCCGAAGGGCCGGTGCGTCGACGCAGCACGGCGTTCTTCTTCGACGCCAACTGGGACGCCGTGATCGAGTGTGTGCCGACCTGCACCGACGCCCGGCATCCCCCCAGGTATTCGCCGGTCGTCGCCGGCGAGCACCTGATGGCGAAGTTGCTGGGGCCACGAACGCTCACCGCCAGCACGGCCACCAACACCGCCGCCGACCGCTTGCCGTGATCAACCTCGCACCTCGGTCGGCACCCTGACAAGTTGGGTCCGAATCCGAACCCCCTGTTAGCCTCACCGTCCGTATGTCGCTGTTCCTCCGCGATTACCTCACCATCGTCTGGTTCGGCCTGGCCGCCATCCTGCTCGCAGGGTTGCTGCTCGGTTTGGCCTCGCTGGTGCGGCCGTCGAAACCCAACAAAGCCAAGCTCACGGCCTACGAGTCGGGCGTCGACCCGGTTGGCCACGGCTGGTCACAGAGCCAGGTGCGTTACTACGTGTTCGCCCTGCTGTTCGTGATCTTCGACGTCGAGGCAGTCTTCATCTTCCCGTGGGCTTCCGCCGTCGAGCGGTACGGCTGGTTCGGCCTGATCGTGATGCTCGTCTTCATCGTGCTGTTGCTCGACGGCCTCGTCTACGCCTGGAAGCGAGGGCTCCTGCGATGGGTCTAGTCGATCGCGGGCGGATGCCCGCCCCGCTCACGAAACTGTTCAACATCGGCCGCTCCTACTCGATGTGGGTGTACCAGTGGGGCCTGGCCTGCTGCGCGATCGAGATGGGCGCGGCGTTCGCCTCGCCGCGCTACGACGTGATGCGGCTCGGCGTCATCCCGCTCCCCGCCAGCCCACGTCAGGCCGACCTGGTCGTGGTGTCGGGCACCGTCACCGACAAGATGGCCCCCGCCGTCAAGCGGCTCTACGAGCAGATGCCCGAGCCGAAGTACGTGATCTCGATGGGCTCCTGCGCCAACTGCGGCGGCCCCTACTGGGACAGCTACTCGGTGACCAAGGGCGTCGACCAGATCATCCCCGTCGACGTGTACGTGCCGGGGTGCCCGCCGCGTCCCGAGGCATTGCTGGAAGGGATCGTGCTGCTGCAGCAGCGGATCAAGAACGAGGACATGGCGGCCAAATGGCGCAACGAGGAGTACACCTCGCTGCAGAAGACCGCCGCCCGCAACAATCCCGAGCCGATCGTGGTGGGGGGTGGCCCGATTGAGTGACGTCACCTCCGGCGCCGCCGAAACGCCGGCACTGCCCGGCGACGGCCTCCGCGAAGGCATCGTCGAGGGGTTGCGGGCCGACCTCGGCGCCGACCTGATCGACACACATCTTCTGCCGCAGACCGATCTGTGGGTCCGGGTCGCCCCCGCCGCGTGGGTCACCACCGCCAAGGCGCTCAAGGCGCAGGGGTTCGACTATTTCTGCTTCCTGTCGGCAATCGATTGGATGCCGTCGCCGTACGGCAAGGGCGAGGACGACCCGTCGGCACCCCCGGCCGAGCCCGCTCCCGACGCGGGCGCGATCAAGCAGGGGTACACCGGTGGCGACTCGCGCTTCCAGGTCTTCGCCCGGCTGACCGACCTGCGTCGCCACGTGGGCGTCACGATCAAGGCCGACGTGCCCGACACGATGACCATGCCCACGTGGAGCGCCACGTTCGCCGGCGCCAACTGGCACGAGCGCGAGACCCACGAGATGTTCGGGATCGGCTTCGAGGGCCATCCCGACCTGCGCAACATGTACCTGCCGGGCGAGTTCGAAGGGCATCCGCTGCGCAAGGACTTCCCGCTCCTGTCGCGCATGGTGAAGCCATGGCCTGGGATCGTCGACGTCGAGCCGATGCCCGGCAACGACGAAGCGAGTGCGGAGACGGCAGCGGAATGACGATGCTCAACGAACGCCAGCAGCTCAGCTACATCGCCTCGCAGGCAGCCGATGCCGCGCCTCAACGTCGAGCTCGAGACCGAGGGCATGACCCTCAACATCGGACCCCAGCACCCGGCCACGCACGGCACGCTGCGGATCATCGCCCGCCTCGACGGCGAGCAGGTGATCTGGGCCGAGCCGGTCGCCGGCTACATGCATCGCGGCTACGAGAAGCTGACCGAGGTTCGCACGTTCCCACAGGTCACGGCCCTGATCAACCGGATCGACTGGCTGGGAAGCTTCGCCAACGAGGTGCCGTTCATCCTCGCTGCCGAGCAGCTGATGGGGATCGAGGCGCCGCCCCGGGCGCAGTACATCCGAACGATCCTGTTCGAGTTGTCGCGCATCGCCAACGTCGGTCTGTTCCTCGGCGACCTGGGCGTGCAGCTCGGCGCCGTGACCCCGGTCTTCATGGCGTTCCGCGACCGTGAGTACGTGCTGAACCTGATCGAGGGGGCGACCGGCGGTCGCTTCCATCCCAACTTCGACCGCATCGGCGGTCTCAAGGACGATCTGCCGAAGGGCTGGATCGACGAGACCAAGCAGGTCATGAAGAAGTTGCGCAGGTTCTGCGACGAGATGGAAGACCTGCTGTTCGGCAACGAGATCTTCCAGAGCCGCACCCGAGGCGTTGGCATCATCCCCGCCGATGTCGCCAAGTCGTTCGGGCTGTCGGGCGCCAACCTGCGCGCCTCGGGCGTCGACTGGGACCTGCGCCGCGACCAGCAGCTGCCGATGGCGTGGGACAAGGTCGACTTCAAGGTCTGGACCCATCCCGACGGCGACTCGTGGGCGCGCTGCTGGGTCCGCCTGCAGGAGACCCGGGAAGCCACCAAGATCGTCGACCAGTTGATCGACTCGATCCCGTCCGGGCCGGTCATGGCCAAGGTCCCGCGCATCATCAAGGTGCCCGAGGGCGAGGCGTGGGTGTCGACCGAGAACCCGCTCGGCGAGATGGGCTACTACGTGGTGAGCAAGGGTGACCTCGGGCCGTTCCGGGTCAAGATCCGCTCGGCCAGCTTCAACAACATCTCGATCACGCCGTGGGTGTTGAAGGGCGTGTACGTGCCCGACATCATCACGATCCTGGCGTCGCTCTACTTCATCCTCGGAGACATCGACCGATGATGTCGAGTCTGTTTGCTGTCGAGATCCCGTACTGGGGTCAATCGTTGCTGCGCGTGCTCGGTGGCATCGTCGCCGTGCTGCTGCCTGCCGGCACGATCGTCTACATCTTCCTGTTCAAGATGATGTCGTTCATGCAGAGCCGGCTCGGCCCGATGGAGGCCGGCCCGTACGGCTCGATGCAGCTCTTGGCCGAGGTCGCCAAGTTCATGCAGAAGGAAGACATCATCCCCGAGAACGCCGACGCCAAGATCTACAAGCTGGCGCCCGTGATCGTGTTGGTCTCGACCTTCCTGCTGGTGGTCGTGGTGCCGTTCGGGCCCGACGCCTACTTCACGAACTTCCGAGCGGGAGTGTTCTACGCCCTGGCGATCGGTTCGGTGTCGGTCATCGGCATCCTGGTCGCCGGTTGGTCGTCTGCCAACAAGTACTCCTTGCTCGGCGGCCTGCGTGCCGCCGGCCAGCTGATCGCCTACGAACTGCCGATGGTCCTGGCCGTCGTCGGCGTGGTGATCCAGGCCGGCTCGATGAACCTGCAGGACATCGTGGTCGCCCAGAACACGCAAGGCATCTTCGGCTGGAACGGGCTCGGGCTGCCGTTCGTGGTCACCCAGTTCGTCGGGTTCGTGATCTTCATGATCGCCGTCCAGGCCGAGCTCACCCAGACCCCGTTCGACATGCCGATCGCAGAATCCGAGCTCGTGTCCGGGTACATGACCGAATACTCGGGCTTCCGATTCCTGATCTTCTTCATCGCCGAGTTCGCCACGGCCGGTGTGTTCTCCTTCATCGCCTCGATCCTGTTCCTCGGCGGATGGGGAGTGCCGTTCCGCTGGTTCGGCTGGGAGTCGATGGCCGAGGTGCCGAACTGGATGAACGTCGGTGGCCCGCTGATCATGCTGACCAAGATGATGGCGCTGTCGTTCATCATCATGTGGGTCCGGTTCAGCTACCCACGCTTCCGTGAGGATCAACTCCAGCGTTTCGCCTGGAAGGTGCTGATCCCCGTCTCGTTGCTCAACATTGCGATCACCGCAATCCTGAAGGTGGCCTTCTGATGCCTGCCAAGCCGAAGGTTCCGGGCCTGATCAAGGGCCTCGGGGTCACCATGACCACGATGCTGCGCACGTTCAAGGACGGCGCCAACACCGTGCAGTACCCGCACGCCAAGGAGACACCGCCCACGCGTGCCGCGGTGTGATCGCCCTACGCGAGGACAACTGCACGGCCTGCATGTTGTGCGCCCGTTCGTGCCCCGACTGGTGCATCTACATCGAGGGTCACAAGACGCTCGCGCCGCCGCGTCGGGCGGGCGGCAAGCCGCGTCAGGTCAACGCCCTCGATCGTTTCGACATCGACTACGCGCTGTGCATGTACTGCGGGATCTGCGTCGAGGTATGCCCGTTCGACGCCCTATTCTGGAGCCCGGAGTACGAGTACTCCGAACCCCGCATCGCCGACCTGCTGCACGACAAGACCAAGCTCGGGGAGTGGATGGAGACCGTGCCCGAAGCGCCGGAACTCGAAGCAGGAGCGGCCAAGAAATGACCGCCCTCCAAGTCCAACCGATCGTGTCAGCAACAACGACACACTTCGTCGTGTGTGCTGACACGCTTGCGATGGGGGTGGTGGGGTGAACGCACTGCTCGCGGCAGACGTGAACTGGGCTCAGAACGTGGGGTTCTGGATCATCGCCGCCCTGATGCTGTGGGCGGCGCTGCGCGTCGTCACCTCCGACAACGTGGTGCATGCCGCGCTGTGGTTGGTCGTCGTGTTGGGTGGCATCGCCGCCCAGTACGTGCTCGCTGCCGCCGAGTTCGTGGCCGTGTCCCAGGTGATGGTGTACATCGGCGCCGTGATGGTGCTGTTCCTGTTCGGCATCATGCTCACCCGCGCCACGATCGGCCCCGACACCGACCTCAACAACACGGGTTGGAAGTTCGGCATCCCAGTCGCATTGGCGATGCTGGCGATGCTCGCCTGGGTGATCGTCGACCAGTACCGGGGGTCGGTGTTGGTCGATCGGGACGAGGTGTCGATCGCTGCGACCACCACCGCGATCTCCGACGGGTACCTCGGCGACTACCTCGTGCCGTTGATCGCCCTATCGTTCGTCCTGCTCGCCGCCGCCGTCGGCGCGATCGTGTTGGCCAGGAAGGACTGACGTGTACGCCGTCAACTTCCTCCTGCTCGCGGCGACGATGTTCTGCATCGGCGTGTACGGCGTGATCGCCCGCAAGAACGCCGTGATGGTGCTGATGTCGATCGAGTTGATCCTCAACTCGGTCAACCTCAACCTGATCGCCTTCGCCCTCATGAACAACAACGTGGACGGGCACGTGTTCGCCCTGTTCGTGATCGCCGTGGCCGCCGCCGAAGTCGGCGTGGGCCTGGCGATGGTGCTGATGATCTATCGCAACCGGCGCTCGATCGCCCTCGACGAACTGTCGGAGATGAAGGGATGAGCGCAGCGATGATGCTCGCCGCAGTCGAATCCACCGCCGCAGCGGGCTGGTTCCTCGAGCACGCCTGGCTGATCCCGGTGATCCCGGCCGTGGCCTTCTTCGGGATCATCATGTTCGGCAAGAAGCTGCCCAAGGGCGGCAGCGAACTGGGTTTGGCATCGATGATCGCCGCTTTCGTGCTGGCGGCAGGCACCGCCTATCAGTGGGTGGACCGGGTCAACTCCAGCCACGGTGAGGAAGTCACCCCCGTCGTCAAACAGTGGACGTGGTGGCAGAGCGGCGGCACCAAGTTCGGGTTGGGCGAGCACATCGACGGTCTGGCCGTGATGATGCTGTTGCTGGTGGCGTTCATCTCCACGCTGGTGCAGGTGTACTCGACCGAGTACGTGCGCGGCGACCGCCGGTACACGCACTTCTTCGCCAGCCTCTGCTTGTTCTCGTCCGGCATGCTCACGATGGTGCTGGCACCCAACATGGTGCAACTGATCCTGGGCTGGGAGATCATGGGTCTCTGCTCGTTCTTGCTGATCGGGCACTGGTGGGAGGCGCAGGCCAACAGCGAGGCCGCCCTCAAGGCGTTCTTCACCGTGCGCGTCGGCGACATGGGGCTGCTGGTCGGCACCGCCGTCCTGCTCGGCATGTTCGGGACGCTCGACATCGCTCGCATCAACGAGATGGCGGCGGGCGGCGAGTTCGACAGCAAGCGGATGCTCACGTTCGGCGCCGTGGCGTTGTTCATCGCCTGCATCGGCAAGTCGGGCCAGTTCCCGCTCCACACCTGGCTGCCCGACGCGATGGCCGGCCCCACGCCGGTGTCGTCGCTGCTGCACAGCTCCACCATGGTCGTGGCCGGGGTGTTCCTGGTGGCCCGCCTCTACCCGGTGTTCCACGTCGGCATGTCGATCAACATCGCCGGGCAGGCGTTCAACCTGATCGCCGTGATCGGCGGGATCACCGTGCTGATCGCCGCCGCCTTGGCGTTCGTGCAGAACGACATCAAGAAGGTGCTGGCCTACTCCACGGTGTCGCAGCTCGGCTACATGATGATGGGGCTCGGCGTCGGCGCATGGACCGCCGCGGTGTTCCACATCTTCACCCACGCCTTCTTCAAGTGCTGCCTGTTCCTGTGCGCCGGCTCGATCAGCCACACCGCCAGCCACCACAGCTTCGACATGAAGAAGGACATGGGCGGGATCTGGCGCAAGATGCCGGTCACGTTCGGGGCGTGGATGATCTCCACCTTCGCCCTGTGCGGCGTGCCGTTGTTCTCCGGCTTCTTCTCGAAAGACGAGATCATCGACTCGGCCAAACACAACGACTACACCGTGTTCTGGGTGGTCGGGCTGCTGGGGGCGATGATGACGACCGCCTACATGACGCGGGCGACGTACCTCACCTTCTTCGGCCGCCCGCGCGGCGGCGCTGCCCACTTCATGGGTGTCGAGGACTGGACAACCGCCGGCCACGATGCCCACGGTCACGACGACCACGGTCACGACGACGACCACGGTCACGACGACGATCACGCCCCGGTCCACCACAGCAAACCATTCCCGTTCGCTCCCCACGATTCGCCGTGGCAGATCGCTGCGCCGCTCGTCATCCTGGCCGTGCTGGCGTTCGGATCCGGCTATCTCAACGCCCCGGCGTTCGGCATCCACTGGTTCGAACACCAGACCGAATCGTCGATCGGGCTCCCGCTCGCCGAACACGAGGCAGAAGCCGGCGGCGAGGAGGCTGCCGGCGAGAGCGAGAGTGCAGCTCCCGCCGAGGGCACGTCCGAGGCTGCGTCGGAGGCTGCCGGCGACGGTGCCCACGCCGAGGCGCTGACGGTGATCGATCACGCTGTGGCGTCGGTCCCCGAGCCACCCAAGTTCTCGTGGGCCGCAGCGGCGTTCCCCGGTCTGCTGCTCGTGCTGATCGGCTTCCTGCTCTCGCTCGTGCTCAGCAAGGCGGTGTTCGACGAACAACGCAACCCGGCAACCCCGCTGGTGGGTCTCACCAAACGCAACAAGCTGGCGGGCTGGGTGCACACTGCGCTCGTCAACAAGTACGGGCTCGACATCCTGTACGAGAACGGGATCGTTCGAGCCGTCGCCCACCCGATCGCCCAGGCCGCCTATTGGGTCAACCAGAACGTCATCGACGCCGCCGTCAACGGCGTCGGTCGCGGCGGCAAGCTGACCGGTGACTGGGTCTACCGCAACATCGACCAGCGCGTGGTCGACGGAGCGGTCAACGCATCAGGCATGGTCGCCTCAGAAAGCGGCCACGCCCTGCAGCCGGTGCAATCCGGCAAGGTCAGCCAGTACGGCGCGCTGCTCTTCGGCGCTGCCACGGTTGGCGCCATCGTCCTGATCCTCATGAACGTCTAAGGGTTCTCTCACCATGGATTTCAGCAACAACCACCTTCTGACACTCGGGACGTTCCTCCCACTGGTCGGCGTGCTGGCGATGATGTTCGTCCCGGCGGCCGAGGAGAAGCTCCACAAGCAGATCGCGATCGTCACCTCCGGTGCCACGCTGGCGGTCGGCATCTGGACGTTGGCGATGTTCGACTACGGGCGAGCCGACGTGCTGCAGTTCGCCGTCGACGAGCAGTGGATCGACGTGATCAAGTCGCACTACGCGATCGGACTCGACGGGATCAGCCTGCCGCTGTACTTCCTGTCGATGGCGGTCACGTTCCTGGTGGCGATCTACACCTGGGACAACGTGCCCGACGCCGGCAACCCGAAGATGTTCCTGATGCTGATGCTCGTGCTGCAGGTCGGCATGGCCGGCTCGTTCATCGCCCAGGACCTGATCCTGTTCTTCGTGTTCTTCGAACTCGTGCTGCTGCCGATGTACTTCATGATCGGCGTGTGGGGCGGCGAGCAGCGCCAGTACGCCTCGCTCAAGTTCTTCCTCTACACGATGTTCGGTTCGGCCCTGATGCTGGTCGCCTTCCTGGCGATGTTCTTCAAGAGCAACGCTGCCAGCTTCCGCTTCGCCGACCTGATGGATGCCGCTCCCGGCATCCCCCACAACGCACAGTTGTGGATCTTCGCCGGCATGTTCGTGGGGTTCGCGGTCAAAGTGCCGATGTTCCCGTTCCACACGTGGCTGCCCGACGCCCATACCCAGGCGCCCACCCAGGGTTCGGTGATCCTCGCCGCGATCCTGCTGAAACTCGGCACCTACGGTTTCGTGCGGATCGCCCTCCCGATGGTGCCCCAGGGCGCCAAGGAGTGGGCACCGGTGATCGGCATCCTGGCCGTGGTCGGCATCATCTACGGCGCCCTCGGGTGCCTCGCCCAGACCGACATGAAGCGCCTGATCGTGTTCTCGTCGGTGGCCCACATGGGGTTCGTGATGCTCGGCATCTCCACCCTCACGGCGACCGGCATCAACGCAGCACTGTTCGGTATGGTCGCCCACGGCCTGATCACCGGCATGTTGTTCTTCGTCGCCGGGTCGATCAAGCACCGCTACCACACGCTCGAGATCAAGCGCCTCTCGGGTCTGCTGATCCAGATGCCGAAGATGGGCTGGATCCTCGGATTCGCGGCGATGGCGTCGCTCGGTCTGCCCGGCCTGGCCGGGTTCTGGGGCGAGTTCCCGGCGATCCTCGCATCGTGGAGCCCGCGGGCCGACCTCAACCAGGACCTCTACCACGTGCTCACGATCGTGGCCGCGCTCGGCACGGTGCTGGCCGCTGCGTACCTGCTGTGGCTGTACCAGCGCACGGCATTCGGCGAGCCGAACCCCGAGTTCATGTCGCACGACGATCACGGCCATGGTCACGCCGCTCATTCGCTGAGCGCCGCCGCCAACGCCCACGACGACCATGACGATCATGGCGCCGACATCCACGACGTCACGCTGATCGAGTGGATCTCGTGGACCCCGTTCCTGGCGGCGATCCTGGTGTTCGGGGTGTACCCGCAGCTGATGTTCAAGGTCATGGACCCGGCCGTCGTCAAGCTCGTCGAGCGGATCGCAAGCGGGGCGAAGTAAGTCGTGATCGCTTCGTTGTTCGCCCAGGCGGCCTGGCAGGCGCCCGACATCGACTGGCACGCGCTCGCCCCCGAGCTGGTGTTGGTGGTCGGCATCAACCTCGTGCTGCTCGTCGATCTCTGGATCGACCAGAGCAAGAAGTGGATGATGGCGTCGATCACCGGGTTCGTGATGCTCGGCGCGTTCGTGCCGGTCGTCACGCTGTCGGTGATCGGCGGCGACGTGCGATCGATGTTCGACGGGCGCTACGTGGTCGACCAGTACGCGCTGATCCTCAAGGCCCTGTTCCTCCTCGTCGGCTACGTCGTGGTGCTGCTCAGCCAGAACGAACTCGAAGAGGGCGGCTACTACCAGGGCGAGTACTACCTGATGCTGCTGCTCAGCGTGCTGGGCATGGTGATGATGTCGTCGAGCCGCGACCTCGTGTCGATCTTCGTGGCGCTCGAACTCTTGTCGATCCCGGCCTACATGATGGCGGCCTGGCGCAAGCGTGACCGCAAGTCGAACGAGGCCGGCGTCAAGTACTACCTGCTGGGCGTGTTCGCCTCGGGTGTGCTGCTGTTCGGCATGAGCTACCTGTACGGCACCACCGGTGCCACCAAACTGGTCGACATCGCCGCCGCCCTGCGCGGCGACGACCTGATGCCGATGCAGGTGATCGGCGTCGTGTTCGTGATCGTCGGCTTCGGCTTCAAGGTGTCGGCGGTGCCGTTCCACACCTGGGCGCCCGACACCTACCAGGGCGCGCCGCTGCCGGTGACCGCGTTCCTGTCGGTGGCCTCCAAGGCAGCGGGGTTCGTGGGCCTCGTCACGATGTTGTTCGTCGGCTTGCACCCCGCCGACAAGGTCTACGAACCGTTCCTGTTCGCGCTGGCCGCGCTGACCATGACCATCGGCAACGTGCTCGCCCTGCGTCAGACCAACCTCGTCCGCCTGTTGGCCTACTCGTCGGTGAGCCAGGGCGGGTTCATCCTGATGCCGCTCGCCGTGATGGCGTCGGGCGATGCCGGCGAGGCAGCGCTCAAGTCGGTCGTGATCTACCTGTTGATCTACGCCTTCTCGAACCTCGGTGCGTTCGCTGTGATCATCGCCGTCAGCCGCCGTACCCGGTCGGCCGAGGTCAGCTCGTTCGGCGGGCTCATGCAACGCTCACCGGCGCTGGGTCTGCTGATGACGATCTTCGTCGCCTCGTTGACGGGTATCCCGCCGCTCGGCATCTGGATCGCCAAACTGCAGTCGTTCAAGACGTTGCTCGACGCCGGCGACACGCTGGCCTACACGCTGGCGATCATCGCTGCGGTCAACACCGTCATCTCGGCTGCCTACTACATGAAGATCCTGCGCGAGATGTGGATGAAGCCGGCGCCCGACGGCCCCGCCGGAGCCGTCGAGCTCGACGCCCCGCAACCGATCTGGGTGGCGCTCGGCATCTGTGCCGCCGGCACGATCGTGCTCGGCGTGCTCCCGCAGATGGTCCTGCGGTTCGCCGACCTCCGCGACCTGACCGGCGCCTTCGGCAAGTAGCCGGCCCCGTCACCGTTTCGGCCGGACCGAAACGGTCGGACGTACGCTTCGATCGATGGATCAGGCCGCGATTCCGTTTTCGGAGTTCATGCAGCACGCGCTGTACGGGCAGGCGGGCTTCTACATGGGCGGCGGTGCCGCAGGGCGACGCGGCGACTTCCTCACCTCCCCGACCGTCGGACCATTGTTCGGCGCCGTGGTGGCCCGTTTCCTCGACCACGAGTGGGATCGACTCGGTCGACCCGATCCGTTCACCGTCGTCGATGCCGGCGCCGGCCCAGGGGCGCTGGCGCGGTCGGTGCTGGTCGCCGGGCCGCGCTGCGCCGACGCCCTGTGCTACGTCGCCGTCGACGTGTCCGACGAACAGCGTCGGTCGCATCCCGACGGCGTGGTGTCGACGCCGGACATGCCGAGCGAGCGGTTCGATGGTGTGATCATCGCCAACGAACTGCTCGACAACCTGGCGTTCCGGCTTGCTGTGTTCGACGGTGGATGGCGTGAGGCCTTTGTGGTCACGCTGCCCGACGGACGCCGGGTCGAGTCGCTCAGCGCGGCGTTCGACCCCGTGCCGTCGGTGCTGCCGCGCTCAGCGGCGTTGGGTGCCCGCGCTCCGCTCCAGGATGCAGCCCGGGCGTGGGTCGACTCGGCCCGCCGGCTGATCCGGTCCGGCACGCTGGTGGTGTTCGACTACATGTCGCCGACCACCGAAGCGATCGCCGAGCGCCCGTGGCGGGAGTGGCTGCGCACCTATCGACAGCACCAGCGAGGTGATCACTACCTGGCCGAGCCCGGCTCCCAGGACATCACCACCGAGGTCGCCATCGATCAGCTGCCCGAACCCGACACGATCCGCACGCAGGCGCAGTGGCTGCAGCTGCACGGGATCGCGGAACTGGTCGAGCAAGGTAAGCAGTACTGGAACGCCCACTCCGCCAACCCGGACCTGAAGGCGATCAAGATGCGCAGCCGGATCGGCGAGGCCGAAGCGCTGCTCGATCCCGTCGGCCTCGGCAATTTCACCGTGCTCGAATACCGGACGTAACGGAGCGTGTCAGACACACTCCGTTACGTGTATCCGACGACGTCGACGATCAGGTGGGCGTTGGCGAGCGTGAAGATGCAGATCGTCCCGGTCGGGGAGAGCTTGGTGATGAGTTCGTTGGGCCTGGTGGTACCGGAGGTGTAGTTGAGGCTGCTGGCGCCGGGGATCGTGCCGCATGGGTACGCAGTGGCGAAGCCCGCCCCCGTGGTGCCGGTGACGGTGAGGTTGATGACCGCAGTGGTGGCGGTGCTGGGGATCGCGCCGCGTCCGGCGATCTGGATCTCGTAGAAGCTCCCGCCGGTGATGATGCCGTGGCCGGCGGCCTGTTCGTCGAAGGTGCGTTCGCTAGGCCGGGTGTCGGCGTAGCGGGTGGGCGTGAGCGGTGTGTACCCGGCGCCGGGCGGGATGAAGCCGACGATGTCGACGATGACGTGGACCTTGCTCAAGGCGAATACGCACAGCTGGCCGGTGGGGGAGAGCTTGGCGATGATCTCGTTGGGACGAGTGACGCCGGGCGCATAGTTGAGGCTCGATGCGCCTGGGGGCGTGCCGCACGGGAACACGGTGGCGAAGCCCGGTTGCGAGGCGCCGGTCGTGGTGACGTTGGCGATCACGGCGGCGGCGTCGTCGGGGACTCCGCCGCGTCCGGCGATTTCGATCTCGTAGATGGTCGGCCCGGCGAGGATCCCGGCGCCAGCGAACCGGTCGTCGAAGGTGTGTTCACCGGGTCGCGTGTCGGCGTAGCGGGCGGGGGCGAGCGGCTGGTAGGGCGAGGTCGGGCCGGTGTAGCCGACGACGTCGAACAGGATGTCGGCCGTGGCGAGCGTGAAGACGCACACGCTGCCGGTCGGGGACAGCTTGACGACGATCTCGTTGGGGTCGACCGAGCCGGGTCCGTAGTTGATGCTGGAGGCGTTGGGGAGCGTGCCGCACGGGTAGGCGGTGGCGAACCCAGGTCCGGCGGCGCCGACGATCGTGAGGTTGGCGATCGCCGCCGTGGCATCGGCCGGCACGTTGCCGCGCCCGGCGACCTGGATCTCGTACGTGCCGGTGATCCTGCCGGCGCCCACGAATCGGTCGTCGACAGTGCGTTCGCCCGGTCGGGTGTCGGCGAATCGGGCGGGCGCCAACGAGGCGAACGCCGATGGTGTGGGGCTGCTCGGATCGCAGGCGTCGCCGAGCCCGTCGTGGTCGGAGTCCGCTTGGTCGGCGTTGACCACGATCGGACAGTTGTCGCCGGCGTCGGGTACGCCGTCGTTGTCGTCGTCGAGATCGCAGGCATCGCCCGAGTTGCCGCCGTCGGTATTGGTCTGGTCCGGGTTCGGGACGGTTCGACAGTTGTCACCGAGATCCACGACCCCGTCGTTGTCGTCGTCGAGATCGCAGGCATCTCCGGAGCTGCCGCCGTCGGTATTGGTCTGGTCCGGGTTCGGGACGGTTCGACAGTTGTCGCCGGTGTCGGGTACGCCGTCGTTGTCGTCGTCGGGGTCGCAGGTGTCGCCTTGCGCGTCGCCGTCGGCATTGGCTTGATCGGTGTTGGAGTTGACGGGGCAGTTGTCGGTGGCGTCGACGACGGTGTCGTTGTCGTCGTCGGGGTCGCAGGTGTCGCCTTGTGCGTCGCCGTCGGTGTTGAGCTGGTCGAAGTTGGGGTCGAACTCGCAGTTGTCGACGCCGTCGCGGACCGCGTCGTTGTCGTCGTCGGTGTCGCAGGCGTTGCCGACGTGGTCGCCATCGGTGTCGATCTGTGACGGATTGTCGGTGAACGGGCAGTTGTCGTCGGGGTAGGGGTGACCGTCGAAGTCTGGGTCGTCGCCGAGCGATTGGACCGTGAGCGTCGCATCGCCCGTCGCTGCGGCGTACCCGTCGACTTGAATCCAGAACACTTGGTCGGCGGCGGTGGGGGCGATCTGCGTGAGAGCGCTGAAGTTCGGCCCGTCGTCGTCACTACAGCCGACGATCGGCCCCGGAGCGTCGGCACCGGAGTACACCGTGAGCTGCGTGTCGAAGCCAGTCGCGGCGAGGCTGTAGAACCCGGCCGCCGGTGACGTCCACTTCCACCACACAGTGGCGTTGGCGGCGTCGCCGTTGAAGTGGCAGTCGCCGCGTCGTTCCTCCGGTTCGACCGTGGCGAACCGGGTGTTCAAGGTGTTGGGAAGGTTGATCGACTTGCCGAGATCGACCGCGTTGCGAGCGTCGTCGCCACGGGTGGTGAGGTTGAGACGGATCGCTCCTTGGGCGCTGCCGAAACCGTCGATCCGGATGTACTGATCGGCGAATGATCCGCTGCCTCCGGTGGTGATCGGAACATGCACCCGCACGCGTGACGACAGCTGCCCTGAGGCGAATGCGACGTCATCGTTGCATCCGACCTCTTGAGCGATGTTCGAAACGACCAACCGGGTGTCGATCGAGCTGCCGAACGTGTCGATGTCGACGTCGAGGTCGGCCGGCATGTCGAAGCCGTACCACACCGAGCTGGTGCCAGTTGGAGCACCTTCCAAGTCGGTCCCGGCGCACGTGGCCTGATCCTCGAACGTGCCGCTGGTCGTGGCGCCGACGTTGCTAATCAACCCGCGATACGGGAACTCGGATGCCGGAATCCTGACATCGTTGACCTGCTTGTCGGCGCGCGGCGTGATGTCGATCTCGAACGTGCCGTCTTCGCCTGACTCGGAGGCGGCGACGATGTAGTACGTCTCTCCTGCTGTCGGGTTGAGTCGGAGCGTTTCGGGCTGGCTGCCGGGCGTGGCGGAACAGGCGATCACCTGGTCGATGTCGAGGTCGTCCTGGAATGGCACGACCGCCAACGCACCGAATCCCGCCAACCCGATGTCGGCCGGTTCGTCGGACGGCGCCGTCCACGTGAACCACGTGTTGTGGGTGTACTCCGTGGTTCCCGAGCAGGGCAGCCGGTGGTAACCGAGCAAGCTGCTGGCTTGTGCCATCGAGTGGGTCTGGGGCGGCGCCCCCAATGTGAGCGGGATCGGCTTCAGGAACGACGACGCCCGACCGGTGATGATCGGCGTGATGTTGGCGGGCTGGCGACCGTTGGTGTCGAACATCACCATGTAGCGATATCCGGCGGTCGTGTCGATCGGTTGCTTGTCGAAGCTGACGACCGGAGGCGGCGGCGTGTCGCCCGTGAAACCGGGCGACAATTCGGCGTCCTCGGAGCAGTCGAGCAGCTGCGAGTTGAGGATCGTGGTGAGGTTGCTCGCCAATTGGACCTTGAACACTGCGGCCTGCACGTCGCCGGTCGTTTCGATGGCGGTGACGTCGTAGGCGTAGCCGTCCGGAACGGCGCTGCTGGACGTGAACATGTACCACACGGTCTGGTCGAGCGGGTCGTCGAAGCAGCTTGCGAAGCCCGGTGCGAGTGTCGCAGCGGCGTCGGCACCGGCATTGAAGGTAGCGAAGGTGAGCTCGGTGTCGGTGGTCGGGTTCCCGAGCAGCGGCCCGATGTCCTCGGCCCAGACCGGTTGGGTCGTACCGGCGAGCGGTGCGAAGAAGCCGACCAAGGGGTAGGTGTCCTGGACGGGTGGCGCGTCGACCGGCGTGAACGACAGCACGACCGGGCCCGAGTGGGCTGGGTCCTCAGCGCAGCCGACGGGCATGTCGGAGGCGGCGACGGCGACGAGATACTGGACTCCCGCGACAGTGTCGAACGTGAGTGTCTGGGGGTAGAGCGACGTTCCGCGGTTCGTGTCGAGCAGTTGCGTGACGAGGTTGCCCGACAGGTCGTAGACGGCGACCGCCAACTCCTGCACGCCGCCGCTCGCCGAGGAACTACCAGCGGTGTCGATCCGGATCTTGCCGGTGCTCTGCCCGAACACCTGGTACCAGATCGCCCCGCAGTCGAAGGTGCCGAACGGATTGACGGCGTTCGGCAGCAGGTCGTCGCTGGCGAGCGGGTTGAGCGTGGTGCCGCTGACGACGATGGGCCGTGTCTGCCCGGCGAAGAACCCGAGTGGGCTGGCTGCCGTGCGAGCGCTGTTGGCCGGCCGGAACTGGACGTCCTGCTGGAAGACGTTGCTGCGCACCCACGACCCGTCCGACTTGGAGCGCACCTGCCAACTGAGCGGTACGACCTGCCCGTCCAGTTGTGCCGGCGAGAGTCCGAGGGCGCTGATCGCCACTCGCAGATTGCCGCCATTGACCGTGGTGGTGACCGGCTGGTTGTTGACCCATACCTCGTATTGGGTGAGCGCTTCGAGGTTCGGGTCGGTGAACGAGATCGTCGCCAGCGAGGTGCTGGTGGCAAGCGCCGGGTCGGTGCCGCTGCCGTCGATCGTGACGTTGGTGACCGTGGCCTTGGTGAAGTTGATCGGCACGGTGAACGTGTTGGCCGCCAGCTCCTGGGTGAGGTTTCCGTTTTGGAGCAGCCGGTGTGTGATCGTCAACTCGCAAGCGCACGGGTTGGGGATCGGCAGCGAGAAGGTGTCGGTGCGCTGCGAGTTGAGCGGGTAGGTGGCGACCGTCTGTTGGGCGTTGAAGAAGTTGTGGTTGATGATGTTCGTCGTCGACGACACCCCGGTCAGCGTGTACTCCCACCGTGAGACCATCGAATATCCGTTGAACGGCGGCGGGTCGGTCCAGCTGGCGGTGAGGTTGACGGTGCCACCCTGGTTGACCGCCACCGGATCGGTGATCGAGTAGTCGCTGACGGCGACCTTGCCGACCAATACCGGCAGCGTGACCTTGGCGACGAGCGGGCCGTCGACGGCGCCGAGGTGGACCTCGGCGACCGCGACTTTGCGCTCGTATCCGCGATCACCCTCGGGGTACACCGCTGTCCCCGAGATCGAGATGATGCTCGACTGCCCGCTGGTGGTGTAGAGACGCGGGGCCACCACTCGCGGCGGAAGTCCGTCGTCGAGGTCGAGCGTCACGGCGTACTTGGCGAAGTCGTTCGAGATCCAGATCGCCTCGAACGGGGTGGACTGGCCGAACTGTGTCAGCGCCTGCCCCTCGGCGGTTCCTTGTGGGAACACCCCTCCGGTGAATTCGAGAGAATCCTGGATCGATCCCGCAACCGGCGTCGTCCTGCGACGTGTTGCCCGACAGCGACCCGACGAGGTTGCTCACGTTGGTCGCCAGCGATGCGTCGAAGTCCCAGCCGAGCTGCCACAACTTGCCGTCCTCGACGTGGGTGGCGTTGTCGATCGCCGAGAAATGGATCTTGGCCGAAACCTGGCCCGAGACCGGGTCAGTGGCGCTCGACACGAGATCCGCCGAGAACTCGACGCATCGCAGCGAGTAGGTCGTGGCGATCGGCGACCCGAATGCCGTTGCGACCTCCTGCAGAACGCCCTGGGCGGAGAGGAACGCCTCGTTCACGCTCGGCAACCTGAGGAAGATTCGCAGGTGGAACTCGAAGCCGGGGTCGTCGGTGTTGAACGAGGCCGATCCTTCGACCACGAACTTGTCGCCGGACTGTGTGTCGTCGTCGACGCTGAGGCTGAAGGCGAAGCCCGTCGGCATGATGTCGACCGAACCCTTGACCGAGGCGAACCCGACGATTTTGACGTCACCCGAGAGATGGAACGACTGATCGGTCTCGGTCAGGCTGAGGGTGAGGGCGGCGTTGCTGATCACCACCGGCGAGAAGTCGATCGTGCCGATCGCCGCCGACGCCGTGATCCCTGCGTCACTGACCTTGATCCGCAGGTGGGCCATGCAGCTCGGGTCGGCCTGGCAGTTCGCCACGCCCTCGGCCGGACTGATGTCGGTTGGGCTGCACAGGGTGCGGTCGGCGACGGGGATCGGGTCGGCGACGATTGTCGGCGTGTCGAGGAACAGGTCGGCGCCGACTGTGAGCCCTTGACTGAGGCACAGGCTCGGGGCGTCGATCGTCGAGAAGGCGAACTCGACGTTGCGCAAACTGGCATCGGGCAACGAGGCCGGGTCGATGTCGGCGCCCATCTGCTTGGCGACGGCGGCGACGTCCTTCAAGGCGATCTGACTGGCGAACAGGCGCAACCCGAAGTCGACCTGGACCGGTGTGGCGACCTTGACCCCGATCGCGAACGAGGCCTCGACGGTGGTCGGCGCGGGGCAGCTCGGACCGGGCGTGAAGATCGCACATGCCGACTTGATCTGTGCCGCGGCGGCGACACCGATCTGCACGCCGGGTTGCGGGGCGGCGCTGATCACGACTTCGAGCCGCAGCCCGTTGAGGTCGATCCAGTCGACACCGAACGGCGTGGCCCACGGCCCTGCCGCAGCCCCGAGCGTGACCTTGACACCCGAGGTGCCGAGCTGCACCGCAGCGTCGACGGTGAACGTGACGTGGTCGACGCCGCCGACTTCGGTCTCGTCGGGCAGTTTGGTGTCCATCGCGCCTTGCAGCTTGACCGTCAGGTTGCCCGACGTGACCGTCATGTCGACCGTCAGTCGGGCTTCGGTCAGCCAGCCGCTCGGTCCGGATCCGGGGGTCGGCACGATCTTGGGCAGCGTGAGCTTGACGTGGAACCCGCCGGTGCCGCCGAACACGGGCAGCGTGCCCTCGATCCGTACCGGCGTGTTGGCGAGCGGGCCCAGTTGCGCCAGCGCGGTCCGCAAGCCCGGGTCGAGCGTGATCTGGGCGGCCAGGCTGATCCCGGTCGGCACGGTGTAGTCACACGCCGTGACCTCGGCCGGAGTGCCGGCGCTGCAGTACATCGCCGAGAGGAAAGTGTCCTCGATGCCGCCCGCCTCGTAGGTGGTCTTCTCGATGTCGGCCGAGCTGATCGTGAACCCGCCTTCCGGCAACGCGATCGCCTTGATCGCCGACGGGGCTGCCGGCCACAGGTCGCCGATCGTGAACGACGGCAGCTGGATCGCGGCCATCAGCCCGGCGTCCGGCCCGGTGCCGCCGGCCAGCAGCAACGTTGCCGTCTTGCTCCGGAACGTCACGCCCGTCGACAGGGCACCCGTCACCTGACCGGCCTCGGTCTCGAGCCGGATCGACGTCGGGCCGATCGTCAGGTTGCCGACCTCGTCGTTGATCGCCGTCATCGTTCCGGGCGTGAACCCGATCGTGTCGAACAATGCGATCGCTTGATCGACAGTGAACGACTCGATCGTGAGCGTGGCGGCGACCTCGTCGTTGGCGGTGATCTCGGCTGCCACCCCGACGCCGCCGATCGACGCGTTGCCCTTCAGCGACAGCGTCGGCGTGGCATCGCCGGCTGGCACGGTCAGCGCCATACGGAGCTCCGAGATCGTGATCCCGGGAGCGCCGAAGGGGTTGGTCCATGATGAGCCCGACTTCACGCCGCCGGAGAGCACGCTGATGCCACCCTGGCGGTCGAACTGGACGTCGAACGTGACCGGCGCTGTCGAGACGGCGTCGTCGTCGATCGTGAACTCGCCGGATGCCGTGACATCGAAGTCGGTGGCGGCGTCGTTGTCGCCGCCTTCGAGGTCGACCTGCACGTTGAACGCGGTGGCGGTCAGCCCGGGCACCACCGGCAACTTGAGATTGCTGGCGGCGATCGTGCCGGCGAATGAGACCTTGCCCGGATCGGCCGGCTTGAGCGGATCGTCGGCGAGCAATGCCCCGATGTCGGCGTCGAGCGTTGCCGAGACGGTGATCAGTGTCGACGCGTTCGCCCCGACGCCTGGCAGCAGACTGCCGAGTTGGATCCCACCCTTGATTTGAATGCCGGGGGACAGGGTCGTGACGTCGCCGTAGAACGCCGTCGCTCCGGCGATGCCGGTCAAGGTCTGCTCACCGGTGGTGATCGCCGCGAACCCGTCGATCGTGAACGCACTGCCTTCCAGCTTCCACGCAGGGTTCAGCATCGCCATGTCGAGCGCGCCCTTGAACCCGAGCGAGATCGTCGGGGTCGCCGATGGCGGGGTCCAGTCGAGGATCAGCAACGCCGATCCGGTGAACCCGTCGGCGTTGATCGGCCCCTGGATCGAGATCGACGACGTCGGAGCGCTGACCGTGATCGACGCTCCCGAGATCACTCGATCACCGAGCGAGTCAGCTCCCGGCCAGGACAGCACGACGTCGTTGGTGGCCAAGCTGGCGAGTGCCGCCGTGTAACTGGACAGGTTGATCGGGGCGCCCGGGGCGCTCCCTCCCGGCTCGGTGATGTGCACGTCGGGCGTGCTCGGGAGCGTCGCTGCGTTCGGAGAATCGCCCTGTCGATCGAGGACCGCGATGAGCACGATCGCCACGACCGTTATCGGCGCCGCCACCATCACCACGGAGCGCAGCACCCGCCGACGCCTGATACGTGCTCGTCCACCGATTCTGCTCACGTCGCTGCCCGCCCCTGGTCCCGAATTCGATCCAAACCTACTTGTCGCCCAGATGGGTGTAAAGAATGTCAGAGGTGCGTCAATCGGGTGTCGGATCGTGATCGCCGATCTCCACCCGTTCGACTCCCGGGCGGCCCGTCATTCCACGCTGATCTACGATGGCGCGCATGGGTGACGAGCAGCAACAGTCGATCGAGGCGCTCTCCGACGAGAACCGCACGTTTCCGCCGTCGGAGGCGTTCAAGAGCGATGCCTTGGTCGTCAGCACGTTCCTGTACGACGAGGCAGGGCGCGACGACGAGGGGTTCTGGGCTCGTCAGGCGGCCGAGCTGGTGGACTGGGCACAGGATTGGCACACGATTCTCGACTGGCAGCTCCCGTACTCGAAGTGGTTCGTGGGTGGCAGGCTCAACGTGGCGGCCAACTGCCTCGACCGCCACGTGGCCGCCGGACGTGGCGACAAGGTGGCGATCCACTGGGAAGGCGAACCCGGTGACACCCGCACGATCACCTACGCCGAGTTGCTCGATGAGGTCTGCCGGTTCTCCAACGTGCTCACCTCGCTCGGCATCGGCAAAGGCGACCGGGTCAACATCTACCTGCCGATGATCCCCGAGGCGGCGGTGGCGATGCTGGCCTGCGCCCGCATCGGAGCGCCGCACAGCGTGGTGTTCGGCGGCTTTTCGGCCCAGTCGCTGGCGGACCGGATCAACGACGCCGACGCCAAGCTCTTGATCACCGCCGACGGTGGCTACCGACGCGGCGAGGTGTTCCCGCTCAAGCCCGCCGCCGACGAGGCGGTCGCCAACACGTCGACGATCGAACACGTCGTGGTGGTCAAGCGTGGCGGCAACGAGGTCAGCATGGTCGAGGGCCGCGACCACTGGTACCACGACCTGATCGCCGAGGCGTCGCCCGACTGCCCGGCACAGCCGATGGACTCCGAGGACCTGCTGTTCCTGCTCTACACCTCGGGCACGACCGGCAAGCCGAAGGGCATCATGCACACGATGGGTGGCTATCTCACCCACGTCACCTACACCCACAAGTACGTGTTCGACCTGCACCCCGAGACCGACGTCTACTGGTGCACGGCCGACGTCGGCTGGATCACCGGCCACAGCTACATCGTGTACGGCCCGCTCTCCAACGGCGCCACCCAGGTCATGTACGAAGGCGTGCCTAACTTCCCGGGCAACGACCGCTTCTGGGAGATCATCGCCAAATACGGCGTGACCAAGTTCTACACCGCCCCGACGGCGATCCGGACCTTCATGAAGTGGGGTGCCGAGGAGCCGGCCAAGCACGACCTCTCCTCGCTCAAGCTGCTCGGCACGGTCGGCGAACCGATCAACCCGGAAGCGTGGATGTGGTACCACGAGCACATCGGCGGCGAGCGGTGCCCGATCGTCGACACCTGGTGGCAGACCGAGACCGGTGGGATCATGATCAGCCCGTTGCCCGGTGCCACCACGACCAAACCCGGTTCGGCGACGTTCCCACTGCCCGGCGTGAGCGCCGAACTGGTCGACGACGAGGCGCGCCACGTCGAAGTCGGCGGTGGCTACCTCACGCTCACGCGACCGTGGCCCGGCATGCTGCGCGGCATCTGGGGCGATCCGCAGCGCTACGTCGACACGTACTGGTCGCGGTTCGAGGGTCGCTACTTCGCCGGTGACGGCGCCAAGCTCGACGACGACGGTTACCTCTGGCTCTTGGGCCGCGTCGACGACGTGATGAACGTGTCGGGTCACCGGATCTCGACCACCGAGGTCGAATCGGCCTTGGTGTCGCACCCGGCCGTCGCCGAAGCAGCGGTGGTGGGTGCCAAGGACCCCACCACGGGTCAGGCGATCTTCGCCTACGTGATCCTTCGGGGCGGGATGAACGCCACGATCGACGAACTCCGCAACCACGTCGCTTCCGAGATCGGAGCGATCGCCAAGCCCAAGTCGATCTTCATCACGCCCGACCTGCCCAAGACGCGGTCGGGCAAGATCATGCGGCGCCTGCTGCGCGATGTGGCCGAGGGGCGCAACCTGGGCGACACCACCACGCTCGCCGATGCCAACGTCGTGAACGAACTCCAGCGGCGTGCATCGTCCGGTGGTGCGGATGACTGAACCCGACGACGCACCCGACGTCACGTCCGAACCCGCCGAAGCCGCTGGCGCGGTGCCGGCGGAGACGACGCCGGAACCCGCCGGTGACGTTCTGGATTCGCTCAAGAGCGAGCCCGATGCTGCCGATAACCCTGGTATGAGCGACGGACCTGGCGGCCGCCCCCGACTTGATTGGCATCCGGTCACGGACAGTGGTGGTGGGTCAGGTGGTACCGGAAGCGGCGCTGCGGGACATGGTGGCGCCGTCGTCGATCGTTCGAGCTTCCAGTTCGATCTGGGCGGTGCCCTGTCGCGACTGGGCGACCCGTCCAGCCCTGGGAGCGAGGAACCGCCCGACACGTCCGCCTCGCCCGAGACCCCCGAGCGGGTGGTCACGACCGCTCCGGAGGCCCCCGGCGTCGAACCGCAGGTGGCCGAGCCGGGAGCACTCCCGGTCCGCGGCCGATCGCAATCCGCATCAGACGCCGCCGTGACCGACACTGCGCTGCCGCAACGCCCGGTGACATCCGATCCGGCCCCGCTCCCACAACGATCGAGTCCCCCGCCAGCCGAGGTGCCGGTGGCACGGGTCGCGGCGCCCGACGAAGCGCTCCCGCGTCGATCGGCCGGGTCGAGCCCGGCGATCCCCGTCTCGGATCCGCGCCCGTCCGCGCCCCCGCCCACTGCCCAGCCGTCGGTCCAGCCGGCGACACCGCCACCGGTCCGGCGCACGCCGCCGAGCACGCGTCCGTCGGTGTTCGAATCGGGTGCGGCGCCGGTGCTGCCGAATGCCCGGCCCAGCGTGGCGCCGACCCCGAGCGAGGGCGCCGAACCCGCCGTCGCGGCGTCGACGACGCAGCCCACGGCGGCGGCGCCCGTCATGCCGACGCTTCCCGACGGTCCACGCCTTCCCACGCTCCCACCCGCTGCCGTCGTGGCGCCGGCGATCGCAGCCCCGATCGACTCAGCACCGTCCACGCCGGATCTGCACGCACTGCGTTCGGCCCAGCTGCGAGCCAGCCGCAACCAGCGATCCGGCAAACTCGTCAGTCGCACCCTGTTGGCCTTCCTGGTGGTCGGTGGCCTGATCGCCGCTGCGCTGATGTTCGGGCGGGACTATCTCTTCCCCGTGTCGTGGGACTCGGCCCTGACGCCGATCGTCGACGAGATCGAGCAAGCGCACGGCGCCGAGTTCGAGCACACGGTCGCACTCGTACGCCAGCCGGCGGATGCCTACGCGCTCACCGCCAGCGGGTTGATCATCGACCCGGCGTGGGTCAACCAGGTTCCTCAATGGCGGGCACTCGGGTTGACGTCGGGCGACCCGACTCCCAACTCGATCGCTCCGGTGTTGGCCTCCACACGACTCGCCGTGTACGACGCCGACGCCGACCGTGTGTACCTCGATGCCGATGCCGACCCCGTCGCCGCCCGCCCCGATCTGCGGGCCGCCCTCGAGGCGGCCTACGCGGCGCAGTTCGACGTCGATTCACCCGCTGCCGTGGTGGACGAGCACGTTGGCTTCACCGGGGTGTCGTCGCCGTCCCAGATCGCCCGTGCGGCGGTCTTCCACTATCTTGCGGATCGTCTGGAGGAGGACGCCGGAGCCGTCGTGACACCCGACCTGTCGGGGCTGCCACTCCCGATTGCCTACGAGTTGCAGGCCACGCAATCGTTCGGTGAGCCGCTGCTGGTGGCGGCCGGTTCGATTCCCACCGAGGTCGATTTCGTGACCGAGTTGCCATCCACACTCGGCGACGCACTCGACGATCAGCCGAGTGCCACGACGAGTGGCGTGCTCCAGGTCGGTGAGCGGGCGCTGGCCGACGCGGTGTCGCTGGGCACCGATGACTGGTCGATGGTCTGGGGCATCTTCCTGCCTCCTTCGACCGTCGATCGCCTGACGCGAGCGGTGCTGGCCGACTCGTACCGCCCGATCGATCGCAGTGGTGTGACGTGTGCGGTCGGCGTGTTCCAGACCGGATCAGAGGACGACGCCAACTTCGTCCTCACGGCGCTCACCGGCTGGGCATCAGCGGCCGGGGCTGCCGCCCAGGCAACGGCAGTGCTGTCGACCCCCACCCGGGTACAACTGGTCAGCTGCGACCCCGGAGCGGCCAACAGCGTCACTTCGGTCGGGAATCCGGTGGCGGCGCTGGTGAACCGCCAGCTGAGCCGGCTGCAAGCCTGACGCCCGTCGGTCGCGCCCGTCAGTCGCGGAAGTTGTTGAACTGCAGCGGGATCTCCAGGTCGGCGCTCTTCAGCAGCGCCATCACCGCTTGGAGGTCGTCGCGCTTCTTGCCGGTCACGCGCACCGATTCGCCCTGTGTCTGGCTCGACACGCCCTTCGGACCGTCGCTCTTGATCAGCTTGTTGACCTCACGCGCCTTGTCGGCCGAGATGCCGACCGCCAGTGTGGCGACCTGGCGGACGGTGTTCTGGGTGGCTTCCTCGACCTTGCCGTAGTCCAACCCCTTGAGTGACACGCCGCGCTTGACCAGCTTCTCTTCGAGCACCACTCGCAATGCCGTCAGGCGATCCTCCGAGACCGACCGCAGCGTGAACGACAGTTCGTTCTGCTCGATCGAGGACTCGGTGTTCTTGAAGTCGAACCGGTTGGCGATCTCACGCTGGGCTTGATCCACGGCGTTGCGCACTTCCTGGCGGTCGACTTCGGAAACGACATCGAAGCTGGGCATCCCCCGAATCTAACGCTCGACCCGCCCGCGGCGCTCGACCTTGCGCGCTCGACCTTGCGTTCGGGGCGCCATCGCCTGCCGCGATCAGGCATGCTGGCGCTAACATCTCGGTTCGTCAATCGAGGGTCGATGCCCGAGTGGCCAAAGGGAGCAGGCTGTAAACCTGCCGGCTTACGCCTACGGAGGTTCAAATCCTTCTCGGCCCACCCGATTCCGAACACGCCGCCCCGCTCGCCGGGGCGGCGTGCGTCGTTTTCGGTACGGGTCAGAGCATGCGTTGCATCACGGCGACGCTGAGCCACTTGTTGAACTTGCGCCCGACCTCACGTTCGATCCCTACCAGCTCGAATCCGCATCGGGCGTGGAGCGCGCGCGACGCCACGCCACCCGCCTCGATCCGGGCGATCACGGCGTGAAACCCCGAGTCGCGGGCGACGTCGATCAGATGCGTGAGCAGCAGGGTGCCGATCCCGCGGCCGCCGTACTGACGGTGCACGTAGATCGAGTTCTCGACCGTGGTGCGGTAAGCGGCGCGCTCTTTGTAGGTCGACAGGCTGGCGAAGCCGACGACCTTGCGCGACTGGACCTCGACGGCGACGATCGCTGCGAAGGCGCCGGTCCGCTCGGAGATCCACGCCTGCTGCTGCTCCAGCGTGCGCGGCACGATGTCGAACGTGGCGGTGGTCTCGGTCACCTCGCGGTTGTAGATCTCGAGGATCGCAGCGGCATCAGCCACGGTGGCGGCACGGAGCACGATCGTTGGTTCAGGGCCGCTGGGCACGCTGAAAGGCTAGCGATCGGGTATTCGCGCCAAGCGCTCGGTTGCGACGCGATCTGGGCCGCGCACACGGTGTGAACCGTCGTGGCGCCGATACACTGGCACGCCTGTTCGTGGCTCTGCCGCGCACCAGAACGCCCTCTTAGCTCAGTCGGTAGAGCACAGCCATGGTAAGGCTGGTGTCGTGGGTTCGATTCCCACAGAGGGCTCGACCAGCCGGTCGGGCACGGTTCGCCGTGGCCGTCCGGTGGGCAGGCCAGGCGCCGTAGCTCAGTTGGTCAGAGCATCCGGCTCATAATCGGAAGGTCATCGGTTCGACCCCGATCGGCGCTACGAATCACCGCAAGATCCCACAAGAATCCTGGAGCACAAGGGAACCACAATCATGAGCAAGGCAAAGTTCGAGCGTACGAAGCCGCATGTCAATATTGGGACGATGGGTCATATTGACCATGGGAAGACGACGTTGACGGCTGCGATTTCGCGGACGTTGGCGGATCGTGGGCTTGCTGAGTTCACGTCGTTTGACAATATTGACAAGGCGCCGGAGGAGAAGGCGCGTGGTATTACGATTTCGATTGCTCATATTGAGTATTCGACGGAGAATCGTCACTATGCGCATGTGGACATGCCGGGTCATGCTGACTACATCAAGAATATGATCACTGGTGCGGCGCAGGTTGATGGTGCGATTTTGGTGGTTGCTGCGACTGATGGTCCGATGCCGCAGACGCGTGAGCATGTGTTGTTGGCTCGTCAGGTGGGTGTGCCGTCGATCATCGTGGCGTTGAACAAGGCTGACATGGTTGATGATGCGGAGTTGTTGGAGTTGGTGGAGCTCGAGATTCGTGAGTTGTTGACGGAGTACGAGTTTGATGGTGATGGCGCTCCTGTGGTGGCGGTGTCGGCGTTGAAGGCGTTGGAGGGTGATGCTGAGTGGCAGGCCAAGATCATGGAGTTGATGGCTGCTGCTGATAGTTACATTCCGTTGCCTGAGCGTGAGTTGGACAAGCCGTTCTTGATGCCGATCGAGGATGTGTTCACGATTACGGGTCGTGGGACGGTGGTGACCGGCAAGATTGAGCAGGGTCGTTTGCATACGGGTGATGAGATTGAGATTGTTGGTTTGCGGAATACGCAGAAGACGACGTGTACGGGTGTGGAGATGTTCCGGAAGTTGTTGGATGAGGGTCAGGCTGGTGACAACGTTGGTGCGTTGTTGCGTGGGACGGGTAAGGATGATGTTGAGCGTGGTCAGGTGTTGTGTAAGCCGGGGAGTATTACGCCGCATACGAATTTTGAGGGTCAGGTGTATGTGTTGACGAAGGAGGAGGGTGGTCGTCATAAGCCGTTCTTCAATAACTATCGTCCGCAGTTCTTTTTCCGTACGACTGATGTGACGGGGACGATTGAGTTGCCGTCGGGTACCGAGATGGTGATGCCTGGTGACAATGTGACGATTACGGTGGAGTTGGGTAAGCCGATCGCGATGGATGAGGGTTTGCGGTTCGCGATTCGTGAGGGTGGTCGTACCGTGGGCGCCGGCCGCGTCACCAAGATCCTCAAGTAACAGTCGATCGATCGGGTCCGGGGTGGCCTTGCTGCCCTGGACCCGCATCGAACGGAGTGCAATCCGAAGTTCACTGAGGTCGGCGCCCTGCCGGCCCCAGCAATCCACGAAGACTGAGGTCGGCGCCCTGCCGGCCCCAGCAATCCACGAAGACTGAGGTCGGCGCCCTGCCGGCCCCAGCAATCCACGAAGACTGAGGTCGGCGCCCTGCCGGCCCCAGCAATCCACGAAGACTGAGGTCGGCGCCCTGCCGGCCCCAGCAATCCACGAAGACTGAGGTCGGCGCCCTGCCGGCCCCAGCAATCCACGAAGACTGAGGTCGGCGCCCTGCCGGCCCCAGCAATCCACGAAGACTGAGGTCGGCGCCCTGCCGGCCCCAGCGAGCGAAGCGAGCGAATTGTCATGGCAAAGAGTGACAAGCGGGTGAAGATCACCCTCGAGTGCACCGAGTGCAAACATCGCAACTACATCACGATGAAGTCGAAGATCAACGATCGTGAGCGGTTGGAGATGAAGAAGTTCTGCAACAACGACCGTCGGCACACGGTCCACAAGGAGACCCGCTGACGGTACGCCGGGGTGCCCTCGGCGGAGGTGCTGGTACATTGGCACCTCCCTTCAGAGGGCAGTAGCTCAGTTGGTAGAGCATCGGTCTCCAAAACCGACGGTCGGGGGTTCGAGTCCCTCCTGCCCTGCTCAGACGTTCCAGTACGAAACTCACCAGAGAAGACACAGCACACACGATGTCGATGGATGACCTCAACCGCGAGCAGAAGCGGATGCTCAAGCGCCAAGGTGCGCTCGATGAGAAGGGCGCGCCGACGCGTGCCGTCCGCCAAGCTCCCCGCGAGCGGGTCGGCCCTGCGCAGTATCTTCGCGAGGTTCGCGACGAGATGCGCAAGGTCGCCTGGCCGCATCGGGCCGAGGTCATCCGCTACTCGATCATCGTGACCGTGTGTGTCGTGATCTACATGGTGTACGTGGGCCTGATCGACTTCGGGATGGCCCACCTTGCCGAATGGTTCTACACATGATCGACGACGACAGCTTCGAACAGTCCGACACCGACGACGCCGTCGTCGAATCGTTTGACACCATCGTCGAATCGGGTGACGACACCGAATCGAACGAGCCCGAATCGAACGAGCCCGAATCGAACGAGCCCGCTGACGCTGGTGCCGATGACACGGATGAGGGCGACATCGAGGTCGTGGCCGAGGCCGATGTGCTGGGAGCTCCGGTTGAGGAGAACGCCGGCGACGACGACGATCCGTGGACGCGTCCGGGTTCGTGGTATGTCGTGCACACCCAGTCCGGGTACGAGAAGAAGGTCACGGCCAACCTGCACGCCCGGATCCAGTCGATGAACATGGAAGATCAGATCTTCGAGGTCGTGATCCCCATGGAAGAAGTCGTCGAGTTCAAGAACGGCAAGAAGCAGAACGTGCAGCGCAAGGTGTTCCCCGGGTACATCCTGGTGCGTTGTCACATGAGCGATCAGTCGTGGTACTGCATCCGCAACACGCCTGGTGTGACCGGGTTCGTGGGCCAGAGCGATCGTGGCCAGAAGCCCACGCCGCTCGGCCGTCGGGACGTGCGCAACTTCTTGTCGGTGCAGGGCAAGGGTGAGGCCGAGGCCGCCGCCCGTGCCAAGCCGAAGCTCGACTTCGAGGAAGGCGAGAGCGTGCGGGTCAAGGAAGGCCCGTTCGCCGACTTCCTGGGCACGATCGCCGAGATCAACGCCGATCACATGAAGCTGAAGGTGCTCGTCAACATCTTCGGCCGTGAGACGTTGGTCGAGATGGATTTCAGTCAGGTCTCCAAGCTCTGAGCTTGGCAGTCACGACGAACGCGAGAACTAAGGAGTCGGCGCCCTGCCGGCCCCAGCAAGAACCGAACAAGACTGAAGTCGGCGCCCTGCCGGCCCCAGCAAGAACCGAACAAGACTGAAGTCGGCGCCCTGCCGGTCCCAGCAAGAACCGAACAAGACTGAGGTCGGCGCCCTGCCGGTCCCAGCAAGAACCGAACAAGACTGAGGTCGGCGCCCTGCCGGTCCCAGCAAGAACCGAACAAGACTGAGGTCGGCGCCCTGCCGGTCCCAGCAAGAACCGAACAAGACTGAGGTCGGCGCCCTGCCGGTCCCAGCGAGCGAAGCGAGCGAATTGACATGGCAAAGAAGCGAGTAGCTGCGATCGTCAAGATCCAGATTCCGGCCGGCAAGGCCACCCCGGCCCCGCCGGTCGGTACCGCGCTGGGTCCGCACGGCATCGCCATCATGGACTTCGTGAAGGCGTACAACGCTGCCACCGAAGCGCAGGTCGGCACCGTGATCCCGGTCGAGATCACCGTGTTCGAAGATCGCACGTTCACGTTCGTGCTCAAGACCCCGCCCACGCCGGTGTTGATCCGCGAGAAGGCCGGGATCGCCAAGGCCTCGAGCACGCCGGGCAAGGGCACCGTGGCCAAGATCTCCGAAGCTGATGTGGAAGACATCGCCAAGATCAAGATGCCCGACCTCAACGCCAACGATCTCGAGGCTGCCAAGCAGCAGGTTCGTGGCACCGCCCGCAGCATGGGCATCGCCGTCGGCTGACGCCGTCGGCACACCGTTCATTCCAGATCTCATCATCAGCTCGGCCCGGGACGACCTCGCCTGGGGAGCTCAACCAACGAGGGAGACATCCAATGTCAGGCAAGAAGTACACAGACGCGCTGAAGCAGTACGACCGTGACAAGTTCTACTCACCCGTCGAAGCGATCACGATCGTCAAGGGCAACGCCAAGGCCAAGTTCGACGAGAACGTCGACATCGCCTTCCGGCTCGGCGTCGATCCCCGCAAGGCGGATCAGATGGTGCGCGGCACCGTGGCGCTGCCGTCGGGTACCGGCAAGGACATCCGGGTGGCCGTGTTCGCAACCGGCACCGCCGCTGACGAGGCGCGCGCAGCAGGCGCCGACATCGTCGGCGCCGACGACCTGGCCGCTCAGATCGAGGCCGGCAAGATGGACTTCGACATGACCATCGCCACGCCCGACATGATGCCGTTGGTCGGTCGACTCGGCCGCACGCTCGGTCCGCGTGGCTTGATGCCCAACCCGAAGACCGGCACCGTGACGACCGATGTCGGTCGCGCCGTGACCGAGTTCAAGGGCGGCAAGGTCGAGTACCGCACCGACCGCTACGGCAACGTGCACGTGCAGCTCGGCAGGGTCAGCTTCGAGCAGGAGAAGCTCGACCTCAACTTCCGTGCGGTGCTGGACGAGATCCAGCGTGCCAAGCCGGCCGCTGCCAAGGGTCGCTACATCAAGAAGATCACGGTCAGCTCGACGATGGGGCCCGGCGTCCGCGTCGACATCAACCGTCTGAAGCCCGAAATCGACTGACCAACCGAGAGCGTTCAGGTTGTGTCTGACACAACCTGAACGCCGGTAGGGTTCCGATCTCACATATTGGTCTGCTCGCCAAAGACAGCTGGTCCAATCCCCTCGGGGTGCGGAGAATGGGTTTGCCCGCCAGCCGAGGTGCATGCGCTCCGAAGAACGGTTCGTTCCGCTCCTCGTGGTGTTCGCTCCCAGCGAGCCACGAGTTGAAGCGAAAGGAGGTGTGCACTACATGAGTGAAACCGCAACAGACAACGTGATGGAGTCGGGTCGTACCGCTCGCCCCGCAAAGGTGGCGACGGTGGCCGAAATCGCCGCCAAGCTGGCCGCCTCGCAGGCGGTCTTCGTGACGGAGTACCGCGGGCTCAGTGTCAAGCAGATCGCAGGCGTTCGCAACGCCCTGCGTCCGGGCGGCGCCGAGCTGGTGGTCTACAAGAACACGCTGGCCAAGATTGCAGTGGCTGATGCCGGCATCGACGGGCTCGACGAGATTCTCGTCGGTCCGACGGCGCTGACGTTCGTCACGGGCGACATCGCCGGCGCCGCAAAGGCGCTGCGCGATCAGTCCAAGACGATGCCGCAGCTGGTCATCAAGGGCGGCACGCTGGGCGGCATTGCCCTGTCGGCCGACGACGTCAACGCTCTCGCCGACCTGCCGTCGCGCGAGGAGTTGCTGGCCCAGATCGCCGGAGCCTTCCAGGCCCCGCTGGTCAAGACGGCTGGTCTGCTCTCGGCGTTGCCGCGCAAGTTTGCCTATGGCCTCCAGGCCCTGATCGAGAAGCAAGAGGCGTGACCCACCGGTCGCGCGGCCTGCTTCGTCCACAACATTTCGTAATTCCCAAGAACTGAACCGGCGGGCGAAGAGCCCGTCGACACCCGAAACGGAGACAATCACCATGGCCACCAAGGAAGAAATCCTCGATGCCATTTCCAGCATGACCGTCCTCGAGCTCAAGGAGCTCCTCGACGCCTTCGAAGAGCGCTTCGACGTGACTGCCGCAGCGCCGGTCGCCGTGGCCGTCGCCGGTGGCGGCGCTGCTGCTGCCCCGGCCGAAGAGGAAAAGGACGAGTTCGACGTCATCCTCACCGGTGCAGGCGCCCAGAAGATCCAGGTCATCAAGGTCGTGCGAGAGCTCACCAGCCTGGGCCTGAAAGAAGCCAAGGACCTCGTCGACGGCGCCCCCAAGCCCGTCATCGAGAAGGCCGACAAGGCCGCAGCCGAGGCCGCCAAGGCCAAGCTCGAAGACGCCGGCGCCAGCGTCGAACTCAAGTGAGCCGGGCGGCGCAGCCGCTCTGACACGTCGTGAAGACCCCGGGGCGACCCGGGGTCTTCACGCGTCTGGGCTCGAATGCTTGACATCGCCGCTCGGTTTCCTTACGGTGTGCCCCAATTCAGCGCCAGGCCGGGAGGCCCTGGTGTTCGATGCAGCGCACCTGTCGAATCGACGGTTGACGATCCTGTCACGATCAGGATAGGATCGCTGGTTGCCGTGCGCCGCCGTGTCCCCCTTGCTGTTCTTGCTCGGGTTTTGACGCGCCCCGTCGCCCTGCGTGCCGACCTTTGGCTCCCCATCCAGCCCCCAACGCATTCGAGGTGAATCCGTGGCTACTCGCTCGACCTCCCGTGAGCGGTATTCGTTCGCAAATTTGGACGAACCGCTTGAACTCCCGGACCTGATCGCGGTCCAGCGCGAGAGCTTCCAGTGGTTCCTCGAAGAAGGGCTGGCGCAGACATTCCGCGACATCAGCCCGATCAAGGACTTCTCCGAGGCGCTCCAGCTCGAACTCGAGTTCGACCCGTTCGACGAGGACTTGCGCCCGCCGCCCAAGTTCACGGTCGAGGAGTGCAAGGAAAAGGACATGACCTACAGCGCGCCGATCTTCGTGCGCGCCCGGTTCATGAACCGCAACACCGGTGAGATCAAGGAGCAGACCGTCTTCATGGGCGACCTGCCGGCCATGACCGACAAGGGCACGTTCATCATCAACGGCACCGAGCGCGTCGTCGTGTCGCAGCTCGTGCGCAGCCCCGGCGTGATCTTCGAGCCGGGCGAGCGGTACCGCCTCCGCAACCTGACCAAGCACCAGCTGGTCAAGGGCACGATCCACCCGTACCGCGGTGAGTGGATGGAGTTCGACGTCGAGCAGCGCCCCGGCAAGGACGTCACCTGCGGTACCCGCGTGGCCCGCAAGCGTCGTCTGGGCATCTTCACGATGCTGCGGGCATTGGGCTTCGACGAGGAGAACGCACCCGGATTCCAGGAGCGCTTCGTCAGCCACTTCGACTTCCTCGAAGGCCAGTGGGACAAAGAGCGCGACATCGCCCCGACCCAGGACGAGGCGCTGGTCGAGATCTACAAGCGCGCTCGGCCGGGCGAACCGCCGACCGTCGAGTCGGCCCGCGCCTACTTCCGCAACGCGTTCTTCGAGAGCCGTCGCTACGACCTGTCGCGGGTGGGCCGCTACAAGCTGACCCGCAAGCTCGGCACCGAGGTCGCCAAGGTCATCGAGCAGTTCGGTCTGGCCGGCGCCGTCAACGCGATCGGTGAGCCGCTCGTCGATCTGCCCGAGGAAGGCCAGCACGTGCTGAGCCGGATCGAGGTGCTGGCGTCGATCACGTACATGCTGAACCTCGTCAAGCAGGAGCCGGGTTACCGCCTCGACGATCAGGACCACTTCGCCAATCGCCGCATCCGCAGCGTGGGCGAGCTGATCCAGAACCAGGTCCGGATCGGTCTGTCGCGTATGGAGCGCGTCGTGCGTGAGCGCATGACCACCCAGGACGTCGAGGCGATCACGCCGCAGACGCTGATCAACATCCGTCCCGTCGTGGCCGCCATCAAGGAGTTCTTCGGGACGTCGCAGCTGTCGCAGTTCATGGACCAGGTCAACCCGCTCTCGGGTCTCACCCACCGGCGCCGCTTGTCGGCGCTCGGACCGGGCGGTCTGAGCCGTGAGCGCGCCGGCTTCGAAGTGCGCGACGTGCACTTCTCGCACTATGGCCGGATGTGCCCGATCGAGACGCCGGAAGGCCCGAACATCGGTCTGATCGGTGGTCTGTCCACGTTCGCTCGCGTCAACGAGTTCGGCTTCATCGAGTCGCCGTACCGCAAGATCGAGAACGGCAAGGTCACCGGCGAGATCGTGTACATGGCCGCCGACGAGGAAGAGAACTACGTCGTCGCCCAGGCCAACACACCGCTCAACGCCGACGGCACCTTCAAAGATGCCCGCGTGCTTGTGCGTCGCTCGCCGCAGTCGGCCAGCCTCGACGACCTGCGCAAGATGTTGGAGCAGGAGAGCTTCTTCGGCGCTACCACCGACATCGGGTTCGTGCCGCCGACCGAGGTCGACTACATGGACGTGTCGCCCAAGCAGATCGTGTCGGTCGCCACGGCGCTGATCCCGTTCCTCGAGCACGACGACGCCAACCGCGCCCTGATGGGTGCCAACATGCAGCGTCAGGCCGTGCCGTTGCTGCGTGCAGAGGCGCCGTACATCGGGACCGGCATCGAGGATCGCGCTGCCCGCGACGCGGCGGATCTGATCCAGGCGATCGACGACGGCGAGGTGATCGAGGTCACCGGTGCCACCATCACGGTCCAGTACAAGACCGCCGGCAAGCGCACCTACAAGCTGGCCAAGTTCCGTCGCTCGAACCAGGACACCTGCATCAACCAGCGTCCGAAGGTGGTCGAGGGTGACATCGTCCGCAAGGGCACGATCATCGCCGACGGTCCGTCGACCGACATGGGCGAACTCGCACTCGGCAAGAACCTGCTCGTGGCCTTCGTGCCGTGGGAGGGCTACAACTTCGAGGACGCGATCATCCTGTCCGAGCGTCTCGTGAAGGACGACGTGCTCACGTCGATCCACATCCATGAACACGAGGTCGATGCCCGTGACACCAAGCTCGGCCCGGAAGAGATCAGCCGTGACATCCCGAACCTGAGCGACGACATCCTCGCCGACCTCGACGATCGCGGCATCATCCGGGTCGGCGCCGAAGTCGGCCCCGGTGACGTGCTGGTCGGCAAGGTGACGCCGAAGGGCGAGACCGAGTTGACCCCCGAGGAGCGCCTGTTGCGGGCAATCTTCGGTGAGAAGGCCCGCGAGGTCCGCGACACCAGCCTCAAGGTGCCGCACGGCGAGTCCGGCAAGGTCATCGACGTCAAGGTCTTCAACCGTGAAGCGGGTGACGAGCTGCCGCCGGGCGTGAACCAGCTGGTTCGTGTCTACGTGGCACAGAAGCGCAAGATCTCCGTCGGCGACAAGCTCGCCGGTCGTCACGGCAACAAGGGCGTGATCTCCAAGATTCTCCCGATCGAGGACATGCCGTACACCGCCGACGGCACCCCGGTCGACATCATCTTGAACCCGCTCGGCGTGCCCAGCCGCATGAACGTCGGCCAGGTGCTCGAGGCCCACCTCGGGTACTGCGCCCGCTGGGGTTGGACGGATCCGAAATCGGGCAACGTGGTCGGCGATGCGCCGATCTCCGGCACCGAGAAGAAGACCCGCCCGACCACGACGCCGTCGACGTTCATCGCCACCCCGGTGTTCGACGGCGCCAACTGGGACGAAGTCGAGAAGTCGGGCAAGCACCCGACGATCCAGCAGATCTTCGAGAACCTGAACCTCGAGGGCGCCGGCGGTGTGCGGTTGATCGGCACCAATGGCAAGCAGACGCTGTACAACGGCCGCACCGGCGAGGCGTACGACAACCCGATCACCACCGGGTACATGTACATCCTCAAGCTGGCGCACCTGGTCGACGACAAGATCCACGCCCGTTCGACTGGCCCGTACTCGATGATCACCCAGCAGCCGCTCGGCGGTAAGGCCCAGTTCGGCGGCCAGCGCTTCGGTGAGATGGAAGTGTGGGCGCTCGAGGCATACGGCTCGGCCTACTGCCTGCAGGAACTGCTGACGATCAAGTCCGACGACGTGCTCGGCCGCGTCAAGGTCTACGAAGCGATCGTGAAGGGCGACAACATCCCCGAGCCCGGCGTTCCCGAGAGCTTCAAGGTGCTCATGAAGGAAATGCAGGCGCTGTGCATCAACGTCGAGGTGTTGGCCGACGACGGCCGCCAGATCGAGATGCGCGACCTCGACGACGAGGTCTTCCGCGCTGCGGAAGAACTCGGGATCGATATCTCCCGTCCGGAGCGTGGCTCCGACGACGACGACCGTCAGCGGGCGAGCCGCTGAGCAGTACGAGCAAGCACGACTGAGAACGAAGAAGCACGGAGAAAGCAATGCTCGACGTCAATATGTTCGACCAGCTGAAGATCGGCCTGGCCACCGCGGATCACATCCGCGAATGGTCGCACGGCGAGGTCAAGAAGCCGGAAACCATCAACTACCGCACGCTGCGTCCTGAGAAGGACGGCCTGTTCTGCGAGAAGATCTTCGGACCGACTCGCGACTGGGAGTGCTACTGCGGCAAGTACAAGCGGGTGCGCTTCAAGGGCATCATCTGCGAGCGCTGTGGCGTCGAAGTCACGCGCTCGAAGGTGCGCCGTGACCGCATGGGCCACATCGAGCTGGCGGCTCCCGTGGTCCACATCTGGTACTTGCGCGGCACGCGTTCCTGGCTGGCATACCTGCTGGCCGGCATCGAGCCGAAGGAAGAGCTCAAGGCCAAGCAGCTCGAGAAGGTCATCTACTTCGCCGCCAACCTGGTCACCTGGGTCGACGAGGCAAAGCGCCACGAGGATCTCCAGAGCCTCGAGGCGGAGTACCTCGCCGAGCGCGACGAGATCCGCAAGGAACTCGAACTGGCGATCGACCGCCGTTTCAAGGAGCTCGAGGCCGAGGCCGTGGCCGCCGAGTCGGAGGGCCTCGACACGAAGAAGATGAAGCGCGATGCCGACAAGGAGATGGACTCGCTCCGCGAGCGGTACGCGATCGAACTCGAGCTGATCGAGCGTGCGTGGGACGAGTTCAAGTCGCTCCACTCGCGCAAGATCATCGACGACGAGATGTTGTGGCGTGAGCTGCGCGACAAGTACGGCGACTACTTCGAAGGTGGCACCGGCGCCGACGCGATCAAGCAGCTGATCGACCGGATCGACTTCGACTCGGAGGAGATCAAGCTCCGCGAGGCGATCGAGCCCGGGCCGGAGTCGACGCGCAAGCCGCTCTCGGCCCAGCGCCGCCAGAAGGCCATCAAGCGCCTCAAGATCGTCGCCTCGTTCAACCGTCGCGACGCGTCGACGGGCCGTCGGATCAACGATCCGAAGGCCATGATCCTCGACGTCGTGCCGGTCATCCCGCCGGAACTGCGCCCGATGGTGCAGCTCGACGGTGGCCGCTTTGCCACCTCCGACCTCAACGACCTGTACCGCCGCGTCATCAACCGCAACAACCGCCTGAAGCGTCTGCTCGATCTCGGTGCGCCCGAGATCATCGTGAACAACGAAAAGCGCATGCTCCAGGAGGCCGTCGACGCGTTGTTCGACAACGGCCGTCGTGGCCGTCCGGTCACCGGTCCGGGCAACCGTCCGTTGAAGTCGCTGTCCGACATGCTCAAGGGCAAGCAGGGCCGCTTCCGTCAGAACCTGCTCGGCAAGCGCGTCGACTACTCGGGTCGTTCCGTCATCGTGGCCGGCCCCACGCTCAAGCTGCACCAGTGCGGTCTGCCGAAGTTGATGGCGCTCGAACTGTTCAAGCCGTTCGTCATGAAGCGTCTGGTGGACCTCGAACTGGCACAGAACATCAAGACGGCCAAGCGCATGGTCGAGCGTCGCCGCCCGCAGGTGTGGGACGTGCTCGACGACGTGATCAAGGAGCACCCGGTTCTGCTGAACCGTGCGCCGACGCTGCACCGCCTGGGCATCCAGGCCTTCGAGCCGGTGCTGGTCGAGGGCAAGGCGCTCCAGATCCATCCGCTGGTCTGCACCGCCTTCAACGCCGACTTCGACGGCGACCAGATGGCCATCCACGTGCCGCTCAGCGCCGAGGCCCAGGCCGAAGCGCGGGTCCTCATGTTGTCGGCCAACAACATCTTGTCGCCGGCATCGGGTCGCCCGATCGTCACCCCCAGCCAGGACCTGATCATCGGTGGGTACTACCTCACCGAGCAGGTCGACGGTGCCAAGGGTGAAGGCCGTGCCTTCCGCCACCTGTGGGAAGCGATCCAGGCGTACGACGAGGGCGGGCTCGAACTGCACGCCACGATCCGGTTGCGCCCGCCGCACACCGCGGCGCACGAGACCACGCTCGGCCGGGCCCTGTTCCAGGAGGCCTTGCCGTCGGACTATGCCGATCAGTTCGGCTACGTCCAGGCCACGATCAAGAAGCGTGAGATGGGCGTGATCGTGGAGCGCCTCTCCGACAACTACCCGACCGCCGAGGTGGCTGCCTCGCTCGACCGGATCAAGAACCTCTGCTATCGCTACGCGTCGCAGTCGGGTTTGACCGTGTCGATCGACGACGTGCGCACACCGAAGGCCAAGCGTGGGCTGTTGGACGGCTACGAGGCTCAGGCCGAGAAGGTCGAGAACCAGTTCCGCCGCGGCATCATCACCGACGGTGAGCGCCGTCAGCAGGAAGTGCGCATCTGGACCGACGCCACCGCCGAGGTCCAGGCCGCGATGGAGGCCGAGTTCAAGGCCCAGCGGTTCAACCCGATCGACATGATGGTCGGCTCGGGTGCACGCGGGAACATGACGCAGATGCGTCAGATCGCCGGCATGCGCGGCCTCGTGGCCAACCCACGCGGTGACATGATCCCGCGTCCGATCAAGTCCAACTTCCGTGAGGGTCTCGAGACGCTCGAGTACTTCATCGCCACGCCCGGTGCCCGCAAGGGTCTGGTCGACACGGCGCTGCGTACTGCTGACTCGGGTTACCTGACGCGCCGTCTCGTCGACGTCGCCCAGGAACTGATCGTCCGTGAAGAGGACTGCGGCACCACGCTCGGCATCTGGATCAACAACGTCCAGGCCGACACGGCCAACCGCCGTTCGTACCTCGAGACCAAGCTGTTCGGGCGTGCGCTGTTGAACGACATCACGCTCAGCGACGGCACGATCATGCCTCGCAACACGATCGTCGGCGACGAAGAGATGGTCGTGCTGCGAGACGACGCAGCGGTCGACCGGGTGCGCGTGCGTTCGGTCCTCACCTGCGACGCAGAACTCGGCGTGTGCGCCCGGTGCTATGGCCGTTCGCTGGCCACCGGCAAGTCGATCGAACTCGGCGAAGCGGTGGGCGTCATCGCCGCCCAGTCGATCGGTGAGCCGGGCACCCAGCTCACGATGCGTACGTTCCACACCGGTGGTGTGGCCGGCAAGGACATCGCCGGTGGTCTGCCTCGCGTCGTCGAACTGTTCGAGTCGCGTACCCCGAAGGGCTCGGCCCGCTTGGCCCGGGCCACCGGTGTGCTGCGCCTCGGCGAGGACGAAGGCAAGGGCATCCCGGTCGTCGTCGTCGACGACGAGGGTGAGGAGCACGAAGTGCTGCTGCCGCTCGGTGCCCGCCCGATCGTCGAGGACGGTCAGGACGTCAAGGCCGGTGACCCGATCACCGACGGGCCGTTCGACCCCAAGGAACTGATGGAGATCAAGGGCATCCGCGAGACGCAGGTGTACCTGGTCGACGAGGTCCAGAAGGTCTACCGCGACCAGGGCGTGTCGATCCACGACAAGCACATCGAGCTGATCGTGCGCCAGATGACGCGCCGGGTCGGCGTGCAGGAGCCGGGCGACACCGAGTTCCTGCCCGGTGAGCGGGTCGACGCCAAGCGGTTCCGCGACACGAACCGGATGATGGTCACCGACGGCAAGCGCCCCGCCGAGGGCCGCCCCGAGATCATGGGTATCACCAAGGCGTCGCTGGCCACCGAGTCGTGGCTGTCGGCAGCATCGTTCCAGGAGACCACCCGGGTGCTCACCGAAGCCGCCATCGACGGCAAGGGCGACCACCTGATCGGCCTCAAGGAGAACATCATCATCGGCAAGTTGATCCCGGCCGGCACGGGCATGATGAAGTACCGCGAGTTCGGTATCGAGGCTCCTGAGTACGAGCCGATGACGTACTACTCGAGCGATGCCGAGGACGATCCGGCCGCCTTCCTGGCGAGCCTCCACGGCAGCTTCGACGGCGACACCAACATCGGCTGACGTCGCCGAGCGAATCGGTTGTGAACGGCCCCGGGGTTTCGACCTCGGGGCCGTTTCGCGCCCGGCGCCGATGATCGTGATTCGGCCCCGGGGCTTCGAACCCCGGGGCCGTATCACTGGACTGCACTCGGTGCGTCTCCCGACGCTCCGGTTGCTCGCCGAGGCGAGCGGTTGGGTTCACCCCGGGAACACGTCGAAGGCGCCGGACTTCGATTCCGACTCGTGTTCCGTGGGGTGGATTCCCTCAGATCCCGACGTGGCATGGTGTGCCCTTGTGGCCACGTGGGGGGACTGGGAGATCGTGACGTCCTGGTGGAAGACACTCGGACGTGGGGTGCGGCGCTCCAACCCGGGCTGGTCCGGGTGAGCTGCGACGGATGGGCGTTGCCGACGCGGGAGTGCATCGGGTCGGTCGACGGCGGCGACGATGTCGTGCGAGGCGACGTCGAACTCGCCGCGAATCGTGGAGTTCGAACGGTTCCGCACCGGCAGTGCTGCGGATGCGGCAATCGTCGCCGCCCTGAACTCGGCACGTGACGATCGATCGTCGCCGTGCGATGCGCCGAGCGCCTTCAGCGCCGCGAGGCGCAGACGGTCGACCACGCTGCGCCTCGCGATTTCGGACCGAGGCGTGCCGGTCATCGAGCGTGGATGGTGTCGCTGTCTCGTCTCGCTCGGCGGAGGCCTCGAGGGCGTCAGTCCCCGCATGGGTGTTGGAGGATTGGGTGTCGTCGTTCGGTCGCCGGGTGGGGAGCGGCGTGTCGAGTCCGGCGATCGCCAGCGACGAGCGCTCACCGAGCATCGCCGCCAGCCACCGCTCGGCGGCCTCGGCCGCCTCGCGGTGCATCGCCGCCCAGTTGCGGTAGCCGGCGACGCCGAACGAGTGGTCGCCGGTCGGGGCCGCGTCGCCGGCCTGGACCGCGTCGACCTTGGCCCGCGCCGCCATCGGCACACGGAACCGGCGTACGAGACGTTCGTACACCGGCTTGCCGAAGATCGCCACCGTCGTCGCCAGCGCCAGCCAGCGCCAGCCGGCGTCGAGCCCGCGGTGTTCGATCTGGGCCTGGAGGGACCACGTCATCGAGATCACGAAGCCGGTGGCGAGGGTCAGCCCTCCGAGCACCCGCCAGGGGGTGGTGCGTTGTGCATCGTTGGCGAGCAGACCCGGCACCATCAGCGGCGTGAGTGCCAATGAGCCGATGTCCATGTGCTGCGACACGCCGAGCCCGAAGATCTCGCCGCCGATCCACAGCAGCGCCCACGACAGTGAGGCGGACACCAGCAACATCGACGAGAACTTGCGGCGTCCGAACAGGATCATCGAGTTCATCAGCAAGCGCGTGACGATCACGTACGTCATGACCGCCAGCACCGCCAGCACGACGATCTGCCACGGGTCGCCGAGCAGGATGGCGACGAACGCGGCACCCATGAATCCGCCGCTCCGCAGGCCCCAGTTGCGAGCGACGCCCCACCCAGCAGCAGCCGACAGCATGACGGAGATGGGGATCCAACCGGCTTCGATCGCAATCCGCCCGCCACCTCGCAGGGGTGCCAGGTCATTGATCCCGGGCATGTGCAGCGCCAGGGCGATGGCGATCGGCGTGGCGACGATGAACCCCGCCAACATCACCGACTTGATCGTCTTCTTGAAGCCCTGCCGAGCCATGTCATGGGCGATCAGGGCCGGAACGACGTAGCCCACCCCGACCAGCAGCTTGATGTCGCGTTCCCAGAGCCACGCCCCGGTCGGGGAGAACTTGAGCATCAACGTCTGGATGAAGATCGAGATCACCGCCAGCACGGTGAACTTGGTTCGTCCGTACAGCAGGAACCAACGACGGAGGAACCGGTTGACGATCAGGTACGACAGGATGGCATTGGCAAACGTGGCGACGATCGTCAGTGGCATCGCCAAGAACATGGCGATGTAGCCGGGTACCACGATCGAACCGGTCGTGAGGTGGCGACGCTCGTAGAGGAGCATCGAGACAGCGACGCCGAACATGAACGCGAACCGAACGACTTCGGTCGTGAACAAGTAATCATGCATCGCCGGGAACCGCCGTCAGTGGTCGATGTGTCTGATCGACGGTGGTCGGGGTCCGGCATTGGCGACCACCTCGTCGAGGTAGTCGCTGAACGGATCGGTGGAACCGAGCGGTTGGTCGCCTGACGGTGGGCTGGCAATCGCCTCGACGTCGACCGACCAGGGTTGGGCGACGTGCTCGAAGTACTCGAGCATCTCCTCGGCCTGATGGGTGTGGATGTTGACGAAGCCGACCACCAAGACGTGGTCCGACGGCTGTTCCACGATCATGCGGCGGATGATCTCGTCCTGTGTCGGGTGGTTCTCGTCGCCCAGGTTCAAGATGTGCTCACCCGGGTAGCCGTTGGCCTTCAGGCGTTCGGTCACCAGCGCCTCGTAGGCCCCGAACGTGACGAGCCGGTGGAACGACAGGTCGAACGCGGCGACGTCGGCGAACTGGATCGCTCGTCGCTCACGGTCCGCTCGGTTGTTGAGGATCCCGACCGTGGTCGTGGTGTCGGTCATGTACGGGACCAACTTCTCCATTGCCGCCACCATCGATTCGCGGTCGTTGACGGCGAACAGGTTCGCCCACGTGACCTTCTTGCCGCCGATCGCCAGTTCCTTCATGCGCAGCACGCCGGGGTCCGGAGCGGCCCTCACCATCCCGTCCATGGCGACGTCGCGGGGGATGCCCATCAGCTCGGCGACCTCGAGCGCGATGCAGATGTTCTCCTTGAAGGCGATGTAGTCGAAGCGGGCGATGTCGTCGTCGGTCACGATCTCGGGGTCGCCCACGATCAGGCGTGAACCCTTCGAGGCGCACACCTCACGCATCACGTCGAGGATCTCGGGGTTCTGTTCCGACGTGACGAGAATGCCGTTGCGGGGACACGTCGACAGCAGCGAGCGGGCGATCTCGGGCAGGGTCTCACCCATCACGTCCTGGTGGTCCTCACGGACGTTGGTGAGCACGCCGATCTTGGAACGCACGATCATGCGTTCGCTGACCTCTTGGTACTCCGGCTTGAGCGCCATGCACTCGATGATCAGCGCGTCGACGCCGTCCACCAGGTACTTCTTGCAGATCTCGATCTGCTCGAGGATGGTTGCCGGGCCCTTGCGCTCGATCGGCTCGTCGACGCCGACGTCGTTGATGACGGCGGCGAAGGTGCCGGTCGACTTGGCGATCGTCACGATGCCGGCCTCGCGCATCATGCCGGCGATGATGCGAGTCACCGTCGACTTGCCGCGAATACCGTTCACGTGGACGCGCCAGGTCAGGGCGTCGGTACGCCGTTTGTGCGCGACGAACTCGGCGCGCCAGCGCGCGAGCAACGCCACGCAGACGGCCACGCCTGCGAGGGCAATAATGGGCACGCAGTGATATCGGCGTGCTTGACCCGGACTTGAATGTGTCTTGAGGGGGGCGACTACAAGTCGAGGTGGCTGTGGTCGGGTTCCGCGGTGGCGAAGCCGGCATCGACCCAGGCGTGCACCCCACCGATCAGATCGGCCACGTCGGTGAAGCCGATCAACATCAGGTTGTGGGCCGCCAGCGAGGAGCTGTACCCACCGTTGCACACCACCACGAGCGACTGATCGAGGCTCGTCACCACCGGGTGGCGGTACCCGTTGGCGGGATCGAGATGCCACTCGAGCACGGTGCGAGGAACATGGATCGAGCCATTGATCACTCCCGACCGGGCACGATCCACATGGGTTCGCGTGTCGACCACGGTCGGCGGCTCCGATCGCTGCAGCCGATGCCACAGGGTGCGGGCGTCGATCCTGGCGATCGATGCGCGGGCATCGAAGACGAGGTCGTGGACGGTTGTGCGTTCGGGACGCCGCAGCACCACGAGACCGCCCCCGTACCGAGCAGACTCGTCGTGGGCGTCGAACTCGTCGGCCAGCGTCCGTGCTCCCACGTGCAGGGTCGGGTCGAATCCGATCACGGCGTCTCGGTCGAGGGCCTGCATTCCCTGGTGCAGCACCGCTCGCTGTTGCTCCGGGGTGTGCGGCCTCGGCGGGGCGGCGAGCCACACGACGTCCACTCGATGTGTGATCGGGGTCGCAGGGTTGGCGATCGTGACACGCAGACCGCCGATGTCCAGGGTTCTGGGTGTCGAGCACTGGCGAACGTCGAGCACGAGCAGGGAGCGAGCCGAGCGCCTCGCCGCGATGCCGAGCGCGTCGGCCGGCACCCCGGCTGAGCCGGACACGGTCGGATCGCTGGACACGGTCCAGAGAGTGTCAGGCCCAGGAGGTCCCGAGAACGATGGACGACCACGTTTCGCGAGAGTTTCTCATTTGGACATCGGGCCGACTCCGACGGGTGCTTAGTCTGCAATCACGTCGGGTGTCCTTGCCCGTCTGCACCCGGAGGAGCCCTCGTGGAACCCATCTCCCGTCGTTCGTTGTTCATCCTTGCGGGAACGGTCGGCCCCGCCGCCCTGCTCGTCGCCTGCGGATCGGATTCGGACACGGGGAGCACCGCCGCTCCAGCGGGCTCGACGCCCGGTTCCGTCGCCGGATCCACCCCGGTCGGCACCCAGCCGGCGGGAGCGATCACCGGCACGGTCAACTTCTTGAACTTCACCGGCTGGGCCGGACCGTCGACGTACGCCGATTTCGCCGCCAAATATCCGGGTGCGACGGTCAACGAGATCGCGTGGGCGTCGAACGACGACACGATCGCCAAGGCCAAGGGGCGTGCCGGCGACATCGACGTCGTGCTCGTCGACGGGACGACCTTCCCGCGTCTGACGGCGCTGGGTGTGCTGGCCGAACTCGGCGACGTCCCCAACATGTCGCTCGTCGCCGACCGCTACAAGGGCAACCCGTGGGACCCGATCGATGCGTCGTTCGCCCCGACCGATCACGGTCGGACCGGGATCGTCTATCGAAAGGACCTCGTCACCACCCCGCCCACGTCGTGGGCCGACTTCTTCGCCATGGCGCCCGACTACTCGGGCAAGGTGGCGATGCTCGACTACCAGGGCAGCGTGATGGACAACATTCTTGTGATGCTCGGCAAGCCGGTCGGCTCGACCGTGCAGGCCGACCTCGATGCCGTGCTCGACGTGCTGTTGACGGTCAAGCCACATCTGCTGGCGATCTCGACCGAGGTCGGCAAAGCGGTCGCCGCCGGCGACGCGGTGATGGCGATGTGCGATGCCTACGACGCCCAGTTGGCCTTGACGTCCAACCCGGATGTGGTCTTCGTGAATCCGAGCGAAGGCCAGGTCGGTTACCTGGAGGGGCTGGCGATCCTGGACGGGCCCCGCAACGACCTGGCACGCGCCTTCGTCGACTTCTTCCTCGAGCAACACAACTACGCCGGCTTCATCAACAACGTCGCCTCGCCGTACGTCGAGTCGGACAATCCGGAGATTGACGAGGCGCTGAAGTCGTCGCCGGTCATCAATCCGCCGGCGGCCGTCGTGGACAAGGTCCAGTACCACGTGTTCCTCGGTGACGGGCAGGCGGTGTGGGACACGACTTGGGATGCCTTCAAGGCCGGGTGACGTGACGTCCCGCGGACGCCGGGCGGACGGTCCCGCCGACGTCACGCGAGCGCGGGTGGGTTGGATGGCGATTCCCGATTGGGTGCTGTTCGTCGTCGTCTGTCTCTTGCCGATCGCACTGATGGTGGTCCGCTCGTTCGGCCGGGTCGACCCGATCACGCTCGACGTCCGGATCACCGGCACCTTCGATGCCTACCGGGCGCTGCTGACCGGCACGTATCGGCCGGTGCTGATGCGCTCGATCACGTTGTCCGGTCTGACCGTGTTGTTGAGCGTGCTGGTGGGCACACCCGCCTCGTTGGCGCTCAGTCGGCTCGACGACCGGCGGCGACAGGTGGCGTTGACGGCCGTGCTGTTGCCCTCCTTCGTGAGCTTCACGGTCCGCATCTTCGCCTGGCAGGGTGTGCTCACGACGGGCGGGCCGGTCGAATCGGTCACCGGCGCGAGGCTGCTGTTCCATCCGCCCGCCGTGGTGATCGGCATGATCACCGCGTACGTTCCACTGTTCGTGTTGCCGGCCTACGTGGCGCTGATGCGGGTGCCGCGTTCGATCCTGGACGCGTCGGCCGACCTCGGCGCGCGTCCATGGCGGCAGTTGTTCACGGTCACCCTGCCGCTCGCCCTGCCCGGGCTGCTCACCGGCGCGTTGCTGGTCGGCGTGCTGTCGATCGGGGAGTTCGTGGTTCCCGCTGTGTTGGGCGGCGGCAAGGTCTTGCTGCTCGGCAACATCCTGTCCGAACGTGGTGCCGGACGCGATCAGCCACTCGGAGGAGCGATCACGTCGTTGATGCTGATCGCACTCGTCGTCGGCGCCGTGCTCCTCAGGGTGGCGCGCCGCAGGTTCGACGCACTCGGGAACTCGGCGGGTCGGTAGATGCGCCGATCTGGTCGGAGTTCCACAGCAGTGCTGCTGGTGTTGCTGGTCGTGTTGTACACGCCGCTGGTGTTCCTGGTGGTGGCGAGTGTGAACCGCAATCCGGCCTCGACCGGATGGAGTGGTTTCACCTTCGGTTGGTATCGGAGTGCGTTCCACGACGCGGCACTGCGGCGGGCGTTGGGTGTCAGCGTGCGTCTGGCGCTGGCCTCGGCAGGTGTTGCCGTGGTGCTCGGCACCGCCGCCGCGATCGCGGTCCGGCGAACGGTGTGGTTGACGCGGGTGAGCGTTGCGTTCGCAGCGGCACGAGTCGCGACCCCGGAAGTGATCATCGCCACCGGGCTGGCGGCAGCGCTGCCGATCGCCCATGTGGCGTTCGGGTTCCGGCCGATGATGATCGGGCATGTCGCGTACCTGACGGCCTACGTCGTCCTGATCGTCGGCGCCCGGGCGGCCGGCGCCGACCGCAGCCTGGAAGAGGCGGCGCTCGACCTCGGCGCCCACCGCTGGCAAGTGATCATCCACATCGTGTTGCCGGATCTGCGACCTGCGATCGTGTCGGCCGGGCTGCTCGCGCTGGCCTTCTCGTTCGACGACGTGGCGTTGTCGTTGGCGCTGCGCGGTGCCGACGACACGACCGTGTCGATCTACATCTTCTCGGCCGTCCAACGCCGGGTGACGCCCTCGGTGCATGCGATCGGTGCCGTCGTCATGGCCGTCGGCATCACGATCTTCGCGGTCGCCGCCGCGGCACACCGGGCGATCGCCGGCGGCGACGACCGCCGGTCGCGCAACGCGACCACCCGAGCGTGACCGTCGGCGCCCGCCCGGATGTGGGCGCTCAGAGGTGGTCGCGCCGGATCGAGCGGTCCACCTGGCGTTCGAAGAACGGCTCGTTGTCGTCGAGCGCAGTCATGTGGGCGACGAACCGGAACTGGTCGGCATCGCAGGTGAGTTCGATACGGGTCTCGACGGTCACGTTCCAGTCGTCGCGACGGAACGTCGCTCGACTCTCTGTGATCGACCGCGCCGACAGCGGGTCGCCGTCCGTGATCGAAGACTGGCGCAATCGGGTGTAGGCGAGTGTGGTGCCGATCGCGTCGATCGTGTTCTCGCCGTCGTCGCGCCAAGCGCTGAACGTCGTGCTGCCCAGACCGAGATCGCGTACGACCGTGCGACGTTCGACACCCGTCCGGTTCGACGTGACCTGGCCGGCATGTGCATCCTCCGGCGGTTCGAACCGGATCGGCGTGGTGGTGCGGACCCCCGTTCCGGGCACCGGGAGGTCGATCACCGTGCCGGCCTCGTACACGGTGAGCGTCGCCAGTTCCGGCGACGGCCAGATCATCGGCCAGTAGGAGGTGGAGATCGCCACGCGGATCCGGTGCCCGGCGGGAACGGTGTGGGCGAGGGGAGTGAGCACCACGCTCACGTCGTAGTGCCGGCCCGGGACCAACGCCTCGGGCGTCTCGTGGCCGGCGTGGTGCGTGAGGTTGAGGACGCCGTAGCCGAGTCGCTCCGAGGTGCCGTCCGGGTGCACATCGACGAGGCGTACGGCGACCATCGCCTGCGGGCGATCCGAGGTCACGCGGAGGTGCACGACCGGCCGCCCGATCAACTCCACGGGCTCGTCGAGCGGCACCGAGTCGGAACACAGCGAACCGATGTCGTCGGTGCGCTGGTCGAGCGCCAACTCCGGTGCGATCTTGCCCTGGCCGTAGGCGCACCATTGGCCCGCCGCCAAACCGGTCGTGACCGGTGAGCAGATGGTCCGTGCAGCGCCGTTGGTCCGGCTGCCGGAGTGGGGGTCGCCGCCCGGTTCGACCGGCCGCAAGTCATCTCCGTCGAGTCGAAGACGCAGACGGCCGGCGGTCGGCCATTCGTCGAACCCGATCCACTGCCCCGGTCGTTCACCGATGTGGCTGAGCGTGGGGTGCGACGTCTGCAACCACAGCCTCATGGGCGGGTCCTGCTCGACGCCTGTCTCGTCCTCGAGCAGCCATCGATCCCACCAACGCGACGCTTCCTGGAGGAAGCCGATCGCCGGACCCGGGATGCCGTCCTGCGGGTATTTGTGGCCCCACGGTCCGACGATTCCCTTGCACGGCGGCGCCCCGGGTGTCCGGGACAGACCCTCGACGAGGTCGAACACGACGCCGGTGTAGCCGTCTACCCAGCCGCTGACGGCCAGTACCGGGACCTGGAGCGCGGTCAGGTCCTCGATCACCGACCCGTGCTTCCAGAACTCGTCGCGACGCTGGTGGGCCAACCACTCGGCGGGTGGGAGCGGTGCATGCTCGAGGCGGTCGCGCCACATCTCGCGCCAGCGGTCGCGGCCGACGATGTCGGGGTCGGGCGGGTAGCCGTGCATCGTGTACAGGCAGCCGCCCCACTCCAGGTTCTCCTCGTTCAGGCAGCCGCCGGTGAAGTGGACGTCACCGTGGTAACGGTCGACCGTCGAGCAGACGGTGATGATCGCCCGCAGCGCCGGCGGCCGCCGGGCGGCGATCTGGAGCCCGTTGAAACCTCCCCATGAGATGCCGATCATGCCGACCGAGCCGCTCGACCACGGCTGGGCGGCGAGCCAGGCGATCACCTCGAGCCCGTCGTCCTGTTCGCGCTGGACGTACTCGTCGTCGAGCAGCCCGTCGGAGTCGCCCGACCCGGCGATGTCGACCCGGACGCAGGCGTACCCGCGGGCAGCGAACCAGCGATGCATCCCCTCGTCGCCGATGCGGGTGCCATCGCGACGGCGGTACGGGATGTACTCCAGGATCACGGGTGCCGGCGTCGTGTCGGCGGTGCGCGGCAGGAACAACCGAGCGGCCAGCCGGCGACCGTCGGCGAGCGGGATCCAAGCGGTCTCGACCTCGAGGATCAGGTCGTCGACGTCGATCGAGCGCTTGAGGACCGATTCCTTGTTCGGATCGGGTGCTGGCAAAGAGGCGAGGATCTCGCGACAGTACCGCCCGCCGGCGACCCGACCCCGGTCGCGCCCGATCGGCAATTCTCGTCGGGTTGGCGGCATGCTCGATCACCCATAGCATTGGTGCGTCCTCTCGCACGGGTTTGCCTCCGTGCGTATGGCGGCCCTCGATCACTCGATCGTCGTGCCAACTCACCCCATGCCGGATGATCCACCAGCGGTGGCACTCGCCAGCGGAAGTCACACGAGGTAGTACATGCCCACCATTCAGCAGCTCGTCCGGCAAGGACGAAGCTCGAAGTTCACCAAGTCGAAGACTCCGGCGCTCAAGGGTTCGCCCCAGCGTCGCGGCGTGTGCACCCGTGTGTACACCACGACTCCCAAGAAGCCGAACTCGGCGCTCCGCAAGGTCGCTCGCGTTCGCCTCTCGAGCGGGGTCGAGGTCACGGCCTACATCCCCGGCGAGGGCCACAACCTCCAGGAGCACTCGATCGTGCTCGTGCGCGGCGGCCGTGTGCGCGACCTCCCCGGCGTTCGTTACAAGATCATTCGCGGCGCGCTCGACTCGGCCGGCGTGAAGAACCGCAAGCAGTCCCGTAGCCGTTACGGCGCCAAGAGGGTGAAGTGAGCCATGCCTCGTAAAGGACCAGCCCCCCGCCGCGAGCTCGTGGCCGACCCGATCCACAAGTCGGTGCTCGTCACCCAGATCATCAACAAGGTCATGCTGCACGGCAAGCGCAGCATCGCCGAGAAGATCGTCTACGACGCGATGGACATGATCGCCAAGAAGACCAACGATGACGCGCTCGACACCGTCAAGCGTGCGATCGACAACGTCAAGCCGCCGCTCGAAGTGCGCAGCCGTCGTGTCGGTGGCGCCACGTACCAGGTGCCCGTCGAAGTGCGCCCGCGTCGCTCGACCACGCTGGCGATCCGTTGGGTCGTCGACTACAGCCGCAACCGTCGCGAGAAGACGATGGCCGAGTGCCTCGCCAACGAGCTGATGGACGCTGCCAACGGCCTCGGTGCTTCGATGAAGAAGCGCGACGACATGCAGAAGATGGCCGACTCGAACAAGGCCTACGCCCACTACCGCTGGTGAGCTGACGCTCACCGTCGTCGATGCTCTGACGACCCGCCTCCCCTCCGGGAGGCGGGTCGTTTGCTGTTCACCCAGACTTTGCCGACCGCCCCTGGCGGCTCGTTCACGAGCGCACTAGTTTGTGGTCAGGGGTGGAATCGACGAGAGGACGACGTGTGAACGTGCAATCGATCATCGGGTCCAAGGGAGCCGACGTGGCGACAATCACCCAGACCGCGTCGTTGCACGACGCGGTCCGACAACTCGGCGAACGACGCGTCGGGGCGCTGGTCGTCTCGGGCGATGGGCGTCGGATCGAAGGGATCATCTCCGAACGTGACATCGTGCGCGCCGTCTCGCAGGGCGGAGCGGCGCTCGACCGCAGCGTGGGGTCGGTCATGTCGACCGATGTCGTCACGTGTGCGGTGGGCGACGGCGTCGATCGGCTGATGTCGTTGATGACGGATCGCCGGATCCGCCATCTCCCGGTGGTGGCCGACGGCGGCCTGCTGGCCGGGATCGTGTCGATCGGTGACGTCGTGAAGGCCAGATTGGCCGAACTCGAACACGAGAACCACGCACTCGCCGAGTACATCAGCGGCCGCTGACGTTCAGGTTGTGTCAGACACAACTTGAACGTAGCGACGGGTGGTTGCGGGGCTTGCGGGCGCTAGAGTCGAGAGCCGTGTTTGTGGCCCGATCGCGGGCCGCGGTTCCTTGAGAGTTCAACCTGAAAGACGGAAGTGATCTGACGATGGCGAAGCGTGAGTACCCCCTCGAGCGCACCCGCAACATTGGCATCATGGCGCACATCGACGCCGGTAAGACCACCACGACGGAGCGCATCCTCTACTACACCGGGAAGAGCTACAAGATCGGTGAAGTGCACGACGGCGCCGCCACCATGGACCACATGGTCCAGGAGCAGGAGCGTGGCATCACGATCACCTCGGCTGCCACCACGTGCATCTGGGAGAACCACCGGATCAACATCATCGACACGCCTGGCCACGTCGACTTCACGATCGAGGTCGAGCGTTCGCTGCGCGTGCTCGACGGCGCCGTGACCGTGTTCGACTCGGTCGCCGGTGTCGAGCCGCAGACCGAGACCGTGTGGCGTCAGGCCAACAAGTACTCCGTGCCGCGCTTCTGCTTCATCAACAAGATGGACCGCATCGGCGCCAACTTCTACCGCACGGTCGACATGGTGAAGAGCCGGCTCCAGGCCAATGCCCTCGTGCTGCAGCTCCCGCTCGGTGCCGGTGGACCCGAGTCGAACGAACCGTTCATCGGTCTCGTCGACCTCGTCAAGATGAAGGCGCTGATCTGGCACGACGAAGAACTCGGTGCCAAGTGGGACGAAGTCGACATCCCGGCGCACATGGTCGACGCTGCCAATCAGTACCGCGAGGAGCTGATGGACACGATCGCCACCGAGGACGAGTCGCTCATGGAGAAGTACCTGGGTGGTGAGGACGTCTCGATCGACGAGATCAAGAAGGCGATCCGCAAGGGCACGATCAGCAACACCTTCGTCCCGGTCCTGTGTGGTTCGGCGTTCAAGAACAAGGGCGTCCAGCCGATGCTCGACGCCGTCATCGACTACCTGCCGTCGCCGCTCGACATCCCGCCCGCATCGGGCATGTTCGTCAAGGGCGGCGAAGAGCACCCGACCACGCGTGGGCCGATGGACTCGGCATTCGCCGCCTTGGCGTTCAAGATCGTGGCCGACCCGTTCGGCAAGCTGACCTACTTCCGGGTCTACTCGGGCGAGATCAGCAAGGGCGAAGAGGTCTACAACTCGACCAAGGAGCGGCGTGAGCGTCTCGGGCGCATCCTGTTGATGCACGCCAACCAGCGCGAGGACCTCGACACCGCCATGGCCGGCGACATCGTGGCCGGGCTGGGCTTCAAGGAAGTCACCACTGGTGACACGCTGTGCGACCGCAACCACGAAGTGATCCTGGAGCGGATGGTGTTCCCCGAGCCGGTGATCCACGTCGCCATCGAGCCGAAGACCAAGTCCGACCAGGACAAGCTCGGCAAGGCGCTCAAGTCGCTCTCGGACGAGGATCCCACGTTCCGTGTCCGAACCGACGACGAGACCGGCCAGACGATCATCTCCGGGATGGGCGAGTTGCACCTCGAAGTGCTCGTGGACCGCATGGTCCGCGAGTTCGGCGTCGAGGCCACCGTCGGCAAGCCGCAGGTGGCCTACCGCGAGACCGTGACCAAGAAGGTCGAGTCGGTCGAGTACCGCCACATCAAGCAGTCCGGCGGTTCCGGCCAGTTCGCCGTGATCAAGCTCACCGTCGAACCCAACCCGGGCAAGGGTTACGAGTTCGTCGACAAGATCGCTGGCGGCCGCATCCCTCGCGAGTACATCAACCCCACCAACCAAGGCATCCAGGCCGGCCTCGAGTCGGGCGTGTTGGCCGGGTTCGGTCTCGTCGACGTCAAGGTCAGCCTCGTCGACGGTCAATACCACGATGTCGACTCGTCGGAAATGGCGTTCAAGATCGCCGGTCAGATGGGCATCAAGGAAGCAGCCGCCAAGGCCGGCCCCGTGTTGCTCGAGCCGATCATGGGCGTCGAAGTGGTCACCCCCGAGGAGTACATGGGCGACGTGATCGGCGACCTCAACAGCCGCCGCGGCCGGATCGAGGGCATGGAGGCCAACGGCAACGTGCAGCAGATCCGTGCCCAGATCCCGTTGTCCGAGATGTTCGGCTACTCGACCGACTTGCGCTCGCGCACCCAGGGTCGCGCCACCTACACGATGCAGTTCGCCCAGTACCAGGAAGTGCCGGCCGTGATCTCCAAGGAGATCGTGCAGCGCGTCCGTGGCGAATGATCACCCGATCCAGTTTCAACCAACCGATCTGATTAACCAGGAATTGTCGAGGAGACAGCAATGAGCAAGGCAAAGTTCGAGCGTACGAAGCCGCATGTCAATATTGGGACGATGGGTCATATTGACCATGGGAAGACGACGTTGACGGCTGCGATTTCGCGGACGTTGGCGGATCGTGGGCTTGCTGAGTTCACGTCGTTTGACAATATTGACAAGGCGCCGGAGGAGAAGGCGCGTGGTATTACGATTTCGATTGCTCATATTGAGTATTCGACGGAGAATCGTCACTATGCGCATGTGGACATGCCGGGTCATGCTGACTACATCAAGAATATGATCACTGGTGCGGCGCAGGTTGATGGTGCGATTTTGGTGGTTGCTGCGACTGATGGTCCGATGCCGCAGACGCGTGAGCATGTGCTGTTGGCCCGTCAGGTGGGTGTGCCGTCGATCATCGTGGCGTTGAACAAGGCTGACATGGTTGATGATGCGGAGTTGTTGGAGTTGGTGGAGCTCGAGATTCGTGAGTTGTTGACGGAGTACGAGTTTGATGGTGATGGCGCTCCTGTGGTGGCGGTGTCGGCGTTGAAGGCGTTGGAGGGTGATGCTGAGTGGCAGGCCAAGATCATGGAGTTGATGGCTGCTGCTGATAGTTACATTCCGTTGCCTGAGCGTGAGTTGGACAAGCCGTTCTTGATGCCGATCGAGGATGTGTTCACGATTACGGGTCGTGGGACGGTGGTGACCGGCAAGATTGAGCAGGGTCGTTTGCATACCGGTGATGAGATTGAGATTGTTGGTTTGCGGAATACGCAGAAGACGACGTGTACGGGTGTGGAGATGTTCCGGAAGTTGTTGGATGAGGGTCAGGCTGGTGACAACGTTGGTGCGTTGTTGCGTGGGACGGGTAAGGATGATGTTGAGCGTGGTCAGGTGTTGTGTAAGCCGGGGAGTATTACGCCGCATACGAATTTTGAGGGTCAGGTGTATGTGTTGACGAAGGAGGAGGGTGGTCGTCATAAGCCGTTCTTCAATAACTATCGTCCGCAGTTCTTTTTCCGTACGACTGATGTGACGGGGACGATTGAGTTGCCGTCGGGTACCGAGATGGTGATGCCTGGTGACAATGTGACGATTACGGTGGAGTTGGGTAAGCCGATCGCGATGGATGAGGGTTTGCGGTTCGCGATTCGTGAGGGTGGTCGTACCGTGGGCGCCGGCCGCGTCACCAAGATCCTCAAGTGATGACCCGAGCGACTGAGACACACTGACATGGCACAGAGCATTCGTATCCGCCTCAAGGCATTCGACCACGAGATCATCGACCAATCGACGAAGAAGATCGTCGAGACGGTCAACCGCACCGACGCCACCGTCCGCGGCCCGATCCCGTTGCCGACCGACAAGCACCGGTACACGGTCATCCGCGGACCGCACATCGACAAGGACTCACGTGAGCACTTCGAGATGCGCGTCCACAAGCGGCTGATCGACATCGTCAACCCGAACGCCAAGACGATCGATTCGCTGCAGCGGATCGAGCTCCCGGCGGGCGTCGACATCGAGATCAAGATCCAGGCCGGCTGACGCTGATCTGAATCGAGTACGAGGCGAGGGCCGGTGGGCGACCACCGGCCCTCGTCGCGTCCCGATACCGAGGCCCTGTTCGACGGAGCTGCGGCGGCCGGACGTTGCGCCACCGCCTACCCCGGCGTTGCCGTGTCCTGCCAACTGGCCGGCCGCCGATGAGCGCCAGTGCAGCGGCGGCGCCGGCCACACCACCTTCTCCGGCGCTGGCGAGCTGAACGTCACGAGTCCGGCGGGCCCTTGACGGCGACGTAGGCCGTCACCAGCACGGCGATCAGCACGATCCACGCGATCGAGCGCAGCACGAAGTGGATCCACCCGATCACCATCCCGAACGCCCAGATCGCGATCAGGCCGACGATCAACCAGCCGATCACCGTCGCCAACGCGTTGCGGGGCTTGCTCGCCATTGTGGTCACGCTAGTGCCGGGACCCAGCAGGGGCGTCGTCCCCGGTTGCAACCCGAACCATGACGATCCGAACCGTGTCGGTCCGGACCGTGTGCGCCACAATCGGGGGATGCGTGCGCAACCAGTGTCGAGCAACTTCGTCGATGGCGAGTTCGTGGAGGGCGAGGGCGCCGGCTTCGTCTCGCTCCATCCTGCCGACGGCACGGCGATCGCTGCGCTGCGCAGCGCCGACCCGGCACTGATCGACCGCGCCGTGGCAGCCGCCAAGGCCGCTCAACCCGGTTGGGCAGCCACCCCTCCGGCCGAACGTAGTCGCGTGCTGCGTCGCGCCGCGGAGGCGCTGCGGGCTCGCAACCACGAGCTGTCGGTGCTCGAGACGCTCGATACGGGCAAGCCGCTCCAGGAAACGCTCGTGGCCGACGCTGCGTCGGGTGCCGACTGCCTCGAATACTTCGCCGGGCTGATCGCCACCGACACCGGACAGCACATCGATCTCGGCGGCGGACCCGGTTCGTCGTTCGCCTACACCCGGCGCGAGCCGCTCGGGGTATGCGTCGGGATCGGGGCATGGAACTATCCAATCCAGATCGCCTGCTGGAAGGCGGCGCCGGCCTTGGCGGCCGGGAACGCAATGGTGTTCAAACCTTCGGAGACCACCCCGCTCAGCGCACTCCAACTGGCGGACATCTTCGTCCAGGCCGGGCTCCCGGCCGGCGTGTTCAACGTGGTGCAGGGAGCCGGCGACGTGGGAGCCGCACTCGTCGGTCATCCGGACGTGGCCAAGGTGAGCGTCACGGGCTCCGTGTCGACCGGCGAACGCGTCGCCGCCGCAGCGGCGGTCGGCCTCAAGCACGTCACGCTCGAGCTGGGTGGGAAGTCACCGCTGATCGTGTTCGCCGACGCCGACCTCGACAACGCCGTGTCTGCAGCGATGCTCGCCAACTTCTACTCGACCGGGCAGGTCTGCTCGAACGGCACGCGGGTGTTCGTGCACCACGAGGTGCACGACGAGTTCGTGCGTCGCCTGGTCGAACGCACGCAACGAATCGCGCTCGGTGATCCGCTCGACGAGGCGACGCAGATGGGACCGCTGGTCAGCGAGGCGCAGTACCGCAAGGTGCTCGACTATCTGGCGATCGGCGTGGCCGAAGGGGCGTCGGTCGCGACCGGGGGAGCGGCGGCCGATGTGGGCAGTTGCCCAGCGGGATGGTTCGTCCAGCCGACGGTGTTCACCGACGTGAACGACTCGATGCGGGTCGCCCAGGAGGAGATCTTCGGCCCGGTCATGTGCGTGCTTCGATTCGATGACGAGGACGAGGTGGTCACACGCGCCAACGCCACACAGTTCGGGCTGGCAGCGGGCGTGTTCACCCGCGACATCTCGCGGGGCCATCGAGTGATCGCTCGTCTGGAGGCCGGGACCTGCTGGATCAACACCTACAACCTCACCCCGATCGCGATGCCGTTCGGCGGCGTCAAGCGCTCCGGCATCGGCCGCGAGAACGGCCATGCAGCGCTCGACCACTACAGCCAGTGGAAGAGCGTCTACGTCGAGATGGGCGACGTCGACGCACCGTACTGACCGCCGTCGGTCCATCCGAGGCGCTGTTGAACCCTCAGCCCATGCGGCGTTGGCGTCGGTACCCGGCGATCGTGGAGAGCAAGATGATGGTGATCGCGACCACCATCGTCGTCGTGGCGATCACGTGCACCTGGGGCGGAATCGTGACGCGTGACGAGTCGAACACTTCTCGCGGGAAGGTCGACACGTTGCCGGCTACGAACGACGTGATGATGTAGTCGTCGATCGACAATGCCAACGACAACATGAAGGCGGCGGCGATGCCCGGCACGATCATCGGCATCGTGATCTTGTAGAAGGTGCGCAAGGGTGGGCACCCGAGGTCGGCTGCGGCGTCCTCCAGCGACCAGTCGAGGCCGCGGATCCGGGCCTTGACGGTGAGCGCCACGAACGAAACGCAGAACATCGTGTGGGCGATCACGATCGTCCAGAACCCGCGGCCCACGTTCTGGTTGAAGAACAACGTGAACAGCGAGGCACCCATCACGATCTCTGGTGTGGTGAGCGGCAGGATGAGCAGCATGTTGAGTGCCGCCCCGCCCCGCATGCGGTAGCGGCTGATCGCCAATGCCATCAGCCCACCCAGCATCGTGGCCAGCGTGCAGGCGATCAACGCCACCTTGATGCTCTCACCGAACGCGCTGAGGTAGTCGCTGCGATCGAAGGCGTGACGCCAGTTGTCGATCGTGAAGCCCTGCCAGCGGGTGTTGAACTTGCCCGTCGGCTGGTTGAACGTGAACACGGCGATCGTGACGAGTGGCACGAACAGGTAGCCGAAGCCGATCACCGTGACGATGTACAGGACCCAGGTTCCGAGCGGTCGCTTCTTCATCACTGCGCCTCCTAGACGAGATCTTCGGTGCCGAGGAACTTGGCATAGATCGACACGAGCACGACGATGATCGCCATCAGGACGAAACTGATGGCAGCCGCCGCCGGGTAGTCGTTCTGGTTCAGGAACTGGGTGCGGACGGCGTTGCCGATCACGCGCCGCGCTTTCGTGCTGCCGAGGAACTCGGCGTTGATGAAGTCGCCGGTGGCGGGGATGAACGTGAGCAGTGTCCCGGCGAACACGCCGGGCAACGAGAGCGGCAGGATCACCTTGCTGAAGCTGCGCCGGAACGGTGAGTACAGATCGGATGCGGCGTCCATCAGACGCACGTCGATCTTCTCCAGGCTGACGTAGATCGGCATCAGCATGAACGGCAGGAAGTTGTAGGTGAGGCCACCGATGACGGCCGTCTGAGTGTTGAGGAAGGCGCCGTTCTGGGTCAGGTGTATGGCGTCGGTCACGGCGTCGAGGCTGAACCACCGCATCACCTTGAGGACCGGCCCGCTGTCGGCGAGCAGCGATTGCCAAGCGATCGTGCGCAGCAGGAAGCTGGTGAAGAACGGGATCATCACCAATCCCAGCAGCACGTTCTTGTAGTTGCCGGCTTTGAAGGCGATGAAGTAGGCGATCGGGTAGGCGATCAGGGCGCACAGCACGGTGGCGATCGCGGCGTAGGCGAACGCACGCTCGAGATGGCCCCCGAACTCGGTGAACGCCTGGCGGTAGTTGCCCCAGTCCCATGTGAACTCGTACTCGGGGCGGAGCCGATCGGGCTTGTTCGACAGCGAGATCTTGAACAGGGTGATCAGTGGCACGACGAAGAACACGAACAGGAACAACACGCCGGGCAGGATCAACCCGTACGGCACCCGCTTTCCAGCCCGCAGGGCCCGGTCGGTGGAGGTTTCGCGTGCCATGTCAGCCTCCCGTGATCCTGAGGAACTCGGCCGTGAGCCGTGCGTCGACCTCGTCGGGGAGCGTGGCGAACACGTTCAAACGGGCAGCGTCCTCATCGGAGGGGAACAGGATCGGGCTGTCGGCCAGTGCAGCGGCATCGCCGCCGAGTTTGACCAACTCGTCGCGGACGCCCTTGACCGGGCTGATGTACTGCACGTACGAGGTGATCTGGGCGGCCTGGACCGGGTCGTAGACGAAGTTCATCCATTGTGCAGCAGCCACGCCGTTGGCGGCCCCCTTGGGGATCACCATCGTGTCGTACCAACTCATCCCGCCCTCTTCGGGGATGATGAACTCGATGCCCAGTTCGGGGTCGAGCTGGACCACGTCGCCCGACCACGCCACGCATGCGACGAAGTCGCCGCTCTCGAGGCTGCGCAGGTACTCGTTGCCGGTGAACGCCCGGAACTGTCCGCCGGCGTTGGCCTGGGAGATCTTCTCGAGCGCCGCCAGCGCCGCGTCCTCGTCGAGAAGCCGCGGATCTGCTCCCATCGCCAGCATCGTCAGGCCGACGGAATCGCGCATCTCGGTGAGCATCGCCACCTTGCCCTTGAAGGCCGGGTCGAACAGGTCGTTGATGCTGCCGAACGGGCGTCCGGTCAGTTTGGGGTTGTAGGCGATCCCCGTGATGCCGGCCTGCCACGGCAGACCGTGCGTGGCGCCGAAGTTCCAGGCATTGCCGAGGAACGACGGGTCGAGATTGGCGCGGTTCGGGATCAGGTCGACCGGCAGCGGCTCGAGCCACCCGAGCCCCTTCATGCGCGCCGCCATCCAGTTGGTCGGGCACACGATGTCCCAGTTCGTGACGTTGCCGGTGCCGAGGTAGGGCTCGATCTCCTTGGCGTAGAACTCATTGTTGTCGTTGAGGTTCTCGCTGTAATCGACGCCGATCCCGCTCTTCGCCGCGAATCGGTCGACGGTGCCGGTCAGGCCATCTTCGCTGACGTCGATGTAGGCCTGCCAGTTCAGGATTCGGACGTCCTGATCGCCGGCGCCGAGCGAGCCCGACAGCGAACCGCTGCCACCGCTGCTGGTGTTCGTGCCGCCGCCGTCACCGGTGACCTTGAGCACGCCCGCCACGACCGCTGCTGCACCGAGCACGCCACCGCCGGCGAGCAGCGCGCGCCGCCCGAACTTGCTGGCTCCATCGGTGCTCCTGTCGCCCCCGTCCTTGCCGACGTCCTTGCCCTCCATCGTGGCGGCGACCTCGTCGACGTCGGTCGTGGTGGCGCCCACGATCGCCGAACGTCCGGCCAGCACGTACGGAGCATCGGGCGCCCAGTTCAACGCGATCGAGGCCCCGGAGTGCAGCGGCGGGAGGTCGTCGTCGGCGTCGACCGTGGCCACCATCTCGGTGCGGTTCTCGAGGTGGACGATGAGGCGGATCGTGGAGCCCTCGAAGATCGCATCGTTCACGGTGCCTCGGACGCCGGCCCCGTCGAGCGCCGCCGAGGCGGCGTTGAGCCGCTCCGGTCGGATCATCACCGTGACCGGCGAACCGACGCCGGAAGGTACCGCAGGCACCGCGATCCGAGGGCCTGCTTCCAGGTCGACCGCGGGGGAGTCGGAGTCGGCGACCTTGCCGGGGAGCAGGTTGGCGGACCCGATGAAGCCTGCCACGAAGACACTGGAGGGCTTGCTGTAGATCTCCTCCGGCGTGCCGATCTGCTCGACCCGGCCGCGGCTCATGACGGCGATCCGGTCGCTCATCGTGAGCGCCTCGTGCTGGTCGTGGGTGACGAAGATGAAGGTGATCCCGACCTCGCGCTGGATCCGCTTCAGTTCGAGTTGCATCGCCTCGCGCAACTTCAGGTCGAGTGCCGCGAGCGGTTCGTCGAGCAGCAGGGCGCTGGGCATGTTGACGAGCGCGCGCTGCCAGGGCCACCCGTTGTTGCTGGCCGCCCGACAACTGGTTCGGTCGGCGCCGGGAGAACTCGCCGAGCTTGACGATGTCGAGCATCTCCTTGGCGCGCGACACCGCTTCGGCGTCGGCCACCTTCTTGGAGCGCAGCCCGAACGCCACGTTGTCGAGCACCGACATGTGCGGGAACAGGGCGTACTGCTGGAACACCGTGTTGACGTTGCGCTGGTGCGGTGCGACGTTGGACACGTCGGCCCCTTCGAGCATCACGCGGCCGCTGGTGGGCTGCTCGAACCCGGCGATCATCTTCAACAAGGTGGTCTTGCCGCAGCCCGAGGGGCCGAGCAGCGAGAAGAACTCGCCGCGGCCGATGGCGAAGTCGGCCGCCTCGACGGCGACGAAGTCACCGAACTCCTTGCGGACGTTCTCGAGCACGATGACGTTGTCGTTGGTCGAAGACATGGAACTCGATCACCTCGTGGTTGGCGACGACATCTGGACCCCTGTCATCGGCGTGCCCGAAGATTGCCACCCGAGGGCCCTGCCCGGCAAGGTCAAGCGACACCCGGCACTTTGTTTCACATCCCCGAAACGTGGGTAGCCACCCGCATGGACCCGAATAAGCCGACCCGGAACGACGAGCAGGTCGACGAGCAGGTCGACGAGCAGGTCGACGAGCAGGTCGACGAGCAGGTCGACGAGCAGGTCGACGCGCAGGTCGACGCGGTGGCGGGATCCGAGTTCATCGCCGACGGCAACGGGGACGACCCGGATTTCGCCGTTGCGATCGCTGACGACGTGTCATGACATCCCGACACAGGCGATCCGGAAACGCATGGACCAATCCGGCGCAGACTCCGGCGCAGACCAAGACGGCGCGGAAGAATCACGCGTTCACCAGTCTGAGCCGACCGTGAGCGGCCGTCGGGGCGACGATCGATCGCCCTCCGAGATCCACGTCAAACACCCCGAGACGTGGGCCTCAGGTATTCCGGCCGTGGCGGTCAGTGTCTCGCGTACGGTCGAGCAGGCCGGACCATGCAACGCGTCCAAGGCAATGCGCGTGATCAACCAGACGAACGGGTTCGACTGCCCTGGTTGCGCCTGGCCCGAGCCCAAACGGCGCCACCTGGTCGAGTTCTGCGAGCAGGGGGCCAAGGCAGTCGCCGACTCGGCCGATTCGGTCTCGTGCGGCGCCCATTTCTTCCTGAGCCACACGCTGGCACAACTGGCGTCGCATGACGACTACTGGCTCGGCCGTCAGGGCCGCATCACGACGCCGGTGATCAAGCGTCCCGGCGACGACCGTTACCGCCCGATCGACTGGGACGAGGCGCTGGCCGAGATCGCCGACGGTCTGGCCGAGTGCGACGATCCGGACCAAGCGATCTTCTACACCTCGGGACGCACCTCCAACGAGGCTGCCTTCGCGCTCCAACTGTTGGCGAGGGCGTTCGGTACCAACAACCTTCCGGATTGTTCCAACCTGTGTCACGAGCCGACCTCGGTCGCCCTCGCCGAGGCGATCGGCGCGGGCAAGGGGACGGTGACGTTCGAGGACTTCGAGACCACCGACCTGGTGATCGTCGTCGGCCAGAACCCGGGTTCCAACCACCCCCGCATGCTCGGGACGCTGGAGGCGGTCAAACAGCGTGGCGGACGGATCATCGCCGTGAATCCGTTGCCGGAGGCCGGGCTGCTGCGGTTCAAGAACCCCCAGCGGGCGAGCGGCATCATCGGGCAGGGCACCGAACTGGCCGATCTGCACCTGCCGATTCGGCTGGGCGGGGATCAGGCGCTGTTCCGGTGGTTGTGTCAGCAGGTGATCTCGATCGACACCGTCGACCACGCCTTCGTGGACGAGCACACCAACGGGTTGGCGGCCTTCGTGGACGCGATCGCCGAGCCGTTCGACGTCAACCGGGAGACCGGTCTCACCTCGCAAGCTCTGGCACAGGCGTGGGATCTGATCCGTTCCGCCGAACGCATCATCGTGTGCTGGGCGATGGGGATCACGCAGCATCGTGATGCCGTGGCGACGATTCGGGAGATCACCAACTTCGCGTTGCTGACCGGCAATCTCGGGCGTTCCGGAGCGGGGCTGTGCCCAGTGCGGGGGCACTCCAACGTCCAGGGCGACCGCACGATGGGGATCTGGCACGCCCCGCCGAAGGCGTTGCTCGATCGGCTGCGCGATCGGTTCGACTTCCAACCGCCCACCCAACACGGCTTCGATGCCGTCGACTCACTGGCGGCGATGCGCGACGGGCGCGCCCGGGTGCTGTTCAGCATGGGTGGCAACCTGGCACGCGCCCTCCCCGACACCAACGTCGTCGAGCACGCCCTCCAACGCTGCCGCCTCACGGTGCACGTGTCGACCAAGCTCAACCGCTCCCACATGTGGGCCGGCGAGACCTCGATCATCCTCCCCACGCTGACCAGGACCGACGTCGACCGACGCCCAGGTGGAGAACAGTTCGTCACCGTCGAGGACTCGTTCGGGACCGTCCACGCCTCGCGCGGCAATCTCGCTGCTCCCGTCGAGTCGTTGCGATCGGAGGTGGCGATCGTGGCGTCACTGGGGGAGCGGTTGGTGCCGCACCTCGCCGAGCGGTGGGCTGCATACCTGCACGACTACGCCGCCGTCCGGGCTGACATCGCTGCGGTGATCGACGGCTTCGAACGTTTCGAACAGCGCGTCGCCGCGCCCGGCGGGTTCCTGCTTGCCCACCCGGTGCGCGACGAGTTGCGTTTCACCACCGACTCCGGCCGCGCCGAGTTCGCCGCCCAGCCGCTCCACGCCGGGTACCGCGCCTCCGAAGGGGGCGCCGACGACGGATCCGTCGTGCCGACGTTGATCCTGCAGAGCCTGCGATCGCACGACCAGTACAACACCACGATCTACGGGCACGACGATCGATATCGCGGGATCTCGGGAAACCGCCGAGTCGTGATGGTGAACCCGACCGATCTCGAACGGCTCGGTCTCGCCGACGGGGCGATCGTCGACATCCACGCCGGGAGCAACGGTTCGGCTCGCACGGCGGAAGGGTTCCGGGTGGTCGCCTACCCCACCCCACCCGGCAACGCTGCCGCCTACTACCCGGAAGCCAACGTGCTGACGGCGATCGACGATCGCTCCGCGGAGTCGGGCACCCCGTCGTACAAGTCGATCCCGGTCCGCCTCACACCCTGCGCCTGACGGCGGTTGTGAGCCCGCTCGCACCCCGGTAGTATTTCCAAGCCGTGCCTGGAGGCAACTCCAGGTGCGGAAGCGAATACTCAAGGTCCGTGCGAGCCTTCGGCACCGCCGGTAGGGACCACACGGCACAACTGAATCTCAGGTCACACCGCCCTGAACGACTGGGTGGTGGGACGTCAGCGTGGGAACGGCTTCGGCCCGCACTGCGCTCGGCAGGACAGCCCACCGGCTGCCCTGCAGGTGGATAGCACGGGTTTTCCGTGCTCGATCAACGAAACAAAGGATCAGCCGTCATGGCACAGACAGTGATTCTCGGCGAAAAGGTCGGGATGACGCAGAAATGGGTGGACGACAAAGTCGTGCCCGTCACGGTGCTCCGTGTCGAACCCATGCGCGTCGTCCAGATCAAGACGACCGAGCGCGATGGATACACGGCCCTGCAGGTGACCCAGGGTCACCGCGACGCCAAGAAGCTCAACAAGCCGGCCGCCGGGCACTACGCCAAGGCCGGCGTGCAGCCAGGTGTCCGCCTGGTCGAGCTGCGGCTCGACTCGGTCGACGGGTTCGAGATCGGTCAGGAGATCACCGTCGAGTCGATCCCGACCGGTACTCGTGTCGATGTCACCGGCATCAGCCGTGGCAAGGGCAATGCCGGTGTCATGAAGCGTCACAACTTCAAGGGCCAAGGCGCCAGCCACGGTAACCACAAGCACCACCGAGCCCCTGGCTCGATCGGCCAGTGCTCGTTCCCCGGTCGTGTGTTCAAGGGCCTCAAGATGGCCGGTCACATGGGCCACGAGCAGGTCACCACGCTCAACCTCGAGGTCGTCGAGTGCGACGCCGAGCGCAATGTGCTGCTCGTGCGTGGCTCGGTCCCCGGCCCCAATGGTGGCGTGATCTCGGTCCGCAACGCCGTGAAGGGAGCCTGAGCACCATGGCGCAGATCACCCTCAAGAACGCATCCGGCAAAGACGCCGGTTCGGTCGACCTCGACGACGCCACGTTCGCGATCCAGCCGAACGTTCCCGTCATGCACCAGGTCGTGACCGCCCAGTTGGCCGCCCGCCGCGCCGGCACGCATTCCACCAAGACGCGCTCCACCGTGCGCGGTGGTGGTCGCAAGCCGTATCGCCAAAAGGGAACCGGCAACGCCCGCCAGGGCTCGACGCGTGGACCGCACTACAGCGGTGGCGCCGTCGCCCATGGCCCGTTGCCTCGCAAGTACAACCAGAAGACCCCGAAGAAGATGATCTCGCTGGCACTGCGTTCGGCGTTGTCCGATCGCGCCAACGAGGGCAAGGTCATCGTGGTCGACTCGTGGGGCTTCGACAAGCCCAGCACGAAGGCCGCCACCAAGGCGCTCGACGTGCTCGGTGTCGAGGGCCGCGTGTTGGTCGTCGTCGGTCGTGACGACGTCAACTCGGCGCTCAGCTTCCGCAACATCCCTGAGGTGCAGTTGATCAACCCGGCCGAGCTCAACGCCTACGACGTGTTGTGCAACGACGTCGTGGTGTTCACCCAAGACGTGCTGCCGGTGTTCGGGGGCTCGAGCAAGACCCGCAACTCGGCCGCCGCACCCGCTCAGTCCTTCGCCGCCATCTCCGAGGCAACCGCTGACGAGACCGACGATGCTGACGAGACCGACGACGCGGCTGAAGCCGACGACGCGGTCGACGTCGACGATGCCGTCGACGCCGCTGATGCGGACGACGCGGTCGACGCCGACGCCGCCGTCGAAGCCGCTGGTGATGTCGCCGAGTTCGCCGCCGGCGAGTGGGACGGATCAGTCACCGCCGATGCCGACGGCAACGGGCCGGAGTCGCACCTCATCAAGGGCAACGCCGGCTCGATGCTCTACCACACCCCCGGCAGCCGGTTCTACAAGCAGACCAAGGCCGAGGTGTGGTTCGACACCGAGGAGTCGGCCGAGGCCGCAGGGTTCAGCAAGCCCGCCTCGCAGCTGGCCGCCGAGGCCGATCAAGAAAGCGCAGAGAGCTGATGAAGGATCCCCGCGACATCATCCTGGCGCCGGTCGTCTCCGAGAAGAGCTACGAGCTCATGGAGAGCGGCGTCTACACGTTCAAGGTCCACAGCAGCGCCAGCAAGCCCGAGATCCGCGATGCGGTCGAGGCGATCTGGGGCGTGCAGGTCCGCAACGTCAACACCCTGAACCGTAAGGGCAAGGCCACCCGGGTGCGCAACAGCAACCGTCGTGGCTCCAAGCCGGACTCCAAGCGCGCCATCGTCACGCTGGCAGCGGGCGAAATCCCGCTGTTCGAGAACTGAGGTCATCGAAATGGCGATTCGTTCCCGCAAACCAACCAGCGCTGGCCGCCGCTTCCAGACGTCGTCGGATTTCACCGAGATCACGAAGTCGACGCCCGAGAAGTCGCTGCTCGCTCCACGCAACCGCAAGGGCGGTCGTAACGCCTACGGTCGCATCACGTCGCGCCACAAAGGTGGCGGCCACAAGCGCCGTTACCGCATCGTCGACTTCAAGCGCACCAAGGACGGCGTGACCGCCAAGGTCGCCGCCATCGAGTACGACCCGAACCGCACCTGCCGGATCGCGTTGCTGCACTACTCCGACGGCGAGAAGGCCTACATCCTGGCGCCCAAGGGCCTCAGCGTGGGTGACACGGTGATGTCCGGCCAGGGCGCCGACATCAAGCCCGGCAACGCCATGCCGCTGCGCTTCGTGCCGGTCGGCACCACGATCCACAACGTCGAGTTGCGCCCCGGGCAGGGCGGCAAGGTCGGCCGTTCGGCCGGTATCGCCGTGCAGCTGGTGGCCAAGGACGGCGACTACGCCACGTTGCGTATGCCGTCGACCGAGATGCGTCGCGTGGCGATCGACTGCCGCGCCTCGATCGGTGAGGTCGGCAACAGCGAGCACGAGCTCGTGAAGGTCGGCAAGGCCGGTCGCAACCGCTGGAAGGGCATCCGCCCCCAGACCCGCGGCGTCGCCATGAACCCCGTCGACCACCCGCTCGGTGGTGGCGAAGGCCGCACGTCGGGTGGCCGTCCGGCCGTCTCGCCGTGGGGCAAGCCCGAGCGTCGCACGCGGTCCAAGAAGAAGGCCAGCTCGCAGCTCATCGTCCGTCGTCGCCGTTCTGGCAAGGGTCGCCGGTAAGGCGAAAGGGAGAACGTCATGTCTCGCAGTCTCAAAAAGGGTCCGTTCGTCGACGACCATCTTCTCAAGAAGGTCGATGATCAGAACGCAGCCGGCGAACGCAAGGTCATCAAGACCTGGTCGCGTCGCTCCACCGTCATCCCCGACATGGTCGGTCACACGATCGCCGTTCACGATGGCCGCAAGCACGTCCCGGTGTACGTCACCGAGTCGATGGTCGGTCACAAGCTCGGCGAGTTCAGCCCGACCCGGACCTTCAAGTTCCATGCCGGGCAGGAAAAGGGAGCTCGTCGCTGATGCGTGGTCCAAAGCTCAACGAGGGTGCAACTTTCGCCCAGCGTGCCGCCGGTGAGCGGCACGGCACCAAGGCGACCGCCAAGTACGTGCGGTCGTCGGCCAGCAAGGCCCGGATCGTGCTCGATCTGGTCCGCGGTCTCGACGTCAAGCGCGCCGACGAGGTGTTGCAGTTCACCGAGCGCGGCATCGCCAAGGACATCCGCAAGGTGCTCGCCAGCGCCGTGGCCAACGCCACCAACCCCGACAACACGGGTTCGTTCATCGGTGATGCCGACGAGCTGTTCGTGCTGGCGTGCTTCGCCGACGAGGGCCCGACCCTCAAGCGTTTCGCCGCCCGTGCACGTGGCCGTGGCACGCGGATCTTCAAGAAGACCTGCCACATCACGGTCGTCGTGGCTCGCATGAGCCCGCAGCGCATGGCCGTCGTCCAGGCCCGCAACGAGGGCTCCGGCGCCAACGCCGCCGCCAGCCGTCGGGCCCGCGTCGAGCGCAGCCGGACCCGTGCCCAGGCCGCCAAGGCCGGCGCAGCCCCGACCCCGACCGTCGACACCGATGTCGTCGACACGGTCGACACCGATGTCGTCGACACCGTCGACACCGATGTCGTGGACACCGTCGAGACCGATGCCGTCGAGACCGATGCCGTCGAGACCGATGCCGTCGAGACCGATGCCGTCGAGACCGATGCCGTCGAGACCGATGCCGTCGAGACCGATGCCGTCGAGACCGATGCCGTCGAGACCAGCGACGTGCAGGGTTTCGCCGATGTCACCGACGAAGCCCCCGCAGCCGAGGGTGCGTTCGCTGCCGGTGAATGGGCCGGCTCGGTGCTCCCCGACGCCGATGGGAATGGCCCCGATACGCACCTGATCAAGGGCAACGCCGACTCGATGCTGTACCACAACACCGACAGCCGGTACTACAAGGTGACCAAGGCCGAGGTGTGGTTCGACACCGAAGAGAACGCCGAGGCTGCTGGGTTCAGCAAGCCGGGTTCTCAGGCCACCAACGAGAGCGACGAGGGCTGAACCCATGGGTCAGAAGATCAATCCGTACGGCTTCCGCCTCGGCGTGAGCACCGACTGGAAGAGCCGCTGGTTCAGCGAGCGCGAGTACAAGAAGTACCTCACCGAGGACTGGAAGATCCGTGACGCGGTCATGGCCAAGCTCGAGTCGGCTGCGATCAGCCGGATCGAGATCGAGCGCACGCGCGACAAGCTCCGCGTCGATATCCACACCGCCCGCCCGGGCATCGTGATCGGTCGTCGTGGCGCCCAGGCCGACGAGCTCCGCAACATGATCACCGCCATCACCGGCAACACGAAGATCCAGCTCAACATCGTCGAGATCAAGACTCCCGAGCTCGATGCCGCGCTCGTGGCACAGGGCGTCGCCGACCAGCTGGCCGGACGGATCGCCTTCCGTCGTGCCATGAAGCGCGCCGTGCAGAACGCCCAGCGCGCCGGTGCGCTCGGGATCAAGGTCCAGTGCTCGGGCCGTCTCGGCGGCGCCGAGATGAGCCGTACCGAGTGGTATCGCGAAGGCCGAGTGCCGCTGCACACGCTGCGCGCCGACATCGACTACGGCTTCCGTGAGGCCAAGACCTCCAACGGTCGCGTGGGCGTCAAGGTGTGGCTGTACCGCGGCGACATCCTGCCGTACAAGGCCCAGAGCGACGACAAGATCGCCCGTGAGGCTGCGATGGCCGTCGGCGAGACCTCCGGTCAGGCCACCGATGGTGGCCCGCGTCGAGTGGTGTCGTCCGCTGCTCGCCGCCGCGATGCCGTGCCCGGTGAGGTCGTCGAGGCCTCGCCGCTGTTGAAGGAAGCCGATCCCGAACTCGAGAAGTTGCTCGACGAGGAAGAGACGATTGCCCGCCAGACCCGCGAGGGTCACGAGACGCCGCACTTCCGTGGCGACGACTGAGCGGAACGGAGAACCATCATGTTGATGCCCCGCAAGGTTGCACATCGCAAGCACCACCGTGGCCGTACCAAGGGAATGACCAAGGGCGGCGCCAACCTCAGCTTCGGCGAGTACGGCATCCAGGCGCTCGAGCCGGGTTGGCTGACCGCCCGCCAGATCGAGGCCGCCCGTATCGCCATGACCCGCTCGATCAAGCGTGGTGGCAAGGTCTGGATCAATATCTTCCCGGACAAGCCCGTCACCAAGAAGCCGGCCGAGACCCGCATGGGTTCCGGCAAGGGCAACCCCGAGTTCTGGGTCGCCGTCGTGCGCCCGGGCCGGGTGCTGTTCGAGCTCTCGTACCCGAACGAGGAGCTCGCCAAGGCGGCACTCGCCAAGGCGATCCAGAAGCTCCCCATCAAGGCACGCATCATCACGCGTGACGAAGCGATCTGAGAAAGGATCCCGAGATGGCACGCAAGACATCGAACCTCGCCGACAAGAACCTCGCCGAACTGGTCGAAGAACTCCGGGCAACCAAGCACGAGGCGCTCAACCTGCGCTTCCGCAATGCCACCGGACAGCTCGAGAACACCGCCGAGATGACCAAGGCCCGGCGTCAGATCGCCCGCATCAACACCCTCATCCGCCAGCGCGAAATCGCTGCGGCAGAAGCACAGAGCTGAACATGAGCGAAGCAACCGAAACCGCAACCGAAGCCCGCCACGCCCGCAAGGTGCGCGAGGGCGTCGTGTCGTCGTCCTCGATGGACAAGACCATCACGGTCACCGTCGTCGAACGAGTCCGGCACGCCAAGTACAACAAGTTCGTGCTCCGCACGAAGAAGCTCTATGCCCATGACGAGGCCAACGACGCCGGCGTCGGTGACAAGGTCCGCGTGATGGAGACCCGCCCGCTCAGCAAGAGCAAGCGCTGGCGGTTGGTCGAGATCCTCGAGAGGGCCCGGTGACATCATGATCCAGCAGGAATCGCGTCTTCGCGTCGCCGACAACAGCGGCGCCAAGGAAGTGCTCTGCATCAAGGTGCTCGGTGGCACGCGCCGCCGCTACGCCTCGATCGGCGACATCTTCGTCGCCGCCGTCAAGGACGCCACACCCGGCGCCCCCGTCAAGAAGGGTGACGTCGTCAAGTGCGTGGTCGTTCGTGTGAAGAAGGAGAAGCGTCGTCCCGACGGCAGCTACATCCGCTTCGACGAGAACGCCGCCGTGCTCATCAAGGACGACCTCACGCCTCGCGGCACCCGCATCTTCGGCCCGGTCGGCCGCGAGTTGCGTGACCGCAAGTTCATGCGAATCGTGTCACTCGCACCGGAGGTGATCTGACCATGAAGCTGCGTAAGGGCGACCCCGTGCGCGTCATCACGGGCAAGGACAAGGGCAAGGACGGCGTCATCGACCGAGTCCTGCCGTCGGACAACAAGGTGATCGTCGTCGGTGTCAACATCGCGTCGAAGCATCAGCGGGCCCGCCGTGCCAACGAGCAGGCCGGGATCATCGACAAGGACATGCCCCTCGATGCATCCAATGTCATGTACGTCCACAAGGGCAAGACGGTCCGCCTCGGTTACTCGACCGACAAGAGCGGCGCCAAGGTCCGTGTGGCACGTCCGAGTGGTGAGGAAGTCTGATGAACGCCACCGCAACCCAGCCGCGGCTCAAGGCCCGGTACAACAACACGATCAAGGCCGAGCTCGCCAAGCAGCTCGGGATCGACAACTCGATGCAGATTCCCAAGCTCGAGAAGATCGTGATCAACATGGGCGTCGGACGCGCCACGCAGCAGCCCTCGCTGCTCGAAAAGGCCGTCGAGGAGCTCACGCTGATCGCCGGTCAGAAGCCGATCATCACCAAGGCCCAGACCTCGATCGCAGCGTTCAAGCTGCGTGAAGGCCAGGCGATCGGCACCAAGGTCACCCTGCGCGGCGACCGGATGTGGGAGTTCCTCGACCGCCTGCTGGCCGTGTCGATCCCCCGTATCCGCGACTTCCGTGGCCTGCCCGCCAACTCCTGGGATGGCCGGGGCAACTACACGTTCGGTCTCAACGACCAGACCGTGTTCCCCGAGATCAACCCCGACCGTGTCGAGGCAGCACGTGGGATGGACATCACGATCGTGACGACCGCCACCACCAACGAGGCCGGCAAGGCCCTGCTCGATTCGTTCGGGTTCCCGTTCAAGAAGGGCGCCGAAGCCGACGCCCAGCGGACGCGCAAGCGCGGCCGTCATGCCCAACGCGGTCCGGTCAAGACCGCCAAGAAGAAGTGATCGAGTAGGCGAGAGAAGAAATGGCCAAGAAATCACTGATCCTCAAGTCGGAAGCGACGCCGAAGTTCAAGGTGCGCGCGTACACACGTTGCCGCCGCTGCGGTCGTGCCCGTTCCGTGTACCGAAAGTTCGGGTTGTGCCGTGTGTGCCTGCGAGAGCTCGCACACGCCGGCGAGATCCCCGGTCTGACGAAGTCGAGCTGGTGAGGAGGAACCGACCATGATGACCGATCCCATCGCCGACATGCTGACCCGGATTCGCAATGCGAACACGGCGATGCACGACGAAGTGCGTATGCCTTCGTCGAAGCAGAAGGTTGCACTCGCCAAGGTTCTCGAGTCCGAGGGCTACATCTCCGGGTTCGCCGTCGCTCCTGCGACCGCCGGCCCCGGTGACGTGCTGACCATCACCATGAAGTACTCCGACGACCGAGATCGCACGATCTCGGGCCTCCGTCGGGTTTCGACCCCCGGCCTGCGGGTGTACCGCAGCGCCGGCGCCGTGCCTCGCGTGCTCGGTGGCCTCGGGGTTGCTGTCCTGTCCACCAGTCACGGACTGATGACCGACCGCGAAGCGCGCAAGCGCAACGTGGGCGGCGAAGTCCTCTGCTACGTGTGGTGAGAGGAGACTGAACCATGTCTCGTATCGGAAAATCCCCAGTCGCACTCCCGTCGGGTGTCGACGTGTCGGTCGTCGACCGCACGATCACGGTCAAGGGCCCGAAGGGCTCGCTCAGCCGTGTGATCCCCGGCGTGATCGACATCGTCGTCGAGGACGGCGTGCTCACCTGCACGCGTCCCAACGACGAGCGCTTCAACCGTGCCCAGCACGGCTTGACCCGCAGCCTCGTCAACAACATGGTGATCGGTGTCACCGAGGGCTTCAAGAAGCAGCTCGACATCGTCGGCGTCGGTTACCGCGCCGAAGCACAGGGTCCTGGTGCACTGCGCCTGAACCTGGGCTTCAGCCATCCCGTCAACGTGCAGGCCCCCGAGGGCATCACGTTCGAGGTCCCGGTGCCCACCCAGATCGTGGTCAACGGCATCGACAAGGAAGTCGTCGGCCAGGTGGCCGCCAACATCCGTAGCATCCGCAAGCCCGAGCCGTACAAGGGCAAGGGTGTCAAGTACGCCGGCGAGCGGATCCTCCGCAAGGCCGGCAAGGCCGGAAAGAAGTAAGTCATGGCTGACATCGCAAAGGCACGCCGCGAGGGCCGTCTCCGCCGTCACCGCCGGGTGCGCAAGAAGGTCCACGGCACCGCCGCCCGTCCGCGCCTGGCCGTGTACCGCTCGAACAAGCACATCTCGGTCCAGCTGATCGACGACGAGACCGGCCATACGTTGGCCGCCGCGTCGACGATCGAGGCCGACCAGCGCACGCTCGGCACCGGTGGCAGCGTGGCCGCTGCTGCCCGCGTCGGTGAACTCGTCGCCGAGCGCGCCAAGGCCGCCGGCGTCACCACCGTGGTGTTCGACCGTGGTGGCTACGCCTACCACGGGCGCATCGCCGCCGTCGCCGAAGCCGCCCGCAATGCCGGACTGGAGTTCTGATGTCGTATCAGGGAAACAACAACAACAACGCATCCTCGGAAAACGAGGGTGGCCTGCGCGAGTCGCGTGTGATCACGATCAACCGCGTCGCCAAGGTCGTCAAGGGTGGTCGCCGGTTCGCGTTCACGGCGCTCGTCGTCGTCGGTGACGGCAACGGTCGCGTCGGTCTCGGCTACGGCAAGGCCAAGGAAGTTCCGCTGGCGATCCAGAAGGGCACCGAGGAAGCCAAGCGCAACTTGTTCGAGGTCCCGTTGGCCGGTTCGACGATCATCCACCCCGTGCTCGGCACGACCGGTGGCGGCAAGGTGCTGATGAAGCCGGCCGCCCCTGGTACCGGTGTGATCGCCGGCGGTGCTGCCCGGATCATCCTCGAAGAGGCCGGGATCCACGACGTGCTCTGCAAGTCGCTCGGCTCCGCCAACCACATCAACGTCGCCCGCGCCACGATCGCCGGCCTCAAGTCGCTGCAGCGTCCCGACGAGGTCGCCGCCCGCCGTGGCCTGCCCGCCGAGTCGTTCGTGCCCAAGGGTCTGCTCACCGCCTACAACGAGCGCAAGAAGCAGCTTGCTTCGGGCGCCAGCCACGATTGAGCGAGAGAGCCATGAGCGAGAACCAACTCATCGTCACCCAGATCAAGTCCAGCATCCACGCCAAGCCCAAGACCCGCGGCACCATCCGCGCCCTGGGCCTGGGACGGATCGGCAAGACCAACACCCTCCCCGATCGTCCTGAGATCCGCGGCATGCTGCGGCGCGTCCCACACCTGGTGCAGGTCGAAGAGACGGTCACGACCGAAGGGACCGAGTGATCATGCACGTTCACGACCTCTCCCCGGCGCCCGGCGCCACCAAGTCACCCAAGCGTCTTGCTCGTGGTATCGGCGGTAAGGGCGGCAAGACCGCCGGCCGCGGTACCAAGGGTCAGCATTCGCGTGGTCGCGGCAAGGTTGCTCGCGGCTTCGAAGGTGGCCAGATGCCACTCAAGCAGCGTGTGCCGAAGTTGAAGGGGTTCACCAACCCGTTCCGCGTCGAGTACGCAGCGGTCAACCTCGACACCGTCGAGGCGCTCGGCGAGCCGACGGTCAGCCCAGAAGTGCTGCTCGCCAACGGCATCGTGCGCAAGGACGCGTTCGTGAAGATCCTGGCCCGTGGCGAGATCACGAGCCCGATCGCCGTCCACGCCCACGCCGTGTCGAAGGCCGCCGAGGCGGCGATCGTCGCTGCCGGTGGCAGTGTGACGCTGATCCAGCTGCCGTTCAAGGCCGAAGGCAAGGCCGGTCGTCCGGCTGCCAAGGGCAACCAGTTCACCAACCGTTGATCGGTCGGTGCAGCTAGCCTGCCCCGCACATCCCGACACGCCCCAACTCACGAAAAGGGTCCTTCGCCAGTGCTGTCGAACGTCAAGAACATCTTCAAGGTCGCCGACCTCCGCAACAAGATCTTCTACACCTTCATGATCGTTGCGCTGTACCGAGTGGGTACCGGCATCCGAGTTCCGGGCGTCGACCCGCTGGCGATCGCCCAGCTCCAGGAAGGTGCACAGGACGGTGTGCTCGGCCTGTTCAACCTGTTCTCGGGTCGCGCCTTCAGCAGCTTCTCGATCTTCGGGTTGGGGATCATGCCGTACATCACGGCCAGCATCATCATGCAGGTTCTCGGTGTCGTGATCCCCAAGCTGGAGGAACTCCAGCAGCAGGGCGCGGTCGGCCAGCGCAAGATCACCCAGTACACGCGTTACGTCACGATCGCGCTCGCCACCTTGCAGGCCACCGTGTTGGTGTTCCTGTTCGGCACCGGCGGCGGCGGGGCGTTCTACTCAGCCGTCCAGGCCCCGTCGGTCCCGCTGTTGCCGGACGGGATCTGGCCGCGCGGCTACCTCATCATCCCCACCCTCGTGGCCGGCACCGCCGTGCTGATGTGGATGGGTGAACTGATCAGCCAGCGCGGGATCGGCAACGGCATGTCGATGATCATCTTCGCCTCGGTCGTGTCGGGCATGCCGACGGGGTTCTGGACGATCTGGCAGGTCAACAAGCAGGTCTGGTTCTTCGGCATGATCGCCCTCACGTTGGGGATCATCGTGGCGGTGGTGTTCATCGAACTCGGTCAGCGGCGGATTCCCGTGCAGTTCGCCAAACGCGTGGTCGGACGTCGCATGATGGGTGGCCAGAACACCTACATCCCGTTGAAGGTCAACCAATCCGGCGTGATCCCGATCATCTTCGCCAGCTCGATCCTGTTGCTGCCGGCGATCATGGTCAGCTTCCTGGGCGGTTCGGGCAGCGGGTGGCGTGCCGACATCCAGCGCTACGTCGACCGCTACATCCTCAACAGCCAGAACGTCGTGTACATCTCGGTGTTCGCCCTGCTGATCGTGGCGTTCGCCTACTTCTACAACTCGATCGCCTTCGATCCGGTGCGTCAGGCCGATCAGATCCGCCGCCAGGGTGGTTTCATCCCCGGTGTGCGCCCCGGCCCGCAGACCGAGGCGTACCTCGCCAAGGCGGTCAACCGGATCACCCTGCCGGGTGCCGTGTTCATCGCCATCATCGCCATTTTGCCCTACATCCTGTTGTGGCTCGCCGACGTGCAGAACTTCCCGTTCGCCGGCACCAGCGTGCTGATCGCGGTCGGTGTGGCGCTCGAGTTGATGCGCCAGATCGACAGCCAGCTGATGTTGCGCAACTACGAAGGCTTCTTGAAGTAATCGGAGCTGTCCGGTGATTCCCGGGGCCCGGCTCATCATTCTCGGTCGGCAGGGCGCCGGCAAGGGAACGCAATGCGTCCGTTTGTCGCGCCACTACGTCGTGCCGCACATCTCGACCGGTGACATGCTGCGGGCCGGCGCCCGGGAAGGCACCGAGCTCGGCCTGATGGCCAAGCAGATCATGGATGCCGGCGGGTTGGTCGGTGACGACGTCATGGTCGGCCTCGTCGACGAGCGGTTGCAGAAGCCCGATGCCGACAGCCGTGGTTACATCCTCGACGGCTTCCCGCGCACGGTGTTCCAAGCCGAGGCGTTGACCAATGTGACGGCCCGCAAGCCGATCCACGTCGTGATCGACCTCGACGTGCCGCGTGAGATCGTGGTCGAGCGGATCTCGTCGCGCCGCGTGTGCCGCGACTGCGGCACGAACTACACCGCCGGGACCGAGCAACGCTCGACGTGGATCTGCGACGTGTGCGGCGGCGACGTCAAGCAGCGCGCCGACGACACGCCCGATGCCGTCAACCGCCGTCTCGATCTGTACGAGTCGCAGACCGCCCCACTGATCGACCATTACAGCCGGGTCGGCATGCTCGTGGTCGTGAATGGCGTCGGTCACCCCGACCACGTCTTCAAGCGCCTCTGCGACGCGGTCGAATCCCGCCGCTGACAAGCCTTCGCCGACGCTCCATCCGCTGTTCACCTGACGTTCAGGGCCACGTCGGCAGGGCCACGTACCGTCGCCCCGGATGTTCACCGGTCAACTGCACGGCGTCGACGGCGACAACCAGCCCCTCTCGGCCGTTCTCGGGATGGAGCGTTACCTCGACGTCCTCGAGGACAGCCAGGTCGCTTACCTCCATGCGTTGAGCGAGGCGCAACGGTCGCTGTCCGGTACTCCTTTGGCGGCGGTCGGCGCCACACACGCTCGACACGCCCGGCAGTTCCTCGATGCCCAGCGGGCGATCATCCGTCTGCGGGTCGACGCCGTCGCCCGGGTGGCGCGTTTCGAGTCGGAGGGCGACGCCGAGATCGCCGACATCCTCGACAGCGCCGGGGTGGGCGAGCTGGCTCCCGAACGCCGCACTGACGGCAGGCTCGGCACCGAGCGTCTGGGCGGCATCGACGAAGAACTCCGCTCCCGCCAACTCCGGTCGCTGCTCGACGAATGGTGGCGGCAAGAGCGGATGGATCGCGTGGCGATCGTGGACGAGGCACGGGCGCGGGCATCGATGCGGGTGTACATGGCTAGGTTGCGAGCGAGCGCTGAATTGGACTCCGGCGACCCGACGTCGGGTCCGGATTCGATGTCGATGCTGCCGCAAGACATGGTCCAGGTCCTCGCCGGTTCCGATGGTGCGGCGCTCGAATCCCTGATCGGCACGTTGCTCGGACTGCTCGAGCCCGAATGCGGAGGTGCGATCGACACCGGTCGGATCGTCGGGGTATCGCAGGTCGTCGAGGGTTCGCAGGTCGTCGAGGGGTCGCAGGTCGTCGAGGTGCCCGAGATACAGGTGTCTCCTGGCGGCGGGTTGCCTGCCCACGTGCCCTCCGGTCCTGCGTCCGAGCCGCCGGACATCGCCCTCGAACGAACTGTCGACGCCCTCGAACGAACTGTCGGCGCCTGCGACGACATCACCGTGCAGCCCGTGGACCAGACGGGGTTGCGGATCCGGACTGTCGACGAGTTCGACCGGTTCTGGGGAACCGGGCCGTCGAGCACGGCACGACGGTTCAACCGATGGTGGCTGGTGACGCAGGTGGCCCTCCCGATGTCCGCTGCTGTGATCGCACTGGTGCTGGCGCTGGCCTTCGTCGGCTGAACGGACCCAGTCGCATGACCTCGTCGTCCCAGCACCAGCTGATCGCTGCACCCACCGAGAGTTCGACTCGTGTTCATCTGGAGGTCGATCGCCATCAGTACCGTGCGCGCGTGCATCCATCGGCCGACCACGAATCGTCGAACGGCGTGGCTGCCCGTGGGATCGACGCGCTCGCCGTCGAACAGGTTCGGCTGGAGCGTGAACTGAGCGAAGCGAAGCGTCGGATCGCCGACGCGACGCAGCGTCGGCACGATCACCAGGCCGAGGTCAAGCGTGCCCTCCAGGCAGAGCTCAACCAAGCCAAGGCGACGCTGGACGAAGCCGTGCGGATCCACGCCGAGGAGGTCGCCGGCATCCGCGCCACGGCGAACGACGAGGTCCAGCGGATCCTCGCCGAGGCACGATCGATCGCCCGTGAGTCGCCCGACACCGGCGAGGAGCGTGGCTGACATGGCGTCGGAAGTCGGTATCAGGCCCGATCCGGCGACGTTGGCGGCGCGAGCCAACGTGGCTCGTCTGACGTTGCAGGTGCGCGCCGCACTGCGCCAGGCCGAGCAACTCGAGTCGGACATGCTGGAACACGAGAACGACGGTGCAGCACAACAGTTGCGTGCTCGGCTGGCACCACGCATCCTCGCCAAACGACGAGCGCTCGACGACGAACTCGCATCGGTGCGAGCTGAAGCGGCGGCGGCGGTCGCCGATGCTCACAACCGAGCGGCGGCGATCATCGCCCAACGCAGTCGTGTGGCGACGTGGGCCGACGACATCCCGGGTTGGACCGACGAGTCGATCGACCATCCGTCGCGTGGACGTCACTTCGGGTCGGAACACCACGAGTGGTCCGACACGGTCGGCATCGACGCACGACGCGACTCGCCCGAGGCCTCGCCCGAGGAAGCCGTCGACCACGTCGAGCCGAGTCTGGAACCAGATGCCGGCGACCCAGGTGTCGTCGATCCAGGTGTCGAGGGTCCAGATGGCGACGGTCCAGGTGGCGAGGGTCCAAGCGTGGAATCCGTTGTCGACGAACCGAGTGCCGAGGTCCCGGCGGCCCTTCACGCGTTCGCGACCGATCAGGATCGGGCCGAGTCGGTGGTCACCGAACCCGAGTCGGAGCAGGCCGAGCCGGTCGCTGTTGTGGACGTGGTGGAGGCGACGTCGGTCGAGGCTGAGCCGGTCGCTGTCGTGGACGTGGTGGAGGCGACGTCGGTCGAGGCTGAGCCGGTCGCTGTCGTGGACGTGGTGGAGGCGACGTCGGTCGAGGCCGAGCCAGTCGCTGTCGTGGACGTGGCGGCGGCCCCGACGGTGGCCGACCCGGTCGACGGCTCGCTCGGCAGCCCGGCCGCTCCCGCCGATCCCGTCGCCGAGCGGGTTCGTCCTGGGATCGAGGAAAACGGTGACGTGGCGTGGGAACGTCCCGACGACCGGCCGGTGGCCGGTCGCGCCGAGCCGTTCGACGCCGAGTCGCTTCGAGCGATGATCGCCGAGGCGGTCAAGCAGGCGATGGTCGACGCTCGCCCGCAGCCGGAACCGCCCAGAGCCGGCCTCGATGCCGAGTCGCTCGCCCAGGTGCTGGCGGTCGTGATGGCCACCACGCTGGATCATCGGCTCGCTGCGCTCCCGGCGGGAGTGCCGAACGCGTGGACGATGCAGCAGCTGGCCCCCTCGGTGCCGGTGAAGAAGTCGTTCTGGGCCGACTCCTGGCACGCCGACGTCCTGCTCTCGGTACTCGCCATGATCATCGTGCTCGTGGTGTTGGTGGCATGGTCGACCTGATCGCGGTGGAACGATGCTGATGGAAACCACAGCGCTTCGGGATCGAGAGCAACTCGAGGCGCCGGCGACCGAGCCGCGCCCGCTGGCCCAGCTGCCGGGGCGCGGCGACCGGGTGTTCGACGGGGTGGCACGCGCCAGCGGCATGTCGGTGCTGGCGCTGATGGGCGCGTTCGGTGCGTTTCTCACCTTCAAGGCGGCACAGGCACTCGGTCGAGTCGGCTTCCACTTCCTCACGACCGCGCGATGGCAGCCGGACACCGGCCAGTTCGGTATTGCCGCCGTGCTTCCGTTCACGATCGCGATCGCGTTCGTGGCCGTTCTCATCGCGCTCCCGATCGCGATGGGAACCTCGCTGTTCATCGTCGAGATCGCACCGGACCGTCTGCGATCGTCGTTGATCGCCATGGTCGACCTGATGGCAGCCGTTCCCAGCGTGGTCTACGGCCTGTGGGGAGCGTTCATCCTGCAAGGGCACGAACTCGGCTTGGCGCGCTGGCTCTCGACGTGGGTGGGCTGGATCCCGCTGTTCACGGTGAGCGGCAATGACCCTGCCAATCCGCTCCCGAATCTCACGGTGTACACGGCGTCGACCTTGATCGCCGGAACCGTGGTCGCGATGATGGTGATGCCGATCCAGTGCTCGGTGATGCGCGAGGTGTTCTCGCAGGTGCCGATCGGCGAACGCGAAGGTGCCTTCGCGCTCGGATCCACCCGATGGGGGATGATTCGGGTGGTCACGCTGCCGTTCGGTCGCGGCGGAATCATCGGTGGCACCATGCTGGGGCTCGGGCGTGCGCTGGGCGAGACGATCGCCGTCGTGCTGATCATCTCGCCCCGCTTCGATTTCACGTTCCATCTCGGCGAGGCGGGAAGCAACTCGGTGTCGGCCCTGATTGCGTTGCAGGCGCCGGAAGCGTCGGAGTTCGGGTTGTCGGCGCTGATGGCGGCCGGCCTGGCACTGTTCGTCCTTACCCTCGGTGTCAACTTCGGCGCATCGATGTTGATCGCTCGATCGCGATCGGGAGCGAGCAGCGACGGATGAACACCATCATCACCGCATCTCCCACCGTGGTCGATCGCGAGGACCTCGAAGTGCGTGCCGACATCGAGGCTGACGCTGTCGACACGACGTCGGTGAAGAAGGCCGGTCAGACCGCTGTGCCGACCACGATCGTCGTCGACCGAGTCTCGGCCGATGTGCCGCCACAGCCTCGCCGGCAGTTGGCCAGCCTCACGTGGTCCGACGTGGTTCGGACGATCGGCGCACTGTTCAGCGCCTGGTGCCTCACCATGCTGTTGTTCGGCCGACTGACCCCGATGACGGGGACGTTCGGGTTCGTCGTGGTCTGGATGGTGCTGTTCGTGGCCACCGATGCGCTCCTGGTGTCGTTGGTCGACAACACGCCTGCCGTGGTCGATCGAGTGATGACGACGCTGATGACCCTCGCCGCGACGATCGCCGGGGCGGCGTTGGCGTCGGTTGTGGGCGCCACGGTCTGGAAGGGCCGACGGGCGCTCGTGCGGGTCAACACCTACACATCGGATATGCGCGTGGCGGGACCGCTGGAGCCGCTCTCGGTGGGCGGCATCAAGCACGCCTTGGTCGGCACGCTGATCATCATTGCGTTGGCGCTGTTCGTGACGATTCCGCTCGGGATCACGTGCGCCGTCTTCCTGAACGAGTCCCGCGGCCGGTTCGCCGGTCTGGTGCGAACGATCGTCACGGCGATGACGGCACTCCCGTCGATTCTCGCCGGCCTGTTCGTGTTCGCGATGTGGAACCTGGCGCTCGGCCAAGAGCGGTCGGGTCTGTCGGCGTCGATCGCGATCACGATCATGATGTTGCCGATCGTCATCCGTTCGGCCGACGTCGTGCTGCGTCTGGTGCCCGGAAACCTGCGCGAGGCGTCAGCTGCGCTCGGCGCCCCGCGCTGGCGGACGATCTGGCACGTGGTGCTGCCGACCGCCCGGTCGGGTCTGTCGACGTCGGTGATCCTGGGAATGGCACGCGGCATGGGGGAAACCGCCCCGGTCCTGCTCACTTCGGGGGCGGCTGCGACCACGAACTGGAATCCCCTCCACAACGCGATGATGTCGTTGCCCCTGGCGACCTACCAGTTCGTCCGATCTCCGCAACAGACGATGCAGGCACGCGGCTTCGCTTCGGCGGCCGTGCTGATGGTGGTGGTGCTGATCGTGTTCGCCATCGCTCGTGTGATCGGTGGCCGGCCGGCCGGGCATCTCTCGAAGCGTCAATCTCTCAAAGCAGCGGCCCGTTCGCGTGACGATCTGCAACGGATCGAATCGGCGCTGACGGCCGGGACCTCACCGGCGGTTGTCAACCCGAACCAGGCGGCCTCACCATCATGAACGATTCCAACACCAGACAACGGGCTCGCCTGGCGGCGATGCTCGGCCTCGCGCTGGTCATGACCGCAGCGACGACGGTCACGGCGCGAGCGCAGGAGTTCAAGCGTCTCACGGGCGAGGGCTCGTCGTGGGCGCAGAACGCGATCGAAGCGATGCGCGTCGACGTGCAGGCAAACGGCATCAGTGTCGAGTACGCCGGTACGGGATCCACGACGGGCCGCAAGAACTTCATCAACGGGCAGGCCGACTTCGCCGCCTCCGACATCCCGTTCCAGTTCAATCCCGAGGACGGTTCCGAGCCGGACCGCCCCGTCGAGGGGTCGTACGCCTACATCCCGGTGGTCGCCGGCGGCACGGCGTTCATGTACAACCTCAAGATCGCGGGCCAGCAGGTCACCAATCTGCGACTGTCGGGCGAGAACCTGGCGAAGCTGTTCACCGGGGCGATCACGCAGTGGAACGATCCGGCGATCGCCGCCGACAATCCTGGCCTGGCGCTGCCGGCGAGGCCGGTCGTGCCGGTGGTCCGCAGCGATGGTTCGGGTTCGAGCGCACAGTTCACGAAATGGATGATCGCCATGCACGGCAACGTGTGGCAGGACTTCTGCGAGCGCTCCGGGCGAGCACCGGCGTGCGGCTACACCTCGTTCTACCCGACGATGCAGGGCATGATCGCCCAGAACCAGGACTCGGGCGTGGCCAGCTACGTCCAGCAGTCGCAGGCGGAGGGAGCGATCGGATACGTCAACTACTCCTACGCCGTGAATGGTGGTTTCCCGGTGGTCAAGGTCCTCAACGCCGCCGGCTTCTACACCGAACCGACCCCGGAGAACGTGGCCGTGTCGCTGCTGCAGGCGCAGATCAACGAAGACGCCAGTGATCCGACGGTGTACCTCACCCAGAACCTCGACAACGTCTACACCGACCCGGATCCCCGCAACTACCAACTGTCGTCGTACTCCTACTTCATCCTGAGAACGGCGACGACCGACAAGTTCGACACCGACAAGGGCTACACACTGGCGGCGTTCGCCTACTACGCGATGTGCCAGGCGCAGCAACAGTCGGCATCGCTGGGGTACTCGCCGATGCCGATCAACCTCGTGACCAAGAGCTTCGAACAGATCGCCAAGATCCCCGGCGCGGTGGTCGAGAACATCAACGTCCAATCCTGCAACAACCCGACGTTCGCGGCCGACGGGCACAACCGGCTTGCCGACGAAGCACCCTTCCCGAAGGACTGCGACCGCCAGGGCGCAGACCAGTGCCCCGATGGGACGGCGGGCATGCGGAACATCCCCACCAACACCGCCCGACCTGCGGCGGGTGGCACGTCAGGCAATGCGGGTAACTCCTCGACCGGCGGCACCGGGAACGGCACATCGGACAACGCGTCGGGCAGCACGGACGGTGCGTCCACCGCAAACGCTGCAGGAGCATCGACGGGCAGCAGTGGTGCAGCAACCGGTTCCACCGCTGGATCCTCGACCGGCACACCGGCGAAATCCAGCACCGGCACCACGGGCAGCACCGGCAGCGGTTCCTCGGCGACCGTATCGGCTTCGGGCACGCCTGTCTCCTCGGCGGGATCGGTGTCGGACTCCGGCAACGGTCCTGCGAACGACTCGGGCGGGGGACAACAGATCATCGATGATTCCGGAGCCAGCGACGGATGCGATCCCGACACCGGACTCTGCGTGGGTGTCGCGACCGACCTCGGTGACTCGGGTGGTGCGCAACAGGTCGACACCAGCTCCGGGAGCGCCGGTGGCCAGCAGGCCGTGGCTGCCCCGGTCATCGTCACCGCCCTCGATTCCGACTCGCGCGTGGGTGGGGCGGTGCTCGTCGTGCTCGTCAGCGCCCTCCTGCTGGCACTGGTCGCTGCCCCGACGGTGACATGGCGATCATCGAGGAAAGCGGTGCCGAGTTGAGTCGGTTTCGTCGACCGCTCGCCGCATGCGTCGTCGGCATCTCGATGACGATCGCCGTGGCTGGCCAGCGCAGCTCGGCGGGAGCCGAGGGGTTCGCGGTTGGCGCATCCGGCACGGACGTTGCTCTTCCGGCGACCGACTCCGCTGTGGTGGTGCGCGGGCGAGGTCCGTTCGCCTCGATGGAGATCGCCGTCAATCAGACCCGCGACCTGTCGAACCAGGCGATCTCGGTCACGTGGAAAGGCGCTCCGCCGTCGCTGGCACGCCCGACGTTCGCCGAGAACTACATACAGTTCATGCAGTGTTGGGGGGAGCCCGACGGCGACCCGCAATTCGCCGACAACCCGGGCCCTCCGCCGACGCAGTGCGTGTTCGGAGCGACCTACGGACGCATCGAGGGTCCGCCGTCGGTCTACAAGGGAGCCAATGCCACGACCCGCCTGCTCGGGTCGACGTGCGGGCAGTACGACGTGTCGGGTTACATCGACGAGGCGACCAAGGCCGTCTGGCGTCCGTTCGTGGGCGTGGACGGCGTGAACGTCAATGTGCAGTTCGACGTGCTCTACAACCCGGCCAAGCCGACCGAGCAGGGGTTCTGGCTGAATCCCGACTTCGACCAGGCGACGACCAACGAGATCGCCGGTTCGTTGACTGCGCCCAACGGAACCGGATCGGAGCTGGTGATCGTCAATACGGGCGTCCAATCGTCGGGCGTGGGGTGCGGAAAGCGGGTCGAGAAGCTCGCCGACGGAACCACACGCGTGCCGGCCTGTTGGCTGGTCATCGTGCCGCGGGGCACACGCGCCCAGGAGAATCCGGAGGGTACGTTCGACGATGCGGTCAACACGTCGCCGCTCTCGGATGCGGCCTGGAAGAACCGGATCGCGATCCCGCTCGAGTTCAATCCCGTCGATTCGCCGTGCCCGCTCGGAGCCTCGGCGCGTCGTCTGAGCGGGAGCGAACTCCCGTACCGGGCGATCGCCACGTGGCAGCCCGTGCTGTGTGGCCTGGACGGACTCCCCCCGTATTCGTACGCACCGGTCAGCGATGCCACGGCGCGTCAGCAGTTGGCCAACCCGTCTGCGGGAGCCCCGGGCATGGTGATCGTCTCGCGTCCGGTCGACGAACAGTTCGTCCGGGCCGACAACCCGATCGTCTACGCCCCCGTCACGTTGTCGGGACTCGGCGTCGGGTTCACCCTCGACCGCATCACACGCGCCGAGTTGTACGGCGGCGGGCCGATCCCGGCCGAAGAGCTCGACCTGGCCGGCAGCCGGGTGGCGACGCTCAACCTCACCCCGCGGCTGGTCGCCAAGCTGTTGACCCAGTCGTATCGGCAGGCAGTCACGTTCGGTGGCGGATCCCCGGGGTATGCGTGGCTCGAGCACAACCCCCAGGCTCCCAATGTCGATCCGGACTTCCTGCAGTTCAACCCGGAGTTCGCGGCGTTGTCGCCGGACTGGCAGCACCTGTCGACGCCGACGCTGCCGCTCGGGAACTCCGACGCGGCTCGCGCGATGTGGGCGTGGATCCTTGCCGACCCCGAGGCGGCTGCCTGGCTCGGGGGTGCTCCCGACGAGTGGGGCATGACCGTCAACCCGGCGTACTCGACCGACCCGACCGTGAACTCGACCGGGAGCGGCTTCGGATCGCCGCTTCCGAACAACTTTCCCAAGAGCGAGCCGTTCTGCTACCAGGCACCGACGGCCAAGATCAACGGTGCCACCATCGTGCCGCCCCCGTTGTGCGGGACCGATTGGGTTCCGTACGTGAACTCCTACGGCGACGCAGCTCGAGCTGCGCAGAAGGCATACGACGGCGCCAAGCTCGATGAGGACCGGGTGTACGCGACCTCCTCGGCGACCTACTGGAAGCGACAGGCACCGCAAGCCCCGTCGAATCGCACGTGGTTGGCGATCACCGACACCGCCTCGGCGAGCCAGTACGGCGTGCAGATGGCGAGCCTGAGTCGGGCCGGCGACGACGGGTCGGATCGCCGATTCATCGCTCCGAGCTCCGACACGTTGCGCGCCGGCGCGGCGGCGATGCGACCCGGATCCGACTCCGATGTGCTCGAACCGGATCCCACCGTCCCTGCTGAGAACGCCTACCCGCTCGCGATGCTGGCGTATGCAGCGATCGCTCCGCTCGGTCTCGATCAACAGGCGCGCGACGAGTACGCGGCGTTCTTGGACTACGCCGCCGGGCCCGGTCAGACCCCAGGCCGAAAGCTGGGCGAACTGCCGAGCGGATACGCACCGCTTCCCCCGGAATTGCTGGAGCGTACGGTCGCTGCGGCTGCGCTCGTGCGGGATCCGGCCACGTTGGTGCCCGTCACCACCACGACGACCACGACCACGACGGTCCCCGCCAGTTCGACCACGGTCGCGAGCACTGGCGACGAAGAGCCGCCACTCGTCGCCTCCTCCAGCAACCGCAACAACGTCGCCGCGTCGAACGGCAGCAACGGGAGCAGCAGCAACGGGAGCAGCGGCAACGCCGGCGCCAGCACGTCGGCACAGGCGAACAGTTCGTCGCAGACGCCGTCGGCAACCTTGGCGTCCCAGGTGCTCGACTCGGTGCCGGTTTCGAGTGTGCCCGACTCGACGATCCCCGATTCGTCTCCGCCCTCGTCGTCGTCCACCGACTCGACGTTGCCGGATGCGCCGCTCGCCGGCGATGCGACCGGCGATCCAGAACTGCCTCCAGTCACCCCGAACACACGGACCGGATTGGGTCGCTATGTGGTCGTCGTGCTGTTCGCGTTGATGCTGCTCTCCGGACTGGTGGCGCTCGAGATCACGAAGCGTCCGCGACGAGCGGCACCGACCGACGGATTGGTCGTGCACGCATGAGGCACGGCTTGTTGCTGCAGCAGGTTCTTGTCACGGCCGTCATCGGGTCGATGCTCACCTCGTCCCCTGCAACGGCGACCGTCGACCAGCCGGTCCGCGCCGGTGATCTGCGCGTCGTGTTCTTCGACGATCCCACCAAGGTCGCAGAACGCGGCGGGAGTGCCACGCGGTTCACCGTGAAGTTCCCGGATGGGGCCGCATGCCCTGGTGACAGCGCCAACGACCAGTGGCGCACGCAGAGCTTCGTGATCCCCGTCGGCACCGACCCGGTCACACTCGGGTACAACAACGCCCGGCCGGAGGGCGAGCGGAACTGGCCGTTGTACGGCGACGACACGGTGCCCTACATCAACCAACTGCTGTTCAAGAACGCCGAGCCCTGCAAGCCCGGTGAGATCCCTCCTGTTCCGGCGCTGTCATTCGCCACGCTGCCACCTGGAAGCATCGCCGACGGTCAGTATCGGGTCGGGATCGCCTGTACGTATTTCAGGCAGACCGCCAAGTACTGGGACACGGAGTTCGTCTTCGTCAACGATGCCGCCGACGCACCTGGGCAACTGACCTGGAGGCTCGCCTCGTCGCCTGCTGTTCCGGCCGACGAGTCGGGCGGTTCGACCCGTACCGTGCTGGTCGCGCTGTGCGCGCTGGTTCTGGCCGGCTCGGCGATCTCGTTCGTCCGTCTCAGCCGCTCGAGTGGAAGTCGGCCCGATTCCCGCACCACCGACGAGGCAACCGACGTTCGTGACGTCACGTCCGACGTTGCGACCACGATCCCCGCACACGTTCCGACTCCAGGTCGGGGCACTTCAAAGGAGCATCGCTCATGACCACCCGATACGCCAACGCGAGAACGACGCGCACGTCGCGGCCGTCACTCGTCGCCGGATGTGCGTTGTCGTTGTTCGTGCTCTCGGTCGCGCTGTTCGGAGTGTTGGGAATCGGTCGGCCTGTGGCGGCCGTGACCGGATGCCCGAACAGCACGCCATGCACGGCGACGATCGAGAATGTCGGATCGCCCGCACCGCCGTTCACGACAGCCGGCAGTGCCACGTCACTCAAGCTGGTCCTGGCGCCGGCCGGCTCGGCCTGTTCCGGCGATGCGCTCGCCGGTTACCGGTGGTCGACCTACATCGTCCCTTCGACGGTCGACCCGGCGACGTTGACCTTCGGATCGACCGGCCCCGTGCCCACCACGTTCGGCGCCAATCTTCGGTCGCCGCTGTACGACCCGGATCAGAACTCGATCGTCAACCAGAGCCCGGCGGCCAGCACCGGTTTGATCACGCCGGCGCCGGTGCTGTTCTCGTTCAGTGCGCTCACGTCGGCCAACATCCCGGCCGGGACATACAACCTGGGTGTCGCCTGCACCTCGTCGGCGGGCTCGGTCGTCGATCGCGTCTGGAACACACGCATCACGGTCACCGCCGACGCAGCCGACTCGCCGGGCGGGTTCACGCTGGCCCCGGCGGCTGCTCCACCGGACCCGACCACCACGACCACGACGACGACGACGACCCTCGCGCCGACGATCACGACCACGACCACGACCCTGCCGCCGGGTGGCTCCACGACATCGACCACCCGGGCGCCGTCGACGACCACCACGACCGTCGTCAGCGGGTGTGGAGCGAGCACGACGTCGACGTCGACCACGACCGCGTCGTCGAGTTCCACCAGTACCACGGTCGGGAGTTCGACCACGACGACGGATCCGTGCCGAACGACCACCACGACGACAGCGGCCGCAACGACGACGGTGTTCGTCGCGTCGCGAGCCGTGCCGCTGGCCAACACCGGCCCGAGCCGGGCCTGGCCGACGCTGGTTCTGGGACTGCTGGCGTTGATCCTCGGACGAGCGATCATCCTCTCGGCACGTCGCATCGAGACCCTGGACTGATGCGATGACGCCGTCGGTCGCCCTCGAGCGGTCGCGCACCGGGTCGATCGTGCCGGTCGATGGCCCGCGGGCGGTCGACAACACCGTTCCGGCACTGCCGCCACGGCTGGCCGTCATCCGTTCGGTGATCCTGACCGTCCTGGTCCTGTCGTTGTCGTTGCTGTTGCAGCTCGTCGTTGTGAGCAGGCTCCAGCACGCCTCGTCGCAGGCTCGGCTGCTGGACGACTGGCGCGAGACCCTGGCGGCCGGCACCGCTCCCGCCGGACCGACCGATGTGTTGACCAACGAACCGCTGCGGCTCGGCAGTCCGGTGGCTTCGATCGAGATCCGGTCGATCGGCTTGACCGAAGTGGTCGTCGAGGGGACCGATGCGCAAACGCTCTACCAGGGCCCAGGTCACCGACGCGACACGCGACTGCCTGGGCAGATCGGCGTGAGCACGATCGTCGGCAGAAGGTTGACGTACGGAGCGCCGTTCGGCGACCTCGGCGAGCTCGAACCGGGTGACATCATCAACGTGACGACCGCACAGGGAACCTTCGACTTCGCTGTGATCGACGTGCGCGGCGACGGTGATCCGCTTCCGCCACCCCCCGCACCCACGGCATCGCGACTGGTGCTGGCGACCGCTGGAGGCAGTTGGTGGGCGCCATCCAGCGTGGTGCGCGTCGACGCCGATCTGATCGGCGACGCGGTCGTCGGCTACGAACGCCTGTACAGCCGCACATCCTTGCCCGCCGCCGAGTCGCCGATGAAGACCGACACCCGTCACCTGTGGGCCCTGGCCCTGTGGTTGCAAGCCCTGCTCCTGTTCGTGGTGCTGGCCGTGTGGGCCTGGGCGCGATGGGGCCGACCGCAGACCTGGGTGGTGCTCGTGCCTCCGATCGGCTTGATCGGTCTCGCCACCGCCGGTGAACTCGCCCTGCTCATCCCCAACCTGATCTGACGAGAGCTGCAATGACGACCGAACCCGACAACCCCAGCCGAATCGTGACGGGATCTGATCCGACACACGACCACGCCGACCCGAACGGTCGATTCGCACGATCGTCTGTCGTGCAGGTGGTCAGCGGAGACCCCTTGCAATCCGAGGCGATGGTCGTCAATCTGCATCCCGCGACCGTGACCGTGGATGGCGACCGGATCGCCGCCACCGAAGGTGAGTTCGACTGGGTGTGGTTCATCGATGACCTGGTCGCCGTCGTCCATGGGCACGACGAGCCGTGGACGATCCTGGTGATGCCGGGCGTCGACGACTTCGGTGTGGCGATCGACGCCCAACGCGTCGATGAGTTCCGGGCCGTGCTCGACATGGCCATTGCTGCCCGGCCGGCACCATTGGTCGCGATGCGCCAGCGAGGGGCGACAGCGTTAGGGAACGCCGCCGACTCACCTGCGGATCCGTTCGTCGCGCCGCCCGACGATCTGACCGACGACGATCTCGACGACCTGCTCGATGGCGTCGCCGACATGTGGTCCCCCGAGCCGGTGGAACGCGCCGTGGACGCACCCACGGTCACGATCGATGACATCGACAGCGATCCGGTCGATCACGAGGTGTTCGGACCTGCTGGCCACGCCGGGTCGCTGACCCCGACCGCTTCCGCTCAGAGCACGAGTGCGTGGGCGGTTGACTCACCGGGGCTGGACGTGCAGGAACGGCGCGAGGCCGGCCAGACCGTCGCCACCCTGGCCGGACTCGACGCCCGCTCGATCTCGGCGTGGTTCGGGACGCACCAAGTCCTCGACCGCGTCTCGCTGTCGATGCCCGCCGGTCAAGTGACGGCGTTGATCGGCCCCTCGGGATGCGGCAAGTCGACATTCCTGCGGATCTTGAACCGGATGCACGAGATGATTCCGTCGGCGTCGATGGCGGGCGAGGTGGTGCTCGACCGACACGACGTCTATGACGCCAGGCGCAAGCTCACCGACGCTCGACGTGAGATCGGGATGGTGTTCCAGAAGCCGAATCCGTTCCCGGCGATGTCGATCTACGACAACGTCGTCGCCAGCCTCCGGGTGACCGGTGTGAAGGTCTCGACCCAGGTCAAAGACGAGTTGGTCGAATCCTGCCTGTCGAAGGCGGGACTCTGGCGCGAGGTCAAGGACCGGTTGCGTCAACCAGGGGGTGGACTCTCGGGTGGACAGCAGCAGCGGCTGTGCATTGCTCGTGCGCTGGCGATCAAGCCGCGGGTGCTGCTGATGGACGAACCGTGCTCGGCGCTGGATCCGACGTCGACGCGCCGGATCGAGGAGACGATCGTCGAACTGTGCTCGGAGGTCACGATCGTGATCGTGACGCACAACATGCAACAGGCGGCGCGGGTGTCGCACCGGTGTGCGTTCTTCCTCGCCGAGCAAGGCAGCCCTGGCGTGATCGTCGAACACGGCCCGACATCGGCCATGTTCGGCAGCCCACAGGATCCACGAACGAACGATTACGTGAACGGCCGATTCGGCTGAGCGGCCGGTCTCGCGCCACACCACGGATGCCGCGTCGCCGGCTCCCACGCGCCCCGAAAGACGCCGGCGACGTGTCATCGGAAGGACGGCGAGGTGTCGTACGGGTGAACTTTGGGGGATCGACGATCTGTTCACTCGGCGGCCAACTTGCCGCCAGATTGAGCTGATTGGGTTCGTCCCGGAGCAACTGCCAGGCAGTTGCCCGGCTGGGCCAGGGCGGCCCGGTCATCCACATCACGAAAGGCTCCGCCACCCACCATGTTCTCCAAGGACCTGAAGAAGAAGCTGGCATGCACTGCCGCTGCGACGGCTGCCGTCGCCGGCATCGCGCTTGCCAGCAACACACCTGTCAACGCCGACCCGAAGCAGAACAGCGCGCGCTGGTCGGTGTCGGATCCGACACCACCCAAGACGTTCACAATGCACTTGCCGGCTTCTCGAACGGCATCAACTTCACGCCGCTCCAGAGCTCGTCGGCGACCGGCCAGCGTCAGATCGTGTCGTGGGATGCGAATGACCCGTCCGGCGGTGGCGCACTCTGCTTCACCCCGAAGTCGAACGGCGTCTCGACCAACCGCCCCAACGGTTCGGGCAAGGGCCGCATCATGCTCAGCCGGGCGATCGACGGCACCGGGTACGGCGACGCAAACTGCGGCGGCGTCCAGGACGTGTCCGGCCTCGTCGAGTTCGCTCGCTCGTCGAGCCAGATCTCGTCGACGACCGGCGCGCTGACGCACATCCCGTTCGGCCGTGACGGTGTGAGCTTCGGCTACTACCGCGCCTCGGGCGGCGCACCGGTGACGACCCTCACGCGTGCCCAGCTGACGTCGTTGTTCAGCACCGGTGCGCAGGTGATCAACGGTGTGAACATCATCCCGTGCGGGATCCAGACCGGGTCAGGCACCTACACCTTCTGGAACACGGCAGCCAACGTGAACGCGACGCAGGAGAACACGGCCACCACGCCGTGCAACAACCTGCTCGGCACTGGCGTCCGCGCCCAGGAGAACGACGCCGCCGACCTCAAGGCTCGCGGTGACCTCGTCGCTCCCGGCTCGCAGGTGATCATCGGCTTCTCGGCCGGTTCCTACATTGCCAAGTCGAACGGTGTCGCCACCCCCAATCCGCAGCCGCTCAACGTCGGGATCGGATCCATCAGCGACAACGGCTCGGCCGTCAACCTCGGTTCACCGATCACCGGCACGGCCCCCAACCTGGCCCCGTCGTCAACGTTCTATGCCGACACGATCTTCGGTCGCAAGGTCTTCAACGTGTTCGACTCGAACGTGATCGACAACCCGGGCAACGCCGCCCTGAAGAGCATCTTCGTCGGCGCCGGCTCCACGTTGTGCACGTCCACGACGACGATCAACACCTTCGGATTCCTGGTCGCTCCCGACTGCGGGGTCACGACCATCCGTGGCGCACTCAATGCCGGCACCGTCTGACCGCTCCCGCGACCGACTCAACACTCATCGACCAAACACACACGACTGACAAAAGGACTCATCACATCATGCAACGCAAACTCCACAGGACCGTCGCTGGAGCGCTGGCATTCGCCGCTGCTTCGGCCGGTCTGCTCGTAGCCGCCGGCACCGCCGGCGCCACCGCGGCGACGGCAGGCATGCCGATCGCCGGCGGCGTCACCATCACTCCCGCCTCCGGCAACTTCGGCGTCACCCGCACGATCGCCACCCCGTCGGGCACGGTGTGCCCCGGCTCGGCGACACAGGGCTGGCGCTCCCAGGCGTTCCTGATCCCGTACGCCACCGACTTGGCAACCGTCACCTACACGGGTTCGGGCCCGACGGTGGTCGGGGCGCAGCCGCTGTACGACCCGACCGGCAACCCGCTGGTCAACGCCTCACCGGCGGCCGGCACCGGCCTCATGACCCCGATGCCGAACCAGTCGCAGTTCAACGTGTCTGCGATCGCCCCGGGCAACTACTGGGTCGGCTACGCCTGCACCCAGTCGGGCGTGACCGGTCAGTACACGGCGACCGAGTTCGGTCCTGCCAACGCCGGCAAGGCGGCGGTGTGGGCGACAGCCGTCACCGTGAGCGCAACCGGCCTGACCGTCGGCATTGCTCCTTCGGCGCCGAACCTGACGGCTGCGAACAGCAGCAGCCAGACGTGCACCGCGGTGTTCACGCCCGGTACCAGTCCTGGCACGTCATACACGGCGACCGCCAACCCCGGTGCGATCTCGGTGTCGGGTTCGGGTTCTCCGATCACGATCCCCGGTCTGACCAACAACACGGCGTACACGATCACGGTCGATGCCAACGCTGCCGGCTTCCCGTCGGCAACGTCGAACGCGTTGCCGTGCACGCCGGTCGCCGGTGCTCGCACCAACGTGACCGGTTTGGCCGTGACGCCCGGGGCCCCCGGTTCCGGGAACGCGACGGTTTCGTGGACGGCCCCGGCCGCCAACACGCCGGCCGCTAACCCGGTCAGCTACAGCGTGGTCGTCACCGGCCCGTCAGCGAGCACGACCAGCGTTCCGTTCGGTACCAACACGCTGGCGCTGACCAGCCTGTCGGCCGGCAACTACAACGTGACCGTGACCGCTGTGTACGCCGACAGCCCCACCAGTGGGAGCCCGGCGGCGACGACCTCGTTCGTCGCCAGCCCGTCGTCGATCGTGTTGCAGGACATCGACGTCACCCGCCCGGTCGGTTCGCTCGTGCTCACCCAGGTGTGCTCGTCGAACGCACTGATCCCGGCTGAGACGGCTGCGTCGTTGGGCTTCCCGACGCCGCTCCCGGCGGTGCCGGCGCTCAACCCGTCGACGGTGAACTCGCCCACGCAGACCGGTCTCGCACCGACGCTGATCGAGGATGGCCTGCGCCCCGGCAACAACGATCCGCGCTTCGCCGAGTACCCGTACCCGGCCGACGCCAATGGTGTTGCCAACCCGACCTACCCGACGCACTGCGGCATCGACCTGGGCAAGGCCCGCTTCGTGACCCGTGGCCCGGGCGCCGGTCAGTTCTTCGCCGCCAGCGGCGTGATCGACGAGATCACGATCGTCGACACCCGTGACGACGACGCCGGCTGGAACGTGACCGGCACGATGGGAACGTTCTCGGCCAACGGCAACACCGACTCGTTCAGCGGCAGCCAGCTCGGCTGGACACCGCAGGCGACCGAGAACACCGGTGCGTTCACCGACTCGCTCGGCAACACCTACGACCAGCAGACGACCGCCGGCCCTGTGGTGGCACCGAACTCGCCTGCCGCCTCTGGTCTGTCGAGCGGGAAGCTCCTGTTGAGCGCCGCGGCCGGCTCCGGCCTCGGTACGGCGATCGGTGACGCACGGCTCAAGCTGCTCATCCCGGTCACCGCCGATGCCGGTCTGTACCAGGGCACGCTGACCCTGTCGGCAGCCTGATTCCGATGGGTGGGATCTCCCACCCGTCATGAAGTCAGCAACGAGCAACGGTCGGGCGGCACGCGAAATCGTGCCGCCCGACTCGCTCGTTTTCCGCGATTCATCTCCAGAAAGCCGCCCTCCGATGACCAAATCCTCCATACCCCTGCGGCGAATCGGTGCCGTCTGCATCGCCGCCGTCGCACTCGGTTCGACCGCCCAGACGACGAGTGCCCAGGAACCCGGTACGCCTGCACCCGAGCCCACGCTCCCGGCCCCCGCCGACGGCACGTCCGACACGGTGCCCGACGACACCGGCATCGTCCACAGCTGGGGCGTCGCACCCGGCGACGGCTCACTGGAAGCTGGGCAGAGGCCGTATCTCACCTACGAGATCGCCCCCGGTGGCCACGTCGGCGATTCGATCACGATCTTCAACTACGGCAACGAGCAGCTCACCTTCCGGGTGTACGCCACCGACGCGTTCAACAACGACGACGGCTCGTTCAACCTGCTGTCCGGCGACCAGGATCCGGCCGATGTCGGAACCTGGGTGACGATGCCCGTCGACGCCGTGACGATCCCACCCGGCAAGCAGGCGACGATTCCGCTCACCGTCGACGTACCGGTCGACGCCACGCCTGGCGACCATGTCGGCGCCATCCTGGCATCGTCGGCGACGATCGGCACCGGCGAGGACAACGCCGTGATCACGCTCGACCGTCGTACGGGCACCCGCCTGTACGTGCGGGTCGCCGGCCAGCTCCACCCGGAGTTGGCCGTCGAGGACCTGCACACCACGTACTCGCATTCGATCAATCCGTTGTCGGGCGACGCAGCGGTGACCTACACGATCGTCAACCGCGGCAACGTCCGGCTCGACGGCACCCAGCAGGTCAGGACGTCCGGATTGTTCGGCATGTTCGGCACGTCGCTCGATGCCGAGGAGATTCCCGAGCTGCTTCCTGGTGAGAGCGCGTCGTTCACCAAGCAACTCTCCGGCGTCGCCGCCTCCGCCGTGTTGTACACCGAGGTCGAGTTGGTGCCCACGTCGCCGGCCGGCGCCGACGAAATTGCGAGCGCCGGCAAGCGCATCTCGCAGATGGTGCTGCCATACCTCGTGCTGGCATTGATCCTGCTGTTGATCCTCGCCCGACTCACCCGCCGTAGCTATACACGGCACCGCCAGGCACGCACCGTCGATCGAGCGCCGCGGCCGACGGTCGCGGCGCGCGACGACGTCGAAGTGCTGATCCCCGAGATCGTCGAGGACCGGGTCCGGTGACGGTGGCGACGAGGCCACGCCGTCGAGCGTGGGCGCTTGCGTTGTCGCCGCTGTTGTCGATCGGCATCGCCGGGGTTGGAGCGGCAACCGTAACGGCACAGACCGGGCCGAGCATCACGATCGACCGTGACCAGGTCGAGCTCGGCGACCCGATCATCATCACCATCACCGGCTTCACCGGCAATCTCGCCGTCGCCGCGGTGTGTGGCAACCTCGCCAAACGCGGCTCGAGCGATTGCAACATGACCTCGGCGCAGAGCGAACGGATACGGCCCAACGGCCAGCTCACTCTGACCCAGTTGTTCATCCAGGCTCCGCCGGTCCCGTGCCCGTGCCTGATCCGCGTGTCGACCAGCACCAACGACGAGTTCGCAGTCGCCCCGATCACGATTGTCGATCACCCGTCGGGATCACTGATCGACCTTGCCTCCGGGCCACTCGTCGACGTCACGGTGCACGCCGAACGGGCGCAGCAGGGGTTCTCCGACCGACTTCGCAGTGGTCTCGGCGGCAGCACCCCGTACGACGTCACGGTGTCGGTTCGCAACATCACCACCCAACCGATCACCAAGGTCGTCCTGCGCGGTTCGGCCACCCACCGCCTCAACGACGAAGCGGCGGTGCTGACGTTCGACCGGCCCGGTCCGATCGATCCGGGACAGACGTGGACCCAGACGGTGTCGACCAAGCTGCCGGCTCCGGTGATCGGGCGATTCACGTGGACGGTCAGCGCCTCAGGTGCGGGCGAGATCGTGACCGCCACCGAGACGACATCGGCGGTGCCGATGCTGTTGTACTTCGCGATCGGATTCCTCGCCCTCGACCTGCTCGTGATCCTCGTCCGCTGGCCGCTGCGGCGTCGTCGAAAGCGCGGCAGGCGCCCACCCGAGCCAGGTCGCCACCGAGGAGAGCGGCAGCGCGTGGACGAAGTGTTCGAGGTCCGTGAGCCCACGCCGGTCGGCTGAATCGAGCGAACGACGTCGCCGGGAGCGCCCGTCTGCACCGGCGACGAACGACCGATGAAAGGCGGGTGAACACTCGCACCAAGTCCTATCGGGCGACTGCCGCTCCGTCGTACCGTCGACACGATGTCTTCGATCGAAATCGACAGCGGGCAGGCGCCTCATCGATTCGCGCCGCGAGCTCGGCGGCTTGCCATGGTGCTCGTCGCGATGTTGTTGGTGACGATCGACGGCACCGCGTCGAACCGGGCCGAGGCCGGGGTCGTCGTGATCGTTCCCGGTTGTGCGATTCCTCCGTCGGACATCGTCGGCTGGTGGCCCGGAGAAGGTGATCTGTCGGCGGCGATCGGCCCCGATCTGACCGGCCTCGCCAGTTTCGCTCCATCGTTGATCGGCCAGGGGATCACGCTCGACGCGATCGACGACCTCACGATCGCCGGCTTCCCGACGCTGAGCGACGGCGTCACGATCTCGGCGTGGGTCAAGCCGGTCGCCACGGGTCTCGTGCAAGCGATCGCCACGCGATGGGACTTCCCGGGCACGGACGACTCGGCTCGCTCCTACGCCCTGTTGCTCGACCCGTCGGGCACGCTCACCTGGACCACCGATGACACCACCGCACGCCGTCCTGAGGAACTCCAGGTCAACGTGCCCGACATCTTCGACGGCGACTTCCGGCATGTCGCGGCGACGTGGAGTTCGACCACGATGTCGATCTACGTCGACGGGTTCGTCGTCGGCTCGAAGCCGTCGCAGGGCGGCATGCTCAATCCTGCCGTTTCGACCCCATTCCGGCTCGGTTCCAAATCGGGACTCGGCGACCCGTTCCGGTACACCGGAACGATCGACGAGCCGGCGATCATGCGGCGCGCCCTCACGGCGGCCGAGGTCGACGACATCGCCGCCGCCGGGCCCGGTGGCCTCTGCACCGCTTCGAGCGGAGTCGTCGGTCCGGGCCTCCAGTTCGAGGCCGACGCCGGAGGCGTCGACCCGTTGATCAGCGCCGACGGCCGATACGTGTTGGCCCGAACGCGGGCGACGGATCTGTTCCCGGTCGTCAACGACCCGATGGTGCAGACACCCGGTGTCGACTACGACCAGTTCGACAACAGTCGCGACGACCTCGTGCTGATCGACACCAAGAACAGCATGATCACGTCGGACGACACGATCGAGCTGGTCTCGGTCGACTCCAACGAACTCGGTGGCGGGCTCGACTCGGCCGGCGGGGCGATGACGCCGACCGCGTCACACATCGCCTTCACGTCGATCAGCAACGATCTGGTCCCAGGCGACACGTTGGCCGGGCGCGACGTGTTCGTGCGCGACCGGGCGAACGGAACGACGACGCGGGTGTCGGTGCGCTCCGACGGGTCGCAGCCCCAGTACACGGCGACCGGGCAGAACAACGACAGCCGTGCCCCGTCGATCAGCGACTCCGGCACCGTCGTGGCGTTCGAGTCGACCAACCGCGACTTGGCACCGGAGGCCAACCCGGTCCCGGGCGATACGTGGCAGGTCTACGACGTCTACGTCCGCGACACGACCGACCCGAACCCGGTCAACCAGATCACCGAGCGGATCACGACCGGGCTCGGCGGGGTCAAGGCCGACGGATCGTCGTCGACGCCGATCCTGTCGCCGGACGGGCGGTACGTGTTCTTCTCGTCGGCCGCCACGAACCTCGTCGCCGGCGACACCAACGGCCACACCGACCTGTTCGTGCACGACCGCCAGGCGCATACCACGGCGCGAATCGACGTCACCGTCAACACCGGACAGGCGCTCGACGGCGACGTCCTGCTGGCCGACGTCAGCCCCAACAACCGCTGGATTGCGTTCTCGTCGGACGCCACCACCGTGTTCGCCGGCGACACCAACGGCCAGTACGACGCCTTCCTGCTCGACACCCAGTCGGCGCACGTGTTCCGGATGTCACCGCCGACCGGCAACGGCGCCTCGTTCGCACGCTCGGTCTCGTCGAGCGGCCGCTACGTCGTCGTGCAATCCGACGCCACCAACCTGGTCGCCGGCGACACCAACGGCCTGGCCGACGTCTTCATGGCCGATCGCGTGGCCGGTTCGATCCAACGCGTGTCGCTCTCCCCCGGAGGCGGGCAGCGTGATGGTTCGTCGACCGGTGTCACCGCCTCCGCCACCAACGCCTCGTTCGTCTCCATGTTCCAGCCGACCGGCTCGGGTGTGTTCTCGATCTGGCGATCCGACCTGATTCTGACCTGACCAGAGGACACCAATTCCGAATGAACGTCTCGTCGCGATCGAGCGCACCTCGACTCCCACGCCGACTCGGCAGATCGGTCACGTCGGTCGCGCTCGTGATCGCTGCTTGCGCCGCCGTCACGGCACTGCCCGGAGAACCGGAGGCGTTGGCGACACCGTCTGCATGCGTACTCGACATCACCGATGTGATCGGTTGGTGGCGCGGCGAGGACGACCTCGTCGGCGAAGTGGGTCCGGCCCTGGCGGGTACGGCGACGTTTGCCGATGCCCTCGTCGGTCGTGGGCTGGTGCTCGACCGGTCTGACCTGAGCACAACGTCACTCACTCCGGTGACCGATGCCGTGTCGGTCGAGGCCTGGGTCAGGCCGATCGACACAGGGGTCACGCAGACCGTCGTCTCGCGGTGGGACTTCCCGAGCACCGACGACTCGGCCCGCTCGTTCGCGTTGTTTCTCAGCCCGGGCGGTGGTCTGACCTGGACGACCGACGAGACGTCTGCCCGCCGGCCGGTTGAGTTGCAGGCGTCCGCGCCTCAGTTGTTCGACGGCAACTTCCATCACATGGCTGCCACCTGGAACACGTCGACGTTCGATGTCTACGTCGACGCCGTGCTGATCGCTTCGGCTCCCTCGCAGGGTGGCGTGTTGAACGCCGCCGACAGTACGCCGATCAGACTCGGCAGCAAGTCGGGGCTTGGCGACCCGCTCTTCTTCAGTGGCGCCGTCGACGAGGCGACGGTCTGGCGCAAGGCGCTGTCTGCGACCGAGATCGCCACCATCGTCAGCGCAGGATTCGAAGGCAAGTGCTCGTTCATCCCGGTCGAGAAGACCAAGCTGCTGCCGACCGGAGGCACGGGCAACAGCTGGTTCGGGTTCTCGGTCGACGTCGATGGCACATCGGTGATCACCGGGGCCCCGCTGGCCAGCTCCCCGGCCACGTTCAGCGGTGCCGCGTACGTCTTCACGCCAGGCCCGTCGGGTTGGACGCAACAGGCCAAGCTCGTACCGGCCGACTTTGCCCAGCTCGACCAATTCGGCTACTCGGTGGCGATCAGCGGCGACACCGCCGTGGTCGGGTCGTACGGCAACAACGGCGGCGGCACGGACAGCGGCGCGGTGTACGTGTTCGTGCGGTCGGGGGTGACCTGGTCGCAGCAGGCCAAGTTGCTCTCGAATGACATCGCCGCCGGCGACGGCTTCGGCTACTCGGTGGCCGTCAGCGGAGACACCCTGGTGGTGGGCGCGCCGGCCGACGACGATGTGGGTTCCAACAGCGGGTCGGCATACGTGTTCACGCGCTCGGGCACGGTCTGGACACAACAGGGCAAGTTGACCGCATCGGACGCTGCCTCGGCCGACAACTACGGCGTCTCGGTGGCATTGTCTGGCGACACCGTGGTCATCGGCGCATCGGGCGACGACGACGTGGTCGGCATCAACGTCGGGGCCGCCTACGTCGCCACGCGCACGGCGGGGGTCTGGAGTGAGCAGGCCAAATTTGTTCCAGCTGACCCTGCCGCTGACGACCAGTTCGGCACCGCTGTCGGCGTGGCGGGTGACGCGGCGCTGATCGGTGCGCCGCTCGACGACGATGCCGGTGGTGAAAGTGGATCGGCGTATGTCTTCGTCCGCTCCGGCTCAGGATGGACGCAGAGTGCCAAGTTGACGGCCGCCGATGCCGCATCGGGCGACCGTTTCGGGATCTCGGCGGCCATCAAGGCCGGCCGGCTCGTGATCGGGGCGGCCTACGACAGCGGCACGCTGAGCCAGAGCGGCAGTGCCTACGTCTTCGACGGGTCGGGAGCAACCTGGCTCGAACTCACCAAGCTCGAGCCTGCCGACCCTGGGACCGGTGACCGATTCGGCTTCTCGGTAGCGATCTCCGGCGACATCGTGGTCGGCGCCTATCTGAACGACGATCTGGGCGGCAACAGCGGCTCGGTGTACGTGTTCTCATCGTAATCCGCTGTTCATTCAGTATTCATTGAGTCAATAGAGATCGAATGATATGTTCTGGGTCGTGGCGCCGACCCTGGAATCGCGAGCCGCCCTGCATGCTGCGCTGGGCGACCCGATCCGGCTGGCGATCGTGGACGAGTTGACCGTCACGGACCGGGCCCCCAATGAACTCGGCCGCCAGTTCGGTCTCGCCCCCAATCTCCTGGCGCACCATCTCGACGTGCTCGAGGCAGCACGACTGATCGAGCGCTTCGTGTCGTCGGGCGACCGTCGTCGCCGGTACGTGCGGCTGGTGCACGCTCGGCTCGGCGACCTCACCCACTCCAGGCGCCCGGCGACCGGCCCGGTGCTGTTCCTCTGCACCCACAACTCGGCCCGGTCCCAACTGGCGGCGGCGGTGTGGCGTGCGAGGGTCGGCGACACCGCCACGTCGGCGGGCACCCACCCCGCCGCTCGTGTCCATCCAGGAGCGGTGGCGGCGGCACGGCGGGCAGGAATCGACCTGGGCGACGCGTTGCCCGAGCAGTTCGACGCGGCCAAGCACCTCGCCGCAGCGGAACTGGTCGTGACCGTGTGCGATCGCGCCCACGAGGAGATCGACGCCGATCCGGCATGGCTGCACTGGTCGCTTCCGGACCCGGTGGCGAGCGGGAAGGCGGCGGCATTCGACGCCACGCTGGCCGACCTCGACGCCCGGATCAGCAGGGTCTTCGCACCGACCGACCCAACGAGACCAACCGAACGACAGGAGTGACCGCGTGACCACCAGGATCGGCATCAACGGGTTCGGCCGGATCGGCCGTCTGGTCGTCCGGGGCCTCCGAGTCCATCCGGAACTCGAACTCGTGCATGTCAACGAACCCCATGCCGATGCCGCCACGGCCGCCCACCTGCTCGACTTCGACACCGTGCACGGCCGCTTCGGCGCTTCGATCGCGGCCGATATCGACACCATCGAGATCGACGAGGCGTCGATCGGGTACAGCTCGCACACCGCCCCTGGCGACGTCGACTGGCTGGAACACGGCGTCGACATCGTGCTCGAGTGCTCGGGCATGTTCCGCACGTCCGAGCGCCTGGCGCCGTACCTCGCCGGGGGAGTGCGTTCGGTGATCGTGGCCGCACCGGTCAAGAGCGAGGGGGTGCTCAATGTGGTGATGGGCTGCAACGACCATCTGTACGACCCGACCATCCACCCGATCGTCACCGCCGCCTCGTGCACGACCAACTGCCTGGCCCCGATCGTGAAGGTGCTCCACGAGGGGATCGGCATCGAGCGCGGCGCGATCACCACCATCCACGACGTCACCAACACCCAGGTCGTGGTCGACGCTCCCCACAAGGACCTGCGGCGGGCGCGCTCGGCGCTCAACTCGCTGATCCCGACGTCGACCGGCTCGGCGACGGCGATCACGATGATCTATCCCGAGCTGAAGGGGCGGCTCAACGGGATCGCCGTGCGCGTCCCGTTGCTCAACGCCTCGCTCACCGACGCCGTCTTCACCATGCAGCGCGACGTGACCGTCGACGAGGTCAACGGGCTGCTGCGGCAGGCTGCGGACGGTCCGCTTGCCGGGATCCTGGGCTTCGAGGACCGCCCGCTGGTGTCGGCCGACTACACCAACGACACGCGGTCGAGCATCGTCGACGGCCCGTCGACGATGGTGATCGACGACCGCATGGTCAAGGTCCTCGCCTGGTACGACAACGAGTACGGCTACGCCTTCCGGATGGCCGATCTCGCCGGCTTGGTCGCAGCCCGGATGTGAAGGTCCGCAACTACGCCCTCGTCACGGCCGGCTACTGGGCGTTCACGCTCACCGACGGTGCACTGCGCATGCTCGTGCTGCTGCACTTCCACGAGCTCGGCTACTCGGCGGTGTCGGTGGCATTCCTGTTCGTCTTGTACGAGCTGATGGGGGTCGTCACCAACCTGCTCGGGGGCTGGGTCGGCGCCCGCACCGGGCTCAACCGCACATTGACCGCCGGACTGGCGCTGCAGATCGTGGCGCTCGTGGCGCTCACGTTTCAACGGTCCGAGTGGCGCGAATGGGTGACCGTGGCGTTCGTGATGACCGCCCAGGCGCTGTCGGGCGTGGCCAAGGACCTCACCAAGATGAGCTCGAAGAGCGCCGTCAAGTACCTCGCCGGCGACGCCCACGGCGCCCTGTTCCGGCTGGTGGCGATCCTCACCGGTTCCAAGAACGCCCTCAAGGGTGTCGGGTTCTTCCTCGGGGCCGGGCTGCTGGCGTGGGTCGGCTACGACGCCGCTGTGTGGGGGATGGCGGCCCTGATCGCGGTCGCCCTGGCGGCCGTGGCGGTGCTGCTCGACGAGGACATCGGGCGCTCCAAGCGCAAGCCCCCGCTGCGTTCGATCCTGTCGAAGTCGATAGCGATCAACCGCCTGTCAGCGGCACGCCTGTTCCTGTTCGGTTCGCGCGACATCTGGTTCGTGGTCGCCCTTCCGGTGTTCCTGGACGAGGTGCTGGGATGGTCGTACGAGGGGATCGGGGCGTTCATGGCGTCGTGGGTGATCGGCTACGGCGGTGTCCAGGCGGCCGCCCCGCGTCTGCTTCGCCGTTCGAGTGCCGGCGAACGCGGTGAGGTGGGAGCGGCGCGGACCTGGGCGCTGCTGCTGGCCCTGGTGACCGGTCTGATCGCGGTCGCCGTGGCGCTCGACGTGGGCACGACGGTGGCGGTCGTCGGTGGGCTGATCGTGTTCGGCGTCGTGTTCGCCGTCAACTCGTCGTTGCACTCGTACCTGATCCTGGCCTACAGCGATCCGGACGGGGCCGGTGACGTGTCGCTCGACGTCGGCTTCTACTACTCGGCAAACGCCGCCGGCCGACTGGTGGGAACCCTGCTCTCGGGCCTGTTGTACGTCTGGGGCGGCTTCTCTGCCGCGCTCTGGGGTTCGGCAGCGTTCGTCGCCGTCACCTGGTTGTTGACGCTCCGCCTGCCGCCCGTGCCGGCCGGCGCAGCAGCGGTCCCGATCCCGATCGGCGCCGATTGACGAGCGTCGGCGCCTACCACAATCCGGTGAATTTGTGGCGGATCAGGGCGGTGGCGATTGGCAACTCCACAGATAGCATGGCTAGCCGGTCTGCGCGCCAGATCGATTGTTTCATTCGCCGAGCCGGGTCGTGACCTGGTTCGCCACCGAGGAGAGTTACCCTGCCGAAGCCGAAGGAAGATGCGATTGTGCTGGAAGGCACGATCGTCGAGTCGTTGCCGAACGCGATGTTTCGCGTGGAGTTGGAGAACGGGCACAAAGTGCTCGCTCACATCTCGGGCAAGATGCGCATGCACTACATCCGCATCCTGCCGGGCGACAAGGTTCAGGTAGAGCTCACCCCGTACGACCTCACCCGAGGCCGTATCACGTACCGATACAAGTGAGAGAACCGTGAAGGTCCGACCGAGCGTCAAGAAGATGTGCGAGAAGTGCCACGTGATCCGTCGGCACGGCCGCGTCCAAGTCATTTGCGAGAACCCGCGCCACAAGCAGCGCCAGGGCTGAGAAGGAACCAGTACACATGGCACGTATCGCCGGCGTCGACATCCCCCGCGAGAAGCGGTTGGAGATCTCGCTCACCTACATTTTCGGAATCGGCAAGACCACCGCACAGAAGCTGTGCGATGACCTCGGCCTGAACCGCGACACGAAGGTCAGCCAGCTGACCGAGGACGAGGTCAACCAGATCCGTTCCTATGTCGATCAGAACCTCACGATCGAGGGTGACCTCCGTCGTGACGTGCAGACCGACATCAAGCGCAAGATCGAGATCGGGTGCCTGCAGGGCATCCGTCACCGCAAGGGGTTGCCGGTCCGTGGCCAGCGCACCCACACCAACGCTCGTACCCGCAAGGGCCCGAAGCGCACTGTTGCCAACAAGAAGAAGGCTGTGAGGAAGTAATCGTGGCAAAGGCCAAGCCGGGCGGTCGCCGCCCACGCAAGCGTGATCGCAAGAACATCTCGACGGGTGTCGTGCACATCAAGAGCTCGTTCAACAACACGATCGTCACGATCACCGACACCACCGGCAACGTGATCTCGTGGGCGTCGTCGGGCGCCGTCGGTTTCAAGGGCAGCCGCAAGAGCACGCCCTACGCCGCACAACAGGCCGCCGAGCGTGCCGCCACCGCGGCCATCGAGCACGGTCTGCGCCGCGTCGAAGTCCAGGTCAAGGGCCCGGGTTCGGGCCGCGACACCGCCGTACGTTCGATCCAGAACACCGGCATCGAGGTCACCTCGATCAAGGACGTCACCCCCGTGCCCCACAATGGGTGCACCGTTCCCAAGCGCAGGAGGGGCTGAGTCATGGCCCGCTACACCGGTCCCAAGGTGCGCCTGTCGCGCCGTCTGTCGACCAACATCTTCGAAAATGAGAAGGGCCGCAAGGCGCTCGACCGCCGCCCCTTCCCGCCCGGCGCCCACGGCCGCACACGCCGCCGCAACGCCGGCTCCGAGTACCTCGCCCAGCTGCAGGAGAAGCAGAAGGCCAAGGCCATCTACGGTCTGCTGGAGCGCCAGTTCCGCAAGACGTACGAAGAGGCGCTGCGCCACCAGGGCAACACCGGTCTGAACCTGCTGATCATGCTCGAGACGCGTCTCGACAACATCGTCTACCGCGCCGGGTGGGCAGCCACTCGTCCGCAGGCTCGTCAGTTCGTGAACCACGGCCTGGTCAACGTCAACGGCAAGCGCGTCGACATCGCCTCGGCCCGCGTCCGCAAGGGCGACGTGATCTCGCTGTCGCCGAAGGCCGCCGGCATGATCGTGATCCAGCACAACATCGACGTGCTCGATCGCTCGCTCGTGGGCTGGCTCGAGACCGGCGACGGTGGCAAGCAGGTCACCGTGCGTGATCTGCCGCAGCGTGAGCACATCGACGTGCCCGTGCGCGAGTCGCTGATCGTCGAGCTCTACTCGAAGTAAGCCAAGCGCGTCATCACCGACGCGCCGGGAGGCGCCTCACCGCAATCCCGAATACGGCAACACCACCACGTACTGCGTCCAGAGAAGCGAAGAGAAAGGCACGGCAGCACATGCTCGTCATGCAGCGCCCCACCGTCGAAGCGATCGGCGAGGAGTCCCACAACCAACAGCGGTTTGCAATCGGCCCGCTCGAGCCCGGCTTCGGCCACACCCTCGGCAACTCCCTGCGGCGCACCTTGCTGTCGTCGATCCCCGGGGCGGCGATCACCACCGTCCGGTTCGACGAGGCGCTCCACGAGTTCGACACCATCAACGGTGTGGCCGAGGATGTCACCGACATCATCCTCAACATCAAGGACGTCGTGATCACCTCGACGTCCAATGAGGCCGTCAACCTGCGCCTGGACGTGCGTGGCCCTGCGGCCGTCACGGCCGGCGACATCGAGTGCCCGAGCGACGTCGAGATCCTCAACAAGGACCTCCACATCGCCACCCTCAACGGCAAGGCCCGGCTGGCGATCGACATGACCGTCGAGCAGGGTCGGGGCTATGCCTCGAGCCAGCGTGAGAGCGAGTCGCGGATCATCGGTGTGATCCCGATCGACGCCCTCTACAGCCCCGTCCGTCGGGTCAGCTTCGAGGTCGAGCCGACTCGCGTCGAGCAGTCGACCAACTACGACAACCTGGTGATGGAGATCGAGACCGACGGTTCGATCACCGCCGCCGAAGCGCTCGCCTCGGCCGGCGCCACGCTGCGTTCGCTGGTCGACCTGGTCGCCTCGATGAGCGAGGCGCCCAAGGGCCTCGAGCTCGGCGAAGTCGTCGACGCCGCCACCAGCTCCCCGGACCTGGACCTCCCGATCGAGGATCTCGATCTGTCGGAGCGTCCTCGCAACTGCCTCAAGCGGGCACAGGTCAACACGATCGGTGAGCTGCTCACCAAGACCGAGGACGACCTGCTCAACATCACCAACTTCGGACAGAAGAGCCTCGACGAAGTCAAGGAAAAGCTCGACGAGCGCGGCCTCTCGCTGCGCGGCTGATCGAGTCACCGGATCACTGAAAGAACACTGACATGCCTGCAACCCCACGCCGTGCCCGAAACTTCGGTGGCAGCGCCGCCCACCAGCGGTTGATGATGGCCAACCTGGCCGCCTCGCTGTTCGCTGCCGAAGGCATCACGACCACCGAAGCCAAAGCCAAGGCGCTCCGCCCGATCGCCGAGAAGCTGATCACCAAGGCCAAGAAGGCCCAGGACGGCCCGATGCGGATCCACCGCATCCGCCAGATCCAGGGTTACCTCGGCGACCGTGAGATGACCCACAAGCTGGTCAACGACGTCGCCCCTCGCTACACCGAGCGCAACGGCGGTTACACCCGCATCCTGAAGCTCGGACCGCGAGAAGGCGACAAGGCGCAGATGGCGCGCATCGAACTCGTCTGAACGCCGTCGCTCCGGCGACATCCGGTCTGAACGACGGACCCGGCATCTGCCGGGTCCGTCGTTCCGCGTTCCGTCACTGGTGCTGATCGGCCGGGTGACGGACGTCACCGTGTTCCGGCTCGGCATTGCCGCTCGATTATCGATACCGTACGGTGTCGTTTCGTAATCGTCGGTTGCCCCCCGGCCGGCGGTGCGAACGATCGCTCCCCCCGACGCACCCGAGGCCCACGATGTCCACCACCGTCACCGACACGCAACGCAGTCCGAACCAGGTCCCCGTCGCGGTCCTGGCCGACGACGAACTCGACCCGCGGATCCACGAGCGGCGCTGGCTGATCCTCGCCGTCCTGTGCCTGAGTCTGCTGATCATCGTGATGGACAACACGATCCTGAACGTGGCGATCCCGTCGCTGATCCGTGACCTCGACGCCACCAACAGTCAGATCCAGTGGATCATCGACTCGTACGTGCTGGTGTTCGCCGGGTTGCTGCTCACCACCGGCAGTCTGAGCGATCGCTTCGGTCGCAAGGGTGCGCTGCAGCTCGGGATCGTGCTGTTCGGGATCGGTTCGGCGACGGCGGCACTGTCCAACTCGGCCACGCAGTTGATCATGACCCGAGCGTTCATGGGGATCGGTGGGGCGCTGATCATGCCCTCCACGCTGTCGATCCTCACCAACGTGTTCCGCAACCCCTCGGAGCGAGGCCGGGCGATTGCCGTGTGGGCCGGGTTCTCGGGGCTGGGCGTGGCGATCGGGCCGATCACCGGCGGCTTCCTGCTGCGTCACTTCTCGTGGCACTCGGTCTTCTGGGTCAACATCCCACTCGGCATCATGGCGCTGGCGCTGGGCGCGATCTACGTGCCCAAGTCGAGTGACCCGCACCCCAAGCGGCTCGACCCGCTCGGCGCACTCTTGTCGATCGTCGGCCTGGCGAGCCTGCTGTTCGCCATCATCGAAGGCCCGGCCAAGGGCTGGACACACGTCAGCGTGGTTGCCGGATTCGCGCTCGCCGTCGTGGCCCTCGGTGGCTTCGTGGCCTGGGAACTCCACACCGATTCCCCGATGCTCGACGTGAGCGTCTTCTCCAACCCGCGCTTCACCGCCGCCAGCGCCACGATCACGATCGTGTTCTTCGCCCTGTTCGGGTCGATGTTCCTGATGACGCAGTACTGGCAGCTGGTGCACGGCTACTCGCCGTTGCAGGCCGGCGTGCGGCTGCTTCCGCACGCTGGGGCGATGATGATCGTCGCCCCGCTGTCGGCCCGGATCGTGGAACGTGTCGGCACCAAGCGAGTCGTGCTGGTGGGCCTTTCGCTGATCGCCCTCGGACTGCTGCTGCTGTCGACGATCCGCCCCGACTCGCCCTACACCGTGGTGATCTCGTACTTCATCGTGATGTCGATCGGCATGGGGATGACGATGGCCCCTGCCACCGAATCGGTGATGGGCGCCCTGCCACGCGCCCAAGCCGGCGTGGGCTCGGCGATCAACGACACCACTCGTCAGGTCGGCGGCGCGCTCGGCGTCGCCATCATCGGCTCGGTCGTGTCGAGCATCTACGCCGACAAGATCTTCACGCTCGCCGACCGCGTCGGACTCGGGCGCGGCGAAGGCACCCAGGCCAGCGAGTCGTTGGGCGCCGCCCAGCGGATCGCCGCCGGGCTCGGCAATCAGGCAACGGCCTTCGTCGACGGGGCCAACTCGGCGTTCGTCGACGCCCTGTCGGTGGCGATGCGGATCTCGGCCGGTTTCATCGGCCTGGCGCTGTTCGTGGCGTGGCGCTACCTGCCGGCGCGAGCCGGGGATCATGGCCGCCAGGTGGTCCCCGTGATGACCGACGAGCCGCTGGTCGCCGCCGCCGGCAACTGACCGGATCGCAGCGGCCTGGCACTGCGGCGCTGAGGCGGCCACAATGGGACATGTGACATCGGAACCGGGCGCCGACGCAGCACGCCGCGGTCGTCCGCGGGTTGCCGGGGTCGACGAGTCGATCCTGGCCGCCGCGCTCGACGTCGTCGGCGAGGTCGGGATCGCCAAGATGTCGATGGATCAACTGGCCGAACGGGCCGGCGTCTCGAAAGCCACGATCTATCGACGCTGGACGTCCAAGGAGCAGCTGGTGTTGGACGCCATCGAGTCGGCGATGTCGCCGATCGCCGACGTCGACACCGGCTCGCTGATCGGTGACCTCAGGCGCTACCTCGACGAGCTGGTGCAACGCACCTCGACCGGGGGGTTGCGTGACGTGCTCCCGCACCTCATCGAGGTCGGCTGTCACGACCCTGGGGTGCGTACGTCGCTGGACGCCTACGTGGAGCACCGCCGGCGCCCGCTGCGAGCGATCTTCGAGCGCGGTGTGCGGCGCCGCGAGCTGTCGGCCGATGTCGACGTCGAGGTGCTGGTGGACGCAGTGGTCGGGCCGTTCATCTACCGCCGGCTGTTGACCGGTGGGGTGATCGATGCGTCGTTCGCCGAGCGGCTGATCGGCGTGATCGTGTTGGGCACCGCCACGTTGCAACCGGTCCAGACATGACGGACGGCGGGAGCGAGACCGACGCTGCAGGCGACACACGAACGCTGCGGCGGGTGCGATTCGTGCTGGCCTACCGCGGCACCGAGTTCCGCGGATTCGCCGCCAATCTCGGGCAGCGAACGGTGATGGGCGAGTTGACCGAAGCCGTCTCGCGCGTGGTGCGCTACGACGTCAAGCTCACCGGCGCCGGCCGCACCGACGCCGGCGTGCACGGGTGGGGCCAGGTGGTGTCGGGTGATCTTCCGTCCGGCGTGGATCTCGACGGACTGCTGCGCCGCGTCAACAAGTTGTGCTCGCCCGACATCGCGATCCGCTCGATCGAGTGGGCCGCCGCCGACTTCGACGCACGCTTCTCGGCCACGTGGAGGCGGTACCGCTACCACGTGTGGAACGACCCGGCACCCGACCCACTGCACGCTGCGACCACGTGGCATGTGCCGCACCCGCTCGACCTGCGTCGTATGCGCGAGGGCGCCAGCCCGCTCGTGGGTGAGCACGACTTCTCGTCGTTCTGCCGGCGCCCGAAGGTGCCCGAGGGCGCCGAACCGGCGTCGATGGTGCGCATCATCCGCGATGTGGCCTGGACGCGTGTCGACCACTCGCCGCTGCTGCGCTTCGAGATCACGGGTTCGGCGTTCTGCCAGCAGATGGTCCGCTCGATCACCGGCACGCTCGTCGATGTCGGCCTGGGGCGGATCACGACCGCCGACGTCCACGCTGCGCTGCTCGCTCGAGACCGGTCCGCAGCGGGCCAGATCGCTCCGCCGGAGGGACTCGTGTTGTGGGAGGTCGGGTACGACGGCCGACGCTGGGACGCCACCGACCCGGACACGACTGGCTAGCCCGGATCTGGTGAGCCCGGATTGTCGAACGGGCAACCGTGGCGTCGTTCCACGGCGAGTTCGCTGGTGGACGCTCTGATCACGCGGTCAGCTGAACGATCAGGGTGAGCCGGCCGGCGTGGTCACGTCGAGGGCAGCCGTGATCAGTGCTGCCGCCAGCATCCGATCGGCGACGACGAGTGCTGCGTCGGGCTGGAAGTGCAGTCCGTCGGGGCGGGCCGCTTGATCGTCGATCCCCGAGGCGGCGTACCACCCGGCCAGGTCGAGCGGCGCCGCCGCCGGTGCCCACCGCTCGGTGGCGGCACGGACCGCGGTGCGCAGCGACGACATCACCGCCTCGTCCATCATCGCCTCGTCGGGGAGTTCGCCGGACCGGGCGGTGGGGGGCTCCATCCAGACCACGGCGGGCACGCCCATGAACAACAGGTGCTCGACGAACGCGGCGTAGGCGGTGTCGCGATCCCTGACGGCGGCGGGGTCGGTGCTGGGGAGTGCCGGTTGGCCCGGCAGCCACGCCCGGTCCAGCACGTCGGCTCGTGTGCTCATGACGAGCACCACGTCGGGTTGCAGGGTCTGCACCGCCTCGGGCAGTCGCTGGTCGAGCATCTCGTCGCACTTGGCGTCGAATTCCAGGCCGGCGAATGCCGGGATCTCACCGTCACGGATGAACCCGCACGACACGGCGACGAGCTGTCCGACGGCTGCGTACTCGGGGTGCTGGTAGGCCCAGGCCACCAGCCCGTTGCCGAGGCTCCACGTGACCGAATCACCCACGACCAGGATCCGGACCGGGCGCGCCGGGGGAGCGGGGAGGGCGACGGCGGTCAGGTCACGCGGCGCGAGCTCGGCCGGCTCGATCCGGTCGGGGAGCGCGGCGAGTGTGGTGGCGGGCGCCCCTGCCGGCTCCAGCGGGCCCACCGCCGGTGGAAGGACGCCACCCGAACCGGCGCCGAGTGACAACTGCCCGGCTGCCGACTCGGGGTTGGCGAACGGGTCGTCGGCAGCCAAGGGCACGGTGATCGCGATCACGGCCAGACCGGCCACGGCCAGGACGGTGAGGACTGCGTCGCGGCGGATCGCGGGACGGGCGATCCGCACGCGATGTTCGAGCAGGCGGTACGACAACACCGCCGCCACCAGCGTGATCGTGACCTGCAACGCGAATCGCCCCACGGTGGGGTGGGCGCCATTGCGCAGCCACAGGAAGATCGGCCAGTGCCAGACGTACACGCCGTAGCTGATCCGACCCAGCTCCGACAATGGCGAGAGCGACCAGAGCGCCTGCCACCACCCGGTGCCGTTCAGCGACCACACCAGGGCGGCGCTGGCGACCGCCAATGCCGGGAACCAGCCCGAGTAGGCGGGCCCGCCCGAGGTGGGCCAACGCACCGCAGTCCAGGCGATGACTGCGAACGCAGCGATGCCGATCGGGGACTGGAGGTGGAACGATCGAGTCGCACGACGCCGGTGCACGGTGATGGCGGCGAGCGCGGCACCGATCAGGATCTCGCCGACTCGAGCCGGGGTGGCCCAATACGCTGCGTCGGCGCCCCACACGGCAGCGACTAGGGGCGCCATCCCGGCCGCCACCAGCGCCACGACCACGATCGCCCGGCGTGGCCGGCTGCGCCGCATGATCACGATCATGGCGAGCGGCCAGATCCAGTAGAACTGCTCCTCGATCGCCAACGACCAGAAGTGGTCGAGCGGGCCGCCGGCGCCCGAGATCTGTTCGGCGTAGCTGGTCGAACTGCCGAGTTGCACCCAGTTGGCGACCTGTGCGAGGGCACCGATCACATCGGCTCGCAGCCCAGAGGCCGTGTCGAATGCCCCGAACTGGCGGGCGACGATCACCGCCACCACACAGCCCAGTGCGGCCGGCATCAAGCGGTGGATGCGGCGCGCCCAGAAGCGTCCGAGGTCGATCCGACCGGTGGCGGCATGTTCGTCGAGCAGCAGCCGTGTGATCAGGAATCCCGACAGCGTGAAGAACACCGACACGCCGACGTAGCCGCCGCTCATCCAGCTCCAGCCGCCATGGAAGCACAGCACCATCGCCACGGCGACACCACGAAGCCCGTCGAATGCGGGTTGGCGGGGACGAGAAGCGTGCGACATCGGATGCGACAGGAGCGGCAACGATCCGGACGGACGTCCAGATCGCGTCGGGTGGTCGTGCCATCATGGCACCAGATGGAACCTCGTACTCAGGGCGACGGCGGGGAAACCGCACCCCGAGCGGGTGGCCGATCCACCGTGCTGCGCGGGGGCCCGGCGGTGTGGGCGGCATCGTTCTGGGTGGCGAACTGGTGCGCATTGCTGATCGCCGGCCATCGCTACTCGATCCGGGTGTTGTACGCCGGCTGGCAGATGTTGCCCGCCGACGGATTGGCGGACCATCCGCTGCGCGCGGTGTGGCACCTCCATCATCAGCCGCCGCTGTGGAACCTGTTGCTCGGCGGCGTCTCGGCGTGGAGCCCGCTTTCGCTGGTCGTGTCGCACGCCGCCATCTCGGTCGCCGCCGGAGCGGCGTTGGCGGCCGTCGTGGCAGACACGCTCAACCTGATGGGCGCCTCGCGCCGGCTCGCGGCTGGGCTGGCGGTCGCCGCCACCGCCAACACGCAGGTGATGCAGCACGCCTTCGAGCCGCGCTACGACCTGGCCGTCGCCGCGCTGGTGGCGGGGATCGTGTGGGCAGTCGCTCGCCAGGCGGTGCGCGAGCAGCGTTCGTTGTCGATGATCGCCGGCTTGGTCACGGTCCTGGTGATGACCCGAGCCCTGTATCACCCGGTCTGGGCGGTCGCCACGCTGGCGCTCGTGGCGTGGGCGTGGCGGGATGCACTCGACCGTCGACACGCGGCAGTGCCGCTCGTGCTGGCGACCCTGGTGGTGGGCGGGTGGATGGTGAAGAACGAGGTCCTGTTCGGCCACACCACGCTGTCGAGTTGGACGGGGATGAACCTGTTGCGTTCGGTCGAGCCCGCCGTCGACCCGGCGCGGATCGTCGCCCTGCACGACGATGGAACGATCAGCGGCGTCGCCCTGGCTGGACACTTCCGGTTCTACGAGGACTACGTCGACGCCGTGCCGGCGTGTGTGCCGGACCCGGGAACCGACCCCGTCCTCACCCAACCGCATCGCACGATCCCGCTCGACCAGCGTGGCGCGCTCGACGGCGCACGCACGGCGAACTTCAACTTCGAGTGCTACCTCGCCGTCTACGACCAGGCCGGTGCCGATGCACGCGCGCTGATACGAGCGGAACCCGGCGCCTGGCTGCGGGCACGTGCGTGGTCGGTCAACAACTGGTTCGGCGTGCCGTCGCCACCGCCGGAGCTGGATGACCCGATGTGGCGAATCGAACACTGGATGACCCGCGCTCTGCTGCTGGGGGCACCCCATCCCGGGTTGCCAGGCGGGTGGAAGGGGCACCTGCCGTGGGTGTCGGCCCAGCCGCAATCGCTCACGTTGATGGCGTGCACGGTGGTGTTGGCAGTCGCTGCGGTCCGGCGCCGGCGGTCGGTGTTCGCCGTCGCCGGACTGGCGGTGGGATGGACGATGGTGGGTGGATTGCTGTTCGAACTGGGGGAGCAGGCCCGGTTCCGGTCCGCCACCGACCCGATCGTGCTGGCGCTGGGCGGATTCCTGGTCTGGCAAGCCGTTCGCGAAGCCGCGCATCGACGTTGCCGCGCGCTCTGATCGGCCCGTATCATTACCCGGTTCATTTGGCAGCCACGTGTTTCAGGCTGCCTGCTGTCCTGCACGCACGGATGACAGCACGCCGACATTGGAAAGCACGAGATCGATGAAGACCTACACCCCGAAAGCCAGCGAGATCCAGCGCGAGTGGCACGTCGTCGATGCCGAGGGCATGATCCTCGGTCGGCTCGCCACCGAGGTCGCCCGGGTGTTGCGCGGCAAGCACAAGCCGATCTTCGCGCCCCACATCGACACCGGTGATCACGTGGTGATCGTCAATGCCGACAAGGTCATCATGAGCCGCAACAAGATGGACACCAAGCGGATCTACCGCCACTCGGGTTACCCGGGCGGCATCTCGTCGGAGACCTACGGCGAGATGCTGAACCGCAAGCCGGCCGATGCCGTGCGCCGCACGGTCAAGGGCATGCTCCCCAAGGGCCCGCTCGGCACTGCCCAGATGAGCAAGCTCAAGGTCTATGCCGGCCCGTCGCATCCGCACGGCGCCCAGGATCCCAAGCCGCTCGTCGTCAACAAGTGACCGCGACCCAACGAATCGACACGAGAGAGATCTGAACATGGCAACCAAGCCGCTCACCCAGACCACCGGCCGCCGCAAGCAGGCCGTCGCCCGTGCCCGCCTGCGTGAAGGCACCGGCCAGGTCACCATCAACGGTCGCCCGTTCGACGTCTACTTCCCGACCGCCGCCCAGCGGATGGTCGTGTCGGAGCCGCTCCGCGTGGCCGACGTCGTCGAGACGTTCGACGTCGACGCGTCGATCCACGGCGGTGGCATCAGCGGCCAGGCCGGCGCCCTGCGCATGGCGATCGCCCGTTCGCTCGTGGAACTCGATCCGGAGCGGCGTGCCGCACTGAAGAAGGCCGGCCTCCTCACGCGTGACCCGCGTAAGAAGGAGAGCAAGAAGTACGGCCTCGTCAAGGCCCGCAAGGCCAAGCAGTTCACCAAGCGCTGATGCGCTTCGGCACCGACGGCGTACGCGGTCGAGCCAACACCGAACTCACCGCAGCATTCGCATTGGACCTTGGCCGCGCAGCGGCCAAGGTCCTCGGTGTTTCTGGGGTCGACGGTGTTTCTGGGGTTCGACGTGCAGTGGTGGGCGGCGACAGCCGGATCTCGACGCCGATGCTGGAGGCGGCGTTCGTGGCCGGGCTCGCATCGGAGGGGGTCGAGGTCGACCGGCTGGGGGTCGCTCCCACCCCGGCGGTGGCGTTCGAGTGCGCCCGCACCGGCGCCATGGGGGCGGTGATCTCGGCTTCCCACAATCCGTTCCACGACAACGGGATCAAGCTGTTCGCGCCCGGTGGCACCAAGTTGCCCGACGAGGTCGAGGCGGCGATCGAACGGCAGTTGGGCGAGCTCGGTGCACCGACCGGGGAACCGGCTGCGATCCACGGCCGCCGTGATCCATCGGCCTACATCGAGCATCTGGAGTCGGTGCTCGGTGGGCGCCGACTCGACGGGCTTCGAGTGGTCGTCGACGCCGCCAACGGCGCTGCCTCACACGTGGTCGCCGACGTCTTCATGCGCACCGGTGCGCAGGTGGTCGTGATCAACGCTGCCCCCGACGGGCGCAACATCAACGCCGGGTGCGGTGCCACCGACCCGGCCGGTCTGCGAGCGGTGGTGACCGCCGAGCGGGCCCATGTGGGGATCGCCCTCGACGGCGACGCCGACCGGCTGATCGCCGTCGACGAGCGCGGCGACGTGGTCGACGGCGACCACGTGATCGCGATCTGCGCCGCCGACATGCGCGACCGCGGCCTGCTCCGGCACGACACCGTGGTCGTGACCGTGATGACCAACCTCGGTTTCCGGATCGCCATGCGCGACGCCGGCATCAACGTGGTCGAGACCGGCGTCGGCGACCGGTATGTGCTCGAGGCGCTGGCCGCCGGTGGCTACTCGCTCGGCGGCGAACAGTCCGGCCACGTGATCTTCACGGACCACGCCACCACCGGCGACGGCATGCTCACGGCGTTGGTGCTGCTCGATGTGGTGCAGCGGTCCGGCCGGCAGCTGTCGCAACTCGCAGCGGCGGCGATGACGCAGCTGCCCCAGGTGCTGGTGAACATCCGCGTCGGTCAGCGCCGTGCCGATGTCGCCGATCTGCTGGCGACCGAGATCGCCGACGCCGCTGCCCCGCTCGGCGACCGTGGTCGCGTGCTCGTGCGTTCGAGTGGCACCGAGCCGCTGATCCGCGTGATGGTCGAAGCCGAGACAGCAGCCCTGGCGCGCGCCACCGCCGACAGCCTGGCCGACGTCGTGCGAACACACCCCGCCCTGGTCTGAAGCCGATCGCGACACGTGCGCCGATTGGGCGAGGTCAGCACACCGGCTGCTGAGCCCGTGGGAAGCCGTCGCTTCGACACGCAGCGTTGAACCCGAGACGGACTCACCCCCGTCACAAGACGCCGAGCCTCATCCGGATTTCTCGAAGTGGGGCCACTCGACACGTTTTTGTACGATAATGTCGCCTTATATACGTGTTTGTGCGAACAGATGGGAGTTTTGTGTGAATAAGCCCAGCATCGTCTTCGCCGGCGACATTCCCCGATCCACCATCGCCAGCCGCGTCCGCCGCGGCGAACTTCGCCAAATCTACCGCGGCGTCTACACCACCGACATCGACACCCCCATCGAACGAGTCGTCCGCGACCACTGGCAAACCATCGTCGGACGACTCATCCCAAACGCCACCATCAGCGACCGATCCGCAGTCACAGGCGGACCACACAACAACCGACTCCACCTCGTCCGCCACGGACGCGCCGCCACCCTCGAGCTCCCCGGCCTCACCGTCACGGCACGCACGGGACCCGCCCCACTCGCCGACGACATCGAGCTCCCTGGCGGACTCCACCTCGCGTCCCGACCACGCGCCATCGCCGAAAACGCCCAACCATCCCGATCCCGCGACGGGCAGCCACCGCGGACGCTCACCCCGATCGAGCTCGACACATGGCTCGACCGCATCACCCACACCGATGGCTACGACCGGCTCGCCGAATACCGGACCCGTGCCGAAACAATCGCAGCCAGCCTCGGCACCAAACCGAAAGACATCGAACGGCTCTCCGACATCATCGGAGCGATCATCGGCACCCGCAATATCAACACCCAATCGCGTGCCCTCCAAGCACGCCTCGCAGGCGCACCAGTCGACCAGAACCGGCTCGCCGTATTCCACAAACTCGCCGGCGCCCTCCAAACCTCAGCGCCACAGACACGGCCCGCCGACCAGATCACACACCCGCTCGCGTTCTTCGAGGCGTACTTCTCGAACTACATCGAAGGCACCGAGTTCGGAGTTGACGAAGCCCGCGCCATCATCGACTCCGGCCAAGCACCGACACTCCGCCACGCCGACGGCCACGACCTACTCGGCACGTACGCGGCGATCATCGAACAAACCGAAACGCCCCGCCCGACAACGATGCCTGACCGCATCGCCCGGCTCCGGCACCAACACGCGCTCGTCATGGCCGGCCACCCCGACCGTCGACCAGGCGAATACAAGACCGTGCACAATCAAGCCGGCAACACCATGTTCGTCGCACCCGAACTCGTCGACGGGACCCTCCGAGCCGGCCTCAACGTGGCCGACACCCTCGACACCGCATGGGAGCGTGCGGTGATGACCATGTTCGTTGTCGCCGACGTCCATCCCTTCGTCGACGGGAACGGACGCGCCGCGCGTCTCGCGATGAACGACGAACTCACCGCGGGAGGCCAACACCGCATCATCATCCCGACGGCACTCCGCGACGACTACCTCGCAGGGCTGCGCCGGCTGACCCGCAACGACGACCCCGAGGTCTACATCAAGACGCTGCGGTTCGCGCACGACTACACCGCCGCTGTGAACTGGTCAACATTCGGCGACGCCGAAGCAGACCTGACCGAATCGTTCGCGTTCGAGAACGAACCTGAGATGGAGCGACGGTTACGGATCCCGAATCGCTGAACCGACCACCGTCCATGAGTGGTCACCGGTAGACCGCCTGACTCCTGGCCTTCGGGGTAGTCAGAGCCAGCCGCGCTTGCGGAACAGCACGTAGAGGGCACCCGACGCGACGACGAGCCCACTCGCCACCGCCACGCGACGTGCCGATCACGCGCTCGCCGTCGAGTGGGTCGACGAGATCGTGCGCGACTTCACCGACCGCGAGATGCCCGACGAGGTCCGCCGCCTCGGCCGCTCGATCGCCCGCTGCCGCGACCGGATCACCGCCTGGCATCGATCCCACGTCTCCAACGGCCCCACCGCGAAGCGTTCCCCACAAAGGCAGCCAAGCCGCGGAGCCAACGCCCGCGAACCAGGCGTGCCGTAACTCCCCAGCTCAACCGCTCGACAGGCCCTCCACGCCGCACCGCCAGCGAGTCGTTCATCGGCACGCTTGCCCTCCAAACAGACCGAGAGTGGCATGGCTAACTGGCAGACGTCAGACATCTGCAGAATGGCGAGGCCCTTGACCGCTCTGGTGGACCCCTACCGAACGAGCCCACCACCTCACCCGCCCCGACACTCAGGGCTTGCCGCGGGATTGGTCGGCTGCGCCACCGGCGAACTCACCGTGCCTGTCAGACTCTTTGTGTAACCGGTCGTGATGGTCCGAACCGAAGACGGGAAGGCGTACGAGCTCGACTGACGGAATCTCGCTTGTGCCAGCGCAACGTCACAGGCCGTTCCCCGGCCGGCGCGTCGCGCAGTGTCACCCAGCGGCGGTCCTTCGACTTCGCGATCACCCCACACTGCGGGTCGCGTTCGGGCTCGTGAACTTCGGACACCACCGCGCCCGCTGCCTGCTCTACGCCGGCAAGCCCAACGCGACTTTCCTACACACGATCCAACCCTGAAACATGGAGAGCCACCAGATATTATCCTCGCCGTGCAATGAACACTGGAACGGGCCATGCGCCCCACCTGAAAGGGCTAGTCTTCGGGGAATCCAGAGAGAACCACGTGGCGGGACCGCGCCGATATTGCCTCCACGATGTCCGCAGTCAGATCAGGCAAGAGTTGGTCCAAGTGTTCTAAGCTCCGCAACGGAACGATGCTTACCCGCGTCTCACAACCATCAACGATGGCGTTCAGATCTATGGAATCTTGCAAGTAGTCGACACATATCTCTTGCAAGCTAAGGTTAACCTCAGTCAGAAATTGCTTGCAGTCTAAGAACGCTCCAACAAACTTGAGTACCCCAAGAATGAGAGCGCACGTGATCTCGCTCGACGAACAGCCAACTCCGGAGATTCGAACATGCACATCAATATCTTGTGGCTCGTCGTGTCCGTTCAACATCCGACTCTCACGCTTCGGGCGTAGGCCGTGATAACGTTGCCGCTCTCCCTGGAGACGATGACGCGGAACGCAATCGTGAAATCCTGTCCTGCCTTGCTACCCCACCCAACCACACACTGCCGATAGTCGAAACGAATGGTATCGTTGTCATCCACGTATCGTTGGTCTCCATTTATGATGGTCTGGCCCATTAGATCGATGAAACCAGCTTCCGAAATCTGCGGCGCGCCAGCCTTCTCCGAGAGTTTGTTCATCTGAGCAAGCTTGTCACCGTTAGAACCCCCTCGAATGTGCCTGAGACCCCATGTCCGTTTCGATGGATCCGATTTGCTGTGCGGACCACATCGGAGACGAACCGTCTGTTGGTATGGTTCACCGAACGCGGTGATCACGATAGTCCATTTTCCCTTCGTGTGATTGGCAGAGTTCCATACACGGCACCCCTTCTCGCCTGACAAATCGAACATGTTGATGGGGTCGGCGGGGTAGATGTAGGTGTTGGCGTTGCCGCCTTCGACCGGATCGGCTTGCAAGAAACGACCCAATGACGGGTCGTAGGGTCTGGCACCCATCTCGATCAGCGGCCGGAGCCCGGCCTGATGCTCAACGCCCTTGGAGTGCTGACCGACCCAACCATGATCGAACTCACCAGCGGTGTTGTTCACATACCCCGCCAACGGCTGACCGTACGGGTCATACGACAACGTCGCCCCCATCTTCACCCCCGCCGCGTTCGCCGTTGCCTGCACATCGCCATGAATGTTCGGGTACGACCACACCTCGACACCACCCGAACGCTTCGTGACCGCCACACCACCGGGCAACCCGATCGTGCGTTCCACCACATTCCCCGCCGGCAACATGTCGAGCACGGTTCCGAAGCTATATCGCTGCGAGGTGCTCACGACGCCAGGCCCGGTCGCCGGCTTGAGCACGATCACGTGATGACCACCCGGCGCCGCAACCGACGACGTCGCCACGCTCGTCCCGGTCGGGCCCGGCTCAACGATCGGTGCCGTCTCCCCGATCATCAACGACATCGCCGACGCCCCCGACCCGGCCAAATCGACACGCTCGACGACACCCGACGGCGGGGCGAAAGTAACCGAACCCTGCCCACTCCACACCCGAACAGCAACCGCCCCGGGCGACACGACCGTCGCCGACGGACCAACCTGCGACGTCGCCGAAACATTCGTTCCGTTCTGATACTTCTCGATCGGCGCCGTCACGTCGACTCCGCTGTACGCCACAATCACACCCGTCAACCCCTGCACCACTGTCGACGAGAACGTGTAAGCGGCAGGTTCCGACGTTCCCGCCACCTTGTAGTACCACCGCGTGAAACCCGACCCGGTCGCCACCGAGTTCGTGAACGTCCAACCAGCCGGCTCCGTGATCGCCCCAGACGCCGACCTCGCCACCGCAGCAACCATCACATCACCCGCAACCACACCCGCTGGCTTGTTGATCGTGACCGACGTCGCCGGAGTCGCACCCGTCGTCGCCGACGACGCGCCACGCAACACGATCGGCTGCACCACCGGCGCACTCACCGTGCGAGACACGATGCTGCCACTCACGTCGCGTTGGTAGGTGACGCTCGTCGTCGGCGACGACTGGTTCGGGACATAGGTTCCGACGTGACGGTTCGACGAGTCGTACGTCATGTCCTGGCCGCCGAGCCGGGTCGTGTTGCCCCAATCGTCGTAGGTCGGGGTGTCGATCGCACCAGTCGGAGCTGGGGCGTGCAAGTTGGCCACATCGGTGTCGGTCCACACCGAGTTGTAGACCGCGACCTCGTCGATCTGCCCGATGAACGGCATCCAACCACCATTGCCGCCCGACCAACCGGCTGTCTGACCGGTGCCGACATGGGCGTAGTTCATCCACGTGTCCGACACGGTGCCGGACAGCGAGTCCACTTTGGTGCCATCGACGTACAACGTCTGCGTGGTGCTCCCGACCGCCAGCATCACGTGATGCCACAACCCGTCGTTGACCCGTTGCGGCGTCGACATGCCGACGTTGTCGCCCGGCCAATCCATCGCCCGCAAACGGCCGTCGGTGGTCACGAATAACAACGGGTTGTAGCTCACTGGCGCCGAACCCGGCTGGCCGCCGTTCTTCGACAGCAGGACACCGCCGGCGGTGCTGGTCGTGTTGAACCACACACTGAATGTCTTGCCGCTGCCCGTAAGCGCCGCTTTCGGGATCTCGACGTGACCACCCGAGAGCGTGATCGCTTTATCGGCGTCACCGGTCGGAGCGCCGACCATGTTGAGCGTCACGCCGGTCGAGCTGTACGTGCCGTTCACACCGCCGAACGACGCGGCGGCGGTGGTTCCGGTGGTGTCACCCAATCGCCATGCGTAGGAGGGAGCGGCGGTCGTGGCCCGGGCGTACCAGGTCGAGCTGACGGTGCCAGTGGTGGTGAGCCGGTCGGCGGCGTCGAAGCAGGACGCTTGGGTGATCACGTCGTTGACGAGGGCTGTGGTCCGGTTCGTGTTCGCACCCAGCGGCAATGTTTGCGAGCATCGGTTGCCCGTCGCGTACACGTACTGGTAGCGGTTCGAGCCGACACGAGCCGATACGAGCCGGGCAGCTCCGTCGTAGACGTAGTTGACATCGGTCGTGTACGGGTCGGTTCCATCGACCTTCTGGTCGTAGACCCGTCCGGTTTGTGATCGGGTCACCTCGTCGGAGGTGAGCAACGTGCCACCATTCTGATTCCAGGTGATCTTGGTCAGGTCGCTGTTGGTGTTCCTGGTGTACGAACCTGACGTGCCGTTCGCATATGCGATCGAGCCGAGTTGGTGCATGTTGACGTCACCGGCACCGAGGTAGGTCGGTGTCGCCATCACGACTCCGTCCAACTTCTGTTGGGTCAGCCTTCCGCCGCGGTCGTATTGGTATTCCTCCAACCCGGCGGGCCCGTTGGTCGATGTCAACCGGCCGGTGAGCAGGTCGTAGGTCGAGGTCTGGGTCTTGTTCCACACGTCGGTGACGCTCAGGGTGCGGCCGAGCATGTCGCTGACGGTGGTGATGTCACCAACGGCGTCGCCGGTGCGGTTGACGAGCGGGTTGTTCGAGACGGCGTAGGTGTTCGTGATCGTTCGTCCGGCGGCGGGCCCGCGGGCAGGGATCGTGGTGGTGATCGCTCGCCCGCGACGTCGTAGGTGGTGCATGCCCACCCCGGGTCCCAGGTATCGGTGGTGCCGGTTCGGGTGCCGCTCTGCGCGGCGACCGCCCGTCCCCACCTGTCGTAGATCACCCTGGAGATGATCGCCTTGTTGTCAGCCGCAGTGGGTTGTGTGCTCTTCTTGAGGCGGGCACCCTGAGCGATCGTCGTGTCGTTGTCGGCTGTGCAGGGCACGTCGGTCGGTGCGCCCTCGGTCGCCCCGTAGTACTCGTACGTTGTCGTATTGCCGGCGGGAAGCGTGCGGCTGACCCGGCGCCGGAAACCCGTCGTCTCGTACCCCGTCGTCGTCGTGAGCTTGAGGCCGGTCGGATCGACGACCTCGCGTGTCGGAAGGCCCCAGGCGGCGTCGAGCCCGGCTGCGGTGTACTCGGTGTGGGTCACCATCGTCGGAGTGGCGAAGCTGTTGTCGTCGACGGTCGTTCGTGTCGGCAACCCGTAGTTGGGCCGTAGCGCCGACAGTGGCACGTCCTGAGTGGCGACGCCTGGGCCGGCCCATTGCAGGCGCAGCGCGGCAGGCCCGGCGCCTTGGGCGAAGTCGATCCGGATCCGTTTCGTGACACTCCCGTCTGGTGCGACCGGGCCGAGGATCGCCAAGCTGCCGGTCGATTGGTAGGCGTTGAGCACGAGTTGGTCGTCGATCCACACTCGCGCCCAGTCGTCGACCGACGAGGTGAAGGTCCACGTGCCAGCTGCCGGGAACACGATCTGGCCGGTCATTCGCAGCGCATACCATGAGAACTGTTGGTTGCCGTTGAGGTCGACGACCTCGGGAGCGGCACCACTTGGCCACGAGTAGTTCAGTACACCGGTGTTCGGGCTCAAGCTGCTCGTCACGTTCGACGGCTTGCCCCGGAAGGCGACGTCGGGGAACACGGTGACCGACAGACCCGTCATCGGGCTCGACGTCCCGTTGGTGTTGAGTGTCGTGTCGTACTCGGTCGACGTGTGCGGCACTGGCGGGTTCGTGCACGTCCCGTTGGGGAGGCGGGTCGTCAGGTTGAAACACGACAGATTGGCGGGGCCGTAGCTGTCGGTCGGCTTGCCAGACGCGTCGTACACGGTCGAGGAGACTTGGCCATCGGAGATCGCCATCAACGCCCGATCAGCGCCAGGGTCCCACGTCGTCGACGTCGCCGTGAAGGTCGTGGACGTTGCATTGAGGGCGCGCTGGTCGAGGGTGACTCGGGCAATGTCGTCGAATTGTACGAGGCGGTCCCAATCGGCAGAACTGCCGGCGTTGTCGAGCCCGTCGATCCGCGTGCGCGTCTCGTTGGTCGGGTCCTGATAGTCGATCCACACCCGCTGACGCGACGTGTCACCGGCGTTGGCCTTGGGCAGTTGCACCGACGTCACTCGCCCGTTGGAATCGAGAGTGGCCACCGTTCGGTAGTCGTCGATATCGCTGATCAGCCCGTAGGCGACCATGTCGGACGCGAGCACGTCACGCACCTTGGTGAGGATCGGCACCGTGAAGCCGGCCGCCGCGTACGGGAAGTTCATCGTGTAACCAAGATCAACCGTCGGGTACTTGATCGTCGCGTTCCCCGGGTTCACGATCCGCCGCAATGTGACCTCGGCACCGTCGACCGCGTAATACAGGTCGGTCGTCGTCGTGTCGGGGTAGGTGATCCGGCACAACATGGCTTCGGGTGGGGCGGCCCAACCGGTGTAGTCCGGGCAACTCCCGTAACGGCGATCCCGACGTAGGTGTACTTGACCTCGATCCGCTGGTCGGGTCCTTCTGCGCCTTCAAACGCGCTACCGGGCCGTGAGCCCTGTTGGTGTCCATCGAGGTCCAGATCGCCTGCGGGGCGGCGGGGCTACGGGCGTCGATCGGCGCTGTCACGCTCTCGAGCGTGCCGCCGCTGTTGAACTGGTGAACGTTGCCGGCGGCATCGGTGATCGTGATGTTCTGCACACCGTCGAAGGCGGTCACGGTTTGCGCCATCACATCATCGACCGCTTCGGGGGGTGACGTGAAGCCCGTAGCGTTGCGAACGAACGCCACCGTCGCACCATCGGCCAGGGTGGCGATCACACGGTCTGCATCCTGACGGACGCTGGTGTAGGCCGGTTCCACCCCGTCGACGTGGGTGAACGTCCAGCCGTGTGGCAGGACGCGGTCCGATGGCGACAGCCAGGTCGTCGGAATCTCGACGAACGACCCGCCAGTCGACACGTACAGGCCGACCACACCCGCCCCGGATGGGTTGCGGTATGTGATCGAAATCTTGCGCGGCTGGCCTGCCGTCAACGTGATTCCAGCCGAACCGGAGTACACGTTCGAGCGTGAGTTGTAGTACGTGCTGGTACCCGTCGGTGACTGCGACTTCGGGGCGTCGAGCGCGTATCTCGGCCTTGGTGGTCCCGGTGCTGACCTGCAACACGGCAGTTGTGCCGTCGATCTTCACGTCGATGATGTCGTCCGCTCCGGCCGACGCGGCGAAGTAGTGCGTACCGGTGGTGTTGGACGTGATATAGCCCTCCCACTGCCCGATCAGACTGTTCACACCTGGCAGAACCGCCGGTGTTGACCATTGGAACTTGAGTGACCGGTCCAGCGAAGAGGTCGTCTGCTCACCCGACTCGGCGATGCCGTTGTTGTTGGCATCGTTCGTCAATACCCCACGCAACCCCGAATCCCGTGACCTCGAGTTGTACGCGAACGCGGCGCCCATCGGCCCGCCCAGCGTCGACACCTGCGGCGTTGCGACAACCGTCGACAGGTTCCCGGTGGCGAGGTTCACGGCGAACGGCCCGACCGACTGCGTCGGTGACGGGCCGGACGCGCCGAGCCGATCGTCAAACCCGGTCGACCTCGCCGTCGACACCCCCTGTGCTTGCCCTTGGTAATAGTAGTAGTGGAAGGCGGTCACACTGTCCTGATACTCGGCGTTCCACGTGTACTTGTCGTTCGGTGTCAACGGCAGGTTGCCGGGAAGCGTGACCGACGAAGACGTGCTCGACGGGGGAAGCTGGGCTCCCCACGGCGACGTCCACACCGCACCGCCGGACAGCTGGTCGCGGATCACCACGCGGTACGAAACGTAGTCGCCATCGAGATCCTGCGGCGTCGTGAACGTCAGCGTCGGCGGGTCATCGGGTAGCCACTCGAAACCGTCGAGAGGTGACTGCGCTTGAGGTTGGGATGCCAATCCCTGGTTGACCAACTTCCACCGGTTGAGCCACTGCGAGGACTGTACGAACCCTGCTCCGGACGGCGAGTTGGATACCTGCACACCCCAATACAGCTGCTGGTTGTAGTAGCTGGCGGGAAACCCGAGCCCGACCCATTGGTAGTAGTCGTTGGTGGTCGTCCAACCCGAGTCGAACCACACGGCGTACGGTGTGTTGCCACACGCCGACCACGACGTCTGGCTGCACAGCACGTACCGGTAGTAGAGGGTCTCACCATCGGGGTCGCTCAACGCCGGAACGGTCAGATGCATCCCGTAGATGTGTTCGTGGAACGTGAACGGGTCAGTCGGTGACATGCCCGAAGTCGGCACCCTCGGCAAACGATCGTACGTGATCACCTGCGACAGGCTGAACTCCTTGTACGTGTATACGTTCGCCGTTTCATCACCCGAGAAGAACATCAATGGAACCGGGCCACCCTGCACCCAGTACGGAGCAACCAGCGTTGTCGTGTCATACGAAAGACTCGAGCCCGAACCTCCCAACAAGTTGCCACCCGAAATCGAGTTGATCACCGGGTTCCATGCCCCGGCACAGTTGCCGCCCTGCGCGCCGCACCACCCCGTCGCCGAATCCCACCGCAAATACACCGGCTTGGCCGCCGTCGTACCACCGGCGTAGCTCACCGTCACGATCGACGAGTACACCACCGAGTCGACCGTTGCCGTCGGGTACAACGTCGCATACTCGGTACGCGAAACTGCTGCGCCAGTTGTGCCACGAACCGTCACCCCACTGGATCCGCCCTGACCTCGAGTTCGAACAAGTGGCCGGCGCACACACCGAACCATCAACCATCACGCTGTTGTAACGAACACTCCAGTAGTTCCAACTGGGGTCGATCACCACCGGGAACGCCGACGGATCGAGCGATGCCAACCACGCCGGGTCCACCCCGTAACTGATCACCGACCCAACCCGCTCAACCGGCAGTGCGCCACGTGTCTGCCCGACCGCGTCAGCAACCATTTCGGCAGACGCCGGGACCGCCGCCTGCAACGCTTTGGCCGAAGCACCAACGGGAACACCAGACTTGTCGAACACGATCACCTGACCGATCGACATCGTGTCGGCGCCCTTGCCCCGAACCGTCAGTTCGCCACCCTTGCCCACGCCGACATCGACACCAGCGACCGTCACGTCAAACGACGACTGCGTCCCGGGGCGATTCAACACGATCTCCTTGCGCACGCCACCGGCACTCGCCACGTACCGCAAGTCGACACCGGGCCAGACTTCTCTGTAGGTGACCGTCAACCCGTCGTCGCTCACCACCGGTTCGCCCATCGACCCACCCGGCACCGACTCCAGCACCACCTCACCCTGCGTGCCGGTGAACTGAACTCCACCGGGTCGTACACGCAGTTCGATGTCATTCGCAGCAGTCGCGAACTCACCGGGCCGTGACGCGTCCGCCACCAGTCGCGAATCGACGACCCCCCAACTTCCGTCGGGTTCCTGAAAATGAACCGGTTGACTCGACAGCACCATCGATTCGGTTCCGTCGGCGTTGTGGAACGTGCTCGAGAAGCGGTCACGCTGATCGACGATCTCAGACGACGACTGCTCGTCGTACCCCGTTACCTTGCTTTCCGGGAATCGTTGCCGCGTCGCGTCGTCGATCTCCTTCAACGAACGGTGCGGCTGATCAACCACCGGCGGCTCGAGCATCACCCGCTCGTCCGGCGTGGAGGAGTCGAGCGGCTCACCCACCCAAACCCCGTCCGTTGCGATTGGACGCACCCTCGACTCATCAGGTGAGGAACCCGTGACGGGCGCCGCAGGAGCCTCGATCGGGGGCGGCGCCGCCTCGACCCGCGGAACAGGCGATCGCCCGGCACCGCCCAGGTCCGAGATCAACAGTCCAAACACGACGACCGCCGAAACGGTGGCCCGAAACCTTCGACCCGGCATACCGCCCCCGTTCGAACCAAATGAAGGACGAATCAAACACCCCCCCCCCAGAGAGAAGTCAAGGTCCGACCACCAGAACCTGCCGAGATGCGACCGAGCGTGAGAAGCCACGTTCCACCGGCACGTCGCGTGGCGGTGGCGAGTGGGCTCGTCGTTCGGTGGTGTGAGCGGCACGTACAGCTCGACCGGCGTGACGCTCAACATGGTCGGCGCTCCGACCGGTGATGCCGATAAAGCGATCACGCTCTCGGGTGGTCACGTCGAGATCCCGAAAGCGGCGCTTACGGGCAGCGGCAAGACATTCAGTGTGTGGTTCAACACGACCAGCACCGCCGGCGGTGTCCTGCTGTCGAAGAACGGCGGCCAGCCGGGTTCGGCGCCAGTGAGCTACAACCCGTTGTTATTCGTGACCACCGACGGCCGTTTGCGGGCGATGGATTGGCCGGGCGACAACGTCGGCATGTCGACGCCGCAACGCGTCAACGACGGGTTGTGGCATCACGTGATGCTGGCGGTCGGGAGCACCACGCAGACGTTGTACGTCGATGGCACCAAAGTGGACTCGCTGTCCGGCACCGTGTCGGACACGTGGATGAACTACGCCCATGTCGGCACCGGTCAGACAGCCGGTTGGTCGGGCGGCAATGGTGGTTGGATGCCGTTCATCGGGCAGATCGACGAGGTCGCGGTCTACAACTCGGTGTGGACCGACACCGATGTGGCCAACTTGCACGCCCCAGCTCCGACTGGTGCGATCGACACCCCGACCTACGACGATTGGGGCAACACGACCCGGCTCGGCGGCCAGGACATGACGTACGACTCGTCGAACCGTCACGTCGGAACCTATGTCCCGAACCAGTCGTCGCCGACGACGAGCGTCACCTACCAACGCGACGTGAGTGGCAGCATCGTGTCTCGCACGGTGAGTGCGCCGGTGGTGCAGCCGATCGTGTTGCGTGGCGTGTCGTCGGCGACGACGGGTGCGACTCCGGCGACGTCGATCACGATCAACAAGCCAGCGGGTGTGGTCGCGGGTGATGTGATGGTTGCTGCGGTGGCGAGGTCGGCGTCGGGGGCGATCACGGAGCCGGCTGGTTGGACGTTCACGAACTCGGTGGCGACCGGGTCGGGTTTCACGCGGTGGTACTACAAGGTGGCGGGAACGTCGGAACCTGCTGCTTACGTGTTCTCGTCGACGGTGGTGCTGGGGTTGACGGGTGTGATTGTGGCGTACAGCGGAGTCGACGTGACGGCGCCGATCGAGAAGTATCAGAACGGAACGAATGTTTCGGCGACGTCGCAGGTTGGTCCGTCGGCGACGGTCGTGTCGCCCGGGGCGGTTGCTGTTCGGGTGTGGAGTGGGCAGGGTTCGGTTACTTTCGTTCCGCCGTCGGGTGTCGTTGAGCGTGTCGATTTGGCCGGGTCGGGGGCGTCGGCGATGTCGTTGATGATCGGGGAGACGGCACCGATCGTTGAGCCGGGCCCGACCGGGACGAGCGTGGCGACGTCGTCGGTTGCGGCGCCGGGTGGTCATCACGTGATCGTGCTCAAGCCGGCGACCGGGCCTGGCGTCGTGAGCACCTCGCAGCGATATAGCTTCGGAACCGTGCTCGACATGTTGCCGGCGGGGAATGTGGTGGAACGCACGATCGGGTTGCCCGGTGGTGTGGCGGTCACGAAGCGTTCGGGTGGTGTCGAGGTGTGGTCGTACCCGAACATTCATGGCGATGTGCAGGCAACGGCGAACGCGGCGGGTGTGAAGATGGGGGCGACGTTGTCGTATGACCCGTACGGTCAGCCGTTGGCGGGGTATGTGAACAACACCGCTGGTGAGTTCGACAACGGTTGGGTCGGTCAGCACTCCAAGGGTGTTGAGCATCAGGCCGGGCTCCGGCCGCTGATCGAGATGGGCGCCAGACCCTACGACCCGTCATTGGGTCGTTTCCTGCAAACCGATCCGGTCGAAGGCGGCAACGCCAACACCTACATCTACCCCGCCGACCCCATCAACACGTTCGATTTGTCAGGCGAGAAGGGGTGCCGTGTATGGAACTCTGCCAATCACACGAAGGGAAAATGGACTATCGTGATCACCGCGTTCGGTGAACCATACCAACAGACGGTTCGTCTCCGATGTGGTCCGCACAGCAAATCGGATCCATCGAAACGGACATGGGGTCTCAGGCACATTCGAGGGGGTTCTAACGGTGACAAGCTTGCTCAGATGAACAAACTCTCGGAGAAGGCTGGCACGCCGCAGATTTCGGAAGCTGGTTTCATCGATCTAATGGGCCAGACCATCATAAATGGAGACCAACGATACGTGGATGACAACGATACCATTCGTTTCGACTATCGGCAGTGTGTGGTTGGGTGGGGTAGCAAGGCAGGACAGGATTTCACGATTGCGTTCCCGCGTCATCGTCTCCAGGGAGAGCGGCAACGTTATCACGGCCTACGCCCGAAGCGTGAGAGTCGGATGTTGAACGGACACGACGAGCCACAAGATATTGATGTGCATGTTCGAATCTCCGGAGTTGGCTGTTCGTCGAGCGAGATCACGTGCGCTCTCATTCTTGGGGTACTCAAGTTTGTTGGAGCGTTCTTAGACTGCAGCAATTTCTGACTGAGGTTAACCTTAGCTTGCAAGAGATATGTGTCGACTACTTGCAAGATTCCATAGATCTGAACGCCATCGTTGATGGTTGTGAGACGCGGGTAAGCATCGTTCCGTTGCGGAGCTTAGAACACTTGGACCAACTCTTGCCTGATCTGACTGCGGACATCGTGGAGGCAATATCGGCGCGGTCCCGCCACGTGGTTCTCTCTGGATTCCCCGAAGACTAGCCCTTTCAGGTGGGGCGCATGGCCCGTTCCAGTCTTCATTGCACGGCGAGGATAATATCTGGTGGCTCTCCATGTTTCAGGGTTGGATCGTGTGTAGGAATGTCCCGTTGGGCCTGCCGGCGTAGAGCAGGCAGCGGGCGCGGTAGTGTCCGAAGTTCACGAGCCCGAACGCGACCCGCAGTGTGGGTGATCGCGAAGTCGAAGGACCGCCGCTGGGTGACACTGCGCGACGCGCCGGCCGGGGAACGGCCTGTGACGTTGCGCTGGCACAAGCGAGATTCCGTCAGTCGAGCTCGTACGCCTTCCCGTCTTCGGTTCGGACCATCACGACCGGTTACACAAAGAGTCTGACAGGCACGGTGAGTTCGCCGGTGGCGCAGCCGACCGATCCCGCGGCAAGCCCTGAGTGTCGGGGCGGGTGAGGTGGTGGGCTCGTTCGGTAGGGGTCCACCAGAGCGGTCAAGGGCCTCGCCATTCTGCAGATGTCTGACGTCTGCCAGTTAGCCATGCCACTCTCGGTCTGTTTGGAGGGCAAGCGTGCCGATGAACGACTCGCTGGCGGTGCGGCGTGGAGGGCCTGTCGAGCGGTTGAGCTGGGAGTTACGGCACGCCTGGTTCGCGGGCGTTGGCTCCGCGGCTTGGCTGCCTTTGTGGGGATCGCTTCGCGGTGGGGCCGTTGGTGACATGGGATCGATGCCAGGCGGTGATCCGGTCGCGGCAGCGGGCGATCGAGCGGCCGAGGCGGCGGACCTCGTCGGGCATCTCGCGTGTCGGTGAAGTCGCGCACGATCTCGTCGACCCACTCGACTGCGAGCGCGTGATCGGCACGTCGCGTGGTGGTGGCGAGTGGGCTCGTCGTCGCGTTGGGTGCCCGCTACGTGCTGTTCCGCAAGCGCGGCTGGCTCTGACTACCCCGAAGGCCAGGAGTCAGGCGGTCTACCGGTGACCACTCATGGACCGTGGTCGGTTCAGCGATTCGGGATCCGTAACCGTCGCTCCATCTCAGGTTCGTTCTCGAACGAACGATTCGGTCAGGTCTGCTTCGGCGTCGCCGAATGTTGACCAGTTCACAGCGGCGGTGTAGTCGTGCGCGAACCGCAGCGTCTTGATGTAGACCTCGGGGTCGTCGTTGCGGGTCAGCCGGCGCAGCCCTGCGAGGTAGTCGTAGCGGAGTGCCGTCGGGATGATGATGCGGTGTTGGCCTCCCGCGGTGAGTTCGTCGTTCATCGCGAGACGCGCGGCGCGTCCGTTCCCGTCGACGAAGGGATGGACGTCGGCGACAACGAACATGGTCATCACCGCACGCTCCCATGCGGTGTCGAGGGTGTCGGCCACGTTGAGGCCGGCTCGGAGGGTCCCGTCGACGAGTTCGGGTGCGACGAACATGGTGTTGCCGGCTTGATTGTGCACGGTCTTGTATTCGCCTGGTCGACGGTCGGGGTGGCCGGCCATGACGACCGCGTGTTGGTGCCGGAGCCGGGCGATGCGGTCAGGCATCGTTGTCGGGCGGGGCGTTTCGGTTTGTTCGATGATCGCCGCGTACGTGCCGAGTAGGTCGTGGCCGTCGGCGTGGCGGAGTGTCGGTGCTTGGCCGGAGTCGATGATGGCGCGGGCTTCGTCAACTCCGAACTCGGTGCCTTCGATGTAGTTCGAGAAGTACGCCTCGAAGAACGCGAGCGGGTGTGTGATCTGGTCGGCGGGCCGTGTCTGTGGCGCTGAGGTTTGGAGGGCGCCGGCGAGTTTGTGGAATACGGCGAGCCGGTTCTGGTCGACTGGTGCGCCTGCGAGGCGTGCTTGGAGGGCACGCGATTGGGTGTTGATATTGCGGGTGCCGATGATCGCTCCGATGATGTCGGAGAGCCGTTCGATGTCTTTCGGTTTGGTGCCGAGGCTGGCTGCGATTGTTTCGGCACGGGTCCGGTATTCGGCGAGCCGGTCGTAGCCATCGGTGTGGGTGATGCGGTCGAGCCATGTGTCGAGCTCGATCGGGGTGAACGTCCGCGGCGGCTGCCCGTCGCGGGATCGGGATGGTTTGGCGTTTTCGGCGATGGCGCGTGGTCGGGACGCGAGGTGGAGTCCGCCAGGGAGCTCGATGTCGTCGGCGAGTGGGGCGGGTCCCGTGCGTGCCGTGACGGTGAGGCCGGGGAGCTCGAGGGTGGCGGCGCGTCCGTGGCGGACGAGGTGGAGTCGGTTGTTGTGTGGTCCGCCTGTGACTGCGGATCGGTCGCTGATGGTGGCGTTTGGGATGAGTCGTCCGACGATGGTTTGCCAGTGGTCGCGGACGACTCGTTCGATGGGGGTGTCGATGTCGGTGGTGTAGACGCCGCGGTAGATTTGGCGAAGTTCGCCGCGGCGGACGCGGCTGGCGATGGTGGATCGGGGAATGTCGCCGGCGAAGACGATGCTGGGCTTATTCACACAAAACTCCCATCTGTTCGCACAAACACGTATATATGGCGACATTATCGTACAAAAACGTGTCGAGTGGCCCCACTTCGAGAAATCCGGATGAGGCTTGGCGTCTTGTGACGGGGGTGAGTCTGTCTCGGGTTCAACGCTGCGTGTCGAAGCGACGGCTTCCCACGGGCTCAGCAGCCGGTGTGCTGACCTCGCCCAATCGGCGCACGTGTCGCGTATCGGCTTCAGACCAGGGCGGGGTGTGTCGCACGACGTCGGCCAGGCTGTCGGCGGTGCCGCGCGCCAGGGCTGCTGTCTCGGCTTCGTCCATCACACGGATCAGCGGCTCGGTGCCACTGAACGCACGAGCACGCGACCACGGTCGCCGAGCGGGGCAGCGGCGTCGGCGATCTCGGTCGCCAGCAGATCGGACCGACATCGGTACGGCGCTGACCGACGCGGATGTTCACCAGCACCTGGGGCAGCTGCGTCATCGCCGCCGCTGCGAGTTGCGACAGCTGCCGGCTGGACCGCTGCACCACGTCGAGCAGCACCAACGCCGTGAGCATGCCGTCGCCGGTGGTGGCGTGGTCCGTGAAGATCACGTGGCCGGACTGTTCGCCGCCGAGCGAGTAGCCACCGGCGGCCAGCGCCTCGAGCACATACCGGTCGCCGACGCCGGTCTCGACCACGTTGATGCCAGCGTCGCGCATGGCGATCCGGAAACCGAGGTTGGTCATCACGGTCACGACCACGGTGTCGTGCCGGAGCAGGCCGCGGTCGCGGATGTCGGCGGCGCAGATCGCGATCACGTGGTCGCCGTCGACCACGTCGCCGCGCTCGTCGTCGGCGATCCGCCGGTCGGCGTCGCCGTCGAGGGCGATCCGCTCATGGGCCGGCTCGGCGGTCACCACCGCTCGCAGACCGGCCGGGTCGGTGGCACCGCACCCGGCGTTGATGTTGCGCCCGTCGCGAGCAGCGTTGATCACGACCACCTGCGCACCGGTGCGCATGAAGACGTCGGCGACCTCGTCTGAGGCAGCGCCGTTGGCGGCGTCGACGACCCCTCGAAGCCCGTGAGTCGGCGCCCACCGAGCTCCGACTCCAGATGCTCGATGTTGGTCGATGGATCACGGCGGCCGTGGATCGCAGCCGGTTCACCGGTCGGTGCACCGAGCTCGCCCAACTGCGTTCGATCGCCGCCTCGACCTCGTCGGGCAACTCGCTGCGACCGGGCGCGAACAGCCTGATCCCGTTGTCGTGGAACGGATTGTGGGAAGCCGAGATCACCGCCCCGATTGCGCCGATGCGGGCGCACTCGAACGCCGCCGCCGGGGTGGGAGCGACCCTCAGCCGGTCGACCTCGACCCCCTCCGATGCGAGCCCGGCCACGAACGCCGCCTCCAGCATCGGCGTCGAGATCTGGCTGGCGCCGCCGACCACTGCACGTCGAAGCCCAGAAACACCGTCGACCCCTGAAACACCGAGGACCTTGGCCGCTCGCGGCCAAGGTCCATACGAATGATGCGGTGAGTTCGGTGTTGGCTCGACCGCGTACGCCGTCGGTGCCGTTCGTAGTTCGCACCGGCGCCATGGGGGCGGTGATCTCGGCTTCCCACAATCCGTTCCACGACAACGGGATCAAGCTGTCGCGCCCGGTGGCACCAAGTTGCCCGACGAGGTCGAGGCGGCGATCGAACGGCAGTTGGGCGAGCTCGGTGCACCGACCGGGGAACCGGCTGCGATCCACGGACGTCGTTATCCATCGGCCTACATCGAGCATCTGGAGTCGGTGCTCGGTGGGCGCCGACTCGACGGGCTTCGAGTGGTCGTTGACGCCGCCATCGGCGCTGCCTCACACGTGGTCGCCGACGTCTTCATGCGCACCGGTGCGCAGTGGTCGTGATCAACGCTGCCCCCGACGGGCGCAACATCAACGCCGGGTGCGGTGCCACCGACCCGGCCGGTCTGCGAGCGGTGGTGACCGCCGGCGGCCGTGTGGGGATCGCCCTCGACGGCGACGCCGACCGGCTGATCGCCGTCGACGAGCGCGGCGACGTGGTCGACGGCGACCACGTGATCGCGATCTGCGCCGCCGACATGCGCGACCGCGGCCTGCTCCGGCACGACACCGTGGTCGTGACCGTGATGACCAACCTCGGTTTCCGGATCGCCATGCGGACGCCGGCATCGACGTGGTCGAGACCGGCGTCGGCGACCGGTATGTGCTCGAGGCGCTGGCCGCCGGTGGCTACTCGCTCGGCGGCGAACAGTTCGGCCACGTGATCTTCACGGACCACGCCACCACCGGCGACGGCATGCTCACGGCGTTGGTGCTGCTCGATGTGGTGCAGCGGTCCGGCCGGCAGCTGTCGCAACTCGCAGCGGCGGCGATGACGCAGCTGCCCCAGGTGCTGGTGAACATCCGCGTCGGTCAGCGCCGTACCGATGTCGCCGATCTGCTGGCGACCGAGATCGCCGACGCCGCTGCCCCGCTCGGCAACCGTGGTCGCGTGCTCGTGCGTTCGAGTGGCACCGAGCCGCTGATCCGCGTGATGGTCGAAGCCGAGACAGCAGCCCTGGCGCGCGCCACCGCCGACAGCCTGGCCGACGTCGTGCGAACACACCCCGCCCTGGTCTGAAGCCAATCGCGAACGTGCGCCGATTGGGCGAGGTCAGCACACCGGCTGCTCAGCCCGTGGGAAGTCATCGCTTCGACACGCAGCGTTGATCCCGAGATTGACTCACCCCCGTCACAAGACGCCGAGCCTCATCCGGATTTCTCGAAGTGGGGCCACTCGACACGTTTTTGTACGATATGTCGCCTTATATACGTGTTTGTGCGAACAGATGGGAGTTTTGTGTGAATAAGCCCAGCATCGTCTTCGCCGGCGACATTCCCCGATCCACCATCGCCAGCCGCGTCCGCCACGGCGAACTTCGCCAAATCTACCGCGGCGTCTACACCACCGACATCGACACCCCCATCGAACGAGTCGTCCGCGACCACTGGCAAACCATCGTCGGACGACTCATCCCAAACGCCACCATCAGCGACCGATCCGCAGTCACAGGCGGACCACACAACAACCGACTCCACCTCGTCCGCCACGGACGCGCCGCCACCCTCGAGCTCCCCGGCCTCACCGTCACGGCACGCACGGGACCCGCCCCACTCGCCGACGACATCGAGCTCCCTGGCGGACTCCACCTCGCGTCCCGACCACGCGCCATCACCGAAAACGCCCAACCATCCCGATCCCGCGACGGGCAGCCACCGCGGACGCTTACCCCGATCGAGCTCGACACATGGCTCGACCGCATCACCCACACCGATGGCTACGACCGGCTCGCCGAATACCGGACCCGTGCCGAAACAATCGCAGCCAGCCTCGGCACCAAACCGAAAGACATCGAACGGCTCTCCGACATCATCGGAGCGATCATCGGCACCCGCAATATCAACACCAATCGCGTGCCCTCCAAGCACGCCTCGCAGGCGCACCAGTCGACCAGAACCGGCTCGCCGTATTCCACAAACTCGCCGGCGCCCTCCAAACCTCAGCGCCACAGACACGGCCCGCCGACCAGATCACACACCCGCTCGCGTTCTTCGAGGCGTACTTCTCGAACTACATCGAAGGCACCGAGTTCGGAGTTGACGAAGCCCGCGCCATCATCGACTCCGGCCAAGCGCCGACACTCCGCCACGCCGACGGCCACGACCTACTCGGCACGTACGCGGCGATCATCGAACAAACCGAAACGCCCCGCCCGACAACGATGCCTGACCGCATCGCCCGGCTCCGGCACCAACACGCGCTCGTCATGGCCGGCCACCCCGACCGTCGACCAGGCGAATACAAGACCGTGCACAATCAAGCCGGCAACACCATGTTCGTCGCACCCGAACTCGTCGACGGGACCCTCCGAGCCGGCCTCAACGTCGCCGACACCCTCGACACCGCATGGGAGCGTGCGGTGATGACCATGTTCGTTGTCGCCGACGTCCATCCCTTCGTCGACGGGAACGGACACGCCGCGCGTCTCGCGATGAACGACGAACTCACCGCGGGAGGCCAACACCGCATCATCATCCCGACGGCACTCCGCGACGACTACCTCGCAGGGCTGTGCCGGCTGACCCGCAACGACGACCCCGAGGTCTACATCAAGACGCTGCGGTTCGCGCACGACTACACCGCCGCTGTGAACTGGTCAACATTCGGCGACGCCGAAGCAGACCTGACCGAATCGTTCGCGTTCGAGAACGAACCTGAGATGGAGCGACGGTTACGGATCCCGAGGCGCTGAACCGACCACCGTCCATGAGTGATCACCGGAACACCGCCTGACTCCTGGCCTTCGAGGAAGTCAGAGCCAGCCGCGTTTGCGGAACAGCACGTAGAGGGCACCCGACGCGACGACGACGAGCCCACTCGCCACCGCCACACCCCATTGCTGGCCATCGCCGGGGAAGGGCACGTTCATGCCGTAGAAGCCCGTGATCAGGGTGGGCACAGCGATGATCGCCGCCCAGCTCGTGACCTGCTTCATCACCTGGTTCTGCCGGTAGTCGCGCAGACTCAGGTTGGTCTCCACGATCGTGGAGACCAGATCCCGCAGCGCATCGGTGGATTCGCTGACGCGCAGGATGTGGTCGTAGACGTCCTGGAAGTACGGGTACAGGTGTTCGGCGACAGCGGTGTGCTCGCGCCGCATCAGCCCGCTGACCGCTTCGCGCATCGGCACCACGAGCCGATGGAACCGCACGAGCGCCTGGCGCATCTTGAACCAGTGTTGTTGCTCCACCGGGTTCAACGGTCGTTCGGCGAAGATGCCTTCGGAGACCTCGTCGTAGTATTCATCGAAGGCTTGCACGGTTTCGAAGTAGGAGTCGACGATCACGTCGAGCAGCCCGTACAGCAGGAAGCTCACCCCGTGCTTGGCGAGCTCGGTGGAACGGTCCCACCGCTGCAGCACGGGCACCATGGAGAATCCCTCGTTCTTGCGGACCGTGATGATCCAACGATCGTGCACGAAGGCGTCGACCTCGGTCACCCGCAACTCACTGTGCTCGGCGTCGACGAGCACGGCATGTGCGGAGAGGAACAGGTGCGAATCGTAATGATCGAGCTTCGGGCGCTGGTGCTCGCCGAGCGCGTCCTCGACCGCCAACTCGTGCAGCCCGAGTTCCGCCGCCAGCTCGTCGAGCTGCTCCTTGGAGGGCGCGCAGAAGTCGACCCACACCACGGTGTCGGGCTCGGCGAGGAACTCCGACACATCGGTCACGGGAAACGCTTCGGACTCCAGGACGCCATTGCGATACACCCGGGTCTGGGGCACGCTCATTCGATCTCCTCGTGATTGCTGCTGGGAGCGTACTTGGTCGCGGTTGCCCCCGCCGGAGCGTCGCCGGCTGCACAGGTGGCACCGGCGCCGTTCGGTAACCTGATCGTCATGTGCGGCATCATCGGAGTGGTTTCCCGTCCACCGACCAGGGGCGTGCCCACCAACGACGAGATCGTGGCGTTGCTCGACCGTGCCGTGGCCGCGATCGGCGACGCTCCGGCGGTCACCGTTGCGATGGCCGAGGCCGATGCGTTGTTGAAGGGCCTGCCCGGCGTGTTGGCGTTGGCCGACCGGCACGAGTTGACGGCGGCGATCACCCAGCGACTCGACCAGCTCGACGCGTTCGCCGACGACGTCGACGCCGCGCTCGAATCGGCCGACCTGCCGATCGACGACATCGAACGCCTGAGCATTCAGGCGATCGCCCTGCGTGACGCGATCTGGGCGGTCCGCAACGATCGCCTTCGTACCGCCCGCGAGGTGGCTGCGCTGGCCGGGCGCGACGCCGGTGACGGCACGATGGCGGCCTACCTGGCGATCCAGCAGGCGCTCTCGGGAATCGACCGGCTCGAAGTCCGCGGGCGCGACTCGGCCGGGATCCACGTGTTCGTCCACGACCACCGACTCGACCTGACCGAGCCGTCGCTTGCCGCCGCGATCCGCGAGCGCACGCAGGACCCGACGTTCCAGTCCGGCTCGGTGCGCGTGTCGGGCGAGGTGTTCTCGTTCGTCTACAAGGCAGCTGCCGAGATCGGCGAACTCGGCGACAACACCAAGGCGCTGCGCGCCGGGGTCGCCGCCGACACGTTGTTGCGACGCGTCGTCGCATCGCCGACGGCTCGCACGTCGGTGCTCGGCCACACACGCTGGGCGAGTGTGGGGATCATCTCGGAGCCCAACGCTCACCCCGTCAACGGTGACGAACTGGAGACCTCGCCGGCCACCGGGTCACACCCGTACGTGGTGGCGGCGCTCAACGGCGACGTCGACAACCACGCCGACCTGCGTGTCGAGCACCAACTCCGCATCCATCAGCACATCACCACCGACGCCAAGGTGATCCCGGCGCTCGTCGGCCGCCACGCCGCAGCGGGGACCGACCTGGTCGAGTCGTTCCGGCGAACGGTGTCGGCGTTCGAGGGGTCGGTGGCGATCGGCGCCATGAGCGCCGACCGGCCGGACCTGATGCTGCTGGCGTTGAGCGGCAGCGGGCAGGGCTTGTACGTCGGGCTGGGCGACGACTGCTTCATCGTGGCCAGCGAGCCGTACGGGGTGGTCGAGGAGACGATGCAGTCGCTCCGGCTGGACGGTGAGCACGGCGGCGAGATCGTGGTGCTCGACGCCGCCCATGCCGGCGAACTGGCCGGCATCCGACGCTTGCGCTACGACGGCGCCGAACACGCCGTGACCGCCGCCGACATCCAGACCGCAACCGTGACCACACGCGACGTGGACCGCGGCGACTTCCCGCACTACCTGCTGAAGGAGATCGGCGAGTCGCCGCGCTCGTTCCGCAAGACGCTGCGCGGCAAGCTGGCCGAGCGCGACGGGATGCTGCGAGCCGACGTCGGCGAACGAGCGCTGCCGCCCGAGGTGGCGGCCCGACTGGCGGACGGCTCGATCACCCGCATCCGCGTGATCGGGCAGGGCACGGCGGCCGTCGCCGGGCAGAGCGTGGCGTCGTTGCTGGACGAGTTGACCGATGGCGCGCTCGACGTCGACGCCGTGCTGGCGACCGAGCTGTCGGGGTTCCAGCTGCGGCTCGACATGAGCGACACGCTGGCGATCGCCGTCAGCCAGAGCGGCACGACCACCGACACCAACCGCACCGTCGATCTGCTGCGCGCCCGCGGCGCGGCCGTGATCGGGATCGTCAACCGACGCGGCAGCGACCTGGTCGACAAGGCGGACGGGATCCTGTTCACGTCCGACGGACGCGACATCGAGATGAGCGTGGCATCGACCAAGGCGTTCTATGCCCAAGTGGCGGCCGGCGCCCTGCTGGCCTGCGCGATCGCCGAAGCGGCTGGGGCCGGTTCGCCGCGGCGCCGCCACGATCTGCTGATCGGGCTGCGCGCCTTGCCGCAGGCGATGGAACAGGTGCTGGCCAAGCGGCCCGAGATCGCCGATGCGGCACGCCGTCTCGCCCCGTCCAAGCGCTACTGGGCGGTGGTCGGCAACGGACCCAACCGCGTCGCCGCCGAGGAGGTGCGGATCAAGCTCAGCGAGCTCTGCTACAAGTCGATCGCCTCCGACGGGACCGAGGACAAGAAGCACATCGACCTGTCCAGCGAGCCGTTGATCCTCGTGTGCGCGGCCGGATTGCGCGGCAGCACCGCCGACGACGTGGCCAAGGAGACGGCGATCTTCCGCGCCCACAAGGCCACCACGATCGTGATCGCCGACGAAGGCGAGACACGGTTCACCGCTGCCGCCACGATCACCGTCCCACCGGTCGACCCTGCGCTCGGGTTCGTGCTGTCGGCGATGGTGGGGCACATCTTCGGGTACGAGGCGGCGCTGGCGATCGACGCCTCGGCGCGCCCGTTGCGCGAGGCGCGCGAGGCGATCGAGCGCGCCGTCGCCGCGTACGACAGCGGCGACGCCGTGGTCGAGGCGCTCGGCGCCGAACTGCCGATCCACATCAACCGGTTCTCCGACGGCATGCGCGACCACCTGTACGACGGTCATCTCGAGGCATCCACGGCAGTGCGGTTGATCGGCCTGTGCCGTGACCTGACGTCGCCCAACCCGATCGAGCAGTACTCGGCATCGTCGGGAAAGGTCGGCACTCCGGGGGCGTTGGTCGACGAGCTCGTGGCCGCCCTCACGAAGGCGATCGAGGAACTGACGCGCCCGGTCGACGCCATCAAGCATCAGGCCAAGACCGTCACGGTGGGGATCTCCCGCAGCGACGAGGGCGTGCTCGACCGGGCATTGGTCCAGGCCACGTTGCAGTCCGGAGCCGGGCGCGACGTGCTGTCGTACCGCACCCTCAAGGTGCTCGCCGACCTCGATCCGGCCGTTGCCGAGGTCACCGGCTACACGCGGTACCGCGTCGACGGCGACACGATCACGATCGTCGACCGGGGTGGGATCTCACGTGACCTGCGCAGCCGCGTCGACGGTGACGCCCGGCTGGTCGGCACCAAGCACCGCGTCGCCGAGGCGCGCGACGTGCTCGTCGCACGCGGCCGCCGCGACCATCGCACCGTGATCTTCGTCCCGGAGGTCAAGGGCGGCACGTGTACCGGGATCACGCTGCTGCACGTCCGGCTGCGGGATCGTCTCGAACCGGCGGTCATGCGCGGGGTGCTGCAGGGCTACGACCACCGCTTCGCCCGGCTCGTCGACTGGGTGACCGAGACCGAGGGCGAGTTCGACGAGTCGCGGCTCGGCGAGTTGGCGGTCGACGTGGCGCTGATCGACCCGATCTCCGACACGGCCGACCTGTGGCGCAGCTGAGCACTCGATGATCGGCATCGGCGTCGACGTGGTCGAGATCGAACGCTTCCGGCGTTCACTCGAACGGACCCCGTCGATGCGTGAGCGGCTGTTCACCGAGTCGGAACTCGCCTACGTCGCACCCAAGGCCGACCCCGTGCCGTCGCTGGCGGCGCGCTTCGCCGCCCGCGAGGCGGTCATGAAGTCGCTCGGCCTGGGCCTCGGGGCATTCGGATTCCACGACGTGTGGGTCGAGCGAGCGACGTCGGGTGCGCCGTCGTTGGCGTTCGGCGGACGTGCCGCCGTGTTGGCCCACGAAGCGGGGGTGTCGCGCTGGCACCTGAGCCTGACGCACTCCGATCTGGTCGCCGTCGCCTACGTCGTGGCCGAGTAGTGGAGTCGGTGACGTGATCCCGGTCGTCTCGGCCGACGAGATGCGTGCCATCGATGCGGCTGCGATCGACGCCGGCGTCGCCGTCGAGGTGTTGATCGAGCGCGCCGGTGACGCGGTGGCGCGCCAGGCGATCGACATGCTCGGTGGCACCTACGGGCGAACCGCCGTCGTGGTGGCCGGGCCGGGCAACAATGGCGCGGACGGGCGAGTGGCGGCGGACCGGTTGCGCCGGCGCGGCGTGTCGGTGAGCGTGCTCGACGCCCGAGCGATGCCGGTGTCGATGCCCGACGCGGACCTGGTGATCGACGCCGGGTTCGGAACCGGTTTCCGTGGCGAGTGGTCGCCGCCGACGCTGGGCGACACGCGAGTGTTGGCCGTCGACGTGCCGACCGGGCTCGGTGCCGACTCGGGTGAAGCGTCACCGGGCACGTGGCGGGCCGAGCGCACGGTCACGTTCGCCGCAGCCAAACCGGGACACCTGCTCGGTTCCGGCCCCGGCCTGGTCGGCAGCTTGGTCGTGGCCGACATCGGTCTCGACACGTCGGTGGCCACGATCGGGATCGTCGAGGCGGGCGACGTCTCGACGTGGATCCCTGGCCGCCGCAGCGATGCCCACAAATGGAGCCATGCCGTCCGGATCGTCGCCGGCAGCCCGGGCATGACCGGCGCGGCGTGCCTCGCGGCCGGCGCAGCGATGCGATCCGGCGCCGGGATGGTGATGGTCTCGATGCCCGGCGTGAGCAGCGACGTGGTCGACATCGTGTTGCCGGTCGAGGCCGTCGGGCGCGCCCTCGACCGGACCGACTGGGCGGCGCAGGTGGGCGACGACCTCGACCGGTATCGGGCGCTCGTGGTCGGTCCCGGGCTCGGGCGACGTGCCGACGACATGCACCAGATCGTGGAACTGATCGGAACTGCCGAACTGCCGGTCGTCGTCGACGGCGATGGTCTGTTCGCGCTCGCCGCCGCACCGGACTGGGCGTCGCTGGTGGCGGCTCGATCGCACGCCACCGTGCTGACACCCCACGACGGCGAGTTCGCACACCTCACCGGGCATCCACCGGGCACCGACCGGATCGGCGACGTACGCCGGCTCGCCGCTGCCGCCGGATGCGTGGTGCTCTTGAAGGGGCCGACCACGATCGTGGCCGACGCCGGCGGCCGGGTGCTGCTGGTCGATCGCGGCGACCAGCGGCTCGCCAGCGCCGGGACGGGTGACGTGCTGTCGGGCATCGTCGGTGCACTGTTGGCGCGCCGTGTGCCTGCCGACTTGGCTGCTGCCGCCGGAGCGTTCGTGCATGCCGAGGCCGCCAACGGGCTCGCGCCCTCCGGCTTGGTGGCGAGCGATCTGCTGGATCGGCTGGGGCAGGTGATCCCAGCGTGACGGCGACGACCTTGCGCTGGTCGCCGTCGCGCCGGTTCGCGATCGTTGCCGTCGTCGTCGCCGCCGGCTCGCTCTCGGGGACCGTGTTGGCACTCGGCGGAGTCGGCGGGGCTGCCGAACTGCCGCAGCGCGCCGCCGATCGTGTGGCCCCGCCGCAGGCCGCCGTGGTGGTCGGCGATTCGGCGATCGCCGCCCTGCGATGGGTGCCGGGCGCCGACAATGCGGTGATCGGGTTCGAACACACGCTCGACCTGGAATCGTGCCGGCGGCTCTACTTCACCTCGTGCATGGGGCGCGAGGGCCGTCGCCCGCCGACGGTCTACGCGGCGTTGGAGTTCCACAACCGCAAGTACAAGACGCTGGTGGTGGCAACCGGTTACAACGAAGGTGCCTCGACGATGCTGACCTCGTTCCAGAACGTCGTGTCACGCGCTCGCGGGTACGGTTACGAACGGATCGTCTGGTTCACGCTGCGATCCGACGTGGACTACGTGTCGCCCGGCTCGATCGGCAACCACCTCGCCTTCGCCGAGAGCAACGCCGTGATCCGGGCGGCGATCGCCACGGGTGAGTACCGCGACGTCACGCTGGCCGACTGGGGCGGCTACACCGCCGCCCGGCCGGAGTGGTTCACCACCGACGGTGTGCACTACCGAGCCGCCGGGGCGTGGGCGGCGGCGGACTACCTGAGCAGGAAGATGGCGTTCCTCGACGCTCGCGCCTGCCCGATGCCGATCGCTCCTGGCCAGGCGCCACCCAACCCGTGCCCCGACCCCGACGTCACCGGGCCGGTGGCCGACATCGAGGCGCTCTACCCGATCGGGGTGGACGGCGTGCTGTGCTACGAGGTCGGCGAGGAGCGCCGGATCGAATGCCGACAGGATGCCCATGTGATCCAGCTCACGCGTGAGATGTCGGAGGGCATGTCGGGCGCCGACGTCGGCGCCCTGCAGACGCGCCTGTCGCGCCTCATGGCCGACCTCGGCACCGGGGGCACGTTCGGGCCCGAGACGGCGGCCGCGGTTCGTGCGTTCCAGACCGATCAAGCGCTGCCGGTCACCGGTGTCGCCGACCGGGTCACGCTGGACCGGCTCGGGTTCGACGTGTCGGCGATTCCAGCGAGCACGGTCTGAGACCCATGCAGGTCGACACGACACACGACGGTCGATGGGCCTGGGCCGAGATCGATCCGTCGGCGATCGAGCACAACGTCGCCGAACTGCGCCGGATCGGCGCCCCGTCCGAGGTGTGGGCGGTGGTCAAGGCCGACGGCTATGGGCACGGCTCGATCACCGCCGCCCGCGCCGCGCTGGGGGCGGGGGCGACCGGATTGTGCGTCGCCCTCGTCGACGAAGGGGTTCGGCTCCGCCGGGCAGGCATCGACGCGCCGATCCTGGTGCTCACGCAACAGCCGCCCGAACAACTGCCGCTGCTCGTCGAGCACCGGCTCACGCCGACCGCATATACGACCGACGCTCTCGACGCGCTCAGCGCTGTCACGTCGCCGGGCACCGAACCGCTCGGCGTCCACCTGAAGGTCGACACCGGGATGCAGCGGGTCGGCGCCGCCCCCGATCAGCTCCCGGCGCTGGTGCGACACACAGCTGCCTCGTCACTGCGGCTGGCGGGCGTGTTCACCCACCTGGCCTGCGCCGACGAACCCGAGTCACCGGCCAACGGCGAACAACTGGCGTGCTTCGAACGCGCCCTGGACGAGCTCGACCGCACCTGTCCTGGATGGGCCGACGACGGGGTGCTGCTGCATGCCGCCAACTCGGCCGGCGCGCTGGCCCACCCCGGCAGTCGGCGCAGCGTGGTGCGAGCTGGCATCGCCATCTACGGGATCGTGCCCGGGCCGGGCGTCGCCGATCTGGCGACGTGGATGCGGCCCGCACTCTCGCTCAAGGCGCGGATCTCGCACGTCAAGCAGGTGGATGCCGGAACCCACGTGTCGTACGGGTGGCGGCATCGGTTCGGCGCCGACACCACCGTCGCCACGATCCCGATCGGGTACGCCGACGGGGTGCCACGCCGGCTCGGCACGCTCCACGATCGTCCCGGCGCCGACGTGCTGATCCACGGCCGTCGCTGCCCGATCGTCGGGGTCGTGACGATGGATCAACTCGTGGTCGACGTCGGCGATCTCGAGGTCCAGGTCGGCGACGAAGTCGTCTTGATCGGCGTCCAGGGTGAACACCGGATCACGGCCGACGAGTGGGCGGAGCGACTCGGCACGATCGCCTACGAGATCGTGTGCGGGATCAGCGCCCGCGTCCCCCGCACGGTGCCTGGCGTGGTGCACCGCTCGACGTCCTAGCATCGTGTCGATGTTGCTGCGCGCCGACGATCTGGCGGCCACCCACGAGGTGGCGGCGGCGATCGCCGCTCTGGCGCGTGCCGGCGACATGATCGTGCTGGCAGGCGAGATGGGCGCCGGCAAGACCGCCTTCGCACAGGGGTTCGGGCGCGCCCTGGGCGTGAACGAGGCGATCACGTCGCCGACCTTCACACTCGTGCACAGCTATCCCACGGCCGGCAAGCTCACGCTGCACCATGCCGACGTGTACCGGCTCGACCACACCCGCGACGTCGACGAGTTGGCACTCGACGAGCTGGCCGCCTTCGACGGCGTCGTGCTGATCGAGTGGGGTGACGTGGTCGCCGGTCGGTTCGGTGACCATCTCGAGGTGCGGCTCGAGCATGCAGATCTCGACACCGACACCGACGACACACCGACGGCGCCGAATCCGGGACCACCGACGGGGACGAGTCGCTGTTCGCCGACAGCGGGGCGCGCCTGATCGAGCTGCACGCCAGCGGGCCGGCCTGGGCAGGGCGCTGGGATCGGCTGTCGCAGACCTTGGGGCGATTCCGGTGCTGAGGCACCCATGTTGATCCTCGCCATCGAGACCGCCACCGAACAGGTCGGTGTGGCGATCGGCGGACACGAAGGCGTGATCGCCAACCTCGAGATCGTGCGTGGCCGCCGTCATGCCGAGGTGCTCACGCCGGCGATCGAGTTCCTCTGCAAACAGGCCGACATCGAACTCGCCGACCTCGGGTGCATCGCCGTCGACCTCGGTCCTGGTCTGTTCACCGGCATGCGGGTCGGGCTCGCGACCGCCAAGGCGCTGGCGCTCGCGCTCCGGCTCCCGATGATCGGCATCTCGTCGCTCGACCTGCTGGCGTTCCCGTGTCGCCACACCGAGCGCGTGGTGGTACCCGTGATCGACGCCCGCAAGAACGAGGTGTTCTGGTCGATCTACCGACAGGTGCCGGGTGGTGTCCAACAGGTGGCGGCACCGACCGTCGGCCCGGTGGACGAACTGGTGGCGGACCTGCTGGCACGCAGCCAGGAGGTGCTGTGCATCGGCGACGGCGCCGAGCGATACCGCGAGCAGATTCTGGAGGGGTACCACTGCGAGATCGCGCCTCCCGTGCACCCGTCGCCGGGTGCGCTGGTGCAGCTCGCCCATGCCCGGGCGATCCGCGAGGAGTGGGTGCGACCCGACGAGATCGAGCCGATCTACCTGCGCCCGCCCGACGCCCAGATCAACTGGGCGACGCGGGAGGCACGCGCATGAGTGTGCTGGCCCGCCTCTTACCGCGGCCCGGTTCCGAATCGGGAAGCGGCCATGTCCACATCGCTCCGATGAACCGCCGCGATCTGCGCGCCGTGGTGGCGATCGAGCAGGTGACGTACCCCAAGCCCTGGTCGCGATCGGTGTTCGAGGCCGAACTGGAACAGGTCGACAGTGGCACCCGCCACTACGTGGTCGCCCGTCGCCAGCGTCATGTGGTGGGGTACGCCGGGCTGTGGCTGGTGCCCGATCCCGATGGCGACCAGGCCCACGTCACCAACGTGGTGGTCGCCGAGTCGGCTCGCCGGCACGGCGTCGGCCGGCAGCTGATGATCGAGCTGGCGCGCCAGGCGATCGCCCGAGGGTGTGTGGCATGGACGCTCGAGGTGCGAGCCACCAACACTGCCGCACAAGCCATGTACGAGCGGTTCGGGTTCTACTCCGCCGGCGTGCGCAAGCGGTACTACGAGAACACCGACGACGCGATCGTGATGTGGTGCCACGACATCCAATCGCCCGAGTACGCCGCCACGATCGACCGTCTGACGTCGGAGGAGCACGCATGACCCGCCCGGTCACACCCGATCCGTCCACGCTCGTGCTGGGGATCGAGACCAGCTGCGACGAGACGGCGGCGGCGCTCGTGATGGGCGGCAGCGACGTGGTGTCGAGCGTGGTGTCGAGCCAGATCGAGATCCATGCCCAGTTCGGGGGCGTGGTCCCCGAGATCGCCAGCCGGGCCCACCTCGACGCCCTCAACCCGGTGGTCGCCCGGGCGATCGTGGAGGCCGGTGTCGAGGAGTCGCGGGTCGACGTGGTCGCCTGCACCTACGGGCCCGGTCTGATCGGCGCGCTGCTGGTCGGTGTGTCGGCCGCCAAGGCCCTGGCCTTGGCGTGGGACGTGCCGTTCGTGGGCGTCAACCACCTCGAGGCGCACCTCTACTCGGCGTTCCTCGAGGACCCGTCGCTCGAGTTCCCGCTGGTCGTCCTGCTCGTGTCGGGCGGGCACACGATGCTGATCGAGATGCAAGGCCATGGGCGATACCGGTTGCTCGGCCAGACGATCGACGATGCCGCCGGCGAGGCGTTCGACAAGGTCGCCCGCTATCTCGACCTCGGGTATCCGGGCGGGCCGGCGATCGACGCCGCGGCGATCCACGGCGACCCCGACTTCGTGCGCTTCCCACGTGCCCTCAGCGACCGACCCGACAACCTCGACTTCAGCTTCAGCGGGCTCAAGACGGCGGTCGTCAACTACGTGCGCAAGCATCCCGACGTGGGGTCTGCCGATGTGGCGGCATCGTTCCAGATGGCCGTGGTCGACGTGCTGGTCACCAAAGCCCGGCGCGCCGCGCAGCAGGTGGGGGCGAAGGGGATCGTGCTCGGCGGCGGCGTGGCCGCCAACTCGTTGCTGCGCGAGGAGTTGCTCGGGGCGTGCGCCGCCGACGGCGTGCGTGGGTTCCTGCCCAGCCGTGCGATGTGCACCGACAACGCAGCGATGATCGCCGCCGCCGGTTGGTACCGGTTGGCGTCCGATGGCCCGACCCCGCTCGACGTCGGCGCCATGCCCAACCTGAAACTCCCACTGCTGACCTGACCGTCGGGCACACGTTCAAGTTGTGTCAGACACAACGTGAACGTCAACCAAACGACCGCCCGATGAGGATCCTGGTGGTCAGAATCGATCCTCATGGGGCGGTCGGTGGGTTCCCGCAAAGAACTGGGTGTCAATCGGAGGTCGGCGACTCCAGGGCGGCGTGATAGAGCTGGGCGAAGGCTCCGACCAGGTCGCGCTCGCCACCCATCGATGCGCCGACCATGTGGCTCACCACGAGGCCCTGCATGGCGATGATCGCCATCGTGCCGAGCGAGGTGAGCCGTGCCGCCCGCGACGGATCGGGGGCAAGCGTGCGAGCGACACGGCGATTGATCTCACCGACATACGAACCATGGCGCACGACGATGTCGTGGATCGCCGCCAGCAGTTCGTGGTCGGTGCGGGCCTGCGTGTAGACGCCGAGCACGGCGCCGAACGAGGGGTCGTTCATCGACTCCCACAGCAGTTCGAGCAAGGTCTCGGGCGAGGCGTGACCGTCGATCAAACCGGTGAAGGTGGCGTCGTAGCCGTCGCGCAGTCGTTCCAACATGTACTCGACGGTGGCCGCCAGCAACTCGAGCCGGGTGGGGAAGTGGCCGAACAACGCGCCGTTGGAGAGACCGGCACGATGCGTGACGGCGGAGGTGGTGAACCCGGTCAAACCCTCCACCACGAGCAGCTCGGCGGCGGCTTCGATCAGCGCCGTCCGAGTCGTCGCTTTGCGTTCGGCCTGGGTCGCCATGCGGCGACTGTAAAGAGCGGACACTCTCTCTGTCAAGAGTGTCCGCTCCATTGCCGGACCGTGCGCTCCTGGAACGGCGTCTCGCTCGATACCGTTGCCGCGATGTTGCCGCTCCGGATCGGAACCTTCACCCCGGCGGCGCCTGTCGTGCTGGCGCCGATGGCGGGCGTGACCAACGCCGCGTTCCGGGCGATGTGCCGGGAATCGGCACCCGATCTCGTCTACGTGAACGAGATGGTGATGGCTGCCGCGGTCGTGCACCGCAACGACAAGACGCGGCGCATGATGACCTTCGCCCCCGACGAGCGGCCGCGCAGCCTGCAGATCTACGGCAGCGACCCCGACATGTTGGGTCGCGCCGTGCAGATCGTGTGTGACGAGGGGATCGTCGATCACGTCGACCTCAACTTCGGCTGCCCGGCCGCCAAGGTCACCCGTCGCGGCGGCGGCGCTGCAGTGCCAGCCAAGCCGCGTCTGCTGCGGGCGATCGTGGGCGCCGCAGTGCGAGCCGCCGCCCCGTACGGCGTGCCCGTGACCGCCAAGTTCCGGATGGGGCTGTACGACGAGCTGCGGACCGACATCGATGCCGGCCGGATCTGCGCCGACGAAGGCGTGGCGTGGATCGCCCTGCACGCCCGTACCGCCCAACAGCACTACGCCGGTGAGGCCGACTGGTCGGCGATCGGTGAGTTGAAGGCCGCCGTGGGGTCGATCCCGGTGCTCGGCAACGGTGACATCTGGGAGGCCTCCGACGCAGTGCGGATGATGGACCAGACCGGGTGCGACGGCGTGGTGATCGGACGTGGGTGCCTCGGCCGCCCGTGGCTGTTCGGGGATCTCGTGACCGCCCTGGCAGGTCGCCCGGTTCCGCCCGCCCGTCGACTCGACGTGGTCCTCGCAACGATGTTGCGTCATGCCCGATTGCTCACCGAGCACTACGCCGACCATGGCGGCGAGCAGTTCGCCATGCGCGACTTCCGCAAGCACACGAACTGGTACGTCTCGGGCTACGCGGTCGGGCCCGAGACTCGCCGGCAGCTGTCGCAGATCTCGTCGCTGGCGGAAATCGAGCGGATCGCAGGGGAACTCGACGGCTCGCTCGAACTCGTGCCAGGCGGGGAACGGATCAAGCGCGGCCACACCAACGGGCCGATCAAGGTGTCGTTGCCCGAACACTTCCTCGACGATCGTGACGACTTCGTGATCCCCGACGACGCCCACGTGATGGCGCTCTCGGGCGGCTGACATGACGGTCTCGCTGGTCCTCGCATCGGCATCGCCGCGTCGCCAGGAGCTGTTGCGCGGGCTCGGACTCGAGTTCGCGATCGTGCCCGGCGACGTGGACGAGACCGAACGTGCCGACGAGTCGCCTGTGGCGTACGTCGAGCGCGTGGCTCGTTCGAAGGCGATGGCGGTGGTGGGCAAGTTGGGGTTCGGGGCGACGGGACAGGTTGCCGTGCTGTCGGCCGACACCACCGTCGACGTGGACGGTGAGATCCTCGCCAAGCCGCTCGACGACGACGACGCACGTCGCATGCTGCGGCTCCTGTCAGGCCGCACCCACCTCGTCCACACCGCCGTGGTCGGCTGGCGGATCACCGCCGTGCAGGCCGTGACCGTGACCACCGAGGTCACCTTCGCCACCCTCACCGATGCCGGAATCGACTGGTACGTCTCGCTCGGCGAGCACCTCGACAAGGCCGGCGCCTACGGGATGCAGGGCGCCGGGGGCGCGCTGGTGCACCGGATCGGCGGCAGCCCGACCAACGTGATCGGGCTCCCGATGGCCGAGACGATCGGCGTGCTGCGGGCGTGCGGCGTCACGCTCTGGACCTGAACAGTCGCGTGGGCGCGGCGAGTTCGGCAGCGCGTCGTGCCAGGTCAGCGGCCTGGGTACCGCTGACGTCGTTCCACGGCGAGTTCGCTGGCGGACCGGCGGATCGAGCGGTCGGCTGAAAGATCGCCGTTAGCACTCTCGGGTGCCGGTTGCTAATGGCGGCCTCGCCGGATTACGCTTGGCACTCGCACGGGGTGAGTGCTAACGCTCGTCCCGATCGATCATCCAACTGTCCAGTGACACGCCATGGAGGCATGCACCATGAATCTGAAGCCGCTCGATGACCGCATCGTCGTCAAGCCCAACGAGGCCGAGACCCAGACAGCTTCTGGTCTCGTGATCCCCGACACCGCCAAGGAGAAGCCCCAGCAGGGCAAGGTGCTGGCGGTTGGTCCGGGCAAGCGCGCCGAGTCCTCTGGCGAGCTGATCCCGCTCGACATCAAGGTCGGCGACACCGTGTTGTACTCCAAGTACGGCGGCACCGAAGTGACCGTGAGCGGCGACGATCTGCTCGTGCTCAACGCCCGTGACGTGCTTGCGATCGTGGGCTGAGGTCGATCAACATGACGAAGATCCTGAAGTTCGACGATCAAGCACGCCGCGCCCTCGAAGCCGGCGTGAACAAGTTGGCCGACGCCGTCCGCGTCACGCTCGGCCCGAAGGGCCGCAACGTGGTCCTCGACAAGAAGTTCGGCGCCCCCACGATCACCAATGACGGCGTCTCGATCGCCAAGGAGATCGAGCTCGAGGACCCGTTCGAGAACATGGGCGCCCAGCTCGTCAAGGAGGTGGCCACCAAGACCGACGACATCGCCGGTGACGGCACCACCACCGCCACGGTGCTCGCTCAGGCGATGGTCAAGGTCGGCATGCGCAACGTCGCTGCCGGCGCCAACCCGATGGCCGTCAAGAAGGGCATCGAGAAGGCGGTCAAGGCCGCTGTCGAGTCGATCGAGGCTCAGGCCCGCCCTGTCGACGACAAGACCGACATCGCCAACGTCGCCACCATCTCGGCTGCCGACTCGTCGATCGGCGACGTGATCGCCGAGGCGATCGACAAGGTCGGCAAGGACGGCGTGGTCACGGTCGAGGAGTCGAACACGTTCGGCACCGAGCTCGAGTTCACCGAGGGCATGCAGTTCGACAAGGGCTACCTGTCGCCGTACTTCGTGACCGACGCAGAGCGCCAGGAAGCGGTGCTCGAGGACGCCTACATCCTGCTCAACCAGGGCAAGATCTCGACCGTCCAGGCGATGCTCCCCGTGCTCGAAGCCGTGATGAAGACCGGCAAGCCGCTCGTCATCATCGCCGAGGACATCGAGGGCGAAGCACTCGCCACGCTGGTGGTCAACAAGATCCGCGGCACGTTCCAAGCTGCTGCCGTCAAGGCACCCGGCTTCGGCGATCGTCGCAAGGCGATGCTGCAGGACATGGCCGTCCTCACCGGTGGTCAGGTCATCAGCGAGGACGTGGGTCTCAAGCTCGAGAACACCACGCTCGACCTGCTCGGCCAGGCCAAGCGCGTCATCATCACCAAGGACAACACCACCGTCGTCGATGGTGGAGGCGACCATGAGGACGTCAAGGGCCGGATCAGCCAGATCAAGGCCGAGATCGAGAACACCGACTCGGACTGGGACCGCGAGAAGCTCCAGGAGCGCCTGGCCAAGCTGGCCGGCGGCGTTGCCGTGATCAAGGTCGGCGCAGCCACCGAGGTCGAGCTCAAGGAGAAGAAGCACCGCATCGAAGACGCCGTGTCGTCGGTTCGTGCGGCGATCGAGGAGGGTGTGGTCGCCGGTGGCGGCACCGCCCTGATCCGTGCCCGTGGCGCCGTGCAGTCCGTCGTCGACGGGCTGGAGGGTGACGAGCAGACCGGCGCCAAGCTGGTGTGGGAGTCGCTCGTGGCTCCGGCTCGCAACATCGCCGAGAACGCCGGCCTCGAAGGCAACGTGGTCGTGCGTGCGATCGAGACCGAGACGGGCTCGATGGGCATGAACGCCGCAACGGGCGAGATGGTCGACCTGGTCAAGGCCGGCATCATCGACCCCGCCAAGGTGACCCGTGCGGCGCTGCAGAACGCAGCGTCGATCGCCGCCTTGGTGATCACCACCGAGTGCCTCGTGGCCGACAAGCCCGAACCCGCAGCCTCGATGGGCGGCGGTGGCGGCATGGACGGCATGGGTGGCATGGGCGGCATGATGTGAGATCCCTCTCCTGAGGGATTGCCCAGCAATCTGTCGACGGCCCGGGGCGACGCCCCGGGCCGTTGCGCGCCCGGCGTGAACGTCGTGGGGCGCGCTGACATGGGTGGACGTGGTGGGTACGCTGCTCGGCTTGCGGGCGAGGATGGAGAATCCCGGTGCCCGATTTCTGCAATCAACGTCTCGCCCCGCTGTTGGCCGGGCTGCTGTTGACCGGCTCGCTGAGTGTCGGGCTGGTGGCGCTCGGCACGTCGAGCGCGTCGGCGTCGATGGACTGCGCATCCTCAGGACTGCCGTCGTACGTGGTCGTGGCGGGCGACAGTTGGAGCGCGATCGCCGACCGTGTGGACGTGACGACCGCGGCGCTGCTCGACGTCAATCAGGCCGAGATCGATGGTGCGATCCACCCCGGTGACGTGGTGTGTCTCCCCGACGGCACCGACCCGGGCGCGGCGTGTGGCGACCGCCGCTACACGGTGGAATCCGGCGACAGTTGGAACTCGATTGCGTTGGCGCTCGACGTGTCGGCGGCGACGATGCTGTCGGCCAACGGCGCCGGTGCGGGAACGGTGATCCATCCCGGCGACCGGCTGTGTCTCCCGTCGGGCGCTACGACCCCGAATGGTGGCGAGTCGAGTTCGTCCGGCTCCAGCGGCTCGTACCAGGTCGAGTCCGGTGACAGTTGGTTCGCGATCGCCCAGTCGGTCGGCGTTCCGGTGGGGTCACTGCTCGAGGTCAACGGGGCGGGCACCGACACCATGTTGCTGCCGGGCGCAACGATCACGCTGCCGGCCGGGGCCGCCCCCCGCGGTGGCTCGACCCCGACGCGGGCGGATGGCCGAGGCGGCTCGTACACGGTTCGTCGAGGGGATAGTTGGTCGGCGATCGCCGATAGGGCCGGGGTGTCGATGCGTGCCTTGCTGGACGTCAACGGTGCCAGCCGCTCGACCACGATCATGCCGGGCGACGACATCGACCTGCCGTCAGGGGCCGACCGGGCGGCGTTGGCGCAGTCCAGCAGTGGCGGCGCGGTCACGCTCGCGATCCCGCCCGTGCAGGGGCCGTGCCAGTACGCCGACACCTGGCAGGCGCCCCGGTCAGGCGGGCGACGCCACGAAGGCGTCGACCTGTTCGCCCGGCGTGGCCAGTACGTCTACGCCGTCGTCGACGGTGTGCTGACCACGCGGCACTGGGACCAACCCGGCAAGAAGTCGGGCAACGCCTGGTGGCTGCACGCCGCCGACGGCAGTGCCACGTTCTTCTACGCCCACCTGTCGGACTTCGCGCCCGGGTTGCAGGAGGGCTCCCGTGTCCGAGCCGGCCAGATCATCGGCTTCGTCGGCGACACCGGCAACGCCGCCGGCGTGCACCTGCACTTCGAGGTCCACCCCGGGGGCGGGAAGGCGGTCAACCCGTACCCGTCGTTGAGCTCCGCCGGCGGCTGCAACCAGGGCGACCCGTACCGTCAACCCGGCGGTTGGACACCCGACCGCCTGGGCTGACCGAGCCGGCTGACCGAGTGGGCTCACGGTTCGCGTCGGCGGACGGCGGTAGGTTCTGGGGATGGGTGAGCACGCCACGCGTCCGTTCTGGGTGCACCAGCTGGCGGAGTATCTGATCGGCGTCGTGCTCGTCGCCCAGGGATTGCAGGACCCGCAGCCGTTGCTGCCGTGCGTGGCCGGCACCCTGATCTTCGCCAACGCCTCCGCCGTGCGCGGGCCGCTGGGGGCGTTCAAGCTGGTGCGGCGCCGGCTCCACAAGTGGCTCGATCTGGCCGTGATGACGATCCTGCTCGGTTTCGCCGTGCAGCCGTGGGTCGAGATCTCGTCGACGGGGCGCATCATGTTGCTGGTCATGCTGGTGCCGCTGGCGTTCCTGTGGTGGTACACCGACTGGGCGGAACGGGCGACGCGGGCCCAGCGCCGTGCAGCGCGCACGGGCAGCTCGGGGGAGCTGGTCGGCAAGGCCGCCGGACGGGTCGCCGGCAACGGATACCGGACCGCCAGGCAGATGATCAGGAACCGCTCGAAGTAGCAGTCGGTAACGACGTCAGGCGCCTTGTGAGCGGGCCCGGTCGATCTGCTCGGTCGTCAGCGCGGCGCGACAGAACACGAGCAGCCCGAGGTAGATCGCCCCCGCCACCACGTAGGTGCCACGCAGCGCCAGGTCGCGGTCGGCGAGGCGCTCGACGACGAACACGAACACGCCCCCGATCGCCGCCCCGATCGGGATCATCCCCCATGCGAAGAAGCGGTAGACGCTGTTGACCCGCCCGAGCAGGTGGGGCGGGATGATCGACTGGCGCAAGCTCACCGTGATCACGTTCCACAGGATGCCGAACATGGCGTTGATGCCGAACAGCACCAGCGTCACCGGCCACCACGTGACCACTCCGGTCAGGATCAACGCCAGGCCGATCGCGCTGATCGACACGAACAGCGACGTGCCGCTGCCCCAGCGGCGGGCGATGCGGGGCGCCAGGTTGCCGCCGAGCAGACCGCCGATCGCCCCACCGAACCCGATCACGGTGAACAGCAACGGGCCGACCCCGAGCACTTCTTGGGCGAACAGCACGAAGGTGGCGCCCGACACCATGCTGGCCAGGTTCATCAGCCCGAGGATGATCGCCATCGGCCGCAAGAGCGGGTGGGCCCAGAGCCATCGCACGCCCTCGGCCAGTTCGGTGCGGAACGAACTGGGCGGCAGGTCGGCCTGGCGCGTGGCCCGGAACGTTCCCGGGATGGCGGCGACCAGCGCGGCGGCCACGAAGAACGAGGCGGCGTCGATGAAGAACGGGATCGAGAAGGCGGCGATCAGCAGGATCGAACCGAGTGGTGGGCCGATGAACTGGTTGGCCACCGCCTCGATCGACCACATCCGCCCGTTGGCGCGTTCGAGCTGATCGGTGGGCACGATGTCGGGCAGGATCGTCTGGGCCGAGTTGATGCCAGCCAGGGGTAGGCGACCTGCGACATGCCGTCGCCGATGTTGGAGATCACGGTGGCGCTGAACGGCTTGGTGAAGCCGGCGCCCAGTCGGGGTGCCGGCCTGAACGTCGTTGGCCCGGCAGGCTGGGCGGCGGTGGCGGCATGGACGGCATGGGTGGCATGGGCGGGATGATGTGATCGAGCGCTGACGCGCTCGGTGCATCACAGCGATACCGCTCGACGGCCCGGGGGTGACCCCGGGCCGTTCTGGGTCTGGCGTCCGGCTGGCGCAGAGGGCGGGAACGAGGCCCGCGCCTGAGCCATCGCCCGCAGGTCGGCTTTCAGTCGATGAAGCGCGCTGGGGGAGGTGATCAATTCGCTGATGTCGCCGCGTGCAATGAACTCCGACGTGTAGCCTGCGGGCCGTGGGGGAGCGCGACAACCGACCGTTCTGGGGTCAGTCGGGCCGAACGGGCCCAACACGCACGGGTGATGGCGACGACGGGCGGCCGCGTCGGCGGTGCGGAGCGCAGGCGGCGCGGCAAGGCGTTCAGTCCAGCCAAGTCGGCGCTCGGTCGTCGGTTCGGGCCGTTCGGATTCGGGAGGGACAAGTGCGGGATGGACGCATGCGGCCGACCGTCAACATGTGCGGTGATGGTGCCGAACGTGCCTGCTGAGCCGAGCGGCGGCTTCACGATCGTTGGGCGCGGTCCGGAGCTCGCAGCAATCCGGAAGCTGATCGACGCCCTGCCACGCGGGGGCAGTTTGGCGTTGACCGGCGAACCCGGGATTGGCAAGACGACATTGCTCGACGTCGCTGTGGCCCGCGCAGAGGCGGCCGGCGCGGTGCGGTGCGCCTGCGCGTGGACGAGGCAACCCGAACCGAGCACCTCGGATTGCTGCGGCCGATCATCCCGGTCGCGATCGGCGAGCGGCTCGGCATCCGGCAGGCGGTCGATGCCGTGCTCGACCTGATCGAGTCGTCGCGTGATCCGGTGCTGATCGTCGCCGACGACGTTCAGTGGGCCGACGAGCCGAGTCTCGCCGCGCTCGCCTCGATCGTGCGTCGGGCGACCCCGCACGGGCTGGCGACGATCATCGCCAGCCGCACCGACGTAGGGTTGTCGGGCTTGGCAGCGCTGTTGGACGCTGTCGTGGCAGCTGGCGGGAACGACCGAGTGGTCCCGCCGTTGACCGAGGCCGAGGTGATCCGGCTCGTACAGCTGCACACCGGAACCGCGCCGACGTTGGCCGTGCGGGCGCGGGTGGCCGGGGCCGGCGGCAACCCGTTCTACGCGCTCGCCATCGTCGACGCCGATACTGCCGTCGTCAGCGACGACACGGTCGATGGCGAGGCTCGATACGACCGGATCGAGCGCAGTCTGGTGCGGCGCGCCCGGGCCCTCGGGCCGTCGGTGTTCGCCGTCCTGCAGCGCGCCGCCGTGCTCGGCCGGAGCTGCCGGATCGAGGATCTCGAGGCATTGGGCGGCGATCGCCAACAGGTGATGTCAGCCGCGCTGGCCGCGAGCGAAGCCGGTTTGCTGCACGGCGAGGCGGCTGAGGTGTCGTTTCGACACGACCTCGTGGCAGCGGCGATCGAGCGCACGATACCGGCCGCGGTGAGGCGCGAACTGCACCGCGAAGCGTTCGAGCACCTGGCGCGGCTCGGCGAGAAGTCGCGGCTGGCCAGGCATGTTCTGATGCTCGATCTCGCTCGCGTCGACCCGGCCCTGTCGATCGACGCCGCCCGGTTGGCCTCGCCGCCGGTGGCGGTCGAGATCTGCGACCGACTCTCCGGACTCGATGGATTGCCCGACGATTGGCGCGATGTTGCCGCTGGGGTGAGGCTCACGGCGTTGCTGTTCAGCGGCAGAGTCGACGAGGCCGAACGAGTCGCCGCTGCGCTGCTGGCGGCTGGCTGTTCACAGCGGCTGACTGCCGACGCTCATGGTGTCGTGATGCGGGCACGATTCCTCCAAGGCCGCTCACGGACGGTGGTCGCCGAGTACGGTGACGACCCGCTCGAGCCCGCCGGCGTCGACGTCGCCCGATACCGAGCTGAGATGGGGCTCGCCACGTTGTTCGCCGGCGACTTCGAGCGCGCCCGCAGGCTCGCTCGGATGGCGGTCGAGTCGCCGCCGTCGGGTGAGCCGATCGACCGCGCCACGGCGGTGGTGTTTGCGGCGATGGTGAACGCGTACCTGGCGAGCTGTGCACTCGACCCTGACGAGGTCGATCGTCAGGTGGCGATCGCCCTCGCCACCTGCCGCCACGCCGCCGACGCCGGCTATGCCGGCCCGCTCCTCATGGCGGCGAACGTGGCAATCCAACTCGGCGATCCGGCATCGGCACTGCGTTCGGTCGAAGCCGACGAGCGCGCCACCGATTTCGCCACCGCGACACGGCCGACGTTTCGGCATGGGCTACGTGCGTTGGCGCACTATCAGCTTGGGGAGTGGGATCACGCCCTGGCCGAGTGCGAGGCCGGGAGAGCCGTCGCCACCGAGTCTGGTGTGATCTCCAGTTCCGGGATGATCGAAGGCGTGGCGGCGCTGATCGAGATGGCGCGAGGCGGCGGTGCAGGCGTCGACGCACTGTTGGGAGCGGCGTCGTTGCAGGGCGCCGGTGGCGATGTCGCCGTCGCTGCCGCTGCCCAAGCGATGACACTGGCGGGCGACCCAGTTGGCGCCGCCGGGCTGTGGTCGACGCTGCTCGATCTCGCTCTGCGACTCGACCATCGCGCGCTGGCGATTGGGCATGGCCCTGCCGCCATCCGCTCGATGCTTGCGGCCGGTGACAGGGCGGCTGCCGAGAGTTGGGTCGAATGGTTCGCACAGTTCGACACCGGATCATCTGAGTGGGCGGCGGCCCGGGTGCGGTGGTGTTCGGCGTTGCTAGCCGGGTCGCCCACGGCGCTGGCCGAGGTGGCGAGCGCCTGCCGGCACATGGAGCTGATGACCGACGCCGCTGCGGCCGACGCCGATGCCGCCGCTCTCGCCATGCCCGGTGCAGCGTCGCGCGCGGCCGACTGGTATCGCGGCGTTGGCGCGTTTGCGCTGATCGAACGTCCCATCGGGCCGGTCGCGGTCACGCCTGTCAGAGCCGAAGCCCAGCAACCGTCTCGGCGTCGGTTCGGGTGGGAGTCGATCACGGCCGGTGAACGGGCCGTGCTCGTGCTGCTCGCCGAAGGTCTCGCCAACGTCGAGATCGCCGAGCGGCTCTACATCTCGCGTCGGACTGTCGAGAGCCATCTCGCCCACGTGTACACCAAGACCGGCGCCGGCTCGCGGTTGATGCTCGCGACTCAGGCAGCCGACCGTTTGAGATCAGGCCTTCTCTGAGGCGTTCCGTTCGGGGGTGTCAGGTCCGGTCCCACTCCTGGTCGGACTCGGGCTTGCGTTCTGCTTCCGTGGTCACGCCCGGGTGCGCTGGTTGCTGGACACATCGCCGATCGACGGTGAGGGTCGGCTTGCCGGTGGCATCGGGGTCATCGAAGTTGAGCGGGTTGCCGAGGTGGTCGAACAGCTCGACCGGGTCGTCGCCCTCGCCGGCCGGGAACGGATCAGGCACGGCGACGTGCAGCGGCGACGATTGCGCCGCCGGCTGCGGCAATCAGAGCGGCCACGGTCGTCAGTGGTCTCGACGCGTCGCCGGTCGCCGGGAGCGTCGGCGCGAGCTGTGTGGTCGGCGGCAGCCCCGCCGGCGCGACGGAGGTGGTTGCTGCGGGCGGTGCGACGGTCGTGGTCGCCGCGACGGTGCTGGTCGGCGCAACCATGGTCGTGGTCGTGGTCGTGGTCGTCGGGGTGGTGGTCGTGGTGGTCGTCGTGGCGCAGGGCGCTGTGGACGGGTCGAGACCGGGGATCAGCGCACCGCTCACGGCGTTCACTGCGACATCGGGCGAGCCGGTGTACGTGTACGAGGCGCTGACTTCGAACGTGCCCTGGTCGATCGGCAATCCGGTGAACGTGCCGGCCGCGAGGGGCAGGCTGGCGAGGTAGCCGTCGGCGCCCGTCAAGGCGACGTGGGACTCGACCGTGAAACCTTGGATCTCCGGGTATCCAAAGTCGATCGACGCCGTTGCTCCAGGACACTGGACTGAGATGCCGGCCGACCCAGGGTTCGAACACGTCGGGCCTGGTGGGATCGTGAGGGACCGGGTCACCGTGCCGTTGAAGCCGTCGGGAACCGCATACGTCGCGCTGAACGTGTAGGTCGTTGCGAACTGAGCGCCCGCGGTGCCCCATCCCGACGAGCCGTTGAGCGGCAGCGTGATCGTCGGTTCGGATGTGAATGCGGTGACGAAGGGGTACTCGTTGCCGAAGTCGCCGCGGATGCTGAGTTGGGGTGTGCCGGATCCGCATTCGATGATGGCCTGGGCGGTCATCGCCGGCTCAGCCACCTGCGCCGCGACCGGTGCCGAGGCCGTCAGCAACGCCGCAACCGCGACCAGCAAGGTGGACAGCAGGGCAGCGAGCCGCCCGAAGCCGAAGTACGTCGAATCTGGGTTCATGAACGTCGATCGTCGTCTCAGTGCCGCATCGACCACATCGGTAGTGCTACTGATTTGCGGTGCTGTCGACGCCATCCGGAGGATCGGAGCGGATCGAGCGCCTCGTCAGGTAGTGGCCGGCGGTGCGGAGTTGCCCCACTGCGACGCCACCGGCCGCCGGCCTCGCACGTGGCGCGCAAGTCGGAGCTGCCGCGTAGCCTGCCCGCCATGGGGAACGCGCCGACCGTCCGTTCTGGGTGCACCAACTCGCCGAGTACCTGATCGGAGTTGCACTCGTGGCCCAGGGTCTGCAGGATCCCAAGCCACTGCTGCCGTGTGCGGCGGGCGCGCTCGTGTTCGCCAACGCAGCCGCCGTCCGTGGGCCGCTCGGGGCGTTCAAGCTGTTCGGGCGACGTTCGCACCGGTGGCTCGACGCGCTCGTGATCGGGATGGTCGCCCTCGGCGCCGCGCAGCCTTGGTTCGAGATCTCGTCGAGCGGTCGGATCGTGCTGGCGGTGATGCTGGTGCCGCTGGGATTCCTCTGGTGGTTCACCGACTGGGCCGAACGCCCGGCGCGGCGTCAGCGTCGGCTCGATCGTTCCGGCGTGACCGGCGAGCGGGTGGGGAAGGTCGCCGGACGCCTCGCCGGCACCGGGTATCGCACCGCCCGCCAGATGGTCAGAAACCGCTCGAAGGACGCCGAGTAACAGGTCATGCGACCGATCCGTGAAGGACGGTGACCTTTCGGAGACGAGCCAAGCGTCTGCCGAACGACGATGCGGTCGTAGGCTGGCGGCATGGCTTTCGACCGCCCTGCCCCTGATCTGAGCAAGTTAATGACGGCGTGGGAGGAGTTCGAGCGCGGCGAGATGATGCCGGGCAAGGTGCTGGCGAATCTCAAGACCGCCGGCCTGCCCGAGGTGCTGGCGGAGCTGGTCGCGGCGGGGTGGACCCCGGGCAGCACCACCGCAGCCTGAGCCGAGGTCACGACGTGCAGCGCCGACCCGGTGGCCGGCAGGTGATCCCGAGACCCGACGGGTGGAGCGACGGCCCGCCTCCGCCGTGGGGCCGGAACTGGGCGCCGTCGCTCGGCGAACTGATCGAGGCGCTGGCCGCACCGCCCGTCAGGTCCTCACCGGATTTCCCCGAGGCGCGGCCGTCGGCCGTGCTGGTGGTGTTGGCGGCCACCGCCGACGGGCCCGAGGTGCTGCTCACGCGGCGGTCCGCCGACATGCGCACGCACCGCGGCGAGGTCAGCTTCCCGGGTGGGCGGCTGGACCCGGGCGAGACAGTGGTCGAGGCGGCGTTGCGGGAGGCGCACGAGGAAGTCGGTCTGGACCCGGCGCTGGTGACCGTGCGAGGCGAGTTGGACCATCTCAGTACGCCGGTCAGCCGCAGCTCCATCGCTCCCCTCGTCGCCACGGTCGAGCATCGACTCGATCTGCAGCCGCACACCGGCGAGGTCGACCGGGTGCTGTGGGTACCGATCTCCGAACTCACCCGCCCCGACACGTATCGCGCCGAGGTCTGGAGCAACCGGCCCGCCGACTGGGTGCTGCACTTCTTCGAACTCGACGACGAGACCGTGTGGGGTGCCACGGCTCGAATGCTGTTCGACCTGTTGTGCCGGGCGCTGTGACGCGAGCCGGAACGGTCAGGGCGTGGGTGCCCGGCGCACGCCGGCGATGATCCGCCAGCCGATCACCGTCAGCCCGCCCACCAGCGACAAGAACACCAGGTATTGGTGCCAGCCGCCGCGCTGCTTGCTGCCGCAACCGGGCCGCGGTGCGGCGCTGATGCACTCGCTGATCGACCGATCCTCAGGGAGGAACTCGTTGAACGTGACCTCGGGCGCGGCCGTCGCCTCCGGGGTGTCGTCCGGTGCAGGCGCGGTGGTGACGGGCACGGTTGGCTCGGTCGCGGCGGACGCAGCGCCCGACGAAACCTGCCAGCCCACCGTGAACAAAACGCTCAGCAGCAAGCGGGCAGCGAATCGGCGCGATGGCACCCGGCCTGTCTACCATCGGAGTCTTGCAGCGCGACACCGCCACATCGAATCCTCCGGAACTGCCGCACGCTGATCGCCAGACCGTGCTGGTGGTCGACTTCGGCGCCCAGTACGCACAGCTGATCGCCCGCCGTGTCCGAGAACTCAGCGTGTACTCCGAGATCGTCTCGCACCGTATCAGCGCCGACGAGATCGCAGCCCACCATCCCGCTGCGATCATCCTGTCGGGTGGACCTAAGTCGGTCCACGTCGACGGCGCTCCGAAGCTCGATCCGGCGATCTACGAGCTCGGCGTCCCGATCCTCGGGATCTGTTACGGGGCGCAACTGATCGCCGAGCAGCTGGGAGGAACGGTCGGGCGCGGGCTCCGCGGCGAGTACGGGCGGGCGCAGTTGACCCGCACCGCTGCGTCGGCGCTGCTGCACGACACGATCCCGCAGTCGCACGACGTGTGGATGAGCCACTTCGACGCGATCACCGAGCCACCGCCCGGTTTTCTGGCCGTGGCCAGTACCCCCGATGCGCCGGTGGCCGTGCTCGAGAACGACGCACAGAAGATCTGGGGCGTGCAGTTCCACCCCGAAGTGGTCCATTCGCCGCACGGCATGGCCGTGTTGCGCACGTTCCTGCACGACCTCGCCGGCTGTGCCCCCACGTGGAGGATGGCCTCGGTCGTCGACGAGCAGGTCGCCAAGATCCGGGCCCAGGTCGGCGGCGAGCGCGCCATCTGCGCCCTGTCGGGCGGTGTCGACTCGTCGGTCGCCGCTGCGCTGGTGCACAAGGCGATCGGCAAGCAGCTCACCTGCATCTACGTCGACACCGGCCTGATGCGAAAGAACGAGAGCGCCCAGGTCGTCGAGACCTACGGCCGCAACATGAACCTCGAGCTGATCCACGTCGACGCAGGCGATCGCTACTTCGCCGCGCTGGCGGGCATCACCGAACCTGAGGCCAAGCGCAAGGCGATCGGCGAGCTGTTCATCCGGATCTTCGAGGAACGCACCGGTGGCCTGACTGACGCCAAATTCCTCGTGCAGGGCACGCTGTACCCCGACCTGATCGAGTCGGGCGGCAAGGACGGCACGGCCGACGTGATCAAGAGTCATCACAACGTGGGTGGCCTCCCCGAGGACATGACGTTGGAGCTGGTCGAGCCACTTCGTGATCTCTTCAAAGATGAGGTGCGTGCGCTCGGGACCGAACTCGGGCTGCCCGACGAGATGGTGTGGCGGCAACCGTTCCCCGGCCCCGGCCTGGGGGTTCGGATCATCGGCGAGGTCACGCCCGACAAGGTCGCCACCCTGCAGGAGGCAGACGCGATCGTCCGCGAGGAGATCGCCTGGGCCGGGCTCGAGCGCGAGATCTGGCAAGCGTTCGCTGTGCTGCCCGACATCCGTTCGGTGGGTGTGATGGGCGACGAGCGCACCTACGGTCACCCGATCATCATCCGGGCCGTCACCAGCGACGACGCGATGACCGCCGACTGGGCGCGCCTGCCGTACGACCTGTTGGAGAAGATGTCGCAGCGGATCATCAACGAGGTGCCCGGGATCAACCGGGTGGCGTACGACATCACCAGCAAACCCCCGGGCACGATCGAGTGGGAGTAGCCCCGATCGCAACACGTTCGTAATACTCGCTACACTCTCTGATCGCCCCTATGACCCTTCGATTTCACCACACCGCGCGCCGATCCCGTCGCTTCCAAGGCCTGACGATTGCCACCCTGTTGGTGATGGTGTCACCGATGGTCGACGCCCACGTCGCCAGTGCCACGGTCGAAGGTCAGCGCGCCGAGGTGGCCCGGATCGTCGACGAACTGGAACGGCTGGAGGAGAAGGCCGACATCCTCGCCGAGGACTACGCCGTCGCCGTCGACGACAAGAACCAGCTCGACGTCGAGATCGTGAAGGCCGAGGAGCGTGTCGCCGCCAAGGAGGCTGAGCTGAACCAGCTCCGCGGCGATCTGGCCGAGGTTGCGGTGCGGTCGTTCACCGGAGCGGGCGCCGACCTGCTGGGGCCGCTGTTCTCGAATGCCGACACGTACACCGACGGGCTGCAGCGCGACCAGTTCAGCCGGGTGGCGCTCAACGTCGGAACCGGCACGACCGACGACCTCGACGAGTTGGTCAAGGATCTCGACCAGGAGAAGAAGGATCTCGAGTCGAAGCGCAACCGCGCCGCCGAGTTGGCCGCCCAGATCGAGAGCCAGCAGAAGCAGGTGGTCGAGCTGACCGCCAGCTACGTCGAGCAGCGTGAAGCGGCCGAGCGTCGCCTCGGTGACCTGATCGCCCAGGAACAAGCCCGCCGCGACGCCGAAGCGCTGGCGCGGCTGCAGGCACAGGCGGCAGCGAACGCCTCCAACAACGCCGGTAACGGCGGTGGCGGTGGCGGCGGTGGGAATGGCGGCAACGGTGGCGGCAACCCGACCGACAACGGCGGCGGCGGTGGCACCACGGGCGGCGGCGACACCGGCGACACCGGCGGCAACGGCGGCGGCGACACTGGCGGCAACTCCGGTGGCGGCGACTCCGGTGGCGGCGGCCAGACGGTGTCGGTGCCCGTCTCCGGGCGCGCCGGTACGGCGGTCAACGCCGGGCTGAGCCAGCTCGGCAAGCCGTATCGCTATGCCACGGCCGGGCCCGACAGCTACGACTGCTCCGGCCTCACCCACTTCGCCTGGGGCCAGGCCGGGGTGTACCTGCCACGCAACTCGCGGGCTCAGTTCGCAGCGCTGCCCCACGTCGACCCTGCCAACGCGCAACCTGGGGACCTGATCTTCTACTACTCGCCGATCAGCCACGTCGGCATCTACATGGGCGGCGGGCAGCTCGTGCACGCCCCGAACAGCGGCACGGTCGTCAAGGTCGGCACCGTCAACTGGTCCAAGGTCACGGGAGTCGGTCGACCGGGCTGACCGGCGCTCGCGCTACCGTCGGACGTTCGAGTCGACGAGGAGGCGTGATGGCGATGGCCACCGATGCGAATGCCGGAGTGTTGAACGGTTGGCAACGGTCTACGTTCGAGGCTGCCGGCTGTCGGCGTGACGTGTTCCGGCGTGGGTCGGGCCCTGGTGTGATCGTGATCCACGAGGTTCCCGGCATCACGCCCAAGGTGGCGGCGTTCGCCAACGAGGTGGTCGAGCGCGGCTTCACGGTCGTGATGCCGTCGTTGGTCGGCGAGCCGGGGCGCCCGATCTCGAACGGGTACGTGGCGCGGAGTCTCGTGAAGGTGTGCGTGGCACGCGAGTTCTCGAGCTGGGCACTCGATCGGACGTCCCCGATCACAGGCTGGTTGCGGGCACTGGCGCGGTCGCTGCACCTCGAGGTGGGCGGCCCCGGCGTGGGCGCCGTGGGGATGTGCTTCTCGGGCGGGTTCGCCTTGGGGATGATGGTCGACGACGTGATGGTGGCGCCGGTGTTGTCGCAGCCGTCGTTCCCGCTGGCGCGCGGGAAGGGCGACGCCAGTCGCAACCTGGGGCTGTCACCCGATGACTTGGCACAGGTGGTCGACCGCGCCGCCGCCGGTTGTCAGGTGCTCGGGTTGCGGTTCGACGCCGACAAGCTGGTGGGGGATCGTTTCAGCGAGCTGCGTCGCCGACTCGGCGACGCATTCATCGCCGTCGAACTGCCGAGCACGTCCAAGCGGGACCACTCGGTGCTCACCGAGCAGCGCGACGAGGCTTCGGTGCAGCGAGTGCTCGACTTCTTCGTCGAGCGACTGTTGGCGTAGTGGTCCTATCCATACCCCGGTAGGGTATGGGTATGGCTTCCCCCGGGTATCACGACGACAAGGCAGCGGTGTTGGCGCGGTTGCGTCGGGTCGAGGGTCAGGTGCGCGGATTGCAGCGCCTGGTCCAGGCCGACACGTACTGCATCGACGTGTTGACCCAGGTGTCGGCTGCCACCAAGGCGCTCCAGAGCGTTGCCGTGCAGCTGCTCGACGATCATCTCCGGCACTGTGTGAGCCACGCCATCCACGCCGACGACCCGGTCGAAGCCGACCGCAAGATCACCGAGGCGACCCGCGCCATCGAGCGGCTCGTCAGGTCCTGACGAACTACACCACCACCACCACCACCATCATCATCGCCACCATCACCACCCGACGAAGGAGACCCACGATGTCCACGCTCACACTCACCGTTCCCGGAATGACCTGCGGCCATTGCGAGGCCTCCGTCAAGCGCGAGGTCGGCACGCTCGCCGGCGTCAGTTCCGTGCTGGTCGACCTCGACACCAAGCTCGTCACCGTAGAGGGCGACGAACTCGACCGCGATGCGGTCGTTGCAGCGATCGACGAAGCCGGATTCGATGTCGCTTGAGCCGGCTCGCCCTGAACATGCTCCCGATCATGGCGATGTGAGTGTGCTCGACCTCGACGTCACGGGGATGACCTGTGCCGCATGTGCGTCGCGGATCGAGCGCAAACTGAACAAGATCGAGGGCCTCACCGCCACGGTCAACTACGCCACCGAGAAGGCTCGAATCCAGCTCGGCGACACCGGGCTGGTGGCAACCGACGTGATCGGTGTGATCGAGCAGACCGGGTACGGGGCGCGTGTGCCCACGCCTGAGCAACCTCCGATCGACCGCACGTCCGCCCTGCGCCGGCGGCTGATCGTGGCGATCGCGTTGGGTGCGCCGGTGATGTTGCTGTCGATGGTCACGGCGCTGCAGTTCCGTGGCTGGCAATGGGTTGCGTTGGTCTTGGCCACGCCCGTGGCGACGTGGGCGGCGTGGCCGTTCCACCGTGCGATGGCGCTCAACCTGCGCCACCGTCAGGCCACCATGGACACGCTGGTGTCGGTCGGGGTGTCGGCCGCCTACGTGTGGTCGGTCTGGGCGCTCGTGTTCACACCCGCCGGCGATCTGGGCCACACGATGTCGATGAGCGTGGGGTCCACGCACGGCGAGATGGACGGGCGCACCGCCGACCCGCATCTGTACCTGGAGGTGGCGTCCACGGTGGTGGCGCTGATCCTCACCGGTCGGTACTTCGAGGCGCGCGCCAAGCGTCGCGCCGGTGATGCGATCCGCTCGCTGCTCGACCTCGGGGCCAAGGACGTGGCCGTGCTCGACGACGACGGCACGGAGCGCCGTGTTCCGGTCGAGCAACTGCGCGTCGGCGACCGGTTCGTGGTGCGGCCCGGCGAGAAGATCGCCACCGACGGCGACGTGCTCGACGGTGTGTCGGCCGTGGATCGCTCGCTCGTGACCGGCGAGAGCATGCCGGTCGAGGTCGGCCCCGGTGACGCCGTGATCGGCGCCACGGTCAATGCCCACGGGCGGCTCGTCGTACGAGCCACGCGTGTGGGGGCCGATACGCAGCTGTCCCAGATCGCTCGGCTGGTCGACGACGCGCAGTCGGGCAAGGCGCCGGTGCAACGCCTGGCCGACCGGGTGTCGGCGGTGTTCGTCCCGATCGTGATCGGGCTGGCGATCGCCACGTTGGTCGGGTGGCTGCTGGCCACCGGCGACGTGGAGCGATCGTTCAGCGCAGCCGTCGCCGTGCTGATCATCGCCTGCCCGTGCGCGCTCGGGTTGGCCACGCCGACCGCGCTGCTGGTCGGCACGGGGCGGGGCGCCCAGCTCGGCCTCTTGATCAAAGGCCCCGAGGTGCTCGAGTCGACCCGACGGGTCGACACGATCGTGCTCGACAAGACAGGGACGGTCACGACCGGCGTGATGACGCTGGTCGACGTGCAGCCCGTCGGAGACATGGATCGCGTGACCGCTCTGCGGATCGCCGGGGCGATCGAGTCGGCCAGCGAGCACCCGATCGGGCGGGCGATCGCGCGTGCCGCCGCCCATGAGTTGGGCAGCCTGCCCGAGCCGCTCGACTTCAGCGCTCGCCCAGGTTCGGGCGCGGTGGCCACGGTCGAGGGCAACCTGTACGAGATCGGTCGCCCGACGATCGACGTGGCCGAGGCGGCGGGCCGCACCGTGGTCGAGTTGCGACGCCCGGGCACCGTGCTGGCGCACTTCGTGATCGCCGACCAGGTCAAGGCCACCAGCAAGGCGGCGATCGCACGGTTCCGGGCACTCGATCTGGAACCGATCCTGTTGACCGGCGACGGTCCTGGTGCGGCGGCGGCGATCGCCGCCGAGGTCGGGATCGAGCGGGTGCAGTCCGAGGTGTTGCCGGCCGACAAGGTCGCCGTGGTCGCCGCGCTGCAAGCCGAGGGGCGGCGCGTGGCGATGGTCGGCGACGGCGTCAACGACGCAGCAGCGTTGGCTCAAGCCGATCTCGGGATCGCCATGGGGAGCGGCACCGACGTGGCGATCGAAGCCAGTGATCTCACGCTGGTGGGCGACGACCTGGCGGCGGCTGCCGACGCCATCGAGTTGTCGCGTCGCACGTTGGCGACGATCAAGGGCAACCTGTTCTGGGCCTTCGCCTACAACGTGGCGGCGATCCCGTTGGCCATGTCGGGGCGTCTGTCACCCCTGATCGCCGGTGCCGCAATGGCGTTCTCGAGCGTGTTCGTCGTGACGAACAGCCTTCGGCTGCGTCGGTTCACGCCCGAGGCTCACCGCGCAGGTCGCAGTCGGCGCGTGTAGCGTTCGGCTCCTGTGACCGACGACGCACTTCACGAACATCCGCACCACGCTGGCACTGCCGCGCTTGCCTTCGGCACGCTCGGGATCGTCTTCGGCGACATCGGCACGAGCCCGATCTACTCGTTTCGTGAGGCGTTCCACCATTCCAAGCTCGACCTCGGGGTGACCGCTGCTTACGGTGTGGCCTCGTTGTCATTCTGGGCGCTCGTGGTCGTGATCTCGGTCAAGTACCTCCTGCTCGTGATCCGCGCCGACAACCATGGTGAGGGCGGCATCCTGGCGCTCACCTCGTTGGTGATCCCGCCGGAGGGCGAGACGGTGTCGAGGATCGCAGCGGGAGTCGTGACGCTCGGTGTGTTCGGGACCGCCCTGTTGTACGGCGACGGCCTGATCACGCCGGCGATCTCGGTGCTCTCGGCGGTGGAGGGTTTCGAGGTCGCCACCCCGGCCTTCGCCGACTGGGTGATCCCGATCGCCGTGGTGATCCTGATCGGCCTGTTCGCCGTGCAGCGGCGCGGTACTGCCGGCATCGCCAAGGTGTTCAGCCCGATCATGGTGGTGTGGTTCGGTGTGCTCGGCGTGCTGGGTGTGAACCAGATCAGCAAGCACCCCGAGGTGCTCAAGGCGGTCTCGCCCACCTACGCCGTGGACTTCTTCGTCGAGAACCCGTGGAAGGCGTTCATCTCGCTCGGCTCGATCTTCCTGGTCGTCACCGGTGGTGAGGCGCTGTATGCCGACATGGGGCACTTCGGCCGCAAGCCGATCATGATCGGCTGGTACTGCCTCGCCCTCCCGGGGCTCCTGCTGAACTACTTCGGGCAGGCGGCACTGCTGTCGCAGGGCACCGGCGAGTTCACCGAGAACATGAAGCCGTTCTACGACATGGCACCCGACTGGGCGATCACGCCGTTGGCGATCCTGGCCACGATGGCCACGGTGATCGCCTCGCAGGCGCTGATCTCGGGGGCGTTCTCGCTCACGGTTCAGGCGGTGCAGCTCGACTACCTGCCGCGCCTGGCGATCCTCCACACGTCGGAGGCACACATCGGGCAGGTCTATGTGCCGCTCGTGAACTGGTTGCTGATGATCGGCTGCGTCGGCTTGGTGATCGCCTTCCGCACGTCGAGTGCGCTTGCCAGCGCGTACGGGATCGCGGTGACGACCACGATGCTGATCACCACATTGATCTTCTACCGGTTCGTGCGCGACAGGTGGAAGTGGTCGGCGTTCAAGGCGACTGTGATCCTCGTGCCGCTGATGCTCGTGGACTTGGCGTTCCTCGGCGCCAACATCCCGAAGATCCCGGCCGGCGGCTGGTTCCCGCTGCTCGTCGCGTTCGGACTGGTGATCCAGATGACCACGTGGCGCAAGGGTCGCCAGTTGGTTGCGGCGCGTATCCGTCGTGGTGAACGACCGATGACCGAGGTGGTCGAGGAAGCGATCGAGTCGCACGTCGCCCGGGTGCCCGGCGTGGGCGTCTACATGTTCAAGGACGAGGGTGCTGCGCCACCGGCGCTGATGTCGAACCTGCGACACAACCGTGTCCTGCACGACCCGGTGCTGCTGGTGTCGGTCCACACCGAGGATGTCCCACGCGTCGACGAGTCGCGCCGATCCACGGTCACCGACCTCGGCGACGGGATCCATCAGATCCGTTTCAACTACGGGTTCATGGAAGACCCGGACATTCCGTTGGCGCTGTCGCAGTTGGAAGAGCTCGACATCGATGTGTCGAGCGCCACCTACTTCCTGGGGCGCGAGTCGGTGACGGCCGGCAAGGCGCCCGGCATGCATCCGTGGCGTGAGGAGTTGTTCGTGCTGCTCAATCGCGGCGCCGCCAACGCCAGCCGGTTCTTCAAACTCCCCGCCGACCAGGTCTTCGAAGTCGGCAGCCACGTCGAGATCTAGCGACATGAGGTACGCCGAGCCCACCCGCGTCTACCTCAACAACCGCTACCACGACCCAGGTTGGGTGCATTGAGCTACAGGGCAAGTCTGCACCCATTGTGTGAGAGCAGTACTGGCGAACGCGTGAAATGAGTAGGTGGAGTGGTGTGAGGCAGGGATTCAGGTAGGTTTGAACGGTGGACTACGTCGATCGGTTGGTGGACGCGCAGCTGGAACGGGTGATGGGCAAGTTCCCTGCGGTGATGGTGGTTGGGCCTCGTGCCTGCGGGAAGACGACGTCGTCGTTGCGGGTCGCGGAGTCTGTCGTGCGGCTCGATCAGCCGGCGGCCGGCAACGTGTTCAGGTTCGATCCTGATTCGGCGTTGCGTGAGCGCGACGAACCCGTGTTGCTCGATGAGTGGCAAGACGTTCCGGAGGTGTTGGGTGCCGTGAAGCGTGCGGTGGATGCTGAGCCGCGAGCTGGGCGGTTCGTGCTGACGGGTTCCGTTTCGGGCGAGTTCGAAGCGGCGTCGTGGCCGGGAACTGGCCGGCTGATCCGTGTGCCGATGTATGGAATGACGACGCGCGAGACCCTTGGGTTGGTGCAGGCGCGGCCGAGCCTCACCGACGTCTTTGTCGGCAACGTGCAACTGCCGACTGATCGGCCAGACCTGGTCGGCTATCTCGATCGGGCGTTGACCGGCGGGTTTCCTGAGGCTGTGCGTCTTGACACGGTGAGCGATCGGCGTGAGTGGCTCGACAGCTACATCGATCAGATGGTGAATCGTGATGTTGAACGAATCGGTGAGCGCCGTGACCCGAATCGACTCCGCCGCTACCTGCAGGCGTGGGCGCTGAACTCTGCTGGTGTTGCAGAGGACGTCACGATCTATCGGGCGCTCGGGCTGGATCGCCGCACCCATGTTGCGTACGAACAGTTGCTGGTCAACATGTTCGTCGCAGAGTTGGTCCCGGCGTGGTCGACGAATCGGTTGAAGCGTGTGGTTCGTGGCCCGAAACGGTATGTCGTGGATTCGGCGCTGATGGCAGCCGCAGCTCGATTTGGGCGATCCGACGTGCTCGACGACGCCGACCTCGTCGGACGGTTGATCGATACGTTCGTCGCCAGTGAGATCCGAAGTCATGCCGCCGTCGAGTCGACACGACCACAAACGTTCCATCTCCGTACTGACGGTGGCCGGCAAGAGATCGATCTGATCCTCGAGTACGACGGCGGGAAGGTGTTCGCGATCGAGATCAAGGCCTCAGCGGCGTCGAGCCACAGAGACGCTCGCCACCTCGCCTGGCTACGCGACGAGATCGGTGACCGTTTCCTCGGCGGTGTCGTGTTCCACACCGGTCCCGACATCATTCATCTGAGCGACAAAATCCTCGCCGTCCCCATCTGTGCACTCTGGGCCGCAACGCCGTGATCGACAGACGGGGCAAACCCGACACCACCAGCCGCGCCTACCTCAGCAACCGCTACCACGCCCCCCTCGACATGATGCCCATCGACGCTGACTGGGCCCGATTGCAGCCCACGCCGGTGTCCCGACGCTTGCAATGCGTGAGGCGGCACGACTCGCAGGGACGTCACTGATTCTCACCCGGCACCATGCTGTCGGGACACGTAGAGACAGCCGGCTCCGCGTCGTGCGACCTTCGAGGGTGTGGTCGATCTTGCGGCGGGCAGTGTGTGGAGGGTGTGCGATCGCACTTGCTCTTTCGGGATCGGCATGTTCGAGTTCTCCGCAGTCCAGGAATCCGGTCGATGCCGCCGAACGGCTCGCCACGGAACTCGGAGCCCAACTCGACCGAAACGGCCTCGCACCCACGATTGCAAGGTTCCAGAGCGTCGGCCAGCCGTGGCACGCGTGGAATGCGAGTTCGGGCCGGACGTCATTGCAGACGTTGGCCGGCGACGAGATGGATGTCTCGATGTCATTCTGGTCCGGCACGTTGTGGACCATGGTTCGTGCCGCACCGTCCGGCGATGGGTACTGCCTTCTGGCCGCCTCGGGCTCCTTGTTCCCCGATCAGCCGATCGCATGGTGGGTCACGCCGTCGGGAGTCCCGAAGGGCAAGATCGCTGACGCCGCCGCACGCGCGGCAACCGCACCGAACTGACCCACGCTGATCGCACGGCCAACCTCCGTCTGTCGGTGGTGGGCTGGTTCGAGTGTTACACCCTGCTGTCATGATGGGGTTCTCCGACTTCCCCTCCATTGATCTGTCGATTGAAGGAGGTTCTGATGTGTTGTGTTGATCCCGAAGCCGTGTTGGCGGTGTTGCGGGGGGCTGATCCCGATGTGATGGAACGCGACGAACTCGTGGTGTTGACATCGCAGATCTCGGTGTTGAAATCGTGGTGTGAGGCGTTGCAGGTGCGTGCCACGCGCCGCCAACGAGCTCTCGCCGATGCCGGCCGTTCCGAAGCACCGCGTGACGTGTTGAGCCGGCATGGTCGTCAGTCATCGAGGGATGCTCGGACGGCTGATGAACGTGAGCTGGTGTGTACCCAGATGCCGGGGTTCGAGGATGCGTTGGCGGCGGGGGTGGTGTCGGCGGGTCATGTCGACGCGATCGCCACCGTGACCCGCAACCTGGATGAGGGGCAACGGGCCGAGTTCGCCACCTACGCCGAAGCCCTGTTGGTTGATGCTGGTCGGCAGGGGGTGGATGTGTTCGAACGCAACTGTCGTGACATTGCCCGTGATGTGACCGCCACCAAGCCCGGCGCCACACCCGAACAAGCTCTGGCGGCGCAGCAGGCTCGTGCGAATGTGAAGCATTGGACGGATCGTGAGACCGGGATGGCCCACACCCATCTCGAACTCGACCCGGTCCGTGACCGCACCCTGTGGACGGCGATCCGAACCTCGCTCGGCAAGTTGCGGACGTCGGATGGGAATCGGAACACGCCGTGGTCCCAGTTGGAAGTCGACGCCGTGATCGCAGCGGTGCATGGTGGCTCGGGTGAGCGGGTGCCGGAGATCATCGTGATCGTCGACGACACCACCCGCTGTAATGGCCTGCACGACGACACGATCTGCGAAACCTCCGACGGGGAACCACTCCCGGTCACCACCGTGCAACGGTTGTGTTGCGACGCCGAGACCGCCGTCGCCCACATCGATGCGAACGGTGAACTGCTCGCCCTCGGTCGGACGCAGCGGACGGCCAGTCGAGCGCAGCGTCGGGCGTTGCGCACCATGTATCGCACGTGTGCACATCCGGACTGCACGGTCAGCATCGATGAGTGTCGGGTGCATCACGTCCGGTTCTGGCGCCACGGAGGCACCTCGAACATCGACAACATGATCCCGTTGTGCGAACACCACCACCACATGGTCCACGAAGGCGGCTGGACGTTGACGATGACCCCCGACCGAGTCGCGACCTGGACCCGACCCGACGGCACCCACCACCACACCGCACCCACCACCGACCGACGACCAACTGGTTCGGCGTCCCGGCGGAGTGAGCAACCAACACCGTCGATGGTGTAACCCGCACCCGGCCGAACAGGCACGCGTCCGCCACCGAGCATGGCGACGGACTCAGCGGGGTCGGTGCGTCGAGCGTGTTCACCGTGATCCGGTGACGTGTCCGGGCGAACACGTCAATCCAACAGAGCAGGGCACCCGGTCGGTGATCGCTCCGGCCTACTTCGACGCGCCCGATCGGCGACAGTCCCGGTCACTGGCCGGCTGCTCCGCACAACGTCTGACGCCAGTGAGCACACCGTGAACTCGACCTTCGGGCCGCGACGCCGGGCTCGACCGGGTCGAGCGCGAGGTCGCCTGATTCGGCTCGCTTGATGGGTTGGCGAGTGAAGCCATCACGGTCGCTGGGAGGCCTGTGTCACCTCGTGTCAAGGGCCAGCAGGATCTGCCCGTGGGCGGTCAGTGGTTCTGCCCGCTGGTGGCCGTCGGAATTGCCCGCTGATGGCCAGTGGTTCTGCCCGGTAGGTCAGTTGGTCAGTGGTCTCACCCCCTTGCCTCGGGTTGCTTGGGTGAGGCGGATCGAGTCGCCGGTGGTGATGACGACGTGGGCGTGGTGGAGCAGCCGGTCGACGGTGGCGTTGGCGATCGTCTTCGGCATGAGCTCGTCGAAGCCGGCGGGGTGCAGGTTCGACGAGAGCGCGATGGAGCGTTTCTCGTAGGCGGCGTCGACGACGCGGTAGAGGGCTTCGGCGGTTTCGGTGGTGACGGGGAGCAGTCCGATGTCGTCGATGCAGATCAGGTCGGCGCGCATGATCTTCTTGATGGCTCGGTTGGTGCTGTCGTCGATGCGGTGCCGGTTGATCAGCGCGCCGAGGGTCTCGAGGGAGAACCAGTGGACGTGGCATCCGTGTCCGATTGCTGCATGCCCGAGTGCTTCGAGCATGTGGGTTTTGCCGGTGCCGGATGGTCCGCAGACGACGAGGTTCTCGTGTCGGTCGATCCATTCCAACGACGTCAACGAACGCTGGGTCGGCGCTGGGATCGATGACACCGATTCGTCCCAGGTGTCGAAGGTCTTGCCGGTCGGGAACCCGGCCGCGGTGCGACGGATGTTGATCGATGACGCCCGCCGGCCGGCGAGTTCCTCGGCGAGTAACGCGCGGACGGCCTCGGCGGGGTCCCAGCGTTGCGCCTTCGCGGTCGCCAACAAGTCGGGTGCGTGTCGGCGCATGTGTGGCAGGTGGAGTTGACGCAACAGATCGACGACCTCATCGATTGGTGCGGTGGTCGTGGCAGTGGCGGTCATGATGCGACCTCACCGAAGGATTCCCACGCCCTCGTGGAGGGCTGCATCGAGTGGACATCGTCGGCGCGTCGTTGTTGCCCGACGGGGTGCGCGGCGAGGATCGAGGCGAGGTCACCGTCGCCGAATCGTTCGAAGCTGGCGGCGTGACCGAGCGCCCAGTCGACTCTGTCGACACCGTGCAGCTGGGCGAGCTGAACCGCTTCGGCCATCTTCACCTTGACCCTCGACGCGCCCGCCGCGGCGGCCTCGACGAGCCACATCCGTGCGCCGTCACCGAGCGCCAAGAACTCGACTTCGGCAGCGTTGCCCGGTCGTGGTTCGCGGGCCAACGCGCCGGCCGGTCGTGGCGGGTAGTGGGCGTCATCGATGCGCGGGTTGCCTGGCGTGGACCGCAGGTGGCGGGCAACCTCAACCGCTCCTGGCGCGGCGATGTGGGTCGCGACGATCTCGTCGCCGTCGACGCGAACCCACACCACCTGATCGATCAGCGTGTGCGGAACCGAGTAGGTGACACCACCGAAGGAGAACGTCGCCGTGCGCGACACGCTGCGCGTCTCACCGAACGCCGCGGTGAATGCCACGTCGGGCAGCCGATGCAACCGGTGCTGTTCCTCGGCGAGCATCTCGACCGGTGCCCGCCGGGTGATCCGATGCTCACGTTCGTTGACCTTGACCACGAACGCGTCGCACACGTCGACGAGCTCCGCCCACGACCCGTAGGTGTCGCGCAGGTTGGTGTCGGTCGGAACCAGATCCGCTTTCGCGATCTGGACCGTGCGCTCGACACCGCCCTTCGATTCCGGGTCGGCCGGCACACACGTCGCAACGGTGACCCCGTAGTGGCGACCGACCTGAACGATCAACGGATGACGGACCGCGATCCCCGCGACATGTCCCGTGGAGACGGTCTTTTCGTTGTCCGTCAACCAATACGTCGGCACACCACCGAACGCGCGCATCGACCGGTCCAGGCATGCGATCACGGTCGGCAACGTCTTGTCCCACACGGGCAACACGACCCGGAACCTCGACCAGGCGAGCCACGCGCAGAACAGGTAGGTCTGCCGGCCGCCGATCTTGGGGCCGTGCCCCCAGTCCCACTGGGCCCACATCCCTGGCTCCACGACCCACGGCCGATACACGCGCCGGCGGCCTGCCTTCCAGTTCAACTTCACGCCGGCGAGCGCCCGACGGACCGTGCGATCCGACCCCTCGAACCCGAGACCGACGAGCTTGTCGAACACGACATCGCCGCGGACCCGTCCGTTGGATCGCTCGACCCACTCCTCGATCTTGGGCATCAACCCGTCGATCAACTTCGGTCGCTCGACCGGCGACTGACCGTCGGGCAGCAAGCCCTTGTCGCGCATCGTGACCCAATGCTCGACCGTGTGATGCGAGCACCCAGCGAGTTCGCCGGCCGCCCGAAAACTGTTCGTCAACGCGAACGCTTCCAAGATTTCCATGATCTCCTCGTAAGACTTCAACTTGTCCCTTCCGGTCGGCTGGCATGTCTGGCGACAACCAGTCGAACCGGGAGGGACACCACCGGCGCGGATGCGCGCAGCAGCAACGACTTCAACGAGGGCAGACCCACTGGCCGCCAGTGGGCAGAACTGTTGGCCACCAACGGGCAGTCTCGTGACCGCCTACGGGCAGGATCTCATGGCCGCCGACACCTCGCCCTGAGCGCCCGGACTGGTCGCGGTCGGGGTTCCCGCATGCTGGCTACTTCTCGACCGTGCTCTTCGTGTTGGCGAGTGACGCCATCACGGTCGCTGGGAGGCCTGTGTCACCTCGCTGGGTGCGCCCGGACTGTCGCGGTCGGGGTTTCCGCATGCTGGCTACTTCTCGACCGTGCTGTTCGTGTTGGCGAGTGACGCCATCACGGTCGCTGGGAGGCTGTGTCACCCCGCCCTGAGCGCCCGAGGCCATGCGTGGGCCAATCGGCAGCGTGCAGACGGTCACACGCGACGCCTGGGCGAGGTGCCCCAGTGCCGCAAGGGTCGAGCGGGTCGAGCCCACGGCCGAGGCCAGGTACGTGCTGGTCCGGCGGCGCCCAGTTGTGTGCTGGCGACCTGCGACACTGGATCGGTGCGCAGGAACTCCGGTGGGCGGGAACGACGATCGGTCAACTCGCCGGCCGCGTTTCGCACGCTGCGCAACTCGTACCAGCCGGTACGGGTGATCAGCGACGACCAGGTCGAACAGATCCATCGCACGGCACTCGAACTGCTGGCATCGACCGGGATGCGGGTGCTCGACGCCGGTGCGCGTGAGCGGCTCCGGGCAGCGGGATGCGTCATCGGACCGAACCCGGACGACATGATCGTGCGGTTCGACCCGGAACTGGTCGAGTCACAGGTGGCCCTGGCTCCAGCTGAGTTCGGCCTGCGGGCCCGCAACCCGGCACACGATCTGGTGATCGGCGGCGACCACGTGGTGTTCGGGTCGATCGGCGGCCCGGCGTTCGTGAGCGACGTCGAGCGCGGCAGGCGCCCCGGCAGCATCGCCGAACTCGACGAGTACGCCCGCCTGATCCAGATGCTCGGCGTGATCCATCACGAAGGCGGCGGAGCGTTCGAGCCGATGGATCTCCCGCCCGAGACCCGCCACCTCGATGTGTGCCTCACGTCGATCCGGCGGCTCGACAAGAACTGGCAGGGCATCCTGCTGGGGCGGCAACGCGCCGCCGACTGCATCGAGATGGCAGCGATCACGCTCGCCACCGACCGCGACGGGTTGGCCGACCGCCCGGCCCTGCTCGGGATCGCCAACACCAACACGCCGCTCACGCTCGACGTGCCGATGGCGGAAGGAATCATCGAGTTCGCCGAAGCGGGGCAGGCGGTGTGCATCACGCCGTTCACGTTGGCGGGGGCGATGGCCCCGGTCACGCTGGCCGGGGCGCTGGTGCTCCAGCACGCCGAAGCGCTGGCAGGGATCACGCTGGCGCAGATCGTCCGACCAGGCACGCCCGTGGTCTACGGCTCGTTCACGTCGAACGTTGACCTGCGCAGTGGCTCACCGGCATTCGGGACCCCCGAGTACGCCAAGGCGGCCCAGGCCGGGGGACAGCTGGCACGACGCGTCGGCGTGCCGTACCGCTCGTCCAACACGACGGCGTCCAACACCGTCGACGCCCAGTCGACGTACGAGTCGGCGATGTCGCTGTGGGGTGCCGTGATGGGCGGCGCCAACCTCGTCAACCACGGCGCCGGCTGGCTGGAGGGCGGGCTCACCGCCAGTTTCGAGAAGCTGATCGTCGACGCCGAGATGCTGCAACTGATGGCGGCCTACCTCGACCCGATCGAGGTCGACGAGGCGTCGCTGGCGGTCGAGGCGATCATCGAGGTCGGCCACGGCGGGCACTTCTTCTCGTCCCCGCACACGCTGGAGCGGTACGAACACGCCTTCTACGAACCGCTCGTGAGCGACTGGCGCAACTTCGAATCGTGGGCCGAGTCGGGGTCCGTCGATGCGACCGAGCGCGCCCACCGCACATGGCGACGGCTGCTGGCCGAGTACGAACAACCGCCCCTCGACCCGGCGATTGACGAGGCGCTGGTCGCCTACATCACCGAGCGAAAGCGCGACGAGGCGGCCAAGCGCTGAGCCGATCGTGGCGATTGCGTCACCGGGTCGAGCGGGCGAGCGGATCGGCGGCTCTGGTCGTTCGAGCGGGGACGCGATCCGAGATGGCCTCAGCACGCGATCTGAGCGCCGTCAGTGGCGGCGTGAGGCTTGGTGATGTGTGCCCCGCCGGGCGACGTCGCCGGCGAGAGGGCATCACACGCTTGGGGGACTCCGGAGCAGATCGGCCGAGCCAGGCTGGAAACGCGCCTCAGATCAGGTGCGTCAGATCAGGTGCGCCGAGCGGGCGACGTGATCGGCGAGGCGGCAGCACTCGTCTTCCGTCAGATGCTCGATCCGGCGTGCGGCGTCGCCGGTGGCGAACCAGCACAGGGTGGGCACACCGGTGAGCGGTGTCATGTCGACCGCCACCGACAACTCGGCGCCGATCATGCGAATCGGCCGCTGGAGTGGCCACCACACCGAGTCGTACGTGGCGAACAGTTTGGTCACCGGTCCGGCGCTGATGTGATCGATGGCGTCGAGCACGTGGGCGGGCAACGCCGGCTCGATGCGGAGCCGCCCGGTTCGGAGCGCGCCGATCGGGATCGTCACGATCACTTGCGAGGCGCTCACCCCGGTGTCGGTGCGCCACCCGTCGGCGCCCCACGTGAGCGAGCCGACCCGGTGCTCGAAGCGCACATCGAGTCCGGCGGCCAACTGATCGAACACCGAAGCCAGGCTGGACGTGATGAAACAATCGTCGCCCGGAAGTTCATACGGCTCCCACCCGGCTTCGGCCGAGAAGTCGCCGACCGGTGCCGCGTACAGGTTCTCGATCTCGCGCACGAACCAGCCCTCGAGCACGTTCCGCTGCAGGTCGGTCAGGCCGGTCAGCGAGTCGATCGCCTGGCGGAGCACCGGTGCCGCGGCGGTGCCGGGGGCCGCAGCCTTGAGCATCGCCTCGACCCTCGGGCGGGCCGCCAGCGCCGCCTGCTGGTCCGCGACGCCGACCCGTCCGTGGCCTGCCAGATACGTCAGCGAGTCGGTCCAATCCTCGGGGATGGTCGTCACGAACGGCGCCAGTGGATGGCCGACGTCGCCGTGCAGCCACGCTCCGCCGAGCGGGAGCGGGATCCCGAGGCTGGTATCGACCGTGGCCCGCCCGCCGAGATGATCGGTGGCTTCCAGCACGATGACCTGCCTGCCCGCCTCGGTCAGCCGCCGTGCGGCCGCCAGACCGGCCAACCCGGCGCCGATCACCAACACGGGCAACTCGGGCAATCCCGGCAACTCGGGCACCACCTGAGACGATTCGACGATCGCCGCCTCGGCGGCGCGCTCGCCCTCGAACCAGGCGCCGTGCATCGTTCCCGGATAGGAGCGCGAACACGCCTCCCCGGCCAACCACAGGCCGGGCTGGACCGGACCGGCCAGCGTGTCGCGGTGTGCCGGCCGTCCACCGGGACGCAGGTACGAGTAGGCGCCATTGGTGTCGGGATCGGCGCACCAGTGCGAGGTGACGGCGCGTCGTGCTGCGGTCGGCGATGTGGCACGCATCATCACCGAGGTGCGTTGGCCGCGATGCTCGACGCGGTCGATGGTGCGCCACCCGCGGTGCAGGTAGTAGTCCTCCTGGCCCGCCGTGAACAGGTGCACGGCCACGTGCCCGGCAGCTCGAGCGTGATCGAGCACACGTTCGACGAGTGCGGCGCCGAGCCGGTGACCGCGAGCGGCGGGAGCGATGAACAGGCTCGCCAACCACGGGGTGAGGTGCTCGAAACCTGGAAGGTCGTCTGTGCCGAGCAGCGACACCGAACCGAGCAGGGCACCAGCGGTTCGGGCCGGCCCGTCGAACGCCACCCAGGTCTGATCGGTCGATCCCGGTTGTGCCATGGCGAGGAATTCGGCGACGCCGATCCGTTCGTTCCACACCTGCGGGTCGTACAGATGACCCCACTCCTCGGCGTGCCAGCCGGCCAACACCTCGGCCAGCCAGTCCAACCCGGTCAGTGCAACGATCTCGACGGCCACCCCGCCATGATGGCCGAAACAACGTGGACGGACCTGAACGATTGCACACCACGGGACACTCGCCACCGCCGCCGCCGACGAACCGCTCGGGCGCCGCCGAGCACGGCCGGACGCGCGTCGCCTCCGGCGGCAACGTTTCACCTCGCCGGCGCCGACGCCAGACCGTCGTCGTCGACCGAAGCCGCATGACCATGACGACGTTCCTGGCGACTGCTGACGACTGCTGACGATGCCCGCGATCACCCCGACCCGTCGTCGACGTGGAACCGCTTCGGGTGGTGTGACACGCTGAGGGTGTGACGCCCGACGAGACCGCCGCCGACGCGCTCGCCGAGGCCGTCGTGGATGTGCCCGCCCACGAGTGCTGCGGTGCCTGCGGGTTCACGTGGGCGGCCGTCACCGCCACCGAGGTGATCGACCGGTTGGCGACGGCTGCCGGCGGCTGGCGATCGTTGCTGAGAAGCGGGGGAGCGACGTTCGCGACCAGGGGCGAACCCGACGTGTGGTCGATCGTGGAGTACGCCGCACACGTGCGCGACGCCGGCTTCAACCTGCGTGACCGGATCGTGCTCGGCCTGGTGGTCCCCAATCCGACGCCTCCTGCGATGTTCACCGATGCCCGGATCGACAACGGGCTGTACGCCGCCGACACGGCCGAACGGCTGGCGGTCGAAGTGCCGGTGGCCCTGATGCTGCTCGCTCGCACGGTCGCCGCCCTCAGCCCTGATCAGCTGGCCCGCCCGATCTTCTACGGCTGGCCGCGGCCGACGACACGGTCGCTGTCGTGGGTCGCCGCCCAGGCCCTGCACGAGGCAGAACATCACCTCGACGACGCCCGGAGGTTGGCGGGATGACGCGATCTCGCGTGGCGGTGATCACCGGTGGTGGCAGTGGCGTCGGCAGGGCGTGTGCGCTGGCGCTCGCCGCCGACGGGTTCACGATCGTCGTCGCCGGCCGCCGGCAGCCGCCGCTCGACGAGGTGGTGGCAGCACTCGATCGCATGACCGGCTCGCCCGGCGGCCACCTCGGCGTGGTGACCGATGTCGCCCAGCCCGATTCGGTGGCGCACCTGTTCGACACGGTCGAATCCACGTTCGGCGGTGTGGACCTGCTGTTCAACAACGCTGGCACCGGTGCCCCTGCCGTTCCGATCGACGAACTCTCCTTCGAGCACTGGCAGGCCGCGGTCGGGGCCAACCTGACCGGAGCGTTCCTGTGTTCGCAACGGGCGATCGCGATCATGAAACGTCAGACGCCGCAGGGCGGACGGATCATCAACAACGGCTCGATCTCGGCCCACACGCCGCGCCCGCACTCGGCGCCGTACACGGCTACCAAGCACGCCATCACCGGGCTCACCAAGTCGATCGCCCTCGACGGCCGGCCGTTCGGCATCACCTGTGGCCAGATCGACATCGGCAACGCCGAGACCGACATGACCGCCCGGATGTCGACCGGAGCCCTGCAACCCGACGGCGCGCTGCGCCCCGAACCGCGCATGGACGTCGCCGACGTGGCAGGGGCGGTGTCCTACATGGCCAGCCTGCCGCCCGACACGAACGTCCTGACGATGACCGTGATGGCGGCCGGTATGCCGTTCGTCGGCCGAGGCTGACGGCACTGGTCTTCATCCGTCGCGACAGGGTGACCGTCGTATGACGGCGCGTGATCGGATGCGGACGTCGTGACGATGACTGTGATGCTGAGGGGCAGGCCGTTCGTCGGGCGTGGTTGACGGCTCGATGCCGGTCCGACTCGACGGGTGATCGCTGCGCTCGTGGGTCGATCGTGGTCCACGCCGTCGGTCGACGGATCGGTGTCGCGGAGGTGCCCGTGCGGTGGTCGAGATTGCGCAGGGAACGAGGTTCGTCGGGTGTGGTTGGCGGCGCTGGTGTCCAGGCCGACTCCAACGTGTGACCGTGGCGTGGCGGTTCGTGTCGGGTCGATCGTGGGGTCCACATTTCGTAGGGAACGAGGTTCGTCTTGCGTGGTTGACGACGCTGGTGTCCAGGCCGCCTCCAACGTGTGACCGTGGCGTGGCGGTTCGTGTCGGGTCGATCGTGGGGTCCACATCGTCGGTCAACGGATCGGTGTCGCGGAGGTGCCCGTGCGGCGGTCGAGATTTCGTAGGGAACGAGGTTCGTCTTGCGTGGTTGACGACGCTGGTGTCCAGGCCGCCTCCAACGTGTGACCGTGGCGTGGCGGTTCGTGTCGGGTCGATCGTGGGGTCCACATCGTCGGTCAACGGATCGGTGTCGCGAAGGGACGCGTGCGGTGACCGGGATGGCGAGCTTGCGATTGGAAGCTTCGTCGGTCGTGGTTGACGGCGCTGGTGCAGACGGCTCGATGGGTGACCGGCACGTGCGTGACGGTTGGTGATCGATCGATCGTGGTCCACGTCATCGGGTCAGGGGATCTGCTCCGGCGATGCTGATCGCCTCGGTACAGCGCCCGGTCGGACTGGCCACGCCAGTGGCTCCCGACCCACAGCGCGGCTGGGAGCCGGCACACGGCGCGAGCGTCGTGCGAGGCGGCCGCGGCGGCCCTGCCGGTCAGGCGGCGACGGCCAGCGATGACGGCTGGGGCTGGGCCGAACGAGTGCCCAAGATCGTCAGCGCGACCAGCAGCACCGGCACTGCGAGATACGCCGTACGGACGTCGCTGAGCGCTCGCAACCCGGTCATCAGCGCCGGCGCTCCGAGCAGCGCTGCGCCGGATGCGATCGCCCCTCGCGTGGACGCCTGGTCGGGCGACCGCGGGAAGCGGTCGAGCAGCGCCGTCATGCGCGACGGGTACATCGGCGATGCGCCCAGCCCGGCGATGCCGATCCCGGCGATCGACGAGACGGGCGAGGCGATTCCCCACAGCAATCCGAAACCGACGGCGATCAGGGCGATGCTGGGCACGATCGATCGGGGCGGCGGCCAGGTGCTGACGGCGAACCTGCCGACGGCCATGCCGATCGCCCATGCCGACGCACCCGCCGCCGATGCAGCGGTGGACAGCCCGACCTCCTCGTGCAGGAACGTGGCGGCGAAGTAGGCGAAGCAGAACTCGACCACGATGCAGAGGGTGAGCATCGTCCACTCCCGCCACCACATCCGGACCGGCGGCACGACCGGATCGTGCTGGGCGAGATGACGCTGGATGGTGATGTGCGGCTCCCTACCTGGTTCGGCCGGCTGAGTGGCGCGAGCGATCACCACGATCACGGTGGCGGCGGCGACCATCGGCAGCGCCATCCCGGGCAGCCATCCGGCGCCGAGCCCGATCGACGCCCCGACCGCCAGCGGGCCGGCGATCCCGGCGATGCTCGACCAGGCGTTGGCGCGCATCATCACCAGTGCGGTGTCGTCCGGTCGTGCGGCTGCGAGCAGTGCCGGCATCAGCCGGATCAAGGTGGCCGCTGCGACGGCGGCGATCATGGCACCGGCGAAGCTGACGGCGAACCAGCGCGTGACGCCCATCGTCAGCACCCCGGCCACGAGCGAGATCGACCCGATCGACAACGTCGAGTGATGCGGGTTGGCCGGTTCGGCGTCGCGATGGCGGCGGACGATCACCGATCCCCACGCCAGCAGCACGATCCCAGGGAGCAGCGAGTACAACGAGGCACGTCGACCGATCGCCTCTTCCAGGTCGGGTAGCACTGAGCCGAGGGCATTGAGGAACCAGCCGACGATCATGTAGGCGAGGTACCCGGCGAACACGTACGGGGTCGGTTTCGGCGGTTTCACCCCGGCTGGCGGCACAAGCCGCAACGCTATTGCCGCGATCGACGTGACGCGCCGGTCGGCGGCTAGGTTGCCCGCCGTGAATACGCCACGTGTGATCCGTCAACACCGATTCAGCCCGCCAGCGGGGGCATGCGAGATCCTCGTCGTGCGGCACGGCGAGTCGATGCCGTTCATGGAGGGCTCGCCGTTCGAGCTCGTCGACGGGCACGCCGACCCGGCGCTGGCGCCCGACGGACACACCCAGGCCGAGCAGGTCGCCGATCGAATGGTGACGACCGAGGAACGCGTCGCCGCCATCTACGTGTCGTCGCTGCAGCGGACGCACCAGACCGCCGCACCCTTGGCGAGCCGGCTCGGGCTCGAACCGCAGATCGAGCCCGACCTGCGTGAGGTGTTCCTCGGCGATTGGGAAGGCGGCGAGCTGCGCAGCCGCGTGATCGACAACGATCCGATCGCAGTGGCGATGTTCGAGGTCGGTCGATGGGACGTGATCCCCAATGCCGAACCGGCCGAGGCGCTGGTTGCACGCGTGCAAGGTGCGATCGAGCGGATCGCCGCCCGGCACCCCGACGAGTTGGTCGTCGCCGTCGCCCACGGCGGCGTGATCGGCACGATCATGAACATCGCCACCGGAGCGAGCGGGTTCGGATTCACCGGCGCCGACAACGGGTCGATCACCCACATCGTGGTCACGCCGACGCGCTGGATCGTGCGCTGCTACAACGACACCTCGCATCTCACCCCGCGCTTCAGCACCGCCAGCGAGTCGGCGCCGCTCGAAGGCATCCGTCCGGGCGGCGTCACGTTCTAAGGCGGCCACCCCGGTCGCCCAGCCCAGCCCAGCCCGGCCCGCCCGGTTCCGGCACCGGGCGTGAACTGCACCAAAGCGGTTTGGCGACCGGTGGTGGTCGTCGGCTCGCTTTGGTGCAACTGGGATGCGGGCGGGGATGCCGGTGGATACGGCGCCGGATGGGAGGCGCGTCCGGCATGTCAGGGGATGTCAGCGGTTCTCCGCGGGTGCCTGGGGATATCAGGGGCTGGCGCGGCGGTTGAGGTAGCGCTGCTCGGGAAGGCTGTGCGTGAGGCTGGCGGCGCGGCGGTAGGCGGCGATTGCCGACTCCCGGTCGCCGCTCAGGTCCAGCAGGTGGGCGTGAGCGGCGTGCAGTCGGTGATTGCGTTGCAGGTCGGGGCTCGCCAGGAGCGGCTCCAGCGCCGCCAGCCCATGGTCGGCACCGTGAGCCATGCCGATCGCCACCGCCAGATTGAGCGACACCGTCGGCGACGGAGCGAGCCGGTCCAGCATCCGGTACAGCACCACGATCTGCAGCCAGTCGGTGTCACCGGCCTCACGTGCCTCGGCGTGCACGGCGGCGATCGCCGCCTGGATCTGGAACGGGCCGGCCGGTCCGGACGACAACGAACGCTCGACCAGGTCGGTGCCGCGTTGCATCAGCGCTCCGATCCAGAGCCCGCGATCCTGCACGTCGAGCGGGATCAGGTCGCCGTGGGCGTCGGTGCGCGCCGGGCTCCGGGCGTGGCTGAGCAGCATCAGCGCCAGCAGGCCGGTGGTCTCGCCGTCACCGGGGAGGGCGGCATGCAGCCGCTCGGTGAGGCGGATCGCCTCGTCTGCCAGGGCCACGTCGAGCAGCGCAGCGCCTGCCGACTGGGTGTGGCCCTCGGTGAAGGCCAGGTACAAGGCGTGCCGGACGGCGTGCAGCCGGTCGGGCAGGTCGGCGTGCGTCGGCGGCGCCAACGAGCCTCCGGCCTGGCGCAACGTCGCCTTGGCGCGGCTGATGCGTTGCGCCATCGTGGCCTCGGGCACGAGCAACGCGGCGGCGATCTGGGCCGTCGTCAGCCCGGCGACGGCGCGCAGCATGAGGGCGACCCGGGAGCGATCCGACAGGGCGGGTTCGGCACACAACAGCAGCATCCGGAGTGTGTCGTCGGAGCGTGTCGTCGGAGCCGTCGCTCGCTCGGTCGTGGCTGGCACCGGCGTCGACCGGTTCGGCGAGGGCGGCAACGGTCTCGCGACGAGCGCGGGCCTCGTCCCGGCGGCGAGCATCGATCATGCGACGCGAGGCGACGCGGATGAGCCAGGCGCGCGGGTCGTCGGGCACACCGCTGCCCGGCCATTGACGGCTGGCGGCCAGCAGCGTCTCCTGGACGGCGTCCTCGCAGGCGTCGAAATCGGGCCACCGGCGCAGCAGGGCGGCCAGGACGTGCGGCGTCTGCTGCCGCAGCACGTCGCTCGGGCCGCCCGATCCGCTCACTGCTCGGCGCCTCCCGGCCACATCGCCGGACGCAGCTCGATCGTCTCGCCGGGGCCGGCGAAATGCTCGGCGATCTCGATCGCCCGATCGCGTGACGCCACGTCGATCATGAAGAATCCGGCGAACTGCTCCTTGGTCTCGGCGTATGGGCCGTCGCTGGCGATCGGTTTGGCGCCGTCCCAACGGAACAAGGTCGAGGTCACCGGATCGGCCAGCGCTTCGGCCGTCACCAGTTCGCCGTTGGCGCTCATCTCGGTCAGGATCGCATCGAACTCGGCGGCGCGTTGGGCCTTCACTCGCTCGGGGAGGGCGTGGTGCTCGGCGATGTAGTCGCACGTGGGATGGCCCCACGGTTGCGGGGTGGAATGGATGAGGATCACGAACTTCACGGGGAACTCCTGGTGGATGTGTGCGTGTGTGGGCGACGATCGTCGCACTCGGTGTTGACGGAAAGAACGTCGATGCTGGGCGGCCGATCTCGACATCGAACACGGGCAATCTTGGCCGACTGCGGACGGACCTAGTGTTGCGCACATGCTGTGGCTGGTCGGTGGGCAGGTCTACGACACGGAACGGCAGCGCTTCGAGCGCGCCGATGTCGCCCTCGACGGGGACCGGATCGTTGCCGTCGCTGGGTCGCCCGTCGCAGGCGCCGAACCGATCGACGTCGCGGGCCAGTTCGTGTTGCCAGGCCTGATCGACTGCCACGTGCACCTCACCCAACCCACCGACGCCGGCGACCCGGCCGTCGCGTCGGCCCGCACGGACGCGGCGGTCGCGTTGTACACCGCCGGTGCGGCGCGGCGAACCGTGGAGGCGGGTGTCACGACGGTGCGCGATGTGGGCGGTTGGAACTACGTCGAGATGGACGTGCGCGCCGCGGTGCGGGCCGGATCGATCGTCGGCCCGCGAATGTTCCTGGCCGGCAAACTGCTGTCCATCACGACGCAGACCGTCGACTACTACCCGGGCATGTACGACGTCGCCGACGGTGCCGATGCGGTCCGCGCCGCAGCCCGCCGGCAACTCGCGCATGGCGCCGATCTGGTCAAGGTGATGGCGACCGGTGCGCTCCTGTCGTCGGAGCACGAAGACGCCTCGGCGATCCAGTTCACGCTCGACGAGTTGCGGGCTGCGGTCGAGATCGCCCACGACAATCACAAGCACGTCGCCGCACATTGCCACGCCTTGCGTGGGATCGAGAACGCGGTCGAGGCCGGGGTCGACTCGATCGAACACTGCACGTTCGCCGACGATGCCGTGCTGCGCCGGATGGCCGAACACGGCACGTCGCTGGTGCCCACGATCTGCGCCGGTGAGCTGCTGTTCCGGGACAGTGCGGTGTCGGCATCGATGCCGGCCCACCTGCACCAGCGGATGGCTGCCTTCAACGACGTACACGCCGCTGCCGTCCGTCGCGCCCACGAGCTCGGCGTGCCGATCGCGATGGGCACCGATGCCGGCACGCCCGGCAATCACCACGGGCTCAACGCCTGGGAGTGCGTGTTCCTGGTGGAACAGTGCGGCCTGACCCCGGCCGACTCGATCGCCACGGCGACCGTCAACGCCGCTCGATTGCTGCGTCAGGAGGGCGAGCTCGGAGTGGTCCGGCCCGGTGCGTTGGCCGACGTGATCACGCTCAGCGAGAACCCGCTCGACGACATCACCGCCCTCACTCGGGTCGAACGGGTCGTCGCCGGCGGCCGCCTCGTGCGCTGAGGGTCAGCGCGGGTCGCCGCCGCTGAGGGCGAGCAGACGGTCCTGGTCGGTGGCGTCGTCGCCGAGATGGATCTCGTGGTCGAAGCGGGCCTGGCTTGCGCATCGACGCCTGGTCACGGCCGAGGTAATCGGCGTCGACGAAGGCGACCGAGTCCGGGTCGAGCGCGACTTCCAAGCCGGCGGCCGCCTCATGCGCTGAGGGTCAGCGCGGGTCGCGGCCGGTGAAGGCGATCGGTCGGTCCTGGTCGGTGGCGTCGTCGCCGAGATCGATCTCTTCGTCGAAGCGGTCCGGGCTTGCGCATCGACGCCTGATCACGACTGATGTAGTCGGCGTCGACGAAGACGCCCGCATCCGGGTCGAGCGCGACATTTAGGCCAGCGGCGGCCTTGTGTGCTGAGGGTCAGCGCGGGTCGCGGCCGGTGAAGGCGATCGGTCGGTCTTGGTCGGTGGCGTCGTCGCCGAGATCGATCTTGGCGTCGAAGCGGCCCCGCTTGCGCATCGACACCTGATCACGACTGAGGTAGTCGGCGTCGACGAAGACGCCCGCATACGGCTCGAGCGGGTCGTCGCTGGCCGCCTCGTGCGCTGAGGGTCAGCGCGGGTCGCCGCCGGTGAAGGCGATCAGGCGGTCCTGGTCGGTGGCGTCGTCGCTCAGATCGATCTCGGCGTCGAAGCGGCCAGGCTTGCGCATCGACGCCTGATCACGGCCGAGGTAATCGGCGTCGACGAAGGCGACCGCATCCGGGTCGAGCGCGACTTCCAAGCCGGCGGCCGCCTCTCGCGTTGAAGGTCAGCGCGGGTCGCGGCCGCTGAAGGCGATCAGACGGTCCTGGTCGGTGGCGTCGTCGCCGAGATCGATCTCGGCGACGAAGCGGCCAGGCTTGCGCATCGACGCCTGATCACGGCCGAGGTAATCGGCGTAGACGAAGGCGACGGCGTCCGGGTCGAGCGCGACATCCAGGCCGGCGCCCTTGGCGACGTCCCAGGTGTGGATCAGCGTGTCGGCGCACATCAGCCCGATGAACTCGTCGAGTGGCATCTCGCCGACCGACGAGGTGACGGGCTGCTGGAGCGCGCCGGGCCGGTCGGTGGCCTCGAGCAGGCGGTTGCGGACGTGGCGGTAGGTCTCGGAAGGGTCATCGCCGGCGAACCCGCCCACGTCGCCGAAGGCGTCGACGTTGGAACCCACGCCCCCGCGTGCGGCGACGTTGTTGACGACAGCCATCGCATGCCCGGCCACGTCGCGCACGCTCCAGCCGTCGCACGGCGACGGGTTGTCCCAGGCATCGCCAGGAACCAGCTTGAGCACGTGTTCGAGCCCGAACACGATCGTGGTGTACCGCCGCAGGTTCTCGCTCATCGCGCCACCGTACCCGCCAGCCGCAGCCGGCTCTCGAAGTCTTCGCGGTTGACGTACGCCCCGCACAGGTGGCGGTGGCCCGTGTAGCTGGTGCGGCCGTGCAGCACACGCCAGTTGTCGAACAGCATCGCCTCGCCGGGCGGGTTGACGCGCCGCCACTGGAGTCGGTGGTCGTTGGCGAGCGCCTCGAACGCCCGCAGCGCCTCGTAGAACTGCTCCATCTCTGCCGGCGGCAGCAGGAACGGCGCCCGGTCGGCATTGTTGAACGAGACCTGGACCAACTCGCCACTGTGGTCGTGCCGGAACACCGGGCGGCTGGCCATCAGATGTGAGCCGTCGCCGATGTACTGACCCGGAACCTGCACGGTCGACAACACGGCGTACAACTCGGGCGCAGCGGTCCGCAGTTCGGAGGCGATCCGGAACCCGTCGACCATCGTGGACAGCCCACCCGTGCCGTCGAAGGCGAGGCAGTGCAGGAGCTGCAGGCCGGGAGCGTCGTGGCTGTACGTGCCGTCGGTGTGGGGGAGTAGCTCGATGTTGGTGTAGGCGGTGTCGGCCTTCGACAGGTCGGCCTGGAAGTCCCAGAAGCCGCCGAAGATCGTTTCGCGCACGTAGGCGACGCGCCGCACCAGCTGTTCGGTCGCCTCGATCGTCGGCGGTGTGCCCACCACCAGGCAGAACCCGTAGGTGGCCACCTTCCGCATCCAGGCGTGCACCCCGGAGTCGCCGTGCATCACGTCGTCGTAGGGCACCGTCGGCCACTCGTCGGTGATCGCCTCGTTGTCCCACAGGACCCGGTCGGAGGCGACCGAGATCTGCGCCCCCGACGGACTGCGGTAGCGGGCCAGGAACCCGCCGGGCACGACCGATGTTGGAGATCCGTCGCTCCAGCCGATCTCGACCGCGTCGTCGCGCAGGTCGGCGCTCACACCGCGGAGGTCGGTCCGGACCCCTGCGGTGAACAGCTGGCGTTGTTGGGTCACCGGGTGCAGGGCGGCGGCGTCGTGATCACGCAGCCACAGCCACGGATACTCCGACGTGGCACCGTCGCTCCAACGCACGGTCAGCGAGCGTTCCGACGTGGTGATGGCGGCGATCGTCACGAATCGAATTCAACCAGGTACGAGGGTGCGAGCCATGGTCGACGGATGGTCGCGGGTGGTCGAACACGTGTCCTCCGGTCCGGAACGTCCGAATGCCGGTGGTGGCGCGTTCCGTGATTGGATCGCATCATGACCAACAGCTATCTCGGCGTCGACGGGGACTTCTTCCACATCGGCGTGCGCGTCCATGATCTGCAGGCGGCGATGGAGCAACTGTCGGCTGCGCACGGGATCACGTGGGCCACGCCGCAACACCGGAACATGAACATCTGGCTGCCCGAGCACGGCAAGGTCAGCTGGGAGCTCGACATGACGTACTCCGTCGAGGGTCCGATCCACTACGAGCTGCTGCAGGCCGAACCGGGCACGCTCTGGCACGCCGGTGACCAGCCCGGCCCGCACCACTTCGGCTACTGGGTCGACGACGTGCAGGCCGAGACCGAGAAGTTGATCGCCCAGGGCTGGACGCTGGTCATGGCATCGCTGCCGCCCGAGGAGGGATACGGCCGCTACACCTACGTGTTGTCGCCGCAGGGGATCCTGGTCGAGCCGGTCGGCACCTCGGCCCGGGCTCGCTTCGAGGCGTGGTGGGCAGGAGCCGAGCTGGCGGTCGTGACGCAGTAGTCCGGCGAGTCGTCGGCTCGGTTGCCCGTCAGCTGGGATCGTTTACGAGCGAGGTGGTCGGAACCGACCGCAGGCCCCCGGCCCGCAGTTCGCCGACGGCGGCCACCGGGTCGGTGTCGAGGAAGTACCGCGTGTCGTCGTAGTCGGCCGGGCGTCCGGTCGGATCGTCGGCCCACCACGAGGCCTCGAGCGCGATCCCGTTCGGGTCGGTGAAGTAGATCGAGCGCATCAACCCGTGGTCGACGACGTCGGTCACCTCGGAACCGGCGGCGCGCAGACGGTCACGCAGCCCGAGCACTGCTGCCTCGTCCGGCAGGTTCATCGAGAGGTGGTCGAACTGGCCGGCCCGGGCATCGAACACGCCCGCCGGCTTGGACAACTCGTTCGTCTGTCGACCGCGGTACTCGAAGAACGCCACCGAGGTGGACTCCCCGAAGGCGAAGAAGTAGTGCCGGAACGTGTCGGTGCCGATCGTGGCCACCAGCGGGGCGTCGAGCACGCCGTGCCAGAACCGCACCGTGGCATCCATGTCGTTGGTGATCAGGGCCAGGTGGTTGAGGCCCTGCCACGGGGTGGGCGCGGCGCTGTCGAGTCGGGTCTCGATCTGCGTTTCGAATTCGATGTCGTTGGTCATGCTGATGCTCCTCGGCCGACCCTGATGCTGGCAGCGGGAACTGCCTCCACAGGAATGCTTGCGAATGCAAGTATTCTGCCGGACGGTCGCCCGGATGCCAACCTCGTCGATCCGATCGGGCCACATCGGGCGTTGCTGCCGTCGTTGAGGGTGCGCAGTTAGGGTGCGCAGTCGATGGATCTCACGACGATCACCTACCGTGTCGCCGACGGCGTCGCCCACCTGCGCCTGAACCGGCCCGAAGCCGCCAATGCGGTCAATCCCGCCTTCGCCGCCGACTTGCGAGCGGCGATGGTGGCGATCGAGTTCGACCCGAACGTGCGCGCCGTGTCGGTCACCGCCGAGGGCAAGCTGTTCTGCGGCGGGGGCGACCTGAAGCTGTTCCACGAGGCCGGTGACACGCTCCAGACACTGGTGGCCGACATGCTGATCGACCTGCACGCGGCGATCGCCGCCATGAACGCGATCCCCAAACCGTTCGTGGCCGGCGTGCGCGGCGCCGCCGGGGGAGCCGGACTGTCGCTGGTGAGCGCCTTCGATCTGGTCGTCGCCGGTGAGTCGGCCAAGTTCACGATGGCGTACACGCGTGCCGGGGTCACGCCCGACGGCACCTCGTCGTACTTCCTCGCCCGCCACATCGGGCTGCGCCGGATGCTCGACCTGACCCTCACCAATCGAGTGCTGACGGCCGCCGAGGCCGAGTCGTGGGGACTCGTCAACCGTGTGGTGGCCGATGACGATGTCGATGCCGCCACGGCGGCGCTGGCGCAACAACTCGCCGATGGTCCGGCGCACACGCTCGGCATGGCCAAGCGGGTCGTGTACTTCGGCGTCGACCAGCCGCTCGCCACCGCCGCCGACAACGAGGGCCGCGTGATCACCCAGGTGATGGGCGGACACGACGCACGCGAAGGCATCGCCGCCTTCGTCGAGAAGCGCCCGGCGAGCTTCGAAGGTCGCTCGAAGACGATCCCGCTCGAAGACGATCCCGCTAGAAAATGATCACGCTGCGGGCCACGGTGCCTTGCTGCATCTTGGCGAAACCCTCGTTGATCTGATCGAGCGTGATCGTCTCGGAGCGCAGCTCGTCGAGCTTGAGGCGGCCCTGCAGGTAGAGGTTGGCGAGCATCGGGATGTCGTGCTTGAAGCGGTTCGACCCCATGAACACACCCTGCACGCCGCGTGCCGACAACACCATCTGGTTGCCGTTGAACTCGTAGTTCGTGCCGTTCGGCGACAGCCCGACCAGGTACGCGGTGGCGCCCGGGCGCAACATCCTGAACGCCTGGTTGGCGGTGGCCGCCAGCCCGATCGCCTCGAACGACGCGTCGGCGCCGCCCTTGGTCAGTTCCAGCACCGCTTCGACGGCATCGACGTCGCCGGCGTTGACCACATCGGTGGCCCCGAACGTGGTCGCCAACGCCAACTTGGAGGGATTGAGGTCGACGGCGATGATCCGCTCCGCCCCCGCCAACGCTGCCCCCTGCACGACGTTGAGCCCGATCCCACCGATGCCGACCACGGCGACGGTGGAACCGGCCTGGACCTTGGCCGAGTTGAACACGGCACCGACGCCGGTGATCACGGCGCAGCCGAGCAATGCCCCGAGGTCGAGCGGCAACTCGTCGGGCACCTTGGCCAGACCCGTGCGGTGCGCCAGCATCATCTCGCCGAAACCGCCCAGCCCTGCCATCTGGTACACCTCGGTGTCGCCCTGACGCACACGCGACGTGCCGTCGGGGCGCTTCTGCAGGACGCGCCGGTTGTCGCACAGGAACGGCCGCCCGGCGGCGCACTGCGGGCAGTTGTTGCAGTGCACGTTGAGACAGCCGACCACATGATCACCGGGACGGAAGTCCGTGACGTTGTCGCCGACCTGCACCACGATCCCCGAGGCCTCGTGGCCGAGCAGGGCCGGCATGCTCTGGGGCACCTTGCCCTCGATGAAGTGCAGGTCGCTGTGGCACAGCCCGCATGCCACGGTCTGCACCAGGACCTCGTCGGGACCGACGTCGGTCAGGGTGACCTCGCCGATCACGAGTTGGCCGGGCTGCTGTTCCAGAATCGCTGCGCGCATGGCCGCTGTTCTAGCCCGTCGGCCCTCCCGCGTGTCAGGCGGGGGTTCGGTCGTGCCGAACGACGGGTTCAGACCGGGCGCTGGGCGTAGAAGTCGGCGAGCCGTTCGTAGATGCGGGGATGGTGATCGCGCAGGGCGACGGGCACGGTGAAGAACAGCTCGGTCACCACGGCGAAGAACTCGACCTGATTCGTGGCGGCGTAGGAACGGATCAGCGGATCGCCGCCACGCCGCACCAGCCGCCGGTAGTTGGTGCCGATCGTCTGGGCCCACGCGGCCCGGGTCTCGGCGTCGGCCAGCGGTGGCATGCCGTCGAACACGCCGTCGAGTTGGTCGATCTTGTGGGCGAACTCGTGGTAGATCACGTTCGTGCCGCCCTCCGGACGGGCGATCTCACGCAGTGCCGTGCGCCAATCCAGCACGATCGGGCCGCGACCGGGGCCGGCCTGCCCGGCCAGGTGGCGCGGTGCGTCGCTCACCACACCGGCAACCGGGCCGGCGACCACGTCGTTGCTCACGTAGGACCCGTTCGTCACGACCACCGCCGTGACGTCGCGGAACGGCTGCGTGCGGGGATCGAAGCCCGCTGCCAGCAGGCTGGCGTGGGTGGCGATCGTGGCGATCATCGAGTCGGTCAGTTCGAGCCCGCGTACGGCTTCCCAGTTGACCCGTTCGGCGAGCCGGTCGGCGTGTGCGAACAGCCGCTCCCGGCTGTCGTCGTCGAGGGTGTGGAGACGGGCCGGGGCCGACGAGATCAGGAGTGCCCGATCGAGGTTCGCCATAGCGGACAGTCTGGCGGTAGAAATCCTGCCCGGTCGCGGCGCTCCACCTGCGACCCTGGTAGCACCGAGATCCACGTCCCGAGATGAACGACCGAACCCGCCGCCCCCGGCGCTCCGACCCGGAGCGCGACGAACGCCACGCGGCGCGTCGCGAGCAGCAGCGCGCGGCGCGTCGGGCGGCGCTCGACGCGTTGGTGGCCGCCAACCCGATCGGTATCCCCGAATCGCTCCCCATCGCCGATCGCTCCGAGCAGTTGATCGCCGCCATCCGTGATCACCAGGTGGTGATCGTGGCCGGCGAGACCGGGTCGGGCAAGAGCACCCAGCTCCCCAAGTTGTGCCTGCTCGCTGGGCGCGGGGTGGACGGCGTGATCGGCCACACCCAGCCGCGTCGCGTGGCCGCGCGGACCGTTGCGGAGCGGATCGGCGACGAGCTCGGATGTCCGCTCGGTCAACCCGGCAACACGGCGGTCGGTTACACGGTGCGGTTCACCGACCAGGTCGGCGACGACACGCTCGTGCGGGTGATGACCGACGGCATCCTGCTCAACGAGCTGCAGCGCGACCGCGACCTGCTGCGGTACGACACGTTGATCATCGACGAGGCACACGAGCGCAGCCTCAACATCGACTTCATCCTCGGCTACCTGAAGCAGCTGCTGCCGAAGCGCCCGGACCTCAAGGTGATCGTCACGTCGGCCACGATCGACACCGAGCGTTTCGCCCAGCACTTTTGCGACGCCGACGGCGCCCCGGCTCCGGTGTTCGTGGTGGAGGGCCGCACGTATCCGGTCGAGATGCGCTACCGGCCGTACGGAGGTGACGACCCCGACGACCCGAGCGACGAGCGCGATCAGGTCCGTGCCGTGATCGACGCCGTCGCCGAACTCGCCGGCGAGGGTGACGGCGACGTGCTCGTGTTCCTGTCGGGCGAGCGCGAGATCCACGACTGCGCCGACGCGCTGCGGTTGGAGCAACTCCGCAACACCGAGATCCTGCCGCTCTACGCCCGCCTCTCGGCATCCGAACAGCATCGGATCTTCCAGCCGCACGCCGGCCGCCGGATCGTGCTGTCGACGAACGTCGCCGAGACATCGATCACCGTCCCCGGGGTGCGTTACGTGGTCGACGCCGGAACCGCCCGGATCTCGCGGTTCAGCCGGCGCCTGAAGGTCCAGCGGCTCCCGATCGAACCGGTGTCGCAGGCGTCGGCCAACCAGCGCGCCGGGCGCTGCGGGCGGGTGGCCCCCGGTGTGTGCATCCGGCTCTACACCGCCGAGGACTTCGAGCAGCGTGCTGAGTTCACCGAGCCCGAGATCCTGCGCACGAACCTGGCCTCGGTGATCCTGCAGATGACGGCGATCGGGCTGGGCGAGGTCGACCGCTTCCCGTTCCTCGAACCGCCGGATTCGGCCTCGATCCGTGACGGGTACCTCCTGCTCGACGAACTCGGGGCGCTCGCAACCGACGACCGGATCGGGTCGGCCCGCACGCTCACCGACACTGGCCGCAAGCTGGCCCGACTCCCGATCGATCCGCGCCTCGGCCGGATGGTGATCGAGGCACAGCGGCTCGGCTGTGTGCGCGAGGTGTTGGTGATCGCCTCGGCGCTGTCGATCCAGGACGTTCGCGAGCGACCACAGAAGAGCTCGGGGGCGGACCAGGAGCGTGCCGCCGAGCTGCACCGTCGATTCCACGTCGAGGGGTCCGACCTGCTGTCGATCGTGGCACTGTGGAACCACCTGCGCGAGCAGCAGCGCCAGCGGTCCGGCAACCAGTTCCGCCGCATGTGCCGCGAGGAGTTCCTGAACTACCTGCCGCGTGCGCGAGTGGCGCGATCTGTACAGCCAGCTGCGACAGGTCGCCGGACAACTCGGGGTGCGCCCTGGGGTGGACGACGCCCATCCTGACCATGTGCACCAGGCGGTCCTGGCCGGATTGCTCTCGCACCTCGGCGTTCGCGACGGTGACTCGCGTGAGTTCAAGGGCGCTCGCGATTCGCGCTTCGTGATCGCTCCCGGGTCGGTGCTCTCGCGCCGCCCGCCGAAGTGGCTGATGGCGGCCGAACTGGTGGAGACCAATCAGCTGTGGGCGCGGCGTGTGGCCGTCGTGCAGCCCGAGTGGGCGGAACGACTGGGCGCCCACCTGGTCAAGCGTTCGTTCGGCGAGGCGGTGTGGGACTTCCGATCCGCACGCGCCACCACGACCGAGAACGTCACGCTGTACGGGTTGCCGATCGTGTCGAACCGGACGATCGGGGTGGACCGCGTCAATCCAGAGCTGGCCCGACAGCTGTTCATCGATCACGCCCTGGTGGCAGGCGACTGGGAGACCAAGCACCACTTCGTCGCTGCCAACGAACGCTTCGTCGAACGGGTCCGCCTGCTCGAGGCGCGGGTGCGCCGCAGCGACCTGCTCGACGACGAGGCACTGTTCGAGTTCTACGACGAGCGAATCGGGGCCGACGTCACGTCCGGACGCCACTTCGACCGCTGGTGGCGCGACCAGCGCACCGCCACACCCACCCTGCTGGACCTCGATCCGAGCGTGCTTGCCAGCCGGCGCGGAATCACGCTCGCCGACTACCCCGACACGTTCCGCCAGTCGTGTTCCGGGGCGGTCTGCAACGAATTCCCGATCACGTACCGGTACGAGCCCGGCACGCCGCTCGACGGCGCCACGATCACGGTGCCGTTGACGGCACTGAACCAGCTCACCGTGGACGGCTTCGACTGGCTGATCCCCGGGTATCGACCAGACCTGGTGTCGCTGTTGGTGCGCTCGCTCCCCAAGGACGTGCGGCGCGAGCTGATCCCGATCAACGACACGATCGATGCCGTGCTGCCCCGGCTGGGAGCGCCCGAAGGTCGGCTCGCCGATGCCGTCGCCGAGGCGGTCACGGCGGTCAGCGGGGTCGCCGTGCGATCGTCCGATTTCGACTCGTCACGACTTCCCAGCCATCTGGTGATGCACGTCGTTGTCGTCGACGCCGCCGGCACGGTGATCGATGCCGGCGACGACGTCGAGCTGATCAAGGCGCGCCAGGCCGGCCGGGCACGGGCCGCGCTGGCACAGACCACACGCCTTGCGGAACGGCGCGACATCGTGCGCTGGGACGTCGGCCGGCTCGAGCGCGTGATCGAGCAGCGCAGCGCGTCCGGCCAGGTCGTGCGCGCCTTCCCGACCCTGCTCGACCGGGGCGACAGCGTGTCGTTGCGCGTGGTCGACAACGAAGGGCTGCAACAGCGAGCCATGCGAGGCGGCGTGCGACGCCTGTTGTCGATGACCGCCGCACCGACCACGACGAAGGTCGAGCGCACGCTCGACAATGCCTCCAAGCTGGCGATCGCCGCCAGCGGGATCGCACTCGCCGATCTCGCCGCGGACTGCATCGAGGCGTCGGTCGACGCCGTCATGTCGCGGTACGACCTGCCGTGGGACGACGTGGCGTACGGCGTGATCGAGCGTGAGGTGCGAGCCGACGTGCCGGGCCTGGCTGCCGACGCCTTGGCGGTCAGCGCCGACGTGCTGGCAGCCGCCGACCGCGTCCGGCGCCGGCTGGGAGCACTCACCGCGCCGGCGCTCGAGCCCACGGTCGGCGACGCCCGGGCCCACCTGGAGCGCCTGGTCGCGAGCGGGTTCGTTCGGCGCGCCGGCACGTCGCGCCTGCCCGATCTGCACCGCTACGTCCGCGGCATCGAGTACCGCCTCGACCACCTGGCCGGAGACGTGCCGCGCGATCGACGCCGGATCGCCGAGGTGCGACCGATCGAGCGCGAGTTCGCCTCGGCGTTGGCGGACATGGAGCGGGTTCCGGACGCGGTCCGCGACGTGGGCTGGATGCTCGAGGAGCTGCGGATGAGCGTGTTCGCCCAACCGCTGGGCGTGGAGGGTTCGGCCAGCATCAAACGCGTCCGCCAGGAGTTCGAACGACAGGCCGGCCGCCGGCTCTGACGTTCGCCCTCCGCTCAGCCTCCCAGCCGGACGCGTTCCCCGTGCCGGGCGACCACGGCCGGAGTGTGTCGGGCTTCGATCGCGGCGGCGAGCGCCGACGACGCATCGGGCTCGCCGTGGTTCACGTAGACCATCCGTGGCGGTCGCGGCGCGGTGCCCAACCAGGCGAGCAACTCGGACTGGTCGGCATGGGTGGACAGGTCGACCGACACCACGTGGGCCCGGACCGGATGATGCTGGCCGAGCATCTTGATCGTCGTGGCGCCGTGGCGGAGCAGGTCGCCGCGTGTACCGGGCGCCTGGAACCCTGCCAGCACGACCACGTTGCGGTCGTCGCCGATCCGCTGTGCCAGGTGATGGACGACGCGTCCACCGGTGACCATGCCGGACGCCGACACGATCACGAACGGCCCGTGCCGTTCTCCGAGAGCCCGGGACTCCTCGACCGATCGGGTCTCGACCAGGTTGAGATTCGCGAAGAGCTTGCGGCCCGTCAGCTCGGGGCGGATCTCGGGCGAACCGCGTTCCACTTCCTGGCGGTACAACTCGAGCGCCCGGCTCGCCATCGGGCTGTCGACGAAGATCGGAATGTCGGGAATCGCCCCGGATCCCACGAGCTGATCCAGATGCCACAACACGACCTCGGTTCGGTCGACCGCGAAGGCCGGCACGATCACGACGCCGCCGCGCTTGCATGCCATGTTGACCGCCGCCGCGATCTGGGCGTCGACGTCGGTGGCAACGTGCTGTTCGTCGCCGTAGGTCGACTCGGTCACGACGTCGAGCGGTGCATCGTCGTCGTGCCAACCGTCGACCGGGTCGGGTGGGAGCAACAACGGATGGATGCTGCGCCCGAGGTCGCCGCTGAACACGAGCCGGCTGTGCCCGATCGTGCCGTCACCCTGCAGATCGAACTGGACCGATGCAGCGCCGAGGATGTGACCGGCCCGGCGCAGCCGAGCCTGCACCCCGGGCACCGGCTCGAACGGGTGTGCGAACTCGACCGGGTGCAGATGATCGAAACTCGCCAGCGCCTCGGCAGCGGTGTACAGGGGCAGCGCCGGGCGGTGCTTCGAGTACCCCATCCGATTGGCGAAGTCGGCCTCCTCCTCCTGGAGATGGGCGCTGTCGGCCAGCACGATCTTGGCCAGCGAGGCGGTCCCGTCGGTGCAGTAGACCGGGCCCGTGAACCCCAGGGCACACAGGCGAGGCAGGTAGCCGCAGTGATCGAGGTGGGCATGGGTGAGCACGACGGCGTCGATGCTCGACGGCTCGACCGGGAACGTGTCCCAGTTCATCAGCCGCAGATCCTTGCGGCCCTGGAACAAGCCGCAGTCCACGAGCAGGCGCCCCCCGCTGCTGTCGAGCAGGGTCTTGCTCCCGGTGACGGTCCCGGCGCCACCGATGAACTGCAACACGGGGTGTGGTGTGCGAGTCATGGGTACCTCCCACTCCACCGTGACAGAACCAGGCCCGTCCTGGTACCGCCGGAAGTCACTCGCCTCCGATCGGACCCGTTCAGGCGCTGACGCCGGGACCGGGCGACAACAACGCGATCGCCTCCTCCTCGTCGTCGGTGATGGTGACCAGGTCGGCATAGTCGTGACCGAGCGACAGCGCCCGCAAGAGGGGCAGGACCGGGAGCCGGTCGGTCCAGTGCTCGCTGCCGAACAGGACCATCGGAGCCGGCGGGCCGAAGCTGGCGTAGTGGTTCTGGGCGGCGTCCTGGAAGATCTCTTGCACCGTGCCGGCGCTGCCGGGCGTGAACAACACGCCGCCGCTGGCGACCGCCAACAGGCCGTCCTCGCGCACGCTGTTGGCGAAGTACTTGGCGATGTGGCTGGCGAACGCAGCGGGCGGTTCGTGGCCGTATGCCCAGGTCGGGATCCCCACCGATTCGTAGCGGGCAGTATCCACGGGCCAGCGCCGACGGACCGCGAACGCACGGTGCAACCAGTCGCTGTCGGCGTACTCGCCGTGCCCGTCGGCGCCCGGCGGACGCGGCGCCAGCACTGCCAGTCCGCGAGCGAGTTGGTCGTCGTCGAAGTGAGCCATCCACGCGCCGAAGTGGGTCGCCTCCATCGCCCCGGGACCACCGCCGGACAGCATGAGCCGCCCGTTGCGCGCCAGCGCCCGGGCGACCCGGGCGACCGATGCGTAGCGCGGGTCGGCCCTCAGAAGCCCGTGACCTCCCATGATCGCCACCGGCGTGCGGCCGATCAGCAGTTCGTCGAGCGCATCGGTGATCGAGTGGTCGTGCAGGCGCTGCGCCAGACCCTCGGCGATCGAATCGGGATGGCTTCCGCCGGCGCCCACGTAGTGCCGGTACACGGCGGCGTCGAACGTGTCGGCCCACCCGCCGGGCCGGCCCGGTTCGAAACCGTCGAACAGTTCGGCGACGTCGTAGAGCCGGGCGCGGTGCACCGCGTACGGCCGGTCCTGGTCGTTGCGGATCACCAGCGCCCCGGTGCTCGCCAGATGGCCAGCCTGCGCCGCCGTGAGCTCGCACCCGAGCAGCAGGCAGCCACCGAAGTCGCCCGCCTCGAATCCGTCGAGGCGCCGAAGGTCGAGCGCCTGGACGGCGGCCGGCCGGCGTTCGGGGTCGTCCAGCCACGCCCGGCACGCATCGATCGTGTCGATCTCCTGCACGGCGACACGGTAAACGACGTCCTACGACTTTTCGTCGTCGGCGGCGCGTAGGGTCAACCACGTGAGCGCTGCACGATCGATGCCGACCGTCGTGATCGCCCGCACCCCCACGCCGGGGCGCGAAGTCGAGTTCGAGGCGTGGCTGCGGCGGCTGGTGGCCGCCGCCCGCGAGGCCCCCGGGCACGTGCACTCCGACATCCAGCCGCCCAACCCCGTGCACCCCGGGGAGTGGGTGGTGCTGTACCAGTTCGACGAGGTCGGTCTGCTCGAGGACTGGCTGCACTCCGAACACCGGCAAGCGTTGATGGGCGGCGGGTCCGACCTGATCGTGGGGAGCGCACGCGAGCAGGTGATCGCCCTTGCCCAGCAGCCCGAACCGGTCACGGCGGTCGCCTCGTTCCGGATCAAACCCGGTCAGGCGTACCGCTATGCCGAGTTCAACCAACGTCTGATCACGGCGCTCGCGACGTTCCCCGGTTTCCTGCGGAGCGAGGTGTTCGAGCCGGTCGACGGTGTGCAGGACGAGACGGTGGTGGTGTTCTCGTTCGACACGCGTCGCCACCTCGACGGGTGGCTCGAATCCGACGCTCGGCGCCGACTGCTGGCCGATATCGACCCGTACATCGACGGTGAACGCACGATCAACGTGGTCGGCGGATTCGCCGGATGGTTCGGAGCCGACGGCGGCAAGGTCAAGAAGTGGAAGCAGGCGACGGCGGTGCTGCTCACACTGTTCCCGACGGCGCTGTTGCTGACACGGATCCGGATGTGGTTGTTGCCCGACGTGCACTGGACGGTCGGTGTGCTGTTCGGCAACGTGATCGGGATCACACTGTTGACGTGGGTGCTGATGCCCACCGCCACCAAGGTCCTGGCCGGCTGGCTGCGACGCTGATCACACGGAGCGCGTGAACCGCGAGTGGGCCTGGTCGTACTCGAAACCGACCCGCTCCAGGTAGTTGCGGTGCGTCTCGTCGCCGGCGGCGGTCGTGATCCGAGTGATCCCGGCCGAGCGGAACACCGCCGCGCCGCGGCCGTACAGCCAGCTCCCCAACCTCGAGTCGCGGTAGGCCCGAAGCACATGATCCAGCGTGACGTCGAGCGTGTCGTCGTGGCGCTGGCCCAGCACTGCGCCGGCCGGCAACCCGTCGCGCATCAACACCAGTGCGAAGTCGAACGGTGCGCCAGGGTCGTAGTCGGGTTGGAACTGGCGGATCTCGGACACGTGGTGTCGCAGGAAGTCGGTCAGGAACGGCGAATCGCTGGGCACCATCACGGCACCCAGGTCGCGGCGTCCACCGAGCTCCTTCGAAAGGAACCACACGTTGAGGGCGGCGATCGCGGCGTTCGTGACCAGGATCGGGATCGAGCCGATCAGCACCCCGTAGACCACGAACGCCACCGAACCGGCCAGCGAGATCACCCGCAGCCGCACGACCGACGTCATCGCCAGCGACGTCACCACGAGCGCCGAAGCCACATACCCCACGAGTTCGTTCATCGGCGATCACCCATCGATCGCAACCGTACGCCAGTGGTGTGCTCTGATCGTCGGCGTGACCGACGAATTGCAGCGGACCTTCGAGGATGCCCATGGATACTGGGACGACACGCGAGCCGACATGGCGCGCCTCGACCCCACGTTCTTCGAGGCGTACACGCGTCTGTCCACGGTGGCACATCGTTCGGGCCGGCTCGATCCGAAGACCCGAGCCTTCGTCCAGATCGCCCTGAGCGGCGCTGCCACGCACGGCTACCGGGCCGGCTTGCAGCGAGCCGTCGCCGACGCCGTGTCGTGCGGTGCCACCGACACCGAGCTGATGGAGGTGTTCGAGCTCACGGCAACGCTCGGTATCCACGCAGCCAATGCCGGTGTGCCGATCCTGCTCGAGGTGCTGGCCGAGACCGGCGCCGCGCCCGACGTGTTCGACCTCGATCCGCGCCAGCAGCAACTCAAATCCGACTTCGAACGCGACCGCGGCTACTGGAACTCGATCTGGGACGGGGTGCTCAAGCTCGCCCCCGACTTCTTCGAGGCGTATCTCGACTACTCCTCGGTGCCGTGGCGACAGGGCGTGCTGGATCCCAAGCTGAAGGAGTTGATCTATTGCGCCTTCGACTGCTCGGCGATGCACCTGTGGCTGCCCGGCCTGAAGCTGCACATCCGCAACGCGCTCGGCTACGGCGCCACGCCGGAGGAGATCATGGACGTGATCGCCCTCGCCAGTGTCCAGGGTGCCGACATGTTCGACGAGGCGATGACGGCACTGCGGTCGGCACGCTGACCGCCGTGGCCGGCGGTCACTCGCCGGCAGCTGCCGGCTTGCCGCCCTGGCCGCTCCACCGCACGGGATTCATGGCTGCCACGCCCCCGTCGATCGACAGCAGCTCGCCGGTCACGAACGAGGCGTCGTCCGACAGCAGCCACGCCACCCCGTTGGCCACTTCGTCGACCGTCCCGCTGCGTCGCATCGGCGCCACCCGGGCGCGCAGCTCGGCGTCGGCCAGCCCGACCGGGTTGCCGGCCACGAGGGCGGTCGGGATGATCCCGGGAGCGACGCCGTTGACGCGCACGCCACGTTCGCCGCCGTGCACGGCAGCGTTGCGCATCAGGCCCAGCACACCATGCTTCGACGTGTGGTAGGCGACCAGGTCGGAGCTGCCGCCGAGGCTGCAGATCGAACACATCACGACGATCGCCCCGCCGGTGCCCTGTACCGCGTACTGACGGAACGCGGCCCGCAGCCCGAGGAACACCCCGCGCAGGTTGACCCCGATCACGCGGTCGAACTCGTCGACCCCGATCTCTTCGAAGGGCGTGACGGTGCCGGTGATCCCGGCGTTCAAGACGTGCAGATCGACGTGACCGAAGCGCGCCACGGCGGTGGTGATCGCCTGGTCGACGCCGTTCTCGTCGCTGACGTCGGCCTCGATCGCCAGCGCGTTGGCGCCGAGCGACACGGCGACCCTGCGGGCCGCATCACCATCGCGATCGACCACCGCCACCTTGGCACCGTTCGCCAGCAGACGTTCGACGGTGGCACCACCGATCCCGCCGGCGCCGCCGGTCACCAGGGCCACCTTGCCCGAGAAGTCGTACGAGTTGCTCATGCGACGATCCTTCCAGCCCGCCTCCACCCCACCCGCACCCGAAACGACGGAAATCCGCTGGGCTCGCGCGTCACGCAGCTGTGACCGATTTCCGTCCTTTGGTTCGCGCGCCACTGGGCAGCTCCACGCCAACGAAACGACGGAAATCCGCTGGGCTCGCGCGTCACGCAGCTGTGGCCGATTTCCGTCGTTTGGTTGGCAGGTGGGGGTGGTCTGACTGATGGCGTCCAGCGATGCGCCACTACGGTCGGCTCGGTGTTCACCGACGACGTGATCTCGACTCGTGCCGCGATCGCCCCGCCCGAGCCCGACCTGACGGCGTCGGTGATGCTCGCCAGAGCGGTGGCGATGCGACAGGAGATCCGCGCCGAGGCGGCCGACAACGAGGCGCGTGGCGGCTACTCGCCGGAGCGTCACAAGGCGTTCACCCAGGCTGGGTTCTACCGGATGCTGCAACCCAGGCGCTACGGGGGTTACGAAGTCGGGCTCGACGACTACTTCCGGGTCGTGATCGAACTGGCGCGGGCCGACACCGCGACCGGTTGGTCGATGTGCCTCTCCGGTGCCCACGTGTTCCAGCTGGCGGCGTTCTTCGGCGCCGCCGCCCAGGACGAGCTGTTCACCGACGACGGACACATGGTGATCCCGTCCCGCAACATCCCGCGCGGAACCCTCACACCCACCACCCGGCACGGCGTGGATGGGTGGATTCTCGACGGCACGTGGGACTACTCGTCGGGCTCCACCTACGCCACCACGATGATGGGTGTCGCCCTCGACCCCGACGGCAACCGGCGCATCTTCGCCCTCCCGTTCAGCGAATGCGAGCAGCTGGACGATTGGGGTGGGGGACGCACGCTCGGTCTCGGCGGGAGCGGCTCCAACTCGGTCCGGATCGCCCAGGTGTTCGTGCCGCACTACCGGGTCCAGCCATACACGTGGAAGGACTACACGATCCCGCCGGAGGGCACGCCGGGTTACCGGATGCACGGCAACCCGATGTACCTGGCGCGCACCCTCACCCTGTTCTGGGGAGAGCTGGCGGCGATCATCGTGGGCTGCGGGCGGGGGATGCTCGACGAGTACGAGCGGTTAATCCGTGAGCGCCCGACCAGCTTCCCGCCGCCGATGCCGCGGATCGAGTCGCCCGATTACCTGCGCTGGTTCGGTGAGGCGCTGGCCATGATCGACACCGCCGAACACGCCGTGCTGTCTGCCGCCGCTGACTACATGGCGCGCTGCCGGCGCTGGGCCGAGACCGGGGAGGACTTCGCCGTACTCGACGACGCCCGCCTCCGCGACGTCGTCACGTACGCCGCCAAGATCGCCACCCAGGCGATCCAGTTGATGTTCGACACCGGTGGTTCGAACGCCACGCAAGAAGGTTCCACGCTGCTGCGCTACTACCGCGACGCGGCCATGTTCCGGACCCATATCGCCGCCCAGTACGACGCCGTCTGGCTGAGCACGGGAAGGTTGTACTTCGGTGGTCCGCTCTCGCACTGAGGAAAGAGTGGAGTTCGACGGCAAGGTGGCGATCGTCACCGGCGCCGCCGGGGGAGTGGGACGCGCCGTGGTGGCGCAGCTGGTCGCCGGTGGGTGCCGAGTGGTCGCCGAGGATCGCGACGATGCCGTGCGGTCGCTCGCCGACAGCGACCGCGTGGTCGCCTTCGTCGGCGACGTGCGCCAGCGATCGACGGCGGAGGGTGTGGTTGCCACAGCGTTGGAACGGTTCGGCCGACTCGACATTCTCGTCAACAACGCCGCCCGGTTGCTGCTGAAGCCGATCGAGGACACCTCGGACGACGAGTGGGACGAGGTCTTCGACACCAACGTACGCGGCGCATTCATGCACTCCAGAGCGGCGCTCCCGCACCTCGAAGCATCGGGCGACGGTGTCGTCGTCAACACCGTGTCGATCTCGGGCGTCACCGCCATGAAGGGTCAGACCGCGTACTGCGCCTCGAAGGGGGCGCTGGTCCAGATGACCAAGCAGCTGGCGCTCGACTACGGCCGCCGCCACGTGCGTGTCAACGCCGTCGCCCCCGGGGCGATCGACACAGCGTTCCTCACCGCGCCGCTGGCGTCGTCCCCCGACCCGGCCGGCCGGCTGGCGGCGATCGCCGACCATCACCCGCTCGGCCGGATCGCCCAGCCCGGCGAGGTCGCCGACGTGATCTGCTTCCTCGCCTCGGGGCGGGCGGCGTTCATGACGGGGGCGATCGTGGCCGTCGACGGTGGCTACACCGCCTGAATCATCACGCTGCCGGAGGCGCACCGGCGCCGACGTTCGTGGCAGGATCGGCCGATGCGCGCTGCTCTGCTGGTCGAGGTGTTGAAGCCGTTCGAGGTCGAGGACATCGACTACCTCACCCCGTCGCCGGGCCGGGTGCTGGTCAAGACCGGCGCCGCCCCGTTCTGCTCCACCGACTGCGTCAACTGGCGCGGTGAGCTGTTCAAGATCCCGCCCACCATCCTCGGCCACGCGGCGATGGGGGAGGTGGTCGAGGTCGGTCCCGGTGTCGACCACATCGCCGTCGGGGACCGGGTCGTCGTGCCCGGGACCTCCGAGTGCGGACACTGCTTCTACTGTTCGATCGGGCGACCCGACCAGTGCTCCGAGACGTTCGACCGGGCCGGGATCTGGCCCCACGTGGCCGACCGCCACAACGGCCAACCCGTCAGCGCGGCGGGCAACGTCGGGGGCTACGCCGAGCTCATGAACGTCAGCGCCAACCAGGTCTTCCCGGTCCGCACCGACCTGCCCGACGAGTGGCTCAGCCTGCTCGGGTGCGGCATCACGACCGGGCTCGGGAGCGTGTTCAACATCGCCCGGGTCATGCCCGGGTCCAGTGTTGCGGTCGTGGGCTGCGGCCACCTTGGGCTCTGGATGGTGCAGGCCGCCAAGCTGGCTCAGGCGCGCACGATCATCGCCCTCGACCCGATCGCCTGGCGGCGCGAGCTGGCCGGCACGCTTGGGGCGACGCACGTGATCGACCCCTCCGCCGAGGACCCGATCGCCGCCGTGCAGAAGCTGACCGAAGGCCGCGGTGCCGATTTCGTGCTCGAGGCGGCGACCCTGGCGAGCGCTCAGACGCAGGCGCTGTTGTTGTCGCGCCGGGCCGGGCGCGTGGTGCTCACCAGCGTGGAACGCGGCGACGCCACGGTCACGTTCCCGCAGGTGGCGCTGGCGGTCCAGAGCCGCGAGATCATCAGCGCCCAGAACGGCAAGGTGCGGATGCGGCATCACCTGCCGCTCTACATCCGGATGATGGAGGACGGGCTGATCACGCCCGACCCGATCATCACGACCCGGTACTCGTTGGACCAGATCAACGACGCCCTCCACGCCAGCGCCGACAAACGCGACCTGAGCGGCGTGATCGTGCCGTCCATGTCGGGCTGACGCCTCCCGAGTTCACCCATTCGCTGGCGCTCGGGGCTCATCCACCTGGCCGGCGCGAGGCGAGTGGTTTGGGTCGGGTTGTGGTCAGCCCTTGACGGCCCCGGCCAGCAGACCGCGCACGAAGTAGCGCTGGAGTGCGAAGAACACGGTGATCGGCAGGATCATCGAGATCATGCCCGACGCCGTCAGGAGGTGCCAGGCATTGCCGCGCTCGCCCGCGACCTGAGCCAGCTTCATCGTGACCGGTGCCTTGTCGCGCCCGGCGAAGATCAAGGCGATCAAGTAGTCGTTCCAGATCCACATGAACTGGAAGATCCCGAGCGAGGCGATCGCCGGGACCGACAACGGCACGACCAGCTTGAGGAACGTCGTGGCATGACCGGCACCATCGATGCGTGCCGATTCGATCAGCTCCCGTGGGAGCGCGCTGACGAAGTTCTTCAGGATGAAGATGCAGAACGGCAAGCCGAACGCGACGTGGGCGATCCAGACGCCGACGTAGGTGCCGACCAGGTTGAGGTCGGGGAAGATCGTGACCGACCCGAGGTGGGCCCCACCCGAGAAGAGCTGGAGCATCGGGATCAGCGACATCTGGAGTGGCACCATCAGCAGGGCGACCACGCCCACGAACAGCCAGTCGCGACCCTTGAAGTGCATCCACGAGAATGCGTACGAGGCGATCAGCGCCAGACCGACCGACAACACCACGGCGGGGATCGTGATGATCAGCGAGTTCGTGAAGAACTTGAGCATGTTGTCGTCGCCCGGAGCCGACGACAAGACCCGCCGGTAGTTCGTGAGCGTGAACGAGGGGTCGGCGAACCACTTCCACCACCCCGACGTCTTGACGTCGATCTCGGGGCGGAACGACGACACCAGGATGCCGAAGGTGGGAATCGTCCAGAGGAACATCAACAGGTAGACGATGATCCGGCCGGGCCGACTGGTGAGGCTCCTGCTCGTCGCCTGCCCGGTCGTGAGCGCCCGCTTGCGCCCGGGTGGCGTCGATCCGTGGGGGGTGGCACCGGGGCCGAGCGTGTCGGTTGCCATCGTCATGCGCCCATCATCTCCTCTGCCCGCCGTTGGGCCTGCCGATTCATGATCACGACGGGGATCACCAGGATGAAGATCAACACCGCCAGCGCTGAACCGAAACCGTCTCGGCCCTGCACGAACTTGGTCACATAGAACTCGTTGGCGATCGTGCCGGTGCCGAAACGACCACCCGTCGTCGCGTTCACGATGTCGAATGCCTTGAGGCCCCCGATCACGGTCGTGGTCGCCACGGTGACGATCGTGGATCGGATGTACGGCAGCGTCACCTTGTAGAACGCCTGTCGATCGGTGGCGCCGTCGACCCTCGCCGCCTCGATCAGTTCGTCGGGAACACCCTTGATCGCCGCCGAGAAGATGACGGTGGCGAATCCCGCCGAGGCCCAGATGAAGATGACGATCAGCAGGAAGGTGTTGAAGCCGGGTGCCGACGCCGGCGGGTTGAGGCCGCCCAACCCGCGCTCGAGCAACCAGATCCGATCGCCATTCCCGCCGAGGCTGTCGGGCAGGCCGGGGATGCTCTTGGTGACGCTGTTGAGCAGGCCGACCTTGAACGGTGGGCCGTCGTACACGAACTTCCAGATGATGCCGGCGCCGACCAGCGAGATCGCGCCGGGGATGAAGATCGCCGATTTGGCGGCTTTTTCGCCGCGCATCCCGTCGGCGAACCGGGCGACGGCGAGGCCGACGATGATGGTGAACGTGGCGCCCACGAACACCCACAGCATGCTGTTGAAGACCGTCAGACGCGTGCCACGCGTGGTGAAGACGTCGCTGTAGTTGGTCAACCCGACGAACTTCTTGCCGTTGTCGTCGAGCAGGCTCAGGTAGATGGTGCGGATCGCCGGGATCAGGAGACCGACGATCATGGCGACCATCGCAGGCAGCAGGAAGACCCAGGACCGAAACCCCTCCTGCCACTGCTTGGGCACCTTGCTCGCCAGCCAATAGAGGCTGCCCAGCAGGGCCAACAACCCACCGATTGCGATCGCCACCGTGACGAACGCACTGATCAGATCCCCCATGAGTCCCCCTCTTCGAACGTCATCCGTGCCTGGTTGTGACTCGGGCCCCTGCCCGAAGATAGCAGAGGGGGCCAGGGCGATGCCCTGGCCCCCTCTCACACATTGGTCAGATCCGGAGATCCGACGTGATCAGCTGGCGGGCCAGCTGGCCTCGATGTTGTCGAGCATCGTCTTGGTGTCCTCGGTGCCGATGACCCACGCCGTGACTTCCGTCCAGAACGTGCCGGCGCCGACGGCACCGGGCATCAGGTCGGAACCGTCGAAGCGGAACACTTCACCGGTGCCCTGGAGGGCGAACACGGCCTGCAGGAACGGATCCTCGACCTTGGTGACGTCGAGGTTCTTGTTCGGGCCGAGCTCGTTGCGGGAGTTGGCGATCGAGAGCTGGTAGTCGGCGGAGCCCGTGTAACGGACGACGTCGAAGCTCTCGGGCTTGTCGGTACCAGCGGCGTAGATGTCGCCGGCGCCGAGCATGGACTTCGGCTGACCAGCCGGGCTGGGCAGGTAGAAGAACCAGATGTCGCCATCAGCGGCAACATTGGTGCCTTCCGGCCAGCTGCCCACGTAGAAGCTCGCCTGACGGTGCATCGCGCAGTCGCCGGTGAGGATCGGGAGGCCGCCGTCCTGGAACTTGGTGGTGGCGATCGCCTTCACGTTGTTGTCGCCGCCGAGGTAGTCGGCGTTCTTGACGAATGCACCGACGGCGTCGACCGCAGCCATGACCTTCGGGTCGTTGAACGCGATCTCGTGGTTGACCCACTGGTCGTAGACCTCGCCGCCGTTGATGCGCATCATGAAGTCTTCGATCCAGTCGGTGAGCACCCAACCGGTGGCGACACCGGATTCGGCGCCGACGCACCACGGGGTCTTGCCGTCAGCGACCATCTTGTCGGACAACGCAGTGAGGTCCTCGAGCGTGGCCGGGACTTCGTAGCCACCCTCGGCGAATGCCGCCGGGCTGTACCACACCATCGACTTGACGCTGGAGCGGCCGGGCAGGCCGTACACGGTGCCATCGGCACCCGACGCATACACGTCCCAACCGGCTGCGAAGTCGGCGGTGACATGGGCGGCGACGTCAGCGGGGAGCTTGGGCAGGTAGCCCTTCTCGATGTGGCTGCGCATCAGACCCGGCTGCGGGTAGTCGATCACGTCGGGCGGGTTGCCGCCTTCGAGTCGCACGTTGATCTCGGTCTCGAACTGGTCGGTGCCCTGGAAATCGATGGCCAGGCCGGTGCAATCCATCAGCGGCTGGTAGCCGGCGACGAAGTCCGGGATCGCCAGGTCGGTGTCGGTGTTGCGCACCGGCGACAGGATCGTGACGGTCTTTCCGGCGTACTGCTGGGTGCAGGGGATCTCGCCGTTGAGGAGGCTCTCGCCACCGGCGGGTGCCTCGGTGGCGGGTGCCTCCGTGGCGTCCGTGGCCGGAGCCTCGGTGGCAACTGGCGTTGCGGCTTCCTCGTCGCTCCCGCAGGCTGCGGCAACGGCCGACAGCGCGATCAGCGCCGCGGCAGACTTCTTCCAACTGGTCTTCATGTGATTGGTTCCTCCCCCTCTAACCCATTACGGGCCAGAAGCATGCATTGGGGACGGCGGATCCGTCCGTTCAAGCGCAGACAAGTGTAACCCAGCGGGCCCCCTGCGCGATGTAAACGCTTGCACATGCCCGACTTCAATTGCAAGCAATTTCTGGAAGCGCTTCCGAAAAACATGTGCAAGCGCATTTTCAGGCGACGAAGTCGCCGACGACGGCCGCCGTCCTGGCACGCGACCGTTCGAGTTCGGTGCGCTCGCCGGCGGACGGATCGGCACCGGCCAGATCGGCCTCGACGTCGCGCACGAGCCATCCGGACTGCTTGTCGACCCACGTCGGATGGGCGACCGGGCGCTCGACGGTGACTGCGCCCGATCCGTCCACCGTCATCGAAAGCGTCACCACCATCGCATCCTGGCTGGCGGCCGGCCAGCGGTCCGACGTGGGCAGGTTCGACAGGATGTTGCCCAGCCCGAACAGCACCCACACACCGTTGATCTGCTCGATCGGCTGCACCACATGGGCATGGTGGCCGATGATCAGGTCGACCTGTCCGCTGGCGGCCACGGCCTCGGCCACCCGACGCTGGAACCCGTTCGGCTCATGAACACCCTCGGTTCCCCAGTGCAGGCTCACGAGCACGATCCGGGCACCGATCGCACGCGCCCACGTCGCGTCGGCCACGATCCGGTCCACGTCGATCAGCGCCGAGCGCCACGTCTGGTCCTTCGGCAGCGACAGCCCGTTGTAGCTGAAGGTGTACGACAGGTGCGAGATCGCCACGCCGTTCACCTCGAACAGGCGCGGCTCGATCTCGTCGGGCGTCCTGGCCATCCCTGATTGGCCGAGCCCGGCCGCCTCCAACACGTCGACGGTTCGGTCGATGCCGGCCGTGCCGCGGTCGTACGTGTGATTGCTGGCGGTCGAGCAGCGGTCGTAACCGGCGCTGACGATGGCGTCGGCGATCTCGGCCGGCACCCCGTAGAACGGGCTGGTCGAGAACTCCTCGCCGAGCGGGGCGATCGGGGTCTCGAGGTGACAGATCGCCAGGTCGACCGGCTCGATCAGCGGTGCCAGGCCGGCGAGCATCGGCGCGAAGTCGTAGCCGGTGCGACCCGCAGCCGCAGCGTTCTCGGCGGCCTGGCGCCACAACGGGCTGTGCGGCAGCGTGTCGCCGGTGAACGCCATCGTGAGCGTGCGCGGCCACACCGTCTGCGTCGTGTCCGGCAGCGTCGTGTCCGGCATCGTGTCCGGCGCCGGTACGGCCGGGGCCGTGACCGCAGCGGTGACGGGGGCGATGCGGGTCGTGTCCGATGGTGGCGAGGCCGTCACCACGACCGACGCCGGTGCCGACGCCGGTGTCGGCGCCGGTGCGCCGGTACGTCCTGACGCGTTCGGCTCGCCGGACGGTGCACAGGACCAGCAGGTGATCGCCGCCGCCAGGACCAACGTCGGTCCGTTCACCGGTCTCGGCACCCGCACCGCACCAGGCTCGCGCATACGGTGGCGGCATGCCGCTTTCCGACGCCGCAGCCTCCACCGCCGACCGCGCCTGGGACGAGATCGTGCGGGTGCTCCACGACTACATCGCGATCCCGAATGTCAGCAAGGCCTTCGACGCCGAGTGGCGCGAGCACGGCCACATGCAGCGCGCCGTCGAGCTGGTGCGTGGCTGGTGCGCGGGGCGGTCGATCCCGGGGGCCACGGTCGAGGTCCACGAGCTCGACGGGCTGACACCCGTGATCGTGATCGAGGTACCCGCTGCCAATGGTGGCGACCCGAACGACACAGTCCTGCTGTACGGGCACCTCGACAAACAGCCCGAGATGCACGGGTGGCGCGACGGGCTCGGGCCGTGGACACCGGTCTTGGAAGGCGATCGTCTGTACGGACGCGGCGGCGCCGACGACGGGTACGCGGCGTTCGCCAGCCTGTCGGCGATCGAGGCGGTGCAGGCCGCCGGTGGCCCGCACATGCGTTGCATCGTGTTGATCGAAGCCAGCGAGGAGTCGGGTTCGCCCGACCTGCCGGCCCACGTCGAGGCGCTGTCGGGCAGGATCGGCACACCCAGCCTCGTCGTGTGCTTGGATTCGGGCTGCATCGACTACGAGCGGATGTGGGTGACCACGTCGCTGCGCGGCATGGTGCGCGCCACGTTGTCGGTCGACATCGTGACCGAGGGCCTGCATTCCGGCGACGTGTCGGGCATGCTGCCGTCGACGTTCCGGATCGCCCGCTCGTTGCTGTCGCGGATCGAGGACGAGGCGACCGGCGAGGTGCTGCTCGACTCGTGTCGCGTCGACGTGCCCGAGGACCGTCTGGCGCAGGCCTCGGCGACCGCCGAGGAGATCGGTGCGATCGCCGACCAGTATCCGCTGGTCGACGGGGCTCGGGCCACGACGCCGCTCGGCGACGGTCAGCTGATCGCCCGCACGTGGCGAGCGGCCCTGAGCATCACCGGTGCCGACGGGCTCCCGTCGATCGCCCTCGCCGGCAACGTGCTGCGCCCCAACACCACGTTGAAGCTGTCGTTGCGGATCCCTCCGACGGCGGACCCCGAGACGGTCGGCGCCGAGCTGACCGAGCGGCTGACCGCCGACCCTCCCTACGGCGCGCACGTCGCCGTGGCCGGGCTGGAAGTGGCGCCCGGCTGGAACGCCCCGCCGCTCGCGGCGTGGCTCGCCGATGCGCTCGAATCGGCGTCGACGGTCGCCTTCGGTCAGCCCGCCCGACTGTTCGGAGAGGGTGGCTCGATCCCGTTCATGGGCATGCTCGGGGCACGGTTCCCCGACGCCCAGTTCGTGATTACCGGCGTGCTCGGCCCGGACGCCAATGCCCACGGCCCGAACGAATACCTGCACGTGCCCACGGCGCGCCGCTTGACGCTGGCGATCGCCGAGATCCTGGCGGCCCACGCCCGGCGTTGACCGGTGTCGCGCTGCATCAGGTCAGCGGGAGAGCCAGTCGTTGCCGGGGATCGGTGTCAGGTCGAGCCCACTGCCGTAGGCGTACGCCCATGCCGCGACCCCGGCGTCGGTGGTGACCTCGACTCGCCGGTACGACCCGGCCACGGCCGCCTCGACCTCGTCGAGCAGTGCCAACGCCTCGTCGAGACGGTCGACCACGAGCGAGTAGGTGCGGCCGACGATCGACGCCAGGCCCGCCTCGGGCGCCTCGGCGAAGATCGCCGCCGGATACCCGCACCCCGTGTCGTAGACCTGGCCGGCAACACCGTCGTCGACGCCGGTATCGGCGGCGTATGGAGCCAGGAACGGCCATCGCACGTCGCCGGGGCGCAGGGTGCCGTAGACGAACAGATGCGTGATCATGTCGTGGCGCGCTCGCGCTCGTCGACCGAGACCATCGACAGATCGGGTTCGAGCTTGCCGGGCACACAGATCGCGGTCCCGATCAGCGCCGCCGTCAGCGACGCCACCACCACACCCAGCCGGGCGTCGGTGCCGAGCGGTCCTTCACCGAAGGCGAGTTCGGTGACGAACAACGACACCGTGAACCCGATCCCGCCGAGCGTGCTGGCTCCGATCACATACCGCGTCGTGACGCCGCGGGAAGCCGTCCGATTCCGAGTTTGACCGCCAACAGAACCGCCGACGAGATCCCGATCGTCTTGCCGACCACGAGACCGAGCATGACACCCCAGGTCACCCGGTTCGACAGGGCGGCGCCGATCTCGCTGGCGGGGATGTGGATGCCTGCATTGGCGATCGCGAACAGCGGCACCACGGCGAACGCCGACCACGGGTGGAGCCGGTGTTCCAGCCACTCGACCACCGACACGCTCTCCTGGGCTTGACGGGCGACCCGGGCGGCGTTGTGTGCGCTCGGTTCGAGTGCCAGCTCGTCGGCATCGACCAACTGGTCGTTGCGGCGCGGTGTGACCGGAGCCAGCATCCCGAACGCCACGCCTGCCAGCGTGGGGTGCACGTGCGCCTGGTGCAGACCGAACCAGCACAGCACGCCGAGCAACAGGTACACACCGACCTGGTCAACGCTGCCGCGGACGAAGTAGGCCACGACGACCGAACCGACCGCCACCGCCAGCCAGGTGAGCGACACGCCGTCGGAGTAGAAGACGGCGATCACGAGGATCGCACCGATGTCGTCGACGATCGCCAAGGCCAGCAGGAACAGCTTGAGCCAGCTCGGTGCGCGGTTGCCGAGCATCGCCATCACACCGGTGACGATCGCGATGTCGGTGGCCATCGGGATACCCCAACCCTTTGACCCGTCGTGGCCTGCGTTGAGGGCGGCGAAGATCAACGCCGGCACGATCATGCCGCCCGCAGCACCGATGATCGGCAACGCCGCCTGGCGCGGGTCGCGCAGCTCGCCCTGGGTCAGTTCGCGTTTGATCTCGAGCCCGGCGACGAAGAAGAACAGCACCATCGCCACGTCGTTGATCCACTCCCGCAGGGTGAAGTCGAGCACATGGTCGCCGACCCGGAGCAGCGCCTCGGTGTTCCAGAGATCGACGTAGGTGTCGGACCACGGCGAGTTGGCCCACACCATCGCCGCCACGGCGGCGACGACCAACAGGACACCGGCTCCGGCTTCCTCGTGCAGGAAGTCGGTGAGCGGCCGGATCAGACGTTGATTGACCGACGCGATCGGCGAGGATCCGTCGGGGCGCTCGTTCAGCGGTTCCGATGACATCCGACGAGTATCGCAACGGGCGCGAAGCGGTCAAAGCCCGACGGGCGACGTTCACGCCGCATTCACGAAGCGGCGACCCGGTCGGGGTCGACCGGGTGGCCTGCGCCGCTGACCTTGATGGCCGCTGCCGCTTCGCCGCCGGCCAACGGCCCGACCCGGTTCCTGCGTCGCTCGACGGCGGCATTCAGTTCGGCGCCGAGCAGGGCGATCAAACCATGGAACGAGATCCAGGCGGCGAGGGCGATGATGCCGGCGAACGCCCCGTACACCTTGCCGGCGTTGGCGACCTCGCGCGACATGATGTTGGCACCGAGCAGCTGCAGGGCGGTGAACAGCACGCCGGTGAACGCTGCGCCCGGCCACACCAACCGCCAGGTCGTCTCCCGTGACGTCAGGTACCGGTACATCAGTGCCACGATCGCGATGTTGAGCGCCAGCCCGCCGGCGGTGATCAGGAACTGCCCGGTTCGCGGCAGGCCGGCTTGGCTGACGATCGCCGCCAGGACGACCGAACCGATCTGCCCGACGGCGATCACCCCGATCCCGACGATCGCCCGGAGGCGCTGCAGGAAGTAGTTGTCGCGGCCGGCCTGGATCTCCCAGATGTCGTCGAGCGCCGTCTGCATCGCCACGAACGCCCGCAACGAACCCCAGATCGCGCCGGCAAGACCGATGACCAACGCCCACCAGTTGTCGGGCAGCGTGCTCGCCGACGGCGTGGCGACGTCGCCGGACGGCTCCTTCTGTGCGACCGCCTCGCCCACGATCGGGATCTTGCTGAGCGCCGAGTCGATGATCTTGGCCTGCAGATCGGGGTGCCCCTTGAGCACCAGGCCGAGCACGGTGGTGGCGGCCAGCAGCATCGGGAACACGGTGAGCATCCCCATGTAGGCCAAGAGCGAGGCGTTGCGTCCCGTGCGGTGGCGCGAGTAACCGTCGAGCGTCTCGAGGACCAGGTCGGCGGCGCGCCAACGACGCCGGATCCCGGCCAGCTTGGGGTGATCAGGCCACGCCATCAGCCAGCCTCCAGTCGATCGGCTCCTGGCCGTGCGCGATCAGGGCGGCGTTGGCCCGGCTGAACGGACGTGTCCCGAAGAAGCCGTTGTGTGCGGAGAGCGGAGACGGGTGCGGCGATTCGATCACAGTATGCCGGGCGGTGTCGATCAACACCTTCTTCTTGCGGGCGAAGCTGCCCCACAGGATGAACACGACGTGCTCGGGCTTGGCCGACAACGCGGCGATCACGCGGTCGCTGAACGTCTCCCATCCCTTGCCCTGGTGCGACCCGGCCTGCCCGGCGCGCACGGTGAGCGTGGCGTTCAGCAACAGCACGCCACCGCGCGCCCACGCTTCGAGGTTGCCGTGGGTCGGTCGCGGCAGACCGAGATCGGATTCCATCTCCTTGTGGATGTTGAGCAGCGACGGTGGGATCGCCACGCCATGACGCACCGAGAAGCACAATCCGTGGGCCTGCCCGGGCCCGTGGTACGGATCCTGGCCGAGGATCAGGACGCGGGCATCGGCGTACGGCGTGAGGTGCAGGGCGGCGAACTCCTCGTCGGGCGCCGGGTACACGGTGGCACGCGCCCGTTCGGTTGCGACGAAGGCACGCAGCTCGGGCCAGTACGGCTTGGCGAACTCGTCGCGGAGGATCGGATTCCAGTCGGTGGAAGGCATGTGTGCGAGGCAGGTGTGGGGCCGCCCAGTCCGAGAGCGGGTCGCCGCCTAGCATGCCATCCGTGTTCGGTCACCTCCCACGCGCCCGCCTGGCGACCTTGCCGACCGCACTCGAACGTGGGCCCGAACTTTCGGGCGGCGTGCGGTTGTGGGTCAAACGCGACGATCTGACCGGTCTCGGCATGGGCGGCAACAAGGTCCGCAAGCTGGAGTTCTTGTGCGGGGCAGCCGTCGCCGAGGGCGCCCGCTCGCTGGTCACCGTCGGGGCGGCACAGTCCAACCACTGCCGCATGACGGCCGCCGCCGGTGCCGTGCTCGGGCTGGAGACGCACCTGGTGCTGTCGGGTGATCGGCCTGTCCACCGCACGGGCAACCAGCTGCTCTCGGGACTGTTCGGGGCGCAGATGCACTACACCGGCGCGCACGAGAGCCACTGGGGAGAACTCGAGATCGCTCGCGAGGCGTTGACCGACGAACTTGCAGCAGGGGGAGCAGCGCCGTACGCGATCCCGATCGGCGGCTCGACCCCCGTCGGTGCGGTCGGCTACGCAGCGGCGTTCGTGGAGATCATGGATCAGTGCCGCCAGGCGGGCATCACGCCGGCGGCGATCGTGCACACCTCGTCGAGCGGTGGCACGCACGCCGGCCTGGTCGCCGGACGCGCCCTCTGGCGCGCCGAGGGCCATGCCGTTCCCGACGTGTTGGCGATCGGCGTCGCCAAGGGGGTCAACATCGGCATGCCCGACATCGTTCAGATGGCCGGTGACGCGATCGAGTTGATCGGTGGATCGCCTGCACTTGTCCAGACGGGCGACGTGCACCTCGACCCGAGCTGGATCGGTGAGGACTACGCGGTGCCCACGGCGGCCGGCGACGCCGCCATCGGGTGGGCGGCCCGGCACGGTGGTTGGGTGCTCGACCGGGTGTACACCGGCAAGGGCTTCGCCGGTCTGGTCGGCAACGCCGAGGCAGGCCGCTGGCCTGCCGGCAGCGACGTGATCTTCATCCACACCGGCGGAATCCCCGCCGTGTTCGCCGCCGACGGCGTGCCACCCCAGGCGACCAACCACGAGCTGTGATCGTTCAGCCGTGATCGTTCAGCCGCGATCGGTCAGCCGACTGCTCGATGCGCACGTCCACCAGCGAACTCGACCGTGAACACATGAACGGCCGTGATGATCGTTCAGCCCTGATCGTTCAGCCGACTGCTCGATGCACACGTCCACCAGCGAATTCGACCGTGATCGTTCAGCCGACCGCTCGTCCCGCACGTCCACCAGCGAGTTCGACCGTGAACACGTGAACGGCCGTGATGATCGTTCAGCCGTGATCGTTCAGCCGACTGCTCGATGCGCACGTCCACCAGCGAATCGACCGTGATCGTTCAGCCGACCGCTCGTCCCGCACGTCCACCAGCGAGTTCGACCGTGAACACATGAACGGCCGTGATGATCGTTCAGCCGTGATCGTTCAGCCGACTGCTCGATTCGCACGTCCACCAGCGAATTCGACCGTGCACACATGAACGGCTCGTCCCGCGCCGGGCTCGTTCAGCCGACTGCTCGATTCGCATGTCCACCAGCGAATCGACCGTGCACACATGAACGGGTCGTCCGGCGCGTGACGGGGACGAGGTTCCCGGACGAATGGTCCGGGCTAGCGTCGGCGTCATGAGCGAGATCCTCGACGTCGATCTGTTGGTGTTCGAGCAGACCACCGGACCGCGCCGGCGAGCCGTGGTCGACGGTGTCACGCGCAGCCTCGAGACGGGGTTCGTCTACACCCACCACGACCTGTCGGAGGACTTGCTCGACACCGCCTACGGGATGTTACGCGAGTTCTTCTCGCTGGCGCCCGAGGTCAAGCAGCAGTTCACCGTGCCGGGTGCCCACGGCCAGACCGGATACACGGGTCTGCTGGTCGAGACCGCCGCATCGAGCGACAAGCCGGACTGGAAGGAGATGCTGAACTGGGCGTCGCCGATCGCTCCCGGCCATCCGCTCAAACGCAAGTTCGCCACCGCCTACCCGGACCAGGTCGTGCCCGAGTCGGCGGTGCCCGGGATCACCGAGGTGCTGTACCGCTTCCACGACGCGATCGCCGACCTGCAGCGACGCTTCCTGCGCGTGATCGCCGAGGGGATCGGATGCCACGAGACGTTCTTCGACGACATGGTGGCCGATGGGCCCACCCTCACCCGGGCCATCCGCTACCCACCGATGGCCGAGGTCGCCGACGCCGGGCACGTGTGGGCGGGTGCGCACGGTGACATCAACCTGATCACCGCATTGCCGCGTGCCACGGCGCCCGGGCTGCAGGTGATGGTCGACGGCGCGTGGGTCGACGCCGTCGCTCCCGGCGGGATGGTGATCATCAACACCGGGATCATGTTGGAACGCCTCACCAACGGGCGGATCCCGATCGGGTGGCATCGCGTGGTGGCCAGCCCCGGTTACGAGGGCGAGCGCTACAGCGTGGTCCAGTTCTGCCATCCGCGGCCGTGGACCGTGCTGTCACCGGTCCCGAGCTGCTGCACGCCGGAGACACCGCAACGCTTCGGTGCGATCACCGCCGCCGACGCGCTCGACGAGGTTCTGTACCAGATCAACCTGGTCGAGGACGCCCGACGCGTCGATTGATGAGCGCTCGGGCTCGTCAGCGCAACAGCATCGCCGGGGCGACCAGCGAGTCAGCGGGGATCACGGCCGACACCCAGGCGCTGGGTGAGACCTCGACGGGGACCGCCCAGGCGAGACCCGGCTGGCCGCCCGATGCCGCCGGACCGAACGTCTGCGGTGGCGCCCACACGCAGGCCTCGGGCGGCACGATCAGCGCTGAGGTGCCGGTTGCCGTGACACGGCCGTCGACGTGGAGGGTCAACGAGCCGTCGATGTCCTTGATCACGACATCGTCGGGGTCGGCGGGTGGGAAGGCCGACGCGGTCGGGGCGGCGGGCTTGGTGGGCTCCGTCAACGGCACCGACCAGGGGCCGATGCCCACATGACACGCCTCTCGCCGCTGCGCCAGTTGCACGAGCGCATCGGCGTCGAGCTGCACGCCGTCGGCATCATGGATCGCCAGGCGGAGATGCGGCCAGATCGCGTCGTCGGCGCCCACCCCGCGGTGTTCATTGGCCGGCATCGGGTCGCTGTCGCCCATGTAGCCGATGATCTGCCCGGCGCGGACCACGCCGCCGACGACCGCCAGCGACGAGAGCCGCAGCCATGACGGTGCAGCACCGTCGTCGCTGCTCGGCGAGTCGTCGTTGAAGCCGGAGTACTTGTAGGTGCGCCCGGCCGGGTCGCTGATCGTGACCGTGACCGCTCCCGACACCGGGTCACCCGGTTCGACGGCGGTGACGATCCCGTCGGCGACGGCCAGGATCGGCTGCAGTTTGTGGCCGTAGACGACCGCCTCGGAGCCGGTGTCGCACTCGAGCGCGGTGCACGGCCTCGGCGGTGCCAGCAGCGACTTGCCGAGCACCGGGAACCCGACGATCAGCAGCGCGCCCTCGGCGCGCGGCACCTCGGGCGGGATGCCCGAGAGGAACCGCAGCTCGGGAGGGAGCAGGGGCACGGCCCCGAGGTTCGAGCCGGTCACGAACGCCAACGTGTCGAGCCAGCGCCGTTGGTACTCGCGGACCGTGAGCCGGTTGCCGGCCTGTGGGACGGGCACGAGGTCCATCAGCGCCGGTTCGCGCGACGCCTTCGGGTAGTACCAGATCACCGGCACCATCGAGACGTCGCCCTTCCAGGTCCACAGGATCGAGTTGACGTCGGCCAACGCCCGCTCGTCCTGGATCGCCGGTGGGGCGAGGTAGGCGCTCGGGTACCCGGCGTACCTGTTCCAGGTCGAGTCGATGTATTGATACGCGCCCGACGCGCCCCCGCGATTCTTGGGGATCGTGTAGTTGTTGCCCGACTCCACCATGCGGATCGTGAGCAGGATGTCGGCGACGCGCTTGGGCACCGTGATCCCGAGCTGCGGTCCCGGCGGCAACGTCTCGTCCGGCACGGTCTCGGGGGGAGGCGGCGGGGCGGTGGTCGACGTGGTCGGGCACGGTGGCGGGGGCTGCGTGGTGGTCGTGGTCGTGGTCGTTTCGCCGGGCGCCAGCGTCGTCGTGGTCGTCGTGGTGGTGGTCGACGTGGTGGGCAGCGGCAGGGTCGTCGTGGTCGTGGTCGTGGTGACCGGAGCGCAGGCGACGGTGTCGGGTGGAGCGGTGGCGGGGGCGTCGGTCGGGGTCGGCGCGGCGGTGGTCGTGGTCGAACTCGTGATGGTCGTCGGCGCGGTGGTCGTCGTGGTGGTCGTCGTGGTGGTCGTGGTGGTGGTCGTGGTGGTGTCGGGCGCCGACGTCGGCGTGTCGGGAACGGTCGACGCAGCGGCCAGGCCGGGCGCGACAACACCCAGCAGCGTGGCCACCGCGACAGCGGTGGCACTCGAACGGAGACGGCTCGGCATCACGAAGTGGTGGCACGCACCAGGTCGACGTGCCGCACCAACCTATCGGTCGTCGTCGCGGTCGGGTTGACACCACCGGTAACGTTCGCGGCGCATGACCCGCGGCGACGAGCGACACGAAGCCGATCGTGAACCCCGTCGCGACGTGGTGCTGGCGATCGACATCGGTGCCCGTCGCTTCACGGCCGGCCTGGTGACGTTCCGGGGCGACCTGCTCGATCGGTCGATCGCCGACGTCGAACACGACGTCGGTCCCCAGTCCCACTTCGCCGGGCTGGCCCGGATCGTCAACGAACAACTCGAGCAGGCTCGCGACCAGCACGACGTCCGCGTCCGAGCGATCGGCGTGGGTTGTCCGGGCCCGATCGAACGCAACTGCGAGACCGTGTCGCCCGTGAGCGTCCCGTCGTGGCGGCGATTCGAGTTGCGCAAGCACCTGCGCGACCTGACCAGCCTGCCGGTCTACGGCGATCTCGACGCCAAGGCGCTCACGCTCGCCGAGGGCTGGCTCGGCGCAGCCCGCGGTGCGGGCAGCTTCTGCACGATCAACGTGTCGGCCAATGTGGGTGGCGGGCTGGTCCTCGACGGCGAACTGGTGGACGGGGCGTCCGGGATGGCCGGACAGATCGGGCACGTCACGGTGGAGCCGGGTGGTCGCCGGTGCTGGTGCGGAGCGCGCGGATGCCTCGACGCCGAGGTGTCGGGGATGGCGATCGAGACGATCACGGGACGCTCCGTCACCGAGCCCACCTATGACCTGATGCGACGGTCGGGCATGCTCGTGGGACGCGCCGCCTCGATCGTGTGCACCACGCTCGATCTCGATCTGGTGGTCGTGGGCGGCCACGTGGCGCTCGGTTTCGCCGCCACGTTCTTCAACGCCGCCCAGGAGGAGATCGACGCCACCGCGCGGGTCGGCCAGGGTCCGGCGGCGCGCGTGACGCCCGCCCGGCTCGGGGATCGTGGACCACTGGTCGGAGCCGGCGCGGTGGCGATCCGCGGGTTGCGCCGGGCACGAGTCGCCGCCTGAATCGCATCCCAGTGTGTCGACGTGGCGTGTCGCGGCTCTCGGCACGAATCTGAGAGACTGTCGCCATGACGAAGATTCGTTCGCGTGACGCCAGCCGGATCGAGGACCGACGCGGCCAGAGCAGTGGTGGCGGCGGGGGCCTCGGCGACCTCCTGCGAGGCGGGCTCGGCGGTGGCAGCGGTGGTGGCGGCGGCGGCCTGCCGATCCCCGGTGGTCTCGGCGGGTTGCTCAAGGGCGGCGGCGGCATGATGGCGCTGCTCGTGCTGGCGGCGGTGTTCATCCTGCCCAAGCTGATGGGCGGGGGCCTGGGTGGCACCTCGTCGGCTGCCCAGCAAGGCGACGCCGCTACACAGGCAGGGGCCGAGAGCTGCAGCACCGACCTGGAGCAGACGATCTGTGGCGCCGTCAACGACGTCGCCGTGTACTGGACCGAACAGCTCCCGATCTCGTTCGACGTGCAGTACCAGGAGGCGCCGACGGTCTTCTTCTCGGAGTTCACCAACACCGGGTGCGGCCAGGCAACTGCCCAGACCGGCCCGTTCTACTGCCCGCTCGACGGCAAGGTCTACTTCGACCTCGAATTCCTGCAGGTGCTCCAGAACAACTTCGGAGCCACCGGCGACCTGGCCGCCCAGTACATCGTGGCGCACGAGTACGGCCACCACGTGCAGAACGTGCTCGGGATCAACGAGCAGATGCGCCAGGCCCAGCAGTCCGACCCGAGCCGGGCCAACCAGTACTCGGTGGCGCTCGAGCTCCAGGCCGACTGCCTGGCAGGTGCCTGGGCACGCGATGCCGGCGACCGTCAGCTGTTCGACGACCCGAAGGAAGTCGAGGAGGCGCTCAATGCCGCCGCGGCCGTGGGCGACGACCGGATCCAGCAGAAGACCCAGGGTCGAGTCGATCCCGAGTCGTGGACCCACGGTTCGTCGGCACAACGCGTCGAATGGTTCCAGCGTGGGTTCCAGACCGGTGACCCGCAGCGCTGCACCACCTTCAGCGAAGTCCTCTGACGCTCGCCGCCGTCACGATCTGCGTCAGCGGGTGATCGCCCGGTACGCCTGCTCGAACGGACCGCGCCCGAATCGCTGCTGGTAGGCACCTGCGGCGAGGATCGCCACGACCCAGAACGTCCAGGCGAACGTCAGTGACGTGGTGATGCCGCCCGGCTGGACCAGATCGAACTGGTTGACCACGACCTCGAACACCAGCGCGTGCACGACGTAGATCGTGAGCGACATCTGGCCGGCGCGTCGGAGCCAGTCCACGACCCGCACCTCACGGAAGCGGTCGGCGATCCACGTGATCGCGCCGAATGCGATCAGTGCCGTTCCGAGCGCGCTGGCGGTGTACACCAACCCACGTTCGAAGGGGTCGTCGCTCAGGACCACTCGCGACCGGTCGCCCGTGGCCGTCGCCGACACGATCGTGGCGATCGCATACGACACGAATCCGGCGCCGATCGCGGCGGTCCGCCACCAGCTCGTGGCGAGCAGGCGACCGATCACGATGCCGGTGCAGAAGAACGCCAACCAGGGCAGCAGCGGATGGGTGCCGTTCACGAACACGTCGAACACGAACTTCTGGGGCGACCATGCCGGCGGGTTGCTCAGCCAGCCGCTGTCGTGGCCGTCCAGGGTGCGCTCGTCGATCCACCAGCGGATCCCCCATCCGAATGCGGCGGCGGCGGCACCGACCGCCAGGACCCACCGGCTGCGCAGCGTGAACAACAGTGCCGCCAGCATGAACATCGCCCCGTAGAACGGCAGGATCGTGCCGTTCCAGAGGTGTTCGAACCAGAGCCCGAACACGTACAGCACGGCGCCCCGGCGGAACAGACGCCACCGCACCGCCGTGGTGCGCCGTGCGTCGCCGATCGACGACCGCGTGAGCAACGTGACGCCGACGCCGGCGGTCAGCACGAAGGTGGCTGCGAACCGGGTCGAGAGCGGACCCGTCCAGGGGTCGAACAGGTCGTACACCCAACGTGACGACCCGGCTCCGAACTGGCGACCACCTTGCAGCACGAGGTAGCCGTGGAAGTTCATGGTGACCACGCCGATCATCGCCAGCGCCCTGACCACGTCGGGGCCCGGTCGGCGCTGGCTCGGCTCCATCGCTGTCAGATCCAGCGCAGTTCGTCGACCGTCGTGGTGGTCAGCGGCCGCTGCACGTCGACCCAGTCGCCGACCCGCGGACACCGGTAGCCACCGGGCAGGAACAGCATCGACACATGCATGTGGGGCGGCTCGATCAGTGCTACGGGACGTTCGGCGAAGTGAAACGGGCTGAGCTGGCGCACGCCGTGGTCGGGGTCGTCGACCACGTTGACAGCGACCCCGTTGGCGCTGCCCGCACCGACGACCAGGATCGTGCCCTCGCCGTCCACGGGTTGCTGCCGGTACCCGACCACGACGCCCGCTTTGACCGGCCGCACGTCGAGCACGTCGGCTTCCAGCTTGAGTGCGGCGCGATCGCCGTGCCAGAGATAGGTGCCGATCCGGATCTTGTACCGGTGCGACTCGGGGAGCGACTCGAAGGTGCTGGGTGAGAGGTGGCTGACCCACACGTCCAGGCTCGGGTCGATCTCCGGCAGCCAACGCAGCACGTCGGCGAGGTGCTGCTCCTCGCCCCCCGACAGCGGCGGATGGATGGCCACACCGACCGTGCGCAGCCCGGCCCATTGCGCCCGCTCGACCAGTTCGATGCCGCCGCCGAAGCGATGCATGCTGGATTCGAGCTTGACGATCACACGCCCACCCCATGAACCCAGCGCATCGATGTGGCGCTGGCTGCCGACGGTGAGCACGACGTCGGGCGACGTGGGTGGCCGCAACGTAGGCGTGAGCACGATCGCCGTTGCCCCTGCCGGGACGGCGTCGACCTCGTGCACGGTGCCGACGGCCATCAGCGGCCCGAGTCGCGCTGCCATCGTGGCCAGCGTGGCGCGCCCGAACCCGTAACCGTTGCCCTTCACCACCGGAACCAGCCCCGGTGCGTTCTCGGCGACGTCGGTGACGTGCGCCCACCACCGCTCGCGCTGCACTGTCAACCGCACCGTCACGGCCAGCAACGTAGCCGTGTCAGCGCTGTTTGCCCGGCCAGGACGTGAACTGGGGCACGATCGGATCGAGCGTGCGCGCCGCCCACATCCCCTTCCACACACCGACCGAGTAGGCCACGTCGTCGACGATCCGGATCGGGGACCGAGCGGCGATCACCGCCCCCGCCAGGGCGCGCCTGGCGGTCTTCGATCGCCACGCCAGGACGGCGAGGATCGGCCACCAGCAGCGTCGGATGGCGGCCGCGATCTGGTCGCCAGCGTGCAGGTTGCCCAGCCAGGCGAGACGAAACGCCTGTGCGGGGGGCACGTCGGGGAGCTTGCGCACCAACGCCGCCGCCGAACCCGCTCCCACCGCGGCACCGATCACCGGTCGTCCGATCACGCCGAGCAGCCAGGCGCCGATGCTCCAGCCACTCATCCGCAAGGGAGCCAACGCACCGGGGTGGCGGCGCGCCAACGGCCCGGCCGACGACCCATACCCGACGCGTTGGTGCCACCACGCCCGCCACGACGGCCGTGGGTCGTGCAGCACCTCCACCGCCGGCTCGTAGCGGCAGCGCCAGCCGGATCCGTCGAGGCGCCACACCAGGTCGACGTCCTCCCCGAACCGCAGCGTGGTGTCGAACGACCCGACCGCCTCGAGCGCCGCCACGCGGCACACCAGCACGGCGGCCGGCAGGTAGCCGACCCGCGTGCCAGGTCGTACCCGGGCCGGCTCGGGGCCGAGGTCGAGCGGGCTGGCGGTGCGCTCGTAGCGGGCGACCGGCGAGCCGTCGTCCGACGTGCGCACACGCGGCGCCACGACCGCCACCTGCGGGTCGTCGAAGTGTGCCACCAGCGGCTCGAGCCAACCGTCGGGCAGTGCCACGTCGGCGTCGACGAAGGCGACCAGCGGCGTGGTGACCGCCGCCAGTCCGGCATTGCGGGCGGTGGCCGGACCCTGGTTGTGATCGAGCCGGATCGTCGCACCCGGCACCGGTGGCGACGATCCGTCGTCGACCAGGATGGCGCCCGCCGCGACGTGTCGTGGCGGCCCGAGCGTGGGCGTCACGACGGTGACGTCCACCGCCGAGTAGACGTGAGCGTCGCCGTCCAGTTCGGGGTGGACGACCCCGGCGTCGAGCAGCTTGGCGAGCAGCGTGTCGGAGGCGGCCCCGACGAGCGGTTCGCCGGTTGCGATCCGATCGACCACAGCGCTGCCGGCGGGTGTGAGCCGGAACAGCCGCAGGGGAGACCCGCCGATCAGCACGCCGCCATGGCGTTGCACGCTGGAGTCGAACCGAAACCGGCTCATGTGCCGAATCGCGCCGTCACGGCCGCCAGCAGCTGTTCCACGAGGCGCGCCATCAGGCGCTCCCCGGCGCTGGCGTCGGCCTTCGTGGGGTCGCCCAACACCCCGGTCGGGCTGACACCCGCCACACCGTGTCGCACGATCTCGTCGACGGTGGCGATCGCCCCGGCCGCGATCCGCGTCAGGTCGACGGTGTCGGGGGCGAGGTGCAACATCAACGAGGTCTCCACGGAGCCGGCGTGCAGGTCGGAACGGTCTGCGTCCAGCACGTGCGGCCACCAGACCAGCGGGTGGCGCTGCTCGGCGGCGAGCTGATCCTGGGCGGCACGCATCGCCGTCAGGTTGCCTCCGTGGCCGTTGACGAACACCACGCCGTCGGCCCAGTCGGCGGAACGCACGAGTTCGACCAGCACCGACGTCATCACCTCGTTGCCGATCGAGAGCGTGCCCGGGAAACCCTGGTGTTCGCCGCTGGCGGTGATCGTGAGCGCCGGCCCGATATGGCAGTCGTCGCGCCGGGAGGCGAGCCGGCAGGCGAGCGCCTCGGCGATCACGGTGTCGGTGTCGAGCGGCAGGTGCGGGCCGTGTTGCTCACACGACCCGACCGGGATCACCAGCAGGTGCCGCAGTCCGCTCGACAAGGCCGAATCGATCGACGACCACGTGGCCCGCCCCAGCCGGAACTGTCGCGTCACCCGGGATCACTCGCCGGCGGTGTCGAGATCGAGCGAGTCGATCGCCGTGACCAACAACCGGTAGCCCTTGCTGGCGTCGGCCGGGCGTCGCTTCTGGACGCCGGTCCTGGCCAGCTCCATGACCTGCAGGAACGCCGTCACGTCGTCCGGGTTGTCGGCCCGGATCGCTCGGTCGGCGATGCGCCAGACCTCCTCGATGCGTGCCAGAGCGTCGGCGTTGTCGGCGCCGTCGACGATCTGTTCGTCGAGGTGTTGCATGAGGTCTGACATGGTGGACAGCAACACGGGCAGCGGTGTGTCGTCGGCGATCGGCGCGAGCGTGGTCGTGGTGGTCGCGCCTGTGATCGGCACGGTGACCGAGCTGTCGTAGTAGGTGGAACCGCAGGCGCCCAGCGTGAGCGCCGCCGCCAGGGCGGCGGCCCCGGTGCGAAGTGAATTCACCGGGTCACCATGATCCGATCGCTGGCGAACGCGCCGACGCCCACGTGGCGCCCGTCGATCTCGATCGTGAGCGTGCCGTCGGGCCCGGCTCCGGTGACCACGCCGGAGCATCCCGGTCGCAGTGACGACTCTTCGAGGAACTCCAGCAGGCCCGGCGTGAACTCCAGTTCCTCGGGGATCCGGCGGACCGTGAACGGGGCACCGACCGGATGATTCGACAGCGAGTTGAGGTCGGGCTCGACGTAGTCGGAGCCGGGGATCGGGTTGCCGTGGGGGCACGTGGTCGGCTCGCCGAGCAGACGGTTCATGGCTTCTTCGACGCTGCCGCTGATGACGTGCTCCCACTTGCCGGCCTCGTGGTGGGCCTCGGCCCACGACAGATGCAGGACATCGGTGAGGAAGCGCTCCGCCAGGCGGTGGCGGCGAACGATCTGCTGCGCCAACTCGACACCGCGAGCGGTCAGGGTGATCCCGGACTCGGTGGTGAGCAAGCCCTCGGCTTCCATCTTGCGGATCATCTCGCTCACCGCCGGTCGGCTGACCTGCAGGCGTTCGGCGATCCGCGCCTGGATCACCGAGAGGTCGTCCTCGGCCAGTTCGAAGATGCACTCGCAGTACTCCTCGAAGGCGGGATGGTGTTCGCCGGCCGCAGGCATGTGCCCAGCCTACGCGCACGTGCCGGTGACCGGGCTGGCGAAACGACGCAGTCAGGCCGGGATCGTGATGCTGGTGCGTTCGCCCGCGTTCGATGCACGTTGCCGCAGTGCGCTCGATCCGGACGCCTGGTGGAGCAACACGAACGCCCCGGCCACCAGGATCACGTCGCCGATGCTGAACACGTTCGAAAGCGGCAGGCTGCTCGGTACTGCCATGACGTCGCCGAACAGCAACAGACGGGGGTGCTCGACCAAGCGGGAGTTGGCGAACTGTCCGGCCTCGGCCGACATCCCGGCGACCCTCGTGGCCCAGGCCGAAGCCGGCATCACGCCGCCGTTGGCGACGATCGCGACCAAGTTCGAGGCACCGCCGAGCGTGAGCAGCTTGACCCCGGGGAGTCGATGGTTGACGACCATGAACAGACCCGCCAGCGCGTAGGTCGCGAGGTGGACGGCGTTGCCGATCCGCTCGCCCACGCCGGCCACCACGCTGATCAGCACGGTCTGCACGGCACATGCCAGCAACACCATCCACGAGTGCCGGATCGGGATCTCGACCAGCCGGCCGATACGCCCCCCGAACAGCGGCACGGTGGCGACGACCACGGCGAACGCGACCAGCAGGATCACGATGCGAGACCGATCCGGGGAATCGCAGCCTGCTCGGTGCCCAGTGCAGCGATCGGCGACGTTGCACGGTGGCATCCTGCGGCGAGCCAGGTGGGCACCTCGGCGGCCGGCATCGGGCGTGCGATTGCCCATCCCTGGGCGGCGTGGCAGCCCATCCGCTCGAGCTCCACGAGACACTCGTCGGTCTCGACGCCCTCGGCGATCACGATCAGACCGAGGCTGCAGCCCAGGTCGATCACACTGCGGACGACGATCCGATCGTCGGCGTCGGTCATCATGTCGGTCACGAACGACCGGTCGACCTTGATCGCCGTCACCGGCAACGATCGAAGGTTGGCGAGCGACGAGTACCCGGTCCCGAAATCGTCGATCGACACGCGGACGCCCGAACGCGTGAGGGCGTCGAGTACGACGTGGGCGCGTTCGGGGTGGGCGAGCACCGCGTTCTCGGTGATCTCGATCTCGAATTGGTCCTCGGGCACGGCGTGCCGCTGCAACGTCTCGCTCACGAACTTGGGGAAGTCGAGATCGTGCAGATTCTGGGCCGAGACGTTGACTGCGACCCGCAACGTGGGATCGTTCCGCAGCCATTCGGCCAGATCGCCAGCAGCGCGGTCGACGACGAACCGGGTGATCGGCCCCATCAGGTCGGTGTGCTCGGCGAGCGGCATGAACTGGTCAGGCGGCACCATCCCATGGCGTGGATGATTCCACCGGATCAAGGCCTCGAACCCCGAGATCGTCGCCGTGGCGAGCTGCATCTGTGGCTGGTACCAGAGCACCAACTCGTGGTTGGTGAGCGCCGCTTGGAGATCCCCCAGCAACGTGACGCGGCCGACCTCTCGGGATCCCTGGACGTGCTGGTAGAGGTGCGTGCTATTGCCGGTCCGCTTGGCCGAATACATCGCCAGATCGGCCGATTGCAGCAGTTGGTCGGCGTCGTCGCCGTCGTGCGGCCAGACGGAGACGCCCACGCTGGCGCTGATGGCGAGCGGGAAGCCGAGATCGCCGAACGGTTCGCTCAGCGCAGCGAGCAAGGCGTCGGCCTTGCGTTGGGCGACGAGCGGGGAAGCGACCTGGGTGAACAGTACGGCAAACTCATCGCCGCCCAGCCGGGCAGCGATCTCGCCCGAACGGCTCCCGAGCCGGCGTCCCACCTCTTGGAGCACGCGGTCCCCGACGGCGTGGCCGAGGCGGTCGTTGATCTGCTTGAAGTCGTCGAGGTCGATCAGGATGAGCCCGCAGTACCGGGTCGGCGCACGGTCGACAAGTTCGTCGCTGACGCGCTGCATGAAGGCGCGACGGTTGAGCAGCGTGGTCAGCACGTCGTGGTTGGCTTCGTGCTCGTGGTCGAGCGCGGTGCGGGTGCTGCGGTACACGAACCCGGCGGTCACCACGAGGAGCGGCAGCAGCAGCAGACTGCGCTGGGCGACGACGGTGAAGATCGGGGACAGCGCCACCAGCGCGCCGTCGGTGGACACATTCAGCGGCAGGCCACGCCGCATCATGCCGAGCACGCTGGTGCCCTCGTGGAGCGCCGAGCGCGATGCAGGTCAGCGAGGCGTTGACGATGAACAGTGCTGCGGCCGCGGCGAGCGCGGCGGCGAACCATGCAGGCCCGAGCACGCCGCCGCTGCTGAGCTGCCGGAGTTGACCGGTGTAGTGCAGGATCGCCGCCGCGGCCCCGAGCGAGATCGTGATTTGGGCAGCGTTGAACGCGGTGCGCTGGAGCGGTTTGTGATGGACCGCGTCGCCGATCAGGCTGGCAGTGGCCATCGCCACCAGCGCCCCGGTCGGGGCGCCGAGTAGGAGGATTGCCAGCGCGAACGCCCATGAGGCGGTCAGTTCGCCGCCGTCGTTGAGTCGCAGCCACTTGAGGGGCCTCGCCTCACCGACGATCAGCAACAGTGCGAAGACGATGCTGGCGACCGAATCGGCACCCACCAGCGAGCGCCGGTCGGCGTCGAGCACCGCCGGCACCAGGATCGCGGCCGCGCCGACCACGACCGACGTCACGTAGACGTTCAGTGCGGTGAGGCGTGTGGTTGGTGCGGCGGTCACGGTCGTGGATGGCTGGTCGTGGATGGCTGGTCGTTGATGGCTGGTCGTTGATGGCTGGTCGTTGATGACTGGTCGTTGATGCCTGTGAACGAGTCAGGCCGTGTCGGAGGTGGTCCGTTCCGACACGGCCAGAATCGATTCCGGTGAGCGGTCGCTCACCACTTCCAGGGTGCGCCGGTGGTCGCCACGAAGGCGCCGACGGCAGCGATGGTGTTGAACGCGAGGAGTTTGGCTCGCAGGGTCATGGTGTTTCCTTCCATTGTTGTTGTTCACCACTTCCGCGGTGCCGCCACGGCGTAGACGGCGGCGAATGCCGCCACGACGCGCGTGAGGACCGAGAAATGCGGGATCTTGCCGATCATGTCCGCTCCTGTGGGTGGGTGGATGTTCAGGGTGTTCGCCCGAAGTGTTCCGGGCTCGTTCACCTTGGCGATAACGCCCGGATAAGTCCAGTCAAGAGAAAGTCAACTCTAGGTGGCGATGTGGCCACTTTTCGTGAAACTCTGTCCAGCTCGGCCCAGCTCGGCTCAACTGCGACGCAGCCGCCGCAACCAGCTCTCGGAGTACCGCAGGCGACGTTCGAGCTGATCGATCGTGGCGGCGGCCACCGACGACACGCCCGCCAACCGGTTCATCTCGCCCTGCACGCGGGCGTGGTTCCACCCGGTGATGTCGACCAGCCGTTTGGCCACGTCGGCGTTGCGGGTGCGCAGGTCGTCCTTCTGCTCGGCAACGCTCAGACTGCTCCATGCCACCATCCCCGCCTCGGTCGGGATCTCGGGTAACTCGATCGCCAGCGTGGGGTCCTCGGCGAAAGCCGGCTCGGGCACGTCGGGTTCGTCGTCGAAGTGGAACACCCCGTGTTCGGTGACGGCGTGGACGCTGATCCCGGTCGCCGTGGACGACACGACCGAGAACAGCGACAGCTGCTCCCAGTCGGCCTGCTCGGCGCTCATCTGGGCCTCGAGTCCACCGTCGTTGGAGAACTCGTCGCCGTCGTCGTCCTGGGTGGGCGGCCGCAGCACGTGGCGGCGGGCCTCGGCGATCTGGAAGGCGTGGGCCCGGAGCCGAGGGTCGTCGGGCACGTAGACGTAGGCCTTCTGGCCGCCGCGACCGGACTGCCAGCGCACGAAGCGACCCACCGCCTGGCGGAAGAACAGTTCCGTCGACGTGGTGGTGGCGTAGACGCCGACGCGCAGGCGCGGGATGTCGACGCCTTCGGACACCATCCGCACGGCGACCAGCCACGGACGGTCGTTGGCGCTGAACTCGGCGATCTTCTTCGACGCCGTCGGGTCGTCGCTCACGACCACCTCGGCAGGCGTGTTGAACCGGTTCCGGAGCAGGCGAGCGATGCCCTGGGCATGGTCCTGATCGGTGGCGATCACGAGCCCGCCGGCTTCGGGCTGGTGGTCCTGGCGGATCTGACGCAGGCGGTCGTGGGCCTGGCCGAGCACGGTCGAGATCCAGTCGCCATCGAGGCTGAGGGCGGTGCGGAGCCGGGCGCTGACCTGGTCGCGGGCGAGTTCGTCGTTGAACGTGGCGCGCAGCACGTCGCCCGACGGGGTGCTCCATTCCATCTGGCCGTCGACGCGCGGGAAGTAGACCGGCCGCACGACCCCGCCGTCGCGCAGTGCGTCGGCGTAGCCGTACGTGTAGTCGGCATGTGCCAGATCGCCCTCGGCGGTCACGTCGTAGCGGACGAACGGGATCTTGGCGCTGTCGCTGCGGAACGGCGTGCCCGACAGGCTGAGCCGCTTGGCGGCCAGTTCGAAGGCCTGGAAGATGCCGTCGCCCCAGGCCCGCTCGTGCCCGGCATGGTGGACCTCGTCGAGGATCACCATCCCGTCGGCCAGCAGGCCCCGCAACGCGCCCGACGCCGGCCCGGTGGCGATCTGCTGGTACGTGGTGACCAGGCCGTGCACATCGCGGGCAAGCCCCTGGCCAGGTGCCCAGTCCGGGTCGAGTTGGAGGCCCAGCCGGTGGGCGGCCAGCGACCACTGGATCTTGAGGTGGCTGGTCGGGGCGACCACGCACAGCCGGCGCCGACCGTCGCTGCCCTCGGCCGCCCAACGCGCCAGGGTGGCACGGGCACAGGTGAGGGCGAACGTGGTCTTCCCGGCGCCGGGGGTGGCGACCGCCATGAAGTCGGGTTCGTCGGAACCGGCGTACAGATCGAACGCAGCACGCTGCCAAGGGCGGAGGGTGACGGTCGACATGGGGGGTGCCGAGTCTGGCGCGGCTCAGCCGAACCGCCAACCCGAACCGCCAACCCGAACCGCCAACCCGGCCCGCTACGCCGCCTGTCACAATGCGTGGATGCGCAGGCCGTTCATGCAAGTCGACGTGTTCAGCGATCAGCCCTACCGAGGGAATCCGCTGGCCGTCGTGCTCGACGGGTCGGGTCTGAGCGACGCCGAGATGCAGCGTTTCGCGAACTGGACCAACCTCTCCGAGACGACGTTCCTGTTGCCGCCAACGCATCCCGGGGCCGACTACCGGGTGCGGATCTTCACGACCACGGTGGAGCTGCCGTTCGCCGGCCACCCCACGCTGGGGTCGTGCCGCGCCTGGTTGGCGGCCGGTGGCACGCCGGCAGCGAGCGATCGGATCGTCCAGGAGTGCGACGCCGGGCTGGTGACGGTTCGTTCTGGCGCCGACGGGCGGCTGGCGTTCGCCGCCCCGCCGATGGTCCGCCACGGCGCACTCGAGCCGGAGTTGCTGGATCAGGTCGTCGGCGTGCTCGGCATCGACATCGCCGACGTGGTCGACGCGGCCTGGATCGACAACGGGCCGGGTTGGGTCGGCGTGTTGCTCGGCTCGGCCGATCAGGTGCTGGCGCTGCAGGTCGCCGATTCCGATCTGAAGCTGGGCGTGATCGGTGCCCATCCAGCTGGTTCTTCGGCTGGTTCTTCGGCTGGTTCTTCGGCTGGCTCTTCGGTTGCTTCGGCTGCTTATGAGGTGCGTGGGTTCTTCCCGGCCGACGGCAAGACGTTCGAGGACCCGGTCACCGGCAGTCTGAACGCCTCGGCGGCGCAGTGGTTGATCGGATCCGGCCGGTTCACGCCGCCGTACGTGGCGACCCAGGGGACCGTGCTCGGCCGCGCCGGTGAGGTCCACGTGCACGCTGCCGAGGACGAGATCTGGATCGGCGGCGGCGTGGCGATCTGTGTGGAAGGCACCGTGGAGCTGTGAGCGGGCGTGGCCGGCGTGCCGTGTGAAAGCATCGCTCGGCGATGAGCCGGGAGTGTGTCGAGGTCGCGTCGGGTGTGTTCGTGATGACGAGTGCTCGGTATACGACGACCACGACGATCGTGACCAGCGGGTCGGCGACGATGCTGGTCGATCCGGCCTGGAGCCTGACCGAACTGGAGGGCGTTCGGACGTGGCTGGTCGACACCGGCCACGTGGTGACCGCCGGATTCGCGACGCACGCCCACCACGATCACCTGCTCTGGCATCCCGACTTCGGCGACGCACCACGGTGGGCCTCGGCGGGCACGGTCGCCGCCGCCGCAGCCTGGCGCGACGAGTTGGAGGCGGCCCTCGACGACGAGTATCGGGCGATCGTCGACGATCCGTTCGGGCCGATCAGGGCGGTCGTGTCGGACACCGTGCCCGATCCGTTCGGTGGCGATGACGGCGAGGGCGACGGTGACGGTGAGCCGATCGAACTGATCGTGCACGCCGGACACGCCCCGGGCCACACGGCGCTGTGGCTACCCGGCCGCCGAACGTTCGTGGCGGGCGACATGCTCAGCGATGTCGAGCTGCCGCTCCCGTTCAACCCTGACGACCTTGCCGCCTATCTCGACGCCCTCGACGCGATGGCGCCGTTCGTGGCACAAGCGACGATGCTGATCCCAGGGCACGGGCATCCGACGGATCGTCCGCTCGGTCGGCTCGACGCCGATCGTCGCTACCTCGACGCCGTGCTCCGGGGTGAGGATCCCGATGACGGCCGGCGTGCGCTGCCCGGTATGGACGAGGCCCACACCAGGATCGTCGCGCTCGGCCAGGACGATGCGCGCCGACGGGTGATCGTCAGCCGGCCTGGAAGTTCGCGATGGGTGACGGTGCTCGCCGTCTGGTGATCGTCACCCGACGTGGAAGTTCGGGTTCTCGATCACGCCCATCACGTGCCCGTCGGGTGTCGTCAACGTGGCGACCTTGATGCCGTCGCCGACCTCGTTGGGTGGGGTGCGAATGGTGGCTGCGACCGATTCGAGATGGGTGACGGCGGCGTCGATGTCGGCCGTGCCCCAGTAGGCGACCGGGTAGTCACCCTCGTCCGGGTGCAGACCGAGCTCATACCCGCCGATCGAGAAGCCGACGTAGAACGGCTCGTCGAAGTACGGCTCGACGCCGAACGCTCGGCTGAACCAGTCGCGCGACGCCGGCAGATCGCTGGTCGGATAGATGACGGTGTAGATACCGAGGAACAGCGTGGAGTCGGTGGGCACATCTCGATCATGGCATCGACGTGCGACATCAGGGTGTCAGTGTTCGACCAGATTCTCGGACGCCCCTGAGCGAGAATCGTGGGGTGCAGCGGATCGAGCGACTCCACGCCATCACCGAGGAACTGCGTCGGCATGCCCCGTCGGTGGTCTCGGCCCAGCAACTCGCCAGGCAGTTCGACGTGAGCAAGCGGACCATCGAGCGTGACCTCGAGACGTTGCGGTTGTCGGGTGTTCCGCTGTTCGGTCACACCGGTCGACGCGGCGGGTCGGGGTTGATCCAGGCCGGCCCAACCCGTCCGGTCTCGTTCTCCGTGGCCGAGTTGGCGTCGATCGTGGTGGCAGCCCATGTGGCCGATGGCGCCCCGTATGCATCGGCGGCTCGCTCGGCGATCGCCAAGCTGTTGGGCGCCGCCGATCCATCGACCCGCGTGGCGCTGGAACAACTGCGTGAGCGGTTCCGGATCGCGATCCCCGACGACGCCGCCCGACCGCGAGTGCGTTCCGTGGTCGAGGACGCCGTGCGCACACAGACCGTCGTGCGGCTGCGCTCTCGCGATCGTGACGGTCGCGTGACCCGTCGCCGCGTGGACCCGGTCGGCTTCTCCCTCGATCGCGACCACTGGGCGTTGATCGGTTGGTGTCATCTGCGCCAGGCGGGCCGGATGTTCGTGGTGTCCAGGATCGAGCGGGCCGACCTGACGGGAGCGGCGGCTGCGCTGCACGACGTCGACGAGGTGCTGGGATGGGTCCCGCGACCGGGTCGCGCCCCGATCGACGTCGGGAAAGCCCGGCCAGTCGTCGAGCCGTGACGTGTCGCGCCATGAGGTGGGGAGTACGGACGGTCCGGTCAGCAGCGGCAGTGGGCTGTCCGGGGCGTTCGTCGATCGGGCGCACCAGGCCCTGGCGGCGTGGGGTCGGCTGGCCCGGTGTCGGGGCGCGCCGACGTGACCCCTCTGTGAGGGGTCGCTGCGCGGGCGAGCCGTGGCTCGCGATCGAACTCGGTGACGTCGAGACGTGACCGAGCGGTGTGCTGACCCCACCCTGGCTCTGCTCGCGTTCGGCTTGTCGGTCGTGTCGAATCGATCGCGGAGCAGGGCCAGGTGTTCCGGCTCCGGGTGGATGGTTCCTGCGGGTTGCTACACCAACGTCAGCTCGGGTTCGTCGTGATGACTGGACGTCGCTGTCCGCCGGGCCTGCTGGGGTCGTCGGTCGGTGGTGGGTGCGGTGTGGTGGTGGGTGCCGTCGGGTCGCGTCCACGTCGCTATCCGGTCCGGTGTCATCGTCAACGTCCAACCGCCCTCATGGACCATGTGATGATGCTGTTCGCACAACGAGATCATGTTGTCGATGTTGGAGGTGCCGCCGTGGCGCCAGAACCGGACGTGATGCACCCGACACTCATCGATGCTGACGGTGCAGTCCGGGTGCGCACACGTGCGATACATGACCCGCAACGCCCGACGCTGAGCACGACTGGCGGTCCGCTGGGTTCGACCCAAGGCGAGCAGTTCACCGTTGGCGTCGATGTGGGCGATGGCGGTCTCGGCGTCGCAACACAACCGTTGCGCCGTGGCGACCGGGAGTGGCTCACCGTCGGAGGTTTCGCAGATCGTGTCGTCGTGCAGGCCATTACAGCGGGTGGTGTCGTCGACGATCACGATGATCTCCGGCACCCGCTCACCACCGCTGCCGTTGACGGCGTTGATCACGGCGTCGACTTCCAACTGTTTCCAGGGGGTGTTCCGATTCCCATCAGACGCCCGCAACTTGCCCAGTGAGGTTCGGATCGCGGTCCACAGGGTGCGGTCGCGGATCGGGTCGAGTTCGAGATGGGTGTGGGCCATCCCGGTCTCACGATCCGTCCACCGCTTCACATTCGCACGAGCCCGCTGCGCCGCCAACACCTCGGCGGGTGTGGCACCGGGCTGGGTGGCGGTCACACTGCGGGCAACGTCACGACAGTTGCGTTCGAACACATCCACCCCCTGACACCCAGCATCCACCAACAGTGCTTCGACGTAGGTGGCGAACTCGGCACGCTGGCTGTCATCCAGATTGCGGGTCACGGTGGCGATCGCGTCGACATGACCAGCCGACACCACCCCTGCCGCCAACGCATCCTCGAACCCCGGCATCTGGGTACACACCAGCTCACGCTCATCCGCCGTCCGAGCATCCTTGGATGACTGACGACCATGACGGCTCAACACGTCACGCGGTGCTTCGGAACGGCCGGCATCGGCGAGAGCTCGTTGACGGCGGGTGGCGCGCACCTGCAACGCCTCGCACCACGATTTCAGTGATGCGATCTGTGACGTCAGCACGACCAACTCGTCGCGTTCCATCACATCAGGATCAGCCACCCGCAACACCGCCAACACGGCTTCGGGATCAACACAACACATCAGAACCTCCTTCAATCGAGAGATCAATGGAGGGGAAGTCGGAGAACCTCATCATGACAGCAGGGTGTAACACTCGAACCCGCCCCGGGCTACGTCGCCGGCCCACACGCCGAAATTCGTTCGTGAGCGAGGTGCCAGCGGGGGCAGAACACTGGCCACACCGAACCCACGTGCAACACCAGTCGGCGGCCCGTTCCACCGCGAAGACTCCCGGCCGGCTGCCCGGTGTCGAAGGCATCGCTCGCTCAAGTTCCTGTCGATCCTGGACGCCACCCACGTACTGCCCCACCCCGTCGCTCGAGAAGAGTTCGAGGTGTCCGGGCTGATCGCTCGACTTCGTAGCGCGAAGTATCGATCAATCGAGTCCGAGCACGGTGAGCAAGGCGTCGTCGACAGCCCACATCTCGTCGCCGCTCAACCGTCCGACACGACGACCGAGTCGCTGAGCGTCCACCGCGCCGAGTTGCTCGACGAGCACCCGTGTCGCTTCGCCTGCAACGACAACCTCGGGCCGGAACGATGCAGGCCGGGCGCTACGCGAGGTCGGAGCGACCACGACGACCGATCGAGGCAGCAAGGCGTCGGACTGCACGACAACCCCGTACCGTTCGCCCTGCTGTTCGTGTCCGATCCATCTCGGGACCTTGAACCGATAGACCTCACCCCGCTGCACGCATCGACTCCATCAGCGATGCAACGGCCAGCATCTCGGATCGATCAGCTTCGTCGGCCTCGAGTGCAGCGGCCTCGGCCGCGAGTTCGCGTCGCTTGCGGATCCGCTCGGCCGACGCCAACAGCGACGAGCGAATCGCCTCCGACTGGCTCAGACCTGTCGCTTCCAGCATCCGAAGTGCATGCTGTGCCTCGTCATCGAGTCGGACCGAGATCGCCTTCGCCATGACCCAAGTATGACGGAACGTCATACAGACCACAACCGCATCGAGTCGCGCCGAATGCCCGGTCGTCGATCCCCGCGCACGCGCGTCGACCGGGGCAGAACTGCGAGCGTCGAGCGGCAGAACTGGTAGTTGTCAGTCGGTGGGCATCGTGGTGGTCGGCGGTGCCGCCATGGGGGCGAGGTGCACAACGGTCATCGTTACAAGATCCACGACCACGCCATATCGCTCGACCATCTCGTTGTCGAGTTGCTCGGTCACCAGAACATAGTCCTCGACGCGAGTTGGTTCGCTGCCCACTTCGGCTCGAAGGACCATTGGAGACATCTCGACTGGAGCCGAGAACTCAATCATCGCAACAGCTCCGCGGGGTTCGCCCTCCAACTCCGCAGGCTCCCACGACATCAGGCGACCGCCGTATCGGTCGAGTAACTCACCCGCGATGCCATTGGCTCGAACGAGTTTGGATGCGCTCGCAGCTTCGTCATCGGAGACGAAGCCATCGATCGCAGTCGGCGAAGCGACCGGCGCACTTGTCCCAGCTGCATCCTTTCGCGGCACAGAGGACGCCGGTGGCAACGCGGAAGTCGTACCTCCCTGACCGCACCCTGAGACGACAACGGAGACGGCGATCGTGCAGGCCACGAGCTTGTGCAAGCCGTCCAGATTGCCCGGTCGTCGCTCTCGGCGCAAGCCGGCTGGCCGACGCAGAACGACAAGCGCCGAGCGGCAGATCGGGCGCTGTGTCAGGGTTCGATGCGTTCGACGGTCGACACTCGGTCGATCGTTCGGTCGAACGATGCGATGCGTCCGATGCCGGTGCTCTCGGCGCAGGCGACGAGGTACGCCTCGGCGAAGTCGAGGCGTTCGATCTCGTAGACCTCGATCGTTCGAAGCAGCAACGCGGAGTCGACCGTGATCATCGAACGCATCACCGCCAGCGAGCGCATCGCTTCAGCGATCTGCTCGCGCGGAGCCTTGTAGAACGACTCGAGCACGTAGACCGTCTCGGCCACGACGAGATCCGCCAGGTACAGCTCTGGCTCCGATGCGAGGAACGCAGTCGCCCGTTCGGCCATCGCAGGTGGGTCCCCCGTGAGGTGTCGGACCAGGATGTTCGTGTCGACGAATGCGCTCATCGGCGAGCGTCTGCGCGGGCGGCCCGAGTCTTTCGGACCACGTCGTCCCAGGCTGCGTTTCGGCGTGACGCCGGCACCTTGATGGCGCCGGCAAGGGACAAGAAGTCGGGCGTGCGCGCGAGGACTGCCCGGTTGCCTTCGACGCGGAACACGACGTTGTCGCCCTCGCCGATACCGAGCGCATCACGCACAGCCTTCGGCACGGTGACCTGACCCTTCGAGCTCATCCTGGCAGCGATCTCCATCCCGGCACACTCCTTACTCGCAGATAAAGGTAAGGATATCTCGGCACAGCTGCCGGTGCGGCCATAGCACCGAATGCCCGGTCGCCACTTTCGGGAAGGTCTGGTACGTTCGGCCGATGGCTCGCCGGCGGTGGTGGTCGGTAGGCGTCGTGCTCCTCGTTGGGTGCGGGGCTGAGTCGACCGCTACCAGCGGACCAACGACTACAACCCAGTCCTTGGGTGCGAGTCCGACAGTCTCGTGACGACGATCAATCCTGCGACGACATTGGCGGTCACGAGCTATGTGGTGCAGGCCGGCGATTCGCTTTACCTCATCGCGCAGCAGCACTGCATCACAGCCGACGAGATCGTGGCGGCCAACGTTTGGAGCGACGGCCTCGATCACGCCTTGTTTCCCGGTGGCAGCATCACCTTGCCCGCCCGTTCATGCACCCTTGACTCAACGACCGTGCCCATTGGCGGTGACGTGGGAGAGCCCATCAGCAAGGAGGACACCCTCCTACAACTCGCCGATCCTGTTGCTCAGCTTGACGAGATCCGGTCTGCATTCGATGGGGGCAGCGGCACGAACGCTGGACAGTTCAGCGATCCGGCCTGCGTGCGCTCGTGGGCGGTGGGGTTGGCCTTCGAGCTGGGCGTCGGCTCGAAAGCGGAGACCCTCGCTGCACTGGTGGCACTGGGCGAACCCTTGCCCCGGTACCTGACGGACTACGTCGACACGTGGGACAGCTTCCTCTCCGCTCACGGCGAGAACACGTTGCGGATCTTGTCGACGGACGAGAGCAAGGGTGAGCAGGCTGCACTCGCTGACCCCGCCCTTGAGGATGTTGCCGACGCGCTGGCCAACGACATGTATGAGCATGGACGGAGACGAGTCTCCGAGTTCGTCAACGGTGACCGATGCAGCCCGTTCCAACTCTGACGCGGAGCCGACACCGATCGGCCGTAGGGCGAAGCGACCCAGCGCACCGGGCGACAGTTCTGGACGGTTCGGCACCGCTCGCCGCTCGTGGCGCTAGCGCGCGATTCGGTGACGACGAACACGAGCGGACCGGTCTACGTACATGGTCCGGGCTAGTTTCACGCTGGTGGCTGGTCGCTCATGGTGCTTGCTGTCAGCGGTTGCATTCACTGTCGCAGGTTGTGCGGACGAGGCGGGGACCGCATCGCGTCCGTCCGCGTCTGCGAGCACCTCATTGGTCGCCACCTCGAGTGTGGCCTCTACGGATGAAGCAACACGGTGGCGACGACTGCCGCTGCCCTGGTGAGCGTGGATCGGAACTCCGGGCCGGAGCCTGCGGTCGTCACGACTGCCGCTGCCCCGGTGATCGTGGAGCTGACCTCCGGGCCGGAGCCTGCGGTGGCAGTGGTTCTGTCGACTGACACCTCGGATCCAGCGCTGCGGGCAGCGGCCTCGTGGCAAGTCTTCATCCCGGGCTCTGCGGTGACTGGGGCTGAGGCCACTGACGAGGTTGTCGCTGTGGCCCTCCCCGAGGAGAAATGTCGTCGGCTTCGACCGGCGAACTGGCGCCGAGCGATGGCGTTACGTGATCCCGGACGAACACACGAACATCCGTCTCGAACGCCGCAGCGACCGCGTCGTGGTTCGTGTGGAGGTCGTTGGACGTGGTGAAGTGCTCACCGAGCTCGATGGCACGGGCGTACCAGTCTGGAGCTGGGACACCTCCCTGACCAGCCTGCCGAACCTGACGTTGAACGGGCAAGGGCTCTATGAAGCGAACACCTTCGCCGCGGGCCGTCTCGGCCAGGTCGTCATCGACCCTGACCAGGATCCACCAATCATCGACCAGTGGGCTGGCGTCGCCCTTGGCGACGGCCTGGAGCTGAGGCCTGCAGTGGCCGAGGACGGCGCTGTCACCCTCATCGATGTCATCTCACGAGACCGAACTCCCACGGGCATCGTGGTCGATCCGAACGTCGAATCGATTGCGTACGTGGACGGCAAGGTCGTCACCTACAACGAAGACCGCTTGTCGGCGCTTGAGATCGACGGGACGGTTATTTGGGAAGCGACCTACCCGGCGAGCCCGACGGATGTTGAGGTCTTTCCGCTCGGCATCGATCTCCCAACCTTTGCGCTCACGAAGCTCGGCTCCGGCGCATCCGCTGTCGACGTGCGAACCGGGACGGTCCTGTGGACCTCAACAATGTCGTCAACCGGCATCGCGTTCTCCGTGGCCGATGGGCTTTACGCAGTGGCGTTGGATTTGCCCGACGCTTCGTCAGGGCTCCTGGAGTTTGGAACGGGAAGCCTTGTCGTCACGGACGGCGTCCGCGGTAGCGTTCACCCCACCGCGTCGGGGTTCGTCTTCACCGAACCCATTGCTCCAACGGGGACCGCACGCACGATCTGGTTCCGCAGCAACGGAACGCCCATCAGCTTCGTCGAGACGCCATCGAACGATTTCGTGTCAACGTGGACAGGCGGTGTCTTTCTCCAGATAACGCCCGACTCCGAGGGCACTGCAATAGCAGCGTTCGAGATCCTCGAGTGAGACCACCCCGTACGCACGGGTGCGCCGACCGACAGTTACGAGCGGGTCGGCCTCCTGTGATCGTGATGGTAGTGCCGGGCATCACCGGGCAACCAGCCGTGTGAGGCCAACGCCGCTTCCACCGGGCGCAGGATGCGGTGCGCGAACAGCGCGATGGGCAGCATCGCCAGACCCGCCACGAAGAACGGCGTGCGCACCTCGAACCACTTCGCCAGGACACCTCCGAGGGCGGCCCCGAATGGCACCACACCCCACGACACAGCGCGGGTACGCCGCGTTCATGCGACCCAGCAGGCGGGTGGGCGTGATCTCCTGGCGAATCGTGGTGTTGAGTGCCCACCACAGGCCTGTGCCGGTACCGAGGAAGAAGTACATCAGCACGGCCACCCATGGCGTGGTGGTGAGGGCGAGGCCGATGATCGACAGCGTCCAGAACCAGAACGACCATCCGAGCGCACGCACCCGCCCGAACCGAGCGACGACGGCCGACACGTAGAAGCGGGTGAGCACGGTGCCGGTGGCGGCGCCGACGAACAACGCGGCATACGTGAATGAGCCGCTGTGCAGTCGTTGGGTGTTGTACAGCACGAGCAACGAGGTGGCCGCGAAGTAGAAGAAGTTGATCACTGCCAGGATCGAGGTGATGCGCCTCAGTGCTGGGGTGCGCCACATGAACCGCAAGCCCTCTGCGACGTCGTCGCGCATGCGGGTGGTGGGTGGATCCACTGCATGCACGTCGGGCAGACTTTTGATGAGTGCTGCCGACCCGGCGAACGACACGGCGTCGGCGAGGAACGGCAGTGAGGCGGAAGCGTTGAACCGACGACACCCTGCGGCGGGCCGCCGAACTGCGCGGCGGCGATCTGCGCGCTGCCGAACCGAGCGTTGGCTTGCAGGAGATCGGTGGGCGCAACGAGCGCGGGCAGTATTGCCTGGCCGGCGTTGACGTGCAGCGTCTCGAGGGTTCCGAGCAGGAACGCGCACGCGAACAGCATCCAGACGTTGATGATGTCGGCCACGATGGCCACCCCGAGCGCTCCCACGATGACGAACCGGATCATGTCGGCTCCGATCATCAGCCGTCGACGATCCGTGCGGTCGGCGATCGCGCCGGTGACGAGCGAGAACAACAGCCACGGCAAGCGCGACGCAATGGTGACACCGGCGATCAGCACCGGATCGGTGGTGAGCGTGGCCGCCAACAAGGGAAACGCCGTGATGAACATGCCGTCGCCCATGCTCGACACCAGCACCGAGGTCCACACCGCACGAAAGTCGTTGCCGATACTGCGTCGCCGTTGCAGCTGACGCACGCCGGCGAGAGTCATCGTCGTGCGATGCTACCGAGCCAGGGATTCCTCGCGGGACGGGCTCACGAGGAATCCGCACACTGACGCGGGCGACTCAGCCTTCGATGTGGGCGCCCACCTTCGTGCCGTCATCGTTCATCCAGCCGCTCTTGGTGGCGTAGCCGACCATGCCGTCGAAACCAGCGGTCCAACCGTCGACGGCATCGGCCAAGGCGAGACCGCAGCGAGCAGCGTCCGGGTCAGCCTCCCGCCGGCGCGTCGACCCCTCGATATCGGTGAAGAGAAACGTGACCGTCCCCGACGGACGAACCGTCACCCACACCCCCCGACAACCACATCCCCGCAGTCTTCCACCCACCCACCCGCACACGCAGCGGCTGACTGCCCCCAAACGCCGGCGAGATCATGGGTTCCGGTATCCGAGAAATTGCGCCGAATGCCCGGTCGTCGCTCCTGCCGCAAGCCGGCGTGTCGATGCAGAACGACGAGCGCCGAGCGTCAGATATGGCGGCTTCTGATGTTGAGAATTGGTGGTACAGGTCTCACACGGCCTTCGCACCCTTCTCGCTTGGCCAGCTACATTTCCGGGCATGTCATCGGAGTTCTCCACAGAGGTAGTGCGCGAGGGCGATGCCATCGTGATCTATGTCAGCGGTGAAGTCGATCTCGCTGCCTGCGAACGGCTCCGCGATGTTCTCGAACCCAACATGGGGCCGCAGCAGACGATTGTGCTCGACTTGTCAGGAGTCGAGTTCATGGACTCGTCGTCACTTCGGGTCCTCGTGCAGGCACGCGGCGACCTCACTGCCGACGGTGGGTCACTCAAACTGCGCAACCCGTCGGTGTCCGCGCACAGACTGCTCACGCTGGCCAACGCAGAGGCTCTCCTCGAGGACGACGCCGAGCAACATCGCTCGGACTGATCAGCCCTTCCTCCTGGTCGGCAACGGACGGGCTAACGGACCGGCTCGGTTGCCTTTGCTCTACGGGTTGTCGACCGGTTCGCCATCGGCCTCAAGTACGGCGTCACCTTGGCCTTCGGATGCGGGGTGCTCCCACTCGAACCAGACGACTTTGCCCCCGCGGGCGGCGTCGTCATCCAGTCCAACCCGGGAAGCGAGTGAGCGCAAGAGGCCGAGCCCGCGTCCGGACGGCGATGTGATGGCTGGCCGCGGACTGTTGTAGAGGAGGTCGCGGAAGGCCTCGGTCGCCGCCTCGTGGTTGTGGACCTCGATTCGCACGACAGGTCCGTTGCGGACTGTGACGGTCACCGCGCTCCGAACATGACCTACGACGTTCGCTACGAGCTCGCTCGTCATCAGCAGCACTTCTGCCGGGTCGTCGACATGATCGGAGACGGCTCGTGCCACAAAGTCGCGGGCTCGCTTGCGCTGGCAGGTTCAGCCGGCAGCGTGATCGAGTGATCTTCGTTCGAAGCCATCATCCGGGCAGTTCCCTGCGGGACCTCAACCCAAACCTAGAGGACACACGAGTGACGGGGGAGCAGCGCCGACTGCCCGGTCGTCGCTCAGGATGCAAGGACGCTGATGGATGCAGAACGAGGAGCGCATCAGGCAGTTCGGTGCCCTGCTCAGCCGACCTGAGTCGACACGAATCGGTACCGTATGTGGTCGTGGGCGAGCAACGAACCTTCCGAGCGAATGTGCTTCCGCCACCGTCTCGCTCGCCGGGTTCAGGAAGATCCTGATCACGTTTGACGCGATCACGTACCGCACCATTTCCGGCGAGCACGAGATCGAACGCGGTCCGCGTGGCCAGGGCCGTATGGCGGCCCATCTGGCGTTCGCTCACGTTCGAGGACTCCGGCGGACATCAGATCGGCCACAGCCTCAGTCCGAACGACCCAACCCGGGCGCGTCGAGCGTTGGACGAGCCTGGCTGGCCCGCCGGGTAGACCGAGCGCCGAGCGGCGCGGCTCATCCCACCGCTCGAACGCCAACCGAGTCCCGAGCGGCCGTCGCTCGGCGGCGAACAAAGTGACTGGCGAAGCGGCAATGAGCGAGCGGAAGCCGACAACACCGTCGGGCCGTTGGCACCAGTGGGAAACACTTCGCTGTACCTACGGCCCGTAGCATCTCGGCGTGAGACTGCGTTCACTTTGGGCGAAGCTGTCGTCAGTCGAACCGATGCCGTCGAACGATGTCTGTCCGATCTGCGGCGCAGGCGTCGTTGTCGCTGAGATGAGCTACAAGGGCGTGAGAGTGGCCATCGTGCGGCCGGAGGCGGAACTTGTAGCCGCATGCGCCGAACACGGGCGAACACAGTTCAACGACCTCACGGTCCGCTGCTTGGGCTCGCAGTCCAAGTAGCACCGCTGCCCTACAGATCGGCAGCTCTATGCGGTATCGGATTGATACCATGAGCGCATGGCCATGACGCTTCGCCTCACCGACAACGAGCAAGCAGCGCTCCGCGAGCGAGCCGACGCAGAGGGCATCTCCATGCAGGAGGCCGCCCGGCGAGCCGTCCGAGAGTTCGTCAGTCGCGGCCAACATGGCGACCGAGTCAGCGCTGCGGCATCACTGGTGATGAACAAGCACGCCGATGCCCTGCGACGCCTCGGCGAATGAGCGAGCCGATCGAGTTCCTCGACCTCGACGACCTCGTCGACCTCGCCCGTACCTTGCTGGGCGATCCACCACCAATCCGCGACATCGGCCTTCTCGGCTCCGCGGCAGCGCGCCCGCAGACCACTGCGTTTGGGGAGGATGCGTACCCCAACCTTGTCACCAAGGCGGCGGCACTCCTGCAATCGATCGTCAACAACCACGCACTGGTGGACGGCAACAAGCGACTCGGCTGGCTGGCCACCGCAGTGTTCCTCGAACTCAACGGAGTCAAGGCGTCACGCGCCTCGAACGATGACGTCTACGAACTCGTCGTGTGGATCGCCGCATCCAACCCCGACCTTGACGAGATCACCGCTCGCCTTCGCCGTGTGGTGCAGCCTCGACCCCGCAGCGCGCAAGCCTGAATGTCACAGCCGAGCTCGATTACCGGAATATCTACAGATCTGTCGCGGCTACCGCGATCCGGCGAGCGTGCATCGCGGTCAGCACGTTGTCGTCGTGGTCGGCGTCGTCGAGATCCCTCAGGGTTGGGGCCGAAGGACCTGGGCCACGCCGACAAACTGGTCATTGCGCCGATGACGACCAACAGCAAGCCGAGCGTCAGCAGGACCGCGGGCCCACCGAGCGAGCCCTCCGAACGAGCACATCCGTTGCGAACCGGCTCCTGTTCGACGCACTCGTAGTACCGATCCGCAGGCGGAATCGACCACCACCACAACGCAGCCGCGACCAACGCAATGAATCCCGCGGCCATGAGAAGCGTGGGCCATTTTCCGTTGGTTGCCCGTCGTGGAGCGCGCCGGCTCATCCGACTAGCCGATGCAGCTGCTCACGGACAACGCCCTCGGTCTGGGACACGACGCGAAGACTGCCCGGTCGCCGTTCACGGTGCAAGCGCGATGATGGATGCAGAACGACGAGCGCATCAGGCAGTTCGGCGCTACGTCATAGCTCTGCGCGAAGTTCGTTGTCGTCTTCGTGTCGTTGTACCTGCGAAGCATTCTCGCAGTCTTGACAGACGACTACGTCGTACTCCCAGCCCGTCAACTCGACCCAGACCATGTCGTGGTGGCCACGGACCGAGCAGATGCCGCCACCTCTGCCGCGAAGCCGAAGCAGCGGAAGGACCTCCGACTCCATCACGCCGTACCACGTCGCGACTCTCGCTCGGTCCAGCACGGTCAGCCCGCGTGAGTCGACAGACTCCATGATTCGGTCTGCCAGGGCCTCTGCCATTGCGCGGTCCATCGGGATGATTTGCTGCTCGATGAGCAGGCCATCGACGACCGCATCGCGAATCGTGGCGATCGGACTTTCATTGTCAGATGCTCGACCGTCGTCGCTTGCCACTTGCCTATGTAAGCCCGATCAGGACACCTTGTCCACCGGCGCGGATCGGCAGATCTGGCGCGCTTTCGGTTGAGGGCCTAGCCGATGCCGCTAGTCGCGCCTGTTCTTGCTGCGATGAGCCCAGGTGATGCTGAGCGCACCGTAGAGGCCAACTCCGGCCACGACGGCACTGACTACAAGTCGGACGCCAATCGACACGTCGTGCGGGTCATAGAAGCCGGATCCATGGAAGTAGAGCCCGATCGCGGTCAGCACGCCGCCACACGCAACCATCCAGGCTCGGCGAACGCTTATCAACGCCCCGCCTCCACCCGGCGAACGATACAGGCGACGTCCGGCTGCGAGCCACGGGCACCAAATCGTGCAAGCGGCGAGGCTTCAAGACGAGCGCCGAGCGGCAGTTCGGAGCGGGTCTGGCGAACTGATGCTCATCAAGATAACTTGATGAGGTGGATCCGGTCATCCTCGCCAGCGCACGCAAGCACGGCGTCGCCGACGAGGACATGATCCACGCCTACCACCATCCGATTCGCGTGCTGGTCCTCGACGACCTCACGATGCTCATCGGCCCCGACCTCTCGGTGAGACTTGTCGAGGTCGGAGTCAGCAACCGTGAGGGAATCGACTTCATCGTCCACGCCATGCCCGCCCGGCCCAAGTTCTTCAGGTGACCCTCATGCCTCGATCGATCCAAGACATCATCGACCACGCCGACCAGCTCGCCGAGCGCTTCGAACACTTCGATCCTGACGACGCCGTCGAGATTCCAGTCGAGGAGTACCTCCTCCAGCGTGCCGTGGTCGCTCGCGCCCGCACCGAGCAGCAGCTCCTCGAAGCGGTCGCCAAGGCGCGATCAGCCGGACTCTCGTGGCAGAAGATCGGCGCGCTCGTCGGCACCTCAGCGCAAGCCGTGCAACAGCGATACGGCCCAGCGCTCGAAACAGCCTGACCCGAGCCTAGCGATCCCTCTTTGTGTCAAGTGGCGTCTTTCGATGGTGCTGTTGGGCGCGTCGAAGCTGGCCCGTGACAGCGGCGGCTGGCCGGGCGTAGGGTTGGTGTTGGGTCCGGGAGTGACTTGATCCGAAGTGCCGGGTGTCCAGGGTTTCGCCGGCCGCGCTGGATGTGAGAGTCGTTCCCTGATTGTCCTCCCGGGCCTACTTGCTCCGGCGTCGAGTGCGGAGCTGTCGGTAGACGCGGTCGGAGATCTGGCGCTTCAACGCGCGCATCGCTTCGCGCGGTGTTTTGCCGTCGGCGAGCTTGCGGTCGTAGTAGGCGCGGCCCTCGCTGTGGGCGTGGCGGATCTGGGTGACGGCGATCATGTGGATCGCGTGGTTCAACGTCCGGTTCCCGCGACGCGACAACCGGTGCACGGTGCGACCCGATGAGGAGAACTCGATCGGTGCGGTGCCGTTGTAGGCGGCGTAGTGCCCGGCGGTCGGGAACCGGGTGATGTCGCCGGTGTAGCCGATGATCATCGCGGCGATGATCGGGCCGACCCCGAAGATCTCGGTCAGCGACGTTCCCGACGCGATGACGCTCGTCGGTGATGCGTGCCTTGGTGCGCTTCGGCTCGGTCGTCGAGCATCACGATCTCGTCGAGCGTCTCGTGGGCGAGCTCGAGTCGCTGACGTTGCGTCGCCGACGTCGGCGTGATGTCGAGCGAGGATCTGTTCGGCCTGCTTGACCACGATTTCTTTGCGGATCCCGCCCGGCACCAGCTCGCGCGACCAGCGCATGCAGCCGGCAACACGCACGGCTCCTGGCGCGGCTCGTGTCGAGCTGGCTTTGGCCAACAGCCGCAGCATCGTGACGTGATCCTCGACGCGCACCTGCGCCAACGACGGTGCCCGCAACGCGGCGACCGCGACCGCTCGGGCGTCGTTGGCGTCGTTCTTCGTTCGACCGGCCCGAGCCCAACAGCCGCACCCGCGACGACAACGTCGCCGGCACATCCACGACGTGTTCACCGCGGGCGACGAGCTGCTGGGCGAGCAGATAGCCGAGCCCGCCGGCGGACTCGATCGCCCACGTCCGACACTCGAACGGTGCCGCCCACGCGAGCAGCTCGGTCGACCTGACGTGGCCCGGTGCGGACCTCGAGCTCGGGCGAGCTCGGCCTCGCGTTCGATCGATCGCGCACGCCGCGTGGAGCAGCTTGTGCGGATCGATCCCGATGATCACTGACATGACAGTTCCCCTTCAACGGTTGATGGGAACCGCGGTGGGCACTCCTGGTTGAAGATCATCCTGCGCGCCTCTTTCGAGCCACACCACGGCCGATTCACCCGGCGGGCAGCACCTCGTTCGGAAGCCAACCCGCAGGCGGCAGGCAGTTCATGAGCCAACCCGCCGAGCGAACCGAGACGCTACGAACAAACCGCAACGCCATCAAGATCATCAACCAGGCAGATCTGGGCGGGCTATGTGGATAGGTCGACGTCGTCCCAATCGCGGTGCTTGACGTCATGCCCGCAGACATACTCCAGCGATCTCCGACGTTGCCAGTACACGGACTGTGGCAAGGCCCAAGTCGCAGTGACGCCTCGAAGGTTCGCATCCGCGAGGCCCCACGTGACGCAGTAGGACAGGTCCCACTCTGCGGCCACCTCGTCGACATTTCGCATGCGAGCGCCGTTGCGTTGGTTCCATTCGCTCATTGATTCTGCGCGACGAAGGTCAGGCAGCTTCCCAGCCAGATCATCGCCGCAGAACTCCGAGATGCCAAGCGTCTGGACCATTCCAGCCGACCAGGCCAGACCATTGATGGCCTCGACCTGAGCCTTGTCATCGTCCACGAGCCCAAGTGTCCCAGCGAGCACACGCTCCTCGCGCGGCGTGAGGCAGCCGTCAAGCCCGTTCTGCGCGATCCAATCCGAGGCGGCAGCAGGAGGCATCCCGTACGAGCAGCTGATGATCACGTTGAGTACAGCAATGCGTTCGAGGACTTCGTCAACTTGCCGAAGCGTCGGAACATCGCCGAGTTCCCAGAGCGCCGGAAGGTGCCCGGGCGGACTCGGAAACGCCGCCGCCCTGAGCCGTTCCAACGTTCCAGAACGCACCAGCGACGGTTCGAGCGACACCCGAGCAGAATGCCCGGTCTTCGCTCTCGACGCAAGCGCGATGACAGGTGCAGAACAACGTGTGCCGATCCGCAGATATGGCGCGTGTGCGGCCCCGCCAACAGCGGGCGGCACGATCCGCCACATGGAACGGCCGGCCTAGACGACGGTCGCGCCGATGTAAGGTCGCCAAACTGAACTCTCGTGCCGGATGAGGACGTGTCACCGCTGGATGCTGTCAGCCTCATTCGAGGAGTGGCTGCGGAAGCAAGGACAAACATGCCGGAGATAGAAGCCGTATCGAAGCTGCGCTCATGGATCGGCACGGGCAGGTTGATCACGGAGCGAACTGGCAGTGGAGGACATCGCTGCGACGTTGGATGATCGCGAGACCGCGGATTTCGATGACGAATGGAAGCGGGTGTACCGCCAGATTGGCGAGGTTCCCCTTGCGAACGATGTTCTGGAGGAGCTCGATGCGTTGGCAGCAGAGACCTTCAGGCAATGCTACGAGTATGCGGATGGCGGCGAGCTTGCGCCATACGTATCGGACGACTTTGATCTGCCGCACGCGCCCTCCTACTGAACTTTGATGATGCGTGGCTGCGCGGTCTTTGGCACAGCTACGCACACGAGCGGTTCCCGCGTGGCGTGCTCGATGTGGAGAACGCCGGGCCCATCGGAACCTTCTAGTCTTTCGTCGCTCGACAGTTCCCTACGCACTCGACAGCTCCGAACGCCCGGTCGTCGCTCCCGGCGCAAGCGCGATCATGGATGCAGAACGACGAGCGCCGAGCGGCAGATGTGCACTGGTCGCGCGGGTACGTTCGAGCGATGTGCAGGGCGGTCGTTGTCATCACGCTAGGCCTCGTCTGTGGGTGCTCCGACGCTGGCGGCACAGTTCAGCCTGCATCGACAACGTCCGCGATGCCGAAAGTGGCGACGTCGGCGGCCGACCAGCTCCCGGCAGCGGTCAATGCCGAGGCGAATCTGTCGCAACTCGCACCGAGCCTCGCCAAGATCGCCCCGGACGCGGACGGCCACATCACTCTCGATCGTTGCCCACTGGCAAGCTCGGCGGAGATCCTCGCAGCAGCACCTCAGCTTCGTGTTCGGGCCAACTCAGACGCCCTGGCGAAAGTTCGGGATGACCAGATCATCGCGACGTACTCGCCTGACCACCAGCTGGTTGTGTGTCGTGTCGTGAGCGAGGGACTGTTCGTCTCCGCTCAGATCATTGGCAGCGACGACGTGGTCGCCGTAATCAACCGGACAACGGGTCCGGATGAGACCGAGTTCGGCGCTCAATCAGCGGTACTCGGTGGGGTCATGCAGCCATGGCATTTCACCGCGATCGGCGATGACTACGACTTGGGATTCTGGCGAGCAGCGTGGGCGAGCAATGGCATCTTGCTCGCGCTTGGCACCACATACGAAAGCCAATCGGTACCCGATACTGCCGAGCAGCTCTCGGTTCAGTGGCTCGAACACCTCGTGCCCGCAGTGCTGGACAACGTGTCCGCGATGACGATCGCATCGGTGTACACCAAATCGCATCGGTGTACACCAACTAGCGCATATTGCCCGATATGGAGCGGTGTGTCCAGGGTGTTCCAGGTCGCACGCACCATTGAGAGCGATCGTGGGGCGCTGTGCTTGCGAGCGTCGGCTTTGTCCTCAGTCGCCTTCGTGGGCGTCCGATGTGCACCGGGCCGCAACGCCGGGTGCCGCTCGTCGAGTCATGCTTCGAACCGACGCCACTGACCTTGGACACCACATCGACCGTGTCGCCGACGACGCGGATCGCGGTCTCGTCGTCGATTGCGTAGGCAGGGCAGTCGAGGCCGGCAGCCCATGCCTCGGCGTTGGCCAGCGTGTTCCAGGGGAGGTCCTCGTGGCCGAGGTGGGGGAAGATCGAGAAGTCGACCAGCCCGAGTGCGCGGTCGCCACCGGCGGGCGGACTCCAGCCGACGAACTCCGTGCCGATGCGGGGCGTCATGACCATGCTCCCACCACTCATGCCGACCCACACCGTGTCGTCCAGCGAGGGCAGCAGGTCGGTCAGCCCGCTCTCGCGCATCCAGTGGCACAGGTAGAGCGCGTCGCCGCCCGACACGAGCAGCACGTCGGCGGCGCGGACGAGCGGAACCCATCGCTCCTCGTCGATGCTGGGCAGCGCGGTCAGCTCGATCAGCCCCACCGACTTCCAACCCAGTTCGGTCATGGGCTGTTCGGATCGTCCGGCGACGAACTCCCACGCGTTCCGGCCAGGGCCGGCATGCGGGTGGCCGTACATCGCAGTCGGGATGCAGAGCGCGGTGCAGTCCTCGACGGGTCGCTCGAGCAGATCGAGCAACGCCTGGTGGATGGTGGCGTTCCTGACCCCCGCCGAGGTGAGCAGCATCCGGTGCATCGGCCCAGACTGACCCGGCCGAGAATCTGACGCAAGGTGCCGATCTCGTCGCCTTGGAACTCTGGTGCACGACGACCCGCCCTTCGATCGCATTTTCGAGCGGACTCGCTGGATCGCGATCGCTAACGTCGTGCCGTGGCGTTCACCGAGATTCCGATCGTGTCGCTGGCGGGGTGGACTGCACCCGACGCCGACCGGGTGGAGTTCGCCGACGCGCTGTGCCGGATCTGTCACGACGTCGGGTTCTTCCGGCTCGTGGACCATGGGGTCGACCTCGGTTTCGTCGACGAGTACTTCTCGGCCATGCGCGCCTTGTTCGACCTTCCCACCGAGACCAAGGCGACGATCGAGAAGATCGGCTCGCCGTGGTTCCGTGGTTGGGAACGGGTCGGTGCGGAACTGACCGGCAATCGGGTCGACTTCCGCGAGCAACTCGATCTCAGCACCGAGTTGCCACCGCGGCCGCTCGACAGCGAACCGCCGTACCTGCGGCTCGACGGGCCGAACCAGTGGCTCGACGATGCGGTGCTGCCGGGCTTCCGCGATCTGGCGAACCGGTTCTTCGCCGAGATGGGTCGCCTCGCCGACACGCTCATGGAGGTCATGTCGGTCGGCCTCGGGCTCGAGCAGGACCACCTCCGGCGCGTGTTCGGCGAGCGCTGCTCGTCGTTCGTGAAGATGATCCACTACCCGCCCACCCCACCGGGCGAGGCGGGCGTCAACGGCCACAACGACGCCGGGTTCCTCACGCTGCTCTGGCAGCGAGACGTGGGTGGCCTGCAGGTGTTGAACCCGGACCACGACTGGGTCGCCGTCCCCGCCGATCCGGCGGCGATCGTGGTCAACCTGGGCGAGATCCTGCAGTCGATGACCGGCAACTACTTCGTGGCCACCACCCACCGCGTGATCACCGCGGTCGAGCGCTATTCGTCGGCCTACTTCCACGGCCCCGACCTGCGCACCGTGCTCGATCCGCTTCCGCTCGACACCTCGTTCGCCGATGCGGTTGCGGCCAGCCCACGCCACCGTGCAGCCGGGTTCATGGCCAAACGCGACGAGTTGCTGGCGGGGGAGCAGGGGATCGGGTCGAGCGGAGCGGGTACCTACGGCGAGCAGCTCTGGAACTACTACACGCGCAGCTACCCCGACCTCGTTCGTCGCCATCACCCCGATCACGCCCCGGTCTGATCGATCGATCACGATGACCATCGAGGGGCCCCACGTGGTCGTGCTCGTCGAGGGTGACAGCGACGCCGTGGCGCTGAACGTGGTCGCCGGGCGACTGGGGTGGTCACCTCCGGATACCGGCATCCAGATCACGCCCGTCGGCGGGATCACGAACTTCGGGACCGCGATCGACGCACTGCTGCTGGCCGATCGCCGCGTTCACGTCGGCGGCTTGTACGACGCCGGCCAGGCAGGATGGCTCGTGGGGGCGCTGCGACGTCGCGGTTGGGACGTCGGACACGATCGACTCGACCTGGAGCGGCTCGGCTTCTTCCTGTGCGACGTCGATCTGGAGGACGAGATGATCCGCGCCCTCGGCGTGCCCGCCGTCGAGGCGATCATCGACGCCGCCGGCGAACTGGGCGCGTTGCGCACCCTCCAGCGCCAACCGCACCAACGTGAGCAACCGGCCGACAAGCAGGTCCGGCGGTTCATCGGCACCAAGTCGGGTCGCAAGCGACGATGCGCGGAACTGTTCGCGACCCACGTCGAGCTGGACCGCCTCCCCGCCCCGATCACCGGCCTGCTCGGATGGGCGCTCGCCACGGCCCAGGGGGATGCTCCGTGACCACCGGGAACCAGACCGGTGGTCGGCGGGTGGAATAGCGTCGGTCGGATGGACATCGCGGAGATCCGGTCGGTCGACGAGCTGCGGGTGCACTATCGCCCCCCGTCTGCCATCCCGCGCGACAAGGCACGTGCGACGATCGACGCCGCGACGGAGCGCTTCATCGCACACTGCACCTTTCTCACGATCGCCACCTCGGGGAGCGACGGCGCCCTCGACGTGTCGCCGCGCGGGGGAGAGGCGGGGTTCGTGCAGGTGCTCGATGCCACGCACCTGGCGATCGCCGACCTCAACGGCAACAACCGGCTCGACTCGTTGACGAACGTGGTCGAGACCGGCGAGGTCGGGCTGCTGCTGGTGGTCGTCGGCCGTGACGAGACCGTCCGTGTCAACGGCACTGCCACCGTCACGACCGACCCCGAGGTGCTCGGTTCGTTCCCGTCTTCGTTGCGGCGCCCGAAGACCGCGCTCGTGGTCGAGCTGCGCGAGACGTTCGTGCACTGCGCCAAGGCGTTCCGTCGCGGGCGGGTGTGGGACCCCGAGTTCGTCACCGCCAACGTCGACGCACCCGACCTGGTCCAGATTGCGGCGTGCCAACTGCTGGTCGACGACACGCCGGAAATGCGCGCCGAACTCGAGCGCGGCTACATCGCCGAACTCGCCCACGATCGTCCCGAGTGAGCGCAACCGACCGACCCGCGCTTCCCACAGTGTGGGTGCTCGGCGACCAACTCGACCGACGGCTGGGCGCGCTCGGCGCCGTCCAGCCAGGGGAGGCGCGACTGCTGTTCGTGGAGAGCACCGCCAAACTGCTGTCCAAGCACTGGCACCGGCAGCGGCTCCACCTGGTGATCGCCGCCATGCGTCGCTTCGCTGCCGACCTCGCCGACGCGGGGTTCGAGGTCGACTACCGCCACTCAGATTCGCTGCGCGCGGGCCTCGCCGCCCACCGTGCTGAACACCAGCCGCCCGAGGTGGCGGCCACCGAACCGGCATCGTGGGACGCGCTCGAGATGCTGCGGGCGGCCGGCGTTCGGCTCGTGCGCAGCGATCAGTTCCTCTGCCACTACGACGAGTTCGCGGCTTGGGCCAAGGATCGGCGGCGCCTGACGATGGAGGACTTCTACCGCTGGCAACGTCAGCGATTGGGATACCTGATGGACGGCACCCAGCCGGCCGGCGGTCGATGGAACTACGACGCCGACAATCGCCAGCGTCCGCCCCGCGACGGCGGCGACTGGCCGGTGCCACCGCGGACGCCACTGGACGATCTCGACCGTGCCGTGCTCGCCGACCTGCCCGGCGGGTCGTGGGGGGCCGAACCGGACGGGATCTGGGCCACCTCGCGAGCCGAGGCGGTGTGTCGGCTGGATCACGTGATCGAGCATGTGCTGCCGCACTTCGGGCCGCACGAGGACGCCATGCTGTCGACCAACTGGCATCTCGCCCACACCATGCTCAGCCCGTACCTGAACATCGGGCTGCTGCACCCGCGCGAGGTGTGCGACGCGGCCGAGGCGGCGTACCGCGCCGGCAGTGTGCCGATCGCCTCGGCCGAGGGTTTCATCCGACAGGTCATCGGTTGGCGCGAGTACGTGTGGGGCGTGTACTGGCTCTGGATGCCCGACTACCGCGCCGAGAACGCGCTCGGTGCCGTCCGCCCGCTCCCGCCTGTGCTGACCGGAGCGCCGACCGACATGCGGTGCGTCTCGGTCACCTTGCACACGCTCCACGACCACGGATGGGTCCACCACATCCAGCGCCTGATGGTGCTCGGGAACCTGGCGCTGCTGAGCGGAGTCGATCCGTGGGCGATGACGGAATGGATGTGGGGAAGCTTCGTCGACGGCGCCGAATGGGTGATGCTCCCGAACGTGATCGGCATGAGTCTGCACGCCGACGGGGGCCGCATGGCCACCAAGCCGTACGCCGCCGGGGGCGCCTACATCGACAAGATGAGCGACTACTGCGGGGACTGCCGGTTCGACCGCAAGCAGCGCGTCGGCCCCGACGCCTGCCCGTTCACCACGCTCTATTGGGACTTCCTGCTGCGGCACAGCACCCGACTCGCCCGCAACGCCCGGATCGTTCGGCAAGTCCGCGCCGCGGAGCAACTCCGCGATGTGGATGCCGTGCGCAGGCGGGCCGCCGAAGTGTTGGCATTGCTCGACGCCGGGGAACTCTGAGGCGGCGCGCCCGACGCGCTCACGACCAGTGCACACTGGAGGTCCGATGCCCGCAACCCTGCTGCTCCACGACGTCACCGTGTCGCGTTCGGCGTGCCCGGTGCTCGACCACGTCGACCTGATCGTCGCTCCCGGAAAGCGGATCGGCGTGGTCGGCCCGAACGGGGTCGGCAAGTCGACGCTGCTCGGGGTGTGCGCCGGCGAGGTCCATCTCGACGAGGGCGATGTGCGCTTGGCACCACCCTCCGCCACGGTCGGCTGGTTGCGTCAGGAACCCGATCGCACCGACGAGCTCGTGCGCGACCTGCTGTACCGCCGCACCGGGGTGGCCGACGCCCAGGCCGCACTCGACGCCGCCACCGACGGCTTTGCGTCCGGCGACCCGCTCGCCGCAGACCAGTACGACGTCGCGTTGCAACGCTGGCTCGACCTCGGAAGCGCCGACCTGGACGCCCGGATCGGCGAGGTGTGCGACGAGCTCGGCCTCACCGCCCGGTTGCTGGACCAGCCGGCGGGCACACTGTCGGGTGGCGAGGCGGCACGGGTCAACCTCGCCGCATTGCTGCTGTCGCGCTTCGACGTGTATCTGCTCGACGAACCGACCAACGACCTCGACCTCGACGGCCTGGACCGGTTGGAGCGATGGGTGACCGGGCTGGACGCCGCCGTCCTGCTGGTGAGCCATGACCGGCGCTTCCTCGACCGGGTGATCACCGACGTGATCGAGATCGACGAGTTCAGTCATCGGGTCACCGAGTTCGGTGGCGGGTGGCAGGCGTTCCTGGCGGAGCGTGAACTCGCCCGCCAGCACGCGTGGGAGCGGTTCGAGGAATACGACTCGCAGCGCAAGTCGTTGGCTGGGCGGGCCCAGACGCAACGCGAGTGGGCCCATCAAGGGCAGGCCAAGGTCAAACGCGGGATGGGCAACGAGCCCGACAAGAACATCCGCGCCTACCAGAAGAACCAGAGCGAGCAGCTGGCCGGCAAGGCGGCCCAGACGCAACGGGCGATCGAGCGGCTGGACGTGGTCGACAAACCGCGCGAGCCGTGGCAGCTGCGGCTCGACATCCCTCACTCCGGCCGCAGCGGCGACGTGGTCGCCCAGCTGTCGGGGGTGGTGGTCGACCGCGGTGCGTTCCGGCTCGGCCCGGTCGACCTGCTGATCGAGTACGGCGAGCGGATCGCGCTGGTCGGGCCGAACGGGGCCGGCAAGTCCACGCTGATCGACGTGATCCTCGGCCGCACGGCACCGACCTCGGGGACGGCGGCGCTGGGCCGCAGCGTGCAGGTCGGCGAGATCGAACAGGTGCGAGCGCAACTGGACGGCGCCGACACGTTGGTGCGTGCATTCGTGGACGCCACCGGGGCGACCCAGCCCGACGCCCGCACCCTGCTCGCCAAGTTCGGCCTGGCCGGCCAGCACGTCGAACGCCCCACCAACTCGCTGTCACCGGGCGAACGCACCCGCGCCGCGTTGGCGTTGCTGATGGCGAACGGCGCCAACCTGCTCGTGCTCGATGAGCCGACCAACCACCTCGACCTGCCGGCGATCGAACAGCTCGAACAGGCGCTCGACACGTTCCCCGGCACCGTGCTCGTGGTCACGCACGATCGCCAGTTCCTCGAACATCTGCGGACCACCCGCACCATTCGCCTGGCTGACGGCCGGCTCGCCTGACCGTCGACGCGACGCACGCCGCACGTCAGGGCGGTTCTGGGTGCAGCACCCCCTCGGTACAGTCACCGGCATCGCTGACCATCCGGTGCTCCAGGCGTTCTCGCCGGCCGTTCGCGAATGGTTCGCGTCGTCGTTCCCGGAACCCACGCCGCCCCAGATCGAGGGGTGGCCGCACATCGTCAACGGCGACCACACGCTGATCTGCGCCCCGACCGGGTCGGGCAAGACCCTCACGGCATTCCTGGCCTCGATCGACCGGCTCGTCACCAACCCCCAACCCGAGGCCCGCACGCACCGCACACGAGTGCTGTACATCTCGCCGCTGCGGGCGCTGGCGTTCGACGTCGAGAAGAACCTGCGGGCGCCGCTGATCGGGATCGGGCTGGCGGCCGAGCGGCTGGGGGTGCCGTTCACCACCCCCGACGTGGCGATGCGCACCGGCGACACCGAATCGCGCGATCGGCAGCGCCTGATCCGCCGCCCGCCGGACCTGCTGATCACCACCCCCGAGTCGTTGTACCTGATGCTCACCTCGTCGGCAGCCGAGACGCTGCAGGGCGTCGAGACGGTGATCATCGACGAGATCCACGCCATCGCCACGACCAAGCGCGGCGCCCATATGTCGCTCACGTTGGAACGGCTCGAACAGGTCACCGATCGTCCGCCGCAGCGGATCGGGTTGTCGGCCACACAGCGTCCGCTGGAGGAGACCGCCCGGTTCTTGGGAGGCTTCACCGACGAGGGCCCGCAGCGCCCGGTCCGGATCGTCGACGCCGGGTCGAGCAAGCAGCTCGAGATCGACGTGGTGGTCCCGGTCGAGGACATGGCCAACCTCGCCACCGGCGCCGCTCCGGCCGGGGCGCCCGACGGCGCCGAGCGGCGCGGCAGCATCTGGCCCAGCATCTACCCGCGCGTGCTCGAGCTGGTGTTGGCGCACCGCACCACGATCATCTTCTGCAACGCCCGACGTGCCGCCGAACGGCTGGCTGCCAAGCTCAACGAGCTGTACCTCGAACAGTTCGACACGGAGCGCGATGGCATGCCCGAGACCGAGTTGATCCGGGCCCACCACGGCTCGCTCGCCCGCGAGCAGAGGGTGATCATCGAGGACCTCTTGAAGCGCGGCGAGCTGCGGGCGATCGTGGCCACGTCGTCGCTCGAGCTCGGGATCGACATGGGGGCGGTCGACCTGGTGATCCAGATCGAGTCGCCCGGCGCCGTGAGCCGGGGCCTGCAGCGCATCGGTCGCTCGGGGCACTCGGTCGGGCAACCCAGCAAGGGCACGATCTTCCCCAAGCACCGCGGTGACCTCGTCGAGGCGGCGGTCGTCACCCGCCGCATGCTGGACGGCGAGATCGAACACTCGCGCTACCTGCGCAATCCGCTCGACGTGCTGGCCCAGCAGATCGTGGCCCACGTCGCCGCCCGCAACGAGTGCACCGTGGCCGAGGTGGCGGCGCTCGTCCGTCGCAGCGCCAACTTCCACGAGCTGTCCGACGAACTGCTGGGCAACGTGCTCGATCTGTTGGCCGGCCGCTACCCGAGCGAGGAGTTCTCGGAGCTGCGGCCGCGGATCGTGTGGGACCGCGTCAACGACACGATCCGGCCCCGCGACGGCTCCAAGCGGTTGGCGGTCACGAGCGGCGGAACGATCCCCGACCGTGGGCTGTTCGGGGTGTTCCTGCCCAACGGCACCCGGGTCGGCGAGCTGGACGAGGAGATGGTCTACGAGAGCCGACCCGGCGACGCCTTCGTGCTGGGAGCGTCCACCTGGCGGATCGAGGACATCTCGTTCGAGCGGGTGATCGTCACCCCGGCCCCCGGTGTGCCCGCCAAGATGCCGTTCTGGCACGGCGACCGGCCTGGCCGGCCGCTGGAGCTGGGCCGGGCGGTGGGCGCCTTCGTGCGCGAGATCCGCGAGCTGCCGGCCGGCACGGCCCACGCCCACCTGACCGAACGCTACGCGCTCGACGACCTGGCGGCGTCCAACGTGGTCCAGTACCTGGCCGAACAGGCGGCCGCCACGGGCGTCGTGCCCGACGACCGCACGATCGTGGTCGAACGCTTCCGTGACGAGATCGGCGATTGGCGGGTGTGCCTGCTCAGCCCGTTCGGCACGCCCGTCCACGCCCCCTGGGCGATGGCGATCGAACGCCGCTTCATGGAACGCCACGACCTCCCGGTCGAGACCATGTGGGGCGACGACGGGATCGTGATCCGGCTTCCGGAGGCTGCCGACGAACTCGACATCGAGACCTTCCTGATCGACCCCGACGAGATCGACGAGTTGGTCGTGTCGAGCCTGCCGGGCACGGCGTTGTTCTCGGCCCGCTTCCGCGAGTGCGCCGGGCGGGCGCTCCTGCTCCCGCGCCGCCGCCCCGACAAGCGCACCCCGCTGTGGCAGCAACGCCAGCGTGCTGCCGACCTGCTCAACGTGGCGGCCAAGTACCCCACGTTCCCGATCCTGCTGGAGACGACACGAGAATGCTTGCAAGACGTGTTCGACGTGCCCGCCCTGCGCGAGGTGCTGCAACAGCTCCAGTCGCGCCGGGTGCGGCTGGTGCACGTCGACACAGCCCAGTCCAGCCCGATGGCGTCGAGCCTGCTGTTCAACTGGATCGCCGCGTACATGTACGAAGGCGACGCCCCACTGGCGGAACGCCGCGCCGCCGCGCTGTCACTGGATCGTGATCTGTTGCGCGAACTGCTCGGTGCCGAGGAGCTGCGCGAGCTGCTCGACCCTGGGGTGCTGGCCGACCTGGAACTCGAGCTGCAGCGCCTCACCGACGGCCGGCGGGCGCGCACCGCCGACGAGCTGCACGACGTGCTGCGCAGGGTCGGTGACCTGACCGCCGCCGAGGCGGATCTGCGCTGCGAGGGGCCGGCGGCGGACATGATCGCCGAGCTGCTCGGCGCCAGGCGGGCGATCGAGGTGGCGGTCGCCGGCGAACAGCGCCTGATCGCCGCCGACGATGCCGCCCGCTACCGCGACGCGCTCGGCTGCTCGCTGCCGCTCGGCCTGCCGACCGCCTTCACTGACCCGGTGCCGCGCCCGCTCGAAGAACTGGTGGCGCGCTACGCCCGCACCCACGGCCCGTTCCTTTCCGCCGACGTGGCGCGGCGCCTGGGTGCTCCGCTGGAGCGGATCGAGGGTGCGATCGCGGCGCTCGCCACCGAAGAACGGTTGGTGCGCGGCGAGTTCCGGCCCGAGGGGGTGCAGCGCGAGTGGTGCGACCCCGAGGTGCTGCGCCAGTTGCGGCGCCGCTCGCTGGCCACGCTGCGGCGCGAGATCGAACCGGTCGAGCAGGCGGCGCTCGCCCGGTTCCTCCCCGAATGGCATTCGATCGGGCTCAAGCGGCGCGGTCCGGAGGCGCTGGTGGAGACGATCGCCCAACTCTCGGGCGCGCCGCTGGTGGCATCCACGCTCGAACGCGACGTCCTGCCTGCACGACTCGACGGTTACCGCCCGACGATGCTCGACGAGCTGTGCATCGTCCGGCGACGTGGTGTGGGTCGGCGCCGGTTCGATCGGCGGGCGCGACGGCCGGCTGCGGCTCTGCTTCGCCGATCAGGTCGGCATGCTGGCCCCTGGTTGGGAGGTGGCCGATGCGCCGGGCGGCCCGCTGCACGAGGCGATCCGCGATGTCCTCGCCGTTCGCGGCGCCGTGTTCTGGGGTCAGATCCGCGAAGCCGACCCGGTCGCCACCGACGTCGAACTGCTGACGGCGCTGTGGGACCTGGTCTGGGCCGGCGAGGTCACCAACGACTCGATCGCACCGTTACGGGCATGGCTGGCGGGCGGGAGCGGCAGTGCCAAACGGGGCAGCTCGAAGCGCACGCCGTACGGGCCACGACCACGCCCCGGTCGGCTGACCCGCGTCGGGCCGCCGGCCGGCGCCGGACGTTGGAGCTTGGTCTCCCCGCTGCTCCAACCGGCGCCGACATCGACCGAGGCCGCCCATGCGTCAGCCCTCCAGCTGCTGGAACGCCATGGTGTGGTCACCCGCGAGGGTGTGCTGGCCGAAGGCGTGGTGGGCGGGTACGCCGCCGTGTATCCCGTGTTGAAGGTGCTCGAGGAGCGAGGCCGGGCGCGGCGCGGCTACTTCGTGGCCGGGTTGGGCGCCGCCCAGTTCGCCCTGCCCGGAGCCGTCGACCGGCTCCGCGCCGAACGCGAGTCCAATCCGCAGCGTTCGGATCAGGTGTTGGTGCTGGCAGCCACCGACCCCGCTCAGCCGTACGGCGCCGGCCTGGCGTGGCCGGAGCGCTCAGGCCACGCGGGCGGTCGGGTGGCTCGCTCGGCGACGGCGAGGGTGATCCTGGCCGACGGTGTGCCGTTGGCATGGTTCGACCGCGCCTCGCACCATCTGGTGCTGTTCCCGGCCGGCCATGACGACATCCGTTGGGCAGTGGCGCTCGCCGATCTGGTCCGGCGAGGTCTCGAGAAGTCGATCGAGGTCCGCAAGGTCGACGGTGGTCCGATCACCGAACCGGCGATCGTGGCACTGCGCGCGGTCGGCTTCGTCGACGGCTACCGCGGGATGACCCTGCGGTCGTGACGCAGGGTCACACACTCACGACGTCGCCGACGCACTCGACGCGATTGCGTCCGCCGGCCTTGGCCGTGATCATCGCCTGATCGGCGAAACGGAGTGTGTCCGACACCTGGGCGGGTTCGCCATCGGCGATCCCCACCGAGGCCGTGACCCTGGTGCCGTCGGGCAGCGTGACGGTCCGGATGGCGGTGACGATCCGTTCGGCCACACGGCGAGCTTCGTCGTTGGTCGCGTTCGGCAACAGCACGCAGAACTCTTCGCCGCCGTAGCGGTAGACCACGTCGCCGCGGCGCACCAGGCGCGTGAGCAGCGAGGCCACCCGCCGCAACACGTCGTCGCCCATCGCATGCCCGTGCTTGTCGTTGACGAGCTTGAAGTGGTCGAGGTCGATCATGATCACCGAGGTCGGTCCGAAGCTGGTCTGGCCGTGCTCGTCCAGGTCACGGTCGAGTCGTCGGCGATTGGCCACGCCGGTGAGCCCGTCGCTCCACGCCATGGCTTCGAGATCCTCGGCACCTTCGTTGCGCACCGCGCTCGCCAGTGCGGCGGTCGCCAGCAGCAACAGCGCGCCGGCGGCAACCAGCAGCAGGCTCAGCGAGTGCGACCCGCTGCGTTGCACGTCGGGCAGCACGGCGGCCGGCGTGGCCCCGATCCGCATCAGATCGGCAACCGCGGCCTCATACACGATCGCCGATGGCGGACGACGGAAGGCGTCGTTGTCGGGGTCGGGAATCGGGAGCGGGTCGAGCGCAGCACGAATCGCGGGAGTCAGCCGAACTTCGAGCTGATCGAGCTGCATCAGGACCCGCACGCCTGCCTGGTCGACCTGGCGGAGATGGAGGCGGGCGATCTCGACGGTTTCGCTCGGCCCGGATTCGTCGTCGGCTTGCTGGACCAGTCCGAGTTCGCTGGTGACGAGTTCGACCGCCTGCTCGGCGAGCCCGGCCACGATCGACGGATCGTCGCTGCCGGCGCTGGCGGCACCCGGCAGCAACACGATCGCCGAAGCGAGGGCCGCAGCGAGCGTCAGTGGCAGGGTTCGATGGGGGGGTGGTGGTGTGGCCGACCGGTGGAACAGCATCACTCGTCAATCGGCTGCTGCGCTCCGATTCTTGAGGATCGTGCGCGGTCGGTCCGAGTACGGTCAGGTGCTGCGGGGCACGGCGCGCAGGCCCGCCCACGCCAAGGCGGCCACCTCGGCGGCGACGGCATCGGGATCGAACGCAATTCCGAGACCCACCAGGCGCCGGCTGGCGCCTTCGGCCAGACCCACCAGCGCGTGGGCCAGCGTGTCGCGCTGGACCTCGTTGACGTCGACGGCGATCAGCGGTGCGATCGCCGCCGCCGCGTCGTCGGTGATCTTGCGCACCCGAGCACCGAACTCCTCGGCGTTGCGGGCGCTGCCGCCGAAGAGGAGCATGAACTCGTCGTTGCGGTGTGCCACCCAGCGGAAGTAGGCGCGGAAACCGCGCTCGGTCTGCTCCTTGCCGTTCGTGGCGTCGGCCGTCTCCTTGGCGATCGCGCCGATCATGCGTGCGCCGACTTCGTCCAGCAGCGCTCCGTAGAGGTCGCTCTTGGAATCGAAGTGTTGGTACAGCACCGGCTTGGTGACACCAGCGGCGTCGGCGATGTCGTTCATGGACGCACCGTGGTAGCCGGCGCGACCGAATGCGGCGATCGCCACGTCGAGGATCTGTTGGCGACGTGCGTCGGCGGTGAGGCGCGGAGCATTCATGGGTTACCGAATGGTAACCGAGTCAGATGCCCGCGAACCGCATCTTCTCGATCGGCTGCTTTGACGGCGTAACCGAGCACGATGCTCGGCGCCAGCAGCACGAAAGAGACCACCAGCGTGACGATGATCAGCGTCGCCATCGTCGCCGAGAATCCGAATGCGAACGCCACCACGAACAGTGCCATCGACAGCGCCAGGACCAGATATCCGACCCGATTGGCGAGCAGCGTCCACCGTGCCACCTGCTGTCGACGGCGGCGGACCGGATCGTTGCCCGGGTCGGGCCGGGGGGTAGCGGGCATGCTCATAGTGGCGAGCGTTCACCCTACGCCTGCCACGGCAGGCTGGGCGCATCGATCGAGAACTCCAAACCTCCTGTCGACGTCGAGTCTTCGTGGTTGGGGGAAGGCGGGCCCGGCGCCTCAGAGACCGTTCGCTAGGCTGGTTCGGTGGCGCCGCCGATCCGGACTCGACTGGCATTGACGGTCGCTCGCCGCCTTCGTTGCCCTCGTGGCGGCGGGCGTGATCGTCGCCCTCAACCGTTCCAACGGCTCGTCGTCGCCGGTGTCGCTCTCGGTCGACTTCGCCCCGGCCCCGGGCACAGCGGTCGATGCAAACGAGGTTCGGGTCAACCTCGTCGCTGCCATCGAACGCCTGGCGATAGCGCCGTTCGTGACGATCAAGTCGGTCGGGTACACCGAAAGTCGCCGGTCCGACATCGAGGCCATCGTCGACCGCGCCGCGGGCGCGTGTCGTCACGCGAGGTGATCAGCGAGGGTGTCGACGTCGGCGGGCCGGTCTCCGGTGCTCCCTTGCTGTCGGAGAACGTGCTGATCGGTGACACGCTTTGGATCCGGATCCTGCAACCCGGCCAGGATCCGAGCACCCCGTTCCAGGGGGTCGACGCTGCCGGCCGCAGCGAACAGTACGTCGAGCGCGTCTACACCCAGCTCGGGCGCGTGTTCGACTCGCTGCCGCAACTCGCCCAGCTGCTGGAACAGGTGGGCTTCGAGGCCGAGCGTCTCGGTCGACGCGGCACCGCCGACGGCGAGCTCGATGGTGTGCGTGCCACGTTCGCCGCTGCCGACGTCGGTGCCTTCCTGAGCAGCGCCGGGTTGGCGTTCGTCGATGGGCACGACTTGACCGGCGAGACGCGGTTCGAACTGTGGCAGGACAGCACCGGGCTGCGCGAGCTGGTGGCGACCGGTGTGCAGTTCCAGGATGGCGAGGCGCTCGAGACCTCGGCTCGGATCGTCTACCGCGTCGCCGACAGCGGCGGCGTCGAAGCCCCCACCAACACGGTGAGTGGATAGCGCCGATCGCCCGGATCAAAGCTTGACCAGATCCTGAGTGCCGGCGACGCCCAAGGTGCGAGCTATCGGTCACGACCTCGCCTAGTGTGTCTGGCGCCCGACTTTGTCCACGCGCCGGGCACCATTCTGCGGAAGGGCGACGCTGTGAACTACACACATGTACGTGGAGTGATGGGTGCGGTACTCGTGCTCACGCTCACCACCGTGCTGGCGCCGACGGTGCAAGCTGCCGGCGTGCCCAACCCGTACCCGCCGTCCGACACCGCGGACGCTCCGCTCGCCGTTGGCGCCTACGTCATCGACGCCGGCACCGTCACCGGCGCGGCCACGTTGCAGACGATCGGGCAGGGCCTCAAGCCGTACGGTCTGATCTACGCATTGGTCAAGGCGCGGATCCCGGTGCAATGGGTGATCAAGCCCTCCAAGCCGGCGATCGACGCCAGCGGCGTCAGCACCGGTGGACTCGGTCAGACGCTCGGCAACGTCGGCGTCGACTTCACGTTCGACTGCGACGCCGCCGGCACCAAGTACACGGCTCGCAACATCACCACGGGCGCGTACATCATCCCCAAGGAGTTCGTCGCCCAGGCCAAGCCGGTGATCGACGCCTTCCGAACCGCCAATCTCGGTCAACCCGCTGCCGGAACGGTGGGCGGCGTCGCACAGGTCGCCCCCCAGATCCTCGGCTACGACCCCACCGCCGGGCAATCCCAGGGCTGCACCAGCGGGACGGTGGCGAGCCTGCCGATCTTCGCTACCCTCACTGGTTGGCCGCGCACGGTGCTCGACAGCGACAACGGTTCGATCGCTGCCGGGTTCTTCGTCAACGCCGGCATCCCGCAGGGCCCGCTCACCGTGCCGTCGAACCCGCCCGCCTACCGCTTCGCGGCACCCAGCCAGCTCACCCCGTGCGACGACTTCTACGTGATGCCGCACGCCGACCCCACCTACGCGGTGCACAAGAACCTGATCGCCTTCAACGAGCAGGGCGGCTACATCTGGGCCGGCTGCCACGCCGTGAGCGTGCTCGAGGGCGTGCGTCTGAACGACAACGCCACCAGCCCGCTGGTGATGAACTTCCTGACGACCGACGGCCTGCTGTCGTTCAAATCGCACAGCGCTGGCTCGCCGCCGTATGCCATCTACAAGCAGTCGACCGACACCAAGAGCTACTACGACAGCCCGTTCTACAACACCCCCACCTACGCCCTCGACCCCGTGTCGTCGGGCGACCCGCTCGCCCAGTTCCGGGGCCGCACCGATCTGGCCCAGCAGAACGGTTCGGAGCAGATCTACATGCCGGGCAATGGCGGCACCCCCACAGCGGCGACGTTCAACCGCCAAACGGCGTCGAAGTGGCGCCCGACCACACAGGTGGTGATGTACGACCCGACCCAGGCCGACGTCTACCCGCTCACCACCACCGCCGCCCCGGTGAAGTCCACCGGCCCGGCCGCCTCGGTGGTGTACGGCCGCGGATTCGGCGACCCCACCAACGGACTCGTCCTCTACGAGGGCGGGCACAGCCTCAACAAGGGCACCGTCGACGACGTCGCCGCCCAACGGATCTTCTTCAACGCCCAACTGCTCAACGCTCTCGATCGCTCGCCCAAGGTCACGATCTCGTCGCCCACGTCGGGTTCGACGCTGGCAGGCAACACCGCATACCCGGTGAGCGGCACCGCCACCGGCGGCTCGGGTTCGTACACCTACTCGTGGTCGTCCGCCTGCTTCGACGCCACCACCGGTGCAGCCGTCGCAGGCGGCACGTTCTCCAGCCCCACCAGCGCCGCAACGACGTTCACCACGCCGAACATCACGAATGCGATCAACTGCAACCTGTCGCTCAGCGTCGTCGACAGCTGCGGCCGCTTCGGCTTCGGCACGACGTCGGTCGTCGTCGTGCCCCCGGCCGATGTGCGGGTCACCAAGACCGGCCCGGCCACGGTCAGCCTCGACGGCAACATCACCTATACGGTCACCGTGACCAACGCCGGGCCCGGCCCAGCATTTGGTGCCACGCTGTCCGACCCGTTGCCGTCGGGTACCACCTACGTCGCCCACGGCGCCACACCGACCTACGCCACGCCGGCCACCACCCCGGCCGGCGCCGGCGGCTGTACGTATGCATCGGCGACGCTGACGTGTCTCTTGGGCAACCTGGCAGCCGGGCAATCGGCCACCACGACGTTCACGGTCAAGGCAGGCGTCGGCGGGATCACCGTGAGCAACACCGCCTCGGCGACGTCGAGCAGTCCCGACCCGAACACCGCCAACAACTCGGCGTCGGCGAACACCCAGGTGCTGTTCTCGGGGATCCACGTCGAGAAGACCGGCAACCCGACCTTGCTGCCGGGTGCCGGCGGCACGGTCACCTACACGTTCACCATCACCAACACCGGCGACAACCCGCTGTCGTCGGTGACGGTCACCGACAACCCGACGTGCGCGATCTCGCCGGCGTCGCCCAACCCGGCGATCGGCGACATCGACGACGACGACCAGCTCGACATCACCGAGACCTGGGCGTTCACGTGCACGCGTTCGGTCACCGCCGCCACCGTCGACACGTCGAGCGCCGAGTTCCCGAGCGACGGCGTCGCCAGCACCAAGCAGGACATCGTCACCGTCGCCGCGCTCGACGCCGGCGGCAACGCCCTCAGCGACACCGACAACGCCGTCGTCACGCTGTCGAGTCCGGCGATCGACGTCGTCAAGACGCTCGCCCCGGCCGGCCAGCAGCCTGGCCCCGGCGGCATCGCCACGTTCACGATCACCGTCACCAACACCGGCAACGTGCCGCTCACCAACATCGCCACCACCGACCCGTGGGCCGGAGAGTGCGACGTCGCCAGCATCCCGAGCCTGGCGACGGGTGCGAGCTCCACGTACTCGTGTGCCGCCTCGATCCCGGCGGTCAGCGCCACGGCGACCGATTCACTGCCGGTGACCGGCGCCACCGCTTACCAGCAGGGAACCGGCTGGGCCGGCAACTGGGTCGAGGGTGGCGAGACCACGGATCCGACGGCCAACAGCGTGCGGGTCCTCGCCCCGGTGATCGCCGGCACGACGACCAACGTGATCAGGATGGTCGACACCCGCACCCTCACGCGGTCGGTCAACCTGTCCGGCCAGTCCGGGGCCACGCTGTACCTCACCTACGCCCGGTCGGCGACCTTCAACCGAGATTCCAGCACGCTCACAGTCCAGACATCGTCCGACGGCACAACGTTCACGAACGTCGGCACGATCGCCGGCACAGGCGTCGATGCCGTCGACACCGGGTACACGTCGACGTTCTTCACGATCCCGCAGAGCCTGATGGCAACCGCGTCGGCGATCCGGTTCTCCTCGACGTCGAACGACGAGATCTACCTCGACGACATCGCCCTGCGAGTGTGGCCGGTCAACACGGTGTCGGTCACGGGCAAGGATCTGCTCGGCGCGACGGTGAGCGACAGCGATACCGAGCCGGTCACGCTCGGCAGCCCACCGCTGTCAATTGCCAAGACCGCCAGCCCGGCGTTCGTGCGCAACGGCAACACGCTGACCTACACGATCGCGGTCACGAACAACTCGACGACCCCGCAGACCAGCGTGCAGGTGGGTGACGTGTTCCCGACTGCGTTGACCCGCACCGGCACCACCGTCACGTTCCCCGCCGTCAGCTCGACCGACGGATTCGACTGCGACACCGCCGAGACCGATTTCCTGCCCTACCGCTGCAACGCCAACCAGTGGACTTCTTTCTGGACCGAAAATGGCGAGACCACCGACGCCAACAGCGGTGACATCAGGGTCGTCGACAACCCCGACCGGGCTGCGCCGTCCGTACCTGACGCACTGCTGCTCACAGGCACCGGTGTCTCGATCCAGCGCAGCACCTACCTCGGCGGGGCTGCCTCGGCGACGTTGTCGTTCTCGTTCCTGCGTTCCGCCGACTACGACAACGAACCGGTCGGCGAGGACGTGCTGGTACAGGGTTGGGATGGTTCGGCGTGGGTCACCCTCTTCACCGTGTCGCCGCGGGCACCGGGTGGCACCGGCGTTCTTGACGCGGCCTTCACGGCGGTCGCCCCGATCACGATCCCGGCTGCCCTGTTGCGCGGCGACTTCGCATTGCGGATCTCGTCGAACACCGACAAGGACGTCTGGTTCGACTCGATCAACATCACCACGGTGCCCAAGGTCAACGCCGCCTGCACACCTGCGTGCAGCGATGCCAACCTGACCCCGGCGGCTCCTGTCTCGGGCACGTCGATGACCCCGCTCACGGTGTTCGCGGGCCAGACCGTCACGTACACGATCACCAGCACCGTCTCGGCGGCGCCCGCTGACGGGTTCCAGTTCAGCAACACTGCCCAGGTCACCAGCACGCAGATGACGAGTCCGGTCGCCGCTGCCGTCTCGACGCCGTACTACGCCCCCAACTACACCCTCACCAAGACGGCGGCCCCGATCGTGCTGGTCGACGGCCAGGACGCCTTCAACGACACGGCCTACACGATCACGCTCGTCAACACCGGCAACGTCTCGCTCACGCCGTCGAGCGTGAGCGACCCCAGCTGCGCGCTCGTCGGCCCGACCGGCGATACCAACGCCAACGTGTTGCTCGACCTCGGCGAGACGTGGGTGTACACGTGCAACCGGGCCAACCTCACGTCGAACACCGGGTCGCCGACGTCGCCCGACACCGTCACCAACACGGTCACCGCCGCCCTCACCGACCCGGGTGGCGGCGCCGGAGGCACGGTCACCAAGACCGCCACCGCCGATGTCACCGTGATCCATCCGACGATCGCCGTCGCCCCCAACCCGCTGCTGGCGACGATCTACACGGGCCACACGGTCGCCTACACGTACACGGTCACCAACACCGGCGACTGGCCGGTGGTCAACGTCGGTGTCTCGGCCGCCAACTGCTCACCGGCGCTGTACGCCTCAGGCGACACCGACGGCGACGGTGCCCTCGACATCACCGAGATCTGGACCTTCACCTGCACGACGGCGGCGATCAGCGTCGATCAGGCTGGGCAGGCGGTGCAGGCCACGGGTGCCGCGTCGAGCGTGTTCAGCCCGGTCGCGTCGGCGATCGTGCCGGTCCAGGTGAACGTCATCAACCCGGCGCTCACGATCACCAAGACCGTCTCCGACTCCGTCGGCCCGGTCGGCCCTGCCGACGCGATCACCGTGGGCGTCAGCAACAACGTCACCTACAGCTTCGCCGTGACCAACTCGGGCGACTCCCCGCTCGTCGCCGTCGCGGTCGACGACGACACCTGCGCGCCGGCCACCTACTCGAGCGGCGATACCGGCGGCGACTCGCTGATGAGTGTCGGTGAGACCTGGATCTTCACATGCGCCGGCGGCCAGCTCGCCGCCACCACCACGAACACGGCCACGGCGAGCGCGTTCGACCAGCTCGGCGGGCCGGTGCAGAGCGCACCCGACACCGCCACCGTCACGGTGCTGGCACCAAAGCTGCTGCTCGGCAAGCACGCTGGCACCAACTACGTCGAGGTCGGCGGCTCGGTGACCTTCAGCTACACCGTCGCCAACATCGGCGGCACGAACATCGTCAGCTTCACGCCCGCCGACGACAAGTGCTCGCCGCTCACCCGCGGCGTCGACGCCCCCGGTGATGGCGACGGCGTGCTCGAGCTCGCTGAGATCTGGACCTACACCTGCACGGTGAGCCCGTTCAACGCCGACGCGATCAACTTCTTCACGGTCATCGGCGTCGTCGATGACCGGCCCGGCATCGACACGTACGTGCCCGATCCTGCGGTGGCGCAGGTGTTCGCCATCAACCCGCAGCTCGATGTGGTCAAGACCGCCACGTCCTACGTCGGGAACACGCTCGTCGTGCGCGACGGGCCGGGTGACGAGGTCGGCGCCGCACCAGGTGACGACGTGATCTACACCTACGCCGTCACCGGTTCGACCGGCCCCGGTGGCTCCACCATCGACAGCCTCAACGCCGTGCTCGAGGTGGCGCTCAGCGACGACACGTGCTCGCCGGTCACGCCCACCCTGAACGACAACGGCACGCCACTCGACCCGAGCGACGACACGTTCAATGCCGGCGATGTCGACCAGAACGGGCAGCTCGACGTCGGCGAGACGTGGTACTACTCGTGCGCCTACAACGCCACATCGGGCGGTGACGTCACGAACACGGTCACCGTCACGGCCAACTCCGTGCTCGACGAAGACCCGCTCAACCCGATCCCCGTCGCTTCACCCTCGGCGACCGCCACGGCACTGCTCCACGTGTACGACCCGTCGTTCACGATCGAGAAGCAGGTGTCGGCCGATGGCGGCGCCACGTGGCTCGACGCCGACGCCGCGACTGGTCCGTTCATCGCTTCCGGTGGCACGGCTCAATTCCGGTTCGTGATCGACAACACCGGCAACACGGCGCTGCGGGTCACCGGTGTGGTCGATTCGAAGGGGTTGACGGTGTCGTGTCCGGGTGGCCCGTTGCCGGTGACGGTGGCGGTGGGTGGCACGTTGACGTGTACGGCGTCGGGCCCGATCCCCTCGGGGCAGTACACGAACACGGCGACGGTGACGGCGCAGCCGCTCGACATCGCCGGCCTCGCCTTCGGCTCGCCGCTGATCGAGGCGGACGATGCCAACGTGTTCGGGTCGTCTCCGGCGTTGGTGGTCACGAAGTCGGTGACGCCAGCGGTGTATTCGGTGGGTGACACGTTGGTGTTCGTCGTGGCGGTGGAGAACACCGGCAACACCACGTTGACCGACGTAGCGATCACCGATGCGTTGATGTCGGGTGAAACGTGCAACGTGGGGTTGAGCCCGTCGGGTTCGTCGAACGTGACGCTGTTGCCGGGCGTCATGTTGGAGTGCATCTACACCTATACGGTGGCGGCAGGCGATCTCGTGGCACCGTCTGATTCGGTGACGAACTCGGCGACGGTGTCGGCCGTCGATCCGGTGGGCGAGCCCGTCAGCGGTGGCGACACCACGACGGCGCTGGCGTTGGTGGCCCGCGACGACGCGTACGTGCGAGCGCACGACGTGGGTGTGTCGGCGTCGGTGGCGCTGAACGACACGGTTCCGTCGGGTTCGACGTTCGGTGCGGTGTACGTGATGCCGGCTTCGGTGGGGACGTACACGCTGTCTGCCGCTGGGGCGTTGTTGTTCGATCCGGCCGCCGACTTCTCGGGCGTGGTCTCGTTCCCATATCAGGTGTGTGCGCCGGCGCCGAACGGATCGGTGTGCGAGACGGCGACGGTGACGATCTATGTCGGTCCGGTGGCGGTCGATGATTCGGGGGTGACGACGGTCGACACGGTGTTGAACGGTGCGTCGGTGTTGGCGAATGATCTCGGGACTGCTGCGAATCTGGTGGTGACGGTGCGGACCGATGCTGCCACGGCTGAGGGTGGCACGGTCACGGTGGCTGCGGATGGCACGTACACGTACACGCCGCCGGCCGGGTTCTCGGGTGTCGACACGTTCACGTATGAGGTGTGCGATTCGACGTTGACGGCGGTCGCGCCTGCGGCTGATGCGGTCGATTGCGACACGGCGACGGTGACGATCTACGTCGGTCCGGTGGCGGTCGACGACACCGGGGTGACGACGGTCGACACGGTGCTGCTCGGGTCGTCGGTGTTGGGTAACGATGAGGGCACGGCGGCGAATCTGGTGGTGACGGCGCAGACCGGTACGGCGACGGCGTCGAGTGGTTCGGTCGATGTGGCCGCGGATGGCACGTACGTGTACACGCCGCCGGCTCGGGTTCTCGGGTGTCGACAGCTTCAGCTATGAGGTGTGCGATTCGACGTTGACCGATCTGGCTGCGGCGGCGGTCGATTGCGACACGGCGACGGTGACGATCTATGTCGGTCCGGTGGCGGTCGACGACACCGGGGTGACGACGGTCGACACCGTACTGAACGGTTCGTCGGTGTTGGCCAACGACCAAGGTACGTCGGCGAATCTGGTGGTGACGGCGCAGACCGGTACGGCGACGGCGCAGGGTGGTTCGGTCGATGTGGCTGCGGACGGCACGTACACGTACACGCCGCCGCTCGGGTTCTCGGGTGTCGACACGTTCACGTATGAGGTGTGCGATTCGACGTTGACGGCGGTCGCGCCTGCGGCTGATGCGGTCGATTGCGACACGGCGACGGTGACGATCTATGTCGGTCCGGTGGCGGTCGACGATTCGGGTGTGACGACGGTCGACACGGTGTTGAACGGTGCGTCGGTGTTGGCGAATGATCTCGGGACTGCTGCGAACCTGGTGGTGACGGTGCAGACCGATGCTGCCACTGCTGAGGGTGGCACGGTCACGGTGGCTGCGGATGGGACGTACGTGTACACGCCGCCGGCGGGGTTCTCGGGTGTCGACACGTTCACGTATGAGGTGTGTGATTCGTCGTTGACGGCGGTCGCGCCTGCGGCTGATGCGGTCGATTGCGACTCGGCGACGGTGACGATCTATGTCGGTCCGGTTGCGGTCGATGATTCGGGTGTGACGACGGTCGACACGGTGCTGCTCGGGTCGACGGTGTTGGCGAATGATCTCGGGACTGCTGCGAATCTGGTGGTGACGGCGCAGACCGGTACGGCGACGACGTCGGGTGGTTCGGTCGATGTGGCCGCGGATGGCACGTACACGTACACGCCGCCGGCCGGGTTCTCGGGTGTCGACAGCTTCAGCTATGAGGTGTGCGATTCGACGTTGACCGATCTGGCTGCGGCGGCGGTCGATTGCGACACGGCGACGGTGACGATCTATGTCGGTCCGGTGGCGGTCGACGACACGGGGGTGACGACGGTCGACACGGTGCTGCTCGGGTCGTCGGTGTTGGGTAACGATGAGGGCACGCCGGCGAATCTGGTGGTGACGGCGCAGACCGGTACGGCGACGACGTCGAGTGGTTCGGTCGATGTGGCTGCGGATGGCACGTACACGTACACGCCGCCGGCCGGGTTCTCGGGTGTCGACACGTTCACGTATGAGGTGTGCGATTCGACGTTGACGGCGGTCGCGCCTGCGGCTGATGCGGTCGATTGCGACACGGCGACGGTGACGATCTACGTCGGTCCGGTGGCGGTCGACGACACCGGGGTGACGACGGTCGACACGGTGCTGCTCGGGTCGTCGGTGTTGGGTAACGATGAGGGCACGGCGGCGAACTTGGTGGTGACGGCGCAGACCGGTACGGCGACGGCGCAGGGTGGTTCGGTCGATGTGGCTGCGGAGGGCACGTACACGTACACGCCGCCGCTCGGGTTCTCGGGTGTCGACACGTTCACGTATGAGGTGTGCGATTCGACGTTGACCGATCTGGCTGCGGCGACGGTCGATTGCGACACAGCGACGGTGACGATCTACGTCGGCCCGGTGGCGGTCGACGACACGGGGGTGACGACGGTCGACACCGTACTGAACGGTGTGTCGGTGCTCGGCAACGACGACGGGTCGGCTGCGAACCTGGTGGTGACGGCGCAGACCGGTACGGCGACGACGTCGGGTGGTTCGGTCGATGTGGCTGCGGACGGCACGTACACGTACACGCCGCCGGCCGGGTTCTCGGGTGTCGACAGCTTCACGTATGAGGTGTGCGATTCGACGTTGACCGATCTGGCTGCGGCGGCGGTCGATTGCGACACGACGACAGTGACGATCTACGTCGGCCCGGTTGCGGTCGATGATTCGGGGGTGACGACGGTCGACACGGTGTTGAACGGTGCGTCGGTGTTGGCGAATGATCTCGGGACTGCTGCGAACCTGGTGGTGACGGTGCGGACCGATGCTGCCACTGCTGAGGGTGGCACGGTCACGGTGGCTGCGGACGGGACGTACGTGTACACGCCGCCGGCGGGGTTCTCGGGTGTCGACAGCTTCACGTATGAGGTGTGTGATTCGACGTTGACGGCGGTCGCGCCTGCGGCTGATGCGGTCGATTGCGACACGGCGACGGTGACGATCTATGTCGGTCCGGTTGCGGTCGACGACACCGGGGTGACGACGGTCGACACGGTGTTGAACGGGTCGACGGTGCTCGGCAACGATGAGGGCACGCTGGCGAATCTGGTGGTGACGGTGCAGACCGATGCTGCCACCGCTGAGGGTGGCACGGTCACGGTGGCCGTCGACGGGACGTACGTGTACACGCCGCCGGCCGGGTTCTCGGGTGTCGACACGTTCACGTATGAGGTGTGCGATTCGACCTTGACGGCGGTCGCGCCCGCGGCTGACGCGGTCGATTGCGACACTGCCACGGTGACGATCACGGTTCTGGCTGCGAGCCTGACGGTCGACAAGCAGGTGTCGGTCGATGGCGGCATCACGTGGCTCGACGCCGACACCGTCACAGGTCCGTTGATCGCTGTGGGTGGCACTGCTCAGTTCCGGATCGTCATCGTGAACACCGGCGAGACCGATCTGGCGATCTCGAGCGTGGTCGATTCGAAGGGTTTGACGGTGTCGTGCCCGGGTGGGCCGTTGCCGGTGACGGTGGCGGTGGGTGGCACGTTGACGTGCACGGCGTCGGGCCCGATCCCCTCGGGGCAGTACACGAACACGGCAACGGTGACGGCGCAGCCGCTCGTGAACGGGCAGCCGTCCGGCGCATCACTGATCGAGTCGGATGTGGCCAACGTGTTCGGGTCCTCGTCGGCGTTGGTGGTCACGAAGTCGGTGACGCCGGCGGTGTATTCGGTGGGTGACACGTTGGTGTTCGTCGTGGCGGTGGAGAACACCGGCAACACGACGTTGACCGATGTCGGGATCACCGATGCGTTGATGTCGGGTGAGACGTGCAACGTGGGGGTGAGCCCGTCGGGTTCGTCGAACGTGACGTTGCTGCCGGGCGCCGTGTTGGAATGCACCTACACATACACGCCCGTCGATCCCGGCGACTTCGGAGTCGGGCTCGACACGGTCTTCAACAGCGCCACCGTGAGCGCCACCGATCCCCTCGGTGCCGCGGTCACGGGCGGCGACACCGCCGAGGCCCACGCCCTGGTGGCGCGCGACGACAGCGACGTTGACAACGTGATCGGTGTCGCGGTGACTGTGGATCCGTTGGCGAACGACAGCGGTGATCTTGATCCGGCGTCGGTGTTGTTGTGGGATGGGTTGGCGTGGGTCACGTCGGTCACGGTTGCTGGTGAGGGTGTGTGGACGGTCGATCCGGTGTCGGGTGCGGTGACGTTCACGCCGGAGGTCGGGTTCGAGGGTGATCCGACTGCGATCGATTATCAGGTCGCCGATTTCTCGGGTGATCTGGTGTCGGCGACGATCACCGTTGATTACGTGCCGCAGGCGTTCGACGATGTGTCGCAGAACAACGTGATCGGTGACCCAGTCACCGTGGATCCGTTGGTCAATGATCTCGGTGATCTTGATCCGGGGTCGGTGTTGTTGTGGGACGGGTTGGCGTGGGTCACGTCGGTCACGGTTGCTGGTGAGGGTGTGTGGACGGTCGATCCGGTGTCGGGTGCGGTGACGTTCACGCCGGAGGTCGGGTTCGAGGGTGATCCGACTGCGATCGATTATCAGGTCTCGGATTTCTCGGGTGATCTGGTGTCGGCGACGATCACCGTTGATTACGTGCCGCAGGCGTCCGATGATGTGTCGCAGAACAACACGATCGGTGTCGCGGTGACTGTGGATCCGTTGGTCAATGATCTCGGTGATCTTGATCCGACCACTGTGTTGTTGTGGGACGGTGACAGCTGGGAGACCACCGTCACAGTGCTGGGTGAGGGAACCTGGACGGTCGATCCGGTGTCGGGTGCGGTGACGTTCACGCCGGAGGTCGGGTTCGAGGGTGATCCGACTGCGATCGATTATCAGGTCGCCGATTTCTCGGGTGATCTGGTGTCGGCGACGATCACCGTTGATTACGTGCCGCAGGCGTTCGACGATGTGTCGCAGAACAACGTGATCGGTGACCCAGTCACCGTGGATCCGTTGGCGAACGACAGCGGTGATGTTGATCCGACGACGGTTCAGTTGTGGGACGGGTTGGCGTGGGTCACGTCGGTCACGGTTGCTGGTGAGGGTGTGTGGACGGTCGATCCGGTGTCGGGTGCGGTGACGTTCACGCCGGAGGTCGGGTTCGAGGGTGATCCGACTGCGATCGATTATCAGGTCTCGGATTTCTCGGGTGATCTGGTGTCGGCGACGATCACCGTTGATTACGTGCCGCAGGCGTTCGATGATGTGTCGCAGAACAACGTGATCGGTGACCCAGTCACCGTGGATCCGTTGGCGAACGACAGCGGTGATGTTGATCCGACGACGGTTCAGTTGTGGGACGGGTTGGCGTGGGTCACGTCGGTCACGGTTGCTGGTGAGGGTGTGTGGACGGTCGATCCGGTGTCGGGTGCGGTGACGTTCACGCCGGAGGTCGGGTTCGAGGGTGATCCGACTGCGATCGATTATCAGGTCTCCGATTTCTCGGGTGATCTGGTGTCGGCGACGATCACGGTCGATTATGTGCCGCAGGCGTTCGATGATGTGTCGCAGAACAACACGATCGGTGCCACGGTCACGCTCGACCCGTTGGCGAACGACAGCGGTGATGTTGATCCGACGACGGTTCAGTTGTGGGACGGGTTGGCGTGGGTCACGTCGGTCACGGTTGCTGGTGAGGGTGTGTGGACGGTCGATCCGGTGTCGGGTGCGGTGACGTTCACGCCGGAGGTCGGGTTCGAGGGTGATCCGACTGCGATCGATTATCAGGTCTCGGATTTCTCGGGTGATCTGGTGTCGGCGACGATCACGGTTGACTACTCCCCGCAGGCGTTCGATGATGTGTCGCAGAACAACACGATCGGTGCCACGGTCACGCTCGACCCGTTGGCGAACGACAGCGGTGATGTTGATCCGACGACGGTTCAGTTGTGGGACGGGTTGGCGTGGGTCACGACGGTCACGGTTGCTGGTGAGGGTGTGTGGACGGTCGATCCGGTGTCGGGTGCGGTGACGTTCACGCCGGAGGTCGGGTTCGAGGGTGATCCGACTGCGATCGATTATCAGGTCTCGGATTTCTCGGGTGATCTGGTGTCGGCGACGATCACCGTTGATTACGTGCCGCAGGCGTTCGATGATGTGTCGCAGAACAACATGATCGGTGTCGCGGTGACTGTGGATCCGTTGGTCAATGATCTCGGTGATCTTGATCCGACGACGGTGTTGTTGTGGGACGGGTTGACGTGGGTAGACCACGGTCACGGTTGCTGGTGAGGGTACCTGGACGGTCGATCCGGTGACGGGTGCGGTGACGTTCACGCCGGAGGTCGGGTTCGAGGGTGATCCGACTGCGATCGATTATCAGGTCTCCGATTTCTCGGGTGATCTGGTGTCGGCGACGATCACCGTTGATTACGTGCCGCAGGCGTTCGATGATGTGTCGCAGAACAACGTGATCGGTGACCCAGTCACCGTGGATCCGTTGGCGAACGACAGCGGTGATGTTGATCCGACGACGGTTCAGTTGTGGGACGGGTTGGCGTGGGTCACGTCGGTCACGGTTGCTGGTGAGGGTGTGTGGACGGTCGATCCGGTGTCGGGTGCGGTGACGTTCACGCCGGAGGTCGGGTTCGAGGGTGATCCGACTGCGATCGATTATCAGGTCGCCGATTTCTCGGGTGATCTGGTGTCGGCGACGATCACCGTTGATTACGTGCCGCAGGCGTTCGATGATGTGTCGCAGAACAACGTGATCGGTGTCGCGGTGACTGTGGATCCGTTGGCGAACGACAGCGGTGATGTTGATCCGACGACGGTTCAGTTGTGGGACGGGTTGGCGTGGGTCACGTCGGTCACGGTTGCTGGTGAGGGTGTGTGGACGGTCGATCCGGTGTCGGGTGCGGTGACGTTCACGCCGGAGGTCGGGTTCGAGGGTGATCCGACTGCGATCGATTATCAGGTCTCCGATTTCTCGGGTGATCTGGTGTCGGCGACGATCACGGTCGATTACTTGCCGCAGGCGTTCGATGATGTGTCGCAGAACAACGTGATCGGTGACCCAGTCACCGTGGATCCGTTGGTCAATGATCTCGGTGATCTTGATCCGACGACGGTTCAGTTGTGGGACGGGTTGGCGTGGGTCACGTCGGTCACGGTTGCTGGTGAGGGTGTGTGGACGGTCGATCCGGTGTCGGGTGCGGTGACGTTCACGCCGGAGGTCGGGTTCGAGGGTGATCCGACTGCGATCGATTATCAGGTCTCGGATTTCTCGGGTGATCTGGTGTCGGCGACGATCACCGTTGATTACGTGCCGCAGGCGTTCGATGATGTGTCGCAGAACAACGTGATCGGTGACCCAGTCACCGTGGATCCGTTGGCGAACGACAGCGGTGATGTTGATCCGACGACGGTTCAGTTGTGGGACGGGTTGGCGTGGGTCGCGACGGTCACGGTTGCTGGTGAGGGTGTGTGGACGGTCGATCCGGTGTCGGGTGCGGTGACGTTCACGCCGGAGGTCGGGTTCGAGGGTGATCCGACTGCGATCGATTATCAGGTCGCCGATTTCTCGGGTGATCTGGTGTCGGCGACGATCACCGTTGATTACGTGCCGCAGGCGTTCGATGATGTGTCGCAGAACAACGTGATCGGTGACCGCAGTCACTGTGGATCCGTTGGTCAATGATCTCGGTGATGTTGATCCGACGACGGTTCAGTTGTGGGACGGGTTGGCGTGGGTCACGTCGGTCACGGTTGCTGGTGAGGGTGTGTGGACGGTCGATCCGGTGTCGGGTGCGGTGACGTTCACGCCGGAGGTCGGGTTCGAGGGTGATCCGACTGCGATCGATTATCAGGTCTCGGATTTCTCGGGTGATCTGGTGTCGGCGACGATCACGGTCGACTACTCCCCGCAGGCGTTCGACGACCTGGGCCTCGCCTTCACGACCGGCATACCTGTGGCGGTCGACGTGTTGGCGAACGATCTCGGTGATCTCGATCCGACGACGGTGGCGTTGGATCCGGCGTCGGTGCCTGGTGGCGTGGGTGTCGACACCGATTTCGACGGTGACATCGATCAGGTGACGGTGCCGGGCGAAGGTGTGTGGACCGTCGACGCGACCACTGGTGCGGTGACGTTCACACCGGAGGTGGGCTTCGAGCGCGATCCGTCCCTGATCGACTACACGGTCGAAGATTTCTCGGGTGACGTGGTGACGGCGACGATCACCGTCGACTACCCGCCGATCGCCTTCGATGACCTGTCTCCCGACAACACGATCGGCGCGACCGTGACGGTCGATCCGCTCGCCAACGACATCGGTGATCTTGATCCGGCGTCGGTGTTGTTGTGGGACGGGTTGGCGTGGGTCGCGACGGTCACGGTTGCTGGTGAGGGTGTGTGGACGGTCGATCCGGTGACGGGTGCGGTGACGTTCACGCCGGAGGTCGGGTTCGAGGGTGATCCGACTGCGATCGATTATCAGGTCTCCGATTTCTCGGGCAACCAGGAGTCGGCGACGATCACGGTCGATTATGTGCCGCAGGCGTTCGATGATGTGTCGCAGAACAACACGATCGGTGCCACGGTCACGCTCGACCCGTTGGCGAACGACAGCGGTGACGTCGATCCGACGACGGTTCAGTTGTGGAACGGGTTGGCGTGGGTCGCGACGGTCACGGTTGCTGGTGAGGGTGTGTGGACGGTCGATCCGGTGACGGGTGCGGTGACGTTCACGCCGGAGGTCGGGTTCGAGGGTGATCCGACTGCGATCGATTATCAGGTCTCGGATTTCTCGGGTGATCTGGTGTCGGCGACGATCACGGTCGACTACTCCCCGCAGGCGTCCGATGATGCGTCGCAGAACAACACGATCGGTGACCCAGTCACCGTGGATCCGTTGGTCAATGATCTCGGTGATCTCGATCCGACCACTGTGTTGTTGTGGGACGGTGACAGCTGGGAGACCACCGTCACAGTGCTGGGTCAGGGAACCTGGACGGTCGATCCGGTGACCGGTGCGGTGACGTTCACCCCGGCGGCCGGCTTCACCGGCGATCCGACCCCGATCGACTACCAGGTCGCCGACTTCTCCGGTGATCTGGTGTCGGCCACGGTCACCGTCGACTACCTGCAAGGTGCCGACGACACAGCGACGACGCCGACAGATACGGCGTCAACGCTGAACGTCCTCACGAACGATCCGGACGGCGGGCTGGTCGACCTGACCCTCGTCACCGATCCGCCGCACGGGACTGTCGCCATCGTCGATGCGACCACTGGCCAGATCGTGTACACCCCAGACCCCGGCTTCGCCGGCATCGATACGTTCACGTACACAGCGTGCGCGGCCGGTGGAGGCTGTCTCACGCAGACAGTGACGATCACGGTCACACCGACCGGGGTCGACGACTCGGCGACCACCGATGTCGGCACGCCGGTCACGCTGTCCGTGCTCGACAACGACGCATCGGCGTCGAGTGTTGTGGTGGGCACCGCCAGCAATCCCGCCAACGGGACCGCCGTGGTGAACCCCGACGGCACGATCACTTACACGCCCGACGCCGGCTTCTCGGGTCTCGACACGTTCACCTACACCGCCTGCGTGCCGGCCACCGATCCTGCGCTGTGCTACACCCGCACGGCAACCGTGTTGGTCCGGCCGATCGGCGTCGACGATATCGCGACCACCCCGACCAACACGCCGGTCGTGATCGACGTGGTCGACAACGACGGCGCCAACGGACTCGTGGTGTCGGCGACAACGGATCCGCCGCACGGCACGGTGGTGACCAACCTCGGTGGGACTGTGACCTACACGCCGGACGCCGGGTTCTCCGGCACCGACACGTTCACGTACACCGCTTGCGATGCGATCGACCAGTGCATCACCAAGACGGTGATGGTCATCGTCACACCAACCGGTTCCAACGACACTGCGACCACCAGCACCAACACGCCGAAGTCGATCGACGTGCTCGCCAACGACCCCGCCGGGCCGAGCCTTGACGTCACAGCTGTCAGCAACCCGCCGAACGGCAACGCCGTCGTCAACGCCGACGGCACCGTGACGTACACCCCTGACCCCGGCTTCGCCGGAGTCGACACGTTCACGTACACCGCCTGTGACGCCGACGAGCACTGCATCACGCAGACCGTCACCGTCACCGTCACTCCGACGGGCACCGACGACACGGCCAGCACGCCGGCGGGCACACCCGTCGTGATCGACGTGCTCGCCAACGATCCCGCCGGATCGAGCCTCGACGTGATGGCGGTCGGCGACGCACCGCACGGCACCGTCGTGATCAACCCCGACGGCACGGTCACCTACACGCCGGACCCAGGCTTCTCCGGCATCGACTCGTTCACCTACACGGCGTGCGTGCCCGCCCCGGCCGTACCGTCGGCAACACCCAGGGCCACGCTCGCCGAGGCCGTCGGGCCGCAGCTGTGCATCACACAGACGGTCACCGTCACCGTGCGCCCGTTGGGCAGCGACGACACGGCGACCACCCCGGCCGGTACGCCGGTGATGATCCTGGTGCTGGCCAACGACCCGGCAGGAGCGAGCCTCAAGGTCACGGCGGTCAGCGACTCGCCGCACGGCAGCGTCGTCATCAATCCAGATGGGACGGTCACGTACACACCTGACGCCGGGTTCTCGGGCACCGACACGTTCACGTACACCGCCTGCGACGTGAACGGTCAGTGCGTCACCCAGACCGTGGTGGTCACGGTCCGACCGACAGCAGTCGATGACGTGACGACGACGCCACCGGGGCAACCGGTGGTCATCCGCGTGCTCGGCAACGACCCCTCGGCGGCCAGCCTGGTGGTTCGCTCAGTCACCGACCCGCTGCATGGGACGGCGGTGATCAACGCCGACGGAACGATCACGTACACGCCCGACCCCGGCTTCTCCGGCACCGACACGTTCACCTACACGGCGTGCGACGCCAGCAACCAGTGCGTCACCCGCACAGTCACCGTCGCAATCCAGACGCTCCCCCCCACGGGCGGCGACATGCGACGTTGGTTGCAGACGTCGACCCTGCTCACCGGGGTCGGAGTGTTGCTCGTGATGTGGGCACGCCGCCGGCGCCGCCTGCATGCCGTCTGACATCGGCCCTGCCACGACCCGATCGGTTTCTGGTCGGGGGGCCGACGTGCGACAATGACGGCGTGCTGACCGACGACGAGCGGACCGAGTTGGTCCGGCGAGCCAACGCCCAACCCGCCGTGCACGCGCCCGAGGTCACCGAGTTGTACCACTACAGCGAGGACGGCACGATCCGCCGTTTCGCGCCCCACGTGCCACCCACCAATCCCAGCCACCCGGCGGCGGTCTGGGCGATCGACGGCGACCACGCCCCGTTGTACTGGTTCCCTCGCAACTGTCCGCGCCTGAGCGTGTGGGCCCGCACCGCCGACCAGCAGACCAGGTTGACCGACCTGTTCGAGACCGAGGCTCGCCGTCTGTGCGCTGCCGAGACGCACTGGATCACGGGGGTGCGCGAGGCCACGGTGTACCGCTATGTGTTCGACGCTGCCAGCTTCGGTCCATGGGACGAAGCCGACGGTCAGTACATCTCGACCGACGTGGTGTACCCAGAACGGGTCGAGCCGGTCGATGATCTGCTCGGTCTGTTCCAGGAGGCCCAGATCGAACTCCGATTCACGCCCCGACTCGGAGCGCTGATGGACAAGATCCTGCAGTCCGGCCTGCCGTTCAGCTTCGTCCGCATCCGCGACGCCCGCCGCTGACGATTCGGCGCCCGCCGGCCTCAGGATCGCGTCAGAGCCCGGGCGGGAGCAGGCGATTGATGTTCTGGTAGAAGAAGTACAGGCACACCACGAACGGGATGCAACCGACCGCGTAACCGACCCACACCCGGCGGAAGCGGCGGGCGACGCGGTAGCCGGCGAGGGCGATGATGCTCAGCACAGCCCCCCAGAGCGCGATCTGGGGGAACGCCGCCTTGTCGTGGAACCAACCCTTGCCGAATGCGTCCTCGATCTCGCCGTCGGCCGGAGCGGCGGGCACCGTGCTGGCCGTGCCCGAGGCGTCGGTCGACGGCGGGGCGCTCGATGGCGTGACGGACGAGGGTGTGCTGGCCGAGGGTGTGCTGGCCGAGGGAGTCGTCGCCGAGGGCGTATTGGCCGGCGGGGCGGAGTTCTGCACCACCGTCGCCGAGGGGACGACCAGGCCGGGGTCGTCGGCTCCGGCCGACTCCGGTGGGGCGGTGGCGGCCGGTTGCGTGGCGGCCGACTCCGGTGCCGGCGCCGGCTCGTCGAGCTCGTAGAAGAAGGGCTCGGTCACGATGCCCGAACGCGACCAGTCCAGCTCGGCGTGGACGACGATCCGTTGCTTCGACGTGAACACCGGGTGGCACGAGGTCAGGGTGAGCATCGCCACGTTCGGGTCCTGGGTGGTCACGACGTAGAAGTCGGACGGGTCGACGATCTCGGTGTAGGTGACGACGTAGACGTACTGCTCGCCGTTGAGCATCGTGACGACCAGGTCGTCGCCGGGCTGCAGTTCGTCGACGTGTCGGAACGGTTCCCCCCAGGTCGTGCGGTGGCCGGCGACCGATGCATTCCCGAGCTGCCCAGGCAGCGGGCTGGTCGGGTAGTGCCCGGGCCCGCCCTTGAGATTGTCGAGATCCACGCCGGGCGTCACGTACAGGGCTTCGCCGCCGACCTTGCCGATCCGCGGGACCTCGAGCTTGAAGATCGCGTCGCCGCGTTGAATCGGAGGCAGTGGGGGCGGAGCGGCGAGCGGTGCGGCGTCCTCGGTCGGCACCGTGGAGATGGGCGTGTCGCCCGGCTCGAGGTCGCTCGGCTCACCATCGGGCGGGCGCACCGGTGTGAGCTGGATCAGCGGCCCGTCGACCAGGACCGGGCCGGCGAGTCCGCCGTTCGGTGCGTCGCCCGACGGTTCGCCGGTCGCCGGACCGTCGGATCCGTCGGAGTACTGCCCGAGGCGCTGCTCGAAGCCGTTCTCGAGCTGGGCCTGGGCACGCGCCGTCTCGATCCCCGTGCCCCACAGCTGATACGCCACGAACCCGAACATCAACAGACCGGTGACGATCAGGATCCGACCCAGTCCACCGACGAAGAAGCGCCAGTCGTGGGGGTCCGGCGGCCGGTCCCATCGCGCCATGCGACGCTGGCGCCACCGCTGGGAGGGCGACGCCTCGACCGGGATTCCCGTCGCCGAGGCGGCATCCGCATGGGCGATGCCGGGGTCGGCGAGCTGGTCCGTCACGGCGGCAACGATAGTGGCGTTCCTCGTGGTTGGCCGGGCAGTCGGTCCGTCGGGGCCGTAGCGTGTCGAATCGGCATGGACCACGCCCAGCAAGCCCCGAACAGCGCTCCGCTCGCCGGCACCGCCGTCTCACTGCGCGACGTGGTGGCCGTGATCGGGGGGTTCCCGGTGCTGGCCGGCGCCACGCTCGACGTCGCCGTCGGCGAGATCGTCCTGCTGCGCGGCCCGAACGGGGCCGGCAAGACGAGTCTGCTGCGGCTGTGCGCCGGGCTGATGTCGGTCGAGCGCGGCACGGCGAACGTGCTGGGTCTCGACCTCGCGACCCAGCGCGACGACGTGCGTCGTCGGGTCGGGCTGCTGGGTCATCGCAACGGCCTCTACGGCGATCTCACGGTGGCCGAGAACGTCGCCTTCTGGGGCGCCACGGTGGGCGCCTCCGGCGACGAAGTGGAATCGGCGATGCGCCGCCTTGGCGTGGCGGAACGCTTGCGCGACGTCGGTGTGCGCAAGCTCTCGGCGGGCCAGAAGCGTCGCACGGCCTTGGCGTGCATGGTCGCTCGCCGGGCCGAACTGTGGTTGCTCGACGAGCCGCACGCCGGGCTCGATGCCGAAGGCCGTGACGAGCTCGACGCCGTGCTGCGTCAGGCGGTCGGTTCCGGTGCCACGGTGCTGGTGGCCAGCCACGAGCTGGAACGTGCCGGTGGGCTGGCGGACCGGATCGTCGACGTGGTGGGCGGGTCGGTCGTCGACGGAGGGTCGCCGTGAGCCGCTGGGAGGTGGCTCGGCTGATCGCCGCCAAGGATCTGCGGATCGAGCGCCACAGCCGGGTCGTCACCAACCAGGTCGTACCGTTCGCAGCGGTCACGATGGTGATCTTCGCCTTCGCGCTCGACTCGAAGTCCGTCCAACTGCCCGACGGCTCGTTGCCGATCCTGCCGTTGGTGGCACCCGGCCTGGTGTGGCTGGCCACGCTGTTCAGCCTGCTCGTGCTCGTCCAGCGTTCGTTCGCGGTCGAATCCGACGACGGCGCGCTCGACGCCCTGCGGGTGGCCGGCGTCGACCCGCAGGCCGTGTTCTGGGGCAAGGCGCTGGCGCTCGCCGTGGAACTGCTCGTGCTGGAACTGATCCTGGTGGTCGCCGCCGTGCTGCTCTACGACGCCGACGTGCGACTCGGCGGCGTGGGAATGTTGGTTGTGACGCTCGTCCTCGCGACCACTGGGCTGGCGTTGGTCGGTACCCTGTATGGCGGTCTCACTGCAGGGTTCACGGGTCGCGAGACGTTGCTCCCGTTGCTCGTGCTCCCGGTGGTGGCACCCGTCCTGATCGGAGCAACCCGAGCCGTCGAAGCGGCGTTCGGCACCGACGGGGTGGCGCTCTCGGAAGGTTGGCCATGGATCGGCCTGCTCGCTGTGTTCGCCGCTGCGTTCGGCGTCGGCGGGGCTTTGGCGTTCGGTCCCTTGATCGAAGAAGCTACGTGAACCGCATGACTGCCACCTCGACGCCCACAGTGAACCCCTCGCCCTCCGGTTCTTCGGGAACCGCCACCCGTGCCACACGCGTGATCGGTGTGCTGGCGATCGCCATGCTGGCATGGACCACCCTGTTCGGTCTGCTGTTCTCGCCGGCCGACCGGGACCAGGAGGACGCCGTGCGGATCATGTACGTGCACGTCCCCACCGTATGGCTGGCCTACCTGGCATTCACCATGACGGCGGTCTGCTCGGCGCTGTACCTGTTCCGCCGCAGCCACTCGCTGGCGTTCGACCGGTTCGCCGGGGCGAGCGCCGAGATCGGTGTGGTGTTCATGGCGCTCACGCTCGTGACCGGGATGCTGTGGGGCCGGATCACCTGGGGCGTGTACTGGCAGTGGGACGCCCGACTCACGACCACGGCCTTGTTGTTCGTGAGCTACATCGGCTACCTGGCGGTGAGGGGACTGGGCGGGACGCACCAGCAACGGGCGCGCCGGAGTGCGATCGTCGGGCTGCTGATCGTGATCGAGATCCCGCTCGTGCATTGGTCCGTCGAGCTGTGGCGCAGCCTGCACCAGGAGCCGTCGCTGGCCGGCCGTGACGTCAAGATCGACGGGCTGATGCTGTTCAGCCTGTTCGTGGCCACGGTTGCCTTCACCCTCGTCTACATCTGGATGGTGCTGCACCGCACACGTTCGTTGGCGATCGAGGATCTGCTCGACGATCGCGGGCTCGACCGGGCGCTCGACGCCCGTCGATCCGAAGCCGAGGCCGTGCGATGACCGCCATGCAGGATGCCGGGTTCATCATCGCCAGCTATGCGGTCACCTTCGCAGCGATCGCCGGGCTGGCCTGGCGCTTCGTCGTGCGTGGTCGCCGCGCCACCGCCGACATCGACGATGCCGACAAGTACTGGACGTGAGATGAGCGACACCCAACGGCCGGTCGAGCCGATCAACGACCTGACGCCACGCACTGCGCCGGAGGTCGTCGGCCGGGCGCCGCGCAAGCGCCGCTGGCTCCCACTCGTCATGATCGGGCTGGTGCTCGTGGCGGGCGGTGTGATCGTCACCCAGTTCCTGCGCACGGCGGTCGACTACTACTGCAACGTCGACGAGGTCGGTACGCGTTCCGGATGCAACGCCGACCGGCGGCTCCGGCTGCAGGGCGTGGTGCAGCAGGGCACGATCGTGAGCACCCCGGGGATGACCGAGTTCGTGATCGCCTTCAACGGCGTGTCGTTGCCGGTCCAGTACGACGGCGACCCGGGCGGGATCTTCAAAGAGTGCATGCCGGTGATCGTCCACGGTCGATTCGAGGGCGAGCCGGGTACCGCAGGCGCGGCGTTCGCCAGCGACCAGGTCGAGGTCAAGCACTCCAACGAGTACGTCGCCAAGAACGAGACCACACGTCTGGCGCAGGCCGAACAGCTGGCCGACGCCTGCGCCACGGCCGGGGACTGAACCCGTCATGATGGCGGTGAGCCTGAACGGAGCGCTCGGCCATGCCGGCCTCCTGATCGTGTTGGCGGCCTCGGTGATGGGTGCGCTCTCGACCGGTGTGGCGATCGTCACCGGCAACCAGCGTGGCGTGCGCCAGGCCGGGGCCTACGCCTGGCTGATCGGCGGCGGCGCGCTTCTGGCGGCGGTGGCGATGCAACACGCCCTCAGCACCCGCGACTACTCGCTCGCCTACGTCCAGAAAGTCGGCTCGCGCACCACGCCCACGCTCTACAACGTGGCCGCCATGTGGAGCGCCCTGGAGGGTTCGATCCTGTTGTGGGTCCTGATCCTGTCGGCCTGCACGGCGGCCGTGGCGTGGCGGTTCCGCAAGCGCCTGGACGACGTGCTGGTGGGCTGGGCGCTGGTCGTGATGTTCGTCGTCTCGGCATTCTTCGGGCTGGTGGCGTTCGGCCCCGCCAACCCGTTCAAGGCCGGCGCCGCGGTGGCGGTCGGGTTCGACGGCCCGGGCCCCAACCCGCTCCTCCAGAACCACGTCCTGGTGCTGTTCCATCCGCCGATCCTGTACCTCGGTTACGTCGGGTTCACGGTCCCGTTCGCGTTCGCGATGGCGGCGCTGATCACCGGCCGCGTCGGTGAGGGCTGGCTGCTCGAGACGCGTCGCTGGGCACTGTTCGCGTGGGGTTTCCTCACGCTCGGGATCCTGCTCGGCGGTTGGTGGAGCTACGAGGTGCTCGGCTGGTCCGGCGTGTGGGCCTGGGACCCGGTCGAGAACGCCTCGTTCCTGCCGTGGCTCACCGGCACGGCGTACATCCACTCGGTGCTCGTACAGCAGCGGCGAGGCATGTTGCGGGTGTGGAACCTGAGCCTGCTGGTGGCCACGTTCGCGCTCACGATCCTGGGCACCTTCCTCACCCGATCGGGTGTGGTCAACAGCGTGCACGCCTTCGCCGCCGGCGAGGTCGACGGCTACCTGCTCGGGTTCTTCGGTCTGGTGGTGGTCGTGGCGCTGGTGCTGATCGGCTGGCGTGGTGACCGCCTGCGCGCACCCGGCGTGATGGACTCGCCGATCTCGCGCGAGGGGGCGTTCCTCGCCAACAACGTGATCTTCTCGCTGTTCGCCTTCGTGGTGCTGCTCGGCACCGTGTTCCCGTTGATCGTCGAGGCGCTCCAGAACCGGCGCACCGTGGTCGGGGCGCCGTACTTCGACCGCTTGTCCATGCCGATCGGGATCACGCTGCTGTTCCTGATGGCGGTGGCACCGGTGCTCCCGTGGCGCAAGGCATCCCAGGAGTTGTTGCGCGAGCGGCTGTTCTGGCCGGCGTGGTGTGGAGTCGGCGTCCTGGCGATCGCGATCGCCGTCGGCGCCGACGGTTGGGCGCCGTTGATCGCGTTCGCGCTGGCAGGGTTCGCGGCCGGCGCCGCACTCCGGCAGGTCGCGTTGGCCACACGTCGCCAGGGCTGGCGCGGGCTGGTCGGGCGCGCCAACGGCGGGATGATCGTGCACCTCGGTGTGATCCTCGTGGCGGTGGGTCTGGTGGCGTCGAACGCCTACACCAAGTCGACCGAGGTCACCCTGACGGCCGGCCAGGAGTTCGCCTGGGAGGGCCACACGTTCGAGCTCGTCGACGTGGTGCGCACCACCGACGACCGCACCGACGTGGTGCGAGCCAACGTGCTGCTCGACCGCACCAAGGTGTACGGCCCGGCCGTGACCACCTACCTGCAGATGGGTCAGCCGATCGGCACCCCCAGCGTGCGCACCGGCCTGACCGGCGACGTGTATCTCACGATCGCCGACAACCGCTCGCCGGTGGTCGGCTCGGGCGAGGCGCGCCTGCAGGTGTTCCTGAAGCCGCTGATCGTGTGGCTGTGGATCGGTGGGCTGTTGATGGCGGTCGGCACGGTGCTGTCGGCGTTCCCGGGCAAGCGCCGCCGGCGTCCCACCGACCCGACGTCGTCGGCGAGCTCCGATCGGGACCAGGAGCCCACGCTTGTCTGAAGCGCCCACTCCTGAGCTGCCGGCCACTGCACAGCACGGTCGCCGGATGGCGCCGTTCGTGGCGATCGCCGTGGCGGTCGTCGCGGTGGCGCTGTTCGTGATGCTGATGAACGCCGAGCCGAGCCACAACGAGTCGGCCGCCACGCCGCTGATCGACCGTCCGGCACCCGCCGCGCGCGGTGTGCTGGCCGACGGCACACCGTTCGACCTGTCGCGCCGCAAGGGCAGCTGGGTGGTGCTCAACTTCTTCACTCACACCTGCGTGCCGTGCATCCGCGAACACCCCGAACTGATCAAGTTCGATGAACAGCAGGCGGCGCTCGGCGTGGACGGCGCCGAGCTGTACTCGGTCGTGCGCGACAGCACCCAGGCCGAAGTCGAGCAGTTCTTCGCCGAACGCGGCGGTGACTGGCCGATCGTCTACGACCCTGATTACGAGTTCCTCAACGGGTTCGGGATCGCCCTCGTGCCCGAGACCTGGGTGATCGACCCCGACGGCTTCGTGCGGGCGCGTTTCATCAGCCAGGTCACCTCCGACGGGTTGAGCGGCGTGCTGGACCAGATGCGGATGCTGCGGGGATGAACAGCCAACTGAACCGTCGCGTGAAGCGGTGGCCGGGCTGGGCCGTGCTGATCCTCGTGCTGGCCGGACTGTTGGCGTACGGCGCCACCCGCGACACCGGGCCACGGTCGCCCGAGGATCGGATCGTCGCCCTCCAGAAACGGCTGGCGTGCCCCGTGTGCTCGGGCGAGAGCGTGTACGAGTCGCGCAACTCGGCGTCGATCCAGATCCGCCAGCTGATCCGTCAACAGGTCAACGAAGGGGCGCGCACCGACCAGCAGATCATCGACGGGATCGTCGGCGGCCCGTTCTCGGGCGTCGAGTTGCTGGTGCCGCGGTCGAACGGGATCGAGGCGCTGGCGTGGGTCCTCCCGGCGACCGCATTCGTGCTGGGACTGGTGGGCCTGGCGTTCGCGTTCCGGCGATGGCAACGCAGCGCGCGTGAGCTGGGGAGCGCCTCCGACGACGACTATGCACTGGTCGATGCGGCGATCGCCGCCGACGCCCAGTCGCACGACGAGCACGGCGAAGGCAGCGGGCGATGACGATCGATGCCGACCGTCTGGCCGAGTTGGAGGAGGAGCGCCGGTTCCTGTTGCGGTCGCTGGCCGACCTCGAACGCGAGCACCACGCCGGCGACGTGGACGACGCCGACTACGCGGCGCTCAAGGACGGGTACACCGTGCGCGCCGCCGCCACCCTGCGGGCGATCGACGAGGGGCGCGGCAGCCTGCCCGCCAAGCCGTCCGCCGACTGGCGCCGGAGGGGCCTGTGGACCCTCGTCACGCTCGGGCTGATCGGTGTGGTCAGCTGGGCGTTGGTCGCCTCGTCGGCGGAACGCAAGGCGGGCCAGACGCCGACCGGGCTCGACCCCCGCAACGAGGTCCAAGTGGCGCTCGCCGAGGCTCGCCAGGCAGGCGCTCCGGCGGACTCCGCCGACGCCTACGCCGAGGTGCTGGCGATCGAACCCGACAACGTCGAGGCGCTGACCTACCGTGGGTGGATGCTGGCGCTCAGCGCCCGCAGCCTGGCCGGAACCGATCAGAGCGACCAGATCGTGGCCACGTTGCAGGAGTCGCTGTCGTCGCTCACGCGCGCCACCGAACTCGACCCGACCTACCCGGATCCGGCCTGTTTCCTGGCGATCATCGAGTTCAACTTCCTGCAACAGGCGGCTGCGGCCAAACCGTGGGCCGACACGTGCATGGCCAACAACCCGCCCGCCGAGGTGCGCGGCCTGGTCCAGGGGTTGCAGGCCAAGATCGACGCCGCTCTGTAATCTGCCGGCGTGAGCATGCCGCCCCCGCCGTCTCCGCCCGGACCGCCGGGTGGGTTCGGTCGCCCCGTGCCGCCGATGGCCCCGATCCCGCCGTTCGGGATCAACTCGGTGCAACGAACGAGTGGGATGGCGATCGCTTCGCTCGTTCTCGGCATCGTCGGGGTCACCTGCTGCTGCCTCGTGATCCCTGGTCCGCTGGCGGTGATCCTCGGATGGATGGGGATCAAGCAGATCGATCGAGATCCGTCGTTCAAGGGGCGCGGCATGGCGATCGCCGGGATCGTGCTCGGTGCGGTGGCGACCGTGCTGTTCGTGCTGCTGATCGTCGTCGGCAACTGGGACGTCGACGGGCGGATCAACCGCCCCTTGCGCTGACTACACGTTGGGGGGCGGCCAGCAGGTGGCGTGCACGATTGCACCGTTGGTGTTGCGTTTCAGCACCCACACCGATGCCTTGCGCCAGTCGGGCTGGGTGCGGATCTGTGTGCCGCGCCGCTCCAACGCCGCCAAGGTGGCCGGGATGATGTCGCCGTGGCTGCTCATCACGGCGCCGGCGGGAAGTTCCGCCAGCAGGTCGAGGACGGGTTCGAAGGGTTCGTCCTCGCACAATCGCGCCTCGAACGCGATCGACCGCTGCAGCTTGGTGGCGAGCGGTTCCAGGGTCTGGATGCAGCGCACGTACGGGCTGCTGTGGAGCGTGCTGACGTCGAGCTTGGCGAGCCGTTTGGCGAGCGCCTCGGACTGCTTCCACCCCTTGCTGCTGAGTGGACGTTGCAGGTCGTCGCCTTCCCACAGGCGTCGCTCACCGGCCTTGGCGTGACGGATCAGGTACAGCTTGGCCATGGGGTCAGCGCAGGTGCTCGCCGGTCAGCTGACGATGACGGTCGGTCAGGGCGCGGGCGAACACGATGAACACCGCACCGGCGGCGATCGCTGCGATCATGCTGACGATCGAGGACGTCTGGTCGCCTGTGATCGACTCGGCCAGTGTGCGCTCCGAGGCCCCGAACTGTTCCGCCAGGTCACCGGCGCCGAACGCCAGGCTGACGATCGGGAGCACGCCCCACAACACGAACCAGATCCATGGCAGCAGGGACGGCTTGCCGCGCTTCCAGTCGCCTCCCACCGGTACCGCCGGATCGCTGGCTTTCCAGAGTTCGCCCAGCATCAGGGTCGGGATCACCCAGAGCATCGGGGGAGCGAACCACCCGCCGATGCCCCAACCCGGCCCCCACGTGCCGCCGCGGTGGAGTGTGCGGTGGTTCTTGGCGATCCGGAACATCCAGATCATGGTCAGTACGGCAGCGGCCAGTGTGACGATGCTGGGGATCGCGCTGACCGCCACATAGCCGAGGATCGACTGGGTGAAATCGGTCGTGGTGGTCTCGCCGGCGAGGAACCGATCGGCCTCGTCGACCACGGTCTGGCGCATCAGCAACTCGAACACCGGCGACACCGCTGCGACGGCGATCAGCACGGTCATCGTGCGGGCGATCCCGCCCACTCGTTGCAACGGCGCCGGCCCGGTCGGCGCCGAGGTGTACCCGGCGAAGCCACCCGGCGGTGCCAGGTTCGGTGGCGGGGGAGGAGCGGCCGTGGGCGGGGGCGGCGGAGGCAGCTCACTCACGGGTCACAAGCTACCCGACCCACGACCGCCGCCGTCAGCGTCAGGCCCAGCCGAGTTCGTGGAGACGGTCGTCGTCGATGCCGGCGGCGTGGGCGACCTCGTGGATCACCGTGACGTAGATCTCGTCGGCCAACTCGTCCTCGTCGTCGCAGAACTCGCACAGCGCATGGCGGTACACCGACACCACGTCGGGGAGCTCGTCGCCGAACCGCTCGGTGTGCGGGGTGCCTTCGTACAACCCGAGCAGGTCGGGTTCGTCGGGGTTGCGATCGTGGACCTGGACCACCACGTTGTCGAGCACCGGGAGCAGCTCGTCGGGCAGGTCGTCGAGGGCATCGGCGACCATCTGCTCGAACTTGTACCGCGGCACGATCTCCATCGTGGGCTCACCGTCCCGGTCGAGCGGCGGTCAGTTGACCTTGAGCGCCGAACTGAAGATCTTGCGCGGCTTGAGGTCGACGGCGATCTGGGCGGCGATCGCCCGGAACGCCTGGGCCGATTCGCTGTCGGGGTCGACGGCGGTGATCGGGCGGCCGTTGTCGCCGCCCTCGCGCAGCGCCGGCACGAGCGGCAGTTGGCCCAGCAGCGGTACGCCGAGGTCGTCGGCCAAACTCTTGCCGCCACCCGAGCCGAACAGTTCGTAGCGCTTGCCGTCGTCGCCGACGAACCACGACATGTTCTCGATGATGCCCTTGACGGGCAGGTTGACCTTGGCCGCCATCGCCGCCGAGAGCGCCGCCACCTTCTGGGCGGCCGGCTGCGGTGTGGTGACCACGTACACCTCGCCGCGCGGCAGGTACTGGCTGAGGCTGAGGGCGATGTCGCCGGTGCCGGGCGGCATGTCGATCAGGAGGAAGTCGGGCTCGTCCCAAAAGACGTCGGTGAGGAACTGCTCGAGCGCCTTGTGCAGCATCGGGCCGCGCCAGATCACGGCTTCGCCTTGCGGCACGAAGTAGCCGATCGAGATGCAGCGCACGCCCCACTGCTCGGGCGGGATGATCATCTGGTCGATCACGGTCGGGTTGCGGTCCGTGCCCAGCATGCGCGGGATCGAGTAGCCGTAGATGTCGGCGTCGACGACGCCCACCGAGTAGCCCGCTTGAGCGAGGGCGACGGCGAGGTTGGTCGTGACGCTGGACTTGCCCACCCCGCCCTTGCCGGAGGCGATCAGCAACGGGCGGGTCTTCGAGCCGGGTTCGGAGAACGGGATCGCGCGGCCCTCGGCGTGGCCGTGGGCCTGACCTTGTCCGGCCGTGGCGGCGGGGGAGCCGTGCAGCTTGATCCGCAGCTGCTCGCGCTCCTGGTCGGTCATCACGGTGAACTCGAGCGTCACGTCGCTGACGCCGGGCAGGGCGGTCACGGCGCCCTTCACGCGGTTGGTGATCTCGTTGCGCAACGGGCATCCGGCGACGGTCAAGGCGACGAGGATGTGGGCCACGCCGTCGGTGTCGAGGTCGGCCTGGCGCAACATGCCGAGGTCCACGATCGAACGGTGCAGTTCGGGGTCCTCGACCGGGCGGAGCGCTTCGACGAGCAGGTCGTTCATGGCAGCCATCCCGTCATTGTGGCGGCCGCCGGCCGGGGTTTGCACTATCCGCGTAGTACAATTTCCCGCCATGGCCACCAGCGCCGCGTTCACCGCCACCGTGTCGGCCATCACCGACGCCTTCGGCGACCCGACGCGCCGCACGATCTACCTCTACGTGCGCGACCACGACGGTCTCGACGGCACCACGGCGGCTGCGGTCGCCGACCACGTGGGGGTCCACCCCAACGTGGCCCGCCATCACCTCGACAAGCTCGCCGCCGGCGGCTACCTCGAAGTCCAGTCGGGCAAGTTGGCGGGCGGTGGGGCGGGGCGACCGTCCAAGCGCTATCTCGCCGTCGCCGACGCCGTGACCGAGTTCCCGGTCCGATCCGACGACCTCGTCCTGTCGTTGCTGGGGCGGGCGCTCACACGACTGTCACCGTCCGATGCCGAACAGATGGCCGAGGAGGTCGGCGCCGAGTACGGGCGGGCGATGGCCGCCGGTCTGCAAGGTGACGCACTCGACCAGGGTCATCGTTCGATGCGCTCGGCGATGCAGGCGGTGGCCGACGCCCTCACCGCTCACGGTTTCGCGGCCCACACCGAGAGCCGCAACGACCGGCTGCGGATCATCAACGACCACTGCCCGTTCGGCGACGTGGCGATGGAGCACCCGGTGATCTGCGCCGTCGACCGGGGCATGGTGCGAGGGATGCTGAGCGAGCTCTACGACGGCGAATTGGGTGCCGTCACCACCGAGAGCAGCCGCCCCGCCGGCGACACGTTCTGCACCACCACTGTGTAGTTCGGTCACGGTGCGACGAGTGAGACACAGAACTCGGCGATCTCCTGGCGCCACACACCAGCCGCTGGGTCGCCGTTGACCGTGATCGCAGCCTGAAGGGATCCGTCGACCTCGAGCACGAACACAGACCGCTGCGGCGAAACCACGAGTTCGGTCCAGCCCTCGGTTGGGTAGGCCCGTGCGCCGGACGAGGCAGCGTCGGTCGCCTGCTCGCTGATCACGTCGTGGAAGGCATCGACGGCGGCACGTCCGAACTCACCCGCCGACCATTCGGCCGGCCAGTCCCATTGCTGAGCGCCGACGCCAAAGCCATCGCACAGGAGCAGGCCAGCAGCGTTGCCCGCCAGCGCGGCAGCCTGTTCGGGAGTCGCCTCCACGGTCGGTGCCTCGACCGGCAGTGCCGTCGTGGGCGGGGTGACGCCCGTCGTCGGTTCGGTGACGGGCCGAACTCCCCGGAGGAACTCCGACGAGCGGCTCACCAGGTCGTTGATCAGGTCGTCTCCGAACGGCGCGCCTTCGATCTCGAGCACGATCGACAGGTTGCCCTCGCCGACGATCGTGGCCAGCGCGAACTCGGGGCCGGCCTGGAACCACGACGCCCGCATCGACGCGTTCCCAAATGTCGTGACCTCGACGGCCTGGCTCTCGGCCAGGCACGGCCCGATCGCCGAGACGGCCGCCGCCAGTTCCGCACCGCGTTCCGGCACGCCGACGTCGAGCACTTGGATGTCGAGGTCGAGACCCTGGAGGTCGGGAAGGGTGAGGACGTCGTGGACCTCGCCGATCCCCGTAAACCCCGCCAGCGCCTCGGCGGCAGGGCACGGCAGGTCGGCGGTCGAGAACTGGAACGCATCGACGTCGCGTTGCAGCAGCGTCCAGCCGTCACGTTCGAGCGCGAGTGGGTCAGGTGGCACGATCTCACCGAGATCTGAGGCGATCGAGGTCGTGGTGGTCGTCTGTGCCACCGTGGTGGTCAGATCCACCGGCCTGTCGCTCGTGTCGATCACGGCGTCGGGAATGGTCGTCGGGACGGGCAGGGCAGTGTCAGGTGGGGCAGCCGCGGGCGGGTTTGGGTGGCGGTCGTATCGGCCGGCAAACGCCAACCCGCCCAAGCCTGCCGCCACGCAGGCAGCAGCACCGATCATCGCCCAAGTACGGTGGCTCCGGCCCAGCCCGACAACTCCCGGTCGGGCTGAGTCGCTGTCGGTCGCCGACGTGATTCCGCCGTCGGTCTGAGCCTGCAGCGTCGTGCCAAAGGCCCGGAGTTGCTGTTCGAGTTCATCCGGCATAGCGGTGCACCTCCAGTGCGGTGCGCAGCTTGATCATCGCTCGTGCGATGTGCGTGCGCAGGGTGGATATGTCGACCTCCAGCAGTTCGGCTGCCTCGCGTTGCGTCCAGCCCAGTGCGTGCACCAGGCCGACCGCGACGCGTTGCGGTTCGCTGAGTTGTTCGAGTGCGTGTGCCAGGCCGGGTTCGAACTCGGGCATCCCCGGCGCCGCCGTGGCGGGCAGGTAGCCCGTGGGACGGAAGTGCCGGCGCGCCTCGCTCTGGCCGACCCGGTACAGGTACCCGACGGTGTTGTCCATCGCCGAGACCCGCTCCCAGTGCTCGAACCCGTAGGCCAGCGCTTCGGCGGTCGCGTCGGCGCCGACTTCGGGCCCGTAGGCGGTCACCAACCCGGCCCGCAGCCGGCTCCCGCCGGTGCGTACGAACTCCTCGAAGGTCATATCCGTTGAAACCCGCCGACGCCGGAAAAGTGTGACATCGCCCGTTCGACGGTCACGTCAACGTGGCGATCAGTGCCCACACGACGATCGCGTCGACGACCACGAACGCCACGACGCCGACCGTGGCGGCGACGCTCCACCGACGCTGCAGCACGCCCCCCAGGACCTTACCGAGCGTCGCTGCGCGAGACCAGCCAGGCGCCGCCCAGCACGACCGATGCGCCCCAGACCGCACCGGCACCGCACAACTGGATCCAGTCCTTGGCCTCGAAGGCCTCGACGTGGGTGCCCTCGTGCGTGAACGACGCTCGCCGTGGGGCGGCAGCGGGTGGGTCGGTTGCGACGGGCACGCCTGCATCGTGACACTTCGAGAGCCATCACGTTTCGTGAGAAAAGGCGATCGAGACGATCGCCTTGCTGATCGTGGCGTCAGCCTGCGGCGATGCCCCGCAACAGTTCGGCTACGCCGAGCGGGTCGTTCTGCGGGATCATGTGGTTGCTCGGGTGTTCGAAGTACTGCCAGGCCGGATCGTGGCGAGCGCGGTCGGCTGCGTCCCAGAACGCGTCGGGTCCCTCCAGCTTGCGTGGGTCTCCGAGCGCCTTGATGTAGCTGCGACTGAACGGGTACGAGTCCAACGGCTGGGGCAGCCGGACCGGTTCGGTGAACGTCCGCAACGGTTGCGCGGTGCGACGCGAGGCGGCGAACTCGGCCTCGGCTGGATCGTCGAACGTGCGGTCGCGCGGTTCGACGAGCCACTGATCGCCGGGCCCCCGCGTGGTCGGCACCGGTTGGCCGCTCCCGGCGGCGGCCGTGAGGTGCCCGAGCGATTGGCCGTCCGTCGGCACGAAGGCGTCGAGGTACACGAGGTGCCGGACCCGGTCGGCGACATGTTGGAGGCAGCCGGTCACCACCATCCCGCCGTACGAGAAACCGACCAGGGTGATGTCGGTCAGGTCTTCGAAGAGGATCGTGTTCACCACGTCGTCGACGTGCACGGTCAGATCGACGTGTGGGCCGGTGAGGTGGACGCGTTCGCCGATCCCGGTCAGGCTCGGTGTGAACACCTGGTGCCCGGCCGCCCACAACGGCGGTCGGACGGATCGCCACGTGTGCGCGCCGCCCCACGCCCCGTGGACCAGCACCAGTGTCGAGGGTCGATCGCTCGCCATCGACGTATCAGATCAGAACCGGCGTCCGCTCACCGTGCCAGACGTTGTTGCAGCGGGGCGGGGAATCGCGGCGTGACCTTGACGTCGCCGATCAGCGATGCGAGCCGCTCGGCCTCGGCCCCGATCTCGGTGTGCCGCGATCGCGGCACGGTGTCGTCGATCGTTTCCCAGACGATCGATCGATCGGACCGCTGGGCCCACGCGCCGACCACACGACCATCGACCCACACGGTGGGGCCGGCGTTGCCGTTGCGGTCGAACAGGGGCCCGCCGAACGCACCGTGGGGCCCGAAGTGCCACTCGCGTTCCTTCCAGCCCATCGCCGTCGGGTCGAGCCCGGGGAGCAGCACGACCGACGGCTCGGCGTCCGGGGTGTCGTGGTCCCCGGCTGCCAGCCAGCCCTCGACCCAACGTTCGCCAGCCGACGCGCCAGGGCCGATGTCGATCGAGCACGGTTCGGCGCCGATCGCTGCCAGCGCCGGCTTCACCGCCGCCCCGCTGAGCCCGGTCCACCACTGGATGTCGGCCGACGTGGCAGGCCCGAAGCGATCGAGGTAGCGCGCCACCAAACCTGCCCGTGCCTGTGCGACGTCGTCGCCGGTCACGCTGCTGCCCAACCATCGATCCAGATGCGACCACTCGTACTCGCTGCTCGTCCACGATCCGCTCGGTTCGCCGCGCACGATCGCTCCCTCGAAGCCGAGCACCAAGAGCAGACGTGTGTGGAGCGCCTGCTCGCCGGACCACTTGCCGGCCCCGACCGGGACCTTCACGGTGAGCTCCGGTGCCAACTGACCGAGCCGCCGGGTCGACAGCGAGCCGTGCGTCGCCAGCAGTTCGAACACGTGGTCGGTGGTTCGTCGGACGAACTGCTCGGGTTCGGGGATGCCGGCGCGCACGACCGAGTCGATCAGTTGCTTGCGTTCCTTGCGGGCGATGTCGACGGCGCAGGCCGCATGCGCGACGCGCGCCACCGTCGGCGTGAACACCCACAACGTGCGCCGCATGGCGTGGATCCGGATCACCGAGCGCTCACGGTGCAGCGCCGCTGCCACGGTGGCGATCGACGGGTTGCCCATCCGTGCGATCGCCGACAGATACACACTGGCCGGGTCCGACGAGTGCAGGCCGACCAGGTCATCGGTGATCTCGTCGACGGCGTCGGTGCGTCGGTGCGGTGCCAGCCGATGACGGTCGATCAGGCGGGCGCGGCGCTGCGCCACCGAGAACGACGGACGGGTCGGAGACGGTGACGTCACTGGTCGGCGAGCCAGGCGATCAGGTCGGGCTGCCCCGAGGCCAGCCCGGCCTGGCGGCAGGTGAGGTCGTCGTAGCCGAGCCAACCGAGGTCGGCGCCATGATCGACGAGGAGCCGTGCCGTACCGAGCTGGCCCGCCCGGCAGGCATGCCAGCAGGCATTGGTGATGTCGTCGGCGGTGGGTGCCCCGCCGGACACCAGCTGCTCGACACGCTTCGACTCGCCGAGCGCGGCGGCCTGCCAGATCGTCATCGTCGCCCCGCGGCCGACCAACAACCGGGCGGCCCCCCATTGGGCGAACACCACGGCATCGGCCAGTGGGGTCCCACCCGTGAGCACCGCCCCGTCGGCCTCGATGTCGGCGCCGAGCGTGAGCAGGGCATCGATCGCCTCGACGTCGTCGGCGCTGGCCGCCCAGTGCAGAGCCGTCTCGGTGTGCGGGCCGGCGAAGCGGCCGTCGACGTCGGCGCCGGCGTTCACGAGCACGGCGAGCGTGGCGGCGACGTTCGGAAAATGACCCGGCCAGTCGGTGGCCACGTGCGTTGCGGTGCGCGACATGTGTCGGTCGCCGAACCGTTGGGACACCAGCGCCGGATGCTCGCGCAGCAGCAACTCGAGCTGCGCCAGGTCACCCGATTGCACGCACGATGTCAGCGCCGTTACCCGGGGATCGTCGGCGGCAAGCATGCAATCGACGTTAGTCGTCGGCTCCTACAGTGCGCCGTGGCACGCCAGCGTGGCGTGCAGTGCGAGCGCGGAGGGCGTGTCGAGGACGGTATTCGAGCGCACCGACGACAACGCCACCGACGCCGACTCCCCGCCGGCGAGGTGTCGATGCAACCCGTCCATCGCCTCCACGGTCTCGTCGGCGTCGGGCACCAGGCCGGTCGACATCACCACCGAGCGCACGCCCGAGCCGAGCAGCACGGCCCGCAATCCGAGCAGCTCGCCCGCCACCGGGGCACTCCCCGACGACGACTCGCACGACGGGACGACCCACACCGCCGGCTGCGGTGCGACGCGGGTCAGGTCGTGGAGGAACCACGGCCCGTCGGCCAACTCGAACGCCGAGAACAACGAGTTGCCGGCGCGCGGTGTGTAGTGAGCGGCGAGATGAACGAGGTCGTTCGTCGCCAATGCACGGGCAACGGCATCGGCCGTGGCCCGATCGTGCGTGAGCGTGGTGACCTGGGCGTGGTGGATACCCGATCTCAGCGCCTCTTGTTCGGCGGCCGGCAGCCCTGGCCCGGCGACGAACGCAGCGCCGCGCCCGGCGCTCGGGCGCGCTCGCCGGTTTCGCTCCGCCGCCGCCCACACCGTGGCCGATGGATCGATCGTGAACGCACGCGAGCGCAGCGACGCCAGCAGGCCCCACGGCACGTGGGCGAGTTCGTTGGGGGCGACGATCACGACCGGCCGGTCCGTGCGGTCGGGAACCAGCTCGGCGTCGAACCAGGCGGCCAACTGCGCCAGCTGCTCGCCCGCCAACCGTTGCGAGTGGGCACTCGCAGTCCGTCGCGCCAGGCGCCGGGCGGCCTGGCGGGTCGCTTCGGCGCGCCCTGCGACGTCGGCGATCGACGGCCCCTCGACGCGCCGCAGCCGACCGTCGAACACGTACCCGAGCAATGCCCCGCCCACGACGTCCCACGTGACGAGTGCGGCGCCGTCGAGGCGGGCCTCGATCTGGTCGAGGGTGACCTCGTCCATGGCACCGTCGCCGGCCGCCCTGGTGCGGCGCACGTGGTCGGCGACGCGTCGTTGCAGGTAACGCTGCTGGCGATCGGCCTGCTGCCACTCGCGGGTTCCGGCTTCGGTGGCGGCGATCTCGATCGCCTGCTGCCGGAGCCGGGTCAACAACTCCCCGAGCACCTCGTCGTCGACCGGTTGCACCGTGCGTTGCCGCAGCGAGCGCGCCCGGTACCGCTCGAGCGCGGACCACGCTCGACGCGGGTCACGGTCGGCGGCGGCGAGGTCGCGTCCGATCTCGAGCAGGCGCCCGGCGTGGCTGGAGAGATGTGTGCGGGCGTCGATCGCCCCGACGCCTGCGTGGGCGGCGTCGACCACCGCCAAGCCGGATCGCACGTGCCGGGCGGCGGCTCGACGGTCGCCCATCAGCGACGAACGCCGAGCAGCGATGACCTCGTACTGCAGGCGACGATCGGGTTTGGCCGATCGCAGCGTCGGCGTCAACGCTTCCAGCCGTCGATCGCATTCGTCCTCATCGCCTGACGCCAGGGCGGCATCGGCGGCGAGCAGGCGGGCCGCCGTCGCCGCATCCTCCAGCCCAGCGCTGTCGAGCTCGGCCGCAAGACCGTCGATCTCGTCGGTGTCGGCCGGCCCTGCCGCCGAAGCGGCCTGGCTCAACGCCAAACGGGCGAGGGCGGCGATCGAGTGGCGTCCGTCGAGTCGGGCCGATTCCCATGCCGCTCGGGCGGCGATCGAGGCGTCGTCGTGGCGTTCGAGGTGGATCGCGGCGTGCGCCGCCAGCAACTGCAGTTCCGAGGCCGCCATCCGGTCGCCACTGCGGACCGCTTCTGCCGCCAGCTCACCGGCGCGCTCGAACGCCTCACCGGCGAGTCCCACCGCGAGCAGTGCCTCGCAGTAGTCGCGCCCCGACGCGGCCCGGTCGTGGCCGAGCGCCTCGGCCCGATTCTGGGCTGCCTCGAAGTGACCGATCGCCGCCACGAAGTCGCCGCGGTAGTGCTCGACCAGCCCCAGGTTGTGCACGGCTGCGGCAGCCAGGGCGTCGAGGCCGAGTTCGTCCCAGACTGCCAGCGCCGCCTGCAGATCGGCCTCGGCAAGGTCGAGCCGGCCGTGGATGGCGTGGTGCAACCCGCGGTTGGCGAGCGCATGGCCGCGGTACTTGGCGTGACTGGGCGCATCGGCGAGATGCGCCAACGCCACGTCGAACCGAACACCGGCGTCGACGTCGCCGACCACGTCGAGGTACTGGGCGTACTGGAAGTGGGCGATCCCCAGGTCAGGTCCGTCGAGGATCCCGATCGCACGCTCCAGATCGGCGACGCCTCCGGCCATGTCGCCACTCATGAAGCGCGGTGCGGCGCGGCTCGTGAGTGCCAGTCCGGTCAGGTCCGTCCGGTCGCTGCGCTGACCTGCGTCGACCGCTCGGTCGAATGCCGTCAGCGCCTCGCCGATCCGGCCGAGCGTGCGTTGGGCGATCCCGAGGGCGCGGCCGGCGATCGCTTCGACGACCGGGTCCAGCGTGTGCTCGAGCAACTCCCCGGCTGCGGCGACGACCTCGCTCGGTGACCGATCGGCCTGATCGAGCCACTGCGTCGCCCGACCGATGTCACCGAGTGTGGTCAAATCACTCGCCTCGGGGTGGGTCACGCGAGTACTGTAGAACGGCGGCGGGTTTCGACGCCGCGCGTATCAAACGGTGTGGGTCGGCCTCTGGTATCGGGAAGGCAACCGGAACCGACGAGTGGGAGTGGGCGACATGAATCGACATCGTGGAACGGCAGTGCTCGGCTGCGTGGCAGTGGCGCTGGCGTTGGCGATCGGTGCGACGCCAGTCGTCCAGGCGGCGCGCGGCGCCGGGGGCGGCATGGTGACGGCGGTGTCGCCGACGGGCGGCACCTGCTTCTATCGACCCAACCAGGTGATCGCCGCCAGCGGCCAGTCGGCCCAGATGCAGAACGTGCTGGGTGTTCCCGTCCGCGAGCGGACCTCGTTGATCCCCGACAAGTTGCAGGGGATCTACCCCTCCTCGGTGACCCGCCTGAGTTTGTATGCGGTCAGCGGGGTCGACCCGTTGCAGGCGTCGATCGCCCTGAACAACGCCGGTGTCAGTGCGGCGCCGAACTACCTGTCGAACTTCGCCCCGGGGGTTCGCACCTGGGCGCCGGGTGAGGACGCCGTGCCGGTGCCCGGTCCGTTCCCACTCGTCGGCGGCGCCAGTGCCGGCGCCGGTTCTCGGATCGGTGTGCTCGACACCGGCTTCGACCGCTCGATGCTCAAGGCGATCTCGTCGAAGGCTCCGCTCACCTACGTGCCGGCGCAGTCGATCGCCACCGAGTTGTCGTCGCGTGGGCTGATCGAACCGGGCTACATCCAACCACTCGAGTTGGCGTCCGGGCGCGCAGCCGGACATGGCACCTTCATCACCGGTCTGATCCGGCGCACCGCACCGGGTGCCAGCATCCTGGTGGCGCAGGCACCGTTCTTCAACGCCGACGATGCCACGTTCAACGTCGAAGCCTCACCGCTGTTCGTGGACGCCAAGTCCAGTCGCGCCGATGACGCATCGCTCACCTACATGATGTACTCGGCGTTCGTGAGCGGCACCGGTTTGCTCAAGATCGACGTGCTGTCGCTGTCGTTCGGCTCGTACGGCTGCAGCACCGAGTTCGAGTCGAACGCCGGTGAGGGTGACTTCCGCACACCGATCGGGCTCCGGAACGGGCTGCTGGCGATGAGCAGGTGGAGCGGCGGCAGGCTGCTCGTGGTGGCAGCTGCGGGCAACGACTCCACCGAGGACCGCTTCTATCCCGCCGCGTTCGCCGCCAACCGCTGCTTCGATCCGGCCACACAGCCGTCCGGCCCGGCCGGCTCGCTGTTGAAGTGCTCGGACGCGAGCAAGGTGGTCAGCCCGTGGCTGGCAGCCACTCGATCGACGCCCTCGCGGCTCGGCAGCTACTCCAACTACGGGGTGTGGACGAACCTCGAAGCGCAGGGCAGTGACGTGTACAGCGTGCGGTTGGGTGCGGCCTGGGCGAGCTGGAGCGGCACATCGTTCGCGGCGCCCTGCGCGGCCACGATGGCCACCCTCAAGGGCATCAGCGACTGGGCCGATCTGAGCGGCGGCCTGATCGACTGCAGCCTCGGCTGACGACTCGCCACCGATCCCCCCGACGCCCACCCGCCTGTGCGCGAGCGATCAGGACGTCGGATGGCCTACCCGTTCGTGGAGAACGCGGAGCGGGGCCGGGGGCCGCCACCGACCTGCCTCGGCGCGACGTCAGAGTGTGAACCAGGGCGTGCTGACCGCTGTGCCGCCGTTGCGAACCACCAGGCGGTGGCTGCCGTGGCCGATGCCCTCGACCTCGAACGTGCCGACGACCGAGGTGTCGACGCGTCGAACGCCGCCGCCGGCGAGGTGCAGCTCGACCGTACCGGCGATGCCGGGGATGATCTGACCGTTGAGCACGTCACCTTCGAGTTCGAGTTCGATCGTGATCTCGGCGGTGACGAACGTGAAGCCAACGATCTGGGCCGTGCTGCGCACGCCTGCCAGCTCGTGGTCACTCGCTTCCTCGGCCAACAGCTCTGCCAGTTCGGCATCGATGTCGGCCAGGTCCAGCAGGTCGATGGACCGCTGGGTGAGGTCGGCAGGCATCGGATCATCGAGCGCCGCCCGGACCGTGGCGATCCAGGCTTCGTCGAGCAACTCGGTCGTGTCGATGTCGTCGTTCATGGCGTGGCGCCTCCAGCGGTGGCGAGTTCGCGGAGCTTGTGGAGACACCGCGCTCGCGTCGGGCCGATGCTTCCGATCGGCATGTCGAGCAGTTCGGCGATCTCGCCATAGGCGATCTCGTCGGAGGAAAAGAGCAGCGAGAGCAGTTGGCGACAACGGTCGCCGATCGCTCCCATCGCAGCCCGCACGACTCGACGGTCCTCGGTGAGGATCATGCCGGCATCGTGGTCCGGTGTCGCCGTGGTCATGTGTTCGAACACGTCGTCGACCGTCGGCTGGGTGCGTCGGGCGAGCTTGCTGACCCTGATCGCCTCGTTGCGGGTCACCGTGGCGAGCCAACCCCGAAGGGCGGCCGGCGTCCGGATGGTGTCGACGCCGTTCAGGAGATTCAGCCACACCGTCTGAACCACGTCGGCCGCCTGCTCGCGATCGGTCCCGTTGGCGCGAGCAACCGCCCAGAGGCGACGGTTGTGCCGGTGTACCAGCGTCGTCCATGCTCGTTCATCGCCGTTCCGTACCCGCTCCAGGAGCTCGGCGTCAGAGGGCTCGTCCATTCAGGGCGAGCCTACTGATCGTGCTCTTGCGCAGTGCCCTCATCGCCAGACCCGGTTGCGTGCGCTCATACGGGTTCAGAGTCGTCGTGCCCCGGTCTGATACGTCGGCATGACGACGTCGTCGGGCTACTGGCGCTGTGATGCGTACTCGCCGACCCGCTGCAGCACCGGGCCCGACGCCTTCGCAAGCGCACCGCAGTCGAACGCTGGCTGCGGGTCGTACTCGATCATGAGTTGGCTTGCCTCGGCGGCGGTCCGGTCGTACAGGATCTCGACCAGGCGGAGCGCCATGTCGATCCCGCTCGACACGCCGGCGGCCGTCACGATCCGCTGATCCAGATGCTCGACCACCCGTTCGGCCGTTGGGACGGCGCCGGTCGCGGCCAGCTCGTCGTAGCACGCCCAGTGCGTGGTGGCGGTCTGGCCGTCGAGCAGACCGGCAGCGCCGAGCACGAGCGATCCGGTGCAAACCGAGGTGGTGAACCGTGTGGTGGCGTGAGCGTGCCTGACCCAGTCGAGCACGCGTTCGTCCTGGGTCAACGGTCGACTTCCCACCCCACCGGGGAACACGATCACGTCGGGCTGTGGCAGTTCTTCGAACGTGGCATCCCGCGTGATGCCGAGCAACCCGTTCTCGCTGCGCACTTCACCGCGCTCGTGGCCGATGAACGTGATGTCGATCGTGGGGATCCGTTGCAGGACTTCATAGGGGCCGATCGCGTCGAGCGCTGTGAAGCGCGGGAACAACGGGATCGCGACGTGTATGCGTCCGGTACTCATGTTGGGACTCTCCTGAATCGTTGACGGTATTGATCGGGTGACACGCCGAGCCGGCGTGCGAAGGTGCGCCGCATCGTCTCGGGCGTGCCGAATCCCAGACGGTGGGCGATCGACTCGACGGTGTCGTTCGAGGTCTCGAGCGCCCGACGCGCCGCCTCCAGACGAACCGCCGTGACGTACTTGGCCGGTGTGGTGCCCGTCTCGGCGGCGAAGCAGCGGATGAAGTGGCGGGTGCTCATCCCGACCCGAGATGCGAGCACGTCGACGCGATGGTCGTGCCCGGGCTCGTGGTCGATCAGCTCCTGAGCGGTGCGCACCGGCGCCGATTCGGCGCGCTCGCACCAGACCGGGGTGGCGAACTGCGATTGTCCACCTGGCCGCCGCAGGAACATGACCAGCCATCGCGCCACTTCCTGGGCGATGTCGGCAGCGTGGTCGTCTTCCACGATCGCCAGGGCGAGGTCGATACCGGCGGTCACGCCGGCGGACGACCACAGTGCGCCGTCGTGGATGAAGATCGGCTCGGTGTCGATCGTGACGTCAGGGAAGCGTCGCTGGATCTGATCGGCCCGTGCCCAGTGCGTGGCCACTCGGCGTCCGTTGCACAGTCCGGCGGCGGCAGCCACCTGGACCCCGGTGCACACGGTCACCACCCGTTCGGCAGTGGCGGCCAGCGCTGCGACCGCCCTCACCAGCGCACCGTCCTCGCTGGCGGCTCGTGACCCGAATCCGCCCGGGATCACCACCGTATGCAGTTCAGGGGTGTGGGCGAACGAGGTCGTGCCGATCGACAGCCCGCTCTCCGTGACGATCGGCCGGCCATCGGTCGAACTCACCACGAGCCGGTAACGGGGGCGTGCCGATCCGCGGTCGTCGAGGATCGCATTCGCTCCGTGGAAGACCTCCCACGGGCCGGTGAGGTCGAGCGCCTGAATGCCGTCGTAGGCCACGAAGACGGTCGTCCGATCCGGTGCGCCAGCCATGTGCTCATCATCGGCGCTGACGCCGATGGCGTCAATGACAGCAACCGGACGATTGACGCCAAACGGCCCGGTCGCCGAAGCGACCGGGCCGAGGGGGCGTGGTGGATGCTGGTGTTGCTCAGCCGCAGAGCACGTACACGGTGCCGTTCGGCGTGCCGTTGTTGTTGCCGACCTTGAACACGCGAACGCTCCAGCCGGTCGGGTTGGTCGTGCCGACGGGTGCGCTCGACTCGAGCAGCCATCCGTTGCCACCCGTGTCGCCGCCGCCGCCGAGCGCCTTCGTGCCGACCGGGCAGGTTGCCGTACCGGAACCCGTTCCCGAGCCACCGTTGGTGACGATCGCGGCGCTGACCACCGTCACCGTCGCGACCGTGCCGGCAGGCCCGGCAGGACCGGCAGGACCGGCAGGTCCGGCAGGTCCAGCAGCGCCGGCAGCCCCGGCAGGTCCAGTAGCCCCGGCAGGCCCGGCAGGTCCAGCAGCGCCGTCGATCCCGTTCGTGCCGTCGACGCCGTTCGTGCCGTCGATGCCGTCAGTGCCGTCGATCCCGTCAGTGCCGTCGATCCCGTTCGTGCCGTCGATTCCGGCAGGTCCAGCAGCGCCGTCGACCCCGTTCGTACCGTCGATTCCGTCGATTCCGGCAGGTCCAGCAGCGCCGTCGATGCCGTTCGTGCCGTCGATGCCGTTCGTGCCGTCGATGCCGTTCGTGCCGTCGATGCCAGCATCGCCCTGCGGGCCCTTGAGATTGCTGATCGGCCCCGTCCAGTCGAGCAGGAGGTAGACGTACACGTCACCAGTCGTGGTGTCGAGGTAGAGGTCTCCCCAGTTGCCGGGTCCGGTCGGTCCACCGGCGCCCGTGAACCACGTTGCGCCGTTCGTACCGTCGGTGCCGTTCGTGCCGTTCGTGCCGTCGGTGCCGTTCGTGCCGTCGATGCCGTTCGTGCCGTCGATGCCGTTCGTGCCGTCGATGCCGTCGGTCCCTGGGTCGCCCTTGGCGCCGTCGAGGCCGTTCGTGCCGTCGATGCCGTCGGTCCCGGGGTCGCCCTTGTCGCCGTCGAGGCCATTCGTGCCGTCGATGCCGTCGGTCCCGGGGTCGCCCTTGTCGCCCTTGTCGCCCTTGTCGCCGTCGATTCCGTTCGTGCCGTCCGTGCCGTCCGTGCCGTCGATGCCGTTCGTGCCGTCCGTGCCGTCGATGCCGTCGGTGCCAGGGTCGCCCTTGGCGCCGGGCGTGCCGGGCAAGCCGGGCGCGCCGGGCAAGCCGGTTGCTCCGGTGTCACCCTTGGCGCCGGTTGCGCCGGTTGCTCCGGTGTCGCCCTTGGCGCCGGTTGCGCCGGTTGAGCCGGTTGAGCCGGTTGAGCCGGTTGAGCCGGTGTCGCCCTTGGCGCCGGTTGCTCCGGTGTCGCCCTTCGGGCCGGGCGTCCCTGCAGACGAGGGCTCGTAGTAGCCGACGATGTCGACCAGCACGTTGACCGAGCCCAAGGCGTTGAACACGCTCAGCTTGCCGTCGCCGGAGATCTTGACGTCGATCTTGTTCGGGGTCGGGGGCGAACCCGGAATCCAGTTGAGGTTCGACGTGACCGGGCGATCCACATCGGCCGGGTACACCGTGATGAAGCTGCCCTGGTTGCCGCCGACCGCTGTCATGTTGGCCGAGATCGCCACTGCCGAGGCAGGGATCGAGCAGTTGCCGTTGTTGCCGACGATGTCGAACGTGAACACCGTCTCGGCCCCGAGCGGCGTGGAGCGTGGACCGACGTTGTCGTCGCCAGGGCGGGTGTCGATCACGCGGCATGGCACGATCGGCACGAAGGCGGTCTGGGTAGACGTGCCGGCGCCCGACACGATCTGGGCGCCGCCGATACCGGCTGCGAGTGCGCCGGACACGATGGCGAAGCGGTGGAACGGTTTCATGTGTGTGATCCCTCGGTTCAGGTGCGGCTGATCCGCACGCACCTGTATCGGGCTGGCCTGTCACGAACTTGAGCCGATCCACACCTTCGTGTGAACGAATCCTGACAAACGCGGTGATCAGGTGTCAGCGTCGCAAGACGTTGCTGGTCACGCGGCTGACGGTCGCGTCGTTCGCCAGGCCGAACGTCCAGTCGGTGCTGCCCACCGTCACGACCTCACCACCACGCGTTCCGAACGGCCGGCACGTCACGATCACAGCGTTGCCGTGGCGCACCTTGGCGGCTGCGACGGCGCCGCCCCCGTAGACCCTGTCGGCGACGAACTCGAGATCGCCCTGATCGTCGAGGGCTGCGATCGACGCCGGGTACTCGCCCATCATCAGGTTGCTGGCCGGCGTCATCGCCACCACCTCGACCTGATCGGGGAGCGCGTCGCCCGGGAGCGCCGGGTCGAGCACGGCGACGGGCAGGTTGACATCGTCGAACGCCACCCTGGTGCCCACGTTCTCGTAGCCGACCACGCCGTCGTCGGCTCCCAGCACGTCGCCGTACCGCAGGCCCGTGCCGTCGAACATCCAGTGTTCGTTGCGGTAGACGACGAACCCTGGTACGCCGCGCGGCGTGGCCTGACCGAATCGTGAGTACAGGCCGTACATCGACGCCGCGCCGAGGAATCGCCGCTCGGGCCGTTGCACCGCCGGGTCACACCACATCCCGGTCATGGCGGTCGGCTGCGTGGCGACGATCGGATCGGTGTCGTGGGCGGAGTACTTGTGACACACCATCGACGTCCCGTCGCGTTCGAGCCTCACCTGCCAGAACATCGTGTTGCCGGAGAACGAGGCGTAATCCCCGCCGGAGGCGACGAACCGCTCGATCGTGTCGCGGCCTGACGCCGACCAGTACTCGTCGTGACCGGCCCCGATCACGCGCCGATATCCATCGGTCACGCCGTCGACCGATTCGAGGTCGGCCGAGGTGGCGTAGTCGAGCTGGAACCCGGACCGCTCGGCCCACTCGACGAAGCGGCGGTCGTAGGTGTACCAACCCGCCGAACCCATGTACCCCGGATACCCGTGTTCGAACCGGTACTGCTGGTACACGACGCCGTCACTGTCGGGTGCCTCCCCTCGATACCGGGGACGTGCCTTGCGGTCGTCGCGCTCGGTGTCGGGTCGCACCAACATGCCGCGTCCCCACGGGCGCTGGAACGACACCTCGTGGCCGCCGGTGTACAGGCTTCGGCCGCCCCAGTTGTTGTAGGCGTTCCAGGTGTTGGTGGCGAGCACGTACAGCAGTCGGTTGCGGCGGGCGCCGGCGCCGACCACGAACGATGCGTAGGCGACGGCCCGGTCGGGCGGGGCGTCACGTGCGGTGAGCGTCACGAGGTAGCAGCCGCTCGGCCAGTCGGCACCGATCGGGATCTCGAACGACACCTCCCACCCGCAGCCGGCGGCGTCGGCGTCGGCAGGGGTGGCCTGTTCTCGGCCAGGCAGTGCGACCGTCGACCACATCAGCACCCGCTCGGCCCCCCAACGCTCGACGGACACGTCGTACTGGGCCGCCGTGGTCGACACGCAGATGTGTGCGTGCTGACCGGGTCGGTAACTGAGTGACCGGCTATATCCCTCGATCGCGTCGTAGTGCGTGATGTCGTCGGCCATATGGAGTTGGTCTAGTCGCTGATCGGTTCGACGTGGTCATCGGCGAGACCTCCGCTACCGTTCCCGGCGTGGACGTTCGAATCGGTGTGACCCAAGCCCCCCGCGAGCTGAACGTCGAGGTCGCCGACACCGACCGCGACGAGTTCCGTGCCCGGATCGATGCGGCGCTGTCCGGTGCGGCCGCCGTGCTGTGGCTGACCGACAAGCGCGGCCGCGAGATCGCCATCCAAGCCGCCAAGATCGCCTACGTCGAGATCGGCTCGGTCGAGGGCGATCGGCGCATCGGCTTCGGCGGCTGAGCGGACGCTGATGCAACCATCGTCGATCCTGGATCGACGACTGGTCTTCGTCACCGGGAAGGGCGGCGTCGGCAAGACGTCGGTGGCCGCCGCCTTGGCATTGCTCGCCGCGCGCCAGGGAAAGCGGGTGCTGATCTGCGAGATGGATGCCAAGGGCGCGCTCGCCGAGGCATTCGATACCGGGCCGCTCGACTTCACCCCGCGTCCCATCGAGCGCAACCTGTTGGCGATGGCGATGAACACCGAGGACTCGTTGCGTGAGTACCTGCGGCTGTTCGTCCGTGTGCCGTTGCTGGGCAAGATCACGCCGCTCGCCCGGACGTTCGATTTCGTCGCCGACGCGGCGCCTGGGGTGAAAGAGATCCTGGCGGTCGGCAAGTTGTGTCACGAGGTGCGGGCACGCAACTACGACCTCGTGGTGGTCGACGCCGAGGCGAGCGGACACATCGTGGCCCAGGTCGGCGCCCCCAAGGTGATCAGAGAACTCGTGAAGGTCGGGCTCGTGCGTGACCAGACCGACTGGATGCTCGACATCCTGCAGGATCCGGCGACCACCGGGGTGGCGATCGTCACGACTCCGGAGGAGATGCCGGTCACCGAGACGTTGCGGCTGATCGACCGACTCGATGCCGAGACCGGCGTGGTGGCATCGGTGCTGATCGCCAACCGGGTGATGCCGACCCTGTTCGATCAACGCCAGGCGAAGGTGCTCGACCGGCTCGGTCGGGCCCGCTCGGCGATCATCGATGCCGCCGGCAAGGGAGCCGGCACCGTGCTCGACGCGGCCCGGATCGTGGAGGCCCGACGGGCGATCGGCGCGACACAGCTCGAACGGCTGGCCGCGGGTGCGCCCGACCTGCCGATCCTCACGGTCCCCGAGCTGTTCACGCGTGCCACCGGCCGACGTGTCGTGGCACTCGTGGCCGACGCCCTGGCCGGCCAACTCGACGGCGGAACGCGGGGGTCGTCGTGACCACCGATCGCGCCACCACCGACCTGCGGTCGCTGCTGGCATCCAAGGAAATGGTGCTGGTCTGCGGTTCGGGCGGCGTCGGCAAGACCACCACGGCGGCCGCCTTGGCGGCCTATGCGGCGGTCGAGATCGGCGGCCGGGTGCTGGTGCTCACCGTCGACCCTGCACGACGTCTGGCAGACGCATTGGGATTCGCCGAACGCGACGGCGTCGGCTTCGGCAACGAAGCGCGGCGCGTGCCCGACGAGGCGTTCGCGTCGGCCGGGGTCACGCCTCGCGGCGAACTGTGGGCAGCGATGCTCGACACCAAGGCGGGCTGGGATGAACTGATCAACCGCCACGCGCCCGATGCGGCACTGCGCGACGCGGTACTCGCCAACCCGCTGTACCAGAACATCACCAGCCGGTTCGTCCACAGCCACGACTACCTGGCGATGGAACAACTCCACGAGTTGCATGCCTCCGGTCGCTACGACCTGATCGTGGTCGACACGCCGCCGTCGCGCAACGCGCTCGACGTGCTCGACGCTCCCGGCCGGATGCGCGAGTTCTTCGGCTCGCGGCTGCTCAAGTGGCTCACCGTCCCGTACCGATCTCGACTGTTCACGGCCGCCAGCAAGCCGTTCTACCAGATCGCCGATCGCGTGCTGGGCTCTCGGTTCCTGCAGGACATCGCCGAGTTCTTCATGTTGTTCCAGGCGATGGAGCGCGGTTTCGTGGCACACGCCACCGAGGTCGAACGGCTGCTCACCGACCCGCGCACGACCTTCGTGGTGGTGTCCACGCTGGAGGCGGCGCCGGCCCACGAGGCGGCGTACCTGGCGCGCGAGCTGCATCACCGGCGGATGCACCTCGGAGCGATCGTGGTCAATCGCGTGCTGCCGGCCGCCTTCACCGCTCGCACGGCAGCCACCAGCGCCCGCAAGATCGTCGGCTTCGACGCGGCGACCGTCGAACGGATCGCCGAGGCGGCCGGTTCGCCCGCCGACGAAGTCGGGGAGGTGCTGGCCGAGATCGGCAGCCGATTCCACGACACCGCCGTCGTCGCCACGCGTGAAGCGGAGCGTCGACTCGAGCTGAGCGACCTGTCGCCGCTGGTGGTGAGCGTGCCGATCCTCGAGCGTGACATCGACGATCTCGCCGATCTGTTGCAGATCGCGGCACACTTCGGGTCATGAACGGCTGGCGACACGCTCTCCCGGCACCATCGGGTCGCCGCCAGGCGGTGCGGCTCACCCCCGACGCGCTGCGTCAGATCCGTGGTGGTAGCCCGTGGGTCTACGACGGATCGATCACGTCCGAACTCGACCCGGCCGCCACCTGCGGCGATCTGGCGGTGATCTTTGACGACAACCGCAAGTTTGCGGCGATCGGTCTGTACGACCCCACCTCCCCGATCCGGATCAAGATCCTGCACACCGGATCGCCGACCACGATCGATGCCGACTGGTTTCGGAGTCGGCTCACCACGGCATTGGAACGGCGGGCATCGCTCGAAGCCGACGAGTCGACCACTGCCTACCGGTGCGTCCACGGCGAGAACGACGGGTTGCCCGGCCTGGTCGTGGACCGCTACGACACCACGTTGGTGATCAAGCTCTACACCGCGGCCTGGTTCCCGCACCTGACCTCGGTCGTCGATGCGTTGATGCAGCTCACCGCCGCCGAGCGGATCGTGCTGCGCCTCTCGCGCGGCGTGACCAACGGTCGCACGTTCACGCTCGCCGACGGCGACACGCTGGTGGGCGCGCCGCCCACCGGGCCGGTCCTGTTCCGCGAACGTGGGCTCACGATGGAAGCCGACGTGGTCGAGGGTCAGAAGACCGGTCACTTCCTGGATCAGCGCGACAACCGCGCCCTCGTGCGCAGCATGGCCGAGGGTTGCGACGTGCTCGATGTGTTCGCCAGCACGGGCGGGTTCTCGGTGTCGGCAGCAGCGGGCGGGGCGCGCTCGGTGCACCTGGTCGACATGTCGGCGGCTGCGATTGCCACCGCCGAACGCAATCTCCAGCACAACCACCGCATCCGTGAAGTGCGAGAGTGCAAGGTCCGCTCGACCGTCGGCGACGCGTTCGAGGTGCTCGACCGGATCGCCAAGACCGGCACCAACCACGACGGTCGGGATCGGTTCGACATCGTGATCCTCGACCCGCCCTCGTTCGCCATGAACCAAGCCAGTGTCGAGCGCGCCCTGCGGGCGTACGCCAAACTCACCCACCTCGGGGTCGCCGTGCTCAAGCCGGGCGGCACGCTGGTCCAGGCCTCGTGCTCGAGCCGAGTCGGGGCCGACGACTTCTTCGACACCGTTCACGCTGCCGCCGATTCGGCCGGTCGACGGCTCACCGAGCTGCGCCGCACCTTTCACGCAGTGGATCATCCGATCGGGTTCGCCCACGGCGCCTATCTCAAGGCACTGTTCGCGACCGTACGGTGACGCAACACTGACGCAACCCGAAACCCCTTGTCGGGGCGTGCCGATCGGGCAGACTGTCGAACGTGGCGAAGCTGACCGAACTGTTGCGAGAGCACACCGACCTCGATCGTGAACAGGTGGCGCATCTCAACCGGCTCGTGCTCGAGTGGGGCATGTTGGCCGACTTCTGCTTCTCCGACATGTTGTTGTACGTGGCCGACCTGGCAGGCGAGTGGGTCGTGGCCGCCCAGGTCCGCCCGGCGACCGGGCAGACCATGTACCAGGTCGACTGGGTCGGTTCGCAGGCCAACGCGACCGAGGTCGAGTTCATCGAGGCGGCCTACCGCACGGGTGCGGTCACCGAGGGCGAGATGACGGTCGAAGGTGTCGCCGACGAGACCCGCGTGATCGCCATCCCGGTCGTTCACCTGGGTGCACCGATCGCCGTGCTGACTCGTGAATGGACGGAGAAGGCCGGTCGCCGCCCCGGCGAGTTGGAACGTGCCTACGGCGAGGTGTTCCAGCAGTTCGTCCACATGATCGCGTCGGGCTCGTTCCCGTTCCCGCAGGGAGCGGGCGACTCGAGTGCGGCACCGCGCGTCGGTGACGGTGTGATGTGGGTCAATGCCGCCGGCGAGGTCGAGTACGTGTCGCCCAACGCAAATTCGGCACTGCACCGCGTGGGAATCCAGGCCTCGGCGATCGGGATGCGATTGGCCGAGCTGGGCTTTCACGATGGCCCGGTGCGTCAGGCGTTCGAGCGCGCCGAACCGGTCATCGAGGAGTTCGAACAAGGTGAAGGCGTCACGCTGTTGTGCCGTTGCGTGCCGTTCGTGGTGGATGCCACGGTGAGCGGTGGCGTGCTGCTCGTGCGCGACGTGAGCGAGCTGCGCAAGCGTGACCGGCTGCTGCTCAGCAAGGACGCCACGATCCGTGAGATCCACCACCGCGTGAAGAACAACCTGCAGACGATCTCGTCGCTGTTGCGGCTCCAATCGCGACGGCTCACGCATCCCGAGGCGATCGCTGCCGTGGCCGAGTCGGTGCGCCGGATTCGCACGATCGCCCTCGTCCACGAGGCGCTGTCGCGCGAACCGGGTGACGATGTGACGTTCATCGAGATCGTCCGCCCGCTGCTGCGGCTGGCCGAGGAGGGTTTGCAGTCGATCGACCGGCCGGTGCGCTTCGCCGTGCGCGGTGACGGCGGTCGGATCCCTGCCGCGATCGCCACCCCGCTGTCGGTGGTGCTCACCGAACTGCTGCAGAACGCCGTCGACCACGGCTTCCCGGAGGGCAGCGGGGGCGGCTCGGTGGTGGTGCGACTGGCGCAGCAGGAGGGTCGTCTGCTGCTCTCGGTGGTTGACGACGGGCGCGGGGTCGACTCCGGATTCCGGCTCGAGGACGCCACCGGCCTCGGGCTGTCGATCGTCCGCACGCTCGTCACCACCGAACTCGACGGCACGATCGCGATGCGTCCGCTGCAGGCCGCCGACGCCGCCCAGGCGGGGCTGCAGGGTGCCGTGCGCGGCACGGTGGTCGAGTTGGCGGTTCCGGTCGGGGAGGAATGACCCGGACCGGCCCGACGCGCCGGGCCGCCGGCGCCGCGGTCGCGTCGTTGGTCGCGTTGCTGGCATGGTTGCTGGCGCTCGTGCACTTCCGGAATTGGATCGCCACCAACGATTTCGCCATCCTGCGCGTGTCGTTGGAACAGGAGCTGCGCGGTCATATCCCGGCTGTGGGAGCGTTCTCCCGGCTGGGTGTCTTCCATCCCGGGCCGTTACGCGAGTGGGTGTTCGTCGTCCCGTACTGGGTCAGCGGGCGACGTGCTGCGGCGCTGCCGGCGACGGCGCTGATCGTCAACCTCGGCTGGGTGTGGTGGACGTGGGCGATCTCCCGGCGGCGTGCGTCGGGCCCGGAGCGGTCGGCGTGTGTGATCGGGCTGCTGGTGGTCGTGATCGCCCTCGGACCGAACCTCGCCAGCCCGTGGAACCCGCACTTGGCGATCCTGCCGTTGTACCTGGCGGCCTGGGCGGCGGTCTTCGTGGTGACCGATGTGGCCGCCGGACGGGCCGACCACCGTGGGTCGACGGCGACGGCGGCGATCGTCAGTGCCTCATGGGCGGCCCAGATGCACGCCTCGGCGCTGATCCTCGGCGTGGTGCTGGCCGCGACGGTCCTGGTGGCTCTCCTGATCGGGCACGCCACACGGATGTTCGTCGCCGCGTGCGGCCTGGCACTGGTGCTGTGGTCGGGTCCGATCCTCGACCTCCGTCACGGCACCGATGCCAACGTGATCGCCATGATGCGGGTCGGTTCGTCGGGTGATTCGGTCGGACTGGCGGGCGCATTCGGTTCGGTGAGCCGGCTGCTGTGGCCGTTCACGCCGTTGTCGGGCCGATCGGTGCGCCCGTCGGCCGTGGCGCTGGGCGGCTTCACGCCGGTGTGGTTGCTGCTGGTCATCGTGGTCCTGGTCGCCGGAGCCCGGCACCGTGATCGTCTGAGGGCGGCGATCGCGCTCGGCGCCGTGGCGGTGACGACGTTGACGATCTCGCTGTTCGTCCAGCCCGACTTCCGCTATCTGTACGGGCCGCTGCAGGCCGCGGCGGTGTTCGCACTGGCGGTCGCCGCAGTCCCGGTGTTGGCGGCAACCGAGCGAACGGGCTCGGCACGCGCCTCGTCGATCGTGGTCCCGGCCGTGCTGGCGGCAATCCTTCTCGTGTTCGTCGTCGTCCCCGCCGATGACCCCGACACACCAGGGCGCCGGGCCCTGGCGGTGGAGCCGGCGGTCGTGCGGGTCCTGCGGGAGCATCCGGATTGGAGCAGGGTCGAGGTGGTCGGAGCCGGGTTGGCGGGGGCCAGCATCGACGCCGAGATCGTGGATGTCGCCCTCCGGTACGGGATCGACGTGCGCAGCCGTCGATTCGGTCTGGCGGTGCCTCCCCCGACGGGGACCGAACCGATGTTGGTCGCAGCGATGGGTGAGCCGCGTGCGTGTCTGACCGAGTCGTTGCCCGTCGCTGACCAGGTGCTCGACGGCGTGGTCGCCACCGTCGACCTGCCGGTCACGATCTTCGTGGTCGACCGCTCGACGCCCGCATCGCGCTGTCTTCCTGCCGACGTTTCCTGAGCCGCCGCCGATCGGAGGGTGGCGGCGGCCAGACTGGGGGGATGGATCGACTTCGCGATCTCCTCGACAAGCAGCAGGCACAGACCGCGTTGGCCGTGGTGGCAGTGCTCATTGCAGCTGCCCTGGTGTCGCGTCTGACGCGCCTGATCATCCGTCGAGTCATCCGCCGTCTGGCGCGCCGCAGCCTGATCGGGCAGCTCGGCCAGGGTGGTTGGTGGCGAACGCGGGAACGTTCCGGCACCGATGCGGCCGACAGCGAGCAGCGCCGCCGGCAGCGGATCGACGCCGCCACGCGCATGCTCGGACACATCGCCTCGGTCGTGATCTGGCTGCTGGCGATCATCGCCATCGTGCACGTGCTCAACGTCAAGGATCCCGCCAGCTACGTGGCGAGCGCCGGCTTCATCGGCGCTGCCGTGGCGATCGGCGCCCAGCACAAGGTCAACGACTACATCACCGGGTTGAGCGTGCATTTCGAAGATCGCTACGGGGTCGGCGACGAGATCGAAGTCCACACGTCGGATTCGACGATCGTTGCCGTGGTGGATCACATCGGGTTGTTCAGCACGCGCGTACGCGACGCCCGCAGCACGGTGCACCTGCCCAACAGCGCCCTCGCCACCGTGCGCAACCTGTCGCAGGAGGCGGCCGTGTCGCGGCTGCGGATCGCCCTGCCGACCGACGTCGACGCCGACGAGATGCGGTCGTCGTTGCGGAACCTGGCGGGCGGCGCCGGCCTGACCGACGTGGTGTTCGTGGGTGAGCCGGCGATCAGCGACTCGTCGACGGGCGAGGTCGAGGTCGAGGTGCGCACCGCCAAGGCGCTCGACGGCCGCTCGCGCGACCGGCTGATCCGCAAGGCCGAGAATCTGATCGACCGCCCGTAGCGGGTCGAGAACACGCGGTTTGGGTCAGCTGGCCGTGCGCTGCTGGCGGGCGGCGCGTTGGGCCGCTGCGCGCTGGCGGCGGATCGCACGCCGTTCTTCCTCGGAGAGCCCACCCCACACACCCGAGTCCTGGTTCGTGTCGAGTGCGAACTCGAGGCATTCCTGCGTCACGCGGCATTCCGAGCAGACCCGCTTGGCGTGGTCGATGGCGACCAGCGCCAGACCGGTGGTACCGATCGGGAAGAACAGCTCCGGATCGGTGTCCCGGCACAAGGCGTGGTCTCGCCACGTGTCGTCTGCAACGGCGAGCGCGAGGCTGGATGCAGGGATCGACACGGGGACTCCTCGAACGGTGGGGGAAGCGGATATGCCGGGCCAGGGGTGGAATGGCTCGACGTCGTCCACGTTAGGGTCTGACTTCGGGCTTGGCAAGAAGATCAGATAGAAGCCATTCGTCTATCTCTTTTTCAGATACCATCATCGGTGTGACACTCGTCATCGCCCACCGTGGAGCGTCGCGGGACGAACCGCAGAACACGCTGGCCGCATTCCGGCGGGCGGTCGAGGTCGGGGCCGACGGGGTCGAGTTGGACGTACGGCGCACCGCCGACGACCGTTTGGTGGTGCATCACGATCCCCATGTGGGTGACGGGCTCGCCATCCGTTCGCTGAGCGCCGACCGGCTGCCGGCCCACGTGCCCACGCTCGCCGATGCGCTCGACGCCTGTGACGGGCTGTTCGTCAACATCGAGATCAAGAACGACCCCGCTGAGCCCGACTTCGATCCGTCCGAATGGGTGGCGCACCGGGTGTGTTCGATGTTGGCTCGGCGCGGTGGCGGGCGGCGGTGGTTGATCTCGTCGTTCCGATCAGAGACCGTGGCGACGTGCCGACTGGCGCTCCCGGCGGTGCGCACGGCATGGCTCACCGAGCAGTTCGACGCCGGGACGATCGAACGGACCGTGGCCGGGGACCACGACGCGATCCACCCGTGGGTCGAGGCGCTCGACGAGCCGCTGGTTCGCCTCGCCCACGCCGCGGGAGTCGCCGTGAACACGTGGACGTGCAACGACCCGGTCCGGCTGCGTCAGCTGTTCGCGATGGGTATCGACGGCGTGTGCACCGACGTGCCCCACTTGGCACTCTCGGTTCGCCGAGAACTGCTCGACCGCTCACCCGGCTGACGCCGGGAACACCAGTTTGACCGCTGCCGGCACGAAGTCGAACTCGAGCCTGGTGACGTCTCCGAGGTAGTCGCCGTCGACTTGGTACGGGAACGGATCGGTGTGCTCGATCACGAGCCGGTTCACGTCGCGCCACTCGATCACCTGGTCGGATGGTCGGACCCCGTTACCACGCAGCGCCGAACCGAGCCCGCGCAGGATCGGTGCGATCTGGAGCGTGCGGAACGCCACGACGACGAACGGGTTGTCCAAGGTCGCTGCCGACGAGAGGTCGATCGGGCGGTTCCCGAGGTAGGTGTAGGGGTTGGTGTTCAGCACGATCGCGAAGTAGCCGTCGTCGATCCTCCGGCCCTCGCCGGCGTCCAACGAGAAATGCGGGTGGTGGCGGTCGTACCCGCGCATCCAGGTCGACAGCGAGGCCGAGATGAACAGCGGATGTCCGAGCCAACGCTTCAGCGAGGCGCGCTGCTCGACCGCCTTCACGACCGCCGCGTCGTAGCCCACCCCGGTGTGGAAGCAGAAGAAGCGACCGTTCACGCGGCCCAACCCGATCGGCCGCATGTCGGCGGCGTCGATCCCGCGTGTCAGCAGGTCGGCGGCGGCAATCGGGTCGTTGGGCAGCCCGATCGTGCGGGCGAAGACGTTCGTGGATCCACCAGGCAGGACACCGAGTGCGGTCTCGGTTCCGGCGATCCCGGTGGCGACCTCGTTGAGGGTGCCGTCGCCACCGAATCCGATGACGACGTCGACCCCGCGCCGGGCCGCATCGTGGGCGAACCGTGTGGCATGGCCGCGACGGTTGGTCTCGACCACTTCGACATCGTGGCCCTGGGCGAGCCGGCGTTGCACGATCACCGTGTTGCGCGCCGTCACCGACGAGGCGAACGAGTTGACCACCAGCATGATGCGCAAGGCCTGCGAGCGTAACGGAGTTGGTCGGAGCAACTTCGCGAGACAAATCCGCTCGCGACCGGGGCACATTTTTGACCCGCCGGTAACTTTGTCCCCCATGAACGTGATCGTGTGCGTCAAGCAGATCCCCGACCCGGCCCAGCCGGGTGCCCTCGACCCCTCCACGAACCAGCTCAAGCGCGAGGGCAAACTGATCCTCGACGAGTCCGACAGCTACGGCGTCGAGATGGCGCTGCAGCTCGTCGACGCCAACGGCGGTGGCGAGGTGAGCATCGTCTCGATGGCTCCCAACGGCGAGGTGTCGGGCATGCGCACGGCGTTGGCGATGGGCGCCGCCCGGGGCGTGCTGGTCAGCGACCCGTCGCTGGCCGGCTCCGATTCGCTCACGACCGCCAAGGTGCTGGCAGCCGCCACCCAGAAGCTGGGTGGGGCCGACCTGATCATCGCCGGCACCGAGTCGAGCGACGGCTACACCGGCACGGTGCCCGAGCAGATCGCCGAAGTGCTCGGCCTGCCGTCGGTCACCTTCGCCAAATCGGTCGCCGTCGATGGTGGTTCGCTGAAGGTCAACCGCCAGACCGAGGCCGGGTACGACGAGGTCACCTGCCCGATGCCGGCCGTCGTGTCGGTCACCGCAGGCGTGGTCGAACCCCGCTACCCGAGCTTCAAGGGCATCATGGCCGCCAAGTCGAAGCCGCTCGACACGGTCACCGCCGCCGACCTCGGTGTGACGGCCGTCGGTTGGGCCGGTGCCGGGCAGTCGATCGTCGACGTCGCCCAGGCGCCTCAGCGCGAAGCCGGCGAGATCGTGGTCGACGAGGGCGAGGCGCACCTCAAGGTCGTGGCCTTCCTCGAAGGTCTCAAGGTCATCTGAGCGAGCACGGAACAGGACTGGAGAATCATCATGGGAATCAACAACATCTGGGTGTTCGCACAGGGTTCCGACGGCACCGTCACCACGGCCACGCTGGAGCTGCTCACCAAGGCCCGCTCGCTGGGCGGAACGGTCGCCGCCTTCGTCGTCGGCGACGCCTCGTCGATCGCTGCCGAGCTCGGCTCGTACGGCGCCGCCAAGGTCTACTCGACCGGTGATCTCGGTGGCGCCCTGCCCGGCGTGGCCGGCGCCGCCGCCATGCAGGCCGTGATCGCCGGCGGCGACACGCCCGACTTGATCATGTTCCCGCAGAACTACGAGGGCCGCGACATCATGGCGCGCCTGTCGGTCAAGCTCGACCGGACCGTGCTGACCAACAACATCGATGTCGCCGTCGACGGCGATGCCGTGCAGGTCACCACGCCGGTGTTCGGCGGCAACACGCTCGTCACGACCACGTTCACCCAGTCGGGCCCGTACCTGGCGGCGTTCCGTCCCAAGTCGTTCGCCGCCGAGGCCGGTGGCGCCGCCGACGGCGAGCTGGTCGCCGTCTCGGTCCCCGATCTCGGTTCCACGGGTGGGGCCACGGTCACCGCCGTGCACATGGAGGAGTCGACCGGGCCCAAGCTCGACGAGGCCTCGATCGTGGTGTCCGGCGGGCGCGGGCTCGGCGAGGCCGGCAAGTTCGAGATGGTCGACCAGCTCGCCAAGCTGCTCAAGGGTGCGGCGGGTGCCTCGCGTGCGATCGTCGACGCCGGTTGGGTGCCGTACTCGATGCAGGTCGGCCAGACCGGCAAGGTCGTCAAGCCCAACGTCTACATCGCCTGCGGCATCTCGGGTGCCACCCAGCACATGGTCGGCATGAAGGGCTCCAAGCACATCATCGCCATCAACAAGGACCAGGAGGCCCCGATCTTCGGCGTCGCCGACCTGGGCATTGTCGGCGACGTGCACAAGGTGCTCCCCAAGCTGATCGAAGCCCTCCAGAACCGCTGACGAACGTTCAAGTTGTGTCAGACACAACTTGAACGTTGGAGAACCTCACGCCGACGACGAGCGGCGAGCGGCTACCGTCGGCTGATGTGAAGTCGGGGGAGTTGGCCGTCCAGGTCGACGGGTTGCGCAAGGTGTTCGACGTGCCCGTGCGCGACGCCGGGCTGAAGGCCGCCGCCAAGAGTCTGGTCAAGCGGCGCCACCGTCAGGTCGAGGCGGTCAAGACCGTCTCGTTCGACATCGCCCCGGGCGAGATCGTCGGCTTCCTCGGGCCGAACGGGGCCGGGAAGACCACCACGCTCAAGATGCTGTCGGGGTTGCTGCACCCGTCGTCCGGCACGGCACGCGTGCTCGGTCATGAACCGTGGAAGCGTGAACGGGCATACCTCCAGCGGATGACGCTGGTGATGGGCAACCGCAACCAGCTCCAGTGGGACCTCCCGTCGCTCGACAGCTTCGAACTCACACGCGCCATCTACCGCCTCCCCGAAGCACCGTTCAAACAGCAACGCGACGAGCTGATCGAACTGCTCGACCTGGGCGGCCTGATCGACAAGCCGGTTCGCAACCTGTCGCTCGGCGAACGCATGAAGGCCGAGATCGCCAACTCGCTCCTGCACCGCCCCGAGGTGCTGTTCCTCGACGAGCCCACACTCGGCCTCGATGTCACGATGCAGCGCCGGATTCGCGGCTTCCTGGCCGAGTACAACACTCGCCACCAGGCCACCATCATGCTCACGACCCACTACATGGCCGACGTCGAGGCGCTGTGCGAGCGGGTGATCGTGATCCACCACGGTTCGATCCTGTTCGACGGTCCGCTGACCGAACTGGCGCGTCGCTTCGCCGGCCACAAGACGCTGGTCGTCACGCTCGACCATCCGGTCGACCTGTCGGGATACGGCGAGGTGGTCGACGCCAGCGGCACCCGAGTCACGTTGCGCGTGCCGCACGACGACACGGCGGCGGTGACCGGGCGGCTGCTGGCAGAGCAGGACGTGCGAGACCTGACGGTCGAGGATCCGCCGATCGACGACGTGATCGAGCTGGCGTTCGCCAGCGGCAACGATGGCTGACACCATGACCGAAGCCGTGGTGCTGGAGTCCGCACCACGGGCGTACCTGCGGTTGTACGCCACGCTCGTGCGGACCTCGATCGCAATCCACTTCCAGTACCGGCTGAGCCAGTACCTGTACATGATCGGGATGATCATCGAACCGGTGATCTATCTCGTGGTGTGGCGCACGATTGCCGACGCCCAGGGCGGGCAGGTCCAGGGCTACACGGCCGGCACGTTCGCCGCGTACTACATCGTGTGGACGCTGGTCCGCAACATCAACATCGTGTTCACCCCGTTCGGGTGGGAGGAGCGCATCCGAGAGGGCCAGATGTCGGGCCACCTCGTGCGGCCCGTGCATCCGATCCACTACGACCTCGGCATGTTCCTCGGGATGAAGTTCGTGGTGATCGTGTTGTGGCTCCCGATCGCAGCGGTCCTGATCGCCGTCTTCCGGCCCGACCTGAGCCCGAGCGTGGCCCAGGTGGCCACGTTCTCGGTGGCGATCTGGGGGGCGTACCTGATCCGCTCGCTGGTGCTGTGGATCCTCGGGATGATCACGTTCTGGACCACCAAGGTCAACGCCCTGTTCGAGACCTACTTCGCCGCCGAGCTGCTGTTGTCGGGCCGGCTCGTGCCGATCAGGCTGATGCCGAGTTGGGTGCAGTCGCTGGCGGGCTGGCTGCCGTTCGAGTCGTGCTTCGGGTTCCCGATCACGGCCCTGGTGGGTCCGATCGACAACCACCAACTGGTGGTCGGGCTGATCAAGCAGGCGATCTGGATCACCGTCGGCGTGATCGGCGTCTCGCTGGTCTGGAAGCGGGCGCTCACCCGGTACACGGCGGTCAGCGGATGAGGCGCAACCTTCGGGTCGCATGGGTCCACCTGCGCGTGGTGCTCATGAACGAGTTCCAGTACCGCGCCAACTTCTTCGTCCAGTTGCTCGAGTCGTTCGTGCTGGCTGTGACGGGGTTGATCGCGCTGTCGGTGATCTTCGCCCAGACGCCCGACCTCAACGGATGGACACGCCCGGAGCTGCTGATCGTGATGGGCGTGTACACCGCCGTCGGTGGGATGATCGGGTTCGCCATCGAGCCCAACATGCAGCGCCTGATGGGCGACGTCCACACCGGCACGTTCGACTACGTGCTCACCAAGCCCGTCGATTCCCAGGTGCTGGCGAGCGCCCGCCAGTTCAACCTGTGGCGGCTGATCGACGTGCTGATCGGCGGCGGTATCGCGGTGTGGGGAATGGCAGGTGTGGGCCGCCACGTCGGGGTGAGGGAGGTGGCATCGTTCCTGCTCACGCTGGCGGTCGGGGTGACGTTGGTGTACTGCCTGTGGTTGCTGGTGACCACGGCTGCGTTCTGGTTCGTGCGGATGGACATGGCCCAGGACTTGTTCACGGGCATGTACCGGGCCGGGCAGTACCCGGTCACCGTGTACCCCACCTGGCTCAAACTGATCATGCTGTATCTCGTGCCGATCGGTTTTGCCGTCACGGTGCCGGCCGAGACGCTCACCGGTCGTCTCACGTTGACGCGCCTGCTGGTGTCGATCGGATTCCTGGCGGGCGTGCTCGTGCTGACGCGTGTCGTGTGGCGGGCCGGCACACGGCGCTACTCCGGCGCTTCAGCCTGACAGTAGGCTCCTGCCGCGTGTCGGACGCAGCGCACCAAGTCGGCCGGCGCGCCCGAGCCGCGCTGCGGGCGATGACACCGGCGTGGCCCGAAGTGCCACTCCTGGTCGTGTTCGTGGTGGCCGCATGGCGCAACAAGTGGATCTCCGACGACGGCTACATCTACCTCACCTACGTCGAACACGCCGTCAACGGCAACGGCGCCACGTTCAACGTCGGCGAGCACGTCGAGGCGTACACCAGCGTGGGCTGGTTCGCGCTGTTGACGCTCGCCAGGTTCGTGGTCCGTTTCATGTCGTTGGAGACGCTCACGTTGCTGATCGGCCTGGCGATGTCGACCTTGGCGGTGTGGCTGTGGGTGCCGATCGAGCGCCGCGCCGCCACCGTGCGAACCGGGCGTTCGAGTGGGCGGGCCGTGGTCAACGTGCCGTTGGCGCTCGCCGCAGGCTCGTACGTGTTCGCCTCGTTCGCCACCTCCGGGCTCGAGACGCCGCTGCTGATGCTGTGGTGTTCCGGGGTGGTGCTGGCGGTGTGGACCGTTCGACCCGACTGGCGGCTGCTCGCAGCCCTCGCCGGCGGTGCTCCGCTCGTGCGGCCCGACCTGGCCGTGCTCGGCGTGGCGTTGGCCGTGTTGGCGTGGCGTCTGGCACCGGCTGCACGACGCTGGTGGGCGGTCGTCGCCGTGGCGCTGCCGCTGACGATCTCGGTGATCGTGCGAGTCGGTCTCTACGGCCAACTGGTGCCCAACACGTACTACGCCAAGACCGGCACCGGCCACGGCTGGAGCGACGGCGCCCGCTACTTCCGAGACGCGGCGATGCCGTATGCGTTGCAGTGGTTGATCGTGGCCTGCGTGGCACTCGCCGTGGCGGGCCCGCTGCGGCGCTGGGTCGAGGGTCGCCCGGCGCGTGACCTGTTCGATCGCGTCTCGACCCGTTCCCTGCTGCTGTTGGCCGGTGTGGTCGTGACCGGTGTCCAGGTGCTGACGGTCGGTGGTGATTTCATGCACGGCCGGTTCTGGATCGTCCCGTGGTGGCTGGCGTTGGGTTCTCTGGCGGGCATCGGTTCGGCGTGGTCGCCCGCCGGCCACGGTGACCGGCGGGCGATCGGCGCGGCACTGGCCGTGGCCTTGGCGCTGTGCATCGTGCAGTTGTGGTCGACGTCGATCCAGCGTCTGTACGCCGCCGACCGGTTCTTCGAGGTCGGCGACATCGCCGACGAGCAGGCCTACTACGAGACCACCAATCCCGATCTCCACGCGTTGCGGCCGCACAACGAATCGTCGTTGTTCCGGCTCGGGCGCACGCTCGGCGACTGGTCGCAGCGGGTCGGCGAGGAGCTGGGCGTCAGCGTCGGCGCCGTCGGGCAGGTGTCGTACGGCGCTGCCACCAGTGGTGGCGACGTGTACGTGTACGACCTGATCGGGCTGACCCGCCTCGACGTCTCACGCCTCACGGTGGCCGGTGACACGCGCGTCGGCCACGCCCGCACGGCCCCCGATGTGATGGTGGCCACCGACCCCCGTGTCGACTTCCACCCGCTGGCGTTCCCCGGGTACGCCGAGGCGTTCGCGATCGACGCCGACGGGTTCCCGCTGGTGCTCGTGAACCTCGACCTGATCGACGACCTGCTCCGCGCCGGCGTGATCGACGACGCCGTCGTGGCCCGCATGCAGTCCTACCTCGGCGCCGCCCTCGCCGACCCCGCCGTCGACCCCGACTTGGTCACGTTCGTCACCGAACGCGCCCACGACGATCAGCAGTTGGTGGCGGCCGCCACCGCACGGGCAGGCGCCGAACGAGGTTCTTCGTGGCGCGCATGGCTCGACGCCACCGCTGCCCAGCGAGCCCTGCTCTCCGCCGACGGCTGCGGCAACCGCAGCTGGTTCAGTTGTGCCCGGCTGGCGATCGACCGCCACCGCGCCGACCCGATCGAACTTCCGTGAACTGACGAGACGTCGATCGTTCGGCCGACCGCTCGATGTGCACGTCCACCGTCCGGGTGAGCTAGACCAGCGGCCAGGGGTAGCGGTGGCCGGTGTGATCGGTCGGGAACACACGCTCGGTCACGAGCGTGGTGGCGCGGTGTTGGATCGCCTCGATCTCGTCCTCGTCGAGCAGCGCCGCCACGTCGATCGGCACCCGCTCCACGAGCGGTGCCACGCGCTCGAGGAGCGCGTCGTCGATCGATTCGCCGGCGAACTCCCAGATCACGGTTCGGAGCTTGAACGGCACGCTGAAGCACAACCCGTTGTCGATCGCCCAGACCCGGTCGCCCGTGAGGTCGTTGCTGGTCAGCAGGCAGTGGCCCGACTTGCGGTCGGTGTTGTTGGCCAGCACGTCGAGCACGGCGATCTCACGCAACTGCTCGTGGACGTGTTCGAGCTGCTCATGGATCGTGAAGTAGTGCTGGCGGTGGTCGGCCGGCACAAACCATTGGAACGAGCCCTCGCCGTGGGGGCCGTCGCGGATCACCGTCGGCGGGACGACCCCGATGCCGAGGTGGCGGCTGAGCAGGTAGGTGGCGCGCTCGCGTCGGTGCAGGCCGGGTTCGAAGTCCCACAGCGGACGTTCCCCCCGGACCGGCTTGTAGATCGCCTGCTGGACGGCGACCTCGTCGCCCGATCCGCACCGCATGGTGACGAGGAACGTTGCGTTGGAGCTCCAGGGCATGCGGCCCTCGATCTCGACGTCGGCGTTCATCAAGAACGCGATCGGGTCGGGAATGGCGTCGCTCGCCAGGAGCGTCAGTTCATCCGCGGACATGCGTGGCCATCGGGATCGATCGGGAGGTTGCACCACCGACAATCGGGGCGGCCGGCACCGATCACCCGGTCGGCGTGGTCACAGAACGCTGCCGCCTGGCCGCGAGTGACGTACAGGCGGATCTGACCGTCGTGCCCGGGGATCTCCTCCCCGTCCTCGTCGACCAGGGTGACCTCCTCCAACTGCACGACCATGCGGTCCGAGTTGCGGTCGTAGCCGAGCCCGATCTGGCCGAGCACGAACGCCGACTCGACCGGTTCGACCAGCTCCAACGCGGCCGGGACCGGACGGTCCTCGGGTGGTGGCAGGTCGACCAGCACGCGACGCAGGTACTGAGCGATCGCCGCCGCCTGCTGCTTCTCGCACTTGACCGCCACGCGAGTGCGGCCGCTGCGGGCCTGCAGGAAGAAGATGCGCGAGCCGGGCCGGCCGACGGCGCCGGTGGTGAACGTGTCGACCTCCTCGAACTCGTAGAAGATGTCGCTCACGACGGCACCAGTTCGGTGAGTGCGCCCCCCGTGGAGTTGACGCACAGGGCGATCGGGCCGTCCGTGGTGTACCCGACGGCACTGATCGAGCAGGTCGAGATCACGATCCTCTGGAACAGGTCGAGGTGGGTGCCGACCGCCTGTGCCATCGCCGCCTTGATCGGGTCGGCGTGGCTGACGCACACGATCGTTCCGCCCGGGTGGGCGGCACGAAGGCGGTCGAGCGTCGACACGATGCGGGTCTGCATTTCGATGAAGCTCTCGCCGTTCGGGAACCGGAACGTGGACGGCGCCTTCTGCACCGTTCGCCACTCGGGAAGCTTGAACAGGTCCTTGAGCTGGGCGCCGGTCCAGTCGCCGAAGTCGCACTCCAACAACCCCCGTTCGACCTTGGGCTTGTGCCCGAGTGCCGCACCGATCGGGGCGGCGGTCTCGCGAGTGCGCTCGAGCGGCGAGCAATAGACAGCATCGACCCGCTTGAGTTCGGCCAGGCGTTGGGCGGCGCGTTCAGCCTGCTGCACACCTTCGTCGGTGAGATGCAGGCCCGCCGCGCGACCAGGGAGCGATTGCCCGGTGGTGGGGGTCTTGCCGTGCCGAACCAGCAACACGGTGGTGAGCGTGGGGGAGTGCGTCTTGCGCGCCATGTGGCCACCCAACATACTGTCGAGAACCGTGAGCCGTCACGACGACCTGCACGCTCTGGCCAACGATGTCGTCGCCTGCCGGGCGTGCCCGCGTCTGGTCGCGTGGCGCGAGCAGGTGGCCGTCGACAAGCGCGCCGCGTATCGCGACCAGACCTACTGGGGTCGGCCGATCCAGGGCTTCGGGGATCCGGACGCGAGCGTGGTCGTCCTGGGGCTGGCCCCGGCAGCTCACGGCGCCAATCGCACCGGCCGCGTGTTCACCGGCGACCGCAGCGGCGACTGGTTGTTCCGCGCCATGCACCGCGCCGGGTTCGCCAACCAACCGACGTCGGTGTCGACCGACGACGGGCTGGCCCTCACGGGTGCCTGGGTGACCGCAGCCGTGAAGTGCGCCCCTCCCGCCAACACGCCGACGCCAGAGGAACGCGACGCCTGTGCACCGTACCTGGAACGCGAGCTGGCGTTGCTCGACACGGCTCGCGTGGTGGTCTGTCTGGGTCGCTTCGGCTACGACGCGGCGTGCCGTCACTTCGGTGTCTCACCGCGCCCGAAGTTCGGCCATGGCATCGAGGTCGTGCTCGACAGCGGCATCACGCTGCTGTGCTCGTTCCATCCCAGTCAGCAGAACACGTTCACCGGACGGCTCACCGAACCGATGCTCGACGACGTGTTCGCCCGAGCCGCCGAACTGGGACGCTTCCGACACTGACACGGCCGTCGCAGCGTGCGTAGTGTTCCGCCGGTGGGTGGATGGAAGCGTGTCTCGCACTGCCCTCAGTGCCACGAAGCATTACAGGCCGGAACGCTGCTCGGCCGCGCCCCTGGCATCGCCTTCGTGCCCGAACGCGCCCCGGCGTTGGAACTCTCGATCTCGTCGGAGCAGTTCGCCCATCAGCTGATGGCGTTGCGCTGCGACCGGTGCGGCACCGTGGTGATCCCCGGCGCCGTCTCACGCTAGACGTGCTTGTCGGCGCGGCTCGTCGGCGGTGCTCGTCGGCCGTCGCCGCCGATAGCCTGCGTTCCTCGTGAAGTTGGTTCCTCGTTCCGTGCTCGCTGCCGTCGCCGCCACCGTGGTGCTCTCGGCCTGTGGTGCCTCCGCGCCCTCGGGACGCGAGCTCGCCGATGAGCTGATCGACACGCTCGAGAAGAACGGCGCGCCGGTCAGCGACGCGGTCAAGGACTGCATGCACGGCAAGGTCGCCGACTTCGCCCTCACCGACGAGGAGAAGGTCGGCTTCAAGGATCTCGACGACGTCGCCAAGAAGGCCTCCGAAGGCCAAGAGCAGGCGCTCGCCATCATGGCCCGGTTCCAGCAGGAACTGGCGAGCTGCAACAGCGCCGGCTGATCAGCTGGCGGGGGCCGGTTCCGGTGCGGGTGCCTTCTTCTTGGGGGGCGGCACGCCGATCGCCGGTGCCGGATCGGCATCGGTCGGCCAACGCCGACGGCTGACGATGCTCAGCGTGCGCAGCAGCTTCATCGCCACCTCGTCCTCCTGAGCGGGGCGGGCGATGATCGACCCGTCGGCGATCATCCGGTTGACCACTTCCTCGCCGAGCTCGGTGCGCACGATCGTGAGCGTCCAGTCGTTGTCCTTGCCGATCCCACCGGTGGCGATGTCGGAATGCTCGGCCGCGAAGTCGGGGCACATCTTGCAACCGCTGCGGGTCCAGCCGTGGCATTCCTTGAGGTCGATCTCGTGGTACGAGCCGTCCTCCATCCAGATCTGGAACACGCCCTTGATGTTCATCTTCACCATCTTCTGCTTCTCGAGCCCGTATTTGGCCTCGAACAGCTCGGGGAAGATCGAATCGTCGAACGTCTTGGAGCACAGCAGCCCGATGTTGAACAAGAACGGCTTGCTGACCTTGCCGGCCTTGCGGTCCCACATCGTGGGCGGCGAGGAGGTCTGGCAGCCCATCCCGACCAACGCCAACCGCTCGTGCCCGGCAGCCTTGGCTTCCGGCAACGCCAGCGGGTTGGCACAGTAGGTGTACCGCGACCCGGCCGTGGCAAGGATCTCGTCACGGGTGCTCACCACGACCGGCTTGGCCTTCCAGCGATCGTCGGGCTCGACACCCGACACCAGCGCGGCGTCGATGTAGTCGTGCTCGCGGAGCCAGATCAGCATCGCCGACACCAACCCGCCGTCCTGGCCCATCCGGTGCACCATGTCGTCGCTGGCCCGGGTGAGCAGCAGCTGACGCCAGATCCCCGCCATCTCATCGGGTTCGCGCACCCGCCCGAACAGGTGCATGTCGGCCGACGGTTCCCACGCCCGGAATCGCGGGCACGCCCGGGTACACGTGGTGCAGCCCTTCTCACCGTGGATGCAGTTGTCGAGCCCGAGCTCCTCCTCGAGATGAAACGGCAGATATTTGCCTTCCTCGTGGTGATACCCGATCACATCGTGCGGGCACGTGACCACGCACCCCGAACACCCGGTGCACAACCCGGTCGTGACGACCTCTTCGTACAGTTCTTTCCACTGCGCCGTCCAACGCTCAGCCATGCTGAGCACCGTAGGCGATGTGAGGAGCCGCACAGGTTGTCAAGCGCCGTTGACGTCTGCATACTGGCGGGCGTCGAGGGGGAGTAGCCCCACGGGACCAGCCGTCAGTACGGCAACGGATACGTTGCCCGGCCCCCCGCCCGCACCAGGTGATCGGTTCGGGAGCCAGACCTTCGACTGTCATTCCCCGACAGTCAAAAGGTACCTCCATGCTCCTCGCCATCGAAGCCGACCGGTCCAAGTTCGTCGATCTCGACGTGCCGATCTGGGCCTGGTTCGCTCTGCTCGGTGTGATCGTGGCGATGTTGGCGACCGACCTGTTCCGCCACCGCGACGACCACGAACCCTCGCCGAGCGAGGCGTTGAAGGAGTCGATCGTGTGGGTCGCCTGCGGCCTGGCGTTCGGTGCCGTGGTCGCCTGGGCGTGGGGCGGCGCCGCCTTCGGCGAGTACATCAGCGGGTATCTGATCGAGAAGTCGCTCAGCGTCGACAACGTGTTCGTGTGGTCGATGCTGTTCACCACAATGGCGATCCCCGTGAAGTACCAGCATCGCGTGCTGTTCTGGGGCATCTTCGGGGCGCTCACGTTGCGGGCGATCTTCATCGTGCTCGGCACGGCGTTGATCGGACGGTTCTGGTGGATCCTGCTGTTCTTCGGCGTGTTCCTGATCTACACCGGGCTGAAGGTGATCCGGCACCGCGCCGACGAGGGGTCGGAGTCGAGCACCCGCGGACTGGGGCTGCTGCGGCGGATCATGCCGGTCAGCGACGAGTTCGACGGCCACAACTTCTTCACCCGGATCAACGGTAAGCGCGCCGCCACGCCACTGTTGGCGGCGCTCGTCGTGGTCGAGATCACCGACGTGATCTTCGCCGTGGACTCGGTACCGGCGATCCTTGCGGTGTCGAACGAGCCGTACCTCGTGTTCGCCTCCAACGCCTTCGCCATCCTCGGTCTGCGGGCGATGTACTTCCTGCTCGCCACCGCCAAGGAGAAGTTCCACTACCTGTCGCACGCCCTCGGCGGGATCCTGATCTTTGTCGGGATCAAGATGGCGGTGTCGCACTGGTACCACCTCGACACCTATGTGTCATTGGCGATCATCATGTCGATGTTGGCGGCGGCGATCTGGTTCAGCATGCGGCGTGCCAAACTGATCACGGTCGCCGATTCCGTCCACACGCACTGAGCGCATCCGGATCGGGTGTCCGATCCGTATCCGACGCGATTCCCGATGTCTCTCGCACTCAAAGAAATCGCCCGTGCCAAGGTGCGCTTTGCGTTGCTGGTGGCGGCGATCGCCCTGTTGGTGTTCCTCATCCTGTTCCAGCAGTCGTTGCAGAACGGGTTGCTGACGTCGTTCGTCGGGGCGATCCGCAACCAGTCGGCCCCGGTGCTCGTGTACAGCGTCGACGGTCAACGCGTCCTGCAGGGCAGCGTCGTCACGCCCGAACTGCAGCAACTCGTGGATGCCACCGTCGGCGTCGCCGCGTCGGCCCGACTCGGTCAGGGCACGTTCGTCGTGACGTCGGCGGACGGTGACCTGGTCGATGCGACCGTGATCGGATTCGACGATCCCACGCTCGGCGGTCCCTCGGTGGTGTCGGTCGGGCGAATGCCGAACGCGCCCGGCGAGACCGTCGGTGCCGATGCAGATGTCGGCGTAGGTTTCGCACTCGGCGATACGGTGACGGTCGAACCCGGGGGTCTCGAGCTGACGATCGTCGGGCTGGCCCGCGATACCCAGCTCAACGCCGGCCCGACGTTGTTCGCACCGTGGAGCACGTACCTCGACGCCGTTCGAGCAGCCAATCCCGACGCCCGGGAACCGCTTCCGAACGTGCTCGCCGTCCGCCCGGTGGAAGGTGTGAGCAACGCAGAACTGGTGCAGCGCATCAACGCCCAGTCCGACGAACTCGACGCCCTCACCCGAAGCGACGCTGCCGACCTCACTCCCGGCGTTGCCCAGGTCCGGCAGTCGTTCCAGGTGATCTTCCTCCTGTACGGGCTCGTGATCCCGTGCGTGACCGGGTTGTTCTTCCTGATCGTGACGTTCCAGAAGTCTCGGACGCTGACGCTCTTGCGGGCGATCGGCGCACCACCGCGTCGGCTCGTGGCCTCGTTGGTCCTGCAGGCCGGTCTGGTGCTCGCCGCCGGGTTCGCGGTCGGGGTCGGTCTCTACGTGCCCATCTCGCAGCGTCGGCTGGGTTCGATCCCGTTGCGGTTCGAGACCCGAGCGGTGTTGGTGTGGGCCTTGATCCTGGCGGTGCTGGGCGTCGGGAGTTCGCTGATCTCGGCCCGGCGCGTGCTGGCGATCGATCCGATCGAGGCCACCACCGGCGGGGGCGGGCGATGAAACTGGCCCTGCGCGAGCTGCGTCGCCGTCCGAGTCGGTTCGCCACGGCGGCGGTCGTGCTGACCCTGATCGGTGTGTTGTTGATGTTCCTCGGCGGCCTGCTCGACGGCCTGATCCGTTCGTCGACCGGCGCCGTGCGAGCCCAGGACGCGGACACCTTCGTGTTCAGCAGCGACTCGCGAGCGTCGTTCCTGCGCAGCCGGATCGACCCCGATCTGCGGACCACGATCGAGTCCGGTCTGGCTGGTCTCGGTGATGTCGAGGTCGGTGGGCTGGGCGTGGTGCTGCTCGGGGCGCGGGTGCCGGGCAACGCGCCGCGCGACCTCGCCCCGGTCGCCCTCTGGGGCTACGAGCAGGCGACCCACGCGATCCCGGCACCGCCACCACCGGGCGAGGCATTCGCCGACACACTGCTGCGCGCCGACGGGGTCGAGCTCGGCGACACGCTGTTGCTCGGTCCGGCGCGGCAGCGAGGTCACGGTCACCGGCTGGGTCGACGACACGGCGTTCAACGGGCAGGGCGGCCTCTGGGTCGACGTCCGCACGTGGCAGTCGGTGCTCGTCGCCAACCGCCCCGGCGCAGCGCTCGCCGACGGGGTCGTGCAGGCCCTGGTGGTGAGCACCGCAGCCGACCCGTCGGCGACGATCGAGGCGATCGAGGCCGTGGCCGGGGACCGAGTGGTGGCGCTCGACCGCAATGGCACGATCGACGAGATCCCCGGCGTGGTCGAGCAGCGCACCACGTTCAACCAGATCCTCGGCGTCACCGTGGTGATCGCGCTCGTGGTGGTCGCCTTGTTCTTCGCCCTGCTGACGGTGGAGCGGGCCGGGTTGTACGGCGTCTTCAAGGCGATCGGGGCGCGATCGCGCACGATCTTCGCCGGACTCGTGCTGCAGGCGGTCGTGGTCACGGCGATCGCCGCCGCCGTCGCCGGCGTGCTCGTGTCGGTGATCGCCGCCATCATCCCGCCCGGATCGATCCCGCTGTCGGTGTCGATCGGTCGCGTCGTCAGCAGCGTCGCCTTGATGCTCGTTGCGGCGGTGGTCGGCTCGGCGTTCTCGCTGCGACGCGTGTTGCGCGTCGACCCGGCTTCTGCGCTCGGAGGTTCCTGACATGTCGGTCCCGGTCAACACGCTCGAGTTGCGTGAGGTTCGCAAGGTGTACCGCGTCGGCGACACCGAGGTGGTGGCGCTCGATCATGCCGACCTGACCGTCGCCGCCGACGAGATCGTGGCACTGGTGGGCCCGTCGGGTTCGGGCAAGACGACGTTGTGCTCGATCGCCGGCGGCATCCTGCACGCCACGTCGGGCTCGGTGATCGTGGGCGGAGTGGACATCTCCGGCTACGACGCCAAGCAACTCACCACGTTCCGTCAGAACCAGGTGGGGTTCGTGTTCCAGTCGGTCAATCTCGTGCCGTTCCTCACCGCACGCGAGAACCTGCTCGTGGTCGACGAACTCGGGCGACGCCAGGGCGCACAGGCGCGCACGCGCGCCGATCGGCTGCTGGCCGAACTCGGACTCACCGATCGCGCCAAGAACCTGCCGGCACAGTTGTCGGGCGGCCAGAAGCAGCGTGTGGCGATCGGGCGGGCGCTCATGAACGAGCCCGACATGGTGCTCTTCGACGAACCGACCTCGGCACTCGATTCGGAGATCGGGGCGCAGGTGATGGAATTGATCCGCACCGAGATGAAGGCCCGCGGGACGGCGGCGATCGTGGTCACCCACGACGCACGCGTCGTCCAGTACTGCGATCGCACGGTGAAGATCGCCGACGGCCGATTGGACGTGTGACCGACACCGGACGCGAAACAGGGCCCGCTCGGTCGAACCGGGCGGGCCCTGCCGTGTCGAGCATCAGGTCGGGGGGAGCAGCACCTTGTCGATCACATGGATGAGGCCATTGCTGGCCTGCACATCGACGGCGGTCACCGTTGCGTCGTTGATCATGACGGTGTCGCCGTCGACGGTGATCGTGACGTCGGCGCCATTGACGGTCGCCGCCGTCTGACCGTTCATCGTCACCACTTGGCTGGCGGGAACTTCGCCGGCGATCACGTGGTAGGTCAGGATCGACGTGAGGGTCGCCTTGTCGGCGAGCAACTGCTCGGCGGTGATCCCGAGCGAGTCGAGTGCCGCTGCGAAGGCGGCGTCGGTGGGCGCGAAGACCGTGAACGGGCCGGGGCCCGAGAGGGTCTCGACGAGCCCGGCTGCCTGGACGGCGGCGACGAGCGTGGTGAAATCTCCGGCGCCGACGGCGACATCGACGATCGTTCCGGGCTCGGCGGCTGCCGGCGTCGTGGCGGCGGGCGCCGGCACGGTCGTGGCGGCGGTGTCGGCGCCGTCATCGCCGCAGGCGGCGAGCGCCAAACCGGCGGCGATGGCGATCACGGCGAAACGCCGCGTGGAAGTGTGAATGCGTTGCATGTGGGTGGTTCTCCGGGGGCTGAGGGTGACAGGGACACCCGTACTACGGAGCCGAACCGCTACAGGGATGCGAGGTGGATCAATAATGCCGATTCGGGATGCAACGCCGGCATCTGCAGACCGACGTGGGCCAGGGCCGCGCCCGACATCTCGACGCCGTCGAGGCACCACGCCGGCTGGGTGCGGGTGGGCCCGCGGCGTTCGCCCGGGAGTGCCACGCGCTCGACTCGGTAGACACGATCCTCCGCCAGCCCAGGGAGCACCAGCGGCGGTGGGATCAGGCTCTGTGCCGACGTCAGCACGGCGAACGACACCACGCCCTGCGATCGATCCGCTGCGTACACGCCGTGAGCGCAGTAGGCCGGTTCGGTGTCGAAACGCACCGAGTCACCGCCGTGCAGGAGGGGCCGCAGCCGGCAGTGGAGGGCGACGATCTCGGCGACCGCGTCGAGTTCGGCCTCGGTGAGCGAGAGCAGGTTCCACTCGAACCCGAGATGCCCGAACATGGCGGTCGCGGCGCGGAAGGCCAGGTCATGGCGGCGCCCTGTCGTGTGGGAGCGCTCCGGGCCGACGTGGGCGCCCATCAGCTCGGGCGGGATCAACATCGATGCCCCACGTTGAATCGTCTGTCGCTCCAACGCATCGTTGCAGTCGCTGGTCCAGACCCGCTCGGTGCGGCGCAGGATCTCGTGGTCGATCCGGGCGCCACCCGACGAGCACGACTCGATCTCGACATCTGGATGACGGCGGCGCAGTTCGTCGAGCAGGCGGTACAGCGCGAGCGTCTGAGCGTGCGTGCCGGCCGCGCCGCCGGCACCCGAACCTCCGATGTGGTCGCGGTTCATGTCCCACTTGACGTAGCCGATGGCGTGGACGCGCAGCAGCGCGTCGAGTTGGCCGAGCACGTGCTGGAACGCATCGTCGATGGCGAGGTCGAGCACGAGTTGGTTGCGGGCCAGCACCGGCTCGTAGCCGTCAGTGGTCAGCGCCCAGTCGGGGTGGGCCCGGTACAGGTCGCTGTCGGGGTTCACCATCTCCGGTTCGATCCAGATCCCGAACTCCAGACCGAGACCGGTCACGTGATCGATCAGCGGGCCGAGCCCGTTCGGGTGGGCGTCGTCCGACACGACCCAGTCACCGAGCCCGGACGTGTCGTCCCGGCGCGAGCCGAACCAGCCGTCGTCGAGGACGAATCGCTCGATCCCGACCCGGGCGGCGCGGTCGGCGAGCGCCCGCAACGTGTCGAGGTCATGGTCGAAGTAGACCGCTTCCCAGGTGTTGACCAGCACCTTGCGAGGCGTCTTCGGGTGCGTCGGTCGCGCCCGCAGATGGCGGTGGTACTGCTGCGTGGCGGCGGTCAGCCCGGTGTCGCTGTGGACGGCGATCAGCTCCGGGGTCCGGTACGACTGACCGGGTTCGAGCGAGAGCTCCCCCGGGTGGAGCAGCTCACCGAGTTGCAGGTATCGGCGGCCGTCGGGCAGTCGCTCGGCGAGGATCTGATGGTTGCCGCTCCAGGCCAGGTGGGTTGCCCACACCGAGCCGCTCCACTCGCGATAGCCGGCGGTGCCGGCGAACACAAGCGGGGGGTGCTCGTGCGATGTGCGGCCACGACGGTTCTCGACGGACCAGGCACCATGCGGCCACTCCACCCGGACCGGATGGAACTCGCGTGTCCAGCGACCCGTGAACGAACCCAGCTCACCGGCTCGTTCCGGGACGGGCAAGGTGACGGTGAGGGCGTCGAGCAGATAGCGCTCGGTGGCGCTCGTGTTGGTGAGTTCCGCCCACACGACGAGCGCCTCGTCGAGTTCGAACGTGACGTCGAGCGCCAGCGCTGCGACCTCGTCGCGTGCGTGCACCACGAGCCGGGTGCCGACGACCTCGTGGCCTGCGGGGGAGAAGCGCGGCGACCACGCCGTGCCGCGCCGTCGATGGCCGCGCAGGCCCGGTCGTCCGGCGAAGCCCGATCCGTGCTCGGGGACCACGCTGATCGGAGCGACGACATCGGGCGACCCTTGCACCAACGGGCGCTGGAGGGCGGCCGGGTCGAACTCGGCCGGCAGCGGCGCGCCCCAATGCACCACGGTTGGCACGCCGCTCGTGATCTCGACGAGCACATCGCTCGACCGCCCGCGCAGGTGGATCACGGTCAGCCCTTGTTGGCCCCGAGCGTGAGCCCGGAGATGAACTGCTTCTGCAGCAGCAGGTACACGATCAGGGTCGGCAGGGCGATCACGATCGACGCCGCCGCGATCAGGTTGTAGTCGGTTGCGTACTGACCGTTGAGGACCTGGATCGACGAGGTGATCGGACGCTGGTCACCTTGCGAGAGCAGGACCGATCCCCAGAAGAAGTCGTTGTAGAGCCACGTGAACTCGAGTGTGCCGAGCGCCGCCAGCGCCGGACGCGTGAGCGGCATGACGACCTGGAAGTACTGGCGTAACACGCCGGCGCCGTCGACCGCCGCCGCCTCGCCGATCTCTTTCGGGATCGTCTTCATGTAGTTCGCCAACACGAACGTGCAGAAGCCGACCTGGAACGCGACGTGGACCAGGATCACAGCGATCTTGGTGCCGAGCAGATTCCCGGTGTCGGTGTCGGACAGGAGGTCGGGCCACGGGGTGGCCTTGAAGATGCGGAACAACGGCTGGAACAGCACCTGTTGTGGCATCAGGTTGCCGGCCGTGAACAACACCAGGAAGGCGACGTTGAAGCGCCAGCTGAACCGGGTGCAGGCGAACGCCACGGCGCTCGACAACAGGAGCGTGAGGGCGATCGCCGGGATGATGATGAACGCCGTGTTGCCCAGCGTTCTGCCCATGTGGCCGGCGCTCCAGGCCTCGCGATAGTTCTGGGTCGTGAGCGCGCTGGGGGCCGAGAAGGGGCCGTTGGCCTGGGTGTCGGCCTCGTAGAAGCGGAACGAGTTGTAGATGGCGGTGCCGATCGGGATCAGCCACGCCAGGGCGACCGTGATCAGGAACGCGTGCAGGGCGATGCGCCCCGGACGCAACTTCGGGGTGTGGTCGCGTCGAGGGACCGCCACGTCGCTCATCGTTCGGCCTCTCGATAGTGGTTGGTGACGTACCAGATGATGAACCCGAGGCACAGCAGCAACAGCACGACCCCGTACGCAGAACCGATGCCGACCCGGCCACCGCCCTCTCCCAGCAGGGTCTTGGTGACGAGTGTGCCCATCACCTCGGTGCCGCGTTGCTCGTTGAGGGCGGCGACGATGTCGTAGGCCCGGAGTGCCTCGATCACCGTGATCACCGCCACGACCACGTTGATCGGTTTGAGCGCAGGGAACACGACGTTGCGGAATGCCTGGACCTCGTTGCACCCGTCGATCGCGGCCGCCTCGCGGAGCGCCGGGTCGACCGACTTCAAGCCGGCCAGGTACAGCACCATCACGTAGCCGATGTGACGCCACGCCATGGCGATCAACAGCGCCGCGAAGTTGCGCGACAACCCGAGCGGGAAGTCGATCCCCGGAATGTTGACGTCGAACAGCTTGGTGCCGTCGCCGACGAAGTCGACCTTGCCGCCCGGCCACACCGCGTTGAGCAGACCACGGTCGCGGGAGAACATGGTCGACTTCCAGATGAACCCCACGACGGCCAGCGAGAGCACGACCGGGAAGTAGTAGATGCTCTGGTAGACGCGACCGCCGCGGATGTTCTTGTCGAGCAGGTAGGCCAGCAGCATGCCGATCGCCGAACACACGAACAGCCAGATCACGAGCACGAAGTTGTTGAACAGCGCCGGATACAGGTTGGTGTCGAAGATCGTGAAGATCGTCTTGTAGTTCTTGAGCCCGACCGGGTTGATCGCCGAGATCGGAGCGAGGTTGTCCCACTCCGTGAACGACAACCCGACGGTGAGCAACGCCGGAATCCAGACGAGCACGATGTGGAGCGTGGCCGGGATGCCCACCATCAGGCTCAACCAGAGCCGGTCGTTGCCCGACAGGGTCGAGTAACGCCGACGGCGGCGCCCAGTGATGGGCGCCGCCGCCGGCAGGTCCGACTCGAGTTGGATCGTCATCGGATCAGCTTCGCGTTCGGATCACTCGAACGTGAACGTTTGCTTCTGCGACTCGACCGTGTCGAGGATCGAATCGATCTTCGACGGGTCGGCCAGGAAGTCGGCGATGGCGATGCCGACGACTTCGGAGGCGAACGCCGGATCGGTGTCGCGGTCGAGGAACTGGGCGATGTACTTGGCGGTCGCGACAGCCTCGGCGGACTTCTTCTGGAGCGGGTTGTAGCCGGCGGTGTCGGCCGCACTGTTGGCGGCGACCACCGACGGGTCGACGGCGATGTACCCGTCGATCGACGCGGCGGTCGCCATCGCTCCGAGCAGCGCCTTGGCGCCCTCGGGGTTCTTCGGCTTGGCGGCCATCATGAAGCCGTCGATCGGCGCCTCGATCGCGTCCTGTCCGTGCTCGTCGTTGATCTTGGGGAACAGGAAGAAGTCGATGTCGTCGATGATGTCCTTCTGGGCCTCGGCGTCGAAGTTCGAGGTGATGAACGTGCCGAGCAGCATCACGCCGGCGGTGTTGTCGCCGAGCGCGTTGGCGCCGTCGTTCCACGTGCGACCGTTGGCATCGGGCTGGTAGTACGGGAGCAGCTCTTCCCATGCGGTGAACACGGCCTTCACCTTCGGATCGGTCCAGCTCTCCTTGCCGCCCATCAGCGAGACGTGGAAGTCGTAGCCGTTGATGCGCAGGTTGAGCATGTCGAACATGCCCATCTGCGGCCAGCGCCCATCGTTGGAGGCGGCGATCGGGGTGGCGACGCCATCGGCCTGCATCTTGTCGAGCAGCGCCTTGAACTCGTCCCAGGTCACCGGGACCTCGTAGCCCTTCTCGGCGAACAGGCTCTTGCGGTAGTGGACGGCCCAGGGATAGAAGTAGAACGGCACGAAGTACTGCTTGCCGTCGAGGCCGGTCGAGGCGCTCTTGAACCCGTCGCTCATGCCGGAGATCCCCGACCAGACGTCGGAGATGTCTCCGACCACACCCTTGCCGGCGAACGCCGCGCATGCGGTACCCGGCGAACCACGACACGACGTCGTCGGGCTGCTGGATGTACGTGTTGAAGTTCTCCTGGTAGGAGTTGTGGTCGACGGTGTTGATCTTGACGTCGAGGCCGGTGGCGGCGACCGCTGCAGCCATCGCTTCGGCCGGCTTGGGGTCCGAGTAGTTCGAACCGAACGTGACCTGGCCGAGATCGCCACCGGCGGCGGGGGCCTCGGTGGCTGCCGTGGTGCCGGCGGGAGCATCGGTGGCGGCGGGCGCTTCGGTGGCGGCGGGCGCAGCATCGTCACTGCCGCAGGCGGCCAACAGCGCCGCGCCGCCTGCAACCGTGATGCCTCCGACCACGAACCCGCGGCGGCTGATCGCGAAACCGACCTCGGATGGGCTCGGTGAACGTTCTGCCTTCGTCATGTCTCCCCCTCTGGAGTGGTGATACGGCCGCTCGCCCGATGCGCGCGTGCCGGTCACCGCGAATCTCGCGCTCCCGTCGGGCGGAGTCAAGCAATTTCGTTCGAATATTGTTGAAATCCAACACAATCGGCGCCTGTTGTGAGCATTTCTGACTCTTTATGTTCGAACATGTTGACATGCGGCCGTCGGCGGGTCATGCTCGGCGATGATGACGACTCGAGGCCGACCGTCGCTGGCGCGCCAGCGCCACGAGATGATCGTGAGCCAGGTGCGCCGGATCGGGAGCGCTCGCGTCGTCGATCTGGCCGAGCAGCTCGACGTCAGCGAGATGACCGTGCGGCGCGACCTCGACATGCTGCATGACGCCGGGTTGATCGTGAAGGTACACGGCGGAGCGACCGTGCGGTACGAGCACAGCACCGACGAACCCGGCTTCGAGGCCAAGCTCTCGCAGAACCTGAGCGAGAAGCGGGCGATCGCTGCGTCGGCGGCGGTGCTCACCGGGGCGGGGGCGGCAATCGGGATCACGGCCGGCACGACCACCGTGCAACTGGCGGCCGAACTGGTCACCGTCCCGAACCTCACCGTGGTGACCAACAGCATCCGGGTGGCCGACGTCTTCCACGCCTCGCAGCGATCCGATCGGACCGTCATCCTGGTCGGCGGGGAACGCACCCCGAGCGACGCGCTGGTCGGCCCCGTGGCGGTCGCCGCGCTGCGGTTGTTCCATCTCGACACCGTCTTCATGGGCGTCCACGGGATTCACGAACGGGCCGGGTTCACCACCCCCAACCTGCTCGAGGCCGACACCAACCGGGCCTTCGTCGACGCCACCGACAACCTCGTGGTGTTGGCCGATCACACCAAATGGGGCGTCGCCGGTCTCACCACGATCGCCGGTCTCGACGAGGCGACGGTGTGCATCTCCGACGACGGCCTCTCCGAACACGCCCGCGCCACGCTTCAGGACCATGTCGGCCGACTCGTCCTGTCGTCGCGCGACCACACGATCGACAGGAGCGCCTAGATGGCAACCGTGACCTTCGCAGCCGCAACCCGCATCTATCAGGAGGGGCAACGCCCCGCCGTCGCCGCCCTGGACCTCGAGATCGCCGACGGTGAGTTCCTGGTGCTCGTCGGCCCGTCGGGTTGTGGCAAGTCGACCACGTTGCGGATGCTCGCCGGTCTCGAGCCGGTCGACGCCGGTTCGATCCTGATCGGGGATCGCGACGTCACCTTGGTTCCCCCCAAGGACCGCGACATCGCCATGGTGTTCCAGTCCTACGCCCTGTATCCGCACATGACGGTGGCCGAGAACATCGGATTCCACCTCAAGATCAAGAAGATCGAGAAAGAGGAGCGCGCCCGACGCGTGCGCGACGCTGCCGAGATCCTCGATCTCACGGAATACCTCGACCGCAAGCCGGCCAAGTTGTCGGGCGGTCAGCGCCAGCGCGTGGCGATGGGCCGGGCCATCGTGCGCCAGCCCCAGGTGTTCCTGATGGACGAGCCGTTGTCCAATCTCGACGCCAAGCTGCGGGTCCAGACACGAACCCAGATCGCTGCCCTGCAGCGCCGGCTCGGTGTCACCACCGTGTACGTCACCCACGATCAGGTCGAGGCGATGACGATGGCGGATCGGGTCGCGGTCCTGAAAGACGGGGTCCTGCAGCAGTGCGCATCACCGCGTGAGCTGTTCATGCGGCCGGTGAACCTGTTCGTGGCGGGCTTCATCGGGTCGCCGGCCATGAACCTGTTGGACGCAACGCAGACCGACGCCGGTGCAACCGTCGGCACCATGTCGGTCCCGCTCACGAGCGACCAGCGGGCCCAGCTCACGTCGGCCGACGTCGTGGTGGGCGTGCGACCCGAAGCGTTGGCGGTCTCGACCACCGGCGGCCTCGACGCCACGGTCGACCTGGTCGAGGAACTCGGTTCGGAGTCGTACCTGTACTGCACCGCCGACGGTGTGCCCGGTAAACAGGTCGTGGTGCGCACCGAAGGGCTCAGTTCCTCGCAGCGCGGCGACCACGTCAGCCTGGTCCCCAGCCCGCACTCGACGCACCTGTTCGACGCCGCGACCGGAGCCCGGCTCCAGGACGCATGAGCAGTGTGATCCCATGAGCGAAGTCCGCGTCGACCCGGTGCTCGGCACCATCGTCCATGTCGTCAGCGCTCGTCAGGCTCGACCCAATCTGCCGTCGACGGGATGCCCGTTCTGCGTCGGAGGGCTCGAGGCGCCCGAACCGTACGACGTCAAGTCGTTCGCCAACCGCTGGCCGGCGATGGACGGGGATCGATGCGAGGTGGTGTTGTACACCGCTGAGCACGACGCCACCTTCGCCTCGCTCGGCGTCGCCGGCGCCCGCACGGTGATCGACCTGTGGGCTGAACGGACCGCCGTGCTGGGAGCTCGCGACGACGTCGACTACGTGCTGTGCTTCGAGAACCGGGGCCGCGAGGTGGGTGCCACGATCGCTCATCCGCACGGCCAGATCTATGCCTACGACCATGTCCCGAGCCGGCAGTCGCGCCGTCTCGCCGCCGGCTGGACGCCAGACAAGGCTCCAGGGGAGCGGGTCGTCGTCGAGCGCGACGGCTGGAGCGCCTGGGTCCCCTACGCACCGACGTTCCCGGTCGCGGTCGAGATCGCACCGATCGAACGAATGCCCGACCTGCCCGGGATGGACGGCTCGGCGCGCACGGGGCTGGCGGCGATCCTGATCGACGTGGTGGGCCGCTTCGACGCGCTCTTCGGCACCGCCACCCCCTACATGCTGTGGCTGAACCAGCGGCCCACCGTCGCCGAAGGGTTCGACGACGCCTGGTTCAACATCGAGATCGTCTCGCCGTGGCGAGCTACCGGTGTGCAGCGGTTCATCGCCGCCGCCGAGGTCGCCAGCGAGGAGTTCTTCAATCCGGTCATACCGGAACAACTCGCCGAACGCCTGCGCGGCGTCGGCTGAGCGAACCAATCGAACGAACGGAGACGATCGTGCTGCCCGTGATCGGGATCCTGCGGCCATGGGCCGACCCCACCCAAGTCCAGATCAACCGGTTGCCGATCCACGTGCCGCTCGGGGGTTTCGAGCGTCGGGAGTTGGACGGCACGTGGTCACTCGAACTGTTCGAACGTCCCGACGACGTTCCGGCAGCGGCGATCACCGATCACCAGCGACGTCGTGCCGCGCCGGTGGCGGTGCCGGGCAACTGGACGATGCAGGACCTGAACGGGTTCGTCGACCTGCCGCACTACACCAACATCCAGATGCCGTTCCCGGGCCCGCCACCGCGGCTGCCGGATCGCAATCCGACCGGCGTGTACCGGCGTTCGTTCAGCGTGCCGGTGAGTTGGGGCAAGCGGCGCACCGTGCTGCACGTGGCGGGCGCCGAGAGCGTGCACGCCGTGTACGTCAACGGCGAGTTCGTCGGCTACGGCACCGACAGCCGGCTGCCCAGCGAATACGACATCTCCGAGGTCGTCCGTCCGGGGGCCAACGAGTTGGCGGTCGTGGTGCTGCGCTACAGCGCCCACAGCTACATCGAGGATCAGGACCAGTGGTGGATGGCCGGTCTCCACCGGTCGGTCTGGGTCGAGTCGCGCCCTCACGTGTCGATCGCCGACGTCCCGGTGGCGACCGGGTTCGACCCTGACGACGGCAGCGGCTGGGTGTCGGCCACCACGGTGGTGGACTTCGACGGAGCGCCCGGCCCGGGATGGTCCGTGCGTTCCACGCTGCACGCGCCCAACGGCCGGCAGGTCGGTTCGCCCCAGCAGGCCGAGGTTCCCTTCGACGACGCCCGCCCGTACCAGTTCCGAGGCTTCGATGTGGTCGCCCGGTGGGATCTGGCATCGGCTCGACCCTGGAGTGCAGAGCAGCCGGACCGCTACTCGGTCACCGTCGAACTGCTGGACCGGCGTGGCCGAGTGCACCAGGTCGAACGCCAGCACGTCGGCGTCAAACAGGTGGTGGTCCGCGACCGGCAGCTGCTGGTCAACGGGCAGCCGGTGTGGATCTTCGGCGTAAATCGCCACGACCATCACCCGGACCGCGGCAAGGCCGTCACGCCCGACGACATGCGTGCCGATCTGGTCGCCATGCGCCGCCACAACATCACGGCGATCCGCAGCTCTCACTACCCGAACGATTCGACGTTCCTCGACCTGTGCGACGAGCTCGGGTTCTACGTCGTCGACGAGGCCAACATCGAGAGCCACGGCCACAACTGGTTCCTGTGCGACGAGCCCACGTACCGGTCCGCATGGGTCGAACGTGGAGCGCGGATGGTGCAGCGCGACCGCAACCATGCATCGGTGATCCTCTGGAGTCTCGGCAACGAGAGCGGGTACGGCGTCAATCACGATGCGCTGGCAGGTTGGATCCGCCGCGCCGACCCGACTCGGCCGTTGCACTACGAGGACGCGGTCCGGATCGAGGGGTGGGTCGACGGGGGGCGTCCGGCCACCGACGTGGTGTGCCCGATGTATCCCGAGATCGCGGCGATCCGCGAGTACGGCGAATCGGGGGCCGGCACCCGACCACTGATCATGTGCGAGTACAGCCATGCGATGGGGAACTCGAACGGCTCGCTGAGCGACTACTGGGACGTGATCACGTCCACGCCCGGCCTGCAGGGCGGGTTCTTCTGGGAGTGGAAGGATCACGGCTTGCGCCAGCAGCTGCCCGACGGGCGCAGCCGGTTGGCGTTCGGGGGACAGTTCGGCGACACCCCACACGACTGCAACTTCGTGGCCGACGGACTGATGTCGGCCGACCTCGTGGCCCATCCCGCCGGGCGAGAGGTCGCCTGGGTGTACCGGCCGGTGACGGTCACCCGAGTGCGGGGCGGGATGCGGGTCGAGAATCGTCGATCGTTCGTGGGTCTCGACGACCTCGTCGCACGATGGGACCTGCTCGTCGACGGCGTCGTCACCGGGCGCGGGCGGCTCGCCGTGCCGGCCGTCGCTCCCGGCACCTCGACCGTGCTCGCCCTCCCGTGCAGCGTGCCGCCCGGCCGGAGCGACGTACGGTTCAGCGTGCGTTGGGAGCTGCGCCGCAGCACGTGGTGGGCCGAGGCGGGCCATCTGGTCGCCTGGGACCAGATCCAGATCCGCGAGCGCTCGGGCGCAGTCGCTCGCCAGGCGCCGCCGACAGCGAACCCCGGTGACCTGCTGATCACAGTGCCACGCCTGAACCTGTTCCGGGCAGCGACCGACAACGACGGGTTCAAGTTGATGCCGGACCTTGCGGTGCGGCTGCGTGTGGGCGGTCAGGCGCTTCGGCACTGGCAGGACGCCGGCATCGATCGGCTCGACCCCGACACCTTGGTCGAGCACGAGATGACGGTCCAGGACGACGCCGACGGCACCACGTACCGTCACCGGGTCGACGTGCCGGAATCGCTCGCCGATCTGCCCAGGGTGGGCGTCATCTTCTCGCTCCCCGGACGCTTCGACCGGATGCGGTTCCTCGGGCACGGTCCGCACGAGAACTACCCTGACCGGAACCGGTCGGCGATGTTCGGCATCTGGGAGTCCGCCCTCGACACGTCGCCGTACCTCGTCCCGCAGGAGTTCGGGCTGCGCACCGGATGCCGGTGGTTCGAGTTGATCGACAGCGCGACCGGCGAGGTGTTGCGCATCGACGCACTCGGTGACGACCTGCACGTCTCTGCCACCCACCATGATCCGCACGATCTGTTCGAGGCGGCCAACGCGAGTGACCTCGTGGCTCGCGACGAGGTGTTCGTGTGCGTCGACGCCGCCCACCGTGGGCTCGGCACCGCCAGCTGCGGCCCTGACGTGTTGGCGCAGTACCGGCTGCCCGCAGGACGATGTGCGTTCGGGTACCGATTGAGCAGACTGGTGCGATGAGAGCACTGATGCTGACCGGCTCGCGCCGGCTGGAGCTGACCGAGATGCCGATCCCGCCGGTCGGCGACGATGCGGTCCTGATCCGAGTGGGGGCATGCGGCATCTGCGGGAGCGACGTCCACGGCTACGACCTGAGTTCCGGCCGCCGGATCCCGCCGTTGGTGATGGGCCACGAGGCCGCCGGTGTGGTCGAGGCCGTCGGGGCGTCGGTCACCGGCATCGTCATCGGCGATCGCGTCACGTTCGATTCGACCGTCTCGTGCGGTCGGTGCCGTCAGTGCCTCGCTGATCGCATCAACCTGTGCCTGCACCGTGAAGTGGTCGGTGTCTCCTGTGATGAGTTCCGCCGGCACGGCGTTTTCGCCGAGTACGTGTCGGTGCCCGCACGGATCTGCTACCAGCTCCCCGACGAGATCCCGCTCCACCACGCCGCCATGATCGAAGCGGTGTCCGTTGCCGTTCACGCCGTGAGCCGGGCGCCGCTGCGACCCGACGCCACCGCGCTCGTGGTGGGCGCCGGCATGATCGGCACGCTGGTCGTGCAGGCGCTCCGGGCGCGAGGGGTCGGCACGATCATCGCCGCCGACCGCGACCGCTCCCGGCTCGATCTCGCTCGCCAGGGTGGCGCCACGCACACGCTGGACGTGTCGTCCCATGCGTCGTCGGCCGACCTGACCGAGGCGGTGCGATCGTTGACCGACGGTCGTGGCGTGAGCAACTCGTACGAGGTCGTGGGCGCCACCGCCCCGTTGCAGTCGGCGATCGAGGCCGTCGACCGGGGCGGGCACGTCACACTGGTCGGCAACGTCACGCCGCGGGTCGAGCTGGCGCTGCAGGTGGTCGTCGCGCCGCGAGCTGACGCTGTACGGGTCGGCGGCGTCGAACGGCGAGTACCGGGATTCGATCGAGCTGATGCGCACCGGCGCGATCGACGTGGCGCCGTTGATCTCGGTGCGCGCCGCGCTCGACGATGGACCCGAGTGGTTCGACCGGCTCTACGCCGGGGAACCAGGGCTGATGAAGGTGGTGCTGGAACCGTGACCGATCGGAACCTGTTCGATTTGAGCGGCAAGGTGGCGGTGGTGACCGGGGCGAGCCGCGGGCTGGGCGAGCGATTCGCACGGGCGTTGGCGCGCGCCGGTGCCGACCTGGTGGTCACGAGCCGCGACGTGGCGTCGTTGGCGGGGATCTGTGCCGAGGTCGGCGCGCTCGGTCGGCGAGTTGCGCCGATCGCACTCGACGTGCTCGACGACGCCAGCTTGGCGAGCTTCGGGCATGCAGCGGTCGACGCCTTCGGTCAGGTCGACGTGCTCGTCAACAACGCCGGCTGCAACGTCCGCAAGCCCTCGGTGGACGTGACGCCGGACGACTGGGACCTCGTGGTCGGCACCAACCTGCGCGGCACGTTCTTCGTGGCGACCGCGATCGGTCGTCACATGCTCGAACGCGGATCCGGCAGGGTGATCAACATCGGGTCGGTGACGTCGGTCTTCGGATACGGCGGGATCGCGCCGTACTGCGCCAGCCGTGGGGGCGTGAAGCAGCTCACCATGGCCCTCGCCGACGAATGGGGGCCGGACGGGGTCACGGTCAACTGCCTCGCCCCTGGCTGGTTCGAGACCCAACAGAACCGGGTGCTCTACCAGAACCAGGCGTGGGTCGCCGAGCTCGAGCAGCGGATCCCGCTTCGGCGCACCGGCGGGCTCCACGACCTGGACGGGGCAGTCGTGTTCCTCGCATCCGACGCCAGTGCCTACGTGACCGGCCAGACCCTGCTGGTCGACGGCGGGATCACGACCGGCTCGATCAGAGCCGTGCCGCGCGACTGACGTCAGCGCTCGATCACCGAGGCGCCGGCCTCGGGGCGACAGATCCAGACCGTGGCCGCTTGATCGAGGTATCGATACAGCCGTGTGACCGATTCGGTGAACCGATCGATCTCGTCGGCTGCCACCAACGCCACCGCGCAGCCGGCGAACCCGCCGCCGGTCATGCGGGCACCGAGGCAACCGGGGCTGGCCTGGGCCGCTTCCACGATCAGGTCGAGCCCGGGCCCGGACACCTCGAAGTCGTCGCGCAGGCTGACGTGGCTGGCATTCATCAGCGCCCCGAAGCGTTCGACATCATCGGACGCCAGCGCCTCGGCAGCATCGAGCGTGCGCTGGTTCTCGGTGATGATGTGGAGCGCCCGGCGACGGTCGGTCGGGTCGTCGACGCGATCCAGGTCACCGAACTCGGCGTCACGAAGGGCGGCGACGCCGATCGACCGGGCTGCGCGTTCGCAGGATCGTCGACGATCGTCGTAGGCCACCTCGGCGAGCACGCGTCGAGTTCCGGTGTCGAGCACAGCGACGACTGCCGATGCCGGCATCCGGCGGTGATCGAGGGTCAGGGCCCGGCAGTCCATCAGACTGGCGTGACCGGCCACGGCGCCGGCCGAGATGAACTGGTCCATGATCCCGCTCTGCAGCCCGACCACTTCGTTCTCGACCCGCTGGCCGAGTTTGGCGACCTCGATCGGGGGCCATGTCACATCGGCCCGGGCCAGCATGGCGGTGATCGCTGCGACCTCGATCGCTGCCGACGACGACAGGCTGGCGCCGGTCGGGATGTCGGTCGACACGCAGGCCCGCCACCCGCCCGCTGGGATGCCGCGCTCACCGAGCAGCGAGACCACGCCAGCCAGGTGACGCGCCCAGCCGACGACACGGGTCGGGTCTCCGGCTGGATCGAACTCGACGTCCCCGAACCCCTCGGAGGAGATCGTGACGGTTCCGGATTCGGGATCGCCGTGCTCGCCGAGGGCGATCACCGTGTCGAACGGCAAGGCCATCGGCATCGTGAAGCCGTCGTTGTAGTCGGTGTGTTCGCCGATCAGGTTCACGCGACCGGGGGCACGAACGACGAGGTCGGGTGAACCCCATCGGGTGTGGAAGGCGTGGGTGGTCCGGTCCAGCGCGCTCATACGTCGGCGAGGGCGCCACGCAGGATCGAGCGACCGGAGTGGTGTTGGTCACCGTCGCGCGGTTCGATCGAGATGTCGACGATCGTGTTGACCGTCGGGTCGACCCCGTCGGGCACTTGGTACGTGCCGGGTTCGGACCCATCGACCAGGCTGATCGGGGCGATGTCGGCCGGAGTGCCCGAGGCGTCGACGGCGATCAGCCAGAGCTCGAGGTCGGCCTGCTCGGCGGCGGGGTCCGGAAGCTCGGTGTCGGACAGCCGGATCTGATAGCTCCCGTCGTGCTCGACCAGCTCGGCCTGGGCGGCCGCCGTCGCTCCCGCCGGATCGAAGGCCGGGTCCCACGCCAGCGTGGCGGTGGCGAGCAGGGTGTCACCCGAACCACGGCGGGCGAGCACGGCGACCGAGGCGCCGATGACGAGCACTGTCGCCGCAGCGACAGCCAGCCAGGTCCGGCGATGGCCCCGACGCCAGGAGTGGATCGAGACCACCGGAGCTCCGTCGTGGCGATCCTCGGCGAGGGCCGCTTCGATGCCTGCCCAGATCTGCTCGGGCGGCTCGGCATGGATCAGGTCACCTGGTTCGAGTTGCGAGAGCAGCGCCTCGATCTCGGCCAGGTCACGTTCGATCGGATCGTTCACGACACCACCTCATGCTGGTCGAGGTCCGACGTGCCAAGCTGCTCCCGGATCCGCAGCAGACCGCGCCGGATGTCGCTCTTGATCGTCCCGAGCGGGATCTCGGTGCGCTCGGCGATCTCCTGATGGGTCAGGTCCTGGATGTATGCCAACTCGATCACGGTCCGGGTGCGTTCCGGCAGCAGGTCGAGGGCTCGTGCGACCAGCATCTTGCGGGCGACCTGGTCGATCTCACCGTCGTCGACGGCGGCGAGTTCACGCTCCGGAAGCGCCGCTCGCCGGTCGTCGTGCCGGCGATGGTGGCGCACGTGATCGATCACCCGTCGCTTGGTGATCCCGACCAGCCACGCCGCCAGTGATCCGCGCTGCGGGTCGAACTGGTTGCGACCCTTCCATGCGCTCACGAACACATCCTGCGTGACGTCCTTGGCGCCCTCACCGTCGAGGGTGCGGCGGCAGATCCCGAACACCAGCCCACCCAACGCCTGGTAGACCTCGCGCAGTTCCGCCTGCCCCCCGGCGAAGCGCCGGCCGAGCAGATCGAGATCGACCTCCGAGGGTTGCACCACGGCATGATCGTACTCCGCACGATCGAACCAGACCCGCGGCATCACCAACCTGGCGTCGAGCATGGCGACGCTCACGATGGATCGCCCCGCCATTCGCGCCCGGCCAGCACGATCTGCACCACCGTGCAGTGACGCTCGCGGAACCCCGCCTCGCAGTAGGCCAGGTAGAACCGCCACAGGCGGCAGAAGCGGTCGTCCAACCCGAGCGCTCTGACCTCGTCCTGGCGTTGGTCGAAGCGCTCCCGCCACTGCCGCAAGGTCTCGGCGTAGTGGGCGGCGTAGTCCTCGATGCCGATGACCTGCATGCCGGTCGACTTGGCGACCGAGCGTGAGATCGAACCGACCGACGGCAGGAAGCCGTTCGGGAACACGAAGCGACGGATGAAGTCCTCGGTGTTCTTGGCTCGGTCCCACCGGTCGTCGGGCAGGCAGATGGCCTGGATCGCCGCCAGCCCGTCGGGAGCGAGGCAGCGTTCGATGGTGGCGAAGAAGTCGTCGTAGTCGCGCCAGTCGACGGCCTCGATCATCTCGATCGAGACCAGACGATCGTGGACGCCGTGCAGGTCGCGCCAGTCGCGGTCGAGCAGTGCGACCCGATCGGCGACGCCGGCGTCGGCGACGCGTGTCGTCGCTTCAGCCAGTTGCTCGTCGGAGATCGTGGTGGTGGTGACGCGGCAGTTGCGCGTGGTCGCGGCGCGGATGGCCATCCCACCCCAGCCGGTGCCGATCTCGAGCAGGTGGTGGTCCGACGTGACGCCCAACTTGTCGAGCAGCAGGTCGTACTTGTGGCGGCTGGCATCGGCGAGCGGTGTATCCGCACTCGGGAACACCGCCGACGAGTACGTCATCGTCTCGTCGAGGAACAGCTCGAAGAACGGATTGCCGATGTCGTAGTGGGCGCCGATGTCGTCCTTGTTGCGTTGCCGGGTGTCGCTGCGCCGTGAGTGGCGGACCCGGTCAGACAAGCCCCCCGTCACGCGGCGCACGCGGTTGCGGGCGTTGTCGATCGCCCCCATGTTGCGGATCAGGACGCGGACGACCGTGACCGGATCGTCGCTCGTCCACCACCCCTCGATGAAGCCGCGGCCGAGCCCGATCGAACCCTCGCTGATGATCGCCAGGTAGGCGCGACGGTCGCGCACGATGACCGTCGCGTGGAGCTCACCCGGCGTGCCATAGGTGACACCTTCGACGGTGAGCTGGTCGCTCGAGATCCGCCGGAGCAACGAGATCGCGATGCGCCGCGCCGCTCCGGTGGCGAACGCGTTGCGCCGGCGAGCGACGCGCGGCACCTCGGCATGGCGCAGGAGTCGGTCCGGGGTGACGGAATGGCTGCGGCTCATCGGACTGGCTCTCGTGAGGATCGGTCGAGTTTGGACGGGTGGTCGACGAAGGGCACGCGCTTGGCCCACAGGCGAGCGGCCTGGATGTGGATGCCTGCCGAGACCCGGTGCGTGGGAAACGCGGTCAGCAGGGATCGGCCGAGTGCACGCCGGTCGACGTGGTGGCGCTCGACGGCCAACTGGGTGCGGACGATCGGCTCGTGGTCATCGCCCACCACGTCGATCGCCAGATCGAGGTGGTCCGGGTCGCGCACGGTCAGGCGAACGGCGTACCGCCAGCTCTCATCCAGGAACGGCGACACGTGCAGTGTTTTGGGTGCGGTCGCCGAGAGCGTGGCCGGATCGCCAGGTGTCGGGACCAGCGCCAGTGGGTAACGGCGTCGTTCCTTCCACGGTGTGTTGGTGACCTCAAGCACGGCCCCGACCGGTGTGTCGAGCCGATCGGCGCGCCATGCCACGTAGACGGTGATCGGGTTGAACAACCAGCCCCAACGGCGCACCTGGGTGAGCATCCGGACCGGGCCGTCGGGCCGCCCGCCGAGCACCGCCGTCAGGTCGTCGCGGGCTTGGTCGGCGAGCCCGGCTCGAACGTTCACGGTGCCGTAGTCCGAGGCCCGGAAGCGCGCCAGTGCCGGTCGACGATCCGACCACCACGGGTGCTGGTCGGTGAGGCGCTCGGGGTGATCCGGGTCGAGCCACACGTACGACACCGGGTACTCGAAGCGGTGCACCGCCGGGCGCGTGCGCTCGTGCCAGACGCGACCGGGGCACAGCGCCACCGTTCCGGGGACGAATGCCGGCGTCACCACCGCACCCCGATCCGCTCGCAGACCCGCAACGCCGAACTGATGCCGTCCTCGTGGAAGCCGTGGCCCCACCAAGCGCCGCAGAAGTGGACGCCGTCGATCCCGTCGATCTCGTCGAAGCGCGACTGGGTGTCGATCGCCGCCAGGTCGAACACCGGATGGTCGTAGTCGAACGAGGCGATCACCGCATCGGGTTGGATCGCCTCGTCGCAGTTGAGGCTGACCAGATAGCGGCGGCTCCCCGGCAGGTGCTGCAGGGCGGTCATGTCGTACGTGAGCGTGGCGAGCTGCTGGTCGCCCGAGCGGCGGTCGTAGTTCCACGCCGCCCAGGCCCGCCGGTTTGGGGACAGCAGGCCGGTGTCGGTGTGGAGCGTGGCGCGATTGGGCTGGTAGCGCACGCCACCCAGCAGTTTGCGCTCGACCGGGCTGGCGTCGTGCAACATCTGCAAGGCCTGGTCCGAATGCACGGCCAGGACGACACGATCGAACTGCTGGACGTCGGTGGCGGTCCGTACCGTCACGCCACGGTCATGCCGCTCGACGCTGGTCACCGGCGAGGCGAGCCGGATCGTGCCGGGGAAGCGCGACGCCAGGGCGTCGACGTAGCGGCGACTACCGCCCTCGATCGTGCGCCACTGCGGCCGGTCGGCGATGCCGAGCAACCCGTGGTTCGCCAGGAACGTGAGCAACGCCTGAGCCGGGTAGTCCCCGAACGAGCCGGGGTCGGCCGACCACACGGCGGCGCCCATCGGCATCAGGTGCAGTTCGAGGAACTCGCGCGAATAGCCCCGAGCGGCGAGGAATCCGTCGAGTGTGATCGACGTGTCCGGTTGATCGAGGAAGCGATTGGCGGATCGGTAGAAGCGGGCGATGTCACGGAGCATCCGCCACATCGCCGGTCGGAGCAGGTTGCGGCGGTCGGCGAACAGCGTGTTGGGTGACGTGGCGCGATACGTGAAGCCATGCGTGGGCGACGCCGGATCGCGATCGGTGACGGCGAAACTCATCTCGGTGTCGATCGTGGCGACACCGAGCTCGTCGAGCAGACGCACCAGGCTGGGGTAGTTGCGGTCGTTGTGGACGATGAATCCGGTGTCGACGGCGACGCGTCCGGCGACCGGGTCGTCGACGTCGACCGTGTTGGCGTGCCCGCCGAGCCGCGGTGCCGCTTCGTAGAGCACCACGTCGTGACGTGGTCCGAGCACGTGGGCGCACGCCAGGCCGCTGATGCCCGAGCCCACGACGGCGATCCGCTGGCGAGTCACGTGGCCGAATCCGTCTGGTCGGCGACCCAGTCCCACAGACGGGCGCGACGTTCGGGTGTGTCGGAGCGCCGCGTGTCGGGGAGCTTGTGGATGGAACGCTGGCGACGATCCAGCCACAGGTCTCCCGAACTGCGCTCGGCGGTGTCGTCGGCGGCCAACCAGACGATCGTGTCGGCACCGTCCTCGAGGTCCCGCAGCAGCGGGCCCATGATCGTGCGGAAGCGGGGGAGCGAGGTCTGGACGCCGGGGGTGTCGGCCCATCCCGGGTGCATCGTGTGGAACACCACGTCCCTCGACGGCACACGATCGGCCCACATCTCGTTGAGCGTGACCTGGGCCCGCTTGGCGCGGGCGTACTGGTCGGTGCCGCCGTAGTCCTCCGGCGACATCTGGAGTTCGCCGACCGAGAGCGGGGCGGCGTACATGCCGCCGGACGTGACGGTGATGACCCGGCCCGGCTGGTTGGCCGAGAGCGCCGGGAGCAGCAGATCGGTCAAGAGGAACGGGCCCAGCACCTGCGAGGCGACGGTGATCTCGATGCCGGCGCTGTTGGTGCGGCGTTCGGCGCTCAACGCACCGGCGTTGTGGACGAGCGCGTGCAGCGTGGGGGCGAGGGTCGTGACCCTGGCGGCAAGATCGCGTACCTGGTCGAGTTCGCCGAGATCGGCGATCGCCACGTCGAACTGGGCGTTCGGGTTGGAGCGCTGCAGCGATTCGACGACGCGTTCGGTCTTGTGCGGGTCGCGCCCGTTGACGATGACGTGTGCCCCGAGCCCGGCCAACCGCGAGGCGGTGTGCTTGCCGAGCCCCGAGGTGGCGCCGGTGACCAGCACGCTGCGGCCGGTCAGGTCGTAGCTGTCGAGGGAACGCCAGTGATCGAGCCGGCGCCGGACGAAGGGGCCGATCTTGGTGAAGCTCGTCACGACGGGAGCTTCGATCACGGCGTCGACGAGGTCGGCAGGGGAGTGTCCGCGCAGGTTCACACGAACGTCCCGTCGAGCGCCGCCAGCAGCCCGTTGGCGGCCCGGCCCCCGATCTTCTTGAACGCCGGACGCAGCGCCAGGTCGAACAATCCCAGCGGACCGTTCAGTCGAAGGTCGGCGTCGTACGTGACGCGGCTGCCCGTGCCGTCGGCCACGACGTCGATCCGGTCGATCGAGGTCAGCAGGGAGGACCGGGCCTCGACCTGCACGAGCGAGTCGGGGCGGTAGTCGGCCGTCACGTAGCGCAGCGTGGTCGTGCGCGGGCCGGCGGCGACCTCCACGTCGAACACGGCATCGGCGCCGCCCCCGTTGCCGGTCACTTGGGAGACCGAGCGCACCCCCGGATCCCAGGTGGCGAAGTTGCGGAGATCCGCCATGTAGTGGAACGCGGCGGAGGGGGACAGCGATGTGCGGATGGTGGTGGTGTAACGAGCCATGTCGTCGGGACCTACGGAACTTTCTGGTCGGTTGGATGCGCGCTTGACGGAATAGTTGCGCGCGCAATAATGTTGAAGAGATCATGACGAACGAACAGATCGACATCCGCCGGGCTGCTGAGCGATTCCACACCGACATCGGGTGGCTCGACAGCTGGCACAGCTTCAGTTTCGGCGAGCACCAGGACCGCAAGAACGTCGGCCACGGGCTGCTGATCGTGTCGAACGACGACCGGGTCGCCCCGGGTGGCGGGTTCGGAACCCACGGGCACCGTGACATGGAGATCGTCACGTGGGTACTGGAGGGCGAGCTCGAACATCGCGACTCGATCGGGACCGACGGCGTGATCTATCCCGGTCTGGCCCAGCGCATGAGCGCCGGCTCCGGCATCCGCCACTCCGAGATGAATCACTCCGCGGTCGAACCCGTCCATTTCGTCCAGATGTGGGTCGTACCCGATCGAGTCGGCATCAAACCCGGCTACCAACAACTCGACGTCAGCGATCTGATCGCCGGCGGAGGGCTCGTGCCCGTGGCGTCCGGCCGTGGCGACGACGGCGCGATCGAGATCCATCAGAGCGGCGCGGTCATGTCGGTGGCGCGGATGGCCGCCAATGACCAGGTGGAGTTGCCGTCGGATCGCTATGTCCACCTGTTCGTCGCCAAGGGCGCCGTCGTATTGGCCGGAGCTGAATTTGACGGAACGACGTTGATCGTCGGCGACGCCGTCCGGTTGACCGACGCTGGCCCACTCGCAGTGACCGCCGATCAAGCATCGGAGATCATCGTCTGGCAGAGCAACGCCAGCGTGCTCGGCTAGCCCCAATACCGTCCAGTTAGTACTACAGCGGTCTCGTTCTGTGGTGTATGCCTCGTGCCTCGATGACGAGGCGAAGTTCGCGACGTCGAAATCGCCTCTGGGTATGAACTGGCGAGCCAGATGCGCCTACTTGAGACTGGCGACGGGCGCGCCAGCCGTCGTTCTGTCGCGCTCGTTCTGCGTCGTCCACGGCTACCTCAGCGACTCGTCTCCACGGTGGATGTTGCCGGGCGGTCCGGCGTTCTGGGCATTGACGACCGGTTGCCACCCGTACACACCATGACTATGATTCTGGTCATGTCTGAGACGTTGCCGTTGGCGGAAGTGAAGTCGAAGTTCTCCGAGATGGTCGACCGCGTCGAGCACACCCATGACCGCATCGTCGTCACCCGCAACGGCCGCCCAGCCGCCGTGATGATCAGCCCCGACGAACTCGCCTCGCTCGAAGACACCCTCGACCTGCTCTCCGACACGGACGCGATGCACGAACTTGCCGACGCCCGCCGCTCACACGACGCCGGTGACTACGTCGGCGTCGACGAACTGCGAGCACGCTTCTCGACCAAATGACTGCGGCCGACAGCCCGTACGAGTTGCGAGTGACCGGGCCCGTTCAGCGGCAACTCGAGCGACTTCCCGCAGGCACCGCAGCAGCGATCGTGGAGTTCATGGTCACCGCGTTGATCGAGAACCCACACCGAGTCGGCGGAGCCTTGCAGCGTGAACTCGTCGGTTTGCATTCGGCCCGTCGAGGCGCCTACCGAGTGATCTACGAGATCGACAACGAACTCCACGTCGTCATCGTGCTGCGCGTCGACCACCGATCCCGCGTGTACCGAACGCGCTGAAGCGCACACCAATGGAGACACCGATGCGCCGGTCCGCGCTACTCCGCTGACGAGATCCGGTGCGTGATCTCGAGCGAGCGTTCTGCTCGGATCGCGTATCTCGGAGAGGGCGCATTCGGGCGAACGTCTTGAGCTTCGTCGTTCCGCGCTTCGCCTCCAGGGTCGCCGACCAGCCCTGCCATAGCGACGCATCTCGACGGCTATCGGGCGAACTGGGAGTCAGCTCCGGTGGTCAATACAGGACGGGCGCGATACCGGCGTCGGCGGTGGTTCGTATGCTCGGGTGATGTCCGGTCCGACGGTGCGCAGCCGGTTGACGATCGTGCTGCTCGGGTTCGGAGTGGTTGCTCCGGTGCTCTACTTCGGGGCGCAGCTCGTGTGTGGACTGATGACTGACGGATACAGCTTTGTCCAGGAGGCAGCGAGCGACCTCGGAACATCTGATCGGCCGTATCACCGATTGTTCAACCTTGCAGCACTCGCGACCGGTTGCTCCCTGTTCGGCGGTGGGATCGGACTGCTGCTGGTCAGCACCCGTCCCACCCGTCACCGGGTCGCAACCGTCATCGTCGCCGTCTGTTGTCTCTCGGCGGGAGCCGCCGCAGTGGCGGCGGGTCTCTATCCATTGCCGGACGAACGTCACGGCGGAGGGCCGATCGGCGCAGGTCTCTTCGTGGCCCCGTTTGCTGTTGCGTTTGCTCTCCGTGATCGGGTCCGCTGGCGTCCCTATCTCGGCGTGGACATCGCTGTCTTCGTGGCGGGTGGAGCGATTCTGAGTCGAGGAGACCCTGCGATCGCCGGGCTGGGCCAACGACTCCTTGCCGCAGCGGTCTTTCCAGCCCTTGCGTTGATGTGTGGATTGGCGCTTCGGGCCGAATCGGTTCGGACACCCATCCATCCGGTTCCGGCGGAAGAGGCACCAGCGAGCAGCACATGAAATCTCGCCCGTAAGGCGAGACGACGCACACGCCGGCCCTCACCACGGACCATCCTCGCCGGGCCGACGAACGCGCCCGATGCGCCGATATGGCGCGCCAACTTCTCGACGCGACGTTTGATCTGCGCCGTCGTTATGAGCTACCCAATCGACCGGTCGACGTGACCGAGTACGCCGGCGATGCGGTGCGAGGTTGAGCGTTCTGACCTGCGATTATCGGTTGGGCCGCAGCACCTACTCGTCGAACGTCAGTGATTCCGACAAGCTTCGATGCGACTCGATGTCTTCTCGAAGTTGCTCGATCTTCCGCTGTGCGAGGGCGATCACGTCGGCTCCCGCGATGAACCGGCGAGGTGGTGGTTCCAGTTTCGCGATGTCGATCAGCGCTGACGCCAGCTTCGTCGGATCACCCGCCTGCTGACCGTCTTGCGTTGACCACCACGCCCGCTGGGCTGCGCTGCGCTGCGCGTAGTCATCGATCGCGATGTCGGGCCAGACCAGCGACTCTGGACTCGCGAGTCCGGTCCGGAAGAAGCCCGGGTTCACGATCGTCGTGTGGATGCCGTACGGCTCCACCTCCTGCGCCAACGCGCTCATCCAACCCTCCAGACCAGCCTTCGACGCTGCGTACACCGACGAGTACTCGAAACCCATCAACCCTGCGCCCGATGAGATCACGATCAGGTGCCCCGACCGTTGGCGGCGCATCACGGGCAGGACGGCTCGGGTGACGTTCATCGGACCCAGCAGGTTCACCGCCAACTGTTGCTCGACTTGAACCGGCGACATCTCCTCGAAGTAGCCCTTGAACGACGCCCCGGCACTGTTGACGACCACGTCGATGCGCCCGAATCGCTCGACGCCGGCTGCGACTGCAGCGTCGGCATCGCTCATGCTCGTCACGTCGAGCGCGGCCACGAGCAGACGGTCCGACGAACCGAGAGCGTCGGCGACGTCGGCGGGGCGGCGGCCGGTCGCTACGACTGCGTGACCAGCCTTGAGTGCGGCCGATGCGAACTCAGTGCCCATCCCACGGCTCGCCCCGGTGATGAACCAAACCTGCCCGTCACCCATTCGTCCCCTCCTCGTCGCCAGCCGTGCCGACAGTACGACCAGCCGCACTCGAGTACAACCAGCAAACTCGCTCGGCGATTGATCACGGACCGCTCGTAACCGACAATCGCGCGTCGTGAAGGTCCGAGGCGAAGCGCACATAGCCCGAGCGCCATAGTCCGGTCGCCCGCGATCAGGTCGCGCTGCACTGCGGCCCGGATGCGGTGCCACGCAATACCGGCGCAGTTTCTGATGGGCGTGACAACCGTGACTGTTACATGTAACATCGTTCCCATGCCACGACGTCAGTCATCAACACCCACAGCCATACGCGTGCGGGCACATCGCCAGCGACTCCGCGAGCAGGGATTGCGACCGATCCAGATCTGGGTCCCCGACGTCAGGTCGCCGCAGTTCGCGGAACAGGCTCACCAACAGTCACTCGCGATCGCATCGAGCGACCACGAGGCAGATGACCAAGCCTTCATCGACGCCTTGGCCGACGACGAGTGAACCGCGGCGAGATCTGGACCGCTGCGGCCGGCAGCGGTTACGTCGGCAAACCACGACCTGTCGTGATCGTTCAAGACGACCGCTTCGACGCGACAGCCTCAGTGACAGTCTGCGCGTTCACGACCGACCCAACCGATGCCCCACTGATTCGACTGCTCATCGAAGCCGATCAGGTGAGCGGCATACGCGAATCGAGCCGACTGATGGTTGACAAGATCACGACGATCCCCCGCTCCAAGCTCGGCGAACAGATCGGCCAGCTCAGCGACGACGACATGATCAGGCTGTCTCGAGCACTCGTCGTGTTCCTCGGGCTCGCCGGGACCTGACGAATCCGCAACACTTCGGCACGCACAATCACTGTGCACGCCGACCGGCGCGCGCTGCATCGCGGCCCATACCGGGCACACGACAAACGACGGTCGATCCCGCCGGGGTAGGTTTGCCCCGTGACCCTCGGTCCCCGCTACGACGCCATCGGCCACAGCTACTCCTCGACGCGGCGTGAGGATCCCGAGCTGCGCGACCGGATCTTCGCTGCGCTCGGAGACAGTCGAACCGTCGTCAACGTGGGAGCGGGGACCGGCTCGTACGAACCGCCGGATCGACACGTGATCGCGATCGAGCCGAGCGATGTGATGGCTCGGCAACGGCCGCGCGGCCGGGTGCCGGCGCTGCGCGGGAGCGCCGCGCCGCTGCCGCTGCGAGACAGCAGCGTGGACGCCGCGATGGCAGTGCTGACGATCCACCACTGGGACGATCAACAAGAGCCCGGCATCCGCGAACTCCGTCGCGTGGCCCGCGGCCCGGTCGTCATCGTCACCTACGACGCAGACGTCTGCGCCGAGATGTGGCTCTACCGCTACTACCTCCCCGAAGCGGCGGCCCTCGATCGGGCGACCTTCCCGCCGATCGACGAGCTCGTTGGCTGGCTCGGCGGCTCCGTCCGCGTGGAACCGGTGCTGAACTCGCGGGACACGCCGGACTGGACCTTGGGCTCGTTCTGGGCCCACCCCGAACGCGTCCTCGACGCCGACGCCCGCAGCGCGACGTCCGCCTTCGCACGGATGGACGCAGCCGTCCTCGACCGCGTGGTCACCGAGATCGCACGCGACCTCGACAGCGGCGCCTGGGAGGCGAGAAACGGAGACCTTCGAGCACTGGACGAGTTCGACGTCGGTATGCGCCTGATCATCGCTCACCGATAGCAGCAGTCGATGCGCCGCCGGAACGTCACCGGAGCGGTCTCCGCTGTTGACGTGGAGGTGGAGGTGCTTCGAGTGCTGGTAGCGGCCGAGGTTCATGAGCACGCGGCAGGCACCGTGCTCGGCCTCGACGTCGGCGGCAACCTGGCGGACGACCTCGATGACCTTCGGGAGGAGGCCGGCCGAGACCTCGCCGAAACCGGTGAGTGAGGGAGGTGGGCCTTTGGGATCACGACGATGTGAACGGGCCAGAACGGCTTCGTGTGGTGGAACGCGCGCAGACCGTTTGCGCTGCCCGTATGTGCGTGGTGTACGTCGCGTGAGGCCGCCCGACCTCGGCCCACACCTCGCGCCCGACAACGACAGCGGGTCGACGCGCCCGATGCGCCTGATGGAGCGAGCGCAGCTGGTTGCGCCAGCCGTCCTTCTGCGTTGCGCGTTCGGCGGGGTCGCCCACCGGCACTATGCGCGTGACGGCTTTCGAGTGCCCGGTCAGATTGAGAACAGGTCTGGATGAGCGCGTACGTAGCGCAGTCGCCCCACGTCGTGTCGTCCGACCGCTCGATCGTCGTACTCAGCAAGTCGAGTCTCGAGGTACGACTCGAAGAACGTCTCGATCCGATCGTCGCGTAGCGATTCCCGCCACTCGGCGTCGCGTGTTGCGAGCGGAGTGAGTATCTCGCTCACTAGCGATGCGCCGCGGTCGTCGCCGAACAGTTCGTAACCGGCAGCGACCGCTTTCCACATCGCCGGTTCGGGATGATTGAGGAAGAACTGCCGCAAGCCGCCGTTGCCAACTTCCCACTCGAACAGTCGCGTGGCGAAGAACGCTCGGATTGCGGGCGGCATGGCGTCGAGGTCCGCCACTGACCCGGACGCGGCGATCTCGCACACTCGATGCCACAGCACCTCGTCCAGCGAAACGTCATCGAGCGAGGCGACGTCGTCGACCGGAAACGCCCGGTGACCCATGTCGGAGCGAGCCTCGCGACCAATCGCTCCCGCACTGTCCGACCAGACCTGACGTGCTCCGAACCCCACCAGCCCAGCAGCCGCCGCACCATGGACCACAATGCCATTGACGTACACGCTGGCCGGGTACTCAGCGACGCGGAACACAGCGAGGCCGCCGACGACATCGGGGTGGAACACCGTGCTCTCGACACGCATTATGCGCCCGTCGGAGAAGCGCACGATGTCAGACGCCTCCACGTCGAGCGCGCCCGCGACCTCGGGGACGACCACACCGACGAGATCCGCATCGGCGCACCGCACCGTTAGCAGGGTTGCGTCTACCCCCATAAAGCCCACGAAGAACGCAGCGCCGGCCGGCGAGAGAACCGGGATCCCCACGACGCTGTTCACATCCGGGTACGGCCCGACCGGTTCCACCTGCTCAGTCACGAAGTTCACCTCCGGCGGGGTCCACGTCTCCGACGACGGGGTTCCACCGAACAAGCCGAACTGTTCCCAGTCCGCCTGGGTCGCAGGCTGAAGCAACCAGACGATGTGCGACGGCTCAAGCCGGTAGATGTCCACGTTCAACCGACCCGTGCTCCACGCCAGCAACCTAGCGATCAACACACGGACCCCACGCCCAGCGGCGCTGCCACGCGACCCGATCCAGGCGGGTTCATCGTCAGGACCACGCTCCCACCGACCACACGACACGAGCAGGACGGGAGTGCGGAAAGCGGGCGCCGAACGTTCATCGCAGCGCGTGCAGAACGCGCGCCTCGCCGGTGAGAACAGCGCACCGAGCCGGCGATCTGCTCGGCCCACTGACCCTGACCCGGTCGTGCCGTTTGTGGGCACTCGACAACCGTGCTCCTGACCCGCGCCTTGGTCTCACGGTGGCGTGCGGGCATCATGTGCCCACGAGCTCGAGACCCGACCGTCGGGCTCGCCGCCGTCGACCTTCAACGGTTGCCCAACGTGGCGCGGGAGCGCAAGTCGAGCCCAGCCCAGTCGCTCAGACGGCGTCGGTGCCCTCTTCGCCGGTGCGGATGCGGATGATCCGCTCCACGTCGGTGACCCAGATCTTGCCGTCACCGATCTTGCCGGTGGCGGCGGATCGGGCGATCGCGTCGACGACCATGTCGATCTGACCGTCGTCCACGACGATCTCGAGCATCACCTTGGGCACGAAGTCGATCTGGTACTCGGCACCCCGATAGGTCTCGGTGTGGCCGCCTTGACGGCCGAAGCCACGCACCTCACCGACGGTCAAGCCGGCCACGCCGGCGGCCTTGAGGGCGTCCTTGACCTCGTCCAACTTGAACGGCTTGATGACTGCGCTGACCAGTTTCATGTGCGTGCTCCCATCACTCGCGTGTTCACCATCATGCCTGATACGCGGCTTCGGCGTGTTGGCTCTGGTCGAGGCCGACCAGTTCGTCGTCGACGGTGACCCGCAAGCCGATCGTCTTGTCGATCGCCGTTGCCAACGCATACGTCACGAGTCCGGAGAACGCGAGGACGGCGACGGCGGCGACGAGCTGGTCCTTCAAGAGTTCCATGCCGCCGCCGTAGAACAGGCCGTCGTAGCCGGCTTGGTTGACGCTGACGTCGGCGAAGAGGCCCAACAGGAGGGTGCCGAGCAGCCCGCCGACGAGGTGGACGGCGATCACGTCGAGGCTGTCGTCGAGGCCCAGGCTGACCTTCAGCCTCAGCGCCAGATAGCACACCACCCCGGCCGCCAGCCCGATCAGAATCGGGGCGGCTCCGCCCACGAACCCGGCGCACGGCGTGATCGCCACCAACCCCGCAACGGCACCCGAGCAGGCGCCGAGCGTGGTGGCGTGGCCGGCCTTGACCTTCTCGATGGCGAGCCACCCGAGCATGCCGGCGGCGGCAGCGACGTGGGTGTTGACGAGCGCCTGGGCAGCGACGCCGTTGGCCGCCAGCGCCGACCCGGCGTTGAAGCCGAACCAACCGAACCACAGGATCCCGGTGCCGAGCACGGTGAACGGCAGGTTGTGGGGTGGCATCGGCTCGTTGCCGTGCCCGCGCCGCGGCCCGATCACGGCGACGACCGCCAACGCCGCGATGCCGGCGTTGATGTGGATCGCCGCACCGCCGGCGAAGTCGAGCGCACCCATGTCGAAGATCCATCCGTTCGGGTTGAACACCCACCGTGCCACCGGCACGTAGACCAGCAGCGACCAGATCCCGATCAGGACCGCGTACCCGCTGAACTTGAGGCGGTCGGCGGTGGCGCCGGTGATCAGTGCCGGTGTGATCACGGCGAACATCATCTGGAACGCCACGAATGCCATGCCCGGGATGTCGCCGTCGAGCTCGGTGACGTTCGAGAGGAAAGACAGGTGCAGGTCGCCGATCACCGATCCGGTTCCACCGAACGCCAGCGAGAATCCGATCGCCGCCCACAGCACGCTGATCAAACCGATCGCGAACACGTTCTGCATCAGCATCCCGAGCACGTTCTTGGAGCGCACCATGCCGGCGTAGAAGAACGCCAGACCCGGCGTCATGAACAGGATCAGTGCGGCCGAAACCAGCACCCAAGCGGTGTTTCCGGTGTCCATACGGCGTCGGACCGTAAGCGACCCGTGTTACGGGCGTGTTTCTGGCATGTGTGCATCTCGGAACGGCCGGCGATCACGGTAGGGTTGTCGGCTGCTGTTCGGTGAGAACCGTCCAGTGGGTTCGCAGACGGGGTTTGGTTCTTCTTGTCAACGTGAACCACCCAACCCCCCGAACCCACTGTCGAAAGACGTCTCCATGTCCACCACCTTCGCCCAATTGGGCGTCCCCCCGTTCGTGTCCGAAGCGCTGGAGCGCCGCGGCATCACCGAACCGTTCGAGATCCAAACCGTCACGATCGCCGACATGCTCGCCGGCCGTGACGTGTGCGGGCGCGCCCCCACCGGGTCGGGCAAGACGCTCGCCTTCGGTGTCCCGCTGATCGCTCGCCTCGAGCGTGCCCAGCCGGGCCGCCCCCACGCCCTGATCCTGGCGCCGACCCGCGAGCTCGCCGAACAGATCACCACCGAGCTGCGCACGTTCGCCGGCAAGTTCCGGATCGACGCCGTCTACGGCGGCGTCGGCTACGGCGCTCAGGTCAATGCTCTGCGCCGCGGCGTCGACGTGCTCGTGGCCTGCCCCGGCCGGCTCGAAGACCTGATCGAGCGGCGCGACGTACGGCTCGACGCCGTTCGCTGCGTCGTTCTCGACGAGGCCGACCGGATGGCCGACATGGGCTTCATGCCCGCAGTGCGTCGACTGCTCGACCGCACCCCGGCCGATCGCCAGACCGTGCTGTTCTCGGCCACCCTCGACGGCGACGTCGCCAAGCTCACCCGCGAGTACCAGCGCGACGCGGTGCGTCACGAGGTCGGCGAGGAGACCCCCGACGTGCAGTCGGCAACGCACCTGTTCTGGAAGGTCACCCGCGAGCAGCGCAACGACGTGCTCGCCGACGTGGTCAAGGTGGCCTGGCCGTCGATCATCTTCACCCGCACCCGGCACGGCGCCGACCGGCTCGCCAAGCAGCTCGGCAAGCTCGGCGTGGAGTCGGTGCCGATCCACGGTGGGCTCAGCCAGAGCCAGCGCAACCGGGCGCTCGAGTCGTTCTCGAACGGCAACGTGCACGCCATGATCGCCACCGACGTCGCCGCCCGCGGCATCCACGTCGACGGTGTGGCCTCGGTCGTCCACTACGACCCGCCGGAAGACCACAAGGCGTACGTGCACCGCTCGGGTCGTACCGCTCGCGCCGGCGCCGGCGGCATGGTCCTGTCGCTCGTGCAATCGGATCAGACCAAGGACACCCGCAAGATGCAGCGCGAGATCGGCCTCGACGCCGACATCACAGCGCCCGACCTTCGCACCCTGCCGGTCGACGGGCTCGACGCCGAGCGTGCGCTCTCCAAGCCCAGGCAGTCACGTCCGGCGGCGGCCGCACAGCCCCAGCGTCAGGAACAGGCACCGCGTCGCGACGGCGAACGGCGCGCCAAGCGTCAGGCACCGCGTCCCGGATCGTTCTCCGGCGGTCATCGTCCCGAACAGCGCGAGGAGCGCGCCGCCAGTGCCAACGACTGGTACCCGCGCGGTGAGCGCCCGCAGGCCACCGAGCGCCCCAAGACGGCGTTCCCCGGCAGCACTCGCAACCAGGCACGTCCCGAGGCTCGCACCGACGGCCGCACCGAGAACCGCGGCGGCCAGCAGGCTCGCGCCCAGGCCGGGCGTGGCAGCACGAGCACGAGCAAGTCGCGCGCCAACCGCGCCGCTCGCCGGGCTCACCTGCAGACCGGCCGCTGAAAACGGACGCTCCCGGGTCACCGTGGTGACCCGGGAGTGCCCCTACCCCGCACGACAGCGAGGTTCTGAACGAGGGCGCTGCACACGCCGCCCTACACGGCGTCTGCTCCCTCCTCGCCGGTGCGGATGCGGACCAGCCGATCGATCTCGGTCACCCAGACCTTGCCGTCACCGATCTTGCCGGTGCTGGCTGCCTGGATGATCGTGTCGATCACGGCGTCGACTCGGTCGGAATCGATCACGATTTCGATCGAGACCTTGGGCACGAAGTCGATCTTGTACTCGGCCCCGCGGTACGTCTCGGTGTGGCCGCCCTGACGGCCGAACCCTCGCACCTCGGTGACGGTCATGCCGGCCACGCCGGCCGACTTGAGGGCGTCCTTGACGTCGTCGAGCTTGAACGGCTTGATGATTGCGGTGATCAGTTTCATGTGATGTCTCCGTTCAGTTCTTCACGAACTCTGGGTAGGCGGCAACGCCCATCTCGGGGATGTCGAGGCCGTTGATCTCGTCGTCCTCGGAGGAGCGGATGCCGCCCTTGCCCATCGACTTGGAGACCATGTCCTGGATCTTGAAGAAGGCGTAGGCAACACCGAAGATCACGGTGCACAGCACCACGGCGCCGAGCAACTGGGCACCGAACTGGCCCCACTCGCCCTTGATGATGCCTTCGACCGGGATTCCGTTTCCTTGGTCATCGACGGCGCCACCCCACCCAGTGCCGTAACTGCCGTTGGCGAAGATGCCGACCGCGAGCACGCCGAACAGGCCGTTGACACCGTGCACCGAGATGGCGCCGACCGGATCGTCGATCTTGAGCTTGCGTTCCACGAAGAAGACGCTCTCGATGACCAGCACACCGGCGATCACGCCGATCACTGCCGCCGCCCACGGGGCGATGAAGGCGCAGGGGGCGGTGATCGCCACGAGCCCGGCGAGCATGCCGTTGGCCATCATGCCGGGGTCCGGCTTGCCGGTTCGCTTGGTGATCCACAGCATTGCCGAGACGGCGCCGAACCCGGCCGCGATGGCGGTGTTCGTGGCGACCACGGCGAACTGCACATCGGTGGCGGCGAACGTCGAGGCGGCGTTGAAGCCGAACCAGCCGAACAACAGGATGAAGGTTCCGAGCATGGCCATCGGGATGTGGTGACCGGGCATGCCCCGCGGGGTGCCGTCCTTGTCGAACTTGCCGATTCGAGGCCCGAGCACCATCGCTCCCGCCAGCGCCGCGACGCCGCCCGCTGCGTGGACCACACCCGAGCCGGCGAAGTCGAGGTAACCCACGCCGAGACCCATCGTGTCCCAGGTCTTGGAGAGCCAGCCGCCGCCCCACGTCCACGCCGCGAACAGCGGGTAGTAGATCGCACCGCAGAACACACCCCAGATGCAGAAGCTGCCCCACTTCCAGCGCTCGGCCATCGAGCCGGTCGGGATCGTCGCGACGGTATCCATGAAGGCGACCATGTAGAGGAAGAAGCCGATCAGGGGGGCCGTGATCCCGTCACCTGACAGCGCCCACCCGCCCTTGAACAGGAACGTCCAGTTGCCGCTTCCGATCAATGGGCCGCCAATCGGTTCGAACAGCCCGAACGACCAGTTGTCGGCGGCCGTGCCGTACGAGAAGCCACCGAAGGCGAGCGGAAAGCCGATGAGGAAGAAGCCGACCATGCCGAGGCCGAAGATGGCGAAGTTGGTGCTCACGACGTGTGCGGCGTGCTTGGCGCGGCAGAAGCCGGTTTCGACGAGTGCGAAGCCGGCTTGCATGAAGACCACCAGCGCGGCGCCGATCACGATCCACAGAAGATTCACCTGTTGGCCGAGCACGACCACGGGGTCGGCATCCTGAGCATGGACGACGTTGGGAATCAGCAGGGCCAGCGCCGAAGCGCCACCGGCCGCGCCGATGAGTCGTAGTGCACGTTTGCGCACGGGTCCTCCTAGGGACGAGGGATATGGGTAGGGGTGTGATCGAGTAGCCACGCTGCCCCTCGAACGCAGGGCAACCTAAGACCCGACCGTTTCCCGGTGATCGCCGGTGTGTTTCGTCCGTGTGACGATCGTGTCCGCAGTTGTCCGCTGAGACGCGAGAACGGCGCTGCCGAGTGGCAGCGCCGTTCTGGGGGGGGGTGGTGCTGAGAACGTCGCGTCAGGCGACGAGCATCCAGCCGCGGCGGCGCACGGTGCGCACGCAATCGGGGCCGAGCGTGCGGCGGATCCCGACGATCAACGAGTCGCATCGTCGGTCGTTGAGGTCGGTCAGGCCGGCCCTGCGAGCGATCTCCGCTCGGCTCAGGACCCGCCCGCTCGACGCCGCCAAGGCCTCGAACACGGCCCGTTCCTGTGCGGTCAGGTGCAAGAGGGGGGAAGCATCCGACGACTTCACAGGAACGGGCCGTGACATGTGGATCACTCAACACCACGCGCATGACACGACGATTGGCGGCGTGTAAACACCGCGTGAACGACTCACTTGACCCGCGGGTCAAGATTTGGGGCAGAATGTCGGGATGGACATGCGCTATCCGACCGATGCCGAGCAGTTCCGGGGCGAGATCCGGACGTGGCTGCAGGACCACCTCCCCGAGGGTTGGTTCGACGACGGGTTCGAGATGAGCGACGAGCAGCGCAAGCGGTTCAACGTCGAGTGGCCCACCAAGCTGTTCGAGGGCGGTTGGATCTGCGCCACCTGGCCGGTCGATTACGGCGGCAAGGGTCTGACGACGATGCAGGGCGTGGTGTTAGCCGAGGAGTTCGCCCGCGCCAAGGCGCCGATGCGGGGTGACTTCTTCGGTGACACCCTGGTCGGGCCGACGCTGTTGCAATGGGGCACCGAGGACCAGAAGCGCGAGTTCCTGCCCGGGATCCTGAAGGGCCAGACGCGTTGGTGCCAGGGTTTCTCCGAGCCGGACTCCGGCTCGGACCTGGCATCGCTCAAGACCGTCGCCGAGCTCGACGGCGATGAATGGGTGATCAACGGCCAGAAGGTGTGGACCACCGGCGGGCACCATGCCGACTACTGCTTCCTGCTCACCCGCACCGACCCGGACGCCCCCAAGCACAAGGGCATCTCCTACATCCTGCTGCCGATGCGCCAGGCCGGTGTGGAGGTACGCGGCATCACCCAGCCCGACGGTACGGCCGAGTTCTGCGAGGTGTTCTTCACCGACGCTCGCGCCCCGAAGGACAACGTGGTCGGCGGCGTGAACAACGGATGGAAGGTCGCCAACTCGACCTTGGCGTTCGAGCGCGGCCAGTCGGCCACCACCGGCTACCGCCGCTTCGAGGAAGAGTTCCGGCTGCTGCGTGAGCAGGCCACTGCCAACGGCAAGATCGATGACGCCGACATCCGACAGCGCCTGATGCAGTACTACACGAAGATCCAGATCCTGAAGATCAACGGGCTGCGCAACCTGTCGTCGGCGTTGAGCGGCTCGAAGGACCGCGGCGCGATCGTGTTGGGCGCGACCAACAAGATGTTCTGGTCCGAGATGCACAAAGCGGCGATGGAACTGGCGCTCCACATCTGGGGCGCCGACGCGATGATGATCGACGCAGGCCCCGAGTCCGGCACGTGGCCCGGCGCCCTGCGCGAGAAGCGCCGCCCCGGCTACCCGGCCAGCCCGATGATGTCGTCGTTCTTCTTCAGCCGCAGCGAGACGATCTGGGGCGGCACCAGTCAGATCCAGCGCAACATCGTGGGCGAGCGCGTGCTCGGGCTGCCCAAAGAACCCTCGCCGAACGCCTGAATCCGGCTCGCTACGATCGCCGCGTGAGCGGCATCGTCGACCGTGTCGTGCCGCCCCGGCTCGGGCGGCAGTTCCGATGGCTGCTCGCCTCATCGCTGATCTCCAACCTCGGCGACGGGATCGGTCTCGCCGCCGGACCCTTGCTGGTCGCCTCGCAGACCAGCAACCCGGTCCTGGTGTCGCTGGCATCGCTGCTGCAGATCCTGCCGTGGATGCTGTTCGGGTTGTACGCCGGGGTGGTCGCCGACCGTTTCGATCGGCGCCTGATCGTGGTCGGCGTGAACCTCGCCAGAGCTGCGGTGCTGGGCGTGTTGGCGTTGACGATCGCGTTCGATGCGGTGTCGGTGACGGTCGTGCTGGTGGCGATGTTCGTGATCGGGACCGCCGAGACGTTCGCCGACACCACCACGCGCACCCTGCTCCCGATGTTCGTGGCGAAACCCGATCTCGGGATCGCCAACGCGCGAGTCACGTTCGTGCAGACCGTGGTGAACCGGATGGCCGGCCCACCGATCGGGGCGTTGTTGTTCTCGGTCGGGATGGCGTGGCCGTTCATGGTGCAGGCGATGGCGGTCGGCTTCGGTGCGGTGCTCGTGGCCCGCATCGGTTCGTCGCAGCCAACCCGCACCGAGGTGCCGGTGTCGGTCCGGGCCGACATCACCGAAGGTTTGCGGTGGGTGTGGCATCACGCCGCGATCCGCACGCTCGTGCTCACCGTGGTGTGCTTCAACATCACATTCGGGGCGACGTGGGGAATCATGGTCCTGTACGCCACCGAGCGACTCGGGATGGGCGAGATCGGATTCGGTGTGATCACCACCGTCGGGGCCTTGGGTGGCGCGCTCGGGGCGGCGATCTACGGTGCCGTCGAGCGCCGGATCGGGATGGTGTGGATCATGCGGTTCGGTCTGATGATCGAGACGCTCACCCACCTCTCACTGGCGCTGACCAGCAGCGCGTTCGTGGCGCTTCCCGTCTACTTCGTGTTCGGCATCCACGAGGCGGCGTGGGGCACGACGGCGTCGACCATCCGACAACGGGTGGTGCCCGAGCACCTGCAGGGCCGCGTCAGCAGCGTCGAGTCGGTCGGTGTGTTCGGCTCACTGGTGTTCGGTGCCGCGATCGGCGGCGTGATCGCCGACGTGTGGGGGATCACCGGCCCGTTCTGGTTCGGCTTCGCCGGCTCGACCGTGCTGGTCGCCCTGCTGTGGCGCCGTCTCGCAGCGATCGCCCTCGCCGACTGACGGCGCGATCGTCATGCGCTCGTTGACGCACCGACGGGCTCAGGCGGGGCGGGCGAGCGGGGTGGTGAGGATCACGTCGTCTGCGTCAGGTGCGGCCCACTGCGCCAACTCCGGCTCGGCCGGCCCGGCGACGCTGCTGGCGAGAGCGCTCACGGTGAGTTCGGCGAGCTCGCCGATGTCGTCGATGCGCACCGGCGTGGCGGCGACGCAATGGTCACCCTCCCAGTGTGAGAACACGATCACGCGGCGGCCCTCGTGCCACGTGACGCGCAGGAACTGATCAGCCCCCAACGCCTGCGGGATCAACACCCGTCGACGCTCCGGTTCCGACAACGAACCCACGTCGCCAACCCTGCCCGCCTGAGCCGACGATGTCAATCGCGATCGAGTGGTTCAATCTTCGTGTCAGCACAAACGACGTAGTTCGTCGTTTGTGCTGACACGAACTCGACGTCGCTCCGAACTAGGCGGATGTGACGGCCGCATGAACAACCGCCCGATTTCCTACCGCTTCGCGTCGTGTTGACCTAAGGTCCGCACCTGATGGACGAGCTGATCGGAGCGGACGGCAACCCACGTCCGGCGGCGGCGGCACTGATGCAGCTGATCGACTCGCTCGGCATCGACACCCTGGTCGAGCGCCAGAAACTGGCCGAACTCGACATCCTCACGATGGGGATCACCTTCACCGTCTACTCCGACGGCCAGAACATCGACCGCGCCTGGCCGTTCGACATCATCCCGAGAGTGATCCCCGGCGCCGAATGGGACCGCATCACCGCGGGACTGTCACAGCGGCTGCGAGCGCTGAACATGTTCATCGACGACCTCTACAACGACCAGCGCGTGATCGCCGACGGGGTGTTTCCCGCCGACCTGCTCGAGGCGTCGGTCAACTACCGCTCCCAGTGCCGCGGCACCCACCCCAAGCACGGCGTGTGGGCGCACATCTCGGGCTCCGACCTCGTACGCGACGACGACGGTGTGATGTACGTGCTCGAGGACAACCTGCGCGTGCCGTCCGGCGTGAGCTACGTGCTCGAGAACCGCGGCGTCGCCAAACGTGCCTTCGCCGAGCTGTTCGCGAGGCAGCAGATCCGCCCCGTCGACGGGTACCCCGACGAGCTCAAGAAGTTGCTGATCTCGCTCGCCCCCGACGACGTCGCCGACCCGCAGCTGGCGGTCCTGACGCCGGGCATCTTCAACTCGGCCTACTTCGAGCACTCGTACCTGGCACAGCGGATGGGTGCCGAACTCGTGGAGGGCGCCGACCTCGTGGTCGAGGACGACGACTGCGTGTACATGCGCACGATCGCCGGGCTCGAGCGGGTCCACGTGATCTACCGTCGGATCGACGATCTGTACCTCGATCCGGAGGAGTTCCTGCCCGAGTCCACGCTCGGCGTCGCGGGTTTGATGCGTGCATGGCGGGCCGGCAACGTCGGGCTCGCCAACGCGCCGGGCGCCGGGGTCGCCGACGACAAGGTCGTGTACGCGTGGGTCCCCGACCTGATCCGCTACTACCTCGGGCAAGAGGCGCTGATCGCCAACGTGCCGACCTACCGAACGATGTACGACGACGAGCGCCAGTTCGTGATCGACAACATCGGCGATCTGGTCGTCAAGCCCGCCAACGAGAGCGGCGGGTACGGGATCGTGATCGGCAATCGCGCCTCGCGCGCACAGCTCGACCAGGCGATCGAGGCGATCAAAGCCGACCCACGAAATTGGGTGGCGCAACCGATCCTGTCGCTGTCCACGGTGCCGACGCTGGTACCCAACCCGGCGGCGTCGAGCGGTGTGTCGGTCGAGCCCCGGCACGTCGATCTACGACCGTTCATCCTCACCGGCGCCGGCAGCTACGTGACGCCGGGCGGCCTGACTCGCGTGGCGCTCCCGAAGGACTCACTGATCGTGAACTCGTCGCAAGGTGGCGGCAGCAAAGACACCTGGGTGGTCGACGGGGTGTTCCGCTGATGGCGCTCCTGGCCCGCGTCGCCGACCGCCTGTACTGGGCGGCGCGCTACCTCGAACGAGCCGAGGACACGTCACGCATCATCCGCGCATATCACGACCTGGTGGTCGACTTCCCGGGCGAGGTGATGCTGCGGTGGGAACCGTTGGCGGCGATCACGGGAAGCCTGATCGAGGTCGACACGACCGCCGACGCATCGGGGGAGATGACGGTCCTGCGAGCGCTGATCGCAGATCGCGAGAACCCGGGCAGCGTCGCCAGTTGTGTCGCCTTGGCACGCGAGAACCTGCGGACCACCCGCGAGGTGATCCACCGCGAGGCGTGGCAGGTGGTCAACGCCTTGTCGCATGCCGTCGAGTCCTCGGCGGTGGCAGCCGTGCCGCGCCAGTCACGCGACCGGTTCCTGGCCAGGGTCGTCGACGACAGCCGGCGCCTCGACGGGATCCTCGATTCCACGATGACGCGAGCCAACCCGTACCGGTTGTTCCGCCTCGGCCGGCTGTTGGAGCGCGCCGACATGACCACGCGCGTGCTCGGCGTGCGAGCGGCGGCGCTGCTGCAACTCGAAGCGGCGGGGATCGAACCGCTCTCCGAGGAGGTGCAGTGGATGGGCGTGCTGCGCTCGCTGTCGGCGCTGCAGATGTACCAGCGGGCGATCAAGGCACCGATCGACGGTGAGTCGGTCGTGCGCTACCTGCTGTTCTACGCCCCGTTTCCGCGCTCCGTCCAGCACTGCCTGGACGAGATCCGCACCGTCCTGGTCGCGCTGCCGACCGCCCAGACCGTCCTGTCGGCGTTGGACGACACGCAGATGGTCCTGGCCGAGGCCGATCCGATTGCATCCGACGGGCACGAACTCGACGACGCCATGGAACGCCTGCAGCGGTCGATCGCCGCCCTCGACGAGGCGATTCGCAATCGTTTCGTCGGCAGCGAGAGCTGACCGGAGGAACGAGAGACACATGGGAATCCACGTCGCGATCGAACATCGCACCACGTACCACTTCGACCGTTTGACCACGCTCCATCCGCATGTGATGCGGCTCAGGCCGGCGCCGCACTCGCGCACACCGATCCTGTCGTACAGCCTTCGGGTCGAACCGTCCGACCACTTCGTCAACTGGCAGCAGGATCCGTTCGGCAACTTCATGGCGCGGTTCGTGTTCGCCGAACCGACCCGCACGCTCGACGTGGTCGTCGACCTGGTCGCCGACATGACGGTGATCAACCCGTTCGACTTCTTCGTCGAGGAGACGGCCGAGCACTACCCGTTCGACTACGAACCGCAGCTGCGCGCGGACCTCGATCCCTACCTGCGTCCGGCCACGGCCGACATGCCCGAGCTGGACGCGATGGTCGCATCGATCACGGCCCGCACGGGCGGCGCGCCGATGCGGATCGCCGACTTCCTCGTCGAGGCCAATCGAGCGGTGTACGCCGACATCGCCTACTCGATCCGCATGGAGCCGGGGGTCCAGACCCCCGACGAGACCTTGCAGCGCAAGATCGGGTCGTGTCGCGACAGCGCCTGGTTGCTCGTCGAGGCACTCCGCCGGCTCGGGCTGGCGGCGCGATTCGTCTCCGGCTACCTGGTGCAACTGACCTCTGACCTGCCGGCCCTCGACGGGCCCGACGGTCCGGCCGCCGACTTCACCGATCTGCACGCCTGGGCCGAGGTGTACGTGCCCGGCGCCGGTTGGATCGGTCTCGACCCGACCTCCGGGCTGTTCGCCGGAGAAGGCCACATCCCGCTGGCGTGCACCCCGCACCCGTCGACGGCGGCGCCGATCACCGGCAGCACGAGCAAGGCCGAGGTCCAGTTCTCCTTCTCGAACGTGGTCCGACGGTTTCGTGAGGACCCGCGTGTCACACTCCCGTACTCCCCGGATCAGTGGGATGCGATCGACCGGCTCGGTCAGGCCGTGGACCGACGGCTCGACCACGACGACGTGCGGCTCACGATGGGTGGCGAGCCGACGTTCGTGTCGATCGACGACATGGACGGCGCCGAATGGAACACGGTGGCCGACAGCCCCGCCAAACGGGCGCTCGCCGACGACCTGACGGCACGACTCCGGGAACGTTTCGGCGCCGGCGGCATCCTGCACCACGGGCAGGGCAAGTGGTATCCGGGTGAACCCCTCCCGAGATGGCAGAACGACATCGTGTGGCGCCGCGACGGGTTGCCGCTCTGGCAGCGCCCCGACCTGCTGGCGCTCCCCAGCGTGGAGGGCGGGGCGGCGGTGGCGGATGCCGAACGTTTCGCCCATGCGGTCGCCTCACGCTTCGGTCTCGGACCGACCGACGTGCTGGCGGCGTTCGAGGACGCCGTCGACCGGGTCTGGCGCGAGTCGCGCCTTCCCGCCGGTGAGCCGCCCGAGCGCGACGTCGCGGATGCCCGTCGTGACACGCGCCGGACGTTCCTCGCCGATCTCGAGTCGGAATCCGACGAGCCGACCGGATTCGTGCTCCCGCTGCACGCGTCGGTCGACGGGCCGGGCTGGGGAACGACCACGTGGAACCTGCGACGGTCCCAGCTGTTCCTGATTCCCGGCGATTCGCCCGTGGGGTACCGCTTGCCGCTGGACTCGCTCACCTGGTCGGCGTCGCCACCGGATTACGAGCGTTCACCGTTCGAACCGCGCGACGAGCTGCCGCCCCCGGGCACGCTGCCGTCCGGGCCGGCGACCCGCGTCGAACACCACCGGTGTCCGCCCACGGCGCTCACCTTCGAGATCCGCAACGGACACGTGGGGGTGTTCCTGCCCCCGCTCGAGCACGCCGAACTGGCGGTCGAGTTGCTGGCCGTGATCGAATCGGTCGCCGCCGAACTCGACCAGCGTGTGGTGCTGCAGGGGTATCGCCCGCCGTCGGATCCGCGCCTCGGCTCGCTCACGATCACCCCCGATCCGGGTGTGATCGAGGTCAACGTCCAGCCCACCCATTCGTGGACCGAGCAACGCGACGTGATCGAGACCGTCTATGCCGAAGCGCGCGCCGCTCGGCTCGCCACCGAGAAGTTCTCGCTCGACGGCACGCACACCGGAACGGGGGGCGGCAACCACGTCACCCTCGGGGGCGCCGTGCCCGCCGACAGCCCGCTGCTGCGACGCCCCGACCTGCTGCGCAGCATGGTCACCTACTGGCAGCACCACCCGTCGTTGTCGTACCTGTTCTCCGGGCAGTTCATCGGCCCCACCAGCCAGGCGCCACGTGTCGACGAAGGTCGCGCCGACAACGTGTACGAACTCGAGATCGCCTTCGCCGAACTCGAACGTCAAGGCGACGAGGTCGCCCCGTGGGTCGTCGACCGGCTGCTGCGCCACCTGCTCGTCGACCTGACCGGCAACACGCACCGTTCCGAGTTCTGCATCGACAAGCTGTTCAGCCCCGACAGCGAGCGGGGTCGGCTCGGGATCGTCGAACTGCGCGCCTTCGAGATGCCGCCCCACCCCCAGATGGCGCTCGTGCAGGCGCTTCTGGTTCGCTCGCTCGTCAGCAGCTTCTGGCGACGCCCGTACACGGGCACGCTGGTGCGGTGGGGCACCGATCTGTATGACCGCTTCCTCCTGCCGTGGTACGTGGCCGACGACATCGGCAACGTGGTCGAGGATCTGCGGGCCGCCAAGATCGCCTTCGATCCGTCGTGGATGGACCCCTTCCTGGAGTTCCGGTTCCCGCTGGTGGGTGAGACCACGGTCGGCGAACTGCACGTCGAGTTGCGCCGGGCGATCGAGCCGTGGCACGTGCTCGGCGAGGAGGTCAGCGGTTCGGGAACCTCCCGATACGTCGACTCGTCGGTGGAACGGCTCCAGCTGCGCGTGGACGGCGTGCGCGCCGACCGCTATCTGGTCACCTGCAACGGGGTGCCGGTCCCGCTCCAGCCGACCACCACGCCTGGGACCGCCGTGGCCGGGATCCGGTTCAAGGCGTGGGCCCCTTGGTCGGCGTTGCACCCCACGATCGGTGTCCACGCCCCGCTGGTGTTCGACGTGGTCGACCGGTGGAGCGAGCGTTCGCTGGGCGGCTGCACCTACGCCGTCTCGCACCCTGGCGGGCGCTCGTACGAGACGTTCCCGGTCAACGCCGCCGAGGCCGAAGCCCGCCGGGCGAGCCGTTTCATGGCGCGTGGTCACACGCCCGGGCGGGTCGACATGGCACGCCTGGACCGGCTGGCTGCGGGGCAGCAGCGGGAGTATCCGCGGACGCTCGATCTCCGCCGCCCCGGATAGGGTCGAGACGTGGAGGCGTTTCGGTGTCCCTCGTGCGAAAGCCTGGTGTTCTTCGACAACTCGATGTGCCTGAGCTGCGGTTCGCTGCTCGGGTTCGATCCTTCGCGCCTCGAACTCGTGCTCGACGGAGGCCGTCAGCATTGCTCCAACCAGCTCATCGCCCGCTGTAACTGGCTGGTGGACGACGGTCAGGCGTTGTGCCTCAGCTGCCGGCTCACGACCGTGCGGCCGGCCGACACCGAGCCGGCGGCGATCGCCGCCTTCGCTGGCGCCGAGGCGGCCAAGCGCCGTCTGATCGCCCAGCTGTTGTCGATCGGTCTGCGCGTCGACGGTGGTGTCTCGTTCGAGTTGCTGTCGTCACGTCAGCGTCCGGTGGTGACCGGCCACGAGGCCGGCGTGATCACGCTCGACCTGTCGGAGTCCGACGACGCCCACCGCGAGTTCGTCCGGCTCCAGCTCGGCGAGCCGTACCGAACCGTGCTCGGTCACATGCGCCACGAGATCGCCCACTACTACTGGCCGATGCTGGTCGCCCCCGACCCGACGCTGTTGGCCGAGTTCCGGGACCGGTTCGGCGACGAACGCGACCCGTACGAAGCGGCGTTGACGCGTCACTACGGCGACGGCCCGCCGTCCAAGTGGGAACAGACCCATGTGAGCCAGTACGCCACGATGCATCCGTGGGAGGACTGGGCCGAGACGTTCGCCCACTACCTCCACATCGAGTCGGGGTTGTCGACCGCCCACTCGCTCGGACTGAGCGTCGGCGAGCCCTCGCGCTCGTCGGGCCGGCGGGCGTGGTCCACGCCGGAGTCGATCGAGATCGGCGACATGATCGGTCGCTGGCTGGGGATGACGTTCGCGCTCAACGGCATGTCGCGCTCGATCGGGCGCGGCGACCTGTATCCGTTCGTGCTGTCCCCGGTGGTCGTCACCAAGCTCGACTTCGTGCACCGGGTGGTCACCCGGACATGACCTCGGTGACCGACTCTGCGCTGCACCCTCCCGCCGACCTGCGGCGCAGGTTGTTGGATGCCGATGCGCTCGCCGCGCGCCAGTCTCGTGCCGACCGCCTCCTGGCCGCCGAAGGTGCCGGGCACCTGGTGCACGACCTGCCGGTCCGTGCCGACGGTCGGGCCGCCACCGTCGAGAGCAGACCCTGGCGGATCGACCCGATCCCCGTCGTGATCGACGCCGGCACGTTCGCCTGGTTGGCGCTGGCTGTGACCGAGCGGATGGAGGCGCTCGAGTGCGTGCTGGCCGATCTGTACGGTCCTCGCACGCTCGTCACCGACCGTGTCGTGCCGGCCGAGGCGTTGGCATCGACCGAGGAGTACCGGGTCAACGCCGTGGGCTCGTCGCCGCGCCGCTGGCTCACCTGCTACGCGCTCGACGTCGTGCTGGACGCCGACGGCATGTGGTGGGCCGTCGAGGATCTGACCGACGCGCCACCCGGGCTCGGCTATGCGCTGCTCGATCGGTCGGTCATGTCGCGGGTGCTGCCGGACCTCACCGCTCGCGCCGACGTCGCCAGCCTGGCGCGCTTCGCAGCTCGGCTGCGCAGCGGCCTGGCGGCGGCCAGCGCGGTCGAGAGCCCGCGCACCGTGCTGTTCTCTGCCGGGCTCGATCATCCGTCGTACGTCGACCATTCGTTCCTGGCCGTCCAGCTCGGGATCAACCTCGTGGAGGGGGCCGACCTGGTCGTCCGGAAAGGACGCGTCTGGCTGCGCACGCTCGACGGGTTGGAGCCGGTCGATGTGCTCTATCGACGGATCGACGACCAGATGTTGGACCCCTTGGCGATCGCCGCTCGCGGCTCGATCGGCGTGCCGGGGCTGCTCCAGGCGCAGCGCACCGGCGGCGTCTCGATCGCCAACGCCCATGGGTGCGGCGTGATCCAGTCGGCGTCGTTCCGGCCGTTCGTGGCGGCCGCAATCGATCGTCTGCGCCCCACCGAGCAGGTACTCCCGCAGCTCGCCGACCCCGCCATGTCGCTCGCCAAGGTGCCGTTGGTGCCTGGTTCCGTGTCGCCGGGTCTGGACTCGGCGGCTTGCGTGATCCGGCTGTTCGCAGTGCACGACGGCGAACAGGTCCGCGTGCTGCCCGGCGGCACCGGTCGTGTGTCGGCCCCCGGCGATCACCCCGAACTCCCGACCGCCTGCACCGCCAAGGACGTGTGGGTCCTCGGGTACACCGCCCCCGTGGCGGTGATCGGGGCGCGCCTACCACAGGTCGACTTCGCCCGCTCGGTGCCCACGTGCGCCGCCGACGCCCTCTACTGGACCAACCGTGCTGCCGAGCGTGCCGAGTCGATGGCACGGGCGATGCGGGTGGTGGCATCGCGGGTGGAGCAGGACCCTGGTCTGGCGAGCCTCCGCGGGGGCGCCTGGGCGGACCGGATGTGCTCGTTCCTCGCCGGCGTCCGACGCAGCACGGTCGCCGACCCCCCGGTCGGGCTCCGCGTGGAGCTGGCCAAGGTCGGCGACTCGGTGGCCAAGGAGATCGGCAGGTTGCTGTCGGAGGCGACCACCGTCCGCGAGTTCCTGTCGGTGTCGACCGGGCGCGTCCTGTCCGATCTGGCCGACCTGCGTGCGTCGCTCCAGGATCACAGCACCGGCGTCGACGATCTCGACCACGTGTTGGGCAGCTTCGCCGCGCTCGCCGGACTGTGGCAGGAGAGCACGGTGCGTGGGCCGGCGTGGCGAATCGGCGACACCGGGCGTCGCCTCGAACGGTGCCTCGTGCTGCTCGACGTGATCGAAGCCACGCTGCGCCCCGGCGACAAGGCAGGTTCTGGCAGCGACGAGGTCATCGCCGCCACGGTCGAAGTGCTGCTCGCCGCCAACGACAGCCTGGTCGCGTATCGCCGACGACATCGCAGCGACGTGGAGGTCGAACTGGCCCTGCGCCTGCTCGTCAACGACCCGTCCAATCCGCGTTCGTTGGCGGGGTGCGTGGACCGCCTGGAACGTCACGCCAACGACGGCGAACCGGCCGTGGGGGGCACCTTCATCGCCGATGCCCGGGCCGCCCTCGAAGCCCCGACCGCCGAGATGCTCGTCACGATGCGGGCGCTGATCGAGCGCGCCGGTGACGAAGTCGTCGGCCGATGGTTCTCCACGCCCGTCAACCCGATCGTGATGCAAGGTTCGGAGCGTTGACCACCACGACGTACCACGTCACCCATCGGACCGCGTTCCGATACGGGTCGAAGATGAGCGACGGATATTCCGTGGTGTGTCTCCAGCCGCGCGACACCGAGTGGCAGACGGTTCGAGAGAGTCGGGTCGAAACGATCCCGGCCGCGTCGGCGGTCGACTCCGGTGTCGACGTGTTCGGCAACATCGTGCACCAGTTCGGGATCCACGAGCCGCACACCGAGCTGGTGGTCGAGGCGGTGAGCACCGTGGACGTGAGGACGCGGCCCGAGCCGATCGACGCCACCGCCTGGGATCGCGTCGCCGAGGTCGCGGCCGCCGCCCACGGCCCGTTGGCGCTCGATGTCGGGATGTTCAGGTCGGCGTCGTCGTTGATCGATCTGCGTCAGCTGCGTGGCCCGTTGGCGGATCTCACCCGGCCGCTGTTCGCCCCCGGACGGCCGATCGTCGACGCCGTCCGCGACCTGTGTGGGCTGATCTACCGCGAGTTCGATTTCGACGCCACCTTCAGCTCGTTGTCGACGCCGCTGACCGACGTCCTCGACGAGCGGCGCGGCGTGTGCCAGGACTTCGCCCATCTGGCGGTTGCGTGCCTGCGCTCGCTCGGACTGGCAGCTCGGTACGTGAGCGGCTACATCGAGACGGTGCCACCACCCGGCAAGCCGCGGCTGGTCGGTGCCGACGCGTCACACGCCTGGTGTTCGGTCTGGACACCGGTCGCAGGGTGGGTCGACTTCGACCCCACCAACGGGCATCTGCCCGTCAACCGTCACGTCACGGCCGCCTGGGGTCGCGATTACAGCGACGTCACCCCGGTGCGTGGTGTGATGATCGGCCCCGCCACGACACAGAAGCTCACCGTCAGCGTCGACGTCCGCCGCGACTGAACGGTGCCGCGGCCGAATGGTTCAGGCCAGGCGGTGCTGCGTGCGCCGCCCGCATCCAGGGCATTCCAGCAGCATCGAGTCGCCGCTGCGGAGCGCGGCGCCGAACGGGTGCTCGTTGCCGCACGACTCGCAACGAGCCAGCCTCGCTGCCTGCACCGGATCGAGGCGTTCGGCGATCGGGGTGCGCTCGGGCACCTCGAAGGGACGCTCCACGGGTCGCCGGTCACGCCGCCGACCTCCGGCCGCGTCGGATGGCTTGGCTCGGCGCGCCGCCAGCAGGATCCGCGCAGCAGCGACCACGACGAGGACCAGGACGGCGATCAGCACCCATGTCAACACGCCCTCCATCCTGCCTGATGGGTGCTCGCAGCACCAGGATGGGGGTTCACTCGGGGCACTACCCTCGCTGTCATGGCTTGGATTCCGAACAGCGATTCGCCCGTCGACATCAAACCCCGGTCGCGTGACGTCACCGACGGGATCCAGAAGGCGGCGGCGCGCTCGATGCTGCGAGCGGTCGGGCTGACCGACGACGACTGGGTCAAGCCGCAGATCGGGATCGCCTCGTCGTGGAACGAGATCACGCCGTGCAACATGTCGATCCGTCGCCTCACCGCAGCCGCCAAGGAAGGCGTCAAGCGAGCCGGAGGTGTGGCGCTCGAGTTCGGCACGATCACGGTGTCGGACGGGATCTCGATGGGCCACGAGGGCATGCGCGCCTCGCTCGTGTCACGCGAGATCATCGCCGACTCGGTCGAGGCGGTGATCCACGGCGAGCGGCTCGACGGGCTGGTCGCCACGGGCGGCTGTGATAAGTCGATGCCGGGCATGATGATGGCGATCGCCCGCCTCAACCTGCCCGGTGTGTTCGTCTACAACGGCTCGATCATGCCGGGCTACTTGAACGGCAAGGCGCTCGACATCACGTCGGTGTTCGAGGCGATCGGCGCCTGTGCGGCCGGCAAGATCAGCGAGCAGGAACTGCACGCGATCGAGAAGAACGCGTGCCCCGGTGAGGGCGCCTGCGGTGGCATGTTCACCGCAAACACGATGAGCTCGATCGGCGAGGCGCTGGGGTTGTCGCTGCCCGGCTCGGCCAGCCCGCCCGCCGTCGACCGCCGCCGCGAGGACGATGCGATGCGAGCCGGCGAGGCGGTCGTCAACATGCTGCGGATCGGGCTGCGCCCGAGCGACATCTTGACCAAGGGCGCGTTCGAGAACGCGATCGCCCTCGCCAACGCGCTCGGCGGATCGACCAACGCCGTCCTGCACCTGCTGGCGATCGCCAACGAGGCGGGCGTCGCACTCGACCTCGACGACTTCAACCGGATCGCTGCGCGGGTTCCGCACATCGCCGACACCAAGCCCGGCGGCAAGTTCCACATGAGCGATGTCGACCGGATCGGTGGGATCCCGGTCGTGCTCCGGCACCTGCTGGAGGAGGGCATGCTGCACGGGGACGAGATCACCGTGACCGGCAAGACGATGGCCGAGAACCTGGCCGAGATCGACCCGCCGGCGCCCGACGGCACCGTGATCTACCCGATCTCGAACCCGATCAACGCCGAGGGTGGCCTCAACGTGTTGACCGGGTCGCTGGCGCCGAAGGGTTCGGTGGTGAAGGTCGCCGGCCTGTCGAAGGAGCAGCGCCAGTTCGAGGGCCCGGCGCGGGTGTTCGACGGCGAGGACGGGGCGATGGCGGCCGTGATGGGGGGCGACATCAACCCCGGCGACGTGATCGTGATCCGCTACGAAGGTCCCAAGGGCGGCCCCGGCATGCGTGAGATGCTGGCGATCACCGGAGCGCTCAAGGGCGTGGGACGCGGGTACGACGTGGCCCTGATCACCGACGGTCGCTTCTCGGGTGGCACGTGGGGGTTCTGCATCGGCCACGTCGCCCCCGAAGCGGTCGACGGCGGGCCGATCGCCTTCGTACGCGACGGGGACCGGATCCGGATCGACGTGCCCACGCTGTCGCTCGACCTGCTCGTCGACGACGAGGAATTGGCTCGCCGGCACGAGGGTTGGGCTCCGATCGCCCCGCGCTACACGAGCGGTGTGCTGGCCAAGTACGCCAAGCTCGCGCAAGGTGCCGAGAAGGGCGCGATCACCAACATCGTGTAGCCACTTGCCAGAGATCGAACACATGTTCGATACTAGGGCACTTGGGATTCAACAATCCATCGTGGACCTGGTCGGAGCTGGAAGCGACGCTCTCGGGGCGCAACCCCTCGACGTTGCGTCGGGACGGACGCGCACCGGGAAGCCTGTCATGGAACGCCGGTGGCGACTCGCCGGCATGGGGGCGCAAGCGTCAGGCGTTCGAGGCGCCCCTCACCAGGGTGCCGGGCTCGGTGCCGTACGCCGAGCTGCATGCGCACTCCAACTACTCGTTCCTCGACGGGGCGTCACATCCCGAGGAACTCGTCACCGAGGCGGCGCGGCTGGGTCTGGAGGCCTTGGCGCTGACGGATCACAACGGGTTCTACGGGGTCGTGCGCTTCGCCGAGGCCGCCAGGGCGGTCGGGTTGCCGACCGTGTTCGGGGCCGAGATCACGCTCACGCCCGAGCTCGACGGCGCCGGTGACGACGTGCGCGTGGCGCGGGCCGAGGCCGACACGTTGTTCCAGGTCGACACCGGTGAGCTCCCCGACGCGCATGCCCCCGACCCGCACGGCACACACCTGCTGGTGCTGGCCGACGGGCCGTCGGGGTACGGGCGCCTGTCGCGTGCGCTCAGCCTGGGGCATCTGGCGGGCGAGAAGGGCGCACCGCAGTTCACGTTCGGCGACGTCGCCGACGCCGTGAGCGGGGTCAGCTGGGTCCTGACCGGGTGCCGCAAGGGAGCCGTTCCGAAGGCGCTGGTCGAGCATGGTCCGGCAGCGGCTCGCCGCCAGCTGGAGCGGCTGGTCAGCGGGTTCGGGCGTGATCGGGTCGTGGTGGAGCTGTGGGATCACGGTGACCCGCTCGACTCGGCCCGCAACGATGCGATGGCCGAGATCGCCCACCGGGTGGGGGTGGCGTGCATCGCCACCAACAACGTCCACTACGCCACCCCCGTCCAACGCAGGTTGGCCACCGCGGTGGCCGCCGTGCGGGCTCGCCGCAGTCTGCACGAACTCGATCCCTGGCTGCCGGCCTGTGCCGGCGCCCATCTGCGTTCCGGGGCCGAACAGGCGCGGCGCTTCGCCCGCTACCCCGGCGTGGTCGAGTTGGCCAGCGAGATCGGCCGGGCAGCGGCGTTCGATCTGGCGCTGGTGGCGCCCAACCTGCCGCCGTTCCCATGCCCGAACGGTCTCACCGAGATGCAGTACCTGCGGCAACTGGCCGAAGACGGTGGCCGCCACCGCTACGGCGAACGGTGCGACAACGTCGCCTGGCAGACGATCGATCGCGAGTTGGCGATCATCGAGCAACTCGGCTTTCCCGGCTACTTCCTGGTGGTGTGGGACCTGGTCGAGTTCTGCCGGCGCGCCGACATCTTCTGCCAGGGGCGTGGCAGCGCCGCCAATTCGGCCGTGTGCTATGCGCTCGGCGTGACCAAAGCCGACGCGGTCGGGTTGGGTCTGCTGTTCGAACGATTCCTGTCGACCGAGCGGGACGGGCCGCCCGACATCGACATCGACATCGAGTCGGACCGACGCGAGGAGGTGATCCAGTACGTGTACCAGCGCTACGGCCGCCATCACACCGCCCAGGTCGCCAACGTGATCACGTATCGCGCCCGCTCGGCGGTGCGCGACATGGCCAAGGCGCTCGGGCACACCACCGGCCAGCAGGATGCCTACGCCAAGCAGGTCGACGGGTGGGGCGGGGTGGCGGCGACGGCTGCCCAACCCGACTGCTGCATCCCGCAACCGGTGATCGACCTGGCGCTCGAGATCGAGGATGCGCCGCGTCACCTCGGCATCCACTCGGGCGGGATGGTGATCTGTGACCGCCCGGTGATCGAGGTGTGCCCCGTCGAGTGGGGCCGCATGGACCGACGCTCGGTGCTGCAGTGGGACAAGGACGACTGTGCCAACGCCGGGCTGGTGAAGTTCGACCTGCTCGGGCTGGGCATGTTGAGCGCACTGCACTACGCCGTCGATCTGATCCGTGAGCACCGCGGGTACGAGATCGATCTGGCCACCATCCCGCAGGAGCGCCAGGTGTACGACATGCTGTGCCGGGCCGACACGGTGGGGGTGTTCCAGATCGAATCGCGGGCCCAGATGGCCACGTTGCCGCGCCTCAAGCCGCGCACGTTCTACGACCTCGTGGTAGAGATCGCGCTGATCCGGCCGGGCCCCATCCAGGGCGGCTCGGTGCATCCGTACATCCGGCGCCGCAACGGCCAGGAACCCGTCACCTACCTGCACCCGCTGTTGGAGAAGTCGCTCGGCAAGACGCTCGGTGTGCCGCTGTTCCAGGAGCAGCTGATGCAGATGGCGATCGACGTGGCCGGCTTCTCGCCGTCGGAGTCAGACGAGTTGCGCCAGGCGATGGGGTCGAAGCGTTCGGCGGCGCGGATGGAACGGCTGCGCGAGCGGTTGTTCGCCGGCATGGCCGAGCGCGGCATCAGCGGCGACGTGGCCGACGAGATTTACGTCAAGATGAAGGCGTTCGCCAACTACGGCTTCCCCGAGTCGCACTCGGTCAGCTTCGCCTACCTGGTCTATGCCTCGTCCTGGATCAAGTACCACGAGCCGGCAGCGTTCTGCGCAGCGCTGATCAACGCTCAACCGATGGGGTTCTGGTCGCCGCACACGTTGGCGCAGGATGCCCGCCGTCACGGCGTGGTGGTGCGAACACCGGACCTGAATGCCTCGCTCGCAGGCGCCACGTTGGAGGATGGGGGAGCGGCAGTACGGCTCGGCGTGGGTTCGGTGCGCGGGGTCGGCACCGAACTGGCGGAGCAGGTCGAGGCCGAGCGGGTGGAGCACGGGCCGTACGTGTCACCGGAGGATCTGGTGCGGCGTGTGCCGGAGCTCACGATCGCCCAGCTGGAGGCGATCGCCACGGCCGGGTTGTTCGGGGAGTGCTTCGGCTTGGAGCGCCGGCGGGCGTTGTGGGCGGTGGGCGCGGTGGCGCAGTCACGTCCGGGTCGCCTGCCAGGGATCGTCACCGGCGATCGCCCGCCGACATTGCCTGGGATGACCCCGATCGAGGAGTCGGTGGCGGACCTGTGGGCCACGGGCGTGTCGCCCGACGGTCACCCGACCCGTTTCCTGCGGTCACAACTGGACGGGTTGGGCGTGACCACCTCGACGGGTCTGTGGGAGTGCGAACCGAGGTCGCGGGTCACGATCGCCGGGGTCGTCACACACCGTCAACGCCCGATGACGGCACAGGGCGTGACGTTCCTGAACCTCGAGGACGAGACCGGGTTGATCAACGTGGTCGTGTCGAAAGGGTGTTGGGCGCGGTTCCGCACGGTCGCCCGCGGCGCACCGGCGATGCTGATCCGAGGCCGTCTGGAGCGCTCCGAGGGGGTGATCAACGTCGTGGCCGACCACCTCGCCGGCTTGCCGCTGGCGGCGACCACGGCCAGTCGTGACTTCCGCTGACTATGCGTGTCAGCGGATCTGACGGATACGACCGGTCGTACCCCAGGCGGCGTCGGCGGTGAGCACGTCGACGTCGAGTCGCTCACCGAGTGCCAGGCAGAGTCGGTCGCCGAGCGAGAGGCCGTCGCCGGCGCGCCAGAGCGCTGCCGCCCGTTCGGCGTCGTCAGCCCCGACCGGTTCGATGCGGATGTCGTAGCTGAGCAGCAACGCACTGGCGAGGGCCCAGTCTCGGCCGGCGGCTCGTACCTTCTGGGCGACCTCCGACCAGTTCGCCGCCCCGCAGACCGTCGGCCCGGCGAACGCCACTTCGACAATCTCGGCGCCCGGTTCGTCTTGCAGGAAGGCGAGCAGTGCAGACGCGTCGACGACGGTCACGCAGCGTCGTCAGCTGCCGCTTGACGGCGCCGTTCGGTGAGCAGATCGCCGACCAGGTCGAGCCCGGCAAGATCCTCGCGAACGCGCGCTCGAAGCTGGTCGCGGTTCATCAACACCAGACCTCCCGGGGTTTCGAGCAGGATCAGCGGAGTACCGGCGGCGAGCCCGACTCGGTCGCGCACCTCCGCAGGCACGACGACGCGCCCCCGGTCACCCATCACGACGGTATACGTCCCACTCATGAAGCCACCGTACCACAGCAAGTCGCCGAGTGGGCACAGCGAGCTCCGCGTCGCCTTCGGGCGAGGGATTCATTGCGGGACGGCGACGTTGCAGCCCGGCGAGAGCGTCTCCACGCCTCGTCGCAGACGGTCACCAACATGACGAATGCCTTCGCCACCACGCCCGAGACCGACCTGATGAACAATTCCTCCGAGCTGTCGATCACGGTGGCGCGCCGCCACAGCCCGATCCTCTGCCCTCGGTGTCACCGGAGCTGCCGAGGAACGGCGCGATCCGCACCGCCTCCCTCGAGCCCGCACTGATGATGTCGGGTGGCCGGTGTGGCGCTGCTGGCGGTCGGCCGTCGCCGAGGGTCAGGCGCCCGCCAAGCGTTCAGGTGCTGAAGGCCGCCAGGTATTCCTCGACGGCAGCCACCACGTGATCGACGTTGGCCCAGCGTTCGGCGAGCACCGTCAGCACGGCGGCGCCGCCGACCTGGGCCACGATCACCTGGCCGTCCCGTGACCGATGCACGCTGACGTCGGTCGGCGCCGACCCGAGGTGGCGCACGAGCCGGTCACCCAACCCGATCGACGCCGCCGACATCGCCGCCAGCGAGGCGGCATCGTCGTCCGGGCCCAGCTTGCACGCCCACACGAAACCGTCGACGCTGCTCATCAACACCCCACGCGCCCCGGGGACGTTGCTGCGCACTGCCTCGACGAATCGGTCGGCGGTGCGTGTCATCGCATCGGTGATCCCTGCATCACTCACCCGAACAGTGTGGCACTCCGCTCACACCCCGGTGTCGATCGGCGTGGTGGGTGGGCCGTGGTGTCCGAGATCGACGAGCAGTTGCCCGAGCCGGCCCGGCGCGAACCGGATCGCATCGCCGGCGTCGACGATCTCGTCGATCGTCCACCAGCGCAGCTCGTGGACGAACTCGGCACGCATCCGTGCCCATCCGATCTGCGGCGACGGATCGAAGCGGTCCACGCGAACGAGGTGGATCGTGTCGCGCTGACCGTCGTGACCGGTGACCATCGGGATCACGTGCTCACGACTCCAGATGTGGGGGCCGATCTCGAAGTCGACCAGTCCGAGCTCCTCGGCCAACTCGCGCCGGAGCCCGGCTTCGACCGTCTCGCCGGGGTCGAGCCCGCCTCCGGGCAGTGCCCATACCTGGATTCCGCTGGGGAACACGAACCGCACCAGCAGGGTGTGATCGTCGCCGTCGAGCAGCAGCGCCCGCGCCGCATGGCGGAACCGGAGTTGGGTCACGATCAGTCGCCGGGGGCGTCGTGGAGGCCGTCGTTGAAGATCTTGAACATCTCGTAGATCTCCTTGCAGGCCTGGCAGATCGGCAGTTGTTTCGGGTCGCGGGCGGGCACCCACACGTGCCCGCACAGGGCCTCGATCGGCGTGCCGTAGATGCGCGCTTCGAGCACCTTCGCCGTGGCCGACTCGCCGGGCTCGACCTTCACGATGTGGGCCACCACGGGCTCCGCTGTCTCGACCGACTCGTCGGTGTCGGGGATGGTGGTCGCCGGCAGCGTCTCCAGATCGGGCATACCACCAGTGTGCCAGGATGCACGCGTGCAGTACGCCGACGTCGCCGACGCGATCGCACCGACCGGGATGGTGGCGCGAGGCGGCTTCGTGGACGAGGCTGCCGACCGGCCCTGCACGATCGTGGTGATCGGCAACGTCGGTGGCGCGATGTGGCCGGCGTTCCGCGCCGGCGAGCCGCAGGGGAACGATCCGCTGGACACTTGGACACGTGCCGTGCTATGCCCGATCGCCGCCGAACTCGGGGCCGACTTCGTGCATCCCAGCGACCAGCCGTACCAGCCGTTCCAGCGCTGGGCACAGCGGGCCGACGCCGTGTGGCCGTCGCCGCTCGGGTTGCTGATCCATGCCGAGTACGGCCTCTGGCACGCCTACCGCGGCGCCTTCGTGTTCCCGTTCCTGCTCGATTCGCTCCCGCCGGTCGACGATCGCCGCCTCGCCGTGCGTGAGCTGTGCCGAGCAGTGGTGCCTGCACGCCTGCCCGGTCGACGCCTTCACCGGCGATGGCTACGCCGTGCACGCGTGTCGTGAACATGTGGCCGGCGACACCGATCCGAGGTGCCGTGAGGTGGGCTGCGCTGCTCGGCTGGCGTGCCCGGTCGGGCGCACCCACCAATACGGGAGCGACCAGATGCGGTTCCACATGCAGGCGTTCATCGGGCGATGAGTCAGGCCGCGGGGTGGTACCCCGACCCGATGCGGGCAGGCACCGGTTGGCGCTGGTGGAACGGTGCAGCGTGGACCCCGTACACCGAGCAGAACGTCGTCGCCGATCCGACGACGCGCAAGCCGAGACTGCCCCGATGGCTGAGCGGACCCGTCGCGTGGTGCGCGCCACTCGTGGCGATCGGCGTGGTCGTGATGGCGGCGCTCGATCCGATCTCGGTGGCGGCGGCGTTGGTGCCGTTGCTTCTGGTGCTGCCGGCCGTGCAGTGGTTCGACCGGGTCGAGCCCGAGCCGCGCGCCTCGCGCGTCCACGCCGTGCTGTGGGGGGCGTGCGTGGCGGTCCTGGTGGCGGTCGTGATCAACACCCTCGTGGCCGTCGTGGCCGGTGACACGGCGTCGATGGTGCTGTCGGCGCCGATCGTGGAAGAGGGGCTGAAGGCACTCGGTGTGGTCTGGGCGGTCCGCCGGAGGGAGGTCGACAGCGTGACCGATGGGATCGTCTATGCGGCGTGGGTCGCAATCGGCTTCGCCGTGGTGGAGGACATGACCTATTTCACGCAGGCGTCGGTCGCCGGTGGGTTGCTGCCCGTGTTCGTCCTGCGCGCCGTGCTCACGCCGTTCGCCCACCCGCTGTTCACGTTCTGGAGCGGGCTGGCGATCGGTCGCGCCGTCCAGGCCGATCGACGGCTCTGGCCGAGCGCCCTGTGGGGTTACGGCTTGGCGGTCCTGACGCACATGGCCTGGAACGGTTCGTTGTCGATCGGCCAGATCACGACCGAGGTCGACGATCAGGTCGCCGGCATCGTGGTGGCGGCGATGGCGCTGCTGTTCGTGGTCCTGTTCACCGCCGTCATGGTGGTGCTGATCAGGATGCGGAACTCCGAACGGGAACGTTTCGTGGCGACCTTGCCCGGCTTGATCCTGCGCTACCACGTGGCGCCGGACGAGGCGGCGGCGTTCCGGTCATGGGGCTCGCTGCTCGCCGCCCGCAAACAGCTCCCGCGCTCTGCCCGGTCGGCATTCGACGCCGTGCACGCCAGCCTGGCGCGCTTGTCGCTCCGGCAGGCCGATCCGCACGCCGAGCAGGCGCTCGCCGACCAGCTCCGAGAGGCGCGCCAGCGGTTGAATCGGCTCAGCCGACCAGGTCGCGGCTGATCCCCTCCCAGAATTCGGTCGCCAGTCGCAGGCTGGCGACGTCGATCCGTTCGTCATGACCGTGGAACCGGTTGCCGAACGTGGCGAAATCCATCGTGGGTGAGAACAGGCCGGCGCCGTACGCGACCCGCCCCCGCTGGCGATAGAACCGGCCGTCGGTTCCACCCACGATCAGCCCGGGCGTCAAGCGCGCCCCGGGGTAGGCGATCTGTGTGTGGGCGGCGATCGTGTCCCACAGCGCGTTGTCGGTCCCGGAGATGGTGGCCTCGGAGTTCTGGAGATCGGTGACCTCGACGTGCGGTGCGAGGTCGCCGAGCGCGTCGGCGAGCAGTGCCCGCACGTCGTCGGCGGTGGTGCCCGGCACCGTGCGGATGTCGACGTCGATGTCGACCGCATCGGGGATCACGTTGGTCTTCTGTCCGCCGGCGGCGACGTTGGGGGAGATCGTGGTGTGGGTGAGGGCATGGCACATTCGGGCGACGGGAACCGGCAGCTCGGCGAGCGCGTCGGTGATCCGGTCGCGGTCCATCAGCGCCGCCCGCAGCTCGGGGTCGAGATCGATCGTGGCCAACCGCGCCTCCCAGATCTGGTCCAGCCGCGGCGTGGTTCGGTACTCCGCCAGTCGGCGAACGACCTCGGCGGCTTTGACCAGGGCGTTGTCGGCGCCGTACGGCATCGACCCGTGGCCGGGTGTGCCGGTCACGCGCAGGCGTCGCCAGGCCAAACCCTTCTCGCCGATGTTGACCGTGACGTGGCGGTGGCCGTGTTCGTCGATCGTGGACCATCCACCGAGTTCGGTCAGGCAGTAGTCGGCGTCGATCACCTCGGGGTGGTGCCGGAACATCCACTCGGCGCCCCACACACCGCCTGCCTCCTCGTCGGCCACGCCGAAGTAGATCAGGTCGCCCTTGGGCCGGAACCCCGAGCGCGCCAGATGCCGGAAGGCGACCGCCATCGACGAGGTCAGGTTGAGCATGTCGATCGCACCGCGTCCCCACACCTCCTCCGTGCCGTCGGCACCGCGGACGAGGTCGCCCCCGAACGGATCTCGGCTCCAGCCCTCGGGGCTGACCGGCACGACGTCGGTGTGGCCCATCAGGCACAGCGACGGTGCGTCGGGGTCGCTGCCTTCGATGCGGGCCACCACCGAGCCGCGACCGGGCCGTGCCTCGTATCGGGCGATGTCGAGCCCGGGCCCTTCCAGGAACCCGGCGAGCACGTCGGCGTTGCGGGTTTCGTCTCCGGATTCGGGTGTGCCGTCGTTGACACAGGCGTTCCGGATCAGTGCTTGCAGCAGCTCGACGGTCTGGGCCGTGAGGTCGTCGGACATGACGCGACCCTATGCGACCGGCAATCTGGGTCTACACTTCCGTCATGATTGCATCGACGGGCGTGACCGCTGCCGTGATCACGGTGGCAGCCGGCGTGCTGGCCGGCGTCGGTGCCGGCAAGCAGCAGCCGATCCCGATCCGGGTGCGCGTCCGCCGCTGGCGCGGTGTGCGCCGCCGGTGATCCTGATCGACGAGCCACGCTGGTGGTATCGGGGTCGACGGTGGTGTCATCTCGTCAGCGATCATGCGTTGGACGAGTTGCACGAGTTCGCCGATCGGCATGGCATCCCGCGGCGCGGGTTCCAAGGTGATCACTACGACGTGCCCGAGGACTACCGCCAACCGCTGATCGACGGCGGTGCTCTGGTGGTCGAGAGCAGAGAACTGGTGCGCCGACTGCGGGCCGCAGGCCTCCGACTGACGCCGGAGCAACGGCGGCTCACCATCGCCGCGGCGCGCCCAGTGAATCCCGCGGATAACTGACGACGGCGTCGTCCACGAACCACTCGAGCAGCTCGACGCCGTGCTGCTCGGCCGACCAGGCGAGTTCCATCCAACGCTCCGGGTCGTGCACGTCGGCCGGGCGCACGCTGGCGACCACCACGCTCGACACACGACCGTCGTGGACGGCGGGGTCGCACACCCGGTCCACCACGGTGAGGACAGCGTCGGGATGATCGGTTCCCGACACCACGATCAGACCGAGACCGCGGCGCTCGCCGTCCAACAGCAACACGATCGTCTCGGGTCGCGCAGGGTGGTGTCGGGCGAGCCGGAGCACGGCCAAGGCCTGGCGCGGATGGATGATGGCGGACATGAGGCCCTCGTTCGCAACGACGTGACGAGGGGAAGTCGGTGAACGACACGGTACTCAGGGGCTGTGACACGGCCCGGCAGTGACCGCTAGCGTGCCGCCATGGCCAACATGAAGGTGACGATCTACCACAACCCGAATTGAAACTCGTCCAGCAATGCCGTGAGCATTGCCGAGGAGCTGGGTGCCGACGCCGAGATCGTGAACTACCGGGCCAACCCGCCCGATGCCGACACGCTTCGGATCATCATCGCCAAGCTCGAGGATCCGCCCACCGACCTGGTGCGCCGCGACAGTCTGTGGCAGAAGTTGGGCCTCACCGACGCCGACGTCGAGACCGTCGATCAGATCGTGGACGTGATCGTGCGCAACAAGATGATCATGCAGCGCCCGCTGCTCGTCACCGCCGACACAGCGATCATCGGCCGCCCCAAGGACCGGGTCAGGGCGCTGTTGAGCTGAATCGTCACGCCGGCGCGAACACCAGCACGAACTCGACGAGACCGTTGTCCTCGGTCTTGATACCCCCGAACGACGGGTTGGCGATCTGGTAGTCGGCGAACACGACCGGGATCGAACCCTGGACGCCGATCAGGCCGTTGTCCTGCTTGGCGTTGACGTCGAAGGTGACCGTGTTGGTGACGCCCCGCAGCGTCAGGTCACCGGTCGCCGAGGCGGTCACGACGGCCCCGTCGGCGGCGGCCACCCCGAGTTCGATCGGTGCTGTCAGCACGAACGTGGCGGTCGGGAACTCGCTGGCCGACATGATGTTGTTCTTGAACTGACCGTCACGACGGCTTTCGTCGCTGGCGATCGATGCCACATCGACCGTGAACTCGGCCGCCGTGAGCTGGGTGCCATCGATCGTCAGCGACCCGGTGACCGAGTTGGTGCGTCCCACAGCGGTCGTGTCGACACCGAACAACACCTCCTCGACGCGGTAGCCGACCTCGGACGGATCGGTGGCGGTCCACGTCGAACCCGTCCCGGCTCCTGACGGCGCCTCCGTTCCGACCGTCGCAGGCGCTTGCGTGTCGGCCGTGGCAGTCGCTTGCGTGTCGACCGTCGCAGGCGCCGCGGTCTCGCTGGCCGGGGGAGCGGCGGTGGTCGTGACTGCGAGCGCCGCATCGATGTCGTCGGCGGTGAACTCGTCAGGGCTGTCGTTGAGCACCTTGGCGTACAACAGGATGAACCCGAACCCCAGGATCACCAGGGTGATCGCTCCGATCACGGCTCGCTTGATCCACTTGTTCCGGTTCATGGGGTTCCTCTCGTGCGGTTGCATCGATGACCTGTACGGGTCGTAGAGACGGATCGGTTCGCGAACACCTGCGAGCCCGAGTCGGAGCGTTGCTGGCGCTCCGGACGTCGAACGGTAGCGTGGAAGCGTTTCCATTGGGGAGGGTCGTGGACGAGCGTGGCAATCAACGAGGCGGTCGGCGTGTGTCGCTCGACGACGTCGCCCGGCTGAGCGGCGTGTCGCGGTCCGCCGCCTCGCGGGCCATCAATGATCGACCCGGAGTCCGCCCCGGCGTTCGCGAGCGGGTCCACCAGGTCGCCGATCAGGTCGGGTTCCGGCCCAATCGAGCCGCCAAGAATCTGGCGTCCGGGCACTCGTCCGTGATCGGCCTCGTGATCCCCTCGGCCGACCTGCGGGTCGATCCGTACGGGGCGGCGATGACCCACGCCGTTGGCCGCGCCGCATCGGGCCGCGACCTCGGGCTGATGCTCCACCTCGCTGCCGACGAGCCAGGCGCCACGGTCAACCACATCCTGCGCGACGGCCTCATCGACGGTCTGCTGATCAGCTCGGTGGCGACAGGATCATGGGTCGACGAATTGTTCGACTCCACCCTGCCGACGGTCCTGATCGGCACCCACCCCACCCGCGACGACGTGATCAGCGTCAACGTCGAAAACCTCGAGTCGTCGGCGATGGCCGTCGAGCACCTGTTCGACCAGGGCTGTCGGCAGGTGGGGTGCATCTCCGGGCCGCTCGACCGAGCCGATGCCCGGGCACGGCTCGCCGGGTACCGGTTGGCGCACGCCCGGGCCGGGCGGGCCGTCGACGAGACGTTGATCGTCAGCGGTGACTTCACCCGCCAGTCCGGAACGCTGGCCGGCTCGCACTTGTTCGATCTCGGTGTCGACGGGATCTTCTCGTGCAACGACGAGATGGCGGTCGGTGCCATGTGGGTCGGCACACGTCGGGGGCTGAGCGTGCCAGACGACGTGATGGTGGTCGGGTTCGACGGCACGGCGATCGACGAGTTCATCGAACCGTCGCTCACGAGCGTCGCCCAACCGTTCGACCGGATCGCCAGCGTGGCGGTCGACATGCTGATCGACATCGTGCACGGGCTGGATCACACCGGCCCGGTCTCGATCCTGCCCGAACTGGTCAAGGGCGGGTCGACGGCTGCCGCGTGAAGGCGACGCGAGGCGGGCAGACTGGTGCGATGCCGTCCGTGAACGTCTCCGTCGTCCGCTCCATTCCTCGTTCTGCCGACGTCGTCGGTGTGGCGGTGGGCCCGTCGGGGTCCGTCCCGCGCCAGCTCGGCCTCAATCGTGCCGCGCTCGAGTCGCACGGCTTCACCGGCAAGCCGGGTTCGACCTTGGTCGTCCCCCGCAACGACGGGCCGACGTTGATCGCCGTCGGCATCGGCGACACACCGACCGACACCCAGGTGCGAGACGCCGCGGCAGCGATGACCCGCGCAGCAGGGAAGCGCGCACACCTGGCGACCAACCTCGCCGACGCGGCCGGGATCGACGTGGAACGCGCCGCCCAGTTGGTCACCGAGGGGGTGCTGCTCGCCTCGTACCGGTACCTCGGCAGCAAGAGCGATCAATCGGGTGCCAGCAAGATCGAGTCGTTGTCGTTGGTCGTGCCGGCTGCCGCCGACAAGGCAGCGGTGAAGGGTGTCGACCGCGGCGTCGCCACGTCGGCGGCCACCAATCTCGCCCGAGACCTGGCCAACACCCCGGCCAACCTGCTGACCGCCCGCCTGTTCGCAGCGCGCGCCCAGGAGCTGGCGGCCGGCTGCGGCCTGGGCATCGAGGTCTACGACCGCGATCAGTTGGTCGCCATGCGGTGCGGCGGGATCGTGGGCGTCAACGCCGGGTCGGTCGAGCCGCCGCGGATGGTGAAGTTGACCTACTCGCCGCGCAACCCGAAGGCGCACGTGGCGCTGGTCGGCAAGGGCGTGATGTTCGACTCCGGTGGCCTGAGCCTCAAGCCCAGCGGCCCGATGACGAACCTGATGAAGATGGACATGTCGGGTGCCGCCGCCGTCCTCGCAGCGATGACCAGCCTGAAGTCGCTCGGCTGCCGCAACCGCGTCTCGGCGTGGATGATGTGCACCGACAACATGCCATCGGGATCGGCGGTCAAACTCGGCGACGTGCTCACGTTCCGCAACGGCAAGACCTCCGAGATCCAGAACACCGATGCCGAAGGTCGTCTGGTGCTGGCCGACGGCCTGTCGCTGGCAGCGGAGGAGACCCCCGACGCGATCGTCGACATCGCCACGCTCACCGGCGCTGCGATGGCGGCGCTCGGCGATCAGTACGGCGCCGTGATCGGCTCCGACGCCGGCGTGGTGGCGGCCCTGCGGACCGCTGGAGACGCCGCCGACGAGCCGTTCTGGGAGCTCCCGTTGGCCCGCGAGAAGTACCGCAAGCTGCTCGACTCGAACGTGGCCGACATGCGCAACATCGGCGGGCCGTACGCCGGTGCCACGACCGCCGCGATCTTCCTGTCGGAGTTCGTCGGAGAGATCCCGTGGGCGCACCTCGACATCGCTGGCCCGATGAACGTCGACAGCGATTCGAGCTGGAGGTCGAAGGGTGCCACCGCGTGGGGCACGCGCACCCTGATCGACTTCGCCTGCAACTACGCCCCGGCCTGAATCAGGCGCAGCGCAGCGCCGACTCGGTGGCGCGCACGGCCACCGTGGCGGGCAGCCCGGCGGCCACCAGCCGGCGCTCGACGTCGCCGACGTCGAGCTGGATGATCCGCCGGGCCCACTGCTCGTGCTCCGACTGCACGTCGTCGGGCAGCCGCTTGAGGTGGCGCAACGGCACGGTCGGAAGGCGCCGTCGCACGATGAAGCCGTCGGCGTGGGTCTGTGCCAGACCGAACATCACGCAGCGGTTCAGCGCCCTGCCGAACGGTGACGCCATGCGCTTCGAGTACGACAGCCCCATCGTGTTGGCAGCGTGGTCCAGATCGATCATGAACCCGTCAGGTTGCGTGTCGAAGTGCTCGGCGAAGCGTCGCATGATCCACATCGCCGTCGGCCCGATCACCGACAGCCAGTAGCGCTCGGCGTAGTGGCTGCGCGGGTCGTGCCCGCGCCGGTCGACGATGGGGTCGACCCAGGGGCGGATCGTGACGTCTGCGGGGGTGTCTGACATGGTGACCTCCGGTGATCGGATCGATGCAGTGGAGGAAGTCGGACGATGCACTGAAGGGTCGTCGAGCGTGAAAAACGGAAAATCAGTCGAGCGAACCGTCGGGAGTGATCACGACCTTCATCGCCGTGTCGGCGGCCAACGCAGTGTGGACCGCGGCGTCGGCGTCGGCGAGCGCGAACACGTGGGTGACGATCCGATCGAACGGCACGCTGGCGTGGTGCTCGGCAAGCATCGCCAGTGTGCGGTCGTAGATCCGGGCGTCCTCACCGGCGACCCCGACGATCGTGAGGTTGCGCCCGAGGATCGATGCCGGGTTGATCGGCACGGTGCCGAGGTCCACGAAGGCGCCGACCTCGATCAGCGTGCCGCCGTCGCGCAGCAGGTCCAGCGCCGGCCCGAAGCTGGACGGGTGACCGGTGGCATCGACCACCACGTCGGCGCCGCGGCCGCCGGTGATCTGGCGGACCGCTTCGGCGACCGAGCCATCGCCCGCTGCCGCCGTCACCGTGTGGGTGGCCCCGACGGCGGTGTTGAGTTCCAGCCGCGGGCCGAACGGATCGATGGCGATCACATTGGCGGCGCCCATCAGGCGCGCCTTGGCGGTGTGCACCACGCCCACCGGGCCGGCGCCGACGACCGCCACCGTGTCGCCAGGGCGGAACCCGCCCGGACGCGGCATCTGTGCGACCAGTTCGAGCGAGTGCGTGACCCCGAACAGTTCGGTGAGCACCGCCACGCGGGTCGGCAGTTCGTCGGGCACTCGGAACACCGGCGTGCCGGGACGCAGGTACAGGTACTCGGCGAACCCGCCGAACAGGTGCGGCGGTTCGGCACTGGTGAGCGAGTTGCCGTAGTTCTCGAGCCGCCGGCAGAAGTAGTACGGGAAGTCGGCGGCGCAGTACTCGCACGTGCCACAGGCCCGGTTCGGAGCCGCCACGAGGCGATCGCCGACCGACAGCGCAGTGCCGTCGAAGGCGCACGCTCCGCCCGACCCGATCGCCTCGACCACCGCCACGTTCTCGTGACCTTGGATGATCGGGAACGGGGTCGACGAGGCGTGTTCGGTCCCGGCGTACTGCTGGGTCTCGCCTCGATACGTGTGCTTGTCGGTGCCGCAGATGCCCGACGCCAACATCCGCACCAGCACCGCGCCGGGTTCCAAGTCGGTCGGGTACGGGTAGTCACGGATCTCGAGTTGCCCGGGGGCGATCAAGGTGGCGGCGCGGACGTTCATGCTGTACTCCTGAGCCATTCGGTGGGCCCGATCGCGAAGTGCGGGTCGAGGCGTGGGTCGATCAGCCGCAGCGTGGCGACCAGGTCGTCGTATGCCAGCGACACGCAGCCGCTGGTGGCCTTGGTCGCGTTGCCCGACCCATAGTTGTGTCGATGCAGGAAGATCGCCGCCGCGTACGGGATCTCGCCCGGCTGGTCGCCGGAGATCGGGTCGAGGTTGGCGCCGATCACGGCGGCGTGGGCGTACACGTCGCCGATCCGTGGCAGCGACTCGTCGTCGGGTCCGGGACAGTCGGGACGATTCACCAGATGCTGATACCGGCTCGTGTTGGCCGTGGCGCCCCAGCAGTCCTCGGGGCGCACGGACCGGTACGGTGCCAGCACGCCGGGGTCGGGCTGGTTGCCGAACATCGAGAACGTCTGGCCGTCCCAGGCGGTGACCGAGCCGAGCGGGAACACACCGGCCGGCGTGGTGCCGTCGCCCGACCGGCGATCGATCAAGGGTCGCGTGCCGGAGCGGCCGAGCCGAGCGGCCTGCGCGGCGCGCTGGCACCGCCACGCACCGTCGCGGTCGCGCACCGCCACCTCGACGGACCCCGACGTCGCCAGGAACCCCGACGAGTGCACGACCACGAACTGCCGTACGGCAGGGTGGCGCGTGGCGAGCGCCTGGACGGTGACGAGGTCGCAGTCGGCCGTCGCGTCGAACGCCACGTCGCGTTCGGCCGTGCGTTGCACGGTCGCTGGGCCGTCGGTCACCGCCGCAGCGTAGGTGACGGCACCGAGCCCCAACGCGGCGCCGATCGCCACGATGGCGGCGAGGCGAGGGTTCGGCATCCCTCCAGTGTCGTCGCGATCCGTTCGGTGCGACAATCGGGGGGATGACGTCCGACGCGATCGAGGTTGCCGCCGCCCGGATCGTCGACGCCCGGCGGGTGGTGGTGCTCACCGGTGCCGGGATCTCGACCGATTCGGGCATCCCCGACTTCCGTGGACCGAACGGACTGTGGACCCGGAACCCGAAGGCCGAAAAGGCGTCGAACATCGAGCACTACCTCGGCGACCCGGAGGTGAGGATGGCGGCGTGGCAGAGTCGGCTCGACAACCCGGTGTGGCGAGCACAGCCGAACGTCGGACATCGAGCGATCGTCGATCTCCAACGCACCGGCCGGCTGCACGCCTTGATCACGCAGAACATCGACGAGTTGCACCAGCAGGCGGGCAGCGACCCTGCCAAGGTGATCGAGGTCCACGGCACGGCACGCTGGACCAGGTGCTGGAGTTGCTCCGATCGACGCCCGATGGCCGAGGCCGTCGATCGGGTGCGTGCCGGCGAACTCGATCCACCGTGCCTCGAGTGCGGCGGGATCCTCAAGAGCGACACGATCAGCTTCGGCCAGTCGCTGGTGCCCGAGGTGATCGACCGGGCATTGCGGGTCAGCGCCGCGTGCGATGTGATGGTGGCGGTCGGCTCGACGTTGAGCGTGTATCCGGTGGCCGGGTGTGTACCGATCGCCAAGAAGGCGGGTGCCGCGGTGGTGATCGTCAACGGGTCGCCGACCGAGATGGACCACGTCGCCGATCACCTGCTGACGGGGCCGATCGGCGAGATCCTGCCGGCGCTGCTCAATGGCGGGAGCGGCCGGCGAACGTCGCTCCGATGATCACCAGCACCATCCCAACCAGCGCCAACCGGGCCACGTGATCGTCTCGGAAGCCGACGCCGAGCGCCAGCGAGACCGCCGGGATCACGTAGGTGATGAACGATGCTCGCGGGGCGCCGACCCGCTGGACCAAGGTGCCCATCACGAGATAGGCGACGCCGGTGCCGACCACCCCGAGCACGCACACGGCGACGATCGGACCGATTCCGACATGCGACCGCGTGGTCCCGAACACACCGAACGGCAGCGTCCAGACGATCGCCAGGGCGAGCACACGACGCATCGTGTCGAGCGCCCCGTAGCGCTGGAGCAGCGGACGCGAAACGTTCTGGGCGATGCCGTAGCACAGCGAGGCGAGCACGACATAGGCCACCCCGAGCGCCTCGCTCGATCCTTCGTGGATGGATGGCAGGCTCATCATCGCCACCCCGACCACACCCAGACCGAGCCCGGTCAGCAGCGCCCGCGAGGGTCGATGTTGGTAGGCGACGACGGCGATCGCCGTCGTGAAGATCGGCGTGGCGCCCTGCAGGAGCCCGGTCGTCGCCGAGTTGATGTGCTGCTCGGCAAGTGGGAACAGCGTGAACGGCAGGCCGACCCACACCGCCGACAGGATCACCAGCCGGGGGCGATCGGTGCGTTCCAACCGCTGGCGTGAACCCGGCAACACGTTGAGCGTGATCGCACCCAGCGTGACCCGCAGCAGCGTGACGGCGCCGGGATGCAAGGCGTCGAGCCCGATGTCGATCAGCAGGAACGAGGCGCCCCAGATGGCGGAGATGGCGAGGAACAAGCCCCAGTCCGTGGCGTCGAAACCATTGGCGTCGGCATCGATGGGTTGTTCGGCGGTCACAGACATCGCCGCCGCACGGTATCGGCGGCAGACGGCAGACCCCGAGCGGGTTTCGGCCGCCTGATCCACGGGCGGGAATACCCGACCGTGTTGGTAGGTTTTTGGGTCTATGGCAACGTTCCGAGACCTGCTCCTCGCCGCCAAGCGCGAGATCACCGAGATCTCCACCGAGACCGCCGCCGAGCACATCGCCGCCGGGTACGCCGTGCTCGACGTGCGCGAGCCCGACGAGTACCAGGAGGGGGCGATCGCCGGCGCCGTCCACATTCCGCGCGGCCACCTCGAATCACAGGTGGAGAGCCGGCTCACCGACAAGACCGCCCCGGTCGTGGTGTACTGCGCCGGCGGGGTGCGTTCAGCGTTCGCCGCCAACACCTTGCAGGAACTCGGCTACCAGACCGTGGAGTCGATGGACGGCGGCTTCGGTCGCTGGAAGGACGAAGGCCGGGCGTGGAAGAAGCCGGCGTCGCTCACCCCTGAGCAGATGAACCGCTACAAGCGCCACCTGCTGCTGCCCGAGGTCGGGGTCGAAGGCCAGAAGAAGCTGCTCGGCGCCAAGGTGCTGATGCTCGGCGCAGGCGGGCTCGGTTCGCCCGCTGCCATGTACCTGGCGGCGGCCGGTGTGGGCACGATCGGCATCGTCGACATGGACGACGTCGACGCATCCAACCTCCAGCGCCAGATCCTCCACAACATCGACCGGATCGGCGACCGCAAGGTCGACTCGGCCAAGAAGACGCTGACGATGCTCAACCCCGACGTCGACGTGGTCACCTACGACACGCGGCTCGATGCCTCGAACATCATGGACATCCTCCCCGGCTACGACGTGGTCGTCGACGGCGCCGACAACTTCCCGTCGCGCTACCTGTTGAACGACGCCTCGGTAAAGCTTGGCATCCCGGTCGTGCACGGCTCGATCTTCCGGTTCGAGGGCATGGTCAGCGTGTTCGACCCGAAGCACGGACCGACCTACCGCGACATGGTGCCCGAGCCGCCGCCCGCCGAACTCGCGCCCTCGTGCGCCGAAGCCGGTGTGCTCGGCGTGCTGCCCGGCATCGTCGGGTCGATCCAGGCCCTGGAGGCGATCAAGGTGATCCTGGGGCTCGGTGAGCCGTTGATCGGCCGGATCCTCTCGGTCGACACGACCGAGATGGAGTTCCGGGTGTTCAACCTGCGACGTGACCCGAGCAACGTCGTCACGTGGGAGAACCGCGACCGGATCATCGTGCAGGACCTCGAAGGTCTGTGCGCACCCGGGCTCGCCCACTGACATGACGATCGGCTTCGTTGCATGATCGACCGCACGATCAAGCGTTCGCTCGGCCAGATGATGAAGGGTGTCGAGGTGGTCGGTGCCAGGCATCAGGGCGTGACGTGCGCCTACACCAGCCACTGGGTCACACAGGTCAGTTTCGAGGAGCCGATCGTGATGGCGAGTGTGTCGCCCAAGCACGACACGTATCCGTTGATGATCGGTTCCGGTGAGTTCTCGGTGTCGATCATGGCCGGCGATCAGATCACCGAGGGTCAGTACTTCTCGTATCCGGGCCGCAAGTTCGGCAAGGTCGCCACCGAGCTGATCGCCGACTGGCCTGATGATCCGGATGGTCCCCCGATCGTGCCGAACTCGATCGCCTGGTTGCGCTGCCGGGTGCTGTCCGAGCAGCCGATGGAGGATCACCAGCTGGTGTTCGCCCGAGTCGAGCAGGTGATCGAAGGCCGCTTGCGCGAGCCACCCTTGTTGTACTCGAGCCGGCTGGGATGGCGGATCGCCGGCGACAAGGCGCGTGAACCCGGGGTGAGCATCCGGGACCAACTGCTGGCCCGACTCGGGATCGACGACGACCCCGACGACCCCGACCCGTCCTGATCACCACTGCACGTTGGTGAACACCTGCTCGTCGCCGCCTGGCAGCCCCTCGCCGGTCGTTGCTGTGCACGACACATGTACCTCGGCATGTGACGCCTCGGGCGGCACGGCTGCCAACGAGACCTGCACGGTGAAGGAGTTGGTGTCGCCGTCGGTCGTGTACGCCTCGGTTGGAACCTCGACGGTGTCGTACAGCTGTCCGAGATACGGTGCGATCTGGTTGCGAGGGCCGATCACGAAGATCCGTCCGTTGCCGGCGGTTGCGTCGGCGGGGCATGTGGCCGTGACCTGGACCGAGCCGCCCGGTTCGATCACGGTCGGTTGCACGTCGAACGCGATCGGCTTGTACGACGCCCATGCCGGCCCGTCAGCGATCTCGGTGACCTCGATCGTGATCGGCTCGTACCCTGGCTGAACGCTCGACTGACGGGGATTCCCTTCATCCTCGACACTCAGACACTCGGGATACAACGTCATCGGGCCAGGCGACACGACTGCGCCGAGCCGAATCGCCACTTCGAATCCCCAGCCAGCCCCTTCGGCAGACCAGTGCTCGCGGGTGATCGGCACGTGTAGCCATCCCGTCCGTGATTCGTCGAAGATGTCGTTGCGGACCCATGCGTTGTCGGACTTGTCCGCGCACCGTCCGGTGACGACGATCTCTCCGCCGACCTCGACTGTTCGCGGTTGCACGTCGTAGAACTCCGCAAACGGAGCCAAGGTCCCCAACTCTGATGTCGGCTCAGGCATCGACCGCTCAATGGTTGAAGGGCGACCGAGCTCACATTCACCGAGGTCACCGGCGACCCAGCAGGCGCTTCCGAACCCCGGCTGCAGCCCGGTACCAGCCAGAGCCCTGCGACGAATACAACCCGGACCCTGGTGCTGGTCATGAGAAGTAGCCGAACTGATCGACGTACAGATTCGATGCTCCGCCCACACCGCGTCTGACCGTGAACGTGCCCGACGCACTTGCTGGCACCACCGTCGCGTTCGAGTTCGCCGCCCCGACCACGTTCACGACCGACGTCTGGGGTGCGCCTTGGCCCGCCGGGTACGCCTGCAGAACATCGGCGAGGTGTTGTTGAACGCATTCAACACGACGAACGGTGTGCTGTTTGCCGCGAGAAGCACCCGACTAGGTCCACGATCAGATCCACCGACGTTGGCGTGTACACGTTGAACTGCTGCGACGAAACCGGCACGAACGTGAGATTAGCGGCGGCGTCCGAAGTCATGTAGGTGACGTTCGACCACGCGCCTGACTGCGACGACGTGCTGGCGCGTGCCTGCAAGAAGCCGGGGGAGGCCGCTCCGACCGCAACCAGATTCACGATCGTCGCCGTGATGTTCGTCGTACCCGGACACAGCCCGCCGATCGAGACGTTCCGGCTCCCGCAGCCAGCGACACGTTGTTGATGTCTTAGCGGGGGAGCCAAGCCATGTCCGCGTTGTGGTCACTTGGACTGCTTGAGAGGTGAGGCCAAAAGGCGTATGGTCAGCCCATGAAGTCGAGATTCATCGTGTGTGTGTGTGTGTGTGTCGATCGTTGCCACACAAGCGGTTGGGCCGACGGCCACTGACGCCGTCACAGGGCCGACGGACGGTTCGGACAGCCGCAGACCGATCTTGCTCGAGCTGGGAACGGAGGTCGAGCGGTCGGCGACTGGTCTGAGTCGGTACGCGGTGAGCATCGACGCTTCGCTGCTCGTGTCCGACCTGGGGATCAAGTCGTCCGATTTGAGCCTGGTCGTTGATGCTGCCGCCACGACTCGGTTGGTTGCGCCTCCCGATGCGACGATTCAACTTGAACCCGGGTTGGCGATCGAGCTACTTGGAACCTCCGTGGATCACACGATCGTGCCGGTGTTCAATGAGTGGTCGGTCGCGACCGAGAGTGCCGAAAGCCTGGCGTGGACCGGTGAGACCAAGGACGGTGGTTGGGCGACGCTTGCGTTTGTGAGAACACAGGAAGTTGATTGGACTCTTGGCGCCGGGTCGGTCCAACTCGGCGATGGTCGGTTTTGGAGCATTGAACGTGCCGACTCGGGTGTCGTCGAACTCGGACGCGAGATCGACGATGGCGAACCGACGGATCCCGAACCAGACGACAAGGGTGTCCGGTTGCTCGATGAACCCGCGCCAAAGTTCGGTATTACTGCCGGAACCCACGTGCTCGGCGTGTTGGGGGTTGGGGTCACATCGCCGGGCACTTACATCTCGCTGGCAAGCGCCTTGGCGTTCCATACGGTCGGCGTCTCTCAACTCAATCAGGCGACGACGAACTCGAGCAGTTCGAGTTACGTGATCAATGGAGTCACTGCTTCACTGCTCGGGATCATGATGGTGACCCGCGCCCAGTCGACAGACGCCAACGACCTCGCATGGCTCGCTCGGTATGACGTCAACAACCATGCTGCTCCGGCTTCGGCGACCTCCCCCGACTACCAGTTGGGTGCTCGGATTCAGGTCGTCTTCGATGCCCTTGGTGCTGACGTAAAGTCCGGTGTTTGGGGTGATCAGTGGGCCGGAGCCTGCGGCCGTGCGGACGTCGACTCGCTCAACGCGCGTAAGACGGTGATCTCGGGGAACATTTCCGGTTGCACGGTGAAGTACGTGTTCGCCCACGAAATGGGACACCTGCTGACGAACAACGCCTACCATTCGTGGGACGGCAACCTTGCGCATGGTCTTGGCCATTGCGACGCCACCAACCTACGGCGTTCACTCATGGCAGACACGACCTCCACGGGGTGCAATGAGAACCAGATTCGCGACCTGAGGTTCTCGAACCCCGAACGAAAGTGGACAGGAATGACTGCCGCCTCAGCGGCGTCAGGCACTGCGTCGGAGAACAACGCCCAACGCGTCGCCCTGGCCGGGCCGGGTGCGGACTGGCGTTCGCCGACGTCACAGAGCGCTGGCTACTTCTATCCGATGGATGCCTTTCGGATACTTGACACGCGTGACGGTACGGGTGGAGTCCCGACCGTCGCGACCAGCCCACTCGTCGGTGGACAAACGTATCAATTATCGGCACTCGCCGGGCCGATGCCGCAAGGCGCTCTGCACGGTGCGCTCAACGTGACAGTTATCTCCCAAGGTGCTGCCGGCACGATCTCTGTGCGGCAAGACTCGGCGTTTTCAGGGCCGGCGGTGGGGGCGTTCGGTGCCGGCCAGGTCAAGGCGATCGGCACAGTCGTCCAACTCGGCACCTACGGCACAATCTTCTTGCAGGTCTCCACATCGGCTCATGTCGTCATCGACGTGGTGGGATACTTCGGTGGAAGCGCCACCAGCGCAATGCTTCCGCTTGCGACGCCGGTGCGGGCGTGCGACACGCGAACCACGGGCTACTTGTGCGCCGCCGGGATTGTGCCGAACGCCCAAAGTCGATCGATCCCGATCACCAATCTGTGCCCCGGCACGACGTCGGTTTCTGGTGCAATCGTGAACCTCACGGCGGTGTCTGCGGGAGCGGCCGGCTTCTTGCAAGCTCGACGAGACACTGGGTCACCGGCGGGCGCTTGGTCGAACGTGAACTTCCTTTCGGGCGAGGCGGCGTCCAACCTCGTCTTCGTCCCTGTAGTGAATCAGTCGTTCAACGTCTATGCCGTCGGTGGAGCAGACGTGCTCGTCGACCTACTTGGGTGCTTCAGCTCCTCCGTGTCGGGCAAGGCGTTCCACAGCTACTCAAGTGGTCAACAGCGACTGAGCCAGGTGCTGTCGGGCACGACCCCTGCCAACGCTACCGGAGTCACAGTCGCCGGTCAGGTGGCCTTGCTGTCGGTCCGCGCATCAGGCAACACCGCCCCAACCTTCTTGCAGGCATACGTCGGATCGCCGCCCATGACATCAACGCTCAACTTGCCTGGACCCGACAACTCCAACATGACAGTGGTGCCCGTCAGTGCGTCGGGAACGGTGACCGTACGGCGAGGTCACGCTGGATCAGTGTCGGTCGTGGTCGACCAGTTCGGGTACTTCTCATGAATCGTCGTCGATGGTTGGGCTTCACGATCGTCATTGCGTCGTGCGGCGGGACTCCAGCGGCCTCTCCGGATTCACTGGCCGAAGCGCCGGCTGTGTCGACGACCGAGTCGATTGGCGCGAGCGTGGCGACGGTGACGGATTCGACCGTTCCGTCCTCGACGACGCGGTCACCTTCGGTGACGAGCGACCCGACCACTCAACCTGCGGCTCCGACGACGCAACCTCGGTTCGAGCAATACGAGGTTGCACCGCTCACGGTCGAAGTTGGCGGCCTCCTCCGAATCAGCGGAGTATGTGACAACTACGCCGCTGATTACACGATCGAACCGGCACAGTCTGCGCCAGGATTTCGCCCTGAATACGTCACGATCCCGGTGAGCGCTCAAACTCAGCGCAGCGACGACCTTTGGGCCTTCGACTTGGAGGTGCTGCTGGACTCGCGCATTGGTCCGGGCGAGGCCCGTGTGTTTCCCGAGTGCGTCGGTGTCCCAGACGACGTTGCCCCCGGGGCGGTGGAGCAGTCAAGGTACGTGCCTGGTTATGAGCCGTTCGTGGTGGAGGTGGTCGAACGTGCCGAGGGGCCTAGGTGGGCGTCGTACAAGCCGTTGGAGTGGTCGGTGACGCCGACCGTGCTGCCGGCGCCAGGTGGCGTGGTCACCGTCTCGGCGACCTGTGCTGCCGACGCGGTTCCGGGGTTGGCGCGAGTGCTGAGCTATCAGCAAGGCATCGCGGAACCGATCGCGTTGGAGATCACCCAGATCACCGTGCCGGTGGATGCCTTTACCGTCGGGGATGTCAATCGGTTCACGTTGGAGGTGCCGGTCGAAGGGCCGAATCCGACGCTTGGAGTGTTGTGCACGATGGGTGTGGATGGTGGCTTGATGCCGTTCGAGTCGGTCTTCGTCGTGATCGCCCCGTCTACGTAGCCTGTGACGAGAGCAACCCGGACGCGGCTTGTGTTGATGAGATGCACGCGCCCAGGTTCACGATCACAACAACACGATCGACGAGACAGACGCATCTGGAGAATGGTGATTCCAATTGCTCAAACGTGTCAAGCGACCTCGCTGCATGATCCTGATCGGGGCGTGCGATGATCATCGCGTGGCCGACTCCGACATCGAGATCCATGCCGACGACATCGTGTGGCGGTTCGACCGAGCCTTCCTCGAGTCCAACTGGGAGTGCACGTTCGGGCGCGGGTGCCAGGGAATCCTCACCGAGCCGGCTGCCGAACTGAACCAGGGCTGTTGCTCGATCGGGGCACATTTCGGCGACGGTCCTGAGGGCCAGGACGAGGCGATGACGATCGGCGCCTACGCAGCGCTGCTTGGACGAACGGCAGTGGCAGTACGCCCACGTCGGTCTCGCCGGCATCTTCAGTGACGAGACGCGCACTCACACACGCGTGATCGACGGTGCGTGCGTGTTCCTCAACCGTCCCGGTTTCGCCGGCGGCTCCGGCTGCGCGCTCCACATCGCCGCCGTGGAGGCGGGGGAGTCACCGATCGAGTGGAAGCCGTCGGTGTGCTGGCAGCTGCCGATCCGGGTCGACTGGGAGCCGGTCGACGGTGTCACCGAGACCGCTCACGTTCGGCGCTGGACGCGCGCCGACTGGGGTGAGCACGGCACGACGATGGCGTGGTGTTGCACCGAACGCGGCGACGGCGGCGAGGCCTACGTCGGCTCCGAGATGGTGGTCGACTCGCTGGCAGACGAACTGCGTGCCCTGGCAGGTGACGAGGTCTACGTCGAACTGCGCCAGCGGATCGGCAGCGACCGAGCCTTGCGGAACACCACGCCATCGATCGACACCTGAGCACCGGGCCGCAACGACACGTCGGGCAGGCGATCGAGCACGGCGGTGAGTGCGGTGCGGGCCTCGAATCGGGCGATGTGGGCACCGATGCAGGCGTGGGGGCCCTGTGCGAACGTGATGTGGCCCGGTTCGTCGCTGCGGTCGAGTCGGAACTCGTGCGGTGACCGGTACACCTCCGGGTCGCGGTTGGCGGCCGACAGCGACACGATCACGAAGTCGCCTGCGGCGATGTCACACCGGTCGAGGGTGACTTCCCGCGTGGCATAGCGATCGACGCGCGTGACCGAGGGTTCGAGGCGCAGCGATTCCTCGATCGCAGCCTCGACCAGGCCTCGGTCGGAGCGCACCGCATCCAGCACGTCCGGCAGGTCGAGCAGGCGGGCGAACAGGTTGGCGATCATGCCCTCGGTGGTCTCGATCGCACCGAACAGGTAGACGGCGACGTTCGACACCACCTCTGCGCGGTCGAGGCGGTCGGCGACGTGGTGCAGCACGTGCGCCGGGTCGGTCAGTGCGTCGTCCAGCACGCCGACCACCCAGGCGAGCGCATCTTCGGCATCGTCGGAGCGGACGCCGCCGAGCGAGATCCGCTCGGTCTCGGCAACGATCCGGCGGTACCACGACAGCAGGGCGTCGCAGTCGACGTGCTCGATCCCGAGCGCCGCTGCGGCCGAGTACGTGGCGAGCGGACCGGCGAGATCGGTCGCCAGGTCTCCCTCGCCGCGCTCGAGGATGCGGTCGATCAGGTAATCGACGCGGCGCTCGATCATCGCTCCCAGTCGCAGACCGAGGTCGGTGGGGCGGAACGTCGACACGAAGGGAGTGCGATGGCGGCGATGCTCGTCGCCGTCGGTCGACAACATGCTCGGCCCCACGACCTGGGCGGTCGAGAAGCGTGGATCCTCGACGGTGAATCGTTCGGCGTCGCGCATCACGTCGATCGCCAACTCCCGACCCGTGACGATCCAGGCTCCGAGATCGGGTGCCCACACCACGCGGTCGCTGTGCATCACCGCATTCAACCAGCGCCGCGTCACCAGCCAGGTGTCCACCACACCCGGCTCGCGGCGGAACCCGCTCGTCGTCGTGGCCGAGTTTCCGCCACACTCGTGCCATGTCCGCCCCGCCGATCGTCGCTGCAACGCCGACACCCGCCCGGGTGTCGTCGCTCGTGCCCTTCGCGTTGGCGGCGGTGTGGGTGATCTGGGGTTCGACCTATCTGGCGATCCGGATCGGGCTCGAGACACTCGATCCGTTCGTCATGCAGGCCACCCGGTTCTCGATCGCGGCGCTGATCCTGGGAACGATCGCCCATCGCCGTGGGGAGTCGTGGCCGGCGGCGGGCGCCGCACGCAACGCAGCCCTGATCGGTCTGATGCTGCTGGTGGGCGGAGTGGGCGTGGTCACCCTGGCGGAGGACCGCGGACTCGACTCCGGGGTGGCGGCGACGCTGATCGCGGTGCAGCCTGTGATGGGCTCGATCTGGGGCGGCTTGTTCGGCCGGTGGCCGCGCCGATGGGAGTGGATCGGGATGCTGGTCGGGCTCTCGGGCGTCGTGGTCCTCAGCGCCAGCGGTTCGCTGTCGGGGTCGCGGCTCGGGGTGCTGATGGTGATGTTCGCCTGCGTCAACTGGAGTCTCGGCTCGGTGATCAGCCGCCACATCACGATGCCGCCCGGCATGATGGCGACCGTCTGCGAGATGGGGGCGGCGGCGATCGGATTCGTGGCGCTGGCGGTGCTCCACGGGGAGTCGATCACGCGGCCGTCTGGGCGCAGCCTGGCGGCACTGCTGTACCTGGCCACGGTCGGTTCGGTGATCGCCTTCTCGGCCTACATGTACCTGGTCGGCCACGTGCGGCCATCGCTGGCGATGAGCTACGCCTACGTCAACCCGGCGATCGCCGTGGTGCTCGGCGCCCTCATCGCCGACGAGGTGATCACCACGAACCTGTTGATCGCGTTGCCGATCATCATCATCGGCGTGGCGATCGTGACCCGCTCCCAGGCCGGCTCACCGGCGTGATTCCGAGTTCTCGGGCGACGCCGTCGCGGGCCCACTGCACCACCTGATGACGTGAGATCAGCGCATCGTGGGCAACGACCTGGAGGGCCAGGCCGTCGAGTGTGGACAGCAGTCTCCATGCCGCTGCGTCGGCGTCGTCGCAGGTGAACTGACCGCTGTTGACGCCGTCGTCGATCAGCGACCGCACGAGCGCCTGCCACTCGCGGTTGAGTCGGCGCGAGACACGTTGCAGCGCCGGGCGGCGTGACGCCTCGGCCCAGGCGTCGAGCCACAGCTGCATCGTCCAGTCCGCATCGCCGAGGGCATACGACTCGATGAACGCGTCGAGTTGAGCGGCGGGGTCGGGCTCGCCGGCGACGCGCTCCCGGGCGCGTTCCAGGTCGCTGCCGGCGGCCTGGGCGAAGGCGGCCGCCAGCACGTCGTCCATCGACTCGAAGTAGTGGTGGATCAGCCCGCTCGACGTGCCCATCTCGGCGGCCACGTCGCGCACGGTGGTGGTCGCCAGGCCCTGCCGGCGGGCGACCGCGAGGGTCGCGTCGACGATCGCCTGGCGGCGGGCATCGGGGGACAGGCGAGCCATCCGCCCACTCTATTGCGCACATGTCCAACAGAAGGGTACGGTGTCGGAATGATTCGCCGGTCACCGTTCCACACGCGCGTGGCGGCCGCCAACCAGACCTCGCTGTGGTCGCACTGGAACGGCCACCTCGTCGTCGACCGCTACGAGATGTCGGAGAAGTTCGAGTACTTCGCGATCCGAAACTCGGTCGGGATGTACGACTCGAGCCCGATGTACAAGTACCGGATCGCCGGTGGCGACGCCGAGCGCTACCTGTCGGGCCTGCTGGCCCGCGACCCGCGGATGCTCCAGGCCGGCCAAGCCCAGTACACGATCTGGTGTGACGATCGTGGGTTCGTCAACGAGGACGGGGTCGTGTTCCGGTTCGGACCCGACGAGTTCCTGCTCACCGCCGCCGAACCGAACCTGTCGTACCTTCGGCGGTTCGTCGGTGGCAACAAGGTCGAGATCGACGACGTCACCGATCGTTACGGCTCGCTGGCGATCCAGGGGCCACGCGCCCACGCCGTGCTGAGCCAGTTGGCGCCTGAGGTCAGCGCGCTCGGGTTCTTCGATCACGCGCCCGCCACGATCGCCGGCACACCGGCGTTCATCTCGCGCACCGGGTTCACGGGCGACCTCGGCTACGAGGTGTTCTGCGAAGCGACGTCGGCGGAAGCGGTGTGGGACGCGATCGTCGACGCCGGCACGCCGCACGGCTTGCGGCCGTTCGGCCAGACGGCGCTGCTGATGGCGCGAATCGAGGCCGGGCTGCTCTTGATCCATGCCGACTTCGACCCCAGCCGGTTTGCCGAGAACGACGAGCACCGCTCGACGCCCGACGAGTTGGGCCTGGGTTGGATGTTGAAGGGCATCGAGGACGACACCCGCCCGTTCGTGGGCCGCCAGGCGATCCTCGCCGAACGCGCCAACGCCACGACCCGCTGGAAGATGACGGGGCTGATGGTGGACCCCGCCGACTACCACCGCAAGTACACCGACGCCGGCATGGTGCCGCCCAAGGACCATCACCCGATCCACGAGGACTGGATGGTCTACGACGACTCCGGCCAGCGCGCCGGCTACGCCACGAGCCTGATGTACTCGCCCGTGTTGCAGCGCCACATCGCGCTCGCCCGAGTGCGCCCCGAGCTGGCCATACCGGGCACTCGGGTGGAGCTCGAGTACACGATCAACCACCGCTACGTGCAGGTCGCCGCTCAGGTGGCCCGCAACCCGATGTTCGCCCCGGCCCGCAAGACACAGATGATGGGAGCACTGGCATGAGCAGCCACGACTACGACGCGATCGTGATCGGCGGCGGCCACAACGGGCTCGTCAACGCCGGCTATCTGGCCAAGGCAGGCTTGCGCACGCTGCTGCTCGAACGGCGCCACCTCGTGGGCGGTGCGGCGATCACCGAGGAGTTGCGGCCGGGGTTCAAGTTCACGACGTTCTCGTACGCGCTATCGCTGCTGCGACCCGACATCGTGCACGAACTGGATCTGGTCAGGCACGGGTTCATGCCGCTGTTGATGCCGTCGACGTTCTGTCCGATGGAGAACGGCGACAGCCTCGTGATGGGTCAGGACCGGGGCGTGAACATCAACGAGATCGCCCGCCACAGCACGCGCGACGCCGACGCCTACGACCAGTACAGCCACGACATGACGATGGTGATCCGGGCCGTCAAGCCGCTGTTCGACTCCGTCCCGCCGAACCTGTGGGACGAGTCACCGCAAGGTCTGGCCGAGCTGGCATCGCTCGCCAAGCACCTGCGTGGGGTGCCCAAGGATGTGTTGATGAACCTCGTGCGGCTGCTCACCGGGAGCGCGGCGGACTTCCTCGACGGCTATTTCGAGACCGAGGTCGTGAAGGGATGGCTGTCGTCGTCCGGCATCATCGGCACCAAGGTCGGGCCGATGTCGCAGGGCTCGGGTCTGGTCCTGCTCTTCCACGCGATGGGGGAGTACGACGGCGAGCTCGGCACCTGGGCGTTCCACAAAGGCGGCAACGGCGGCTTCACGCAAGTACTGGCGCGAGCTGCCCAGTCGTTCGGCGCCGAGATCCGGCTCGACGCCGAGGTCGACCACGTGATCACCCACGGCGGTCGGGCGACCGGCGTGGTGCTCCAGGACGGCACCGAGTTCACGGCGCCCGTCGTGGTCTCGGCCGCCGATCCACGGCGCACGTTCACGAAGTTCGTCGACGAGCGGGAACTCCCCACGGACCTCGTCGACAACCTGCGCAAGTACAAGTACCAGGGCACCTCCTCCAAGGTCAACTTCGCCCTCGACGGTCTTCCGCAGTACCCCAGCCTGCCGGGCCGCACCGACCTGTTCCGCGGCTTCACCAACGTCGCCCCGTCGATGGAGTACCTCGAACGCGCCTTCGACGAGGCCAAATACGGCTGGTACTCGACCCGCCCCTACATCGACGGCTGCATCCAGTCCACGATCGACCCCGACATGGCACCGCCCGGCAAGCACGTGATGTCGTGCTTCGTGCACTACACGCCGTACCACCTCAAGGGCAGCGACTGGACCAAGGAACGCGAGCACATGGCCGACAACGTGCAGCGCACGCTCGAGTCGTTCTTCCCGGGCTTCGGCGAGTTGGTGTTGCAGCGCGAAGTGGTGACGCCGCTCGACATCGAACAGGTCGCCGGTCTGCCGGAAGGCAACATCTTCCACGGGGAGTTGTTCGGACCGCAGATGTACTTCTTCCGGCCGGCCCCCGGCTGGAACCAGTACCGCACCCCGATCGCCGGCTACTACCAGTGCGGGAGCGGCACCCACCCAGGGGGCTGCGTCACCGGCGGTCCGGGTCGTCTCGCCAGCCGGCAGATTCTGGCCGACCTGGCTCGCTAGAGTTGGCGGTCCTGCGCTCGTAGCTCAATGGATAGAGCATCTGACTTCGGATCAGACGGTTGGGAGTTCGAGTCTCTCCGGGCGCACGTGACTGGCAGTTTGCTCGTCGTGGTGATCGTGTCGTTGTTCACATCTGCGTGTCGAACCGATGACCTCGGGGACGGCAATACGGGGTCGCCTGCGGGCGATTCCTCGGTGGGCGATCGTGCGACCGAAACGGTGTTAGTCGCTGCAACCACCGAAGCGGTGCCCACGGCGATAGCTGCTGTGACGGCGGCACCCGAAGCTGCCGGCGTGGAGCGTCGGACGTTGTGGCCGGAGAACTGGCCCGATCTGCAACCGGCTCTGTCTTCGGGCGAAACCTGGTCAGGCTCGCTCACTGGTTGGCTTGTCAGGTCGTTCGACCGGCCGGGCTGGACACTCTGCCAAGTCATTCTCGAGTCGATGCCACCGCTGTGCGGGGATCCGCTCGATCTCGAGCTCGATGACTCGACCGTCACCGACGCCGGCATCCGACTCGATGACCTGGCGGGAACGCTGATGAGCCCAGATCCAACCGTCACGATCTGGGGCACATTCGACCCTGCGACGGAGTCGATGACGGTGGACGCGCTGGACGACTGAGGCGCGTTCGCCGCTTTCGGTTGCAGTCGCCTGTTGACGGTTCTGGTCGGGGGAGCAGACCGCCGATCGCGACCAACGCCACCCCGACCACGAACGTCAGGCCTCCTCGCAGCCTGCCGTCGACCGACCGGCACCGACCGACCCCATCCGGGCTCAGGGGAGATTCAGACTTCGGATCAGACGGTTGGGAGTTCGAGTCTCTCCGGGCGCACGCTGGTCTCTACGCTGCCCACCGTGATCGAACGGGTGGACGTGCTGGTGGTCGGAGCGGGCATCTCGGGGATCGGCGCCGCGTTTCACCTGCAGCGCGACCTGCCCGGCACGTCGTTCGTGGTCCTCGAATCGCAGCACGACTACGGCGGCACGTGGCGCACCCACAACTACCCCGGTATCCGCTCCGACAGCGACCTGCACACGTTCGGGTTCGGCTTCAAGCCGTGGCGCGGCAAGCCGATCGCCACCGCCCAGCAGATCCTCGACTACCTCGGTGAGGCGATCGACGAGAACGACCTCGCTCGGCACATCCGGTACGACCACACGATCGCCACCGCCGTATGGTCGAGCGCCGACCGGCGCTGGACCTTGTCGGGCACCGACACCGCGACCGGTGAGCCGTTCACGATCTCGGCCCCGTTCCTGTACATGTGCCAGGGCTACTACCGGCACTCGCAGGGCTATCAGCCGACCTGGCCGGGGATGGAGGACTTCGACGGTGTGATCGTGCACCCGCAGTCGTGGCCCGCCGATCTGGACTACCGCGGCAAGCGGATGGTGGTGATCGGCTCGGGGGCCAGTGCCGCCACGATCATCCCCGCCGTGGCACCCGACGTCGAGCACGTCACGATGCTCCAGCGCTCACCGACCTACTTCCGTTCGGGACGCAACGTCAACGACCTCGCCGAGGCGCTGCGTGAAGTCGACACGCCCGAGGAGTGGACGCACGAGATCGTGCGACGCCGGATGCTGTTCGAGTCGGCGATCTTCACCGAGCGTTGCTTCACCGAGCCCGAGGTCACCCGGGTGGAACTGCTAGAAGGCGTGCGGGCGCGCCTCAAACCCGAGTACCAGCACCTCGTCGAGACGGCGTTCGCCCCGCACTACCTGCCGTGGCGGGAACGGATCGCGTTCGTGCCCAACGGCGACCTGTTCGAGGCGATCAACAGCGGCAAGGCGTCGGTGGTGACCGACCAGATCGACCGTTTCGACGCGACCGGCATCGTGCTCGAGTCCGGCGAGCACCTCGACGCCGACATCGTGGTCAGTGCAACCGGATTCGACCTCAACGTGCTGGGTGACATCGCCTTCACGATCGACGACGAACCACTCCAGTTCCACGACACGATCACGTATCGCGGGGCGATGTTCACCGGCATCCCGAACATGGTCTGGGTGTTCGGCTACTTCCGTGCCTCCTGGACGCTGCGGGCCGACATGATCGCCGAGTTCGTCGTGCGACTCCTGCGCCACATGCACGCCGAAGGCGCCGATGTCGTGGTGCCGGAACTGCGCGACGAGGATCGCGACATGCAGCTGCGGCCGTGGATCGAACCCGAGAACTTCAACCCCGGCTACATGCAGCGCGGGCTGCACCTGCTCCCGAGGCAGGGCGACCATGAACCGTGGCTCCACACCCAGGACTACTGGCGCGACAAGGAAACGTTCCGCAACGCCGACCTGATGGACGGCGCCCTGCACTTCGAGTGAGATCTCAGATGCTCATCGACGTCAGGCTGGCCGACGAGTCGCTGTCGCCGTGGTGGAGCAGTCGCATCGCCAGGGCGGCGAGGGCGGCGGCGACGAGGGTGATCACCAGCATGACGGTGGCCAAGGCGTTCACGTTCGGCGTCGCCGCCGCCCGAGCCGTCGAGTAGATCTTGATCGGCACCGTCTCGGTCGACGCGCCGGTCGACAGGAACGACGAGATCACGAAGTCGTCGACCGAGGTGGCGAACACGACCATCAACGAGGCGAAGATCGCCGGACCGAGCTGAGGGAGCAGCACCATCCGCATCGCCTGCGTGCGGGTGGCGCCGAGATCGCGCGCCGCCTCCTCGAACTGGGTACCGATCGAGAGCAGGCGACCGCGGACGATGATCACCACGTACGAGATCGTGAACGTGACGTGCCCGAGCAGCTGGGTGGTGAAACCGCGCGGCACACCGGTGTAGATCTGCGTGAACACGAGGAACAGGGCCACGCCGACCACGATCTCGGGTGTCACGAGCGGCAGCAGCATCAGGTTGTTGGCGCCACGCGACAGCCGCCCGCGCCACCGTTGCAGGCCGATCGCCATCGCCACGCCGAGCGGTGTGGCGACCAGCATCGTGAGCGCCGCCAGCTTCAACGTGTTCGACAACGCGGTGTGGAGCTCGTCGCTCTTCCACACCGATGAGGGGTCGGTCCAGTACCACCGCATCCCCGGTGCCTGGAACGTGGATCGGCTCTTGCCCGAGTTGAACGAGATCCGCACGGCGATCAGGACGGGCGCCAGCGACCAGAGCACGTACAGCCACGTGAGCACGGCAAGCGGACCGAAGCGACGCCGTTTCATCGTGTCGCCGTCATCGTGCTGTCTCGCGCTGGCTGCGGGCGATCGAGACGAGGTAGTACGCCATCGCCACCATCAGGAACAACATCAGGATGATCACCAGCGAAGCGCCCTTCTGAGGCTGGCTGGAACCACGCAGGAAGAACTCGATCTGGTTGCCGACCATCTCGGTGCGGGGCGAACCGCCGGTGAGGTACGTGTTGGTGTAGTAGTCGCCGCACATCGGCAGGACGATGATCACCGACGCTGCCATCAGGCCCGGGACCGACAACGGCAGTGTGACCCGCACGAACGTCCAGAACCGAGAAGCGCCGAGGTCGCGGGAGGCCTCGATGAGCCGCCCGTCGAGCCGCTCGAGGGCGGCGTACAACGGCAGGATGAAGAACGGCACGTACCCGTAGATCAGCCCCATCACCACAGTCGGCCAATCGCCGTCGAGCCAGTTGTGGGAACCCGAACCCAGTTGCAACCACCCCAGGATCCGGTTGATCAGGCCGTCGGTCTGGAGCAGGTTGACCCAGGCCAGCATGCGCATCAGGTAGCTGATCCAGAACGGCATCACGAGCAGTCCGAGCAGCAGGCCACGCGACCGCCCCGCCGTGCGGGCCACGTAGTAGGCGACGGGGTAGCCGATCAGGCAGCATCCGGTCAGCGCCGCCAGCGCGTACAGACCGGTGCGCACGAACACGTGTCGCAGGTCGCCGGTGACGACGCGTTGCACGCTGTCGACGAACGGTCCGGCGTTCCAGGCGAGCGGGTTCCACTCCGGGACCGTGGTGCGCAGGATCGGGTCGAGCCCGCCGAAGGCGACGGACAGGATCGCGTAGGAGGGCACGACGAACAGGGCGACCAGCCAGAGCGTGCCCGGGCCCGCCATCGCAGCCCAGAACCTGGATGTTCGGTTCAGCCGGCGGTGAAGCTCGACCACTGCTCTTCCCAGAGCGCCTGGACTTCGGCGGTGAGCGGCTTGTAGACGAGGCCGTTGCGGATCATCTCGTCGGTCAGCACCGCCGACCGCAGGTTCTCCGGTGCGTACTCCTGGCTGATCAGGTAGTCGGCGTCGAGGCCCTTGATCGGCGGCAGGTACCCGTTCCACTGGAAGTTGGTCTCGGCGTTGTCGCGGTCGATCAGGTAGTTGATGTACAGGTGCGCCAACACCGGGTTCTTGGCGTTCGCGGTGACCGCCATGCAGTCGTTGCCGACCGGACCCTTGCCGTCGGACGGGAACCACCATCCGAGCACCGAGGCGTCGGTGCCCTCCGGCAGGTACGAGTAGGCGCCCGCCAGCATGTCGCCGCTCCAGGTGTGGGCGAGATCGGTCGAGCCCTCGGGCACGTCCTTGTAGCCCTCGATGTTGACCTTGATGTTCATCGAGCCGACCAGCTCGCGGAGGTCGGCGCCGGCCTGATCGATCAGCTTGGCGTCGGTGGTGTTGATGTCGGTGATGCCCTTGCGCAGCAACGCCAACGCAATCCCTTCGCGGTAGTCGTCGAGGATCGACGTGACGCCCTTGTAGGTCGGGTCCCACAACACGTCCCAGCCCTTGGCCTCGACGACCGCCGGATCGATCCGGTCGGCGCGGTACCCGATCCCGGTCGAGTACACGGTGTACGGCACGGTGTACGTGGACCCCTTGTCGTACCAGGGGTCGGCGAACGAGTCGAGCACGTTGGCCCGGTTCGGGAGGTAGCTCTTGTTGAGCGGCTGCAGCAACCCGCCTGCGATCAGCCGGTCGAGCGTGCTCGGCACGCACGAGTGATGCAGGTCGACCTCGACCGAACCGTTGGCGAGCTTGGTGATCGCCTCGGCGTCCACGTCGAACGTGGTGACCTCGACCTTCACCCCGTATTCGGCCTCGAACGCCGCGACCACATCGGGGTTCACGTAGTCGGCGTAGTTGAACACCCGCAGCGGACCGGCCTCGGGGGCGAGACCGTCCTTGATCGAGGCGGTCACCGCCTTGCCGCCCGAGCCGCTTCCACCGCATGCCTGGAGAAACGGCACACCGGCGCCCAGCATGGCGCCGAGCCCGATTCCCTGGCCGATGAAGCGTCGCCTGGTGATGCCCATTGGGTGACCTCCCTGTGGTCAGTCTGTCGCAGCGGTGGAACGGATGTCGAGGTAGCGCTCGACGAACTGACGAACATATTCGTCCTTGGCGGTCAGCGCGCCGGACGTGAACGCCGCCGACGACACGCCGCGCTGCACCATCTCGCACACCACGTAGTCCTGGGCGCCCACGAGTTCGTTGAACTCGACCTCGGGGGTGGGGTCGAAGTCGTCACGTGCCACGGCATCGGGAGCGAACAGGTACTCGCCGACCACCACGGTCCGGTCGGGGGCGACCGGGAACAGTGCGGTCAGCGCCAACACGGTGGGTGACAGGTCGAAGAACGCATTGGGGAACACCGCCGCACCGTCGTAGCGGCCGGCATCGTCGAGACCGGGCAGCACCGACAGTGTGGTGGTGCCGTCGAGCGTGAACGCCTTCGCGCCGCCTGCGAACTCGACCACCCCGTCGTCACGGTCCGGGTCGACCACGTTCCCGGTGCGGTAGATCGGGATCAGGTCGGTCAGTTCGGGGTGCACCACGGCGCAGTGCAGGCATTCGGCATAGTTCTCGACGATGATCTTCCAGTTCGCCTGGACGGTGACCTGCGTGCGTGCGCCGATGCGATAGTCCCCGACCGGCAGTGCGTCGAACGTGTCGAGCGTGGGAGTGTGTTCGCGCAACCACGCCCGCAACGTCGGCGGATTCGCGGCGAGCGACACGAACACCAACCCGTTCCACGTGTCGACGTGGTACCTCCACAGTCCGTACTCGGAACGGTCGAATTCGTCGTCGACGCGTGGCGTGGCGCGCAGCGTGCCGTCGAGCCCGTAGGTCCAGGCGTGGTAGCGGCACCGGATCGAACCCTTGACGGCGTCGTCGATCGCTCGGTCGCACAGCTCGGCGCCGCGGTGGCGGCAGGTGTTGGCGAAGGCGTGCAGCGACTGGTCGCCATCGCGCGTGACGATCACCGATTCGCCGGCGATCTCGAACGCACGACGCGTGCCGGTCGGGAGGCCGTCGAGGTGGCACACGTACATCCATCCGCGATGGAAGATCGTCCTGCGTTCGAGTTCGAACACGTCGGGTGAGCAGTAGTCGGCGGACGAGAGTGTCGCCGTCAATCGAGGGACGCGGGCGCTTGCCATGGTGTGAGGCGGAGTTTAGACTGACTGGTCAGTCAGGATCAAGAGGGCCCGGCTTCACGAGGGGAGCACGATGACGACCATCGACGCACTGATCGAAGCCGAGGAGTCGCGCATGCTGGACCGCATGCCGGCGGCGCGAGCGATGTTCGACGAAGCCCGATCCGTGATGCCCGGTGGTGTCACGTCCAGTTGGGCCAGCACGCGTCCGGTGCCGTTGTGGGTCGAGCGTGGGCTGGGCGGCCACGTGTGGGACGTCGACGGCAACGAGTACGTCGACCTCCACGCCGGGTACGGGGTGAACGTGGTCGGGCACGCCAACCCGGCGGTGGTCGAGGCCGTGCAACGGCGGGTCACGATGGGCACCCATTTCGCCCAACCCACCCCCGACTCGATCGCGGTCGCCCGCATGCTCGGCGAACGGTTCGGGTTTCCGTTGTGGCGCTTCTCCAACTCGGGCACAGAAGCGACGATGGACGCGATCCACCTCATGCGCGCCATCACCGGCCGCGACCTGATCATCAAGGTCGAGGGCTCCTACCACGGCCATCACGACCTCGTGAACGTGTCGCTGTGGCGGTCCAGCGGTGACCTCGGACCGATCGACGACCCGGTACGCGAGCCCGGGCCGGGCATTCCCAAGGCGGTCGCCGAGTTGGTGCGGATCGTGCCGTTCAACGATCTCGACGCCGTCGAGCGGGTGTTCGCCACCCACCCCGAGCGGATCGCCGGCATGATCGTCGAGCCGATGATGATGAATGCCGGGATCATCCCGCCCGCCCCCGGCTACCTGGCAGGGCTCCGCCAGATCTGCCACCGGAACGGTGCGCTGCTCACCTTCGACGAGGTCAAGACCGGGCTGGTGGTCGCGCCGGGCGGGGCGACCGAGTTGTACGGGGTGCAGCCCGACATCGTGTGTCTGGCCAAGGCGCTCGGCGGCGGCGTGCCGTGCGGCGCGGTCGGCGGCACTGCCGAGGTGATGCAGGCGATCAGCGACGGCCGCTACGACCAGGTCGGCACGTTCAACGGCAACCCGCTCACGATGGCGGCCGCCAAGGCGGTGCTCGCCGACGTGCTCACGCCCCAGTCGTACCGCGATGCCGAGCGTCTGGGGCGGCGCATGCTCGACGGCTCGCTAGCCGTGCTCGACGAGTGCGGCGTGCCGGGATACGGGTACGTGTTCGGGTTCAAGGGCTGCGTGGTGTTCCACGATCGCCCTGCCACGAACTACCGCGAGTTCTTGCAGATCGACACCGCGGTCAGCCATCTGCGATACCTCGTGCAGCACAATCGCGGTGTGTTCATGGCGCCGTGGGCCAAGACCGAGTCATGGACGTTGTCGACGATGCACACCGACGCCGACGTCGATCTCTACCTCGCCAATCATCGCGTGGCGACCCAGATGGTGGCCGCCCTCAACGACCGCAGTTCGGAGTTGTTCGAGATCGGCAGCGTGACGTGACGGTTCCGGCCGAACCGATCGAACTCCGCCACATCCCCGACCCACCCGGCATCGAGCAGGCGCGCACGCTGCCGGCCGCCTGGTATGCCGACCCGACGTTCTTCGAGCACGAGCGCCAGCGCGTGTTCCGGTCCGGGTGGGTGGCGGCCGGCATGACGCACGAGCTGCCGGCGCCCGGTGCCTGGCAGGCTCGCTCGGTCGGGGGCGTGCCCGTGCTGCTCGTGCGCGACCGCGACGGCGAGCTCCGCGGCTTCCTCAACGTGTGCCGACACCGAGCGGCGCCGCTGTGCGACGAGGGCAGCGACGGGTCCGGCTCGGTGATCCGCTGCCGGTACCACGCCTGGCTGTACCGACACGACGGGTCGCTCGCCAAGGCCCAGGGCGTCGGCACACCGGAGGGTTTCGACGTGGCCGACTACGCCCTCAAACCGGTCGCCGTCGCCGAGTGGCGACGTTTCGTGTTCGTCCACACCGGCGACCCGCACGCCACGCTCGATCTCGGGCCGCTGGCGGCGGCCGTGGACGCCTGCCCGATCGAGTCGATGCAGCCGGTCCTGAGCGAGTCGCACGAACGCCGGTTCAACTGGAAGGTGCTGCTCGAGAACTACTCGGAGAACTACCACACACCGTTCGTCCATCCCGAGATCGACACCACCTCCAGCGAGGACTATCCGATGGTCAGCGACGGCCCGGTGCTCTATGCGTGGGACCGCTTGCGCCGGCCCGGCGAGGCAGCCCACGAACGGATTCGGGCAACGCTGCTCCCCGGCGAGCCCGGGTGGGAGCAGTTGTTCGCTGCCGACACCGACCGACCGTACGACGTCGGGTCATACCTCACCGTGTGGCCGAATCTGATGATCAACCTGTTCCCCGACGCGATGCTGGCGATGTGGATGGAGCCACTCGGCGCCACGTCGACCCGCGTCGAGCGACGCCTGTACCTCGCTCCGGGTCGAAGCTCGGCACAGCAGCAGGCAATCATCGAGGCCCATGCGCTGGTGCACCAACAGGACGTCGACATCTGTCACGCTGTGCAACGTTCACACTCCGCCGGGCTCGACGCCGACGGCGTCCTGGCCACGTTCGAGGAGCGCGGGGTGTACTTCGTGCACGAGCGGTTGAGAGCGGCCCTGCAGTGACGCCGATGGGCGGGCGGATCGAGCTGATCGCACTGCGCAAGTCGTACGGCGAGCAGTTGGTGTTGAAGGGGATCGACCTGACGATCGAGGCCGGGGAGTTCTTCTCCCTGCTCGGCCCGTCGGGCTGCGGCAAGACGACCACGCTGCGGTTGGTCGGCGGGTTCGAGAGCAACGAATCGGGACAGGTACTGATCGACGGTGTCGACATCGCCGGGGTGGCGCCCGAGAAGCGCCCCGTCAACACCGTGTTCCAGTCGTACGCCCTGTTTCCGCACCTGACCGTGACCGACAACGTGGGCTTCGGATTGCGGTTTCTCGACTGCACCAAGGACGAGCGCCGGCGACGGATCGGGGAGGCGCTCGAGCTGGTCCGGCTGGGCGAGTACGCCGGCCGCAAACCCCACCAACTCTCGGGCGGTCAGCAACAGCGCGTGGCGCTGGCGCGGGCGCTCGTGCTGCGCCCGCGGGTGTTGCTGCTCGACGAGCCGCTCGGCGCGCTCGACGCCAAGTTGCGGCGCGCCCTGCAGTTCGAGCTCAAGGCACTGCACCGCGAGGTCGGGATCACGTTCGTGTACGTGACCCACGACCAGGAGGAGGCGTTGACGATGAGCGACCGGTTGGCGGTCATGCGCGACGGTGAGATCGAACAGGTCGGGGCTCCCAGGGAGGTCTACGAGTCACCCGGCAGCACCTATGTGGCCGACTTCCTGGGGCTCGCCAATCTCGTACCGGTCGAGGTCACTGCGCCAGGGGTGATCGAAATCGATGGTCGCTCGTTCCGGATTCCGACCGGGCCTGCCATCGGCGCCTGCACCATGTTCGCCCGCCCCGAACGGCTGCACCTGGTCCCGCCGGAGGACGGCACGGTGGTCGGGTGCGTCACCGACGTGGTGTTCGTGGGCTCGACCTCCCACATCCGTGTCGATGTCGGCGAGCGTGAGCTGCAGGTCGTCGTCCAGAACGACGGCGGCGTGTTCGTCCCGGCTCCCGGCACCATCGTCGGCGTCGAGTTCCCGCCCGATGCCGTGCGACTGTTGTCACGCTGACCTGTGACAGACGTCGCGAGCTTTCCGTGCGAGATCGGTTCGGGCTAGCTTGACGCCCATCGGGGCTGGGTTCGACATCACCTTTCACGGCGTACGAGGTTCGACGCCGTGCAACGGCGATGAAGTGGCGCGTGTCGGCGGCAACACGTCGTGCGTCTCGGTCGCCGTACCGGGTCACGATCCGGTCCTGTTCGACCTCGGCACCGGATCTCGCTATTTCGGGCTCGGATCCGAGGTCGCCAAGCCCTTCAGCGGCACGTGTCTGTTGAGCCACCTGCACTGGGACCATGTGCAAGGGCTGCCGTTCTTCTCCCCACTGCTCAGCAACGGTTCCACGCTGCGCGTGGTGGGGCCGATTCAGGAGGACGGGCGCTCGCTCGACGAGGTGTTCGGCGTGTGCGTGTGCCCGCCGGTCTTCCCGATCGGCCTGACCGACCTGCCGGGTTCGATCGAGTACCGGGCGGTCGGCGATGCGGAGTTCCGGATCGGCGAGATCGACGTGATGTCGCGGCTGATCCCGCACGTCGGCAACACGTGCGGGTACCGGCTGTCGTGGGGCGGCGCGTCGGTGGCCTACCTGAGCGACCATCAACAGCCGGGCATCGACGATTACTCGATCGCCGACGGGGCGCGCGAGCTGTGCGACGGCGTGGACGTGTTGATCCACGACGCCCAGTACACGCGTGAGGAGTTCGTCATGAAGTCCACGTGGGGTCACTGCTCGGTCGACTATGCGGCGTCGATCGCGATCGAGTGCGGCGTCGGCACGCTGGTGCTGTTCCATCACGATCCGCTCCACGACGACGGTCAGATCGACGAGCTGGAGCGGTACGTGTCGGAGCTGTGCGCAGGCACCGGTACCAGGGTGATCGCCGCTCGCGAGCGGCACTCGATGCACGTCGGTTCCTGATGCACACCGTGAGCCTGGTGGCCGCGGTCGCGCTCGGCGCCGCCTTCGTGCTGGCCGGAGGCTCCAAGATCGCGATGGGGAACCGCTGGCCGTTGCAGGCCACACAGCTCGGGGTGTCGGTGTTCCTCGCCCAGTTCGTCCCCTGGATCGAGTTGGCGATCGGGGCGCTGCTGATCGCCCAACTGTTCCAGCCGGCGCCGGCATTGGCGGCGATCTGGATGTTGCTCGCCTTCTCGGCACTGATCACCAAACGCCTGGCGGAGGGCAAGCGCCCGGTGTGCGCCTGCTTCGGAGCATGGTCGGCCAAGCCGATCGGTGCTGGTCACCTGGCTCGCAACATGGCACTGCTGATGCTCGGCATGCTTTCGCTGTATGGGTGACCGCTGACGCGTCGGGTCAGGCCAGCGTGCGGACCAGGAAGGCCAGCACGCGGGCTTCGTCGAGCCAACCCTCGTAGCGCCCGCTCGGTCCGGCGTGGCCGGCGCCCATCTCGGTGCGCAGCAACAACGGGGCGTCGTTGGTGCGCACGGCGCGCAGCTTGGCGGTCCATTTGGCTGGCTCGTGGTAGCTCACGCGAGGGTCGTTGAGCCCGGCCGTGACGAACAGCGCCGGGTAGTCGGCCGCCACCGTGTGGTCGTACGGCGAGTAGCTCAGCATGTAGCCGGCGTACGGCTCGCTGCGCGGGTCGCCCCATTCCTCCCACTCGGTCACCGTGAGCGGGAGCGACGGGTCGCTCATGGTCGACACGACGTCGACGAACGGCACCTCGGCGACCGCCGCCCGAAACCGTTCGGGGGCGATCGTGATGCAGGCCCCGACCAGCAGTCCACCGGCGCTCCCGCCGCGGATGGCGAGCCGGTCCGGCGCCGCGACGCCGTGCTCGACGAGGTGGTCGCACACGGCGATCGTGTCGGTGAACGTGTTGCGCTTGGCGAGCAGCTTGCCGTCGAGGTACCACTGCCGCCCGAGCTCGCCGCCGCCGCGCGGGTGCACGAGCGCCCAGACCATCCCTCGATCGAGCAACGACAGGCGTGCCACCGAGAACCAGGGCGGCATCGAGATCTCGTACGACCCGTAGCCGTAGACGCAGCAGGCGGCCGTGCCGTGGAACGGTGTGTCGACGTGGCGCACCACGTCGACCGGCACGGCGACCCCGTCGTCGGTGGTCGCCCACAGCCGCTCGGCGACGTACCCGTCGAGGTCGACGTTCGGCGTCGGGGTCTGCTTCACGATCACCACCGCGCCGGACGTCACGTCGACGTCGATCACGCGCGCCGGGGTGGTGAGCGACTGATGCGTCAGCCGGACCACCGAGGTGCTCCACTGCTCGTTGGCGCCGAACTCGATGTCGTGCGGCTCGTCGTCGAGGTGCAACACGTTCTCGGCGAGATCGGGGAACACGATCCGCACCCGCGGCTGGGCCTGGTGCCACTCGTGCAGCGCCAGGAAGCCGGCGAACGGCTCGATCGCCGTGATGCGGGTCCCGGGGCGATGGGGGAGCAGTTCGGTCCAGTCGCCCGGCTGGTCGAGCGTCGCCGACATCACTCGGAAGTCGACCGCATCGAGGTTGGTGAGGACCACCAGCGAAGCACCCCAGTGGTCGACCTGGTACTCGACGTCGTCCTGGCGGGGGCGCACACACACCGGCGAACCGGTGGGTTCGTCGCTCGCCAGCAGCCAGTTCTCCGACGACGTCTTGCTGCCCGAGTGGATCACGATCCAGTGCTTGCTGCGAGTGGTGCCGATCCCGACGTAGAACCGTTCGTCGTGGTCGACGAACACCTCGACGTCGTCGGACTGGGCGGTGCCGAGCCGATGACGCAGCACGCGGTACGGACGCTCCTGCTCGTCGGCCAGGACGTAGAACAGGTGCGAGCCGTCGCTCGACCAGGCCACGCCGGCCCAGGTCGTGTCGGCCAGCTCGTCGTCGAGCTCGGCCCCGGTGGCGAGGTCCCGGATGCGCAGCAGGTAGTGCTCGTCGCCGTTGGTGTCGTGCGACCACGCCAGCAGCCGGTGGTCAGGGCTGACCTCGAAGGCGCCGAGGTCGAAGTAGTCGTGGCCCTCGGCCTCGATGTTCTGGTCCAGCAGCACCTGGTCGGTGGCATCCTCGGCCGAGCGACCGCGGCAGTGGATCGGATAGGAACGCCCGTCTTCGGTGCGCGCCACGTAGAACCAGTCGTCGACGGCGACCGGCGCCGAGGTGTCGGTCTCCTGCACGCGGGACTTGATCTCGCCGAACAACTCGTCGACCAGGGCCGGCTGCTCGGCGAACCAGGCGTCGGCGTAGACGTTCTCGGCGTCCAGGTAGGCGATCGTGTCGGGGTCATCCCGATCGAGCAACCAGGCGAACGGGTCGGTCACGTTGCCGGTCGGGCGCTCGTGGACGAAGGGGATCTGTTTGGCGATCGGTTCGGGGCGGCGTTCGGTCACGCCAGCAGGGTAGGCGTGGGCGCGTGCCAAGCGGCTCCTGAGGACGGTGAGAGTCGGCAAGAGTGGTGCGATGGGATTCTTCGATCGCAACCGTAAGCAGCTCGCCGCCAGCGGGATCGATCCGGCCCGCCTGCCGCCCGGCCAGTACTCGACCGACCGGTTCCCGGTCCTACACGTCGGCGACGTGCCGCGCTACCGAGACCTGTCGACCTGGACGCTCGACGTGTTCGGGGCGGTCGCAACGCCCGTCACGTTCGGGTGGGACGATCTGTTGGCGCTGCCCCAGGTCGACGTCACCGTCGACATCCATTGCGTGACCAAGTGGTCGAAGTTCGACACGACGTGGCGTGGGGTGGCGCTCGAGACGGTGCTCGCTGCGGCCGGTATCGGACCCGGAGCCACCCATCTGATCGAACACGCCGAACACGGCTACACGACCAACGTCCCGCTCGCCGATGTGCTCGGCCACGATGCCGCCGGCCAGCCGCGCAGCCTGTTGGCGCACACGTTCGGCGGTGCGACGCTCGAGCCGGATCACGGCTTCCCGATGCGGCTCGTGGTACCCGCGCTCTACTTCTGGAAATCCGCCAAGTGGCTGCGCCAGCTCGAGCTCAGCGTCGGCGACCAACCCGGATTCTGGGAACGCAACGGATACCACAACGTCGGCGACCCGTGGGGTGGTTCAGGCAACGGTCAGCGCCACTGGGGCGACTGAACGCCCCTGGACACGCCACGCCATATCGGGCAATCTGGCGAGGTGATCGAGCCGCAGGCGCGGCGGGATGTTCCTCCACCGACTTGTCGCCGCCGTTGAAGCTCGACGTTCTTGTCGTCCCGACGCATTCCCATGTGGGCGGCCTACTGGATGGTTGACGGCTTGGATACGCCCGCCCTGCGCGACCTCGCGGGTCTTGACGGCCGCGATCCTTTCGCGGTTCGGGAGTTGACCGCGAAGGCGCTCGACGAGATCGCGCGTCGCAGTCGCCGAGCTTCACGAAGCAGCTGACCTGGTGCTCACGGACGAGGCTGAGCGTTGTCTCGCAGGTCTTACCAGCGAGCGAGCACTTGCGACAGCTCTCGATGACTTGTACGTCCGCAGCGGGTACGCAGACGAGATTCTTCGCCAGCCACTCGGCGCCGAGTACGGGATCGACGACGAATGGGTCGGTGGATGGGGCCGAACGGACGATCAGCTACGTGACGCTGTTCGCGAGGCATGCTTGAGGCAGGTAGCGCATCGCTCATGACGGCGTGATCGCGCCAGATCTGCCGGTATGCGCTGCGCGAGGATCTCAGGCGATGCCAACGAGCGAGTACACGGTCGATGAGATTCCAAGCATCAGATGGGAGCTGGCGCTTTCGCTCCTACGTGACGGTGGCCCACTCGTAGTCGTCCGACGCGAACTCCCGCTGGGCTTCCAGCGCCACGTCGGATGGCCGAACGCAGACGGATTGATCCACGTATCGGCCTTCACTCATTCGGCGCCGAGCGAACTCACCGAGGACGCAGTGCGGCGTGATGGCGTCGCGGCCGTGGGGCTGTTGCAGGACTTGGTGGCCGCCGATCCACGGCTGGCTCAGATGCTCGACACATACGGCAAGTGCGTCGAGTATGTATACGACTACGGCAACGGTGCTGTGCGCATCGGCGTCGTCGGCGACGACGGTTCAATCGCGCTGACCTGACCCGCTCATACCTGCCGCTCGGCTCGGTGCGATCGGGCAAGATGCAGTGGTGTCGACCGTTGATGTAAGCATGGATGTCGAGGCCGACGGCGGCTGCGTGGTGAAGCTCGAGACGGCGACGTGGGAACTCAACGTTCGTGCGTCGGCCGCGGAGTTCATGCGCCTTGCGACAATCCGCCAGGCGGACTGGAACTCGCGCGAATCACTGACGGTCGGCGAGTCCTTGGGCGCTCGTGCCTTCTGGTCTTCCGACGGGCACACGGCGACCGTCGCGATAGGCAACGACGACGAGACATGGGACGCCGCGTTCACTGTTCCGGTTCATGTCGTCGACGAGATCGTTCGCTCGCAGCGAGCCACGCATAGCTGCCGATCGGTACGTGACAGGCCCGACCTCATGGGGCAAGCTGGACGCGTGATCTTCCAGGCGTCCTCCGCCCGCGGCGTGCGGTTGCGGGTGTGGTCATCCCCGGATTGGCCGGTTGGTCACGCCCCGACGGACGGAACGGTCGTCGAGTTGCACCGCTTCTTCGGCGGCGTGGCCCACGGTCTGCTTGGAGCGATCCCGGCGCCACGCGCTGCATCAACAATCGAACTCGCCGCATTCGCTGGCTACCAGCCGACTGACTCCGCGACGCTTCCGAAGCACGTCAGTCTCGGGCTGCCCGACGAGTATCGCCAAGGTATCGAACGCGCCTTCGCGCTGGAGACGCTCACCCCGATGACGGTCGTCCTAGCCGCTCATCATGAGATCGACTCCGCTGTGGTTGCGTTCTACGACGCCACGAAAGTTTTGTCGGCAATGATCGGGAATCCCGAGACGCTGGGAGCTCAATCCGAGGACGACCTGGTCGAGATCGCCCGTAACGCGATCAACGCCGATCCCTTCACTCGGTGAACCGCGAAGCGCCCGAACTGCCGTGATGCGCTCGTCGTTCTGCATCCATCAGCGTGCTTGCATCCTGAGCGACGACCGGGCACTATGCGCTCGTGGCGTCTGCTCGCTTGGGCCTTGCGACATGGGTCGTCGCCGCAGCCGTTCTTGCGGCGTGTGGCGGCAACTCCGACGGGGAGATCAGTTGCGACGTTGAGATCGGAGACGAATCGAAGTCCGTCTCATTTGCGCCCATCGAGGGCGAGTCGGTCGAGACGGTGGTGCAGGACTACTCGGTCGTGTTCACCGTGCTCCCCGGGTCACTGGTCCAGATGCTCGTCACCGACAACGGAGAACTGGCCCGGCAGTCGCAGGGCGATCTGCCAGCGGACCTTGACCAGATGCTGTTCCAGGGCTCCGGGGCCACTCCGAACGGAATGCTCACCTTCGACTGCTCGTAGATGCATCTCGCCAGACCTACCGGGCGACCGTCGTCGTTCTGCATCGGTCTCGAAGCTTGCGTCGTGAGCGACGAGCGGGCATTCGGCGCTACATGGACGACGTCGTCACACCCCGCGTTCATACTCGCCGAATGAGCGATCGACATCCGTTCGACGACCCGGTTCCTCGCGATCTCGTGTTGTCCCTGGATGACGCATTCCGGGTGTTGGAGGCCATCGAGGACGCCCGGTTGGCGCTCCGCCAACACGGTGCTGCTTCCGGGCTAGGACGTGCTGGCGACCGTCATCCGTTGCTCCACGGTAATTGGGGCTCGACGAAGGGGGCGTGCAATGACCGAGCAAGAGGTTCTTCTCCCCGCCGAAGCCGCACAACGGCTGGGTGTCGCGACTCGCGTCGTTATCGAGGCGATGTACGAGAGACGGTTGCCGCGAGTGAAACTCGAGGACGGCACGCTCGGCATCCCTGCCGACGCGCTCGACTCCTTCCACGTCCCGACGGCGTAGCGCCGAACTGCCGAGATGGGCGGTCGTGGTACGGCGACCCGTTCCTCGAACAGCGCTTCAGCTGAGTGCCGCCCGGAGCGCCATCCACAGCGCGGCCACGTGCTCGCGTTCGGTCGTGCGGGCTCCGATGCTCACCCGAAGCGCCACCCGTCCGTCGAGCACGGTACGGGTCACGTGGAACTCGGCGGCGTCGTTGATGCGGCTGATCAAGGCGTCGGTGGCCGCACCGTCGTCACCGGTCAGGCTCAGACAGACCAGGTTCAGCGGATGCGGCGCGACGATCTCGAATCGGGCGTCGTCTGTGACCCAACCGGCGAACTCCTGCGTGATCGCCACGTCACGCCGGATCCGCTGCTGAATCGAGGCGACACCGTCGAGGCGCAACACGAACCACAACTTGAGGGCACGGAACCGGCGACCGAGCGGCACCTGCCAATCGCGGTAGTCGATCGCCTTGCCCGACTCGGCGGCGGCCGAGCGCAGGTACTCGGGCAGGATGCTCAGCGCCCCGAGCAGGGCTGCCCGGTCGGCGGTCCAGAACAGGGTGCAGTCGAAGTTGACGCCCATCCACTTGTGGGGGTTGGTGGCGTAGCTGTCGGCGCGGTCGATCCCGGCGTTGACCCAGCGGTACTCGGGCGCCAGCGCGGCGATGCCGCTCATTGCGCCGTCGACGTGGAGCCACACGCCGTGCCGCTCGCAGATGTCGGCGATCTCGGCCGACGGGTCGAACGCCATCGACGACGTGGTGCCGTGCGAAGTGCACACGAAGAACGGCGTCAACCCGGCGGCGAGATCCGCTTCGATTGCGGCAGCCAGTGCATCGGGCCGCATGGCGAACTCGGCGTCGTGCTCGACGATGTGGATCCGGTCGGTGCCGATGCCGGCGATCCGCAGGCCCTTCTCGATCGAGGAGTGGGCCTGCGACGTCGAGTAGCCGACGAGTCGGGTCGTGTCGCCGTTCGTGTTGACCTCGCCTCCAGTCGCCCGCCAGCGCGCCGCCAGGATCGCCACCAGCGCCGCCTCGCTGGCCGAGCCCTGGATCACGCCGCCGCCGTGTTCGCTCGTCGAGCGATAGCGGTCGGGGAGCCCCAGCAGCTCCTGCATCCAGTCGAGCATCAGCGTCTCGATCTCGGTGCATGCCGGCGACGTGACCCAGCTCATGCCCTGCACGCCGAGCCCGGCCGACAGCAGCTCGCCGAGGATCGACGAATAGGTCGTGTTGGCCGGGAAGTAGGCGAACCAGTTCGGGTGCTGCCAGTGGGTGACCGAGGGGATCACGACCCGTTCGATGTCGGCCATCACGTCGGCCCATGGATCGGGAGCCGTCGGCGGATGCTCGGGCAGCATCGCCCGCACGTCGCCGGGGCTGACGGCGGAAACGATCGGTCGCTCACCGATGCCTTCCAGGTAGTCCGAGACCAGGTCGATCAGCTCGTAGCCGCTGCGGCGGAATTCGTCGGGGGTCACACCAGAAAGCTAAGCGACAACGGCCTGAGCCCGGATCTTTCGGGAAGCGCGTCCCGCCAGGTCAACGACGAATTCGCTGGTGGACGTGCACGTCGAGCGGTCGGCTGAAAGTTCACCGTTAGCGTGTGTCGGGCGATGCGCGTGTGGATCGATCAGGACCTGTGTACCGGCGACGGCTTGTGCGTCGACCACTGCCACGACGTGTTCACGCTGCTGGAGGACGGGATCGCCTATGTGGTCGAGTCCGGCGACGTGCTCAACGACCCGGGTGGCCCCGGCAGCCTGGCCGAGGTCCCCGTTCGTTCGGTGGCCGACGTCGTGCGGGCCGCCGAAGTGTGCCCGGGCGAGTGCATCTTCATCGAGATCGACCCGCCGCGTGACGTGGCGCTGGACGTCAGGATCGACTCCCGGATCGCGTCACGGGTCGAGGTCCGCGATGTCGACGACGAAGCCGATGACGAAGCCGATGACGAAGCCGCTGCCTGAGCGGCGTCGCACATTGTCCCGGCGCATTGTTACTATGGCGGTAGTGCAAATCCCTGCCGACACGAACGGGAGCCGACCGTGACCAGTTTCGACCTCGACCTTTCCAAGTACGACCTCGGATGGAGCGACGAAGTCGAATACGCGTTCGCCCCGGAGAAGGGGATCAATCCCGGCGTGGTCGAGCAGATCTCGTGGTGGAAGGGTGAGCCGCGCTGGATGACGGACCTGCGTCTGCGGTCGCTGAAGCTGTTCGAGCGCAAGCCGATGGCGGAATGGTTCGCCGTCAACATGCCCGACATCGACTTCCAGGACATCTACTACTACCTGCGCCCCAAGGGCGAGCAGGTCGACGAGTGGGATCAGCTCCCCGAAGAGATGATGCGCACCTACGAGAAGCTCGGCATCCCGGAAGCCGAGCGCCAGTACCTGGCCGGCGTCACGGCCCAGTACGAGTCCGAAGTCGTGTACCACAAGAACCGCGAGGACCTGGAGGAACAGGGGATCCTGTTCTGCGACATGGACACCGCCCTGCGCGAGTACCCGCACCTGGTGAAGCAGTACTTCGGGTCGGTCATCCCGCCCGGCGACAACAAGTTCGCGGCGCTCAACACCTCGGTGTGGTCGGGTGGCTCGTTCATCTACGTGCCGCCAGGGGTCGAGGTCTCGATGCCGCTGCAGGCCTACTTCCGGATCAACTCCGAGAACGCCGGTCAGTTCGAGCGCACGCTGATCATCGCCGACGAGGGCTCGCAGGTGCACTACATCGAAGGCTGCTCGGCGCCGGTCTACACCAGCGACTCACTGCACTCGGCCGTGGTCGAGATCATCGTCAAGCCGCACGCCCGAGTCACCTACACCACGATCCAGAACTGGTCGCCGAACGTCTACAACCTGGTCACCAAGCGGGCCCGGGTCGAGGCGTACGGTCACATGGAGTGGATCGACGGCAACATCGGCTCGAAGCTCACCATGAAGTACCCGGCGGTCTACCTGGTCGGTGAGGGCGCCACCGGTGAGGTGCTGTCGGTCGCCTACGCTGGCAAGGGTCAGCACCAGGACGCCGGCGCCAAGATGGTGCACGCCGCCCCCAACACGTCGTCCAAGATCGTGTCCAAGTCGATCAGCAAGGACGGCGGGATCACCACCTACCGCGGCCTCGTGCGGGTCGACGAGGGTGCCCACGGTTGCAAGAGCCATGTGCAGTGCGACGCCTTGATCCTCGACGAGGACTCGGTCTCCAAGACGCTGCCCTACATGGAAGTCGGCGAGCGCGACGCGCAGATCGGCCATGAGGCGACCGTGTCGAAGATCGCCGACGAGCAGATCTTCTACCTGATGAGCCGCGGGCTGTCGGAGGAGCAGGCGATGGGCATGGTCGTGAACGGTTTCATCGAGCCGATCACGCGCACACTCCCGATGGAGTACGCCGTCGAATGGAGCCGGCTGATCGAGCTCCAGATGGAAGGCTCCGTCGGCTGATCATGGCCGCGCACCGCCGGGTGGGCTGGGCCGTGACGGCACTCCTGCTCGGCACACCCTCGGTCCTCGGCGGTCCGACGCCTGCGCTCGCCGCAGTGGCCGCACCCGGCGCCGCGTTGCGGGCGCTGGAACCCTGCCGGCTGCTCGACACTCGCGACCAGGCCGGGCCCGTGACCGGCGCCCTCGAACTCGACGTCCTGGCGGCGGACTGTGGCGTCCCTGCCGAGGCGTCCGCACTGGCGATCGTGGTCACCGCCGTCCGCCCGGCTGGGCCCGGGTTCGTCACGGTGTGGCCGGCCGGCGGCGAGCAGCCCACGGCATCGATGCTCAACTACCGAACCGGCGAGACCGTCGCCAACGGGGTGCTGGTCGGCACCGGCGAGGGAGGTCGGATCGAGCTGTTCACACTGGCGCGTTCGGACCTGCTGGTCGATGTCACCGGCTACTTCCAGCCGGCCGGCCAACCCGTCCGGGACGGACGGTATGTGGCGATCGAGGCCAGTCGGATCGCCGACACGCGAGTGAGCGGCCGCCCAGCGCCCGCCAGCAGCGTTCGGGTCACCGCACCCGCGCCGATCGATGCGGTTGCCGTCGCCGTCAACATCACCACCACCCAGTCGTCGGGTGCGGGCTTCTTCTCCGCGTTCGCGGCGGGTGGCGATCCGCCCTCGGCATCGGTGCTCAACACCGACCGCGCCGGGCAGACCCGGGCTGCGGCGGCGATCGTGCCGGTCGTCGACGGCGCCTTCGACGTGTTCACCCTGCGCGGCGATCACGTGATCGTCGACATCACCGGCTACTTCACGGGCTTCTCTGCGGACCCGTCAGACCAGGGGCTGTTCATCGCCACATCACCGACCCGGCTCGTCGACACCCGTTCCGCCGCCGGGCCGAGCGGTGGTCCGCGGCTGTGGGATGGCGGTGCACGGGCGTTCGCGATCGACGCCCTCGTCGGCGGCACGGCGGCGGCGGTCGCCGTGACGATCACGATGGCTGACACCGAGGATGCCGGGTTCGTCGTGGCGGGGCCGGCACGCACACCGCAGCCGGCGACGTCGGCGGTGAACGCCGACGCAGCCCAACGCACCGTGGCCAACGCGGCGATCGTGAACGCGTCGACGGCCGGCGTGCAGTTCACCACGCTGCAAGCAACCGAGCTGGTGGTCGATGTCACCGGCTGGTTCACCGGTGTTCCCGTCGTCGCCGACGGGCCCGAGCCCGTCGACCGACCGACGGGCGATCGCCGGGTGTTCATCGTGAGCGACTCGACGATGGCGGGCCTGGAGTGGACCGGGGCGACGGGCGGACTGCAGGGATTCGAGCCGCACCTGTACCTGGAATCGTGCCGCCGGCTCGTCATGCGCTCGTGCCGGGGCCGCGACGGGGTGACGGTCCCGACCACGGCGACGCAGGTCATCCAAGGGTTGTCCGGGATCGGCCCGGAGGACATCCTGCTGGTCTCGGCCGGATACGACGATTGGTACACGCGCTTCGCCTCCGACTTCGACACCGTCGTGGCCACCGCACGCGCCCGTGGGTTCCACCACATCGCCTGGGCCACCTACGTGCACGAGGTCGACTACGAACAGCCGCCGTCGACCCCCGGTTCGCTCATCCCCAACTACGAGTACCTGAACCAGATCCTGCGCGCCAAGGTCGCCTCCGGGGCGTACCCCGAGGTCCGGATCTGGGACCTCGACGGGTACACCGACGGTGCCCGAGGCTGGTTCTACGCCGACGGCGTGCACGAGACCGAACTCGGCGCGTGGGGCGTGGCCGACTGGATCTCGCGGCACGTGCGGGCTTTCGACGATCGGCCGTGCCCGCAACCCTGGAGGCCAGGTGGGTCGCTCGCCGACCCGTGCCCCGACCCCGACCCGCTGCCGGCGTTCATCGGCCACCCCGACCTGCGTGGCCTGTACCCGATCTGAGGTTCAGCCTTGTTTGGCGGCGTGGCGGCCCGCCAGGTAACCGAACGTCATGCCGGGACCGATCGTGCCGCCGGCTCCGCCGTAGGCGCCGTTGGTGACGGCAGCCATCGTGTTGCTGCCCACGTAGAGCCCAGGGATCGGAGCGCCGCTCCAGTCGAGCACCTGGGCATCCCCGTTGGCGCGCGGGCCGCCGCACGTGCCGTTCACCCCTGGCTCCATGGCGATCGCGTAGTACGGCGGCCGGTCGATCTCGCCGAGCGTCGAGAACGGAGCGGGCAGGTCCCGGTCGCCCCAGAAGTTGTCGAAGGTCGAATCCCCACGTCCGAACTCGTCGTCGTGGCCCTTGCGGACGTCGCTGTTGAAGCGCGTCACGGTGGCGGCCAGCGCCGCCCCGTCGACGCCGATCAGGTCGCCCAAGGCAACGAGCGTGTCGGCACGCGTGGCCCACTCGGGTGCAGGGTCGCCGGGCCGGCTGGTGAACACGCGGTAGTTGGCCAGGAACCGGCTGTCGAAGATCAACCAGTACGGCAGGTTGGGGTACTCGTACGTGTCGCCGTCGAAGTTGTGCAGCACGTAGCCGATGGCGTTGTAGTTGAGGGCCTCGTTCACGAACCGGCGCCCGGCCCGATTGACCATGATCGAACCGGGGAAGGTGCGCTCGACCTGGCTCGGCAGGAAGTTCGGCTTGGCGTCGCGGTGGGCTGCCGACGATTCCCTGCTGGAGGTCATCCACCACGCGTTCGACATGTTGCCGAGACCGGCACCGACCTCGATCGCCATGAGCAGGCCGTCGCCCTCGCACTCGGGCACGCTGATCGGCCCGGTCATCGGGCCGCGGAGAAACGTCTTGACGAGTTGCTCGTTCCACTCGAACCCTCCGGTACAGATCACCACGCCGCGTCGCGCCCGGTAGCGGACGGTGCCCGAGTCGCGTTCGGCCACCACGCCCGTGATCCGCCCCTCCGCGGTGCACAGGTGCCGGGCGCGGGTCTCGAAGTGGACCGGTATGCCCCGGTCGAGCACTCCCTTGTACAGCGAGCCGATCAACCCCTGACCCTGACCTCTGAAGTCACGTCGACGTCGCTCGTCGATCTGGTCCGGACCGAGCTCGTCGTAGTAATCCTCCATCCGGCTGGTCAGTTTCGGAGGGCCCGACTTGGGCGGGTTGACCCGGCTCGCCGCCGAGCCCAGTTCGTCGAACGGGTATGCCTCGGGGTCGAGCGAGCGGCCGCCGTGGCGCATCGCCCCCACCAGATTGGGTTGGTAGTCGGGGAAACCGGTGAACAGGCGCAGCCGCACCGGGGTGTGATCGGCGAGGAAGCGGACCATCTCGGGGCCGCCCTCGAGGAAGCCCGACACGGTGTCGGGATCGAGCATCCCGGGGGCCATCGCGTCGAGGTAGGCCACCACGTCCTCGAACGAGTCCTCGACGCCGTGCTCCTGCTGGTGGTGGTTGAGGGGGATCCACAGCATCCCACCCGACATCGCCGTGGTGCCACCGATCATCCCCGACTTCTCGAGGATCACCACATGCTCGGCGCCGTGGTGGTGGGCCGACAGCGCTGCGACCAGCGCCGCCCCACCGCTCCCGAGCACCACGACGTCGGCTTCGACGTCCCACGTCGACCCAGTGCTCATGATGCCCCTTCCATCGAGTTACTTGAGAGTGATTACAGCACACCCACGCTGCTGACGTCGTCGTCGGCCAGGCGGGTATTGTCGTCGCATGCCGATGCGGACGGAGTGCAAGCACTTCGAGAGTCGTACCTACCCGAACGGTGACACCGTCCGGAAGTGCAACCTCGATCTGGCCCCCGATGCGCCGTGGCGTTGCCCCGAGACGTGCCCCAAGTACGAACGCCGGCTGGCCGACGCGGCATGGACCTACGGGTCGCTGGTGACACCTCCCACACCGGATGAGCCGCCGGGGCTGGACGACGGCTCGGCTGCAGCCCTGCTCGACGAGGCCGAGGACATCCTCAACGCCGCCGGTGCACGGATCCGCACCGAGGTCGAGATCGAACGCGCCGAGCAGCAGCGCCGGCGCGGTCTGAAACGCTTCTTCCGGCGACGCTGACGGCCCGCCGATCCGGCCCGCCCGGGCGATTTGCACTACGCCGGTAGTAGAATTGGGGTCGATGTCCGTGCTCGACCCGTCGCCCGCGACCGTGTTGCCCACCGCCGACGAGGAGATCTGGCGCTACAGCCGGATCGACCAACTCGACCTGGCGGCCTACACGCCCGCCACCTACCAGCGTGAACTCTCCGGTCCCGTCGACGGTGTGCTGGTCGATCGGCCCGACGCCGATCTGTTCCCCGCGGACCGTCCTGACGTGTTCGCCCGGATCAACGCCGAGTCGGGCGTCGCCACGTATCTGGTCGTTCCCCGCGGCGTGGTGGTCGACGAACCGATCGTGATCACCCACCACATCCCCGGTGGCGCAGCGATGACGGTCCCGAGGCTCGTCATCGATGCCGGTGAGAACAGCCAGATCACCGTGATCGAGCGTTTCGTGTCGGCGTCCGACGGCCCTGCCCTCACGCTGCCGGTGGTCCAGGTGCGGGCCGGCACCGCGGCTCGCGTGCAGTACCTGGCGATCGACGATCTGTCCGACCAGGCATGGTCGATCGGCCATCAGCAGGCGGTCGGCGAACGCGACTCGTCCACGTTGTTGGCCACCGTCACGCTCGGCGGCGACTACGCCCGAGTTCGTACGGAGGCCCGCCTCGTCGGAGCCGGCGCGTCGACCCGACAGGTCGCCCTGTACTTCGCCGGCGGCACGCAGATGCACGACTTCCGTACGATCCAGCGCCACGAAGCGCCCCACACCACCAGCGACCTGCTGTTCAAGGGTGCCGTGCAGGACCACGCCAAGAGCGTCTACACCGGGCTGATCGACATCGCCGAGAATGCCAAGGGAACGGTGGCGTACCAGACCAACCGCAACCTGACCTTGAGCGACGGCGCCTGGGCCGAGAGCGTGCCCAACCTCGACATCCGCACCAACGATGTGAAGTGCAGCCACGCCTCCACCGTCGGCCCGATCGACGAGGACCAGCGCTTCTACCTCGAGAGTCGTGGGATCCGCCCCGAGGTCGCCGAACGGCTCGTGGTGCTCGGCTTCTTCGACGAGGTGCTCGCCCAACTCCCGGCTGGGGCGATCGCCGACGAGCTGCGCAGCCGCGTTGCCGGCAAGCTGAACATCGGGGTCCCGTCGTGACCGCGACGCATCGCTCGGTGTGTTCGCTGGCCGACATCGCCGACGGCGCCGCCCGCCGCTTCGATGTCGACGGCGTCGCCGTGGCGGTCGTGCGTATCGGTGACCGCGCCTATGCGATCGGCGACGTCTGCAGTCACGCCAACGTGTCGCTGAGCGACGGCGAGGTGTGGTGCGACGAACTCGAGATCGAGTGCCCCAAGCACGGCAGCGCCTTCAGCTTGACCACCGGGGAGCCCAACACGTTTCCGGCCACCCAGCCCGTGCCGGTGTTCGACGCCCAGGTCGTCGACGGGGCGATCGTGATCACCGTGAACCAGGAGGAGGCGTCGTGAGCACGCTCGAGATCCGCGGCCTGGAGGCCGCCGTCAACGGCAAGCAGATCCTGCGCGGGATCGACCTCACGGTCCGCTCCGGCGAGGTGCACGCCATCATGGGCCCCAACGGCGCCGGCAAGAGCACGCTCTCTGCGGTGATCATGGGCAAGCCGGGTTACGAGGTGTTGGCCGGATCGGTCACGCTCGATGGTGTCGACATGTTGGCACTCCCCACGTGGGAGCGGGCGGCAGCAGGTCTGCACCTGGTGATGCAGTACCCGACCGAGGTCCCCGGCGTGATGCTGGACGACGTGCTCGCCGAGGCGCTCGCCACGCGTGGCCGTTCCGCCGAGGGGCTGGGCGAACTGCTGGTCGCCGAAGCGGCGTCGATCGGGTTCGAGGAGCGCTTCCTGCATCGTCCGCTCAACGTCGACCTGTCCGGTGGTGAGAAGAAGCGCAACGAGACGCTCCAGCTGTCGATCCTGCGACCCAAGATCGCGATCCTCGACGAACTCGACTCCGGTCTCGACATCGACGCCTTGCGCGACTGCGCCCGTCGCGTCGAGGCCATGAGCAATGCGTCGACCGACGGCGACGAATCGCTCGGCGTGCTCGCCATCACGCACTACACGCGCCTGCTGCACGAACTGCGCGCCGACCACGTGCACATCCTGGTCAAGGGCCGGATCGTCACGACCGGCGGCCCCGAACTGGCCGACGTGCTCGAAGTCGACGGGTATGCCGCGTTCTCGGCGGCGGACGACGACGAACCCGAGCCCGCCGCGAAGAGCACCCTCGACGACCTGTTCGCGCTGTAGCACGTTCAAGTTGTGTCAGACACAACTTGAACGTCGTACGGTTTGAACGGTGTCCGAACTCGTCGACCGAACCGCCGTTGAACTCGCCGGCATGATCCGGCGGCGCGAGCTGTCGGCGGTCGAGCTGCTCGACGCCTGCCTCGCTCGAATCGCGGCGGTGGATCCGGAGGTCAACGCGATCCCGACCCAGGTGCCGGAGCAGGCACGGGAGCGGGCGATCGAGGCTGACCGACTCGCCGCCTCCGGCGCCGCGCTCGGTCCGCTGCACGGGTTGCCGATCGCCCACAAGGACCTGGCGATGACGGCCGGGATCAGGACCACGATGGGATCGCCGCTGCTGCACGACTGGGTGCCGACCGAGAACTCGTTGGTCGTGCAGCGCCTGCAGGAAGCGGGCGCGATCACGATCGGCAAGACCAACACACCCGAGTTCGGCGCCGGCTCGCACACCTTCAATCCCGTGTTCGGCGCCACCCGCAACCCGTGGGACACCACCAAGTCGTGCGGCGGCTCGAGTGGGGGAGCGGCGGTTGCACTGGCGACCGGCATGGTGCCGATCGCCGACGGGTCCGACATGGGTGGATCGCTCCGCAACCCGGCGTCGTTCTGCAACGTGGTGGGCATGCGGCCGTCGTCCTGGCGGGTTCCGGACTGGCCAACGCTCACGCCGTTCTCCGGGCTCGGCACGGCAGGTGCGCTGGCCCGCAACGTGGCCGACCTGGCGCTCCAGATGACGGTGCTGGCGGGGCCCGACCGGCGACTCCCGCTGTCGCTTCCCGAACCGGGCTCGATCTTCGCCGAAGCGCTGGATGTCGACGTGCTCGGCGTCCGGGTGGCATGGACACCCGACCTCGGTCTGCCCGTCGACGGCGCCGTGCGCTCGGCGCTGGCCGAGGTGCCCGACGAACTCTCCGCACTCGGCTGCCAGGTGAGCCTCGACCGCCCTGACCTCGGTGACGCCGGCGAGATCTTCCAGACGCTCCGGGCGTGGCACTTCGAGATCTCGTGCGGGGCGTTCTACGACCGCGCCAAGGATCAGCTCAAGGACACCGTGCGCTGGAACGTCGAAGAGGCGCGGCGGCGCACGATGACCGACCATGTGCGTGCATCGGTCGCCCATGCCCGGCTGCTCGAACGGGTGCGCTCCTTCTTCGAGCGGTACGACATCCTCGCCCTCCCGGTGTCCCAGGTCGTGCCGTTCGACGTCGAACTCGACTGGCCGCACGTGGTCGAGGGCGTCGCCATGCCGACCTACATCGACTGGATGCGGTCCTGCTCCGACATCACCCTGACCGGGTGTCCGGCGATCTCGATGCCGGCCAGATTCTCGGCCACCGGGCTGCCGGTCGGTGTGCAGTTCGTGGGGCGGCCGGGCGGCGATCTGGCGTTGCTGCGGTTCGCCCGGGCGTGGGAGCGGGCGACGGGAGTGGGAGAGCGTCGCGCTGACCGTGCTCGGGCGTGAGTGACTCAGCAACCCACCGCAACGTGCAGCGCGTGATCGACGCCGGCGGCCGACTCGGTCTCGACGTCGTGCCACGAACTTTCCCCGAGGGAACCAAGACCGCTGCCGATGCGGCGGCTGCGATCGGTTGTGATGTGGCCCAGATCGTGAAGAGTCTGATCTTCGGTGTCGACGGCGAGGTTGTCCTGGCCTACGTCAGCGGCGTCAACCAACTCGACGAGCAGAAGCTGGCGTTGGCCGCCGGTGGGTTGAAGTGCCAACGCGTCGATGCCGACATCGTGCGCGAGCAGACCGGTTTCCCGATCGGCGGTGTGCCACCGATCGGCCACACCAACCCACTTCGAGTGTTCATCGATCCGGACCTGTTGCAGCACGACGTCGTGTGGGCGGCGGCCGGCACGTGGCACGACGTCTTCCCACTCTCGCCCGGCGATTTGCAACGCGTCAGCGGCGGCTGCGTGACGGACCTCAAGCGTGGATGACTGGCTGAGGGCCCTGCCCAAGGTCGAGCTGCACTGCCACCTCGAGGGTTCGATGTCGGTCGACACGGTGCGGGCACTGACCGAGCGTCATCGGGTGGACCCCAGCGCGGTCTGGCCCGACGGCATCCCCGAGTCGTTCTCGTTCGACGGATTCCCCTCCTTCGCGGCGCAGTTCTTCTTCGGTCTCTCGCTGCTGCGCACTGGCGAGGACCTGGCCACGATCACCGACGACATCGCCGCCACGTTGGCGGCCCAGAACGTGCGCTACGTCGAACTCACCACCACCGCCTACACACACTTCCTGGAACGCGACGATCGGGCGGGCATGTCGCCCGAGGAGTACCGCGACGGCTTGAACGAAGGCCGTCGTCGTGCTGGCCGACGGGGTGTGGAGATCGGCTGGGTGATCGACATCCCGCGCGATCTCGAGATGCCCCACCAGACTGTCACGATCGACTACCTCGAGAGCGGCCTGACGCCCGACGGTCTGGTGGCGATCGGCTTGGGCGGATACGAGGTGGGATTTCCGGCGGCGCCGTACCACGAGCACTTTGCCCGCGCCCACGCCCTGGGGCTGCCCGCAGTGCCACATGCCGGCGAGACCGAGGGTCCCGACAGCGTGCGTCAGGCGTTGGCCCTGCCCGGCACGGTGCGGATCGGCCACGGCGTGCGCAGCATCGAAGATCCGACGCTGATCGCCGAACTCGTCGCACGTGACGTGATGCTCGAGGTGTGCCCGACCAGCAACCTCAAGCTCTGGGTGTACGACCGTGTCGACGATCACCCGCTCCCGGCACTGGTGGAGGCCGGCGTGAGGGTGTGCCTCAACACCGACGATCCCGGCTGGTTCGCCACTGATCTCGTGACCGAACTGGCGATCGCCAGTGAACGGTTCGGGTGGGACCATCATCAGCACCGAGCCGCCCAACTCGACGCCGTCGACGCCTCGTTGGCCGATGACTCGCTCAAGCGTCAGATTGCCGGCGAGCTGACCGACTTCGACGTGGACGAATCGAGAGCGGCGACGAAGTCGGGGTGATGCTCGTGCCACCAGCGCCGACGACGATCGAATCGCTCCTGCCCGCCCATGTTGTTCCACATCGCGGCGAAGGCGGTTTCGCCGGCCTCGACGCGCCGCCGTACGAACTCGCCGCCCCGTTCGATCGATTCAGACAGGCACGAGAGCAGGCGCGCCCGACCTTGATCGTCGAGGCCGTAGCTGTCGCAGACGAGACGAAGACGCGCCGGCGCGTTGATCGGGGCCCAGCCCAGCTTCGGCGCACTCACCTCGTCGTCGACCGGCACACACATCCGTGCGAACGTGGCGAGATCGAACTCCCGACGACCTGGTGCAGCGAAGTCGAAGTCGAGCAAGGCAACCGCGACACCGTCCCGGAACACGACGTTCTCCAGGCAGACGTCGTTGTGGCACATGACCGGCCCACCCTGCGGATCTGCCATCTCGGTACTCCACGACGTGCCGGTCAGGTCGAGTTCGAGCGAGGCGTCGTGCAACCCTCGGATCAGGCGGGCGACCGAAGCGAGCGCCTGATCGCTCTGCGCCCATGCCGGGTACGGCGGAAGCGGTACGTCGCCCGGTACATAGCGCAGGCGTTCTCGACCATCGGGATCGATCGACACTGGCTCGGATGCCCCCACGAATCCGGCTGAACGGACCTGTCTCAGCATCGAATGGATCGACGACGAGTGGGCGTTCGAGGGTCGCAGGACGTGATTGCCGGATCGAACGACGGCGCCTGCATTGGCGACGCCACCGTGCAACACCTCCTCCTCGGCCATCGGAGCATCGTGCCAGATCCCGGATGTGTGCGTTCGGTCACGTGTGTGCGGCGGCGAACGGTTCGGCCATCCGCCGCACGATCCGGGGTGGGCCGGCGACCACGACGTACTCGTGGTTGCGGGTGCGGCCGACGGTTCCGACCTTGTCACCGCTCGGGCTGTGGATCCCGATCTGGGCGCCGATGTATCGCCGCGAATCGAACGCCAACGCGACGACTTCGCCATGGACGGCGCACATCTGGCGGAGCTCGTCGAGCGTCACCCACGACTCGTCGTTGTACGACACCACCACCACTTCGGCGTCGACGGCGGCGATCGTGGCCGCCAACGCGCCTGGCATCGTTCGTTTGCCGTTGAACACGCTCTTGGTGTGATCATCCCGGGCGTCCACTCGCTTGCACGCCACGCCGTAGTGCTCGGGCCGGTCCCAGGCCACGAGCGTTTCCCACACGTGGTAGTTCGTGAAGTACCGGTGCTGGTTGTAGGGCGGGTCGAGATACGCCAGGTCGAAGCTGCCCAGCACGCCGGCCAACTCGGCCGCGTCACCGCGTACCGCGACTCCCGTACCCGGCAGGAACGACGGCACCTGCAACGTCATCGTCTTGGCCGATCGTGGCGCCCATTGCTTGACGTAGGCCATCTGCAGCCCGGTCGTGGAGTCGACGCGGTCGGCTGCCAGCAGCAGGCTCGTGAGCAGGATCGGTTCCAGCCACGAGCCGGCGTACCGCTCGGCGATCGCGTCGCGGATGGCGTCGATCCGTTCACCGTTGTGGGGTTGGAAGAACCGCGACTCCACACAGAAGGTCTGGGTCACGTACCCGGCCCGACCGGGGAGCGCGTCGAGGTCGGCGAGCGCTTCCGCCACCGCGACCCGATCCACCTGATCGGCATCGGTCTCGACCCACGTTCGAGCGAACACCTCGCTGTAGCGCGCCGTGTCGACGGCGGTCACCGTCCCGCCGGCGGCTTTGAAGGCTTGCGACACCCGCGTGGTGCCGGCGAACAGATCCAACGCAGTGGCGGCCTGCGAGCGCTCGAACAGTTCGGTCAACACCGGTACGAGCCGGCGCTTGGAACCGATGTACTTGATCACCGCGACCGGATCATGCGTCTTCGTCGGGGGGTGCCGGTCGTTCGGCGGTCTGGCGTCCGAACGCCGACGGGTCGACGGCGATGAAGATCGAGCGCGACGTCGCCACCACCGTGCCCGACTCGATGTCGGTCAGCGTGCCGCTGATCAGGATCTTGCGGCCCTGACGTTCGTCGAAACGGGCTCGGCACGCGAGCCGACGGTGGAGCGGCGTGGGTGCCTGGATATCGCACGGTCAGCTCGCCGGTGAACGCCGGTTGCGAGATCACATCGAGCACGTAGCCGAACACGTCGTCGAACAACGCTGCCACGATCCCGCCATGGCAACGGCCCGGGGCTCCCTCGTGGGCGGCACGCAGTGTGACGAGCGCCTCGATCTCGTCGCCGTGGCGATGGAACTCGGCGTCGAGTCCCCACGGTGACGAGCGCCCCGAGATGGGCCGATCGTCGAAGTTCGTCTCGAACGCGCCTTGCGGGTGTTGGCGGCGCTCGGTGTCGTCGGCGGTCGGCGTGCGAACGCGTTCCTCGGCCGGCCAGAACTCGGCGCTCAGCGCCTCGAGTTGGTCCGCCAGGCGTTCGATCTGATCGAGCGAGGCGTGGCGCCCGATGAAGGCGTGCCCGATGTCGCGGATGGCGCTGCCGGCGCGGGCGCGTGCCTCGCTCAGTTCGTCAGGCATCGGCCGGGTGGTCGAGCGCCTGAGCCAGTGTGTTCCACGCCAGGGTGGCGCACTTGATCCGGACCGGGAACTTGACCACGCCCTGCAGCGCTTCGAGGTCGCCCAGCGGCACGTCGATGTCGGGGGAGCCGTCGTCGACGTCGATCGACATCATGCCCTTGAACTTGCGGACCAGGGCTCGCACTTCGGGCACCGTCTTGCCCTTGACGGCCTGGCTCATCATCGAGGCCGACGACTGCGAGATCGAGCAGCCCTGGCCGCTGACCTTCACGTCGCTGACGGTTCCGGTCCGGTTGTCGCCGTCGAGTTGGAGGTAGACGGTGATCTCGTCGCCGCACAACGGGTTGTGCCCCTCGGCGTGTTGGGCTGGCGGGACCGCCAGCTCGCCCCGGTTGCGGGGTGTGCGGTAGTGGTCGAGGATGATCTCGCGGTAGAGGTCTTCGAGTCCTGGCATGGCGTGTCGTCTCCCGGGTGGGCCGTTAGAAGCCGAAGATATCGCTGGCACCGTCGAGCGCATCGGCCAGCGCGTCGACGTCGGATCGATCGTTGTAGAGGTAGAGGCTGGCGCGGGCGGTGGCGTTGACCCCGAGCATCCGCATCAGCGGCTTGGCGCAGTGGTGTCCGGCACGGACACAGACGTTGTGTTGGTCGAGCACCTGGCTGATGTCGTGCGGGTGGATGCCGCGGAACGCAAAGCTGAGCACCCCGCCCCGCACCTCGACGTTGTCGGGGCCGTGGATGGTGATGTCGTCGCCGAACCGCTGGGTGAGCGAGTCGAGCGCGTACCGGGTCAGCTCCATCTCGTGGCGGCGCACCTCGGTCATGCCGATCACCGTGAGATAGTCGACCGCCGCGCCGAAGCCGATCGCCTCGGTGATCGGCGGCGTTCCGGCCTCGAACTTGGCCGGTACGGGGGCGCAGGTGAACCCGTCCAGCCGGACGTCGGCGATCATGTTCCCGCCGCCGATGAACGGGGGCATCGCGTCGAGCAGCTCGGAGCGGCCCCACACGGCGCCGATCCCGGACGGCCCGCACATCTTGTGGCTCGAGAACGCAATGAAGTCGGCGTCCCACGCCTGCACGTCGGTCACGTTGTGCGGCACGAACTGGCAGGCATCGACGATCGCCACGGCCCCCGCCGAATGTGCACGCCTGCACAGTTCGGCGACGGGCGTGATCGTGCCGAGCACGTTGCTCATGGCGGTGAACGAGAACGCCTTCACGCCATCCAGCAACCGGTCCAGATCCGCCAGGTCGAGTTGCCCGTCGGCGGTGAGCGGAACCCATCGCAGCTGGATGCCGCGCGATGCCGCCAACATCTGCCACGGCACGATGTTGGCGTGGTGTTCCATGTGGGTGAGCAGCACGGTGTCGCCGGCCGAGAGGTTGGCCCCACCCCACGACGATGCGATCAGGTTGAGCGCCTCGGTGGCGTTCTTGGTGAACAAGATCTCGGTGTCGCTCGGCGCGTTGACGAAGCGCGCCACCTTCGACCTGGCCGCCTCGAACCGTTCGGTGGCCTCACCGGCGAGCCGGTACGCGCTGCGGTTGATCGGGCCGTAGGACGTGCGTTGGAACTCGTCCATCGCATCGATCACCTGGACCGGCTTCTGGGAGGTGTTGCCGGAGTCGAGATAGACGATCGGGGCGCCGTCGATCTCGCGCTGCAGGATCGGGAAGTCGTTGCGAACGGAGGCCCAGTCGACGGTCACGGCGGGCCTCAGGCCACCGCGCCGGCGCGAAGGACTCGTAACCCTCGCGTTCCAGTTGCTCCGCCAGTTCCATCCCGCCGCTCTGCACGATCCGGCCACCCACGAGGATGTGGATGTGGTCCGGGCGGACCTCGTCGAGCAGGCGCTGGTAGTGCGTGATCATCACGACGCCCATCGTGGGTCGGTGCTCGCGCACTTCGCGAATTCCCTTGGCGACCACTCGCAAGGCGTCGATGTCGAGCCCCGAGTCGGTCTCGTCGAGGATCGCCAGATGCGGTTCCAGGATCGCCATCTGCATGATCTCGTTGCGCTTCTTCTCGCCGCCCGAGAAGCCCTCGTTCAAGTACCGGTCGACGAACGACGAGTCCATGTCGAGCCGCTTCATCCAGTCCATCGTGGCGAGCCGCAGCTCGAGCACCGACAGGTCGATGCCCTTGCGTGCCGACAGCGCCTGGCGCAGGAACTGGATCACCGAGACGCCGGGGATCTCCTGTGGGTACTGGAAGGCGAGGAACATGCCGGCCTTGGCGCGCTCGTCGACGGGCCAGTCGGTGACGTCGTCGCCCCGGAACGTGATCGAGCCACCGGTGACCTCGTATTCGGGCGAACCGAGCAGTGTGTTGCCGAGCGTGCTCTTGCCGGACCCGTTGGGTCCCATGATGGCGTGCACCTCGCCCTCGCGGACCACGAGGTCGAGCCCGCGGAGGATGTCGGGCAGCGGTGTCGCGCCCTGCTCGACCGCAGGGCGGGCATGCAGATCGGCAACCCGGAACAGTTCGGCGCTGGTGGGTTCTGCCATGCAGCCAGCCTACGCGATCGTCCCCTGCATTAACACTGCCGCCGTAGGAGAAATGCGTGGCCGGTTCGGCACCGGGGCAAGCCCTATCGTGTCGCCCGATGTCACGTGCGGGTGTTGGATGGGCTGAGAGCCGCGAGATCGTGGTGTCGGCGTTGGCGCCCGGGCTTCCGACCCTGCGGCGCAACCGACCGCTCGGGGTCGGCCTGCTGGTGCTCGGCGTGCTGGGGCCACTGATCTGGTTGGTCGTCGACGTGATCCGCCACCACAGTTGGGTGGCGCTCGGCCTCGACCGGGGCTTCCTCGGTCGTGCACTCGTGGCCTTGATCGTCATGCTGGTCGCCCGAGTGGCGGCTGTCGGCGAGGTGCTGGCGAGCGACCGCAGGCGTTCCGGATTCGGTGCTCGTGCGCTCGTGGCGACGGCTGTCCTGGTGGCGGTCGGCCTCCCGACGGTGGTCGTCGCCGGGTCGGTGGTGGAGTCCGCGGCACGACATCGGACGAGCGTTCCAACCCGGCAATGCCGGACCCATCTTCGACGCAGCCGAACCGCTGGACACACGACCCACGGTTACGACTACTCGGTCCGAATCGGTCGCCTCGACGTCGCCGACTGCATCGTCCGTGGCCGAACCGCGCACGCCGCCGATCGACGACCCGGTGATCGCCGCCACCACGACAGCGGCGCCCCGTTCCAAACCTGCACGCCCCGATTCCGGCGTCGATCCGGCCAGGTTGGCCGACGTCAGCACGATCCTCCTGCTCGGCGGCGACGCCGGTCCGGGGCGGAGCGGGCTGCGCACCGACTCGATGATCCTGGTGTCGATCCATCGGCCCAGCGGTCAGGGCGGCGCTGATCTCGGTGCCGCGCAACCTCGAGCGCTCTGCTGTTCCCTCCCGGATCGGCGATGGAAGGGCGCTACCCGTACGGCTTCGACGACATCGCCAACGCCGTGTATCCGCGGGTGTCGTCGAATCAATCGCTGCGCGACGCCTACAGCGTCGAGAATCTCCGGCCGGGAGCGGTCGCCATCGCTCAGGGGGTCGGGTACTCGCTCGACATCACGATCGACGACTACGTGTTGATCGACATGGCGGGCTTCGTCCGGGTGATCGACGCGCTGGGCGGCGTCACGGTCGACGTGCGCAAGACCGTGCCCACGCCGGGCAACCCGCCCAACGCGCTCCACACCGTGCCGCCCACAATCACCGCCGGCACCCAATACATGGACGGCACGTTGGCGCTCGCCTATGTGCGCAGCCGCAAGGCCGACACCGACTACCAGCGTGCTCGACGGCAGCGCGACGTGCTCGGAGCACTCGCCCGCGATGTGTCGATCGGGGACGCGCTGGCCGGCTACAGCGCGGTCACCTCGGCGCTCGGAGACAACCTGCGCACGTCGCTCACCACGGACGAGTTCACCAACCTGCTGGCGTTGCTCGGGGGCGAAACGGCGATCGTGGAGTCGATGGGCCTCGTGCCACCGCTGGTCAAGCCCAGTAACCCGAACTACGACGAGATGGCCAAGATCGTCGGCAAGGTACAGGTGGCGCTGGTTGACGGTGTGCCAAGTGGGTATTGACGAGATGTGCCACACGTCTCCGACCGCGACCGAACACTGAACCACATCGACCATAGAGTTCCGCCCACCATGCCTGGCTCCGACTCATCGACGCGTTCCTTCGACCGCCTCCACCGGTTCCAAGACGGCGCTTCGCGGCCCAGCGCCGGCGACCCGAAGGGCACGGGTGCGGCAGCGATGTTCGGTTCGATCGTGGTCCCCGGGCTGCCGACGATCAAACGCATTCCGGCACTCGGGCTGCTGCTGTTCGTGATCGGGGTCGCAGCTCCGATCGTGTTCGCCGGCTGGGTGTTGTCGCGGCGCGCCGACCTGATCGGCCTGGCACTCTCGCCGCGCTTCCTCTGGGCGACGATCGGGATCGGTGCGGCGGTGGTGATCGCCCGGCTGCTCGCCGTCGCCGAGGTCTCGCACGCATTCCGACACGCCCGTGGCAATGGCGTGCGCACCGCGCTCGCCACGTTGATCGTGCTCGTGATGGCGGCGCCAGTGCTGTTCCTCGGCGTGCGCGCCAACCAGGCCCGCACGGCGGTCGCCAGCGTGTTCGGGGCCGGGGGCGGGCCGGCGCTGTACGTGCCGGCGAACGACGCCATCGATCCGAACGCGATCACCAACGTGCTGCTGCTCGGCGGCGACGCCGGCCCCGGCCGGTGGGGGATGCGCACCGACACGATGATCCTCGTCAGCGTGCACGAGGCGAGCGGTCGCACCGCGTTGGTGTCGATCCCGCGGAACTTCCGGGGACTGTTGTTCCCGCCTGGCACGCCACTCGGGGACCGCTTCCCCGACGGTTTCGACGAGTACGACGGTCTCTCGAACGCGGTCTTCACGTATGTGACCGGTGACGAGGACTTGATGTCGCACTACGGCGCTTCGGGCAGGCAGGCACAGCCGGTGGCGTTGTCGGAAGGGATCGGATACACCCTGGACGTCGAGATCGACGACTTCGCGCTCGTGAACATGCAGGGCTTCACGCAGATCATCGACGCCGTCGGGGGCGTGACGCTCGACCTGTCGGAATCGGTGCCGTTGCCACCCAGCCTGCCCGGTGAACGTGAGCTGCCGTCGTCGATCGGACCGGGCCGAGTCGAGATGGACGGGGCGATGGCGATCGCCTATGCACGGTCGCGCTCCGCCGACTCCGACTACCAGCGCATGGGACGCCAGCGACAACTGCTGGCGGCGCTCGGGTCGCAGATCTCGGCGGGCGAGGCGTTGGCCGGGTTCGGAAACGTCACCGGTGCGCTCGACGACTCGATGCGCACCTCGCTGTCGGGTGGCGAGTTCAGCACCCTGCTCGACCGGCTCGGCGACAACACATCGATCGGGGAGTCGATCGGGCTCGCTCCGCCGCTGATCGAACCGGGCCACCCCGACATCGCCCAGGTCCGGGCGATCATCGATGCCGTGCAGAACTACGTGCTCACCGGCACACCGAGCGGCTTCGCCACCTGACCCGACCGTGTCAGCACAAACGACGAACTACGTCGTTTGTGCTGACACACCTATCAGGCACGGTTCGGGGTGGCGCGGAGCATCGTCCAGGGCAACGGTCGTGCCGAATCCTGCACCTGGAATCGAGCGGACACGAACTGCTGGAAGCGGTGCGCCGACCAATGGTTCAGATGGCCCGGCGTGTTGCCGAGCTGCCGCAGGTAGCGCCCGCGTGCCATGTTGCCAGCTCGCCAGATCGGCTCACGCGGCACCGAGAGCACGGCCGTGCCGCGGCACACGCGGGCGATGTCGGCCAGCGCTCGGGACGGGTCGGGAATGTGCTCGAGCACCTCGAGGCAGACGACCAGGTCCACGCTCTGGTCCGTGAACGGCATGCGCGTCGCATCGCCGAACAGCATCGGCACGTTGATCGAATCCCACTCGTCGGCGAGGTCGGTCGACGGCAGGTCGAGGCCCACCACGGTGGCGTTCGGGAAGCGTTCGACGAGCCGCTCCGTGACCCGGCCCTCCCCGGCGCCGACCTCGACCACGACCGCCGGGTCGAGACCGGCGAGCATCCGGTCGAAGGCGTCGAAGAAGCCGGTCATCATGCGCTGCTCGATCGGGTTGGTCGAGGCGTACTTGTCGTAGTTGTTGCCCGCCACGTTTCCGGGCTGATGCTGACCTGCTTCGGTGCTCACCGCCCCGACCGTATCCGGTGATGCAGATAGCGTGCCGCGCCTGTGTCCGATTTCGACCCGTCACGCTCACCGTCGGACCTCGTTCCGCTGCCGCCGCCATCTCCGGCGCCGAGCCCGACGCGTTCCAAGCCGCGGCGCCCGCAGGTGTGGATCGTGGGCGCCGGTTTGGTCGTGCTTCGGTTGCTGCGCGAGATCGCCGGTCGCCAGTTCGGGGTGATCGGAGCGGTCCTGGGCGTCGTCGGATTCCTGGCGTTGATCATCGGGTGGCGTCTGCTGGGTCGGCGCCGAGCGCGTGCTGCGGGAGTCGGGGAGTACACACCGGAGATGCTGGTCCGCCAGTTCGCCGGGTCGGGCGCCGCGCCGCCGGCGTTCGTCGAGGACGGCACCCTGCTGGGCGCCTCGTTGTTCGCCGTCAACCAGCGATCCAAGTTGATCGAGGTGGTCGGCGAGTACGAGGTGTTCTCGTCGACCGGCGCCAAACTCGGCCACGTCCACCAGATCGGGCAGGGGCGGTTCAAACGGTTGATCAGGATCATCGGCCCCTGGGACCAGTTCTTCACGCACCACTTCGACATCACCGACGCCGACGATCGACTGGTGCTGCGCGTGACCCGACCCGCCAAGCTGTTCAAGAGCCGCGTCGAGGTGTTCGACGGCGACGACCGGTTCGTCGGGCGGATCGTGCAGCGCAATGTGTTCGGCAAGATCGACTTCGGCATGTTCACGCAGCAACGGCGAGCAGGTCGGCGTGCTGCGAGCCGAGAACTGGCGGGCGTGGGACTTCCGGATCGAGACGCCGTCCGGGTTTCGAACTGGCACGCGTCACCAAGACCTGGGAGGGCATGGCGCGCACGCTGTTCACCAACGCCGACACCTACATCGTGCGTGTCAACCAGAGCGTCGCCGACCCGCTCCGGTCGCTGATCTTCGCCGGCGCGCTGACCGTCGACCTGGCGCTCAAACAGGACGCTCGCGGTCTGGGCGGCTGACGGTTCCGTATGCTCGTGGATCGCATGCCCGTCAAGCTCGTCATCCAGATCCCGTGCTTCAACGAGGAGCAGACGTTGCCGGCGACGCTGGCCGATCTGCCTCGGTCCGTTCCCGGGGTCGACGTGGTCGAGTGGCTCGTGATCGACGACGGCTCGTCGGACCGCACCGTCGAGGTGGCCCGCGCCCTCGGCGTGGACCATGTGGTTCGTCACCCCCGCAACCGTGGTCTCGCAGCGGCGTTCATGACCGGGCTCGACGCGGCACTCAAGGCCGGGGCCGACGTGGTGGTGAACACCGACGCCGACAACCAGTACGACGCCTCGTGCATCGCTGACCTCGTGCAGCCGGTGCTGTCGGGTGACGCCGACATCGTGGTCGGCGAACGGCCGATCGAACAGATCGAGCACTTCTCGCCGCTCAAGAAGCGCTTGCAGCGGGTCGGCTCGTTCGTGGTCCGCACGTTCTCGGGCACCGACGTGCGCGACGCCCCGAGCGGGTTCCGGGCGATGTCGCGCGAGGCGGCGCTGCGGCTCCAGGTGTTCGGCCGTTTCAGCTACACGATGGAGACGCTGATGCAGGCCCGCTCCGAGGGGCTGGCGGTGTCGGCGGTGCCGATCCGGGTCAACCCGCAGACGCGCCCCTCGCGGCTGGCCAAGAGCATGTTCCAGTACCTGCGACGGTCGACCCAGACGATCGTGCGCAGCTACGCGCTGTACTACCCGTTCCGCTTCTTCTTCCGGGTCGGCCTCGTGCCGTTTGTCGTCGGTATCGGGTTGCTGGCGCGGTGGGGGATCCTGCACTGGTTCGTCGACGACGAGTATCGGGCCAGGGTGCCGAGCCTGGTGATCGGCAGCGTCCTGGTGATCGTGGCCGTGCAGATTTGGATGGTCGGATTCCTGGCCGACCTGCAAGCGGCGTCACGACGACTGCTGGCCGAGGCGCGAGTGCGTGACCGCCGGCGCGACCTCGACCACCCCGCCCGCTGACAGCGCCCGACGGGGAGCGGTCCCCGTCGGCCTGACGAGACCGCTTCGGTACGATCGGGGGATGCGGATTCGCTGGCGTGCAGCGCCGGTTCTGGTGATGGCGGCTGGTGTCGTCGGCTGCTCCGGCGACGACCCGGCACCGTCGACGACGCTGCCGGTCCCGACGACGGTTGCCGTGACCGACTCGGTCGGTTCCACCGTCGTGTCGACGACACTCGCCACATCGGCACCGATCGTGTCCGATCCGGCGAACGAGACGACGGTTCCGGCATCGACGCCCGGTTCGGTGGCGACGATCCCGCTCACGTTGCCACCCGTGACGACCGAACCGCTCCCGGCCGATCTCACCGACGACGAGCGAGCAGTGATCGAAGCGGTGAGGGAGAGCTTTGAGCTTGGACAACGCTGCGCGAACTCGAGCCGACGAATCCGGCTGCTGTGGCCGCTGCAGCGGCGACGATGTCCGGCGACATTCTTGCGCGCATTCGACAGAGATCATCGAGGGCTATCGCAGTTCTCGGTCGAGCAGTGACGGTTCGCCGCTTCCGGCACATCATCGCTTCGTTGCAACCGGCCAGTCTGTTTCCCTCGGACGCAAGCTGAAGCGGTACGCAACGATCGAGGCGTGCTGGTTGAACTCCAAGTACTCTCGTCGAGATCGCGGCAACCCGACGAGACCGACCGAGTCGTCGACGATTCTGTGACTGCAAACAGTCTCGACCGCTATGTGCTGGTGCGAGCGAGACGGACGCGGATGTTGGTCACCGACATCGTCGATTGGACAGAGTTCGAGGGGTCGATCGTGTGCGACGAGTGACCGGTGGGATCACTTGGCGGCCGCGTTGCTGCAGCATCGGTCCAGTTTCGGCGCCCAACGTCGACTCGCCGAGGTGATACGTCGCAGGGCTCGTCGGTGTCGAGCACGGTCTCGGAATCGGGTGGGGCGCCGACCTCGCCGCCGCCCCCTGACGCCGAGTGCGGATGGGTCAAGTTCGGGGCGAGTGTCCAGTTGGCCGAGGTCTTCAACGTGCTCGAAGACATCAACGCCATGATCACGACGGTGCTGACGTTCCATCGCGTCGAGGTCACCGTCGAGTACTACTCGGAAGGCAATGTGCTGCACCGGTACAACTCGGACACGGGCGCCTTCGAGTACAAGCGCACGTGGAAATGCGATGAAGGGCACGTTCGTCTCGACGGCGAACCGGCGCGTGGCGCAGTCGACTGGCAGACCGTGCGTGATCCCGATCCGATCGTGCTGTTGGATCGCACCAAGACGGTGACGGCGACGATCGGGGCGCCGGAGCCGATCGTGTCGCCGCTGCCGCAGGCGGGCGTGCCGGTCAACTTCGGGATCTGGTTTGCGGTGGCGGAGGCTGGGCCGTACGAGGCGTGGGCGGGGTTCAACGATCGGGTGTGGGCGCGTCGCACTGCCACGTTGGAGTCGACGTCGTTCGATCCGGGCAATGGTGATGCGCCGGTGGTGTGTGTCGGTGCCGGTACTCCGATCCCCGATCCGGCCACGCCGTCGGTGGAACCTGGGCCGTGCGGATACGTGTACACGCAGTACTCCGATGTCACGTCTGACATCACGGTGACCGTGACGAGTCGTTGGAGGGTCGATTGGGAGCTGTCGAACGGTCGGTCGGGACGCGACCCCGACCTCTCCACGACGACCAGCTTCCCGTACGACGTGTACGAGATCCAGACGGTCGGCACCGGCTGACCGGCGCCGAGCCCGGCCCGACCTGCTTACCAGCCGCGGTCGACCCACTCCTGGAGATGCGGGCGCTCGCGTCCGATCGTGGTGTCGACGCCGTGGCCGGGCAGCACGATCGTGTCGGCGGGGAACGTGAACAGCCGGTTGTCGATCGAGTCGATGATCGTGGCGAACGAGCCGCCCTCGAATTTTGTGTTCCCCGGCCCGCCGGGGAACAGCGTGTCCCCCGTGAACAGCAGCGGCGTGCCGACCAACTCGAACGAGATCGAGCCCGGTGTGTGGCCGGGGTTGTGGATGGCGTTCATGCGGAGCCGGCCGACTTCGATCACCTCAGCGTCGTCGAGCAGCACGTCATACCCGACGTCCTTGAGCATCGGCGCGTCGGCGGCGGTGACTCCGACCTCGTAGCCGGCCTCACGGACCTGGGTGACGGCCCCGATGTGGTCCCAGTGGCCGTGCGTCTCGAGCACTCGGCGCACGCCGAGCGACCGACACAGTTCCAGCAGCAGTTCGTGCTCGTTGGCGGCGTCGATCAGGACCGAGTCGCCGGAGCGCCGGCAGCGGACCACGAACACGTTGTTGTCGTACGGCCCGACGACGACGCGGTGAACCTCGACGTCGGCGTTCGTCCAGTGCAGCGTGGTCGCAGGAGCAGGCATACGACCAGTGTCGCATGGCGGACCGGCCGCGAGACATCCTACGATCTCTGTGTGCACCAATCGGCTCGATTCATCATTGCTGCAGGGGGATATCGAACTGGCTCGACGTTGCAGTACAACCTGTGTGGCACCTACGTTGAGCAGTTGGGTGTCGGACGCCGCCTCGGCTCCATCGACCCCGATGGAGTCGACGCCATGCTTGCAGAGCACGGATCGAGTGCGGACTTCGTCGGCGTCGCCAAGAGTCACCATGCGGTGGATGGTTTCGGCCGATTCGCGACGCCGACCCGCTGGGCCGACCTGGTGTTGGACGGAAGGGCGACACCCATCACGAGCGTTCGCGACCTCCCAAGCCAGCGGCGATCGATGATGCGCAAGTTCGGACTCGCCGAGGCGGAACTGGAATCGAGCATCTACTGGCGCGAGAACGAAGCCAACACCCGGCGTTGGACGGAGCTCGGCGCGTTCGAACAGACCTACGAGGAACTGACGGAGCGTCCGTTGGAGGCGATTCGACAGCTTGCGGCACACATCGGGCTGGCGTGGGATCCGGATGCAGCCGCTGAGACCTCGCGGTGTCTGCAATCGATCGTGTATGGGAGTCCTTACCTGCGATCGAGCGCGGCACCTACGACCCGATCACACTTGTTCACTGGGATCACATCAGCGACGAGACCCTGGCCGAACTCGATCGACGTGCTTGATCAGATCGGTCTCCTTCTCACATCGTCGAGACCACGTCGAAGGCGAGACTCAGGGCGACCGGAATCTGCGTCGCGTCGAATGTGACGAACCGCACGGGCGGAGGCAGGCGTTCTGCGGCGGCGAGGTGGATCGCGTCGGTGAGCCTGACCGGTTGCAGCCGTGAGAGGCTGGCGGCCCGGTCGAGGCAGCGTTGATCGACCGGCACGACGTAGAGGTGGTCCCACGCCAGCCTGATCGCGTCTTCGAGGTCGGCTCGCAGGATCGGTTCATCGGTGAGCCGGTCGATTGCGGGGAGCGCCTCGGTCAGCGCCATCGCCGAGGCGCACCACACGCGGTCGGTCTGCATCGCTTCGAGCACGACCGCACGTTGCGGCCCGTCGACGGCCAACGCCAGCAGGGCGCTCGTGTCCAGTGCGAGGGTCATCCGCGCAGCTCTCGCAGGGCGCGGTCGATGCGGGTTCCGGCCCAGATCGACACGGGTGCCGGGGCACGCCACTCGCCGGTGCGCCGGGGAGCGATCAGCGCCGCAGCGGCGACGAGTCGGTCGATGTCGGGCGCCGCCTCGTCGAGTGGCGCAATCTGCGCCACGGGTCGCCCGTGGGCGGTCACGACGGTGCGTTGGCCGGCTTCGGCGCGTCGGACCGCCTCGGCGAGCGTGGCGCGCACGTTCTCGAATCCCGGTTGTGTACATGTGTGTACACCTTACGACTTGCGAGCAACTGGTGGCGGCTCCACACTGTGTTCCATGAACTTCGCTTTCACCGAGGAACAAGACGAACTGCGCTCAACGATCCGCGCCTTCCTGGAGTCCAAGAGCTCCGAAGCGGCCGTGCGCGAGCAGATGGAGACGGAGGCGGGCTACGACGCTGCCGTGTGGAACCAGATGGCCGAGCAGATGGGCCTGCAGGGGCTGCACATCCCCGAGCAGTACGGCGGCTCGGGCTTCGGCTACGTCGAGCTCGGGATCGTGCTCGAAGAGATGGGTCGGGCGCTGCTGTGCGCGCCGTTCTTCTCGTCGGTCGTGTTGGCCGCCAACACGCTGATCCACTCCGGCGACGAAGCCGCCATGGCTGCCCACCTGCCGGGGATCGCCAGCGGCGAGACGATCGCCACACTGGCCTTCACCGAGCCGTCGGGCAAGTGGGACGAGGCCGGGATCACGATGACCGCAACGGCCTCCGGCGACGGCTACACGCTCTCGGGCACGAAGAGCTTCGTGATCGACGGGCACACCGCCAACCTCATCCTGGTGGCCGCCCGCACCGAGGCGGGCGTGAGCCTGTTCTCGGTCGACGGTGACGCGGCCGGCCTGACCCGGACGGCGCTGAACACCATGGACCAGACCCGCAAGCAGGCCAAGCTCGAGTTCGACAACACGCCTGCGACCCTGATCGGGACCGACGGCGGTGGATGGGACGTGCTCTCGACGGTGCTCGACCTGGCAGCGGTCGGGCTGGCCGCCGAGCAGGTCGGCGGCGCACAGTTCGTGCTCGAGATGGCGGTGCAGTACGCCAAGGACCGAGTCCAGTTCGGCCGGCCGATCGGCTCGTTCCAGGCCATCAAGCACAAGTGCGCCGACATGCTGCTCGAGGTCGAGTCGGCCAAGTCAGCGGCGTACTACGCCCTGTGGTGCGCGTCGGAGATGAACGACGAGCTGCCGTCGGTCGCCTCGCTCGCCAAGGCCTACTGCTCCGAGGCGTACTTCCACGCCACTGCCGAGAACATCCAGATCCACGGCGGGATCGGCTTCACGTGGGAACACCCGGCGCACCTGTACTTCAAGCGCGCCAAGTCGAGCGAGCTGCTGTTCGGCGATCCCACGTACCACCGCGAGCTGCTGGCTCAGCGGATCGGCATCTGACCCGACCGGCGTAGGCTCGGTGCCGATGAACGGCACCGTGATCGTCTTCGCCGTGGTGGCAGCTGTACTGGTGTTTGCGATCGCCGCAGGCACGATCGGGCGCGAGGCACACCGTCTCGACGCAGTCGCACCGCGCGCCGTGTACCAACTCGACGAAGCGGTCGACTTCGTGGCCGATCACCTTCCGGAGGCCAGCCAGGCACGGCTCACCCCCTCCGAGGTCGAGACGTTGCTCGTCGCCCACGTCAACTGGCTCCACGAACACGGCCTGCAACCCGACAAGGCCGTCGACGCGCGCCAGACCATCAACGATCAGGTCGTGGTCCGAGAGGATGCCCTGGTCGCCCATCTGCTGGGCGTCGCCGACCTGGCCGGTGTCGAGTTGCTCGACGACGTCGATGCCGTCAACGTGGTCGACGCCCATCTGGCGTACTTCGCAGCGATCGGCGCCGTCGGCCCCGAGGCCCCGCTCGACGACCTGCTGTAACACAACGTTCTCGAAACCTGCGGTGACGCGGGGGTTTGGCGTGTGCTTAGCTTGTCCTCACCAGAGAGAGGAGGTGGTCCACACAATGTCAGACAGTTCTTTCGGGACCCTGGAGGTGGTTGGCCGCTAGGCCAATCGTTGACTCGTCAACAGGCTGGACGGCCTGGCGAATATTCGCCAACCCCCGCCGAACACGCTGCCGGAGCTCGTCCCATCGGTGAATACGTGTTGTGTTCGGTCCCAAACAGTCACATCAGACAATCGATGGCGAACGAGGGAGTGCAGCGGCACTCCCTCGTTCCGCGTCTCCGGCACGAGCAGCGGTCGCCGTCGACCGCGCCGGGGTAATGTGGTCGCATGCATCGCCCGTCCCGCTTCGAGCACGCACGCTTCCTCGGTGACAAGCGCACACAGCTCGTGTACGACCTCGACACCTGGGAGGACGCGGCGTTGATCAACGAGATCGCCGACGCCGGCGTCGGGATCCAGTTCGGCCCCGACACGCTCGTCGAGGCACGTAACCGTGGGTACACGCTGGCCAAGCCGGGTTCGCGGCGGATCCACCGCAAGCCGCGGGCCTGAACACGATCGGGTCGATTTGGACAGCACCTTCACCAGCGGCACCAACACGCTGGCGTGTCACATCCAACGCCCGGCAATGGGCACCGCCGAGCCCGATCCGCCTGGGTTGATCCTGTGTCACGGCTTCCCGATCGGCCCGATCGACGCCCGTCGATCAGGCGGCACCTTCCCCCAGTTGGTCGACCGGCTCGCCTACGACGTCGGGTACGTGGCGATGACGTTCACGTTCCGAGGCTGTGGCACGAGCACCGGTGACTTCTCGCTGCAGGGCTGGATCGACGACCTGCGGGCGGCGATCGACCACCTGATCCGCACCGAGGGCGTGAGTCGGGTGGTGCTGGTGGGCACCAACACGGGTGGATCGATCGCTGTCTGTGTCGGAGCCGATGACCCGCGGGTGCACGCGATCGGGCTGCTGTCGGCCCGCGCCGACTTCGACGACTGGGCAGATCATCCGAGACGATTCCTGGACCACGCCCGCGAGATCGGTGCCGTGCGCACACCCGGCTACCCGCGCTCGATGGACGAGTGGTCGCGTGCCTTCCGACGTTTCCGCCCCACGGCGGCGGCGTCTCGCTTCGCCCCACGGCCGCTGTTGGTGATGCACGGCGAGGACGACGAGAGCGTGCCCACCACCGACGCCCGTGAGATCGCCCAGTCCCACGGCGAGGCCGAACTGAGCCTGCTGGCCGGCGCCGGCCACCGACTCCGCCACGATCCCAGAGCAGTCGCGATCCTCGCCGGCTGGTTGGACCGCGTCCGGTCGGCCTGAGCGAACGCGGCCGGGCGGCTCCGGTACCCTGCTCAAGTCAGGTCGGGCGGCCGACGATACAGACCAGGGACCCTCCCCTCGGAGAGCATCGTGCCTTCACAGTCCGATATCGAACACCTACTGCGGCGAACGGAGTTCGTGGCGCGCCCGAACCGAGTCGCAGAACTGATGTCCAAGCCGTCGCTCGCGGCGGCGATCGACGACGTCATGGCGTTCGACACGACGGCTCCGTCAGTCGTGACGTCGAAGTCCACCGACTGGGCGCGGATGGAGGACCTGACGTACTTCTGGATCGATCGGATGGCGTTCGACTCGCCGCGACCGCTCCAGGAGATGCTGGCGTTCTTCTGGCACGGCCACCTGTGCAGCAGCTTCAGCAAGATCGAGCGGTTCGAACCGATGCGCCAGCAGATCGACACCTTCCGGTCGTACGGGATCGGCAACGCCCGAACCTTGATCAAGACGGTGTCGACCCAGACCGCGATGTTGAGGTATCTCGACAACGACCTCAACTACAAGGACGCGCCGAATCAGAATTTCGGGCGTGAGCTGATGGAACTCTTCCTGCTCGGGGTCGGCAACTATTCCGAGGACGACGTGATCGCGTGCGCCCGAGCGTGGACAGGCCACACCCAGGATTGGTCGTCCGGGCTGTACCAATGGCGTGCCGATCTCCACGACCCCTCACCCAAGTCCCTGCTCGGCCGAACGATCAATCTCGGAGCGGACTGGACGCTGCACGGCAACGAGACGATCGATGTCGTCCTCGGGCAAGGAACGATTCCGTCGGGTCCGAACGCTGGGAGACCGACAAGGCACGTGGCAGCCGAATTCCTGTCTCGAAAGCTTTGGCGCTTCTTCGCCGGCACCGATATTCCCGCAGCGGTGCTCTCGGCGATGCGAAACGATGCACTCGCCGCTGACTTCGAAGTCCGGCCCTGGCTTCGGAGCATGTTGCTCCGCCCGGAGTTCTACGCCGCTGACGTCAAGCAAGGTCTCGTCCGTTCACCGACGAGCCTGATGGTCGCCTTCCACTACCACACCGGCTTGCGGGCGAGCGGAGTGCTGCCACTCTGGTGGATGGACGGGATGGGGCAACGGCCGCTGTTCCCGCCTGACGTCAGTGGTTGGAAATCCAACGGGTTCTTCGTCAACTCGAGTGCTCTCGGTTACCGAGCCCTCGCGGCGCGGTTCTTCATGTGGAACACGATGCTCGGATTTTGGGCGGGTGACGGGTTGATCCATCTCGGTGGCGGAACGATCTCGAGAGCTGAGGCCGAGTCGCTCGACGGCGCACCCGAGCAGTTCGTCGATCTTCTGTTGGCGCGTCTGCGAGTGACGCCGAAGGCGCACTCCCGGGCGGTGCTGGACGACTTCGCACGATCGTGCCGGTGGTCGGATCGGATTCCCTTGATCATGTTGGTGCTCATGTTGCCCGAACTGCAGTTGGCATGAGAGGAACCGGCTCATGATCGACAGAGACATCTCCACGCATGAAGCGTCTGGACTCCTGCACTCGGTGCCTCGTCCCGACCGCCTGGAACTCGACCGACGACGCTTCCTCCAACTCGTCGGGTTGGGCGTGGGTGCCGGGCTTCTCGGCGGTCCGGGCTCGTCACTGCTCGAGCGCGCGTTCGGCGGACATGATCCCTCGGCGTGGGCCGCCGGCCCGGTGGGAGCAGACGAGGGGATTCTCGTCGCGCTCTGCTGTTTCGGCGGCAATGACGGGCTCAACACCGTGGTGCCCTACGGCGATGGCCACTACTACGACCAGCACCGGGGTCTCGCCATCGGGCCGAGTTCTGTGCTGCCTCTCAACAGTGATGTCGGGCTCAATCCAGCGCTCACGACGGTGAAGTCGATGTGGGATCGCGGACAAGTTGCCGTGGTCGACGGGATCGGCTATCCCTCGCCCGACCTCTCGCACTTCACGTCAATGGCCTACTGGATGTCGGCACAGCCGAGCGGAATCCCGACGACAGGTTGGATCGGGCGCTGGCTCGACGAACGTCTGGCGGGTGGCCCGGATCTGTATGTCGGCGCAGAAGTCGGGAACACCATCCCGCTGATCGCACGGGGAGCTGCACGGCAGGCCACCGTGGTCCCGCCGGAGCGGCCGGACTTCGGCGCGAGCTATGCACCGGAGGACCAGCGTCTGTATCAGGCTCTGCGGTCATTGAAGACCGATGACGAGGGACTGTGGCACGCTGCCATCTCCGATTCGATGTCCGACTTTCTGGACGTCGCGTCGGCGGTCGCGCCGGCTTTCCCGGCCGAGATGCCGACCCCGGCGATCGTCGCAAAAGCCGAGACCGCAGCGCGTCTGATCAACGCCAACCTCGGGTTCAGAGTGTTGACCGCCAGTTGGGGGGACTTCGACAGCCACGCCGGCCAGCCCGACATGCATCCCATCCGGATGCGGGAACTCGACGCTGCGATCGCTCGATTCTTCGAATTGCTCGATCCGGTGTGGGCCAGTCGCGTGACCGTGATGACCTATTCGGAGTTCGGTCGAACCAGTTGGAGCAACGCCGGCAATGGCACCGACCACGGCACCGCCGCTCCGCATCTCGTGATCGGCGCCAACGTGAAGGGCGGCTTGTACGGACAGCGACCGAGCCTTGCCGGACTCGGTACGTGGGACCGGATGCAACATCACGTCGACTTCCGCTCGTACTTCGGGTCCGTGATCGACGGCTGGCTCGGGGGCGGATCCTCGTCGGTGCTCGGCGGCTCGTTCGAGGACCTGAACCTGTTCCGTCGTGGTCCAGGGGTCGAGCCCGACGGGCGAGTGTCGCCAGGTCCCGCTGTGGTCTCGTCGGCGTCCTCGTTCCATCCCGTGGACCCGGTGCGTCTGGTCGACACGCGCGACGGAACCGGAGGATTGGCGATGCGACCGATCGCCGGCGGTAGCAGCGTGCGTGTGCAAGTGGCGGGCATCGGACCGGTCCCACCGAACGGCGTCACGGCCGTCGTCGCCAACGTGACGGCGGTCGAGGCGACATCGCCCAACTTCTTCACCGTCTACCCTGGTTCCACGATCCGGCCGGGCACGTCGAACCTGAATGCCGGTCCGGGAGCGCCAATACCGAACTTGGTGGTGATGGGGGTCGGGCCCGACGGCGCGATCGAAGTGTTCAATTCGAACGGAACAGCGCATTGCCTGGTGGACCTGTTCGGCTACTTCTCCGAAGGGGCGGGCGACCTGTTCACGTCGGTCACTCCGAGTCGGTTGTTCGACACGCGTACAGGCACAGGGGTTCGTCCGGGCAAGATCCACACCGGGGAGCCGATCGATGTGCAGGTGACCGGGCAGAACGGTGTGCCTGAATCAGCCGTCACCGCCGTGGTCGTGAACTTGACGGTCACCGAATCCGATTCCCCTGGTTGGATGCGCCTCGGGCCGACCGGCCGGGCGACGAACACGTCGAACATCAATTTCGGAGCGGGCGACACCGTCCCGAACCTCGTGATCTGCAAGGTCGGAGACCTGGGTCGGGTCACCGTCGACGGACTGACCTCGGGCGCTCATGTCCTCGGTGACGTGTTCGGCTATTTCGGTTCCGGCGGCTCCAAGCTGCGGACGTTGCCACCCAGACGACTCCTCGATACCCGCGAGGGCAACGGAGCTCCGGTCGGACCCGTTGGTGCAGCCTCCATCCGGCTGCCGGTCGGTGGGCGCGCCCAGGTCCCGGTGCACGCCACTGCCGTCGCCCTCAACATCACTGCCGCCAACGTGACGGGTCCGTCATTCGTGACGGTGTGGCCCGATGGAGAGCAACAACCGACCACCAGCAATCTCAACGTACGTGCGGGGCAGACCGTCGCCAACATGGTGATCTGCCGTTTGGGCGCCGGTGGCGCGCTGCGATTGGCGAGCCCCGTGTCATCGTGCGACCTGATCGCCGACGTGCTCGGCTACTTCATCGGTTGAAGATCGGCTCGTTCAGATCCAACGGCGGAGTGCACGGAACACTGCGATCAACCCGGAGCGATGACCGATCGATGCAACTCGCGTGCCCACCCGCCAGGTCGGTGAGGCGACCAGATCGTCGAGCTGTCGCTGCAGCCGGATCCGTTCCTGCTCGCTGACGTTGCCTCGCTCGAGCCGCCCGGCGAGATCCAAGGAGTGTGTCCAGGACGCGTTTCGCTGTGCGGTGACGAACTGGAGCTGCTCGACAAGCCTGTCACACGCGAGACGAAGTTCGCTCAGTTGGGTTTCGTTTTCGATGACGTCGGGTGTCACGGTGTCGAGTTGAGTCCGCACTTCGACGAGATCACGTTCGAGATCGGCGATGGTCAGTTGCGCTTGCTGGAGCTGATCGATGGTCGACTCACGATGGCGCTCGATCGCCAACGAAACCTCAGCCCGTTGATACGGCTGATCGAAGATGCTCACGCCATTCGCCAAGTGGTGGCCGAGGTCATGGTGTTCGTCGGCGAGGTAGTAGCGATTGAGGCCGTCGAAGAGGTGGAAGTTGTAACCATGGTCGATCAGCAGGTGCTCCCATTCCTGATGGCTCAGGGTTTGTGAGAGCGGCTCCGTTGCCTCGACGACGCACAGCCATGGTCGCCACAGCGCGAAGTCGACGCCGTTGAGCACCGAGTACTCCATCCCCTCCACATCGACCTTGAGCACGTGAATCGGCAGGTCCGGTGAGCGATGCTCGCGCAGGATGTCATCGAGACGACGCACGGGGACGACGAGCGGTTCGGTTTGGAACCCGAGGAAGTTCAGACGGTCTGCCTGCGTCTCGATTCCAGTGGAGAGTCCGGTTCCATCCGACACGTGCAATTCGATCTCGCCAGGACGATCGCCAGCTGCCGACTGGATCGTGATATCACGTGGTCTGACCGCCTTCAACGCATCCGCGAATCGCGGGACTGGTTCGATGTTGATGCCGCTCCAACCCATTCGGTACAGCGCGTACGTTGCCGAGTAGCCGATCGGATCGGCGGCACCAACGTCGACGTAGAAGCCGTGGTCGACCCCAGCGAGGACCCTGGCGATGACGATGTCCTCGCCATTCTGCGCGTACGAGATGAATGGCGAACCCACGCGATCCAACCTACCGGAGCCCATCTCGAGCCGGACGCCGCGGGAAGGGCGGCTCGAACGTTCAGTTGGATTGTTTGGATCCCGAGATCTCGTCGACAACACCCAGCAACGGCTGCAACCGTGTTGCCCATGACAACTGGTCACGACGCCGTTCGCCCACACGACCAGTGGGCCACGGTTGACCCAAGGTGGCCTTCATGGCATGGCGGAACTCTTCAGCGCTGTCCACCACGGTGACACCCTCAGAGTCGAGTTCGAGCACGTCTTCATAACCGTGCGTCGCGCGCCGGGTCATGATCACGGGGGCACCCGAACCGAGCGCGTCGGCACTTTTCAGGTTGGAACCCTCCCCGACGAAGATCGGCACGAGCACACTCCGTGCACTTCCCATCAGGTCCATCAGCTCGTCCATCGGCAGGAAGCCATGCAGCGAGATGCGCGAGGCGTTCACGGAATGCCGACGAGCAATCGGTGGAGTCGACAGCAGGTCCGCAGATATCGACCCGGCCACATGAATACGGGTGGTCGGAGGCAGAAAGGCAAGACTTGGTGTGGCGATTTGGACGAACCCTTCGACGTTCGGCCAATACGAGCTTCCGGCAAACGCGAAGTCAACGGCCGACTCGGAGGCGCCCGCGTGGGCTGCCCTGGGCCGAAGCCGTTCCGACACGATCGTCGACCCGTTGGGCACGATCGTGGAAACGCATCCGAATTCCTCGCGCAGCTTCGCTTGGTCGGTGTCGCAGATAGCGGTCACCCGGCTGGAAAGCTCGATCGCTGCGACCTCGATCTCCCGAACCTGGTCGCTCCGGTTCTTCGGTCGATCGGGGACGTACTGGAATCGCTCGAGTTCTTGGCGCAGTCGGTACTCGATGTTTTGGCAGGAATAGATCACTGGGATTCCCGACGACTGAGCGATCGGCGCTACGACCTGGACGAGAAACGGTTGCTCCAGGATGATCAGATCGACCTGTCTGGCTTCGAGGTGTGCGCTGATCCGTTGCATCACGCGCCGATCTTGAGCGGCTCGCACGCCGAGATCGATGTCGTTGTAGACGTGGTCGATCGGTGCACGGAATGGTCGCTCGACGAACATCACGAGGTCACAGGACCGACTCGATTGAGTCGGGGGTTGACCTTGCACGACGACGTGGGTGACGTCGTGCCCGGCCGACTCGAGCACCGTGCGCTGATGGTACGTTCGCGCAGGACCCCCGAATCCCTCGGATGGTGCGTAGGTCGAGAAGATGGCGATCGAAGTCATCGTGGGCTGTCCCTCCGAGCGAACAACATGTGTTCGAAGCGTTGGCAATACTCCTCGGTCGTCGTGGGGCGGTACTCGGTCGCGATCCGAGCCTCCAGTGCTGATCGATGGTCGGCGTCCGCAACGAGCCGAACGATCTCCGACTTCCAACCGAGGAAATCGTCAGGGTGGAGCGCAGGCATGAGGCCTTGTGACGCCTCCAACTGAGCGGGATCTGTCGAATGGACACAGACCTTGCCGTGCGTCAGTGATTCCGTGATCGGTAGTCCCCACCCCTCGATCCGAGAGGGAAAGACCGTGAACAGTGAGTCTTCGTAGAGATGTACGAGTTCGTCGTCATCGACATCGCTGGCAATCGTGCAGGAATCGATGAGCTCCGGCGCGTTGAACACCCATTGCATCAACTCGTTGACGTCCCATCCCACTCGGCCAACGATCACGAGTCGCGGGAGTTCGACCCCCTGTGCGATGCACTCCGCCCAGATCTTGGCGAGCAACAGATGGTTCTTACGGACCTCGACGGTCGAGACCGACAGAACGAATGGCTGACCTTCGAATCGATGGCGACGTTTGCTGGGATCGAGATTGCGGTTCGCCGGAGCAAACCCTGGGAGCTGGTTGGTGGTCAGCTGCGGTACCGGCAGCGACTCGTCTGCGTAGAACTGTCTGATCGCCGACTCGGTGGCGTGGGAGATGCACGTGATCGAATCGGCATAGTGCGCCATCTCCGCGTAATAGCGGTGCACCAGATGGCTCTGCCCTGCGTTCATCTGGGGCATCAGCACCGGTATGAGGTCGAATGCTGGCATGTGGATGCGTATTCCGTGCTGCTGTTTCAGCAGGTACATGGATTCGTGATCCAGGTATTCCCACCCCAAACCGAGCGCGACGAGGTCGCCGCCGCCGCCGAAGTCCACGACGTGGCGCACACGCGGATCGACGACCGATGACGTGACCGCGACGCGTCGTTGTCGTGAGCGTCGCATGTAACGCGTGGACTCCACGCCGAACGTGGCGAGCGACCACGCTGCTTGCTCGGCGAACGGGCGAAGGTGATCTGGTACACGCGCAATCGTCCGCAACCCGGCACGCCGGACGGTGGGGAGCAGCCCCGCCCGCCGGGTCGAACGCGGGAGATGGGTGCTCGCGGCGACGGGATCGGTCGTCGCCGGCGCCGTCGACTCCCCCCGGAGGAGATCATCGAGCAGGGCGGTCTCTGACGTGGTGGTCGGGCGATACCCGTGGTCCCACATCACGTACTCGACCGGTGCAGAGTGAACCTGGAACCGGAGGTGTGCGGTGAGCATTCGTTCGAGTCGCACGATTCCGACCGGCGCGAGGTGGCGCCACCGGTACAGCATCGTGGCGTCGATGTAGATCGGTGATGTGTTCGTCATGTCGCTTTCCTGTATCGGGGCCAGAAACGCTCCGCTCGACGGAGGGCCGCAGGCATCCCACGAGCGACGTTGAACCGGAGGGTCGAGCCTGTTGCGGAACGTTCCGAGCTTCGTGCGATGCGAACCAACGTATTTCCGTCGTCGTCGTGCCGTTGTCGACGAGGTAGCGCCAGCGCGTGGTCGATCGCCTCCCACGTGAGCTGCGCCGAAGCCTGCCAGCTGTGGGCGGTCCCAACTTTTGAGATCTGTTCGACGTTGAGTTGCGCTGCCGATCGGTCGTCGACGACGGCGGCGATGCGCTCGGCCCAGACAGCGGGCGACCACGTTTTGATCAGCGCTTCGGTACCCGCAAGCAGTTCACCGGGTGCCGTACCGGCGTAGGCAAGGCACGGCGTTCCGACGGCTGCGGCTTCGAACGGAACCAGACCGAAGCCCTCGACCACCGATGGATACAGGACGGCATCGGCGTGGCGGAGCAGCCACCACTTCTCGTCGTCAGCCACATGTCCCCAGTGGTGGACGCGTCGTCGAATGCTCGGGTCGAGTGCCTTCAATCGATCTTCCTCTTCGGTCAGTGACCGACCGTAGTACGGCTCGGGGCCGGCCATGACGAGATCGCCCTCGTATCCGTGGTGCTCGACCAACTGGGCGAATGTGGAAATCGAGTGGGCTCGATTCTTGTGCCAAAAGGTGGATGACAGACACGTGAGGAACCTCGTCTCCGGAGCGAAATCACGCTCGGCTCCGAGACAACCGTCGAGTGGGGTCGGATCGGCGCCGCACGAGACCACCCGAAGCCGGCGGGGCTCGAGGTCAGGACATTCTGCGAGTGCACTGTCGCGACCGAACTCTGAGATGAACGTGACGAGGTCGAGGTTCCTCATCATATGTCGTTGGATGTTGCGAGCGAAGAAGAACAGATTCGGCGTCGGATGGTAGAAGGGGTTGGAGAAGCCGATCATGTCCAGCTGCCCGACAAGCGCCCGCCGGCCGACACCGGTCACGAACGCAAGCTCGCCGGCATACAGCATCTGGTATGGCCGGTACACGACATCTGCCACCGTGTCGACCCTCCGCTCGATCACCTCGACCTTCGCACCTGAAAGCTGTTGACGGGCCACGGTGAGGAACTGCCGACGCACCGCGAGTTGGACCTTCGCGGTGGGTCGGACCGACGCCAGCCAGCGGGAAATCTCGACGACGAGATGCTGTGTTCCGGTGTTGGGGCTCTCGGAGATACATCCCCCATCCACCACCACCACGGTCTGGTCCACCGATGCGGAGGCCCAAGACCGATGTGCCTCGAGCCCCGTGTTGGCCGCTCCGGAGAGGCTTTCGATCGTTGCTGCCGACCACGCGCCGCTGGGTGTGATCCCGACGATGTCGCTCGGGTTCCACGCGAACGCGAGGCCGGGAGTCCCCACATGCCGCCACCCGTGTTGCGTCAGCAGCTCACCGAGCTTGACGATCGGGTAACCAACCAGGCGTTCCCGTGGCATCGCCCCGAGACTGGCGAGCGCCTCGGCACCGAATACGCACAAGTCTGGACATGGGGCTGGAAGCGAGGGCGGTCCGGGAGACGACGGATGCTGGCGGTAGGGAAGCGGTGACGTCGCTGATGCGAGTGGGATCGGCGAGGCCGACCCGACGCCCGGCTCTCGAGTCAGTTCGATCATCGCCCCGACCACGTCCGATTCGACCTGCAACCGTGGGCTGCTGACGAGGATCGGCGCCCCGGATCGAATCGCATCGTGGAGATCGGTGATACTCCCGGACGGCGACACACGCGCCGGTGCCGTCACATCGCCTCCGCAAACCGATCGGACCGCCGGGCGAAGAAGCGGAGGCCGAGCAGGAACGCTGTCACGGACCAGCCGATCAGCCAGAGCATGGTGTTCAAGCCCGGAAGGCGCACGTCATAGAGGATGTTGCGATACGCCATCATGAAGCGCGCCATCGGGTTCATCAATGCGATGTCGCGCCAGCTCAACGGCGACCCTAACGCTGGCGTGTCCGGGATGAGCGCTGGTGAATACAGGATCGGCGTCACATAGAAGTAGGCAAGCAGGAAGACCGAAGTCAGGTACTCGACGTCCTTGTATTTCACGTTGCACGCTGACAGCCAGTACCCGAGTCCGGCCGTGAACATCGTCTGGAGCACCACCAACACGAGCAGCACCGGAAGCAGGTGGATCAAAAACACCTGATGGAAGACGGTGATCACGGCGGCGAGGACGCCGAGCTCGATGACGGTCGAGACGGCGAGCGCCAGAATCGACGACATCGGGAGCAGCTCCCGCGGGAACCACACGCGCGTGATGAGGCCTCCAGCGTTCACGATCGACCCGGTCGCCGCACCCAAACCTGCGGCGAAGAGCGACCACGGGATCACTCCGGCGAGCAGAAAGAATGCGAACGTGTCGATGCCACTCGGATCGCCGGGCGCCGGCGTCGATTTGAGGAACGTTCCGAGCACGAGTGCGTAGACCGCGGTCATGAGAGCGGGCTGCATGAACGACCATCCCCAACCGAGGAAGCTGCGTCGAAATCGGCTGCGCAGCTCACGTTGGACGAGGTTGACCAAGAGTTCGCGGTACGTCTGCGCATCGCGCATCGCCATCCGGATGGTGCGAACCGTCACCGTTCACCACCTGGCGTCCAAAAACCGTCGAGCGTGACGAAGCCTTGCAGATGCTCGTTGCCCTTGGCAGCGGCCACGTCGAACTCCACGATGTTCGGGCAGTGGTCGTACACGTGCCCGGTACCGCGTTGCAGGCATGCCACCGCGATGTGGTACGACCCGGGCAGGAGGCGCAGCTCGGGGATCACGAAGTCGATCACACCCGAACCCTTCTCGACGGTACGCCATCGCTCGTCGAGACCCGTTCCTGCTCCAGTCACGATGTACCCATCCGCCGAACGCAATGTAAACCCGAAGCCGACGCCGTCGAGTCGTTCTGCGCTCGTCCAGTGGAATCGGATCGTCAAGTCGGATGTCGCCGTCAACACGTCGTCGTCGTTGATCAACTCGACCTCAAGTTGAATCTCGCCGGAGCCGGTGCGTTGCCGCCCTCGGTCGTCGAGTCGAAAGTTGGTCGAGACGCTGGCCAAATAGTCCGAGATGACGTCCTCGGTCCTACCCAGGTGTCGTAACTCGCCGTGGTCGAGCCACGCCGCGCCGTCGCATGTCTGTTGGATCGTCGCCAGGGAATGGCTGACGATCACCACCGTCCGTCCGCCCGAACGGAGCTCTGCCATCTTCTCTGCGCAGCGGCGTTGGAACTGTTCGTCGCCGACGGCCAGCACCTCGTCGATGAGCAGGATGTCGGGTTCGACGGCGACGGCGACCGAGAAGCCCAGCCGGGCGTACATTCCCGACGAATACGTCTTGATCGGCTGGTCGATGAAGTCCTCGAGACCGGCGAACTGCACGATGTCATCGAACTTCGAACGCAGCGTCGCGGCAGTCATGCCGAGGATGCTCCCGTTCAGGAAGACGTTCTCGCGTCCTGACAACTCTGGATGGAATCCGGCCCCGAGTTCGAGCAATGCCGAGATCCGCCCATTTGCCGTGACTGAACCCTTGTCGGGAACGAGAATACGGGCGAGCAATTTCAGCAGCGTGCTCTTGCCGGCGCCATTCGCGCCGACCAGCCCGAACGTCGAACCGGTCGGGATCGTGAACGACACATCTCGAAGTGCCCAGAACTCCTCGTAGACCTCTTTCCCCTTGCGACGGATCACCGCCTGCTTCAGGGTGGTGTTCCGGTCATGGAAGATCCGAAACGTCTTCCAGACGTTCTCGATTTCGATGCTGCCGGTGTGAGTCATGGGGAACGATCCGGCCTCGTCGCGCTTGTCATGGGCCGAGCCGCGATGCTACCGGGCGGGCGACGCCCGGCCTCGTCACGTTGAAGGCTCGCGATCGGTGCCCGGCGCACGAGCTCGCCGGCCACGCGTCGGACGAGCGACGCGTACGCTTGACGCGCGATCAGGTTGCGCCGCACCGCGTGAAGCGTGAGTCGCAGCGAACCGTCGACGAGCACGTAGGCGCGGTACACGACCAGCCGCGAACCCCATTTCAGGTGAAACCTGCATCCGGACTCATACGACCAGTGCAATGACCTCGCGAACTGCTGACTCGTGCTGTGCGACCGGGAGTGGTGCACCCTCCAGCTGTTGTCCACGTACGTTCGGGCCCCCGCGTCGTTTCCCCGAAAGCAGAGATCGATGTCCTCGTAGAACAGGAAGAATTGTTCGTCGAAACCTCCGAGACGGTCGAAGGTCGCGTGATCGAGCAGCATCGCGGCGCCGCTCACGAAGCCCGGTCCGTCCGGCTGTGGCCCCCGATATCGGAACCAGCTCCGGAGCAGCTCAGAGCCGACTCCGTAACGCACGCCGTAGTGGTCTCCGGGCGGGCCGGAGTCGGTCATGATCGGCCCGACGATGGACGAAGTCGGAATTCCGGGCTGCTCGGCGCTCCACGGCCACCTCAGGAGCTCGGCGTCGGGATTGAGAAAGAGCAACCATGGGGCGACGGAGGCTGCTGCCAGCGCATTGCATCCCGCACCGAAACCCGGATTCGTGGGATCGACGTCGATCAGGACCGGAGATGGGTGTGCCTCCCCGATCGATCGAAGTTGTTGCAGCGAGGAGAGATCGCTGCCGTGCTCTCGGATCCGCACGATGGCACCAGGGAGGTGGTCCGCGATGCTGGCGAGGCATCGACCGAGGACGGACGCGCTGTTGTACGACACGATGATCACGTCGACCGGGTTCGGCACGGGCGCACAGTAGCGTCTGATTTCGTGCTTCCGAAGCCATCCTGCCGCTTCACGCCTCGCTGGATCCCATGAGCGAAGCGTCGTGAAACACGTTGTCGTGCCGTACACCGCTGCGAACAGCACGGTTCGCACGCGCGCCCTGCACTGGATTTCGCACTTGACGAACGCAGGGTGCATCGACGCTGATGATGTCCGGGTCCACGGACCCGGCCAACGGCGTTCACGGATCGATCGTGGAGAGCCGCTGCTGCTGCTCCGCAACGCGAGACGAGTCACGCGTGGGCGTCGTGAGGCCAGACTGCTTGGAAGCGCTGCACTCGGCGTGTACGACATCGATGACGGTCTGCCGTGGGATCACGGCAACCTCCCGGGCCTGGGACGATGGTGGAAGCGCCCCTTTCCACGGTCGCTTGTGGCCGAGCGAGCTGCATGCGCCGCCGACCGAGTCATCGTCGGTAACGATGTACTTGCCGACTGGGCATGCGGCATGAACCGCGACGTGCGCGTGATTCCTACGTGCGTCGACCCGACTGACTACGTGATGCGCACGAGTTGGGCGATTGCCGGTGCCGTGCCGGTCATCGGGTGGATCGGGTCGCTTGCGACCGAGCACTACCTACTGGACATCGCCGATGCGCTCCGCGAGGTGCACCGGCGCACGGGTGCACGTCTGGAGATGATCAGCAGTCCGGGATCTGTTCCTCCTGCGCTCTCGGACTTCACCACGAGGATCCCGTGGAGTCCCGCGTCGACGAAGCGAATCGGCACGTGGGACATCGGGATCATGCCGTTGCGGGACGGCGTGTACGAACGTGCGAAGTGTGGCTACAAGCTCTTGCAGTACGGTGCATCGGGAGTGCCGGTGGTCGCCTCGCCAGTGGGTGTCAACGTGTCGCTGGTCAGCGAGATGTCTGGACTGTCGCCAGCGACGGAACCCGAGTGGGTCGACGCGATCACCCACATGCTCGAGGAGAGCGCCGATCATCGTGGACGGCGTGCTTCTCAGGGCCGAGCAGTCGCACTTCGCTACAGCTACGGGGCCTGGGAGTCGGCCTGGCAGGACGCTGTGGGCTGGTGACGCTGTGAGGGTGACTCATGTGATCACGCGCGGTGACGTCGGCGGAGCTCAGACGCATGTCGTCGAGTTGGCCGCTCAGCAGCACGCGGCCGGTTTGGTGGTGAGCGTGGTCGCCGGTACCGACGGGGCGGCGGCCGACCGCCTTCGTCGTGCCGGGATTCCGGTTGCCATCGTTCCAGAGCTCGGGCGAGCGAGGTCTCGACTCTGGCAGCGTCCTGCGCTGACCGCCATTCGTGAAACGCTCGGACAACTGCGGCCGGATGTGGTTCACGCCCACTCGTCGAACGCCGGTCTGCTGGCGCGGCTCGTCATGCGTGGCGGCCGTTCTGTCTCGGTCTACACAGCCCACGGATGGCCCTTCCAGCCTGGTGCCCCCATCGGTCAGCGGTGCGCGTCGCTCGTCGGTGAGATGGTTGGCGGCCGGATCGGCGACGCAGTGATCTGTCTCACCGAAGCAGAGGCGCAACGGGCGCGTCGGGCTCGCATCGCGCCGATTGAGCGAATCTGGATCATTCCGAACGGAATCAGCGATGTGCCACCAGTCCAGCGTCGACATCGGCGCCGATCGGGTCCGATCTCGATCGTGATGGTTGCCAGATTCGCGGCACCCAAGCTGCAACGGGAACTGATCGAAGCACTCATCCCGGTCGCCGACGGTAGCTGGACCTTGTCGTTCGTCGGCGACGGACCGGAGTTGTCAGGGTGTGAGGGGTTCGGGCGAGCAGTGCTCGATGAACGGGTTTCATTCCTCGGCCATCGTGACGACGTCGCTGAAATTCTTGCCCGTTCGGACCTCAGCGTGCTGTGGTCGCGATACGAGGGAATGCCGATCTCGTTGCTCGAATCGATGCGCGCTGGACTGTGTTGTCTGGCATCCGACCTACCGGGCGTTCGCGAGCTGTTCGGACAGCCGTCGTGCGGAGTCATCGCGGCGACCAATCACGAACTCGCGGAACGGATCCGTCAACTGACCCGACCGGAGAACGCCGAGATGGTCAACGCCTTCGGCGCTGCCGCTCGACGACGTTTTGAAGGATCGTTCTCGGCCGTCGCGATGGAGACGTCGACGCGCGAGGTGTACGAAGTCGCGCTTGCGCGTCGACGAGACGGTCGATGAACGCGTCCTGCTCGACGATTCCAGTGCCGTACGGGCACGCTGATAAGTTGCGCGTGTGATCGGCATGTCCCCGCGCGTTGATTCGGCCTTAGCAGCACGGGCCGCATCGGTCAATGACTTCTTCGGGGGTTGGGAGGTTGCCGATGTCGAATATCTCGCTGGTTGGGCACCGGATCCGTTGACCCTGAAGCCGATTCGTGGGGTCCTCGTCGATTGGCTCGGCGGTCGGACGTCGCTCAACGACCATGCATGGTTGACCGTTCCGGACGACGGTTGCATTGTCGTCGCCGATCTGCCGGTGCCGGACGATCAGGTGCATGCCGAGACGATCGAGTACTACGCATCGCTGTCAGCGATCGAACGGGCGAAAGCCCGCGGTGACTCGTACGTGATGTTTGAGCTCGGATCGTCCTACGCGCCCTGGAGCGTGACGTCTGCCTTGGTTGCAGATCGTGTCGGATTCCAACGGATCGACATCTGTGCCGTCGAGGCCAGTGCCGCGACGATCGAGCGAGTGCATGCCCACATCCGTCTCAACGAGCTCCACGACCGAGCACACATCACGTGGCATGTGGTGAACGCGGCAGTCGCCGCCGATCCTGGTGTTCTGTACTTTCCGAGAGTGGACACACGCGCCGACAACGGGGCGCAGGTATCGTCGTCGCCCGCTGGCGTCGATTATCGAGGTGTTCCGGTCCAGTACGACGAGGTCGACGCAGTCACGTTCGAGCAACTCACCCAGGGGCTCGAGCGAGTGGATTTCGTTCACCTCGATCTGCAAGGCGCTGAGGAAGCGCTGCTGAGCGACGATCGATTCCTGGACGTCATCAGCACCAAGGTGTCGGCGATGCTGCTTGCCACGCAGTCGAGGCTGATCGAAGGGCTTGCCCTTCGAGCCCTGTCGCGATCGGGCTGGCGACTGGTTCGCGAACGGCCGACGATGTTCAGCCCCAACCAGCGAACGGCCGACGTCAATGGATGGACGATCCGCGACGGCGCCCAGTTCTGGCTGAACTCTCGCTTCGGCTAAACCTGCGGCGGAGCGCTCAGAGGTTGTGCTTGGCGGCGGTCACGTACAACCGCTCGGCAGAGGTCATCAGGTGACGGGTGGCCTGGCGTCGGGACATGCGGTGCGCGCCCAGTTCCGTCTGGAGGTACCGTTCACCGTCATGATCTGGGGTCCTCCCGAGGACCTCCTGATAGATCGTCTCGATGAATCGGCTGTCGGACATCGATGACGATCGACCCACCACGCTCGACCACGTGTGGGATTTTACTGCCTCGACGTTGAGCAGCCAGTCGTCATCCACCCAGAGCCGTGAGATCTCGAAACCTGCAGCGAGTAGGTGAACACTGAGTGTGGTGTCGGTGAAACCCGTGCAGTGAAAATCGCCAGGATGAGCCTGGGTTCCGAACAGGCACTGCGTCCACCCGAACTGGGAAGCAAACGACGGGTCACTCGCCAGTTTCGCAGCGACGCCCGAGATGCTCGATGTCTCGACACGAATTCGTCCGCCCTCGACGAGCAACTCGGCCCAATCGACCAACACCGGAAGTGTCTGAGTGCGCGGTATGTGCTCGAGCACGTCGAGCGCGAGGATTTCTTCGAATGTGTTGGATGGCAGAACCGAGAGATCGTTGTTGACCAACAACACGTCTGGGGAGCAAGCCGGATCGCTGTCGACGTTGACGTAACCATCTCGCTTGTCGTAGCCGCAACCGAAGTTGAGGCGCTTGGGACTCAGGACGCCAGACATGAACGAGGACTCTAGCGTCGCCGCTCTCTTGTCACCGGAGGACGAACGCATCGTCGTCGCTCGTGGCGTACCGCAGCCGGCACGAGTCGAGCATTGTCCACGATGAGGTTTGGAATGTCAGTTTCGAATCGTCGGACGGCTGTGGCCCCGAGCGGTCGGCGCCGAGTCACGCCTTCAGCCTGCCGGTCGAGAAATGACGATGATCACGCCGTCGTCGGCCCGGATCGTCTGCGTCGACAGGTCCGAAGGGATCTCTGAGAGGATCCGTTCGACATCTGGGGGCGAGTAAGACGCGAACCCGGTGTCGTTTACGACCTGCGTGACGACGTCCATCCCGGTGTCCATCGGCGCTGCGTGGAGAATTACGTAGCTCACATCAAGTCGAGTCAGCTCATCGAGACTCTCCGCACTTGGGAATCCGTTTGCGCGTTCGATCGTCTGCTCGTAATCGATTGGCGCATACCCCGAGTAGCCGTTGACCGTTTGCAGACGGTCGTCGGATCCCAGCAGCATTCGTGTGGCCTCGAGGAACGCGTACGTGCCAGCCAGACTGCGAGGCGCCATCGGTAGTTCGATCGCCACCCCACTCGGCAGTTCCTGCATTGCCTCGTACACGGACCCGTGCGCTGGTGCAACGACTTCGACCATCTGGTGTTCGACGGAACCTTCGAGACCGACGATCGCCAGAAAAGACAGGGCGAGAGCGCTACGCGCCCGACGAGCCGGTATTCGGAGCAGGACCTGCTCGAAGCCCACACATGCGATCAGCACCAAACCAAGTTGGGCGAACACCGCCAGTCTCACCAGTGCCACGACCGAGTCGAGTCCAGGCAAGACCAACACGAACATGTCGTAGAAGGGCATCTGGACGCCAGCGATCGTCACCCTGCCCAAAGCGATCGAGAATGCGAATAATCCGATCAACGACACGGCCAACAGATCGCGGCGGTTTCGTATCCAACGGGTTTCGCCGTGCCGGTACAGGACGAGCGCGATCACGATGGGTACGAACGCCAACACGAACGTTCCGATGTAGGCGAAGTTCTCAGAGGACCTGACGAGCACCTCGTGATCCATGAAAGGGGCCTGCTTGAGATACGTCGACGTCGGCGCCGGAGCCCTGAGATCGCCGAGACGCAGTGCGAACGGTTCGGGGTAGTAGTTAGCGCGCGTCGGTGCGCCCGACTGGGCACTCGCGTACCAGTGACGGATCGGCAGCATCGAGCGCGCCAAGTACGACGAGTGCGGCGCCGGCACCCGCAGCCGATGTGCGGAGCGTGCCGTTCCGATAACCCTGCAGCGCTGACACCATCACCAGGACGACGATGCACACCAGAAGAATCAGCCCGTAGTACGCGCTGGTGAGGAACTGGGTCACTGCACACAGCCCCACGAGCGCACCACGACCGATTGTTGGTTTGTCCTGCAGACGGAAGTAGGCGAGCAACGTCAGGGGAATCAGACAGGCCCACGCCAGTTGGAAATGTCCACTCTGGGCGATGCGTATGGTGCTGAACGTAAACGCCAGAGCCGCGACGGTCGCGGCTGCCCGGTTGGTGACGAATCGTCGTGCCAGGTGGTACGTGGCCTCGGCACACAATACCCAACTGGCGAGGTACAAGACGTTGAACGCGAGCACCTTCGAACCACCAACGGCTTCAATCAGATGAAATGGGACCGTCAACGGTAGGAAGGTGTCGGTGTAGGCCATGACGTCTCGGCCGCTGCTGTACATCGGCCCGTCCCAGTACCCGCGGAATGCGTGAGTGGACCTGTCGCCGCCCCATTCCAGCAGCGCCAGGACGAGATACGCATCACCGGGGTTGCCCGGTATTGATCGCCTCAGTCGGAGGGGGTTTTCGTACGCCAGGGCGAGCGTGAACAGGCTGAAGACGAGTACACGCACCGCAGGCCATTCGAAGCGACCAAGTCGCGGCAGGTACCGCATTCTGATATTCGTGGCCACGATTCAGGCGCGACCAGCGGTGAGGCGGGTCACAACCGGGGACAACCGCTTGAGACCGAAACGCTCGCCCGGCTTCGAGTAGGCCCCGATGCAGAACAGTGCTCGCACACCGTCTCTCCACCCGATCTTCTTGCCCTGAGCGTAGGTGCGACCGTCGTAGCTGATGCCGACTTCGTAGACCGTCAAGCCGAGGCGAGCAACTTTTGCAGTGATCTCAGGCTCGACACCGAATCGATTCTCCTCGATCGTGAACTGACGAAGGACGTCGAGACGGAACGCTTTGAAGCACGTCTCCATATCGGTGAGATTCAGGTTCGTCGCCATGTTCGACGCAGTGGTGAGCAGCTTGTTCCCGATGTAGTGCCAGAAGTACAGCACCCGATGCGGTCGCCCGCCCATGAACCGTGAGCCGTAAACGACATCAGCCTTGCCATCCAGCAATGGCCCGATGACGACTTGATACTCGTGCGGGTCGTACTCAAGGTCGGCGTCCTGCACGATCACGTAGGGAAGCGAGGCGTGAGCGAACCCAGTGCGCAGCGCAGCACCCTTTCCCTGGTTGACGTCGTGAGGGATCAGTCGGATGCGCTCATCGTCGAACTGCTTGAGGCGATCCCGCGTTCCGTCGGTGGAGCAGTCGTCGACGACGATCAACTCGCCGACCCAAGGTGACTCAAGCACCGAAGAGACGATCGTCGCGATCGTCGTCTCCTCGTTGAAGCACGGCATAACGACCGACAGGCAATGACTCGGCACCATACTGTCAGACTACCGATCCGGTTGCGGGGCCTGATGACGACGCGATCATCGGCTGGCCTCGGGCTTGAGCGGCTTGCGGGCAATGACCAGCACGGATTGACCGAATGGCACACGGACGACGCGCTCGAGCGCCCGGGTGAGCGGCACGATGAAACGATCGAACGCTGTCACGAGTGGTCCCGCCGACGGTGTGAGCCCGAGAAAGCGGGTGATGATCAACCAACTGAGCCAGCCCGGCATGTTCACATAACGGGCGTCCACGACCTGATACCCCGCCTGCTGGACCAAGTCGGCGAGCGGTTCGCGCCGGTAACGACGATGGTGGCCGAGGCGTCGATCGAAGTCGCTGAACAGGAGCTGGAATGCCGGCACCCAGATCCCAAGGTGGCCGCCTGGCACGAGTCGAGCGTGAATCTGCGCCAAAGCGTCGGCGTCATCCTCGATGTGCTCGAGGACATTGACCATCACCGCCGATCCGTACGCGGGTTCGGCCGCCAGTTCCGCGACCAGTGCTTTGGATACGGTGATGTTCGGTCGGTTGGCGAACCGCTCCCGAAGCAGGCTGCTCGCGGTCTCACCCGGCTCGACCGCATGCACCTCGCCGAACGCTGTGAATGCTTCGGTGAACGTGCCGTGCCCAGCCCCGAGTTCGAGAATGGGCCCATCGAGGTAGGGAGCCATGAGCCCGACGATCCACCCCATGTAGTTGGGCGCACCCTCCAGCGAATCGAGGGTGGCGGCCAACTGGCGATCGACGTCGCCGTGCGCTTCGTCGGATGAGTTCATGTCGTCGGCTTCGACGGATCGTGGACCCGTGGTGCACCCGACCGACGACCCTCGCGAGAACGGGTTGGATCCCGGAACCAATCGATCGTCCGTGCGATTCCATCAACGAGCGGGATCGTCGGTGTCCAGTCCAGCGTCTCGGACGCCAGCGAAATGTCGGGTCGGCGCAGCTTCGGGTCGTCCGAAGGGAGCGGGCGATGTTCGACCTTCGAGTTCGATCCGGTCAGATCGATGACGATCTCGGCCAACTCGAGCATCGTGAACTCGTTCGGGTTGCCGATGTTCACCGGTCCGGTCACGTCGCTGTCGATCAGCGCCAGGAAACCGGCGATCTCGTCGTCCACGTAGCAGAAGCTGCGAGTCTGCGAACCATCGCCGTAGACCGTGAGCGGTTCGTTGCTCATCGCCTGGTGGATGAAGTTGGTCACCACGCGCCCGTCGTCGGGTTGCATTCGCGGCCCGTAGGTGTTGAAGATCCGGACGATCCGCACCTCGAGCCCGTACGTCCGGTGATAGGCCATCGTCAGCGCTTCGGCGAAGCGCTTGGCCTCGTCGTAGACGCTGCGTTCCCCGATCGGATTGACGTTGCCCCAGTACGTTTCGACCTGCGGGTGCATCAGTGGGTCGCCGTAGACCTCACTGGTCGAAGCCAGGAAGAAACGTGCGCTGTGCCGGCGTGCCAGTTCGAGCAGGTTTCGGGTCCCGAGGCTGCCGACATCGAGCGTGTCGATCGGACGCCGCAGGTACTCCGGCGGCGAGGCCGGGCTGGCGAGATTGGCGACCAGGTCGATCCGGCGTGGCCCGACCAGGTCTTCGAGTCCGTCCTGCACCACGTCGTGCTCGATGAATGCGAACCGCGGGTGCACGTCGAGATGAGCGATGTTGGCGCGTCGGCCCGTGCTCAGGTCGTCGACGCAGATCACCGAATCACCACGATCGATGAGTCGGTCGCAGAGGTGGGAGCCGAGGAACCCGGCGCCTCCGGCGACGACGACAGCCCTCGGGGTCACCGCCGGCCCACCCCGTCGTAGACGAGCCCGGATTGCCTGACCGCCACCGGGTCGAGCAGGTTGCGGCAGTCCACGATGGACTTCCCGCGCATCGACGCTGCGACGGCGTCGAGATCGAGTTCGGCGAACTGCGTCCACTCGGTCAGGATCACGACCACGTCGGCACCGGCGGCGGCGGCCAGCGGCGTGTCGACGATCGTGTACCGGTCGAGTCGTTCGGTCTGAATGTGATCGAGTGTTCCGATCGTGGTCGGGTCGTACGCCTGGACGGTCGCCCCACGACGGGCCAGGTCGTCGAGAATCCTCAACGCCGGCGATTCCCGGAGGTCGTCGGTGCCGGCTTTGAACGTGAGCCCGAGCGCACCGACGGTGAGGCCCGTCAGGCGGTCGTGTCCGTATCGGCCCAACGCGTTGGTCACCTTTTGCACCATGCGCTCGTGCTGCTGCTCGTTGATGTCGATCACACCGCGCATCAGCGAAAAGTCGTAGCCATGGTCGGCTGCGATCGCCACGAGCGCCCGAGAGTCCTTCGGGAAACAACTCCCGCCCCAGCCGGGCCCCGGGTTCAGGAACTGGCGGCCGATCCGCCGGTCGCTGCCGATCCCCTCCACCACGCCGGCGACGTCTGCCCCGACCTGCTCACACAACGCGGCCACGCTGTTGACGAACGAGATCTTCATCGCCAAGAACCCGTTGGCGGCGTACTTGATCACCTCGGCAGACGCCGGGTCGGTGCGGATGATCTGCGTGTCGAGGTTCTCGTACAGGGAGGCGATGATCGACGCCGCCGTGTCGTCATCGGCACCGATCACCACGCGGTCGGGCTCGAGGAAGTCCCGCACAGCGGTGCCCTCACGGAGGAACTCCGGATTCGACACCACGAACACGTCGTCGCGGCCGAGTGTGTCGCCCACGACATGAAAGGACCCGACCGGTACCGTTGATTTGTTGACGACCACGGCTCCGGGCTTGAGCAGTGGGCCGAGCGTGGTCGCGGCAGCGATCACGGCGGTCAGATCGGCTGATCCGTCGTCGTCCTGGGGGGTCGGCACACACAGCATGACCACGTCTGCGGATGGAACGCAGTCGGTCGGATCAGTGGTGAATCGCAGACGTCCCTGGGCCGTGCTGTCACGCACCAGGTCCTCGAGACCTTCTTCGACGATCGGGATCCGGCCCGCCCGGAGGGCATCGATCTTGCGGGGGTCGATGTCGTAACACGTGACGTGCGACCCGAGGTGAGCCAGACAGGCTCCCGAGGTGAGGCCGACGTATCCGGTGCCGACGATGGTGACGTTGCGTTCGCTCATATCAGCGCCCAGGGGCGGCGGCCGAGCCTATCGGCGGTCACCTTCCACCTGCCGTGATGATGTGGTGAATCGTCATCCAGATGATCCTCAGATCGGTCGCCAGACTTTCGTGCCGGACGTAGTGCAGGTCGTACTGCAGCTTCACGAAGGCGTCCTCTTCCGACGCCGCGTAGCGGTACTTCACCTGTGCCCAACCGGTGAGGCCGGGTCGCACGAGGTGGCGGGCGGCGTAGAACGGCAACCGTTGCTCCAGTTGACGTGCGTACTCAACCTGTTCCGGGCGCGGGCCCACGACGGAGAGCTCACCGAGGAAGATGTTGACGACCTGTGGCAACTCGTCGATGTGGACCCGTCGCAGCACCTTGCCGAACGGGGTGATCCTCGGATCGTCGTTGGTCGTCCAACCCGACACGTCGACCGCACCCGGTGACATGGACCGAAGCTTCCAGATGCCGAACGCTTCGCCGCCTCTCCCGACCCGTTGCTGGCGGAAGAACAACGGCCCGCGGTTGCCGAACGCGTTGCCGAGCAGTACGAACGGCAACAGCAGCAGCAACACGATCGACCCGAGCGCCGCCAGCGCCACGTCGATCGCACGTTTGAGCGGGGCGTAGCCGCCGTGCACCGACTCGATGTCGCCCATCAACGCGAATCGGTCGAGCGCCGACAAGTGAAGTTTGCCGATCCACTCGTCGTAGAAGTTGTCGAGGCTGCGAACCTGTATCCCACGCCGATGGAGGAGTTCGGCTTGGTCGACGAGACCCGACGTGGCGAGCGCTTGTCGACCCAGAACGAGGGTGGTCACGGCGTGCGAATCGCAGAACTCGACGAGGTCGTGGTGGTCGACGCCCGTCATCACCTCGACCAGCGTGAATCGTTGCTCGACCGGTCCGTCTTCGACGTCGTGGGTGAGCAAGGCCGCCTCGTTGTCGTCGACGACCGCCACCACACGATGGGAGCCGCCGGTGCCGCGGAGTCGGATCGCGTGTGCGGCACCGATCAGCACCAGCCACACCCAGACCAGCAACGCCGTCAGCAGGATCACGAACCGAGGAAGGGACGCCGGATAGAAGACCTGCGAGGTCGCCTCGCCCCCGAGCACCGCCAGTGACGCCCCCGTCGACGCGATCAGCACACGAGTCACCGACGACGTGTGTGGCGGTGCTTCCATGACCGCCACGATCAACAGACAGAGCACCGCCAGGAGCAGGTATCGCAGCACCGGCTCCGTCGTGCCCGCCGGAGCTCGATACGTCTCGTGGATCCATCGGGCCAAGAACGGCAGCGCGATCAGTACGAGCAGGCTGAGTGTGCGGGCCCGGTTGCTCACGTCGCGGCGGGTGCTTTCGTCGAGGGCGTACTCGCGATGATCAACGCCGTCACCGCTCCAGCGTGAACGGCGATGAGCAGTGCCGGCGGGACGGGTGCTCCCCAGGTGTTCCAGTCGCCGGGGTTCCACGACCCCGACACGCCCGATCCCCATCGCTGTTGCGCCGCCACGAATGCGACGTTGGCGATCCCCCACGACGCCCACCGAATCAGCGGCGACAGTTGATCGATCAGGGCGCTGCCCTCGGCACCCGGACGCCACGCCAGTGCGATCGGCAGGCCGATCGCCAACGGCATCGAGTACCGCCCCTGCCAGTACTCGCCGTAGTCGGCGCCCTGGCCGAGTTCCAGCAACCACGCCGTGACGATCATCACGCCGAGACCGGTGGAGGCGATCACGGTGGCTCGGCGGTACTCCACCAGGCCGATTCCTGCAATCGCGCCGACGGCGATCCAGAATGCGAAGACCGCTGCCAAGGGGACTGGTGTCGAAAGCCAGCCCAGCACGCCGACCAATTGCCGAAGGTGGCGTGCGGTGGCGGCGACCACGAGGCGTGTCGTATGGGCGTCGTAGCCGCCCGGGCGCGCGACGGCGGCGCCGAACGCGCCGAGCACGACGATGCCGACCGAGTACGAGACGAGCGCCCGACGCTCGGTCGACGTTTCGAGGCGTTCTGCTCGTCGTGCCAGCAGGTCGACGGCGAGCAGAGCGGCTGGTGACAGGGCGAGCAGCAGGTTGAACCCGTGGTCGCCGTTGCGGAGCGGTGTCAGCACGACGAGCCCGGCCGTGACCGCGATCGCTGCGTGGCCCGAGCGTCCGAACCGACGCACCAGATCACTCGGTTTGGACTGGAGCAGCCAGCAACATGACAGCGCGATCAGCGTCGCCCACAGCGCCCCGTCGCGACGGGGGAGCATCACGGCGATCCATCCGGCGAGCGCCAACGCATTGACCTTCGGGATGGGCGTGTGTCGCCCACCGAGCAGCAGGCCGGTCCAGAGCGCCAGCCCGCCGGCGATCGCCACGGAACTCGGGCTGACGACGGCGAACGTGAACCAGGCGATCGGGGTGAGCCCCAGGAGCGCGGCCGCGCTCAGACCGCTGCCGCGCCGAGACCAGGACCACAGCGCCCACGCCACCATGGCGATCGGCAACGCGGCGTTGAGCAACCGAGCAACGTACGCATAACCGCCGGCCGATGGCAGGAACGATGCCAAACCGGGCAGGACCAACGACCACGGCGGATAGTTGTACGAGGTGGTCGGCATCGAACGAGTGTCGGTCGACAACGGCTGCGTCTGCTGGCAAGCGACCGGAACGTTCGAATCGAATGTTGCTGCCCAGCAACCAGGGTCGGGGGCTCCGACCATCCCGGGGATGTCGAACACGTGAGCCCCTGGAAGGTTGGGATCGGGGCTTGGCTCCCCTTGCCCTTGCCCGCGAACGAGGCCGGCAGCGGCGATCATGTGGCTCGGTTCGTCGGGGCCGCTGCTGCGAGGGTTCCCGAAGATCCAGCACGTCACGATCACGGCAACGGCAACGGTGATGGCCACTGGCGATCCGCGCCATCGCTCGAGGCGAGTTCCTGTCACCATCGTCTGGGGAGTGTAGGCCTCCCTCCCGCAGCAGGCGTGTTGGCCGGTTGGGGCGCTGTCGGCGGATAGCATTCCGGCCGCCAATCGAGTATCGATCGAAAGCAAGGACACCGAACCAGCATGAAGCGCGCGCTCATCACCGGCATCACAGGGCAGGACGGCCGATTCCTCGCCGAACTGCTGTTGTCGAAGGGGTACCAGGTCTTCGGTCTGCTGAAGGGCCAGGCCAACCCCAAGGCGGCGCTCGTGCGCAGCGAACTCCCCGGCGTCGAGTTGATCGAGGGCGACCTCACCGATCTGACCTCATTGGTGCGAGCGATCGACACGGCTCAGCCGGACGAGGTCTACAACCTGGCCGCGATCTCGTTCGTGGCGATGAGTTTCCAGCAGGCCGAACTCACGGCGAACATCACCGGTCTCGGCGTGCTTCGCATGCTCGAAGCGATCCGGATCGTCGGTGGCTCGCAGAACAACCCGACCCGCTTCTACCAGGCCAGCTCGTCGGAGATGTTCGGCAAGGTGCGCGAGACCCCGCAGACCGAACTGACCCCGTTCTACCCTCGCTCTCCGTACGGGTGTGCGAAGGTCTACGGCCACGACATCACCGTGAACTATCGCGAGAGCTACGGGTTGTTCGCCTGTTCCGGGATCCTGTTCAACCACGAGAGCGAACGGCGTGGGCTGGAGTTCGTCACGCGCAAGATCACCAACGCCGCCGCCCGCATCAAGCTCGGTCTCCAAACCGAGCTCTCGTTGGGCAACCTCGAACCCCGCCGCGACTGGGGCTACGCCGGCGACTACGTCGAGGCGATGTGGCTGATGCTGCAGCAGGACGAGCCGGACGACTACGTCGTCGCCACCGGCGAGACGCACCAGGTGCGCGAGTTCGTCGAAAAGGCGTTCCATCGAGCCGGGCTCGAGGACTGGGAGCAGTACGTCAAGATCGACCCGCGGTTCTTCCGGCCCGCCGAGGTGGACCTGCTCGTCGGCGATGCCAGCAAGGCCGAGAGCAAGCTCGGGTGGCAGCGCAAGGTCGACTTCGAAGAGCTCGTCGCACGCATGGTCGACCACGACCTCGCTCATGAGACAGCCATCCTTGGCAATCGCTGAGACCCGCCCAGAGGTAACCTCGCCGGGCGATGGCTGACGCAGCTCCCAACACCGCTGATCTGCTCGCAGAGTTGGACCGGCTGGAGGCCGAGTCGAACGCTCGGCGAGAGGAGTTGCGGGCGATCGCTGCCCAGTTGCCGGCCACGATCAGCCGCCGGGCTCTGCTCCGCAGCGTTGCTGCCGACCTGCGTCATTCGCCGAACAAGCAGGCGATCGCCCGCCGGGCGACAGGCAAGTTGTTGCGGGCGCCGCTGCACGCCGCCAAACGCGCCCAGCTGCGCCTCCGGGCAAAATGAGGCCGGTCACCGTCTTCGTGTCGGCGTCGGGGAACGCCTTCATGACCGACATCGCCGAGTGGATCGTCGAGGCCGCGATCCAGTCCGGGCGGTCGGCACGGCTCGAACGTGACCGCCTTCCGGTCGCTGACGGTGGGATCAACCTGGTGGTCGCCCCGCACGAATTCTTCGTGCTGCACCCCGCCGGTGACGACGAGATCGCTCGGGCGGCGGCTGCCAGCGTGCCGATCTGCACCGAGCAACCGGGCACGCCCTGGTTCAACCTGACCGCCGGCATCGTCGCCGATGCGCAGCTGGCGATCGACATCAACACCCACGGTGTCGACGCGTTGCGCGCCAAGGGAATGGACGCGGTGCACATGCGCTTGGGCGGGGTGCCGTCGATGCGGGCGACCGGTGTGGACCGGGATCTCGATCTGCTGTTCCTGGGCGGGAGCACGCCACGGCGGGCCGCCGAGTTGGCGGCGTCTCGCCCCGCGACTGTGGGACCGGGCGGTCGAGCTGCGCATGTTCCGGTTCTCCAAACCGGTGCACGGAGCCGTGCCCGGCGTGGTGTTCGGACACGACAAGTACGAGCTGCTGGCTCGCAGCCGGATCCTGCTCAACATCCACCGCGACGACGTCAAGCCGGGCTACTTCGAGTGGGCGCGCATGGTCGAGGCGATGGCGAACGGGTGTGCCGTGCTGACCGAACCGTCGACGGGTTCGGAACCACTCGTGGACGGTCTGCACTTCCTCGCCGTCCACGACCTGGCGGCAGGGCTGGACGAGCTGCTGGACGACCCCGAACGCTGCGCCGAGATGGGCCGCGCCGCCCAGGCCGCGGTGCTGGACGAGTACCCGCTCGTTCGATCGCTGGAGCCGATCCTGGAGCGCCTCGACGATCTCGGTCCGGGCACCCGACCGACGACCGGCGCAAGCCACCGAAAGCCGGCGTCCCGCACCCACCGGCCGCCGCTGTTCGACGACCTGCATCCGGCGACCGAGCTGCGCCGGCGTGTGTTCACGGCGCTGATGGACGAACAGCGACTGCTGCGCCAGATCGAACGCACCCGATGCGAGATCCTGCACGGCAGCCACGATGTGATCACCACCAGCACCACCCCTGGCTACGCCGATGCGTCGCCCGAGGTGAGCGTGATCGTGACGCTCTACAACTACGCCGACCTGGTGATCGAGACGCTCGATTCGCTGATCGCTTCGATCGGTGCGTCGTTCGAGGTCGTGGTGATCGACGACCACTCTCGCGACGACGGTCGCAGCCGCGTCGAGCGATTCATGGCCGATCACCCGGATGTTCCGATCATGCTGCTGGCGAGCGAGATCAACCGCGGGCTCTCGGAGTCGCGGAACGTGGCGATCGCCGCCACTCGGGCATCCAAGGTGATGGTGGTCGACGCCGACAACCTGGTCTACCCGACCTGCCTGGCGAGGCTCAGCGCTGCCCTCGACGCAGAGCCCGACGCGGCGTTCGCCTACGCCACGCTGGAGGCGTTCGGCGCAGAGCCGGGGCTGCGCAGCGAGATGGCGTGGTTCCCGCGCTGGCTGTGCGAGGCGAACTACATCGACGCCCAGGCAATGATCCGGCGATCCACGTTCGACCGCCACGGCGGCTATCGGGACCCGTCCGACCTGGCGTACGGATGGGAGGACTGGGCGCTCTGGCTGCGTCTGGCGGCTGCTGGTGAACGCGGCGTGCACGTGCCCCAGATGCTCGGCCGCTACCGGACCCAGGCGTCATCGATGGTCACGATCACCAACCTCGCCGCCGACGAGATGCGCGCCAGCCTGGTCGCCGCCTACCCGGACCTGCCGTGGCCCGAACACGACTCGGCGCAGGCCGAGCCGGCCGGTGGCCACGATCGCGAGGTGGCGCGATTGCAGCGCCGGTTGGGCGAGCTGAACGAGCGACTGGGCCGAGCGCGACTGGCCCAGGAACGGCTCCAGCGTTGGCCGGGCCGATCGTGAGCGGGCGCTCCGACGAGTTGGAGTTGGGCGGCCTGCGTGCTCGCGCCGTCGAGTACCAGACCCAGATCGATCGCGCCGAACAGGACGTGGCACTCGGCCACAGCTGGTGGTTGCGCCGGCGCCTCGCCGACCGGCTCGCTCGGCGTCGGCGTGGCACGGTGACCAGCGGTCCGCTGGTCTCGGTGATCACGGCTGCCTACCGGACCGAGCCCGCACACCTGTCCGCCTGCCTGGAGTCGGTGGCGCGTCAGACGTATCGCCACTGGGAACACGTCGTGGTCGACGACGGATCGGGTGATCGCGATCTGCTCGACCGACTGCGAACAGCGGCCGCACGCGAGCTGCGTGTGAGGGTGCTCGTCCACGACCGCAATCGGGGCATCTCCGCTGCCGGCAACTCGGGTCTCGAGGCGGCCACCGGTGACGTGGTGGTCCTGCTGGATCACGATGACGTGCTGGCACCCGACGCCCTGGAGCGCATGGTCGCTGCCCTCGCCGAGCACCCTGAGGCGACCGTCGCGTACAGCGACCACGACGTGATCCGGCCCGATGGTCGGTTCGTCGAGCCGTTCTACAAGCCCGACTTCTCGCCGGAGCGGCTGCGCAACCAGAACTATGTGTTGCATCTGGTGGCGGCACGTCGCCAGGCCGTTCGGGCAGTCGGAGGTTTCCGGCTGGGGTTCGACGGTGCCCAGGACCACGATCTGCTGTTGCGGTTGTCGGAAGCGGGCCCGGTCGTTCACGTCCCCGAGGTGTTGTACCACTGGCGCCAGTCGGCGGCGAGCGTGTCGACCGACTCGGCCGCCAAGCCGTACGCCTACCACGCCGGGGTGCGGGCGGTGCAGGAGCACTGTGACCGGGTCGGCATCGAGGCGACCGTCGAACCGGGACGCGCCGATGGCCTGTACCGGATCCGGCGGAGCGTTCCCGACCACACGGTGAGTGTGATCATCCCGACCCGTGGCACCGCTGCCACGGTGTGGGGTGCAGAGCGCGTGCACGTGATCGAGGCGATCCGCTCGCTGGTCGATCGGTCCGGCCATCGACGTCTGGAGTTCGTGGTCGTCGCCGACGCCGACACTCCCGACACCGTGGCGCAGGAGCTGCGCAGCATCGGTGGCGATCGGCTGCGCATCGTCGCATACTCGTCGTCGTTCAACTTCTCCGACAAGTGCAACGTGGGGGCGGCGGCCTCGTCCGGCGAGGCGCTGCTGTTCCTCAACGACGACACCGAGCTGATCGACGCCGACAGCGTGGGGGAGATGCTGGCGCTCGTGGCGCAGCGCGACGTCGGGATGGTCGGGGCGCGGCTGCTGTTCGCTGACGGAACGATGCAACACGCCGGCCACGTCTACCCGGGGCTGGCCACCCATGCCCTGGTCGGGTTCGCGGGCGGCGGCGCCGGACCGAATCGGATGGCGTGGGTCGAGCGCGAGTGCGCCGGGGTCACGGCGGCGGCGGCGATGCTGCGCCGCGACGTGTTCGAGCAGGTGGGTGGGTTCGACGTCGCGTTCCCGAGCAACTTCAACGACGTCGACGTGTCGTGCCGATTGCGGCGGTCCGGGTACCGGATCGTGTGGACGCCACACGCCTCGTGGTACCACTTCGAGAGCGCCAGCCGCGACCCCTCCACCGGCGATGCCGAGCGTGACCTGGTGATCGAGCGGTGGCAGCACGATCTCGAACACGACCCGTACTTCAACCCCAACCTGGCGCCGCACCGCGGTGACTGGTTGGAACGCCCAGGCCGCTCCGGGGCGCCGCCGTACTACCTCGACGACGCCGGTCGGCGACGATTCAGCTGATCAGTCGACACTCCACTCGGGCCGCAGCGTGACGGCACCCTGCTCCTCGAGCGGGGTGCCGGTCATCACGTCGAACGCCAGCGCCGTGTGGACCCGGTCGTACACGTGCTGGCGGCGCCCGTCGGTGAGCGTGCAGTGCACGTGGTACTCGCCGGCCAGCAGCGCCAGGTCGCGGATCGTGACACGAACCTGCCCGTCGCCGCTGACGGTGCCGAGATCGAGCGCCGCGTCGCGGGTCGACGGCTCCGACAGGTACAGCCCGGTCGAGGTGCTGATCGTGATGCTGATCGCCGGCTGCTCCACCGGCTCGACCGCCGTGTAGGCGATCACCAGCTCGATGTCGTCGCCGGTACGGGCCCGCACGCACGACTCACCGCCGTTGGTCATGGTGACGCCGGTGAACTGGATCTCGCCACTGCCTTCGCGGTACGTACCGAGGTTGGCGACGCGATCGGAGGCGCCCGACATGGACTCGGTGTAGCCGTCCACGATCTCGGCCGGGTCGCCCGACCCGCGCATCCTGCCGTGGTCCAGCCAGATCGCCCGGTCGCACATATTGCGCACGCTGCCCATGTCGTGCGTGACGAGGACCGTCGTGCGGCCCTCGTTGCGGAACTCGAGGAAGCGTTCGGTGCACTTGCGCTGGAAGTCGATGTCACCGACGGCCAGGATCTCGTCGATGATCAGCAGCTCCGGCTCGACGTTGATGGCGATCGAGAACGCCAGGCGGACGTACATACCCGACGAGTAGGTCTTGACCGGTGTGTCGAGGAACTCGGCATCGAGACCCGAGAAGTCCACGATCTCGTCGTACTTGTTGGCGATCTCGCGACGCGTCATGCCCAACAGCGCGGCGTTGAGGAACACGTTCTCGCGGCCCGTCAGTTCGGGGTGGAAGCCGGCGCCGAGTTCGAGCAGCGCCGACATCCGGTCGTGGACGCGCACCGAACCGGCGTTGGGCCGCAGGATGCGGGCCATGCACTTGAGGATCGTCGATTTGCCCGAGCCGTTGTGACCGATGATGCCGAACACCTCGCCGCGGCGCACCTCGAACGAGACGTCGTCGAGCGCAACGAAGTCGTCGAACGAGCTTCGTTTGCCACCGGCGATCAACTGCTTGAGCGACGTCGCCCGGTTCTGGTGGCGCCGGAACGTCTTGGTGACGTGGTCGACCTCGATCGCGAACGGGTTGGCCTGCATCACAGCTCCTCGGCGAACCGCGGCGAGAGCCGGTCGAACGCCCAGGCGCCGATCGCCAACGTCACCACGGCGTACAGGGCGAGCTGACCGAAGCGGGCTGCGCTCGGCATCCGCAGGTCGTACATGACCCGATGGATCGCCGAGATGTAGGCGCCGGTCGGGCCGGCGTTGGCGATCCGGTTCAGCCACGGGTGCCCCACGTTGTTCGGGTCCCAGATCACCGGCGTGGCGTAGAACAGCAACTGGGCGGCGATCGACCAGAGATAGCTGACGTCGGTAAAGAACACGTTGGCGGCCGCCAGCAACATCGCCACGCCGGTCGTGAACACCGCCAGCAGCATCATGATCAACAGCAGCACCGGCAACCACGGCAGCACCATGTTGCCGGCGATCAGCATCGCCACCGTGAGCACACCCAGCTCGATCAATGCCGTGACGAACTGGGCGAACAGCACCGACAGCACGAGGTGCTCGTGCGGGAAGGCGACCTTCTTGATCAGCGAGGCGCCGCCACCGACGGTGCCGATCGACACACCCACGCTGATCGAGAAGAAGTTGAACGGGATGAAGCCCGACAGGAAGTAGAGCGGGAAGTTCGACATGCCGCTCGGGTCGCCGACCGGTGCCTGCTGTTTGAAGACGTAGATGAAGATGACACTGAAGATCGCCATCTGCGAGAGCGGGTTGAGCAGGCTCCACAGCCACCCCAGCAACGAGCGCTTGTAGCGCGTACGCAGTTCGCGCAGCGACAACAGGTAGAGCAGATTGCGGTGGGCAGCGGCGTTGCGGAGACTCATGTGGGCACCGGGATCGTCGAGCGCACCGAAGCAGGACGGACCCCGCGGCGTTGGTAGCTCTTGGCGGCAGCAAGTGTAGGGGGAGCCATGCCCGGGAGTGGGCACAACCGTAGAATCCCGGCGATGAGCAGCTCCAGCCCGGCCGGGCCGCACGGCGTCAACCTGGTCGGGTACCACAACGCCGTCAACGGGCTCGGCGAGGCCGTTCGGTCGATCGGAGCGTCACTGCGGGCGGCCGGGGTTGCCGTTGCCGATGTGAATGTGGGTCCCGGTGCCATGGCCGGCGAGACGTCGAGCGCGCCATATCCCGTCACGCTGGCGGTCCTCACGGCGGCGCGCATGTCGGACGCTGCGGCCGCCCATCCGGCGCTGTTCTCGCCCGATCGGCTGCGCATCGGGTACTGGTTCTGGGAGCTGTCGGTCGTGCCGGCCGACCAGGAGCCGGCGTTCGCCCACATCGATCGGATCTGGGCACCGTCGGAGTTCGTGGCCAAGGCATACCGATCGTCGGGCGACACGCCCGTCGAGCTGCACCCGATCCGCATGCCGGAACCGGCACCCTCCGATGCCACCCGGTCCGAACTCGGGATGCCGGACGGCTTCACGTTCCTGACCAGCTTCGATCACTTCAGCGTGATCGAACGCAAGAATCCGACCACGGTGATCGCCGCCTTCCGCGAAGCGTTCCCACGTCGTGACGACGTGTTCCTCGTGGTCAAGTCGATCAACGGCGATCAGCGCCCGGCATCCATGCGGCAGGTCATGGATGCGCGCGACGGTGACGATCGGATCGTGGTGATCGACCGTCACATCGAGGCCGCCGACCAGGCAGCCATGATCCGCCATGCCGACTGCCTGGTGTCGCTGCATCGCAGCGAAGGGCTCGGGTTGCACCTCGCCGAGGCGATGTGGCTGGGGACGCCGGTCGTCGCCACCGGATATGGGGGAAACGTCGATTTCATGGACGAGCACAACTCGATCGTGATCGACCACAACCTCGTGCCGGTGTTCAACGGCGAGGGCGCCTATCCGGAGGGCGAGGTGTGGGCGCAGCCCAACATCCTGCAGGCCACCGATGCGCTCCGCCGGATCGAATCAGACCCCGAGCTCCGGCAGCGGCTGGCATCGGCCGGGCGGGCGGCAATGGAATCGCAACCCACACACGCCGAGGTGGGGTCGGCGATGTCGGCCGCCATCTCAGCGGTGGCCAAGCAACTCCCGATCGCCACGACCGGTGGTCTGGGCACGCGTGCCAGGTCCGTGGCGCGCGGCGCCACGTCGCCGCTGCGACGCTACGTCAACACGCACTTCGAGATGACCAAGGACGAGGTCCGCGCCCAGGTGGCGATGCTCGCCAAACGCCAGGACGAAGCGCTCACGTCGTTCGCCGGCTACGACCGGTTGGCCGACACGATCGAGAGCCTGGCCAACACGGTGGCCGAGATCCACGTGCATCAGACCCGCACGTCGGTCGATCTGCGAGACGAGATCACCGATCTGCGGGCCGAGGTCGCCGAGCTGCGCGCCGACCTCAACGTCCTGACGGCGGCATTGGTGCGGCTGGCCGAGCACTCGCCGCTCACCGAGCCGGCATGATCGTCTTCGACCTGCAGGCCACCCAGAGCCTCGGGAGCGGGCACCGCGGGATCGGCCGCTACACCCGCGACCTGGCGGCAGCCCTGGTGCGCCGCCACCCCGACCTCATCGATGCCTGGGCGTGGAACGCCAACGAACAGGTCGATCCGCGGATCTTCGACGTCGTGCCCCGCGACCGCCTCGTCAGCACCGACGAACTCGCCGGCCGCCACGTCGACGTGTTCCACATCGCATCACCGTTCGAGCACCAACCGATCGACCGCCTGCTCCCGACCACCATGTCGACAGCCCTCGTGGCGACCTGCTTCGACCTGATCCCGCTCAGGTTCCAGGACCAGTACTTGATCCCGCTGGCGCGGTCGGAGTACCTGACACGGGCCGCCCTGCTGCATCGTTGCAGGGCGATCGTCACCGACTCGGCGTCGGCGGCGTCGGACTGCGTCGACATGCTGGGGATTCCCGCCGATCGACTGACCGTGATCGGTGGTGGCACCAACGAATGCTTCGTGCTGCCGACCGATTCGCTGGACGAACGGGTCGCCGTACTCAACCAGAGCCTGCCTGCGCTGCGTCCCGGTTTCATCATGCTCCCGACCGGAATGGACTGGCGCAAGAACATCGACGGCGCCGTCGAGGCCTACGGCCGGCTGCCTGTCGAACTGCAGGACGACCACCAGTTGGTCGTCGCCTGCAAGGTCACCCACCACGAGCGCCGCTACGTGGAACGTCTGGCGTCGGAAGCCGGCGTGGTCGGCGACGTGGTGGTCACCGGGTACACCAGCGACGACGACCTGGTGCGGTTGTACCAATCGGCCGACGTCGTGCTGTTCCCATCCCGGTACGAAGGCTTCGGGCTGCCGGTCCTGGAGGCACGCCGCTGCGGCGCTCGCGTGATCTGCAGCAACGTGTCGTCGTTGCCGGAGGTGATGCCGCTCGAAGCGGCGACGTTCAACCCGTGGGCGGTCGACGAGATCGCTGCCACGCTCGAGCGGTCGTTGACCGACGACGCATTCCGAACCGAACTGGACGCCGCCCCCGACCCGGGGTTCACGTTCGACCGGGCCGCCGACCTGACCGCCGACGTCTACCGGCGGGTCGTCGCCGAATGCCACCGTCAGCGGGCCCGTCGCACGCCGAGGATCGCCGTCGTCACGCTGCTGCCTCCCACACCGAGCGGCGTCGCCGACCACAGCGTGGCGTTGCTCGACGAACTGCGCCGGATCGCCGATGTCACGTGCTTCGTCGCCAACGACATGGCAGCTGCCGAGGCGACCGCTCGCCCGTACCCGGTGCGCCGCCTCGATCTGCTGCCCACCCTGGCGTTGGGTGGTGCGTTCGACGCCGTGCTCTACACGATGGGGAACAATCGCTTCCACCGCCCGTTCGTCGACATGCTCGAGCGGGTACCGGGCGCGGTCCTGTTCCACGACGCGTATGTCGGGGGGTGCTTCACGCCCGTCGAACGCCAACAGATCGCCGACGAGTACGACGAAGACGGGGCATCGCCGTTGTACGCGGCGTCGATCGCCGAGCGCGCCCTGGCGTGCCTGGTCCAGTCCGAGCACGCCGGCCAGATGCTGGCGGCCGACACCGGCGTCGAGCCGATCATGGTCGGGCCGCACCCGATGGTGCCGTTGGCGTGGTTCCCCGGCGATCCGGAACCCGGTCGATCCGGAACGGACGTCCACATCGCGTCGCTCGGGATTGCCGACATCCGCAAGCAGACCGACGTCTTCGTGTCGGCCGCCGAGCAGGTGCTGGCGCGCCATCCCGACTGGAAGGCCACGGTCGTCGGCCTCGGTGGCACGCGGTTCGTCACCGCCGACTCGCCGGTGTCGGCCGTCGGCGAGGTGGACGACGACGAGTTCGAGGCGTGGCTGGACCGCGCCACCGTGCTGGTGCAGCTGCGCGACGGATCGAACGGCGAGTCGTCGGGCGTGGTCGCGAAGGCGCTGGCGCGGGGCGTGCCGCTCGTGGCCACCGAGATCGGTGCCGTCGGCGAGCTCCCCGACGACGTACTCGTCAAGGTCGACCGTGCGATCTCAGCGAGCGAGCTGGCCGAGGTGATCGAACGCCTCGTGCTCGACCAGGGGATGCGCAGCAAGCGTGCCGAGGCGGGCCGCCGGTACGCCGGCGAGCACACCTATCGGCATCAGGCGTCGGCGGTGCTGGCTGCGGTGCTGGAAGCCGCGGCGGGCGTCAACGTCGCCAGGTGACCGGCCCACCGGCGGCGGAAGATCGCCTGCTGGGCGACCGCCGGGGGAGCGGCGTGACGCGTGGACGAGCCGTGCCGGTGCACGACTCGACTGCCGGTGGCGACCACGGTGCGCAAACCCAGTTCGTGGATGCGCAAGGCGAGGTCGACGTCTTCGAAGTAGGCCGGGTAGTAGCGCGGGTCGAACCCGCCCGAGCGGTGCAGCGTGTTGGCGCGCATCACCCAGCACGCTGCCGACGAATACGTCACGTCGACGATCGCTTGCTCCGGCACGGTGGCGACCGGCGCCGTGTTGCCACGATGATCGAGCGTCTGCCCGCACTCCTGGACCGTGCCGTCCGGGTCGAGCAGCACGGGTGCGGCGATCCCCACCGACACGTCGGTGATCGCATCGTGCAGCGGCTGCCACCAGCCTGGCTGGGTGATCAGATCGGGATTCAGCAGGCAGATCAGCTCACCGCGGGCGGCGGCGACGCCGAGCTGGTTGCCGCCCCCGAACCCGGTGTTCTGCCCGGGGAGCACGAGGTGCACACCGGAGGTCGCCAGACGAAGCCGATCCGCCGGCGGCATGCCGCCGTCGGCCGGATTGTCGACCACGATGATCTCGAACTCGACGTCGCTCAGCGTGGCCACGAGGGCGTCGATGCAGTCGAGGATGATCGAACCCGTGCCGTACGTGACGGTGATGACCGACACCAGCGGCCGGTCGCACGTCGGCACGACCACATCGGCGGCCGCCGAGCGTGTGATCATGACCCGTCGAGTTGCCGCAGGTGCCAGCGGTATGCCGACTCGATGATCTCGGTGAGACCATGCCGTGGCTGCCAACCGAGCAGGGAGCGCGACAGCGTCGGGTCGGAGTAGGTCGATACCGGGTCGCCGATCCGGCGACCGACGATGTCGTGCGGCACGGGCCTGCCGGCGACCCGCTCGATCGCGTCGAGCACCTGTGTGACCGATGATCCGACGCCGGTGCCGACGTTGACGGCGGTGGTGGCGCCGCCGCCGTCGAGCCAGTCGATGGCGGCGATGTGGGCGGCCGCCAGATCGTCGACGTGGATGTAGTCGCGCACGCACGTGCCGTCAGGCGTCGGGTAGTCGTCACCGAACACCTGGAGCCGCTCCCCACCGCGCAGCACCGCACGGATCGCGACCGGGATCAGGTTCAGCGCGTAGGCCCAGTCCTCGCCGATCGCAGCGTCGGCGGAGGCGCCGGCGGCGTTGAAGTACCGCAACGCGACGCTGCGCACACCGTGCACCTCGCCGTACCAGTGCAGGACACGTTCGGCGATCGCTTTCGTCTCGGCGTACACCGACTCGGGGTGGATCGGTTGCGATTCGTCGACGGGCACCTGGGAGGGCGTGCCGTACACCGAGCAGGACGACGAGAACACCACCTGGCGAACGCCTGCGGCGACCGCTGCGTCGAGCATCGTTACGGTGGCATCGACGTTGTTGTGGAAGTACTTCGACGGCTGCTGCATCGACTCGCCGACGTTCTTGTACGCCGCGAAATGCACGATCGTGCCGACGCCGTACTCGCGACACGTCTCGCCGACCAGGTCGGCGTCGGCGATGTCGCCGACCACGAGCGGGGTGTCGAACACTGCCTCGGAGCGACCCAGTTCGAGCGAATCCAGGACGACCACCGACCGGCCGGCGGTGCGCAGGGCTCGCACCGTGTGCGAACCGATGTAGCCGGCGCCGCCGGTCACGAGTGTCGTCGTAGCCACGGGTGGGCACTGTACCGTTCGCCCGGTGATCGCCGTCGTCATCGTGACCCACGCCGGGACGCTGCTCGAAGCCTGCGTGCGGTCGGTCACCGCAGCCGGGTCGGTCGACACCGTGATCGTGGTCGACAACGGTGCACGGCCGGCGACGATGAGCGACGAGTTGGCGGGCGTCGTCGACCTGATCCGGACCGACAACCGAGGGTACGGGGCGGCCGCCAATCTCGGTTTCGCTCGTGCCCGGCAACTCGGGGCGACCAAGATCGCTCTGCTCAACGACGACGTGGCGGTGCGGCCGGGCTGGGTCGAACCGCTGGCGGCCGCGCTCGACGCCTATCGGGTCGGCGCTGCCCAACCCAAGCTGCTGATCGCCGGGAGCGATCCCGCCCGGATCAACAGCCTCGGTGTCACGATCGGCGCCGACGGGGCCGGCACCGACGTCGGAAACGGACTGATCGACGTGATGGCGGGCGCCGAGTCGGAGATCGCCCTGTTCACCGGTGGCGCCGTGATGTTCACCGACGAGTTCCTGACGGCGACGGGTGGCTTCGACCGGCGCTGGTTCCTGTACTACGAGGACGCCGACCTCGGCGCTCGCGGGCGGGCGCTCGGGTTCCGCTACCGGCTGGCGCCGGGTTCGGTGGTCGACCACGTCGGCGGGGCGTCCACGGGCGCCGTACCGGGCCGCACCAGATTCCTGCAGGAACGCAACCGGCTGCTGCACGCGTTCCGTCACGCCGACGCAGCGACCGTGCGGCGAGCGGTGTGGTTGTCGGTCCGGCGGCTTCGTCACCAACCACGGTCGGTTCACCTGCGGGCGCTTGCAGCCGGTCTCGCCGGAGCACCTGGTTCGGTGTGGCGGCGTGCCCGCCACCAGGACCGGGTGGGTCGTTAGCATCGCCGCCATGTCCGAGCATGCCGACTACCACGTCGCCGTGGACCCGGACGCCGTCAACAATCCGCACGCGGCAGCGATCCGCATGGTCGGTTCCGGCAAGCGGGTGCTGGAGGTCGGGTGCTGGTCCGGTCACGTCACCGAGCACCTGGTGCACAACGACAACACGGTCGTCGGTGTCGAGCTCGACGCGGGTGCGGCGGCTCTGGCGGCACGCCACACGGAACGGATCCACGTCGCCGACCTCGAGACCACGCCGCTGTCGCATCTGGAGCAGGGCCCGTTCGACGTGGTCATGTTGTGCGACGTGCTGGAACATATGCGTCGACCGACCGACCTCCTGGATGAGGCATGTCGTCTGGTGGCACCAGGCGGACGGCTGGTGATCTCGGTGCCCAACGTGGCCCACGTCGACGTGCGGGCGATGCTGGCGCTCGGGGAGTGGCGATACCAGGACGACGGCGTGCTGGATCGCACGCACCTGCGATGGTTCACGCGCCGCTCGTTGCACGCGATGCTGACCGACGCCGGCCTGACCGCCGTGTCGATCGAGCGCGTCCGCACACCGTTCGGGACGTCGAACCACCTGACCGACCCGGGTGGCGTGCCGTCCGCGCTGGTCGAGCTGTGGGCGGCAGATCCGGAATCCAACACGCTCCAGTTCGTCGTGGCCGCCGAACGCACGACCGAGACGTCCGCGGCCGACCAGCTCGCCGACGATCCGACGATCGCCTGGCCGAGCGTGCTGACGGGCACGGCGGGGGTGTCGGCGGCCCACTACGAGGCCGTGGTCACCGAACGCGACGCGCTCCGCAACGAGGTCGACGCCTGGCGACGCTCGACCATGGTGCGTGTCACGGCGCCGCTGCGCGCCGTGCGTCAGCGTCTCGCTCGGCGCTGATCAGAGGCCCTGGTAGACGAACGGGATGTCGGTCGCGCTGGCGACCGCGACCCAGAGCAGGAGCAGTGCGACCACCAAGCCGATCGCCGATTCGACAGCGTAGGACTTCCAGTTCATACGCACTCCCAACCTGATTCGAGCGCTCCCCAGAAGCCGCACAACCGCTCGCGCAGCAGGTCGGCGAACGGGCCGGGGTCGGCCATGTGGACGTTGTTGATGAAGGTGCCGGCGCTGGCGTAGTCGCGGCTCAGCGATCGCGGTTCCAGCTCGACCAGCGGGCTCGTGACCGTGGTCGCGATCTCGGCCCAGAACTGCTCGACCTGGCCGGCGGCAGCCGCGAAATCGGGATCGGCCAGGCTCTCCGGCGAGAACGAGGGGCCATACAGGAACACGGGCACGCCCGTTCGTTCGGCCACGTCGATCAGCAGTTCTCCGAAGAACCGCGCCTCGGCCTGGCTGACGCCGACGCCGCGCATCAGCCCCGCCACGCGGGCGTCCTCGGTGGCCATGATCTCGGGCCCCTCGTGCTCGACGAGCCAGAGGCCCGTGTCGGCCGGCAACCGCGGGTCCCCGATGTCGACAGCCGGATCGCCGGTCCGTTCCCCAGCACGATCGTCGAGGATGTCGAACACGTCGACTGCGTCGGCGGCGACGTCGTTGAGGCGGACCTGAGTCTCGACGATCGGGAAGGCGGCACGTGACAGCCGCCAGGCGTAGTCGTCGGGGCCGGTCAATGCCGCAGCCCACGACCACGTGGAGCGCTGCCGCCAGAGCGTTCCGAGGTCGCTCACATCGAGTGCATCCCACCCGCGCAGCGACCATTCCGTGCGGGCCCATGCCGGATTGATCGAGAGCACGATCGCGTCGGCGCCCGATCGGCCGGCGGCGTCGATCGCCCGGATGGCGTCGATGATTCGCGGAGCGATCACGTTGTAACTGTCGATCCGCAGCGGTCGCCCATCCACCGACGACACTCGTTCGGAGAACGCGCCGGGAATCGACACCTCGCGCAGCTTGACCTCGGAACCACCGATCCACGCCAGGGTGAAGGCGTCGGGGTCGTGTGACGGTGGCAGGAATCCGGCGGTGTCGGCGCGATCGACGGGGCTGACGTAGCGAACCGCCGACGGCGGTCGGTCGGGCTCGATCGAGCGATCGCCGAACACCGGCGTGTGGGGGGCCACCAGGACCGACACGATCAGCGACCACACCACAGCCCACAGCCCGATCCGCGCCACGCTCGGCCAGGACTGCATCACCTGATAGCGGCGGGCGAGTTCGGCGAGCAGCCGACGACGGTCGATCACAGCCCGACCAGCGATCGGTAGAAGTCGGCGGCGTCGGCCAAGCCGAGATGCAGCAGCGGCAGGCTCAACCCGAACCAGGCGAACACGGCCACCGATTTGAGCACACGCACCACGGTGAACCCGGTCGCGGCTGCGACCGGTCGACGCCGTTGCAGCATTCGGTGACCCACCAGCGAGGCGGCGTGGTACACGCCGAACACGAGCGTCGCCCACGACACGCCGTGCCAGAGGGCGATCAGGATCATCGTGACCGTCGTCGCCAGGTATTGCAGGTGGGGGCGGCGGGCGACGATCGGCGTGTACACGTCGTCGCGCAACATGCGGGTCAGGCTGATGTGCCAGCTGTTCCAGAACGCCGACGGGTTGGTCTGCTGGTATGGGCGATCGAAGTTGGGGCGCACGTCGGCGCCGAGCAACGTGGCGGTGCCGATCGCGATGTCGCTGTACCCGGCGAAGTTGACGTAGAAGAACCAGGTGAAGGCGATCAGCCCGACCAACAGGCGCCACGGCGCGTTGGCGTCGAACACCCCGAACAGATCCGCCGACCAGTCGAGCAGGTAGGCCAGCACGAACACCCGCACGAGACCGGTCAGGATCTGCGACGTGCCGTCGACGAAACGTGCGCGACCGAGTCCAGGGCCGGCTTCGGGTGCGAGGGCGGGTGCCAGTTCGGCGTAGGTGGCGATCGGGCCGACGACCAGCAACGACGGGAATAGACCGAATGCCAGTACCCGTCCGGGTGGGAGTGGGTCGACGATCCCGAGGTTGCTCTTGACCAACAGATCGGCGGCGCGGAACGTGGCGAACGAGACGCCGATCGGTGCGATCACGCCCGCCGTGAAGTCGAGTGCCTCCGGCCACGTCCAACCGGATGCGGTTCCCGGGCGACTCACCAGCGTGTGGCCCCACGTGTTGAACCGCACCGTGAACTCGATCGGCCAGACCTTCCACAACAGCATCGGCAGCACCGCTGCGCCGATCGTCACCGCCAGCACCCACACACCCGAGCGTCGCTCGCCGGTGGCGGCGACCATGCGTTGGGCGATTGCGATCGTCAGCCAGAACAGGGCGTGCCACACCGCCAGGCGCGGTGCCACGAGGAACAACAGGTACAGCCCGGCCAGGCAGAACACGGCCGACCGTGCCGGAGCGCGACGGACCAGCACGACCACCGGTACGAGGATCACCAGCAGCGCCAGCAGTCGGGCGAAGAAGTCGAACGAGTCGAAGGCCGGTATCAAGGCGAAACGATCGTGAGGTGGCTCGGGATCGCGATCGGGCGATCGGACGGCAACTCGCAGCGATCGGCCATGATCGTCTCGAACCCGTGACGCGTCAGCAGGTCGGCAACGATCGCGTTCTTGGGGGTGGCCACGAAGTGGCCGCCCACCGGGCCGGCGGCCGTGGATCGCATCCGGTCGACGGTGCAGGCCAGCATGCCGGTTTCGACGCCTCGGCCGAGCACCCGACAACTCATCAGGAACGTGTCGAGCAGCCAGCCGACAGGGGAGCGACGGCCGATCGCCACCCCGATCATCCCGTACTCGCCGAACCGGTCGTCGACCGCGAATCCGAGCACGAGCGAGTCGGGATCGGAGACCAGCTCGGCGACCTCCGCCTCGGAGCGACGGATGGTGGTCAGGTTGAATTGGTTGGTCTTGTTGATCAGTTGCGTCGCCCGACCGAGGTCGGCTGCACCGACGTCGAAGACGTGCAGGCGCAGACCGAGCGAGGCGAGGAACTGCTCGTGGCTCATGGTCGTCGACTCGGACGTGCGCTGCTGCTCGGCCTGGATCCGGGCCGTGCGCTCCCGGTCGTCGGAGGTCACACGCATGCCGCGGAACCACCCCGACTCGGCCAACAGGTCGGGTAGCGCTTCGATGTCGTCGGGAACCTGAAGCGTGCGAACCATCGGCAGCTGCGAGGCGACGGCGCCGATCTCGTATGGGCTGTCGTCGACGAACACGATCGAGTCGAGCCCGATGTTGAACTCGGCGGCGAGCGCCGCGATCGCGTCCGGCTTGGGGTCCCACGACACCCGGCGGCCGGCGATGTCGGCGTCCGTGAGGACCATTCCGTCGACACCGGCGAACGCCTGGCGAACCGAGTCGTCGTCGTTCTTGCTGGCGAGTGCCAGCAGGACACCCTGATGTCGCAATCGCTGCGCTGCGTACTGGAAGGAGCGGAACGCGAACCCCGGGAAGCCGTCGCCGGCCTGCAGGCCGCCGATCCCGTCGTCGACGAACGTGCCGTCCCACAACGTGTCGTCGCAGTCCAACACCAACACCTTGGGAGGGGTGGCGGTGCGCGCCGCAACCGTCGCCGAGATCGATCGGGCGATCGTGTGATTGAACTGCTCGGTGTACGGCTGGCGGTACATCACCCAGGTGCGGCGGTCGAACGCACCTGCGGTACCGCATCGCAGCTGGAGCGCCGATACCCGCAGCCGGTCGACCGAGGTGCCTGCCAGCTCGTGATCGACGGCGGCGTTGATGCGCACCGACAACGCCGCCAACCGGGCCAGATGGGCGGGATCGTCGTGGTCGTGCCCGAACCCGATCGGCACGGGTGCGTCCGCGACGATCACCGGGCCGCCCCGCGACCCCACGAGATGCCGGATCGCCTGGCCAAGCCGAAGTGCGCCATCCACCAGACGCTGCTCGGCATCAGGGTCGGCGTTGCCCCACGCGTGGAAGGCGCGTTCGAAGACGTCCTCGATCCGCCACAGCACGACCACGTCGTCGGCGCCATCGGCACCATCGCGGTCGCCCACGCCGTGCCGACCGGGATCGAGACACGCCTGGAACACCTGGTTGTAGTCACCGAATCGGATGTGGGGGAGTGCGGCGGGGATCGCGTCGGCCAGCGTCACACCGAGCATCGGCTCGATCATGGCGGCGGTATGCGACGCGATCACGACCATCCGATACGTGGGCAGGTTGGCCCGTTCCGTTCGGATCTCGCGCCAACGGCCGAGCGTGGCGCGCAGGTCGTCGGGAGGTTGCATCAGATGCCGGGGACGCCCTTGTCGCGCAAGACCCGACGCGACATGCCGATCGTCTGCATCTTCATGATCTCCCGCGTCGTCAGCGTCACGCCGAACTGTTCCTCCACCATCGCCACCAGCGTCATCGACGCCAGGCTGTCCCACGCCGGCGTGTTGATCGGCGACGTGGCGTCGTCGAGCTGGTCGGCAGCGACGCCCAAGCCGTCGGCGAACAGTGTGATCAAGGCGTCGGACACGGCCGTCAGTGTAGAGGTCACCCGGTTGCCGGTGCGATGAGCGCCCGGAGCGCGGCGAGCACATCCGCGTCTGGTCGATCGACGTCGACGGGGGCCACGGTGGCCGTCTGGTCGGTTTGCAGGCGCCCGAATCGCGGCGTGACGAACCGCACCGTGGGATGGGCGTGGGCGAGCGTGTCGCATGCCATCTCGCCCACCCGTTTGGCGGTCGTGTACTCGGCCAGACCCGGCACGTCGTCCTCGACGGCCTGCGATGAGGGCCACAGGACGCCACTGAGGGTGTCGACGTCGAGCCAGGTCAGGAGCGCCACGAAGGCGCCGACATAGACGTCGAGGAAGCCTCCGAACAGCTCGGACGAGAAGCGCTGCCGATCGCCGACGAAGATCGGTGGCGAGGCGAACCAGGCCACATGGGTCGGGTGCCAGTCGTGGCCGCACAACCCACGCACGAGGTCGTGTCCGCCGCGCTGGAGGTCACGCACATCGCAGCAGATCGCGGTGGAGTTGGGCGACAGCTCCGCCACACGGTGGGCGTCGGCGGCGCCGCGATGGAAGGTGAACCGCACGTCGGCCCCGCCCGCCGCCAACTGTTGCACGGCCACCGCCCCGAGCCCCCGCGAACCACCGATCACGAGCGCTCGCACTGCACCGAACTCGTCTGGTTCGACCGTCGAGGGATCGACGACGTGATCGACTGGCGGCGGGCGGTGGAACGCCGTGACGGACCCGGCCATCGACGGCGTGGAGACGTCGATCGTGATCTTGCGGAAGCGTTCGTCGACCGACGCCACTCGATGGTCGAGACGGCCGGGAACGCCGGCTGCCGGCTCGCCGAAGCGGAGGTCGATCGATGCCAACAACGAATGCAGGCCGGGCACGTGCATCCCGACCAGCCGGGTGACCGCCAACGAGCCGGCCACGAGATCCGGGCAATCGACGAGGTTCGGGAATCGCTCCCCGGCCCGATCATGGTCGACACCGAGCGGGATCGAGCCGCCGCTGCCGGCGAGTTGGTCGAGACCGAGATCGGCCGGCTCGCCGATCACCACCGGCGTGCCCGAACCGAGCATCGACCGGTCGACCAGGGCGCGTTCGCCCAGGTCCACGGTGAGCTCGGTGACCACTCGGCCGTCGACCGTCAGCACCGCAGTCGCCCCTGCATCGAGATCGATGGTGGTCGTGATCGGGTCATCGATCCCGACCGGGTGACGAAACGTGGCACGCACCCGGCGCGGCGCCCGACCCGTGCGTTGTGCGATCCGGTCGAGGCTGTCGAGCACCAGGTGCATGCCGTGCACGGCCGGACGCCCGAACGGGAGTCGGCGAGCGGCCAGGGCGTCGGTGTGGATCGGGTTGAAATCGCCCGAGAGGGCGGCGAACGCGTCCTGCATCGCCTGACTCACTTGCCAAGGAGCGACGAACTGCGTCACAGGGGTCGGTCCTGCTTGTCCTTGCCGGCCGCCTTCTGGAGGCGCTTCCACTCACGCACGGCGGCGACCGAGTCGGCGTCGTGACAGTCGGCGATCGTGCGCGGCACGTCGTCGCTGAAGACTCCGGCGGCGATCTCCCACCCGGGTGGTCGCACGCCGAAGCGCTTCGCCAGCACGGCGACGAGGATCTGGACCTTCTCCACACCGAAGCCGGGAGCGCGGCCAGCCGACCGGCCACCGTTGCAGCGTCCTCTGCCCCCGACCAGATCGCTTCCGCCGTCCCGCCGTACTCGCCGGCCAACACCGTGCACATCGCGTGGATGCGTCGCCCCATCGCGGCAGGGAAGCGGTGCACAGCAGGCTTGGCGCAGCACACGTCCACCACGGCCTCCTCGGGCATCGCCGCGATCCGGACCGGATCGAGGTGTCCGAGCCGCGTCCACAGGGTGTACGGCCCGGCGAACGCCCATGACAACGGCACCTGCTGATCGAGCAGCATCCCGATCAGCAAGGCGTTCGGGTCGGTGTTGAGCAGCTCGTCGGCATCGGCGTTGCCGGTGATGGACAGGTCGCCGGTGGGCGTCACACGATGTAGGGGTCGAGTGCGTCGGGGTCGATGTCGTATCGCTTGAGCGCGTCGTCGACGGTTCCGCTGTCGACCAGCCCGGCCTCGAGCAGCCCGGTCAGCACGGCGACGACGGTGTGGCCCATGTCGACCTCGAAGAAGTGCCGCAGTGCTTCGCGGGTGTCGGAACGACCCATGCCGTCGGTGCCGAGGATCGTGAACGGGCGATCGGCCGGCACGAACCGGGCGATCTGCTCGGGCACGATCTTCATGAAGTCGCTGACGGCCGTGATCGGGCCCTGCGAGTCGGCCAACAGCTGTGTGACGAGCGGAACCCGGCGCGGCTGCGACGGGTGCAGGCGATTCCAGCGTTCGGCGGCGAGCGCCTCCTCTCGCAGTCGCTTGTACGAGGTGGCGGACCACAGCTCGCAGGCCACGTCGTAGTGCTCGGCGAGTTCGGCGGCGGCGGCGCGAGCGGCGCCGTGGGCGATGCCCGAGAACAGGATGGTGGCCCGCTTCGACCGCCCCTCGGGAGCGTCGGCGAACCGGTACAGGCCGTCGATGACGCCCTTGGTGACCGCCTCGGCGCGCTCAGGTGCGAGCGCCGGCATCGGGTAGTTCTCGTTGTAGAGCGTGATGTAGTAGACGACATCGCGCTCGTCTTCGGGCGAGTCGGGCCCGTACATGCGCTGGATCCCGGCCTGGACGATCGCACCCACTTCGTAGGCGAACGCCGGGTCGTACGCCTGCACGGACGGAACGGTGGAGGCGAGCACCAGCGAGTGCCCGTCCTGATGCTGCAGGCCTTCGCCCAGCAAGGTCGTGCGTCCGGCCGTGGCCCCCATCATGAAACCGCGGGCGCGGATGTCGGCGGCTTGCCAGACGAGGTCGCCGATCCGCTGGAACCCGAACATCGAATAGAACGTGTAGAACGGGATCATCGGGACGCCACGCGTGGCGTACGACGTGGCGGCGGCGATGAAGCTCGCCATCGACCCGGCCTCGGTGATGCCCTCTTCGAGGATCTGGCCGTCCTTGCCCTCGGCGTACGACAGGAGCAGGTCGTGGTCGACCGGCTCGTACTTCTGGCCTTGGCTGGCGTAGATCTCGAGCTCCTTGAAGAGCGCGTCCATGCCGAACGTACGGCCCTCGTCGGGGATGATCGGCACGACTCGATTGCCCATCTCGGGGTCGCGGCACAGGCTGCGCAGCAGCCGCGTGAACCCCATGGTGGTCGACACGGCCTGCTCGCCCGAACCGGCGTTCATCTCGCCGAACGTGGCGGCTGCAGGCAACGGGATCGGTTTGCGGGCGACGACGCTGCGTTTGGGCACCGGGCCGCCGAGCGACTGGCGCCGCTCGTTCATGTACTGGTACTCGATCGACCCTTCGTCGGGGCGGAAGTACGGGAAACCGCCGTCCTGCAGCGCCGATTCGGGGATCTCGTCGTGCAGGTAGAGGCGATCGCGCAGATCGATCAGCTGCTGCTTGGTCATCTTCTTGATCTGGTGCGTGGCGTTGCGGCCCTCGAAGCCTTCACCCAACGTCCAGCCCTTGATCGTCTTGGCCAAGATCACGGTCGGACGACCACTGCCGAGGTTCTCGGTGGCGGCCTTGTAGGCGGCGTACAACTTGCGGTAGTCGTGCCCGCCGCGCGGCAGCCCGCGCAGCTCGTCGTCGGTCAGGTGCGACACCATCTGGCGCAGACGCGGGTCGGGGCCGAAGAAGTTGTCGCGGATGTACTCACCGTTCTCCACGGCGTAGCGCTGGAACTCGCCGTCGACAGTGTTGTTCATGCGGTTCAGCAGCGCACCGTCGTTGTCGCGCGCCAGCAGGTCGTCCCACTTGGAACCCCAGATGACCTTGATCACGTTCCAACCGGCGCCGCGGAACACGGCCTCGAGTTCCTGGATGATCTTGCCGTTGCCGCGCACCGGACCGTCGAGCCGCTGCAGGTTGCAGTTGACGACGAACACGAGGTTGTCCAGCTGCTCTCGCGAGGCGAGCGAGATCGCGCCGAGCGTCTCGGGCTCGTCGCATTCGCCGTCGCCGAGGAACGCCCAGACCCGGCTCTGGCTGGTGTCGTCGAGCTGCCGGTTGAGCAGGTAGCGGTTGAACCGGGCGTGGTAGAGCGCGGTGATCGGGCCGAGCCCCATCGACACCGTGGGGAACTCCCAGAAGTCGGGCATCAGGCGCGGGTGCGGGTAGCTCGACAGGCCGCGACCGCCGCGGCCGATCTCCTGGCGGAAGTGGTCGAGATCGTCGTCGGTGAGCCGGCCTTCGAGGTAGGCGCGGGCATAGATGCCCGGCGCTGCGTGGCCCTGGAAGTAGATGTGGTCGCCGCCTCCCGGCGCTTGCTTGCCGCGGAAGAAGTGGTTGAACCCGATTTCGTACAGCGACGCAGACGAGGCGAACGTCGACAGGTGGCCGCCGATCCCATCGGCGTGCTTGTTGGCCTTGACGACCATCATGGCAGCGTTCCATCGCACGAACGCCCTGATCCGGCGCTCGATGTGCTCGTCGCCGGGGAACCACGGCTCTTGCTCGCGCGGGATCGTGTTGACGTACGGGGTGCTGACGGTGGCCGGGAAGCTGACCTGGCTGGCGTTGGCGCGGTCCAGCAGCTTCGACAGCAGGAAGCGCGCACGTGTCTTGCCGTGGGTGTCGACCACTGCGTCGAGCGAGTCGAGCCATTCCTGCGTCTCGGTCGGGTCGATGTCGGGCAACTGGTGCACGAAGCCGTCGAAGATCATGCCCGGCATTGTGGCACGGTTACCGGCGAGTACGACATGGACCGTCGGAAACGCTTCCGGAATGCGCGACTACGGCCAACCGACAGGCAGGCGGTCCGTGCGGGTGTCGAGCAGCCGCTTCGGCGTACCTCCCGAGAATCCGTCGCCGACGGTTCCCATGGCGTCGACGACGACGTGCACCGGAGCCGGCGAGAACACGCACACCGTGCCGGCCGGATCGGGCTCGACGACCACGAAGTTGGCGGCGACGGTTCCGGGGAAGAAGTTCAGGTTCGAGGTGGGGGGCGGGCCGTCGGCACACGGGAAGGCCGACAGGAAGCCGGGGCTCAGGGCGTCGGTGGCGGTGAGGTTGAGCAGCACCCCGGTGGTGGTGTCGTCGACGCCCAGTTGGTCCGCTGTGAGCAGCAAGGTCGCCCCGGCACCGAGCCGCGATCCCGCTGTGGACGGGTTCGGTTGGCGGGTGTCGATCGCGGCGCGCCGGCTCCCCGACGTGTACGGAGTCGCCGAAGGTGACGAACTTGTCGACCAGGACGTGGCTCGCCACCGACGTGGTCACGCACACGGTGCCATCGGCGCCGGGCAGGACGACCGCCACATTCGGGATCGGGGCGGCGTCGAGCATGTTGACCGTCGAGGTCGTGCCGGTGGTGTCGCACGCCGCGACCCGCATCCAGCCGGGCCCGACGGCATCGACGGCGGTCAACGAGAGGGCGACCGGGGCGGGTGCCGCATCACCGTCGGTGACGTCGACCACCAGCGGCTCGAGCGCCGGCTGACGGCGCCCGGCGAGGCGTGTGTCGACCAGTCGCTCCGGCTCGCCGCCGGCGATACCGGCCGCCGACCCGAACGTGCCGGTGACGTCGACGATCACGTTGCTGGCGGCGTGGTTGTAGATGCACACCTCGCCGGCGTCGTTGACGGGCACGATCGCGGCGTGTGCCACCACCTGTGACCGGGCGTAGTTGTGGTTGCTCACCACCGGCGGCGGGCCGTCGCAGGCGAACGCCGTGAGGAACCCACTCGTGCGGGGGGCCACCGTCGTGAGGTTGAGTGCCACGGCATCGAGCCCGGCCGCGCCCGGCACGGCGATGCGGGTGGTGGTGCCGTCCGGCAGCGCCGTCGTGGCGTCGATCACCGCCTGTCTGGTGATCGCCGCGTACAGCGCCGCCCCGGCGTTGTTGAGATGGATCGCGTCGTAGGTGATGCCGGACCGGTCGGCCACCGCGGCGAAGTCGATCAGCGTCAGGTCGGGGTGGCGTGCGAGCGCCATCTCGAGCCGCTCGTTCACGGTCGGGAAGTACCAGTAGTAGGGCTGGATCTGACGCCACCCGGACGGCGAGACGTACTGCTGTTTGATCTCGCGCAACGTCACCCAGAACACGTGCTTGACCCCGGCCCGTTCCAGCGTGGCGATCATGCTGTCGACGCTGCGGTCAAACCGCGCCGCGTCCCAGTACGGATAGTTGTACCCGGTCGCCACCACGGCGTAGTCCCCGAACACGCCGGGCGTCCTGGTGAGGCGCGGTGCGACGTACAGACGCTCGAGTGTTTCGGTGAACTCGCCGGGGTCACCGTCGATCGTGACCTGCCACTCCGGGCCGAGTGCGGCGGGGATCGACCACTGCGCCCCGAGACCGACCGAGTCGGTGATCATGTAGAGCTTCCTGGACGCGTCGACCGCCTGGGGCACGTCGCCGGCAGCACGACTCGGCCCCGACACGTGCACCACGGCCGCGAGGCTGCACAGCGCGGTCATGGCGATGATGCGAGCGATGTGGCGCGTCATGCGATCCACCACCCGGTGATGTCGAACAGGGTGTGGGTCGCCGCCAGCGCCAGGATGCACAAGCCGTCGGCCGGGTTGACTCCGACGGTGACGGCGTTGGCGAAGACCGAATCGGCAGGGCCGTTGACGTTCGACGTCGGTGGCGTGCCGCCGCACGGGTAGGCCGTGAGGAACCCGGCTCGCAGCGGAGCGACGAGTGTCAGCGTGCCGGTCACTGCCTGGGCCCCGGGCGGCACGGTGGCGATGTTGATTGCGAACCCGCCGGCGTGGATCGGCCCCCAACCCCCGAGCCCTGAGCGGGTGTCGAGCAGCCGGGTCGGTTCGGTCGGCACGAATCGCAAGCCCGAGTCACCACGGAACACGCCCGTGATGTCGACGATCACGTCGGTGGCGACGAGCGACTCGATACAGATCGTTCCGGCCTCGGAAACCGGCACGAAGGCGGCACTGGCCACCGTGTCACCGGTCAGATAGTTGACGTTCGAGACGACGGGTGGGGTCGTGCCGCAGGCGTATGCCTTGAGCCAGCCGGGCGCCGACGCACCGACCGCCGTGATGTTGACGGCCACGGCATCGGAACCATCCGGTACCCGGATCTCGAGCGTGCCCGCCTGCCCCGTGTCGCGCGTGTCGAGCAGGCGTTGTGGCGGATCGAGCGGGGTGAAGCGCGTGCCGTTCACCGAGTCGTCCGGGTCCGGTATGAATGCGCCCTGCAGGTCGACGATCACGTGACCCTCGGCCTGGGTGTACACGCACAGCCGACCGTCGGCCGACAGCGGCACGATCGCCAATGTGCCGCGCGCCGCACCAGCGGCATGGTTCACATTCGACGCCCCGTTCGGCGCCCGGTCGCACGGGTATCCGGCGAGGAACCCGGCCGAACGGCTCTGGTCACTCGTGAGGTTGACGGCCACCGCGGTGGTGCCGGGTGGCACGACGTCGGTCAGGTCGACTTGGACGTGTCCACCGGCGGGGAGCGCCGCCGCCCCACCGTCGCGGGTGTCGAGCACTCGGCTGGGAACCAACGCGAGGAACTCGGCCGGGTCACCGATCGGCGCCGGCACGGGGGCGTCGGCGCCGGTCCGGTTCGTGACCGCCAGATCGGCGGTGATCTCACGTGCCATCATCAACGAGCGGCGCCGATATCCGGCAGGGTCGAGGTGTGAGAAGTCACGCGTGTTGAAACCACCGTCGCGGATCACCGTCGGCCAGTCCCAGGTGAAGAACGTGCCGGGACGCTCGGCCACCAACCGGTCGAGGGCGATGTTCCAGTTGACCTGGTTCTGAGTCAGGCCGGTGATCTTGGGCCACCAGATGCGGTGGCCGGCGCCGATCACGTCGACCAGGTACGTGATCGCCCGGTGGGCGCATTCGGCGTCGGGGCACGAGACCGAGTCGTTGGCCCCAATGTTGACCACCACGTCGGCAGGGTCCCAGCCCTGCTTGCGCCACTGATCGATCCAATAGGCGGCGGTGGTGACACCCTTGTTGAAGTATCCGGTCGAGTTGCCGACCCCGGCACGGAACTGGATCGGGCCCCACCCGCGCTCGGTCATCCGGTCGACGAGCGTGGGACCCCACAGCGCCGACCCCAGCAGCACCGAGTCGCCGATCACCGTGATCGGCCCGTGCGGGCCAGGGGTGGGCATGAACTCGGTCGCCAGATAGGTGTCGGCCGAGGCCGGCGAAGGAGCCAGCGCAGCCGTCACACCCAGCCCGATCGCCAACGATGCCGCCAGCATGCTCCGCATCGAACCGGCCCGCAGTCTCACGTCGAGCACGCTAGCCAGGAGACCGGAGTGGGGAATCAATGACCTCTACACTTTCGCCCGAATGAGTGTCAGCAGATGAGCTCGACGGCGCGGATCGGCTACCAGCCGGCACTCGACGGCGTCCGTGCGCTGGCGGTCGTCGCTGTGTTGCTGTTCCACGCTGCCACGCCCGGATTCGGGGGCGGCTACCTCGGGGTGTCGGTCTTCTTCACGCTCTCCGGCTACCTGATCACGAGCCTGCTGCTGGAAGAGCACGCTGTGAGCGGTCGGATCGATCTGTCGGCGTTCTACGGCCGTCGCGTGCGCCGCCTGCTCCCGGCCAGCCTGTTCACCGTGCTGGCGATCGTGCTGATCGCCGCCACGACCGACCTGTTCGACGGCGTTGCATCGCTGCGAGCACATGTGTTGGGCTCGGTGTTCCAGGTCGCCAACTGGGTGTTCCTGGCCGGTCAGGGCTCCTACCAGGACCTGCTGGCCGACACGAGTGGGACGCCGTCGCCGCTCGAACATTTCTGGTCGCTGGCGGTCGAGGAACAGTTCTACTGGGTGTGGCCGCTGGCGATGATCGCCATCCTGCGCGTCGCTCCGACCCGGACAGCCCGGATCCGGTGGGTGGGTGGCGCGACGGCGCTGGCGGCGGCCGCGGCGCCGGTGATCGCGATCGTGTGGGGGCCCGATGTCGCCTACTGGGCCACCCCGGCCCGACTGTCGGAAATTCTGGTCGGGGCGCTCGTGGCGGTCGTGTTGGCACGGCGCACGGCGCCGGCCTGGACGGTGTGGTTGACCCCGTCGGCCTTGCTCGTGCTGTCCGTGTGCGTCGTCGTCTTCCCGGCGTCGAGCGGCCCGGCCTACGACGGGGCGCTCCCATTGATCGGCGTGCTGTCGGCTGCGCTCGTCGTGGGGCTCCAGACCGACGGACCGGTCCGGCGGGCGCTGTCGACACCCCTCCTGGTCTCGATCGGCAAGATCTCCTACGGCGTGTACCTGTTCCACTGGCCGATCTACGTGCTGGTGGACGAGGACCGCTTCGGTCGCGGCGGGGCAGCGCTGACCCTGACCCGTTTGGCGCTCACTCTCGTCGTGGCGGTGGGGTCGTACCGGGTGATCGAACAACCGATCCGTCACGCACGAGTCGGCGGCCGCACGACGTTTGGCGTCGCCGCCCTGTCGACCGCCGGGGTGGCGGTCGTGGCGGCCCTGGCTGTTCCGGCCGCGATCGGCGACTACTGGAAGATCGACGACTCACTCGTCGAGGCGGCCGCGATCACACCGTCCGAGCGACCGCTCGAGGCGCTCGTCGCCGGCACGACACCAGACACGACACCAGACACGACACCCGACACGACACCGGCCACGACGCCCGACACGACACCGGCCGTCGCCACGGCCCCCGATCCGACGGTCCCCGCCGTGACGACCGTGCCCCCGCTCCCGGCGCTCACGCGCCCGGTGCGGATCGTGCTCACCGGTGACTCCACGTCGAACGCGCTGGGGGCCGGATTGGTGGCGTGGGCGGCGGGGCATCCCGAATCGGTCCAGGTCGCCGTCGAAGGCGCCGCCGGGTGCGGGTTCGTGCGCGGTGGCGAGCGACGCCGAGGCGACGGTGTCGAGTCCGATCGGCCCTGCGACGACTGGGTCGCCGATGAGCTGATCCCGGCTGTTCAGCAGGCTCAGCCCGACGTGGTTGCCGTGATGGTGACCACCTGGGACCTGATCGACCACCGGTGGACTGGCGACGCGATGCTGTCGCCGAGCGATCCGGAGTTCCGCACCCACCTCGACGACGCGTATGCCGGACTGGTCGACCGGCTCGAGTTCATCGGGGTGCCCCGCGTGGTGTTCATCCGCCAGCCGGTTCCCGACGTGTGGTGGATCCCGGCCGTTCAGGAGGAGGACGAGCCCGAACGCCACCAGGTGTTGTACGACGTGTACGCAGCGCTCGAGACCGCTCGGCCGGGGGTCGTCGACGTGGTCGACTTCGCCGGGTGGTTCACCGAGCAGGGCTATGACGGCGACCACGACGTGCGACCGGACGGTGTGCACCTCGACACGATCCGCGCCGAGCAGGTCGTGGACGAATATCTCGCAGACCGTTTGATCCGCGCCGCCCTCGGTCAGGATGTGGCATGACCGTTGCGAAGGTTGTCGTGTACACCGATGGTGCGTGTTCGGGGAATCCCGGGCCGGGAGGCTGGGCCTGGGCGGTGGCGCCCGAGGGTGAGCCGTACGGGTCGGGCGGTGAGCGTCAGTCCACCAACCAGCGGATGGAGCTGATGGCGGTGCTCGAAGCCTTGCGGTCGCTGGGCGTGGGCAGTGAGGCCGGTCCCGTCGAGGTCGTGTCGGACTCCACCTACGTGGTCAAGTGCTTCCACGACAAGTGGTGGGTCAACTGGAAACGCAATGGATGGCGCAACTCGAAGAAGGAGCCGGTCGCCAACCGCGAGATCTGGGAGCCGTTGGTCGATCTCGTGCAGTCGGGTGACGTCACGTTCCGGTGGGTCAAGGGTCACAGCGGCGACCGCATGAACGATCGCGTCGACGCCTTGGCGGTCGCCGCCATCCAGCGCTGACCGGCGCCCTTGACGATCTCTTGAAGATCGGGGTTGAGTCGGCACCGATCGGCGCCGATGAGAGGGAGTGGCGCTTCCCCTGACGTTACGAACGTGTGACGATTCGCTACCGTGCGTACCCATGCATCGTGTGCGCCGCGCCGTGTGGGCGTTGACCCTGAGCGCCCTTGTGGGTTCGCTCGCCGGAGTCGGCGTGTCCGGCACGCCAGCCGCTGCGGCTCCGGCCGGGAACGGCGAGGTGATCGCATTCCTGGTGCGCGGCACCGGGAACGGGCACGGTCGCGGGCTGTCGCAGTGGGGTGCATATGGCCGCGCCGTCGATGGCGGTCAGAGCTGGCAGCAGATCCTCGACGCCTATTACGGGGGCACGACCAACGGCAACCGGTCGGAACCGAACATGACGATCCGATTGACCGATTGGGACGGGGTCACCACGTTCGGCGTGGTCTCCAAGGTCGGTGCCGCCAGCTGGACCGGGGTGCCGGGTGCGCATGTGTCGATGTACGCCGTCGAGGTCGCCGCCAACCGGTTCGACGTGTACGCCGCCGAGACGGCAGCGTGCCCTGGGGGCGCCGTCGCGCTGGCGGTTCCCACGGTCGACCTCGCCATCGGGGCGAGTGGCGATGCCGTACGTCAGCTGCAGACGTTGCTCAAGCACTTCGGGGCGACGTTGTCGGTCGACGGTTCGTTCGGACCGGTCACCGAGACGGCGCTGAAGACGTTCCAGACCGGCAACGGCCTCGTCTCCGATGGTGTCTGGCAGAACCCGGATTGGACGAAGGCCCAGCAACTGCTCGCTGCGGAAGGGACCCCGACCTGGACCAAGCTGAACGCCGCTGCCGTGACCGGGCCGATCGTGTTCGACACCACGGTCGATCAATCGGTGGCGGCCGCCGGCTCGGTGTTGGGTGCCTGCGAATCGAACGGGTCGATCACGCACTATCGCGGCTCGCTCGCCCTGCGTGACACGACCGATGGCAATCGCGTCGTGAACACCGTCGACGTCGAGAACTACCTGCGCGGCGTCGTGCCGAAGGAGTCCTCGGCCAGTTGGGGGAGCGCCGGCGGCGGTGCCGGCATGAACGCCCTGCGGGCGCAGGCCGTCGCAGCCCGGTCGTTCGCCTTGTCCCAGAACCGGTACGCCCCGTGGGGCAAGACGTGCGACACGACCTCGTGTCAGGTCTACGGCGGAGCCGCCACCCGCGGATCGGCATCGGTCTCCTCGGCGACCTCGGTCGAGCACCCGCTCACCGATCAGGCGATCGCCGAAACCGCGGGCGTGGTCCGTCTGAAGAACGGCGCGGTGGTGTCGACGGAGTTCTCCGCCTCGAACGGCCCGCGCACGGCAGGCGGCACGTTCCCTGCCGTCGACGACCCGTGGGACGACGTCCCCGGCAATCCCAATCACCGGTGGGCTCGTGTGATCGACGCCGACCTGGTCACCGCCAAGTACGGGCTGAGCAGCGCCAACGCGGTCGCCACCGTGCCCGACCCGGCGGCCGGCTACGACGGGATCTGGGACAACCAGGTCGTCTCGGGCGGCACCACGCTCGCCACGGCGTGGGATTTCCGCAATGCGTTCAGCCTGCCCTCGCCAGGGTTCGAGCTGATTCCCGTGACGCGTTCGGTGACGAGCACGATGCGGTTCTCGATGATCGGGGACTCGGTCGGCGTGAGCGTGGCCGGGCTCGACACCTCGGAACTGCCGGTGCTGCTGGAGGGCGTGCACGCCTCGACCACGTTCGATGTGGTCGGTGGCCGCCGCACCCAGGGCGGCGGGATCGGCGATGGCGTCATCGCTGCCAATGCTGTCCCCGCCGGCACGGAACTGGTGCTGGTCGAACTCGGTTACAACGACGACCCGGCCACGATGCCGGGCCGGATCGACGCCGTGATGTCGGCGCTGCGATCGCGCGGCGTCGGACGCGTGGCTTGGGTCACGGTCTCGGAGCGTCGTCCTGCGTTCACCGCCACGAATGCCGCCATCGAAGCGGCGGTGGGGCGCTGGCCGGAACTGTCGGTGGTCGATTGGGAGGCCGCCAGCCGGCATGCCGCCGCCGACCGCTGGTTCGCGGACGACGTGCATCTGACCGCCACCGGGCAGGCCGAGTTCGCCTCGTTCCTGCGTGACCAGGTGTTGGCGCTCACCGACGACAACTTCGTGCCGCCCCCGACGCCGCGCCGGCTCGTGGCCGGGCACCCGCTGCACGTGCCGGTGCTGGGCACCGACGGCGTTCCCGCCAGCGGGGTGGCCGGTGTGGCGCTCAACGTCACCGCCGTCGGTCCGGTCGGCCCGGGATGGTTGCGAGCCTGGCCGTGCGGTTCGCCGGAGCCGGCGACCTCGTCGGTCAACTACCTCTCCGCCGGCGCGGTGGAACCCAATGCTGTCGTCGTGCCGGTCGATGCGACCGGTGAGGTGTGCATCTCGACCATGACCACGACCGACGTGATCGTCGACGTCTCCGGCTGGTTCGATTCGGGCCTGCGGCCCGCCACCGGCCGCCTGATCGACACCCGCGAGACGGCTGTATCGGTCACTCCCGGCTCGCCGTTGCGCGTCCCCGTCACCGGCTCGTGGGGGGTTCCGACCGACGGCGTGGCAGGTGTGGCGTTGAACGTGACCGCCGTCGAAACCACCGGCCCGGGCTGGTTGCGGGTGTGGCCATGCGACTCGCCCGAGCCGAGCACCTCGTCGGTGAACTTCTCGAGCAGTGGTGCCGTCGAGCCGAACGCCGTCGTCATCCCGGTCGACGCCAGCGGGGAGGCCTGCGTCGCCTCGCTCGTGCCGACCGAGGTGATCGTCGACGTGGCCGGTTGGTTCGACGGTGCGATCCGATCGGCGACGGGCCGGTTGATCGACACCCGCGAGCTCGCCGACGGCACGGCACGCTCCGTCCAACCGCTCTCACCGCTGCGCGTGTCGGTGCTCGGGCACTTCGGCGTGCCGGCTGGAGCGGTCGGGGTGGCCCTCAACGTGACCGCCGTCGACCCGAGCGGCCCGGGCTGGCTGCGGGTGTGGCCATGTGGCTCCCCGGAACCGACGACGTCGTCGGTGAACTACTCGAAGGCCGGCGCCGTCGAGCCGAATGCCGTCGTGGTGCCGGTCGACGCCACGGGCGAGGTGTGCGTGGCCACGCTGGTCGCCACCGAGGTGATCGTCGACGTGTCGGCCTGGTTCGACGCCGCCCTCCGGCCGGCAGCCGGGCGGCTGGTCGACACCCGCGACGGCACCGGCCCGATTCCGCCGCGCTGACCCTGATCGTTCAGCCGACCGCTCGATTTGCACGTCCACCAGCGAATTGGACCCTGGAACGTCACGAACGTCGCACAGTCGGGGTCGTCGCTGACCCGGCGCGACATGCTTCTGCGAGAGATCCGGGCTCACGCGCTGCGGTCAGGTCGTGTAGTCGGCGTTGATCCGCACGTAGCCGTCGGTGAGGTCACAACCCCATACCGTCGCAGTCGCGTCGCCGGTCATCAGGCTGACGTGGATCGTGACGTCGGTGCCGCGGAGATAGTCCGACAACGCCTGCAGCCCGGCTTCGTCGACGCGTTTCGGGTACACCTCGGTCCCGCCGAAGCGGATCACCACCCGGTCCTGGTCGATGTCGGTGTCGTCGCTGCACTTGCCGACCGCCATCGCCACGCGACCCCAGTTCGGATCGGCGCCGTGCACGGCCGTCTTCACCAGTGGCGAGTTGACGATCGCCTTGGCGACGCGCTTGGCCTGGGCCGCGTCGCGTGCGCGGTCGACGGTGACCTCGATCAGCGTCTCGGCTCCCTCGCCGTCGCGAGCGATCATCTTGGTGAGTTCCAGGCACACCGATTCGAGCGCGACCTCGAACTCGTGCGGATCGACGCTCCCGCAGGCACCCGACGTGAGGATCACCGCCGTGTCACTGGTCGAGGTGTCGGTGTCGACGCTGACACAGTTGAACGTGTGATCGATCACGCCTCGGAACGTGGCGTCGAGCAGCCCGGCGTCGAGCGCTGCATCGGTCAGCACGACGGCGATCATCGTCGCCATGTCGGGCTCGATCATGCCGACCCCTTTGGCGATCCCGACCACGCGAGCCGGCCCCTGCCCGATCATCGACGACGCCACTTTGGCGACGGTGTCGGTGGTCATGATTCCGCGCGCGGCGTCGTCGGCCGACCGTCCGACCAACCGGTCGGGGAGTGCGGCGACGCCGGCCCGGATCCGATCGATCGGGTATCGGCGGCCGATCACTCCTGTCGAGGCCACCAGCACCTCATCGGGTCGACAACCGATCCGATCCGCCACGCCTGCCACGAGTTGCTCGGCGTCGGACAGGCCGTCGGGCCCGTTGGCGACGTTGGCGTTCTTCGACACGATCACCATCGCCCGCGCCTGCCCGTCGGCGAGATGGCGTCGGCTGACGAGCACGCTCGGCCCGGCGAAGCGACTCTTCGTGAACACGCCCGCCGCCGGGCCACGGTTTTCCGCAGCGATCACCACGAAGTCGTCGCTGGTGTCCTTGACGCCGATGTTGGCGACGTGGCAGGTGAATCCGTCGGGGAGGTTGGTCGACACGCCGTGATTCTGGCAGCCCGGCGGGTGCCTCGGCTCAGTCGTTTGCGAGCGCCGTGCGGATCTTTTCGAACACCGATGCCAGGGTGGCCAACTCGCGCTCGTCGAGCAGGTCGATCATCCGGCGCCGGACGCTCTCCACGTGGACCGGGGCTGCGTCCTGCAGTCGCTGCATCCCGACGTCGGTGAGCACCGCCAGCATCACGCGTCGGTCGGCGTCACTCGACATGCGGTCCACCATGCCGGAGCGCACGAGACCGTCGAGACGTCGGGTCAGCCCGCTCGGGGAGAGCTGCAGCCTCGAAGCCAGGTCGCACATGCGCATCGAGCGGTCGGGTGCCTCCGACAGGAAGACCAGCACTTGATAATCGCCGAGCGTGAGACCGGTGGGGTCGAGGTCGGCCTCGAGGCCCGTCATCAGGTCGGCGTGCGACTCCATGAACATCCGCCAGGCCCGCATCTCGGTCGGGTCGAGCCATCGCGTGTCGGTCGGCATCGTGGTGTGGTCACTCGCCATGTGGGTGAGTGTATCCGGAGCTCAGCGATCCTTGCTGGCATGAAATGTTGTGGTCGCAAGCAACACTGCTACAGTGATCTCACTCGGCTTCAGCCGAGCACCGCCTCGAAAGGAACACCACCATGTCCACCCCCTCGATCCCCGCCGGCTCCTGGTCAGTCGACCCCACCCACAGCCGGATCGGATTCATCGCCCGTCACCTGATGGTGACCAAGGTGCGCGGCTCGTTCGCCGAGTACACCGCCGACGTCCTGATCGCGGAGAACCCGCTCGAGTCGACCTTGACGGCCGTGGTCCAGATGGCCTCGGTGGAGACCGGCAACGCCGACCGTGACGGCCACTTGCGTACCAACGACTTCTTCGCCGTCGACGAGTTCCCGACGATGACGCTGGTGTCGACCGGGATCGATCAGACCGACGACGACGAGTTCGTCCTGCACGCCGATCTCACGATCAAGGGCATCACGAAGTCGGTCGACTTCGACCTCGAGTTCGAGGGTGTGAGCGGCGACCCGTGGGGCGGAACTCGCGCCGGCATCACCGCCGCGACCACGATCGATCGCACCGAGTTCGGTGTGGAGTTCAACGCCGCGCTCGAGACGGGCGGCGTGATGCTCGGCGAGAAGGTCAAGATCGAACTGGACATCCAGCTCGTCCAGAGCTGAGCCGTCGAGGTTGTTCGAGGTTCAGTTGTTCGAGGTTCATCGGACGGCGGTGTCGGCGAGGATCGCCTCGCCACACCGTCGCCCGGAGTAGAGCGCCCCTTGGATCGAGGCGGTGTCCCGGTGGTCGCCGCACACGTACAGGTGCCGATCCAGGCGGACCGACTGCTTGGGCGAGAACGGGGGGATCTGCTGCGGCTGGCCGTGAGGGATGCGGTGCGTCGCCACCACGTCCCAATCCTCGACGGCGCGACCCCACCAGTCGGCGAGCGTGCGACGGGCGAGCTGCACGAGATCACCGTCGAGCACGCCGGGCAGGGCGGCGACGACGAGATGCCGTCCGTCCGGTGCGTAGCCCGGGGCCACGTTGCTGATCACGGTTGCGTTGCGGACCGGGCCACCGGCCCCGTCGAGATGCACCATCAGGTCGGCGACCGGTGCCGCCTCGGCGGCGAACCACACGGCAGCTGCCGGGTTCGACGCCACTGGCGGGATGTCCAACAGCTCGGCGGCGGCCGGCCCCTCGCACGCCACCACCACGCACTCGGCACTGAGCTCGCCCTGATCGGTGACCACCGATGATCCGGTGACCCGTGTTGCTCGCACGCCGAAGTCGATCGAGCCCGGGGTCAGGCCGGCCGCGATCTGTTCCGGGATCGCCTGCATCCCGGCGGCGGGAACCGCCGAATCGCCGTCGGCCAGCATCCGAAAGATCATGTCGAACATCCGCCGCGACGTGGTCAGGCTCGGATCGAGTTGGATCCCTCCGAACAGCGGTCGGAAGAACGAGTCGATGATGGTGTCGGAGAACCCGGCCTCGTGCAGCCCGTCGACCGTGCTGATGTCCTCGCCACGCAGCAGATTGCTGGCGTGCCCGCTGCGGACACGGCGGCGCAACAGGGCGATGCGCGCCTTGTCGGCGAATGAACCGACCGGGCTCGTGACCGTGCTCCAGAGGTGGCGCGGATCGCGGAACGGGTCGGCAACGACCGAGCTGGACCCGTCCATGTGCACGACTGCGCCGGCGCCGAAGCGGCGCAGCGACAGTGCACCGAGGTCGAGTTGACGGTGTGCCTCCGGGTAGGCGGTGAGCAGCACCTGGAACCCACGGTCCACACGGAATCCGTCGACGGCGTCGGTGCGCACGCGCCCTCCCACGGCGTCGGACGCCTCCACGATGCGAACCTGGCGGCCGGCACGCTGCAGCACCGTGGCGCACGCCAGCCCGGCCAGACCGGCGCCGACGACCACGGTCGGCCGGTCGCTCATCGGTCGAGGACGGCTCGCAACGCCTGCTCGAGTTGCGGGTGCCGGTACGCGAAGCCCAACTCCGTCAACACGCCGGGCTCGACCCGCTGACCGGTGAACAACAACGACTCGGCCAGTTCCGAGCCGAGCAGCAGCTTGGGTCCGAAGGCGGGAACGGGCAGCAACGCCGGTCGGTGCAGGACCTTGGCCAGGGTCTTGGCGAACTCGCCGTTGCGGACCGGGTTGGGAGCGGTCAGATTGACCGGGCCCTGTGCGCCGTTGGTCAGCAGGTCGGCGACCGCAGCGACGTGGTCGTCGATCGTGATCCAGCTCATCCACTGCTTACCGTTGCCGAACCGGCCGCCCAGCCCGAACTTGAACAGTGGGAGCATCTTCTTGAGCGCTCCGCCGTCGCTGCTCAGCACGATGCCGGTGCGGAGCGCTGCGACCCGCAGGCCGGCCGCTCGGGCGGGGTCGGCCGCTGCTTCCCATGCGACGCAGAGCCCGGCGAGGAAGTCGGCACCGGGGCCGCTGTGCTCGTCGAACGCTTGCTCGCCCGTGCCGTAGTAGCCGATCGCCGATCCGGTCAACAGCACGCTCGGCCCTCCGTCGGGGCGTGCCGAGGCAAGCGTGTCGGCGAGCAGCGCGGTGCTCACGGTCCGCGATTCGGTGAGCGTGCGTTTGTACTCGTCGGTCCAGCGGTGGTCGCCGATCCCGGCGCCGGCCAGGTGGACCACGGCGTCGAGTGACACCACGTCGGCCACCGCCAACCGTCCACCGGCGGGGTCCCACGAGATCTCGCCGGACTGCGCCGCCCGGCGAACGAACCGAACCGGTTCGTGGCCCGTCGCCCGCAGGTGTGCGGACAACGCCGTGCCGATCAGACCGGAAGCACCCGTGATACCGACTCGCATGTCGACACCCTACGGAACTCCCGGGACAGTTGGATGCGTGTGGCATCCTGGGCTCGTGACCGAGCCTGCCGACTCCAGTACCCCCGCCCGCCGCGATGAGGCCGACACCGTCGCCTTCGAGGTCCGCGATGGTGTTGCGTGGGTGCGGTTCAACCGCCCCGAGAAGAAGAATGCGTTGAGTCGTCAGCTCAATCGACAGATGTTGCGTGTGCTCGACCAGCTCGAGTTCCGCGACGACGTGGGGGTCCTGGTGCTCTATGGCGAGGGCGACGCCTGGTCGGCTGGGATGGACCTGCGCGAGTACTTCCGGGAGCCCGAGGCCGAGGGGTACGAGGCGATCCGTCGCAGCCAGGGAGAGTCGTACGGGTGGTTTCAACGGCTACGGGCGTTCGAGAAGGTCACGATCGCCATGATCGACGGCTGGTGTTTCGGAGGCGCCTATGCGCCGCTGTTCGCGTGCGACCTGGCGTTCTGCTCCGACGAGTCGCAGTTCGGTCTGTCGGAGGTGAACTGGGGGATCCTGCCGGGCGGAGGTGCCACCAAGGTCGTCGTCGACCTGATGCCGATGCGCGACGCGATGTACCACGCCCTGATGGGCGAGAACCTCTCCGGGCCGCAAGCCGCGGCAGCCAGGCTGGTGAACGAGTCGATGCCGCGCGATCAACTCACCGCCCGCGTCACCGAGGTCACCGCGTCACTGTTGAAGAAGAACTGGCAGACGCTGCGTGCCACCAAGCGAGCCGTTCGCGAGACCAAGCCGCTCACCTATGAGCAAGCGCTGGAGTATCTGGTCCGTGCGCAGGAGGCGCTGATGCACATGGACCCGACGCGCGGCCGCGAGGAAGCGATGCGTCAGTTCCTCGACGACAAGACGTTCAAACCCGGCTTGGGCGTCTACGACAAGTCGCGGGTCGCGGGCGGCTAGGCCGAGACCAGTTTCGTGAGCAGCGACTCGAGGAACTGCTCGTCGGCCGGCCCGAAGATCTGCTGCACTTCCCCGTCCGGGGTCACGATCACGGTCGCCGGCTGGGACGGCACCTGGAAGCGCTCGAAGACGATCGCCTCGTCGTCGCTGATCTGCGGGAACGTGAGTGCGTAGCGGTCGATGAAGCGTTGGAACTCGTCATCGGATCCCGTCCACGCCACGCCCACGAAGTTGACCCGGTCACCCCAGCGCTGTCGTGCCGCCTCGACCGAGGCGGCTTCTGCGTTGCACGTCACTCAATACGGTGCCCAGAACCACATCAGCACCGGCTTGTCGGCCAGGCTCGCCAGATCGAGGCGGCCGCCTCCCACGAGTGGGGCGCTGAACCGCAACGCGTCGGGGGCATCGCTGGCTGACGGCGCGGCGGTCTCCGGAACCGTGGGCGAATCGGTCACCACGGGCAACGTGACGACATCGGCAGGCGCTGGTGTGCCGGCCGGTTCGGCGATCGCACCGTCACCTCCGCGGCTGCACGCCGTGACGGCGATCGCCGCTCCGAGGGCGATGCCGCATCGGAGCACGATCCGGCGGCGACGCATGATCGGGACACTACCGTCGGCCCGTAGCCTACGGACGGCATGAAGACCCGCACGCTGCTGTTGCTCGCACTCGGATGTGGGCTGCTGATCATGGTCGCCGGTGCGGTCCTGTTGTTCCAGCTCAGCACGCAGGAGTCCGTCGTGGAACCGATCCCGATCGGAATCGAGGCCACCGTCGCCGACATGCGAGTGCTCGTTTCGTCGTCCACCGAGCTCGGCGACGTGATCGCCGTGGACGTGGCGATCGGCGGAGTCGACGACCCCGATGGAGCGTCCGGCTTCCGGCTGATCGCCGGCGGCAGGTCAGTGCCCTTCGTGACCGGCGATGACGAGGCGTGCGGCGCAACGGCAGCCGCCGAGCTGGATGCATGCACGGTGCGCTTCGACCTGTCCGGCGTCGACGGCCGGTCACGGGTGCTGTTCTACGAACGCGGCGAGCAGCGTGCGCGCTGGGTCCTGGCATGACCAACGGCGTTCCGGCGCACGATCGGCGTGCCCTACCGGCCGGTAACCCGGATACGGTTGCATGCCGTGAGTGATTCGTTCGATCTGGTGGTGATCGGTGGTGGTCCCGGCGGCTATTCGGCCGCGCTGTATGGGGCCTCGGCCGGTCTGAAGGTGGCACTCGTCGAGAAAGATGCGCTCGGTGGCACCTGTCTCAACCGTGGCTGCATCCCCGCCAAGGCGTTCTTGGAGACGGCCGCAGTCAAGCGCCACGTGGACCACAGTGCCGAGTTCGGCATCCAATCCGGCAAGGCGGTCGTCGAGTTCGCCGTGACCCAGGCCCGCAAGCAGAAGATCGTCGCCGGTCTGGTCGGCGGCATCGGGGCGATGTGCAAGGGCCGCAACGTCGAGGTGTTCAACGGCGTCGGGGCGCTCGGCGCCGGACACACCGTCACCGTCTCGATGCACGACGGTTCGACGGCCACGATCACCGGGGCCCACGTGATCCTCGCCGCCGGGTCGGTACCGCGCACCATTCCCGGGTTCGATCGCGGCGGTCCCATTCTCACCAGCGACGAGGTGCTCGACCTCGATCACGTGCCCGAGCGAGTGGCCGTGATCGGCGGCGGTGCGATCGGGTGTGAGTTCGCCTCCACGTTCGCCGACCTCGGCGCCAAGGTCACGATCCTCGAGGGTCTCCCCAAGATCCTGCCGGGGCTCGACGCCGACGTCGCCAACGTCGTGGTCCGCAGCTTCAAGAAGAAGCAGATCGACATCCGGACCGGAGTCAAGGTCAACGGCCACACCCCCAACGCGACCGGTGGCACCACCGTGCACTTCGGCGACAACGAGTCGCTCGAGATCGATGCGTGCGTGGTGTCGGTCGGGCGCCGGCCGTTCGCTGATCAGCTCGGCTTGGCCGGGACCGGCGTCACGGTCAGCGACCGGGGTTTCGTGGAGGTCGACGAGTACTGCCGCACCGGCGAACCGGGCGTCTACGCCGTGGGCGACCTGATCAACACACCGCAGTTGGCGCACGTCGGATACGCCGAGGCGATCCTGGTCATCAAACACCTGCTCGGCGAAGACCCGATGCCGATCATGTACGACCGGGTGCCGTGGGCGATCTACTGCCATCCCGAAGTGGCCTGGGCAGGCCCCGGTGAGGATGCCTGCAAGCAGGCCGGGATCGACGTCGTGGTCGGCAAGCACCCGTTCAAGTTCAACTCGCGGGCCCAGATCCTCGGTGAGACCGAGGGCATGGTCAAGGTGATCGCCCGCAAGAACGCAGACGGCAGCGCCGGACAGGTGCTCGGCGTGCACATGGTCGGCCCGTGGGTCACCGAGCAGCTGGCCGGCGGGTATCTGGCCGTCAACTGGGAGGCCACCGTCGCCGAGGTGGCCGAGTTCATCCAGCCGCATCCGAGCCTCTCGGAGTTGTTCGGTGAGACGATGCTGTCGCTCACCGGCCGCGACTTCAACGGCTGATTCGACGCGACACGCATCACGCCACACACCGATCGATCGACACCCCACACAGGAGCGAACACCCGACATGGCAGACGTCACCCTTCCACAGCTGGGCGAGACCGTCACCGAAGGCACGATCACGCAATGGTTCAAGCAGGTCGGTGACACCGTCGCCGCCGACGAACCGTTGTTCGAAGTGTCCACCGACAAGGTCGACACCGAGGTCCCCTCGCCGATCTCCGGTGTCGTCACCGAGATCCGCGTCCCCGAAGGTGACTCGGTCGAGGTCGGTACCGTCGTGGCCGTGATCGGCGCCGCCGACTCAGCCCCCGCCGCTGCACCGGAGCCCGCGCCCGCACCCGAGCCGGCGCCCGCACCAGAGCCGGCCCCCACCCCAGAGCCGGCCCCCGCCCCAGAGCCGGCCACCGCACCAGAGCCGGCCCCCACCCCGGAGCCGGCCACCGCACCCGCGCCCCAGCCGCCCGCCGCCCCCGAGGCGGCCGCAGCCCCGGAGCCGGCGCCGAACGCCGGCGACAGCCGATTGCTGTCGCCCGTGGTGCGACGGCTCGTGAACGAGAACTCGATCAATCCCGACGACATCACCGGCACCGGCCCGGGAGGTCGCATCACGCGGGAGGACGTGATGGATTTCATCGATGCCAAGGGCACCGCTGCACCCGCACCCGCACCCGCTCCGGCTCCGGCACCCGCCGCGGCCCCGGCACCCGCTCCGGCCCCGGCCCCAGCACCGGCCCCGGCCCCAGCACCGGCCCCGGCACCGGCACCCGCTCCCGCTCCGGCTCCCGCTCCCGCTCCCGCTCCCGCTCCCGCTCCGCGCTCCCGCTCCGGCGGCTCGGCCTGGCGTCGTGGCCGGTGAGCGCGACAGCGTCGTCAAGCTCTCCAAGATCCGCCGGCTCACGGGTGACCACATGGTCATGAGCAAGTCCACGTCGCCGCACGCCTTCAGCGTGGTCGAGGTCGACTTCGCCAATGTCGACGTCGCCCGGACTGCGGTCAAGGACGCCTTCAAGTCGGCCGAGGGTTTCAGCCTCACCTACCTGCCGTTCATCGCACGTGCGATCGTCGACGGGCTGACCGAGTTCCCGCACCTGAACGCCAGTGTCAACGGCGACGAGTTGGTCGTGCACCACTACATCGACCTCGGCATCGCCGTCGACCTCGACTACGAGGGTTTGCTGGCACCGGTGCTGCGCAGCGCCGAGACCAAGCGGCTGCGGGCGATCGCCCGCGAGATCAGCGACCTGGCCAACCGGGCCCGGGCCCGCAAGCTCAGCCCGGACGAGATCCAGGGTGGCACCTTCACGATCTCCAACAACGGTTCCGCCGGGTCGGTGCTCACGATGCCGATCATCAATCAGCCCCAGGTCGCGATCATCTCGACCGATGCGATCGTGCGCAAGCCTGTGGTGGTCAAGATGGGCGGTGCCGAGGCGATCGGCATCCATCCGGTCGGCAACCTCGCCATGAGCTGGGACCACCGCGCCTTCGACGGCGCCTACGCGGCGGGTTTCCTGAAGCGTGTCAAAGAGATCCTCGAGACCCGCGACTGGAGCACCGAGCTCTGACATGGACGCCCAGCCGCTCCGAGTTCGGTGGTTGGGCAGGGTGCCGTATCGCGAGGCACTGGAGGTCCAACAGGCGTTGTTCGACGAAGGTCGCTCCGCGCCTCATCAGCACCTGCTGCTGCTGGAGCACGACCACGTCTTCACGTACGGCCGTCATGCCGACCTCGAGGCCAACTTGCGATGTGAACCGTCCAGCGGTGGGAGCCGACCTCGTGGCCGTCAAGCGCGGTGGCGACATCACCTATCACGGCCCCGGCCAACTGGTCGGCTATCCGATCGTGTCGCTCCCCAATGCGAAGGGCTCGCTCGAACACGTGCGGTCGGTCGAGTCGCTGCTGATCGACACCCTCACCGAACTCGGCGTCCCCGACGCCGGACGGCTCGACCAGTACCCGGGCGTGTGGGTCGACGTGCACGGCGACGAGCCGCGCAAGATCGCGGCGATCGGGGTGCGGCTCGCACGCGGTCGCACGATGCACGGGTTCGCACTCAACATCACGACCGACATGGCGTACCTGCGGCGTCACATCGTGGCCTGCGGGATCGCCGATCGTCCCGTCACCTCGTTGTCGGAGGAGGGTGTCGCGGCCACGCTCGCCGACGTCGTCGATGTGGTGGCCAGGTTGGCGGGCGAACGGTGGGGTGGTGGAGTGGTCGAGCGCCAGGACGTCGCCTGGCAGCAGCATCCCGAGGATCTGGCGCCGTTCTCGCGCGGGGCCGGGCCTGGGGACACGGTCACCTTCCGACCTCGATCGCATCCGCGCCTCGAGCAAGCCGGCGTGACCGAGGGGCTCTCGATCGAGACCCGCAAGCCGGAGTGGTTGCGCCCGCGTCTGCAACTCGGCCCCGAGGCGATGCAGCTCAAGCGCACCGTACGCGAACTCGGTCTGGTCACCGTGTGCGAGGACGCCGGCTGCCCGAATCTGTCGGAGTGCTGGTCGGAAGGCACGGCCACGTTGATGGTGTTGGGGGAGCGCTGCACACGTGCGTGCGGGTTCTGCCTGGTCGACACCCGCAAGCCGTTGGCGCCGTTACCCGACGAGCCGGCCAGGGTCGCCGAGGCGGTCGACCGGATGGGGCTCGACCATGCCGTGCTCACGATGGTCGCTCGCGATGACCTGGCCGATGGCGGGATGGCCCACGTGGCCGTCTGCGTCGCCGCGATCCGTGCGCGTCGTCCACACGCACGCATCGAAACCCTGATCTCGGACGTCCGCGGCTCGCAGGACTCGCTCGACCTGTTGGTGGCGGCGCGGCCCGACGTCCTGAACCACAACCTCGAGACGGTCGCCCGCCTCCAACGTGCCGTGCGCCCATCGGCCGGCTACGCCCGCAGCCTGGCGGTCCTGGCGTATGCCCACCGGTCCGGTCTCGTGACCAAATCGGGACTGATGGTGGGGCTGGGCGAGACCGACCAGGAACTCGTGGGTGCGCTCGCCGATCTCGCAGCGATCGGGTGCGAGATCGTCACGATCGGGCAGTACCTGCGGCCGACGTCGCATCACCTTCCGGTCGCACGGTGGGCCGAACCGCACGAGTTCGAGCGATGGAAGCAACTGGGCGAGTCGTTCGGCATCGGCCACGTCGAAGCCAGCCCGCTCACCCGATCGAGCTACCACGCCGGGCCCGCCGCCGACCGGGTCACCCCGGTTTCGCTGCGCTGACGGTCAGCCCACGTGGTGGTGGACTCGGATCACCGACACGCGATGGTGGTGGAGCACGTCGCTGTGCGCCCGCTGCAAGCGACCGGTGAGCACCCAACTCGTGGTGAAGCCGACGGTCGCCACGACCGCCACCAATAACCCCGGTGACACGTCACCGATCGACTCGAGACCGATCGCCAGCGCGATCGCGATCACGCTCAGCACCGCCGCCAGTTTGATCGCCGCCTTGTAGGTATCCCGCGCTGTGTTCATGACCGCTGTCTAGCGGTCCGCCTCTCAGGAGTTCTCCCGAATTACGAAAGTGACGAGCAATCTGCGTCATCTCGTCATCCAACGGTCACAAGCGAAACACGATCGCGATCGATCGACGGGGCTCGGTAGCATCGCCCCCCGATGAGTAACGCACGTGACGTGTTGCGGCACGCCAGCGTGCGTCGCTACCTGGCTTCCACTGCGCTCGGTTCGGTCGGACTCAACGTGCTCGTCACGGTGCTGTTCAAGCAAGCGTTCGACATCACGGGTGATGAACTCAACATCGGATGGCTCGGCCTCGCCCAGTTCATCCCGGCGATGCTGCTGGTGCTCGTGAGCGGCATGGTCGCAGACCGATTCGACCGACGTCGGGTCAGTGCGCTGTTCTTGTTCGGGCGCGCGCTGTGCTCCTTGGCGCTGGTGTTCTACAGCCGCAGCGCCTCGTCGTCGATGCTGCCGCTGTTTGCGATCGCGGCTGCGCTCGGCGCTTCGGAGGCGATGCTGTCACCGGCTCGCAGGGCGATCCCCCCGCTGATCGTCTCGCAGGCCGAGTTCCCGTCGACGATCGCGTTGTGGACGGCGACGTTCACGGGCTCGGCGATCCTCGGCCCGGTGCTGGGCGGCTTGCTGTACGCGATCGCCGGGCCGGCGTGGGCATACGGTGCGGCTGGGTTGTTGGAGCTGGCGTCGATCGTGCCGATCCTGATGGTGACCTACGTCCGTCAACCCGAGCGGATGACCGATCGCCCGACCATGCATGCCGCGCTCCAGGGATTGCGATTCGTGCGTCGCTCTCCCGTGGTGTTGGCGGCGATCTCGCTCGACCTGTTCGCGGTGCTCTTCGGCGGTGCCGTGGCGCTGATCCCCGCCGTGGCGGAAGAACGGCTGGGGGTGGGGGACATCGCCTACGGCTGGCTGCGGGCAGCGCCCGGGATCGGTGCCGCTCTGATGGCGCTGGTGCTCGCCGTCCGCCCCGTGCAGCGTCGCGTCGGCACCACGCTGCTGGCGGTGGTCGCCGTGTTCGGGGCCGGCACGGTGGTGTTCGGGATCACGCGCAGCTACACCGTGGCGTTCCTCTCGCTGGTGGTGATCTCCGGCGCCGACATGGTGTCGATGTACATCCGTGGTTCGCTGGTGCCGCTTGCCACCCCGGTCGATCAACTCGGGCGTGTGACGGCGGTCGAGGGCGTGTTCATCGGGGCGTCGAACGAGCTCGGGGCGTTCGAGAGCGGTGTCACGGCGCGTGCCTTCGGGCTGCCGACGGCGATCGCCTTCGGCGGTGTGATGACGTTGGTGGTCGCCGTCTCGTTCGCACGCCTGTTCCCGTCGCTGCGACGGATCGACACGTTCGACGAAGTCCGCCCTGATTCGGGCACGGTGATCGAAACCGTCAGCCGGTGAACCGACCCACACGTGTGAACGCACGCCAGCGGCGACCCTTGCTGAACGAGTGATCGGCGACGATCCGGGCGATACCGGTCGACAGCGTGGGGTAGATGTGCACGAGTTCGGCCAACTCGCCGAGCGTGACCCCGAGCCGCACGGCGAGCGCCAGTTCGTGGATCAGTTCACCCGCCGCCGGCGCCAGCACGTGGGCACCGACCACGCGGCCCCGGACCGTGACGACCAGCAGGAGTCCCTCGGTCGTGGCGTCGGCTCGGGCGCGGTCGTTGTGCGCCAACTCGTGGCGGTGGACCACGACCGAACGTTCGCCGTGGCGCAGGCGCGCCTCGGACGCCGTCAGCCCGACGTGGGCCAGTTCCGGGTCGGTGAACGTGCACCACGGCACCAACGATGCGGGTGTTCCACGACCTGGAAAGAACATGTCACGTACGGCGACGACGGCGTCGTTGGCCGCAGCATGCGTGAACCGAGGGCGGCCGGCAGCAACGTCGCCGACGGCGTACACGGTCGGTAGATGTGTGCGCGACCGGCCGTCGACCTCGATCCCGGCCGGGCCGGCGTGGATGTCGAGCGTCTCGAGCCCCAACCCGCCGATGTTGGCAGTCCTGCCGGTGGCCACCAGGACACCGTGGGCGCGGACCTCTCCGTCGTCGGTCGCCAGCACGACGACGCCGTCGTCCATGGCGACGCGCCGGACCGTGGTGGCGAGCCGCACATCCACACCGTCGGTGCGCAGGACCGAGGTCAGGCGATCGGAGAGCTCCGGTTCGTCACGAGGCAGCAGCCGCGGGGCGACCTCGATCATGGTGGTCGGCACGCCGAGCCTGACCATCGCCTGGGACAACTCCACGGCGATCGGGCCACCACCGATGATCGCCAACGAGGCCGGCGGGCGTGCGATCTCGAAGATCGATTCGGTGGTCAGGAAGTCGACTGCGGACAGACCTTCGATCGGTGGGACGTCGGGCCGGCTCCCGGTGCACAGCAACACGAACCGGGTGTCGAGCACCCGGTCGCCGGTCGCCGTGGTCACCGTGACCTGGCGTGGCCCGGTCAGTCGGGCGGTCCCTTCGATCAGGTCCACGCCGAGCGCCCGGAATCGCTCGGGTGCATCGTCGGTGGCGGCGATCTCGGCCTGCACCGCTCGAATCCGGTCCCATACAGCGTCGAGATCCACCTCGGGTTCGCTCGTCCGGACGCCGAACCCGCCGGCGCGACGGACGGCGTGCGCCGCCCTGGCGCTGGCGATCAATGCCTTGGACGGAACGCACCCGGTCCACAGGCAGTCGCCGCCGATCCTGGCGCGTTCCACCGTGGCGACGCGCAGACCGAGCGAGCCGGCGGCGAATTCGGCTGCCACGGAGCCACCCGAGCCGAGCCCGACGATCACGAGATCGTAACGACGCGTCGTCATCGACCTCACACGACGAACACCGACACGATGACCGGGATCGCCAAGGCCGACAGCGCCATCAGCACGATGGCGATGATCGCGAACTGGTACGACTTGTCGCGGGGTGGGTCGCCCGCCGCGCCGACCGAGTCCCACAGCGCCTGCACCGGTTGCTGCGTGGTCAGCCGGATCCGGCGCCGGGCGATCGACGCGGCGTAGATCGCCACCCACGACAGCGTGAGCATGATCGCCCCGATCACGACCCCGAGCACGACCCGCGAGACCGTGCTGTGGAATGCCCCTTTGGTGGCGTCGGCTACCCAGGAGAACAAACCCGACAGCACGGCGCCGCCGAGCAGGAACCCGGGTACCCCGACCGGGTTGGACTTCAGCCCCTGTTCGACCTGGACGGCGTTGATCCGTGCTCGTCGCAACAGCACATGGTCTTCGCTGCCCCACACGCTGTTGGCTTCTCGGCGCTCGTAGAGCTTGCGAATGTTGGTGGCCAGCCCGTTCTGGTAGTCGCGAACGATCCAGCGCGTGACGAGCTGCACCACGAACCCGATCACCGGCTTGAGTGGGCCGAGTTGCCTCGGCATCGGGGCCCCGCGGACCCCGTTGCGGTCGAGCACCTCGAGCGACCGCATCGCCATGCGGTGCGTCGCCGCGAACTGCTGGGGTTTCCAGAGCGGTTTGATCTTCGAGAGCTGGTCGATGATCTGCTGCTCGACCTTGCCGGGCCCGCCGATCTCCTCGAGCAGGCGCCCCTTCTCTTCGGGCGAGTCGGCGCGCAGCACGCGCAATGCGTCGATCCGATCCAACAATTCCGGTTCGGCGTGCTGCTGTGGTGTTGCGGGCGTGGTGTCCACGCCGTTGCACCGTAGTGCGCCGAATGGCACGGGTCGCGTGCCGTCGTCACGCGATGTGCTTGACTGTCGCTTCGGCGGTTACCCACACACTGATCCGCAAGGAGTGCGAGACACAATGAAGAAATATTTGGATGAGTTCAAGGCATTCGCCTTCGGGGGCAATCTGGTTCCGTTGGCGATCGCGTTCTTGATGGCCACCGCGTTCGCGCCCGTCGTCAAGGCGTTTGCCGATGGAGTGATCATGAACCTGATCGCGGCCATCTTCGGGAAACCGAACTTCGACTCGATCGGGATCGACGTCGGTGACAGCCGACTCATGATCGGGTCGGTCATCACGGCACTGGTGTCGTTCCTGGTGATCGCCGTGGTGTGCTTCCTGATCGTGAAGGCCTACAACAAGGTCAACCCGCCCGAGGAAGTGGCGGCGGGTCCGTCCGAGATCGAGCTGCTGACCGAGATCCGCGATTCACTCCGCTCGCGCTGATCGATCGTGACGATTTCCGGCCCGGCGCATGGGCGTCGGGCCGGGAATCGGGTTCACTCTCATGGCATGAACCGATCCGCGGCAGCCGCCGCCCTCACGCTGGTGGTGGCACTCGTCGGCTGCGGCGGCGACGAGCCGCGGGACGCGACCGTGTTGGATGTTCCGGCCACCGTGGCGATCGGCGTGCTGCCGGACCCACTGACCGACACCCCGACCCTCCCGGCCCTTCCGCCGCCCCCGACCACACGGCCGGCGGCTCCCGTGACCACCGTTGCGGCGCGACCGCAACCGGGTGCGATCGGTTCGGTCCTGCTCGGCGACCGGTTGTTGATGATCGGCGATTCGCTGCTGGCGTCGGCCGCTCCCCGCAACGATCCGTATCTGTGCGACGCGCTCACCTTGTTCGGGTGGGAAGCCGAGATCGACGCCGAGCCCGACCATGACCTCGACTTCGTGGACGAGGTGCTCGACGATCGCCTGAACCGCGACGACGAGCAGCCGTGGGACGTCGTGGCGCTCGTGCTGGGCAACGAACTCCCGTTCCCCGACGGCGACGCGTACGACGCGTACGCGACCTGGCTCGACGACATCATCGACCGCCTCGCCCCACGGCTGGTGTTGCTCTACACCGTTTCGGAGGCCGAGGTGGACGGCGTCGATCGGGCACGACTGAACGACATCATCCGCGACCGCCCACGTTCACATCCGAATGTGGTGATCGTGGATTGGGCGGAGCTTGGTGGCGATCCGGGCGAGGTGCTCGACGACACGTCGGCAGCGTTGACCTCGGACGGTCGCAAACGATTCGCGCTCCAGACCGCACAGTTGTTGCGGGCGCGCTCCCAGGACCCTGACGGCGAGTGCCTGCCCACCGACTACGACGCCGGCTGAGTCAACCGCGCAGCCCGTGCACCCACGGCAGGTTGCGCACGACGCCGAACCCGATCATCGCGACCAGCGCGGCGGCGACCGCCCACCTCGGGGCGCGCCGCCACGGAGCGGTCGGTCGTCCGAGGGTGACCGACATCCACGCCGCCCAACCGGCGATGATCGCACCGAGCACGACGACGACGAGCAAGTTGAACCGCAGCGCTTGGCGGACATGGCCGTTCAGCAGCTGGTGTGTCGCCCGCGTGAGCCCACACCCGGGGCACCACAGCCCGGTCAGGCTTCGGAGCGGGCACGGCAGGCTCACGCCCTGCTCCGGGTCGACCATCCGGAGGTAGAGCGCCGCCGCCGCCAACCCACACCCACACAGCAGCGGGCTGATCAGGTCGATCCGGCGTCGGACCGGGAATGCCGCCGACGATGTCACACCAGAGCTGCCAGGGTTTGGCGTGGGTGACATCGTGGCCAACCGTAGCCTGACGGGATGCTCCAAGCGCAGGGTCTCTCGGTCGAGGTGGGTGGACGACTCGTCGTCGCCGACGCCACCTTCACCGTGATGCCCCGCGACAAGGTCGGCATCGTCGGCCGCAACGGTGCCGGCAAGACGTCGATGTTCAAGGTCTTGGGCGGCGAATCCGAGCCGGCGGCCGGCAAGGTCACCCGGACCGGCGGCTTCGGGTACCTTCCTCAGGACCCCCGCATCTCGTCGGATCACGAAGCACGTGCCGCGGTCACCCACGTGTTGTCGGGCCGCGGCATCGACGACGAGTTGATGCGGATCGAGAAGCTCCGGATCGCGATGGAGGAGAATCCCACCGAGCGGGCGGTGGCGCGCTTCAGCCGCGCCCAGGAGACGTTCCAGATCAACGGCGGCTACTCCGCCGAATCCGAGGCGCGAGCGCTCGCAGCCGGGCTCGGGCTCGACGCCAGCCGGATGGAACTCCCCGTCGGTGTGCTGTCGGGTGGTGAGCGCCGCCGCGTCGAGCTGGCCCGGATCCTGTTCGCCGGCAGCGACGTGCTGTGCCTCGACGAGCCCACCAACCACCTCGACGTCGACGCCAAGGTGTGGCTGCTCGGGTTCCTCCGTCAGTATCGCGGCGCGTTGCTCGTGATCAGCCACGACCTCGAACTGCTCGACGAGGCGATCACGCGCGTGCTCCACCTCGACCGCCCGACCGAGACCGCGGTCGGCAACGTGGTCGAGTACCGCGGCACCTACAGCCAGTACGTGGCAGCGCGTGCCGAGGACGAGCGTCGGTTGGTCAAGCAGGCCGCCATGCAGACCAAGGAGATCGCACGGCTCCAGAAGGTGGTCGATCGATTCGGTGCCAAGGCCACCAAGGCGGCGATGGCGCACAGCGTGGAGAAGCGGATCGCACGACTCGACTCCGACCGGGTCCACGCCCCCAAGGCGACCAAGACGATGGCGGTGCGGTTCCCGGACCCGCCCCCGTGCGGCGAGACCGTGATCACCGCCGAGCACTTGTGCAAGGGGTACGGCGGCCCGCCGGTGTTCGAGGACGTGTCGTTCGATCTCGGACGCGGGGAACGGCTGCTCGTGCTCGGTCTCAACGGAGCCGGCAAGACCAGCCTGTTGCGGATCCTCGCCGGCGAGACCGTGGCCGATCTCGGCCAGTTCCGATTCGGGCATCAGGTCACGTGCGGGTACTACGCCCAGGAGCACGACAACCTCGACCCGAATGCCTCGCTGCTCGACAACCTGCGCGACGAGGTCCCGCTCGGCGTGAACCTGACCGAGACCGAACTGCGTGGCCTGCTGGGCATGATGGGTTTGTCGGGGGAGAAGGTCTTCCAGGACGCGGGCACGCTGTCGGGTGGTGAGAAGACCAAGCTGGCGTTGGCGATGCTGATGGTCGGCCGCAACAATCTACTGTTGCTCGACGAACCCACCAACAACCTCGACCCGCCGTCGCGTCAGGCAGTGGCCGATGCGCTCACGGCGTGGAAAGGTGCTGTGATCTTCGTCAGCCACGACACCGAGTTCGTCCTCGAACTGGAACCCACCAAGGTGCTCCTCATGCCGGACGGCGATGTGGACTACTTCAGCAACGAGTGGCTCGACCTCGTCAGCCTGGCCTGACGCGAACCGAGCACGCCGAGACGTCACGATGCGGCAGAATGGGCGGGTGCAGCGTGGCACGGCGATCGTGGGGGCCTTGGTGGCTGTGGGTGTGCTCGGTGGCGCCTACGCGATGCAACGCGGCGGCGACGACCCGCCCGTGGTCCAGGTGGTCTTCGGCGAGAGCGATGGCGTGCCCGAGATGATCGAGCACGCCGGGCAGTACGTCGCCACGTTCACGATCGACTGGAGCGGTCCGGTGGCGATGCGCGACGGGTTGGCCAACGTGTTCGCCTCGAGGCTGGGAGACACCTCAGAGGACGCTCCTGACGACGGGTGGCCGCTGGTGTGCGAGTCGGAGTTCGACGACGAGGCGGGCCGTTCGCGGCTGGTGTGCCCGTTCGTGGCACCCGGTCCCGGCGAGTTCGCCCTGCTGCTGGAGGTGCTCGACTCGGCCGGCGAACCGTTGGGGGAGGGGATCTACACCCACCTGGTGGTCTCGCCCGACTCGATGCCAACGCCCTGAGCGTGGCCGGCGGTCAGTGGAGGTGGACAGCGTGGCGCGGATGGCCGCCTCGGCCTTGACCTGCTGGAAGAAGTCGTTGCCCTTGTCGTCGACCACGATGAACGCCGGGAAGTCGACCACGTCGATCTTCCACACCGCCTCCATCCCCAGCTCGGGGTACTCCAACACCTCGACGTGCTTGATGTTGTCGAGCGCCAGCCGTGCTGCGGGGCCACCGATCGAACCCAGGTAGAACCCGCCGTGTGCCTGGCATGCCTGGGTCACCTGTGGGGAGCGGTTGCCCTTGGCGAGCATGACCAGTGAGCCGCCCGCGGCCTGGAACCGGTCGACGTAGGCGTCCATCCGACCGGCTGTGGTGGGGCCGAACGAACCCGAGGCGTACCCCGCGGGTGTCTTGGCCGGCCCGGCGTAGTAGACGCAATGGTCCTGGAGGTACTGCGGCATCGGATCCCCAGCGTCGAGTCGCTCCTTGATCTTGGCGTGGGCGATGTCGCGCGCCACCACCATCGGCCCGGTCAACATCACCCTCGTTCTCACGGGGTACTGCGACAGCTCGGCACGGATCTCGCTCATCGGGCGGTTGAGATCGATGTGGACGACGTCGCTGCCTTCCAGGTCGTCATGCGTGACCTCGGGGAGGAACCGTGCCGGATCGGTTTCGAGTTGCTCGAGGAACACGCCCTCGGCGGTGATCTTGCCGAGCGCCTGCCGGTCGGCCGAGCACGACACGGCGATCCCGACCGGGCAACTGGCGCCGTGTCGCGGCAAGCGGATGATGCGCACGTCGTGGCAGAAGTACTTCCCACCGAACTGGGCGCCGATCCCGGTGGTCTGTGCCAGCTCCAGCACCTTGCGTTCGAGGTCGAGGTCACGAAACGCGTGACCGAGACGTGAACCCTCGGTCGGGAGTGAGTCGAGGTATCGAGTCGACGCCAGCTTGGCGGTCTCGAGGCAGAACTCGGCCGACGTCCCGCCGATCGCGATCGCCAGGTGATACGGCGGGCAGGCCGATGTGCCGAGCGTCTGGATCTTGTCGAAGATCCACGGCAGCAGTGTTGCCTCGTTGAGCAGCGCCTTGGTCTCCTGGTACAGGTAGCTCTTGTTGGCGCTGCCACCACCCTTGGCGATGAACAGGAAGTTGAAGGCGTCGCCGTCGGTGGCCGTGATCTTGATCTCGGCAGGCAGGTTGTTGCCGGTGTTGACCTCGTCGTACATCGTGAGCGGCGCCATCTGGCTGTAGCGAAGATTGCTGGTCAGATAGGTGTCCTGGACACCGCAGGCGATGGCACGTTCGTCGCCGCCGCCGGTGAACACGAACTGGCCCTTCTTGCCCTTCACGATCGCCGTGCCCGTGTCCTGACACATCGGCAGCACCCCACCTGCCGAGATCGCCGCGTTCTTGAGCAGGTCGAGTGCCACGAAGCGGTCGTTGCCGCTCGCTTCGGGGTCGTCGAGGATGTTGCGCAGTTGTTGGAGGTGACCGGGACGCAGGAAGTGGGCGATGTCGTGCATCGCCTCGGCGGTCAGTCTGCGGATCGCCTCGGGTTCGACTTTGAGGAACGTCCCCTCCGAGGTGTCGAACGTCGACACGCCCTGCGTCGTGACCAGCCGGTACGGGGTCTCGTCCTGATGGCCGCCCGACGCACCGTGCAGCGGCAGCATCTCGGTGTAGCTGAAGTCGTCGAGTTCCGAAGCCATGCCGACAGGCTAGAGAACCTCGGCGTCGTCCGTCAGATCGACACCGGCGGAATCGCCAAGAAGGTCGGGTCGTAGACCCGCAGATCGAGCGATGTGAACGAGTTGTTCGAGATCCCCACGATCCAGTTGCCGTTGCCGTCGGGGTACGGCAGCAGCGTGGGAGCGTAGGTGTTGCAGTCGCCGCACCGCTCCGTGGGCACGATCGTCTGGACGGTCCGGAAAGGACCGTGTGGGCGGCTGGCGACCTCGACCAGCAGCTTGTCACCGAACCAGTCGCCGAGCTTGGTGACCGACACCCAGGCGCCGTTGCGAAAGAAGAACTGGCCGGCGCTCACGAACCGGTCACCGGGCACGATGTTGACCGCCGATCCGGGGTCGGCCGACCAGGTCGAACCGTTCCAGTAGCTCAGCGGCTGATCGAACTGGCCCCTGGGAACCCTCGCCACGGTGATCCGGCTGGCACATCCGAGGTCGTGGATGTACACCGGCGGGCTGACGAACGGGAACGCGCTCCAGCCGAACTGGCGGTGGCAGTGGGCGTACAGGTATGTGTACTGATCGCTCGACGTCACCGACCAGCCGTACAGCGCGGCGCCGGCATCGACCGCCTTGTGCCGATCGGTGACCTGCAGCGTGGTGGGGTCGATCGTCACGACCCATGTAGCGGTCGGTTCGGTCTGGCCGAGGTAGATCTGCGTGTTCTCGCGCATCTCGGCCACGAACAGGTGGAACCGACCGTCGACCCCGATGTCGCCGGCGAGCGGCCAGAACCAGTGCTGCTGGGTCTGTGTCTGGTCGGCGAACAGCCACGCCCCCGGCTGGGCGAACGTGCCGGTCTGGAGCAGCGTGAAGCAGGTGCCGTCCTGGACGAGACCGGCGTTGTGCACGAAGCGCGATCCGGTCCGGGTGCGGAGGTAGACGTCCTGGAACACCCAGAGCGTGCGACCGTCCGGGAGGGCGAAGGCGCGTTGGTAATCGGCGCCCTTGAACACCACGCCGGACGCGAAGAACGAGGCGAGGCCGTCGGTGTTGGAGTTGAACGCGCAATCCGGCGGACGCACGTTGGCGGGAGCCGCCAGCTCGGCGCCGCCCGGGTTGCCGAGGAAGTACCCGGCCAAATCGACGATCACATCGGCGCCGCCGCTGGCGTACACGCCGACACCGGCCGTCGTGGTGGGCACGACCGCCATCGCCGCCGCCGTCTCGTTGGCGACGCCGGCATTCACCGTGCTGGTCGCCGGCCGTGCTCGGCGTGCCGGGTGGGCGGTCAGGAAGCCGAGCCGATGCGGCAGCAGGATCGCCACGTTGACCAACAGCGCAGCGGCATCGCCCGAGACGTTGGCGACCTCGAGTTCCTGGTCGCGCCAGATCGGATCGGCGGTGCGCGAATCGAGCAGGCGACGCGGTGACGCAGCCGGCACGAACAGACCCACCGTGGAGGACTCGGCATCGGCGCCGGTGAACCAGCCGGTGATGTCGACGACGACGTGGGCCGTGCTCTGCGAGTAGATCTCGAGCCCGTCCGCTGAGACTCCCACGATCGTGCCCGATGCGCGGGTCTGCTTGGCGCGTTCGACGTTCACGACCGACGTCGGGGGAGTTCCGGCACCGGCCGGTGCCACCGTGAGGAAGCCCGGACCGGCGGGTTCGGTGATCGTGATCGTGACCGCGACCGCGGAGGCCGTGCTCGGCACCGCCGCCGGCAGCGGCACCCGGAGCGTCTGGCCGGCCAGAACCGGGGCCGATCTCGGCGGTTCGCGCGTGTCGATCGCTCGGGTCGGGGTGATCGGTACGAACCGGCCCGCCGTCGCCGCCGTGGCGGGGAGGAACCATCCGGTCACATCGACGATCACCGGGGCACCGTTGGGGGTGAGCAGGTCGACCGCCCCCCCGACTCCGATCGTGACGACGGCGCCGTTGGCACGGACCTCACCAGGCCCGTAGTTGACGATCGACGCTGTCGGGATCGGCTGGCCCTCCGGCCAGATGGTGACGAAGCCGGCGGTGCTGGAGCGGCCGTTGTCGGCGGTGACGGTCAGGGCGACGGCGCTGGCGTCGTTCGGCACACCACATCTGCCGGCCACGAACACGCGCACGATCTGGGCGTCGACGCGCTCGATCCCTGTTCCGTTGCGTGAGTCGGCCAATCGGCACGGCGTGGTGGCGACGAAGCTGCTCGACGTCGTGGCGGCCTCGACGCGATCGACTGCTGGCCCGAGCGGGTGCCCGACGATGGCGATCGCCGCAAACAACGCCGACGCTGTGACGAGCGCGACGAATCGTGTGATCACAGACCTGATCCTGGTCAAGGTAGTGCCTGGCGGTGCCCTCGTGGCGTCGCCCCTCCTCCGACGCGCGTCGTCGTCAGCGATCCTTGAGTCGCTTGGGTGCCGCCGCTGCAGGATCGGCCGGCCACTGGTGCTTCGGGTAGCGACCGGCCAGTTCCTTGCGGACGTCGGACCACGTGCCGGCCCAGAAGCCGGGCAGGTCGGCCGTGATCTGGATCGGGCGGTCGGCGGGCGACAACAGGTGCAGCACGATCGGGCGTCCCCCTGCGGTCGGGTGCACGGTGATGCCGAACAGGTCCTGCACCCGTGCGCTCGCCGACGGTTGCTCGCCCGAGTAGTCGATCGCCGTCGTCCTGCCGTTCGGCAGCACGAGTTCGCCAGGCGCGAGTGTTTCCAGGTCGGCGCCATCGGGCCAGGGCAGCTGTGACCGCAGCACCATCGCCAGATCGACGCGTTCGAGGTCGCTGCGTCGGCTGGCACCGGGGAGGTACGGCGCCAGCCAGGCGTCGAGCGTGTTCGCCAGGGTCTCGGCGCTCCAGTCGGGCCACGGGGGACCGACCGCCCTGTGCAGGAAGTCCACCCGTTGCCGCAAGGAGATCGATACCTTCGACCAACCCAGCACCGCCAGCCCGGTCGTCCGAACCCGATCGAGCAACGCCGCCGTGGTCGCCGCGCCGGGAGTCGCCGGGCGCACCGTCTCGCCGAGCCGCATCGAACCAAGCCTGCGTTCCGCCCGCTCGACCAGGTCGTCGCGCCCGGTGTCCCAGACCACGCGTGTGGTCTCGTCGATCTGGTCGGCGAGCTCACGCGCGATCTCGTCGGCGTCCAATCCGGCGGCCAAACGGATGCGTGAGCGATCGCGTTTGCCGTCGAGGTCGGCCGCCACCACGAACTCCTCGTGCGCCAGCGGGTCGGACTCCGGCAACCATGCCGCCGTGCCCGAGCGGAGCTGGAATTGGCCGGGCCGGCGTCGGGCGGCGAGCCGGTCGGGGAAGCCGTGCAGCAGGACCGCTCCCGCACGGTCGGCGTCCACGCTGGAGAGATCGAACCGCACGCCCAGCCGACGCGCCAGGTCGGCCGCCCGGTCGCGCAGCCTCGATGCCGCTCCACGGTCGGCGAGGTCGTGATAGCCGTCGCCGCACACCACACGCACGCGGAGCGCCAGATCGCTCGGGAGCTCGTCGGGCCGGCCGCGCAGGATGTCGCGTTCATCGACCAGCGCTGCCACCACGCACCCCAGCGCGCTCGGCTCGGCCACGAGCATGCGCGCCAGCCGAGCATGGACCGGGAGTCCCAGCATGCGCCGACCGAGTTCGGTGATGTGATCGCCGGCGTCGAGCGCGCCGAGGTCGGTCAGGAGTTGGCGTCCGGCTTTGAGGGGCTTGGCAGGTGGCGGGGTGATGAAGGCCAGTTGGTCGGCGTCGGTGCCCCACGCCGCCAGTTCCAGCGCCAGCCCGGACAGATCGACCTCGTCGATCTCGGGCGACCGGTGCGCCTGTCGGGTGCCATGCTCGACCTTGCTCCACAGCCGGTAGCACACGCCCGGTTCGAGGCGTCCGGCACGACCTGCACGCTGGTCGGCCGATGCTCTGCTGGTGGTGACGGTGGTGAGGCGCGACATGCCGGTCCGTGTGTCGAATCGTGGGGCGCGGGCCAGGCCGGAGTCGATCACCACTCGAACACCGTCGACGGTCAACGACGTCTCGGCGATGTCGGTCGACAGCACCACCCGGCGCCGACCGGGCGCCGACGGGGCCAACGCCTGGTCCTGCTCGGCCAGCGAGAGCGCGCCCGCCAGTGCGAACACGTCGACGTCGGCGGCCACCGTGTTCCGGAGCGCTGATTCGGTGCGCTTGATCTCCCCGATTCCGGGCAGGAACACGAGCAGGTCACCGGTTTGCTCGCGCAGTGCCAGCCGTACCGCGTCGGCGACGGCGTCGACCACCGTCGCCGGCCTCCGGTCGCGTTGGGCGATCGGCAGCCATCGCATCTCGATCGGGTACGTGCGACCTTCGCTGGAGATCACCGGTGTGTCGTTCCCGAGCGCGCCCACCAGCCGCACTGTGTCGGGTGTGGCCGACATCGCCAGGATCCGCAGGTCGGGCCGCAGCGTGGCGGTCACGTCGAGCGCCAACGCCAGGCCCAGGTCGGTCACCAGGTTGCGTTCGTGGACCTCGTCGAAGATGACGATCCCGACGCCGGGCAGTTCCGGGTCGTTCTGGAGTCGACGCGTGAGGATCCCTTCGGTCACGACCTCGATCCGGGTCGATCCGCCGATCCTGCGCTCGTCGCGCGTCTGGTACCCGACCGTGTCGCCGACCTGTTCGCCGAGCAGATCGGCCATCCGCCGCGCCGCCGCGCGGGTGGCGAGCCGGCGAGGTTCGAGCACGAGGACACGCTGTCCGGCCAGCCACGGCTGGTCGAGCAACGCCAGCGGCACCAGGGTGGTCTTGCCCGCCCCCGGGGGAGCGACCAGAACAGCGCGCCCGACGTCGAGCAGCGCCGCTCGGAGTGCGTCGAAGGTCTCGACGACCGGCAGGTCGGGGAGTGGGGCTGGGCGGCTGCCCGCCACGTCAGCCGGCAGCCGGGGTGCCGGCGAACGGGCCGGGGTCGCCGGGCGCCGGGATCATCGGCGACGTCCAACTGGTGGCGGCGCTGATCGCATCGGCGACCGATCGCCACGCTCGGGCGTCCCAGCCTTCGGCACTGGCGACCATCTCACCGTCGACCCGGACCAGCGTGAACGCCGGCAGTTGTGACAGGCCCATCGCCTTGACGATGCTGCGATCCGGGTCGCAGAAGACCAGGAACTGGTCGGCCAACGGGCCGAGGAATCGCTTGGTGTCGGCGGCGTCGGCGGTCACGATCAGGTTGACCCGTGCGTCGGAGCCGCGGAAACCCTCGAGCACGCGCACGGCAGTCTTGAGCACCCACGAGCTCTCGTTCGTGTACGGGTCGAGCACCACGCTGGCAAGGTGGAACGTGGTCAACCAGTCCTCGAGCGGGCGCGGGTCGGCGCCGAGCGGGGACAGCATCAGATCGTTCGGCAATTTGGTCGCCACGGGCAGCGATCGTAGCGACCTGCGGCGGCCGCCCGGTAGTTCCCCGCACGCTGCCGTCACCAACTGCGGGTGGCGTAGGTTGGAGCGGTGCACCCGTTCGAGCATCTCCGCTACGTGGCTCGGGCCAGGAATGCCGATCCGGTCGAGGTGGCACGCGACTCGGCGTACGCGCTGGCAGCGTTCGCCGGCGATCCGCTCAACCTCACGTTGGCGTGCCGGCGGCTCGTGCAGCGCCAACCCGGTTCTGCGCCGCTGTGGTGGATGGCGTCGCACCTGCTCGTGAGCGATCGTGCCGACGAACTGATCTGGGATCTACTCGACCGGCTCGGTTCGGAGTCCACCGCCGAGGCGCTGATCGCCGGACTGCCGCAAGCCGGGTCGGTGGCTTCGCTCGGGTGGTCCCCGGCTGTGGCGGCGGTCGCCGCCGAGCGCGACGACGTCGTGTTGTTGCGCCCCGGCCAGGTCGCCGATGCCGAGATCGCGCTGATCGAGGCGGTGGCGGCGTGCGAGGGTCGCCTGCTGGCCGAACCGGGTTCCGCTGTGCTGGTCGCCGCCGCCCACGGTGCCGGTTCGCCGGTCTGGTGCGTGATCGACGAAGGCCGTCGGGTACCGGTCGACTACGTCGAGCAGATCGCCCAGGTGTGCGGGGCCGACGAAATCGACGTGTCGCTGGTGACACATCTCGTGACCCGCGACGGTGTGTTCGCACGCCGCCCCGGCGATCTTCGACCGGACTGCCCGTTCACGCCCGAACTGCTGCGTCGCAGCGTGATCTGATCCGCTCGGAATTCGCATCCGTGGGGTCGCCCGATCCGCTCAAAACCGATCGTCTCGCTGGAGGGCCGGCGGGCGACCGTCAGGGTCGAGCAGGTGGGCGTGGACCCAGCGGAGGAGCCCATGTCGCCGGGCACGGGCCCGCTCGATCTGGTGGGCACGGAGGTGGCCTGACGGGCGTGGGCCGTCCCGGTCGGCTCGATGCCAAGCGTCGAGGGCCTCGGCGCTCTCGCGCAGGGCGCGGAACCAATCGTGGGGATCGACCAGCGCGTCGGCGTCGAGGACCCCGCCGGTGTGTTCGGAGGCCAGGCGAAGACGGGTCTCGCGCGCCAGCTTGCGGGCACCGTCGCCCAAGCCGGAAGGATCGCGAGGTTCGCGCTCGTCGCGGGTCGAATCGACGATGGCGCAGGACAGTTCGGAGTCGTGGGTCCAGGACCGCCGGTTGAGGTTGTCGGATCCGATCGACATCCACAGGTCGTCGACGATGCACGCCTTGGAGTGCACGTACACAGCTGTTCCGTCCTCCCGCTCCAGGTCGTAGATGGCGACGCGGTCCCCTCCGGCGGCGTAGAGCATGTCCTGTACCCGTTCGCGGCCAATCGTGCTGGCGGCACCCATGATGCGGCCGGCCGGGTCGACGTAGCGCGGGACCACGATCACGAGCAGCAGTTGCGGTTCGCGGCGCAGTGCGTCGGCCAGCACCTGGGCGGCGGCAAACGACCACAGGTATTGATCCTCCAGGTAGATCAAGCTCCGCGCCCGACCGAAGGCCTTGATGTACGCCCGGGCGATGCTGCGTTCGCCGTCCGGCGCGAACGGGTAGGACTGGCGGCGGGCCGGGTAGGTCCGCAGCACCTGCACCGCATGCGGGCCCTCGGCGGAAACGTCGTCTCGCTCGGCGACGAGCGGCGAACGCTGCGCCGGGTCGCGCGATACCCGATGCATCAGCCACCGCCATGGTGAGCGGGTGTCCAGCGGTGTCGGATCATCCCAGCGTTCTCGGAACGTGAGCGCCACATCGTCGACCGCCGGTCCCCGTACCGCCACCTGGACGTCGTGCCATCCGGGCCGGTCCCCGTAGTGGCCGGTGTCGAGCGCGGCCGTTTGCGGATCACCGAGGTGTCGTGCGTCGTCGCGACGACCGTGGACCAGGTCGATGCCGCCGACGAAGGCCACATCATCCGACGGTCGGCGGTGGTATCGGACCACGACCATCTTCTGGTGGTGGCTGCCGCCGCGGCGGATGCGGTTGTCGAGCAGGACCTCCCCGCCACCCTGGTTCACGGCGCGGGAGAACATCAGGTTCTTCTCCTCCGAGTACACCAGCCCATGGGATCGCCACACCAACCCGCGTACATCGGCGCCGGTCTCGGCCAGGGCGGACAGCAGTCCTGCCACCTCGGTCCCGGGACCCGACAGCAGCTCGTCGGCATCGCCTTCGACCCCGCACAGGAACACCGAGTCACCCGGTCCAGCCGACTGCAACGCCGAATAGAGGTAGGCGTAGTACTCCGTCCCGTCGATCAGCACATCGGCATGGTTGCCTTCTGTCCACGCGACCCCGCCGCGACGTCGGTCGATGGTGGTGAAGGTGTTGCCTCGCTCTCCCGGAGCAAGGAACCAGTCATCCAGTCGCACGGTTCACCACGGCTCCGCCGTCGAACTCGTCGGGCAGCGACGTGCGAGTTCCGATCTCGGTGGCCTGCGTCATCTGGACCAGCGGCGATTTCTCTCCATGCCCGAAGGTAGCCCGCGTCAGAACTCCCAGCCATGCTCGTAACCTCGCGGCGGTATGGCTGTCCTCGGTGGTCGTTTCGATGCGGTGCTGTTCGATGCAGGCGGTGTGCTGGTCCTGCCGGACCCGACCGTGCTCTCGCCACTGCTCGCGCCCTACGGCGGTGACGTGTCGATCGCCGCTCATCGACGCGCCCACTACGCGGCGATGGCGGTCAAGTCGATGGTCAACGCCGGCGAGACCGACTGGCACGACTACAACCTGACATACGTTCGGGCAGTCGGGATCGAGGGCGACGAGGCGGAGCACGCGGCGGTCGTGCTCGAACACACGCGCACCGCATTCCTGTGGCGATGGCCGATCCCCGAGAGCGTGGCGGCCGTGTCGGTCCTGGCCTCAGCCGGTGTCCCGATGGGCGTGGTGAGCAACGCCAGCGGCCAGATCGAAGCCGAACTCAGGCGGTCGGGCGTGTGCCACGTGGGCGAGGGTCCGTTCGTGTCGATGCGCTGCATCGTCGACAGCCACGTGGTCGGCGTGTCCAAACCCGACCCGCGGATCTTCGCCCACGCCTTGCCGCACTTCGCCGAGTTCGAGCGTGGGCGGATCGCCTACGTCGGCGACTCGGTCAAGATGGACATCGGCGCCGCACGCGGCGCCGGCCTGCACCCGATCCTCGTCGACCCCCACGACGATCACGCCGGCGCCGACTTCGAGCGGATCGGTTCGTTGACCGAACTGGTCGACCTCGTGGTCAGCTGACCAGACGCTTGGCGATCACCTTGAGGCACAGCGTCTCGTCGGCGCCCTCGAAGATCGACAGCACACGGGCATCGACGAACAGGCGGCTCACGCTGAACTCCTCGGCGTAGCCCATGCCGCCGTGGATCTGCATCGCCTCGCGGGTGACCCACTCGGCGGCCTTGCACACGTAGGCCTTCACCATCGAGGCCTCCATCGCGCCCTGCTTGGCACCCATCAGGCGCGCCACGTGGTACGACATCTGGCGCGAGGCCTGGATCAGCATCGCCATCCGGCCGAGCTTGGCGCGGGTGAGTTGGTACTCGATGATGTTCGACTCGAAGACCTTGCGGTTCTCGGCATAGTCGACGGCCGCCTCGTAGGCGGCCTGCATCACGCCGATCGCCCGGGCAGCGGTCTGCAGGCGCCCGTTCTCGAACCCGGCCATCTGGAGGTAGAACCCGCTTCCGGCGGCGTCGGGGCCGCCGATCAGGTTGCCGGCCGGCACCCACCACTGATCGAGGGCGATCTCGTAGGAGTGCATGCCGCGGTACCCGATCGTGTCGATCGGGCGGCCTTCCATCGTGCCGCCACCGGGCTGCGAGAACTGGAAGCCGTGGGCGTCGCCGCGGGGCTTGGGCACGATGAACAGGCTCAGCCCGCGGTGCCCCTTGGAACGGTCGGGGTCGGTGCGGGCGAGCAGTGCGAGTACGTCGGCGCGGGCCCCGAACGTGCACCAGGTCTTGACGCCGTTGATGGCGTAGCCGGGTTCGCCGTCGGGCCCCTGGGCGGCGGTGGCGGTGACCTTGATCCCGGCCACGTCGCTGCCGAAGTCGGGCTCGGTCACGGCGACGGCTGGCATCACCTCGGCGGTCGCCAGCTTCGGGAGCCACTCCAACTTCTGGGCCTCGGTGCCACCCTTGACGAGGGCGCGGGTGAGGATCTCAGGGCGCGTGATCAGCGATCCGCCGATCCCGAGGCTGGCGCGGCTGAGCTCTTCGGTGGCCACGACCATGCCGATGTATTCCTCGTCCCCGCCTTCACTGAAGCCGCCGTACTCGGCCGGGACCGAGAGACCGAACGCGCCGAGTTCGGCGAGCCCCGTGACGATCTCCTCGGGCACGTCGCTGTTGGTGCGATGCACGTGCTCGGCGTGTGGCGCGATCACGTCGGCTGCGAAGGCCCGGAACGAATCCTGCACCATCTCCATCTCGTCGCCGAGGTGACGCGACCCTGGGGTGGTGGCGAGCGAGGCGAGGAACTCGGGGTCGCGATGCTCGGTGACGAAGCCATGAGCGGGCGCGAACAGCACCGGGTCGACGCCCCACAGCTGTTCGCGTCCGATCAGACGCGACACGAGGTCGTGGATCACGTCGGCGGCGAAGCCACATGCGAGGCGAGCCTCGACGTCGCCGTACTTGCCGTAGTCGAGCATCGCCGCCGCCGTGGCCACGCCGGCGCCGGCGTGGGCGAGCTCGTAACCCAACACCTGTTGCCGGTCCGGCCCGCCCAGTTCGGTGAGGCGGGCGATGGCCAATTCGATCGCCTGTTGGGCGAGTTCGACGGCGGCACGAGCGGCGGTCAGATCACCAATCGACATGGATCGATGTTACCGATCAGTAACTCTGATGACCGAATCGCGCCGGGTCTGGCACGCTGGTGACATGCCAGCGATCTGTGTGTTCTGTGGATCCAATCCGGGCACCGACCCGGCGTTCGAGCGTGCCGCCGTGGACCTGGGCAGATCGCTGGCGGCAGGTGGGCATGCGTTGGTGTACGGCGGCGGTCGGGTCGGTTTGATGGGAAGCCTGGCTGACGCCGCGCTCGGTGCCGGCGGCGCTGTCTACGGCTACATCCCCGAAGCACTCGTGGCTCGCGAGGTCGCCCACCGCGGCCTGACCGAACTGCACTCCACCGACACGATGCACACCCGCAAGGCGGCGATGTGCGACCGCGCCGACGGCTTCATCGCCCTGCCCGGCGGATTCGGCACGCTCGACGAGACGATGGAGATCCTGACCTGGAACCAGATCGGGATCATCGCCAAGCCGGTCGCCCTGCTCGATGTGAACGGCTACTACGGATCACTGTTCCGGTTCCTCGACGAGGCAGCGGCGGGCGGGTTGATCAAGCCGGAGCACCGCGTGATGGCACAGCGCGCCACCACCGTCGCCGAAGCGGTTGCGATCGCCACCGGCCCCGCCCCGACCAGCCCCAGCAAGTGGACCGACCCCTCGGTGCGCTGAGCTCGACCACGGTCGAGTTCGTTTGCTCAGGGGGATCAGCTGGAGGCGAGCAACCAGGCACTGACCTGGGCGACGAAGTCATGGAGGTCGGCCACGTCGGCGAATGATGCAACCACGATCGTGTCGTCGACTTCGGCATAGCCGTGTACCAACACGTTCCGGAAACCCACCGAGCGGGCGATGCTGGCCGCCGTGTGGGCGTCGATCACCCCATGCTGCCCGAGCAGCCGGATGGCACCGGAATTGGTGTCAGGCGCACCGAAATCTTGCGACGAGGCGATGTGCTGGGCGACATCGATGCATCCTTCGATCGCCGTCACGAACAGGTACTTCACGCCGTCGAGCCAGAGCTCCGAACGGTCGTCGTCGGGAATCGCTGCGGCGGCATCGAGGCGCCCAGCCCGCTCGCTGATTCCACGCAGCAGTCGAGTCACCCGGCCTTCATCGACCACGCGCAGCTGCCTCGAGGAAGTCACGGTGGGCGCGCTCGAACCGGGGCCGTTCGTCGAGCCAGATCTTGCGGGTGTCGGCCACCCATCGCACACGCGCCGGCGGGTCGTCGTCGAACAGGATTCGGCCTTCGAGAGCGATCCGGCCGGCCAGTTCGAGCGGTGCCGTATTGAGCACGACCAGGTCGACCTCGTCGGGAAGCTCGGTCGACCACGCCAACGGCGCGGTCGATTGCCACCATGCTGCGATGTCCAGGTCGGAGGTCCCGGTGGCGGTGCCGCGAGCAGTGCTTCCGAACACGAACGCGAACGACGCACCCGCCTGCCGCAGCGCTTGAGCCACATGCGCTGGGTCCGGGTGCGCTGCCATGTGGGAAGTGTAGATCCCGGTACCGTGGCGGCGTGATCGCCGACCTGGCACGACGCAACTGAGGCGGCGGGGGAGCAGTGGCCGTCGCGCTCGGGTTGCTGGCTGCGCTGCTGATCGGCACGTCGGACTTCCTCGGCGCACGGTCGGCGGGGCGCACGACGGCACTCCAGACCACCACGGCGGCGTTCCTGGGCGGAGCGCTCGCTGCCGCCGTGTACTCGCCGTTGCTCGGGTCGCCGAGCGGGCGGGACCTCCTGCTGGGTGTGGTGTCAGGCGTGTTCCTGTCGGTCGCGCTGACCACGTTGTGGCGCGCCTACGCGTTGTCGAGCATCGGCGTCGCAGGCCCCGTGGCCTCGGTCGTGTCGACGGTCATCCCGGTGCTCTGGGACGCAGGACGTGGCGAGGTGCCCGGTTGGCTCGGCTGGCTCGGCGTGTCGATCGGCCTGGCCGCCCTGTTCTTGACGGCCCTGCAGCCTGCAACCGATCCAGCCGCCTCACGCTCCGGCGTGCTGCTCGGGCTGGGATCCGGCGTGTGCTTCGCCGCCATGTACCTCACGGCGGTGTCGACGTCGGAAGCGGCCGGCACGTGGCCGGTCGTCACGCAACGCGCCACCGCCTTCGTGATCGCGTTGGTGTTCGGGCTGTCACGCCGGCAGCGACCGTTCGCGGGTGGGCAGATGGCCGCCTGGAGCGCGTTGGCTGGGGTATTCGGTGCTAGTGGTGTGGCGGCCGTGGTGTACGGCGGGCAGCGCTACCCGATCGCCCCGGTGGTCGTGTCGAGCTCGATGTACACGCCAGTCGCCGTGTGCCTGGCCTGGATCTTCCTGCACCAGAAGCTGACGCGACACCAGATCGTCGGATTGGGGCTGGCACTCGTGGGGGTGGCGCTGATCGCCGTCGACTGATCGCGCGATCGAAGTAGCGTCGTGGCGATGGATCTGCAACGGCGTGTCGACGAGATCTTCGAACGTGCTCCCGAGCTGGGGGTCTCGCTGGCGATGGTGGTGCTGATCGACGGTGAGGTGGTCGCCGAGCGGTACGGCACCCAGCCCGAGACGATCTTCGGCCCGGCGGTCCAGCTCGGGCCGCACTCGACGCTGATCTCGTGGAGCATGGCGAAGTCGATCACCCACGCCGCAGTCGGCATCGCCGTCGCCGACGGGTTGCTCGACCTCGACGCCCCGGCCGACGTGTCGGAGTGGCAGGGGACTCCCAAACAGCGGATCCGGCTGACCGATCTGCTGGAGATGCGCCCTGGTCTGCGTTTCGTCGAGGACTACGTCGACGGCGAGATCTCGCACTGCATCGCCATGCTGTTCGGTGAGGGCGCCGCCGACATGGCGGGCTACGCCGCCCGGCTGCCGCTCGACGATGAACCGGGCACGGTGTGGAACTACTCGTCGGGCACGACCAACATCATCACGCGACTGTTCGGCGACGCGATCGGCGGTGGAAGACCGGGGCTCGAGGCATTCCTGCACGAGCGGCTGTTCGCACCGGCGGGGATGACCTCGGCGACCGCCAAGTTCGACGAGGCCGGCACATGGGTCGGGTCGTCGTACGTGTACGCCACCGCCTGCGACTTCGCCCGTTTCGGTGAGCTGTACCGCCACGACGGTGTTGCCGAGTCGGGCCGACGTGTGCTGCCGATCGGGTGGGCCGAGCACGGGCGCACATTCGTCGCCCACGATGCCGAGGCGGCCGGCCGCCACGGGTTCGACTACGGGCGCCACTGGTGGATGTGGCCCGAGTTTCCCGGCTCGATCGCCGCCCACGGCTACGAGGGCCAGTACACGGTCGTGGTGCCGGACCGGCGCCTCACGTTGGTGCACCTCGGCAAGACCGAACCTGCACACCAACCGACGCTGGTCGCCTCGATCGGTGAGTTGATCGAGAGCGTTCCCCTCACTGCGTGAGGCGTGCCCGGCAGACGGCGTCGATCAGGGCGTCGACCGAGGGACGGTCGTCGGGGCCGTCACCGCGGAACAACCACGCGATCGTGCCGGTAGGGCCGATGACCACATCGCCACCGAGCTGCAGCGTGTCGCCCTGGATTCCCACGTCACGGCGCCCGCTGCGGATCAAACCGGCGTAGCTGCGCATCGACCGCCACCCCCACACACGCCACCAGCGGCCGCGCCCGAAGCCGAACGCCGCGTAGGAGCTGCGTTGCTCGTCGCTCAACACGGTCAGTGGTGCACGGCGGCGGCATGAGCCTTGCAGGGCAGTCAAGCGAGGTGACGGTGGTAGATCAGGACCACTGGCCGACCGGCGTGAGCGCTCAGGCTCCAGACCGAGCCGCGGTGATCGACCAGGTCGATCCGCGGTGCAACGTCGCCCGCTTGCAGTGCCATGCGACCTAGTGTGGCACCACCGCCCCCCGGGGCGTCGGCGTCGCCGTACCGATGGCGGCCCGGATCCCTGATCGTGAACGAATCGCCCGCATCCCGAGTTCGCACCGGCGAGTTGCCCGTGCTCGAGCCTGCTGTGGTCGAGCCGCGGCGCCGTTTCCGCTTCACGCTCAAGCTGCTCGTGATGTTGGCAGTGCTGTACTACTTCGTGTTCCCCCTGTTGCCGAACTTCGGCAACGCGTTCCTCGACCTGCGGCACGTGGAACCGGTGCTGCTCGTGGTGGGTTTCACGCTCGAGATGGTCGCCCTGTGGTGCTACGCCCCGCTGATGAAGGCTGCGCTCGGCGATGCCGGCGAGCACCTCTCGAACAGTCGCCTGTACCGGATCCAGATGAGCACCCGGGCCGTGTCGAGCATCGTGCCGGGAGGGAGCGCGGCGAGTTCCGCGCTCGGATATCGATTGATGACATTGTCGGGCGTGGCGGGTCCCGACGCCGGCTTCGCGCTGGCGACCGTGGGCCTGGGTTCGGCCGTGGTGCTCAACCTGATCCTCTGGTGCGCGCTGATCGTCTCGATCCCGATCCGCGGCGTGAACCCCGCCTACGGCGCGGCGGCCCTGGTCGGCGTGGTGGTGATGTTGTTCGCGGCGATCCTCGTGATCGGCGTGATGGACGGGTCGGGCCGGGCCGACCGAGCCGTCCGGGCGATCGCCCGCCGGTTCGGCATCAACGAACGGCGCGCCTCGATCGTGCTGGCGCGCGCTGGCGAACGCTTGCAACAGCTGATGTCGGACCGGCATCTGCTCGGTCGTGTGGCGTTCTGGGCGGCGCTCAACTGGTTGCTCGACGCTGCTGCGCTGTGGGTGTTCCTGCGCGCCTTCAACGTCACGATGCAGGCCGACGCCCTGATCATCGCCTTCGGGATCGCCAACGTGCTGGCGGCGATCCCGATCACACCCGGCGGGCTGGGCTACGTCGACACCGGATACATCGGCATCCTGGTCGGCTTCGGTGCCGGTCCCGGGGCGGCCGCACTCGGGGTGGCGTCGTACCGTTTCGCCCAGCTGTTCTTCCCGATCCTCTTGGGTGGTCTGCTGTACCTCAGCCTGCGCGTCGGGCCGTGGAGCATCGAGCGCCACGACCGCCTGATGCGCTTGCGCGACCTTGCCGAGGAGGAGACCCGCCGCGGTGAGTCGAAGATCGACTTCCAGTTGCGGTTCCCGACCCGCGACGACACGGGCGAGCTGATCCGTCGCCCACCGGCGATCGCCATCGAGCGTCAACAGGAGCGGTTCCGCCACTGGCGCCGCTCGCGCCATCGCTGACGCAGCATGCGATCGATGGAGGAGTCGGTCCCCGATCGGTTCACGGCCGATGTCCTGGCGTGGGGCGTGACGCGCCTGCGCGACCTGCCCTGGCGTCACACCCGCGACCCGTGGGCGGTGCTGGTCAGCGAGGTGATGCTGCAGCAGACGCAGGTGGCCAGGGTGATCCCACGCTGGGAGGCGTTCCTCGAACGTTTCCCGTCGCCCGCCGAGTGCGCCGCGGCGCCGCTCGGCGACGTCTTGCGGGAGTGGCAGGGCCTCGGCTATCCGCGTCGCGCCCGCAACCTGCACGCCACCGCCCAGCGCGTGGTCGAACTGGGTGGGTTCCCGACCGAACTGTGCGGGCTGCTGGAACTGCCTGGCGTGGGCAACTACACGGCGCGGGCGTTGCGGGCGTTCGCCTTCGAGCTGGAGTCTGCCGTGGTCGACACCAACATCGCCCGCGTCTACGCCAGGGTGGCGGGGGAGCGGCTCAGCCCCAAGCGAGTCCAGTCGATCGCCGATGCACACGTCCCGAGCGGCGACGCGTGGGTGTGGAACCAGTGCCTGATGGACCTCGGGGCCGTGCTGTGCCGGCCCGCAACGCCACAGTGCGAACAGTGCCCGGTCGCCGCGCACTGCGCCTGGCGAGGATCGTCGGACGATCCGGACCCGGCGATCGGATCGAGCGGCGTGAGCGGGCGTCAAGCTCGGTTCGACGGCAGCGATCGTCAGGCCAGGGGCCGGTTGATGAAGGCGCTCAGCGTGGGATCGGTCGGTCGGTCGGATGCGCCGAGGATCATGGGCTGCGACTCGGAACGCGCCGACCGGCTGGTGGCGTCGTTGATCGACGACGGGCTGTGCCGGCTCGACGGGTCGAGCCTGCGCCTGCCCGACTGAGACCCGGCCGGGCGATGATCGCGAGCGTTGTCAGCCGGCGGTGATCTGGCCGAGGATCTGCTCGAAGGCGGCGTCGGCGTAGGCAACCATCTCGTCGTCGGTGCGGTCCTGGATCGGGTGTGGGGTGAACACGCGTGCCATCGCCGAGTACCCGAGTGACCGGGACTGGTGTTCAGCGGCTCTCACGAACTCGGCCGACGCCACGAACACGCCCGGCACGCCGCGCAGTTCGAGATCGCTGATGTCGTGCACACTGCACGACGTGCAACTGCCTCAATCGGCGAGCGCCTCGATCACGACCTGGCACTCGGTGGCGATCTCATGGCGCAGATCGACCGGCGCCGGCTTGGTGAAGGTCGGTTTGCGATAGCGCTTGACGTTGGCGCCGACCTCGATCAGGCGCTGTTCGATCCGGTCGAGGAACACGTTGCCGCGCGGCTTGGAGATGTCGAGCAGACCCACCGTGACGCCGTCGAGGTTGGTGGGGCGGGCCAACCGAGCGCGTTCGCCGACGCTGCGCTCGCCGGTCGGGTCGAGGATCGTGCGTGCCGTCATGAGCTTCAGTATCGCACCGCGCGGGTGACCGGTTTCGAACCGGTCTCGCCGTTGACCCACCCGCCGATCAGTGCCGAGAACAGCCCGGCTCCGCCGCCGGCGTAGGCGACCATCACACCGTCCGGGCGGAACTTGGGGATCGCCACGTCGCCGAACCCGGCCGGGATCCCTTCGGCGATCCCGTTGGCGCCGCGTTCGAGCTCGGTGGCAGGTGTGGCGAGACGCATGTGCAGCTCGAACAGCAGGCGCTCGCGGTCCCACCCGGCATCGGTGAAGACGCGAGCGTGTTCGGGGCCGATCACCAACAGCGCATCGAACGCCATCGCCAGCTTGTGATGGTGCATCGCCTGCAGTGCGCCGGCGAACGATTCGGCCAGGCTCTCCGGTGTGCGCGACAGCTGATCGACGATGCACCGCGGCCCCTCACCGGCGAACACGGTGACGGCGTCGGCCCCCGGTTCGATGCCGAACTGCGAGGCGAGCGTGGCGAACGGCGACTCGGCATCGTTCTCGGCGAAGCAGAAACTGAGCTTGCCGGGCATGCCGTGGGCGGCACGGTCGACCTCGCCGGGACGCCCGCCCCCGACATTGCGGACCAGCAACTGCAAAGCCCGGCCGATCGTGAGGTTGGCGCGATTGCCCTGACCGAGCACGTTGACGCCCGAGTTCATGCCGATCGCCCGCGTGCCCGGGCCACTGCACACGATCACAGGGCCGACCGGCATCGTGGTCGCCAACAGCCCGTGCATGTTGAACTCGTCGTTGCACACCGCCTCCACAGCGGTCAGGACCCACGGCAGGAACTCCGGTTTGCAGCCCGCCATGACGGCCGCGATGGCGACCTTCTCGACCGACACCTCGACCAGGTCAGGCGGCACGACCGCGACCACCTCGTCGGGGGATCGCGTCGTGCCCTGCAGCATCGCCATCACGCGTTGCTCGGTGGGCGGCACGACCGGGAGACCGTCGGTCCAACCACGGTTGAACATCAGCTCGAACTCGTCCTCCAGTTCGGCGATCTCGATCCGACGCGAGCGCAGCGTGCTGGCGCCGTGCCGCACCCGGAGCTCGTCGACCAGGTCGGGGTCCACGCTCAACGATCCGCAACCGGGTCGCATCAGAGGAAGGTCTGGCCCGAGTCCGGGCACACCCGTGATCGATTCCCAGGCGGTGCGCAACCAGCCGACGGTGCGGTCGACCTCGACGCCTTCGACCACGCGGATCACGGTCGGCACGGTCTCGATCTCGTGGTGCCAGCTCACGCTCAGGTCGGCGTCGTGGATCGCCGCCGGGTCGCCGGGGAACCGGGCATCGTCCTGCGCGTACACGGTGAGCGTGGTGGTGGCGGCGAGCTCTCGCAGAACCGGGACCACGACTTGGCACGTCTCGCACTCCTGCTTGACGACCACCACGATCCCGTCGGGAAGCACCGGCTTGCTCATCGCCGACGACCGTACAACGCGAGCCCGGACGCGAGCGTGTCGCGCTCACCCGGCCGGCGGACCGGGGAGCGCGACACGGTCGGGCTCAGGTCATCGCATCGGTGACGATGCTCAGACCTTCGAGTTGTTGATCGCGTCGAAGGCGTTCTTGGCCTTCTCCTGGGTGGCCTTGACCTGGCCGTACCAGACAGAGCCGCCGACGTTGGACTGGTTGGCGGCGTAGGCCAGCATCTGCGACACCGTCATGCTCCCCATGCCCCCGAACGCCGATGTCACGTTGCACGGATTGGCCGGGTATCCGCCGACGCAGATGTTGGTCAGGTCGACGGTGTAGCCGCCGATCGGGCCGCTGAAGAACTGCGTGTTGGTGGCGCTGAAGTACACGTCGAGCGCGGTGGCCAGCATCTGCGCCTTGAGCATCTTGTTCATCGAGGCGCCCGCCGCGTCGGCGGCCTTGATCATGCTGGTCACGTACGTCGCCACCCCGCTGCAACTGGCCGTCGCCGACAGGTCCTGGAACGGCGCCAAGGTCCTGAGGTACGTGCCGGAGTTGCACACGCCAGCGGTGGCGGTGCCGCCCTTGATCAGGCCCTGACCGTTCTTGTTCTGCCAGAAGCCCATCGTGAGCCCGTTCGGGCCACAGGCCGTCACCGACGCCGAGGCGGTACCGGTCGCCTCGCTGTCGTTGGTCGTGAACGCAGCGGTGTTGGCGATCGTGCGGCACTGCCCGAGCCGCACGTGGGCGTTGTTGGTATAGGCGATCGGCCCCGAGGCGGCACAGTAGGTGCCGGCGCCGATCGACGTGGCCAACCCGCCGTCGAAGGCGTCGGTGACGGTGACGCACTTGTCGATCGTGTCGTCCAGTGCATACTCGTACGGCACGGTGTCGAATGCCGACCCGGCGGGCAGATCACCGATCTCGCCCCAGGTGATCGTGACGGTGTTGGCGGGCTCGGCTGCACCCGATGGCCCCGTGACCGGGCAGGTGTAGTCGACGTTGGCCTCGCTCTGATCGGGCACCGTGACGGAGCCGTCGACGACCAGCGCCGTGCCGCCCCCGCTGAGGTCCGCCTCGCCGGCCAGATCACACGTGAGACCGTCGACCGAGTCGCTGATCGCCACCGTGATCGGGAAATCGTTGAGGTTGGTGACCTCGATCGTGCCACCCAACTCGTAGTTGGTCGGCGTGGGGCCGCTCGGCGTGACCGTGACGGTGTAGGGGATCGTGACGTCGCCGCTCACGACGGTCGGCGTGCCGGCGGCCTTGGTGATGGCCCACGTGTACTGGTCGTCATAGGTGGCCACCACGTTCTTGGTCACGGTCGGCGGGAACACCTCGCCGCCGACGTCGGTGGGGCCCTCGAGCACCTTGAAGTTGTCGCGCTTGCACTGGTTCGAGCCGGCCGGGTAGTCCCAGTCGTCGGCCGTCGAACCGACGTCACCGAGCCGGCAGATCGCGATGCGGTACTCGCCGCCGGGGTTCGACGTGTCGTCGTACGGCACGAGCCGGATCTTGGCCGACGCCGACGCGTTGCCGGTCACCGTGTGTGAGCCGGAATACGTGGCGACCCCGCCCGAGATCGTGAAGACCCGGTTGGTGTAGGCGTCGCCGCCAGGGACGCCCATCTCGTCGCTCAGGTTTCCGGAGTCGTCGTCGTTCACGCCGCCGCCCGGTTCGAGCACGACGAAGAAGTACTCGCCGTCACCGAACCCGGTCGACGTTGCCGCCGGGCCGGCGTTGAGCCAGACGTGCTGCTTGGCGGTGTAGATGTTGCAGTTCACGTCGCCGGGTCCGTTGAGGCAGGTACCCGGTCCGTCCTCGGCTGCGTTGGTGCCCGTGTACGCCGCCGGTGGGGCGGCGCTGGCGAACGGTGAGGTGGCGGCGAACCCGGACGCGGTGGCGACGAACGCCAACGCCAGGCTCGCCGCAGTGACGCGACGCGTGATCATGGTCTGCTCCTTGTAGTCCGCCAGGCCGGGAAAGTGGCCGTCTCGCCCCTGTCCTACCACTGCCGCTCGGCCGTTGAAAAGGGATTTTCAGGAGTTCGGCAAGAAACGCGTCCTCGGCTCGGTCGATTGTCACGATCCGTGACCTGCGGCGCGCGTCTCGCGGCGAATGGCAGCGTCGCGCAGCGACTCCTTCCACGTGCGGAAGCGATCCACGGTGATGCCGTCGGGGCCGCTTCCCGATCCCGTGCCGTCCGGGTCGAGCCGGAACGTGTAGGCCTCGTCGAGATCGTCGACATGGGCGGCCCAGTAGCGGGCGTGGGCGTCGGTCGCTGGGCCGGCGCGCCACAGCAGCCAGGGCCCGATCCGCCGCTTGTACTCGGCCTCCGGGGTTCCCGGCAGGTCGGCGCCGAGTTGTCGCAGCGCCTCGGGTGCCTCCAACCAGGCGCTGGCGGGGATGTTGCGGTCGCGCACCGGCGTGAGCGGCAGGTCGCTCGTGTGGATCGGCGTCGGATCGATCGGGCGCTGGTCGTACCGCATGGTCCAGTCTCGCACGACGCCAAACGCGAGGCCGCCCGCCCGGCGGCCGGCTCGTCCGGCACTACGATCGCGCCATGCTCCCTCTCGCACAATTCGGACGGACCGGCCACGAATCGACGCGGGTGATCTTCGGGGCTGCGGCACTCGGCGGGATGAGCCAGCAGACCGCCGACGCCACGATGGCCATGATCGACGCAGCCGGGATCAACCACATCGACACGGCGGCCGGCTATGGGGCCTCCGAGGATCGGTTGCGCCCCTTCCTCGCCGATCATCGGCGCCGGTTCTTCCTGGCCACCAAGACCGGTGAGCGCGGCGGCACCGAGGCGCGCGCTGAACTCGAGCGGTCGCTGGAGCGGATGGGTGTCGACTCGGTCGACCTGATCCAGCTCCACAACCTGGTCGAGCCCGAGGAATGGTCCGCTGCGTTCGCTCCCGACGGAGCGGTCGCTGCGCTGGCGCAGGCGCGCGACGAGGGATTGGTGCGCTTCATCGGCGTCACCGGTCACGGCGTGCGCATCCCCGGCATGCACGTCCAGAGCCTGGAACGGTTCGACTTCGACACCGTCCTGTTCCCCTACAACTTCGTGTTGATGGAATCGCTCACCTATCGCTCCGACGTGGAACGCCTTCGCCAGATGTGTGCCGACCGCTCGGTTGCCGTGCAGACCATCAAGTCGATCGCGAGAGGTCGCTGGGCCGACCCCGAGAGCCGCCATTTCAGCTGGTACGAGCCGCTCGCCGATGCCGAGGCGATCGACCACGCCGTGGCGTTCGTGCTGGGTCAACCGGATCTGTTCCTCAACAGCACCAGCGACACCCGACTGATCGGCGCCATCGTCGAAGCCGCCGGGCGTGCGGCCGGCGTCCCCGCCGATTCGGTCATGCAGGCCGACGTGGATCGCTTCGGGATCACGCCGCTGTTCGACGGCGCCGCGCTGGAACGGATCTGAGCGCAGCGCGGCGTCGATTCCGGTCAGCCGGCCGGTACCGCCTTGTTGACCGACCGTGTCTCCGATGCCGGGGTCACCGCCAACCACGACGCATGCCCCCGCATGATCTCGTCGTCGATCGCGTCGATGCCGGCGGGCTGGCCGAACAGGAAGCCCTGCACGTACCCCACGCCAAGCGCGTTCAGGATCCGGAACTGTTCGACGGTCTCGACTCCTTCGAAGACGAGCTTGAGGTCCAACGCGGCGGCCATGTCGACGATCGTCTCGACATACCTGGTTCGGCGTGCCGATTCGGCGATGCCGATCAGGAACGATCGGTCCACCTTGAGGTAGTCCACCGCCAGCGTTTCGAGTTGAGCGAGTGACGATTGCCCGGTGCCGAAGTCGTCGAGGGCGATCTCGATGCCCTCGTTGCGGAGCGTCGTGAACTGTTCGGCGAGCGCATCGTCGTAGTTGACGCCGATCGACTCGGTGACCTCCAGAACCAGGCGAGCCGGGTCGAAGCCAGTCGACTCGGCGATGCGCAGCACATTCCGAGCGAAGTGGTCGCGGGTGAGGTGCAGCGTGGAGATGTTGACGGTGACCTTCGGCTGCATACCACTGACCGGGTCGACGATGTCGCGTGCCATCCAGCACGCCTTGCGCATCACATGCTGGTCGAGTTGTTCGATGACGCCGATCTGCTCGGCGATGGCGATGAAGCGGTCCGGCGGGATCGGACCCATCGTGGGGCTGTGCCATCTCGCCAATGCCTCGACCGCAACGACGTGTCCAGTGGCGATCTCGACGATCGGCTGCAGCACCACCGTCGGGCCGGTGCCGATGAGTATCCCGCGAAGCTGGCCCTCGAGTTCGGCTCGCACGACGACGCGCGCCTCCATCTCGGGTTGGAACATCGTGACGCGGCCGCGAGCGTTGCGTTTGCCTTCGTACATCGCGATATCGGCGCGCCGCACCGCCTCGGTTGCGGTGATGTTCGAGTCGACAACGACGACGCCCACTGACCCTGTGCTGTGGCAGGTGCGACCACCGAGCACGAGCGGCTGTCGAAGGCAGTCACGAAGTCGGTCGGCGAGCCGACGGGTCGTGGCATCGTCGACGTGGTCCATGAACAGGACGAACTCGTCACCGCCGAGCCGGCCCCAGTGGTCGGGCCGGTTGCACGCGTCGAGCAGGCGGCGCGCGGTCGATCTCAACATGGCATCACCGGCGGCATGCCCGAGTGCGTCGTTGATCGCTTTGAAATCGTCGAGATCGACGAAGTAGACGGCGATCCGGGCGGATTCTGCCGCCAATGCCTGTTCGAGACGCTCGATGAACAGGCGACGGTTGGGGAGCCCGGTCAGCTCATCGGTGAGCGCTATTTGGACGTGTTGATCGAGCTGGCGTTGCCGTTCGAGGCTTTCGCGCAGGGCTGCCTCGTCGGTCAGGTTCCTGAAGCAGGCCACCACTCCATTGATTCCTGGTGTGTCGAGGTGGTTCGTGAGGGAGACTTCGACGGGCCTGACCTCGTCGGGCAGCACCAGCCGGATGCGTACGACCGTCCGGGTGCTGCGCATCGATCGTTCGAGCGCCTCGAACGCGATCGTCGTGTCATCGGGATGGATCAGGGCGCCGACCTCGCCGAGCGTGGCAGCGTCGGAGTCCGTCAAGCGGCGAGCGGCACGGTTGGCGTACACGATGTTGCGTTCGGCATCGAGCACGACGATCGCGTCGTCGACGCAATCGATGAGGGCGCCGCGGGCGAACGCGTGTGTCCCGGCGGTGCCGCTTGTCGCTGGATCGATCATCCCCGAATCATCGGCGGCCGAGTCCAAGCACTGAAGCCTGAACTCGACGAGAGTGCCGCCGCCAGCAGCACCGGCTCGACCGCTTCGGGAGCCTCCAGCAGCGCACGCTGCAACGCTCGCGAGCGTCGACCGTGGCGGATCCATTGCTCGACGACTGACTGCCATTCGGCCGTACCCCACCAGGGGAAGGCCGGGCGTACTGCTCGAGTCGCCGCCAACCGCAGGACCGCCTGATCGCCGTACATGCCGGCGTCGGCAATTGCGACGTCGAGGCGATCCGCGGTCCACGACTCCACCCTCTCCCACGAGCCCGCACACAGTTCTCGAATCGGCAACCGGTCGGGCAGCGCCGGACGGTCGGGGTCGAGCAACAGCGGCCGGAGCGCTCGGAGTCCCGCCCCCTCGGACAGCTCCGACAACACTTGCTTCGTGAGTGTCGTCGTGGCGCGGTGGATCTGGATCAGGCCGAGTTCGGTTTCCTGAAGCAGTGGATCAGCGAGAAGGTGGATCGAGATCCCGAGGGCGATTGTTCGCAAGGGCTCGGTTTGCGCAGAGGCGACTCGGAGCAGGTGGGCGATCGGCACCGACGCGGCGTGCGACGGCAACGTGTAGGACTGCATGGGAAATCCGTCCGTGAAGAGAGGAGTGATGTGGTCGTCACTCGTCATGATGTGGTCGGTCACCACCATACGGAATGGTGTGAATAATGTCAAGTTAATGTCAACTACATCACGTTGACGGAACTCGTACGACCTTCGTGTGCAAGCGCCAGGGGCGTCCGGCAGGGGGGGCGCTCGATCGGAGGGAAGTCGCCGGGTCGATTCAGGTCAGCCGGCTGGAACCGTGGTGGGCGTCGGTGCGACGGTCGGCGCCGGCACGACACCGCTCGGATCGAGCAGGTCGGTGTAGGCGACCGCGTCGTAGCTCAGCCGCTGCCACTCGAAGTTGGACTGCGTGACGTCGAGCGACATCACCACACTGCGCTGATCGAGCGTGATCGACACCGGCGCAGAGCTGCTCGCCACGATGCCGGGGACGACCTGGCCGGCGAACTCCTGCCACTGCAGCGGGTAGTCGGAGGCGAACGCCGAGGTGTTGAACGCCATGTCGTAACGGTCGTAGGCATCGTCGCCGAGACCGACCTGCGACTTGTCGATCAGGTCGATGTAGCCCTTTCGGAGCCGGTTCGTGAGCACGTGGTCGGCGGTGACGACGTGCATCAGATAAGGAACCACGCCGCGAACAGCAGTGGCCGCCGCGTCCTGGGCACCAGCGGCTCGCCATTCGCCGCGACCTTCACGGACGAACACCGTGGAACCATCGGGGCTGACGACCTCGGTGGTGAGCGGACTCGTTCCCGCCGTCCCCACGAAGTCGAACGCACCGGAGGCGACGTTGAGTCGCAAGGTCCCCTCGACCGCCGGCGATGGGGATCGCGAGGTGATCAGGAAGCTCGATGCCGCGATCGGCGTGACATCATCGCCGGCGGCAGGCAGTTTGTCGCGGTCGAGCCAGTCACGCAGCTCCGACGCCCCGACATACACGCCGACGCCCAGCGCCGTGAGCAACGTGACGGCGATCAGGCCCCGCAGGAGCCTGCGATACCACGGGTTGGCGCGCCGGTACACGCTTCGGTAACGGTCCTGGTCGGACCGGTACCAGGTGCCCGACGGCATCGACGACGTGGCACGCGTTGGTGCCATCGGCGGCGGAGGTTTGGGCTCGGAGTAGGGCAGCAGTGGAGCGGTGTGGATGTCGGACGACCCATCGCCCGAGCCGGTCGCTTCCTGTTGCTCACCCTCGAACCCGGCGTCCATCGATACATCGTGCCAGAACGCGCACCCTCAACACGATCGTTTCGGCGCAGCGTGCATTGCGGCCAGTACGATCGCGGCGTGGTTGCAACTGATTCGAACGGCGCGTTCGGCGCCAACTCGTGGCTCGTCGAGGAGATGTACGAGCAGTACCGGCGTGACCCTCAGTCGGTGGCGGAGTCATGGCAGGAGTTCTTCGAGGACTATCGGTCGTTGACGGCCGCAGCCCACCCGGAGCCTGTCCTGGCCGTCGAGGTCCTGCCGGCTGCCCCGCTCGCAACGTCGACAACGGCAACGTCGCCGCAACGGCAACGGCAACGTCGACACCGGCACACCACACCGGCAACACCGGCAACGGCAACACCGGCAACGGCAACGGCAACGGCACCGCCTTCCTCGCCCGTTCCGGCGCCCGCCGCCACGGATGAGGGCGAACTGATCAAGGGCGTCGGCGCCGTGATCGTCAGGAACATGGAGGCGTCGCTGGACGTCCCCACCGCCACCAGTTTCCGCAACATCCCCGCCAAGCTGCTCGAGGTCAACCGCAAGGTGATCAACGGATATCGCACCCGATCGGGGATGGGCAAGGTCAGCTTCACCCACCTGATCGGCTTCGCCATCGTGCGCGCCATCGCCGAGGCAGTCCCGAACATGAAGAACGGCTTCGTCGCCGGGGCCGACGGCAAGCCGCGGCTCGTGCGCCACGAGCACGTCAACATGGGCCTGGCCGTCGACGTCGACAAGGGCGACGGCACCCGCACCCTGGTCGTCCCGGTCCTGAAGCAGGCAGACACGCAGAACTTCGCCGGCTTCCTCGCCTCGTACGAAGAGTTGGTCCGCAAGGTCAAGCAGAACAAGCTGACGCTCGACGATTACGCCGGCACCAACATCACCCTGACCAACCCCGGCACGATCGGCACGGTCCAGTCCGTCCCGCGTCTGATGCCCGGGCAGGGCGTGATCGTGGGCGTCGGGAGCATCGACTACCCAGCCGAGTTCGAGGGCGCCGACCGGCGCAACCTGTCGTCGATCGGCGTGTCGAAAGTCGTCACCATCACCAGCACCTACGACCACCGCATCATCCAGGGTGCCGAGTCGGGCCTGTTCCTCAAGCGTGTGCACGAGCTGCTGCTCGGCGAGCACGGCTTCTACGAGCAGATCTTCCAGTCGCTCGACATGCCCTACGAGGCGGTCAAGTGGCGGCCCGACATCAACCCGATCGATCGCGAAGAGGCGATGCTCGCCAAGCAGATGGCGGTCGCCAAACTGATTCGCGTGCATCGCGTGCGAGGGCACCTGATCGCCGACCTCGATCCGCTGCGGTGGAAGAAGCCCACGACACCGGTCGAGCTCGATCCCGCCACGTACGGCCTCACCATTTGGGACCTGGATCGCGAGTTCCTGTGCGACGGCGTCGGTGGCCACGCAAAACTCACCTTGGGTGACATCCTCGGCGTCCTCCGCGATGCGTACTGCCGCACCGTCGGTGTCGAGTTCATGCACATCCAGAACACCGAGGAACAGGCCTGGATCCAACAGCGCGTCGAGTCGAAGCAGGTCGCCCTCACGCCTCCCCAACGCGATCGGATCCTCGAACGTCTGAATGCTGCCGAGGCATTCGAGAAGTTCCTCGCCACCAAATACGTCGGGACCAAGCGGTTCGGCATCGAAGGCGCCGAGTCGGCGATCCCGCTGCTCGACGAGATCCTCTCGGGTGCCGCCGACGCCGGGCTCGACGGTGCCGCCCTCGGGATGGCTCATCGCGGCCGCCTGAACGTGTTGTCCAACATCATGGGCAAGAGCTACGAAGCGATCTTCTCCGAGTTCGAAGGGCATGTCGACCCGTCGACCGTGCAGGGATCCGGTGACGTCAAGTACCACCTCGGCGCCACCGGCAAGTACGAGAGCCCCTCGGGCGCCAGCATCCGCCTCGAGCTGGCCGCCAATCCGAGCCACCTCGAGACCTGCAACCCGATCGTGATGGGCATCGTCCGCGCCGAACAGGACCAGATCGACCCGCCCGGCGCCTACTCGGTGCTGCCGCTGCTGATCCACGGCGACGCAGCGTTCGCCGGTCAGGGCATCGTTGCCGAATGCCTGGCGATGAGTGACATCGCCGGCTACCGCATCGGCGGCACGATCCACCTGATCATCAACAACCAGATCGGCTTCACCACCGCGCCAGAGATGAGCCGCTCGTCGTTCTACTGCTCCGACGTGGCCAAGACCGTGCAGGCGCCGATCTTCCACGTCAACGGCGACGATCCCGAGGCCTGCGTGCGAGTCGCCCGTCTGGCCTGGGACTACCGCCAGGAGTTCCACAAGGATGTCGTGATCGACATGGTGTGCTATCGCCGCCACGGTCACAACGAGGGCGACGACCCGAGCTACACCCAGCCGCTGATGTACAAGGCGATCGCCGAGCGTCGCAGCGTCCGCAAGTTGTACGTCGAGTCGCTCGTCAAACGTGGCGAGATCAGCGTCGAGCAAGCCGAACAGGCCCTGACCGACTTCCACGGCAAGCTCCAGGTCGCCCTCGACGAGACCCGCGCCAAGGCGGTGGCGGCGGTCAAGGCACCCAAGCCACCCAAGCCGCTCGGCGTGCTGCCGCACATCCCGACCGGGGTGGAACGCCCCACGCTCGACCGGATCTTCGATCAGCTCACCGCCTACCCGGAGGGCTTCACCCCGCATCCCAAGCTGTTCAAGCAGTTCGAGGGTCGTTCCGCTCAGTACGTCTCGGACCAGGACGTCGACTGGGCGACCGCCGAGGCGTTGGCGATCGGGTCGTTGGTCCTCGAGGGTCGTCCGGTGCGTCTGGCCGGCGAAGACTCACGTCGCGGCACGTTCAGCCAGCGCCACGCGGCGCTGGTGGACTTCGAGACCGGCGTCCCGTGGGTGCCGCTCGCCGAACTGCCCGGCGCCAAGGCCAACTTCTGGGTCTACGACTCGCTCTTGTCGGAATATGCCGCGCTCGGGTACGAGTACGGGTACTCGCACACCAACCCCGATGCCCTGGTGATCTGGGAGGCCCAGTTCGGCGACTTCGTCAACGGCGCCCAGATCATCATCGACCAGTACATCGTGGCGGCCGAGGACAAGTGGGGCCAGCGCAACGGTCTCGTGTTGTTGCTGCCGCACGGCTTCGAGGGGCAGGGCCCTGAGCACTCCTCGGCCCGCTTGGAGCGATTCCTCACGCTCGCGGCCGAGGACAACATGCAGGTCGTCAACGCCACGACGGCAGCCAACTACTTCCACCTCCTGCGTCGTCAGGTCCACCAGGAGCGACACACACCGCTCGTCGTCATGGCGCCCAAGCAAGGGTTGCGCATGAAGCAGACCAGGTCACCGATCGACCTGCTGACCGCGGGATCGTTCCAGGAGGTGCTCGACGACCCGTCGATCACCGACCCCGCCGCGGTGCGCCGCGTGGTGTTCTGCTCGGGCAAGGTCGCCTGGGATGCGCTCGCCGAACGCGACAAGCGCAACGCCCCGGTCGCCGTGGTCCGCATCGAACAGCTGTATCCGCTGCCCACCGAGCAGATGCTGCACCTGATCCAGACCCGGTACCCGAACGCCGACCAGTTGGTCTGGCTCCAGGAGGAACCGGAGAACATGGGAGCGTGGAACTTCATCGAGCGCCGCACGTGGCGGGTGAAGGAACTCGGTTACGACCTCCGGCACGTCGCACGCGTCGAATCCGGAAGCCCCGCCACCGGCTCCAAGACGGTCCACGACCAGGAGCTCGCCGATCTCATGGAATCCACCTTCGCCGACCTCTGATCGGCCGGCGAGTCAGCGGGCAGCCGGAACGGTTGCCAGACCGTCGGTCGTCGTCAGCCATCGCACTTGGAGCGGGTCCAGCGAGAGCGGGTCCAGGGCATCGCGGTCCAACTGGTCGAACAGCGCCCCACTCGGCCGCAACCGCGCCATCCCGGCCGGCACCGCCAGCGTGACGGGCAGTTCACCGGCGTTGGCCAGCCCGAGCAGGTCGCCGTACCGCGGATGACGTCGGTGCCAGGCGAACACGGCCGGATGGCCGACGTCGATCGCGTGCGTGGCAGCAGCGCCGTGCAGCGGTGAACACGTGCGCCGGGCGTCGACCAGGTGGCGCATCGCCCTCCACAGCTGCCCGGTCACGCCGCCGGCGTGACGCGCGTCCACCAGCGCATCGTCGAACCGCGGGCGGTGGCACCATCGCGTGTCGCCGCGCCGGTCGGGGTCGTCCCGATAGGTGAGGTCGTCGCCTTGGCACAGCTCGTCGCCCATGTACACGATCGGGATGCCTCCGAACCCGAACGCGATCGCGTACAGGAACACCATCCGGCGCACGCCGATCTCGACCGCGACGGAGTCGCTGGACTCGAGCCCTGCACTGATACCCGTGAGCGTGGACGCCATGCCACAGGTGCGCTCGTCGCCCGTCGCCGGATTGGCGCCGAACGAGGTGCCGCGACCGAACGACATCGGGAAGTCGCCGCGGTAGTACTTGGCCAGGAACGTCCGGTGCGCGGCGCCGTTCAGCCACACCGAGCGCGCGTCGGCGTCGTCGATCGCCCAACCGATGTCGTCGTGACACCGCACGTAGGTGAACCAGGACGCCCGGTCGGGTTGGTCGGGCAGACGCGAGATGGCCGCGCGCGCGAGGTCGGCCGTGCGAGTGGCCAGCATCGACCAGCCCTGCACCATCAACTGGTTGTGGTAGGCGAGCTCGCACTCGCGGCGCTCGAGGTCGTGTCGCCCGAGATAGCCGACCAGGTCCCCCGGGGCGACGATCGCCTCGGCCAGCAGGATCGTGGCCGGCGCGGCGATCGCCAGCGCGGCTCGCAACGCCTGCGCCACGAGATGCGCTTCGGGTTGGTTCTGGCAGTTCGTGCCCAGCCGCTTCCAGGTGAAGGCGATCGCGTCCAGCCGCAGGATGTCGACGCCGAGGTTGGCCAGGTGGAGGGCGATGTCGACCATTTCGAGCATCACGTCGGGGTTGGACCAATCGAGGTCCCATTGGAACTCGCGGAAGGTGGTCCATGCCCAGCGTCGCATCTCCGGGATCCACGTGAAGCTCCCCGGGGCCATGTCGGGGAAGATCTCCGGCAGCGTCGCTTCGTAGGCGTCGGGTTCGACTCGGTCCGGGAAGGTCAGGTACAGGCTGCGGTGGTAGTCGGACCCGGCTCGTGCTGCCTCGGCCCACTCGTGCTGGTTGCTGGTGTGGTTGAGCACGAAGTCGAGACACAGGCTGATTCCAGCCTCGTGCAGATCGGCGACGAGTTGATCCAGGTCGTCCGGCGAACCGACCGCAGGGTCAGGGATGCGGTAGTCGCGGATCGCGTACCCACCGTCGCTCTCGCCCTCGCGCGGGCGCAGCAACGACAGCAGGTGGAGCACGTCGACGCCGAGTTCGGTCAGGTAGCCGATCCGTCGGCGGACGCCTTGCAGGTCGCCGCCGAACCGGTCGACGTACGCCATGTACCCGACGCGTTCGGGCTGCTGGTACCAGTCGGGGCGGTCCGATCGGTCCTGGTCGAGCCGCCGCAGTGCCACTGACCGGCAGGAGTTGGCGGCCAGCGATCGCTCGACGAGTTGCTCGGCCACATGCTCTGCACGGTCGCCGTAGAGGCCCTGGAGGGCGGCCACCAAGTCCGGACGCCAGTCGGTCAGCCGCGCGGCCAGGGAGGGGTCTGTCGGCGCGGGGCCGTTCGTGTACGTCATCGCAGCGGGATCGACAGCACGGTCGACAGGTCGTGGATCGCCTGGTCCGCCGACACGACCTTGATCGTGGTCATGCCGAGCGCCTTGGCTGGTTTGAGGTTGATCCCGAGATCATCGAGGAACACGACGTCGTGCGGATCCACGCCGGTCAGCTGGCATGCCAACTCGTAGAACTGCGGCTCGGGTTTGCGACAGCCGACTTTGCTCGACTCGACGACGAACTCGAAACGTCGCATGATCTGCTCGACCTCGGGGCGGTGGGCGTCGGTGGCGAAGTTGTTGGTGAGACAGGCCGTGAGATAGCCGGCGGCGATCACGCGGTCGAGGGCGATCACCATCTCGGGCCGGACCGAGCCGTACAACATGCCGATCACGTCGGCACCGGGAACGCGGTGGCCGGCGGCTTCGGTCTCGTCCGCGAACACCAGGTCGAACTGCTCGGCGGTGAGCTCGCGGCGTTCGATGCGCGACCACGCGTTGGTGTCCGGATCGGTGGCGTTCACCCCGCGGATGAAGTCGATCGGGAGGCCGTGTCGGCGTTCGTAGTCGTTGAACGCGTCGAACGGGCTGGAGAGGATCACGCCACCGAAATCCCAGAACACTGCCTTGATCATGATGGTCGACTCTACGATGAGACACCGCATGGCTCGTACTCCCGTCTCCGTCCCGCAACATTTCGTGGTCGACGGATCCAACATCGGCACCGAAGGTCGCTCGCTCCCCAGCTTGCAGCAGCTCAACGAGGCGGTGATGGCGTTCATCGACGACCACCCGGACGCGCTGATCACCGTGGTCGTCGACGCCACCTTCGGGCACCGCATCGACGCCAAGGAAGTTGCCGCGTTCGACGAGGCGGTCGCCAACAACGAACTGGTCACCCCGCCTGCCGGCGCGGTCGGTCGCGGCGATGCGTTCGTGTTGCAGATCGCGCACAAGGCCAACGCCGGAATCCTCTCGAACGACTCGTTCCAGGAGTTCCACGGCGACTACGAGTGGCTGTTCGACGACGGACGTCTGATCGGCGGCAAGCCGGTTCCTCACGTCGGTTGGGTCTTCGTCGAGCGCCTTCCCGTACGCGGCCCGAAGAGCCGGATGGCGGTCAAGGAGGCCAAAGGCGGTCGTCGCCGAAGCCCGGCCGCCGGCACCAGTTCCGGTTCGCCGTTGGCGACCCAGCCGATGCCGGTCCCCAAGACGCCGCCGCCCAGCCCGGCTGCCGCCAAGCCGTCTCGTTCGCGTCCGGCGAGCGGATCCGCGTCGGCCTCCCCGAAGGTGGTCGCCGAGTCCGCGCCGCGAACCGAGGCCCCCGTCGTGTCGGGCAGCAAGAGCTCGGTCAACGAGTTGATGCCGTTCCTCGAGTTCGTCGAGCGTCACCCGGTCGGCACCAGCTGCACCGTGGTGGTCGAGAGCTACGCATCGCACGGCGCCTACGCCCGCTCGGGCGACGTGCTGGTGTACCTGCCGCTGCGTCTGATGGGCGACCCGGCTCCGCGCAGTGCGCGATCGGCCGTCGCCATCGGCGAGGCGTTGGCAGTGGTCATCGCCGGGTACGTTCCCGATCGCCGCAGCGTCGATGCAGCACTGCCGTCGGCGGCGTCCACGGCAGTCGCCGAAGCCGCCACCGACGGCAGGTCGGAACCGGCCAAGAAGCCGGCGCGCGGTCGAACGCGCCGCGCCAAGGCGACCGTCGAGGCGGCAACCGATCCGACGACTCCCGACTCCACAGCCGTGGCGTCGTCAGTCGCGGCGTCGTCCGGCAGCGCGCCGGAGCCGGACAAGCCCGCTCCCAAGCGCCGCCGTGCCAAACCACAGGCCACCGCACCGGAGACGCCGGTCGTCGATCCCGAGCCGCACCCCGCGCCCGATTCGCCGCCGGTCAAGGCGGCGACCCGCCGCCGGGCGGCGAAGCCGTCGGCTCCCGAGCCGGCTCCGACGGCGGTGGCGACCAAGCGTGCCCCCGCCAAGCGGGGGGCGCCGAATCACTCCAAGCAGTCGGTGGCCAAGCAGTCTGTTGCCAAGCCAGCCGCCGCCACCACGGTCACCAAGCAGGCCACCAGGCAGGCCACCAAGCAGGCCACCAAGCGGGTTGCCAAGCCGGCCGCCGCGCCGCCTGTTGCGCCGCCGGCCAGGAAGGCCGCTGCCAAGCAGCCGACCGCCAATCCGACCGCCCGGGCAACCCGTGCCAAGAAGGGCAAGGCGTCGTCTGCAGCGAGCGAGGCGTGATGCGGGTCGTCACCTGGAACGTCAACTCGCTCCGGGTCCGGATGGAGCGGATCGAAGCGTGGCTGGCCGAGGTACAACCCGATGTGGTCTGCATGCAGGAGACCAAACTGGCCGATGACGGCTTTCCCGGGTTGACCTTCGAAGCGCTCGGCTATCAAACCGCCCACCACGGCCAAGGCCAGTGGAACGGCGTGGCGATCCTGTCTCGCGTCGGTCTCGACGACGTGGTGACCAACTTCGCGGCGGGAATCGAGCCGGACCCCGACGCACGGATCATCACCGCCACCTGTGGCGGTGTACGGGTCTCGTCGTGTTACGTCCCCAATGGGCGCGCCCTCGACGACGATCACTACCAGTACAAGTTGAGTTGGCTCGACCGTCTGCTCGCCCACCTCTCGGCCGACACCGCACCGGATGCCGACGTGATCGTGACCGGCGACTTCAACATCGCACCCGAGGACCGCGATGTGTACGACCCGCGCAAGTTCGTCGGCGCCACCCACGTCAGCCAACCCGAGCGCGATCGCTTGCAGTCACTGCTCGACTGGGGGTTGACCGATCTGTTCCGCCTGCACCACCCCGACGCCGCCAACCTGTACTCGTGGTGGGACTACCGTGCCGGCGACTTCCACCAGGGCCGCGGGTTGCGGATCGACCTGGTGCTCGGCTCGGCGAGCATGGCCGCCCGCAGCACATGGAGCATCGTCGATCGGAACGCTCGCAAGGGCGACAAGCCGAGCGATCACGCTCCGGTGATCGTCGACTTCGACTGAGCCTGCGGCGCTCAGGTCGGCTCGGCCAGGGCGGCGCTGATTCCGGGGAACAGGCGCCGGCTGGTCAACATGCCGAGGCCGGTGACGGCGTCGAGCGCGGCCGCGTCGGCGGGCGGCTGTTCCGCCACGCGTCGCAACGTCACGTCGCTGCACACCGCCTCAGGGACGAGGCCGGTGGCTCGCGCCGCATCGGCGCGCCACGACTTCAGCCGCTCGATCTGCGCCGTGAGCGGTGACGGGGTCGGCACCTGCAACGTGGGCGGGGGGCCGACGACCGGTGGCGTGGTGCTCTCGAACCCGTCGATCAGCGGAGTGATCCGGCGTTGATAGCCGTTGCGACGTCGGGCCCAGTGGATCGAGAGCCGATCGGTGGCACGCGTGATCGCCACGTAGAACAGGCGTGCTTCTTCCGCGCGAGCGGTGTTGGTGGTCGCCGACCGGTGCGGGACCAGACTGGTCTCGCACCCGGCCAGGAAGACGGCGTGCCACTCACGGCCCTTAGCGGCATGGAACGTCGACAACTCGACGCCGCTGTTGCGCACACCGAACGGGTCGTTGGCCTCGACCCACGCCCGGAACTCGACGCCGTCGCCGAGCGGTTGCGACCGGAGGAACTCGAGCACCGCTCGGCCGACGCGTTGGTCGGGGCCGAGCGTGGACTCGTCTTCACTGGGGGTGCAGTCTTCCAGCGCGTCCTGCGCCCAGTGCCGGATCGCGGTGGGGTCGCCGAGCCGTCCGACCGCGGTCAGCGGCGGCATCACCGAGTCACGCCCGCTCGACGATCGCACCGACACGCCGTGGCGCTGGAGTGCCTGACCGATCACCGCCAGCTGTGCATTGGTTCGAGCCAGCACGGCGACCTGGTCGGTGGCGATCAAGGTCGGGTCGAGGGCGGCGATCGATCGCGCGATCGAAGCCGCTTCGTCGAGTTCGTCGAGGTGGTCGTGGACGGTGACCAAGGCGCCGTGCGCACGACCTGACCGAAGCCCGTCGGCGAAGCCCTCACCGATCCCGCGCAGGGCATGCGTGCCCGCCTCGACGATCTGTGGCGAACAACGATGATTGACCGGGAGCCGGATCACCTCGACCCCAGGGAAACGGCCCGACACGTCGACCAGCAGCGCCGGATCGGCTCCGTTGAAACCGTAGATCGCCTGTGCCGGATCCCCGACCAGGAACAGGTCGTCGCGGTCGTGGCGCAACAGATCGACGAGCCGGTGCTGGAGCGGGTTGAGGTCCTGTGCCTCGTCGACCAGGACGTGACGGAACCGCCACCGGACGGCGTCGGCGAAACCGGCGTCGTGCTCGATCTCGCGGATCGTGAGCGCCAACAGGTCGTCGAGGTCGATCACCCCTCTCTGACGCTGTTCGCGCCGGTACCGCCCCAGCACCTCGGCGACCACACCGGCGTCGATCAGCGGTTTGTGGTCCCCGCGTCGGACGGCGCTCTCGAACTGAGACGGGTCCAGACCGCGTGCGCAGGCGTAGTCGATCTCGGCGACCAACGAGTCGAGGTCGATCCCGCTCGGTGCGAGGCGCGAGACGAGGCGGCGCCGATCGGCCTGGAGTGCTCGCGGGGTCTGGCCGAGGTCCCTCCAGCGTTGCTGGAGGAGCCCGTGCGAGACGGCATGGAAGGTGCCGGTCGTGAGTCGACCGGCCAGCCCCAGGCGGGGCAGGCGCCGACGCAGCTCGCCGGCGGCCTCGCGCGTGAAGGTGAGCACGATCGTGTGCTGCTCGTCTGCCGATCCGTTGGCGACTCGGTAGGCGATGCGTCGTGTGAGCACGCGGGTCTTTCCGGATCCGGCCCCGGCGACCACGGCGACCAGTTGCGAGTCGGTGGTCACGGCGCGACGTTGGTGCTCGTCCAGATCGGCCAGCAACATGCCCGGGTCCACGTGACCAACGTAGTGTCGCGGCGGTACTGTTCGTCCATGCCGTATCCGAAGAAGCTGCTCAATGACTACGAGACCGTGGCGCTCGACCTGCACCCGCACTGGTGGTCGTTCGCCGAACCTGTCTTTGCCCTGTTGGGGTCGATCATCCTCGGGATCGTCGCCAAGTCGTTGCTGGACGGCGACGTCGAGAAGGTCGTGGTCTGGCTGGCGTTGATCCTGATCGTGCTGTCGGCGTTGTGGCTGGTCGTCCGCTATGCGAAGTGGGCCACGACCAACTTCGTGATCACCAGTGACCGGATCATCTTCCGTCACGGCGTGATCGCCAAGCACGGGATCGAGATCCCGCTGGAGCGCGTCAACAACGTGATCTTCGGGCAGTCGATCTTCGAACGATTGGTGGGAGCCGGGGACCTGTTGATCGAATCGGGCGGCGAGGACGGCAAGCAGCGATTCACCGATGTCCGACGGCCGGAGCGGATCCAGAACCTGATCCACGCCCAGATGGAAGCCAACGAGTCGCGCCGAAACGGGGTCCACACGGCGGTCACGCTCGACGTCGCCAGCCAACTCGAGAAGTTGGAGGGCATGCTCGAGCGCGGCACGCTGTCGCGCGAGGAGTTCGAGAGCCAGAAGTCGAGGTTGCTCGGTGGCTGAACCGATGCGCGGCCCGCTCGCCGGGTACCGGGTGGTCGAGATCGCCGGGATCGGCCCCGGCCCGTTCGCGGCGATGATGCTGGCCGACATGGGAGCCGAGGTGGTCCGGGTCGAACGGGCGAGTGCCGTTGGCGGGGCGGCACCCGACACGCCCCATCCCGATCTCCTGCGACGCAACCGCAGAAACGTGGCGATCGATCTCAAGCATCCCGACGGCGTCGCCACGTTGCTCGACCTGGTCGCCGGTGCCGACGCGTTGATCGAAGGTTTCCGGCCCGGTGTCATGGAACGGCTCGGCATCGGGCCCGACGAATGCCTGGCGCGGAACCCTCGTCTGGTGTTCGGGCGGATGACCGGCTGGGGCCAGACCGGCCCGTACGCGCGATCGGCGGGGCACGACATCAACTACATCGCGCTGGCCGGAGCGCTCGCCCATTTCGGGCGGGCGGGCGAACCGCCCACGCCGCCGCTCAACATGGTCGGTGACTTCGGGGGCGGGGGCATGCTGCTCGCGTTCGGCGTGGTCTGCGCCCTGCTGGAGGCCCAACGCAGCGGCGCGGGGCAGGTCGTCGACACCGCCATGGTCGACGGGTCGGCGGTGATGATGATGATGTTCTGGGCGTTCCACCACATGGGTCTGCACGACATCGCCCACCGCGGGGTGAACATGCTCGACACCGGCGCCCATTACTACGACGTGTACGAGTGCGCCGACGGCGAGTACGTGTCGATCGGGTCGATCGAGCCGCAGTTCTACGCCGAGCTGCTGCGGTTGACCGGGCTCGACGGTGACCCTCGATTCGCGATCCAGAACGACCGTGGACGGTGGCCCGAACTCAAGCAGCTCCTGGCGGGTGTGATCCGCACCAAGACACGAGATGAATGGTGCGCCGTGATGGAACACACCGACGTCTGTTTCGCGCCGGTGCTGCGGCTCGACGAGGCGGCAGCCCACCCCCACAACGTGGAACGTGGCACGTTCGTGGAGGCGTTCGGGGCGCTGCAACCCGCCCCGGCCCCGCGCTTCAGCCGAAGCAACCCCACGGTGGCTCGGCCGCCGGCGCACGACGGCCAGCACACGCGCGAGGTGTTGATCGAATGGGGGATCGATCCGGATCGGGTGGAGATGCTGATCGACTCGGCGGCGGTCAGGCAAGCCTGATGGGAACGTTGGTCGCGTTCCATGCCCATCCCGACGACGAGGCGATCTCGACCGGAGGCAGCTTGGCGCGAGCACACGCCGAGGGGCACCGGACCGTGCTCGTGCTGGCCACCGGCGGTGAACACGGCGAGATCCCGAGCGATCTCGCTCCTGGGGAATCGCTCGCCGACCGGAGGCGGATCGAGTCCGACCGTTCGGCAGCCGCGCTCGGCATCGATCGTGTGATCTGGCTGGGCTACTCCGACTCGGGCCTCACCGGTTGGCTACAGAATGACCACGAGCAGTCATTCGCCCGCGCCGACGTCGGCGTCGCCGGCTCCCGACTCGCATCGATTCTGGTCGAGGAACAGGCCGACGTGTTCACCATCTACGACTGGCACGGCAACTACGGACACCCCGACCACGTCCAGGTCCACCGAGTCGGCTGTGAAGCGGAACGGCTCGTGTCGGGTGACCTGCCGGGTCTGCGGGTGTTCGAAGCGACCATGAACCGCGACGAGACGCGCCGGCAGATGTCGGCCGCCAGCGAGTTCGATGCGCCCTTCGACGATTTCGACCCGGATGCCCCGGCCGACGACGGCAACCCGATCGGCATGCCGGAGTCGGAGCTCACGATGGTGGTCGATGTGTCCGACTTCGTCGATCGCAAGCGGGCTTCGATCGCCGCCCATCGCAGTCAGGTGTCCGACTCCAGCTTCTTCCTGCAGATGCCGCCCGAGCTGTTCGCGCTCGCCTTCGGGCGCGAGTGGTTCATCGAGCACGGTGTCGCACCGGGCGTTCGGCCCGGCTGGTTGTTCGATCACGTGTGACGCGTCGGGCGCCTGTGGGCGCGGCAGAATGAGCCGGTCATGATGGTCGCCCGATCGCTCCCGTTGCGCCCCACCGTGTCGGTGGTCTGCGTCGTCGCCTCGGTGATCGCACTCGGGGCGTGCGGCAACGGGAATTCGCCCACGCCGGCTGCGCCCGGGCCCCCGACCACGATGGTGTTCGGGCCCGTGGCCACCGCGCCCCCTTGCCGGGCCTTGGGCCCGACACCGCCACCACGGCCGCGCCCGACACGATCGGGTCGACGCTGCCGCCGATCGTCGACGAGACCACCACCACGCTCGTCCCGACCACCGGGGCCGTCACCACGACCACCGAGCCGCCCGCGGTCCAGGGTCTCGAGCTGAGCGGCGCCGGGATCGGTTCGGCGATCTTCGGGGCCGACCCGGACGGTGTGATCGACTACGTCTCGGCCTTGCTCGGCAGCAACACTTCCGATACCGGATGGGTCGAACCGCTCACGTTCGGCGTGTGCGAGGGGACCGAGGTCCGCAAGGTCGAGTGGGGACGGCTCTCGTTGCTGTTCAGCGACCTCTCGCAGTTCGCCAGCGGGCGGCGTCACTTCATGGGATGGGAGTACGGCAAACGCGGTGAGATCGGCGACGAGCCGGTCGGCCTGCGGACCGCCGGTGGCGTGACGCTCGGTTCGCGGGTCGTCGATCTGTTGGCCGAGTTCCCGGACGCCTCGGCCAACGCCGGCGACCCGGCACTCGAGCGGCCCGACAACTTCTTCGTGAGCCTGGTGTTCTACGGGTTGCTCACGGGCCCCAATCTCGACGACTACGTCACGGTGATGTTCGGTGGCTACGGATGCGGCGAGTAGGCCGAGCCTGATGCGTTCGCTGCACGAGACCACGGCATGGATCCTGATCGTCGTCAACGCCGTGGCCGGTGTCTGGTGCCTGGTCGCCTTTCGGTGGCCGGCGGTGGAGCGACCGGTCGGTCGGCGCGGCACGTGGGCATTGGTGATCGTCGCCAATGCGATGGCATTCGTGCAGGCCGTGATCGGCACCGTGCTGTCGAAGCAGCCCGGCGCGGAGTTGAGCGACATGCACGCCCTGTACGGATTCTCGGCGATCGTCGCCGTGATGATCATGCAGGGGTACCGCACGAGCCCGTTCCTGCAGGGCAAGCAGTTGCTGCTCTACGGGCTCGGAAGCCTGTTCATCATGGGCCTCGGCTTGCGCAACCTGTACCTCCACTGACGCGGGGTACCGCTGCGCCACATCAACCCAGACGGGATTCGAGCGTGTCGACGGCCATCTGCAGCTGGGCGGGCAGGCGTTCGCCGAACTGGGCGTAGTGCTCGCGGATCTGCGGGATGGCACCTCGCCACCCGTCGACGTCGACCGACAGGATCGCGTCGAGGTCGGACGGGTCGATCTCGAGTCCGCTCGTGTCGAGGTCGCCCGCTCCGGGCAACCGGCCGATCGATGTGTCGATCGCACCGACGGTGCCGTCGACACGCTCGAAGGCCCACTTCAGCACGCGGCTGTTCTCCCCGAACCCTGGCCACAGGAAGCGGCCGTCCTCGTCCCGCCGGAACCAGTTGACGAAGAAGATCTTCGGGAGCTTCGACGGGTCGGTGGCCTTGCCGATCTCGAGCCAGTGGGCGAAGTAGTCGGCGAAGTTGTAGCCGCAGAACGGCAACATCGCCATCGGATCGAAGCGCAGCACGCCGGAAGCGCCCTGCTGCGCGGCGGTGGTCTCCGACGCCATGATCGAACCCATGAACACGCCGTGCTCCCAGTCGAAGGCCTCGGTCACGAGTGGCACCGTGGTGCGTCGCCGTCCGCCGAACAGGATCGCCGAGATCGGGACGCCGGCTGGGTCCTCCCACTCCGGCGCGCACACCGGGTTCTGGCTGGCCGGTGCCGTGAATCGTGCGTTGGGGTGAGCCGCCGGGGTGCCCGACGCCGGCGTCCACGGGTTGCCCCTCCAGTCGGTGGCGTGTTCGGGCGGGACGGCCGACATTCCCTCCCACCACACGTCACCGTCGTCGGTCAACGCCGTGTTCGTGAAGATGCAGTTGCCCGGCGCGAGGGTGGCCATGGCATTGGCATTCGTGTCGTCTCCGGTCCCCGGAGCGACCCCGAACAAGCCGGCCTCGGGGTTGATCGCATACAGGCGCCCATCCGGCCCGAACTTCATCCAGCAGATGTCGTCGCCGATCGTCTCGGCCTTCCACCCTGGGATGGTCGGCATCAGCATCGCCAGGTTGGTCTTGCCGCATGCCGACGGGAAGGCGGCGGCGATGTACTTCGACTCACCCTCCGGGTTGGTCAGCTTGAGGATCAACATGTGCTCGGCCAACCAGCCGTCGTCGCGCGCCATGACGGATGCGATCCGCAGCGCGAAGCACTTCTTGCCGAGCAGCGCATTGCCGCCGTAGCCGGATCCGAAGGACCAGATCTGGCGTGTGTCGGGGAAGTGGACGATGTACTTGTTGTCGGGATTGCACGGCCAGTCGACGTCTGCCTCGCCCGGTTCGAGTGGCGCACCCACCGAGTGGACACACGGGACCCATTCGCCGTCACCGAGCACGTCGAGCGCGGGTTGCCCCATCCGGGTCATGATCCGCATCGACACAGCCACATACGCCGAATCGGTCAGCTGGACCCCGATGTGGGCGATCGGCGACCCGAGCGGGCCCATCGAGAACGGCACCACGTACATCGTGCGACCGCGCATGCAACCGGTGAACAGCGCCGTCAGTTCGGCCTTCATCTCGGCCGGGTCGCGCCAGTTGTTGTTCGGGCCGGCCTGCTCCGGTGTTGCCGAACAGATGAACGTGCGGTCCTCGACACGTGCGACGTCGCCCGGGTCGGAGTGCGCCCAGAAGCTGTTGGGTCGCTTCTCTCGGTCCAGCCGGGTGAACGTGCCGCTCGCCACCAGTTCGTCGGCGAGCTGGTCGTACTCCTCGGCCGAGCCGTCGCACCAATGGATCGACTCCGGCTGCATGATCGCAGCCCAGCTGTCGACCCAGCTCCGGAGTCGATCGTTGTCGGTGGTTGCGCTCATCACGGGCCCCCTCGGGACGAGGTGTCATCGCGAGGTGTGGATCGGGCCACGTTGCCCGTACCTCAGGAAACTCTGCTGACCATATTCTGGTTCATCGACCGCTTGACCGGGTCTATCCGAAGGTCAGATCGCGGTGAGTTTGTGCAGATGTGAACATCTGCAAAACAGATGGCTCATGGCCGGATCAACGCTGAAACCGTTACCGATCGGACGATCAGATCGTCGATACGGCGACATCAAAGGTTGACGTCAACGGTTCACGTCAACGGTCGGTCACTGATAGCCGGGGGTGCCCATGTCGACCTCGGAGCCGAGGCGCAGGCGCGTCGCCCGACCACCCGGTTCCAGATCGAACACCACTCGCTGGCCTTGGCGCAGCATGCGGAACACCGAGCCCGCCGAGCGCGTCGGCGGCGAGGTCGTAGTCGGCCAAGTCGGTGTCGCACATGACGACGCCGAGCCCGGTCTGCGGGTCGTAGGCCTTGACGACGCCTTGCATGGTCTCAGCGTAGGCGATCGGTGGGAGGCGAGCCGAAACCGGCTCAGCCGGCCTTGACGATCTTGCCCGACTTGATGCAGCTCGTGCACACGTTGATGCGCTTGGGCGCACCCTTGACGAGGGCGCGCACGCGCTGGATGTTCGGGTTCCAACGACGCTTGGTGCGGCGGTGGGAGTGTGACACCGACATGCCCCACGACGGGCCCTTGCCACACATTTCACATACCGATGCCATGACGATTCTCCTGCGGAGCGACTTTCGAGCGATCTACGACGACGTCTGTGCGCAAACCCGGCGCAGACGGCCAGATGAGGCTATCAGCCCAAATCCGAAACGGCTCCGGCGCCGGCGGGCGGGCAGCGGGAGCGGACGGCGGTGCCCGATACGCTCTCGGACGTGCCGACTCTCGAGCGTCTCGATACGCGTGCGTTCCGCGACGTCATCACGACGTTCCGGAACACGGTCCGTGATCATGCCGGTGGATTGAACCGCCTCAACGTGTACCCCGTGCCCGACGGCGACACCGGCACCAACATGGCGCGCACCCTCGATGCCGTGGTGGCCGAGATGGAAACCACCTCCGACGCCGACCACCAGGCCACCTGCGACGCCATCAGTCACGGTTCGTTGATGGGGGCGCGCGGCAACAGCGGCGTGATCCTCAGCCAGATCCTCCGCGGCCTGGCCTCCACGCTCAAGCACGGCGCCGAGGCCTCGGGGCACAAGGTCGCCGAAGCCCTCACGGCAGCGTCGGCTGGGGCCTACCAGGCCGTGCTGCGTCCGATCGAGGGCACGATCCTGACCGTGGTCCGAGAATCGGCAGAGGGCGCCAAGGCGGCGTCGGCCGAGGGGGCATCGCTGGTCGAGGTGCTGCGAGCCGCCAGAGCGTCGGCCAAGATCGCCCTCGACAACACCCCCGAACTGCTGCCGGTGCTCAAGGACGCCGGGGTGGTCGATGCCGGCGGAGCCGGCTACCTGTTGCTGCTCGATTCGGCGCTGCACGTCGTCGACGGTTCACCGATCCCGCTCCCCGACACCGAGGACGGCCCGTCGCCCGCGCAGCTCGAAGCGGTCGCACATCGCCACGCCGCCGAGGGGCTCGACGTCAGCGAGCAGCGGTACGAGGTGATGTACCTGCTCGATCTCGACGACTCGAAGATCGAGCCCTTCAAGCAGGGCTGGGGCGCGATCGGCGACTCGATCGTTGTCGTCGGCGGCGACGGGTTGTGGAACTGTCACGTGCACACCAACGACATCGGAGCGGCGATCGAGGTACCGCTCGATCTCGGCGGACGACCACGCATGATCCGTGTCACCGACCTGTTCGAGGAGGTGGCCGAGGAGCACGCCCAGCGCGAAGCAGCGATCACGGGCGGCATGGCGGTCCGAGCCGGTGCCGGGCTGCCCCCGGTCACGACCGCCGTGGTGGCCGTGTGCAGCGGGGACGGGCTCGCCGAACTGTTCGCCAACCTGCGCGTCCAGGGCATCGTCGCCGGCGGCCAGACGCTCAACCCGTCGACCGCCGAACTGCTCGACGTCGTGGAGCACGTGAACGCCGACCAGGTCGTGATCCTTCCGAACAACAAGAACATCATCCCCGTCGCCGAGCAGGTCGGCGCGCTGACCACCAAGACGGTGATCGTGGTCCCCACCCGCACGATGCCCGAGGCGCTGGCGGCACTCGTCACCTACGACCCCGAGGCGTCGGCCCAGACCAACGCCGCCGAGATGACGGAGGCGGCCGAATCCGTGGCCACCGGCGAGGTCACGCAAGCGGTTCGCGCCTCCAACAGCGACGCCGGCCCGATCGTTGCGGGGGACTGGATGGGGATCGTGCGCGGCGACGGGATCGTGGCCGTGGCCTCGACCTGCCTCGACGTGTGCACGACGATGCTCCCCGAGCTGCTCGACGGTCGCGAGTTGCTGACGATCATCACCGGTGTCGACGCCACGCGCGACCTCACCGATTCGCTCGAGGCCTGGGTCGCGGCCGAATACCCCGACGTCGACGTCGAGGTTCACCGAGGTGGCCAGCCGCTCTACCCCTACTTGTTCGGGGCGGAGTAGCCGGACCGACCGCCGTGAATGCCCGACCTCCGATCACGCTGCGCGAACTCGCCGCGATCGACGTCGGCCAGATCAAGGGCGTCGGCGACAAGAAGCGGGCCTCGTTGGCCGCCGTCGACGTGGACTCGGTGCTCGATCTGGTCACCACCTACCCGCGCCGATGGGTGGATCGCACCAACGAAGCCCGCATCACCGACCTCGTGCCCGGCGAGGAGGCGCTCGTGTTGGCCACCGTCCGGACGGTGACCAAGCGCAGCACCCGCAACCGCCGCACGATGGTCAACGTCAACGTCGGTGACGGCTCGGGACGGCTCGACGTGGTGTTCTTCAACCAACCGTGGCGCGAGCGCCAGCTCCGAGAGGGGCTCCAGATCGCGCTGTTCGGCAAGCCCGACACGTATCGCGGTGGTTTGCAGATGACCAACCCGATCGTGGATCTGATCGGTGACCGGACCGGCAGGATCGTGGCGATCTATCCCCAGAGCGAGAAGGCCCAGCTCAGCACGTGGGAACTCGCCGGATGGGTCGAGGAGGCGTTGCGTCGCTGCCACGATCGCGGGATCGCCGACCCGGTCCCCGAACCCGTGCGGCGCCGGCTCGGGCTGATGGAACGCGGCCCGGCCCTGAGCCTGATCCATCTGCCCGAGACGATGCGCGACAAGGAGGCGGCGCGCCGACGGCTGGCGTTCGACGAACTGCTCAGGGTGCAGCTCGTGCTCGTGTTGCGCAAGCTGGAGCTGGAACGCACCTCGCGCGGGTTGTCGCACGTGGTCGACGGCGAGCTCGTGCGTCGCTTCCACGCCGCCCTGCCGTATCCGCTCACGACTGCGCAACGCCGCGTGATCGCCGAGATCGAGGGCGACCTCGCAGCCCCCAATCCGATGCATCGGCTCCTGCAGGGCGACGTCGGCGCCGGCAAGACCGTGGTCGCCGTGTCGACGCTGTTGGCGGCGGTGCAAGGTGGGCACCAGGGCGCACTGATGGCGCCGACCGAGGTGTTGGCCGAACAGCACGCGACCGGGATCCGGGCCCTACTTGGTGACCTGCGCGTGCCCGACGCCGGCAACCTGTTCGGCGAACGGGGGCTACGCATCGAGCTGCTCACGAACCGCGTGACCGGCTCGGACCGCAAGGAGGTCCTGGCCGGCTTGGCGGACGGCTCGGTCGACATCGCGATCGGCACGCACGCATTGATCCAGGAAGGTGTGAGCTTCCATTCGTTGGGCGCCGTCGTGGTCGACGAGCAGCACCGGTTCGGCGTCGAGCAACGCGCCGCGCTGCGTGACAAGTCGAGTGGGCATGTACCCGACGTGTTGGTGATGACGGCCACACCCATCCCGCGCACGGCGGCGATGACCGTCTACGGGGATCTCGACGTGAGCGTGCTCGACGAGTTGCCTCCCGGTCGCACGCCGATCACCACGAAGTGGGCCAACGGGCCGATGTTCGAGATCGAGGTGTGGGCCGACGTGCGCCACGAGGTCGCCGAGGGGCGGCAGGCGTACGTGGTGTGCCCGCTGATCGACGAGAGCGAGAAGCTCGAGGTGGCATCGGCGGAGGAGACGTTCCAGCGGTTGGCCGCCGAGGAGCTGCGCGGGCTCAGGCTCGGGCTGCTCCACGGTCGCCTCACACCGTCCGAGAAGCAGATGACCATGGACCGGTTCCGGGCCGGCGAGATCGACGTGCTCGTGGCGACCACGGTGATCGAAGTCGGCGTCGACGTGCCGAACGCCACGGTCATGGTCATCCTCGACGCCGACCGGTTCGGGATCGCCCAGCTGCACCAGCTCCGCGGTCGCGTGGGCCGCGGGCGCCACGCCTCCACCTGCTGGCTCGTGACCCAGGAATCCGATGCCGGTAACCCGCGGGTCGAGGCGCTGGTCGCGTCCACCGATGGGTTCGAGCTGGCCGAGGTCGATCTCGACCTGCGCGGCGAGGGCACGCTGATGTCGACCAGTCAGAAGGGGCGCAGCGACCTCAAGCTGGCGTCGCTGCGTCGCGATCGCGAGCTCGTGCAACTCGCTCGCGATGCTGCGTTCGAGATCGTCGCCGCCGACCGCGACCTGTCACGACACCCCGTGCTCGAGGACGAGCTGAAGCTGCTGTTCACCGAGCGGGACGAGGGGTTTCTGTCCAAGAGCTGACCCGTCGCTCAACCCACGTTTGCCCGTGTCGACACGATGTTCACGACGCTCGTCGTGCAGAACGCCATCAGCACGTCGGCGTCGTCGCCCGGCACCGGCGTGGCGAGCAGACCTGCGTAATTGTCGGTCGGGTCGTCCGTGACCACTGCCGGGGCGATCTGGCCTCCCGTGGACGGGAGCGTGAGGGTGTTGTACACGTGGCGCCGGGCGGCGCCGACGCCGGCCGGGCCCGGTGTGGTCCGCAAGCTGACCAACGCCACGGCGGCAGTGACGGGAGCGTTCGCTGCATACTCGATCGTGACGTCGTGCACGACACTGCCCGCCTCGAGCCGATACGGGGCGTACAGGCACTCGCTCGTCGATGCGGCGTGTGTCCATCCGGCCGTGAGGGTCCAACTGGAGCCGGCGTCTGGGGTGTAGTCGAGCATGTGCGGCTGGTAGGAGGACCGCGGCGGGGCCGAGGCGTATCGAGCGTCGGAATCCTGTTTGGTGTAGTAGCGATCGTCGTGATTGTGGTCGGCGTAGTAGCCCACCACGTCGATCAGCAGGTCGACGCTGCCGGCCAGGTTGAACACGTCGAACGTGCCGGACGGCGACAACCCGGTCGTGACCGCGTTGGGCACTGGACCCTGCCCGGGGGCCGGGTTGAGGCTGGACACGATCGGTTGGTCGATCCCGGTCGGCCAGATCGTCAGGAACGTGGCGGCGGTGGCGCCGAGCGCCGTCACATTGAGGGCGAGGGCGGTGGCGTCGGAGGGCAGATCGCAGTTCCCGACGATCCCGCGTGCGGCCACGGTGTCGGTGACACCCGGCCCGAGTGGCGTGTTCCGCGTGCCGACGGTGTCGGGTGCCGGACGCGTGTCGACCAGGCGACACGGTTCGACCGGGATCAACACGGGCCGCCCTCCCGACGTGACGGTGGCGCCGACTGATGCCAGCCCTCCGACTCCGAGCGTGACGGCGACCGCGGCACCCACCGCCGCCCAACGTGTTCGGACCGATCCCATCATTGTCTCCTCATCTGCCTGTCGTGACCTGCGTGTCGGGACCTGCATGTCAGAGAGCGGCGCCTCCGTGCCGAGATACCTCCCACCGATGGTGTGCCCGACCAGGCAGGGCCGGTCGCCGCCTCTCGGGGGTCCGATAGCTTGCCCATCCGGGCGGTCAGAACGAGGATCGTCAGCTCGATCGAGGAGGCGTCGGTGAAGCGGCAGGAGAAGGCGGATCGGATCGGGGAGCTGCTCGACGAGTTGTATCCGGAGACACCCGTGCCACTCGACCATGTGGATCCGTACACCTTGCTCGTGGCGGTGGCGCTGTCGGCGCAGACCACCGACAAGAAGGTCAACCAGGTCACTCCGGCGCTGTTCGCACGGGCCGATACACCCGCCAAGATGGTGGCACTCGGCCCGGACAGGATCCTGGAGTTGATCCGGGAGGTCGGGTTGGCGCCGACCAAGGCCAAGAACCTGTGGGTGGCCGCCAATCAGATCGTCGAGGCGGGCGGGGAGGTGCGACCCGACTGGGCCTTCCTCGAGTCGCTCGCCGGCGTCGGGCACAAGACCGCCAGCGTCGTGATGTCGCAGGCGTTCGGCGTTCCGGCGTTCGCGATCGACACCCACATCCATCGCCTCGCCGCTCGGTGGGGGTTGTCCGACGGCAGCAACGTCGAACGTACCGAACGCGACCTGAAGCGGCTCTTCCCGGAGGACACCTGGATCGCTCGCCACCTCCAGATCATCTTCTTCGGGCGCGAGCACTGCCCGGCGCTGAGGCACGACATGGCGGCCTGCCCGATCTGCAGTTGGGCGGCCACCGCCAAACGGATCAAGTCCGAGACCCGGCGCTGAACTCGCCTCAGCCGGCGAGTTCGGGCAGCGCCGTGACCGTCGCCGACAACGGCGTCGACACCACCGTGCTCCCTCCGGCAGCGGTGATCAGCAGGGTGCCGTCGACCCCGGCGGTCGAGAAGCGGGCGGTGACCTGACGGCCGTCGGCAAGGGTGATCGCCACGCCCTGGCGCCCATCGGCGTCGCTGCGAACCGCGGTCGTCACGCTGTCGCCGAACGACAGCACGTGGAGGAACGTGTTGGCACCACCGGCGACCGTCTCGTCGAGCCGGAACCCGCCCGTCATGTCGCCGTCGGATGTCCAGTCGAACACCGTCGTCTGTGCCGAGGCGGGGATGATGCGCTGTGAGTGCAACGTGGTCTCGGCGCTCGTGACGGTGGCCGCAGGGCCGGTGACCGTCGGCCGCGTCGGCACATTGAGCTGCCATCGCTGCGTCGTGCCGGGCGAGGTGGTCACACGATCGAAGACCACGAGCACATCGGGCTCGATGAACAGCCACTCGCGTTGCACCGCCTGGACCGGGGAACCGGGCGCGGCCGAGTACACGGCTGTCGAATCGGCGGCGGCGTGGAACCAGGTCGGTTGTTCCCGCAGCGCTTGCACGGTCGATGCCGTGCCCTCGCGTTGGGTCACGGTCGAGCCGTCGGCGGCAGCGATCCGGACCAGGTTGTGGAGCTCCTCTTCCTGTCGGATACCCGAGTGCGAGAAGAAGTTCGGATCGATTGCCATCCATCGGTTCTTGAACAGCAGGAACGAACCCTGGTCGCGGTGGGCGTGGGACTCGGTGTACGGCCCGGCGGTGAGGTTCAACCACGCCGCCGACTTGGTCCAATCCGACCGCACGTAGACCTGGCCCGCTCCGGCCGAGCGGTACGCCGTGTCCAGTGCCGCGAGGGGCACGGCGGGGATCTCTGTCATGTCGTCGAGGAAGTCGTAGACCACCATGAACCCGTTCTGCATCGTCGGCACGCTGCTGTCGTCCAACAACGCCCGCACGCGGCCCGAGAGCACGTCGTCGCCGACCACGCGTGCCAACGACTGGGCGTAGTGCCGGTGGTAGTCGAACAGGGCACCGGTCGAATCACGCGAGTGATCACCGTTGAGCGACACCGCGTCGAGCGTGGGGACGACGGAGTGCAGGAAGTGCACGAGCGAGGCACGGCTGTGGCCGGTCAGACGGGCGATGTTCTCGCCGGTCGACTGCTCCCAGATGTCGTACACCTCCCAGAGCCGCATCATGGCCGTTCCGTACCCGGTCCCTTCTCGTGACCCGCCACCCACCAGGTCGGCATCGAAGGTCGGGATCAGTTGGCGGGCGATCTTGGTCTCGCGGAAGAAGTCCTTCCATCCGACGGCCGACGCCAGTTCACCTTCGGCTCCCAGCCCGAGCAGCATCGTGGCTCGCAGGAACGAGTAGTAGTAGTTGTTGCTGGGGTTGTCGATCGACCAGCCGCTCCACGCCGCCGGCTTTTCCGCCCATTCGGCCGCGTCCGGGTGCCAGACGTTCCACACCGCCCGATCGGCGTACGCCAGCCATCGGGCGCGCTGGCCGGGCAACACGTCGGCGTGGCACCAGTCGTAGACCATCATCACGTCACCGACGAGCGGACCGATCTCGAGGTACGAGTCGTATCCGACGCGCGGGCCGGTCCCGGGTTGACCCGACGTGTAGTCGATGCTGCGCTGTTCCTCCCCACTGACGAACCACTCGATGCCGTCCACGGCGCGCCTGCAGTAGCGCTCGTCCCCGGTGAGGTTGCCGAGCAGGGCGAAGTACCACATGCGGAAGTCGCTGTCGTACAGCGAGCCGAACGAGGTCGACAGTCGGGCGTCGGCATAGCTCCGGAATCGTGTCGCCGACGGAGCGCCGGCGTCCAGCAGCGACTGCAAACGCTGTTGGGCACCAGGAAGATAGATCCTGGGATGGACGCCGGGCTCCGGCCCACCGGGCCCGACGAGGTCGGTGGCGGAGTACCAACCCAGCACGTCGACCACGAGGTGGACGGAGCCGGCGTGCTGGTACAGCCGGATCGTGCCGTCGCCGGCGATCGGGATCTGTGTCGTGTTGTGGGTGATGCTGCCGGGAGCGGGGTTGAGGTTGCTGGCAGTCGGCAGCGCCGGCCCTGGGTAGGCCGTCACGAACGTGGCTTCGGTGGCGCCGATCGCCGTGATGTTGATCGCCACGGCCACCGCAGCGGGCGGGATCCCGGCACGGTTCCGCACCGGAAGGACGTACGAGGTACCGGCGCTCACCGCGCCGGCACCTCGGTGGTCGCCGTCGGCCGTGCTCTCGCCGGGTCTGGTGTCGAGCAACCGGGCCGGTGTGACGGCCGTGAAACACGTGCCGTCGTAGAAGCCGAGCACGTCGACGAGGAGATCGGTCGAGCCGGCATGGTTGTAGATCTCGATCGTGCCGTCGGCAGCGATCGGGACCTGTGCCATGTTGTGGGTGATCGATCCCGGTACCGGGTTGAGATTGCTCGCAGTGGGCCGCACCCCGCCCGGGTACACCGTGACGTAGCTGCCCGCGGTGGCACCGACCGCGGTGATGTTGACGGCCACGGCGCGCGCCGTGTCGAGGACCCCTCCTCGTCCGCGCACGTCGAGCCGCAACGACGACGCCGGGCCGAGTGCGCGTCCAGGTCGCCCGGCGCCGTCGACGGTTTCGCCACCGGCTCGCGTGTCGAGCAGTCGCGCTGCGGTGACTCCCGTGAAGCAGGAATCGCCGACGAAATAGCCGAGCACGTCGATCACGAGTTCGGTCGAGCCTGCAAGGTTGAACAGGTCGATCGACCCGTCGTCGCCGAGCGGGAGTTGGGCGGCGTTGTGGATCACGCGTCCGGGACGCGGGTTCAGGTTGCTCGCCACGGGGCGATCGGCACCGGTGGGGTAGGCGGTGATGAACGTGTCGGCGGTCGATGCGACCGCGGTGATGTTGATGGCCACGGCGGTGGCGGTGGCCGGGATCGTCGCCCGACCGCCGATCGGCAGCACGTGCACGGTCGCCGGGCCGATCGGCCCGACACCTTGATGTTGCCCGTCCACGGTGGTCGAGCCGGGTCGGGTGTCGAGCAGCCGCGTCGGCGTGATCGCGGTGAAGTCGCCGGAGGCAGCCGCCACGCGCTGCCCGCCGGTGCCGTCGACGACGTCGATCGTGGTGGTCGCGCACGCCGCCACGGCGAGCGCCAGAGCCGACCGAACGAACTTCCGCACACCGACTTTTCGGCAGCGACGAGCGCAGCTTGAGGTCAGGCGTCTCGGTACTCGTCGCCGCGAGCGTCGTCCTCGTCGCCGAGCACCAAGTCCCAACGGTCGAGACAGTCCTCGCACCGGTAGGCCACGATGTCGTCGGCGTACCAGGTTCCCTCCTCGCGGGGCGGGGTGAGCAAGAACGCCCGCCCACCGCAGTCGATGCAGATGATCTGGGGTTCCGGTTCGAGCATGTGACCAGTATGCCGAGACGGCCACGGGCGATGGGTCGTCGACGTTGCCGTAGCCTGCCGGTATGCGCGTGGTGGCAGGGGAGTTGCGAGGTCGTCGGATCGAGGCACCGGAGGGCAAGGACACCAGGCCCACCACCGACATGGTCCGTGAAGCGGTGTTCAACGCCCTCGCCAGCCTCGGCCTGGTGCGCGATGCGCGGGTCGCCGACCTGTTTGCCGGCACCGGGGCGCTCGGCATCGAAGCCCTGTCGCGCGGTGCCGCCAGTTGCACCTTTGTCGAGCGCGATCGCAATGCGCTCCGGGTGCTGCGGGGCAACCTCGAACATCTCGGCGTGACCGGTCGGAGCCGTGTGGTTCAGGGCGATGCCCTCACCCAGGCCGTGACCCTCGACGTGGATCTCGTGCTGGCCGACCCGCCGTACGACTTCGACGGCTGGGCGGGGTTGCTGGGTTCGCTGTCGGCTTCGTTCGTGGTCGCCGAGGCGGGCCGTTCGCTGGAGACGCTCGCCGTGCCGGGCTGGAACGCCACACGCGCACGCCGCTACGGCAGGGCGTGGGTCACGTTCTTCGAGCGCATCGACGCCTGAAGTCGGCACCGGGACTACCGTTGGCCCCCGCATGGCAACGGTGCTGATCCCCGGCAGTTTCGATCCGATCCACCTCGGGCACGTCGATGTGGTCGACCAGGCCGCCGACCTGTTCGGGTCGGTGGTGGTCGGTGTGCTGTACAACTTCGACAAGCCGTCGGGGATGTTCGCCCCGGACGAGCGCGTCGCGCTGGCACGGGCCAGCCTGGCCGAACACCCCACCGTGACGGTGCGGGCGTTCACCGGTCTGGCGGTCCAGGCCGCCGCCGAGGTCGGAGCCGACTTCATCGTGAAGGGCCTGCGGAACCCGGCCGACTTCGACATCGAGCAGCAGATGGCGCACATGAACCGGTCGTCGGCGGGGGTGCGCACCGTGTTCCTCCCGTGCCGCCCCGACGTGGGGTTCGTGTCGAGCCGGTTCGTGCGCGAGATCGCCGCCCACGGTGGCGAGGTGGCCCATCTGGTCCCTGGACCCGTGGCACGCGCCCTCGCCGATAGATTCGGTGCTCGCCCATGAGCTACGACGACCGCAACCCCGACCGTTTCCGCGGTGCCCGTGAAGATCGGTACGACGACGAATACGACGAGATCGACGACGAGTACCCGGACCCGGCGCAGCACGCCCACCAGGTCGGCGACGCCGAGACCTTGCTCCGCCGGGCGCTCGACATCATCGCCAACGCGCCGGCAATGCCGCTGTCGTCGACACCCCGTATCGATCGCCACGAGATCATCGAACTGCTCGACGAGGCGCTGTCGCGCCTCCCCGAGGAGCTGCGTCAGGCACGCTGGATGCTGAAGGAACGCCAGGACTTCGTCAACAAGACGCGGCGTGAGGCGAACGAGATGCTGGAAGCCGCACGCGTCCAGGCCGAGCGCATGGTCCAGCGCACCGAAGTGGTACGCGCCGCCGAAGCGCGGGCACGTCAGGTGGTCGACACCGCCGACAACGATTCGCGTCGCCTCAAGCTGGAGACCGAGGACTTTCTCGACCAGCGGTTGGCGAGTTTCGAGATCCTGCTCGACAAGCTCGGCAAGACGGTGGCGGCGGGGCGCCAGAAGCTGTCGATCGGCACGGCCGGTCTGCACCTGCCCGGCGACGAGGACCTGGACGACGACCCGCTCACCATGGGCTTCTTCGACCAGGACCGCTGACCCGACCGAGCCAGGACGAAGATGTCGACCGCCGCCCATCTGCTCCGGATCAATGCCGTCGAGCTGCTCCGTCAACCGGGTTCGACGCGTGCGGTCGAGGCGGTCGTCCAGGGCGACGAGCTGGACATCGACGACGAGCGATTGTCCGGGCCGGTCCAGGTGAGCGCCGGGGCGACATCGACGATCGACGGAGTGAGCGTGCGCGGGGTGGTGCGCACGCCGTGGCATTCCGAGTGCCGGCGTTGCCTGGTCGAGGTCGACGGCCTCACCGAATCGCCGCTCGACGAACTGTTCCAGCACAACCCGAGCGACTCCGACACGCTGGAGATCGTGGGTGACCAGATCGATCTGGTGCCGGTGGTGCGCGAGTACGTCCTGCTCGACCTTCCCGACGGTCCGTTGTGCCGGCCCGACTGCGCCGGCATCTGTCCGATCTGCGGGGCCGACCGCAACATCGAGCCGTGCTCCTGCGATTCCGGCCCGACCGACATCCGGTGGACAGCGCTCGAGGGCTTGTCGTTGCCGGAACCGCCCGAGGGCTGATCCTGCTCGGCGGTGCCGAAAACCGCATTGGCCGCTAGCCTGGCGCAGCCTGTTTCGTGCGTGTCACGAGACGCCATTCGCAGCACTGATCCTGGAGACCCGCCGTGGCCGTTCCGAAGAAGAAGAAGTCGAAGATGAAGACCCGCACCCATCGTGCGGGCTCATGGAAGCTGACCCTGCCGTCGCGCAGCACGTGCCCGTCGTGCGGTGCTGCCAAGACGCCGCACACGGTCTGCGCCACCTGCGGTCGGTACAAGAACCGCGTCGTCGTCGACGTCAGCTGATTCCGTCATGCTGCCGATCGCGGTCGACACCATGGGTGGCGATCACGCCCCCGGGGCGATCGTCGCCGGTGCGTTGGTCGCCGCCGAGGCAGGCACGCCGATCGTGCTCGTCGGCCCGCCCGATCTCGCCGATCGTGTCGACATCGGTGGATTGCCACTGATCGCTTGTTCCGAGGTGATCGAGATGGACGAGGACGGCGGCCGTTCTGTCCGTCGCAAGAAGGATTCCACGCTCGTGCGCGCTGCCGAGGCGGTGCGCGACGGCCACGCCTCGGCAATGGTTTCTGCAGGCAACACCGGCGCCACGATGGCGTCGGCGTTGTTGCGCATGGGACGCATCAAAGGCGTCAACCGTCCGGCGATCGCCACCGTGATTCCAGTGCCGGGCAGTCGGCCGACCGTGCTGCTCGACTCCGGCGCCAACGCCGAGGTCCAGGCCGATTGGTTGGTCCAGTTCGCGCTGATGGGGTCGGTCTATTCGCGCCACCGTTTCGATGTGACATCGCCGAAGGTCGGGCTGCTGTCGATCGGCGAGGAGCCGGGGAAGGGCGACCCGCTCCGCAAGGAGGCATACGGATTGCTGGTTGCCGCCGCCGAGGCGAGCGCAGCGGACCTCAACTTCATCGGCAACGTGGAGGGGCGCGACGTGATGAGCGACATCGTCGACGTGGTCGTGACCGACGGCTTCACCGGCAATGTGGTGCTCAAGTCGCTCGAGGGTGCGATGAAGGCCGTCGTGCGCGGGCTGCTCGAAGCGTTCAGCGCCGAACCCGAATACAAACCGCACGCCGACGCCCTGATGCCGGCGCTGCTGAGTCTGTACTCCACGCTCGACCCCGAGACGTACGGCGGAGCGATGCTGCTGGGTGTCGACGGGGTGTGCATCATCTCGCATGGTTCGTCGAGCCAGCGGGCGATCGTGAACGCGATCCAGCTCGCACGCGAGATGGTCGAAGCCGACGTGGTGGGCGAGATCAGCGCCGCCGTACGTCCGGTCGACAGCGCACCCGAAGCCTGACGCCCGGTTGCGCAAGCATCATCGCTGTCACACCCCCCGTTCATGCTGGGGGCATGATCTTCCAGAGTCGTTGCGCAGGGTGTGAGCAGGTCGGGCCGGTGCTATGCCGAACCTGCCGTTTCGCGTTGGCGCGCCCGGGTGGGATGCCCAAATCGGGCGACGTGGTGGCCGCCGTCCCGTTCGCCGGGCGAGCACGCGACGTGCTGTTGGGCTTCAAGTACGGGAACCGACGCCAGTTGTCGCACCATCTCGCCGGGCTGCTCGTCAACCGCCTGATCGCCACGGGTCTCGATCCTGCCGAGATCGACGTGGTGACCTGGGCGCCCACCAGCGCCGCCCGGCGCCGTCATCGCGGCTTCGACCAGGCCGAGGTGGTGGCTCGCCGGGTTGCAGCTCAGCTCGGTCTGCCATGCCGGCGTGTGCTCCGGCGGGACCCGTCGAGCGGTCACCAGACCGGGCGGGACCGTTCCGAGCGATTGCACGGGCCGGTGTTCACCGCTTCGCCGACGGCCGACGGGCTGCGGGTGCTGCTGATCGACGACGTGGTCACCACCGGGTCCACGCTGCGATCGGCGGCGGCAGCGCTGCGCAACGCCGGTGCGATCGAGGTCCGGCGTGCCGCGGTCGCCACCACCCCGGCGCTGCCCCTGCCCCTCACGCGTCAGCGGCCCACGGCACCCCGATCGATCGAGGTGCCGTGGGCCGCGTGACCCCGTAGCCAGCCGGGGTCCGCCAGCGTGTCGGGTGTCGTCGGCGGAACGACACCCGACACGCTGCGGTCTGTCAGTCGGAGATCCGCTCGCGGAGCTCACCGTTTTCGACGCGGACCTCGATCCGCCAGTCATCGTCACCGTTGTCGAACTCGACTCGGGCTCGAGTCGAACTGGCGTCGTCGATCTGTGCCGAGAATCCGGCAGCCGGGCTGATCGAGTCGATCGAGAGTGCCGAGCCGTTCCACGTCACCGTGATCGATCCACCGGCAGAGGTGTACGTCCTCGAGAACGGCTGGGGGGCGGGGGCATCCGACGTGCTGGTGGTCGCGTCGTCGTCGTCATCGTCGGCGATGGTGCTGGTGGTCGCGTCGTCGTCGTCGTCATCACCGTCGTCGCTGACCGTGTTCCCGGTGACGGTGTCGTCGGTGACGGTGTCGTCGGTGACGGTGTTGTCGGTGACAGTGCTGGCCGTTGTGTTGTCGGTGACGGTGTCGTCGGTGACGGTGTCGTCGGTGACGGTGCTGGCCGTTGTGTTGTCGGTGACGGTGTCGTCGGTGACGGTGCTGGCCGTTGTGTTGTCGGTGACGGTGTTGTCGGTGACGGTGCTGGCCGTTGTGTTGTCGGTGACGGTGTTGTCGGTGACGGTGCTGGCCGTTGTGTTGTCGGTGACGGTGTTGTCGGTGACGGTGTCGTCGGTGACGGTGACCGTTGGCGTGCTCGCCACGTCATCGGCGCCGTGCGACGCGGCGGCGATGCCGACCGCTCCGAGGCCGAATCCGACCGTTCCGGCGGCGACGACCACGGCCCTGTGCCCGTACCGGCGGACTGCCTTCGACGAGATCTTCTTGAGCGGATTGTTCACGTGTGCCTCCTGATTGCGTGTGGAGAGGACACGACCGAGCGACGACCGCGGTTGGGTCGTCAGTCGATATTCACGACGAGATTCCCGTCGCTGACGCGGACCTCGATCTGCGACTCGCTCGGGCCGACGAACCGGACCCGAATCCGTGTTGCCTCGTTGTTGTCGATCTGTGCCTGGTACTCCGGCGCCGGATCCACGCTGTTGAGCGAGAACGACGATCCGTTCCACGACACCGAGATCGAACCCCCCGTCGAGCTGTAGGTGTCGGAGAACGGGGCTGGCCCGGCGGGTGCGATCGAGGTGCTCGAGGAACTCGAACTGCTCGAACTCGAGCTGCTCGAACTCGAACTGCTCGAACTCGAGCTGCTCGAACTCGAGCTGCTGGAACTCGAGCTGCTCGACGATCGGGGAGTCGTGGTGGCGGTTGTGGTGAGCACGGTGTTGCCGGGAGCGGTCGTCGTGCCAGCCGACGCACCGGCCACCGTGGTGGTCGGCTGACGTCCGGGCCCGCCCAGCGTGGTGGTCGGGTCGATCGACACGTCCACCAGCGTCGGGGAGACGACCAGGGTGGTGTCGAGCGTGGTCGTGCCGAGTGTGGTGGTGGTGCGTGGCAGGGTGGTGGACGAGGCCACCGTCGTCGAGGGGACGGCGACGCCCCCCACGACACTCGTCGTGCTGCTGGTCGCGGAGTCGTCGGTCACCGATTGATCCGCTGGGGCGACGATGCTGTCACCGCCGCGCGGGATCGCCAACACCCCGCCGACCACGAGCAGCGCCATCGCTCCGCCGCCTGCCATCGCCGCCCTGCGGCGCCGGATCGATCCGGCGCGGCGGATCACGGCATCATGGGCCGCTGCCGTCGACGATGCCGGGCCGCCGGCTCGCCCGCGCAGGGCGGCCGCCAGATCGTCATCGGGGCGTTCGAACTCGAAATCGCTCATGTTTGCTTCCTGTCGTGATCGGCGTGCTCCCGGGTGTGCTCGCGTTCGAGTACCGGCCGAAGTCGGGTGCGGGCGTCGAAGAGGTGTGATTTGACCGTCCCGTCGGCGAGCTCCAACGATGCGGCGATCTCGGCGATCGAGAGCCCATCGACGTAGAACAAGGCGGTGATCGCCCGCTGCTGGCGCGGGAGCGAGGACAGCAGGCGGTCGAACTCGTCGATCTCGGGTTGTTCGGTGGTGGTGTTCTGCCGGCTCGACAGCCGGGTCAGCGCACGGTCTTTGCGGGTCGCCCGGCGATGCCCGTCGCGGATCTGGTTGATGGCCACTCGTCGCACCCAACCGACCGGATCTTCGTAGCGGCTCACCTTGCGCCATCGCAGGTGGGCCTTGACGAAAGCCTCCTGGACGGCATCGGCCGCCGTTTCGGAGTCGCCCGCCACGAGCGTGAGTGCGCGCACGAGGCGCTGGTAGTGGGCCTCGAACAACTCGTCGAAGGAGTGCTTTGGGCGCGTCTCGACATCGCTGCCGTCGATCTGGAACACGTCGGTGTGATCAGCCGCCATTGCACTCACTGCGGGGGACACGTTCGACGAGGCGTTCAGGTTGGGTCGCGGGCCGCGTCGATTTGATCACCCGTTCAGGCTATTCCGGCAAGTCGGCTGCCCGAGCCCGGTCGATGCAGCCCCGATAGGCTGGCTCGCTGCATGAGCATCCTCGATCGCATCCTCCGCGCGGGAGAAGGCAAGAAGGTCAAAGCCCTCCAGGCGATCGCCCCCGACATCAACGCACTCGAATCAGAGATGCGGCGTCTGTCGGACGACGAGCTGCGTGGCAAGACCGGTGAGTTCCGCCAGCGATTGGCGAACGGAGCCACGCTCGACGACATCTTGGTCGAGGCGTTCGCCGTCACCCGGGAGGCCGCAGACCGCGTGATCGGCCAGCGCCACTACGACGTCCAGCTGATGGGTGGGGCGGCGCTCCACTTCGGCTGGGTCGCCGAGATGAAGACCGGCGAGGGCAAGACCCTGGTGTCCACACTCCCGGCCTACCTCAACGGTGTCGGCGGCAAGGGTGTGCACCTCGTCACCGTCAACGACTACCTGGCGCGCCGTGACGCCGAGTGGATGGGTCGCATCCACAAGTGGCTCGGCCTCAGCGTCGGCCTGATCATCCCGGGTTTCAAGGACGACCCCGAGTCGAAGCGTCGGAGCTACGCCTCCGACATCACGTACGGGACCAACAACGAGATGGGGTTCGACTACCTGCGCGACAACATGGCGTCGCGGCTCGACCTCAAGGTGCAGCGCGGCCACAACATGTGCATCGTCGACGAGGTCGACTCGATTCTGATCGACGAAGCCCGCACCCCGCTGATCATCTCCGGCCGTGTCGGCGATGCCGCCAAGCTGTACTACCGGTTCGCGTCGATCGTGCGGTCGCTCGAACGTGACGTCGACTACGAGGTCGAAGAGGACAAGCGCGTGGTCGTGCCTCTGGAAGAGGGCATCGACAAGGTCGAGCTGGCGCTGGGCGTCGACAACATCTACGACGACGTGTCGTCGAACTTCGTGCACCAGTTCACCGTGGCGCTCAAGGCCAAGGAGCTGTACAAGCGCGACAAGGACTACATCGTGCAGGGCGGCGAGGTGAAGATTGTCGACGAGTTCACCGGGCGCATCCTCGAAGGCCGACGCTGGTCGGAAGGCATCCACCAGGCGGTCGAAGCCAAGGAAGGGGTGAAGATCAAGGAGGAGAATCAGACACTCGCCACGATCACGCTCCAGAACTACTTCCGCATGTACGACAAGCTGGCCGGCATGACCGGTACTGCCGCCACCGAGGCGGCCGAGTTGATGGGCACCTACGAACTGGGTGTGGTCCCGGTCCCCACGAACCGCCCGCTGGTCCGAATGGACCAGGCCGACCTGATCTACAAGAGCGAGGTCGGCAAGTTCAAGTCGATCATCGACGACATCGCCGAGCGGCACGCAGCAGGCCAGCCGGTGCTGGTCGGCACTGTGAGCGTCGAGAAGTCCGAGCTGCTCTCACGCATGATGCGCCAGCAGGGCATCGCGCACGAGGTGCTCAACGCCAAGCAGCACACCCGCGAGGCCGAGATCGTGGCGCAGGCGGGCCGCCTGGGCGCCGTCACCGTGGCCACCAACATGGCCGGCCGCGGCGTCGACATCCAGCTCGGAGGCAACCACGAGCTGATGGCGCACTACGAGCTGCTGAAGGAAGGCTTCCGTCCCGACGTGCTGGTCGACGACTTCACCATGCCGCGCCCGATCGACGAGATGCCCGAGGAGTTCCGCGAGGAGCGCGCCAAGGCGCTGGCTCGACGCGACGTACTGCTCGAGGAGTTCAAGGTCAGCTGCAAGGCCGAGGGTGACGAGGTCCGTCAGCGCGGCGGGCTGTACGTGATCGGCTCGGAACGCCACGACTCACGCCGGATCGACAACCAGCTGCGCGGCCGTTCGGGCCGTCAGGGCGATCCCGGCGAGAGCCGCTTCTATCTGTCGCTGGACGACGAACTGATGCGACTGTTCGCGACCGGTGCGCTGCAATGGGCGATGGGTCGTTTCGACGAGGATGAGGCGATCGAGGCCAAGATGGTCACCAAGGCGATCGAGCGGGCCCAGACCACGGTCGAGCAGAAGAACGCCGAGATCCGCAAGAACGTGCTCAAGTACGACGAGGTGATGAGCGAGCAGCGTCGCGTGATCTACATGCGCCGGGATCAGATCCTCGAAGGCGAGGACTTGCGCAGCGAGGCACTCGAATACCTCGACGAGGCCGTCGAGGCGCTGGTCGAGGGGCACTGCCAGTCGGTCGCCACCGACGAGTGGGATGTCGACGGGTTGGCCAAGGAGTTGGCACTGTTCTGGCCGACCAAGCTGACCGCCGACGATCTTGCCGGCGCTCGCAACACCGACGCACTCAGCGCGCTGGTGATGGGTGAGGCGAAAGCCCACTATGAGCAGCGTGAGCAGGAACTCGGCTCCGACGTGATGCGCGAGGTCGAACGTCAGGTCATGCTGCGCATCATCGACCAGCGCTGGCGCGAGCACCTCGAGGAGATGGACTACCTCAAGGAAGGCATCAACCTGCGGGCGATGGGTCAGAAGGACCCGCTCGTCGAGTGGCAGCGCGAGGGCTACGAGATGTTCGGCGGCATGATCAAGGGCATCGCTCAGGACTTCGTGCGATATGTCATGCACGTCCAGGTCGTGCAGCAACAGGCGCCGCAGTTGGAGACGCCCAAGGTGCTCAACATGCAGACCTCGTCGAGCGACGACGAGGCTGCGGCGACCGGCTTCGACCGGGCCCGCGCCCAGGCCGTCGCCGAGGGCGACCTCCCGGCCGCGGCGGCTGCGCCGGTGTCGACCGCCAAGCCGGTCACGGTCCGCAAGGACGACTTCTCCAAGACCCCGCGCAACGCTCCCTGCCCGTGCGGGTCGGGCAAGAAGTTCAAGCTGTGCCACGGCGCCGAGTGATCCGGCGTCGGGATGCGTGACTTCAGCGACGACCTGCGCGACGTGCGTCGCCGACTCGGCGAAGCGGCCGGCTACCTGAAGGTCGGTGAGGCCCGCAACCGGCTGATCGAGCTCGAGCACGAGATCGGCCGCCCCGACCTGTGGGACGACGCCGAGCGGGCCAAGCAGGTCAACACCGATTACGCCAACACCAAGGGCGACATCGACCTGTACGACGACCTGTCGCAACGCCTCGACGATGCCGACGTGCTGCACGAGATGGCCCGCGAGGTCGACGACGAGTCGCAGGAACCCGAGATCGAGGGGTCGATCGTCGCCATCGGCCAGGAACTCGACCGGCTCGAGATGCGCAGCCTGTTCACCGGCGAGCACGACGAGGCGGCGTGCATCGTGCAGATCAACGCCAAGGACGGCGGCGTCGACGCCCAGGACTTCGCCGAGATGCTGCTGCGCATGTACGCCCGTTGGGCCGAGAAGCGTGGCTTCGACATCGAGCTCAACTACGAGATGGAAGGCGCCGAAGCCGGTATCAACGCCGCCGAGTTCACGCTGACCGGCCGATACGCCTACGGCCTCATGACGAGCGAGCGTGGCACCCATCGGCTGGTGCGGATCTCGCCGTTCGACAACCAGGGCCGACGCCAGACCAGCTTCGCCGCCGTCCAGGTGTGGCCGGTGATGGACGCCCCCAACGTCGAGGTCAACGAGAGCGACATCCGGATGGAGGTCTACCGGGCCTCGGGCGCCGGTGGTCAGCACATCAACAAGACCTCGTCGGCGGTGCGCCTGATCCACGAGCCGACCGGGCTCGTGTCGGCCTCGCAGGAGGAGCGCAGCCAGCTCCAGAACCGTGAGCGGGCGATGAACCGGCTCAAGGCCATGATCGCCGCCAAGATCGAGGAAGAACACCAGGCCGAGCTGGACGCGATCGCCGGCAAGCAGGCCCAGGTCGGATGGGGCAGCCAGATCCGTTCCTACGTGATGCAGCCCTACCAGATGGTCAAGGACCTGCGCACCGAGGTCGAGACCAGTCAGGTCGACGCCGTGTTCCAGGGCGACCTCGACGACTTCATGATCGGCTACCTCCAGTGGCGCCGATCAGCCGCCGGCGAGTCCTGACAGAGCCACCTGATCAGCTGAGTCGAACGTCTTGGCGGGCCAGAGCCTGCTGAACGGCGTCGAGACGCACGTCGGTCAGCTCGACACCCTGATGCAGTGACACGGCGGCGGCAACGCCGGCGGCCTGGCCGAGGACCACGCAGCACGCCATGTTGCGGGTGGCGGCGTGCGAGATCCGGTCGCCTCCCGACGAGCGACCTGCCACCAGCAGGTTCTCGACGCGGCGCGGGAGCAGGTTGCGGTACGGGAGCTGGAAGTAGCGGCCGGTGGTGGGCAGGATCAGCACGCCATAGCCGTCGATGAACTCCGGGAAGATGCCGATCGAATCGTCGAACCGGGCCTGGTGCCTCACGTCGGCCTCGGTCATGTCGTAGGCGGCGTCGACCTTGCGGGTGTCGCGCACGCCGACCGTCATCCCGAAGTTGCGCAGTCGCGCCTGTTCACAACCGGGGGTGTAGGCCCGCAACGCCTTGATCGCCTCGACCGCCGCACGACGACCCTCGATCTCCCCGCGCGTCAGGTCGTCGGGGTCGGTGCCGTCGAGCTCCGCCAGGTGGATCACGTTCATGTACGTCAGCTCGCCCGAGTCGTGGACGGCGCCCCAGGTGCCCGCCAGCGTGGACAGGTGCGGTGGGATCAATCCGTCGGCCAGGGCGCGGGCGAACGGCTTGCGCAGGAACGGCGAGAACATCGAGTCCTCCTTGCCGTCGGTCTCGATGTCCCACTCCCCGTTGCCGGCCCAGTCGCGGTAGGTCTGCGGGTCGGCCCGGATGCCGTCGAGGAAGGCCCGCTTGTCGACCCCCGCCAGGTGGAACATGACCGACATCGCCATCATGTGCTCGCGCGGCGTGAGGTGGGTCGGTGCCCCGGCCCTGAAGGCGATGTCGGCGTCGCCGGTGGCGTCGATCACGCGCCGTGCCAGGATCGCCTCGCGTCCGGCCTTGGACTCCGTGATCACCCCGATCACCCGGTTGCCATCCATGACCGGCGCAGCGAAGGCGCGGTGCAACATCGGCGTGACCCCGGCCTCTTGGACCATCACGTCGGCGACCACCTTGAACCCCTCGGCGTCGATCTCGTACGACAGCGACTGGCTCTCCGGGACGGCGGCGCCGAAGTCGATCGAGCGTCGTTCGAACTCCGTCGCCAGGCCGCCCGCCTCGACCGTGGCTTCGTGGCGGTACCACGCCAAACCCTCCACGCCGACCGCCGTCATGTTGCCGCCGAAACAGCCGAACCGCTCGACCAGCGCCACGTCGACGCCCTCGCGGGCGGCGGCGATCGCCGCCGAGAGCCCGGCCGGGCCCGATCCGACCACGAGCACGTCGGTCTCGTGGATCACGTCGATCCGGCGGGCCGGTTCGGTGATGGTGCGCGGGCGCGGCGCCGACACGGTTGCTCTCAGATCACTTTGCCGGGATTGAGGATCCCGTTCGGGTCGAGTGCCGCCTTGAGGCGGTGCATCAGGGCGATCTCGGTGTCGGAACGGGAGTGCCCGAGGTAGGCCCGTTTCAGCGTGCCGATCCCGTGCTCGGCCGACACCGACCCACCCCAGTCGCGCACGGCGGCGTACACGACGTCGTCGATCGCCTCGATCAGGTCGCCGGTCTGATCGCCGACCCAGACCTGCAGGTGCAGGTTGCTGTCGCCGATGTGGCCGAAGGGGAGCACCTCGACATCGGGCCACACATCACGAAGCTGCTGCGTGCACTTCACCACGAAATCGGCGATCGAGCCGATCGGCAGGCCGATGTCGAAGTGCGCCGACTGGTGGGCGGCCGTCAACGGGCCTGCCTCGCGCATGCCCCAGATCGCCTCGGTGTCGCGTGCCGAACGGGCGATGAAGGCATCGGTCGCCCAACCATGCTCGACCGCCTCGGCGATCAGGCACTCGACGGCGTCGGCGTCGGTGTCGGGGTCGGCGCCGGTGATCTCCAGCAGGACCCCGAAGCCGTCGCCGATCTCGACCGGTGCGGTGACTTCGCGGATGGTCGCCAACGCCTGGTAGTACGGCGGCCACATCACCTCGAACGCCGTGACGCCGGTGCTGGCAGTCTGAGCGTGACGCAGCAGTGCCAGCACACCGGGGTAGTCGGGGGCGGCGATCAGTGACGTGGTGCGCGAGCGGGGGGCCGGCCGCAGTCGCAACACCGCCCGCGTCACCACGCCCAGCGTGCCCTCCGACCCGATGAACAACTGCTTCAGGTCGTACCCGGCATTGTTCTTGAGCATCTTGTTGAGCGAGGTGACCACCGTCCCGTCGGCCAGCACCGCCTCGAGCCCGAGCACGTGTTCGCGGGTCATGCCGTAGCGGATGACCCGGTTGCCGCCGGCATTGGTGGCGATGTTGCCGCCGACCGTGCACGAACCGCGAGCGCCGAGGTCGTAGGTCAGCTCGAATCCGGCCTCGGCGGCCGCCTGCTGGGCTGCTTCAAGCGTGGTGCCCGCCCAGACCGTCATGGTGGCTGCGTCGGGATCGATCTCGATCACTCCGCGCAGGCGTTCCAGGCTCAACACCACGTCGCCGGCGCCCGGGATCGCGGCACCGGTCAACCCGCTTCGACCGCCTTGGGCGACCACGCTCTGACGGTGCTCGTCGCAGATCGCCAACGCGGTCGACACGTGCTCGGTCGTGCGCGGCAACAACACGGCCAACGGCTCACACGCCCCGGCCCCGCTTTCGTCGGAGTGATAGCGCGGCTCGATCGGCGCGGTGCACACCAGATCGGGTCCGAGCGCCGCGAGGAGGGAGTCGATCACGTCCACGCCACCAGTGTGGCGTACGGATGGATCAGCCGACCGGTTGGCGCCCGTCGACGCGTCCGTACGACGTGGTGCGCTGCTCGAGCCGCCGGCCGAGCGGGGCGACCAGGTCGCCGAAACGCTCCTCGGTCATCGACTGCCCGTGGGCGGCACCGGCCGCTCGCGAGATGTTCTCGTCCATCAACGTGCCGCCCAGGTCGTTGCAACCGGATCGGAGCAGCTGCAACGCCCCCGGCTCGCCGATCTTCACCCACGAGAGCTGGATGTTGTCGATCAACCCGAGGTACACGATCCGGGCGATGGCGTGCATCAGCAGTGTCTCGCGGAAGGTCGGGCCGCGGCGCGCCTTGCGTTGAAGATAGATCGGCGACGCCATGTGCACGAACGGCAGGCCCACGAACTCGGTGAACCCTCCCGTGATCGACTGCAACTGACGAGTGCGCAGCAGGTGGCGCGCCCACGACTCGGGGTGCTCGACGGCGCCGAACATGATGGTGACGTTGGAGTGCAGGCCGATCTCGTGGGCTGCGGCGTGGCAGTCGAGCCACTCGTCGGTGGTGATCTTGTCGGGGCACAGGATCTGACGGATCGGATCGTCGAGGATCTCGGCAGCGGTGCCGGGCAGCGACGACAGGCCGGCCTCCTTGAGCCGGCGCAGGTAGCTGTGCAGGTCCTCGCCGAGCCGCTTGGCGCCCTCGGTCACCTCCAAGGCGGTGAAGCCGTGGACATGGATCGTGGGAGCGGCGGCGCGCACGGCGCGCGTGACGTCGATGTAGTAGTCGCCGTCGAAGTCGGGGTGGATGCCGCCCTGGAGCGTGACCTCGGTCGCCCCCATCCGCTCCGCCTCGGCGGCGCGCTCGGCGATGTCGTCGAGCGTGAGCAGGTACGGCGTTCCGCGAAGGTTGAGCGACATCGGGCCCTTCGAGAACCCGCAGAAGCGGCACTTGAAGGTGCACACGTTGGTGTAGTTGATGTTGCGGTTGTGGACCCAGGTGATCTCGTCGCCGACCGCCTGGTGGCGCAGTTGGTCGGCGTACTCGGCGATCGCATTGACCTCGGGGCCGCGCGCGCCGAACAGCGTGACGATCTCGTCGAAGCCGAGCGGGTCGCCTTCCTCGGACCGCCGCAACACGGTGCCGACCGGTGACGCAGCGGACGCCGCAGCGCGCCCTGGCACCAGCGTGATCGGCGGGTTGGTGGCGCCGGCGTACCACGCTGTCGAGCGGTGTCCGACCAGCACCACTTCGGCGCCGTCCTGCACCACGTCGGCGGCGGTCACCTTCTCCGGCCAGAACTGCCCGGCGTCGTCGCGCGCCAGCCCCTCGGCGTCGGACCGGTCGAGCACGGCGAAGCGCAGGCGTTCGTCGAGCCAGCGGGCTGGGTCCCTGGCGAACTCGGGGTAGATCGTGAGGCGAGGGGCGAGCACATGGCCGTGGGATTCGGTGACGTCGCGCAGGCGGTCGAGCGCCGGCCACGGCCGATCGGGATTGACGTGATCGCTGGTGACCGGCGACACGCCGCCCCAATCGTCGATCCCGGCGTCGAGCAGCGAACCGAACTCGTCGGAGAGGTTCGGGGGCGCTTGGAGGTGGATCTCGGGCGGCAGGATCTGGCGCGCCGTGGCGATCGACCACAGGAACTCGTCGTGCGGGCAGCCGGGCTCGTTGCGCATCGCCGTCCCCGGCTTGGGCAGGAAGTTCTGCACGATCACTTCCTGCACGTGGCCGTGGCGGCGATGCGACTCGGCGATCGCCTCCAGGGAAGCGATCCGGTCGTCGCGTGTCTCGCCGATCCCGACCAGGATCCCGGTGGTGAAGGCGATGCCCAGTTCGCCCGCCGCTTCGAGCGTGGCGAGCCGTCGTTCGGGTGTCTTGTCGGGGGCGCTGCGATGGCATGCCAGGTCGCCACGCAGCGTCTCGATCATCATCCCTTGGCTGGGCGACACGGGTCGCAGCATGGCCAGCTCGTCGATGTCGAGCGCTCCGGCATTGGCGTGGGGGAGCAGGCCCGTCTCGGACAGCACCAGCTCGGCGGCATCGTGCAGGTAGTGGAGGGTCGAGTCGTAGTGGTGATCACGCAGCCAGTCGCGGGCGACGTCGTAGCGCTGCTCGGGCGCCTCGCCGAGCGTGAACAGTGCCTCGTGGCAGCCCTGTCGGGCGCCCTGGCGGGCGATCCGCAGCACCTGTTCCGGGGTCATGAACGGGGACGCGAGGCGTGCCGGCGGTTGTGCGAACGTGCAGTATCCGCAGCTGTCGCGGCACAGCATGGTGAGCGGGATGAACACCTTGGGGGAGTAGGTGATGCGCGATCCGTGGTGCCGGTCGCGGATCGCGCGGGCACGCTCCATCGCCTCGACCACGTCACGGCCGAGATCGCGGTGCGTTGCTGGGGGTGCAGCCGACGTGGCGACGGTGATCGGAATGCTCATCGGGCGATTCTAGATGGAGTGAGTTCTGAAAGCGAACTCACACTACGATGTCGCCATGTTGCCGGTGCCAGAGCACGACGAGTCGCTCGACTCGCAAGCGGCGATCGAACGCACGCTCTCGATCGTCGGTGATCGCTGGTCGTTCCTGATCGTGCGCGCGGCACTCCGGGGCGTGCGCAGATTCGACGAGTTCGTGGAGGACCTCGGGATCGCCCGCCCGGTCCTGACCGACCGGCTCAAGCGGCTGTCGAACCACGGTGTGCTGACCAAGCGGATCTACCAGGAGCACCCCAAGCGCTACGAGTACCGGCTCACCGAGGCGGGCTTGGCGCTGTCGCCCGCCCTGGTCGCGCTGGTGCGATGGAGCGAGGACTACGTGCCAGGCGTGCACCCGTCGACCACACTCGTGCACGGGCCGTGCGGCACCGAGCTGGAACAGGCCTTCTGGTGCCGCACATGCGCCACCACGTTCGGGCCGGCGGCCGTGCGCGGGGTGGGTCGTGACTGACCACGAGATGTTGATGAGGCGGGCCGTGGCCAACGCCGCGTCCGTCCGAGCCCGGACCGCACCGAACCCGTGGGTCGGGGCCGTCATCGCCGCCCCGGACGGGACGCTCTTCGACGGCGCCACCGAACCCCCTGGTGGCCGCCACGCCGAGATCGTCGCAATCGACGCCGCCGGTCAGTCGGCGTACGGGGCGACGCTGTACAGCACGCTCGAACCCTGTGTGCACACGGGCCGCACCGGCCCGTGTGTCGACGCGATCGTCGCCGCCGGCGTGTGCAAGGTCGTGTACGCCGTCGAGGACCCCGATCCGAGAGTGGCGGGAGGTGCCAGGAGCCGGCTCGAACAGGCAGGCATCGAGGTCGAGTCCGGTGTGCTCGTCGACGAGGTCGTCGCCCAGCTGATGCCGTATCTCGTGCACCGGACCACTCGACGTCCGTACGTGGTGCTCAAACTGGCGGCCACGCTCGACGGGAGGTTGGCAGCGCCGGACGGCTCGAGCCGATGGATCACCGGTCCCGAAGCACGTGCCGACGCCCACCGATTGCGGTCCGAGAGCGACGCCATCCTCGTCGGCGCCGGCACCGTGCGGGCCGACGATCCCGAGCTCACCACCCGCCACGTGGGCGGGTCGAATCCGGCTCGGATCGTGCTCGGGTCGGTTGCGCCGGATGCGCGGGTCCGGCCGTGCCGTGAGTACCACGGCGAACTCCCGGCACTCCTCGAACAGCTCGCAGATGACGGTGTGGTGCAGTTGCTCGTGGAGGGCGGCGCCGGCGTCGCAGCGTCGTTCCACCGCGCCGGACTGGTCGACCGTTACGTCGTGTATGTCGCCCCCAAGCTGATGGGCGGCGACGACGCTGTTCCGATCTTCACCGGTGCGGGAGCGGCGAGCATGGCCGACGTGTGGACGGGTCGCTTCGACTCGGTGATGCGGTTCGGCGACGACATCCGGATCGATCTCGTCGCCTCCGGAGCGCCCGCGTGAGCGTCGTCCGTGTCGTCGAGACGGTGCTGCCCACCGAGCATGCAGACTTCCGTTGCTACGGCTACTCGGCATCCAGTGGCGTCGAACACGTGGTGCTGGTGCTCGGAGACGTCGCCGCGCCCGGCGCCACGCCGCTCGTTCGGCTGCACAGCGAATGTCTGACCGGCGACGTCTTGTCCAGCCGTCGGTGTGACTGCGGCCCGCAGCTCGACGCCGCGCTGCGGGCGATCGGCGAGTCGGGTTGCGGGGTGCTCGTGTATCTGCGCGGGCACGAGGGACGCGGCATCGGTTTGATCGAGAAGCTCCGCGCCTACCGGCTTCAGGACGGCGGCCTCGACACCGTCGACGCCAACCTGGAGTTGGGGCACGCCGTCGACGCTCGCCAGTTCTCCGACGGGGTCGCCGTGTTGGCGGACCTCGGCGTCACGCGACTGCGCTTGATGAGCAACAACCCACGCAAGCGTGACGCGGTGGAGTCGGGTGGCATCGACGTCGTCGACGTCGTGCCGATCTGGATCGTGCCCAATCGGCACAATCGGCACTACCTCGACACCAAGCGTGCTCGCATGGGCCACATCGGCGCCCAGCGCGCTGCGAGCGCTGGTGACACCCCATGACGATCGTGTGACGATACGCTCGGGTCGCCCTTCACCGGGCCGAACCACGTCACCAGCCGCATGATCCGCCTCGAGAACGTCACCAAGTCCTACAGCACCGAAGTCGTCGCCCTGCGCGACGCCACCTTCGACATCGCCAAGGGCGAGTTCGTGTTCCTCGTCGGACCGTCCGGCTCGGGCAAGAGCACCCTGCTGCGACTGCTCAACCGTGAGGAACGGCCCGAGCGAGGTTCGGTGTGGGTGGCCGGGCGCAACATCATCGACATGCCTCCCGGTCGCGTGCCGCTGCTGCGACGCAACATCGGCAACATCTTCCAGGACTACAAGCTGCTGTCGAACAAGACCGTGTTCGAGAACGTGGCGTTCGCCCAGGAAGTGATCGGCAAGCCCAAGCACGTGATCCGTCAGCAGGTGCCCCAGGTCCTCGACCTCGTCGGCCTCGCCGGCAAGGAGGAGCGGTTCCCTCACCAGTTGTCCGGTGGCGAGCAGCAGCGTGTGTCGATCGCCCGCGCCTTCGTCAACCGGCCCCTGATCCTGATCGCCGACGAGCCCACCGGCAACCTCGACCCGGGGACCGGCGAGGGCATCATGCGCCTGCTCGACCGGATCAACAAGACGGGGACGACCGTGGTGATGGCCACCCACGACCAACGGATCGTGAACGCCATGCGCAAACGCGTGATCCAGCTCGACCGCGGCGTGATCGTGCGTGACCAGGCGAGAGGCGTCTACGAATGAGCGTGATCTTCTCCCGGCTGGCCTACACGCTGCGCGAGACGTGGGCGAGCTTCCAGCGCAACGTCACGCTCACGGTCGCCGCCATCATCACCTCGGCGGTGTCGCTGCTGATCTTCGGCCTCACACTGCTGATCCAGCACGGTTTCGACAACCTCCTGCAGCGGTGGGAGGGGGGCGTCGAGATGATCGTGTTCGTCAACGCCGGAACCCAGCCCGACGGCCTCAACTACATCCAGGACCAGCTCAACAAGCAGGTCGGCACGTCGATCGAGTCGTGGAGCTACTGCGACGTGGCGTGTTCGCTGGCCGACGCCGACCGAGTGTTGGCCGGTGACCCGACCACCCGCAGCCTGCTCACCGAGACCACGATCCCGACGTTGTTCAAGGTGGTCCCGACCGACGGCACCGACGTCACCGTCCTGCGCGGCCTCAAGCAGACCTACAGCACGTTCCCGTCGGTCTACAACGTCACCCTGGCCGAGGAACAGCTCGATCTGATCGCCAAGTTGCAGAGTTTCGTCAGCACCTACACCACCGGTCTGTGGATCGCGCTCGATGTTCGCGTCCGGCCTGCTGATCTGGAACACGATCCGCACGGCGATGTTCGCCAGACGGCGCGAGATCGAAGTCATGAAGTTGGTCGGCGCCACCGACTGGTTCATCCGCATCCCGTTCATGCTCGAAGGGTTGATCCAGGGCTTGTTGGGCGGCGTCGCGGCGGTGAGTGCGCTGGTCTTCATCAACTGGCGCTGGACCAACGGCGTGCAGGAGTTCCCGGAATCGTCGGGCATGACGGCACTCGTGGTGGTCGACGGCTACCAGTGGACAGTGGGGGCCGTGATCCTGGTGTTCGGGGCGTTGGTCGGCATGATCGGCTCCGGCATCGCCGCCTCGCGCTTCCTCGACGTGTAGCCGTCCTCGGCGGCCCGTGCCGAAATCACCCGGCGACCGCACCGACTCTGACACGATCGGACGATGGCCCCCCGTCTGCTGTCGCTCGTCTCGCTCTCGACGCTGTCGCTGCTCGTCGTGGGGTGCAACCGCCCTGGGGCAGCGGACGTCGCCGAGCCGTCGATCCCTTCGACGGCGCCCGCTCCGGGCACGGCTGCGGCCACCACGCCGGCAGTGACGACCACCCGACCGACCACCACCACGACCACCACCACGACCGTCACCACCCCTGAGACCACGACAGCGCCGACGACCGTCGCACCCACCACGCCGACACCGGTGACCTCACCTCCGACCGCCGCCCCTCCCGCGACAGTCGCCCCGACCAGCCTCGCGCCAGCTCCGGCCACCACGGTCGCGTGCCGGCGGGTGACGGCACCCGATGCGAACGTACGGCGCGGCGACTGCGGTCCGGGCGTCGAGCAGATCCAGGAGTTGCTGAGCGGCCGGTGGGGCGCGTCGATCGCCGTCGATGGCGACTTCGGGCGCGCCACCGAAGCAGCAGTGATCAGCTTTCAACGCGAGATGGGGCTCGTCGCCGATGGGATCGTGGGTGAACAGACCTGGATCGCCCTGAGCAACGACGACATTCCAGTCGGCGAGGGATAGCGACCGAACCAGCAGCTACTTTGGCGCCGTGACCGAGTTCTCGCAGATCCGCTACGCCGTCGACGAGCACGTCGCCACGATCACGTTGTCGCGCCCGGATCGGATGAATGCCTTCACCGAGGTGATGCGCAAGGAGCTGATCGCGGCCTTCGATCTGACCGACGCCGACGACGATGTGCGCGCCGTGATCGTCACCGGCGAAGGACGCGCCTTCTGCGCCGGGGCCGACCTGGCGGCGGGCGGTGCCACGTTCGCCAAGGGTGGCAGCAGCGTCGTCGGCGAGTCCGGCGCCGTGCGTGACGGGGGAGGCATGGTCGCGCTCCGCATTTTCAGCTCGCTCAAGCCGGTGATCGGTGCCATCAACGGCGCCGCCGTCGGGGTCGGCGTGACGATGACACTGCCGATGGACATCCGAATCGCCAGCAGGTCGGCGCGATTCGGGTTCGTCTTCGCCCGCCGCGGAATCGTGCCGGAAGCGACGTCGAGTTGGTTCCTACCGCGACTGGTCGGCATCAGCACAGCACTCGAATGGGCGTACTCCGGACGGCTGCTGAGTGCCGACGAGGCGCTCGCCGGCGGGCTGGTGCGCAGCCTCCACGAACCCGACGAACTGCTCGCCGCCGCCCACCAGATCGCGGCCGAAATCGTGCAGTACACCGCGGCCGTCTCGGTGGCGCTGACTCGACAGATGATGTGGCGGATGCTCGGGGCCGGGCACCCGATGGACGCCCACCGCGCCGACAGTCGTGCGATCCAGGCGCGCGGAGCGAGCGCCGACGCCACCGAGGGCGTCACCAGCTTCCTCGAGAAGCGTCCGGCGGTCTTCACCGACCTGGTCAGCGACGGGTTGCCCGACATCTTCCCGGGGTGGGACGAGCCCACGTTCTCCTGAGGCACCCGATCGCGACACGGTACGTGCGACACGGTACGTGCGACGTGTGGCCGATGCCACACCACGTATCAGGAATGCCTCAAGCTGCTCTGTGTTGCAACCGATGCATGTTTGAGACGGTACGGACATGGATATCCGTGCCGCTGACAGCACCACCCGAGAGCACGAACGGACACCATCATGACCACCCTCCTGAATGACCAGATCGAAGCCGGCGACGTGATCGAGTTGTCCCATGCTGGCGACGTGATCTCGGCGCTCGTGCTGTTGGCCACCGATGACTTCGCGATTCTCGACGCCTGCGACGACTCGACGCCGTTCGTCGTCAAGCGCGAGGAACTCGTCGAGTACCGCAAGTTCGTACCGGCGGTCTGACCGCCACACCCTTCCCCCTAGGCTGGGCGCCGTGACCGATACCGGCACGGCGCCCAGTCTGTTTTCGCGTGCGGGGGAGATGCCCTTCTTCGTCCGCCTGGTCGACGCCTTCTACGACGGCGTCGCCCAGGATCCCGTGCTGGCGCCGTTGTATCCCGAGTACCCCGACTTCACGGGGGCACGACATCGTCTGACGTTGTTCCTCGTCCAGTACTGGGGCGGACCCACCACCTATCTGGAAGAGCGCGGGCATCCGCGCTTGCGCATGCGTCACTTCCCGTTCTCGGTCGGCACGCTCGAGCGCGACCGATGGCTCACGCACATGGCCGCAGCCGTCGAGCAGACGTGCGCCGACCGGCCCGACGGTGACGAGTTGGCGGCTGAACTGATGGGCTACTTCGTGCCGGCAGCCGAACACCTGCGCAACGACACCGGGCTGCCGATCACGTCGGCGAACTACCCGCGATGACCGCCATCACGGTGACCGGACTGCGCAAGGCGTACGGGGTGCACGAGGCCGTCCGCGGCGTCGATTTCGAGGTCGCCGAGGGCGAGGTGTACGCCCTGCTCGGTCACAACGGCGCCGGCAAGTCGACGATCGTGGAGATCCTCGAAGGACATCGAACGCGCACGGCGGGCGACGTCACGGTGCTCGGTGCCGACCCGGCGTCGGCCGGTCGGGCGTTCCGTGACCGGATCGGCATCGTGCTCCAGTCGTCCGGCATCGAGACCGAACTCACCGTGGCCGAGGTCGTGGCGCTGTACGGGTCGGCGTACCGCCGCTGTCGTCCGACCGAGGAAGCCCTGGGGCTGGTCGGGCTCGACGACACGGCCGGCAAGCGGGTCGGCACCCTGTCGGGCGGTCAACGCCGCCGGCTGGACTTGGCGCTCGGGATCGTGGGCTATCCGGAGTTGCTGTTCCTCGACGAGCCCACGACCGGGTTCGACGCTGCCGCGCGACGTTCGTCCTGGTCGATGATCGGCGACCTGTGCCGGGCCGGGACGACCGTGTTGTTGACGACCCACTATCTCGACGAGGCGGAACACCTGGCCGATCGGGTGGGCGTGTTGTCGCACGGCCTGATGGTCGCCGAGGGTTCCCCTGCGGACCTGATCGGCCGGCTCGGGAGCACGGTCGTGTCGTTCGAGCTGATCGGCGCCTCGCCGGCGGCGATCGCCGAGGTGATCCCCGCCGGTGCCGAGGTCACCGGCCAGCGTGTGTCGTTCCCGGCCGCCGACCCGACCCGCGATGTGCACGCGGTCACCGCGTGGGCGTTGGGCAACGGCGCCCGTCTCGACTCGCTCACCGTGCGGCGGCCTTCGCTCGAGGACGTGTTCCTCGGCCTCAGCGGCGATGGTGGACCATGAGCGATCTCCGGTTCGCGTCGACCCCGGTTCAGGTGCTGCGGCAGGTGCGATACCAACTGCTGTCGTTCTGGCGGATCCCGGTGGCGTTGTTCTTCACGATCCTGCTGCCGTTGATCATGCTGGTCCTGTTCAACGCCATCTTCGGGGGTGGCACCGTCGACACCGCGTCGGGTCCGTGGAAGATCAGTCAGTTCTACACCGGCGGCTTGGCGGCGTTCACGGCGGTCAGCGCCACCTACACCAACCTGGCCAACATGGTGCCGATCCGTCGTGAGGAGGGTGTGCTCAAGCGCTGGCGTGGCACGCCACTCGGCACGGGCACCTACGTCGCCGGTTTCGTGGGGTCGGCGGTGGTACTGGCAGCGATCGGTACCGGCGTGATGCTGCTCGTGGGGGTGGTGTTCTACGACCTCCAGATCGAGGCATCCAAACTGCCGGCGATGATCGTGACATTCGTGGTGGGCGTGTGTGCGTTCGCCGCGCTGGGGATGGCGGTGGCGTCGCTCATCGGCACCGCCAGTTCGGCGGCGGCGGTGGCCAACGCCACGATCCTGCCGCTGTCGTTCGTGTCGAACATCTTCATCCCGCTCGAGGATCCGCCGGGTTGGCTTCGGACGGTCGGTGACGTGTTCCCGCTCAAGCCGTTTGCCTCGATGTTCCAGAACACGCTCAATCCGTTGGTGGAGGGATCGGGGTTCGATTGGCCACGACTCGGTTTCGTGGCGTTGTGGGGCGTCGCCGGAGCGGTGGTGGCGATCAAGCGGTTCCGGTGGGAACCGGCCGCCGGTGGTCGCACCACGCGGCGACGCGTGCGCCCTCAGTGAGCGCGACCCGCGGTCGTTGACGACATCTTGTCGCCGCCGAGCGTGTTCACGTTTCTTGAGCAGTTGACCACTCTGCGTCGGCCGGATACTCTGCTTTGACACTCTTGGAGGTGCAATATGGGCGGCAGGCGGATCACGAGCCTGATCATCGCGGCATCGGTTGCGGCGGCAACCGTGTCGATCACCAGTTGGGTCGGCGTCAGCGCCGGACCGAGCGCGGTACGACTCCATCTGGGCACCGATGCCCAGCAGTTCTCGTTCGGCACGACGGTCCAACCGCTGACGGTGGGCAAGAACTCGTGTGCGATCAACTCGCCCACAGCGGGCCCGCTGATGGTGCTGTCGTCCGGCCCCAACAGGTCGGCGCCCGGTCTGTCGAACTACGGGCTCGGTGTCAAGGGCACCCCGAACAGCGGCAACGGTTCGCCGTGTGCACAGGTCGAGACGACCGAGTCGCTGACGCTGAAGCCCGGCGCGGCGATCGGCGGCCGCTTGTTCACAAAGGTGCAGCTCGACCTCGAGATGACCGGCAACGCCGTGGTGTTGGCCTCGTTCCGCAACGGCACCGGCACCCCTGAGGTGTACACGCTTCAGACCGGCACCAGCATCACCACGGACCAACTGGCCGAGACCGACAACGACTTCAGTGCGCCGTACGTCGTCAGCTCGTCGGCCGGTGACCAGATCGACGCCTGTGCTGCGCCCAGCAACTCGGGGCCGAACAACGCCGGCAACGACAACTGCGAGTGGCAGATCGACCCGTCGTTCGACTTCGACACGCTCACGCTCACGGTCGCGGTCGGAACCGCTTCGCTGGAGGGCGGCGGCGACTTCCAGAACGATCCCGCCCACGACTCGCTGTTCTTCTTCGCCAACACCGCTCCGACCGCTGTCGACGACACCGTCGCAGCGCAGGAGGACACGCCGGTCACGTTCGACGTGCTGACCAACGACAGCGACCCCGACGGCGACAGCATCGAGGTGCAGAGCAACACGACGACCACGCACGGATCGCTCACCCGCGTCGGCGGCGTGTTCACGTACACGCCGGCGGCCGAGTACAGCGGACCCGATTCGTTCACCTACGTCGTCACCGACGGCAACGGCACGAGCCAGGCCACCGTCACGATCAATGTGGCGGCGGTCAACGACGCGCCAGTCGCAATCAGTGGGCCGGCGACCACCGACGAGGACACCACCTCGGCGCCGATCCTGGTGGCCACCGACATCGACAGCAGCATCCTGAGCGCCGACTGCACAACCACCGAAGACGGTGCCACCGTCGTCGACCTCGGCGATGGGCGGATCGCATTTACACCGCCGCCCGACTTCAACGGCGAAGTCACGATCACCTGCGACGTCGCCGACGACCAAGGTGCGCACAGCATCGCCGTGGCGGTCGTCACCGTCACGGTGACTCCCGTCAACGATGCGCCGGTGGCCGTCGATGACGTGGCGTCCGTGGATCAGGAGCTGTCGATCGTGATCGACGTGCTCTCCAACGACTCCGATGTCGACGCCGGCAGTTCGTTGGTCGTCACCAACCTCACGGGCCCCTCACACGGCACGGTCGCGCTCGTGGCCGGCGGCGTGCGGTACACGCCGACGCCCGGATACTCCGGCGACGACTCGTTCACGTACACCGCCAACGACGGCCAGGCCGACTCCAACGTGGCCACCGTCGACGTGGCGGTGTGCACGGTCGGCACCGTCACCGACGCCGATGGCGACGTGTCCGGCACGTTCACGCCGATCACCACCGAGCACGGCTGCAAGCAGTACGCCGTCGACGCCGTCCAGGCCGACGGGTCGGTGCTGTTCACGCCCAGCGGCGCCGAGCAGATCGCCTATCGCGGGTACCTGTCATTGGGCGCCAAGCCGGCCGCGTTGGGCCTGGCCGATCCGAACGGGGAGAAGGCGTTCAACCTGCGCTACGACCCGACCGGCGGCACCACGTTCCAGCCGGTGCAGTGGTGCATCAACCCGCAGTTCGCCGTGAACGGCGACGTCGTGTCGGCCACGCTTCCTTCCGGCGAGTCGTGGTGCGTTGCCAGCGACAGCTCGCGCGGCGACATCAACGGCGACGTCGTGACCACGTGGCAGGTCTACGGCGTCGACGATCCGCGGTTCCAGTGACGGCGGTGGCAGTCTGAGCGCCGCGCAGGATCTTCTGGCGATCACCACCGATCTGCCGGAGATCGCGATCGGCGCCGGTGACGTGCTCGTCGACGAGGGCGGGCAGGCCGGGTCGATCTGGCTGCTCGTCAAGGGCGAGATGCAGGTCCTCAAGGGCGACGTGGAGGTCACCTTGATCTCCGATCCTGGTGCAATGATCGGCGAGATGTCGGCGCTGCTCGACGCGCCGTACAGCGCGACGGTACGGGCCGTCGTCGACTCCCGGTTGCGCCACGTCGCCGACGGTCGTGGATGGCTGGCGAGCGACCCGAAGATCTCGGCGCTGATCGCCGTCGAACTCGCCCAACGGCTGCGACTGGCCACCACGTACCTGGCGGACCTTCGCCAGCAGTACGGGGATGCACCGGGTTTGTCGATGGTCTCGGACGTGCTGCGACAGCTGGCCCAGCCGACCGGCCAGCAGGCCACGCCGGGGTCGGCGCGCGACCCGAACCCCGAGTACTGAGCGGTCTGCCTCAGGCAGCAGGGCCGAGCGATCGGCTCAGATCGACGTGCTCGACGCCGGCGATCGAGACCCAGGTCGCCGAACCGGCGTCGAGATCGATCTCGATCCGCGTCGGCACGGCGCCGATCTGGCGACCCGGGTTGAACACCCACGTGTCGCCGATCCGGTCGGCCCAGGAACCATCGGGCTTGAACGGCGGTTCGTGCACATGTCCGGTCAGCACGACGTCGGGTCGCAAGCGCTGGATCCACTCCGCCAGATCCGGGTCGCCGTAGTGACGGCGACCGGTCCACGACGTGGGCGAGTCGATCGGCGGCCAGTGGTAGACCCAGATCCAGCGCTGCGGACGCCGCTGCGCATCTGCTTCCAGTTGGCGCTCGACGTCCGCACGGCCGAGCGGCCCGTCCCACCACGGGCACACGGTGATCAGCGTGTCGTCCACGGCGAACGAGTCGCCGTCGGTGGGGATGCCGGCGCGGCGGGCCGACTCCAACCACAGGGCGCTCTGCTCGCCATTGGCGTCGGGTCCGGACAGATCATGATTGCCCGAACTCACGACCAGCGCCGTGCGCTCCTGCAGCAGCTGGAAGTAGCGCAGGATCACGACGATCTGTGCGTCGAGGGCCACGCTCGAGCTGATGTCGAGGTGGTCCCCTGCGGCGACCACCAGGTCGAAATCGCTCGCCGACTCGATCACCCAATCGAATTGTCGAAGCGTGTAGTGGAGGTCGGAGACGAGCAGGATGTTCATCGGTGGCCGTTCGACGTGAAGTGCCACCGATCGTAGGTCACGCCGTCGCCGACCCCTCGATCGTGGTCTGGCGCACGTCGAGACGTTGCCAGATGGAGGCCAGACGCTCGATCGCCCCGTGGTCGGGCTGGCGTCCATCGGCGGTGTCGATCGCGTTCGCCACCTCGAGCAGCAGTGCTTCGTCGTACAGCAGCTGCTGGTCGCGGGCGATCACCAGACCGGCGTCGAGCACCGCGCGCGCCTCGTCGATCTCGCCGTTGCCCAACAGCGCCAGCGCACGTACGCGTGCCAGCCACGGTTGGTACACGGCATCGATCGGCCCGGCGTCGGCTGCAGCGGTGCGGGCCGTGGCCAGCGCTTCGTCGTGACGACCGAGTGCGATCTGGGCCATGGCCAGATGCATCGCGGCTTCGAACGCATACCCGATCTGACCCACGGCGACGGCCTCGGCCCGCACCCGCTCGAGGTGATCCACGGCCTCGGCCGGTTCGCCGCGCTCCGACATCAACCGTCCGAGTTGGATCTCGGCGAACAGCACGTCGTCGAGGGCGCGGACCGTTCGCAGCACGCCGATCGAGTCGCGGAGCATCTGGTCGGCCTCGGTGAAGTCGCGTTTGCTGATCAGCAGCTCGGCCAGGTTGCCGCCCGCCACCGCAGCCGACGCCTCGTTCCCGCACCGGTGGTAGGCGTCGAGGGCCCGGCGGTACCAGTGTTCGGCGTCGTTCCAGTCGCCGTTGAAGTAGGCGATCCCTCCCAGATTGTTGGATGCCTTGCCGGCCCCGTCCAGATCCCCGGCCCGCTCGTAGATGGCGAGTGCCAGTTCGCCGAACTCGGCAGCCTCGCTGACGCCCAGCACTCGGTTGGCCCAGTCGCTCACGAGATAGGCGCGTGCGAGCGCATTGTCGTCGCCGGCGGCCTGGGCCTCACCGATCGCCTGGCGCGCCAAGGATCGGGCCGGTTCGGCGCGCTGCTGTGCCTGACGGAGGAGTGCCTTGAGTGCCGTCAGCCGCGCTCGGGTCGCCTTCGCCTCCTGGCTGTCGGCGGCGTCGACGAGCCGGTGCCCGCGCGTCGCTTCGCCGAGTGCGGTCCGATATGCACCGAGATGCATCCGGACACGCGCCCGGCGCAGCAGGAGATCCGACCGTGTGACGTCATCGCCGTCGACGTAGTTCGCCGCTGAGCGGTAGGCGTCGATCGCCCCGTCGAACAGCGCCAGCTGCTCGCGCACGTCGCCGAGCGTTCGCCACACGTCGACGAGTTCGTCGGTCGTGATGCGTTCGAGACGGCGGGCGGCTTCGATCGCCCGCTCGAGGTGGGTTGCCGCCTCGAGGTTGGCGTACCGGGCGCGGGCGCGTTCGCTGGCGATGCGCGCATATCGCCACGCCAGGGCGGGCTCCTGGGCAAGCGAATAGTGCCGGGACAGCACGTCGGCGACCATCTCCGGGCTCCCACCGGCGAGCCGTTCGGTGATCTGCCCGGCTCGGAGATGTAGCTCGCGGCGGCGGCGGTAGGACAGACCCTCGTATGCCACGTCGCGATGCAGCGCCTGCCGGAAACGCGCCCCGTCGGCACCCTCGTACTCGAGGAAGCGTCCGAGCTGGCGGGCGGTGGCGTCGTCCAGCTCGATCGGGCCTTCGTTCATCAGCTCGGTGAGGACCTCGAGCCGGAAGGTCCTTCCGAGCACGGAGGCATATCGGACCAACCGACGCGCCAGGGTCCCGAGGGCGTCGATCTCGGCGTTGACGACGGCGTCGAGCGAGTCCGGCAGGTCGGCGATCCGGCCCATCCGTGCCAGCCTCAGCAGTTCACCCAGGAACAGCGGCGAGCCGCCCGACCGTTGCACGATCATGTCGACTTCATGGCGGCGCAGCGGGGCGGCTGCGGTGGCGGCGAGCACGAGTGCCCGCGTGTCGTCGGCGCCGAGCGACTCGAGTTCGATCCGAACGCCCGAACCCGGATCGATACCACCCTGGTCGGACCGGCGCAGCACGATGACGGTCCACGGGTGCCGGTCCGTAGCGGCGATGATCCGTTCGATCAGGCCCGATGATGCGCTGTCGAACCACTGGGCATCGTCGAACTGCAGCACGAGCGGCCCTGGTGAGCATGCCTCGAGCAGCTGGATCACGGCATCGGCCGTGCGGTCGGGTCGGTACCGCGGCTCGATGCTGTCGACGCGGGGCGTCGAAGGCACATCGATGTGCATCACATCGGCGAGCAGCGGCAGCATGGGGAGCAAGGCGGGAATCCGCTGCGCGACCGTCGACTGGAGCTGCGACGCCATGGCGGTCGAGCTGCCCCGCTTCACGCCGACCAGCTCGCGGAACGGGTCGCGAACAGGCGCGATACGGCGATGTGGACCCGGCGTGCTCGGCGTGCACGTCGAACGTCGCCGTCCCGACCTGGTCGACGGCCACCTCCACCAACCGGGACTTGCCGACCCCGGCCGGTCCGACGATCGTCACCACGGCACCGCGCCCGGCGTTGCCCAGCTCGATCGCGTCGACGATCGAATCGATCTCGTCACGGCGACCGACGAAGTCGAGTTCGTTGCGAGTGGTCGAACGGCGCGGCCCGATCTCCGGCCCGACCGAGTAGGCCTGGACCGGGTTGGCCTTGCCTTTGACGTAGAACGGTTCGAGCGGCTCGGCGACGAACAGGGTGCGGGAGCGGTCGAGTGCATCGGGGCTGCAGTAGAGGTGGCGCGGTGGAGCGGCCGACATCAGCCGCGCCGCCAGATTGACGGCGTCGCCCATCACCGTGAAGGTGGCCCGGTACTTGGAGCCGACCTCACCGGCGAACACGTGGCCGCGGTTGACGCCGACCTGGACGGTGAGCTGCGTGTCGGCGTCGATGATGCTCCGCACGGCGCGCAGCATGCGTCCGTCGTCGTCGTCCTGGGCGGTGGGAACACCGGTGGCGAGGATCAGCTTGCCGCCGTTCTTGTCGAGGTCGGTGGCGAGCAGCGTGACGCCCGCCTCGTCGACCGCCGCTTGGGTGACCGACACGATCTCGTGGAGCGCGGCCGCCACGCCGTCGGGCCCGGCCGATTCCAACAACGCATCGACACCCTGGAACTTGACGAATCCGATCGTTGCGACACGATGCTCGGGCTCGGTCGGACCTGCCGACAGGTGGTTGCGGAGCACGACTGGGATGCAGGCTGCGAGCGACTCGGCCGACACCTTGCGACGATCGACAGCGCGACGCGGCGGAGCGGTCGGCATCCTCCACTTCAGTTTGAAGCCAGGCCCCTGGGCGGCGCCGATCGCACTCGCCGGCAACAGTCGGGCGGTCTGTGGGCTGACCAGGATCTCGCCGGCGTTGGCGGCGGTCTCGATCGCTGCCACCTGTGTGGCAGCGGGGCCGGTCACCACGAGTTCGTGATGTGACGTGCCGACGCGGAACAGATGCACGACACCGGAGTGAATCCCCACCGACATCCGCAGTGCCAGACGTCCTGCCGATGTCTTGATCTCGGCTGCCTTGCGCAGCGCGGTTCGCATCTCGACCGCAGCGCAGGTCGCGTCGATCGCGTGCGTCGGTTGGGTGAAGTGCAACAGGAGTGCGTCGCCGCCGAACTTGAGCAGCGCGCCGCCGCGCTCGAAGGCCAGTTCGAGCATCTCGCTGAACACCCGATTGAGCACGTCGGTGAGTTCCTCGGCACCGATCCGGCCGCGGCGCGCCAACCGTTCCGACAGCTTGGTGAAACCGGAGAGGTCGACGAAGCAGAGCGTCGAGTGGACCTCCTGCCACATCGAGTCGGGAGCGTCGAACGGCCATTCGCTGGCCACACGTGGCACGAATCGAGCGAGCTGACGGGTATCAAGGCTCGACACGGACACGGCTCATTGTAGACGTCGGGGTCGCCGCCCGAGCGCATAGCAGGCGACCGCGGTCGCGGCTGCGGCGTTGAGTGAGTCGACGCCGTCGGCCATCGGGATCCGGACCGGAATCGTGAACGACAGGATCGTGTCGCTCAGGCCGGCCCGCTCCGAGCCGATGATCACCGCCGACCGCGGTTCGGGCACCACCGTGTCGATCGGGATCGCCTCGGGATCGGGCGTGAGCGAGTACAACGTGAGCCCGTGGTCCGTCTGCAGGTCGTCGGCCAGCGACGTGCTCCGGGCGTGACGGAGCGAGAACGCCGTGCCCATCGCCACTCGCAGGGCGCGCCGGGCGAGCGGGTCGGCGCTCGTGTGGTCGAGCAACAGTCCGTCCCAACCGAGTGCCGCAGCGTTGCGGACGATGGCTCCGACGTTGGCCGGGTTGTCGACCCCCTCCACGATCACGAGGCGCCGGCAGGTGGTGAGCAACTCGCCGGCGGTGGGTCGCGGCGGGCGTCGGAACAACGCCACGATCGGGTGCGGGATGCCGAGCCCGGTGACCATCCGCCGCACGTCGGCGCCGCCCAGATAGACGTCGGCGCCGGCCACCACGAGCAGGTCGGCGACCGGCGGGACGCGGTCGGCGTCTGCCAAACCGGCGATCGGAACGCAGCCTGCGGCGAGCGCCCGTTCGACCACCAGATCGCCTTCTGCCAGGAACAACCCTGCGCCGGCGTCGTCGCGTTTGTCGGCGCGGTTGGCCAACCCGCGCTCGTTCAGCCGGAACGTCTGGAGACGTTCGTCGTCGGCGAGGTCGATGCGAACGAAGCCGGGCATCGCACCAGTCTGTCGGGGGACGGCGTCCGGCGCGTCAGTAGTAGTAGGGGAACGGCGACCAGTCCGGCGGTCGCTTCTCGAGGAACGCGTCGCGGCCCTCGGCAGCTTCCTCGCCGGCGTACGCCAATCGTGTCGCCTCCCCGGCGAAGATCTGCTGACCGACCAGCCCGTCGTCGATCAGGTTGAACGCGTACTTGAGCATGCGCTGGGCGGTCGGCGACTTGGCGCAGATCTCGGCGGCCCACTGCAATGCCGTGGCCTCCAGCTCGGCATGCGGGACCACGGCATTGACGGCTCCCATGGCGTGCATCTGCTCGGCGGAGTACTCGCGGCCGAGAAAGAAGATCTCGCGGGCGAACTTCTGCCCGACGAACTGCGCCAGATACGCCGACCCGAAACCTCCGTCGAAGCTGGCCACATCGGCGTCGGTCTGCTTGAACCGGGCATGCTCGGCGCTGGCCAGGGTGAGGTCGCACACGACGTGCAGGCTGTGCCCACCACCGGCAGCCCAGCCGGGCACGACGCAGATCACGACCTTGGGCATGAAACGGATCAAACGCTGACACTCCAGGATGTGCAGCCGGCCGGCGCGTCCGCGGTCGATCGTGTCGGCGCCCTCCCCACTGGCGTACTGGTACCCGTGCTTGCCACGGATGCGTTGGTCGCCTCCCGAGCAGAACGCCCAGCCGCCGTCCTTCGGTGAGGGGCCGTTGCCGGTCAACAGCACGCACCCGATGTCGGGCGACATGCGGGCGTGGTCCAGCGCGGTGTAGAGCTCGTCGACGGTGTGCGGTCGGAAGGCGTTGCGAATCTCGGGCCGGTCGAAGGCGATCCGCACCGCCGGAACGTCGTTGGCGCGATGGTAGGTGATGTCGGTGAACTCGAACCCGGGCACCTCGCTCCAGGCCGATGGGTCGAAGATCTCGGAGACGGCAGCGCTCATCGACCCATGTTGGCGTGCCGGCCGGCATCGGCCTGCAATCCTGCGCCCGCTACCGTGCCGGGCGTGCTGACGATCATCCCAGTCGAAGGTCTGCCCGAGATCGCCGATGGCGACGACCTGGGGGCGATGATCGGCGGGATCGCCGACGTTCGCGACGGCGACGTGGTGGTGGTGACGTCGAAGATCGTGTCGAAAGCCGAAGGGCGTGCGATCGAGTTGGACGACGTGGAACCGTCACGGTTCGCGATCGAGTGGGGGGCACGCTGGGACAAGGACCCTCGATTGGTGGAGGTCGTGCTCGGCGAATCCGTTCGCGTCGTGCGCCAGATCGGCCCGGTGCTGATCACCGAGACACGACATGGCTTCGTGTGTGCCAACTCGGGTGTCGACCAATCGTCGAGCGGGGCATCCGGGCGCGTGCTGGCGCTGCCAGTGGATCCCGATGCGTCGGCGCGCCGGATCCGCGCCGCGCTGGCGACGCTCGGGGCCGACGTGGCCGTGATCGTCACCGACACGTTCGGTCGCCCGTGGCGCGAAGGCCAGACCGACGTGGCGATCGGCGTCTCCGGCATCGCCCCGATCCGGAGCTATATCGGGGAGGTCGACCCGCACGGGCACGAGTTCCGGGTCCAGGAGATCTGCGTGGCCGACGAGTTGGCGGCGGCTGCCGAGCTGGTGAAGGGCAACACCAGCCGGATTCCCGTGGCGATCGTGCGCGGCTACGCCTTCGAAGCCGACGACCAGGCCACGCTGCGGGCAGTGATCCGCGACTCCAGCCGCGACCTGTTCCGCTGAATCAGGCCAACGGGTCCGGGCGGCCGATCGCCGTGACCACCGTCTGCCAGGCGAGATCGACCTGGGCGGCGGTGAGCGCAGCGGACGGCAACGATTCGGTCCAGGCAGCGATCGCACGGCCATCCACACCGGTCGAGCCGGGCAGCAGTTCCACGCTGGTCGAGGTGGCACCCGCTCCCCAGAACACCGTGACGAGCCGGTCGCTGGTCATCGCGCAGCGCCTGAGCGCATCGTCGAGTGCGCCGCGCACGATCGCCGCCCTGGCCACCTGCTGCGCCTCGGGTTGGGGCACGCCGGCTCCGGGGAGCGTGTCCATCGACGTCTGGAGGGCGAACACGCCCGCCGGCCCGATCAGCACGTGTGCGACGCCACCCAACCGATCGGTGCCGATCTCATGGACGACGCGCCATGGCGGCGAGGGCAGCGAACGCAATGCCGTGCTGGTCAACCGTGCCGCCGGGGCGGGGGCTTCCACCTGCGTCAGATCCACCGGGGTCTTGAGTCGCCGCGCCCACACGAACCCGAGCGGGAGGACGATCGCGAGCAGGACGAGCGGGATGATGATGCGCGGACCCATCGAGCGTCCATCATCGCAGAGCGCCCGGGGCTCCCGGGTGGATTCCGTCAGGCCGTGGTGTCGGCCGGGCCGACTTCGATCATCGCCTGCATGTCGTGTTTGGTGAGGTGGTCCCCAACGTTGCACCGCAACGAATAGACACCGGTCTGGGTGAAGTCGACGACGACCTGCGTGGTGCCGCCTGCCGCCGCTGCGACCGGTGCGGTCGCGACCACCTGACCGTCGGGCTGACGGACCTCGAGATCGTGGGGGAGTGCACCGACGTTGCTGACCTGGATCGTGACCCGGTCGCCGACCTGGATGTCGAGCGCGTCCTCGGCGACGTATCGATAGTGGGACGGATCGGCGTCTTCGGCGCGGAGGTGGAGCGTGTAGGCACGAACGGCCTCCGGCGACGAATCGGATCCGCATGCCGATATCGACAACGCCACGATCGACAGGGTGGCGACGACGATCGCGGTCCGGAGCGGTGGGCGATGCATGTTGACAGTCTGGCTCGGTGGATGCCCACATCGGCGCGGTCGCGTGTCGCCGGTCGCGTTTGGGGAGGATGACGATCTCGTTCCACATCGTGGAACGATTCCACGATGTGAGCCGCGGCGCTTGACCGTCCTGGGACCGCTGGCTAAGGTGCGCCCGCACAGGGCCGTCGGCTCCGTCACCATGACACAAGGGGGAACGTGTTGAAGCGCAACAACTCGATCGATCAGATTCGTAGCGGTCTCGGCAACCTGGAGACCGAACTGGTCGACAGCTTCGCCTCGGGCAACGTGTCACGTCGCACGTTCCTCGTGCGCGGCTCGGTACTGGGCATGAGCGTCGCCACGCTCGGGTCGGTCCTGGCAGCCTGCGGCGGCAGCGACGACGGGGCGGCCGACACGGTCGCACCCGAGACGGGTGACACCACCCCGGGCGCCACCGAGGCGCCGGCGGTCGAGCCCGGAGCGATCAAGCCGGGCGGCATCCTGCGGATCGCAGCGCAGCGCCCCGGCAGCCCGCTCGACCCGGTGGCGATGGACAACATCGGCAGCTACACCCCGGTCGTGATGTCGATGGAATACCTCGCCGGCAAGGGTGACGGCGCCGCCTTGGCGCCGATGCTGGCCGAGTCGTGGAGCCCGAACGCCGACGGCAGCGTGTGGACGTTCAAGATCCGCCAAGGTGTCAAGTGGCACGACGGCACCGATTTTCAGTCGTCCGACGTGGTCGGCGCACTCGACCGTCTCGCCGCCTCCAACCTGTCCGCCTACATCGATCCGGGTTCCTCGGTCGCCACCGACGCCACCACCGTGACTGTCACGCTCAAGAACCCCGACGGGCAGTTCCCGTACCAGGTCTCGCCGTACAACCCGCAGGCGGTGATCACGCCCCCGAACTACGTGGCGGGTGATCTGTTCGACCTGAAGCCGAACGGCACCAGCGCCTTCAAGCTCACCAGCTACGACGTCGCCACCGGCGCCAAGTACGAGCGTTTCGACGCATGGTGGGGCGGCAAGGTGGCCCTCGACGGGGTCGAGATCATCTTCTCCGACGACAACGCCACGCAGATCAACGGTCTGCTCGGCGGCCAGGCCGACGCCGTGATCCAGTTCGCCGTGAGCGATGCCGACGCGTTGTTCAAGTCGGACAAGGTGACGATCAACTCGATCCAGGGTGCCGGTCACCGTCAGATCTGGTTCAACGTCCGCGAAGGCACCTTCGCCGGGGAGAACGGCGCCAAGATCCGCGAGGCGGTGGCGCTCGGCATCGATCGTCAGGCGCTGGTCGACACGGTGCTGCAGGGCCGCGGCGATGTCGGCAACGACCACCCGATCGCCCCCGTGTACGAGTTCTTCGACGCCAGCCAGCCGCAGCGCCAGCGCGACATCGACAAGGCCAAGGCGTTGCTCGAGGAGGCCGGTGCCGCAGGCATGGCGCTCACGATGCACGCTCCCGACCTGCAGGAGATCGCCCTGCTGGCCGAAGTCGTCCAGTCGCAGCTGAAAGAGATCGGGCTCGACATCACGCTCGACGTGGAGAGCACCTCGACGTTCTACAGCCAGTGGTGCGCCGTGTACGACTCCGAGGTGGCGCCTGCCGGGTGTGACGGCGGGGCCGAGTTCGGGATCGTCGACTACGGCAACCGCGGCACGCCCGACGTGTACCTGGTCAAGGCCTACGCGACCGGCGAGTGGAACTCGGCGCACTACCTGTCGGAGGAGTTCAACGCCGCCGTCAAGGAGTACCAGGCCGCGCTCGACACCGAGACCCGCAAGGCGCCGGTGAAGAAGATCCAGGAGATCGCCAACCGCGACATCCCCTATGTGATCCCGTACTTCTACAACACCCTCACCGCGTATTCGACGAACGTGACAGGGGTCGAGCACACCGGCCTCGGGCACTACTTCCTCGGCAACGCCGGCTTCACCGCCTGATTCCACGGGCGGCGCCGCCGCCGCGAGGTCAGGCCAGCGGATCGGAGCGGAACACTGGGCAAATTCATTCTCAAGCGGTTGGCATCCATGGCGGTCACGCTGTGGATGCTCGCCACGATCGTGTTCTTGCTCGTCAACGTGTTGCCGGGCGACGTGGGGCGCAAGGTCCTCGGACCGACCGCCAACAACGTCGATGTCGCCGCGTTCAACGCACGGCTGGGCACCGACAAGCCACTCCTCGAGCAGTACTGGCGATCCATCAAGCAACTCGTCACCTTCGATTTCGGTGACTCGTTCCAGACCGGTAGCCCGGTCCTCGACCTGCTGGTGCCTGCCCTTGGGCGCTCTGCCAAGCTGGCGTTGCTGGCGTTCATCATCACGATCCCGATCTCGATCGCGGCCGGGATCTACGCCGCCCGGCGCCAGGACAAACTGGCCGACCGGGTCGTGGTGAACGCCGGGCTGGCGTCGTCGTCGCTGCCCGAGTTCGTCACGGCGTCGGTGCTGCTGGCGGTGTTCGCCGTCAAGTGGAAGATCGGCAGCGTCTACGCCAACGTGCCCGAAGGCACCAGCCTGTTCGGCCAGTTGGAGTACCTGCTGCTCCCGGCGATGGCGATGGTCGTGTCGTACTTCGGCTACATCGCCCGCATGACCCGCGCCGGTGTGATCACCGCCCTCCACGCCGACTACACGCGGACCGCCACCATGAAGGGCCTGACCGCGGGCCAGGTGATGCGGCACCACGTGTTGCGCAACGCGCTCGGCGCCCACGATCACCGTGATCAGTGTGCAGATCGGCTACCTGTTCGGTGGGATCATCGGCGTCGAGAAGGTCTTCAACTACGCCGGCCTGGGCACGATGATGCTCAACGCGGTCGGCAAGAAAGACATCCCCGTGCTGCAGACGGCGGTCCTCATGGTCGGGATCATCTACATGGTCTCGACCCTGCTGGCGGATCTGTTGATCGCCGCCCTCAACCCGCGAGTCCGGCTGGAGCGTGGCGAATGAACATCCCCGACCCGATCGTCGCCCAGCCCACCGGGCCGGTCGCCGCCGTCACCGCCACCGCCGCCCCGAGTGAGCGCAAGCTTGCGCGCCGCGAGAACTGGCGCCTGATTCGCCGCCGTCCCTCGTTCGTCATCGGTGTGGCGATCGTCGTGATCTGGACGGTCTGCGCCCTGTTCCCGAACCTCCTGGCGCCGTTCCACCCGCTCGACTACCGCACCACGCTCAACCAGTCGCCGACCTTGAAACACCCGTTCGGCACCGACAAGGGTGGCCGCGACGTGCTGTCCCGCGTGATCGCCGGTGCTCGCGACGTGCTCAAGATCGCCCCCTTGGCGGCGCTGCTCGGCGTGCTGGGCGGCGTGGCGCTCGGCATGTTCATGGGGTACCTGCGGGGCTGGTTCGACACGATCGCCAGTCGCGTCGTCGAGTCGTTCCTGTCGCTCCCCGTCGTGTTGCTCGGCCTGCTGGCGGTCACCACGCTCGGCAACTCGAACTGGGTCGTGATCGCCGTGGTGGCGATCCTGTTCACGCCGATCGTGGCTCGCACGGTGCGCTCGGCGGTGCTGGCCGAGACCGAACTCGACTACGTCGCCTCGGCCAAGCTGCGCGGTGAAGCGACACCGTTCATCATGTTCCGCGAGATTCTGCCCAACGTCACCGGCCCGATCATCGTCGAGCTCACCGTGCGCATCGGCTACGCCGTGTTCACCGTCGCCACGCTGTCGTTCCTCGGGGCCGGCCCGCCGCCGCCGTCGCCCGACTGGGGCTCGCAGGTCAGCGACAACTACAACTCGATCGTGTCGGGCTACTGGTGGTCGACCTTCTTCCCGGCGATGGCGATCGCCAGCCTCGTGATCGCCGCCAACCTGATCGCCGACTCGGTCCAGTCGGTCATGGAGGGGTCATGACCGACACGGCCATCCAGACCGCAGCGCTCTCGGTCGAGGACCTGCATCTCGCCTACAACGTGCGCGGCGTGCCGCGGGCGGTGTTGCGCGGCGTGACGTTCACCGTGCAACCGGGCGAGGCGTTCGGTCTGGTCGGTGAGTCCGGGTGTGGGAAGTCGACCACCGCCTACGCGGCGATGCGTTACCTGCCCGGCAATGCCGTGATCCAGAGCGGGCGGGTGCTTGCCGACGGCCAGGACGTGACCGCCATGTCCACCGACGAACTGCGCCGGTACCGCCAGACCAAGGCATCGATGGTGTACCAGGACCCGGTCCAGGCGATGAACCCCACGCTCAAGGTCGGGCGTCAGGTCGCCGAGTCGTTCCGACTGCTCGGGCAGAACAAGAGCGATGCGCTCGCCAGTGCCCGCCAGGCACTGCGACACGTCCAGATCGCCGACCCCGACCGTGTCCTCGACCGCTATCCGCATCAACTGTCGGGCGGCATGTTGCAGCGCGTCGTGATCGCCATGGCGTTGGCCAGCGACCCCAAACTGCTCGTGCTCGACGAACCCACCACCGGTCTCGACGCCACCGTCGAAGCCGAGGTGCTGGACCTCGTCCGCGATCTGCGCAGGGAGACGGGGGCGGCGATCCTGTTGATCGCACACAACATGGGCGTGATCCGCACGATGTGCGATCGCGTAGGCGTGATGTACGCCGGCAAGATCGTGGAGGAGGGCACCGTCGAGCAGGTGTTCGACCGGCCGAGCCATCCGTACACCTTGGGGCTGCTCAACTCGATCCCGCGGCACGGTGTTCGCAAGACCGATCGTTCACTGTTCACGATCCCCGGCAACCTGCCGCTGATCGGCACGCCCCTGCCGACCTGCGTCTACGTGGATCGGTGCCCGCTGGCCGACGACCTGTGCCGGACCGAGGCCCCGCCGGTCGTGGCGTTGTCCGAGACGCACTGGACGCGATGCCATCACGCCGATTCGTTGGATCAGATCGCCGCGCCGCAGCACGACAACAACGACTTCTCGATCGGTGAGCAGGAGATCGTCAAGCTGACCGGGGTCTCCAAGACCTTCCGTCAGCGCGGCTCCGATGTGCCGGCGCTGGTCAGCATCGATCTCGGGTTCAAGGAAGGCGAGACACTCGGTCTGGTGGGCGAGTCGGGTTCCGGCAAGTCGACGCTGGCCAAGACGTTGCTCGGGATCCACGCCCCCGACGTGGGCGGCACGATCGAACTCGACGGGCGCCAGGTCAAGGCCAAGGCCACCGACCGACGCGTCGAGTCGATCCGTGCCTTCCAGATGGTGTTCCAGAACCCGGACTCGGCACTCAACCGGATGTGGACGGTGCGCCGGATCCTGCGACGTTCGGTCACCAAGCTGACCGGCTTGAGCGGCGACGCAGCGGATCAGAAGGTCAACGACTTGGCCGAGGCGATGCGGCTCTCGCAACGCCACCTCGACATGCGCCCGCGGCAGTTGTCGGGTGGCCTCAAGCAGCGCGTGGCGATCGCTCGTGCATTCGCAGGCGACCCGCGGATCGTGGTGTGCGACGAGCCGACCAGCGCCCTCGACGTGTCGGTCCAGGCGGCGATCCTGAACCTGCTCGCCAACCTCCAGAACGATGCTCGGACGAGCTATCTCTTCATCACCCACGACATCGGTGTGGTGCGCTACCTGTCGGACCGGATCGCCGTGATGTATCTCGGGCGGATCATGGAGATCGGAACCACCGAGCAGATCTTCGACGGCCCGAATCACCCCTACACCGAGGCGTTGCTGTCGGCCGTGCCCAGCATCGATGGTGACGAACGGGTCCGCATCCCGCTCCAGGGCGAGATCCCGAGCCCCGCCAACCCTCCGTCGGGCTGCGTGTTCCACACCCGCTGCCATCGTGTGGTGGTCGGTCTGTGCGAGGTCACCGAGCCCGACACGATCGAGTTGGCACCGGGCCACCTGTCGAAGTGTCACTTGGACGCCGCCGCACTCAGCGTGCCGGTCGTGGTCGCCCCGCGACCTGCCGTCTCCACGATCTGACACTCCCTCGATCTGACACGTCCTCGATCTGACAATTCGGCGAGGTTGACTCTCGGGCTGCCTTGCACATCTTGGTAGGTGGGCTTAACATCTCGATCATGGGATCGAGCTTGTTGATCACGCTGCGCGAAGGACTCGAGATCGCGCTCGTGCTGGCCATCATCGTCGCCTACCTGCGCAAGACGGGTCGAGGCCACCGGCTCGGATCGGTGTGGCTCGGCGCCGGTCTGGCGGCCGTGGTCTGCATCGCCACCGGCGTGCTGTTCGACGTGGTCGTCGGCGAGTTCGAAGGCAAGTGGGAACAGTTCATCGAGGGTGCGCTGGCGCTGACCGCGGCGGGAGTCCTGACCTGGATGATCTTCTGGATGCGTGGCAACGCCCGCGGCGTGGCCTCGGAACTGCACGCCAAGATCGACGCCGCGATCGACGGCTCGGCCGGGGCGCTGGCGGGGATTGCCTTCGTGGCCGTGGCACGTGAAGGGTTCGAGACGGTGCTGTTCCTGCTCGGTGCCGAGACGTCGAGTGCATCGGGTGCCGAGGTGGTGCTGGGTGGTGTGATCGGCCTGGCGATCTCGGCGGTGCTCGGCTACCTCTTCTACCTCGGCAGCGATCGCATCAATCTCCGCAGGTTCTTCAACTGGACCGGTTTGCTGCTGATCCTGTTCGCTGCCGGCCTGTTCGCCAAGGGCATCCACGAGTTCCGCGAGTTCTTCGAGTTCGAGGCGTCGTGGTACAGCAAGCCGGTCTGGGAGGTCACATCTGGACCGTTCGCCGAGGGCACGACCACGCACGACTTCATGAAAGGTTTGTTCGGATGGAGCGCCGATCCGGAACGTGTGCGGGTTCTGGCGTATTGTGTGTTCGCTGTGTCCGCGCTCTGGTTCTATTTCCGGGGTGCTGCGAAGCCGTCTGTGGTCGACGGCCGAGCGACTGAATCGGTTCCCGTTTCGGTGTGACACGCTCGGGTGGGCCTGGGCACTCCGGCGGAGGAGTCCGGGCCCGCCCGCCTTTTTCCGGTCGTGGGCGTTCGCGCCGGGGTCAGCTCGGGCGGTTCTGGGCGTGCTGGAACCCGAACCGGCCCTTGATGCACAGGTTGCCGTGCGTGACCCCGCTGTCGGATGGCGACAGCACCTTCACGATCGTGTTGTCCTGCACGTGCAGCGACAGGTTGCAGCCGACACCGCAGTAGGCGCACACCGTGTCGGTCACGGTCTGGCGTGACTCGTCCCAGGTGCCGGCCTCGCGCATGTCGTACTCCGACTTGAACATCAGCGCGCCGGTCGGGCACACCTGGATGCAGTTCCCGCAGTACACGCACGCCGAGTCGGGGAGCGCCACGTCGTGCTCGGTCGACACGCGGCTGTCGAAGCCGCGCCCGGCGATCGCGATCACGAAGCTGTTCTGCCACTGCTCGCCGCAGGCGTCGACGCACTGGTAGCAGGTGATGCATTTGGCGTAGTCCCGCACGTACAGGTCGTTGTCGATCTTGACCGGTTGCGCCAGCGACGCAGCGTCGTCGCCGTAGCGCGACGGATCAGCCCCGTACTCGGCATTCCATTGCTCGACGTGATCGGTGAGCGACAGATCGACCGACGAGCCGAGGAACTCCAGCACCATCTTGCGCGAGTGGTCGACCCGCTCCGAGCGCGTGTGCACCACCATGTTCGGCTCGACGGGGCGCGAACACGACGGAACCAGGACGCGCGACCCGTCGACCTCGACCATGCACACCCGGCAGGCGTTCTTGGGGGTGATCGTGTCGCCGTAGCAGAGCGTGGGAATCCCGCAACCGCGACCGCCGGCGGCCTGGAGGATCGTGGTCCCTTCCGGCGACGGTGACCTCGGCCCCGTCGATCGTGAGCGTGACGTCACTCATGCCGACCCCCACGTTCACGTTGTGTCTGACACAACTTGAACGTCATGAGAACACGCCCAATCGGACCACGGCGGACTCGATCGCGTTGGCGGCGGTCTGGCCGAGGCCGCAGATGCTGGCGTCGCGCATCGCCTGGCCGATCTCGCGCAACAAGCCGAGATCGCCGGCCGACGCCGATCCGGCGAGCCGCTCGATCGCCTCCTCCTGACGAACGGTGCCCACCCGGCACGGCACGCACTGACCGCACGACTCGTCGCGGAAGAAGGCGGCGATCCGTCGCAGTTGGTCGACGAGGTCGACGTGCTGATCGTGCACCATCACGACACCCGACCCGAGCGAGAGTCCTTCGACACGGGTGGCGTCGATGGTGAGCGGCATGTCGAGATCTCGCGGGCCGGCGAATCCGCCGGCGGCACCACCGAGCAGCACGGCTTGGAGCTGCGAACCCTCGCGCATGCCGCCTGCCAGCTCGATCAGCCCGCCCAGGGTGATGCCGAGTTCGACCTCGTACACACCCGGAACACGGACGGCGCCCGAGACGCAGAACAGGCGTCGGTTGGCCTGGCGCTGCTCGAGCACGATCGACGGGATGTTGAACAGCGTCTCGACGTTGTTGACGGCGGTCGGCTTGCCGAACAGGCCGACCTCGAACGGGAACGGTGGCTTGTTGCGAGGCTCGCCGCGGTACCCCTCGATCGAGTTGAAGATCGCCGTCTCTTCGCCGCAGATGTAGGCCCCGGCGCCGCGCACGAGTGCGATGTCGAAGCCGTCGCCGATCAGCCCTCGCGACCGGCATTGGTCGAGTGCATGGAGCAGGGTGGCCTCGGCGCGCGGGTACTCGCCGCGGATGTAGACGTACGCCTGTTGCGCACCGATCGCATAGGCCCCGATCGCCATCGCCTCGACCAGGGTGTAGGGGTCGTTCTCGATGAGTGTGCGGTCCTTGAAGGTGCCCGGCTCGGATTCGTCGGCGTTGCAGACGAGATAGTGCGGCGTGGCGGCCTGTGTACGAACGGCCTCCCACTTGCGCCCCGTGGGAAACGCGGCGCCGCCGCGGCCGGTGATCCCCGACTCGTTGATCCGCTCGATTAGCGTGTGTGGGTCGAGTTGTCGTGCCAGCTCCAACGCAGCGAACCCGCCGTCGGCGAGGTACGCGTCGAGCGACAGTGGATCGGTTCGGCCGGCCCGGCGCAGGAGCACCAACGACGGGTCGCCGGCCTGTGGCACGGCGGCGGCCGGGGCCGGCTCGGGGGCGACGACGCGACTCACCGTGACGCCGGCATCGATCGTCAGCGTGGCCGATCCACGCTCGCAGATGCCGAGGCACGGGGAGGGGTGTGCACCCGCCGGCAGCGTCGCCTCGGTGGATCCGTTGGCGCGGCAGGCGAGGTCGACACAGACGTGGACCTGATGAGCGGGCCGCTCGGTCATCGAGAACAGGGCATAGAAGCTGGCGACGCCGTACACCTCGGCGGGCGAGACGTCGAGCCGCACGGCGATGTGATCGACGGCGGTCGGGCTGATCCAGCCGACGCGGTCGTTGACGGCGTGCAGGGTCGGGAGCAGCAGGTGCCGGTTGGCCTTGTTGCGGTGCCCACCGACCGCGTCGTGCAGGTCTCGCTCCGGTGCCGGACCGAGCACCGACTCGACGGCGTCCCGTTCGGCCTCGGTCGGCGGCGTCGCACGCGTCTTGAGATCCATGCCGATCAGTCTCCTGCCACGGCCAGCGGTGCGGCGATCCGGTCGATCCGCACGGCGCACGCCTTGAACTCGGCGGTTCCCGCCTTGGGGTCGGTGGCATCGATCGTGATGATGTTGACGTCGACCTCGTCGGGGAAGTGCATCGTCATGAACACCAGGCCTGGTCGCAAGGCGGCATCGATCCGGGCCGGCGCCTCGATCGTGCCGCGTCGTGACGAGATCGACACGTGCTCGCCGTCGGCGATACCCATCGAGCTGGCGTCCTCGGGCGACAGGTCGATCGTCTCGCCGAACCGGTTGGGGCTGCGGTAACCGCTCGACTGCACGCCGGTGTTGTAGGAGTCGAGTCGCCGCCCGGTGGTGAGCCGCAGCGGGAACTCGGCGTCGAGGGCTTCGACCGGGGGATCGTCGTGCACGACCGAGAACGGTGCCAATCGACCGCGATCAGCCGGGTCGTCGGCCCACAGACGACCGTGCAGGTACGACGGCTCCAGACGCTCCTCGGAGTAGCACGGCCACTGGATGCCGCCGAGCTGCTCGAGGCGCGGCCACGACATGCCGGCGTGCAACGGCGACAGCGATCGCAGCTCGTCCCAGATGTCCTGGTGGCTGTCGTAGTGCCAGTGGTGGCCGAATCGGGCGGCAATGTCGAGCAGGATGTCGATGTCGTCGCGAGCGTCGCCGGGCGGATCGATCGCCTTGCGGACACGCTGCACACGACGTTCGGAGTTGGTCACCGTGCCATCGGACTCGCACCACGAGGCGCTGCCGGGCAGGACCACGTCGGCGAGCTGGGCGGTCTTGGTGAGGTGGATGTCGAGCACGACCAGGTGATCGAGCGACTCGAGCAGGTGCACGGCGTGTGCCGAGTCGGCCTCGGATTGGGCCGGATTTTCGCCGATCACGAACACCGAACGCAGATCGCCGCGTTCCATGGCCTCGAACATCTGGGTCAGGTGCCACCCGTTCTCGGACGGGATCTGCGTCTCCCACAACGTCTCGAACTTCTTGCGAGCCACGTCGTCGGTGACGTCCTGGAAGCCCGGCAGCTTGTTCGGCAGGGCGCCCATGTCGCCACCGCCCTGCACGTTGTTCTGGCCGCGGAACGGCGACAGCCCTGCCCCGAAGCGGCCGACCTGGCCGGTCAACAGCGCCAGGTTGCACAGGGCCAGCACGTTGTCGACACCGTTGTGATGTTCGGTGATGCCGAGCGTCCAGCACAGTTGCGCCGCCCCGGCGGTGGCGTAGGCGTGGGCGAGCTCACGAATCGCGTCGGCCGGGACGCCGGTGACCTCTTCCCCGCGTTCGAGGGTCCAGTCCTCGACGTAGGCGGCGTACTCGCGGAACCCCGTGGTGGAGCGTTCGATGAAGTCGGTGTGGGCCAACCCGGCGTGGATGATCTCGCGGGCGATGGTGTGGGCGAGGGCGATGTCGGTGCCGACATGCAGACCCAGCCACCGATCGGCGAACTGCGCCGTCTCGGACCGGCGTGGGTCGACCACGTACAGCTTGGCGCCGTTGTTGACCGCCTTCATGACGTGGTGGAAGAAGATCGGGTGGGCGTTGCGCGCGTTCGAGCCCCACATGACGAGCACGTCAGCGGCTTCGGCTTCTGCGTAGGACGAGGTGCCACCGCCCGCTCCGAACACTGTGGCCAGACCGACCACGGAAGGAGCGTGTCAAGTGCGGTTGCAGGAATCGATGTTGTTGGTGCCCATCACCGCGCGAGCGAGTTTCTGGGCCACGAAGTTCATCTCGTTGGTCGACTTCGAACACGAGAAGAAGCCGATCGAGGAACCGCCGAAGCGGTCCCGGGAGGACCGGAACCCTTCGACGGCACGGGTCAGCGCCTCGTCCCAGGTTGCGGGGCGAAGCACTCCGTTGTCGCGGACGAGCGGCTGGGTGAGCCGTTCGAGCGGACGGTGTTGGTGACGGTTCGTCGTGGGACGTGCCATGGGTGCACCTTACGGGGTCGAGCCGAACGGACGGCGTGACGAAAGACGGTGAACACGATTTCTGTTCCACAAGGCGGAACAGAACCGTATGGTGGAACAACACACAGTGTGGCATGATCGGCAACGCCAGATCGATTCCGGGTTCGGCGTTGGCGAACACGCCAGCGCCGGGGACCGGCGAACTGGGCGACACTGACACCGCGACACTGACACCGTGACACGGACACGGGAACACGGCGCCGAGCGGGCGCATGCATCTCACGAACATCGACCAGCGAACCAGCACACACACGCAGTAGGGGACGACGACACCATGGGCTTTCCATCCGATCTCGAGATCGCACGAGCGGCAAACGCCAAGCCGCTGACCGATATTGCCGCCATGATGGGAATCGGAGAGCACCTGCTCGAGCCCTACGGACGCCAGCTGGCCAAGATCAGCCTCGATGCGATCGACGAGTTGGCCGACCGCCCCACGGCCAAGTACGTGGTCGTCACGGCGATCACCCCGACCCCGCTCGGCGAGGGCAAGACGACCACCACAGTCGGGCTCGGTCAGGCGATGAAGCACGTCGGCAAGAACGCCGTGATCTCGCTGCGCCAACCGTCGATGGGGCCGACGTTCGGCATCAAGGGCGGTGCCGCCGGTGGCGGCTACAGCCAGGTGATCCCGATGGAGCTGCTCAACCTGCACCTGACCGGCGACTTCCACGCCGTGACCGCTGCCCACAACCTGCTGGCGGCGATGATCGACAACCACCTCCACCAGGGAAACGAGCTGGGGCTCGACATCGACAACATCACCTGGCGGCGTGTGCTCGACGTCAACGACCGCTCGCTGCGCAACATCGTGATCGGGTTGGGCGGCAAGGACGACGGCGTGGTGCGCCAGACCGGCTTCGACATCACCGCCGCCTCCGAGGTGATGGCGATCTTCGCCCTCGCCACCTCGATGGAGGACATGCGTGACCGCCTGCGCCGGATCGTGGTCGGGTACACCAAGTCGGGCACACCGGTGACCGCTCAGCAGCTCAGCGGGGCCGGCTCGATGGCCGTGATCATGCGCGACGCGCTCAAGCCGAACCTGTTGCAGACGATCGAGAACACCCCCGTGATCGTGCACGCCGGGCCGTTCGGCAACATCGCCCACGGCAACTCGTCGGTGATCGGCGACCTGATCGGCATCCACGGCGGCGACTACCTGATCACCGAAGCCGGGTTCGGCGCCGACATGGGCGCCGAGCGGTTCTTCAACATCAAGTGCCGTGCGTCGGGCCTCAAGCCGGACGCCGCCGTGCTGGTGGCGACGGTGCGTGCCCTCAAGGCGCACTCGGGCAAGTACAAGATCGTCGCCGGCAAGCCGTTGCCGGAGGACCTGCTGGCCGAGAACCCCGACGACGTGCTGGCCGGAGCCGCCAACCTGGTCAAGCAGATCGAGAACGTCAAGGCCCACGGTGTCTCGCCGGTCGTGGCGATCAACGGGTTCCCGACCGACCATGCATCGGAACACGACGCGATCCGTCGCGTCGCCGAGGCGGCCGGTGCCCGGGTGGCAGTGTGCACGCACTTCGCCGACGGCGGCGCCGGCGCCACTGATCTGGCGCGTGCCGTGATCGAGGCCTGCGAGGAGCCGAGCGGGTTCCACTTCCTCTACGAGAGCAGCGACACGCTCAAGCAGAAGATCGAGAAGGTCGCCACCACGATCTACGGCGCCGAGCGGGTCGAGTACACGGCGGCTGCCAACAAGCAGCTCAAGAACTACGAGGACAACGGGTTCGGCAACCTGCCGGTGTGCATCGCCAAGACCCACCTGTCGATCTCCGGCGACGCCTCGCTGAAGGGCGCCCCGACCGGGCACACGCTCACCATTCGTGAGGCGCGGGCATCGGTCGGCGCCGGCTTCGTGTACCCGATCTGCGGCGAGATGCGCACGATGCCCGGGCTCGGCACCAAGCCGGCGGCGTCGATCATCGACTTCGACGACCAGGGCCAGATCGTGGGGCTGTCGTGACCGGCGAGTTCGAGCGCACGCCCGGCGGGGCGATCCTGATGGACGGCAACCGTTTGCGCGACGAGACCGTGGTGCGACTGCGGGCCGAGATCGACGCCCTCGGGAATCCGGCGGTGTGTCTGGCCACCGTGCTGGTCGGTGGCGACAAGCCGTCGCAGATCTATGTGCGGATGAAGCACAAGAAGGCCGAGGAGGCCGGGATGGTGTCGAAGGGCGTCGAACTGCCCGAGACCGCCACCCAGGCCGAGGTCGAGGCTGCCGTCGCCGAGCTGGTTGCCGATCCGGCTGTGCACGGCATCCTCGTCCAACTCCCGCTGCCGGCCGGGCTCGACCCGGAACCGGTGTTGGCACTGCTCCCGCCGGAGAAGGACGTCGATGGGCTCACGGAGCGCTCGATGGGGCGACTCGTGCGCGACCTGCCGGGGCACGTGCCGTGCACCCCGCTCGGCGTGATGCGCCTGCTCGAGCGCTACGGCGTCGAGACCTCGGGCAAGCGCGCCGTCGTGGTCGGTCGATCCACGCTGGTCGGGTTGCCGCAGGTGCTGCTGCTCGGCCGCAAGGGCTGCGACGCCACGGTGACGCTGGCGCACTCGCGCACCAAGGATCTCGTCGGCGTGTGCCGCGAGGCCGACATCATCGTCGCCGCCGCCGGTCAGGCCCGGATGATCACCGCCGAGCACGTCAAGCCCGGCGCCGCAGTGCTCGACGTCGGCGTGTCGCGCAGCGAGTCCGGGATCGTCGGCGACGTCGACTTCGACGCCGTCCAGGCGGTCGCCGGCGCGATTACCCCGATGCCGGGCGGCACGGGCCCGATGACGATCGGCTGCCTGCTCGAGAACACCCTGGCCGCAGCCCGGATGCTGGGCGCGATCGAGGGCTGAACAGGCGATCCGGGGCTCGGTTCGTATCCTCACCTGATGCGCACCCTGTCGCCACGGTCGGTCCGATCCATCTGCGTGATGGTGGTCGCATCGCTGGTGGCTGCCTGTTCGGCTGGTGACGACTCGTCGTCGGGCACCGTTGCCCAGATCGCCGTGGCACCACCCGCGACCACTGAGTCCTCGACCATCGCGCCGATCGCCTCGACGCCGCCGACCACCGACCCGACCACCGAGTCGGCCACTGTGCCGGCGGTTTCGGCGGCCCCGTCCACTGCCGCGCCCACCACCCCGCCGTCGACCGAGCCCGCGATTGCCGCGTTCGACTTCTCGGTGATCGACCCGATCGTCCAGGAGTTCGTCGACGGGCACGATCTGAACGGGGCCGGACTGGTGATCGTCGATCGCGATCTGGGTGTGATCGGGGAGCAGTACTGGGGTGAGTTCGGCCCGGACCGGATCTCGCTCGTGGCGTCGTCGTCGAAGATGGTCACCGCCGGCGTGTTGCTGCGGTTGCAGGACGACGGCCTGCTCGACATCGATGCGCCGATCGCCGACTCCGTCGACTGGGCAGCGGGTGTCGGCAACGACGAGATCACCGTCGCCCAACTGCTCTCCAACAGTTCAGGTCTGGTGGGTCTGATCGACGATCCGTCGTACGGCCCGTACATCTGCCAGTTCCTGGCGGTGGGGACGTTGCAGGCCTGCGGCGAGACGATCGTGTCGACACCGGACGACGACGCCGACATCCAGCCTCCCGACACCGTCTTCCGATACGGCGGGGCACAGTGGCAGGTCGCGGGAGCGGTCGCCGAGGCGGTGTCGGGGCGCAGCTGGGCCGAGCTGCTCGACCAGATCTACACCGGACCGTGCGATCTCGACTCGCTGGCGTACAACAACCAGTTCACCCAGCTCCCGAGCGGCTTCTCGTACCCGTTCGAGTTCGACGACGACCCGTCTGTGCTGCAGCCCACCGACAACCCCAACATGGAGGGTGGGATGTACACCGACCCGCGCGATTACGCATCCCTGCTCCTGATGCACCTGCGGGGCGGGACGTGCGGCGGCGAGCGGGTGCTGTCGCAGTCGGCGATCGATCTGATGCACGCCGACCGGATCGGCACGGTGTACGGCGGCTCGACCTTCACCGGATCCGGGTACGGGATGGGATGGTGGGTCGACCGCGAGACGGGACGGGTCAGCGACGCAGGGGCCTACGGCAGCGTGCCGTGGCTCGACCTCGCCGACGGCTACGGCGCCTACCTCGTGATCGAGGCCACGAGCACGCTCGGGGCACAGCTGGCGTCGGAGTTGTACGACCCGGTCGAGCAGGCCGTCTCGGCCGGACGCTGAGGATCGCAGATGGCGGGACTCGGCGACATGGCGATCATCGACGCCGACGAGGTGGCCCGCTCGGGCGGCTATCTCGAGCTGGTCGATGCGCTCCATGCAGGGCACCTCCGCCCCCCGGCGTTGGTCGAGCGGATCGTGTACGGCCCGAGCGAGAGTGACCAGGGATTCATGGCGCTGCCGGCCTGGCAGCCGGGGGAGGCGATCGCCACCAAACTGGTGTCGATCTTTCCGGGGAACCCGGTCGCCACCGGCCTGCCGTCGGTGCAAGCGGTCGTCGTGGTGTTCGACGGCACCGACGGTCGCCCGCTGGCACTGATCGACGGGACCGAGCTGACGTACCGCAAGACGGCGGCCGATTCGGCGCTCGGGTCGCGGTTGCTCTCGCGTCCCGACGCCCGGACCTTGTTGATGGTGGGTGCCGGCGGGCTGGCGCGGCACCTGATCGCCGCCCACCGCGCGGTGCGTCCGTCGATCGACCGCGTCCTGATCTGGAACCGGACCACGGCCAAGGCCGAGGCGCTGGTGTCGGCCGGCATCGCCGACGAGCGCGTCGCCGACCTCGACGCGGCGGTTGCCGAGGCCGACGTGATCTGCACCGCCACGATGTCGGAGCACCCACTGATCCGTGGGGATCTGGTGCGACCGGGAACCCATGTGGACTGCGTCGGCGCCTACCTGCCTGACCACCGCGAAGTCGACGACGCCGTGGTGCGGCGGGCGTCGATCTTCGTCGACTCGCGGTTGGCGTCGGTGCACGAGAGCGGCGACCTCGTGATCCCGATCCGGTCGGGTGTGATCTCGGTCGACGACATCAGGGCCGACCTCTACGAGTTGTGCAGCGGGCGGCACCGTGGTCGCAGCGACGCGCACGAGATCACGCTGTTCGAGAATGCGGGTGGTGGCCACCTCGACCTGATGGTCGCCCAGCACCTCGTGGGCGCCCGGAGTTCCTGACTATTCGGGCGGAACCCGCTGGCGATCGCGCACGCGGCGACCCATGCCGACCACGGTGGCGGGGATGTAGAACACCCGGCCAGCCAACGCCACCTCGTTCCACGGCTTGGCGCGCAGGGGCGACCGGTACTGGGCCATTCGCACGAGCAGGAACAAGGCGATCACGGCATGGCTCACGATCGCCATCCACACGTACCCGTCGGCGCCGGCGAAGCGCATCACGACCGATCCCAGCAGCGGGCCGACCATCGCTCCTGCGCCGTACATCATCACCAACTTGCTGGCGGCAGCGGTGAGCTGGTCGGACGAGATCCAGTCGTTGGTGTAGGCACCGGCGATCGAGTAGAGCGGGTAGGTGGTGCCGCCGATCACCGTCACACACGCCAGGCCGGGCCAGGAGTTGGGCGAGACCAGGAGCAACCCGCCCGCTGCGCACGCGGCGGTCATCGCCGCCAATGCCCCGACTGCCCGGCGGTCGATGTCGTCGGATGCGGCCGAGATCGGGATCGTCATCAGCAGCACGCCGATCGTGGGCACCGCCACGAACAAGCCGATCTCGCTCAGCGACAGGCCCGACCGCGTGGCGTAGACGGCGCCCAGGCCGAGGAACGAACCGTGGGCGACGCCGGTCAACGAGCAGGCGACCAATCCGGTCGGGGCGATCCCCATCAGCTCCCGCAGCGACATCGACCGCGGCGTCTCGGTGGGCGGCGGTGAGGCATCCTCCGACAGCGCCACCGGTGCGACCGCGAGCGAGATCAGGATCGCCGCGATCGCGAACCCGGTGATCGCCGTCGGATCGAGCCGGGTGAACCACAGCTGACCGGCTCCGTAGGCGACCACCGTCGTGACGTTGTAGAACGACAGCAGGCGACCGCGGTTCTCGTTCGTGGCGAGTTCGTTGATCCACGACTCGGCGACCACGTACTGGCCCGCCAGGCAGGCGCCGCCCACGAACCGCAGACCGATCCACACCCACGGATTGGGCAGCAGACCGGCGGCGACGATCGAGGCCGCCAGCACCGAGGCGAGGGCCGAGTAGACGCGGATGTGGCCGACGTTGCCGAGCTGGAACAGGGTGATGCGTGAACCGACCAGGAACCCGGCGTAGTAGGCGGCGCTGATCGCACCGATCTGGATCGTGGCGAAGTGGTCGAGTTCGGCCCGAACGCCCATCACGGTGGCGACCATCCCGCCGCCGATCAGCATCAACGCCAGCCCGGCGAACAGCGCCCACGTCGCCCACACCAGCGACCCCGAGATCGGCCGCGAGATCGATGTCGAGATGTCGGGCAGCGCAGGGCGGTCGATCGCATCCTGGTCGGCACTCACGGGTCGGATCGTAGAGCACGCCGGTTGTGGTTCGGTTCCACGATGTGGAACACTGCCGCGATGGGTTCGGTGCAGTCGGTGGAGCGCGCGTTCGCTGTGTTGCGATGCCTCTCCGGCGGCCCGGCCGGCGTGACCGACATCGCCGAGCGCGTCGATCTCCCAAAGAGCACGGTGTCGCGGCTGCTGGCCACGCTCCAGGAACTCGGTGCCGTCGAGCAGCTCGACAGCGGCGGGGAGTACCAGATCGGAGCCGCCTTGGGGGAGTTGGCCGGGAGTGCCCGGCCGGGCACGAATCTGCTGCTGTTGGCGCGTCCACACCTCGTCGAGCTGTCGAACCAGCTCGACGAGGCAACCGGCCTGTCGGTGCTCGACCGTCAAGAGGTGTACTACATCGATCAGGTCGACACCGATCACGCCGTGCAGGTGCGCGACTGGACGGGGGAGCGGATCCCGCTCCACGTGGTTCCGTCCGGGCTGGTGCTGCTGGCGGCCGAACCGCGTTCCGTGCGCGATCGCTACCTGGCCAAACCGTTGACCGCCAACACCGAGCACTCGATCACCGACGCCGACGAGTTGCGGCGCCGGCTGGACCGCGTGGCGGCGGCCGGGGTGGAATGGGTGTACGAGGAGTTCGCCGAGGGCATCAACTCGGTTGCCGCCGCCGTCCGAGGGGCCGGCGGGGCGACGGTCGCAGCGGTGCACGCCCACGGGCCGTCGTATCGCTTTCCCGGCGAACGCGACCCCGACGAGATCGCCGCCATGGTGCGCGTGGCGGCCGAGAGGATCGGGGACCGACTCGCGTGATATCGTTCCACGATGCGGAGCTGTTCCGCATCGTGGGCCACTGTGACGATCCCGCGATCGAAGGTTCGAGCGCCAGGGAGGCGAAGTGAGCGACGACGATCTGGATCTGGCGACACTGCCGGATGACGAGCTCGTACAACAGATGCACGACGATCTCTACGACGGCCTCGCCGAAGAGATCTTGGAAGGCACCACCATCCTGCTCGACCGCAAGTGGAGCCCGGACCGTGTGCTGAACGAGGCGCTGGTCGAGGGCATGCGGATCGTCGGGATCGACTTCCGCGACGGCATTCTGTTCGTCCCCGAAGTGCTGCTGGCTGCCAACGCGATGAAGGCCGGGATGGAGATCCTGCGTCCGCTGCTGGCCGAGACCGGTGCCGAACCGATCGGCAAGATCGTGATCGGCACCGTCAAGGGTGACATCCACGACATCGGCAAGAACCTGACGGCGATGATGATGGAAGGCGCCGGCTTCGAGGTGATCGACCTCGGGATCAACTGCGACGTCGACAAGTACCTCGCCGCACTGGAAGAGCATCAGCCCGACATCCTCGGCATGTCGGCGCTGCTGACCACGACCATGCCCTACATGAAGGTCGTGATCGACACGCTCGACGCCAAGCAGCTGCGCGACAAGTACATCGTGCTCGTCGGTGGCGCCCCGCTCAACGAGGAGTTCGGTCAGGCCGTCGGAGCCGACGCCTACTGCCGCGACGCGGCGGTGGCCGCCGAGACCGCCAAGGAGCTCGTCGCTGCTCGCCGGTTGCGCACCGCCGAGCCCCCGGGACCGTCGGTCAAGGACTGACTCCGTGCGCCCGCTGGTGATCGCCTGTGGCGCCTTGGCCAGCGACCTGCGGGCCGTGCTCGGCCAACTCGGTGCGGCCGACGACGTGGAGGTGCGCTACCTCCCGGCACCGCACCACAGCCGCCCGGAACGGATCGTGCCGGCGATGCGCGAGCAGTTGGCTGTCGACGACGACGGCCGGCGCCAGATCGTGTTCGGGTACGGCGACTGTGGCACGGGCGGGCATCTCGACATGCTCGTGTCGGAACTGGGTGACCGCGCCACGCGACTCGAGGGTGATCACTGCTACGAGTTCTTCGCCGGTTCGGCCCTGTTCGCCGAGCTGCACGACACCGAACCCGGCACCTTCTATCTGACGGATTTCCTGGCGAAGCATTTCGACGCGCTGGTGTGGGGTTCGCTCGGGCTCGATCGTCATCCGCAGCTGCGCGACATGTACTTCGGGAACTACACGCGACTGGTGTTGCTCTCGCAGAGCGACGAGCCATCGGTGCTCGCCGCCGGGCAGCGGGCCGCCGAGGCGCTGGGTCTCCGGTTCGAACACATCCACGTTGCCCGGCAACCGTTCGAAACAGCGGTGTCGATTGCACTCCGCCCACATCAGGAGGTGGCGTGATGCCGCGCCCATCGCGAGGTTCCGAGGTCGTCACCATCTACTGGCGCGACATCCCCGCCCAGGTCAACGGGCAGTCCGGGCGTGAACGGCACCAGGTGCTGCTGCCGGCCAAGTTCCAGCGCGCCGTCGACCGTGCCAAGCGCAAGGCCGGGATCTACACCGCCGAAGAGGACATCGCCCAGTGGCGCCGCGAGAGCGTCGGGTGCGACGACGGCTCCCATGTCGCTGCCGCCGAAGCCCAAGCGCTGGCGCTCGACGCCGAGTACACCAAGGTGTACCTCGGCAAGCTCGCCTACGTCGGGGGGCTCGTCGCCGATCTGACCGACGAGGTGATGAGCGCCACGATCGATCGCGCCGAACTGCTGGCGCTCGAAGAACTCGAAGACGAGCAACCGGGAAGCGACGAGCAACCAGGAACCGACGAGCGACCAGGAACCGAGGGGTCCAATGACTGACACGATCGTGAGTTCGGCCACACGCGAGGTGGTGCTCGGCTTCGGTCGCCCGTTCGTGATGATCGGCGAACGGATCAACCCGACCGGCCGCAAGTTGTTGGCCGAGGAGATGAAGAACGGCGACTTCAGCCGAGTCGAGGCCGACGCCATCGCCCAGGTCGAGGCCGGCGCCCACATGCTCGACGTCAACGCCGGGATCCCGCTCGCCGACGAACCGGCGTTGCTCGCTCGCGCCGTCGCACTCGTGCAGAGCCTCACCGACGTCCCGTTGTCGATCGACTCCTCGATCGTCGAGGCGCTCGAGGCCGGCCTGGCGGTCTATCAGGGCAAGCCGCTGGTCAACTCGGTCACCGGTGAGGACGAACAGATGGAGCGGGTGCTGCCGCTGGTCGCCAAGTACGGCGCCGCCGTGGTGGCGATCTCGAACGACGAGACCGGCATCTCGATGGATCCCGACGTGCGGTTCGCGGTCGCTCAGAAGATCGTGCGTCGCGCTGCGGACTACGGGATCCCCGCCTCCGACATCGTGGTCGACCCGCTGGTGATGCCGATCGGTGCCCTCGGCCAGGCCGGGCAACAGGCGTTCACACTGATCCGGCGCCTGCGCGACGAGCTCAAGGTCAACACCACGTGTGGGGCGTCGAACGTGTCGTTCGGTCTGCCCAACCGCCACACGGTGACGGGCACCTTCCTGTCGATGGCGATCGGCGCCGGCATGACGTCGGCGATCATGAACCCGCTCCACGCCGAGGTCAAGGCGGCCGTGATGGCCGCCGACGTGCTGATGGGCACCGACGAGAACTGCGCCGCCTGGATCCGTGCCAATCGCGACCCGAACGCGCCGGCGGGCGAAGGGGCACGCGGCGCCCGCGAGGGTCGTCGCCGTCGTCGCGACTGAGTCTGACGTGACGGCGCACACGATCGTCTTCACGCCGTCGGGTCTGGGCGGCGAGGTCGAGCACGGCACCACCGTGCTCGAGGCGGCGCGCCTGCTCGGCGCCGATCTCGACACCGTGTGCGCCGGACGAGGGATCTGTGGGCGCTGTCAGGTGCTGCCCGGGATCGGCTCGTTCGCCAAGTGGGGCATCGATGTGGGGCCCGACGCGCTCGGCCCGGTCACCACGACCGAAACCGGCTATCACGGGAAGCGGTCCATGCTGCCCGGGCACCGGCTCGGGTGCGCGGCGACGATCTGCGGTGACGTGGTGGTCGACGTCCCGGCTTCGAGCCAGCGCCACCGGCAAGTGGTGCGCAAGGATCTCGACCTCGCGCCGATCACCGTCGATGCATCGTTCGCGCTGCGCTACATCGTGGTTCCAAAGATGGAACTCGGCGACCCTGGCGACGATCTCACCGCACTCGGCGCGATCGGTCGGGCGCTCCGTGATCAACACGGTGATCAGGCCGTTCTCGGGAATCTGACGGCTCCGTTCCGGATGCTGGCTCGGATGCAGCCGGCGCTCGATCGCGACGGAGGGCGGGTCACGGTGGCGATCGACGAGTCGGGCGCGCTGGCTGCGATCTGGCCGGGTTTCGTGGATGCCGTGTACGGCGTCGCCGTCGACATCGGCTCGACCACGATCGCAGCCCACCTGTGCGACCTCACGTCGGGTGAGGTGGTGGCGAGCGCCGGGCGTATGAACCCGCAGATCCGGTTCGGCGAAGACCTCATGAGCCGGGTCTCCTACGTGATGATGAACCCGGGCGGCGACCGCCAACTCACCGAAGCGGTCCGGACCGCGCTCGACGAACTCATCCAGGAGCTGCTGTCCACCGTGTCAGCACAGACGACAAAGAATGTCGTTGTTGCTGACACGGTTGAGGCGGCGTCGTTGGTGCTCGAGGTGGTGCTGGTGGGGAATCCGATCATGCATCACATCGTGTTGGGCATCGACCCCACGCCGCTCGGGCAGGCGCCGTTCACGCTCGCCGTCAACACGCCGGTGATCACCGACGCCCACGACCTCGGCCTCTCGCTGCCCAACGCACGCGTCTACGTCGGGCCGTGCATCGCCGGGCACGTGGGGGCCGACACGACGGCGGCGATCCTCGCCGAGGGTCCGCACCGGGGCGAGGACTGGCAGTTGTTGGTCGACGTCGGGACCAACGCCGAGATCGTGCTCGGATGCGCCGACCGCCAGTACGCGGCGTCCAGCCCGACCGGGCCGGCGTTCGAGGGTGCCCAGATCAGCAGCGGCCAACGCGCCACGGCGGGGGCGATCGAAGGGGTCCGGATCGACCCGCACACGCTGGAACCGAGCCTCAAGGTGATCGGGTCAGAGGGGTGGAGTTCCGAGCCCGATCACGTCACCGGCATCTGCGGTTCGGGGATCATCGACGTGGTCGCCGAGATGTACCTGGCCGGCATCATCGACCAGGACGGCGTGGTCCAGGGTTCGCTCGCCGATCGCAGCCCGCGGATCGTGTCGGACGGGCGCACCTTCGCCTACGTGCTGTGGGGCGACGCGCTCGATGAGCAACACCGTGTGGCGATCACCCAGAACGACGTGCGGGCGATCCAGCTCGCCAAGGCGGCACTGCGGGCCGGCATCGACCTGCTGATCGGGCATGCCGGTAACCCGACCGTGACCGATATCCGTCTGGCGGGGGCGTTCGGCGCCCACATCGACCCGCTCCACGCGCTGGTGCTCGGCCTGGTGCCGGACTGCCCGCTCGACGGCGTGCGCGCCGTGGGCAACGCGGCCGGTACCGGTGCCGTGCAGGCGCTGCTGTCACGCACGCTGCGCTCCGAGATGGAGCGCGCCGCACGTGACGTCGTCAAGATCGAGACGGCGACGGAGCCGGCGTTCCAGGAACTCTTCGTGGGGGCGATGGCGTTCCCGCACGCCACCACCCCGACCCCGCATCTGGCACAGCTCGTCACGTTGCCGGAGCGTGCCGAACGCAACGATGGATCAGGGCGCGGCCGCCGCCGCCGCAATCGACAGGAGACAACCACATGAGCGAGACCGAACCCACCGTCGAACCAGCACCCGATCGCCACGGCCGTCGCAGTGGCGGCCGCGATGGCCGTCGCGCCATGCGCGCCGCCGGGGTGGCCGCCGCCGAGGCGTTCCTGACGCGCACCATGAAGCCCTACGAGATCGTGTCGGACGAAGGGCTCGAACTGCTCGAGTACAACGCCGACACGATCCTCGAAGAGGTCGGCGTCGAGATCCGCGACTATCCCTCGGCGATCGAACGCTTCCGTGATGCCGGTGCCGACGTCACGGGCACCCGGGTGCGGTTCCCGCGTGGCATGGCGCGCCAGATCGTGCAGGGCTCGGCCCCGTCGACCTACATCCAGCACGGCCGCAACCCCGCCCGCAATGTCCAGATCGGCGGCGACGCCACCGTGTTCGCGCCGAACTACGGATCGCCGTTCGTGCACGACCTCGACAACGGGCGGCGTTACGCAACCCTGGCCGACTTCCAGAACTTCGTGAAGCTGACCTACTCCTCGCCCTATCTGCACCACAGCGGTGGCACGGTCTGCGAGCCGGTCGACGTGCCGGTCAGCAAGCGCCACCTCGACATGGTGTACAGCCACCTCAAGTACAGCGACAAGCCCCTGATGGGCTCGGTGACAGCCGGTGAGCGGGCGGCCGACTCGGTCGAGTTGGCACGGATCGCGTTCGGCGGCGACCTGCAGGACCGCACGGTCCTCACCAGCCTGATCAACGCCTCCTCGCCGCTCGTGTGGGACGCGACGATGCTGGAGTCGGCCGAGGTCTACGCGGCTGCCAATCAGGCCACGATCATCACCCCGTTCATCCTGGCCGGGGCGATGGCGCCCGCCACGTCGGCCGGCGTCGCCGCCCAGACGCTGGCCGAGTCGCTGGCCGGTATGGCGTTCACGCAGCTCGTGCGGCCCGGCGCTCCGGTGATCTTCGGGTCGTTCGCCAGCTCGATCTCGATGCAGACCGGCGCCCCCACGTTCGGCACGCCGGAGCCGGCGATCGTGCTGTACACGGTGGCCGCGCTGGCGCGGCGGCTGGGTGTGCCGTTCCGTTCCGGTGGTTCGTTGTGTGCGTCCAAGCTCCCCGACGCCCAGGCCGCCTACGAGTCGGCGGCCACGCTGCAACCGACCGTGTTGGGCGGCGTGAACTTCGTGCTCCACGCCGCCGGATGGCTGGAGGGCGGGTTGGCGATCGGCTACGAGAAGTTCGTGCTCGACTGCGACCAGCTGGGTGCCATGTCGACGTTCGTGAAGGGCCTCGACATGAGCGAGAACGGCCAGGCGCTCGACGCGATCCGAGAGAATCCGCCCGGCAACCACTTCCTCGGCACGGCCCACACGTTGGCCAACTTCGAGAACGCCTTCTACCGTTCGAACACGGCCGACAACGCCTCGTACGAGCAGTGGTCCGAGGAGGGCGGTCTCGACGCCGCCCAGCGCGCCAACAAGATCTGGAAAGAGCAGCTGGCCGCCTACGAGCCGCCGCCGCTCGACGACGCGATCGACGCCGAGATGCTCGACTACATCGATCGCCGCAAAGCCGTACTCCCCGACGCATTCGCCTGACCCGTCTCGAAAGGCCCGTCATGTTCTCGTACCTGAAGAAGCTCCTGGGCGGCAAGCCCGCCGACCCGGTGTCGTCGCCGGCGATGCGCGACCTCGTGTCCAACCTGCACTACGAGATCGTGCCGATGAAGTCGATCGAGGCAGCGATCGAGGCCTTGCCGCCCGGCGCCCATGTGTCGGTCACGTGCTCGCCGGCGAAAGGGATCGCCGCCACCCAGGAGTACACGGTGCGACTGCTGGAGCAGGGTTTCGCCGCGATTCCGCACTTCGCCGCTCGCCTCGTGGAGGGCCCCGAGCACGCAGCCGAGCTGGCGGCATGGACGCGTGAGCACGGTCTGAGCGACGTGTTCATCATCGCCGGCGACGCCCCGGTGCCGGCCGGGCCGTACGAGGGGGCGCTGCCGTTCATCGCCGACTTCCTGGCCGCCGGCCCTGGCGTGGAGCGGATCGGGATCGCGGGATATCCCGACGGGCACGCCCTGATCGACGAGGCCGTGATCACCGAGCAGATCCACGCCAAGCAGGCACTGCTCGCCGAGCACGGAGTGAGCGGTTGGGTGTCGACCCAGATGTGCTTCGACGAACCGAAGATCCAATCGTGGTTGGAGGCCCAGCGGGCTGCCGGGATCACGCTGCCCGTCCGGCTCGGCGTCCCGGGCGTCGTGGACCGGGCGCGCCTGATGACGATGGGGACCCGGCTCGGGATCGGCGCCTCGATGCGCTTCCTCGCTAAGAACCGCTCGACGGTGATGCAGCTCATGTCGCCCGGCGGTTACGACCCGACCGACATGGTGGTGGCGTTCGCCGACCAGGCCGACCGGCTGGGGATCGAGGCGCTTCACAGCTTCACCTTCAACGCCGTGGAGGACACCCGCAAGTGGCAGGAAGCGATCATGGAGCGCAGCGCGGCATGACCGACCGATACGACGCGATCGTGATCGGGGCGGGCGTGATCGGATCGTCGATCGCGCTCGAGCTGGCGCGCAGCGGTTCGACGGTGGTCGTGGTCGACAAGGGCGCCGGCGCCGGCGCCGGTTCCACGAGTGCGTCGTCGTCGATCATCCGCTACTCGTACTCCACGCGTGATTCGATCCTGACCGCCTGGGAGGCGGCCCAGATGTGGTTCGACTGGGAGGCGCATTTGGGGTGCGTCGACCCCGACGGGATGGCCCGCTTCATCGAGGCCCCGAACCTGATCCTGCAGACCACCGGCTACGACGGTACGGCGATCCTGCCGTGGTGGGACGTGTTCGGGATCGAGTACGAGGTGCTCGACGCCGCCACGCTGCGGCAGCGCTTCCCGTCGCTCGACACCGGCAAGTACTACCCGCCCAAGCGGATCGACGACCCGGCCTTCGGCGACGACCCGGTGGGTGAGTTGTCGGCGATCTACAACGCCAAGTGCGGGTTCATGGACGACCCGATGCTGTCGGCCAAGAACCTGGCTCACGCTGCCCGTCAGCACGGCGCCGAGTTCCGGTTCCGGACCGAGGTGGCCTCGATCGACCGCACCGCCGACGGTGACGCGGTGGCCGGTGTCACGCTGGCCGACGGCACCGTGATCGAGGCGCCGGTGGTCGTCAACGTCGGCGGCCCGCATTCGGGGATCATCAACCGGATGGCGGGCGTGACGGGCGACATGACGATCGGCCACCGCCCGTTGCGCCAGGAGGTGTTCGTTGCCCCGGCGCCTCCCGGCTTGCGGTTGGAGGACGGGGCACCGTTCCTCAGCGACCTCGACGTCGGCCAGTACTTCCGTCCGCAACCTGGTGGGATGCTGCTGATCGGCGGCGCGGAACCCGAGTGCGACGAGATGCACTGGTACGACGATCCCGACGACAACTCGGAGTTCCCGACCGTGGAGGTCTGGGAGACCTACATGATGCGGGTGGCGCGCCGGGTTCCCGAGTTCGGGATCCCCAACGCCCCGACCGGGTTGGCGGCGCTGTACGACGCCAGCGACGACTGGGTGCCGATCTACGACCGTTCCAACCTGTACGGGTTCTTCATGGCGTGCGGTACGAGCGGCAACCAGTTCAAGAACGCCCCGATCGCCGGGCAATACCTGCGCGACATCGTGACCGCCACGATGAGCGGGCACGATCACGACGCCGACCCGGTCCAGTTCCGGGGCGCGTTCACGGGCGAGACGATCAACCTCGGGGCGTTCAGCCGCAAACGGCAGCGCAGCGAGACCAGCGGCACCGTGATGGGCTGAGCCGCACACCGAACACGCGCACGCCGACAACCGAGGGGGAATCATGACGCGACGCACCGGGGGCCGAGCATCGAGAGTGGAGGAACGCACGGGTCTGCACTCCGGCCCGACCGGTCCGGCGTTCATCCGCCGCAAGGTCCGCCCGTACGATCTGCTCACCGAGGACGGCCTGGCGTTGGTCGAGAGCAAGGCCGACCAGCTGTTGGCCGAGGTTGGGATCGACATCAACGAGGACCAGGACCGCGACCTGTTCCGGCAGGCCGGCGCCAAGGTCGAGGGGACGCGGGTTCGGTTCGAGCCGGGACACGTCCGCGAGCTGGTCAAGACGGCGCCGCGCCAGTTCACCCAGCACGCCCGCAACCCGGCCAAGTCGGTCGAGATCGGTGGCGACAACGTGGTGATGGCGCCGGCCTACGGGTCGCCGTTCGTGCGCGATCTGGCGGGCGGTCGGCGCTACGCCTCGATCGAGGACTTCCGCAACTTCGTCAAGCTCACCCACATGTCGCCGTGGCTGCACCACTCGGGCGGCACGATCTGCGAGCCGGTCGACGTGCCCGTCAACAAGCGCCACTACGAGATGGTGTACAGCCACGTCAAGTACAACGACCAGGCCTTCCTCGGGTCGGTCACGATCCCGCAGCGCGCTCGCGACTCGGTCGACATGGCGCGGATCGTGTTCGGCGAGTCGTACGTCGACGAGCACTGCGTGATCATGGGCAACGTCAACGTCAACTCGCCGCTGGTGTGGGACAACGCCATGACCGGCGCGATCCGGGCCTACGCCGAGGCCAACCAAGGGTCGGTGATCGTGCCGTTCATCCTGGGTGGGGCGATGGGGCCGGTCACGCTGGCGGGCGACATCGCCCAGGCCCACGCCGAGACACTGGTGGGCGTCGCCCTCAGCCAACTCGTGCGGCCGGGTGCTCCGGTGATCTACGGCAACTTCCTGTCGTCGATGGCGCTGCGGTCGGGTTCACCGACGTTCGGCACACCCGAGCCGGCGATCGGTTCGCTGGTCGTCGGGCAGCTGGCGCGCCGAGTCGGGTTGCCGTTGCGTTGCGCCGGGGCGTTCACGTCGTCGAAGATCGCCGACGGGCAGGCGATGGCGGAGTCGACGATGTCGATGATGTCGGCGATCCTGTGCGGCACGAACTTCCTGCTGCACTCGGCCGGGTGGCTGGAGGGTGGGCTGGCGATGGGCTACGAGAAGTTCATGATGGACGCCGACTTCTGCGGGGCGCTGCACCGCTGGCTGGAAGGCGTGTCGCTGGACCCGGACGAGTTCGCCATCGACGGCTTCCACGAGGTGGGGCCGGGCAAACACTTCTTCGGTGCCCAGCACACGCTGCGCCACTACGAGACGGCGTTCTACGACAGCCCGACCGCCGACAACAACAGCTTCGAGCAGTGGCGCGACGACGGCGAGAGCCGGACCGAGGAACGCGCTGCCGCCCAGGTCGCCAAAGCACTCGCCGACTACGAGGCGCCACCGCTGGATTCGTCGATCGACGAAGCGTTGCGGGACTACATCGATGCCAAATGCGCCTCGATGCCCGACATGTGGTACTGAGTCAGCCAGCGCCAACGAGAACGCGGCTCGCCCGATCCGACCATTGCCGTGGCGGTCGCGCGCCGGCGGGCGATCTTCGGGCTCCGCGATACAGCGAGCGCCGCGACGCTCGACATGTCGGTGAAAGGCCGGCCGTCGGCTCAGCGCTGGCGTTGCAGGGTCGCGATCTCGCCGAGACACGGCTGGAGACGGTTCGCCAGCAGCTTGTACGCGTCGACGACCTCGTCGACTTCGGTGGCGAGATCGATCAGGTCGCCTGAAATGGCGAGCGATCTCGCCAACTCCGTCAGGCTTGGCAGGGCGGTGCCCCAGGCCGGCAACGAGGCCCCCAGAACTCGCCGACGTGGGTGGGGAGCAGCAGCGCAAGTGCGGTCCACTGGCTGACCTCGACTTCGACGATCGTCGGCCAATCGCTGGCGATCAACGAGTTGACGTCGGCGATCCGCTCGACGCCGCGGAACGGCGGGTCGGCCGTCCGTACAGGAAGCGATCGCACCGACCTGAGCCGGATCGCACCGGGACACTGGCCGCACGGCTGGTGCGTCGTGGACACTGCACGTGGTTCAGCTCGGCAGAGGCGAGCGAGATGTCTGACAGCACGTCGGGCCGGGCTCCGAATCGAGAATCCGGTTGCGGCCTGTGGCGAGCACTCACCGCTCCCGGTGTGGCGATCAGTGCGATGCCGTGGCTGCCTGCTTCGAACGATTCCCACGCCAACTGCAGTGCGGCTCGCATCGGACCCGTGGCGTCCAGCCCACGATTGCAGCACGGCGAAGACCAGGGATGTTCCGTCGACGCGCTGGTACGCCACCGGGTCGGGTGGCGTACCAGGGTCTCGGTTGTCGGGGGAGTGGTGGCCGCTCGGTCAGCAGAGCGTGGTCTGCTGCCAGGTGGCTGGCTGCCAGACCGGCGGCGCCGGTTGGCGTCCGCCGGGTGGACCCGTCGCCGCTGGTGGCCGGCTGGGTGGTCGATCGCAGTGGAACTCGGCCGTCCGGCCTGACTGGCGATTGATCGAGTTGCCGGTGTGCCAGACGGTGCCGTCGGGTCGGATCCAGGTCACGGTGCGATCGGCACGCATCGACAGGTTCCACCCGCCTTCGTGGACGAGGTGATGGTGCCGCTCGCAGACGGGCAGCAAATTGTCGATCACCGTTTTGCCGCCGCGCGTGAACCACGTGACGTGGTGGATGCGGCAGTTCGAGAAGGCGACCTGGCAGTGCGGGTGAGCGCACGTGGCGTACATCGCCGCCAGCGCTCGGCGCTGGGCGCGGCCGGCGGTGCGCTGCTCGGCACACAGCCGGTCGAAGCTGCCGTCGGGGTTGACGACCACGGCCTGGACGACCGCTTCACAGCACAGGCGCTGCACCGTCGTGGCCGGCACCTCGACGCCGTCGACGGTTTCGCAGAGCGTGTCGGCGTGGCGACCGTTGCAAATCGTGCGGGCGTCGACGTGCACGACGACTTCCGGGATGCGGAGGCCTGATGGCTGCGCCGACACGGCGGCGATCACGGCCTCGACCCGGAGTTGGTCGAACGGGCGGTCAGCGTTGGCAGGGTCCTGTCGCAGGCCCGCCAGGTGGGCGTCGACGGCGGCATGCAGGCTGGCGTCGCGCAGCGGGTCGAGCTTGATCATCGTGCAGCACATGCCGGTGCCGTCCTCGACCCAGCGCGACATGCGCGACTCGGCGCGTTGACGGTCGAGCACCGCAACTGCCGGATCGACCCCAGGAGCTGCGTCGCTGGCGTGCTCGGCCCGGATCTCGTTGATGAGTTGCTTGGTCTGGCGTTCGAACTCCGACACCCAGTTCCCGGCTGCTGAACCGACCAGCTCGTCGGAGCGGGCCTGGAGGTCGCAGCGCTCGCGGTCGGACAGGTTGCGGGTGAGCTTCCCCAGACTGTCGAGGTGGTTGCCGGAGATCGCTCCCGAGGTGAGCGCGTCCTGCATGCCGGGGTAGTTGGAGCAGACGCGCTCGCGTTCCTCGATCGCCTTGGCCTCGGCTGCGGAGTGCCGTGATTCGTCGAGCAGCACCGACGTCGCCGGCTCGGACCGGCCTTCGGCAGCGAGGGCGTTGATGCGACGTGCGCACTGGATCTTGCGGGTGTCGATCCAGCCGGTCAAGCGGTTGAGATCGCGCATGATCGCCCCGACGCCTTGGCGGTCTTCGCTGTCGGGGTCGCGGTCGGTGAGCGATGCGAGCAGGTCGATCAATGCTCGGCTGTCGAGTGGTCGGTTCATCGCTCACCTCCCTGAGTTTGTCCGCCGTTGATGCCATTGTATAATAGCGGATTAAAAGCAACATATCAAACATATGTTCTTCAGATTCAGTGAAGAATGCAACGCTTGATTTGAGATCAAATTCTGGTCCTTTCGGAGCGTGCTGACAGCAGGAGGGGCGACCACCGAACGTGGCCCGACACTTGCGCGTCGCCGGAAATCGAAGGGAGCAGCGGGCACCACGGTCTGTCGAACGGCGAGCTCTTACGCTCGGGCGGGATGATGACGCTCAGGCCGAGGCGGTCAGCATCACGACCGGGCCTGCCGCATCCGCGCCGGCGGTGGGGGCGCGACCAGCGCATTCGAGGTTCATGCCGGTCGCTACGTCGAACAGGTGCACCTGCGCCGTGTCGACCGCTAGTCGGAACGGCTGGAAGATGTCGATCCTCGTCGCTGGCCCGACGCACACCGCCACGGTTGCCGGTCCCGACTCCGATGCCCACATCGCGAGTGCTCCGGCGACGACCGGCCGGGCGTCGAGCACGGCGCGCACCACCGACTGGTGGCCCTGGTGCTCGACGTGGACGGCGCTGGTGAGCAGCTCACCGTCCGGGTCGACTCGCAGCGCATCGGACCGAATCCCCAGGCCCACCGCCGAGCCGACCCGTTCCCGGAGCGTCGGCCAGCGGTCGATGGCGGCGTGGTCGAGGTGGAGCATCTGGTGGCCGATCCGCAGTGCGATCCGTGCGTCGCACTCGACGACGTCGGCGTAGACGATCGCCATCGTGGGGACTCCGATGAACTGGGCGACGAACATGTCAACCGGATGGTCGTAGAGATCGATCGGCGTGCCCTGCTGAACGATCCTGCCGTCGCGCATGATCGCCGCCCGGTCGCCCATCGCCATTGCCTCGACCTGATCGTGGGTGACGTACAACGTGGTCACCCCGATCCGACGCTGGAGCGACACGATCTGGGCGCGCATGGCAGTCCGGAGCTGGGCATCGAGGCTCGACAGTGGCTCGTCCATCAGCAGGAGTCGGGAGCGCCGGACAATCGCTCGGCCGATTGCGGCGCGCTGTCGCTGGCCGCCCGAGATCTGGCTGGGATACCGATCGAGCAGCTCATCGAGCTGCAACGTGGACGCGACCTCGCCGACCCGCGCCTCGATCGTGGAACGAGGCCACCTGCCGAGCTGGAGTGGGAACCCGATGTTGTCGGCGATCGTGAGATGCGGGTACAACACGTTGCTCTGGAACACCATCGCCAGATCGCGATCAGCGGTGTCGGTCGCCGTCACGTCGGCCCCGTCGATCAGGATCCGACCGCCCGTCAGTGCGTCGAGTCCGGCCACCGCCCGCAGCACACTGGTCTTCCCGCTTCCGGACGGGCCGACGATCACGAACAACTCGCCGTCCTCGATCCGCAGGTCCACGTCGTCGACGGCGACCGTCGCATCGGCGTGGATCTTGGTGATGTGCTCGAGTTCCAGCGTCGCCATCGCGACCTCCCGACTCCGACTCTCTCACCCCCAGTGCGTGCGTGCAATCACGCAATCCCACGGCGCAGCCACCGATCCCGCCGGTCGGGACACAGCAGATGCGCCCCGACCTGGCGAGTAGTTTTCGGAGCATGCCTGCGGCGCAGATCAACGTCTTGTCCGGTCACCCCCGCGCGTCGCTCCAGGCGGCCGTCAAGGGGGTGGCGGCGGCGATGGTCGACGTGCTCGGCGCTCCAGCCGATCGGCTCGAGGTATGGGTCAACGAGATCCCTGCCGACCTGTGGGCCTACGACGGCGGGCTGGCCGACGACAAGATCGCCGAGCTCGGGCGCACCAACGTCGAGGTGCCGTTCGTGCAGTGCACGTTGCTCGCCGGTCGCCCAGTCGAACTGATGCATCGCTACATGGTCGCCGTGACCGACGCCGTGGCATCGGCGCTGGGCGCCGATCGTGAACGCGTGCGGGTGCACATGGAGTTGGCCGACCCCGATCTGTGGATGATCGGCGGTGTGCCGGCGAGCGTCAAACGCGCCGCCGAGCTGGCCGCCCACCAGCAGCAACAGCAGCAGTAGCAGCGACGTCGTCGCCGGGCTCGGCGCCGGGTGTCGACGTCCGTCGGAACTCGCCCGGGGTGGCGCCGATGTGGGTCCGGAACTGGCGCGTGAACTGGGCCTGGTCGTAGTAGCCGCTCTCGGCGGCGACGCGCGCCAGCGGCCAGTCGGTGGTGGCGAGCAGCGCCGCCGCATGCTCGGCGCGCAGGCGAAGCACGTACTGCTTGGGCGACTCGCCCAACACCCGACGCATCGCCCGTTCGAGACGGTCCGTGCTCATCCCGGCGGCGGCGGCCATGGCGCCGACCCGCACGCCTTCGGTCACACCGGCGTGCGCCAGTTCGACGGCGGCGCGCAGCCCAGCCGCCTCCGCCGAAGCGCCGTCGCCCAGCCCGGCGTCGACCGAGACCGCCACGATCACGTCGCCGTGTATCGGAGTGTGCGACACCACTTTGGTGGTCAGGTACCACCGGCTGTCGCCGTGTTCGTCGGCGATCACCTCGAGCTGGTTGCGAACAGTCCGCTCCCCGTTGACGAGCGAACGGTCCTGGGCCTCGTAGGAGGCGGCCAGCGCGGCCGGGAACAGATCGGTGGCGCGGCGTCCGATCACCTCGTCGGGTCTGCGGCGCCCGGCGCGGCGCACGAAGGCGGCATTGGCGTCCACATATCGGCCGTCGGAGGCCTTCATGCACACCATCACCTGCGGGACCGAGGCGAACAGGTCGAGCAGCAGTCTGGTCGGGTCTGGGAGCATGGCGATATTGTACGAATGGCGTCCCCTTCGCTGGGTTTCCTGCAATCATGAGGCCCCTGACGTCGTTATCAATGGTGTGCATGACGTGCGAAACGGATGATGTGAGCGAGATCGGCACCGACGACCAGCCCGACGATCGGCGCGACGAGCAGCGTCAGCTCGACGCCCGACGGATCGAGCGCTCAATCGCCCTCGCTCGACATTTCGTCGACACCGCAGACCAGTCCGACCGAACCGCAACCGGGCGAATGCAACGCCGCCGACGACGGATGCGTGCGCTCGTGTCGAACCCGGCCGCTGCCGCCTTCACGGTCCAGCTCACCGACGAGGTGCCGCGCATCACCGATCGCCGTCAGGCCGGCCGCCGCTTCGCCGACCTCGTGCACGGCGCCGATCTGGGCGGATTCTCGATCGTCGATCGGTTGGCGCTCCGCGCCGGCGCAGCAGCCGCCCGGTTCGCGCCCGGCGCCGTGGTCCCACTCGTGGTCCGTCGGCTGCGAGGAGAGGCCACGGGTGTGATCATTCCGGCCGAGGATCCGGCCTTCGCCGACCACGTCGCGTGCCGCCGGTCCGAGGGGGTGCGCTGCAACGTCAACGTGCTCGGCGAGGCGATCATCGGTGACGCCGAGGCGGAGCGCCGCCTGAACCAGGTGCTCGACCGGCTGCAACGCCCCGATGTCGACTACGTGTCGGTCAAGATCTCGGCGATCTGTGCCGGCGTGAGCGCGCTCGGGTTCGAGTCCACGATCGACCGCGTCGCCGAGCGGCTTCGGCCGCTCTACCGCGCGGCCGCATCGTTCGACCCGCCCAAGTTCGTCAACCTCGACATGGAGGAGTACCGCGACCTGGCGCTCACGATCGCCGTCTTCGAACGCGTGCTCGACGAGCCCGAGTTCGCCGCGCTCCCGGCCGGGATCGTGCTCCAGGCGTACCTCCCCGACTCGCTCGCTGCCGCCCGCCGAATCGGTGAGTGGGCCGTGCAGCGGCACGAACGACACGGAGGCGCGATCAAGATCCGGCTGGTGAAGGGCGCCAATCTGGCCATGGAGCGGGTCGAGGCCGAGCTCCACGGGTGGGAACCGGCGACCTACATCCACAAGGCCGACGTCGACGCCAACTACAAGGCGGTCCTCGACGCCCTGCTCGACCCCGCCTTCGACGAGGCGGTCCGCGTCGGGGTGGCGAGCCACAACCTGTTCGACATCGCCTGGGCGCTCACGCTGCGGAGCGAACTGGAAGCCGCCGGACGACCGCAGCGGCTCGAACTCGAGATGCTGGAGGGAATGGCCACGTCCCAGGCCGACGCCGTGCGCGCCGTCGCCGGCGACCTGCTGCTGTATGCGCCCGTGGTCGAGGCCCACGAGTTCTCGGCGGCGATCGCCTACCTCACGCGACGACTCGACGAGAACACGGCTCCCGAGAACTTCCTGGCGCACCTGTTCGACCTGGCCGACGATCGGGCCGAGTTCGATCAGCAGGCCGACCGGTTCCGTACAGCCGCGGCCGGTCGCCACGATGTCGACCACCGCCGACGCCGCGGCGTGACCGTCGGTCGATCGCCTCGACCGCTCTCGGCCGAGTTCCGCAACGCCGCCGACACCGACTGGACCTCGCAGCCCGACCGTGTGGCTGCTGCGGCGGCGGTCGCCGAAGCGGGGCGAACCCACACCGGCCGGATCGCCCCCGCCTCGATCGACGCCGGCGACGTCGACACCGCTGTCGCAACTGCGATCGGCGCTGGACGCAGCTGGTGGTCGACGCCGGCGGTCGAACGCGCTCGCATCCTCGACGCCGTGGGCGACCGGTTCGAGGCGCATCGCCACGATCTCACGGCGACGATGGTGTTCGACGCCGCCAAGACCGTGGCGGAAGGCGACCCGGAGGTCTCCGAAGCGGTCGACTTCGCCCACTACTACGCCCGCCAGGCGCTTCGGCTGGCGGTGATCGAAGGTGCGACCGCCGAGCCGCTCGGTGTGGTGGTGATCACGCCACCGTGGAACTTCCCGCTGGCGATCCCCGCCGGCGGCGTGCTGGCGGCCCTCGCGGCGGGCAATGCCGTGATCCTCAAGCCCGCCCCCCAGACCGTCGCCACCGCTCGCCGGATCGCCGAACTCTGCTGGGAAGCCGGGGTGCCGGGCGACGTGTTGCAGTTCGTCCCGGCCGCCGACGACGAGGCCGGTCGACGGCTCGTCACGCACCCGGACGTCGATGCCGTGGTGCTCACGGGCGCGTTCGACACGGCGTCGATGTTCCACGCCTGGCGGCCGGACCTGCGACTGCATGCCGAGACGAGTGGCAAGAACGCGCTGATCGTCACCCCCGCCGCCGACCTCGATCGCGCCCTCGCCGACGTGGTCAAGTCGGCGTTCGGGCACGCCGGACAGAAGTGCTCCGCCGCCAGCCTGCTGATCCTCACCGGCGCACTCGGTGACGACACCGCAGTACTGGAACGACTTCGCCGACGCGGCCGCCACGCTGCGCGTGGGCGTCGCCGACGACCCGGCCACCGACGTCGGGCCGCTCGTCGAACCCCCCAGCGGCAAGCTGCTCAGGGCGCTCACCCAGCTCGACCACGGTGAGCGATGGTTGCTCGAACCGGCGTGCCTGAGCGCCGACAGGCGGCTGTGGTCACCCGGCATCCGGGTCGGTGTGCAGCCCGGCTCGTGGTTCGCCCGCAACGAGTGCTTCGGCCCGGTGCTCGGCGTGATCGCCGCCACCGACCTTGACCAGGCGATCACGATCCAGAACGCGACGGACTACGGGCTCACGGCCGGCCTGCATTCGCTCGACCCGGTCGAAGTGGCGACGTGGTCCGAGCGGGTGGCGGCCGGCAACCTCTACGTCAACCGAGGGATCACGGGCGCGATCGTGCAGCGTCAACCGTTCGGCGGTTGGAAGCGGTCCGCGGTCGGCCCGACCGCCAAGGCGGGCGGCCCCAACTACGTCGCCACGCTCGCCCGCTGGACCGACGCCGATCGGCGGCCGGACGAGGTCGACGATGCGTTCGCCCAGTGGATGGACCTGGTCGGACGCGTCGAGCACGACGTGACCGGTCTCGCCGCCGAGCGCAACCTGTTCCGGTACCGGCCGCTCCCGGGCGGTGTGCTGGTGCGGTTCGGATCGAACGTCACCGCCGGTGCACGTGCACTCGTGGCGGCCGCCGCCCGCGCCGCCGATTGCCGTCTCGTCACGAGCGAGGCCGTCGACGAGCCCGCCGCCGCACTCGCCTCCCGGCTCGCCACGATCGGCGTCGACCGGATCCGGCTGCTCGGCGACGACCCTGACCCGGACTCCGCTGTGCGCGCTGCGGCCCATGCAACAGGCATCTCCGTCGACGACTCGGCGCCGGTCGGGGCGCCCGAGATCGAGTTGCCGCGCTGGCTCCACGAGCAGAGCGTCACGATCACCGCCCACCGCCACGGCCGGCTCACCGCCCTCGGGCACGACCGCCACCTCTAATCTCACGCGATGACCGAAGCGACCAGCACGGTGCCCGACACCGCGACCGGGCGCGCCCTCCGCAGCGTGTTCGTCGTGTTCACGGTGCCGGGTCTCGTGATCGCCTCGCTGCTGTCGCGCGTGCCGCAGCTCCGCGACCTGCTGCACCTCGATCCGGGCGAGCTGGGCATCGTGCTGCTCATGACGGCGATCGGCTCGTTGGTGGCGCTGCCTGCATCGGGCACGGTGGTGCACCGCTTCGGCCCGCGCCGGACGGTGGCGATCATGTCGGTGGTGTCGTTGACGGGTCTCGGAGTGGTGGCGATCGGGTCAGAGATCAGCTCGGTCGTGGTGGGTGCCGGCCTGTTCCTGTTCGGGTTCGGCGCCGGGCAATGGGACGTCGCCATGAACGTCGAGGGCGTCGCCGTCGAGCAGCGGCTCGGGCGCTCGATCATGTCGCGCTTCCATGCCGCGTTCAGTCTTGGCACCGTGCTCGGCGCGCTCGGCGGTGCGGCGATGAACGCCCTCGACATCGCGCCACTCCCACACCTGCTCGGCGTGGTCACCGTCACGCTGCCGATCGTGCAGTGGGCGTTGCGCGGATTCCTCCCTTCGGGCCGAGCAGTGGAGGCACCCGCCACCGAACACGGTCGAGCACTCGTCGCCGACCGGACGGCCTTCACGCCCTGGACCGAACCGAGGACGCTGCTGATCGGACTGTTCGTCCTGTGCACGACGTTCGCCGAGGGGACCGGCAACGACTGGATCGGGGTGGCGGCGATCGACGGTTACCGCGCCAGCGATGCCGTCGCATCGATCGCCTACGTGCTGTTCGTGGCCTCGATGACCGTCGGTCGCTGGTTCGGCCCCGGTCTGCTCGATCGTCACGGCCGCGTGCCGGTGTTGCGCACCTGCGCCCTCGCCGCCACCGTCGGCGTCCTGATCGTGGTCTTCGGGCCATCGCTCGCCACGGCGTTGGTCGGTGTCGTGATCTGGGGGCTCGGCACCGCGCTCGGGTTCCCGACCGGGATGAGCGCCGCCGCCGACGAGCCGGCTCACGCCGCTGGACGGGTGAGCGCCGTCGCCACGATCGGCTATCTCGCGTTCCTCGCCGGACCCTCGCTGATCGGTTTCATCGGCGATCGTGCCGGCGTCCTGCGGGCGCTCTCGCTGACCGCCGCGCTGACCGCGGTGGCCGCCATGGTGGCAGGTTCGACCCGCCCACTTCAGCCGCGTGCCGACGAGCACGTGCACTAGCGTCGTGGCCAGATGATCGACGACCCGCTGCTCCAGCCGTACTCGTTGAAGCACCTCACGATCCGCAACCGGATCTTCTCGTCGGCGCACGAGCCGGCCTACTCCGAGGGCGGGATGCCAACCGATCGCTACCGGCTCTACCACGTCGAGAAGGCAAAGGGCGGCATCGGCATGACCATGACCGCCGGCTCGGCGGTGGTCGCCGAGGACAGTCCGCCGGCGTTCGGGAACCTGCACGCCTACGACGACGCGATCGTGCCCTGGCTGCGCCGTCTGACCGACGGCGTGCACCAACACGGGGCGGCGTGCATGATCCAGATCACCCATCTCGGGCGTCGTACCGGGTGGGGGCAGGACGATTGGCTTCCGATCGTGTCGGCGTCGGCCATCCGTGAGCCGGCTCACCGCAACATCCCCAAGCTCGCCGAGGACTGGGACATCGAGCGAATCGTCGCCAAGTACGCCGACGCCGCCGAACGGATGCAGGCAGGCGGGATGGACGGGATCGAGGTCGAGGCATACGGCCACCTCTTCGATCAGTTCCTGTCGCCGCTGACGAATCGTCGCCACGACGAGTGGGGGAACGACGACGAGGGACTGTTGCGTTTCCCGTGGGCAGTGCTGTCGGCGATCCGGGATCGGGTTGGGGACGCCTTCATCCTCGGCGTCCGGATGGTGATCGACGAGACCACGCCGGGCGGCATCGACACCCCGCGGGGGCTGGCGGTACTGCAGCGTTTCGAGCAGGCCGGGCTGATCGATTTCATCAACGTGATCCGCGGCCACATCGAGCACGAATCGGCATTGACCGACGTGATCCCGATCCACGGCATGGCGTCCGCTCCACATCTCGACTTCGCCGGCATGGTGCGTGCCAACACCAGTCTGACCGTCATCCACGCCGCCAAGGTCGATGACGTCGCCTCGGCACGACACGCGATCCGTGAGGGCAAGCTCGACCTGGTCGGCATGACCCGCGCCCACATCGCCGACCCGCACATCGTGCGCAAGATCATGGAAGGGCGTGAGAGCGAGATCCGGCCGTGCGTGGGAGCCACGTACTGCCTCGACCGCATCTACGCCGCCGGCGAGGCGTTGTGCCTCCACAATGCCGCCACGTCGCGAGAGCAAACGATGCCGCACGACATCGCGGCGGCGCCGGTCGCCCGTCGGGTGCTGGTCGTCGGTGCCGGTGTCGCCGGGCTGGAGGCGGCGCGTGTGGCCGGCGAACGCGGCCACGAGGTCACGCTCCTGGAGGCGATGCCGTGGGCCGGTGGACAGCTCAACCTGGCGGTCCGCAACCGGCGCCGCAAGGATCTGCAAGGGATCATCGACTGGCGGCTCGCGGAGTGCATGCGGCTCGGGGTGACGATCCGGTTCGACACGTTCGCCGATGCCGACCTGGTCCGCTCGCTGGAGCCCGAGGTGGTGATCGTCGCCACCGGCGGGCAACCGCAGCTGCCCGAGTTGGAGGCCGGGGTCGAGCTGGTGGTGACCAGTTGGGACGTGCTCGGCGGCGACGTCACGCCGACCGGGCAGGTGCTGTTCTACGACGACAACGGCACGCATTCGGCCCTGTCGGCGGCCGAGCTGATCGCCCGCTCGGGTGCCGACCTCGAGATCGTCACGCCGGAGCGGATGTTCGGGATCGAGGTCGGCGGCATGAACCACGTCCCGTACGCCAAGGTCTTCAACGAGACCGAGACCCGGATCACGCTGCACCACCACGTGCGCTCTGTGCGCCGCCGCGAGGACGGGCGACTCGACGTCGAGCTGGGGAGCGAGCAGTCGAGCCATCGCAGCGTCCGAGTCGTGGACTGGGTCGTGGTCGACCACGGCACGGCCGCCCTCGACGAGCTCTACTTCGAGCTCAAGCCGTGGTCGAGCAACCTGGGCGCCGTCGACTACGGGGCGCTGATGGAGGGCCGACCGCAAACCCTGGTGCGCAACGAGGCGGGCGCGTTCCAGCTGTTCCGGATCGGTGATGCGATCAGCAATCGCAACGTGCACGCCGCCGTCTACGACGCCCTCCGGCTGCTCAAGGACGTGTGACCCGGTGCCCGCTCGGGGGTCGACGATCGCCGGTCTGGTGCTGGTGTGTGCCGTCGTGGCCTGCTCGGCCGACGCGGACCAGGGCAGCGCACCGGCGACGACGTCTTCCGCCGCCGACGTCGTCACGACCCAGAGCACGGCGAGCACCGTCACCACCACCGAGGCACCGGTCACGTCCAGCACATCGCCCGAGCGGTTGCCCTCCACCACCACGGTGCCCTCCACCACCTCGAGCAGCACCTCGACCACGCAGCCGGCGCCGACGACCACCGAAGCAGCGCGGTCGCGCCCGCCCTCGGTGTTGTCGAGGCCGAACGGGTTCGCACGGTTCGAACCGCTGCCGGCGTGGGAGGGCGACGCCCCGCTGACCGGTCTGCCCGTCGATCCGGACGTCTGGCGGCGACCGGCACTGGCGGTCAAGATCGACAACTCGCCGGGCGGGCGACCACAGTGGAACGTTGCCGACGCCGATCTCGTGATCGAGGAGAACGTCGAACAGATCACCCGCTTGATCGCCGTCTACCAGAGCGTGGTCCCCGACCGCGTCGGGCCCGTGCGATCGGCGCGCACGAGCGACATCGACATCCTGTCGGGCCTCAACCGTCCGATCCTGGCGTGGTCGGGTGGCAATCCCGGGGTCACCGGCGACGTGCGCGGCGCCCACCAGTACGGCTGGCTCAGCAATCTCTCGGCACTCCAGACCGACTGCTTCTGGCGCAGCTCGACACGCGCTGCACCGCACAACCTGCTGCTCGACCCGGCGTGCGCCTGGAACAGCACGACCTACGCCGGCCCGGCGCGACCGCTCTTCGCACGTGATGCCGGTGGGGTGCCGCCCGGTCGAGGCGAGGATCGCTTCACGGTGGCGATGGACGGGATCGACGTCACGTGGGTCTGGGAACCGACGGCCGGGCGGTACCAGCGTCGCCAACGCGGCGATTGGCACGTCGACGTCGACGGTGCGGTGATCGGGGCCGAGAACGTGGTCGAGCTGGAGGTCGAGTACCGCCCGTCCTCCGCCGATGCCCGGTCACCCGAGGCGGTGACCGTCGGCTCGGGGCGGGCGGTGGTCCACCGTGGCGGGGTCGCCGTCGTGGGCACCTGGTCACGGCCGGATCGTTCGCAACCGTTCACGCTGGTCGCCGACGATGGCACACCGATCACGCTCGGTCCCGGCACGACGTTCGTGGAACTCGAACGATAACAAGGTGATAGAGCGGTCGAGCGCGTCAAGTCGCGCTGCTCGGCTGCCGATACAGCAGGCGTGAGAGACCACACCTCAACCGCCGATGACATCTGGTCGATCGGCCCGTCGATCGACGAGCTGCTGGCGCGCCTCGATGCCGACGCGGCCGCCGGCCTCGGACGCGATCTGGTCTTCGACCCACCGGGTGATACGGCCGCCGACGCGCCAGCCATCGCCATGCCGACCGCCGCCAACTTGGCGCCCGTGACGCTGCCTTCGATGACCGTCGACGCCGACAACGCGGCCGACGCCGGCTCGGATCGTGATCTCGTCGAGCGGCCGCGCCCCGACCCCCGCCCCGACCCCCAGGATGAATCGCGCCCGCCCACGTTGCCGCCACGGACGGACCGGATTCGCGCCGTGGGCAGCCGCCCGAGCGTGCCGCGCTGGGTGTGGGCTGCCGCCGCCGCGATCGTCGTGGCAGCCGGTGCCTGGATCCTGCTGCGTTCCGCCGCCGGCGAGCCCGCCGACGCCATCGCCCCGGCCACGCAGCCTCCTGCCTCGGTGGCGACGCCGACGCCCACCTCGCCGGTGCAGACCCCCCTGACGACCGCTGCCGACGTCGCCCCGGCAACCGCCCCCAAACCGGTCGCTGTCACCGAACCGGCTCAGGACGCGGCTGCATCGAACGCGACGCTGGCGCCGATCACGGCCCCGCCGACACCGAACGCCACCGCCCCCGCTGCCGAGTCGCCGATCGGTGCTGCGGAGCCGGTGCCGGCGACGACCGTGCCCGCGACCACTGTGCCCGTCACGACCGTGTCCGTCACGACCGTGCCCGTCACGACCGTGCCCGTCACGACCGTGCCCGTCGCACCGGCCGTCGACGGACCGACCGTGTCGATCACGTCCCAGGTCGGACCGTGCAAGTACGGGAACGCCTGCTTGCTCGCCGGATTCACGATCTCGCAGTTCTCGGTGCGGCCTCAGGAATTCGTGTGCGAGTTCGGCGACGGCAGTCGCTACACGTTCCGCTTCGACAGCGGTGGCGTGTCGCAGGCGTGCGCCACCAACGCCGCCGACGCCTCGATCACGATCGAGGTCGGCGGCGTCCGTTCTGCCACCGTCACCCGCCCGTAACCGGCGTTCACCTTCGTTCGCGTCCTGACCCCCCGTGGGGGCGTAGCGTGCAGGGATGGAGCAGCGGTCATGGCCTCGCGATATGGACGAGCTCAAGCACGGTGCGATCCTCGTGCGCGTGCCGACCGTGGAGCACCTGTTCAACCCGATGGACCCGAGCCCGCTCTCGGAGCGTTCGCTCAATCCTGAGGTTGCCGACTGGATCGAGGAGTGGGCCGAGGACCTCGACGACGAGCAGTCCGTGTCGGTCGAGGTCCAGATCACGGCGGGCGCGATCGACGGTCGAGAGTCGGCGATCGTCGCCGGGATCCACAACCACTTCGAGTATCGCGAATGGCAGGCAGGCCGGCAGCTCCACAAGCTGCTCCGTGAAGGCCGCATCAGCCTGGTGATCGGCTTGCTGGCGTTGGCCGGCTTCAACGCCGCCTCGCGCCTGATCGGATCGAGCGACAACCCCGTCGTCGAAGTGATCCACGAGGGACTGTCGGTACTCGGCTGGGTGTCGATGTGGAAGCCGCTCGAGATCCTGCTCTACGAGTGGTGGCCGATCCGTCGCGAGCGCCGAGCCTGTCTGCGGCTCGCCGACTCCGACGTGACGTTCCGCACCGCCGGCGCCCCCGGCCGCTGAGCGTCGGGCACCGTCAGGCGTCGGGGTCGGCCAGCAGGTCGATGCTGATGGCGAGTGCCATCGCGATGTTGGCCGACTGCGAGGCGATCCGCCCGAAATCGAGTGCGAGGTCGTTGCCCGCCAACGATGGCGGTGCGCCGAGCGAACGCAGCAGGGCGGTCGGATCCTCGGCGACCGAGATCGGCTGGACCGGCGGCAGCGGGTCGGGCACCCGCCACACGTCGAACCCCTTGGAGCCCTTGCGCGAGCGCCGCCTCGCGCTGCTGCTGCTGCTGCGACGCGTCCCGTTGCCGCCGTTGGCGTTGTTCCCGGTGTTCATCGATCGTCTCCTGTGAGCAGTTGTTCGGGCCGCAGCCCGAACGCCTTGCGCAGTTGCTCGGCATCGAGATCGGCGATCGAACTCGACTTCGGCAGCACGACGTTGGCGATGTGACGCTTGCCCTGCACGACTTCTTCGACCCGTTCGTCGACCGTTCCCGGACACACCAGGCGGTGCGAGATGACGGTCTTGGTCTGTCCGATGCGCCAGGCCCGGTCGCGAGCCTGATCCTCGACGGCGGGGTTCCACCAGCGGTCGAACAGGACGACGTGATTGGCCGCCGTGAGGTTGAGTCCGGTGCCCCCGGCCTTCAACGACAGCACCATCGCCCCCGGCCCTGTGCGCTCCTGGAAGTCGGCCACCATCCGGTCGCGGGCGGTGCGGCTGAGATCGCCGTCGTAGCACTCGATCCGCTTGCCGGTGACCTTGCTCAGATAGGTGGCCAGACGCCTTCCCCACTGGGCGAAGTGGGTGAAGATCAAGACCTTCTCACCGGACTCGAACACCGACTCGAGCAGCTCCTCCAGGCGTGCCAACTTCCCGGACCTGCCCTCCAGCGCGAGATCGTCGCCGGTGTACGCAGCGGGGTGGTTGCAGATCTGCTTGAGGGCGGTGATGGCGGCGAGGATGGCCCCTTGCTTGACCTCGCGGTCCGGGTCGGCTGCCTTGATCACGAGGTCGTCGAGCACCGCCTGATACAGCCCGATCTGCTCGGTGGTCATCACGCAGTGATCGAGCTCGTCGATCTTGTCGGGCAGCTCGGCCGCCACTTCGGGCTCGGTCTTGGTGCGGCGGAACAGCAGGATCCCGTTCAACGCCCGCAGCACGGTCTCGCCGTCGCCGGCCAACTGGGCGACGAACGCCGGACGTGGCCCGACCAGCCCCGGATTGGTGAAGTCGAGGATCGCCCAGAGATCGCCCACGCCGTTCTCGATCGGCGTGCCGGTCAGGGCCAGTTTCGTGCGGGCGTTGACCCGTCGCAACTGCTGGGCGGTCTCGCTGGTGTGGTTCTTGATCGACTGCGCCTCGTCGAGCACCATCGTGCGCCAGTTGATCCGCTCGAGCGCATCGACGTCGCGCACGGCGGTGGCGTAGGTCGTGATCACGATGTGGGCGCCGTCGATCGTGCCGTCGAACTCGTGCTCGCCGGCGCGGTTGGCGCCGTGGTGGACCACGACACGCAGGTTGGGTGTGAACTTGGCTGCCTCGGCGGCCCAGTTGCCCACCACGGCGGCCGGCGCGATCACGAGTGCCGGACCTTCCGCCGCAGAGCGTTCGAGGTGTGCCAACACGGTCGGTGTCTTGCCGAGACCCATGTCGAGCGCCAGACATCCACCCAGCTCGCTGGCGTCAAGGAAGCCGATCCACGTCAACGCCTCGGACTGGTATGAGCGCAGCGTGCCCGAGAATCCGTCGGGGGTCGGATCGACCGTCCTGCTGGTGCGGTTGGCGCGTTCGATGATGTCGTTGGCCCAGCTGTCGCCGTGGACCACGATGCCGCCCGAGAGCACCGAGCCGTCCAGCCCCACGCTGTGGCGCAGGATCTCGGCCCCGGTCATCTCGGTGGTGTCCTGGCGTTCGGCGAGGGCGGCGGCCGCCGCTTCGAGATCGGCGCGATCGATCGACACCCACTTGCCGTGGGCCTGGATCAGCGGCTTGGCCATCGCCGACAGGCGGGCGATGTCGGCGGCGTTCAGTTCGACGTCGCCGATGTGGATGCTCCAGCTCACGGCGCTGAGCTGGTTGGCGCCCACCAGCGAACCGCCCTGTGCCTCGGTGAACAGGTGCAGCGAAGGCTTGGCGGCGTGTCTGGAGAGCGCAGGGGCGCGCACGTCGATACCGATCGATGCCAGCATCGGTCCGATACCGGTCATGAAATCCCACGCTTCGGTGTTCGTCAGCACCACGCGGCCGCGGCCCTGACGGCTGCGCCCGATGGGTGGGAAGATGCGCTCGATGCGCGCCCATTCGAGGGCGAGCGCGCCGGCGGGGGACTCGCGCAGCGCCTCGTCGAGTGGGACCAGCCCACCAGCGGGCGTGGGTGCGTGCACCGACGCCATCCACACGCCGTCGATGCCCGGCGGGTCGAGCCTGACGACGAGCGGGTGGCGGTCGGCGATCACCGGGTTGGTCCACCGGTCGAAACGACGCGAGGCATCGCGAGCCAGGTCGCGTTCGGCCTGGAACGGCGTTCCGTCCATCCGGGCGCGGATCGTGTCGGCCAGGTCGGTGGGGGAGTTGGCGCGCGGCGGCTGGGCCGGCAACGCCATCCGTGATGCGCCGGCGCGGGCGATGGCGTCGACCACGCCGGAGATCACTTCGATCGTTGTGAGTCGCGGCGCGGCGCGGGTGATCGCCACCACCGTGTTGGGCATCGCCGCCGCCAGCGTGTCGAGCAGCGCCTCGTCGAGCAACGCCGGTCGCCACCGCACACGTGCATCGATCGTGCGGCCTGTGGCGCGGCTCGGGGCGTACAACCCGGGCACGACCGATCCGCTCGCTGCCATACGGACACCCTCGAGGGCGACACGGCCGAGCCAGACCAGCCCCGGGCCGATCCCGTCGTCGACGGCCGGATTGCCACCGATCGCCGCCAGCCATCCGAGGGCATTGTCGATCGAGATCGAGATCGCCTCGGCCGTGGTGCCGTTCGGCAGCGTGACCCCGGCGTGCGGTGACCATCCATGGGGTGGCCCGCCGCAGGCCTCGAGCCGATCGGCGAGTTCGTCGTTGGGCGCCGGCGGAAACCCGCGTCCGGCGGCCCAGACCACGAGCGTGTCGCGCTCCCACGAACCGTGCAGGCGCACCGGCTCGGGCGGGCCCTCGGGTTCGTGTTCGGCGGGTTCGTCGCGTTGCGCTTTCGAACCGCCGCGGGCGTCGTGGTCGAGCAGCGCCGCCAGTTCGTCGGGCCCGAGGATTCGGACCTCGATCCGGTCGGGTGCCGTGGGTGCCCGCAGTGCCCGTTCGACCTCGCGAAGGCTCTCGATCGTGCCCAAGAAGTCGGAGATGATCTGATCGCGCTCGTCACCCTTGACGCCGCGCACGGCATCCAGGTCGTCCTCCACCTCGTCGATCAGCCCCTGGACGAGGCGCAACGCCTCGGGCCCGCGAGCCAGCAACTCGGCGTGGTCCTGCGCCGACCCTCGACCGTTGGCCACGGTCCAGATCACGTCTTCGAGTTGTGCGGTTTCAGGCATGGAACTCCGTAGCCAGCGCGTAGCGCCCTTGCCCGGGCGCACCGGGCGTTCACGTTCGGCGGGGGCGCACCGCGCGGTGCGGTGAGCCGGGTGGGAGCCGTGAGCGCAGTGCGGCGGTGATGCTCCGGCCGACCGGCCGGGCCTCGCTGCGTTTGACGGTTCCACCTCGCCGTCGCCGTCGAGCGAACTCGACGGCGGATGCCATCCTAGACGTGGCGGGAACGGTTTCGCATCACCGCCGTGAGCCGTCGGTGCGGTCGCGGTGGCGCTCGGCAGCTGCCAGGACTCATACTGGCGGTGTGACGGATGAGACGGCGATGTACGACGTGGTGTGGCCGAAGTCGGCGTCTGGGGTGCAACCGCGGCGTGCCGCTGATCGCCTGACCGATCTCACCGGCAAGCGGATCGGCTTCGTGTGGGACTACCTGTTCCGCGGTGAGGAGATCTTCCCGGTCATCGAGCACGAACTGCGCCGACGATTCCCGGGGATCGAGGTGGTCGGCTACGACGTGTTCGGCAACATCCACGGGTCGCACGAGAAGGCGCTGGTCGAGGTGCTTCCGGGCACGCTCGACGAGCACGGGATCGACGCCGTGGTGGTGGGCAACGGCTGTTGAGGCAGTTGTACGCCCGCCGTGCTGCGGGCCGCGATCGCCGCTGAGGCGGCCGGGGTGCCGTCGGTGTCGCTGGTGTGCGAAGGCTTTCAGCGTCAGGCGTTGGCCACCGCCCGTGGGCTCGGGTTCCACGGCGTGCCGGTCGCTGTCCTGGCCGGTCACGTGGACGCCCAGTCCGCCGGGCAGATGATCGAGTCGGTCCTGGCTCGAACGGTCGACGAGATCGTGCAGGGCCTGACGGTCGCGATCGTCGTCGACGAGGCCGCCGCCGACGAGCCCGGGGCGCTCGACGTGGTGGTGTCGGGATCGATCGATCAGGTCAACACCGAGTTCGCTCGACGCGGGTGGTCCGACGGTTCGCCGATCCTCCCGCCCACCACCGATCGGGTCGAGGCGATGGTCGCCGCCGGCGGGCATGATCCGTGGCGTGTGATCGGCGCGGCGCGGCCGTCGGGGCGCGACATCACGGTCTGGTCGGTGGCGGTCAACGCCGTCATGGCGGGGTGCCGGCACGAGGATCTTCCGGTGCTGCTGGCGATCGCCACCGTGCTCGTGGACCCGCACTACGGCGTCGAACACTCCGGGAACACGACCGGGGCCGACGCCGTGATCGTGCTCGACGGACCGGTGGTCGACGAGCTCGGCTTCAACCACGGCCCGGGTGCCATGCGCGACGGCTCGCCGCCCAACACCAGCGTCGGGCGCTGGTTGCGGCTGTTCCTGCGCAACGTGTGCGGGTTCACCGCCGAGGAGCACGACAAGGCGACGTTCGGCAACCCTGCCAAGCCCGTGTTGGCGGAGGACATGGCCGCCCTGGCCGAGATCGGTTGGCCGCCTCTCTCGGCCGACTTCGGGTTCGGACGCGACGACGACGCCATCACGCTCGGCAGGATCAACAGCGGGGTGATCATCGGGAGCGTGTTCGGCTCGACACCCGAGCAGATCCTCCCGTACCTCGGCGACGGTCTGGCGCGAGCCACCGGATGGGACCTGACCCACATATGCGGACTCGGCCACGACCAGTACCGGCCACTGCTCGTGCTCTCGCCGGTGCTGGCGCGCGTGTTCGCCCGGGCCGGCTGGACCAAGCACGACGTCAAGCTCGGGCTGTTCGAGCATGCCCGGATCCCGGCTTGGAAGTTCGAGAAGCTGATCGGGGAGTGGTCCAACCTGACGACCGGGCGACGCACGCTCGTCGAGCTCGTCGACCAAGCAGTCGTGCCACCGGTGTTCGCCGAGTCGGGGGATCCCGACCGGCTCGTCCCGATCGTGACGGCGCCCGAGAAGTTCCTGATCGCGGTGGCGGGCGACCCCGACCGTGCCAACGCGTTCGCGATGAGCCACGACGGCCCGCACGGTGACTGGACCGCGGCGCCGATCGATCGCTCACCGTCGGCGGACCTCGTCTGCCGGGTTCCGGAACACTGATACGTTTCGATCCATGACCGATCTCGTGACGTACTCCGTCGAGGGCTCACTCGGGGGCCCTCTCGCCACGCTGGTGCTCGACGACGGGAAGGCCAACGTGGTGTCCCCCGCACTCCAGGCCGAGTTGAACGCCGCCCTCGACCGTGCCGAGCAGGACCAGGCAGCGGTGCTGCTGATCGGGCGAGCGGGCCGGTTCAGCGCCGGTTTCGACCTCGGTGTGATGGGCGCCGGCGGGCAACCGGCGATCGACATGTGCATCGGCGGGTTCCGGCTCGCCCACCGCCTGCTGTCGTTCCCGCGGCCGATCGTGATCGCCTGCACGGGGCACGCGTTGGCGATGGGAGCGTTCCTGCTGCTGGCCGCCGACTACCGGGTCGCCGCCGATGGGCCGTTCAAGATCGCCGCCAACGAGGTGGCGATCGGGATCGCCGTGCCGTACTCGATGACCGAACTGCTGCGTGCCCGCGTCACGCCGGCCGCGTTCCAGCGCGCAACGACGTTGGCCGAGACGTTCTCGCCGGGCACTGCGCTGGCGGCCGGGTTCGTGGACGAGGTGGTGCCCGCCGACGATCTGTTGGCGGTCGCCGCCGAGCGGGCTGCGGCGTTCGCCGCCCTCCCGGCGGCGGCCCACAAGGCCACCAAGCGGCGTGCGCGTGGCGAGATGCTCGACCGGATGGCCGAGGCGATCGAGCGCGACCTGGCCGACCTGCACGCCGTGTTCGATCCGCCGGCCCACGACTGAGCCGATGGCTCGCCCGAAGCAGCGCACGCCCGAACTCCGCCGACGCCTGATCGACGAGGCGCTGGTGATGCTCGAGACCGACGGCATCGCAGCGCTCACGACGCGCCGGATCGCCGAAGCCGCCGAGACGTCGCCCCCGGCGCTCTACGAGCTGTTCGGTGACAAGGCTGGCCTCGCCCGTGCGCTGTTCTACGAAGGCTTCGAACGTCTCGCCGCGGTGCTCGACGAGATCCCCATGACCGACGACCCGCGCGCCGACCTGGTGGCCGCCGCGCTCGCCTTTCGCGCATTCGCACTCGAGCACCGGCGGCTGTTCGAGGTGATGTACGCCCAACCGTTCGAACACTTCGCGCCGACCACCGAGGAGCGGCGACACGGTGCCGGCTCCCAGTCGTTCCTCCTCCGTGTGGTCACCAGAGCGCTGTCGCACCGTGATTCCGAGCAGCGTTGCGTCGACGTTGTCGATGCCGCTCACGTGTTGATGGCGCTGGTGATCGGTCTGGCCAGTCAGGAGGCAGCGGGTCTGCTCGGCTCACAGGAGGATGCCCGTCAGCGACGCTGGCGGCTCGGGGTGGAAGCCGCCCTCGACGGCCTGCTCACGATCTGACGAGCGGTCAGGTGGCCTGACCGGCGAACTGGGCTTCCTGCAGGCGGGCGTAGGCGCCGCCGCTCGCCAGCAACTCGGCGTGCGTGCCCTGCTCGACGATCCGCCCGCCGTCCATCACGAGGATCAGGTCGGCACCCCGGATCGTGGAGAGACGGTGGGCGATCACGAAGCTCGTGCGGTCGGCGCGCAGCGAGTTCATCGCTTCCTGGATCAACACCTCGGTCCGCGTGTCGACCGAACTGGTGGCCTCGTCCAGGATCAGGATCGACGGATCGGCCAGGAACGCCCGAGCGATCGTGAGCAGTTGCTTCTCGCCTGCCGACAGGTTGCCGGCATCCTCCGCCACGACGGTGTCGTAGCCGTCCGGCAGCGAGTGCACGAACCGGTCCACGTACGTGGCGCGAGCGGCTTGCATGATCTGCTCGGGCGTCGCGTCGGGATTGCCGTAGGCGAGGTTCTCGCGGATCGTGCCGCCGAACAACCACGTGTCCTGCAGCACCATGCCGATCTGGGACCGCAACTGGCGTCGCTCGATCGATGCGATGTCGACACCGTCGATGCTGATCGAACCGCCGTCCAGCTCGTAGAACCGCATCAGCAGATTGACGAGCGTGGTCTTGCCGGCGCCGGTCGGGCCGACGATGGCGATCGTCTGACCTGGTTCGGCCACCAGGTTCAAGCCCTCGATCAGCGGTGCGTCGGAGCGATAGGAGAAGTGCACGTCGTCGAACACCACCCGGCCTCGCACCGGATGCGGGAGCGACGTGCCCGACACGTCGCTGCTCTGCTCCTCCGCATCGAGCAGTTCGACCACCCGTTCGAGCGATGCCAACCCGGACTGGAACGTGGCGGTCATCGATGCCAGATGGGTGAGCGGCTGGGAGAACTGGCGTGCGTACTGGATCAGCGCCTGCATGTCGCCGACCGTGATCGCCCCGCTGGCGATCCGCAGCCCCCCGACGACGGCGATCATGACGAACTGGATGTTGCCCATGAACACCATCACGGGCTGGATCAGGCTGGCGGTGAACTGGGCCGAGTAGCTGGCCTCGAACAGCCGGTCGTTGTCGCCCTCGAACCGCTGCTCCACGTCGGTCTGGCGACCGAACACCTTGACGATCGCGTGCCCGGTGAAGACCTCCTCGGCTTGGCCGTTGAGGCTGCCGGTGTGGCGCCACTGGGCGATGAACTTCGGGCGCGCCTTGCCGCCGATCACCTTCATCAGCCACACCGACGTGGGCACGGTGGTGAGCGCCACGGCGGCCAGCATCGGCGAGATCGTGAACATCATCACGATCACGCCGATCAGGGTGAGCACGGAGGTGAAGATCTGGCTGGTCGTCTGCTGCAGGCTCTGAGCGAGATTGTCGATGTCGTTGGTGACCCGGCTCAGCAGGTCACCGCGCTCCTGGCCGTCGACGTAGCGCAGCGGCAACCGGTTCAGCTTGTGTTCGATCGACTCGCGCAGGCCGAACATGGCGCGCTGGATCACGCCCGCCAGCACGTAGCCCTGCACGCACCCCAACACCCATGACACCAGGTACACCACCCCGACCAGGAGCAGCCGCTCGTGCAACCTGCCGAAGTCGATCGCCCCCGAGCGGACCCCCGACACGATCACGTCGGTGGCCCCTCCGAGCAGGCGAGGTCCGATCACGGCCAGCGTCACACTGACCAGCGTGAGCACGCCGACCAGCGCCAGACGCGGCGTCTCGGTGCCGAGGATCGTGCCCAGCCGCCGAACGGCGGTGCCGAAGTCCTTGCTGCGCTCGGCGGGCATGCCGGCGCCCCCGCCGGGGCCGAAGCTGCCGCGGCGCGCTGCCCTGCCGGTGGTGGCCAGCAGTTCGCGGTCCTCGTGTTCCACGGGCACGTCGGGTTCGCTCACGCCGCGCCGCGTCCGTCGGCCGTGCGGTCGCGTTGCGACTCGACGATCTCCTGGTAGGTCCGGCAACCGGCGAGCAGCTCGTCGTGGGTGCCGCTCCCCACCAGCGCCCCGTCCTCGATCACCAGGATCTGGTCGGCGTCGACGATCGTGGACACACGCTGCGCCACGATCAGCACGCCGGCCTGACGCGTGTGCGGGGCCAGCGCTGCTCGCAGGCGAGCATCGGTGGCGAGGTCGAGCGCCGAGAACGAGTCGTCGAAGACGTAGAGGTCGGGCTCGGCGATCAGCGCCCTGGCGATCGACAGTCGTTGCCGCTGGCCGCCCGACACGTTGGTGCCGCCCTGGGTGATGGCGGTGTCGAGGCCGTCGGCCATGCTCTGCACGAAGCCCGCCGCTTGGGCGATCTCGAGCGCCTTCCAGAGCTGCTCGTCGGTGGCCTCTGGCCGGCCGAATCGGAGGTTGGACGCCACTGTCCCGGCGAACAGGTAGCCGGCCTGGGGCACATACCCGATCCGGCCCCACAGCAGCGCCGGGTCGAGTCGGCGAACGTCCACCCCACCCACCAGCACCGTGCCCTCGGTGGCGTCGAAGAGGCGAGCCGCCAGGTTGACGAGCGTGGTCTTGCCGGCGCCGGTACTGCCGATCACGGCGGTCGTGCGGCCGCGTTCGACCCGGAACGAGATTCCGTCGAGCACTGCCCGCTCGGCGCCGGGATAGTGGAAACCAACCTGTCGGAACTCGAGCGTGCCCGGTTCCGGAAGGTCGGTCACGGGGTGGTCGGGTGGCCGCACCGTCGAGGCGGTGTCGAGCACCTCGAGGATCCGGTCGGCGGCGACCGCCGCCCGGGGCAGCATCGACACCATGAACGTGGCCATCACCACGGCGATCAGGATCTGCACGAGGTAGCTGATGTAGGCGACCAACGACCCGACCTGCATCTGGCCGGCATCGATCCGGTTGGCGCCGATCCACAACACGCCAAGCGTCGACACGTTGACGATCAACCCGACGGTCGGGAACATCGCCGACATGAGACGCCCCGCTTGCAAGGAGGTGGCGGTGAGCGAGGCGTTGGCGTCGGCGAATCGTGCCGCTTCCTGGGGTTCGCGCACGAAGGCGCGCACGACGCGGATGCCGGCGATCTGTTCGCGCAGCACGCCGTTGACCCGATCGATGCGGGACTGCATCTGCTGGAAGGCCGGCACCATGCGGGCCACCAGCACACCCAGCATGAGCACGGCGCCCGGCATCGCCACCGCCAGGACCACCGACAGGCCGACGTCCTCGCGGATCGCCAGCACGATGCCGATCAGCATCGTGAGTGGGGCGGCGATCATCATCGTGGCGCCCAGCACCACGATCATCTGGACCTGTTGGACGTCGTTGGTGAGCCGGGTGATCAGCGACGGTGCTCCGAACCGACCGACTTCGCGTGCCGAGTAGGACGTGACCTGGTGGAACAGCTCACGTCGGAGGTCGCGTCCGAACCCCATCGCCGCCCGAGCACCGAACCACACGGCGGCGGTGGCGAAGCCGATCTGGAGCAGACTGAACCCGAGCATCACCCCGCCGATCCGCCAGATGTGGCCGCGATCGCCGACCAGCACACCGCGGTCGATCAGGTCGGAGTTGAGCGCCGGCAGCGCCAGCGTGGCCGTGGTCTGGATGGCTTGCAACACGAGCACCCACACCAGCCAGCGCCGGTAGGGCGCCAGATGGGTTCGGAGCAGTACTCGCAGCGACACGCCCCGACGCTATTGGCCAATCCCGCCGGCCGGGCGGGTTCGGGCTCAGCGCAGCCCGAAGGCGTCGGCCAGGTCGCCCCAGGCTCGTGTCGGGACGTCGGCCGGGTCGGCGGTCAGGACTTGGACGCACACGTGGTCGGCGCCGGCCGAGTGGTGCTCGGCGACCCGTGCGACGACGTCGTCGATCGTGCCGCGCGCCACGATCGCCTCGATCAGCCGCTCCGACGGCCCGGCGATGTCGTCGTCGGTGAAACCGTGACGGCGCAGGTTGTTGGTGTAGTTCGGGAGCCGCAGGTAGCGCACCATGTGCCGCACCGCGACCTCGGTCGCCCGAGCGCGGTCGCTGTCGATCACGACCATCTGTTCGGGCGCCAACAGCTTGCCGGGACCCAAGATGCTGCGTGCCACGGCGGTGTGCTCGACGGGAGCGAAGTACGGATGTGCGCCGTCGGCAGCACTCGCCGCCAGTTCCAGCATCTTGGGGCCGAGCGCGGCGAGCACCGTCGTCGGCGCGGTCGGGCGTTCGACGGCATTGAACGGCGCCTCGGCCATCGCTGCCAGGTAGGCGACCATGTCGGAGTACGGCGTGCTGAAATCGAGCTTGCGCATCCCGGTGATGAACGGTGCGTGGCTCACCCCGAGCCCCAACAGGAATCGGCCGCCGGACGCCTCGTCGAGCGTCTTCTGGGCGGCGCGTGCGGTCATCGGGTGACGGGCGTGGATCTGGGCGATCCCGGTGGCGATCCGCAGCGTGGTCGTGGCGTCGAGCATGTGGGCGGCCGACACCAGCGCATCGCGCCCTGACGACTCCGGTCGCCACAGGCACGGCCAACCGTCCTGTTCGATCTCCTGGACCAGTTCCCTGACCCGCTCCGTGGGCTGTTGGTCGAGCTGGCCGGTCCAGATCCCGACGCGTCCGATGTCGATCAGTGATTCGGCGTGCACGCGATCATCGTGCCAGGCCTCGGCCGGTGGCGTACCGTTGGCCGTAGCGCGCGGTGGCGAACCGCGACGCTGGTCATCCGACTCACTCATCCGAACGTGCGAGGTTTGCATCATGGAGATCACCACCCGTCACACACCGGCGTACGGCGTCGCCCGACTCACACTCGGTGGGGGTGAGGCCGTGCGCGTCGAATCCGGGGCGATGATGGCGATGTCGGCCGGGGTCACACTCCAGGCGCGAGCCGAGGGCGGCGTGATGAAGTCGCTCAAGCGCGCTGCGCTGGGCGGCGAGAGCTTCTTCGTCGCCACCTACACCGCCCCGCCCCAGGGCGGATTCGTCGACGTCGCCGCTCGCCTGCCAGGTGACCTGACGTCGTACACGATCGATCCGTCGTTGCCGTTGTTCATCTCGAAGGGCTCCTGGCTCGCCAACGAGCAGTCCGTCCAGCTCAACACCCAGTGGGGCGGTTTCAAGAACCTGTTCGGGGCCGAAGGCGGCTTCATCATCCGTGCCGAGGGTCAGGGTCAGGCCTTGTTCGCCTGTTACGGCGCACTCGAGGTGTGGAACCTGCAGGCGGGTCAGACGTTCACGGTCGACACGGGGCACATGGTGGCGTACGAATCGTCGGTCCAGATGCAGCTCCGCAAGGCGGCGGGCGGCATGGTGCAGTCGTTCAAGAGCGGTGAGGGACTCGTGTTCGACTTCAGTGGGCCGGGCAAGGTCTGGACCCAGACCCGCAACCCGAACGAGCTGCTGGGGTGGATCCAGGCAGCCATCGGCAGCGGCAGCTCGAGCCCGGGCGGCGCGGGCGGTGTGCTGGGCGGCCTGATGGGACGCAGCTGACGCGGTCACGATGTGACGGTCCGCCTACCTCCAGCAGGGGTTGGCGGCGATCCTCGCCTTCGTGGGCGTCAAGATGCTGATCCACCGTTGGTACCACATCCCCACGTGGGCCTCGCTGGTGGTGATCGCCCTCGTGCTGTTCGCCGCTGTCGTCTACTCGCTGCGACATCCGAAGTCGAGCGAGGACAGCGAGATGCTGCACGACGCCTTCGAGCGGTAGTCGTCCCCATGTGCACGACGGCGCGCGTCCGCTGCGTCCCGTAGATTCGGGGGATGGCGATCGCAGACGACGACATCGAGCGGATCCGCTCGACGGTGTCGATCGTCGACGTGATCGGTCAGCACGTGCAGCTCAAGCGGACCGGGCGCAACTGGGTCGGACTGTGCCCGTTCCACGCCGAGAAGTCCGGCTCGTTCAACGTCCGCGAGGAGACCGGCCGCTATCGATGCTTCGGTTGCGACAAGTCCGGCGACGTGTTCACGTTCGTGCAGGAGATCGAACACGTCGACTTCCTGGGTGCCGTCGAGTACCTCGCCAACCGGGCCGGGATCGTGCTCAACTACACCAACACGGCGCAGTCCAAGGAGCGTTCGCGACGCAAGATCCTGGTCGAGGCGATGAACCAGGCCGTGGAGTGGTACCACCAACGGCTGCTCAAGGCGCCCGATGCCCGGGCCGCCCGCGACTACCTGCGTGACCGGGGCCTGGCGGGCGACGTCGCCCGCCAGTTCAAGATCGGTTGGGCGCCCGACGACTGGGACCTGCTGTCGCGGGAGTCGGGCATCGGCGCCGACGTGCTGCGCGACAACGGCCTGGCGTTCAAGAACAAGATGGGCCGCAACCAGGATGCGTTCCGGGCGCGGGTGCTGTTCCCGATCTTCTCCGACAACGGCGAAGCGGTGGCGATCGGCGGCCGGATCCTGCCCGGCTCGACCGACCCTGCCAAGTACAAGAACTCGCCCGAGACCCCGATCTACACCAAGTCCAAGACGCTCTACGGGCTGAACTGGGCCAAGGCCGACATCGTGAACGCCAATCAGGTGATCGTGTGCGAGGGCTACACCGACGTGATCGGCTTCCACAAGGCCGGACTGCCACGCGCCGTGGCCACGTGCGGTACGGCGTTCACCGAGGAACACGTGCGACTGCTGAAGAAGTACGCCAGCCGGGTCGTGCTGGCGTTCGACGCCGACAACGCCGGGCAGGGCGCGGCAGAACGGTTCTACGAGTGGGAGGAGAAGTACCAGGTCGAGGTCAGCGTGGCCGCCTTCCCACAGGGCAAGGACCCCGGTGAGTTGGCCCAGAGCGACCCCACCGCACTGGCGTCGGCGGTGGCGACCGCCAAGCCGTTCCTCGGGTTCCGGCTCGGGCGGGTCGTCGACGGCAAGGCGCCGCAGTCGCCCGAGGCCGCCGCCCGGCTTAGCGAGGCGGCGATGGCGGTGATCAACGAGCACCCCAACGTCAACGTGCGCCGGTTGTACGCCGGCGAAGTGGCGCTCAAGGTCGGCATGCGCGCCGACGACCTGATCCAGGTCGCCGAGCGTGGCACCCGCCGCCCGCACATCGCCGTCACGCGTCAGAAGAAGCGCGGCGAGCGGCGCGAGAACGCCGAGTTCGTGGCGATCGCCCTGCTGGTGCAGAGTTGGGACTCGATCGCCCTGTGGTTGGTCGAGGAACTGTTCGCCGACGACGTGTACCGGCGGGCCTTCCTGGCATGCGCCGAGGCCGGGGGCGATCTCGCCACGGCGCTGGAGTTGGCCGACCCCGAGGCCCGCGACGTGTTGGAGCGGGCGGCAGTCGTCGACGTCGAGGTGGACGCCGAGGCCGAGGCCCGGAACCTGATCTCGGCGGCCGTCCGGCGCACGTTGGCCGGCCAGGTGGCCAGCGCCGATTCGGAGCAGATCAAGAGCGACGCCGAAGCGCGGGTGCAGATGGAACAACTTCGCATGGCGGAACGAGGCCTTGACAACGCTCCGTGGTTGCTAGGTTGGCTGCAAGCACGGATGGAGGCACGGACTGGTGGGGTTTGATCCAGTGGATCTGCCGACGGCACCTCCCCTCGAGGGGGTGGACCGATTGGAGTGGCACGCGCTGATCCTCCGCGGCCGCGTCACGGGCGAGCTCCACGCCGACGAGGTCTCGCACGTGTTGCGTCACGCCGAGCTCGACGCCGACAACCTGTTGGCCGTCCACAACGCACTCACGTCGCACGGGATCACCGTCGACGAGACCGTCGCCGACGTCGACGACGTCGACGACACCCCGACCAACGGTGTGGTGCGCGAGGTCGTGCTCGACGACGAGGACGTGGAGCGGCTGCTCACTCGTCGGGCACGTCGCCACGGCCAGAAGCGCACGGTGCGCGTCGACGGCGGCACCAGCGACACCGTGCGGCTGTACCTGCGCGAGATCGGCCTGGTCGATCTGCTGTCGACCGAGGACGAGCGCCGCCTGGCGCGCTTGATCGAGGAAGGCCATCGAGCCGCGCAGCAGATCGACGAGGGGCTGGGCGATGCCGGCGAGCAGCGGTTGTTGTTGCGGGCCGTGCAGCGCGGCGAGCGCGCCAAGAGCGAGCTGACCCAGGCCAACCTGCGGCTCGTCGTGAGCATCGCCAAGCGCTATTCGGGGCGCGGGATGCAGCTCCTGGACCTGATCCAGGAGGGCAACCTGGGCCTGATGCGGGCGGTCGACAAGTTCGACCACACGAAGGGCTTCAAGTTCTCGACCTATGCCACCTGGTGGATCCGCCAGGCGATCACGCGTTCGATCGCCGACCAGGCGCGCACGATCCGCATCCCGGTCCACATGGTCGAACACATGAACCGGTTGACCCGGATGCGGCGCCAGATGCATCAGGAGCTGGAACGCGAGCCGACCGTGGACGAGCTCGCCACCAAGCTCCAGATGGAACCCGACCGGGTCCGCGAGCTGCTGCGGATCTCGCTCGATCCGCTCTCGCTCGACTCGCCGGTCGGCGAGGAGGACGAGTCGAACCTGGCCGACTTCATCAAGGACGACACGATCGACGGGCCGGCCGACGCCGCCACCAAGGCGATGCTCCACGAGGCCGTCGAGCAGGTGCTGGGCGAGTTGAGTGAGCGTGAGCAGGAGATCGTGCGGCTGCGTTTCGGGCTCGACGGGGCGCAGGCCAAGACGCTCGAAGAGGTCGGCAAGGAGTTCGGGGTCACCCGCGAGCGGATCCGCCAGATCGAGGCCAAGACGCTCGCCAAGCTCCGCCACCCGCAACGCTCGCAGCGCCTGCGCGAGTTCCTCGAAGTCGAGTAGCCCGAGTCCGCCGCCACACCCCTCCGTCACGATCGGGGTGATGGGGTATGCGGGAAAGTGGAGAGAGCGAGCCAGGGCACGCCAGTTGCGGGCGCTGTCGTGGACGTTGCAGGCGATCGCCGACGAGCTCGGGGTGGCCAAGGGCACGGTGTCGGTGTGTGGGTGCGAGACGTCGACCACGTTCCGAACCCACGCAATCGCGGCCACCCGGCAGGGCCCAAACACCCCATGCGCCTCAAGAAGGAAGCCGAGATCGCCGCCTGCGCTGTGGAAGCCCAGGAATGGGTTGGCGACCTGCGTGACCGGGATCTGGCGATGTTCGCGCTGGCGCTGTACGCCGGCGAAGGCGCCAAGCGAGACGGGAGTGTGATCTTCGCAAACAGTGATCCTGCACTCGTCCGTGTGTTCCTCCGTTACCTGCGATCCGAGTTCGCGGTGGAGGAGGACAAGCTTCGTGTGCGGCTGTATCTCCACGCTGATCTCGATCTGGAGACCGCTGTGTCGTTCTGGTCCGACGTCACTGCGATCCGGCGTGAACAGTTCACCAAGGCCTACCGCGCGGAGCCCGACGCGACGTTGAGGCACAACCGCCACGTCCATGGCTGCGTGGGTGTCGTGGTGCACAGTCGCTCGCTCCATCGTCGTGTGATGGCGAGGATCGAGGCGGTAACATGGCGCCTCAGCAATCCGGGATAGCTCAGTTGGCAGCAGCATCTGACTGTTAATCAGAGGGTCGCAGGTTCGAGCCCTGCTCCCGGAGCCAGACGGATCAGGGTCCCGCGAGGGGCCCTGTTCCCGTTTTTCGACCAGGGTCGCCCGGTCAGTTCTGGTCGGCGATACCGAGCGCCAGGCGGAGCTGATTCGAGGCGTCGAGTGACTTCGCCAGCACATCGTCGAACGTGGGGCCCATCTGCTTGGCCGCGATGCAGTCCTCGTACAGCGCGATCTCGTCGCCGACCGCTTCGATCAGCCGATCGACCTCGGGTTGGACGGTCGCCGGCCACCCACTGGTGGTCAGCCCCTCGGTGAAGCCTTGGAGTGCGGGTGCTGCTGTCTTGCAATACGTCAGGAAGTCGGCTTCGAACGTGAGCGACTGGATCTTGGCGTTGACCAGGCCCGCCAATTGCTCGTACCGGTCGCCGGCCTCCTGGATCGTGAGTTCCGGCGCGAGCGTGGTGGGGGGCAAGGTGGAGGCGGTCGATTCGGCGCCGCCGCTGCACGCCCCAAGGACGGTCAGCGCCACGGCCAGGCCGACGGCGTTGAGGGATGAACGTCGGAGCGACGAGCTGATCACGGCTGGCAAGCTACCCAGCCCGTCGCCACAACGTGACTGCGGCGGCTACGGCTGCGGCCGCAGCAGCCTGACGTTGGCGCCGGCCGCCTACGCTGAGCGGACCGAGGCGGGACGGCCCATGGTCGAACCGCCGAGCGGGGTGGTAGCTCAGTGGTCAGAGCAGGGGACTCATAATCCCTGGGTCGTGGGTTCGATACCCACCCGCCCCACTACAGCGATGTATTACTTCGGCTGACACCAAACGTTTGGGTGTCGGCTGATGGTTGACACTGTTTCGGTTGATGCTTGACAGCGGCTTCGGTTGAGCCTTGACACTCGTTCTCCAAGGACAGCGACTTCCGTCAGCTGGCCCTGCTCTTCGGACCACCGCCACACGTCGTGTGGCTGCGAGTCGGCAACGTGTCGACGGGAGTGATCGAGGCCCTGCTGCGGCGGAATGTCGAACGGCTTGAGGAGTTCGAGGGCGCGGACGGGGAGTCGCTGCTCGTTCTCTCGCTGGCCGTCTGACTTCACGCCGCCGCTGCTCTACTCGCATCGCTGAACGACTGGATCGATCGTCGGCAATCGAGAGCCTCGGTCCGATCCCCGAAGGCTGCGCACCTCGCCGAGTGTGGGGAGTCTTCGCCGCCCGAATCGAACAGCACCACGTCGCCCACCGGAATCTGAGCTCGCCATTGACGGCGAGCGTGCGTTGCGTGCCAGAGTGAGAGGATGATCGAACTGGTGTTGACCATCATCGGACGCGATCGGGCGGGTGTCGTGGCGTCGCTGGCCGACGTGGTTCGATTCCACGACGGCAACTGGAAGCGCAGCGAGTTGGCCGAGATCGCCGGAACGTTTGCTGGTGTCGTGGTGGTGGAGGTCGGCGACGACCAGGTCGACGAACTCCTCACCAACCTGCTCGTGCTGCGCGAACAGGGTCTGCACGTGACGGCCCAGCAGATCGAGCAACCCACCGTCGTGCCCGACGCCGACGAGCTGCGCCTGCGACTCACCGGTGACGACCGACCGGGCGTCGTCCACGAGATCTCCACAGCGATCAGCGAGCAGGGAATCAGCATCTCGCGCCTTCGAACGGTCACCGACCTGCCCGGCGAGAACGGCGGCGCCCAGTTCGAGATCACCGCTCACCTGAGGGTGCCTGTCGACGCCGATCTCGATGCGGTGCTCGACGTGCTCGCACAACGTGCCGTCAGCCTCGGCATCGAATTGCACGTGGAAGACCTGACGGGCGACGACACCACCGAATGACGACCTGCGTGCCCGATCGAGGGCCACGACGGTCAGCGGCAGCCGTCGGCGCCGCTCGCTGATCCGACCAGTCCCGCTGGCCTGCCAGCGGGGATACTGGAGCGTGGCCGTAGCACCGACCGACTCCTCGAACGGCCGCACGGCGCGCAGCGTCACCGTTCGCGTGGTGGTCATGGTCGTTGCCCTGGTCGTGTCGGGGTGGGCGCTGGTCCGCGCCTTCGCCGGCCTCGATGTGGGAGCCGTACTCGATGCGGTCCGGAGTCTCGACGACGCCGAGGTGATCTCGCTGATCGGGATCTCGGCGATCATGGTGTGGGCCGAGGGGCTGCTGACGGCCTCGGTCGTTCGTGGGATGCCGGCCCGGCGGGGTGTGCTGGCCTGGCTCGGGCCGAACGCCGTGGCGTCGCTGGTGCCCGGCCCATCCGACATGCCCGTCCGCTACCGGATGTTCCTGTCGTGGGACCAGGACCCGTCGCAGGCCGGTGCCGCCGTGGCGTCGAGCGGGATCCTCAACATCGTCAACAAGATCGTGCTGCCGGTGGTGGCTGCGATCTGCTTGGCGCTGTCGGGGATCCCGATCGGTGGTGTGCTCGGGCCGATCGTCACCGCCGTCGCGATCGTCGGCGTGATCGGCGCCGTGGCCGCCTTCGTGCTCGGCTCCGAGCGCCGCACGGCGGCCGTGGGGCGCGCCGTCGACCGCGTGTGGTCGGCAACGCTGGGCCTGCTTCGACACGAACGCGAGCAGGGTGCCAACCTCGCCGCCCGGCTCGTGGCGCAGCGCAACACGACGGTCGAGCTGGTGCGCGGACGCGGCATGCGTGCGCTCGCCTCGATCTCGCTCGTCACGGTCATCCGAGCCTCCCTGTTCGTGCTGTGCATCCGCTTCGTCGACGTCCCCCAGTCGGCGCTGTCGTGGCTGGCGATCGCCTCGGTGTGGGCGATCGCACTGAGCCTCACCGTCATCCCGCTGATGCCCGGCAACGCCGGGATCACCGAGTTCGCCTACATCGGGCTGCTGACCACGATCGCCGGGCATTCGTACGTCAACGCGATCACGGCGGGCGTCTTGATCTTCCGGATCCTCACCTGGTTGCTGCTGATGCCGGCCGGGGGGATCGCGCTCCTGATCTGGCGGTCGTCCGTCGCCCGCCGCACCCGACGCACGGTGCCGGAGACGGCACCGCTCGACGGCTGAGATCAGAGTGACCAGGTGATGGTGGCAAGTCGATCGGGCTGGTACGAGCAGTAGGTGCCGGTGCGCACGCTGGCACGGAGGTGGTCGGCCAGGGGTGGGTGCTCCCTGCCGAGTTCGTCGAGCGCGTACCGGAGCGTCCGGGCGACCGCCGTGCGCGCCCGCTCGGACGAGTCGCCGGTGGTTCGTGAGCGCCCGCCCAGACCGACCGCGCGCGTGAGTTCGTTGATCAGGTAGTGGCGGTCCGCCTCGCCCTTCTCGAGCCTTCCGAGATCGTTAAGTCGAGTGGCGTCGTCGATGTCGTCGTCGATGTCGAGCAGGCGGCGGCGGTAGGCATCGCGGGCGGCGTCGTCCAGTGCCGGGAGCCCGGCCTCGTTGGCGCCCGTGGCCCGCAGCGTGCCCGACTCGACCGCCACGATGTCGAGCACGTGGAACTCGCGGCCCGGTTCTGCCACGAGCCGATGCAGGTATCGCAGCCCTTTGAGATCCTTGACGCGAGTCTGGTGCCCACCCAGGCCGACGGTCCACATCGGCCCCTCGCAACGCAACGTGCCCTGGTGGTGGGTTGTGCTCGCCGGGGTCGGGGCCGGGTGCGTCTGGGCGACGTGTTCGAGTCGTCGGTCGATGGCGGCGGCACGACGCTGCGCGCCGTATCTCGCATAGTCCGCTCGTGCCGCGATCAGCTCGCGCCGGGAGCCGACCACGTTGCCGGTGGCTGCATGTGCCTCTGCCAGCACCGTCCTGGCGCGTGCGGCATCGAACGGCGCGTCGAGGGCGACGAAGGCGGCGATCGCCGATGCCGCCGATGTGATCGCGGCGGTGGTGTCCCCGGCCGACAGGGCGTGGCGGGCACGCGCCAAGTCTGCTGTCGCAGCGAGTGACGGGCCGCCGTACCGCTCGGCGACCCGCGCCAGCTCGGCGGCCGCCTCGGTCAACACCGCGATGTCATCGGCAGCGGCCGCGATCTCGGATTGGGCATCGCGTAGCGGGGCCGTTCGCAGGTCGCCGAACGGCGGGAACTCCTTCGACGGAGCATCGATCGGGTGGGCGATCGCCGAGGCGATCTCGAGCGCCGCTGCCGCCACGTCGCCCTGTTCCAATCGCAGCAGGGCAAGCCCGGGATGCGGCGGCCACCCGTGCTCGCACGCTCCGAGGAAGGTCTCTTCCGCCCCCGCCAGGTCGCCCCGCCGCAGCCGCACGAGCCCGAGCTCGACGAGTGGCCACCCGTACTCGCGCCGCATCCACGGCCGCAGCTCCTCGCACGCCACGAGCGCCATCCGCTCGGCGGCGTCGCACGGCCCGCTCAGCCGCAACAGCTCCGCCTGGTGCACACGGCAGCGCCCGCGCACGGCCCCGAACGCCCCGGTCACGCTCCAACGCACCATCGCGTCGGTCCACTCGCGAGCGAGGTCCGGCCGGGCCAGGCTCTGGGCGGCGCAGATCAGCTCGCAGAACATCATGCCGGTGGTGAGCCCGTCGACCTCGCCTGACATCAGGAGCGCGGCGACCTCGTCGAGCTGTGACAGCCCGTCCTCGACGTCACCGCGCAGGATCGCGATTCGTCCAGCCGCCGTACGGCCGATCGCCACGGCCGGCATCACGTCGAACCGTTCGCCCAGCGAGATCGCATCCGCCGATTGACGGGCGGCGGCATCGACATCGCCCGAGAACAGCCGTTCGTAGGTGAGCACCGCCGCCACGAGGGCGTGGACCGGTGTGTCGGGATGACCGATGAGCAGACCTTGTGCGCGACGGACCCATCCCCGCACGGTCGACAGCAGCCCGGCGTCGATCAACAGCAACATCGCCGTCATCGCCGCCGCGCGGGCTGCCGGGACCCGTTCGCCGGCGGCGCGGTGGAGTGCATGGAGGCGTTCCCACGACTCGACGGCGTCCTCGTACGCACCGTTGCCGTAACTGGCCTGTGCCCGAAGCTCCCACCAGACCGGTGTGTGCTCGCCGTCACCGTCGCCGAGTGCCTCGACCGCTCGGGCGAAATCTCCATCTGAAAGAGCGGCGATCGCCCCGGCCATCGTCACTGTCACAGTGTGACACGAAATGTTGCGCCTCATCGGTGACGGCGCACGGCCGTCGACGACCAAGGAGCGATCATGCGAATCGACAAGAACGACATCCCCGTGGTGATGCAGGTCCCCGGTGCGACCGCCCGTCAGGTGGCCGCCGGAGGGGAGCTCGCCGCCGAGTACTTCAGCCTCGCCGCCGGTACCGACATCGCTCCGCTGCTGCAGGGGCTGGAGGGCGACGCCTGCCAGGCACCGCATTGGGGCTACGTGATCGCCGGAACACTCGTGGTCACCTACACCGACGGGTACGGATCCGGTGAGCGTTGCTCGACGGGCGACTGCTTCTACTGGCCGGCCGGGCACAGCGTGCGCGTCGAGGACGATGCCGAGGTCGTGCTGTTCAGCCCGCACCACGCCCACGCGGCGGTGATCGACCACATGAAGGCGAAGATCGCGGCGATGGCCTGAACGGGGTCGTTTCAGGCGTTGCGGGCCAGGTAGCCGCCGGCGATCTCGTGCAGGCGTGGGCGACCGAAGCTCGGGTCGTGGCCGCCGTGCACGACCTCGACGGGGAGTTTCAGCAGGCGGCGCATCGTGGTGCAGTAGTCGGCGATGTCGGACTCGGGGAGCATGTCGAGCAGCGGACCGTCGTAGACGGCGTCCCCGGAGAACAGCGTGCCCGTACCCGGCTCCCACAATCCGATCGAACCGGGGGAGTGACCGGGGAGGTGCAGCACCTCGAACGACCGATCGCCGAGGTCGATCACGTCGCCGTCGACCACCGGTCGCGGGTCGGTGACGGGGTGCTGGCGGAACGTCTCGAACACGACCCCGGGTGGGAGTGCGGTGACGAAGCTGTCGCCCAGTTCGTACCCGCTCGCAGCGAGCAGTCCGACCCCGTCGTCGCCCCACGCGATCCGTGGATCGAGGCTGTACAACGGCGGGTCACGAAGTGCCTCGAGCTCGAGCGGATGCACACGAACGTCGCCGAACTCGTGGTGACCGCCGATGTGGTCATCGTGGCCGTGTGTGGCGACGGCGACGACCGGCTTGTCGATCAGGCCGCCCAGCTCGTCGACCAGGCTGGAGACGCCCATCCCGGTGTCGACGATCAGGTCTCGATCGCGCCCTCTCACATGCCAGATGTTGCAGCGCATCAGTTCGACGACGTACGGCTCCCAGAGCAGCGTGACGGAATCGTCGACCCGTCGACGTTCGAACCACGACGAACCACCCGCCAGCGTGTGCACGGCGGCGACGCTACAGCGCTCGGCGAAGCGGTTCCCGACGCCGCAGCCGGAGCGCACCGCTACGATCCACAGGGTGGTCACGATCGGGAGCACCGACGATCCCGGGCTCGTGCCGGAGTGCCCGATCCGGGTCGACCGGTCCACGATGGTCCAGGAATGGAACCAGCTGACCTTCATCCATTGGCCGTTCGACCCCGCTGTCGTGCAGGCGCTGCTGCCGACCGGGCTGACCGTCGAGACGTTCGAGGGGCGGGCGTGGGTCGCTCTGGTGCCGTTCTCGATGGTCTCACGGGCGCCCCGAGGCCCGGCGATCCCGTGGATGTCCCGGTTCTGCGAGACCAACGTCCGCACCTACGTGACGGCGCCCGATGGCACACGCGGGGTGTGGTTCTTCTCGCTCGAGGCGGCTCGACTGGCAGCGGTGGTGACCGCCCGGGTGGGGTACCGATTGCCGTACTTCTGGGCGGCGATGGATGTCGAGCGCGACGGTGATCGATTGACCTACACGACGCGGCGCAGGTGGCCGGGTCCGCGGGGTACGGCGTCGAAGATCGTGGTGGAGGTCGGCGCGCGCTACGACACCCACGAGTTGGGTTCGTTCGATCACTTCCTCACAGCCCGCTGGCGGCTGTACAGCACGCGTGCGCCGCGGGCTGCGGTTCGCGCTCGCCCAGCACGGTCCGTGGCCGCTGCACCGAGCCGAGTTGATCGAGCTCGACGATCAGCTGATGGAGGCTGCCGGGCTGACGATCCCGACGCACGGGCCCGACGCCACGCCGATCGTGCACTGGTCGCCCGGTGTGCAGGTCCGGATCGGTTTCCCGCACGCCCTCCCCGGCGTGTGACGCTCACGTCGCGTCACATCGCCTCACGTCACGTCACGGTCGTCCGGGTGGGTTCCACCGATCGACCGGCGGCACCGGCGTCGATCGCGGCACCGGCGGCGGCACCGGTTGGGCGCCTGCCGGTGGCCACGGTTGCCCGCCGACGAAGATCGGGGCGGCAGCACCGCGCCTGCGGATCGACAGCCAGATCAGCCCGCCGATCAACATGCCCACCGACACGACGCCGAGCAGCACGCCGAGCATGATCTTGCCGGTGTTCGTGACCGAGCTCCGGATCGCACCGCCGAGATCGGGACGTTCGTTGATCCCGACTGCGGTCACCGCCGTGCTCTCGCCCCCGACGTGCAACGTGTAGGTGCCGGTTCGCACCGCCGTGAACTCGCCGATCGCCACCAGGTCCCCGCCCGGGCCGTCGACCAGCTGTTGCACGCTCGGTGACGTGATCCGGACCGCCCCGTCCGGCCCGTCGATCGTGAACGTCGGCGCCCCGAATGGATTGACCACCACGTCGCGCTCGATCACCCCGCCCGGGTTGCTGCGCGTGGAGGTCAGCTGCGGACCGAGTGCCACCACCTGGTAGCGCCCGGGCGCGAGCTCGGTCGTGGCGTCACCGGGGAGCGCGGTCAACGCCCGAACATCGCGGGTCGGGTCGCTGGCGGTGTAGATCGCATCACCGACCGTGCCGACGGTGTCGATGACCCCGGTGACGAAGGCCCATCCGGCGAGCGCCCCGACCACCAGAGACGCAACGATCAGCATGATCGGGCCGGTTGTGCTCGGTCGGGCCGGATTGCCGGCGATCGGAACGTTCATGCGCTGGATGATGCGCTCACAGCGAGTCGACGATCATCTTCGACTCGGCCAAGCCCAACCCGGTCGCCTCGCGAACGGCCTTGATCGCGTCGATCTCCTTGCCGCCCGCCTTGAGCGCCCGAGCGGCGACGATGTGCGCCTCCTCTGGCGGCCGGTACTCGATCCCGAGATGTGTGAAGAGATGGGCGACCTGCTTCTTCAGCGTGTCGAGCTCCAGTGACAACCGAGCAATTTCCGAATCCACGTCCAGGCCCTCTCGCGATCGTCGCCGTCCGTCGGGTCGAAGTCTTCCACCGCCACAGCACCGATGTCGATGGATTTCCGGCGATCAGCGACGCTGCCCGCGTGGTGTGCCCGGCATGCACCGGGTTGCGGCAGCGGCCGAGCAGCACGGAGACTGGTGGCATGGCAGATCACCCCAACGTCCGAGACGGGCTGATGGGGGAGCGCTCGCTTCCCGCACGGATCCGCGGCGAGTTGGCGCGCCATGGCGATCCGGCCCGAGCCGCCAGCCAGCAGGCCTACATGAAGTCGGCGATGCCCTACCACGGGCTCACGAGCGCAGAACTGAAGGCGGTGTTGCGGCCGATCCTCGACGACCCCACCCACCGTTCGATCGATCGCGCCGAGTGGGAGGCGGTGATCCGCGACCTCTGGGACCACGCCACGCATCGCGAGCAGCGCTACGCCGCATTGGCGATCATCCACCATCGATGGTCCAGGCCGTTCCGCGAGCAGGGCGCGATCGAGCTGTACCGGTACCTCATCGGATCGGGAGCCTGGTGGGATCTGGTCGACGACATCGCCACCCACCTGGTCCGCGAGCGACTGCTCGCCGACCCCGTCGCCACGGCGCCCGAACTCCGGCGCTGGGCGCGCGACGACGACCTGTGGGTCCGGCGGGCGGCGATCATCAGTCAGATCGGCGCCAAGGCACGCACCGACAGGATGCTGCTGGCCGACGTGATTGAACCCAACCTCGAAGGCGGTCACGGCGCCGACCGCAACGGGCGTCAGGACTTCTTCATCCGCAAGGGCATCGGCTGGGTGCTCCGCGAGTACGCCAAGACCGAGCCGGCGTGGGTGGTCGGTTTCGTCGACGACCACCGGGATCGGATGGCCGGGTTGACGATCCGCGAGGCGCTGAAACACCAGCCGTGAAACACCAGCCGTGAAACACCAGCCGAAGGGGTGAGGCCGGTCAGGCCGGCTCGATCACGGTCCAGCCGCGCGAGCGCAGTTCGGTGGCGAGTGCCGCGTCGGGGAGCAGCCGGGCGCTGCGCGCCGCCATCGCCGGTGAGCCGCCGGTCTTGGGGCCGGCCGTCGCCGGAGCCGGCGCGGCGGCCCTCACGGGCGCCGGTGGTGCGACGGGTTCGGGTTCGCGCTCGAACTCCCCCCGATGCTCCGATTCCTGGAGTTGTTCGATGAAGGCGTCGGCGTCGGCGTCGGTGAACTTGCCGGCCGCCTGCTGCTGGTTGAACCCCATCGGCCCTCACGCGCGTCGCGGAAATCGCTGTGCCCGGCCAGGCGCAGCAGCTCGAGCAGCTCGTTGACCTTGCGGCCCGATGCGGCCGGGCCGGCCGCCTTGCCGAATGCCATCGTGGGCCGTCCGCAGCGTCGTGTCGGAACGAACGACCGCCAGCGGTCGCCCGAACCGGGCCGATCAGCTGGGCTCGATCTCGATCGCGTCGAGGAAGTTGTCGACGTCTTCGTCCTCGCCGCCGACCAGCCAGATCGTTTCGTCACCCTCGTTGCCGTCGTCGTCTTCGTCACGCCACGGCATCACACCGTCGATGTGGTAGCGGTCGACGGTGATGTCGTCGTCGCCGTCCTGCACCGGGGCGATGATCGACATCTCGACGATCGCGTCACCGGGATGCTGGCTCAGGATGTCGATCAGTTCGGCGACGGTCAAGCCCTCGCGTGGTTCCAGGTCCAATGTCGCCTCCGTGCAGTGGGTCGTTCGGGTGTGGGCTCAGATGTCGTCTTCGTCGTCGAGCCAGTTGTCGGCATGCTCGAGCAGGTACAGGCTCACATGCTTGCACCGTTCGAGGGCCTGGGCGACGGATACGTCGTTGGTCATGTACACGTCGCTCAGGTCGAGCGCGATCCGGGCCACGATCGACAGGCTCCGTTCGGGCGCGTCGGTGACGCTGGGGAACGAGTCGATCGCCGACACCTCGACCGGGAGGTCGAGCCCGCCCACCCCGGCGATGTCGGTGGCCAGCACCAGCAGGTCCGGCGGGTACTTGAGCGGTGGCAGTGTCCAGGTGAACAACAACGGGAAGCTGAAACCACGCGGTGGCGTGTCGTCGAGGTCCTCCATCTTCATGACCTCGTCCTCGAACCCGAGCAGTGCGCGGGGATCGACGTCGAGCGACAGGTGCAGGTCGATCGGGCCGGCGCACGCCTCCTCGGGGTGCAGGTCGACCTCCCAGAGCTGGCGCAGCGAGTAGGTCTCGACGAAGTGGCGCTCGTCGTGGACGTGAAATCCGTAGTCGATCGCCTGGCTCTTGAGATCGGCGACGAACCCCGCTACGTCGATGACTGCCACAACGTGACGATACCGGGGTCTGCGACTACCGTCCGTGTCCGTGACCGACAGCGCCCCGTCCCGAGTGATCGATGTGTTCCTGGAAGCCGCCGATGCAGTGGCCGCCGTGCTCGACGCCAACGACAACTGGGGCGAGTCGGGCATCCGGGAAGGCCAGTACGCGGTGGACCTCGACGCCGACGCGGCATGCCTCGACGTGTTGTACGCGGCCGGCTTCCGCGTGTTGTCGGAAGAGAGTGGCATCACCGGTCCGCCGGGGTCGTCCTCGGCGCCGATCGTGGTCGTCGATCCGCTCGACGGCAGCACCAATGCGTCGCGCCACGTGCCGTGGTTCGCCTCGGCACTGTGCCTCGTCGACGCCGACGGTCCGGCGGTCGGCGTGGTGGTCAACCATGCCACCCGGCAGCGCTTCGTCGGCGTGCGCGGCGGCGTCGCCGAATGCGACGGTCGAAGCATCCGACCCAACCGGACCACCCGCATCGGCGACGCCGTGCTCGGCGTGTCGGGGCTGCCCGACCATCACTACGGCTGGGCCCAGTTCCGCGCCCTCGGGGCGTCGGCCCCCGACATCTGCGCCGTCGCCTCGGGCGTGACCGACGCCTGGTGCGACATGGTCGACGGGGGTCACGGCGTGTGGGACTACCTGGCGTCGGTGGTGATCATCGAAGCCGCCGGGGGAGTGGCCGGCGAGGTCAATGGGCGCGAGCTGTGCGTGCTCGACCACACCGCTCGCCGGACACCGATCGTGGCCTGCACACCGGAGCTGCTGTCGGCGGTGTTGATCGAGCGCCGCCGCTGACACTGTTCATCGACGGGCGTGTGGCGGTAGCGTCGTCGGACCTGTCCGTGCACCATCGCGCTGCATCCGTGAGGAGGTTCGCCCCATGACCATCACCCCGCCGACCACACACGCTCGTCTCAGCGGGCCCGTGGTCATCATCGGCTTCGGTTCGATCGGGCGCGGCGTGCTGCCACTGCTCGACCGTCACATCGACTTCGACCACTCGCGGTGCACCGTGATCGACCCGTCGGACCGTGACCGCCACCTGCTCGACGAGTACGGCGTGCGCTACCTGCGCCAGGGTCTCACCGAACACAACTATCGCGACCTGCTCACGCCGTTGCTCACCGACGGCGAGGGCCAGGGCTTCTGCATCAACCTCTCGGTCGACACCTCGTCGATCGACATCATGTTGCTGTGTCGCCAGCTCGGCGTGCTGTACCTCGACTCGGTGATCGAGCCGTGGCCGGGCTTCTACTACGAGTCGGTCGCCGACAACGCCACGCGCACGAACTACGCCATGCGCGAGTGGGTTCTGGCCGAGCAGCGCAAGGCGCCGGGCGGCACGACGGCCGTGTCGTGCTGCGGCGCCAACCCAGGGATGGTCTCGTGGTTCGTCAAGGCCGCCCTGCTCAATCTCGCTGCCGACCTCGGCCAAGCCGTCGACGTACCCGCCGTGGGCGACAGCGACGGCTGGGCTCGCCTGATGCGCGATCTCGGAGTGCAGGGCGTGCACATCGCCGAGCGCGATACTCAGCACACGGTGGCACCCAAGCCGATCGACACGTTCTGGAACACGTGGTCGGTGGAGGGCTTCATCAGCGAGGGACTGCAGCCGGCCGAGCTCGGTTGGGGCACGCACGAACGCTGGATGCCGGCCAACGGCCGCACGTTCGACGACCCGAACGCACCGGCGATCTTCCTCGAGCAGCCCGGCGCCGAGACGCGTGTGCGCACGTGGTGCCCGACCTACGGCCCACATCACGGGTACCTGGTGACGCACAACGAGGCGCTGTCGATTCCCGACTTCTTCACCGTGCGCGGCGAGGACGGCTCGGCCGAGTACCGCCCGACGTGCCACTACGCCTATCTGCCCTCCGATGCGGCGGTGCTGTCGTGGCACGAGTTGCTCGGCAGCGGGAGGTGGCAGTCCAACTTCCACGTGCTCGACGAGAACGAGATCACCGAGGGGATGGACGAGCTCGGTGTGCTGCTGTACGGCCATGCCCGCAACGCCTACTGGTACGGCTCGCAGCTCTCGATCGACGAGGCACGTCGACTGGCTCCGCATCAGAGTGCGACCGGCATGCAGGTCACGTCGGCCGTGCTGGCCGGTGTGGTCTGGGCGATCGAGAACCCCGAAGCCGGGATCGTCGAGACCGACGACATGGACCATGCCCGCTGTCTCGACGTGCAGACCCCGTATCTCGGTACGGTCGCCGGCTACTACACGGACTGGAATCCGCTCGTCGGCCGTTCGGGGTTGTTCCCCGACGACATCGACCCCGACGATCCGTGGCAGTTCCGCAACGTGCTCGTCCACTGATCCCCCGATCGGGCGAGCCCGATCGGCACCGCCGAACTCGACACCGAACTCGACGCTGAACTCGACACCGAACTCGACGGGGTCGGACGGCCGCTGCGTCGGGAGTAGATCGCCACCACCGCCACGATCGCCACGTGCGGGGCGGCGTTCACGTAGAAGTAGTCGTCGCGGGCGACGGCCACCAGCACGGTCGCCGCCAACGTTCCGACGATCGCCCCGATCCCGTACAGCAGGATCACGTAGCTCCCGACCGCCGCCAGATGTTCGGCGCGGGCGCGATCGTTGGTCTCGGCCGAGGTCAGCGTGTACAGCGTCACCGTCAGCCCGCCGGCGACGAACATCGTGGCCGGCAGCAGTGATCCGGCAACCGGGAGCCGACTCGCCACGAGCATGAGCACCGCTGCCGAACCGGCCGCTGCGGCGATCACGTGGCGGCGCGGGATGCGATCGCTGGCGGCGCTCAGTGGATAGAGCAGGGCGATCGGGCCCAGTGCCCCGGCGGCGCTGAGGATGGCGGTCTTCGTGTCGTCCAGAGCGGCGCGCTCTGCGAACACCGACACGCTGGACAGCGCACCGTTGGCGGCGCCGACCAGGGCACCGATCGTGATCCCGATCGGCGCCGCGCGGAACAGCTCGGCGAGCGTGACGTGCTGCGGGTCCGGATGCGTCACGGCCGTGCCGGTGCGTGGGTTCGACAGCCCGATCCCGGCCGCGCCGGCAGCGGTGAGTGCCCCGGCGATCACGAACGGGAGGCTGCCATCGGCACCCGTGAAGCGGTAGGCGAACGCCCCGGCTGCGAATGCCGTCATGGTGACGATCATGTAGGTGCCGAGCAGCCGACCCCGGCGCCGATCGTCCACAGCAGAGTTCAGGAACGCTTCCATCAGCACGTAGGAGGCCGAGATCGCGAATCCCTGCATGATCCGGAGCGCCACCCACCACAACGGGACCTCGGCGATCGCCGGCGAGGCCGAGATCACCGCCATCGTCGCCGCCAGCAGCGCCAGACCGCGCGTGACACCGAACCGGCGCAGCAGGTTGGGAGCATTGCGGGCTCCCGCCAGGAACCCGACGTAGTAGCCGCCGAGCACGGCACCGGTCGTCCATCCGCCGAAGCCGGCACGGGTGGACCGCACGCCCAACAGCGTGAGCAACAGTCCGTTTCCGACCATGACCAGGGAGAAGGCGGCGATCACGGCCGCCAGGTGGGCGGGCGCGGCCGGTCGGTGTGCGGCGCCGACCTGTGGTGTCGGGTCGGCCGAAGCAGCGGACACGTGCCCAGTATGACCGTTCGGCTCCCGCCCGTGCTCGATCGGCGCTGCCGCGCGAGTCCGCAGATGCTCTGCGACACTGGAGCCCGATGGAACTGGTGTTGGGCGACGATGGGCAGCCGCGCTGCGGGTGGGGGATCTCCACGCCCGACTACGTGGCCTACCACGATGTCGAGTGGGGTTTCGGCGTCACCACCGACGTGCGGCTGTTCGAGAAGATCTGCCTGGAAGGGTTCCAGTCCGGTCTGTCGTGGCTCACCATCCTGCGCAAGCGTGAGCACTTCCGCGCTGCCTTCGCCGGGTTCGATCCGGCGCTGGTGGCCGGCTTCGACGACGCCGATGTCGACCGCTTGCTCGCCGATGCCGGGATCGTGCGCCACGGCGGCAAGATCCGGTCGACGATCAACAACGCCGGGCGTGCGCTCGAGATGATCGAGCAGCACGGTTCGCTGGCCGGCTTCTTCTGGCAGCACGCCGACTTCGAGTCGGCCGCCCCGACGTCGATCCCGGCGCACACCGAGACGTCGACGATGCTGTCCAAACAGCTCAAGAAGCTCGGCTGGTCGTTCGTCGGACCCACCACGATGTACGCCTTCATGCAGGCGATGGGGCTCGTCAACGACCACCTCGACGGGTGCTGTGTCCGTGAGGCCGCCGAGCGATCGCGCCGAGCCGCGGCCGAGTCCGTAGGGGTGCTGTCGTGAACGCCGGGCTCCTGTTCGGTCGCCGACGCCGGGCGCTGCTTGCCGTTGTCGTCCTGTCGGCGGTCGGCGCAGCATGCAGTGAGCAGGTCGACTCGACGATCGGAGTACCGGCGTCGTTGGCCACCACGGCACCGCCGACCCAGGCGGTCGACAGCACCACCAGCACCTCGACGTCGCTGGCGCCGACCACCACGAGCACGACAACCAGTACGACGTCGACCACGTCGACCACCACGACCACCTCCAGCACCACGACCGTCGCGCCCGTGCCGGCCACCACGTCGTGCGACACGGTGGTGCACATCGGCGACTCGACGGGTGTGCCCCTGTTCGAACCGAGTGCTGTCGGCGGCGCCGAGTTCACGCTGGTCACCCGCTATCTACAAGTCGGCGTCGAGACCGTGTACCCCGACAACCTCGGGGCGCGCTCGATGGTCGAGCGTGTCGACGGTGGGCCGAACGCGATCGACGTCGCCCAGGCGGTGCGCGGCAACGGGTACAACGGCTGCTGGGTGATCATGATCGGTACCAACGACGCCGCCAACATCGCCGCCGGTTCGAACGTCAACGCCGAGACCCGTCTCCGCAACCTGATGAGCGTGATCGGCCCCGACCCGGTGATGTTCGTCGACACCGTCAGCCAGGTCACCGACAGCGCCTTCCGGAACTCGTCGATGCTGGCGTGGAACCAGGAGCTGTACCGGGTCACGGCCGAGTACCCGAACGCCCGCGTGTTCCGCTGGTACGACGTGGTGCGCCCCGAATGGTTCCGCAACGACGGTGTCCACTACACCGTGGAGGGCAGCGCCCAGCGTGCCGCCCTGACCGCCCAAGCCCTGGTCGCCGCCTTCCCGGCCGTCGGCTAGCCGAAGTCGCTCAGCAGCTGGGTCGTGAGCGGGTCGAGGAAGCCCGCCACGGTGGCCTCGGTCTCGGTCGCCAGCGCAGCGCGGAGATCCGTGCTGGCGGCGGCGTTGAGGGCGTGCTTCATGGCGCGTACCGAGCGCGTGGGGAGCGCCGCCAGCCGACGGGCGACGCCGGTCGCCTCGTCGAGCAGCGCGTCGTCGGCCACGACCCGCCACGCCACGCCGAGCCGAAGCAGGTCGGCGGCGCTGTAGCGCTCGCCCAGGAGCAGCATCTCGCGGGCGGTGTTGAGGCCGACCAGGGCGGGCAGCAGCGATGTCACGGCACCGGTCACGAACAGGTTGAGCGAGACCTCCGGGAAGAACCCCTTGGCGCTGTCGGCCCAGATCGGGAAGTCGCAGTTGATCGCCCATTCGAAGCCGCCCCCGACCGCCCACCCGTTGATCGCCCCCACGACCGGTTTGGCGCCGAACACGATCGACTCGGTCGCCCGCTGGATTGCCGCGACCAGATCGCGCGCCTCGGCCTCGTCCGCGGGATGCGTGTGTTGCTTGCGGTCGTCGCCGGCACAGAACGCACGTCCGGCGCCCGTGAACACGATCGCCCGCGTCGCCGGGTCGTGGTTGGCGTCGTCGAACGCCGACGCCACGTCGTCGACGAGTTGGCGGTTCATGGCGTTCAGGCTGTCGGGGCGGTCGAGCGTGATCGTGCGCACGCCGTGGCCGTCGATCTCGGACCGAACCGTCTGGTAGTCGAACAAATCTGGCACGGGTCGACTGTAGTAAGACGCTGTGCGATGAGCGCCGTCCACCCCCATCCGCTCGGCCCGACGATCGACGGGTTGCTCGCCGTCCAGGCCGAACGGTTCCCCGATCGTGTGTTCCTGCGGTTCGAGTCGGGTGACGTGACGTTCGCCGAGGCGGCTCGGCGATCCGAACGGCTGGCGGCCGGTTTGTCAGCGATCGGTGTCCGGCCCGGGTCGACGGTGCCGGTGCTGCTGCCGAACTCGGTCGAGTTCGTCGTGACGTGGTTGGCGCTCTGCCGGCTCGGCGCCGTGGCGTGCCTGGTCAACACGGCGTTGCGCGGGGAGCCGCTGCGCCACGCACTCCAGGTGTCGGGCGCCGGCATCGCCGTGCTCGATGCCCGGACGAGCGATGCCGTTGCCGAGGTGGCGGACACGCTGCCGACGCTTCGAGCGGTGGTCACCGTCGGTGACGGGGGCGGCGTGGGGGATCTGGTGCAACACCGGTGGAGCGACCTCGCCGAGGCGAGCGGTGCGGCGCCGGCACCCAGCCATGTGGCGTCGGACCCGGCGATGGTGCTGTTCACGTCGGGGACGACGGGCGTGTCGAAAGGATGCGTGCTCTCGCACCGCTACGAGCTGCGGCAGGCCGAGTTGATGGCGCAGCACCTCCGTTTCGTGGAATCCGACGTGTTGTACTGCCCGTTCCCGCTGTTCCACATCGATGCGATGGTGCTCACGATCGGGCCGGCGTTGGTGCTGGGAGCCACGGCGGCGATCGGGGAGCGATTCTCCGTGTCGGGGTTCTGGCCGGAGGTGCGGCGCTTCGAGGCGAGCGTATTCGACTTCATGGGCGCCACGTTGACGATGCTCCACAAGCAGGTGCCGGCGGCCGACGACGGCGACAACTCGGTCCGGCTGGCGTGGGGCGTGCCGGTGCCGGAGTTCGCCGGAGCGTTCGAGCGCCGGTTCGGGCTGCGGTTGGTCGAGCTGTACGGCAGTACCGACGCCGGGGTCCCGATCTACGAACCGCTCGACGAACCGCGTCGGCCAGGTTCGTGCGGCAGGGTGATCGACGCCTACGACGTGCGTCTGTTCGACGAGTACGCGATCGAGGTGCCGGTGGGGGAGACCGGCGAGCTGGTCATCCGCCCGCTGGAGCCGTCGCTGATGTCGGACGGTTACCTGGGGATGCCGGAGGCCACGATCGCCGCCCGACACGACCTGTGGTTCCACACGGGGGACCTGGCTCGCCGCGACGCAGACGGTCACCACTACTTCGTGGGTCGCCTCGCCGACACGATCCGGCGGCGTGGCGAGAACATCTCGGCGTTCGAGGTCGAAGAACTCGTGAAGTTGCACCCCGACGTGCTGGACGCGGCGGCGTTCGCCGTGCCGAGCGAGCTGACCGAGGACGAGGTGATGGTGGCGGTCGTGCCGCGCCAGGGGCGCTCGATCGATCCCGCCGAGTTGGCACGGGCATGCGCCGGGCGCGCCGCCCGCCACATGGTGCCGCGCTACATCGACGTCGTGGACGATCTGCCTCGAACCCCGACCGAGAAGGTGCGCAAGGAGCTCCTGCGCGAGCGCGGCGTGACCGCCGCCACCTGGGACGCACAGGCAACCTGAGCCTCTGACTCGGGGGAGGGCCCAGGTCGGGACATACTTGCGGTATGGCTTACAACGCGACGGGGCTGGTGGTGCACGACGCCGACGCCCACATCATGGAGCCGCCCAACTGGCTGCGTGACCACGCCGATCCTGCGGTCCGTGACCGGATCGAACCACTGCGGTATCCGGGCGGCAACGAGTTGCAACAGTCGCCGGAGTTGATCGAGTCGCGCCAGGACCTCGGCACCGCCTTCGATCGTCTGGCGGCTCGCCACCGGTCCGACGAATACCGGGCGGTCGAGGCCGACGAGATCATGCTGCGCAAGAACTTCGCCGCCACCGGGTCGTTCCTGGCCGAGGACCGCGGCCGCGCCCTCGACCTGCTCGGGTTCGCCTCGCAGCTGGTGTTCAACACGTTCCACAACACGCGGCTGCGGGATTGGGAGCACAGCGGCGACACCGAGCTGGCTGTCGGCGCCGCCCGCGCCCACAACCGCGGGATGGCCGAGTTCTGCGCCGCCGATCAGCGCTTGCTGAGCACCATGTACGTGCCGCTGGCCGACATCGAACGGGCGCCGGCGCTGGCACAGGAGGCGATCGACAACGGCGCCGGAGCGATCCTGATCGCCTCGTCGTGCCCACCGGGCCACTCCCACAGCCATGTCGGGCTCGACCCGTTCTGGGCGACCGTTGCCGATGCCGGCGTGCCGGTCGTGTTCCACGTGGGCGGCACGGGGCAGCTGCTCGACCCGAACTACTTCAACAACGGGCTGCCGGTGCCGCCCGACTTCCACGGCGGCGAGGAGAACTTCCGGTCCGTCGACTACATGGCGATCCCCGTCCACCCGGCGCAGACGTTGGCGACGATGATCTTCGACGGTGTGCTCGAGCGCTTCCCACACCTGCGGATCGGCGTGATCGAACAGGGTGCGGTCTGGGTGCCGTCCTGGATGCGCCAGATGGAGTCGGCGGTCGAGGCGTTCGGGCGCCACGAGGACCGACTGCGCAAGCTCTCGTTGCGGCCCAGCGAGTACGTGCGGCGGCAGATCAAGTTCACGCCGTACCCCACCGAGGACGTGGGCTGGATCATCGCCCAGTCCGGCGCCGAGACGATGCTGTTCTCGTCGGACTACCCCCATGTGGAGGGTGGCCGCCGCCCGATCGAGCGGTTCGAGCGCTCGATCGCCTCGTGCTCCGACGCCGACCGGCACGCGTTCTACCACGACAACTTCGTCGAGTTGATCGGCCCAGGGCGATGACCGAGGCGCCCGTGGAACGCTTCGAAGTCTCGCGCCCGATCGCCGCCGACGCCGCCACCATCTTCGCCGTCCTCGCCGACCCTGCCGGTCATGTGGCGATCGACGCCTCGGGCATGCTGATGTCGGCCACGGGCGAACCGGTGTCGTCGGTCGGCGACCGGTTCACCGTCCACATGGATCGCGATGCGCTCCGCGACGTGCCGCTCGAGTTGTACGACGTGGACGTGGTGATCAGCGAGTTCGAGCGCGACCGCCTGATCGCCTGGACGGTCGTCGGCGTCACCCCGAAACCGATCGGCCACGTCTACGGCTACCGGCTCGAGCCGTACGAGCACGGGACGGTGGTGACGTCGTTCTACGACTGGAGCGCGATCGACGACGTCTGGCGGGCCCGCAACATCTTCCCGGTGATCAACGAGCGCGGCCTGCGCGCCACGCTCGGCATCCTCGCCCGCACCGTGGCGCCGGGGGTCGCGCGGCCGCCGCTGCCCGAGCCCTGACGCCCTCGATCAGTCGCTCGCCGCCACCCGTTCGGCGAGCAGCAGGTCGTGCAGGAACCAGCCGCCGGCACCGTTGCGCGAGCGCTGCACGATCACGGCGCCGTCCTCCACGTCGACGCTCACGCCTCGCCACATTCCGATCGGCTCCCCGGTCAGCTTCGTCATCTGGGCCGGTGTCGTCGGTGGTCGCACGTCGCCCACAACTCCAGCGACCACCGTGGCGGCATGCTTCGGGTGCTGTGTGATCGACACGTTGCGGCCGTGGCGGGTGCCTGCGTAGGACATCGCACCGGTCATCCACGAGTGGTCGCTGATCGCTGAATAGTGGAACGACGGTGTGCCGGTCAGGCGCAGGCCGAGCGGGGTCATGACCGAGTCGCCGGCGGTGAACGCCCGCCGCAGGGCGAACACCGCGAACACCGCCCACACGACCACCAGCGCCACCATCACCATCATCAGTTGGCGGGTGCGCTGCTCGTCGTCGACGCCGATCGCCGCCAGACCGAGCCCGGTCACCAGCGCCCCGAACGCCACGTACACGTACCCGATCCGGTACAGACCGCCGGTCGCCTTGCGCAGCGTGTCGCCCGCCATCGGATCGATCGCCAACCGGTCGTAGAGCCGCGACCCGGTGCGGCGCTTCGAGTTGCGGATGCTCCACGCCGCCCCGGCGAACATCAACCCGAAGAAGATCGCACCGCCGATCACGAACGCATGGCGAGTGGCCGTGCCGTCGGTCGGCGTGTCGCTGCGCGCTCCGGCGACGACGGTGCCGCCGATCCACAGTGCGAGGCCCACGATCGTGAACGCCGTCCACTTCCACGATCCGCCCGGCGTTCCGCCGTCTGCCCGCCCCGCTGCCACACGAGGATCGAATCACATGGTGTGCACGCTGTCGAGCGAGTTCCGGACGAGGCTCAACGACGTCATCCGACCCGGTCGCCTCGATCGGAACCGGTGGTCGACCGGTCGCTGCCCGACCGCGGTTCAGCGATCGCGCGTGACGCTGAGTCTGATGCCCGACTTCCGCCACGCCAGCCATCCAGCGCCCAGGAGCGCTGCAACGACGATGCCGATGACGACGGCGTTCGGCACCCCTGACGATGACGGCGCGGCGCCGGTCGGAACCGTGAAGTAGAACTTGGTGGCGACCGCAGCGCCGACTTGGGCGCCGGGGCTTTCGGGCTCGCCCAGCACGAGCTGGGCGGTGATCAGGGCGAGGTAATCGCCGGCTCCGGTGCCCTCGGGCACCGTGAAGGCGACCTGCACCTCTTGGGCGGCGCCGCCACCGATGTCGAAGGTCGCAGGTGTGAAGCTGAACCAGGTCGGGTCGATCGCCAGCTCGGGTTCTCCACTCAACGGTTGAGCCAGCATCCGGTACGCAGCCGACTCGCTACCGGGATTCCGGACGGTCACGGCGACGACGGTCGCGGTCTCGACCTCGATCGGGGGCAGGCCGACGATTTCGCCCGGGTCGATCCCGACACCGGCGTCGGCGAACGCCAGCGAAGGAATCGTTGCCGCCACGACGAACGCGGTGACCGCCGCCGCACCGATCGCCCTGACCGCCCGGTTCAGCACGACTCCTTTGCCGATGCGCATCACGAGCGGACCGTCGCAACGAAGGTGACCGCGAATCGGAACCCGGTCCCCGACACGAGCGTGCCCGCCGCCGGCCCGATCAGGTAGTGCTCGATCGTGGCGACTCCTGTGCTCGCTTGCAGTGTGGCCACGCCCGCAGGCACGGTCGTCAGCACCTGCGCCGGTGTTGCGGGGCGGGTCGCGGTCGCGCCGCGGACGGCGATGCCGTAGCTGAACTGGCCGACGGATGGAGCGGGGTTGTCCGTGGGATCGAGCGACACGGCGCCGGCCGGACTCGTACGAATGCCGACGTGCGGCGCCGACCGTCCCGTTGACGACCTGATCGACCGGGGAGCAGGACGACAAGGTCGTCGTCTGGCCGCCGCCCGGCGCCACCCAGGCCGTCGACCCGGTCGGGACGTCACCGAAGCCGATCGTGGTCGTGTCGACGAGGATGCAGGGCCCGGTCTGGGCGGCGACCGGGGTGAACGTCCCGTCGAACGAGCCCTGGGCGGTGGCCACCACGTCGATCGTGAGCGTGGCATCCAGACGTGAGTTGATCGGGCACTGCGGGAGTTCGTCGATGTTGGCGAGCGAGTAGTCGAACATGACCGTGCCCACGAAGCCGGCGGCTGGGACGAATCGGTACGACCCGTCGACGGAGAGCGTGAGCGTTCCCTTCCCCGGATCGCTGACGATGCGTGGCGACAGCGATCTGAAGTCACCCTCGAACCCGGGCGCCACGGTGCACACCTGGTAGGGCGCGGCACCGGGCTCCGAGGCGAGCACCTGATCGTTGGCGAGGACACCAGGGGCAGCGACGTCCAACGCCGTGTCCTGCGGCGCTGCGGCAGCGTCGTTGACCGCTTCCGCAGGGCCGATCCCCTGACCGATCGCCTGCCCGGAAGGGAGTGCCGTGCAGATCAGGCCGACCGCTGCAGCGAGCGCGCCGGCACGAAGAGGAAGGTGGATGCTCATGGGCGTGTGAAGCTCGCTCTCTGGGTGATGGTCACGCCGCCGGGAAGGCGGAACTCGACGGTGATGGTGTGGGTGCCTCGCCGCAGCCCGGTGAGTGTGAAGGGCCGGGCTTCGCCGTTGCGGGCGGTACCGCCCAGGTCGTACGGGATCTGGCTCTCGACCCGGATCAACCGGCCGTTGCGGAAGAACCAGACCGATGGCGCCGACGACCGGGGTGGTCGGGCTGACGAAGATGTAGATCTGGCGTCCGGTGAGCGTGGCGCCTTCGAGCGGTTGGGCGGCGCCGCGGTCCGATGAGGCGGAGTAGCGGATCGACTTGGCCGACGCCCCGTTGTCGACGATGAACGTCGCCGTCGAGGGTCTGCGTGGTGCCGTTGCGGAGCCGGACGACGGCGGTGACGGTGTGCGTGCCGTTGGTGAGCAGCGTGGTGTCGAGACCGCGGGCGGACGATCCGGTCGTGCGGGCGAGATCGAAGGGCGCCACCTTCTCGGTGATCAGCTTTCCGCCGTCGATACGGAACTCGACCTGTCTGATGCGGGTGGCGGCGAGGGCCGGGTTGGCCGGGTCGACGAAGACGTGGACGGTGCCACCGACGAGGCGGCCGTCGAGCGGGATCGGGTTGCTGCGGTCGGGCGACATCGAGACCCGGATCGGGAACCGGTCGACGGAGGGGTCGCTCGGGCAGCCCGGCCCGGTGTCGACGGAGACCGTGGACTGACCGGGCATGGCGGTGACCGGGCTGGCGCCGTCGAGGCCCGAGGCCGTGACCGAGATCGGCGGTCGGGCCGGCGGCGCAGAACCAGACGGGGAGCACGACGTCGGCGGTCTCGCCGGCGGCAACGGTCGCCGCCGTCGCCCCGGCGCTGACCGCACCGGTGACGGCGACGGCGAGTGCATTGACCGGTCGCAGCGAGATCGTTGCGCACCTGAACGCGCACGGTGACGAGATCGCCGGCACGGGGAGGCGTTGCCGGCGGGGTGATAGCAGTGACCACGAGGGCGGCGACCGTGACACTGCCGTCGACCGAGGCGTCAGGCGTTTCGGCCGCCGCCCCGGCGCCGGGGGTGACCAGTGGAATGGTCACGGTGACGGCTATCAGCGCCGCCCGTCAGCGGCCGGGTGGGACGCCGGCGACTCATCGCAGCACCCCCAGGATCGTCACGGTCATCCGAACGACCTCACCGCCGCCGGTCGAGCCCGGTGCGGGCAACCGGAGTTGATGGTCGAGGTTCCCGCCGGCCTGAACGATCGTGCGGGGGGAGGAGGTGAGCGACATCCCTCCGAGGAAATAGGCGAACTGGTTGGTCGGGGTGACGCAGGCTGTCGGCGGGTTCGAGCCGCAATCGAACGGAGTCCATCGGGGCATACCGGCTGCCGTGGCGTCGGACACCGATGCCAAGACGTCCTGCACCCGTCCGGGCGGCCCGCAGGAGACGACCACGGTCGCCGCGTTCCCGGGCCCGAACCCGCCGCCGAAGGCGAGCTGTCCGAAGTCCACGGTGGGTGGTCCACCGATCGTCAGGCACGGGCCAGGCTGGGACTTCGGGGTGAAGGTGGCGCTGACGTCGCCCGTCGGGGTCGGTTCGGGCAGGGGTGGATTCGCCTGCGCCGTTCCGCCGGCGGGAGCGATCGTGGCGGCCGTCACCCCGGCGATGACGGCCGTCACGATCGCTCGACGCACGTGGTTCCCGCCCATCGGTCAGGCCACCGTCGCCAGGAGGGTGATCGTGGCGTTGAACGCCGAGTTGATCCCGGTGGTCGACCCACTCCCGATGCTCAGCTGGTGATCCATCGATCTGGTGAATCCGTTCGGAAGCGTCCTCACGAACACCGTGCTGTCGTTGTCGAGGAGCGCACTGATGCCGTCGCCGGAGTCGGCGAGTCGGTACCCGAACTGATTGGGACCCGGGACAGCGACCACCGGTTCCCAGGTGACCGCGCTCGACCCGGAGCCGCTGGTGGCGGGGGAGATGGAGCCGAAGACGCTGACGTCGAGGCCCGCCGAGCAGTTGCTCACCACCGTCTGGGTCGTTGCGGTCGTGGGCGCACCGACGGTCACATCGCCGAATGCGACCGTCGCTCCCGACACGATCTGGATGCACGGCCCCGGCGCAGGCCGTGGGGTGAAGGATGCGCCGACGTCGGCGCGTGGTCCGACGACGTCGACGGTTGCGATCACCAGGGGATTGCCGGGATCCACCGTGATCGTCGCCCGACCGATGTACGACGTGGAGGCGGTGAAGAAGAGCTCGGCACGGAACAATGGGTCGGTGGGACCAACCCGCAGCGTCCCGGCCGTCACCGGGTCGACGGTGGCCGACTCGGCACCGACGAACGGTTGGACCAACGAGACCGTCTGTCCCTGCTCGACGGTTCTCGCAACCGCGGCAAGCGCTGGGGTGGTTCCGGTGGCGACCGCGGTCGTCGCGATCGCCAGGGCGGCGAGGACCGCAGCGATTCGGTGTGGGATGTGCATGGTGGGCGCCTTGCTGTCGGGAGGTTCGGGTCAGTCGATGACGGCGGTGAAGGTGACGTCGAAGGTGAACACGCTCCCGACGAACGTCGGTGCCAGCGTTGGCGGCATCCTGACGGCGAGGCCGGCCGCTTGATCGGGGAAGTCGCCGGCACGCGCGTCGAGCCAGAGCGATGGTGTCGGGCCCACGATCAGGGCGTCACCGGGGATCCCAACTGCGAAGAAGCCGTCCGCCGGGATGCAGGTCGCGGGAGTCGCGCCGCCGCACGCCGGATCGAGGGTGGCGGGGCCGTTGGTGGCGCTCGACGTCTGCACGAGCACGTCCTGGCGCACGGAGGTCGGGGAGCAACCAGCCACGCTGGGCGGGGCGGGTGTGCTCGTGAAGTCCCCGCCGATGGTCACGTCGCCGAACGACACGACGGGATTCGACGTGATGACGATGCACGGCCCGGGTGCCGCCACCGGAGTGAACGACCCGCTCGCTGTGGCTTGCGGTCCTTGGACCTGAACCGTGTTTCCGAGTGTCCCGAGGGTCGCGCTCCACGAGACGGTCGCGATGCCGCTGAACGTTGCCGACGCCGTGAATTCGACGAGCGCGATCACCACGCCGGGCTGCACCGGAACGAAGGTCGCGGTTCCCGCCTCCGGCGGGCGGACCCTCACATTGGAGACCTGCTCGCCGACCAAGATCTGGATCGACCCGCCCTGCTGGACGGCGTAATCGGCAGCGGACGCCGTGGTCGCGCCGCCGATCGTCACGATGCCGGCGACGACAACGGCAACGACGGCGGCGAATCGTCGACTCAGTGCGGCGCCGGATGCCTGGCTTGCGCCGAGGCGGAGGTGGACGGTCATGGGGTGCTCCTTGTTCGTGGAGTGGTCATGGGGCGAGTGCGCTGTAGGTGAAGGTGGCCGTGAAGCGGGTGCCGAGGCCGGGGCCGGTGGGGCCGAGCGCGATTCGGTGTTCGTCGGTGCGCGACGTGCCCGCCGCAAGTGGCGGTCCGACCGAGGTCTGGGTCGGCCCGACCGGGATCGGGGACGGGCCACCGGGCGGGGTGACGCTCCACGTGAACTGGTTGTCTGCGGGCACCGTCGAGGTGCTGGCGAGCCAGGTCTGGGCGCCGCCACCGGTGGCATTGCTGACGCTCACCGTCAAGCGGATCGGTGCGTCGGAACACGACCGCACGACCACCGGCCGGGTCGGGCTCGTCGAACCGACGGTGACATCGCCGAAGTCGACCGACTGGGTGTCGACGATCACGCACGGACCGCTGCCCACTGCCACCACGGTGTAGGTCGACGTGACGGTGCTGGTGTTGCCCGCCGCGTCGGTGCACTCGAGCGACACCGTGTGGCTGCCGGCGGTGGCCACGAGTGAGGTGGTCGATGTGCCGTCGACGGTGACGATCGATGTCGTGGCGCCCTGGTTGTCGGTGCAGGTGGCGATCACACTCGAAGGCACTGAACCGACGGCGTACCGAGCGCCATCAGGTGGTGTCGAGATGGTGGCGGTCGGGGGTTCCGTGTCGACCTGGCCGTTCGCCGTGAAATGCCACTCCGTGACGAAGAACGTCGGGCCGGCCGATCCCTCCTCGAAGGTCCAGTAGTAGCGGCCCGGAGTGACGGACACGGTGGCCGTCGTCTCCCACCTCGAACCGGTGAGCGCGGCGGCCGGTGCGGCGCTGATCGCCCCGGCACCGATGCCGGTCGGGGCGCCGAGCACGGTCGGGTCGTTCAGCAGCGTCGGCTGCGGACTGCGATAAATTTGCAGGCCGAGCGGGCGTTCGCTGCCCTCGTTGGTTCCGAACCCGTCGACCGTCTTCGCCGTCGCCGAGCGATAGGTCACCGTGAGTGAGCCGGGAACGGCGAACCGCAGCGTGAACCAGCCGTTCGGTGCCCCACCGGGCAGGTCGGCGGTGAGGTGATGGGTGTCGCCGTCGCCGAACAGGTTGAAGTCGGCCGACAGCGCGAACTCTCCGGCGCCGGTTGCGCTGTACGCATCGGCGATCGAGTCCTGCTCGTTCGGGGCCTGGAACAGCTCGAGCGTGAACGAACCGGGGTCGACCGACTCGTTGGCGACCGAGAACCACACCGTGTGGCCCGGCTCGATCCTGACGAACCTGAAGCCCGAGGGCGGCCAGCTGTTGCCCTTGGCGGGCCACGAGTCGGTGGCCGAGGTGTTCTCCGTCGTGGCGGTGACGAAGAAGCCAGGTGTGGCGCGGTACCCGAGACGGCCGGCGAAGCCGCCGGGCGGCGAGGTGTACGTGTACCAGAGCGATCCACCCGGCCGGCTCACGTACTCGCCCGGCTCGTAGGTGGCGAACTCGGTGGAGCCGGGAACGGTGAGGGTGTCGCGCGGTTGCTGGGTGCCGGGGAACGTGCCGGGCACGCCCACGAAGGCCGGAATCGCCAGCGACGACAGGTCCTGGGCATTGGCCCAATTGTCGTTGGCGGGGGGAGTGAGCGGCACCACCTCGGCGGTCACGTCGGCGAACGCGATCGCACCCGAGCCGCTGTCGGTGAGGATCACCTGGCCGGCAATCGGACCCACGGCGGCGGTGGCGATCGCGATCGACAGATCGCACCTCTGACCGACATCGAGGGCCAGCGCGGCGATCGTGCCGGCGGGTGGGATGAAGGCGCCGCAGCCGGCGATTCCTGTCACGGAGACACCGGCGACTCCGTAGGCCTCGACGTTCACGGGACGGCCGGTGTCGTTGACGAGCGTGACCGGGCTGGTCGCCGTCGAACCGACCGCGTAGGAACCGAACTCGAGCGTCGTCGGGCTGACCGAGAACGGATCGGTGATCGTCACCGTCAGACCGGCGAGGGCGAGCGCAGCCGCCGGCTGGAGCGACCTGGCCATCGCCGTCGCATCGGCGGGGGATTGCTCGGCGACGCTTCGGCCGGTCGGCGCGACGACTGCCACCGACAGGGCGAACCCGATGACCGCCAGCGTTGCGAGGCCGGGTCGCCTCGCTGACACCCGCTGTCTCGTGGCAGGTGTCGTGGGTGGTGTCGTGGATGGTGTCGTGGATGGTGTCGTGGATGGTGTCGTGGATGGTGTCGTGGATGGTGTCGTGGGAGGTATCACGACCGCTCCTCGCCGGTGGCCGCGTCGGGTCCGGTGTGCAGGTCCGGGTGGCGGACACGGTGATGGTCGGGGTGATGATCGGGGTGATGGAAGAGTGCCGGAAGCACGCGCCCGGTGGGGAGCCGGCAGGCCTCGTTGGCGTCGCGGACCGTGTCGGCATCGGGGCCCTCGAACACCGACAGGCAGGTCTCGTCGCCCGGGATCACGATCGATTCGACGTGACGAACGCCACGTTCGGCGAACGCAGGGTTCGACTCGTCGCAGCGTCGTTCCAGATCGTCGATCTCGTCGCCGGTCCACCCGACCAGGTTTCGCTCGACGACGAAGATCTGTTGCACCCGGCCACCATGACGGCGAACCCCGGTGCGGCGCATCGGGGGAACCCCGTGGTTTTCGCTGTGGCTCCCTCCGTTCGCGGCGTCCTCGATCGTGGCTGCTTGATGCTCCGACGTCAGGTGCGGCGGCGAGCGGCCAGCTCCGATCGGCTGCGGACGCCCAGCTTTCGGTAGATCTGGGTGAGGTGTGCCTCGACGGTGCGGGCGCTCACGTAGAGCTGGGCGGCCGCCTCGGCGTTGGTCATCCCTGCGGCGACGAGGTCGGCGATCTTGCGTTCCGTGTTGGTCAACGCATCGGCGTCGGATCGATCGCCCAGGCGTTCCAGCTCGGCCTCCACCCTCGGCAGCAACCCGAGTGCGCCGCACCTCACCAGTTCGCCGTGAGCTTGCTCGAGCAGCGCTCGTGCCTCGGCGCGCCGGCGGGCGCGCCGAGCGATGCTGCCGGCCAACACCAGCGTGCGTGCTCGCTCGATCGGCAACCCGATCTGCTCGTACGCGTCGACCGCCGACCTGGCGAGCTCGGCGGCCTCGTCCAGGCGCCGTCGACCGGCTGCGACGTGTGCTCGGGCCCGAAGCGCCTCGGCGGCGCCGCGGGCGCGACCCGAACGCTCGGCCAGTTCGACGATCTGCGCCGCAACCCGTCCCGCCTCGTCGAGCTCGCCGGCATGGATCAGGGCGTCCAACAGCTCAGGTCTCACGGCAAGCGCACCGAGGTCACGAATGCCGCAGCCGATCGAAGTGGGCCACCGCCGCGGTGAGCTGGTCGACGGCCAGCCGATGGTCGCCGTCGAGCGCGGCCACTACTCCGATCGCGAATGCCGCCTGCCCGGCGGTGACCGGAGACAGGTTCAGGCGGCCCCGACGCCAGCATGCGGACATGACGATGGGCCGTGTCGGTGTCGCCGCGTAGCGCAGCGATCACGGCCAGGTCACTCGATCGCGCCGACCCGCCATCGGCCGCATCGGCCAAGGCCCAGCAACGTTCGGCGAGCTCCGCTGCTTCGTCGAGGCGGCCCTGCCGGCTCAGCAGGTCGGATCGATGCATCAGGAGGTTGTGCTCGTTGACGACCGACCGTCGTTCGGCGATCCGGCGCCACCCCTCGTCCAACAGTTGCTCGGCGCGAAGGTGCTCGTCCGTCCACACCGCCACCTCGAGCCAGTTGTCGATCACGTCGACGTCGAGCGCTGTATCCGGTGGTTCGGCCGACGGGAGCACCGGCAAGCCACCGAGCGCCTCGACGACACGGAGATTTGCGTGAGCGATCTGTTCGAGCATCCGGTCGCCGGAATTGGATGATGCGGCAACGAACTCGAGGCAGCGCGCTCTCGCCTCGTCGACGTCGACGTAGAGCATCGTCCAGACGATGCGACCCAATTGCCGGGCCCGCTCGGGCGAGCCCTCGGGCAGTAACGCCGCGGCGCGCTCGAGCCAAGGCAGTGCTGTCGCCGCGCCGTGCACGGCGCTGTGGGCCGTAGCCGCCACGCTCAGCAGGGCGGGTGCGTCCGCCGGTGCGTCGCTCTGGCCGTCCAGCGCAGCGAGCAGCGGGTTGACGAGCTCCAGCGAGCGCGCCGGCTCTCCGGCGGCAACGGCGAGGTCGGCCGCTTGCAGCGTTCGTCGACGGGTTTCGACTTCGATCGGTCGGATCCGTGAGCGCCAGGGCGCGCTCGGCGTGTGACAGCGCTGCGTCCAAGAGCCCGCTGCGGCGAGCGGACACCACGGCGGCATCGAGCACCTCGGCCGCCTCGGCATCGGTCCCCACGATCGCCGACCCGAGGTGGAACGCCCGGACCTCGATCGGCACGTCGAGATCGGCGCACCGCCGATGGAGTCGCCTGCGGGCCATGAGTGGAAGGTGTTCGGCGAGGCCGGAGCGCAGCAGCGGATGGCGGAAGACCACGGCGTCGCCATCGCCGGCATCGACGTGAACGAGGTCGAGTCGCTCCCCGGTGATCAAGGCACGATCGACCACATCGGCCGCGAACAGCTCGTACAACAGCCCGGGTCGAGCCTTGGGCATCAGCGCACATGTCGCCAGCACGTCGAGATCCGTTCCGTCGAGCCGGGCCAGGTTGACGTCGATCAGCGCTCGCAGTGACGCCGGCAGCATCGCATCGGCGATGGGTACTCCCCCCTGGAGGAGCCGGCCGGTCTCGGTCACATGCAGCGGGTTGCCGGCCGACAACTCGTGCAGGCGCACGAGATCGATGTGGCCGAGCTGTACGGCGAACCGGCTGGCGAGCAACTCGCGTGTCGCCCCGAGCGACAACGCCGTCGGCTCGATCACGACCAGATCGTCGGCATCGACGAGCCGTGCCAGGTCGATCGGCAGTTCGCCAGGGCGGGCGGCGGCGACCACGAGGATTGGAAGACCGGCGAGCAGTCGAATCGCGAAGCTCAGCGCGCCGGCGGTCGCATGATCGAACCAGTGCAGATCGTCGAGGACGACGACGAGCGGCCGGGACTCGGCGAGTGAACGCAGCACGTCGCTCAGCGCCGAGGCGACGTAGAGCGGGTCGACGCCGTCGCCGGTCGCCCGTCCTGCGATCCCATCGAGGATGTTGTGGCGGAGACCACCGGCGCAATCAGCGAGCTCGGGGTCGAGGCCGCGCAGCAGTGTGGCAAGCCCCGACCACCCGATGCCCGACTCGACCTCCGTCACCGACGACGCGATCACGTTGGTTCCACCGGCGATCGCGACACTGCGGAAGTCGGCGATCAGGGCGGTCTTGCCGATCCCCGGCTCGCCGCGAACCAGCGCTACCGTTCGACGGCCTCCGACCGCGCGAGCGAGCGCTCGCTCGAGTGTGTTCCGTTCCGATCGTCGCCCGGCAAGCTCCACGCCGTTTCGATGCTAGGTGGAGCGCGACGAGCCTGCGTCATTCGCGGCAGTCGCACGACCACCGTTGGCGGTGAGTCGTTCGACCAGCGCCGGATCGTGTTCGCCGAGCGCCGGGACTCGAGGCGTGGCGGGTGGCGTGTCGCTGAGGTTGAACGGTGGCCGGAGCATGGTGGCGTCGCCGGTCTCGGTGTGGACGTCGACGAAGCGATGGCGGGCCTGGAACTGTTCGTGCTGCCAGACCTCGATCGGCTGACGCACCCGGCTGAAGGCGATCCGGGCGGCGGTCAACCGATCGATCACCTGCTCGGCGTCGAGCGAACCGAATACGTCGCGGATCTCGGCCTCCAGCGCGTCGACGTTGCACGGCGCGGTCGGGGTTGGTGACGAAACGCGGGTCGTCGGCCAGGTCAGGGCGGCCGAGCACCTCGGCGGCGAAGGCGCGCCATTCGTGCTGGGCCTGGATCGCGATCAACACGGTTCGGCCGTCGGAGAGCGCGAACGTGCCGTACGGGGCGATCATCGGGTGGCGGCGCATCGAACGCGCCGGCGGCCGTGCCGGTGGCGACCGCGGTGAGGATCTGCGGCGAGGCCCACTCGGCCAGCGTCTCCAGCATCGAGATCTCGATCGAGGCGCCTTCGCCCGGTGCGCTGGCGCCGCACGAGCGCAGCGAGGATCGACGACAGGGCATACATGCCGGCCGAGATGTCGGCGATCGAGATCCCGACCTTGGCCATCTCGTCGGGCGAACCGTTGAGGGCGAACACGCCCGCCTCGGCCTGGATCGCCAGGTCGTACGCCTTGTCGCCCGAGCGTGGGCCGTCCAGCCCGTAGCCCGACAGGTCGCAGGCGATCAGCGCGTGGCCGATCGGCACGCAGTTGGCGGGCCAGCACACCGGCTCGTTCGGCGGCGGCTGGGGACAGGTTCTGCACGAACACGTCGGCTCCCGCCACCAGCCGGTCGAACATCGACCGATCATCGGCGACCTTCAGATCCAGGGCGATCGACTGCTTGCCGCGGTTGGCCCACACGAAGTAGCTCGACTGGCCGGCCAGGTTGGCGTCGTAGTGGCGCGCCAGGTCGCCGCCGTTCGGGTGCTCGACCTTCAGGACGGTGGCCCCGAGGTCGGCCAGGTGGCGAGTCGCCAGCGGCGCCGCCACCGCCTGCTCCAGGGCGACCACCACGATCCCGTCCAGCGGTGCGGTCATGAGCGCCCGGCCACCTCGACGGGGAGCGAGGCGATGCCGTGCACGAAGTTCGACGCGACGCGCGTCTCGGGGCCGGTCTGGTCGATGCGGATGTGGCGGGCCAGCATCTCCTCCAGCAGGACGCGGATCTCCATCCGCGCCAGGAACGCACCGAGGCAGAAGTGCGGCCCGCCACCACCGAACGACACCTGCTGGTTGTCGCCGCGGGCGATGTCGAACCGCATCGGATCGTCGAACCGCGCGTGGTCGTAGTTGGCCGACACGTACCACATCACGACCTTGTCGCCGGCGGCGATCGATGTGCCTGCCAGTTCGGTGTGGTCGGCGGCGGTGCGGCGCATGTGCAGCACCGGGGTGGCCCAGCGCAGGATCTCCTCGACCGCCGAGTCGACCAGGGTCGGGTCGTCCACGAGCCGCTGCCACTGGTCGGGGTTGGCGGCGAACGCCATCGTGCCGTGGGTGATCGCCGTGCGGGTGGTCTCGTTGCCGGCGAACACGAGCACGTGGAACAGGTTGCGGAACTCGGCGTGCGAGAGCCGCTCGCCGCCGTCGTCGGCCAGCACCAGCTGTGACACGAGGTCGTCGCACGGGGCGGCGCGACGGGCCTGCCCGAGCTGCTCGCCGTACTCGAACAACGCGTGGCTGGCCGGGCTGGCGAACGGCAGCAGCCGCAGCGGGGTGACGTTGCCGAACGCATCAGGTGCCAGCGACGGGCGATCGGTGGTCCCCTCGACCAGGTAGTTCGACAGCTCGACCAGGTAGTCGGCGTCCTCGACCGGCACGCCGAGCATCGGTCAGGATGACCCGGATCGGCAGTGGCGCCGCCACCGATGCGACCCAGTCGCCGCTCCCACGCTGGACGAAGCCGTCCAGCAATTCGCCGGCGATCGCACGCGTCGTGTCCTCCCACATCCGGATCGAGTTGGGCGCGAACGCCTTGCTCACCAACCGTCGCAGGCGGGTGTGATCGGGGGCGTCGGTGTCGATGATCGAACGTCGCGCCTCGAGCGCGTCGGCTTCGAGGTCCCACAGGTTGGTGTGGCCGATCCCGGACGAGAACAGCTTGGGTGCCATCGACACCGCCTTCACGTCGGCGTACCGCGTGACGGCCCAGAACCCGGTCTCCTGGTACGGATGCCACACCAGCCCCGGCGTGGCGCGCAGCTCGGCGAACGCCTCGTGCGGGATGCCATCCAGGTAGCGGCGCCGGGCTCGACGATGTCGACGCCTGGCGACGCGCCGTGGCCAGCGTCAGCTCTGGGCGGCATAGCGCTCACGTTCCCAGTCGTTGACCACGTCGGGATCGGCGGAGCGCTCGGCAGCCAACCCTGCCTCGTGGCGTGCGAGCGCCACGTAGCCGGCGGCGAACTCGGCGCCGAGTCGATCGGCGATCGGGCTGCCCTCGAACAGCGTGATCGCCTGGTCGATGTCGGTCGGGACCGCCACGCAATCGCCCGGGTTGGTGTACATGTCGCCGACGCTGATCGGCGGCGGTGTGAGGCCGCGCTCGATCCCGTCGGCGCCGGCGGCGATGATCGCCGGCGATGAGCAGGTGCGGGTTGGCGTCGGCCCCGGCGTGGCGGTACTCGATCCGGTTGGCCTGCGAGCCCTGCTCGGCGATGCAGCGCGCCAGCACGGTGCGGTTGTCGAGCCCCCAGTGCACGTGCGTCGGGGCGAACGTGTATGGCCGGATCCGCTTCGCTGCCGTTCGGTGTGGGGGCGCCGAGCAGCGTCATCGATGCGGCGTGCTCGAGCTGGCCTGCGAGCCACTTCGACATCAGCTCGTTCGGGCGTGATGGGCGCTCGACGCGAACGCGTTCGCGCCGTCGGCCACGAGGCTGGTGTGGACGTGCATCCCGGAACCCGGACTGGTCGTGGAACGGCTTGGGCATGAACGTCGCCCGCAGCCCGTTGATCGCCGCCACCTGCTTGACGATGCTCTTGAACAGCACCGTGTTGTCGGCCGTGGTCATCGCGTCGGCCGGGGCCGGTGTTGACCTCGACCTGCCCAGGGCCGTACTCGGCGTTCGACGACTCGACCTCGATGCCGGCGCCGAGCAGGGCGTCGCGGATCTGCTTGAGCACGTGCTCGATGTGGAGCCCGTCGGTGAGCGAGCTGTACTGGATGTGCGACTGCACCGGCTGCCCAGTCGTCGGTGCACAGGTAGAACTCGAGCTCGGTGGCGACGAACGGTTCGACGCCCGAGCGCCGCGCACCGCTCGATCTGGCGGCGCCAGCACGCCACGCGGCGCCAGCGGGTGCGGCTCGCCCTCGGGCGTGAGCGCGTCGGCCATGCACGATCGCGTACCCGGGGCGGTGCGTGAACACCCGGATCGTCGCCAGGTCGGGCACGAGCTTGCAGTCGAGGTAGCCCGACTCCATGTTGACCACCGGATGGTCGGGGAGGTCGTTCTGCATGTCGAACACGAACATCGCGTCGGCGATGTTGACGCCGTCGTGGGCGATCGCGTTCGCACGAACCGTCGGGCGGGCACGCGCTTGCCGCGCAGGTGGCCCTGCGTGTCGGGCGTGGCGACCTCGACGGTGTGGACGCGTGCCGTCGTCGACCAGCTTGCGCAGCGTCGTCGAGCGGGACACGGGAACGCGGTGAGTCATGAGGTGTGCTCCGATGTGGGTCGATGTCGGTGATCGGGGACGAGGACGATCCGGCCGCGCACCTCGCCGGCGCGGAGCCGATCGTGGGCGAGCTGGGCGTCGGCGAGCGGCAGCGTCTCGACCGGTTGCACGATCGAGGGTTCGCGGCGGGCGAGGGCGAGCAGTTCGTCGAGCTGGGCGCGGCTGCCCCACACGCGTGGTCATGAAGCGCGCCTCGTGCGGCACGGCGGCGAACCCGAACGGGATGCGGCCGCCGGCGAGGCCGACCACGATCACGATGCCGCGCCGGCGCACCAGGTCGCGGCCGGTCGTCGAGCGTGGCCTCGGCGCCGATGAAGTCGATCACCACGTCGACCGGGCCGATCGCTCGGCACCGGCGTCGGGTCCGACCGCCTGCGTGGGCCCCGATCGCGAGCGCCACGCTGCTGCTTGTCGGCAGCACGGTCGAGCGCCACCACGGTCGCATCGGTGAGCACCCGCAGGTACCGGATCGCGAACTGGCCGAGCCCGCCGGCGCCGACCACGAGCACCCGGCCGGCGTCGCCGCGGGCGCGGAGCAGCATCGAGCGCATGGGTGACGGCGCGGTAGGCCGTGAGGCCGCCGCACGCGAGCGGCGCGGAGGCGACCGGGTCGAGCCCGTCGAGCGGCGCCAGGTAGCGGCGGTCCTTGACCCGCATCCGCTCGGCGTAGCCGCCGTCGACCATCGAGCCCGGCCTCGGTGGCGTTGCGGCAGATCATCTCCATGCCGTCGGCGCACTCGGCGCACGCGCCGCAGCCCCACGGGGCGTACACCATCACCGGGCCGAGCTCGGCGTGGACGCCGGTGACCTCGTGGCCGAGCACGAGCGGCAGCGGGCTCGGGTAGTCGCCGTCGACCACGTGCAGGTCGGAGTGGCACACCCCGCACGCCGTGACCGTCGATCAGCTCGCCCGCGCCGGCGGGCTCGGGGAAGTCGGCGTGGAACGTGCAGCGGGCCACCGAGCGGCATCGAGTGTCGACGGCACGCATCAGTAGCTCTTCGGGAGGCCGAGGCACTGCTCGGCGACGAACGCCAGCACCAGGTTGTTGTTGATCGGCGCCACTTGGTACAGCCGGGTCTCGCGCAGCTTGCGCTCGATGTCGTACTCGGCGGCGAACCCGAACCCGCCGTGCGTGTCGAGCGCGGCGTTGCCGGCCGCCCAGCTCGCCTCGCTGGCGAGCATCTTGGCCATGTTGGCCTCGGCGCCGCAGCTCTGCCCGGGTCGAACAGGTCGGCGGCCTTCCAGCGCATCAGGTCGGCGGCCTGCAGCTGGGCGTAGGCCTGGGCGAGCGGGAACTGCACGCCCTGGTTCTGGCCGATCGGCCGCCCGAACACCGTGCGCTCGCTGGCGTAGGCGCTGGCCCGCTCGAGGAAGAAGCGGCCGTCGCCGATGCACTCGACGGCGATCAGGATCCGCTCGGCGTTCATGCCGTCGAGGATCTGCCGGAACCCCTTGCCCTCGACGCCGACAGCGAGTCGGCGGGGATCACCATGTCGTCGAAGAACACCTCGGTCGTGTTGTGGTTCATCCACGTGTCGATCGGCTTGATCGTCAGCCCGGGGATCAGCTCGCCGCGCGTCGTCGCGCATCTCGACGAGGAACACCGACAACCCGTCGAGCCGGCGCTCCACCTGGTCGACCGGCGTGGTGCGGGCGAGCAGCACCATCATGTCCGAGTACAGCGCCCGCGACGTCCAGATCTTCTGGCCGTTGATGCGCCACGTGTCGCCGTCGCGCTCGGCACGGGTGCGGATCGCCGTGGTCTCCGAACCGGCGGCGGGCTCGGTGACGCCGAACGCCTGCAGCCGCTTGCGGCCGTCGGCCACCTGCGGGAGGATCGCGCGCTTCTGCTCCTCCGATCCGTGCCGCAGCACCGTGCCCATCACGTACATCTGGGCGTGGCAGGCGCTCGGGTTGCCGCCCGACGCCGAGATCTCCTCCAGGATCACCGACGCGCCGGCGAGGTTCAGCCCGCCGCCGCCGTACTCCTCGGGGATCAGCGCGCCGAGCCAGCCCTGTGCGTGAGCTCGGCGACGAACTCCTTCGGGGTAGCGGTCGGGCTCGAGCGAACGCCAGTACTCGTTGCCGTACTTGTCGCACAGCCGGCGCACCTCGGTGCGGATCAGCATCGAGGTCGTCGTCGGTCAGGGTCGCAAGCGTGGTGGATGTCGTACGTGATCGGCCATCGGTCACTCCCAGAAGCCCTGGGCACGCAAGGCGTCGGCGGCAGCGACGCCGCTCTCGTGCAGGTGGTGTTCCATCGCCCGGCGGGCGCGTCGGCTCGTCGCCGGCGATGATCGCGTCGAGGATCGACTGGTGGTGCTCGACGCCCGGGCGTTCCAGCCACCGGCGAACTCGTAGTAGTCGGCCGGCACCGAGCGTTCGAGCAGGCGCAGCAGCCAGCGTGTGCGCCGCGGCGCGCAGGCGTTGATGATCCGGTGGAACCGCTCGTTGAGCGACGAGAGCTGGTCGGCCGGCGTGCCGGCAGGAGCGTTGCGGAACGACCGCTGGATGCGTGCCAGCTCCGCGACCTGCTCGTCGGCTTCAGCGCGTCGGCCGCCATCGCCGCGGCCCGGCCCGACACCACGCCGAACAGCTCGTAGTGGTCGATGATGTCGTCGGGCGTGAGCAGCGCGACCGACGCGCCCCGGCGCGGCGTGACGTCGAGCAGCCCCTCCTGGCCGAGGATCACGATCGCCTCGCGGATCGGGCTGCGGCTCACGCCGAGCGCGTCGCTGACCGCCTCCTGGTCGAGCTTGGTCCCGGGCCTGAGCACGCCGGTCAGGATCAGCCGGCGGATGTATGCAGCCACGTCGTCGGGCAGCGCCGCCGCGCCGGCGCAGGTCGGCGGGCACGCTCGGGAGGGGAGCGCGTGCCGATTTCATTTTGCATGCAATCCGGGTCGAGCGGGTGGGCGGACGTGGCGACACGGTGATCAGCTCCTGCGGCCGAGCCGAGGTAGGCGGCCTGGACGTCGGGGTTGGCCTGGATCTCGGCGGGGGTGCCCTGCGGCGATCACCGTGTCCCTGGTCGAGGCAGTAGATCCGGTCGCAGATGCCCGTGATGAACGCCGAGGTCGTGGTCGATCACGATCACGCCGGCGCCGACCAGTCCCGCCATGCCCGCGCACCCGATCGATCATGGCCAGCGACTCGGCATCGCTCATGCCGCTGGTCGGCTCGTCGAGCAGCAGGAACCGCGGCGCGGCGGCAGCGGCGCGCGCCAGCTCGAGCCGGCGCGAGTTGCCGTAGTCGAGTTCGCTGGCGCGGCGGTCGCGCATGCTCCCACAGGCCGGACGCCGCGAGCAGGGCGTCGACGTCGACGCGCGGGCGGTCGACTGCGCGGCCGCAGCGGCGAGAGGGCTGCGGCCTCGACGTTGTCGCGGACGGTCAGCGACGAGAACAGCCGCAGGTTCTGGAAGGTGCGCACCAGCCCGGCCCGGGCGATGCCGGTGCGTCGGCGCGCCCGGTGAGGTCCAGGTCGCCCGTCGAGCACCGACCTGCCGACGTCGGCGGCACCATGCCGGTGATCACGTTGACGAGCGTGGTCTTGCCGGCCCCGTTCGGGCCGATCAGGCCGACCACCTCGTCGTTCGACGCCGTCGATGCTCGGCGCCGTCGAGGGCACGGAACCCGCCGAACGCGACGGTCGCTCCGTGGACGGTGAGCGTGATCGGTGCCGGTGTGCCGACGCCGGCCGGCTGCGGCGTCGGCGGCGTGCCTCGGCACTCGCCACGCCGGAACGAACCACCGGTCGAGCTCCCAGTCGTGCAGCAGGCCGTTGGGCCGCAGGATCATGAAGCCGAGCATCGCTGCGCCGAGCACGATGTCGGGCAGGCCCTCGCGGAACAACCATTCGGTGCCGGCTTGCCGTCGAGCGCCAGACCCGAAGAACTCGTACCCGTCGCTCGCCGAGCCGTCGCGCCAGCTCGCGGGCGACGCTGATCACCGCCACGCCGGCGAGCGCTCCGGTGACGCTGTTGCGCCCACCGACGATCAGCATCACGAGCGTGACGAGCGTGTACTCGAAGAAGAAGAACTTCGGGGTGATGTTGCCGATCGAGTACACCCGCAACGACGCCGCGATCGACACGATCACGACCGACACCAGCAGCGCCACCATCTGCTGCACCTGCGGGTTGATCCCCATCGCCCGGGCGGCCAGGTTGTCGTCGCGGGCGGCCTGCGCCAGCCGACCGGTGCGGCTGCGGGCGAACAGCAGCGCCACCAGCAGCGAGCCGAACAAGGCCAGCGTAGATCGGCCAGCGGGCGCGCAGCGTGCCGCCGATCGGGAACGACAGCCCGGCCCGGTCGCCGCCCGTGATCTGGTTCCAGTTGACGGCCACCTCGTGCGACACGAACAGCAGCGCCAGCGTGATCACGGTGGCCGCCACGGCGCCCGACTTGGCGCCGGAGCGGGCCAGGCCGACGCCCACGATCACGGCCGACGACCGAGCGTGATCGACGATCGCGATCAGCCGGCGGCCACGGTCGGTGCGAGGTGCACGTCGGCGAGGCCGAACGGTGCCTTGGCGATGACCGTCTGCTTGCGTTCGGGGTCGATCGCCGAGCACGGCGAACGCGTAGCCGGCGATCGCACCGAACCCGATGTGGCCGAACGACAGCACGCCGGTGTTGCCGATGTAGATCTGGATCCCGATCACCATCACGGCGTCGATCAGGATCGTGGTCACCAGCGACTCGGCCGAGCCGCCGACCGCGCCCTGGTAGAGCAGGCCGGCGCCGACGAACAGCACGAACAGCGCGACCGCCGAGGTCGGCCGGGTACGGCGACGTCGCGCTCGGCGTCGGCGACACATCACACACGCTCCGCGTGGCCGACGGTGATGATGCCTTGCGGCCGGAAGATGAACAGCAGGGCGATCAGCAGGAACACGAAGCCGTTCGAGAGGCCCTGCAGCTGGCTGTCGGGGAGCTGGGATTTGAGCACCACCTCGGCGACGCCGAGCGCGAGCCCGCCGATCACGGCCCCGCGGAGGCTGCCCGAGCCCGCCGATCAGCGCTGCCAGCACGCCCTTCAGCATCGGCGAACTGCCGGCCGCCGGGGTGGCCTGGCCGGCCCGCATCAGCCAGAAGATCGCGGCGACCCCGGCCAGCGCACCCGAGAGCGCGAACGCCCCGCGGATCACCTGGTTGGAGCGCACGCCCATCAGGCGGGCGGCGTCGAAGTCGCTGGCGCCGCGGCGCGGAGCGCGACGCCGAACATCGTGCGCTGCAGCAGCGGGCGGTGAGTGCCAGCACGACCGACCGTGACGGCGATCACGACCAGGTCGAAGACCTCGACGTTGGCGACTGCCGATGTCGATCGTCCTGGTGATCCAGCCGGGCCGGTTGAACGTCTTCACCGATGCCGACACGTACATGAGGAAGATCGCCTCGACCACGAAGTGCACGCCGAACGACGTCAGCAGCAAGCGTCGAGTCGGATGGCGCCGCGCACCCATCGGAAGGCGACCTGTTCGATCAGCAGCGAGGTGAGCGTGCAGGCTGACGACCAGGATCGGGGCGATCCAGTACCACGAGATCCCGTGCGTGAAGCAGAAGTAGGTGGTGTACGCGCCGACGGTGATCAGTTCGCCGTGGGCGAAGTTGAGCAGGTGCATGACCCCGAAGACGACGGCGATGCCGAGCGCCAGGAGGGCGTAGACGCTGCCCTGCCCGAGGCCGTCGATCAGGTTCTGGACAGGAGCTCCGCTCACTGGTGCCTTCCCACGAACGTGTCGAACAGGGCCTCGTCGGTCAGCAGTTCCTGTCCGGTGCCCGACGCCGACGATCTCGTCCCGATCGCAGCACGTAGGCGCGGTCGGCCACGCCGAGCATGCGGGTCGCGTTCTGTTCGACCACCAGCAGGGTGCGGCCCTGCTCGCGCAGCCGGGCGATCAGGTCGAACACGACGTCGACCAGCACGGGCGCCAGGCCGAGCGACGGCTCGTCCATCATCAACAGGCGTGGTCGGGACATCAACGCCCTGGCGATGGCGAGCTGCTGCGCCTCGCCACCCGACAGGTAGCCGGCCGACGCGTACATCTTGAGCCGAGCACCGGGAACAGCTCGACCATCTCGTCGATCAGCGCCGCACGATCGCCTGGCGCGGCACGGTGATGCCCGCCGATCCTGCAGGTTCTCCGCGACCGTGAGGTCGGGGAACAGGCGGCGGTGCTCGGGCACCAGCGCCAGACCGCGTCGCAGCAGGGCGTCGGGGGAGCGGCCGGTGACGTCGGCACCGTCGAAGCGGACGGTGCCGCGGACCGGCGACAACAGCCCGCCGAGCGTGCCCACGAGCGTGGTCTTGCCGGCGCCGTTCGGGCCGACCAGCCCGACCACCTCGCCGGCGCGACGTGCAGCGTGCACGTCGCGCAGCGCGGTGATCGACCCGTAGTTGGTGGTCAGGCCGTCGACGGTCGAGCAGGGGCCTGGCCGTCGGCCGCCGGGCTGGCGTTCACTCCCAGTTGCGACCAGCGTGTCGACGCCGCCGACGATCCGTGGATGAGACCGGCTTGTTGGGGATCGCCGTTCGTGCCGGCGTAGCCCATCTCGCCGGTGAAGCCCGTCGAAGCTGGCGATGTCGGCGATCGCCGCCCCGATCTCGGCCGGGTCGGTGCAACCGCAGTCGACGATGCCCTGGATGCCGAGCAGCACGGCGTCGGCGTAGAGGCCGGCGAACGTGCCGCTCTCGATCGCCTCGCCCTTGGCGGCCTCGTAGCCCTTCAGGAGCGTGTCGAGGTGCCCGCCAGGCTCGGCGAAGCCGTGGGTCGTGTGGTAGATCCCCTCGTTGTTGGCCTCGGCGAGGATGCCGGTGGCCTCGAAGGCGTCGCTGCCGAAGTAGGTCAGGTCGTTCAGGCCCTGCGCTCTCGAGCTGGCCGCGGAGTGCCGTGACCTGGAAGGCGAGCATTGCCGAGTAGACGATCTCCGTCGCCGTCGGCGAGCCCGGCGATCTCGTTGACCTGGGCCGAGAAGTCGGTGTCCTCGACCGGCACGTACGGCTGGTCGGTGATGATCTCGCCGCCACCGGCGGTGAACACCTCGGTGAAGACCTCGGGGTTGTAGCCGAAGTACGGGCCGGGGCTCGAGAACGTGATCGCCCGCGTGAACCCGTTCTCCAACGCCCACTCGGCAGCCGCCGTGGCCTGCATCGGTGTCGTCGAAGCTGACGAGGAACGAGTTGGCCGCCGACGTCGGGGAGGCTGGGCTCGGTCGAGGCGGCGAAGAACACCGGCACCTTGCCCTGCGTGACCTGCAGCACCGGCTGGCCGAAGTCGGCGAACGGCGGGCCGACAGGAAGTGGGCTCCGGCGTCGAGCAGTTCCTGGGTGGCGGTGGCGGTGACCTGCGGGTCGCCCTGGATGTCGCGGACCTCGACCTCGACCGGCGAGCCGTTGACGCCGCCGACGCAGTTGATCAACTCGGCCAGGTAACCGGCGGCCTTGCCGCCGGGGATGTCGGCGTAGCCCGACACTTCGCCGTAGTCGAGCGCCATGCCGACCTTGATCGGTTCGCCCGTGGGGGCGGGGGAGCAGGCCGACGAGGTCGGCGGCCAGCACGGTGTCGAGGTCGAGCCCGGCGGCGAGCGGACGGCGCCGGGGTGCCTGCCGGGGCGTCGGTGCCTGCGGGTGCCTCGGTGGCGGCGGGTGCGTCGGTCGCAACGGGCGCTTCGGTGGCAGGTGCTTCGGTGGCGGTCGGTGTCTCGTCGTCGCCGCCGCAGGATGCGGCGACCAGGGCGAGTGCGCAGCACGCAGCGAGTGTTCGGTTCAGCCTCATTCAAGTCCCCCTTGTGTCGGTGTGCGGACAGTATCCCAGAGATCGTTTGGACGCAAATGAATACAAAATGCAGATTGTGTGACGTCTCGGCGCGAGTTACCGGACGACCACCGGTTTCAGTCGCGGCGAGGTGCGCGAATCCCGCGGAATTCCCAGTCGCCGCCCATCGCCGTCGAGACCACTTCCTCCGAGCTGGTGGGCTGGGCGCCGACGTCGTCACGGATCGGTGCCGGGCCGGTGACGACGTGGTTGGTGAGCCGCCCGAGGCCCTCGACCTCGACCTCGACCACGTCGCCGGGCTGCACGGGCCGGCTGTTGGCCGGCGTGCCCGACAGGATCAGGTCGCCCGGCACGAGCGTGATCAGGCGGGCGATGTCGGCCACCAGGTAGTGCATGTCCCACTCCATCTCGGCCGTCGAGCCGTCCTGCACCACGGTGCCGTTCACGAGCGTGCGGACCTGCTTGTCGTGGAAGTCCCAGCCGGTCACCAGCCCCGGGCCGACCGGGCACAGCGTGTCGGCACCCTTGACTCGCAGCATCGAACCGGAGTCGGTGTCGCGGAAGTCGTGCAACCCGTAGTCGTTGGATGGGGCGTACCCGGCGATGTACTGCCCGGCGTCGGCAGGGGCGATGTTGCGGCAGGTGCGGCCGATCACGATCGCGATCTCGCCCTCGTAGTTCAGCCACTGGCATCGTTCGGGCCGGACCACGGCGGCGCGGTGCCCATTGAGGGCGCTGATCGGCTTGTGGAAGTAGGTGGGTGCCGGCGGCAGCCTGGCCATGAACTCGGCGACCCTGCTCTGGTAGTTGAGGTGGACGCAGATGATCTTGGTCGGCGCCACCGGGGCCAGATGGCTGGCCGTCGCCGGGTCGGCGGTGCGCCCGTCGCCGGCGACCAGCTCGCCGCCGATCAGCTCCATCATCGTCGGATTGCCGTCGAGCAGGATCTTGCGGTACTCGGCCATGTCGCTCCCTTGAACTGTTCGGATCCAAACTAGTGTGTCCGGGCATGGGTGATCTCAACGGCTTCCTGTTCCCGCGGACGGCGCAGGGTGGCGCCTCGCTGTTGCCGTCGCCGCCATGGCACTACTCGGGGGCGATGCTCACGCTCGAGTACCGCACCGACCCGGCGGCGGTGGCCGAGCTGCTCCCCGCTCCGCTCGAACTCGCCGACGACGATCCGGGCGCGGTGGCGGTGATCTGGGCCGACTGGCAATCCTGCTCCGACAGCTTCGACGAGCTGCTCGACCCGATCCGGTCCCAGTACCTCGAAGCGTTCGTGGTCGTGCGATGCAAGTACCGCGGCGAACACTTCTCGCGCTGCGTGTACATCTGGGTCGACCGCGACTACGCCATGGTGCGCGGCCATCACCAGGGCTACCCGAAGAAGCTCGGGTCGATCTTCATGACCCGGCCCGTCACGGTCGGCAAGGCCGGCCCGCGGTTGGAGCCGGGCGGCCGATTCGGAGCCACGCTGGCCGCCTATGACCGGCGGCTGATCGAGGCCTCGTTCGAGATCACCGGTCCCAGCGAGCACGCCGGGTTCGTGAACGCGCTGCCGATGATCCACAACCGGTGGATGCCGGCGATCGAGTCCGACGGCACCGACTCGCTCGACGAGTTGGTCACGATGCGCGGCTACGACGCCGAAATCGGCCGATCGTTCACCGGTACGTTCGACCTCACGTTGTTCAACTCACCGGTCGAGGAGTTGACCCGTCTGGCGCCACGCGAACTGATCGCCGGTTACTGGCGCGAGGTGGCGGTCTCGTGGCGTGGCGGCACCACGCTCGAGCGCACGTCGCTGCCCGACGTGGAAGCCTGAGCGATGCCGGCCGGCTTCTCCAGCAGCGACACCCGACAACTGGTGCGCGCCGAACAGGACGTGCAGGAGCGGCTCGGCGATCTGCCGGTCGACTTCACCTCGCTGTCGGCCGTGTCGAACATCTTCCGCGCCGCCACCGTGGTGCGCAATCACATGGAACGCGCCGTGCTGGCCGATGCCGACCTGTCGTTCACGGCGTTCACGGTGCTCTGGGTGCTGTGGATCTGGGGCGAGCAGGAGGCCCGTCACGTGGCCGAGGAATCGGGCATTTCACGCGGCACGTTGACCGGCGTGGTCACCACGCTCGAGGCGCGTGGCCTCGTGCAGCGCCGGACCCACCCCGACGACCGGCGTTCGGTACTCGTGTCGGCCACCACCGACGGCGAGGCGCTGATGGCGGGGCTGTTCCCGCGCTTCAACGCCGAGGAGACCCGTGTGGTCGCCGGATTGGACGCCGGGCAGAAGGACGCCATGGCCGACGCCCTGCGCACGATCCTGCGCAGCGTCGAGGCGCTCAGCCCGGAATGACCAGCACGCATCAATCAGCGGGCAATGATCAGCGCGCAATGATCAGCGCGGAATGATCGTGCCTATGTTCATCACGTGGTGCGGATCGAACGCTTCCTTGAGCGCCACCAGCATCGGGTAGGACGACCCGTACTCCTGCTCGACCCAGCGCGCCCGGGCCTTGCCGATCCCGTGGTGGTGCACGATCGACCCGCCCAACCGCAGCGTCTCCTCGCAGATGATGGCGATGATCGGGAAGTAGTACTTGTCGTTCTCCTCCTCCGGCTCGCAGTCGATCAGGTCGTAGAAGTAGTTGAAGTACATGTTGGTGCCGTTGATGTAGCTGTGCGACGAGTGCCCGCCGAGCAGCGTGAGGCCCCTGACCTCGGCCCGGATGCGCGGCAGCACGGCCTCGTAGATGTCGTTGATCGTGCTCCAGTCGGCCGAGATCTCGGTCGTACGGTTGACGTTGCGGGTCGTGCGGATCCGCTCGTCCTCGCGGGCCACCTTGTCGGGGCCCCACACGAGATCGTCGAACCACTGCTCGATCAGGGCGCTGTCGACCGGTACACAGGCGGGGTGGGCGGCCACGATCTCGCCGATCCCGTCGGCGGTGGCGCGGGTGATGCCGGCGTTGCCCTCCGCCATGAACAACACGATGCACTCGTCGGGCCGGGCGAAGTGCGAGAAGTGCAGTTGGCCGTCCTCGTAGTCGTAGAGCCGGGCGACCGACGGCCGGTACCCGGCGACCATCACCTCGCGCAGGACCTCGAAGCCCTCCTGCATGGTCGGCAGCGTCCACCCCATGAAGATGTTGTTCTCGGGCTGATACGGGAACAGCTTGACGGTGACCTCGCTGATGAAGCACAGCGCGCCCTCGTTGCCGATCACGATGTGGCGAATGTCGGGTCCGGCGGCGCGGCGCGGGACGTTCTTGATCCGCGACACGTGACCGCCGGGGAACACGACCTCGCAACCGACCACCATGTCTTCGATCCCGCCGTAGAGCGTGGAGAACTGCCCGATGCTGCGGGTGGCCACCAGGCCGCCCATGCTGGCGATCGGCTTCGACTGCGGTGAGTGGCCGGTGGTGAGGCCGACCTCGCGGGCACGGTCCTCGAGCGCCTGCAGCGGCACCCCGCATTGCGCAGTCGCCTGCATGTTGTAGGCGTCGACCGAGATGATCTCGTTCATCAGCGATCCGTCGAGCACGATCGAGTTCTCGACGGGCGTCTCCAACCCGCCCTCGGTGGCGGTGCCACCGGTGCGCGACACGACGTTGACACCGTGTGCCTGGGCGAACGCCAGCACCTGTGAGGCCTCGTCGGTGCTGCGCACCATCACGATCGCGGCGGGCGGCGGCATCGTGTACACGCCGAAGATGTTCTGCAGCTTGCGGAAGTTGTCGATGCTGGATCGCTGCAGCTCGCCGGCGTCGGTGACCACACGGTCGGTGGCAACGATCTGCTGGAGGTGTTCGACGATCTCGGTACGGGTGAGTGACATGGTGGGTCCTGGGTCGGGTCGGTGTGTTTCGGGTCGGACGGAAGCTGGGCGGGTCAGTGGAATATCGGGTAGGCGCGCTCGAACAGGGGGTCGGTGTGGTCGCGGATGTCGTGGTAGATCGTGTCAGCGATCCTGGTGTAGGTCGCATGCGCGTGGGCGTCCGGATCGAACCGCTGCCGCAGGCCGGCCATCGCCGTGACGGCGGCGGCGATGTTTGGGTGCACTCCCGTGGCGGCCGCCGCGCACATCGCCGCGCCGAGGCTGGCACTGCTCGCCATGCCGCCTGCGCCGCTCGCCGATCTGGCGGCCGGCAGGCCGAACACGTCGGCGATGATCTGCATGAACAGGGCGCTGTGCGACCCGCCGCCGGACACGGCGACCTCGGTCGGTTCGATCCTGAGCTCGGCGCACATGTTGCTCACGTGGTGGCGCATCGTGAGGGCGATCGCCTCCAGGATCGACCGGTACACGTGCCCGCGGGTGTGGCGGGCGTCGAAGCCGAGCATCATCCCTTTGCGGAACGGCTGGTCGGTGGTCGCCAGCCAGTCGAGCACCGTCATCAGCCCGTCGCTGCCGACCGGAACGGCGGCGGCCTCGCGTTCGAGGTACTGCTCGCGGCTGAGGCCGAGCGACAGCGCCCGATCGGCGATCTCGGGACCGAGCAGATCGAGGAACCACGTCAGCGTCCACATCCCGCGCCGCACGCCGTTGCTCTCGTACAGGTAGTGGTGCGGCATGCAGCCGAAGTTGGTCCAGAAACGCTGCGCCGACGGGTGGTTGCTGGCGCCGTGGACCATCCCGGCGATGTAGGTGCCGAGCGACAGCAACACCGTCGTGTCGCCGACCAGCCCGGCGCCGAGCATCTCGACCGCCTTGTCGTTGGCGGTCGCCACGACGGGGGTGCCGGCCGGGATACCGGTGTGGTCGGCGGCGCCTTGCGTGACCGCTCCGATCGGTTCCCCCGGGAGGACCAGGTCGAACAGCATCGAGCGCTCCACGCCGTGGCGTTCGAGCACGCTCGGGTCGTCGGACCACTCCCAGGTGTCGGTGTCGATCGGCCACTGCAACTCGATGTTGTTGGCAGCGGTGTCGGCGAACACGCCGGTCATGCGGTGGGTGAGGTAGCCGGACGCGGTGGTGGCGTACCGAAGGCGCGGGTCGTCGGGCAGGTACGCCTGGTAGGCCCGGTCGTCCATCCAGCTCATGACCGGTTCGACCAGTTCCCCGTCGGCGTCGAGAAATGCCTTGCAGCACCGGATCGGGCACAGGCCGACGCCGACCACGTCACCGATCCGGCCGTCCTCGGCGAGCGTCGCCATCGCCTGCCGGCTGGCGTCACCGATCGCGTCCCACAGGTCGTCGTCGGGGTGCAACACCACACCGTGGGTCGGGCGCTGCATCGGCCGCAGGGCGCGTTGGCCCGAGGCGACGACCGTGCCGTCAACGTCGTAGACCACGACCTTGGCGCTCTGCGTGCCGCAGTCGATGCCGACCAGCAGCGGCCTCGAAGGGGTGGTGGCGGGGTCCATCACCGCACGAGGTAGCCGCCGTCGACGGCGAGCACGTGGCCATTGACGTAGTCGGAGGCACGGCTGGCCAGGAACACGACGGTGCCCATCAGGTCGCTCGGGTCGCCCCACCGGCCGGCCGGGATGTGGTCGAGCACGCGCTGGTTGGTGACCGGGTTGCTGCGCGTGGCGGTGGTGATGGCGGTGGCGAAGTAGCCGGGAGCGAGGCCGTTGACCTGGATGTTGTGCTCGGCGAGCTCGTCGCAGTAGGCCTTGGTCAGACCGGCGATGCCGTGCTTGGTGGCCGAGTAGGCGGCCGACATGCGGCCGCCGAGGAAGCTGAACATCGAGCAGATGTTGATGATCTTGCCGCTGTGCTGGGGGATCATGAACTTGGCCGCCTCGTGGCTCATCTCGAACGCCGCCGTGAGGTTGACCTGCACGGTCGCGTCCCACTTGTCGCGGCCGAACTCGAGCACCTCGCCGAGCGGGCAGATCCCGGCGCTGTTGACCAGGATGTCGATCGAGCCGAGCCGGTCGACGCAGTCGGCGATCACCCGTGCCGGCGTTCCGTCGGCGGTGATGTCGGCCTGGGCGAACTCGTACCGCACCCCGTGCGCCTCGATCAGCGAACGGGTCGGCGTCTCGGTGTCGGCGTCGTCGAGCAGGCTCGGCACGAACACGTTGGCGCCGGCCGCCGCCAGTGCCACCGAGAACGCCTGGCCGAGCCCGGTGTTGCCGCCGGTGACGATCGCGTTCTTGCCGTGGAGCCCGAACAGATCGAGGCTGAAGTCGCTGAGCATGAGGCCTTCCTGGGCTCCGATCGCCTGAGCGAACTGCTCGACGTGCCCCGCAGAATAACCCACACGACCGTCCCGTGAATCGACCGGCGGCCCAGCGCTGCTCGGAGGCTCAGCGGCGGGTGATCCGGATCGGGAGGTGTTTGATGCCGCTGATGAAGTTGGAGCGCAGGTATTGGCGTTCGCCGGCCTGCTCGATCGTGGCGACGCGCCGCATCCACTCCTGGAGCACGACGCGGGCCTCCATCCGCGCCAGCCATTCCCCGAGGCAGCGGTGCGGTCCGCCGCGCCCGAACGTGAGGTGGTCGTTGGGGGAGCGGCCGAGGTCGAGCGTGTACGGGTCGGCGAACTGCTCGTGGTCGAAGTTGCCGGAGGTGAAGAACGTGACGACCTTGTCGCCTTCGCCGATCCGGGTGCCGCGCAGTTCGACGTCGCACGTGGCGGTGCGGCGGAAGTGTGTGGTCACTGCCGTCCAGCGCAGGATCTCCTCGGTGGTGGTGCGCCACGCTTCGTGATCGTCGGGGAGGTCGCGCAGCGGCTCGAACAGGTGCGGCTGCTCGATCATCGTCATCATCATCCCGGCGACGGTGTAGCGGGTCGTGTCGTTGCCCGCCGCCACCATCAGCGAGAAGAAGTTCATGAACTCCAACTCGGTCAGCGGCTCGCCGTCCTTGGTCGGCTCCAGCAGTTTGCTGATCACGTCCTCGGTCGGGTCGGTCTGGCGTTGCCGGGCCTGCTGGCGGGCGTACTCGAACAGTTCGTAGGCGGCGGGGGAGCGGAACGGCATCATCCGGAACTCGTCGGTGTCGACCTGGTCGACCACGTGGTCGGTGAACTCGGGGTCGCTGTTGCCGAGCAGGGCGTCGCCGAGCTCGACGAGATGGTTGCCGTCGGCATCGGGGGTACCCATCAGGGCGCCCAGCATCCGCATCGGCACCTGTTTGGCGACGTCGATCACCACGTCGAACTCGTCGTTCTGCACGGCCCGGTCGATCACGTCGACGGCGATCGAGCGGATGTGCTGCTCGTACTCCTCGACGATCCGGCGTGTGAAGACCTTGCTCACCTGGCGCCGAAGACGGGTGTGCTCGGGCGGGTCCATCTCCATCATCGTGCGCCGCGCCTCGGTCTCGTCGGGGGCCATCTCCTCGAGCCGGATCCCCTGGCGTGAGGTGTAGGTGTCGAACGTGCGGCTGACGTCGACGATGTCGCGGTAGCGCGTGACCGCCCAGAACCCGCTGCCGTCGCGTTCGTCGATCCAGGCCACCGGGTGCTCGCGTCGCAGGCGGGCGTACGTGGCGTGCGGCGGGCCGGCCACGTAGGCGTCGTGCGACGTCAGGTCGGCGTGGTCGTCGGTGTTCGTGAAGAACGGTGAGCTGTCGGTCCCCATGTGCGGCACGTTAGCCCAGTCGACGTGATAGTTTGGACCCAAACGATATTGCGGGGAAGGTGGACTCATGGGTGAAGTGCTGGGCGCCGGGATCGTGGCCCACGTGCCCACGATGGTGATGAGCGAAGCCGACCGGCGTGAGCTCAACGACGGCAGCGAGATCAGCCTCGTCGAGGGGATCCAGCGCCTGCGTACCGAGGTGCTCGATGTGCTGCAACCCGACACCGTGATCGTGCTCGACACGCACTGGTTCACCACGTTCGAGTTCGTCGTCACCTCGCACGACCGCCGCACCGGGCTCTACACGTCCGATGAGCTCCCTCGCGGGATGCGCCAGGTGCCGTACGACTTCCCTGGCGACCCGGAGTTGGCGGCGTTGATCGGGTCCGAGGCCGAAGCGGCCGGCACCTGGATGACGCCGATCGACGACCCGTACCTGCCGATCCACTACGCCACGGTCAACCTGCTTCCGTTCGTGCAGGGGTGCGGGCCCGATGGTGCCGAGCGCTGGATCTCGATCTCGACCCCGCAGACCGGCGAGACCGACGACTTCCTGCTGGCCGGCGAGGTGCTCCGGCGGGCGATCGAGCAACTCGACCGTCGCGTCGTGATCCTCGCCTCGGGTGCCTTCAGCCACAAGTTCTGGCCGCTCAAGGCGCTGCGCAGTCACGAGCCGTCGGACCCGTCGCACATCTTCTCCGACGCCCACCGGGCGGCCGACCTGGAGCGCATCGCCTGGATGGAAGCCGGTCGCCACGACCTGGTGATCGACACGATGCCCGAGTTCCTGCGGTTCGCGCCGGAGGGCCGGTTCGGCCACTACCTGGAGATGGTCAACGCCATCGGTGGCCGCGACTGCACCGCCGAGGGCCGCATGTTCGGCGAGTACGAGAACGCCGTCGGCACCGGCCAGGCGCACATCTGGTTCGACCGCCCGCCGACCGGCTGGACCGCCGCTCGCGGGTAGCACCCCCGTTCCTCAGCGCCGTGCGGGGCGGCCGAGGGCGATCGTCCACTGCCCCCGACGCTGCTCGAATCCGATCGGTTCCTCGACACCGTTCGGGAACCGGCGGGTCGCGGTGGCACGCGTGCCCTCGATCCGGATGTCGCTGATCGTGTCCCCCACGAACAGCGTGGAACTCACCGAACCCCCGCCTTCGGTCTGGCGACGGTGGCGTTCCATGGCGGCCATGAAGCCGGGGAGGTCGGTCGCCTCCTTCACGGCCGCCGCCGCAACGGCATCGAGTCGAAGGACGAGTTGACGATGAGCGTTCGAGCGTTCGAGCATGTCGGGGACCGGCGGTGAACCCGGTTGGAACACCGTGGCCGACTCGGCCACGTCATCGCGGGCGCACCGCAGCAGGTCGATCGAAGAACCGCTGACCCCGTCCGCGGCAGCGATGCCGAACGCCGCCGGATCGATGGTTGCGAGGTGCATGACCATGCCCGCCAGGCTGCGCAGGTCACTCGGCCGGACGCAGCTGAAAAACGTCTCCCAGTCGCCGGCCTGCATGGCACGCTGCGCGAACTCGAAGACCAGCGAGGGCGACGACCGCGTCATGTGACCAGCGTGGCACGTCGCCGGTCACAGGGCGTCGCGGGCGCGTTTGATGGCGTGCTGGCGTTCGCCCTCGGCCACCAGGTCCTTGAGCAGTTCGGCCGAGCCGGTGCCGATCAGGTACCGGGCGCGGGGGTCGGCGTCGAAGGCGGCGGCGAGGATCGCCTCGACCACCGGCGTCAGGTCGGTCTTGCCCTGCATCCGATCTTCGTACTCGTCCATCGTGCGCTGGGCGCGGGCGTAGATCGTGTCGGCCGGGATCGCCTCGCGGACCCGGTTGGCGGCCATCGACGTGGTGAACCCACCCGGCACGACCGTCGTGACCCGGATGCCCCACTGCTGGAGCTCGATGTCCAACCCGAGCGAGATCGCGTCGAGGGCGTGCTTGGTCGCGCAATAGGCGCTGTAGAACCCCGACGTCGAGATCGCACCGATCGACGTGACGTTCACGATCCGTCCGGTGTGGTGCTCGCGCATCGACGGCAGCACAGCCTTGATCAGTTCGAACGGCCCGAAGAAGTTGGTGTCGAACTGGTGATGGAAGATCTCGTTCGGCATCTCCTCGCTCGGACCGAGCGCCGAGATCCCGGCGTTGTTCACGAGCACGTCGATCTGACCGAAGCGGTCGAGCGTGCGCTCCACGCAGGCCTGACGCGAGTGGGCGTCGACGATGTCGAGCGCATCGACCAGCACGCCCGGCACGGCGTCGAGCCCGTCGGCCTTGGCGGTGTTGCGCATCGTGGCCACGACCTGGTGGCCCTGCTCGGCGAAGCCGATCGCGGCCGCCCTTCCGAACCCCGAGCTGCACCCTGTGATCAACACGATGGCCATGTTCGGGAGAATATGACGCCGAGCGGGCGCGTGACACGTTCGGTCCGACCGAACGCGTTACGCCGGGTATCGTGCGGCAGGTGCGCCGCCCATTGATCGGACTTCCCGGTCGCCGCAAGCAGATCGGCCAGATCGAGGGCTTCCCGGCCTCGCTGCACGGTCTGCACGCCGACCTCTACTTCGCCGACTACGCCCGCAGCGTGTTCGCGGCGGGCGGGATGCCGGTCCATCTGCCGCTCGACGCCGAGCCGTCGGAGTGGATCCCGCATCTCGACGGTCTGGTGCTGACCGGCGGCGCCGACATCGAGCCGGACCGGTACGGGCACGACAACACCGCCTCCGACACCGAGCCGCGCCACGACGAGGTCGAGTTCGCCCTGCTGGCGGCTGCGATCACCGACGGGCTGCCCGTGCTCGGTATCTGTCGCGGGCTGCAGCTGCTCAACGTGCACGCCGGCGGCACCCTGTGTCAGCACCGTCCCGAACACGCCCGGTACGACCTGGCGCCGTCGTCGGTCGCCCACGCCGTCGATGTGGTACCCCACACGACGTTGCACTCGCTGGTCGGTGGTCGCGTCGAGGTCAACTCGCTGCACCATCAGACGGTCGACACGCTGGGTACCGGGTTGACGGTCAGCGGAGTCGCCGACGACGGCACGGTCGAGGGCCTGGAACTCGACGGCGAATGGGTGATCGCCGTGCAATGGCACCCCGAGATGATGACCCACCACGATCCCACCTTCCGGTGGCTGATCGACCAGGCCGGCGGCGCCTGACGGCGTCAGAGTTTGGCGACGTCGGCGAGGAACCAGTCGACGAGTTGCGCCGTGCGGCGCCGGGCGTCGGGCTCGTTGGCTGCGGCGTCGGCGATCAGTCGGTCCGGGTCGACCCCGATCCGCTCCAACTCGGCGCGCCCGCCCATGTCGACCCAGCCGGCCACGTGGGCGGCGGTGACCTCGGGGTGGAACTGGACACCCAGATGGCGGCCGATCGTGAAGGCCTGCACGCCGACGTGATCGCTGGCGACGATCGTCGCCTCGGCGGGCGGTTCGAACCGGTCGTAGTGCCATTGCATCCACGGCCCGCCGGGCAGCCCGCAACCGGGCTCGGGGCTGAGCGGGTGCCAGCCGACCTGGTGCTGTTCGGACCGCACGACGCGGCCGCCGAGTGCCGTGGCCAGCGCCTGGGCGCCGAAACAGACCCCCAGGACCGGCACTCCGGCCTGATCGGCACCCCGCAGGAAATCGAGTTCGTCATCGATCCACGAGCCGATCGTGGCCGTGTCGTACACCGAATAGTTGGAACCCATCGGCACGATCAGGTCGTAATCGGTGGGGTCGCCGAGCACATCGTGACCGGCGCTGCCGGTCGGGTCGCCGACATCGGTGGTGATCAACGCCTCGTGCAGCTCGAATCCGTGGTGCTGGAGGCGTTCTCCCACCAGGACCGGGTCGGAGCCGGGGTCATGGACGACGACGAGGGCGCGCATGCGAGCAGTCTAGATGTGGGCTCACGGTCGATCGTTTGGTTCCAAACGATCTTGGGTGGCGGTGTACGGTTCACGGCGATGGACGCCGGAGTGGACCGCCGCACACCGCTGCAACGCGAACTGGTCGGTCGCGTCGCCGAGCTCGGCCCCACGTTCGCTGCCCGGGCCGAGCGCTACGACCGCGAGGCGTCGTTCCCGTACGAGAACTTCGCCGACCTGCGCGACGCCGGCCTGTACGGGCTGTGCGTCCCGATCCGATACGGCGGGCTGGGCGCCGACTTCGTCACCTACGCTCTGGTCGCCGAGGAACTCGGACGGCACTGCGGGGCCACCGCGCTCACCTTCAACATGCACACCGCGACCTGCCTGCTGGCCGGCCCGATCGCCGACGAACTGCACCTCACCGGACCTGACGCCGACCTGCTCGACGCCCGCCGGGCGGCGCTGTTCGACGGTGTCGTCAACGGCCACACACTGCATTCGCAACCGTTCTCCGAGGGGCTCAGCGGGCGCGCCACGACCGGTGTCGCCACCGTGGCGCGCCCCGTCGACGGCGGGTTCCGCATCTCGGGCCGCAAGATCTTCGCCTCGCTGTCGGAATCGGCCGACATCCACAACGTCGTCGCCCTCGTGCCCGGCGACGACCGGATTCGCCTGTTCGGGGTGGCGGCCGGGTCCGAAGGGCTCACCGTCACCGGCGACTGGGACCCGCTCGGCATGCGCGGCACGATCTCGCGCACGCTGCTGCTCGACGAGGTGTTCGTGCCCGCTGAGCGTGAATGGATCCCGGCCGGGCTGTTCGACCAGGTGGCGTTCCGCTACCCGTGGTTCTACATGACGCTGTCGTTCGCCTACCTCGGCCTGATGCGGTCGGTGATCGACTTCACCCAGTCGTACCTGCGCGGCGAGGTCGACGGCACCCCGCGTGGCGACAAGCCGCAGAAGCAGCACGTGTGGTCCGAGATGTTGCTCACCTACGACCGGGCGCGTGCGCTCACCTACCAGGTGCTCGACCGCGTCAGCGTCGACCCGCACGTCGACGACGTGCGCCTGGCGTGGTCGGCCATGATCTCGGTGATGGAGGGCGCGCCGCACGTGGCGTCGCTGGCGATCCGGGCGTGCGGCGGCCGGTCGATCCTGCGCCCCGCCCCGTTGGAGCGGCTCTATCGCGACGCCCGTTGCGGTGCCACGATGCTGCCGTGGAGTGTGGAGGTGTGCCTGGAACGGCTCGGCGCCTACGGCATCACCGACGCCGCCGGGGAGGCGTTCGCATGACGCGGGTGGAGGCCGGGTGGGTCACGCGGTTCGGCGAGCAGTTCGCCTTGTGCGGTGTGCACCCGGCCGAGTCGGCGGTGCTGCTGTGCGAGTCGGCCAGCCGTCCCGAGCTGGTCGAGACGGCATGGCTGGCGCTGTGCGCCGCCGGCGTCGCTTCGGCGCGGGTCACGCTCGCCACGCCCACCAATCCGGGGCCGCTCCCGATCCGGTCCACCGGCGCCTCGGTGGCGATCGCCGGGCATGCGCCCACCGTCGCCGCCTTGCGGGCCGCCGACTTCGTGGTCGACTGCACCGTCGAGGGCCTGCTCCACGCCCCCGAACTGGGCTCGATCCTCGACGCCGGCACACGCGTGCTGATGATCTCCAACGAGCACCCCGACGTGTTCGAGCGGATGCATCACGACCCCACCCTCGCCGGGCGGGTGTCGCTCGCCAAACAGATGCTCAACCAGGCTGCCACGATGACCGTCACGTCATCGGCAGGCACCGACCTCACGGTGCGCCTCGAAGGTTCGTTCCGGGCCGGATCGGTGGGGTACACGACGACCCCTGGCGACATCGCCCACTGGCCGGGCGGGCTGGTGCTGGCGTTCCCGGCGGCCGGCACGGTGGACGGCACGGTCGTGCTGGCCCCCGGCGATGTGAACCTGACGTTCAAGGAGTACGTGCGGTCCTCGGTCCGCCTGACGATCGAGTCCGATCGGATCACGGCGATCGAGGGCGAGGGCGTGGACGCCACCCTGTTCGCCGGCTATCTGTCCGGCTTCGACGAGCCCGACGCCTACGCCGTGAGCCATGTCGGCTGGGGGCTCAACACCGCCGCCCGCTGGGAGTCGCTGGCGCTGTACGACAAGAGCCAGATCAACGGCACCGAACTGCGGGCGATCGCCGGCAACTTCTTGTTCTCGACCGGCGCCAACGAGGTCGCCGGGCGCTTCTGTCGTGGCCACTTCGACCTGCCGATGGGCGGTTGCACGGTGCGCCTCGACGGCGTCCCGGTGGTGGTCGACGGCGTCCTGATTCCGGATCTCTCACCCAATCCAACTCACCACATCGAAGGGGCATCATGACCGGGCACGACCGACTGCGCGTCCTGTGGGCCGACCATCTGGGACTGGCGCGCGGCAAGTACCTGCCGTGGCGGATCGCCGACCGCGGCACGGCGTTCTGCATCGGCACCTACCTGCTGGACTACCAACGGGTGATCCACGCCGTACCGGTCGGGGTCGACGTGACCGGCCTGCCCGACATCGACGCCGTCTACGAGTTGCACGACGTGCGGCCGAGTTGGGAACCGGGCACCGGTGTGGTGATGGCCGACCTCGAGTTCCACCACGAGCCCTATGCAGTGTCGGCGCGCGGTGCCCTGCGGCGGGCGATCGCCGACTGGAACGCGCTCGGCTACCAGCCCAAGATCGGCATCGAGCTCGAGGCATACCTCTACCAACCCGACGGCGTCGGCGACTGGAAGCCCTACGACACGCCTTCGGCGTTCGTGTACGGCACCGGCCCGATGACCGACCCGGTCGGCGTGATCGCCGAGATCATGCGGCGCTGCGAGACATCGGGCATCCCGGTCGAGTCGATCAACAGCGAGTTCGACTTCCCGCAGTGGGAGTTGACCCTGGAGTACGGCGACGCGCTCGCTTCGGTCGACAACATCTTCCTGTTCCAGCAGCTGGCGCGCGAGACGGCGTACGAGATGGGGCTCAAGCTGACGTTCATCGGCAAGCCGATCCCGGAAAAGGCGGGGAGTGGCATGCACGTGAACCTCAGCCTGTCGGCCGCCGACGGATCGAACGCGCTCGTGCTGGAATCGGCGGACGACGGGCTGTCGGCGCTGGCCCACCAGTGCATCGCAGGGCTGCTCGAACACCATGAGGGTCTGGCGGCGCTGTGCGCGCCGACCGTGAACGCCTACAAGCGACTCCAGCTCGGCAGCTTGTCGGGCGTGTACGCCAACTGGGGATACGACCACCGTTGTGCCACGGTGCGGGTGCCGGCCCACCGAGGCGCCGCCACCCGGGTCGAGCATCGCATGCCGGACGGTGCCGCCAACCCGTACATCGCCGTGACGGCCGTGTTGCAGGCAGCTCGCTTGGGCGTGGTCGGGGCGCTCACGCCGCCTCCCGCCGAGACCGGCGACGGGATCGAGTCGATCAACACCGAGCGTCGAGTGGCGGGTGACCTGGGCGCCGCCCTCGACGACTTGGTGGCCGACACGGCGCTGGTCGCTGCGGTCGGCGGCGACCTGATCGACAACCTGGTCGGCGTCAAGCGCCACGAATGGGCCGGCTACTGCGAGGCGCACCCCGACTGGGAGTCGACCCTGGGCGAGTTCACGGACTGGGAACGAGCCTGGTACTTCCCCTTCCACTGACCGAACGCATCGCCCCCACGTCCGCCTTCTGCGGTTTGCGTGAGCGATGAGTACGTCGGCGGTTCGGATCGCTGGCGTAGAAGTTGGGCGTCGTTGGGTGGGGGTAGCGTGCGGGCCGTGCAAGGCGAGTTGACGGGCGGGGTGGCTGGCGACGTGACGGGCGACGTTCCCGGGCAGGGCGATTTCGGGCCGTTGGTGGACCGCTTCGACGAGTTCGCCGATGCGCTGCTGGAACAGTTGCGCGGGCACCCGCTGACCGACCGTCTGTTCAGTGCTGCCAGCCATGCCGGGGACTGGAGCATGATCTGGCACGTGTTGTCGCTGGCGCGGGGACTGGCCAAACAGCGCCCCGACCAGGTGATCGCCCTGGCAGCGGCGATCGGCGCCGAGAGCTTGATCGTCAACCAAGGCGTGAAGCGGCTGTTCAAGCGCCAGCGCCCGACCAGCTCGGGCGACGCACGCTTCGACGTTCGCACGCCGAGCACGTCGTCGTTCCCGAGCGGGCACGCCAGCGCCGCCACGTTCGCGGCGGTCGCCCTGATCGGCTGGGACGGCCGCAAGTGGGCCCCGCTGTGGCTGAGCCTGGCCTCGATCGTCGGTGTGAGCCGCGCCTACGTCCGCATCCACCACGCCAGCGACGTGGTCGGCGGGGCCGTCGTCGGAGCATTGCTCGGCATGATCGCCCGCCCGTTCCTGCGACGACTTCGATGAAACCCGTCGATCATCTCGGCGGCCCGATCGCCTGGCGCGAGTCGGGCAGCGGTGCACCCGTGCTGTTCCTGCACGGGCTGGGCGGCACCCGGCTGGCCTGGGAACCGCAGCTCGAACAGCTGGCGGGCCGGTTCCGGTGCATCGCCTGGGACATGCCCGGCTACGGCGATTCGGCGCCGATCGCATCGTTGTCGTTCAGGTCCGTGGTCGACGCCGTCGTGCGACTGCTCGACACACTCGGTCTCGAGCAGGTCGACGTGGTCGGGCTGTCGATGGGTGGGCAGCACGCCCAGCACCTGGCGATCGCACACCCGTCACGAGTGCGGCGGCTGGTTCTGGCCGACACGAGCTACCGGTTCGGCGCCGACGGGACCGACCCGGAGGCATGGAAGCGGCTCCGGCTGGACGCCCTCGACGCCGGCCGCACCCCGGCCGACATCGCCGCCGCGGTCCTCGATTCGATCGTCGCCCCCGGCTTCGGCGAACCCGAGCGATCGCGGTTGATCACTGCGTTCTCGGCGATCTCGAGCGACGGGCTGCGGGCCGCGGTCGAGATGCTGCCCACCCACGACGTGACCGCTCGGTTGGCGCAGATCCAGGCTCCGACACTGGTGATCGTCGGTGAGCACGACACCGAAACGCCGGGCGAGTACGCCGAGTATCTGGCCACCCACATCCCCGACGCCCAGCTGGCCGTCGTCGCCGGCGCCGGCCACCTGACCCCCTCGGAGGCACCGGACGCCTTCAACCAACTGGTCGCCCGGTTCCTCGCTTGAGTCGGGGCGGCTACCAGGGGCCGGTCGATCAGATCGTGAGTTCGGGGCCCGTCATGGGACGCAGCACCACAGGGGCTTCGATCGCCGCCTTCGACGGGTCGCCGCCGTACACCGGACACCACTGCTGGTAGGCGCAGTAGTTGCACAGCGTGCTGGCCCTGGGGCGGAAGTCGTCGCGTTCGCACGCCGTGGCGACCGCCTTCCACACCGCGTTGGTGCGCGTGGTCATGAACTTGGTCGACTGCGCCGAGGGTGTGGCGGTGATCACCTCGCCCGACTTGAGGTACATCAGGCGGATCGCGGCCGGGATCTGACCGAACACGGCCTCGCATAGGAAGGCGTAGAAGTGCACCCCGGACAAGCTCTTCTTCTCGAAGTTCTGTGACGGGGCGCGACCGGTCTTGTAGTCGGTCACCACCAGTCGCCCGTCGGGGAGCAAGTCGAGCCGGTCGATGATGCCGCGCAGGCTGAGGTCGCCGACCGACGCCTCGAGTCGCAGTTCGAGCCCGATCGCGTTCACGTTGCGTGGGTCTTCGAGCGTGAGGTAGTTGGCGGCGATCGTGCGGGCCTCGTCGAAGAACTGGCGGGCGGCCTCGGCGTCGAGCCGCAGCTCGGTGTAGTCGGGATGGCTGCGGTACTCCTCGATCGCTGCCTCGACGCTGCGATCGAGCATGGCCGGCGTGCGCTCGCCGGCCGGGTGCACGAACAGCAGCTCGAGCGCCCGGTGGACGAGCGAGCCCTTGGTGGTGGCCGGGGTTGGGGGGTCGGGCAGCTTCTCGATCGAGGCGAACCGGAACGCCAACGGGCACGAGAGGAACGACTCGACGCGTGACGGCGACAGGCTGGTGGGCACCGTCCAGCCCGGGGTTGGGCTGGCGGGCTGGTCGATCGTCATGATGCGATCGATCGTAGGCGCAGCGGATGGCATGGGATGGCCTTCGTCAGCGCGACCGCAGGGAGCGGCCGGTGCTGGGGTGCTGGCGCGCCATCGCCCCGATCGAGCGAGCGGCTCGCTCGACGAGATGAGCTTCGAGGTCGTTGAGACGCTCCGGCCCACCGCACCCCTCGACCAGGTCGTTGAGCTGCTGGCCGAGGTCGTCGATCGTCTGACGAACCGCCTGACCGCCGGTGTCCTGCTGGACGAGGAGGTCGAGCAAGCCGGACAAGCTGCGCAAGGTGCTGAGCGTCGAGTACGAGGTCATGTCGCGATGATGCGCATGGGGGTGTGGCAGCGACCATGAACACGTCGTTCCGGAGCGATGCGTTTCGCCGTTCGGAGGCGATGAGAACGATCCTCAGCTTGCGCAGCCGGCTCGCAGATCGATGCCTGACCGGAACACGATCGCCGTCAGCGTCGTGCCCAACAACAGCCACCCGAGCGCGGTGGCGGCCGCCGTCGCCGGCGTGTCGCCCTCGCCCGTTCCACGGTCCCACATCGCACCAGCAACGAGGGGAGAGGCGATCGCCAGCGCAGCGGTCACCACGATCCACACCTTCTGGTTCTGATCGGCGATGCACCAACGACGCTCGAACAACCAAACCGGGGTGGTCATCATCACCAGGACGGCGACGAATCCGCCGGCGGCCGTGCCGGGCCATGTGCTGCGTCGAATCCACCCGCCCGCCAACCCCAACGCCACGGCCCCGAGCACGACACCGAGCACCACACCCACGATGCCGGCGCCGACGTTCACGCAACACGATCGTAGAGCCGGCGGTGACCGCCGTGAACCCGACGACACAGACGCTCGCCGGGCTCACCGCGATACGGCGAGAACAGCGAGCGACGTTGGCACGCCTATGCGCCGCCGCCGATCAGGGCGGCGACTTCGGCGACGTGGGTGAAGGGGCCGAAGTGGGTCTGGTGCGGCAGGTTGCGGGAGACGCCGCGGGGGAGCCGAGCCGCCACGTCGGCGGCGATCCGGGACGGTTGATCGGGTTCCACGACCCCCGAGAGGACGAGCGCCGGCGTGTCGATCGACGGCAACAGATCCCAGACCCCGTTGGTCATCGAACCGGCAAAGGTGGCCGCTTCGAAGCGACCCTCGCAGCACAGCTCGACCCCGTCGTCACCGCCGTCGTTATCGACCGCTGGCCGCAGACCGTGGTCGACATAGGCGCGGAGCACGTCGTGCTCGAACCAGCTGATCGGGGGTTTCCCGGCGAAGTTCTGGAAGGCCGCCTCGACCGAGTCGAACCGGTTGCGGCGGCGTCTGGCACCGACCACGAGCGGGAACGACTCGGGGTCGGCCGAACCATCGGCGGGGGGGAACACGATCGGTTCGAACAGCACCAACCGATCGAACGCGCCGGGTCGGCGGTGGGCCGCCATCAGCAATGCTGCGGCGCCCATCGAATGGCCGAATCCGACGATCGGATCGTCGCTCGAACGTTCGGATGCGATCACGTCGAGGACGGCGATCGCGTCGTCCCCACACCCGCGCCAGTCGAGTGTCTCACCGTCCCATCCGTCGGGTTGGGTGGAGGCGCCGTGGCCGCGATAGTCGAGCGCCCAGACGTCGAACCGCTCGGCGAGCAGCCGTGCCATCGGCTCGTAGCACCAGGCGTGGAAACCGGTGGCGTGCGAGATCAACAGCGGTGTCCCGGTTCCACCGAAATGGTGGACGGCGATCGTGACCCCGCCGGTCGATTCAGCTCGGATCACGGATCGATCAACGTTCGACCTGGGCGGCCTTCTTGCGGCGGGCGCGCTGCCATTGCCACGAGCCGAGCCGGTCCAGCAGCACCCCGCCGATCATCGAGACTCCGATCACGAGCCAGACCGGCCATGTGCCGTCGAGCATGAGGAACTGGACCGGCGCGTCGGAGTCGTTCTGGAAGAAGAAGATCGCCACCGCCACCACCACCAGCAGCAGGCCGATCAACTTCCAGGGCGGCCCGTCGGACTTGGGTGACGGCGTGCTGGTTTGACTGTCGTTGTCGCTCACGTCGACGATCGTACGCCACGCCGGCGCGACGTCAGGCGAGGTGCTTGATGTACATGCCGATCTCGTCGGCCATCTGGGTCGGCACTTCGTAGCCGTTGCGATCGGTGACGGCGCCCCAGTTGGCAGCGATCGACTCCGGTGTCAGGTCCGCATCAGTGAAGCCGGGGCATTCGGCGATGAAGATCTCGGCCACGCGGCCGCCCGCCACCGAGAACACTCGGCCGGTCGGCTCGCACTGCTCGCTGGCGAGGTATGTCACGATCGGCGAGACGTAGCGCGCGTCGACCTTGTCGCGGAGCGGTCCGAGCAGATCCTCGGTCATGCGCGTCCTGGCGACCGGTGCAATCGCGTTCGCCTTGATGTTGTACTTGGCGCCTTCGATCGACAGCACCCGCGTGAAGCCCACCAGCCCCATCTTGGCGGCGCCGTAGTTGGCCTGTCCGAAACTGCCGAAGATGCCGGCGCCCGACGCCGTGCAGATCACGCGGCCGTACGACTGCTCGCGCATGTGCGGCCACGCCGCCGAGGTGACGTGGTAGGCACCGTTGAGGTGGACGTCGATGACCGGGGCCCAGAGGTCGGGTGTGAGGTTGTGGAACGACTTGTCGCGCAGGATGCCTGCGTTGTTGACCACGATGTCGATCCTGCCGAAGGCGTCGAGCGCCGACTGCACGATCGCCTTGCCACCCTCGGGCGTGGCGACCGAGTTGGTGTCGGCGACCGCCTCGCCCCCGAGCGCCTTGATCTCGTCGGCCACTCGTTCGGCGGCGCCCTTGTCGCTGCCGGTGCCGTCGACGGCACCGCCCAGGTCGTTGACCACGATCAGCGCGCCACGCGACGCCATCATCAACGCGTGCTCGCGGCCGAGGCCACCACCCGAGCCCGTGATGATCGCAACCTTGCCGTCGAACCCGAGCTGATCTGTCATGGCGAGGAAGCTACCGGCCGGTAGCGCCGGTCCGGAAACCGGCCGGTTGTTCACCCGACCGAGCCTGGCATCGGGCAGAATGTCGAGACCGAGTGGCGAAGGGGAGTCAGGTGGAGTTGCAACGGCGTGTTCATCTCGGGAACTGGCTCGATGCACCGTTCAACCGTGATTCGTTCCAGCGCGTCCGCGAGGTCGTTCCGACGGCCTTGATCCGCAACCGCACCGGGCGCGTGCATCGATTCCCCGAATCCGCAGCGGCGTTGGGGACGTTGCGGGTCCGGCGACACGACGGCTCCGAGTGCTCGCTCGAACAACACCTCGAAGCGACGTTCTGCGACGCGATCTGCGTGGTCCATGACGGCACCGTCGTGTTCGAGCGGTACCTCGGCGGCATGCGACCCGACACCCCTCACCTGTTGATGAGCGTGTCCAAGTCCGTGTGTGCGGCTGCACTCGGTGTCTCGATCGGGAGGGGGCTGCTCGGCGCCGACGATCTGGTGTGCGACGTTGCGCCCGAGTTCACCGGCACGAGTCTCGACGGGGCCACGGTGCAGCACCTGATCGACATGGCGACCGGCACCGAATTCGTCGAGGACTACGACCTGTACGACGACCCGGAGGGTGATTCGCCACTGATCGAGTACGAGCGGCAGGCGGGCTACCGCCCGCTCGGGGAACGGCCGGCGATCGGCACGCTCGGCCACTTCCGCACCTACCCGCTGGCGTGGCCCCACGGCGAGCGATTCGCCTACCGATCACCACTCACCAACGTGGTCGCCCGCCTGCTCGAGGTGGTCAACGAGATCCGGTTTCCCGACATCGTGTCGCGCGATCTGTGGGGGCCGCTCGGGCAGGAGCACGACGCCGACATCATGCTCGACCCGCTCGGTCACCCGGTCGTGGAGGGTGGCATCAGTTGCACGGTCCGCGACCTGGCGCGGTTCGGTTCGGCGTACCTCGGCGACGGCACGGTCGGTGACGTTCGGGTGCTTCCGTCAGCCTGGGTCGACGACACGTTCCACGCCACCGACCAGAACGCGGCGCAGTTCGCGGTCGGTGACTACCACCATGCTGGGTGGCACCACTACCGGAACGGATTGTGGGTATTCGAACGCGATCGGGTTGGCTCGGGGCTCGGGATCTTCGGTCAGTACTGCTTCGTCCACAGGCCCAGTAGGACCGTGATCGCCCGCTTCTCCACCTATCCGAAGGCCACACCTGAAGCCATGTCGATGGAGACGATCGGTGCCTTCGAAGCGATCTGCGAGGCGCTCGCCTGACCGTCGGAACGTAAGGCTGGCGGCTGTCGGCGGAACGCCTCAGGCGACGGGAGGGCCTTCGCGCAGTCGGTCGAAACTGGCGAGCGCGGGGCCGGTCCGACCGACCGCATCCCACTGTGTCTCCAGCCACCACGTGGCACCTGCATCGGCCCACGCGGCGGGGGAGTGTTCGGTCGAGCTGCCCTCGATCACCACGTCGTACGGGCGGTCGGTCGGGAGCGAGTCGCGGTGGGCGAGCATCTCCTCGAGCGTGGCCTGGCGCGCCACTCCTGCGTCGATCACCTGGGGGATCAATCCGTCCCAATGCAGGGCGCGGGCCATCGACTTCTGCGACCCAAGTGCGCCGACGCACCAGATCGGTACGCGAGGTGACTGGACGAGGTGCCCGATGGCGGGGAACTCGGTGGCTGCCACCGAATAGTGCCGGCCGGTGTACTTGAACGGTTGGCCGCCCCAGAGCCCGCAGCAGATGTCGAGGCACTCGTCCATCAGCTCGGCGCGGACACGGCGATCGCACTCCTCGCCGAACGCCGAGAACCCCGATTCGATGGCGCCCAGCCCGACCGACAGCGTGACCCGCCCGCCGCTCAGCCGATCGACGGTGGCGACCTGTCCGGCGAGCTCCCACGGCTTGCGGCGCGACGGCGGCGTGAGCATCGTGCCGATCCGGATCCGGCCGGTCCGCATCGCCGCCAGGGCAAGACCGATCCACGCGTCGACACCCCAGACCGGCTCCCACACGAACACGCCGTCCCAGCCGAACTCCTCGGCGGTCGCGGCCAGTTCACCGATCTCGTCGGCGTCGGCCCACGGGATGACGAAGCCGTATCTCATGAGCCAACCCTAGACCTTCCGGGCAGGACGTTGTGCTCTGGCCAGCATCGGCGGCGAGGCGCAAGGTGGATGGCGAGACAACCCGCAAGGAGGTTCGTCATGCAACGCGCGATCGACAACACGAGTCAGCAGCCGTTCCTGATCGTCGACTCGGCATACGAGTTGGCGAGGTGGCGGCCGTTGGTGAACTGGGTGCTGTACATCCCCCACGCGATCATCATCAACGCACTGCAGATCCTGGCGCGCGCGGTCTTCCTCGTGCTCTGGGTGATGTTCGTCTTCACGGGCAAGCTGCACCCCGGTCTGTACGGGGTGATGGTGATGCACGAGCGCTACAGCGCACGCGCCAGCGGCTTCTTGTGCGGATTCTCCGAGACGTATCCACCGTTCGACTTCAGCACCGACACCGCCGACAACGGTGCCTACCCGGCGGTGCGCTTGAACCTGCCGGTCGTGCCCCAGTCGGTGCCGAGGTCGGCAGCACTCAACCTGTTCAAGGCGATCCCGCACTACGTGGTGCTGATCGTCTTCTTCATCGGCGCCGCGTTCGTCGCCGTGGCCGGCTGGTTCGCCGTCCTGTTCACCGGCAGCTGGCCCAAGGGCATGCGCGACTTCCTGGTCCGGGTGAGCAACTACTACTACCGGGTCTGGGCCTACGTGGCAATGGTCGACAACGACTACCCGAAGTTCGGCCCGACTCCGGCCTGAGCACGATCGCCAGCACCGCTGTCGCCAGAACTAGGAGTAGCGCTCGTCGGTCTCTGCCTGGAACGTCTCCTTGAGCGCCCCGGCGAAGTCCTTGTCGAGCCCGACCGTCCGCGCCCACTTCGAGACCTTGCGGCCCGTCGACGCCCGATTCTCGAGGTCGCCCAGATCGGCCTGAACGGATGACGAATCTGGTCCAGGAGGGGTTGCCGCCGACCCGGACGGTCCGGATGGTCCCGATGGTTCAGTTCCGACCGTTGCATCCTCGATTCGATCGAGCTGCTCGTCGAGCCGAGCGCTGGCGCCGCGGTTGACTCCGACTTGGCCCACACCGAACTGGAGCAGTCGCGTGGTCCGAGTCCCGACCTCGGCGAGGATCTCGCGCAGCAGGCCGGGGCGGCTGCCGAGATCGCGGTACGGCGTCGCCTCTGCAAGCCGGGCGATCTCAGCGGCCGCCTGCTCGTACCGCGCCGTGTCCTCGCAGCCGCTGCGCCGGAGGAGGCGGAGGTACGCGGTGCTCACGACGAGGTAATCGAGCGCCGACTCACCGCGCCCGGAGCGAAGTGAATCCCGCAGCCGCTCAGCTTCCGCGATCGCATCGTCGAAACGTTGGAGCCGCTCGAGGATTCGAATCGTGTCGAGGGTGAGCGACACGGCAGCCTCAGTGCGCCGCTGACGTAACGCCGCCCGTCGAGCCCCGTCGAGAATCGCCAACGCCTCGTCGAACCGGCGCAGATCCTCGAGCGCCTGCACTTCGGCCTCAGGGATCAGCGACTCTCCATGACGCCCGCGACGACGTTCGGCGATGTCGAGCGCCACGTCGGGTCGGCCGGCCCGAATCTCCTTGGCAGCGTCGATCCTGGCTGCCCGCGCCCACGTCTGATCCTGCGCGATCACTTCGACTTCCGGATCGATCCGCACGGACCCACTCGAACGCGACCAGAGATACGCCTGCCCACGCGGAGGCAACTCCTCGATGCTGGCTTGCAGCGAAGGGAGCGCAGCGTCGATCCACCGCCGGTCGAGCGTGCGTTCCGATTGCTCCAACATGAGCCGGTGGTAGAGCTCCTCGGCCCGGGCTTCGACTCCGTCGAGGTGCTTGTAATAGTCGATCGCGGCGCGGTGGATCCGCGCAACCTGTGGTCGATGGTCGCGCTGGAGTGCCGACAGCATCAGTGCGCGCACGTCGGAGCGGTGGCGGAGTACGAGCCCATCGTCGACGACCAACGTCGCCTCACGCGCCAACCCGTCGCGCAGCCGCTTGGCATCGGCGGCATCGCGCACGGTGATTCCGCACGGCCTGGCGAGCACATGCTGGACCACGTCGGCTGTGATGACACGCAGAACGAGGCCGGGATGGGCGAGCCGCCGAACCTCGGGGTCGTCGATGTGGAGCAGGATGCGACGGTACAACTGACCCTGGATCTGACCCTCCTGCAGCTCGAGGTCGAGCAGTGTGAAATCGGTGTCACCGTCGTCGAGCACGTCGATGGCGAGCCGAAGGCTCAACGGATTGGCGGTCACGAGATCGACCACGTGCTGCGCCTGAGCGACCGAGATGGTGAGTCCCTGGGCCTCCATCAACATCCCGATCGCCGCATCTCGGTCGAGTTCGTCCAGCACGCCGGCTTCGATGCCCGGAGGTGCGTTGAGTCCGACGTCCAGAGCGCGGCCCGAGATCACGACCCGAGTCTGCGGGAGGTGGGTGCCGAGGTCGGTGATGAACTGCCACAGCACATCGATGTTCGTCAGCCGTTGGCGCTGTACTTCCTCGAAGGTGTCGAGCACGAGCAACAGTCGATCCGGGCAGGCGTTGTCGAGGATCCGTACCGCGAGTTCGAGTAGGTGGGCTGAGAGTCGTGTGCCGATCACGGTGACCGAGTCGCGAGAACTCAGCCCTGAGGACTCGGCATCCACGGTCTCCTGCGCCGAGAGGTCGCGCACGAGCCCGTCCGTCGGCGAGGCGATCGACGGATCCTGCGATGCCACTTGTCGGAGGATCTCGGCCAGCAGTCGGGCCGGTTGATCGGGTTGGAGCGTGCCTCGGTCGAAGTTCAGATAGGCGAAGCGGAGGCTGGGGCTCGACGCCATCGCATCGAGCACGAACCGGGCGATCAGGGTGGACTTGCCGACCCCGCCAACCCCAGAGATCACGAGCGGACCGCGGCCGTCGCGCAGGTGGGAGCGCAGCCGTTCGAGCCAATCGGCACGCCCGTAGAACCCCTGATCAACCAATCCATGCATCGGCCGCAGGAGCTCGTCGAGGGCCAACCGTCGCTTCGTGTCGGTCAGGTCCGGGGCCTCGTCGATGACGCCGTCCAACCATCGGATCGCCTGGAGCTGGGCGGCGAGTTGGTCATCCGCACCGGGCGAACCGGGGGCCGGCGCGACCGGGTCTGGCTCGCCTCGAGCGATCCGGTCGAACGCGACCTGGACGGGTGTGTCAGGTCGTTGTGGCGCCTCGTCGATCGCCCCCCGAACGCCATCCGCTCCGAGCCGGCGCAGCGTACGCCGTCGTACTTCGTCGTTGAGCGCCCACTTGAACTGCCCGGCATCGCCGACTGGGATCTGCACACAGTCGTCGACGAGGAATTCACCGAACGCATCGTCAGCGTCCTCGCTGGTGTCCGCAATCGCTGTGTCGAGCCAGTCGTCCTCGAACCAGGCGAGCACCGAAGCGGCGGCGCGCAGCCGCTGGCGTATGGCCCCGATGTCCCGGACTTCGGCGGTGTTCATCCGTCGCCGCCGTTGACGAATGCGGTAATCCGTTCGACGACGGAGTCACCCAGTGCTCCGAGGTCGTTGGCTCCGGCGTAGATGTTCATCGCGTCGGTGACCCATTGTGTGCGGCGAGCCTCGTCGAACCGTGGTCCGAGTTCGTCGGCGATCGCCTCGAACAAACGGTCGATGTCCGCCTCGGTGACCGTGTCGAGGGGTTCACTCAGACTGGTCCTCGGCAGGTCACCGGCATAGCCGGTCAGCACCAGTCTGGTGTGCTGCGGCTTGTCGTCCTCCTCGATCGACTTGAGCAGGCGCTCGACGAACGCCCGCGCCTCTGGCTTCAGGTTCGGCCGGTCGAGGCCGTCGACGACGATCCACAACGGTTGCTCGGAGGTCGGGCTCAGCTGATCCCGGAAGGCGAAGCACAACAGGCGGGCGCGAGTCTGCGGGTCGGGAACATGATCGACGATCTTGGGGTCGACGTCGATGTGGAGCTGCGACGCCAGCGTGGCGACGAGATCGAGATCCGTGAAGTCGCTGCTTCCCCAATCGGCAAGGTCGATCACGGCTGGAGACCACCCGCGTTGTGCGCACATGAGCTGGACGAGCTTGAGCGTGAACGTCTTCCCGCTGTGCGGGTCGCCGACGATGTTCATGGTCCGAAATCCTTGGTCCCGAAGCAGGGCCAGATTCGCTCGTACCGGTTGGCGATCGAACATCGCCAACCGCAATCCGGGTCCGACGAAATGGGCATCGATCGGGTCGTCAAACCTGTTCCAGGTGACGCCACCGGCGAAGGCAGCCACCGTTTGGCCGGACGACTCGGTCTCGATCGTGAGAAATGATCGGAACTGAACTTCGTTTGCAGGAAACTCGGTGGCGGCCGTCTGGATCAGTTCGCGCAGGCGCTTCTGGCGGCGGATTTCGAGCACGGTGGCCGCCCAGAACCGTCCCGGCTTGAGCTCCTCGGGTTCGGCGATCTCGGTGAGGTCGAGGTTCGGGACGTTCTCAAGGAACGTGAACACGTCGTTGCGTCGCCGGAGCACCTTGCTGAGCAGAATGAACAACTGCTTCGACGTGTCGTCGTGCGAGTTGGTGGAGATGTCGACCCAGAGCGCCATCGATCAGACCTCGAGGTGGATCCCGGCGGTGAGAACGTCAGCCAGGACGCGGTCGATCCTGACCCCTTCGTTGCGAAACTCGGTCTTGTCGTCGACCTCGTTGGAGGTCCAACTGTGGTGCAGTGCAACGACGTTCCATCGTTCATCGAAAACGGGGGCGCCAGACGACCCCTCCTCGGTATCGGTCCAGTACTGGATCACGTCTCCATCGACGGAACGAACGATGTTGTGGAGCATCCCGATCATCTTGGGCCGCCCGTTGGGGTGTTGGATGATGTAGACCCGATCGTCGATCTCGACCGTGACCGGCACATCGAGCGGCAGTGCCGGGTACCGGTCGGGGATCGGATCGGTGGAGCGCACCACGGCCCAGTCCAACGTTTCGCTGAGCGCCACAGCAGTCGCGTTGCATGCGACCACGCTGACCGGCTTGAGGACTCCCTCCTCGGTCGCCTCGTAATCGAACCACGCGACAATCTTGGACGCCGCGTGGACCGTGCCGTCCTTGGCCGCTACCACCACGACGTGATGGTTGGTGAGGATCAGATCCGCACCGATCCGGAACCCGGTCCCAACGTAGTTCCGGCCGCCGGCCTCGACACGGAGGTGACACACCGAGCGAGCTCGGTCGAGCCCACGTGCCAGGAAGACGATGTCGAGCAGCGTGTCGTGGCCTTCCACGATCTGGCGTTCGACCCCGGAGTCGCCGCTGAAACCCTTCCACTGCGGCCCGCCATGACCGTCGTGCTCGGAGGGTGGGGTGGTTGTGGGTACGGTCGCCAGCCAGCCGTCGATCAGCTCGGCAAGCGCCGGCAACTCGCTTTTGACCAAGCCGAGGAGCGGTCGAAGTTGCAGGGCCCGCGCCGCTTCTTTCATCACCGAGCGCCAGATCTGTCGGGCGGTACCGTCGAAATCGACATTGCCCCCGTCGATGCCGGCGGTGTCGACGACAGCCTCGATGTCCTTGCTCCGCCGGTAGGAGCCGGTCAGGGCGCCCAGCACGTCCTGGACGACGGGTTCACTCCAGTCGAGCGGAAAGGTGTCGAGCGGGTTGGTCATGGCGCGTTCGACTTCGACGATGTGACGAGCCCGACCAGGCCGCCGCCGATCGTGCCGATCAGGACAGCCATGCCCTCAGGCATCGAGTCGCCACGCAGGGCGAGGACGAACCAGGCGACCAGACCGAACAGCAGTGCGAGGGTCAGCCCGGCGATCACGAGCAGGTACACCGGGCGGTTGACGACCGTGATGTCGCCGGGGGCGAGTTCCGTCCCGGATCGGCCATCCCGACGCTGATGCGGTGGAATCTCGTGCTCGCTGAGTGACATGGAACGCCCCTTTCCCAAATCGCTGTACAGCGTAGATCAGGACTCATAACGTCGGGGGCGGAATATCCATTGCGCACTGGGGGACACCATGACCAAGGTCGACATCCACGCCCACACCTTCAATGCCGACGACCTTCCGGTGAGGGGCTTCGTGAACCACGTCGTCCTGTCACACGGCTTCTTGCAACGCGTGGTCGGCAAGGCGCTCGATCGGGCGATCGACGGCTGGGCACAGTCCAAAGCCCAGGGCTTCGACGAGTTGCAGATGCTCGATCGGATGTTGGAGGAGGGTGACGAGGGAGGCGGTCTCGAGGTCGGCGGCCCAGCTGTGACATCGGAGGTGGCGGTCGAAGCGGATCTGCTCCTCGCCGAACTCGAATCGGAAGACCCCGTGCTGGTGGCGGCTGCCTCCGCCGAAGCGCAGGTCACTCACCCCGAAGCCACAGACGGTGGCGGGGTCCACGACGAGAACCTGCTCGACGGCCCGGCGGCGCTCAAGCGCTGGGTTGCGTTTGCGCTGCTGTTCGGCAAGTCCCGATGGGATCTGACCGTGGCCCTGATGCGGCTGTACTCGAGCATCGACGTGTTCGTCACGTTGCTCGTCGACTTCCAACGGCTCGACGATGTGGCGAAGACCTCGGTGGAGGAGCAGCTCCAGATGCAGGAGCGGATCAGTCGATTGAGCCTGCTGGGGCACACCCCGGGGGTCGTGTTGCCCTTCGTCGGGTTCGACCCACGACGTGCCGGTGGCCTCGGGTTGGTGAAGCGGGCGGTCGCCGAGTACGGCGCGGTGGGCGTGAAGATGTATCCGCCGATGGGTTTTCGGCCGTTGAAGAACGTCGACGCGTTGCCGTTCGGGATGACTCGGGACGACGCCATCGGTGCCGATCACCAGCTGGCGGAGCTGTACGGGTGGTGCAGCGCCAATGATGTGCCGATCACCGCGCACTGCAACCCGAGCAATTATGCCAACGACGGTTACAAGCGCTATTCCGAGCCCGCCAACTGGGCACTGGCGCTCGCCGAGTTCCCGGATCTGCGCCTCAACCTCGGGCACTTCGGGTGGGGTTCGTCGGGGAACGACGACTGGCCACGCCAGATCGCCGAACTCATGGCGACCTATCCGCATCTGTATGCAGATATCGGGAACCACGAACTCGGTGACATCGAGCGCACCCTGGATCGGCTGGAGATTCTGTTCGGCCAGAGCGACACCAAGACCGCGGCGAAACGCTTCATGTTCGGGAGCGACTGGTTCATGGTCGCGTCTCACCGAGCCTTCGAGACGTTCGCCGACGTGGTCGAGACGAAGTTCCGCGATCGCTTTCCCGAACACGGTGACGGGTTCATGGGAGCGATCGCGATGGAGTTCCTCGGATTCTCCGAGGCGGACAACAAGAACCGCGCCCGACTCGTCGAGCGCGTCCACGAGCACGGCGCGCAGCGTCCAGCCTGGCTCACAGTCTGATCAGGACGCACCGGAGCTCGTGCCCGGGCAGGTTTCCCTGGATCGTCGGCGATGACCGGCACGAATGTCTCACGGCGCGTATCACGGAACTGACGTGCCGCTCTCTGGGAGGTGAGGCGTCCGCCTCCGCACTCAGAGATTCGAGGTAAGCCGATGGCACGGAATCCCATCAAGCAGGAAGGCCGTCACCCGGTTGCGTTGTTCCGGTGCGGCACGATGGAGGAGCACCGCCGGTTGGTGCGCCTGGACCCCGAATATCGATGGCGTCGGCAACGGATCGAACAGGATGTACAGGAGTGGATTCGTGCGTTCGGTGATGAAGGGGCGCGCACCGGCATCATCCGCATTCCGGTGGTCGTCCACGTCGTGTGGCACACCGGTCAGGAGAACATCTCCGATGCCCAGATCCAGTCCCAAATCGCCGTGATCAACGCCGACTATCGGCGACTGAACGCAGACGCCGGCTCGGTGCCGTCGGCATTCGCCGGCGTCGCTGCCGATTGCCGGATCGAGTTCGCGTTGGCTGTCCGCGACCCGAGTTGCGGCGCGACCACCGGCATCACGAGGACCGAGACCACGGCCACCGGATGGACCCGGAACCAGACGGGGATGCTGTCGGCCGCCGGCGGTGGGCACGACCCGTGGGACGAGACGAAATATCTGAACATCTGGGTGTGCAACTACACCGATGGTTTGCTGGGCAAGGGATCCTTTCCCGGCAACCCGAACCAAGGCGTTCGGTGCCACTACCGGGCGTTCGGATCGACCGGAGTGCTCGACGCCCCGTACGACCGTGGCCGCACACTGACGCACGAGATCGGACACTACCTCAACCTGAATCACATCTGGGGAGACGACAACGGTGCGTGCTCGGGTTCCGACAACGTCGCCGACACGCCGAACCAGGGCGACAAGCACTTCGGTACACCGTCGTTCCCGCAGGTGTCGTGCTCGAACGGCCCCAACGGCGACATGTTCATGAACTACATGGACTACACCGACGACTTGGCGATGTTCATGTTCACGGCTGATCAAAGTGTTCGCATGGACGCCACGCTGCACACGGTGCGTGCGAGCCTGCTGGCGTCGGACGGCCTGGTGCCGTCGAGCGGGGTGTCGGGCACCGACCTGTGGAGCAAGGACGTCTCCGACGACGTCGGAGCCGAGCCCGACGCCTCCGCCCAACCGATGTGGATCAGCGACGACATCTGGGTCCGCAACGACAACAACGGGTTCGCCAACCAGGATCATCAGAATCCGGAGTTCGGATCAGCGACGACCGTGGTGTACGTGCGGGTTCGCAATCGCGGCTGTAGCGGCAGCGCATCGGGGACCGTCAAGCTGTACTGGGCGAAGGCATCGACGGGCTTGTCGTGGCCATCGCCCTGGGACGGAAGTGTCACAGCTCCAGCGTTGATGGGCGGGGCGATCGGATCGCAGCCGATCTCGGTCTCGGCCGGTGACGACGAGATCCTGGCCTTTCCCTGGGCGCCGCCGAACCCTGCCGACTATGCGTCGTTCGGCGCCGACAGGGGCCACTTCTGCTTGTTGTCTCGGATCGAGACCGGGCCCGCACCAGGGTACGGCATGGCGTCTCCGGAGACGGCCGACCTGGTAGCCAACGTGCGCAACAACAACAACATCGTGTGGAAGAACATCACGGTCGTCGATGACGTCAGTGGCGGGCGCACGAGTGCTGCGATCATCGGCAACTTCGGGGAGCAACGGCAGAAGGCGCGGCTCGTGTTCACCACGCCCGAGGACGAGCGCGTTTCGATCTTCGAGTGGGGTCAGGTCTGGTTCGACACGACCAAGGAGTTCGAGTTGCTGTGGAAGCGAAGCGACTTTGCCGGCGAGGGAATCGAGCGGATGGGTGACCACACGTTCCGTGTCCTCGGGCCGGGTGCCAGTGTTGGGCCGCTCGCAATCAGTCCTGGCCGCTTCGCCGCCATTCAGTTGCACTTCGTACCGACCGCGCAGCAGCCACTCGGCGTCGGCGTGCTCGCCCTCGACCTCACGCAAATGACCGACAAGGGCCCGGTGGGCGGACAGCGCTTCATCGTCAAACTTCGGCGCGACGTCACCGGCATGCTGCCCGACAGTGCGGCGGCCGCCGACTGCTGCTGTCGCTGAGCCGGCAATGCCACAGGCGACCGACCCCGAAAATCAAACGATCCGGACCCTGATGCAGGTCCGGATCGTTTCCGATGTCTCGCGACATCACAGAGAGCGGACGACGGGAATCGAACCCGCATCATCAGCTTGGAAGGCTGAGGTTCTAGCCCTTGAACTACATCCGCGAAGGCGCCTCACTCTAGCGGTGATCTTTCAGCCGACCGCTCGATCCGTACGTCCACCAGCGAAGTCGACCGTGGAACGACACACAGCCGGGGTCGTCGTCGACCTGGCGCGACGCGCTTCTCCGAGTGATCCGGCACGCGAGTCGAACCTGCAACGGAACCGAAACATCCATCGAGCGCTATCACGGCGCTTCGGATCTGAGCGTGGGGTTGAGGTTGCGGGAGGGTCCACGGACGCGGGCAGGGGCCCGACGAATCTGGGTGTGTCTTACGCAACCAGATCGAGGAGCCCCTGTTGGAATCGAACCCTAGTCGCATGTGCGAGTTGCTCGTCGGCCTGCCCGACGTGAACGTGATCGGTGTCGGCGACTGGCCGCTGTATCTGCGGATCGCGATCACGACTCGCGCTGAGCGACCCGCGTGCCCGGGCTGTGGTGGGGTCGTGCACCGCCATGATGTCGACGAGGTCGAGCTCGCCGATCTGCCGTGCTTCGGTCGCCGGACGCGGCTGGTGTGGCACAAGCGCCGATGGAAGTGCCCGAACCCGGCATGTCGCGTGGTGACGTTCACCGAGACCGACGAACGGATCGCCTCACCGGAGGCGGCGGTCACGGATCGGGCGGGGCGGTGGGCGACGTTCCAGGTCGGCTTCCACGGTCGCAGCGTCCACGAGGTCGCAGCGGATCTCGGTTGTGACTGGCACACGGTGATGGATGCCGTTGATCGTCACGGCGCACCGCTGATCGACGACCCGGACAGGATCGGCGCCACCGACCGCGGTCGGTCTCGATGAGGTGTTGTTCTGCAGGCTCGGCCGGTTCCGCACGAAGCACTGGTCGACCCAGATCGTCGATGTCGAACACGGCCAGCTGCTCGACGTCGTCGCTGGCCGTGACGCGGCTGGGGCGTGCGCCTGGTTCGCGGAGCGGCCCGAGGAGTGGCTGACGGCGATCCGATGGGCGACGCTGGATCTGTCGGGTCCGTATCGCAGCGTGTTCGACACGATGCTCCCGCACGCCACCCAGGTCACGGATCCGTTCCATCTGATCCAGCTCGCGAACCGGGTCCTCGACGAGGTCCGCCGCCGCGTGCAGAACGACACGTTGGGTCACCGTCCGAACCTGTCAGCGTGTTGAATAGGTGCGTGCGCAATCGACCGATGAGACGGCTCGCGTTGGGGATGGTGGCGATCGCCTCGATCGGGGCGCTGTCGGGCTGCGGCCGGTCGGATTACCAGTACCTCCAGAGCGACGACGGGCACCTGTTCGCCAAGGTGCCACGCCAGTGGAATGTGGAGAGCGAAGGCCAGGTCGCCTACTCGCTGCTCACCACCGAGAGCAACCTCGGGTTGGCGTTCACCGCGGAGGACTCGACGACTCCGTGGCGAGCCGACTTCGACGCCGGCTCGCGTGACGGCACCAAGCCGTTCGGGTGGATCGAGTCGCAACACATCGACGCCCGAGCACGCGACGGGATCGGACTCACCGACATCGTCACCCAGCTCGGTCTGGGCGGCGGCGACATGCAGACGAAGCGGTTCACCCGCGCCGACGGCGTCGAGGGGCTGCGGGTCGGGTACTGGGTGCCGCGCACCGACCAGCCGCCGATCAAGGTCGAGGCCGTGTTCCTCACCGATGACCGCAACTCGGCGGTGTACTACGGGGTGATCGGCTGCGACGAGGGCTGCGTCGAGCGGTACCAGAAACAGATCGAAGCCGTGCTGTCGACCGTGACGGTGAAGCCATGAGACTCCGGTTCCGGAAGCGACGCACGTCCGCCAACCCCGACGAGGTGACGACCGAACCGGCTGCGCTGGCGCCGATCGACATGACGATCGACTCGCGTCCTCGCGATCGTGACCGCAGCAAGCGCCGCAGGCTGAGCGGCTGGGACCGCACCAAGTACACGCTCCTGCTGGCCGGCCTGATCGGGTTCTTCTGGTGGCAGAAGCTCGACGACAATCCGATCATGAGCCTCCACGACGGGTGGGCGCAGACGGTTCGTAAACAGGCGTGGATCCTCCTGCTGCTCGGCCTGGAATGGGTGCGCCAACTGCACTTCTTCGTGGCCGAACACTGGGCCCGTTACTACGGGTTCTGGCGTCACCGTGTGTTCGGTCGCTTCGAAGGGCGTTCGCAACGGCTCGACCCGTGGACCCGGTTCCGGCTCGCCCGTGTGCTGCGTTGGGCGTTCGCGCTCGTGGTCGTCTCGGTGATCGTCGGTCAGATCACCGACCAGTCGCCGGCGGCGGCGATGATCTCGCTGCCCGGCCGGATGAACTCGGCGTTGCCGATGGCGGCACGACTGCTGATCTACCCGCTGCTGATGATCAGCCAGTTCGTGATGCTGTTCTGGTTCCTCGGCCGGGGCGGCGTCGAGACGTACTTCCCGGACGACATCGACACCCGCTTCAGCGACGTGTGGGGCCAGGACGGCGTGCGCGACAAGATCCGCGAGAACCTGATCTTCCTCGAGAACCCCGAGAAGATCGAGGATCGCGGCGGCTACACGCCAGGCGGGATCCTGCTCTACGGGCCTCCCGGCACCGGCAAGACGCTGCTCGCCGAGGCCGCCGCCGGCGAGACCGGCAAGCCGTTCGTGTTCGTCGAGCCGGGCGCCTTCATCAACATGTTCATGGGCGTCGGGATCATCAAGGTCAAGTCGCTGTTCCGCAAGCTCCGCAAACTCTCGTTGCGCTACGGCGGCGTGGTCGTGTTCTTCGACGAAGCCGACTCGCTCGGCAACCGAGGGATCATGAGCGGCGGCGGCATGGCCGCCACGCCGGTCTCGCGCTTCCTCGACGATGCCACCGAAGTCGGCACGTCCACCCCCTATCTCTCCGAAGGCGCCCAGCGCGCCCTGTGGCAGTCGGCCGTCGAGGCCACCCCGCCCCAGGAGACCAAGTCGCGGGTCATGATGATGGGCGGCGGGGGAGGCGGCGGAACCTTGCAATCACTGCTCGCCGAACTGTCGGGGTTGAAGAAGCCGAGAGGGTTCTTCAACCGGTCGGTCCGCAAGGCGCTCGGCATGCGGCCCAAGCCACCGCCCAACTACCGGATCCTCGTGATGATGGCGTCGAACATGCCCGAGGCGCTCGACGAGGCGATGCTGCGCCCCGGCCGGATCGACCGGATCTACAAGGTCGGGTACCCCACCAAGGAAGGCCGGATCCGCACCTACGACGGGTACCTCGCCAAGGTCCGCCACCAACTCACCCCCGACGAGGTCGACCGGCTCGCCACGATGACCCCGTACGCCACGGGCGCCAAGATCAAGGACACCGTCAACGAGGCGTTGATCAACGCCATCCGCGACGGGCGTGAGGTGATCACCTGGTCCGACATCATCAAGGCCAAGCAGCTCAAGGAGCACGGTCTCGCCGACGACTTCCGTTACGTCGAGCACGAGCGGCATGCGATCGCGGTCCACGAGGCGTGCCACGCATTGGCGGTCGGCAAGCTGTGCGGCGCACACCGCATGATCGACGTCGCCACCATCGAGCGCCGCGGCGACACCGGCGGGTTCGTGTCGTGGGTACCGCCCGAAGATCGATTCACCCACTGGCGCAGCGAGTACGACACCGACATCCAGGTCTCGCTGGCCTCGCTGGCGGGGGAGCGGATGCTGTTCGAGGGCGACAACTCGAGCGGCGTCGGCGGCGACATGCGCAACGCTACGCGCCTCGCCACGCTGATGATCGGGTACTGGGGGATGGGCTCCACGCTCACCAGCCACGCCGTACGGCGCGAGTTGGGGATCGGCGGCGGGGGCGGCCCGAAGCCACCCGGCGAAGGCGAGGACCGCGAGGAGAAGCTGCTCCAGAGCGGCCTCGGGGACCAGGTCGAGCAGCGCCTCGGCGAACTCTACGACTCGGTGTCACAGCTGCTGAGCGACAACCGCCTGACCGTGCTGGCGATCGCCCATGCGCTGGAGACCCACCTCACCATCACCGGTGAGGACGTGATGGCGATCATCGAAGGGCGTGAAGGCCCGTTCCTCGACGGGTCCGGGTACTACCACGACCAGACGTCCGGCAAGCTCGAGTCCTACCACGAGTCGGTGCTCGAGTACCGCCGAAGTGGTGTCGAAGGGCTGCCCCCGCTGCCCGAGATCGACGGGGTGACCGGCCGCATCGTCAGCGCCATCGTGCCGAGCCCGGTGATCGAGACCTCCGACGACGCCGACGGTGAGTCGGATCAGCCGGTCGACGAACCCGTCGACGAGCCCGTCGCCGGCGCAGCCGAGTCCACCGACGACTGACCACGCTCGGGGTGGTGGCGGGCGCCCGACCGGGCGCCGATCAACCTCATCAACCAGGGGCTTGGGCCTCGATGTCGGCGGGCAGGTCGATCCACGCACCGATCACCACCCGAGTGGCGGCGGCGTCGACACCCCGGGCGATCAACGTCGGTTCGCCCGTCACCGGAACGAGCCATGCATCGCCGGGCCCGCCGGGCCCGCCGGGTTCGGCCGTCGGGCGGACCATCACCAACGACGAGCCGTCGCCCAGGAAACCGACCGGTACGGCGACGGCATCCGGGAACTGCACCGGGTCGCGGTACTTGAACTGGACCGAGGGGCCGGTCGTGGCGTCGTCGACCATCCACGCCGCGGCGTCCCCGGTACGCGATGCGACCAGTCCGGTGGGGATCGCCGGGAGGTCGGCGACGTCGACCAGATTCAGCCCGGGCAGGACGATCTCGTGGATGTGTGCGGCCGGCTCGGACGGGCTGAACGAGCCAGGCGTGTGATCGTGCACGAACGTGACCACGTTGCCCGCCGACGACACCGCCATGTCGGTGATCGTGTCCTCGGGGTCGTTCAACAGCAGTGCCAATGGTTTGACGTTCTCGCCGTGGTTGTCGGCGATGAACAGCCCGGCGCGACCGTCGTCGGCGACGCCGGCGGCGATGATCGCCACGCCCGACGGGTGGTACTCGGCCATCCAGGTGACGGCGAGACCTGCCACGTCCTCGACATCGTTCGGATTGCCGACCGTCTTGTGCAGCAATTGCGACCCATCGGGGCTGGGGGCGATCAGTGCCGACCCCTTCGGTTTCGACCACGTGACCCCGGCGGTGTCGGCCTGGAACCCACTCGGTTCGGCTCCGTCGGCTGAGAGCACGGTGTCGCTGCCGACCAGCAGCCGGTCCGCTTGTGGTCCCCAATCGAGCGTGGTGGCCGGACCCACGAGCGTGGCGAGGCAGCTCGCCTGCGACGTGGCGGGGTCGATCGCGTAGAGCGCGTCACCGATCGCCAGGGTGATCTCGCCGTTGACCCCGATCGGTTGCGGGCGCCACTTCGGTCGCCCGCATTCCAGCGCATCGGCGTCGATCGCGGCGGCGGCGACGGTCGTGCTCGTGGTCGACGTGCCGGGTGCAACGGTCGTGCTGGTCGGCGTGTTGCTGGACGTCGTGGTGCTGGACGGCGTGGTGCTGGAGGTGGAGGGCTCGGGCAGGGTGGTGGACGTACCCTCGCTGGTCGGCGTCGGCCCGGTTTCGGGCGTCACGGTCTCGGGGGCGACGTCGGTCTCGGGCGCGATTTCGGCCACGGTCGAGTCGGCAGCGGCGTCCGTGCCGTCGGCGCGCCCCACCGGGTCGCCGTCGCCTCCGGCGCACGCCGTCAGCAGCAACTGAGCAGCCAGGAGCGCAGCGGTGGAGCGCTTGGCGAGCGACTTGCCTCGACCCAGCATGGTGGACACGTCGCGCACGCTACAAGGTGGCCCGCGACCAGTCGAGCGAAATGGCGTCGCCTCGTCGGCGTGGTGTGGCACCGTCACACCCTCCTGCGATGATGTCGAGGATGCCCGCCGATGCCGCCGTCCACGACCTCGTCAGCCCGCCGCCCGAGTCGCTGATCAGCAGGGTTCGCAAGCTGTTGGCGATGGCGGAGGGCACGTCGAACCCGAACGAAGCCGATGCCTTCTCGCGTAAGGCGGCCGAGTTGATCGCCGCCAACCGGATCGACCCCGAACGGCTGCGTGCCGCCGTCGACGATGCGCTGGGCGTCCTGCAGCTACCGCTCGGGCGGGGCGCGTACGTGCGCGGCCGGCTGGCGTTGTTGCAGGTGATCGGCGCCGCTCACGGGTGCCGCACCGTGTTCGAGACCCATGACCGGGGCACGCTCGCCCTCGTGGCCGGGTTCCGATCCGACCTCGACAGCGTCGAGCTGCTCTACCACTCGCTGCACGCCCAGGCCGCCTCGCGCATGGCTGCGGAGCGGCGAACGACCGCCGCCGCCACCCAGCAGTGGAGGCGATCGTTCCTGTTCGGCTTCGCCGATCAGATCAAGGCGATGCTGCAGCGCACCTCCGACGATGCCGCCCTCACCCTCGATCCGTCGAGCACCGCGCTCCCGGCGCTGCGCGCCCGCGAGCAGCGCGTCGACGAGTACGCCGCCAGACAATGGGGGCGCGTGGTCGCCGCCCGACAGGTCAAGGGGGCAACGGCGGGCGGGTTCCAGGCCGGCCAGCACGCCGCCAGCCGGGCCGACATCGGCCGCTCGCGCCTGCCGGGGCTGCGGGCGATCGGGCGAGGGGCATGAACGTTCCGGCGATGGGGGAGCCTGATCGGCGCCGCACCGACGATGGCCGGGCGGCCGTGTACGCCGCCGAGATCGCCGCCTTCGAGGGCACCAGCTACGAATCGGTGACCGGCTTGGCAACGCTGGTCGACCTGGCGTCGATCGTCGTCGCTGCCGAGTGGTGGCCGCATGGGCAGATCGCGGTCGTCGCCGCTCGCAGCGACGCCTCGTCGTCGTCGGCACGCCAGCGCGGGGCGGCGCAGCCCGTGGTCCGGCTCGCCAAGCCACAGATGACGTCGGCCACCTTGGTGCACGAACTGGCGCACGTCCTGGCCGGTATCCCGGCGGGGCACGGCCCTGCGTTTCGGCGTGCCCATGTCGACCTGGTCGGGTTCGTGTTCGGGGAAGCCGAGGCGGGCTGGCTGCTCGATGCCTACGCCGCGATGGGGCTCGAACCGGGCGTTCGGGCGTGGCCGTCTCCGCCGATCCGGCGCGGCACCGGTGGTCCGGTAGCGCTCTGACCAGGCCCCGATCGGTCCGCCCTGCTGGTACGGTGCAGGCAGGTTCTGGTGCGTCGCCTCGCCCCGGCTTGTCGTCGAGGCGCCTCCGGAACCGTCGGCGTGCAATGTCGTCGGCCCGACCTCCAGCGAGGGGAGACCCATGAGTCAAGCCCAGTTCCAGAAGCGCCAACGCGAGAAGGATCGTCGTGAGAAGGCCGCCGCCAAGCGTGAGCGCAAGGTCGCCCGCGCCGAAGAGGCCGCTGCAGGCCCCGACGCAGGTGACGAACCGGCGACGGGTCGCTCGCAGGAGGGTGTGCTGGCGGAACTGGCGGCGCTCCACGAGCAGTTCGACGCCGAACAGATCGACTTCGACACGTTCGCCGACCGCAAAGCGGAGTTGCTCGCCGAACTCAGCGTGTGATCAGCGGGTCAGCTGCTGCGCACCGTGCCGGACAGGACGGCGCGATACACGTCGACGTACCGGTCGATCATCGTCGCCGTGTCGAACCTGACCACGGTGGCGGCGCGGATTGCATCGCGATCCACGTCGCCGGCCCGATCGACGGCACTGACCGCCTCGTCCAGCGTGCTCACGAGGAAGCCCGTGGTGCCGTCGTCGATCAGTTCGCTCATCGACCCGCGGGCGTTGGCGATCACGGGTGTGCCACACGCCAATGCCTCGACCACGCTGTAGCCGAAGGGTTCGTCGAAGTCGATCAGGTGCATGAGGGCGTGGGCGCCGCCCAACACCTCGGCCCGCTGTGCCACCGGGACGGGGCCGAGGTAGCGCACCTGCTCACCGTCGAGATGCGGTTCGACGTGCTCGGCGAAGTACCGCTGGTCCTGGATGATCCCGGCGATGTGGAGCGGGCGGCCGGTCCGGTGTGCGACCTCGATGGCGAGGGCTGTGCCCTTGTCGGGGTGGATCCGCCCGAAGAACAGCAGGTGGTCACCGGGTGCCGGATCCACCGCGAAGTCGGCGGTGTCGATGCCGTGATGGATGGTGGCCGCGTACCGCAGGTCGGGATGCCGATCGGAGTCGCTGATCGCCACGTAGTGCGTCGTGGCGTCGTAGCGCTGGTACACGGGAACGATCCGCGGAGACGAGAACCCGTGGATGGTCGTGACCACCGGCGTCTGCACCAGCCCGCTGTAGGTGAGCGGGAGGAAGTCGAAGCTGTTGTGGATCAGGTCGAACTCCGCAGCGCGCTCGAAGACCGAGGCGATGTGCAGGCACTCGGCGACCTTGGGCTCGATCGAGGGATCGTCGGACCAGCCCCCGCCGGCCGTGGCGATCAACCGGGCATCGGTGATCGAGTCGGCCGTGGCGAACAGCGTGACGTCGTACCCGGCGGCGACCAGTCCTTCGGTCAGCAGCGAGGCGAACTGCTCCCACGGCCCGTAGTGGCGCGGTGGGGTCCGCCAGGCGATCGGAGCGAGCACCGCCACCCGCAGCGAGCCGCCGGAGTCGGCGCCGTGATGGCGACGGGGAATGGCCGCAGGGTACCGGCGTCGGATCGCGAACCCGGCCGGTACAGTGCGGTTACGTCACTCGGACGCATGCGCCCGCTTGGGCTGGACGGCTCGGTTCGATGCTGTCGCCCTTCGCAGGCTTGTCGCATCGACCGAGCCGAACAAGGAGCTCGTCGTGCATACCGTCGTTTCGGTCCCGTTCATTTCCGAGGGCGCTGGCCCTGCGCGTTCGTTCGGCATCCTGTCGACGTTCCCGCCCACGTCATGCGGGGTCGCCACGTTCTCGGCCGCCTTGGCGGCCGGACTGATCGCCGGCGGGGCCTCCGTCGACGTGGTGCGGTGCGGTCCGTCGCCCGACATCGAAGACGTGCTGGTGATGGCCTCGCTCGACGACCCGCGCGCCGCCGTCGCTGCGCTCAACGTCAACGACGTGGTCATCGTCCAACACGAATACGGGTTGTACGACGGCGCCGACGGGGAGTCGATCGTGCCGCTCCTGGCCGAGATCGTCGTGCCGATCGTGGTCGTCGCCCACACCGTGCGGAGCGAGCCGACCCCCAACCAGCGGCTCGTGCTCGAACGGGTCTGTGCTGCCGCCTCTGCGGTGGTCGTCATGACCGAGACGGCGATGACCAGATTGCTCGCCGGCTACCACGTGGACCGGTCCAAGGTCTCGTTGATCCCGCACGGTGCAGCCACGCCCTCGGACGGGGCGGAGGCCCGCCAACGCCCATCGGGCAGCCCGGCCCGATTGCTGACATGGGGTCTGCTCGGCCCCGGCAAGGGCCTCGAATGGGCGATCGATGCCATGGCGCTGCTCTCTGACATGCAACCGCGCCCCCAGTACCTGATCGCCGGCGCCACGCATCCCAAGGTGCGTCAGCGCCACGGTGAGGAGTACCGCGACATGCTCGTCGAGCGGGTGGCTCGAACCGGGTTGACCGGGCAGGTGCGCTTCGACGACACCTACCGGGATCTCGGTTCGCTCACCGGACTGATCCATTCCGCCGACGTGATCGTGCTGCCGTACGACTCGAAGGATCAGGTGACATCGGGCGTCTTGGTCGATGCCGTTGCCGCCGGCCGACCCGTGGTCTCGACCGCCTTCCCGCACGCCGTCGAACTGCTGGCGAGCGGGGCCGGCATCGTGGTGCCCCAACGCGACCCTGATGCCCTGGCCGCCGCGATCCGCTCGGTCGTGAGCGATCCCGGGCTGGCCGCCTCGATGGCCGCCGAGGCCCGGCGCCTGGCGCCCGGGCTGTCGTGGTCCGCCGTGGCGGTCCGCTACGCCGAGCTCGGCGACCAGGTCGTGGCAGCCGCCCGCATGGTCGCCTCGTGACGTTGCCGTCGTTCGGCCATCTGCTGTCGATCACCGACGAGGTCGGCATCTTCGAACACGCCGATCACGCCCTGCCGCGGCTCGAGCACGGCTACTGCACCGACGATGTCGCCCGTCTGTTGATCGCCGTCGTCCGCGAACCGGCCGGAAGCCGTGCGTTGAGCGAGCTCGGACAGACGGCGTTCCGATTCCTGGCAGCATCGCAGAATGCCACCGGTCGCACTCGCAATCGACGCTTCGTCAGCGGCCGATGGCAGGGTCGGCACGGGGTGGAGGACTGTTGGGGTCGAAGTGTCTGGGCCTTCGGTACCGCCGCCCGACGGGCGCCGGACGACGGGATGCGTTCCAGCGCGTTGTCCTACTTCGACCACGGTGCGCAGCAGCGCTCACCACACCGTCGGTCGATGGCGTTCGCCGCGCTCGGCGCCGCCGAGGTCGTCGAGCACGATCCCTACCACCAGTCAGGGCGCGACCTGCTGGCTGACGCCGTGGCCGCGATCGGACCGCTGGCGGACGATCCGAAGTGGCCGTGGCCCGAACCGCGTCTGGCGTACGCCAACGCGGCGCTCCCCGAAGCGCTGATCGCCGCCGGCCACCTGCTCGACCGACCCGAGGTACTGGACCGGGGGCTGCTGCTGCTGCGCTGGTTGCTCGACCGCGAGACGATCGAGTCCCACCTGTCGCCGACTCCGGTCGGTGGCGCCGGTCCCGACGATCTGATCCGGCGCTTCGACCAGCAGCCGATCGAGGTCGCTGCGCTCGCCGATGCCTGCAGTCGGGCTCACGCCGTGACGGGTGACTCCGACTGGCAACGCGGGGTGGACCTGGCGATCGGTTGGTTCGCGGGCAACAACGACGTCGGCACCGTGATGTGGGACGTGCACACGAGTGGCGGCTACGACGGACTGACCCTGACGGGGCCGAACGTGAACCAGGGCGCTGAATCCACGTTGGCGCTGATCACCACGATGCAACACGTCCCTCGCCTTGCGCTGGTGGGCGCCGCGCCGCGCGATGTCAGCGGCCCGAACTGGTCAACCGTGTGAGCAACTCGTCGAGTTCGATCGTGGCGACCCCCGCACCGACGTCGGCGAAGCCGTACGGCAACACCAGGTGCCCGGCATGGATCATGCTGCCGCACGAGTAGACGACATTGGGCACATAGCCGTCGCGCTCGTCGTCGGCAGGGCTCAGCAGCGGTTGGTCGAGGTGGCCGATCACGCGGCTCGGATCATCGATGTCGAGCAGCAATGCACCGAGCGTGTAGCGCCGGAACGGGCCCACGCCGTGCGTGATCACGAGCCATCCTGCCTCGGTCTCGAGCGGGGATCCGCAGTTGCCGAGCTGCATCAGCTCCCATGGCTGCTCGGGCTCCTGGATCACGGCCGCCTCGCGCCACACCCGGACGTTGTCGGACGTCATGATGAAGTTGTTCACGTTGTCGTGGCGGCCGAGGGCGACGTACTGACCGTCGATCCGGCGCGGAAAGATCGCCATCCCCTTGTTGTGGGCGGCGCGCCCGCTGAGCGTGGTCACGCGGAACTCGGTGAAGTCGGCGGTCTCCAGCATCTGCGGCAGGATCTGGTGACCGTCGAACGCGGTGTAGGTGCCGAAGTACGTGACCGATCCGTCGTCGTCCACGAACCGCACGAACCGGGCGTCCTCCATGCCGTGGCTCTCGGTCGGCCCGCTCGGGAACAGCACGCGTTCGGACAGCTCGGTCGACGTCGGGAACGACGTGCGATAGTTCGACGAGGCCAGCCAGTGCAGCACTCGTGCCGTTTCGCCTGACATCGATCGTTCGATCCCGTCGTCGTCGAGCGATGCGATCGCCCCCTCGAGTTCGGCCATCGTGAACCGGTCCTCGAGCCGGATGAGGATGCGTTCCTCGACCTCGTTCAGCATCCCCATGTCGGCCAGCTTGGTGGAGAAGAAGTGCTTGTCGTAGGAGTGGGGGGTGCGGGTGCCGGTGACCGCGTATCGGCTCGGCGGATCCAGCCGGATCGAGGCATCGGCGGCCACCACCCCCGAACGGAACTCGATCGACGAGGTGTGACCCTCGCCGATCGCCCGCAGGCTGAGCACGAACCGAACCTCCCCGGCTGCCACGCCGGACTGGTCGGGGGCGGCGACGATCGACGGGTTGCCGAGCGCCGCCGCCTCGATCGAGTACTCGTGGGTGAAGTAGGCGCCGATCAGTTGTCGGCGGTACCTCGACATCGGCCGCGCCAACGCATCGAGGTGCATGAGCCGATCCGCGACGTCCTCGAAGTTGCGTTCCAGCACCGACTCGAGGTCGCGATGGCGGTCCGTGAAGCGGTTGCGAGCCGTCGTCAGGGTCTCGGCGACATCGTCGTCCGACATCGCCAGGATCCGTTCGAGTACCACCTGGAGGCGCGACGAACCGTCGGGGTAGAACTCCTCGCGCGGCAGGAACTCCTTGGTGATCACCCGTCGTGGATCCGGCACGAGGCGCACCGAGTCAGAGCGTTTCATCCGGAGCGCATCCATGGGAACCCCCGGGCAACCACGATCAATCGACCATCAGGATGACGATCAGGGTGTCACCGTACCGTCGGGATCGCGCGTCTCGGTTCCGAGCACCGCAGACCGTCGAGGCGGGTGACCAGGAGCACGGGGGGCGTTCGGAACATCGCGCACGAGTGGCGCGTCGACGTGGCGCAGCGCACCGGGCGGAACGTCTTCACGATGGCCCGACGGCGCCGAGCAGTTCGAGCAGTCGGCGAGGCTCGCCGGCAGCGCCGACGACGGTGAGTGTGCGACGGTGTTGCCCGAGCGCGGTCCGGGCGGCGACGAGCGCACGGTAGCCACCGCAGTCCAGGAAGGTGAGCGCGGCGAGGTTCACCTCGACGTCCCGGTGCGGCCCTTCGGTGCACCGTCGAGTCACGACTGCCTGGCTCGCCCCGGGGGTCGCTCGCGAACCCTCCCGGCGCCGGGAGAGGGTCGGCTGCGAGCGATCGGTCGCAGCCGATGGATCGGGATGTACACGGAACACGTCGAGCCTCCTGACGGGGTTCAACGTGTGACCAGGGTCTAGGGCAACGCGGTCGAGAGCACCTGCTCTCAACACCAACTGTACGCCTGACCGGACGGAACGCAAGCATCAAGCGGGAACGACACGCGTCCGATCACGTCGGGATGGGGAGATTCGAACTCCCGACCCCCTGCTCCCAAAGCAGGCAAGAACTCCTGCTTGTCGAGCATTGATGCAGCTAGACAGGTTCCTAGTTACGACTCCCAACACGATGGCCATGGGCCAACACGTTCACCGGTCTCCTCGCCACCCTACGCACCCTCCCCGGCCCAGCCGGATAACGGATGCCCGGCGGACCGGCGCGCCGCAAAACCCCACCCAGCGCTGACAACACCAACCACGACGACCACCCGAATCAACACGCCCCGAACCCCACCCCGACCGCCCGGCCGAGCGTCATGCCCAACCCCCACCACCGAACGACACCCAGCCACCCGATCGGTGGATCGAGGATGAGGTGTTCGTCGGGGAAACGACGCGGCAGAATCAGCCCTGTCCAACCTCGATCGAGCGCCGCATCGTCATGACCTCTCACGTGTCTTGGTCAAACATTTCGTCGACAATTGACATTCTTGACTTTAGTTGGCGATAAGAACGCCGATATCAGAGGTGCCCTGGACGGTCCAGAAGGCGGCTAACCAAAAGGAGAGCTCCGTGCGCGGATACCTCAATATCACGGCGGGAAAGGTGCTGACGGCGATCGTTTTCGTCGCGGCACTCGGCGCGCCGAGAAAGTGGGCATGATGAAGAACAGCCAGATCCGTAAGCAGATGACGGCTCATGGGTATCGGGCGGGTGCAGCGATCGTCACGGTCGTCGCGTTCGTCGGGTCACTCGGTGCTCCTATCAAGTGGAACTGAGTGGTCTCGAGGGGTAGCGGGCAGTCTCTGCCTGCTACCCCTCGCCGCACTCGTCGATCTGAACTCGCCACGATGACCGATCACGCCACTACGTCGAGGTCCAGCAACGTCGCCAAGTTCGTCTCTGGGACGGCGGTGGCGGCGGTCGCGCTGGTCGGCGTCGTGTGGTCGGTGGATCGCTCGATGTGGAATGGTCCGATCAACTGGCCCGCTGTCGCCGTTCTGACGGCGATGTACTTGTTCGGGGAGTTGCACAGCGTGGGCTGGTTGAGCCGACGCGATGGCGGCATCGTCACACCGGGCTGGGCGTTCTCGTATGCGCTGTTGCTGTTGGGTGTGCCGATGTTCGCCCTGCTGACGACGGCGGCGGCCTGCATTTTGCCTGACCTGGCGCGGCGCAAGGGGCTGCTGCGGACCTCGTTCAACGCATCCCAGACCATCATTGCGCTCTCCGCTGCGAGTTTGCTACTGACGGTCACCGGTGGCTCGAGGCCATTGGGAGTCGATGCTGAACTCGACCTGATCTGGTTGGTGTTCATCGTGGTCGCTGCGGCGTTGATCTTCGTGATCAACAGTCTCCTCACGGCGATTGTGATCGCTCTCAATCAGGGTGTGTCGGTACCCGTGATGCTTCGGCAGGCCACGAGGTTGTCCGTGTCGGCTGATGGAGCGCTGCTGGCATTGTCGCCCTTGTTCGTGATTGCGGCCGACTACAACCTGATGACGGCGCCACTCCTGGGGCTGATCGCGTTTCTCGTGTTCCACAGCGCCCGTCAAGCGCTCGAACGTGAACATCGTGCCAGTCACGATCACCTCACCTCGCTGCTGAACGCGCGAGCTTTCATCGATCACCTTGACGGACATCTCGCCGCGTACGGCCCCACGGGCGTGGCGGGTTGCGTGCTCCTGCTCGATCTCGACGGTTTCAAACAGGTCAACGATCGGCTCGGCCACCACATCGGCGACGCCGTCCTCAACCAGGTCGGGCAACGCCTCCTGTTCGACCGGGATGCTGGTGCCGTCGCTTCCCGATTGGGCGGCGACGAGTTCGCAGTGCTGCTCCCGGATGCGCGCGATTTCGAGACCGCGATGGGTTTCGGACAACAGGTGGCCGAAACGCTCACCGAGCCGTTGATGATCGACGGCGTCCCGGTGACGATCAGCGCTTCGATCGGCGTCGTGCTGCTCGATCACACGTCGGGCACGGCCGACGAGGTGCTCCGCGACGCCGACGTCGCGATGTACGAAGCCAAACGCAACAAGAGCGTCGTCGCATTCGCCAAGACCGACAGGGCCGTCGCTCAAACGGGAGGCCGCCTCGCCCTGCTGGGAGGGCTGCGAGGCGCCTTGGACAGCGACTCGCAACTCACAATGGATTATCAGCCGCTGATCGACCTGCACGACGGCCGAATCATGGGCTTCGAGGCCTTGCTGCGGTGGCAACACCCCCGATATGGCCCCGTCGCCCCGAACGATTTCATCACACTCGCCGAGAACACCGACCTGATCTCAGACATAACAGAGCGTGTGCTCGAGCTGGTCGCATCCGACTCTGCCAAATTTCTCGCGATCGATCCCGATCTCAGGCTCGCGGTCAACGTATCAACGGCCAACCTGCGCTCGCGGCACTTCCCGAACGTCGTCGAGAACATCTTGTCAGCCAATGGGCTGGCGACGGCGAACATCTCCGTGGAGGTCACCGAGAGCGCGTTCGACGCACAACCCGAGATCACGTCCGACGTCGTCGATCGACTCCGATCGAGCGGGCTCATTATCGCGATCGATGACTTCGGTGCCGGCTACTCCTCGTTCTCTCGCCTGCTCGACCTACCGATCGACCAGATCAAGATCGACCGATCGCTGATCAGCCAGATGACCGGAGATCCACGAGGCTTCCTGATCGTGAAGACGATCATCGAACTGAGTCACGCGATGGGAGTCACGTGCGTTGCCGAAGGCATCGAGGACCTGGGAATCATGAATCAGCTGCGAGCGATCGGGTGTGACTACGCCCAGGGCTACGTCATAGCCAGACCGATGCCCGCCGCAGTAGCCACCCAGTGGCTCGCCGAGCGCCCACTCGGTATTCCGATCCAGATGGAGCACGTCAGATGATCATTCTCGTGTGTGCGTTGTTGGCCGTTCTGACCGTGCCGTTGTCCGGTACCAGTCTGCGTGGGATGGGAAGCCTGCCGCTTCGGTACATGTCGTTGGCGTGGGTTGCGATCGGACTCCAAACGCTCCTCGTCAGCTCCCCCTGGCATCCGAGCACCGGAGTCGCACACGTCATCCACCTCGGGTCCTATGCCGTGGCCGGTTTGTTCGCGGCCGTCAACTGGCGAACACCAGGGGTTCTGCTGATCACGTTCGGTGGCGCGCTCAACCTGATCGCAATCGTCGCCAACGACGGCTTGATGCCCGCATCCGCGTCCGCCCTGAATCGCGCCGGGATCGGCGAGGCAACCGAGTACAGCAACTCAACATTCGTCGACAACGCCAAGTTCCAATGGCTCGGTGACATCTTCGCCATCCCGGCACACTGGCCGCTCTCCAACGTGTTCAGCATCGGCGACATCGTCGTCGTGGTCGGGATCGGCTACCTCACGCATCGCCAATGCCGCGCCGCGAGCGCACCCAAGCACGTCACCGCTACCGATTCGGCCGGTGCCCTCGTCTCTTGATGGCGCACCAGAGCGCGCCGCCACCGAATCCCAAATCCGAGCCTCCCCGACACGATCACCCCAGCTCAGTTGTTTGCGGTCAGCCACCGATCAGTACTCCTCAGAGTCGGCTCAGGGCCAGTCGGGCCACCGCTTCGAGGCCGTCACGGACCTGATCCTGCGTGAGATCTTCTGGCCAGGCGAAGTTCGACATCTCCAGGCTGAGGAACCGGTCACCGACGATGACAATCAGCGCTGCGTACGAGTCGCAACCCGCGCAGCATCAGGTCCGCCCTCGACAGCCCAGTCGAGGTGTGTCAACCTCGAAACACATTCCCCCGCACATTCCCCCGCAGTTCTGTACGGAAGCATGGGCCTGACGGATTCATGCCAGCTAGATTCGTCGGGATGGGGAGATTCGAACTCCCGACCCCCTGCTCCCAAAGCAGGTGCGCTAGCCAGACTGCGCTACATCCCGGTGTGGACCGCAGCGTATCGGCGTCGAGGGTGCTGCGCAGGGGCGGTGCGGCGGGACCGGCCCCGGATCAGCGGTTGCTGGCCGCGACTCGCGCCCGCTCGGCGCGCTTGGCGACCTTGGCGAGCCGCTTGGCTGCCTTGCCGACCGGCTCGATCGTGCGCTGGTCGAGGTCGCCCAGCTCGGCGCCGTTGTCGAACAGCACGCGGTAACGCTGCCAGTTGAACCCGTTGGCGAGGATCACCCTGCCCTCGGTGCCCGCCGGAGCGTCGGCGACGTCGACGATCGCCTTCACGCGATCGCCGATCTTGAGGTCGAGCTGGTCGGCGTGAGGCTTGGCAAGGGCGTGAGGCTTCCAGAACTGCACGTTGCCATTCTGCCATGAGCGTTGGCCGACGGTTCAGTTTCGGTCGGCCGGTAGCATCGTCGCTTCATGAAATCTTCGGTTGAAGCCCTGGAGGGCAACAAGGTCAAGCTATACGTCGAAGTCGACGAGGCTGAGTTCGATCGTGACATCGACCAGGCGTTCAAGTCGATCGCCCGCGAGGTCAACATGCCCGGGTTCCGCAACGGCAAGGCGCCGAGGCGTGTGCTCGAAGCTCGGATCGGTCTCGGCCCGGCACGCGAGCAGGCGTTGCGCGACTCGATCCCGCGCTACCTCGGCAAGGCCGTGCGCGAACACGACGTCGATCTGGTGGCCACGCCCGAGATCGAGCTCACCGGTGGCCAGGAAGACGGCCCCGTCGAGTTCGAGGCCGAGTGCGAGATCCGCCCGGTGGTCACGGTTCCCGGCTACGCCGGGCTCCGGATCGAACTCGATCCGGTCGAGCCGACCGCCGAGGAGATCGAGCAGGCCCAGCAGGCCGACCTGCGCCAGGGAGGGAGCCTGGTCGACGTCGATCGGCCCGCCGGTGCCGACGACTACCTCACGGTCGACCTCGTCACCACACGCGACGGCGAGGACGTGCTCGGGCTCAACACCGAGGACTGGTCCTATCAGCTGGGGCAGGGCTGGGTCGCCGAGGAGTTCGACGAGCGTCTCACGGGAGCCAAGGCCGGTGACGTGATCGAGTTCACCGCCACGCCCAAGGGCACCGAGGAGCCGGCCGACTTCACCGTCACCGTCAAGGCCGTGCAGGAGCTGGCGCTCCCCGAGCTGACCGACGAGTGGGTGTCGGAGAACTCCGGCGAGCACGAGACCGTCGCCGAGTGGTCCGAGGCGATTCGCGAACGGCTGAGCGAGACCAAGCTCAACGCCGTTCGCCAGACCGTGATGGCCAAGCTCACCGACGCCCTCACGGCGCTGGTCGACGTCGAGGCGCCCGAGTCGATGGTGAACGCCGAAGTGCAGCAGCGGATCCAGAACATGGCCCGCCAGTTCCAAGCGCAGGGGATCGACCTCGGCGCCTGGCTCTCGGCCACCGGCCAGGACCCGCAGCAGTTCTTCGAGGGCTCCCGCCCGCAGGCCGTGCAGGCCGTCAAGGCCGACCTCGCGCTGCGTGCCGTCGCCACCGCCGAGGGCTTCGACGTCAGCGACCACGAACTCGAGATGGAATACGCACGGATGGCGATGCAGTTCGGCCAGAAGGCCAAGGACGTGCGCCGTGCCTACGAGCAGAACGACGCCGTGACCGACCTGCTGGCCGAGATCCGCAAGTCGAAGGCGATGGACTGGCTGCTGCACCACGTCGACATGGTCGACACATCCGGTGCGCCGATCGATCGTGACCTCGTGCTCGGACACACCCACGACGACGACGACGATCACGATCACGATCACGATCACGATCACGATCACGATCACGACGGCCACGACCATGACGATCACGACCACGATCACGACGATCATGGTGACCACGACCACGAACACGACGATCAGAACGACGACTGAGGAGGCCGATCATGGACATGCCGATGGCGAACTACTTCGTGCCACAGGTTCGCGAGCAGACGAGCCGGGGTGAGCTGTACTCCGACCTGTACAGCCGCCTGCTCCGCGACAACATCATCTGGCTCGACGGCCCGATCGACGAGGCGTCGGCCAGCCTGACCTGCGCCAAGCTCGTGTTCCTCGAGTCGGAGAACCCCGACAAGGACATCAACGTCTACATCAACAGCCCCGGTGGCGACATCACGGCGCTGTTCGCGATCTACGACACGATGCAGTTCATCCGCAACGACATCGCCACGATCTGCCTCGGCCAGGCCGCCTCGGCCGCCGCTGTGCTGCTGGCCGCCGGCACCAAGGGCAAGCGCTTGGCACTGCCCCACAGCCGAGTCCTGCTGCACCAGCCCTACGGCCAGGTCGGGTACGGCCAGGTCACCGACCTCGAGCTGGCGGCCAAGGAGATCCTGCGCATGCGCGATCTGCTCGAGGAGATCCTCTCCAAGCACACCGGGCAGCCGCTTGAGCGGGTGCACGCCGACACCGACCGAGACTTCGTCATGGAAGCCGACGAGGCACTGGCCTACGGCATCATCGACACGGTGATCAACTCACGCGACTCGGTCGACCGTTCCGCAGCGATCCTCTGAGGTCCGCTCGGGAGTCGACTAGGGTTCCCGCACGCACCACGGATCTCATGACGACCGTTCGGAAAGGGGGCGATGACAATGGCAAAATTCGGTGACACGGGTGAATTGCTGAAGTGCTCCTTCTGCGGCAAATCGCAGAAGCAGGTCAAGAAGCTGATCGCCGGCCCTGGCGTCTACATCTGCGACGAGTGCATCGATCTCTGCAACGAGATCATCGAAGAAGACCTCACCGACACCAGCGAGGTCACGTTCGAGCACCTGCCCAACCCGCGCGAGATCCGCAGCTTCCTCGACGACTACGTGGTCGGTCAGGACGACGCCAAGAAGATCCTCTCGGTCGCTGTCTACAACCACTACAAGCGGATCCAGCACCAGCAGTCGTCCACGATCGGTCGACGCGACGACATCGAGCTGCAGAAGTCCAACATCTTGATGCTCGGCCCGACCGGCTGCGGCAAGACGCACCTCGCCCAGACGCTGGCGCGCATGCTCAACGTGCCGTTCGCGGTCGCCGACGCCACCGCCCTGACCGAAGCTGGCTACGTCGGCGAGGACGTCGAGAACATCCTGCTCAAGCTGATCCAGGCTGCCGATTTCGACACGAAGCGGGCCGAGACCGGGATCGTGTACATCGACGAGATCGACAAGATCGCCCGCAAGAGCGAGAACCCGTCGATCACCCGCGACGTGTCGGGTGAGGGCGTGCAGCAGGCGCTGCTCAAGATCCTCGAGGGCACGACCGCATCGGTCCCGCCACAGGGCGGCCGCAAGCACCCGCACCAGGAGTTCATCACGATCGACACGACCAACGTGTTGTTCATCCTCGGGGGCGCGTTCGCCGGGTTGGAACAGATCATCGAGCGTCGCGTCGGCCAACAGGGAATGGGGTTCCACGGCACGGTGCGTTCCAAGGCCGATCGCGATCCCGGTCAGCTGTTCAGCAAGGTGCTGCCCGAGGACCTCGTCAAGTTCGGCATGATCCCCGAGTTCATCGGCCGCCTGCCGGTGGTCGGCGTGGTTCGTTCGCTCGACCGCGACGCCTTGATCCAGATCCTCACCGAGCCCAAGAACGCCCTGGTCAAGCAGTACCAAAAGGTGTTCGGCTTCGAGGACGTCGAGCTCGAATTCTCCCGCGAGGCGCTCGAGGCGGTCGCCGATCAGGCGATGCTGCGAGGCACCGGTGCCCGCGGTCTGCGGGCGATCCTCGAAGACGTGCTGTTGACCACGATGTACGACATCCCCGGACGCACCGACGTCGGGCGTGTCGTGATCGACGCCGAGACCGTGCTCGACAAGGTCAGCCCCACGATCGTGCCGCGCAAGACATCATCCAGCCGGCCGCGCCGCGCTGCCAGCTGACCCGGCCCGAACGCTGCGTGGACGGTGAAACCATGACGATGTCGTTCGCCGACGCGCTGGCGTACCTCGACGAGCACGCTTCGTACGAGAAGACCGGCCGCATCACGTCACCCTCGATCGAGCCGATCTCGCGCTTGTGTTCGGCGATGGGTGACCCGCATTTGGCGATGCCGGTGATCCACGTGACGGGCACCAACGGCAAGGGCTCGACCACGCAGATGATCACGCGGCTGCTGATGTCGCGCGGCCTGACCGTCGGCACCTACACGAGCCCCCATCTCGAGCGGATCAACGAGCGGATCCGCCGCAATGCCGAGCCGATCACCGACGAGGAGCTCGCCGAGCAGATCGCCGGCATCGCCGACATCGAGGCGATCACGGGTGTGCGCCCGACCTACTTCGAAGCCGTCACCGCCGCCGCGTTCCGGTATTTCGCCGATGTGGCGGTCGACGTGGCCGTGATCGAAGTCGGCATGCTCGGACGGTGGGACGCCACCAACGTGGTCGACGCCCAGGTCGCCGTGGTGACCAACATCGCACTGGACCACACCGAGTTCGCAGGCCCGGCGTTGGCCGACATCGCACGCGAGAAGGCCGGCATCATCAAGCCCGGCAGCGCCGTGGTCGTCGGCGAGACCGACCCGGACCTGTTCGAGATCTTCAAGGCCGAGGGCGGGGCGACCTACCTCCTGCGCGGTGAGGATTTCGACGTCGCCGACAATGCGCTCGCGGTGGGTGGTCGGGCGCTCGACCTGCGCACGCCGACCACGATCTACCACGACGTGTTCGTGCCGCTCCACGGCTCGTACCAAGGTGACAACGCGGTGGTGGCATTGACCGCCGTCGAGGCGTTCTTCGCGGCGCCGTTGGAGAACGACATCGTCCACGAGGGTTTCGCCAACGTCGAGATGCCCGGGCGATTCGAAGTGCTCGGCGTGCAGCCGCTGGCGATCATCGACGGCGCCCACAACCCTCCAGGCGCCGATGTGTGCGCCGAGGTGTTCTTCGGTGACTTCCATCCCGAGGGCCGCCGGATCCTGGTGGTCGGCACGCTGCGCAACCCGGCCGAGATGCTGGCCGCCCTGCGCGCCGACGAGTTCGACGTGGTGCACGCCTGCACGGCCCCATCGCCTCGAGGCGTCGACGGCCGGGACGTGGCCGCCCGGGCCCGGGCGATGGGGTGCGACGAAGTGTTCGTGCACGATTCGGTCCAGGCCGCCTGCGCCGCTGCCATGCGCGGCGCCGATGCCGACGACGCGATCCTCGCCGCCGGCAGCATCTACGTCGCCGGGGCTGCCCGCAGCGCCCTGCGCCGTTCCGCCAACTGACGTTCACGTTGTGTCTGACACAACTTGAACGGGTCGGTCGGTAGCCTGGCTCGCCATGTCTGATCGCACCCTGGTCCTGCTCAAGCCCGACGCCGTGGAGCGCAAGCTCGTGGGCCAGGTCGTCTCCCGGTTCGAGGCCAAGAACCTCGACATCGTGGCGATGGAACTGCGTCAGCTCGACGCCGACACGCTCGCCCGTCACTACGAGGAGCACGTCGGCAAGGGTTTCTACGGCGAACTCGTCGAGTTCATGAGCCGCGGCCCCGTCGTCGCCATGGTCGTCGAAGGCCCGGAAGACACGTGGGAAGTGGTGCGCACCATGATGGGCGCCACGAACCCGCGCAAGGCCGCCCCCGGCACCATCCGCGGTGACCTCGGCATCCTGTTCACCGAGAACCTGGTGCACGGCAGCGACAGCCTGGCCAGCGCCGAGCGCGAGATCGGGATCTTCTTCCCGAACCTCTGATGGTGCGTTGATCTGATCGTGCGCTGATCTGATGGTGCGCTGATCGAACGTCAGTCTCCGGCTTCGCTGGTCGCCCCGCCCACCTCGGCGGCACCGGCGAAGCCGTGCTGACGCCATGCCTCGTAGACCACGATCGCCACGGCGTTGGCGAGGTTGAGGCTGCGGTTGTCCGGCTGCATCGGGATCGCCAGCGGCGTGACAGGAGCGAGTTGGCGGCGCTGTGCGTCGGTCAATCCGTGCCGCTCGGCACCGAACACGAACACGTCGTCGGGATCGAAGGCGACGGTGTCGTAACGCGTGTTCACCCTCGCCGAGCAGGCGAAACGGCGTCGATCCGGCCCGATCGAGTCGAGCGCGGCGGCGATCGAAGTGTGGACGGTCACGACCGCCAAGTCGTGGTAGTCCAGACCGGCCCGCTTCAGTCCGCTCGACCCGAGATCGAAGCCGAGCGGCTCGACCAGATGCAGGCGGGCCCCGGTGTTGGCGCACAACCGGATGATGTTGCCGGTGTTGGTGGCGATCTCGGGTGCGACGAGCACGACATCGAACATCGGCTCAGCGTGTCACGTGACTGCAACGTGACGCGTGGCACGTGGGCATGGCCATGTTCGTCGCGAACTTGTAACCTTGTTGGGCTGTGCGAGACTGAGACCAGTTGGGGTCCAGTCCGCCGAACCGATCGCTGTAAGGACCGAACACGAGATGGCACGAAACAATCCGCTCAGCCTTGGGCGCGACCTCGCGATTGATCTCGGCACGGCCAACACGCTGATCTATGCGCGTGGGCTCGGGATCGTGCTGGACGAACCGTCGGTCGTGGCGATCAACGTCAACGATGGTCGCCCGGTCGCGGTCGGGGTCGAGGCCAAACGCATGATGGGCCGCACGCCGAACCACATCAAGGCGATCCGCCCGCTGAAGGACGGCGTGATCGCCGACTTCGAGGTGTGCGAGAAGATGCTGCGCTACTTCATCCAGAAGGTGCACGCATCGAAGTGGTCCAAGCCGCGCATGGTCATCTGCGTGCCGTCGGGGATCACCGGGGTCGAGCAGCGCGCCGTGCAGGACGCCGCCGAGTACGCCGGGGCGCGCAAGCCGGTCCACATCATCGAGGAGCCGATGGCTGCGGCGATCGGCGCCGACCTCCCGGTCCACGAGCCGAGCGGCAACATGATCGTCGACATCGGCGGCGGCACGACCGAGGTCGCCGTGATCAGCCTGGGCGGGATCGTCACGGCGCAGTCGGTGCGAGTCGCCGGCGACGAGCTCGACGACGCGCTCGTGCAGTACATCAAGAAAGAGTTCTCGCTGGCGATCGGTGATCGCACGGCCGAGGAGATCAAGATCCAGATGGGTTCGGCCTGGCCGATGGAGGACGAACTCACCGCCGACATCCGAGGTCGCGACCTGGTGTCGGGCCTGCCGCGCACGATCCAGCTCACGACCGAGCACGTGCGCGAAGCCCTTGCCGAGCCGGTCAATGCCATCATCGATGCCGTGAAGACCACGCTCGACAAGACGCCCCCCGAACTGGCAGCCGACATCATGGAAGACGGCATCATGCTGACCGGCGGCGGAGCGCTGCTCGGCGGCCTCGACCTGCGCCTGGCGCACGAGACCGGCATGCCGATCCGGGTCGCCAACGAACCGCTCTACAGCGTGGTGATCGGATCCGGTCGGGCACTCGAGAACATCGACGCCATGCGTGGGTTGATGTCGCTCGGCGGCGACGACTGAGCGATGGTGGTGCACGCCGATCACATCGGCTTCGATCGCGACGCACGAACGCGTGCGCAGCAGATCGTCGATCCCGCAGCGTCGCGCCACTCGCCCCGGCGCCGCTCACCCGGTCGCCGGGACCGGTGAGCGATGGCGATCTATTCGGTCGGCCGTCGACGCACGATGGTCATCCTGCTGCTCACCTCGGTCCTGCTGATCACGCTCGACCTGCGCGGCAATGCCTTGTTCAACGCCGCCCGCACCGGCTTCAGCTACGCCGAGCGGCCCTTCGAGGTCGCCGGTGAGGTGATCACGCGCCCGATCAGCCGGGTGTGGGACGGGATGACCCGGGTCGACGACCTGGAGGCCGAGAACCAGTTGCTGCAGCGCGAGCTCGACCGGCAACGCAGCGACCAGATTGCCAGCCAGGCGGCGCTGAAGGAGAACCAGGAGCTGCGTGAGGCACTCAACTTGGAGTCGTTGGCCGGGATCGAACGCAAGACATGCAGCATCATCGGATCGTCACCGACCAACTTCGACCAGCGCGTCGAGGTCGACTGCGGCACGATCGACGGGCTGCGGGTCGGGATGCCGGTCCTGAACGACGCCGGCCTGGTCGGCAAGATCACGAACGCCTTCCTGCAGACCAGCATCGTGATGCTGGTCACCGATCCCTCGTACCACGTGCCGGTCAAGGTCTACGCGGCGATCGAGGACCCGACCGTCCCGACCACCACCGTCGCCATCACCGTGCCGAGCGGGCTGCCGATCGAGAACGTGACCACCACGACCTCGACCACCACGACCACGCTCGCCCCGGGACCGAGTTCGACGACGTCGACGACGACCGAACCGCCGACGACCACCACCGACCCGCTCACGGGCGCTGCTCCGCCGTCGACGACCTCCACCACCTCGACGACCGTGGCGCCCGCCGAGGTGGTTCGTGAGACCGGTGTGCTCGACGGCTTCGGTGGCGACCGACTCCCGCGCGTGAGCTTCATCGCAGACACGGGGTTGTTCGGCGAGATCCAGGTCGGCGATGCGGTCCTGACGGCGGGCGGGAGCGACAGCCTGGCCCCGGCCGACATCCCCGTCGGGCGGGTGGCCAACATCATCCCCGGTGTCGGCGTCGAGGGCGACCGGCTCGAGATCGAACTGAGCGCCGACCTCACCCAGCTCAACTTCCTGACCGTGTTGTTGTACATACCGCCCCGCGAAGCTCCGGCGATCACCTGACATGTTGCCGGCGTTCCTCAACAGCACCCTGGTCAGGATCCTGCCGATCGGCATGATCCTGCTCGGTCTCCAGAAGACGCTGTGCGTCGAGATGCGTCCGTTCGGGGTGATCGTCCAGATCGTGCTGGCGTTTGCCGCCGCGGCGGGCGCCGCCGGAGGACCGGAACGGGGCGCCATGACGGGGTTCGTGCTCGGCCTGATGCTCGATCTGGCAGTCGGCACACCGCTCGGTTCGTCGTCGATCACGATGGGGGTCGCCGGCTACGTGGCGGGGTGGTGCGACGTGGTCCGGATCGATACCACATGGTGGATGGCGGCCGGGTTCGTGGCGCTCGGCTCGGCGATCGGCGAAGCAGGTGTGCCGGTGGTGCGGCGGTTCATCGGAGAACAGGACGCATTCGTGCCCGAGATGGCCACGATCGTCCCGGTCGTCGCCGTCGCGGCTGGGATCCTCAGCATCGTCCTCGTGCCGACCAGCAGGTGGGCACTCAAACTCGGCCGACCCGAGTGGAAGGCTCCGGCCGATGCCTGAGGTCGACGCGACCTCGCTCGTGCCGGCGCGCCTGGGAGACTGCTGCCATGGCGATTGATCGACGCGCCACGAGGCTCGGTGTGTTGGCCCTGGTCGGCGTGATCCTGTTCGGGTTGCTCGGCGTGCGGCTGTGGTTCCTCCAGACCGTCAAGGCCGAGGAACTCCAGGCGCTCACCTACAAGGGCAGCACGCGCACCGTCCGGATCCCACCGGAGCGGGGCCGGATCTTCGACCGTGACGGCCGGATCCTGGCCGACAACCAACGCATCCTGACGGTCGCCGTCGACTGGCAGCAGTTGCGCAAGAAGACCGACCGTCTCGAACTCTTCCGGCGCCTTTCGGCATGGGTCCAGGTGCCCGTCGAGGACATGGAGGCCCGCTTCGAGAGCCAGGTCGACAGCCCGTTCCTCCCGATGCCGATCAAGCAGGGCATCGACGAACCGACCGCCGCCGCGCTGCTCGAACGCAGCGAGGACTTCCCCGGGTTGCAGGTGATCACGGAGTGGAAGCGGGTGTACCCGTTCGCCCCGCACGCCGCCCACGTGGTGGGTTACATGGGCGCCATCACGCAGGACCAATGGGATGGCACGCTGCAGGCCAAGGGCTACCTGTTGAACGAGCGGGTCGGTCAGTTCGGCATCGAGAAGAGCATGGAGGACGTGCTGCACGGCACCTGGGGCCGGAGGGTGATCGAGGTCGACGCCGCCAACCGGCCGGTGCGCGTGATCGAGGACGTGCCACCGCTGAACGGGTTCGACGTGCAGCTCACGATCGACCTCGACTACCAGCAGTACGCCGAGCAGGCGCTCGAGACCACCCTGTTGGCGCGGCGGAGCCAGACCGCACCGAACCCCAAGATCAAGGACCCGATCACCGGTCAGCTGCGCTTGATGGACGTCACCAAGTCGCCGGACGGTGTGAACTACAAGGCGCCTGCCGGCTCCGAGATCATCATGGACTACACCGACGGCAGCATCATCGCCATGGCGAGCTACCCGACCTTCGACAACCGTTGGTTCGAGGCCGGGCTGTCGAGCAGCAAGTTCTCCGAGATCTTCCCGACCACCAACCCCGACGGCAGCAAGGCCGACCCCGACAAGTCGATCCTCGTCAACCGGGCCATTCAGGGGCGTTACAACCTCGGGTCGACGTTCAAACCGTTCACGGCGTACGCCGCCCTCAACACCGGGCTGATTGGAGCCGGCGACTACGTCCTCGACACCGGCGTGTACCAGCTGACCAAGGACTCGATCACGGACCTGAGCAAGTGCGGCGTGCTGTACAAATGCGAGTACAAGAACGCCACGTGCGCCGGCACCCAACGACCGTGCGAGTACGGGTACGTCAACACCGAAGAGGCGCTGGCCGTCTCGTCCGACTTCTTCTTCTACCGGATCGGCGAGTTGATGATGACTCGCAACGACTTCAAGCCGATCCTGCAGGAACAGGTGCGATCGTTCGGGTTCGGTGCCGACACCGGTGTCGATCTGCCGTTCGAGTTCGACGGTGTGGTCCCCGACAAGGAGGTCAAGCAGCGCTACGCGGAGCTCGGCGTGATCAGCGAGGACGAAGGTCGCGGCTACTACCCAGGCGACAACGTGCAGCTGGCGATCGGCCAGGGCCTGCTGTCGGCCACGCCGATGCACCTGGCCACGGCATATGGAACGCTCGCCAATCGAGGATTCGTGCTGCGGCCGAAGATCGTGATGAACATCTGGAACCCAGGGGTTCCCGACAGCGAGACGCCCGGCATCGTCGACTTCTCGCGCGGCACGATCTTCGAGGACCGCACGCAACCGGTCCTGATCCGACAGATCCCGCTCCCGGACGAGATCAGGAACCCGATCGTGCAGGGTCTGCAGCGCGTGATCTGCCCGGAGGGCGGGTGTGGCGTCTCGTCGGACAGCTATCACTCGACGACCGGCGAGAAGTTGTTCTCCGACTACCGCGGCGACGGCGTCATCCCGTTGGCGGGCAAGACCGGCACGGCCCAGGGCGCCAACAACTACCCGTGGAACGACTCGTCGGTGTTCGCCGCCTTCAGCACCGACACCGAGCAGCCCTACGTGGTGACCGCCTACCTCGAGAAGTCCGGGTACGGATCACAGGCGGCGGCACCGGTGGTCAAGTGCACGTTCCTCGCCCTGGCCGGACTGCGGGCCACCGATCCGGTCACACTGTCGGACCCGCTCGACCTGCAGTCGACCGTGGCGGCCGGGCCGCAGCAGCTTGGCGACCTGTCGTGCTGGAATTCGCGGAACGGCAACGGCGTGCTCGTCAACACGAGATCGGTCGACTGACGCCGTGGCGCTCACCTTCCTCGCACGCAAGCCCGACCGCGGGTTGGGCAACGTGCGCTCGAGCCCGGGCGACCCGGTCCGCAACGTCGACTGGGTGCTGATGGTGACCCAGGGCCTGCTGACCGTGATCGGTTGCATGGTCGTCTACTCGGCCTCGCGGACCCGTCTGGCCGACGACCCGTACGCCTTCGTCAACCGCCAGGTCGTGTTCGCGATCATCGCCAGCGTGGTGATGGCGTTCGTGATGACCGTCGACTACGAGTGGTTCAAGGAGCGCGCCGCGTTCCTGTACGGGCTCACGATCGCCCTGCTCCTGCTGCTGCTCCTGATGGGAATCGCCCAGGGAATCGACCGGATCTCGTTCGACCTCGGCCCGTTCAACTTCCAACCCGCCGAGATGGCCAAGTTCACGACGTTGATCGCGCTGTGTGCGTACCTCGCCGACGAACGCAGCGACGAGGTCACCTACGCCAGGTTCCTGGGTGGGCTGATCCTGGTCGGCGCCCCGGCCGTGCTCACGATCGCCCAGCCAGACCTCGGTTCGGCGTCGGTGATCGTGACGATCGCGATGGGCGTGCTGCTGGTGGCGGGGGCCAAGGCCAAGTACATCGCACTCGTGTCGTTCCTGTCGATCGCCACCGTCGCATCGGCGTTCATCGGCGGCCTCGTCAACAAGTACCAGGTCGAGCGGCTGCGGGTGTTCCTCGACCAGGAGACGACGGATCCCGATCTGGAAGATGCCGCCTACCAGGTGCGCAACGCGATCCGGGCGGTCGGAACCGGCGGCGTGTGGGGCAAGGGCTGGCTAGAGGGTGACCTCACCAATCGACCGCTACGTGCCAGTGATGTGGGCCGACTTCCCGTTCGCCGCGGTGGGGGAGCAGTTCGGCCTGGTCGGGTGCGCCGTGCTGCTGGCGATCTTCGTGGTGGCGTTGATGCGGATCTGGCGGATCGCCACGCTCTCGCGCGACCTGCTCGGCACCTACCTGTGCGCCGGCGTGTTCACGATGCTGCTGTGGCAGGTGTTCCAGAACGTGGGCATGACGCTCGGGATCATGCCCGTGACCGGTCTGCCGCTGCCGTTCATCTCGTACGGCGGGTCGAGCCTGATCACGTACTTCGCCATGTTCGGCATCGTGCAGAGCGTGCACATGAGACGGATGCGGTAGCGGGCTAGACTGGTTTCGACATGTCATCACTCTGGGCGCGGGTCGAACCGCTCCTGGCAAGAGTGCAGAAGCCAGCTCGTTACATCGGCTGCGAAGACGGTGCCATCACCCCCCGGCACGACAAGTTGCCCAACGGGGGCACGGTGGCATGGTTGCTCGCATACCCCGACACGTACGAGATCGGTCTGCCCAACCAGGGGCTCCAGATCCTCTACGAAATCCTGAACGAACGCGACGATGCCGTCGCCGAGCGCACCTACGCGCCCTGGCTCGATCTGAATCCGTTGATGCGGACCGCTGGCGTGCCGCTGTTCTCGGTCGACACCCACCGCCCGGCCGGCGACTTCGACATCCTGGCGTTCAACCTGTCGTCGGAGCTCGTGTACACCAACGTGCTCGAGATGATCGACCTGGCCGGCATCCCGCTCCACACCGACCAACGTGGACCCGAGCACGCCGTGGTCATCGTCGGCGGCCACGCTGCTCACAACCCCGAACCGCTGGCCGATTTCATCGACGCCGCCGTATTGGGCGAAGGCGAAGAGGTGGTCTCGGAGATCACCGAGCTCGTGCGCGACTGGAAAGCCTCGGGACGCACCAGCAGGGAAGGGTTCCTGCGCGAACTCTCGAAGGTGCCGGGCGTCTATGTGCCATCGATGTACGACGTCGAGTACGACGGTCCCGTGCTGCGTTCGGTCACGCCCGCGGTTCGCCGACGTGCCGGCGACGGTGCACAAGCGCACCGTCAGTGACCTTGCCGAATGGGACTACCCGCGGCGACCGTTCGTGCCGCTGACCGAAGTCGTCCACGACCGTCTGTCGGTCGAGGTGTTCCGGGGCTGCACCCGCGGTTGTCGCTTCTGTCAGGCAGGCATGATCACCCGTCCGGTACGAGAGCGGCCGGCCGAACAGGTGCGCACCATGATCCGAGAGGGCCTCAAGCGCACCGGCTACGACGAGGTCACGCTCACGTCGCTCTCGTCCGCCGACTTCTCCGGTGTCGAGCCCGTCGTGCGAGGTGTGCTCGCCGACGCCGCTGCCGCCAACGAGGCGCTCGGCGGCTGCGGCACCAACGCCGTGACCGTCAACCTGCCCTCGCTCCGCGTCGATGCCTTCACGGTGGGGCTGGCGGGCGAGGTCAGCAACGGACGCCGGAGCGGGCTCACGTTCGCCCCCGAGGCCGGCTCGTGGCGGCTGCGCCAGGTGATCAACAAGCTGATCACCGAGGAAGACCTGTACGGCGCCGTCGACTCCGCCTTCCAGCAGGGCTGGAGCCGAATGAAGCTGTACTTCCTGACCGGCCTCCCGACCGAGACCGATGCCGACACGCTGGGCGTCGCCGAACTTGCCCGCAACTGCGTGGCGATCGGCAAGCAGCACACCGGCGCGCGCCTCGGTCACCGTCAGCCTGGGTGGGTTCGTGCCCAAGCCGCACACGCCGTTCCAGTGGTTCGGCCAGAACACCGCGGCCGAACTGCAGCGCAAGGTCAACCTCGTGCGCGAAGCCACCCGCAAGGCGCACGGCGTCAACCTCAAGTGGCACGACCCGGCCGCCAGCGTGGCGGAAGGGATCACCAGCCGTGGTGACCGCCGGATCGGCGCCGTGATCGAGCGTGTCTGGCGCGACGGTGGTGTGTTCCAGGAATGGGGTGAGTGTTTCCGGATCGGCCGTTGGGAAGAAGCGATGGCCGCCGAGGGGCTCACCCTCGACTGGTACGTGTACCGCCACCGCGACGAGTCCGAGGTGCTGCCCTGGGGTCACCTGTCGGCCGGCTTGCACCACGACTTCCTGTGGGGTGACTGGCAGGACGCGTTGGCCGGTTCGGGCATCGAGGATTGCCGCTGGACGCCGTGCTACGACTGTGGTGTGTGCACCGGCTACGGCATCGAACACGTGGTCGCCTCCCCGGTGCCGCCGGCCGGTGGTTCACAGGGCACGGGCCAGGATCTGGCGCGCGGTGGCGAGGTGCCCGTCAGCCTGCTGCCGGCCCGCCGCCAGCCGGTCATCGTCGGCGCGACGGAGGCAGGATCGTGAAGATCCGCCTGCGCGCCACCAAGATCGGCAAGATCCGCTTCACGAGCCATCGCGACGCGGCACGAATGTGGGAACGCGCATTACGGCGGGTCGGGCTCCCGGTCGCCAACACCGAGGGCTTCACCCCGCGCCCCAAGGTCAGCTTCGGTCTGGCGTTGCCGACAGGCGGCGAATCGATCGCCGAATACGTCGACGTCGACCTCCAACGCGAGTTGAGCCAGGCCGACCTCGACGCCCTCCCGACCCTGCTCTCGGACGCGCTTCCGGGCGGCTTCGACGTGCTCGCCGTCGCCGCCAAGGAGCACGCTGCGGGGTCGCTCCAAGAGGTCGTCACGTCGTGCACGTGGGAACTCTGGAGCCCACTGCTCGAACCCGAGCACCATCGCCAAGCGTGCCTGCTCCTGGAGCAGACCACGCTGGTCCTCGACCGGGAACGCAAGGGAAAGCGGAGCACCGACGACGTGCGCTCGCAGATCCTCGATCTCCACGCCCCGAACGAGACTCACGGCGACCGCCTGGTCGCCGAACTGGCCACCGAAGGGCGCGCCCTGCGCCCGAGCGAACTCGCTCGACTGGCCTACCCGCACCTCGACCCACTCGATGTGCGGATCCTCCGTACACACCAATGGATTTCCCGCGATGGCGGCCGGATCGAGGTGCTCGCCTGCGAGTACTCGAACGGCCGGACGCTCCCACCGGAGCTTCCGATTCGCCTCGGCAACACCCGTCACGTCGCAGATGACGACGGCATGGTCGCCGGCCCCGCGGGCACGAGCCCTCATGGGGTGCTCGTATGAGAAGGGACCACCATGGACGATTCCAACGTGTCAGACGCCTCGATGGCGCCGACCGACCGCCCCGAGCCGGCCGCCCACGCTGACCGCTCCGAACCGACGCACGATCAGCCGGTCGACACCCACGATGCCGGCGCCGAGTCGAACGGTGAGCCGGGCGCTGCCCGTACCACGGCCAACAAGCGGCGACGACGCGGCTCGCGCGGCGGACAGAACCGCAAACGACCGACCGATGCCGACGGCCAGGGCGACGACGGTGACGCCGCCGACGATGACGCACCGGACAGCGATGTCGCCGATCGTGACAGTGGCGATCGTGACGGCGGCGATCGTGACGGTGGCGATGTGCAGCCCGCCGAGCTGCCCGATCGGATGAGCGAAGGCCGCGTCCGGGATCTGGATGCCGCCGATCGCTCGCTCGTCCGCAAGCCCAAGGTCGGTGACACCAAGTCGGCACCGTTCGTTCCGGCCATGCCGCCTCCTGGGCCGGCGCTCGCTGCCAAGCCGGAACCGGCGCCTGGCGCCGGCGGGAACGCCGGACAGGGCAAGGGCAAGCGTCGCCGTGGCGGCTCGGGCGGCAACGCGGCGCAGTCCGGCAAGCAGACCGCCGCCGCCGCCCCGACCGAATCGCGGCGTGCCGAATCGCCCGCCGACGCCGCCTCCGACGCTGGTGACGCTGACTCGCGCAAGCGTCGACGCGGTGGTCGCACCACCAAGCCCAAGGCGCCCAGCGCCGCCGAGCTCGATCTGATCGAGGGTCGCAGGGGTCGTGAGCGCAACGGCCGTCCGATCGGTCGCTACATGATGTGTGTCCAGGTGCGCCCAGGCATGGCGCAGGTGGCGGTGCTCGAGGGACGCAGTCTGATCGAGCACTACGTCAGCCGGCCCGCCGACGACGTGAGCCAGATCCACGGCAACATCTACCTCGGCCGTGTCCAGAACGTGCTGCCAGGCATGGAAGCGGCATTCGTCGACATCGCCACACCGAAGAACGCCGTGCTGTACCGCGGCGACGTGCAGTACGACCAGGAAGACATCCTGGAGGGCGGCAAGGGCCACGGCCGCGGCAGGCACGACAAGAACGGCGCCCGGATCGAAGACATGCTCAAGGCACGTCAGATGATCATGTGCCAGGTCACCAAGAACCCGATCGGTGCCAAGGGTGCTCGCCTCACGCAAGAGGTGTCGTTGCCCGGACGCTTCGTGGTGTTGATCCCGAACTCCAAGACCTACGGCATCTCCAAGCGGCTTCCCGACGACGTACGCAAGCGCCTGCGCGGCGTGCTCGACCGGGTCAAGCCCGAACAGCACGGTGTGATCGTGCGAACCGCTGCCGAGCACGCCACGGTCGCCGATCTCGAAGCCGACATGCATCTGCTGTTGGCGCAGTGGAACGAGATCGAGCGCAAGTCGGCGGCGGCCAACCGGCCGGCGTTGCTCTACCGCGAGCCGGAGTTGGCGGTGCGGGTGATCCGTGAGGAGTTCAACCCCGAGTACCGCGGCGTCGTGATCGACGACATGGCGCTTTTCGAGCAGGTCCGCGACTACATCAAGGCCTTCAACCCGGAACTGGCGGACCGTGTCGAGTACTACGACACGGTCGCCGAGGGTCTGTCGCTGTTCGAGCGCTACCACGTCCACGAGCAGGTTCACAAGGCGCTCGATCGCAAGGTGTGGTTGCCGTCGGGCGGTTCGCTGATCATCGAGCACACCGAGGCGCTCACGGTGATCGACGTCAACACGGGCAAGAACGTCGGCAAGTCGAATCTCGAAGAGACCGTGTTCCACAACAACATGGAAGCTGCCGAGGAGATCGCCAAGCAGCTCCGGCTGCGCGACATCGGCGGGATCATCGTGATCGACTTCATCGATATGGAGATCAAGGGCAACCGGGCCAAGGTCGTCGACGCGTTCCGCAACGCGCTGGCACGCGACAAGACCCGCACCCAGGTGTTCGACATCTCCGAGCTGGGCTTGGTCGAGATGACCCGCAAGCGGATCGGCGAGGGCCTGTTGACCGAGTTCTCCGAGATCTGTCCCAACTGCGAAGGTCGCGGTGTGCGGATCGACCACTCACTGCTCGACTGACGGGGGAACGCGATGCAACTCGAGATCACCCCGGAGGCTCGCCAGATGCTGGACCGGCGGGGCGGCACGCTCACGATCGACTTCATCCGACCGACCGGTTGAGGAAAGGTCGCTGAGGTGTCGGTCGACACCAACCTCGATGGCAAGAATCTGGCCCCGTACGAGCGCGTCCGGCACCCCGACTACCGGATCTACGTGTCGCCCGTGCTGTCGGGTTTGGTCTCGGTGATGCGCGTGTCGACCGCCGGCCGGTTCGTGAAGAAGTTGGTGGTCGAGCTCACCGATCAGCGGCCGCGGCTCGACCTCGGGCACGGGTCCGGCGGCGACGGGAGCTGTTGCTGATGTTCGATCTGTCGGGTCGGACCGCGCTCGTGACCGGCAGCACGCGGGGGCTCGGATGGTCGTTCGCCCAGGCGCTGGCCGAGTGCGGCGCGCACGTGGTGATCCATGGTCGCCAGATCGACGACGTCGACGCGAGGATCGAGCAGCTGTCGGCTGCCGGGCACCTGGCATCGGGCTGCGCCGGCGACCTGACCGAACTCGGTGACGTGGACGCGTGGGTCGGCTCGATCGTCGAGGTCGCCGGAGCGCTCCACATCCTGGTCAACAACGCCGGCGTCCAGTTCCGGGCGCCGTTCACCGAATTCCCGCAGCGCGAGTGGGATCGCATCATGGCGACCAACCTCGACGCCCCGTTCGCACTCGCACAGGCTGCGGCGCGCCACATGACCGCCGCCGGATTCGGCCGGATCGTGAACGTTGCCTCGGCGATGAGCCTGATCGCCCGCCCGACGATCCCCGCCTACGTCGCCAGCAAGTCGGCGCTGGCCGGTCTGACCCGGGCGATGGCCGTCGAGTTGGCGCCCCACGGGGTGACGGTGAATGCCGTGGCCCCCGGGTACGTGACGACCGACATGAACGAAGCGCTGATGCCGGACCCGACCTTCTCGACCATGGTGACAAACCGAACTCCCGCCGCCCGGTGGGGCACACCTGCCGAGATCGCCGCGGCGGTGGTCTTCCTCGTCTCCGACGAGGCGTCGTTCGTCAACGGTCACCTGTTGACCGTCGACGGCGGACTCACCGTTGCGTTGTGATCTCGGGGTGTTCCCCTGAAACCGGTGCCCGCCCTGTCGAATCACTCTGTCCCGAGATGTTCGGCAGACAGAGCACCGAACATCGAATGATTCGCCAGCACACCGATTTCATGGTCGGGCGGAGGGAGAACGGTCGAGCGATCCGCCGCTCGATCTTGTCGACGACCCACCGAGCCGGGTCGCTGCCCGCCGTGGTGGGTCGAAACCCTGAGTGGTCGATCCCTGGGTCGTCAGCAACCCTCCGTCGACGCCGTGCTCGCGCCGAACCGAACGCCGGACCCGAACATCGTGGGCAGCGTGAATGCCTCGGCCCGGCCGGGCTGCAGCCAGATCTGGTGGACGGCCCCGGCACGCGCCGGCCGACCGCAATCGGTCAGCGCCTCGGTCCGGCGATGGTTCGGCGTCGAGTCCTGTGAGCGGCGACGAATCCTCATGACGGCATCGTGCAGAATTCCCGGTGCCGGCACCATCGGCCAGGCGACGCTGGTTGTGTCAGCAATCCGACACAACCAGCGTTCGAGGTCAACGCCCGGCGCGTTCGATCCGGTCGCGGTCGATCACGGTGACGCGACCACGGCCGAGTTCGATCCAGCCCGACTCACGCCAGTCGCTGAGTTGTTGGTTGACGGACTGGCGGGTTCCCCCGCTGAGCCCGGCGATGTCGTCCTGGGTGAGCGGGATCGGCTTGCCCTGATAGACCTCGTCGAGTTCCAACAGTCGACGTGCGATCCGCTTCGGGAGCGGCAGGTACATCGCCTCCAGCAGCGCCGACGAGAGCGATGCCACCTGCGAGGCCAGCGCCCGGGTGATCGACCGCTCGACGCTGCGGTTGGCTTCCACGAACCGCGCCAGATGGTCCCCGGCGATCTCGAGCGTCTCGACCGGCTCCAGTGCGGTGATCGTGGCCGTGCGACGACCTGCACCCAGCATCGCGATGTCGCCGAAGTGCTGGCCGGCCCGCATGATCCGCAGGGTGGCGACCTCGCCGTTGGGGGTGGTGACCCGGACTGCCACGAAGCCCTTGTCGATCAGGTGCACACTCGAACCGGGGTCGCCCTCGTGCACGATGCTCTCATTGCGACGAAACCGACGCCGCCTGGCGGTCGCCAGCAACGCCCGCCCGGCCTCTTCGTCCGCGCCATCCAACAACGACCATCTCACAGCCGGTGACGCTACCTTGGGCGACTCGCTGCGTCCGAGAACCGTCTTGGTGACGATGCTGGATGGAAGCGATGTGGCGGTTGGGAGCCGCACCGGATCCCGTTAGCATCTCTCAGGCTATGTATGCAGTGATCGCCTCTGGCGGCAAGCAGGAAAAGGTGACCGAGGGCCAGCAAGTGGCGCTCGAGTTGCTCGATGGTGAGGAGGGCAGCGAGATCTCGCTGGTCCCCGTTCTCGTCGTCGATGGTGACACGGTGTTGGCCGGTGCCGATGCGCTTTCGGGCGCGTCGGTGATGGGCAAGATCGTCGGAACCACGAAGGGCCCGAAGATCAACGGGTTCACCTACAAGCGCCGCACCAATCAGCGCCGTCGTTACGGCCATCGTCAGAAGTACACCCTGGTCGAGATCACCTCGATCACGAAGAGCTGAGGAGTCCACCATGTCGAAGACCAAAGGTGGCGGGTCGACCCGCAACGGTCGTGACTCGAACGCTCAGCGCCTCGGCGTCAAGGTGTTCGACGGCACGGCGATCACCGCCGGCACCATCCTCGTTCGCCAGCGTGGCACCAAGTTCCACCCGGGCCGCAACGTCGGTGTGGGCGGCGACGACACGCTGTTCGCGTTGACCGACGGTTCGGTCAAGTTCGGTCAGCGCAAGGGTCGCAAGATCGTCGACGTCAATCCGGCCGACTGATCCCGATCACACGATCGATGCAAGAGCGGGGCGCCGAGCGCCCCGCTCTTGCCGTTTTCCGGGGCGTCGGCTCAGCATGACCGACGGCGGTCGGGTGCGAGTCCGCTGAGCGCCAGCAGGGCGACGCCGACCATGAAGGTCAGGTCGCCGAGGCGCAACAGCAGTGCCGCGGTGTCGGCGCCGGTTGCCGGCAGTGTGGGCGGCGGGGTGATCGGAGGCGACTGTGGGACCGCCGGCAGGACCGGCAACACCGTGGTGGTGGGCGCTGCGGTCGTCGATGGCGATGTCGTCGTGCTGCTCGTCGACGGCACGATGGTGGTGGAAGTGCTGGTTGTCGTCGCCGGCGATGTCGTGGTGGTGGTGCTGGTTGTCGTCGCCGGCAATGTCGTGGTGGTGGTGCTGGTTGTCGTGGTGCTGGTCGTTGTGGTCGGCGGCACCGTGGTGGTCGTGGTGGTGCTGGTCGTGGTGGTGCTGGTCGTGGTGGTGCTGGGCGGCTCGGGGGTCGCCGTCGTGATCGTGGCACTGAGTCGTTCGGTGCCGGCGACCACCATTCGTTGCACGTCGTCGGCGCCGTCGTATTCGCGGTGCGGTGCGGGCGCGGTCGCCGTGGCGACCACCGATGATCCGGGCGCCAGGTCCGCCACCGCCAGCGCCGCCCGACCAGCGGGGTCGGTGACCATCTCGAGGTGATGCGGGGTGCCGTCGGGGTCGGTGATCTCGAGATCGATCCGGCGACCGGCGATCGGGCCGTTTACACCGGTGAGCGTGACGCCGCCTGGATCGATGGCGAGCGCCCATGGGCGTTGCTGGGCCACCGCCGTTCGATGCAGTGCCTCGACGCGGACTTCGGCACTGTCGATGTCGGTGCCGCCGGACCGGAGCCCGACGGGGTGCTGCGGGCTGATCGGTGGCAAGCCACCCCATGGTTCCGGATCGAGCGGCGTGATCGGTGCGAAGTCGCGGGCCCCGTCGGCCCACACCGGCACACCGATCGAGCGCATCGCACCGGAGTAGTACCAGGCCAACGCCGCCGCCGCTGTCGCCGTGTCGGCGTCGAGCGCAGCCTGGTCGGTGACCAGGAACAACAGCGTGTCGAGCGCCGCCGATTCGATCCGGTTCGGCTCCGGTCGGTATGCGTCGGTCTCGATCGTGTGCGGCGAATCGGCTTCGACGCACAACGCCATCAGGTCCGACTCACCGTCGCGCAGCACGAACGTGCCGAGCGCCGGCGCGGGTATCCGTTGATGAGCACGTCGTGGTGGCCGACGGCGTATTCAGCGGTGATCGTGGCGGCGTCGGCCGACCCGAATCGGAGCGCGAGTGGGGCCACCGTCAGCACGGCACCGGTCAGAGCGAGGACACATCGAGATTGCACACCCTCATGAAGGCAGCAACGATGATGAATCGGAACGCGTCGCGATGGGGACGAGTCCCCGCCGAGCCGAACGTGAGTGACGGAGTATCGGTCTCAGACGTCGATGCCGACCGGCAGACGGTCCGACGACCAACCGAGCTGGGCGATCGCTTGACGGCAGGCGAAGCGGTCGGTCATGCCTCCGACGTATGTGACGGCCAACCGCATGGCGTGGGTCGAACCGGCCTCGACGGCGTGGCTGTCGGGCAGCAGGTTGGGCCGATCGGCGTAGTGCTCGACGAGCGCCCGGAGCAGTGTGATCACGCTGTCGGCCTGGGCCCGGCTGGCAGGCCTGAGGTAGACGTGCTCGTAGTTGAACCGCCGGAACGCGGCGAGTGGCTCGGCGAACCGGTCGGTCATGCCGATCCGGCCGGTGGCTGCGGTGGCGTCGATCATGGCCCGCACCAGACGGCCGAGTTGCGTGGAACGATCGCCACCCAACCGGTCGGCGACGATCGGTGGCAGCATCTGAGCGGTGACGATCCCGGCCGCGACGGCGTCCTCGAAGTCGTGGCACACGTAGGCGATCCGGTCCGCCCATGACACGACCTCGCCCTCCGGGGTGGCGGGAGCCGGCCTGCTCCACGAATGGTTGCGCACCCCGTCCAGCGTCTCGGCGCACAGGTTGAGCGGCACGAGTGTGACGTCGGCACCCCAGAGGGCGTGATCGAAGCCTTCCGGGAGGTACGGGGACAAGGCGTCTTCGGAGGCGTGCCCGCCGGGCCCGTGGCCGCAGTCGTGGCCGAGCGCGATCGCCTCGGTGAGCGCCACATTGAGGCCGATCGCCCCGGCCACCGAACGCGCCACCTGGGCAACTTCGAGGGCGTGGGTCAGACGCGTCCGCTGGTGGTCGTCGGGGAACACGAACACCTGGGTCTTTCCGGCCAGACGGCGGAAGGCCGAGGCGTGCAGGATCCGGTCGCGGTCGTGTTCGAAGCACGTGCGGTAGGGGTCGGGGGCCTCCTCATCGACCCGCTCGCCCGCCCCGGAGCCCTTCGTGGCGTGGGGTGCCAGATGGGTGTGTTCGGCGTCTTCGCGCATGGCCCGTTCTGCGGTCGATCGCCATCCCGGCCCGGCCCACGAGTCGGCATGCGCCAGGGCCACACCGTCGACCGTGTGACCTCGCATGGTCGAGGCCCAACGTTGCGCTCGTTCCTGCATCGCGCTGTCGGAGACAGCGGGCGTGGGTGGGCCGCTGGCGTGCGGGGTCTCGTGTTCGTGTTCGATGGACGCGTCGTGCATGTCGGCCTCCACCCTACGCGAGGGGTGTGACCCTACGCGAGGGGTGTGACCAGGCGCGAGGGGTGTGACCCTAGGCGCGAGGGGTGTGACCAGGCGCGAGGGGTGTGACCAGGCGCGAGGGGTGTGACCAGGCGCGAGGGGTGTGACCAGGGTGCTCGCCCGGTCACTGACGGACGAGCGTGGCCGCCAAGTGGTGCTGCAGCGGCATCCCCACGGCGGCCATGTCGACGTCGTACGACAGCGTGTCACCGTCCAGCCGGAAGCGACGTGCCAAGCCGGTGACGGACTTGGCGGTCGTCGTCAGGCCGATCTGGGTGGACCGGAGGTCGATCACCAGCGCCGACCCGTCGGTCGCGATCGTGCCCTGCTCGATCTCGGTGATGCCGGTCGGGTGGCTGAGCACGACCTCGATCGCACCGGGCGCCGGGACCCGCCAGAACCCCGACTCGGCGTGCATCGGGCGATCGGGGTGTCCCGCCACGTGGGTGCGCTGACTGTAGGCGAGGAACGGTTTGCCGACATGCCCGAACGTGATCGTCTCGACGTAGTCGAAGTCGTCGATCGTGGGGTAGTGGCCGTGGCCAGGACCGGCCCACGTTCCGAGCAGGCAACCCAATACCGACACGTCGGGATGAAGCGGGGGCATGGCTGTCAGTTGGACGCCTGGTCGCCGAGGCCGACCATCTGGAGCCGGATCTCGTTGCGTTGCCCGGCAGTCCAGTCGGCGACCAGCGTGAAGCGGTCGCCCCGGATGGTCGTGACCCGCCACTCGACGCGACGGCCACCGCACATGCCGATCCGCTCCAGCTCGAACACGGCCTCGTCAGCATCGAGATGAAGGAGCTGGCGCTGGCTTGCGGTCGGGATCGCCGGTGTGATCCGCTCCCATCCTTCGTTGGGGCGGCTGCCGACCGCCTTCTCGAGCTCGTTGTACAGCGACGTGTGGCTGAAGTCTGCCGAGAGCAGCGGCGCGGCGAGGTCGGCCGGAAGCCAGACGCGGTCGAGGGCGAGCGGCTCGGTGCCGGCGTACCGGATCCGGTCGAGGAACACGAGATCCGTGTCAGGGGCGAGACCGAGCTGCTCGGCGGCGTCGGCGTCCTGCACGATCTCCAGCGACTGGATCTCGCTGTGCTGTGCCACGCCCGACTCCTCGACGACCTGGAACAGGCTGTACAGCGAACCGAGCGATCGCTCGAAGGTGCGTCGGTCGATCGACGTGCCGATGCCACGCGCCCGGCGCACGATGCCGGACGCTCCCAGCTGACCGATCGCATGCCGGGCCGTGTGGCGGCTGACCTCGTAGATCTCCATCAGTTCGCGGTCGGTCGGGAACCGTTCGGCGAAGTGGCCGAGTTCCATGCGCCTGCGCAACTCCGACTCGAGTTGTGACCACAACGGCACCGATGCGCGGCGTTCCAGCTGGAGCGCGTCGTCGGAGAAATCGATCATGGCCGTCACAGGAAATCGCCTTTCGTGCCGGAGCCGTGGAACGCCACACTGTAGCGATCGATGCTGCCGGACGAGGTGCATCGCCGCGCACCGGGCGCTGCCGTGCACCGCCGCGCGAGGCAGGAGCGGCCTTCAGGGGAGACGATATGCGCTCGGTTCCGGCTTGAGCGGCCGGGCGTACCACAGTGGCCGTCGGAGTCCGCCGGGGCCGGGGGCAGGGCGGGTCTTGGCGAGCCAGTCGAGGTAGGCCCGCCGCGACTCGGCGGTGTCGACCACCACGTCGCCGTACTCGTCGCCGGGTTCGGCCGGCGTGACCCTGACACGCTGGTGCCAACACTGCATTCCCGAGATCGGGTCCGGCTGGACGGAGAACGTCAGGTTCTGGTGCACCCCGGTGTCGTTCCACCAGATCCGTTGCGTGTCGGGGTCACCGTCGTGCTCGGCGGTCGCCGAGTCGTAGGGCAACGCACCGTGCTGGCGCGTGAGCTTCCAGTGCGACCCGTCGCGATCGATGCTGGCCTTGCCCGCCGCCCACGAGCGTGCTTGGCCTTCCTCCAATCGCCAACGGCCCATGTGGTGGGAGGCGGCGACCACGCCCGGGCGGATGCCCTCGGTCCGCCACGCGGCGATCACGAAATGGCCGATCCGGGTGGTGATCCGCACCAGCCCGTTCTCGGCGATCCCGAGTTGCTCGGCGTCGGACGGGTGGATCCAGAGCGGATGCCGGTGGCTGATCTCGTTGAGCCACTTGGAGTTGCCGGATCGGGTGTGGATCAGGGTCGGGATCCGGAACGTCGGGAGCAGGATCCGCTCGGTGCCGCCCAGGTCGAGGCCCTCCCAGTGCACGTGCGAGGGGATCCACGTCGGCGTGGCGTACTCCGGCCAGCCCCAGTCCTTGAGCGTGGTCGAGAACAGTTCGAGCTTCATCGACGGGGTGGGGAAGCCCGCTTTCAGTTCGCCGTCGACCTCGACCGCCGGCGAGCCGTCGCCGAGCTTGGCGAGGTGCAGCGCGTCGAGCGTGTCGGCCGAGCCGTCCCACGCCGCCGAGGTGCCGGGCTTGACGTAGACGCCGTCCTCGCGCCGCGTGCAGCCCTCGACCGCGGCAACGGCGACGGGTCGCTCGTAGGGGGTGATCATGTCGCCGGGTACTTCGTAGGCGGCGCGGTCGCGGATGAACTCGAGTGTGGTCTGCCCGGCCGCCTCGGCATCGCCCGCCAGGCCCGGAACCTCGGCGAACAGACGTGTGTAGTACTCGTCGACGCCGACCGGGTGACCCGGTCGCTCGGCGCTCTCGAAGTACTGGCGGATGCCGAGCGACCCGTCCGGGTCGATCCGCCATGACAGGTCGATCCAGAACTCGTTCTCCTCCCAGACCTCGCCGCCGGTGGCGCTCCCGTTGAACTCGTAGGTGCGGCGGTCCGGCCGAGTCTTCACCGTTGAGTTCGGCGTAGCGCCGCATCACGGGTTGACGGAAGCCGATCCAACGACCGGCATGCGTCTCGAAGCTGGCCAGGTCGTGGCGTTCCGAGCCGAGCCCCATCGGGAGCACGTAGTCGGCGTGCCACGACGTCTCGGACCAGGTCGGTGTGAGCGCCACGTGGCATTCCACCTTCGTCTCGTCGAGCAGCGCCTCCATCCACGAGAAGCCGTCGGGGTTGGTCCAGATCGGGTTGTAGACCCGGCTGAAGTAGGTGTCGAGCTTGCCGCGGCCCTCGTTGAGGAAGTGGGGGAGCAGGATCGACATCTCGTGGTAGGCGAGCGGGTATTCCTGAGGCCAACTCAGCTCGTTCCAGGTCGTGATCGGTTGCCCGCCGAACGGATGCGGCGGCGCCATCTTGTTCCATCCGTTGCCAGAGGTGCCGCCCTTGGTCGCCACCGATCCGGTGAGCACGTTGAGGAAGAACAGGCAGCGCGCCACCTGCCATCCGCCGAGGTTGCCGGCGCCGGCGGCGTGCCAGTTGTGGCTGGCGAGCTTGGTGGGGTGGGCGCCGATGATCCTCGGCGATCTCGACGATCGTGTCGGCCTCGATACCGCAGATGTGGGCGGCGCGTTCGGGCGTGTAGTCGGCGTAGGCGTCGAGCAGCGCCGACTCCAGCGACTCGAAGACGCACGGCAGGTCGGGTCGGGTCTCGCGTAGATACGTCTCCCAGTTGACCCATCGTCGCACGAACTCGCGCTCCCACGTGCCGTTGACGATCAACAGCCGCGCCATCGCCAGCAACATGAACGGCTCGGTGCCCGGCCACGGGGCGAGCCAGTAGTCGGCCTTGGCCCCCGTGTTCGACAGCCGCGGGTCGACACAGATCACGGTCGCGCCCTTGGCCTTGCCTTCCATGATTCGTTGTGCATGCGGGTTGAAGTAGTGCCCTGCTTCGAGGTGGGCCGAGATCAGGAAGATCACCTCGGCGTTGGCGAAGTCGCTCGACGGGCGGTCGTGGCCCATCCACGACTGGTAGCCGATCCGTGCATTCGACGAACAGATGTTGGTGTGGCTGTTGTGTCCGTCGACTCCCCACGCCTTCAGGACGCGCTCGGTGTAGCCATCCTCGCCGGGGCGCCCGACGTGATACATCACCTCGTTCGTCCGCTGTTCCTGGAGTGCCAGCCGGATTCGAGCGCCGATCTCGTCGAGTGCCTGGTCCCACGAGATCCGCTCCCATCCGCCTCCGCCGCGAGCGCCGACCCGCTTGAGCGGGTACAGGATCCGCTCCGGGTCGTCGACCTGGTTGAGGGTGGCGGGTCCCTTGGCACAGTTGCGTCCGCGGCTGGCGGGATGCTCGGGGTTGCCCTCGAACTTGGCGATCTTGCCGGTCTCGTTGTCGACGAACGCCGTCAGCCCGCACGCCGCTTCGCAGTTGAAGCAGGTGGTGGGCACGATCGTGTAGTTGCGCTCCACCTTGCGCGGCCACGCCTTGGCGTCGAGTTCGGTCCAGTCGTGCCACCGGTCGTGCGGCGGGTGGTTCATGAGCGTCATGGCGATCCCTCCAGGTCGCGTTCAAGTTGTGTCAGACACAACGTGAACGTGGGTGGCAATGTCGGGCGTGACGTTCAAGTTGTGTCTGACACAACTTGAACGTCATGAGAGCGGCACCGATTGACCGGCGCCGACATAGGCGTCTTCGTAGGCGTACAACCCGAACAGCGCTGCCGCCCCTGCGCATGCCGCGGGCCAGGGGCTGGTGGTGTCGGTGGCGATCGCAAAGGTCGACAGCGCAGCGGGGACGACCAGTCCGTTGAGCACGCCGCCGAACCAGAACTGGCCGGCGTACCGGCCGCGGGTCATCTCGAGCAGTGCCAACTCGACATGACGTGAGCCCTTCGACCACAGCTCGGTGGCGATCAGCAGCGCGACTCCTCCGAGTGCGGCGAGCAAGGCGATCGAGATCGCTCTCGGCTCGGGGATGGCCATGACGAGGTCCAGGATCGCGAACGCGGACCCTCCGGCGATCACTGCCTGCCCGAGCAGGATCGGGAGCAGCAAGGGTGTCTGCCACAGGTCGCGCCCCTCGCACTGTCCGAACAGGAACGCTGTGTATCCCGCCACTCCCGCTGCCAGCAGCGCCACAGGGGGCGCCAGAACCTGCAGTGCGCCGCCGGAGCCGGCCAGGCCGAACAGTCCCCACACGCCCACCAGCGCAGCGAATGCGCCGAGGATCCAAGCGCCGCGCACCAACCACGACGAGGTGTTGGATCGGGTGAGGATGTACAGGAACCGGGTCGGCTGCTTGAGGTCGGTCACCAGCAGGAGGCCGGTGATGGCGAGGAAGACGCCGGCCACGGCGGGTGGCACCACACCGACCGCGGCCTGATCGGAACCGTGACCGAGCACGACGAGCAGGGCGGCGATCAACATCACCCCGGCGGCGACCGCCTTGGTCACGAGGTAGCCCGACACCTTCGACTTCCAGGTCATGTGGTGGATCGTGGTGTAGGCGGTGCGTGCCACGACCCCGGTCCCGGAGTGGGCGGCCATGGTCACCGTGAGGGTGGGGTGATCGGGTGTGGTGTCGGACCAGATCATGCCGTCGGCCTTGATCATGGTCCGCGTCGGGTCGAGCGACGCCTGGTCCGCGCCTCGGTAGAACACCTTCGGGTTGGTGCCTTGTTCGGGTGCCCGCACGGCGGTCTTGTCGCGGGCGAGGATTCGGGATATCTCCGAGTTGGGGTCGTCGAGGTCACCGGTCACGATCGCGTGGGTAGGGCACACCACCACGCACGCCGGCTCGAGGCCGACCTCGATCCGGTGGTTGCAGAAGTTGCACTTGTTGGCGGTGTTGGTCTGGGGGTTGATGTAGATCGCGTCGTACGGGCAGGCGTTCATGCATGCCTTGCAGCCGATGCAGTTCGAGTCGTCGAAGTCGACCACGCCGTTGGGGGCGCGGAACAGGGCACTGGTCGGACAGATCGTCATGCACGGCGCGTCGTCGCAGTGATTGCACCGCATCACCGAGAACGAACGGCCGGTGTTGGGGAACTCGCCGGTCTCGATGTACTTGAGCCACGTGCGGTTCACGCCGAGCGGGACGTCGTGCTCGCTCTTGCACGCCACCGTGCAGGCGTGGCACCCGATGCAGCTGTCGCTGAGGAGGGCGAAGCCGAGTCTCGTCATCGCCGCGACACCAGCGGTCGCACCTCGTTCACCTGTTGACCCCGCGGTTCATGCACTCTGGACCGTCTCGGTCCACGCGCCGTAGCCGCCGATGATGTCGCTGACGTCGACGAACCCGCGTTGGCGCATCAGGCTGGCCGCCACCGACGATCGGTAGCCGCCGGCGCAGTAGACCACGGTGGGTCGGGCCGGGTCGAGTTCGGCGAGTCGTGTCGGGAGTTGACCGACGGGAATGTTGACGGCCCGGGCACCATGCCGTGTTCGACCTCGCCCGGGTTTCGCACGTCGACGACCTGCAGGTTCCTCATCTCGTCGTTGCGCTCGTCGAAGGCGATGGCGGTCAGGCGCGAGGCGATCTGGGCGTCGTCGCGATGTTGGAACATCACGCGATACGGCTGGTCGACGTGACCGATCACGCGATCGAAACCGATCCGGGCGAGGCGGTTCTTGCCTTCCAGTTCCTGGCCGGGTTCGGTGATCAGCACGATGTCGGCATCGGACGGAACGATCGAACCGGCGAACTCGGCATACCGACCGTTGAGCCCGACGTTGATGGCGCCGCGCAGATGGCCAAAGGCGAACTCTTCGGGGTCGCGACCGTCGATCAGCAGCGCTCCTCGACCGATGGCTGCGACGGTCTGCTGGTAGTCCAGGGCGGGGGGCATGGCGGTCTCGTCGAGCAACTGGCGGTCCTGCCGGTTGAGGATCGCGTCGTAGACGAAGTACCCGGGTGCCGGCGGCTGACCTTCGGTGACGAGCGCCATGAAGGTCGGCTTGTCGGGTGCCCGCAGGGCGTAGTTGGTCTCTTTCTGAGCGCCGATCGTGGACCACAGATCGGTCGAGAGGTTCTTGCCGCAGGACGAACCGGCGCCGTGCGCCGGATACACCTTGGTGTCGTCGGGCAACGTCATCAGCTTGTCGTGGAGCGAGTCGTACAGGCTGTCGGCGAGTTCCTCGCGGTGAACCCGATCGACGACAGCAGGTCGGGGCGGCCGACGTCGCCGATGAACATCGTGTCGCCGGTGAGCACGCCGTAGGGGTTGGCGTCGGCGGCGTGTTCGAAGACCACGATGCTCATCGACTCGGGTGTGTGGCCGGGAGTGTGGCGGAACTCGAGTTGCACGTCGCCGAGTGAGTAGCGCTCACCGTCGGCGACCCCCATCATCTCGAACTCGGTTTGTGCCACCGACGAGTACACGATCCTGGCTCCGGTCGCCTTGGCGAGTTCCAGGTGCCCCGACAGGAAGTCGGCGTGGAAGTGGGTCTCGATGACGAGCTCGATCGTCAGGTCGGCAGCCGCAGCGTCGGCGAGATACTCCGACACGTCGCGCTGCGGATCGATGACGACCGCCCGACCCGTCGTCTCGTCACCGATCAGATAGGAGGCGTGCGACAGGCACTGCAAGTAGTACTGCTGAAATTTCATCAGGTCGCCTTTCGTGCGTTCACCACCGTAATAGTACGGACATTTACCGTCAAGTGTCACCAGAGAAGTTTTGCAATCGCTGACCGACGACCTCTCTCCATCCTCGTGGGACGAAGTCGGGACTGCGCTGGCTCCCGATCAACGTGCAGAATGGCTGCGTGACGGACTTGCCGCGGCATGGCGGGCGCGACTGGGGCGCTCTCACGGTCGTGCACGGGCCGCCGGGCTCCGGCAAGACCCGATTCGTGCTCGACGCGCTCGATCCCCACCGCGACGTCTTCATCGGGCTGGGCGACCTCTACCACCCGAGTGAGCTGCCGGTCGTGCTGGTCAACGGACTGCGAGCCAGGGTCCCCAATCTGACCCCGATCCTGAGTGCGGCTGTTGGCCCGGCCAGCGGACCGACCAGCGAGGCCGATCCGACGGGGCGTGCCGACCAGCTCGGATCCCACATCGGCGGTGCGATCCTGGACGCGCTGGGGGACGGTCCACAGCGTCGCCTCGTCCTGGTGCTCGACGGCGTCGATCACGTCGCCGCCGACCCGAGCGCGGCACGCCTCGTGGAATCGTTGATCCGGAACGCACCGGCGTCACTGAGCATCGTGTTGACCTCGCGGTCGTCCCTGCCGTTCCCCGTCGCCCGCCTGGTCGCCGAGCAGGATGTGCGGTTCGTCCAGGTTCAGGACTCGCAGGCGGTCGAGTCGATCCTGGCAGGCGCGCCGGTCGACGCGGCTGTCGCCGACCGTCTCACCCGGATCGCCTCAGGCCGACCAGGAGTCGTCAAGCTGTTGCTGGCCGCGGTCCAGTGCCAGCCTGAAAGCGATCCGTTCACCTTGCTGCAGTCATGGGAAGCAGACGGCGACAGCTTTGCCGGCGCCTTGCGGCATCTGATCGACTGCCTGGACGAGCACACCCGGAAAGCGTTGCGAATCTGCGCCGCCTTGGGAGCGGTCGACGCCCACGAACTGCGCCGACTCGGCATCGACGATGCCGCGGGGGCGCTTGACACGTTGGCCGCCATGCAGCTGGTCGAACGCGCCGAGTCAGGGCCGAGGGTGTGGTGCAACCGGATCGTCATCGATGCGGACGGAGGGCGACTGGTGGAGCACGACGCTGACATCGTGTCTGCGATGATCGAGTTGCTCGCCGCCCGTGGCGACGCCGGCGGAGCGCTCCGACTGGCCCGCGTCCATGGCGACGAAACCCTGGCTGCCGCTCTGCGCAGATACGGTCTTGCAGCGATCGAGAACGGCCAGGCGCAACTGGTGCTGGACGCGATTGAGCAGATACCGGGCGCCGCTGACCTGCGAGGGCTCGCTGGTCGGGCAGCGCACGCCAGTGGTGACGGTCGGCGGGCGATCGTCGAGTACCAGCTCGCCGCCGAACATGACCTGCGCCCCTCGGACGCCTGGCGCCACGGGCTGCTCGAGTATTTCCAGGGACAGCACGAACGAGCCCTTGCGATCTACGACGAGGCGCTCGCCAAGGCCGGCCCCGATGACGACCCGGGGGACCTGGCGCTGCTGGCTGGGTATGCCGGGTCGGCGGCGTGGGTGATCGGCTCGCTCGAGATCGCCAGGGAGCAGGCCGCCCGGGCACTGACCGGAGCGGCGGCGGCGGGGACCGACTCGGCGATGGCGGTGGCGTACACCTTGGCGGCTCTCGTCGCCGCCAGCGACGGCGACCGGATGGCCAACGACTGGAACTATGTGCGCGCACTGCAACACGCCGAACGCTGCGGCGACCTCATGCAGATCGCCCGGATCCGCTCGAACCGTGGCTCGCGTTTGCTCGAGGAAGGCGAGTACGGCCTGGCTCTGGTCGAGCTGGACGGCGCAGTTCGCCACGCCGAACTCGGCGGGTACGGCATCGTGTTGGCGTTGGCGCTGACGAATCGCGCCGAGGTGCTGACCAAACTGGGACGACTCGACGAGGCGAAGACCGATCTCGCCAACGCGGTCGACCAGCTCCAGCAGCACGGATCGCTGTTGGTGGCCTACCCCTTGACGGTCTTGGCTCGCCTCTACCTGTTGCGGGGCGACATCGAGCAGGCGCGAGGTTCGGCCGAGCGGGCGCTGCGGATCGCAGAACCGGCCCACGACCAGCAGATCACCGTCGCCGCCAAGTTGCAGTTGGCCCGCGCACTGGCAGAGTCCGATCTCGAGACCGCGACGCGACTCGTCGACGAGGCGAGCGAGGCCGAGACGTCGCTCGATGCCGCCGAGGTGTGGTCGTTGAAGGCGGCACTGTTGCTCGAGTCGGGCGATCGCGATGGTGCGCTCGTTGCCGCCGGCCGTTCGGCGACGATCGCCCGCACACGGCGCGATCGGTTCGGATTGGCCTCCGCACTGGAGGCCACGGCGCGTGCCGAGAGCGATGCCGATGCCGCAAGGCGACGGTTCGACGAGGCGCGTGCGTTGTTCGACGAGCTCGGCTGTGTGCTCGACGCTGCCAGGGTCGACATCCGGATCGCGGCTGCCACGGTGAATGCATCAGGCGCGATCGATCCGGTGTCGGCGGCGCAGCTCCGGGCGATCATCGACACCACCCGCCGTCGTGGTGCTCGCGCTCTCGCCGCTCAGGCCGAGGCGGTGGAGCGAGGATTGGCCGCCGCACCAGCGGCGACACTGGTGGTCACCATGCTCGGCAGCTTCGCGGTGAGCGTCGACGGAGTGCCGATCCCTGGAGCCGCTTGGCAGTCGAGGAAGGCACGCGACCTGTTCAAGATGCTGGTCGTGCTCGAAGGTCGACCGTTGCCGCGCGAGCAGGCGATCGATCGGCTGTGGGGCGACGAACCGGCAGCGTCGTCCAAGCTGTCGGTGGCGTTGGCGACGGTGCGCTCCGTGCTCGACCCGCACAAAGGCTTCGGCGCCGACCACTTCGTGATCGCCGATGGTGAGGCGATCCGGTGCAACCCGGGCACGATCGCCTCGGACCTGCGGCGCTTCCACGCCCTTGCCGACGCAGCGCTGCGGGAGCATCGGTCGGCTTCGGGAATCCGTGCGACCGAGCTGTTGGCAGCGGCCGAGGCCGCCTATACCGGCGACGTGCTCGAGTCCGACCCGTACGCCGATTGGTCCGTGAGCACGCGTGAGGCGGCGCGGGCCACGTACCTCGCAGTCGCTCAGGCATTGGCGACGGTCCGGCGCCACACCGGCGCCTCCGAGGACGCGATCCGGCTCTGGCTGCGGGTGCTCGAACACGAGGCGTACGACGAGGCGGCCCACCTGGCGCTCGTCGAGACGCTCACGTCAGTCGGCCGCCACGGAGACGCCCGCCGTCGGTACCAGCACTACATGGAGCGGATGCGCGAACTCGACATCGAACCGCGAGCGTTCCCGACGCGGGTCTGACGACGAACCGACCCTGCCTCGACCTGAAGCAGACCTGAATGCGGCTCGAAGCCGGCCGTTCATGATCGCTGGCATGTCGACATTCATTGTTCGAGTCGTGGACACGACCGACGGTCGTCTGCGAGGCATCGTCGAACGCATCGCAGACCGGCACGAGGTGCCGTTCGCTGACCAGGGTCAACTCTTGGCGGTGCTCAGCGATGACGTTGCGCCCAACAGGGTTGGCGACGTCGCCGTCGAGGCCTTCACGATCGAGGACCGACCGTGAGCCGCTCCGACTGGCGACCCGTCCGCTACCTCGTCGCCGTTGCAGTCGTGGTCTCTGCGGTCCCGGCGGCAGGTTCGAGTGGTGTCGGCGCCGCCGGCAGCACCCACGCTGCAGCGCTCGTCGGCGAGATCCCCGACGTGTTCGAGGTGACCCTCGACGGCGATGGGTTCGTGCCGGATCGGATCACGGTGGTGCCCGGTCAGACGATCGTGGTCACCAACGCCGCTGGCGCCACACGCACGGTCAGCTCCGGCGACGGCTCGTTCGACTCGGGACCGGTGCCGGTCGGGCAACGGTACGTCTTGACATTCCCGTCGACCGGTTCGTGGACCGCCAGCGACGACGCCCCCGTCGCACACGAGGCGGTGATCACCGTCGGTGACCTCACCTTGGCGGGCGACGCGTTCACGTCGGCCAACTCGGCGCTCCCCGACACGCTCCCGCCCGATGCCCCACAGGTCACCCACCCCGAACTCGGCGTACTCGTGACCCGCAACCGGGTCCTCGTGGCCTTCGCCGACTCGGCCACGGTGCCGCAGGCGAACGCAGCGCTCGCGGCGGCGGGCGTCACCATCGTCGGCGGCATCCGCGATTTCAAGGTGTTGGTGGTCGAGGTTGCCGACGCCGGAACCCTCAACCTCGACGACATGCAGAGTGCAATCGACACGCTCCGCACCCAACCCGGCGTGCGCACCGCTGCCTACGACTTCGGTCTGAACACCCAGTCGGCGTTGCCGCGACCGGCCGACCCCGATCCGTCGTCGCTCGTCGTCACCGACCCGCCGCGGACGATTCCCCCCTACACGTGGGAGTCGCTGTACATGGAGGACGAGACGATCCGGGGCGCGGGCATGAACTACGGGTTGGAAGCAGCTCGGTTCCCGCAGGCCTGGAACTGGCTTGACGCGATCCGACAGCATCAGCCGGGCAATGCCGCCGCAAGCTCCACCATCGTGTTGGACCAGGGTTTCGACACGCGGCACCCCGACCTCGCCCACGCCAAGCCGCAACGGTTGTGCACCGTCGACGGCCGCTGCACCGAGAACCGGATCGGCATCGAGCCCGACGGCACGATCCTGTCCGAACACGGCAACGCCACGGCGGGCATCGTCGGTGCTGCGTTCGACCGCGGGCCCGCCGGATCGCTCACGTCGCAGGGCACGGTCGGCGGCGACCCGATGTCGAGCCTCCATCTCGTGCCGTACTTCACCGACGAGACCGATGACTCCTTTGATGCCGTCACGTTCGCCTCGTTTCTCGGTGTGCTCGACCTGATCCTCGACAAGAAGAACCAGCCACCGTTCGCGTTCTCGAATCTCCGCGTGATCAACCTGTCGGCCGGGCCGTTCTTCGTCGAGCGCGACGACAGCATTCCCGAGTTCGAACACCTCTACGGGCTCGACATGTGTGGGCCTGGAGCGAACGACGACACCAGCACGCCGGTCGACCAACAGGTGGCGTGCAGCCCGAACAACCAGGACACGTACGTGAGGGAGTTCCGGGCGTGGGCCGAACTGCTGCGACCGGTCGCCGAACGGTTGGCCGGCAACAACGTGCTGCTCGTCGTGGCGGCGGGCAACGACGGGCGCGAGTTCTGCGCAGACCGGCCGCGAATCGACGTGACTGCAGGGTGCGCCCGACGCACCTTGATCGACACCGCCAGCATCGACCCGTTCGGCTACCTGGCGTCGGTTTGGCCAGCGGGCAGCGTCCCGCCATGGGTGCTCGTCGAGGCCAACTTCACCACGGTCGACACGATGACGCGTGCGGACTACTCCAACGTCGGGGGCACCATCAGCGCCGCCGGCACCACGGTGGTTCCGTTCGTTGACGAGAACTTCCAGTCCACCTACACCGACATCACCGGCACCTCGATGGCAGCCCCGTACGTGGCAGCCGCGGCCGGACTGCTGTCGAGCCTGACGCAGAGCTGGATCACGGTCAGGCGACTGCTCGTCGAGCGTGGCCCGGTCGATCTGACCAACTCGACCACGCCGCGCCTCGACGTGTACTCGTCGTTGATCGGGCTGCCCGCCGACGTCGGCATCGACGCCTTGCTCGATGTCAACGACGACTCCCTGGACGGAAACCGGCGGGTCACCTACGACGATCGCGGGGCCCCGACCGGCGTCGACACACTGCTCGGCAGCACCATCCATCGAACCGAGTGGTCGGCCCCCAATCGTTCGATCGACATGCGCGACTTCCGACGCTTCCGTGACGGCTGGCTCGATGTCTGCTCGGGCGAGGTGGGCTGCCCGGAGCCGGAGCAGATCGATCTCGACGGCTCGGCGTTCCATCCGAAGAAGGACCTCAACCTGGACGGGTGCTTCGTGCTGCAGGACGCTCGTTGTACGAACCTCGAGGGCGTCTACTCGCGGGTCGACTTCAACGGTGACGGAACGCTGCTGACCCGCCAGTTCCCCGTCCTGCTCGACTTCTCCGGCCAGCCGACAGCGCGGGGTGCAGGCTTCCGGATGACCGACGTCGACGTGCTCCAGACCCGTTTCGGGCAGGGGGACAACCCGAACACGGAGGGTTGGACCGCCGCCGACCTCGAACACCTGATGGTGTCGGCCGACGTCGAGCTGCGACTCGACACACTGTGGGCAGGCGGCGTCGAATCGGCCGAGGTCACCGTGGCGACGGTGACCGAGGTCGGCCCTCGTCTCACGTTCACGCCGCGCGGCACCGGCGACGTGCACATGTACACGATGCCGATCGAGCCGACTGTCGACGTCGGCAACGGCGACCTGATCCAGGTTCGGGTCGTGGGCCAGCTACCCGGCGATGAGACCGTCACGTACCTGTCGCCGCCGATCGAGGTCAAAGCCGGCCAGGACGTCGTCGTGGTGCCGTGTGCGGACCAACTCGTCGTGGCCTCGGCGACGACCGAGGTCACCCCGGGTGGATCGGCGCTGATCACGGCCACGTTGACCGACTGCACCGGCCGCCCGGTGTCGAACAGCGGCGTCGACTTCGAGATCACGAGCGGCCCGAACGGTGCCGGGATCAGTGTGGTCAACGCCTTCACCGACGCCGACGGCGTGGCCCGCACGGTGTTCACCTACCCCGACGGCGTGAACTCCGATGCGCAAGTGGTGGCCCGCTCGTATCCAGCGCTCGACGGCGGTGAACGGCTCGAGCGGTATGTCGATCTGGGCCCGGCGTCGGACCTGGTCATCCACTATCGCGCTCGCCAGACGATCCTCGACTACGAGCGCACCTCGACCAACGAGTGGGGCCCGGGCGAGGACGACTGCGATGGCACCAACGACGCCGGGGTCTCGCCCGCAAGGTGCTTCACGGCGACGCAGCAGATCCGCACCGACTTCGTCATTCCCGGGTTGATCGACTTCGATCTCGACCTCGGGCAACTGGAACGGATCGGCACGATCACGCCCGACGCCTCCGGTGGTGCCTCGATCGACGAGTCGGTGCGCTCCATCCAACATGAGACGAGCGGTACGCCGGACGCGTTCGACATCAGCGGGATCACGCTGCTCACCACCGTGCAGGAGTGGGACCCGGCCGATCCGGGCAACAAGGTCACGAAGATCTACGACTCACCGATCGCGGTGTCGGGCCAGCCGTCGGCGAATGGGCTCGCCGACCTGCCGGCGCTCGAGGTGCCATCGATCGACTTCGCCATCACCGACGAAGCGGTGCAGGTCAACAACCTGCGCGCCTACGGCGACGGTTACGCCGTGATCCACGCCGCGTACACGCTGCAGCGCGGATTCCCGATCCTGCCCGAGGACACCAACCCCGACCTGCCGCTGCCGAACCTGTACCAGCCGCTGCAACAGATCGTGACCGATCTCGCCCTCGTGCCGCGCTCCGACTCGTCGAGCCTGGCGTGGGGTTGGAACCCCGATGCGCCGCTCACCTTCACCGGCAACGGCGATGGCACGTACCGACCGGTGTCGTGGTGCGGCACGCGCCAGCGGGTGTTCGACAACGCCACCGATCCGGGTTATTGGAACGATGCCGATCCGGCGATCGAGACGACCGACCCGTCAGACCCGGGCACGATCTACGACGGCCCGTACCGGGACCCCGACGAGCAGCGCCCGGAACGCGGCGCCGGCGACCGAGCCGCACCGCGCCACACCGGGTCGGTGACGTCTCGGTTCGAGTTCGTGGCCGTCGTGACGACCGGCGGCGAACCGGCTCCGGTGCTGGAGTTCGAGAACTGCACCGAGACCGAGCCGGCGCCGATCGCCGGATGGCAGCCTGGCGAGCCGGTCGAAGGTCAGACCGTCGACTTCTTCGACCTGTCGTCGTACGCCGACACGGCGTTGTCCACCGAGTGGCGGTTCGGCGACTCGGAAGGTTTCACTCCGGCGACGACCCAACACCAGTTCTCCGACAACGGCGTGTACACCGTCGATTTCACGGTGACCGACAGCAGCGCCATCGGCCACGCCAGCGACCCGGCCGCGGTGGTGGTGAAGAACGCGCCGCCGACACTCCAGATCGCCGAGGTGCTGCCTGGCGGTACGTCGATCCGGATCTCGGTCGACGATCCCGGCCAGATCGACCGCCAGCAACTCGAGGTGCGGCTGACCTCACCGACGCCAGGATGGCCGGTCTCCGGCTTCAGCACCTACACCTCGCCGCCGACCGACCCGCTCTCGCTCGAACCGATGCTTGGACCCTGGTCGCACACGGTCAACCTGCCGACTTCGATCGCCCCCGGCGTCTACTTCGTGGTGCTGACCGTGCTCGACAAGGACGGCGGCAAGGCGACCATGTCGTTCTCGCTGGCGGTCGCCCCGCCGGTCGTCGAACCCGTCACCGCTGGTGGCCCGACCCCGTTGCGGTCGCCGCTGGGGGTGAGCACCCCGATCCTGGCCCCGTTCGCCTCGGGCACCCACGCAGCGCTCGCAGTCGCAGCCGTGAGCGGGCTGCATTCGTCGTTGCCGGTACCGGCGTTCGTGGTCGATCGAGTGACGGCCGCCACCGGCGAGGTGGTCACGATCCGCAATGCGACCCGCACGGGGGGTCTGCCGGCGGCGGCCCGCCTCACACCCGGAGACGGCCGGCCCGCGCTCGACCTCGCCGCCGGCGCCACACTGGCGCTGAGCTACTCGGCGGCCGGGACCCCGTCGCTGATGGTCGGCGGGTCGGCCGGAGTGACACGTGCCACGGTCGTACTGGTGATCACCGGCACGTCGATCCCGACCGGCATCACGTACACCGGCGTCACCACGGCACCGCTCGGCGCCTCAGCTGCCGTCGCCGCTCACGCCACGGGTGCCGGTGGGGTCGACCTGCCTGGTGTGGTCGTGCAGTTCTCGCTCGCCGGCGAGACCGTCGAGGCGGTCAGCGGTCCGGACGGGATCGCCGCCGCTGAGCTTTCGGTGACCGGCGGCGCCGGGCCGGGACAACTCGTCGTGACCGCCCTGCCCGATGGTGCGCCGACACAGGTCGACTTCACCGTCACCGCCAACGAGGTGCCAGTCACCGACGCCGGCGGCCCGTACACGATCGGTGCCGGATCGGGCCTGACGCTGGGGGCGTCGGCCACCGACGCAGATCCTGGCGAGGGGGCGGCGCTCACCTACGCCTGGGATCTCGACGGCGACGGCGCCTTCGACGACGCCGGCGGCAACGCACCCCTGCTCCTCGCCGCCGCGGTGGAAGCATCGATCTGCGGTGGCGCATGCGACGCCGGCGAGGTGGCAGAGATCTCCGTGCGCGTGACCGACCCGAAGGGCGGTCAGTCGATCGCCGCGACCACGGTCACGATCGTCCGCGACTTCCTGCTCACGATCAACCCTGCGGGAGCGACGCTGGTGCCGAACGCAAACGTCAGCTTCACCGTCAGCGTGCTCACATCGAACGCGTTCAGCGGGCCGGTCTCGCTGTCTGCCCCGGGCCTGCCGCCCGGCATCACGGCCAGCTTCGACCCGCCGATCGTGACGCCAAACGGCACGTCGTTGGTCAACGTGCGCGCCGGGGCCACGTTCACGCCGCAAGACTTCGAGCTCGTCGTGCGAGGTACGAGCGGTTCGATCGTGCGCGAGACAGGGGGCGACCTGACGCTCGAGTTCGGTCTGATCCCGCAGTGCTTCGGCGCCGTGACGGGCCGGATCACCGACGTCGAGACGGGCACCGGACTCTCAGGGGTCAGCATCTTCGGCACCACCACCGACGCTGGTGGCAACTACAACGCGAGCAATCTGACGTTGGACACGAACAACGCGCCGCGCACGTTGACGGTGAGCAACCTCGGGTCGGCGTACTACCCGCTGTCGCCGGCGGCGAGCGTGCGGATCGCGTGCGGGATCACGAGCCGGCTCGACATCGAGCTGCTGCCGCGCCGGTACGGTGCCCTGCAGGGCACGATCACCGGCGTCGATCACCTCGGCAACCCGCTCGGCCCGATCAACCAGGCGACGTTCGCGCTCAACCGCCGCACGGGCCCTGACGGGCGCTACTCGTTCACACAGCTTGCGCTCGGTCCCGGGAACACGCCGGCCCAGTTCGGGGTCGGCGTGAGTGCGTCGGGCTACCACGCCAAGACGGCCAGCGTGGAGATCTCGGCCGGCACCACCTCCGCGCTCGACATCACGATGGTTCGGGTGTGCACCGGCTCGATCCGGGTGCGCGTCCTCGACCAGCGCACCGGACAACCGGTCCCAGGCGCACAGGTCGACCTCGGCGCAGGTACCACAGGCGGAGGGGTCTCGAACTCGAACGGCATCTACGTGCTCTCGGGTGTCGGGTTGAACAGCCCGAACAACGCTCCGGCCACGCGAACGGTGCGCGTTCGAACGCCCAGCGGTATCACGCCACAAGGTACGGCGACTCGCAGCGTGGTCGTCGGCAGTTGTGGGGCCCTGGCACCGGTCGACGTGCCGATCCCGTTCCCGCGGCGGGTCGAGGCGAGGGTGGTTGCGACCGTGATCGACGACACCGGCGCCCCGGTTGTGGGCGCCACGGTGCGGGTTGGGAGCACCAACTACAGCCCGACTGACGTCAACGGGAAGATCACCGTCACCCACGTGCTCGGGTTCGACGTCGCACCCACGCTGAACACGACCGTGACGGCGTTCGCCCCGGGCCTGTTGACCGGCACGTCGACCCCCATCACGCTGACCGAGGGTCAGTCGACGCCGGTCTCGATCACCCTGTATCGGCCGAGATACGGGACGATCCAAGGCACCGTACGCGACCGGGCCACGGGGGTGCCGCTGGCAGGGATGAACGTGAGCGGTTCGATCACCGGCCCCGACGGTCGATTCCGGATCGAGAACATCGCCCTGAACGGCATCAACCAGCCGCGCCAAATCAGCGTGGGCGCGTTCGACCCGCGCATCCCGATCAACTATTGGAGCTCGCCCAACGAGCAGCTCACCGTCAGCGCCGACGTGGTGACCGAGTCGCCGGACATGCTGATGACCAGGGTGTGCGCTCCGGCCACGATCCGCGGGCGGGCGATCAACGCCATCACGCGCGACCCGATCGAGGGCGTGCTCGTACGCGCCGGCAGCGTGTCGGCGTTCACCGATGCCGACGGCCGGTTCGTGCTCGGTGGTGTGGCGGTCGGCGTCGACAACCAGAGCCTCGAGTACGCCGTCATCGCCTCGAAGACCGGCTTCATCACTGCCCAGAAGAACGTGACGGTGAGCTGCAACGCCGACATCGTGGTCGACTTCGGCCGCGACGGCGATGGACTGGGGACGATCACCGGTACGGTCACAGACGGCTCGGGGGCGCCGGTGGCCCAGGCGCGCGTGACGACCGGCTTCGGCGGATCCGCCACCACCGCCTCGAACGGCACCTACACGATCGCCAACGCGCCGGCCGGCGAAGGTGGGGCGGGACGCGAGTGGAACGTTCAGGTCGCCCCGCCGGCGGGCTCGACGTTCGCTCCGGCGAGCGGCACGGTCACGGTGTCGGCCGGCCAGACGGCCGTGCGGGACTTCGTGCTGGCGTCGTTGGCTGATGAACCGCCCGTCGCGGCGTCGTTCGCGCTGACGATCGAACCGGGTCCGGTGGACCTGACGTTGGCCGGGGCCGACCCGACCGACGACCCGCTCACGTTCGAGGTGACCAAGCAGCCCGAGCGCGGCACGCTCAACGGCGTCAGCCCCGAGCTGATCTACACACCCGATGCCGGCTTCGCTGGTGTCGACACGATCGAGTTCGTCGCCGACGACGGCGCACACCAATCGGTACCTGGCGTGATCACGATCACCGTGCTCGCTCCCAACCTCGACCCCTCGGCCGTGATCACCGGAGCGCTGTCGGTGCCGGAGGGGACCCGCGCCAACCTGTCGGGTGGCACGTCGACCGATCCGGAAGGCTCCACGCTCACCTACGCATGGGATCTCGACGCCGACGGCGTGTTCGACGACGATCTCGACGCCAACGCCTCGGTCCGCCTGTTCGACGACGGTTCGATACCGGTGGCGCTGCGGGTCACCGACCCGCGCGGTGGCGCCGACGTCGCCACGGCCGAGGTGCACGTCACGAACGTCGCGCCCGAGGTCATGCCGTTCGACCTGGAGGTCGACGGCCTCGGCATCTACTGGTCCGGCGACATCGACGAACCCGGTTCCGACACGATCGGGGGCACCATCGATTTCGGTGATGGCCCGACTCCGCGCCCGCTCGCGCCCGGTGACGAGATCGACAGCGGCTCGTTCGACATCTTCCACCAGTTCCCAGCCGGTGGCACCTACCAACTCGTGCTCGTCGTGTGCGACGACGACGGCGGCTGCACGACGTTGAATCAGGAAGTCACCGTGATCGGTGTCGGCAATCAACCGCCGGTCGCACGCATCACCGGGATTCCCGCGGTGGCGCACGAAGGCGACACCGTCCCACTCTCAGCGACGACGTCGAGTGACCCGGACGGCGCCATCGTCGGATACGCCTGGGACCTCGACGGTGACGGCGAGTTCGACGACGGTGTCGAACCGACGGCGAGCGTGGCGCGGCTCGACGACGGGCAGGTGGGGATCGGCTTGCTGGTCACCGACGACGCATCTGCCGTCGGTACGCGGAGCACGACCATCGAATTCCTCAACGTCGACCCTGCGTTGGCCCCGGTTGCGCCGATCGAGATCGCTGTGGGCGGGTCGATCGACGTCGTGGTCCCGTTCGTCGACCCCGGCGCCGACGAGTGGACACTGACCGTGGACTGGAACGACGACGGTGTGGGCGATGAGTCGGCGCCACTCGCCTCGCGTGAGTTCACCTTGGCGCACGTGTTCGACACGCCCGGGACGAAGATCGTGTTGTTCGAGGTGTGCGACGACGATGGTGGGTGCGACTCGGGTCAACTGGCGGTCACGGTGATCGGACCGAACCTGCCGCCGGTCGCGGCGATCGCCACACCACCCTCCGCTCAGGAGGGCAGCGCGGCGAGCTTCGACGGCGGACCGTCGAACGACCCCGACGGTGCAGTCGCCTCCTGGGCGTGGGACCTCGACGGCGACGGCGAGTACGACGACAGCACGGCCCCGGAGGTCACCAGCGCATGCCCCGACGACGGCACGGTGAGCGTGGCGTTGCGGGTGACCGACGATGACGGCGCCAGCACGACCGCCACGGCGTCGGTCGCATGTACCAACGTGGCGCCGGTGTTGATGCCGGTCGCCGGCGCATCCCTGGAACCGGGTGACTCGCTGGTGCGTGAGGGCAGTTTCACCGACCCGGGTGCCGACACGTGGACGGCGACCGTGGACTGGGGTGAGGGCGGCGGCCCGGTCGCCCTGTCGACCGCTGCGGGAGCTTTCGGGTTGGATCATGTCTACGAGACCGCGGGGACATACCAGGTGGCGGTGGTGGTCTGCGACGACGACGGCGAGTGCGGCGAGAGCACCGCCACGGTCGTCGTCGCAGCACCGCCGCCCGATCCGATCGCCGACGTGTCGATCGACAAGCACCATGCCGGCGACTTCACGGCCGGGACGACGGCGACGTGGGTGATCGACGTCGACAACGCCGGGCCCGACCCGGCGCACGGGGTGACGGTGACCGACGTGCTCCCTGTCGGAGCGGCGTACGCGGGATCGAGCGGTTCGGGCTGGACCTGCAGCGAGCACGAAGCCCAGCACGTCACGTGTTCGCTCTCCGGTGGGCTGGCGGTCGGTCCGGCGCCGACTCTGACGATCTTCGCCACGCTCGACCGACGGCTCCCAGCGGGCACCGATGTCTTGGCCAACGCTGTGTCGGTGTCGGCGACAACGGCAGATCCCGAACCCGGAGACAACTCCGACAGCGACGCCGCCACCGTGATCGCCGCCCCTCCGTCGTCGAACCTCGGGGGTCGCCTCGAGGTGTCGGACCCCGAGCCATCTGCGGGAGCCACGATCGAGCTGACGATGACGGTGACCAATGCCGGACCGGACGACAGCGGGGTGGTGACGGCGACGTTCGACCTGCCGGCCGGGCTGGTGCCCGCCGGGGGAAGCCCGATGCCGTCTGGTTTTCGCCGTCTCCAGCAGGCTGCACCCGAGTGGTCGTGCAACAGCGACGTCGACCCCGTGTGCACGTCGCTCGGTATCGCCCCGGGAGGATCGTCCACATTGACAGTGCTGGTGGCGGTCGACGCAGACGCGTCGGGCACGTTGACGGCCGGGGTCACGATCACGAGCGAGAGCGACGACCCGGACCCGTCCGACAACACCTTCGGCGTGGACGTGGCCGTCCAGAGCATCGTGGTCGTCGACACGACGACCACCACGACGACCACCACGACCAGCACCACGACCAGCACCACGACCAGCACGACCAGCACGACAGCGCCAATGACCAGCACCACCATCAGCACCACGACCAGCACGTCCAGCGCGACGCCGGCGCTCCCGGTCGCGCCGACGTCGTATCCGACGCTGGCGTTGCCCGCTACCGGTACGTCGACGCGAGGCCCGGCCAGGCTGGCGGCGACCCTCCTGCTCGTCGGCCTGGGCCTCGTCCTCAGCGTCCGGCGCCGTTGTCGGTGACGTTCGCCGCGTCGACGGTGCCGAACGCCGGCACAGCGAGCCCGCGCAGAAGCGCATCGCTCCAGGTCATTGACGTCCTCGACCGTGTGTCGTTGCACGGTCGAATTCACTGGTGGACGTGCAAGTCGAGCGGTCGGCTGAAAGATCACAGCTAGCGTGTCGGCGTGTCCCACAGCGATGAACTCCTGGCGCGTTACCGGCGCGTGTTGCCCTCGTTCCTGTCCCCGTACTACGCCGAACCGATCGCCATCGACCACGGCAAGGGCTCGTACGTGTGGGACATCGACGGCACGCGCTACCTCGACTTCTTCGGCGGCGTGCTCACGACCATGATCGGTCACGATCACCCGGCCGTCACCGCAGCCGTCCAGGCCCAGGCGGCCAAGGTGATGCACACCTCGACTCTGTACCTCTCCGAGCCGATGATCGAGTTCGCCGAGATGGTGGCCGAGGCGTCGGGCATCCCCGATGCCCGTGTCTACTTCACGCCGTCGGGCAGCGAGGCCAACGACGCAGCGATCCTGTTCGCCACGTCGTACCGGTCATCGAGCCAGATCCTGGCGATCCGCAACAGCTACCACGGGCGGGTCTTCAGTACCCAGGCCGTCACGTCGCACTCCTCGTGGCGTTCGACGGCGTTGTCGGGGCTCCAGGTCCAGTTCGTCCAGGGCGGTTACCGCTTGCGGTCCCCGTTCCGCCACCTCGACGACGACGCCTACGTGGAGGCCTGCGTGGAAGACCTCGTCCAGCTGCTCGACATGACCTCGGCCGGTGACGTGGCGGCCATGATCGCCGAGCCGATCCAAGGCGTGGGCGGGTTCGCCACGCCCCCGGACGGTATGTTCGGCAGGTTCGGCAAGGAACTCGCCAATCGTGGGATCCTGTTCATCTCCGACGAGGTCCAGACCGGGTGGGGTCGTACCGGCGAGCACTTCTGGGGTTACCAGGCGCACGGGATCGTGCCCGACATGCTCACCTTCGCCAAGGGGGTCGGCAACGGGATCACGTTGGCCGGCGTGGTCGCCCGGGCCGAGATCATGGACACGATCAAGGTGCTCCAGTTCTCGACCTTCGGCGGCAACCCGCTGTCGGCGGTGGCGGGTGCTGCCACGCTGCGCACCGTGCAGCAGGAGGACCTGCAGGGCAACGCCAGGGCGATGGGGGAGCGCTTCGCTGCCGCCATGGCGCCGGTCGCCGACGCCACGCCGTGGATCGCCGAGATGCGTGGTCGCGGGTTGATGTGGGCGTTCGAGGTGTGCCACCCGGGCACGACCGAACCCGACAAGGTGCGCACGATGGAGTTCCACGAGGCCTGCCGCCGACATGGCCTGCTGGTCGGCAAGGGCGGGCTGTACGGCAACGTGATCCGACTCTCCCCGATGCTCAACGTGACCGCTGCGGAACTGGACGAGGGCATCGCTGCGCTTACCAATGCGATCGCCGACGTTGTGTGAGGCGTGTGTTCCGAGGCGTGTGATCCGACGCGTCTGATCCGACGCGTCTGATCCGAGGCCTGCACCGACCGAAGGTCCGGCTGGTCAGTCGGAGCTGGTACCGGTCGACTTCGAGCTCGACGAACCCGACGACGACGATCCCGACGAACTGGGTGACGACGAACCGGACGACGACGAACCGGACGACGACGAACTGGACGACGAAGCGGTGTCGGTCGACGTCGACTTGGTGGCCGACGAGTCCGAGGAACCGCTGCTCGACGACGTGTCGGACGATGCAGGTGTGGAACTCGACGACTTGCCGGAACCGGAACGGCTGTCGGTCTTGTAGAAGCCGTCGCCCTTGAAGGTCACGCCGACCGGCAAGAACACTTTCTTGACGGCCATCGTGACACCGCTGACGGGGTGGGTCGCCTCGGTGAGCGTGGGGTCGTTGAACGACTGCTGCACCTCGAGGGTCTCCCCGGTGTCGAGGAACTTGTAGACGTACGTGGGCACGCCCGAAAAGCTATCGCCGGGCGCTGAGCAAGCGGCTCGCGATCTGGTGCGAGGTATGGTCACAGCGTGCCAATCAGGAGCGTTGTCATCCCTGCCGCCGGCGCAGGGACCCGGTTTCTTCCGGCCACCAAGGCGGTGCCGAAGGAACTGATGCCGATCGGCGACACACCGGCGATCCAGATCATCATCGACGAGGCGGTCGGCGCCGGCTGCGACCACGTCGTCGTGGTCTCGAACCGCAACAAACCGGCGATCGAGCGCTACTTCGAACTCGACGACGCACTGACGGGGATGCTGCGCGACAAGGGTCAGGACGCGCTCGCAGACCGGCTGGCGGCGATCGGCCGCGACTGGCGGGTGTCGATCGTGTATCAGGATCAGCCGCGGGGCCTCGGGCATGCCGTCGGCTGCGCCCGCCAGGCCGTTGGAGACGAACCGTTCGTGGTGATGCTGCCCGACGAGCTGATGAGCGACAGTTCGCTGCTGTCTCAGATGGTCGGCGTGTGCGAGACGTCGGGTGGCAGCGTCGTCGGGCTCAAGCGCGTGCCTGCCGAGCACGTGAGTGCGTACGGGGTGATCGATCCGGCAGGCCAGATCGACGCCGACGGCGTGGTGCCGATCGCCGGTCTGGTCGAAAAGCCCGCCGTCGCCGACGCCCCGAGCGACCTGATCGTGATCGGCCGCTACGTCCTCACGCCCGACGTGTTCGACGAGATCGAGCAGCTGCGACCGGGGGCCGGCGGCGAGCTGCAGCTCACCGACGCACTGCGGGCGCAGGCCGCCCGATCACCGTTCCACGGCGTGCTGGGCGACGTGCGGCGATACGACACAGGCAACCCGCTCGGGTTCCTGGAAGCAGCGGTGGCGTTCGCGCTCGCCGGCGACGGCGACGCGGTCCGGGCGATGCTCGCTCGGATCGTGTGACCTCAGCCGACCCGGCGGCGCTGGTCGAGGTCCGCCGCGAGTCCGAACTGGTCGGTCTCGAATTCGAACGCAGGCGCAGGATCGACGCCGATCTCGACCCGCCAACGCCGGTCGTCGAGCCGCGCATATCGGCGCACCTGCGGCTCGACCGCCAAGGTTTCGACGTCGATCGTGAGCACCAGGAGCGTCGCGCCACCGCCGACCTCGATCGGCATCCGCCGGATCGGCATCGTGTGGGCGAAGGCGGCGTCGGCCACGACCACGTCGAGCGCCCCGTCGAGTTCGGGCCGGTGGGCGCCGTTCACCTCGCCCCATCGGCCGTGGCCGTCGGTCCCGAGCCAGAGGTCCGGTTCCGGCAGATCCCGGAACAGCATCAGTTGGCGTACCTGCCACAGCGGTGACAACCGGACCACGTATTCCACGTCGACGTGACGAAGCACCCCGTGGGCGGTCCAGGCCTCGTTCTCCCATCGCAGCGAGATCAGTTCGTCGGCGCTGCCGTCGTCCGACACGCTCCATGCGGCATCCATGCCGTCGGCCGGGATTGCCGGGAGTCCGTTCACCTCACCAGTCTGCCGTGAACAGCGGCCCGTGATCCGCGGTGACGCGTCCGGCGGGTACCGTGCACCGGGTGACCCCACTCGAGGACGCCCAAGCATTCGTGATCGGCGCCTGCCCACCGCTGGCCCCGATCGACGTCGACTTCCGGCTCGCCGAGAACCGCGTCCTGGCGGCCGACGTGGTGGCCGTTGAACAGGTGCCGCCGTTCGACAACTCGGCCGTCGACGGCTACGCCGTGCACGCCGCCGACACGGTCGGGGCGCGCCAGGCTGCGGTCGAACTCGCCGTGGTCGGCGAGGTGGCGGCGGGGGCGTTCAGCGATCACGTGTTGCAGCCTGGCGAGGCGATCCGGATCATGACCGGCGCACCGATCCCGGCCGGAGCCGACGCGATCGTGATGGTGGAGGACACCGCTCGAATCGACGATGGTTCGGCGTTCGGCCGAGTCGCCGTCTCGGCGTCGGTCTCGACCGGCTCGGCGGTCCGTCGCGCCGGCGACGACGTGCAGCCCGGAACGATGCTGTTCGAAGCCGGCACGGTGGCAACCCCCGCCGTGATCGGTGTGCTGGCCAGCATCAACGCCCGCACGGTGTCGGTCTTCCGTCCCGCCCGCGTGGCGGTGCTGTCGACCGGCGACGAATTGGTCGAGGACGGGCGCCCGCTCGCCCCTGGTGAGATCCGCGAGAGCAACCGCACGATGCTGGCGGGCTTGCTGCGCGACGCCGGTTGCGAGGTCGTCGACTACGGCGTCGTCCGCGACGACGAGACAGCGCTCGAGTCAACGCTGCGGCGCGCTGCCGAGGACTGCGATGCGATCGTCACCAGCGGCGGGGTGTCGATGGGGGACTACGACGTGGTCAAGGCAGTGCTCGGTCGGATCGCCGACATGACCTGGATGCAGATCGCGATCAAACCGGCCAAGCCGTTCGCGTTCGGCACGATCGAAACCACCCCGATCTTCGGATTGCCCGGCAATCCGGTCAGCTCGATCGTGAGTTTCGAGATGCTCGCCCGGCCTGCGTTGCGGCGCATGATGGGGTTCCGGCGTCTGGCCCGGCCCTCCTACGTGGGGATCGCCGATGAGGGACTGCCGAGGAACTCGGACGGCAAGGTGCACCTGATGCGGGTGATCGCCGGTTTCGAGGACGATGGCCGCTGCCACGTGCGTTCCGCTCGCGCCCAGGGCAGTCACCAGCTGGCGGCCACGGCGCTCTCGAACGCGATCGCCGTGGTCCCCGACGGCGACGGGGTCCCGCCGGGTGCCGAGGTGGCCGTCGTGATGATGGTGGGCTGAGAAACTCCGTAGGCTGCACCCATGACGAACCCGGCTGTACGCGACTTGGTCGATCCATTCGGCCGCGTCGTGCGCGACCTGCGGATCTCGGTCACGGACCGCTGCAACTTCCGATGCACGTACTGCATGCCGGAAGAGGGCATGGTCTGGACGCCTCGCAGCGAGATCTTGACCTTCGAGGAGATCGAACGGCTCGCTCGGATCTGCGTCGAGCGGTACGGCTTCACCGGGATCCGCCTGACCGGCGGCGAGCCCACCCTGCGGGCCCACATCACCACGCTCGTCAGCAAGCTGGCGGCGCTGCGGATCGGCGGCGACGGCGAACCGATCGACCTGGCCATGACGACCAACGGGTCGACGTTGCGCCACAATGCCCACGATCTGCGCGAGGCCGGGTTGCGGCGCCTGAACGTCAGCCTCGACACGCTCGACCGCCAGAAGTTCCTGCAGATGACCCGGCGCGACGAGCTCGCCGAAGTGCTGCTCGGGATCGCCGCCGCCCAGGAGGCGGGGTTCGATCCGGTCAAGATCAATGCTGTCGTCGAGCGAGGTGTGAACGACGACGAGATCCTGGCGCTGGCACAATTCGGACGCGAGCGACGGCTGGAAGTTCGGTTCATCGAGTTCATGCCACTCGATGCATCCGACGGCTGGCAGCGCGCCAGCGTGTTGAGTCAGGACGAGATCGTTGCCACGATCGGGTCGGCATGGGCGATCGAACCGGTGCCGGCGCGTGGGGCGGCACCCGCCGACCGGTGGCGCTACGCCGACGGCAGCGGAATGGTCGGTGTGATCCCGACCGTCACCAAGCCGTTCTGCGGCGACTGCGACCGTGTCCGCCTCACCGCCGACGGACAGTTCAGGACCTGCCTGTTCGCGACCGATGAGTTCGACATGCGAGCAGCACTGCGCAGTGGCGAGTCCGACGATCAGATCGCCGACCGGATCGAACGAGCGGTTGGCACCAAGTGGGCCGGGCACCAGATCAACCAGGTCAACTTCGTGCGTCCCGCACGATCGATGAGCCAGATCGGCGGCTGACCGTGGCGCGCCTTGGCGCTCCACTCGTCGCCGCCGCCGTGGTCGGTGCGACGATCGCCGCCGCGGCTGCGGCTGCGCTGCCGCCGGTGGATCGGGCGGCCACGGTCGGGGTCGAGGCCCGACGCGTCACCCACGGCTCGACGCCGACGATCGGCGGCTGCCCCGTGTTCCCCGCCGACAACGCGTGGAACCAGGACATCTCGTCGGCACCGCTGCACCCCGACTCGGCCGCCATCATCGGTCGCGTCGCCGGGTCTCGTCTGCACCCTGACTTCGGTGAGAACCCGGACTACGGCATCCCCTTCGTGGTCGTGCCCGACACACAGCCACGGGTCGCGATCCGATACGACGCCTACGGCGACGAGAGCGATCCGGGACCGTTCCCGGTTCCACCGGGTGCCCCTGTCGAAGGTGGCGCCGCCGCCGGCGGTGACCGTCACGTGCTCGTCGTGCAGCAGGGCACCTGCGAGTTGTTCGAGCTGTACCGGGCATTCCCCGACGGTGCCGGCTGGTCGGCCGACAGCGGGGCGCGCTTCGACCTGCGCTCGAACGCGTTGCGTCCACTGGGATGGACCAGCGCCGACGCTGCCGGGCTCCCGATTCTCCCCGGTCTCGTGCGCTACGAGGAGGTCGCAGCGGGGGAGATCCGCCACGCCATCCGCGTCACGTTCTCGCGGACCCGAGCGGGCTACGTGCTGCCGGCCACGCACGCCGCGTCGTCGAGCACCGACCCGGCACTGCCGCCGATGGGAATGCGGCTCCGGTTGCGGGCCGACTTCGACACCTCCACGCTGACCGGCCAGGCGAGGGTGATCGCCGTCGCCATGCAGCGCTACGGGCTGATCGTGGCCGACAACGGATCCAACTGGTACTTCCAGGGCGCTCCCGACCCGGGTTGGATCGACGACGACCTGTCGCAACTGAAGGGGATCAGCGGCGCAGCGTTCGAGGCCGTCGACACCGGTCCGGTGTTCACCTGAGGCGCGGTACTACGGTGGTCGTCCGATGAGCGACCTCGAGTTCACCCACCTCGATCCGATGGGCCACGCCCGGATGGTCGACGTGACCCCGAAAGAACCCACCCACCGGCGCGCCGTGGCGCGTTGCAAGGTGTTCATGAAACCCGAGACCACCGCCGCGATCGCCAACCGCGAGGTCAAGAAGGGCGACGTGTTGGCGGTTGCCCGTGTGGCGGGAATCCAAGCCGCCAAGCGCACATCCGACATGATCCCGCTCTGCCACCCGTTGCTGATCGGGGCGGTGTCGATCAGCTTCGACATCGGCGACGATCACGTGGCGATCGAGGCGTTCGTCGAGACCGTCGATCGCACCGGGGTCGAGATGGAGGCGCTGCACGCCTGCAGCGTGGCGGCGCTCACGATCTACGACATGTGCAAGTCCGCCGACCGGGGGATGGTGATCGGCGAGCTCACGTTGTGGGAGAAGACCGGTGGTCGATCCGGCACGTATCGGCGTGCCGAGTGAACGTCGGATGAACGCCGGACGACGTGATGAACACCCCAACGTTGCCGTCTGTGTTACAAATGTCGTAGAATCGTAATGAAGCGCCGATCTGGAGTTCCCGCCCGGAACGGCATCGAACTTTTCCCGCCACTCTCGTGAACGAAGGTACCTGACCCATGGGCGAACTCGTCGTGTTGGTCGTTGCAGCCGCCTGGGCCGCAGTGCTCATTCCGCCGCTGCTGCGATCCCGCATCGAGAACCGGCCAAACTCGTCGGTCACCGATTTCCGGCGCAAGCTGAATCGACTGCAGAGCACCGTCCCGTCGCGGGCCAGCGGTCCGATGCGCGGCATGGCTCGCCCGCTGGCGCAGTCGCCGCTGCAGCGTCCGGCCGCCGCCGGGCGCCCCGGTCTCCAGACCGCGCAGTTGCGCCGCGGGGCCGGGTCGCGCACCCACGGGGCGCGTGCCGCCGTCGCCGCCGCCGAGCCGGTCATGGCTCGCCGTCGTGCCCATGGCGATCCCACCGGTGGCTCGCCTCGCCCGCAGCCCGCAGCCCGCACCCACAGCCACTCGGGTCCTGCCCACCGCCAGTCTCACGTCGTCCGGTCCGCCGGCTCGTCGACCGACATGGTCCAGCGCCGCCGCTCGAACATGTTGTTCATGCTGGTCGTGGCGGCCGGGAGCGCCCTGTTCCTCGCCTACACCACCAAGGCGCAGGTCATGCTGTACCTGTTCGCATTCGCCTTCCTGGCGTTGTGCGGTTACCTGTACCTGCTGTCGCAGGCGCGCCGAGCGCGAGGCCGGTTCCTGGCCGAGCGACTGGATGCACACGCGCTGAACCGTCGGCGTGCCGGCCGGCCCTTGGCGTGCCGTCGTTGAAGCGGTGAGGCGCCGCTACACTCGCTTCTCGCTACGGGGCTGTAGCTCAGTTGGCAGAGCGCTTCGTTCGCAATGAAGAGGTCAGGGGTTCGATTCCCCTCAGCTCCACCACCGTGATGTCGGCTGACATCACACCCGGCAGTCCGAGAGGTCCGATCCCACACGGGGTCGGACCTCTCGCTTGTTCCGGCCGGTCTGTGCAGCGGCCCGGCGCGCTCAGGCGTAGTGGGCGCGGACGTCGGATTCGTTGCGCCGGCGGACGTCGGCATTGACGCGTTGGCGTTCGAGGATCTGCTCCAACGTCTTGGTGGCCTGCTCGATCGGATGCTCCGAGAAGAAGCTCTGCACGTCGGCCACGTCGGTCGGCCGGTCCAGGAGGCGAACCGGCTCGACCATGCGCGAGATCGTGTTGCGCGGGAAGCGCTGATTGGCGTCGGTCCAGTGGCGGCGCAGGTATCCCCACGCCTGGCTGCCGAGCGTGCGGTTGGCGAGCGCCGCCCGCATCAGGAACGGTGCGTTCTGGCTCTTGATCTCGTCGCTGAACGCCAGCACGCACGTGCGCTCCATGAGTTCCGGCGCATCGAACTCGGCCAGCGCGTAGAGGTGCCGGAACTGGACCTGTGGCGTGACCCCGTGGCGGAACTGGTGCAGCATCCGCTCGTAGTCGTCGGCCCCGCCGGTCGCCGCCACGATCACGGTCGCCACCGCTGCCAGTTCGGCGTCGACCGACGCCGGGTCGTGTTCCCAGTCGGCGTACAGCGCACGCGCCCGTCGCACGGCCTGCGGGTCGCCGCCCTGCAACGCCATCACACCGAGCAGCTGGCCGCGTGCCTTGGCGACCAGGTCGGGTTCCCCCTCGACGGGGTCGCCGAGTTCGGCAACGGCGGGGCCGACCAGGGTCCGGACGCTGCGCTGGAAGCCGTCGAGGGCGGCCTGATCCTCACCGATCAGGCGTCGCACACTGCGCAAGCCGGTGGCGATCGACTGCCAGACGCCAGGGTGGCGTTCCGACTCGAAACGCTCGGCGAGCTGCATGAACTCGACCGACGACATGGCGCCGGCGTTGACCGCGCTCAACGCGTCGTCGACGAGGTTGTAGCGCTCCAGGGTGGCGAACGTGCTGATCGTGTCGGGCGTGAAGCGCGCTCGCAGTGTGTCGGAATACTCGACGCGGTAGAAGCCGTGCCCGCCGACGTTGACGACGATCGGCGCAGTGCCGTCGGTGCCGACCCTCAGGCGTGCCTCGTCACCGTCGAGCAGCAGACGATGGTGTTCGTCGCCGACCCGCACGGTGACCGGGATCGCCCACAGCGAATCGGACCCGGACTCTGCATCGAAGCAGAATCGGCGTTGCGTCAGCACGAGATCGGCGCCGTCGAGGCGGGCCGACAGCAATGGGTAGCCGGGCTGCCAGATCCACGAATCCATGATCCGGCGAACCGGTTCGCCCGACGTGTGTTCGATCGCGTCCCACAGGTCGCTGGTGTCGGTGTTGCCGTAGCTGTGCGTTCGCAGATAGTGCGACACGCCTTCCCGGAACCGCTCGGCGCCGAGGTACTGCTCCAACATGCGCAGCAGGGCCCCACCCTTCTGGTACGTGAGCACGTCGAACATGCCCTCGCAGTCGGCCGGGGAGTGGACCTCGAACTCGACCGGACGTGTGGACGACAGCGAATCGGTCTCGAACGCAGCGGTTCGTTCCAGGCCGAACGCGGTCCATCGATCCCACTCCGGTGCGTACGCATCGCAGGCGAGCACCTCCATGAACGTGGCGAACGCCTCGTTCAACCAGATCCCGTTCCACCACTCCATGGTCACGAGGTCGCCGAACCACATATGCGCCAGCTCGTGGGCGATCACGTCGGCGACCAACTCGCGCTCGGCCTGGGTGGCTGTGGCAGGGTCCACGAGCAGCAGGTTCTCGCGGAACGTGATGCAGCCGAGGTTCTCCATCGCTCCGGCGGCGAAGTCGGGGAGCGCCAGCATGTCGACCTTGTCGCTGGGGTAGGCAATGTCGTAGTAGCGCTGGAACCAACGCACGCAGAAGGCACCCACGTCGAGGCCGAAATCGGTGAGATGGCTGTTGCCGGGGACGTGGACGATGCGCATCGGGATGCCGTCGACGTCGATCCAGTCGGTGGCTTCCAATGGCCCGACCACGACCGCCACGAGGTACGAGCTCATCGGCATCGTGTCGGCAAACCGCACGGCCACCCGCCCGTCGGGTCGCTGAATGCGTTCGATCTCGGGACCGTTCGACACCGCCAGGTGGGCCGGTTCGATCACCAACGTGATGCCGAACACGGCCTTGAAGTCGGGTTCGTCCCAGCACGGGAAGACGCGCCGGCAGTCGGTCGATTGCATCTGCGAGGTGGCGATCACGTGCTGCGCGCCGTCGGCGTCCCGGTAGGTGCTGCGGTACCACCCGCGCAGCTGATCGTTGAGGATGCCGCGGAACGAGATCGTGAGCTGGTGCTCACCGGCGACGACTCCGGCGCTCGGTGTGACCACCAGACGCTCGGTCGTGGGTTCCAACTGGTAGGGAACCGAGTCGCCGTCGAGCAGACATTCGTCGATCTCGAGCTCGATCGAGTTGATCACCAGGAAGTCGGCCTGCTCGACGGTCACCAGGTCGATCGAAACCCTCCCGGCGAACGAGGCCGATCCGATGTCGGGGGTCAGCGCCACCTCGTACCGGCTGGGTGCGGTGTGGCGCGGAAGGCGGTACGGGTCGAGCCGGTCGATCGCTGCCGCGTCGGTGAGAGCCATGGGGGGATCGTAACCAGCCCGGCGCAGGCCCCGCCGCGGGACCTTCGATCGGCCGGCTCGCGCCGGCACGCACCGTCGAGCGTGGCGTGGTGGCGAACGCCGTCCATCGACGGGAGAGCCGGTCGGGCTAACGTGCCGCCCGTGACAACCGGTCTCGAACAGATGCTCGCCACCGCCGCCAGGTACGACGTGGTCGGCATCGGGAACGCGCTCGTGGACGTGATTTCGCACGCCCCCGACTCGTTCATCGAGGAACACGGCCTGGTCAAGGGGTGGATGGACCTGATCGACACCGAGCGCGCCATGCAGCTCTACCAGGCGCTCGGTTCGGCGGTCGAGATGAGTGGGGGCTCGGCGGCCAACACGATGTGCGGGGTGGCCAGCTACGGCGGCCGTGCGGCGTACATCGGCAAGGTCAACGACGACGAGCTGGGTCGCGTCTTCGGGCACGACATGCTGGCGGTCGGTGTGCAGTTCCGCCCGGGCGCCTACGACAACGACGTGCCCACCGGGCGCTGCATCATCGTGGTCACGCCGGATGCCGAGCGCACGATGAACACGTATCTCGGGGCCTCCAGCCTGTTGACGCCGGTCGATGTGGACGATGTCGCCGTCGCCGACGGCCGGGTGCTCTACATGGAGGGATACCTGTACGACCGTCCCGAGGCCAAGCAGGCGTTCCGGCACGCAGCGGCGATCGCTCACGAGGCCGGCCATGTGGTCTCGCTCACACTGTCCGACTCGTTCTGCGTCGACCGCCACCGCGACGATTTCCTGTCCCTGGTGGATGACGAGGTCGACCTGTTGTTCGGCAACGAGGCCGAACTCATGGCGCTCTACCAGACCGATTCGTTCGACGAGGCGATCGCCGCGTTGCGCCGGCATTGTCCGCTTGCGGCGGTCACGATCGGGGCAAAGGGCTCGATCGTGGTGACCCCGGACGAGATGATCGAGGTGCCCGTGGTTCCGGTCCGCAAGGTGATCGACACCACCGGAGCCGGTGACCTGTACGCGGCAGGTTTCCTGTACGGGCTCACGCACGGTCACTCGCTGGCCGACTCCGGCATGTTCGGATCGATCGCTGCCGCCGAAGTGATCAGTCACGTCGGGCCACGGCCGCTGGTCGAGCTGCGCACGTTGATCTGACGGGTCGGTGCCGAGCAGGTCTGCAGAGGCGCCTACGCTGAGGTGATGGATCGCGCTCCCGTCGACACCGCTCACGCCTGGCTCGCTGCCGAACCGGACGCCGACATCGCCACCGAACTGCAGGCGTTGATCGATGGTCCGACCGACGCGTTGGCGGCGCGGTTCTCCGGCCGCTTGCAGTTCGGCACGGCAGGCCTGCGGGCCGCTGTCGGAGCCGGGCCGCTGCGGATGAACCGCCTGGTGGTCCAACAGGCGGCGGCCGGGTTGGCGCGCTATCTGCTCGACACCGATCCAGCTGCTCGGCGGCGGGGCGTGGTGATCGGGTTCGATGCCCGACGCAAGAGCGACGTGTTCGCCGCTGACACCGCACGGGTGATGGCAGCCCACGGGATCCGGGCGATGCTCTTCGACCAGATGGTCCCCACCCCGGTGCTGGCGTGGTCGATCACCGAGCTCGACGCGGCGGCTGGGGTGGTGGTCACGGCGTCGCACAACCCACCCGCCGACAATGGGTACAAGGTGTACCTCGGCGATGGTTGCCAGATCGTCCCGCCCCACGATTCGGGGATCTCGGCCCGGATCGACGCCGTCGATCCGACCGCTGTCGAACTGGCACCGATCGAGGACGAACTGATCACCTCCGTCGGCGACGCGCTGATCGAGGCATATCTGTCGGCGATCCCGTCGGTTCGGCGCCGGCCCGACGTGGCCGGCGTGAGCGTGGCCTACTCGCCCATGCACGGTGTCGGTGGCCGGGTCCTGCAGCGCGCCTTCGAACGCGCCGGGCTGCCGGCCCCGCACGTGGTCGCCGAACAGTTCGAGCCGGACGGCACGTTCCCGACCGTGGCGTTTCCCAACCCGGAGGAGCCGGGAGCGATGGATCTCCTGTTGGCGCTGGCCGCCCAGGTCGATGCGCAGGTGGCGATCGCCAACGACCCTGACGCCGATCGGCTCGGAGCCGCGATCCCGCAGGCCGACGGGTCGTGGCGTCGGTTGGGCGGCGACGAGATCGGGTGGCTGTTCGCCGACTACCTGCTGAGCCAGGGCAGCGGCGCCGACCGCCTGGTGATCACGACGTTGGTGTCGTCGGCACTGCTGTCGAAGATGGCGCGCCACGACGGTGTGCACTCGGCCGAGACCTTCACCGGCTTCAAGTGGATCGGGCGCAAGGTGCTCGACCACCCCGAACTCGAGTTCGTGCTCGGCTACGAACAAGCGCTCGGTTATCTCGTGGCGCAGCGTCCGCTCGACAAGGACGGGATCTCGGCCGCCGTGCTCTTCGCCGAGATCGCCGCTGTCGCCGTCGCCGAGGGTCGCACGCTGCAGGAGTGGCTGGACGACATCGCCGCCCGTTTCGGCCGGCACATGCTCGCCGACGCGTCGATCCGAATGAGCCCGGTCGACGCAGCCGCCAAGGTGCGGGCGCTGCAGGCCGATCCGCCGACACAGATCGGTGGGCGCGCCGTGGAATCGGTGGAGGAGTATCCGCAAGCCGACCTGTTGCGGTTCGAGTTGGAAGGCGGCGTGCGAGTCCAGATCAGGCCGAGCGGGACCGAGCCGAAGGTCAAGCTCTACGGCGAAGCCGTGGACGAGGATCCGGCACCGTACGTCGCCGCCCTCGCTGCGCTGCTGGGCTGACGCTCACACCGGTTCGAACAGATAGAACCGCAGGTTCGACCACACCACCTCGTAGTGGTCGGGGTCCTTCAGCAAGGTGGTGGCGACCTTGGTGTTGCGCTCGGCGACGATCAGGGCGATGTCGACGTCGGGAGGGATCGGGCGGTACTCGTCGACCTGGATCGACGGCCGCCCGGTCTCGAGCACCATCGCCCGCGCTTTCGGAGAGGCGACGATCTGGTTGGGCGATGTGAGCGCCTCGACCTGCTCGAACATCTCGATCGCCGCAGGATGGGTGGGACCCCACTCGACCCCGCCGGTGGCGCGCATGCGGTCGGCCGCCTCGATTCGCAGGTGGATGTTCGCCATGTTGCCGGCGACAATCCCGAGCAACGGCAGCGCCACGACGATGCCGGCGACCATCGGACGCGACCAACGCCGCACGATCGTGTACACGAACCCCGTCGCCAACAGCGTGAGTGTCACGCCGACGGTGCTCATGTACCGGTTGACGGGAGAGCGAGCGGTGCCGCCGATCAGATATGCAGCGATCGCGTAGGTGACGAGGTGCAGATCGCGATGCCGGCACCGGATCGAGCCGTAGACGGCACCCGCCAACGCCAGCACGAACAGGGTCACCAGCGCGACGTAGCCCAGCCGCGACGATCCGAGCACCATCGGGTCGTGGTCCCACTCGCGCTGCAACCCGGTGATCTGAGCCAGGTTGTGCATCAGGCGGCCCCTCATGCGCCAGCCGTTCAGCACGCTGTTGCCCCGGTAGTGGGGGACCACCGTGCTGGGGAGCGTCACCTGCAGGGCGAGCGCGGCGGCGGCGAACGCGACGTACGGCGTCGCCAGTCGGAGCGCCAGCCGTCCCCACTTCTGGCGCACCTGGCCGATCGGCAGGCCGTGGATCCAGAGCGCAGCGAGTTGCGCACCGCCGATCGCCGCCAGCATCGCCAAGCCTTCCCGGCGTACGGAGAAGGTCAGGCAGGCGATCAGCCCCAACCCGACGAGCCGTGCGGTGCGTGCGCCATCGCCGATCAGGGCGTCACGCCGGACGGCCGACTCGACCAGCACCAGCCCGACACCCACGGCGGCGAGGAATGGCCACTCCGACTGGATCAACTCACCCCAACTGAACAACAACGGCGTGGTGGTTGCCGCCACGGCGCCGATCAGCGCCGGCCAGTAGCCGATCCGGTGTCGCGCCAGCCAGAACCAGCAGCAGGCGAACACACAGGCGCCCAACACACCGACCACCATCAACCGATCCACATCCGTACCCACCACCGCCACGAACGGGGCGAGCAGGATCGGATACCCCCACGGATACAACGGCGGGCTGAACTCCGCCCCATCGGAGGCCGTCACCGTGAACTCGTTCTCGGTCAGCACACGGTTCGGGTGCCCGTGCAACAGGCCTTCGGCCTGGCGCAGGTACAAGGCCCAGTCGTCGCCCCACCAGTGTCCCTGACGGCGTGCGGCGTACATCATGGCGGCGATCGCCCCGACCACGATCGCCAGCAGCGCGGCGGCGCCGAACCGGTCGATCACGGCACGCCACGCCGGGCGAACCGGCGTGCGGTCGGTGGTGGCCGTCCCGGCGGGCGGGTCGGAGTCAGTCACGACGATCTGTTCAGTTGCCGCTGCCGAATTGGCGGTCGCCTGCGTCGCCGAGACCCGGCACGATGAAGGCGTGCTCGTTCAGGTGGTCGTCGATCGCGGCGGTGATCACGTGTAGGTCGAGATGCTCGTCGCGGAGGCGTTGGATGCCTTCGGGGGCCGCCAGGGCGCACACCACGGTGATCGGGCCAGGGGCGCCGCGCTCGACGAGCAGGGCGATCGTGTGCACCAACGAGCCGCCGGTGGCCAACATCGGGTCGATCACGATCACCGGCCGCCCGGCCAACGTCTCGGGCAGCTTGTTGACGTACGGCTTGGGTTGGTGGGTCTCCTCGTCGCGCGAGATCCCGATGAAGCCGATGTCGGCAGCCGGCATCAGCTCCTGGGCGGCGTGCACGAATCCCAGCCCGGCACGCAGGATCGGCACGATCACCGGCTGCACCGCCAGTCGTCGTGCGGGTGCGGTGGTGATCGGGGTCTCGACCGTGGTGTCGAACGTCCTCAGCGACCGGGTCGCCTCGGCCAGCAGCAGGGTGCCGATCCGTTCCAGGTTGGTGCGGAACTCGGGGTTGGGGGTGTCGCGGTCGCGGATCCGGGCGAGCGAGTCGGCGACGAGCGGGTGATCGACGAGCGTGACGGTGACGGGCACGGCGCCATGCTACTGGCGCGCTCTGGATCGGCCGGGGTCGCCGTGCGTCGCCGCGCCGCAGCCGGAGCGGTCAGATGCTGCCGAGCGACTGCTCGGCGTTGAGCAGCGCGTAGCGCGGTTTGATCAACCCGTTGATGATCCGCAGACGCTCCGGGAACGGCGCGAATGCCGACTTCATGGCGTTGATCGTGAGCCACTCGAAGTCGGTCAAACCCCACCCGAAGGCGTCGCGCAGCTTGCCCATCTCCTTGCTCATCCAGGTGTTGCTCATCAGCCGGTTGTCGGTGTTGACGGTGACACGGAAGCGCAGCCGTCGCAGCATGCCGATCGGATGCTCGGCGATCGAGCCGACCACGCCGGTGTTGACGTTGGAGGTCGGGCACAGTTCGAGGCACACGCGGCGGTCTCGCACGTAGGACGCCAGGCGACCCAATTGCTCCTCACCGATCGGGCCGGAGATGTCGTCGACGATCCGCACCCCGTGGCCCAGCCGTGCTGCTCCGCAGTACTGCAGCGCCTCCCAGATCGACGGCAGGCCGAATGCCTCGCCGGCGTGGATCGTGGAGTGGAAGTTCTCCCGCATCACGTACTGGAACGCGTCCAGGTGCCGCGTCGGGGGATACCCCGCCTCCGCACCCGCGATGTCGTACCCGACCACCCCTCGGTCGCGATTGGCGACCGCCAGCTTGGCGATCTCCAGGCTCTGGGCAGCGGTACGCATCGCCGAACAGATCGTGTAGATCGTGAGGTCGGTCCCGGCCGAGCCACGCTCGAAGCCGGTCAGCACGGCATCGAGGACCTCTTGCAGCGTGAGGCCGGCCTCGATGTGGAGTTCGGGGGCGAACCGCACCTCGGCGTAGACGACCCCGTCGGCGGCAAGGTCGGCTGCGCACTCGGCGGCGGCACGCTCGATCGCGTCCTTGTGCTGCATGACGCCGACCGTGTGGGCGAACGTCTCGAGATACAACACGAGGTCGTTGCGTTTGGCGCCCCGGTTGAACCACACCGACAAGTCGTCGACGTCGGTGGTCGGCAGATTGGCGTACCCGTACTCGGCGGCCATCTCGATCACCGTCGCCGGCCTGAGGCCACCGTCGAGGTGGTCGTGCAGCAAGACCTTCGGTGCTCGCTTGATCATGGCGTCGGTCGTCACCGCAGGCTCCTTGTCAGTTGGTCGGTCAGGGCTGGCTGCCGGCGTGCGGCGGCCACATGGTCGAGCCGTCGAAGCGGCATCGTGGACGGTCGTTGCAGCCAGTTCCACGCCGGGTAGGCGGCGGCTTGGGAGATGCAATGGACCGAGTAGGCGTGGCGGCTGACCGGCGAGCGGTTGGGTCCGCTCCAGTGCGGCAGGAGACCGTGGAGGACCACGAGCGTGCCGGCGGATACCGGCAGCGCCACCAGATCGTCGGGGGCAGCCGGGAGCGGTGTGGTGTCGAGCGTGACGAACTCGGTGCCGTCGTGATCGGTCATGCGGCCGGCGCGCCGGAACTCCTGCCGCAACCCGGCTGTGCGATGGCCGCCAGGGGCGACCCACAGGCATCCGTTGTCCAGGGTGGCGTCCTCGATCGCGAACCAGAAACCGGTCACGGTCACGGGATCGGTCGACAGGAACGTAGCGTCCTGGTGGCAAGCGACCTCACCGCCGATCGAGGGTTGCTTGAAGATGTACATGCTCTGCAGGGCGAGCGGGTCGACGAGGCCGATGTCGTGCGCCACCGCTGCCAACTGAGGGGTGTACGTGAAGCGTTCGAACACCGGGTCGAGGTCGTGCATGGCATGACCGATCTTGTTGATGCTCAAGTGCTTCGGCTGGCGCAGCGAGCCGCCCTCGTCGAACGCCTCATGTTCGAAGAAGCACCACGTGGCAGCACCACTCGACAGGAACTCGTGATTGCTGACACGGTCCTGCTCGTCGGTGGTGAACACGGTGTGGGCAGCGCTCGGTTCCCAGTCCTCGACCAGATCGATCGCCCTGCGGCGCAGATCGGCACAGTCGCTCGATGACGTGAAGCCCTCGATCGCCAGGAATCCGTCGCGGTGATAGTCCTGGATCTGCGACGGGCTGAGCACACGACCGAGCGTAATGGAGTTCGGCAGGATGCCGCTCCGCCGACGACGGGCGTCGATGCGCGCGATGCTCCCTATCCTGGCCCGATGGCCGACGAACTGGACCGATTGACCGTGTTGGGCAGCACCGTTCGCCACGCGATCGACCACGTCGAGGTGTTCCCGGCGCCCGAGCACGTCAGCCTCGTCCGGTTCACCAACGACGAGTTGACGTCGATGTGTCCGGTGACCGAGCAGCCCGACCTGTCGACCGTCGTCATCGAGTATGTGCCCAGCCAGTGGTGCGTCGAGTCGAAGAGTCTGAAGTTGTACCTCTGGGGGTTCCGCGATCGGGCGGTCTTCGCCGAGGCGTTGGCCGCCGAGATCGCCGGCGAGATCATGCAGACGGCTCGCCCCAGCCGTGTGAAGGTCACCCTCACCCAGCGTCCGCGAGGCGGGATCGAGGTTCAGGCCGTCAGCGAGATGTCGGGCTGAGATCGGCCACGATCCGGCGCCGGAGTTCGATCGGCGCGAAGCCGGCCATCACGCCGTTGGTGACCAGTTGCGTGACCTCGGAGTGGGAGAGCCCGAACACATCGGCAACGGTTCGCAGCTCCGAGGAGGGCGTGACGTTGCTCATCAGCCGGTTGTCGGTGTTGACGCTCACGTTGAAACCGGCTCGCAGCATCGGCCCGATCGGGTGCGAGCCGATGTCGGGGACCGCGCCGACCTGGACGTGACAGGACGGTGCCATCTCGAGCGGGATCTGGTGGTCCAGCACGAACCTGGCGAGCGGGCCGATCCTCGTGACCTGGCCGTCCTCGATCATGAGGTCGGCCCGGAGCCGGACACCGTGGCCGATCCGGTGGGCGCCGTGCGCCAAGGCGTCGTCGATCAGCTCCAGGTCGGGTGGTTCGGAGGCGTGGATCGTGACGTTCAGGTGATGGCGCCGGGCGAACTCGAGCGCCTCGGCGTGCAACGACGGCGGCCACCCGGTTTCGGCGCCCGCCAGATCGAAACCGACCACCTTGTCGTCACGCTCACGCAGCCGGTCGACCAACTGGGCGATCTCGAGCGACCGGTGTTCGGTGCGCATCGCGCACAGGATCGCGAACACGTCGATCGGTCGGCCCCCTGCCGACGCGTGGCGTTCGCCGCGCCGGAATCCGTGGGTCACGGCGGCGACCACCTCGTCCAGCGCCAGCCCGCCTTGCTGGTGCAGTTCAGGAGCGAAGCGCACCTCGGCGTATCGCACGCCGTCGGCTGCGAGGTCGATCGCGCACTCGTAGGCGACGCGCTCGATGTGCTCGCTGGTCTGCATCACGGCCAGCGTGTGCTCGAACGTGGCGAGGTATTGCAGCAGGTCCTTGGTGGCAGCACCGGCTGTGAACCACTGCTGAAGCGGCTCGGGTTCGTGGTGGGGGAGCCGCCAGCCGATCGCATCGGCCAGCTCGATCACCGTGGCGACCCGCAGCCCGCCGTCGAGATGGTCGTGGAGCAGCGACTTGGGCGTCGCCACCGCTTCGGCCGGCGTCATCGGCGGCGCTCGTTCAGAGCTGTTGGCCCTTGAAGTACGGGATGCCCTCGGCGGCCGGCGGTCGCAGTCGCTTCGAGAAGATCGTCACGACCACCAGCGTCACCACGTAGGGCGTGATGTAGACGAACTGGTTGTTGACCTCTTTGACCTTCAGGAACGTGAACAGCGCCACGGCGGCGATCGCCAGCGAGATCGCACCAGAGCGGACGTTACGTTTGGCGAACGACATCGCCGCCACGATCGTGAGCGCCATCGCTGCGCCGAGGATCATGCCCCGCACGAGCGAGCTGGCCGTGAGCTGGTAGGCGATGCCCTGGGCGTATCCGAACACTCCGGCGCCGGCCAACACGCCGGCGAACTTCCAGTTGCCGAACACCAACGCGGCCAGGCCGAGGAAGCCACTGCCGACGGTCTGGCCCTCCTGGTACCGGTTGGCGCCGGCGAATGCCCACACGGCGCCGCCCATCCCGGCGAACGCACCGGAGATGGCCATCCCGTAGTACCGCATCTTGATCACCGACACGCCGAGTGACTCCGCTGCTGACGGCTTCTCGCCCGCCGAGCGCAAGCGCAGCCCGAACGGCGTCTGCCACACGACGTAGGCACCGAGCGCGATCAAGGCGAGGCTGATCAGGGTGTCGAGTTGCACGTCGGCGGTCAGACCGCGAAGTACGCCGGCCAGGTCGCTGAGGATGAACCAACCCTTCTTCTCGAGGCGGCCGAGCAGGTCGGCTTGATCGGACAGGAGCGGGAGCGAGACCCTCGGGAACTTGCCGTCGATCGGGGGGCTGTTGCTGATCGAACCACCCTTGGCGACGGCCTCGGGGGTGGTGAACCAGGTGTTGGCAAGGAACCTGGCTACTCCCGGTCCGATGATGTTGATGGCGAACCCGGCGATGATCTGGTTGACCCCGAACGTGGTCGTGGCGAGCGACATCAGCAGCCCGCCCAGCAGCCCGCCGATCGCCGCTGCGATCAGTGCGACGACCGGGCCGTAGTGCCACCCGAAGTAGCCCGCCATCACGGTGCCCATCACCATCATGCCTTCGAGGCCAATGTTGACCGTGCCGGAACGTTCGGCGAACAGGCCGCCGATACCGGCCAAGGCGATCGGGATCGCCAGTCGCAACCCCACTCCGACGGTGTTGGACGAGGTCAGGCGTTCGGCGTCGCCGATCGTGCGGGCCAACGAGACCAGCACCACGCCCATCACCGTGAGCAGGAGCGCCAGGTTGCGTCCTTCGTGCCAGTTCGGGATGACGTCGGGCACGGGCGGTGCCGTGTCGGTGGCGAGCGGCGCGGTCATGACGAAACCCCCTGGGGCTCGGCGTTGGCACTTCGGGTGATCGCCTGGGCGGCGGCTTCTTGCACGGCCTGGCGCTGGGCCCGGCGCTGCATCACCTCGAAGGCGATCACCGCCGCCAGCAGGAACGAACCCTGCAGGATGCGCCCGATCTCCTGCGGGATGCCGCGCTGCGTCAGCGGCTGGGTCGCACGTTCGATGCCGGCCCACACGATCCCGGCGAAGGCGATCCCGACCGGATGGTTGCGGCCGAGCAGGGCCATCGACAATCCGGTGAAGGCCAGCGTGAACGGGAACTGATCGCTGTACTTCCAGTGTGTCGGGTCGGCCAGTAGCGGGCCGATCGCCACCAAGCCGGCGACGGCGCCCGACAGCATGATCGTGATCAGGATCATCCGTTTCGGGTTGACGCCGGCGGAGCGAGCCGCCTCGGGGTTGATCCCCGACGCCCGCAACTCGAAGCCGTAGCGGCTGCGGAACAGCAGGATGTAGTAGGCGATGCCGACCACGATCGCGATCACGATGAACCCTTGCAGGTTGACTCCCTTGTTGAAATGGATGCCGATCGCCCCGAGGATTCCGTTCAGCGAACCGATCCGTCCGTTGGGCGGGATCGGCTTGGTGGCCGAGATCAGCTCGGTGCTGCTGGTCTTGAACCGGAAGTGGTCGGCCAGCAACCACGCTGTGATGCCGGTGGCAACGAAGTTGAGCATGATCGTGGAGATCACCTCGTTGACGCCGCGGGTGATCTTCAAGATGCCCGGGATCATCGCCCAGAGCGCCCCCACCGACATGGCGATGGCGATCACGGCGAGGATGTGGAGCGGCCGCCACAGGTGCAGCTTGGACCCGTAGTAGGCGGCGAACAGGGCGCCCAGTCGGAACTGGCCGTCGGCGCCGATGTTGAACAACCCCATCTTGAACCCGATCGCCACGGCGACGCCGGCGACGTAGTACCACGATGCGCGGTTGATGATCAGGATCAGCGAGTCGACCGACTTGAGCACCTTGCCCATCTCGCTGAACGCCGTGATCGGGCTGTGCCCGCCCAGCAGCAGTGTGATGCTGGAGACCACGATCGCCACGGCGGCGGCGATCAGGGGGGCGGCGGTGTTGGGGCCGAGCCTGGTCAGCAGGCGGTGGGCGATGCCGGGGGCCGGGACGGCGGGGGCTGAGGTCGAATCGTTCATCGGTGTGCTCCTGCCGAGGCGGCGCCGGTCATGTACTGGCCGAGGATCTGAGGGGTCACGGTGGCCGGGTCGAGCGTGGCGGCGATCTTGCCGCGGAACAGCACGTGCAGCGTGTCGGACAGACCGATCAGCTCTTCCAGGTCGGCCGAGATCAGCAGCACGCCGAGACCGGCTGCCCGAGCGTCTCGGATGACGTCCCAGATCGACGCCTGGGCCCCGACGTCGATCCCACGCGTCGGGTGCGAGGCGATCAAGACCTTGGGGGCGGCGGTCATCTCGCGGCCGACGATCAGCTTCTGTTGGTTGCCTCCCGACAGGGTGAGCGCCGGCACCGTGGCCGACGGCGTGCGGACGTCGAAGTCGCGGATGATCTGCTCCGTGCGTTTGAGCGCACCCGCTTTGTCGATCCAGTGACCGTCGCCGTACGGCTGTTCGTTCTGGTGACCGAGTACGCAGTTCTCCCACAGCGGCAACGGCAGGATCATGCCTTCCTTCTGGCGGTCTTCCGGGATGTAGCCGATGCCGGATGCGCGTCGGTCGCCGGTGCCGGCGTGGGTGATGTCGGCACCGAACAGTGCGACGGTTCCGGCGTCGGGTTTGATCAGGCCGAGCACGGCGTGCGACCAATTCGGACTGGCCGTTGCCTTCCACGCCGGCGATGCCGACGACCTCGCCGCGATGGATCGTGATCGACACGTCGTCGAGCAGCCGCACCGCCACGGTTCCGGCAGTGGCGACGCCGTCGACGAGGATCCCGACGGACCTCGAGCGCGACCTCGTCCGTGACCGTGCTCTCGCGCGTCGCGGGCGAGGGCAGTTCGCTGCCGACCATCATCTCGGCCAGGTCGTGTGCCGTGACCGTGGACGGGTCGGGCACCTCGCCGACGGTCTTGCCGGCCCGGATCACGGTGATCGCGTCGGCGTGGGCGAGCACCTCGTCGAGCTTGTGGGAGATGAAGATCGCCGTCGCCCCGGCGGCGGTGAGTTCGCGCGAGCGAGGCGAACAACTCGTCGACCTCCTGCGGTACGAGCACGGCGGTCGGCTCGTCGAGGATGATGATCTTGGCGCCGCGATACAGCACCTTGAGGATCTCGACGCGCTGCTTCTGGCCCACACCGAGGTCGCCGACCAGCGCGTCGGGGTCGACGTCGAGGCCGTACCGGTCGCCGAGCTCGCGAATTGCCGTGCGGGCCTTGCGCGAAGCCGAGCCGCCACCTCGTGCCCGGTTCGTCGCCGAGCACGATGTTCTCCCACACCGTCAGGTTGTCGGCCAACTGGAAGTGCTGGAACACCATGCCGATCCCGGCCGCGATCGCGTCGCGGGGCGACTTGAAGTGCCTGTTCCACGCCGTTCACGCGTATGGTGCCCTCGTCGGGTCGGTGGGCGCCGTACAGCGTCTTCATCAACGTCGACTTGCCGGCCCCGTTCTCGCCGACGATGGCGTGGATCGAGCCGGACCGAACGGTGAGGTTGACGCCGTCGTTGGCGACCACCCCGGGGAAACGTTTGACGATGTCGCGAAGTTCGATCGCGATCGCTGCGTCGACCCCCGACTGCACCAGCGTGTCAGACATTGCGCCATGTTCTAGCCGATCGGGCCGAGGCGACAGAGGCCCGACGCGAATCGCCGGACGCGCAGAGGCCCGGCCGTACGGCCGGGCCTCTCGCAGCATCATGGTCGGATCGCAGCTCGTCGTCAGGCGACGCGACCGATCAGACGTACGTGTTGCCGATGATCAGGCTGCGGCCGGATCGGTCGGGACGACGATTTCGCCCGACGATGATCTTGGCCTTGAACTCCTCGAGCTGGGCGATCGACATCGGCCGACAGGAAGTCGCCCGACGTCGCGTAGCCGACGCCGTCGCGGCGAGGTCGAAGACCTGGATCGCCAGCCGGCGAACGTGCCGTCGACCTCGGCCTTGATCGTCTCGTACACGGCGATGTCGACACGCTTGAGCATCGAGGTCAGGATGTACGGCTGCACCGTCGGGGCGGCCGTGTGGTACTGGTCGGAGTCGACGCCGATCGCCCACATCTCGCCGGGTGCGCCGGCTTCGTTGGCGGCCTCGAACACGCCGAGCCCGGACAGGCCGGCGGCGGGGTAGACGATGTCGGCGCCCTCGGCGTACATGCCGGCCGGCGATTTCCTTGCCGGCGGCGGCGTCGTTGAAGCCGGTGAAGTCCGGCGGCTGGCTGACGTACTGCGACAGGATCACGATGTCGGGGTTGATCGGCTTGGCACCGGCGATGTAGCCGGCCTCGAACTTCTTGATGAGGTCGAACTCGACGCCACCGATGAAGCCGATCTTGCCGGTCGTCGCTGGTGAGCGCAGCGGCGGCGCCGACCAGGTACGAGCCCTGCTCCTCGGCGAACACCAGGCTGGCGACGTTGGTCAGCGGCACGTCGTCGGGCTGTCGTCCGGCGTGGCGTTGTCGAAGCTGTCGACCATCGAGTCGACGATCGCGAAATGCGTGTCGGGGTTGGCGGCGGCGCCGGCGGCGATCGCGCCGGCCCACAGGAAGCCGACGCCGATCACGAGGTCGGCCGTCCTCGGCCATCAAGCTCGAGGCGCGGGCACGCGGTCGTCGTCGCCCGTCGGTGCCGACTCGCTGGGCAGTGATGCCGAATTCGGCCTTCGGCCTTGTCGATGCCGGCGGCGGCGGAGTCGTTGAACGACTTGTCGCCACGGCCGGTGAGGTCGAACAGCAGGCCGACCGTCGAGCCTCCCGGCAGGTGCCTCGGTGGCGGCCGGTGCCTCGGTGGCAGCGGGTGCCTCGGTGGCGGCCGGTGCCTCGGTGGCAGCTGGTGCCTCCGTACCAGCAGGTGCCTCGGTGGCAGCCGGTGCCTCGGTACCAGCGGTGCCTCGGTGGCGGCCGGCGTTTCGTCGTCGTCGCCGCAGGCTGCGAGTACCAGCGAGCGCTGCACGAGACCGACAGCAAGCATGCGCTTGCGTCTTGATCATGTCTCCCCCTTCACGGGAACCAGATGTGGATTGTTCACGTTCACGATGAACGTCGTCGAGGCTACCGCACGGGTCGAGGCGGTCGAAGCAAACCGCCGGCCAGTCTGTTGCGTGGATTGCCGTGCGACCGGCGCAGACTGGACCGTCATGGCACTGGTGCAGACCGAGATCCGCGACGGCGTCGGGTGGCTGACGCTCGACCAACCCGACGCGCGCAACACGCTGACGGCGCCGATGGTGGCCGAGATCGTGGCGGCCATGGACGCGCTTCGAGGCCGACGAGTCGGTCGGGGCGGTCGTGGTCACCGGCGCCGGCTCGGCGTTCTGCGCCGGTGCCGACCTCGGCAACCTGCAGGCCGCCACCCGCGAAAGCCTCGCCAACGTCTACGAGGGCTTCCTCCGGATCGCCCGCAGCCCGCTCCCCACGCTGGCGGCGGTCAACGGCGCGGCGGTCGGCGCCGGGATGAACCTGGCGCTCGGCTGCGATGTGCGGATCGCCGCCACGACGGGCCCGGTTCGACACCCGGTTCCTGCAGATCGGTCTCCACCCCGGCGGCGGCCACACCTGGATGCAGCGCCGGATCGTCGGCCCGCAGGCGGCGATGGCGGCGGTCGTGTTCGGTCAGGTGCTCGACGGCGCCGAGGCCGAGCGGGTCGGGCCTGGTCGTACCGCTGCGTCGACGACGACCAACTCCTCGACGCCGCCCAGGCGTTCGCCGCCGGCGCCGCGTCGGCGCCGCGTGAACTGGCGATCATCGCCAAGCAGACGATCGCCGACATGGCGACGATCGACGACCACGCCGAGGCCGTCGCTCGCGAGCTCGAGCCACAGCTGTGGACGGTGCAGCAGCCGTGGTTCGAGGAGCGGATCGCGGCGCTCAAGGCGCGATCTCGAGCAAGCCATGATCGTCGAGGGGCGACGAATCGCGCACGATTGTTACCAAAGCCTCATGCCCGCGTGCACGTGTGGTGGGCTACGGTTGCCTGCATAGGGGAGAGCTACACCACCGACATCACACAACCCCGTCATCCAGGGGCCGGGGTACCGACAAGGAGGTAGCCATGAGCCAGCGCCATCGCACCGCAGAGGTGCCGTTGCCGCCGAAGCAGGAACTGCGTGCCCACGCCCATGGCGAGCGGCACCGCATCCATGTCGAGCTCAATCAGGTAGCGCATCAAGTGAGTGCCGGTCTGGAAGCCGAAGACCTGCACGAACCCGGCGCAGCATGGAAGCCGTTGCACCACCACGACTCCGAGGTCGCCAAGGTCAAGGTCGCCAAGCAGTGCAGAGGCGCCGCCATTGGAAGACCAAGATGTGGAAGCGGCGCACGGAGGTGCGCCAGGCGAAGGCCGAGGCGTTCCGGCTCGCCGGCGAGGGTAGACGCCGGCCCGACCGACGCCGTTCATTCGGTCATCCATGCCGCGATCAGCGTCGATCAGCGCCGGGCGGTCCATTCCTCGGCGGTGATCGCGAATCGCAGGTGGTCCTCCCACACGCCGGCGATCTCCAAGTACCGCTCGGCGATGCCTTCGCATCGCAGGTCGAGCTTCTCGACGACCCGCCGGCTGTTGGCGTTGCGTGGCACGATGCAGATCTCGAGCCGATGGAGCTGGAGCTGCTCGAAGGCGAACCGCGATCACCACCGCCACCGCTTTCGGCGATGTAGCCGTTGCCGGCGTGGTGCGCGGTCGATCCAGTAGCCGATCGTGGCCGACTGCAAGGCGCCGCGGGTGACGTTGTTGATGTTGACCTCGCCGATCACCTGCTGGTCGACGAATACCCCGAACGGGTAGGCGTGGTCGGCCGGCTCGCTCGCGGTCGCGGCGCTGCGCAGCGGGCCTCGAACGCGGCACGGTCCCGGGTCGGGTCGGCGGCGCCGGCCGGGCGCTGCGGTTCCCACGGCAGCAGCCACGTCCTCGTTGCGGATCCGAACCTCACGCCACGCGGCAAAATCGTGCGGCTCGAGCGGCCGCAGCATCACCCGGCGGCCGAACAGGCGCGGGTTGCGAGCGGGCGCCGAACGAGGTGGGACGGATGGCGCATCAGCAGGCCTCCGGTCGTTGCGTCACGCCTTCGATGATCAGACCGACCGAGTCGAGCTGCCATCGCCGCATGATGGCGAGCACGATGCAGCAGGTGGCGACGATCGTGTCGACATGCTCGGACGGTAACCCAGGGTTGCCGGTCCGATCGCCGAGCGATTCGGTGGCGACGAGCCGGAACACCTCCTCGGCGTCGGCGCGGTGCAAGCGGGTGGTGCGGTCGAGGTCGGCGCGGCCGGCTTCCGAGCTGCGCCGAGCGCGGCGACCGCCTCACCGGCCAGCCACGACCTCCGGTTCGTCGAGCACGCTCGGGTCGCTGCGCTCGAGTTCGTCGAGTTCGTCGTCGACCGTGCCGAGTGCATTGGTCAGTGCGGCGGGATGCGGCGGGTCGTGTTCGGCCAGCCATGCTGCAGTCAGGTTGACCGGCCCCCAGGGCAGTGTGACGGTGGCCCCGCACGGCGTGGAGACGGCGCACGATTCGCCGTCGACTCGAAACGTCATGACGTTGTGGGCCGGATCGTTGCGGGCCGGATCGGTGCCGAGTGCCGGATGGGACTGTGCCGGCGAGTTGGGCGGCGGTCCACTCGGCCGACCGGGTCGTCGCCTCCGGCGAGATGCCACGCCCAGTGGGCATGCAGGCACTTGACCCCGATCGCGGGTGCCCGCCACGCCGCCGTACGGTCGCGGCCCGACGTGGTCGTCGGGGATCTCGGCGTCGCGCTCGGCGGCGTAGCGGGCGTGGGCGTCGGCGAGTGCCGACGGGTCGACCGCCGCCTCGGCGGCATCGACGCCGCCGATCGATTCGAGCTGACCGATCACGCCGGATCTGTTCCGGGTCGACCAGCCAGTAGCGAGTCGGCATCGGGGTGCCGTCGTCGAGCAGCGGGGCGTTGAGCAGGACGCTCGGAGCCGCCCGCCGCATTCCGGGCGGCGATGCGATAGCGGCTACGCGGCTCGCGGCCGAGCAGTTCGCGTACGACGAGACGGTCGGCATCGGTGGGTTCGGAGTGCACGGTCTCGATGGATCCGGGTGGAGGAGGGTCCAGCATTCCCGACTGGACGACCAGCGTCGATCAGCGTCGGCGGCGCAGGAACAACAGGATCAGCAACAACACGGCCACGGCGGGGGCGGCCCGCTTGAGCAGTGCCGGGCCGGCCATGCCGGCCAGGTCGACCGGTTCGGCAGCGGGGCCGTTGATCTTGCGCACGGTGGGCGGGGTGCGATCGGCTGCGGGCGCCTCGACGGGCGAGTCGGTCGCCGGGGCCGGGGCGGCCGTGGCCTCGCCAGGAGTGGCATCGACAGGGGTGGCATCGGCAGCGGCATCGGCCGCCTCGGATGCGTCGGGCAGCGTGCCCTGCTCGTCGAGCATCGTGTTCAGGTTGGCGGCGAACTGATCGATCAGCTTCTTGCTGACGTCGCCCATGATGCCGCGTCCGAACTGGGCGACCTTGCCGGTGATGTGCAGATCTGCGGTCACGGTGCATTTGGTGCTGGTCGGTGAGAGCGCTTCGGCCACGGCGACGATGTCGGCCTCGGCGTTGCCGCGCCCGCCGGTGTCGCGTCCCTTGCCCTTGAGCTCGGCTCGGTGGTTGACGTCGTCGCGCTCGACGAAGTGGGCCTCACCCTTGAACTGCGTCGCCACGGCTCCGAGCTTCACCTTGACCCTGCCGCGATAGATGTCGCCCTCGATTTCTTCGAGTTGGGCGCCTGGGAGGCACGGGGCGATCAGCTCCACGTTGCAGATGATCGGCCACGCCTCCTCGATCGGGCGGTTCACGGTGAATTCGTTGACGATCTGCTCTGCCATCGCAGTTGCTCCTCCAAGCTCTTCAAGTCGTCGCGCGTGTCGACATCGGCCGCTGACCCGGTGCAGGGTACCGCCTCGACGAGGTCGGGGCGTAGCCGAATCAACGTCCGCGCGCCTTCGTCGCCGGTTCGGTCCAGCAGCGGCCACACGGATCGGTGCAACCGCACCGGGTTGCGCGCCAGCCCGTCGTAGCTGGCGACGGCGATCGCTGCCGTGGAGTTCGCCACCGCACGCCACGCGTCGGCGGTGATCAACGGCTGGTCACCGAGCCCGACCACGATCGCCACTGCTCCGAGCTGCTCGGCGACGTCGATCGCTGCCATCAACGACGTCGCCTGCCCGTCGCGCCACTCGGGGTTGTGGACGATCGACACGGTCGGCCCGGCGCTGATCTCGGGAGCAAGGTCGATGCTGCCGGTCACCACGACCACCGGCCCGATGCCAGATGCGAGGGCGGTGGCGACACAGCGTTCGACGATGCTGGTCCCACCCAGCCGTGCCAACAGCTTGTGGGTCCGGCCGTCGTATCGGCTCCCGGCGCCCGCCGCCAGGATGACGGCGACGGTCGGCGGATGGTCGGCCGGCGACGCCCCTTCGGCGCCATCTGGGGTTCGGGCGGGCGGCGTCGGCACGTCGTCAGTATGAACGACCGCCGGTACGAGCGGCGATTGTGATCCAGCGATCTGCGGAGTTCACACACTGAGTGCTTGACCGACTCCTGTGCGTCAACAAAGATGTTGCGGTTTGATGTCGAAATATTTTCAAACATGTTGATGATTGCAATCGCGTGACGATAACTTCGCCTTTCTCCTCGCCGGGCGGACCCGACGAGCTGGAGCTCCGAATGACCCAGATGCCGACCACACCGTCCACACCGACCACACCGTCCCCCCGCCGCCGGCCTGCCCGATGGTCGCGATGCCTGGCTTCGGCGATCGTGGCGGCGTCGCTCGGATGTGGCGTCTCGCTGGCCACCACGAGCACCGCCTCGGCATCGAACACCGCCGTGCGCGCCTCGTCCGACGACCTCGCCTCGGCCGCCGGCACCGCCCTCGTTTCGCTCGAGACCTGGACACGCACCGGATTGATCCCTGACTACGTGGCCTACACAGCGGCTCGGTCGCAACTCGCCAACGCCGTGGCGTTCCGGGTCGGGGTCAAGGCATCGGAGCTGTTGCAGGCATGGTCCGCGGTCGGCGTCCACAAGCAGCACGCCATGATGGCAGCCATGTCGCAGATCGGCGTGCCCTACCGCACCAATGCCTCGAGCGAGGGCGAGGGCTTCGATTGCTCCGGCCTGATGCTGTTCGCGTTCGAGCGGGCTGGGCTCACCCTGCCGCGGACGAGCCGTGATCAGTTCCGTGCGTCGGAGGAAGTCGAGCCGCTCCAGGCCGAACCGGGTGACCTGGTGTACTACCCCGGCCACATCAGTTTGTACATCGGGCTCGGGCTGATGGTGCACTCGCCCCAGTCGGGTCAGGACGTCGAGGTCCGTTCCCTGTTCGACCGGTCCCTGCAATTCGGCGACCTGGTCTCGACCGAGATCGTCGTCGACGAACCGCCGATCGACGCCGCCGGGCCGGTGTTCAGCACGCTGTACGGGTTCTCCTGAGCGGCCGATGTCACTGGTGGATCGGGCCGCTTCCGTCGCGCAGCGACGGTGACTGCCGTCCGGTTCGCCGAGCGATGATCTCGGCGCAGATCGAGATCGCCGTCTCCTCGGGCGTCCGGGCGCCGATGTCGAGTCCGATCGGCGACATCAGCCGAGCCAGGTCGGCCAGGTCGGTGATCCCGCCTCGGCCAGCCGCTCCACTCGGTTGGCGTGCGTGCGTACGGCTCCCCATCACGCCGATGTAGCCGACCTTGCGTCGCCAACGCCCCTGCGACCGCCGGCACGTCGAACTTGGGGTCGTGGGTGAGGATGCACACCGCGTCGCGACCCGAGAGCTGTTCGCCCGCGCTCGGCGAACATCGGGCCCGGCCACGTGACGCGCACCTCGTCGGCCATCGGGAAGCGGCGGCGGGTGGCGAAGATCTCGCGTGCGTCACACACCGTGACCCGGTAGCCGAGCACCTTGGCGACCTTGGCGAGGGCGGCCGTGAAGTCGACCGCGCCGAAGATCCACATCTGGGGCGGCGGCGCCCAGCTCTCGACGAACACGCTGCACGACCGGAGTGTCGACCAGGTCCTCGGGTGTGGTCTGGCCCTCCGGGCCGTAGTGACGAACACCGGACCGACCTGCCTCGAGCTCGGCCAACGCGTCGCGGTGGACGACCCGGTCGAGTTCGGGGTGGCCGAGCGAGCCGGAGGCACCCTCGGCGGTGACGAGCAGGTGGCTTGCCCGCGACGCTGGACCCGTCGATCACGGTGGCGAGCGCCACCGGGTCGCTGGCCGCGGATGTCGGCGCGCCAGCTCGTGGAACAGGCTCACCAGTCGAGCTCCTCGATGAACAGCCGGATCGTGCCGCCGCAGGTGAGACCGACCGCGAACGCGTCGTCGTCGCTGTACCCGAACGTGACGACGCCGGGCGCCCGGTCGCCGGCCAGTACCGCCAGCGCCTCGGTGACGACCGCCCCTTCGACACAGCCGCCGCTCACGCTGCCGACCACTTCACCCTCGGCCGACACGGCCATCGCCGCGCCCGGATCGCGGGGCCCGGACCCTTCGATGTCGACGACGCGGGCGACGGCCACCCGCTTGCCCGCCTCGCGCCAGCGATCCAGATCGTCGAGCAATTCCTTCATGCGTGCAGTCTGCCCGGGTCAGGCCGCAACTCGTCAGACGGACGCGATCGGCGTCGTGCCCAGTACGGGGCGCGGACGTCGCGCTTGAGGATCTTGCCGGCGCCCGACTTGGGGAGCGGCTCGTCGCGGATCGCGATCGACCGCGGCACCTTGTAGCCCGCCGATCGACGGCCGGCAGTGGTCGATCAGCTCCCGCTCGGTGCCGTCGATGCCCGGCTTGAGCACGACCTCGGCGTGCACCGCCTCGCCCCACTGCTCGTGGGGCACGCCGAACACCGCCAGCTCGAGCACCGCCGGGTGGCCGGCGAGCGCGTTCTCGACCTCGGTCGTGTACACGTTCTCGCCGCCCGACACGATCATGTCCTTGGCGCGGTCGACGATGAACATGTAGCCCGCCGTCGTCGATCGAGGCCAGGTCGCCGGTGCGGTACCAGCCGTCGGCGGTGAACGCCTTGGCGGTCTCGTCGGGACGGTTCCAGTAGCCGGGCATCATGTTCGGGCCGCGGACGGTGATCTCGCCGACCTCGCCGATCTCGCACAACGAGCCGTCCGGCCGGCGGATCTCGACGTCGACGCCCGATGCACGGCGTGTCCGGCGCTGCGCAAGCGCCGAGCGGCGTCGGGGTCGTCGCCGGCCATGCCGCGAGCGTGGTCCTCGATCGTGAGCTGCGCGACGTGCGGGCACATCTCGGTCATGCCGTAGCCCTGCGATGAAGCCGCACGGCAGCTCGGCCATCGCCCGCTGCAGCAGCGCCAACGGGCATCGGCGAGGCGGCGTACAGGCACAACCGCCACGACGACAGGTCGCGCTCGGCGGTGCCCGGATGGTTGAGGAACATGTTGATCATCGTCGGCACGAGCACGCACGACCGTGATCCGGTGCTCCTCGATCATGCGCCCGACGAGGTCGGGATCGAACCCGGGGCAGATCACGTGCGTGCCCGCCACGAGCGTCTGCGCGTACATGTTCGGCGACGCCCGCCGAATGGAACATCGGGGTGAGGTGCAAGAAGCGGTCGTCGTCGAACAGCGGGTTGGCCCACAGCATGTGCTTGGCGTTGACCACCAGGTTGCCGTGGGTCTGCATCGACACCCTTGGGCAGCCCGGTCGTGCCGCCCGTGTAGGTGATGCCGGCGACGCAGTCGGCGTCGAGATCGTGCGGGCGCGGGCGCCGGGTCGTGGTGCCGCGAGCTCGTCCCACGTGCGGGACCCGTCGGGTGACGGGCCGTCGTCCATCCAGACCAGCTGACGCAGTGACGGGCAGCGTTCGCAGCAGCTGCGACGGCGGTGTCCCAGTGGCGTGGCGTCGGCGCACAGGACGACCGAGCCCGAGTCGTTGACGATGAACTCCAGTTCGGCGAGGGCGAGCCGGAAGTTGAGGTCGTTGAACACGAGGTTGGCGGTCGGGATCGCCGACCACGCCTCGAAGTGCCGGAACGAGTTGAGCGCCAGACCGGCGACGCGATCGCCCGACTGGAGCCCGAGCGACAGCAACCCGCCCCGCAGCCGGTCGATCCGGTCCGAGAGCTGGCGGTACGTGAGTCGGACGCTCACCGTCGATCACGCCGACCTTGTCGGGCGCCACCATCCGGGCACGCCGCATCGGCGTGTCGAGCGTGCCGTGTCGGAACGGGATGTCGACCACGGCTCGCCAATGTAGGTCGCGCCGGTCGGACACCGACCGACCCGCCGTGTCGTCACTCGCTGATCGACGCGGGCGAGCTCCTCCATGGCGTCGATCGAGTGGCCCTCGACGAACGCGTCGATGTGGGGGAGGGCGGCCGCCATGCCCGCGTGCCAGCGGCGCGTAGCCCGGCGTGACCTTGAGCGGATTGACCCACACCACCTTGTGGGCGACGCGGTGCAGCCGCTGCATCTGCTCGGCCGAGCACGGCCGGGTCGCCGCGGTCCCAGCCGTCGGACAGGATCACGACGATCGCCCCGCGCGCCATGCCGCGCTGCCCCCACTCGTCGTTGAACATGCGCAGCCCGTCGCCGAGCCGTGTACCGCCGCCGTAGTCGACCACTCGAACGGCGGCGTCTGCGCAATGCCTGATCGGGGTCGCGCGACGACAGCTCGCGGGTGATCCGCGTGAGCCGGGTCCCGAGTGCGAACGCCTCGACCTTCTGGCGTCCGGCGACGGCGGCATGCACGAACCGGATCAGCGCCCGGGCGTACGGCTCCATCGAGCCGCTCACGTCGAGCAGCAGCACCAGCCGCCGCTGCCGGGTGCTCGGCCGCGCGGTAGTGCCGGCGAACCGGCTCGCCTCCCGACCGCATCGCCGCCCGGACCGTGCGGCGCAGGTCCGGGCGGGCCGTGCGCCGGTCGGTGGCGGTGAGGCGCAGCGATCGGCGCGGCGATCCGACCAGCCGCAGTCGGGTCATCAGCTGCTGGGCCTCGACCAGTTCGTCGGGGGTGTAGTCGGCGAAGTCCTTGTGGCGCAGCACCTCGGTGGCGCTGAACCGCAGCTCGATCGTCGGGTCGTCGGACGGTCGGCGCCGCGTCGGGCTGCGTCGCCGTCGTCGTCGCCGGCGTCGATCGCCGAGCGTGATGTCGAGCGGTTCCTCGCGGCTGCTCGTCCGGCTCGGCGATGCACGGCGTGCTCCCAGAACACGTCGAACGCCCGGTCGAACACCTCGTGATCCTCGGGACGCCGCACGAGCGTGGCCCGGCCGGCCCAGAACGTGGCGTCGCGGTCGTCGATCCCGACGCAGGCCGAGCGCTTCGGCGAAGCGCGATCGTCGAGCTGGTGGGCACGGTCAGCCCGGCGCCGCGCAGCACCCGCGTGAAGGCGACGGCGATCTCACCTGCGTCGCGGGTGCTGGCCATGATCGTGCTCGCCGACGATTCAGCGCAGGCCGCGCTCGAAGGCCTGCTTGACGATGTCGCCAACCCGTGCTGCTCGACGCGTTGGTGGTCCTCGCGGTACTTGAGCACGGTGCCGAGCGTGGTCGCCACGGCGTGCTCGTCGAGGTTGGCTGACCCCGAGACGACCGAGCGCCGTCGCCCAGTCGATCGTCTCGGCGACGCCAGGCGGCTTGTAGAGGTTGAGGTCGCGCATCGTCTCGACGGCGGCCGCGACCTGGCGGGCGAGCTGCCTCGGTGCATTCCGGCACCCGCAGCCGCACGATCGCCACTTCGCGATCGAACCCGGGATGCTCGACCCAGTGGTACAGGCAGCGACGCTTGAGCGCGTCGTGCACGTCGCGGGTTCGGTTCGACGTGAGGATCACGATCGGGGGAGTGGCGGCCTGGAACACTCCGAGCTCGGGCACCGTGATCTGGAAGTCGCTCAGCACCTCGAGCAGGTACGCCTCGAACTCGTCGTCGGCGCGATCGATCTCGTCGATCAGCAGCACCGGCGGGGGCCCGTCGCCGTGGGCGATCGCCCGCAGCAGGGCCCGCTTGACGAGGAATCGTTCCTGGTACAGGTCGGCCTCGATCGCGTCGGAGGACCTGCCGGCGGTCTCGCCCGTCGCCTCGGCGGCTCGCAGGTGCAGGAGCTGGCGGGCATAGTCCCAGTCGTACACGGCTTGGGCGGCGTCGATCCCCTCGTAGCACTGGAGTCGGATCAGTTCGCCGCCGGTCCAGGCCGCCAACACCTTGGCGAGTTCGGTCTTGCCGACGCCGGCCTCGCCCTCGAGCAGCAGCGGGCGCTGGAGCTGCAGGGCCAGGAACACCGCCGTCGTGAGGCCCTCGTCGGGGAGGTACCCGTGCTCGGTGAGTGCAGCATGGACGTCGGCCGGTGTCACGCTGCGACGTTACCGGTCGCCGTGGCCGGGGTGGCCATCCCGGGCCCACGTCGTTCGCCGCGTCACGTACGCTGAGCGGGATGGTGCCCAGCGACCTGCAGCTCAAGCTCATGAACATCGTCCACAAAGGTGCCATCAAGCTCACGGGTGGCCGGCTGGGCTGGACCGCCGGGGGCATGCCGTCGCTGGAACTCACGACCACCGGCCGCAAGAGCGGGGACCCACGCGCGGTGATGCTGACGTCTCCTGTGCAACTCGGTGACGGGCTGGTGATCGTGGCATCGAAGGGTGGCAACGACCAACATCCGGCGTGGTACCTCAACCTCGTCGCCAACCCGCAGGTGACGGTGCGCTACCAGGGAGGCAGCCGCCAGGCGATGGTGGCCCGCACGGTGACCGACGCCGAGCGTGCCGACCTGTGGCCGCAGATCACGCAGCGGTACCGCGGGTACGCCGGCTACCAGGACAAGACCGACCGGACGATCCCGGTGGTCGTGCTCGAACCGGTGCGGTGATCGATCTCCCGCCTCAGGAGTCGAAGCCGAGCCCCATCTTGTCGAGTCCGCGCAGCCACAGGTTGCGCTTGCCGGTCTTGTCCTCGCGGTCCATGCTCCACTTGGTGGCCTGGATCCCGATGAACCGGAACGGTTCGGGCGGGAACGGCAGCGGGCGCTGCTTGACGAACTCGGTCTGGGTGGCGAGCGAGCGTCGCCCGTACAGCTGGTCCAGCATCACCGCTGCTCCGAAGCGTGACGCCGCCACGCCCAACCCGGTGTACCCGAGTGCGTAGCCGACGCGACTGTTCATCGCCCGGCCCCAGAACACGGTGAAGCGGCTCGAGGTGTCGATCACACCGCCCCACATGTGGGTGAACTTGACGCCTTCCAGCTGCGGGAACGTCTCGAAGAAGTGTTGGCTCAGCTTGGCCCAGGTCTCGGGGCGACTCTCCAGCTCCGACGACATCTTGCCGCCCCAGTAGTAGATCGCGTCGTACCCTCCCCACAGGATCCGGTTGTCCTCGGTGAGCCGGTAGTAGTGGAACTGGTTGGCGAGATCCGACAGCCCCTGTCGGTTCGTCCAGCCGATCGAGTCCATCTGTTCGGGCGTGAGCGGCTCGGTCACCATGCAGTAGTCGTACACCGGGGCGATGTAACTGCTCAGGCGTTTGAGCACCGGCTTGAAGGCGTTGGTGCCGAGCGCCACCTTCCCGGCCCGGATCGCCCCGAGCGGGGTGGTGACCATCACGCCGATCCCGTCGCGCTTGAGCTCGGTCGCCTTGGTGTCTTCGTAGATGCGGACGCCCAGTCGTTCGGCGGCGGCCTTCAGTCCCCAGACCAGCCGTGCCGGATCCACGATCGCGCAGTTGTCCTTGGTCCACAGCCCGCCGGTGTAGATCGGGGAGTGGACCTGAGCCTGCATCGCCTCGGCGTCGAGCCACTCGACACTGTGGCCGAACCGGTTGAGCAGCTCGAACTCCTGGCGCACCTCCGACAGGTACGACGGGGGGTGGAACGTGTTGGCGACCTCGATCACGCCGGTCCGCTCGTAGTCGCAGTCGATCCCGTACTTCTTGATCGACGCCTCGATCTCGTTCAGGTTGCGGCGGCCGAGCTCCTCGAGGATCTCGATCTCGTCGGGCCAGCGTGCCATTCCGTTGCCGACCCCGTGGGTGAGGCTGGCGTCCATGAATCCGCCGTTGCGGCCGCTGGCGGCCGAGCCGCACTCGTGGGCATCGATCAGGACCACGTCACGCGACGGGTCGCGCTCCTTGGCGATGATCGCCGTCCACAGCCCGGTGTACCCGCCACCGACCACGCACAGGTCGCATGACTCGGTCCGCACGAGGGTGGGGTTGGACTCGGGCTCGTCGAGGTCCTCGTACCAGTACGGCGACGTGTCGGCGTCGGCGATCGCGTCGAGGTAGCGCTGGTCGATCTCGTCGTACTGGTCGGACATGGTTCACCTGAGCCGGTCGCCGGGTTGCGTCGCCCGAGTGTACGTTGCCCCGGCATGGACCTCGGGATCTCAGGCGCGCTTCACCACCGGCGTGCAACTGCACGTCGACGGTGGCGACTATTCCGGGCTGCTGTGAGGCCGGGCTGCTGTGAGACCGGTCTGCTCTGAGGCCGGTCTGCTGTGAGCGTCAGGCGCCGGCTTCGGTCAAGGCACGCTTGACGAGCACCTTGGCGAGGTGCTGGCGGTACTCGACGCTGGCGTTCAGGTCGGCCTGCGGATCGGCCTCGGCGGCGGCGAGCGCGGCGGCATCCTCGACCGAGGCGCCCGAGCTGAGCGCATCCGAGACGCTGGTGGCGAGCACCGGCACCGAACCCATGTTGACCAACGCCACGCCCGAATCGCCGTTGCGACGCCAGGCTGCCACGCCGACGATCGCCCAGTCCTGGGCGCGGCGGTTGAACTTCTGGAAGCTCCACCCGGCACCCTGCATCTTGGGCACGCGGATCTCGGTGAGCATCTCGTCGGCCTCGAGCGACGAGGTGAGGAACCCCTGGTAGAAGTCGGCAGCGGCGATCTCGCGAGTGCCGTTCGGGCCTTGGGCGATGTAGGTGGCGCCCAACGCCAATGTGGTGGCGGGCAGATCGGAGGCCGGATCGGCGTGGGCGATCGATCCGCCGATCGTGCCGCGGTGGCGGACCTGGGGGTCACCGACGTGGCTGGCGGCGTGCGACAGCAGCGGGACGTGCTCGGCGAGCAGCGTCGACGTCTCGACGTCGCGGTGGCGGGTGAGGGCACCGATCGCCACATGGTCACCGGCGTCGCGGATGTACGACAGGTCGGTCACGCGACCGATGTCGACCAGCACCGACGGCTGCGCCAGACGCAGCTTCATCAGCGGGAGCAGGCTGTGCCCGCCGGCGAGGAACTTGGCCTCGTCGCCGTGCTCGCCGATCAGGGCGATCGCCTCCTCGGCTGAACCGGCACGGACATAGTCGAATGCGGCGGGGATCACGAGTTGCCTCCAGTGTTGTTACGAGCAGAATTGATGGCGGACCAGACGGTATTCGGGCTGGCGGGCATGAGCACATCGCGCACGCCCAGCCCGGACAGTGCGTCGACGATGGCGTTCATGACGGCCGGGGCGGCGCCGATCGTGCCGGCCTCCCCGACGCCCTTCACGCCCAGCTGATTGGTGGGCGACGGCGTGACCGTGTGCCCGAGCGTGATCGACGGCACGTCGGCCGCCGAGGGCACGAGGTATTCGGCCAGCGTGGAGTTCTTGAGGTTGCCGTCGGTGTCGTACACGACTCCCTCGTACAACGCCTGTGCCATGCCCTGCACCACGCCGCCGTGGACCTGACCGTCGACGATCAGCGGGTTGACCTGCACGCCGCAGTCGTCGACCGCCACGTACTGCAGCACCTCGACCTGGCCGGTCTCGGTGTCGACTTCGACGACACAGATGTGGGTGCCGAACGGCCACGAGAAGTTGGGCGGGTCGTAGTGGGTGTGGTGCTCGAGGTTGGGCTCCATGCCATCGGGCAGGTTGTGGGCGGTGAACGCCGCCCACGCCACCCCGGCCAGCGGCATCTCCTTGTCGGGCGAACCCTTGACACGGAACACGCCACCGGAGAACTCGAGGTCGTCCTCGTTGGCCTCCATCTGGTGGGCGGCGATCTTGCGGGCTTTGTCGATCACGCCGTCGCAGGCATTGGCGATCGCCACGCCGCCGACCGGCAGCGAACGCGACCCGTAGGTGTCCATGCCGTACGGCGCGATGGCGGTGTCGGAGTGCAGCACGTCGACGTCGGCCGGGTCGACACCGAGCTTCTCGGCGGCGATCATCGACCACGCCGTCTCATGGCCCTGGCCGTGCGGCGCGGTGCCGGTCACGACCTGGACCCGATTGGTCGGCAACACGCGCACCGTGGCTGCTTCCCAGCCGCCCGCTCCGTAGTTGAGCGAGGCGAGCACGCGCGACGGAGCCAGGCCGCACATCTCGAAGTAGGTCGACACGCCGATCCCGAGCAGCTTGGTCGCTCCGGGCACGTTCTGGGTCGCCTGGCGGGCGCGCACGCCGTCGTAGTCGGCCATCCCGGCTGCCTTCGTGGCTGCCAGGTCATGGTCGCCCGAGTCGTAGGTGAGCCCGGTGAACGCCTCGTAGGGGAACTGCTCCTTGCGGATGAAGTTGCGTCGACGCAGCTCGAGTGGGTCGATCCCCATCTCGGCTGCCAGCAGATCCATCGAGCGTTCGATCGCGTAGGTGGCCTCGGGGCGCCCGGCGCCGCGGTACGCGTCGGTCGGCGTCATGTTGGTGAACACCGACGTGCACGAGAAGTCGTACGCCTTGGGGAGTTCGTAGACACCGGCGTACAGGAACGCACCGAGCAGCGGCACGCCCGGCGCCACGAGTTGGAGATAGGCGCCCATGTCACCGATCAGGCGCACCCGGATCGCCGTGAGGCGGCCGTCGGCGTCGGCGGCCAGCTCGATGTCCTGGATCTGAGCGCGGCCGTGGATCGTGGACATCGACGCTTCGGAACGCTCCTCGGTCCACCGCACCGGCAGCTTGTGCTTCAGCGCCAGCGCCGTGCACAGCAGCTCCTCGGCGTACACGTTGAGCTTCGACCCGAACCCGCCACCGACCGCCGGTGCCACCACGCGCATGCGGTGTTCGGGGATACCGCAGGTCACCGCCACGAAGATCTTGAGGATGTGCGGGATCTGGGTCGAGGAGTACAGCGTCATGTCGCCACCGAACGGCTGCGGCAGCGCCAACACGGCACGTGGCTCCATGGCGGCCGGGATCAGACGCTGCTGGATGAAGCGCTGCTTGGTCGAGTAGGCGGCCTGGGCGAAGGCGGCGTCGACCTGGCCCTCGGTCTCTTCGATCTTGAGGTCCCAGGTGTAGCTCTTGTTGGTGCCGAGTTCGTCGTGGATCACGACCCGATCCGAGAGCGCGTCCTCGAGATCGGTGACGGCGTCGTGCGACGTGTAGTCGACATCGATCAGCTCCAGCGCATCCTTGGCGGCCTGCGGAGAATCGGCCAACACGCACGCCACACCGTCACCGGCGTAGGCGGCCTTGCTGACGGCCAGCGGATAGTGGGCGGGATTCTTCATGTCGGTCGTGACCGGCCATGCGCACGGCATGGGAGCGGACCACAACGACAACAGGTCGGCGCCGGTGTAGGCAGCGCGCACGCCAGGGGCGGCGAGTGCTGCGGTGAGGTCGATCGAGTTGATCGTGGCGTGTCCGTACGGGCTTCGGAGCACGGCCATGTGGAGCGCCCCCGGCACCACCATGTCGGACGTGAACTTGGCTTCGCCGGTGAGCAGCGCCGGATCTTCTTTGCGCAGCAGACGTTGCCCGAGCACGGTTCGCACGGGCATTTCGGTGATCGTCATGGCAGGACCCCCATCCTGATGTCGTGCGAGTCGTTGATCGACGACTACTTCGCCGCAGCGGCGAGCACTGATTGGACGATGTTGTGGTAGCCCGTGCAACGGCACAGGTTGCCCTCGAGCCCGATCCGCACGTCGTGTTCGGTCGGGTTGGGGTTCTCCTGGAGCAGGCCCACGGCGGCCATGACCATGCCCGGCGTGCAGTATCCGCACTGCAGGCCGTGGTTCTCCATGAACGCCTGCTGCATCGGGTGCAACGTGCCGTCGGCGTCGGCGAGGCCCTCGATCGTGGTGACGGTGCCCCCGTCGGCCTGGACGGCGAGCACGGTGCAGCTCTTGACGGACTCGCCGTCGAGGTGCAATGTGCAGGCCCCGCAGGACGATGTGTCGCAGCCGATGTTCGTGCCGGTGAGCCCGACCTGCTCGCGGATGTATTGCACGAGCAAGGTGCGCGGCTCGACGTCGTGGGTGTGTTGGACCCCGTTGACGTTGACGCTGACTTCCACGTTGACTCCCCTCGGTCGATGTACGTGCTGATTGCTGGGTGTGCCGCCGGTGCGGCGCGATGTGACCGTAGCCGCTGCCGAGGACCGCCGCCGAATGCGAGCGAGGTTCGGCGGAACCGGGACCTGGACGCCGACCGTCAGGAACGGGTGGCGGACCGGAAGAACGCACGCAGGCGTTCTTCGAGTTCGATCTGCGCCTGTTCGTAGCGCCGCCGGACCGTGTCGACGGCCCAGTCGGGTGGCGTGAGTTGGCGCGGCAGTGCCGGTTCGGATCGAAGCAAGCGGACCGCACCGGCGGCGCTGCGGAACAACGGCGGGATCGTCGACGGATCGGCCCGGTCGAGCGCGGTCGCCGCCTCCAGGTCGTCGGCGATCGACGACGCAGTGGCTCGCAATGCCGGAAGATCCCACAGCTCGGCGACGAGTTGTTCGGGCGCGCATCCGACGATCGGGCCGGTCACGCAGATCCACTCCTGATCCGGGTCGGCAGGTGGCGCCGCCAGGTTGGACGGGCGTGCCCAGGTGTCGGGTCGGCGTTCGCCGAAGCGATGGTTGACCATCGCCGTGCGGAACCGGCGTCGGTCGGGTTGGCTGCGCGCGGTCGGGTTGGCGAGCACGACGTGCCACTCCCCGTTCCATGCCGGGAGGGGAGGCCGTCGCGCCGCGTCCTGGGATCGTTTGCGTTCCAGCTGTGCCCCGGCCAGGTGGTACCCGCCCGGTACGGACTGGACCTCACCTCCGGCGACCAGTCGCGACAGCGCCGTCCGCATCGTCCCGGACGGGATCTCGAACAGCTCGGCCAGGGCGACCAGGGCGCGCGTCGGGAGCAGCGGAGGGTCGGATCCCAACAGCACCGACAGCGCCAGCGACCGGGCATCGAGCGGGCGAATCCGCCAGGCATCGGCCGGTTGGGGATCGGTGTCGGTGTGCGGGTCGGACGTGTGTGCGGTGTCGCCCACGATCCACCTGGTGTCACGAATCTTGCTGTTGTTACGAATCTTGCTCACGTCAGTCGGAAAATGTAACATGACCGGATGGCGAGTACAGCAGCCGGTGAGATGCGAGCCGGATCGGCGAGCGGCTCGATGGGCGATCGCCGGTCCGCCTTCGGTCTGGTACCGCCCGATGACGTCCTGGCGGACGTGCTCCCCAACGCGCGGTTCAACGGGCGCGGGATGCCGATCCGCGAGTTGCGCGACCAACTGCGTCGGATTCCGGATCTCCGCAACGTGGTGGCCGTGATCGCCACGGTGCTGCAATCGTTCGGCGTGGTCGTGGCGGCCGCCGTGATCGACACCTGGTGGTCGTACGCGGTGGCGTTCGTGCTGATGGCACGCGGCCACGTCTGTCTCAACATCCTCGGTCACGAAGCCGCCCACCGGCTGCTGTTCAGCAACCGGCGCGCCAACGACGGCGTCGGCCGGCTGCTGGCGTATTCGACGTATCAGGGAATGCTGGCCTACCGGCGCGCACACTTCGCCCACCACCGCGACGAACTCGGGCCCGACGAACCGGACCTCGGGCTGTACCGCGGCTACCCGATCGGTCGCGATTCATGGCGACGCAAACTCACGCGGGACCTGTTCGGCCAGAGCGCGGCGAAGAACTTCCGGGGGTTGTACTTCTCGCTCCGCAAGCGCCGGTTGGAGGCGTACCAGGTGCTCGCCGTCCAGGTCGTCATGCTCGGCGCCGCGATCGGCTTCGGTCGGCCCTGGGTGTACGTGGTGTGGATCGGATCCTGGTCGACGATCTGGAAGGTCTCGAACCGGCTCAGGGCGGTCGCCGAACACGGTGGCATGACCCGCTCGCGCGACCGTCGCAGGACGACGCACGTGATCCACCAGTCGTTGCCGGCCCGGTATTGGATCGTGCCGTACCACACCGGTTGGCACCTCGCCCACCACGCCGACATGGCCGTGCCGTGGACCAACCTGCCGCGCCTGCACCGCGAACTCGTCGCTGCCGGCTGGGTCACGCCCGAACTGGAATACCCGAGTTACCGGGCGTTCTGGAAGGCGGCTCGCAGCGGGTGATCAGCGGTCGCCGAGCGCCACGTACTGGCGCTCGTCGGGCCCGGTGTACCACTGCCGCGGCCTGCTGATCTTCTGGTCCTTGTCGCCCAGCAGTTCCTGCCAGTGCGCCAACCAACCCGCCGTCCGCGGGATCGCGAACAGCACGGTGAACATGTCGACCGGAAACCCCATCGCCTGGTAGATCAGGCCGGAGTAGAAGTCGACGTTCGGGTACAGCTTGCGATCCACGAAGTACGAGTCGTTGAGTGCCGCTTCCTCGAGCTTGAGGGCGATGTCGAGCAGCGGGTTCTTGCCGGTGACCTCGAACACGTCGTACGCCGTCTTCTTGATGATCGTGGCGCGCGGGTCGTAGTTCTTGTAGACGCGGTGCCCGAACCCCATCAGGCGCTCGCCCCCGGCCTTGCACTCCTTCATGAAGGCGTCGACGTTGTCGACCGAACCGATCTCGGCCAGCATCCGCACGACCGCTTCGTTGGCGCCACCGTGCAGCGGCCCATACAGCGCGCTGGCCGCAGCCGCGGCCGACGAGTAGGGGTCGGCATGGCTGGAACCCACCACGCGCATGGCGGTCGTGCCGCAGTTCTGCTCGTGGTCGGCATGCAGGATGAACAGCACTTCCATCGCCCGCTCGAGGCGCGGGTCGACCTCGTACCCGTCGCCGATCTTCCACATCATCGACAAGAAGTTGGCCGGGAACGACAGGCTGTTGTCGGGGTAGTTGAACGGCAGGCCGACCGAGAACCGGTAGCACATGGCGGCGATCGTGGGGGTCTTGGCGATCAGGCGCAGGATCTGCTTGTCGCGACTGGCCTTGTCGCCGATCTCCTTGGCGTCGTTGTAGAACGTGCCGAGCGCAGCCACCGCCGACACGAACATGCCCATCGGGTGGGCGTCGTAGTGGAAACCGTCGACGAACCGCTTGCGCATGTTCTCGTGGATGAAGGTGTGATGGGTGACGTCGTCACGCCATTGCGCCAGCTCGGCCTCAGTCGGGAGCTCCCCGTGCAGCAGGAGGTAGGCGACTTCGAGATAGGTCGACTTCTCGGCGAGCTGCTCGATCGGATAGCCCCCGTAGCGCAGGATGCCGGCCCCGCCATCGAGGTAGGTGATCCCCGACTTGCACGCCGCAGTCTGCATGTAGGCCGGGTCGTAGATGAACAGGTTCGGGTCCAGCTCACGCACCGCCGACGCCGGGAACACTCCGCCTTGGATCGGAACGGTGACCGTCTTGCCGGTGCGGTCGTCGGTGATGGTGATGGTGTCTGCCACGGTGCTTCCTCGGGTGGTGGACGGTGCACGCACCCGATTGGATGCGCTGGTTCGATCCTCGGGGCTTGCTCCCCGGTGGGCAATGTATCCGCGGCCCGGGTTCGTGGCCTAACGAGAGCGCGGCACAGCGCCACGACGTTGACGGATCAACCCGCCGATCGACACGACGCCGCTGAGCGGGGCGTGCGACGCCTGCGGTCAGGTCGCGTCGAGCCCGAGCACCGACCGGTAGAAGGCGAGTTCGTGCGACAGCTGGTGCACGATCGTGTCGGCCTTGCGGAAGCCGTGGCCTTCCCCTTCGTAGAGGTGGTATTCGAACCGGACCCCGCGCCGGCGCAGCGCCTCGACGATCGCTTCGCTCTGGCTCGGCGGGACCACCTGGTCGTCGGCGCCCTGGAACACGATCAGCGGCCGGTCGAACCGATCGAGCTGTTCGATCGGTGACCGTTCGCGGTAGGTCGCTTCGGCGGCGGGCAAGGCGCCGATCAGCCCGTCCAGATATCGGGCTTCGAACTTGTGGGTGTCGGTCGCCAGCGCCATCAGGTCGGCCACGCCGTACAGGCTGGCCCCGGCGGCGAACACGTCGGATCGGGCCAGACACGACAGCACGGTGAATCCACCCGCCGAGCCGCCCCGGATCACGATCCGGTCGGCCGCCACCCGGCCCTGCTCGGCCAGCCATGTCGCCGCCGCGCAGCAGTCCTCCACGTCGACCACGCCCCATTGACCATCGAGCAACGACCGGAACTCCCTGCCGTAGCCGGTCGACCCGCGGTGATTGACGTCGACCACGGCGAATCCACGACTGGTCCAGAACTGTCGAGCCAGCGAGAAGTGCGGCACCGACGCCGCCGTGGGGCCACCATGAATCATGGTGACGAGCGGCGGCAGATCGCCGGGCGGTCCCTCGACGAGTGCGTTGCGGGGTGGGTAGTACCAGGCGTGGGCGGTCGTGCCGTCGCCGGCCGAGAACGAGACCTCGACCGGTTCGCTGATGTCGTCGGCGTCGAGGCCGGTCGGCGCCGAGTCCACGACCGTGTGCATCACGCCCGCCTGATCGGCGTGGAAGCGCACGATCGCCGGGTGGCGGTGGGTGAAACGGGCGATCGCCGTGATCCACGGGCCGGCGACCGCGAACTGTTCGAGCGACGAGGCGCCGGTCGCCGTGACCTCGCCGCCGACGACGAGATCGCCACCGATCGACGACACGAGTCGTCCGTCGTCGAGCACCGCGTAGGAACGGCTCCCGAACACCCAGGCCGGACCGCCGATCTCGGCTGCGACGGGTTCCACATGGCGTTCCGCGTCGGCGGACAGCTCCCACACGTTCCACCAATCGCTGCGATCGCTGAGCACGAACGCTCCGCACGGTTCCATGTAGGCGGCACCGTCGGCGAGTGTGTGTGGGTCGCCCGCTGCGCCGTCCCGGAACTCCACCTCGACCACGCGGGTCGTGTCCCACGGCATCGACGGCTGTTCCCAGGCGATCAACCGGATCGTGGCGGCGTCGGTGAAGCGCGGCGACATCACGAAGTCGGACCGGTCGTAGATCACCACCGTCTCACCGGAACCGTCGTCGCGCACGGCGACCAGATCGTTGCGGACGTCGTGTTCGCCCAGGTGGCGCTCGCGCACGCACGTGATCCACTCGCCGTCGGGGGAGCGGCGAAGGTCGGCGAACCGCACCGACCGTGGCGATCCTGGTTCGGGTGTGATCGCCACCGGAGCGTTGCGTCCGTCGAGCGAGGTCCGGTAGATGCGTTGGTCGCCCCAGTTCACGAACCATGCCGACCCGGCCTCGATCCACGCTGCACCGCCCCCGTACTCGTGCACGCCGCTGCGGGCGCTGAAACCGTCGGGCAGCAGGTCACGACGCGTGCCGTCGGGGTCGAGCACGACGAGTTGCAGACGGCCGCCCTCTGCCGGGCGACTCTCGAGCCAGATCGTCCGATCGCCGTCGACCCACACGTCGACCAACCCGACCGCGCCGAGCGTGAGCATCTCGGCCGAGATCGGCGACGGCCACATTCCGAACGGGAGGAGCTGCACGGGGAGTCTCTGCACGGGGTCAAACGGTACGCGATTCGTGGTGCGGTGCGGTCCTCGACCGGCAAGCCGACCGGTTCAGAGCGGGGTGTTGCCGTGCCGACGGTGCGGCAACTGCTCACGTTTGTGGTCGAGCATCTGCAGCGCGGCGCCGATCTCGCGCCTCGTCTCGGCGGGCGCGATGACGGCGTCGACGTAGCCGCGGTCGGCGGCCACGTAGGGGTTCAGCAGACGTTCGGCATAGTCCGCCTCGAATGCCGCCCGCTCGTCGTCGGAGGCTCGCCGTTGGAGGATCGCGGCGGCCTGGCCGGCGCCCATCACCGCCAGTTCGGCCCACGGCCACGCAAGGCACACGTCGTTGCCCATCGTCTTGGAATCCATCACGATGTACGCCCCGCCGTAGCTCTTGCGCAGGATCACGCACACGCGTGGCACCGTCGCCCGCCCGTAGGCATACACGAGTTGTGCGCCGTGCCGGATCATGCCTCGCCACTCGAGGTCCTTGCCCGGGTAGAACCCGGGCGTGTCGACCAGCGTGACGATCGGCAGCCCGAAGGCGTCGCAGAAGGCGACGAACCGGGCCGCCTTCTGCGAGGCCGGGATGTCGAGCGTGCCCGCCAGGTTCATCGGCTGGTTGGCCACGATCCCGACCGGCCGTCCGGCGATCGTGGCGAAGGCGGTCACCACATTGCCCGCCCAGCGCCCACGCACCTCGAACACGACCCCGTCGTCGACGATCGCCTCGGCGACCTTGCGGACGTCGTAGCTGCCGGTCGACGAGGCCGGGATCAACTCGCCTGCCTCGGGGCACGCACGATCGATCGGATCGGTCGTCGGCCAGCGCGGGGCCGACTGATCGCAGTGGTCGGGAAGGTAGGCCAGCAGCTCTTCGATGTAGTCGGTCGCCGCCGCCCGGTCGGCCACGATCGCGGTCGGCAGACCGGTGTGACGCTCGAGGCTGGCTGGGCTGCCGAGCTCGTCCTTGGTGATCTCGATGCCGGTGAACTGCTTCACCATCACCGGGCCGTTCACGAACGCGTATCCGGACTCGGTGACGACGACGAAATCGACGAGGCCGAGCAGCAATGCCGGACCCGACACCGCCGGGCCGTCGAGGATCGCCAGATGTCGGCACCGTGCCGGAACAGCGTGTCAGCAGTCGTGCCACACGTCCCCAGCCGTGCAGTGCCGACACGCCTTCTCGGATGTCGGCGCCGGAACTGTTGATCGTCATGACGAACGGGATCCGCTCGTCGAGCGCAGTCCGAGCGGCGATCTCCATCGTCATCGCCTGCGTTGCGGTCAGTGGAGCGGTGTGGCCCGGATCGAACTCCACCCATGACACGCGCCGGCCCGCCAGCAACCGCACGCTGGCCCGCACCGGCCCCGGCAGCCCGGTGGCGAGGTCGAGCGAATCGACCGCGCTCGCCCGCTCGGCGTTGGCGGCACTGTCGAGATCGTTACTCATCGCCGGCGACGATAGATCACAGCGCGGCGCGTGCGCACGAGCGTCTCCGGCCGGCCCACGGATGCATGTGACGCAGGTCACATAAGGCTCACACGAACGTCACAGAGTGCCGATTCATGCTGCTGTCAGTTGCGGAACGACCCGCACCTCCGACAGAAGGAACCAATCATGAACACCGATCGACACCACAGCAGCCGTCAGGCCGGTCACCACACGGGCGACCAGGGTCGACACAGCGCTCGCCGCCGATGGGGCGTGGCGCTGGCGGGCGGCGTCGTCGCCGTCGCCTGTCTGGTGCCGGCCGGCGCCGCCGCCGCTGCCGGGACGACCGAACCAGGCCCACGCCTCGAACGGGCGTGTCTGCGGATCCCCAACATGGAGATCCGCACCGCCAACCTGATCGAGCGGCTCGAGTCGGATTCCACGGTGATCGGCTCACTGTCCTGGCTGCAAGCGCAGATCGATCGCGCCACCGCCGGCGGCCGAACCCAGCTCGCCCAGGTGCTCACCAACCGGCTGGCGGTTCGCACCTCGACGCTCGATGTGCTCCACCAGCGCCAGGATGCCCTGCCCGAACTGCGCCAGTTCTGCATCGATCACGGGATCGAGCTGTGACGGGGCGCCGCACGCCGGTGCTGGCGCTGTCGATCGTCGCCGCCACGGTTGCACTCTCGGCCTGTGGCGGATCCGGCGAGGCATCGCCTCCGAGCCCGACCCTGCCGGCCACGCCCTCGGCTGCCGTGACGACGACACCCGCCACCACTCCCGCCACCACGACGCCCGCCACGACCCCGCCACCACGACGCCCGCCACCACGACGCCCGCCACCAGGCCAACGACCACGGCATCTTCCACCCCGACTCCGACGACCACGAGGCCCGCTCCGACCGCTCCGGAGGTGGCGACCACCCTGGCGGTCGACGAGGCCGAACTCGCCGAACTGGAGCGAACGCTCGACGAGATCGACTCGATCCTCGCCGATCTCGAGGCCGACCTGGCGCAGGACGCCTGAGTGGGGACCGCGGTGCGGCGATGACGTACGCCGATCGCGTCGGCGGGTCGGCCAAGATGGACCCCGTGAAATCCAGGTCGTGCGTGCTGGTCGTGGAGGACGACGAACCGGTGCGATCCGCGGTCGGGCGCGGGCTCGCCATCCACGGGTTCGACGTGCGCGACGTGCCCGATGCCGAGTCGGCGATCGCCGCCCTCACCGACGCCCACAACGCCGGTTCGTCGATCGATGTCGCCGTCGTCGACGTGGGACTGCCCGGCATGTCGGGGATCGATCTGTGCGCCAGGCTTCGTCGGCAGCACGTCGATGTGCCGATCCTGATCCTGTCGGCACGCGATCAGGTGGGTGATCGCGTCGCAGGCCTCCAGGCCGGTGCCGACGACTACCTCGTCAAGCCGTTCGCGCTCGACGAGCTGGTGGCCCGCCTGCAGGCGCTGCTGCGTCGATCCAAGTCGGGCAACGCCAAGCCACCCGACGACCGGGTGGTCGTCGGACCGATTCGAATCGACCCCGAGCGCCGGATCGCCGAAGCCGGTTCGACTCGCCTCGATCTCTCCCGGCGCGAGTTCGACCTGTTGCTGACCCTGTGCCGAAACCCCGAGATCGTGTTGAGCCGTGTCCGGCTGTTGGAGCTCGTGTGGGGCTACGACTTCGAGGTCGACACCAACGTCGTCGACGTGTTCGTCGGATATCTGCGGCGCAAGCTGGCGCTCGCCGGGGTCGACGCAGCGATCGCCACGGTGCGCGGCGTGGGCTTCGTGCTGCGAGCCGAACCGTGAGGCTCTCGACCCGGACCGCGCTGGCTGCGTTCGCAGCTGCGGTGGTCACCTTGCTGGCGATCGGCGTGTTGTTCCGGATCCAGTTCGAGGACGCGCTCCGGCAACGCGTCGACCAGCAGCTGGACCAGCGCGCCGAAACCGCACCGGTGCTGGCGGCGATCGCCTCGCGGTTGTCGACGTCGGAGCTCTCCGGAACGGTCGAGGGAACGCGTGTGCTCGACGCCGACGGCAACCTCGTCGCCCTCGGCCTGCTCCCGCTCGACCCCCTGCCGCCGGTCGAGCGGCCCGGGTGGCAGACCGTGACCGCCGACGGGCAACGTTGGCGCCTGCACACGATCGAGGTGCTCGACGTGCCGAGCGCCGGGGACCGAGCCCTGGTGCAGATGGCCGCCCCGCTGGGCGACGTGGACGCCGCCGCCCGGCGGCTGCGCCGGAGGGCGGGCGTCGTGGTCCTGCTGGCATCCACGCTGGCCGGACTGATCGGACTGCTGCTCGGCCGGATCGCGGCGCGTCCGCTGGCTCGGCTCGGCGACGACGCAGCGCGGCTCGACGCAGCGACCCCGCAGACCTGGTCGGTGGCCGATTCATATGGTGCGCCCGAGGTCGACGAGGTCGCCCACACCCTGAACGGCTCGTTCGTGCGACTGACCAACGAGATCGGTCGACGCGATCAGGCGCTCGAGGCGGCTCGGGCGTTCGCCGCTTCGGCCAGTCACGAGTTGCGCACCCCGCTCCAGAGTTCGTTGACCAACCTCGACATCGCCGCCAGCGAACTCGCTCCCGAGCCCGACCGTCGGGAGGCGATCGCCACCGCCCGGCACCAGTTGCTCCGGATGGGAGCGTCACTCGGCGCAGTGCGAGCGCTCGCCGACGCCGAGTTCGCCGACCCCGACTGGTTCGTCGACTGCGACCTGACGGGCATCGTCGAGGCGGTCGTGGCGGACCAGCGCCGTCGCCGCCCCGACGCCGCGATCGACCTGTCGAGCGACGACGGGGCGACGGTCGTCGCATGGCCCGATGGTGTTCACCTGGCGGTCGAGAACCTGATCCGCAACGCACTCGTGCACGGACACCGGGGTGACGGCGCCGGCGATCAGCCGCACGTCGCGGTCACGGTGGAGGGAGCTCGGGTGATCGTCGACGACGCCGGACCGGGCATCGCCGCCGAGCTGTGCGCCAGCGTGGTGCAGCGCTTCGTGAAGGGGAGCGGGAGCACCGGTTCGGGGCTCGGCTTGGCGATCGCCGCCGAGGTCGCTCGCGCTCACGGTGGCGAACTGACGATCGGCGTCAGCCCGCTCGGCGGGGCAAGGATCGTCATCGCCCTCGCCGCCGAGCCGGTCGGCAGCTGACTGGGGGACCGGCGTTCAGGTCGGACGCTGGAGCGGGAAGGCGTCGCCCCCGAGATGGACGCCGGGCTGTTCTCCGGCGTGTGTGCGCACGACTTCGACGAGCGTGCGCGCCACGGCGGCGGTCGCCGCGCTCGGGCCGGGCCGGCGGCGCCGAGCCCACGCCACGACGCGGCGGGGGAGTTCCGGGACGGCGATCCGCCGGAAGTTGCCTTCCAGCTGGCGTGGCGCAGCGGTGGCCGGCACGATCGCCGCGCCGTACCCGTCGAACGCCAACGAGGCGAGCAGCCGCACCCCGTCGATCTCGGCCTGGGCGCGCAGCGTCACGTCGGCGCCCGCCGCCGCGCGATCGAGGACCCGGCGCAGGGCGGCGCCCTTGGGTGGCAGCAGCAGCGGGACGTCGTCGAGTTCGCGCAGCGACATCGTGGTCCGGTCGGCGAGTGGATGCGAGGCGTGCACGAGCAGCAGCAGGTCCTCGGCGAACAGCGGCTCGACCTCGAGTTCGGGGTCGTCGATCGGGAGGTGGATGATGGCGGCGTTGAGCTGCCCGGAGAGCACGCCCGGCACGATCGTGGTGGTGCTGCCTTCGCTGACGATCGGGTGCACCCTGGGGTGTCGTGCGGCGACCGCGCCGAGCAGCTGCGGCATGAGCCAGCGGGCGGTGGTGCCGATCACGCCGATCCTGGCGTCACCGGACACGTCGTCGTCGAGCGAGGCGATGTCGGAGGCGATGTCGTCGATCTCGTGCAGGATCCGACGGGCGCGTTCGACCACTCTCACGCCTTCCTCGGTCAGACCCCCGCTGGCTCGGTCCACGAGCGCCACGCCGAGTTCACGTTCGAGCTTGGCGACGTGCCCCGACACGTTCGACTGGACCGTGTACAGCGCTCTCGCCGCCGACGAGAACGTCCCATGGTCCGCCACCGCCACGATCGCTGCCAGTTGCCGCACGTCCATGTCGGGATCGTACCGCACCATCTGAAAATCAGATAATGAATATCATCGGAATCTACTTGCGAGATGTGAACGAGTACGTGCATACTTTCACAAGCAGAACGACGCGAGAAGACCCCCCATCTTCCGCTCGGCGGGATTTCCAGAATCGGTCCCCCACCGAAGGAAATCCCAGGTTGAGACGCCCCGATCCCCCATCGGGGCGTTTCCCGTTTTCCGGTTCCGGTTCGTCGCCGGTGGGGCGACGCCGGTGGCCCAGCGTCCACCGGTCGGGTGCCCAGCGTTCGTGACGTAGGCTCGCGCCGTGGCTGGCAAGCAGAGCGGATCGAAGTCGTCGGGTTCGGCATCGTCTCGACGTGGCAATCGAACCGATGCCGACGCCGATGCCGAACCCGATGCCGATGCCGATGCCGATGTCGAGGTGCGGCCCGTCGGGGTGGCGATCTTCGATCTCGATCGCACCTTGTTGCGGGGTTCGAGCGGCGAGGTGTTCTCCGAGGCGATGCGCCTGGCCGGTTTGGTGAGCCGCAACGTCCCTGGCGAGAAGTACCTGTTCGCGTTGTTCAACACCGTCGGCGAGACCTTGCCGTCGATGGCGCTCGCCCGCCAGGCGGCCCGGCTCTCCAAGGGTCGCTCACAAGCGGTCGTGCAACGCGCCGCCGACGAGGTCTCCGACCGGCTGGTGTCGATGGTCCAGCCGTTCGCCGCGTCGCTGTTCGCCGAGCACCGCGCCGCAGGGCGGAAACTCGTGCTCGCCACCACCACGCCGTACGACCTCGTCAAGCCGTTCGCCGATCGGCTGGGGCTGGACGCCGTCGTCGCCACCCGCTACGGCGTGGGATCCGACGGCGACACCTACGACGGCACGATCGACGGTCCGTTCGTGTGGTCGACCGGGAAACTGGAGGCGGTTCGCTCCTGGGCCGACGAGCACGGGATCGACCTGGGGTCGAGTTGGTTCTACTCCGACAGCGTGTACGACACGCCGCTGATGTCGGTCGTGGGCAACCCGGTCGTGGTCAACCCCGACCCGCGCATGATGGTGATGGCCGCCGCCCAGCGCTGGCCCACCCTGCACCTCGACGTGTCGCCCGGTGTCGTCAAGGTGCCGGTGATCGGGGTCGAGCTGCAGCGACTGGCGATGGCGTTCGCGCGTCCCTCGCTGATTCCGTACGCCGATATCCAGATCACCGGTGTCGATCGGATCCCCGAGCACGGTCCGGCGATCCTGGTCGCCAACCACCGCTCCTACTTCGACTCTGCGGTGATGGCGATGGTCGTGGCACGCTCCGGTCGCACGATCCGCTTCCTCGGCAAGAAGGAGGTGTTCGACGTGCCCGTGTTCGGCGCCATCGCCAAGGCGATGGGTGGCATTCGTGTCGACCGCGGATCGGGTTCCGACGAGCCGCTGCAGGCTGCCGTCGAGGCGCTCGCCGGCGGCGAGCTGGTCGGCCTCATGCCGCAGGGCACGATCCCGCGTGGTCCGGCGTTCTTCGACCCCGAACTGGCGGGTCGTTTCGGTGCGGCGCGCCTGGCGCAGCTCACGGGTGCGCCCGTCATCCCGATCGGGCTGTGGGGCACCGAGCGGGTGTGGCCGCGCAGTTCCAGGGTGCCCAAGGTGTTCAACATCACCGACGCACCGACGGTGACGGCGACCGTCGGCAAGCCGGTCAAGCTCAAGCACCAGGACCTCGCCACCGACACCGCCAAGATCATGAAGGCAATCGTGAAACTGCTCCCTGACGAGGCTCGCCGGCACCACAAGCCCACCGACACCGAGTTGGCGGCGACGTACCCGCACGGGCACCAGCCGGGTTGAGCCGGTCTCGCTGCGCGGTCGGGTGGTGACGCAGATCGGTCCTGTGGCCCCGATCGGCGGGCACGGATGTGACGTCGGTCGCATCAGGGGTTTCCCGGGCCTTCTTCAGGGAATACCTGGATGTGTCGAAGACGTTACGGAACTATGGTTGCGGGAAGGAGGACTCCGGGATGAACTCGGCATTGACACGTGGACACCACGAGAGTCACCGCTCTCTCGCGTCCTGGTGGCGCAGCCGGTACGGCCGTCAGATGCTGGTCGAGATCGCCCTGTGCGGCACCCTGCTCGTGATCTACCGGGCGATTCGCACGATCACCAAGAGTGATCTGCGCGCAGCATTCTCGAACTCGCGTGAGATCATCCGCTTCGAGAACTGGCTCGGGCTGCCGTTCGAGCGGGATCTGCAGGGCTTCCTGCTCGAGCACCCGACCTACGTCAAGATCCTCAACCACTACTACGTCTGGTTCCACTTCCCGTCGGCGATCGCGCTGCTGCTGTGGCTCTATCTTCGCCACCCCGACCGATATCGCTCGTTCCGCAACCTGATGGCGTTCGTCACCTTCGCGGCACTCGTCATCCACCTCGCGTTCCCGCTCGCCCCGCCGCGTATGATGACCGGGTTCGTCGACACGATGCGCGTGTTCGGGCCCAGCATCTACCCGAAGAACGCCCTCGATGGCGCCGCCAACCAGATCGCCGCCATGCCGTCGCTGCACTTCGGCTGGTCGATGATCGAAGCGATCGCCGTGGTGAAGGTGCTGCGCACACGTTGGCGCTGGGTCGTGGTCCTGCACCCCGTCCTGATGGCGCTGGCGATCATCGGCACGGCCAACCACTGGTGGATCGATGCTGCTGCGGCCGGGGTGCTGATCCTCGGCACGATCGCCGCCTGGCACGCGTTGGTGCGGTGGGTCGGCGATCGCCGCTGGTCGTGGACGGCGATGCGGTTCCAGGCCGCCGAGAGCGTCGACCGCCTCGAGCACTACGCCAGCGTGCGTTCCGGCGTCACCCTCGACTGATCGGGGCGACGACCAGCGACCGCTCGACCCGTCGGCGGCCGGTGCTCTTGGTTTGTTATTGGTCGGCGACCTTCTGGCGCACGATGTTGAGCGCCGAGCCGGCCTCGAACCAGGCGACCTGCTCGTCGCTGAAGGTGTGCTTGGCGACGAAGTCCACGGTCGTGCCGTCGGACTTGACGATCTGGCAGTGCACGTCCTGGCCCGGAACCGGCGGCATGTCGAGCACGTTGATCCGGTCGTCCTCGCCGATCAGGTCGTAGGTCGCCGGGTCGGCGAAGGTGAGCGGCACCATGCCCTGCTTCTTGAGGTTGGTCTCGTGGATGCGGGCGAAGCTGCGGGCGATCGCCACCACGCCACCGCGGAACCGGGGCTCCATGGCGGCGTGCTCACGGCTCGATCCCTCACCCATGTTCTCGTCGCCGATCACGACCCACGGCTGGCCGGCCTCGTGGTAGGCCTTGGCGATGTCGGGGAAGGTCTGGATCGCACCGGTCAGCACGTTCTTGCCGAAACCGACCTCGTACGCCATGCCGTCGGCGTGTGCGTAGGCGTTGACGGCCCCGAGGTACAGGTTGCCCGAGATGTTCTCGAGGTGCCCGCGGTACTTCAACCAGGGACCCGCCATCGAGATGTGGTCGGTCGTGAACTTGCCCTTGGCCTTGACCAGAACCGGCAGATCGGTGAAGTCGTTGCCATCCCACGCCCGGAACGGTTCGAGCAACTGGAGCCGGTCACTGGTCGGGCTGACGGCCACGACGACGGCGCTGGTGTCTGCCGGGGGAGCGGTGAACGTGTCCTCGCCCGGGTCGTACCCGGCGTCGGGGAGCACCTGGCCGACCGGCGCCTCGAGCACGACCTCGGTCCCGTCGGGCGCCGTGATCGTGTCGACGGTCGGGTCGAAGTCGAGCTGGCCCGAGAGTGCGATCGCCATGACGGTGTCGGGCGACGTGACGAATGCGAACGTGTTGGCGGAACCGTCGTTGCGCTTCGGGAAGTTGCGGTTGAACGAGGTGACGATCGAGTTCGGCTCAGCCGTCACCGCCGCCGGCCGGCTCCACTGGCCGATGCACGGGCCGCAGGCGTTCGCCAGCACGGTCGCTCCGACTGCCTCGAGATCGGCCAACAGGCCATCGCGCTCGATCGTGGCGCGGGTCTGCTCGGACCCGGGGGTGATCAGCAACGGCACCTTGGCCGTGAGGCCTCTGGCGGCCGCCTGGCGGGCGATCGAGGCGGCGCGTGTGATGTCTTCGTACGACGAGTTCGTGCACGAACCGATCAACGTGGCCGAGACGTCGAGCGGCCAACCGTTGGCTCGCGCCTCGACGCCGACACCGCCGGCGCCGACCTTGTGCGCCCGGTCGGGGGAGTGCGGGCCGTTGATGAGCGGCTTGAGCTGATCGAGGTCGATCTCGATCAGCTGGTCGTACAGGGCGCCGGTGTCGGGGCGCAGTTCCTCGGCGACGTGGTCGGCTGCGTCGGCGATCGCCTCGCGGCCGGTGGCCTTGAGGTAGGCGGCCATGTTGGCGTCGTACGGGAAGATCGAGGTGGTGGCGCCGATCTCGGCGCCCATGTTGCAGATCGTGGCCTTGCCGGTGGCGCTGATGGTGTCGGCGCCGGGGCCGTGGTACTCGACGATGGCGCCGGTCCCGCCGTCGACCGTGAGCAGGCGTGCGACCTCCAGGATCACGTCCTTCGGGCTGGACCAGCCGCTCAGCGTGCCGGTCAGGCGGACACCGATCACCTTCGGCCAGCGAACGTTCCACGCGAAACCGGTCATCACGTCGACCGCGTCGGCGCCACCGACACCGATCGCCACCATGCCCAGCCCGCCGGCGTTCGGGGTGTGGCTGTCGGTCCCGATCATCATCCCGCCGGGAAAGGCGTAGTTCTCCAGCACGACCTGGTGGATGATGCCCGAGCCGGGACCCCAGAACCCGATCTGGTACTTGGCCGACACGCTCTTGAGGAACTCGTACACCTCGCGGTTGGTGTCGATCGCCACGCCCAGGTCGATCGACGCCCCGACCTTGGCCTGGATCAGGTGGTCGCAGTGCACCGTGGACGGCACCGCTGCCTCGGGCAGGCCGGCGGTCATGAACTGCAGCAGCGCCATCTGGGCGGTGGCGTCCTGCATCGCCACCCGGTCCGGGTTGAAGTCGTTGTAGGTGACGCCGCGATCGATCGCCTCGTCGGGATCGGCGAGGTGGTTGATCAACACCTTCTCGGCCAGCGTGAGCGGGCGTCCCAGCCGCCTGCGGCCGAGCGCGGCGTTGGCGGGCAACGTGGCGTAGACGGCCTCGACGAGTTCGATGGGGGTGCTGGCGCTCACAGTCATGTAGACAACTATAATACAAGTCTGATGGAACTCGCAAAGCGCTCCGACCAACCCGGCGACATCGGCGCCGTTCCGTGTGATCGGCGGACGCGATGGCGTCGCGATCGACCACGTCCAGGTCGCGATCCCGGTCGGTGGCGAACCGACGGCGCGCCGGTTCTGGGTCGATCTGATCGAGGCCGGCGCGTGAGAAGCATTCGGTATCAGCAGATCGCCGAAGAACTGCGCCGGCGCGTGGCGGTGGCGCCGCCGGGATCGGTGCTGCCGAGCGAGGCGGAACTGTCGGCCGAGTTCGACGCCAGCCGGGTCACCGTGCGGCGGGCGCTCGAGATCGTGCGAGACGACGGGTTGATCGCGGCCCGACAGGGATTCGGCTGGTTCGTGGCCACCGAGCCCGTGCGCCAGCGGCTGGAGCGGTTGGGCACGATCGAGGCCCAACTCGAGACGAGCGGGATCGATGCCGTGCGCCGGGTGGTCGAGTTCGCCTTCGTCGACTCCCCACCGCACGTGCGCGCCGTGCTGGGTGTGGACCGGGTGCTGCGTGTCAAACGTCTCAACCTCGCCGACGGCGAACCGTTCGCGCTCGTGACCGTGTGGTGCCCAGCCGAACTGGGTCAGCGGCTCTCGATGGCCGATGTCGAGCAGCGGCCGTTCTACGAGTTGCTGGCGGTCGACCTGCGCGGCGCGACGCAGACGATCGGGGCCGCCGCCGCGCAGGCGGCCGACGCCGAACTGCTCGAGGTGCCGGTCGGCGCTCCGCTGTTGCAGTGCCGACGTGTCACCACCGACACCGAGGGCACGCCGGTGCTGATGAGCGAGCACCTGTTCCCGGCCCATCGCACCGAGTTCGTGGTCGACCTGCCCAACGACGCCCCGTCCTCGATGCCGACCGGGCTGCGGCTCGTCGAGGGGTGACGCGGCGCACCGATCCGGCCGCCTGGCCGACCACGGTCGGCGATATGCGGCGCCTACGATGCGGCGTCATGCACCCGCAGGCCGGACGTTCGACACACGTGCGGATCCGGGCGGTGGCGAGCGCGTTGGCTACCGCCGTGGCGATCGCCACCGTCGGTCTCGCCCCGGCGGCGAAGGTGCACGCCGCCGTCGACGGATACCAGGCGCTGTCGGCACCACAGCGCCTGCTCGACACGCGTCCTGGCCAGACCACCGTGGACGGGCAGTCGGCCGGGGTCGGGGCCAACCCAGCCGGGAACACGTTGCGCCTCACGGTTGCCGGCCGCGCCACGGTCCCGGTCGACGCCCGTTCGGTGATGCTCAATGTGACGGTCACCGAGCCCAGCGGCTACGGGTTCGTGACCGTGTTCGCCTGTGGGGTCGAGCCGCCGTCGGCATCGAACCTGAACTTCGCCCCGCGCCAGACGGTGCCCAATGCAGTGGTCGCGTCGATCGGCGAGAGCGGCCAGGTGTGCGTGTACTCCAGCACGACCACCCACCTGATCGTTGACGTCGCCGGATGGTTTCCCGAGTCGGCGTACACGCCGCTGCCGGCGCCGGCGCGTCTGCTGGACACGCGCCCGGGCGAAGCGACCGCCGACGGCGCGTTCGCCGGTATCGGCGTCAGAGCGCCCGGATCGACGCTGGAGTTGAGCGTGTCGGGTCGGGCCGGGCTGGCGCCGGTCGTCGACGCCGTGGTCCTGAACGTCACGGTGACGGGTCCGACCGGTGCCGGGTTCGTCACCGTCTTCCCGTGCGACGCGGCGCAGCCGACGGCGTCGAACCTGAACTACGCAGCCGGCCAGACGGTCCCGAACCTGGTGATCACCCGAGTGTCGGCCAACGGCACCGTCTGCCTGTTCACGCTCAGTGCCGCCCACCTGGTGGTCGACGTGTCGGGCACGCTGCCGTCGGCGACCTTCACAGCGCTCGCCTCACCGCGGCGCGTCCTGGACACCCGTCCGGGCGAGGCGACCGCCGACGGCGCGTCTGTGGGCGACGGGACCCAGCCCGGTGGCGGTTCGCTGCAACTCGACGTCGGCGGCCGCGTCGACATCCCCGAAACGGCATCGGCGGTGGTGCTCAACGTGACCGTGGTCGGGCCGAAGTCACCCGGCTTCGTCACGGTCCATCCGCGCGGCAGCGAACGTCCGACGGCGTCCAACCTCAACCATCTGACCGGTGGCGTCGTCCCCAATCTGGTGGTGGCGCGACTCGGCAGCGACGGGCGGATCTGCCTGTTCACCTCGGCGCCGACCGATCTGATCGTCGACGTGGCGGGGTGGCTGTCGGGTCCGCCCCCGGCCTCCGGCACGTCGGATTGCCCCTCGACCACTCCGTCGGGGCCGACGTCGAACGCCGATCGGGGGCTCGTCCGGCGGGCTGACCTGCAGGTTGCACTTGGTGCCGACCTGGTGGCCGTCTGGGCGTGCGACGTGCCGGGCGGATCGGTGGTCGTGGACCCGACCGCCGTCGCCCAGTGGGCGGACGCCAACGTGGTTCCGTGGTTCCAGCAGGCGTCGCGCGGCAGGTACGCGCCCGACTTCGAAGCGCACCCGACGGGGCGGCTCTCCGCCGCCAACTCGTCGGAGTGCCTCCGCCAGGCCGAGAGTCGCACGGGTGCGCCGTTCACGAACGTGCTGGTGGTCGACACCAGCACGTACGGCGGGGGATTCGGTGGACCGGGAGTGATCTCCTCCGACCCGTCACGCAACACTCCGGTGATGTCCGGCCCGCCGAGTCGCACGTCGCGTGGCGTGTACGTGGGGGGCGGGTCGGTGGTCACGCGCCCGTCGCCAATGGTGGTGGTGCACGAGATCGGCCATTCGCTGCACTGGCCGCACTCGTTCATCGGCCCGACCGAGTACGACAACCCGGTCGACGTGATGAGCGGGCAGCCCGTGTACGACTACGCCGACGGGCCGAGCTACTTCTGCCGCCGAACGGCGGCCGGCGGCGGTTTCACGTACTGGGGTTGCAACGCCCAGAACACGCTGGCGTTCAACCGGGTGGCTGCCGGGTGGGTCGATGCCGGCCAGGTCGCCGTGCATCGTTCCGGGCGCGCCCTGTACTCGCTCGACCGGCCGCTCGGTGACGGTGTGCAGATGGTGGCGATGCCGGATCCGGGCGCACCCCTGCGCATGCTCGTGATCGAGGCTCGGCCACGAACCGGCTTCGATCAGTCGCTGCTCACACCCGGTGTCGCGATCCATGTGATCGACCAGACGCCGTCAGGGTTAGGCGGGCTGAGCACGAATCGGCCCCAGCGCCAGGCGATCGGAACGTCCGACTCGTACGGCCACGTGCTGGGGGTCGGGCAGTGGGCGGTGGTCGGGGGCGTGCGGATCGAGGTTCGGGCCGTCGAGGGCGCCGGCTACCGCGTGCTGGTGGCGGGTTCCTACCACCCCGGCTGACCAGCGCCGCCGGGTCGGTCGATCGACGCCTGTCGTTCGTTCACGAACGCTCCGTCGCACCACTGCGCCGCATCGGACGACACGTCCATTCGGCCGCAGGCGGCCACGTCGTCCGCCCAGCCCCGCCGCAACAGCTCGCGGCCCGACGTGGTGGCGGCGATCACACGGTCGATCATCGGCCTGCTGTCGAGGAACGCCGAGCGAGCGGCGGCAGCCTCCGGCGAGCAGCCCGGGTGCGAGATCGACGCCGACGGGTCGAGCGAGGCGAGGATGGCACCGGCACCGAGCAGGTCTTCGACGCACGGGCGGAACCGTCCGGTCGGCCACTGTTCGCCGGCAGCGATCACCCCGATCGCCCCACCGTCGGCGAGCAGCCGCGCCCGCCGTGCGGTGGCGATCGCGTTCCGCAGGCTGCCGGCCAACAGCCACGGCACGCCGAGTTCGGCGGCCACGCCCGAGAGCGTCGACCCGTTCGGTGACGGCAGCACCACCCTGGTCCCGCCGGCCAGCGTGGCGAGGTCGACCGGGGACAACGAGACCGGCCCGTCCTCACGACGGCCCGCCAGCACGGCGCCGTGGTCGAGTGCGAAGTCGGCTGCCGACGCGTCGTTCCACCGGTAGGGGTACACCGTGGCGTTCCGATCGACGGCCACGCTGACGGCCGACGTGAACCGCAGCACGTCGACGATCACGAGCACCTGGCAGGACGGGGCCAGGGCCTGCACGCCGTCGAGGCCCCATTCGAATCGGTAGGCGAAACCGTGCTGACCCGAATCGGCCGGGTCCAGCGCGCTCCCCGGTCCCACGCCGTTCACCTCACCATTGGTCCCAATGCGTCACCGACTCGGCCGGCAGCCGGCTGGCGAGCTTGAAGTCGGTGCCCTTCGTGTAGGCGATCGGGAACAGGCCGGCCTGGCTGTAACGCTCGAACGGGATCCCGAGGATCTCGGCCGCCTTCTGCTCGCCGTCGAGGATCAGGTGCAGCGTGGTCCAGGCCGAGCCGATCCCGCGTTCGCGCAGCGCCAGCATGTAGCTCCAGGCGGCCGGCAGCAACGAACCCCAGAACGATGCGCTGACGCCGCTCCCACCATCCGGTTTGCCTTCCAGGCACGGGATCAGCAGCACGGGGGCGCGGTGCATGTTGTCGGCGAGGTACTGCGCCGAGTCGACCACCTTGTCGGCCCGACCGGCGCGTGGGTCGTCGGCTTCGTACTCGGGGCGCGGCATCTGGCGGTACAGCGCGAAGTTGGCGGCGTAGATCTCGCCCAGGGCCCGCTTGCGCTCGTCGTCGGCGACGAACATCCACTGCCACCCCTGGCGGTTGGATCCGGTCGGCGCCTGGAGGGCGATGTCGAGGCATTCCATCAGCACCTCGCGTTCGACGGGTCGGTCGAAGTCGAGACGTTTGCGGACCGAGCGGGTGGTGGTCAGCACGTCATCGGCGGAGAGGTCCAATCGCATCGTTCGATTGTCGCACCTCGGTGCCAGGCTGGGCGCATGGGAGTCGATCAGCCAGTTGCAGATGTGGCCCTCCGAGCGGTTCGTGCAGGTGACTACGAGTACGTGATCGCCCGCCTCGACGAGTGGTGGGGTGGCCGCTCGATGGCCCCGATGTTGCCGCGCCTGTTCTTCGAGCAGTTCGGGCCGACGACGGTGATCGCCGCCGATCGCGCCACCGACACGCCGGTCGGTTTCCTCTGCGGTTTCGTGTCGGCGACCGACCCGACGTTCGCCTACATCCACTTCGTCGGGGTCGATCCGTCGGTTCGCAGGTCGGGCCTGGGGCGTGCGTTGTACGCGTGGTTCTTCGACCGCGCGGTGCACCTTGGTTGCCGGCGCGTGGGCTGCGTGACGTCGCCCGCCAATCTCGGCTCGCGCGCCTTCCACGCCTCGTTGGGGTTTGCCGAGGTGCTGGTGGAGGGCTACGACGGGACGGGCGAGCCGCGCATGTCGATGTCGCGCCCGATCGGTGGAGTCGACGCTCCGCCGCCTCCCGACCCGGTCGAGTACGCCGCCGCCAACATGATGTTCTGGAACGCCGCCGCACCCGCTCACGAGGTGTCGCCCGACTACGCCATCGAACGTTTCGTCGACGACCCTGCTCATCTGTCGGATGTGGTGCGCTTCGATCTGCCGCGCCTCGGCGATGTCGCCGGCAGCCGCGGCGTGCACCTGCAGTGCCATCTGGGCACCGACACGATCTCGCTGGCGCGACTCGGCGCCACGATGACCGGACTCGATCTGTCGGATGCGTCGCTCGACGGGGCGCGCCGGTTGGCTCGCTCGGCGGGGGCCGAGATCGACTTCGTGCAGGCCGACACGTACGACGCAGTCGAGGTGTTGGGCGGCGACCGGTTCGACCTCGCCTACACCGGGATCGGTGCGCTCAACTGGCTCCCGGACATCGGTCGCTGGGCGCGCGTGGTGGCCGACCTGTTGGTTCCGGGTGGCCGTCTGTTCATCCGCGAAGGTCACCCGGTGCTGTGGTCGCTGGCCGATGCTCGACCTGACGGGTTGCTCTCGATCGCTCATCCGTATTTCGAGGGGCACCCGATCGTGCTCGGTGAGGCGGGCACCTACGCCGAGTCGGAGATCGAGGTGCCGTTCACCTGGACGGTCGAGTTCAACCACGGGCTGGGTGAGATCATCGGAGCCCTGATCACAGCGGGAATGCAGATCACGTCGATCGTCGAGCACGACTCGATTCCCTGGATCGCGCTCGCCGGGCAGATGGAGCCGATCGGTGGTGGCGAGTATCGGTTGATCGACCGTCCGGAACGTCTGCCTCACAGCTACACGTTGCAGGCGACCAAGCGTTGACCTCGATCGGCAGTCGGGGGACGACGGCAGCACTCGGCGGCGTGGCAATCCTCTGCGAGACTGGCGCGATGTCCGATCGTGTTCTCGTCACCATCGCCGATGGCATCGCCGACGTGCGTTTCAACCGGCCCGAGAAGCGCAATGCGCTCGACCACGAGCAGTTCGCTTCGATCGCCGAGGCGGGTGAAGCGCTCAAGTCCGAGCGCGGCGTGCGGGTCGTCGTCGTGTCTGGGGTGGGGGAGTCGTTCTGTGCCGGCCTCGACTTCTCGATCTTCGGCGAGATGGCGGGCGGCGGCGACCGCCCTGCCGGCGGGGATCGTGGGAATCCGGGCGTCCTGACGGCGGGTGGCATGACCCACCAGGCGCAACAGATTTGCTGGGTGTGGCAGGAGCTCGAGATGCCGGTGATCGCCGCCGTGCACGGCCACGCATTGGGTGGCGGGCTCCAGTTGGCACTCGGGGCCGACATCCGGATCGCCCACCCGGACTCGCAATGGTCGGTGCGCGAGGCGCATTGGGGGCTGATCCCCGACATGACGGGCACGCTCATGCTGTCGACGCTGACGCGCCCCGACATCGCCAAGGAACTCACGTTCACGGCACGCATTTTCGATGGTCGCGAAGCCGCCGCACTGGGGCTCGTGACCCGGCTCAGCGACACGCCGTACGACGCCGCGATGCGCATGGCGGCCGAGATCGCAGGGCGCAGCCCCGATGCCGTGCGGGGTGCCAAGGCGCTGTTCAATGCGATCGCCAACGCCGAGGCGTCGGCCCAGTTCCGGCGCGAGCGGGAGGTGATCGGCACCCTGGTGGGTTCCCCGAATCAGGTCGAGTCGATCGCCGCCAACCTCGGGAAGCGTCCACCGAACTTCGCCGACTGAGTGCGACGGGGCCGACGTCTGGAATCCGGCAAGCGGGAACCCCCGGGATCGACGCAACGTGGTCGTGCGGCGGCCGAACGTCCGACCGCGAGCGCGATCTGACTGTGTTCTTGATCACAAATACGTCAAGTTGATGTAAACTTGGGTGCATGCTCGTGTCGCCGACGACACGACGTGGCCACGAGTGGGAGACCGACATGACACACGACATCCGTACCGTCCGGCGTTCCACCCCCGTCCCCCACACCCCCTCCGATCGCGGCTACACGCTGGTCGAACTGGTGCTCGTCGTCGTCATCTTGGGCGTGCTGACCTCGGCCACCGCGCTGTTCCTGACCGGTGTGACCACCGAGGCAGCCGAAACGGGGTGCCTGGCAGAACGTCATCAGCTCGACACCGCCACCGAGCAGTACTTCGCCGGGATCGGCGCCCGCACGATCGCCCCCACCGGAACCGACCACGATCGGTTCGAGCGCACGATGGTCGAGGCCGGTGTGATCCGGTCCTTGAGCAGCTCCTACGACATCGCTGCCGACGGCGCGCTGTCGATCCAAGCCGGCTCCAACTGCTGACCTCGTCGCCCGCACGGGGGCGGGACCACCCCGTCAGGAGCGGAATCGGACCGCTCGGGCACCGCCGGTTGCGACGCGCGTCACCAGGCCCGTTCACAACCTGGTTTCATTTCGCGACCGGCTTCCCGTAGCATCGCTGCAACTTCGGGCCAACGTCGTCCCGGACTCCGCAAGCCAATCCTCGACTTGTTTGGAAGTAACCGATGCAGACGTACCCCTCCCCGTCGGGTCTCTACGACCCGCGTTTCGAACACGACTCCTGTGGCGTGTCGTTCGTTGCCCACATGCGTGGCGTGGCCTCCAACGCGCTCGTGCAGACCGGGCTGCGCGCCCTGACCAACCTCGAGCACCGCGGCGCCACCGGCGCCGAACCCGACTCGGGAGACGGGGCCGGCATCCTGCTCCAGGTCCCCGACGCCCTCATGCGCGCGGTGGTCGACTTCGACCTCCCCGTTGCCGGCCAGTACGCGGTCGGCAACGCCTTCATGCCGGTCGCCGAGGCGCACCGCATCAAGGCCAGGGAGTTGATCGAGACGATCGTCGCCGAGTGCGGTCTGACGCTGCTCGGCTGGCGCGAGTTGCGGATCAATCCCGACTGCCTCGGCAAGACGGCGCGTGCGGCGATGCCGTCGTTCCATCAGATGTTCGTGTCGTCGCCGAACGGCGAGGCCGGGATCGACCTCGACCGTCTCACGTTCGTGGCTCGCAAACGCGTCGAGCACGAGGTGACGGGCGAACTCCAGACCTACTTCTCCTCGCTGTCGTCGCGGACCGTCGTCTACAAGGGCATGTTCACGACGCCCCAGTTGTCGGAGTTCTATCCCGACCTCACCGACGCACGCACCGAGAGCGCGCTGCTGCTCGTGCACTCGCGATTCTCGACCAACACGTTCCCGTCATGGCCGCTCGCCCACCCGTACCGGTTCGTCGCCCACAACGGCGAGATCAACACGGTGCAGGGCAACCAGAACTGGATGCGAGCGCGTGAGGCGATGGCGGCCAGTCCGCTGCTGCCCGACCTCGCCAAGGCGTTCCCGATCTGCACCGACGGAGCCAGTGACACGGCTCGTTTCGACGAGGTGTTGGAGCTGCTGCACCTCGGTGGCCGCCCGCTCCACCACGCGATGATGATGATGATCCCGGAGGCGTGGGAGAACAACACCGAGATGGACGCCGATCGACGCGCCTTCTACCGGTTCCATGCCAGCGTGATGGAACCGTGGGACGGCCCGGCCAGCGTCACGTTCACCGACGGCACCGTGATCGGCGCCGTGCTCGACCGCAACGGTCTGCGCCCCAGCCGCTACTGGATCACCGACGACGACCTGGTCGTCATGGCATCCGAAGTGGGCGTGATGGAGATCGACCCCGCCAAGGTGGTCAGCAAGGGCCGGCTCCAGCCCGGCAAGATGTTCCTGATCGACACCCGCCAGGGTCGCATCATCGACGACGAGGAGATCAAGAAGTCGCTCGCCGCCGAGCACCCGTACGCAGCGTGGTTGCAGCAGGGCTCGATCGAGTTCGCCGACCTGCCCGAGCGCGAGCACGTGGTGTTCAGCCACGACAGCGTGCTGCGTCGCCAGCAGATGTTCGGCTACACGCACGAGGAGCTCAAGATCATCCTCGCCCCGATGGCCAAGAACGGCACCGAGCCGATCGGGTCGATGGGCACCGACACACCGCTCGCCGTGCTGTCGAACCGCCCCCGGTTGCTGTTCGACTACTTCCAGCAGCTGTTCGCACAGGTCACCAACCCACCACTCGACGCCATCCGCGAGGAGGTCGTGACGGCGGTCTCGTCCACGATCGGACCGGAGTCGAACGTGCTCCAGCCCGGCCCCGAGAGTTGCCGCCAGCTGCAGGTCCCGTACCCGGTGCTCGACAATGTCCAGCTGCAGCGGATCATCCACGCCAACGACGACGGACAGTTCCCCGGCCTTCGCTCGCATGTGGTCAAGGGCCTGTACCGCGTGGCCGGCGGGGGAGCAGCACTCAAGTCGGCGCTCGATGCGATCTTCGAGGAGGTCACGTCAGCGATCGAGTGGGGCGCTCGTGTGATCGTGCTGTCGGATCGCAACGCCGACTCCGTCGATGCTCCGATCCCGTCGCTGCTGCTGACCTCGGCAGTCCATCACCACCTCGTTCGCACCAAGCAGCGCACGATGGTCGGTCTCGTGGTCGAATGCGGTGACGCCCGCGAAGTGCATCACATGGCGCTCCTGATCGGCTACGGCGCGGGTGCGATCAACCCGTACCTGGCGTTCGAGTCGATCGAGGACCTGATCGCCGAGGGCATGCACGGCCTTGCCGGGATGGACCCCAAGAAGGCGGTCAAGAACTACATCAAGGCATGCGGCAAGGGCGTGCTCAAAGTCATGTCGAAGATGGGCGTGTCGACCGTGGCGTCGTACACCGGAGCCCAGATCTTCGAGGCGATCGGACTCGGCGAGGAACTCGTGGACCGCTACTTCACCGGCACGGTCAGCCGGCTCGGTGGGATCGACCTCGACGTGATCGCGACGGCGGTCGGCATGCGGCACTCGGTCGCCAACCCACGTCGTCCCGAGGAGCGCGCCCATCGCAAGCTCGAGTTGGGGGGCGAGTACCAGTGGCGCCGCGAAGGCGAGTACCACCTGTTCAACCCCGAGACGGTGTTCAAGCTGCAGCACGCCACACGGGCCAAGCGCTACGACATCTTCAAGGAGTACACGAGCCGGATCGACGACCAGTCCAAGCATCTCGCCACGCTGCGCGGCTTGTTCCAGTTCAAGGCCGACCGCTCCCCGGTCGACATCGCCCACGTCGAGTCGGTCGCCGAGATCGTCAAGCGCTTCTCCACCGGTGCCATGTCGTACGGCTCGATCTCGGCCGAGGCGCACGAGACGCTGGCGGTGGCGATGAACCAGATCGGCGCCAAGTCGAACACCGGCGAGGGTGGTGAGGACGCCGATCGGCTCCACGACCCTCAGCGCCGTTCGGCGATCAAGCAGGTCGCCTCGGGGCGGTTCGGCGTGACGTCGGAGTACCTCACCAACGCCGACGACCTCCAGATCAAGATGGCCCAGGGCGCCAAGCCGGGTGAGGGTGGTCAGCTCCCCGGTCACAAGGTGTACCCGTGGATCGCCAAGACCAGGCACTCGACACCAGGCGTGGGCCTGATCAGCCCGCCCCCGCACCACGACATCTATTCGATCGAGGATCTCAAACAGCTCATCCACGACCTCAAGAACGCCAACCCGGCGGCACGCGTGCACGTCAAGCTGGTCGCCGAGATGGGGGTCGGCACCGTCGCCGCCGGCGTGTCGAAGGCAAAGGCCGACGTGGTGCTGATCTCGGGTCACGACGGCGGCACCGGCGCCTCACCGCTCACGTCGCTCAAGCACGCCGGTGGTCCGTGGGAGCTCGGCCTGGCCGAGACCCAGCAGACGTTGGTGATGAACGGTCTGCGCGACCGGATCGTGGTGCAGACCGACGGCCAGCTCAAGACCGGGCGCGACGTGATCGTGGCGGCGCTGTTGGGCGCCGAGGAGTTCGGGTTCGCCACGGCACCGTTGGTGGTGTCGGGCTGCGTGATGATGCGCGTGTGCCACCTCGACACCTGCCCGGTCGGGGTCGCCACCCAGAACCCGGAGCTGCGCAAGCGCTTCTCGGGCAAGCCCGAGTTCGTCGTCAACTTCTTCGAGTTCATCGCCGAGGAAGTGCGCGAGCTGATGGCCGAGCTCGGATTCCGCACGATGGAGGAGATGATCGGCCACGTCGAGGCGCTCGACGTGAAGCCGGCGGTCGATCACTGGAAGGCGCACGGGCTCGACATCAGCCCGATCCTCGCCGTCCCCGACAATCGCTACCACCAGTCGCTGCACCAGACGGTCGGCCAGGATCACGGTCTCGCCGAAGCGCTCGACCAGGAGCTGATCCGCTTGGCCAAGGCGGCGATCGAGGATGCCACGCCGGTGACGATCGAGTTGCCGATCCGCAACGTGAACCGCACCACGGGCACGCTGCTCGGCCACGAGGTCACCAAGCGCTGGAAGGGTGACGGGCTGCCCGACGGCACGATCGACGTGTCGTTCACGGGCTCCGCAGGTCAATCGTTCGGCGCCTTCCTGCCGGCCGGGATCACGCTCCGCCTCGAGGGCGACGCCAACGACTTCGTCGGCAAGGGTCTCTCCGGGGGGCGCCTGATCGTGCGACCGCCGCGGACGGCGCCGTTCGTGGCCGAGGACAACGTGATCGCCGGCAACGTGATCGGCTACGGGGCGACGGGTGGCGAGATCTTCCTGCGCGGCATCGTCGGCGAACGCTTCTGCGTTCGCAACTCCGGTGCCAACGCGGTGGTCGAGGGGATCGGTGACCACGGATGCGAGTACATGACCGGTGGTCGTGTGGTCGTGCTCGGCGACACCGGGCGCAACTTCGGGGCGGGCATGTCGGGTGGGATCGCCTACGTGTACGACCGTGCCGGTTCGTTCGACCGCAAGGTCAACTACGAGATGGTGGCGGTGCAACCGCTCGAGGACGACGACCGGGAGTTCCTGAGGACCACGGTCGAGCGCCATCTCGAGTTCACCGACTCGTCGGTGGCGCGCCGGCTGCTGGCATCGTGGAGCGACGAGGTGAGCCACTTCCGCAAGGTGATGCCCGTCGACTACCAGCGAGTCCTGACCGTCATCAAGGACTCCAAGGCGGCCGGGCTGAGCGACGACGAGACGGTCGACCGGATCATGGAGGCGGCCCGTGCCTGACCTGCATCGGTGGTCGGAGTGCTCGAAGCACGCTCGCTCCCGGAGTCTGCGTGGAGCGTCAGTGGTGAGTGTCGGGTCGGCTGGGGACGCAGGGAGCAATCAACATGGGTGAGACGACGGGGTTCATGCAATGGCAGCGCGAGCTGCCTCAGTACCGGCCGGTGCCGGTGCGGTTGAAGGACTGGAAAGAGGTCTACGAGGAGTTCCCCGAGGACAAGCTCCAGACCCAGGCCGGGCGCTGCATGGATTGCGGCATCCCGTTCTGCAACAACGGCTGCCCGCTCGGCAACCTGATCCCGGACTGGAACGACCTCGTGTACCGCGGGCACTGGCAGGACGCCATCGATCGGCTTCACGCCACCAACAACTTCCCCGAGTTCACCGGACGGCTGTGTCCGGCGCCGTGCGAGTCGGCGTGCGTGCTGGGGATCAACCAGCCGCCGGTCGCGATCAAGCAGGTCGAGGTCGAGATCATCGACAAGGCGTTCGACGAGGGGTGGGTCAAGCCCCGCGTGCCGACCGTCAAGACCGGCAAGCGCGTCGCCGTGATCGGGTCGGGCCCGGCCGGGCTGGCCGCCGCGCAACAGCTGACGCGGGCCGGCCACGACGTGCTGGTGCTCGAACGAGCCGACCGGATCGGCGGGCTGCTGCGCTACGGCATCCCCGAGTTCAAGATGGAGAAGCGCCACATCGACCGCCGGCTGGAGCAGATGGAGGCGGAGGGCACCGAGTTCCGCACCAACGCCGTGGTCGGCGACAACGTCGACATCAACGTGCTGCATGCCTCCTACGACGCGATCGTGTTGGCATGCGGCGCCACGGCGTGGCGCGATCTCCCTGTGCCCGGGCGCGAGTTCGCCAACATCTACCAGGCGATGGAGTACCTGCCGCTCTCCAACCGGGTCCAGTTGGGCGACATGGAGCGCTCACCGATCCACGTCGAGGGCAAGCACGTGGTGATCATCGGTGGCGGTGACACCGGCGCCGACTGCCTGGGAACGGCGCACCGGCAGGGAGCAGCGTCGGTCACGCAGCTCGAGATCATGCCGCGCCCTCCCGACGAGCGCGCCGGGAGCAACCCGTGGCCGCAGTTCGCCTTCACCTACAAGGTCACGTCGGCCCACGCCGAGGGCGGGGAGCGGTTGTACTCGGTCAACACGGAGCGCTTCATCGACGACGGGAACGGCAACGTGCGTGCGCTGCTGCTCCACGAGGTCGAGATGGTCGACGGCAAGTTCCAGAAGGTCGAAGGATCCGACCGTGAGATCCCGGCCGATTACGTGTTCCTGGCGATGGGGTTCGTCGGTCCCGAGAAGGGCACCTGGTTGGAGCAGCTTGGCGTCGACTACGACGGACGCGGCAACGTGGTGCGCGATGCCAACTTCATGACTCGCGTTCCCGGGGTGTTCGTCGCCGGTGACATGGGTCGAGGGCAGAGCCTGATCGTGTGGGCGATCGCCGAGGGTCGATCGGCGGCCGCAGGAGCGGACCGCTACCTGATGGGGGCCACCAAGCTCCCCGAACCGATCGAACCCACGACCAGACCGTTGATGTGAGCGGCTGATGTCCGGTGCTGATGTCACGGTGCTGATGTCACGGTGCTGATGTCACGGTGCTGGTGTGAGCTGCTGATGTCGACCGGGTGGCCGGGTGCCACCGGTTGTGGGGCCGACCGACCTACGCTGGAGGGATGCCCGTGAAGTCCAGTTGGTTGGCGTCTGCCGTGTTCTTGGTCGGTCCGGCCCTCCTCGTGGCCGGCTGCGGTGGGTCCGAAGCCACCGGTTCGGACCGCACGGTCGTGGAGGTGCAACCGACCAGTTACGTGGTGCAGGACCCGGTGACCACGACGACCAGCACCACGTTGCCGCTCGTGATCGAGGCCGGAACCGACCCCAACGAGCAGCTCTACACCATCCAGTCGGGCGACTCGGTGTTCGGGATCGCGACCAGGTTCGGGATCGCTCCGGACGTGCTGGCCAACTACAACGTGTGGGCCGAGGGTGTCCAACACTTCCTCCAGGTCGGCGATCAGATCAAGATCCCGCCGGGCGGACGGATCCCGGGCGTCACCCCGCCCGCCGACCCGTCTGCTCCCGCCGGTTCAACACCGGCCTCCGGGACGACGGCGTCGAACGGCGACTGCCCGACCACCTACACGATCACCGCCGACGACACGACGCGCATCAAGGTCGCCAAGAAGTTCGACATCACCTACCAGGAGATGGACGCCGCCAACGCCAACACGCCGGGTTACAGCAGCTTCGTGGTCGGCACACCGATCACGATCCCGTGCCCGATCGGTTGAGCGCCGGCGCTCAACCGAGGTCGGGCCAGCGGCGCTTCTGACGGCGGCGTAGGCCGGCGGCGCCGAGCCGGCGGCGTTCGCCCAGTTCCCACTGGCGGCGCCACCCGTTGAACTCGGGGCCGGTCAGCGAGGGGCTCGTGCCCTGCATGGCGCGACGCGTGGCCGTCCAGTAGTCGGTGAGCGCCTCGTCGCCGAGGCGGGTGACGGCGGCCTCGATGCGGGCGTTGTAGCGGCGTGTGTTCTCGGCGTCGTCGGGCCACAACGGAGCGCCGAAGATGACCTTGGTGCGGCCCGGCTTGGGACGCTTCATGCCCTTGCCGAAGATCGGGCCGGTGCCGTCGATGAACACCGGCACGACCGGGGCCCCCGAGCGCGATGACAGGTACGCCGCCCCGCCCTTGAACTCCTGGCCCCAACCGTCGGGGGATCGTCCACCTTCGGGATAGATCAGCAGGCTGTTGCCGTCGGCCAGCAGGTCACGGAACATGTCGCTCGACTTGCGGCCGGTGACCTCGCGGTCGATCGGGATCGCGTTCAGCGACAACGCCGACAGCACGCCTTTCCACTGGTGGTCGAAGAAGTAGTCGGCGGCCGCTGCGACGACCAGATCGTGGCGCCAGCAGGTGGGGATGGCGCGGATCATCAGCGCCGTGTCGAGGTGGCTGTGGTGGTTGGGGGTGAAGATCACCGCCGGTGGCTCGTCGAGGTTGGTCAGCGGGGCCAGTCGATCGAGCCCGGTCACGATCGGTCGCGCCAGGCCCTCCACGAGCAGCCGCATCGGGCCTTCGGTGAGGACCGTGCGGGCCGCCTTGGCGACCGGTGTGCGCGCCCAGGCAGTCTCGAAGTTGGCGCCCAGCTTGGACGGTTGCTTCGGGACCTCGACGCCTTTGGGGACGCTCGGGGCGCGGTACGGGAAGCCTTTCGTGCGCAGCGGCTTGGCGGCGGTCTTCACGACCGACTCGACCGACCCGGCCAGGCGCTGCCCGACGTCCTCGAACCTACTCATCGCCCGACCCCCCGTTCAGGTTGTGTCAGACACAAGTTGAACGTGCTCATTGGACGTCGGCGACCAGGACGCCGGGCACGTGCAGGTGGGTGACCGTGGGGGAGCGGCCGACCACGTCGGAGGCGATCTCGAAGGCGTCGTCCATCGTGCTGGCGGGGGTGAAGCCGAGCCGGCGGACCGTGGACGGGTCGCCGCCGACGATGATCACCTTGCCGGCCCACTGCTGCCCGTGTGCGCCCCAGTACCAGGCGTAGAAGGGGTGCACGCCGTGGTAGGCGTTGCCGGTGCGGTACAGGTGGCGGTACCACTCGTCCTCGGCGTACTTCTTCTCCCACTTGGTCGACATCACGGCCGGGTCGGTGGTGTCGGCAAGCACTTCGTCGAAGAAGTCGATGTAGCTCGGGTGATGGACCGGGTTGAACTCGCGGTACGTCGGGTGGGTCATGATCACCACGCCGCCCTCGCGCACGAGCGGCTTGTTGCGGTACATGTTGAACAGGTACCCGAGCCCCATGCACATCACGAGGATCGGGTTCATGGTCCCTTCCGGGTTGTACGGGCAGATGAAGGGGATCCCCATCGTGAGGATGTCGGTCTGACCTTCGACCGGCACGAGGTGCTGGTCGTACACGTGCTTGAGCGTGACCTCGTGCACCGACGGGGTGAACCCGGCCTGCACGCTCGTGGTGGCGTAGGGCGACTCGATCCCGTGGAAGATCTTGCGCTTGGTGCGGTTCGGCATCCGGTCCAGCGACTTGGCGGTGGCGAGGTACGTCATCCGGTCGTGTGCCGACCATTCCCACTCGCGCTTGCGCAGGAAGTCGAACGGCGACGGGAACGCATCGGTGTTGATCGTGGTCTCGACCGTGAAGATCTTCGGACCGTGATCGCGCAGGATCTTGCCCATCCGCCAGATGCTCTTGTGGAGCGCGCTGTGGTCGCGGTGGCCCATCAGGCTGCGAGTGTTCTGGAGCGACTCGGGGTTGTGGTGGTGGCTGAGGCAGCGGTAGCTGGCGAGGCCGGTGGTGACCGACTTCCAGCCGCCGTCCATGGCGACCTGGTTGACGTTGGCGTAGACGACGAGGTCCGAGTCGGCGGCGCGCTTGTTGATCTCGACGATCTCGCCCTCGTCGGTGGTGCCGATGATCGACAGGTTGTCGTGGTCCTCGGCGTCGTGCTGATAGAGCATGCCGCGCGGGTGGAAGGCGTCGAAGATCCGGTCGCCGAGCACATGGCGCAACTCGTATTCGTGCATCCGGCGATGCAGCCCGAGGGCGGCGATGATGTGGATGTCGTCCACGCCGGCGGCGGCGGCCAAGTCGAGCACGGCCTCGATGATCCGCTGACGGTTGTCGGGGCGGCGCATCTTGGGCAGCGACAGGCTGGCGTCGTCGAACACGATCGTCAGCTTCATGTCGGGGTGCAGCTGGGTCGGGAGCGGGTCGTCGTCGATCGGGTTGAGCAGGGCATGCCGGATCGCCCCGTCCAGGTCGTCGATCCCGGGCTGCGGCTCGGGCGGGTAGATCACGCGGCTGCGGTCGGCGGGCAGCTTCTCGAGGCTGAACCCCTCGCCGCGCCAGAACAGGATCGGGGGCGTCGACTTGTCGACCTCGAGCACGAATCCGGGACGTGGCATGTCAGTTCTCTTCTTCTCGTCGTCGTCGTTGAACGTTCTTGAGTTGCACCAAACCGCTTTCGCGACCGCAGGTGGTCGTCGGGTGCATTTGGTGCAGTTGGGGTGCGGTGGCCGTTGCCGTCAGGTGAGCCGTGCCGCGCCGGTTGTTCGTGAAGTGCACCAAACCGGTTTCACGACCGCTGACGGTCGCCGATCGACTTTGGTGCATCTGGGATGCGGGGTTGAGGTTCGACGGCGCGATCATGACTCGTCTCGCAGGTCGAAGGCGATCTTGACCGCGCCGCGCCGGCCTGCCGAGGCGGCATGGGCGATCGCCGCCGTGTGGTCTTCCAGCCGATACGTGGCCGAGACGAGCCGGCCCAGGTCGAGCGTGCGCACGATCTCGATCGCCGTGTCGAAGTCGGCCCGCGCGTAGGCGTAGCGGCCGCGGATGGCGACCTCGCGGTGCCACAGACCGGTGAGATCCAGCGACACCTCGCCGGGCATGCCGATCAAGTCGATCAGGCCGCCGGGGGCGACCACCTGCAGCGCTTGCTGGATCGACTCCGACGAGCCGACGCAGTCGATCACCCGCTCGAACCCGCCGGTGAGCTGCTCGCCGTTGAGGTGCCCGCCGACCACGCGTCGGGCGGCGGTCGCCAGCTTGGGCGGGGTGGTGAGCGTGAAGTTGGGGATCCCGGCGGCGGCGATCCTGGTGGCGATCGCGTGCTGGTGCGGGTAGCGCGCCGCCACCAGGACCGGTGCGGTGTGTGTGCCGGCCGAGCGGTGGGCGATCGCCGCCAGCGTGAGCAGGCCCAGCGTGCCGGCGCCGATCACGATCGTCGACTCGTCGGGACGGTTCCCGACGGCGTGGACGGCGCACGCCATCGGCTCGACCATCACGGCCTGTTCGTCGGTGAGGTCGGTGGGGATCTCGACCAGCTGGCGTTCGTGGGCCACCATCTCGGGGCCCCACCCGCCTCCGGTGTCGGCGCAGAACCCGCATTGCAGGCCGGGGGAGAGGTGCCCGAACGCGGTCCGTTCGCACAGCTGCGGTCGGTCGCTGGCGCACATCGCGCAGATCTGCTCGATGCCGCGCACGGCGCACGTGAGGATCGGGATCACGACCGCACGTCTGCCTGCCAGCGAACCGTCGAGCACATCGGCGACGACCTCGTGGCCGGGCGTGAACGGGAAGCTCACGATCGGGTCGAAGTACGTGCTGGCCCTGCCTTCCAGCAGCGCCAGATCGGAGCCGCAGATCCCTGACAGGCGGGGCTTGAGATGCACCCATCCTTCGCCGGGGAGTTGCGGGGAGTCGATCGAGGCGTACTCGAGCGGCCCGATCTTGGCCGCCGCGGTCGGTGCGATCGCCGAGGCGATCCGCGCCAACCCGAGCCGGGCCGCCGAACGCTTGACCTGCAGCGCCTTCATCGGACGACCCCCGAGAACCGGGCGCGCCCGAATCCGCTTTGGTGCATTTGGCGCGCTCGGGTGGTCGTGAATCCGCTTTGGTGCAGTTGGGGTGCGGGTGGGTACGTCATCGGAACACCCTCCGGCGCTCGCCTTCGCTCAGCATGTTGCCGATCGGCAGCAGTGGGCGCGGCGCTCCGGCCGCCTTCGACCAGTGTTCGACCAGCCAGCCACGCTTGCGGGCGATCGCCGCCAGCCGGGTTTCGGGGTTGACCGCCACCGGGAACCCGACCGCCTCGAACAGCGGCAGGTCACTGGAGGAGTCGGCGTACGCGACGCACTCGTCGAGCTTGAACCCCTCGGCGTCGCAGTAGTCCTGCAACATCTGGGCCCGCACCTCGCCGGTCGGTGGCACGACCGACATCTCGCCGGAGTACGTGCCGTCGGGGCGAACGCTCATCTCGGCGGCGATGATCTCGTCGAACAGCGGCTTGAGTCCGGCCACGTTGAACGACAGCGCACCGGTGATCAACACCGTCCGATGGCCCGCCTCGCGGTGCTGCCGCACCCGGCGGAGCCCTTCCGGGAAGCTCTTGGTGAGGATCAGCTGGGTCAGCATCTCCTGGGCGTCGGCTTCGATCTGGGCGACCGGGGCGTCCTCGTAGCGCCGATAGAAGTGGCGGAGGAAGTCGGTGCGGTCCTGGCGGTCGAGCTTGAGCAGCGACGGTGCCTCGACCAGCGTGCGCATCACGTAGCGGGCTCGCTCGGGGCCGTTGAGACGGCGGGTGGCGAGGAACGAGTAGCTCTCGACCACGTTCGAGGCGATCAACGTGTTCTCGAGGTCGAACGCAGCCACGTGGCGCTTCGGATCGAGCACGCCCTTGCGGAGCCGCACCATTCGGTCCGGTGTGCGCGATTTGCCGGGTGTCGACTTGACACGGCCGTGCTCAACGACCGACGGGAGGTGGATCGAGTCGACGTAATGGTGCCAGTCGACGACGCGCGGGTCGAAGCAGAAGTTCTGCTGATCCTCGGGCGGCAGCGAGTCCCACAACGCCAGCAGGTTGTCGACCTGGTAGATCGCCTCGCACTCGGTGTAGAGCCCGTACAACTGCACGTACTCGAGCGCCCGCTCGACCTCGATCCGCTTCGACTCGAGCGTGGCCGACAGCTCGGCCTGCTTGCCCCGCAACGGGAGCGTCTGGAGCGCCTTCTCGGCGGTCGTGATGATCTGCTTGGCGCGCGTCAGCTGGCCCTGCACGCGGTTGCGGCCCGGGAAGCTCCACTCGGGGACCATGATCGGCTGGCCCTCGGTGTCGTACAGCGGGTTGCGGCCGAAGTAGTCGCTGATGATGTCGACCATCTGGCGGTACTTGAGCGGGTTGATCCCGCCCGAGGCGACCTGGGTGATGAACGATGCCCGCTCGGGGCCTGCGGCGGCGACGGCGATGATGGCGGCCACCACGATGTCGACCGGGATCACGTCGACGGTTCCCTCGGGCACCCCGGGGAACTCCTTCAACAGCCCACGTGCGTACGAGATGATGACCGGTTCCGCCATGCGGAAGCCTCTGATCCAACCGGGCCGCGGCTCGGCCCAGGCCGACTCGATGATCGACGGTCGCACGATCGAGACCGGCACGTTGCCCTTGTTCTCGAACAGGGCCTGCTCGCCGAGCGCCTTGGTGAAGGCGTAGGCGTCGGGCCAGCCGACGCTCGACCGCGCGCGAACGGCCGGCTTGCACGAGTTGATCCTTGACCCAGCGTTCGCGGTACTGCTCGGTCTTGGCGGCCAGCGCCGGAGCGCCGGCAGCGCCGATCTCGGCGCGGGCCTGCTTGCGGAAGTCCTCGAGCCGTTCGGGAAGGCGACTGATCGCCTCGGTGTCACCCTTCAAGCGGCGCGAGGCGGCGACCTCGGTCTTCCAGCTCAGCCCGATGTCGAACGGGCCCTCGCTGACGAGCTGTTCGGGCGCCGAGCCGCGTCGGTTGCCGGCCACATAACACGTCGACACGGCGACCATGTGCGGCGTGATGTCGAGGGCGTGGCACAGCTGGGCGATCCGGGTCGGGCCCATCAGGTTGATCTCGACCGCCGAGGTCAACGGCGAGTCGAACGACACAGTGGCGGCCGAGTGGATGACGGTGTCGGCGGTGGCGAAGATCGCCCGGTCGGCATCGCTCAACCCGAGCCCGTCGCCCCCGACGTCGCCGGTGATCGTGGTGATCCGGCGATCGGTCATCTGCTTGAACGTCTCGGTGCTGTCGGGGCCGTTGTACTGCTCGCGGAGACGGTCGAAGGCGTCGTTCTTGAGCAGCTCCTTCTCGACGCGGACGGCGGCCTTGGTGCGCTTGCCGTCGCGCACGAGCAGGATCAGTTCACACTCGGGCGCCCCGCGCAAGAGCCGCTCGACGAGGGCGGTTCCGACGAACCCGGTGGCGCCGGTGATGGCGATGCGCTTGCCAGCGAGGCTCTGAGGGATCATGATGGACGTCATGTCTACCATTTGGTAGAGAAGCAATCAACCGTTCTTCCGATCGGCGACATCGTCCTCATGCCGAACCGCGACATGCCGAACCGCGACATCCCTACCCGCCAACGCATCCTCGATGCCGCCATCGACCTGTTCGGCGCGCGCGGTGTGGATGCCGTGTCGCTCGACGAGATCGCTCGCACCGTGGGTGTTCGCAAGCAGACGCTGCTGTACTGGTTCGCCTCCAAGGACGAGTTGGTCGACGCCGTGCTCGAGACGGTCGCTGCCGAGTTGGTGGTCGTGATCGACGCCGCCATCCGCTCCGCCAGCGACGATCCGTTGGAGCGCATCGACGCCGTCGTGCGTGCCGTGTTCCGCCCCGCCGTGCGCCGGCCGGCGCTGCTCGGGCTGGTGCGCGAAGTGAGCCGGTTGTCGGAGGCGCAGGCCGACCGGCTTCGGGCCCGGGTGCAGCCACTCGTCGACCGCTGCACCGAGTACTTGCAGCTCGAAATGGACAAGGGCCGTCTGCGCCGCTCGAACCCAGGGCTGATCGCCGGTCTGGCGTACGCCACCGTCACCGGGATTGCCACCGAGCCCGAGGTGTTGCGCGCCGTCGGATGGAGCGCCACCCCGGTCGGCCTGCGGCACCTGCGCGACGAGTTGCGTGCGTTCCTGAGAGCGGCGCTGGCACCGTGAAGGCGGTCACGGCGGTCACGGCCGCCTCGCTGGGCGCGATCGGCGGCCTGCACGCGGCGTGGGGCGCCGGCGCGACCATCCCGTTCGACGACGCCGAGACTCTGGCCCGCACGGTTGCCGGCACGTCGGCGATGCCCGGCCGGCGTGAGTCGTTCGCCGTGGCGTCGCTGCTCGCCATCGCCGCCGCCCTCGTGGCGGATGTGCTGCCGCTACGGCACTCGCTCCGCGCCGCCGGTGTGGTCGGCGTGGCGGCGGTACTCGGCGCCCGTGGCGGGCTTGGCCTGGCCGGCAGGACTGAGGCGCTGGTGCCATGGGTTCCGGATCGCCGGTTCGTGGAGCACGATCGGCGTGTGTTCGGCCCGTTGTGCGTCGCCCACTCGCTCGGCTCGTTGGCGTCGTTGGGAGATCGACGTCGCCCTCGCTGATGTCGATCTCGCCGGCGGGGCGGGCTGCTCGTGTGGTGGTGGTCCGATCGTGGGTTCGTGATTGCCGTTTACCTGATCGCCGGTTCGTGGAGCGCGATCGGCGTCGCCTTCGCTCGCGGCGTGCTGGCACGCTCGCGGTCGAGTGACTGGCCAACCAGCCGCACGGTTCCTAATGTGGGCACGTGACGACTCTCGACGATCGCCCCAATACCGCCCTCGTGGTCATCGACGTGCAGCGTGGCGTGGTCGCCGGTGCGCACGACCGTGACGGCGTGATCGCCAACATCAACACGCTCGTGGCCCGCGCCCGCGCCGCCGACGTGCCGGTGATCTGGGTCCAGCACTCCGACGACGATCTGGCGATCGGGAGCGAGGCATGGGAGTACGTGCCGGAGTTGGAGCGGCTCGACTCGGAGCCGCTCGTGCACAAGCGATACGGCGACTCGTTCGAGGACACCGAACTCGAGTCGTTGCTGGCCGACCGTGGCGTGGGGCGGCTGGTCGTGACCGGGGCCCAGACCGACGCCTGCATTCGCTCCACCCTGCACGGCGGCCTGGTGCGCGGCTACGACGTGACGCTCGTCGACGACGCCCACACGACCGAGGATCTGAGCGAGTGGGGCGCTCCGTCGCCCGAGCTGGTGATCGCTCACACCAACATGTACTGGAAGCACCAGAACGCTCCGGGTCGCACCGGCGGAACGGTCGCCACTGCCGACCTCAGCTTCGACTGAGGTCGGTGTGGCCCACTGGTCTCGCGATCGGATCGTGGCCGACCTGCGGCGACTCGGTGTCGTGCCCGGCACCGTGGTGATGGTGCACACGTCGCTGCGGGCGATCGGCCCGGTCGACGGAGGGGCGGCGACGGTGATCGCCGCCCTCGACGACGTGGTGGGCGCGGGCGGCACCGTGCTGGTGAACATCGGCGTGCGTGATGACTGGGGATGGGTCAACGATCTTGCCGAACACGACCGGGTCGGATCGCTTTCCGACGCCGAACCGTTCGACCTCTTGACCACGCCGGCCGAGCCCGACAACGGTGTGCTGGCCGAAGTGTTCCGGACCACGCCGGGCACGCTCGTGAGCGACCACCCCGAAGGCCGCTTCGCGGCGCGCGGGAGTCGTGCCGCTGATCTGGTGCGCGACGTGCCGTGGGACCACTACTACGGACCGGGCTCGCCGCTCGAGCGGTTGGTCGAGTTCGGTGGGTGCGTGCTGCGGTTGGGCGCCGATCAGGACACGGTCACCCTGGCCCACTACGCCGAATACCTCGCCGAGGTACCGCGCAAGCGTGTCGTGCGCCGGCATCGGCGGGTCGCATCGCCGGGCGGCCCCGTGATCCGAGTGGTCGAGTGCCTCGACGACTCGGACGGCATCGCTGCATGGCCGGGCGGCCCGGACGGCGGGGACTACTTCCCGGCCATGCTGCAGGCCTACCTGGCCGCCGGTCGAGCGTGCACCGGCACGGTCGGCGGCGCCCACAGCGAACTGTTCGACGCTGCCGACTTCGTACGGTTCGCGGCCGACTGGATGACGCGCGAGTTGGTTCCGTTCGACGACTGAGCCTGCGACTGGGGCGTGGCGGTCACGCGGTCGGGTCGACCCGGTAGACGAAGTCGCAGTGGGTGGCACCGCTCATGATGGTGCGGGTTCGGGAGAACCTGACGGCGGGGTTGAACCCCTCGATCAGGGTGGCGTCGCGGTTGCAGCTGAGGGTGGAACCGAGTTCCTCCAGACCGAGCGATCGGTACATCTCGGCGTACCGGCAGCGGGTCACGTTGAAGGCGAACACGTCGTCGCTGAGTTCGACGAGCTCCGACTCGAGCGCCCCGTCGGCGGTCCAGGCACCCTGCATCGCAGCGAACGCGGTCAGGCTCGTGTCGCCGTCGCACTGCTGGGCCATCGCCGCACCCTGCCGTCGTGCAAGGTCGATGATCACCTCGGCCGCCAGTTCCCGGACGCGCTCGTGTCTGAACTCGGCACCGATCCGCTCCAGCAGCGGTCCGACGATCCGCGCCTCGATCTCCCGCCGCCGGAGCACCCCGACCTGATTCAGGTCGTCGGTCAGGTGCTGCGCGTCGTCCACCAGCACATGATGCCGCACCCCAGGCTTGCGTGAGCGACCAGTCCGCCCGTCATCCTGATCGCTCGCCCAAACGCCGAGCGCACAGTTGGGTCAGGGGGCCCAGACGATCGGGGTCCAGCGCAGGATCAGGGTGCCGGGGGCGCCGATCGCGCTGGCGATCGTGGTGCCGGTGACCTCGAAACGCATCAGCTGCCCGCCTGCGGCCGGCGTGGCTTCCACGAGTCGGTGGGTGAACTCGATCAGATCGCCCTCGTAGGCGGGACCGACGTGGTCGCAACCATCCCAGGCCTGGACGGTGGCAAGCCCCGGCAGCATCCGCGTCAGCGAGGCTTGCGCCAGGCCCTGCACGTGCCCGCCGTACACGAGCCGCGACCCGTTGGCGGTCATCGTGACGTCGCGGTGCACGGCGGCCTGGTTGAACGTGAGGCGGGCGAACGGGGCGGCCTGATCGACGTGATCGCGCAGCGGATCGGTGCGCTGGTCGCCGACCGCCCACGTCCCGGCCGGAAGCCCCGACAGGTCCCATGCGGGTACACCGTCGACGAGGTCGGCCAGCGGCGTGGGGTCGGACGGGCCGGGGATGTCGTCCTCGTGTCCGGGGAGTTCGCTGGTGCGACCGCGCACCAGCGCGCATCGCTCGTACGCCACGACCGGGCCATCCTGATTGCTGGTCACGATCCCGAGCCAGACCTTGCCGCGGTACTGGTCGCCCTTGGGCGCCGAATCCTTCAGACCCAGCACGGTGGTCATGGTGGAGAGCGTGTCGCCCAACTCGACGGGGGCCAACACGCGAACCGAGCGGTAGTACAGGTTGGCGATCGCCTGGCGGGTGGCCATCGTGGTCTGACCGATCGAGTAGTGCATCACGATCCCCGGGTTGGCGAGCGCTCCTGTGGCACCCGACGCCGAGCGGTACCGGCGCACGTCGGCGGCCAGCACGTGCTGGTCGCCGGTGATGCTGCGGTAGAGCGCGTTGTCGGCCTCGGTGACGGTGACCGAGGGCAGCGGTGGGAGCGTGGCGCCCACCGAGAAGTCCTCGTAGAACGGTCCGGGGTGGGTCGGGTCGAACATGGCTCCATCGTGCCAGCCGACGCTCCGCCGTGCGCGGTCGCACCCCGACTGGCCACGTCGATCGGGTCGGGACACCGAACGTGATCGAAAGGCTTGATCGAAAACTGATCTTGGGGAGATCGCCGCTTGGCTTCGCTCAGCGATACAGGAGACATGAAAAAACTCTCCGCGCGGCTGGCCTGGGCGACCGTGGTCGCAGTACCCCTGATGTCGGTTGCGCAGATCGCCCATGCCACCGACACCCCGTTCGCCTGTGACCCCGGTTTCTACCAGGTGTTCTCCGGGCAGTTGGCGGGGCTCGATGCGGCGGCCGGCACGTACACCAACATCGGAACCCTCCAGCCGACGTACAACGCGATCGCCTACCGGATCGCCGACGGGTACATCTACGGCATCCGCAACTCGACCCTGCTGCGCATCGACGCCACCGGCACGGTCACCACGCTCGGCACGCTCGCCGTCCCGCCAGGGGCATTCACCGCCGACTTCGGCGACGACGGCAAGCTGAACATCTCGCGTGGCGGCCAGGACTGGTTCGCGGTCGACGTCGACACGCTGGCGGTCACGCGCAACGCGGCGCTCTCGCAGAACAAGTCGGTCGCAGACGTCGCCAACGTGGCCGGTGTGTTCTACGGAGTCAGCCCGTCGAACGTGTTGTGGAAGTTCGATCCGACCGCCGGAACGGTGACCTCGGGAGGGACCGTGGCCGGTCTGCCCTCGGGGTCGGTGATGTACGGCGCGGCCTGGTCGACCGCCGGCAGCAACCTGTACATCGGGCGCAACTCGGGCGAGGTCTACCAGGTGACCGGCTTCTCGACCGGTTCGCCGGTCGCCACGCAGGTGGCGATGGGCCCCCCGACCAGCTCCAACGACGGTGCCTCGTGCCCGCTCGCTGCCGCCCCGGCCGGCATCGCCGACGTGGACGGCGCCGTCCCCGAAGTCGCCCCGACCACCCCGGAGGCGCAGCAGGCTGCCGCCGCCTACATCGCCGACTACACCGCACCCAGCTACTCGGTGCCCGATGATCGATCTCGCCGACGACGGCAGCAGCCTGCGATGGGGCGTCTACGACGCCGCCGGCTACTACCAGAACGTGGGCTGGGACCACATCCCGGCCCCAGCCCCCCGGCGAGCCGGTGACCTTCCACATCGAAGCCCGCGGCTCCGACGTCACGATCTTCCACAATGGCAATCAGGTGATCACCGTGCAGACCGCCAATCCGGGCGGCATGGTCGGTCTCGTGGCCAGCCAGTCCGTGGTGGCATTCGATTCGGTGCAGCTGACGGCGGTCCCGTCGTGAGCATCGGCCGCAGCGCCGTCCGCCGGGCCGTGCGCACGTCGATGCTCGGCCTCACGACCGTGCTCGTGCTCTCGGGTTGCGGATCGATCCGCGGCGAGCGGGCGATGGTCGACGGATCCGGTGCCGTGGTCGAGGTGCCGCTGGTGAGCGAGCCGTTGACCCCGGCCGGCACCGACGGCGCCTCCGCACTCGTCGCGCCGGTCGTCGAGGTTCCCGAGGACGTCGCAGTTCCGGCTGCGTTCCAGTTCACCGCCACCCTGGTGGACGGCGGTTCGATCGCCGGCGACGAGCTCACCGCCGACGCTCCCGTGCTGATGACATTTGTCCAGCCGACGTGCCCGATCTCGCACGAAGAAGCCCCCAAGATCGCCGCCGCCGCCCGGCTGCATCCCGAGATCACCTACGTGATCGTCCATTCGGGTGGCAGTGTGGACGACTATCGGGCGATGACCGCCGAGGCCGGATTGGACGCGCCCAACATCGTGCACGTCGACGACAGCGACCAGCAGCTCTGGAAGCGGTTCGGCGTGACGGCGTCGCCGTCCAGCATTCTCGTCGACGCTGCCGGGTTGGTCCGCTCGTCGTACGGAGCGCTCGGCGAGAGCGGGCTCGAGCGGGCCGCCGACTCGTTGTACGCCGGCTTCTGACCCGGCCAGATCGTCGGCACGTCACCGTGGTCGCCGCCCGGCTTGGCCTGGCAGACGTCGCGCCCGATTGACTGGGGCGATGGCGACCGGCACGGTGTCGATTCGGGGCGTGGATCTGGTGACCGACGTCGCCGGTTCGGGGGTCGACATGATCTGGGGCCACGGGCTCACCAGCAGCATGGCCTCGGAGGATGCGTTCGGGTTGCTCGACATGGCGGCGATTCGGGAGACGGCCAGGGTCGTGCGCTACGACGCCCGAGGGCACGGCGAATCGGGCTCGACCCCCGATCCTGAGGCCTTCTCGTGGCACGAACTGGCGCTCGACCAGTTGGCGCTCGCCGACGCGATCGGTATCGACCGATACGTGGCGGCCGGGGCGTCGATGGGAGCGGCGACCGCGCTGCACGCGGCGGTGCTGGCCCCTCGACGCGTGTCGGCGCTGGTCCTGATGATCCCACCCACGGCCTGGCACACCCGGGCCGCCCAGGTCGACCTGTACCGAGCGGGTGCCGACCTGGTCGAGGCCGGTCAGTCGGAGGTGCTGATCGCCGCCGCCGCCGAGCGACCGGGGCCCGACCCGCTCAGCGAGACCACCGAGTGGTTCGACCGGTATCGGACCACGCTGCTCACGACCGACCCGACGCGGCTGGCCAGGGTGATGCGCGGCGCGGCGACCGCCGATCTGCCGGCACCCGAGGCGATCGCCGGATTGGCGCAGCCGACCTTGATCCTGGCCTGGACCGGGGACCCGGGCCACCCCGTCGCCACCGCAGCGCGGTTGGCCGAGCTGATCCCGCACGCCGAACTCCACGTGGCCAGCCGGCGCGCGGAACTCGACGCATGGACCGCGACGATCCGAGCCTTCCTGCTCCGTTGCGGTGAGCGCTCGGACACCGCCTGACGCGCTGCGGTGTGCACCCGTCGTGCACAGGGTGGTAGTCACGCAACCCAGTTGGGCGGCGAGCCGGTGCACGTGCCGCAGCCGAAACTGTCTACGGTGTGGGCGTGACTGACGAGCAACGCCCGTACGGCGGCAATGCGCCGGCCGATCCATCGCTCAAGCGAGTGCGCACCCGGCACTTCCAGCGAGCCAAGGAGCAGGGGATCAAGATCACCGGGCTCACCAGCTACGACTGTCTGTCGGCGGCGATCTTCGACGAAGCCGGGATCGACTTCCTGCTCGTGGGCGACTCAGCTGGGAACACGGTGTTCGGCTACGACACCACGATCCCCGTCACCGTCGACGAGCTGATCCCGCTCACGCGTGCCGTGGTGCGTTCGGTCAACCGGGCGCTGGTGATCGCCGACATGCCGTTCGGCTCCTACGAGAACGGCCCCGACGAGGCGCTCTCCACGGCGTTGCGGTTCATGAAGGAAACCGGTTGCCACGCCGTCAAGTGCGAGGGCGGCGAGCGCAGCGCCAAGCAGATCAAGCGCGTCGTGAAGGCCGGCATCCCGGTCATGGCACACATCGGGTTCACACCGCAGAGCGAGCACGGCCTGGGTGGTCACATCATCCAGGGCCGCGGCGAAGGCGCCGAGCAACTGCTCAAGGACGCCCACGCCGTGGAGGACGCGGGCGCGTTCGCGGTCGTGCTCGAGATGGTGCCGTCGGCGATCGCCGGCCGGGTGACCAAGGAGCTCTCGATCCCCACCATCTCGGTCGGGGCCGGGCCGCACTGCGACGGCCAACTGCTGGTGTGGAGCGACTGGGCAGGGCTCACCCGCGGCCGGATCCCGAAGTTCGTGAAGCAGTACGCCCGGATCGGCGACACGCTGCTGGAGGCCGCCAAGCAGTACCGCGAGGAAGTCGAGTCCGGGGTGTACCCGGCGCCCGAGCACGAATATTCGGAGTAGAGCGAGTACCGCTCGGGTGTCACCCGTGATCCCCGTCGTCGACCTGTCCCAGCCGACCGATCAGGTCGCCTCGCAGATCGATGCGGCGTGCACGCGCATCGGGTTCTTCCAGATCGTCGGACACGGCGTCGACCCCTCGCTCGAAGCAACGGCGTGGGCGGCAGCGCATGACCTGTTCGCGCTGCCACTGGCGTCGAAGTTGGCGGTGGCGATACCGGCCGGCGATGCGTACGGCTACGGGCCGTTCCGGGTCGAGCGGCTGGCGGCGAGCCAGGGCGAGCGCACGCCGCCCGACCTCAAGGAGACCTTCTCGGTCGGGCCGTTCGGCGCTGCACCGGCCACGCTCGACGATCCGTCGGCAGCGTTCGTCTACTCCCCGAACCGCTGGCCGGTCGAGCTGCCCGATCTGGAGCACACCCTGCACTGCTATTACGACGCGTTGGCTGTGTTGGTGGAACGCGTGATGGCGGCGATGGCGCTCGGACTCGGTCTGCCCGACCGCACGTTCACGTCGGCGATCGATCGTCACACTTCGGCGTTGCGGGCGCTGCACTATCCGGACCTGACGGGCGCGGTCGTCGAACCCGGTCAGCTGCGCGCCGGCGCCCACTCCGACTACGGCACGCTCACCCTGCTCCGCCAGGACGACGCACCCGGCGGTCTGCAGGTCCGTGACGTCGACGGCTCGTGGCACGACGTGCCCGCCATGCCGGGTGCCTACGTGGTCAACGTGGGTGATGCGCTGGCGCGCTGGACCAACGACCGGTGGCGCAGCACCGTGCACCGTGTGGTGGTACCACCGGCCGACGCCGGCCGTGACTGCGAACGGTTCTCGATGGCGTTCTTCCACAATGCCAACTGGGACGCCGTGATCGAGTGCCTGGCGACCTGCACCGGGCCGGGCAACCCGCCGCGTTACGCCCCGATCACCGCCGGACGACACCTGATGGAGCAGTTCCGCAGCACGCAGGGTTCGTATGGCTGACACGCTCGGCGGCCCGTACCCGCCGGTGCGCACGTTCAAGCCGCGACGCCGCACGCTGTCGGCGGTGCGCGCCGATGCGATGGCGCGGCTTGCGCCGCAGTGGTCCGTGGACGAGGTCGGGCCCGTGCTCGATCTGGTCGCCCTGTTCGGTCGCCGCGCACCGTTCGTGGTCGAGATCGGGATCGGTGGCGGCGAGGCGCTGATCGAGATGGCGTCGGCGGACCCGACCACGTGCGTGATCGGCTGCGACGTGCACACCCCGGGGATCGCCGCCGCCCTGGAGGCGATCGAGATCCGAGGGCTCACCAACGTGCGGGTGCTGCAGGGCGACGCCGTCGAGTTCCTGGCGAGGATCGCGCCGGGCGCGCTGGCCGGCGTGCGGATCTTCTTCCCCGACCCGTGGCCGAAGGTGCGCCACCATCACCGCCGGATCGTCCGCGATGGCATCGTGGGCGCCTTGATCACGCGGCTGGCCCCCGGCGGATGGATCCACCTGGCGACCGACATCGGCCACTACGCCGAACAGATGCAGCGGGTGTGCGACGCCCGACCCGAACTCACCGGGGGAGTGATCCCTCGACCGGCCGATCGGCCGGTGACCCGCTACGAACATCGCGGCCTCGACGCCGGCCACACGGTGACCGACCTGTGGTACGTCACCGCCCCGCACGTTCAAGTTGTGTCTGACACAACTTGAACGTCAGCCCGAGAGCTGGTCGTTGAGGCGTTCGACGCTGTCGATGAACTCGTCGATCATCTCGAACACCACGCGGGCGGCCGGCTTCGACTCGTTCATGGCGCCGACGATCTGGCCGACGTAGTAATTGGCGAGCTGTTCGGCGCCGCTGCCGGGGCGATGGGCGCCGCGGTCGATGCGCCGGATGGCGTCGTTGACGAGGATCGGTTGCAGCGGCATGCCCAGTGGGTCGGGCGTGTCGGCGCGGTCCCACTCATCGGTCCATGCCGTCTTGAGCTGGCGGGCCGGCTTGCCGGTGCGTGAGCGGGAGCGGACCGTGTCGGACGAGCGCGCCGCCAGGAACTTCTGTTTGACCGCCGGGTGCGTCTCGGCCTCATCGGTGGTCAACCACACCGAACCGCACCAGACCCCGGCTGCCCCCAGCGCCATCGCCGCCGCCATCTGGCGGCCGCGTCCGATCCCGCCGGCACCGAGCACGGGAATGTCGCCGACGGCGTCGACGATCTCGGGGATCAGCACCATCGTGCCGACCTCACCGGTGTGCCCGCCTGCCTCGCTGCCCTGGGCGACGATCACGTCGACACCGGCGTTGACGTGGCGTTCGGCGTGTTGGGCGGCTCCGGCCAGGGCACCGACTCGGCGACCTTCGCCCTTGACCCGGTCGATCATGTGCTGCGGCGGCGGGCCCAGGGCGTTGACCACCAGCACCGGGCGGTGGGCGAGGGCGATCTCGAGTTGCGGGTCGGCCCGGTTGGCCGAGAACGGTGCGGCGTCGGTGTTGCCGACCAACCCGCCGCGTTTGGTGTCCTCGGGGAGCGGCGGCACGCCGTAGCGGTCGAGGATGTCGTCGAGGAAGGCGCGGTGCTGGTCGGGGATCATGGCGACCAGATCGGTCAGCTTCAACCCTCCCTCGTCGGACCCGGAATATTTGGCGGGCACGATCAGGTCCACGCCGTACGGCAGGCCGCCGAGCTCGGCCTCGATCCAGGCCAGGTCGATCTCGAGCTGCTGGTCGCTGTGGGCGACGGCGCCGAGCACCCCCATCCCTCCCGCTCTGGAGACGGCCACCACGACGTCTCGGCAGTGCGTGAAGGCCAGGATCGGCACGTCGATCCCGAACATGTCGGTGATCGCAGTTCTCATCCGGCGGACGGTAGTCGGCTCCACCTGTCCGCGGCGGAGCCGGGCGGTTACGGTTCGACACGTGACGGACAACATCATCGGACGGCCGCGCCAGGTCGTGGCCAGCCTCCCCTCGTACCGGCCCGGCAAGGGCGCCAAGCAGGCCGAGGCCGAGCACGGCATCACCAACGCCATCAAGCTGGCGTCGAACGAGAACCCGGAGGAGCCGCTCGATCCGATCGTGGCGGCGGTGGCTGCGGCCGCGCGCGGCATCAACCGGTATCCGGACCATCGGGCCACGGCGGTGCGTGAGGCGATCGCCGCCCGGGTCGGTGTGTCGGTCGATCAGGTGGCGATCGGCAACGGTTCGTCGGGGCTGCTGCAGCAGCTGTTCTTCGCCTACGTCGACCCGGGCGACGAGGTGCTGTTCCCGTGGCGCTCGTTCGAGGTGTACCCCGTGTTCACCAGCCTGATGGACGGTGAATCGGTGCGCGTGCCGCTCGCCGCCGACCTCGGCTACGACGTCGACGCACTGGTGGCGGCGGTCACGCCGCGCACCAAGTTGCTGTTCCTCGCCACGCCCAACAACCCGACCGGCGTGGCGTCGACCACGAAGGAACTGCGCACGATCATCGAGGGGGTGCCGTCGGATGTGGTCGTGGTGATCGACGAGGCCTACCGCGAGTTCCTCGACCCCGGCTTCGGCGATCCGGTCGCCGAACTGGTGCCGCACTACCGCAACGTCGTGGTGACCCGCACGTTTTCGAAGGCGCACGGGTTGGCGGGTCTGCGGGTGGGGTACGCGGTCGGCGATCCCGAGTTGATCACCACGATCGACAAGACGTTGTTGCCGTTCTCGGTCAACTCGTTGGCCCAGGTGGCTGCGCTGGCGGCGATCGAGCACGAGGGGGCGATCGCCGAACGGGTCAGCGCGATCCTGGCCGAGCGGGCCCGGGTCGAGGTCGAGCTGGCGGCCGCCGGTTGGACGTTCCCGAACCACCAGGGCAACTTCGTGTGGCTCGCCACCGGCGCCGCCACCGAGCAGGTCGGGTTGGGGCTGGAGCGGCGCGGGGTGGTCGTGCGTCCGTTCGCCGGGGAAGGGATCCGGGTCACGATCGGGTCGGTGGCCGAGAACGATCGATTCCTCACCACGCTGGCCGAGCTGGTGGCAGCCGGCGACGCTGTTCCCGGGTGACGCGAACCGGGACCGTTGCGGTGCCAGCGAAAGTCCGTACAATAGCCAGACGTGGCGTCCGGACCCTCTCATCGCGTCGATCGGGCGCCGATGCCCGACGCTGAGACCGGGACCGGTGACGGGCGACTGACCACGTCGGGGTTCGAAGTGCGACCCGACCGGCCGGTGTGGATGACCGTGCTGCTGTTCGTGGTCGTGGTCGTGCTGGCCTCGGGGTTTGCCCACCTGTTCCGCGACACCGCCAAGCGTGCGATCGAGTGGTACGCCGACTCCAAGGACCCGACCCAGGCGGCGACCACCCTGCACGCCCTGATCGTGTTCGCCATCGCCACCGCGGCGGTGATCGTGGCGGCAGCGCTCGGATGGTGGGTCGAGCAGCGTTGGAAGGGCAACGTCGGCGTGGAGGCGGTGGCTGCCTCGGCACGCGACGAGGGGCGCCGGATCTCGCTGCGCGCCACGGCCGTGCGTGCGGTGGCGACGTGGACGGTGTCGGCCGGAATGGTCTCGATCGGGCGCGAATCGGCGATCATCGAGACCGGCGGGGCGATCGGTGCGGTCGGCGGTCGCAAGTTCAGGGGACGCGGTGACGCGATGGCGGCGGTCGGGATCGCCTCGGCGTTTGCCGCCGCCTATCACGCTCCGATCGCCGGGATCCTCTACGTCGAGGAACACCTCGGCGTCGCCAGGAGCCGGCGTGCGCTCAAGTTCGTCGTGCCGGCGGCGATCGCCGCCCACCTGGTCTCGATCAAGGTGATGGGCGGCCACACCATCTTCCCCCCGATCCGGGGATCGCGATGGGACATGCTGGTGCTCGGCATGATCGTGGTCGTGCCGGCGGCGTTGGTGGCGCGTGCGTTCCTGCAGCTCCGTGTGCGGGTCAGCGGCGGTGCCCTGGCAGAGCGGCTCGGATGTTCGCGCTGGGTTGCCGTGGTCGGGCTGGCGGGGGTGGCCGGTGCCGCCGTGGCCGTGTTCCCGCTGGCGGCCGGCAACGGGATGGAGGCGCTGCGGCACGGCAGCGTGCAGGCGACCTGGACGCTGGCGGTGGCGCTGCTGGTCGGCAAGGCGATCGGCACCACGGCGTCGCTCGGCGCCGGGGCGCCGGGCGGTGTGCTGACGCCCACGATCAGCATCGCCAGCGGTGCGGCCTTGATGACCCTGCTCGGCCTGCACTCGATGGGGATGACGATCGAACATCCGTGGGACGCCTTGATCGTGGCGATGGCGGTCGGCATCGCGGTCGGGATGCGTTCACCGCTGGGTGCGGTGTTCCTGCTCCCCGAGATGGTCGGCGACTACACGTTGGTGCCGGTGGTGGCGGTCGTGGTCGGGTTGGCGGTCGTGCTCGACCGCGGCATGGATGTGGTGAGCCGCCGCCTCGACCGCAGTGTGCCGACCGGCATCTACGACGAAGACGCCTGACCGGGCCAAACCCACGCGATCAGCGGGATGCGACGATCACGTCGTCGGGTGCTGCAACCTGCGTGAAGTCGATCGGTTCGGCGCCCTTGAAGATCTGATCGAGGAACTCGACGGCGTACGTGATCGTGATCTGGTTGACGCGCTCGTCGGGCATGTCGCCGGGGGAACACCCCTCGACGGCGTATGTGTCGATCGTCTCGGTGACGATGTCGGGGACGTTTGCAAGGGTCGGGATCGCAGCCTGGTACTCGCACACGTCGGTGAAGCTCTGGTGCTCAGCGGCGTTGAGCACGATCCGGTACGCCGGGGTGCCGACGGTCGACTCCCACAAGGTCGTGAGGTTCGGGTCGACCGGGGTCGTGATGTCGTCACTGCCGACCAACACCATCATCGGCACGCTGATCGTGGCGAGCCGTTCGGGTGCGAGCAGCCGCGGCAACACGGCCGGAGCGAGCAGCACGATCGCGTCGACGCGCGGGTCGGGGGCGATCGAGCCGAACTGGTCGTCGATGCCGGTCACCATCGCGATCGACGTGTACCCGCCCAGCGAATGGCCGGTGACGGCGACGTGGTCGGCATCGACGCCGGCCGCCCAGGCGCCGACGACCGGATCGGTCGGGTCGGTGAAGGCATCGATCAACCGACCCACATCGAGCGGGCGTTGGTGGGTGACCTGTTCGGGGTCGTCGACGTTGCCGGCCAAGCGGTCGACGGCGGTGTTCCCCGTGTGATCGGCGGCCACCACGATGTAACCGTTGCTGGCGATCGCCTCGGTGTAGGCCGAGTGGATGTAGCGCAGCCCGCCGCTGCCGTGTGAGTACACGACCAGCGGGAAACCGCTCCCGAAGGGATCGGCCGCCATCTGTTCGGCGGTTGCGGCGAAGGCGGTGGGCGATTCGTAGTAGACGCCGGGGAGCAGGGTGTACTGCTCGAGCGCCAGGGTGGCGACGTCGACGCCGGCGTCGAGCGGAAACCAGACGTCGACGGTCAGCGGGCGCTCGGGGTCGGGGAGCGTGATGGTGGCGACACCCACCTCGAACGGTCCGGGGGCGATCGGCTGCCACGGTTCCGGTGTGGGTTCGGACATCACCTCGGCCGTGGTCGGCGTGGGACTCGTGGTGGCGCCCGACGTCACCGGTCCGCTCGTCGTCGGCACCGTCGGTGTGGTCGATGGCGGCGGGGTGGCGTCAGCGGCGGCGGTGTCGGCGACGGGTGCGACAGGGACCTCGGCTGCTGTTGACGGTGAGGACTGCCGGTCGGCGGAACCAGCGCAACCGGTGACCGCCAGTACGCCGGCGGTCAGGATGAGGGAGGCGAGTCGAGACATCCGGGCAGTCTGTCGGGAGATCGGCCGGTGGCGGTCGGTACGTGTGTCGGATGACCGTGGACATTTCCTACCCGTTGTGGGCAATTGGTGGTCGGCAGCCACAGGGGGTGGTCAGCCGGGATCAAGAGATGGGGATCACAATCATGTACATCGCACGACGCACGGGGATCGTCCGCGGAGCAGCGGGGCTGCAATGGGCGGCAGACATCACCAAGGCGGTTCAGGCCAGCGGGTCGAGAACGTCGCTCTGGGTCGGCGGACCGGGCACCATGCCCGGTTCGGTGGTCTGGTCGACGTTGATCGACTCGTTCGCCGATCTGGTCGCCTTCGGTGACGGTTTGGGGCAGGACGCCGGCTATCTGGCGGCGCTGGGGCACGCCGGTGAGCACGTCGAGAGCATCGGCGCCGACGCCTTGGTGGAGATCGTCCACGGCGAGCTCACTTCGCAAGCCCCGATCGGGTCGTTCCTTGGGGCGGTGAATGCAACCGTCAATCCCGATCGCGCGATCGAAGCAGCGCGGTGGGCGGTCACCGTCGCCGACGCCTGGGCCGAGGCGGCCGGCATGGGTTGCGTGGTGACCCGCCTGGCGGCCGGCCCGATGGACGAGATGGGCTGGTTGGCGCGGTTCGACGATGCCGCCTCGGTCGACGCCGTGAACGCCAAGTTGGCCGCCTCGGAAGCGCTCGGCGAGGTGATGGCGGCGGGGGCCGGCCTGTTCACGAACGGCGTCCAGCTGTACGCCCGACGGATGGCCTGACGCTCGGTTCGCTCCGGAGCCGTGTCAGCGGCTCCGGAGCGCGAACGGGAGCACGCTGGTGGCGCCCGCCTTCAGGAGCGTGCTGGCGGCAACGGTCATCGTCCAGCGGCTGTCGATCTCGTCGTCGACGAGCAGCACGGGGCCTGCCGGCACGTCGCCGCCCGGGAGCGCGGCGCGGTCGACCTCGAAGCGGCCCAACACGGTGAGCAGTTGGTGGGCGGAGTTGGCCTGATCGGCCTGGAACGCGTCGTCGTGCCGGGCGACGACCAGCGCCTGGTGAACCGGGAGCTTGCCGAGTGTGCCCAGCGCCGCGCAGACGGCGGTGATCAGCGATGATCTGCGCCGTGACGGGACCGGGCAGATCCACGTGGGTCGGGTGGCCCAGTCCCACCGTTTGAGCACCCCGGCAATCGCGCTGATCAGCGGGTCCGGGATGTGCAACTCGTCGCCCGCCTCGGCGGCGAGGATCAGCGTCTCGACGATCGGGTTCCAGCCCCCGTCGCCGAGCCGCGCCAGGGCGCGGCCGGGCTGACACTGCTGGTCGGCGGCGATCTTGCCCTTGACCTGGCTGAGGCCGGTCGGCCATTGCCGTCTCGGCTCGACCACCACGTCGGAACCGCGCAGTATGTCCTGGGCCACGGCCGCCAGCAGCGGGTCGGGGGTGCGCTGCCAGGTGGCTGCGGTGCAGCGATCGCAGCGGCCGCAGTCGGTGGCGGTGGTGTCGTCGAGCGCTTCGCGGAGGAACCGCAGGCGACACGTGGTGAGGTCGGCCCAGTGCAGCATCTGGTCGGATTCGGCGCGTCGCAACGAGCGCAGCGAGTCGACCAGTTCGTGGTTGTAGGTCCAGTGTTCGTCGGTGCGGATGTACCCGGTGCCGGCGCGGTCGATCGCCCCGTCGACCTCGAGGATGCTGAGCAGGATCCCGAGCCGGCTGCGGCCGAGGTTGACGTCGGGTTCGAGGGCGGCGATCGACGTGGGGGCGGCCGGGTCGAGCAGGCGCAGCACGGACCGGCACACCTCCTCCGATGGCAGTGACACCGACTCGAACCAGCGCCACACGGCGGCGTCCTCGGTGGGGCGCGGCAGGGCGATCACCTCGGCGCGGTCGATCGATCGGCCGGCGCGACCGATCTGTTGGTAGTAGGCGACGGGGGTGGGCGGCAGCCCGAGGTGCACGCAGAACGCCAGGTCGCCCTTGTCGAAACCCATCCCGAGCGCCGACGTGGCGACCAGCGCCTTGAGTTCGTTGGCGCGCAGGGCCTGCTCCATCCGGAGCCGTGCGTCGGGGTCGACCGAACCGGTGTAGGCCGCCACGGCATGGCCCTGCGAGCGCAGCCAGCGGGCGGTGACCTCGGCCTGCTCGACGGTGAGGCAGTACACGATGCCGGAGCCGGGAAGGTCGGGCAGTGCCTCGGCCAGCCACGCCAGCCGCTGGGCGTCGTCGGGCAGGTCGACCACCGACAGCCGCAGCGACTCACGGTCGAGCGGCGTGCGCAGCACCAGCGTGTCGTGACCGAGTTGGGCTGCCACGTCGTCGGTGACGCGCTGGTTGGCCGTGGCGGTGGTGGCCAGCACCGGCGTCCAGTCGGGCAGGTCGGCGAGCAGCTTGCGCAGCCGGCGGTAGTCGGGACGGAAGTCGTGACCCCAGTCCGAGATGCAGTGCGCCTCGTCGCACACGAGGGCGAACGCCCGGGTCTGCATGAGGTCGAACACGCGGCGCCGGAAGCCGGCGTTGGCGAGCCGTTCCGGCGCGATCAGCAACAGGTCGATCTCGTCGGCGTGGATGCGTGCCTCGATCTCGCTCCAGTCGTCGACGTTGGAGGAGTTGAGCGTGACGGCATGGAGGCCCAGCCGCTCGGCGGCCGCCACCTGATCGCGCATCAGGGCCAGCAGCGGCGACACCACGATGGTGGGGCCCCAGCCTCGGTCGCGCAGCATGCGCGTGGCCGAGAAGTACACCGCCGACTTGCCGAAGCCGGTGCGCGCCACCAGCAACGTACGGCGCCCGTCGGCGACGACCGCCGAGACGGCGGCGATCTGGTCCGGGCGGGGCACCGCGTCGGGGCCTGCGAGCGCCCTGACGTGGGCGGCCAACTCGACTTCGACCTCGGCTCGGGTTGGCCGGGCGGGCTCGACGACGACAGGCATGGGCGTCACCGTACCGAGGGGCTGTGACAACGCACCGGTGGGTGAGTGCGGTCAGCCGGATCCCATGTTCAGTCGTCGACGATCACGTACGCCTTGCGGAACGTCTGGTGGACGACCCAACGCCCGGTGTTGCCCGACGGGGTGAGCAGCACGGCGCCCGGCACGAGTTCGAATGACGGTCCACCGTCGATGTGCAGCGTGGCGTGACCCGCCAGCGCGCAGAACACCTCCTGGTACCCGACCCGGGTGAACGGGAACTCGCCCGGCGTGCACTCCCACACGCCGACGTCGAGCCCGTCGTGCTCCCACAGCGAGCGTGACGACTCGACCGGGTCGCCGCCGATCACGACCGGTCGCGGGGTGCCGGGCCCGAGTTCGGCGGTGTAGGCGTTGGGCAGGAACGTCGGGCTGCCGGTCGAGCCGGGGCGGTTGTCGATCACATACATCTTGCGGACGGTCTGGTGCACGGACCAGGTGTGGTCGAACCGGCGTGGGGTGGTCCAGAGCGTGCCGGGGGAGAGGTCGTACGTGCCGCCGGGGTGGGTGATCGTGGCGCGGCCGCTGACCATCAGCATCGCCTCGTTCATGTCGCCGGTGACTTCGCCGAACGTGCCGGGGGAACACTCCCAGATGCCGATCAGCACGTCGCCGGTGAGCATCGGCCAGTCGCCGGTGAGCGCCTGGTCGGGGCGTTCGGCATCAATCGGCCCGGTGGGAGTGAGCGGCGTGGCGAGGATCGACGGGGTGTACACGGTTGGTCAGTCTTGTCGCGCCCGGTCCTCGTGTGAACACCGGAGCGGGTCAGGGGTGCTCGGTGTTGCCGCGGCCGCGATCGTGGGGTGACGGACGTGCTGTCACGTCGCCGAACTGACGTTGGCCGTTGCGTGTGCGAGCGGAGCCCGGCTGGTCAGAGGCCGCGGGTGCCGGTCGTCACGGCGTCGGCGGTCAGCAGTTCGCTGGTGGACGCGCCGGTGAAGTCGGCGTTGGTCAGGTTGGCGTTGTTGAGGTTCACCCCGGTCAGGATCGAGTCGATCAGGGTGGCGTCCGTGAGGTCGGCATTGGTCATCGTGGTATCGGTGATCGACACACGCGAGAGGTCGGCGCCGACCAGCACGATCTCGCCCATCGCACTGTTGAGGATCGTGGTCGACGTGAGCACGGCGCCGGTGAGGTCGGATCCGAACAACGAGACGTCGTCGAGCGTGGCGCCGTCGAAGTGAGTGCCGACCGCCGAGATCGTGCCTGCCACCACGCTGGTCAACGTGGCGTCGGTGAGCAGCGCCCGGTCGAGCACGGCACCGGTCAGGTTGACCTCGGTCAGGGTGGCACCGGTCAGATCGGCGTCCGACAGGTTGGCGCCGTTCAAGCTCACGCCTGCCAGCGTGACGCCCGCCAACGCGGCGCCGGCGAGGTCGAGCCCTGACAGGTCGACGCCGGTGAGGTCGGCGGTGCCGAACACCGCGGCGGTCACCGACGCTCCCGACAGTGCGGCGTCGGTGAGATTGGTGTCGTCGAAGATCGCATCACTGAGGTTGGCGTCGGTGAGGTTGGCGCCGGTGAGGTCGGCACCGGTGAAGTCGGCACCGGTGAGGTCGGCACCGGTGAAGTTGGCGCCGGCAAGTTGGGCACGGGTGAACGTGGCACCGGCGCACTGGGCGCCGACGAGGTTGACACCGGGCAGCGCGGTCGAGTCGAACGAGGCGCCGCCGCATTGCACGGCATTGAGGTTGACGTCGGTGCCGTGGGCGCTGTCGAACGTGGCATCGGTGAGGTTCGCCTTGCCGACGACCACGCCGTCGAGCGTGGCGCCCGTGAAGGTGGCGCTGGTGAAGTCGCCTTCGTTGGCGGTGAAGCCGGTCATGTCGGCGTTCGTGAAGTTGGTGCGCACGAACACCGACCCGAAGGCGGTCCCACCGGTCAGGTCGCCGCCGGTCAAGTCCATGTCGGTGCAGTCGCGGTCGGAGTGCAGCACGCACCCGTTCACCGTCTTGGAGAAGGCGTCGATCGCCTGGTCGCCGAAGTCCTCGCCGGGCGAGGAACTGCCGCTGCCACCTCCACCGCAGGCCGTGGCGAGGATCGCAGAGGCGGCCAGCGCGAGCAAGCGCCCTGGCATTCGACCGATGCCGGTGCATGTGTGCCGGGTGGACGTCGACGTGTGAGCCCGCATCGGCTCATTGTTCCAGTTCGGCCGATCTCGAATCACGGATTTGCAGCCCGAGCCGTCACTCCCCGAAGTAGAAGCGGTCCTTGGCGAGCATGCCGTTCGGGCCGAAGTACTTGTTCTGCCAGCGGTCGTGTTCGACGAGGTCGCTCCACGCCTCGTCGAGGCGACCCTGACGTTGCAGCGAGCTGAGCTTGGAACGCCAGGCGAAGTGGTTGGTGACGTCGAGCACGTGCACGGCGTAGGCCCGCGAGAGCCGCTGGTGGCCCTTGACGATCACGAGGTTCTCGTCGTTCTGGTAACTCGCCTTGTAGCCGAGGTTGTGGCTGCCGGTGATCACGACCGATCGGGGCGTGAACGGGTCGATCACGATGATCTTGTCGTGGATCACGGCGTGCCCGAGCTTGTACAGCTCCTGTTCCCAGTAGCTGAAGTCGTCGGGGATGCCGGCCACGCCGGACACCAGCACGTCGGGGCCGGTGGTGGCGTCGCGCTTGGTGAGGAACGTGGCGAACTGGCCCAGCGGTGCCGGGTCGGTCACCGCGCCGCGCACGGTGAACGGCTTGGCGAGCTCCTGCATGTGGAGCGCCTTCTGCTGGATCTGCTCCAGGCAGCTCGGCCGGCCGGGGTTGAAGGCGAGGAACAGGATCCCGTGCTCGGCCCCCCAGATCAGGTCGAACACCTCGGCCAGGTCGGGCGGCGTGACGTCCTCGTTCTTGGTGCGCCGGACGGTGTTGGGCGAGAACCAGACCGTGACGTCGGCGCCGTCGACGCGTGACGTGATCGGGCCGGCGCCGTTCCACTCACGGAGGTCGGCGCCTTGCACGGGGGTCTGCTCGGCGTCCCACGCCAACCAGTCCCAGTAGTCGCTGTAGCCGGCGGCGATCGTGGGGTCGTTGATCAGCAGCGCGTTGTTGGTCTGCGAGCACAGGCCGGTCGAGGTCCAGTTGGTGCTGCCGGTGAGCACCGCTTGGCTGTCGCCGTCGGGGTCGGCGTAGACCACGAACTTGTTGTGGCCGATGCTCGACGACGGCACGAAGCGGTCCACCACGGCGGGCAGTTCGGCGTGCAGGCGCTGGCGTGCGGCTTGGTTCGTGCCGTCCTTGACCTTGCGCGTGTGGGTCTTGCCGTCGGCGTCGGTCCACTGCTCGGAACTGTCGGCGTTGGCGAGGCACACGTCGAGATCGAGGCCAGACGCCACGATCGTGTCGATCAGCTGTTGGTCGGCGAGCTCGTACAGCGCCAGCTTGCAGCGGCCGCCTGCGGTGCTGCGCTTCGAGAGCAGCGAGAGCAGCCCCTTGGCGAGCACGTCGCCGGCCAGACGGCCGCGGATCGTCGAGCCTTTGATTCCGATCTCGGCACGCAGGGCGGCGGTGGTGTTGGTGTAGGTGCCGGCGTCGACGAGCTGCTGGAGTTGGCGGGTGATCGCCTGGGTCGAGATCAGGCCGACGTTGAAGAACGCCTCGATCTTGCCGTAGTCACCGCCGATCGTGACCCAGTTGGTGAGGAGCGAGTTGGCGAGGTCGGGTTGCAGGGCGTCCTTGTCGGGGCCGAGCATCGGCACGATCCGGTAGCGGTAGCGGCCGGGTGGGGCGTAGACGTCCTTCCACTGGAACGACTGGATCGGCCATTCGTCGGTGGTCTTGGTCGGGTGCGGTTGACCGGGCACGCCGCGGTCGAAGCCGACGTAGGCGGGGAGTGCCACTTCCGGGCCGGTGGATTTGCTGCGCCGAACCGAGAAGCCGAAGCAGTCGTCGAGCTTCGCCGGTTGGCGCCACCAGATGTAGGCGATGTCGTTGTTGGCGTAGGCGATGGCGTTGATCGACATGGTCGCTCCCTCGATGCCGTGCCGGCTCCGCGATGACCGGCCCGCCGTTCACGTTGCGACCAACGCTGCACCGGTGTCAATGTCCGAACGGGCCGCACGAACAGATGCCGTTCGGGCAGGACACACATGACGACCGGAGCATCGAGCGATGGCCCGCGCTGCGTCGTTGCCGGCGGGGCCGCCGGTTCGGAGCATGGGTGTGGGTCGGCCGGCTGTGCGGTCCACACGTTCGTGACGATCGGCGGGTCGACGGTCGCGTCGCGGCGGGCAGTGCCGACGCTGGCAATGTGTGGAATAGCGACGAGTCGGTGCCGGCGGGGACCGCTGGTTCGGGCCGCGTGCGTGGGTCGGCCGGCTATGCGGTCGTGTCCGCCGATCGTTGGCGGTCGCGTTGGCGGGTTTGCTTCCAGAGCACGATCGACGCCGCGAGACATGCCAAGCCGGCCACTGCGCTGAACACGTGGATCCACGCCAGGCCGTCGCGGATCGCGTCGAGGGTGGCGCCCGAGGCGATTTGCTCGTGGTCGCCGAGCACGCTCCGCACCGCTTCGACATCGCCGGTCTGGTGGTCGACCACCAGCAGCAGGATCGCCCCGCCGACCGCCACGCCGTAGGTGATGCACAGCGTGCGCACGAACTGGTGGGCGCTGTTGACACGACCCATCTCGTTGTCGTCGGCGCTCGACTGCAGGAGCGTGAGGCCCGACGTGGACACGAACCCGATCGAGGCGCCGATCAGGAAGAACCCGGCGAACACGAGCGGGATCGGCCACGTGAAGGCGATGCTCAGCCCCGACAGGGCGACCGACGGCACCAGCAGGATCGAGCCGAGCAGGATCGTGTCGGAGGCTTGGAAGCGCTCGAGCAGGCGGCTGACGATGATCGCCGCGGTCGTCCAACCGACGGTGACGAACAGCACCGAGAAGGCCGCGAACGATTCGGATCGGCCTCGTGTGGTCTGCATGTAGAGCGGCAGGTAGTTGTCGGCGGCGAGGCCGGCGACGAGCACCAGGCCGGAGGTGACGTGGATCCGTTTGAGCGGGAACCGGGTGATGTGGGTGCGGGCCACGAGCGGGGAGGCGGCGCGCCCGGAGTGGACCCAGAACAGCACACCGAAGCCGATCGCTGCCACCGCGCCCACGCCGGCGAGCCACCACCGCACCCCGACCTCCGACACCGCCACCAGCGATGTGACCACCAGCCCGATGATGAGGGCGATCCCGCGCACGTCGGTGACGATCCGCTCCGGGCGTTGGCGCGTGCTCGGCAGCGTTCGCCAACCAGCGGCCAGCGCGACTGCGGTGATCGGGAGTTGGATCACGAAGATCATGCGCCATCCGGCGACCGCCAACAGCCCTGCGGTGATCACCGGGCCGCCGAACCCCATCAAGCCCCACACCATCGAGTTGGCGGCGAAGGCGCGTGGTCGCAGGCGGTTGGGGTAGGCCAACCCGACGGCAGCGAGCGCCACCGAGATCACGAGCCCTCCGCCGATGCCCTGCAGCCCGCGGGCGATGACGAGCGTGATCATGTTGGGCGCCACGGCGGCGAAGGCACTGGCGATCAGGAACCACAGCCCGGTCACACGGAACGTGCGCCGCACACCGATCGCATCGATGATCGGGCCAGCGGTGATCCCGGCCACGGCCGAGGTGGCGAGGAAGGCGGTGATCACCCAGGGGAGGAGGGCGACGTGCCCGAGGTCGTCGGCGATCGCCGGAAGCGCCGCCACCAGCGCCAGCCCGTCGAAGGCGGCGATCGCCACCACGGTCAGGTTGGCGAGCGTGACCGGCAGGTACTGCGCCGACCAGATCCCGTTGGTGTCGTCGCCCGCCTCGGTCTGGCTGCTCGCTGCGACCGGCTCTGACTCGCCCGCTCGATCGGGAAGCTCGGTGCTGGACACGTCGGCAACCTATCTGCGACTCGGCGACGCCCAGCAGAACGGCCGAGCCCGGCCGACCTGAGCGAGGATGAGAGGTCGTTCGCGTCTGACAGGAGATCTGGGCTTGGTCGGTGTGACGCGGTTTCGCGTCTCGTGTTCAGGCGGTATCGCTCGTGTCGCTCGTGTCGCTCGTGTCGCTCGTGTCGCTCGTGTCGCTCGTGTCGCTCGTGTCGCTCGTATCGCTCGTGTCGCTCGTGTCGATGGTGCCGAGCGTGCCGCGGTCGAGGTGGCGTCGTAGGAACTCCCACGTGTAGATCCCGGTCCGGTGGCCGTCGGCCCAATCGAGGCTGAGCCCGTAGGCACCGGCTAGTTCGGCGCTCTCGACGTTGACCGGCGTGCCGGATTCGACGCTCGGCTGGACCGACACACCGCGCTGACGCTTCTCGTTGCACTCGGCGCACGGGCAGGCCAGCCGCAGCTCACCGTTGAGGTACGTGCCGGTCACGCCGTCCGCGTAGCGGATGGTGACGTGTGAGGTGCGCTCGACCTCGATCGATTCGACGTCGATGTTGCTCATCGCAGGCACGGTACCGATGACCAGGGAAAGATCGTCGACGATGTCCCGGTACCCGACCCACCAGATCGATGGGGTGCTCACCAATGACCCCACCGGCCCTGCCAGCGCGGCGGTCGTCGCCGCCGGGCCTCGGATCATCGTCGGGCGCGCCCCGGAACAGGACCGGAGCCGCTGAAGCGGTGACTTCGGGACCGATTGGACTGGTTCTCCGGTTGTGCTCGATCGGTCCGGGCGACCGGCCATGGTCGACACTCGGCCAGGATTGTCCCGTGCACCGAGACGTATTTCGCCGAGATCAGCCCCCGGCGCAGTCGCCGCCGACGTCGCGTGCGAAACGCACCAAACCGTCCCGACGACCACCGTCGACGGTGAAACCGCTTTGGTGCATCTCAGGTGCGCAGGGTGCGCGGGTGCGCCGGGTGCGGGGCGGAATCCGGCGGGACTGTCGAGCGGTGGGCCTGTGAGGATGGTGGCATGGCAACGTCGCGTCGGGCTGACATGTTCACTGCCGACGGGAAGCCGTCGGACGACGATCCTCGTGAGCACCGGGCTCGGATCGTGGATGAGCGCACGTCGCTGGTCGAGTCGTTGCGCTGCCTGCGCCTGACGCTGGAGATGAAGTGTGCGGGGCTCGACGCCGAGCAGATGGCGAGGCGGTCGGTGGAGCCGTCGACGATGTCGCTGCTGGGGCTCGTGCGGCACCTCGCCGAGGTCGAGCGCGGCTCGTTCCGCAGGACGATGGCGGGGGAGGAGGCGCCACGGCTGTACTGCTCGGAGACCGATCGCGACGGCGACTTCGACGGTGCCGTGGCCGACCCCGAGGTGGTCGCCGAGGCGTGGGCCTCGTGGCGGGCCGAGGTGGCGTTCGCCGAGCAGTTCGTGGCCGCCGCGCCGACCCTGGACGGAACCGCCGATGACGCCCTCAACGAGCACGGCAGTGGTGGCGGGGCGATCTCGCTGTGCGAGATGCTGCTCGGGATGATCGAGGAGTACGCCCGCCACATGGGCCACGCCGACTTCCTGCGGGAACAGATCGACGGCCGCCTCGGCCAGTAGTCGCGGTGTGCTCACGCTCGTCGCGACGGGCGACGACGTATCGGTTGGTTTCTCGGCGGGGATTGTCTCGGTTGCCGGGACGAATCGCGCCGAGAGTTGTGGGGCGGACGGCCTGACCGAGCACGCAGCCGAGGCGTGGGGGATGCGTCGATGTTGCGGTTGGTTCTCGGTGGGGAACGTCTCGGTTGCCGGAACGAATCTCGTCGAGAGTTGCGGGGCGGACGGCCTGACCAAGCACGCAACGGCCGTGCGAAGGATCCGCCGACGTTGCGATTCTCGGTGGGGATCGCGTCGGTTGCCGGGACGATTCCTGCCGAGAGTGACAGCCGGACGACCTGGCCGGGCAGGCGGCGGTCGTGTGGGGTTGCGCCGACGTTGCGGTTCTCGGGAGGGATTGTCTCGGTTGCCGGAACGAATCTCGTCGAGAGTTGCGCGGCGGTCGACCTCACGCCGAGCATGCAGCGCTCGTGAGGGGGATGTGCCGACGTTGCGGTTGGTTTCTCGGCAGGAATCGTCGCGGCAGCCGGGACGAACCTCGCCGAGAGTTGCGGGCGGACGGCCTGACCATGCACGCAGCAGCCGTGCGCAGGATCCGCCGACGTTGCGATTCTCGGCGGGGATCGTGTCGGTTGCCGGGATGACCTCACGCCGAGCATGCAGCGGTCGTGCGGGGGGATAGGTCGACGTTGCGGTTCTCGGGAGGGATCGTCTCGGTTGCCGGGACGAATCGCGCCGAGAGTTGTGGGGCGGACGGCCTGACCGAGCACGCAGCGGAGGCGTGGGGGATCCGTCGATGTTGCGGTTCTCGGCGGGGATGGGCCTGGTGACCGCGACGATTCCTGCCGAGAGTTGCGCGGCATACGACCTCACGCCGAGCACGCAGCGGTCGCGCGCAGGATGCGCCGAGGTTGCGGTTCTTGGCACGATTGGTCTCGGCAACCGGGACGAATCTCGCCGAGAACCGCAGGCGGATGGCGTGGTGGTCGGTGGGCGCGTGCACGCATGCAGGGTCGGGCGCTCAGCCTGCATGACCGGGAGTGGGTAGCGTCGGCTCGGTTGGCTTGGTTCTTCGGCTGGCTGGATCGAAGGAGCGGTGGGATGTCCGACAGGTTCGACGCGGTGATCATCGGGACGGGGCAGGCCGGGCCGTCGTTGGCGGGGCGCATGAACGACGCCGGGTGGAAGGTGGCGGTCGTGGAGCGTCAGCTGCTCGGCGGCTCGTGCGTGAACGTGGGTTGCACGCCGACCAAGGCGATGGTGGCGAGCGCCCGGGCGGTCCACATGGCACGCCGTGGCGCCGAGTTCGGATTCTCCCTGGCGAGCGAGCCGGTGGTCGACATGGCCCGTGTGCGGGACCGGGCGCATGCGATCAGCGGTCACTCCCGTGAGGGGCTGGAGTCGTGGATCGACGGGATGGATCACGTGGAGTTGATCCGTGGCCATGCCGTGCTCGACGGGCCGAACCGGGTGCTGGTCGACGGGCGCGTGTTGGAGACCGATCGGGTGTTCATCAACGTCGGTGCCCGGGCGCGGGTGCCCGACATGCCGGGGGTCGACGAGGTCGACTTCCTCACGAGCTCGTCGATCCTCGACCTCGATGAGGTGCCCGAGCACCTGATCGTGGTGGGCGGTAGCTACATCGGGCTCGAGTTCGCCCAGATCTTCCGGCGGTTCGGGGCGCGGGTGACCGTGGTCGAGACCGGGCCGCGCCTGATCTCGCGTGACGACCCCGACGTGTCGGATGCGGTGCGTGCCGTGCTGGAGGGCGAGGGCGTCGACGTGCGTGTGGGCGCCGAGTGTGTGGGGTTGGCGCGTCACGACGATGGGGTGGCGGTGTCGCTGCAGTGTGGTGACGGGCCGCCGGAGCTGGTGGGTTCGCATCTGCTGATGGCGGTGGGGCGTGCGCCGAACACCGACGATCTAGGGCTCGATACGGTCGGGGTGGCGACCGACGATCACGGCTACATCACGGTCGACGATCAGCTGCGCACCAACGTGGACGGTGTGTGGGCGGTGGGGGACTGCAACGGCAAGGGCGCATTCACGCACACGTCGTACAACGACTACGAGATCGTGGCGGCCAACCTGTTCGACGGCGACCCGCGCCGGGTGTCGGACCGGATCACGTGTTACGCGCTCTACACCGACCCGCCGCTGGGCCGGGTGGGGATGACCGAGGCCGAGGCGCGGGCCAGCGGCCGGCGGGTGTTGGTGGCGAAGCGTCCGATGGAGCAGGTGAGCCGGGCGGTCGAGATGAGCGAGCCGCACGGGTTCATGAAGTTCCTGGTCGACGCCGACACCGACGAGATCCTGGGTGGTGCGATCTTCGGGATCCACGGCGACGAGGTGATCCATTCCGTGCTCGACGTGATGTACGCCAAAGCCCCGTACACCACGATCACGCGAGCGGTGCACATCCACCCGACCGTGTCGGAGCTGGTGCCGACCGCGCTCCAGTCACTGGAACCGTTGGACGGCTGAGCCGCCGCCGCCGACCCCCATTGCGTTCTGGTCACCATTTCGCCCGTTGGGCGGGGGTGTTTGGTGACAAGAACGGGTTGGGATGCAGGTCATGATGGGGCCGTGGAGGGCGACGGCTACGACGTGATCGGGGACGTGCACGGGTGCGCCGCCGAGCTGGTCGAGCTGTTGGTGCTGATGGGCTACTCCGAACGCGGCGGGGCGTGGCGGCACCCTGCCCGGCAGGCGGTGTTCGTGGGTGACCTGATCGATCGTGGGCCGGGGCAGGTGGAGGTGTTGCGGATCGTGCGGGCGATGCACGAGCTGGGGTCGGCGCAGGTGGTGATGGGCAATCACGAGTTCAACGCCGTGGCGTATGCGACGCCCGACCCCGATGCGCCGGGCGAGTTCCTGCGGCGTCACAACGCCAAGAACGACGCCCAGCACGCCGAGTTCCTCGACCAGATCGGGTACGGCTCGGCCGACCACCGCGAGGCGATCGCCTGGTTCGCCACCTTGCCGCTGTGGCTGGACCTCGGCGACCTGCGGGTGGTGCACGCCTGTTGGGACGCAGCGGCGATGGCCGGGCTCGGCGACCGGTGCCTCGACCCCGACGGGTTCGTGGCGGCCAGCCGGCCCGGCGCCGAGCAGTTCGGTTGGGTGGAGCACCTGTGCAAGGGCCCAGAGGTGGAATTGCCCGGCGACCTGTCGTTCGTCGACAAGGACGGCCACGTGCGACGCCACGCCCGCCACCGATGGTGGGACCCGCAGGCCACGAGCTATGCCACCGGGTGCGAGGTGCCGTCGTCGGCGGCCGGGCTGCTTCCCGACACACCGATCGAGTCGCCCCCGGTCGCCCCGTACGGCGACAGCGTGCCGGTGCTGTTCGGCCACTACTGGCGAACGTGGAACGCACGAGCACTCGCCCCGACTGCGGCGTGCATCGACTACTCGTGCGTGAAGGGTGGCCCGCTGGTGGCCTATCGATGGAGCGGCGAACCCGAACTCCAGGAGCACCACCTGATCGCGACCGGTGCGGCAGGGGAGTAGGCCCTCGGGCTGAGTGCGCTCGATCAGCGAGCGGCTGCGGGTGCCGTGCAAAGCTGATGCGACGCCCGAGTCGAGGAGGGGACCGACATGACGATCGTGTTCGACGAGATCGTTGCCGTGGTGAACGCGCCCGGCTTCGAGCGTCGGTTCTGGGATGCCGGCCGCTGGTATGAAGCGCTCACCACGTTGCGCGAGGCGTACGTGGCGGCCGGTGCCGACACCACGGCTGTCGATGCGGCGATGTCGGCCTGCGATGGGGCGAGTGCCGAATCTGCCGTGACGAGGCCGAGCCGATCCTCGAGGGCAATGAGCAGATGGAAGCCCTGATGATCGGGATCGTCGAGTCGGCCCGCCGCCTGGCCGACGACGTGGGCGACGCGATCCGTGGCAGCGATGGTGAGGTCGACGACCCGCACGCCTTGTTCCTGGACAGCCCGTGGTACACCCCGCTGCGAGAGAGCGTGCGAGCCTTCGCCGACTACGCAACCGGGGGAGCGATCACCGAGTCGGAGATGTACCCACCCGAATGGGAATGGGACGAATCCACCGGCCAATGGATCCCCGCAGCCCCACCGCCCGAGTGACCTGGGAACGCCGACTCCGACGCTCTCCGAATCGTGAGTTGTGGGGTTTGGCCCCGCAAGTCCCGGTCGAGTGCAGTACAGAGCGGGGCGGGCCTTGCCCTCGGGAGCGACCTGCTCAGTCGAGGGCGTCGACCGTTGACCAGTAGTCGGGGTCGTCCTCGAAGTCTGCGACCTCGACCACGTTTGTCTCGACCAGCACGCCGAAGAAGACCACGGCACCGAAGAACGGGTTGGTGATGTGCAGTGATCGAACCGCGGGCCCGGCAACCGCAGGGAGTTCATCGGCAAAGCGGAACTCGAGGGTGGCGGCCGCCAGCGGTCCGGCCACGAAGTCGTACTCGCTGGCCCCGCCGCTGGCAGAGCGGTGTTCGCCGTAGCGCTCGTGAGCCTTGAGGACGACGAACTGACTGACTCGAACCTCGTACAGCCCTGCCGGTTCAGCGGCTCGAACTCAGCCGGCGTCGGCGAGTTGGTATCGGGCGGCGACCTCGGCTCCTACTCGCTGGGCAGTCGGTGTGAGAACCTGCTCCTTCGGAACGAGGGCCAGCTCGTATGGGATGGTTTCGCCGGCCTCGGTGTGTCGCCAGGCAGGTACCTCGTGCGACAACGTGCTGACTTGGGTGCCGGTCATGCCGGCGAGGTCGTCGAGCACCGCGTCGATCGTGGCGAGTTCCGCCTCGGAGAAGTCGCTCAGATCCGCCGAGCGCCTTGCAATGAGCCGGTGTTGAGGACGACCGAGAAAGTCTTCCGTGACCAGCTCGACTGAGCCATCGCTGACCAGGCGGCTTCGGAGGGGAAGGAGCCTGCGTGGTGCCGGCCCGTGGGGAAGGTGTTGGTATTCCGCCCCGGTGATCGGCTGGCCGTAGTGGCGGACATGGGTGAAGTCCGCAAAGAACAGCACCTTGTTGAGCTTGGTCGACCCACCTGCTCGATCGCCCGCCAGCCGCTCAGCGACATGCACGATGAGCTCGCACAGCTTTCGCTCGTCGTAGGTGACGTCCATGCGATCGACTCTACTCGTGGGGTGTGACGCTGCTTGGCGCATGTCCCGGCTGCTTGCCGAACGCTTCGAGGCGTTCGCAGCGGCCTCGAAGACAAGCACTTGGAGCTGTCGCAAGGCGTGTCACTATGTCGGCATGGCGGTTGGCTCCGAGAGCATCAAGAACCATGCGGCGTTCATCTGGTCGGTCGCTGACCTCCTTCGCGGCGACTACAAGCAGTCCGAGTACGGCAAGGTCATCCTCCCGCTCACCGTCCTGCGCCGGTTCGACTGCGTGCTGGCTCCGGTCAAGGCAGAACATGCTCGCCACGTACGAGAAGCTGAAGGGCAGGGTCGAGAACTTCGGCCCGATGCTCGATCAGCTCACCGAGGTCGACAGGCTGTGGAACATCAGCAGGTTCGACATCCCGAAGCTGCTCGACGACCCCGACAACATCGCCGCCAACCTCCAGGCGTACATCGCCGGCTTCTCGCCGGAGGCCCATGAGATCCTCGACCGGTTCGAGTTCGCCTCCGCAGATCACCCGCCTCCACAAGTCGGGTCTGCTGTACCTGGTGCTCGGCAAGTTCGCCGAGATCGACCTGCACCCCGACCAGGTCTCCAACCTGGAGATGGGCTACCTCTACGAGGAGCTGATCCGTCGATTCTCCGAGCTCAGCAACGAGACGGCTGGTGAGCACTTCACGCCGCGTGAGGTGATCCGGTTGATGGTGAACCTGTTGTTCATCGAGGACGACGACATCCTCTCCAAGCCCGGCGCCAAGGCGACGCTGTTCGACCCGGCGTGTGGCACCGGTGGCATGTTGAGCGTGGCGGAGGACTTCGTCCGCAGTCACAACCCGCAGGCCACCCTCACCGTCTACGGCCAGGAGCTGAACTCGGAGTCGTACGCGATCTGCCGTTCCGACATGATGCTGAAGGGCCAGGACGCCACGAACATCAAGGTCGGCAACTCCCTCAAGTCGTATGACCCGGAGGATCCGGGCGACCAGGGCGATCAGCACCCGAACGAGCGGTTCGACTACCTGCTCGCCAACCCACCGTTCGGTGTGGAGTGGAAGAAGGTCGCCGACTCGGTCAACCACGAGCACGAGACCAAAGGTTTCGCCGGCCGCTACGGGGCGGGCCTGCCGCGGATCAACGACGGCAGCTTCTTGTTCCTCCAGCACATGATCTCGAAGATGCGTCTGCCGGAGCAGGGCGGTGCGCGCCTGGCGATCGTGTTCAACGGCTCCCCGCTGTTCACCGGTGCGGCCGGCAGCGGCGAGAGCGAGATCAGACGATGGATCATCGAGAACGACTGGCTCGAGGCCGTGGTCGCCCTGCCCGACCAGCTCTTCTACAACACCGGCATCTCCACCTACTTCTGGATCGTCACCAACCGCAAGAGCAGCAACCGCAAGGGCAAGGTGCAGCTGATCGACGCCCGCGAGAGCTTCACCAAGATGCGCAAGAGCCTCGGTGAGAAGCGCAAGGAGATCAGCGACGCCCAGATCGCCGACATCGTCCGCCTCTACGGCAACTTCGATCAGCAGCAGACCGAGGACGACGAGGCCCGGGTCAAGATCTTCCCCAACGAAACGTTCGGCTTCCTGCGCATCACTGTCGAGCGGCCCCTGCGACTCAGGTGGGAGATCACCGACGCCGTCCGCGGACGCGCTGCTGGCCGACAAGAAGCTCGCCAAGCTCGACGAGGAGCAGCGAGAGGCACTGGTCGAACACGCCGCGGAGCGTGTCGGGACGACCTTCGACAGCGAGGCCGCCGCCCGCAAGGAAGCGAAGCGTCTGGATGGCCGACCTGCACCTGACGGCAAGCCGATCGAGAACGCCATCGTCGACGCCCTGGCCGTCCGAGACCCCGACGCCGACCCGATCACCGACAAGCACGGCCAACCCCGAACCCGACCCCGACCTGCGCGACAACGAGAACGTCCCCCTCCCGCAGCGACCCGGTGCAGCTACGAACCCGACCCCACCGACCGCCTCGCCACCGACACCTACGGCAAGGCCGTCGAGCAGTACGTCGAGCAAGAAGTCCACCCCTACGTCCCCGACGCCTGGGTCGACCACACCAAGACCAAGATCGGCTACGAGATCCCCCTGACGAGCCACTTCTACGTCTACACGCCGCCGAGGCCGCTCGAAGAGATCGACGCCGAGATCAAACAGCTGGAAGCAGGAGATCCAAGAGCTGCTCCGCGAGGTGACGGAGTGATCGTCAGGAGTGCTGCGCGCGTACGCCGATGTCGTCGCTCGGTCGACAGCGATCTCCTGTCCATGACTCCGGCCCGCACATGGTGCGGTACCTGCGTGCGGCAAATGTGAAGGATGGCGCGCTCGACCTCGAGGACGTGAAGGAGATGAACTTCGAACCGAAGGAACAGACGATCTTCTCACTTCGACCCGGGGACGTTCTCGTGACTGAGGGCTCCGGGAGCCTCACCGCAGTCGGCGCGTCGGCGGTTTGGAACGGTGAGATCGATGGCACGTGTGTTTTCAGAACACCTTGCTCAGGCTGCGCCCGAGGCAAGGCACTGATCCGCGCTTCCTCGGCTGGTGGTGTCGCCATGCGTTCGCCGATGGTTTGTTCGCGAGCGTGGCGACCGGCGCGAACATCTACCACGTCTCCGCAGACAGGGTTCGCGGTCTACCGATGGCGCTGTTGCCTCAGGCCGAGCAGCGGGCGATCGCCGACTACCTGGACGCCGAAACCGCCCGCATCGACGCCCTGATCACCAAGAAGCAACAACTCATCCACCTCCTCGACGAGCGGCTCGAGGCGCGTCGCAAGGAGGAGTTTTCCCGCTCGCCGGTCCTCGTTCGGTTGCGACTCGTTGCTGACAGAATTGTGGATGGTACGCACGGTACGTATGAGCGGTTTGATGCTGGTATGCCGCTTCTGAGTGCCAAGAACCTTCGCGATGGGCGTGTGGTCGTCGGCGAGGATGAAGCCTGGATCTCCACCCACGACTACGTCGAGATCACTAGGAGCCGCCGCTTCGCTCCTGGCTCAGTTCTGCTCGGGGTCATTGGTGGGAGTATCGGAAACGTTGCTCGACTTGCGCTGGGAGACCCCTTGGCGTTTCAGCGGAGCGTCGCCGCCCTAAGCCCCGGGCCACTTCTCGACGGCGAGTACTTGTGGCACGTTTCTCGCTCGTGTGACTTTCGCGAGCAGCTTTTCCAGTTCGCCAACATCTCTGCTCAAGCCGGTGTCTATCTCGGCGACCTTGGTTCGGTCTTGGTCCCGCTCCCGTCGCTAGAGGACCAAGAGCGTGTCGCCTGTGCGCTCCAAAAGGAGGGTGCCCGCACTGATCGCTTGACCGCTTGTCTCCGGCATCAGCTCAACCTCCTCGGCGAGCACCGACAAGCGCTCATCACCGCCGCAGTCACCGGCGAGTACGCCACGCTTGGTGCGGCCTGAGGGGTCGGCCGCTGGTTGGCCGGTTCTCTCGGCCTCTAGAACGGCTCCTCATCGCTGTACCAGGTGGGCTTGGCGGGTTCGTCGTACTCGGCGGCGAGGCTGTCAAGGAACGGGCCTACATTGAAAGCTCGGCGAACCTCGACGTTGCTCTTCTCCGCGTCGCGCAGCTGGAAGTACTGATCCTTGGTGATCTTCGGGCACTGCCGGAGGACGTCAATGATCTCGTTCGACATGTCCCAGTTGCGAGATTGGGTCAGCTTGCTGACGAGCGCATCCCGCAGTGTCGTCTGCGTGCGTTGTTCCGCCGCCAATACCTGCACGATGTCGCGAGCGAGGACTGACGCAACTCCGTCGAGAACCGGAGCTGGCTGAAAGAGCTGCGGCGGCGCCGGTATCCCCTGGACTGCACCAAGAAAGCCGTACGGATCGGTTCCTGCTCGCACGGCGACCGCGAACTTGTGCTGGCCCATGACGAAGCCCACTTCCTGATCCGTCCAGTTGCTCTCGTGGAATCCATCGTGGAGCACAGCAACGAGGGCATCGCAGGTGAACAGGCACGAGCGAATGACGTCGGCCCACTCCCGACCAGGATCGATGTGTTCGTGGGCGACGAAACCATGGACGCCGTAACGCTCCAGGGAGCTTGCCAGAAGGGACAGGAAGTTCTTCTCACGCGCGATGTGGCTGAGGAAGAGACGGAACTCGCCTTCTCGCCATGGCAGCATCGACTCGTCGATTGGTGGGCCAGCCGCGATGAGGTAGTCGTGGAGACCATGTAGCTCGTCACCGGTCAGCTGCCGAACGAGCCAAGTGCACCACTCATCGACATCATCGGAGTTGCCGTGCTGATCGAGCCAGTAGTCCCAACTACCGACGAACTCGCTGGCGAACTCGGAGATGTGCAGGAAGATGTCCGATGTGTTCATACCGAGCAGCACCGGCTTGATTGCCTTGATCAAGTCGAGCCGCTCTGCCGGAGTCACATGACGATCGTACCGAGGTCACCCGAGGGCACAAGGCGCACTTCCTCTCGTCGACTGGTTGAGGGTCCGATCCGGCCCCGATCTCTGATCGCTATCGACCGCTGTGCTCAGGCAGCGCTGTCTATCAGGTGGAGTCGGTGAACAGAGATCGGAACCAACCGCGCAACGCCGGGTCGGTGAAGTCGTCCCCGGCGCTCTCCGGATCCTCACCCATCTTCTCGAGATGCTCGGCGAAGATGCGCTCGAGGTCGTCCGACGTCATCGTCGAGACCATCGCTGCGTAGCGCAGCGCCTGCAACTCCATGTGTCCGCCGTCGGTCGTGCGCTTCAACTCGACCACGACGGCATACCCCTGCCGGTCGAGCACAGCAGATCGATCCGGCGGTTGACGCCTTCGAAGTCGCCCCACTCCTCGGCAACCACCAAAAGCTCCGGGTCGAGCAGTGCGACTTTGTCTCGCAGCGCCGCCTGGAGGTGCTGCCGTTCGAGCACGTGCTCGGCCGCGAACGTCGTGACTGACACCACTGTCATCGCGCCGCCGGTGAGTTCGACCAGCCCCACAGCGGAGAACCTACTGCGCTCGGTGACGAGTCTCCGCCAGACTCTCCTGAGGTCCGACGCGCTTCTCCGAAGCCTTGCGTGCGCTCAAGGGGCTCCGTCACAGTGAGAACAACGGCCAACAAGGACGCATGGGAGATCGAGATAGGCACACGACCACTCTGGAACACGATGGACGTCGAACCGCGGCGAGCGGCGCGTGAGCTGACGGGTCAGGGCGTCCCCACCGGTCCGGGTGTGTATTGTCGGCGGCCATGAGATCCTGCCCATAGGCGGTCACGAAGCTGCCCGTTGGTGGCCAACAGTTCTGCCCGCTGGCGGTCAGTGGTTCTGCCCTCGTTGAAGTCCCTGCTTCGGCGCGCATCCGCGTCCGGTGGTGTCCCTCCCGGTTCGACTGGTGTCGCCAGACATTGCCAGTCGACCGGAAGGGACAAGTTGAAGTCTTACGAGGAGATCATGGAAATCTTGGAAGCGTTCGCGTTGACGAACAGCTATCGGGCCGCCGGCGAACTCGCTGGTTGCTCTCATCACACGGTCGAGCATTGGGTCACGATGCGCGATCTCGGGCTTGTTGCCCGACGGCGTCAACGCCACCGGAGCGGGCCAAGTTGATCGATGGGTTCATGCCCAAGATCGAGGAATGGGTCGAACGATCCAACGGCAAGGTCCGTGGTGATGTCGTGTTCGACAAGCTTGTCGGGCTCGGCTTCGACGGCTCGGACCGCACCGCCCGTCGGGCGCTCGCGGTCGTGAAGCTGAACTGGCGTGCCGGGCGGCGGCGCGTGTATCGGCCGTGGGTTGTCGAGCCCGGGATGTGGGCCCAGTGGGACTGGGGCCACGGTCCCAAGATCGCCGGCCGCCAGACGTATCTGTTCTGCGCGTGGTTGGCGTGGTCCCGGTTCCGGGTCGTGTACGCGGTGTGGGACAAGTCGTTGCCGACCGTGATCTCGTGCCTCGACAGATCGATGCGCGCCTTCGGTGGTGTCCCGACGTATTGGCTGACGGACAACGAACGCACCGTCTCGACCGGGCACATCGCCGGGATCGCGGTGCGGCACCCGTTGATCGTCGCTGTCGGTCGCCACTACGGGGTCACGGTCGCGACGTGCGTGCCCGCGGACCCTGAGACCAAGGGTGGGGTCGAACGCACCGTTCAGATCGCCAAGGCCGATCTGGTCCCGACCGACACCAACCTGCGCGACGACTACGCAGCTGGGGCGAGCTCGTCGAGGCGTGCGCGGCGTTCATGGTGAAGGTCAACGGGCGTGAGCATCGGATCACCCGCCGGGCACCGGCAGAGATGCTCGCTGAGGAACAGACCCGGTTGCATCGTCTGCCCGACGCAGCGTTCACTGCGGCGTTCGGTCAGACCCGCAAGGTCTCATGGACATCAACGATCTGCTTCGGCGGTGTGCCCTACTCGGTCCCACACACCCTCGCCGATCAGGTCGTGTGGGTCCGCGTCGACGGCGACGAGATCGTCGCCACCCACATCCCGGTGTCGGGTGCGGTCGAAGTCGCCCGGCACATGCTGTCGACGCCGGGGAACCCGAGCATCGACGACGCCCACTACCCGCCGCGTCCTGCCGGCGCGTTGGCCCGGCAACCCAAGGCGGGCAACCCGGCAGAGGCCGAGTTCTTGGCGCTCGGTGACGGCGCCAGAACATGGCTGATCGAGGCTGCCGCCGCCGGGACATCGAGGGTGAAGGTGAAGATGGCCAACGCGGTCCAGCTCTCCCGACTACACGGTGTCGAACCGCGTCGATTGGGCGCTCGGTCACGCTGCGACGTTCGAGCGTTTCGCCGACGGTGATGTCGCCTCGATCCTTGCTGCGCACCCCGTCGGGCAACGACGACGTGTCGACGAGGAGCACTCGATGCAACCCTCCACACGGGCGTGGGAGAACTTCGGGGAGGCCGCGTCATGACCGACACGACCGCACCGATCGATCAAGTCGTCGACCTGTTGCGACAGTTGCATCTGCCGCACATGCGACGACAGGCCCCCGACCTCCTCGCCACCGCGAAAGCGCAACGCTGGGACCCCCCCGAAGCCGTCCGGGCGCTACTCGCCGAGGAACTCGCCGGGAGACGCGCGTCGTCGATCAACATCCGCCGCACCGCGGCCGGGTTCCCGACCGGCAAGACATTCGACAACTGGGACGAGACCGTGTCGTCGATCCCGGCGCCGACACAGCGTTCGCTGACCACGCTCGAGTGGATCGACCGCCACGAGAACCTCGTCGTCTGCGGGCCGTCGGGGACCGGCAAGTCCCATCTGCTCGAAGCGTTGGGGCATGCGGCGATCGGGCACGGCTGCCACGTCCAATGGTTCTCCCTCGAGACCCTCGGCGCGTTGATCAACCGGCACCGCGTCGACGACAGCACCAGCCGGGCGATCAAGAAGATCATGCGCGCTGATCTGATCTGCATTGATGACATCGGGCTGCTGCCCGTCACGACGAGACCGCCGAAGCGCTCTACCGCGTCGTCGACGCCGCCTACGAGAAACGCTCTATCGCACTGTCGTCGAACCTGCACCCGGCCGGGTTCGACGAGCTGATGCCCAAGACGATCGCCAACGCCACCGTCGACCGGCTACTCCACCACGCTCACGTCGTCATCACCACCGGCGACTCGATCCGTCTCACCCAAGCAACACGAGGCAAAGGGGTGAGGCCCCTGGCCAACTGAACCCCCGGGCAGTTCCACTGGCCATCAGCGGGCAATTCTGATGGCCACCAGTGGGCAGAACCACTGACCGCCCACGGGCAGATCCCGTTGACCCTTGACAGTGTATGCGTGGTACCGGGATGGCGCACCGATCTATGTGGGGAAGGCGGCTGTCGCCGACGGCGTCCGCGGACGCGTTTGGAAGAACCATCTCCAGACCGGCAACGACCTGTCACGATCCTCCTTCCGCAGGAACGTGTGCGAACCGCTTGGCATCGCACCGACCAGCAGGACCACGATCCGACCGACCGTCATGACCACCGACGTGGTGGCTCAGGTCAACGAGTGGATCCGCGGTTGCGATGTGGCGTGGCAGGTCTGCGCGTCGAAGACGGAGGCGGAGGATCTCGAGGAGCGTCTGAAACGAGAGTGGAAGCCGCCATTGACCAAGCGCTGAACAGGCAAAATTGTCCAGCCAGCCCAGTCGCTCCAACCCTCGGCGGCTCCCCAGTCTGCGATCGATGCGAGGCCTTGGCCGGTTGCCCGGCGTTTGTGGCCTGACCGCTGTCGGCGGCGGAGTGCTCGGAAGCGCTGCATCGCGAGCCGGGCCGCCTCGGCGCTCGTGATCGGGACCGTCTTCGTTCGCATTGCGTGCACGCACAGGCCCGAATCGAGGATCTCCTCCCAGCGTCGGATCTGACGAAAGCAGAGCAGCACCTGCTCTTCCTGACGGAGCGGTCGGCCACGCGGGTCGATCCAGATGAAGCGCTGCGTGGCCTCGTCGCACAGCAGCATCATGTCGTGATTCGATGTCACGATCACCTGGTTCGTCTTCTGAGCGAAGGCGATCACCTCCGGATCGCTTGCTCCCCTCAGCGGGGCGCCATCGGTTTCCGCGCCGACGTAGGTCGTGTTGAAGCCCAACTCACGGAGCGCACGTGGGACCGAGTGACTCAAGAGCTCATCCCAGATCAGCCGGACTCGCGGCCGATCGGCGGCCCGTGTCCGCGTCACGCCGGTATCCCAGCTCCCTGGGCGAGCAGCTCCTCGAATCTCACCGCCAACTCAACCGCAGCTACCTCGAGATCGAGATCGAACGCGATGTCCTCGTCGTACTCGACCGCTGCACGTTCGGCCACGACCGCCGTAGGGATACGCGTTCCGTCGATGCATGGCGCTCCAGCCTGAATCTCCGGGTCGATTGACACCCCATCGACCGGCAACCATCTCGTGGGGCGACCAGTCCCGTCGAACTCGATCCGCTTCAGGTGCAACTGGATCACATCTTGGAACGTGCCCTGGCCGCCTCGGCCGATGTCTTCGTAGTCGTCATCGACGAGCTGAGCGAGGAAGCTGTCGCCGCTGGTCGCCAGCCGCCGAATGACCGTTTCAGCTGCTAGTGGGTTGTCGAATCCTGACGTCGATCTGAGCTTGGCGACACCCTGGCGCAGGTGCCGATCCGAAACGCCGTGGTCACGTACCTGTCGGGCCACCGTGACGGCAACGAGGTCGGCGAACGAGAAGAGGCGACCGAACGATGCAGTCACCGGCGCGTCGCCGTGTGTTGTGGCGAGGCTCCACCGCACGACCTGGTCGGGCGCCAATCCGCACAGCAGCGCCACTTCGGCAGCGTCGTACAGCCCGCTCCCGATCATTGTGGTGCCCATGACGACGACACTACTCCTGCGGTATCGCACAGGTTGCTGGTTGTTCTCGGCGGCGGAACTCACGCAGCGTCGCCCTGGTCGTGGCGGCGTTGGTGGCAGGGGGCGCAGCGCAGTTGCAGCTCTTCCACCACCGTGTGGCCGGTGACGGCGAAGTCGGGGACGTGGTCGAACTCGAGCAGGGTGTCGGCGCCACAGTCGACGCAGACCCGATCGCGTTCTTTCACCACCCGCTTCTGCCGGGCACTGGGGTGCCGTCGCTTAGCGCTGGCGTTGATCGGCCGGTTGTCGGCGTCGTGGATCAGTGCCCGCACGAACGCCTCGGGTGCGACCCGCTCGACCACCGACATCGGCAGTGCCGTGCCGTCGTCAAGGGTGGCGCCGTCGGCCCTCACGTGGAGCACCACCTCGGTCGTGACCGCACCCGTGCCCTCACGCAGCAGATGCGCCAACGCGTCGGCGTGCTGCTGAGCCAGGCTCGGCCACTGCTGGATGGTGGCGGCCGTCGGCCTGGTGCTCATCACGTGGGTCGTCAGCTGGCTGATCAGCACGCCGGCGACGAGCGGTGGGAGCCGGGCCGTGAACGTGACCATTCCGTCGGGCTCGTTGCGCCAGGTCACCGACCGCTGCTCGTGCTGATGACGCTCGAGCTCATGGTCGTTGCTCGTGCGGTGCATCCACGCGGCGATCGCCCGCGGGAGCTGACCCGCCGGCACATCGGCGGCGATCGCAGCCAACTGCCGCTCATTCTCGGGGGTTGCGATCCTCGACAGGGTGCGCACCTTGCTGTACGACAGCTCGTCGTCGTCGAACAGGGCGGCGATGACCGGCAGCGAACGGAGCCGTCTCCCAACCCGGATCCACTCCCTCGCGGTGCACACCTCGATGTCGGCCACGCCGGCGATCCAGTGCGCGGCCGACACCGCACTGGTGGCCATCCACTCGCCGGAGTCGGCGAAGTCGGCGGCCAGACCGATCACCGTGCGCTGGCTCGACGACCAGGTGGTGAGCGCCTTACCGAGATCGTGCGTCAGCGGAAGCGTGGGTGGGGCGGTGACGGGGTTGGCGTGGGCAGCCATGCGAGCCTCCAGATGATCTGGTTGTTCGGACCCACCGGGTTGGCGAGGGTGCGGTCGAGCTCGCTCGACTCAGCGTAATCAGGGGCTGTGACACGGTTCCGGGAGCTGCCGCCACGTGCCCGCGGGCGGGTTGGCATGGCCTACACGTCGTGAACGGCGAGCCGCCTGTTCGCCGAGTCGGCGACCTGCTCGATGTGGGAGCGGTTGGACGTAACCACCGAATCGCCACGGCGCAGTGCACCTTCGACCACCGCCACATCGACCACGTCCGTGACCCCGCTGGTCGCCACCGGCGCGCCGACGGCTCTGGCATGTTGCTCGCTGAACGACTCGACTCGGCACCCCTTCAGCAGATGTGACAGTCGATGCTGCGGCCCGCCGCGCCACGCCTCGGCCAGCACCGCGGAGGGCACGGTCGGCGGCAAACCTCGCACGAGCGCTGCCCGATGCAGCGACCACATCAGGTGATCGTCGCGCTCGGCGGCGATCAACGCGCCGGTGTCGTACGTGAGGCCGGCCATCAGAAATCGGTCTCGCCCAACAGCCTGGAGAGCAGTGCTTCGCCCGCAGCAATTTCGGCCGGTGTGAGCGGGCCGGCAACGGCCTCCCACTCCCGCACGCCACGAAGCCCGTCGCGCACGAGCAAGGACTGTTCCGCCGCGGTCGAAAGCCAGGCCGAAAACGAGACACCGTCCTCGCCCGCCGCAGCCTCGACGTGGGCGGCTACACCATCGTCGATCGACACCGAACGCTTGACTACACCCATCCTCCGAATGGTAGCACCACTGGTAATACCATTGCCTGGGCCAACCCGTTTCGCACTCACGTCATCCTCCGAGATCGGTTGGAGTTCAGTTGGACGCACCGGGTTGGCGAGGGTGCGGTCGAGCTCGCTCGACTCAGCGTAATCAGGGGCTGTGACACCGTTCCCGTGCCGGTGGTCGGGGTCTCGCGCGTCCGCGGGCGCGTCGGCTCATGGTTAGGGTTTGCAAAGTGGGCGGACCTTCTGAGCGGGCGTTCGAGTCGGCGATCTGTGAGTCGCTCGTCTCCTCCGGTGGCTACACGGCGGTCAAGGTCGGCAACGCTGCTGATCGGGACGGTGACGACTTCTCGCCTGACCTGGCGCTCGACACGGCGGAGCTGTTCTGCGTTCATCGGGGCGACGCAGGCGGAGGAGTGGGAGAAGGTCCGCAAGTCGCACTCGTCGCCTGATGAGGCGCAGCGGGCGTTTGCGCAGCGGGTGGCGAAGGAGCTCGACAGTCGGGGGACGGTCGATGTGTTGCGGCACGGGGTCGTGTACGCCGGGCACGAGAAGGCGGAGTTTCGGCTCGCCTACTTCCGGCCGGCGTCGGGGCTCAACGCCGACCTCGAGGCCAAGTACCAGGCGAACCGGCTGACCGTCACCCGGCAGCTGCCGTACGAGCCGTCGTCCACCAAGACCGTCGATCTCGGGCTGTTCCTCAACGGCATCCCGGTCGCCACGGCCGAGCTGAAGAACCACCTCACCGGCCAGACCGCCGAAGACGCCAAGGCCCAGTACCGGCAGCGACCGCGACCCGCGCAACGCGCTGCTGCGGCGGGCGATCGTCCACTTCGCCGTCGACACCGAGCAGGTCTTCATGACCACCCGCCTGTCGGGCGACAGCACCCGCTTCCTGCCCTTCAACCGGGGCAACGGCGACCGGGCCGGCAACCCTCAGCGCGACGGCTACCGCACCGGCTACCTGTGGGAGGAGGTCTGGTCACGCGACGCCTGGCTCGACCTGCTCGACCAGTTCGTCCTCACCACCACCGACGACAAGGGCAAGAAGGTCACGCTCTTCCCCCGCTACCACCAGTGGCAGCGCGGTGCTCGAGCTCGTCGCCCACGCCCGCGAGCACGGCGCCGGGCACTCGTACCTCGTGCAGCACTCGGCCGGCTCGGGCAAGTCGAACACGATCGCCTGGCTCGCCCACCGGCTCTCAGTCGTTGCACCACGCCGACGACCGCAAGGTGTTCGACAAGGTCGTCGTGATCACCGACCGGCTCGTGCTCGACCGCCAGCTACAGGAGACGATCTACCAGTTCGAGCACACCCACGGTGTCGTCGAGAAGATCGACCAAGACTCCAAGCAGCTCGCCGAAGCGCTCGCCGGGCGAGCGGGCTCGCATCGTCATCACCACGATCCAGAAGTTCCCGTTCGTGATGCAGCACGTCGAGACCTGAAGTCGCGCCGCTACGCGGTGATCATCGACGAGGCGCACTCCTCGCAGACCGGCGACTCGGCCAAGGAGATGAAGAAGGTCCTCGGCGGGCAACGCCGCTCCCGACCTCCGAAGCGCCGAGCTGGCTGCGGCCGAGGCCGCCGAGGCGTCGCTCGTGCCGCGAGGTGCCCGACCCGGTGCAGGACCTCCTCGCCGCCGAGGTCGCCGCACGCGGTCGCCAGGCGAACATGTCGTTCTTCGCCTTCACCGCCACCCCGAAGGGCCGCACCCTCGAGCTGTTCGGCCGGCGCAACCCCGACACCGGCAAGTACGAGCCGTTCCACCTGTACTCGATGCGCCAGGCGATCGAGGAGAAGTTCATCCACGACGTGCTCGCCAACTACGTCACCTACGACACCTACTTCAAGATCGACAAGGCGATCACCGACGACCCCGAGCTCGACAAGTCGCGCGCCGGCGCGGCGATCGCCCGATTCGTGTCGCTCCACGAGCACAACCTCGCCCAGCGCGCCGACGTCATCGTCAACCACTTCCGCACCCACGTCGCCCGCCAAGATCGGCGGCCAGGCGAAGGCGATGGTGGTCACCGCCTCCCGCCTTCACGCCCTGCGGTACAAGCGGGCGCTCGACAAGTACTGCCACGAGCACGGCATCGGCGACGTCGGCGTGCTCTGCGCGTTCTCCGGCAAGCTCGACGACGACGGCGAGGAGTGGACCGAGTCGAAGGTCAACGGTTTCCCCGAGTCGGAGACGCCCGCAGGTTCGACACCGACGACTGGCAGATCCTCGTCGTCGCCGAGAAGTACCAGACCGGCTTCGACCAGCCGAAGCTGTACGCGATGTACGTCGACAAGACCCTCACCGGGCTCGCCGCGGTGCAGACGCTGTCGCGGCTCAACCGCACCCACCCCGACAAGACCGGCACGTTCGTGCTCGACTTCCGCAACACGGTCGAGGACATCCAGGAGTCGTTCGCCCCGTGGTACGTGCGCACCCACGCCCCGCCCACCGACCCGCACCTGCTCTACGACACCCACGCCGAGCTCGGCCCGTTCGACGTGCTGCGCGACCGAAGAGATCGAGACGATGGTCGGGCTGCTGCTCGCCGACCCCGAGAAGAACCACGAGCGGATCCACACCGTCATGCAACCCGCCGTCGACCGGTTCGAACGCCATGGACGACGAGCGCCAGGACGAGTTCCGCGACGTGCTCACCCGCTTCACCCGGATCTACAGCTTCCTGTCACAGGTGGTCTCGTTCACCGACGTCAAGCTCGAACGCGACTACCTGTTCTGCCGCCGGCTCTCACAGCTGATCCGCCGGGAGTCGGTCGCCGGCGTCGACCTCGGCGACGCGGTCGAACTCACCCACCTCCGCATGGAGAAGCGTGGGAGGGCGCAGCGTCGCTCGACGTCGACGACGGCGAGGTCGTCACCATCTACGGCGGCGGCGGCCGGACCGCCGTTGCCCGAAGAGGTGCCGCTGTCGGAGATCGATCCAGCGGATCAACGAGCGGTTCGGCACCAACATCTCCGACACCGACCGACTCTTCGTCGACCAGGTCGCCAACGACATCGTCGCCAACGAGAAGATCCAGGTGCAGGCCCTCGCCAACGACGAGGAAGCGTTCGGCGTCGGCTTCGACAAGACGTGGACCAGTGCGCTCGACCGGCCGGCTCTCCACCAACGAGAAGTTCGCGTTCGAGCTGCTCGACAACGCCGAGCTGCGAGCGGCGCTCGCTCGACGAGTACCGGCCCGACATCTACCGGCGAGCCCGCGTCGCCCGCCAGCGGACCTGCCCGATCAGCGACCTGATCCGCCCCGACGGCGAGACCCGCTTCCTCGAGTACAAGTCGACCCTGCGCTGGGACGTGAACCGGGCGTCCAAGGCCGGCTACCTCGAAGACGCCGTGGTGAAGACCATCGCCGGCTTCGCCAACAGCGTGTACGGCGGCACGCTGCTCGTCGGCGTCACCGACGACGGCGGCATCTACGGCCTCGAAGACGACTACGCCACGTTCTCCAAGCGCGGCGAACGAGGCGACCGCGACCTGTGGGGCCAGCACCTCAAGAACCTGCTCGACCGCCTCGGCAAGTCGGCCGCGGCGCTGGTCGACTGGGAGTTCTTCACGATCGACGGCAAGGACATCTGCCGAGTGAGCATCGACCCCAGCGACCACCCCGTCTACGAGACCAAGGCGCGACCAACAGATCTTCTGGTGGCGCACCCCGGTGAGCACCGACCGCATCGACGACGAACGAGAGCGCGACCGCCTGATCGCCCGGCGCTGGGCATAAGGAGTCTCGGTCAGGAGCGCTGCGTCGGTCAGGTGAACAGCGCGGTGACCAAGACGATGGCAATTGCCAGATCCCCCTGGCTTACCTGGAGGCTGCAGCAGCGGCCTTCCTAGCGGTCGACACCGTACCCATCCGGCAGTACTGTCCCGGGATGGCGGTTATCTGGGGGATCCACAACGACCATCCCGAGCTCAAACTGGTCGAGCATGGGTTCGTGTCGATCGGCTGGCCTGGCATCGGCGACCTCAATGAGACCGGTGGCGACCGCCACGTCATCAAGCTCGCAGTTGAGGCGGCGTATCCCCAGGCCAAGGCCGGAGCGATACCCGTCTGGGCTGGAGTGCTCTACCGGTTTGCGTTCGAGATGAAAGTTGGCGACTACATCCTCTACCCGTACAAGCCGGACCGAACGCTTCATTTCGGACGGGTGGAAAGCGACTACTACTTCGACCCGAACGCCCAGATGCATCATCATCGAAGGAAGGTCCGCTGGCTGCAGACCGATGTTCCTCGTGACCTCTTCTCCCAGGCAGCTCGATACGAGATCGGGTCGGCGGTCACGCTCTTCAAGGTGAAGAACCACTACTCGGAGTTCCTGCCGTACTTCACCGGCGAACCCTCTGTTGTGGTACCCACAGAGCCAGACTCCGTCGATGAGGCCGCCGAAGAAGCATCGGAAGAACTCAACGCCGAGCGCATCGAGGTGATCTCGCGTGACTTCGTGATCGACGCGCTGATGAATGGTGTCACCGGCTTCAAGTTCGAACACTTCATTGCCGATCTGCTCCGCGGAATGGGGTACCGAGCGAAGGTGACACAGGCAACCGGAGATGGTGGTGTGGACGTCATCGCTCATCGCGACCCGCTCGGTCTCGAGCCACCGTTGATCAAGGTCCAGTGCAAGCGCACTCTCGGCAAGACCGGCGCGCCCGATGTTCAGAAGCTCACCGGCACTCTGGCGCCCGGCGGCAACGAACTTGGTCTCTTCGTCACGCTTGGCTCGTACTCGGCTGACGCTCAACACATCGGGCGCACCTGGCACAACCTCCAACTCCTGAACGGAAACGATGTCGTGACGCTCCTTTTCGAGCATTACGAACAGCTCTCCCCGGAATGGAAGCGCCTCATCCCCTTGAAGCGCGTGTACGTCGTGGACAGAGACCCCGAGGCGGGGTAGGGGGACTGTCTGGCAGACGTCCCATCAGGCGGCGTTGTTCTTGACCAGCACACGTCCCCCACGCCGCAGCCCATCGGGCGCTCGACGAGGCCCGCGACGAACTGCGGGGCGATGGCTGAACCAGCAACGGTCGTGATCGACGCCTCGGCGATGGTCGACCTTCTGCTCGACACCGAACTAGCCGACCAGATTCGCGAGTCCTTGCGCTCGCGCTCTCCGGCGACGCCGGCGCACTTCGACGCAGAGGTGATGTCAGCGCTCGGACGGCTCCAACGCACCGGCAACCTCTCCGAGCGCGGTCCCGGAGCCCGCATCGAACGGCTGGCGAATGCGCCAATCGGGCGAGCGCCGCTGGCACCGCTCTTGCGCGGCGCCTGGGCGCGGCGCGGCGACACCCGCCTCACCGACGCGCTCTACATCGAACTCGCAGAAACGCTCGAGACCGTCGTCGTCACTACCGACCTTCGGCTCGCTCGGGCTCACCCGGCATGACCGGCTCTCGATTCCACATACTATAGGTAACGCAGAAAACTTTAGTATGATCACCCGATGGTGAAGTATCCCGCATGGCCGGTTGTCACCTATGAGCCACGCGAATGGTCGTCGTCGCTGGAGATCCCGCGCCGGTGGATCACGACTTTCACTGGCCCATACGACGCGGCGGTCGTACCCAGCATCGCCCGACAACAGCTCGACCTGCCGGCCAACCTGGCGGCTGTCACGTCTGAAGCCACGGCTGCACTCGCCGCCTTCGACGCCGAAATGTGTGCCGATGTGGCGCCCTTTGCCGCAATCCTGCTGCGATCCGAATCGGCCTCCTCGTCCCGAATCGAACGCCTGACCGCCTCGGCCAAGGCGATCGCGCTGGCAGAACTCGGAAGCCGAGACCGCCGCAACGCGGTCGAAATCGCCGCCAACACAGCGGCGATGAGGGCGGCCATCGACCTCGCCGAACAACTCGATGCCGACGCCATCATCCGGACGCATCAGGCACTCCTGGGCGACATCGCGCCTGGCGCCACGGGGGCATGGCGCGACCAGCAGGTCTGGATCGGAGCGAGCAGCTACGGCCCGCACACTGCGAGCTTCGTCCCTCCGCACCACGACCACATCGCGGCGGCAATTGGAGACCTCGTCGCCTTCATGCAACGCGACGACCTGCCGGTCCTCGTCCAAGCCGCTCTCGCGCACGCCCAGTTCGAGACGATCCACCCGTTCGTCGACGGCAACGGGCGAACCGGCCGGGCGCTCATCCACAGCATGCTGCGCGCCAAGGGCGTCACTAACAACATCACCGTGCCGGTCTCGGCTGGTCTCCTCATCGACATCGACGGATACTTCGGAGCACTCGACGAGTACCGCGTCGGCGACCCATACCCGATCATCGAACGGTTGGCCGAAGCGACATTCGCTGCGGTCCACTCCGGGCGTCGCCTCGTGGGTGACTTGCGATCGATCCGGGACAGCTGGAAATCGGTCATCCACGCACGGACACATGCCGCCGTCTGGCAGCTCATCGATCTCGTGCTTCGCCAGCCCGTCCTCGACTCGGCGCTCGTCCAGTCCGAGCTCGGTGTGACCGCACCGACGGCCGACGCCTCGATCGCGCTGCTCGTCGAGGCGGAACTCCTCGTCCAGTTCACCGAGGGACGCCGCAATCGCAAGTACGAAGCCCCTCAAATCCTCGCAGCCCTCGACGCCTTCGCCGAATCGACCGCACGCCGCACGCGTTGAACAATCCGGGCAGGGTCCTCGAACGGCTTTTCAGCCTCGGCAGGTTCGTGGACAGAACTACAGTGAGCGTTCCGATTGCCGAGGAGGTCTGCTGTGGAAGGTCACGATCTCGAGCAACTGCTGATCGAACACACCGACGCGTGGAACAGCCACGACATCGACCGACTGATGGGCTTGTTCGCTGACGACTGTGTGTTCGAGGCGTCCGGCGGCAGTGAGCCATGTGGCACCAGGTTCACCGGTCGGGATCAGGTCCGGCGCGCGTTCGCCGACGTGTTCGGCTCGATGCCAGACGCGCACTGGGGCGACGGCCGCCACTTCGTCATTTCCGACGACTACGGCGTGTCGGAGTGGCGATTGACCGGCACCCGCCTCGCCGGCGGCTCCATCGACGTGCTCGGCTGCGACTTCCTCACGGTTCGCGACGGCACGATCGTCCGGAAGAACTCGTTCCGGAAACAGCGACCCGTGTAACGACCGGGTCCACGAGTCGTCGAGTCCGCGGTTCATGCGCTCGCTCCCGATCGCCGATACTGATCACGTGGCGCACGAATCTTTGGCACGTTCGGCGAGGATGCATGCGTTGCGATCACTCGGTCTGTCGTGGCTGGCGCTGACCGCCGTACTGGCAGGGATCTTCGGGCTGCCGCACACGCTCGCTGCCGTGCTGCTGCCCCACCTGGGCCTTGCCGCGATCCCGTTCGCCGCCGTGCTCGCCCTGGCCACGATCCTGCTGCTGCCACTCGACGTGATCGGCGGATGGATCGTCAGGGAGCTGCGCGCCGCCTACGTCGACCAGGGCCGGCTGCGCAACGTCGCCGAGGAGATCTCGATCGCGCTCGGTGAACCGGCCGGCCGCGTGCTCGTCCACGAGTCCGCGATCCCCAACGTCGGTGCGTTCCCCACGCCCGAGGGCGAGGTCGTGATGGCAACGACCGGCGCCGTCCAGCAGTTGTTGCGTGCCGAACTCGAGGCGTTGATCGCCGCTCAATTCGCCGGGCTACGCGACCCCTGGTGCCGGCTGACCACCCGTGCCGAGCTGGCCTGGACCGCCACGATTGCGATCGGGTTCGCCAGCGCCCTCGTCTCGATGCCGATCGGTATGTTCGTCGCCGGCGCGATGGTGTTCATGCCACGCTTCGTGGAGAACACACGTGACTTGTGTGCCGATGTCGCCGCCGTGGCGGCCACCCGTCATCCCGCCGCGCTCGCCGACGCCTTCCGCCACCTCGCCCCTGCGTCGGCCGACAACAGCAAACAGCGCCTGGTGGGCCTTTGGTACCTTCCGGTCAGCCCGTTCCTCGTGCTGCCCAAGCGAATCCGGTCGACCACGACGGTGTCGGCAAACGGCAAGCCGTCGCGGACCTACACCGATGCCGAGGAAGTGGCGTTTGAGCTCGCCCTGCGCGGCGACCGTGCCGAGGCACTGGCTGCAGGCGCCGACGCTCGCGAGTTCACAGGTCGCGAGTACCGCCGCCGCTGGAGCAAACTCGGCACCTCCGGCCAACAGCACTGACCGGCGCACCGGCACCCGGTCGAACGAAGCCGAAGCACTGGCTCACTCGCCGGTGGTGCCGTCGATGGATTGGCGGATCAGGTCGGCGTGGCCGTTGTGGCGGGCGTATTCCTGGAGCAGTTTGACGAGGTTCCATCGCACGCTGCGTGCGTTGCCGGGGGCGATCTCGTCGAGCGAGACGGTGGCGACCAGCACGTCGGCAGCAGCACGTTCGGCGTTCAGCGCCGCCAGTGACGGCTCGACCATCTCGACCGTCAGATCGTCGAAATCGCCCTCGGGTCGACCGTCCTCGTACGGGCCGTACACGAGGTCCAGATCGCCACCGAGGATCGGGTACACGCCGTACACGCGCTCCATCTCGGTCAGGTGGCGCACCAGACCGAGCAGCGACATCGTCGACCCGCCGAAACCACTCCGGATCAGATCCGACGGCGCAACGCCCTCGCACTTGGTGTGGATGATCGCCCGGTGGAAGTCGAGCCAGCCGAGCAACACCGCCCGCTCGTCGCCATCGGTCGGGCCAGGTCGAACAGGGCTCATCCGGCGACAGTAGCGACGGCGGTGTGCTGGGCACCGCCGGCGCAGCCCTCCGGCCGGGGGACCGGAGGGCTGATCGGTCAGGCGGCTTGCTGTTCCTGGGTGACGCCGACCGTGCGATCGGTGTCGATCGTGCTGACAGGCGGGGGGAACGCTTCGACGCTCTGCTCGGTCGGGGCGCCGTCGGTGGCGGGGTCCACGAACCACCACAGCAGCACGTAGGCGAGGATCGACCCGCCGCCGAACACGGCGGTGGCCACGAACAGGACTCGCACCAGCACGGGGTCGACGTCGAAGTAGCGGGCGAGGCCCGAGCACACGCCACCGATCTTCTTGTTGCTGGTGTCTCGGGCGAGTGTGACGTCACGGCGTGACATGAGGGATTCCTTTCAGATGACCGAGGCGATCTCGGTCGTGGGGGTTGACGATTCGATCGTCGCGCCACCGCCCACGACACGCCATGGGGTTAACCCGACAGCCCACCCGGGGGCCCACCAGCCCTGTTCGCAGCGAATCCACCCGGTACTACTCGGTTATACTCGGGGCGTGAAGACCGCAGTCTCAATTCCCGATCCGGTGTTCCAGGCCGCCGACCGCTTGGCGCGCAGCAAGCGTGTCAGTCGGTCAGCGTTGTACGCCGAGGCGCTCGAACTGCTGCTCGCACGCCACGGTTCCGGCGCCGATGTGACTGCTCGCCTCGACGCCGTCTACGCCGAGACCGACGATCGGCTCGACCCCGCCATCGCTGCTGCGAACAGCGCCGTGCTTCGCGAGCAGTGGTGATCGAGCGGGGTGAGGTGTGGTGGGCCGACATCGTCGCACCCGGCGGTTCGGAGCCCGGCTTCCGGCGACCGGTGGTCGTCATCTCATCGGACTCGTTCAATCAGAGTCGCATCGCCACCGTGATGGTGGCGATGGTGAGTTCCAACACGGCGCTCGCCGAGGCGCCGGGAAACGTCGGTCTCGCCAAGGGCAGTGCCGGGCTCCGGAAGGACTCGGTCATCAACGTGAGCCAGGTGACCACGCTCGACAAGCGCCAACTCACCAGGCGAGTCGGCCGCGTTTCGCTGGCACACCTCGAGCAGCTCGACGACGGCCTCCGGCTGGCCCTCGACCTCGTCGACCGGCAGTGACCGACCGCCCGTGCCACGCCGGCGCGAGCAAGGGTGACACTCAGGCAGGTGCCGACACAGGTCGTCGGCAGCGCCAGCAGTGGATCTGGTGGGCGACGGCGGCGACCAGGACCGACACCAACAGCAGCGCCGACAGCCTCACCAGTTGCCCACTGCGACCCAGCTGCACGCCGGAGCTCGGCGCCACGTAACCGTTGGGTGGGAACACCGCCACCTTGTCGATGTCGTCGGTTCCATTCGTGTAGAACGCCTCGACCGGCACACCCGATTGTGCGATCGACTGCACAGGAAGGTCGAAACGACCGTCGGCGCCGACGGTACCCGTGTTCCACTGGCCGAGATACTGCCGGTAACAGACCACCGAACCCGGATCGGAGGGCAACGCGAATGTGGGGGTCAGCTCGGTGAGGAAGGCGACCGTGGTCGGCTCGTCACGCACACCCGAACACGCCAACCCGTCGGGGACCGGCTCGCCGGTGGGCACACCGACCGGCGTGGGCACGTCGGGGGGCGGCTCCGACGGGAAGGCGCAGTTCGGGTCGTCCGGTGGGCACGGAGGACCGAACGGGCCACCAGGCCCGGGCGGCACATCGACCCCGGGCGGCACATCGACCCCGGGTGGGGCTTCGGTGGGGACGCCGACATCACCGGGGACCGGTGGAGGCCCACCGCAGCCCGGCAGATCAGGCTCACACGCCGCGCCCGGCGCGGCGGACAACGCAGCCAGCACCCTCGCCGTCATCAACGTGTGACCCAGCACGTTCGGATGGAACGAACCCTGCACGACCGACTTGACCCCGCGCGCGACCTCACCGATCCACGTGTCGTCGATTCGCTGCAACGCGAAGGCGTTGGCGGCCGCCGATGCGTACGCCGTCTCGCAGATCCGCGATCCGGCGAACGCGTCGACCATGTCGACCACCTCGAATCCGGCGTTCGTGGCCTGGAAATCGATGATCTCGTTCAATCGCTGCAGAAAGTCGATCAACACCCATTGCACCTCCTCGACGGTGAGCTGCTCGTCGAGCGGCGGGCACGGTGCCGCCACGATCGGCGCCGGGTACGTGGTCACCAACACTCGCGTGCCCGGCCGCACGATCGATGCCACCTCGGCGTAGAGCTTGGCCAGCAGATCGTTGAGGCCCTCCAGCTCGACCTTCCAGGTCTTCCACTTCGGTTGGCACGCTTCGAGCAGGCACGTCTGGACGATGTCACCGAAGTGGGCGTCGTTGCCGCCGATGCTGATCAGGACCACATCGACGTCGTCGATGATGTCGTGCACGTTCGACGAGGTCAGCACATCGATCTGTGGCGAAGCACCGAGCACACCCTCGGCCGACGTGGGCCATTGCGGCACGTCCATGATGTCGGCCGTGGTGGCGCCCGAGCACGCCGCGAACGCCAGCCGGTAACCGAGCTGTTCGGCCACCTGATACGGGTAGGAGAGGGTCGACCGATGACACACGTTGGACGAGATCGACGTGCCCGCCAGATAGCTCCCGGTTCCCTCGCCCGACATGAAGCTGTCGCCCAGCGCCACGATCACCGGCCTCGACGCATCATCGACCGGCGACGACTCGGCGCCCGCCACCGATGGGTCGGTGCGAATCACGAACACGATCGCCGCACCCGCCACGGCGAACACCGCCGCCACCAGGATCACCGCCGACACCAACCGACCCCGATCTCCGCACCCGAACCTGTTGCATGCCATGGTCACCTCGCCCGCCGACCCCAAGTTCACCACGTCGACTTGCAGCGCGCCAGACCCACTTCGCCAGACCCACCGGATTGATCACCGGCGTGCACCCCTCGCCCACCCACTCGGGCTCACCACGCACGGTCTGACACAATCGGGCGGTGGGCAAGAGTTGGCGGGTCATCGGACGGATCGCGCGCGACCGCCAGCTGCGGCGGATCGAGCTGGGATTCGCCGGGTTCTCGATCTCGGAGCACGCCACCTGGCTGGCGAGCATGGTCTACGCCTACGAGCGCGGCGGCGTCGGCGAGGCCGGCATCGCCTCGCTGATCCTGCTCGCACCCGGGCTGATCGTCGCCCCGATCGGATCGTTCGCAGGCGACCGGTTCGAGAGCGGCAGGGTGCTCGCCAGCGGCTACGCGCTCCAGGCGATCGCAATGCTGCTCACGGCGCTGGCGATCGCCGGTGACTTCGGCCGCTTCTTCGTGTACGGAGCGGCCGCACTGACCGCCACCGCCGTCACGTTGACCCGGCCGGCCTTGGGTGCCGTGCTGCCGAACACCACCCACACGCCCGCCGATCTGACCGCCGCCAACGTGGTGCTGGGTTTCGTCGAATACACAGGAATGTTCATCGGGCCCGCCCTGGCCGGTGTACTGATCAGCGTGTGGGGCGTGGCGGCACCGTTCGCGATGGGCGCGGCGCTCGCCACGACGGCGTCGGTGCTCGCGTTCGGCGTGCGCACCGTGCGCTCCGCCCACGCCGTCGCCGCCGAGGACCGCTCCGGGATCCTCACCGACACCGTGGAAGGGCTGCGCGCCCTCAAGCGCCACAGTGCGGCCCGGCTGGTGATCGGCATGCTCTCGCTCGGCTCACTGGTGAAGGGCGCCGCCGACGTGCTGTTCGTGGCCACCGCTGCGCACCTGGCCGACGGCGACACCAGCCGGGCCGGCCTGTTCGGCACCGCCTTCGGGTTGGGGGCCGTGGTCGGCTCGGCGATGACCGTGATGCTGGTCGGTCGCGCCCGCCTCACCCCGTCGATCGCGATGGCGGTGGCGGGGATGGGCCTGGCGTTGGCGGCGCTCGCCTCCGATGACAACGTGGGCGTTGCGCTTGTGCTGTTCGCCGTGATCGGCGCCGGGGAGAGCGTGCTGCGCGTCTCGGCCTCGACCCTGATCCAGCGCGTGTCGCCGCCCGACGTGGTGGGCCGGTTCTTCGGCGTCGCCGAAGGCCTGCAGATGTCCGCGCTCGCGATCGGCGCGCTGGCGATCGGCTTGCTCGTGTCGGGGCTCGACTACCAGGCCGGTCTGCTGGCATCCGGGCTGGCGATCCCGATCCTGCTGCTGCTGCGGATCAGCAAGCTGTTCCGAGTCGACCGCGACGCGGTCGCCCCCGACGAGCGAGTGCTCGAACTGATCCTCGGCGACGACATCTTCAACGCCCTGCCCGCCCCGACGATCGAACGCCTCAGCGCCGACGCGGAACGCGTGCACGTGGCCGCCGGCGACGTGGTGATGACGGAGGGCGATGAAGGGGACCGGTACTACGTGATCGACACCGGTCAGGCCGACGTCACGATCGCAGGGGTGCAGGTCAACGCCCTGGCCAGCGGAGCCGGTTTCGGCGAGCTGGCCCTGCTGCGCAACTCGGCCCGGCTCGCCACCGTGACCGCCACCACCGACCTCGAACTGCTGGCCTTCGAACGCGAGCACTTCCTGCAAGCCGTGACCGGCCACTCGCACAGCGCGGCGATCGCACGCGACCGCACCGACCGCTACCTCGGCACGGCCCCGCAGTAGCCACATCGCACAGGCTCGCCAGCCGAGCGACCGACCCCGGCCGACCCGCGGCGCCGAGGGTCGTGGGCACGTGTGGTGACGTGCGGGGGAGTCGTCCCCGTGGTCGACGCCGAACGAGCACGTCACGGTGTGCACCGTTCGAGTGGATTGTCACAGGGAACGGTGTGTCATACAGTGGAACACAATCTAGATTGGTTGCCTGAAGACGGCGTGGTGCTCACTCGACAAGATCTCGAGCGGGTCTTTCGAGCGTTGAGGGCGCTGATCAACGGCACGGACCCTCTCGATGCCAACCGGTCACATGCCGTGGAGATCGCCGTGACCGCCACCCACGCACTCGAACGAGGATCGCCATGAACAAGCCCGCCGCCATCGCATGGCTCGAGACCGAGACCGGCGAGGCGATCGCCTATCAGCCCGAGCGCATCAGACGTGACCGCCACCTGTCGGTCCGCGTCGACGCGGCGGTCGGCGAAGCGCTCGAAGCGATCGCCGACGAGCGCAACCAGACCCTGTCGCAACTCGTTCGTGACGTCATCACCGAGCTCGTCGATCGCCGCCGCGACGTGGCACTGCTCGACACACGCCAGCTGGTCGATCGGCTGGCGGCCGACGTCGAAGAGATCGCACGACGGTTGGCGGGCTGACCGCCCGCGTCGTCAGTCGAAATCGGTCGGTCGCAGCTCGATCGGGTGGCCGTGGGGTGTGCGCTCGGCAGCGTGACGCCACGCCTCGCGGGTGCGTTCCTGGTCCTCGGCCGACGCCGCTCCACGCTCGGCCACCAGCCGCTCCAACGTGTTCAACCAGTGGTGGTAGTAGGTCGAGCCGGTGTCGGGGTCACCGGCCTCCTGCGCCCGCGTGATCTCGCCCGCCAACGTCGCCGCCCACTCCGGCCACGTGAACAAGCCCTGCTGATGGAGCTGGACCGCCATCGCGAACGCCTGCGCCTCCCACGGCTCGCGGAACACCACGTCGCCGTCCAGCTCCGGTTGCCCCGGCAGCAGATCGGTCACGACGCGCCCGCCTCGGCCGGCGAGAGGTACGACTCCCACGCGTCGACCGACACCCGCTGACCCGGCGCAGCATCGGACCACAGGTCGATGGCGTCGAACACCACCGTGTACAGCCACTCGGGCTGCTCACCGAGGTCGTGGGCGTGCGTGTCGGGGAACACGTGGGCGCCGTGCAGGCGCTCGATCGTGCCCTCGTGCCCCGAGGCGTAGGCCGGCAGGCGGGTGTGGTGATCGACCGAACCGGCGCGCGTGCGCACCCGATCACCCACAGCGAACCGGGCCGGCGTGACGGCCGGACGCTCGGTCGAACGCCCCGCCGCCAACACCTCGACGACCCGGTCGGCCATCAACACACCGCGAACGGGAACCGGGTCGACGATGGCGTGACCCGCCGCCAGCTCCTCGTCGGTGATCAACCCGCGCCCGACCAGCAACCGCTCCAAGCCGGCCAACCAGATCTGGTAGTAGCTCAGCTCGGCGTAGTCGGGGAGCCGCTCGCGGTAGCTGCGGCTGATGTCGATGTTCCACGCCCCCGACGCCCCAGCCGCCACGTTGACCCCCGACACCTGCTTCTCCCACTCGTGGTGGAACCGCTCGCTGCTCCGGCTCGGGCACGACCTGCGCCGTGGCCGGCGGTGCCGCCGAGGTCGGCGTGGCTGACGTAGGTGCCGCTCACGCCGGCGCCCCGGCGTCGGCGGCGACCCATGTCGGATCGAGCGGCAGCCCGACACCGATCATCGAGTCGCGGGTGACCAGCTCGGCCAGCCGCTCCTCGCTCCACCCCTCGGTGCCGGGCGGCCGCTGCGGGATCACGAGGTAGCGGATCTCGGCAGTGGAATCCCACACCCGCACCTCGACCTCGTCGGGCAACGACACGCCGAAGTCGGCGAGCACACCACGCGGGTCACGCACCACACGCGACCGGTAGGGCGCGCTCTTGTACCAGGTCGGCGGCAGCCCGAGCACCGGCCACGGGTAGCAACTGCACAGCGTGCACACCACCATGTGGTGGGTGTCGTCGGTCTGCTCGACGGCCACCATGTGCTCGCCCTGACGGCCGCCGTAGTCGAGCGAGGCGATCGCTGCGGTGGCATCGCGTCGCAGCCACGCCCGGAACTCCGGGTCGACCCACGAACGGGCCACCACGCGGGCGCCGTTGCGAGGCCCGATCCGGGTCTGGTACGGCGTCGATCACCTCGTCGAGGGCGGCCGGGTCGATATAGCCCTTCTCGGTCAGCAACGTCTGCAACGCCCGCACCCGCACGTCCATCGGGTCGAGCTCACTGTGCTCGTCGTGATCGTGGTCGTGATCGTGATCGTGATCGTGGTGACCGCTCATGGCGCGAGGGTACGACGCGCGCGCGCCGTGCCGGGCACATCAGGCCGGGCACATCAGGCCGGGCACATCAGGTCGGGCACATCGGACCCCCAGCCGCTCGGAATCACGATGTGAGCGTCCAATCGTCGTGCCGCGTGTTGCGGGGGCGGTGCAGCACGCCGGTCCCGCCCGTCCAGCGTGTGCGAATGCGCTGCCCGCAAGGATGGACGTTGACGTCTTGCGCCGCCGGGGAATCTTGATCGACGAACCGCACCTTCGTTGCACCGGCACCGGGGCGGCCGGGTGACGTCCAACGGTCAGCGGGGGGGGGGAGTGGTCCCCCTGGGGCGACTGGCGGTGGGGTTCTAGTCTGTGGGGATGCAGTTCGACGGTGCGGTGACCCGAACCAGCAAGCGCTCGGCAACGTGGTTGCTGGCTGGTGGTCTGGCTCTGGCTGCATGCTCCGGAGGCGATGACCCGGTTCCCTCGACGCTGCCGCTGCCCACCGTCGCGCCGACCACCGCCGCACCGCTCGTGACCGATCCGACCGTGCCGCCGACGTCGCCACCGACGACCCAAGCCCCGACCACGCTCGCCCCGACCACCGCCCCGGTGACCACCGCCCCGCCCGTCACCGCACCGCCCTCGACCACCGCGGAAGAGCTGTTCGCCGAGGCGACCGAAGTGCTGCCGGATTTGCTCATCAACTTCGTTGATGTGGTCAATCACGCATTCCGCGATCCCGCCGATCCAGGTCTCCGTGATCAGTTGGCCGCACTGAGCTTCAGTACGGCGCTCGACCGGCTTACGGCAACCCTGGATGACTACGTCTCGTCCGGCACATTCGCCGGACTCAACACCGACGACCCGGCGCGGATCGAACCGGTGCTCGACTCGGTCTTCATCGTGCCTGAAAACCACGCCGCCGGGCTCGACGCGTGTGTGATCGACACAGATCCGCAGATGCTTCGCAATGACGACGGCAGTGAGACCGTTACTGACGCCACGCCAGACTCGTTTCTGATCACCTACGCGTTCGAGAAGGTTGATGGCCGATGGTTGGTGTCGACGTTCGACCTGAACCAGAGATTTGACGACCAAATCGGATGCACATGATCGCGCGTCTCTCGGCGGTGGCTGCGATGTCTGTGGTGATGATGTGCCCAGCCCATGTATTCGCCCAAACGCCCGACCACGATGCAGCGTGGGATCCACTGACTGCTGTCGACGACGACGCCTGATGAGCCCGTCGACGGAGGCGACGGTGAGACGGGCACCGTGACGCTGGTTCGTTGTGAGCAGGTGCCGCACCAGACGTATCTCAACACGACGTCGGTCACCGAAGGGTTTCGGTTCACCCACATCGATGGCATGTACTTCAGGATCAACCTGTCGTCGGGCGTCGTGTGGCAACGCATGTACGAAACGTGCACCTATTCAGACGGCAGCGTGGAGCGGCGCCTGATCTGGGTCACCGACGTCGATCCCGATCCGGCGGTCCTGATCCCGGGTGCGGTGGACGAGGCGACCGAGCGGGTGTACGCGCCGGTTCCGGTGCTGAGTCCGGTCACCCGCGGCGTGGTCAACCTGGGGATGTGGCTGGCGGTCGCCGACCCGGGCCCGGTCACGGCGCGTGCGTCGGCATCGGCCACGACGTGGGCCGAGGCGACGGCGTCGCTGCGAGCGACCGTGTTCGACATGGGCAACGGCGACGTGGTCACGTGCAGCGGTGCCGGCGACCGGATCCCCGAGTCGGCGGTCGACTCGTACGAGCCGAGCCCGATCTGCGGCTACACGTACACCGACACCAACGGCGGGGCGCCGTACCACGTCACGATCACCTCGACCTGGTCGGTCGTGACGACCACGTCGAGCGGCGTCGTCGCCGCCCAGAACGACATCGTGCTGACCAGCGCCTTCGACTACCCCGTGGTCGAAGTCCAGACCGTCGGCGTCAGCGGCTGACGTTCAACGTTGTGTCTGACACAACTTGAACGTCAGAGGGCGGCGTAGACGGCGTCTCTGACCGACTTCTCGCGCGGGTCGCCCCACCGGTAGAAGCCGAGTTTGTTGGTGGTGTAGGCGTAGCCCACCCCGGATGCCGGATCGGCGAAGGCGAAGCTGCCGCCCAACGCGAACGTGCCGTAGGCGCCGTCGTCGACCCCGAACCGGTCGCGATCGAACGGCTTCTCCAGCCCGAGCGAGTAGTGCAGGTCGACCGTGATCACCTGGTCGCGCCACCCCTTGGCGGGCCGTGGGGCGGGCGCCTCCAGTGCCGCCAGCGTGGCCTCGGGCACACCGAGTCGCGGTGCGCCGTTGGCGAACTCGCCGTAGATCGTGGCGATCGATCGAGCGTTCGACAGCGCCCCGGCACCGCCGTCCTCGAGCGGCCAGTAGTCCGGCGAGTCGAGGCCCGCCGGCCCCTTGGTGATCATCAGTGGATTGTTGAAGACCTTCGAGGTGAGCGACCACGGCCACATCATCTTGAGCACCATCTTCCACGGCAACGTGCGCATGTGGAACAACAGCGCGAGCGGGTTCCACCCGTCGATCCGGGCGATGCGAGTGCGATCGAAGTCCGCGGGCAGACCGATGAAGCAGTCGACGCCGAGCGGCCCGGCGATCTCGTCGGCGAAATACGGCCCGAGCGTGCGCCCGGCCGGATCGGTGCGCCGGATCAACTCGCTCGCCAACCACCCGACCGTGAAGGCGTGGTTGCCGGCGTAGTCGCCGGGTGTCCACTCCGGTTTCTGACCGGCCAGCACGGCGGCGAGCGCCACCGGGTCGGCCATCGCCGCAGGTGTGAGCTTGGTGTCGATCGCCGCCAGGCCGGCTTGCTCCGACAATGCCTGGCGGATCGTGACATCGGCCTTGCCGTTGGCGCCGAACTCGGGCCACACCGACGTGACGAGATCGTCGTACGAGAACAAACCTCGCCCGACGGCATGCGCGGCGGCGAGCCCCGTGAGCCCTTTCGAGAGCGAATACACGAGGGCGACGTCGTCGGCGCCCCACGCCGTGGTGCGTTGCTTGGTGGAGTAGCCGCCCCACAGGTCCACGATCATCTCGCCGTCGCGTACGACGGCGCACGACGCGCCCAACTCACCGCGTTCGCTGAAGTTGGCGGCGAACACGTCGCGGACGTGTTCGAAGCCGGGAGCGACCGAACCGCCGATCGGCGTCGCGTTCATGCACAGGACCTTTCCACCGGTATCCATCCGTGGCGTCACTCGTGGTCACGCGCACCGGTCGGGGGCAGTATGACATAATCGCCGCCGGGACCTGATCGACTCGTTGCACGCGGTCGGCGGGCAACGCGGCGGAGAGCGATCGGGAGTGGTCAATGGCGGCAGTGCGCTACGTGGTGGTTTCGGATCTGCACCTGGGAGCGGCATACAGCCTGCTCACCCACACCGACGCCGACGGCAACCCGCACCCCGATCAGCTCTCGGCGACGGGTCGTGGTGTGGCGAACGGCATGCGGTCCCTGTTCGGGGCGCTCGAACCCGGCCAGGCGCCGCTGCCCACGCTGGTGCTGCTGGGCGACATCTTCGATCTGTCGTTCGTGCCTGCCCGGGTGGCGATGATGGCGTTCCAGCAGCTCGTGCTGGAACTGTTCGACCCGGCCCGACCGGCGCTGTTCGACGCCACCGTGCTGTACGTGCCGGGCAACCACGACCACCGCGAATGGCGGGTGATCCGCGATGCGATGTTCCTCGAACAGGTGCGCGGCGAGTCGGCGGGCGAGCTTCCCGAGCGCCCTGCCACCACCGGCCTGCTGGCGCAGCCGGTCGAGTGCCAGGTGGCCACAGCGCTCATGCGACGCGCCCTCGGCGACGACCGCTACCGGGTCGAGAGCGGCTACCCCAACGTCGGTTTCGTGGCCGGCGACCGGTGCGTGGTGATGCACCACGGCCACTTCACCGAGGGCACGTACCGGCTGATGTCGACCGCTCTCGGCCAGCTCACCGGACAGGACACCACGACCGACCTCGACGAACTCGAGCGGATCAACGGGCCGTGGATCGACTTCTTCTGGTCGAGCTTCGGTGATCAAGGCAGCGAACTGTCGAGCGACGTGTTCACGCTGTACGAGATCATGCTCGACGCCAACGCCAGTCACGTCGCGATCCAGGACATCTCGGGCAAGCTGCTCACCCTGCTCGGCTCGCGGTTCGGGTTGCACGCCGAGAGCCCGATCACGACCAAATGGGGCTCGGTCACCGTGGGCGGCGTGGTCACCGCGGCACTCGACGTGGGCGTCGCCCAAGCGGCCGGGACCGAACGCTTCTACCAGCGCAGCGCACTCAGCCCAGGCGAGCGCGGCCGGTGTGCAGTGGTACCTGTCGGGCCCCGTGCGCCGCCAACTCGACGCCCTGTCGTGGCCCGGCAACCCACCGAGCGACTGCGCATTCGTGTTCGGCCACACCCACAAGCCGTTCCAGGATCAAATGCTGGTGCCCGGCTACCGTCGGCACCGTCGACGTGTGGAACACCGGCGGTTGGGTGGTCGATCGGCCGCTCGCCAGCCCGGTCCAGGGAGCCGCCGCGGTCATCATCGACAGCGACGCCAACATCGCCTCGCTGCGCCTGTTCAACAACCCGATCAACGACGACATGGCGCCCGTGCGGGTGGAGGGGTCGCACGGCCCCGAGGACGCCCGCAACCCGCTGCTCCAGGCGCTGACCCAGGCGTTGGCGAGCGACACCACGATGTTCGACGAGTTCAGCGAAGCCTGCCACGACGGGTTGCGCCGGCGCGCCGCCTGGCTGCGGGCCCGCTTCATGGACCGCGACGCGATGCGCGTCTTCGGCGGCGTCACCTCGCCCAGCAGATCGCGTGGCGTGTCGACATCGACACCGACCACACCGTCGACGGCGCTGACCAGCGACGAGCCGGACGATCAGACCAGCGACCAGACCGGGGATCAGACCAGCGATCAGCCGAACTCGATCGGGGCCACCTCATGAAGCGCATCTCACGCCGGCTCGGCGACGCCGCCGACAGCTACACGGCGGTCGTGATCGGCTCCGGCTACGGCGGCTCGATCGCTGCCTCACGACTGGCACGTGCCGGACAGCGCGTCTGCCTGCTCGAGCGGGGCCGGAGCGCGCTGCCCGGCGAATACCCGAACACGCTCGGCGACATCAGCTCCGACGTCCAGATCGACACCGTGCACGGCCACTACGGCTCGAGCCGGGCGATGTTCGACGTGCACATGAACGACGACATCACCGCCGTGGTGGGCTGCGGGCTGGGCGGCACCTCGCTGATCAACGCCAACGTCTCGCTCGAGATCGACCGCGACCTGTTCGATCACGATGCCTGGCCGCAGGTGTTCAAGCAGGACCACGACCCTGCTCGAGCCGTACTACGACCGGGCCCGCACCATGCTCGACCCGTCGCCCTACCCCGAGCACTACCCGCAGCTCAACAAGCTGCAGGCGCTCGAGATGTCGGCCAAGGCGATCGGCGCCGACTTCTACCGGCCGCCGATCAACGTCAACTTCCGCAACCAGGTCAACCGCTTCGGTGTCTACCAGTCGGCCTGCAACAACTGCGGCGACTGCTGCAGCGGATGCAACTACGGGGCCAAGAACACGACCCTGATGAACTACCTGCCCGACGCCGTGAACCATGGCGCCGAGATCTTCACCGAGTCGTCGGTGCGCTGGATCGAACGCGTCGGCGACCGGTGGGCCGTGCACTGCCAATCCGTGCCCGACGACGGCTCACCGCTGACCGGGGGAGTGGTCGGCGACACCAACGCCGAACCCGTCGAGCCGCCGCTGCAGCGCACGATCATGGCCGACATCGTGGTGCTCGGCGCCGGCACGCTCGGATCGACCGAGATCCTGGCGCGCTCCAAGGTGAACGGCCTCGCCCTCTCGCACACGCTCGGCCAAGGCTTCTCCGGCAACGGCGACGTGCTGGCGTTCGGCTACGACAACCTGTGGCGCACCGAACCCGACGCCGACGGCAAGGCGGTGCCGGTGTCGATCAACGGGATCGGCCAGGGCACCACCAGGATCCCGGCCAGCAAGATGCCGGGGCCGTGCATCACCGGCATCATCGACGAGCGCCACAGCGGCCCGATCGAGGACCGGCTCGTGGTCGAAGAAGGCGTGATCCCCGGCGCCCTGGCGGCCGTGATCCCGCTCGGCTACTTCGGCGCCGAGCGCGATCGGCGGCAACCCGTTCGCCTACGGCCCGAAGATGGTGCAGGAGCGTCTGGAGGCGGCATCCACGCTCGGCAACACGATCCAGCACAACCCGGGCGCGCTCGCCGACGACGCCTACGTCGGGCCGGTCTCGCGCAGCCAGACCTATCTGATGATGAGCCACGACGACGCCGACGGCGTGCTCCGGCTCTCCGACGACGACCGGCTCCGTATCGAGTGGCCCGGGGCCGGGCGCGAAGCGGTGTTCGACCACGACAACGACACGATCCGCAAGGTCAACGCGGCGATCAAGGGCGAACTGCTGACCGACCCGATGTGGAGCGAGGCGATGGGCCGCCAACTCGTGACCGTGCACCCGGTCGGCGGATGCAGGATGGCCGACGACTGGCAGGACGGCGTGGTCGACGACCGCTGCCGCGTCTTCTCGGGCGCCGGCACCGTGCACGACGGCCTGTACGTCTGCGACGGCGCCGTCATGCCCGGCGCGGTCGGCGTGAATCCGCTGCTCACGATCTCGGCCGTCGCCGAACGGGCGATGGAACTGCTGATCCACGAGCGCGGTTGGACGGCGAACGCCACGCTCGCCGAGCCGCGCCCCGGCAAGGTGCCGTTCGCCGGTGCCCGCCCCGGCCGCCCCGGGCAGTGGATCGGCACGAACGTGATGGGATGGATCGCCGCCGTGCTGCGCTCCATCTGGGCCGTGATCATGCACCTGCTCGGCTCGGTCTGGAAGTTCGTCAGGGGACGGATCGCCGACCTGATCCGCCGGATCGTGATGCCGATCGTGAAGCGCAACCCGGACCGCTACGCCCCGGCGATGCACTTCACCGAGACGATGGAGGGCTGGATCTCGACCGAGCTCCCCGACACGTCCGAAGGACACATCCCCGCCCGCGAACGGGTGTCGAACGAGTTCGAGCTGGCCGTCGCCCGCGGCATCGACGCCGGCACACCGATCGACTTCCTGCTGACGCTCGCCACCGACGACCTGTGGACGCTGACCACCGCCGCCGACCGGCCCGCCACCGCCACCGGCACGGTCACCTGCGCAGCGTTGTCGGCCACGCCGATGCACGTTCGCGACGGACGCTTCCACCTGCTCCCACCCGACGCCGACCGGGTCGAGACGTGGCTGATGACCTACGACCTCACACTGGACCGCGACGATGCCACCCCGCTCCACTTCATCGGGCACAAGTACCTGCACCGCGTGGACGACACCTCCAACCCGTGGACCGACCTGACCAAACTGTTCGTCACCGTCACCGACGCCACCACGGACCAACTCGTAGCGCGCGGCATCATGACACTCGACCTGCAGGACTTCGTGCGCCAGTCGTCGACGGTGGTCGTCACCCCGGTCCGAACCGGCGTGGCCAAGTTCAAGCCGATCGGCAACGCGATCGAGAAGTACTTCTTGGCACAGTTCGCGGCCGGGCTCGGCAAGACCGTGCTGCACGCCTACGGCGGCGTGCTCGCCGACCTCAACAACTTCGCCGCCCAGGACAACTCGCCGGGCGGCAAGCCGCGCCAACGCCGGCCGCTCACAGCGCCGCCACCACAGGAGTTCCCGATCCGCACCGCCGACGGGGCCACCGTCAAGCTGACCCGGTACCAGGGCGGGCCCAAGGGCCCGGTGATTCTGTCCCCGGGCTTCTCGGTCCGCGCCGACTCGTTCGCGATCGACACCGTCGACGAGAACCTGGTCGAGTACCTGTGCGCCGCCGACTACGACGTGTGGCTGTTCGCCTACCGTGGCAGCCCCGACTCGGGGTCGTCGACCACACCGTTCACGATCGACGACATCGCCACCTACGACTGGCCCGCCGCGATCGAACACGTGCGCATTGCGAGCGGCCGCGACGTGCAGGTCATGGCGCACTGCGTGGCCTCGATGACGCTGCTGATGGCACTGCTCGACGGGATGCCCGGCGTGCGCAACGTGATCAGCTCGCAGCTCACCGTGCACCCCGTGAGCAACTGGCTCAACGACTTCAAGGCAGACATCGACCTGGTGTCGGTGATCGAGAAGTTCCACGACGACTCGGTCGGGATCGACCTGCGGACCAAGATCGACCTGCGGTCGGTCGTGCTGCCGCCCCACCCCACCAAGCAGGACATGGGCGCCAAGACGCTCGACGCCGCGCTGTGGCTGGTCCCCACGCCCGAGGGCGAAGCGTGCACCAACCCGGTCTGCCGGCGTGTGTTCTCCCTGTTCGGGCCGAGCTACACCCACGCCCAACTCGGGTTCGCTACCCACGAGGCGATGGAGGAGATGTTCGGCGAGATCGCCACCAAGCCGTTCGAGCAGTTGAGCACGATCGTGCGCGCCGGCTGCGTCGTCGATGCCTCCGGCAAGGACCGGTACCTGCCCCATGTGGAACGGCTGCGCCTGCCGATCGACTTCGTCGCAGGTGCCGAGAACCAGATCTTCCTCCCCGAGACGTCGCAGCGCACACTCGACTGGCTGGTCGCCAACAACGGGGCCGAGTGGTACACCCGGCACGTCTTTGCCGACTACGCCCACATGGATCTGTGGATCGGCCGGACCGCCAACCGGGACGTGTTCCCCTACATCCTGGAACGGCTCGACCGCCACCCCTGACACGTGACCCCTGACACGTCACCCCTGACGCGTCTCCGTGACGGATCGCTCGTGACGGTCAGCGATCGAGCAGGGCCCGCGCCTCACGCCGCAGGGGCGTGTCGGACCGATCCGGAAGATCGTCGATCAGATCACCCAGCCGCCCCCGGCTGGCCGGCTCGGACGGGGTGCCGCGATGTTGGTCCAGGAGCGCCATCGCCACGTGCAAACCTCCCACGCGCAACTCGCGCCGGGCGGCGTGTTCGAGCATCGCGTCCGCCTCGTCCTCCCAACCGTCGGGCATCGTGCCCAACGCCTGGTGGGCGCGCATCCGGCGCGCCAACAACTGCGGGTCGTACCAACTCTGGGTGGTGCTGAGGGCGAGCTGCTCACCGAACTCGACGCTCCCGAGCGCCAGATCCGGACGTTCGCAGGCCAGCTGGGCGCCGGCCATCAGCCACAGCATGAACGGTGCGGCATGCACCGACCCGGAGTTCGGCATCTGCGACAGCGCGGTCTGGAACTGGTCGAGAATGGCCGGGTCGGGCGACATGATGCCGCGCGTGATCAGCGCAACCACCCGCCCGAAGCGCGTCTGGTAACCCAATCCGAACCGCTGCGCCCGCTCGTAGAACTCCTCGCTGAGCTGGGCGTAACGAGCCCAGTCGCCGTCCAGCGCATGGACCCCGCGGATCACCGCCAGCAGGCTGGTCGACGCTCCCGTGCCCACCATGTCGAGCGCCGATCGGACCTGGTCGACCACCGCGTAAGCGTCGTCGAACCGGCCGGTCGCCGCCAACGAGTAGGCGTAATGGGCGTCCATCCAGGGGTCGATCGGTGTGGCGAGGATGTGATCGACCCACTCCGACGACATGATCCCCGCACCGCGGACGCGTTCGGCCAGACCGATCGCCTTCGTCGGGTGACCGCTGTAGAGCATGCCGATCACGTCACCGGTGTGCCCGACCTTCTCGAGTTCCGGTGCGTCGATGGTGCCGATGATCTCCCACGCCCGCCGGCTGTGGGCGTCGACCCCGGCCGCGTCACCGCGCACCAGGGACCTCCCGGCCAGCCCGCGATAGCTGATCGCCTGCGACCACCGGTCACCGGCCTGCTCGGCCAACGCCAACACGCGCTCCCACACCGGCGAGGTGGAGTCGTCGTGGTGGCCTCGCGAGGCGCTGATCGAACCGACCAGCGCCAGGTTGAGTTCGATCAGGCGGGCGGGATCGGCGCTCGGTTCGCTGGCCACGGCACGTTCGTAGAAGCGGGTCGCCTCGGGGTACGCGGCCCGAGCGTGGGCACGCCTGCCGGCGCGTTGCCACCAGCGCGAGGCGGCGATCAGGTCGTCGCCCAGCTCGAAGTGTTCGGCCAGCACGTCGGGGCGCGAGTCGGCTACGTACGGGTGCGACGACACGAGCGAGTTGGCGTACCGGCGATGGTGCTCGTGCCGAGTGCGCGACACCATCGAGGCGTAGGTGGCGTCGCGCGTCAGGGCGTGCCGGAAACTGAAGGTGGTCGAGTCGTCGTCGGAGCGCAGGAGGACCCCCGACGACACGGCGACCTCGAGCACGGGCAGCGCCTTGGCGAGGTCGACCAGCAACGCCAACTGCTCGGCATCGAACTCCTGCCCGATCACCGACGCCGCCTGGGCGACCTCACGCAGCCCGGGCACGCGGTCGATGCGGCTCATCAGCAGGTTCTCGATGGTGTCGGGGATCCGGCGTTCGGAGGGCACACCGCTGAGCACGGCGGCGGTGATCTCCTCCAGGAACAGCGGAACTCCCTCGGAGCGCTCGATGATCGAGCGCACCGTGTCGTCCGAGAGCTCGGCGCCGCCCAGCTGGCGGACCACCTCGGTCACGTCGGCGGCGTCGAGCGGCGCCAACTCGATCGTGGTCACCCGGTCGGGAGACCAGTCCGGCCGGGCGTCGGGACGGCTCGACACGATCAGCAGCAGCGGCACGCCAGCGGCGCGGTCGCGCAGGCGTTCGAAGAACACCTGGGTGGTCGGATCCACCCAGTGGTAGTCGTCGAGGTAGAACACCGACGGTTGGGCGGCCGACATCGAGGCGACCCAGTCGACGAGCAGGTCCAGCAGCTGGATGCGTCGTGCCTCGGCCTCGCCTGCGGATCGCTCGACCGGTCGCGGATCGAGCAGCTCGACGATCAGGTCGACGTTGCCGGCGTTGCCGAGGCCGGTGGCCGACAGGGCGCGTTCGACGGCGACCCGGATCGTCTCGACTCCGGCGCGATCATCGAGCGCCATCGCACGCCGAAGCAGTTGGGCGATCGGCGTGAGCGGGGCGGCGTTGGCGAACGAGGAACCACGCGCCTCCAGCCAGGTATGGCGGGTGACGCCGAGCGATCGCCGGAAGTGGTCGATCAGCCGCGACTTGCCGATCCCCGCCTCGCCGACCAGCACGACCGTCTGTCCCTCGCCGTGTTCGGCCGCTGCCCAGCGTTGCTCGAGCTGCTCCAACTCGGGGCGACGACCGGCGAACCGGGTGGCATGGCGCGCCAGGGCTCGCTGGCGCGAGGGCGAGGCGAACCCGACCACGCGCTGCAGGGGGAGCGGCTCGGGCACCCCTTTCAACTGGTGCACGCCGAGGTCCTCGGTGATGAACACGCCCGAGACCAGGCGCTGCGTGGCGGCGGTCATGGCGATCGAGTTGGGCGACGCCTCGCCCTGCACCCTCGCCGCGATGTTGGTCGTCAACCCGCTCGCCTGGACCCACCCGTCGACCTCGTCGACCACGACCGGCCCGGAGTGGATGCCGATCCGCACTTCCAGGTCGCGGCCCAGCCGCGCCCGCAGCGAATCGTTGAGGGCGGGGAGGCCGGCGAGGATCCCCAACGAGGCCCGCACGGCACGCTCGCCGGCGTTCTCCAGCGCGATCGGATACCCGAAGTACGCCAGGACCCCGTCGCCCAGGTAGGCGCCGACGTGACCCTGCCACTGGCGGACGTGGTCGGCGCACAGGCTGAGCACCGTGCGCATGGCGTCGGTCCACACCTCGGCGCCGAGCTCACCGGACAGTGCGGTCGAGCCGACCACGTCGCAGAACATCACGGTCAGGTGCCTGATCTGGGCGTCGTGCCCGAACTCGGTGACCGCGCCGGCGTCCGGTGCGGGCCCTGCGGCAACGGCGCCAACCGACCCCCCGCCGGCGGGCTCGACGTCGACACCGGCGGCCACGTCGGCGTCGTCTGCGTTGGTGTGGCATGCCACGAGCACATCGGCGTCCCACGCCGCGACCCCCCGCACGATCAGTTCCTCGGCGAGCTCGGTCACGAGCTCGGCATCCCCATACGTGCGTTCCAGCCCGCGACGTGAGACGCGACCGTGACGCGCGACCAGTTGTTGCACCTGATCGACCTGTTCGTAGAACTCCACTGCGGCCCCGTACCTCCTGCCGCGACCCTATCCATCCTGGGTTGTCGCATCTGGGACCTGGCATCGATGTCTCGGGTCACCGGGGCGACGGACCGACTCCGGATCGGTGAGAATGGGCCGATGCACACCGATCCGTCCGTTCCGTCCACCACGCTCGAACTGCGCACGCTGGTGGCCGACGACGCCACCGTCACGCTCGCCGTGCACGAAGCGCCCGTCGCCGCGCCGGGTCCCGACGAGGTGGTCGTCCAGATCGGTGCGGCGCCGATCAATCCCTCCGACCTGGGGTTGATCCTGGCCGGTGGCGACCCGACCCGGGCCGAGCAGGTCGAGGTCGATGGACGACCGGCGGTCCGGATCGCGCTGACGGCAGCGACGTTCGCCGCCAACGCGGCGCGGGTCGGCAACTGGATGGTGGCCGGCAACGAGGGTGGTGGCACGGTGGTCGCGGCAGGCAGCGGTGACGCCGCCCAGGCGCTGCTGGGCAAGGTCGTCGGCTTCCTGTCGGGCAACGCCTACGCCGGGTATCGCACGCTCAACGCCGGTGCCTGCCTGGCGATGCCGGACGGCATCACCCCGGACCAGGCGGCAGCGTCGTTCGTCAACCCGTTGACGGCGCTCGGCATGGTCGAGACGATGCGCCTCGAGGGTCACACGGCATTGGTCCACACCGTCGGCGCGTCCAACCTGGGCCAGATGCTCAATCGGATCTGCCTCGCCGATGGGGTCGGGCTGGTCAACATCGTGCGCTCCCCGGCGCACGTGGCGCTGCTGCACGGCCAAGCTGCGCAGCACGTGGTCGACTCCAGTGCCGACACCTTCCGGGACGATCTCGTGGACGCCCTGCGGGCGACCGGCGCCACGATCGCCTTCGACGCGATCGGCGGCGGCGAGCTGGCCGGCACGGTCTTGTCGTGCATGGAGCGCGTGGCGACCGAAGCGGCGGCGTTCAGCCGGTACGGGTCGTCGACCCACAAGCAGGTCTACGTGTACGGCGGGCTGGACCGCAGCCCGACGGTGCTGCGACGCGACTTCGGCATGGCGTGGTCGATCGGCGGCTGGCTGCTGAAGCCGTTCCTCATGCAACTGGGCGCCGACGACAACGCCCGCCTGCGCCAGCGGGTGGCCGACCAGATCACCACGACGTTCGCCAGCTCGTACGGGCTGCGCCTCTCGCTGACCGACGTCGTCGACCCGGCCCACGTCGCCGAGTACGGCCGCGTGGCCACCGGTCAGAAGGCGTTGATCACGCCCTGACCGTGGATCACGGGCCGGTCAGCTGAAGCGGACCGCCACTTCGGCGAGGATCGAGCCCTCCTCGAGGCTGACGTCGTCGTCGGCGCCGGCGAGCTCGCGGCACGCCGAGAACAGGGCCCGGCGCAGCACGCGGCTGCTGATCCGCGAATCGATGTCGTCGATCATCTCGACGACCTCGCCCATGCTGATCGCCAGCTGCGCCTTGGCGATCGCCGGGCTGACGTACTTGTCGAACGTGAAGTCGTTGTCGCGCCAGTCGTCGGAGATCTCGCGCAGCACGTCGATCTCGGCCTGGCTGAGCGTGCGGTCGGCGGCCATCACCAGCGCCAGCATCTCGAGCGCGGCGGTGTGCTCGCTGTTGGCATTGGCGTGCACGGCGACGCCCCGATAGAACTCGGCCAAGCGCTCGTTGTCGACAGCATCCACGAGCGACACCGTAGCCGTTCCACCCGTGCCGCGGTCCTGACCGAACCGTGACGCAGGCCCACCCGGGTTGGGAGCCGTGGCGTTCGCTACGGCAGCAGCCGGGCGCCGGTGGTGACGTTGCGGTGCAGGAAGTCGAGTTGGTGCAGGAGCAGGTTCTCGGCCACCTGCTCCTGAGGGGTCATGTGGGTCACGCCCACCAGCGGCAGCACCTCGTGCGGCTTGCCGGCGGCCAGCAACGCGGCGGACAGCTGCAGCGAATGGGCGGCCACCACATTGTCGTCGGCGAGCCCGTGGATCAGCAGCAGCGGCCGGGTCAACGCCGATGCGAGCGGGATCAGCGAGTTGGCGTCGTAGACCTCGGGCTGTCCGGTCGGGTCGCCCAGATAGCGCTCCGTGTAGTGCGTGTCGTACAGGCGCCACTCGGTCACCGGTGCACCGGCGATCGCGGCGTGGAACACATCGGGCCGTCGCAGCACTGCCAGGGCGGCGAGGTAGCCCCCGAAGCTCCACCCCCGGATCGCCACCCGCGACAGGTCCATCTCGGGGTGCCGCTCGGCGGCTGCCTCGAGCGCCGCGACCTGATCGTCGAGCACTCCGGCAGCGAGGTCGTGCTTCACCAACCGCTCGTACCGCGAGCCACGCCCCGGTGTGCCGCGACCGTCGGCAACGAGGACCGCGAACCCCTGGTCGGCGAACCATTGCGACGTGAGGAACATGGCGTTGCTGCGGGTCACGCGCTGGGCGTGCGGGCCGCCGTACGGATCGAGCAGCACCGGCAACGGCGATCCGTCGTGGTCGTGGGGGAGCAGCACCGCATCGCGCGTGACGCGATCGTCACGGTCGGGGCGTCGCAGTGACAGCGCCACGTTCGGCCGCACGAGCGGCACCTCTGCGGAACGTTCGAGTTGGTTGCCGTTGGGGAGCCGCCACCGGGCGCCGGGCTCGTCGAGCGTGGCGCTGCGCAGCACGACCGTGTCGCCGCCGACCGCCACCGTGTGCACGCCGTCGCCGTCGCTGACCGGCTCGAACGAACCGGGAACCCACCGGTACACGTGCTGGACCGTGGCGTCGTGGGCCGGGCTGCCGAGCACGTACACCCGGTCGGCGTCGGCGCTTACGACCGAGCGGACCTGGACGTCGTCGGGCGACACCACAGCGCCGCCGACCAGCAGGCGGCGCCACCCGTCGCGATCGGCGCAGGTGACGAGCGTGTCGGGGGCCACCAGTGCCCCGGTCCCCGGGACCAGCTCGACCCAGTCGTCGTCGTGATCGGCGAACAGGGTCGTGGTGGAACCGGTCGAGGTGTCGACCAGCAGCACCTCCAGATCGCGCTGGTCGCGCGACTGGACCATTGCCGTCAGCCCGTGCACGGTCCAACTGACCTTGGCGACGTACGGGAACCGTTGGCGATCCCACGTGACCGCCACGGTGTCGCCACCGGCGAGCGGCACGAGGTGCAACGTGACGGCCGGATTGCTGGTGCCCGCCGCCGGGTACCGCACAACGTTGGGCACCTGCGACGGTTCGGCGGGGTTGGCGATGTGCCACACCGGGACCTCGCTCACGTCGACGCGGCACACCGCCAGCGCCTCGCCGTCCGGGCTCCACCAGTACCCCCGCTGGCGCCCCATCTCCTCCGCCGCCACGAAATCGGCCGAGCCCCACGACACCGTCTCGGAGTCACCCGGCTCGGCGGCGATCGTGCGCGACGACCCGTCGAGTTCGGTGATGCGGAGTTGGCGACCGCTGACGTAGGCGAGCCGGCGAGCGGTCGGGTCGGGGCGAGGGTCGAACACCGGGCCGGGGACCGTCAACTCGCGAGCTGCCCGCGTGACGAGACCGGCCACGAACAGTCGACCCGACAGCGCACAGGCAGCCACGGTGACCTCGCGATCGGTGGCGAACGATGTCACGCCGCCAGCCGCCTCACGGGCCCGCTCGCGGCGTGCCCGCTCGGCCGCCGGCAGATCACCGTCGTCGTCCCCGCCGAGCAGGACGAGCGGGTCGATCACCAACTGCTCGTCACCCGACTCGACATCGGCCACCCACAGACAGTTGACCGGGTCGGACCCGCCCCGGCTGCGGGCGAACACGACACGCGCACCGTCCGGGCTGACGACCAGGTCGCGTGGCTCGCCGAGCGTGAAGCGCTGCGTCCGAGCGTGCTGGCGGGGGAACGTATCGGTCGCTGATGCGGTCGGCTCGGTCACCCGACCAACGCTAGCGAGCCCGTCTTCGACGTGCCTGTACGCCGACGTCGGCCGGTGCTCACGCGGCCTGGACGCGTCGATCGGCGATCCGGTAGGCGACGTGGCGGGCGTCGGAGCCGATCGTGATCGTGAACGAGTAGTCGCCGTCGTTCGGCGTGTACTGGAGCGGATGGATCCGGCTGCCGGCCACGTCGTGCGGCCCCAACGGATCGCGGATGGTCGTGGTCCCGCCGCCGAGGATGTTGTGATCGTGCGAGACCACGGCGATGTGGGCGACCACCGATCCGGCAGGCGCCGTCGCGCCGGCAACCGTTCGGAACGACCACTCGACGTCGTCCCCCACCAGCGCCGGCGAATCGACGAACTCGAAGTGCACGTCGCCCGTCGACATGCTCCCGGCATCGTACGAGTACTCGCGGAAGTCGAAATCGGTCATGGCGAACTCCTCACCGTGTGTGTGTCGCGCCGATCATCGCGCCGCAGCGCGCAGCGCGTCGAGCACAATTCGCCATGCCGCGTCGGCCTCGACCGATTCGAGCACGGTGCAGTTGGCGCTCGGGCGCTGGCGCAGGTTGCGGCGGTCGATCACGGTCATGCCGCGGGTGTGTTCTCCGTGTGTCTCGACGGTGACGAACCGCCGGCTCGACCCGAACAGGTCGGGGTGCGTGATCGCCATCACCGCCAACGGGTCATGGAGCGCGGCGCCGGCCATGTCCTCGTGGCGTGCGATGTAGGTGCCCGAGAAGAACCGGAACAGGGCGGCCAGCACGCCGGCGAAATGCGAATCGAGCTCGGTGGCGAGGGCATCGACGGTGGCGATCCGTTCCGGCGTCACGATGAACTGATGGGTGACGTCGAGGCCGGCCATGGTCAACGGTGCGCCGCACCCGAACACGATCGCGGCGGCCTCCGGGTCGGCCCAGATGTTGAACTCGGCCATGTAGGAGCGATTCCCGAACGACCCGCCGCCCATCAGCGAGATCCCCGAGATCCGGTCGACCAGATCAGGTGCGGCCCGCAGCGCCAGCGCGATGTTGGTCAGCGGGCCGGTCGGCACCAGCCAGATCCCCTCCTGCTCGCGGCAGGTGTCGATGATGTAGCCGATCGCATCGGGGCTGTCGGCGAGTCGCGTCGGCACCGGCAGGTCGGCGCCGTCGAGCCCGCTCTTGCCGTGCACGAAGTCGGCCGGGTGCGGTTCCGCCAAGAGCGGTCGCACCGCCCCGGCGTGAACCGGAATGGTGAGGCCCAACAGCTCGCGCATCACGCAGGCGTTGTAGGTCGTGCGGTCGAGCGGGGCGTTCCCCGCCACCGTGGTGATCCCGACCAGGTCGGCGAACTCGTGCGCCACCAGGATCGCCACGGCGTCGTCGTGGCCCGGGTCGCAGTCGAGCAGGATCCGAGGGCGGCCGGTCGGCGAGGAAGGCGACATGACGCCCAGCATCGCACGCCGCGTGCGACCATGACACCGATGCAGCGGGCCACGAGGACGACCACCCTGATCGCGATCGTCGCCCTCGCAGCGGCCACGGTCGTGGGATGTTCCCGAGACGACGACGCCGGCTCGACCAGCTCGGCAGCGGTCACGTCCGCCCCGGGTGTCACCGCCGAGCCCTCGAGCGCCGCCTCGGAAGCGCCGGTCACCAGCATCGTCGACGACACGGCGCTCCCGGTCGGGACGCTGCCGCCCGGTCCGCCGATCACATACGAGACGGTTCCCGAACAGGGCATCCCCGGGCTCGACAGCCCCGATCGGTTCTGCGCCGCCTGGAGCCGGTTCGGCGGTTCATGGCAGGTGATCCTGGGCGCCGCTGTGTTCGGCGACGACCCGGCCGACGCTTTCCGGCTCGAGGTGATCGCCTCGCCGGTCGTGGGCGAGGCCTACGACGCCGTTTTCGCCGCCTGGCCGCCTGAACTGGCCGGTGAGCGCGACGTGGTGGCGGACCAGTACTTCGGGGCGTTCCAGCGTCGCAGCGCCGATGCGGCGGCGGCGCTGGACGAGGCCGGGGCAGGAGCCGCCGACCGTGAGGCGATATCCGAGGCATGGATCGCTGCGCTGTCCGTCCGCGACCCCGAACAACCCGTGCTCGACGTCGCCCTGCCCGACGGCATCGACCCGCTCGTCACCGAAGCCGCCCGCCTGCTGGCGACCCGCCGCGTGCCGTTCCCGGCCGATCCGTCGATGGTGATCGTCGCCGAGACCCCGGCCACCGATGCCTATCTCACCGCCACCTGCCCCGATCAGGGCCTGCTGGCCGGCCAGGACGTGATCGACGGCGACGCCTGATCGATCCGGAAGTGAATCGGCCGGAAACGAATCGACTGGTGCCCGGCGCGGCGTCGGCGTCCTACACTCGCCAGACGTGACGCGTATCGCCTTCGGGGCCGACCATGCCGGGTACGAGCTCAAGCAGCACTTGATCGCACGGCTGGGCGCCGCCGGGTACGAGATCCTCGATCACGGCACCGACTCGACCGAGAGCGTCGACTACGCCCCCTTCTGCGCCGCTGCTGCACGGTCGGTGCGCGACGGCGATGCCGACTTCGGGATCGTGCTGGGCGGCAGCGGCCAGGGTGAACAACTCGCCGCCAACAAGGTGCGCGGCGCACGTGCCGCACTCTGCAACTGCCTCTACACGGCCCGCATGGCGCGTTCCCACAACGACGCCAACGTGTTGTCGATGGGTGCCCGGGTGGTCGGCATCGGGCTGGCCGAGGAGATCGTCGACCTGTTCCTCACCACCGAGTTCGAGGGCGGGCGACACGCCCGCCGGGTCGCACAGATCACCGACCTCGAAGCCCACTTCTTCGACTGACCACCGCGTCGGCCACACCCCCGAACGTTCGCTAACCCCCAGGAGATCCCCGTGCCGTTCCCATCCGACTCCGCACCCGATACCGAGGTCGAAGCGCTGCTGGCCAAGGAGGTCGAGCGTCAGACCACCGGTCTGCAACTGATCGCCAGCGAGAACTTCACCTCGCCGGCCATCATGCGCGCCACCGGGTCCGTGCTGACCAACAAGTACGCCGAGGGCTACCCCGGCAAGCGCTACTACGGCGGCAACGTGTACGTGGACGGCATCGAGTCGTTGGCGATCGAACGCGTCAAGGCCCTGTTCGGCGCCGATCACGCCAACGTCCAGCCACACTCGGGCGCCAACGCCAACATGTGCGCCTACCAGGCCGTGCTCGAGCCGGGTGACACGGTGCTCGGCCTGAGCCTCGACCACGGCGGGCACCTGACCCACGGCTCGCCGGTCAACGCCAGTGGCCTGCTGTACAACTTCGTCGCCTACGGCGTGGGCGCCGAGGAGCGGATCGACCTCGACGAGGTGCGCGACCAGGCGCTCAAGCACCGGCCCAAGATGATCGTGGCCGGCACCACGAGCTACCCGCGCCGGCTCGATCCGGAGCCCTTCAAAGCGATCGCCGACGAGGTCGGGGCGATGTTGCTGTTCGACATCGCCCACCTCGCCGGTCTGGTGGCGGGCGGCGCCCACCCCAACCCCGTGCCGTACTCCGACATCGTCACCTTCACCACCCACAAGACACTGCGTGGCCCGCGTGGCGGCTGCATCCTGTCGACCGCCGAGCACGCCAAGGCGATCGACAAGGCGGTCTTCCCGGGTTGGCAGGGCGGGCCGCTCGAGCACGTGATCGCCGGCAAGGCGATCGCCTTCTACGAAGCGTCGCAGCCGAGCTTCCGCGAATACGCCGCCCAGGTCGTGAGCAACGCCTCTGCGCTCGCCGAGGCGTTGGCGGGGGAGGGCTTCCGGCTCGTGTCGGGCGGCACCGACATCCACCTGATGGTCGTCGACCTGCGCACGTTCGATGCCGACCTGACCGGCAAGCTCGCACAGACCGTGCTCGACGAGGCGGGGATCACGCTCAACAAGAACACCGTGCCCGACGACCCGCGCAGCCCGTTCGTCACGAGCGGCGTGCGGATCGGAACCCCCTCGGTCACCACCCAGGGCATGCAAGAGCCCCAGATGGCGCAGATCGCGGCGCTGATCGCCCGCGCCCTGCGCGGCCGTGACTCTGCCGACACCCTCGCTGCGGTGCGGGCCGAGGTGGCCGAGCTGTGCGGAGCCTTCCCGGCCTACTGACGCACGCCACTTCCGGCCAGACCGGACCAGTCGCGCCGCACACGCGTAGGCTCGGGCGGAATGTCTCCGGGGCTGGCCGACTATCTCGCGATCGGGTTGCTCGCCGCCGCCGTGACGGCGATCGCCACCCCGCTCGTGGCGCGCCAGGCCCGTCGCCGCTCCTGGGTCGTGGAGCCGAACGCTCGATCCGTCCACACCTCCCCGATTCCCCACGTCGGCGGGCTGGCGATGTTGCTCGGGTTCCTGGTCGCCTTCGTGGTGGCGTGGACCACCAACGGGTTCGACCCGATCTTCCACGACAACTCCGAACCCGAGGGCGTGCTGATCGCGATCCTGATCGTGTTCGTCACCGGATTCCTCGACGACATCATGGACCTCGCCCCACCGGGCAAGGTGACCGGGGTGGTCCTGGCGGGAATCGCCCTGTCGTACTTCGGCGTCACGATGTTCAACTTCCGCGTGCCGTTCCTCGACGTGGTGATCCTGTCGGGCGACTGGCAGGCGGTGGTGACCGTCGTCTGGTTGCTCGTGATGACCCAGGCGATCAACCTGATCGACGGGCTCGACGGGTTGGCGGCCGGCATCGTGGCGATCGGTTCCGGGGCGTTCTTCCTGTATGCCAACAAGCTCGGTGACCTGGAGTTGCTGCAGGGTGAGGACCGCAACCTGGGTCCGCTGGTCGCCGTCATCACCGTCGGCGTGTGCATCGGATTCCTGCCGTACAACTTCAATCCGGCCCGGATCTTCATGGGCGACAGCGGAGCGTTCCTGCTCGGTGCGATGCTGGCGATCTCGACCAGCGTCGTCGGTGGTCGCGCCGATCCCAACACCCAGGACCACCTGGGTGCCACGTTCTTCTTCTTCGCCCCGTTGGCGATCCCGTTGCTGATCCTGGGCGTGCCGATCCTCGACACGACCTTCGCGATCCTGCGCCGACTCTCGAAACGGCAACCGTTCGACGTGGCTGACAAGGGCCACCTCCATCACCGGTTGATGAACCTCGGGCACGGTCACCGCCGCTCCGTGCTGATCCTCTGGGCCTGGACGGCATTGCTCTCGGGGTTCGTGCTCTATCCGGTGCTGGCCGAGAAGAATCCCACCTACGTGACATTCGGGATCGCAGCGCTCGGCATCGTGCTGTTCACGGTGCTGCATCCCAGCGTGCGCCGCAAGCGTGCCGAGGCAGTCGAGGCGGCACTCGATCGGCCGGCGTCGGAGCAGGTCGACCCGTCCCGGCCGGAACGCCGTGAGGCCGAACACCTCGCCGAACGATGGTCGACGGAGCACATCGCGGATGACGAGCTGCAGGTTCCGTCGGCCCCGGCCGCATCCACCGAGGGCGACCGGGACCCACCCGGACCATCTGAACGAAATGTTGTTGCCGATTCGTCGCAGGAGTTGCTCGGCGGGGAGCACACCGAGTAGTTTGTGCGTGCGTTCACAAACGGTTGCTGCTCGACTGCGCGAAGATGCGTGGCGGGTCACCGGGGTCGTGAGCCCGTCGAATCTCTTTCGCCATGAAGCCTCTCCTCTTCCCGCTCCGTTCGAAGCGCGCCCAGACCGGGCGCAGCACGAACGACGACACGCTCGGCCGCGGCATGGATCTGGCACTCACGGTGCTGTTGTTCCTGGGGATCGGATACGCCCTCGACCAGTGGCTGGGGCTGTTCCCGCTGTTCACGATCACGCTCGTCGTGTTCGCCGCGGTCGGATCGTTCGCCCGCCTGATGTACACGTACCAGGCGACCATGGAGCATCTCGAGGCCGAACGCCGGTCGGCGCGTGGGTCGGTTCAGCTCACCCGCAGCGCGTTGGAGGAAGCAGCATGAGCTCGCCCGCCAAGTCGCCGATCGTGATGCAGCTCGACGGTGAGCCGGTCGAAATGCGCGTCAGCATGGATCTCGTCAAGCGCGGTCTGATCGTCGCCCCGCTGTTGATCGCCGTGGCGGCGATCGTGTGGGGGACCAACGGCGCCTGGTCGGCGGCGTTCGCGATCGCACTCGTGCTCATCAACTTCGCCGTCTCGGCGGCGATCATCTCGTACACCGCCAAGATCTCGATCGGGCTGATGATGGGAGCCACGTTGTTCGGCTACCTGATCCGGCTCGGTCTGCTGCTGTTGGCCGTGATCCTGGTCAAGGACGCATCGTGGATTTCGCGTCCGGCACTCGGAGCGACCATCATCGTGACGCACCTCGGGCTCCTGCTGTGGGAACTCAAGTTCGTCGCCATCACCCTGGCATACCCCGGCCTCAAGCCGGCCCGCCCGTAACTCCCTGCAATCACGAAGAGACAAGAACGGACCTCCAACGTGCTCGCACTCGAATTCCCGCCGATCAACGAAATCCTCCGCTGGCGCGACCTCTGGTCCGGTGGCGGCCTCAACAAGGTCGGGCTGATCGCCGTCGCCGCAGCCCTGATCGGCATGGTCGTGTTCCTCCTGGCCGGTAGCCAGGACGGGCTCAAGGCGCCCAAGGGCGTGCGCAACCTGGCCGAGACGATCGTCGAGTTCATCGAACAGCAGATCATCATGCCCACGATGGGCAAGCACGGGCTCGGATGGACCCCGTTCCTCATGTGCCTGTTCGTGTTCGTGTACCTGTGCAACCTGCCCGGCATCATCCCGCTGCTGCAGATGCCGGCCACCGCCCGCATGGCGATCCCGATGTTCCTGTCGCTGCTCGTGTGGGTGGTGTTCATCGGTGTCGGCTTCAAGCACCAGGGCGTCAGCTACCTCAAGAACTCGCTGTTCCCCCCGGGCGTGCCCAAGGCGCTCTACATCCTGGTCACGCCGATCGAGTTCGTCTCGACGTTCATCGTCCGCCCGTTCTCGTTGACCGTCCGATTGTTCGCCAACATGCTGGCCGGCCACATCTTGCTGTTCACGTTCGCCCTGCTGACCAAGGAAGTCGTGCAAGGCGGCTCGTTCGCCTTGAAGCCGGTCGGCCTGCTGACGATGTTCATGCTGCTGTTCCTCACCGCATTCGAGGTGCTGGTCGGCTTCCTGCAGGCCTACATCTTCACGATCCTCGCCTCGGTCTACATCGGCGGCGCGGCGCACCCCGAGCACTGATCCACAGCGCTCATCGATTCCTTCTATCCCTCTCCCACCCAGACACTCATCAGGAGATCAACCCAACATGGAAGCTTTCAGCATCCTCGCCCAGACCGCCGCTGACGCCAAGGCTGCAGCCGCAGCCGGTTCGGCCGGTTTCGCCTACGGCCTCGCCGCCATCGGCCCCGGCATCGGCATCGGCTACCTCGTCGGTAAGTCGGTCGAGGCGATGGCCCGTCAGCCCGAGGCTGCGGGCATGGTGCGTACCACGATGTTCCTGGGCATCGCCTTCACCGAGGCGCTCGCCCTGATCGGCTTCGTGGTGTTCATCCTCATCGGTCTGTGACCAACCGTCACCGACCCGATCGGCACGCGCCGATCACCGACATCACTGAATCTGACCATCCCGAAAAGGAGCTGACGTGCTGACAGCCGTCGTCACCAGCGGGGCACGAATCGAGGTGAACATCCTCCGTGCCGCCGAAGAAGGCGATCACGCCGCGGAGGAGCATTTCGATCCGGCCGACTGCGAATTCGAACCCGAGGCAGGCGTCGCCGAGTGCGGCGCCGGTCCCGGCGCGATCACGCCCGAAGTCAAGGAGATCGCCTGGGGCGGCGGCGCGTTCATCGTGTTCGCGCTCGTCACCCGGTACTTCTTGTACCCGCGCCTCAAGCGCAGCATGGATGCGCGGTACGCCCACATCCGTGGCGGGCACGAGCAGGCCGACGCCATGCGCGCGGCGGCCACGGCCGAGGTGGCCAGCTACGAGTCGGCGCTGGCATCGGTCAAGGCCGAGGCCAACGAGCGGATCGATGCCGCTCGTCACACGCTGGAGTCGGAGCGCACCGCCAAGTTGGCCGAGGCCAACGCACGCATCGCCGCCAAGCGCGAGGCCGCCAACGAGCAGGCCCGGATCGCACGCGAGGCAGCACGCGACGGTGTGGCCGCCGCAGCCGCCGATGTCGCCGGACGGACCGTGGAACTGTCGATCGGCAAGGCACCCGACGCCGCCAGCGTCCGCAGCGCCGTCGATGCGTCGATGAGCGTGGGAGCAGCGTCATGAGCCTGGCAGCACTGTTCGCCGAGGATCCGGCACGCACCCACCATTGGTTGCTGCCCGAGACCTTCGAGATCATCTACGGCGGCATCGCATCGTTGATCGTCTTCGGTGCCCTGTACAAGTTCGCCGGCCCGATGATCGCCAAGGCGATGTCGGATCGCACGGCACGGATCCAGGGTGAGCTCGACGCCTCCGCCGCCGACAAGGCCGCCGCCACGTCCGAGGCTGCCGACATCCGTCAGGCTGCGGGCGACATCGACGCCGAGCGTCAGCGCCTGCTGACCGACGCCGACGCCCAAGCCGACGCCGTGCTGGCCGAAGGTCGCGGCCGGCTCGAGCAGGAGATCGCCGATCTCGAAGCTCGTGCCGAGGCCGACCTGGTCTCCGCCGGTGGCCGAGCGAACGAGGAACTGCGGGCCGAGATCTCCCGGCTCGCCAACCAAGCCACCGATCACGTGTTGGCCAACGGGGCGCTCGACGCCACCGTTCACCAGGACCTGATCGAGGCGTTCATCGCGAAAGTGGGTGCCGGCGCATGAGTGACGCACGCATCGAGGGCTACGCCCGGGCGCTGTTCGAGATCGCTCGTGCCGAAGGCACGCTCGACGAGGTCGAAGACGAGTTGTTCCGGTTCGCTCGCTCGTACGAGTCGAGCGAATCGCTGCGCAGCGCGCTGACCGACGAGATGGTGCCGGCCGGCAAGCGCCAGGCAATCGTCGAGGACCTGCTCGGCGGCAAGGCCACCGCCACCACCACACAACTGGTCTCGATGGTGGTCGGTTCCGGCCGCGGTCGCGACCTGCCGGCGATCATCGACCACCTCGTCGCCCGTGCGTCGAGCGCCAAGAACCTGGCCGTCGCCGAAGTCCGCAGCGCCGTGGCGCTGACCGACGATCAGCAGGCCCGCCTCGCTGCCGCGCTGGCCAACGCCACCGGCAAGCAGGTCAACCTCAAGACCATCGTCGACCCGGCGATCATCGGCGGAATCGTCGCCACCGTCGGCGACATGATCATCGACGGCAGCGTCCGTACCCGCGTCGAGCAACTCAAGAGCCGGCTCTAAGCCGCACGCAGATCAGGAATCTCACATGGCTGAACTCACCATCTCCGCTGCCGACATCGCTCAGGCACTCAAGCACAACCTCGAGGGCTATGAGCAGTCGCTCACGGCCCGCACGGTCGGCCGCGTCGCCGAAGTGGGCGACGGCATCGCCCGCGTGTCGGGCCTGCCCGACGCGTCGGTGAACGAACTGCTCGAGTTCGAGAACGGCTCGGTCGGTCTCGCACTCAACCTCGACGAGGACTCGATCGGCGCCGTCGTGCTCGGCGACGCCAGCGCGATCGAGGAGGGCCAGCCGGTCAAGGCGACCGGCCGGATCCTCTCGCTCCCGGTCGGCGACGGCGTGCTCGGTCGCGTCGTCAACGCGCTCGGCGAGCCGATCGACGGCAAGGGCCCGCTGGTCGGCACCGAACTGCGCCGGATGGAGATCCAGGCGCCTGGCATCCTCGGCCGCAAGCCCGTGCACGAGCCGCTCCAGACCGGCATCAAGTCGATCGACGCCATGACCCCGATCGGGCGTGGCCAGCGCGAACTGATCATCGGCGACCGCAAGACCGGCAAGACCACCGTCGCCATCGACACGATCCTGAACCAGAAAGGTCAGGGCGTGAAGTGCATCTACGTGGCGATCGGCCAGAAGGGCTCGACGGTCGCCCAGACCGTCGAGACGCTGCGCCAGAACGGCGCCCTCGAGTACACCGTGGTCGTGTCGGCCCCGGCCGCCGACTCGGCACCGTTCAAGTACCTCGCGCCGTATGCCGGCTGCGCTATGGGCCAGTACTGGATGGAGCACGGTCAGCACGCGCTGATCGTGTACGACGACCTGTCGAAGCAGGCCGAGGCGTACCGACAGATGTCGCTCCTGCTGCGCCGCCCGCCGGGCCGTGAGGCGTACCCCGGCGACGTGTTCTACTTGCACAGCCGCTTGCTGGAGCGGGCCGCCAAGCTCTCCGACGAGAACGGCGCCGGTTCGCTCACGGCGCTGCCGATCATCGAGACCAAGGCCGGCGACGTGTCGGCCTACATCCCGACCAACGTGATCTCGATCACCGACGGTCAGGTGTTCCTCCAGGACAACCTGTTCAAGTCGGGTATCCGCCCCGCCGTCGACGTGGGCATCTCGGTGTCCCGCGTGGGCAGCGCCGCCCAGACCAAGTCGATGAAGGCGGTCGCCGGAACGCTCAAGCTCGACCTCGCCCAGTTCCGTGAGCTCGAGGCGTTCGCCGCCTTCGGTTCCGAACTCGACGCCGTGTCGAAGGCTCAGCTCGAGCGTGGCTACCGCCTGGTCGAGTTGCTCAAGCAGCCGCTCAACAGCCCGATGGCGGTCGAGGACCAGGTCGTGTCGATCTTCGCCGGTACCCGCGGCTACCTCGACGACATCCCCGTCGGTGACGTCCGCCGCTTCGAGAGCGAGCTGCTCTCGAACATGCACGCCCGCCACGGTGCGATGATGTCGGACCTGCGCACCGGTGGTGTCCCGGCCGAGCTGGCCGGCGCCGTCGAAGCCTTCAAGGCGTCCTTTGCGGTGTCCGGCAGCGCCGGCCACCACGTCGATCCGGCCTCGGTCGCCGCCGACGAGCTCGGCGCCGCCCACAGCAACAAGACGCTCGCCACGGAGTGACCCCGATGATCGGTGACGAACGAGGGCAGCGCTGATGGCAGGCGGTCAGGAACGAATTCTGAAGGGACGCATCCGCACGATGCAGTCCACCAAGAAGATCACGCGCGCCATGGAACTGATCGCCGCGTCGCGGATCGTGAAGGCCCAACAGCGGGTGCAGGCCGCTGTGCCGTACTCCGATCAGATCACCGAGGTCGTGCGCGACCTCGCTGCCGCCGGCGCCAACTCGGGTTCACCGCTGTTGGCGGGCCGGCCTGAGATCAAGACCACGTGCTATGTGGTGATCACGGCCGACCGCGGACTGTGCGGCGGCTACAACGCCGGTGTGCAGCGCGCCGCCGAGGGCGAGGTCAAAGCCGACGTGCTGGCCGGCAAGGGCTACGAAATCGTGCCCGTCGGCCGCAAGTCCGAGAGCTACTTCCGGTTCCGCGAGTACCGACTCGGGCAAGGCTTCGCCGGTTTCAGCGACAACCCGACGTACGCCGACGCCAAGATGATCGGTCAGCACGTGGTGGAGCTGTACGCCAGCGGCCAGGTCGACCGTGTCGAGTTGGTGTACACCCGCTTCATCACCGCCGGCAGCCAGGAAGTCGTGTTGCGTCCGCTCGTGCCGCTCACCGACGAAGCCGTCGCCGGCGGCGACGGGAAGGCCGGCTCGACCGACGGCAGCGGCGGCGACTACGAGTTCGAACCCGATCCCAGCACGATCCTCGACACGCTCGTGCCGCGCTACATCGAAGCCCGTGTGTACGCCGCGCTGCTCAACGCGGCAGCGTCGGAACACGCATTCCGGCAGCGTGCCATGAAGTCCGCCACCGACAACGCCGACGAGCTGATCAAGAACCTCAGCGTGGTCATGAACCGGGCCCGCCAGGACTCGATCACGACCGAGATCATGGAGATCGTCGGTGGTGCCGAGGCGCTCGGCTCCGGCAAGGACCGCGAGGACCACACCCGGCTGGCCGAGCTCGAGCCGATCGGCACCGGCGGATACGGCGTCGCCCAGGCGTTCGCCCCGCTGGCATCGCACGCTGCGTCCGGATCGACGGTCACGATCGATGCCCCGGCGTCGGTAGCCGTCCCCGCCGCCGACGACCTGGAAGGCGAGATCGACGGGATCGGCCCCGTGATCGGCCGCAAGCTGGCCGAGCTCGGTATCACGACCTTCCGTCAGATCGCCGTCTGGACCCCCGAGGACGTCGACCGGGTCGACGATTTCATCTCGTTCCCCGGGCGGATCGAACGCGAAGACTGGATCGGGCAGGCCAAGGCTGCCCATCTCGCCAAGTACGGCGAGCAACTCTGAACACCACGCAATTTCGAACGACGAAGCACAACGGTTGAGCAGGAGACATCGACAGCCATGACCATCACCGACACCGATCTCAAGGAAGGGCGCGTCGTCGCCATCGCCGGGCCCGTGATCGACATCGAATTCCCGACCGGCTCGCTCCCCGAGCTCAACACGGCCGTGGAGTTCAGCGTCACGATCGAAGGCGTCACCCAGCAGGTGCTGGCCGAAGTCGCCCAGCAGCTCGGCCACGGCCGGGTGCGTGCGGTGTGCCTCAAGCCGACCGACGGTCTCAAGCGCGGCACCCCCGTGCGCAACACCGGCCGCGGCCTCAACGTGCCCGTCGGTGACAAGACGCTCGGCCACGTGTGGAACGTGTGGGGCGAGGCGCTCGACGCCGAACCCGGCTACGCCGACGACATGGAGCGCTGGGACATCCACCGCCCGGCCCCGGCGTTCGACACGCTCGAGCCGCAGGCCAAGATGTTCGAGACCGGCATCAAGGTGATCGACCTGCTCACCCCGTACGTGCAGGGCGGCAAGATCGGCCTGTTCGGCGGTGCCGGCGTGGGCAAGACCGTGCTGATCACCGAGATGATCCGCCGCGTGGCCCAGAACCACGGTGGTGTGTCGGTGTTCGCCGGGGTCGGCGAGCGCACCCGTGAGGGCACCGACCTGCGTCTCGAGATGCAGGAATCGGGCGTGTACGAGAAGGCGGCGCTGGTCTTCGGCCAGATGGACGAACCGCCGGGCGTGCGCCTGCGCGTCGCCCTGTCGGCGCTCACCATGGCCGAGTACTTCCGTGACGTGCAGAACCAGGACGTGCTGTTGTTCGTCGACAACATCTTCCGGTTCGTGCAGGCCGGCTCCGAGGTGTCCACCCTGCTCGGCCGCATGCCGTCGGCCGTGGGCTACCAGCCCACGCTGGCCGACGAGATGGGCCAGCTGCAGGAGCGGATCACCTCGACCAAGGGTCGCTCGATCACCTCGCTGCAGGCCGTGTACGTGCCCGCCGACGACTACACCGACCCGGCTCCGTTCACCACGTTCACGCACCTCGATGCCACCACCGAGCTCTCCCGCCAGGTGGCGGCGCTCGGCATCTACCCGGCCGTGGACCCGCTCGCCTCGACCTCGACGATCCTCGCCCCCGAGGTCGTCGGCTCCGAGCACTACCGGGTCGCACGTGGCGTGCAGGAGAACCTCCAGCGCTACAAGGAGCTGCAGGACATCATCGCCATCCTCGGTCTCGACGAACTGTCCGACGAGGACCGCCTGACCGTGAACCGGGCGCGCAAGATCCAGCGCTTCCTCTCGCAGCCGTTCTACGTGGCCGAGGTGTTCACCGGTGTGTCGGGCGAGACGGTGCCGGTGGCCGAGACGGTCGAAAGCTTCGACGCCATCCTCAAGGGCGATCTCGACGACCTCCCCGAGCAGGCGTTCCTCAACGTCGGCGGTGTCGAGCAGGTGTTGGCCAAGGCCAAGGCCCTGCAGGAGAGCTGAGCATGCTGGTCGAAGTCGTCTCCCCGGAGCAGGTGCTCTACTCGGGCGAAGCGACGATGGTCATCACGCGCACGCTCGGTGGTGGCGAGATCGCCTTCCAGGAAGGCCACGCGCCGTTCCTGGGGGCGCTCACCGAGTGCCACACGCGGATCTTCCTGCGCGACGGAACGGTCCAGGACATGGCCGTCCACGGCGGCTTCGTCGAAGTCAGCAACAACAAGGTGTCGATCCTCAGCGATGCCGCCGAGTTGGCCGAACAGATCGACATCGAGCGTGCCCAGGCTGCCAAGGCGCGCGCCGAGGAACGGCTGCGCCACGAGCACGACGCCGGGGCCGTCAGCGCCCTCGGGCGTGCCCACGCCCGCTTGCGGGCAGGCGGCATCGCCGTCTGATCGTTCCCAACGTGCAACGCGGCACCGGCTGCGTGCGCACGTGCAGGTTCGTCGGCTAGGTCGCCATGTTCCCGTTTCGGTCGGCACTGGTCACGGGCGCGTCATCGGGGATCGGCGAGGTGATGGCGTCGTTGCTGGCGGCCGAGGCGATTCCGACCGTGGTCGTGGCGCGTCGCGGCGACCGGCTCGAGGCGCTGGCTGCCCGTCACCCCGGTTCGATCGAGGTGCTCACGGCCGACCTGCTCACCCCGGATGGGCTGGAAGCGGTCGCCAACCGGATCGATGACCCCGACCGCCCGATCGATCTCGTGGTGAACAACGCCGGGTTCGGGACGAACGGGGCGTTCTACGAACTCGACCCGGATCGGCTCTCCGAGGAGATCCAGCTCAACGTGGCCGCCCTGACCCGGCTGTCGCACGCCGCCCTGGCGTCGATGGTCCCACGCCGACGCGGGTACCTGCTCAACGTGTCGAGCGTGGCCAGTTTCCAACCCGCCCCGCGGCTGGCGGTGTACGCCGCCACCAAGGCCTACGTGACGAGCCTGACCGAGAGTCTGCACGAGGAGGCCCACCCCTACGGCGTGCACGTCACGGCCTTGTGCCCCGGGCTCACCAAGACCGAGTTCCAGCGCGTCAGCAACACTGCGGTGTACGCCGACCAGTTTCCCGCCTCGGCCTGGACGCCACCGAGTCTGGTCGCTCGGACCGGCCTCGAGGCGGTCGCTGCCAACAGGGCGTTGGCCGTTCCGGGAGCCCAGTACAAGGCATTGAGCGCCGCCACCAACTCGATGCCGCGTTGGCTGCGTCGTCGTGTGTCGGCGATGTTGCAACGCTGAACGGAGTGTGTCAGACACGCTTCGTTCCTCGTCGCGACGGATTGCCATCGCAGCTGGCGAACGAAGCGTGTCTGACACACTCCGTTACGCCGTCAGCTGTAGTCGATGGCGCTGAACTCTTGCAGTTTGCGGACACGGTGGCGGGCATCGATGAAGCGCACCGTGCCGCTGCGCGACCGCATCACGAGGCTCTGGGTGCGGGCGCCGCGTGCGTCGAAGCGAACGCCCCGGAGCAGTTGACCGTCGGAGAGGCCGGTGGCGGCGAAGAAGCAGTTGTCGCCTTGAACGAGGTCGTCCTGGGTGAGCACCCGGTCGAGGTCGTACCCCGCAGACACCACGGCGTTGCGTTCGGTGTCGGACTGGGGGAGCAGGCGGGCCTGGATCTCGCCACCCATGCTCTTCAGGGCGGCTGCCGAGATCACGCCCTCCGGCGTGCCGCCGATCCCCATCAGCACGTCGACGCCGGCGTCGGGCCAGGCGCTGGCGATCGCCCCGTACACGTCGCCGTCGGTGATCAGCCGGATCCGGGCGCCGCTGGCGCGCACCTCGTCGATCAGGTCACCGTGTCGCGGCCGGTCGAGGATGCACACCGTGAGGTCGCGCACGCTCTCGCGTTTCGACTTGGCGATCCAGCGCAGGTTCTGGGTGACGCTGGCGGTGATGTCGATCGCGCCGACGCACTCGGGGCCGACCGCGATCTTCTCCATGTAGAACGACGGACCGGGATCGAACATCGAGCCGCGCTCGCTGACGGCGATCACCGACAGGGCGTGGTTGAGCCCTTTGGCGGTGAGCGTGGTGCCGTCGATCGGGTCGACGGCGACGTCGACGCGAGGCTCGTGGCCGTCGCCGACCTTCTCGCCGTTGAACAGCATCGGCGCTTCGTCCTTCTCGCCTTCGCCGATCACGACCACACCGTCCATCTGGACGCTGGCGAGGCTGAGCCGCATGGCGTCGACGGCGGCGGCGTCGGCACCCTCCTTGTTGCCGCGGCCCACCCACCGGGCGGCAGCGAGGGCGGCCGACTCGGTGACCCGGACCAGCTCCATGGCGAGGTTGCGATCAGGTTTTTGGGCTCCCGGGTTGGGCATGCGGCCAACCTAGTGGCCGCACGCCCGGTGCCCGGAACCGGCGTGACGCCGGGGTCCTATTCGCGTCGCCTTCGACGCCGAGGATTCCGCAACCGCGACGCGCCGATTTCACGGCGCAACCGGTCGTGCCGATCGGCGACGAGTTGACGTTGGAGTGTGACGTCTGAACTGAACATGGTGATGTGCCTGCTTCGTGTGTTGGGTGTGATTGGGGATGTGAGATGAGATGGGGATGTGAGGGAGCGGGCCGGCGGCGGGCGACGGCGCTCCGGATCGGTCGGGCCGGGTCGGGGCCGTCGATCCGGTGTCAGCAACGCCGGCGGCCGGGGTTGCCGCAGGTGGGCCGGGTCAGGTCGGCCACGTTGGGGTCAGCCGTCTCGGCGTGGTGCCGGTTGCGGTCGCTGTGTCGGCGGCGTCAGATTCCGGCGGTGCAGCCCGACGCGGGACGAACGCGGAGGCCGCGCATGGCAGCGATCTGGTCATCGGTGATCGTGATCAACATGGGGCACTCCTTTCGTTCGTCTCGGGCGTGGCCATGATGACGCATCGCCCGCTCGGTTTCCAACGAGGTTTCGCGCGCCAGCCGTGACCGCCTTCTGTCGGTCGTGGTGTCGGTCGGTGGGTCAGCCGTTGCGGCCGCCGCGGGATAGCGTCACAGGCATGCCGATCGTGAGCCGTGGAGACGATGACGACGACGAAACTCGGGAGGCGGCGGGTGCTCGTCCGTTCCTCGAACTCGACTTCGACCCGAACGATCCCGAACAGGTCAAGGTCCACTACAACCTGACCGGTTGGAGCCTCGATCAGCGCGCCGAACTGGCCGAGACGCTGGCCGAGCGCGGCGTGCCCCACGTGTGGGAAGGCGAGGAGCTCGTGGTGCCCGAGCAGATCGAAGCCGAGGTCGACGCGATGTTCGACGAACTCGAGCACGAGATCGGGCCGTTCCCCGTGCCGCTGATCGACGACGAGGACGGCAACCCGCCGGAGATGACCGAGTTCGGGCTCGACGAGTGGCCGTTCGCCGACATCGAGACGCTCAAGCAGTCGCTCGCCGAGGCCGAGATCCCGCACCGCTGGGAAGGTCGCACGTTGCTGGTGGCGGCCGATGCCGAGCACGTGGTGGACGAGCTGCTCGACGCGATCGAGGCCGGTGAAGTGGCCTCGCTCGACGAGCAAGCCGAGGCACCTGACGGCGCGTTGCATGACCTCTATGTCGCCGCCGACCGCCTCAGCCGCGATGGCAGCGATGCCGGCGCTCGGGGCACACTGCTCGGTCTCGTCCCCCAGCTCGCCGCCGACGTGCCTCCGTTCGGTCTGGCGGTGCGTGCGTGGAACGTGATCGTCGAGCACGCCCGCGCCGTCGAGGCGTCGTTCGCCGAGGGTGTCGAGCCCGATGCGATCAAAGCCGCCGCGGATGAGCTGCGCGGCGTGTGCCGCCCCTACGTCTGAGCGAGGCGAGCGACCCGCATGTCCGCCACCGACGGGGTGCTGCTGGCCGAGTTGGAGATCTTCCACACCCGTCCAGCGGTTCCCACCCGACGCGTCTCGCTCGGCAACCTGGTCCTGCCGGCCGAGCCCGCACCGGGGTTCGGTGGCGTGTTGCTGGGCGCTGTGATCGCCCAGCACATGCCCGGCGTCGAGGCCGAGCTGGCGCCCGGTGTGGCGCGCCTGATCGGCGAGATCGAGCGTGGCGGTCGTGTCGTGCAGCCACGCCTGCGGCACCGCTTCCAGGTCGACCGGCACGGTCTGTCGCACAGCGTCCACCGTCTGATCGGCAACGGAGACGCGATCGAGTTCGACTTCGGCACCACCGGCAGTGACGTGGCCCAGGTGCTCGGTGCCGTGTACGCCGTCGAGCGGCTCGCCCCCGAGACGCGTCGTGCGCTGGCCCCGCTCCTGATCAAGGCGTCCCGGTGGCGGGGCCCGATCGGGCCGGCCCTGATCGCCCACCTGGCCGGGTCGCGTTCGACCGAGCTGTCGGCGCTGGCCGACCCGTTGGCGTGGGCCCGCCAACTGCTCGGGTTCGAGCTCGACGCCGTGCCATCGAGCCGTGAGGTGACCAAACGCTTCCGGGCCCGGATGCGCGACGTACACCCCGATCACGGCGGCGATCGAGCCACCGCCAGCAAGGCCATCCTGGACCTCAACGAAGCCCGCCGAATCCTGTCGGCGGGGAAGTGACCGGCGCTGGGAGACTGTGCCGATGACGTCGGTGCTGCTGTTCCCAGGGGCGGGTTCCGACTCGGACCACTCCTCGCTGATCGCCTGTGAACGTGCGCTCGTCGATGCCGGGCACCAGGTCCGGCGGGCCGACTTCGGCTACCGATTGGCGGGGCGCAAGGCCCCCGATCGCGCTCCGGTGCTGATGGCCGCCGTTCGCCAGCGGATCGCCGAACTGCCTGCGGACGAACCGCTGGTGATCGGCGGCCGGTCGATGGGGGGCCGGGTGTGCTCGATGATCGCCGCCGGGGTCGACGGCGAGCCTGCCCCTCCCAACCTGAGCGGGCTGGTGCTGATCAGCTATCCGCTGCATCCGCCCGGCCGGCCCGACGCACTCCGCGTCGAGCACCTGCCTGCGATCGGCGTGCCCACGCTGTTCATCTCGGGCACCACCGACACGTTCGGCACGCCCGACGAGCTGCGCCACTGGACCGCCACGATGCAGCCCAGGGCGAAGGTCACGCACCTGTTCGTGGAACGCAAGGGCCACGACCTCAAGGACGCCGACCACACGATCGCCGGGGCGATGCGCGACTTCGTGGACGCGCTCAGCCGGCGTCGCCGGTAGCCGGCCCCTAGCGGGTCACGCCGGGAGTGGGGGATCGAGTGCGGCGTCCTCCGGGTTGAGCTGTTCCAGTTCCTGGTGGGCGGTCTCGGGGAACTTGGTCAGCACCGTGATCACCACGATCACCTGGCCGAGCGCGGCGACCCCGATCGCGGCGCTGTACGACCAGCCACGTCGCACCAGTTCACCGACCAGCAGCAGCCCGCCGATCCCACCCAGCAGCGCCGCCGCCGTGAGGAGGCCGGCAGCCCGGCTGCGGTTGCCGGTCGGGAACAACTCGGCGCGGTAGACCGCCAGGGCGGGGTAGGCGACGCCGCCCACGAACCCGCCCAGGAAGGCGCTCAACCACATCAACGATCCACTAGCGGCGAACGAGCCGAGCACGCAGGCGGTGGCGACGGGGATCGCTACGGCGATCAAGACGCGCCGGCCTTTCACGTCGGCCAGGCGACCACCGATGATCAGCCCGATCCCGGCCGGGGTCGAGGTGCCGAGCGTGAACAGCGAGATCCCCCCGGCGTCGTAGCCGCGGACACGTGTCAGGTACCGGTTCTGGAAGGCGCTCGCCGGGGCCACGAAGAAGTTGGCGGCGATCGCCACCATCGCCAGTGTGGCCAGTCGTCTGCGGTCGATCGGTGGGGCGATCGTGTGCGGTCGTTCGAAGCGTTCGGTCTCGGGCAGGCGGCGGCTCACGTCGACGGCGGCGACCAGCCAGATCAGGGTGACCACGTAGACCCACCGCCACCCGCCGGGGCCGAAGTCGGCCAGTTTGAGCGACATCACGGCGATCCCCGACCCGAATCCGCTCGCCATCGCCATCACGCTCACGGCGTAGGCGCGACTGTTGCGCGGCATCTCCTCGGCCACCACCACGGCGATCAGGAAGTCGAGCGCCAGCCCGAGCGGGCGTCCGATCGCCTGCGTGAGCACCAGGATCGGGAACGACGGGGCGAGGGCGCCCAACGCCGTGACGAGCGGGGCGGCGAACGCCGTGAACCGGATTACCTTGACGCGCCCGATCCGGTCCGCCATCACGGCGAACGGCAGCGCCACGATGATCCCGGCTCGCACCACGGCACTGGCGATCGAGTAGCCACGGTCGCCGATCCCGAAGTCGTCGGCGGCGAACTGGGCGGTCTGCGTGAACAGCGTGTTCGTGAACGCCGATGCCATCGACGCCACCGCCAGCAGCCCCAGCACGAGTGTGTGGCGGGGGTTCATCTGGTCGGGCGGCGCCCACCACGGCGTGTGGTGTACCGACCCGTCCGACCGCGGCTCGATCGACGTCGGATGCGACGCCCCGTGGCGTCGCAGCAACAGATGCACCGGCAGCGCGAACAACCACCCGAACCAGGGGATCACGATCTGATATCGGGTCCGCTCTCGCAACGTTCCCGGCGACGTGGTGGGGTCGGGTTCGACCCGCCGTTCGTAGACCGTGAAGGGCCCGGACTCCTGCGTGAACGAGCCGTCGGCCTGACGCTGCTCGGTGAACAGTCCGTCGCGTGGCGATTCCAGGTGGCGCCGTACGTCGGGCCGGTCGGGCCAGCGCCGCGTGACCGTCCGACCCGCTTCCTCCACGGCGGGAGCCTACTGGTTGGCGTATCCGGGCCGCCCAGCCTTCCGACTCGACGATCGGTCGCAGCCGCCGCTGCGGCGTCGGACGACCTGCTCACACCGAAGTGACTCCGGCATCGGCTACACGGCGCGTCGCTCGCTCGACCGACCATACTGGTGGGCATGACCGCCGGGGGTGAATGCTGCATCACGGTCACGGGCGGCAACCCGTTGTTCGGGGAGGTCCTCGTACCGGGCGCCAAGAACTCCGTGCTCAAGCTGATGGCGGCCAGTCTGATGGCGGACGGCGTGTACGAGATCACCAACGTGCCGTCGATCGTCGACGTCGGGATCATGGCCGAGTTGCTCGGCGCGATCGGCGTGCCGGTCAGCCGTCCGGCATCCGACACGGTCGTGATCGACAACCGCGGCGACCTCACGCCGATCGCCCCGTTCGAACTGGTCGACAAGATGCGGGCATCGATCAACGTGCTCGGCCCGCTGCTCACGCGCTGCGGGTACGTGCGGCTCACGATGCCCGGCGGCGACGACTTCGGGGCACGCCCGATCGACATGCACGTGGCAGGTCTGCAGAAGATGGGAGCCACGTTCACGTTCAACGACGACTACCTCGAGGCGTATGCGCCCGACGGTCTGCACGGCGCCGACATCTCGTTCGAGTTCCCGAGCGTGGGAGCCACCGAGAACCTGCTCACTGCGGCCGTGCTGGCCGACGGTGTGACCACGATCGACAACGCCGCACGCGAGCCCGAGATCATCGACCTCTGCCACTTCCTGCAGAAGATGGGGGCCCGCATCGACGGCGTGGGAACCGGAACGCTGCGAATCGAGGGCGTCAAGCCGCAGGCGCTGCACGGCTGCGAACACGAGACCGTGGCGGACCGGATCCAGGCCGCCACCTACATCGCAGCCTGCGCCGTGTCGGGCGGGCAACTCGACCTGCTCAACGCCCAACCCAGCCACATGACGATGGTGCTCGGCCGGTTCCGCGACATGGGACTGCAGTTCCAGCAACTCGCCTACGGCCTGCGCGTCACCGCACCCGACCGGATGCACTCGATCGACGTCGCCACGCTGCCGTACCCCGGCATCGCCACGGACTACAAGCCGGTGATCATGACCATGTTGTCGGTCGCCAGCGGGGTCGGGATCGTGACCGAGAACCTGTACCCGGGCCGGTTCCGTTACGTGGAGGAACTCCAGAAGATGGGCGCCGACATCCGCACCGAAGGCCATCATGCGGTCGTGCGCGGGGTGCCTCGTCTGGCGGGCACCGACGTCGTGTCGCACGACATCCGGGCCGGAGCGGCGATGGTGGTGGGAGGTCTGGCGGCGGAAGGCGTCACCTCGATCACGGGGGTCCACCACATCGACCGCGGCTACGACGACCTCGTCGGCCGGCTGGCCGGAGTCGGCGCGGCGATCTCGCGCAACCGTTGAACGGCCGCCCGAGTGCCGTCTTGGGGCCGCCGATCGCGTGGCACTAGTCGGGCGGCGGGAGGCGGTCGATCCGGCGCTTGACGACGGCGAGCACGGCGATGATCACCACGATCGGCACCAGCACCAGCAACGTCTCGTCCCAACCGCCCTCGTGGGCGAGCACGGCGGACAGGACGGTGGCGAACGGCACAGCGCTGGATCGTACGGGATCTGCTGATTGAATGGCCAGGGTGACGACGTCGATGCGAACACAGGTCGAGGCATGTATCGAGGTGATCCGCCCGGCACTCCAAGCCGACCACGGCGACATCGAACTGGTCGACGTCGACGAGGCGAGCGGGATCGTGAGCGTGCGGTTGGTCGGTGCGTGCGGCACCTGCCCGGTCTCGACCCAGACCCTCAAGGGTGGGATCGAGCGGATCATGCGTGACCGGGTCGACGGCGTGACCGAGGTCGTCAACATCGCCGAAGCAGAAGCGGCGATCGACGCTCCCGTCTGATCCGACGTCGCCGTCCGGCGGCGAGTCGCGTCGACCGCGGCCGACGTGCCAATCTGGTCCGATGGCGCGTTCCACCGATCCGCACGAGTTGTTCGAGGCCGCCACGACCGGCGATCGAGGTGCTACCGCCCGGCTGCTCTCGATGATCGAACGCGGCGGGGAGGCCGGACGCCAGGTCGGCCGCTTGGCCTATCCACACAGTGGCAAGGCCTACACGGTCGGTCTCACGGGCGCCCCTGGCGCCGGCAAGAGCACGCTCACCTCGGCACTGATCGGCCATCTCCGTTCACTCGACCTCGAAGTCGCCGTGTTGGCGATCGACCCGTCGTCGCCGTTCACGGGAGGAGCGATCCTCGGGGATCGGGTGCGCATGCAGGACCATGCCACCGACGCCGGCGTGTTCATCAGGTCGATGGCGACCCGCGGCCACCTCGGTGGCCTGTCGCTGGCCACACCGGAAGCGGTGCGCCTGCTCGACGCGATCGGACGCCACTGGATCCTGGTGGAGACGGTAGGTGTCGGGCAGGTCGAGGTCGAGATCGCCGGCAAGGCCGACACCACCGTCGTCGTGGTCAACCCCGGCTGGGGCGACTCGGTCCAGGCCAACAAGGCGGGGCTGATGGAGATCGCCGACGTGTTCGTGATCAACAAGGCCGATCGCAAGGGTGTCGACGAGACCCGGCGCGATCTGGAGCAGATGCTCGACCTGTCGGACCTGCCCCACGATGCGTGGCGACCGCCGATCCTGGCGACCACCGGGACCACCGGAGCCGGAGTGCCGGACCTGTGGAACGCCGTCCTGCAGCACCGTGCGTACGCCGAGCAGAGCGGGCAACTCGCCGACCGGCGCGCCTTCCGCACCGGTGAAGAACTGCGCGAAGTCGTCGCCAACCGGCTGCGTGAGCGAGCGCGTGCGATCTGCACCGGAACTCGTTGGGATGCGTTGACAGCCGACGTGGTCGAACACCGCATCGACCCGTGGTCGGCGGCCGATGAGATGCTGGCCGGGATCTGAGGGCACCGGATCGGTCATGATGGACACATGAGCGAGTCAGGTCTGATCACGGTCGAGCGGCGCGATGATGGGGTGGCGGTGCTCACCCTGTCGAACGGCAAGGTGAACGCCCTGTCGGGAGCCGTCCTGAAGGCGATCGAGCTCGCCGCCGGCGAGTTGACCGACGATCCGCCGGGAGCGGTCGTGATCACGGGTGGCGAGCGGATCTTCGCCGCCGGCGCCGACATCAGCGAGTTCGGTGGCCCCGAGCAGGCGGCCGACATCACGGCCAACTTCCACGCTGCGCTCGACGCCGTGGCGGCGATCCCGCGGTTCGTGATCGCCGCCGTGGCCGGGTACGCGCTGGGCGGAGGGTGCGAGCTGGCGCTCGCCTGCGATTACCGAATCGGTTCGGAACGGGCTGTGTTCGGCCAGCCCGAAATCCTGCTCGGCACGATTCCCGGGGGTGGCGGCACGCAGCGGCTGTCGCGTCAGGTCGGACCCAGCCGAGCCAAGGAGCTGTGCATCACCGGGCGCCAGGTGGCCGCCGAGGAGGCGCTGCGGATCCACCTGCTCGACGAGATCGTGGCCGGCGACCAACTCCACCAGCGCGCCCTCGAACTCGCCGCTCAGTGCGCCTCGGGCGCCGTCCAGGCGCAGGCGATGGCCAAGCAGGCGATCGATACGGGTCTCAGCTCCAGTCTGGAGGACGGGCTGCGGCTCGAACGGCACCTGTTCGAACGCTCGTTCCGTACCGAGGACAGTCAGATCGGTGTCGCCAGCTTCCTGGAGCACGGTCCCGGCAAGGCCCGCTTCACCGGCCGCTGACCGTCCGCGCAGCTGTTCAGGTGAGCGCTTCGTCGTAGACGGCGAGCGTGCGGAGCGCGATCGCGTCCCACGTGTAGGTGGCTTGCAGCAGTTCGCGACCACGGCGCACCATCTCGTCGGCGACGGCGTGATCGGTGAGGGCGAGCTCGATCCGGTCGGCCAGCTCGTCGGCATTGCCGGGTTCGAACAGCAGCGCCGAGCCGGTGCCGCCGACCAGTTCGGCCAGGCCGCCCGTGTCGGCCACGATCAGTGGCGCCCCGCCGGCGAGCGCCTCCAGGGCGACCACGCCGAACGGCTCGTACAGCGACGGGATCACGACGCAGCCGGCGCGGTGGATGGTCTCGCGCAGCCTGTCGTCGGGCAGGAATCCGGGCAGCTCGATCACGTCGCCGACCCCGGCGATGTCGATCTGGGATTGCAGCTCGGGGAGGTACGAGCCGCGCCCGGCGATCATGCACTCCACCTTCGGGATCCGTTGCCGGACGGCACCGATCGCGCGTGCCAGCACGTGGAAACCCTTCTCGTACCGGACGCGTCCCCACGCGAAGACGAGCTGGCCGCGGGGGCCCGCCGCCTCATCGGGCCCGGCAGTCGTCCACCACGCCGGATCGATGCCGGCCGGCACACGGCGAACGTGGTCAGGGTCCATCTCGAAACCGTCGATGATCTCGCGGACCAGCAGCCTGGTCGAGGCGATCACCCGCTTCGAGCGAAATGCCTGCCACCACTCGACGCTGTTGATGTCGGTCGCCGTCCCGGGCGGCAGATGCCCGCCGTGACGTCCGCGCTCGGTGCCGTGGAACGTGGTCACGATCGGCGCCGAGAAGAGGGTGCCGAGCACGTCGGCGGCCCATGCCACACCCCAGTCGTGGGCGTGGATCACGTCGGGCTTCCACGGCTGCAGGGCGGCAGCGGCGGCGACGATCGCATGGTTGCCGGAGGCGACGGCGGCCAACGGCTGGTCCGGCAACCAGGGCATGTCGACATCGGCTCTGATCACCGTGACGCCTTCACTGCTCGACGTGGACGCCATGCCGTCGACACGCCGCGAGATCAACACGATCTCGTGGCCGGCCCTTGCCATTGCGTGGGCGAGCCCGTCGACGTGTGCAGCCACACCGCCCGTGGAGCTGGGAGGGAACTCCCACGACAACATCAGCACGCGCACGGCGGCGAACGTTAGTGGCTGGAGCCCGACCGACGACGGAGCGGCAACCGGTCCGAGGTCAGGGCGCGCTGTGGACCAACTCGGCGAGCTTGCGCAGGTTGCGCCGCCAGATCAGGCGCATCACGGCCTGCCCGCCCACGATCTCGCCGAGACGACCGCCGAGGTACCACGGGAACCGCAGCGACTCGGTCCAGGTGAAGCGGGTCCGGCGGCCGAGATCGATCGGCTCCAGCTCGAAGACACCCGATCCGGTCACGATGCCGGTGTGGCGCACGCCCATCCGGCGTTCGTCGTCCCATTCCGTGATCTGCATGTGGTCCTCGAGCCGGATCGGGCCGACCTTGGTCACGCACACGAACTCGGTCCCGACACCGCGATGCTGATCGGTGACGAACCGGATCGACTCGGCATCGGCCATCCAGTCGACGTGACGCTCGACCGGCTCGACGATCGACCAGACCTTCGAGACCGGAGCGTCGAGCTCGATCGAGACCCGGATCGCCCCCATCAGGCGTGGGCGGCGGCGGCCGCGCCGCGCAACGTCGCCGCCGCGATCTCGGGCGGCATGACGTTGATCAGCACGCCCGTGCCTCGCTCGAACCCGGCCTGGGTGACGAGGTTGGGCCAGATGTGGATGTGCCAGTGGTACTCGCCCTGATGGCTGTGGGGTGCAGTGTGGAACCCGACGTTGTAGGCCACGTCGCCGAGCGCCACGTTCAGGAACGCGGTGGCATCGCGCAGCGCACGCCCGACGGCGGCGAGGGCGTCGTCGGAGCTGTCTTGCAGGTGCAACTCGTGACTGCGGGGCACGATCAACAACTCGTACGGCGAGCCGCTCCAGTACGGACAGATCACGGCCACCTCGTCGGTGGCGAACACGACTCGGTCTCCGGTTGCGAGTTCTGCCTCGACCGTGGTGCACAACAGGCAGCCACCGGCGAAGCGGGCGAAGGCGCGTTCCTCGTCGAGCACCTCGCCCGGGACGAACGGCAGACCGAGCAGCTGGCCGTGAGGATGCGAGAGTGAAGCCCCCGCCTCACGCCCGTGATTCACGATCGCCTGCGTGTACCGGATGTTGGGGGAGGCGGCGTGCTCCTGGAAGCGGCGCTTGAGGGTCAGCATGAACTCGGCTGCACCGTCGTCGTCGAGCCGATCGAGCGAGCGGGTGTGGTCGGGGGTGTAGACGAACACCTCGTGGATGCCCGTCCCCTCCGCCATCACATGGACGGGACCCTCGTGGTGGACGGCGAAGCCTTCGTCACCGTGGTACGCCGGGTACAGGTTGGGCACCACGCGCACCCGCCAGTCGCCACCCTCGCCGATCGTCTCGAGCGCCGGCGGCGTGGCTTCCTCGTGGCCGGGACAGAACGGGCAGGGCCGGCCGGGGGCGACGTCGTCGAGGCGTTGCCTGGGTGCAAAATCGGTCGGGCGTTGTGCGCGCTCGGCGACGATCGTGACCCACCGCCCGGTGAGCTGGTTCAGACGCATCTGACTCATGAGACTGCCCAGGATAGGCCGCTCGAACGCGCCCGGGGTGTTTATCCCGGAAGCGCTTCCGACAGGCGGACGCACCCGAGCCACCACAGGGACCACCGAGCGGAGCGGTAGCGTCTTCGGGGTGACGCTCACGTATCTCGATCACGCTGCGACCACGCCGATGCGTGCTGCCGCTGTCGAGGCGATGTTGCCGTTCCTGTCGGACCAGTTCGCCAACCCGAGCGGCTCGCACCGGTTCGCGCGCGGGGCCCGGCGCTCGATCGACGAAGCTCGCGACGTGGTCGCATCGATCCTGGGCGTCACGCCCGGTTCGGTGGTGTTCACGGGCTGTGGCACCGAGGCCGACAACACCGCCGTGCGGGGCACGAAGGGTGTGGCCGTGTGCTCGGCGGTCGAGCACCACGCTGTGCTCCACCCGGTCGAACACGGCGGCGGACGTGTGGTCGGCGTCGATCGGTTCGGTCACGTGGATCTGGACCAACTCGAAGCGGCGCTCGACTCCGAGGTCGGCGTCGTGAGTGTGATGGCGGTCAACAACGAGGTCGGCACGATCACCGACCTGGCGGCGGTGGCCGAGGTGGTGCGTCGCGCCGCTCCGCAGGCGCTCCTCCACACCGACGCGATCCAGGCCACCTCCTGGCTCGACGTGCGCCAGATCGCGCCACTGGTCGACCTGATGTCGTTGAGCGCTCACAAGTTCGGGGGCCCGAAGGGCGTCGGCATCCTGACCGTGCGACCCGGTACCTCGGTCACCCCGCTGCTGATGGGCGGCGGCCAGGAACGAGAGCGTCGAAGCGGCACGCACAACGTCGCCGGGATCGTTGCCACGGCGGCCGCGCTGGTCGAGGCCGACGCCGAGCGAGTGGCCGAGAACGAACGTCTGGTCGTGCTGCGCGATCGACTGGTCGACGCCTTGACGGCCTCCATCGACGGCGTGGTCGAAACGGTGCCGCGTCACCGCAAGGTCGCCGGTTCCGCACACGTGTGCATCGACGGGATCGAGAGCGAGTCGCTGCTCTACCTGCTCGACGAGGCCGACGTCTGCGCCAGCGCCGCCTCGGCCTGTGCGAGCGGAGCGATGGAACCGTCGCACGTCCTGACGGCGATGGGTGTCGAACGCAGCATGGCGGCCGGCGCATTGCGCCTCACGCTCGGTCACTCGACCACGTCTGCCGACGTCGACCGGGCTGCCCAGGTGATCGTTGCCAGTGTGACCCGTTTGCGTCAGCACATGCCGCGGCCTGCAGGGGCCTGACGTGGTGCACGTCGACGGGCCGCGCCGCGTGTTGCTGGCGATGAGTGGCGGGGTCGACTCGTCGGTCGCCGGGGCGCTCCTGCTCGACGCCGGACACGAGGTCGTGGGTGTCACGATGAAGTTGTGGGGCGGTGACAGCGACTCGGGATGCTGCAGCGTCAGCGACGTGGACGACGCCCGGCGCGTCGCCCAACAGCTCGACATCGATCACCTGGTCTTCAACTTCGGTGACGACTTCGACGCCCATGTGGTCGCTCCGTACGTGGCCGCCCATGCCACCGGCGTGACGCCCAACCCGTGTGTGGAATGCAATCGCCACCTGAAGTTCGACCGGCTGCTCCGGCGCGCCGAGCAGCTCGGGTTCGACGCCGTGGCAACCGGTCACCACGCCAGGATCGGCCGTACCGCCCACGGTCGCCACACCCTGGAACGTGGCGCCGACGTGGCCAAGGACCAGAGCTACGTGGTGCACATGCTCGATCAGGCGTCGCTGGCACGCACGCTGTTCCCGGTCGGCACGCTCGACAAGTCGGTCGTGCGGTCGATCGCCGCCGAACGTGGATTGCGCACGGCATCCAAGCCCGACAGCCAGGACGTGTGCTTCATCACGTCGACCGGCGGGCGTCAGACGTTCCTCGGCGACCGGATCCCGTTCCGTCCCGGCCGTGTGGTCGACACGTCGGGGGTCGAGGTCGGCCGCGTCGAAGCGGTCGAGATGATCACGATCGGTCAACGGCGTGGGATCGGACTCACCGGGGGCGGCCCCAAGCGCTACGTCGTCGATGTCGACGTACCCGGGGCCACGGTCGTGGTCGGCACCGACCGCGATCTGCTCGTCGACTCCGTCACGGTGGCCGACGTGACCTGGACCGATGGTGTCGCCGACGGCGCGGTGCTGGTGCAATCCAGTGCCCACGGAGCGACGTCGGCCGCCACGCTCGTCAGCGAGCCGGCACGACGTGCGGCCCAGCTGTCGTGGGATTCGCCGCAGCGACGCATCGCTCCCGGTCAGAGCGTGGTGTTCTACGACGCCGCCGACCGGTGCGTGCTGGGCGGCGGCATCGCCCTCGGTTGACCGTGCCGGTTCAGGTCGGAACCGCGGCTGAGGTCAGCCGACCGGAAGGCGGCGTTCGGCGGCGGCGCGTAACACCCGGCCGGGTCGGGTGGGGCTCACGAGGCAGGCCGTGAGGTGGATCACCTTGCCACGCGGTTCCGAGGGTGAGGCGGCCATGATCGCGGTCACCGATTCGCGTGTGGTGATCTCGATCGCGTGGCCGACGGCGGGACCGGTCAGGTCGGCCGCTCCCGTGTCGGCCGGTGCCAGGCACAGGTGATCCAACTCGTGGCGGCGGATCATGAGCGTCTCACCCAGCACGAGGTGGTCGTGGATCACCGCCCCGACCGGCACGAGCACGAACCATCGTCGTGACAGCCGGTGCCATCGCGGCCACGACCACACGGCGGTTCCGAGTCCGACAACACCGAGGATCACGCCTGACAACCAGTGCTCACCGGCGAGCAGGACACCGGCCGCGATCAGCAACCCCGCCATGATCAGCCAGGCGGCGACGGCGGCCAACAGGTAGGCGAGCGGCGCTCGCAGGAGGTGACGATCCTCGTCGCCATAGGCAGAGGCCTGGACGTAGGTGCGCCCGAGTTCGGGCGTGGCGGCCAATACCGCGGCAGCGCAGGCCAGTGCCAGCATGGCCACCGCGTCGCCGGTGGAGGCGCCGCCGAACCACAACGCGGCGGCGGCCGGAACGGCGACCGGCACCAGCATGCGCATGGCGGTGAGCGTGATGACCGCCGGCACGACGATCGCCGCCACGCCGACCAACCAGATCACACCACAGGCCAGCATCAGTGTCGTGCGGGCCGCATCGGAGCGGCCCTCGAGTGCCGACTCGATGGCGTTGGAACCGAAGTAGCCGACGCCCGCCCATGTCGCTCGCAGGAGCCACGGCAGCCACCGGTCGAGACGCGACGCGCCCGGTGGGCGGGGATGGCGTTCGTGTTCGGTGGCATCGGGCACGCCCACCAGTGTGCCCGCTCCGACGCGGCGACCGGACGAGCCGAACGGACGTGCCGAACCGAGGCAACAGGCCGGGCGGAGTCGTTCGCACGGCGGCACGGGTGCCACGATGTCGTGATGATCGCCGCAGCCGATCGTCCGGGGCCGAAGCAGTCGTCGACGCGCCTGCCTGCGGCTGCCACGATCGGGATCGGCAGCCTGCCCCACCGCGATGCGCGCCAAGCGGCCGAGTTCGCCTTCGAGGCATTCGACATCCCCACCGCCCCGAGCCTGCCCCGACGCTCCCCAGCCGAGTCGCCGGTGGCACAGGCGTTGGTCGGTGTCGCCGGCGTCACGCTCGGCCAGTACGGCGCCGTTGCGGTCGATGTGTCCCGGCTGGACCCGGCTGCTCCGGTCCGGACCGACCTGGGGGGCGACCAGTTCGTGGGGCTGCGGGCCTTCCTGGACGAGGCCGTCGCCCGTCGCTGCACCGGGCCGCTGGCCTGGCACTTCGCCGGACCGATCGGCGTGGCGGTCGCACTGCAGCGCGCCGGTGCGGCGCCGGACCTGGCGTTCGCTGTGGCGGCAGGGGCCACCCGTAGCCACGCTCGATCGATCGCCGACCACATCGCCTCGGTGCTGCCCGACGTCGATCAGCTGGCGATCATCCACGAGAGCTCGGGCGAGATGATCGACGACCGTGCCTTCCCCTTGTCGCGCGAGGAGAGCACCGACCTGCTGTCGTCCACGATGGCGGCGGTGGAGCGCATCGCGCTCGTCGGCGTGCATTCGTGCTCGACGGTCGATGTCGGCGTCCTGGCGGCGAGCGGTCCGCGGCTGCTGTCACTGCGGGTCTCGAACTCGGTGCTGGCCCAGGCGGGCCAGATCTCACGATTCCTGGATGGCGGGGGCGCGATCATCTGGGGAGCCGTGGCAACGGCCGGCCCGATCGGGGTGACCGCGTCACGCTCGCTGCACCAACTCGAAGCACTGTGGGTCGAGCTCGAACGGCGCGGCTGCTCGATCGAGGTGCTCCGGTCCCAGAGCCTGTTGTCCCCGGAGTGCGGCCTCGGGGCGCTCGGGGTCGAGGTGGCGGACCGGGTGTGCCGTTCCCTGCACGACATCGCCCGCACCGTTCGCAGGCGGGCCCACCCGGCATCGGGCTGGTGACGAGTGGCACGGGTAGTCGAACCGGGTCACACCCGATAACAAGACGGCGATGAACGACGCACTCGACCCACGCTCGGCTATCGAACGACTCCGAGCCGAGGTCGACCACCACAACCGGCTGTACCACGAACTCGACCAACCCGAGCTGCCCGACGCCGAGTACGACCTGCTCGTGCGCGAGCTGCGTGAACTGGAGCTGACGCACCCCGAGCTGGCCGACGACGGCTCGCCGACCCAGCAGGTGGGTGGGCCGGTCAGCGTGGCGTTTGCCCCGGTCCGCCACGCGGTTCCGATGACCAGCCTCGACAACGCCATGGACGCCGACGAACTGCGGTCGTGGGCGGACCGGGTGCTGCGCGGCCTCGACGGCGGTGTTCCGACATTCGTGTGCGAGCTCAAGATCGACGGGCTCGCCATGAGCCTGCGCTACGAGCACGGTCTGCTCGTGCAGGCCGCCACCCGCGGCGACGGCAAGGTGGGGGAGGACGTGACCGCCAACATCCGCACGATCGCCGACATCCCGCACCAGCTGACGGGCGGCGACGTGCCCCAGGTGCTCGAAGTGCGTGGCGAGGTCTACATGTCGAGCGCCGTGTTCGAACAACTCAATCGGGAGTACGAGGCGGCCGGCGAGCGCCCGCTCGTGAACCCTCGCAACGCGGCCGCCGGCAGCCTTCGTCAGAAGGACCCGGCGATGACCGCTCGGCGGAGGCTCTCGTTCTGGTCCTACCAGCTCGGCCAGGTGGTGGGTGGACCTGATTTCACCTCGCATCACGAGACGCTCGATCTGTTGCGTACGTTGGAGTTCCCGGTCAACCCCGAGATCCGGATGGTCGACTCGATCGATGCCGTGATCGCGCTGTGTGCCGACCGCCAGCAGCACCGCCACGATCTGGGGTACGAGATCGACGGCGTCGTCATCAAGGTCGACGATCTGGCCCAGCGCCGAGCGCTCGGATTCACGTCGCGTGCCCCGCGATGGGCGATCGCCTTCAAGTTCCCGCCCGAGGAGCGCACGACCACGCTGCTCGACATCCAGGTGTCGGTCGGCCGCACCGGGCGCACCACACCGTTCGCCGTGTTGGAGCCGGTGTTCGTGGGCGGCTCGACGGTGTCGATGGCCACGCTCCACAACCAGGATCAGGTGGCGGCCAAGGACGTGCGGCCGGGCGACACGGTGATCGTGCGCAAGGCCGGCGACGTGATCCCCGAGGTGGTCGGCCCGGTGTTGTCGATGCGGCCGGAGGGCACCGAGCCATGGGTGTTCCCGACCGTCTGCCCGTGCCCGATCGGCAGCACCCTCGTACGTCCCGAGGGCGAAGCCGACACGCGCTGCGTGGAGCCCGGATGCCCGTTCCAGCGTGACCAACGCATCATCTACTGGGGATCGCGAGGAGCGATGGACATCGAGGGCCTCGGCGAGCGCACGGTGCTGCAACTCACCGACGCCGGGTTGGTGCACGATCCGGCCGACGTCTACGCCCTGACGGTCGAGCAGGTCGAGCGGCTCGAGGGGTTTGCCCGGATGAGTGCCCACAAGCTGGTGGCGGCGATCCAGGAGTCGAGGGACCGGCCCCTCCCACGAGTGCTCACGGCGCTCGGGATCAAGCATCTCGGGCCGTCGGCATCGCAGGCGCTGGCGGCCGCGTTCGGCACGTTGCGCCGGGTGTTCGAGGCGAGCGACGAGGAGCGCTCCGGCGTCGAGGGAGTGGGCGGTGTGATCGCCGGGGCGCTTGGCCGTTGGTACGCCGATCCGAACAATCGTGCGTTCATCGACCGTTTGGAACTGACCGGGGTCAACTTCGGCAGCGAAGAGGAGGTGCTGGCGGCGGCCGCCGCCCGCGCTGCGATCCCCCAGACCTTGACGGGCAAGACGGTGGTCGTGACCGGCGCCGTGCCCGGCTTCACCCGGGAGCAAGCGGAGCAGGCGATCACCGATCGTGGCGGCAAGAGCCCCGGCAGCGTGAGCGCCAAGACGTTCGCACTCGTGGTCGGCGCCGGCGCCGGCGCCAGCAAACTCAGCAAGGCCGAGTCGGCCGGGATCCCGATCGTGCCCGCCGAGCGCTTCGTCGACCTGATCGAATCGGGTGAGTTGCCGTCCTGACCGAACCCGTTGGTTGGCCAGACGACGTTGTTGCTCAGACGACGTTGAACGTCCAGGTGTAGCTGCGGGCTCGTTCGCGGCCGTCGGTGATCGTCCAGTACACCACCTGCACCGCATGCACCCCCGACGTGAACTCGTCGAAGATCTGACCGTCTCCCGGCGTGAAGGTGAGCGTGTCGTTGCCTTGCTCGAACACCGCCCCGGGAGGGATCACCGGTTGCTGGCCGGGGGCGGCGACGATCCTGCCGATGTCGACCGTCGGGAGCTCGACGCCGTCGACGATCAACACACCGGTGTAGCCGTCGATCAGGTCGACGAACAGGCCGGTCTGGCTCAGGATCTGGACCGCCTCGGGGACCGGATCGACCGATTCGATCTGGTCCGGGTAGTTCGTGCGCTCGTCGCCGGTCACACCGGCGGCGATCCCACGCACGACCAGGAACAGCCCGGCGCCGAGGATCACGCTCACCACGATCACGCTGCGGTCGACCCGCCGGATCCGTGCCAGCAGCCCCTGCCGACGGGGTGAACCGAGTTCGGCCGGCGCCGGAGTGACGTGTTCGAACGGGTCGTCGGTGAGACTGGATTCGGTGTCCATCACCGCTCCATCATGCCGCGACGAGAGCCGATTCGTGTCTGTCGAGCCGCCCGGCGCGGTGCTTGCGCCGATCGGTGAGGCGCTAGCGTTCGGTCACCGTGGAAACCGGCGATACGAATCCTCCTCGCGCGTTCGAGCCGGCCGACCTCGTCGGTGAGGTGTTCGCCGACCACTTCCGGCTCACTCGTCTGGTCTCCACCGGCGCCAACACGGCGATCTTCGATGCCGACGACGAGCGCAGCGGGAGGGCGGTCACGCTCAAGTTGGTGCGCCCCCGTCTGGCGTCGTCGCCGTCGTTCCGCAAGCGGTTCGAGGAGACGATGCGCGGCGTCGCAGCACTCAGCCATCCCAACATCACCGCGATCTACGACTGGGGCATGGCGCGGATCGGCGACACGTCGACCGCCTACGTGGTCAACGAACGGCTGACCGGCGGGAGCCTGCGCGACATGTTCGACCGCGGCCGCAGATTGACGCCCTCGCAGGCGCTCGGCGTGGGTCTCGACGTGTGCCGCGCCCTCGACCATGCCCACCGGCGCGGGTTCGTGCACACCGAGATCAACCCGTCCAAGATCGTGTTCGGCGATGACCGGCGGTTGCGCGTGGTGGACTTCGGTCTGGCGCAGCTGTTGGGGGCTCCCGTCTGGCTCCAGCCCGACTCCGTGCCCACCCACGTCGCCTGGTACGCAGCGCCGGAACAGGGTGCCGGGCAACCGCTCGACGGACGCGTCGACGTGTACGCCCTGTGTCTCTCGCTGCACGAAGCCGTCACCGGCCAGGTGCCGTTCAAGAACGATTCGACGGTCGCCTCGTTGACCGCCCGGATCGGCAAGCTGATGCCGGTCTCGGCCGATCTCGGCCCGCTCGCCTCGGTGCTCGAACGCGCCGGCCGGCCCGAGGCCGAAGAGCGCAGCACGGCGGCCGAGTTCGGCAAGGGCCTGTTGCAGGCGGCCTCCAAGCTGCCCCGACCCGAACCGCTCCCACTGTTGTCGTCCGGTCTGTTCGACACGCCCGCCGATCGCCTCCGAAGCCCTGACGATCCGACTGGCGGTGTGATCCGACCGGAACCGGTGCGCGCCGCCCCGTTGGTGGTGCCGATCGACGAACCCGGCCCCGACGCGGCCGACGAGCGATCGGTGGAGCAGCGCGAGGCGCTTCCGGCCGGCGAACCGACCCGCGACGCGACCAGCGGTGTGTCGTCGGACACCGAGGGTCGATCCGAGCCCTCGGTCGACGGTGACGGCGATCTCGTGATCCTCCCGCTCGACGCAGACGGTGGAACGCCGACGGTCACGCTCGAGTCCGCCGGTGGGGCCCCCAGTGCGGGGGTGTCCAACGTCGGGGTGTCCAACGTCGGGGTGTCCGCGGAGATGGCGCCCAAGCGGCGCTGGCGCTTCCCGTGGAAGATCCTGCTCGGCCTGCTCGTGCTCGGCGCCCTGGCGGCGCTCGTGGTGCTGGCGATGCAGGCCTTCGAGCGCCCGTCGTATCCCGTCCCCGACCTGGTGGGGATACAGGAAGCCGAGGCCCGCAACCTGATCGCCGCCAACCAGTGGGAGGTGCAGGTCGAGCAGGAGCGCAGCGACGTCGTGCCCGATCGTGGCAAGGTGGTCCGCACCGCTCCGGCGGCGGGCGTGTCGCTGGCCGAGCGCGAGCCGTTCCTGATCGTGGTCAGCGCTGGTCCGCTGCTGCGGGACCTGCCCGACGTCACCGGTCTGACCGAGGCCGATGCCGGAGCGACGCTGGCCGCCCTGCAGCTGGTCGGCGACAGCGAGCAGGCGTTCGACGAGGTCGTGCCGCTCGGGACGGTCATGTCGTGGTCGGTGCCCGGCGACGCCACGCTGGTCGCCGGCGCGGGGGTGGAGCCCGGTACCCCTGTCCACTTCGTCGTGTCGTCTGGTCCCGCGCCGCGTTCGGTCCCGAACCTGATCGGACTCGCCACGGTCGACGCCGAATCGCAACTGGCGGAACAACAGCTCGTGCTGACCTTGGGCGAGCAGGTCTTCTCGGACAACTTCCCGATCGGGTCGATCGTGTCGCAGAGCATCGCCGAAGCCACCGAGGTGGCACGTGGCGCCGAGATCGTGGTGACGCTGTCCAAGGGGCCGGACCTCGTCGCGTTCCCCGACATCTCCGCCGCCGGAACCTACGAGGTGGCGGCTCAGATCCTGCTCGATGCTGGCTTCGTGCCCCAGCTGGTGTTCGGTGATGCGCAGGGCGCCATCCAGTCGTTCACCATCGACGGCGACACGCCGGTCGTCGGCAACGTGTACCGCCGCACGTCGGTCGTCGAGTTCACGGCGCTCTGATCGCCGTCACGATCGAGTTCTGCCCGCAGGGGCGCGCTCGCTACGGTGCAGTGCCGGGCTCGACCTGAGTGCCGCCGTGGTGGAAAAGGGTGAGATGATCGAACTCGAAGGGCGTGTCGCGATCGTGACCGGTGCCGGTCGGGGCATCGGGCGAGCCCATGCGTTGCTGCTCGCATCGCGAGGCGTCCGTGTCGTGGTCAACGACCGAGGTGTGTCTGCCGACGGCCATTCGCCGGACTCGACCCCGGCCGGTGACGTGGTCGCAGAGATCGTGGCCGGTGGGGGAGAAGCGGTCGCCAGCGGTCACGACGTGGCCGATTGGAGCCAAGCGCACGAGATGGTCGACATGGCGATCGACACGTTCGGCGATCTCGACATTGTGATCAACAACGCCGGCATCCTGCGCGATGCGGCGCTCGTGAACATGACCGAGCAGGACTTCGACGAGGTGATGCGCGTCCACCTGAAGGGCCATGCGGCGCCATCCAAGTGGGCGGCCGCGTACTGGCGTCAGCAGCACAAGGACGGGGTCCGCCGGTCACGCAACCTCGTGCACACCAGTTCGACGTCGGGCATCTACGCCAACCCGGGGCAGAGCAACTACGGCACGGCCAAGTCGGGGATCATCACGTTCAGCGAGATCGTCGCCAAGGAACTCGCCCGGTACGGGGTCGTGTCGAACTGCGTGGTGCCGGGCGCCCGGACGCGGCTCACGCTCGGCTCGCCGGGCCTGCCCGAGATCATGCAGGCCCCGGCCGAGGGGTTCGACGTGTGGGCGCCCGAGAACGTCGCGCCGCTGGTCGCCTACCTGTCGAGCGCCACCTGCGTGTTCACCGGCGAAACGTTCTACGTCCAGGGTGGCACCGTGCGCCGGCTGGCTCCGTGGACGTTGGTCGGCGACTCGATCGAGCATCCGACGCGGTGGGAGCTCGACGCCCTCGGTGACGCAATGCGGTCGTTCGAGCAGCACCGCCGCTGAACCGGACCCGGTCGCCGCGCCTGGCATCGCGGTCACTCGCTGGTGATGGCAGCGATCTCGCCGGCGACACGTTCGGTGACGTCGGTGTCGGGCATCGCCGTCTGCATCGCCATCAGCTTCATGATGTCGCCCTGGACCCGGATCTTGCCGGCCATGAACGATTGCATCGCCACCGCCGGGTCACGATCGACGAGCAGTGCCCGAGCGGTGACGTAGTCGGTCATCAGCACCGCGTCGGGATCGTCGAGTTCACCCAGTTCCAGCACCATTTCACCGCTGCTGGTGTCGATGAAGGCGTTCACGGTGCCGTCGCCGAACGGCACGTCGGTGATGACCTGGTTGATGCGCACGCTGGCGGTCACATCGGGCAGCTCACCTTGGTAACGAGTGCGGATCTCGCGAGCAGCTTCGATCCACTCGGCCGACAGGAACTGGTACATGGGCGCTGACTGTAACCGCAGCCGCAGGTCGTTGCTGTCCGGCGCCGGCGGGCGGCGACTCAGTCGAACAACGCCGACGAGGTGGTGATCGAATCGAGGAACTCGTGATCGAGTTCGTAGCCGAGGCCTGGCGCGGTGGGGACCGTCACCTCGCCGTCGTGGACGGTGATCGGCTCGGTCACGATGTCTCGTCGGTAGAACCGGCTGGCGGCGCTGATGTCGCCCGGCAGGGTGAAGCCGGGAAGGCTCGCCAGGGCGGCGTTGGCGGCGCGGCCGATACCGGTCTCGAGCATCCCGCCACACCAGACCGGAATCCCACGGTCGCGGCAGGTGTCGTGGATCCGGATCGCTTCGAGATAGCCGCCGACACGACCCGGCTTGATGTTGATGATCTCGGCGGCCCCGAGCTCGATCGCGTCGACGGCGGTCGAGACCGACACGATCGACTCATCCAGGCAGATCGGCGTACGTGCCGCGGCGGCCAGCTGGGCGTGGCCGAGGATGTCCTCCTCGTCCAGCGGTTGTTCGATCAGCAACAGGTCGTAGGGGTCGAGTCGACACAGGTGGGCGATGTCGTCGCGCCGGTAGGCCGTGTTGGCGTCGACCTGGAGCGGCATGTCGGGACCGAGCAGGTCGCGCACGACGCGCACCGGCTCGATGTCCCACCCGGGTTCGATCTTGAGCTTGATCCGGGCGTAGCCGTCGGCGACGTACCCTTCGACCTGGCGCACGAGTTCGTCGATCGTGGCGAAGATGCCGACGCTGACCCCGCTCGGCACGCTGGTGCGTGTGCTGCCGATCCGGCCGGCGAGGTTGACGCCCTCGGCACGCAGCTCGGCGTCGAGCACGGCCATCTCGAGCGCCGCTTTCGACATGCGGTGGCCCTTGACCTTGGAGAGCACCTGGCCGACCGAGTGCGCCGACGGGAGATCGGCTCGTCGCAGCATCGGCCACAGGTGATCACGGATCACCGCAGCCGAGCCCTCGACGTACTCGGCCGAGTAGAACGGCTCGTTGCCGGCCACGCATTCGCCCCACCCGTCGCCCTGGTCCGTGACGACCCGCACGAGCAGGACGTCGCGGTGGGTCTCCTCGCCGAAGCTGGTTCGGAACGGGGTGACGAGGTCGAGCGCGATTCGTCGTAGTTCGATCTGCTGCAGGCGCATGTCAGGACCCGGCGGCGACTGGGGTGTGCACGACGTAGCTCCCGTCGCGGGTGAACCCGGTGACGACCGCGCCGGCGGCCAATGCATCGGTGAACTGGGCGCGAAGGCGGTACCGCCAGTCGAGCGCCGCGGCAGGATCGGTGCGGCGCAGGACCACGATGTCGTCGGGCGTCTCGACCTCTGAGGCGTGGCTGTCGGGCGGTGCGGCGGGCAGTGCGACGCTGGGGTCGGTGGGCCAGGCCACCAGGAGCCGGTCGGATTCGTCGTTGGCGTTGATCGAGTCGCTCATCGGCCCGTAGAAGTCGATCAGGTACTCCGATACGTGGGCATGCAGGACCTCGATGTTGAACCAGGCGTTGCGGCGCACGAGCGGGTCGAACGTCCAGGTGATCCACGGGATCTGGCGCTCGGCGGCCCATTCGCGTTGATGCTGCTTGACCGCCCGACCGACGCCGCCGTGCTGGGCGCCGTGCAACAGGCCGGTGACGTGGCTGTGGAGCGCCTCTTGGCCCTGATGTCGGGCGAGGAACCCGAACGAGGCCCCCATGATCCGGCCTGATTCGCTGACCGCCGACACGTAGCCGCCCGAGTGCGAGATCGCCATCAACAGCTCGACGTTCACGATCGGGGTCACCGTGCCCCACACCTGTTGGAACACCGTGACGATCTGGGCCATCTCCGATGCGGTCGTCAGGGTCCGGATCTCGAACTGATCGCTCACAGCGTGTGACCGTATCGCGCTTGACGTGTCGTTCACTTCGTTGGCGATACCCGATCGATCCGATAGGTATTCCACCCATGGCCCGGATTCTTGTTACCGAAGCGATCGCCGACGGCGGGCTCGACCGCCTGCGCGAGGCTGGACACGACGTCGACGTGCAGGAGGGTCTGACCCCGGAGCAATTGCTGACGACGATCCCTGGGGCGCATGCCCTGATCATCAGGTCGGCGACGCAGGTCACGGCGGAGGTCTTGGCCGCCGCGGTCGACTTGGTCGTGGTCGGGCGCGCCGGGATCGGGCTCGACAACGTCGACGTGGCGGCCGCCACCGAGCGCGGCGTGATGGTGGTCAACGCCCCGCAGTCGAACATCATCTCGGCTGCCGAGCACACGATGGCGTTGCTGCTGGCGCAGGCCCGCAACGTTCCCCAGGCCCACAATGCGCTCGTCGCCGGGCGCTGGGAGCGCAGCAAGTGGGAAGGCGTGGAGCTGGCGGACAAGACGCTCGGCATCGTCGGGCTGGGCCGGATCGGCAAGCTCGTCGCCGACCGCGCCAAGGCGTTCCAGATGCGGCTGGTCGCCTACGACCCGTTCGTGTCGGCCGAGCGTGCCAAGCAGATGGGCGTCGAGCTGCTCCCGCTCGACCAGCTGATCACCGAGGCCGACTTCCTCACGATCCACCTTCCCAAGACCAAGGAGACGGCGGGCCTGATCAACCGCGACCTGCTGCTCAAGGCCAAGCCGTCGCTGCGGGTGATCAATGTCGCCCGGGGTGGGATCGTGGTCGAGTCGGATCTCGCCGACTGCATCCGCGAAGGCGTCATCGGCGGCGCCGCACTCGACGTGTTCGACGTCGAGCCGACCACCGAGTCGCCGCTGTTCGATCTACCCCAGGTGGTCGTCACCCCCCACCTCGGGGCGTCGACCCGCGAGGCACAGGACAAGGCCGGCGATGCGATTGCCGACATGGTGCAGTTGGCGCTGGCGGGCGACTTCGTGCCGTGGGCGGTCAACGTCGACGCCGCCGAGGCGCACGAGGCGATCCGCCCGTTCCTGCCGCTCGCCGAACGGCTCGGGCGCTTGTACGGGTCGTTGCACCGCAGTTCGCCCGACTCGTTCGAGCTGTGCTGCCAGGGCGACATCGCCCGCTACGACACGCGCATCATCGGGCTGGCGGTGTTGAAGGGCTTCTTCAGCCTGATCAGCGACGACCCGGTCAGCTATGTCAACGCCCCCCAGATGGCGCGGGCGGCCGGGGTGTCGATGCGCGAGGTCAACTCCACCAGCACCGACGAGTACGTCAACCTGATCACGCTGCGCTGCGAGAACCATCACAGCATCAGTGGCACGCTCACCGGTCGCCGTGGCGATCAGCGAATCGTCGAGATCGACGGTCACGACTTCGACGTGCCGCCCGCCGCCCACATGCTCGTGATCACCAATGACGACCGCCCCGGCGTGATCGGCACGGTCGGCACGCTGCTCGGCGACGCCGGTGTCAACATCGCCGACATGGACGTCGGTCGCGTCGCCGACGCCGAGCAGGCCGTGATGTTGATCGCCACGACCACCGAGGTCGCCCCCCAGGTGCTCGATGCACTCCGGACGGCCCCCGGCATCCTCAGCGTCGACGCCCTGGACGGCTAGCAGGGTCGCACGACGTACGGAACTCGATCTCGTTGTCGCCAACGCCGATGCGTTGCAAGGCGAGTAGACCACGTCCTGACCGCCTCGATCGATCGGCCGACGGTACTGCGCCGGCGGGATGCGCTGGTGGTCAGCGCAGTGCGGCGCGGTCCTCGGGCTGCAGTCGGGTGGCGAGGTAGTGGCTTGTGCCCGATGCCAGCAGCTCGCGGGCGCCGACCATCAGCGCTCCGTAGGCGGTGCTGGCGAGTGAACTGCCGATCGAGACGCGGCGTCCGCCGGCTTCGCCGATCTCGGCGACGGTGGGCCCGCCCGGCCAGTGCAGCACGTTGACCGGGATGCCGACGGCATCGACCACGGCGCGAATCTGGTTGGTGGTCGACAGTCCAGGGGCGTACACGCAGTCCGCCCCGGCGTCGCGGTAGGCGCACAGCCGGGCGATCGTGTCGTCGAGGTCCATCATGCCGCGGAGCAGGTTCTCGCAGCGCGCCGTGAGCAGCAGCGGATCCCCATCGACGTGGGCGGCGGCGGCCGCCGCGGCGACACGCTCGGTGGCGAGACCGATCGGATCGATCGCTGCGGCGTCGCTGTTCCAGTCCTCGATCGAGCACCCCGAGGCGCCCGCCGCGTGCAGCAGCCGCACCGATTCGGCGACGCCGTCGAGATCCTCGGCGAACAGCCGCTCGCTGTCGACGTTGAGCGGCACATCGATGGCAGCGGCGAGCGCTGCGACGTGGGCCACGAGCACGTCGCGGGTGATCCCGTAGTCGTCGCGGCCCAGGGACCAGGCCAGACCCGGCGCTGGTGGTGGCGAGCGCCGGGAACCCCGCTCCGGCGAGCAACTTGGCCGAACCGACGTCCCACGGGTTGGGCATGATCCACACCCCGGGGCCGGTGTGCATCTCGAAGAATCTGGATCGGCGTTCGAGCGGGGTCATCCCGACATCATGACCGTCGGGTGTGGCAGCCGCCAGCGGGCTTCGGACCTGGCCGTGGTGGCGGCGCTACCAGCCTGCCGGCAGCGTGGCCAGGCGAGCGTCGATGGCGGCAGCGCGGGCGGCCTCGGCGAAGTCGTCGCCGGCGCTGGCGTAGATGATCGCCCGCGACGAGCTGATCATGAGGCCGCGCCCGTCGGGGCGGGCGCCCGACGTGACTGCGGCCTGGGCGTCGCCACCCTGGGCGCCGATGCCCGGCACGAGGATCGGGAGGTCACCGACCGTCGCCCGCACCACTTCCAGCTCGCTGGGGTAGGTGGCGCCGACCACCAGCCCGCACTCGCCCAACCGGGACCACGCCCCGGCGATCATCTCGGCGACCCGGACGTAGAGCGGGCTGCCACCGCAATCGAGCGACTGGAGGTCGTCGCCGCCGGGGTTGCTGGTACGGCACAGACCGATCACGCCGCCGCCGTGCTCGAAGAACGGCGCGACCGAGTCGGTGCCGAGGTACGGGTTGACCGTGACGGCGTGGGCGGCGTAGCGCCCGAACGCCTCGCGTGCGTAGTGCTCGGCGGTCGACCCGATGTCGCCGCGCTTGGCGTCGAGGATCAGCGTGACGTCGGGGTAGGTCTCACGGACGTAGTGGCAGACCCGCTCGAGCGCCGCTTCCTCGCGCTGCGAGGCGAAGTAGGCGATCTGCGGTTTGAAGGCGCACACCACGTCGGCGGTGGCATCGATGATCTCCTTGCAGAACCGCCACACGGCGTCGTGGCCGGCGTCGAGTGGTGCCGGGAACTTGGCCGGATCGGGGTCGAGACCGACGCACAGCAGCGAGTTCGAAGCAGCCCAGGAGCGTTCGAGCTGCTCGAAGAATCCCACGGCGGGGGTGACTCAGTCCTCGAGCTCGATCGCCGCCGTGGGGCACAGGTCGGCGGCCTCTCGCACCTTGTCGTGGAGTTCCTCGCCCGGCTGCTCCTGGAGCACGTACAGGAACCCGTCGGCGCGCACCTCGAACACCTCGGGGCAGATCTGCATGCACCCGCCGGTGGATGCACACATGTCGTAGTCGACGGTCACTTTCATGTCGGGTCTCCTGTGTGGGTGGTTGTCGGGCGACGAACGTGCGTCATCGCTTGGCTCGACGGTAGCCGTCGGCTTCGGCGTCGTCCTCACGCGCGTAGCAGCGTTCCGGGACCGTGCGTTCGTACGACAGGCCACCGGGCACATGGAAGATCTTCGACTGCTCGTTGGCCTTGATCGGGTAACCCGACGGGCAGGCCCCGTCGACCGGTGACACCCAGCGCCCACCGGCCGTGTCGGTGTCGGTGCCGGTGCCGGTGCTGGTGCTGGTGTCGGCAGCGATATCGGCGAATCCGTCGATCGTCGGCTCGGTGAGCGTGGTCCACGCCGAGTCGAGCGTGGACTCGGCCTCGCTGCCCGAACCCCCGGAGGAGTCCACGCCAGCTTGCGTCGCTGCGGCCTTGGACGGCTCGAACGGTGGCCAGTGCGGTGCAGAGGCAGCGCTGGCTGCCTCATTGCGTCGCTTCCACGTGGTGTAGCCCGTGAAGCCGACGCCTCCCATCAACCCGACCCAGAACACGCGACGAAGGATCTTGACCATGGGCAGCGAGAGTACCCGCGATCGGCCCTGCCTGCTCAGAGCCGGGCCGCCAGGCTCGCCGTACGGGCCGCGATCGACCAGCCGTCGGCGGTCAACGTGAAGCGGTCGCGAAAGTCGCCGATCACCGGCCCGGTTGCTAAGGGCAGCCCGTCGCCATCACCATCGTGCCAGCTGTACACGAGGACGCTCGTGACGCCGACTGCCGATCCTGCGTCGAGCACCTCGATGTCGATGTTGCTGCACACGTGCCGGGTCCGACGCTCGGGCGGCCCGGATCGGTAGCTGTCGACGATTTCGGCCCGACCGGTGAGGACCTGGCCGTTGGGTCGCTGCAACGTGGCGTCGACGGTGTACAGGTCGCCGAGTTCGTCCCACTGCTTGGCATCGTTGCACCGAGCGGTGGCGACCACGATCCGCCGACATGCTGCATCGATCAACACCGTGGCGATGGCGTCGACGTCGCTCATCGGCCGGCCCGCTGGCTTGCCAGCGCAGCGCCCTGCACGAGACTGCCGAGCTTCTTGAGCACCACGTCGGGATCGATCCGGCCGACGCCGGCGAACGTGCCGAACCCGCAATCGGTCGAGGCGACCACCCGCTCGGCACCCACGATGTCGATGTAGCGGGCCAGCAACTGGGCGACGTGCTCGGGGTGCTCGACGTAGTTGGACGTCGAGACGATCACGCCTGGTGCCAGCACCTTGTCGGCAGGAATGTCGGCGTCGGCCCACACCTGCCATTCGTGGGCGTGACGCGGGTTGGCGGCTTCGAACAGCACCGTGTTCGGGCGTGCTCGCAGCACCGCCGGGAGCACCGTGGACAGTTCGATGTCGTGATCGTGCGGGCCCTCGTAGTTGCCCCAGCAGAGGTGCATGCGCATCCGGTCCGGCGGCACGTTGCGGGTGGCGTGGTTGAGCGCATCGACGTGCTGCTCGACGCGTTCGAAGAACTGCTCGTCGTCGAGCCCCTGAAACCCTGTGTGGCGGGCCATCGCCAGGTCGGGGCAGTCGATCTGGACCTGGAAACCGGCAGCGACGATCGCCTCGTACTCGACGCGCATCGCCTCGCCGACCGCCTCCAGGTAGTCGAGGTGGGTGGGGTAGTGGTCGTTGGGCTGGAACGCCGTGACCAGGCCGGGTGAGGCGGCGTTGATGAAGCCGTCGACGGCGCCGGCTGCGTCGACGGCCGCCCGCAGGGCAGCGATGTCGGCCTCGAGATCGGCCTGCCCGATGTACTCGACCGGCCCGACGCACGACTGGCGTTGGAAGGATTGGGAGCCACCACTGGCGGCGGCCAACCGGGCTCGCAGCTCGGCGTACGGCGCCAGATCGAGCGCCGGCTTGCGCGGCGTGTCGCCGCCGAAGCCGGTCATCCGGTCCTTCACGTACGTGCTGTACGTGATCTTCGACATCTCGCCGTCCGACGCGATGTCGATCCCACAATCGACCTGGGCCTGCACGACCTCGGCGACGGCGGCTGCCATCGCCGAGTCGAACTCGTCACGATCGAACCGGACCCCGTGCTCTCGATCGAGCAGGATCGGCGTGATGTGCGCCGGCCGCGGCAACGACCCCACGTGCGTCGTGCGAATCCCCATGCCACTGGAGTGTGTCAGACCCGCTCCGGTCGTCGCCACGTCAAGGCGCTGGTCAGGCGTGTTGACGCTCGAAGGCGTTGAGGACGGCGCGCAGGCTGGCGGTCGTGATGTTGGGGTCCTTGCCGAGCCCCCATCGAATCTCGTTGTCGTTGGCGACCGACTCGACGTACGCCACCGCTTCGGCGTTGGCGCCGCGACCGATTGCGTGCTCGGCGTAGTCGACCACGTCGAGGTTCTCCCCGAAATGGGCGTTGATGGCGTTGACAAAGGCTTCGACCGGGCCATCGCCCTCACCCATCACCGTGATCGGCGTGCCGTCGACGTCGAGTTGGGCGCTCACGGTGGTGCGACCCGACCCGCCCTCGCTGGAGTGGGTGTGGAGCTCGTGGGTGCGCAACCGGTAGCGAGGTTCGACGGGCAGGTACTCGGCCTCGAAGGCGCCCCACATGACGCTCGGTGTGATCTCGGTGCCGCTGTCCTCGGTGATGTGCTGGATCGTCTTGGAGAACTCGATCTGCAGCCGGCGCGGCAGGTCGAAGCCGTGCTCCTCCTTCATCACATAGGCCACGCCGCCCTTGCCGGATTGCGAGTTGACGCGGATCACGGCCTCGTAGGTGCGGCCCACGTGGTGGGGGTCGATCGGGAGGTACGGCACCCCCCACGTGTCGTAGTTCTTGGGGAGCGCTTCGAAGCCCTTCTTGATGGCGTCCTGGTGGCTCCCGCTGAACGACGTGTAGACGAGGTCGCCGGCGTACGGGTGCCGCGGGCCGACGGGCAGCCGGTTGCAGTACTCGGCCGTGCGCCGCAGGGCGTCGATGTCGGAGACGTCGAGCTGCGGGTCGACACCGTTCATCATCAGGTTGATGGCGACGTTGACGACGTCGAGGTTGCCGGTCCGCTCGCCGTTGCCGAACAGGGTGCCTTCGACCCGGTCGGCGCCGGCCATCATGCCGAACTCGGCGGCGGCGGTGCCCGTGCCGCGGTCGTTGTGCGGGTGCAGGCTGATCAGCACGCTGTCGCGATTGCGGATCGTGCGCCCGAACCACTCGATCACGTCGCCGTACACGTTGGCGGTGTAGCACTCCACGGTGGCGGGCAGGTTGAGGATGATCGGCCGTTCCGGCGTGGGCTCGATCACGTCCATCACGGCGTGACAGATCGCCACCGCGAAGTCGGGCTCGGTGAGGGTGAAGCTCTCGGGGGAGTACTCGTACCGGATCTCGGTGCCGGGGATCGTCTTCTCCAGCTTCTTGCACAGCCGGGCGGCGTTGGTGGCGATGTCGACGATGCCCTGCTGGTCGAGGCGGAACACGACCTCGCGCTGGAGCGGGTTGGTGGAGTTGTAGAAGTGCACGATCGCCCGTTTTGCTCCAGCCAGGCACTCGTACGTGCGCTCGAGCAGTTCCTGGCGGCATTGCACCAGCACCTGGATCGTGACGTCGTCCGGGATCAGGTCGTCCTCGATCAGCTGCCGCACGAAGTCGTAATCGGGCTGGCTGGCCGACGGGAAGCCGACCTCGATCTCCTTGAAGCCCATCTTCACCAGCTCGGTGAACATCTTCATCTTGCGGGCTGGATCCATCGGGTCGATCAGGGCCTGGTTGCCATCGCGCAGGTCGACCGAGCACCACAGCGGCGCCTTGTCGAGCACGACGTCGGGCCAGGTGCGGTCGGCGAGCACGATCGGTACCCACGGCTGGTACTTCTCGAACGGCATCTGTTTCGGGGTGGCGTTTGCTGGTGGCATGGGATTCTCCGGTTGGTACGAACGGTCGAACGGGAACCGGCCCGAAAAAGCAGAACGCCCCCGGGCCGGAGGGCTGGGGGCGGGCGAACGCGGGTATGTGTGGCGCTCGCCCTACATAAGGAGAAGCAGCTCGTGGCACGACATCGATGTTCACCGTACCCGACTCCGACCGTGGAAGGCAACCGTCATGTTCATGTTGCCGGCGAGACCGATGTTGATCGTTCCCCCGGGACGCCGGGCCCGCAGAGTAGCCTGCATCCATCATGAATCGACCCAATGCGCGGCCTGCCGGCCGCGGTGCGCCCCGTGGAGGCCGTAGCGGCCCCCGGCGCCCCAGTGTTCCACGCCAACGTGAAGGCGACACCGACGCCGACCGCAGCGGCAACCTCACCTCATCGTCGGCGCTGCCGCCGGTCGAGGCGCCGACCGGTTTCGCTGCGCTCGGCGTTCCTCCTCGGATCGACGAAGGATTGGCGGCGTGTGGGTTCGCCCAGCCGTTCGCGATCCAGACCGAGGCCGTGCCGGTGGCGATGCTCGGGCGCGACGTGTGCGGCCGCGCCAAGACCGGATCCGGAAAGACGCTGGCGTTCGGCGTGCCGATGCTGGCCCGGATCACCGACAAGGCCACAGCACGCAAGCCGCTCGGGCTCGTGCTCGTGCCCACCCGCGAGCTCGCCGTGCAGGTGGCCGAGGTGCTCCAACCGATCGCCGCCCATGCCGGCATGACGGTTGCCCCGGTCTACGGCGGCGCCAGCCGCCACACCCAGATCGAGGATCTGCAGCGCGGCGTCGAGCTGGTGGTGGCCACGCCGCTGCGACTGATCGACCTGATCAAGTCCAATGAGGTCGACCTGTCGGCGGTCCAGATCGTGTGCCTCGACGAGGCCGACCGGATGGCCGACGACGGTTTCACACCGCAGGTCGAGTGGATCCTCCGGCATTGCACCGGGCGCAGCCAGACGATGTTGTTCTCGGCCACGCTCGACGGCGACGTCGGGCACCTGATCCGGCACTACCTGACCGATCCGATCGAGGTGGCGATCGACGCCGCCACCGACACGGTCGGCACGATGCACCACCTGTTCCTGGCCGTCCATCACATGGACAAGTCACGGGTCGTGACGGCGATCGCCCAGGGCATTCCCAAGCTGCTCGTGTTCTGCCAGACCAAGCGCATGTGCGACAAGGTCGATCAGGAGTTGCACGATCTCGGGGTGAAGGTGGCGGCGATCCACGGTGATCTCCCCCAGAAGGCCCGCGAGCGGGCGTTGCAGGACTTCTCCGAAGGGCGCCTCCACGTGCTGGTGGCCACCGACGTGGCGGCGCGAGGGATCGACATCGACGACATCGGCGCCGTGATCCATTACGAGCCGGCCAAGGACGGCAAGGACTATCTGCACCGTTCGGGCCGCACGGCGCGCGCCGGGCGCGACGGCTGGGCGGTCACCTTCGTCGAATACAACCAGCACACGCAGATGCGGATCCTGCAGCGGTTGCTGCGCCTGCCGAACACGTCGCCGATCGAGGTGTTCTCGAACAATCCGAATCTGCGCGATCTGGAACTGTTCCACGCCGACACCAAGACCGCCGCGCCGCCCAAGATCTCCGACTGACGGGCTGGCTCGACCGCCCGACGGAGTGCGACGTCGGCGACACTGGTCCCATATGAGCGACTTGTGGGACGAGATCGATGATGGCGACGTGTCGCCGATCTGCCCGGCGTGCGGCGTGAGCGCACTGCCTCCCGAGGCACCCGGCGAGCCGCCGATGTGCGAGAACCCGGACTGCTTCGCGTTCGGCGAGCCGATCGTTCCGTGATCGACCCGTGACCACGCCGCCCCACGACCGGCACGACGTCGACCGGGTGAGCGCCGATCGGCTGCCGGCCGGCGACTTCGCTGGTTCGCACGGCCGAGTCGAGCGTCTCCGCACGCTGCGGTGGTTGATCGAACGCTGTGGAGCCGTGTCCACACTCGATCCAGTGGCGTAGGTTCGGGCGCATGCGAGCACTGCGAGAGCAGTATCGAGTGGGTGCCGACTACCTCGGCGCGGCGACGGCGCTGCTGCGCCGTGTTCGGGGGGCGCACCCCACCGAGGGTTTGTTCGAGGCCGCCGATCTGCAGTGGTGGTGGCGCGTCCCGCGTTCAACCGATGATCTCGATCAACTGTTCTGGTTCGACGACGATGGACCGGATGCTGCAGTGATCATCACCGAGTGGCGCGACTGGGTTTCGCTCGACCCGATCGTGATGCCGTGCGCTACACCCGAGTGGGTCGGGGCGGTCGTCGAGCGCGGCCTGGCGCATGCCGCCGAGATGGGATTCGCTGACGTCCAACTCGAAGTCGGGCGCGCCGATCGCGTGCTGCGTGAGGTCTTGCACCGCCACGGGTTCGTGATCAAGGAGATCGGCGTGGTCGAGTCCTGGTTGGCAGCCGATGCTCGACCAGCGGTCGCTCGATTGCCCGACGGTTATCGGTCGTCGAGTCGCGTCGACACGATGCACCTGCCGCACCACATGATTGGACGCAGCGGTCCGGACGTCGAGCGGCGGCTCCGCGAGACATCCCTGTACCGGCCTGATCTGGATCTGGTCGTGCTCGATGGCGCAGACAGCGTCGCCGCGTGCGGCCTCTTCTGGTACGACCCGGAGACCGCCACCGGGCTCGTCGAACCGATGCGGACCGAGGACGAACACCAGCAGCGCGGCCTCGCCCGCCATGTCCTCACCACCGGTATCGCCCTGCTCGCAGAGGCGGGGGCGGAACGCATCAAGATCTGTTTCGAACCGGACAACCCGGCCTCCAGCCAGCTGTACCTCAGCGTCGGCTTCGAACCGGTCAACGAGACCGATGTGTTCGCCGGCAGAACCGTCGCACTCGGTTGACCGAGGCGTTCGTGGCGCCGCAACGCCATGTCCGATTGGCGCCGGACCGATCGCTCGGGGCATGCGACGATCGGACCATGAACGATCGAACCATGAATGATCGAAGCTACGTGCTCCGCCCGATCTCACCGGCCGAGGCAGATGCGCTCCGGATGCAGGGCGGGCCGGTGTCCATCGCCGACGAACACCCCGGCTACCCATGCCGGCAGTGCCTGCAGGATGCTGCGATCGGCGAGGAACTGATGCTCGTGTCGCACGATCCGTTCACCACCGACTCCAAGTACCGCTCGGCGAGCCCGATCTTCATCCACCGGTCGCCGTGCCCGCCGTACGTCGAGGAGGGCGGTCTTCCCGACCAACTCACCCGGCGCCAGCTCTCGGTGCGAGCGTTCGACGGTGACGCGATGATGATCGACGCGGCGGTGATCGACGGCGGCCAGCTCGAGCCCACGATCGACCGGTTCTTCTCCGACGGACACACCGATCACATCCATGTCCACAACGCCACACGTGGTTGCTGGGCCGTCGCCGTGGGTCGGTCGCCAGCGCGCTGAGCGACGCCTGACGTTCAAGTTGTGTCTGACACAACTTGAACGTCAGGGCATCCAGGCCGGGCGGTTGGCTTCGAACGTGTCGATCGCGTCGGCGTGGGTGAGCGTGATCCCGACGTCGTCCAAGCCGTTCAAGAAGCGGTGCTGGTTGGCGGGTTCCATCGGGAAGCTGGTGGCGATCCCGGCCGAGGGCACCTCGACCGTCAGACGCTCCATGTCGATCGTGATCTCGGTGGTCGGATCGGCGTCGATCGCGGCCCAGATCTGCTCGACCGTCTCCATCGGGACGACCACCGGCAACAGCCCGTTCTTGGTGCAGTTGTTGCGGAAGATGTCGGAGAAACTGGGAGCGATCACGGCGTCGAACCCGCCCTGCTGGATCGCCCACACGGCGTGCTCGCGCGACGAACCCACACCGAATGCGGGGCCGGCGACGAGCACCGACGCGCCCTGGTACTGCTCCTGGTTGAGCACGAAGTCACGGTCGTCGCGCCACGTGGCGAACAAACCCTTCTCGAACCCGGTCCGCTCGACCCGCTTGAGCCACTCGGCAGGGATGATCTGGTCGGTGTCGACATCGGAGCGCTTGAGCGGCACACCGGTGCCCGAGACGATGCGAACGGCCTTCATCACGAAACCTTCTCTTCCAGATCGGCGGGCGTGGCGAACGTGCCCTTCACGGCGGTGGCGGCGGCGACAGCGGGGGACACGAGGTGGGTCCGGCCGCCGCGGCCCTGGCGCCCTTCGAAGTTGCGGTTGCTGGTGCTGGCGGAGCGCTCGCCGACCTGCAACTTGTCGGGGTTCATGGCCAGGCACATCGAGCACCCGGGCTCGCGCCAATCGGCGCCGGCGGCGCGGAAGATCTCGTGCAGCCCTTCGGCCTCGGCCTGCAGCTTGACGCGGTGCGAGCCGGGCACGACCATCACGCGTGGCACCGTGACGGTGCGCCCTTGCATCACGGCGGCGGCAGCGCGCAGGTCCTCGATACGGCTGTTGGTGCACGACCCGATGAACACCGTGTCGACCGGGATCGACTTGATCGGTGTACCGGGCTCGAGGCCCATGTACTCGAGGGCGCGGGCGACGGTGTCGCGAGCGGTGGGATCGGCGTAGTCGTCGGGCGATGGGATCGTGCCGTTGATCGAGCCGACCTGCCCGGGGTTGGTGCCCCACGTGATCTGCGGGGTCAGCGTGCTGGCGTCGAGCACGACCTGCTTGTCCCACACGGCACCCTCGTCGGTCTCCAACGTGCGCCAGTCGGCCACGGCGGCCTCCCAATCGGCGCCGCTCGGGGCGTTGTCGCGACCTTCCAGGTAGTCGAACGTGGTCTGATCGGGGGCGACGAGACCGGCGCGGGCGCCGGCCTCGATCGACATGTTGCAGAGCGTCATGCGACCCTCCATCGACAGCGACGTGATCGCCGGCCCGCGGTATTCGATCACGTGCCCGATCCCGCCGCCAGTGCCGATCGCACCGATGATGGCGAGCACGATGTCCTTGGCGGTGACGCCCTCGGGCGCATCGCCCTCGACGGTGACCGACATCCACTTCGGGCGCGACTGGGGGAGCGTCTGGGTGGCGAGCACGTGCTCGACCTCGCTCGTGCCGATCCCGAACGCCAACGCCCCGAAGGCGCCGTGGGTGGCGGTATGGCTGTCGCCGCACACGACCGTCATCCCGGGCAGCGTGCGGCCCTGCTCGGGGGCGATCACGTGGACGATGCCCTGGTTCGGGTCGCCCATCGGGAAGTTGGTGACGCCGAACTCGGCGGTGTTGGCGCGCAGCGTGTCGACCTGCTTGGCCGAGATCTCGTCGGCGATCGGCTGGTCGATGTGCTCGGTCGGGACGTTGTGGTCCTCGGTGGCGATCGTCAGATCGGGGCGGCGGACCGTGCGGCCCGACAGCCGCAAACCGTCGAACGCTTGCGGCGAGGTGACCTCGTGCACGAGGTGCAGATCGATGTAGATCAGATCGGGCTGGCCCGGTTCTTCGTGGACGAGATGGCGCTGCCAGATCTTCTCCGGCAGCGTCATCGGGCGCTGATTCGACATGGATGTCATCCCATCTGTTGAGATACACTTCTTGAGGTATGGACATCGTAACCGGCGTCGGCGTACTCGACAAAGCGGTCCTGGTGTTGCGGGCGGTGGCCGACGCGCCGCGGTCGCTGCAGGCCCTCCAGCAATCGACCGGTCTTCCACGTGCCACCGCCCACCGGCTCGCCGTGGCACTCGAGGAGCATGGCCTCGTGCGCCGCGACGACGAGGGGCGCTTCGACCTCGGCCCAGAGCTGGCGGCGATGGGCCGGATTGCTGCTGACCGCTTCCCGCTGGCCACCCTGGCACTGCCGGCCTTGACGGCGCTGCGCGACGAGACTGGCGAGAGCGTGCAGTTGTTCGTGCGCGAAGGCGACCGGCGGCGCTGCGTGGTCTCGCTCCAATCCCCGCATGCCCTGCGCTGGATCGTGCCGGAAGGCGTGCTGTTCCCACTCGCCGCAGGATCGGCCGGGCACGTGCTGTCGGGAGCGACCGGGGGGGCCGGGTGGATCGAAAGTCTCGAGGAACGCGAACCGGGCGTGGCATCGGTCAGTGCCCCGGTGTCGTCGCCGGACGGCACCGTGATCGCCGCCGTCAGCATCAGCGGCCCGATCGACCGACTCGGCCGCCAACCGGGGAAGCGCTTCGGTCCGCTCGTCACTGCCTGCGCAGCCGGCATCGGGTGAGGGTTCGACGACTCACGCCAGCGCCGCGAGCAGCGCCTCGAAGCCGGAGCGTTGGGCAGTGACCATCTCGGCGGTCGCCTCCCACGAGTCGATCTCGACCAGCATCGACGGTGTCGCTGCGTTGAAGGCGGTCCAACTCTCGCCGCCACCGTGCTGCGTGACGTCCGGGCGGACCACCAGCCCCGAGCCGCCCGACCAGGCCTGCTCGTACTCGTCGGGCGAGGCGCCGACCGAGCTCACGTATCCGTAGGGCTGGTGGACCCAGACCACGAGCGCCGGCTGCTCGCGCTGGATGAGTGCCGCAGCGGCTTGCGACTCCGGCTCGGAGAACGGTGCAGGCCCACCGTCATCGGCGCGCCAGTGCCACCCGAAGTTGCGGTTGAGGTCGACGCCGCCGGAGTTCGCCCGCGTTCCAGCCGCCACGCCGTCGGGATTCAACTCGGGAACCAGCCACACCTCGACGTCGTCGGGATACGCCACCTCGAGCAGCGATCGCACGGTGGGAGGGCTGACCGGTTCGTTGCCGTGCACGCCACCGAACACCATGACCGTGAGGCGTGGCGCGTCGCGTCGCAGTGATACCGAGGTGATGTCGCGCCCGGCCACCGACGTGCCGATCGACTCGACCGTCCAGCCCGCGGGAATCGCCGGTGGCGGAAGGTCCGACGCCGGTCGGACATCCCAGATCGAACCGTTCCGAGTGGGAGCGGGCAGCGCGGGAGCGGCGGTCGGCGGCGGGGCGGTGGGGGACGGATCCACGACGGACGTCGGAGTCGGTGGGGCAGCGGTCGTGCTCGTCGTGGTACTCGTCGTCGTACTCGTCGTCGTGCTCGTCGTGGTGCTCGTCGTGGTGCTCGTCGTCGGTGTGAGGGCGGCGATGTCGGTGGTGGCGGAGTCGTCGACCGGGATCGATGACGCCGTCGATGTGGGTGGGACGTTCGGTCGGACGTTGGTCCGGACGGTGGGCTGGACGGTCGACCCGGCTCGCGTGCTCGCTTCGGGTGTGCCGACGCCGGCGGCACGCAGGTCGGATGGGTCCGAGCAGGCGGTGGCGAGCAACCCGGCCAGCACCAAGCTCACCACCCGTCGCCGCACGTCGACATGTTGGCACTCCCACTGGACTGGCCGCACGCGGGCTGCCTCCTGTGTCCATCGGGTGCTCCCCGATCGTGTGCGGGCGGCACCGGAAGTAGGGTGCCGGCATGACAGCGACCGAGGTGGAACTGCTTCCCAGCGACTGGCGTGAACAGGTTCGACGGCTGGCCGAGGAACGCGATGCCGTGATCCTGGCCCACAACTACCAGCTCCCCGAGATCCAGGACATCGCCCACCACACGGGCGACTCGCTGGGCCTGTCGCGGGTAGCGGCAGAAGCCACGCAGTCCACGATCATCTTCTGCGGGGTGCATTTCATGGCCGAGACGGCCAAGATCCTGAGCCCCGACAAGACGGTGCTGATCCCCGACGAACGCGCCGGTTGCTCGCTCGCCGAGACGATCACCGCCGATCAGCTCCGGGCATGGAAAGCCGAGTACCCCGGCGCCGTCGTGGTGAGCTACGTCAACACCACGGCCGCCGTGAAGGCCGAGACCGACATCTGCTGCACGTCGGGTAACGCCGTCGAGGTCGTGGCATCGATTCCGGAGGACCGCACGGTGCTGTTCTGCCCGGACCAGTTCCTCGGGGCACACGTGCAGCGCATCCTGCAACGCGACAACATGCACATCTGGCTCGGCGAATGCCATGTCCACGCGGGCATCAACGGCGCCGACCTGAAGGCGCAGGTCGAGGCTGAGCCGGAGGCCGAGTTGTTCATCCACCCGGAGTGTGGATGCGCGACCAGCGCCCTGTACCTCGCCGCATCCGGTGTGGTGCCGGCCGAGCGCACGAAGATCCTGTCGACGAGCGGGATGGTCGCCGCCGCCCGGGAGACGACCGCCCGGCGGGTGTTGGTCGCCACCGAGACCGGGATGTTGCATCAGCTCGACAAGGTCAATCAGGTCACCGAGTTCGTGCCGGTCAACCGGGCGGCGGTCTGCAAGTACATGAAGATGATCACCCCCGCCAAGCTGTTGCGGTCGCTGCGCGACGGCACCGACGAGGTGAACGTCGATCGGGCCACGATCGACAAGGCGCGTCTGAGCGTGGAGCGCATGATCGCGATCGGCTCGCCCTCGCCGACCGGGCACTGAGTCGTATCCTGCCCCGCCTCGAAGGAAACGCCATCGCTGAACCCGGCTGACGATGAGCGGTCGAGGGTCAGGTCGGCAGGAGGTCAAGCGACAACGTGGGGTCGCCCGGGGGTTCGGCGAACTGTGGGCACGTGAGACGGTACGGCTCGCCTGATGGCCCGAAGCTGCTCCACTCGTCACGGGTCAGGTTTCGGCCCGCCGCTGCGCACAGGCGGTTCTGCATGGTGTCGGGGTCGGTGTTCCAGACCAGCACATTGTCGGTCGCACTGTCGGACGCCGCCAGTCTTCCGTCGGAAAGGAACTGTAAGGCACCCAGATAGTTGGTTCGCAGCGGAGCGCCGATCTGGCGACCCGTTTCGACATCGAGCACGACCGTGAACGCAGTGTCGAGGGTCACGGCGAGGCGGGAGCCGTCGGCGTTGAAACTGGCGCTCATGGGGAGTCCCTGCACCGGTAGGGGCAAGTCTTTCACGGGTTCGAACGTCGTGGCGTCGAACAGCGACATCGCCCGCCGGCCCGCACTCGCCGCGACGTATCTGCCCGTCGGGTCGAACACCGGGCGCGAGGCACCGTTCACATAGGCTCCGGCGTAGCGCAGGCGGGTCGCCTCCCAGGTGTCGGTTCGCCATCCGACCGCCGCGCCGCTCCATGTCGAAGCCGCCAAGCGCGAGCCGTCGGGGCTGAAGCTCGGACCCATCGACCAGTCGATGAACGGCATGTCGTTGCCTTCGATCAGGTCGACGAGCTCGGACAGTTCGGCGACCACCTCGCCGGTTCGATAGTCACGGACGACCACAGCGCCGTCGAACCGCTGGAACGCGATCCATCGCCGGTTCGAGTCGACGTCGACCCAGAACGTGGCGTTGGGGTCGAGCTCGACCGACCACCGCACTTCGCCGCTGACGGTGTCGACCACGTCGGCCACGGGAACGTCGCCGCGCGTGACGAGCAACTGCGAATCGTCGACGACGATCGCGCTTGCGGGCGCCGCAAACTCGCGCACAGCAGTCCAGGAGTCGCCGTCCCGGCGGTACACGATCGCGCCCCCGAACGCCTGCGAGACGGCGATCGTCTCGTGCGTCGGGCTGACCGTCAAACGGTCGATCCCGGTCGCCGACTCAGGGGTGGCGACGATCGGCTCGGCCAGCAACTGGCGGCCATCGAGTGAGTACAGCGCCGGGGCATCGAGACCCGTGACCGCCGTGCGGCCGTCGGAACTGACGTCGAGATCGCACCCGCACGTCGTGATCACCTCGAACTGCTTGTTCCCGGTCGCGGCGTCGAACACCTCGAGTTTCAGTCCGGTGGACACGACGAGCCGGTCGTTGTCGAGCCATCGAGCGCCGGCGCCGAACATGACCGAGGACATCAGTTCTCCGGAGGCAACGTCGAAAATGTCGGTGACGAAGAGATGCGGGATCGCCACGCGTGCTCCGTCGGGCGAGATCGAGACGTCGACGAACGTACCCACCAGCGGTGGGCCGGCCGGGCTCAGGTCGGACACTCGGTAGACGACCGTTTGGTCCTGCGTGGCCACAGCCAACCGTCCGCCGTCATCGGCGAGATCGAGCCGGAACACCTCGCCATCAATCTCCAGACGCCGGAGCTCCTGCCCGGTGTGGGGATCCCAGAAGACGATCAATCCGTCGGGGTGGGCAGAAGCCGCGACCCCGGTTGAGCTCATGGCCAATGCCCGGACGTTGCCCGGTGTCCGGATCGGCTCGCCGATCCGCATCAGGTCGGGGAGTTGGTGACGCCAGATTTCATCATCACCAGCGGTCTCGATCACGACCCCGTCGGCGCTCACCGCCACACCGCGACCACTGAGCCCGCCAACGATCTCGTGATCCACGCGCGCCAACAACGTATGATCGTCGGTGCTGTACGCCTCGAGTCCGAATGCGGTCCGCGCCAGCATGACTGACGCGTCCTCATTGAGCACGTAATCGCCGACGGTCGGGAACGATCCGAGGAACGACGGCTTCGCCGTCAGCACGCGCTGGGCGACCGTTGCCCACTGGCCCTCGTCGGCATCGCCGCGGCGTCTGGCCTCCAATGCCAGCAACGCCGCCACGGGCGTGTCGGTGACCGCTGCGGATCCAGCACTCGCCATCAACCGGCTGGTTTCGGCTCGATGCGCCTCGTTCTGGGCAGAGCGACGTTGCAGCGCCGCCACTGCGCCGGCGACCAGTGCGATCGCCAACACGATGCCGACGGCGGCGACGAGTCGACGCAGCCGGCGGTTCTCGCGCTTGGTACGGTTTGCCTCCGCGTCGCGACGCTCAACCGATGCATCGAGAAACGCACGTTCGTCGGCCGTCAGCGAACCGGGGTGTTTGTCCGCCATCTCGAGCGCTCGCTCAAGTCGTGAACCGTGATAGAGCTCAGTCGGCTCTCGCTGCGACTGCTCCCAACCGGCGGCGGCGTCGGTCAAGCCGCCGCGTATCTGGAACCATGCCCGCTCGCTGTGGATCCATTCCCGCAAACGGGGCCACTGCTCGAACAGGGCTTCGTGGGCGACCTCGACCATCGGCTCGCGGGTGATCGGGTCGTGATCGAACGCCAGCAGCCGGGCGTTCACCCAGTCCTCGATCAGCGAGGCGTCGATCGCCCTTGTCGCCCCGAGCCGGAGACGCCGGCGCAACAGCGCCTGGTGGTCCTCGCCGACGACCACCAGGCGCGTGAACAGTTCGGCCGCATCGTGTTGGGCGGCGCTGTCGAGTGACTCAAAGAGAGCCTCCGCGGTGCGCGCCAGTGCGCCCCCGATCCCACCGATTGCGAGGTAGTCCGACTCGCCGATCGTGGTGGTCGAGCGGTGTTCGTACAGTTCGGACAGGGCGAACTGCAACAGGGGCAGGCCCGGCGTGCCGCTTCCCAACTCGGACACGATCCGAGTGACGAGCCGATCCTCGATCGTCACGCCAACCTGGGCGGCCGGTTGGACGATCGCGTCGTGCAGCTCCGTTGCTGTCATCGGCGTCACACCGATCGTGCTGGCGCGGGCCCGCCAACCGGTCAACGGCTCGTTGAGCAGCCGGTCGAAGAAGTCGGCACGCAGGCTCACGAGAACCCGAACTCGATCGGCCGGCTGATCGACGAGCGCCGTGAGGTGGCGCAGGAAGTCGGTGCGCGCATCGTCGTCGCACACGGTCCAGATCTCCTCGATCTGGTCGACGACGATGACGAGGTCACCGTCGGGCACGCGTTCCACTGCCGACCGAATACGCCGGGCGATCTGCTCGTCGGAGACGGCGTTCGCACTGTCGCCGTCGCCGTCGGCGTCCGGCCCGGCGATCGCCAACTCGCCGATCGCCTCGATCAGGTGTTTCGTCGGGTCCGTTCCTGGAGTGAGCGAGACTGCGTACGTGTCAGGTCGAGCGCGCAACCTTGGCAGCAGCCCGGCGTGGACCAGCGAACTCTTACCTGAGCCGGACGATCCGACGAGAACGACGAATGTTTGCTCGGCGATCGCGTCGGCCAGTTCGTCCACGGCGCTGTCGCGGCCGAAGAACTCGGCCGCGTCGGACTCACGGAACGCCCGGAGCCCTTTGTAGGGATTGACCCGTTGACGTTCGCGTTCATTCAGGGTGTGGGCGGCATCGATGCCGGGGTCGATCTCCTGAGTGGTCGTGATCGCACTCCGTGGAAGCGCGGTGCGCCAATCCACGAGGAACTCGGCTACCGAGTTGTATCCGGCCGGCGACACGGGAGGCTGTCGCTCCGAGGCAGACCGTGGTGGACGCGTGGCGCGCTGCAAGACACCCAGCAACGCCTCAGGCACCTGGTCCAGACGCTCTGACGCCCAGTCCTGCGGCGTCCGTAGGTGCCCATCCTGGACCGCAGAGTTGACAGCTGAACGGCCTCCAACGAGCACATCGACGACGACCCTGGCCAGATCTGCGACGTCGGTCCGGACATCTTGGTCGAACGAACGGTCGTCGGGGCCGGTGCTGATGCCGAAGTCGCTGAGATACAGATTGCCGGTTTCGTCCTGCAGGATGTTGGTCGTGGAGATGTCGCGGTGGGCGATGCCAGCCGCGTGTGTCGCGATCAGCGCCCCCCCGATGTCGTGCACCAGGCGGTCGGCCCGGTCGATCGGCCATGATCCCCCAGCAACGATCGACCGTTCGATCGACCCCCCTTTGACGAAGCGGAACACGAGGTACGCGCCGGTTGCGTCGCGCCAGAAGTCGTAGAGCGGCACGACGTGGGGATGCTCGATCCTGGCCAGCCGCTGGGCTTCGGCTTCGAACCGCCGGATGAACGCCGGATCGCCTGCCAACTCGCGGCGGATCGTCTTGACGGCGACGTCGCGGCCGACGCCTGGTTGTCGCGATCGGAACACCGCGCCCGTCGCTCCTTGGCCGATCATCGCCCCGAACTCGTAACCGCGATGCCGACGGCCGTCGACCGACACGGCTTCGCCGAACGCGATCGCACGTTCGAGTTCGACCACGCGTGGCGACGGATCGATACCGGATGCCTCGATCAGTCGAGAACGAAACTGAGCGTAAGCCCGTAGCGCTTCGGCCTGCCGCCCGCTTCGATGGAGCGCTGCCATCAACTGAGCGACGAAACGTTCACGCAGCGGATTGACGAGGATCAAGCGTTCGAGGTCGGCCACCGCGTCCCCATCGTCGCCGAGTGCGACGACGGTGTCGATTCGCCGTTCGTGAGCGACGAGGCGGAGTTCCTCCAACCGGGCGGCTTCGGGGAGGGCCCACCACTCGGAACCGAACTCGCCATAGGCCGGCCCGTTCCACAGTGCCAGCGCCGCGTCGTACAACGCGATCGCTTCCGGCGGTGCTGCCGTACGCGCCTCGCCCAACAGCACCTCGAACGTTGCCGCGTCGGTCTCCTCGGGTCCTGCGGCCAGCAGATACCCCTGATCGCGGGTGACGATCCTGTCGTCGCCGATCGCTGACCGTAGGCGCGAAACGTACGTGCGCACACTGGCGCGCGAACTGGCACTGTCGGGATCATCCGGGAAGTGGATCTCCGCAAGCCGGTCGACGGTGACCATCCGGCCGAGCTCGCTGACGAACACAGCCAGCAGCCGTCGCTGTTGACGCCCGCCCAGATAGACAGCACGACCCGCGACCGTCGCCTCGACCGGTCCCAGCACATGAAACTGCGTGGACATCGAACTCGGGACCATAGCAAGGGCGAGTACGGCGGAGTTCCGGGTTAGCGGAACCCCGCCGACCTGCTACCAGCTCAGGTGACCCTTGTAGAACGAGCATCCCGACGGGTCGTCGTGGAAGCCGAGCACGCCTCGGGCAGCGGCGAAGTCACCGCTGCCGCCGGTGACCGGATGGTGGCAGCGGCCGTGCAGCAATGCACCGGTCGCAGGGTCGAACCGAGCGGAGTACTCGAACGAGAACGTGATCGCTCCGGTCGGGTCGCTGCCGGTGCAGGCCGCGTCGTGGTCGGCGTCGTAGCACCCGACGAACAGCTCCGAGCCGGTGCCGGTGACCACGCCCGACTTCGTAACGACACCCAGTTCGAAGGCGGTCGTGTACCAGGTACCGACGAGATCTCCGGTCATCTCGAACACGCCGTTTGCGGGATCGAGCGGGATCTGTACACCAGCGACCTGGATGTTGGGCGAGTCCGCTGCGTGCGATGTGTCGGCGAACCCGACCAGGGTGGTCGCCGCCATCACGCATGCGGTCGCTGCGAGGCACGTGCGGCGTCGCCGCCCATGGGTGGTTGCAGTTGAAGTGGTCGTCATTGATTCATCTCCTTCGTCGTGTGCGGTGCCGATGCCCCGCCGTGAGCACTGTCGCGAGCCTCGATTGCAGCGTTCTGACAACGAAATGCCCTGGTCAGATGCCGCGCGCAGGGCATGCAGTCCTCGTCTGTGGAACTGTGCCGTCTATGGTTCGCCTGCAATGAGGACGACCGAGACCGCCGTGGTGCACGAGCTCGAACACCACGGGCACTGAGTCGCGCCGACCCCACACGAGGAGCACCCATGTCATTCACGCTTCCTTCCAAGCTCGCCGCACCAGCAGCCACCTGGGATCGCGAGGTCGATGTCGTGATCCTCGGGTCCGGGGCATCGGGTCTGGCGGCGGCACTGGCGATGCGGCCCGAACGCAGTGTGCTGGTCGTCACCAAGGACGTGCTGGCGAGCGGCTCGACCGCCTGGGCGCAGGGCGGGCTGGCAGCAGTGTTGGACCCCATCGACTCGATCGAGGATCATGTCCGCGACACACTCGAAGCGGGTGCCGGACTCTGCAACGAGGCCGCCGTGCGCACACTGGCCGCCGAAGCGCCCGTGGCGATCCGCAAGCTGATCGAACTGGGAGCGATGTTCGACCCCGACGAGTCGGGCGAGATGGCGCTCGCGATGGAGGGCGGACACTCACACCGCAGGATCGTCCACAGTGGCGGAGACCAGTCCGGCGCCGAAGTCCAGCGCACGCTCGATGCCGCAGCCCTCGCCGCCGGCGTCGAACTGATGGAGCACGCGTTCGCGCTCGACCTCGTGACGGCCCGCAACGCCGAGGGGCGTCGTCAGGCCGCTGGGGTGCGAGTGGCGATCATCGACGAGACCGGCTCGATCGAGTCGGTCGGCGTCGTCCACGCCCGAGCGGTCGTGATCGCGACGGGTGGCTACGGCCAGGTGTTCGCCTCCACCTCCAACCCGCCGGCCGTGACCGGCGACGGGCTGGCGCTCGCCCTGCGCGCCGGCCTCGCCGCACGCGACGTCGAGTTCGTCCAGTTCCATCCGTCGGTGTTGTGGATCGGCCCCGACTCGCGCGGTCAGCAGGCGCTCGTGTCCGAAGCCGTGCGTGGCGAAGGGGCGATCCTGTACGACGGTGCGGGCAAGCGCGTGATGGCGGGTGTTCACCCGCTCGAAGACCTTGCGCCACGCGATGTCGTGGCCTCCGCGATCAGCCGCCGGATGGCCGAGGCGCCTGGCGGGATCGGTGACCACGTGTTCCTCGACGCCACACACATGGGGGAGGAGTTCTACGAGCGCTTCCCGTCGATCACCGCCGCCTGCAAGAAGGCCGGCATCGATCCGGCGCGCCAGCGGATTCCCGTCGCCCCTGCGGCGCACTACGTCTGCGGTGGCGTGCCCGCCGACCTCGACGGCGTGACCGAGATGCCTGGCCTGTTCGCGATCGGCGAGGTCGCCTGCACCGGAGTTCACGGCGCCAATCGTCTGGCCTCGAACAGTCTCACCGAGGGTGTCGTCGCCGGAACCCGTCTCGGACATGCCCTCAAGACGACGTTGCCCGACCGTGTGGCGGCTGCGGGCGACGCAGGGCGAGCGTTCGATGCGCCGCTGCGCAACCCCGCCCAACGCGTCCAGATCCGCTCGGTGATGTCGAGCCAGGTCGGGGTGTTGCGCACACCGGAGGGGATGCAGGCGGCGATCGGCCAGTTGGAGTCGCTGGCGACCACGGCGTCGGTGGGCGTGGTCGGTTCGCGTGCGTCGTGGGAGGCCACCAACATGCTCACGGTGGCGGCGGTCGTGGCGTCCACCGCGCTCGGCCAGGACCGAGAGCCGTGGCTGCCATCGGCGGGAGGACTATCCGGAACGCCGAGACGAGTGGCTCACGCATCTGGACGTGCGACTCACGATCGACGGTGGGATCGCCGTCACGGGCATCCCGCACGTGTGACGCAGCGCTTCGCTCGTCCTCAGCCCAGCGGCTTCGAGTAGCACAGGCTGGTCGTGGGGGTCAGCAGGTATTCGCCCCACGGCTCGCAGCGCGCGTAACCGGCGCGTTCGTACATCGCCACCGCTTCCGGTTGGCGGGGGCCGGTTTCGAGCTTGACCTCGGTCATGCCCAGCCGGGTGGCGCCCAGTTCCAGCTGATCCAGGACCGCAGCGCCGATCTTGTTCCTGCGCGCCGAGCGATCCACGAACATGCGCTTGATCTCGCCGACCGTCGGCTCGATCCGGCGCACGGCACCACAACCGACCAGCGCACCGTCCAACCGGGCGCGCAGCATCAGACCGTTGGATCCGGTGACCTCGGCCGTGGTGAGTGCGAAATGGTTCTCGTCCGGCTCCACGGCGACCGCTGCAAGCTCTTCATTCAACCTCGACACGAGGTCGGTGGTTGCCGCGTCCGCCAGGTCGGTGACCTCGAACGTGAGTGGTTCCGGCACACGCGAGAACCCGAACGAGTACGGAGAGGGCCCGTGCGCCTCCTGGAACCGAACCCGGCGGACCCCCTCGTCGACGTCGGGGAGCGCACCGGGAGCGACGTGCCACAACGCCACCCGTTTGGCGTCCGCTTCGAACCACGCCGCCCGGCGACGGAAGAACTCGACGTGGTCGGAGCGGTACACGTAGGCCTTGAGCTGCTCGACCGACTCCCACACGCTCATGTTCAGGATCTCGAGCGGGTTGTCGAAGACGTGGATGTCGGTGGCATTCCCGGCTGGGGTCTGGAGCCGCCACACGAACCCGGGGGCAGTGTCCGCCAGTGCGTTGATGCGGTCGAGATTGTCCATGAACTCGGCGACCGACGGGTCTCCCGGTGCGGCCACCAGGGTGCCGATGTTGATCTGGGCAAGGTGCACGGTTCGCAAAGCTACCGGAGGGTCAGCGCCCATCTGAGGGGATCGTCGGCGTGACGGGCAGATGGCGACTCGCCCGCCATCGATCCCGGATCGAGTGGCTACTGTCTCGACGATGTTCGTGTTCCACCCGATCTCGACCGACACCCGTGACCGACTGCTTGAGGGTGGGCTCGATCCGGATCATGTGGCGTCGATCGTGCGGATGGCGGTCCGGGAGGATCTGATGGGCGGGGACGACATCACCTCCGTCGCCACGATCCCGGGCGATCAGCGCAGCATCGCCACATTCGGAGCCCGCCGGCCAGGCGTGGTGGCGGGGCTGGCGATCGCCGCTGCGGTGATCGACGCCGTGTGCGGTGACGCCGCCAGCGACTTCCAGTATCTGGCTGCCGACGGTGATCGCGTCGAGCCGGGGCAGCAGGTGGCACGTGTGACTGCGCCCACGCGCCTGCTGCTGACCGCCGAACGTTCCGCCCTCAACCTGATGTGTCATCTGTCGGGTGTGGCCACGCTGACCAGGCGGTGGGCCGACGAACTCGAGGGCACGCCGGCGACCGTGCGCGACACGCGCAAGACCACCCCCGGGCTGCGAGCACTGGAGAAGTACGCCGTGCGCTGCGGGGGTGGCGCCAACCATCGGTTCGGCTTGAGCGACATGGCGCTGGTCAAGGACAACCACGTCGCCGCCGCCGGGGGAGTGGCCGCCGCCTACGCCGCGGTGCGCGCCCTGGAGGGCACGATCCCGGTCGAGATCGAGGTCGACTCGCTGGACGGGTTGGCGGAAGCGATCGCGGCCGGCGCCGATGAGGTGCTGATCGACAACTTCGACACCGAAAACATGCGTGCTGCCGTCGCCTACCGTGATGCTCATGCACCCGCGGTCCGGATCGAAGCGAGTGGCGGGCTGACGCTGGATGTGGCGGCTGCGGTCGGCGCAACCGGTGTCGATTACATCGCGGTCGGCGAGCTCACCCATTCCGCTCGGGTGTTGGATCTCGGACTCGACCTCGAGATCGTGCTCTGAGGTGCCCGTCACCCCTTGACCCGGGTCGGCTGCTCTCCGACGTTGTCGGTCGCGACCGGACTGCGTTGAACACTCGAGTCAGTACACGCCGACGACGTCGGCCACGATCAGCAGGTCGACGCCGGGTGGGAGGCCGAGGTCGGCGTCTCCCTCGGGCCCGAATGCCAGGTCGGGCGGGATGGTGAGGATCCTGCGCCCACCCACCCGGGCCCCTGGCAGGCCGGCGAGCAAGCCGGGCAGTCCCTCGCCATCGGCAATGATGACCTGCAGTGGGTCGCGACGCTCCCACGTGTTGAACAACACCACCTGGTTGTCGCCGCGGACCAACAGCATGTGGACGACCGCCGTGTCGCCCGGTTCGACGGTGGCACCGTCTCCGGTCCGGGCGTCGACGACCCCGAGTTCTGTCGCCCCTGAAGACGGCGTCAACACGAGATCGAGCGGGGCGTCGGCCTCGGTGACCGGTGCGATCACGGCGCGCACCTCCACGACGAAGGTCAGCGGATCGTCGGGCTGGATCACGTCGTCCGGCGGGGCGCTGCCGTACGCCATGTCGGCCGGGATGTCGAGCTTGACGAGCGACCCGGCTTGCGCTCCGATCAGGCCCACGTCCCAGCCCTCGATCACCCCGCCGCGCCCGATCGGAAAGTCGAGCGGCACGTCTCGCAGGTAGCTCGTGTCGAACAGCTCACCGTCGATCGAGCGGATTCCGGTGTAATCGACGATCACCGTGTCACCGGCGGTGGCCGGGCGACCGATTCCCGGTCGGATGGTGTGGATCTCCAGGTCGACCGGGAGCGCGCACGGCCGGAACGCGCGGGGCGGACGGTCGGCGGGGTAGTCGGCAGCGTCGGGGACGTCCTCACACTCCGTCGACGAGGTCTCGGGGAACGTCACGCGGCTGGTCTCCGGCACGTCCGAAGCCGTCGTCGGCGTCGATGCGGGGGTCGACGTGGCGTTCGACGTGGGGGTGGAGGCGATCGCGCCGGGCGAGGCATCGCCGCCGGCCGAGCAGGCTGCGAGTGCGACCGCAGCGGCGATCGTGAGCGTTGGACGAGGCAGCCGCATCCCGGCGACGTTAGGAGATCAATCGACGTCGACGTCGTCACCGGCGAGCCACGCCGCCTCGGCACGACCGAGCGGTGTCGACGGTCCGGCGTCGACGAACGGCCAGAGTTCCTCGGCGATCTTGCGGTAGTTCCCGGACGCACGCAGCTCGCCCAACAGCGCGTACAGGCCGAGGTTGATGCGTTGGATGAAGACGAACGCTCTCGGCACGGTCGCGTATTGGGAGATCGGGCTGGATCGGTCGAATGTGTGGCGCACGATGCTGCTGGCGTACTCACCCGACCACGTCATGTCACGATCGACTCTGACCGGTTCGTAGAACTGCGAGAAGTACTCGCCGACGGCGTCGGTGGTCACCGGCGCATCGGCGCGGAGCATGCCGGCGCGCTCGACGATCGAGCGGAACTCGGCCGCGTCGTGATCGACGGCGGCGGCCCGGACCATCGACTTGAAGATGTCGATCTCGTCGTCGTTGAAATGCTTGACCAGCCCGAAGTCGAGGAAGGTCACACGGCCGTCGCCGTGGAAGAGATAGTTCCCGGGGTGCGGGTCGCCGTTGAAGGCCTGCATCCGGTACAGGCTGCGGAACACGAATCGGAAGATCGTCTCGCCCGCCAGGTCGCGCTGGTGCTGGTCCCAGGTGAGCAACTCCTCCCAGGTCGACCCATTGACCAACTCCGACGTCAGGACGCGGCCGGTCGAGAATGCCGGGAGCACATCGGGCACGTTGACGTACGGGTGGCCACGGAAGAATGCGGCGAACTCGGTCTGGTTGCGCGCCTCGCGGCGGTAGTCGAGCTCCTCGACCAATCGTTCCTTGATCTCGGCGACCATCTCGTCGGGGTCGAGCCCGCCGAACCCCTGCTTGAGCAACATGCCGAGCATGTCGGCGTTGCGCAGGTCGGCTTCGATCGCCGCGTCGACGCCCGGGTACTGGACCTTGACGGCGACCGCTCGCTCCAGCCCGGTGTCGGGGTCGAGCACGAGGGCTCGGTGGACCTGGCCGATCGACGCCGCCGCGATCGGTCTCGGGTCCCATTCGATGAAGACCTGCTCGGGCGGGGCGCCGAGCTCGCGTTCGACGACCCCCGCCGCCAACTCGGCTGACATCGGCGGGGCACCGGTACGCAATTGAGCGAGCGCCATCCGAACCGGTTCGGGCAGACCCTCGTCGAGGTAGCTCGCCATTTGCCCGAGCTTCATCAGGGCGCCCTTCATCTGGCCCAGCTCGGCGGCCACCGCCTCGGCGGTGCGCAGCTGGCGTCGTTCGTCCAGTTCGACACGACGCTCCGCAGACGCGAATGCCTTGCGGGCGGCGGTCGAGGCGTACCCGGCGCCGACCTTGGCACCCAGCTTGGCGACCTTGGCCGACCGTCCGATCCAACTTCGCCGCATCGCTTGCAGGGTAACGACCGTCGTGCGAGGACCGGCACGGCGACGGGGTGGAGACCGGGCCACCCCGCCGCCGGATCCGTGGTCAGGTCACGGCGCCGCGGTCGTCGTGCTCGTGGTCGTGCTCGTGCTGGTCGGGGCGACCGTCGTCGTGCTGGTGGTCGTGCTCGTGGTGGTCGTGGTCGGCGCCGGCAGCGCCGTCACGGTGAACGAGAAACCGCAGGCGGCCGGTGCGCCCGCCTCATCGACGAGATCGACCTGGAGTGCGTCACCGGTCCCCACCGTCACCGACGCCGTCACGCCGGCGCACGCGCTGGTGACCGTGGCGACCATCTGCGCCGGAACGTAGGCCCCGGCCGCGAGGGTGATCTGGTACACGCCGGTTGCACTGGCGGCGACGGCGGCGACGCCGCTCGCCCCGCCGATCGTTGCATCGGCGCCGATCGATCCGGCGGCGACCGTCGGCAGCGTGCGGTCGTCATGGTCGTGATCGATGTAGTAGCCGTTCACGTCGACGATCACATTGACCGTTCCGTCCAGGTTGTACATGCTGAACTGTCCGGTCGGCGACAACTTGGTCGTGACTGCGTTCGGCCGAGCCGGCTCGCCACCCTGCGGGTTGAGGCTGGAGGCCGTCGGGCGGGAGGCGTCAGCGGGCCAGATCGTGAGGAACGTCGGCTTGCTGGCATTGGTCGTGGTGACGTTGAGCGACAAGCCGGTGGCCCCGGAGGGAATCCCGGCGCAATCACCGTTGGCGCCGTGTGCGCCGAGCGTGATCGTCTCGGCCTTGCCGAGCGGCGTGGCTCGTGCGCCGACGGTGTCGATGCCGGGTCGGGTGTCGATCAAACGGCACGGCGTGATGGGGACGAAGGCGACCGCTCCGTCGGGTCCGGTGGCGGCCGCCAGGCCGAGCCCTCCCGCTCCGAGTGACACGGCGACGGCGGCGCCGATCGCCGCCCAACGGGATCGGGACGCGGATGTGGTTCGAATGCTGAGCATGTGCAACCTCCTGGGTTGGATGGGGGATTGCCAGTTGCCACGAAGCCCGTCCGGCCGGCAGTCAGCACGCTCTATATTACAGAAGTGTTACGAAATCGCGGCGCGGGTGCACACCGACTCGACCGCACGCACCAGTTGCGGCACGAAACTGGAGGCCGCGACCACCACAGCATCGTGGCCGCCGTACACCCTGAACGGCTCGGCGCCGACGATCGCGTCGAACAGCTTGGCCTGGCGTCGGGGCGGCACCACCTGGTCGCGAGTCGTGATGACGACCGACGTCGGCACGTCGATGTCGGAGACCCAGTCGGTCGACGAGAACTCGCCGATCGCCCTCCCGGCCTCGAGCACCATGCGCCAGTCATGGGTGGCGATCTGCTCCACCGCCCAGTCGTCCCAGGTCTTGCCTTTGCGCTGCAGGTAGACCTGGTCGGTGATCCAGGACCGTGCCTGAGCGGGGGTGAAGCGCGCCATCGCAGCGAGTCCGGTCAACCCCATGAACGACAGCCGTTCGGGTCGGCGTCCGGCGAAGTACGGCGCGGTGGCGCACAGCACGAGCCCCTCGACCCGGTCACGGTGCCGGCGCCAGACGAGTTGGGCGATCGGGCCTCCCATCGAGTAGCCGATCGGCACGAAGCCGTCGATACCCAACGCGTCGGCCACGCGCACCGCATCGTCGGCACAGTCGGTCAGCCGGAACTGGCGGCGCGTCCGCAGCCCGCGCCCGTGCCCGCGGTGGTCGTAGGCCACCACCCGCCATCGTTGCGAAAGGGCCCGATAGCACGTCGAGAAGTTGAGGTCGGCAGTGGCGGTCCAGCCGTGCAGCAAAATCAGTGCGGGGGCACCGGGTGGACCGGCGAAGTCACGCACGACGAGCGGTCCGAGCCCGTCCAGTTCGATCTCGCGTTCGCTCGCCGCGATCGCATCACGGGTGGGCGAGGCGGTCACATCGACCGCCCGATCAGAGCGGCTCGACGTTGAGCACCGTGACGGCGAGCACCCCGTTGGGGGCCTCGTAGGTGACCCGCTGGCCGGCGACTGCCCCTTGCAGCGCACCGCCGAGCGGGCTCGAGGCGCTGATCACGTCGGCTCCCTCGACGTGCTCCTCCATGTGCCCGACCACGTAGCGCTCGGCCATGTCGGGAGCATCGCCGTCGTACACGATCGTGTACACGAACTGGTTCTCCACGATCTCTGCGTTCTCCAGCATGTGCTCGAGTTGCCGGATCCGCCCTTCCATGTGGCCCTGCTCGTCCTTGGCTGCGTGGTAACCGGCGTTCTCCTTGAGGTCGCCTTCCTCGCGGGCGCGTTCGATCTTGTTGGCCACGTCGATCCGCCCGCGCGTGGTGAGGTCTTCGAACTCGGCCTGCAGGCGGTCGTAGGCGGCTCGGGACAGGTGATGGGTCGCCATAGAGCGGCAACGCTATCGAACCCACTCGCGAGGCGGCCAATGGTTGTCGGTCCCTGACGTCCGGTGGGCGAGACGGCCACGAGATCGATCGGTTGCCGGTCGTCTCGGAAAAGGCCGCGCCGACACTCACAGCGATCGCTCACCCGACGGTCGTCGATCGGGACGGTTGCCCGACCTCGCCGATCAGCGGTGGACCCCAGCCGGCTTTGATCGTGTCGGCGCGAGCAAGCGGGCGACTCCGACATCGGTACGAAATCCAGCAGGTCTGGGCCCAATCGCTCGCGTCGGCCTAGATTCGGGAACCGTATGGCACACAGGATTGCAGTCATCGGGGGCGACGGGATCGGGCCGGAGGTGACCGACCAGGCATTGGCGGTGATCGCTGCGGCGGGCGTCGAGCTCGACACCGAGTCGTTCGATCTGGGCGGCGCGCGCTACCTGCGCGACGGAGAGGTGCTGAGTGACAGCACGCTCGACGCGCTGCGGGGGTTCGACGCGATCCTGCTGGGCGCGGTGGGCACCCCGGACGTGCCGCCCGGCGTGATCGAGCGTGGCCTGCTGCTCAAGATGCGATTCGAACTCGATCTGTACGTGAACCAGCGCCCCTTCAGCGGCACGGCGCCCGGTCACGATCACCCGCACGACTTCGTCGTGATCCGCGAGAATACCGAGGGTCCGTACGTCGGCGAGGGAGGGGTGCTCCGCAAGGGCACCCCGAACGAGGTCGCCACACAGGGCTCGGTCAACACCCGGATGGGCGTCGAACGGTGCGTTCGCTACGCCTTCGGTCTAGCGCAGGAGCGCGAGCGCAAGCACGTCACGTTGGTGCACAAGACCAACGTGCTCACGTTCGCCGGCAACCTCTGGGAGCGCACGTTCAACGAGGTCGCGGCCGAGTTCCCCGACGTGTCGACGGCCTACAACCACGTCGACGCGGCGTGCATCTACTTCGTGCAGGATCCGCATCGCTACGACGTGGTCGTGACCGACAACCTGTTCGGTGACATCCTCACCGATCTGGGTGGGGCGGTGTCGGGCGGGATCGGGCTTGCGTCGTCGGCCAACTTGAACCCGGCTCGCACCGGACCATCGATGTTCGAGCCGGTGCACGGTTCGGCGCCCGACATCGCCGGCCAGAACAAGGCCAATCCGACAGCGGCCATCCTGTCGGCGGCGCTGATGCTCGACTTCCTCGGCGAGTCCGCGGCCGCCAACCGGATCCGGGCGGCATGCGCGGTACCGGTCAGCGGGAGCACCACCGAGGTCGGTGCGGCGATCGCCGCACGCCTCGCCGGCTGAACCGACGACGCGGCGTCTGCGGACGCCGGTTCGGAGGCCGCACGATCCGCGCCTCGACTGTTGCCGATCTCACGCCGCCGGCACGACGCGTCGACCCGCTGGTCGAGGTGAGCGGCGTGTGATCGCCCGATCGCTTGCCCGTACGCACCTACGACGTCGGATCCCGGTCCGTCACGATCGAGTTCTCACACGAGGCAAGGGAGGGCAGATGGCAGACGAACCAACCCTGTACGAGGGCGACGTCGACGTGTCGGGCTGGGTCGCTGAGGCCCAACGCCTGCTCGCTGGCGCGGGCCACTACACCGGCGAGATCGACGGGCGCTTCGGACCCGACATGGCGCGCGCCGTCGAGTCGTTCCAGGCCGCGATCGGCGGACAGGTCGACGGGATCATCGGCAACGAGACCTGGTCGCGCCTGCAGCAACGCGAACCCGAGCAACCGGGAACCAACAACGAGCCGTACGGTGACACCACAGGTGGCGGCGGCGGGGGAGACGGCGCCGGTGACGGTGATGTGCCGTCCGAGGTGGTGGCGCTGGGCTTCCCGAACAGTTGGTCGCAGTGGACCGATGAGGACAAGCAGCGCTACTTCGGCACGCAAGACGCCTCGGGAGCGGTCACGCCCGAGGGTGAGGGCACGATCGAGGTCGCGGCGATCGAGGGCGACGACGAGAACGGAGACGCGTTCGCATGAGCTGGGAACACATCATCAATGCCGCCTCGGCTGCGTGGAAGGTGATCGAGGACGGGGCTCCTTCGTCGGAGATCTCGTCGAACACCGCCAATGCCGTGCCCGAGGTCGACGACTGGTCGGCGCTGGTCGGTGCCCAGTCCACCAAACTCACGTGGACCTACGTGCGAACCAACGCGCTCGGCCTGTTCACCGCCGTCGACGTGAAGTTCGAGTTGTTCTGGGAATGGGGTGCGACCTACCGCAACGGTGGAGCCTTCATCCCCAACATCTGGATCTCGGTGCCGACCTGCGATCTCACCTGGGGTCAGAACATGGACATCGATCTGGTCACCCGGAACCCGACCAACAGGAACACATCCGATCCGCGACGACCCATTGCCCACATCCCGGTCACGGTACGCGGCACCCACACCAACGTGCTCGAGAGCAACCACATCGAGTGGAACTTCGTGCTCGAGGGCGACGGTGCCTGGCAGCAGTTGTAGCCCAGGCTCAGGTCAGCGGCTCCACGAGGCGCAGTGAGCCGGCTCGTGGAGGGTCGGCCAGCGCCTGCATCGCCAGGTCGTAGTCGGGGATCGCGAACACCTCGCCGTCGTCGGTGATCATCAGAAACCGGTCGAGCTGGGCCAGGAACGTACGGTCGTGGCTGACCGCGATCACGGTGCCTTCGAATCCGTCGAGCGCCTGCTCGAGCGCTTCCGACGAGTCGACATCGAGGTTGTCGGTCGGCTCGTCGAGCAGCAGCACGTTGTGGCCGTCGAGCTCCAGGCACAGCACCTCGAGCCGCGCCTTCTGTCCACCCGACAGGGTGTGGAACTCCTGGCGCGACTGCCGGCCGATCCGGTACCGGGAGAGCGCCTTCATCGCCTGCTCCTCGTCGTAGCGACGGTCGCGCACGATGTCGAGACACGTCCGGCCCCGGAACTCGGGACGGTCGTTCACCTGCGTGAACATGCCGACCGTGGTGCGCGGCCCGAACCCGATCGTGCCCGATACCTCGGCGTCGGCGGTCGCTGTCCCGGCCAACGCATTCAGCAGGTGGGTCTTGCCGGTTCCGTTGGGCCCGATCAGCCCGACCCGCTCGCCGAAGTACACCTCATGGCTGAACGGCAGGAAGAGGTCGCCGATCGACACGTCGGTGAGCTGCACCACCCGCCGGGCCGAGTCGGCACCGCGGAGCCGGACCAGGATCTGTTGGTCGGGCACCGGCGGCGGGGGAGGGCCGGCCTTCACGAACTTCTCCCAGCGGGTCTCGGCTGCGTTGGCCTTGGTGGCGTTCTTGAAGTTCTGCGCAGCGCGCTGCTTCATGATCTTCATGTGCTGGAACAGGCGGCGCTCCTCCTGGTTCCAGCGCTCGAGATCGTCACCGAGCTTCTCCTGGCGCTTGGCGCGCACCTCGGGGAACGTGGCGTACGACCCACCGTGCACCCAGCATCCGGCTCCCTCGATGCAGATCACCTTGTTGGCCACGTTCGACAGCAGCGTGCGGTCGTGGCTCACCATCAGCACCGTCGACGCGCAGGCTCGGATCTGCTCCTCCAGCCACGCCCGTGTGGGCACGTCCAGGTAGTTGTCGGGCTCGTCGAGCAGCAGCACATCGGCGCCGCTGGTGAGCAGCAGGTCGAGCACGAGTCGTTTGCGTTCACCACCGCTCAGCTCGCCGATCCGCCGCGTGGCGAAGTCGGTGACCTGAGTCTTCACACTGCGTTGTGCGGCGGCTTCCCACCGGCCCTCGAGTTCGTAGCCCCCGAGGTCGCCCCAGTCACCGAGCCGTTCGGCGTAGTCGACACCATCACTTTCGCCGGCGATCATCGCCCGCTCGGCTGCGACCAAGGCGCGGCCCGCCTTGCGAAGTGCCGGTGGTGCGACCTCGATCAGCATCTCGCGCAGGGTGGTGTCGGGGTCCGACATGCCGACGTCCTGCGTCATCCGCAGCATCGTCCCGCCGATCGAGAACGATCCTTCGTCGGGTTCCAGTTCGCCGGCCAGGATCCGCAGGATCGTGCTCTTGCCGACACCGTTCACGCCGATCAGCGCGGCGTGTTCGCCGGGTGCCACGCTGAACCCGACGTCGAAGAACAACGAGTCGGAACCGGGCGGCGCATATTCGAGTTCCGACACGTTGATATGAGGCACGTTCGACGACGCTACCGATCGCGTCGCGTCCGCCGTTGTCCCGAACGCGTCGTGAATCGCGTACTGTGAGCCCGCAGCGTGCAACCAGCCTTGTCGCAACCCAACTCGTTTCAAGGAGCCCACTCATGGCCGACACCGTCACCCTCTCTGCCGACAAGATCGTCTCGCAGCACGTCGTGCGAACCGCACTCGCCGATGGACAGCACTTGGTCGTGCTGACCGGTGTGCTCATCACCACCTGCAAGGGCGGCGACGGGCTGGAGTGGGCGCAATGCACCACGACGGCGGCGATCCCCGTCGGGGTCACGTTCACCGCCGCCCAGTGGGCGCCGTCGGTCGCGATCGCCGCCGCCGACGTGGATGCGGCGGCCGACAACCCCGGGTGGGCGGTGGACGGATTCGAACTCGTCGATGCCGGCGCGGCCAGTGATCACGTCACGCTGGCGGTCCACACTGCGGTGCGACACCCCTCCAGCTTCCTGCTGCGGGTGAGCTATTCGATCACCCTGGTAGGCACGGCGAGCTGATCACACCGAACAGCGCCCGTGCGCTGGCCGCGACGGGCGACCCGCTCGCTCATGCGAGTGCGGCTCGCAGCATGGCGATGAACCGGCCACGGTCGGCGTGGGTGACCACGAGCGCGTTCGGCGCCAGGTCGGTGAAGGCCAGGACATCCATGACCACCATCCCGCGCGTGAGCTCGGAGTCGGTTTCAACGCGCAGGTTGAGGCGACGCGTCTCGGTCGCGACCTGCGGGTCGATCGCATACGCCATGGCGATCGGATCGGGCAGGTCGAACCCGGCCAGTTTGGTCTCGGTCGCGCAGAACTCGGCGACCACGCCGTTGATGTCGACGCAGCATCGTGCTCGATCGCTGCCGATCGCCCGCAGCTCGGCGGCCAACTCGGGCTCGATCACGGCGTACGTGCGCGACACGTCCCAGCCCACGAACTCGCAGGCCAGCCCGGACGTCAGGACGATCTGGACGGCGTGCGGGTCGGCCCACATGTTGTACTCGGCGACCGGCGTGACGTTGCCGATGTGATCGGCGACGGCTCCCATCACGACCGTTCGCCCGACTCGCCCGACGAGCGACGGATCGCGTTGCAGGGCACGCGCGATGTTGGTCAGCGGTCCGAGCGTGACGAGGGTGAGCGTGCCGGCATGGGCGTGGGAGGCGGCCAACAGGGCGTCGACGGCGTGTCCGGGATCGGGATCCCGCCCCGCCAGCGCCAGCCCGATATCGCCCATCCCATCGTTCCCGTGCACATTCTGGGCCGTCTCGAGCACCAGCACGATCGGTGTCGATTCCCCTGCGTGCACCGGGACGTCGAGCCGACCGCACAGCTCACGCGTGTACAGGGCGTTCTGAACCGCCAGTTCGAGTGGGACGTTGCCGGCCACGACGCCGATCCCGACTACGTCGACGTCGGGATGGGTGAGCGCGATCATCAAGGCCACAGCGTCGTCGGAGGCCGTGTCGGTGTCGATGAAGAACGGTCGGCGATCGGCCATCACCACATGCTGTCAGGCCGATCGGCCCACGTCCGAAAGACGTCGCCGGAGGTGCCGGCGTTCCGCCTCGCTCGGCGCCACGTCGAGGGCACGTGCGAATGCTTCGACGGCTTGCTCTGCGTGTCCGACTCGGAGTGACATCTCGGCCCTCGCCGAGTGGAGCAGGTGCGGTTGCGGGAGACGATGTTCGGGGACCGCCGAGAGGGCATCGATCCCGGCCTGAGGTCCGAGCGCAAACCCCACGGCGACGGCACGATTCATCGCCACGACGGGGCTGGGGTCGATGCCGGCGAGCACGTCGTAGAGTGCCATGAGCTGTGGCCAGTCGGTGCCCTCCCACGTGGCCGACTCGCTGTGTACGGCGGCGATCGCGGCCTGCAACTGGTACGGCCCGATCGAGCGCCGTCGGAGGGCGGCTGCGATCAGCGACGTCGCCTCGTCGATCATCCCCCGGTCCCAGCGCCGCCGGTCCTGATGTTCGAGCAGGACGAGATCGCCGACATCGTCGAATCGGGCGGCGGCACGGGCATGTTGGGTGAGCATCAGTCCCAGCAGCCCGAGCGTCTCGGGCTCGTCCGGCATCAGTTCGACCAGTTGGCGCCCGAGCCGGATCGCCTCGTCGGCCAGATCGACGCGCACCGGCTGGGACGGTCTGGCCGACAGGTAGGCCTCGTTGAACACGAGATACACGACCCGCAGCACTCCGTGCAGACGGTCGGTGAGTTCCGATCCGGACGGCACCCGGTACGGGGTGCCGCGGTCCTTGATCCGCTGTTTCGCTCGCACGATCCGTTGCGCCACCGTCGCCGGCGACAGCCCGAACGCGCTGGCGATCTCGTCGGTCGTCAGCCACGCCACGCTGCGTAACGTGAGCGCCAGTTGGGCATCGAGGTCGAGCACCGGATGGCAGCACACGAAGATCAGCCGCAGCCGGTCGTCGTCGATCCCGCTCCGCCAGCGTTCCTCCCGGCGCTCCAGTTCTCCGTCGTGACGTCCGTCGGTCAGCGATGCTGCGAGTCGCTCCTTGGGCACCCGCGAGGTTTCGCGTCGGATCCGGTCGAGCGCCCTGCGGCGAGCGACGGTCAGGATCCACGCACCAGGGTCGTCCGGCCAACCATCGACCGCCCAACGGTCGGCAGCGATCAGCCATGCGTCCTGGAGTGCGTCCTCGGCCAGCCCGAGGTCGCGGAGCTGGCCGACCAGCACAGCGAGGGCGCGACCCGAATGGAGTCGGACCGCGCCCTCGAAGCGGGCCTTGTCGGCGTCGAAGCGGTTCAGATCAGCCGCCGCTGTCGGCGCCCGAGAAGTCCATCACCGGGCGTACCTCGATCCGGCCGGTCTTGGACCCCGGGATCCTGGCCGCCAGCTCGTGGGCGCGCTCGATCGTCGACGTGTTCACGACGTAGTAGCCGCCGAGCACCTCTTTGGTCTCGGCGAACGGGCCGTCCGTGACGACCGTGGCGCCGTTGCGCACGGCGACGGTGGTGGCGGTGTCGACGCCCTGCAGCGCCTCGCCCGACACCAACTCACCGCTTTCGACGATCGATTGCGTGAAGGCGAAGTAGTCGCCCATCATCGACGACATGTCCGCCTCGCTGGCACCGGCCCACGCCTGCGGGTCTTCGTAAATCAACAGCATGTAGTTCATTGCTTGTTCTCCTGGTCTGAACGGATGGGGTTCTGAACGGATGGTTCGCAATGGAGACGAACGGCGCGCCCCGGGTTCGACAGTCCCGACTCGAACCGGTGTGAATTCTGCCGCTAGCGGCTCCGACGACGTCGTTCGGCCATGCCACCCAAGGCTTCCATCACCATCCGGTGGGCGACGTTGACGGTCAGGTCGCTCACGTCGTAGGCGGGGGCGACCTCGACCACGTCCATGCCCACCACCTCGTGCTCGATAGCCAGTTGGCGCACCATCCGGAGCAGGTCGAACGAACTGAGCCCGCCCGGCTCGGGGGTACCGGTGCCGGGGGCGAAGGCCGGATCGAGGCTGTCCACGTCGAGCGAGATGTAGAGCTTGTCGGCCTTGGCGAGCGCTTCGGCGACGGCGTCGGCCATGACCGCCTTGAAGCCGCGTTCCCAGATCTCCTGCATCGAGTGCCAGACCATGCCCTGCTCGCGCATCCACTCGAACACGTGGGCGGGGGGCCAGTAGCCGCGCAAGCCGACCTGCACGAACCGGTCACCGGGTACCGCACCGGATTCGATCAGCCGCCGCATGGGGGTGCCATGGCTGGCCAGGTTGCCGTCGATGATGTCGGCAGTGTCTGCGTGGGCGTCGAAGTGCACGATGCCGACGTTGCCGTAGCCGTGCACGTCGGCCACGGCGGTGGCGGCCGGCCACGTGATCGAATGGTCACCACCGAGCACGATCGGCACGATGCCGCGCGAGGCGACCTGATGCACCCGTTCCCGGATGTTGCGGTGGCTGGCCTCGGTCTGGGCGTGCGGACAGTAGGCGTCGCCGTAGTCGACCACTTCCAGGTGTTCGAAGATCTCGATCCCGAGGTCGAGGTGGTACGTGCCCGATTCGTATGCCAGCGCCCGGATCGCACGCGGTCCGAACCGGGCCCCTGGACGGTTCGTGGTGGCGATGTCGAACGGGGCGCCGACGATCGCCACGTCGGGTTGCCACCGGTCGAGTTGCTCCGGATCGGTCAGGAACGGGCGCTGGGCGAACGTCGCCAACCCGCCGAACACGTAGCCCAGTTCGAGCTGTTCGTGCATGCCCGGTGACAGCGTGCGATCTGGTTCAGCCATGACGACACAGTACGCCGTACGGTTCGCCACAGTCGCCCCACCGACGAGGGCGACCGGGCCGAAAACGATGAGCGCCCCGGGCGGCGCTACCGACTTGCGTCGACGGCACCCCCCGGGGCTGCCCGAAGGTTGGGATGATCCACCACTGGTCGATCGTTGGGCGTTAGCCTTCCACTCGACCTACACATCGCCCGTCGTGCCCAAAGGCGCGGCGGGCGATGCCCGTTTGCGGTCCGCCTCCCAGTTGCCCGGTGCGCATTCCGCTGGCGCCGTCCGGTTGCCCGAACGGTGCCCCCGGCTCGATCGGCCGGTGTGACCCGGTCGTTCTCGTCGGAGCCGGCTCCGGTTCGGTTGCCCGATCCATCACCGATGCGCCGTTCACGCCGACACGGTTGCCCGTGGCCTTGTGAGCGGCGCCTCCGTACCTCATCGCCGGTCGCAGTTGGGGTGCTTCCAACGATGATGGCCCGGTGCTTCTCCGCCCGTGGCCACCGGTTGCCCGGTTGCTCGGTACTTCGAAGCGACGTGGCTTCTCATCCCGACCGAACCCGCTACGCCTCGTGGACGAACTCGTCTCCGACGTTGTTCCGCCCGAAGGCATCACGCTGTTGGCTCGGTTGCTCGCCCCGGTCGGCATGCGCTGTCCGGTACGAGACATACCTTCGCGGATACAAAACACCAGGTCAAGAGGTATTTTCGAATCCCCAGGGTTATCCCCCAAGTTTCTTCGCAATCCCCAGTTTTTCCGAGTCGTGCACAATTTGTACACATGCCGTTCACAGAGTTGTCCCCATCTGCCTCGTCATCTGGGGGTCATCTGGGGGTCATCTGGGGTCGTCTGAGCCTCGCCTGGCAATGTCAAACCCGACGCGCACATTGACGTTGGACGGTCGATCCGATTGAATGGTCCCCGATGAACCGCTGCACCGCCCCGACCTCGTCGGCCTCGTCGATCATCATCATTTGCTAGAGCACGTGGTCCTGCCACGTGCTCGTCAAGCCGCCCACCGGGCGGCTTTTTTGTTGCCCGTCATCCACTGAACTCCCACCTACTGCGACCGAGAGAACCGACATGAGCGTCACCGACACCGCACCGAACGACCACTCCGACCAGCCGGCGACCGGCGACCGGGTCGAGATCTTCGACACGACGTTGCGCGACGGGCTGCAGGTCGAGGGCGTGTCGGCCAGTGTCGACGACAAGCTCCGGATCGCCGAACAACTCGATCACCTCGGTGTCGGCTTCATCGAGGGAGGGTGGCCGGGCGCCAACCCGAAGGACATCGAGTTCTTCGCCAGGGCCGCCAAGGAGTTGCAGCTCACCACGTCGACATTCGTGGCGTTCGGTTCCACACGCCGGCCGCGCGGCAAGGTCGACGAGGACCAGACGCTTCAGCACCTGCTCGACGCCAACACCAGCGCCGTGTGCATCGTGGCCAAGAGCTCGGAGTACCACGTGACCGAAGCGCTCAAGACCACGCTCGAGGAGGGGGCGGCGATGATCGCCGACTCGGTCGAGTTCCTGCGCGCCCACGACCGGATGGTGCTGGTCGACATGGAGCACTTCTTCGACGGATTCAAGTCGAACCCCGAGTTCTCGTACCGCGCCCTCGAAGCCGCAGTGCTGAAGGGGGCGTCGCACGTAGTGCTGTGCGACACCAACGGTGGTTCCCTGCCGCACGAGGTGGAGGACATCGTCCGCCAGGTCCACGCTCACGTCGGCAACGACGTCACGATCGGCATCCACTGTCACGACGACACCGGGTGCGCGGTCGCCAACTCGATGGCGGCCGTCCGCGGTGGAGCACGTCACGTGCAGGGCACCCTGAACGGCTTGGGGGAGCGCACCGGCAACGCCAACCTGACGTCGATCATCCCCAACCTCCAACTCAAGCAGCACTACCTCTGCCTGCCCGAAGGCCGGATGGAGCGCCTGACCGTCGTGTCGCACCGGATCGCCGAGACGCTCAACCGCGCCGTCAACCCCCAGGCCCCCTATGTGGGCTCCTCGGCGTTCGCCCACAAGGCGGGCCTGCACGTGAGCGCCATCGTTCGTGCCAAGGACGCCTACGAGCACATCGATCCCACACTGGTGGGCAACGGCACCCGATTCGTCGTGTCGGAGATGGCCGGCCGCGCCACGATCCAGCTGAAGGCGGACGACCTCGGGCTCACGCTCGACGGCGCCGTGATCAACGAGGTGATCGACGATCTGAAGCGTCTCGAGCACGCCGGGTACCACTTCGAGGCGGCCGATGCGTCGCTCGAGCTGCTGATGCGTCGCGCGACCGGCTGGGAGCAGGGCTACTTCCGGGTCGAGTCGATGCGCGTGATCACCGACGAGATCGGAGGCGGTCAGGGCAGCTTCAACACCGAGGCCACCGTCAAGGTGTGGGTCGCCGACGAGCGCTACGTGTTCACGGCCGAGGGCAATGGGCCGGTCAACGCCATCGACACCGCCCTGCGGCGTGCCGTTCAGAAGGCCTACCCGCAGCTCGCCAACATCCATCTCACCGACTACAAGGTGCGGATCATCGAGGGCGGCGAAGCAACCGGGGCCGTCACCCGGGTCCTGCTGTCGGCCACCGACGGCGAGCGAGACTGGACCACGATCGGTGTCAGCCCCAACATCATCGAGGCCTCGTGGCGGGCGCTCGAGGAGAGCCTCGTGTACGGGCTGCTCCACGCCCGCTGACCGCACGAACCCGGATCCTTCGCACAAGCGCCTCGCGACAGGTCGACGGCGACCCCGACTGTGTGTCGTTCCACGGTCGAGTTCGCTGGTGGACGTGCGAATCGAGCGGTCGGCTGAAGGATCACGGCTAGGCTCGGCTCCGCATGGCATCGCCGAAATCCGCCCCCGCCGGGCCGCTCGAATCGCAGTACTACCGCTCTCCCGACGTCGTGCCCGACGCGTGGAGCCCGGATCGTCCGGGCATCGTGGACGGCCTCCAGCCAGCCGGTCCGCGGCTCGGCGCGCAGGGTCCTGACCAGGGGTTCGCGCTGCGGATCGCCAACCGGATCACTCCCGAGTTGCGCCTCCAGGCGGGGGAGCGGATCGACGACGCCGTGCGCGGCTGCCTCGGGATCGCGCTGCGCAGGGCGTCGCTGTTCAGCCGCGCCCCGATGGTGTACGACGTACGCCTGGCGTTCACGATCTGGGGCTACTTCGATCCCGCCCCGCCGGCCGATCTGGTCGCCACACGGACCCGGTTGTTCGAGGGTGTCGGCAACGTCAACCATCACTACGCCGAGGGTCGCAAGATCGCCGATCTCGTCCCCGAAGCAACGCTGCGGCTCACCCCCGAGCAGGCTCGGGCGGCATCGCCGCAGCGTTGGCGTGAACTGACCGGCGCCTGACGCCGATCAGGCTCGCTGGTCGATCGCCACACTGTCGGTGATCCCGCCCTTGGACTGGATCGACGGCGTGACGTCTAGGATCGCCTGCATGCCGACAGCCTCCTCGTCATCGGATTCGACACCACAGGTGGGACGACCCGCCCCGGCGTTCACGTTGCTCGACCAGCATGAGCAGAAGGTCACGCTGTCCAAGCTGAAGGGTCGGCGGGTGTTGGTCTACTTCTACCCGAAGGCCGACACACCCGGATGCACCACCCAGGCATGTGGCCTCCGCGACATCGCCGGCGAGATCGACGACACCGCGATCATCGGGATCAGCCCCGACAAACCTGCCAGGTTGTTGAAGTTCGACGAGAAGTATGGGCTGGGTTTCACGCTCGTGAGCGACGAGGACCACGCGATCGCCGAGAAGTACGGCGTGTGGGTCGAGAAGAAGAACTACGGCAAGACGTACATGGGTGTGCAGCGCTCGGCCTTCCTCGTCGGGAGCGACGGCAAGATCGAGCAGGCCTGGCCCACGATCAGCCCGAAGGACACGCCGACCAACCTGCTGGCGTCGCTCTAACCGGTCACGGCGTGCGCCTTGAGGTCGACGAGGTCGACGAACTCGAGGGCGCTCACATGGGTGCTCTCGAGCACCACCGGGCACGCCCGCCCGGCCCCGAGTGCCTCACCCCAACGCGCTGCGCACACGCACCACTGGTCGCCGTCACCCAACCCGGCGAACCCGTACTGCGGCATCGGGGTGGACAAGTCGTTCCCCATCGACTTCGAGAACTCCAGGAAGTCCTCGGTGACCCGGCAGCACACGACATGCATCCCTGGGTCATCGCCATGGTTCTCACAGCACCCGGTCCGGTAGTAGCCCGTGATCGGGTCGAACGAACACGATTGGAGCTCGGTCCCGAGCACGTTGATCTGCTGCACGCACACCATCATGCACGACGCCCGCGTGAGCTGCACCGTCACGGCTCGGCTTCATGGCAACCGCTCGCAACGCCCCGGTAGTGTCTCGGCCATGCTCGAACCTGCGATCCGGCAACTCGCCTCGACCGGACAGAACTTCGGATCGATCTCGTTCCACCTGCCGGACGGCCGGATCGGCAGCCACGTGATGTGGGTCGACGCCGACGAGGAACACGTGTTGATCAACACCGAGGTTCATCGCGCCAAGTACCGAGCGATCCAGGCCGACCCCAACGTGACCTTGATGATCTGGAGCGCTGCCTCGGCCTACCAGTACGCCGAGGTGCGTGGCCGCGTGGTCGCCACTGTGCTCGGACCCGAGGCGCGGGCGCACATCGACGCCGTGGCACTGCGCTACACCGGTGCCGAGTACGCCGGCACGATCGAGAGCGAACGAGTGATCCTGAAGATCGCCCCCGACCGCCAGATCGCTCGCAACCTGTGAGCACAGCGCCGGTGAACGCCGAGCCGACGCCGGTGGTCGGCGTCGTGATGGGGTCCGTCAGCGACTGGCCGACGATGGCGAAGGCGGTCGAGGTGCTCGAACACTTCGGGGTCCCGCACGAGGCCCGCGTGGTGTCCGCCCACCGGATGCCCGACGAGATGTTCGCGTACGCCGAGGCCGCAGCGGGTCGCGGGTTGCGGGCGATCATCGCCGGCGCCGGCGGAGCCGCCCACCTGCCGGGCATGCTCTCGGCGAAGACGATCGTGCCGGTGCTGGGGGTGCCGGTGGCCTCGCGCCACCTGTCGGGCAACGACTCGTTGTTGTCGATCGTGCAGATGCCGGCCGGGATCCCGACCGCCACGTTCGCGATCGGCGAGGCAGGTGCCACCAATGCGGCGCTGTTCGCGGTGGCGATGTTGGCCGCCCATGACACGTTCCTGGCGGCTGCCTTGATGGCATACCGGGCCGAACGCCGTCAGCAGGCTGCCGACTCCGTGCTGCCCCCGGCCTGAGGACATCGACATGGCCGCTCCTGTCGCGATCGTCCCGCCGGCGACGATCGGCATGCTCGGCGGTGGCCAGCTCGGCCGCTACGCCCTGATGGCGGCACGCACGATGGGGTACACCACGATCGTGCTCGATCCCGACCCGGCAGCGCCGGCGGGCAAGATCGCCGACCGGCACCTGGTGGCACCCTTCGACGACGAGCAGGCCCTGATCGAACTCGGCGACGCGGCCCAGGTCGTCACGACCGAGTTCGAGAACCCGCCGGCCGCCTCGTTGCGGTTGCTCGCCGCCCGCACCCTCGTGGCGCCCTCACCGTGGGCGGTGGCGATCGCTCAGGACCGGATCGCCGAAAAGCAGTTCCTCACCGAGTCGGCCGTCCCGGTCGGCCCCTATGCGGTGGTCGACACACCCGACGCGGACCCGGCGATCACCTACCCGGCGATCTTGAAGACCGCCCGGCTCGGGTATGACGGCAAGGGCCAGCGAGTCGTGGCCGATGCCTCCGAGATGCGTGCCGCGTGGCGCCTGATGGGTGGCGTCCCGTGCGTGCTCGAACAAGCACTCCCACTCGATGTCGAGCTGAGCGTGATCGTCGCACGAGGCCACAACGGCGCCTTCGTCGCCTATCCCGTCGCCGAGAATCGCCATGTCGGCGGGATCCTCGATCTGACCCTGGTGCCGGCGCGAGTCTCGGTCGACCTCGCCGACCAGGCGACCGGACTGGCACTGGCGATCTCCGACGCACTCGACTACGTGGGTGTGCTGGCGGTCGAGATGTTCGTGGTCGAAGGCCGGCTGCTGGTCAACGAACTCGCGCCGCGACCTCACAACAGCGGGCACTGGACGCTCGACGTGGCGCAGACCAGCCAGTTCGAGCAACAGATCCGGGCCGTCTGCGGCTTGCGTCTGGGCGACACCGCACTCACCCGGCCTGCGGCGGCGATGGTGAATCTGCTCGGCGACCTCTGGGACGCGGGCACACCGGACTGGGCACTGGCACTCGACGTGCCGAACACTGCATTGCACCTGTACGGCAAGGCGGCCCCTCGGCTCGGCCGCAAGATGGGCCACATCACCACGTGGTGTGCGTCGCCGGAACAGGCTCAACGACGCGCTGAACAGGCCCGCACGTCGCTCACAGGTCCACGCGTCGACTCGCAGTGAGCCGACCGGTCACCCCGCCAGGTTGACGCCGACCAGCTCGCCGATCGCGTAGGTCACACCGCAGGCGACGATCAGGATCACGACCTGTCGTGCGACCGATCGGCCGATCGAGCGCTCGGCGAACCGGCCGACCAACCCGCCCACGATCGCCGCCATGGCGATGCCGATCGCCAGTGAGGCGACGGCTGCCGGCGTGCCGCTTCCGATGAACCACGGGACCACCGGCAGCAGGGCGCCGAACAGGAAGCACACCAACGACAGCCACATCGCCGAGAACGCCGAGGGAAGGTCGTCGGGATCGATCCCGAGCTCCTCGCGGGCGTGCACGCCGAGCGCCAGTTCGGGGGTCTTCATCACGTCGATGGCAGCCGCCTCGGCACGATCCCTGGACATTCCGTGACCCTCGTAGATCGCAGCGAGTTCGGCGGTCTCGGACTCGACGTTGTGCACCAGTTCGCGTCGTTCGATCGCCAGCTCGCGCTCGATCAGATCGTTCTGGGAGGACACCGACACCCATTCGCCGGCCGCCATCGAGATGCCACCTGCCACCGCTCCTGCCAGCCCGGCGAGGCGCACCACGGAGGTGTCGACACCCGAACCGGCGAAGCCCAGGATCAACGACACGTTCGACACGAGCCCATCGCTGATGCCGAACACCGATGCGCGTGCCAGACCGCCGGACACCGAGCGGTGCCCCACATGAGGTTCGCGATCGCGTCCGGCCACCTCGCCGACGCTAGCGGATCCGTTGTGCGACCGGCCGTTGCCGAGGGTCCGATCGGCTGGGTCGTCGTTCGCCGTCAGTCGGTCGGCTTGCCACGGCCGGAGTCGGCGGGCGTGGACTGCTGACCGTTGTTCCCCGACTGCCCCGGAGGCTCCGGTGCCGGCTGTTGCTGCTGCCCGGGTGTGACCGGAGGAGCGGGCGGATCGTTCTGTTGCGCCGGCGGTGCCGGGGGTTTGCCGGCGTTGTCGGGCAGCGTGACGGGCGGTGTGCCGGGCTCGCGGTTGCCGCCCGAGTTGCCGGAGCCCGGATCGGCGGGAGCGGAGCCACGTGGGGCCGTGTCGCCCGGTGTCGTCTCCTGGCCCTGTGGCGTGACGGGCTTGCCGCAGTCGGCGGTGGCGACGTCGCTCACGACCTCGCCACGTATGGTTGCGTCGGCCGGTTCGCCCTGGGCAGCGTCGCTGACGGTCGCGCCGTGGTTGCCGTCGGCGCAGGGTGCAGGGTCGTCCGGCGACCCGTCGTCGGCACCGGCGTGGCTCGGGAGCGACACCGACGGTGGCACGCGGTCGCTCGCCGGCGCGTCGGGCTGTGTGGGTTCGGGCTGTGTGGGTTCGGAGTGGTCGGAGTACAGGCGATCCGGGACGAGTCGATCCGGGAGCACCTTGAGAACGCCGGGGCCAGCGGCCGCCAGGCCGCCGACCCCCAGACTGGCTACTGTGACGACAGCGACGACGATTCCACGACGCGGATGACGTGTCGATCGGGCGGGACCCGACCGGACTGTGGCGCACATCGCATCGACCACGGCCGCTTCGCCCGCCAGCTCTTCGCGAAGAGCCGGGGAACGGAGTGCCGCGATGAGCGCATCGTGGGTGTGATCGTTGCTGGTCACGGTGAAGACATCGTTCCGTGCGGTGGTTCCGTTACATCGGCACGCGGGATCGGGTTGGCTTGCGTCAAGACCGCCAGCGCTGCCAGTCCACGGTGGACCAGCACGCGCACGTTGCCTTCGCGCTTGCCCATGATCGTCGCCACCTCGCTCACGCTCAGGTCGGCGACCACTCGAAGCAGGACCGCCTCGGCCTGATCCGGAGGCAGCTGTTGGACGAGCGCTACGGCCCGCCCCAGCGCCCCCGCCGCTTCGGCATCCTCGGCGGACGAACGCGCCGTGAAGATCGTGGTGCTGGCCGCTTCGCGTGCGACTTTGTCGGCGTCACGTTTCGACGATCGGATGCCGTCGATCCGTCGTCGGGCCGCAATCGTGAACAACCATCGCCGGAAGTCGCGTTCGTCGCCCTCGAAGCGCCCCAGCGAACGAGCCACCTCCACCCAGACCGTGGAGGCCAGATCGTCGGGGTCGGGCATGCCTTTGCCGCGGAAGTATCGCAACAGGAGGTGGTTGTAGGCGCGCCACAGTTGCGCCATTGCGTCCCGCTCGCCCGCCCGAGCGTGTCGGATCACTTCCTCCACAGTCCCTAGTATCGGACATGGGAGGGCCGGACGGGAGCGCGTTCGGCGAGATCTATGACGATGATGCCAGCGGGAAGCCGCCCAGAGCACGAGTCGACGATCGAGCGAATGCGTCGGTTGGTGGCGGAGCGCCGACCCAACGACCAACTGCTCGCCGACTTCCTCCCGGCCTACTACCAGGAACTTCCCGACTTCGACATCGACGAACGTCGCGACGACGACCTGTACTCGGTGGCGGTCGCCCACCTCGGCGTCGGGCGCGTGCGCCGCGCCGGTTCCACGATCGTTCGGGTGTTGTCGCCGGACACCGAACGCGATGGGTGGCACTCGGACCGGTCGGTCGTGCTGATCGTGACCGACGACGTGCCGTTCCTCGTCGACACCGTCCGGCTGGTCCTGGAGCGCCGCGAAGTCGTCACTCACTTGCTGGTGCATCCGATGCTCCACGTTCGACGGGGACCCGGCGACGTGATCGAGGACGTCTCGTTCGGAGCACAGGATCGCACTGGATACGGATGGGGTGTCGAAGCGTGGTCGCAGGTCGAGATCGACCGGTGCACAGCGGCCGATGCCGAGCTGATCACGCAGGAACTGATCGCCGCCATCGAATCGGTGCATCGGGTGGTGGCGGACTTCGAGCCGATGCGATTGCGCATGGACGCTCTCAGCCCGCTCGACCCGCTGCTCGCCTGGCTGGCGGGGGGCAACTTCGTGTTCCTCGGTGCAGCCACGTTCGACCTCGACGGTGATCGATGGACCGTGCGCCCGGGGAGCCCGCTCGGCCAGTTCGTGGGCGAATCCGACTCGGCGATGCTCGATCCCGAGCTGGTGGTGGACGGGCCCGTCGTCGCCGTCGCCAGGTCGGCCAGCGCCGCCACGATCCATCGCGATGCCCGGTTGACCGCGGTGACCGTGCTGCACACCGATGTCGACGGGGTGCGCCGAACCGCCGACCGCTTCGTCGGGCTCCTGGCATCCACCGCATACCGCCAGAGCGTGCTGGCGATCCCGTCGGTCGGGGACCGCGCCCGGGCGGTGCTCGGTCTGGCTGCCGACGGCGCCGAGACCCATACCGGCCGGTCGATGCGCAACGTGCTCGAGACACTGCCTCGCGATCTGGTGTTCGAACTCGACTCGGATGGTCTTGCACAGCTCGTGATCGACGTCGTGAGCCTGCAGGAACGACAGATCGTCCGCGTGTTCGACGTGCCCGAACCGGTCGGCGCCAACTCGACTGTCCTGGTGTTTCTCCCCAAGCGTCGATTCAACGCCCAGCTCCCCGAGCGCGTGGCGGGGATCGTGGGTGCCGCCTATGGGTCGCAGCCGACCGAGGTCGACTCGTTCCTGGGCGCCAGCAACCTGGCGCGGATCACCTTCACCGTGGCCCGCCAGCCCGATGGGCCGCCCGACCTCGATCGCCTGTCCGACACCGTCGACAACTCGACCACGGCCTGGCTGGATCGCTTTCAGGACGCAGCGGTCGCCCAGCTCGGTGAGGCGCGAGGCAACCACCTGCTCCAGCGTGTGGGGCTGGCCACACCTGATGCCTACCGATCCGGCGTCGATCCGATCACGGCGGTCGGCGACCTGCGGCACCTCGCCGACATGGTCGACTCCGGCGTGACGACGACCACGGCGCTCCAGCGACGCGTCGACGACCCGGATCACGAGTGGCGAATGCGCGTGTACCGGGTGGCGGTACCGCTCACGTTGACCGACGTGATGCCGATGCTCGGCCATATCGGCCTGCACGCCCTGGACGAACATCCGTACCAGCTCGAGATCGACGGTCACCACTGCTTCGTCTACGACATCCGAGTCAGCGTGCCGGCCGGGGTGGTGGTCGATGACCATCGTCACCGGTACCTCAGGGGCACCTTCGAAGGACTGCTGAGCGACGACGTCGAGCGCGACGACTTCAACCGTCTGGTGCTGTTGGCGGGTCTGCGAGCCGACCAGGTCAATCTCCTGCGGTGCTACTCGCGCTACGCCCACCAGATCGGGTTCACGTTCAGTCAGTCGTATGTGCAGGGCACGCTGGCGCGCCTCCCGCATCTCGCCGAACTGCTCGTCACGCTGTTCGAGGCGCGCTTCGACCCCGACCTCGACGACGGCGACCGGATCGCTGCGGTCGCGGTGGCCGAGTCCGACACGCTGGCGGCGCTCGACGCGGTGCCGTCGCTCGACGACGATCGGATCGTCCGCACGTTCCTCACCCTGATCCGGGCCACGGTGCGGACGAGCGCGTACCAGAGCAAGCCGACGCTGGCGTTCAAGTTCGACCCAGCGCTGATCCCCGATCTTCCGGCGCCACGTCCGAAGCACGAGATCTTCGTGTGTTCAGGGCGAGTCGAGGGTGTGCACCTGCGCGCCGGGGCGATCGCCCGTGGTGGCCTGCGTTGGAGCGATCGGCCACAGGACTATCGCACCGAGGTGCTCGGGTTGGTCAAGGCACAGATGGTCAAGAACGCGGTGATCGTGCCGGTCGGGGCGAAAGGTGGATTCATCGTCAAACGCCCCAAGCCGACCGCCGCCGAACAGCGTGACGAGGCAGTCGCCTGCTATCAGCTGTTCGTGAGCGGGTTGCTTGACCTGACCGACAACGTCGTCGACGGGGCGATCGTTCCGCCACCACGCACGATTCGCTATGACGGTGACGACCCGTATCTCGTGGTCGCCGCCGACAAGGGGACTGCGACCTTCAGCGACATCGCCAACACGATCGCCGCCGAGTACGGGTTCTGGCTCGGCGACGCATTTGCCTCGGGCGGCAGCGCCGGCTACGACCACAAGGCGATGGGCATCACCGCTCGCGGTGCATGGGAGAGCGTGCGGCGCCACGCTCGCGTGCTGGGCAAGGATGCCGACGGCGACGAACTCACGGTGGTCGGCATCGGCGACATGTCGGGCGACGTGTTCGGCAACGGACTGTTGCGGTCGGCGCACCTCAGGCTGGTCGCCGCCTTCGACCATCGCCATGTGTTCCTCGACCCCAGCCCGGATCCGGCGCGGGCGTTCGCCGAGCGTCAGCGGCTGTACGACACGCCGCGGTCGTCGTGGGCCGAGTACGACGAATCCTTGATCTCCGAGGGTGGCGGTGTGCATGCGCGCACCGCCAAGTCGATCGAACTGACGCCCCAGGTGCGCGAGGCCTTGGGCCTCGAGGCCGAGCGCTTGACGCCGACGGAACTGATCAAAGCGGTGTTGCGTGCTCCGGTGGACCTGTTGTGGAACGGGGGCGTCGGCACGTACGTGAAAGCCTCGACCGAAACCCACGCCCAGGTCGGCGATCGCGCCAACGACGCCGTGCGGATCGATGCCTCGGAGCTGCGCTGCAAGATGGTGGCCGAGGGCGGCAACCTGGGATTCACCCAGCTGGCGCGGGTCGAGTACGCGATCGCCGGTGGGCTGATCTACACCGATGCGATCGACAACTCTGCCGGGGTCGATTGCAGCGACCACGAGGTGAACCTCAAGATCCTGCTGGGCGACGTGCTCGCGGAGGGCGAGATGACGCTCAAGCAGCGCAACCAGTTGTTGGATTCGATGACCGACGAGGTCGCCGACCTCGTGCTCGCCAACAACCGGGCGCAGACGTTGGCATTGATGATCGCTCGCACGCAGAGCCTGTCGATGGTGAACGTGCACGCTCGCTACCTCGATCAGCTCGAACTCGAGGGCTGGCTCGACCGCTCGCTCGAGTTCCTGCCGACTGACAAGCAGATCGCCGACCGCCAGTCGGCCGGCTCGGGGCTCCGAGCACCCGAGTTCGCCGTGCTGATCGCCTACACCAAGAACGCCAACGTGACCGAGATCCTCGCCACCGATCTGCCGGACGATCCGGCGCTGGTCGAGGACCTCGTCGACTACTTCCCGCACGCCATCCAAGATCGCTTTCCGACGTTCATCCGCAGTCATCGGCTTCGACGCGAGATCGCTACGACCCAGCTCATCAACCAGATGGTCAACCTCTCGGGGATCTCCTACGACCACCGCATGACGGAGGACACCGGCGCCTCCGTCGCCGACGTGGGGCGCGCCTGGCTGGTGGCGCGCGAGGTGCTCGATTTCCCGACGTGGTGGAGCGAGGTGGCGGCGCTGGACGCGCTGAACCTCGGCGATCAGCTCGAGCTCCTGCTCGACTGCCGCCGCAGCTTCGAGCGATGTTCGCTGTGGTTCCTGCGGCATCGTCGGCCTCCGATCTCGATCGCTGCCGAGGTCGAGCGTTTCCGCGTGCCGTTCCAGGAGCTCGCCGGAGAGTTGACCGGGTGCCTGAGCGGGCCGATTCGCGCCGCAGCGGTGGCGATGGTCAAGTCCCGCCGCAAACAAGGCGTCCCCGACCAGTTGGCGGAGCGTTCGGCGGTGTGGCGCCTGCTGCACACGACGCTCGACGTGATCGAGATCGCCGATCGAACCGAGTTGGCGCCGGTCGACGTGGCCAAGGTCTATTGGGGGATGTTCGATCGACTCGACCTGTTGTGGCTCTGGGACGCGATCGGCAACCTGCCTCGGTCGGATCGGTGGCAGACCCAGGCGCGCGGCGCCCTGCGCGACGATCTGCTGACGGCGTTGGCGGAACTGACCGACAACGTGCTGGCCAGCCCGGAGCGGGTGGTCGGCTCGTGGTGGTCGGGGAACGAACGGTCGATCCAGCGCGCCGTCAACCAGCTCACCGACATCCGTCGCAACGACGTGTTCGACATCACCAACCTGTCGGTCGCCTTGCGCCAACTGCGCAACCTGGCGATGACCAGCGTGCGCCACTGACCGACGGCTCGGAGCACTCGCGGGCGGTCGGGTGGCGGGTAGCGTCGAGCGGGTCATGAACGCTCCCCGCTACCGCTTCGCGCCGTCACCGACCGGGTTCTTCCATGTCGGCGGCGCCCGCACTGCACTGTTCAACTGGGCGTTGGCGCGCCAGCAGGGCGGCACCTTCGTGCTGCGGATCGAGGACACCGACGAGGCTCGTAACCGGCCGGAGTGGACGCAGGGGATCATCGATTCGCTGGCATGGATCGGGATCTCATCCGACGACCCGCACTTCGAGGGTCCGTGGTTCCAGAGCGACTACATCGCCGACCATCTGGACGCCGCCGAGCGGCTGTACGCCGCCGGACACGCCTACTACTGCGACATGACACCCGACCAGATCCAGGAGCGCGCCAAGGCCGACGGCGTCACCGGGTACGCCGGTTGGTCGCGCGACCTCGGCCTCGGGCCCGGCGAGGGGCACGTCCTGCGATTCAAGGTGCCGGCCGGCACCACCGTCGTGCGTGACCTCGTCCGCGGCGACGTGGAGTTCGACAACGCCACGATCGAGGACTTCGTGCTGGTTCGGTCGAATGGGACCCCGGTCTTCATCCTCGCCAACGTGGTCGACGATCTCGCGATGACAATCACCCACGTGGTGCGCGCCGAAGAGCACCTGCCCAACACCCCCAAGCAGCAGATGATCTGGGAGGCGTTGGGGGCCACACCACCGGTCTGGGCGCACGTGCCGGTGCTGGTCAACGAGCAGCGCAAGAAGCTGTCGAAGCGCCGTGACAAGGTCGCCCTCGAGCAGTACCGCGGCGAGGGCTATCTGGCCGATGCGATGGTGAACTACCTGATGACGTTGGGCTGGTCGCCCGGCGACACCGAGATCGTCGAGTGGTCCGACATCGAGCCACGGTTCCGATTGGAGGACGTCAACAAGTCGCCGGCGTTCTTCGACCTCAAGAAGCTGGCCGCCTTCAACGGTGAGTACATCCGCATGTTGTCGGTTCCCGAGTTGGTCGAGGCGTGCGATCCGTGGCTCCCAGACGAGTGGGATCGCCAGCGTTTCGCGGCGATGGCGCCGTTCATCCAGCCGCGCCTGGTCACGCTCGCCGACGCCGCCGGCGTGGTGGACTTCTTGTTCACCGACGATCCGGTGATCGACGAGGAGTCATGGTCCAAGACGATGGGCGCCGAGTACGTGTCGGCGCTGCTCGACGACACGATCGCCTCCTACGCAGCCACCAGCGAGTGGACCGCCGACGCACTCAAGTCGGCGCTGGAGACGGTGATGGAGCGCTTCGAGTTGAAGCTCGGCAAGGCGCAGGCCCCCGTACGGGTCGCCGTGACGGGCCGCACCGTCGGCCCACCGTTGTTCGAAGCCCTCGAAGTGATGGGCCGCGACGAGACCATCCGTCGACTCGCCGCCGCCCGGGCGCGCCTGGCCTGACGCCGTTCGAGGACCGCCGCGTGATTGCCTGGAGCCGTGAACGCTGATCCCGACGTCGACGATGTCGACGAATACGACGGCGACATGCTCGGCGATGGTCGCCCCAAGCGGCGCGTCGGCCCGCCGGAGCCGATCAGGTGGCGGCGAGTCGTCTCGGGCGTCTTGCTGGTGTTGTTGGGCTACTACGCGGTCAGCCTGGCGCAGGTGGTGTGGGCCGGCCGCGGCCAGGTGCCCGAGCGAGCGGGTGCGATCGTGGTGCTGGGCGCTGCTCAGTACGACGGGAGGCCGTCGCTGCAGCTGGCTGCGCGCCTCGACCACGTGATCACGCTCTGGAACGACGGCGTGTCGCCGTATGTGATGGTGACCGGAGGCAAGCAGCCCGGTGACCGGTTCACCGAGGCCGAGGCGTCGACCGAGTACCTGGTCGACCACGGCGTTCCCGCCGATCGGATTCTGCGCGAGGACGTCGGACGCACCACGTACGAGTCGTTGGCGGCAGCAGCGCCCGTGCTGCACGCTGCTGCGATCGACGACGTGGTGTTGGTGACGGACTCGTATCACGCGCTGCGCAGCCGGCTGATCGCCGAGGAGGTGGGTCTGGACGCCAGCGTGTCGCCCACACCGAGCAGCGTCGTGGGGCGATGGATGTCGTTCCGGCATCAACTGCTGGAAGCCGGGGGAGTGGCGGTCGGCCGAATCATCGGTTTCGAACGGCTCAGTTCGCTGACCGGCTGAGCCTCGCTTCGGCGTTCGTGAGGCTCCGGTGGTTGGCAGCGTTCGGGCCGATATGATCGTCGGTCGCTCCATTGGGGTGTGGTGTAATTGGCAACACGAGAGTTTCTGGTTCTCTTATTCAAGGTTCGATTCCTTGCACCCCAACCACCGGCTCGACCGGTTCGCAGAGCCCGGCGGTAGCGTCGGGCGACGTAGCTTGGCCCGTTCGTCTAGAGGCCTAGGACACCACCCTCTCAAGGTGGCGGCACGGGTTCGAATCCCGTACGGGCTACGGAGATCGACGCCCTCCCGAATCGGGAGGGCGTTCGTCGTTCTCGTGCGTGGTCGTTGCACGCTGGTTGCGTGCCCGGATGCGGTTCAGGAGCGGGGGTCGTTCGGGGACGGTGGGGCGAACACGGCCGTCGGGCGGGCAACCTGCGTCACCGTGTCGGGTGTTCGGCGGCGGCCGCGGGCACCCATCACGATCAGGACGATCGCCGAGATCGTGAGGATCCCGCCCACCACGAGCATCGTGACCGCGATCGGCGTCACGGCGTCGGAGCGGGCACCGAACGCGACGTCGGCGTCGACGCCTGGCGAACCGTCGGCGTTCATCACGACGATCGACCAGCGGCCGCCGCGCGCATGCCAGTCGAGTCGTCGCCCACCCGTACCATCGTCAGCCGTCCCGCTGGCCGTGGCGACCCAGAAGTCCTGATCGGCCGGAGGAGCGACGGGTGCGCCGCCCTCGACCTGGCGGTAACGAGGCGTGTGATCGACGATGTCGGTGACGTTGGAGTGGCTGGCGCCGGCGAGATAGCGCTCGACGTCCGACGAGCGGGCGATCCCGACGAAGACGTCGCCGTCGGGAGCCGCATCGTCGACCTGGAGGCGCAGGTCGAGGTCGATCCAATCCAGCAGCCACGGTGTGGCGTCCTCGCCGTCGAACCACAGATCGGTGGTGGTCACGGCCACCCCGCTGCTCTCGACCGACTCGAAGGTGGTGTTGAAGTACCCGTCGTCATCGGTCGCCACCGCTTGGGCGATGGCGACGGCGCCGCCGCCGACCACGAGGCCCAGCGCCGGTAGGAGCAGCAGCGAGCCTGCCACGATCGACACGATGTGACCGGCCCCGCGCCTGCGTGGCGGGCGTGTCGCCGATGCCGGAGCCGAAGGGGTCGGTGCCGGGCCTGCCGCCGGCATGGTGTCGAAGTCGAGCGTGTTCGTCATACCGCGATCGTGCGCCAACCGACGTCGCCGAATCAGTGCCGCAGCCCGGTGTCCTGGTGGTGGGGTTCTCCCTACCCCGGACGGTTCGACCGCCGTGGAATGTCGTGACGACCTTGTCGGGTCAGAACCCCAGGGTTGCGAGGAGGTCGGTGATCGCCGCCGTCGACACCGGCTTGATGAGGGAGTGGGCGAGCGCCGAGGTGAACGACAGCAGGTCGGTCACGTACCGCTCGGGCACGTCGCCTGTGACCGTGGCTGTCCCGGGGCCCCGACGGCGAGCGTCAACTCGACCGTGGCGTGGTGTGGGCGAGTCGGGTCAGGTCTTCTGTGCGCAGCCGACGCAATGGCTCGCCCACGGGATGACTTCCAGGCGAGGCATGGCGATCAGGTTGCCGCACACATCGCACAGGCCGAAGGTGCCTTCATCGAGTCGGGCCCGGGCACGGTCGATGGCGGCCGACTGCTGGTTGGCGCGCCCGTGAATGGTGACGTCGGCGAAGCGTTCGAGTGCCACGCCGTCGCGGATCCCGAACGTGGTGGGGTCGGCCGTTACCTCGAGCCCGTTTCGGGCGTCGTCGGCGTTGCTGTCGAGGGCCGCCTTCAAATCATCGAGGACGAGACGAAAGTCGGCCAGATCAAGATCACTGAGCCGATCTGTGCATGATGGTTCAGTCATGAGGTCGACCCTACCTCTGGTCGGTGATGATTCTCCTGCCGCAGCACGCCAAAACCGGCCGCACAGCCGCCGGTGCCGTGGGGCAGATCCCGCCTGGGCACGGTGACGGCCTCGCCGTTCACACGGCAGGCCTTCCCATCTGGTCGGTAGATTCGATGCGTGCACGACGATGGCCAGCCCGATGCCTCGTTCGAACGTACCCAGGACGAGCGGCGTGCGCGCCTGCTGGCGGCCACCGAGTTGTTGCGATCGATCGCCGCCGACCTCGATGCGCTGAGCGTGCTCGACCAGCAGCAGCGAGCCGACCTGGTCAATGCCGCCGGTGACGTGTTCAACCCCGATCCCGAGCAGCGTCGACGCCAACTCAAAGTGCGTGCTGCCAAGCGCAAGATCGACAAGCGCCAACGCGATCAAGACGTGCTCGACGAGCGTGGAATCCGTTCGCTGCGCGCCAAGCCGGTCTTCACCACCCCGAACCGATTCGCGCCCGCCGAGCTGCTCCAAGCCGACGTCGACGACCCCGAGTTCCGCGAGACGGTCGACCCCCAGCACTGCTACGTGTGCAAGCAGCACTACACCGATGTCCATCACTTCTACGACCAGATGTGTCCGGCGTGTGCCGAGTTCAACTTCGCCAAGCGTGGCGAGTTGGCCGACCTGTCGGGCACGGTGGCCCTGCTCACCGGTGGGCGCGTCAAGATCGGTTACCAGGCCGGCATCAAGCTGCTCCGGTGCGGCGCCGAACTGATCGTCGCCACTCGGTTCCCGCGCGACGCCGCCGCTCGCTACGCGGCCGAGCCGGACTTCGCCGAATGGGGCGACCGGCTCGAGGTGTTCGGGCTGGATCTGCGGCACACGCCGAGCGTCGAGGCCTTCTGCCGGCACCTCCTGACCACTCGTACCCGGCTCGATTTCGTGGTCAACAACGCCTGCCAGACGGTGCGCCGCCCGCCCGCCTTCTACGAGCACATGATGCAATCCGAGATGGCCGCCCTCCACGAGTTGTCTCCCGGCGTCCTGGGGCTGGTGGGGGAGTACGAGGGCCTGCGCGGCTATCACATGCTCGCCGCCGACACGAACACCTTGGTCGGGGCCACGGCGCCGGCCTTCGCCCCCGGTTTGGATCGTGCCGCCGAGCTCTCGCAGATCCCGCTGCTTCCCGAGGACCTGCACGGTGACGGCGAACTGTTCCCGGCAGGACGGCTCGACCAGGATCTGCAGCAGGTCGACCTCCGCGACCGCAACTCGTGGCGTCTGCTGATGCACGAGGTGTCGTCGGTCGAGCTGCTGGAGACCCAACTCGTCAACGCCGTTGCCCCGTTCGTGATCAACGCCCGGCTGCGCCCGCTGATGGATTCCACGCCCGGGGCACACAAGCACATCGTGAACGTGTCGGCCGTCGAGGGCCAGTTCTACCGGCGCTTCAAGACCACTCGCCATCCGCACACCAACATGGCCAAGGCAGCGCTCAACATGATGACGCGTACCTCGGCAACCGACTACCACGCCACCGGGATCAACATGAACAGCGTCGACACCGGGTGGGTCAGCGACGAGGACCCGGCCGTGATCGCCGAGCGCAAACGCAACGAGCACGCCTTCCATCCGCCGCTCGACATCGTGGACGGTGCGGCGCGGATCGTGGACCCGATCATCGCCGGCGTCAACAGTGGCCAACACGTGTGGGGGCAGTTCCTGAAGGATTACGTTTCTACCGACTGGTAGTACGGTCCCACCCCATGAGCGATGCAGACGCAGTCGATTTGGCGTTGCTGCTGTTCCGATGCGGGATCGGTGTCGTGATGCTGGCACACGGGATCAACCACATCTGGGGCGGCGGCAAGATCGCCGGAACCGCCGCATGGTTCGAGTCGATGGGCATGCGACCACCGCTGACCCAGGCATGGCTGGCGAGCATCACCGAGATCGGGGCCGGGGGGCTGCTGGTGCTCGGGTTGTTGACCCCGTTCGGCGGAGCCGGCGTGGTCGGTGTGATGGCAGTCGCGTGGGCGATCAACCATCGCGGCAACGGGTTCTTCATCTTCCGTCCCGGCGAGGGCTGGGAGTACGTCATGACGCTGGGCCTGTGTGGGATCGCGCTCGGCGCGATCGGCCCGGGCCGATGGTCTCTCGACCACGCCTTCGACGTGTCGGACGATCTCACCGGTTCGACCGGGTTGGTGTTGTCGGCGGGCGCCGGCCTGCTGGGGGCAGCAGCGCTGCTGGCAGCGTGCTGGCGCCCGGTGACCTCGTCGAGTTGACGAATTTTCGGTCGGGGTTGCCCTGCACGTGTCGCCGAGGGCAATTACGGTGGGATCCACGGATCAACGCCCCGGACGTCCACGTCGGCTCGTGCTCGGCTTCGCTGTCATGGGGCTGCTGGCTGCATCGTGTTCTGGTGGTTCAGGCGGCGCCCCCGATGTTGCGAACGACGCCGCGGCCGATCGTGCGTCGGACAACCCGTTCCGGATCGGGCGACCGCTCGTGATCCCGCACGCAGGCGGTGACGCACTGTTCCCGGAGAACACGATCTACGCCTACGAACAGTCGATCGCGCTCGGGGGCGAGGTGGTGGACATCGACGTGTGGGTGGCCGCCGACGGAGTGCCCGTGGCGATCCACGACTCGACCGTTGACCGCACCACGGACGGCTCGGGGAAGGTGGCCGAACTGAGCTCGACGGAGTTGGCGGCGCTGGACGCCGGTTTCGACTTCGAGCTCGACGGTGAGCATCCGTATCGCGGCCGAGGCATCGGGGTGCCGTCGGTCGAGGACATCCTGCGTCGATTCCCGGATCGGCTGGTCACGCTCGACATGAAGGACACGCGCACCGGTTCGGCGGGGCCGGTGTGCGCGCTGCTGGTGCGTCTCGGTCGTGGCGACGACGTGTACGTCGGATCCGATACCGACGAACAGGTCGGCGCTTTCCGTCAACGCTGCCCGACGATCAGAACCTCCGGCACCAGCGACGAGCGCCGGATCGCACGCGAGGCGCGCCTGGCAGGAGACACGACCTTTCGTTCGAACCAACTCGTGAGCCAACCCGGCTACCTGGCCGACGACGGCACGCCGCGGGTCACCGCCGAGACGGTGGCGTTCTCGCACCAGAGCGACACGGCGGTGCTGACGTGGGTGATCGACGACCCGGAGGTGATGCAGCACCTGATCGACATCGGGATCGACGGGATCTACACCCGCCACCCGGAGCGCTTGGTCGAGCTGCTGCGCGCCGACGGCCTGCTGTAACGACGTCTCGCCCGGCCACCCGCCACGCAACGCAGCGGCGCTCTGCGTGGCGTGCGCGTGGCGGCGGACCGCCCGATCTCGGACACGTCGTCTGGTCGATGTCCGTCACTCCAGGTGCCGCCACTGGGGATGAGGAACTGCGGCTGTGCGGCGAGCGATCGGATATGGCAGCCTCGCAGTCGTGTACGACGAGATCCTGTACGAGGTCGACGACCCGGTCGCCACGATCACGCTCAACCGCCCGCAGACGATGAACGCCTGGACCAGTTCGATGGACGGCGAGATCCGCGACGCCGTCGCCCGCGCCTCGAACGACGCCCGGGTGGTCGGGATCGTGATCACCGGTGCCGGTCGCGCCTTCTGCGCAGGGGCCGACATGAACATGCTGACCGATCTCACGGAGGGCGGCGACGCGGGTGGGTTGGCGGGGAGCGAGATGCCGCCATGGGCCGGGGGTCGTGGTGACTTCGACGGCCGATTCCCGTTCCTGATGGCCACCGACAAGCCGATCGTGGCCGCCATCAACGGGGCGGTGGCGGGGATGGCGTATCCGTTTGCGTTGTGCTGCGACATCCGTGTGGTCGCCCCGGAGGCGCTGTTCCTCACCGCCTTCGCACAACGCGGGCTGATCGCCGAGTGGGGTCTGTCGTGGCTGTTGCCCCGCTTGGTCGGCCCTGGCGTCGCCCTCGACTTGCTCTTCACCTCGCGCCGGGTGGGCGGGGAGGAGGCGCACCGGCTCGGGCTCGCCAACTACCTCGTCCCGCTCGACGATCTGCTCTCGTTCAGTCGTGGCTACATCGAGCAGTTGGCGAAGAACTGCTCGCCGATGTCGCTGGCCGTCATGAAGCGCCAGGTGTACGAGTCGCTGCATCGCGGGCTGGGTGACGATGAGCGACGCGCCCAGGCGCTGATGGTGGAGAGCTTCGGGCGCGGTGACTTCAAGGAGGGCGTCCAGTCGTTCGTCGAGAAGCGGCCTCCGCTGTTCCCCCGGATCGGTGAATGACATGCTGACCGACGTCGAAGCCGCCGCGTTCGCAACAGCGCTCGTCGAGGCCGATCGGACCAAGACGCCGGCCAGGCAGATCTCACAGCAGCGCCCCGACCTGACGATCGACGACGCGTACGCGATCCAACGCGCCGGTGTGGCGATCGCCCTCGCAGCGGGTCGGGTGGTCGGTGCCCGCAAGATCGGGCTCACGTCGAAGGTCATGCAGGACACGGTGGGCATCACCGAACCCGACCATGGTGTCATCTACCAGGACATGTTCTTCGGCCACGGCGACACGATCCCGTTCGATCGCTGCATCGCCCCGCGGATCGAGGTCGAGTTGGCGTTCGTGCTGTCGGCCGACCTGACCGGGCCCGACTGCACGCTCGAGCAGGTGCTGGCCGCCACCGAGTACGTGTGCCCGGCGATCGAGATCCTCGATGCGCGGATCCAGATGAAGGACCCTGACACGGGCAGCACGCGCACGATCGTCGACACGATCTCCGACAACGCTGCCGACGCCGGGATCATCATCGGCAGCCAGCGCCTCGACCCGAACGAGGTGGACCTCCCCTGGGTGTGCGCCGTGCTGCGCCGGAACGGTCGGATCGAGGAGTCCGGCGTGGCGGCCGCCGTGCTCGACCATCCGGCCCTGGGTGTGGCGTGGCTGGCCAATCGGCTGCACCGACACGGCGAGATCCTGCGCGCCGGCGAGCTGATCCTGGCCGGCTCGTTCACCCGCATCCTGTGGGTCGAGCGCGGCGACGACTTCGTGGCCGACTACGGCAGCAGCAGCGGACCGATCGGATCGATCGAGTTCCGGTTCCGCTGACCCGGCTCCATCTCAGTCGGTGTAGCGCCGGACGCTGGTCTTCTTGCCGCGGATCACGGTCGAGCGCATCGCCGCCACGACGTCGTCGACCTTGCGTTCCGGCACACCGACCACGCTGAAGTTGTCGGAGATCCGGATCGGGCCGATCTGGCGCCCCTCCAGGCCGCTCTCGTTGGCGATCGCCCCGACCAGGTCGCCGGGGCGCACACCGCCCTTGCGCCCGAGGCTCACGTACAGGAAGCCGGTCGGGCCCTGGTTGGGATCGCCGGCGTTGCGGTCGTCGCCCTTCATGCCGCGTACCTGCTGGCCACGAGCGCCCTTGGCGGGACCCGCCTTGCGGTCGCCCCAGTCGCCCTTCCCGCCGCCCTGGCCGCCACCTTGGCCGCCACCTTCGCGGTCGCGCCAGCGGTCCTTACGAGCGCGGTCCTCGTTGCGGTCGAAGCGCTTGGAGGCATCGGGGATCTCGACCTCGTCGACGGTGCCGGCGTCGGCCTCGTGCACGAGCTTGATCGCCGCCAGGGCGATCGTGCGCATGTTGTGCTCGCCGGACAGCGCGTTGAGGACTTCGTTGAAGTCGTTCAGGTTGTCGGACGACAGCGCGGTGCGAATCGCTTCGACCGTCTGGCCGATCAGGCGCGCCTTGAGATCGGCCACGGTCGGCACGCTCTCGATGCTGATCTGCTGCTTGGTGAGCCGCTCGATGTTCGCCAGCAGCCGCTGCTCACGCGGTTCGGCGAGGGTGATCGCCACACCTTCGCGCCCGGCACGCCCGACGCGTCCGATCCGGTGCACGTAGCTCTCGGGAGCGGACGGCACGTCGTAGTTGACCACGTGCGTGAGCGTGTCGACGTCGAGCCCGCGGGCCGCCACGTCGGTGGCCACCAGCAACTCGGCGGTGCCGTCACGCAGGCGACCCATCACGCGGTCGCGCTGGGTCTGGTCCATACCGCCGTGCAGCGCCTCGGCGCGATAGCCGCGGCCGTTCATGGTCTCGGTGAGCTGGTCGACCTCACCTCGGGTACGACAGAACACGAGTGCCGCGCGCGGTGCTTCGACGTCGAGGATCCGGCCGAGGGCGGCCGCCTTGTGCGAGCGCAACACGATGTAGGCGCTCTGGCGGATCAGCGCCTTGCCGGGCTTGACATCGCCCCTGCCGATCTGGATCCGCATCGGGTCGCGCTGGTAGCGCTTGGCGATCGAGTTGATTCGAGGCGGCAGCGTGGCCGAGAACAGCACGGTCTGGCGGTCGGCCGGGGTTGCGTCGAGGATCGATTCGATGTCGTCGGCGAACCCCATGTCGAGCATCTCGTCGGCTTCGTCCAGCACGACGACGCGCACGCCGTCGAGCGGAAGCGACCCGCGGCCGATGTGGTCGATCGCCCGGCCGGGAGTGGCGACCACGATGTGGACGCCGCGGTCGAGCTGCTGCAGCTGGCGGTAGATCGGTTGGCCGCCATAGATCGGCACCACCTTGACACCACGTCCGCCCAGCAACCGCTTGCCGTACTTGAAGATCGCCTCGCTGACCTGCACCGCCAGCTCACGAGTGGGAACCAGGATCAGCGCCACCGGTGCGGCGGGGCGGTCGTCATCGATCAGCTCCAACAACGGCAGGGCGAAGGCGGCGGTCTTGCCGGTTCCGGTGGCCGCCTGTCCGAGCATGTCGTTGCCCTGGATCAACAGCGGGATCGTCTCGCGCTGGATCGGCGTGGGTTCCTCGTACCCGAGTTCCTCGAGCGCGGCCAACGTCTCGGGTCGCAACCCGAGTGCGGCGAACCCGCTCGGCGCCGCCGGCTGCATGTCGTCGGCGACGTCCTGGTGATCGACATCGACAGGCTCGCTCACGTCACCGTCGCTCACGTCACCGTCGCTCACGTCACCGTCGCTCACGTCACGGTCGACCGAGTCGGTCACCTCCTGGGCGACGTCGGCTGTGTCGTCGGTTGTGTCGTCGGCTGTGTCGTCGGCAGTGTCGTCGTCTGCAGTGCTGTCGTCGGCTGTGTCGTCGGCTGTGTCGTCGTCGACGGCTTCGGAGGCTTCGGAGGCTTCGATTGCTTCGATCTGGTCGAAATCGTCTGGTTGGTCGGCCGAATCGGTCATCGTGAGGTACTCCCTGTCGCGCCGACCGGACACGGAGGGCGCTCCAACACTACGGCGTATCGGGCCTGATCCCGTCGTAGGCACGTTCCAGGAGGTCGAGCAGATCGTGCTCGCTGACGGGGCGCACGTTGATGGTGATCTCGGCGGCTGCCGCCTCGGCAGCGCCGGGAAGGTCGGCGCGTTGCAACGGTCCATCGCGTCCGGCCAGTTGCGAGAGCTTGGTCGGCACGTTGCTACGCCGCGCCAACTCCCACAACTCGACTGCCGGATCGCCGCCGGGGACTCCGATCGCCTCTGCCAGGCGGCTCATCTCGCCCGGGAGCGCAGGAGCGTTGAACGCCACGGCGTGCGGCAGGATCACCGAGTGGGCGTCGGCGTGGACGAGGTTGAACCGACCGCCCAGCACGTGGCACAGCTTGTGGTGGAGTCCGGTGTTGGTCGCCCCCAGTGCCATTCCGCACAGCGCCGCTCCGTAGAGCATGTTGCCGCGCGCAGCCACGTCGCCCGGCTGCGCCATCACCGTCGAGAGCGAACCGTGGATGGCTCGCACGCCCTCCAGCGCCAGCGCTGACGTGATCGGGTTCGAGCCGGCGGCGGCCAGCGCGTTGATGGCGTGGGCGAGGGCGTTGAACGCCGACGGCCCGGTCACCGCCGGACTGAGCCCGAGCGTGAGTTCCGGGTCGTAGACGACCACACGCGGGAGCACGATCGGGTTCTTGCCGGTCTGCTTGTGGATCCCGCCCGTGAGCCCGTAGATCGTGGTCTGCTCGCTCCCGGCGTAGGTGGTGGGCACGGCGATGATCGGTACCTCGTGCGAGAGCGCGATCGCCTTGGCCAGGCCCGTCGACGAGCCGCCTCCGATCGACACGACGACGTCGATCGACGACTCGGTGGCGGCGGCGCGGGCGCGTTCCGCCAGTTCGACCGGAACGTGCTGGGCGACCTCGCCCCATCGACACGCCAGGCGCTCACCCAACTGGCCGGCGACATCGTCGGCGTCGCCCTCGGTGTGGGCGTCGTGGATCAGCATCACGCGCGTGCCGCCCAACCGTTCGACCTCGTCGCCGACGCGACCGAGCGCTCCGGGAGCGAAGACGATCCGTGACGGGTTCTGGTCGTAGACGAATGCCTGCATGGGTGGGCCTCCTAGATGAATCGGGCGCGCCTGCGTCAGCGCGGCCAGCGAGCGGAACGCTCGACGTCGTTGAGGTCGAGGTGGTTGCGCATGTACTCGTCGGCGCTGTCGCGGGGCGGGGTGAAATCCCATGGGGTGAAGGTGCCGGTCCGGAGCGCTGTCGACACCAGCCGTCGGCGTGCCTGGTCGTGCAGGATCTGTTTCGTGAGCAGGTCGAGGTCCCAGCGTTCGGCGACCTCAGCCCTCAAGGCTGCGACAGCGTCGCCACGTTCGGGGCGGTCGACCAGATTGTCCAGCTCGTCGGGGTCGGCCGCCAGATCGAACAGTTGGTCAGGGTCGGCCGGGCAGTGCACGAACTTCAGGTCGCCGCGCCGGATCATGACGATCGGGGCGACCGATCCTTCCGCCATGTACTCGCCGATCACCGTGCGAGGCGCGTCGGCGCCGTGCTCGCACAACCCTCGCAGCGAACTCCCGGCGAGCGGGTCGACGGGTTGCTCGCCGCCAGCCTCGGCGAGGTCGACCAGGGTCGGCAACACGTCGACCAGCGACACCGGTTCGGCAACCCGGCGTGCACCGAACCGCTGGGGAGCGTGGATCACCAACGGGATGCGCGACGCGCCCTCGAGGAACGACATCTTGTACCAGAGACCGCGTTCGCCGAGCAGATCGCCGTGATCGGCCACGAGGACCACGATCGTGTCGTCGGCGAGGCGCAGCGCGTCCAGCGTGCGGGTGAGCCGTTCGGTCCACTCGTCGACGTAGCTGATGTTGCCGTAGTAGGCGCGCCGCGCCCGTGCGACGTGTTCGTCGGTGATCGTGGCTGCTGCTTGGTTCGACACGGCCCGCAACCGGGCGGTGTGCGGATCGTCGGGAGCCACGTCGTCGGCTGTGACCCGGGGCATCGGGATCTCGACACCCTCGTAGCGATCCCAGTAGCGCTGGCGTGTGACGTACGGGTCGTGCGGGTGGGTGAAGCTGGCCACCAGGCAGAACGGCCGCTCGTCGTCGGAGCGCGCCAGGTCGTGCAGGGCCCGCACGGCGTGGTGCCCGGTCTCGTCGTCGAACAGCAGTTGGTTCGACACCTCGGCAACGCCGGCGCCGGTGACGCTGTCCATGTTGTGGTACCACCAGTCGATCCGTTCCGACGGGGAGCGCCAGTCCGGCGTCCAGCCGAAGTCGGCGGGGTAGATGTCGGTCGTGCGGCGTGACTCGAAACCGTGCAGTTGGTCGGGTCCGACGAAATGCATCTTGCCGCTCAACACGGTCCGGTAGCCCGAGGCGCGCAGGTAGTGGGCGAACGTCGGCACGACCGCAGGCAGATAGGCGGCGTTGTCGTAGCCGCCGGTCGCCGACGGCAGCTGGCCGGTCATGAAGCAGTAGCGGGCGGGCGTGCACAGCGGGCTGTTGGTGTAGGCGGCGTCGAACACCACGCCCTCTGCGGCAAGCCGGTCGATCGTGGGTGCCTGGGCGACCCGGTTGCCGTAGCAGCCGAGGGCGCTCGGTGCCAGCTGGTCGTACATGACGATCAGGAAGTTGGGCCGGCGCACCGGCGGCAGGTTAGTCCCGATCGATTGGCTGACCGCTCACACCGCTGGTCCACCAGCGAACTCGCCGTGGAACGACGTCAGGGTTGCCGGCGCCGTTGTCCAGGCGCGACACGTTCTGGTGACAATCCGGCGTGGTCGCCGTCCGCCGCCGAGCGTCGCCGCTCAGGAGACGGCGGTGCCGAACATCTTGCCGATCGCGTACGTCACGACCGATGCGGCGATCACGATCGCCAGTTGCCGAGCTGCGCCGCGGGCGATCGGGCGGTCCGAGCTGCGGCTCACCCAGCCGCCCACCACCAGGCTGGCGGCACCGGTGGCGACCGCCGAGGCGATCACGGCCGGCGTGCCGCTCGTGATGAACCACGGGACCAATGGCACCGTGGCGCCGATCGCGAACAAGCCGAGCGAGCTCAGGGCCGCCACGCGCGGTGACCCGAGTTCGTCGGTGTCGAACCCGAACACGGTGCGGGCCGAGAAGCCGATGAACTTGTCGCCGTCGAGCGGCAACTCGGTGCTCACACGCTGGGCGGTGTCGGTCGCCAGCCCGGAATCCTCCAGTTTCGACACCATCGCCTCGAGCAGCAGCCGTGGGTTGCGTTCGGAGAGGCGACGCAGTTCGCCGACGATGCCCTCGTACAACTCGACCTGGCTGCGCACCGACACCCACTCGCCGGCTGCCATCGAGAAGGCTCCGGCGATCAGGCTTGCCAGCCCGGCGAGCCGCACCGCACTCACGTCCGACGACGCGCTCGCACCGGCGACCGTGAGGATCAGGCACAGGTTGGTGACCAACCCGTCGTTGACGCCGAGCACGGCGGCGCGCGCCGCGCCCCTGCTGACGTTGGCCACCCGTCGGTGGAGTTCTGCTGCGTCGCCGGCGGCATCGGTGGGACGCGCCGACGCCTTCGACGTGTACGGCGTCATCGTGGTTCGGTCGCCCGCTCCAGATCGGCCAGGACCGCGTCGGCGTGCCCGGCCACATCGGTCACGTCGTAGGCGCGGTGGATCAGACCGCTCGGAGCGATCAGATAGCTGAGGCGACGCGGGAACGCGGCGTACTTGTCGTCGGGATCGCGGGTGACCTCGTAGGCGGCACCGACCAGCCGGTCGACATCGCTCAGCAGGCGGAACGGGAAGTCCTGGGCCTCGGCGAATGCCAGGTTCTCGGCGACGGTGTCGAATGAGGCGCCGAGGATGGTTGCGCCGAGTTGTCCGAAGCGTTCGGCCTTGTCACGCAAGGCCTGACCTTCGACGGTTCAACCGGGCGTGGCGGCTTTGGGATACCACCACAGCAGCACCCACGAACCCGCCAGATCGGCGAGGCGCACGCGTTCGCCGTGCTGGTCAGACAGGTCGAAGTCGGGGGCAGCGGATCCTCGAGTGAGCACGGCGCCAGTCTCGCGCGTCGTCAGCGTGGCTGCATCGGTCTGGTTCGAGCGCGCATCACGTGGGACGACGTGTGCTGACGATCAGTCCCGGATCCAGTTGCCGTGGAAACCGAACGGGATCCGTTGCGGGAGCGCGACCTGTGCCACGTAGCCACGATCGAAGTCCTGAGCGTCGATCACGACGAACTCGGCGCTCCCAGCCGCCAGGTCGTGCACGTAGGTGATCAGCCAACCGCCGTCCTCGGCGGTGTCGCCGCTGCGGCCGACGAAGACCGGCTCGCCGGCGGCGCGTCCGGGGCCGTGATCGAACAATCGACGCTCACCCGTGTGCAGATCGTGCTTGATGGTGGGCCAGCCGGTGGCGGCATCGGGCGACGGGCCGGCGCAGTAGCCGTACCGGTACGGGCGGGTACTGAGCGAACCCCTGTGACGCGGGAACTCTTGGCCGGTCTCGTCGATCACCGTGACCGACACCGTGCGTGCGGCCGGGTCGAGCTCCCACCGCTCGAGCCGGGCCAGGTTGTCGCCGAACGGGCCGAGGATGTCGTTGTCGAACATGCGGTCGTAGTTGCAGAGGTCGATCACGACCTTGCCGTCGGACGTGTCGTAGGCGTTCATCGGGTGGAACGAGTAGCCGAGCGGCACGTCGATCCACACGATGTCATGCGCCTCGCCTTCCCGTGTCGTGCCGTCGGCGCCGATGACGGTGCGCGGCAGCAGGCCGACCCGGTTGCCGTAGTCCGGGTTCCAGCGGAACGGGAAGCGTCCGCTGAAGGCGAGATCGAAGTCGACCGTGCAGGGCTGGTCGTAGACCACCGCGTAGCGCTGGGTGAGCGACATGTCGTGCACCATCGACATGCCGGGGAGGGCGATGTCGACCGTCCGCCGAACGCGGCCGTCGGGTGCCACGATCACGTACTGGATGTGATCCATCCACTGCGCCCAGGCGTAGACCATGGCATGCATCTCGCCGGTGACCGGGTCGAGCTTGGGGTGGGCGGTGAAGGCGCCGGGGAGGGTGCCGAAGAAGTCGTTGCGGCAGACCGTCTCCAGTTCGTCGGTGAGTTCGACCGGGCACCCGCCGGCTTCGACCATCGCCCACGTCGTGCCGGCGAACCCGCCGACATTGGTGTTGGGCCCGCCGGTCCATCCGCTCCAGTTCGGGCCCGGAATGTCGGCTTCGCCTCGCAGGGCGCTGATGTGGGCCGACCCGACGTACCGGTTGCGATACCACGCTGCTCGGCCGTCACCGATCCGGATCCCGTGCACCATCCCGTCACCGACGAACCAGTGGTGTTGCGGCGTCGACCGTTTCGGCCGGGTTGGGTCCGTTGCGCACGTACCGACCGTTCAGTTCGGTCGGCAGTTCCCCGACGACGTGGAGGTCGAAGGCGGTGACCTCGTCGGTGACCGGTGCGTAGTTGCCCGTCAGGTAGCGGCTGGTCACGAGGTTGTCATCGGTGGCGGTCATGTGCGCTCCTTGTCGTCGATTCGGGTGAGCCGTAACTTTGTTACGTCGCGATCGATGTGTAACTTAGTTACGAATGGCCGAGTCGTCAACCCTCAGCACGGGTCTCCCCGACATGCGACGCCGGCTCGTCTCGTCCGCCCTCGAACTGCTCCGACGCGACGGCGCGGCCGCTCTGACCGTCCGCAACATCACGGCCGAGGCAGGCTGTTCGACCACCGGGATCTACACCTATTTCGGCGGCAAGCACGGCGTCGTGGAGTCGATCTTCGTCGACGGGTTCGACTCATTCGATGGCGCCGTCGACCCCTACCTGGAGGCCGACGACCTGATCGGTTCGGGCCGCGCCTACCGGCGTTGGGCGCTCGCCAATCCCACGCAGTACATGGTGATGTTCGGACGCGCCGTGCCCAGCTTCGAGCCCTCGGACGAGGCGCGCCTGCGGGCCCTGATGTCGTTCGCCAAGTTGGCCGAGGCGGTCGCCAACGCGATCGGTGATACGCCCGACGAGGCGGCTCCCGACCGGGCCTATCGGCTGTTCGCCACCGTGCACGGTTACGTGATGCTGGAGCTGGCCGGGATGGCGGGACCGACACCGTCGGAGAGCGAGCGGCTCTACGACCTGGCCCTGGCATCGGTGGCCAGGCACCCAGCGTGATGCACCCCAGAGCGATCACACTGTCGGTGGTCGCGTCGGCGTTTCTGGTGAACAATTCCCGACCGGCGTGTATCAGGTTGTCCGGACGGTCATCTCTGGCGGCGTGCGCACCGTTACCACCCGACCGAGACGCTGCCACGTAGAGTCCCGGGCATGGTCGAATCGGTGCGGTTCCAGGCCGACCAGCCCCTCGAGGTGCTGGTCGCCGGTGCCATCGACGGCCACGCCGCGGCGTGGAACGCACTCGTCGAGCGGCTGCACCGAGTGGTGTGGAAGTCGGTCAACATGATGACCTTCGACCACGACGTGCGCGACGACGTGTTCGCCGCCACGTGGCTGCGACTGGCCGAGCGGCTGGGGACCATCCGCGAACCCGCCAAGTTGCCCGGATGGCTCGCCACCACCGCGTGCAACGAGGTGCGCCAGATCCTCCGTGGGCGGGCACGCACCGAGAGTGCCGATGCCCCGGTCGGCTCCGGGTTCGCCAGCCTGTACGACAGCCTGGCCGGTGACGACGGTGAACACGCTCGACACCTGGTGCTCGACGACTCCCGACGCACGGTGCGGTCGGCGTTCGAGCGGCTCGACCCGACGTGTCGCGAGATCATCACGGTGCTCGTGCTCGCCGACCCGCCGCTGCCGTACGACGAGGCCAGCGAATTGCTGGGCCGACCGATCGGATCGCTCGGGCCGTCGCGCCGGCGATGCCTCGACAAGATGAAGCAACTGCTCGAACCTGACGACCACCAGGGGGATGTGCCATGACCGACGACGACTTTGCACCGATGCTGGAGGCCGTCTCGGCCGCCTACGACGAGGTGCTGCCGCCGATCCCCGACGGCTTGCTGGACGTCGCCCGCGATGCGTTCCAGTGGCGACTGGTCGACGACCGGTTGGCCGAGCTCCTGTTCGACTCGGCGACCGACGAACTGGTCGGCAGCCGTGGCCGCAGCAGCGAGCGGCGGTCGTTCCGGTACGCAGCCGGCGACACCGTGATCCGGGTGCACCTGACCGAGGACACGCTGGTGATCATGATCGAACCGCCGGCGGCAGTCGAGATCACGATCGCCACGCAGTCCGGATCCAGCGTGTTCGCCGCGGACGAATACGGCGAGCTCGTGGTCGACGCCCCCGAGCGGCCGTTCCGGCTCGAAGTCGGACTCGGCTCGGGCCGATTCGTCACGCCGTGGATCTCCGGCTGATCGGGTGATTCGGCGGCGGCCCGCTGGGCGCCGGGGCACACCGTGCCGTCGAACCGCCGGCGCCGGTCGTTCGGCGCGGATCAGGGTGTGTTGACGACGGTGCCGAGCCCCGGATAGCGGAAGTGTCCGGGACGGTCGAGCACCCACATTGCGACCTCGCCCGGGAGCCCCTCGTTGCCGCGACACATCCACTCCCAGGCGATCGTGGCTGCCACGATCGGCCCGGAGAACGAGGTGCCACTCCACTTCGCCCAGCCGTCGAAGTCCTCGCCGTCGTCCCTGGCCTCACTGCCGAGGTCGAAGAACGTGGAGACGACGTCGACGCCGGGTGCGCAGGCGTTCACCCACGGCCCATGGTTCGTGAACCACGCCGGTCCGGCTGGCCCGAGGGCGCCGACGCCGATCACGTTCTCGAACGAGGCCGGCCAGGTGGGTCGGCACGTTGCGTCGTTGCCGGCCGACGCCACGAAGACGACCCGGTCACGGACCGCCTCGTTGGAATCGGGGTCGACGGTGGTGTAACGGGCCTGGATCGTGGCGATCGCGTTGGCGATCGCGATCGGTGGATCGTCGTGGTCGCAGTAACCGCCGAACGACATCGAGACGATGTCGAACGCCGGTTCGTCGGACCCGTCGTCGGGGAACATCGCCAGCAAACTGGCGGCGACAGCGGCGTCGTCGGTGTCGCCGTACGAGCTGAGCGCCCGCTCACAATGCACCTTGGAGCCGGGTGCCAGGTTGGCGAAGATCCCGGCGATGAACGTCCCATGACCGGCTGCCGGGTCCAGGACCTTGTTGCCGTCCCCGTCGTACACATCGGGGTCGGAGCCGCTCAGCACCGAGGCGAGCATCAGTTGGGCGGCGTGCGCCGCTGGATTCTTCGGGTTTCCCGAACCGTCGACCGGCGCACCGGCGGCGGCGATCTGCGGCCAGGCTCCGGTATCGAGTACCAGCACCTTGCAGCACGAGTCGGGGATCGCCTTGCGATGCGAACGCTCGTCGTTCGAGAGTGCCAACGCAGGCCGCGCCGTCGATGTGCGCGGCGCCTCGATCTGACCGGTCCACCATCCGCAGGGAGGTGCGCAGCATGTGTCGTGGCCAACGCCGTACGGGCTCGTCGACGGGTATGGACTCGTGGAGGGGTAGGGGCTGGTGGATGGGTAGGGGCTGGTGGATGGGTAGGGGCTGGTGGATGGGTAGGGGCTGGTGGAGGGGTATGGGCTGGTGGATGGGTAGGGGCTGGTGGATGGGTATGGGCTGGTCGATGGGTATGGGCTGGTCGACGGATGTGCGAAGAACACGTGATTCAGCTGGGCCTGCTCGTCGACGCGTGCGATCTCGGCAACAGCCGCCACGGGATCCGGTACCCCGCGCACGAGCACCAGATCGTCGGCGCCGTCGTCGACCCCGCCGATGATGGTGCTCACCACCAAGCGGTCGGCACGTGTGCCCAGGCGCTGTGCGAGCGTCTCCAGCGAGCGGCGCCGCAGGATCAGCTGGTTGGGTCGGTACGCGGTGGGAGGCCCGGAGGGGCCGGCGCGGTGCTGGACACGTGTGTCCCAGGGCGAGTTCGCCCGATCCGGTGTGCCCTCGCCCTTCGGAGTGATCGCCATGTCGTGAGAGCATGTCACATCGTGGACGAAGCCGAATTCGACTTTCGCGACCTGGCGTCGTGGGACCGGCTGATCCTGCGTTCGCCGGAACTGGCCCACGATCGGGCGTCACAGGCGTTGGGTGTAGATCCGATCGGCGTCGATCGGCTCGTGCTGCTCTACGCCCTTGGTCGCTCACAGTTCGAGATGGGACGCGTGCATGACGCCGCGGCCGTGCTCGGCGAGGCCGTCGAGATGGTCCCCGTCGAGGCCCCAGCAGACAGTGTGCAACGCGCCGTCCTGACGACCGGTGCGATCGTCTTCGCCGAGGCGGGGCAGATCGAGGCGGCGCTCGACAGCCTCGACGTCGTTGCCGGCCAGTGCGAGGGAGTCGAGCTGGGGCGTGTGCTGGTCCAGCGGGCGCTCGTGCTCCATCACGCCGGCCGGCTGGGCGAGGCGCTCGAGTCGCTGGACCGCAGCGAGCGCCTCTTCACCGACCCGGCTGACCCTGCAGACGACCGCGATCGATGGCGCCTGCACCAGAACCGCGGCGTGATCCTGCTCCAGCACGGCAGGCTCGACGCCGCCGAAGGCGACCTGATGGCCGCCGCCGACCTGGCCAGGCGGCTCGGGATGACCGCTGCCGAGGGGCAGTGCCACGCCAATGCCGGTGCGCTGTACGGCCGTTCGAGACGGCTGTTCGACGCCCTGGCGGCGTTCGAACGGGCCGACCGGTTGCTGACAGCGGCCGGCCGCCCCGACCGCACCTCGACCTGGATGGAGATCGACCGGGCAGAAGTGATGATGCACTCCGGCCTGCTCGACGATGCCGTGGCAGCCGCCTACCGGGCGCTCCACACCGCTGAGCCGTCGGGCAACGCAACGTTGGTGGGGGACGCGCTGCTGATGTGCGCCCAGACCGAGCTCCGGGCAGACCGATTGCGACAGGCGATCCGCACCGCCGAGGCGGCCCGCGATCAGATGGTCGCCACCGGCAGGAGCGAGATGGTCGCCCATGCCGACGGCATCGCCGCCCGAGCCCGGCTTCGCTCGGCGGTCTCGGAGACTGCGGCCGAGGCGTTCCAGCGTTCGGCTGTCCTGCTCGAGCGGTTGCGGCGACTCGGGTGGCAGGAGCAGGCCGATGCGCTGGTGGCCGAACGGTTCCGGGCTGCTTGGCGGCTCGGCGAATGGGATCCGGTCGCCGTCGACGTGGAGGCGGTGCGGTTGCTCGCATTTGGCGAACGTCGAGATCTGGCACTTCTGGGTTGGTTCGCCGAAGCGGTGGCCCGTTCGCACGACGGTGATCCACTCGGATCGGTCGAGGCGTGCACGAGAGGTCTCGACTTCCTCGACGACATCACCGCCGAGACGGTCGATCTCGAAGCACGTTCGGCGGCGATGCAGCTCGGGCACGATCTCAGCCGTTGGATCATCGAGGTCGCGATCGAGCTCGGCGATGCCGATCTCGTGTTGGCCGCCGGGGAGGGGACGCGGGCGCGCTCCCTCCACGACGAGCTCGACGCTCGCCAACGCCACCGGCCCTTGACCGAAGAGGGTGCCGATCGGCTCTGCGCCGAGCTGCGCGCCGGCCTGCTCGGTGCCTGCCTGGTGCAGTGGGTGGTGGCCGGTGATCGGGTGCATGCCGTGGTCTGCGACGAACGCGGCAATCGACTCGTGGACGTGGCCGATCTGCGCTCCGTGATCCGCGAGCGCGACCGGCTCATGGTGTGGCTCGACCGTGCCGCGGGGGAGCCGGACGGCTCGTCGCAGCGGGCAGCGCGGGCTGCTGGACTGCTGGACGAGCTGCTCCTCGCGCCGCTCGAGTTGGTAAGCGACGGTGGCGTGGTGATCGTGCCGGTCGACGCACTGCACGGTGTGCCGTGGTCGGGCCTGCCGTCGATCGCACGCCGCCCGGTCATGATCAGCCCTAGTTGCCGGATGTGGCTGGATGCAGAGCATCGTTGCGTCGACCCGGTCCGGACGATGGCCTTCGTCGCCGGCCCCGACGTGGCCGCCGACGACACGGAACGCTCGGCCTTGCGCGCGTTGTGCCCCGATCTGCACGAAGCGACCGGGACGGCCGCCTCGGCGACGGCCGTGCGGACGATGTTCGTCGATGACGATCTGGTTCACGTCGCCGCTCACGGGCGCTTCCGTGCCGACCGACCGTTGCTCTCGACGCTGGAATTCGCCGACGGCGAGGTTGCGTTGCACGAATCGATTCCGGAACGGGTGGGCGCCCGACTGGTCGTGCTGTCGTCGTGCGAGGGGGGTGCGCATCGCGGCACCGGCGGTTCGGAGGTGCTCGGCCTCGCATCGGTGCTGCTGGCCCGGGGGGCCGCCTCGGTGCTGGCCCCGCTCACCGTCGTCCGAGATCTGGAGTGTGGCGAATTCGTCTCCGAGGTGCACCGCGCACTCGGACGCGGCGCGACGGTGGCCGAGGCCGTGGCCGGCGTCAGGTCGCGCTGGTTGGGCGACGATGACCTGAGCCGGTGGGCGGTGGCGTCGTCGTTCGCCTGTTTCGGGTCGGGTTCGGTCCGGGTCGAACGCTGATCCTGGGCTCAGAACGAGCCGCCGCGGCCGGCCCCGCCGGCGAATCGGGCGGCGCCTGCCTGCGTCTCGCCGGAACGGATCACAGCGAGCCCCAGCAACGTCTCGTTCTCCAGGGCGCGGTCGAGCGGGAGATCCCACTGTTCGAAGCTCGAGCGGCGGTCGGAACGCATGCATCTCTGCGGGAACGCAGCGATCTGGTGCGCCAAGTCGATTGCCGTCCGCAGCGCATCGCCGGGTTCGGTGAGCCGGTTGGCGACGCCCATCGAGCGCGCCTCGTCACCGCTCACGCCACGCCCGGTGAGGATCAGGTCGAGGGCGTGGCTCTGGCCGATCGCTCGCGACAACCTGACCGTGCCGCCGTCGATCAGTGGTACGCCCCAGCGTCGGCAGAACACGCCGAACACGGCATCGCGTGCGGCAACCCGCAGGTCGCACATCATCGCCAGTTCGAGCCCACCCGCGACTGCGTACCCCTCGACGGCGGCGATCACCGGTTTGGTGAACACCATGCGGGTCGGCCCCATCGGCCCGTCGAGCGACATGTCGGTCTCGATCCGGTTGCCGCGCCCGGTCGCCACCGCCTTGAGGTCGGCGCCGGAACAGAAGGTGCCGCCGGCGCCGGTGAGGATCGCCACCGAAGCCGAGTCGTCCGCCTCGAACCCGCGCAGCGCTGTCGCCAGCGCCGCCGCCGTCGGCCCGTCGACGGCATTCTTGGCGTGCGGTCGATCGATCGTGACGATCACGACGGCTCCGTCGCGTTCCACGTGGACGGTCTCGTCGGACTCCATCGCACACAACGTAATCGACCACCCGTCTACCGCTCGGCGGGAGCACCACCTGGGACGTACGCTCCGATCGTGGCCTCACATCTCCGCAGCAGCAGGCAGTCGTCGTGGTTCGGGCCGGCGGATTTCGACGCCGACCGGTTCCGTGAACTCGTCACGACCACCACCGAACCGCGCGATGTGCCACTGGCGATCGACATCCGCAGCAACCTGCCGATCTACGACGGGCAGGGTCTGCATGCCGTTGCTCGACACGCCGAACAGCGGCGGGCGTTGCTCGACGAATGGGCGTGGGCGCTGGGCCAGGGCCCCGGTGTGATCGCCGTCAAGCGCGGCCTCGACCGCGAACGCAACCGGCTCGACGATGCCACGGCGATCTTCGAGCAGATCATCGCCGACCAGCATGCAGCGGGCAATCCGGTCGGCGATCACTTCGCCAAGCCTGGCTCCAACGACCGGATCTGGAACTCGCACGAGAAGCTCGCCCAGCGTGCACCCGACGTGTTCGCCGGTTACTACGCCGCCGATGCGATCGCCCTCGGTTGCGAGGCGTGGCTCGGGCCGTTCTACCAGATCAGCGCCCAGGTCAATCGCGTCAATCCGGGCGGCACCGCCCAGGTACCGCACCGCGACTACCACGTCGGCTTCTACACCGAGCACCAGATGGAGCGCTTCCCGCGGCACGTGCAGTTGATGTCGCAGCGGCTCACCCTGCAGGGTGCGGTCGTGCACACCGACATGCCGATCGAGACCGGCCCGACGATGGTGCTGCCGTACTCACAACTGTGGGAGGCAGGATTCCCGGCGTCCTACCGTGAGGATTTCCGGGCTGTGTTCCACGACCATTTCGCGCAGCTCGAGCTGGAGGCGGGCGACGTCGTGTTCTTCAATCCGGCCGTGTTCCACGCCGCCGGTGCCAACGTCACCGCCGACCGGTTCCGCATGAACAACCTGTTGCAGGTGTCGTCACCGTTCGGGCGCACGATGGAGACGATGGACACCGACCTGACCACGCTGGCGCTGTTCCCGCTGTTGAGTCGGATCGAGGACGAGCAGGAGCGCGAGAACGTGATCGCAGCGGCGTGCGCCGGGTACGCCTTCCCGACCAACCTCGACCACGACAAGCCGATCGGCGGTCTTGCGCCGGCCTCCCAAGCCGACGACGTTCGGCGGGCGTTGGCCGAAGGCTGGTCGCTGGAACAGCTGCGAGCCGACCTCGACGACCGCGCCCAGCGTCGGCGCGGCCTCGCCGGCTGACGCCACGGCATGCCCGAGGGCGACACGCTGCGGCGGCTCGCCGACCGCATCACGGCTCGGCTGGCCGGGCAGATCGTGCGGCGCAACGCGTTCCGTGACCCGCGCCTGTCGGGCCATGACCTGACCGGTCACCGGCTGGTCGACGCCGATGCGTACGGCAAGCACCTGTTCGTGCGGTTCGCGCCGGTCGACGTCGCCGGTGAACCGACCCGGCGCACGCTGCACGCTCACCTGCTGATGACCGGCAGCTTCGACGTCGGCCCGCCGTCGCGCGAACCGGAGTGGAAGCGCCGGGTCGAGCTCTGGCTCGACGACGGACGTTTGACCGGGGTGATGGTGCCGCTGCTCGGGATCATCGCCACCGACGACGAGCACACGATCACCGATCCGCTCGGGCCCGACCTGTGCCGACCGGCAGGCCCACCGGACAGCTCGATGGTCGCCGCCCGTGTGCTGCAACGGGCGCCGGGCGAGCCGCTCACCGGAGCGCTGTTGGATCAGCGCAACGTGGCCGGATTCGGCAACGTGTACGTGAACGACGTGCCGTTCATCGTGGGCGTCAACCCGTTCCAGTCGGTCGACACGATCGACGGACTCGATCACGCCGTGGCGATCGGCACGGCGCTGATCCGGGTCAATGCCCGCCGTGGCCCGCAGAACACGACCGGCCGGCAACTCGCCACCGATGCCCGGTGGGTCCACGGGGTGGGCCGCCGCCCATGCCCCGTGTGCGGCGACCGGCTCGACTACCGCGACCAGGATCACACGCCGTGGCAGCGCTCGATCACGTGGTGCCCGACGTGCCAACCGCTCCGGGATGACGGCGCGTCGGTGGACCTGACCCGAGCCCGACGCCTGATCGCCCTTCACCCAGCCCTCAAGGAACCCTACGTTCGAGTCTGAAGCAAACCGATGGTTCAGCTCTGGTCGCGGAGCACGCGGCGCAGGATCTTGCCGCTGGCGGACTTCGGGATGGCGTCGACGAACTCGACCAGCTTGATCCGCTTGTAGGTGGCCACGTGCGGGGCGACGTGGTCCTGGATGTCGGCGGCGGTCAGTTCGACTCCCGGCTTGGTGACCACGAACGCCTTCGGCAGTTCACCCGCCTCGTCGTCGGGCACCCCGATCACGGCCACATCGGCCACGCCGGGGTGGGTGATGATCAACGCCTCGAGTTCGGCCGGCGGAACCTGGAAGCCCTTGACCTTGATCAGCTCCTTGACACGGTCGACGATCGACACGTGGTGGTGGGCGTCGACCACGGCGATGTCGCCGGTGTGCAACCAACCGTCGGGATCGATCGTGTTGCGGGTGGCGACCTCGTTGTTGAGGTACCCCTTCATCACCTGCGGGCCGCGCACCCAGAGTTCGCCCTCCTGCCCGATGCCGCGGTCCTCGCCGGTCTCGGGGTCGACCAGTCGGCACTCCGTGTTCGGCACGGTGATGCCCGACGTGCCCGGGCGGTAGTCACCCTCCTTGGTCGTGTGGCTGATCGGGCTGAGCTCGGTCATGCCGTAGCCCTGGACGACCTCGCACCCGACCCGGGCCGCCGCCTCGGCGCCGAGTTCGGCGCCGAGCGGCGCTGCGCCGGAGAACACCTGGAGCAGGCTCGACAGGTCGTACTGCTCGACGAGCGGGTGCTTGGCGAGCGCCAGGACCACAGGCGGCACGGCGAAGAACCGGGTGACCTTGTGCTCCTGCACGAGTTCGAGCGCCTGCTGCAGGTCGAACCGCGGCATCGTGATCACGGTGCCGCCGAACGACATCGAGAGGTTCATCAGCACCTGCATCCCGTAGATGTGGAAGAACGGCAGGAACGACAGCGCAACCTCGCGCTCGCGCAGGTCGAACAACGGCTCGGCCTGGGCCATGTTGGCGACCAGGTTGTAGTGGGTGAGCATCACACCCTTCGGCAGACCCGTGGTACCCGACGAGTACGGGAGCACCACCACGTCCTCGTGGACATCGACCGGGACCTGTTCGATCGGCTCGCCGAGCAGGCTCATGGCGTCGAGCGTGCCCTCGATCGGGTTGACCGCGTGATCGATGGTGTGGATCTCGGTGATCGGTGTGCCGTCGATCGCCTCCTTGGCGACCTCGGCGAACATGCCGATCGTGACCAGCATCGTGGCCCCGGCATCGAGCAACTGGAATCGAACTTCCTCAGCCCCGTAGGTCGGGTTGATCGTCGTCACCGTGCCGCCGGCCACCGCCACACCGTGGAACACCACGGCGTACTCGGGAATGTTGGGGGCCATCAAGCCGAGCGTGTCGCCCTTGCCGAATCCTCGTGCGGCCAGCCCGCCGGCGAAGCGATGGACCAGGTCGCCGAACTGGGCGTAGGTGATCACGCGCCCGGTCGGCCCGTCGATCAACGCAGGGCGATCGGGGTAGGCGACGGACCGTTCGAGCACATACTGCGTGACGGGAATCTCGGGGATCACGACATCGGGCAACGGGCTGCGGTGGATGATCATGGGCCGGATCATAGGTTCCGCCGGGCGAGCGTGGCGAGAGCACGGCGTGCGGCTTGGGCGGTCTCGGCCCGCCAGACGTCGACCGGATCGTCGAGCGATCCGGCGCCGACCGCGGTGATCGCCGGTTCGAGGTGTGCCAGTTGCCGGGCACAGAACTCGGCCTCGTTGCCGAACTCGCGCCGCCGTCGCAGCAGCAACTTGATGAGGAACTCGGTGCGCAGGTCGCGGATGTGGTCGACCGGCCGATCGAGCCAGATCGTGTTCAGATCCGAACCGGTTTCGGTGATCGACAGCTCCGATCTGCGGTCGATCTGGTGCCGCGTCACCAGACCAGAGTCGGCGAGTCGATCGATGGCACGGTACGTGAGCGGACGGGTCAAGGTCCACACCCGACCGAGCTCGCCCTGCGGGTCCAGCAACTTGACGATCGCCCACCCGTGGGTCGGTCGCTCTGCGATCACCGCCAAACAGGCATGGTCGGCCAGTGGTCCAAGCTGCATCGTTCGCACAATAGTCAGGATGTGACTATGTGGGCTACGGTGAGGCCGTGTCACCGGTCCGGAGCGCCATCTCGATCACCGTGGTCGCCACCGTGCTTGCCACCGTGCTCGCTGGAGGCGGTCTGGCGGCATGTGGTGGCAGCCGGGGCGATCAGCGCCTGGTCGTGTTCGCAGCCTCGTCGCTGACGGAGTCGATGACCGCCATCGAAGCGGCGTTCGAAGCCGAGCATCCCGGCGTCGACGTGGTGATCAGCTTCGACGGATCGGCTGCGCTGGCCGCCCAGATCGGGCAGGGGGCACCGGTCGACGTGTTCGCATCGGCCGACCAGGCCAGCATGGGCAAGGTCTCCGATCTGGCGTCGGGTACACCGCAGACGATGGCGACCAACCGTCTCGTGATCGCCGTCTCGTCGGGCAATCCGCGAGACGTGACCGGCCTCGCTGACCTGGCCGCCGATCACGTTCCGTCGCTGATCGTGGTGCTGGCCGCACCGGAGGTGCCGGCAGGCCGGTACGCGGCCGAGGTGCTCAGCCGGGCGGGCGTGGTCGCCGCCCCGGCGTCGCTCGAACAGAACGTGCGGGCGGCGGCATCCAAGGTGGCACTGGGTGAGGCGGACGCAGCGATCGTGTACGTCACCGACGTCACGGCCCAACCGGACGTTCTCGAGGCGGTCACGATCCCGCCCGATTCGAACGTGATCGCCGAGTACCCGATCGTCGCCGTCACCGAGGCGCCACTCGCCGCGGAGTTCGTCGAGATGGTGCGCAGCCCGGTCGGGCAGGCGGCACTGACCGCGGCCGGTTTCGGCCTGCCATGAGGCGGCGGTCGGGCTCCACGGACGTGCCGCGGTCGGCGCCGTCGGCGTTGATCGTGCTCGGCGTGATCGGGGCGCTGGTGTTCGTGCTGCCGCTCGGTGCCTTGCTGATCCGAGCCCCGTGGTCGTCGGTCTCGACACTGTTCACCTCCCACGAGGTGCGGCGGGCGATGTGGCTGTCGCTGTCCACATCGCTCGTGGCCACGGTGGTGTCGGTGGTGTTGGGCGTGCCGCTGGCGTGGTTGCTGGCCCGCAGCACGGTGCCGGGCCGACACCTGGTACGGGCCGTCTGCACCCTGTCGATGGTGCTGCCGCCGGTCGTGGCGGGCGTGGCGCTGCTGTTGGCCCTGGGGCGGCGCGGGCTGGTCGGTGAGCCACTCGACCGTTGGTTCGGCGTCACGCTGCCGTTCTCGACGCCAGCCGTGGTGATCGCCCAGGTGTTCGTGGCGATGCCGTTCCTGGTGCTCACCGTGGACGCCGCGATCCAGGCCGTCGACCCCCGGTACGAGCAGGCTGCGCGCACGTTGGGCGGCTCCGAGTGGTACGTGTTCCGCCGCGTGTTGTTGCCATCGGTGCGAGGGGCAGTGGTGGCCGGTACCGTGCTCACGTGGGCGCGCGCCTTGGGCGAGTTCGGGGCCACGATCACGTTCGCCGGCAGCCTGCCGGGGGTCACGCGGACGCTCCCGCTCGAGACGTATCTGGCGCTCGAGAGCGATCCTGATCGGGCAGTGCTCGTCAGCCTGCTGCTGGTGGCGATCTCGTTCGGTGTGCTGTACGCCCTGCGTGGCAGATGGGTCGCGGCGGCGTTGTCCGGGAGCCGATCGTGAGCCTGCAGCTCGACGGCACGATCAACGTCGGTGACTTCGGGGTCACGATCGAGTTGTCGATCGAACGCGGTGAGACGGTGGCGCTGGTCGGGCCCAACGGTGCAGGCAAGTCGACGGTGGTGCGGGCGATCGCCGGTGCCGCCCGCCTGACCAGTGGTCGACTGTCGCTCGGCGACGAGGTGTGGGACGACCCGTCGTCGAATCGATTCGTCCATGCACGCGATCGTCGTGTGGGTGTGGTGTTCCAGCAGTACCTGCTGTTCGAACACCTGTCGGCGCTCGGCAACGTGTCGTTCGGGTTGCGTGCGCAGGGTCTGTCGCGGCGCGAGGCCGACCGTCGGGCACGTGCTGCGCTCGACCTGTTCGGGATCGCCGACCTCGTGGACCAGCGCCCGCACTCGCTCTCGGGGGGGCAGGCCCAACGCGTCGCCCTGGCGCGGGCGATGGTGTTCGACCCCGACGTGTTGTTGCTCGATGAGCCGTTGGCAGCACTCGACGCGAGCACGCGGGCGCAGGTTCGGCACGACCTGGCACACCGCCTCGGTGACGTCGGGACAGCGCGCCTGCTCGTGACCCATGACCCGATCGATGCCTATGCCTTGGCCGATCGCGTGGTCGTGCTCGAAGCGGGCCTGGTCACCCAACGCGGCACCGTGGCCGAGCTGGCTGCCGCCCCACGGTCCGGCTACGTGGCCGATCTGATGGGCACCAATCTCGTGCCGGGACGCCTGGTCGGACACACGCTTCAGCTCAGCTCTGGCGGCAACTTGGTGGTCGGGCCGCACGCCGTGGCCGACGGCGATGCACTGGCAGCGATCCGTCCGATGGCGATCTCGCTCCATCGTCAGCAGCCCGAAGGCAGCCCCCGCAATGTGTGGCGGACGCGAATCGCCGGCATCGAGCGGTTCCACGACCGTGTGCGGGTCCGGCTCCACGACCCGATTCCGGTGGTGGTGGAAGTGACCGAAGCGGGCTTCGCCGCATTATCGGTCGTCGAGGGCGACCTGGTCTGGGCGGCCGTCAAGGCATCCGAAGTGACCGTGTTCGCAGCCGGCTGACGCGGCCGGATGGGTCCCGCCGATCCGGCTGGCGACGCGGTCGGTCCGTGAGGTGAAGCCAATCGACCTGGGTCGGTTTCGGGATCGGGAGCCGGGTTCGCCGCGCGTGACGGTGACCCGGGTCTGATGCCCCGTTGGCACCTCACGGACCTGCTTGCAGTATCGCGCCGCTGTCAACCCCTTCGTTACGGCCGAAAGTCCCGAATGCTGGTGCCGCGTGGCCGCATCGCCGCAGGTCCGCGAAGCGCATCCTGAGCGTGTACTTCCACCCATCCCGAAAGGGGACCCGCGATGTCGAACACCATCACCGCAAGCTCACCGTCCAACAGCCCAGCAGCCACGGTCCAAGCCGTGCCCGTCGTCGCCCTCAGCCGGCGAACGATCGACCGTGTCCTGATCGGACTCGGTCTGGCTTTCACCCTCGTGCTGGCGATCGCCGGAGGACTCCTGATGTGGGGGAGCAACTTCTCCGGCGACTACGTCCACGATGAGCTCGGCGCTCAGAACATCACGTTCGGCAGCGCCGAGTCGCTCTCCGCCGGTGGTCGCGACGACCTCGTGAAGTATGCCGACGAGCGTGTCGACACCGGCAAGGAAGCCGAGGCCTACGCCAGCTACATCGCCGGCCACGTCGCTGCGGTCGCCGACGGCGCCACCTACGCCGACCTCGGTGGACCCGAGCGGGCAGCGAGGGCAGCAGTCCAGGACGCGCAGGCCGCTGGCGCAAGTGCCGCTGACGTCGCAACGCTGCAAGAGGCGGCCGACACCATCACCGGCCAGCGCGACACGATCTTCCGTGGCGAGATGCTGCGTGGCACGCTGCTCAACACCTTCGCCTGGTCCACGATCGGCCGGATCGCCGGCATCGCCGCCTTGGCGGCATGGATCTCGGCAGCGGTGATGCTGCTGCTCTCGGCGATGGGCACGGTCCACGTCCGGCGCCTGCACTCCTGACGCCGAACACCCAGAGGGGGCGCTGAAGCGCTGCGGACCCGGTCCGCAGCGCTTCGGCGCGCTCAGGCCACGATGTTGATCATGCGCCCGGCAACCACGATGACCTTCTTCGGGGTGGCACCGTCGAGTGCTGAACGGACCCGCTCGTCGGCCATCGCCGCCGCCTCGCACGTGGCCTGATCGGCATCGGCGGCGACCACGATCCGGCCGCGTACCTTGCCGTTGACCTGGACCGGGATCTCGATCGTGTCGTCGACCAGCCAAGCCGGGTCGGCGACCGGGAAGTCGACGTAGGTGATCGTGTCGGAGTGGCCGAGCGTGCGCCACAGTTCCTCGGCGATGTGCGGTGCCAGCGGTGCCACCATCCGCACGATCGCATCGGCCACGATCCGAGGCGTGGCATCGAGCTTGGTGACGGCGTTGTTGAGCTCGATCAGCTTGGCGATCGCGGTGTTGAACCGGAGCGCGTCCATCTCGGTCCGCACCACGTCGATGGTGCGGTGCAGCAGGCGCGTCGTGTCTGGATCGGGCTCGATGTCGACCACGGTGCAGTCGCCGGTCTGCTCGTCGATCAGGTTGCGCCACAGCCGCTGGGTGAAGCGGTACATGCCGACCACATCGCGCGTCTCCCACGGTCGCGAAGCGTCCATCGGGCCGGTGGCCATCAGGTACAGGCGCAGCGTGTCGGCCCCGTAGGCGTCGTACATCACGTCGGGCGACACGCCGTTCTTGAGGCTCTTGCCCATCTTGCCCATCTCGCGGGTGACCGGCTTTCCCTCGGAGAAGTACTTCCCGTCACGTTCCTCGATCGAGAAGGCGTCGACGTAGATCTGGCGTTCGTCCTTGTACGCCGCAGCCAAGACGTAGCCCTGGTTGAACAGGCGGGCGTACGGCTCCTTCGACGACAGGTGGCCGAGGTCGAACAGCACCTTGTGCCAGAACCGGGCGTACAGCAGGTGCAGCACGGCGTGTTCGACGCCGCCCACGTACAGGTCGACGCCGCCCGGATGGTCGGGGCGCAGGTCGGGACGCGGCCCGACCCAGTACTGCTCCACCCCGGGGTCGACGAACACCTGCTCGTTGGTCGGGTCGAGGTAGCGCAGCTGGTACCAGCACGAACCGGCCCATTGCGGCATCACGTTGGTGTCGCGTCGGTACACCTGCGGGCCGTCGCCGAGGTCGAGTGTGACCTCGACCCAGTCCCCGAGCCGGTCGAGTGGGCTCTCAGGATTGGAGAACTCGTCGTCGGGGTCGAACGTGCGCGGTGAGAACGAGTCGGTCTCGGGCAGCTCGACCGGCAGCATCGAGTCGGGCAGCGTGTGCGGGTTGCCGTCGGTGTCGTACACGACCGGGAACGGCTCGCCCCAGTAGCGCTGACGGCTGAACAGCCAGTCGCGCAGCTTGTACGTGATCGTGGCCTCACCGTTGCCGGTGCGCTCCAACCATTCGTTGGTGATCCGCACGCCGTCGGCCTTGTTGTCGATGCCGTTTAGGTCGAGGGTGTCGTTGGACGAGTTGACGTACACCCCGTCGCCGACGAACGCGCACGGCCACACCGACGTGTCGAGCGTGGGCTCGATCTGGCGATCGGCGAACCAGCTCGCCGGCGGCTGCTGGATGGCGGGGATCGCCAGATCGAACCGGCGGGCGAACTCGAAGTCGCGCTGGTCCCCGCAGGGGACGGCCATGATCGCCCCCGTGCCGTAGCCCATCAGTACGTAGTCGGCGATCCAGACCGGGATCTGGTCACCGTTGAGCGGGTTGGTGGCGTACGAGCCGGTGAACACCCCGGTCTTCTGACGGGTCTCGTCCTGGCGGTCGATGTCCTTCTTGGCGGCTGCCTGGATGCGGTACTCGGCGATCGCCCGGTGTTGGCCCTCGGTCGTCAGCGTGTCGACGTACGGGTGCTCGGGCGACAGCACCATGAAGGTGGCGCCGAACAGCGTGTCGGGTCGGGTGGTGAACACCGTGATCGGCCCGGCATCGCTGGCGAAGTGGACCTGAGCGCCGTGACTGCGCCCGATCCAGTTGCGCTGCATGGTCTTGATCGCGTCGGTCCAGTCGAGCAGCTCGAGATCGTCGATCAGGCGGTCGGCGTAGGTCGTGATCCGCATCATCCACTGCCGCATGGTGCGTTTGAAGACCGGGAAGTTGCCGCGATCCGAACGGCCGTCGGCGGTGACCTCCTCGTTGGCGACGACGGTGCCCAGGCCGGGGCACCAGTTGACGGGGGCGTTGCTGACGTATGCCAGGCGATGATCGTCGATGACCGATCGCTGCTCAGCCGGGCTCAGGTCGGCCCACGGTCGACCGTCGGGTGTGGTGCGCTGTCCGGATTCGAAGCCGGCGACCAGTTCGTCGATGTGCCGGGCGCGACCGACGCCACCGTCTGCTTCGGCGTCGTACCAGGCGTTGAAGATCTGGCTGAAGATCCACTGCGTCCAGCGGTAGTAGTCGACGTCGGTGGTCGAGATGCTGCGCCGCGGGTCGTGCGCCAGTCCGAGCCGCTTGAGCTGGCGGCGGTAGTTGGCGACGTTCTGCTCGGTGGTGATGCGCGGGTGCTGGCCCGTCTCCACCGCGTACTGTTCGGCCGGCAGCCCGAACGCGTCGAAGCCCATCGTGTGCAGCACGTTGTGCCCGGTCATGCGCTTGAAGCGGGCGTACACGTCGGTGCCGATGAAGCCCAGCGGGTGCCCGACGTGCAGGCCCGACCCGGACGGATAGGGGAACATGTCGAGCACGAACAGCTTCTCGCCGCGCTCGGCGCACAGTTCGGCGTCACCGAGCGGCCCGGTCGGGTTGGGGGTGTCGAACGTGTGGTGCTCGTCCCACCACTCCTGCCAGCGTTGCTCGACGTCACGCGCCAGCCCGGCGGTGTATCGGAACGGGGGAGTGTCCTGCTGGTTGGTGTCTGGTGCCTGCTCGCTCATACCGGCCGACCAGCCTACGGTGCAGACCTTCTGGCGCCTGCGCCCGTTGCGGCGCGCGAAGATTGGATCGTGGAACCGTCGGGGTCCGTGCGACGTCGAATCGGGATGCGACGCGTGGTGCTGTTGGTGGTGCTCGCAGTCGTGCCGTTGGGGATCGTCGGGCACCCATCGGGCATCGCCCGGGCGTGCTCCTGCATCGAGCGCAGCCCGGTCGACGGGATCGCTCAGTCCCCGGCGTTGATCACGGGGAAGTCGATCAGCAGCGAGGTGTCCGACGGCGTGCGGACGTGGAACGTGGTGGTCGATCGGGTGCTGCGCGGTGCCGTCCCGCGCTTCCTCAACGCTTACGCCGAGGTGGGCACCAGCTGCGGCGATCCTCCCGAGCATTTGTCGGGCACGATCAGCCTGCAGCCCGACGGCGAGACGTTCCGGCTCTGGCACGCCTGCATGGGGACCTTCACGCCTGAGATGGTGCGGATCTACTTCGACGAGGTGCCGCCGCTCTCGGGGCGTGGTCCACCGGCGGCGATCGTGGCCTTCGACGCATCCGGTGTCGACCTGGCGGTCGTGGACGCCTCTGGCCTCCCGCTGGCGTATCTGGCGGGGGACGGACCGACGATCGGCTTGGCGATCTGTCCCGACGGGTTCACGATGGTGCAGCTCCGTGCCGACTCGTACGGAGCGGATGGCACCGGATCGGTGTCGATCGTCAGATGGGACCTGCACGCGTACGAGCCGATCTCGGTGCATCCGGCGCCAGGGATGTCGGACGACTCATTCGACACGTTCGTTCGCTGCGACGATCCGCAGGCTCGCCAGGTGGTGATCGTCGAAGGATCGACCCGGTATGCGCTCGACGGTGACGACTTCAAGCTACTCGACGAGCAACAACCCGTCCTGGCGGCCGATGACGCGGGTCGTTCCGTGGGCGTCGGCGCCAACGGAGGGATCCAGTTCGTCGGCAGCTCCGGACGATCGATCGACGTCACTGTCCCGGACCAGGTGATCGGGATCGGCGACGTGTTGTCGGCCACCGCCGTACCAGAGGGGTTCCTGCTCACGGTTGCCGTCTCAGGTGGTTACCGGTCGATTCGCGTGAGCGATACGGCGATCGCGGTCGGGCAGGTCGTCCCCCCACTCGGGTTCGGGCGGCGAGCCGGTGCAGTGGCGCTCGATCTGCCGTCGGTGCCCGCCGCCAGGCTCCTCCCAGCGCCACTGTTCCAGCCGGTCCAGGCGTCGTCGCTCCAGCCCACGCCTTCGCTGTCGCCTCAGGCATCGCCGTCCGACACTCCCGACCAAGTCGACCGGCGCTCGAGCCCGTGGCCATGGGCCGGCCTGGTCATGCTGGCGCTGGCCGGATTCGTCGTTGGCGTCGCCCCGCCCAAGGGGCGCGGGCGCCGCCAGTTCCCGAACTGACTCGGAGCCTGCACCAGCGAGCCGAAGCTCAGGTGGAGGGGACGAACTCGCCGATCACCGCTCGTGTGCGCTGGTCGGACTGGCGGAGCGCGGATTCTCCATGTCTTCAGCGTCGGCGCTCGCCGCGGTTACCCAGAGAGCGGAGCCGATACTGATTTCTCGACATGCCGCGGCGGGAACGACCTCGTTGACGTCCACTCAGCGCTTGGCGGCGAGCCGTTCCATGATGTCGGGCGGGATCAGGTTGACCAGTTCGGTCGACTCGGCCTCGACCAACTCGACGTAGCGCTGCACGACCTCGACCGGGTCCAGTTGGCCGACCGTGATCCGGTTCTTGAGCGAGTCCATGATCGCCACGTCCTCGGGCGCTGCCGTGGCAGCGTCGAACCAGGGTCCGGGATCGTTCGCCATCCGGTCGTTGAACCCCGTCGAGTACGGACCTGGGTTGATCAGCGCCACGTCGATCCCGAACGGGGCCAACTCGTTGCGGAGCACCCCTCCCATGGCCTGCAAGGCGTGCTTGGTCATCGAGTAGGGGCCCGAGCCGGCGCCGGCCCGCACGCCGGCGATCGACGACACGATCAGGATCCGCCCGGATCGGCAGGCCCGCATCTGCTGGGCGACGCGCTGGCAGATCGCGAACGTGCCGAACACGTTGACCTCGAACACGGCTCGCAGGCGTTCGATCGGGATCGCCGCCAGCGGGCCGGTCTGGCCCATCCCGGCGTTGGCCACGAGCACGTCGACGTCCCACTGGTCGACCGATGCGACATCGTCGGGGTCGGTGATGTCGAGCTTGACGGCGGTCAGTTCCGGGTGTGCGACCGCCAGTTCGGTGGCCTGCTCGGCTCGCTCGGTGGTGGCGATGACCGTGTGGCCGCGCCCGGCCAGTTCCACCGCCGCGGCGCGACCGAACCCGCTTCCTGCACCGGTGATCAACACTGTCTTGGGCATCGCATCCTCCATCGTCGGTTCGTCTGCATCATGTTGGCCGCTGCCGCCCCGCTGCGGCCCTCAGACGATTCGCACGTCGAGAACTGCCTGGCGCCCGCCGGCCACGACGGCCAGCGCTCGATCGAGCGCGTCCGGCAACGCAGCAGCATCGGTCACGGCCTCCGCCCAGGCCCGGCACGACGCTGCGACGAGCCGGAAGTCGGGGCTGGGCGCCAGCCCGGTGAGCGGTACGACGTCGGCCTTGGCGGCGTAGCCCGTGGGGTAGAGCCCGGTCACCGATTGGGCGACCGCCCCGTAGCCGGCGTTGTTGAGGATCACGGTGAGCGTGGCGATGCCGTGCGCCTCGGCCGTGTGGTGGGCGGCGACCGGGTTGGCGAACATGTACGACCCGTCGCCCATCGTGGCCACGACCACGCGATCAGGGTCGGCCTGCTTGATCCCCATTGCGCACGGCATGCTCCACCCGAGACCACCCGAGTGCGGCTCTTGGCGGTACGACAGATGGTCGGTGAGCCCGAGGTACTCGAGCGGGGCGCCCAGCTCCGACACGACGGTGTGGTCGCGGTCGGGGGCGTGGCGCCGCAGCGCCTCGCCCACGCAGCGAGCCACGTACGGCTTGGTCATCGGCGCGGATCCGTCGTTGGTGGTGACGTCGTCGTTGGTGCCCTGTCGCGAGGCTCGGAATGCAGCGACGCGGGCGCGACGGCCGGCCTGCCCGGATGCGTCAGGGTCGCCATGTCGGTCGAGGGCGGCGAGCAATCCCACGAGGCCCGGCCCCGTCTCGGTGGCGATCGACACGTCGGAGCGGAAGTGGCGCACCGGGAAGCGGCTGAACAACGGATTCGGGCCGAGTTGGATCACCTGGCACCCGTCGCCGATCGGGTGCGCATCGGGCATCCACGGTGCCAACCCGTCGATCACCAGCACCACGTCGGCGTCGGCGAGCCACGGCCCGGGGTTCTGGCCGACCTCCATCGGATGGTCCGACGAGATCGAGATCGCACTGGTCCACCACTGGCACACCGGAATCGCCCAGCGTTCGGCGATCTCGGCCAACGCCGCGAACCCGGCGTGCGTACCCGCCCCGCGCTGGGCGATGACCAGCGGCCGTTCGGCCGTCGCCAACAGGGCTGCGGCACGCGACAGTTCGTCGGGGTTGGGGTGCACGACTGCCGCACTCAGGGCGGGGGGAACGGCGAGCGCGGCAGCCGGGCATGGCTCGCACAGGACCTCCCGCGGCAGGCTCAGGTAGACCGGCCCGCTGGGCGTGCTGGTGGCGATCGCGTAGGCACGGTCGATCAACTCGGGCACCTGCTCGGGGAACCGCACCTCGTACTCCCACTTGCAGGCCTCGCGGACCAGGGCTGCCTGATCGCGCATCTCCTGACCCCAGCCGATCGGTACCGTGCGGGCACCGAATCGGCCGCCCTCGAGGGTCGGCGTGCGACCCGACATCAGGATCATCGGGATGTGGTCGGTGGCGGCGTTGATGGCACCGATCGCCCCGTTGGCCAGCCCGACGTTGGTGTGCAGGATCACCGCCGCCGGTCGCCCGGTCACGAGGAAGTGCCCGTGCGCCATCGACACGGCGATGTGTTCGTGCGGTACCACGATCACCTCGGGGATCGCCTCCCCGTACGCCTCGGCCTCGGCCAAGCCCTCGATGATCGGTGGGAAGTCGGTCCCGGAGTTGACGAACACGTGGGTCACACCGAGCTGGTGCAACCGTCTGAAGATCGCCCCACCTGCGGTCACCGGTAGCCCGTCGCTCACGGCGGGCGACGCTACATCGCCCTCGCTGCGTGAGCGCGGTCGTGCGGGTGCGTCACAGGGCACGGATCAGCAGCGCCACGCCGAACACGGCGAACAGCGCCGCTGAGGCGTACCGCAGCAGCACGGGGTTGAGACGGGTGCCGAGCCGGTTGCCGGCGATCGCCCCGAGCGAGGCGGCGCACACCTCGCCGAACGTGGCGCCCACCCACACCGCGACCGGGTTCGACTGAGCCGCCAGCGCGGCGGTGGTGAGCTGGGTCTTGTCGCCGAGCTCGCCGATCGCGATCGTGAGGGCGATCGACGCGATCACCGAACGCGTGGTGAAGGTCCGCCCGGCGTCGTCATCGCCGCGGCGCTCCAGCAACGTCTTGACGGCGAAGAACACGAACAACACGCCTGCGGCGGCCGCCAGCGGCCGCTCCGGCAGGGTGGCGCCGAGCAGCCCGCCCACGGCGGCCGCCAACGCACCTGCTGCGGCGAACCCGATCACGAGGCCGGCGATCACGGTGCGCAGCGAGTGACGTGCACCGAAGCCGAGTGCCAGCAACTGCGTCTTGTCGCCCAACTCGGCGAGGAACACGATGCCGAACGCGGAGGCGATGGTGGCGAACAGGTCGGTCACGGCGTTGACTCTGCCAGCACATGATGGCTCCGCCTACGATCTGGCAATGGAAATCGCTCGGCTCTACCGTCAGGCACAGAACTCGTTCGTCCAGTTGTGCGGCGGGCTGTCGGAGGAACAGTGGGCCACGCCCGTCCCGTGCAGCCCGGGCTGGACGGTGCGTGACGTGCTGTCACACGTCGCCGGCGTGACCGACGACGTGCTCAACCAACGTCTCGAGGGTGCCGCCAGCGAGCCGTGGACCCGGGCCCAGGTGGAACGCTGGCGCGACACACCCGTCGACGAGCTGATCGCCCGATGGAACGAGCAGATCGACCCGGTCGCCGATGCGCTCGAAGCATTCGGGGAGGTTCGTCCGCCGTTCGACTGTCATGCCCACGAGCATGACGTCCGCCACGCCCTCGGCCTTCCCGGAAACCGCGACAGCGAGATCATCGCCACCGCCGCGACGCGATTCGCTGGTGCTCCGGTCGGGCGACCGATCTCGCTCGTCGCCGCCGACGGGTCGACGATCGACCTGGGCGGTGAGGGCGACGCGATCACCGCAACCGGCGTCGACGCATTCGAATTCGTCCGTTCCCGGCTGGGGCGCCGGTCACGCCAGCAGGTCGCCGGCTATCTGTGGGAGCAGCCGATCGGCGACGCCGAGCTGGACGCTTGGTTCCTGTTCGGCCCGTCGCTCGACCCGATCAACGAATGACGCCCGAACGACCTGACGCCTGACGCCACGGTGTCGACGAAGGTCAGGCGAGGGCGCGCTCGAAGTCGGCGATCACGTCGTCGGCGTCCTCCAGGCCCACCGACACCCGCACCAGACCCGGGCTCACGCCCACCTCGGCCCGTTCCTCGTCGGTGAGGCTGGCGTGGGTCGTCGTCATGGGATGGCACACCAACGTCTCGGGGCCACCCAACGATGTGGCGCACCGTGCCAACCGGATCCCGTCCAGCAGGCCTCGTACGGCATCGCTGCCGCCGGCCAGCTCGAACGCCAGCACCGTGCCGAACTGGCGCATCTGACGCTTCGCCAGGTCGTGTTGGGGATGCGAGGCGAGACCCGGATAGTGCACGGCGGCGACTGCGGGGTGTGCTTCGAGCATCTCGGACAGGCGTTGCGCGGTGGCTGCTTGATGCGCGGTTCGGACCGACATCGTGCGGATCCCGCGCAGGGCGTTGAGGGCGTCGAACGGTGAGGCCATCGCGCCGTGCAGCACGCCGTACCCCCAGATCGCGTCGATCAACTCCTGCTCGCCGGCGACCACGCCGATCGTGGCGTCGTTGTGGCCGGCGATCCCCTTGGTGGCGGAATGGATCACGAGATCGACGCCATGAGCGAGCGGCTGCTGGCCGAGCGGTGTGGCGAACGTCGAGTCGACGACCGTGAACGGCCCCATGATCGAACCCAGTTCGTCCAGGTCGCACAGTTCGAGCCGCGGGTTCGACGGCGTCTCGGCCAACACCATCGTGGTGCGCCCGGGTCGCACGGCGGCTGCCATTGCCCCGGCAACGGTGACATCGACGACCGTGAGCTCGATCCCGAACCGGGCACACGGCCCTTGGAGGAACGCCAACGTGCCGGCGTACAGCTGGCGAGCGGCGACGATGTGGTCCCCCGCCGAACAGAGCGCCAACACGGTCGTGGCGATCGCCCCCATGCCCGAGCCGAATGCCATCGCCGACTCGGCACCCTCGAGCTCGGCGATCGCCTCCTCGAAGGAACGAACGGTGGGATTGGCGTAGCGCCCGTAGAACTCGTCGGACCGCAACCCCGTGGCGCGACGGTGGGCGTCGTCCATGCACGTCGATTCCCAGACGCTCGACGCCCATAGGGCGGGCGCCATCGCCGACCCGCTGGCGCGTCGGCCGGCGCGAATCGCCGTACTCGCAGGCTTCAGCGGTTCGTCACGTGACACAGAACTCGTTTCCTTCCGGATCGGTCATCACCATCCACCAGTGGCCATGTTCCTCCACGCGGCGCACGTTCGCCGCTCCGGCGTCGAGCAAGGCGTCGATCTTGGCCTGTTTGGCGTCGTCGGTGCGGCCGGCGCGCAGGTCGAGGTGGACCCGGTTCTTGGAGGTCTTGCGCTCGGGCACGCGGAGGAACAGGACACGTGGCCCCGTGCCGTCGGGGTCGACGATCGCCCCGATCGATCCTTGGGGCGGGATCGTGATGTCGTTGGAGCGCAGGTAGTCCTCCCACGACAGGTACCCGGCAGGTGGCGGCTCCGGGACGTACCCGAGCGCGACCGACCAGAAGCGGCACATCACGTCGGCATCGACACAGTCCACGGTGATCTGGAAGGGAGTCGCCATCGGTCGCAAACGGTACCGGATGGTCTCAGTCGCGGAGGCGACCGATCACGGTGTCGTGCAGCAGACCGTTGCTGCTGATCGCCGTGTCGTGCTCGTGGGTGACGACGCCGTTGCGGTCGGTGAACATGCCGCCCGCTTCCTCCACGATCACCTTGACCGCCGCCAAGTCGTATGGCATCACGCCGACGGCGTCGATCGCCACGTCCATCGCTCCCTCGGCGACGAGGCAGTGTTGCCAGAAGTCGCCCATGCCGCGTGCTCGTCGAGTCGACTGCAGCAACTCGACGAGCGCTGACGTCCGGCCGACCTCGTCCCAGCCGCGGCTGAAGGTCACACACATCTGGGCGTCGGCCAGGTCGGCCACGTCGGAGACCTGGCACCGCCGTCCGTCGGCGAACGAGCCGAGGCCGCGCCGCGCCCACCAGCGGCGGCCGAGGGCGGGCGCCGAGACCACGCCCAGCATCGGCGTTCCGGCGTGGGTGAGGGCGATCAGCGTGGCCCACACCGGGATCCCGCGGACGAAACCGGAGGTGCCGTCGATCGGGTCGATCACCCATTGCCACGGCGACCCGACCGCACCCTGGACACCGTGCTCCTCGCCGAACACGCTGTCGCCAGGGCGCGCCGTCAGCAATCGGTCCACGAGCAACTGCTCGGCGCCCTGGTCGGCTTCGGTGACCTCGGTCCGGTTGTCCTTCCAACCGAGCGTGAAGTCGGCCGCCTCGTAGCGCGGCATCGTGAAGTGGTCGGCGGCGTCGGCCAACTCGATCGCCAACGCCAGGTCGGTGGCGAGGTCGCGGTCGGCCTTGCCCGAGGGTTCGGTCACGTCAGGCGGCTCAGCACACGCTGCTCGATGCCGTCGGCGTCGAGCCCGAACTGGGCGAGAATGCGATTGGCCTCGCCGTGCGGGATGAACCGGGTCGGGATGCCGAGCACGTCGACCGGGATCTCAGGACGGATCTCACCGATCTGGTGGGCGATCGCTGCGCCGATGCCCCCGTCGGCGATGCCGTCCTCCACGGTGATCACGAAGTCGTGTCGCGATGCGGCGGCGATCATGACGGGGTCGAGCGGCGCGCAGCAGCGGGCGTCCCAGACCTCGACGTAGTGCCCGGCATCGGCGAGCCGGTCGGCGGCCTTGGTGGCCGCCTCGACCATCTTGCCGATCGCGATCACACACCCCCCGGCATCGGCCTGGCGGACACGACGTGCAGCGATCCCGCGCCCGACCTCGCTCTCACCGACGTTGCGTGCCGCACCACGCGGGTAGCGGATCGCAACCGGTCCGTCGTCGGCCAACTCCAGCGCATCGAGCATCATCTGTTGCAACTCCTGGGCGCTCGAGGGCGCCAGGACGCGCATGCCGGGCACCTTCGACAGCAGCGCCATGTCGTACACGCCGTGGTGCGACGGGCCGTCAGGGCCGGTGATGCCGGCCCGGTCGAGTGCGAAGATCACCGGCAGCCGATGCATGGCGACGTCGTAGACGACCTGGTCCCAGGCCCGGTTCAGGAACGTCGAATAGATCGCCACGATCGGCCGCAACCCGGACATCGCCATCCCGGCGGCGGCGGTCACGGCGTGCTGCTCTGCGATCCCGACGTCGAAGAAGCGGCTGGGGAAGTGCTGCTGGAACGGGATCAGACCGGTCGGCCCCGGCATCGCAGCGGTGATCGCCACGACCCGCGAGTCGAGTTCGGCGGCCTTGATGACGGCGTCGGCAAAGGCCTGGGTATAGCCGGTGGGAACCGCCTTGGGCGGGCCCTGGCGGGGGTCGAACACGGGAGCGTCGTGGAGGTGCTTCTCGTCGTCGTCCTCGGCCGGCGGATAACCGCGGCCTTTCTGGGTCAGCACGTGCACGAGGATCGGGCCTTCCGACGAGAGCGCTTCGGCGTTGCGCAGCGCGACCTCGAGATCGGCGATGTTGTGCCCGTCGACCGGGCCGACATATCGAACCCCGAGCGCCTCGAAGAACGACGGCGGCTGGAGGAACTCACGGACACCGGCCTTGAACGCTTCCATCGCCCGTTCGGCGTGGGGCCCGACGCCACCGGGCAGGTGCTGGAGGAAGTCCTCGATGCGACGCTGACGGCGCACGTAGACGGGGTTGAGCCGGATGTCGGTGAGGGCACTCGCCAGCTTGCCGGCCACACGATCGGGCAGGCTGGGGTGGGCCGAGCGTTCGTCGCGGCCTTGCGAGTTGGCCGACAGGTTCGAGACCGTGGGGGCGTAGCTGCGGCCGTTGTCGTTGAGGACCACGATCACCCGCCGCTTGCTGTGCCCGAGGTTGTTGAGCGCCTCGTACGCCATCCCGCCCGTCATCGCCCCGTCGCCGATCACGGCGACGATGTGGCGGTGCTCGACCGTGCCGGCATCGCGCGCCACCGCCATCCCGTAGGCGTAGCTCAAGATCGTGGAGGCGTGGCTGTTCTCGACGAAGTCGTGGCGGCTCTCCTCGCGGCTCGGGTATCCCGACATGCCACCCGGCTGGCGGAGTTCGGCGAACCGCTTTCGGCGGCCGGTGACGATCTTGTGCACGTAGGCCTGGTGGCCCGTGTCCCACAGGATCGCGTCGCGGGGCGACTCGAACACGCGGTGCAGAGCGAGCGACAGTTCCACCGCTCCCAGGTTGGAGCCGAGGTGCCCGGCGTTCTCCGAGACGGCCTCGACGATCAGGTCACGGATCTCACCGGCGAGCGTGTCGAGTTCGTCGTAGGAGAGATCTCGCAGGTCGCTCGGCTGGTTGATCCGCTCCAGAAACATGGTGGTGACGACGCTACAGCCTGGTCACGTCCGGGATTGGCGCGGAAGTTCGCGTCCGGTGACGTCGATCGACTCGACGTCGATCGCCGAATACGGGAGCCGGGCGAAGAACTGGTCGGCGTGATCGGCGAGCGCCCGGATCGCCATGTAGTTGGCGCCCGCCCCGAACACGGCCCCGATCCCGAGCGGGATCGCCGTCCCGAGTGCGATCGCCCCGCGGCGAGCGCCGTACCGCCGGAGCAACGTGCGGCTCATCAACCGGTTGGCGGTCTGCAGGGTGGCCAGCGGCAGCTTGCGGTCGGGCTGGTGCACCTTGACGCCCGTGGTGGCTTCGTTGACGGCGCGCGAGAACCCGTCTCGCGCCGAGCCCCCGTAGATGAGCACTGCCAGCACCCACGCCCGGCGCTCGTCCACGCTCGGTTGCGGGCGCCCGTGCACGGCGGCGATGGTGAGGATCAGGTCACCGGCGCGCCCGGTGAACCAGGCCAGTTCGGCCGTGGTGGCGAGCATCGTGGCGGCGGTGCCGACCAACGGCGACGCCGCCGCCGCCCCTGCCGCGGCGCCGGCGGCACCCAACTCGCGGGCGAACGAGTCGCTGAGGGCCTTGACCTTTTCCGGCCGGATGGTGCCGGGGAGCTCGGCGGCGCGTTTGACGGCTGCGTCCCAACGGTTGGCCGAGACCTCGTCGATCGTGTCGAGCATGCGCTTCGAGAGTCGTTCGGCTTCGCCTGGATCGATCTTCTGGGCGAGCCGCTGCGCCCACTTGATCGTTCTCGGGCCGGGCCGCATCGCCCCAGTGTGCCCTGCCGCCACGTTCAAGTTGTGTCAGACACAACTTGAACGTGGGCGCGCGTACTGTGGCGAAATGGCACACATCGAAGGGCACGCCGGGCAGCAGTCGGTGGCGGCTATCAAGCAGTTCGGCACCGACGTCATGTTCACGCTCAACGGCGCCCACATCTGGCCGTTCTACGAAGCAGCGCGTGACCAGGGGATGCGGGTCGTCGACACGCGTCACGAGCAGTCGGCCACGTTCGCAGCCGAGGGGTACGCCAAGCTGACCCGGCGTCCCGGCCTGGCGGCGCTCACGGCCGGGCCGGGCGTCACCAACGGCATCTCGGCGGTCACCTCGGCCTGGTTCAACGGTTCACCGTTGCTCGTGCTGGGTGGGCGGGCGCCGCAAGGCCGCTGGGGTTCCGGTTCGTTGCAGGAGTTCGACCACACGCCGGTGCTGGCTCCGATCACGAAGCGTTCGGCGACGGTCTTCGAGGCCACGACGGCCGGCGCCGAGGTGTACGACGCGCTGCGGCTGGCGAGCGAACCGCATCGCGGGCCGGTCTTCCTCGACTTCCCGTTCGACCTGTTCGGCCCGTCCTCGGGCGACGTACCCGATCGGCCCGTCGCCACCGCCGCGACGCCCGACCCCGATGCGATCGCCGAGCTGGCGTCGGCGATCGCCGGCGCCGAGCGGCCGGCGATGTTGGTCGGCAGCGACGCCTACTGGGACGGCGCGTGGGAGCCGTTGGCGGCGGCAGCCGAGGCGCTCGGCGTGCCGTGCTTCTTCAACGGGCTCGGACGCGGGATGTTGCCCGCCGACCATCCGTTGGCGTTCCTGCGCACGCGTGGTGTGCTGAAACAACGTGCAGATCTGGTCGTGGTGATCGGGACCCCGCTCGATTTCCGGGTCGGTTTCGGCCGGTTCGGCGAGGCGCGCGTGATCCACGTGGTCGATGCCGCCTCGCAGGCCGCGCAGCATGTCGAGGTGACGACGGTCGTCGGCGACATTGCCGCCACGCTGACCGGGGTCGCCGACCACGCCGGGGAGCGCATCGACCACACTGCCTGGATCGACGAGCTGCGACAGGCGGAGCAGGCCGAGGTCGCCAGGGAGGCGCCGTTGTTGGCGGCCGGCGGCAACGCCATCAAACCCACGAGGATCTACGGCGAACTTCGCAAGCGGCTCGATCGCGACGCCGTGGTGATCTGCGACGGCGGCGACTTCGTCTCGTACGCCGGCAAGTACGTCGAGGTCTTCCAACCCGGCTGCTGGCTCGACACCGGGCCGTACGGCTGCCTCGGGAACGGGCTCGGCTATGCGATCGCGGCCCGCACGGTGCGGCCCGACTCACAGGTCGTGGTGATGCTCGGCGACGGTGCCGCCGGCTTCTCGCTGATGGACGTCGACACGCTCGTGCGTCACAACCTGCCGGTCGTGATGATCGTGGGGAACAACGGCATCTGGGGTCTGGAGAAGCATCCGATGCAGTTCATCTACGGCTGGGACGTTGCCTGCGACCTGCAGCCCGAGACCCGCTACGACGAAGTCGTCCGCAGCCTGGGTGGTGGGGGAGAGATGGTCACCGACCCCGACCAGATCGGGCCGGCGATCGACCGTGCCTTCGCCAGCGGCGTTCCCTACCTGGTCAACGTCATGACCGATCCGAGCGACGTGTATCCGAGAACCAGCAACCTCGGTTGAGCGGGGCTGAGCACTGCTGCAGCGGGTCGGAGTCAGGCGGGCGCGATGCAGCTCGAGCCGGCAGCAGGCTGGAGCGAGCCGTCCTGCTCGACCCAGAGCGTCGCAGGCTGCGGAAGGTACCCGGTGTCGGCCAGCTGCTGGAGCGACGTCGGGTCCGTGCCGAGTTCTGCGACGAAGCGCTCACCGGCGTCGAAGATCGTCATCAGCTCGCGAGCGCAGGCGACACCGCCGACGCCGGCGATCTGTTCGTCGGTGAGTTCGTCGAGCAGCTCCTCGGGCGTTGGTGGTGCCTCGCTGCCGGTCACCAGTTGGCCGAGTTCGCTGGCGGGTGCGGTCTGGGCAACCGAACCCGAGGGTGTGGTGGCCGTGACCACGCCGCACGCCGAGGCTTGCGGCACGAGCACGCCGTCGGCGATGTCCCACGCCTCCGACGCCTCACGCAGGTAGCCGGCCGTGATCAGCACGCTCTCGTCGGCGGGTGGCGCGTCGCTGAGCAGCTGGTAGGCGTCGATCGCCGTCTGCAACGTCGTCGCATCGGTCGAACAGGTCAATTCACGAGACTGGTCGATGGCGGTGATACCCGGCTTGACCAGCGGGTCTTCCAGCCCGCCGCACGCCGCCAACGCAACCGCGATCGTCGCTGCGGCGGTGGCCCGACCAGCGATGGTCGCCGGCACGGTCAACCGGCCTTGCAGCACTTCGACATGAAACGGTCGACCTCGACCACCACCCGGGTCACCTTGCCGGCTGCCACCAATCCGCCTGAATCGGTGCCGGTCACGGTGAACGAGATCCGGCGGCCCTCGATCCGTTCCAGCGTGGCTTCGACCGTGACATCGGCGCCGACAGGGGTGGGCTGCAGATGATCGATCTGGACCCGCATGCCGACCGTGGTCTGGCCGGGTTCGAGCGCGCCCTGGAGCGCATTGCACGTGGCCTGCTCGAACAGCGCCACCATCCTGGGTGTGCCGAGCACCGGGACGTCACCGCTCCCGAGGGCGAGCGCCGTGTCGGCATCCCCGACGACGACATGCACCACGCCCTTGAGACCGACCGACACGTTCACGGGCGGGAACGCTAACGCCGATTCGCCTCGCCTGCGTAGGCTGCAGACGTGATCGACCAAGATGTGATCGAGCAAACGTTGGCCACAGCGCTGCGCACCGGCGCCGATTTTGCCGAGATCTACGCCGAGGACAAGCGCAACACGTCGGTGGCGCTCGACGACGGCCGGATCGAGCGGGTCACGTCCGGGCGCGATCGTGGTGCCGGGATCCGCGTGATCAAGGGCGAAACGACCGGTTTCGCCCACACGGCCGATCTGTCGACGTCCGGTCTTGCTGCAGCGGCACGGGCGGCGGCCGAGGCGGCATCGCGGGGTGATGGTGGGGTGCGGAGCGTCTCGGTGCATGCGGCCGAGCGCAACGAGGTCAACCGTGTCGAGCGGCACCCCGACACCGTCGCCAAGGCCGACAAGGTGGCGTTGCTGCTGCGCGTCGACGAGGTGGCACGGTCTGCCGGTGCCGAGATCGTGCAGGTGTCGGCCGGGTACGGCGACAGCCGCAAACAGGTGCTCGTCGCCAACTCCGACGGTCTGCTGGCTGGCGACGACGTCACCAGGGTCCTGGCCCGGATCAGCGTGGTGGCCAGTGGCGACACCGGGATGCAGACCGGGTACCAGTCGATGGGGCACACCCTCGGTTGGGAAGTCTTCGACCCCAACTCGGAGTGGTTCGTCGACCTCGACGAACTCGCTCGCGACGCTGCCCGCCAGGCGCTCGTCAAGCTCAAGGCGCGCCCGGCTCCGTCGGGAGCGATGCCGGTCGTGATCAAGAACGGCACCGGTGGCGTGCTGTTCCACGAGGCTTGTGGGCACGGGTTGGAGGCGGATCACATCCAGAAGGGAGCGTCCGTCTATGCCGGCAAGGTCGGCGAACTGGTCGCCTCGCCGCTCGTCACGCTCGTCGACGACGGCACGTTGACGGGGGAGTGGGGCACGCTGGCGATCGACGACGAAGGTCATCCGACGCAACGCAACGTGCTGATCGACCACGGCGTGCTCACGGACTACATGTGGGACTACCTCCGCTCCCGCAAGGACGGCCGCAAGCCGTCCGGCAACGGTCGCCGCCAGAGCTACATGCACCTGCCGATGGTGCGCATGACGAACACGTTCGTGCTCGACGGCACCGACGATCCGGCCGACATCGTGGCCGCCACCGATCACGGCGTGTACATCGCCGAGCTCGGGGGCGGCAGCGTCAACACGGCGTCGGGCGACTTCGTGTTCGGGATGCGCGAGGCGTACCTGATCGAGAACGGCCAGATCACCGATCCACTGCGCGAGGGCAACCTGATCGGGAACGGCCCGCAGGTGCTCCGCGACATCGACATGCTCGCCAACGACTTCGCGATGGGCAGCCCTGGCACGTGTGGCAAGGACGGCCAGGGTGTTCCCGTCGGCGACGGACAGCCCACGTTGCGCGTGAAGTCGCTCACGATCGGCGGCACCGCAGCATGAGTGCCGGCGACGAGGGGGCCGACCTGTTGGCGATCGTCGATCGGGTCGTTGCCCAGGCCAAGTCGGGTGAGCAACTCGAAGCATTCGTCTCGCGTGGAGGCGACACCGAGGTCCGCGTGTACCAGGGCGAGGTCGAGCACTTCGTGAGCGCCCAGGCCGAAGGGATCGGCATTCGAGTCATCCGCGAAGGCAGGACGGGCTTCGCCTATGCCGGCACGCTCGACCCTGCCGCGATCGCCGAGGTGCTCGCCGAGGCGCGCGACAACGTCGAGTTCGGCACCGCCGACGAATGGGCCGGTCTGGCGCACCCCGACGGTGTGGACCAGACCGACCAGTCGCTGTGGAACGACGCCCTGGCGGAGTACGCGACCGACGCCAAGATCGAACTCGCCAAGCGGCTCGAGCAGCTCACGCTGGCTGCCGACGGGCGGGTGCGCGTCGACGACTCGAACTACGCCGACGCCTACGGCGAAGCGGCGGTCGCCACCACGACCGGGATCCGCCGATGGGGTCGCGAGAACGGCTGCTACGTGAGCGTGTCCACGCTCGCCGACGACGGTGACGAGACCCAGACCGGGTTCGGGTTCTCGGTCGGCCGCAGCCCTGACCTGTTCGATCTCGACCGCGCCGCCCGCGAGGCGGCCGACCGGGCGACACGACTGCTGGGAGCGGTCAAGCCGCCGTCACAGCGCACCACGGTCGTGTTCGACCCGTTCGTGACCGCCCAGTTCCTGTCGATCATCGCCGGCACGCTCAACGGTGAGGCGGTCGTCAAGGGTCGCAGCCTGTTCAAGGATCGACTCGGGGACGAGGTGGCACCGTCGTTCGTGTCGCTCGTGGACGACCCCACCAATCCGCTCGCCTACACCGCCACCGACGTCGACGGCGAAGGCCTCGCGGCACGCCGCAACTCGTTGATCGACGGCGGCGTCCTGCGCCAGTTCACCCACAACTCGTATTCGGCGCGACGCGCCGGCACCGTCTCGACCGGCAACGCCGTGCGGGGCGGTTTCGCCGGCACGCCGGGCGTGGGGGCGATCGCCCTCCACCTGGTTCCGGGTACCCGCTCGCAGCAGGAGTTGATCGCCGGAATCGACGAAGGACTGCTGGTGCAGAGCGTGCAGGGCATTCACTCCGGAGTGAACGGGATCTCGGGAGACTTCTCGACCGGCGCCGCCGGGCTGATGATCCGCAACGGCGAGGTCGCCGAACCGGTGCGTGAGTTCACGATCGCCTCGACCCTGCAACGGATGCTGCTCGACATCGTCGAGGTCGGCGGCGACGTCGACTGGCTGCCGATGACCGCTGCCGGTGTCAGCCTGGTCGTCCGTGACATCACCATGTCCGGCGCCTGACACACCGTTCCGGTCACCGAACACCCCCCGAGGGCGGGGGCGGTTCGGTGACCAGAACGGGTTCGGACGTCGGTTCAAGCGGGGAAGGCAGCGTCGTAGATCGCCTGCAGCTCGGGTGAAGCCGGGCCGCTCTGGCCGCAGTAGGCGACCACGCCGTCGTAGGCGCTCACGAGGTACTGCTGGCCCACCTCCCAGGCGACGCCGCCGATCAGCGCCTCCATACCCTCGGCTGCGGTGAGCGTGACCGCGCCGACGTCGACACCGACGTACGACTGGTCGACGATCAGCTGCACGACATCGCCGTCGACGATCGTGACCGTGCCCTTGAAGGCGATCGGCGCTTGGGCGACGATCGACGGGTCGAGCGCCAGACAACTGGCGAGCGAGTCGTCGAATCCGGCCGACAGCTCCATGACGGTCAGCTTGCCGGGTGGCGGCGTGGCCGGCGCCGACGTGACGGGAAGGGCGATCGTGGTCGGTGCGATCGCCACGTCCGGGGTGTCGTCGCCACCGATCACGGCGACGCCGACCAGCGCCGCCAGCACGGCGGCAGCACAGCCTCCGAGGATCAGGGCGGGTGTGCTGCGACGGCCACGTGGTGACGGTGCGGTGGGTGCGGGCCGGGTGTCGAGGGGGGTGTTCATGACGGTCTCCAGACGGATTCGATGCTCCTGGCCCGTTGTCGGGTCAGGGGTTGCTTCACCGAACAGGGGATCCATGCGTGCCAGCCGATCGCGGAGCGGATCGTCGTTCATCGTGGTCCTCCTGTCGGGCCGGTGAAGCCTCCATCACGTCTGTGTCCGGACCGGCCCGGATCCTGTCGCTCGATCGATGCCGCCAACTTGCGCTTGGCGCGGGTGAGCGCCACGCTCACCGAGTTCGATGTGGAACCCAGCACCGTGGCGATCTCGCGCGGCTCGAGCTGCTCCCAGGCCCACAGCCGCACGATCTCGGCCTCCGACGTGGTCAGGTCGCCGAGCGCAGCGTGCAGGACCGGGTCGCCGGCGTCGATCTCGCGTTGCGGGTCGCCGGCCTGGTCATCGATTCGACGCCGCCCGATACGTTCGACGAGACGCAGCCGTCGCCGGTCGCCGCGTCGGGCGTTGGCCAGACAGCGGCGTGCCACGCCATAGCACCATGGCAGCGGTGGTTCGGGCACCTCGTCGAGTCGTCGCCACACGACGAGCAGCGTGTCGTTGAGCACGTCGGCGGCGTCGGCTGTGTTGACGCGCCGTCGCAGGTAGCGATCGAGTGGTGCCGTCACTTCGCTGACGATCGCCTCGAATCGAGCGCGGCGCTCAGGGTCGGTGCTCACGATCGGCTTGTGTCCGGCACCCGACCGATCCTGTCAGGCGACGATCGCAGCGGCCAGATTGGCGAGCGTCGTCTCCATGCCGGTCCGGTTGTGGCTGAGACGGTCCGCCACACCCGAGGCCGGACCGCCGAGCCGTTTGGCGAGCCAACCACGCTGGTCCTCCCACGTCTCGGTGACCGTGGTGCCGCCGTCATGGGGTTCGAAACGATAGGCCCAGCGCGCCACCTTGATCGGCCCGACCACGACCCGGAACCCGAACCCGCGTCCCCGGTCCGCTTGGTCGACGATGCAGGTGGTGGTCCAGCGTTTGGAACCGTTGGCGTTGGTGCCCTGGAACCGGGCACCGACGGCGGCACCGGTGGCACCTTTGATCCACCGACCGCCGGTGTTCTCGGGTGACCACTCGCCCATCCGTGGAAGATCGCTCACCAGGTCGTACAGCTGCTCCGCCGGAGCGGCGATCACACGTGAGACTTCGATGTCGGGCATCGCACCATCAGACCAGGTCGCGCAGCACGATGCCAGCGGTCGGTCGATCCGGGTCCGCTGCACGCGGTGTACGTTCCGGGCGTCCCGTCTTCCGATCGAGGTGTCGCCATGAGCGATCAGCAGCACAACCAGGCGCCCGGCCCGTACGACCCTGCGGCCGAGGGAGCCCACATGTCGTTCGACGGAGCGATGTCGTACGGCGACTATCTCGCCCTCGACCTCGTGCTCGACGCCCAACGCCCACGGACCCAAGCGCACGACGAGCTGTTGTTCATCGTGCAGCACCAGACGTCCGAACTGTGGATGAAGTTGGCCCTCCACGAACTGCACGGCGCACGCCGGGCGATCGCCGAGGATCGGCTCCAGCCGGCGTTCAAGATGCTGGCCCGTCTGGCACGGATCTTCGAGCAGCTCAACGGTGCGTGGGACGTGCTGCGCACGATGACGCCGAGCGAGTACACGACGTTTCGCGACCAGCTCGGGCAGTCGTCGGGGTTCCAGTCGTACCAGTACCGCGAGATCGAGTTCGTGCTCGGCAACCGCAATCCAGCGATGGTCCGACCGCACGTCCATCGGCCCGAGATCGAGGCCCGCCTGTCGGCGGAGCTGGCGCGGCCCAGCGTCTACGACGAAGCACTCCGGCTGCTCGTGCGGTCCGGCATCGACGTGCCGGCGCACGCCATCCAGCGCGACCTCGCCGGCCCGCACCGTGCCGACGACGAGGTGGTCGAGGCGTGGCGCCAGGTGTACGCCGACCCCGATCGCTGGTGGCCGCAGTACGAGTTGGCCGAGAAGCTCGTCGACGTGGAGGACTACTTCCGGCGTTGGCGTTTCAACCATGTCACCACGGTCGAGCGCGTGATCGGGTTCAAGCGGGGGACCGGTGGAACCGGTGGCGTGAGCTACCTCAAGCGCATGCTGGAGGTCGAATTGTTCCCCGATCTGTGGCGCGTGCGCACCGTGCTCTGACGCAGCGTCGCACGCCTCGGAGCGCCAGGGCAGCGTGGTACCGCCGGCGATGAGCGGCGGATCGGGTGGCGTCGGTTCAGATCGGACGGCGGCGGGCGAAGCGACGCATGGACCAGCCGGCGGCGATCAGCAGACCGGCGATCCCGGCGGTCCCGGTCTCGGTGGCACCGGTGGCCGGGAGCTCCGGCGTCGGCACGGGGAGTGCCGCGGCTTCGACGGTGATCGTCTCGGCCGGGTCGCCGCAGGTTCCGCTGACGCCGTTGTTGTTGGCGTCGCCACCAAACGTGGCGACCCACCGGTAGACACCTGGGAGGATCGGGTTGAAGGCCGCCGAGGTGGCGGTCCCGTTGGCTGCGATGACAACGCTCGAGACGAATACGGGGAGGCTGCTGCACGTGGTGTCGGTCGTGCCATAGAGGTTGAACGTCACCATCGATCCGGTGATCGGACTGACCAGGCCGGTCAGTGTGGCCGTATCGGTGATCGCTGCCGTGCCCGCCGCAGGGGCAGACGCCACGGTGGCGAGCGTGGGGGAGGCCTTGGTGACCGTGACGGTCTCGGTGGCGTCGCCGCAGGTCCCGGCCACGGCGTTGTTGTTGGCGTCACCGGCGAACGAAGCGACCCAGCGGTAGACACCGGCCGAGGTCGTGGTGAACGGGGCGGAGGTCGCGGTACCCGAGGCCATCACGACCGTCGACGTGAGGACCGGCGTACCCGAGCACGTCGCATCGCTCGGCGCGAAGAGCTTGAACGTCACCGATGCGCCCGACGCCGGCTGGTACAGCCCGGTCACGGTCGCCGTATCGGTGACCGCCACGCCGACGACGCCACCTGCGGAGGCAACCGTGGCGATCACGGGAGTGGCCTTGGTGACCGTGATCGTCTCGGTCGGATCGCCACAGGTGCCGGCGACGGCATTGTTGTTGGCGTCGCCGGGGAAGAACGCCACCCAGCGGTAGACGCCGGGAGCGGTGGCGACGTACGACGGCGAGGAGGCGCGACCGTCGGCCGACAGCGGTGCCTGTGCCGACAGGACCGGGGTGCCCGAGCACGTGGCGTTGTCGGGCCCGTACAGGCTGAACGTCACGGTCTGACCCTCGGCCGGCTGGTAGAGGCCCGTGATGGTGGCGGCATCGGTGAGCGACCCGCCGACGGCGACGGCGTTCGACGCGATCGTGGCGATCGTCGGGCTGGCCTTCGAGACCGTCATGGCGTTGGTCGTGCCGCGAGCCGACGCGGTCAGGCTGCCGAAGGTCTGGGTGTTGTCGACGATCTGGACGGTCTGCAGCCCAGCGGCAGCCGTGTCCTGATCGATGGTCGGCAGCTTGAGCACGTCGAACGTGAAGTTGATGCGACAGAGCGCCCCGGTGCCCACCAGCACGACGTGAGCGCCGCCTTGTGGCGTGAATCTGAGCTGACCGAACGTCGGATCCATGAGCGTGATGTCGAACACCATGCCGGCACACGACGTGCCGGCTTCGCCGATGCCGGTGGCACTCACGTCGAGCACGTCGGGATCGGCTCCGCCGGCGGCGCACACCGAGAACGAGCCGAGCAGCCCGCACGACGGGATCAGGGTGATGCCGGGATCACCGGGAGGGCAGGGCGCTCCGTCGCCGAAGTTGCAGATCGTGTTGGCGTCGGCGGTGTTGGGAGCCGTGTTCTGGTTCGACAGCGTGATCGACGCCGGTTGGCCGACCTGGCCGAGCGAGACCACCGAGGGAAAGGTCGGGCCGGCGCCGGAGGCGAGACCGGCCGACACGATCGATGGTGCGGCGATCACGCCGACCGTGATCGTCAGTGCTGCGGCGATGGCGCGGGCCACGCGCTTCCATCCGTATGTGTTCACGTTGTTCTCCTCAGGCATCCCGATCAAGCGGACCAGAGAGTAGCCCGTCCGCTGGCGACCGACCCATTGCCAACCAGTCACTGGCGCCGCCCACCCCGTTCTCGTCACCACACCGACCGCTTGACTCCGCCGCGGAGTTCGGTGACAAGAACGGCCTGCCGAGCGACGGTGATCGGACAGGACCATCGGCCCTGGGATACCGCAGGGCCGATTTGGTACCGTCGCATCGAGCACAAGGGCTGGGCGAGCGCCTGTGCACCATCCACCGGAAGTTGGCTGAGGAGACCGATCATGATCCGTCCTGTTCACACGATTCGTAGCTGCGTCGTCGCCGCCGTTGGCATGGCGCTGCTCGGGGCTTCCGCCCCGGCGTCTGCGCTCACCGCCCCAGCCGCACCGTCCACTGTCACCGCCAGCTTCGGATCGGGCAGCGTCGCGCTGGCCTGGGTCGACAACTCTCCCGACGAGGCCGGATTCGCGATCGAACGCTGCCTCGGCGCAGGGTGCACGTCATTCGGCCAGATCGCAACGGTCGCTGCCGGTGTGACGTCGTACGGCGACACCTTCTACTCCAGCGGCACCGACCGCTACCGCGTGCGCGCCTTCAACAGCGCCGGGTACTCGGTCGCCTCCAACACCGCCGAGGTGAGCCTGTTCAGCATCGGCGACGTCTTCCCCAGCATGTCGGCGACGCCGACCGCCGGGCTGGCACCCCTGACCGTCGGCTTCGACGGTTCCGCATCGACGACGCTCAACGGCACCATCACCGGCTACACGTGGTCGTTCGGTGACGGTCAGACGGGCTCCGGAGCGGTCGTCTCGCACACCTACACGACCCCTGGCGTGTACGCCGCGTCGTTGAAGGTCACCAGCGCCGGTACCTTCGGTGGCAGCGCCAGCACCGCTCTGCTCGTCACGGTCGCCGCCCCGCCGCTGGTCGCTCCCGGTGATCTCGCCGCCACATCGCCGGTGCGAAACCAGATCCGGCTGGCGTGGAGCAACCCGGTGAGCTCGGCCACCGGCCTCGCGCTCGAGCGCTGCAAGGGCAGCGGATGCACGTCGTTCACCCGTATCGCCGTGCTCACCACCGCGACGACGAGCTACACCGACACCACCGTGAAGAACCGCACCACGTATCGGTACCGGCTTGCGGCGTCGACCTCGGCGGCCACGGTCTACTCGAACGTCGTCACCGCCACCGCGCGCTGACGCCACTCGGCGCCGTGAGCGATCGCTGCTTCGCCCCGATCGCTCACGAGTCCAAGTTGGGCTGAGGTCGCGCGCTCAGACGGTGTCGCACACTGCAGCCAGATGAGTGCTCGTGTTCATGTGGCGTGAACCTTCGGGCCCGAACGCAGGCTGTCAACTGGTGAGCGCGACTGGCAGGCCCTGCGCTCGTGCTGCAGCGGCGAGGTCGTGGTCGCCGGTGACCAGGACGAGTTCGGCATCGAGCGCCGCCATGGCCGCGGCGAGGTGAACGGCGTCGTAGCCGCGCAGTTGGTGGGCTTGGGCGAGGTCACCAGCATTGCGGGCCAACTGGGCGGTGATCTCGACGTGGTCGATCTCCGCGATGATGGTCTCCAGCTCCGCGACGGCGACCTCGTGCTGGCGCCTGGTGATTCGTCCCATCCACTCGGCCCTGGCGAACGCCGCGCGCGCCTCCGGGTAGAGCAGGCGGACACTGACGCTGCGGGCTGCTTCGTTCCACATTCGAGCGCAGGTCGCCGACGAGGGCTCGCCGACCAGCAGCGGAATCAGTGCGGAGGTGTCGAAGTAGGCGATCACTGCCGCTGTTCGGCCACGAGGTCGCTGACGGTTCCCTTGGCCGTGACGCGGAGCGGTGTCCGCGAACGCTTGACCGCCAGCGCTGGGGTGATCAGCCCCTCGGCAACGAGGCGATCAAGCGCCCGAGGTTGGTCCAGCGGGACGAGCCGGGCCACCGCCTTGCCGTGGTCGGTCACGGTCACTTCCTGGCCGTCCCGCACCAGGTTCAGGTAGTGACTCAGGCGATCTCGTAGCTCCCGGACCCCTGCTTCCATGTGAGCAGTATGGCGCTTTCAACTGAGAATATCTAGCCACATCGGATCCGGAGTGGGTCGATCAGCCGGGCGCTCGCCAAACCCTTCCAGCCACAAGACCGTTCAGTTTGGGCTTCGACAGGGTGTGACGGTTTCGGTCAGACCGACCTGTCACACCGACGCACCGACCCTTTGTAGCGATCGCGCTGACGACTCGCCGCAGCCCGCGAAAGCCCTGCTAAACGTTGAAGCGGAACTCCATCACGTCGCCGTCTTGGGCGACGTATTCCTTGCCTTCCACACGGAGCTTGCCGACGTCCTTGGCAGCGGTCCACGAGCCGAGCTTGAGCAGTTCGTCCCAGGCGATCACTTCGGCGCGGATGAAGCCGCGCTGGAAGTCGGAGTGGATCCGGCCGGCGCACACCGGGGCGGTCGAACCCTCGTAGAACGTCCAGGCGCGGGTCTCCTTCTCGCCGGTCGTGAAGTACGTGCGCAGGCCGAGCAGGTGGTACGCCGAGCGCACCATCCGGAACAGGGCGCCCTCGCCGAGCCCGAACCCCTCCAACATCTCGGCTCGTTCGGCCGGGTCGGTGATCGTCGCCGCTTCGGCTTCGAGTTGGACGCACATGCCGATCACTTCGACGTTGTCGCCGGCCGACGTGAACTCGTCGCGCACGAGCTGCTCGACGGCGGGGATCTTGTCGAGCTCGTCCTCGCCGACGTTCACGACCGCCAACACGCGTCGGTTGGTGAGCAGGAAGTAGGGGGCGAGTGCCTCGCGGTAGTCGGCCTTGAGACCGGCGCGGTAGAGCGGCGTGCCCTCGCTCAAGGAGTCGTAGGCGGCCTGCAGCGCGTCGATCTCGTCACCGAGCGTCTTGTCGAGCTTGGACTGGCGGGTGGCCTGGTTGAGGCGCTTCTCGACGGTCTCCAGATCGGCCAGCGCCAGCTCCAGCTCGACCACCCGCAGATGTTCCAGCGGGTCGCTCGGGCCGGGCACGTCGTCGTCCTCGAAGGCTCGCAGCACGAACACGATCGCGTCGACCTCGCGGATGTTGGCGAGGAACTTGTTGCCGAGACCCTCACCCTTCGACGCGCCTTCGACGAGCCCACCGATGTCGACCACTTCGACGGTGGCGTGGATCGTCTTCTTCGACTTCGACATCGTGGTCAGCTGTTCGATCCGGTCGTCGGGCACGCGTGCCACGCCGATGTTCGGGTCCTTGGTCGCGAACGCATAGGGGGCCGCCAGCGCTCCACCGCCCGTCATGGCGTTGTAGAGCGAGGACTTCCCCGCGTTGGGCAGACCGACGAGACCGAACCGTTCCATGAGGGTGGAGAGGCTACCCAGCCGTCAGCCAGGTCGAGGTCTCCACGACTGTCGACGGATCAGACGCGGCCGACGTGCATGAATCCTCGGCGGAGGCCACCGTCCAGTGCTCAGGCAGCACGAGCGGTTGTGGCTCCACGAAAATGCCGCGCCGCGCATCGACTCGGTCGTCCTCGAACGTGATCTCGATCGTGGAGGTCGCACCCGGCGCGATCGTCACCACGGCCGAGTAGGCCCAGGCGCCTGCCTCGCGCTGCGAGCTCAGCCCGATCGCGACGCCGTCGACCTTGATCGAGCTGACCGCGACCGTTGAGTGCCACGACGCGATCAGACGGCTCCACCCGACCGGCAGGCCAACCGTGTTGCCGATCACATAGTCGGGGTAGCCCGACGACGGGGCGTGGTTCGTGAGACGCACGTTCGCCGAACGAACCCGGCCGGCGCCGGTGTCGAGGGCGATGCACACGAACCGCTCGAGGAAGCTGTCGATCTTGCTGGCGCTCGAGTTCACCACGCGCAGGCTGAACCCGGCCTCGCCGGGGGCGACGCCGGCCAGCAGCCTGCCGGCGAGGTCGGAGCGTTCGAAGACTGATTGCTCCGCGGGATGCTGGCTCCACACCATGGTCCGGTGCTGGCGCACCATCGGTGCGAGGGTACGCCCGAGGTCGAGCGGCTCGGCGGCCCCCGAAAGCAGTCGGTCGATCGTCGCCTGGGCGATCAACGCCAGGAGATCGATCCGTTCGGTCTGCTCGATCTGGTATTGGTCGAACAGCAGGAACGATGCCGTGTCGGTGCCGTCCAGTGTGGTGGCAACGCCCGGCACGTCGATCGGGCCGACGGCGTCGACGATCCGTTCCAGGGCGAAGACATCGAGACTGACGACCCCGTCGATCTGCCGCCCGCCGCTCTGCGGGTAGAGCTCGGAAACGACCTCGGCAGTGGCAGGGAAGTCCGGCGAGATCGTGATGTTCGACCAGGGTTCCTCGCTCGTCGAGCCGCCGGGCCCGGTCGTGAAGCCGTACTGGCCGTAGCGGCCGAGCCAGTCATCGGGGCCGGTCACGAACCGCGGACGGACCCCGGCCCGGTTGAGATCGATCGTGCGACCGACCGTCCCCACCGACATCCGCCCGGCGTCGATACGGATCTCGGCGTAGCTGGCCATGAACCCGCCCTGCCCTCGCGCTTCGGCAGGGGTGGTGAACATCACGAAGTAGGTCCGCGGCGCGTCGGCGCCGAGCAGCGCCGGGGCCAGGTCGATCGCATCGAGCGCTGTCGAGCCGGCCCCGACCTGGCGATCGACATCGGCACCGAGCTCGGCAAGGCGACGTCGCAGCGGCCGAACCAGCCACTCCGAATCGGTGTCGTCGATCACCGCTGCCAGGTCGTTCGCCGCGGCCTGAGCCGCCGCCAGCGGCGGGCCGAGTTCGGCAATTGCGTCGATGTCGATGCGGCCATCGGTGATCGAAATCGTCCCCAGGTCGACCGTCGCCAGTTGCTCGGCCATCGTGCCCGTTGCATGCTCGGACGCTTCGCTGATTCCGGTCGCGGCACGGTAGTGCTGCCCGACGAGGGGGACGAACTGGGCGAGCCGCCCCCACGGTCGCCGCAGATCGATGTTGGCGTGCCGCATCGCCACCGACGCTCCCGCGAACAGCGCACGTGCCGACTCGATGTCCCCGGAGCGCAGCGCGGTGATGCCCGCCCGTGCGTCGTGGTCGCCCTGCCGAACCGAATCGCCGGCGGCGAGCCCGGCGGCCATGAACCCGGCGGTGGCAATCGCGGCCGCGGTGATCACGCCGATCGTCCAACGTCGAAGCGCCCGCCCGTTCCCGGTGCGTTGCGCGGCGACAACGAGCATCGTGATCCCCGCTGCCACGCCGAACAGCGACGTCAACCCGAATCGCCATCGGTCGCCGGCGGTCGACAACACCACGAACGCCGAGGCGGCCGCGAACGCGCGTTCCGTCGACGACACGCTCCGCCCGTCGCGCCGCATCCACCAGAGGGCGAGCGAGCCGGCCACGACGGCAGCACCGACCGCCAACGCCACCCCTGACCCGGCGGCGAGCATGGCGCCCATGGCCACGATCGCGACCAGCGAGTCAGGGACACCGTCGACACTGCCGATCACCACCGCCATCAGCGTCGCCAGCAGCATCAGATCGAACCACGCCGTGCCGGTCGGACGGCAGCCGGCGAGCCAGACGGCGGCACCCGCCACCCCGCCGATTGACGGCGTCCACGAGGCGCGGAGTCGCTCGACACATGCTGGATCGTCGGTGTCCGGCACGGCCCGGGATCTTAACGATCGCCGCTCGGTGACGTCAGGCGGGATGGGGGGTCCGCGTGGTTTGCTACTCTGCCGCGACACGTCGTAGCTGGATGGGCGTAACTGGATGGGAAGGACCGACATGAAGAAATGCATCGGACTTGTATGCATGCTGGGGGCCCTGCTGACCACGGGTGGCCACGTCGCAACGGCCGCGCCCTACCCGCCGTACCCGCCTGCGGCGCCGACCTTGACGGTCGACAGCAGCACACCGGCGCCCCATGGAGCGGTCGCCGCGACGGTCTCGGGTTGCATCCCGGGTGAGGCGGTCACCTTCTCGTTGCCCGGGGCGACCGCGACAATCGCATGTTCGGCCCAAGCGACTGCGAAGGCAACGCTGGCCGTGCCGGGGCAGGCTGGGGCGATCACGCTCACGGCAGTGCTGGCGCAGTCGGCGACCACCCTGACGGCGGCGCTGGTCGTCGGGGCAACGACCGCCACGATTCCGGCCACAGGGTCGGACACTCAGCGGACGACGGGCGTCGTGGCGCTCGGGTTCGTGGCGGCCGGGGCGCTCGCCGTGGGATTCACACGGCGACGCCAGCACGCCCGTTCCGCCTGATCACGCCGAGGCCTGAGGAAAACGTCACGAGGCGGGCAGCGTGTGCTGCCCGCCTCGGAGGGTCCGATCCGGGGGGTTGATCGGACCGATTTGGGGGGAACTTCGCCCAGCGGCGCTCAGCTGGGGGGAAGCGAGCGACGCCGGGCAGAACGTGTGTCAGTGATCGTGATTGCAGCCGGGGCCGTGCTCGTGCTCGGCGAGTTCCTTGCGGACCTCGTCCATGTCGAGCTTGCGGACCTGGGCGAGCAGATCTTCGAGTGCCGACTTGGGCAGCGCACCGGGCTGGCTGAACAACTGGATGCCGTCACGGAAGATCATCAGCGTGGGGATCGACATGATGCCCAGGGCACCGGCCAGCTGTTGTTCGGCCTCGGTGTCGACCTTGGCGAACGTCACGTCGGGGTTCTCGTCGGCGGTGGCCTCGAAGATCGGGCCGAACTGGCGGCACGGGCCGCACCATGAGGCCCAGAAGTCGACGAGTGTGATCCCGTCGGCCTTGACCGTCGATTCGAACGTTTCCATCGTGAGGGTGCTGGTTGCCACCGTCGTGCTCCTTGTCGCAGGCTCCCGTGACGTCGGGAGCAGGGTGTACAACAACGAACCCATCGTGATATTCCGGAGCGCTAGCGTCGGGTGCTGTGAAGGCCGACACACCGATCACGCCCGAGGACGCCCTGCTTCGCGTGATCCACTGTCTTGACCGCGTCCACGAGTCGGGCTTCAAGACCAAGGCCTTCGTGCGGGCGCTCGACGTGGTGCGCAACACGGACCCCGCCGACCTGGCCGACCGGGCGGCCGACGACCGCCTGACCGAACTGGACGGGATCGGGGGCAGTACGGCGGCCGTGATCGCCGACGCGTTGGCGGGTCGCGTGCCCGAGTACCTCGTGAAACTGGAGGCCGAGACGGCGGTGTCGATCACCGAGGCGGGTGACCGCTACTTCCAGGCGTTGCGTGGGGACTGTCACATGCACACCCGCTGGAGCGATGGTGGGGCGGCGATCGAGGAGATGGCGGCGACGGCGGTCGAGCTGGGGCACGAGTACATCGTGCTCACCGACCATTCCGCCCGGTTGACGATCGCCCACGGGCTCGACGAGGAGCGCCTGGGCAAGCAGCTCGACGAGATCGAACGCGTCAACGGGCTGATCGCCGCCGCCGGCCACGAGTTCCGGATCCTGACCGGCATGGAGGTCGACATCAACGAGGACGGCTCGCTCGACCTCGCCGACTCGATGCTGGCGCGGCTGGACGTGGTGGTTGCCAGCGTGCATTCCAAGCTCCGGATGGAGCGCCGCCAGATGACCGAGCGGATGCTGCTGGCGGTCGCCAGCCCGCACGTCGACATCCTCGGGCACTGCACCGGGCGCATGATCGGCAAGCGCCCCGAGTCCGAGTTCGACGCCGACTACGTGTTCGCCGCCTGCGCCCAGTTCAACACGGCGGTCGAGATCAACTGTCGTCCCGAGCGGCTCGACCCTCCACGGCACCTGATCGACCTCGCCGTCGAATACGGGTGCTTGTTCGCGATCGATTCCGATGCCCACTCCACGGGTCAGCTCGAATGGCAACCCCACGGTTGTGACCGGGTCGCCGAACGTGAGGTGCCGATCGAACGGATCATCAACACGTGGCCGGCCGCCGAGTTGCTGGCCTGGACCGGCGCGTGACCGAACACGGTCCGCTCCTGGCGAGTGGGCGTTCTGCCGACATCTACGAAGCGGGTCCAGGCAGAGTGTTGAGGCGGATGCGCTCGGGTCGGGCACGCCCCGGCGAAGTGGCATCGATGCGGCACGCGGCGAGCCACGGGTACCCGGTACCCGAGGTGTTCGAGGCCGCCGGTGCCGATGTGGTGATGGCCCGCGTCGACGGTGACGACCTGTTGAGCGTGCTCGGCCGACGACCGTGGCGTGCCGGATCGATCGGGCGCACGGTGGCCGACTTGCACACGGCCCTGGCCGCGATCCCGGTCGACGGATCGCCGATCCCAGTGCGATTCGAGCCGGCCGAGGCGCTGGTGCACGGCGACCTCCACCCCGGCAACGTGATCATGACGAAGACAGGGCCGGTGGTGATCGACTGGGAGGGTGCAGGGCTGGGCCCGAGCGACGCCGACGTGGCGACCACGTGGCTGCTGTTGGAAATCGCCGAACCCGACCACGTCGCCTTGCTCGTGCGACCAGTCGTGAGTCTTGTTCGCAGGCGGCTGCTCAGGGCATTCCTCGCCGGCGTGGGTCGGCCTCGTCGGACCACGATCCGCACGGTCTGCGAGTTCCGGCTGACCGATCCGAACATGCGGCCCGTCGAACGAGTTCGGATCGAGGCGTTCCTCGCCGCCAACGGGTGACGTTCGGCGCGCTCGGGGCTGTTCAGTCGCGGAGTGAGGCGTAGACCGCCTCCAGCAGCGTCTCGGACCTGGCGTCGCCCGTGAGGTTGTGGCGCATGTCGTTCATCGCGTATCCGAGGCTGATCTGGTTCTCCATGTCGACCAGCGCCCTGGCGCCGCCCCACCCGTTCCAGTAGCAGCACCGTTCGTTGTCGAGCGGGCGTTCGGCGTTGCCCAACCCGAATCCCAGCCCGTACCGAATGTTCGAGAAGAGCACCAGATCCATTCCGTGCTGTTGTTCGTCGAGGATCGACTCGCACGCTTCCGGGGAGAGATAGCGGTGTCCGTCGAGCGTGCCGTGGTTGGCAAGAATCGCCATCGCCCTGGCGATCGAACGACCGTTGCCGTGGCCACCGGCGGCGCCGATCTCGGCCCGGCGCCAGGGAACCGTGGCCGACAACGCCGCATTCGGAGGGAACGACATGAACGTGCGGTACGAGATCGAGTCCTTCATGACCGCCGGATATCCGGTGCTCGGTGGACCGATCACGTGCGCCACCTGGTGGTCGTGCTCCGCCGGTGTGCCGATGTGGAAGTCGGCGCCGGCCGGGCCGGCGACTTCGGCGGCGAAGAACTCGCCGAGCGTGCGGCCGCTCACACGCCGCACGATCTCGCCGAGCAGGAAGCCCTGGGTGACGGCGTGATAGCCGGACTGCGAGCCTGGCTCCCACCATGGCGTCATCGCTTCCAGGCGTCCGCACACCAGCTCCCAGTCGAAGGTCTCGTCATCGGCGACGGGCTGGTCGATGCCCGACAACCCGGCGGTGTGGGCGAGCACGTGTTTGGTCGTGATCGACCGCTTGCCATTGACCGCGAACTCGGGCCACGCATCGGCGATCGGTGCGTCGAGGTCGAGCAGCCCACGGTCGGCGAGCATCAGGATCACCAGGAACGACATCGTCTTGGTGACCGACCAGACGTTGATGATCGTGTCGGCCTGCCACGCCTGGTCGGGGCCCGCGTCGGTCGTGCAGGTGCCGGCCCACAGATCGACCACCGGCGCGCCGGCCAGCGTGACGCTCACCGAGGCTCCGACGTCGCCGCGCTCGACGAAGTTGGCTCGGAAGGCGTCGAGCACCGGCTCGAAGCGCGGGTCGCAGGTGCCGTTGATCTGAATCGAGTCGCTCACGGTGAGCACGATAGAGACAGGACGACCACAGAGAGGCGCATGACAACGTGAACAAATGGTGCGCGACCCCAACGGGTCGGTTGGGCCCAGGCTCGCGCCGCCATAGACTCGAACCCCTATGTCGAAGAAGACCAAGAAGCGCAAAGCTCGCATGCGTCGCAGCAAGGCGAACCACGGCAAGCGCCCCAACATGGGCCGCGGCTGACGAAATTCAGATGAGGCCACCGCTCGCACGACGTGAAGCGGTGGTCGACACGTTGCATGGCGTCGACGTCGCCGACCCCTACCGGTGGTTGGAGCACGGCGAGGACGCCGAGGTGCAGCAGTGGGTCGCCGAACAGAATCGGTGTACCCGTTCGGCGCTCGATGCCATCCCCACTCGGGGAGCCAGGCACGAGCGCCTTGTCGCGTTGAGCGCCCTGCCGGTCGTGCTCGCAGCCCAAGTGCGGGGCCAGCTGGTGGTCATGCTGGAGCGGGAACCGGGTGCCCAGCAGGCCCGTTTGGTCGTCCGACCGTTCTCCGATCCTGGTGCCTGGGTGCGTGTGCTTGCCGACCCGGCAGCCGACGCAGCCGACGCAGCCGCCGCGGTCGACTGGTTCTACACATCACCGGACGGACGCCTGGTCGCCTACGGCGTCAGCGAAGGCGGCACCGAGTCGTCCACGTTGTACGTGGTCGCCACCGAAGACGGTGCACGCTCCACCGAGGCGATCCCGGACTGTCGAGCGTGCAGCCTGGCCTGGGAGCCCGATTCCACGGCGTTCTGCTACACCCGCTACCCACCCGATGACCAGTACCACCGCGCCGTCTACCAGCACACGGTGGGTGCCGATTGGCATGCCGACCCGGTCGTCTGGGACGCGGCCACGCTCGAGCAGATGTGGCCCAACGTCACCGTGTCGCCGGGTGGCCGCTACGTGCTGGTCGAGGTCTCGGTCGGTTGGGGCCGGACCGACCTGCACCTGCTCGACCGACGTGGTGGCGCCTGGTGCGACGTGATCGTCGGGGTCGATGCGGTCAACGACGGCTGGGACTTCATCGACGACACGACGCTGATCGGCATGACCACGCTCGACGCCCCGATGGGACGCGTCGTCACAGTGCTGACAGCCCGGGCCGGGGATGGCCCCGCCGAGTGGACGACGCTGGTCGCCGAGCGCGACGTGGTGCTCGGTCTGCCCGTGGTCGCCGCCGATGGCTGCTACCTGCCGAGCACGGCGGTCGGCGTGGATCAGCTCGAGTTCGTGACCTTCGACGGTGACATCACACCGGTCGACGGGGTCGGCGTGTGGTCGATCATGCAGGTGTCGTCGCACCGGTCGAGCGGGCACACACTGATCGTGGCGTGCGGGTTCGACACACCGGCGGCAACATTCGAGGTTCGCGACGGCGGTGTCCACCCGCACCATCCGGCGCGATCGGGTGCCGGAACGCCGGCACTGGAGGTGTCGCAGCGGCACTACCCGTCGCTCGACGGCACCTCGATCCCGATCTTCCTGATCCACGCCGCCGGGGTCACCCCCGACGCCGACACCCCCACCATCTTGAACGGGTACGGCGGGTTCTCGATCACCGAGACGCCGGTGTGGTCCCCGATGATCGCCGCCTGGTGCGAGTCGGGCGGCACATACGCGATCGCCGGCCTCCGGGGCGGCGCCGAATACGGAGAGGCGTGGCACCACGCCGGATGGCGACAGAACAAGCAGAACGTGTTCGACGACTTCCATGCCGCCGCAGATTGGCTCGTGGCGAGCGGATACACGTCGCGCCGGCGACTGGCGATCGCCGGCGGATCGAACGGTGGCTTGCTGGTCGGAGCGGCCGTCACACAACGCCCCGATCTGTGCGCCGCCGTGTGGTGCGCGGTGCCGTTGCTCGACATGGTGCGGTTCCCCCAGTTCCTGATCGCCCAACTCTGGACCACGGAGTACGGCGACCCGACGGTGGTGGAGGAGTTCGGGTGGGTGCACGCCTACTCGCCGTACCACCACGTGCGGGTCGGGCCGCACTACCCGGCGGTCCTGCTCACGACGGCGGAGGGCGACACACGCGTCGACCCCCTGCATGCCCGCAAGATGGCGGCCACGTTGCAGTGGGCGGTCGCCGATCAGCCACACGCACGGCCGGTCCTGCTCCACCAGGAGGGCCGGGCCGGTCATGGTGTCGGCAAGCCGGTGGGCAAGCGGGTCGACGAACAGGCCGACGTGCTGGCGTTCTTCGACTGGCAGCTCGACCGAGGCTGAGTCAGTCGCCCGGCATCGGATCGTCGGCGTCGGGGTCGGCGCGTCCGGCGAGGTAGTTGGTGCCCTCTCGGCACTCGCCGGAGATCGGGCACCATCGGCACGACGTTCCCGGGCGCTTGACCGGCGTGCGGCCTTCGTGGCGCAGTTCGATCTCGGCATTCACGCCATCGAGCATGCGACGCGCCGCCGACATCAGGAGCCGGTCGTTGACGTCCTCGACCACCGGGTCGCCGACGTCCAAGTAGAACGAGGCCAACTTGCGTGGTGGGACCTGGGACCGCAAGGTCTCGACGAGCGCGTAGAAGCGCAGGTCCTCGCGGTGCTTGGCCGAGACCCAGCCGGTCTTGAGGTCGATGATCACCTTGCGGCTCTCGGCGCCCGTGGGCCGACCGATCGTGAGGTCGACCTTGCCCGACAACACGATCGGGCCGTCGATCGGCCATCGCACCGACGACTCGGTCGTGGGCGCGGCGCGCCGGTCGAGCGGCGGGAAGCACTCCTGGAACTTGATCAACTTGTCGACCGCGAACCCACGCAAGTCCGACAGGTCGGCTTCGGGCAGCCCGGCGAGCCATTCACCGAGGCTGGTGTCGTCGTTGGCGAGCCGGGCGATCGCCTCGTCGACCACGTCGGCCGGAACGGGGTCGCCGCGCCAGTTGATCATCAGTTGGATCGCCCGGTGGGCGACCTGCCCGCCGGCGATCGCCGGCGACCAGGAGAAGTCGTCGTCGAGCAGGTGCTGGACCTCGCAGCCGAGCACACTCGACAGGCGGTGCTTGCTGATGAAGACGGTCTCGTCACCCAGCCGCTCGGCGAACCCGGCGAACGCTTCCTCCACGTCGTTGCGCAGCGACGCCACGAACGCCTGATCGAACACGATCGGGTCGGCGGTCCGGCGCAAGAGCCCGAGCGTGCGCTGCTGCAACGGCGACAGGTTCGCCACGCCGGCCGCCGATGGGGGAGCGGGGTCGCCGGCGCCGGGCGAGTCGTCGGCGTCGGTCACGCCAGCGACACTAGCGAGGGGCTGTGACACGGCCCGGCTCTCACAGGACTCGGCTCCCCGGTGATCGTGTCAGCACAAACGACATAGTTCGTCGTTTGTGCTGACACGATCGGGGATCGCGTGATGGCTGTCACACCGTGCGTTCATGATGGTGGTATGTCCCGTTCACCCCGCTCGGCCAGCACGGTCGAGTTCGCCTCCGCAGCCCGCACCCTCGCACGTGAGGCGCGCCGGCAGGGGCTGATCGGGCCCAGCTATCGCTGCCCGCCGCGGTTGGTCGGAGTCGATCGGAGCCTGCGGCGTCAGGGCGACACGGTCACCGTGTCGGTCCGTCTTCGAGGCCGCCCTTGGGCGGCGGTGCTGGCCGACATGATCGAGGGCGTGGTGGCCGCCAACCGGCTCCAACCTCCCCATGCCGACCGGGTGCGTTCCGAACTGTGGTCGTTGTGCGGCGTCGAGGTCCCGACCGCCACTGTCACGCCGATCGGTCGGGTCGCCTAGTCGCGGATGCTCCCGCCGCTACCGTGGTGCAGTCGGTCCGGGTGGTGGAATTGGCAGACACGGGGGGCTTAAACCCCCCTCTCCGCAAGGAGGTATGGGTTCGAGTCCCATCCCGGGCACTGCTCTGAACAGGCATTGTGCACAGGATGAGCACGGGCTCCGATACCGAGTCGCGTCCCCACACATTTCCCACACATTCGTGCTACGTCCTCGTATGGCACGTAGCGGCGCAGTTGCCCCATACGACAGTGGCTGGGGGTATCGCGTCGAAGGGCCGCCCGATCCGGCGACGGGGAAGCGCCGCCAACACTGGAAGCAAGGCCTTCGGACCAAGCGTGAGGCGGAGGACGCGCTGAAGGCGTTCATCGCTGAGTCCCAGCAGGGCCCGCTCGTCGACCGGTCCAAGGTCACCCTCGGCGAGTACCTCGACGAGTGGGTCGAGCCTCAAGCCGATCGGCGTCGGCCATCGACGTTGCACAGCTACCGAGTGGTCATCGCTCGGATCAACGCCTCGGCGCGTCGGGTCAAGCCGCAGGCGCTGACTCCGTTGGAGATCGAGAAGTTGCACAAGACACTCGGCGAGTCCGGTGGACGCGATGGGCGTGGTCTCGCGCCGAAGACCTTGAAGAACACGCACGTCGTCCTGCGCAGGGCGTTGGCAGACGCGGAGCCCTCGGGTTGGTCGCGAGAACCGCTCGCGCTCCGGCGATCGTCCGTCGTGAGCACCAGACGTGGTCATCCGAGGAGTTGCGAGAGTTCCTGAATCCCCTCAAGGTGAAGAACGTGTTCGAGACAAGAATCACCCGCTGGTGACCACCCTTGCCCTCGGCGACGAACAACGACCGCTCGCCACCTGGACGTGACCGAGGCGAAGGCCGAGGACCTCGCAGCGACGCAAGCCGCCCAGCACCATCGCGTGGACCATCGCCCGGTCTCGATCGGTGCGCAACGCCCGGAGAAGCGCGGTCAACTCGGCCGGGCTGAGGATCTTGGGCAACGTGCGAGGCACCCCCACCAGCGGCACCTGTTGGCGTCGGCCGCCATGCCAACGAGTCGACAAGCCACGGGGGACCGGGTCCGATGCCACCGGCGTGTCACCACGCGCGAGCAAGTACGCGTACAGGCCCGAGATCGACGAAAGCCGCCGGGCGATCGTGCGGGCCGACAACCCGGACTCACCGTCGCTGATCCGCACCACGCCGCGGTCGCCGCGCTGGTCCGCAACGAAGTCGAAGATGTCCGCCGCAGCAACGTCGACCGGATCCTTGTCGATGACCACGAAGAACGTCTTCAGGTCATGGGCGACGGCCCGCAACGTGTTCGGTCGGCACCGGCCAGCAACGAACGCCAAGTAGGAATCGACGAGCGGGTCACCGAGCGCGAAGCGGGCCTCTCCACCCGCGGTCGAAGTTCGGATCAGACATGGGAACTGGTTCATCCCCACATGCTCCAGCCGTCACCCGAAGCACCCGGGGATGCCGCAAGGATCATCCGGGTATTAGGCGGTAGGGGACGCTCCGACAGCGTGCGCGCTGAGCATCGGGGCGTCCGGCAAGGGCCGATCAGCGTGTGGTCGAGAGTGCTGGCCTTCGGGTTCTCGGGCGTCGTCTCATCGGCGTGCTGCGAGAGGTCTCAGCTTGCGGTTCAGGCGTCGTGCGCCGGAGTACGTGGCACGAGCGACAGATGTCCGGCGGTGCCCCGCCACAGCAAGTATCCGATCATCCATAGCTCGCCGATGGTCGACGGGATCAGCAGGGCATCAGCGAGTCCGGTCGCATCGGGCAGCAAGGCGTGAACGAAGGTGTTGGCGATGTATCCGAACCCGCCGACGAGCAGCAGCCAGCCGAGCAGGCGTGGCATCGGCGAGGTCCGTCGGACGAGCCAGCCCAGGGGCAACAGCCACAGGCCGAAGAAGACCCCGCCCACATTCCAGGAAGCGTCCTGGAGTCGGTAGAGCAGCTGTGCGTCTTGGACCGACCCGCCGAGTGCCGCGTCGAGAGCCGACCACGAGAACACTGCGGCGGTCATCAGGGCTGTGGCGCCCAGCAGCCCGAATGCCGAGATCGAGGCAGCAGCCCACCGATGGATGCGCCGAAACAGAGCGAAGAAGGTCACGGCGACGAGCGCCTGTGTGAGGGCCGCGCCGAGGTCGAGCGCGATCCCGGCTCGGGCCAGGCCCTCGCGTCCGACGAGGTTGGCGGTCGTGCCGGCCGCGGAGTCGTCCACGAAGAGCTTGCCGCGCACGAACATGTAGCCGAGCGCGCCGGTGATCAGCAGGCCCAGATAGGCGAGCCCAGCGAGTAGCGCCGGACGCTGATCGTCGTGCGTGAGATCGAGCGTTGACGGTGTGACCGTCGGGATCGAGATCAAGGCCATGGTGCACCTCCACATGGTGCCGGACCCGGTCGGCGTGCGGGCACCCCTATGGTGCGACAAGGCACACGACGTCGCCAGGGCCCATGGTCCCTCATATGCCGGTGAACACACTCACTTGACAGGATCACCGGCATAAGTGCAGTTCGGCGCTACCTCATGAGCCCGGGTTCGCCCGCGTTCCCGAGCGCGCGTTCTGTCGGTCGCGTATCTCAGCGGAGGCGCGGATCGGCGGGGACGGGCGCTGGATGTCGAGCCAGCGTCAGTCGATCTTGATCGGTAGGTCGAAATCCGCCCCGAGGAAGGTAAGTCCGTTCGGCTCACCGAGAACCTGGTTGTCGGGAAGGCCATCAGCTCGGAACAGTTGGAGCTGACTCACGAAGTGCGCGCAGCCGCGTTCGTCAAGACAAGACAGCGTCGCTTCGATCAGCGACGGTCTCCACGCGACCATCGGCCGCACGAGTCAGCACGTGACGAGCACCACGATCCCGTCGCGATCTCGGTATCAGCGGGGCGCAGCGGTAGCAACCCTGCGTCACCAAGTCGCGCTCCACCAGCATCAGCATCACGGGCGCGGTCATCAACGGTCGCGCCATGACCTGGCAACCTGGGCTCGCCTCCCGCCGATGTCCCTGAGCCTCGACACCCTCCCGATCCACCGAATCCGACGCCATCAACCGGCGTCGGTCCGATGGTGGCGGAAGCCGGCGATCGACAGGCGCGGTCGGTCGCCGGCACGAGCGTCCACCGGCGACACGAAGTGACGCACGTGCGGCGCCAACGTCACGAGTCGGTTCCATCGTGGGACGACCCACCGTCCGCGTCCTGGTTGAGCGACCGAGCGTTGCTCGTCGGCATGGTGGAACACCGCCTTCACCGGAGCCGGATCGCGGCGGCGACCGTCGTCGGGCTCGTCGACGCAGTGCAGCAGACCGCCCCAGTGCACGTCCCAGATCGGCATGAAGTAGTAGACGTACGACCCGCCATACGCGTTGTCGTCGCGATGCAATCCAAGCCCCGCTCCCGGCGCGTAGACCCACGGCGTGAGGCTCAGGTCGTCGGGAGAGCCCACCGGCAGCAGCAGCTCGCGCAGCAGGTCCGCGAGCGCGGCGAGCTCCGACGGCAGCGCTCGGTCCTCGTCGTTGCGTACACGTCCGGCAGCGTCGATCCTCCACGTCGGACCGCGCAGCGGCTCGCCGTCACCGAGGCGCCAGACCGGACGCCAGCCCTCGTGGTGGACGCCCACGTACAACACCGATTCCGCCCACTGCAGCATCTTTCGGCAACCGTCGTCGGACAGCACACCGTCGAACACGGTGATGCCGTCACCCACGAACGAGCACCTCATCGTCGGACCGTTCTGAGGTGGCTCGGGCTGGCCAGACGGCGCCGAGCCGACAGTTGACCGGCGGCCACGGGCCGGGTATCGATCGCCCCGGGCGAGAGGTCGGACCAGAGTCGCCGCACGGCGTCGATGATCGCGGGTCGGATCTGCCAGTCGGCCGGCGGGTCGAGTGAGGTCGGATGCGCCACGCGACGCAGCGCCGGGCGGTGGAGGAACGACGGGTCGAGACCGCCGGGGGCACGACGTGGCCCTGGGTTCGCGAACGGGGAGCGCTCCGTGCAGAGCATCCTTGCGAGCGAGGTCCGCGAATCGTCGATGCCGAGCCATGTGCACAGCTCGGGCAGCACCGTCAGCGGCTGGTTGACGACCGCCTCCGCGGACACCCGATGCCAGCGCCACGAGGGGAGCGCCCGGACGAAGATGTCGATGCGGCGATGCTGCTCGAGCCACACCTCGGCACACCGCTCGTACGGATTGCGTCGGCTGCGGTTCCAGTTCGGCAGCGGCGACCAGGCCGCGACCATCGATCGGACCGTCGTCCACGGGTGGCGGATGAGATGGAGGTGGCGAGCAGCCGGGTAGGCGGTCGCCATCCGGCCCAGCGCGATGTCGCTCAGGGTCGACTCAGGGGACTTCTCGACGCCGATCGCCGGTGCCACGCCGTCGAGCAGCGCGTCGAGGACGCGGCTGCCGGGACCGGAGCGATGTGGCGCCAACCACGCGCGTGCCCACTCGATCGCAGGCTCGCTCTGCGAGTGGAGGAACACCTCTGCCACCGCTCGGAGCAACCCGGCGGTCCGCTCGTCCGGTGAGAGGTCCGCGTCTGCGCCGCGGTCGGCGAACAGCTCCTCCACCGTGGCGGTCGCGAACAGACGGAGCTCCGGGAAGCCGTACAACGCGGGATGACCGCCGAGCATTGTGACCACCACCGAGCTGCACGACCGTGCAGGCGCGAGTACGAACAGCGGCGAGACGTCGGTGCGGTGGCGAGGATAGATCATCACCGTGTCGTGCGCCGTTGGGACCATGCGGCGCTGCGCCACGGCGAGACCGTCGCCGGGAGATCGACCGAGGCGTACACGTCGTCGATGCCGAGCACATGAACGCGTCGCATCCCCTTGCTCCGGAGGAACGACTCGATGAGTCCGCGCGTCGGGCTGTGGTTGTGCTCGACGGTCACGAAGCGGAGACGGAACTCGTCGAACGGGAACGACCGCAGGATCGCCAGTTCGGAGCCCTCGGTGTCCAGGCTCCAGTAGTCGATCACGGCAGGAGCGCCACACTCTCGCAGGATCGAGCCGATGGTGCGGGCGGGCTTTCGGACCCGACGCAGCTGCTGTAACGACGGATCGAGCGCGCGCCCCACCGCTGCCTCGGCGAAGCGGAGGTGGGCGGGGTCGTAGTGCGAGATGATGCCGCCGTACACGCCGGCCGCTTCGAAGAACTCGACATCTCCGTTACGATCGAACAGACAGCAGTTCAGGCAGGTCGCGCGGCGATGGCGCCGGAGCCTGTCGAACATCGCGTCGTTCGGCTCGATGCAGATGCCGCGCCACCCGAAGTCGCGCTCGAGCGTCAGCGAGTTGCTGCCGCGGTACCCGTCGGACGCCCCCGAGTCGAGGAAGAAGCCGCGCTGCCCCCGAGTCGCGGCGACGACGTAGCGGTCCTGGCCCTGGTACGAATGGAACCGGACCATGCTCACCGTCCGGCGCGGAGCGCAGGTGACCTGCGTGGCGACGACCGCAACGCGGCGGAGCGACCCGCAACCGATCCCTCGGTTGGCCGGCTCCGTCGACGACCCGCGACGTCCACGCGGTCACCGAAGAGCATCGTGATGTTCACCCTCCGATCCTCGTAGGCCGGCCCGAACTTGGACGCCGCGGTCGCGTGGAAAAGGTTGGAGTTGAAGATCACCGCACGGTTCGCGCGGTACGGGATGACGATCGAGCGAGCGCGCACGGCTTCCAGGTAGCGCTTGATCCGATCGAGGTGCTCGTTGTAGGAGGCGAAGTCCCAGTCGAGCGGAGCATCGGCATCGTAGATGACCAATCCACCGCTCGACGGGTCGAGGTTCGCAGAGTCAGGCGTGATCCAGATGTTGACGTTGACCGCTGCGAAGTCGGCATGGATCGTGCTGTCGGCCGGGAGGTGGCGCGGGTACTTGAATCCCCACAGTTGGCGCAGCGGGTGCTGCGCCCCGATCACGTTCGGCAATCGCTGACGGAGCTCGCCGGCGAGCTGGAGCAACAGCGGGCAATTGAAGCCGGCGTCGAAGAACGCGCCGAGACGGCCGTGCGGGTAGCGGTTGAAATTCCATACGGTCGACTCCAGGCAGAACTGCTGCAGGGCGTGCAGCGTGCCCGGCTCGAGCACATCATCGACCACGACGATGCCGGGGCCGGCGAAGTAGCGCTCTTCGATCGCCGCCGGGTCGACACCGGTCGAGAGTGCGCGTTCGCGCCGTGGTGTCGGGCGAACGTGGATCAGGCGACCATACGCCGAGCCGACGGCGGCTGCCTCGTCGTCGGTCAACGGCCGGCGGGTTTCGTTGCCCCGGTCGTCGAGGTCGGCGCGCAGCCGACGGTACCGCTCCACCAGCAGATCGACGGTCGTGCCGTCGATGAGTCCTCGCCGACGGAGGTACTCGAGCTGCTCGATGTCGTGCTCGAGCTTGCCGCTCGACAAGGTTGGCGCGACCTCACATCCGCCAGCGGGTGCGCCTCGACCAGACGAGCGGAACTCGCCGACGATGCCGCTTCCGTATCGGGCGGCCGCCACCGCTGTGGCCAACGCGCCGGCTCGGTCGAGATCGTCGTCGTTCATGGCGGAGCACATCGACGCGATTACGGCCTCGACGTCGCTGTCCGTTCGCGGCGGGACGTGTGCGTCAACCCGCGTGTCGAGCACGCCGGAGGGGTGAATCATGCGAAGCCGGTGTGCGTCAGCATGCCCCTGGTGCGGAGCTCGCCCGCGAACTCGACCAGCGCCTCGAGCACGACGGCGAGCTCTCCGAAACGCCCGAACCCGCCGATCGAGACCTCCGTCCCGGTCCCGGTTCCTGGCGAGACGTTCGTCCCGGTTCCTGGCGAGACGTTCGTCCCGGTTCCTGGCGAGACGTTCGTCCCGGTTCCTGGCGAGACGTTCGTCCCGGTTCCTGGCGAGACGTTCGTCCCGGTTCCTGGCGAGACGTTCGTCCCGGTTCCTGGCGAGACGTTCGTCCCGGTTCCTGGCGAGATCTCCGTCCCGGTTCCTGGCGAGACGTTCGTCCCGGTTCCTGGCGAGACGTTCGTCCCGGTTCCTGGCGAGACGTTCGTCCCGGTCCCCGGTGTGAACTCCGTCCCCGTCCCCGGTGTGAACTCCGTCCCCGTCCCCGGTGTGAACTCCGTCCCTGCGCCTGGCGTGAACCGCGTTCCGGTCCCTGGCGTGAACCGCGTTCCGGTGCCGGGCGTGAACTCCGTGCCACCGATGCCGCCGAAGCGACCCCCGAGCGCGCCGCCGATCACCCGGATCAGGTCGAGGGCCGGACCGAGGCCCGCCTCGGATGATGAGCCACCGCGCATCAGGGAGGCGACGAGGGCCACGTCGCCGCTGCGTGCGCCGATCCCGGCCAATGCGATGGAGAGCTCTGCGTCCGACGAGCGCGCGAGCTGCCCCGCGTTGTTCATCATCCAGCTCATGGTCGAGGGGTTCGAGACGATCGAGTACAGGAGCTGGTTGGCGATTCCCGCTGCCTCCTCCGATGGCGGGCCGTCGCCGAGATAGTCAGCCAGAAGTCCGGCAGGCTCGGTGACGAACTGCTCGCGCAATAGAAAGTCCTCCGACACGGCCCGCAACAGGGCCTTCGAGCGACGTGTGCGGCGCAATTGATCGGTCATCTTTGCTCTCCCATCCTGATCGGACTGCACTCTTTGCTCGAACGATCCGCCCGCCTGAGGAGAAAGTCAAGGAGAAACATCGCCCACCGTGCCTCCTCAGCTGCCGGTGAGACGCCGAGTCGCGCACAACGGTGCGCGTCAATAGGCGTCAACGCCAGAGCCGGCAACTCGACGGTTCGAGTGCTCGATCTCGGAGGAGCGCCGAAGGCCGACTTCAGTGAGCGCAGATCGTGCGCCGCTCAGCTGAGAACAGCGCACCGGTCGGCCGTTCTGCGCCCCAGTGCGACGGGCTCTGATGTGACGCTCGGCGAAGTTCGAGACCCGAGCTCCGCAGCCCTGCGGCCGCTGGATGCGCCGCACAGGTTCGGCCCTGCTCGGGTGCTCGGGAGGATCGCCCGCAGCTCCGGTTCCGAACGCTGACCGTGGTAGTCATCGCGAGCGGGCGGGTGGCTGTCGGCGGGCAGTTCCTGCTGGACGCCATCACACGCACCGACCGCGCGTTTGCGTCAACCTGCGAGTTGGGCCGTCGGTCCGCCGTTGGTCGCCCTCGTGAGGACCTCGTCGATCGCTGTTGAGGGCACGACAACCCGTACTCCGAGGCGGATGCTCGGGAGTTCGCCACGGTGAACACACTCGCACGCGAGGGTTCGCGAGGTTCTGAGCAATTTGGCGGCGTCGGCCACGGTGCGACGAGGAAGTTTTCGAGGAACGGACTGACGAGATTGAGGGTGCCGTGGCGCGGGTGAAGGATCGGCCAGGTCATCGCCACGTCAGTTGTCTGGTCGCCGTGGATGCTGTTCGTCCAATCGATGACGACGGGTCCCGTCGTTGTCTGGTCAGGGCAGCAGGCGGTTCTCGAAGGAGTAGTCGTTCATGATCTCGACGCCCGCGTCCGTGATCAGGAGCTGGTCCTCGAGTTTGACGCCTTGGCCGCTGGTGCGTGAGCCGATGTAGCTCTCGACGCAGAAGACCATGCCGGGCTCGAAGGCATCGTCGAGGGGGTATGGCACGCCAGGGGTGTGGAAGGGGAGGTTGGGGTATTCGCCGATCATGCCGAGGCCATGGCCGATGCAGTAGTAGCGGCTGTCGCTGTGTTCCTCGGGAACGCGCCAGGCGTTTCGGGCGACTTCTTCGAAGGTGACGCCTGGGCCGATGAGCGAGACGTTGTGGCGCAGTTGCTCGTAGGCGCGACCGTAGAGGGCGCGTTGTTGTGGGCTCGCTGGGCGGTCACCGGCGAGGAAGGTGCGGGAGAAGTCGGCCGAGTAGCTCTCGATCGCGATTGCGTCGGTGTCGATGCACACGAGGTCGCCGTCCTGGATCACCCGGGTGCCGCATTCCTGGAAGTAGGGGAAGGTGTTCGGGCCGCTTTCCAACAGTCGGGTGGAGACCAGTTCGCCGTGGCTTGCCAAAAGGCCGCCGACGAAGCGGCTCCACAGGTCGATCTCGGTCATGCCCGGCCGCAACGCCGCCTCCATCGCCCGTACCGCGTCGACGGTTCGCCGGGATGCTTCGCGCATGTATGCGATCTCCAGCGGCAGTTTCACCCGGCGCGTGCGCGCCATCACCAGGTCGGCGTCGGTGATCGCGAACCCTGCCGCGCGCAATGCGTCGACTGCGGGGAACGGGAAGCTGTCGATCGCCAGTCGGCCCGGCTCGCCGACGTGCTCGCGTACCAGGGCGGCGATCTCGCTCGCCATCGCTGCGCATTCGCCGGCCACGAAACCGTTGCTGGCGACGTGGCTCAACCCGTGGGCGACGCGCACCTCGTCGACGGTCGGGAGGTCCTTGGCCAGGTGCTCGCCCCCGACGTAGTCGAACAACGTGGCCGGCCCTTCGGCGAACACCAGCAGGTAGCGCGCGGGGACGCACAGGTTGAAGATCGTCATGTTCGTCGCGCCGGTTGTGTAGAGCACGTTGAACGGGTCGCGCACCAGCATCACCGGGACGTCGAGCAGCGTCATCGTGCGTCGGGTGTTCGCCAGCCGCTCGAGGTAGAGCTCATGGCGGATGGCCGTACTGTCCAGATCGATACCGGACGGGTGATTCGGGTCGGTGGTCATGCGAGCAAACTCTCTTCCGAGCGAGGCGCGTGGGGTGCTCGACGCGGTGCCTCGTTCGTTTGCACCCGGCTCCCGAGCGTAACGGTGGTGGCCGTCGACAAGCTTCCATGGAGCAGGGAAAGGCGACCGCTGCAATCTCCTCAGGACGTCAGAGCACTACCGACAAAGAACACGATCGCGGCGTCGTTGTCATCGACGCTGCGGTGCGCCGCGTGGTGGAGTCGACGGGTGAGTCGTTGAACGAGCATGTGGTGCGCCACACCGTCGAGACCGCACACATGGATCTTGCGGATCGGCGATTGTACGCGGTCGACGACGATGTTTGGTCCGCTCTGCAGGAGAGCCGGGATCGCCCCGCGATGCGCAAACCCGATCTGGTTCGGTTGCTCGTCGATCCATCGGTGCTGGAGGCCGGTCGCAGTTGAGCGACTTCGTCGGCACCGGAACTGTTGACGGCCGGTCAGGTGCTCGAGGGCTTCGAGTGCGGCGACGAGTCGCTCGATGCCCGGTTGATCGATCGGGCGCTGCTGACCAGGCCGATCGCTCCAGCCGGACGTGGGTGGTGTCGGACGGCGGACGAGTTGTTGCCTGTTACGCATCGAGTGCAGAGGTCGTGCTCCGTATTCCTCGTCAGCGCGGGTGACGGAGTCGGAGCACGAGCGCAACCTGAACCGACGTTCTCTACAGTCATCGACGATGTTTGTCGACCTGATCGTCATCGGCGGAGGTGCCGCAGGGTTCTTCGCGGCGATCACCTGTGCCGAGAACTCGGGGAAGTCGGTGCTGATCCTCGAGAAGACGTCGCAACTGCTGCAGAAGGTCAGGATCTCCGGTGGCGGTCGCTGCAACGTCACGCACGACTGCCTCGACCCGCGTGAGCTGAGCAGGAACTATCCACGCGGAGAGAAATCGTTGATCGGGCCGTTCCACCGATTCGGTGCCGCCGACACCGTCGACTGGTTCGCCGGCCGCGGTGTCACGCTCAAGACCGAGGCCGATGGCCGGATGTTCCCGGACACCGACAGCTCCCAGACGATCATCGACACGCTGCTCGGCGCCGCTGAGGCCGCCGGGGTCAGTATCCGCACCTCCGAGGGAGTGACCTCCGTCGTCAAGCACCAGGACCACTTCGAACTGGCGACCGACACAGGACAGATCTACACGGCGGCGAATGTGCTGATCGCCACCGGCGGAACGCGCCTCGCCGCCGGCGCCCAACTCGCCGCCGGTCTCGGTCACGACATGCAGCCGCCGACCCCGTCACTCTTCACGTTCAAGATCAAGGATCCACGCATCGACGGGTTGCTCGGGCTCTCGGTGAGCCCCGCCGAAGTCAGCATCGAGCACAGCACATTGAGGAGCAGCGGACCCGTTCTGATCACGCATTGGGGCATGAGCGGGCCGGGGATCCTGAAGATCTCGGCGTGGGGCGCACGCCAGCTGGCCGAGCGGGGCTACCGGTTCGACATCACCGTGAACTGGTTGCCGGACGTCGACGCTGACGCAGTCGTCGCCGCGCAGCGGATCAGCGAGGCAAAGCGCCAACTGTCCACCCGGAGCCCGTTTCCGACGATCCCCAAGCGGCTCTGGCTGCGCCTGCTGGCGGCTGCAGACGTGCCCGAGAGCACCCCGTGGTCGCAGCTCAGCAGGGCACAAGCGACCCACCTGATCGGCCAGCTCACATCCTCGACGTTCTCGGTGAACGGCAAGAGCACGAACAAGGACGAGTTCGTCACGTGTGGCGGCGTCTCGCTCGACGAGATCAACTTCAAGACGATGGAGAGCAAGCTCGTGCCAGGCCTCTACTTCGCCGGCGAAGTGATCGACGTCGATGGAGTCACGGGCGGCTTCAACTTCCAGAACGCGTGGACGAGCGGGTTCCAGGCCGGGTCCGACATCGCTGCCCGATGAGCGTGCGTCCCAACCTCGCGGCGTTCGCCCCGAGCCTCCGCGCTCAGAGCAGGCGACGTTGGCGGGCGGCTTGCACGGCGGCTGGCCGGCTGGTGACCGCCAGCTTGCGATAGATCGCACTGCACTGCGTCTTCACCGTGTTCGGTGACACGTAGAGCTCGCGTGCGATTTGCGAGATCGAGAGCGTGGAAGGCAGGTAGCGCAGCACGGCCAACTCCCGCTCCGACAGTTGTTCCACCAGGCCGACCGTCGGGGCCGGTCGCGATCGGGGAACCCGGTGGCGCGCAGCGACACGATCCAGCAGGGGGCCTGCGATGCCGGGGTCGGCACAGGTCTGGATCACCTGATGGGCCTGTTCGAGCAGCTCGCGTCCGCGGTCTTCGCCTTCCCGCAGGAGCACGTCTCCGGCCATGGTCAGCACGAACACCAGCCCCAACCTCGTGGTCGCCCGGCGGGCGAGCAGGACGGCATGGTCGGCGTCGGTGATCGCCGCCGTTCCAGCGGGCCCGATCGCTGCCCGGATGGCGACGGCCGGCGCCAGGCCGTGGTAGTCGCCGAGCCCGGAGGTGCCGGAGAAGTCCAGTGCGCGCCTCGCCGCATCGTGTGCGGCCGCCGGACCGGCGCTGTGGAACTCGACGATCGCGGCGGCCACCAGCGTCATGGCATGCGCCGTCTTGCGCCGCTCGGCGAGCGTGCGAACCATCGCGACGGAGAGCGCCGCTCGCGCCTCGTCGGGCAGTCCGGCCCACGCGAACGCGGCACCGGTCGCCGTCGTCAGTTCGCTCGGGTGTGCGTCGACCCCACCAGCGGCCACGACCTGGCGGGCCCCGGCGAGCGCGGTGCCGACGTCCCCCTTGCCGAGTGCGAGGTTGATGCGCAACGGCATGAGCCGGATCGGGTCCACGTCGGCCGGCAGCATGGCGGTGGCCCGGTCCAGCAGATGCTGGGCCTCGTCGTAGCGACCGGTGAGATAGTGATCCCAGCCCGAGAGCGTCGAGCAGATCGCGTCGAGCTCGCCTTCGGCCGACAGCCGCCCGAGGATGTTGCGCAGCGTCCTCAGCTGCCCGGCGCCCAACAGATCCGAGCCGACGCGCCGCATGAGGAACATGGCGTGCTCGCGGTCGCCCGCGTCGAGGAGGTGGTCGACGGCGGCGGCCGGATAGCCGGAGGTCTCGAACCAGGCGGCGGCGCGACGGTGCAGGCCGGGGAGCCGATCGGGGATCGAGCGCCGCGCCTCGAGCAGCAGCAAGTCCCGGAACAGGTGGTGGTACCGATACCACTCGCCGACCCCGTCCAGCCGGATCACGAGCTGGTTCTGTGCGGCGAGCCCGTCGAGCCAGGCAGCCCCGTCGACCGAACCGGTGACGGCGTCGAGCAACGACCCCGAGAGTCGGTGCAGGACGGCGGCCTCGACCATCCGCGTGCGCTCGCCGGGGTCGAGCACGGCGAGCAGCTCGTCGGTCAGATAGCTGGCGACGAGTTGGTCGTCGCCGTGGAAGGCCTCGACGAAGCGATCCGGGTCATCGGTGTGAACGAGTGACAGGCCGGCCAGGACGAGTCCGGCGGCCCATCCTTCGGTGCGTTCGCACAGCTCCTCGAGACGCTGCGCCGCCAATCCGGTGGCGGCGGGCCCGAGCAAGGTGAAGGCCTCGGACGGGTCGAACCGCAGGTGGCTGCCTCGAACCTCTCGAACTCGGCCGCGCACGCGCATCCTCGCGAGCCGGAACGGTGGATCGGCGCGGGTGATCAGCACGACCATGAGCTGCGGCGGGCAGAGGTCGATCAGGCGCTCGACACCGTGGTGTATCTCGGCTGCGTCGATCAGGTGATAGTCGTCGAACACGACGACCAACCGGTCCGCCAGCGACTCCGCCTCGTTGACGAGCGCCGGCACGACCACCTGTGCATCGCCGAGCGACCCGGCCACCAACGGTTCCAGACGCGCTGCGACGTCGGGGTGCGTGCGGCCGATCGCAGCCGTGACCGACACCCAGAATCGGGCCGGATCGGCGTCCGACTCCTCCAGTTGGAGCCATGCCGTGGAGTCGGAGCGGGCTGCGACCCACCCTGCGACGAGCGTCGACTTCCCGGAGCCGGCCGGTGCGCTGACCAGCACGAGCGGCAGGCGTTCCACGTCGGCTTCGTCCAGGACGGCACCCAGGCGGGTGCGATCGACCATCCGGGAGGGCGGCACCGGCGGTCGCAACTTCGTGGCGGCAAAGCTGCTCTTCGGCGGTGCGCCCACGGCCCGAACCTACCTGCCGAAACCTACCCGATGGTCACCCGGGTGAATCGTCGATCAGGTGAAGCGTGTTCACCCGGCTCGGTGGGACGGTAGCTCCATGCCCGACGTCGCCACACACGAGATCCTGGTGCGGGGGCGGATCGCCCAACGCCTGCTCGGTCCATTCCTGGACGACTTCACCGTCGACCAGCAGGCGGACGGTGTCACCCGGCTCGTCGGCACCGTACGCGACTCGTCGCATCTGCACGGTCTCGTGGCGTACCTGGCATCGATCAACGCCGAGTTGATCTCCCTCACACCGGTCACATCAACCACCAACCCACGGAGCACACCATGATCAGCGTTTCCCATCTCACCAAGACGTACGGTCGCCGCACCGCCGTCGACGACCTCTCGTTCGACCTCGCCGGCGGCCGCATCACCGGCTTCGTCGGCCCGAACGGCGCAGGCAAGTCGACCACGATGCGCATCATGGTCGGCCTCGCCCGACCCGATGTCGGTGAGGTCACCTACGACGGATCGCGCTACAGCGACCTTCGCGACCCCACCCGAACCGTCGGCGTGGTGCTCGACGCCCGGGCGATGCACCCCGGTCGATCCGCCCGCAACCACCTCCGTGCAATGGCCGCGATCGCATCGCTGCCCGACACCCGCGTCGACGAGGTGCTGCACCTCGTCGGCCTCGACACGGCCGCCGACCAGCGAGTGGGCGGCTTCTCGCTCGGGATGCGTCAGCGGCTCGCGATCGCCGGTGCGCTGCTCGGCGATCCGGAGGTGCTGATGCTCGACGAGCCGGCCAACGGGCTCGATCCCGACGGCATTCGTTGGCTGCGCACGATGCTCACGGGCTTCGCCGACGACGGCCGCACCGTGTTCGTGTCGAGCCACTTCATCGCCGAACTCGCCACGTTCGCCGACGACCTGGTCGTCGTCGGCAACGGTCGGCTCATCACCGCCGAGCCGCTTGCCGACACCCTCGCCCGCGACCGCTCGCTCAGCCTCGAGGACATCCTGCTCGACCTCACCCGCAACGCCGCCGTCTACGCCGCCGCCTGACCCACACGTCACGCAGCCCACAACATCACACCCCGCAACAGCACACCCCGCAACACGTACCCCGAAAGGACCTTCCCATGAACACCACCATCGCTCTCCGTCCCCCCATGACCCCGTCCCTCATCGCCGGCGACGTCCGCGCCGTGATCCGCAGCGAGTGGATCAAGCTGCGCTCGGTCCGTTCGACGCCGACCTTCGTCGGGCTGGCGACCGTGATCGGCATCGGCATGTCGCTGATCCTCGGCAAGGCCGTCAAGACCGATCCGTACGACCACCTGCCGTTCACGATCGCCAACACCTTTCTCGTGTCGAGTTGGCTGACGACGCTGTTCGCGGTCGTCGCCGGCACCTTGCTGTTCACCACCGAGGTCCAGCACGGCACGCTCGCCGCCAGCCTCACGGCGCGGCCGTCGAAACCGACGATCGTCGCCGCCAAGGCGTTCAGCGCCGCTGCGCTCGGCTTGGCGATGGGTGTGTTCGGCATCGTCGGCGGGCTGGCCGGCGGTCTCGCCAGCGGCATGGACACGGGCGACATGTCCGGTGCGGTGCCCGGTGTGGCGTGGGCGTTGATGCTCACCACGCTCGCCTCGGTCCTGGGCCTCGGGGTCGGTCTCGTCGTGCGCCACAGCGCTGCCGCGGTGACGTCGGTGCTGATCTGGGCACTCGCCGTCGAATCCCTCGTCCAGAACATGGCCCCGGCGTGGGTCTCACGGCTGCTGCCGTTCACGGCTGCCCACGGTCTGCTCGGAACCCGATCGGCGACCGACACACCCGAAACGCTCGCCGCCGCGTTCTCGAACGTCGGCAACGCGATCGTCATCGGCTGCTGGGCGACCGCCGCCGTGGCGATCGGCACCGCCCTGCTGATCCGGCAGGACTCCTGATGGAGCGCTTCGCCGCCTTCCGGCACGCCGCCTTCCGCCGCTACTTCACGGGCCAGGTGATCTCGAACGTCGGATCCTGGCTCCAGGCGCTCGCCCTCACCTGGCTGGTGCTCGACCTCACCGGACGCAGTGACCGGCTCGGATTGGTCGTGGCGCTGCAGTTCCTGCCGCTGCTGGTGCTCGGAGCGCCCGCCGGAGTGGTGGCCGACCGGGTCGACAACCGGAGGCTGTTGCTGGTGACCTCGGCCGTGTCGGCAGTCCTGGCGCTGACGTTCGGTCTGGTGGTGTCGGCTGGGACAGCGGATCTGCGGGTGATCTACGGCCTCACCCTGCTCTCCGGGTTGGTGATGGCCGTCGAGCGCCCGGCGATGCAGGCACTGCTGTTCCAGCTCGTCGGACGCGATGCGCTCCCGAGCGCGGTGGCCGCCAACAGCACCATCGCATCGGTGTCACGGCTGCTCGGTCCTGCGCTCGGCGGTGCGATGGTGGCGATCACCGGGGTCGCATCCTGCTTCTACGCCAACGCCGTGTCGTACGCCGCCGTGTTCGTCGCCCTGGCCGGCATCGCACGCAGCGAGCTCGTTCCGCGGCCGACCGGCTCTCGAGCGGGTGGCAATCTTCGGGCGGCGCTCGCCTATGTCGGCAACCGTCCCGAAGTGCGCCGCCCGCTCGTCGTGATGGCAGTCGTCGGACTGGTTGCCCTCAACTTCCAGACCACGTTCCCCTCGATGGTGCGGTTCGGATTCGGGCGCGGACCGGGTGCGGTCGGCACGGCGATGAGCGTCAGCGCGATCGGGTCGATCCTCGGCGGCATGTACGCAGCCGGCATCACCCCGAACCCACGACGCACGCTGGCACTCGTGCTCGGCGCCTTCAGCGCCATGTTGTTCATGTTCGCCGCTGCACCCAGCTACCCGGCCTTCGTCGCGATCGGCATCCCCCTGGGCTTCGCGTCGGCGTGCTTCCAGTCGTTCGACACCGTCGCCGTGCAGCAAGCGACCGAACCGGCCATGCAGGGCCGGGTGATGGCTCTGCACCAACTGGCGTGGAACGGCAGCACGCCGATCGGAGCGTTGGCGATGGGTTGGGTGATCCAGGCCACCACACCTCGGGCGCCCTTCGTGCTCGGCGGCCTCGCAGCCCTCGCCTGCGCAGTCGCACTGGTGCGGGCGGCCGGCCGGGGCGCGTTCGGCAACCCTGCGCCGGTTGGTGTGCAATCGCCCGTTCGCTCAGCGGTCGTGTGAGGTGTGAGACAGCGCCCGCCCCGACACGCCGGCGGTCGGCAGCTCGCGATCCGCGACAGCGTGCCGATGCCCGCATTGATCTCTGGCCTCGGCCACCGGAGTGTCGTACGATCCCTCCACCGGTGTGTGGCGAGGTCACACCGGCAGAAATGCGACGTCCCGACGCGCGGATGCTGCAGACCACGAACAACAAGGGGTGCAAGATGGGCGATGACGGCGTTGTCTGGGAGGCCCCCGGGCCCGGTCCGTGGTTGCAGGACCGCGCCCATCTGCCATCGGCGGTCACGCCGTTGATGCAGTCGGCGTACCCGCCTGGCATGCAGCGCGGGTTCACCGAGACATTGGAACCATGGGGCTCGCTGCTCGACACGATGAACGTCGTGTACGTCAACGGCTTCAGCTACATGCAGCCCGTGCCCTTCGACGCCCCAGGACCGACCGGCGAGAAGTCGCCCGAGTACCTCGGCGCCGAGATCGGTCGCCGCACCGGCCTCGCCGCAGCGGCGTTCGAGCAGCGGATCTGGCGCGGGATCCTGCAGCGGTGGGACGACGAGCTCAAGCCGGCGGCGATCGCCACGCACCGTGAGTTTGCCGAGGTCGACCTCTCGGCATTGGACGACGACGGACTGCTCGACCAAATCCGGCAGCGCACCGGATGGCTGACCGACATGGCGTACCAGCACCATCGGTTCAACGCCACGGCGATGTTGCCGATCGGCGACTTCATCCTGCATGCCGTGCAGTGGACCGGCGGCGCTCCGGTGCCGATGTTTGCCGTGTACGACGGATGGTCCCCGGTGTCCGGCGTGGTGCCGCCCGAGCTGGCCCCGGCGGTCGACGCAGTGCTGGCCGACCACGAGGCGCAGGCGCTGCTGAGCGGCGACGCGCCACCCGGGGAGCGGTTGGCCGAGCTGTGTCGCCGGATCCCTGCAGTCCAGGAGTACCTCGCAGCCTGCGGATTCCGGCTGGCGGCCGGTTTCGACCTCACGAATCCCGACGATCGGAGAACGGCCCGACATCGTCCTCGACCGGATCCGCGGCAGCCTGCGATCACGATCGTGGAGCCGCCAAGCGAGCGCGCCGAGCAGGTTGCCGACGAGCTGCGGGCGAAGGTGCCCGACGAGCATCGGGCGGAGTTCGACGATCTGTTGACGGAGTCGCGGCTCGTCTATCGGCTGCGCGACGAACGTGGGTTGTACAGCGACACCGCGGCGGCGGGATTGCTCCGCCTCGCCCTGATCGAGTTGGGCCGCCGGCTGTTCGAGCGGGGTCGGATCAACTTCATGTACGACACCCTCGATCTCCAGGCCGACGAGATCGCCGGGATCCTCCACGGATCTGCGGAACCGACCGCCGACGAACTCGCCGCCAGGGTCGCCGATCGCAAGGCAGCCAGCAAAGCCGGCGCTCCGCCATTGCTCGGTCCGCCGCCGCCCCCTCCACCGCCGGTCGACCAGCTCCCGCCGCCGCTCGCCCGGGTGATGTCGGCGCTCGGGTTCTACATCGACGGGGTGCTCGGCGACGTGCACACCCCGATCGGCGACGACAACGTCGTCGTGGGCATCGGCGGGAGCGGCGGTGTGTACGAAGGTCCGGCACGGCTGGTGCGGAACTTCGACGACCTGTTCGACGTGCAGCAGGGCGACGTGCTCGTCACGACGGCGACCGGCGAGGCGTTCAACGCCTTCCTGTCGCTGATCGGCGCGGCGGTGACCGATCACGGCAGCTTCGCCTCGCACGCCGCGATCATGGGCCGCGAGATGGGCTTCCCGGCAGTCGTCGGCACGGTCGATGCCACCAGCCGAATCGCCAACGGCGTGATGGTTCGAGTCGACGGCGACGCCGGCACCGTCACGATCCTCGGCGCCTGACACCACGTGCCCCGTTGGGCGGCCTCGAACGAGGCTCGGTGCGATCGCGTGCGCGATGTGGCCCCCGGGCGCACCGGGGGCCACATCTGCTCGCGGGTGTGTCGGCGTGCTCAGCGCACGGGCTTGCCCGGCGGGATGTGGAGCACCAACAGCTGTCCGCCCTCGACGGTCGCCGGAACACCGGTGCTGTAGTGCGCCTGCACGTCGAGCAGGTACTTGCCCTCGCCGAGGAACGGCACGGGGATCACGCCCGAGCTCTCCTCGTCGCGAGTGAGGAAACCGGCCGCACCCGGTGCGAAGCGCTCCGGATCGTGCTGGGCGATGCGCACCACGTTGCCGCTCGCCGGGTCGTACTGGAAGACGCCGCCGATGTAGTCCTGGCCACCGACGTCCTCCTGGAGAATCACCTGACCGCGCGAGTTGACGGTGATGTTGTCCATCATCCGCGGGCCGGGCTGATCCCGATTTGGCTTCGACGGATCGGCGGGCGGGCCTTGCACGGCGATCGCCGCCGTGCCGCCGGTGGCGATGGCGGCGACATCGGCGAACGACAGCTTCCACAGGCGTGACACACCGGTGAAGCTCGCCGTGGTGGCGAAGTAGAAGTGGTGCGGGTCGCTCGGGTCCCACGAGCCGTCCTCCGGGCGGGCGAAGGTGGTGACTCCGGCATTGACGCTGTCGGTGTTCAGTTGCGCACCGGTCTTGCCCGACACGTCGCCGAGCGGCACCAGGGTGAACGCCGCACCTGTGGGCAGCGACGTTGCGTCGTTCTCGCTCGCGACGCCCGCAACCTTGACGCCGTACAGGACGCCGTTGGTGAGCCCGGCCTTGTCGACCGCTGTGCCCGTGGCCTGCTTGTGGCCGACGTAGACGTAGACCTGACCGCCGGTGCCGTCGTCGAGCCCGACGACGATCGTCGTGTCGCCGGAGTCGGGCATCGCCAAGGCGTTCTCCCAGGCGAACTTGCCCAGGTACGGCAGTTCGTAGCTGGTGCCGGCCTCGGGCCCCGTCACGACGTGCCCGAACGCACGTCCTTCGATGCCGCCCTCCTCGCCGCTCATGAAGATCCGGTCCGTGGTGCCGAGCCCGGTCGCCGCGTTGTAGAACGCCGACACGTCCGGAAGATCGCCGGAGCACAGCCGATTGACCGCTGCGCCGCCCGAGGTCAGCACCTGGCGCTGGATGAGGTCCTCACCCGACAGCACCGCCAACGACTGCTTGTCGACGATCCACTTCGAGACGAACGCCCCGGTCGCACCGTGGTCACGGACGGCGCCGAGGGAGCTGCCGAGTTCGTGGTTCATGAGCACCGTGAACGTGCCGTCACCGTTGTCGAACGCTCCCAGGCCGTCCGGGATGCCGGCCATCGTGTAGCCACCGACCGTGTCGCCGACGGTGAGCAGGCTCTTGGTCACGATGCCCGGTTTCGTACCGACCAGGTACGGAGTCTGCGAACTCGTCGGCCCGGTCGACAGCGCCCGGTACGGCGAGGACGGACGTCGCGCTCAGCATCGCGATGGCACTGCACAGGCCGGCTGTTGCCAGCGTCTTGTGGCTCATGTCTGACTCCTTGGGTTGACGAGACGGAAGTGATGAGACCGACTCGTGTCGACCCACCGGCCCGAAGGCTCGTGGCAACCTAGAGATCAGAGATTTCGCCCAGCCGAGGTGACGGGGCACTGCGGCTGAACAGTGGGCGAACAGGTGCTGAACTTGCTCACATCGGGCGAGCGCGGCGACGCGATGCGGCCGGCGTACCGGCTGTCGTGCGTCGCTCAGACGAAGTCGGTGGCGAGCCGTTGGCCGAGCGCGGCCGCCGATGTGCCGTAGGTCTCGATCAGTCGCACCCCGCCGGCGCCGAGCGCGAACACCGCGTACTCGGTGTACACGCGGGTCACGCAGCGCACTCCGGTGAGCGGATAGGTGCACCGTGGCAGCAGCTTCGGTGAGCCGTCCTTGGCGTAGAGGTTCATCATCACGAACACCTCGCGGGCGCCGACGGCGAGGTCCATCGCGCCCCCCACCGACGGGATCGCGTCGGCCTCACCGGTGTGCCAGTTGGCCAGGTCACCGTCGAACGACACCTGGAACGCACCCAGCACGCACACGTCGATGTGTCGACCGCGGATCATGGCGAACGAGTCGGCGTGGTGGAAGTACGAGCAGCCGGGGGTCTCGGTGACGGCGATCTTGCCGGCGTTGACGAGGTCCGGGTCGAACTCATCGGGGGTCGCAGCCCGCCCCATGCCGAGCATGCCGTTCTCGGTGTGGAGTGTGACGTTGCGTTCGGGCGTCAGGTAGTTGGCGACCAGCGTGGGCTGCCCGATCCCGAGGTTGGCGTACGAGCCGGAGGGGATGTCGGCCGCCACGCGTGCGGCGATCTGGCGCTTGTCGAGTGGTGGGCTGTCGGGATGTTCGATGGTCATGCTGCGCTCACGAGATCGACGGGCGGGTGGGGGAGAGGCACACGATCCGATCGACGAAGATCCCGGGCGTGACGACGTTCTCGGGGTCGAGCACGCCGGCCTCCACGACCTCGTCGACCTGGACCACCGTGCATGTTGCCGCGGTCGCCATCACCGGGCCGAAGTTGCGGGCGGTCTTGCGGTAGACGAGGTTGCCGGCGGCGTCGGCACGGTGCGCCTTGATGAGTGCCAGGTCGGCGGTGATGGCGTGTTCGAGCACGTAGTCGCGACCGTCGATCGTGCGAGTTTCCTTGCCCTCGGCCAGCAGCGTGCCGGCGCCGGTGGGTGAGAAGAACGCACCGATCCCTGCACCACCGGCCCGGATTCGTTCCGCCAGGGTGCCCTGCGGGACGAGTTCGAGTTCGAGTTGGCCGGCTCGGTAGACGCGGTCGAACTGGTCGGAGTCGGCCTGGCGCGGGAACGAGCAGATGATCTTGCGCACCCGACCGGACCCGACCAACGCCGCTAACCCCTCGGTGCCGTTGCCGGCGTTGTTGCTGACGACGGTGAGATCACGCGCCGGCGAACGCAGCAGTGCGCCGATCAACTCGACCGGCTGACCGGCTGACCCGAAGCCGCCGATCAGGACCGTCGCACCGTCGGGTACCCCGGCCACGGCGGCATCGACGTCCGCCACGATCTCGACTGCGCTCATTGTCCACCCGTCACGTTCGCCTCCACGACAGCCCCCTCGGGGCCTGACCGCAACATGCTCGCTCAGCCGGGCGGTCCGATCGCAATCGAGCCTCCGGGATGACCCGCCTGCTCCGGTCACTCAGCTCGTTCGACCGCCTGCCACGCCTCGCGGTTGACGAGCACGAACAGCCAGACCAACGCCGGGACTGCCGTGACGGCGGCGAACCCGAACACGATGATCAGGCCGACCATCGTGGGACGTGCGCCGGCCGCCTGGTCGATCGTGAGCTGGTCGACCAGGATGTCGGGGTACTGCGCGGTGCCCCATCCCAGCACGATCGCCGCCACGGCGGCCACCGCCGTGAACCGGGCCAGGCGCCACCGGCGCTGCCGCAGGAGCCACAGGGTGGTGGATCCGGCGACTGCCGACCCGAGCACCAGCGCCAGACCGCGACCCTGGAGATGATCCGCCAGCGTCTCGGCGTCGGCCGGCAACGTGACGGCTGCCACGAGCGCCACCGCACCGGTTGCCAAGCCTGCCCAGAAGGCGCGCCCGCCGATCGTCTCGGCGAGGTCGTGTTGCCCGCTGCGGTCCGCGTCGGCGGCGAGGAACGTGGCGGCGAGGAACGCCACCGTGAGCACCGCCAGCGAGCCTCCCACCCACGAGGTCGGTCCGGTCCAGGACCGCCACAGGTCGCCACGACCGTTCGCCGGCACACGTCCGCTGGCGATCGCCCCGGCGATCATGCCGAGGAAGAACGGGGTGACCACCGACGACACGGCGAACACGATCCCGTGCAGGCGTGCCTCGCCGACCGAATGCGAGAACTTCCGGAACGCGAACGCCCCGCCGCGCAGCACGATCCCCGCTCCGACCAGCATCCACGGCACGAACAGCGTCGTCATGATCGACCCGAAGGCGGTCGGGAACCCCGTCCAGAGGAAGACCAGGATGTAGATCAGCCACACGTGGTTGGCCTCCCACACGGGCCCGATCGAACGGTCGATCTGGGAACGCAGGTGGGCGCCGCGCCGGGCGTCGCCGGCCAACAGATCCCACACGCCCGTGCCGAAATCGGCACCACCCAAGATCGCGTAGGCGGCGACCCCCAGGAACAACAGGGCGGCGGCGACGTCGTTGACGTTCACGATGCCGGCTCCCCGGTCGGCGCGCCGACCAGCTCGCCGCCAGGGCCGTACGGCGTGGGGAGGTCGCTGTCGGGGTCCGCGCGCCAGCGGCGTGCCATGCCGAGCAGCACCCGCACGCCGATCACACCCATGCTGGCGTACACGACGACCATCGCCGCCAGGCTGAACCAGATTCCGGAGTTGGGCGTGACCGCATCCTCGACGCGCATCACGCCGTACACGATCCACGGTTGGCGACCCACCTCGGTGGTGGTCCACCCGGCCTCGAGCGCCACGATCGACAGCGCCGCAGCCGCCACGGCGGCCCGCAGGAACCAGATCGAGTCGAAGACACTGTCGGGGTCGGCCCGACGGCGCCGCCAACGCAGCAACCCCCAACCGGCGATCGCCGCCATCGCCGTGCCGGCGCCCACCATGAACTGGAAGGCCCAGTGGACGACGTTGGCCGGTGGCTCCTCGTCGTCCGGGATCTGGTCGAAACCGACGATCACGGTGTCGGTCGAGTTGCCGGCCAGGATCGACGCCAGCTTCGGGATCTCGATTCCGCCCTTGACCTCGCCGTCGATCAGGACGCCACCGATCACCACCGGTGCGGTCGCCTCGGTGATCGTGGCGAGTTCCATGGCCGCCAGCTTGGAGGGTTGCTGCGTATCGAGCCGGGTGCCCGCCACGTGTCCGATCACCGGCTGCGCGAAGGCAGCCACAGCGGCGAAGGCGAACGGGACGGCGAACCCGATCCGGTGGACGCGGTCGCGGCGGCCGCGCAACATGCCCACGGCGTAGACGGCGGCCACGACGAAACCACTCACGGCGAACGTGGCCACCCACATGTGCAGGAACTGCGGCCACAGGGCGTCGTTGAACATCGCCGCCACGGGGTCGACGTCGGTGACGGTGCCGTCCGGCAGCAACGTGAAACCGGTCGGAGCGTTCATCCAGGCGTTCACGGTCAGGATGCAGAACGTGCCGAACAACCCCGACAGCATGATCGGGATCAGCGTCCGGAGGTGCCGGGTGGGGGAGAGCCGCCCCCACCCGTAGAGGTAGATGCCGATGAAGATCGCCTCGAGGAAGAAGGCGATCCCTTCCATCGCGAACGGCAACCCGATCACGTCGCCGTACTTCGACATCAGGCCGGGCCAGAGCAACCCCATCTCGAAGCTCAGCACCGTGCCCGAGACGGCGCCGATCGCGAACAGCACCGCCGACGCCTTGCCCCACCGCTTGGCCAGCATCAGGGCGTCGTGGTCGTCGTTGCGGATGCCGCGCCGATGGACCACGTAGATCATCGCCGGGAAGGCGACGCCGAAGCACGACAACACGATGTGGAAACCCAGCGACAAGGCCATCTGATAGCGAGCCGCCATCAGTTGCGCATCCGGCGAGGCGATCAGTGAGCTGAGCATGTGAGCCAGACCGTTCTACTCCGTGAAGTACCCGAACACGTCGACCACGAGGTGACCCAACGGTGCTGTGCCGGTGGGCGAGCCATCACTCATCATCACACACGCTCGCCCGGTATCGAGGGCGGTGATCGCCGCTGCCGCCCGGACCTCGCCCGTGGTCGACCAGTTGAGCGCCGACGTCGTGGGTTGCGTGACGTCGGCCGACCACGCCCGGGCGAAGCCGGGTCGCCGCATCGCGACGGCGGTGAGGTTCCACATCACGCCGGTCGCGGTGGGTGGTACCTGGGAGCCCGCCGTGGCAGTGTCGATCACGATCTGTTGCGACGTCGCCAGCTCGCCGATCGTGAGGCGGGTGTCGAGCACCCGGGTGGGCCGCAGCGGCACATAACGCCCACCCGTCGCCACCGGCGCAGCGTCCGACGTGACGTACCCGATCACGTCGACGACGACCTGACCAGTGCCTGCCCCGAACCAACCGGTCACCGACGCACCCTCGGACGTCGTGCGCACGATCGCCGTGTTGGCCACCGATGCGCCCGGCATCAGGTTGACGGTGGACGTGGCACCCACCACGTCAGGCCGATCCGATGGATGGATCTGGATCCACCCGGGTGCCGTCGCTTCGGTGCCCGTGACGGTCACGACCAGGGCGCTGACGTTCACGGGGTCCAGGCCGGCCGGAAGCGGGACCCGGCGTGCCTGGAGGCTGGTGAGCGGGCCCGGACTGGGTGCGAGGCGCGTGTCGAGCACGCGTTCGGCGACGGGGAGTTCCACGAATCGGCCACCGGCGACGGCACCCGGTGCCGCCACGAACGATCCCAGCAGGTCGACCACCAGATGTCCTCCGCCGCTGCTGATCAGCGAGATCGAGCCGTTCTCGCCGATCGGCACGATCGCAAAGTTGGCGCGCGCCTGATCGGCTGCGTCGACGTTCAGGTTCGAGTAGCCGCCCAACGCTGCTCGCAACGTGGGAATCGCCTGCACGACGCCGGGGCGTTCGTTGGCCACCGCCGTGATGTTGACCGCCACCGCTGTGACCCCGGTGGTGGGCAGGCCGTCGATGCCGAGCACGGGCACGTCCAGGATCTCGCCGGGATCGATGGCGCCGGTCAGCGCCGGCGGCCCTGCGGCGCTGGTCGGGCGGGTGTCGAGGATCCGCTTCGGGCGGTCGAGGGCGACGAAGCGTGATGGCGCACCGCTGACCTGCTGCGGCGGCGAGGGGAGTGTGAACTCGCCGTACCCATAGAGCTGGTCGGGGCCCGACGCCCCGCGGTCGACGGCGAGATGCCGGATCAGGTCGCCGAGCGAGTTCGGATCGGCGGCCAACCCGGCGTCGAGCAGCAGCGCAGCGCCGCCGGCGACCACCGCCGACGATGCACTGCTGCCGGCGAACCCCTGCGGCCGGACCGAGCTCGAGAACCCCGCCGGGGCCACCAGGTCCGGCGCGATCCTGCCGTCATTGGTCGGGCCGCGCGAGCTGTAACTGGCCAACTGGTGCCCGGCGGCAGGGTCGATCGCGCCGACCGCCAGCACACCGGATTCGATCGAATCGGCGATCGCCGTGGTCGCCGACTGGGCCTGCTGTGTGTAGGCGCCCATCCCGGATCCGTAGTCGAGGATCTCGATCACGTCGTTGGCGATGTCGCCACCGCGCCAGCGGATCTCGAGGTAGAGCGAGCGGGTCGTGAGGTTCTTGCCGAGCGGGCACAGCGCATCGGTGATGTGTTCGACCGGTAGCGCCCCGGCGCGTTGGTTGCCCGTGGAGGAGGCCACGATCGAGCCCGCCGCCGGATCGCCGAGCGGGGAGTCCCAGACGAACACGTCGTAGTCGGTCCGCTGCGATGCCGGCTTGTCCCAGTCGTTGATCCATCGCACGCCACCGAGCGAGATGCAGCCCCGGAACTTGAGGAAGCGATCCGAACCCGAAGGACCGAAGGCGACGTTGTCGCCGGTGAGTCGCACGGCGTGGCGGTAGTAGCGGTCGAGCCCGTTGTTGCCGCCGGAGTTGACCCAGGTGATCCCCCTGCCGATCGCGTACCCGGCGATCGAATCGAGGCTGCTGCGGCCGTCGCCGGGGCCGTCGTAACGGCTGCCGAGGGAGCGGTTGAGGACGCTCACGCCGACCGACGCGAACCAGTCGATCACCGCTGTGTAGTCGCTCGACGTCAACGCTCGAGCGATGTAGATCTCGGCATCCGGTGCCATGTCCTTGATGACCTCGACCACGGCGACGCCATGGTCCTCGTCGCCGGCGTCGACACCGTCGAAGAACTCGGCGGTGCAGTCGCGTCCGGCGTCGAAGCATCGCGCCGTCACGCCGGCGACGGGTGCGGGGCCGTGTTCGGCGACGTTCCAGTACTTCGTCACGTCGAAATAGTCGATCACGCCGATCTTCACACCGGCTCCGGTGAACCCGGCGGCGTGCCAGTCGTCGGCCCCCGTGACACCGGGAGCGACCCCGGTGGTGGGTCCGAACTGCGGAGTCCCGGCGTCCGGAATTACGTCGAGTGGGAGTGCCGTGAGGACATCGACGAACACGCCGTCGGTCGACCCGGCATCGGCCGTCGTCGTCGCAGCCGGCGTGGCCACGATCGACGCACACAGCGCGCCGATGGCCGCGGCGACGAGTCGGGTCAGGTCCAAGGATTGCAGTCTCGCAGCGGCACCCGGCGTGGACAACGTGGCTCGATATGCGCCGCGCCCGGAAGCGCGACTAGGCAGTCAGGATGACCCCGCACGGCTTCCAACCGATGATCACACTGCCGGCTGATCACGGTGGCGCGCACCGGTACCTGCACGTCGTCGGCGCCACCGTCTGGATCGACGACGCGCCCGCTCGACGGGAGTGGGGCGCGCACTTCATCGGGGTCGTCGACGGTGCCGCTTGGTGGGCTGTCGACGTGCCGCGCGGCGATGACCCGAGCGACGGCGCGGCAGTCGATCTGCGGTCCTTTCACGGGCGCGTCCCGGAGCATCACTGGCTCGCCGCGGGGCGTGCCGTACAGATCGTCGAGTGGGCGCGCACACACCGTTTCTGTGGTCGGTGCGGCGGTGCCACGGAACTCGCCGACGGTGAACGAGCGATGCGTTGTCCATCGTGCGCACTGCTGTCGTTCCCGCGTTTGTCGCCGGCGATGATCACGCTCGTGACACGCGGTGAGCCCGGCCCGGACCAGCAGGCGCTGCTCGCTCGCGGCGTGCAGTGGACTGTTCCGATGTTCTCCTGCCTCGCCGGTTTCGTCGAGCCGGGCGAGTCGCTCGAGGCGGCTGTGGTGCGCGAAGTGGGCGAAGAGGTCGGCATCGAAGTGGTCAACCCGACGTACTTCGGGAGCCAGCCGTGGCCCTTCCCGAACAGTCTCATGATCGGCTTCCGCGCCGAGTACGCGGGCGGCGACATCGTGTGCGATCCGACCGAGATCGCCGAGGCCAACTGGTACCGACGCGACGAGTTGCCGATGGTGCCGCCGCCGATCTCGATCGCCCGCAAACTGATCGATGCGTGGGTCCGATCGTGACCCCCTGCTCCGCCGCCAGGGTCCACGGTCGGTGGTCAACCAGCCACCGAATCTTCAAGGAGTCCCGGTCAGCGCCTCGCGTTTGACCACGTCACGGGGCTTTTCCTGCTCGCCCTTGACGGAGAGTGGTCACCCGCGGCAGAGTGAAGCAGTCACCTTTGGCGGGGTGAGTTGGAGCGAGAAGTGGTCAATCGGGCGAATCTGGGCTCCTCAGTGAGCGGCCAGGTATAAGGCGGAATGGGCTGGCGATGCGACGCGTCGTGAGCTTGTTGCTCGCGTTCGGGATGCTGATCCCGATCAGCATCGTCGCGCCCGTCCCCACCGCCTCCGCTGCGGCCGATACCGACCGCACCGACACTCACAACATCGTCGCCGTCGGTCCCGTCGGCGCACCGCCGCTCGGCGACGTGATCACCGTCGCCGACGTGACACCGCTGATCGAGGCAGCCGCCGCCGCGCTCTGGGCGGGCGTCGTGATCCCGGCCCACACGATCGACGTCGGCAACCTCGACGGTGATCGACTGGCGTCGGTCACGGGCACGGTCATCACCATCGACGACGACGCCGCCGGACGCCTGTGGCACCTCGACGACGCCGCCGGGCCGGCGACCGCGGACGACGGGGTCGATCTCGTCACAGTGCTCGCCCACGAACTCGGGCATCTGCTCGGGTTCGACGACCTGCAGCCGGGTGTCGCGCCGCAGCATCTGATGGTCGGCGAGATCGCTGCCGGAGAGGCTCGTCGCGTCACCGTCGGAGCACACACGTGGACGACGTCGATCAACGGCGCGGCCACGCTCACCGTCGACGCCACGCACGTGACCGTCGCAACGTCGACCATGCCGCTGACCTACGTCTCCGACGTGATCGTGAACGGCGGCAACGCGGACGACACGCTCACCATCGGTGACGCGTTCGACGTCGCGTTCCGCGGTGGCAACGGGGACGACACCGTGCGTGTCACCGCCACCGACGACTTCGACATCACGATCGACAACGCGGCGTTCGCGTCGACGGGCAACCGTCTCGAAGTGGCACGGTCGACCGAGCACGTCGCGGCCGGCACGGGAACCGATCGCCTCGTACTCGCCGCCGGCGGAGCCCGCGCCCGACTCGCCGGCGAAGGCTCCGGCACGGTGCGCGACCCGTTCGGAGAATTGCTCGCTCAGTTCTCCGGCGTCGAGCAGCTCGACGCCGCCGCCAATGCCGCCACCGACGAGGTGTCCGTCGACTCCGTCGACGGCGTCACGCGTCCCTCGGCGCGTTCCGGCACGGCGGCGTCACTCGACTCGTTGACGCTGGGTGCCGACGACCGGTTCGTCGTCGAGGTCGAGTTCGACGACCTCGGCACGGGCGACCCGCTCGACGACGTCACCTACGTCGACCGGCTCACGGTCGACTCGGCAACCTTGGCCGGCGAGATCGTCATCCGGCAGACGACGGGTTCGGCGCTGCTGCTCGCTGCCGGTACCTACCTCGCCTCGACGACGGTCGCCGGAGCGTTCGACGAGTTCACCGGACTCGACCTCGACGGCGGCAACTTCGTGCGGCTGTCGCAGACGGCCGGTGCGACGCAACTCCGGTCGCTCGCCCACGACGTGCTGAGCGACGTCGTCTCTGCCCACTTCCCGGTCGCCGGCCAGGGCGACGATGTGTACGCGTTCCTGTCCGGGGCGCTCGCCGGCCCCGTGACCGTGACCGCCGAACTGGCGATCGAGGGCCAGCAGGTCTCGGGTGAGGCCACGTTCGACGGCACCAGTGCGGCGATCACGGTGGCGATCGCCGACGTCGCCGCCCGGCTGGGTGACCCCGATCAGCCGATCGCCACGATCGACGGCGGGGCGACGACGCTGACACTCACGTTCGCCACAGTCGCCAACACCCCCGACGTGCTCACGGGCGCATTCACCGGCACGGTGTCGGCGTCGCTCGACCAACTCACGCTGTCGGGCGGGGTCGCCGTCGACATCGACACCACCAACGATCCTGCGCTGGTGGCGACCATGATCGGTGGCACGCTGACGGTTGCCGGCGAGTCGTTCTCGGCGGGGTCGCTGACGCTCTCGCGAACCGGAGCGCCCGGCTTCGCCGAGGTCCGGATCGGTGGCCTCGCCGGCAAGCAGCTCTCGCTCGGCGCCGGCGCGGCGGTCGTGACTGCGGCGTTCATCGCCAAGCCGAGCGACTCGACCCCGGCGACCGGCTCGTTCGTGCCGACGCTCGTCATCACCGAATCGGGAGTCCGGCTGGTCGCCCTCAACCCAGCCGGAGACGAGGTCTCGGCCGAGGCCACACTCACCGTGGCAGCGGGCGCAGGTGTCACGGTCGACTCGAGCGTGCCGATCGCCAGCGTGACCCGATCCAACAACCTCGTGTCGGTCACCACCACGGTCAGCCACGGTCTGAACGTCGGGGACACCGTCATCGTCGACTCCTCGAACGGCCTGTACGACGGGACGTTCACGATCCGGTCGGTGGCCAGCCCGACTCGCTTCCAGTACGCCCGCACCGGCGCCGACGACGCCGCCACGAATGCAGGCGGATCGATCACCGTGCCGATGCGCGTCACGCTCGACACCACGGTGACTCCCGGCGTGTTCAAGATCAGCGCCTCGCGAGTCACCGTCACCGCTGGCGGGCAGACGTTCTCGAGCGCGATCGACATCGACGAACTCCCGGCCGCCGACGGGACCCCGACCGTGCTGGTGCACGTCTCGGGCCTGAGCGCCGCGGTGGGTGGCGGTGGGGCGGCGATCGCGACCGTCACCAACGGATCGGGCACCTTCGTGCTCACGGGCGACGGCATCGCCGGGTCGGCCAGCGGTTCGATCGCACTCGCCGTGGCCGGCCTGTCGTTGACCGCCGGGGCGGCGTCGTTCGAGTTCAACACCACCGACGACCCGGTCAACGCGGTCGTCGCCTCGGGGACCGGCTCGACCACGGTGTCGGTCCCTGGTGGTCAGTACGTCCGGGCTCGCGTCACGGGCGCCCAGGCCACGCTCACGCTGCCGACGCTCGGCGCGGTGACCATGGCCGGCAACCTGGTCGTGGAGCGGTCCGGTTCGGTCACCGCACTCGGGGTCAGCGATCTTGCCGTCACCGCCGGCGGCGCCAGCCTGTTCGGTGCCGACGGCGCATTCCTCGTGACCCCGACCGGAATCGCCGGGGTGCTGTCGGGGTCGGCTTCGGTCGCCGTCGGCGGCGTCGCCGTCGGCGGCAGGCTCGGACTGCGCATCAACTCGACCGGCGCACCCCAGACGGCCAGCGTCACGGTCGACGGGCGCACCGTCTCGATCTCGTTCACGGCGCCTGAGGTGCTGAGCGTGTTCGGCTCGGTCGAGAGCCTGGCGCTCGGTTCGTTCGCGACGATCCAAGGCGCGGTGACGTTCGACGCCGGGTCGGGGGAAGCCACGATCGGCACGGGCACCGTGATCTTCGTCGGCGAAGGTCCCCTCACGCTCGACGACGGCACGACGCTCAACCCGTCGGCGCGGGGGCTCCGGCTGGTCGTCGACGCCACCGGGGCGACGTTGACCCGCTCGGGGAGCGGCAGCGGGTCCCGCTACCGGATCTCGGTCGGCGGCGCGTTGACGCTGCTCGGGTTCCGTGCCTTGTCGGGCACGGCTGCGGTGGCCACCCTCCACTTCGACACGATCACCCCCAACGCCGAACGGCTCGACGTCACGACCGGCACGTTGGGGCTCGACCTCGACGGCCAGATGATCACGATCGGAACCGCCACGATCACCCGCCACACCACCACCGACGGCCGGGACGGGCTGGCGGCGGCGATCACCGGGGTCACCACGGAGCTCTCCGTGACCGGCGCCGCGTCGCCACTCGTGAGCGTCGACAACGGCGTGGGCGCCCTGCTGCTGCTCGCCGACGGGGTCGCCGCCACCTTGAGCGCCGACGTGACGGTCGCCGGGTCGGCCACCAGCGTGACCGGTTCGGTGTCGCTGAACACGACCGGGCGCGCCATCGACGAGCAGATCGGCGGTGTCGGCCTCACGGTCGGCGCCGGTTCGTATCTGCGTGTCGCTGCCGACATCGGCAGCGCTGATGCGCTCGACCTGGGAGCTGTCTCCCTGAGCGGATCGTTCGTGTTCGAAGCCGGGACCTCCACCATCCACGTCTCGGTGCACGACGCAGCGTTCGACTTCGGCGCCGTGTCGATCAGCGGCGTGAACGGGTCGTTCGACTGGGACGGCTCGTCGTTCGCCGGCGCCCTGGCCGGCACCGTGCAGTCCTCGCTCGCCGAACTGCACGTCTCGGGAACGGTGGCGATCGCGTTCAACGGCTCGTCCGTCACGGCGCAACCGTCGGCGCTCACGATCGAGGTGGCCGGCTACGACCTGACCGGGACGGTGGCGATCGGCCGCACGGTCGGCGGTGACACGACCTTCGACCTGACGGGCGGTCACGTTGCCATCGGCCCGATCTCGCTCGACATCGGATCGGCCTCGTTGACGGTCGGTACGAGCGGCGTGTCCGCCACGATCTCGGTGTCCGACCTGGCGGTCAACACGTCGGGCTTCTCGCTCTCGGGCGACCTCGGCATCGTCGTCGACACGTCGCAAGCGACACCGACGGATCGCTTCGCGATCCGCTTCACCGACGCCACGATCGAAGTCGGTGACGTCACGATCCACGTCGGCGCCGGGCCACCGCACGCAGCAGGTCTCTCGCTCGACCCTTCGGGTGCCGTCCTGGTGACCCTGACCTCGGTGAGTTTCACGCTCGATGACTTCACCGCTTCCATCTCCTCCGCTTCCTTCCTCGTCAGCGACGCCGGAGTCGCCGGCACGCTCGCCCTCGATGCCTCGGCCGGCATCACCCTCTCCTCGTCGCTCAGCTCGCTCGGTGCCGTGTCGATCACCTCGGCCCAGCTGGAGCTGAACACCTTCCCGCATGCGATCGCCGCGCCGGCGCTTCCGGCCGGTCCCTACGTTCGGCTGGCCGTGACCGGTTTCAGCGCCACGATCGACGTGGACGGGACCACCTTCGACGTCACCTTCGACGCCGTGATCGAGCATCGCTCGCACCCCGCCAACGGCCCGACGCCGGCCTTCGACGAAACGCTGATCGCGATCTCCGAGCTGGCGGTCGCCGACGGGCCGACGGTGCTGATCGAGCACGGCCGTGGCGCCTTGCTCGTGGCAGGGTCGGGTATCGCCGGCGTCGCTTCGGGCTCGACCGCCTTCGGCCCGGCGTCGATCGGCTTCAACGCCACGGGCATCGCCATCTCACGTTCGATCGTCGTCGGTGGGGCGACGTTCGCGATCGACCTTGCCGTCGACGAGGTCACGGTGACCGCCGCCCTCGGCGAGCTCGACTTTGGAGGTGTCGCCAAACTGCAGGGCACCTTCACGTTCGGCGCCACCGTGAACGGCCGCCAGACGTTCGGCGCCACGGGCGCCACGCTCTACCTCGGCAGCGGGCCGTTCCTCGTGCTGCGCGAGGCGCGGGTCGGTGTCGTGAAGGTGATCGGGGCCCCGAACAAGTACGCCGTCGTCGCCACCGGCACGATCGAGCTGCGTGGTGTGCCGGGCGTGGTGCTCACCGGGTCGGCCCGGATCGAGTTCAACGACACCGGCACCGCGATCGATCAGACGATCAACTTCACGGTCGGCGGAGCGAACGACTCGGTCCGGGTGCTGTTCGCCGATGGGTCGCTGAAGAACAGCTTCGCCGCCACGACGTTGACCGTCGATGTCGCTGGTCAGCGCCTGCAGGGAGCCGCCAGCTTCACCGAGGTGTCCGGCGAGATCGACGTCCAGTTCACCAATGTCGACCTCCGGCTGGCGGGCGGGTTGGCGGTCGTCAACGACGCCAACGGTCACGTGCGAATCGGCGCCGACGGCATCTCGCTGCCGGGCACGATGAGCGTCAGCGGTACGCCGGCGATCGCCATCGCCGTCGTGCCCGGCCTCTCCTTGACGGTCGGGTCGGCGTCGCTGTCGATCGACACGACCGACTCGACCCCGTCGGTCGGCGTCTCGGTCACCGGTGGGTCGCTCACGATTGCGGGTGTCTCGCTCACCAACGCCAGCTTCTCGATCGTCGCCAACGGCGCTGGCCTGGCGATCGTCGTGACGTCGGCGTCGATCACAATGCCGGGCGTCACGATCGCCGGGATCCACGGCCAGTTGCTGCTGGCGGACGGCGACGGATCGGCCGGCAACGACGGGGTCGCAGGGCGGCTCTCGGCGACGGTGACGATCGGATCGGTGTCCGGGCTGACCGGCACGTTCTCGATCGTGGTGTCGACCCGCAGCGCGCCGTTCACCGGAACGCTGGCGGTCGGCGACATGGTCGTGGCGCTCGACCTCCCGGCCGGGCCGTTCCTCCGGGTCGAGGCGGCGGGGGCGTCGTTCGTCGCCAACGGCGTCACGGTCTCGGGCGACCTCGTCCTCCAGCGCCTCGGTACGGTCACGGCGGTTGCCCTCGACCGTGCCGAGCGCGTCGTTCGCCGGCGGCCTGGTCGGGGTCGTCGATGCCAGTGGGCTGATCGTGATCAAGGACGCCACGTCGATCGCCGTCTCGGCCTCGGGCACGCTGATCGAGACGATCTCGGGGATCCAACTCGCGGGTGCCGCGTCGTTCGCGCTCAACACCTCGACGCAGGCGGCCACGTACGCCGTCACGGTCGCCGGGCGCTCGCTGTCGCTCGACGTGGCGGGATCGACGGCCCGGGTCGCCCTGGCGGGCGCTGCGTTCACGGTCGGCGGCGTGCGGTTCACGGCCGACTCGGTGTCGCTGACCGCCGCCGGTAGCCAGGTCGACGCCAGCGGTTCCGGGATCGGATTCGAGCTCTCGGCCGGGGGTCGACGCGGTGATCGGCGCCAGTGGTGCCGAGTTCGCACTGCGCGCCACGTCGACCGGGCTGGCCATGGCACTGCGCGGCGGCACGCTGCTCGGCCCCGACCTGGGCGGCGACCTGACGATCATCGCCCCGGTGATCTCCGTCGATGTCAACACGACGACATCGTCGGCGTCGCTCACGTTGCCGACCTCCGGGGTCGTCTCGATCCAGGCCGGCACAGCGTCGGTGCCGTACGTGCGGGTGAGCGCGTCGCACGGCCCGCTCGGCGCCAACCCCGATGCCCCCGTCACGCTCGGCATCATCGGCGCAACGGCGACGGCCGACTCGCTGACCTTCGAGAGCGCCGGGTCGGCGGTCGACGTCTCCGGCACCAACCTCAGGTTCACGTTCGGCACCAACGGTCAGGTCGTCGCCGGCATCTCGGCGGGTGCCGTGGCGCTGCGAGTGAGCAGCGCCGGGTTCGCATTGGTGATCGCCGACGCGGCGCTCGTGCTTCCCACCGTGCCCGGACTCACGCTCGCCGGCACGGCGACCGTGCTCGCCAACACGACGCCTGCCACGCAGCGACTGGTCGTCGGCGGCACGACATACACGATGCCCGCCGCACCCCCCGGCGACTCGTACGTCCGGATCGAAGTGGTCGCCGCCACGATCGGGTTCGCCGGTCTCCAATTCGTCGCCGACAAGCTGATCTTCGAGCGGCTCGGCAGCACCGTCACACTCGACGGCAGCGATGTGTCGGTCGCCCTCACGGTCGGGTCGCTCGACGTGTTCCGCATCGAACACGCCGACCTCGGCGCCCGCTTCGCGCCGGCGGGTGTCACCGCCGCCATCGACGGTGCACACTTCACCGGACCCGACCCCACCTACGGCCTCACGTTCTCGGTCGACGCCGCCTCGGCACGGGTCAACACGGTCACGAGCCCGGTCACGATCTCCGTCGGTGGCCGGCAGGTCACGGTGGCTGCTGCCGCCGACTCGAGCGGCTACGCCCGGGTCGAGCTCGCCGACGTCGAGGTCACGGTCGCCAGCTCCACGCTGCACGTCGACCGGCTCGAGCTGACCAAGCAGGCGAGCACGGTGGTGGCCTCGCTGAGCGGCCTCGATGTCGAACTGGCCGCCGGCGCCGCCCGAATCATCTCCATCACCGGGGCCGACGCCGGCTTCGTGTTCGATTCCGCCGGAGTCGCCGGGGCCACCCGTAACGGAACGATCGAAGGTCCCCAGATCTCCGGCGTGACCGTCGAGGGCACAGTGTCGCTCGAGTTCAACACCGGCACCGCCGACGTCACCGTCGCAGTCGGCACAGCGTCCGTCGTCGTGCCCGGCGGCACGAGCGGCGACTTCCTGCGCGTCCAGGTCGACGATGCCACGATCACGCTGTTCGGCAACACGCTGACCGCCGATTCGATCGCCTTCTCGGTCGACGGCAGCGACGTGGCCCTGACGGGGGCCGGGCTCGGCCTCACGCTCGCCGCCGGTGGACGGCGTGTGCTGTCGATCTCTGGCGCCGACGTGTCCGCCACGTTCACCGCCACGGGCGTGTCGGGCTCGATCCAGCACGGGAGCGTGCTCGGCCCCGACTTCGGCGGCACGTTCTCGCTGCGTGGCACGGTCTCGGCTCAGTTCAGCAGTTCGCCACAACGCCTGCGGGTCGACGTTGCGGCACCCTCGATCGAGCTGCTCGGCGCGGCGATCGGCGCTACCAGCCTCTCGCTCGAGACCGTGTTCGGCACCGACGGCGGTGAGAACACCGTGTCGCTCACGGCGACCGGCCTCACGCTGTCGATCGGCGACGGTGGCGCCACCCCGCTGCTGGCGATCTCGGTCGCCACGGCGGGCCTCACGGTCAGTTCCTCCGGCGTCCTGGCGATCGTCGACGGGGCCACCCTCAGCACCAACAACATCGCCGGTGTCACGATCGCCGGTACCTTCGGGTTGCGGATCGACACCAGGAATCCGGCCAACCGCTCCGTGCGGGTCAGCGTCACCGGTGCCACGGTGTCGTTCGCATCCGGTCTGTACTCGGTCGGCGGGAACTTCAGTTTCGAACAGGTCCAGGTGTCGGCCTCGCGCACGGTGGTCAAGGCCGCTGCCAGCGCGGTCACCGCCACGCTCGGCACCGCCATCACCGTGTCGAACGGCAGCGGCGTCGTGATCGCCAGCGAGCTCGGCCTCGCCGGTTCGTTGTCGGCATCGGTCGCCTTCTCGTTGCCGTCCACGCTCGACATCGTCGCCTCGACGTTCCGGGTCGACATCAACACGACCTCCCAGCCCGTCTCGGAGTCGCTCAACGTCGGTGGCGATCCCGTCCAGCTGGCGCTCCCCGCCGGCCCGTTCATCCAGGTCCAGGCACTCGGTGCGTCGGTGTACGTCGGCGACACCGTGTCGCTCACCGCCGACCTGTACTTCCGCAAGGACGCCACACGCGTGTTCTTCGCCGTCCGCAAGATGGCGATCACCGTCGACGGTGACCAGCTCGGCAGTGGCGAGGGCGCATTCCTTCTGACCGCCACCGGGATCGCCGGTGTGGCCTCCGGATCGGTCTCGGTGGCCGGTGGTGGGGCCAGTGCGTCGGCCACCGGCACGCTGCGGCTCAACGCCACGGGATCGGCGCTGACCGCCTCGTTCTCGATCGACGGCCAGGTGTTCGCGCTCGACCTGCCGGCCGGGACCGACGGCCTGTATCTCGACCTGGCGATCTCCGACGTCTCGCTCAACTTCGGCGGGTTCGTGACGATCGAGGTCGGTACCGGGTCGATCACCCCGGGCGGCACGAGCACGTTCACCGGCGTGCGGGTGTTCCTCGGATCCGGCCCTGCCTTCTTCGACGACGGCACCGCCAACCCGTCCGCCCGCGGCGTGCTGTTGTCGAACGCCAGCGGTTCGTACCTCGACGGGGGTTCGGGCAGAGCACTCACGGCGACGGGCACGATCAGCCTGGTCAACATCGGCGGCGTCACGCTCAGCGGTACCGCCGTCGTAGCCTTCAACGACACCGGCAGCACACAATTCGGTGCCGTCACCGGCACCGCCCGGATCGATGTGCTCGACACCACACTCTTGGTCGCCGGGCAGGGCATCACCCATGCCAACCTGACCTTCACCAAGCAAGCGGGCCAGATCGTGCTCGCCGTCGACAACGCCACGCTGGTGATCGGCCCCGCATCGCTCACCGACATCCAGGGCGCCCTGATCCTCGGTGGAGCGGGGGTTGCCGGCACGCTCCAGGTGGCCGGCTCGGTCACCGGTCTCGGCCTCACGCTCTCGAACGCCCGGTTCGAACTGATGGTCAACTCCGGCACCGCTCCCGCCCAGGTCACCGTCGACTATCCGGATCCGACTGCCGATCTCGTGGTCGACGTGCCCGCCGGGCCGTACCTCCGGGTCGCCATCGTCCGCAGCGATGCCGCCCAACCGGTCGCCCTGGTGGTCGGCGGTCAGCGGTTCGAAGGCGAGTTCGCGATCGAATCGTCGGGGGGCACGCTGCGGATCGCGGCGACCGGCGTGGTGATGCGGTTCTCGGCCGGGTCCGGTGCCGATCGTGCCGACGTGTTCACGCTCACCGGCGGCGAGGGGTACTTCGTCTCCAAGTCGGGCGGGATCGGGGCGATCGTGCGTGGAACGGCGGCGGCCAGCGTCCCCGGACTCACGTTCTCGGCCGACATCGACATCCGGGTCAACACATCGACGACGGCGTTCACCGACACGTTCACGGTCGGGTCGCGCACCGTCACGATCGACCTGCCGGGTTCGCCGAGCGGATACGTCAAGGCGGCCGGCACCAACGTCTTCGTGACCGTCGCCGGTCAACGCCTGTCCGGCGACTTCACGTTCGAGCAGGCCGCGGCGAGCACCACGATCACGATCGCCAACGGCGCATTGGCGCTCGGCGACGGCGTCACCACGATCGTCGCCTTGGCGGGTATCGCCGGTTCGTTCACGATCGCCAAGCCGGGAGCAGCTCCGGCCAGCGTGGCGGGCGAGATCGCGGTCGCCTCCTTCGCCGTCACCCCGCCGCCCGGCATCGACTTCCATGTCAGCGGCTCGGCGGCGGTCAAGGTCGACACGGCAGCCGGGTTGCTCGGTCTGCGGGTGGGAACCGCCGGTACCCCGGCCACACTCGTGCTCGCCGGCCAGACCATCAGCGCCGTGGTGGAGGTCAGCTCGACCACCTCGGCCGCCGGCCTCCGCCACCTCCTGATCGCGGTCAGCGAGGGTTCGATCGAGTTCCGCGACGGCAGCGGTCAGGCGCTGCTCAAGGTCTCGGGCGGAACCGGCATCGTGTCGGTGCGGACCGACGGGATCGCCGCACAGATCTCGGCATCGATCGCGGCCGGCTTCGGACCCGTCACGATCACGGCCGACCGCGTCGAGATCCAGGTCAACACCCGGTCGACGGTGGTCAACGAGTCGCTGGCCGGTCAGACGCTGAACGTCCCGGCAGGGCCGTTCGTGCAGCTCGACGTGGTCGGCTTCGAATTCAGTGCCGGTGGGCAAGTGATCGGCGGCGACGCCAGGATCCGCAAGCAGGGCACCACGCTCGAGGTGACCGCGGGCAACGTGCACGCCACGCTCGGGTCGCCGACCGGGCCGCGGCTCGTGCTCACCAACGGATCCGGCATTTTCACGATCACCGCCGCCGGAGTCAGCGGGTCGGCCTCCGGCATCGTCGATCTGCTCGGCATCCCGGGTGTCACCCTGCACGCGACGATGTCGATCGGGTTCGACACGGCGACGGGCAACGTGGCCGTGACCGGTGGCGTCGTCGTGGCGGTCAGCGTGGGCGGCGGCGCCAATGTGCTGCCGGCAGTCCAACTCGCCGGCGACTTCACGATCGTGAAGGTCGGCACGCCGGCTCCCGGCGCGATCGCCCTCCAGATCACTGCCACCGACCTGAGCACGTTCGTCGGCAGCCCGGGCGTGCTGGGGCTGTCGGTGACGCACGGAGCGTTGGCGCTCAACGTCTACGCCAGCTCGGGGTCCCCGTCGCCGAGCACGTACGCCTTGGCGGTGAGCGGATCGGTGTCACTGTCGGGTGGCGGATTCGACCTGAGTGGCACGATCGACCTGAAGGCCAGCACGCATGCCGTCGACGTCACGTTGCTGGGCGAGCCCGTGGTCAGCGGAACCGTGGACCTGGCGGTCGAGAACGTCACGATCCGTGGCCCCCCGATCGGTGAGCTCCAGGCGGCACGCGTCACGTTCAGTCGCAACGCCGCCGGCGAGATGTTCGCCTCCGGCACCGGGATCTCGTTCTCGGTCGGTTCCGGCGACGCTTCGGTCTCGGTCACGGGCGCCGCGTTCGCGCTCTACCTCAAATCCGACGGCACGCATGCCTTCACCGTCGAAGGCGCCGTCTCCGCCACACTCGGCCCGATCCAGATCGTCGGCACGATCGCCGTCGAGCGCAACACGACCGGCTTCGACGTCGACCTGAGCGCGCCGATCGTGCTCGCCGTGGGCGCCGGTGTGACCCGCATCTCCGGCGACCTCACGCTCACCGTCGGATCGATCGCCACCCTGACCGGCGCCTTCACCCTCATCGAGAGCACGGTCGGCCCTGACGGTCTGCCGGGCACGCCCGACGACGTCGACGAGCTGCTGATCGCCGCCACCGGCGTGTCGCTCCAGATCGGCGTCGACCAGGGGAGCGGATTCGTCGGGCTCACCGTCAGCGGTGGCCAACTGATCGTGCTGGTCGTCGACGATCCCACCCCGAACAGCCGCAAGGTCGCACTCGACGTGCGCGGCAGCGTGAGCCTGACCGGCGTCGCCGGTGTCACGATCGCCGGCACCGCCGGGGTGCGGGCCTCCGACTTCGCCAGCCGGGTCACCCGTACCGTCGACGTCGGCGGGAGCACGCTCACGCTCGACGTGGCGGCCGGCGTGACCGAGTTCTCGGGCAGCGGGCTCACGATCTCGGTCGCCGGCCAGACGCTGAGCGGCGACGTCGTGGTCACGATCGACCGCGGTCCGAACGCCACAGACCCGGTCGACGACACCCTGTCGGTCGCCCTCTCGCACGTCGCCCTCTCGATCGGCGACGGCAACCGCCCATTCGCCAGCGTCAGCAACGGCACGGGCACGCTGGTGATCGCCCCGGCCTCCTTCACGGGCAGCTTCTCTGGCAACGTCGCGCTCGACATTCCCGGGGTCACGTTCGGCGGCAGCGTCACCGTGATCGTCACCCGGACCGTCGCCGTGCAATCGGTCGTCGTGCGGATCGGAGCGCCCGGCGCCCCGGCCACGCTCGTGCTCGGCGGCCAGAGCGTGAGCGGTGTGTTCGCCGTCGAGCAGCTCTCCACCGCCGGCGGCGAGACGGTGCTCAAGGTCACGGCGACCGAGGTGGCGCTCGACATCGCCGGTCTCGTCACGCTCACGGGTGGCACGGCGGCGCTCGTGATCCGGCCGGCCGGTGTGGCCGGCACGTTCGGCGGCACCGCAACGCTCACGCTGCCCGCTTCGGTGTCGGCGGCGCTCAGCTTGAACGTTGGTTTCACCGCCTCAATCTCGATCAACACCACGCCGACGGCGGTCGACGAGACGTTCGACTTCGCCACCGGGACCGACATCACGCTCGACCTCCCGGCCGGGCCGTTCCTGCGGGTCGACATCACCGGCACGCACGCCAACACCACGGCCACCAACACCGCCTTGTTCTCGCTGACCGCCGGCGCCGTGAACGTGAATGCCAGCGGCAAGCTGTCGATCGAGCGTCAGACGCTGAGCAACGCCACGACGACCACGAAGATCGGCTTCACCGACGTCGAGTTCTCGATCAACGCCGGCGGCGCGAACGGCAGCTTCACCAACGGTGCGGGCGCCTTCGTGGTGCTGACGACCGGGCTGGCCGGCGTGCTGTCGGGCAGTTTCAGCGGCTCCGTCGGCCCCGCCTCGGTGAGCGGCGACGTGGCGGTGCGGATCAACACCACCTCGTTCGCCGTGGACGAGACCGTGATCGTCGACGGACGCGAACTGCCGATCACCTTCACCGCTGCCGAAGCGCCACTGTTCAAGATCTCGTTCTCGGATCTGTCGCTCAAGATCGGCGACTTCGTCACGATCGAGGGCGCCGTCTCGTTCGGCAACAACCGCTTCGCCGGCGCCGACCTCGAGGTCTTCCTGGGCAAGGGCCCGGCCCGCCTCGACGACGGCTCGATCAACCCGCTCGCGATCGGCGTGTTGCTGACGGGCGCCACGATCGGCGTGGTGCGGGTGGACCCGGCGGCCGCCGGCCAGCCGTTCACGTACGCCCTCTTTGCAACCGGCACGCTGCAAGTGCTCGGTGTCCCCGGTATCTCGCTGTCGGGCACCGCAACCGTTCGCTTCAACAACACCACCGGCAACGTCGACGAGCTGCTCACGATCGACGGCACCGACACCGACGTCGTCGTACGCGTCGCGGCCGGCACGACCGAGTTCAAGGCGGCTGCACTGTCGATCACGATCGCCGGTCAAACGCTGACGGGCGATTTCACGTTCTCCCAGCCGAGTGCCGGCACGATCGTGCTGGCAGCCAGCAACGTGTCGCTGCAGCTCGGTGGTGGGGCGGTGAGCCTCACCGACGGCGTTGGGACACTCGTGATCTCGCCGGACGGCGTAGCGGCGGATCTCGCCGTCGACGTCGCGGTCAACATCCCCGGCATCACCTTCGGCGCCGGATTCGCGGTCCAGATCAACACCACCGGTGCAGCGATCAGCACCAACGGCCTCGACCTCCCGGCCGGCCCCTACTTCCGGGTCGAGGCGACCGACATCGACCTCACGATCGGCGGCCAGGCCATCCACGGCGACTTCGCCGTCGAGCGGGTCGTCAAGGCCGACGGCACGGCGATCACCCGGATCGCGGCCACACAGGTCAGCGTGACGATCGTCGGGGGAGCGGTGGCGCTGTCCGACGGATCCGGCAACCTCGTCGTCACGGCGGCCGGGATCGCAGGCCGGATCAGCGGCCGCGTGGTCGTGGCCGCACTCGGGCTCGACGCCACGCTGGCGCTCACGATCAACACCACCGGCGCGGCGGTCAACGAACAGTTCCGTGTCGCCGGCGTCGACACCTCGCTCCAGCTCCCTGCCGGGCCGTATCTGCGGGTCGATGCCGCCGGTGTCGACGTGACGATCGGCGGGCAGACGCTGCACGGCGACTTCTCGTTCGAGCGCTCGACCTCCACACCGGCAGCCGGGGCGAACGCCGGCACCCAGGTCACGATCGTGCGGGTCGGCCTCGCCAATGTCTCGCTGCAGTTGGGTGGCGGGGCACTCTCGCTCACGAACGGCAGTGGCAGCCTGCTGATCACCCCGTCCGGCGTGGCAGCGAGCTTCGCCGTCACGGTCGCCGTCTCGATCCCCAACGTCACCCTGAGCGGTCAGTTGCTGGTCGAGATCAACCAGACGTCGACGGCCGTCGACGAGCGCTTCGTCGTCGCCGGTCAGCCGCAATCGCTGGTGCTGGACGCCGGGCCGTTCGTGCGGGTCGCCGGGCGCGGCATCTCGCTCGGGCTGTTCGGACAGACGCTCACGGGCAACTTCGCGTTCACGTCCGGGTCCGGGGTGGTGCAGGTCGCTGCGTCCAACGTGGTGCTGGACCTCGGTGCCGGATTGGTGGTGGTGTCGGTCGCCTCCGCCCAGTTCGTGATCACGCCGGCCGGGTTCGCCGGCAAGGTCACCGGCGCCAGCGTGGCGGTCAACATCCCGAACGTAGCGATCGCCGTGACCGTCGACCTCGAGATCAACACGACCGGCCAGGCGGTGGCCTCGATCCCGGCACTCGCCGCCGGCCAGTACGTCCGTGTCAGCTCGAGCGGCGCGACGCCGGTCACGATCTCGATCTTCGGCCAGAGCCTCTCGGCCTCGTTCTCGATCGAGCAGATCACGCTGCCGGCCGGCAAGGTCGTGCGGATCGCCGTCAGCAACGCCTCGCTGTCGTTCGCCGGTGGGGCCGTGTCGATCTCGGCGGCAGCGGGTGCGCTGCTCGTCATGCCGGCCGGCGTGGCCGGCCAGATCGGCGGCCTGGTCCACATCGCGCTGGGTGGGTTCACGTTCGACAGCGCCGCCGAGCTGCAGGTCAACACGTTGGCCAGCGAGGTCCACGAGACCTTCGCGGTCGGTGGCGGAGCGCTCGCCCTCGACCTGCCGGCCGGCCAGTTCCTGCGGGTCAGCCTCACCGGCGCAACGCTGACGCTGTCGTCGGTGGCGATCACGGGTGACTTCGCCTTCCAGCAGCAGACGCTGGCCGGTGGCACGGCGGTGACCATCGTCGGGATCTCGAACGCCAGCCTGAATGTCGAGGGCCAGGGCGTCGTCGACGTGACCGGTGCGTTCGTGATCACGGCCACGAACACCGCTGGTGTGCTCGGCGGACACGCCGAGGTGGCGGCCGGTGCGGTCGGCCTCTCGGCCGACCTGCTGGTGCGGTACAACCAAACCGGCGCCGCCGTCGACGCCTCGATCGAGGTGGGAGGGCGGGCGATCACGGTGCGGTTCGCCGAGGGCGAGCTGACCGGCTTCGCCATCTCGGCGTCGAACGTCTCGCTGACGATCGGCGACTTCGTCTCGATCGAGGGCGACGTCTCGTTCAGCGGCGACAGCTTCGCCGGCGCCAACCTCGAGATCTTCCTCGGCCAGGGCCCGGCCCGGCTCGACAACGGGGAGATCAACCCGCTCGCCGTCGGCGTGCTGCTGACCAATGCACGGATCGGCCTGATCCGGACCGCCGGCGCCACGCCCGGTTATGCGCTGCACGCAGAAGGCACGGTGATGCTGCTGGGCGTCAACGGTGTCACGATCGTTGGCACGGCGGTCGTCGACGTCAACACGACCGGCGGCGCCGTGAACCGCACCCTGTCGATTCCGGGCTCGACCGCCGACCCGGTCGTGGTTCGGTTCGACAGCGGGGCCCGCGTCACCCGCTTCCAGGCGCTCGACGTCGAACTGTCGGTGCTCGGTCAGACCCTCCGTGGCGACTTCGCCTTCGATCGCGACGCCACGAGTGGCGTGATCACGATCGCCGCCACGGGTGTGTCGCTGTCGCTCGGTGGCGGGGGCGCAGCGGTCGGCGTCACCAACGGGCACGGGGCGATCCTCGTCACCCCGACCGGGATCGCCGCCGATCTCGCCGCCGAGGTCGGCGTCACGATCCCCGGGGTCGCCTTGAGCGGCACGTTCGGCCTGCGGATCAACACGACCACGACCGCCGTCGACCGATTGCTCGACGTGGGCGGCCAGCCGATCCCGCTGCAGCTGCCGGCCGGTCCGTACCTGCGGGTCGAGGGCATCGGCGTGTCGATCGCGATCGCCGGCCAGACCCTGTCGGGCAACTTCGCCTTCGAGCGGGCGACGGCGCCGAACGGCACGCAGGTGACCACGATCGCCGCCACGGACGTCAGCCTCTCGATCACCGCCGGCGGCAACACCATCGTGCGTCTGACCAACGGCTCGGGGCTGTTCGTCGCCGACGGGACCGGCATCGCCGGCCGCATCGGCGGCACGATCGCCGTCACGGTGCCCGGTGGTGCGTTGTCGGCGAGCGGTTCGTTCCTGGTGGAGATCAACACGACGAACCGTGACATCGCCCAGACGATCGTGGTCGCCGGGGTGGCACAGACGTTGACGCTCGCCCGCGGCGCCAAGCTACGGGTGGTCGGCACCGGCGTCACGCTCGTGGTGGCCGGCCAGACCCTGACCGCAGACGTGGCCTTCGAGCAGGTCGCCACCGACGGTGCCGACAACGTCGCCGGTAACGCCGACGACGTGAAGGCGGTCCGCATCGGCGTTTCGAACCTCACGTTCTCGCTGGGCAACGGGGCCGTGACCGTGTCCAACGGCACCGGGGCGATCTTCCTCACCAGCTCGGGCGCACAGTCGGTCGTGGTCGCCCAGCTGGGTGCCACGGTCAGCGTGGCGATCCCGGGCGTCAGCGTGATCGGAACGCTGGGTGTGCGGATCAACACCGGCGGTACACAGGTCAACGAGATGTTCCTGATCGGCACCACGCAGGTTCCGCTCCAGGTGCCCGCCGGGCCGTTCCTCGAGGTGTCGGGAACCGCTATCCAGATCGAGATCGCCGGCCAGCGGATCGCCGGCAACGTCGTGGTGCGCCAGTTCACCGACTCGTCTGGAGCGCGGTCGCTGCGGATCATGGTGAGCAACGGATCGATCGCCCTCGGTGGCGCCTCGCCGGTCGTCAGCCTCACCAACGTGAACGGCGACATCCTCGTCGTCACCGGCGGCGTTGCCGCCTCGCTCGCCGCCACGGTGACGATCTCGATCCCCGGTGTCTCGGTCACCGGCCGGGTGGCGGTGGCGATCAACACGACGCTCACCCAGCAGGCCGTCGGCGGAGCCACGCTGGCGGCTGGCCCGTACCTGAGGGTCGAGCTGTCGGCCGCCGATCCGACGGGCACGCTCACGCCCGCCGACACGTCGGACGACCTCGGCGCCCGGCTCACGATCGCCGGCCAGACGCTGGTCGGCAACTTCGCCTTCGAGCGGGTCACTCGGCCCGACGGCACCGCGCTGGTGCGGATCGGCGCGACCGGCGTGTCGATCGCGCTCGGCGGCGTGGTGTCGGTGACGAACGGGACCGGCGCCCTGCTGCTGACCCCGGCCGGCGTGGCCGGCCAGCTCTCGGCGTCGGTGGCGCTGACCGGCATCGCCGGCGTGTCGTTCTCCGGCACGTTCAGCCTGGCGATCAACAACACGTCGTCGGCGATCGACGAGACGATCCAGGTCGGCGCCGGCACGCTGCGGCTGCAGCTGCCGGCCGGCCCGTACCTGCGTGTCGAGGGCACCGGCATCCAGCTCACGATCGCCGGACAACGGCTCTCCGGGAACGTCGCCTTCGAGCAGATCACCCGCCCGACCGGCACGATCGTGCGGGTCGCCCTGAGCGACGTGTCGCTGGCGATCGGCGACGGCACCAACGACTTGCTCACCGTCACCGGTGGCACCGGCAGCCTGCTGATCCTGCCTGGCGGCGTCGCCGGCTCGTTCTCGGGCGACGTCGCCCTCCACATCCCCGGGGTCAACCTGTCGGCCACGGTGCAGGTGTCGATCAACCAGATCTCGCCGTCGACCGAGGTGCACGAGACGTTCACGGTCGCCGGTCAAGCGGTCAACCTCGACCTGCCGGCCGGTCCGTACTTCCGGTTGTCGGTCACCAACGCCGTGCTGTCGTTCGCCGGGCTCGAGCTGTCGGGCGACTTCAGCTTCGAGCAGGGTGGCACCGCTCCCGACAGCTATCTGGCGATCACCATCAGCGACGCCTCGCTGGTGATCGCCGGCGGGCTGGTCGCGGTCACGGTGGCGAGCGGGGCCGTCGAGATGCGTGGCGGCGCGATGTTGGCCCGCTTCGCCGGCGTGTCGGTGGCGCTGGCCGTCCCGGGTGTCGAGTTCTCCGGACAGTTCGGGCTCGAGCTGAACACGTCCGACGCCGACGCCAACCTGGTCGCCGACCCCTCGGGCACCCCCGTGTTGGCGGCCCACACGCTCACGCTCACCGCCGGACCGATCGACCTCACGATCGCCGGCGTGGTGCTGCACATCGACACGCTCAGCGTCGTCAAGGACCTCAGCGCGGCGGGCGACCTGTTCATCCACATCGAGGGCGCCGATCTGGTGCTCGGTCCGCTGACCATCGAGGACGCCGCCGGAGACATCCGGGTCACCGCCGCGGGCGTGGCCGCCAGCATCACCGTCGGCGGCAGCGGCCCGGCGATCACGCTCGACCTGGGCGCGGTCTCGATCGTGGTGACCGAGCTCGAGATCCAGATCAACACCACGCTCGTCGAGCAGGTGTTGCCCGGGGCGATCACGCTGCCGTCCGGCCCGTACGTGCGAGTCGTGGCGATCGGGGCCACGATCGATCTCGGCGTCGGCACGATCTCGGCCAACTTCGGGTTCGAGCAGCGCACCCTGCCGGGCGGCGGCACCATGACGGTGATCGGCGTGACCGAGCTCGAGGTCACGATCGACGGCGGCACGCTCGGCGTCACCGACGGCGAGGGTGTACTGGTGATCGTGCCGGCCAGCCCGGGCGTGGTCGGCAGCGGTGGCATCGCCGGCTACGTGTCGGGCCAGTTCTTCGCCAGCGTGCCCGGAGTGAACGCGTCAGGTGGGGCGACGCTGCTGATCAACAAGTCGCTGCTCGAGGTGCACGAGACGATCGAGATCGGCGGCCAGGTGCTGTCGATCGACTTCGGCCCGACCCAGACCAACTTCGTCGACGTCATGATCACCGACGCCAGCGCCGTGATCGCCGACTTCATCTACCTGGACGACGTCAACGTCAGCGGTCAAACGATCACCGGCACGGTGTTCGTCGGTGAGGGTCCGGGCCTCGTCGACCACGACGACGACACCAACACCGACAAGATCGTCAATCCCGTGGCTCGCGGCGTGCTGGTCCGCAACGCCAGCATCACCTTCGTCGGCGCCAGCCCGAGTGCCGCCACCGAGGTGTTCGGCTCGGGCGTCGTGGAACTGCTCGGCATCCCCGGGGTCACGATCTCCGGTGGGGTCGAGTTCGACATCAACCATTCGGCCGCCGGCACCAAGCGGATCGTGATCGGTACCGCAGCCGACAAGGCCGTGCTCGAGGTCGCCGGGCAGCGGTTGGAGGGCCAGTTCGTCGTCACGATCGACGCCCAGGGTGTGCTCACGGTGACGATGCAGGACGTGCTGCTGTCGCTCGCCAACGGGATCGTCGAGGTGTCGATCGTCACGGCCGAGATCAAGATGACCCCGGCCGGCGTGATCGCCGCCATCGACGGCACGATCGCCATCGACCTCGGCCTGCCGGTGTCCGACTTCTCGTTCGACATCGACAGCGTCCAGATCCGCATCAACACCACGCTCTCGACCGCCACCACGACCACCAACGTCGTCGTCGATCCCGGGGTCAGCGTGCGCCTCAACGGCGCCGAGCTCACGATCTTCGGACAGACGATCCACGGCAACTTCGGCTTCGAGCAGGTCACCATCCCGCCCGCCCCTGGCTCGGTCGCGGCACCGCAGAAGATCGTGCGGATGGCGCTCAGCGACGTCGACATCAGCATCGGCGGCGTCGTCAACCTGACCAACGGCGAGGGCCTGTTCGTGCTGCTGCCGGCCACCGGTGCGGCCACGGCGGGCGGGTTCGCCGGGCGCTTCTCGGGGCACATCGAGGTCCAGATCCCGGGCCTGTCGGCGAGCGAGTTCACCCTGCTCGGCGACCTCGAGTTCGTCGTCAACAACTCCACCCAGCCCGTGTTCCAGCAGTTCGAGCTGAACGGTCAGACGATCACGCTCGACGTGCCGGCGGGGCCGTTCCTGCGGGCCGTCGGCAACGGGGTCACGCTGCGGATCTTCGGCCAGCGCCTCAGCGGCAACTTCGGGTTCGAGCAGGTCACGCCGGTGGGATCGCCGACGCCGATCGTGCGCATCGTCGCCACCAACGTCACGCTCGGCCTCGGCGACGGCACGACCGACTTCGTCCGGCTCACCAACGGCACCGCCTTCCTCGTGATCTACCCGGTCGGGCAGCCCTCCAACACCAGCACCGGCGGCATCGCCGCCCGCATCGTGGGCACGATCGAGCTCAACCTGCCGATCCCGCTCGGCCTCAACGGCACGTTCGGCGTCGACATCAACACGACCGGCGTGGCGGTCAGCGAGACGTTCACGTTCGCCGACGGTGTCGCCGTGCTGGAACTCTCGGCAGGCAACTTCATCCGCGTCACCGCCGCCGACGTCGATCTCACGATCAGCTCGGTGTCGCTGCACATCGATCGCTTCTCGTTCCAGCAGGAGACGTCGGCGACCGGCGAGCGCTCGCTCACGATCGTGCTGTCCGATACCGACGCGGACACGGTGGCCGCCACGCTGTCGCTCAGCGACGCGGTCCGGATCGACATCCTCGACAGCGTGCTGCTCGTCACACCGAACGGGCTGGCGGGCAGCCTCGGTGCCTCGATCGTGTTCGACATCCCCGGCGTCACGCTGACCGGGTCGGCACGCCTGCTGATCAACAACGGCAGTTCGCCGGTCAGCCGTCCCGATCTCGCCCTCGACCTCCCGGCCGGGCCCTACCTGCGGGTCGAGGTGACCGGATCGCTGGCGCTGAACGGCCTCAGCCTCGGCGGCACGTTCGTGCTCGAGCGCTCCACGACCAGCTCGGGTGCCACGCTCGTCAAGATCGGCATGAGCGGTGTCCACCTCGATCTCGGCGGTGTGGTCAGTGTGACCAACGGCCAGGGCGTGGTGCTGATCCTGCCGGCCGACTTCGGGCTCACCGTGACGGGCGCGACCGGGAACCAGCTCACCGTCACGGGGCACGGCCTCACCACCGGCGCCCAGATCCGGTACGTCAAGTACGGCGACGGCCCGGCGATCTCGGGTCTCGACAGCGGTTCGACGTACTTCGTCACCGTGATCGACGCCAACACGATCCGGTTGTCGGCCACCTCGGCCGGTACCCCGATCGGTGGGTTGGCGATCACGCCCGACACCGGCACGCAGCAGACGACGCACACCCTGCAGGCCGTGACCGGGCCGCGGATCGGTACGGCGATCGCCAACACCGGCGGTGTCGCCGGCTCGTTGGCGGCAGACGTCGGCCTCGACGTCCCGGGTGTCACGTTCTCGGGCAGCTTCGCCGTCAAGATCAACACCAGCGGCGGGGCGGTCAACGACACGTTGACGGTCGGCGGTGTGACGCTGGTGATCGACGTGCCGGCCGGGCCGTACGTCAGGGTCGAAGGCACCGGCATCGCCCTCACGGTGGCGGGGATCACGTTGTCGGGCAACTTCGCCTTCGAGCGGGCCGGCACCACCACGGTGATCGTGGCCAGCGACGTGTCGCTCGACCTCGGCGGCGATCTGCTGCGGATCTTCGACGGCGAGGGCGTGTTCGTGATCGTGCCGGCCACCACGCCCGGCACGGGCGGGATCGCCGGTCGCCTGTCGGTGTCGATCACCGCCGACTTCGGCGGTGCCGTGCAACTCGGTGGCACCGTCGAGCTGCGGATCAACCAGACGGGTGGTCTCGTTCCCGAGCAGACGTTCCAGCTCGGCGACACCACCGTCACGCTGCCCGAGCTGCCGGGACCGCGCTACCTGCGTGTGCAGGTGACCGGCGTCAACGGCGGCCCGGCCTACCTGGAGATCGCCGGACAGCGCTTGACCGCCGAGTTGTTCTCGTTCGAGCAACAGGTGCTGAACGGGGTCGACGGGCTGGCCGGAACCCCCGACGACGTGAAGATCCTCAAGGTCAGCGCCAGCGGCGTCGAGCTGCGGCTCGGCGGCGACCTCGTGGTGGTGTCGAGCGGTTCGCTCGACATCGAGATCTCGCCGGCAGGCCTGGCCGGGGTCGTCAGCGCCACGGTGAGCGTCAACATCCCGAACGTGCTCTCACTGGGCGGGAGCGTGACGGTCAAGATCAACCAGCGCGCCGTCGAGGCCGTGGTGGGATCGACCACCCTGCCCGCCGGACCGTTCTTGCAGGTCGAGGCCAACGACGTCGACGTGAACTTCATCGACGGCCTGCTCGTCATCGACGACGCCGACCTGCTGTTCGAACAGAGCACCACGGCCTCCGGCCAGCGCGTGGTCAAGGTCGGCATCACCTTCGCCACGGTGTCGCTGGCCGGGATCCTCGCCCTCAACGACGGCGAAGGCCTGATCCTGATCAAGTCTCGGGTGCCGGCCACCGCCACGACCCCCGAGATCCCGAGCAGCTTTGCCGCCTCGATCCGGGTCACGCCGGTGCTCCCGAGCGGCTTCGGGATCTCGTTCACCGGCACGTTCAAGCTGCTGATCAACAGCGGCACGACCGCCGTGAACGAGCAGTTCGTGATCGGGGGTCGGGTGCTGGACCTGATCGTGCCGGCCGGGCCCGGGTTCCTGCGGGTCGACGCCACCGACGTGTCGCTCACGATCGCCGGCCAGACGCTCACGGGCGACTTCAGTTTCGAGAAGTCGACGATCCCGTGCTCGCCGACGCCGTGCACGGCGACCAGCGTGATCAAGATCGCCGCCAACCACGTCGGGCTCCGGCTCGGCGACGGCACGACGGACTACGTGGTGGTCAGCGAGGGGAGCGGCGCACTCGTGCTGCAGGGCACCGGCCTGCTCGCCCAGATCCAGGCGACCGTCGCGATCAACATCCCCGGCATCTCGGTCGGGGGCACGTTCAGCCTCAAGATCAACACCACGGCGGCGGACTTCACCGGCACCGTCCAGGTCGGCTCGTCCACGCTGGTGCTCGACCTGCCACGTGGTCTCGCCGTCGCCGGCACCGGGGTGTACCTCGACGCCTTCGGCCAGCGGATCAGCGGCAACTTCACGTTCGAGAAGACCAACTGCCCGGCCACCGGCCCACCGCCACCCGGACCGCCGTGCCGCCCGATGATCAAGCTCGGCATGAGCAACGTCGAGATCAACCTCGGCGACGGCAGCCAGACGTTCCTGCGTGTCTACGCCACGAGCGCCGTGTTCGTGATCGGCGCCTTCCAAGGCCCCGTCACGGCGGCCAATCCGACCGGCGTCGTGCGCGGCATGGCGGGCGAGTTCGTCGCCGGCATCGAGACCGGCCCGGCACTCGCCAACCAGTTCTCCTTCTCCGGCGCCTTCCGCGTCCAGTTCAACAACACCGGCGTCACGATCAACGAATCGATCACCGTCGCCGGCAGCCCGATCACGATCAACATCGCCGGCAGCACCCGCTTCTCCGTCGAGGGTGGCACCGGTGTGAACGGCCAGCGTGTCACGCTCACGGTGGCCGGTCAGACGATCAGCGTCGGGTCGATCTTCTTCTCGCAGACCACCAGCCGGACCGGCACCAGGATCGTGTCGGTCGGTATCCAGGATCTGCGCATCGTGATCCGCAGCGGCACTCCCGTCGATCCCGACAGCGCGACGGATCCGAGCGTGGTGCTCTGGCTGGGCGGCATCAACGGGGCGATGGTGCTCACGCCCACGGGTCTCGCCGCCCAGGTGTCGGTGACGGGCCTGGCGCCGCTCACGATCGGCGGCGTGACCGTGTCGTTCAGCTCGCTCAGCCTGCTCGTCAACACCGGCACCTTGGCCGTCAATCAGACGTTCGGTTCGCAGAACCAGTTCACGGTGAACGTCGGCGCCGGCCGACTGTTCCGGATCGAACTGCTCGGGGCGACCGTCACGTTCGGGACCGCGAGCGATGCGATCTCGCTCACGGGCAACCTGTCCGTCGAGCAGGCCACCACAACGTGCCCGACCCTGGCGCCCGGCAGCCCGCCGCCGGCCACGCCGTGCACGCCGCAGACGATCACCAAGCTCGGCCTGGCCGGCTTCGCGATCGTCAAGGGGCTCGGGACGCCCGACGAGGAGCGCTACCTCGACGTCAGCGGAGCGCTCGTGATCCTCCCCGACCTCGACGGTGGCGCGACGCCCGGCACGAAGGGGATCGCCGGTGTGCTCACGGCGTTCGTGCAGCTCAACACCGGGGCGGTCGACTTCTCCGGCTCGATCGGCGTCGAGATCAACACCACCGGGCTGGCGGTGGACCAGTACGTCACGGTCGGCAGCCAGCAGATCCACGTCCAGGTCGGCGCCGAACCGTTCACGATCGTCGCCAACGACGTCAAGATCACGATCGGCGACTTCATCACCATCGAAGGCTCGGTCTCGTTCAGCGGCGACCGCTTCACGGGCAGCGGGTTGCTGCTGTTCGTCGGGGCCGGGCCGCTGTACCTCCCTGACGGCTCGCAGAACCCCGATGCCACCGGGCTGCTGATCTCGAACGCCCGGATCGATCTGCGTCGGGTCACACTCGGCGGAGTCACCGGGTACGCCCTGCTCGCCGACGGCGACCTGTCGATCATCGGCGTGCCCGGCCTCAACCTCACGGTCACCGGCCTGTACGTGCGGCTCAACACCACCGGCCAGGCATTCGTCGGGGCCAACAAGCTCCAGCTGGCGGCCGACGCGGCGGCCGGCAAGTCGCTCGTCGTGTGGGAGCCGACGACCACCGATGTGGTGCTCGACTTCGGCGCATCGATGGTGACGTTCGCGATCGGCGGCCTGATCCAGATCAGCGGCGCCGTGCGCTTCTCCAAGCAGCCCAACGGCACGATCGACATCTCGCTCAGCGGTGCGTCGATCCGGCTCGACCTCGACGCCGGCGGCGACTTCCTCCACCCCGACATCAACCTCGGCGGCTCCGCCAACTTCTCGATCGGCGGCCCATCGGGCTTCAAGCTCCAGTCGTTCAAGGTCAACAGCTTCGATCTGTTCGGCCAGAACGGCGAGGTCGCTGCACCCACGCCGCCCAAGTTCCTGCCCACCGCCGACCTCAAGTCGCCGTTCGCCGGCGCCGTGATCTCACGCGGCACGTTCAACGGCCAGGGCTACATCGACGTCCAGTTCAACGACCTCAACAATGTCGGCCTCAACCTCACCACGATCACCGACACCGGCCAGGAGTTCGAGCTGCTCATCAACGGGCAGCTGGCGAGCACGTTCGGGATCGTGGTCAACGGCACCCCAACCGTGGTGCCGGGTCTGCGCAACGTGTTCCGCTACACGATCACCGGGGCCATCCCCGAGGCCGGCGAGATCGCCGTCCGCTTCATCGCCGGGTCGTTCGCCGACCTCAGCCCGGTCCCGGCCAGCAACGCCGTCGAGACCGAGTACTTCACGCTCGTCAACCCGCTCCCGAGCGGCACGCTGCCGCCTGCCGGCCCGGTCGGGCAGCTCGCCAACCCGGTCAACGGGTCGTCGATCTCGCTCGTCCAGATCAACGGCCAGCGCTACATCGACGTGACCTTCGTATCGCGATCGGGTTCCGAGATCGACGTCAACACGATCAACGGCGACGAGTTCACGTTGTCGGGTGCGATCACCGCCGACCTGATCATGATGCCGGGCACCGGTGGCATCCCCGACATCATCGGCACACCGCTGCGAATCGGCACCAACACCTACCGCTACTACCTCAGGGTCGTTCGACCGACGACGCCTGTGGGCGCGCCGGCCGGGACGCCGGCGCCGACGGCGGCGCCGTTCACGACCGGGCTCGTCACGGTCACGTTCCGGGCCGGCAGCTTCGCCACGGTCGACGGTGGCCTCAACGTCGAGCGTCGCGAGACCTTCACGATCAACCCGGCGGCAGCCGGCGAGACGGCGTCGAGCGGCACGATCAACCTCGGGCCGCTGTCGCTCCAGGGTCCGACGGTCGGGATCGCCGACTTCGGGTTCAAGGACGGGATGGTCGTGCTCACGATCGCCGTCGGGGTGAACCTCGCCAGCCTCCAGTTCGGCAGCAGCTCGAACGGGTCGACGGCACAGTCGAACAGCGGGGTCGAGGTCAACCTGCTCGGCGTGCTCGGCACGTTCGACATCGCCGTCGACGTGTTCGGCCTGTTGAGCGGCCAGTTCAACGTGAATCTGCCGGGCAAGTGGAGCCTCAACGTCCAGTCGCTCGAAGTGATCGTGCCGCAGGTCCTCACGGTGACCGCCGAGGGCATCGCCATCAAGTGGGATCCGGCCAACGAGGATCCGAACCAGGAGATCGTGCGGATCGACGAGGCGGTCATCCAGTTCCAGCGCTTCGCACTGCGTGGCAGCATCCTGACCTTCGACCCGACGCCGGGACCGAACGGGACCCCCAACGACGAGATCCCGGGGCTGCGGATCCGCCGCAACGGGTTCGACCTCGGCGTGCTCGAACTGTGCTACGGCTGCACCGCACCGTCGACGCAACCCAGTACCTCGGCCACCGGCACGACGCTGCCGCCCACACAGACGGCCACGACCACCAACGGCCAAAGCGTGATCCGCCTCGGCAGCGTGATCGAGTTCGACGACATCCGGGTGATCGTCGAGAACTTCAGCTACACCGTCGGGCAAACGGTGAGCTTCGACGGATCGATCGCGATCGCCTCCGGCGGAGCACGGCTGTTCCCGTCCAACACCACGTTCAACGCCCGCATCAGCGACCGCCAGGCCGCTGACGACAAGCGTTCCGACGGGCGTGACGACACCGAGGCGCTGCGGCTCCAACTCGACTTCGAGGACGGCCGTGTGACCGGCTTCGTGTTCGAGATCGACACCCTGAAGCTGCGGATCAGCAACTTCATCGAGGTCAGCGCGGTGGGCTTCCGACTCGACACCGGAGCGGCTGCAGATCGCCCGCTGGTCGAGTTCATCCAGGTCGGCGCCAAGGTGACGATCGGCGGGCTCGAGATCGGCGGCGAGGCGCGCAACTTCGCCATCCTCGGCGACGGCACGTTCCAGACCAAGCCCGGGTTCGGCGTGTTCCTGTCGATCGGGTCGGCAAGCGGCAGCTCGTTCAAGTGGCCCTCATGGCTGCCGATCCGGATCAATGCGATCGGCATCGAATGGCCGAACTTCAACGCCGACCCGGGTCGCTTCCTGATCTCGCTGTCGGTGGCGATCGAGGGTCTCCCGTCGATCGGCGGGGTGGAGTTCACGGGTGCCATCGAGGGCGTCAAGATCGACCCGTTCCTGCTCGCCGAAGGCAAGTTCCCGATCGTCGACATCCGCTCGATCGCGGTCGGCGTCAAGGGCAAGCTGTTCGGCGGAGAGCTGACCGCCACGCTGCTCGGTGGGATCATGAAGTTCGACGCCGCCGGCAACGTGATCGGCGACTTCGACAGCACCACGCCGGTCGCCGACCGCGTCCTGTTCTTCGGCATCGAGGGCGGCTTCAAGATCGCCGGCATGGGCCTCCAGATCCGGCTCGGGCTGAGCGAACTCGGGCCGCTCGAGGTCCAGATCGTGGCCGCTGTGCCGGTTCTGATCATCCCCCAGATCGGGCTGACCCTGACCAACTTCACGGCCGGCGTGAAGTTCTTCACCACGCTGCCCGACATCGAGGATCCGTTCGACCTGCGCCGTCCCGAGTTCAGCGCCTCCACCACCACCACTGCCGGGGACTGGCTCACGACGCTCAAGCAGCAGGTTGCCAATCAGTTCCGTGCGATCAAGGCCGACCCGTCCAAGAGCGGGTTCGCGGCGGCGTTCACCTCGCCGATGGTGATCACCGGCGGGGCCGACGTGTACTCGTCGTTCGTCTCCCAGTTCGTGTTCAGCGGCCGCATCCAGCTCAAGATCTCGACCGACGGGAAGATCCTCCTCGTCGGGCAGCTGCGCTTCCTCGACGGGCTGCTCACGATGAGCGCCAAGGTGTACGCCAACCTGTCGCGGATCGCCGAGGGCAGTGCGACCATCCTGTTCCTCGCCGACATCCCTGACGACCCGCGCGTGCTCACCCTGTACGGCAAGTTCCAGATGGGCTTCCGCAACGCCAGCGGCGAGGAGGTCCACTTCGACCTCGTCGATGCCGTGCCCAACACCGACAACATCATCCGGCCGACCGCCGGGTTGCTCGACCCGATCGGCGGTGCCGCCGACTCGGTCCTGATCAACGGCACCGGCCACCTCGAGAACGGCCGCAACTACGTCGACGTCGAGTTCATCCCGCCCGCAGGTACCACGCTCGACGGGGATTCGATCCTCGACGCCGGTCCCGAGTTCACGATCACCGTCAACGGCGTCGCCGTCACCGTCGACGGCACCCCGATCGCGATCGTGTCGAGCATCGACGCCAACGGCAACCTCGTGCTCACGCCACTCGTGCCGAACGCTGGCGAGACGATGGCCGAGGCGATCGCCCGCACCGGCACGCGCCGGTTCCGGTATCTCGTCGGCCCGGCGGGCTACGACTTCCCGCTCGGCGAGGCGGTGGTCACCTTCGCCGCCGGCAGCTTCAAGACCACCGACGTCACTGCCGCCAACGGCAGCGTCACGACCGGCGCGTCGAACGAGGCGAGCGTGCTCCGCTTCACGATCGAGGGCGCCACCGCGACGCTGCGCGAACAGGGCACCGACATCAACGTGCTCAACCAGCGCGGCTGGTTCGAGGTCGAGTACCGACCGACCCGCGGCGCCACGCTCGACATCGCGTCGATCCTCGACAACAGCGGCGAGTTCACGCTGGAGGGTGCGGCTGCGGCCGGCATCTCGCTGGTGAGCGTCGAGCAGATCCAGCCGGGCGTGTTCCGGTATCACTTCGACGGCGCCTTCACCACCGGTGTGGTGACGGTGCGATTCGGGGCCAACACCTGGACCGACTCGGCCCCGGCCGGCAACCGGGCGTTCACCGCCCTGCTCGAGGTCCGCGGTGCCACCGCCGACCTGGGCAACCCCGGTGTGGGCGCCACGATCGGTCGTGGCCAGCTGGCCGGCCAGGGCTACCTCGAGGTTGTATTCCGTGCCACGTCCGGTTCGGTGCTCGACCACACGTCGATCGACGGCGACGAGATCACGCTCAAGGACGCCGCCGGCAACGTGATCGCGCTCGGCGCGCCGCAGCGTGTCGGCGACACGACGATCTACCGTTACGCCCTGACCGTGCCGCTCGCGGCAGGAGCGTTCACCGTCGAATACGCCGCCGGCTCGTTCACCGACGTCGACGGTCACGCCAACCTGTTCGAGCGCGAGACCTTCGCCGTGGCCGACGCCACGGCAGCGCTCGCCGACCCGGCCGCCCTCGACCGGATCGACCGCGAGCTGCTCAACAACGAGCGCAGCTGGATCGACGTCACGTTCACACCGGTCGGCGGCTCCTGGGCTCAGCCGAGTCGGGCGACCAGGAGGTCGATCTCCGGATCGCCTCGATCCTGTCGATCATCGACGCCGCGCCGGAGTTCACGATCACCGGCGCCGACGCCCAGAACGCCAGCTTCACCGGGTCGCCGTCTGCCGTGATCATCCCGAAGTCGGGCGCCGTGGTGATCGTCGCTCGCACCTCCGGCGAGTCCGACGCTGCCTTCGCCGCCCGCATCCTGACCGCGTTCGACGCCGCCGGCGAGGACGCCGAGCTGCGCTTCCGGTACGGCTACGCCAATCAGCTCGACGCCGGCGTGGTGACGGTGCACTTCACCGAGGGCGCCTGGCTCGACCCCCACAGCAACGCCGGCATCGCCGCCACGCAGCAGTTCGCGGTGATCACCCAGGCCAAGTCGTTCTTCATCAACCTCGAGGGTGGGATCCTGCTCAACGCCTTCGGGCAGGCCGAGTTGTTCGCGCTCGAAGCCCGGGTGCAGCTCGAGATCGACTTCGTCCGCAGCGTGTTCACGCTCGACTTCAACGGCAGCATGCGGATCATTGGGCTGGGCACCGTCGGCTCGACGGCTGGCCACGTGGTGCTCGACACCAGCGACGGCGTGAAGTTCTGGGGCGTGATGACGGTCGAGACCGACTTCTCGGCGCTCGAGCCGTACGGGATCTTCCTGTTCGGCAAGGGAACGGTGGCGATCAACACGACCAACGAGGACAAGTGCGAGACCGTCACGCTGCCGGGGCTCGCCACGGCCCAGACCACCACGGTCCCGTGCGACGCACCTGCGACCGAGTTCGGCGCCGGCACGGGGGCGACCCGCACCTTCCTGATCGCCAAGCAGAGCTTCCTGATCGAGGTCGTGGGCCAGGCACGCCTGCGCCCGCCCGGGATGAACAGCGATCTGATGCGGCTCCAGGGCGGGTTCGTGCTCAGCATCAACCCGAACAAGTTCGAACTGTTCGTCACGGCATCGGTGTTCTTCGGGATCGGCGACTCGCAGCTGCAGTACTCCGACGTGACCGGCCTGCTGATCGTGAAGACCGGCCTCGACGGGGCACGGCCCGGTGTGGCGGGCTACCTGAAGGTCGGTCAGTCGGGCGACATCGGCCTGCCGGGGGTCGGCAGCCTGTTCTCCGCCAGCGGATCGATCACGGTGATGTTCAACACCACCTTCGAGGACCAGATCTTCGTCGTGCCCGAGTCGTTCGGGCCGCTGATCGAGTTCGGTGGGCTGCCGGCATCGATCGAGATCTACAAGTCGGCGCCCGGCCTCGACGGGTTGCGTGATCCGCGGGCCAACCCGAACGGCGAGGTCTACGTTTCACTGGCGATCGAGGCCACGCTCCAGATCGGACCGATCAGCCTCTACGGCTTCATCAAGATCGAGATCGCCGGGAGCGACCAGGGCCTGCGGCTGGAGCTCACCGGTGCGGTGTCGACCGAGGTGGCGTTCATCGGGGCCTTGTCGGGCACGATCAACCTCACCGTGTACATCGGGCCCAAGACGGGTGTGGTGGGCCGCGTCCAACTCGCCCTCCAGGCCGGCGCCGGCAACCCGTTCGGAACGGGCGACCTGTTCCGGCTCGAAGGCGAGTTCCTGCTCGAGATCAACGCCGTGATCGGCGGGAGTGGGCCGGAGTCGGTCGACACCTTCATGATCGATTCGAGCACCGGCAAGCTGCTCGCGCAACGCCGACGGCTCGTACCGGGTCGGTACCGTGTCGATCGACCCGGGCGTCAAGCTGCGTCTGTCCGGCAAGCTCACGTTGGCGTCGGTCGTGGTGATCGAGGGCAAGTTCACGCTCGACGTCACGCCCAACAAGCTCGAGATCACGATGGTGGCGCGGCTGTCGATCGCACAGATCGGCGGGCTCGACGCGACCGGCGGCCTGCGGATCGACGGGAACGGGATCGTCCTGTACGCCAACCTGTCGATGAACGCGTCGTTCGGCGGCGACATCGGCCTGCGGTTCTCGGCCGCCGCCCACCTCGAGTTCAACACCAACGGCGCCACACAGACGCTCAACATCGACGGGGTCGACTACCAGGTCCGCACCGGCCTCCTGCTGCGCATCTCCGGCTCCGTCGAGTTCCTCGGGTTCGCCACCGCCAACGGCTTCGTCGAGTTCAGCATCTCGCCGACCGAGACCCGCCTCTTGTTCGGCGTCAACTTCAGCCTCGGCGGGCTCACGTTCGCCGCCAACGGTGGCGCCGAGGTGGCGTACGGCAACGACCCCGGCATGGCGCTGTTCCTCAACGTCTCGGTCGAGGCCGATGCCGAGGTGTTCCGGATCGAGGCGAGCGGCTCGATCTCGATCAACACCACCGGAACGACACGTCTCGGGATCGCCGCCCATTCGTTCTACCTGGCGCTCAACGGCGAGGTCTCGATCCTCGAGGTGCTCAACTTCGACGCCGGGTTCAGCATCATCGTCCGCAACGGTGGCTGGCGGTTCGACTTCCACGCCGACATCGACGTGTTCGGGATCCTGACCCTCACCGGCTCGGGCTTCCTCGACTCGAACGGCAACTTCGACATCACGGTCAGCGGGGCGCTCAACCTGGGTGGCGGTGGATTCGGCCTGTTCGGCAGCGCCACGTTCCACATCTGGAACACGACGACCCTGAGCACCTCCGGCAACCCGATCTACAGCTTCGGCCTGTCGATCTCGGCCGAGCTCAGCGTCAAGGCGTTCGGGATCACAATCGCCGGCGTGCGCTTCAACGCCTCGTTCACCGCCAACAACGTCGACACACCGCGCGTCGAAGTCAAACTGAGCGTGACGGTCGGGGTGACGATCCTGTTCGTCAGCTTCGACGTCACCGTCGAGTTCTCGCTGGGCTACCTGCAGCTCCCGCCGCCGGTGTTCCTCGGCAGCGACTTCAACGGCCCCGACCGCGACTGCTTCACCGACCCCGGTGCCTCGAGCCCTGACGACGGCGGCAATGGATCACTGTGCAACCAGAACGCCGCATGGCCCACGCCCGACGTCTCCAGCACGCTGTACCTCAACGTCGGCGATCGGGCGTCGTACCGCAACATCGGCCTCAGCCCGACCGTGATCAACGAGGAGTTCTACATCACCGATGGCGGCTACGACGACGCCGGTCGGCGCCTGACCAAGATCAGTGCGTTCGGCCGCTCCAACCTGTTCGCCAACGTCAACAAGATCGTCGCCCGCTTCGGCAACGGCAACGACAAGTTGTTCATCGACCCGTCGATCGCCGACCGGGTCGAGTTCGACGTGCAGATGGGCAGCGGTGACGACTACGTCGTCTACGGCGGCTCGAACGCATGCAGCACGTTCAGCGGTGACGACGGCATCGACTCGATCTACTTCACCGGCATCGTCACCACGCAGTGCGGCGGCGACCTGACGGTCACGATCAACGGCGGCATCGGGAGCGACTACATCGATGCCTCGGCCGGCTCCGGGGCGCTCGTGCACGGCAACGGCGATGCCGACTTCATCGCCGGGAGCCCGTACGCCGACGCGCTGTACGGCGACGACGGCGACGACGAGATCGCCGGGAACGGTGGCGCCGACCTGATCGACGGCGGCGCCGGCACCGACAAGGTCTCGCTCACGTTCAACGGGCTCGGTTCGAAGGTGACGGGCGGAGCGCACGGGGTTCAGGGCGACTTCCTCGTCCTGTCGGCCACCAGCCAGTCCGACATCGTGCGGATGTCGACGATCTCGGAGAACGGGTACACGTTCCGGATCCTCTCGATCGGTTCGTCCGCCCCCGGATCGCACACGATCGACGTGGTCGGCGTCGAGACCGTGACGCTGTTCGCCTCGGGCGGGCCGGATCTGCTGACGGTCGACGACCTCGGCCAGTCGGGCGTGCAGACGCTGCGGCTCGACCTGGGTGGCGACGACGGCGCGGCCGACCGAGTCGAGCTGTACGGCAGCGACACCAACGACACCTTCACGCTCGCCGCCGACGGCCCGAACTTCGACACCCGCAGCTACGACGGAGTGCGAGTCTCGGCCCAGACCGGGAACGCTCCGTACGCCGTCGCCGTGACCGGCTCCAACCGCAGCCACGGCGACGTGCTGCGCATCGAGACCGGCGTCGACCGGTTGCCGAGCGAATCGATCGGGGTCGGCAACGATCGGGTCGACGCCAGCGGACTCGGCGCCGAGCAGACGGCGAAGGTCGGCGGGGTCGACGTGCTGGTGCGTGGCGCCGACCGGCTCGCGCTCCAGATCCTCACGGGTCAGGGCGACGACGTGCTGATCGGTTCGCCGTTCAACGATCTGCTCGACGGCGGCACGGGGAGTGACCGCTACACCGGTGGCGACGGGCTCGACACGTTCTTCGACGCCAGCCCGGTCGGCGACGTCGACGTGTTGATCGAGACGTTCGACCGTGACATGGGGCTGTTCGACGACACCTTCGTCGTCGGCAACGTGCTGGCCGACGACGGCACGGCGTTCGGCCTGCGTGACCCGTGGACGCAGCAGCAGCTCGAGGAGGAGTTCAAGGTCGACGACCCGAACCTGCGGTTCCCGAGCAAGGCCGACCGGTGGAGCGGCTTGTCGATCGTCGAGGACCTCAAGTTCATCTTCGAGCAGGCCGAGCTGCGCGGCGGCAGCGGTCGCAACGTGCTCGTGGTCGGCGATGCCGACGGTCAGATCCGGGTCGGGGGAGCGACCCGTCTCGTGGCGGCGTGGACCGGCCGTGCCAGCCTCGACAACGCCGACAACACCGAGAACGCCTTCCCCGAGTACTACGTGATCAACGTCGTCGGCAACCACGCCTCACGGATCTCGGTGCGCGACTCAGGCGGCAACGACATGCTGCTCGTCTTCGGGACCGACGGTTCCGACTGGATCGGTCTCAACGCGGCGGGTGCCGGGGCAGCCCGGACCGGATTCATCACGGTGGGCCGCGTCGCTGCCGACGGCACCGACGTTCGTGACTCGGTCCTGTACCGAGGGGTCGAGCTGGTCCAGATCGACCTGCTCGGCGGACCCGACACGGTCGTGTCCGACGACACCGCCACGATGACCTTGATCAACCTCGGCGGCGGCGACGACGAGATCGTCATCGGCACCGTGCCGCTGATCGCCGATCCGGGCAACCGCACGCTCGAGTTCCCCGACGGCGTGCCCGTGGTCGACACGGCCAACATGACGAACGGCAACTCGGCGCCGCTGTTCGTGCTCGGCGAGGGCAACAACGACCGGTTCGAGGTCAACCACAACCGCGCCAAGCTGTTCCTGCACGGCGGTTCGGGCAACGACCGCTTCCTGCTCAAGACCTTCCTCGTGCTCCGCGAGAACCCCGACGACGCCGAGCAGGTCACCAACCTCGCCTCGCTGTTCGGCGGAACCGGCACGAACCGGTACGACTACCTCCAGAACGGGCCGGTGTTCATCAACGGCGGTCCGGGAATCGACACGATCGTGGTCGTCGGAACGCCGATCGGCGACACGTTCATCGTGACAGACGTGTCGATCGTCGGCGCCGGCCGGATCGTGACCTTCACGAACATCGAGTCGGTCGAGGTCGACGGTGCCGGTGGCCCCGACACGCTCTGGGTGCTGTCGACCGCGGCAGGCATGTCGACCACCCTGATCGGGGGAGGCGGTGACGACACGATCCACATCGGAGGCACCCCGCCACCGCTGATCATCGACCCGCCGTCGTACACCTACACCCCGCCGCCGCTCGAGGTCGAGCTCCCACCCGTGATCGTGTACGAGAACGTGGTGGCGTTCAACGGCGCCTACGCGACCACGATCAACAGCGCCGACTTCCTCGGGATCCTGTCGCTGTTCGGCGTCGACCCCGACCCGGTGCGCGACGCCAAGCTGCGTGCCCTCGATGTCGCCGTCCGAGCGGTGCTCGGCGTGCTCAACGCCGCCAAGGCGCAGGTCCCGTACTACCGGTTCCCCAGCATCAAGATCGGTGCGACGGGGAGTGCCGTCGAGTTGCTGAACCCCGACGGCTCGATCCGCACTCCGGTCCAGCTCGGCGGCTCGCTCGAGACCGTGCTCGCCAACATCACCGTGCAGTCCCGAGTGGCGTTCTCGTTCCTCGGTCTGCTCAACGTGCGCACCTCGGACGTCACGGTCAACAACCTCACGGCGACCTTCGAAGCCGGCCGTACGGTGGCCGTCACCAAGCTGGTCCAGGCACAGCCGATCACGATCGACCCACCGGTGTTCGTGTACGTGGCGCCGTCACAGTACGACCTGACCAAGATCCGTGGTCCGTTGACGGTGATCGGTGGCGAGTCGGCGGAAGGGCTCGGCGACCTGCTCGTGGTCCACAACCAGCAAGGCAGCTCGGCACCCAGCCTGCTCGTCAACCGGGTCGCCCCGCGCCGGATCCAGGTCGGCGAGGACCAGGCCGGCAATCCGATCTACGTCCAAGAGACCGACACCAGCACGGGCGTTGCGCTGTTCGACACGTTCATGAGCCTCGAGGGGATGGGCCTGACGACGGGGGTCGGGGCCGACGGTGTGCCGTTCTACGGCGTCGAGCTGTTCGGCTTCGAGCGGGTCGACCTTCGCCTGAGCGACAACGCATCCGGCGACCACCTGACGGTGGCGCTCAACCAGTACCGCGGCGTCGCCAGCGTGGATCAAGTCCTCCGCCCGGCGCAGATCCCGGCCGATGCCCCCGAGCTCGAGTCGATGCAGATCCAGATCGTCGCCGGTGGCGGCGACGACGTGATCGATCTGCTGCATTACCGCGGCCAGGTCGCCGTGCTCGGCGGCGCCGGCAACGACACGGTCAACGTCGGCGACCGCAACCTGCTGAGCGGTGTGCTGGGCACACTGATCTACGACGGTGACGCCCACATCCGCGAGATCCAACGTCAGGCCGTGCTCGGCGACTTCCCGGCGACCGTCCTGGCGAATCTGCCGAGCGTGTTCGTCGACACGCTCGCCGACAAGACGCTCGTGGACCGCGGCGGCAACTTCTTCGCCTTCACCGATCCGACGATGGCGTCGGTCGTCTTCACCGGCGTCGACGGCAAGCTCTGGATCCACGCCGTCGTGCTGGCCGACTCGCCCGTCCAGGAGTTCGGTGTGCACGAGCGCGGCGTCCAGAAGACCGACGGCGCCACCCCGCTGTGGCTGGGCCTCGACGGCAACGAGACGATCGACGCCGCCGCCACCGGGATTCCGGTGATCGTGCGGTCGACCGCCCCGAGCGCCCAGTTCGTCTACCTGACGAGCACCGGCACCCGAGTCTTCACCTGCCCGGCCGGACAGACCTGCGTGGCGTCGATCGTGGCCGCCGTCAGCGGTGAGACAGCGCTGCCGGTCTTCCGCGATGCAGCCGGCCGAAAGACGCTCGATCCGGGCACACTCGCCAATCCGAACCGCCCCTCGTACCGGATCCTGCGTGGCGACCTGATCGAGGATCTCGTCCAGCTCAAGGGCACCACCGTCACCGGTGTGCAGGAGTACGGCGTGCAGGCGACCGACCCCAACACGAGCGCCCCGCTGTGGCTCGACCTCGACGGCACTGCCACCACGGACGCCACGAAGACGGGTATCCCGGTGATCAACACCGTCGCCAAGACCGTCCTGGGCGCCCAGCTGGTGTACCTCAACGAGGACGGGTTGCGCGTGTTCGCGGTCACGTCGATCCCGTCGATCGTGGCCAGCAACGGTGGCGACCTGGCGACGACGATCTTCGTCGACGTGGCCGGGAACCGCTACCTGAGCGGCGGCAGCGGGCGCAAGCCGGTCTTCACGCCCAACTTCTCGGGCGGCTCACTGCTCTACCTCGACACCAACGGTCTGCTCACCGCCACGCTCGACGCACTGGTCAACGGCGGCGCCGATGCCTCGGCCGATCTCGTCGTGTACCTGAAGGGTGGCACGTGCGGTGCGCTGTCGGTGACCGGCGCCGGTGCCACGTTCGCCAGTGCCGCTGCCGTGGCGATCGTGGGCGACGAGAACTTCGTGGGCACCAAGTGCGGTTACGCGGTGACCGGGTCGGCGAGTGCGATCACGATCAGCGGATCGGCGGGCACGCTCGTCGATGCCGTCGGGATCGTCGCCGGCAGCCGGGGGAGCAGCGGGATCGCCTTCCCGTCGATCGTCCTCGTCGGCTCGGTGACCAATGCCAGCCGTGTCGTCGCCCTCGGCGTGCCCGACAACGTGTCGTGGAACCTCGGCAGCGGATCGCTCACGTTCCAGTCGTTCGCCCCGGCCTTGGTGCCGGTCAACCGCAGCGCACCGGTGCCGTTCATGCGCACGGTCGACGTCTACGAGTTCTTCACCGGCATCGACCACCTCAACGTGCTCGGTGGCGCCACCACCGGCCCGGTGACTGGCACGCTCGACCGCACCTCGATCCCGCAGCCGGCGCTCACCGCGGTCACCGACGGTCTCGACCTGCAGTACCACGACGGCACGATCACCAACCGGTTCGACAACGTCACCGGTCCGGTCACGCTGTCGCGGGCTCCGGTGGATGCCGCTCACCTGGTTGTCGTCCGCCTCGACGGAACACCGGTCGTGCTCTCGCCCTCGTCCTACACGCTGGTCGGCACCACGCTGACCCTGACGGGTCTGCCGAGCACGGCCGACATCCTCGTCGTGTTCGCCGCCGAGAAGCAGTTCTACCTCGGCGGCGAGCAGGTGTACGAGGTCCGTCTGATCGTCAACGAGCGTGGCGAGCAGGACGCGATCCTGGTGCCGGTGCTGTATCTCGGCGGCGAGCTCGTGTTCGACGTCGTCACCGGTCTCCCCGTCTACGACTGGGACGGCACGCAGCGGCGTCACGCCGCCGGCGACCCCGTGCTGCACGTCCGCGGCGAGGCTGTGGTGCACTACGCCGCCGAGATCCGCCGCTACCTGGGCGGCCGCCTCGACCTCGACCTCGACCCGACCGGTGAACCGATCCTCGACGAGCAGGGCGATGTCGTGGTCAACGGCGACGGTTCGGTCTTCGTCGCCGCCGCCGGCCAGGGTCAGATCCACAACGCCCGCGATCTCGCCTTCGACGCCGTGCTGTACCGCACCGCGACGGCGGTCAATCCGGTCAACGTCACGATCCAGCTCGTCAACTTCGCCCGCTCCGGTACCGGTGCACTGTTCATCTGGAATGCGGTCGGGGCATCGGCCACCCAGTTCACGTTCGACCTCGACGACGACGTCGTGGCCGTGATCGCCCGCAGCGCCCGCGGCTCGTTCGTCGTGCGCCCGGGTGACGTCAGCGTGGAGCGCAGCGGTGGCCGGATGACGGGCCGCGTCACGATCAACCTGACCGGCAGTTACCTCGTCGGCTCGCAGACCCTGACGGTGGCCGAGCTCGGCGACGTGTGGTTCGAGCTCTCGACCAAGATCCAGGCGTTCCAGCAAGCCGGCGACCAGCAGCGCTGGTTCGGCGACGAGCCCGTGGCGAACGGCCAACCGGTGGTCGACAGCAGCGGCAACCTCGTGCTCGCCCAGAGCGCCACCGGCGCAGTGGTCGTGCTGTGGACCGACAACGCGACCGATCCCGGCATCGCCGCCGGCACGAAGCGCTACATCCGTGACGCCCAGGGCCGCCAGCTGTACCACCGCCGTGGGGAGCCGAAGTACGTCACCGACGCCGCCGCCGATCTCGGATTCAGCCCGCTGCTGTTCGTCGGCGGCGAGGACAAGCTGCGGATCGGCAGCGAGGCGCGGCGCTACTTCGGCGGCGAGCAGGCCTTCTACTCCGCAGCCGAGATCGTGCGCACCGGCACGCAGACCTCGAATCCGTCGGCGACCGGCAAGGATGCGGCGGCCTACCGGATCGAGCTGCGCGGTGCACTCGGCGGCGCGATCTACTACCGCAACCTCGACGACGTCGTGGTGGTCACCGGTCGCGGCGACGACCGGATCGAGATCCGCGCCACCCACGTCGGCGAGACCGTGCTCGACACCGGCGCCGGGAACGATCGGGTCGACGTGTTCTCCACGAGCGGCAACACGACCGTGCTCGCCGGCGCCGGCACCAACGATGTCGTGCGGGTCGGCGGGCTCACGTTCACCAGCCCGGCCGTCGTCGTCCCGGGCGTGCACCTGCTCGACACGATCGACTCGATCCTGGTCGTGTCGGGCGCCGAGACGCTGATCGCCGACGACAAGGCCGACGCCACCGGCGATGTCACGGTGGTCGGCCCGACCTCGATCACCGGTGCTGACATGGGCCCCGAGGAGGAGGTCCAGCAGATCACCATCGATGCCGACGCCGGTCAGTTCCAGCTCGACTTCGGCGGCGCCACGACCGGCCCGATCGGGATCGTGACGTTCGGCGACGGCTCGCACAGCGAGCTCCCGACCGCCGACACCGTCCGTCAGGCGCTCGAGGCGCTGGCGACGATCGACGTCGGCGACGTGCAGGTCACGCTCGACGTGCGCACCTACACGATCCGGTTCCGCAACAATCTCGCCGGCGTCGACGTGGCGCAGCTCCAGATCGTCAACTCGACGCTCACCAAGGTCGGTGTGGTGATGGACCTGACCGGCCGGGTCCAGACGATCCGCAACGGCGCCGACGGTGCTGCTCCGTTCGGCTGGAACGAGCATCAGATCGTGAGCGTGCTCTCGACGTTCCGGCTGTGGTTCCGGGGCTCGACGGTGCATCCGGTCGACGAGACCACCTCGGCGCTGTCACCGACTGCATCGGCAGCCGACGTCGAGGCAGCCCTGCTGGCGCTGAACGGCCTCGAGTTCGGCGATGTGAGCGTGACCAAGCTCCGTGACGGCGTGTTCGGCATCGACTTCCGCCGCCAGTACGCCGGCCAGCAGATGGTGCTGCTGGGTGTGCTCGACGACCCGAACGGCAGCGTCCGCACCCGCATCGACGGCATCGAATACTGGGGCGTGCAACATCTCGTGCTCGACCTGGGCAGCGGGCAGGACACCGTGATCGTCACCGGCACCGACGACGAGACCCTCACCGCAGCGATCGACGCCCACGCCGGTGCCGACCTGGCCGTGATCGAGACGGTGCACCACAACACGGCGCTCACCATGACCGTGGGGGCAGCCAACGAGACTGATCTCGACACCGTCGTCGTGCGCGGCACCGACTCCACCGTCGACGGGGTCGACGGCGCCGTCATGATCATCGGCGGGGGGCCGGACTACCTGTACAACGGCGCCAACCGGGACCGGCTGTTCGTCTACGACGAGGGCGAGACATCGGACAACTCCGGTGCCCTGTCCCGCACCCGCACCCCGATCGACGTGGTGGCCCTGACCGGATTCGACATGGACCTCGGAATCACGTACGCCGGATTCGAGCGGTTCGAGCTGTACCTCGGTCAACGCGACGACACGTTCCAGATCAACGGCACGCACGACGGATACACCCTGGTCAACGCCGGGCCACGGCTCGACCGGGTCGACATCGAAGCGACGATGGGGGAGACCCGCATCGAGGGTGACGGCGGCAACGACACGATCAACGTCAACCTGCGCCCGACGGTACCGACCTTCGGTGACCAGATCGGCGACACGCTCGACGACAACGTGTCGACCGACGACGTGTCCGGCGGCGACGGCACCTCGGGCGACGACACGCTCACGCTCGACGGTCAGGCGGGCAGCGACACCTACGTGATCAGGATGGTCGGCAGCGGATCCTCGCTGATCAACGTGTTCGACTCGGGATCGCCCACCGCCGGCACCGACACGCTCACGATCAACGGCACACCCGACGCCGATCGATTCCTCATGCGCGCCAGCAAGACCGGTGCCCGGATCGCGTTCGTCGCACTCCTCAACGACGGCCAGTACGGCGGTTTCGGCCTGTACGAGCGGGTCAACTACGACGAGAACATCGACGGCGGGCTCACCGTCAACGGGCTCGAGGGCGACGACACCTTCACCGTCGACGACAACGCAGCCCGCACCACCCTCAACGGCGGGATCGGCGACGACACCTTCCAGTTCGGTCAGGTCTACGAGACCCGACGCGACGGTGCCGCCGGCGTGCACGCCGACGACTACTTCGCCACGCTCGAGACCACTCGCGGATTCCTGTCGAACGGGGTCACCGTCGACCTGACCGCCAACGGCGGCTCGGGCGAGGACCTGTTCGTGGTGTTCCACAACCTGGCTACGCTCAACCTGAACGGTGGCTTCGGCGACGACACCTTCATCGTCAAGGCGTTCGCGCTCGTCGGCTCGCAGGACAACCTGCGTGAGCGGGACTCGGTCGACATCAGCGGCGACGACGGGGCGGACCTGATCCAGTACGCCGTGAACGCCCCCGTCAACATCAACGGCGGCGAGGGCTTCGACACCGTGATCGTGGTGGGCACCGAGTTCGGGGACGACTTCGTGATCACCGAGACCGGCGTGTTCGGAGCCGGCCTCAACGTCAACTACGTGGCGGTCGAGAAGCTCACCGTCGACGGTGCCGAGGGCGACGACCGGTTCTACGTGCTCGGCACCGGCCCCGGCCTCACCACCGAACTGCTGGGCGGGCTGGGCAGCGACGCGATCTTCGTCGGCGGCGACGCCAACCCCGTCGTCACCAACGACCTGCTCGGCCACAGCGGGCTGATCGAGCACGTCGTCACGCTCACCAGCGGGAGTGACCCGACCTTCCTCGGCGTCGAGGTCGAAGGGTTGCACGCCAACGTCGCCGACAACGACGAGCCGTTCGTCAAGGTGATCCAATCGGCAGGCGACACGCACGTCGTCGAGGGCCAGACGGTCGCCGGACTCGACTCGTACCAGCTCGTCCTCACCAGTCGCCCGGACCGGGTCGTCATCATCACCGTCGCCGTCGACCAGCTCTCACCCGAGGACGAGGCGCGCGGCGCCCGCACCGTCACCCTGTCGACGACCGCCTTCCAGTTCCGGACGATCGCCGCTCTCGACGACGCCGGCAACACCGTCACGATCTCGCTCGCAGGCGGCGTTGCGCCGTTCGCCAACGGCGACCGGGTCATGTACGACCGGCGCGGCACCGGCGGATCGATCGGCGGGTTGACCGACGGCCGTACCTACATCGTGAGCGTGATCTCGACCGTTCCCGGCGTGTCGCAGGTGGTCCAACTCAAGGCCGCCGAGAACGATCCGCCGATCGATCTCTCAGGTGGCCTCGGATCGGCGAGCCATCTGCTCGTGCCAGCAGCCGCCCAGATCCAGCTCGTGTTCACCCCCGACAACTGGTGGCAGCCGCAGACGGTCTACCTGGCGGCGCTCGACGACACCTCCGCCGAAGGTCAGCACTTCACGAGCATCAGCCACTCGGTGCTGAGCCGCAACATCGCCACCGCATCGGTCGCCGCCGACGCGTCGACCGGCACGACCACGCTCGTCATCCCCGTTGCCGTGCTGCTCGACGGTGCCCCCGGCACGCTGGCCGGCAGGGACCTGCGCGGCGTCCGGCTCGAGATCGTGACCGCCGGTGGCGTCGTGCGCACCAGCATCCTGGCAGCCACGTTGGTGGGGTCGCAGCTCGTGCTCACCGTCAGCGACCCCTGGCGGGCGGCGGCCACGCCGAAGCTCGGCGACGTGTTCCGGATCACCCTCGACGATGCCGTGCGAGGCCTCCCGGCGATTGTCGTCACCAACTCGATCACCGCCGGGAACACCAACCTCGGCGTGCTCGGCGACATCGAGATCGGTGTCCAGTTGATCGCCTCCGGCTACGTGTCGTTCGATGCCGGCGCCACGCTCAACAAGATCGTCTGGGCGACCAGCGACACGTTGGTGTTGGCGAATCCCGTCACGATCACCGCCGGAGCGCACTTCTCGATCCGGGACAGCTCGGGCACGCCGATGTTCGGCGGCGCATTCCTCGACGTGCTCGTCACCGGTGTCAGCTCGGCAACGTTCACCGATCCGGGCGCGTTTGCGGGGCTCGACCTCACCGGTCTGACGATCGAGATCATCGACGGCACCGGCATCGGCCAGAAGCGCACGATCGTGGCCCACGACGCCAACTCGGTCACGGTCGGCCGCCCCTGGACGGTTACCCCCGACGGCACCAGCGTGTACCAGATCCGCCGGTACGACTCGCTGCCGGTGCGGTCGGTGGCGGTCGCGATCGACGACGACGACGCCGCCGGGGTGGCGGTCCTCGTCACCAACAACGGCACCAGGGTCGCCGAGTGGACGCCCGGCTGCGCCGGCTGCCCGGCCACGCCTCCGGCCTGGACGACCAACTCGTATCAACTCGTCCTCACCCGCCAACCGACGTCGGCTGTGACGATCGTGATCTCGAGCGCCGACAACCAGCTCCGGTTCAACGGCCAGACGACCTTGACGCTCACCTTCACCGCAGTGACCTGGAACGTGCCGGTCACGATCATCGTCACCGCCGTCGACGATGCGGTGATCGAGGGCCCACGCGTCGAGGTGATCGATCACACCGTCAGTGCCGGCGACATCGGCGTGCCGGTGGCCAACACCGATGTGATCGTCGCCGAGTTCGACGTGTCGAGCGTGATGCTCAGCGAGCGTCCGATCTCGGGCGCGCCGATCACGTTCGTCCCTGCCGGCGCCGGCCTGTTCACGCTCACCGTCGGATCCGGCGTCGTGGGCGGGAGCTACTTCCTCACCGTCGGGGGCGAGCGCACGCGCCGGATCCCGTTCAACGCCTCGGCCGCCACGGTGTACGCCCGGCTGCGCGAACTGGTCAGCGTGCCCGCCACATTGACCGTCTCGGGCGGCGGCGGCGTGTTCACGATCGGCCTTCCGTCCGGCACACCGGTGTCGGCCGACGGCTCGCCGCTGATCGCCGGTGTCACCGTCACGGTCGATGGGGTGGCCGTGCCGTCGACGGAGTTCGTGGTCGACGACAGCGTGCTCACCTTCCGTTCGTCGGCGTCCGGTGAAGCGGTCTATCGCTCCGGGGTGATCCGGGTCACCTACAGCTACCTCAAGTCCGGCTTCCTGGGCGCCGTCACGCCCACGATCGACGTCCGCATCGACGACAACGAAGTGATCCCGGGCCGCAACGACGCGCCGAGCGTGCTGGTGCTCGAGAGCGACGGCTCGACCGACGTCGCCGAGTGGAGCGCCTGCACCGGCTGCCCGGCAACCGCGCCCGACTGGACCAGCGACACCTACCAGATCGTGCTCACGCGAGCTCCCGCCGCCGGCGCCACCGTGCGGGTGAGCACGATCGCGATCGCGACCAGGACGAGCACGGGCGAGGTGTTCTACACGTTCGTGCAGCTCACAGTCGACGGCCTCGGGTACGTCGAGTTCACCAGCACCAACTGGTGGATCCCGCAGACCGTGACCGTGCGCGCCGCCGCCGACACCCGCGTCGACGGCGGCGACACGCAGGTGTTCGCCCACCGGTTCGATCTCGTCACCGGCGTACGTGGACCGCTGATCGTGGACGGCGCCGGTGGCAACGGTTCGCTCGGCATCCCGGCGCCGGTCCTGCTGCCCCGTGAAACCGACCAGAAGCCCGCCGACGGGACCGTGACCGGCGTCTCGGCCGACGGGCTCACGATCACCCTCGACTTCGCTCCCGGACGACACGACCCGCTGATCGAACTGGTCGGGCGCACGGTCGAGATGCTCGACGCCGACTCTCGGCCGCTGTTCCGCCAGATCCGCCAGGTGATCAGCGTCACGGCCCTGCCCGGCGGCGGCACGCGCATCGTCGTGCGGATCAACCGTTCCTTCCAGGCCGACCTGCTGAATACCGCTCAGTTCCGCGGTTTCGTCATCACCCACGAGAGCAACAACTTCTTCGTCGACGAGAACGAACAGGTCGATTCGCTCACGGTGTTCAACGGCGATTCCGTCGCCAGCGATGCGATGACCTTGTCGGCAACCCGGATCACCGGTCTCGGGATGGGTCCGGACCGCACGATCGGTGGTCGTCGCCAGCCCGGCGGCATCACCTACACCGGCCTCGAGGAACTCGACATCCGCCTCGGCCAGGGTGCCGACACGGTCACCGTCGACTCCACGCACGCCGGGCTGACCCGCATCGACCTGGGCGACGGCTACCGCGACGGGCTCACCGACGGCAACCTGGTGTACGTCCGCACCACCCAGGGGCACCTCACGATCATCGGCGGCCAGGACAGCGACACCGTGATCCTGGGCACCAACAGCCGCCTGTTCGGCACCGACACGGTGAACGAGATCCGCGGCCTGGTGAGCTTCGACGGCGGGGCGGGCAGCGACCGGTTGGTGCTCAACGACGATCAGGAGCTGGCGGACAACGTCGTCACCGTGGCCAAGCACACGATCAACGGGCTCGACATGGCACCCGTCAACGAGGTCCAGACGATCACCGTCCGGGCCTCTGCGGGCACGTTCCGGCTCACCTACGGCGGCCAGACCACCGGTGCGCTGGCCTACGACGCGAGTGCGTCGGACGTCCAGTCCGCACTCGAGGCGCTGGCGGGTATCGGGGCCGGCAACGTACGGGTCGACAAGATCGGGGTGGCGGGAAGCGGTGTCGGGAGCATCTTCGTGGTGCGATTCCGTGGACGCCTCACCGGATCGAACGTCGCCCAGATCGCCGTCGATGGGGGATCGTTGGCGGCCCCGGTGCTCGGGACCGGCTCGATCCCGGCTGCCGGAGCGACCGCCACCGCGGAAGCTGCGACCCGCACCGAGGGCACTGCGACACGCACGACCAACGAGGTCCAGATCGTCGAGATCGACGCATCGATCGGCAGCTTCACGCTCGTGCTCACGGTGCCCGGCTCGAACGGGTCCGCCGATCTCAGCTACGTCTCGGGTTTGATCTCGATGGCGAATCCGGACGAGACGTCGATGGCGGCAGCGATCCTGGCTGCACTCCAGACGCTCAGCCCGCTGATCGGCAACGTCCAGGTGCAGTGGCTCGAGACGGTCGCCGGCAGCCGTCGCTTCGCCGTGCGATTCGTCGGCGCACTGGCGGGGAGCGACGTGCCGCTGTTGCGCACCGGAGGCGACCCCGGCGCCTTCGTGTGGACGCTCGTCGAAGGCACCACCGACGCCGTGGTCGACGACGTGCTCACGATCACGGTGCAGGGCGGCGGTGACTTCACGGTCGAACTCGCCGTCAACGGCGTGCGGGTGCCGGGCACCGTGCCCACGGTCGCCCTCAACCGCTCGATGACCGCCGACCAGGTCGAGAACGCACTCCAGCTGGCGATCCTCGGTTCGGTGTTCGCCCTCGACATCGTGGTCGAGCGCTTCGAGACCAGCGACGGAACCGTGTTCATGGTCCACTTCCAGGGTGTGCTGCGCGACGCACGCGGTGGGTCGGGCGTCGGCTTCTTCAACGTCGTCAGCAGCTCGGGCACCTCGGTGCGGATCGACTCGTTGATGGACGGGATCTTCTACACCAACGTCGAGCGGCTCGATATCGACCTCGGCGCCGGCACCGACATCGTCAACGTGCGCGGCACCACGGCGGTCACCAGCATCCATCTCGATGCGGCCAACACCTCCACGGTGCCGATGGACGAGATCGAGGCGATCTACGTGTCGTCGGACGCCGATCTCGACGCCCGTCTCCAGGGCAGCCTGGACGCGATCGGTCCGAGCCGGTTCGATCTGCTCTCCGGCCACCTGGACGACATCCTCGGCCGGCTCGACCTGGACGCAGGTCGCGGTCGCCACCGGTTGTGGATCAGCGACGAGGCCGACACCACCGGCGACGTCGCCACGATCACCGACGTCGTGCCCGCCGCTGCCCCCGGCGACATCCAGCCCGAGATCACGATCACCGGCCTGTCGCCGGCCCGGATCGGATTCCGCGCCGACACGCAGACCGGAGCGACCGGCGGCAACTTTGCCGGCGGCGTCACGATCTGGACCGGTCGCGGCAACGACACCGTCACGATCGACGGCACGCACAACCGTGCCGCAGCCACCAACCCGTCGACGTCCGGCCGGTTCGCCCCGGACGCCTCCGGAACCCCGCTGCGAACCGTGACCACGCTCAACACCGGCGCCGGCGCCGACACCGTGTACGTATCGCTGAGCTCGGCCGACGGATTCTTCGTGGTCAACGGCCAGAGCGGCGACGACACGATCGACGCCGACGGTGCCGTGGTCGGCGGCGCGACCGTGGCGGCCTCGACGTTGCCGATCGTGGCGTTCGGGGGCGACGGCAGCGACACGATCTGGGGTGGTCTCGGCAGCGACATCCTGTTCGGTGACAACGGCAGGGTCCACCACCTGGTCGGAACCACACTGGTGGCACGGCTCGGTGGGGGCGGCCCCGGCGACCTCACAGATGGCGTGGTCCGCGATCCCAACCTGGTGTTCGACTCGATCGACGGTCTGGTCGGCAACGACGGCATGCCGCGCGACGACGAGGCGCGCGACGCAAGCGCCAACGACCGAGTCGCCGGCAACACCGGCGACGACATCCTGATCGGCGGCGGCAACGGCACGACCGGGACCGAGATCCTCACCGGCGACGCCAACGACGACATCGTGATCGGCGACCATGCCCTCGTGAGGTGGACGGTCGGCGCCAACCGCGTCGGCACCGTCACCCGCATCACGTCGATGGACACCCATCTCGGCGGCAACGACACGGTCAGCGGCAACGATGCCAGCGACATCGTCGTCGGCGGGTTCGGCAGCGACACCGGCGACGGTGGCACGGCCCACTTCGAGTCCGGTGACGGCAACGACGTGGTGGTCGGCGACAACGTCGACATCAACCTGTGGGCACTCACCGATCCGCAGTACTCGGCCGCCAACGGGCTCGTGTTCCGGGTCCGCCGGATCGAGACGATCGCCCGCACGATCGGCGGGGCCGACACGCTGCGGGGTGGAGCCAACGACGACATCGTCATCGGCGGCGCCGACTCCGACACGCTCGACGGCGACGGCGCCCGCGACCTGATCTTCGGTGACAACGTGATGATCGACCGCACCGCCACGTTGGGTTCGTTCGTCAGCCTGCGGTACCAGAACCTCTCGGGTTCCACGCTCTACACCAAGCTCGCCGACGGCACGATCGTGGCGAACCTGACCGGCCTGGCCCGGCTCGACCCCACCCGCGACTCGGCCTGGGGCGACTACGTGATCACCCTGCTCGACCACGACACGGCGGTCCAGGCCGACCCGCAGAACCGGTTCGGTAACGATCGGATCAGCGGCGGCGCCGACAACGACATGATCTTCGGTCAGCTCGGCAACGACGTGATCGAGGGCGACGGCACGATCACGCGTGCCGTCGGCGACGACGGCACCACCCTGACACCGTCGGTCGAGGACTTCGACGGCATCGGCACCGACGGTGACGACTCCATCGAGGGCGGCGGCGGCGCCGACGTGATCTTCGGCGGGCTCGGCCAGGACGACATCATCGGCGGCAGCTCCGACCGCTACGGCCTCGTGACACCCGCCCAGCGCCCCGACGGCGTCGACCGGATCTTCGGCGGCGCCGGCACCCGGATCACGCTCGACGACGCTGGTCGGACCACGGCCGACGGGCATGCACGCGACGCCGACACGATCCTCGGCGACAACGGCCGGATCACGCGGATCACCGTGACCGCCGCCAGCGGCGTGCGGTCCGCCTTCCAGGCGTTCACCTACGACAGTGCGGCGTTCGGCTACAGCAGCACGGTGAAGCTGATCCCGCGCGTCGTCGGCCTGCTCGACTACTCGCCCAAGGGCGAGCCGTACGTGTCGGCCGACGCCGCCGAGACCGGCGACCCCTCGCCGGCCGTCACCGTCGGGGTCAACGCCGCCGTCACCAACATCGGTGGCGGTGACGTCATCCACGGTGAGGGCGGCGACGACACGATCTACGGCATGAGCCGCACCGACACCCTGTTCGGCGACGGTCAGGACGACGACATCTACGGCAACGCCGGCTGGGACTGGATCTCTGGTGGCACGGGGATCGACGGCATCCTGGGCGACGACGGCCTGCTGTCGACCAGCCGCAACGGCCAGACCGAGGTCCTGTGGGGCGTGACGACGCCCAACGTCCAGACCAACATCGCCCTGCCCGGGGGCATGCAGAGCGCCGACATCTACGTCGCCAACGAGCTCCGCAAGGAAGCCGATCTGGTGCCGTTCTGGATCGGCAACAACGACATCGTGTACGGCGGCCGGGGCAACGACTTCATCCACGGTGGGGTCGGCGACGACGCCCTGTCGGGCGCCGAGGCGCTGGCGTTGTACTACGACAACGGACGCGACCCGATCGCCGTGCTGGTGCGGATCATCGCCGCCATGGCGACTCGCACGGACCTGATGTGGACCTACGAACTCGGCGACATCCTGCGCTTCAACCGCACGACCGGCGCCGGTCAGACCGGCCAGGCGAACGAGTTCGACGCCTACGACGAGTTCAACCCGTGGCGCAAGGTCATGCTGTACACCCAGGGCGGGGCGCCCGTGGTGCTGGGCGGCGGCCTGACCACCAACACAGCGACCGGCCACCTCGACTGGCTGCTCAACTTCGCCAGCGTCAGCACGGTCGCCGGCCTGATCGACGACGGCAAGGACACGATCTTCGGCGACGCCGGCGACGACTGGATCGTCGGCGGCACGGGCTACGACCGGCTGTGGGGCGGTTGGGGCGACGACTTGCTGCAGGCCGACGACGACCTCAACTCGGTCCCGGACACCGCACATCTGCAGGGCGCCACCCCGGACCCGTACGCCAACGACTCGCCCGATCAGTCGCCGAGCGCCGCCGTCTCCTACGCCGACGTGGCCTACGGCGGCGCCGGCCGCGACGTGCTGATCGCCAACACGGGCATCGACCGTCTGATCGACTGGGTCGGCGAGTTCAACAGCTACGTCGTGCCGTTCGCTCCGTTCGGCGCCTTCACGATCAGCCGCCAGAACGCGCCGGCGCTGCGCGATTGGCTGTATGCGCTGTCGCGGGCCGACGGCGCCGACCGCAGCCGCGGACCGAACGATTCGCTCAGCACCGACGCCCGGAACGGCGAGCCGTACGGCGAAGCGGCGATCGTGATCCAGAAGGACCCGTTCTGGCAGGACCAGACCGGCGGTCCGGACGATCCCCAACCCGGCCACGACCCCGGCGCCAAGGACATCAAGGGCAAGGAGACCTTCACGACCGCTGCCAACCTGTTCGTCCCGGTGACCGGCACGTGGTCCGTCGCCAACGGGTCGTACCAGTCGGCCGCCACCCGCAGCAGCGACGCCGTGTCGGTGTTCTACCTCGACGCATGGCTCCCGTCGACGTTCGAGATCGTGGCCAAGATGTTCGTCGACAAGGCCAAAGCCGGGTTCAAGTCCAACGCCTACGTGGTCCTCGACTACCAGCACGCGACCGACTTCAAGTTCGCCGGGATCGACACCGCCAACGACAAGGTCCAGATCGGCCGCCGCACGGCGGCAGGCTGGATGGTGCTCGCCGAGCGCCCGATGCAACTGCTCGACAACCGCACCTACCAGGTCACCGTGCGGGTCGAAGCCACACTGCTGCGTGTCTTCGTCGACGGCGTGGAGGTCGTGTCGTATCTGTTCGACGCCACCCTGATCGACCCGACCCGCCCCGAGATCGGCTTCGTCGATCCGCTCACCGACGGCTACATGGGACTCGGCTCGGTCGAGAGCGTGGGTGGGATCACGTCGTTCACGGTGCAGGCGCCGACACCGGAGATCACCCTGTCGGTCACCGACGACTTCGCCGGATCGACCAACCTGATCGCCGGCAGTGGCATCTGGAGCATCGCCAACGGTGACGCCATCGGCTCGCCGAGCGCCGGCCTCCCGGCCGTCACGCTGACCCGTTTCGACGTCGCCGCCAGCGCCAGGTTGGAGGTCACCACCGTGCTGCGGAGCGCAGCTACTGCAGGCATCGCGTTCGATGCTGCCGGCCCGGCACGCTTCAAGTTCGCCGTGATCTCGGCTGCCACCGGCCAGGTCATGATCGGGCACTTCGCCGGCGGGATGTGGGTCGTCGACGCGATCGCCACGCTGGCGATCGACCCGAGCATCGACCACACCGTTCGGTTGGTGCTGACCGCCAACGTCGTGACGATGTTCGTCGACGGCACCCAGGCGCTCTCCACCAGCTACACGTCGCTGCTCAACGACGGCGACGTCGGGTTGCTGACGCGGGGCGGTGCCGCAACGTTCCGATCGTTGACGATTGCAACCGACGACCCGGACCTGCGTGGTGCGGCGCTGCCCACGGCGACGGTCGGTGACGTGAGCGTCGTCGAGGGCACCGGCGGCACCCGGACCGTGGCCGTCACGGTCACGCTCTCGGCTCCGGCCGCCACCCCCGTGGCGATCCAGTACGACACCGTCGACGTCACCGCCACCGCCGGCAGCGACTACATCGCCACCTCGGGCACCCTGCAGTTCGCCGCTGGGCAGACGTCGTTGACGGTCCTGATCACGATCAGCGGCGACGCCCAGTTCGAGGGCGACGAGACCTTCCTCGTGCGGCTCACCGGGGCGGCCGGAGCGGTGATCGTCGACAACACGGCCGTCGTCACGATCGCCAACGACGACGTCCCCACCACGCCCACGGTGTCGGTCGCCAACGTCGTGGTCACCGAGGGTGCCGCTGGGGCGACCAGCGTGCACCTCGTGTTCCGCCTCGACTCGGCCGCCAGCGGCACGACGTCGGTGCGTTACGCCACCGTCGACGGCACGGCCACCTCGGGGAGCGACTACGTGGGGGCGACCGGAACGGTGACGTTCGCCGCCGGACAGACCGTCGCCGATGTCTTCCTGACGGTGAACGGCGACGCCTCGTACGAAGCCAACGAGCAGTTCGCGATCCAGCTCAGCAACGCCGTGGGCGTGGCGATCGGGACCGCCACCGTGACGGTCACGATCACCAACGACGACGCTGCACCGCTGGTGTCGATCACGAGCGCCGATGCGTCGGGTGGCGAGCCCGGCACCGACGTCGTCACGTTCACCATCACACGGTCCGCCAACCTCTCCGGTGCGCTCACGATCGGGCTCAACTTCGGCGGTACCGCGACCTACGCAGCGGATTACGTCGTGAGCTCGATCAGCGGCGGCACGTGGAACGCCACGACCCGCTCCGTCACGCTGGCCGCCGGCGTGGCGACAGCGACCTTGACACTCACCCCGGTCGACGACACGGCCCCCGAGGTGAGCGAATCGATCGTGGTGACGGTGGCCGCCGGTACCGACTACCTGACGACCAGCCCGGCCTCGGCCACCGCCACCATCGCCGACAACGACAACGTCTTGCCGAGTCTGAGCGTGAACGACGTGTCGGTGTTGGAAGGCAACGCCGGCCAGATCAACGTCGTCGTCACGATCAGCCTGTCGCGTCCGTCGACGTCGAGTGTGAGCGTGACGGTCCGAACGGTCGACGGCACGGCGGTGAACGGCAGCGACTACCGCGGTCTCACCACCACGCTCACGATCGCCGCAGGGCAGACCAGCGCCACCGTGACGATCCGGGTGCTCGGCGACCGGACGCGGGAGGGTAACGAGACGTTCAGCGTCGAACTGGTCAGCCCGGTCAACGCTGCGATCCTCGACGGTCAGGGCGTGGTCACCATCATCGACGACGACGGAGCGGCACGGGCCACGCAGATCGGCACCGGCGGTTCGTCGATCGACCCCGATCAGATCCGACCGGCCCTGATCGCCGCTGCCGCCGGCTGGGCGGTTCCCACCGGCCTGTTCCAGGCCATCGACGTCCAGATCGTCGACCTGCCGTTCGATCTGCTCGCCCAGACCTCGCTCGACGGGCGCACGATCTGGATCGACGTCGACGCCGCCGGTTGGGGTTGGTCGACCGATGTGGCCGGTCCCGTCGCGAGCGGCAGGATCGACCTCGTCACGGTGCTCGCCCACGAACTCGGGCACGTGCTCGGCCTCGAACACGGTGATCGCGGTCTGGCGGCTGACCGGTTCGCCCCCGGGCAACGAACGATCCCGGATCCGGGATCCGTCGACGCCTCGGCCGAGCTCGTGCTCCCGTCGATCGTCCAGACATCAGCGTGGTTCGCTGCCGTGGCGCGTCCGCTCACGGCAACGGTCGTCGCCGGTCGCGACACGGCGGTGACCATCCGCACGGCGGTCGCAGCGAGGGCCGTTTCAGCGCTGCATCTCGGTCGTGCGCCGGATTGCCGCCGTGCCCGAACCGCTGTCCGGATTGCGCCCGGCGCCGTCGGGTCACGACGCCGGGCCGGCCGTGTGGTGGCCGCTGCTGTGGTCGTGTCTGGCCGTGTTGACGCTGCGTCGACGTCGCGCCGGCGTCATTCGGTAAGGTCGGAGACATCCGGCGTCCGATCGCAACAGCTGTGGCCGTCCTGGTGTTGGCGTCATGTTCGTCTGACCCCATCGCCGGAACGACCACCACGACCGCACCCGCCACGACCACCACGACCACCGTGCCGTCGACGGCGGACTGCGAGGCCGAGGCGCGCCGTGCCGTCGAACCCCTGCAGGCATTCGTCGACCAGTACTCGGAGCTCACCGCCGAGGAGTGGAACGCAATCGATCCGCCGCCCGACGTGGCAAGCGTCCAGAAGGAGGTGGTGGCCGTCGCACAGGCCGCCGTCGACGTCGGCTGTGACCCGACCAAGATGCAGGACAACCTGGCGGCAGGGATCGACGAGTTGGAAGGATCAGGGGAGGTCGGCAGCGCGATCGTGGCCGCCCTGCGCGGCCTCGGACCGTTGCTCGGTCCGCCTCAGCCCGTGCCGACGACGACGATCGCACGCGATCAGCGCCCGAGCACGGTGGACGTCGATCCGCAGGACGACCTCATGGCCGTGTTGGCCAAGGTTGGCGACGGGTCGACGATCCGATTCGCCGCCGGCGACTACGAGTACGCCGATCCGATCGTGATCGACATCGGGGTCCGATTCGAGGGTGCGGGAGCCGATCAGACCACCCTTCGGTCCAGCGCCGAGGGCGCCGCGCTCGCATTCGTCGGCCCGGGTGGGTTCGAGCTGACGGGGATGACCGTCGAGCATGCAGGGGAGTCGGAGGCGTCCGTGTTGCTGGCCATCGAAGGCCCGGTCGCGATCAGCCATGCCGTCATCACCGGCGGCACGTCGGCCGACACGGCGTCGGGCGGCGGACACGGGGTCGTGTACGCCTTCGAGCCGCTCGACGGCTTCCCGGAACGAACACAGGACGAACGAGCCGGGCTGCTGTCGATCGACGACACGGTCATCACGGGCAATGCCGCGGCGGGCGTGCTGGCGACCGGGACCGCCCAACCGCAGATCACCAACTCGACCATCAGCAGCAACGGTGGATGTGGCCTGTGCTACACCGCCGCCGCCGGCGGTACGGTCGGCCAGACCACGATCGAGGGCAACTCGATCGGCATCCAGGCCGGTGACGCCACGACCCCGACGGTGACCGAGTCGACGATCCGGGCCAACACGAGCGTCGGCGTGTCGGTCGACGGAACCACCACGATCTCGATCACCGAATCGACCGTCTCGACGAGCGGTCAGATCGGTGTGCAAGTAGGCGGATCGGCGGCGCCGTCGATCACGGATTCGACGATCACGGGCCAGCCGGTGGGGGTCTTGGTGACCGAGACGGCCCAGCCCACGATCGAGCGGACGACGTTCACCGACGACGGGGTCGCCGTCCAAGCCGGTGGAACGTCGATCGTGACGTTCTCGGGCAACCTGGTGACCGGGGCCACCGGGGTCGCGATCGGCATCTCCGAAGCGGGAACCGCCACCCTCGCCGACAACGCCGTGGTCGACGTGCCCGACATCGCGATCCAGGTCGGCGGGACGGCCCACGCCGAGATCACGGGCAACACGGTCAGCGGTGCGGGAACCGTCGGCATCTCGTTGATCGAGACCTCGACGGCGACCGTCTCGGGCAACACGGTGTCCGGGCGCGGGATCGCCGTGCAGGTCGGGGGTTCGTCGGTCGCCGACATGGCGGACAACGACCTCGATGGCAACTCCACCGCCGGCATCCTGTTCGGTGAGTCGTCAAGTGGGTCCGCAGACGACAATCGGATCGCGGCGCCGGATGCGGTCGGGATCGTCGTGGGAGGTACCTCGGCCCCGTCGCTCGCCCGCAACTCGATCGATACGGGCTCGGCCGGCATCGTCTTTCGTGAGGACGCCACCGGGAGCGCGGCGTTCAACACCATCACCCGGCAGGGCGTGGGGATGCAGATCATCGATCGTGCGGCTCCCTATCTCGACGGCAACATCGTGTCCGACAGCACGGAATCCGGCGTGGTCTACGGTGGGTCGGCGCGTGGCGAGTTGCATCGCAACACGATCGTGCGCAACGGCAACATCGCCGTCCAGGTCGGTGAGTCGGCACAGCCGTTCCTGAACGGCAACGAGTTGCGTGGCGCCGGGGTGTACGGGTTGATCTACCGCGACGACGCCGGCGGCAGAGCGATCGACAACCTCGTGGCCGGACTGGTGTTCGGCATCCAGCTCTCCGATCGGGCGGCACCGGAGATCCGCGGCACCGTGCTCGAGGACATCGCCCTGACCAACATCTCGTACGCCGACGACACCGCCGGCTCGATCAGCGGCACCACGTGCCAGCAGACGCTGGGTGGCGGGATCAGCATCGCAGCCCCCGCCAATCCGACCGTCGGCGACAACGATTGCGCGATCAGCCGAGCGGCGTGATCCGGGTCACCCCGCCGGCGCCAGCCGCTCGGCGAAGTAGTCGAGGATGATCTCGGCCCGCATCCGGCGATGGATCGGCGAGCCCGAGCGAGAGAGCTCATGGTTCTCGCCGGGGAACCGGTAGAACACGACGTCGCGCCCGAGCAGGCGCAGCGTGATCCAGAGCTCCTCGGCCTGATTGATCGGACAGCGGTAGTCCTCCTCGGAGTGCAGGATCAACATCGGCACGGTGATGTCGCGTGCCGAACTGGCTGGGGGACATGCGCAGATACTCGGCAGGGTCGCTGACCGGGTCGGGGCCGTGTTCGATCCGGAACATCGTGCCGATGTCGCTCGACCACTCCTCGAGCAGCAGGTTGTTGACCGAGCGCTCGCTGCAGATCGCTCTGAAACGGTCGCCGTAACGGGCGGCGAGCGTGGTCGCCATGTAGCCGCCGTAGCTCCCGCCCAGCATGCCGACACGTTCGGGGTCGCAGAACCGGTAGCGCTCGAGCGCCGTGTCGACCACGGCGATCACGTCGTCGACGTCGACCGATCCCCATCCGGTGCCGGGCCGCTCGGTGTGCTTGGGCCCCATGATCGCCTGGCCCCAGCCGGTGTGTCGTCCGCTGCCGCCGCGTGGGTTGCTCATCAGCACCACGAATCCGGCTGCGGCCTGCATCTGTGCTTCGTCGAAGAAGCTCTCGCCGTACTGCGTGAACGGTCCACCGTGCACGTTCAGCAGCAACGGGTACCGCTGTTCCGGGTCGAAGCCGACCGGACGCATGATCCATGCGTCGATCTCGTCGCTGCCGTCGCTGCACGGTGCCGCGAACCGCTCCCATCCGAGCTGTGGGGCGTTCAGCTCGGTGAGGCGAACGGGTCCGTCCCCTCGGTCGACCCAGACGTCGGCGGGCGTGTGGACGGTGGTCTGGGTGGTGACCACGGTTCCGCCGGCGGCGTGGTGGGCGGTGACCGACATCGGCCCGGTCGTGACCCGGCGCGGTGGCAGGCCGTCGAGGTGCAACTCGTACAGGTGCGTCTGGCCCCGATCCTCGGCGCTCGCCAGGAGGGTCTGGTCGCTCGTCCAGACGGGAGCGACCACGCCGGACGTGGGCAGGAACGTCCGGTCCAGTGACGTGCTGATCCAGCGCCGGTCGGATCCGTCGACCGCCATCACGCCGACCGCAACGTTCTGTGGATAGATGTCGCTGCCGTCGTTGCCGAGGAAGCCGATGTGCCTGCCGTCGGGCGACACCGACGGCATCACGTACGTGCCGGTCTGGGAAGTGAGGGCGGTGATCGACGTCGTCGAGCCCGACTCGGTACAGGTCGTTGCACAGATCGCGGTCCCAGCTGTCGTGCCGTTGGGCCGAGGTGATCACGCCCGACGAGTCGCCGAGCCAGGCCAGGCCGCCGTGCTGGAACTCGCCCGGGGTCAGGTTGCGCGGCTTGCCGGTCCCGTTGGCGGCGACGACGTACACGTGCTTGGGGCGGTCGAAGACCCAGTTCTCGCCGTTCAGGCGGGAGAAGAACCGTTCGATCTTGCGTGGCGCCTGCCACCGCACGTCCTTGGCCTCGTAGCGGGCGTCGCGGGTGCGGCTGATGAATGCCAGCCAGCGACCGTCTGGCGACCACGCCAGGTCATCCAGACCGTCTGGCATCGTGCACACGGTGCGAACCTCGCCCGGCCCGTGGACGGGCATCACGTGCAACGTGGAATCACCCTGCTGTTCGCCGCGGCGGCTCACGAACGCCAGCCAGTGACCGTCGGGGGACCAGACCGGTGAGTGGTCGTGCGGCCCGGCGGTCACCGGCGCCCCGTCCAGCCACACCCTGCTGCGGGTGATGTTCTCGTCGAGGTCGACGGTCGCCACGACCCAGGCGAGCCGGCGACCGTCCGGAGCGACGCTGGGGCCGGCAGCACCGGAACGCTGGTCGAGCGAGGCGGCGGCGATCTCGCCGTGTTTCGAAGGGGCGGGTGTGGGACCGGTCACCCGCTCGACCTTACCCGATCTGGTGAAACGTCTGTACCGGAAGCTCGCCTGTCTGACACATTTCGGCCAGGCCTCACGACCCGAACAGTTCGAGCTGTTCCCACGTCAGCGCCACCTCGCTGACCGTTCGCCACACGAGCCGTCCGCGCCCACCAGGGCGGCGGACCTGGACGCGTTCGGGGCGCAGCGATCGCGCTGCCCCATCGGGGTCGTGGAGCGTCACGCTGCCGTCCGGTTCGATCCGGAGCACCCTGCCCACCAACCAACGCCCGGCATCCTGGCGCCGGAACCGAATCGCCTCGCCGGGTCGCAGACCGACGGCGACGAGCGTTGCGTCAGCCGCAGGGTTCGACATCGATCGTCAGTATCCGACCACGCGACGCTGCAGCTTGCGCATCCCGCCCAGCCAGCGGGCCGGGTCCGAGCCCTTCAGCGCCATGTACTCGGCGACCTCGGGGTGCGGCAGGATCAGGAAGCGCTCGTCGTCGATCGCCTGGAGCACGGTGGCAGCGACGTCGGCCGGTTCGAGGACCACGCCCACCTGTCGAACCACATTGCCGCCGTCGCCGAGCTGATCGCCCATCTTGATCATGTCGGTGTTCACGCCTTGTGGGCACAGGCACGACACGCGGATGCCGCGTGAGCCGTACGTGATGGACAGCCATTCGGCGAACGCCACGGCGGCGTGTTTGGTGACGCTGTACGGAGCGGAGCCGATCTGTGCCAGGAGCCCCGCTGCCGAGGCGGTCGAGCAGAAGTAGCCGTCCCCGCGTTCCAACCATCCCGGGATCAGCTGTCTGGCTGCCCATCGGTGGGCATGGATGTTGACGGCGAACGACAGGTCCCAGAGCCGCTCGTCGTCCATCGGGTCGGTGCCCAGACCCACGCCTGCGTTGGCGAAGTACAGGTCGATCGGACCGAGTGCGGCTTCGGCCTGGCGGATCAGATCGATCGTGCCCTGCTCGGTCGACAAGTCGGCGGCCACGCTGACCGATCCGTGCAACGCCTCGCTGACCGTCCCGGCACCGTGCAGATCCGACAGGGTGACCCGCGCTCCGGCGGCGTGGAACGCCTGCGCCAGGGCCGACCCGATCCCTCCTGCAGCTCCAGTGACGACGACGTGGTTGCCGGAGAGATCCATGCGAATGATGGTACGTGGTCGCGCTGTCACGCGGGTCGTTGGCGGGGGTACGCGCGCGACGCCGGTTTCGCGGATACCGTGACCATCGATGACCGATCAGATCACCACCGTGCCGACAGTCGAGTCACCCGTCGCCGATCAAGCGCCGCGTGAAGCAGTCGTTGCCGAGGCGGTCAGCATCATTGATCAGGCACTCGCGCAGATGTTGCAGCGCGAGTTGGTGTCGACCGGCGAAGTCGCCGATCTCCTGCTCGATGTTCGCATGCTGCTCACTCGCTGACCAGAGCCCATCACACCCGGGCGAGCGCCTTGAATGAGCGCTCCAGACAGCGGCCCAGCAACTCTGGGTCGCTCACAGCGGCAGTGTCGATGTTCAATGCCATGTCGAGACTGCCGAGGTACGACATCAGGGTGAGGTTGAACGCCACGCCACCGAGCGGGCCGATCGGATAGATCTCAAGCAGCTGTGCCCCCGCGATGTAGCACGGGACCGGGGAACCCTTCACGTTGGACGTGGCGAAATCCACGGTCTGCGCCTGCTGCCGGGCGAGCCGGGTGATGAACGAGGTCGGCAGTGTCGACACGACCTTGGCGATCGTGTCGAGCCCGGCGCTCTTGTTGGCCTCACGCGCCAGCAGCGTGGCCTCGTGGATCGCCAGGAAGCGCTCGGCGATCGGCATCTCCGACGTGGGGACGATCAGCCGTGCCACCGAGAACGCGTTGGCCCCCGACTCCGCCGTGCGGGTCGAGATCGCCATGCTGGCGCGCAGTGACTCGACCGGTGTCCCCATCTCGATGTGGTAGGCGGAGGCGGCGTCGGCGGCGGCGGTGAGAAAGGCCGTGTTGAGCGTGCCACCCAACCGTTTGGCGGCATCCTTGGTCGCCCGGAACGGTGCCCGTGCGGTCTGGACGCGACGCTGCAGCGAACGCTGCGTCCACAGTGGGGAATGGGCACCTTCGGTGTCGGACAGCTGTGAGACGACTCCACGGAAGGTCCTGGCTGCGGCGCTCGAGGCATCGGGGATGCCCGACGGGTCGGCCAGCAGGTCGCGGACCTGTTTGGCGATACCGATCGGCAACCTGAGGCCACCGGCGACGAACTCGCGGACGGCCTCGAGCGAACTGATCTGTCCGTCGTCTTCGACGTCGTCGGTCACCGGGAACGGTGGCGGCTCCGGAGCGTCGCGTTCGAAATCGAGGTACTGCAGCGACAACTCGACGCCACGTTCACCATCGGTGATCGTGTGATGCATCTTCTGGATCACCGCAGCCTTGCCGCCGCGCATGCCTTCGATCACCACGAACGACCACAACGGACGCGTGCGATCGAAGGGGTCGGCGACGATCAACGACGCCATGTCGAGCACCTGGCGAAGCGTGCCCGGCTTCGGGCAGGCGATCCTGCGCACGTGGTGGTCGATGTCGAAGTCAGGATCCTCGACCCAGACCGGAGGGGAGATGTTGGCAGGCGTCGGCGAGACCCGCTGGCGCAGACGCCGCACACCCCAGCTGGCGCGTTCCATCCGGCGGCGGAAGGCATCGAAGTCGGGGGCGCGGTCGAGGACCGTCACGGTGGCGAAGATCGACGACAGGTGGGGATCCTTCTCGAGTCGCCACATCAGCGCCTCGGCGTCGCTCATCGTTCGATCGAATCGCATCTCGGCCATGTGGCTCACACTAGAGCAGCGGGAGCGAAGCGCTCTGGGCGTCGGCCCCGGCCGAGAGCGCCGCGAGCGCCATCGCCTGCAACACGTCGCCGAGTTCGCCTTGACCGACGCGACCGCTGAACGGGGTGGAGTTGATCAGCCCGAACGTGGCGTGCACGATCGATTCGGCCGTACGACGGCCCAGATCGGGGAACCGGTGCCGCAACGCACCGGTCCAGACCGAGGCGTATCGACCCTGGAGCGCCCTCACGGTGGCCTGATCACCGGGCGATGCATGCACCAGATCGCGGAAATGCACCACGATCAAGGCAGTTTGAGAGGTGGCGAAGTCGACGTGGAATCGAATCAGCGCCTCGACGACGTCGTCCGGGTCGGATTCGTCGGCCAGCGCACGTGCACCGTCGAGCAGGCTGCGGCTGATGGCGACCAGCATTTCGCCGAGCAGTGCTTCCTTGCTGGCGAAATGGTGGTACAACGCCGGGCCGCTGACACCGGCCGCCTCGCCGATCTCGTCCACCGTGACGTTGGCGAACCCGCGCTCGGCGAACAGGACGGCAGCGATGTCCAGGATCTCGCGACGGCGCCGGCTCATCGCCCGGCGATCTCGCCGAACGGGGGCAGCGGACCCGCTGCGCTGACCCTGCTCGGGACCGGATGGCCGATCAGACCGGGCAACGACTCGCTGACCGACAGCAGCGCATCGAGATCGATCCCGGTGTCGACGCCGAGGTCGTGGAGCATGAGCACCAGGTCTTCGGTGGCGAGGTTGCCGCCGGCACCGGGAGCGAACGGCGAGCCGCCCAGCCCCCCGACCGCCGTGTCGAAGCGGGTGACCCCGAACTCGATCGCCGCCAGAGCGTTGCTGAGGGCGGTGCCACGAGTGTCGTGGAGGTGCAGGCCCAGGTCATCCAGCACGGCGTGGGGGAGTGCGGCCACCACCTCGCGGATCCGGCGCGGTGTGGCCGTCCCCGTGGTGTCGGCGAGCGTGATGCGGGCGCCGGGAAGGGTGTCGAGCGTGCGCGCCACGATCGACCGGGTCGGCGCCGGGTCGGCGACATCGTGGAACGGCGAACCGAACGCGCACGACACGACCACATCGAGCTCGATCGGTGTGCTGGCGCGGGCCACGACGTCGGCGATCTCCGACAATGCCGCTCGGGCCTCGTCGGTCGAGCGTCCGACGTTCTTGCGGCTGTACGTGTCGGACGCCGAGATCGTGAGCGTGATGTGACGAATTCCAGCGGCGATCGCAGCTGCCGTGCCGCGGGCGTTGGGTGCGAGCGCCCACCAGGTCACATCGGTGTCTCGACGCAGCGACACCACCACACGATCGGCGTCGGCCATCGACGGCACCGCTTTGGGTGACACGAACGAGGCCACCTCGACATCGCTCAGTCCTGCACTGGCCAGCGCTGACGCCAACGCAGCGCGTCGCTCCACAGCGACGGGTGCCTCTGATTGGAGGCCGTCACGGGGCCCCACGTCGCGAATGTGGACGGCGTGCATAGCGTCCCGCACCTTACGCATTGTCTCGGAACGTCCCGCACCTGAACGTAGCCTCAGGCGACGCGGCGGCGCTTCGGTCGAGTTCGGCCAGACGAACGTTCACATGCGCGGTGCGGATCCGCAGGACCTGGCCGCCCGCTCGTCCGTTCGCCGGACCTGAGTCCGCGTTAAGGTGAGGGGCCATGGACTCGTGGCCTGCGCTGAACTCCTCGTGCGACCCCACGAGCCAGTCATACGTGGAAAACCAGGACGCGTTCCGGGTACTGATCGACGACCTTCGCCAGCGTGCATCGGTCACCTCGCTCGGCGGATCGGAGTCGTCTCGGCGACGCCATGTGGAACGCGGCAAGCTGCTGCCGCGTGACCGGGTCGATGCGGTGCTGGATCCCGGATCGCCGTTCCTGGAGCTCTCGCCGCTCGCCGCCAATGGCATGTACGGCGACGAGGCACCTGCGGCGGGCATCGTGACCGGCATCGGCCGCGTGTCGGGCCGGCTGTGCATGATCGTGTGCAACGACGCCACGGTGAAGGGCGGCACCTACTACCCGATGACGGTCAAGAAGCATCTGCGGGCGCAAGAGGTCGCCCTGCAGAATCGCCTTCCGTGCATTTATCTGGTCGACTCAGGCGGGGCGTTCCTCCCCGCCCAGGACGAGGTGTTCCCCGACCGGGATCACTTCGGCCGGATCTTCTACAACCAGGCCCAGCTGTCGTCCAAGGGGATCGCTCAGATCGCCGCCGTGCTCGGCTCGTGCACCGCCGGCGGGGCGTACGTCCCGGCGATGAGCGACGAGGCGGTGATCGTGCGCGACCAGGGCACGATCTTCCTCGGTGGTCCGCCGCTCGTGAAGGCCGCCACGGGTGAGGTCGTCACGGCCGAGGACCTCGGCGGAGGCGATCTGCACAGTCGGGTGTCGGGGGTGGTCGACCACCTCGCCGACGACGACCGACATGCGCTCCAGATCGTGCGCGACATCGTGGCCACCGTGCCGCCCACCGCGGTACCCCCTTGGGAGGTTGCCGACCCGCAGCCTCCGAGCGTCGACCCGGCGCAGTTGACCGGGGTCGTGTCGATCGACTCTCGCCACCCCTACGACGTTCGCGAGGTGATCGCCCGACTCGTCGACGGTTCACGGTTCAGCGAATTCAAGGCCGGCTACGGGGCCACCCTGGTGACCGGCTTCGCCCGGATCTGGGGGCACCCCGTCGGCATCATCGCCAACAACGGCGTGCTGTTCAGCGAATCCGCCATGAAGGGCGCCCACTTCATCGAGCTCTGCGATCAACGCAAGATTCCGCTGGTGTTCCTGCAGAACATCAGTGGCTTCATGGTCGGTGCCGCCTATGAGGCGGGCGGGATCGCCAAGCACGGCGCCAAGATGGTGACCGCGGTCGCCACGTGTCGGGTGCCCAAGCTGACCGTGGTGATCGGTGGGTCGTTCGGGGCCGGGAACTACTCGATGTGTGGCCGTGCGTACTCGCCACGGTTTCTCTGGATGTGGCCCAACGCCCGGATCTCGGTGATGGGCGGGGAGCAGGCGGCATCGGTGCTGGCCACCGTGCGCGGCGAGTTCGAGTCGGCCGATGCCGAGGAGGCGTTCAAGGTACCGATCCGCGACCAGTACGAGCGGCAGGGCAACCCCTATTACGCCACGGCCCGGCTGTGGGACGACGGCATCATCGAACCCGACCAGACCCGTGACGTGCTGGGCCTCGCGCTCGGTGCCGTCGGCGGCGCACCACTCGACGACCCCGCCTTCGGCGTGTTCCGGATGTGACCTGATGGACACACCATTTTGCACGGTGTTGGTGGCCAACCGCGGAGAGATCGCGGTTCGCGTGATGCGGACCCTGCGGGCGATGGGGATTCGCTCCGTGGGCGTGTACTCCGATGCCGACCAGCAGGCGCTGCACGTGCGTACTGCTGATCACTCGGTGCGGATCGGGCCGGCCGCCGCACGCCACAGCTACCTGTCGGTCGATGCCGTGATCGGCGCCGCCCTCGAAACCGGTGCCGAAGCGATCCACCCCGGATACGGGTTCCTGTCCGAGAACCCGGCGCTGGCGCGAGCCTGCGCCGAGCACGGGATCGTCTTCATCGGCCCGCCCGTGGCGGCGATCGAGGCGATGGGCGACAAGATCGCCGCCAAGGCCACCGTCGCCGCCGCCGGCGTGCGGGTCGTGCCCGGCTCGGACGGCGCCGGTCTGGACGACGCCGGGCTGCGGGCGGCAGCGATCGCGACCGGGTTCCCGGTGCTGATCAAACCGTCGGCCGGAGGCGGCGGCAAGGGGATGCGCCTCGTCGAGGTCGAGCACGATCTGGACGAGGCGATCGCCTCGGCCCGGCGCGAGGCGCGTGGCAGCTTCGGCGACGACACGCTGCTCGTCGAGCGTTTCGTCGCCAATCCGCGTCACATCGAGATCCAGGTGCTCGGCGACGCGCACGGCAACGTGGTGCACCTCGGCGAACGCGAGTGCAGCCTGCAGCGCCGCCACCAGAAGATCATCGAAGAGGCGCCGTCAGCGATGCTGACGCCGACCACACGGGCATCGATGGGCGCCCAAGCGGTCGAGGCGGCGCGGGCCTGCGGCTACGTCGGGGCCGGCACCGTCGAGTTCATCGTGTCGGCCGATCGGCCCGACGAGTTCTTCTTCATGGAGATGAACACGCGCCTGCAGGTCGAGCACCCCGTGACCGAACTGATCCACCGGCTCGACCTGGTCGAACTCCAGGTCCGCGTTGCGGCGGGGGAGCCGCTGCCGTTTGCCCAGCAGGATCTGGTGGCCACGGGCCACGCCATCGAGGCGCGGGTCTACGCCGAGGACCCCGAGCGTGGGTTCCTGCCCACGGGCGGGCGCGTCCTGCGATATCGCCAGCCGTCGGGTGACGGGGTGCGAGTCGACTCGGGAATCGACACCGGTTCGGTGATCGGGTCCGACTACGACCCGATGCTGGCGAAGGTGATCGCATGGGGCAGCGACCGCTCGCAGGCGCTCGGTCGTCTCGATCAGGCGTTGGCGCGCACTGCGGTGCTGGGCGTGACCACGAACATCGGATTCCTGCGGAGTCTGCTGGCGGACCCCGACGTCGTCGCCGGCCGCATCGACACGGGGCTCGTGGAGCGGCGCCTCGACTCGCTCACGGCGTCGGCGCAGCCAGAGGTGGCGCTGGCGGCACTCGCCCTGTGGCGGCTCCGCCCACATGCGGCCGGCGACGCCGCCTGGGGCGCACTGGCCGGATGGCGACACCACGACCGAGCGTCGACCACGTGCGAGATCGAACTGGTAGGCCGCCCCGGCCGCCATTCGGTCAGCGTCCGCGGCGTCGATCACGGATTCCGCGTCACGATCGACGACGGTCCTGTGCTCCCTGCCAGCCTGGTCGTCATCGGTGAGTCCCAGTGGTCCTTGACGATCCATGGGCGCCAGCACCTGCTCGACTGGTCGGTGGCCGGAGGGGTCCACCACGTCGGCCTCGACGGCTCGTCGTGGGCGATGCGAGTGATCGAGCACCGCGGCGGTGAGGGCGGCGCGTCGGCGTCGGGGACCGGCGCCGTGCGAAGTCCGATGCCGGGGACCGTGATCGCCCTGTCGGTGGCGATGGGTGATGCGGTGGTCGCCGGTCAGACGGTCGCCGTGGTCGAGGCGATGAAGATGGAGCACGCCCTGCGGGCCGGGATGGACGGCATCGTGAGCGATGTCCACGTGGCGATCGGTGCCTCGGTGGCGATGGATGCGGCGATCGTATCGATCACCGGCGCAGCGAGCTCCGGCGAGGCGTCACCGTGACACGGATGGATGGCGGCCGCCTGATGCTGCGATGGACGGCGCGGCTCGAACACATCCCCACTCGGGTGCGGATCGGGGTGATCGTCGTGCTGCTGTCGGTCGTCGCCCTGGTCGACGAACTGACCGGCCCGGATCTGTCGTTGGCACTGTTGTACTCGCTGTGCGTGATGGCGGCGGCCTGGTTCGTGTCCCGAACCGGTGGGTTGCTCACCGTGGTCGCCGCCACGGCGGTCGGTCTCCTGGTCAGGATCGCCTCGGAGCGTCAGGAGAGTTGGCCGGTGCTCACAGCCAACACCACGTTGCGGGCCGTGTCGTTGACGCTGTTCGCACTGCTCACCGCCGGCATGCGCTCGAGCATCGACGAACTGGTGCGCGACGTCGGCACCGATGCGATGACCGGCGCCATGTCACGCCAAGGGTTCCTGGATGCGCTGGCAGCGGCACGCCGGCGCGCCGAACGCGACCGCACACCGATCGGCGTCGCCTACTTCGATCTCGACGGGCTCAAGGCGGTCAACGACGTCCGCGGGCACGCCGCCGGCGATGCCCTCATCCGGCACTTCGTGGAGCGGGTGTCGATGCATCTGCGTTCGACCGATGCCTTCGGTCGGCTCGGAGGTGACGAGTTCGCGATCGCCCTCGAACGCGCCTCGCAGGATGTGATCGGCGCCGTCGTCCAACGCGTGCTCGACGATCCGGGGCTGCCCGACGCCTCGTGTGGTGTGGCGGTGTTCGAGGGCAACTATCCGTCGCCCGCCAAGATGCTCGCCGGCGCCGACCGCCGTATGTACAAGGACAAGCAGTTCCGTCGGGGTGGACTGCCGCCGGCGTCGCCCACGACACGGAGGTCACCATGAGTTGGGAACTGAACGAGGAGCACGAGATGCTGCGCGCCATGGTGCGCGAGTTCGCCGAGGCGGAGATCGCCCCGCACGCCGCGCGGTGGGACGTGGAGCACCACTTCCCGGTCGACATGGTCGGCCGGATGGGAGCGTTGGGGTTGTTCGGGATCGTGTTCCCCGAGGAGTACGGCGGTGCCAACGGTGATTTCGCCTCGCTGTGCGTGGCGATCGAGGAACTCGGACGTGTCGACCAGTCGATGGGGATCACGCTGTCGGCCGGTGTCGGACTGGGCGCCAACCCGATCTTCCAGTTCGGCACCGACGACCAGAAGGCACAGTGGCTCCCCGACATGGTCGCCGGCCGATCACTGGGAGGCTTCGGGCTGACGGAACCCGATGGTGGCTCCGATGCCGGAGCGACGAAGACTCGCGCACGCCTCGACGGTGGCGAGTGGGTGATCGACGGGTCGAAGGCCTTCATCACCAACTGTGGCACCGAGATCACCTCGCTCACCACCGTGACGGCCCGCACCGAGGACGGCATCTCGGCGTTCATCGTGCCCTCCGGAACGCCGGGCATGATCATCGAACCCGCCTACCACAAGCTCGGGTGGCACGCCTCCGACACACACGGCATCACGCTCGCCGACTGCCGCGTGCCCGAGGCCAACCTGCTCGGCACACGCGGTGACGGGTTCCGAAACTTCCTGCGGATCCTCGACGACGGTCGGATCGCGATCTCGGCGCTGGCGCTCGGATGTGCGCGAGCGGCGCTCGAGATGTCGCTCGACTACGCCAAGCAGCGCAACGCCTTCGGTGGACCGATCGGGCGGTTCCAGGGTCTTGCGTTCCAGCTCAGCGACCTTGCCGTCCAGGTCGAGAACGCACACAACCTGACCTACAAGGCAGCATGGCTGAAGGACCAGGGTCGGCCGATCGGCCAGGCGGCGGCGATGGCCAAGCTGTACTCCACGGAGGCCGCCATGGATGCCGTCCGGCTCGGTACCCAGGTGTTCGGCGGGATGGGGTTCATGGAGGAATCGCCGATCGCCCGCTTCTACCGCGACGCCAAGATCCTCGAGGTCGGGGAGGGCACGAGCGAGATCCAACGGCTGGTCATCGCCCGCAACCTCGGCCTGCCCGTCGCCTAGCCCGGATCGTTCGGAGGACTGCGTCGCGCCGGGTCGACGACGGCCGCGAGCCTGTGTCGATCCACCGTCGAGTTCGTTGGTGAACGCGCACATCGAGCGGTCGGCCGAACGATCCCGCCTAGCCTCAGGGTCGATGTCGGATCAACCAGCCCCCACCGTTTCCAACCTCTTCGACGATGCCGAGGCGAGAGTGCGCAGGCTGTCTCGAGCGTGTTGTGATCCCGACCGCAACCCGCACATGCAGCGGCTGGCAGGCACGCTCGCTGCCGCTCGCGCCGCCGCTGCACCCGACGCGGCGCCCTTCGCCGAGGAGCAGTGCCGGGTGCTGGTGAACGAACTGGCCGACGCCGGCGGTCAGGTCGGAACGCTCCAGGTGACGTGTTGTACGTCGGGCCGGGCACCGCTCTACCACCGCCTGCTCGAGGACCTGGCGGCCATCCAACTGGAGGTCACGCGTCGCGCCGGGATCGGGCACTGATGGTGCGCCTGATCGACCTGAGCCACGACCTCGGCGACGGCACGCTGACGTATCCCGGGCTGCCGGCTTTGTCGACCAGCACGTTCCTGTCGCGGGCCGACAGCGTGGGTCGCTACGCGGAAGGAACCACCTTCGACATCGGCATGATCACGATGTGCACGAACACAGGGACGTATCTCGACACGCCGTACCACCGCTACCCCGACGGTCACGACCTGTCCGGGCTGCCACTCGAACGGTGCGCGGACCTGCCGGCGGTCGTGATCCATGCCACAGCGGGATGGTCGTCGGGGGGATCGTCGTCGATTGCACCCGAGACGCTCGACGATCTCGACATCGAGGGGTGCGCGGTGCTGTTCCACACCGGATGGGCCGAGCACTGGGGGAGCGAGCGGTACTTCTCGAACGAGCACCCGTTTCTTGCGGCGGCGACCGTGCGGGCGTTGGTCGAAGGTGGCGCCGCACTGGTCGGTATCGATTCGCTCAACATCGACTCGACCGCCGGCGGTGAGCGGCCCGCCCACACGGACTTGCTGGCGGCCGGCATCCCGATCGTCGAGCACCTCACCGGTCTCCACCAACTCCCGGTCCAGGGTGCGCGGTTCACCGCTGTGCCTCCCAAGATCGCCGGCCTGGGCACGTTCACCGTGCGCGCCTTCGCATCGATCCCTGACGCCACCGACGCGCCCCGGCCCGCACTGTGCGAAGTCGTGATCGATTGCGCCGACCCTGCGACCTTGGCAGCGTTCTGGTCGCACGTGCTGGGGGGAGCGGCTCGCATCCGGTCGGACGAGTGGGCCACCGTCCGCGACCCGTGGCCCGGCGGCATGCTGGTTGCGTTCCAGCGCGTGCCGGAAGCCAAGGCGGTCAAGAACCGTGTGCACCTCGACATCTGGAGCGACGACATCGCCGCCGACTGTGCTCGGCTGTGCGGCTCGGGGGGCTCGGCGATCGGGCCGATCATGACCGATCCGGCCGGTTCGTTCCAGGTCATGGTCGACCCGGAGGGCAACGAGTTCTGCCTGGTCTCGTGAGGCCGACGAAGGCCGTCGTCGGCTGTTGCTCGAGCCGGCGGACGGCTCAGTCGGGTGCCCGTTCCACGCCCGACTCGGCCGGAGCGACCTGACCGCGCAGCCCTTCCACCAGATCGATCAGCCTGGTCATCACGAGGTCGGTCAGGCGTCGCACTTCGTCGGGGTCGGCCTCGGCGCCCGTCGCCGACAGCGCCCGCACGTCGATCGGCTCGCCGACCGAGGTCAGCACCCTCGGACGCAGCACCACGTTGCGCAGCAACGAACGCACCAGGTGTCGGCGACCCACCACCCGATAGGCGCCGTCGAGGGCGACCGGCACGATCGGCGCGCCGGTGCGCAATGCCAACCGTACGGCGCCGGTCTTGGCCTTCTCCGGCCAGAAATTGGGGTCGCGGGTGAGCCGACCCTCGGGGAACAGGGCCACGAGTTCACCCGCCGCCAGCGCCTCGGCGGCAGGGTCGAGCGCCGTTGCGGCATCCACACCGCCACGGTTGACGGCGATGAACCCGAGCTTGCGCGCCAGAGCGCCGATCACCGGGGCGCGGAACACGCCGGATGTGGCCATCATCCGCGCCGAGCGGCCGAGTCGGCGACACACCAACGCCAGCAGCACACCATCGGCGTAGCTGGTGTGGTTGGAGATCACGATCACGGGGCCGTCGGGAAGTCTGCGGACGAGTTCGCGGCGGCCGCGCACGCTCGCCACCTGGAGTCGCGAGACGATCGTGACGAGCCCGCCGACCAGGGTGGCGGCGACCGCGTAGACGGCCGCCCCTGCCCATCCCGGGTGGCGCCAGTTGCTGCTCATTCGGGACGATCGGAGAGCAGTTCGAGGGCCGCCTTCATCTGGGCGTGCACGGCGTTGATCGCCTGCAGCGGGCGCATCATGACCTTGAACTCGACGATCATCGAGTCGTCGTCACAGGTGATGATGTCGACACCGTTGGCGTACTTGCCGTCGATCTCGGTCTCGAACTCCAACATCGCATGGTGGCCCTGGAGGATCTGCTTGGTGTAGTGGAACGGGCTCGATGCCGAGGCGCCGAGCCCGTTCGTGGCGTCCGGATCGGCATCGGCCAGTGTGGTCCCGGCCGCCCTCAGGTACATCTTGGTGATCTCGCGTCCGCGCTGCGGTGTGAACACGATCGGGGAGACGAACACGCAGTCCTCGTGGAGCAAGCTGTCGAGGCCGCCCGCCAGCTTCCCGGCGATCGAGTCGTGCCACCGTTCGACACAGGCGACGATCGGTGCGACGTAGCGATCGCTCACGACAGGTGCTGGTGGAGGAAGGCGGTCGCCTTCGGCCAGATCTGCGCGTACAGGTCCATGTCCTGGGTGCCGAGCGCGTTGTGCGGCGCCATGAAGGCGTGGCCCGAGCCAGGATGGACTGTGATCTCGACGTCTTTGCCGAGGTCCAGCAGCTGGCGTTCGAGCGCCTTGGCGGCATCGGGCGGGAAGAAGTCGTCGTGCTCGGCCATGTGGCCCTGGATCGCTGCTGTGATCGCTGCGTAGTCCGGTTGGTCGTCGCCCTGCGGGAACCCGTAGAACGGAACGACCGCCTTGACCTTGTCGGGCCGAAGCGCGGCCAACACGAACGTGAGCAACCCGCCCATGCAGAACCCCATCACGCCCACGCCGTCCCCGGTGGTCGCCGGATGGTCGGCGAGGAAGTCGACCGCCCCGCTCATGTCGCGCCCGGCGCGGTCGGGGGGCATCGACGACATCAGCTCCCCGGCCTTGTCCATCTCGGTGTGACCCGCCAGCGCACCGTGGTACAGGTCGGGGGCGAGCGCCACGAAGCCGGCGAGGGCGAGCCGGTCGGCGATCTCCTTGATGCCGCTGTCGAGCCCCCACCATTCCTGGACCACGATCACGCCTGGCCCCGATCCCGACTCCGGGACTGCGAGGTAGCCGGACGCGTCGGCGCCGTTGCTGGGGAAGTCGACCATGGTGCCCATGCCGACCACGCTACTCAGACCCATGGTTCGTGTCGGTCTCGGCCCCGTCGTCGATCGCCTGTTTGAACTTGACGCCGGTGGCCCGCAGCGGCATCGAACCCATTTCGAGCATGGTGCCCATGATCTGGGCGGGGGCCCGCGTCGCCTCCAGGAGCCCGTGACCGAGCACCTGTCCGGCCCGACGTCCGGTGGGACGGCGCACCCAGCCGAGCGAGATGAAGATGCCGAGCGACACGAGTGCGATCAGCACCATGACGGCCGTGACCACCATCCAACCCCAGCTGCGGTTCATCCACGGCAGGTTGACGAAGTTCATCCCGAAGAAGCCGGCGATCAGCGACAGCGGCAGCATGATGGCGGCGTACACGGTGAGCACCTTGCTGACCTCGGTCGCCTGGCGTGCCTCGGCGCCACGGTACGCGTCCAGCGTCTCAGCGATCGCCGCACGTGCCTCGTCGAGTCCTCCGGTCAGGCGTGAGGCGACGTCGAACACGTCGGAGAACCGACGTCGCCCGCCGTCGGTCAGCAGTGCAGACGGGGAGTGGCGGAGCAGGTCGAGCATCTCGCGCTGGGGGTGGACCACGCGCCGCACTCCGGCCAGATCGGTGCGGACCGCGGTCAGGTCCTCGAGCAGCGTCTGGTCGGCCGAGAGCGCCTTGCCGGTCAGTTCCTCGATGCGCGAGTCGAATGCGTCGAGCACCGACAGCAGCCGCCGTGTGAGCATGTCGGCCAGCAGCGCAGCGACCTCGTCGATGGCCAGCCGAGCGATGTCGGAGCGGTGCTGGGCCTGGGCCCACAGGGCGTCGATCGTCGTCGACTCGGTGTCGCGAATCGTGACCAGGACTCGCTCGGTGATGAAGCAGTCGACCTCGAACGTCGTGACGGCGTCGCGGCGCAACCCGTGCACCACCATCAGCAGGTGATTGCCGAAGTCGTCGGCCTTCGGGTAGTCGACGTCGGCCACCGCGTCGCGCACGGCGAGCCGATCGAGTTGGAACGGGGCGGTGAGGGTGAGCAGTTCGGCCACGTCGTCGAGGCCGGCCACCACGTCGATCCAGACCCACCCAGCGTCGGGCGCCGTGGGCGGCGCATGCGACACTGCTTCGGCTGGACCGGATCCATCGGCGACGAGCATCCGCATCTCCACGGATGGGGAGCGTACCGATCGAGGATGCGACAATCCGGTGATGCAGACCGTGTTGTGGCAACCCGATCGTGACGCACGGACGACCACTCGACTGGGCAGGTTCCTGACCGAATGCGAACGCCGTTCCGGGCTGCACTTCGACGGGTATCAGGAGCTCTGGGAATGGTCGACCGGTGACGGGCTCGAGGCGTGCTGGGCGGCGATCTGGGACGAGTTCGTGGTCCAGTCGAGCGCGCCCTACCGACAGGTGCTCGAGACGCGCTCGATGCCCGGTGCGACGTGGTTCGACGGTGCCCGCATCAACTACGCCGAGCACGCCATGCGCCGGAACCAGGTCGATCCCGACGGGGCGGCGCTGGTGGGCGTGTCCCAGTCGCGGGATCGTGTCTCGCTCACGTGGGCGCAGCTGTCGGACCAGGTCGGCAGGGCGGCGATCGGCCTCCAACGGCTCGGTGTGGGGCCGGGGGATCGCGTGGCGGCCTACCTGCCGAACATTCCCGAGACGATCGTCGCGTTCCTGGCCACGGCGAGCATCGGGGCGATCTGGACGTCGTGCGCGCCCGAGTTCGGGGTGCAGGCGGTGCTCGACCGCTTCATCCAGGTCGAGCCGAAGGTGTTGCTGGCGGTCGAGCAGTACCGGTACGGCTCCAAGACGATCTCGCGCACCACCGAGCTGGCGGCGATCCGTGCCGGGTTGCCGAGCCTGGTGGCCACGGTGATCGTGCCGTACGGGTCTGCCATGTCGGCACCGGACGCGCTCGAGTGGGATGACTTCTCGAGCGAACCTGGCCCGGTCGAGTTCGCCCGGGTCGCCCCGGATCACCCGCTCTACGTGCTGTACTCCTCGGGCACGACCGGGCTACCCAAGCCGATCGTGCACGGACACGGCGGGATCCTGCTGGAGCATCTCAAGACGCTCGGGCTGCACGCCGACATGGGCCCCGACGACCGCTTCTTCTGGTTCACCACGACCGGCTGGATGATGTGGAACTACCTCGTGTCCGGGTTGTTGCACGGGGCACGGTTGGTGTTGTTCGACGGCGACCCCAATGCCGACGGGCCCGAGACGTTGTGGCGCCTGGCGGCCGACGAGGGCGTGACCTTCATGGGGCTCGGTTCGCCGTTCATCACCACCTGCGCTCGGGCCGCGATCCGGCCCGGCGAGATGCTCGATCTGTCGGCGCTGCGGGCGGTCGGTGCCACGGGTGCGCCGCTGCCGCCCGAGGGGTTCCGGTGGGTGTACGAGGCGGTCTCGCCCGACGTCCACCTCTCACCGATCTCGGGCGGCACCGACGTGTGCTCGGCATTCGTGGGCGGCAGCCCGCTTACACCCGTGTGGGAAGGCGAGATCCCGTGCGCCTACCTCGGTGCTGCGGTGCGGGCCTTCGACGAGTCAGGGCACGCCGTGGTCGGGCAGCAGGGCGAGTTGGTGATCACGCAGCCGATGCCGTCGATGCCGGTCGGCTTCTGGGGTGACGACGACGGGTCGCGCTTTCGCGCCGCCTACTTCGACACGTTCCCGGGCGTCTGGCGACATGGGGACTGGATCACCATCACCGAGCGGGGCAGCTGCACGATCAGCGGTCGATCCGACGCCACGCTCAATCGTGGCGGCGTCCGGGTGGGAACCGCGGAGATCTACCGCGTGGCCGAGGCGATCCCTGGCGTGATCGACAGCCTGGTCGTGCATTTGGAGGCGCCCGATGCCGGTGACCCTGGCACCTTGGTGCTGTTCGTGGTGCTGAGTGAGGGGTTGCGCCTCGACGACGAGGTGCGGGCCCGTCTGCGAGCTGGCCTGCGAACGGGCCTCTCGCCGCGCCATGTGCCCGACGTGATCCATCAGCTGCGCGCCATCCCGACCACGTTGAGCGGCAAGAAGTTGGAGCTGCCGGTCAAGCGGATCCTGCTCGGTGCCGACCCCGACGCGGTGGCCAGCCGCGGGGCGCTCCGCGACCCGAGCGCGCTCGACGCGGTCGCCGCCCTGCGCCCGGCGTCCGGACCTGGCGGCGTGTGACATCCCCCCTCTTTCGAGACGCGTCCGTTTCGCTGTGAAACGGTAACGTTTCGATTCGTGACCGACCAGATTCGCCCTGCGGAGCAGATCCCGCTCCACGACGTCCCCGAGATCCACCAGCGACGCTGGTTCCTGCTCGGGGTGCTGTGCCTCAGCCTGGTGATGGTGGTGATGTCGGTCAGCGGGCTGAACGTGGCGATCCCGTCGATCCAGCAGGACCTCGACGCCAACGCCACGGACCTGCAGTGGATCGTCGACGCCTATGCGCTCGTGTTCGCCGGGCTGCTGCTCACGGCGGGCGCGATCGGTGACCGGTTCGGACGCAAGCAAGCCCTGATGGGAGGCCTGACGATCTTCGCCTTGGGCTCGTTCATCGGTGCATTCGCCGGTTCATCAGAAGCCGTGATCGTGTCACGTGCGATCTCGGGGATCGGAGCGGCGTTCGTGATGCCGGCCACCCTGTCGATCCTCACCTCGGTGTTCCCGCCCCAGGAGCGCAGCAAGGCGATCGCCATCTGGGCCGGGTTCGCCGGTGCCGGCGGAGCGCTCGGCCCACTGATCGTCGGGTTCCTGCTGACGGGCTGGTGGAAGTCGCCGTCGTTCTGGTGGGGGTCGGCGTTCGTGGTCAACATCGTGATCTCGCTGCTGGTCCTGATTGCCGTCGCCATCTTCATCCCTCGAACCCGTGACACCCACGCCGCCCCGCTCGACCCGGTCGGTGCGGTGTTGTCGCTGGTGGGGATGGTCGCCCTCGTGTTCGGCATCATCGAGGGCCCCGAGCGTGGCTGGGGATCAGGCGTCGTCGTCGTCGCCTTCGTGGTCGCCGCGTCGGCGCTGGGCAGCTTCGTGCGGTGGGAGTTCCACCGCCACGAACCGATGTTGCCGATGGAGTACTTCAGGAACCGTTCGTTCTCGACCGGCGCCATGATCATCACGTTCGGGTTCCTCGTGATGTTCGGGTTCTTCTTCCTCGTGACGCAGTACTTCCAATATGTGCGCGGGTATTCGCCGCTCAAGGCCGGCGTCGCCACGTTGCCGTTCGCCGGGACGATGATCATGGTGTCGCCACGCAGCGCCATGCTCGTCAAACGGCTGGGGTTGAACAAGGTCGTGGCGGGTGGCTTCCTCATGATCGCCTCCGGATTTCTGGTGCTGGCCACGATCTCGGCCGACACGTCGTATCTGGTGATCGTGGTCGCTCTGGTCCTGTTGGCTTCGGGAATGGCCATCACCATGGCGCCTGCCACGGGCGCGATCATGTCGTCGGTGCCGATGCACAAGGCCGGTGTCGGGTCGGCCGTCAACGACACAACCCGCGAGTTGGGTGGGGCGCTCGGGATTGCGATCCTCGGCAGCATCGTGTCGTCGGCCTACCGCAGTCACGTCGTGGCAGATGTCGACCGTCTCAACCTGTCGCCGGATCTGGCCAAGGTCGCCAAGGAGTCGGTCGGGGCGGCGGTCGGCGTGTCCCGTCAGCTCCCGCCCGAGGTCGGCCAACCGCTCGCCGAACGCGCCGGCGCCGCCTTCACCGACGCCGTCAACGTGTCGATGGCGACGTCGGCTGTTGTCGCGATCGTGCTCGGGCTCGTGGTGTTCTGGTTGGGACGTGGTGTGACGCTCCCCTCGGATCACCGAGGCGGTCATGGGTGAGACGCCCGTCGACCCGAGGGTCGAACGTTCGCGGGCGGTGATCCTCGATGCCGCCCTCGACGAGTTGGCGGCACTTGGGTACGGGGCGATGACGATCGAGGGTGTCGCCCGCCGGGCCGGGGTCAGCAAGGCCACGTTGTACCGCCAGTGGGACGGCAAACTCGACCTGGTCGGCGACGCGGTGGCACTGCTCAAGCAGCGCGTGCAACCCGACACCGACGGCGATGTCCGAACCCGGATCGTTTCGTTGCTGCGATCGCTCGCCGAGTTGTGCGGGAGCTCGCGGTTCTCGTCGTGCATGCCGGCGATCGTCGGTGCCGCCGAACACGACGAGGCCGTGCGCGAGTTCCATCACCGCACCTCTGCCGAACGACGAGCGGTGCTGGTGGGCATGCTCGACGAGGCCGTCGGGCTGGGCCGTCTCGATGCCGACGCCGATACGGCGTTGTTGGCGGAGTTGCTGGTCGGCCCACTGTTCCTGCGGCGTCTGATGTCGCCGACCGCGTTCCCTCCGGCGGACGTGGAACGGGTCGTCTCGACGGTGCTCGACCCGTACTGGCACGCGGATCGACCGGATCGCGACTCCTCCTGACCCGAATCGGCGACTCCTTCCCGATGGACGAATCCCGATGTATGAATCCGGGGCCGTCCGGCGTCATACAGTCTGATGGTCATGGAGGATTTCGAGTTGGGGATCGACGTCGCAGCGTCGGCCGGCACGCCGCTGACGTTCAGCGACCTCTACACAGCTGAGTTCAGCTCACTGGTGCGGCTCGCCACCTTGTTGACGGGCCGCGTCGAGGTTGCCCACGATGTGGTCCAGGATGCGTTCGTGCGGCTCCATGTGCGGTGGGCGACGGTCCGCAAGCCGGCCGCCTATCTGCACCGCAGCGTCGTCAATGGGTGCCATTCGTACCACCGTTCGAGTCGACGCTTCGGGCGCAGCGACCATGAGCCGACGGCCACCCCCGACGTCGACGACACGCTCGCAACGCTCGCCGGGTTGAAGCCCAAGCCACGGGCCATGATCGTGCTCAAGTACTACGGGGGCCGCACCGAGCGCGAGATCGCCGAGATCCTCGGGTGCCGGCCCGGCTCGGTCGGCCCAACCGTCCAACGCGCGCTCGACACGTTGCGCTCGATGCAATCCTGACCGTCGATCCTGGGAGGAACGATGCACGAAGATGAGATGACTCGTCGGCTCACCGACGCGGCGGCACACGTGGCCCCGCGTCCCGACCTGGCCGAGGTCGAGTTCGGCGCCGCCCGACTGCGCGGGCGTCGGCGGGTGGCCACCGGGGTGGCGGCAGCGATGCTGGTCGCCGGCGCCGGGGGAGCAGGGTTCGGTCTCGGCCAATCGTTGGCCGGAGACGAATCCCCTGGTTTGGCGTCCGCCACGGAGGTCACCGGACCTCCGCTCGGTACGGCCGTGCCGGAGACCGTTCCACCGGCAACCGTCGAGATGCCGTCTGCGGGCACCACCATTGCATCGATTGAATCTCCAAGCGTTCCGGCGGCAGTCGCACCGGCGCCTGTCGGTGACGCGTCGTACTCGTCGTACTACCCGGGCGGCTCCGGCCAACCGTTCACCTTGATCTCGACCCGAACGCTCGCACAAGACGTGCGGATCAGGGTGCTCAGGTCCGAGGCGTACGTCATGGACGGGGAGTTGGCGATCGACCCCGGAGGATGGCGTCCGCCGCCGTTCTGCATCGCCAGTGCCGACCTTCGCGTGACGGTCGACGGCGCCGACGTGGTCGACATCGGGTACGGCTCGTGGTTCGACGACCTGTTCGGCGAGGCGATGGCGACCACGTTCGACCTCGGCGTGGCCGACGGCCAGCCGCTGCGGGTCGCGGTGGTCCAATCGTTCGAGGCAACGAGTGCGGCGATCACGTGGAACGACGGCGGTACCGACCAGGCACCGTTCGACAACGGCGTCGTCGTGCTCGCCGTGCCCGGATCGAACAGTTGGGAGAACGAGTACTCGCTGGAACTGACCACCCCAGACGGCCCGCTCACACTCACGGCGGCCGACATGCAGTACTGGAGCAACCCCGACTACGTGAACGAGTGCAGCCCTCCGCCACCGGCACTTCCCGACGCTGGCGACCAGCCCGCCGATCCAGTCGCGGAGCAGGTCGCGATCGAGGAGCGTTTCCAGCTGGTCTGGGATCGGTCGATGACCTACGACGACAAGCCGGCTGGGTTGCTCGACGATCGAACGGGCATCGACGCAGCCACCGAGGCCGTGTTCGCAGGCGGATTCGCCGAAGCCGCCCAATCGGCCGTGCAGTCGATCGCCGAGTTGGTGTTCACCTCGCCGACCGAGGCTTGGTTCCGGTACGGGATCGAGACCAGCTACGGCTACTTCGGCGATCGCTACGGGATCGCTCGCCTGACGGGCGACGGTTGGACGTTCCTCCGCGAGATGGTCTGTCAGGATCTCGCCCTCGCCGGTGGGCAGTGTGATCCGCCTGCTTTCTCGATCTACCCGCCCAGCTGGTACGACCTCAACGGCCAACAGTGCATCGACACCCCGACCACCGAGGAACAAGGTCTGTGCGCCGGGTACGACGAGGTGACGACCGCGTTGGAGTGAAGCCGAGGCCGATTCCTGACAGACTGTCGAACGTGGAATCGATCTATCTCGACCGGCTGCGACGCGTCCGCCAGGCAATGGCCGAACGCGGTGTCGACACGCTGTTGTTGTCGGTCGGACACGACTTGCCGTACCTGACGGGCTATCAGGCGATGCCGCTGGAACGGTTGACGATGCTCGTCGTACCGCTCGACGGCGACGCCACGATGGTCATCCCGCGGCTCGAAGCGCCGAGGGTCGAGCCACAACCCGGTGTCTTCGACCTCGTGCCGTGGGGGGAAACCGAAAGCCCGACCGCAGTTGTCGCCCGATTGGCGGCCGGCGCACGCAACGTCGCTGTCGGCGACCAGATGTGGGCCCGTTTCCTCGTGGAACTGCTCCCGCAACTGCCCGGTGCCGCCTACACCCGCGCCGTCGACGTGGTCGGACCGCTGCGGATGGTCAAGGACGCGGCCGAGATCGACGCCTTGGCTGCCGCCGGCGCCGCCGTCGACCGGATCGCCGCCGAACTGCATGCCGGTCGCATCCCGCTTGTGGGTCGCACGGAAGCCGAGGTGTCGGCCGACCTGTCGTCCCGGATCCTGGCGGCCGGGCACCAGAAGGTCAACTTTGCGATCGTGGCGGCCGGTGAGAACGCCGCCAGCCCGCACCATCATGCCGGGTCACGCGTGATCCGGGAGAACGAGATCGTGCTGTGCGACTTCGGCGGCACGATGGACGGCTACTGCTCCGACATCACGCGTTGCGTGTTCACCGGCGATGTCGAGTCGGCAGCTCCGGATGTCGCCGAGGCCTACGCCGTACTGCTCGAGGCCCAGCAGGCCTCGCTCAGCGCTGCCGTGCTGGGCACGCCATGCGAGGACGTGGATCGGACCGGGCGGCGGATCATCTCCGACGCCGGCTACGGCGACTACTTCGTGCACCGCACCGGCCACGGGATCGGCATGGAGGAACACGAGGACCCCTACATCGTCGAGGGCAACGGACTCCCGCTCGAGGCCGGCCACGCTTTCAGCATCGAGCCCGGGATCTACGTCCCGGGCAAGTGGGGGATGCGCCTCGAGGACATCGCGGTGGCCGGCGTCGATGGGCCGATCGCGCTCAACTCGGTCGACCACTCGCTCGTCTGCGTGTAGAACGCTCCGCTGCGGTCAGCCGAGCGCAGCGGGATCGGCGTCGTTGCCGAACGAGGTCAGCTCGATCGTGACGTTGGGCCCGACGTAGCGCCCCAGCACGCCGATGTCGAGGGCGCAGTACTCGATCGAGCCGGTCCCCTGGACCGCCGGCACGGCGACGACCACACAGACACTCGGCCAGTTGACGATCGCCTCCGTCGAACCCGTCGCGGGAGCGACGCTGCGTGCGGCGTCGATCCGCAGCTTGGTGGCGAGGCTGGTGTTCCAGAAGTCGGATGTGATCCCGATGTCGCTGACGCGGGCATCGTTGGTGCCCTGCTCGCACTCGACGCCCTCGACGCACGTGCGGGCGGCGGTTCCGTCGACGATGAAGGCGACGGTTCCGATCGTGGTGCGGCGCCGCAAACCGTCCTGCACGACGGTGGCTTGCACCGGCGTCGCTCCGACCTGGGGCGGCGTGATCGTGTAGGTGGCCGTGAACGTCGTGCCCTCGGCGCGGCCGAGCCGATCGAGCACCGGTTGCACCGAGGCGTCGGCGGGCGCCACCTGCTCGAGCAGGGTCGGACGTGGGCCGGTGGCACATGCCGACAGCGTGAGCGCCACCACCCCCAAACCGGCGGCGAGCGGCGAGCGGCGCGCTGAGCGGGGCGAGAGACGAGTGGTCGGCATGCCCGCACCAGGCTACGGCTCGGGAACCCCCGCAGTCGGGCATCGGGCGCGCACCGCTGTGCGTTACCCTGCTGCGGGTGATCCGACTCGATGCCGCCACGGTCATGCTGCAGTGGGCCGTCGGTGGGATGGCGTTCTGCTGGTTCACGACGCGACGCCGGATGGTGGGTGTCGGGTACGGCTGGCTGTTGCGAGGAACGTATCTGCTGCTCGCAGCCGCCGGCGTGGCGGTCGGTCTGCGGTACGGCGTGATCCCGGTTCGTGAGGCTTCCGGGGCGGGCGTGGTGGCGGCGTGCGCGTGGGCGCTGTTCGAATCCGTGCGTCGCCGGTCCGCCGGGGTGAGCGGTCACGATGCCGAACACGATCGACGGACGGCGCGAGTGGCCGAGATGACCGGTATCGACCGGCGGGGCGCCACACCGGGCGGGCCGTCGACGGTCGGCGAATTCCCTCCGTGGCTGGACCTGGTTCCCGTCGTCATCGGAGCGATCGGGCTCGTTGCGGCGGCGGTCGACGCGGCCGACGGCACGGGCGACACGGCCGTGGCGATCCTGCGCACCCTGGTCGGGGCAGTGTTCCTGGGGGCGATCACCGACGCCATGCTGTTGGGCCACTGGTATCTCGTCCAGCCGGGCCTCCCGCGGCGCCTGCTGAACGAGATCGTGACCGCACTCGGGTGGATCTGGCCGATCGAAGTCGTGGCGCTGCTGCTGCCGACCGGGATGTTCAGCGTCTGGTCGGGCGCCGTCGACGACGGGTGGAACGGCACGTTGGGATGGTTCTGGGGTGCCTGCGCGATCACCACGATCGTGCTCGTGTTCGTCACCCGGGCGGCACTCAAGGAACGCCAGTATTCGGCCGTGATGGCCGCCACCGGGCTGCTGTATCTGGCGATCCTCACCGCATTCGGCACCGATCTGGTCGCCCGAGCCGTGCTCGACGGGTGACACTTGGACCGAGTTCGGGCATGATGTGACCATGCCTCGACCGGTCTGGACCGGGACGATCAGCTTCGGTCTGGTCGCCATCCCCGTCAAGCTCTTCCACGCGGTGCGCAAGCAGAGCGTGTCGTTCAACCAACTCGACGACCGCACGATGGCGCGCATCAAGTACAAGAAGGTCAGCGCCCTCGACGGTGACGAGGTGCCCGACGAACACATCGTGAAGGGTTACGAGGTCAGCAAGGACCGCTACATCGTGGTCGACCCCGACGAGCTCGAGCCGTTCATCCCGTCCGCCACCAAGACCGTGGAACTGGAGGAGTTCGTCGACCTGAGCGAGATCGACCCCGTGTACTTCGACACTGCCTTCTACGTCGCCCCCGGCGCGACGCCCAAGCCGTACGCCTTGCTGGCACGGGCGATGGAGGAGAGCGGCAAGGTGGCGATCGGTCGCTTCGTCATGCGCAACAAGCAGTACACCGCGGCGATCCGCGCCGAGCACGGCCGTCTCGTCATGTCGACGCTGTCGTACGCCGACGAGGTCGTCGACCCGGCCGAGATCGAGGAACTGCAGGGTCTCGACGACCTGCAGGTGTCGGCCAAGGAGGTGGCGATGGCCGAGGCGCTGGTCGAATCGTTGAGCTCCACGTTCGAACCCGAGAAGTACCGCGACGAGTACCGCGAGCAGGTGCTCGACCTGATCCAGATCAAGGCGTCCGGTCAGGAGTTCACGGTCCCCGAGGCCCCGACCGAGAAGCCCAAGGTGGTCGACCTGATGGCCGCACTCGAAGCGAGCGTGCGTGCCGCCAAGGAGGCTCGCGGTCGCCATCCGGCAGCGGCTGCGGCTGCCGACGACGCGCGCAAGCCGGCCAAGAAGTCTGCTGCGAAGAAGATTGCAGTGAAGAAGGTTGCCGCCACGAAGGCTCCGGCCAAGAAGGCTCCGGCCGCACAGAAGGCGGCCCCCAAGAAGAAGTCGGCCTGACCGGGCTCACCGATGGCTGCCGGCAAGGGCGTCGAGGTCGAGGTCGAGGGGCATCGACTCTCGCTCAGCAACCTCGACAAGGTGTTGTATCCGAGTGGCTTCACCAAGGCCCAGGTGATCGACTACATGGCTCGGATCGCCCCGACCGCGTTACCGCACTACCGGGGCCGGGCGATGACGTTCAAGCGCTTCCCGAACGGCACCGACACGAACGGCTTCTTCGAGAAGCGCTGCCCTGACCATCGGCCGGACTGGGTCGACGTGGCGCTCGGGCCGGGCGATCGCAGGGGCGGCATCTACTATTGCTGTCTGGCCGACACGGCCAGCATGATCTGGGCCGCCAACATGGCGGCGATCGAGCTCCACGCGCCGATGGCGTTGGCCGTCGATCTGGACACGCCGCGTGCGTTGGTGTTCGACTTCGACCCGGGCGCCCCCGCCGCGATCAAGGAATGCTGCGAGATCGCCCTCGCCGCTCGCGAGGTGCTCGAGGCGGTGGGGCTCGACGGATGGTGCAAGACGTCGGGCTCGAAAGGGCTCCAGATGTACGTGCCGCTCAACTCGCCGGGGGCGACCCATTCCGCTGCGGCCGACTTCGCCTTGGCGGTCGGCCAGGTGCTGGAGCGCCAGATGCCCAAACGAGTGACCACCGTGATGGCGAAGGTCGAGCGGCCCGGCAAGATCTTCGTCGACTGGAGCCAGAACGCCCACCACAAGACCACGATCGCGCCGTACTCGCTGCGGGCCCGTCCCGAGCCCACGGTGTCGACCCCGGTCACGTGGGACGAGGTCGAAACGTGCGCAGCGGGCGAACTCGAGCTCCGATTCACCGCCGAGCAGGTGCTGGAACGCGTCGACGAGCACGGAGACCTGTTCGCGCCCGCGCTCACCGTCGAGCAGCAGCTCCCGATCCCGGCGTAGCGCACGAGACGATGGGCGCCGTCGAACCGTCACCGGAGTGAGCACCTGATGCGGTGCCCGACACGCGAGGCGGGCGGTCTGTGGGACGGCCCATCTCGCAGCCGTCACGGCGAAACAGCGGTCAACACCACGGTCTCGGTCGTGCCGTCGCCCGAGTGCTTGGTCTCGTACACGAATCCCACGCCGGCGGCGTAGACCTTCTCCTCGACCACGTCCGGTTCGAGCGGGGTCCAGTCGCGTGTGCGCACGGTGTCGGTGTACGGGCCTCCGACCGCCTCGATCGACTCGTCGACGGCGATCACCTGACCCATGTCCTCGGCTTCGCCGGCCAGGAACTCCTGGCGATATCCCGTCGCCGACACCGCTGGTTCGGCGGGCATCACGATCCCGGGGAGGGCACCGCCGACTCCCGCCTCCCAACTGCCGGCGTTGGAGGTCGTGGCGCCGTCGTAGGCAGTGCTGCTCTCACCGAAGTACCAGACGTTGCCGTCGAGGTCCTGGGCGTACCAGTCGAACGTGTCTTCGATCAGCTCGCCGTCCTCGGCGGTCACGGTGTCGCGCACGACGATCGTGTCGACCCCCATCACGGTCCGGTGCTCGTCGAGCACCTCGACGACGATGATCTCGACCTCGCCGTTGCTCGACTCGGTTCGGTAGTCACGGCGCGAGCCGGGCACGAGCGGCAGGAACGGGTTGTCGACCACCGACGTGAAACGGGCCGGGTCGACATCGACCCGATAGTCGCCGCCGTCATTGGGATCGATCACCGCCGGTGTGGCCGGGTCGGCCGGAGCGTCGGTCGGTGCCGTCGTCGGCTGTGAAGCGATCGAATTCGGGGCGATCGAGCTCGGAGCGGTCGATGCGGCAGTGCTCGGCCCGGGTGCCGTCGGCCCGGGAGCCGAACCGGTCGGGGTGTCGCTTCCGCACGAGGCCAAGGCGATCGCTGCCAGAGCGACGGCGGCTGGAAGCCGCCGCGTGCGCGCCATCACCGACCATCCGAGTCGGACTGGTCGGCATCGGCATCGTCGGTACCGGTCTCGCTGTCCGGCATGGCGCCGACCACATGGAAGGTGCGATTGAGTTGGATGTCGACCTGTGAACCGTCGTCGAGCGTCACCTCGACCTCGTAGTAGCTGTCCTCGTCGCCGACCTCGGTCTCGCTGACCCGGCCTTGACCGGTGTGTGCGAGTGCGGCGTCGCTGGCGCGACGGAGGTCGTCGCCGGTGATCGGTGTGTCGGCGCCGTTGCCGCCGGCGTTGGCGACGTAGGAGGCGACTCCGAGCAACCCTGCGGTGGCGACGGCGCAGACGGCGGCGGACTTGATGAGTGTGTGTCGTTGCATGTTCCGGACGGTACGGAAGCGAGCCTGACGGCTCGCTGACTCCTGAATCCGGCGCGGCGTTGCGGCGTCAGCTGCGGGTCAGCTCGATCGGGCATGCTGGTGCGATGGGTGCGTGGCCGTGAAGGTGCTGGTGATCGAGGACGACCACAAGATCGTGGCGGCGTTGCGGCGCGGCTTGGAGGCCGAGGGGTACCGGGTCGAGACCGCCGCTGACGGACAGGAAGGGCTGTGGTTGGCGAGCGAGACCGGCGCCGACGTGATCGTGCTCGACATCATGCTGCCCGGGCTGAACGGGTATCGGGTGTGCCGCACCCTTCGTGAGCGTGGGATCTGGACCCCGATCCTGATGTTGACGGCCAAGGACGGCGAATGGGACGAGGCGGAAGGGCTCGACACGGGGGCCGACGACTACCTCGTCAAGCCGTTCTCGTTCCCGGTGCTGCTGGCACGGCTGCGAGCACTGCTGCGCCGTTCCGCAGAGACACCCGTGGCGCTCGAGGTCGGCGATCTGCGCATCGATCCGGGATCACGGCGGGTGTGGCGCGGTGTCGACGAGATCGACCTCACCACGCGCCAGTTCGAGGTCCTGGAGTTCCTCGTTCGGCGGGCCGGCGTCGTGCAGTCCAAGCGTGACATCCTCGAGGGAGTCTGGTTGCACGAATTCGACGGCGATCCGAACATCGTCGAGGTCTACGTTCGGCGCCTGAGGCGGGCGCTCGACGAGCCGTTCGGACGCCATTCGATCGAGACCGTCCGGGGCGCCGGCTACCGGATCGTCGACGACTCGAGCATGATGACGGTGCAAGCATGGTGACGGTGCAAGCATGGTGACGGTGTGATCGTCGGTCGCCGTTCGATCCGCTGGCGGGTGACGATGCTGGCGACCGTGATCGTGGCGATCGTGCTGCTCACAACGGCAGCGGCGGTGATGCTGATCACCTCTCGCCAGCTGTACGACAACCTCGATCACGCCTTGGAGCAGCGTGCCGACGAAGTGGAATCCACGGTGGAATCCACCGTGGAGTCAGCAGGGAGCGATCGGGCGCTGTTCACGTCGGACCCCGAGGATCGCTTCGCCCAGGTCGTCAACGGATCGGGTGTGGTCATCGCGTCGACGCCCAATGTCGCCGGATCGGTGATCACCGAGCTGACCGCGGGCGGTGGTGACGACCCTCGTACGATCGAGGTGGCCCGACTCGACGGCGACGCGTTCCGGGTACTGGTCCGGGCGGGGGCCATCGGTGGCGGCGAGGTCGGCTCGATCGTCGTCGGTGAGCAGGTCGGCGACCTGCGGCGCGAGTTGCAGATCCTGGCGATCGCGATGGCGATCGTGTTCCCGTTCGCAGTCGCCGTGCTGGCCGCCGCGGTGTGGTGGCTGGTGGGGCGCACGTTGCGCCCGGTCGAGCGGATCCGCGCCGAGGTCGCCACGATCGGCCTTGACCGGATCGATCGGCGGGTGCCGACCCCCGGTACCGGTGACGAGATCGATCGTCTGGCCGGCACGATGAACGCCATGCTGGACCGGCTCGACCGGTCGGTGAGCGCTCAACGCCGCTTCGTCGCTGACGCCTCGCACGAGTTGCGCACACCGTTGACGCGGATGCGTACCACACTCGAGGTGGAACGTGCCCAGCCGCCGGCGTCGGGCGACCCCGTCGCGACCTGCGAGTCGGTGCTCGACGACGTCGTGACGATGCAGTCCACGATCAACGACCTGTTGTTCCTCGCCCACCGCGACGCCTCGGGTACACCGACGGCGCGGTTCGGCCCGGTCGACCTCGATGTCGTCGTCGACGCAGAGGTGGCCGCAGCGCGTCAGGCCGGCGCATCGATCGCGATCGACATGTCGGCGGTGTCGGCGGCGGCGGCAGACGGGAGCGCCAGCCAGTTGGCGCGGCTCGTGCGAAACCTTTTGTCGAACGCGTCCCGTCATGCCCGGACGTCGATCTGGGTGAGCCTGTCCGACACACCAGACGGCGTGATCCTGACCGTCGACGACGATGGCCCTGGCATCCCGGCCGCTGAACGCCGGCGCGTCTTCGAGCGTTTCGTCCGGCTCGACCCGGCGAGACGCGGCTGATGACGGGGGCGCCGGGCTGGGTCTGGCGATCGTGGCCGGCATCGTGGAGGCCCACGCCGGGACGATCGAGATCGCCGACTCGCCGCAGGGTGGGGCACGTGTGCTGGTGCGACTGCCGCACCGTGCTGGCGAGCGTCGCTCCAGCCTGGAAAGCTGAGGCGATGGCGGATCGGATGTTGCACCAAGCGGGGCGTGCGGTCGACGAGGTGATCGCCGCGCTGGCCGCCAAACGCGACCGAGACGCGCGTTGGCAGGACGGGCGCACGTTCGGGCTGGTGTACGACGGTGGACCCGAGGTGCACGACGTGGCGCAACGTGCGGCGGCGATGTTCCTGCACGAGAACGCGCTGAACACCAATGCCTTCCCGTCGCTGGGGTCGATCCAGAACGAGGTCGTTGGCTGGACCGCGGAACTGCTGCACGGTCCCGAATCGGCGGCCGGATTCCTCACCAGTGGGGGCACCGAGTCGATCCAATGCGCGGTGTTGGCCGCCCGTGAGCGTGGCCGCGCCGAACGCGGGATCCACAGCGGCTCGATCGTGGTCGCCGAGTCGGCCCACGCCGCCTTCCACAAATCGGCGCACCTGTTCGACATGCCGATCGTGACCGTGCCGGTCCTCGAAGATTTCACGGCCGACCTCGATGCCATGGCCGATGTCGTCGACGATCAGACCGTGCTCGTGGTGGGCTCGGCCCCGCAGTACCCGCAGGGTGTGGTCGACCCGATTCCGGCGATCGCCGAGTTGGCTGCGACGGTGGGAGCCAACTGCCACGTCGACGCGTGCATGGGGGGCTTCGTGCTGCCGTTCGCTTCGATGCTGGGGCGCGAGGTGCCACCCTGGGACTTCGGTGTCGACGGGGTGCATTCGATCTCGGCCGACATCCACAAACTCGGGTACGCCCCCAAGGGCGTGTCGGTGATCCTGTATGCCGACAAGCACCTGCGCCGCCACCAGACCTGGACGTTCGACGCCTGGCTGGGCGGGTTCTACGGCTCGCCGAATCTGCAAGGCACGCGATCGGGCCTGCCGATGGCGGCGGCCTGGGCCGTGATGCAACACCTGGGTATCGACGGCTATGTTCGGCTGACCGCCGAAGCACTTGCCAATGCCGACACGATGCGTGCCGCCGTGGGTGCGATCGACGGCATCCGGGTCCTGGGAGACGGTGCGTACCACCTGATGGCGATCGCCTCCGATCCCGGATCGCGCTCGCCGATCGACGTGTTCGCCTTGGGCGACGCACTCGCGAACGCGGCTGGTACCACGACCGCCAGGGCCCGCCCGACTCGTTGCACTCCACGATCAGCGCCTCGAACACCAAGTCGGTCGCGGCTTGGTGCAGCGACCTGACGGCGTGCCTCGAACAGGTCAGGGGCCGCTCGACCGAGGACCGCGGCACCAGCTACGCCACCGTCGAGTAGGTCGAAACCACCGGCGCGAACTGTGCGTGCACCTGCTACCGGATGATGGGTTCCGTGCACGCGCCGACGACATGGTTCAGGAACCGATGGTCCGCACCTGACATGCCGCCGATCGATTCCCTCCGACGCTCGCTTCGCTGCGCACAATGACGGGGTCGCAGATCGCCGAGTTGTTGAACATCTCGACCGCGGGAGTCAACCGTGCGCTCCGGCGCGCTCGCGCCTTCAACTGCTACCACCGACCGGGTGACACCGAATCGAGGTCGTCGACGAGCGCCCAGCTGGGCGCGCACGGAACCCTCGCCGCATCCCCTGGGAGGCCCTCACCGTTGGTGTCGTTCGAATCGTGTGAAGGCTGCACCGCACACGATCAGGGCGAACCCGAACAGCATCATCGCGGCCGGGTCGAGACCCGTCGCCGGCAGCCGGTCGCCGCCAGTGTCAGGTGCCGGCGACGGGGTCGCGCCCCCGGCGCCGCCCACGGTGGTCGATGGTGAGGTCGATGGTGAGGTCGATGGTGTCAGCGTGGTCGATGAGGCCGGAGATGTGGATGATGAGGATGTCGGCACGATCGAGGTGGTCGATGTGGTCGTGCTCGATGATGTGGTCGTGCTCGATGATGTGGTCGTCGTGGCATTCGGATCAGGCTGAACGAGAACGGCGACGACGCCGATCGCCGTGGTGCGGATGCCCGAGGTGTACGCGTAGGTGAAGAGATCCGGCCCCGAGAAACCAGCGTCTGGCGTGTACGTGAACAGGCCGTTGAACCCGTCGAAGTTGGTGATCGTGCCGTGTGTGGGGGGCCCACTGAGCTGCACGGCCTGCTCGCACGTGTCGTCGTTGCCCAACAGGTTGGCGGTGGGATCCGTCACCACGAGCGACGTCTGGAACGGCGTCGTGTATGCATCGTCGGCGGGGATGGCGTCGCACGTGACTTCGATCGCAACCGTTGCCAGCGACGACTGCGTGCCGTTGACGTCGGTCACGAAGTACTGGAACACGTCGTCCCCGACGTAGCCGTCGTCGGGCGAGTACACAAGAGCCGAGCCCGAACCGGTGAGCTGGCCATGTTCGGGTCCGGCCCCGTCGAACTCGGGACCGACGAGCGCGCCACCACCAGGATCGGAGTCGTTGGCGAGCACGTCGAACGTGATCGGCACACCGCGTGGGGTGTGGATCGAGTCGTCGGCGGCAGTCGGCGGCGGGTCGGCCTGCACGGTGTGGACCACGTCGCTCGAGCGGCAGGGGCCGTCGTGGTTGCTGTCTCCGGAGTAGACGGCGAAGATCGTGGTGGCGCCGGCAGGGAGCAGCGCACCGATGTTCGGCGATTGTGCCGTGTTGTTCACGCCCAGCACCGTGGCTGTGGCCAGCACGATGTCATTGGCCGGAGTGCCATCGTCCTGAAAGAAGGTGACCGACCCTGTGGCAGGAGCGGCCGTCGAACTCACCGTGGCGACCAGCACCACGCCGCCATTCGGCGCAGTGGCAGCGCTGGTCTGGGTCAGCGAGGTGCGACACGGCCGCGTGGCGATCGAGAACGACTGGAGCGTCGGAATCACCACCGAGAAGTTGCCGACGAAGTCGACCTCGACGGTGTGCGTGCCCGCGTCGAGCGCGGGGAGGACGAAATCGAAGTCCGCGTACCAGGAGGTCAATCCTGGCGTCACCGTGACGATGAAGAGTTGGGAGTTGTCGATTCGGATGTACACGTCGCCGACGGGACGAGCGCAATCAAGGAAGAGTGTGCAGGAGAAGCTCGTGTCGCTGACGGTCCCTCTGATGGGAATCGGGTCACCGTAGGCCAACGTGAACCCGTCGAGATCGGGCAGATAGATGCCGGCGCTCCCGAGGTCGGCGGCGGCTTGCTTCTCCGACATCGCGATCCCTGTTGTGACTGCTACCAGGACCACCCCGGCTGCCGCCAGTCCTCGGGCGAATGTCCTGGGTCGGTGTCGCTGGTCTGTCGGTGCCTGGTCCACGTCGTCAGCCTGCTCTCGGTCGTCGTGACATGAATCGGGGAAACCCCTCGATCAGTAGAGTCCTGGGTGTTGGATGCCGGGCCCGACCTTCCTCCCACAGTTGTGGGACGAGCACACGAGATCAGCGCGCTGTGGCATCCGTTGCGAGATATTCGACTCCGGTCACGGATCTCGGTGATCGTCGGCGAACCCGGCATCGGGAAGACCACCGTGTCGGAGTCGGTCAGTGTGTTGGCATCCGCTCACGGCGTCGTCGTGCTCGCCGCTCGACCTGCCGAGTCCGAAGCGCAACTTGCTTGGTCGGGCCTCACCGATCTGCTTGCCGAGGTTCCCACCCAGGTCTTCGAGTCGCTCCCGCCGCCTCAGCGCGAGGCACTCGACACGGTGCGGCTCCTGGCAGCTCCGTCCGAAATTGGGTTGAATCCGCGGGCGGTTCATGCAGCGCTCCGCACGGTGGTGACGGCGCTCGCCCAGACCGACCCGCTCCTCATCGTGGTCGACGACGTCCAATGGCTCGACTCGGCGTCGGCGCGAGCGATCACCTTCCTGGCCCGCCGTTTGCCACCAGCCGGCGTCGGCCTGCTGGCGACCGCCCGGTACGGCCAGGCAGAACCAGTCGTGCGCGAGCTGCTCGATACGGCCGGTTCGACCAGGATCGAGCTCGGGGCATTGGCGCCGCCCGTCATCGCCGAGATCGTCCAGCGCCGACTCGGCGTCTCGCTGTCGGCGGCGGGGGTCCAGCGCGTGCACACCGCGTCGGGTGGGAACCCGATGTTCGCGATCGAGCTCGCCCGGGTTGACGACGAACGCCCTGGTCGACCGGTACTCGTGCCCGATTCACTGCGCGACCGTCTCGGGCGACGGATCGCCGGCACCTCTGACGCCGCTCGATCGACGCTCGCTGCCGTGGCCGCCGCCGGCAGGATCTCGATCGATCAGCTGACCGCCGCCGGATTCGGGCAGGGTGTCGCGGAGGCGGAGGCATCGGAGCTGATCCACATCGCCGGCGGCCGGGTCAGGCTGACACACCCGCTGATCGGTGCTGCGGCCTATGCCGAGCGTGACATCCCGACACGCCGGCTGATCCACGCCGGTTTGGCGAACGTCATGGCGGGTTCGGAGGAGCGTGCGCTGCACAGCGTGTTGAGTGTTGCGTCGCCGACCCCGGAGGTGCTCGCCGACGTCGATGCCGCCGCGTCGAGTGCAAGCCGGCGGGGGCGCCGTCGGTCGCCGCTGAGTTGATCACGCTGGCGTTGGAGTTCCCCGCGGGTGAATCCGAGGCGACCCGCCGACACCTCGCTGCGGGAGAAGCCCTCTTCCGCTCGGGCGCCAGTCACGACGCGTTGGTCCACTTCGAGCACGTGATCGAACACTCGACCGAGCGAGCGGCGACAGTCCGAGCCGGTTTGCGGATGGCTGAGCTGCTCTGGGAGACCGACGCTGCGGAGCGGGCAGTTGAATACGCCGAGCGCGCCCGGCGCCAGGCGGAGGGCGACGCCGCTGCGGAGGCTGAGGCCGACATGGTGCTGTCGCGGCTGTTGCACGTGGTCGACCTGGAAGCCAGCGCAGCTGCAGCGGCTCGTGCAGTCGCCTCGCTCGAAACGATCGGGAGCAGCGCTGATCGTTTCGTGTTGGCAGGTTCCTTGTTGTCCGGAGCTGCCGCTGATTTCGAGCTCGGCCGTGGGCTCGACCATCTCCGGTTCGGTCGAGCGATCGAACTCGAGCGCATCGACCCTCCGAGTCGGATCGCCGACCGTGCTGACGCCGCGTATGCGTCCCTCTTGAAGATGGCGGACGACCTCGACGCAAGTCGCGCCGGTCTCATCGCTGTACGAGAGGCGGTGATCGCAGAGGGTGACGACAGCTCGATGCCGTTCGTGCTCGGCCACCTCGTGCAGGTCGAGCTGTGGGCTGGTCGCTGGGACGAAGCCGAGGCAGTTGCGCTCGACCATCGCTCGCACGCGGCGCGGACCGGTCAAGATGCCCAGCGTCGCCAGGCCGAATACAACCTGGCGATCGTCGCCGCCCACCGGGGTGACGAACTGGCCGCGATCGAGATCGCCGGCGATCTGGCCACCGAAGCACGCGAGTCAGCTGATTCCTGGGCCGAGATGTCGGCGGTGAACGTGCTCGGGTTCGTCGCGCTGTGCCGAGGGGAGCACGCGAGCGCAGTCGACCACTTCGAAGTGGGCTACGGAATTGCCGAGAACATGTGTTTGAGGGAGCCGGGCCGCACCCGTTCGCGAACTGATCACATCGAATGTCTGATCGCCATCGGGGATCGCGGTCGAGCGCAAGCGCTGCTCGAGGAATACGAATTGCGGTCGTTGGCCCTCGATCGAGCGTCGACCCGAGCAACCGCCGCCCGATGTCGAGCGCTGCTCGCAGCGGCCGGCGGCGACGACCTGGCTGCTGGGCGTGCATCGGAATCTTCGCTGGCCCAGTTCGACCGGCTCGGTACAGGGTTGTTCGCGTTCGAGCGGGCTCGGTCCTTGTTGGTGTCGGGCCGCCTGCTCCGACGGTCCAAACAGAAGCGTGCTGCCGACCGGCGGTTGCGTGAGGCGGGTGAGATCTTCGGGTCGCTCGGTGCCAAGCGATTCGTCGACCAGACGCAGGCGGAGCTGGATCGGGTCGGGCTGCGTCCTCGGGCCCCATCCGAACTCACTGTCGGCGAGCGTGTGGTCGCCGAATTGGTCGCCACAGGACTCACCACTCGGCAAGCCGCCGAGGCAGCATTCATGAGCCCCAAGACGGTGGAGGCAAACCTCACACGCATCTATCGCAAACTCGGCCTCAGCTCGCGCGCCGAACTCGGCGCCTGGCTGGCCCGACAACACACCCGATGAGCATGGTTGCGACCGCCTGCCGGTCGGGCAACGATCGGGGCCGCTCGGAGCCTTTGGAGCTGGCAGTCCGCCCAAGTGGTCTGCCAAGATCGTCGCATGTCGATGCTCGAACGTTCTGCGCGGTGGGCCGATGGCGATGAGCCACCCGGTATCAGCGGGCTGCTGACCGGTACCTCGGAACGCGCCGAGCAGCTCGCGCCCGGAGTGGGGTTCGTCGAGTCGTTCAGCAACGTGGTCGTCTTCGACACGGGTGCCGGGCTCACCGTGTTCGACGTGTCGCACGAGTTGGCGGCGCCCAGGGCGTTGGCGTCGTTGCGGGCGTGGTCGAGCGAGCCGGTCAGCACCGCCGTCTACACACACGGTCACGTGGACCACGTGACCGGTGCCAAGGTATTCGACGCCGAGGCCAGCGAACGCGGTGACGCACCGATCCGGTACATCGGGCACGAAGCGGTCGCCGCTCGGTTCGATCGGTACCGAGCGACCGGTGGCTACAACGGCCACATCAACATGCGCCAGTTCCGGTTGCCCGGGCCGTTTTTCCCGAGCGAGTTCGTGTATCCGCACGAGACCTACCGCACCGATGTCACGATCGAAGTCGGCGACACCACGTTCGACCTGCATCACGCCCGCGGGGAGACCGACGACCACACTTGGGCGTGGGAGCCGACGACCCGCTCGATCGTGGTCGGCGACCTGTTCATCTGGCAGTTCCCGAATGCCGGAAACCCGCAGAAGGTTCAGCGTTACGCATGGGACTGGGCGGTGGCGCTGCGCCGGATGGCCGCCCTCCAACCCGAACTGCTATTGCCCGCCCACGGCCCGGCGATCGGTGGTGCCGATCGGATCGGGCGTGTGCTGACGCACACCGCCGAGGCGCTCGAATCGTTGCACGACCAGACGCTCGCCCTGATGAACACCGGCGCCCGGCTCGACGATGTGATCCACCAGGTGCGGCTTCCCGCTCACCTGGCGGAACTGCCGTACCTCCGGCCGACCTATGACGAGCCGGAGTTCGTGGTTCGCAACCTGTGGCGGCTGTACGGCGGTTGGTACGACGGCAACCCTGCCCATCTCAAGCCGGCCTCCGACGTCGCGCTGGCCGCCGAGGTGGCTGCGCTGGCGGGCGGTGCCGAGGTGCTCGCCGATCGGGCCGCAAGGCTGGCGGCCGATGGTGACCTGCGCCTGGCCTGCCATCTGGCGGAGATGGCGGTCCAGGCGGCGCCCGAGTCTCGCCGCTGCCACGCAGTGCGTGCCGAGGTCTACGAACTGCGCCGTGCGGCCGAGACGTCGTACATGGCGACGGGCATCTATCGCTCCGCCGTGCTCGATTCCACCGCCGCCGTCGAGTCACTCATCGACCCCGACGCGTGATGGTTTCGGACAGACCGAACGTGTCACGCGTGGCGAGGTCGGTCAGTTGACCTGGCGTTCGTAGCCGTCCCAGAACGGGGCACGCAGCTTGAACTTCTGCAGCTTGCCGGTGGCGGTGCGCGCCAGTTCGGTACGGAACTCGACCTTCTTGGGGCACTTGTAGCCGGCCAGCTTCTGCTTCGTCCAGGCGATCACGTCGGCTTCGGTCAGCGTCGAGTCAGGCTTGGTGACCACGAGCGCGGTGACCAGTTCGCCCCACTTCTCGTCGGGCACGCCGATCACGGCGACCTCGACCACGTCGGGGTGTTGGAAGATCGCATCCTCGACCTCGATCGAGCTCACGTTCTCGCCACCGGTGATCACCACGTCCTTCTTGCGGTCGGCGATCGTCACGTAGTTCGACTCGTCGATCGAACCGCCGTCACCGGTGTGGAAGAAGCCGTCGTGGATGGCCTCGGCAGTGGCGTCGGGTTGGTCCCAGTAGCCCTCCATCACCATGTTGCCGCGCGCCATCACTTCGCCGGTGTCGCTGACCGCCATCGTGGAGCCGATCACCGGGCCGCCGGCGCGGTTGAGCTTGACGGCACGGTCGGCGGGGGAGAGGTCGTCCCACTCGGTGCGGGTGCGGTTCATCGTGAGCACCGGCGTGGTCTCGGTGAGGCCGTAGATCTGGACGAACTCCCAGCCCAACTCGGTTTCACAGCGTTCGATCGTGCGGGTTGGCGGCGCTGCACCGGCGACCACGATCCGGGTCCGGCCGGCGCCCGGGATCGGTGCGTCCCACGATGCTGCCGCGTCGAGGATCATGTTGAGCACGGCCGGGGCGCCACACATCAGGGTGACCCCGTGCGTCTCGACCCGGCGCAGGATCTCGGCACCGTCGATCTTGCGCTGGATCACATGCGTGCCGCCCATGCCGGTCACGGCGTACAACATGCCCCACCCGTTGCAGTGGAACTGCGGCAAGGTGTGGAGGTACACGTCGCGGTCGCTGACGCCCATGTGCCAGCCGAACACGGTGGCGTTGAGCCAGATGTTGCGGTGTGTGAGCTGCACGCCCTTGGGGCGGGCCGTGGTCCCCGAGGTGTAGTTGATCGTCGCCGTGGCGTGCTCGTCGGGCTCCCACGCCACCGGTGCATCGTGCTCCAACGGAGCGTCGTGGCCAGCCCCGATCACGAACTTGAACTCACACTCGACATCGTCCAGCGCGTCGGCCAGCTCTGGGTCGACCATCAGCACGCGGGCGCCCGAGTGCTGGACGATGTAGCGGACTTCTTCGGCGACGAGGCGGAAGTTGATCGGCACCAACACTCTGCCGCTGCCCGACACGCCGAACAGCGCGGTGAGCAATCGGGCCGAGTTGTGCGACACGATCGCCACACGATCACCGACGGCGATCCCGTTGGCGTCGAGCACAGCAGCCTGGGCTCGCGCTCGTCGCCGCCATCTCACGGTAGGTGATCGAACCCCACGATTCGGCCGGTTGATGTGCTTCGTCGACCACGGCCACCCGGTCGGGATACAGCAACTCGGCGCGCCGGAGGAAGTCGTTGACGGTGAGTGCAACCTTCATCGCGCGAAACCTAGTCGCCGCAGGCTGCCGGAGGTCAGCCCTCCTGCCACAGGAAGGTCATCATCTCCTCGGCCCATTCGCGGCACGGCGCCGGGGCGTTGGACCTGGCGTGATCGAGGTGGATCCTGGCGACGTCGTAGTTGTGGGCGTAGTAGGCCAACGCACCGAGGTAGTAGTGGGCCGTCCCCTGTTGGGCCGACGAGGCAGCGCCGGAGCTGACGACCACGGTGGCGATCGCCTCGGCCCGACCCGTGTCGCCGCGGTCGTAGGCACCGATCGCGGCCTGCACGTATCGCCCGGCATCATCCTCGTCGTTCGGGGTTCCCGATGCCAGCACGTCGTCGTGGTCGGCGCCGTCCTGGCGTTGATACTGCCGCAATGCGGCCATCGCCTGGTCGCGCTCGTCGCCGCCTGCCATGGCGGCGGCCTCCTCGAACATGCCGTAGGCGGCGTCATGACTGCCACCCTGCTGGTACAGCAGTGCCAGCCGGTAGGCGACGTGGCCACGAACGACCGGCGTCATCGCCGGCGACTCCAGACACGCCCGGTACAGCCGCGCCGCAAGCTCAGGGTCGCTCGACTCCGCCTCGTCGGCGGCACCGGTGTACTGGCTCAGCGCCTCCATCGAGGCCGGGGCGACGTCAGGGTCGACCGCTTGGTCGGGCATCTCGCCCTCGAGCGCCGCCAGGCGTCTGGTGCACTCCTCGTTGCCCACTGCCTTGCCCCACCGGTAGGCGCGCCAGGCCCGGTCGACGTCGCCCCGCTCCTCGGCGATGATGCCGACCCGCAGCAGGGCATCGCTCTCGCGACCGTCCGCCAACGAATCGGAGTAGTTGCTCATGAGCACGGACCAGTACAGGGTCAACGCCTCGTCGTGACGATGGTTGCTCCAGTAGTCGTCGGCTGCTGCGAGGTATTCGTTGGCGGTCTCCTGGGACTCAGGGATCGTGGTCGGGTCGTCGATCGCCACGATCAGTTCTCCTGCCAGCGGTACGTCAGCATCTCCTGGGCCCACCCGCGATACGGCTCGTCGGCGTTCTGGCTGGCGTTGTCGAGGCGGACACGGGCGACGTCGAAGTTGTTGGCGTAGTAGGCGATCGCGCCCAGGTAGTAGTTGGCGGCTCCGCGCTGCGCAGAGGAGCTCACGTCGCTGCTGATCACCACCGTCGCCATCGCCTCCGACCGACCGGTGTCGCCGCGGTCGTAGGCGTCGATCGCCGCCTGCAGGTACCGGCCCGCATCCTCCTCGTCGTTCGGGGTTCCCGATGCCAGCAGATCGTCGTGGTCGGTCCCGTCCTGACGCTGATACTGCTGCAGGGCGGCGACCGCCGCGTCGTGATAGCGATCGCTGGTCATCGTGACGGCTTGCTCGAACATCTGGTAGGCGGCGTCGTGGCTGCCGCCCTGCTGGTACAGCAACCCGAGGCGGTACGAGATGTCGCCTCGGTTCCCGGGACTCAGCTGATCCGACTGGAGCAGCGCCTCGTACAGCCCGACGGCCAGATCGGGATCCGACGATTCCGCTTGGCCGGCAGCCGTGACGTACGCATTCACCGATTCGAGCGTGGCCGGTGGGACGGCGGGGTCGACGGCTTGGTCGGGCATCTCCCCGTCGAGCGCAGCCCGCTTGGCCGTGCACTCCTTGTTGCCGATCTGCTCGCCCCAGTGGAACACACGCCACGCCCGGTTGAGGTCGCCGTTCTCCTCGGCGACCGTGCCGAGTCGCAACATGATGTCGCCCTCGCGGCCGTCGGGGATGGCATCGCCGAACGAGCTCTGGACGACCGCCCAGTACAGGACGGTGGCTTCGTCGTGGCGACCGTTGCTCCAGAAGTCGTCAGCCTCCCGGAGGTACTCGTCGGCGTCCTGCTGGGTCTCGGGTATCGCTGTTGGATCACTGATCGACATGCGAGCCAGTGTCGACATCGACGCCTGCCCGAACGCGCAAATCCGTTCGTCTGACGTCGCCCAAACGGTCAGTTCTTCACGTGGCCGAACGGGCGGGCGCCACCAGTGGCCAGGGGCGATGTCGCTCCACGGTGAGCGCCAGATCGAGCAGCAGTTGCTCGCTGAAGTGGCGTCCGACGACCTGCAAACCGATCGGCAACCCGTCGAGCGTGCCGGCCGGGATCGAGATCGCGGCGTTGCCGTGGATGTTGGCCGGGAAGGTGAGGCGGCCGTTGATCTTGGCGCCGGCACGGATCCCGCCGAACGTGTCGGGGAGCGGACCCTCGGCGGCGAACGCCACGTCGGGGTTGCTGGCGGTCATGACGAAGTCGACCCCGCCGGCCTCGGTGTCGAAGAGGCGCGCCATCGCTTCGTGCAGTTCGACCCGCCGTCGTTCGAGCTTGATCCGAGCTTCGGCGCCGTACTGCTGCGGGCCCTGTTCCATCGCCATCCGGATCTCGGGCGTGAGTTGGTCGGCGCACGCCGGCCAGCGATCACCCAAGCGGTCGATCAACCCGATCGAGTTGGCGACCGACCACGCCGTACCCATCCGCGGCAGCGTGGTGTCGACCCCATCGACCCGCACCATGCCGCAGTCGGCGATCAGCTGGCCGGCGGCCTCGTCGAGCAGCTCCCACATCACCGGTGACACCACCGCGCCACCCCAGTCCGGGACGACCGCCACACGCATTCCTCGCAGCTGGTCGGCGTGGGTGCCGAGTTCGGCTTCCCAGCCATCGACGCGGGGAAGGCTCAACGGTTCGCGCGGGTCGTGCCCGTTGCACACGTCGAACCACCGGGCTGTGTCGCGCACGGACCGGGACAGGCAGCCGACGGTGACGGTCATGGCGCCGAGCGTGGGATTCGGCGTGAGCGGAATCCGGCCGTAGGTGGCCTTCAACCCGAGCAACCCGGTGAAGCCGGCGGGAATCCGGAGCGAGCCGCCGCCGTCACCGCCCGTGGCGAGCGTGACCAGGCCGCCGGCGACCGCCGCCGCGGTTCCGCCCGACGAACCGCCCGGCGTTCGCCCGTGCTGCCACGGATTGTGGGTGACGCCATTGATCACGGTACGGGTGACGTTGACCCCACCGAACTCAGACGCCGTGGTCTGCCCGACCAGCACCGCCCCACCGAGATCGCGGGCGTGCCCGGCGTTCGTGCTGGTGTACGTGGCGATCTCGTCGGCGAACACGGCACAGGCGTGCGTGTCGGGCCATCCTTCGACCTGATCGAGCTCCTTCACGCCGATCGGCACACCGCCCAATGGTTTCGACACGTCGGCCCGCTCGGCGGCCTCGAGTGCCTGCTCGGCGTGGACGTGTGAGAAGGCGTTGAGATCGCTCGACCCGATCGCCGCCAAGGTCGCCTGCAGCTCGTCCAGCGGGCTGCGATCGCCTCGGCGGTACGCATCGACGAGTGAGCAGGCATCGCCCTGCCACGGTTGGTCGGCCATGCGTGGGCACCGTAGTGGGGGAGATCGGCCGCGTAGCATGCGGACCGGATGGACACTCGACAGTTCCTGGGGCTCGCGCCCAGTCACAACCCGTACCGCTGGTCGTTGCCCGTCACGCAACGGGTGTGCGTGTCGGGTGGGTTCCTGTTCGGGGGATGTGGCCTGGCGGCGGCGATCTCGGCGTTGGAAGGTTCGAGTGGCCGCACCGTGGTGTGGGCGACCGGGCAATATCTGTCGTACGCCAAGCCGGGCGAGGTGCTCGACATCGACATCACGCTGGCAGTTGAGGGGCACCAGATCACCCAGGCGCGGGCGGTCGGGCACGTGGGCAATCGCGAGATCCTGACCGTCAATGCCGCGTTGGGGGAGCGCCCCGGTCTGCCGAGCGGCCAGTTCGAGACGATGCCGCAGGTGGCCGCTCCGGCGGATGTGCAGCCGCGCGAGCACCACGCCGCCGGCGAGGGCTGGATCAACGACTACCTCGACGAACGTGTGGTCAAGGGGCGCGACGTCCAGGAACGCGACGGCACGCTCGGCGATGGGCAGACCTTGATGTGGGCGCGCCTCCCGTCGGTGATCGACGGCGTCGACGCCGCATCCCTGGCGGTGCTCGGTGACTTCGTACCGATGGGCGTGGGACAGGCACTGGGGATCAACGGTGGTGGCAACAGCCTCGACAACACGCTGCGGGTGGTGAACCTCGTGCCGACCGAGTGGGTGCTGCTCGACATCCGCGTGCACGGCGTCGAGCGTGGCTTCGGCCACGGCCTGGTGCACATGTACGCCGAGGACGGCACCTTGATGGCGACCGCCAGCCAGAGTTGCATCGTGCGGTTCTGGAAGCCCTGAGCCGCCCGCTCGACGAGCTCGACCACGACGGCGACCACGACCGCGACCACGACCACGACCACGTAGGGTCGACTGGATGTTGCCGAAGCGTCCTGGAATGACGGTGCCCCTGCCCGGCCCGCTGCACACCCATCAGGCAGGGTTGGCCGAGTTGGCCGACCTGGGTTTCACCGACATCTGGTCGGCCGAGGCCGATGCCGGAGACGGACTGACCGCACTGGCCATGGCGGCGGCGTGGGAACCGCGCCTTCGGCTCGGGACGGCGATCCTTCCGGCCTACACACGGTCACCGGCGTTGATGGCGCAGTCGGCGGCGTCGATGGCCGACGCCGCCCCGGGACGTTTTGCGCTGGGGATCGGGTCGTCGTCGAACGTGATCGTGGAGCGCTGGAACGGCGTGCCGTTCGTGGATCCGTACAAGAAGGTGCGCGACATCGTGCGATTCCTCCGCGACGCGTTCACCGGCGAGAAGGTGTCGAGGGTCTACGACACGTTCGAGATCCAGGGGTTCCGGCTCGGGGTGCGTCCGGAACAGGCGCCACCGATCCTCGTGGCCGGCCTGCGCGAGGGCATGCTGCGGTTGGCCGGCCGTGAAGGCGACGGGGCGATCATCAACTGGTTGGCCCCGGCCGACGTGTCGCAGGTGGCCGGCGTGGTCCACGAGGCGGCCGAGGGAGCGCAGCGCGAGATCGTGGCCCGGATCTTCGTGTGCCCGAGTACCAACGCCGAGGTCGTGCGCGCCAACGCCCGATTCGCGATCGCGGCCTACATGAACGTGCCCGTCTACGCCGCCTACCAGGAGTGGTTGGGCCGGGGTGAGCAGCTGGCGGGAATGTGGGGCGCGTGGAAAGCCGGTGACCGCAAGGCGGCACTGGCGGCGATCCCCGACGAGGTGGTCGACGACCTGGTGGTGCACGGGACACCCGAAGCGTGTCGGGCGCGGATCGACGAGTACTTCGCCAATGGCGTCACCACCAGTTCGCTGGCACTCCTGCCGCTCGACCCGTCGTTGGACTTCTGGTCGGCCGTGCGGTCGCTGGCACCCAATCAGGCTGCCTGACGCTCGACCTCGCCGGGCTGGGTGTGGCGTTCGGCGTGGCGGGCTGCCAGCTGGGCGCGGATCTCGGCGATGTGACGGAGCCCGCGACGGCGGGTTGCCTCGTCGAGGCGGAACTGCACCGGCACGTCGGCGGCCGGGAGCAGCGTGAGTTGCTCGGGGACTTGGATGTTCTGCATACCTCCCATCATGAACGGGGGGTGTCACAGTCACCGGGCGAGGCGGCCCAGTTCCAGGTCGATCACGGCTCGGGCGTCGCAGCCCGTGAGGATTCGCGTCGCCCGGCGGCCGGCCCAGGGCCCCTCCACATCGCTCACGCCGTGCGCCGGTTGGGTCCTGCCGCGGCACACGCTGTGGCCGGTGTCGACCCGGATCGGACGCTCGGTCCACTCGAACATCTCCGGCGCGACGAGGTAGCTGATCGCCGTCGAATCGTGGACCCAGATTCCGTCGATCCCGTTCCGCTCGGCATAGAACCGCTCGTAGAACGGGATGATCGTGGCCAGGTAGTCCGAACGTGTGGAGTCGAAGGTGGCGATGCGGGCCAGATCGGCCGACGTCATGCAGATCGACTCGGTGACGTCGAGCCCGGCCATCGTGATCGGGCAGTCGGCGCCGAACACGATGTCGGCCGCTTCCGGGTCGTTGAGGATGTTGGCCTCCGCAGCCGGGGAGGCGTTGCCGCCCCGAAACGCCGACCCGCCCATCAGCACGATCTCGGCCACGTGCTCCGTCAGGCGTGGTTCGATCGTCATCGCCAGCGCGATGTTGGTGAGCGGGCCGACCGATACCAGCGTGATCTCACCGGGTGCTCCCAGCACCGTTCGTACGATGAAATCGGCGACGCTGTCGTCGACGACGGTTGTGGTGGGTGCCGGTCCGAACACGTCGCCCTGCCCGTCGGCGCCGTGCACGAAGTCGACCGCCCCGCGGTACTCCTGTGCCAGCGGCCGCTCGGCGCCACGCGCGACGGGGATGTCGGTCCGCTCGGCGACCTCCAACAGTCGCAGGGCGTTGGTCGTGCACACCTCGGTCGTGTTGTTCCCGAACACGGTCGTCAGGCCGACCACGTCGAGTTCGGGGGACGCGAGGGCGTAGAAGATCGCCATCGCATCGTCGATGCCGGGGTCGGTGTCGATCAGGATCCGTCTCGGGGCAGCGGTCACGCCGGCGACGGTAGAGGCTGGCGTGGGCGTCGCTCGTATCGGGTCGCGGCGAGTGCGCCGATCGCGCCGCCGGTGCTCGACAGCATCAGGTCGCCGATCGTGTCGCTGTAGGTGAGCTGCAGGCCGGCCGTGCCGAGTTCCTGCACGAGCCACTCAGCCGCCTCCCACCAGATGATCGCGATCGCGCCGATCCCGAAGCCGAGCGTCCACGCGTTGAGGCGGCTCACACCGGTCCGCAGGATGAGCAGCGTGATCCCGCCCACCAGCAGCACCCAGTTGAGGAGGTGGAGCACGTCGTCGGTCGAGTCGTACGAGTTGTAGAAGTTGAGCGCGTTGCCGAGCGTGTCGGCGAGGAACGGTGCCACGATCAGGGCGTCGGCGAGCGCCGGGTAGGGAGGTCGACGACCCCGGACGCGCCACCCGATCGGCACGACGGCCATCGGCAGGAGGTAGAACGGCGCACGGAACGCCATGCCCTTGCCGTCGAACTGCGGCAGGTTCGGGAACGCCACGCTGAATGCCAACGCCGCCACCAGCGCGATGCGAACGCCCCACAGGATCCGACCATCGCGCTCACGTGGGCCACCCGGATGGGGATCGGGCGGGGACGTCACGCCAGAAGCCTGTCACATGGCTCGCCCGGATCGTTCGTGGACGACGTCGCGCCAGGTCGACGACGAGCCCGGCGGTGTGTCGTTGCACGGTCGAATTCGCTGGTGGATGTGCGAATCGAGCGGCCGGCTGAACGATCGCGTGTCGTTCCACGGTCGAATTCGCTGGTGGATGTGCGAATCGAGCGGCCGGCTCAAAGATCACGGCTAGCATCTCGCCCGTGCCTGCAGAGACCCACGTCACTCACGGTCCGATCGGACGTGACGAGATCTTCGAGATCGTCCGTGATCGGCTTGCCGACATCCTCGAGGTCGACCCGAGCGCGATCAGCGAAGGCCAGTCGTTCGCCGACGACCTGGAGGCCGACTCGCTGGCGTTGATCGAACTCGTCGAGTCGCTCGAGGAGGAACTCTCGGACCGCACGGTCGGATTCCGGATCGAGGACGAGGACCTGGAAGACCTGAAAACGGTTCGTGACGCCGTCGACTACGTCCACGATCGCGTCGGCTGATCGAACGATGCAGGTGGAGCGCGAGGCACTCGAACAGCGCCTCGGGTACACCTTCGTCACCCCGGATCTGTTGCATCGGGCACTGAGCCACCGATCGTGGGTGGCCGAATCGGATGCCGAACACAGCAACGAACGGTTGGAGTTCCTCGGTGACGCGGTGCTCGGATGGGTGATCGCCGACCTCGTGTTCCGGAACTTCTCCGACCGCGCCGAGGGCGCCCTCACCGATCTGCGCAAGAGCGTGGTCAACGCCACTGCCCTGGCCGAGGTCGCCGTCGAGCTGTCGCTCGGCGACCACCTGCTGCTGGGGAAGGGCGAAGGGGCCGCCGGCGGCCGTCACAAGGTGTCGATTCTCTCCGACGCCTTCGAGGCGGTGCTGGGAGCGGTGTACCTCGACGGTGGCGCCCAGGCTGCGTTCGACCTGGTGGAACGGCTGTTCACGCCCCGCCTGGAGCGATCGATCGAGAACCTGCATCGTCTCGATTACAAGTCCGCCCTGCAGGAGCTCGTGTCGCAACGTGGCCTGGTCGGCCCTGATTACTCGGTGAAGTCGTCGGGGCCGGATCACGACAAGACGTTCGTTGCGACGGTGAAGGTCGCCAAGGCGGTCGCCGGCGAGGGCGTCGGGCGTTCCAAGAAGTCGGCCGAGCAGGCGGCTGCTGCGGACGCATTCGCGCGACTCACCGCAGAATGATCGGCGATGCCTGAACTCCCCGAAGTCGAGACGGTGCGGCGCGGCCTGGAACGCTCCGCCGTCGGCCGTCATGTGGAGCGCGTCGAGGTCGGGCGCGAGCGTACGGTCCGGCGCACGTCTCGCCAGCAACTGATCGACGGCCTGACCGATACCACGATCCTGGCCGCCGACCGGCACGGCAAGTACCTCATCCTCCCGCTCGACAGCGGCGACGCGGTGATGATCCACCTGCGGATGAGCGGTCAGGTGCTGTCGGCGGCGGCCGGGGCTCGACGACCGCCTCACACACATGTGGTGCTGCACCTCGACGACGCCACCGAGCTGTGGTTCGTCGACCCGCGCACGTTCGGCGAGGTGGTGGTGTACGACCCCGACAACGTCGCTGTCGAGATCCCCGACCTGGCACGACTCGGCGTGGACGCGATCTCGCCCGAACTGACACTGCCATTGCTGCGTTCACTGCTGCGCTCCCGGCATCGCCAGCTCAAACCGTTGTTGCTCGACCAGCACGTGATCGCCGGGATCGGCAACATCTACGCCGACGAGATCTTCCACGAGTCGCGGCTCCGGCCCGATCGCTTGAGCGACGAACTGGGCACGGCGGCCGAGCGACGCCTGCACACGGCGATCCATCGGATCCTGAACGAAGCCGTGGTGCAGGGAGGGTCCACACTGGGCGACCGCCAGTACGTCGACCTGTTCGGAGACTGGGGCAGCTACCAGAGCGACCACAAGGTCTACGGACGCACCGGCGAACGCTGCAGCACGTGCGGAGTCGGCTTCATTCGCCGCACGGTGTCGGCCCAGCGCAGCACCCACTACTGCCCGCGTTGCCAACGATGACGTCGGGAGTGGCCGCCGGGCGGACCCTGCCCACCCGTGACCAGCGCGCCCAGCGCACCTCCGGTCTGATCGGCGTCGGCCACGGGGACGTCGTCTGACACTCGTTGATCGGCGGCCCGTTCGCCCGAGCACCGACGGGGCGTGCCACGCTGGTCGGGTGGTTGGTTCGAGTTGGTCGGGAGTACACGGCGTGCTGCACCTCGCGATCTGGACGACGATCGCCGCCGCCGCGCTGTTGATGTCGTTCCAGGCCGCGGGCGACCGGGTCGGGCGATGGGTCACGGCGCTGCAGACGTTGACGCCATGGATCATGCCGTTGCTGCTGGTGGCGATCGTGGGGGCCACGGCCGCCGGCCACCATCGAGCTGGAATGGCCGGGGGATTGGTGGTGGCCGCACTGCTCGCGCTCGTGGCCCCACTGGTGTTCCCGCCGGACCTCGGCACGGCGGCCGGGCCCGATCGGTTGTCCGTGCTGCACGCCAACCTGCTCTACACCAACCCCGACATCGACGCCGCGATCCGCGGTGATGCTCGACGCCGACGCCGACGTGATCGCCGTGAGTGAGCTCACCGAGCAGTTCGCCGAGGCGATCGGCGACTCGCCGGTCGGGACGCGGTACCCCTCCGCGTTCCTGCGGCCGGATCGATCGGCGGGCGGGCTCGGAATCTGGAGCAGACAGCCGATCGACGACGTCCTGCTCGAATCGAACTCGACGACGCTCACGGTGACGACCCACCTCGGCGGTCGCACCGTGCGCGTCGTCCTCACCCACCCGCATCCACCGATCTTCGACGCTCCCCGATGGCAACGCGAGATCGACTCGATCGCTGCGCTTCCCCGGGAACATCGCGCTGCCACCGTCATCGTCGGCGACTTCAACGTGTCGTACTTCAATCCGCCCTACCGTCGTCTGGTCGACGATCTGGAGATGACCGACGTCCACCAGGCGTTCGGGCGCGGATTCAGCGTGTCGTGGCCGACCGATGCAACGTTGCCGCCGTTCGTGCGGCTCGACCACACGTTGCTGGGCCGGGATCTGACGGCGACGGCGATCGCCGACATCGACCTGCCCGGCAGCGACCATCGAGCGTTCGTCGTGACCGTCGCCTGGGCCCAGGGGAGCGAGGAGAACCAGGCCCCGACGGGCTAGCTTCGGGGAACCGTGTTCCTGAAGAGTCTCACCCTCAAGGGCTTCAAGTCGTTCGCCGACTCGACCACCCTGACCCTCGAACCGGGGGTCACGGTCGTCGTCGGCCCGAACGGGTCCGGCAAGTCCAACGTCGTCGACGCGATTGCGTGGGTGCTCGGCGCTCAGGCGCCCAAGTCGGTCCGCTCCCAGAAGATGGACGACGTGATCTTCGCCGGCACCGAGAAGCGCCCGGCGCTCGGGCGGGCCGAGGTCAGCCTCACACTCGACAACTCGTCCGGGCTGCTGCCGATCGAGTTCAACGAGGTCACGCTGACCCGCATCCTGTTCCGCACCGGCGAGAGCGAGTACGCCATCAACGGCGTGCCGTGCCGCCTGCTCGACCTGCAGGAGCTGCTCAGCGACGCCGGCGTGGGCCGTCAACAGCACGTGATCGTCAGCCAAGGCCAGATCGACGCCGTGCTCAACGCCCGCCCGGAGGACCGTCGCGGCATCATCGAAGAAGCGGCGGGCGTCCTCAAGTACCGCAAGCGCAAGGAGAAGGCGGAGCGCCGCCTCGACGCGACCGAGGCGAACCTGCTGCGCCTCCAGGACCTGTTGCGCGAGGTGCGACGCCAGCTGCGCCCGCTCGAGCGCCAGGCCGAGGCGGCGCGCCGCCACGAGATCCTCGTGAAGGAACTCCGCGAGCTGCGCGTGTTCGTGAGCGGCCGAGAGATCAACGCCCTGCGCCGCAAGCTCGAGTCGATCGAGGTCGACCGGCTCTCGGCGGCGACCAACGAGGGACAGCTCAAGACCGCACTCGCCAAGCTCGACACCGAGATCATGTCGTTCGAGGCGCAGCTCTCGGCCCGCGGCGAGAGCGACGTCAGCGACCGACTCGTGCACGTCGAACAACTCCGTGAGCGGGCCCGCGGCCTCGCCGCGGTGATGGCCGAACGCAAGCGTTCGCTCGAACGTGACCACGGCCAGCTGATGGACGCCGGCGTGGTCGCCAACCTCGAGGCGGACGGAGCCCGATTCCGCACCGAGCTCGACGAGGTGCTGGTGGCCCTCGAGCGGGTTGCTCCCGACTCCGACGCGCTGACCGCCGACGAAGACGGCTTCCGCGCCGAACGGGCCAGGATCACCGAGGCATTCACGGCGGCCGATGACGGCAAGAAGGCCGCCAGCGCAGCAGCCGAAGTGCGCGGCGAGCTGCGCTCGATCCGCACCGGGGTGGATCGCAGCCAGAGCGAACTGCGGCGTGTGTCCAGCCGTGCGGAACAACTCCGGGCGCGGGTCGCGCAGTTGGAGGAGGAGTCGGAACGGCTTCGCACCGATTGTGCCGGTGCCGAGGCGATCGAGTCACCGCTCGTCGAGCAGATCGAGCAGGCCGAACAGGAGCGCATCACCGCCGACACCGTGCTCGAACGCGCCACGCTCGACCGCCAGAATGCCTCCGAGGCCTCGTCGCGGGCGTCCGCTCGCGTCGAGGCGCTCCAGATGGCGCTCGACGCCGCCCGCGCCCGGGCCGGCGCCGAGCGGCTTGCCGGTGTCGACGGCGTGCTCGGCACGCTGCTCGACCTGGTCGAGATCGACGACGGCTGGGAGCCAGCGGTGGAGGCGGCGCTGGGTGAAGCGCTGACGGCGGTCGTGGTCGACGGCAGTGACTCGGCCCGGCGAGCCATGGCGGCGTTGCGCGAGTCCGACACGAGCGGGGCCGTGCTCGCCGTCGGTGCCCCGGGTGAGGTCAGGTCGGTGCCGTCCGTCGGCGACCCCGTTCGTGGCCACGTGCGGTCCAGTCGGCCTGGCATGACCGGCTTGCTCGACGCACTGATCGGGGGCGCCGTGCGCGTCGCTGATGCCGAGGCAGCCGTGGAGGCCGCACTGGCACATCCGTCTGCCGTGGTCGTGACCGAGTCGGGTGATCGTTTCGGTCCGACCGGGTGGCGCGTCGGAGCCGCCGCCGGGGGTGCCACGGCAGCCGCCCTCGACGACGCCAAACAGCGTGCCGATGCAACCCGGCAGGTGCTCGACGATGCCGAGCGGGCACTCGTCGAGGCGCGTGCTGCCGTCCAGACCACCCGTCAGGTCGAAGCGACCTTGACGCGGCAACTCGATCAGAACGACGCTCGCTTCACGGCTGCCTCCGAGGGGCTTTCGCGCACACTCGGACAGCGCCGCGAGCTGCAAGCCGAGTTGGAGGGCGTGGACCAGTCGATCACCGACTTGACCGGCCACATCGCCGTGGAGGCCAGGCGGGTCGGCGAGCTCGAGGCGATCATGCCTGCACTCGATGCCGACGAGCAGGCCGAGGCCGACGCCGCCCGGGCGCGGAGAAGCGCGCGCCGACCTCGAGGCGCGTGCCGCCGTGTTGTCGTCGCGCCGTCGTGAGCTCGAGGTCCGCAATGCCGGGTTGCACGAACGCCAGCAGTTCCTGGAACAGCGGATCGTCGAGACCGAGCGCCGGCTCGCCGCCGACATCGAAGCGCGGGCCCACGCCGCCGAGCGGCGACAGCAGATCGAGCGCTCCCTGGTGGCGCTCGCACGCCTCACCCAGCTCGTCACCACCCATCGCCAGGTGATCGAGGTCGAGCACGATCACCTCACCGAACAGCGCCGACGCCAGAGCGACGAGGTGCGGGCGCTCACGTCGGGCCTCGATGCAGCTCGCAAAGCGCGCCACGAATCCGAGCGCAGCCTCGACGAGACACGCCAACGTGCGCATCGCGCCGACATCGAGGAGGCCGAGGCCAAACTGCGACTCGAGAACGCGATCGAGACGCTGCGCCGAGAGCTCGACATCGAGCCCGAGGTGGCCGAAGCCGCCGAGCAACCCGAACTGCCCGAGGGTGCCACGGCGGCCGGCCGTGTGCGCGAACTCGACCGCGAGCTGCGCCTGCTCGGCCCGATCAACCCGTTGGCGTTGGAGGAGTTCAACGAGCTCCAACAGCGGCATACGTTCCTCGAAGCCCAGCTCGAAGACGTGCGCAACACGCGCCGCGACCTGGCCAGGGTGATCAAGGCCGTCGACCAGGAGATCCAGAACGTGTTCGCGGCGGCGTTCGCCGACGTGAGCACCAACTTCACCCAGCTGTTCGGCACCCTGTTCCCGGGCGGTGTCGGCAAGCTCGTGCTGACCGTGCCCGACGACCTGCTCAACACCGGGATCGAGGTCGAGGCCAAGCCGAGCGGCAAGAACGTGAAGAAGTTGTCGTTGCTGTCCGGTGGGGAGCGCAGTCTCACGGCGCTGGCGTTCCTGTTCGCCGTGTTCCGCAGCCGCCCTTCGCCGTTCTACGTGATGGACGAGGTCGAGGCGGCCCTCGACGACGTCAACCTGCACCGCTTCCTGGGACTGATCGCCGAGTTCCGCAAGGACGCTCAGCTGATCATCGTGTCGCACCAGAAGCGAACGATGGAGGCCGGCGACAGCCTGCTCGGCGTGAGCATGCAACCCGGCGGCTCGAGCAAGGTCGTCACCGAACGCGCCAGCACGGCCATCGGGCGCGCTTGATCGGGGCTCACCGGCTACTGTCGGCAACGACATCCCCGCTTTAGGAGATCTGATAACCGTGACAACCGAGCGTGCTGTCGAGTTGGTGCACCTTCGCAAGGCCTTCGGGGATGTGGTCGCGGTCGACGGCGTGGATCTCACGATCGGCGACGGTGAGTTCTTCTCGTTGCTCGGCCCGTCGGGGTCCGGCAAGACGACCGTGCTGCGGATGATCGCCGGATTCGAAGACCCGACCGCCGGTGCGATCCTGCTGCACGGCCGCGACGTCACACACGTACCGCCCTACGACCGCGACGTCAACACGGTGTTCCAGGACTATGCCTTGTTCCCACACATGTCGGTCCAGGCCAACGTCGAGTACGGGCTCAAGGTCAAAGGCGTCGGCAAGGCGGAACGCCGTGGACGCGCCGGAGAGATGCTCGAGTCGGTGCGGCTGTCGGGCTACGGACACCGCAAGCCGACCCAGCTCAGCGGCGGCCAGCGCCAGCGGGTGGCGCTTGCCCGGGCACTCGTCAATCGCCCCGCCCTGCTCTTGCTCGACGAGCCGCTCGGTGCGCTCGACCTGAAGCTGCGCGAGGAGATGCAGAGCGAACTGAAGCGGATCCAGCACGAGGTCGGGATCACGTTCGTGTTCGTCACCCATGACCAGGGCGAGGCACTGTCGATGAGCAGCAGGGTCGCAGTGTTCAACCACGGTCGGATCGAGCAGGTGGGCACACCACGCGAGATCTACGACCACCCCACCACCGACTTCGTGGCGAGCTTTGTGGGCACGTCGAACGTGCTCGACGCCCAGCTGTCCAAGCGACTGTTGGGCGTCGAGCGGGCACACATCCTGCGCCCGGAACGGATCGAGGTCCTGGCGGTCGATGCTGATCCGCCCGACGGGTTCGTGATCACCGATGGTGTCATCAGCGAGGTCCAGTACCTCGGTCCCGAATCGAAGGTCCGCGTCGACATCGGCGACGCGACCCATTTGCTCGCCAGCATCCCGAGTGACGGTCTCGCTGGCCTGACGCCAGGCGGCTCCGTCCGTCTGGCGTGGCCGCCAACAGCGGCATCCACCGTCGACAACACCACCGAGCCGTGAGGCCCGTACCACTACATCTCCGAAGGGGGAGAACCGAATGAGGACAGCACGAGTTACTGCGGCATTGGTCGCGTCGTTGGCACTGGTAGCCGCCAGTTGCGGCAGCGACGACCCTGATGCATCGCCGGCCGCCACCGAGGCGCCGGCATCGGCCGAGACGGAAGCGCCGGCTGACACCCAGGCTCCCGTCGACACGGAAGCCCCGGCTGCAACCGAAGCTCCGGCTGCCACCGAAGCCCCGGCCGCAACCGAGGCCCCGGCCGCAACCGAAGCACCCAGCGACGCGATCGACTACCGCTGGACGCCGAACGCAGCCATCCTGGGGGGTGCCGAAGGCGAAGTCAACATCATCGCCTGGCCCGGCTACATCGAGGACGGCTCGACCGCACCCGAGTACGACTGGGTGACCCCCTTCGAGTCGATGACCGAGTGCGCGGTGAACGTCAAGCTCGGTGGCACGAGCGACGAGATGGTGCAGCTCATGCAGAGCGGCGAGTACGACGGCGTGTCGGCTTCCGGCGACGCCACCAACCGCCTGATGGCGGGCGGTGAGGTCGTGGCGCTTGACGTGTCGGAGTACTCCAGCTACGCCAAGATCTTCGAGGGCCTCAAGAACAAAGGGTGGAATTCGCTCGACGGTCAGCCGATGGGCATTCCCCACGGCCGAGGCGCCAACCTGTTGTTCTTCAACACCGAGGCATTCCCGGACGGCGTCGACACCTGGGCGCCGATGTGGGAAGCGGGATCGGTCGCCGAAGGCAGCACCTCGGTGTACGACAGCCCGATCTACATCGCCGACGCGGCACTGTGGTTGATGGCGACGCAACCCGACCTCGGGATCACGAACCCGTACGCCCTCGACCAGACCCAGTTCGACGCTGCCATCGCACTGCTCGAGCAACAGGAGGGCATCACCGGCCAGTACTGGGCCGACTACGTGGTCCAGGCCGAGTCGATGACCGACGGCTCGGTGCTCGCCGGCACGACCTGGCAGGTCGTCGCCAGCTACGCCCAGAGCCTCGGCGCCAAGGTCGACGTGGTCAAGCCCAAGGAGGGGACCACCGGGTGGTCCGACACCTGGATGCTGTCGTCGAAGGCCGCCCACCCCAACTGCATGAAGCTGTGGATGGACTGGATCTCGTCGCCATGGGCCAACGCTCAGGCCACCGAGTACTTCGGTGAGGCACCGAGCAACGCCGACAGCTGCGGGCTCACGGCCAACCCCACCCATTGTGCCGACTTCCACGCCGAGGACGAGGCCTACTTCGCCGACGTCTGGTACTGGACCACGGCCACCGAAGAGTGCCTCGACGGGCGCGCCGACGTGACCTGTGTTCCGTACACCGAGTGGGTCAACGCGTGGAGCTCGCTCCGGGCCTGATCGACAGCTCGGGCTCGCCCGAACCGGCCGGGGGGACGCCAGCGTCCCCCCGGCCGTTCCGGCGCGTCAATCGCGTCGTGCGTCGACACCCCAACGCGGGTCTGCTGAGTGTGCTCTCACCTCCGGTGGCGTGGATGTTGGTCGTGTACATCGGGTCGCTCGTCCTGCTGGTCGTGTCGGCGCTGTTCGCCCTCGATCCGATCTCGCAGAAGCCCACCACGGAGCTCACCTCGGCCAACGTCACCGATGCCCTGACCAACGCCAAGGCAGTCGGTCTGTTCGTGCGAACGGTCGGCACGGCGGCGCTGGTCACAGCGTTGTGCGTGGCGTTGGCGCTGCCGACGGCGTTCTTCGTCGCCAAGATCGCGCCGCGCTGGATGCGGCGTGGCTTGATGGTGTCGATGCTGCTCCCGCTGTGGGCCGGCTACATGGTCAAGACCTATGCCTGGAGGACGATGGTGGCGCCCTCAGGTGGGAACAAATTCGCCGCCGAAGGGCGCGGTGGGGGAGGATTCCTGCAGAGCGTGGTCGGGTGGACGCCCGGATACAGCTGGACGGCGGTCGTGTTCGCCCTCACCTACCTGTGGTTCCCGTACATGCTGCTCCCGATCTATGCCGGTTTGGAGCGCCTGCCGTCGTCGCTGCTCGACGCGTCGGGCGACCTCGGTGCCAAGCCGGGGCGCACGTTCCGGAGCGTGATCGTGCCGATCCTGCTCCCGTCGATCGCAGCCGGATCGATCTTCACCTTCTCGCTGTCGCTGGGCGACTACATCCTGCCCCGCCTGGTCGTGGACGGCAAGAAGCGGGTCATGTTCGGCGAGTTGATCAACGCCACGCTCGGCGCCCCGAACCAACCGCTGGCGGCGGCGTACACGTTGTTCCCGATCGTCGTGATCATCCTGTATCTGTTGGCCATGAAGCGCGCCGGCGCGTTCGAGAATCTGTGACACCGACATGATCTCTGACACCGGCATGAGGACGATGCCCACATGAAGACGTCGCTGCCCGCCCGCATCGTGCTCGGCGCGATCACCGCCTTCACGTTGCTGTTCCTGTACGTGCCGTTGTTCGTCGTGGCCCGGTTGTCGTTCACCAAGGCCAACTCGATCAGCTGGCCACCCGACGGATGGACGACGCAGTGGTGGCGACAGGCCTGGCGTACCGAGGGTCCTCGCGAAGCGTTGCTCAACTCGGTGTACGTCGCGCTCAGCGCCACCGGCATCGCGCTGCTGCTCGGCACGTTGGCCGCCTTCGCACTCCAGCGGTATTCGTTCTTCGGCAAGGACGCGATCTCGTTCCTGATGGTGCTGCCGATCGCCCTGCCCGGGATCGTGACCGGTCTCGCGCTCCAGAACTCGTTCACCAGGGTGCTCGGTATCGGATTGGGGTTCCACTCACTCGTCGTCGCCCACGCCACGTTCTGCGTGGTCGTGGCCTACAACAATGTGATCGCACGACTCCGCCGCTCGTCGCCGAACCTGCTCGAGGCATCGGCCGACCTCGGCGCGCATGGCACGCAGACGTTCCGGTATGTCACGTTCCCGCTCGTGCGGTCGGCCTTGCTGGCGGGTGGCATCCTGGCCTTCGCGCTGAGCTTCGACGAGATCGTCGTGACCACCTTCACCGCCGGCAGCGGGTTCCTCACCCTGCCGCAGTGGATCTTCGCCAACTTCGCCCGGCCCAAGACCCCCGTGGTCGTGAACGTGGTCGCCACGTTCGTGATGGTCGTGTCGATCCCGTTGGCGTGGCTCGCACAACGGCTGGGCGACAGCGACCCGACACGATGACCGCCACCGACGACCTGACGCTGGTCGAGGCGGCGCTGATCGAGGGTGAGGTGGTCGAGGATCTCGTGGCGAGCCTGGCTCGTCTGCGCCAAGGCGACCTCGGCGACACCGGCGGCACTCGTGTCGTGCGGTTCCTGCGTCGCCAGATGACCGGATCGCAGTTCGCCGGGCTCTACGGCCCGGCGCAACTCGACAAGGCGGCGCGGGCAGCAGTGCCGTATGTCGCCGCCATCCAGGCGCTGCGCGGGCGGTCGGGCGATGTGGTCGCAGGGCTCGTGGGCGAACTCGACCGGCTGCACATCGACGACCTGGCAGCAGTCCTGGCCGATCGCGCCACCACCACACGCTCGTCGGCGCTCGATGATGCCGCTGATCGCTTCCAACGCGCCCAAGCCGCACTCGCTCGCGGCGCCTGGCCTTGAGTCTGGCGATCGTGCGTGGCGGGGGCGAGCGCAGCGACCCGATGACCGGGCGGTAGCGTCGAACCCTGTGGATTTCTTCTGGATCTTCCTGATCCTGGCCGTCGCCGTCACGGTGTTCGGCTTCGGGGTCGTACTCGCCAACCGTCGCCGAGCCGGTCAGCTCGAGCCGCCGCCGAAGGCCACTCCGCTCCCCAGCACCACCCGACCGGTCGGGGGCGAAGAACCGGGCGTCTCGACCGCCATCGAGCCCGATGTCTTGCCGGTCGAACCAGCGCCGGCACCCCTCCCCACACCCGTACCGGCCAAGCCGAAGTCGCTTCGGGACCGGCTCGCTCGGGCACGCTCGACGTTCTCGGGAGCGTTTGCGGGAGTGCTCGGCCGTTCCACGATCACCGACGAATCCTGGGAGGAACTGGAGGAGGCGCTGCTGCGCGCCGATGTCGGGCTGGGCGTCACGGAAGGGCTGTTGGACGGGCTCAAGGCACGCGTCAAGTCGAAAGAGATCGTGGAGCCGAGTGACCTGCTCGACGCATTGCAGGCCGACATGGTCTCGCGTCTCGAAGGTTCGGACCGTTCCCTGCGTTTCGACGAATCGTTCGAGGCCGGCAACCCCAACGTGTGGATGTTCGTGGGGGTGAACGGGGTCGGCAAGACCACGTCGATCGGCAAGGTCGCCCAGCAGCAGATCGACGCGGGACGCACGGTCCTGATGGCCGCAGGCGACACGTTCCGAGCCGCAGCAGCCGAGCAACTGGGCACCTGGGCCGAGCGGTCCGGCGCCGACTTCGTGCGCGGCGCCGAGGGCGGCGACCCGTCGTCGGTGATCTTCGACGGGGTCGAGCGCGCGTCGGCCCGCCATCTCGACCTGGTGCTCGCCGACACTGCGGGGCGCCTGCACACCAAGACCAATCTGATGGAGGAGCTGCGCAAGGTGCGCCGCGTCGCCGAGAAGGGGGCCGGCACCGTGACCGAGACATTGCTCGTGATCGATGCCACCACCGGTCAGAACGGTCTCACCCAGGCGCGAGAGTTCCACCAGGCCACCGATGTCACCGGGGTGGTGTTGACCAAGCTCGACGGTTCGGCCAAGGGTGGCATCGTGTTCGCGATCGAGACCGAGCTCGGGATCCCGGTCAAGCTGGTCGGCGTGGGGGAGCAGATCGGCGATCTGATCCCGTTCGTACCGAGCGAGTTCGTGTCCGCGCTGTTCGATCGCGCCTGAGCAAGACTTTTCGAACAGCCGGGAACCGGCACGATCCGAGGAACGTCCAATCATCATGCAGCTGATTCCCCTCACCCCGACATTGCGTCGGCTCTCCGCCGCCGCTGCCATCTCGGCGCTGGTCCTCACCGGGTGCGGCGCCGATTCCGGGTCGCAGTCGTCCGCTTCCACGGTTCCGGTCGCCACCGATGCGACCGGCATGCTCGCGCCGCGCCCCGTGAAGATCGCCGGCGGTGGTGCGGTGAACGCCTCGGCGACCCCCGAGGCAGCGCCCGCCGCCGATGGCCGCATGGCCACCGACATGATCGCTCCCTACCGCGTCGTGACGTTCGTGCCCGGCGACCTGCCGGCGCTCCCGGGCAACGACGTCGGCTACGTGTTCCAGGCCGGGGCGTCGGTCACCGCCGAACAGGTGGCGGCCTTGGCGGCGGGTCTCGGCGTGGTCGGCGAACCGGTTCGTGTCGACGACGGGTACAGCGTGTGGTGGCGAGTCGGCCCCGACGACGGCACGGCGCCGATGGTCAGCGTGTACGAGGATGCCCAGCTGAGCTGGAACTACAACGCCGCCTGGGCCACGCAGACGGCGACCACCGGTTGTGCGATCGCCGAACCGGCCGTCGTCGATCCGGCCGGCGATCTCTCGGTGGGATCCGACGCAGCCGGGGCCGGGACCGACGCGGTTGCCGTTGCCCCGACGCCGATCGACACGAGGTGCGAGCAGCCTGCGCCGCCGAACGGTGTGCCGACTGCCGATGAAGCGGTCGCACGCGTGCAGCAGTTGATGACGGCAGTCGGCCTCGATCCGGCCACGTTCACGTTCGAACCGTATGCCGATGAGTGGTTCGCCAGCGTCAGCGCCGTCGAGCAACTCGATGGTGCGTACGCAGCGCGCCGTTTCGATGCCGGCTTCGGCGCCGAAGGCGTGCTGCAGTACGCCAGCGGTCAGCTGGCCGTGCCGAGCCAGGTCGGCCCGTATCCGCTGGTGGACCTCGACACGGCGATCGCTCGCCTCAACGACCAGAGCGGCTTCTACGGAGGGTACGGCGGTGGCGGTGGTGTCAGGGACATCGCAGTGATGGACTCCGACATGGCGGTCGCCCGGACCGAGACCGCCCCGGCGGTCGGCGCTCCCGTCGCCGTCGACGTGGTCGAACCCGATCCAGGCAGCGACCCGGCGGTGGGCGGGTCGATCCCTGGTGAGTCGCTGCCCGTCGCCGAGCCGCTCCCGATGCCGGTCGACGAGGTGCCGGTCGACGAGGTGCCGGTCGACATGCCCGAGCCGGAGGCGGTCACGGTCACCCTGGTCGACGTGCAAGCCGACGTGTGGTGGGCGTGGGACGTCGACGGCACCGTGTGGCTGCTCCCGGCCTATCGCTTCATCGGCGATGACGGCGGTTGGTACACCGTCCCCGCCGTGACCGACGAGTTCCTGGTCCAGGTCGATCAACCGACCCCCGAGCCGCTGCCAGCCGACCCGGCCACGCCGCCTGCCTCCGAGCCGGGCGCCCCGCCGGTCTCGGCCGATCCCGGCACACCGACCGAACCGGCGATCTTCGACACCTCGCAGCTCGACGGGTCGGTTGGCCTGGCACTCGACGAGTTCACCAAGCTCGCCGAATCGATGGGTGCCACCGTCCGAGTGGTGGAGCGCGACGGTGAGTCGCTGGCGGTGACCGCCGATTTCAGCACCTCCCGGGTCAACGTGGCGACCACGACCGGCGCCGACGGTGTCGAGACGGTGTCGGCGATCGTCAACGTCGGCTGACCCCGCTGCCTGCCGCCCGGTAACCTGGGCAGCTCATGTTCGACAATCTGTCCAATCGGCTCGACGGGATCGTCAAGCGCCTCCGCGGCAAAGGTCGCCTGACCGAGGCCGACGTCGACGAGATCATGAAGGAGATCAGGTCGGCGCTGCTCGAGGCCGACGTCAACCTGACCGTGGTGCGCTCGGTCTGCAACCGGATCCGCGAACACGCCATCGGCGCAACACGCAGCCAGGCGCTCGACCCCGGGCAGCAGGTCGTCAAGGCGGTCCACGACGAACTGATCCGCATCCTGGGCGGCGACACGCTCAAGATCCAGTACGCCTCGAAGCCGCCGACGGTGATCCTGATGGCGGGCCTGCAAGGGTCCGGCAAGACCACCGCATCAGGCAAGCTGGCCCTGTGGTTCAAGTCGCAGGGCCGCAACCCGCTGCTGGTCGGTGCCGACCTGCAGCGCCCGGCCGCCGTCGAGCAGCTCCGTACGCTCGGCCGTCAGGTCGACGTACCCGTCTACTCCGACCCGGAGGACCCGGTCCTGACCGCCCACCAGGGCGTGGAGGAAGCCAAGCGGCTCGGCCGCGACGTGGTGATCGTCGACACGGCTGGTCGGCTCTCGATCGACGCCGAGATGATGGAGCAGGTGCGGCTGATCTCGGGTGCCGTGTCGCCCACCTACACGTTCCTGGTGATCGACGCCATGACCGGTCAGGACGCCGTCCAGACCGCCGAGGCGTTCCACCGCACGCTGCAGATCTCCGGTGTGATCCTGTCCAAGCTCGACGGCGACGCACGCGGAGGTGCCGCGCTGTCGGTCAAGGAAGTGATCGGGCGCCCGATCGCGTTCGCCTCGACCGGCGAGAAGCTCGACGCCTTCGAGCAGTTCCACCCGGACCGCATGGCGGGCCGGATCCTGGGCATGGGCGACATGCTCACCCTGATCGAGCAGGCCGAGAAGGCGTTCAACGCCGAGCAGGCCGAACAGGCCGCGGCGCGCCTGATGGAAGGCGAGTTCACGCTCGACGACTTCCTGGAGCAGATGCAGGCGATCAAGAAGATGGGATCGCTGTCGAGCCTGATGGGCATGTTGCCCGGCATGCCCAAGGAGCTCAAGAACGCCAAGATCAGCGACGACGATCTCAAGCCGATCGAGGCCATGATCCGCTCGATGACCTACGCCGAGCGGGCCCGGCCGCAGATCGTCAACGGCGCCCGCCGCGCACGCATCGCCAAGGGGTCGGGCACCGACCCGGGCGAGGTCACCCGCCTCATCAAGCAGTTCGGCGAGATGCAGAAGATGATGAAGAAGATGGGGATGGGCGGCAAGAAGGGCAAGCGCGGCGGGTTCGGCCTACCGGGCATGCCCAACCTCGGTGCGTTGCGAGGCGGCATGCCTGACATGTCGGAACTCGAGCAGATGATGGGTGGCCAGGGCGGATTCAACCCGCCCCGGTGAGCCACCGCCGCGGCGACGTCACGAGACGTCGGACCACTTCCTGTTTGGAGTGGTACCGGGTGAGCGTCGTCAGACCGAGACGTGGGCCAGTTCGGCCACCACGACGGGGATCTCGGACCACCGCGCCAGCTTCGTGAGCATGGCACGGTCGCGTCGAGTGGCCGACGGCGGCACGATGATCTGTTCGACGGCACGATCGTGAGTGATCGAGGCCAGTTCGTACGCAGTATCCGGGCCGGTGGCAACGATCTGCTCGATCGTGAGTTGGCGGCCGGACTGCAGCGCTGCGTCGGTGAGACGCGCCGCGACCTGGTCGACGTAACGCCACCCGGCGTCGGACATGTCGAGCCCCTCGGCCCGGGCATAGTCGCGCAATGCGCTGCTGCAGGGGCCTGAGAGCAGAACGACGAGAGAGACGTGTCGATCGTCTTCGGTGAGCTTGTCGAGCGCTGCCTCGCCGTCGCCAGACGTGGGGTCGAGCAGCACGACGATCGTGCGCGGGGCGGCGGGCTGTGGTGTGGTGATCATGGGGGATTCCTCCTGTGGGGGACACGTTCGACGGTAAAGACCGAAGGTGAACCACCCATGAACGTAGGGTCACAAGTGTGTCCATCGGGCGAGACATGCGTCACCGGAGACATCGGTCACGTTCGGCCCCCGGGCGCGACGAAGGCCGGGCACAGCGCGCCCGGCCTTCGTTCACACACCTCGAGGGCGTGGGATCACTTCGTTGATTGCGGCTTCTTCGGGTCGTACAACAACCCCAGGATCGCCCCGTAGATGAGGTGCCAGAGCAGGACTGCGGCGGGGAGCTTCCAATGCTGGTCATTGGTGCCCAGCACGTTCTTGCCGAAGCTGAACAGCCCGAATCCGAGGCGCGGTGCGTAGACGTACGGGAACAGGAACCCGATGCTGATGATCGTCTGGACGACGCCGAACACGAGACCCTTCTGCACGCTCTTCATCTGTGGCAGGAACGTCGGCAGCGTCTTGTACGCCACGAGGGCGAACATCAACGCGAACACGATCCCGTTCGTGAAGTGCACCGACTGACCGAGGAACCAGCTGCCGACGTTGCTGAAGTCGCTCGAACCGTCGGCGTTGAACGTCACCGACGCTGGCGAGAACAGCAGCCCGTTGTACGCCGGGAAGGGCAACGACGGCAATCCGATGCCGACCGCGTAGTACCCCCAGATCGTGCCGATCTGGGTGGCGACGAAGCCCGCCAACGCAGCACCGGCGACCGGATGTCGGTACACCCAGTGCTGGTAGCGGTCGTCGACATCCAGCGCATTCTCAATGTCATCCATAACCATGTGAGTACCCCCGTAGTCACAGTAGGACGTGACGGCTGTCACGTGGTCCGTACGTTAGTCACCCGCTCCCTTGCCGATGCAACATTTCGCAAGCAAAGTGAGTTCAGGGGGGATCACTGCGCCCGGATCGAGCAGGCGCCCGCCGAAATCGATTCCGACATCACCCCGACACCATCGCCGACCTGACACCGGTGCCTCGTGCGGGCGGGTGCGTGATCGGATGTCGAGACGTCGTCAGGCCGTCACCATTCGGCGCCCAGCGCTCGGCCGTCGTCGCCGCCTTGCAGCACCGTGCCGGACAGCACCTCGTCGAGCGTGTCGAGCAGGATCGCCGCATGATCGTGTCCGAACACCAGCGGCGGGCGGATCTTGAGCACGTTGGTGAACCGTCCGGTGATCCCGGCCAGGATGCCACGGTGTCGGAGCGAGGTGGCGATTCGCTTGGCGTCGGCGTACGTGATCGGCTCGCGAGTGGCGCGGTCGGCCACCAGGTCGAGACCCCAGAACAGGCCCGATCCCTGCACGTTGCCGATCAGTGCGTGGCGGGATGCGAGCTCCTCGAAGCCGATCTGGAGTCGGTTCCCCACGTCCGATGCGTTCGCCAGCAGCCCTTCGTCGTCGATCACGTCGAGCACGGCGAGAGCGACCGCAGCCGAGACGGGGTTGCCGCCGAACGTGTTGAAGTAGTTGCGGCGCCGTGCGAACTCGGCGGCGATCTCGGGCGTCGTGACCACAGCGGCCACAGGATGCCCGGCACCCATCGGCTTGCCGATCGTCACGATGTCGGGCACCAGGTCGTACCCGGCGTGTCCCCAGAAATGCCGACCGAGTCGGCAGTAGCCGGCCTGGACCTCGTCGGCGATCACCAGCCCGCCCTGCCCACGCACGATCTCGGCCGTCCGCGGTACGTACCCGGGCGGAGCGGTGAGCACGCCGTTGGAATCCCAGCTGGTGTCGATCAGGATCGCCGCCGCACGATGACCACGGTGCTCCAAGGCCTGGAGCTCGCCGTCCACCAGATCGGCATAGCGGGCACCCAGATCGAGCTCGGGGTCTCGGAACGGTCCGCGATACGTGTTGGGCGGTTCGACCACGCCCAGCCAATCGGGCCGCTCGTCGGCGGGGTAGGAATCGGTGGAGAGCTTGCCCACCAGGTCGGAGTTGCCGTGGTACGAGCGCTCGGTGACCACCACGCCATGGTGCCCCGTGACCACTCGGGCGATCTGGACCGCCAGGTCGTTGGCCTCGGTGCCGGTGCACACGAAATAGCAGGTGGAGAGATCGCCGGGCAGGCTCGCCCCCAGGCGCTCGGCGAGTTCGACCACATGATGGTGGAGGTATCGGGTATGCGTGTTGAGCAGCGCTGTCTGATCGGCGACGGCGCGCACGATCCGGGGATGGGCGTGGCCGACCGAGGGAACGTTGTTGTAGCAGTCGAGGTAGCGGTTGCCTTCGGCATCATGCACCCACACCCCCTCGCCGCGCACCAGATGAACCGGTTCGTCGTAGAACAGCTGATAGCTGGGGGCGAGCACACGCCGTCGCCGTTGCAACAGTGCGGGTTCGGGGCTCACGGCGTGTCTCCGTCGGTCGTGGTGTGCAGGATGCATTCGGTCGTGCGGTCCGGGTCGAGATCGAGCCAGCGCGCCAGCCCGGCCAGGGTCCCAGCCCGTTCGGCTGTCACCGCCTCGGCGATGTGAGGAGCGTGGGCGATCTGGTAGTCCACCATCAGCGTGCTCAGCGTCAGGCGTGCGAGCACGCTGTCGGCCACGGCCGCCCGTTCCTCGACGCTCAGCGTCGCCCGGCGGTGGTACCCGAGCGTGAGTGCGGCGATCGCCTCGATCGGGTCAGCCTGATGCGGGGCGAAGCTGGCGCCGCACACAGCGATGTCGGCAACCCTCACCGTGTGGACCATGTCGCCGAAGTCGATCACCCCGGTCAGTTCGCCGCTCCCTCGATCGTGCCGCAACAGGTTGCCGGCGTGACCGTCGTTGTGGATTACCTGGCGGGGGAGCCGTTGCATGACCTCGGAGGCGGCGGCGAGGCGCGGCGCGGCGCGCTCCACCAGGATGCGCGCATCGGCTCCGAGGCCGGCGATCAGCTCAGGGTCGTGGATCAATCCGTTGGCGATGTCCCAGGGCATGAAGCCGTGGGCGGCCGGGTCGTCGAAATCGGCCAGCGCATCGGCGATCGCCCCCAGGGCTTCGCCGATGCGGGTCAGAGCGTGCGGCGTCAGGGTCTGTCCGTCGTCGAAGGTCACCCCCGGCAGGAAGGTCTCGAGCCGGACCCGGTGGTGGCGACCATCGAGCTCGATCGCCGGCACGAAGTCGCCGTCGAGCGAGGCCAGCATGCGGGCGATCGGCAAGGCCGGGTCGCGGCGAGCCAGATGTTGCATCGCCGCAGCGTGGAACTCGATCGTCTCGTGGCGTTCTGCGGCGCTGGCGATCCGCAACACGAACATCCCGTCGGCGTTGACGAAGCGGGTGTTGTGCGACCGCTCGCCGCGCAATCGCTGCGTGTCGCCGTGCAGCCCGTACAGTCGGTCGGCGATCGCGCCGACTTCGGCCGGCGACAACTCCGGCGGATCGAAACCGAACAGCTCCACGACCTGCAGGTGTAGCAGACCCGCGAGTCGGAAAGCACAGAACGGTCCGCTAACCTTCCACGGCCGCGTTCTGTCGCCACCGCCAGCGCGCCCGTTTGCATCAGGAGAACCGTTCACATGGCAGTCAAGCTGCGCCTCACCCGTATCGGCAAGAAGAAGCAGCCGCAGTACCGCATCGTCGCGGCCGACGCCCGGTCGCCTCGCGATGGTCGCTTCATCGAGATCTTGGGGCATTACAACCCGCTCCAGAACCCCTCGGCACTCACGGTCGACAACGACAAGGCCGTGAAGTGGCTGAAGGACGGCGCCCAGCCGACCGAGCGAGTGGCCAAGCTGCTCGAGGTTTCCGGTGCCATGGCCGAGTTCAAGGCGAGCAAGTGAGCCAGTCGGCGCCAACGGCTGCCGCTGTCCTCCAGCACATCGTCGCTTCGATCGTCGACCAGCCTGATGCGGTCACCGTCGAGACGTCGAGCAACGACGACGGCAAGCTCCGCCTCGACGTGCGCGTCGGGCCCGGCGACCTCGGTCGCGTGATCGGCCGTCGCGGTCGCACCGCTGCCAGCATCCGCACCGTCACGCGTGCTGCTGCCAGCAAAGACGGTGTCGACATCGACATCGAATTCCTGGACTGACGGACGTGTCTGCTGACGGTCTGCTCCAGGTGGGCCGGATCGGGCGGGCGTACGGCATCAAGGGCGAGGTCTACGTCGACCTGGTCACCGATCGCACCGAGCGATTGGCGATCGGTTCGCAACTGTCGACCAGGAAGTCGAGCGGTCACCGGTGGCTGGTGGTGGTGTCGGCCTCGGCGGCCAACGGGCGTTGGCGTGTCCGGTTCCAAGGGATCGACGATCGCACGGCGGCCGAGGCGCTGGCCGGCATCGAGCTGTTCGCCGAACCGATCGACGACCCCGATGTGCTCTGGGTCCATGAATTGATCGGGGCGATGGTCGTGGAAGCCGACGGCACCGAACGCGGGCGCTGCGCCGCCGTACTCGACAACCCGGCCGCCGACTTGCTCGAACTCGAGTCGGGGGCGCTCGTGCCGGTCACGTTCGTCGTCTCCAACGTCGACGGCGTGATCACGATCGACGCACCTGACGGTCTGTTCGATCTCGACGCCTGAGGCCTCACGTGAGAATCGACGTGTTCACGCTGTTCCCGGCGATGGTCGACGGATTCTGCTCGGAGAGCCTGCTCGGCAAGGCGCGTGGATCGGGGCTGGTCGACCTGCGACTGCACGACCCGCGGGACCACACGTCCGACGTCCACCGCACGGTCGACGATGCGCCGTTCGGTGGCGGGGCCGGCATGTTGATGCGGGCCCAGCCGTTGTTCGACTCCGTCGAGGCCGCCCAACCTCCACGCCCACTGTTCCTGCTCGGACCCGGTGGCCGTCGATTCGATCAGGCGATGGCCCGGGAACTGGCCGACACCGGCGGCTTCGGCCTGGTGTGCGGACGTTACGAGGGGGTCGACCATCGGGTCCGCCAACACCTGGTCGACGACGAGTTGAGCGTCGGTGACGTGGTCCTGAACGGTGGCGAGGTGGCGGCCTGCCTCGTGATCGAAGCCGTCACGCGGCTGCTGCCCGGGGCGATGGGGAACATCGAGAGCCCGCTCACCGAGAGTTTCGGGGCCACCGGTCTGCTCGAAGAGCCGCACTACACGCGCCCCGCCGAGTTCCGCACCTGGGAGGTGCCGGCGATCCTTCGCAGCGGGGATCACGCCCGGATCGCCCGCTGGCGGTTGGCGCAGGCGCTCCACCGAACGATCGCCGCACGTCCGGATCTGATCGAGGCACGCGGCGGACTGAATGATGCGGAGCGGGCGCTGCTGATCGAGTTCGAACCCGTGCCCTTTCCCTCGCCCGGCTCGACCGCGTCGTGACGCATCGGTCGGGCCGGTCGGTCGGGCCGGCCGGCGAGCAACCATCCGTCGACGGCGGTTGGAACACCCGCCCCCGGTCCGTATCATTGCGATGCCCTTCGACCGCGTCCCCGTACCGGTGATCCTGGCTCACAGATCTGAGAGAAACGCCATGAAGACGACCGACCTCGTTGACAACCAGTCGCTCCGCGACGACATCCCTGAGTTCTTCCCCGGTGACGAGCTCAAGGTCCATGTGCGAGTCGTCGAAGGCGGCAAGGAGCGCATCCAGGTGTTCCAGGGCAACGTGATCCGTCGCCAGGGGAGCGGCCTGCACGAGACCTACACGGTCCGCAAGCTGTCGTACGGCGTCGGCGTCGAGCGAACCTTTCCGGTTCACGCTCCGACCGTGTCGAAGATCGAAGTCGTCAAGCGCGGTGACGTGCGGCGCGCCAAGCTCTACTATCTGCGTGATCGCGTCGGCAAGGCCGCCAAGATCCGCGAAAAGCGCGAGTTCTGATTCTTCGAACACGCAGCTGAGTTCGCCGGGCCGGGGTGCCCAGCAACCGATCGGGCGGCCTCGCCCCAGTTCATTCGAACCGGGAGGGAGGGCCGCCCGTGTCGCGTCCCGAACCACATCGTGCCAGCCGATCCGAACCCGGCGGCGATCAGTCCAGGCGGGCCAGGGGGCGCTGGGGGGAGGATCGGGCTGCGGCCCACCTGCGCAGGATCGGCTTCGAGATCATCGATCGCAACTGGCGGTCGGCCGAGCGATCATGGCCGGGCGAACTCGATCTGGTGGCGACCGACCGTGAGTGGCTCGTGTTCTGTGAGGTCAAGGCGCGGCGAAGTGCAGGGTTCGGCGGTGCAGCCGCCGCCGTCGATGCGTCCAAGCAGGAGCGGATCCGTGGCCTGGCCTCGCTGTGGCTGCGCGAGCACGGATCGATCGCTGGAACGGTGCGGTTCGACGTGATCACGATCGAAGGGGTGCAGCTCATGCACTACCCCGCTGCGTTCTGACATCGGGCGGGCGGGCGTCACCCGACCAGCGCCCAGACCACCAGCCCGATCGCGACCGTCGTGACGATCGCCATCACGACGTAGTCGGTCAGCGTGGCCCGATACTTGCGATGCGGGTTGAAGCCCATCGGGTCAGTATGGCGTCGGTACGATCGGCGAGGTGAGGCGACTCCTGGCAGCGACGGCGATCTGCGCCATCACCGCTGTCGGCGCGAGTGGCGCACAGTTCGCCCAGGCGGCGCCCCCGCCCTCGACGGCTCCGCCCGGTGGGGATCCCGGTGACGTCGAATCAGGCGTGTCGGGAGGTGGTGACGCCCCACCCATCACGCTCCCGCTCGTGCCGATCCCGGTCGGTTGCCAAGCGCCCGCGCTGCCTCAGATCGTGTTCGTCGGCGAGGTCCAGGCCCGTGACCAGCGATCCGTCACGTTCCGGATCGAGTCGATCCGGGCCGGTCGGCCGGAACCGTACGGGACGGCCGACGCGATCCAGGTCCGGTACGGGCTGGACGCCCAATACCTCGACGACGGTCAGCGCTACCTGGTGTCGGCGTCGGTTCAGCCGGTGCTCGGTGTGCTCGTGTCGCGAGTGACCGACCGGGTCGACGATTTCGGTGGCGACGAGGTGATCGGCGTCTCGGAGAGCGACGTCGCCTGCCCGCGCTTCGAGGACCCCACTCGCACGCTGGACCTGGACGGGACATCGATCGCGGCAGGGCTGCTGGAGCCGTTCTGGCGCGCCAAGCTGCGGTTGTTGGGTGCGATCGCGCTCCCGATCGGGCTGGCGGCGGCAGGCGTGTTCGTGCTGGCCGCGCTGCGCCTGGGCGCGAGCGGGCTGAGCCGGCGCACGATCAGGTCGTGAGCGCCGATCGCAACTGAGCCAGGGCATCAGGCCATCGATCGAGTTCGATCTGGTCGGCGGCGCCGTCGGCGCGGCAGTGCACGAGCGTGCCGCCCACGATCGGCTCGCCCAGGATCTGTTCGAGCGCCAGGGCGTAGGCAGCCAGTTGGCGTCGGTAGCGGTCGATCCGCTCGCCCCGATCCGCACCGGAACGCCACGCATCGGTCTTGTAGTCCACGATGAGCCAGCCCTTGGGCAGCCGGACCAGCAGATCGACGTAGCCCTCGAGCACCCGATCACCGATCGGGGCGGCCACGAACAGTTCCCGGTGGTGTTCGGTGGTCACCGCCTGGGCCACGATCGGTGCGGTCAGGGCGCTTCGGGCGAGTGCCGCCACGGTCGGCTCGTGCCCGATGAATGCCCTCGGCGGCACACTGCGCTGCCGCCAGGGCATCGATGTCGGCGCCCGTGGTCAGGTCACAGAACTGGAGCGTGCCGTGCACCGCACGACCGATCGCCGTGCCGTACCGGCCGCGCTGCCACGGCGGCAGTTCCAGATCGACGGCGTCCTTTCGGAGCCCCTCGTCGTCGCCTTCGCCGGGATCCTCCCATGCCTGCAGATCGGCGGCGAGGTGCGTGGCGCTGATCGTGAGACGCCGGCCGGCACGGCGCAGCGCTTCGGCGCGTTCACGCGCCCACGGCCCCGGCTCGCTCCACTCGAGCTGGTCGGGGGACAGACTCGGCCTCACGTAGCGTCCCGGGTCGAACGACAGCGGCTCGGCGCCGGATTCCGGGTCGAAGGCGCCGGCGCCGGCCAACAGCGCGGCGCTGGTGAGCCGGTTGTCGGCGGCGTCAGGCTTGACGGGAAGCCGGTGCAACGACACCACGAGGTGATCGACGGCGCGGGTGCAGGCGACGTAGAGCAAGCGGCGTCGCTCGGCGTCGCTCATCTGCTCGTCGATCGGCTTGAAGTCGTCGTAGATCTCGTCGCCGTGCCGGCTCGAGATCGTCCAGGTGTCGTTGTGCCACACCACGCTGTGGCCCGACCTGCCAGCCGGGGTGGTGGTCAGTCCGCTCACGACCGTGATCGGGAACTCGAGCCCTTTGGCGGCGTGGATGGTCATGATCCGGACCGCGTCGTGATCGTGCTCCGGCAGGATCGTGTCGGCCGTGCGGCTTTCCGATGCCTGCAGTCGGACCCAGGCCAGATAGCGGCGCAGGCCGTGACCGCCGGCGTCGGACCACGCCCGGGCCTGTTCGACCACGTAGCGGACGCGGCGCCACACATCACGCGCGTCGGGCGAATCGAGCGCGGCGTCGAGCATGCGCCGCTCGTCGACGAGCGCCGCCAGCAGATCGGCCGGAGCGTGCCAACCGGCGCGTTCGGCGAGCGACCGGACGTGGGCGATCGATTCGGCGACCGGGTGGTCTTCGAGCCCCGCCGGCGGGTTGCGCCAGATCGACCACGATCCTCCGCCCCGCTTCCACTCGTACAACTCGACGTCGCTGCACCCGTACAGCCCGGTGCGCAGGGCGGCCACGAGCGCCAGCTCGTCGGTGGGGTCGTCTGCGGCGCGCAATGCCAGCATCAGATGCCGGATCTCGGCGCGTGGTGTACACCACCGAGCTGTTCTCGGCCCGGTAGGGGAGGCCGCGCTCGACGAGCGCAGCCTCCAGCGCCGCCAGCGAGGTGCGCGCCGGGAGGAGCACCGTGATGTCGCCGGGGACGCAGCGCCGCAGCTGCTGCGTGTGCTCGTCGGTGACGAGCCAACCCTCGTGGAGCGCGGTGGCGACGGCATCGGCTGCCTCGGCCGCCTCGCGCCACCGCAGTGCTTCGGCGTTGGACCTGTGTTCGGCCAGCTCGGCATGGGCCGTGACGCCGATCACCCGCACGGTGCCGTGCTCGATGTGGTGGGCTCGGCAGGCGTCGAGGCGTTGGAACGCCGGTTGGGCGTCGACCTGCTCGACGATCAGATTCCGGAAGACCGAGTTGACCCAGCGGATCACCGGCTCGGACGAGCGGAAGTTGGCGGTCAGCGAGACCCGGTCGGCACCGATCTGATCGGCTGCGCGCAGGTACTGGGCGATGTCGGCGCGTCGGAACCGATAGATCGACTGTTTCGGGTCGCCGACGATGAACAGGCGCCCGGGTACCGGTCGCAGGGCGCGCCAATCGCCCGACTGCGCCGGGTCGTCGGGGGCGGCACTGAGCCGGACGGCGATCTCGAGTTGGATCGGGTCGGTGTCCTGGAACTCGTCGAGCATCAACCGCTGGTATCGCTGGTGCAGCGCCGACCGGATCTCGGGGTGGTCGGTCAGCAGCCGGCGAGCGAGCACGAGCAGATCGTGGAACTCGACCGTGCCGTCGGTCGCCCGCCGTTCGGCCGACTCCAGCACCCACCGGCCGAGGATCGCCCCGACCAGCCGACGGCGATGGTCACGCGCCTGATCCAGCACCTGCTCGGCCGCCTCGGCGACATCGAGCTGTCGGCGGCGCACATCGTCGAGCGCGGCGTCGCCCCCGTAGTGCTTCCACTTCGCCTTGGAACCGCTCTTGCCGGCCTTGGCCAGGCGCTTGTGCAGCCACTCGGCATGCTGCAGCTTGCCGATCATGGTCGGTTCGGTCGTCAGCGCCGGCTCCACCTGACGCAACTCGGCCAGTGTGCCGGCCTGCGTGTCGTCCGGTGGGATGTCGCCGACGTCGATGGCATGGCGAACCAACGCCGCCAAGCGAGTGAGGTCGGGCTGCCAGCGAACCGGAGCGTCGCGATCGACCCGGCTGGCGACGAGGTCCCAGTTGGCATGGAAGTCGATGGCGACGCGCCGGAACGTCGAGCGGATCCCGAACTGCTCGAACTCCAGCAACTGGACGAACTCGACGCCGCCGTCGACCGGGCCAGCGGCAGGGGCGGCGTCGGCCAGCAACTGCTCGAGCAGGTCCTCCCAGCGTTCGTCGAAGGCGATGTTGCTCTCGAGTTCGTCGAGCACGGTGAACCCTGGTGGCAGACCGGCCTGGATCGGGAACTCGTTCAGCAGCCGGCGGGCGAAGGCGTGCAGTGTGCCGATCGGGGCATGATCGAGCTGGTCGAGCGCCTCGTCCAGCTGTTGGACCTGGAACAGGTCGCCGCGCGGGGCCTGCACGAGCGCCAGCCGGAGTCGTCGGCGCAGGTCGGCGGCGGCCTTTTCGGTGAACGTGATCGCCGCGATCGCGCCGATCGGCACGCCGTGCAGCACGAGTTGCACGATCCTGCCCACCAGGCTCGAGGTCTTGCCGGCCCCGGCCCCGGCTTCGACGAACAGGGTGGCGCCGAGATCGGCGTGGACACGGTCACGGGCGGCCTGGTCAGGTGGGCTCACGACGCGTCCCCCGGTGCGCCGTCGGACTCGCCGTCGGCCGGAGCGCCGAACCATCGTGAAATCCGAGGATCGTGCTGTTTGCGGTCCCACTCGGCGAACCGTTCGGCGGTGCCGAGTGAGTCGGGCTGGCAGTACAGGCACGACGCGTAGCGCTGGAACCCGGGTCGTTCGGCACGAGCAGGGAACCAGCCGGCTTCGATCCCGTCGACGACGTGTTGCAGATCGGATGCGACGTGCCCCCACACGTCATCGTCGAACTGGTAGCCGATCCGTTTGTAGTCGGACCTGCCGAAGAAGGCGTACTCGGCCACCACGGCGGACTGCTGGCCGCTCAGGGCACGCGCTGCGGCGGCGTAGGCCGGGAGCTGGAACATGGTGCCGCCGCCGGTGGGCTGGTCGTGGGTGAGCCCCTCGTATGGCTTCGATCCGCCGGACTTGTGGTCGGTCACGACCAGCCCGGTGGCGGTCCGGTCGATCCGGTCGACGGCGCCCTGGATCGCCAGCCGGCGGCCGTCGGCGAGCGGGATCGTGACGTCGCCATCGCGACCGAAGCGGACCTCGGAGTGCAGGACCTCGGCGCCGCGGCTGACCGACCGAATCGAGTCGGCGGTGATCCAGCCGTCGATCTCGTGCACGATGCGGGCTCGATCCAGTTCCCAATAGGCGGCGCGTCCCGCCCGGCCGGTGCGCTCGAATTGTTCGGAGACGGCGACCAGCAGCTCGGCGATCCGCATCCGGTGGATCGCAACCCAGCCCTCGCGCCCCGGCTGCGGGAGGGCGCCGTCGATCACCTCGCGGTGGAACCGGTCGAGTACGTCGTGGATCAGGTTGCCGCGGTCCATGGCGGTCAGGGCGATCTCGTCGCCCGGGTCCTCGATGGCACGCACGCCGAGCAGGTACTGGACGAAATAGGCGTGGGGACAGTTCGGCCACTGCTGCAGCTGGGTCGGCGAGACAGGACGCCCGAAGTGATCGATCGACAGCGTGCTGAGGTCGCCGTCGTAGATCGTGAGCGCATCGGTGCGCCGGGCGGCGCGCAGTGCCAGCGCACGCGACAGGATCGGGTCACCCGATCCGGTGATCGCCCCTGGCCCGTGGCCGACCGCCGTGGCCAACAGGTGCCGAAGCCGATGGATCGTGGCGGTGGAAGGGAATCGGGTCGCCAGCAGCCCGGCGGTCTGGCTGGCGACGTGATGCCGGGGGGCCTCGGCGAAGGCTTCGAGCCATCGCGACGGTTGGCGGATGGTGGTGGCTCGCAAGTCGCCGCGCGGGTAGAGCACCGTGAGCGCGGCGTCGGAGTGGACGACCCCGAGCAGCTGGCGCAGGGCACGATCCGTGGCGGCCTCGGAGCTGGGAAGCCCGGCGGCACGCCGCTCGCCTTCGCTGAGCAGCGGGTCGATCGGGGGCGCCGACGGCATGACGCCTTCGGCGGCGCCGATCACGATCACGCGGTCGGCGGTGAAGCCGGCCGAGCCACCCAACGAGCCGATCGTGACGCCGGCACCGATCCGGCCGAGCCGACCCGGGGCGACGTCGAACTCGGCGGCGAACACCGAACGGAACTCGTGGCGGGTGGCGGGTCCGCCGATCGCGTCGAGGTTGCGCAGGCGGTCGAGGACGCGTGAGGTGTGCTCCCATGCCTGATACTCGGCTTCGTCGAGGGACCGCAGGGTGGCGATGCCGACGCGTCGATCGATCTGATCGGCAGCCCAGTCGGCCCATTCCGACCACGACCGACGCCGCGCCGGATGGCCCAGGTCGCTCCGAAGCTGATCGACGAACGCCAAGAGCGATTCGGCTGCCTCGGCCGTGTGGTCCCGGCCCAGGTGGCGTTGCCGGCCGGCGTAGGTACGCAGGCGTGGACGCCAATGCTCGTCACGGACCACGCCGGCGTCGCGACTGGCCCGTTCCCACGCGGCGACGGGAACGGGACGACCCTCGGCGTCGCGCACCGGGAGGTCGGCCAGCAGGTCGAACACATCGCGGCGGCGGAGGTTGCGGCGATCGACGTCGAGCAGATCGAGCAGGAACCGTGGTACCAGGCGCTCGGCCACGAGCGTGCCCGGCCGGCCGTTCCACGGAATGCCGGCGCGATCGAGGTGGTGTTCCACCAGCCGCGCGTAGGGCCGATCCGACGGCCAGACCACGGCGATCGACGCCAGTGGGGTGCCTGCCCGGGCGGCGTCGACCACCAACGACACGGCGTGGCGGGCCTCCTCGTCGGCGTCGGTGAGCGAGATCACGTCGGGATGGCGTGGAGCGGGGATGGTGGCCGGTGGCGCGACGGCGGCGCCGAGACCGGCGGCGATCTCGATCAGGTCACGGTCCGCCTGCCGGTCGCCGGTCAGCCCGAGCAACACGCGCACGTCGACCAGCGCACCGAGTGCCTCCAGCAACTGCAGGTCGAGCGGACCGAGCGACTGCGGTAGGAACACCACGATGTCGTGGAACGAACCGGACGCCGCCGACCGGACCACCGATGCAGCGTGGCGCAGCAGGTCGGCCTCGTCGTACCAGCGCCCGGCGAGCCGAGCCTCGACCGAGCGGATGACCTGGGCCACCTGCCGGCCCCGTCGCGACACGCGCTCCAGCGCCGCAACGGCGCCGGGCCCCACCATCCGCAGCTGGCGGTACAGCTCTCGCACCGCGACGGCCGTGGAGGGGTGATCGGCGACGGCCTCGAACATCGTGCGTTCATCGCGCAGGACGCCGCGCACCGCCAACTCGATCACGGCGGTCGAGACCGGCAGACGTTGTTCGGCGCGCAGCGCCGGCCCGCCCACCCGCTCGGCCAGCCGATAGAGCGTGATCATGTCGACCGCTGCCACACCACCGTCTCGGCCCAGCCGGCGGCGCGCCATGACGCCGGCGGCATTGGTGGGGACGAGGACGGTGACCGAACGCAGTGGGTTGCCCTGTTTGAGCTGGGCCACCGACTGGGCGAGGGCGCGATGAGCCGACCCGGCAGAGACGGCGACGACGGACAGGCCCACGTCAGCGATCGTACGTGGTGGGTGTGGCACCCGGGCTTGGAGCGAACGTCCGACTCGGCAGGGCGAGGATGCTCCGGACCTGCCTCGGTGGCTACCTGGCGTCGGTGGCGAGGCGACGCAACTCCGACACCGCTGCGGCCAGGCCGTCGGGGTGGCGGAACAGGGCGCTGCCGGCGATCAGCACGTTCGCACCCGCTGCTGCCGCGCCGCCGACCGTGGCGGCGCTGATCCCGCCGTCGACCTCGATGTCCACGGTGTCGCTCAGCCCGCGGGCGGCGAGCAGGTCGCGCACCTCGGCGATCTTGCGTTCCATCGCGGGGATGTATGCCTGACCGCCGAAACCGGGGTTGACCGTCATCACCAGCACCATGTCGACCAGGTCCAGCACATGCTCGATCACCGAGACCGGTGTGGCCGGATTGAGGGCGACCGCGGCGTTGGCCCCCATCGAGTTGATGTTGCCGAGCGTGCGGTGCAGATGGGTGCAGGCCTCGGCATGGACGATCAGACGCGAGCAGCCGGCATCGACGTACTGCTGCGCCATGACGTCGGGCGTGAGCACCATCAGGTGCGCCTCGAACGCCACGCTGCAGTGCTTTCGGGCGGCCTTGATCACATCGGGCCCGAACGTCAGGTTGGGGACGAACTGTCCGTCCATCACGTCCCACTGGATGTGGTCGACTCCGGCTGCCTCGAGCGCCGCCACTTCATCGCCGAGCCGGGCGAAATCGGCGGGCAGCACCGACGGAACGATCTGGATCGGGCGTGTCACGACCACCACCGTAGTGTGCGTCAGTCGTCGTCGGCCGGTTCGCCTTCCCAACGCTCGTCGTCGTCGTCCCACGCCTCGTTGCGCGTTTCGACCGTGTTCTTCCAGTTCTCGGCCTGGCCCTTGGTCGGGTACGGACCGAGCATGTGGTCCCCGTTGCCGCGCTCGGAGGCGGGCACCGCCACCTTGCGCTGCAGATCGAAATACCAGTGCTCATCGGGTTCGCTCATGGGACCATCGTCGCGCACTCGGTTATCGTCGCCGGGTGCGGGTGGCACCGGAACGATTCGTAGCGGGTGGGGAAACGTTGGCACGAGACCCGGAGGGGCGCGTCGTGTTCGTGCGCGGCGGGGTGCCGGGCGACGACCTCACGGTGGCGATCACGGAACGCAAGGGCGACTGGGCTCGTGGCGTGTTGGCCGAGCTCCACACCGCCGGCCCCGACCGCGTCGAGCCGCCCTGTCCACAGCGCCGCGCCGGGTGTGGCGGGTGCGACTGGCAACACCTCGCCGTACCGGCCCAGATCGAAGCCAAGGCATCGATCGTGGCCGACGCCTTGCGACGCACGGCACGGCTGCCCGATGCCGTGGTCACACTGGGCGGGGCGGTCCCGAGCGAGGGCTACCGCACGTCGATCCGCGTGGTGGGCGACAGCGACGGCCGCGCCGCCTACCGCCAGGAGCGATCGCACGACACGGTGGCGGCCACCGGCTGTCTGGTGGCGCACCCGGTCCTGCGTGCGCTGATCGGCGCGGTCGGTGTGCCGCCAGGGGTCGAGGTGTCGTTGCGGGTCTCGCAGGCGACGAACGAGATCACCGCATTGTGGGAGCGATGGTCCGGTGACCTGCAACACCTTCCGTCGACGGTGGGGGTCGGTCCGACTGCGCATCTCACCGAGGTCGTGGCCGGTCATCGGCTTCGCGTGTCGGCGGGTTCGTTCTTCCAGAGCGGCCCGGCCGCCGCCGAACTGCTCGTCGACGCGGTCCGGCGCGCCGCTCCCGAGTTGGCGTCGGCGACGCAGGTCCTCGATGCATACGCGGGGGTCGGCCTGTTCGCGGTCGCGGCCGTCCCCGCAGCGGCATGTGTGGTCACGATCGAGACGGCACACTCCTCGATCGACGACTGCCGGGTCAATCTGGACGGCAGGAACGCCGAGATCGGACGCGGTGAGGTCGGGCGGTGGCGCCCACGACGCGGCGAGCGGTTCGACGTGGTCATCGCCGACCCGGCGCGGACCGGGCTGGGGAAACCCGGCACGGCAGCGGTGGTGGCGGCCGAGGCCGGGGTGATCGTGCTGGTCAGCTGCGACCCGGTCGCCCTCGCCCGTGACACGACGCTGCTCGCCGCCAGCGGGTATGCCCATCGCGGGAGCGAGGTGCTCGACCTGTTCCCGCACACGCACCACGTCGAGACGGTCACCCGGTTCGAACGGGTGCGTCGGGTCTGACCATCAGTAGATCGTGTTCTGCATGTGGGCCGGGTACCCGGCGTCGTAGGAAGCGCCGTCGAACCCGTCGACGATCTCGGACATGATGTCGCCGACGGTCGGCACGTCGTCGTGGGTCCGCAACGCCGACGGATCCCACAGGTTCGACCTGATCAGCGCCTTCGGACACTGCGTGTAGGCCTCGCCGACGACCACCTCGATCACGGTCGCCGGCAGCTTGCCGTCGACGGCGAAGGTCTGGCGCAACGCCGGGCAGGTGAGCAGCCTGGCCGACCCGTTGACGCGGAAGGTGACGCCGATGCCGGGGATCAGGAACAGCAAGGCGATGCGCCCGTCGCGCACGATGTTGCGCAGCGTGTCGACCCGATTGTTGCCGCGCCGATCGGGGAGCATCAGCGTGCGGTCGTCGACGATCCGGACGAACCCCGCCGGATCGCCGCGTGGCGAGGCGTCGACGCCCTCCGGCCCGACCGTGGCGACCACCACGAACGGCGACTCGTCGATGTAGCGCCGCTGGAGCGGCGTCAGCGCCCCGGTGACCTTGCGTTCCATCCCCTCACGCCACGGGTAGAGCGCTTCCAGTTCCTCGATCGAGGTCACGACACCCTCTGCCATGCGAGGCATGCTAGACGGCCGGCTCGCTGGCAGACTCGTGATGTGATCCACCCAGTTCTCTCCGATGACGTGGCCCGGGCGGTGGCCGACGGGCGACCCGTCGTGGCGCTCGAGTCCACGATCTTCTCGAAGCTCGGCCTGCCGTCGCCCGCCAACGCCCAAGCACTCGACCGGTGCCTCAACGCCGTGCGGGACGGCGGCGCGATCCCGGCCGTCACCGCCGTACTCGACGGGGTGGCGCGGGTCGGGCTGTATGCCGACGAACATCCCCGCATCCTGGGCGAGGCCCGCAAGGTGGCGGAGCGTGACCTGCCGGTGGCGGTCGCCCAGGAGTGGGAGTTCGGCGCCACAACGGTGTCGGCCTCGGTGGCACTCGCCGCCGCCGCCGGTGTCGGCGTGTTCGCCACGGGCGGGATCGGCGGGGTGCACCGCGGGTCGGACGTGACGGGCGACATCAGCGCCGACCTCGACGCGATCGCCAACCACCCGGTTGTCACGGTCAGCGCAGGCGCCAAGGCGTTCCTCGACCTCGCTCGCACGCTCGAGTACCTCGAGACGTACGGCGTCCCGGTGCTGGGCTGGCGCACCGACTCGTTCCCCGCCTTCTACACCCGCTCGTCGGGGCTGCCGGTGCCACACCGCGTCGAGACGGCAGCCGAGGTCGCCGCCGTGATGGCACACCGCACACGGCCCGAGACCGGTGTGCTCGTGGCGGTGCCGATCCCCGAGGGTGATGCGCTCGATGCAGCCGAACTCGACGGCGTGTTGACGTCGGCGCTGGCCGAGTGCGAGGCGGCCGGGATCGTCGGCGCCGCCGTCACCCCGTTCGTGTTGGGCAGGATCGCCGCCGCCACTGTCGGTCGAAGTATTCCCGCCAACTTGGCGTTGGCCGAGAACAACGCCCGTGTCGCAGCCGAAATCGCGGTGGCACTGGCCGACTGATGCGTCGGTGGCCCTGGCACGCCGAGAGGTGCTTGCCAGAGCCACCGAGAACTGGTCAGGTCTTGAGGAAGAACTCGATCTCGCGGATCGCCACGTCGTCCTCCGCCAGCGACGAGTAGGTGCCGACGATCTGGATCTCGATCACGCGCACGCCCTCGCCGTTCTTGATCTCGTACTCGACCCCGTCGGTGGCGTCATCGAGATGGAGGTCGAAGAACTTGCCGTTGTCGAACACGAAGTGCAGGTCGCTGGCGCGCTCGTGCTTCTTGAACTCTTCCCCCGGGCCGTTCCACAGCTTGATCCGTTCGAGATCGAACGGCTGGTCGAACTCCACCAGGAGAATCGGGACCGCGTCGTCAGCCGCGGCGTGCCAGGCGGTCAAGGTGTTGCTGTCGATCAAGTTGTCGCTCACGTGTTCGGGTGACTGCGTGGTGGCGGTGACCTTGATCGGGTGGAGCGTCTTGAAGCTCGGATTCAACTTGCTCTCGGCCGATTGGCGCCAGTCACCGACCTTGTCGGTGACCTTCTCGCGAAGGTTCGGAGTGAACCCGACCAGCATGCCCGAGAGCAGCAAGGCGCCCGCCACGATCGGCCGCAGCTTGAGGTAGACCTTGGCCAGTTTGCCGCCCCGACGCTTCTTGGTGGCGCCGTCCGACGTCTTCCACGTGCGCGCCCCTGCCTCCAACGTCTTGCGTCGGCGCTGCGGGATCAGCTTCTTCCACCACGGACGCTTCGCCACGGCGGCGTTCTTGAGCCCGGCGCCGCAGCGCGAACAGAAGTTGCGCGCCGGCGGGTTGCCCTCGCCGCATTCGCCGCAGATCAGGTCGCCCGGAAGGATCTTGCGAGTCGGCGCCTGCTTGACCGGCTTGGGGCGCGCGGTGGGTGCCGATGGCTTGACGGGTGCGACCGCGCCAGGCTGGACGGCCTCGGTAGTGGTGGTTGGCTCGACCGGCGCGCCGATCACCGTTTGGCCGCTGGCGACCGTGGTCCGGGCGACCGACCGCGGCGGTGCGGCGGGTGCCGGTTGCATCGCCGGGGCGGTGGCGTTTGGCGCTACGAGTCCACCGGCGAGGGCCGGGTCGATGCTGGGTTGCGGCGGGGCCGGTGCGGCGGCCGCAGGAGGCATCGCAATCGGGGCGGGGCGCGGCGGGGGTGCTGGCGCAGCCGGCGGCGAATCGAACCCAGGAGGCTGTGGGGCCGGGGGTCGAGGCGGGGCGGGTGGGGTGGGTCCGGCGGGCGCACCTGGGGGTCGCGGTCCGCCGGGTGGTGTTGGGCCCCCTGACCCTGGGGGTCGTGGCCCGGGAGGTCCCGCCGGTCCGGCTGGTGCGCCGGGGGGCCGCGGTCCGCCGGGTGGTGTTGGGCCCGCTGACCCTGGGGGTCGTGGGCCGGGAGGTCCCGCTGGGCCGGCCGGTGCGCCGGGGGGTCGCGGTCCGGCAGGTCCGGCTGGGCCGGCTGGTGCACCGGGGGGTCGCGGTCCGGCAGGTCCGGCTGGGCCGGCTGGTGTGCCTGGGGGTCGCGGTCCCGATGGTGGGCCGCCGGCACTCGGGGGGCCGGGGCGTGGAGGTGCCGACGACCCGGGTGCACCAGGTGCACCAGGTGCGCCGGGCGCTCCCGGTGCGCCGGGTCCACCGGGGCGCGGCCCACCGGGGCCGCCTGGGGCTGCCGCAGCCTTGGCGGCCACCGACGGATCGTCCTTGACGACCTCGCCTGGGGCATGCACGTCGAGCGCCAGGATCGTCTGGACCCGACTCATCAGACTGCGCTTCGTGCCAGCCGCCGGCTGTTCGGTGGGATCCGGCTCGGGCGGCGCCGACTTCTCGCCGGTCCATTCGAGGAAGCTCCCGCACGAGCCGCAGAACGCATCCTGATCGAGGTTCTGGAACGCGCACTGTTTGCAGATGATCATGGTCATTCGCTCCGCGGTTGCTGGCGCTCGCGCTTCTGGCGAGCGGGTGGTTTCGCCGTCGCTCCAGTCTCGCGCAACTCGATCTCGAGTGGGAGATGGGCCGGCACGGCGTCACGGGCGAGCGCTTGCAGAGCCGGCCAGTTGACGCTCGAACCGTCGGCTACGTCGACGGTGACACGCACGGTCCGGTCGGCGGTACGACGCTCGACGCGTTGGTCGGCACCGGTCGGCGTGCGCGAGGTCCACACCCGGCCCGGGTCGTCGACGTGCACCTCGCCGTCGGTGTACAACTCGAGCTCGCGGCGAAGCCCGGCGATCGTGCCCCGGCTGCCGAACACTTCGGCTGCAGAGGCGACGAAGCGACGTCGGCGGTCGACGGTCCAGTCCTCGTCGAGCCGGGCTCCGACCCAACTGCCGAGCCACATCAGGAAGTCGTCGGGAGTCACGCTCGGGTCGAGGTAGGCGTGCATGCAGTCGAGCACCGACATCGGCCCGGCCCAGACCTGGTCGAGACCGCCGGTGAACCCGCGCAGAAACCCGTTGTCGAGGTAGATCGACGGTAGTTGCTCGACGATCGGTCGCGTTACCGGGACTGCCGTTGCAGTGCCGCGGCTCACGGCGCCACCACCCGCACCTGGTGTGCGTAGGAGAACACGAGGCTGTTCGGGGCGAGCTCGAGACGGGTGGTCGCCTCGCCGCGCTCACCGGTGACCGGGTTGGCGCCGAACAATCGAACGTCCTCGACGACATCGACGCCGGGCACGCGTTGCAGCACCCCGAAAGCGTCGCCCGACTGCGGCGGGCGACCCCACGGCCAACCCTTCTCGTCAGGCCCTCCGACGAGTGGGTCGAAGTAGCGGTGAAGAGCGGCGACGGCATCGCGATGCACCCGATCGGGGTCGGCGCGCGGCATCGACCGCACGCGAGCGACGACGGTGATGCCCTGATAGGTGGGCGGCTCGACGTGCACGACCGATCCGATGATCCTGCATTGTTCGAGCCGGTCGGCGATGTTCGTCAATGTGGTCTCGGTCGGGAGCAGGTCCTCGAAGCGCAGCACGTCGTCGTGGCGGGGCGCGTCGGGCACGATGCACACCGTGACATGCCCGGCTGCATCGGCGGTCTGGGCCGGGATGCACCGTACGCGCGACACCTCGGGGGCCGCCTCACGGGTGATCAGTTCGAAGTCTTCGGCGGTGACGGCGCGGCCGCGGGTGCGCAGCATCAGCGGGCCGCGCACTCGCGCCTCGTCGACCGACTCGGCGTCGACGCCGCCCAACGCCGGATGCCGGTTGGTCACCGAACGAATGAACGGGATCGACGATTTGAGTGTGCGAATCGCACGCGCTGCGACGTTGCCGCGGCGGCCTCCTCCGATTGCCTGATTGCGGACCCGTACTTCGGCCCGTTGCGGTGGGATCGCGCCGTAGAGGCGAATGCTCCCGTCAGCGAACCGCACGAGCGGGGCGAACTCGATCTCGCCGGCTGCGCGGTCGACGATGACGACCCGGTCATCCGGCCCCGTATCGGAGAAGTCCTCGACGAGCGCCCACTCCTCCCAGCCATCCTCGCTGCTGACTTCCACCACGGGAGGATCGCCGATCGCCACCATCGCCCCAGTGGTGATCCGGAACCTCTGTCCGGGCTGGCCGGTCGACTCGCCGACCACCTCGGGGTCGGCGACCTCGGCGTGCACGGCGTCGGCCGTGCCGCCCACCGTGGAGACCACCACGGAGTGGATCATCGGTGAGGCGCTGTAGCGCGGTTGCCCTTGCTGGGGCGGCGTGATCCTCGCACGCAGCCACCCGCCACGATCGCCATCGAGGATGTGCTCGACGTGGTCGGCCGGCACATGCACGACGATGTCGCCTCGACGGTTGAGCCCGCCTGTCTCGTCGTGTTCGAGCTCGCATCTCACCCATTCGGATCCGTTCCACGCCTCCCACACGAGCGGGGGGTCGGTCGGGTCCACACCGACGCCGTCGATGTGGCAGTCGAAGCTCAATGCAACGGCCAGCCGCGGGGCGGCGCGATCGAGCCCGATGTACAACGCGTCGTCGGTGTCGGGTTGGTCGCCGAACGCAGCGAACTGATTGCCGACTTTCATCGCCTGGGTGTGGTCGCGGCCGCCGTCGACGTCGTGTTGACGCGTGGCGACGGCGTGGAATTCGACCGGCGTCACTTCGAGCGGGTGGAGCGTGGTGAACACGATCGGTTCGTCGACTTCGCCGCGCAAGGTAGCGGCGCGCGTGCCGGGCGGAATGATCAGTGTCGTCGTCGCCGAAGCCGACAACCAGAACGTCACCGACGTGCGCGCCGCCGTGGGTGGAAACAGACGGATCCCGATCAGTTCGAGGAACTTGATGTACAGCCGGTCCGGCACCCGGTTGAGCCGGTACAGCATCTGATCGGTCATGAAGGCGAACGTCTCGATCAACGTCACGCCGGGGTCCGAGACGTTGTGGTCGGTCCACGTCGGGCAGCGATCCATCACCATTCGCTTGGCGTCGTCGACCAGGTCCTGGAAGCGTCGATCGTCGAGGTTGGGTGCTGCGATGGTCATCAGTAGTCACTTCCGTCGTCGGGGATCGTGTAGAAGGGATACACGAGGTTGCGCATGTCGTTGGTGCCCTTGATGGCGTAGTGGACGTCGATGTCGAGTCGATTGCGGTCGACTCGCGAGGGGGTCACGATCACGTCGACGATGTGAGCACGCGGTTCCCACATCTCGAGCGAAGACTTGACCTCGATGCTGAGTTCGATCGCCGTGCGCTGGTCGGCCGAACGGAAGGTGAAGTCGCGCGAGTCTGCACCCGAACCGGGGTCGCATCGGCCGCTCGCCCGGGTATGTGAGCAGGATGATCTGGATCGCCTGCTCGATCTCGCGGGCACCCGACACCATCGCGATCCCGCCGTTGGTGTTGATGTCGGGTGGAAAGGCCCAGCCGCTGCCGACGAAGTCAACCGGAGTCGCGTTTGCCATCACATCACCCCCATCAGTTCAGCTTCACCATCGAGCCGGACATCTCGACCATCCCGGCCCCGGCATCGATCTTGACCCCGGTGCCACCCTTCAACGTCAAGTTGCCGGGCGCGGCCGCCTCGACGGTGACGTTGCCGGCGCTCTTGAGCGTCAACGTCCCGCCGGCACCGGCCTGCTCGATCGTGATCGATCCGCCGGCACCGTTCTGCTTGATCTCGATCGCCGCCGGGGGCGCCGACGAGTCGCACAGGATCGTGATCTTCTTGTTGACGTCGTCGTACTGGATCGTGATCGTGTCGTCCTTGTTGCCGATCGTGATTCCCGATGTGCTGGGCGGAATCTTCCCGTCCCCGTCGTCGTCGATGATGAACTTGTGGCCGAGCCTGCTCACGAGTCCACGTTTGACCACGATCCCTCCCGGGATCCCCTGCTTGACGGGGTCCCCGCCGAGCTCGAGCGCAGTGTTGCCATTCGCCAACCCACCCAGCACGTAGGCGCGGCGGGCATCGCCGAACTCGAACCCGACGAGGACTTCGTCACCGACCTCAGGAAGCATCACGAGGCCGTAGGCCTCGCCGAGCCCGGGGCACACAACCCTTGCCCAGTCCGTCTCGAAGTCGGAGGCCAACCACGGCAGCGCCACCTTCACTCGGTACATGCCGTCTTCGTCGATGTTGTTGGTGACCACTCCAGGAACCAGCCCATCGATCAATCCCCGCGCTCTGCGGTCCTGGCTCGAACCGGTCATGAGTCCGTGCAGCGAGCGATCGTGGCGGCCGCTGACTTCGAACCGCACCTCGTAGCCGAGATCGGTGTCGAGTTCGTGGCGGGCTGCCGTGACGTACCAATCGCCCTCGAACCGCTTGGGCACGTTCTCGATCTTGACCTTGGCGCCGGCCACCACACCCGGCGCTGCCAGCGCTCCGCCCTCGGCCTCGGCGAACGTACTGGCGGCGTGCTCTGCGATTCCTTTGGCCATCGCGTCGGCGGCGCTTTGGGCGACCGACCCCCATCCGAGCGGCCGGTCGACGATCGAGTAGGCGTTGTTGCTGCCGCTGCCGAACGACGGAAGGCCGGGGATCGTGATCGCAGGCAGGCCCGGTATCAGGCCGCCGTGTGCCTCGGCCAGCGCCGCGGGGGTGTCGTCGAGATCGGCACTCTTGGTCTTCACATCGCTGCGACCCGAGACCACCGCCACACCCTCTGGATCCCACACGCGGACCTCGGCCTCGGCCGATAGACCGCTCGAGGTCACTCTCGGGCGCAGCCAGCGTAGGTTGTTACCGAACGACAACGTGTTGTCGCCGAGCAGGCTCGATGCCGCGTCTGCGAGCGCACCCAGACCGCCGCCGGCCGACAGGCCGGGCGCCGGCTTGAACGTGAACTTGCCATCGACCACCCGCACGTCGAACCCGATCTCGTCGGCGCGCCCTTTGAGGAACTCCCAATCGGTCTGGGCGACCTGGGCGACGTAGCGGTGCGTGACGCCAGGGTCCTGAACGTCGCCGACCGTGAGCCCGGCATCCTGGGCGACCTTGCGGGCGATGTCGCCATCGGTCGAGTCGAGGAAGGTGCGGCTACGCCGAGCACGCTGCAGCCGGTGGGCGTGCTCGTAGCCGCGCACGATCGTGTAGTGGACATTGTGATCGAAATCGCCCTCGATCGAGGTCACCTCGCCCACGATCAGGTCGACCGACGACAACGGAGTGGGAACCGAGATCGTCAACTCCATCCCGATGTCGATCCCGCTCATGTCGAGGATGTTCCCGCCGGTGTCGAGAAACGTCAGCTCGAACATGCTCGGGCGCCGAAGGCTGGTGTCGACGACGGTACGCACCAGATTGGGGGCCACCATCGGGTTGAGCGGCAGCCCGCCGAGCATCTTCACGGTCGGGTTGACGATCCCGAGATTAATCGCCGGAGTACCGAGCATCAGCGACTCCCGACCCGCTCGCGAACCTCGTCGTGACCGGGAAGGTACAGCATGTCGCCTGGCCGGATCGCGGTCGGGTCGTCGATGTCGTTGATGTCCGCAATCGCCCGCCACGCGCCCGGCTGACCGAACCGTTGTGTGGCGATTGATGCGAGCGACTCATCGGAAGTCACCATGTGACGGTTTCGACCGGGTCGACCGCCCGACGTCGGGTTGGTGAACGGGATACTGCTCGGTTCCTCAGAGAGCGTGAGGTTGACGACAGCGTGGGTGGGGATTCCGGCCGCCGAGACGCGGAGGAACGTCACGTCGACCCGCTGCATCTTGCAGTAGAACGTGAATCCCACCATCGGCGGGCCCCATTGCGCCAGGAGCACGGGTGCCTGGGTGTTGGCGACATCATCCGGGGGAACCTTGGCGAGCCAGCCCTCGGCTTTGTTGACCCAGCTCAGCAACAACCCGACGGCGATCTTGACCTCGGGGCCGACGAGCCGGGCCTTCGACACGACCAACTGCGTCGGCTGGACGCCGTTGGCCGGGTTGAACGTGTCTGTCGTCGTCGTCCCCGGCGCTGCCGGGACTTCCGGGCTGCGTTGTGCCGCCTGTACGGCGCGTCCGCTGTTCTTGGTCTGTCGCGTGACCTTGAACTGTTCCGGGTTGTGATCGAACAGCACCATCTCGTACGGCCGATCCGAGCGGAACAACTTGAGTCGATCGAGCATGTCAACCCACCTTTCTGACTTCGACGGTCACACGTTGGCGCATATCAGGAAACCTTCGTGCACGAGGTCGAGCGTTTCGATCGCCACCGTTCTACCGTTGGCATCGAACGTCGGACCCTTCCAAGCGTTCGGCATCACGTTCTGGAGCTCCCATGCCGCGACCTCCGCCAGGTGCGAATCGAACAACGTGATCTTCCCCGACGACGGTCCGAGGAGCGCTCCCGCTGCTCCTTCGCCGCCGCCCGCATCCTCGCCGGCCATCCCGGCGATGTCGAACGCGAGGTCGGTCGTTCCCCCGATGTCCGGCGTCAGCAACCAGGTCGCCGAGGCGACGAACTGGAGCCAGTCCTTGGTCTTGCCCCAGTCGTCCTTGGCCATCGCTCGTTGCAGGCTGATCGTCGGGTATTCGACCCACCCCGGGATGTACTTGATCATCGTGTGTTCGCCGAGTTCTTTCACCTTTTCGTGCTTGAAGGTCACGGCGAGCCCCTTGCACGAAGTCCACGAGCCGAGATCGAACCCGTCGATCACGACGTGGAACCGCATCGACATGCCGAGCGAAGCCGCCTCCGAGATGCTCATCGTGGCTCCTCTTCGAGCGTGACGGTGCTGATCACGCCTTGGCCTCGTCGAGGAATCCGATGTGTGCCAGTTCGAGCGTCTCGACGGCGATCTTGTTGCCGGCCGCGTCGAGTGTGCTGAGTGTCCACTTGACGGGCAGCACGCGGCGCAGCGTCCAGGTCGCGACGGTCTTCAGGCTCGAGTCCTGCAGCTCAATCGTGGCCGACTGGATTTCGTGTTTGAACGAGTTGGAGTTGAGCCAGTCGCGCACCTTCGCAGTGGAGGCCGCCTCTGCGGCGCGTTCGAGTGTGACCGACTTGTACTTGTTGAAACCGGGGAAGATCCATCGCTCGTTGTCGTGGTCGCCGGCGCGGTACTCGGCGATGTCCCAACTGACCTCGAGTCCCGACGCCTTCGACCAGGCGTCGAGGTCGGCAAAGTTGTCGATCTTCACGAGGAAGCGCATCGACATCCCGAGTTTGCTATCGGATGCGATTGCCATGGTGTGTCTCCTTCGGTCTGGTTAACGGATGTCGGCCAGCGAACCGGCTCGTTCGCGGTCGGTCAGCAGTTCGGCCCTGAGCTGGGTCCGGATCCGGCGGTATAGCCGCCGGGAGAGGATGTCGAGGTCGATCTCGGTCAAGGCGTCGACCACCTGGGTGGCCAGGTCCTGGTCGGCGAACGGGGAGCGGTACAGATCGGGATGGGCGAGGGGGTCGATCTGCCCGGACCCGGCGACTTGATCGAACGTCCCGAACCGAGTTGGCGCCCCGGGGTCGGTCATGGCGATCTGGTCGTCGATGTCGACGTCGGCGCGCTCGATGCCGTCGTCGCCTCGTCCGTACTCCGAACCCCGGGCGAGCTGGTCCCATGGCGACTCGAACCCCTCGGTGCGAGCGGTCGGAGCGGTTGTGGTGGGTACGGGGCCGGCCACCTGGGTTGCCCCGTCGAGCGCCGAGCCGAGCTGGCGGTCAGCGCCGGCGATCGCCCCACCGTACTCGCCGGTCGGAGACAGGCTGACGTCCTCGCTGGCGTCGAGGTAATCGGGAAACCCGACGCCGGATGGCAGCTCGAGATCGACGACGAGCCGGATCTGGCTGATCTCGTTGTCGCTCAACACGACCGGGCCGGTCGACCCTGCCGCGATCGCGTACGGAAGTCGTTCGGCCAGCACTGCCCGTCGCAGTTGACGCTCGCGTTCGAGTCGAAGTCCAGCGAGATCGAGTTCGATGGCGGATGGTTCGGGGAGCACCGCTGGTTCGCCGGGTGGCTCCGGTTGCGTTGTGCCGGCAGGCTCGGTCGTCGAGGGCGCCGGCACCGATGCCACGGTCGGCGGCGGGGTCGGCGCTCGACCTTCGACGTTGACCAGCGACACGAACGCGGCAGCGTCATTGAGCGTCGGTGCTCCCTGCGATCCCTGGGCTCCTGGTGCTCCTTGTGCTCGGTGGACGAGTTCGAACGAGGCGGGTGCCTGCGGCGCCGGCACGGTGATCGGCATGGCGATTGTGTCCGGGCTTGCCGGCGGCTCACCCGAAACCGGCTGGGGATACGGCTCGACCCCGAACGGGGGCCCGAACTGGTACGGGAGCTCGGTGTCGAGCTGTCGGCGAAGTTCGACGACCTGCTCGTCGCTCAACACCTCCGTCTGGCCGCCGCCTGCGCCGTCGATCAGCTCCTGGTACCGCGCGTCGCGCAGCGACTGGAGGCGATCGGCTTCGTCCCGCTCGAACTGTTCGGCCCAAGCCTGCTGCGTGTCGCGATCGGTGGCGTCGGGCTGGTCGTGCCGTGACTGCCAGGCGAAGGGGTCGTCGGCGCTGCCGGGCTCGACGTGCGAGAGGTCGACCTGTGACCAATCGTGCCCGGCCCATTCGGGATGGGCGAGCCGCTGAACACCCGTGGGATCGGACTCGCCATGGGCGCGGCGAATGAATGTCGGAGTCACGATCGCCCCGGCGAACACCGCATGCTGAACCAACCGCGCCTGGTGTTCGAGTTGTCGCCCTTCGGGCGAGGTCTCCGACGGCATCTCGGCGCCACGCGACCGCTGTTGAGCGACGTGCGTGAGTTCGTGAGCGACCACCGCTCGAACGACGGGCTCGTCGATCGGGCCGACCTCGGCCGGGAGGTGGACGGTACCGCTTACGGTGAACGCCACAGCCCCCATCGATCGGGCGCGTTCGGTCGACTCCGGCGAGCGATCGATCGGGGCGTCGCTGACGTCGACGCCGGTTGCCGCCGCCACAGCCGCCGCCACGTCGGGTGGAACAGGTGTCCACGTGTCGGGTGGGGTCGCTCGACGCGGCTGCGTGGTGGGCAGGTAGCGAACCTCCGGCGCCTTCTCGGCCGACTCGATGGCGCGCTCGTCGTCGACCTCGTCGAGGTCTTGCCGATCGAGGCCGTCGGCGTTGTCGTCGGTGGCATCGTCGGGTGAGGGCGTCGGCCCCGTCGCGAGGCGTGGCCGGATCCGCATTCCCCGCAATGCCTCGGGAGGCTCACTGCTGTCGTCGGCCCCGAAGCCCTCGCTGATGCTCCAACTCGTCGCCGTCGCAGCGTCCTCATTGAGGCGTGGCGCCGGAGCGGCGAACGACTGCTCGAAGTCGCTCACGGTGAGGTGTTGCGCGGTGTCCGGCACAGCGCTCGCACGTCGATGTGTCGCTGGTGCGGCTGCCGGCAGTGACGGCGTTGCCGGAGCCGACGCCGGGGTAGGCGGGATCACGGTGTCAACCCTGGCGATTCCGATCGCCAAGCCCGCTGGACCGGCGTGTTGCAACGGCTTGCGGTGGATCGCAGCGACGTCGCGTGCACCGGCAACCGAACGCCCGAACGACTCGCCATGGAATGTGAGTGGCGGCGCCGGGCGGGCAGCGGTCACGATCGCGTCGAGCTTGGCCCAGTCGGCACGCGGTCGCGACCGGTCGGGGTGCGGCCGTGCCGCCGGCGTCGGTTCAGCGAGACGCACGTCGGGGTCGGGCAGTTGGTGCCTGCGACGAGGCCAGCGCATGGTGGACCCCGCCCTTACCCGTTGATTGCTTCGTTGATCTTGCCGATTTCGCCGATCAGGCGCGTCCGAAGTGGGTGCTCCAGATCGAGGATCTGATCGAACGACCAATGCAGGTAGTAGGCCACGTACGCGACTTCCTCGAAAAGGCGGTCAGGCGCGTACGTCACGATCCCCCCGAGGCATCGCCGGCGATGTCCACCGTAAACTCCGTCGAGCAGTTCGGGCAGGTGACCGCCGCCTGGGTGTGGCCTTCTTGGTTGATCCGCCGATACAGATCCTGCAGGAACGCCAGGTCCGAAGCGAACAGGCTCTCGACCACCCACGTGTCGACCTCGGGCAACGTGCCGAGCTTGGTGATCGTGCGGGTCAACAGGATCACCGTGAGGTACGACGGGTTCTCGCGAACCTTGGCGTCGGACTGCGGATAGATCTCGTCGCGAGCGCGTGCCAGACGCATCGTTCCGGTGCGATGCAACTCGCCGTTGGCGTCGAGGTATCCGCGCGGGAGCACGAACTCGAACTCGGTCTGGAGCGCTGGGGCGCTCGTCTGCGAGGAGCCACCAGGTGCCGAATGCTGGGTTGCGGCAACGGTGGCGGACATCACAACACTCGCTGGATCGTCTCGAAGACGATCGACCACTCCTGCTGGAGCACGTCGTTTCCGCCTGCTCGCATCGGGCTCAACACACACTTCGAGGGCCACGCGTTCTCGAGGTAGAAGCGTGCGACCGGCTTGTTCTCGGCGTCGTACATGACGAGCGAGCAGCTCTTGCGGGCCTCCTCCATCTTTCCGGCCTGGGCGGCTTCCAACCAGAGGTTCATCTCGAGGTTGGAGCCCATCGCCATCTTGAACTTGACCTCGCCTTCGGGGGCGGTGGCGCCAGGGATCTTGACGATCCGCACGCCGGTCTCGGTCGATTCGCGAAACTCGATCACGTCGACCTTGGTCGTGATTCCCTGGAGTTCGGAGAACGAGGCGATGTTCACGCCGTCGACGCTGAGCCCGAATCGGCTGGCTGCAATCGGTGACTCGTTGGCCATGTCAGTTGGTCCTTTCGTGAGTGCTGGTGAGGGTCAGTTCGGTGGGCTCGGGAATCACTCTTCGAGCCCTGCGCCGCCGTTGAACTGGCTGACCCGGAACACCACGAACTCGGCCGGCTTGACCGGGGCGATGCCGATCTCGACGGTGAGGATCCCGGCGTCCCGGTTCTCCGGCGGGTTGTTCTCCTCGTCGCACTTCACGAAGAACGCCTCTGCCTGGGTTCGCCCAAACAGCGCGCCATCGCGCCACACCCGGCGCAGGAACATCGTCACCGTGCGGGTGACGGCATCCCACAACTTCGGATCGTTCGGTTCGAACACGACCCAGTTGGTGCCGCCCAGGATCGACGATTCGACGAAGTTGAACAAGCGTCGGATGTTGAGGTAGCGCCACTCGGGGTCGCTCGACAGCGTGCGGGCGCCCCAGATCCGGATCCCCTGACCGGGGAAGCTCCGGATGCAGTTGAGGTTGTCGGGGTTGAGCTGGTCGTGCTCGCCCTTGGTGATGTTGATCTCGAGCGACATCGCGCCTCGGATCACCTCGTTGGCGGGCGCCTTGTGCACGCCGCGGGTCGTCGTCGTTGCGGGCCCACACGCCGGCCACCGACCCGCTCGGCGGCACGAACACGCCCTTGCCCTGGACCGGATCCATGACCTTGATCCACGGCCAGTACATCGTGGCGTACTTGGAGTCGAAGCCGGTCACCTCGTTGCGCCAGTGCTTGACCTGTTGGGCGTTGAGGCCGGGTGGCGTGTCGAGGATCGCCACCCGATTGGCCATCAGTTCACAGTGGGCGATCATCGCCAACTGCACCGCCTTGACACCTTCGGCATCGATCATCCCCTGCTGCAAGGCCACCATCAGGTCGGGCACGAGCAGCATCGTCACTTCCTCGACGGCCTCCAAGCCGGCGAATCCGGTGCGGTCGGCGGCGCTACCGATGTAGTCGGTCGGAGCGATGTCGTCGATCGTTGCCGGCAACGATCCACCCGACAGGTTGATCGTGCCGCGGGCCGGCTTGTTGGCGCCGCCACGTGTCTCCTGCACCGAGATCAACTGCGACTCGGCCTTGACCTTGGTGGCGACGTTGTTGGGGCCCTTGCCGAGCGTGACGTTGTCGAACACCTCGTCGGGTGTGCCGGGCGAGCGAACGATCAGCTTGAAGTTCTCATCGTTCGGCTCCGAGGCGTCGGACACCTCGACCGAGATCCGGTCGCCGACGCCGCCGCCCTCGATCGCCTTGACCGTGAACGGTGAACGTTCCCCTTCGGGTGCCAACGCCTCGGCGGAGGCACTCGGGAGCTCGCGGACCGTCGACTCGTCGGTGGCGCCGATCCGGACCACGTAGGCGACGCCGCCCCCGTTGAGGAAGTAGGCGTACACGGCATGGGCGAGGTACGAACCCTCGATGAACCCGCCGAAGTTCGAGACGAACTGGGTCCAGTTGGTCACGAGGATCGGCGCGTTGACGGGGCCGGTCTCGGCAAAGCCGACGAACGCCGCAACCGCGGTGCCAACTCCTTCGATCGGTTTCGACCCGGAGGACACTTCCTCCATGTACACGCCTGGTGACAGATACGACGGCACGATTGCTTCCCTTCATGCTGGGGTGAACGGTGAGTTCGATCGTGGACCACTGCGGCCGATGCGTCGTGAGGCATCCGGTCCGCTGTTGGGGCACTCGCAGTTGCCCGAAGGGGACGTCGACTCGGACCTGTTGCCGGTCGGCGCTGTCGGCGACAATCGAATCGTGATCGAACATGCCGATGCAGCGCTGGCCGAATGGTTCGCCACGCTCGCCCCAGCGGTCGACGTCGTGTTCGACGACGGTGCCCGCAGCAGCTCCACCGACCCGGCCGGCAAGCGCAACTCCACCCGCCCGGCGTTGGCGCTCTCGCTCGTCAACATCAAGGAGCAGCACGACAAGCGCGACAACCGCGTCGCCGACGTCCGCCAAGCCGGTCGCGTGGTCGGTCGTCAGAAGGCGACCCGCTTCTTCGAGCTCGACTACGTGTGCACCGTCTCGGGGCCGGTCGCCGATGCACACCGGGCGTTGGGCGATCTGCTCCAGCTCCTCGTCGACAACGACGTGGTGCCCGCTCACCATGTTCCGGAGGAGTTGCGTTCGTTGGAGCACCCGATCGATGTGCAGCTGGTGGGTTCGCCGCTACCGGGAGCGGCGCTGTCGCTGCGGGTGGTGCTGCCCGTGCAGCCGACGGCGTCGACCCAGGTCGGGCCGCCGACTCGCTCGCTGCACCTCGACATGGTGCCCGGCCCCGGGGGCCCAGCCGATCCGATCGATCCCGACGCGGCGGCCGCCGACGAACTGCCGCCGATCGGTGAGCGGCGCTGGACCACCGTCAGACGGCGCGAGTTGATCGGAACCCAACCGAGCGTGTCGGAACGACACGACACGACGGGCTGACGGGCTGATCGGCATGGGAATCGCAGTCGCATCCGGAGCAATGATGACGTGCTCGTTCGGGGTCGCCCCCGGCACCCTGACCGTGCTCCCCGCCGGCCGTATCACCGCCGACGGGGCGCCGATGGCGAACATCATGGATCACAAGCCGAACGTCAACATCGCTCCGTTCGGGATGTGCACCAGCATGTCCAACCCGCAGGTGGTGTCGGCGACGTCAGCCGCCCAAGGGGTACTGACGCCGCAACCGTGTGTTCCGATGACGCAGACGCCCTGGACGCCGGGCTCGGCCAAGGTGATGGTGGCCAATCAGCCGGCCCTCGACAACACGTGCACGTGCAGTTGCCTGTGGGCGGGCGTGATCACGATCTCGAACCCGGGCGCACGCACTATCCAGGTGTAGAAACGGCGTGAGATCGCGTTAGATCACGCCGGTGCGCATCGCAAACGCCACGGCATGGCTTCGGTTGCGCAGGTGCAGGCGACTCGTCACGTCGTGGATCACGTTCTTGATCGTGCGCTCGGAGTACGCCAACTTCTCGGCGATGTCGGAGGTGTCGAAACCGTCGGCGAGCAGGCGCAGCACCTCGAGCTCGCGCACCGTGAAACCGTTGGCGCCGATCCCTTTCGGGGCCAACACGTTCTGCTGCAGTTGGCTCATCTGAGCCATCAGCCGCCCGAGCAGGTCGGGTGCGAGCTGACCTTCACCGCGTGCGGCGGCGACCACCGATGTGCTCAGCCGTTCCGGTGTCGCCTCGACCCGCCGGAGCAGGGCACTCGCACCCAGTTCGACGGCGCGCAGCAAGGCGTCGTCGTCGACATGGGCGCAGACCACCACCATCGGCCGCTTCGCCGTGCGCCGGACGTTGCGCAGCAGGCATTCGGCGCGCTCGTCGAGCCGTTCCACCACCACCACGTCGACCTTGGCGTCGTCGGCGTTGGCGGGCTCGACCACGTACACCTCGGGTCGGCCGCGCATCTGCGTCGCCACTCCCGCCTCGGTGATCGGGTCGTCGCCGCTCACAAGGACCGCCAGCCTCTCGCTCATCGAAGTTCTCCTCTCGTCAAAGAACTCGTTGTTGATGTGCAGATGCTCAGCTGAAGTGTGGGACTGGACACCGGGGTCGATCCCCAACATCCCCATCGACTTCGCCGCTGCCCATGCCTTTGATACTCCACACAGAGCCGAAATGCCAGTCCAAGATACGAGTTGGTCTGAAAAGTCGGGGAATCCTGCCCGTTCGGGCAATTGCGCAGGCGCTGACGGGAAGCGTCGATGCACGACCGAACCTGGCGAGCGTGGTCGGTTCGTGGTCCCGTTGCATCATGGGTACTTCTCTGTCGTTGCAGCACACCGCGCTCGTCGCCGCACCGGGAGCGACGGCGTCGGCCGAGCTCCGGGTCCGTAACACGGGCGACGTCGTCGACCAGTTCTCGTTCCAGCCGCTGGGTGATGCGGCGGCGTGGATCACGGTCGAGCCCGCGACGGTCCGCCTGTTCCCCGACACCGACGCCGTCGTCACGGTCACGATCGCCCCTCCGCGCCGCTCGTCGACCCCTGCCGGGGTGACGGTATGGGCCGTCAAGGCGATGCCGCAGGAGGATCCGGGAGGCGCCGCCGTCGCCGAGGGCACGATCGACGTGGGCGAGTTCGTCGAGATCGGCGCCGAGCTGCAGCCCGTCACCGGCCGCGGTCGCATGACCGGACGGTTCGAGTTGGCGGTCGACAACGCCGGAAACGTTCCGGTGCCGGTCAGGATCAACGGCAACGACCCCGAACAGCACCTGCAGTTCGATCTGACCCCACCCCAGATCGACACCCAACCGGGCTCGGCCAACTTCGTGAAGGTACGGATCACCCCGGAACGCCGGATCTGGCGCGGTCAGCCGAAGAATCACCCGTTCCAGATCGTGGTCGAGCCACAACGGGCCGGATCGGTCGATCCGGCAGCCGAGGCCCCCGCCGTCCAGCCACCGATCGTCGTGAACGGCAACCTGCTGCAGGAACCGATCTTGCCGAAATGGCTCTTGAAGGCCCTGCTCGTTCTGCTGGCGCTGATGGTGGCATTGTTCGTGTTGTGGAAGACGCTGCTCAAGCCCTCGGTCGAGTCGGCGGCACGTGAAGTGGCGATCGAGGAGATCGCCCCGGTGTCGAGCGCCGTTGCGGCGATCGAACCTGCCGTCGAGGAAGCTGCCGCCCAGGCCGAGCAGGCCGCCGAGCAGGCCGCCGGCGCCGAGGAGTCGGCGGCAGCCGCCGAGGAAGCAGCGGCAGGCGGAGGCGGCGGAGGCGGTGGGGGAGCGCTCGACAACCTGTTCAACGAAAGCACGCAACCCGGTAGCTTGCGGCTCCCACTCGATACCGGAATCGGCACCACCAACACCGTGGCGGGACCGCCCAACCCCGAGAACACGTCGTTCGCGCTCACCGATATCATCCTCCAGAACCCGGCCGGCGACATCGGCCGGATTCGAATCAGCGCCAACGGAGTGGTCGTGATGGAATCAGCGCTCGAGAACTTCCGAGACCTCGACTTCCACTTCGTGGCGCCGATCGTGGTGCCGGCGGGGCAATCGGTCTCGATCGAAGTGGTGTGTGCGGCGACACAGATCGACGCCCGCCCCGCCTGCTCCGACGCCGTGTTCTTCTCCGGATTCACGACCACCCTCGTTCCGGCCACCACGGCGCCGGCGGGAGGCTGAGCGAGTGGGTCGACCTCGGCACCCGGCAGCGCGTGGCGCGGCATGCTTCGCGCTGCTCGTCGCCCTCTCACAGGTCGGCGGGAGCACCGGCGTCGCGCTCGGGCCCGTGATCGCCGTGACCCCGGACGAAGTCGCCCCGAGTTTCCCGATCACCTCGGTCTACCACCCGTCGATCTCGAGCCGCGGCGAGGTGGTCGGTGCGGCCGACCTCGACTTTGGTGACGGGTTCCTCGGCGGATCGGCTGCGTGGGCTCTGCTCGACGTCGGGGGCCAGGAACCAATGTTCGACACCAAAGGGATCGCCGTGAGTGGCGACCGATGCTCGGCAGTGACGGTGACGCCTGCCGGGAACACCGACTTGATCGAGCTACGCAACCGATGCACCGGTGCGATCACCCCTCTCGCCGAGACGTCGAGGTTCTACGATCCGATCAACAAGGTGGCGCTCTCGTTCGACGGTCGCTTTGCAGTCGTGATGTTTGCCGACATGTTCGTCGGTTCGGAGTTCCCCACCGATCGATTGGCGAGGATCGATACACAGACCGGAGAGCAGCTGACGTTCCCGCTCCCGCCCGGCTACTTCGGGTGGGTGCCGTCGCTCGGGCTCGACATCTCCGACGATGGCAACATCGTGGTCGTGCCCGTGATCGGCTCGACGACCGCAGTGGGCGTCTATCAGGACGCGGCAGCGTGGAACGTCGCAACCGGTCAGGTCGTCCTGGTCAGTAACCAGACTGGTGTTCCAGGGGGGATCTCGGCCTTCCCGAGCGTGTCGGGCGACGGGCGCTTCGTGTCGTTCGCGTCGAGCCGAAATGTGCCGGCAGTCAGGGCTCGCGGGCCGTGGGTGTTCGTGACCCCGTCCGGCGGTGGGCCACCCACGCGGGTGAGTGGCGTCGCGGACGGGTCGTACTACAGCGCTCTCAACGTGGACGCCACGCAGGTCGCGTTCGGTGTCGGTGCGAGCAGCGGGTGCGCGTTGAACATGACCGATCTGTTCACACTCGAGGGGCAATGCCCGACCGGCCGGATCGACGTTGCGTTCGGGCCAACACCCGGCCTGACCAGCGGAGTTTCGGTAGAGCCGATCAGCCTCAACCTCGCCGGTGTCGCAAATACGGGCATCCCTCACATCGAGCCGGACATCTCGCGCAATGGACGTTGGGTGACCTGGGTCGCCTTCGAGGGTTACGACATGGTCGCCACCGGTGATCCGGGCCGCTTCAAAGGCATCCGTCACGCTTTCGTGCGTCGTCGCGAGCCCGGCCTGACGATCAGCCCCAATCCGGTGGATTTCGGCACGATCGCGGCCTCGACGACGTCGCCGCCCCTGACGGCGACGGTGACCAACACAGGTCGGACATCGGTGTTCCTCGATTCGATCTCGGTGTCGGGGTCGAACCGGTTCAGCCCGGTCGGCGGTGGATCGTGCGCGAAGGGCGCGTCGCTGCCACCGGGCGCGAGTTGCACCGTCAACGTCCAGTTCGCCGCCCCGGGGAACGCCACCACGGTGACCGCATCGCTGTTCGTCGGCGAGACAGAGTTCGATCCGATCGGGGCGACGACGCAGCTGATCGGTCGCTCGTCGGTCACACCGACGACGACCACGACGGCACCGCCGCCGGGAGTGACCACCACGACCACGTCGCCGCCACCGGGAGTCACCACGACGACCACCACCACCATCGTCGGCCAGGTGTCGCCAACCACGGTTCCTGGCAGCGTGCTCCTCAACGCCGATCCGACCGAGATCGACTACGGGCCGGTCGCGGTCGGCTTCGCGGCGCCGTTCCGGACGATCACGGTGACAAACGGCGGTACCGCCTCCGGCGTGATCCTCACCACGATGGAGGGCGCCAATCCCGACGACTTCTTCGTCAGCGACAACCAATGTTCCGGCGCCGCGCTCGCTCCCGGGGCGTCGTGCGTGATCACCGTCACGATGGTGGCGCTTGCCGGAGGTCCGCGATCGGCATCGCTGACCGTGACGTCGGGAGGTTCTGGCGGCGACGTCAGCCTGCGCGGTGAGGGGCGGTTCGAGCCGCGTTTGATGACGTCACCCGGGGCCGTGACGACCCAGGGCATCACGACCTTTGTCGGTCTGGGCTTCCCGGCAGGTGTGCCGGTGTCGGTCAAGGTGCTCGCCACCGGGTTCACGTTCGACGCCACTCCCGACGAGTTTGGACGCTTTCAGGTGCTGTTCCCGCTCAACGGCCGGCTCACACTCGGCAACTACGTGCTGCAGGTCGATGGGGTGCCGTCCACCTACGAGGCCGCTCGCGGCCAACTCGTGGTGGTGCTGCCCACGTTCGAGCCGCAGGGCCCTACCGGCCCGGCGTTCGGGAACTCGACGTTGATCACCCGCGGCGGCTGATCAGTCTTTCACAGCCATTCCCAGTGTCCGCTGCCTGACAGCAGGACACCCCACTCCACTCGGTCGCTCCAGAAGTCGTTTCCGATCGTGCCGCTGATCGACACCGGAACGCGGGCCACCGGCGCCGCCGGATTGGACTCGTTGCCGTTCGACGGATTGTGCACGTGGATGTCGATGTCGACGTCGTAGCGCCAACCGACGAAGCACTCGGGCACCTCGACGTAGATGTTGGGAATGAACAATCCGCCACCGCGGTAGGTGGCGCCGTACTCGAATCGCAGATTGATCGTGAAGTCGACGTTGATGTAGTCGTCGAAGGGCCAGCCGACCTGGTTCCAGCGGCGCATCCAGATCGTCTTCGGGCCACGCGCCCCGGAGATGCTCTGCCAGTCGTCGACGTCGGGGACCGCGTTGGCGGTCGAACTGTTGATCTGGCTCGAAGGCTTGCCGCCTTCGATGATCTTCCAAGCCGTCTCGGCCATGTTGACGATGTCGCCGGCACTCATGCCCAACTCCCCTGCTCGTCGCCCGTGGTTCCGTCGCCGCCCGCGATCTCGGCCACGGCGAGTTGGTCGGGCGCTTCGCCGCCCAGATCCTGTCCCGCCTGGCCGACGAAGTAGGCCTGGCGTTGTTCCTCGCTCCAATCCGCCAGATCGGCCGGGGCGCCTGCCTGCACGAACTCGGCCGGCACGTCCCCCACGATCGAGGCGAACTCGTCGTCGAAAAGGCGTTCCCATGTCGTTGCGCCGACGAAACCGTCGGGGGCCAGGCCACGCGCCTGCTGGAACTCCCGGACAGCGGACTCGGTGACCTCGCCGAACTCGCCTTCGGCGTCACCCGGACTCAAGCCGGCGCGCCCGAGCAAGTGCTGCAGGTATGTCACCCATTCCCCGCGATCGCCGCGGCTCAGTTCAGGTTCGTCGGCCATGTTGCCCCTCCGCGGCTTGTCGGCTGGTGCCGGCGGCGTTCGATGTGGATCGACGGCCCGAGCGAACTGGCGGGCCTGGAGTTGACAGTACGAGGGCGAAGCCATGCCGGACAGGTCCGTTCGGTCAACGTCGCTGCGCCATCGTGCAGCCCGAACGGTCTGGTTCCCGTTTCGGCGCGCTGGGGTGCACATTCGGGTAGCGCACTCGTACGTTCCCGCAGCCGACGTCGATTCGTACCGTCAAGTATCAACCCCCAAACAGTTACAGGAGGCCCGTCATGGGTGAACCAGAAATCCAACAAGGAGCGGAAGGCGAGTGGGTCGTCTATCTGCAAGAACTGCTCGTGCAGTACGGCTACGACATCGGCGAGAAGGGCGTCGACGGAAAGTTCGGTCCTGACACGGAGGCCGCCGTCCGGCTCTACCAGGAGAACAATGTCGACGCCTACCAGCGCCAGTTGAAGGTCGACGGGATCGTCGGCCCCAAGACCTGGAGCTCGCTCACGCAGGCGACCGAGATCGAGGGCGAGGCGGCACCCAGCGGCACTGGCACGGGCACCGGCGGTACCAGCGATCAGCCGGCCGGTCAGCCGCTGTACTACGACGAGTCGATCAGCATCGTGATGCAGACCACCGACAACACGTGCTGGGCGGCGGCGAGCGCGATGCTGCTCGGGATCTCCGAGCAGGAGGTGATCGACAAGGTCGGCGACGCCGGCGGCGACGGCGCCGACGAGCCCGAGATGAACGCGGTCGCCAGCGGCCTCGGCCTGAACATGCCGGGCGGGCAGTGCATGGGCCCCGACGGCTGGGAACAGATGCTGCAGTCGCGTGGCCCGATCATGGTGGGGATCCCGCGTCACTACATCGTGATCGCCGGGATCAACTCCGAGGACGGCACGACCGCCACGACCCAGTTCCACGTGTTCGACCCCGCCCGCGGCGAGTTCTGGGACACGTTCGACAACGTCAACAACGCCTACGAGATCGACGCCAGTTCCGGCGCCAACCTGCTGACGCGCTGACTCTCCGACTTGCCCATCGGAACACGCCGGCGGGCCTCGATCACAGGCGAGCGAGTGTTCGTTCGACCCGGTCGAGGAACCGCCGGCGTGTGGCGTCGTCGGCTCGGTCGAGCCCGTACAGCGCGCACCACGTCGTGCGAGTTCGCTTCGAGCACATCGCCCGCAGCGCTCGCGTGACGGTGCGTTTGCCGCTCTCGCCCTCGAGCGCGTTGATCGTCTTGGAACTGCCGTGGGTGGTGACCACGACGATCCGCCGCACGCCGGTGAGCAGCGGGCGTAACACGTTGGCCCCGTCGGGCAGCTCCCATGCCACGCCGGCCACCCACACACGGTCGATCCAGCCTTTCAGCATCGCCGGTTGGCCGCTCCACCACGTGGGGTACACCAGCACGAGCGCTTCGGCCCACGCCAGGTCGTCTGCATAGCGCTGCAAGTCGGCGGTCACACCGGGCTGCTTGTGGGTGCGCCGCTCGTCGGCGGTCATGGCCGGCTCGAAGTCGTCGGCGTACAGGTCGATCAGGCGCACCTCGTGGTCGGCGCTCCGCAGTCCTGCGAGTGCCCGGTCGCGGGCGGCGGCCGCCAACGAGGTCGGGTTCGGGTGGCAGTACACCACGAGCGCACGCATCAGAGGCGCCCCAAGCGTGACCGCACCGTCGCCAGGAACGCGACGCGATCGAGGTCGCCGGCCGTGTCGATCGCGTACATGCCGAGCCACATCGGTCGCGCCCGCCAGCCGCACGACATCCGCAGCGCGCGTGTGAGGATCCGCCGACCGTTGTCGTTGACGACCATGACGTATCGGCGTGGCGAGCCGTAGGTGCTGATTCCGACGATCCGGCGAACGTGCGTGAGCGCCGGCTTGACCTTGTTCGTTCGCGGGTCGAGTGTGAACCCGACGCCGGGGACCATCACACGCTCGAGCCAGCCTTTGAGGATCGCCGGCAGCCCACTCCACCAGGTGGGGTAGACGAACACCAGCAGTTCGGCGCGGCGCAGGCGGGCGATGTGGTCGACCACCTGGGGGTCGAGCACGGGGTCGTCCGACTCGTAGGCCAGTCGCTCCTCGAGCGTCATCGCTGCTCGAAACCGGTCGGCGTAGAGGTCGATCCGGTCGACCGTGTGACCCCGTTCTGTCAGGCTGGCCGCAGCCGCATCGGCGCAGGCATGGCTGAAGGAGTCGTCGCACGGATGGGCGATAACCATCAGGACGTTCATCGAGCGTCGTCGAGCCGTGCCTGGAGTCGTCGCTCGACGTCGGGCCATTCGCTCCGGATGATCGAGTGCACGGCGGTGTCACGAGGCTCGGGCACGCTCGTGTTGTAGCGCAGCCGATGGTTGCGCAGGACACCTTCGAACGACCCGCCGATGCGCCCGATCGCCGTGCGACTCCGCTGGTTGCGGGCGTCGGTGCAGATCGCGACACGCCACACCCCGAGTTGCTCGAACGCATACCGCAACAACAAGAGCTTGGCCTCGGTGTTGATCGAGGTGCGTTGCGCCGAGCCGCTCAACCAGGTGCCGCCGATCTCGACCTCATCGGGCTGGGGACGGCCGGCCCACCAGCGGATGTCGAGATATCGCGTGCAACCGACCAGCCGGTCGTCGGCCAGCCGGCGCTGCGCGAACGGCAAGACGTTCGCGCCGGCGTGCTCGGCCAGCAGCTTGCGGATGTAGTGCTCCATCGCAGGCGCGTCGGCGGGTACGTCGGTGAACGCGTACGTCGATCGATCCTCGTCGGCGGCCGCCAGCAGACCGTCGCGATGATCGAGCCCGAGCGGTTCGAGCTGCACGGATCGCCCGCTCAACGTGACGCGGGTGAGCGGTTCCGGCATGGATGCCAGCGTAGCCAACGGCGCCACGCCTCGCCGGCGCAGACCGGCCGGCCCACAGGGGAGCGACGGTCACGGCGGTGTGCAGCAGGTCTCCGCCGAGTTCGGAACTCATCTCGAGTGCGAGTCGGAGTTCGCCCTCCCGAGTCGCCGCGGTCCGACTGGTTCCCGACCCGCTCCGATGCAGGCAACTTGGCGTGCTTCGGGTCGACCACGCCGGCCATCCCCTGGTGGGGAGGGATCACCACCTCGCTTCAACAGAACCCGGGACAACCTCAGGGTTCGCTTGGCAAGTCAGCGAGCGGTGCGCGCCGTAGACGGAGCGTGATCGTGCCGGCGATGGTCAGGATCATGCCCCAGACGACAATGCTCCCGACGTCTCCGCCTGTCGCAGGGAGCGGCCCGCCTGATGATCCTGGTGATGTGACGGGCGCCTGACTTTGGGGTGGACCCACTGGCAGAACTGGCGTTGGATTCGCAGCCGGCGGTGCGGTCGTCGCGGTGCTCTGGGTCGTCGTCGGCGATGTCGTCGCTGGGTCTGTTGTCGTTGTCGTTGTCGCGTCGATAGCAGCGAGTGCCGTCACCCGAACGGTGGCCTGGTCGATCGCTCCCGACGCATCGGCGACGATGTACGAGAACGTGTATGAGCCGGCTTGTGCGGCGTTGACGTGCACCGCGCCAGCGTTGTCGAGGAAGGCGTTGCCGTTGCCGCTGGCGAATACCCCGACGATCTCCAACGTTGGGGGAGAAACGTCTGCGGTCCGCAGCACGCTCGCAATCGGGGCATCTGGGTCGATGTCGTTGCGGAGCAGCGCCGACGCTTCGAACACGGTGTCCGCACCGACTGGCACGACCAGGTCGTCGTCTGCTGCAATCGGCGGTTCGTTGCCGGTGACGGTGACTGACACTGTGGCAGCGTTGGATGGATCTCCGACAACGAAGAAGGAGAACGATGTCGAACCGCGGAAACCCGGCGCCGGCGTCACGATGATCTCGCCGTCGATGCCCGTCACCACTCCAAATCCGTCCGGGAGCGAGGTCTCGAACGTGAGCGCCTCCGATGGTGGCGAAATCTCGAATGCAGCGGGCGTTCCGTCGGTGGTGCGCAGCGTCAACGTTGTCGCGACCTCACCAGGAATATCGACATCCAGCGGGGCTGCGACCGGCGGGGTTCGCGACGCGATGTCGTCGGCGCCTGCCGCCGGGGTGGGATCTGGTTCGGTGATCTCGGTGACATCGACGACTACAGGGGCGTTGTCGTCATCGGGTGCCGCTGCGACATCGACGGTCAGCAGCGGCGGGCTGTTGGGTGGTCCACCACTACGCGGTCGAATCACCCAATCGAACGAACGGTCCTGGACCGTGCAAGCGGCCCCGGGGGGTCGGTCGGCCGGTATCTGGTTGACGATGTCGGAGCCCAGTTGGAAGGTCACGAGGTCTGATGATCCATAGGGGCACTGCGATGTGAATGGCCGATACAGCGTTCCGTACGGCACGCCCGACGGAGAGACCTTGAACTTGTTCGGCCGCACATCAAGCCAAACGTCCGGTGGCGGGGTCAGGCGAACCAGGGCGCCGTTCGCAGGATCGAGTTCGAAAACCCCCCATTCCTCGGGGCTGGGTATGAGGCCGCTGGCGGTGTTGTACGTCGCCAGCCTCACGAAGCCGCGAGACACGAGCAGTTGCTCGCCCGACCAATTCACCATCGTGTAGAAGTCGGTCTGCCGGAGTGCTCCGACGTACCCTCCTGTTGCGGCGATGTACCCAGGGAGCGCCGACACAACCTGCATCGAACCACTGACGTCGACCACCACGACTCCGGTGTCGTCGAAGCCGGTGCGAGGATTGGGAGGCGTCGGCGAGATGTACAGGAACCCGGACACCTGTCCGATCAACGCCAACTTCGTGCTGTCGTCGGACCACTGCGGGCATGAGCTTTCGTTGAGTTCGTCGTCGGGATACAGGCCGAGGTTGGCTGGACCCGTGAGCGCCGGAAAGCTTGGGTGCAGCGTGAGCAGCGGCTGCGGACCGGTCGTGACGAGTGCTCGTGGACGTGACCAACCATCGCCCACACGATCAGCGATCCAGATGTGGGTGACATTTTCGCCATTTGAGCGGACGCCGAGCCATGCCAGGTGATTGCCATCGGGGCTGATGGTCGGGCACACGCTGTCGACATTGCCGAGGCTCTGGTCCGACGCGTTGACGGGCCAGTACGTCTTGTCGGAAGCTGGCGACGTGATTCGCCGTAGGTCGCTGCCATCTGGTCGAGACGACCAGATTCGGCGGCCGGACTCCCAGGTGAACGAGTCGGGCCCCTCGAACTGCTCGAGCAAGAGATCTGATGAGAAGTAGATCCGATCATCGGGGCCCCAAACCGGGTCGCTGTACGTTGCGTCGCAAATGCGAACACCCAGTTCGCAGAGCGTCTGACCGCCTGCAAAGTCGGGGTACACGCTCTCCCGCGGCAGCCCCAACTCGACGACGCCGGTGCCGTCCGGACGCATCGTGCTGACACGGGGCTGCGAGCGCGTCGGGCTGGTCAAATCCCGAATGAAGACGACTCGTTCTTCGCCGAGCGCAGTGTCGGGCTCGGCGGCGAATGCGTCGGAGACTGCCTCACCAGCCTGCAGACCGTCGGAAACCACCACCTTGACACGAACCGTGGTGCCGCCGACGTCCAGCGGTACCGGCTCGGTGATCGTGGTTGCCGTCACGCCAGTTGCCAGCGGTCGCCACGACACTCCGTCGTCATCTGAGATCAACAGGGTGGCCGTGAGCGGATCGCCGTCGAGGTCGGCGGCTGTCCAACTCACGGTCACCGGCGACCCGCGGGGGATGTTGGATCCGGCTGCTGGGCTGGTGAGTACAACAGTGGGCGGTGCCGACAGGAGTCTTGTGGCGACCACAGTGCCATCGAGGCTCAATGCGAATGAGACTGCCGCCGGGTCGATGGGGACCAGGGTCGAGAAACCGAATCCGAATGGCTTTGCGGCCGGGGTGGCACCGGCGCCGTACAGGGGGTCGGCTTCGCCGAGGCCCACCGTGTCGGACTGGACGGTGTCACCGTTGCTATCGAGTTGGTCCAACGACATTCGCGACTGGTCAAGTTCACCCGGCACGATCGGATCAGTGTTGTTGCCGGTTGGAGAGCGGAGCCACTGGCCGTCGCTGACGACCCAGCTCCCGTCGGGCAGTTGGCGCACCGTGCCGCGCACCCAGATATCGGTGCCGTTCACATCCAGCGGTTGCGGCGCGTTGGCCGGCCCGCCGATTGTGGCGGCGAGACGATCCCACGTCGCTCCGCCGGTCCAAGCCTTTGTTTGCAACCTCTGCGCCATCCAATCCGATCCCGCTCGATCGAGGCGCTTGTCGACACGTGCTCCGAACGCCGGAACGAGTCCGTTCGTGTGTCCGAGCCCGAACACATGCGCCAATTCGTGCGAGAGAGTCTCCTCGGGCGCGTTGGCCTCGAGGATGACTCCGCGTAACCCGTCGGCAGCGACGCCAACGGCACCGCCTGCTGCGGCCTGTAGCCAGCCGTCGGGCACGACAACCACCACTGCGTCGACCGCAGTACGCCGGGCAATCTCGTCGAGCAGAGCGAGTCCGGCAAGTACTCCCGGCTCGTCTTGGGTGAGCGCAGGCTTCATCCCACAGAACAGGTTTGCCTGCACGCCTGCAGTGTCGAGCGGCATCGCCACGTTCGCATACGCCGCCATCCGTTCGGCGGCACCTTTGGCGACCTGGCAAGACACTGTCGAGCCGCCGACACCGGCGCTTCCGACCAGGACGTCGAGTGATCGGGTCGTCACTGCTTCCGGCGCCTCTGCGACGGTGAGACTGGCGATATTGTCGACGTCATCGCGGGCCGAGGCCCCGATCGGGTCGGAGACTTCGACCGTGGCGGTGACGGTTTCGCCTTCGCTCGCCGTGAAGGTGGACGTCACGGGGAGGAGCACGACGTTGCGACCCTGCTTCAACGTCACCCGGTCGGTGGTCGGTGGTACAAGCTCTCGCGGCCCGCCACTGCCGAAGGCCGTCACGGTGGTCGTCACATCCAGCGATTCCGGTCCAGCGATCATCGCGTCGATGGTTGCCTGCACGACCGTCTCGCGGTCAGCGACCAACAGCGAAGCGTCGGCTGGAGCCTGGACGATGCTGACCTTGCGCACCGCTGCGTTCGGTCGAACCGCGATCTGTGCGGCGCGTGTCGTGTAGTCGAAGCTGCCAACGCCCGACAGTTCGGTCCAAACTGCGACCGCTGCTGCACCGTCCACCGCCGGCGGGCCGGCCGGGAACAGCAAGCCATCGCCAAGAGCAAGCCGATCGAGGCGGCGCGCCGCGCCCGCGATCGGTACCCCGCCCGTCATGTTCACCGCAACGGATGTGACCGTCTCGTATGTCGTGGTGATGACCATCAGGTCGCCAAGTGCCGTCGGACCGCCCGTAGCCCCCGGGGCGTTGGTGGGAGCAGGAATCAGCAACGTCGATTGCAGGTCGGCGTACAGCGCTGCGCCGTACACACGTTGACCAGCCCGGTTGGGGTGAAACGCGCCGTTGGGGTCGCCCTGGTCTCTGACCGACTCGCCAAGTTGGACGACCCAGTGGTCGTTGGCGCAATAGCCATGACGGAAGAACTGTCCTGCGATTCCGCCGACATAGCTCCAGCCGGCATCAAGCGCAGCCTGACGGCCGGCGGCATTGAGGGCACCGATAACACCATCTCGAGCCCAGATCGCCTCGTCGTCTTCGAGTAGGTCGGTCCCCCCAATGGGCAGCACGGCGCAGCGCATCTGCGTCACGCCGAGGTCATCTGATGTCGGGTCGAAGTATTCGGTCAGGTGCACGCTGCCGGCCGGAATGCCGCTGGCAGCGATGGCGGTTGCGAGCTGCCGGTAGCGGCCTGGCAACGTTTGCATTCTGGCATCGAAGGTGTACCGAATCGGCGAGTTCACGCACGATGTCGGTGTCAGGCAGCCCTTGACGACCTCAGAGAACTTCACGTCGTTGGCACCGATCGACACGAGTAGGGCATCGACAGTTCGATTTCCAACGAGCGCCGACATCTGATCAAGTTGTGAGGGTCGAAGCGACGTCGTCGAGGGAACGACCCCTTCGTAGGCATCGAGCAGCCCTCCTGTGGCTCGATCATCGACCCCGGTCACCTCAGGAACGTCGACAATGGCCGCGCCAGAGCACGACAGCTGAACAAACGTCACCGAACTGCGCGGGTCCGCCGCTTCGAGGCGTTGGGCCGCCAACGCCGGTCCGGCTAGAGCCGACCGGTGGCACGACCCGTTCTGCCACCCCGCCGCTCCGCCACCGGTGGTATGCGGGCTTCCTTCGCCAGACGCGACCGAGTCACCGATTGAAACGATCAGATGATCCTGCGGAGTCACGTCCTGCTCGGTTGTCGACACCGTGCCCACGTCATCTTCGATATCGAGTCGAACCGCAGCGGTGTTTCCATCGTCGACAGCGATGGATGTCTTGCAGGCCGTAGCACCCGAGTCACCGGGGGCACCGTCGATTGTCCAGGTGTAGTTCGCGATCGTTCGTCCAGCGCTCGGCCGAGACTTATTGCACGCGTCGAGGGTCACGGTCATGGCTTGGTTTGCGTAGACGCGGAATTGATCGGTCGCGTCGTCGAACGAGCCATTCGCCGGGTCGGGCAGCCCACTGCCGTCCGTGTCGACATATCGATCCGGTACCGACCAATCGAAGCGAGCCAATGGCCGGCCCTGTGGAGGCGTGGCAAATGACATGTCGATCTGTGAGTCATGCACGGGGGTGGCGCCACCGCTCGACGACACGGCGATGGCCGACGAGAAGCTGACCCCTCGGTCCGAACTCGTCGACACCCACGCGATTCCGGAACGATCAGAAACTGCAACAGCAACCGAACCGACAGCGGCGGCGATCGTCGCTGACTGTCCTGCGGGCATGATCTTGATGTCGTGGTTGAAGGGACCATTCCGGTCAGCAGACCGCACCCAAACGAATGGGGGATCGGCCACCGGGTCGAGCGGTTGGTCGACGAGCAAGATGTGTGACCGCCCGTCTGCCGTGGCCACGGACGGGTAGCCAAACCGGGCCTGGGTGATCGTTTGCAGCGCCCCGAGAGACTCGCCCTCGGCAGTCACTGCCCCGAGCGGAGGGTCGGCACCCGGGACGGAGGCGCTGCCACGGAACGCCAACACCATCGTTTCGTCGGCCGCATCGAGAGCCGCAGCGGATCCGGGGTAGCTCGTTGACACAAACATTGACGCCCCGCCGTTTGTGGTCCCGCGCAGTTGTATCCGCCCGGGGCGATCCCACGCAATCCATGTGCGGTTGTCGTCAACCGCAACCCGAACGTTCCAGGCTTCGGTGTCTAAGCGCAGCGGAGCCGCCCAGGTACCTCCGGCGTTCGTCGACGTCACGACGTACGGGGATTCACGACAGTACGACAGCCCAGGCTCGCACCACAGGCCGATAAACGTGATCGCAACACGATCTCCGTCTACTGCGATCGACGGTCGGGTGGCGCCGCCACCATCTCCGTTGAAGCGACCGAGTACGTTCCACGTCTCGCCCCCGTCGACACTTCGTCGGTACACCGCGACCTGCGGAATCGTGTCCTGGCGGACAACCGCGTGGAACGTTCCTTGACCGTCGGTGACCACAGCGCCGTACACGGACTGATCCCCGAACGACGTGGAAGCAACCGGCTCAAAGGTCGCTGCAAGCGCGGATGCCGTCCGGTGCTCCGCCGTCCCCGCAAGGCTGATCGTCGATGCGACGATTGCGAACGTAAACCCCAGACGCGCCCAACGGTGTGGTCGCGCCTTCGTCGACTGTCGAAAGCCGCTCACGAGTCCATGATTGACCGCCATCGTCGGTCGGCGCAATCGGGAGAATCCCCTAATCACTGCGCGCTGATCAGCCATCTCAACGGTCAGGCGTCGTGGGGTAGGGTCCCGTCGGTGCAAGACGTCAGCACGCCGCGGGCACATCTGAGCGCAATGCTCGACAGCGCCAGGCGCGGCTCGCCGGGTGCACTCATGCTGCGCGGCGAGGCAGGCATCGGTAAGTCAACCCTCTTGCATCAACTCTGCTCATCGGTCGACGACGCGATCGTGATTACCGCAACAGGCATTGAGAGCGAAGTTCATCTGCCGCTCGCAGCCTTGATCGAGTTGTTGTACCCGATCCGAGGGTGGCTGGATTCGCTCGAGTCCCCACATCGCGAGGTCCTCCAGGGTGTGGTCAATCACGGGGAGTCATTCGCCCCCGTGGCACTGGGGCTGGCGGTACTTCATTGCTTCGACGTCCTTGACAAGCATCACGGTGCAGTCGTCGTCGCTGTCGATGACTTCCAGTGGTGTGATGAAGCGTCAGCGTCGAGTCTTCAATTTGCGTTTCGGCGGTTGACCGATGAACGTGTGGTCTTTCTCCTTGCCGCTCGTTCGGGTGAGACGGTGCACTTTGATGGTGCGATCGCCGCTCACCTTGTCGGGGTTGACGATGAGTCGAGCCGCCAGATTCTCTCATCCGGCGGCGAGGTGTCGGCCGCTGTCGCCAGCCGCGCACGCGTCGCGTGCGGCGGCAATCCCCTTGCGCTGAAGGAATTGGGAAGAATTCTTTCCCCCGAGCAGCGTCGCGGTTCGGAGCCGCTCCCGGATCCGATTCCAATGGGAGAGCGCCTGACGACCGTGATGCGATCGCGAGTGGCGGAGGTGCCGGTGCGGACGCAGCGGGCGCTCGTGGTGCTCGCCCTCACGGGCTGGATGGACAGGGCGGCAATGGCCGATGTATACGCCGGTTTCGGGGTCTCGGCGTGTGACCTGACGATCGCGGAGGAGTGTGGGATTCTGCGCCACGAGCCAGGTGGCGCTGCATTCGTGCATCCTCTCCTGCGCTCGGCTGCGCTCCTGCACGGTGGCCCGTCGCTCACGCGCGAGGTTCATCGTGCCGTCGCACGCGCGCTGACCCGCCGATGAGGTCGAGCGTCGCGCGCACCATCTTGACTTGGGCTCGGAGGGTCCCGATGCCGAAGCCGCAGATGCACTCGAACACGTGGCACGGCGCGCTGCCGAGCGCTTGGACTACCACGCTGCTTCAACGGCATGGGTACGCGCCGCTCGACACTCGGCGATGCGCGTCGATGCAGCACGTCGGCTCGGCGAGGCCGGTTCAGCGATGTGGCGCGCCAACCGACCAGATCTTGGCATCCCGCTCAGCGAGGAAGCATGGGAATTGAGCGATGTCGGTGAAGCCCGCGCCGCTATCACGTTCACGCTTGGCGACATGCTCACATTTTGGAAGGATTCGGGCCTCGGCACTCAACTGCTGCTGGATGAGTCCCGGGCGATCGAGTTGATGGCCCCCTCCCTCGCTGCGGGTCTGATGAGCACCGCAGCGACCCTCATCGTGCTGCGCGGCGAGTTTCGCCGGGCTGTCGAGTGCGCCGCTGCGGCCGAGCAGATCGCGCAAGGCGCCGGTGCAGCGGCCCAGTTGGGGTGCCGGGCGGTCAGCACGCATCTTCGCCTTCTGCACGGTGAGATTCGAGATCTCGACGACGCAGTGCCCGAGCTCGACATGTTTGCTTCGCTGGTCGTGCCGGGGTGTTCAGAAACGCTGATATCGATCGGACAGCTCGTGGTGTTCGATCGGCTCTCGCTCGGACAATGGGAATCGGCCGACGAGTTGGCTGCTCGGGTGCTCGATGAGGCACGCGCCGTCGGCCTGCGCGGCGTCGAGATCTTTATGCACGCAATTCGGGGCGAGGTGGCGTGGAGATGTGGACGCTGGATGCAGACGCGGGCGGAATCGCTGATTGAAATTCAGCACAACGACCTTTCCGAAGTCCGCGTGAGCTCGTTCGGCCACGCCACCCTGGCGCGAGTCGAGGCGGCTCTGGGGCTGATCGAGTCCAGCAAGAGCAACGCGAGCCTCGCGATTGAGCAGGGTCAGCGAGTGGGCCTCGGAGCGCTGGAGGCGTGGGGTCGTCACGCGCTCGCGCTCGCGTTTCTTGCCGAAGGTGACTACGACAGCGCGCTCGGACAACTTGAATGGATCAGTCGCTTGTGTTCTTGGGGCGAGATTCGCGAGCCGGGCGTGCTGTGGTGGCAGGGCGACCTGTTGGAGGCACAGTGGAGGTGTGGTCGTTCTGATGACGCCCAACGAACGATCGACCAACTTCGTATCGATATCAGGCGCACCGGCAGCGGTTGGGCGGCGGCGATGGCAGCCCGGGGAAGCGGTCTGTTGTCTGCCGACCCAACGGCTCTTGCCGATTCGGCCGTGATGCTCGAACAACTGCAGGCACCGTTTGAAATGGCTCGGAGCCGAGCACTGATCGCCGAGGTGAGCGATCCTGCGCACCATCGGCCCGATCTGCACCACTCGCTCGGGGTGTTTCGACAGCTTGGTGCAGCACCGTGGGCAAACCGCTTGATGGCCCTGCTTGGGGCACCTGCACAAGCAGAATCGATGCCAGAAGCGGCCGTGACTGTACTCAGCAAGGCCGAGTTACGAGTTGCGCTCGCCATCGCGCGGGGCATGTCGAATCGAGCCTGCGCCGACGCGCTCTGCGTCAGTCCGAAGACGGTTGATGCACACCTTCAGCGGATCTACCGCAAGCTCGACGTTAGATCGCGGACCGAGCTTGCCCTCTTGATGAGCCGCCAAGCCGACCCGCTCGTTGTCCCAAACCACTGACGGTTTCACGTGGTGGGCAGAAAGCTCAGAACGTTGTCGTACTGGTCGGCGATCAACAAGAATCCTCGAACCATCGGGCCGCAGGCGCCGGCGGGGCCTGCCAGAATCGATCGTGTGGAGCGCAACCGACATGGCCGAATCTGACATGGAGGACGCGTTTGGTCTGAGGCTGCTCGACATCGAGCGGCTGCGAGCCAAGCGCGGCGCCAAGTGGGGCCATGTGCCCGACGGCACTCGGTTCGCAGCGTGGGTGGCCGACATGGACTTCCCGGTCGCGCCGACGATCCGTGCCGCTCTGCGCGAGGTGATCGATCACGACGAGTTCGGCTACCCCGACTGGGGCGGCCCGTACGCGTTGTCCCCGGCCGCCCGCCTGTTCCCACAACGGATGCGGGACCGTTTCGGATGGGCCGTCGACGAGGAGCGGGTGCACGACCTGATCGACGTGTTGCAGGGAGTTCGCGCGGTCGTGCTGCACGGATCGCAGCCAGGGGACGGCGTCGTCCTGCACATGCCGGCGTACTTCCCGTTCCTGGAGACGATCGAGTCGATGGATCGCCACCTGATCGGAATCGAACCGTCCACCGTGGCCGAGCCCGGCGCGCCCGTCCGATTCGACTACGACGACCTCGAGCGCAGGCTCACGGGAAACAACGCCAAGGTGTGGATCCTCTGCCACCCTCACAACCCGCTCGGGCACATGTTCGAGGGCGAGGAACTGGCACGGATCGCCGACATCGCCCGCCGTCATGACCTGATCGTCGTGTCCGACGAGATCCACGCCGACCTCACGTTGCTGCCCGCCGAACATGTGCCGTTCGCGTCGGTCTCGGCCGAGGCCGCCTCGCGTACGGTCACGATCACCTCGGCATCGAAGGCGTTCAATCTGGCCGGGATGCGCTGGGCCGTGATGCACGCCGGCCACGGGCGGATCGATGCGGCGCTGCGTTCGCTGCCCGGCCACTACCTGGGTGCCCCCAACGTGATGGGGGTCGTGGCGGCGACGACGGCGTGGACGAAGGGGCGGGCGTGGCTGGAGGCCATACATGCAGTGCTCGACGAGAACCGCCAGCTGCTGGTCGGCCTGCTCGACCACCACTTCCCGGCTGCCCGATATCGACCGCCGGACGCCACCTACCTGGCGTGGATCGACCTGCGTGCGTGCGGCCTGGGCGACGATCCGGCGGTTGCGTTCGCCGAGGACGGGGTGTCGGTCAGCAGCGGGCTCCAGTTCGGTCCGCAGGGAGCTGGGCACATCCGCCTGAACTTCGCCACCAGCCCGTCGATCCTGGAACGCACCGTCGAGGCGCTCGCTGACTCGGCGCACCGGGCCGGGTGACCCCGAAGCTTTCGTCGATGTTTCGCAGCGCTGGATGCGCGGTCGAGCGACCGGCGCCTACCGTGGGTGTCGCATGCTGAATGGACCCTTTGCGCTGGCCCTGACATCGGGGATGGTGGCAACCGTGAACCCGTGCGGGTTCGCGCTGTTGCCGGCCTATCTGGGTGCCTTCGTCGGCCTCGACGAGCGTCCGAGCGGCAAGTTCGGCGTCGCCGGCCGGGCGCTGGCGGTGTCGGCGGTCTTGACGGCCGGCTTCGTCACGGTGTTCGGAGTGCTCGGCCTGGTGTTCGGCGAGGCATTGGCCGAGGCTCAGCAGAAGGCGCCGTGGTTCACGATCGTGCTGGGCGTGGCGCTGGTCGGGCTGGGCGTGTGGATGGTCACCGGGCACACGCTGTCGTTGGCGATCCCCAAACTCCAACGCGGCGGCGCCGACGGCACGATGGCCTCGATGTACCTGTTCGGCGTGTCGTATGCAACGGCGTCGCTCGGGTGCGCGATCGCCCCGTTCCTTGGCGTGACCACTGCCGCCGAACGCTCCGGCGGGCTGTTGAGCCGGCTGCTCACGTTCGTGCTCTACGGGGTCGGGATGGGCGTCGTGATCGCCGTCCTGACGATGGCGGTGGCGTTCGCCCGCCAGGGGTTGGTCGCCAAGTTCAGGGCCATGATCCCGCGCATGAACACGGTCGCCGGGGCGCTGATGATCGTCACCGGTGCCTACGTGGCCTACTACGGCTGGTACGAGATCCGGGTCGTGCAACGCAACGGCGACCCGGCCGATCCGGTGATCGACCGAGCGCTGGCGATCCAGGAATGGTTCGCCTCGCGGATGCCCAACACCGCGAACTACGGGTGGTACCTGCTCGTCTCGGCGATCGTGATCGTGGCGGCCATGCTCTGGTCTCGCCGCCACCACCCCGACCCCGCCTGACCGCCGGGAACCAATTTCAGGTGCGCATCCGGAGACCTTGTGGGTCGACCGCCGGTTCGAGCTGGATCCGGGCCGGCCGGCGCTCGCCGATGATCTCGATCTCGAAGTGTCCGTCGCCGGTCGCCTCCGCCAGTTCGGCCGGCACGTAGCCCCATGCCAGCGACATTCCGGACCAGTGGGCGTAGCCGCCGCTGGTGATCCAACCGACCACCTGACCGTCGTGCCACACGGGCTCGTCTCCGATCACGTCGGCCGGATCGTCGGGGTCGACGTCGACCTCGAACATGACCAGCTTGCGTGTCGGGCCACCTGCCGCGATCTCGGCTTCGACAGCGTCGCGTCCGACGAACTCGTGGTCGAACTTGAGGTAGCGGTCCATCCCCGATTCGAGCGGGGTGTAGATCGGCCGGAACTCGCGGTACCACGTGCCGAAGTGCTTCTCGAGCCGCAGCGTGATCAGTGCCCGGAACCCGAACAAGGCCATACCGTGCGGTTGGCCGGCCTCCCACAGCAGGTCGAACAGGGCGCGCTGGTACTCCGGGGCGCACCAGATCTCGTACCCGAGGTCACCGGTGTAGGTCATCCGCGACAACCACACCGGCGCCATGCCGATGTCGACCTTGCGGAACGCCATGAACGGGAAGTCGGCGGTCGCCAGCGAGGTGCGGGTGAGCGTTTGCAGGACGTCGCGTGCCAGCGGTCCGGCGATCGTGATCCCGACCAGCCCCAAGCCGAGCACCTCGAACCGGATCGGGCTGCCCTCCGGCAGGTGGTCGATGAACCAACGCGGATGATGGACCTCGGCGGCTTGCGAGCCGAACAGGAAGAACTCGTCGTCGCCGACTCGCGAGACCGAGAACTCGCCCACGATCTTGCCCTGCGGGTTGAGCATCGCCGTCAGGTGGGTGCGGCCGATCTTCGGCAAGCGGTTGGTGAACAGCCCCTGCAGCCATGCCGCAGCACCGTGGCCGGACACGTGGTACTTGGCGAAGTTCGAGCACTCCGACAGACCGACGCGCTCGCGCACGGCGCGCGACTCCTCCGCCACGAGCGCGAACGCGTTGGAGCGCCGGAATGTGACCTGCTCGACCGGTTCCTCACCGGCGGCCTGGAACCAGAGCGGGTGCTCGAGCCCGAACCCGGCCCCCCACACCGCGTTGTGGGCGCTCAGGCGGTCGTAGATCGGTGTCGTGTGGAGCGGTCGGGCGGCGGCCAGTTCCTCGTTCGGGAAGGTGATCCGGAACCGGCGCGAGTAGTTCTCGCGCACCTTGGCATTGGTGTAGGCGAGCGTGGCGAAGTCGCCGTAGCGGGCCACGTCCATCGCCCAGATGTCGGCGCCCGGATCGCCCTCGATCATCCACGACGCCAGGCTCAGCCCGACCCCGCCGCCCTGGCTCAGACCGGCCATCACGGCGCACGCCGACCACATGCCGCGCATGCCCTTGATCGGACCGACCAGCGGGTTGCCGTCGGGGGAGAACGTGAACGGGCCGTTGACGAACTTCTGGATCCCGGCCCGCCCGACCGCCGGGAAGTGCTCGAACGCCCGCTCGAGCTCCGGGGCGATGCGGTCCAGGTCGTGGTCGAGCAGCTGGAACACGAAGTCCCACGGCGTCTCGTCGGGCGACCACACCCGGTTGTCCTGCTCGTACGTGCCGAGCAGGATCGACTGGCCCTCCTGGCGGGCGTAGATCTCGCCGGCGAAGTCGATCATGTGGGGCAGTTCACGGCCGTTGGTGGCGTTGTAGTCGATCACTTCCTGCATCGGCTCGGTCATCAGGTAATGGTGTTCCATCGCCAGCACGGGCAGTTCGAGCCCGGCCATGCGACCCACCTCGCGGGCCCACAGGCCGCCCGCATTCACGACGTGCTCGGCGTGGATCGTGTGGTCGCGGTCGGTGATCACGTCCCACGTGCCGTCCTGGCGCTGGCTGAGGCCGGTGACCCAGGTGTCGGTGTACACCTCGGCGCCACGGTTGCGAGCGCAGATCGCGTAGGCGTGGGTGACGCCGTACGGGTCGACCGAGCCTTCGTCCTCGTCGTAGAGCGCGCCCACGAAGAAGCGCTCCTCGAGCAGCGGGTTGAGTTCCTTGGCCTCCTTCATCGAGACCATCTCCATGTGCATCCCCAGGTAACGCCCGCGGGCCTGCGCCATCTTGAGCCAGTCGAGCCGCTCGGGCGTGTCGGCCAGCTGCAGGCCGCCCGGGAGGTGGATCGAGCACTGCTGCCCCGACTCGGCCTCGATCTCCTTGTAGAGGTTGACGGTGTACTGCTGCAGGCGTGCCACGTTGGGGTCGCCGTTGAGGGTGTGCATGCCGCCCGCCGCGTGCCACGTGGAGCCGGCTGTGAGCTGCTTGCGTTCCAGCAGGACCACATCGGTCCAGCCGAGCTTGGTGAGGTGGTACAGCACCGAGGCGCCGACCACGCCGCCGCCGACGACCACGACCTGTGCAGACGACTTCATTGCAAACACTCCTTCACACCACTTGTGTCAGCACAAACGACGAACTTCGTCGTTTGTGCTGACACGCTCGTTGGGGGACTGGGGTCAGAAATCAACGGGGACACCGCCCTCGGCGACCCGGCGGGCGACGAACTCGTCGAGCTCGGCCCGGATCGCTTCGTCCATCGCCGGGGGCTCGTACTCGGACAGGAACAGTTTCACCAGTTGGTTGGCCTTCTGGGCGGCCTCGGGGCTGCCGGCGTCGGCCCAGGTCTCGTAGTTGCGCCAGTCGCTGATCAGCGGACGGTAGAACTCGGACCGATAGCGGGCCTGGGTGTGAGCGGTGCCGAAGAAGTGGCCGCCCGGGCCGACCTCGGCGATCGCGTCGAGCGCCAGCGTGTCGTCGTCGATCACGAGCGGGTCGAGCGCCGCCGACACCATGTGCAGCAGGTCGGCATCGATCATCATCTTCTCGAAGCCGGCGTGCAAGCCGCCTTCCATCCAGCCCGCCCCGTGCATCATCAGGTGACAGTTGCCCGACACGGCGCCCCACAACGAGAACATCGACTCGTACGCCGCCTGGGCATCGACGGCGTTGGATGCGCTGGTGTTGGAGCTGCGATACGGCACCTTGTAGCGGCGTGACAGTTGGCCCCCGATGATCGCCGTCTTCCAGTACTCGGGGGTGCCGAACGCCGGTGCTCCCGACTGCATGTCGACGTTGCTCGTGAACCCGCCGTACAGGAACGGGCTGCCGGGACGCACGATCTGCGTGAGCACCAGACCTGCCAGCGCCTCGGCGTTCTGCTGGGCCAGAGCGCCGGCCAGCGTGATCGGCGCCATCGCCCCCGCCAGGGTGAACGGCGTGACGCATGTGACCTGATTGGCCCTCGCCATCTCGATGATCCCGTGCGACATCGGCACGTCGAGGGTGAGCGGCGAGTTGGTGTTGACGACGGTGAACAGGCTCGGCTCGGCGTCCATCTGCTCGTGTGTTCGGCCACGCGCGATCCGCACCATCTCGATCACGTCGAGGTTGCGTTGGCGGCCGAGCGAGTACACGTTGATCACCCGGTCGGTCAGGGTGAGCATGTCGTGGGTGGCCTCGAGGTGCCGGACCGACGGGTGGATGTCGACCGGTTCGACGGGGTAGCCCGAGATGAAGTGGATGCTGGTCAGCATGTGGGCAAGACGCAGCAGGTTCTGGTAGTCGTGCCGGTTGCCCGTGCGTCGCCCGCCGTCGAGGTCGAACACGTTCGGCGCCGAGGCGACCGTGCCGAACGCCAGCCGGTCACCACCGATCTGGAGCGAGCGATCGGGGTTCCACGAATGCAGGGTGAACTGCGACGGGGCGGTGACGATCAGCGCCTCGACCATATCGGGGTCGAAATGCACCTGTTGATCGCGGACCGTGGCGCCGGCAGTGGCGTACAGGCCGCGAGTTTCGGCGTCGAGCACCTTCATGCCGATGTCGCGCAGAATGCGCAACGACGCGTGGTGGATCGTCTCGATCTGGTCGGGCGACAGCAGTTCCGTCGGACCCTGCAGCAGCCGCGGTTGGGCGAACGGGCGCTGGTCGGGAAGCACCGAGGCGCGCGTCGACGCCTCGCGTGTGCGGCCCCGTCGGCGGGGCGCTGATGCTGCGTCGTCGGTCATCGTGTCCCCTGGCGTCCTGTGCTCACCGGTCCGAAATACTGCTGCGACTGTAGCCCGTCGCGTGGATTCCCGGAACGATCGTGCCGTGAATCAGATCAGCTCGGCGAGGCGTCGGTCGAAGTCGTCGAGGATACGGTCGAGCGTGCGCGTGAGACGTCGCCGGTCGCCGGTCGCCAGCAGGTCGATCGTGAGGCCCGTGTAGGCCGACTTCAGGAGCGATGCCTCGATCTGGGCATCGGTCGGACGCAACCCGAGTGCGAGCAGCCGACGCTCGATGTTGGTGCGCCAGGCCCCGATCTGGTCGGCGCGCACCGCACCTGCCAGCCCGGTCACGGTGGCGTCGAGGGTCACCGCCTCGAGCCCCAGTCGGACCTGGCTGAGGTGCGTCGGCGAGGCCAGCATCCAGCGCCACCACGAACGCAGGATCTGACTCTGCGTCAGGTCCGGGCGCCGCTTCAGCCACCCTGCCTCGATCAGCCGGTGACGTTCCTCGACGCGGAGCAACGCAGCCTCCAACAAGCCGGCCTTGCTGCCGAAGTGGTGCATCAGCCGGTTGGGCGTCGTGCCCAGCGTGGCAGCCATCGGTCGCAGCGTGGTGAGGCCGAGTCCGTGCTCCGCCAGGAAGTCGACGACCCGGTCGAGCAGTTCCTGACGAGAAGCGAGGTCAGTGGGACGCGCCATGTGCTCCACTCGTCGCCAACTCGACCTTGCGTTCGAAATGCAGCGTGCCGCCACCTTCGTGGCCGTTGAATTCGTAGACGGCGATCTGCTTGTGCCCGGCGTACTGGTTGTAGGCGGCGAACACCGTCGACGGGGGAGTGATCGTGTCGACCAACCCCACGCTGAAGAGACCGGGGACCGTGATCCGGCGGGCGCAGTTCACCACGTCGAAGTACGACAGCGTGTGGAACACCTGGTCGACGCGATCGGGGTAGGCCTTGCAGTAGTCGGCGATCTCGGAGTACGGGGTGGCATCGGTGATGGATGCAGCGCGCCGGAAGTGCGACAGGAACGGCACGTCGGGAGCCACCAGAGCCGGCAGCTGCGACAAGCTGGCGGCGGCGAGCGCCAGCGCCCCGCCCTGGCTGGCCCCCGTCGACAACAGCGGTCGTCCGGCCAGCGCCTCGATCGCGCCAGGGACGAGCATCGCCCTGGCCGCATCGGTGAACAGCCGGGTGTAGTAGTGCCGCTCGGGCGACGACAGACCCCTCGCCAGGAAGTTGCGCGAGCCCGGTTCACCGGCGTCGCCGGTGTCGGGCGTGTCGGCAGTGCGCCACAGTCCTCCCTGGCCGCGTCGAGTCGATCACGAGATGGTCGAATCCGGCAGCCGACCAGTTCAGCCAGTCGGCTGGGCGACCCCGCCCGCCGTTGTACCCGATGAACTCGACCACGACCGGGGACCCGTGGCGGGCGCGGTGGGGGCGCAGCCACCAGGCCGCCACGCGCGGTACCGCCGTGGCCGCTGAAGCGCACGTCGAACACGTCGGCAGCCCGGATCACGTTGTCGAGCGGTGTGGCCACGACGTCGAGCTCGAAGGCGTCCGCCTCGGCGATCCGTTCTGCCCAGAAGCGGTCGTAGTCCTCGGGGCAAGCGACGTCGGGCCGATACTCGCGGAGCTGGTCGAGCGGCAGGTCGAAATGCACGGCGCCGATTCTGTCAGTCGCCGACGACCACCGTGTTGCGCAGCGTGCCGATCCCGTCGATCGAGATCGTCACCACGTCGCCGGGATGCAGCGTGAAGTCGTCGTCGGGCACCACGCCGGTCCCCGTCATCAGGAACACACCGACTGGGAAGTCGTTGTCGCGGAACAGGTACTCGACCAACTCGGTGAACGGTCGTTTGATGCGCCCGACCGAGGAGTCGCCCTGGAACACCGACGCACCGTGGCGAGCGATGTCGAGTTCGATCGCCGTCGAGTCGGGCAGCGCCTCGTCGGTCAGCACGAGGCGGGGGCCGAGCGATGCCGACGCCGAATACATCTTGGCCTGCGGGAGATAGAGCGGGTTCTCCCCCTCGATCGATCGGCTCGACATGTCGTTGCCGATCGTGTACCCGACGATCTTGCCGGCTCTGCTGATCACCAACGTCAGCTCGGGCTCTGGCACGTTCCAGGTCGAGTCGCGCCGGATCCGGACGCCTCCGAGGTGGCCCACCACGCGGTGCGGGGTGGCCTTGAGGAACAGCTCCGGGCGATCAGCGTCGTAGATGAGGTCGTAGAACGTGTCGCCGCCTGACTGGCGTGATTCGGCCACTCGGGCAACGCGGCTGCGCAGATAGGTGACACCGGCCGCCCATACCTCCTGGTTGCCGATCGGCGCCCGAACGCTCGATTCGTCGACGTCCGGGCTCGGGTGGCCCGCCTCGAACCACTCGAACGCGGTCGCCAATGGGTCGTCGGCGGTCAGCAGGGCGTCGATCGACGCATGGCTGGGCAAGCGCCGCGCGACCCCCTCGACGCTGGCCACCAGCGCGATGTCGGTGACGGTCAGTTCGATCCGCATCGAGTTCAGCGCACGGTGTCGATGTGGCGGGCGACCAGGCGCTCGAGCAGTTCCTGACGGCCGCTGACGGGCTGTGGTTCGTCGCCGGACGCGATCAGGTCGTCGTGGATCTGCTGCAACGACACCTTGCCGTCGAGCACGTCCTGCGCAGCATCGTCGTTCCAGCCGGCGTAGCGCTCGTCACGCCGCCGGTCGAGCTCGCCCTCGTCGATGATCGACTGGGCGACCAGCAGCGACTTGGCGAGCGTGTCCATGGCGCCGATGTGAGCGATGAACATGTCGTCGCGGCTGATCGATTGGCGCCGGATCTTGCAATCGAACATCATCCCGCCGGTCGTGAACCCACCGCCGCGGAGGATCTCGAGCACGCCGAGTGACATGTCCTCGACGGATGTCGGGAACAGGTCGAGGTCCCAGCCGAGCCGATCGTCACCGGCATTGGCGTCGACCGAGCCGAAGATCCCAGCGTTGACGGCGGTGGCGACTTCGTGGTGGAAGTCGTGCCCCGACAACGTGGCGTGGTTGACCTCGATGTTGACCTTGATCTCGTGCTCCAGCCCGTACCTCTGCAGGAACGCGTAGACGGTGGCGACGTCGTAGTCGTACTGGTGCTTGGTGGGCTCCATCGGCTTGGGCTCGATCAACAGCGTGCCTTCGAAGCCGATCGCGTGCTTGTGCTCGACGACCATGTTCATGAACCGGCCGAGCTGGTCGAGCTCTCGCTTCATGTCGGTGTTGAGCAGCGTCTCGTACCCCTCACGGCCGCCCCACAGCACGTAGTTGGCGCCGCCCAGTTCGTGCGTCTTCTGCATGCAGTGGGCCACCTGCGCCGCCGCGTAGCGGAACAGGTCGGGGTTCGGGTTGGTGGCAGCACCCGACATGAATCGACGGTGCGAGAAGGCATTCGTCGTACCCCACAGCAACTTGATGCCGGTCCGCTCCATGTGTTCGGCGGCGTAATCGACCATCTCGTCGAAGTGCCGGCACGACTCGGCGAACGTGGCGCCGGCGGGTGCAATGTCGATGTCGTGGAACGAGAAGTACGGCGCGCCGAGCTTGGAGATGAACTCGAAGGCGGCGTCCATCTTCATCCGCGCCGCGTGCATGGGATCCATGTCGGGCGTGTTGCTCGGGTGCCAGGGGCGATCGAGTGTGCCCGAACCGAAGATGTCGAACCCGTCCCACGCGAACGAGTGCCAGTAGCACACGCCGAAGCGCAGCTGATCCGCCATCGACTTGTCGCCGACCATGCGATCGGGCTGGTACCAACGGAACGCCAACGGATTGTCGGACGTGGGGCCCTCGTATCCGATCGACTCGACGTTGGTGAAGAACTCTGACATCAGTTGACTCCTGGTTGGACGATGACGTGATTCGTGGTGGAACGGATGGTGGCGACCGGCGCGTCGCCCACGATGGTGACCGATCCGGCCGGGACGAGATCGGCCGATGACGACCCGACGAAGAACCGGATCTCGCCGGGCTCGACGATATACCGCAGGTCGCCTCCGGTGAAGCCGAGCGCCTCGACCGGACGCCACTGCCGATCGGTGCAGCCTCGCGGTCCACGAGGCGGAGAGCTTCACCGGGGTCGTGCTCGGCATGTACGTCACCAGCCGCTCCGGCCGATCGGCGGTGTTCGAGTGGTTCGAGTACGTGGCCGTGTGACCGTATCGGTGTCGCTCAGCCCGGCGCCGGCCGATAGTCGGTGTTGCGATCGATGTTCATGTACATCGACATCGCGATCGGATCGCTCATCTCCTCGGCGATGTGACCGATCAGCCCGGCGCACCGCGCCAGCAGGGCCACCCACGCGCGTCACACCGAGCGAAATGCCGATGTCGGCGAGCACCGCGCCGCACACGCCTGCGCCGTTGAGCGGCAGCGTCTTGCCGAGCACCTGGGGGTGCACCCGCCCGATCGCCTCGAACAACGCTAGGTGCGACCCGAACACGTCATGCCGGCGGGCCAACGCGAACAGGACCGGGGTGCGTGGGTCGCCCTGCTTGTGCACGGGGTGACCGAGCCCGGGCACGAACCGTCCCGACTGTTTGGTGGCGGCGACCAGCTGGAGCGCCAACGCATCCCAACCGGCCGCGTCGGCCGGTGCGAGGTCGACGCCTTCGAGCGCGGCGTGCAGGAAGTTGGCCGAGTCCTCCGTCACGCCAAGGAACCGGGAGCCGCCACCCAGCAGGCCGGCGGCGACCGCCCCCTGGATCGAATCCGGGGCGCTCAGGTAGGTGATCCGTGAGGCGATCGCGGTCGGGGTGAAGCCATGGTCGGCGAGTGCCACCAGCACGGCCTCGAACAGCGCCCGTTGCCCCTCGGTCGGCCGTCGCTTGGTGATCAGCCAGTACGCCAGCTCGCCGAAACCGATCTGGCCCAGCAGGTCGTCGGCGAGGTTGCTGCCGAGCAGGTGGATCGCGTCGGGGTCGGAGGCGCCGATCCCGGTCCGATACGTGGGCTGTGCTGTGGCGTCGTTCATGACCGCAACCACTCCTTGATCTCGTCGGTGTGTTCACCCAGCCTCGGCGGGGGCAGGTCGTAGCGGATGTCGGCGCCGCTGAAGTCGATCGGATTGCGAACCACGGTGGTGGTGCGGTCGCCGGTGCCGACCTCGACCACGGGGTGCAATCCGAGGGCGGTGGCCAATCCGACGCCCTCGGCGATCGAGTTGATCGGGCCGCACGGCACTCCGGCTCGGTTGAGGGCGATGAACAGGTCGTCGGCGGACCACTCCGCCAGGCGATCGACCAGGATCGGGTGCAACTCGCCACGGTGGGCGGTGCGGTCGGCGTTCAGGGCAAAGCGCGGATTGGTACCGATCTCGGCGATCCCGAGCACCTCGCACAACGACCGGAACTGGCGATCGTTGGCGGCTGCGATCACGACGTCGCGGTCCTTGGTCGGCAGCGTCTGGTACGGGTAAACGCTCGGGTGGGCGTTGCCCATCCGGGTGGGAACCACACCACCCACGGCGAACGCACCGCTCTGGTTGACCAGACCCGACATCGCCGACGCCAGCAACGATGCCTCCACGTGTTGGCCCTCGCCCGTGACCACGCGCTGCTGCAGCGCCGCCAGGATCCCGATCGTCGCGTGCAGTCCCGTCATCACGTCGAACACGGCGACACCCGCTCGGTACGCAGGGCCATCGGGCTCGCCGGTCAGGCTCATCAGCCCCGACACGGCCTGGACGACCAGGTCGTATCCCGGGAGCCAGGCACCCTCGGTGGTGCCGAATCCACTGATCGACGCGTACACCAGACGCGGGTTGGTCGGCCGCAACGACTCGTAGTCGAGCCCGAACTTTGCCAGCCCGCCGACCTTGAAGTTCTCGACGCACACGTCGGCGCGTCGCACCAGCTGGCGAGCGGTCTCGACGTCATCCGGGTCGCCGAAATCGAGCACGATCGAGCGCTTGTTGCGGTTGATCGAGCTGTAGTACGTGGAGACGCCGTGGTGCTCCGGCGGGGTCCACGTGCGGGTCTCGTCACCGGCTGGACTCTCGACCTTGATCACCGTCGCGCCCATGTCGGCGAGCAGCATCGTGCAGTACGGTCCGGCCAGCACGCGGGAGAGATCGGCCACCACGATCCCGTCGAGCGGGCCGGGGCGGTCGGTGCGTTGCGTATCGTCGGAGGTCACGAGGTTGCTGCTTTCGGTGAGAGGAACGGTGCGTGGAGTCTGACAGGAGCGTGGGGGCCAAGCGGATCGACGGCGACTTCGTGGAGGCACTGGCACGTGGGCTCGACGTGATCACGGCATTCGGTCCGACCGCGCTCGAACTGTCGGTGGGCGATGTGGCGGCGCGCACCGGCGCGGCACGACCCACGGAGCGGCGCGTGGGGCGAGCCACCTTCTCCCTAGCGGGACGATGCCTGGATCAGGTCCAGGGTGGCGGCGTACTCGCTCCACTCGGTGTCGACGAATCCGTCGATCCGCAACGCCGCTGCGGCGTCCGCCAGCGATGGGTCGGCGATCGCGTCATGGAGCGCCGATCGCAAGGCGTCGATCTGGTCCCCGTCGACGTCGTGGGCCACGGTGACCGCCGGGCTGGGTACGAGCGGTCCCAGCCCGACCCGGAACAGCCCGGTGGTGATTCCCGGCTGGTCGCGTTCGATCAGGGCGAGGGTCCACGAGTCGAGACAGGCGAGATCGGCGTCGCCACGCGTGAGCGCCAACAGGCTCTCGATGTGTGCCGACGTGTACGTGACGGTCCCGGGCCAGGTGCCGGTCGAGCCGACCGTGGCGTGCAGGAAGCTCACCCAGCCCGACAGGCTGTCGGCGCTGTTGGCGACGGCGCGGGTGTCGGGCGACACGAGTTGGGCGAGCGGGACCGGGCGCGGCGAGAGCAGGGTGCTGCGATAACGGTGGCCCTCGGCTTCGGGAATCGTGAGCGAGAACGTGCCCACCAGCAGATGCCGATCGGCGTGGTAGCGGGCCAACGGCCACCCGCACACGTGGTTGACGACGCAATCCGGGTCGATCCAGCGGGCGTGCACGTCACCGGAGTGCGCCAGCGCCGGCGGAGTCCACGCGGCACGCGTGTGGACGCCATCCCAAAGGGCATCCCATGCCCATTGCACCGATTCGAACGAATACATCCCGAACTCGGCGATCTTGGGGGCGGACGAGGGTGCTGACGAGGGTGCTGACGACACGGTTCGTTTCTAGCGGGCACGGCCGCCCACGGGTGAACTCATCTCGCCGGGTCAACTCTTCTAACCTCTTCGGTCATGCCGATCGAACTCGGGCCGTACCGGTTCTCCTTGACCGACGCCCGTAAGACGTTGTGGCACGCGATCGACGTGCTCGACCTGTACCGCGACCGGGTCGGTGATGCCCAGGCGGGTCGGCGGCGGCGGATCGAGGTGGCATTGGGCGGTCTCGCTGTGATGGATGCCGACGAGCGCATGTTGGAGCGTCCGCTCGCCGCCGTGTGGGCCGAACTCCTGCATGCCCGCGACGACCTGCTGGCCACCGGTTGCTTGCCGCCGACCGCGTCCGGTGTGGCGAGCCGGCTCAGCCGCAGCGACGGTGGGGTGCCGAAGGCCGAGGTCGAACAGATCCGTGTCGGATTCGCCGGTGTGGTCGGGGACCGCCAACGCAGCCGGGTCCACCACGGGCGTCCCTGGCAGGCGCTGTGTCTCTGGTCGAGCGAGGTGATCGACGGATTGGCCGCCGAGGGCCACCCGATCGGGCCTGGGTCGGCCGGTGAGAACATCACCATCAGCGGCCTGGCGTGGGAGCAGGTCGAGCCGGGCGTTCGGCTCCGTATCGGTGACGTGGTGTGCGAGGTGTCGTCCTACGCCCTGCCGTGCGCCAACCTCAAGCCGTTCTTCTCCGACGCCGACTTCCGGCGAGTGCACCACACGCGTGGACCGATCAGCCGTGTCTATGCCACGGTGCTCGAGCCGGGTTCGATCAGCGTCGGCGACCCGTCCGTTCTGGAACCGTGACCGCCGGGCCTCACCGAACGGCGTAGATCGAGATCGCCACGCCGGAGGAGGTGCGCATCCCGGTGCCGATGAACACCGTGGTGTTGACCCAGTCGTATCGGGCGTCCCCGGTCTCCAGCCTGATCGCACTGCGCATCGAGTACTGGTCCGCCGGCACCACCTCGCCGGCGGCGAGGCGTGCGATCACCTCGGGTGGACCGCTCCGGAATCCGGCGTCGGCGAGTTCGATCGTGGCGCCGTCGTGCGTGGCGAGCAGGTAGCGCGCATCGAGTTCGGCGGCGCCCGAGCCAAGGACCGTCTGCCAATCGGCGCCGGTGGCCAGGACCGTACCGGTCAACAGCGGCCCCGACATCGTGCCGCCCACGATCGGCACCACCCGTCGCCCGCCGTGGCGCACGGTGCCGAGCGTTCGGACGGGACCGGCAAGCACGTCGAGGTCGCACACGTGGTCCAGAGTCGGAGCGGGAAGTGTCATTCACCTAGTCTGCCTGCCTGTCTGCTGGCCGGCTCCCGGGCCGACGCCGCACCCGAACGCTGCATCCGAACACTGCACCATGATGAGTCCCCGATGACGACCACCGCACCTCATGTCCTGATCGCCGGCGGCGGTATCGCCGGGCTGACCCTGGCCCTCACGTTGCACCAGATCGGTGTGCGCGCGACGGTCTTCGAGTCGGTCCGGGCGATGCAACCGCTCGGTGTCGGGATCAACCTGCAGCCCAACGCCGTACGCGAACTGTACGACCTCGGACTCGCCGACGATCTCGCTGCGGTCGGGATCGAGGCGCTCGAGTGGGCGCTGGTGGGCCGCAACGGGAACGACGTCTGGGCCGAACCGCGTGGACTGCAGGCGGGGTACCGGTGGCCACAGTTCGCGGTCCACCGCGGGCAGTTCCAGATCCTGCTGTTCCGCCGGGTGGTCGAACTGCTCGGCGCTGACGCGGTGGTGACCGGGGCACGCGTGATCGGGTACGAACACACCCCCGATGGCGTGCGGGTCACGATCGACCGGCGCGACGGCACGACGCACACCGTGGACGGATCGATCCTGGTCGCCTGCGACGGCTTGCACTCGGCGGTCCGTCAGCAGATGCACCCCGACCAAGGCCCGCCCAACTGGGGCGGTGCGATCCTGTGGCGCGGGACCGCCTTGGGTGCGCCGATCCGCAGCGGCTCGTCGTTCGTGTTGCTCGGGAGCCTCAGCCAGCGCTTCGTGCACTACCCGATCGGCGTTGCCGATCCGGAGACCGGTCTGCAGCTGCAGAACTGGATCGCCGAGCTGACCGTCGACCCGTCGCAGCGGCAGGTCGAGTCGAGCTGGAACAAGCAGGTCGACATCGACACGTTCCTGCCTGCGTTCGAGGGATGGGACTTCGGGTGGCTCGACATCCCGTCGATCGTCCGCCGCGCCGGCACGGTGTGGGAGTTCCCGATGGTCGATCGGGACCCGGCGCCGTTCTGGGTGGACCGGTGCGTCGCACTGTGCGGGGACGCTGCCCATGTGATGTACCCGGTGGGTTCGAATGGTGCCTCGCAGGCGATCGTCGACGCCCGTGTGTTGGGAGCCAAGTTCGTCGAGCACGGCGTGGGACCGAACGCCTTGGAGGCGTACCAGGACGCGCTCCACGCCGACATCTCGGCACTCGTGTTGCGCAATCGTGGCGCCGGTCCGATCGCCCTGCTGGGCGTGGTCGACGAGCGCTGCGGGGGCGTGTTCGACGACATCGACGACGTGATCCCACGCGCCGAGCGGGAGGCATTCATGGAGCGCTACAAATCCGCCGCCGGTTTCGCTCGCGACGCCCTCAACGAGGCGCCGCCCACGATCGCTCAGGGCGCCCGGGTCACGGCGGGCTGAACGGTCGACCTCGGCTCAGCCGAGGTCGACGTCACCACCCCGCGCACCACACACGCACAACCACGCGACGAGATGGCTTCCGGGGGCGGTTGCCGTCACCAGAGCGTTGCGCTGGCCAGCTGGGCACCTTCCACGAGGACCTTGAGCTTGGCCCAGGCCAACGACGGATGCAGCCGCAGACCGAGCCCGCAGTCGGTGGAGGCGATCACGTTCTCGCGTCCGACCAGCTTGGCGAGCCGCACGATCCGGCTGGCGACCAACTGCGGATGTTCGATCAGCGGCGTCGAGTGCGTCACCACGCCGGGCGCGAGGATCTTGCCATCGGGCAGCTTGGTGTCGGCCCACAACTCGATCTCGTGCTCGTGGCGCACGTTGGCGGCCTCGATCAGGTACATCTGGGCCTTGATCTTGAGCATGATGTCGACCACATCGGGCAACGGCAGGTCGGCCGAGTGCGGGCCGTGCCAGCTTCCCCAGCACAGGTGGTAGCGGATCTGCTCCTCGGGGATGTTGCGCAGCGCGTGGTTCAGGGCCTCGACGCGCAGCTCGCAGAACTTGCGGTACCCGTCGAGTCCCATCGGAATCCCGATCCGGTCCCACAGTGCGCCGAGCCAGGCGTCGTCGACCTGGACCTGGAAGCCGGCAGCGGCGATCGCCTCGTACTCGACCCGCATCGCGTCGGCGATCGCGTACACGTGTTCCTCGTCGCTGGCGTAGATGCCCTTCTGGCGTCCTGGCTCGACGCTCAGTGGCGCCGTGGTGGTGAGGAACACGTCACCGATCGGCGTGGAACCGACCGAGTCCTGCATGACGGCGATCTCGCGGTCGAGCAGACGGTGACCCTTCTCCGTGAAGTGGATCGGTTCCGACGCAACCCAGTCGTCCTGGGGCGTGGTCTCCTCGGCGCCCTCGGGCACGTGCTGGGTGGCGCCCGACATCTCGAACAGGGTGCCGTTCTGCAGCGTTGCCATGTAGAAGTCGTTGAAATCGACCCAGTCCTTGCTGGACAGCAGCAGCTGGGTGTAGGCGCCCCCGTCGGCGGGCTGATAGCCGCCGAGCCGGGTCGGCAGGTACTCCACCCAGTGCCCGCCCTTGGTGAGTTCGCCCTCGTTGATGAAGTCGACACCCACCGAACGCTGCATCTCGCACACCTCGGCGACCGCTTGGCGCAATCGATCGTCGGCCACCTCGGGGTGCGCCCACACGTCCAGCGGCGCCGGCAACGCGCCGACGTGCGTGGTGAGAATACGATCCGTGCTCCGTCGCATACAGCCCTCCCAAGGCGTTGTGATGTTCCCCATCGGCCGACCGCGAGCGGTCTGCCGCGACGGACACTAACAATCGTGTCCGTCCGAGTCTCGATCGTCGTGCTCCGCTCACGAACGATCGACACGGCAACGATCGACACGGCAACGATCGACACGGCAACGATCGACACGGCGATGCGCGCCACTGCGGCACGCCGGCTCCGTGACGCGATCGGGGATCACCGTCCGGCGGTCTGAATTGCGCCAGGCTGTGCGCCAGGGCCGAACGCCGATGTTGCATCGGGGCCTCATCTGTAGTGTTCTGTGCCCGGGGAAGTCTGCCGCATGTGCGGTGGCATCAGTGACAGTCAAAGGGGGATTTCATGAGTCCAATCACTCGGGCTCGGCTTCACAACAGGTGGAGCCGGCCGGTTACGGTCGTCGTGGTCGCAGCGCTCGTCGCTGCCAGCTGCGGCGGTAGCGACGATGAAGCGAGCACGCCGGCGGCGACCGACGCGCCCGCCGCCACCGAGGCGCCCGCCGCTGGGACAGACGCACCCGCCGCCACAGACGCACCCGCCGCCACCGAGGCGCCCGCCGCTGGAACGGACGCACCCGCTGGGACGCAAGCACCCGCAGCGACCGAGGCACCAGCCTCGGTCGAGGGCAAGATCACCGATTTCGCCGCCTACATCGGCGGGAGCGGTGCCGCCGACGCCAGCATGGATCCGATCAAGATCGGGTACTTCAACCAGCAGGGCGGCGCCGCCGAGGTCACTCACACCAACATCGACGGGGTCAACGCAGCCGTTCAGTTCATCAACGAACAGGCCGGTGGCATCGGAGGCCATCCGATCGAGATCGTGACCTGTTACATCGCCAACACCGAGGAAGAGGGACAGCAGTGCGGTCAGCAGTTCGCCAATGACGACTCGATCGCTGCCGTCGTCTCCGGCCCCACGTTCATCGGGACCGAGGCGTTCTACGCAGCGTTGGGTGGTACCAAGGCGGTTGCGCACGGCGTGTCGGTCAGCCCGGCCGACACCGTGGAGCCCAACGCCGCTGTGCTGTTCGGCGGGTCGAAGTACATCCTCGCTCCGTACGCCACCTTCGCCCGCGACGTGCTGGGCGTGAAGTCGGCTGCCCTGATCTACCCGGAAGGCGCCGGTCAGGACGACGGCGCCGAGGGCCAGTCCACGGCATTCGAGGTGGCCGGGATCCCGATCAAGGTCGTGAAGTACCCGAGTGACACCGCCGACCTCACGGCGCCGCTGATCGCCGCCGGAGCGACCGACGTGGACCTGGTGATGCCCGTCATCACGCCCAACGAGTGCGTCAAGTTCGAGGAGGCCATCAAGGCGTTGGGCATCCCCGACGAGAAGGTGCTCGCCAGCCCGATCTGCATCAACGGCGACGTCGCCGCTGCACTCGGCGACCTGCCGCAGTGGAACTACGCCGTCGCCTCGTCGCTCAGCATCGATCCGACGGATCCGTCGGTTCCTCCGTATACCGACATCCTGACGGCGCAGGGCCACCCTGAGTTCATCGGCGATCCGTGGATCCTGGTCGGCTTCGGCCAGATGATGACGCTCGCTAAGTGGATGAACGCGGTCGGACCCGACAACCTGTCGACCGACACCATCGTCGCCGAGATGAAGGCCTTCACCGGCCCGCTGATCCTTGGTTCGCCGGTGCTGCAGTGCGGCAAGTATCCCGACGCCCCGGGCGTGTGCAACGACTACACGCAGTTCTACAAGTACAACGGTGCCGACGGTGGGTGGGCACTCGCCGGTGGGTTCGTGCCGCCGCCCGACGGGTGGACGCCCTGATCGGTACGACTCGCTGAAGCCCTGATCATTCGCGCCCGCTCCGAAGCTGATTCATCATGAAAGACATCGTTCTCTTCGTCATGCTCGGCCTCGGATCGGGCGCGGTGATCGCGGGCATCGCGATGGCCGTGGTCGTCACGTACCGCGGCTCGGGGATCATCAACCTCGCCACCGGTGCCGTCTCGATGGTTGCCGGCTACTCGTTCTGGGCCTTCAAGACGGGCTACTTCCACGTCACGTTGAGCACCGTTCCGGCGCTGGTGGTGACGATGGCGGTCGCCGTGCTGACCGGGATACTGAGTGAGCTGGTCGTGTTCCGACCACTCCGAACGTCATCTCCGCTGGCCAAGTTGGTCGCCTCGCTCGGCATCCTGCTGGTCCTGCAGGCCACGGTGCTGTTGAAGTTCGGCTCGCCCGCCCAACAGATTCCGAGCATCTTCCCGACCAGGATCGCCACGATCTTCGGCAAACCGGTTCCCGAGAACCGGTTCTGGATCGCCGGCGTGGTCGTGGTGATGGCGCTCGCCCTGATCGCCCTGTACCGATTCACCCGATTCGGACTGGCGACCCGTGCGGCGTCCGAGAACGAAGTGTTCGGCATGCTCGCCGGCCTCTCGCCCAACTCGCTCTCGATGGCCAACACGATCCTCGCCTCGTCGATCGCCGGGGCGGTGGGCATCATCGCCGCGCCGCTCGCCCAGGCCGACTCGATCACGCTCGTGCAGCTGATCGTGCCGGCGCTGGCGGCGGCCGTGTTCGCCCGTTTCACGTCGCTGCTGATCGCCTGCATCGCCGGGTTCGGCGTCGGGATCGGCCAGTCGTTGATGCAATACGTCACGTCGCAGTCCTGGTTCCCGACCGACAACGGCAGCCCACTGCCCGGCACCCAGGCGCTGCTGACGTTCCTGCTCCTCGTGCTGGCGTTGTTCCTCCGCGGGCAGAGTCTCCCGACTCGCGGCGAGCTGGTCGAGAAGCGATTGCCGGCGTCACCGCGCCCCGAGCGTCTCGCACGTCCGGCAGCGATCTCGGCCGTGCTCGGCGTGGTGCTGCTGTCGTTGCTCCCGTTCGGTCATCGCCAGGCGTTGATGTTGTCGATGATCGGCATGGTGGTGTGCCTGTCGCTGGTGGTGATCACCGGGTTCGTGGGTCAGGTCTCGCTGGCCCAGGTCACGTTGGCCGGCGTTGCCGGATTCACGGTGTCACACCTGATCGTCAAGGCCGGGATCGGGTTCCCGTGGGGCCCGCTGCTCGGTTCGTTGGCGGCGGTCGTGGTCGGACTGCTGGTCGGGGTGTCAGCGTTGCGCGTGCGCGGAGCCAGTCTCGCGGTGGTCACGCTGGCGGGTGTTGTGACGATCGAGAAGTTCGGCTTCGCCAACTCGCGGTGGGGTGCCGGTCCGCGCAGTTCGCCGGTCGAACAACCCGAACTGTTCGGGACCAGCGTCGGTTCCGACGCATCGTTCCGAGGTCTCGACGGCAAGCTGCCCAGCCCGGTGCTCGGTTTCGTGTTCCTCGCCGTGGTGATCGCGTTGTGCGTGCTGGTCGCCCAACTCCGTCGCAGCGTGTTGGGCCAGCAGATGCTCGCCGTGAGGTCCAACGAGCGTGCCGCCGCAGCGGCCGGCATCAACGTCGCCCGGGTGAAGATCGTCGCCTACGGGATCTCGTCGTTCATCGCCGGGACCGCAGGGTGGATGTACGCCTACAACTTCGGCTCGGTCAGCCCCTCACGATTCGGCCTCCTGGTGGCGCTCGGGTTCGTCGCCTTCGCCTACATCGGGGGCATCACCATGGTGTCGGGTGCGGTGATCGGGGGTCTCGTCGCCACCGAGGGCCTGGTGCCGCACTTCTTCCAGGACCTCCTGCACATCTCCGGCAACTGGACGCTGTTGGTCGGTGGCCTGATCCTGATCGTCCAGCTCGTGCAGAACCCCGACGGGGTGGCCGGCACGACGTATCGCAAGCGGCAGCTCAAGCTCAAGGCCAAGCAACTGGCGCAGGCCCGGGTTGCCGACGCCCAGTCCCACGACACCGACGTGGCGATGATCGGTGGCGCGGCATGACGGGGCTGCTGTCGACCCGCGCCGTGTCGGTCTCGTTCGGCGGTGTGCACGCAGTCGTCGACGTCGACATCGACGTCGAGCCGGGTCAGCTGGTCGGTTTGATCGGTCCCAACGGGGCCGGCAAGACGACCTTCATCGACGCCGTCACGGGCTTCGTGCCGCACCGTGGACAGGTCACCATCGACGGCGTCGACGTCAGCGACGCCCGGCCGCACGTCAGGACCCGGCACGGCCTGTCTCGCACGTGGCAGGCGATCGAACTGTTCGACGACCTGACGGTGCGCGAGAACCTGACCGTGTCGGCTCACCACCCGAGCACGTGGGAGACGGTGACCGAACTGTTCCGGTCCAGGCCGACTCGCAACGACGCCGTCGAGTCGGCGCTCGAACTGTTCTCGCTCGAATCGCTGGCCGAGGCCAACCCGAGCGAGCTGACGCAGGGTCAGCGCAAGCTGGTGAGCGTGGCGCGTGCGATCGCCGCCCGGCCCAAGGTGCTGCTGCTCGACGAGCCGGCCGCCGGGCTCGACGCACAGGAGTCCAAACAGCTCGGCCGCCACCTGCGCCAGGTCGTGTCGAGCGGGTTGCCGATTCTGCTCGTCGATCACGACATGGGCCTGGTGCTCGAAATTTCGGACCAGCTGGTGGTGATCGAGTTCGGTCGTGTGATCGGTCGTGGTTCGCCCGACGCGATCCGCCGCAACGAGGCCGTGGTCGCTGCCTACCTCGGCGCCTCGCACCGCCACGAGGCGGCTCACGAAGGCACGACGCCATGACCGAGCCGGTGCTCGAGATCCAGGGCCTGACGGCCGGGTACGACGGTGCCGCTGTGGTGCGCGATCTCGACATCGCGGTCGGCGCCGGCGAGGTGGTGGCGCTGCTCGGCCCCAACGGGGCCGGCAAGACCACGACCTTGCGCGCCATCTCCGGGTTGGTCAAGCCGCTGGGTGGTGCGATCCGTGTGGCCGGTGGTGACCTTGCCCGCAAGTCGCCCACGGCCCGTGCTCGGATGGGCATTGCCCACGTGCCTGAAGGGCGCGGCGTGTTCTTCGGCCTCACGGTCGCCGAGCACTTGCGGCTCGGGTATCCAGGGGAACGACTCGATGCCGCCCTGGCGTACACCTATTTTCCTGCGCTCGAGCCGCTCGCCGACCGGCGCGCCGGGCTGCTGTCGGGTGGCGAGCAACAGATGCTCACACTCGGCCGGGCGCTGGCCCGCAAGCCGAGCTTGCTGTTGCTCGACGAACTGTCACTCGGTCTGGCGCCGGTGATCGTCGAGCGCCTGATGCCGGTCGTGTCCGAGTACGCCAAGCAGAGCGGTTGCGCCGTCCTGCTCGTCGAGCAACACATCCACATCGCGCTGTCGGTCGCCGACCGTGGGTACGTGCTCTCCCACGGAGAGCTCGTGATCCACGAGCGGGCCGAGGTACTGCGTGCCGACCACCAGCTGATCCTGTCGGGGTACCTGGGCGAGCATGCCCGTGACTCGCCGGCCGACGTCCAACACGAGGAGCACATCTGATGTCGAACACCGTTCCCGAGAGCCACGCCGACCTGTTGGAGGCGCCACTCGCCACGATCGTCACGGTGGGAGCCGACGGTCGGCCCCAGATGTCGACCGTGTGGTTCCTGGCCGAGGACGGGATCATCTCGTTCTCGCTCCACTCGGACCGCCAGAAGACCAAGAACCTGGTGGCCAACCCGGTGATCGGGGTCCACATCCAGGACGCCGCCAACGGGGGCCGCTATCTCGAGGTGCGTGGCGACGCCCGGATCGAGTCCGACGCCGACTACGCCTTCGCCGAGCGGCTCGGCGCCAAGTACGGCGGCGTCGACATCCGCGCCATGGACGCCGGCCGTTCAGGGCGGATGAAGGTCACCGTCGATGCCACGCGCGTGAACGCGATCGACATGAGCGCTCGGTGAGCGAACGCCGGAACCGATTCTCTCGTCGGGCGTGAGACGGTCGTGTCAACGTGGTCCGATGACCTGGGGGTCGCGTTCGGGCTGGCCGACGCCGCCGACCTGGTGTCGCTGTCGCAGTACAGCGACGAGCGGTTGACCCGGAGCCACAAGCTCGACGGCACACCCGTGTCGCAGGTCGACTTCGACACCGAGCAGGCGATGCTGGACCTGGTGCGTCGTCTGTGCCCGACCGACTCGGTCGTGGGAGAGGAGGTGGGCGCCCACCCCGGGGACGCCGGCCGGCGGTGGATCTTCGACGGGATCGATGGCACCCACAACTTCGCCCTCGGTCGCCCGGGTTGGGCGACGGCGATCGCCTTGGAGGCTGACGGAGCGATCGTGGTGGGCCTCGTGTCCGCCCCCGCTCTGGGGCGACGCTGGTGGGCGACTGCGGGTGGTGGGGCGTGGTCGGCGGCGGCGGATCCGAGCGGACGCTTCGACCATGGCGACGGTGAGCGGATCCACGTCGGGTCGGCCACCACGCTGCCGGATGCTTCGGTGATCGTGATTCCGTGGGAGGGCTTCGTCGAGGGCTGGCGTGACGACGTGACGCGACGGTTCCTCCCGCCGGCGGCGCCACGCAGCCAGTCGTTCGTGCTCGACGCGGCGATGGTGGCGTCGGCGCAACTCGACGTGTCGATCCTGACGTTCGGATCGTTGTGGGACTTCGCCGGGCCGAGCCTGATCGTGGCCGAGGCCGGGGGCGTGTTCCGCGACACGTGGGGTGGCACCAGCTTCGATACCAACTCCGGGATCTTCACGAACCCGGCGCTGATCGATCCGGTGCTGGCCGAGCTCGCCGAGTTCCGTCCCAGCCAGCCCGACCGGGCGCGCCTGACGCGGACGGTGAGCACACCGATCGGCACGCCCGACCAGATCGCCCTCGATCCTTGGCGGGCGTTCGGGGTGCGCCCGATGCAGTCGATGTCGGCGCGTCGTCACGTCGAGGTCGCCGCCCCGGAGGTGCTGAACATCGTCGAGGAACGCGCCGCCGAACTGGAGCGTCCGATGGTGGGTGTGACCACCGACGGTGTGCTGCGATCGGGTTGGCGCGATCTGGCGGCGCGTCGTGTCGACACGCGCCCGATCTCCGACGCCGCCCAGGCGTTCCTGCAAGCGCTCTCGCCGGCGCATCGTGAACGGGCGGTGCATTCGATCGACGCACCCGAGTGGCGGACGTGGATCAACGTCCACATGAACCATTTCCGGCACGGGGTGATGTTGGAGGACCTCGCTCAGCCCGTACGCGACCTGGCGCTCGGCATCGCCCGCGCCACGCTGTCGACCCGCGGCTACGACCATGCTCGATCGATCATGAGGCTCAACCAGCTGTTGGCCGAGATCACCGGCGACCACGAGGCGTTCGGCGAGTGGCCCTACTTCGTGTCGATCTTCGGTGACCCGGCGGCTGACGCGCCGTGGGGTTGGCAGATCGACGGGCATCACCTCTGCATCAACACCGTCATCGTCGACGGTCGGATCGTCATGACGCCGACCTTCATGGGCGCCGAGCCGCGCCGCGTGAACTCCGGCCCGTACGCAGGGATCTCACTGTTCGACCCTGAGGAGCAGTTGGGACTCGACCTTATCCGGGCGTTCGACGGCGCTCAGCGCCAACGGGCGATCATCCACCCCTCGATCCATCCCGATCACATCCCGGTCCACCTCCAGAACATGTTCGACGGTCGCATGCGGGCCGGAGCGTTCCACGACAACCTGGTGGCGCCGTACCAGGGCGTGGCGGGTGCCGACATGAGCGACGGCCAGCGCCGGATGCTGCTCGAACTGGCCGGGACCTACGTTGGTTGGAGCGGGGAGGGTCATGCCGACGTGCAGCTGTCCGAGGTCGCATCGCAGCTCGACCACACCTGGTTCTCGTGGTACGGCGGCTACGACGACGAGGCGCCGTTCTACTACCGGGTCCACAGCCCGGTGCTCTTGATCGAGTTCGATCATCACCCTGGGGTTGCGCTCGACAACGAGGTGCCGACCCGGCATCACGTCCACACCGTCGTGCGCACCCCGAACGGCGGCGACTACGGCGCCGATCTGCTGGGTTTGCACCACGAACAGTTCGACCATCACGGCGGCCATCACGCCGCCCGCTGACGGTCACGTCCGCCGATCGCGCCGTCAGGCGGGCATCGGATACTCGTCGCCGTTGAGCACCCAGCCCGGACGATTCGAGAAGTCGACACGCGGCGGCGCGAACAGGTCGATCAGCCAGTGGTTCATCGCCCCGACCGACTGGCTGGTGTGGACCAGCGGGGGAGGGATCACGACCATCGCCGGAGCCAGCGTGTGGTGATGCTCGTCGTCACGCCAGGTCGTCGAATCGGGTGTCCACGGCACCCGCATGTGGTGCACGTAGTCACCTTCGGCCTGCAGCGACACCTGCTCGAAGTCGTCGTGATGATGCGGGGAGAGCTTGCTCGGGTCGCGAGGGTCGGGGTCGTGCTCGAACACGTTGACCATCACCGTGGTACATCGGAAGATGCGGCCCAGGCGCCCCGGCTCTGGCGGATAGGCGGCCAGCGGATACGACCGGATGCGGTACCCGGACGGCGGGTCCGGCCACGCCGCGTACCCGGCGACGTTGGGGTCGCGCTCGGCGTAGTCGGCGGCGTTCCAGCAGCGATCGGCCAGTTCCGGTTCGAGGGCGGCGGCGAAGATCCGCACCACGATGCCGTCGGCGTCGAATGTGATCGTCGACTCGCCCGGGGGAACGATGACGACCGCCGGTTCGGAGGTGTTGATGCGATCGTCGCCGTGTTGCACCGTGGCGTTCGCCCCGCTGTGGATGATCGCCATGTACTCGCCCGAGGTCGAGACCGTCAGCACTGATCCGGCACCGGCTTCGGTCTGGGCGACGACCATCGCCTGGCTGCGCGTCCACCAGGTGCGCACCCCTCCGCTGTCGACCTGGTCGGGCTCGCCGGCGTGCAACTCGCGGTAGGTCGCGGCGCGTGGGATCCCGGGTGCGCCGCCGCTGGCCGAAGCCGGCGAGGCCAACTGCGAACGCGGATCGGTCGGGTCGTACGGCATGCCCGCAAGTGTTGCACCGGTGCGACGCGCCCTCGAAGACGGAACCGTGAAGGCGGGTGCCCGCCCTCACAATTCGGTCAGGCCGCGGTCGCGGATTGAGTACTGTTCGCGCTCGACGCGAGGAGGCGATCATGGGACTGTTCAGCCGCAAGAAGACCGATGCCGAGCGACCGCTCGACGAGCACGGCACGCCAGGGGCCGCCGCCGGGCAGATCGGCGTGAAGGGGATGCCGGTCAATCCGAAGATCTTCGGCGGACCGTCGACGACGCCGTTGTCGAGCGACGACCCGATGCTGCAGCCGGTCGACGGGATCGGCCTGGCCGAGTATGCGGCGGTCGCCAAGGTGTGTCAGGCGCGTGGCATCACTTCGGAGGATGGTATGGCACAGGTCGCCCAGGAGCTCGGTCACGACCCGGCTGTGTTCAGCGCGGCGACGAAGGAGTGGATCGCTCGGATGGGCAAATCGATGGTGGTCGGCCAGGAGTTCCGGCGCCACCTCGGCTACTGAACCATCGTCAGCCGCGGCGGCGGCGGATCTCGGCGGTGATCGCCGGAACCACCTGGTGCAGGTCGCCGATCACGGCGTAGCCCGCCTTGGTGACCATGTTGGCGTCCTTGTCAGTGTTGATGGCGATGATGTTCTTGCTCGCCATCGCACCCACCCAGTGCTGGATCGCCCCGGAGATGCCGCAGGCGAAGTACACGTCGGGAGCGATTCGCGTGCCGGTCTGGCCGACCTGATCGGCGTGGTTGCGCCACCCGTTGTTGGTCACGGCCCGCGAGCACCCGACCACGCCACCCAGCTCGGTGGCGAGCTCCTGCAAGGGGGCGAAGCCGTCCGGCGAGCCGACGCCGCGCCCGCCGCCGACGACGACCGGCGAGGTCGACAGCGTGACGCCCGCCTCGCGCTCGACGCGACCCTTCACGACGCTGCGCGCCAGGAGCGGATCGAGTTGCACCGCGAGCGCAGCCGGGTTGGCGGAACCCGGCTGCGCGGCGGGCTCGGCATCCACCGCATGGTGGGCGATCGTGACCAGCTTGACGGGGGCGTTGAGCGACGCTTCCTCGAGCAGCGAGCCGCCCCACCGTACGCGTGTCATCTCGAACGTGTCGCCGGGGCGCAGCTCGGTAGCATTGGCGCAGAACGGTAGATCGAGGCGGGCCGCAGCCTGTGCGAGCACTTCGTTGCCGCGATCGGTGCCGCAGGCGATCACGACGTCCGGCGCCAGTGCCGTGACGGCCTGGGCGAGGACCTCGCCCCACGCCTCGGGGCCGTAGTCGACGAGCAGTTCGTCATGTGCCTGATGCACCGTGGACACGCCGTAGGCACCCAGCTCACCGGCCAGCGAATCGGCGTTCGCACCGATCGTGAGGGCGTCGAGGCGGTCACCCAGCAGTCGGGCGGCGGTCAGCGCTTCGAGGCTGGCGGGCGCCAACACGCCTCGATCGTGTTCGATCACCACGAGCACGCTCATCACAACACTCCGATCTGTTCCAGCACGTCGACCACGGCGGCGGCTGCGTCGGGGCCGTGTCCCAGGATGACCGTCTCCGACTTGCGTTCGGCGGGGCGTTTGAGGGTGATCTTCGACAGACCGCCCACCGTGCCTGCCGGTGCGATGCCGGCGATCTCGGCCTTCTTGGACGCCAACCGGCCCTTCATGGTGGGGTAGCGCGGCAGGTTGATGCCTTCCTTGACGCCGATCACGGCCGGCATCGGCAGTTCGTAGGTCTCTCGGCCGGCATCGGCCTCGCGCTGGACATGGGCGACGCCGCCTTCGACCGTGAGACCCTTGGCGCCGTTGACGATCGCACGCCCGAGGGCGTGTGCCACTCGGATGCCGACCTGGAACCCGCCGGAATCGGCCGATTCGTTGCCGAACAGGATCAGGTCGAACGGCCCGTCGGCCTCCTCGATCTGGCGGATCGCAGCGGTGATCGCCTGGGCGGTGCGTTGCGGGTCCCATTCCCCGTCGTCGGTCGCCAACAGCACACCTCGGTGCATGCCGACCGACACGGCGTACCGCAGCTGCTCCTCGGCATCCGATGACCCGAGTGTGAGCACGGTCGCCTCGCCGCCCAGCTGCTCCACGAGCTGCGCCGCGGCCTCCACGGCGCATTCCTCGTGCGGGCTGGTGGTGAACGCCAAGTGGGCGGTGTCGACCGCCTGCCCGTCGTCGGTGATGTTGATGCGTGCACCGGGCGCCGGCACCCGCTTCACGCAAACCAGGATTCTCATGCGCTGTCCTTCAGATCGTGCCGCTCACGTTCAAGTTGTGTCAGACACAACTTGAACGTCGTCGGCGAGCTCGAGATTGCAGGAACGTTCAAGTTGTGTCTGACACAACTTGAACGGTCGGTCAGGTGGGGTTGGTCTTCATGCGGTCGTCGTCGGGGTCGAATGCCGGCTGGCTGCCGGCCCGCTCGACGGTGACGGGGTATTGCTCGTTCATGTACACCACGCCCAACTTGTTGCCCTCGACGGCGTGCTCCGGCGGCAGGTAGGCGAGCAGCAGGTACTTGCCGAGCGAGGGAGCCGCTCCGGCGGTCGTGACCCGCGAAGGGCGGCCGTGGCTGTCGACGATCCGGTTGCCGTCGAGCGTGACGATCGGCTCGTTGCCGCCGGTCGGATAGCGCTTGATGCCGGCAGCCGACATCTGCGAGTCCATCGACAACGTGCACATGACCGCCGCCGGACCTGACACGTCGGCCGCCGCCCGCGCCTTCAGATAGGCGGCCTTGCCGATGAAGTCGGCCGACTTGACCTTCGGGCGCGCCAGCCCGGCCTCGACCGGGTTGTACTCGCTCTCCAGTTCGGCACCCATCAGGCGGTAGCCCTTCTCGATCCGGCCCGTCACGGCGTACACACCGATGCCGACCGGGCGCACGTCGAACTCCTGGCCGGCTTCCCAGATCGTGTCCCACAGGCGCAGGCCGTGCTCCATCTTGGTGTAGATCTCCCATCCGTTCTCGCCGACGTACGAGATGCGGAACATCGTGCACGGCACGCCGTCGATCAGGACGTCGCGCACGGCGCCGTACGGGAAGCCCTCGATCGTGACGTCGTACGGTGCGCTTGCGCCGGTGACGATCTTGGCCATCGTGGCCTGCGCCTTCGGGCCCCAGACGCCGATCGTGCAGATCCCGGACGTCTTGTCGGTGAACGTGACCGAACCGTCGGTCGGCATGTTGCGGGTGAACCAGTACTTGTCGCGCCCGCCGTCGAAGGCGCCCGTGACGACCCGGAAGTGCTGCTCGCCGAGCCGCATGATCGTGAGGTCGGAACGGAACCCGCCGTCGGCGGTCAGCAGCGGCGTGTAGATCGAGCGGCCGACCGGCACGTTGCACGAGTTGACGGTCATCGTGTCGAGGAACGCCAGCGTGCCGGGACCTTCGAACTCGAACTCGTTGAACGCCGTGAGGTCGACCATGCCGACCTTCTCGCGGAGGTGGAGGTGTTCGGCGTTGGTGATCGGCGACCACCAACGGGCGTCCCACTCGTGCTCCCGCGGCTCGCACTGGCCCGGGTACCGATCCATCAGGTCGGCGTTCGACTCGTACCACTGCGGACGCTCCCAGCCGCGGGCGTCGAAGAACACGGCGCCGAGCGCCTCCTCGCGTGCGTAGAACGGCGAGCGGCGCATGCCGCGCTGGCTGGCCCACTGCTCGCGCGGGTGCACGATGCCGTAGGTCTTGTTGAAGTGCTCGGCGCAGCGTGCGTAGATGTGGTGCTCGGTCTTCTCGTGCTCGTAGAAGCGGGCGATGTCGGAGCCGTGCGGGTCGCACATGCGCGGGTAGCCGTAGTGCATCCACTCAGCGACGAGCTGGGCGATGCCGGGGCCTTCCTTGACCCACACCGCCGAAGCCGACCACAGGTTGCGGACCTCGGGGGTCTCGCCGAGCACCGGCATGGCGTCGGGGGTGAGCGACAGCAGACCGTTGATGGCGTATTTGATCTCGGCGTCGCCGAGCATCTCCATCAGCTCGATCGCCTGCTCCATCTGCGGGTCGAAGTCGTCGTACGTGAGCGGCAGCTCGGTGGGCGACAGCGCCGACGCCTCGTTGGACGGGATCTCGTTGGGGTGCATGAAGATCGGCCGGTGGGCGTACGAGCCGACCTCCATCGATCCGGCCGACTGACGCTCGTAGCAGAACGTGTCCATGTCGCGGATGATCGGGTAGGCGAGTTCCTTGTTCGACTCGACCAGCACCTCGATCGGACCGACGTCGGCCATCTGGTGCACCGCCGGCGTGAGCGGGATGTTGGCGCCCGCCATCTCGGCGATCCGCGGGCTCCACACGCCACAGGCGATCGCCACGTATTCGGTGGCGATCCGGCCCTTGTCGGTCACCACGGCGACGATCTTGGTCACGCCGTCGACGGTCTCGGTCTCGAGATCGAGCACCTCGGTGGTGGCGAATACCTGCAGCGCCCCGGCGCTGACGGCCTCGTCGCGCATCAGGGTGCCCATCTGCAGCGAGTCGACCACCGAGACCGACGCCGTGTAATAGCCGCCGAGGATGATGTCGTCGTTGATGAACGGCACCATCTCCTTGATCTCGGCCGGGCTCACCAAGCTGGCCTCGATCCCGTACGTCTTGGCCGACGTCATGCGTCGATTGAACTCCTCGAGCCGCTGTGGCTCACGGGCCACCTCGATCCCGCCGCAGGTGTTGTTGACGCCATACTCGATGTACTGGTTCTGGCTGTCGATCGTGAGGAACGCCATCTCCTTGTTGTGATCGGTCGGGAAGATGAAGTTCGAGGCGTGGCCGGTCGAGCCGCCGGGGTTGGGGAGCGGACCCTTGTCGATCAGCACCATGTCGGTCCAGCCGAGCTTGGCGAGATGGCCGACCAAGCAGTTGCCGACGATGCCGGCGCCGATCACGACGCACTTGGCACTGGATGGGAAATCGCTCACGGTTCCTCCTGGCGTGGGACAGGGCGCATCCGGAGCGCACCGTCACGGTCAATCTGATATATCATGAATGTATCACAGCCGAAACGTTGAGTGCACGGGCGTACGCCGAGATCCGCCGGATGATCACCCGGCTCGAACTCGCGCCCGGTGACGTGGTCCGCGAAGACCTGCTCCAGGCCGAGCTCGGGATCGGTCGGACCCCGATCCGTGAAGCGCTGCAACGCCTGGCACGCGACCAGTTCGTCACCGTGATCCCACGTCGCGGCATGTTCGTGTCGTCGATCGAGGTGTCGGAACTGTCGATGCTGTTCGAGACCCGGGCCGTCATGGAACCGTACGCGGCGCGCCTGGCGGCGCTGCGCGGGACACCCGCCGACTGGCACGAGATGCGTGACGCGATCGCCGCCGCCACCGAGGTATCGGGCGACGCCGCCCTTCTCGACGTCGACCGGCACTGCCACGAGATCATCTGGCGGGCGGCGGGCAATCGCTTCCTGACCGACACGCTCGACGTGCTGTACGCCCAGAGTGATCGTGTGTGGCACCTGTATCTCGCTGACGTCGCCGACACCCGCCACGCCGTCGACGAGCACGCCACGATCCTCGATGCGCTCGCATCAGGCGACGCTTCGCGCGCCGCCGATCTGGTCGAGGCGCACCTGCTGAGTTTCGATGACCAGGTGCGCACGGCGGTCACCGCCCGCCTGGTCGCCCCACTCGCCGGCTGAACCGCCTGCGGCGTGGCGTCGGCGTGCCACGATGTCGAGATGACATGGCAGAACCCGTGCCGGCTGTCGTCGGCGCCGCCGATCGTCGCCACCGCCGACGTGCACATCGCGCACCGCCTGTTCGGCCCTGAGCCACTCGGTTCGTCCCGGTCATGAGCGGCGTGGCGTTGATGCGCCCACCCAGCCCGTCACTCGCCCAGGGCCTCACCATGCATCCGCTCGACGAGCCGGTCGACCTGGCGCGAGCGGTCGATCAATGGCACGCCTACCGCGAGGTCATGGAGCAGCACAGTTGGCGGGTCGTGCAGGTCGAGCCTGCCGATGACTGCCCCGATTCGGTGTTCGTCGAGGACACCGTGGTGGTGTTCGACGACGTGGCAGTGCTGACCAGCCCGGGGGCCGTGAGTCGCCGCAGCGAGGTGGACGGCGTCGAGCGCGCAGTCAGCGGCCTCGGCCTCGACCTGCGGCGCATCGAGGCTGCCGGTGCCACGCTCGACGGCGGCGACGTGCTCAAGGTGGGCCGCACGGTCTACGTCGGCGACTCGGGGCGCACCAACCGCGCCGGTATCGAGGCGCTGCGGGCCATCGTGGAACCGTCCGGATGGACCATGGTGAGCGTCCCGACGACGAGCGTGCTGCACCTGAAGTCGGCGGTGACGGCGCTGCCGGACCGAACCGTCATCGGATACGCACCGTTGGTCGACGTACCGGACGCGTTCGGGGGTCTGCTCGAGGTGCCCGAGCCGAGCGGCGCCCACGTGGTCCTGCTCGGCGATGACCGACTGCTGATGGCCGCCGACGCACCGCAATCAGCCTCGATGTTCCGGCGTCTCGGCTATCAACCGATCGAGGTCGACATCTCCGAGTTCGAGAAGCTCGACGGCTGCGTCACGTGCCTGTCGGTGCGAATCCGCTCGATTCAAGGCGCGGCCCACAACGCCCGATGATCTGACAGCATGGGTGCAATGGCTGGACGGATCGCGACGGATGAAAGCGCGCCCATCGCGCGCCCGCTCACAGGGACCGATGTGGTCGCCACCGCCGACGCCATCGCCGAGTCGATCGGTCGTGTGCTCGCTGGGCGAGAGGAGGCGATCCGCACGTCGATCGCCTGCCTGCTCAGCTCCGGCCACCTCCTGATCGAAGACATCCCGGGCGTCGGCAAGACACTCCTCGCACAGGCGTTGGCGGCGTCGGTGGGAGGGTCATTCCATCGCATCCAGGGCACGCCCGACCTGTTGCCCGGTGACGTGACCGGCACACTGATGCCGCACGGCGACGCGTTCGAACTGCGGTTCCGCCCCGGGCCGATCTTCTCCAACATCGTCGTCTTCGACGAACTCAATCGCGCCAACCCGCGTACCCAGTCGGCGTTGCTGGAAGCCACGGAGGAGGGCGCCGTCACGGTCGACGGCACGACTCGGCCGCTGCCGGACCCGTTCCTGCTGGTCGCCACCCAGAACCCGGTCGAGATGGCCGGGACCTACCCGCTCGGCGAAGGTGCGCTCGACCGCTTCGCGGCGGTCGTGGTGCCCGGCCGAGCGCGCCCGGAGGACGAGGTCGAGGTCCTGACGGGGCGCCGAGGCCGCACCCTGCTGCGGACCGTCACCCCGGCCGTCGCCATCGCCGACGTGGTCGCCGCCCGCAGCGCCGTGGCCGATGTGTACGTGGCCGACAGCATCGCCCGCTACGTCGTCGGCCTGCTCGACGCCACACGCCAACACCCGCGTGTGCGTCTCGGAGCGAGCACGCGAGGCGGCGTCTCGCTGATCGGCCTGGCCAAGGCGCGGGCAGCGATGTCCGGTCGCGACTACGTCGTGCCCGATGACGTGGTGCAGGTCACCGTGCCCAGCCTGGCGCATCGAGTGATCGTCATCGATGCCGGTGGTTCGGTGCAGGCCGGACGTGAGGTCGTGACCGAATGTCTGTCGCGGGTGCCGGCGCCGGCGGCGTGAACCGCGATCTCGGTCACCTGAGATCTGCACTAGCCGCCGACGTCACCACGTTGGCGCGTCCGGTCGGACTGTCGGCGGGCGCGCTCGGTCTGTTGCTGGCCTGGGGTGGCGGGCTGGCGATCGCCCGCCTGACCGGATCGACGCCGGTCGTGATCACGCTCGTGGCGGCCGTGGTCTGGGCCGTCGTCGCGTTCTCGACGGCCTGGTTGGCTGCCCACCGGATCCGGATCGGTGAGGTCGTGATGCCGGCCCACTCCACACAGCGCACGCCGTTCCCGATCGCCGTGGAGGTCGCCAGCACTCGCCCGGTCTGGGTCGAGGTCAGGTCCGCCGGGGCCACGATCGCCTCGGGATGGACCGGTCCGGACGGGTTCGTGGGCGAGGCGACGATGGAACGTCGTGGTGTCGTCCGCAACCTGCACGTGCGGGTCAGGACGCCAGGCCCGCACGGGGTCATCTGGTGCGGCAAACGTGCAACGGTGGCGGTCCCGGATCACCTCGTCGCCCCGGTCGCCCGCGACGGGTCGCCGCACGCCCAACACGTCCCGACGCGCGCATCGGGCGAGCTGCCCGGGCGACCTGGTGCGGTGGCGGGGGAGATCGATGGCATCCGACCGTGGCGCGAGGGTGACAGCGAGCGTTTCGTGCACTGGTCGTCGACCTTCCGGTCCGGCGAGCTGGTGGTCCACGATCGGCGTCGCGCCGCCGACCAGCGCCGGCTCGTTCGTGCCGTTCCGGGCACGCCCGATCCCGACGCCGAGGCGGGTCGTGCACGTGCCGCGATCGAGGCCGGGCTGCGCGCCGGTGCCGAGGTCTGGGCCTCGGTCGGCGACGGCGAGCCGACGGCGATCCTGGATGCCACGTCGGCGGTGCGTTGGACGGCACTGGCCGACCTCGGGACGGTCCGCACAACGTCCGGTTGGCGCCCCGCGCGCCGGCGCCCGACCGAACCCGAGACGTCCGCTCATCGTGGTGCCCGCTGGTGGTCGGCAGCGGCCACGTTGGTGTCGCTGCTGATGCTGCTCCAGGCACTGGACTACGGGATCCTCGCAGCGGTGATCGTCACCTTGGCGATCGCCACGGGCGCGATCGTGTCGGGCACGGCGCTCGAGACCGGCACGCCGATCTCGAGTCTGGTTCGAACGCTCGTGGCGGTCGGGTCGCTCGTGGCGTTCTTGATGGTGGCCGCCAGTTCCGGCCGTCTCAACGGCCTGCTGGCGTTGCTGCGCGGGCCGTTGCCGCAGATCCTGGTGATCCTGATCGTCCTGCACGGTTTCGAATGCCGCGACCGTCGCACGGTCAGAGTGGGGCTCGGGATCTCGGCCGTGGTGCTGATGTATGCGGCCGGCTTCCGGGTGGACGGTTCGATCGGCTGGTGGCTGCTGGCGTGGGCGGTTTGCTTCGGCGTGACCCTGCGTCAGCTGGCACTCCCGACACGCCCCGCAGCGGCCGGGCTCGCCGGTTCACACCGGTCGCACCGCAGCAGGCTCGCCCCGGCCGCCGTGGCGGGCGCCGCCTCACTGGCGGGCGTGCTGTTGCTCTCGGTCGTCCCGATTCCCGACGGGCCGGCGCGCCTCACGCTGCCGACCTTCATCGACGACCCCAACCCGATCCGCAACCCGGGTGCCGTCGCCGGCCCGGACGGCTCGGAACGTCAGCCGGGCGATGCCGCCGACACCACGCGGGCGCCCGCCGGCCAGCCCGGGGGATACACGGGGTTCAGCGATTCGATGGACACCTCGGTGCGCGGCGACCTCCCCGACGATGTCGTCATGCGCGTGCGCGCTCCCGCCGGCGAGTTCTGGCGTGGGCAGACGTTCAGCCGGTTCGACGGCCGCACCTGGTTCGCCGAGCAGGACATCGGACGCCACTTGATCGGACCCGACATCGAGGTCCGTCCGGCGCTCGGCGACCCGGACCTGTTCGACGGGCGACTCGCCACCGGTGTGCCGACCGAGCAGTTCGTGCAGACCTACTACTTCGAGCGCGATGCACCGAACGTGGTGTTTCACGCTGCGCAGCCGTCGCGCCTGATCATCGATGCCGACGTGTGGGCGCGCTACGACGGGGCCCTGCGAGCGTCCACCACGTTCGGCGACGGAGCGGTCTACACGGTCGTGTCGCAGCGACCGATCGTGTCGGCAGGGCTGCTCCGAAGCGACGGTCTGGTCGGACCGCGGCTCAGCGCGTTGGGTCGTGATGTGTTGGGCATCTATCTGGACGTTCCGGAGACCACCACCGCCGACACCAAGGCGCTCGCCGATCGGTTGGCGACCGGAGCGACCTCGACGTACGACGTGGTCCTGGCGTACGAGGCGTGGCTCGCCGCCAACGTCCAGTACGACCTCGACGCGCCGCTCCCCGCCGACGGTGTCGATGCGGTCCACGACTTCCTGTTCACCAGCCGGCGCGGGTTCTGCGAGCAGATCGCCTCGGCCTTGACCGTGATGCTGCGCACCCAGGGCGTGCCGGCACGGCTGGTCACGGGGTACGTGCCCGGCGAGCGCGACGAGATCGCCGGTGTCTGGAAGGTGCGAGCCAGCGACGCCCACGCATGGGTGGAGATCTGGTTTCCGCAGGTCGGTTGGCAGGCGTTCGACCCGACGGCGTCGGTCCCGCTGGCGGGGGAGTCGAGCCGGCCCACGATCGGTTCCGATCTGTTGGGTGGAGCGCAGTCGGCGATCAGCGCCAATCCGCTCGGGTTGGTGGCCGTGGTCGGAGGTGTCGGCGGGCCGTTCGTGGCGTGGTGGGTCGTCCGGCTGCTGATCCACCGTCGCCGGCGCGGCCGTTGGGGCATGTTGCAGGACCGCTTCACCGCCGCCGCCTCGCGTCGGGGTGCCGACCCGGGCGCCACCAATCCGGCTCGCGCTGAATGCTGGACCGCGGACGATGACGCCGCCGTCGCTCGCCTGGTGGCCGGCCGCCTCGATCGCGCCGCCTTCGACCCTCGCTTCGACGATGACGACACCGTCTACGCCCACACGCGACGCGACGTCGACATGCTCGTCCAGCGCCGTCAGCGCACCGACCGCTGACGAGCTGCCCCAGGGATTGCCTCCGGGCTCGCCGCTCCACTGGAACGGGAGGGGGTCAGGCGATCCCGCCCGAACCGCACGCTGTCGTTGCTGAGGACAGCAGTAGCCTCCCGAGCGTGACGCGCGGTCAGATCATGTTGTTGGCGGTGATGACCGGGGTGCTGGCGTCGGGCTACGGCGTGATGTTCACCGTGCTCGACGATTTCCGCGACGACTACGGGATCTCCGCCGGGTGGTTGGGCGCGGTGGTCGGGATCGGCTTCATCTCGTCGTTCATCGCCCAGGTGTTCCTCGCCCCGTTCGCCGATCGCGGGCATGCCCGGTTCCTGGTGGTGCTCGGTTTGCTGCTCAATGTCGTTGGCCTGATCGGTATGGCCGAGGGCGAGCAGGTCGGCGTGCTGCTGGCGGCACGCTTCGTGATGGGGGTCGGCGTCGGCATGGCATCGCCGGCCGTGCGCCGGATCGTGATCAACGCCGATCCCGGGCGGCTCGGCCACAACGTGGGTGTGCTGCTGGCGGCCGACGTGTCGGGGTTCGCGCTCGGCCCCGTGATCTCGGCCCTGATGGTCCCGGCGTTCGGCATCCCGGCGCCATTCCTGCTGATCGCCGCGCTCACCGCCGCCGCCGTCCCGGTCGTCCTCAGGCTGCCGGTCGTGGAGCAGACCGAGGCACCCACGGTGCGGTTCGCGTTCGACCTGCTGCGGTCGCGCCCGATGGTGTCGGGTCTGCTGATGGGCGCTGCGCTGTTCATGATGATCGGAACGTTCGATGCGCTGTGGGCGATCGTGCTCGACGATCTGGGCGCTGCCGATGTGATCGCCAATCTGGGCATCGTGATCTTCACCTTGCCACTGATCTTCCTCGGTTCGTACGGCGGACGCCTGGCGCAGCGGGTCGGCCCGTTCCGGTTGGGGCCGATCGGGTTGGCGGCCGGCGCCGTGTACATCACGCTGTACGGGCTGATGCCGACCGGCGTGGCGATGTTGGCAGTCGGAGTGGTGCACGCGCTCTCCGACGGGTTCACGGTCACCAGCTGCTCGATCGCTGTCGGCATGGTGGCGCCGCCGGAACGCCAGGCCAGCGCACAAGGCATGCTGGGCGCCGCCGAGACGCTGAGCGGCGGCGTGGTGGCCGTCAGTGCCGGGTTGCTGTACGAAGCTGGCGGACGGGTCCTGGCGTACTCGGTGTGCGGGGCGACGATGTTGGTGCTGAGCGTCAGTGCCTGGGTGCTCGCCGGGCCGGACTATCGGTCGCGTCGTGGTGACGCGGCGGGTGCGGGGTCATCGGACGACACGACTCGCACGGTCGAGGTCGCCGCCGTGTGACTCGGCCCGCAGGCTGGCCGGGCTGATCGGGCCGCTACTCTCGCCCGCCATGACGGTACGCATCGGGTTGTTGGCAGCATCGCGGATCGCTGAGCAGGCGGTGATCGAGCCGGCTCCCCTCGTGGAAGGCGTCGCCCTGACGGCTGTGGGTGCCCGCCAACTGGATCGTGCTCGCCAAGCGGCGGAGCGGTGGGGCATCGCCCACGCCTACGGCTCGTACACCGAACTGGTCCAGTCGCCCGAGATCGATGCGGTCTACATCGCAACCCCGGCGTCGCTCCACCGCGAGTGGGCGGTGGCGGCGATCGAGGCCGGCAAGCACGTGTTGTGCGAGAAGCCGTTCGCCGCCAATGCCGGCGACGCCCAGCTGATCGCCGATGCGGCGGCGGCGTCCGACGTGGTGGTCATGGAGGCGTTCCATTGGCGGTACCACCCGTACGCCGCCCAGATCCGTTCGGTGATCGATTCCGGTGTGCTCGGGGCGGTCGTGCGTGCCGAGGCGGCGTTCGACATCCCCGACGGCGAGATCGGACGCGACGACATTCGCTGGGATCTGGCGATCGGAGGCGGGTCCACGATGGATCTCGGGTGCTATCCGATCCAATGGGTGCGCATGGCCGTCGGCGCCACTGACGCCGGCACGCCCGAGGTCGTCTCGGCCGTCGCCGTGTGCCCGGTCGACGGCATCGACGGATCGCTCCGGGCCGAGCTGCGCTGGCCGTCCGGTGTGACGGGGATGGTGCAGTCGTCGATGATCCTCGACGGCGACGAGACGCAGTGGTGGTTGAAGGTGATCGGCGAGCGCGGCTCGATGATCGCCACCAACCCGCTCGCACCCCAGGCAGGTGGTGCGGTGATCGTGATCGATACGCCCGACGGGATCCGCACCATCACGGCGGAGTCGAGCACGACCTACTACCACCAGCTGGTCGCCTTCCGCGATGCGGTCGAAACGGGTGCCTCGTTCCCCACGACCGCCGCCGATGGCGTGCGGATGATGCAGATCATCGACGACTGCTATCGCGCCGCCGGCCTTGCGCCTCGACCGTCGGCGTGACGAGCGCTACGTTTCGGTCATGACACAGCGGATCGTGATCCATGCCGACGACGTGGGGATGTGCCACGGCACCAACGTCGCCTTCGTCGAGCTCTCGCACTCTGGTGCGATCAGCGCTGGCTCGGTGATGGTGCCGTGCCCGTGGTCGTCGGAGACGCTCGAGGTCGCCGCCGCCGACGCACGCCTCGACCTGGGTGTTCACCTCACGCTCAATGCCGAGCAGCGTTACTACCGGTGGCGGCCCATCACGCGCCCGTCGAAGGCGGCCGGCTTGACCGACGACGCCGGATACTTCTGGAGAACGGTTGCCGATGTGCGCGCCCACGCCCATCCCGACGCCGTCGAGGCGGAGTGGCGGGCCCAGATCGAGCAGGCCCTGCTGGCGGGCGTGGACGTCACCCACCTCGACGCCCACATGGGTTCGGCGTTGGCACCGGAATGGTGCGACCGGTACGTCGCACTCGGCGTGGAGTACGGCGTGCCGGCACTGATCACGCGCGACCTTCGGCGCCTACGACCCGAACGGCCACCTGCGGGGTGCCACCGAGGAGCAGTTCGCCGGTCCGGTCGAGGCTGCTGAAGCAGCGGGCATGCCGATCTTCGGGCGCGTGCTCGAAACCGACTTCAGTCGGGCTCGCGGCGCCGGGGTCGACTATCGGACGGCGATCCACTCCGATCCGTCGGAACTCGTGTACTGCGCGTTCCACCCTTGTGCCCCGGGACCGGGTGAGGTCGAGGTGATCGAGCCCGGCTCGCATCACGTGCGGGTCGACGAGTACGCGATCTTCTCAGACGCCTCGTGGACGGCGTGGCTCGCCCAACAGGACTTCGAGGTGATCTCGATGCGGCGGCTCCGCGACGAATGGCGCGCCGCTCGCTGAACCCGACCGCGCGTCAGGTTTGGGTCGCGACCTGAGTGGGAACGCTCCCGGGTGAGCGCGACCCTCGGCCATCGGGCGCGAGGGGTCAGGAGACGACGATGAGCCTCGACAACGGGTCCGACACGGGTACGACCGGTGTGGCGTCCGCCGCCACGACGGTGGACGAGCCGGAGCGGCGGGTCCTGCCGCGCGTCCCGTATGCCGTACTCGCCGACTACCAGCAGGACGGCGGCGGAGACGGCTTGCGGGCGGCGCGTGCGGTCAGCGCCGACACGATCCTGGCCGAGTTGAGCGCCTCCGGCCTCCGCGGGCGCGGTGGGGCCGGCTTTCCGTCGGGTCGCAAGTGGCGGGCGGTGCTCGCCAATACGTCCGCCACGCTCCCGGCCACGGTGGTCGTGAACGCCGCCGAGGGTGAGCCCGGCACGTGTAAGGACCGGGCGATCATCGACGCCAACCCGTACGCCGTGATCGAGGGAGCGCTGATCGCCGCCCACGTCCTGGGCGCTCACTCGGTCACTGTCGCGATCAAGGCCACCTTCTCCGATCAGGTGGCTCGTCTGCGGGCCGCAATCGGTGAGATCACCGCCGCCGGGTGGTGTGACGGCTGCGGGATCGGTGTGGTCGAGGGGCCCGATGCGTACCTGTTCGGCGAGGAGACGGCGATGCTCGAAGTGCTCGACGGCCGTCCCCCGTTCCCGCGCATCGCGCCCCCATACCGGCACGGGGAGGACGAGTTGACGGCCGCCCACGATGTGCTCCAGATGGCGGGTTCGCTGACCGAAGCGCCGCCGACGTTGGTGAGCAACGTCGAGACGTTTGCCAACGTGCCCAACATCGTCGCCCGCGGCGCCGACTGGTTCCGGTCGGTCGGCACGCCTGAGTCGCCGGGAACGATCGTGTGCACCGTGACGGGCGCCGTCGCCCGCCCTGGCGTGGCCGAGGTGCCGATGGGGACGACGATGGGCGAACTGATCGAACGTGTGGGCGGAGGCGTTCGGCCGGGGCGAACCGTGAAGGCCGTGCTGGTCGGAGTGTCGGGTGCCGTGCTGGACGCATCGCACCTCGATGTGCCGCTCACCTACGAGGCAATGGCGGCGGCCGGCAGCTCACTCGGTTCAGGGGGCTACATCGTGGTCGCCGACGACCAGTCGGCGGTGGCGGTTGCCGCTGGTGCGTCGCGTTTCCTGGCGGTCGAATCGTGTGGGCAGTGCACACCGTGCAAGCAGGACGGTCTGGCGATCAGCGCCTGCCTCGACGCCATGTGTGACGGGACTGTGGGGCGCGAGTCGCTCGACAAACTCAGGGGGCTGCTCGGAACGGTCGCCGACGGCGCTCGATGCAGCCTGGCGCGCCAGCACGAGGCGGTGATCGACAGCCTGCTCACGCGGTACGCCGACGAGTTCCTGGCCCGCCCGGGCGCCGATCCGATCCAACGTGAGCTGATCGCCGAAGTCATCGAGATCACGCCGGCCGGTGCGTTCCTCGACCGCAGCTTCGAGCGCAAGCAGCCTGACTGGAGCTACGACCAGACGCTGAGCGGCAAGACGGCGGTCGAGCTCACGGCTGATCATCGGGCCGGGTGAGCGCTGCCCTGCGGGCCCTCGAGTGCAGTGCGTCGATGTCGATGTAGCACCCCTGCAGGTGTCGGCCTGAGCTGGGGTCGAACCCCGTCCGGGCGTGGAGCACGCGGCGATTGTCGAACACGATCGCCTCGCCTTGCGCGAGCAGCAGCTCGATCGCCGCCTCGTCGAGCCGCTCGACGAACGCTGACAGGGCCGCCGCATACGCTGAGTCGGCGGCTGTGTCGAGGCTGCGATGGTTGAGTGCCACACCGCGGATCGCCCCGTCGGAGTCGACGTCGATCACCGTTCGTCGCGCTCGGAGGTCGACGTCGTCGTCGTGGTAGCGGAACGTGACCAGCCTGCTGGCGAGCAGCTCGAACGCCGCCGGTGCTTCGAGCCGCAACCGCTCGGCGGCGACGAACCCGTCGGCGAGTCGCGTCATGCCGCCGTGTGCGGCGGGTCGCAGGCAGTGCAGGACCTGGACCGTGGGGCAAGGATCGCGATACGGGTTGTCGGTGTGCAATGGCAGGGCGATCGGCGTGGAGGCGAGGTTCGTCGGGCGCGGTTCGGTGCGCACGTCGAACAGTGCGCCGTAGTTCGTCTCGCGGACGTATCCGAGCGAGCGAGCGAACCGCAGGACCTCGCCGTCGACGGCATCGATGCCGGCCATGTAGGCGAGCCCGGTGTGGGTCACGTCGACAGCGATCTGGTCGAGGTCGGACGAGCGTCGGCGTTGCGGCAGGCAATCGGAACCGAAGGTCCGCGGGCGTGCGTGCTTCGTCGCCGCGTCAGCGTCTCGCAGCGCGTCCGGGATGATCGCCGTGTGACGGTCGGTGCCGCGAGCGAGGTCGACCTCCAACCGACCGGGCGACCGGCGCGACCCGAGCACCGTCCACCCGCTCAGGTCCCACACGTCGAGCAGGTGTTGGTCCGAGTTGTGGTCGCGGCAGGTCGCACAGCGGCATGCGTCGCGCGCCCAGGTCGGATCGACCGGCGGTGTGGCCAGTGCGGCGGCCAGGCGGGGTCGGAACGACTCGAGCGTCGGCGTCCCGACATCGGGGTGTTTGCCGAGATCGTCACAGGTGCGCAGTCGCACCGCGCGCTCGGCGTGTGGCTCTGCCAGGAACGCCGCCGACTCGGCTTCGTCGAACGGCCCACCCTGCTGATCGAGCGTGATGCGCGACGCCGCACTGAGCCGCCCGGCATAGTCCGGCGTCGAACCCACCAAGTGCTGCTTGGCGGCCACGTGCAGCCGGATCGGTTCCACCACCGTGGCCGGGAGCCAGGGCTGGAGGTGTTGCGCACCAGCCGCGGCGTGCGCCGGGTACCCGTACGGTCCCTCGGGACCGAGCAGGTGGCCGATGTCGTGCAGCAGCGCCGCCAGCACGAGTTCGTCGTCTCCGCCGGCCGCTTCGAGTTGGGCAGCCGATTGCAGCGCATGCGCCAGCATCGACAGGTCCTCGCCGTACGTGAACCGGTCGCTGGCGGCGAGCAGGTCGATCAGATGGTCGACAACGGGACGTTCGCTGCCGATCAGGCTGGTTCCCTCCCACTCGGGGTGTGGGTCCAGTCCGACCAGATCGGCGACCGTCGGGGCGACGTCGAGCGTGGATGCCGCCTCCCAGAACGACCCTGGGGCAATCCGGTGGGAACGGGCGGCGACGAAGACCTGCATCACGGCGTCGTTGACGACGCCATGGTTGCGACCGTCGCCGCCGTGATCGGTGGTGACGACCACGTCGCTGTCGGGCCCGAGCGCGTCGAGCAGCCGTCCGAGCGTGTGGTCCACACGGTGCAGCGACACCAGATATTCCGGCGTGTCCCACCCGTGGTCGTGACCTGCGAGGTCCGGTCGGCAGAGGTAGACGAAGGTCAGGTCGGCAACGGAGGTGCGCCGTGCAGCGATCAGCAGATCGACCATCTGGTCGTCTTCGTCGGGGTCGTACCCACCGTCGATGAACAGCCGGTACGTGCTGGCGCCCGGCTCGATCAACGAGTCCATCTGGCGCCAGTTGTTCACGCTCGCCGTCGTCAGGCCGGCTGCCCGCGCCAATGCCAGGACGCTGGGCGGGCCGAGCACCTCGGCGCCGGGGGAGTTGTCGATCAGACCGTGTGTCTGGGGGTCGACCCCGCGGCAACATCGAGGCGTGCACGGGGCGGGTCCAGGGTGGCACGACGGTTCGGGCCGTGAAGCACGCCGCACCGGACCGGGCGAGACCGCACAGGCTCGGCATTCGTTCGGGCGTGATGTGGCGGGGAAGCGACCCCGTCGAGCGACACCAAGGTGACGGATCGTGGGGCGTTCACCGAGCCATCATTCCGCACTGCTCATGTCGCGGAGCGTCATTCGGGGGAGTGCGGCGCGTCGGCGCGATCGCCGACCGCCGTCGCCAGCAGCCCCAGATCTCGTTCGGCGAACAGGCGATGGTGCCACTCCTCGTTGAGCACGATCAGCAGGCATTCACGCAACGCGAAGCGCTCGAGCCGCGGCCAGCCGGGCGCCATCTGCGACACCTCTGACGCCAGCTGGTCGTCCGTGAGCGAGGCGATCACGTCGGCGACCATCGCCTGCCGTGCCTGCCGGACGACGAGCACCTGATCGAGTGTGGGGGTCGCCTGGCGATCCCACGGGATGCCGTCCCACCCGGGCGCCTCGTCCCATGGCATGTCGAGTAGGTGCCATGGCGACGGGTCGCCGAGGATCATCCGGCCGACCCATGCGGCGCTGGCGAAACCGAGGTGACGCAGGGTCTGGATGTACGACCACTCCCCGTCGACGCCGACGTGGAGTTGGTCGGGCGGTAGCGCTCGGGCGTGTTCGGTCGTCGCTTGCCACAGGTGGTCCAGGATCGACCACGCCCGCCGGAATCCGTCGGCATCGGTGGGTCGCATTGCCGCCCTGTCCGGGTCGCGCCGGTTGAGCTCGGCCTCCACCAACGGCCCCACGTCCACGCCGTTGATCGTGAGGTGCTCGATGTCGCCGGTGATCTCGGCATCGAGCAGCTCGACACCGATCAGTCGTGTGCGATGCATCCTGGCACCGCGCACCACGGCATCGGACAGATCGACCTGTGTGAGGCGAGCGCGTCGGAGTGCGACGCCGGTGAACCGGGCATCGCTCAGGTCGTCATCGGCGAACTCACGCATGACCGGACTGTATGGCCGCGGCTCGGGGCAGCGCCCAGCCGGCCTGCTCACTCGGCCTGGTCGTCGATCCCAGCGCCGGATTCGTCGGGAAGTCTCGAGTATTCAGGGGCTCGCGCCGAGCGGGCACGGGCGAGCTCGGAGCGCGCCGGCGGCAGCCCCGCCTCAACGGGTCGGCGACCTGCGCCAGCCACGCCTGGGCGACGGCCAGCCCGCGATCGTCGATGGCGTAGATCCGGCGTGTGCCCTCTGCCCGCGCCCTCACGAGATGATGGGCACGCAGCACTCTGAGGTGCTGTGAGACGGCCGGCTGCGAGATCGTCACCCGTGCCTGGACCTGGTTGACGATCTCGCCGGCGCCGCACTCGCCGCCCGCCAAGAGTTCGAGGATGAATCGTCGGACGGGGTCCCCGAGCGCCTCGAAGACGCCGCTCACGCGCCGCTCACGCGCCGCTCGCCGCGATGCCGGGGGCCCCCGGCGCGGCGGTGTACCTGGTCACGTACCGCTCCGTCGGGCTTCCAGCCGGTAGGAGCAGAACGGGATCCGATGGCCTCCCGACGATGTGGCGTACGGCTGCATGCGTTCGACCATCTCGGTGACCAGGCGTTCGCGCTCTGAGTGATCCAGGCCGGCGAGTGTGGGGCCCCACGGGGTACTCGACGTCTGGGCCACGAACCACGTCGCCAGGTCGTCGACCTCGACCAGGTGTTCCAGCATGGTCACATCGATCCGGTCGAACCCGGCGTCTTCGGCAGCGCCTGCGAGGAAGCGGCCGGCGTGCGGTGGGGTGGCGCGGGCGACCGACGGCGCCACGGCCGGGTCGACCGTGGCCAGCAGTTCGAGCTGGTGCTCGATGTAGGGGTTGTGCCCTGGCGTCGCCCAGACCGTCGCGACCACCGCACCGCCTGGCCGGAGCACTCGCCGCGCCTCCGACAGTGCAGCAATGGGTTCGGGGAAGAACTGCACGCCTTGCTGGCACAGCACGTGGGTGAAGGTGGCGTCGTCGAACGGCAATGCGTCGCATGATGCCTCGACCCACTCGACGTCGACGTCGGTGAGCGAGCGGGCGATCGCCAGCATGGCGGGGTTGATGTCGGAGCCGACCAGGCGTCCGCCCGGGCCGAGCAGCGGTGCCACGTGGCGCGCGACCAGGCCCGTGCCGCACGCCAGGTCGAGCACGACGTCGTCGGTCCGGATCCCGGCACCCTCCGCCAACAATCTGGCCGAGCCGTCCATGAATGTGTGGGTGAACGCTGCGTAGGCCTGGGCCTGCTGCTGGGCGAGCTGGAATCCCGAGGACATCACGTCCTCCCTTCGGATGGTCGGTCGACGCAGCGTAGGCGATGCGTGTTCAGCAGCGCGGAGGCGCCGTCGAGCTGCGGATCAAGAGCTCGGTGGGCAGCATCACGAGCTCGGGTGCCACGCCGGAGCGGTTGTTGATCAGATCGATCAGCGCTCCCGCCGCGAGTCGACCTGTGTCCTCGCCGCCTCGGCGATCGGAAGGTCTCGGTACCCCTGGGGGTAGCCAATAGATACCCGTGGGGGTATCGTTCTACTCACCTGTCACCTGACTTCCGAGGAGATCTTCCATGGCAACCGTCACGCCCCCAGCGCCACTCGCTGCGCACGAGCCGTCGCCCCAACCGGACGAGCGTGCTCTGTTCTCGCGTCTCGCCGCCTCGATGGCGCGACACCGCCGACTGGTGATCCTCGTGTGGTTGGTCGTCACCGTGGCGTCGGCTCCACTGGCCCTCACCGTCACCGGCGCCCTGTCGGGGGCGGGCTGGGATGCCAAAGGTTCGGTTGCCGAACAGGTTCGGATCGAGCTGCGCCAGGACTTCCCGGCGATGGGGGCCGAGAACCCGATCGTGGTGTATCGGCAAGCCACGCCGATCGCCGACGACCCGTCCGGCCTGAAGGCGCTCGTGACGGCGCTCGCCACCGGACCCAAGGTGCGTTCGGTCGTCGACCCGCTGGCGATGCCGGCCGAGGCCGGCATGATTTCACGCGACGGCTTGACGGCGCTCGTGCCCGTCGAACAGGTGGTCGAGTCCGACAAGGAACGGCCTGAGGTAGCCGGGGAACTGGGCGCCTTCGTGGGTGACCTGGCCCTCGCCGATGGCGCCGCCGCCGATGTGACCGGCGAGTGGCCCGTGTGGTCCGACTTCAACAAGATCAACGAGCAAGCGCTCCACAAGGCCGAGCTGGTGTCGGGGATCCCGACGCTGATCATGCTCTTCATCGCCTTCGGGGCGTTGCTGGCGGCCGGGATCCCGTTGATCCTGGCGCTGGCCGGCATCGCCACCGCCTTCGCCTCGTTGCATCTGTTGACCGCTCTGATGCCGGTGTCGGTCTGGTCGATGAACTTCTCGATGATGATCGGACTGGCGGTCGGTATCGACTACAGCCTCTTCATCGTGTCGCGATACCGAGAGGAGCGAGTCGAGGGCAAGGACGCGCTGGCCGCCATCGAGAACACGATGTCGACGTCGGGCAAGGCCGTGTTCCTGTCGGCGTTGACCGTGGTGCTGTCGCTGTCGGCCGTGTTCCTGGTTCCGGTGATGGTGTTCCAGACCATGGCGCTGGGCATGATCCTGGCCGTGATCGCCGTCGCCCTGGCGGCGCTGACCCTGCTCCCGGCGGTGCTCGTGGCGATGGGCGACAAGGTCCTGATCACTCGCGGTGAGCAGGACCCTGACATCGTGGCGGAGGGTCGTTGGGTGCGTTGGACCGGCGCCTCGCTGCGCCGCCCGGGCCTCACGCTGGCGATCGGGCTGGTCGTGCTCGGTGCGCTGGCGGTGCCGGCGTTCGGCATGACGCTCGGCATGCCGGGGGCGCGGGTGGTCGACGCCGGCCACACCAGCCGTGACGGCTACGACAAGGTCGTCGAATCGTTCGGACCCGGAGCCGCCGGACCCGCCTATGTGACCGTCGACGCCCCCGACGCCCAGCGAGTGATCGAGATCGCCAGCGCGACCGACAACGTGGTGGACGCTCGCGTCGTCGCCGCTCCGTCGGAGGCCGGCCGCGTCGTGGTCCGGGTCACTCCCGGTACGCAGATCGACGAGGCGCCGACCGCCGACATGGTCGAGGCGTTGCGAACCCAGCTCGACGAGTCCGTGCCGAACGCGTTGGTCGGTGGACCCGCAGCCCAGAACCACGACCTGACCTCGGTGCTCGTGGACCGTGCCCCGTACGCGATCGCCGTGATCCTGATCGTGGCGTTCCTGCTGCTCCTGATCGTGTTCCGCAGCGTGGTCATCGCCACCTTCTCGGTGCTCATGAACCTGGTGACCGTCGGTGCCGCATTCGGGTTCGCCACACTCGTGTTCCAGCACGGGTACGGCGCCTCGTTGATCGGGATCGAGCACCAGGGTTTCGTCGATGCGTGGGCACCGCTGTTCTTCTTCGCCCTGCTGTTCGGTCTGTCGATGGACTACCAGCTGTTCCTCTTGGCTGCGATCCGTGAGCGGTACCAAGTCACGGGTGACACGCGTCGAGCGATCGGTGAGGGCATCGCCCGCACCGGCCGGCCGATCACCAATGCGGCCGTGATCATGATCATCGTGTTCATCGCCTTCGGTGTGACCGGGCCGATCCCGCCGACGGAACTCGGGCTGACCCTGGCGATGGCCGTCCTGCTCGATGCGACGGTCGTGCGTGTGATGCTCGTGCCGGCCACGATGGCGCTGCTCGGCGAACGCAACTGGTACGCCCCGAAGTGGCTGCTGAAGGTGCTGCCACACGTCTCGTTCAGCCACTGATCGTCAGGTTCGGATTCTGTTCGGCGGGTGTCATCACCACCGGTGGTGGAACCCGCCTCTAATACCCTGGCGGGTGTAGCCGTTCGCCGATCCGGGCACGCGTTGTCCGACCCAGTTCCAGGAGGACTGATACCGATGGAGATCCCCGAGGAGACCGTCACCGACCTCGTGAAGCGCCTGCGCCGGGTCGAGGGCCAGATCCGTGGCGTCCAGCAGATGTTGTTGGACGACCGTGACTGCCGCGACGTGGTGACCCAGATGTCGGCCGCCAGCAAGGCGCTCGACCAGGCAGGATTCCTGCTGGTGGCGAGCGGTCTCACCTGGTGCCTCGCCAACCCCGAGCAGTCAGCTGCCGAGGGCTACGCCGTCGACGAGGTCAAGAAGATGTTCATGAAACTGGCCTAGTCGCACGCGCGAAGTGCAACCAAACGACACAAATCCCGGCGCGCTGCCACAACCGCAACGCACGGCGACTTCCGTCGCCGAGATCGCGGTAGTGCATCACCGCACCCCGGGCCACGTTCGGAAACCGTCGCAGACGGTGGCCGCCATGGACCGGTGGTCACATGGCGTTGACCTGCGGCATGATCTCCTCGGTCAGCTGCTTGAGATCGTCGAGCGTCTTCGACACGGGCACGTCGGCGAACGGCGGCCACAGCAGCGGCATCGTCATGCCCGCTTCCTTGTAGCGCTTGAGGTTGTCGGTGATCTGGCCTGCGGTGCCGACCAGCAGGTTGCTGAGCTTGCCGTTCGGGGTCTGATCGGTCTCGGTGTCGGTGATGACGAACCAGATCATGCTGCACATGTCGAAGTCGTCGAGGGTTCGGTCGCTGCCGAGTTCTCCGAGCTCGCGCTGGATCTCGGCCTTCCACTTGGTGAGTTCCTCCGGGGTGTCCTGGATCCCGATCCAACCCGACAGGCCGTACTTGGCGATCCGGCTGGCGGACCGCTTGGGGTCCTTGAGGCCGCTGAAGTAGATCGGCGGGTGCGGCTTCTGGACCGGCTTCCACCCGAACCCGCAGCGGTCGAAGTCGGCGAACTCACCGTGGTACTCGAACAGGTCGTTGGTCCAGATGCCCTGCATGATCTCGATCGTCTCGCGCACGTGCTTGTGGCGCTTGGGGAAGATGTGCGACGCGCTGGCGGCGGCGAACTCCTCGGGCATCCAGCCGGACCCCACGCCGACGTTGACGCGGCCGTTCGACAGATGGTCGACGGTGGCGATCTCGGCGGCGAGCACACCCGGTGCCCGGTACGGCGTGTCGGTGATGCTCATGCCGATCCGCAGCTTGGTGGTCTTGGCGGCGAGCCACGGGATCAACGGCCAACCCTGGAACCACTGCCCGCGAGCCGAGACGGGCAGCGCCTTCGGGAACTGTTCCATCATCCCGAACGAGTGCTGCAGTTCTTGGCGATCCGATGCCTCGGGCACCACGATCCGGTCGAGTGTCCAGACCGAATCGAAGTCGAGTTGCTCGGCGAGCGCCGTGAGGTCCTCGAGTTCCTTGACGGTCACGTGGTCTCGAAAGTTCGGCAAGTACAGCGCCAGCTTCATGAAAGACGTCCCCTGTTCATCGTCGTGGTCGGCAGCCGCAATCGGTCGCCGAATGCCGCACCCGGAGCCCCCCAAGAGCCCCGCGGCACACTGCGAGCGTAGAACACCGACCGAGACCATGCAGAGCGCAGCTCGTCATGGCGCCACCATCGAACGGGCGGCCGGCAGGGCGATGGCGATCAGCCCGGCGACGGTCCCGCCGACTCCGCCAGGAGCTGCTGGCGCAACTCGCGTTTGACGACCTTGCCGTAGTTGTTGGTGGGCAGACCGTCGACGAAGCGGTACTCCTTCGGCCGCTTGTAACGGGCGATGTGGTCGAGGCAGATCTGATCGAGTTCGTCGATCGCAGGTGGAGCGGTGATGTCGGCGGCCACGACGAAGGCGAATACGGACTCGCCCCACTCGTGGTCGGGACGCCCGACGACCGACACGGCCTGCACCCCGGCGTGGCGGAGCAATGCCTCTTCGACCTCGCGCGGGTAGATGTTCATGCCGCCGCTGATGATCAGGTCCTTCGACCGGTCGCGCAGCGTGAGGTAGCCCCGCTCGTCGAAGCTGCCCATGTCACCGGTGTGCAGCCAACCGCCTCGCAACGCCTCGGCCGTGGCCTCTTGCTCGTTCCAGTAGCCCGCCATGACCACATCGCCTCGCACCACCACCTCGCCGATCTCGCCGGGCGGCAGCTCGTTGTCCGCTTCGTCGACGACGCGGACTTCCACGTCGGTCCGGGGAGCACCCACGCTCTGCATCCGCTCCAGCCAATCGGGATGTTCCCGATCGGCGTGGTCGGTCTTCGAGAGGGCGGTGATCGTCATGGGTGTCTCGCCCTGCCCGTAGATCTGGGCCAGTCGCGGCCCGAACACCGCCAACGCTTCCTCCAGGTCGGCCAGGTACATCGGAGCGCCGCCGTAGACGATGGTCTTCAGGTGCCCCAGGTCAGCGTTGGCGATCGCCGGATCGCCGGCGAGCCGTTTGACCATCGTCGGGGCGGCGAACATCGACATGCCCGGCCAGCGTTGGAGGAGGGCGGCGATCTCGGCTGCGTCCACGCCGCCGGAGTGGGGCACCACGCTGACGGCGCCGCGCGCCACGTGCGGCAACCCGTACAGGCCCGAACCGTGTGAGATGGGCGCGGCGTGCAGGATGCTGTCGTGTGCGCCGAGTTCGTCGATGTCGGCGAAGTAGCTGAGCGACATCATCAGCAGGTTGCGGTTCGTCAGGGTCGCGCCCTTCGGCCGGCCGGTCGTGCCGCTCGTGTAGAACAGCCAGGCGGCGTCGTCGGGCCGGCGGTCCACGAGCGGGGACGGCGTTGCGGCGGCCAACTCGGCCCATTGCTCACCGGGGATCAACACCGACGACAGGAGTGAGCCGACGCTTGCGACGAGTGAGTCGACGTCATCGATGTGGTCGTCGTCGGTGATCACCACCCTCGATTCGCTGTGCTCGAGGATGTAGGCGATCTCGTCGCGATGGAGGCGTGCGTTGACCGGCACGGCCACCAGACCGGCGTGCCAGATCGCGAACAGCGCCTCGAAGTACTCCGGCCGGTTGCGGCTCACGATCGCCACGCGGTCGCCGGTCGACAGGCCGAACGCGGCGCGCAGGCCGGCCGCCACCGCCGCCGTGCGAGCGGCGAACTCGCCCCAGTTGGCGTGCACGCGCTCGCCGTCGGCGAGCGCAGGCTGATCGGGGCGCTGACGGCCGTGACGCTCGACCCACACCGCAGGATTCATGCTCGCTTCCCCTCGATCGACGTCGGATCGTGTCGGCGCTGTTGCCCAGCCACCCGAAGCGATCGTATGACTGCCGGGCCCGCCGTACACATCTGGGGGATGGCGGCGAGTCGGGGCTCGCCCGAGGGATCGCCCACTACGGTTGCGAACGATGAAGCTGCCCGAGCACGACGCACTGGCACGGTTGGCGGCGCGCGACCACGGGATCCTGTGCACCCTGCATGCCCAACGCGGGGCCGATGCCGTGCCGGTCGTCTACGCATTAGACGGCGACGGCTTCGTCGGCGTACCGGTCGATCGGGTCAAGCCGAAGGCATCACTGCGTCTGCAGCGCCAACGCAACCTGGACGCCGACCCTCGCGCCACGTTGCTGGTCGAACACTGGGATCGCAGCGACTGGTCACAGCTCTGGTGGGTGCGGGCCGAACTGCGGTGGCAGCCCGATCCCGGCGACGATCGTGTAGCAGGATTGGCCGCACGCCTGTCGGAGCGTTACGAGCAATACCGCGAGCAGCCGTTCGAGACGGTGCTGGTCTTCCGGCTGGTCGGTCTCACGGGCTGGGCCGGCGGCCGGTGACGGAACGTCAGGTGGCCGCAGATGACCAGGTGATCGCCGGCGGGTCGACGCGTGCGCAGCGTGGAAGTCCGTCGGGCCCGGTCAGGTCGACCGTTGCTGCCAGGCGACCGGTCTGGATCGCCTCGTCGAGCACTGCATCGTCGATCCGGTGCAGCATCAGCTTGGCCCGCCGGAAGCGCTCGAAATGCGCCGTCGGGTTGACGTCGCCCCACGTGAGGTAGACGAAACGCTCGCCGCGCCGGCCCTGGACGGCCGGCCCCCGGAAGTCCAACGTTCCGTCGCGGTGGACGACGTCCACGTCCAACTGCCAGTTCGCCTCTGGTGCGTCGGCCCGAACCAGCTGGGCGGGGTCCTGGCCGACTTGGACGCCGACGTGGACGTCGTTCATCAGGGTGCCGTCCGGTCGCGGGCAGCATCGGCCGGGCAGATTGATACCGGTGATCGAGATGTGCACACCGACAGCCTGTCACGCCACCGAGCGGGGCATCCGCGACCAGCTCGGCAGGATCGCCCGTCGGATCAGGCCGGCGACACCTCGAAGCTGGTCGCCAGTTCGCAGCTCGAGTCGCCGCCGACCCACACGTCGAACGTCGACGGGTCGAGCACCCAGTCGCGGGCGGCGGCATTCCAGTAGCGACGCTGCCCAACGCCGATCGTGAAGCGCACCGTTCGCGACTCGCCCGGCTCCAGAGTGATCCGCTCGAAGCCCTTCAGCTCGCGGACCGGCCGCGAGGCGGTGCCGTGTCGCTGGTGGAGGTACATCTGGACGACCTCGTCGGCGTGGCGGGGGCCGACGTTGGTGACGTCGACCGACACCGACACGGCATCCCCGAGGCCCACGACCGGACTCTCGACCGTCAGGTTGGCGTACTCCACGCGGCCGTAGCTGAGCCCGTGCCCGAAGACGAACAGGGGAGTGCTGGGTTCGTCCCAGTAGCGCTTCGCTTGATTCTCCGGTTCGTGCGACCGAGTGGTGGAGTACACCATCGGTACCTGCCCGACCGTGCGCGGCCAGGTGAACGGCAGCTTGCCGCCGGGGGAGACGTCGCCGAACAGCACGTTGGCGACGGCGTGGCCGCCGCTGGTCCCGGGGTACCAGATGTCGAGGATGGCCGGTACGTGCTCAGCGGGCCACCGCAGGTCGAGCGGGCGGCCGTTCATCACCAGCGCCACCACCGGGGTGCCGGTGGCGACCACGGCTTGGAGCAGTTCGAGCTGTCGTCCGGGGAGCTCGAGCGAGGACCGTGAGGCTGCCTCGCCGATCATGTTCTGCCACTCGCCGACGACGACGATCGCCACGTCGGCCGAGGCGGCCAGATCGACGGCGCGTCGGAACTGGTCGGCTTCGTCGAACCCGTCGGGGTCGACTGGTGCGTTGCCGCCGAACATGTCGAACATCGACGGGAACAGTCGCCGGCCGACACGCACTCCCGGTGCGAACTCGACCCGCACCGACGCCCCCACCTTGGTGCGGATGCCTTCCAGCACGGTCACGGTCTCATCCAGGTCGAAGTCGAAGACCCAAGGGCCGATCGTGTCGCGTTTGGAGTCGGCCAGCGGACCGAGCACTGCGATCGACCGGAGCGATTCCGCCGACAACGGGAGCAGGTCGCCTTCGTTGCGAAGCAGCACGGCGCTCCGCTCCGCGGTCGTGCGGGCGATCGTGCGGTGCGCCGGGTCGGCGAGTACGGCGGCGGCCGCCTCCTCATCGATGTACGGATCGTCGAACAAGCCCATCAGGATCTTGGCCTCGAGCAGCCGGCGCACGCTCGCCTCGACCTGGGCCGGGTCGGCTGCACCGGACTGCATCGCGGCAGGAAGGTGGCGGAAGGCCGGGTCGTAGACGGCCATCTCGAGGTCGACGCCGGCGTTCACGGCGCGCGCCGCGGCGTCGGGGAGATCCACGGCGAAGCCGTGCGTGACGAGGCTGCGCACGGCGTTGGCGTCGCTGACGACGAACCCCTCGAACCCCCAGGTGTCTCGCAGGACCTCGGTGAACAACCAAGGGCTGCCCGTGGCGGGGATCCCGTTGAGGTCCATGTAGGCGGTCATGATGTTGCCGGCGCCGGCGTCCACAGCCGCTTCGAACGGTGGGAAGTAGACGTTCCAGAGCTCCGAATCCGAGACGTTTGCCTCGTCGTAGTCGCGCCCACCGACGGCGGCCCCGTACCCGGCGAAGTGCTTGGGGCCGGCGATGATGTGTTCCGGGGCCCCGATCGAGTCGCCCTGGAACCCGCGGACCTGGGCTGCGGCGACGGCGGCACCCAGGAACGGGTCCTCTCCGGCGCCCTCGATGATTCTGCCCCAGCGCGGGTCGCGGGCGATGTCGACCATCGGCGCAAAGGTCCAATGAATGCCGACGGCGCGCGCCTCGCGGGCGGCCATCGCCTGACCGCGCTCGATGGTGGCCAGGTCCCATGAGGCTGCCATCGCGATCGGGACAGGGAGGATCGTGCGCAATCCGTGCACCACGTCGAACCCGAACAGGGCCGGGATGCCAAATCGGTTGCCCTCGATCGTGAGGCGTTGGAGTCGATTGATCTCGCTCGGCTTCGTGACGAACAGCAACGAACCGACGCCGCCCTCGCCCATCGCCGATTCGACTGCACGCGGCTGTGCATCGGCGTCGAACGCCGGAGTCGGAGCACCCTCCGGAAGCCGGAAGTAGAAGTACTGCGTCAGCTGCCCCGCCAGCTCCTCAGGCGTCATCTGGGCGATCAATTCGTCGGCGTGTGAGCGTGCGTTCATCGGTACTCCGTCCCACGTGCGCTCGCTGCCCACGTTCTGACAATTCTGACCGGGCCAGCGCCAGGCGGCAAGCTCGGCGCTGACCAGGTCAGCGCCGGCTTGCAACGGTCAGGCAGCGGTCAGGTTGCGGGCTTGTCGCCTGGCGTAATGACCACCTTCAGGGCGCCGGTGTCGGCAGCGCGGGCGAAGGTGTCGTAGGCGTCGAGCATGTCGTCCATAGCAAAGCGGTGGGTGATGAACTGGGCGGCATCGAGCTGACCGCCGGTCGTGAGTCGCATCAGGGTCGGGGTCGAGTAGGTGTCGACGAGACCGGTGGTGATCGTGACGTCGCGTATCCAGAGCGTCTCGAGGTGCAGGGTTGCCGGCTTGCCGTGCACGCCGATGTTGGCAACGTAGCCGCACGGTCGGATCAGTGTGGTGGCGAGTTCGAAGGTGGCCGGAATGCCGACCGCTTCGATGGCGACGTCGGCGCCGAGCCCGCCGGTGAGCTCCATCACCGCAGCGAGGGCGTCGTCGCGGCTGTTGTTGACCACCACGTCGGCACCGAACCGCTTGGCGGCGTCGAGCCGGCTGTCGGCGAGGTCGATGGCGATGATGTGGCTGGGACTGAACAACTGGGCGCCCAGGATCGCCGAGAGACCGATCGGGCCGGCACCGACGATCGCCACCACGTCACCGGGTTGCACGTGACCGTTGAGGACGCCGATCTCGTAGCCGGTCGGCAAGATGTCGGCCAGCATCAAGATCTCTTCGTCGGAAGCGCCCTCGGGGACCGGATAGGTGGAGGTGTCGGCGAACGGGACACGAACGTATTCGGCTTGGGTGCCGTCGATCAGGTGACCCAGGATCCAACCCCCACCACCGATGCATTGCCCGTAACGGGCCTCGCGGCAGTACCGGCAGGTGCCGCAGGCGGTGATGCACGAGACGAGGACCCGGTCGCCGACCTTGACGTTCTTGACGCCGTCGCCGACGGACTCCACGGTGCCGACGGCCTCGTGCCCGAGGATCCGTCCGTCGGTCACTTCGGGTACGTCACCTTTGAGGATGTGCAGGTCCGAACCGCAGATCGTGGTGGCGTCGACCCGCACGATGGCGTCGGTGTCGTCGATCACGACCGGCTTGGGAACCTCGTCCCAGGACTTGGTATCGGGGCCGTGATACACCAAGGCGTGCATCATCGACGTCGCGGCAGGAGAGCCGGTCGTGGCTGCTGGGGCGGAGATCGGGGGCGAGAGCGTGCTCATGGCGTTCCTCCAAGTTGCGGGAGGCGTCGAGCCCAAACGGGCGACAACCATGTCGGTCGTCCAGCCCGAACCAGGCGTCTCTCGGTTGTGTCGTACCCCGCAGCACTACCCGATCGGTGCGGACTTCAAACATTTCGGCGGGATCCCGGCCGATGTCGGGCCGGTCGCACGATCGGCAGCACGCCAGCAGCGCCATGGAGGGGGTTTCGGGGTTGTGCGGATCACCCGGTACGAGGAGCGTCGGTGGCTGCGAAGATTGCCAGCCACCGGCGAGACGCCTCGTCGTGGCCGTGCTCGTGAACGAGATCCGCCCACAGGCGCGACCGTTGCGACTCGTCGGCTGCACGCACGTCCGCTGCATCGTCGTCGTCCATGCCTGTGGACCTATCACGTACTCGAACACCGAATGCGTCGCGGCGTTCGACGGATCGCAGTCAGCCGCTCGGTCCGAGACACAAGCACGTGCCGGCGGCGACCGGTGCCGGTGCGTTGGCCGAGACCGACGCGACCATCGGCCACCGTGGTGCGAGTTGCCCGTCGTGAGGTTTGGGGTCGTGAGGTTTGGGCAGTTCGTCGGTCGGGTATCGAGCACGTGTTCGAACCCTGCCGAAAGGGCAACCATGTCCAGCGAAGAACTGCACGCCCCCCGAGAACGACTCAGTGCGTTGACCTACGCGACGCATGAGGCGATCGTGTCGTTGATGGAGGAGCTGCAGGCGATCGACTGGTACGGCCAGCGCGCCGACGACTGCTCCGACCCGGAACTGAAGGCCGTCCTCATCCACAACAAGGATGACGAGATGGAGCACGCAGCGATGCTCATTGAATGGTTGCGCCGGAACGTTCCCGAGTTCGCGACGCAGCTGACCAAGTTCCTCGGAGTCGAAGGTTCCATCGCGGCACCTGCCACCTGAGTTCGGTCACGCACGCGAGGCGGGCCAATGGGACGGGCACAGGATTGCTCGACCTGGCCGTGACCGCGGAGCGTCAACCTCGGTGGCCGCTGACCGTGCGCCCCGGAACCTGACGTCATGGGGTGCAAACACGACGGGACGGCCACCCCCGAGCGGGGTGCCCGTCCCGAACTGCGGTGCGATCAGGCCGGGAAGAAGCCCGACACGTCGACGATCAGGTCGGTCTTGGCGAGCGAGTAGAAGCACACCGTGCCTCCGGCGCCGAGACCAGGCATCACCAGGTTGGCCGTCGTGACGCCCGGCGCGTAGTTCACGTTCGAACTCTCGGGGCGGGGGGTGCCGCACGGCCACACCGTGATGAACCCGGGGCCGGCCGCGCCCGCCACCGTGACGTTGACCGCCACCGCGACAGCACCCGCCGGCACGCCACCGCGGCCGCCGACGTCGAGGCTCAGCTGCTGACCGGCGCCCAGCGCACCGATGCCCTGCGCCTGGCCATCGACCGTGGTGAAGCCCGGACCCGAGCGTGTGTCGAGCAGGCGGGCCGGGGTGAGCGAGTTGAACTGGGCACCCGCCGGTGCGTATCCGCTGACGTCGGTGATCAGATCCATGCCGGACAGGGTGAAGATGCAGACCTTGCCGCCGACGCCGACCTTCGCGATCACCGCGTTCGGCACCAGATCGCTGGAGCTGTTCAGGTTCACGTTCGACGCGGTCGGCTGACTTGCGCCGCACGGCCACACCGTCACGAAACCGGGGCCGTCGGGGTAGATGCCCACTACCGAGAGGATCACGGCGCTCGCATCGGCGGTCACGCCACCGCGGTTGGTGACGACCAGCTCGGTCGTGGTGCCCGACGCGCGGCGACCGATGTTGTTGAACGCACCGTCGATCGTCGCATTACCGGCCCGGGTCTCGAGCAGGCGAGCGGGCGTCAGGGTGACGAAGGCCGACGAGCTGTTCGGCTGGTAACCGTTGACGTCGATGATCACGTGCGTGTTCTGGAGGGCGAAGACGCAGAGCTTGCCGGACGCATCGAGCTTGCCGTACACCGCGACACTGCGGACGCTGTTCGCGAAGTAGTTCACGCTCGAGGCGTTGGGACGGTCGGTGCCGCAGGGCCACAGCGTCAGGAAGCCGGGCCCGGTGGACTCGACGGTGGCGACGTTGAGGATCGCCGAGTTGGCGTCGCCGGCCACACCGGCGCGCCCGCCGACCTGGAGCTCGAGCGTCCCGCCGGCAGGGATCATCCCGCCACGCTGGAACTGACCGTCGACCGTCACGCCGTCCGGACGGGTGTCGAGGATGCGTTGCGGCGCGAACGACACGAACGGCGATGACAGGAACCACGCCGAGTTGACAGTGAACGACGTGCCGGTGTTGATCGTCTGGTTCCAGCCGATCGCAGCACCGTTGTCGATCAACACGTCGCACCGGCACTCGTTGGGCAGGTCGCCACCACTGGCGATGGCCGACCAGACCTCGCTGTACGACGCCTCGTAGTAGGTGTTGCCCGCTGTGAGCGCCTGGAGCTCCTGGACGCGACCACCCTCGGAGATGCACGCCGGGTTCGTCCCGGTTTTTCGGCCGAACCCGGTGTCTGAGTTCGCCTGGTAGCAGTCGCCACCGCGGTAGATGCCGAACGAGCGCGTCGCGCCCGTGTTGGTGACGGTGGTCTCTGTGGTCCACCGCTCCTGACCGACGACATACCGGTCGACCTGCGTGATCGTGAACCCGCCGACGGCCGACGCCACCACCGTGGTGGTGGTGAATGGGCGGACCGCCGTGCCGTCACCCGTGATGGCGCTCTGCGACACCGGCTCGTAATCGGTCGCGGACGCACCGGCGCTGACAGTCGGGCCGTAGTTGACGCCGCCGACGTTGACGAACGTGCCACAGGCGTTGGTGCCATAGAACGCGTCGTCGATGTCACCGGCGCGCAGTGCCTGGCAACTCAGGTCGGGGTTGTTGACCACCTTGGTCAACGGCCCCGCCGACAGCACGTCGACGGCGGCAGCGCTGGGCGCCCCGACGACGATGCCCGTCAACGCTAGAGCGAGCACCGCTCCACCCTGCAGTACCCATCGTGTGCGCATGTCGGCCTCCGTCCTCTGGGAGGTGGGCCCGGGGGTCAACCCCCTCTGACCTCAACCATACGCCCTGCCACGCTCCGGGGTCCACTGTCTTCTGCACCGATCGGTGAACTTCTTGCAGAGCGCCGGCACACCCGTCCCGTCCGTCCTTCATGTGACCTCATCGTGTTCTCCAACTCAAACCGACTCTTGTCGAGTTCTGTACTGTTGATGTCGATGTCATCGCAGTTCGGGAGGACACGGGCCATGGATCCCGACGAACAGCGGGCCCCCTCTGAGGCGGACGTACACATGCGCTCGCAGGCTTCGCGTGGAAAGGGATTCCCGCTGCGTGCAGGCAACCCAACCGGATGGTCTGTGTTCGACACCGACGTGCCCTACCCGATCGCAGTCATGTTCGAGTCGGCGATCGAGCACAACATCACGACGATGAAGGGTTACTGCGAGCGCCACGGCGTGTCGTTCGCTCCCCATGGGAAGACGACCATGTCGCCTGCGCTGTTCCGACGACAACTCAGCGCCGGTGCGTGGGCGATGACGGCTGCAACGACATGGCAGGCCTCCACAATGCGTGATGCAGGAGTGGCACGGGTCTTGATCGCCAACGAGGTCGTCGTCCCTGGGGAGATCGAGTGGCTCGCCAACTCGCTCAACGATGGATTCGAGGTCTACTGCTATGTCGACTCGGTCGAGGGTGTCGACATCATGGACGAAGTATTGGGGCACGTCCGGCCGGCTCACCCGTTGCCCGTACTGCTCGAAATGGGGATCATCGGTGGCCGTACCGGTGTGCGTACCCTCGCCGAGGGACTCGTCGTCGCTGCGGCGATCGATCGGTCTCCACACCTGGTCCTGTCCGGAGTCGCCGGATTTGAGGGCATTCTCGGGGAGCGTGACGGTCGAAGCGCGGAGCAGCGAGTGGACGAATTCCTCGATCAGGTCGTTGCGCTGACCCACGCTGTAGAAGCCGAGGGATGGTTCGATTCGACCGACGAAGTGATCGTCACGGCCGGTGGAAGTGCCTATTTTGACCACGTCGTGGAACGCTTTTCGTACCTGGCCATCGGCTCCCCGTTGCGGGTCGTGCTCCGGAGCGGCTGCTACATCAGCCATGACGACGGTTCACTGCACCAGGCTTCCCCCATGGGGGAGACGCAGCGCACCGACCACCACGAGCAGTTGGTGCCCGCCATCGAGGTCTGGGGCGCCGTGCTGTCGCGGCCCGAAGCCGGCCGAGCACTGGTCGGCATCGGCAAACGAGACGCTTCGACCGATGGTCTGTTGCCGGTCCTCAAGAAGATCCGACGTCGCGGATCGACCGAGATCGAGGTGGTCGCCGGCGATCGCGTCGTGGAGATCCACGACCAACACGCCTTTCTGGACCTCGACCCGAGCGATCCGCTCAGTGTCGGAGATCTCGTCGGCCTGGGGATCTCGCATCCGTGCACGACCTTCGACAAGTGGCGGTCGATCCCGATCGTGGACGACCACTACCGAGTGGTCGAAATCGCCGAGACCCGCTTTTAGGGGTACTCGGCGTCGCGCTCGTAAGGGAACATCGGCCGACGTCGGAATCGGTAGTCGAGTGCATCGATGTCGGCACTCGTGCACCCTGGTGTGTTCAGGAAGATCATCTCGGCGGCGAGCGGTTCGTAGGTCGCCCGCGGTGAGTGAACGCCCTTGGCGACGATGATCGGCAGCCTCGTCGGGTCGAGGCCGGCGCTGATCAGTTCCTGCCGACTGGTGTTGCCCCGCGGTTTCGACGTGAGGAGCACCATATGGTCGTCGTCGGTGTGCACGAGCGCCCGCGGACCGGCATCGTAGAACCGGAATCCGCCGTGGGTCGGCCCGGCATCCTCGAACTTCCCGTCGTCGAGCATCCGCACCGTGCCGCGAATGGCGATCGGTTTCCCGTGTAGCTCGTCCGTCTTGCCGCCGACGTCGAGTTCGACGGTGGCCCCGAGCCCTGCACCGGCGCAGACGGAAACGGACGCAGGGTCGCACAGCGAATGGAACAAGCCCTTCACCCCGAGTCGCTGGGCGGCGGCGAGCACGTAGGTCGAGTCGGCCGGACTCCCTCCGCCGACGTTGTCGCCGACGTCCAGGAGCACGACCGGGTGCGCCTGGGCTTCGGCGGCGCGGCGCAGCGCGACGTCGATCTCGACCCCGTTCCCCTCCAGTTCGGTGCGGACCTCCCAGGTGGCCTGCGCCAGTTCGCGTGCGATTGCACGGGCCAGATCAGGATCGCCGTCGGTGACCGCCAGGAACGACATGCCCATCTCCTCCACATCGGCGTAGGGGAAACCCTCGGCGATGCTGACCGAGAGCACCCCTGGCCGGCTGGCTGCCTCGGTCGCCAACGCGCACAATTCCTTCATCGGTGCATCGCTCGTGCCCTGGCGCAGGATGTTGACTGCCAAGGGCGGAGTCTCGAGCGCCATGACCGGGTGAATCTCACCACGCACGACCTGGAAGATCATGTCTGCGCACTGCCGTGCGCGCAGCCGAGCGTCGATGTGCGGATTGGTCATGTAGATGTTGACGACGGTGGCGGCGTCGATCATTCGATTCGAGACGTTGGCGTGCATGTCGTAGGTGACACCGATCGGGACCTCGACTCCCACTGTCCTCCGCACGCGTTCGAGGATTTCGCCGTCGGCATCACGATGCACTTCGGATGCAGCGGCGCCGTGCAGGGCGAGCAGCACCGCATCCCACGGGCCCTCGGCATCGAGTGCTGCCACGAGTCGGCTGGCGATCGTCTCCAACGCTTCGGCGGTGATCGTGCCCATCGGGTTCAGGTCGAAATGCAGCAGGGGAACGAGTTCGACATCCGGATCCGCGGCCGCCGCTTCGATGAACCCCGCCAGTGTCGCCTGCGAATCGGCGTACTTCGCGATCAGCTCGTGGCCCTGGTCAGGACCGCTGGCAAGGAACTGGGCAAGGCTGGCGGGTACCGGCGCGAAGGTATTCGACTCGTGATGGAAGCCGAGGGCTGCGACGCGGATGGGACTCTTCCTCAGTTGGGCGAACTGGCCGACGAAGCAGACGAGTGGTTCGAAACTCGACGAAGCACTCGTCCGGGTCGGTCGTCGTTGATCGTTCCGTCTTCCAGCACGATGTGACCGTTGACGATCACCACGTCGATGCCCGTTGGGGGATCGGCGCGTTGCCCGAACTCCGAGTTGTCGATGACCGTCTCGGGGTTGAACACAACGACATCGGCGATCGCCCCGACTTCGAGTGTCCCTCGGTCGGCAAGACCCAAGCGTCGCGCTGGTTCCGCCGTCATTTTGCGCACGGCATCGACCAGGGCGAGTACTCCCGTGTCACGGGCGTACAAGCCGAGCACCCTGGGGAACGTGCCGAAGTTGCGCGGGTGCGGGCATGCCGTCGGTTGCTCCAGCGGAATCGCATTGCCGTCTGAACCGATGACCGAAAGCGGATGTGCGACGAACTTCGCGACGTCGTCCTCGCTTCGGTAGAACAGCACGACTTGCAGCTCGTTGCCATACCGCTCGCACAGTTGGAGCGTCAGCTCGTACGGCTCGATTCCTTCGGTGGTGGACAGCTCCTCGAGCGTCTTGGCGATGCCGTATCCGTCAGGGGAGCTGCTGACGACGAAGCGGTCCCACAGCCACGGAATCCCCCCGAACCAACCCTCAGCCATGTCATCGAGGGCACGTCGGCGTTGGTCGGGGTCTTGCAGCCGGGCACGCATTGCGTCGGTGCCACCCGACTGCAGCCACGGTGGGAGGTATTGCGTCAACGACGACGATGATGCAACGTACGGGTAGACATCGAAGAAGATGTCGATGCCTTCCTCGCGGGCGGCGTCGAACATGGACAACAGTTCGGCTCCGTGGCCCCAGCGATCCGGACGATTGATCGCGAGGTGGCTGAACTCGACCGTCACGCCCGTTTGTCTGCCGATCTCGATCGCCTCGGCGACCGAGGCCCGTTCGTCTGGGGCGATCGCCCGACAGTGGGTGGCATACAGCGCTCCGTGGGCAGCGAGCACGCGCGCCAATGCGGCGACCTCGTCGAAGTCCCCGTAGGAGCTCGGGACGTGGGTGAGCCCGGTGCTCATTCCGAAAGCCCCCTGTTCCAGGGCGCGACCGAGATCGCCTTCCATTCGGCTCAGTTCCTCAGCGGTTGCCGGTCGTTCCTCGACACCCATTGCGGCGACACGCAACGTGCCGTGTCCGGCAAGCGGCGCAACATTGATCGCCAGTCCGCGATCATGCAACGCATCCGCATACCCGTTCAGATCGGTCCACCACGGGATGATCGGCGCGGTGGCTCGGGCGAGGTGATCGGCGTGCAGGTCGAGCCGTTCGGGTTCGATCGGGAACGCTGCGAACGAACAGTTTCCGACCACCTCGGTCGTGACCCCTTGGCGCAGCTTGCTTTCGCCGACACCGTCGTCGATCAGCGTCAGATCGGAGTGGGTGTGGATGTCGATGAATCCCGGGCACGCGACACGACCACCTGCGTCAATGGTGCGAGCCGCAACCGCTTCAGGATCGATCGAACCGATCGCGCTGATCCGGTCACCGGTGATGCCGAGGTCGCCGGTCTGGGCGGGACGTCCTGATCCGTCGATCAGCGTGGCGTTGCGGATGACTAGGTCGAACACGTCGTTCCTTGCTTTGATGCCGTATGGCGCGGTGAACGTAGCAGAGGCATGGAACAGCAGTTCGACCAGCTGGAAACGGTTAGATTGAGCCCGTGACCACCGGGCCTGGCAACGATTCCGCGGCGGCCGAACACGTGCACGAAATGTTCCGGATGCCGGCACCAGGTTGGACGCCGATCGCCACCGAGATCTCGAGCCACCTGGCGTTCTCCCCGGCCGTTGAAGCGAACGGATTCGTGTTCGTGTCGGGCCAAGCGTCCGTCGATTCCACGGGGGCGATCGTTCCCGGCACCTTCGAGGAAGAGATGCGTCGGGCGTTTGCCAACGTCCAGAGCGTGCTCGCCTCCGCCGGCCTGACGTTGCGAGATGTCGTGCGTGTGACGAGCTATCTGCGAGATCACCAAGATGGGCCTCGATACAACGAGCTGTACCGCGAATACTTCACGGCGCCGTTCCCGGCCAGAACGACGATCTCCAACTGTCTGCCGGCAGCACTCAAGTTCGAGGTCGACGTCATCGCGGTGCGGCCGAGCTAGCAGCAGTTGGGGGCGGTTGCGTCCATCAGCCCGCGGATGTAGCCGAACGCGAACAGCCGACCGAGCATCGTGTACCCCGGCTCGCCATCGTCCTCGCCGATCATTTGTGGAACGTGATCCGGCCGAAGCGGACCCGAGAACCCGATCTCGCGGTAGGCCCGCATCGCCTCGGCCATGTCGGTCTGCCCGGTGTCTTGCCACGCCTCCGTGAAGCATTCGGCGGTTCCGTTCACATCACGGAAGTGGACGTAGGCGATGTGGCGGCCCAGTTGCCTGATCGCGGCGGGAATGTCGATTCCCATCTCCGAGAAGGTTCCCTGGCAGAACGCGATCGCGTTCGACGGTGAGGGTACGAGTTCGACCAGGCGCTCGAACCCGGCGAGGTTGTGCATCACCCGCTCGTTGCCCAGCAACGTCGGCAGCGGCGGATCGTCGGGATGCATCGCCAAGACGACGCCGGCATCTTCGGCGACCGGCAGCAGCTCCGTCAAGAAGGCTTCCAGGTTGACCCACAGCTGGTCGCTCTTGGCCCCTGGCTCGAGCGACTCCCTGAACGGTTCGTGGCCCGGGATACGAGCACTCGCCAGATGGGCGATGTCGAACGCGGTGACCTTGGAGCCCCCGCGTTCGGGGGCGTCGACGCTGGTGCGGATCCAGTCGGTGCCGGCCATGAAGTTGTAGCAGATCAGTGGGACGCCGATCTCGCCGAGATGGCGCACCAATGCCTTCATCTGATCCATCTCGGTGCCGTCGTCGCGGCCCAGCTTGATGTTGTCGATGGGGAGATAGCCCTCGACGACGCCCACACGCATCCCGTACGACTCGATCCGTGCCTTGAGCTGATCGAGCAGGGAGAGGTCGGGGCCGGGGTAGCGAACCACGATCTCTTCCACGCTGGTCTGGGCGGCCAAGGTCAGGTTCTCGTGAGAAATCGGGGTCAGGACAGACGCGAGGCGCATCGTTTTGAGAGTAGAAGACGACGACCCCGTTGTCCACTATTCTGTCATGGGTTTCTGCTATTCTGAGTTTCTTGCCGCCTCGGGGGCTCGTTCCGCGAGGTCGGGTCGATGTCGAGGCCCCTCGACGAACGCGCGGGAAGTAGGTATGCATGCGGATCGGTTTGATCCAGGTCACGCAAGAGACGAGCAGTTTCAATCCGACGCTGACCACCCTCGCCGACTTTGAGTCGTTCGGGATCTACGAGGGGGCCGAGATCCTCGAGCGGCTGCGCGATGCGGGGCCGATCGGCGGCTACCTCGCCGGCATCCGACAATCCGGCGCCGACGTCGAGACGGTGCCGATCATCCGCGGGGCGGCACGCTCCGGTGGGCGTCTGTCGTCGGAGGCGTTGGCGTTCTTCGACGACAAGGTGCGCCACGGCCTCGAAGCGGCCGGTGATCTCGACGGACTCGTCATGCTGCTCCACGGGGCTGCCTCGGCTGAGTCGATCGACGATGTCGAGGGCGCATTGCTCGCCACGGCCCGCGACGTTGTCGGAACCTCACTGCCGTTGGCTTTGATGCTGGATCACCACGCCAACGTCACACAAGCCATGATCGATCACGCCGATCTCATTGTGGGATTCCGAACGCAACCGCACGATCAGTTCGAGACCGCTCAAGCGCTGACCGAGCTCGCCGTCGCGCTCTTCGAGGGCAGGATCACACCCACCACCGCGTGGCGCAAACTGCGCATGTTGACCCACCAAGAGCAGTACCTCACGTCGCACGGACCGATGAAGACCTTGTTCGATCGGGCGCGAGCGATGGAGCAAGACCCACGCGTGCTCACCGTTTCGCCCTTCCCGATGCAGCCCTGGCTCGACGCCGCGGAAGGCGGTTGGGCGATGATCGTGGTGACCGACGACGACGCAGAGTTGGCCGAGACACTTGCCGACGAGCTCGCCGATCTCGCCTGGTCGATCCGCGACGAGTTCCAACGCACAGAAAGCCGGCCCGTCGACCAGGCGGTTACCGACGCCGATCAGATCGAGCGCGGTCCGGTCATCCTGAGCGACACCGGCGACTCCGTATTGGGCGGTTCGGGTGGCGACAGCACGGTCATCCTCGAGGCGATTCTGCGGATCGGGATTCGAGGACGAGCCCTGATTCCCATGATCGATCCATTGGCTGCCCGGCGCCTGGCCGCGGCCGGCACCGGCGCATCAGTGACACTCGAGCTCGGCGGGCGATCTGCTCCCTTCTTCAGTCCGCTCGAGGTGACCGGTGTCGTCCGAGCCGTCGTCGACGGGGTCGTCGAACTCACCGACCATGCCGAGACGTCGATCGACATGGGGCGCACCGTGGCCTTCGACGTAGGGCCGGTCACCCTCTTGGTGACCGAGTTCGCAGGCGTCGCAGGTATCCATCCGGCCGTCTACCGTCACGTGGGTGTCGAACCGGCCGACGCTCAGATGATCGTGATGAAGACCGCCTCCAACTTCCAGTACATGACGCCCTTCACGACGACGATGATCCGGGTGTCAACCCCCGGTCCGACCCAGTCCGACATCGCCGACCTGCCCTGGCAAGGTGTGCCGCGGCCGATCTTCCCGATGGATGCGTTGGCGACGTGGCGCGGCTGAACACGGCGCCGGGCCCCTTTGATCTGTCAGGCCGTGGCGCGCTCGTCACCGGCGGGGGTACCCACCTCGGCAAGGCGATGGCCCGAGCGTTGGCGTCGCATGGGGCCAAGGTGTGTATCGCCGGACGCCGCTCGGAGTTCCTCCTCGAAACGGCCGCCGAATTGCACGTCGACGGGCTCGATGTGGCCTGGCGACTGCTCGACATCACCGAGCCGGATCGAGTCGACTCGGTGGTTGCCGAAACAGCCGCCGAGTTCGGAGACCTGTCGATCATGGTCTGCAACGCCGGCGCCTCCGCCGAGGATCGGTTTCCGCCCGACCAACGGGTCCAGACCTTCATCGACACACTCCAATCGCATCTCGTCGGAACCTTCACGTGCGCACAGTCAGCGGCGCGGGCGATGCGCGAGGCCGGTCGTGGCGGCTCGATCATCACGATCTCGTCGATGCAGGGGTCGGTCGCTGCCGACCCGCGCCTCTACGAAGGACTCGAGCTGCCGTACCGCTCGGGCCCTGCGTATCAATCGGCCAAGGCGGGCATCATCGGGTTGACGCGCAATCTTGCTGCCGAGCTTGGTCCGCTCGGAATCCGGGTCAACTGCATCAGCCCCGGCTTCATCCCGAAGTCAGACGCCAACCCTGACTTCGTCGAGCGCGGGCGGCGCGGCAATGCGCTCGGCATCGTCGGGCATCCGGACGATCTTGCCGGGCCGGTCGTGCTGCTGGCCAGCGGGGCCGGGCGGTTCATGACCGGCCACAATCTGATCGTCGACGGAGGTTGGTCGACTTGGTGAGCTGTCTACAACGATCGGCGACCGAGATCGTCCGCCATCCCTCTTGTCCCATTGTCAACGCCCGCAATGCAAACAAAGGTAGCTGATGTCATCTGTACAAGAATCCAGGTACGACGCGAGCCGCACAGAACACGATCGACGCAAGAAGGTGATCGCTGGTGGTGTCAACTCGAACGTCCGGTTGCTCGGTTCGCCCGTGCCGCTCACGTTCGTTCGCGGCGACGGAGCCCTGCTGTGGGACATCGACGACAACGTCTACATCGACTACGCCGCTGGAATGGGCCCGATGGTCCTCGGCCACAATCACCCGGCCGTGACCGCCGCCGTTCAGAAGTCGCTGTCGATCGGCCAACTGTTCGCTGGTCAGCATCCACTGGAGGCTGAGTTCGCCGAAACACTCGTCGGCGCGTTGCCGTGGGTCGAGAGCATCAGGATCGGCATGAGCGGAACGGAGATGGATCTCCTCGCCCTTCGTATCGCCCGAGCTACCACCGGGCGCCACAAGGTCGTGCGATTCTCCGGTCACTATCACGGCTGGCTCGATCCTCTGTTCGTGAACATGGCGGTCATCCCGGAACCGCTGGGTTCGGTGCCGCTCACCCCAGGGCAATCGGTCTCCGCCGCGTCAGACGTGATCCTGTGCGAGTGGAACGACCTCGGGCAGATCGCTCGGGCGCTCGAGACAGGTGAAGTTGCCTGTGTGCTGATGGAGCCGGTGATGTGCAACACGGGGTTGATCCCGCCTGCCCCCGGCTACCTCGAAGGCGTCAAGAAGCTGTGTCAGCAGCACGGGGCACTCTTCGTCGTCGACGAAGTGATCACCGGGTTCCGACTCGGTCTCACCGGGGCCCAGGGGTTGCTCGGGGTCCAGGGAGACATCTCGATCTATGCGAAGGCGATCGCATCGGGGTTTCCGCTTGCCGTGCTCGCAACGACAACGGAGCTCCTCGCCGCAGTTGGTCGGGGAGAGGTCAATCACTCGGGCACCTACAACACAGGGGTGTCATCCGTTGCGGCAGGTGCAGCGACGCTGCGCGTCCTTGTCGACAGCGATCCCTATCCCGAAATGGACCGCCTCACGCGACGACTTGCCGCCGGACTTCGTGAGCTCGGCCGCCTCCACGGCGTCGCTCTTGCCGTCGACCACATCGGTGGCGGTCTGTGTCAGACGCGGTTCGGGAGATCTGAACCGGCGACCTCTCGCGCCGACTTCGCGGCGAACTCCGACGGTGCGCTGCTCGCCCGCTTTCTCGCGGGTCTCCAAGACCACGGAGTGAGACCGACGAGTCGGGGCTTGTGGTTCGTGTCGGCGGTGCATGACGAGGCGTTGATCGACCAGACCATCGAGGTCGCACAAGTCGTTCTCGCCGAGATGTAGTCGCGGACGGAATTTGCCCGGCCGGAAAGGACACAGATGAAGCATTCGTATGAGCTCGACGGCTATGTCGCTCCGATCGAGGTGATGACGTCCCACCAAGCGGCTGAGTACCGAGCGTTGTTCGAATCGCTCGAACGGTCGTACGCCTGTGACCCGGACGCAATTCGGATGATGTACGGGTCTGCCAATCTGGTGCTCCCGTTCGTCGACGAGATCACGCGTCTTCCATCGGTGCTCGAACCGGTGCAGGCAGTCTTGGGCAATGACCTGTTGGTCATCGGTGCCACCTTCTTCGTCAAGGAGCCGGGGACGCCGGCGTTCGTGAGCTGGCACCAAGACTTGACGTATTGGGGATATGAGGATGTGTCAGAGGTGACGGGATGGGTGGCGCTCACCCCGGCAACTCGTGCCAGCGGTTGTATGCGCTTCATTCCGGGCAGTCATCGCAGCGGGATCGTCCAGCACGGTGACACCTTCGAGGAGTCGAACATGCTGTCGCGTGGTCAGAGGGTTTCGGTCGACATCGACGAGGCGGCGGCCGTCGACGCCGAGTTGCGTCCGGGCGAGATGTCACTCCATCACGGTCATCTGTTTCACGCCTCGCACCCCAACACCTCGCCGGATCGCCGGATCGGCTTGGCGATCCGCTACCTGGCGCCGTCGATGCGCCAGAGGTCCGGTCGATCGACCTTCGCTCGCCTGGTGGCAGGCGAGGACCGCTTCGGGCACTTTCAACTGCTGGAGGCACCCACCGGCGTGATGTCGCCACACGATGTGGAGAACGCCCGGCGGGCGACCGCTGTCCAAGAGCAGATCGGCTACGAAGGCGCTACCGGCGAGGGCAAGCGCACACGTTGACCCCGGCCGGTCCAGCTGATGGTCGAGCTGTGACGCTGGTATCAGTGGCTCTCGCGCGAAATAGTGGAGCCGCTAGCGCCGACGAGGAAATCGAGGTCGCACCCCGTGTCAGCCTGATTGACGTGATCGATGTAGAGGCGATACCAACCGCGTGTGGCGACCGGCGGGGGTGCCTGCCACACCGCCATCCGGCGCTCGAGTTCAGCCTCGTCGATCTCGAGCGTGAGCCGGCGGCCGGGCACGTCGAGCGTGATCATGTCACCCGTTTGAACGACGGCGAGCGGGCCGCCGACGGCCGACTCCGGCGCCGTGTGCAGGACCGTGGTACCGAACGCGGTGCCGCTCATTCGGGCGTCGCTGATGCGCACCATGTCGGTGACGCCTTCCCTCAGCAGCTTGGCCGGGAGCGGCATGTTGCCGACCTCTGGCATTCCCGGGTAGCCGCGTGGCCCGCACCCTCGCAACACCAGCACAGTGTCGCGGGTGACGTCGAGATCCGGATCGTCGACGCGAGCCTTGAAGTCCTCGATCGAGTCGAACACGAGTGCCGGGCCGGTGTGGGTGAGCAGTTCGGCGGAGGCAGCCGATGGCTTGACCACGGCGCCTTGCGGACAGAGATTGCCTCGGAGGACCGCGATGCCTGCTTCGGGCATGAACGGGTCGGCCGTGGTCGCGACGACCTCGCGGTTCCAACTGGTGCGACCGGCCCAGTTCTCCCGGATCGGCATGCCCGTGACAGCGAGGGCGTCGCCGTCGAGCAGATCGGCGAGTTCGGCCATCACAGCAGGGATGCCACCGGCCTCAAAGAAGTCCTCCATCAGGAACGTTCCAGCGGGCATGATGTTGGCGAGCAAGGGGAGGTGCGATCCGACCCGATCGAAGTCGTCAAGTGTCAGGTCGACGCCGACGCGGCCCGCCATCGCCAGGAGATGGATGACGGCATTGGTCGAGCCGCCGACGGCAGTCAGAACACGAATCGCGTTCTCGAACGCCGGGCGTGTGAGCACGGCGGACGGGCGCAGGTCCTCCCGCACCATCGCCACGATACGACGCCCGCTGAGGTGGGCGAGGCGACGACGGCGGGCGTCCGGGGCCGGAATCGCAGCATTGTCGGGCAAGGAGAACCCGAGCGCCTCCACCATGGACGCCATGGTGGAGGCCGTACCCATCGGGTTGCAATGGCCGTCGCTGCGGGTCATCACCGATTCGGTGGCGATGAACTCGTCTTCGCCGAGGGTTCCAGCGCGAACTGCTTCGCTCATCCGCCACATGTCGGTGGCGGACCCGAGCGCCCGGCCCTGATGGCGACCGGTCAGCATCGGACCGCCCGTGACGATGAGGGCGGGGAGGTCGACCGACGCCGCCCCCATCACCATCGCCGGGGTGGTCTTGTCGCACCCGGCGAGCAGCACGACGCCGTCGATCGGGTTGGCGCGAATCGACTCTTCCACGTCCATCGCCATCAGATTGCGGAACAGCATCGTGGTTGGTTGGATCTGAGTCTCCCCGAGCGACATCACCGGGAACACCAGCGGGACGCCGCCCATTTCCCACACGCCCCGTTTCACATGTTCCGCCAGGTCGTTGAGGTGTTGGTTGCAAGGCGCCAGATCCGAAGCCGAGTTGCAGATTCCGATCATCGGCCGACCCGCGAATGCATCGTCGGGCAGGCCGCGCTTCATCCAGCTGCGATGAATGTAGTTGTCCCGGCTTTGGCCGCCGTACCAGTGGGCGGTCCGGAGCTGAACGGGTGTCTCTTCGACGGCCATCAGTCGACCACACAAGGGTTGGTCTGTTCACCGATTCCGTCGATCCAGACCGTGATGACGTCACCGTCGGTCATGGAGCGCGGTGGCTTGCGGGCGAACCCGCCGCCGTCGGGCGTGCCTGTCGCGATCACGTCACCCGGCTCGAGCGTCGCGATGGCGTCGATCATGACATCGGCGCGAGGGGTGTCGGTCTCGGTTCCGAGCAGCACGGCGTGGTCATCCTCAATCCGCGCCAGCCGGGTTGCGGACCCATGTCGGATACGGGCGAGTTTCATCGGTGTGTTCTCCAGTGTGGATGAGCAGGGGAGGCGGACATCTTCTGCGGTCGGTCGGCGTCAGATCACTTCGAAGATTGCTTCGATCTCGACGGCCACCCCGGTCGGCAGTGCCGCGAAACCGAGCGCGCTGCGGGCGTGGTGGCCGAGATTGGGTCCGAACAACTCGTGCAGCAGATCGGAGGCTCCGTTGATGACGAGGTGTTGGTCGGTGAAGTCCGGCGCCGAGTACACGGCGCCCAACAGCTTGAGGACTCGCAGACCATCGAGCGAGCCGTGATGGTCGTGTACCGACCGCAGGATCTTCTCGGCGCAATCGCGTGCCGCTGCGTAGCCCTCCTCGACCGTGACGCCGGCCCCCACCACGCCCCTGAGGGTCGATACGTGTCCACTCGTGATGATCAGCGAGCCGGTCTGAACGCACATTGCCAAGTAGCCGTGTTCGATCGGTGACAGATCCAGCCCTTTGGCGACCGCCTTCTCCTGTGCTCCCATGTCTGTGTTCTCCTTGTGATGATGACCGGGTCGTGATGACCGGCTACCGGTTCGCATCGGCCGAATTCGCGCAACGCTGAGTCCAGACCCGCCGAGCAGGCGGCTGGGGTCAGGATGCCCCGTGCACGGTGCTGTGTGCGGCAGCTCGTCGCGTGACGAAGAGTAGCGACTTCGATCTGGACGTGCGGACGCCGCTCGTTCGCCCGCCGGCCGTTGCCGCCCGACCCCAGTTGCATCAGTCGACTCCGTCGGGTCCGTCGCCGGCGGCCAGCATCACGACGAGGTCGCCGGCGCTCACCGGTGGTCGCCGCTTGATCGCCATGACCCATGCGTCGGCCGGGGCGAACAGCTCCTCGAGCGCCCGTCCGTCGGAGTTCACCACCGTGCCGAGCAGCCGACCTTCGCCGACCCGCTGTCCGGCTACGAGGTCGGTCAGCAGCAGGCCGGTGTGGCGCACCGAGACCATGTCGTGGTCGAGGTCGCCACCACCGGTGACGCCGATGGTCGTGCCGTCCGGAGTCGGCACCGACATCTCGATCATGTTCATCATCGCCAGCACCTGTCGCACGCCGGTGACATAGGCGTCGACGGAGACGGGCGTCATCGAACCGCTGCCGGGACACTCGACGTAGATCGCCTGATCGACGACGCTGATCGTGCGGCCCGGCGACAGTGAAGGGTGCCGCCACACGAACGAGGCGCCGAACACCGACGCCGCTCGCCGGCTGAGGCTGTCGGTGGCGTTGGTCGCTCCGTGGTACCCGACCAGGAACGGCATGTCGTAGTCACGCCCCGACGTGTGGAGGTCGATCAGGAGGTCGGCCCCCGACAGCACCTCCGTGAAGAGGTGGTGCGCCAGTTGTTGGGTGGGCTCACCGTCCGCAGAGCCGGGGAAGACCCGTGCCAGATTGCCGCCATCGAGCGGACTCGTACGGCTGTCGCCCTGGAATGCGGCCTCGTGACAGATCGGGACGATCGAGATGCTGCCCCGGAGCAGCGGTGTGTCGCCGATTGCCAACCGACCCGCGGCCACGATGCCGTGAGTCTCGTCACCGTGGACGCCGCCCAGCACGACGACACGTGGGCCAGGTGTCGGTGCGGCTGCTTCCCAGACGTCGAAGCCGCTGGCACCTCCTGCGGAGATCCGCCTGACGGAGTGATCGATCATCGTCGACGCTCGATGCCTTCGATAACGGACGCCATCTGCTCGACGCCGATGTGGTGCGGTGGGTTGTCGTCGCCGAGCCGTTTCGCCGCCACGTCGTCCTTGTGTCCTGCTCCGGACAGGATCACGATCGCGTCGTCGTCGCTGGAGATCCGGTCGGCGGCGACGTCTTCGAGCAGCCCGGCCAGCGCCACCGCGCCCGCTGGCTCGACGAACAGTCCCTCATGGCGGGCGAGCAGTCGTTGTGCACTCCACGTCTGATCGTCGGTCACCTCGACCACATGTCCGCCGGACTCGGTGATCGCCGGCGCCGCGTCGAAGTCGAACAGCACCGGCACCTGCAGCCCTGAGATCGTGGTGGTGAGGGGATGTCTGAGCGGTTCGAAGCCGCCGTCGAGCGCACGAGACAGTGTCGGGCAACCGGCCGGCTGCACGCCGACGAGGCGCGGGATCGAGTTGCCCCGACCGAACCGGTGGTACCCGCGCCAGATCGAACTCAGCAGTCCTCCACCGCCGACCGGTACGTAGATCGTGGTTGCCGCTGGGCGTTGGAGGCAGAGTTCGTAGGCGACGGTCTCCGCGCCGCGCATCGCCTCGGGGGCGTAGCGGCCACCTGTGAGGAATGCCAGCCAACCCCGATCGGCGGCGATCGTCGCGATCGCCTGTGCCACCTCTTCCACTCCCTCGAACGCCGAGCCGAGTTCAGCGACGACGTTGGCGCCGGCACCGTGGGCGAGGATCTGTCGCAGCTTGCCATCGACGATCCCGCCGACGGTGAACAGCCGTACGGGGAATCCGGCGCGGGCGCCGTAGGCAGCGATCGCAGCGCCGCCGTTGCCCGACGACGTGCCGACGGCGCCGACCAGCCCGTCGCGGGCGATGATCGCTGCCGACATGGCGGCGATCCGGTCCTTGAATGACCCGGTCGGATTCTGGTGCTCGGCCTTGAAGCCGATCGTCGGGCCGCCGGATCCGACGAGCTGTGGACTGTTCGCAGCCAGCACTGGCGTGTCGCCCTCTCCGAGGCTGACCGACGCGGGTGGGTCGATGCCGAGCAGGTCGGCGAACCGCCACATGCCCGGACGGTCGCCAACCTGAGCCCTGCGTGCCTCGAGTCGGAGCGTCCTGTCGCGATCGACGTTCGTGAGGTCACCGGCCACGTTGATCAGTCGAAGTAGCGGCTCGCCAGAGCTCGCTGGTTCTCGTAGATCGAGCCCTGCTGTGGAGCGGGAGGCAGCGGCATTCGCACCGGTGCCGCCGTCAATCGTGGCTCGATGGTCTGCTCGCCCGCAACGATCAACTCGTCGAACTTGGCGAGATCGGTGACGGGGTGCACGAGCGGAAAGGCATCGACGGCTGCGTACTGGAACAGCAAGAGGTTGCGCGACCGGGCCGAGCGGTTCGGGGCGGACCCGTGCACCGCTCGCACATGGTGGAACGTCATCGAACCCGCCTGACCCGTCAGCGGTACGGCCACTGAGAAATCGATCGGACTCTTGGTCGGGTCGATGGCACCGCAGAAGCTGCCGTTGGAATGATGGTCATACGTCTCGCCTCGGTGGCTTCCGGGGATGACGCACAGGGGACCATTGGACTCGTCGACGTCGTCGAGCATGACCCCGACTGCAAGGAGGTCGTCGTTGGTGTGTGGATAGAAGGCCCAGTCCTGATGCCACTCCACTGCTGAGCCGCCGCCGGCAGACTTCGTATTCAGCTTGCTGGTCTGGAAACGAACTCCCGGACCGAGCAATCGGGTCAACATCTCCACGAGCACGGGATGGCGGACGAGATCGGCCACGCTCGACATGACGAGGTGGGGCTCTTTGATCCGCCGAACTCTCGGTTTCGCCCGGGTGTGGCCTGGCTCGAGGTCGTAGATGTCGTCGTTCTCGATGACGCCTGCGGCCCGGTCGACCACGTTCGATACCTCGGCGCGGATCAGGTCGAGCTCAGACGCTGAGAGCACGGTGGGCACCACGAGGTAGCCGTGCTCGCGGTAGTGCTCGACGTCATCGTCGAGGAGCAAATCCGCAGTGCGGGCCGCGCTCATCGCGAGACGTACGGCTTCTTGGGGTTGCGGGACTGCGGCTTCTTCGGCGGATACTCGCCGCGGTACCGGAGCGCCCGCGATGCGTCGGCACCGGCCTTGAGGAGGGCTGCCGCCACGGACGCCTTCGCGTCATCGAATCTGGCGACCGGCAGAGCTGCCGCGAACGAGCCGACCGCCTCGCCGTGGCTACCGATGATCACAGCGCCGATGCCCACGATCCCGACCTCGGATTCCTCACGATCGAATGCGGTGCCGCTGGCACGAATCTGTTCGAACTCCGACAGGAGGTCATCCCAATCGGTAATCGTGTGTTCGGTGAGTTGCACGAGTTGACGGTCGACGAGATAGGCCTCGAGATCTTCGTTGTCACAGAAGGCAAGGAAGGCCTTACCCGATGCCGTCGAGTGCGGATGGTCTGCGAAGCCGATCTCGAAGCTGCCGACGCGAAGGCGTCTGGCGCTTTCGTGCGATGCAACGATGGCGATCGTCGATCCGAGTGCGAGCGACGCATACACCGTCTCGTCGGTCGCCATGTGGAGCGCGTTGAGGTGATCGATGATGACCTGAGGCGGCGCCGCCTGAATCTGGTAACCGTCCACGAGGTACGCGACCCGGGCACCCAATTGGTAGTGCCCGCCAGCGAGACGATGGACGTAGCCAGTGTTCTGCAGCGTTCGGAGGATCTGGTACACCGTGCCCTGGTTGATGCCGAGCGATGTTCCGATCGATCGGGCGGTGCCGAGGCCATTGCCCCTGGCGATTTCCTCCAACACCCTGATGCCCCGTTCCAAGGTGAGGAGCGTTCCACTGGACGCCGAACGGGAGGAGGTCCCCGACTTCTTCTTGAGATGTTCCGCCGGTGCTTGCAGGGCGCTGCTGCTTTCTTCGTTTGGGCGGCGTACGAGCGCCAACCTAGTGGTGGACCCAACCGCCGTCGACGGTAATCACTTGTCCGGTTACGAAGGCGCTGTCATCCGACGCGAGATAGACGAACGTTCCGGCCAAGTCGTCAGCGTAGCCTCGGCGTGGAATCGACTGGCGTTCGGCCGAGAGCACGGCGAGTTCGTGTTCGTCGAAGTTGAGTTCGACCTCCTGTTCGGTGCGGATTGCTCCTGGCATCACACTGTTGACGCGGATTCCCTCACCTCCGACCTCGCGAGCGAGGGCGCGGGTGAGCCCGATGATGCCCGCCTTGGTGGCCACGTAGTCGACGAAACCCACCATGCCGAGTTCAACGGTGACGCTCGTGAGTGTGATGATGCTTCCGCCGCCGAGCCGCAGCATGCTCGGGTAGACCGCACGAGCGCAGAGATACGTGCCGCGCAGGTTGACCGCCATCGTTCGATCCCATTGCTCGATCGGGATCTCGGTCCACTTTCCGCGCTCGGAATAGGCGGCGTTGGCGACCATGATGCCCACGTCGCCAAACGTGTTCTCAGCGACGCTGACGAGATGCTCGACCTCGGCCGGAACGCTGATGTCGGCCGGAACCTTGATCGCTCGCCCGCCTGTGTCGTTGATGCGATCAACGACACCCTGAGCGAGGGCATCCATTCGGTCTTCCGGCAGGTTGTTGACGACGACACAAGCGCCTTCGCGCGCGAACGCTTCTGCCGCGGCGGCTCCGATGCCCCACGAAGCGCCCGTGACGATGGCCACGCGATTCTTGAGTCGTCCTGTCATGGCGCGCTCTCTCTCGTACCGATCGAGTGGCGGGTGGTCACCAGATGCTCCATCCACCGTCGACGACGAGGTTGTGGCCGTGGACGAATCCCGAAGCCCGTGCGGACAGGAACACGGTTGCGGTGACGTAGTCCTCAGGCATGCTCGTGCGCTTCACCGGTGTCTGGTCGGCGAGTTGGGCCCAGAGTGATTGGATCTCGTCGTTCGGCGACTCTTGCCAGGTGATCATTCCCGGGCTCAGCGTGTTGACCGTGACACCGGTGCCGCCGATCTGGCAGGCCAGGTAGTGCGACAGGCCGATCAGCCCATGCTTGGCGGCCGTGTACGCCCCGGCGCCACCGCGCGCACTGGTGTTCCTCGGATCCTGGCCGATCGAACCGTAGACGGATGACACGTTGATCACGCGTCCGAAGCCACGTTCGACCATCTTGGGCGTGAGCAGACGACACAATCGTTCGATCGCGATCACATTGATCTCGTACGTGTCTCGCCATTCTTCGGGCGTCTGCTCTCCCCACGGTTTCGTGTGCGGGTCACCGCCGGCGTTGTTCACGAGGATGTCGATCCGTTCGGAAATGCCATCAAGTTCGTCGTAGAGCGCATCATCGGTCAGGTCGCCGACGATGTAGCGGTGAGGTGCGTCAAGGGTCGAGAACGTCTCGGCCAGCGCATCGGCACTCCTGGCCAATCCGATCACGGTCGCTCCGTGGGCGACCAGGCCATGGACCAGCCCGCGACCCAGGCCGTATCCGGCGCCGGTGACGAGAGCGGTCATGCCGCTCAGGTCGAACAGGTTCGACCCGTAGTCGATCTGAACGTCGTTCGATTCCACGTACCTACTCCCCGTTTGAAGGTGCAACAGACTCGGTGTCACCGACTGGGCGGACAACACCGAAACGCAGCGTTTACCCGTTCCAGTCTTGATCCCCCGACTCCGGATATGCTAACATGTGCTCAGCATAGACGAAATCTATGCGCCACACAACAACGTCTAGGGGGGCCAGACCGTGTCGCAATCGTTCAGGTACAGATCCAAAGTGGGTCGGGTGAAGCCGATCGCACTGCTGATGAGCGTGGCGCTCATCGCAGTGTCGTGCGGAGGCAGCGACGACGCCGCCAATGAGCCGGACACGGCCGCGGAGGGGACCGCGAGCACCAATACGTCCGACGCCACCGCAGCGCCGACCGCAGCGCCGAGCGGCGATGCCAAATCCACGACGCTCATCGCGACGCTCCCGCAGGAGCCGGCGAGTTGGAACTATTGGGAGCAAGGCGCGAACGCATTGCGATTCCCGACGTTCTACAACGTTCAAGAGACGATGGTCGAGGTGAAACCCGATGGCACCATCGTGCCGATGCTCGCCGAGGATTGGTCTGTCAGCGACGACGGCCTGACGTACACGTTCACGATGCGAGCCGCGAAGTTCCACGACGGGTCCGATCTCGACTCGGCGGACGTGGTGTATTCGATGAAGACAAACGCCAAGTCGCCGCTGAGCAAGCTGAGCGCACCGCACGTCAACGTGGCGAGCGTGACGGCGTTGGATGAGCGCAGTGTCGAGATCGTGCTCACGCAACCGAGCGCCTCGTTCCTCAAGGAGCTCGGAAACTCCGCCGGGTACGTGGTTCCCGAGAACTTTCTCGAGGAGAACGACGCCAACAGCGTCATGATCGGAACCGGGCCGTACGTCTTCAGTGACTACAAGCCCGACACGAGCCTGACGTTCACCAGGTTCGAGGACTACTGGGGCGAGAAGCCGTACTTCGAGGTCATCGATTGGCGCTTTGTCGATGACGAGACCGCAGCGATCAACGGTCTGCTCGCCGGTGAGTACGACTTCATCACAGCGGTGCTCGCCGAAGGGATCGAGCGTGTGGCGACGTTCAAAGACGAGCCGGATTACAAGGTTCTCTTCGAGAGCGCCGGCGAGGTGTCATACATGTGGCTGAACGTCAACGATGAGCGATTCCAGGACATCCGTGTCCGCCAGGCGTTCGCTCATGCGATCAACCGTGAGGAAGCGATCGGGGTGTACGACGGCTACGCCGATCCGAGCTGTTTGATGGTCGTCCCGTATGCCGAGCCGTACAACAGCGATTACTGCCCGTATCCGTACGACCCGGAAAAGTCCAAGTCGCTGCTCGCAGAAGCCGGCTACCCGGATCTCGAGGTCGACTATCCCTTTGCGGCAGTCGCCTCGCACCCGTTCACGATGGAAGTGCTCACGCAGCAGCTCGGGGCGGCCGGCATCAAGGTCAACAGCCGCAGCCAAGACCTCACCACATGGCTCGACACGACGTGGGGCCAGGGCGACTATGGCATGAGCGAGATCCGTGACTCGGCGAACATCCTGCAGTACGGCTGTCAGGGCGGACGCGAGCCGTTGGGCAAGAGCACGTCGCTGTGCATCCCCGAGTTCGAGGACAAGTTGGCCCTCGCCGACTCGTACATCGACCCAGCCGAGTACAACGCCGCCATGTCAGACTTGGTGAAGACATTCGCCGATCTGGCATGGGTGACGGTGATCTCGGCGCCGAAGGTACCGATGCTGATGCGTGCCGACCTCGAGGGCATCCAGGAAGTGCGCATCAACAACGGTATCGACCTCGGCTCGGCTCGCTGGTCCGACTAGCCATCTGGGTGCCCGGTCGTAACGGGTGCTCAACTCTCACCGTCAACGGCCGTCCGGCAAGGCGATTCGCCGCCGGACGGCCGTTGACATATCGCTTCCAGAGGCTCGATGCATCGATGATCAGACACACACTTCGCTCACTCGTCACGTTGTTGTTCACGGCGCTCGTCGGATCCGCCGTTGTGTTCGCACTCGTGAACGTGCTCGGCGGCGACATCGTTACGGTCCTGCTCGGCAAAGAAGCCGGCCCAGGGGATGTGCAATTCATGCGCGACGAACTCGGCCTCGATCGGCCACTGGTCGTGCAGTATTTGGACTGGCTCCGCGGTGTCGCGACCGGCGACCTGGGAACGTCGTACGGTATGGGCTACGACATCTTCGACGAGATCGTGCGGCGCCTCGAACCGACCCTGATGATCACGTTGGGCGGACTCATCGTCTCGGTGCCGCTTGCCCTGGCGCTCGGCACCTACTCGGCCACCAACGCCAAGAAGGTTCGAGGTGGGATCATCGATGTCTTCGCCCAGGTCGGGATGGCGATCCCGGCATTCTGGGCGGGCCTGCTGCTCGTTCTGGTCTTCGCCGTTCGCCTCGGCTGGTTGCCGACCGGCGGATACGTGCCGCTTTCCGAGGATCCGGTCGAATCCATCCGGTCGATCATCCTCCCCGTCCTGGCACTCAGCTTGGGAGTCACAGCCGTCTTCACGAGATATGTCCGCACCGCGATGATCGACGTCCTGAACGAAGACTTCATGCGGTCTGCCATGGCGCGAGGTCGCACCCGTCGTGGAGCTGCACTTGTCCACGGTGTCCGCAATGCGTCGATTCCGCTGGTCACCGTCGCCGCCCTCCAGTTCGGCCAGTTGATCGCTGGTGCCGTGGTCGTCGAGAACGTGTTCGTGCTGCCCGGCATCGGTCGCCTGATCGTCACCGCAACACTTGGGCGCGAGGTCGTCGTCGTGCAATCGCTTGCATTCGTGATCATGCTCTTCATCCTGATCCTCAACTTGCTGGTCGACATCGCCTATGGCTTCCTCGACCCCCGGATTCGCGACAAGGCGGCGTCCGAGTGACCGTCCCCGACATCTCGCCCGCCGGCGTCACCGACGACGACCTCGTTACTGCGCCCGCCCCCACGTCGGTGTGGGCCCGCCTCCGCCGACTGCCGATCACGCTCTACATCGGCGGTGCCCTCGTTTCGATCTTCGTCTTCGTCGCGTTGCTGTCGTTCGTGTGGACTCCGTACCCACCGAACCAGCTCAGCATGACGAACCGGCTTGCGTCGCCCGGCAGCCCAGGGTTCCTGTTGGGCACCGACCGGGCGGGAAGGGACGTCACCACCGAGTTGATGCTGGGTGCGAGGAACTCGTTGTACGTGAGCGTGGTGTCGACGATCGTGGCGATGACCATCGGCACGTTGATCGGACTCGCTGTGGCGGGCTCCAACCGCCACTTCCAAGGGCCGCTGACACGGCTCGTCGACGCAGGACTGGCCTTGCCTGGCATCCTGACCGCGCTGGTCCTGGCCGCCAAGCTCGGACCGGGCAACGACACGGCCACGCTCGCCATCATCATCTGGCAGATCCCAGTGGCGGCCCGGGTCACGATCGGCCCGGCTCGCCAGGTTCTGGCGCTGGACTTCGTCGAGGCGGCCTACGGGTACGGGCGCCGCAAGCCGTACGTGCTGTTCCGCCATGTACTGCGCAACATCAGCCCGCTGCTGATCGTGCTCGCTTCCGTCATGTTCGCAGCGGCGATCCTGATCGAGGCCGCCTTGGCGTTCCTGGGCGTCGGCGTCCAGCCGCCGACGTCATCGTGGGGGCGGTTCCTCAACGAGGCGCAGTCGCTGCTCGAGGCAGCGCCATACCTCATGTTCTTCCCTGGGCTGGCGATCGTGTTCACCGCACTCGGATTCAACCTGCTCGGTGACGGGCTGCGCACGGTGCTCGATCCTCAGCAGGCGCGGACTGGACTGTCGTGATGCTCGAGATCCGCGACCTTCGCGTCCAAATCGGCAAGCACGAGATCATCCACATCGACGAACTCGATCTGGCGCCGGGCACTCGGTTGGGGCTGGTCGGCGAATCGGGATCCGGCAAGACGATGACGGCCACGGCAATCGCCGGGCTCTTGCCGCGCGAGGCGAAAGTCTCCGGCTCGGTGCGATTCGATGGCATCGATCTGCTCGCCCTGAACGATGCCGAGTTCTCCAAGATCCGCGGGAAGCGGATCGGGTTCGTCTTCCAGGACCCGGCCCGTTCGCTCAACCCGATGATGCGAATCGGCCGCCAGGTCTCGGAGTCGATCCGACTGCACACCGATCTCAAAGGGCGAGCGGTCACCGACAAAGTCGTCGAACTGCTCACGCAGGTGCAGTTGCCGGATCCGGCCGCGCTCGTGCGTCGATACCCGCATCAGCTGTCGGGCGGGCAGCAGCAACGAGTGATGATCGCCGCTGCGATCGCGGCCGACCCTGACCTGCTGATCGCCGACGAACCGACCACAGCGCTCGACGTCACGGTCCAGGACGAGATCCTTCGGTTGCTCATCTCGCTGAGTGAGCAGCGCAACATGAGCGTGTTGTTCGTCAGCCACGACCTCGGCGTGATTCGCTTCGTATGCGATCGGGTTGCGGTCGTCTACGGCGGGCACGTCGTGGAGACGGGGGATGTCGAGCACGTCATCGGCACCCCCAGGCACCGATACACGAATGCTCTCTTGGCTGCCAATCCAGGGATGCCGAAAGACGATGACTTCGCGTCGTTCATGGGGCAGCGGCTGCACACCATCCCTGGCTCGGTCCCCGCCGTCGGCTCGTTCCCGAGCGGTTGTCGATTCCGGAATCGATGCGAGTACGCGTCGTCTTCGTGCGCCGCGGTGCGCGAGTCGGTCACGGTGGAAGCCAGTCACCGGCACACGTGCTGGCACCCGAGTGGGGAGGGCTGATCGCCATGCCGATCGTCGACGTCGACGACATGAACTTTCACTACCCGTGGGCTCGCCTCGGCGCCGGTGACGAAGGTTGGACGCTGTGCGACATCTCGCTCAGCGTAAACGCGGGCTCGACGCTCGGCATCGTGGGGGAGTCGGGCTCCGGGAAATCGACGCTGATCCGGGTCATGTGCGGCTTGCTTCGTCATCAACGCGGGTCGGTGCGCTTCGAGGGGCGGGAGATCGGCGAGTTCCGAGGGGAAGCGTCGAAAGAGCTGCGTCGGAAGAACCAGATCGTCTTCCAGAATCCGCGTCGCTCGCTCGACCCGAGAATGACGATCCGGCGCTCTCTCGGGGAACCGATGCGGGCCTTGCAGGGTCGCAAGCCGGATGACGACGAGTTGATCGTCTCGCTCGAAAAGGTGGGGCTCGGCCGCGAGGTGCTGCCGCGATTTCCTCACCAGCTCTCCGGAGGCCAGTTGCAACGGGTCGGCATCGCCCGCTCGCTCTCTGTCGATCCGACGATCCTCTATGCCGATGAGCCGGTCAGCGCCTTGGACGTTTCGGTGCAGGCCCAGGTGCTCAACCTCCTGATGGATCTGCGCGACGAACTTGGGCTGACGCTCGTCATGGTGTCGCACGACCTCGGTGTGGTGAGTCGGATGTGCGAAGAAATCATCGTGATGCGAGACGGCCGGATCGTCGAGTCGGGCCGCACCGATGCTGTGCTCACGCGTCCGGAGTCCTCCTACACAGCGGCGCTACTTGCGGCTGCGCGGCTCGCCAGCCTGTAGCCGGAAGAGAAGGCGCGGCGATGACGCTCACCCGCTCCGCCTCGCAGGCGGAGGTTCGTCACGACACGCTCACGGGAAGGGAGTCGCGATGGAGTATCGGCAACTAGGGAACACGGGTATCAGCGGATCGGTGCTCGGTTTCGGAATGTGGCCGATCGGCGGCACGCAGCGTGCCGGTGACTACGGCACGGTCAGTACCGACGAGGCGGTCGGCGCGATCCGCGGCGCGCTCGACCTCGGCGTGACCTTGTTCGACGCGGCACCTGCCTATGGCAATGGACACGCCGAAGTCGTCCTCGGAACAGCCCTCGGCTCGCGTCGCGACGAGGCCGTCGTGGTGACGAAGTGTGCCGTCCACTGGGACTACGAGGCGGAGACGTGGGTGACCACGTCGAACCACGACGACATCGTCCGTTCAGCTGAGGAAAGTCTTCGCCGGATCGGCACCGACCGGCTCGATGTCCTGTTGATCCACGTCCCCGACCCGAACGGGTCGCCGGAAGGTTCGATGGCGGCGTTCGGCGAGCTGGTCGCATCTGGCAAGGTGGGCGCCGTCGGCGTGTCGAACTTCACCGTCGATCAACTGGACGAATACCGGCAGTACGGGCTGGTCGAGGTGCAGCAGGTCGGTTACAACATGCTCGACCGACGCGTGGAGGTGGCGATGATCCCGCGCTGCGCCGAGCTCGGGATCGGTCTGATGACGTACGGCGCGCTGTGCCACGGTCTGTTCTCAGGTGCCTGGGACGAGGACCTGGTGCTCCCCGACGACGACTGGCGATCCAAGGGCGACGTGTTCGGCCTTCCCCTGTTCGCCGGCGACAACCTGCGTCACAACATCCGGGTCGCGACTCGGCTCGCGGGGCACGCCGAGGCGATCGGTCTGACCCTGCCGCAGCTGGCGATCGCCTGGGTGGTGCGGAACAGCCACGTGGCGACGGCGCTGGCGGGGATGTGCACGCCAGGCGAGGTCGAGGAGAACGTGCGAGCCGTCACCAGCCCGCTGTCCGCCAGCGATCTCGCAGCCGTCGACGAGATCCTCGCCGATGCTGTCGGGACGCAGGGCGCCGCGAACTACGTGGTCAACCAGCACACCGCAGACGGATGATCGGGCTGCCATGAAGATCGTTGCGATCGAGACGATCGTCCCGGGCGAGCAGTCGCCCCTGCCGTCGCTGGTCCTCGTGCGGATCCACACCGACAGCGGGCTGGTCGGGCACGGGGAGACGTACTACACGCCTCGCGCGGTGAGCACCTACATCCACGAGTTCCTCGCACCGCTCGTCATGGGGATGGATGCGACCGCTCCGGAGGCACTGTGGGACACCGCGTACCGCGCGGCGGCGAAGTTCGGTGGCAAGGGCCTCGAGCTCCGCGCCTTGTCCGCGGTCGACGTCGCCGTATGGGACCTCGTCGCGCAGGCAGCAGGGATGCCGCTCTACAACGTGCTGGGCGGCCCTGTGTCCCCGTCGGTACCGACCTACAACACCTGCGCCGGCCCGACGTACGGTCGGGGCTGGCGCCCCGGGTACGGCGATGTCTCCGCAGCCGGCCGGTACGACGACCTGACGGGCTTCCTCGATCGGCCGGCCGAGCTCGCCCAGGAGCTGATCGACGAGGGCTTCGCCGGCATGAAGATCTGGCCCTTCGACGAGATCGCCAAGGAGCGGGGCGGCACGGTCATCACCAACGCCGACCTCACACGGGGTCTGGAACCGTTCCGACTCATCCGCGAAGCGGTGGGTCGACGCATCGACGTCATGGCGGAGGGTCACGGGTTCTGGTCGCTCGCTGCCGCCAAGGCGATCGCGAACGGCCTCGAGCCGTACGAGCCGGCGTGGATCGAGGATCTGATCCTCGCCGACAGCCCGGAGGCGCTCGCCGAGCTCAAGCGGTCGACGTCGATCCCCGTGCTGGCGAGCGAATACCTCATGACGAGGTTCGAGTACGCGCCGATGATCCGCAGTGGCGCCGTAGACCACGTCATGATCGACCCCACATGGTGCGGCGGGATCACCGAGGCGCGCCGGATCATCGCCCTCGCCGACGCGGCGCGGCTCCCGGTGACGTTCCACGACTGCACCGGACCGTTCACGCTGCTCGCCGGGATTCACCTCGCCCTGAGCTCGACGAACGCCAGCTATCAGGAGGTCGTGCGCGGCTACCTGCGAGTCGTCTATCCCGAGTACCTGGACGACCCGATCGAGCTCGTCAACGGCAAGCTCCTGCCGCCCACGCAACCAGGCATCGGCGGGACGCTCCGCTCGGACGTCCTCGACCGCCCCGGCGTCGAGCAACGTTGGAGCCGACGCTCATGAAGCACGCCCTCGGCGCGGTTCGACGCATCGACGACAGGGTCCTCCGCTTCGCGGCCCAGATCGGTGTCGACGGCGTTGTCATCAACACGCCGCAGAATCTCAGCCATCTCGCTCGCGGGTGGGCAACTGCCGACCTGAAGCCCCTCGTCGAACCCGATGACCCGATGACGACGCTCGGAACAACGACATGGAGGAAACGACGATGGTGAGTGCTGCCGTGATGCGCGCAGTTGGGTTGCCGATGGAGGTCGAAGGCATCGCCGTTGCGAAGCCGAGAGGTCGGGAGGTGTTGGTCCGGCCCGTGGCCGCCGGCCTGTGTCACAGCGACCTGCTCTTCCTGGACGGGCTCTTGCCGCACCCCGTCCCGACCATCCTCGGTCACGAGGTGGCCGGTGTCGTCGAGGCAGTGGGATCGGAGGTGACGAGCGTGCAGGTCGGGGACCATGTGCTCGGATGTGCAGGCGGCGGCTGCCACGAGTGCCGGTACTGCGTGAGCGGGCGACCGATCATCTGCACCAACCGGAACCACGACCGCCCAGCCGCACGACGAGCAACGTCTGCGGCTGGCGGACGGGACGCCGGTCCACCAGTACGGGCAGCTGAGCGCCTTCGCCGAGTTGTTGCTCGTTCACGAGCACGCGGTCGTGAAGATCGACCCCGACGTCGATCTCCACACCGCATCGATCGTGGGCTGCGCGGTGGCGACGGGTCTCGGCGCGGTGTTCAACACCGCCAAGCTGCCTGCCGGGGCGACGGTCGTCGTGACCGGCGTCGGTGGGGTCGGGCTCAACGCCGTGCAAGGTGCCCGGATCGCCGGTGCGTCGCAGATCATCGCCGTCGACATCGTCCCCGGCAAGCTCGAGTTCGCGCGGGCGATGGGCGCCACATCGCTCGTCGATTCGTCGTCCACATCCGCGATCGACGCCGTGCGCGAGCTGACGGGCGGCGGGGCCGACTTCGTCTTCGAGACGAGCGGGGTGCCGAGCGTCGCCGAGTCGTGCATGGCGATGGTCGGGAATGGCGGCACGGTCGTGTTGGTCGGTATCCCGTCCCAGCACACGACGATTTCGATCACGCCGGCCGACCTGATCCCTCGCGAGATCGCGATCCTGACATCATCGGTCGGATCGCTGCGGCCAAGCGTCGATCTGCCGAGGTACGTCGACCTGGCCATGCGCGGCCAACTCGATCTCGCTTCGCTCGTGTCGGGTCGGTTCTCGCTCGACGAGATCAACGAGGGCTTCGCTGCCATGCCGTCCGGATCCACGGCCCGCTCGATCGTGGTGTTCGACCGCTGATGTGTGAGCTCGCGACATGACCTGCCCGCTCCGACTGCCCGACAACCGCGTGCCTGTGTACTACGAAGGTGGCGCCGGCATCGACCGGTTCCGAGGTCAGGTTCGCGGCGCGCCAGGCCCAGAGGACTGGGTCGCGTCGCTGTGCCGGTTGCCGGCATCGATCGTCGGCCCCGACGGCCCCCGCGATGCCGGATTGTCGACCACCGTCGACGGTCAGGTGCTGCTCGACCTGGTCGGCGCCGACCCGGTCGGTTGGCTCGGCTCGGCGCTCGCCGCCCGGTTCGGTGGCGACAGCGGCCTGCTCGTCAAGCTGCTCGATGCCGGTGAACGTCTGCCGGTGCACTGCCACCCCACGCGTGCCTTCGGCGCCGACCACCTCGGCAGCCTGTTCGGCAAGACGGAGGGGTGGATCATCCTGGACGCCGCGCCCGGCGCCACGGTGTGGCTCGGGCTGAGCGACGACGTCGACATCACCACGCTCCGCCGGTGGGTCGACCAGCAGGACGTCAGCTCGATGCTGGCGGCGATGAACGCGGTCGAGGTGCACGCAGGCCAGGTGGTGTATGTGCCCGCCGGCCTCCCGCACTCGATCGGGCCGGGGGTGCTGCTCACCGAACTGCAGGAACCCACGTCGTTCTCGGTGATCGCCGAGTACGAGTCGTTCGGCCTCGACGAGCAGCAGGCGACGCTCGGCCTCGGTTGGGACGTCGCCCTCACCTGCTTCGACCTCGGGGGCTACCGCGGCGATCGGCTGGCTGCGCTGCTGCCGGAGCCGGTGGAGCACTCGGTGCAACCTGGCGGCACGGTGCTCGATCTGTTCCCTCCGGCCGCCGACGAGTTCTTCGCTGCTCGGCGGGTGCGCTGCAACGGCACGGTCGCACTGGCCGACCCCGGCTTCGCCGTGCTGGTGATCACGGCTGGTGCGGGCCGGCTGGCGTGGGACGACGGCGACGCGCCGATCGCGTCGGGCGACACGTGGGTCGTCCCGTTCGATGCGGGGCCGCTGCGGTTCGCCGGAGCACTCGAAGCGATCATGTGCCTGCCGCCGAGTGACGAGGTGGCGGCGTGAGCGCGCCGCCGGCACCGGCCCGCACGGCCGACGCGGACACCGCTGAGGTTGGTGGCGTGTCGATCGTGACCGGCGCCGGTCGCAACATCGGTGCCGCTGTCGCCAGCGCGCTTGCCGCGGCGGGATCAGCGGTGGCCGTCAACTACCGAGACGAATCGACGCGGTCCGAGGCGGAAGCGGTCGTGGCCGACATCATTGCGTCCGGCGGCACGGCGCGCGCCGTGATGGCCGATGTGTCGGACGAGGTCGCTGTCGCAGCGATGGTCGCCCGTGTCGAACGTGAGCTCGGACCGATCACTGTGCTGGTGAACAACGCCGCCACGTCGGTCGCGTCGTCGCGCCCGTGGCACGAGATCGAGCCGAGCGAGTGGATGGAGGTCATGGCCGTCAACGTGGTCGGCGGTGCGATCTGCGCCCGTGCGGTTGTCCCGTCGATGCTCGCCAGCGGTGGCGGCAGCATCATCAACATGTCCTCTGTCACCGCTTTGCTCGGACGCACGGGCAACCTGCACTACGTCACGTCGAAGGCGGCGCAGCTCGGCTTCACGCGCTCCCTGGCACGAGAGCTCGGTGAGCAGGGGGTACGGGTCAATGCGATCGTCGTCGGTGCGATCGAGACGCCGTCGGAGTGGGTCTACGGCGATCCCGACGAGGTGGCCGACATGTTGTTCGCGCTCCAGTCGATCAAGCGGCGCGGCGTGCCGCGCGACGTCGCCCAGATGGTGGTGCACCTCGCATCGGAGCGGTCGTCGTTCGTCACCGGCCAGGCGATCACGGTCGACGGCGGCTGGGTCATGCATTGAACCGGCGGTTCGCCGAGAACGAAGAGCACAGGACTTGACAGGACTCACGGCCGAACAGGTCGAACGGTTCCACGACGACGGCTACCTCGTGGTCGCGGGGCCGATCAGCATCGAGGACGTGCTCGACCCGCTGGTGCGGCGTGCAGCCGATCGAACCCGGAGCGCGCCGTGCCCGGTCGGGACGAGTGGGGGGCTCTGAGGTTCGCGGCCCGCGCCGACCTCGCAGTCGTCGAGCACTGGGAGCCGTTCAAGCGGTGGAGCGCCGACGCGCCCGTGTGTGCCTGGCTCGGGTCACGCACCGCGTTCGGCGGCACCGAAGTCGGTGTACCCGCGCCCGGTGATCCCGACATCGGCAGCGAACAAGCCGCCTGCGTGCGGGTGCTCGCGCAGCTGGTGCACGGGTAGGTCGATGCGTGCCGTCGTGATGTACAGCGTGCTGCCGCTGTCGCCGCCGAATGCGCAGCTCGTCACGAATCCACCGGGCACCGCGACCGCTCGATCGAGTCGCCCGTCGGGCCGGTAGCGGTGGACGGCGCCGCCGTCCCAGAGCGCGACCCACACGCCCCCGTCGGCGTCGACCGTCAGGCCGTCGGGGATGGCGTCGATGTCGGCGAGGACATCGACGCGTATGGGCAGCCCGAGGTCGTCGAGGTGCAGACGCTGGATGCAGTGGGCGGACGAGTCCACGTAGTAGGCGGTGCGGCCGTCAGGGCTCCAGTCGATGCCGTTGGAGAGTCCGACGTCGGTGCGCACGGTGGCGACGCTGCCGTCTCGGGACACGCAGAACAGCCCAGCCAGTCGGCCGCCGGAACGGTCGACGGTACCGACCCAGAGGCGACCGAAGGGATCGCACCGTCCATCGTTGGTGACGCCGTCGCCGGCGCGGGGGAGCAGGGCGATCGCCGGCCCGAGCCGACCGCGCTCGTCGAGGTGGGTCACGGCGCAGTCAGCGGCGGCGATCAAGCCGCCACCCGCACCGGGCACGACCGTCGTGCAGCGGGCGTCGAGCTGGACCGAGGTGTGCGTGGCGTCGCGGTCGAGCTGGTGCAGGGTTCGCGCCTCGATGTCGAGCCAGAGCAGTCGGCCTCTGCTGGCATCCCACGTGGGACCCTCTCCGAGGAGGCAGGCCGAGTCGACTACGAGTTCTGCGGTGGTCACAGGTGTCATCGCACGGTCCGATCAGCTCGGGTCGATCATCGGGGAGAGCCGCCGGCCTTGTTCGCCGGAGTTCTCATATGCTACTCTCCACTCAGCATACGAGAAATCCTGGTGTCCGATCGGCGGGGAGCCGGCGGCTCAGGCGAACGGAGATGGGGATGCGGACCGCGTCGGTGCGGCCCAGCGTTCGCCTTCTCGGACAAGGACGAACCACATGTTGATGACGGCACCAGTCCTGCTCAAGCCGAACGAGCGGATGCAGATGATGGAGATCGAGCTCGACGAGCCGGGGTTCGGCGAAGTTCGCGTCAAGATGGTGGCGACGGGCGTCTGCCATAGCTGCCTGCACGCCTACGACGGTTCGCACACCGGCATCCCGATGCCGATCGTCCTCGGCGACGAAGGCTCGGGCATCGTCGACGCCGTAGGTGAGGGATGCAACAACCTCAAGCCCGGCGACCACGTCATCATCTCCTGGGCGCCCGACTGCGGGGCGTGCAAGTACTGCGCGTTGGGGTTCCCGTCGCTGTGCCTCAACACGCCGCCGATCGGCAAGATGGCGGGCGGAACGACCCGGTTCCACTATCAGGGCCAGGACGTCTACCACTATGGACCCGCGACGTACGGCCCCTACATCATCGTCCCCGAGGCGGGCGCGGTGTGGGTGCGGCCCGACTTCCCGCTCGAGCTGGCGGCGCTGATCGGGTGTTCGGTCACCACCGGCTTCGGTTCGGTCGTGAACTCGGCTGCGCTCCGCGCCGGACAGAGCGTCGCGATCTTCGGCTGCGGCGGCGTCGGACTCAACGCGGTGCAGGGCGCCGTGGCGACGGGCGCGTACCCAATCATCGGCGTCGACGTGCTGGACAACAAGTTGGAGATCGCACGGGAGTTCGGCGCGACCCACACGATCAATCCGACCAAACAGGACCTGTTCGAGGAGGTCATGCGACTCACCGGTCACGGTGTCGACGCCAGCATCGTCGCGGTCGGAGCCACGAGCGCGATGCAGCAGGGCCTCGAGATCCTCGCCAAGCAGGGTGTCGAGGTGGTGCTCGGCCTTCCCGGCACGGGCCAGACGTTCCCGGTCGACCCGGCCCTGCTGATGTCGGGCGAACGTCGCATTGTCGGGTCCCGGTACGGCAGCAGCAACCCGATGGTCGAATTCCCGAAGATGGTCGATCTGGCGATGGCCGGGCGGCTCAAGATCGAGGAACTCGTCACCAAGCGCTATGACCTGGACCAAGCCGACGAGGCCTTCCGGTCGCTGGCCGCCGGTGAACAGGCCCGCGGACTGATCGTCTTCTGAACACCGACCTCCGCTGCTCGATCGAACCTCGGGTCGACAGAACACTCCGGAATGCCGGTTGTCGCTCGGTGTGGTCGGAGATGGCCGACCCTCAAACGTGCCGTTCGGCGAAGCGGACCGCTCCTTCCTGGTCGGCTCCGACGACCGCTCTACCGTCGGGTCGAAAGGGAATGAGCGTGACTGAGGTCGTGCGGCTCGCGCCGCCGGCCAGCCAGTGAGCTTGGCCGCGTTCGATCGAAGCCGCCAGCCCGTCGCCGGGCCATGAGCAGGCAGGCTCGAGTGCGACGATCGAGGTCCTGCCGTAGAACGGAAATCCAGTGCTTCCGAGTTCGCGCCAGAGCCAGAGGTGGGGGAAGTCGGCGACGTCCCACACGAGTGCGACGCCGAGGTGGTCGCGACGGAGCGCAGCCCAACCCTCTGGCCGATTCGGCAGGTAGTGCACGCTCTCGAGCGGACGGGTGGATGGCACCCGATCGAGAAGTGGCTCGCCGAGCGTGCTCTTCGGCCACACGGCGTCGTGTTGGAGCTCGTCGGCAGCGTTGACGACGGTACCGGGAGAGAGATCGATGTGGTCACCAGGGGCGGCGAAGAAGGCCGGGTGCTCACCCCACAGGAAGGGTTGCGTTTGCTCGGAGCAGTTCGAGATCGTCGTCGTGATCGTGACCCGCGCCGGGCTGTCGAGCACGCAGACCTGACGCCGGACCACGAACGGAAGCCGCGTTCCCGACTCCATCGAGACACATGTCGGGGAAACATCGACGACGTCGACCTGGGTTCGTGACCACTCCCCGTGGAACGGAAGCGGAAGACCATCGACCTCGCATGCGGCTCCGGCGTTGGGGATGAGGAGTTGCCAGCCGCCGCGATATTCCGAGAGCCAGTCGAGCTTGGCGTCACCATAGGTACAACTTCGCGACGCCCTCACCGGCGCCGGCCAGTCGTCGAAGGCGAGGACCGGGTCGCCGTCGAACTCGATCTGTCGGATCTCGCCCCCCAGCGATTCATCGATCGTGACCACCAGTTCCCGGTTCGACACCGTGATCATTGGACCTGCTCCTCTCGGGTGGCTCTCCAGGTGTCACAGAAGGAAGTCTCCGCGACAGCGACCGGCGAGACCACAGCGGTCGAGTCCGGTCGATGGCACGTTTCGTGGAGCTGGGGGGAATCGAACCCCCGTCCACCAGCCAGTGCACGGACCCGCTACGACCATTCCCGACCTTGCGACTGACGTTGTCGCACTAGCGGGTCAGCTGCCCCCCGATCACTCGGCGGGCCCCGATTCGTCTTTCCGAACCGTCAGCGGTCTTTCTCGCCGTCAGCAGTCTTTCCTGCAGCCATCCCCCGCTTCTGTTGCCGGGCTGCGGTGGATCGGCCCCGTGCGGCATTACTGCTCACGATGACTCTCCACTCACCTGAAAATCAGGCGGCGAGAGCGAACTGCTCGTTGGCAATTCTTTGTGTGTGCCCCGTTTAGCGAGTCTGAGCAACTCGGGTCGCAAACCCGAACAACAGATCTGATGTCGAAACCAGTCAGCCCCGTGTATTCGGTATGTAGCCGCTCACCCTAGTGGCGAAACGCGAAAACCCCGAGTGGGTTCCTCGCTCCCTCGTACGAAGGGGAGGAACCCACCCGGGGTTACCGACGGTGATCCGGTGATCGGATCGTGCGCCGTCAGATCCTTTGCAGGGTGCCTGTCTTGACCTCGTTCACCATGTGCTCGGGAACCGTGTCAGGCACTTGGAACTCCTTGCCGCGGGCGGCCCACACCAGGCCCCCGCCGGTGAGCATGAACATCAGTCCGAGCCCGCCGAACAATCCGGCCAGTGCCAGCCCCATCTGGAGCGTGCTGTGGGTGACCGTGCCGACTCCGAGCTCACCGACCAAGCCGTGCACCGTGCCGGTCCACGCCTGCTCACGAGCGGCTGCCTCGACCGGGTTGGTGCGGTCGAAGGCGCTCCAGTAGCGGCCGTCGACAGCGAACTCGATCGGATCACCGGCGGCGTAGGTCACGCCGTTGTAGTCGACCGGCTCATCCAGCACCACGGTCTGGGTACCGAACGTCACGTGGTGGACGATCGTCGCCATTTGGTACATGTACTCCGAGGCGGTGTTCACGAGCGGATCCTTGGGATCGAAGTCGCTCTTCACCACCGGGTACTTCCACTCGTCGGTCAGCGTCGCCATGATGGCGTCGGCACCGGCGGTCTCACCGCGGTCCACGAGCTGGCCTTGATCGTTGTAGCTGAGGGTGACGTTTTGGACTTCGCTGAAGGCTTGCAGCGAGTCGTACCCCTTCTGCACTTTGCTGTAGGCGACACCCGCCGCGATCGCAAAGACGAATCCTGCGACGATCAGCATCACCCCGATAACTCCCAGGCGCTTCCTCATGGCAACCCCTTTCGTTGTCAGGTTCGTGATTCGATTCACGAACCTCTGACAACCATGATGTGCCGATGGGGGTGGTCACAACAGGGGCCTTGGTCCTCTGCGACAATGACCTGCGACCTGCGACCTGCGCCCGGCGACGGGGCGAGTGTGGCACGATGGAGACAGATCTGTTGTCGAGCGGGTCAGCGGGAGGCCCGGCTCGTTCGTCCGGCGATCAGAGGCACAGGTTGCGGCATTCGCCGATGCCGTCGATGCGGGTCACGACGGTCTGGCCGCGCCGGATGAACACCTTCGGATCTCGGGCATGACCGACACCGCTCGGCGTGCCGGTCACGATCAGGTCGCCCGGCACGAGCGTGATGAACGTCGAGATGTACTGGATCAGGGCGATCGGTCCGAAACACAATTCCTTGGTGTTCGAGCTCTGCATCACCTGCCCGTCGACGATGCACTCGATCGGGAAGTGCGCCAGGTCGCCCGGTTCGGCGGTCACGAGGTGCGGCCCGACCGGCGTCGAACCCTCCCACGCCTTGCCCGGCATGAACTGGGTGGTGTGGTACTGGAAGTCACGCACGCTGATGTCGTTGACCACGGTGTAGCCGGCGATCGCAGCGTCGGCCTGCTCGGTGGTGGCGCGGCGCACGGTCGCCCCGATCACGAGGCCCAGTTCTGCTTCCCAGTCGATGTCGGTCGACTCGTCGTCGTCCGGCATCGGGATCGCGTCGTAGGCGCCGGTCAGCGACCGGGCGTACTTGGGGAACAAGGTCGGGTGGGTGGGTGGTGTGCGGCCCGTCTCGGCGATGTGATCGAGATAGTTGAGCCCGACGCAGATCACCTTCTCGGGATTGAGGATGAGTGTGGCGTAGTCGAGCGTGTCGAGATCGTGACGCGCCCCGTCGGCGGCGGCGCCGACGTCACGCCAGCCCGATTCGGCCAACAGCGCTCCTACGTCGGCGTGGCCGGTCTCGACGGCAGCGTCCTCATCGATGCGAACGCACCGGTTCCCGTCAGCAGTGCGAATGGTGGCAAGCCTCATGCCCGCCAGTCTGCCTCACCCCACCCACCGCACGTGAGTTGCACCAAAGCGCCCTGGCGAACACCGGGCGGTCGTGAATCCCGTTTCGTGCATTTCAGAAACGGGGTCCTGGTCGGCCGACGTGTGCGAGTTGCACCAAAGCGCCCTGGCGAACACCGGCGGTCGTGAGTTCCGTTTGGTGCATTTCAGAAACGGGGTCCTGGTCGGCCGACGTGTGCGAGCTGCACCAAAGCGCCCTGGCAAACACCGGCGGACGTGAGACCGCTTTGGTGGACTTCGGAAGCGACGAGTGTCTGGCGACGGGTGTTTAGGTATCGTGATGGCCCGGCTTCCCCTTCCGTCTTACTGAGAAGGGGTGCACATGCGTCCGATCCCACGAACGCTGATCCATCAGTCGAACGAGCAACGTGGGTTGCTCACGGCGACGCAACTCGATCTGGCTGGATTCACCGGACGAGCCAGATTGGCGGCGCTCGATAGCGGTGCGCTGGTCGTGGTTCATCGCGGCGTGTATCGCCTTGCGGCAAGCCCGATCACATTCGAGCAACGTTGCCTGGCGGCGCTGCTCGCTGCCCCGGAGTGCGTGCTCTCTGGTCCTACGTGTGCTCGACTATGGGGGTTTCGAAAGGTTCACACGGAGGATGTTCACGTGCTCGGCCATCGGTCAGTGCGTCTCCACGGCGTCAACGGCCACCGCACCGACCTGCTCGTTCCATCGGACATCGTGCACCGTGGAGGGCTGCGATTGCTGAAGCCGTTGAGGCTGTTGTGCGATCTCGCTTGGTACCTCGACGACGAGACGCTCGAGTCCGTGTTCGAGCAGATGCTGCAGCGCGGCACGACGACCGTCGGCGCCGCACGCCGAGCGGCTCGGGCATTCGCCGCACCCGGCAGAGCAGGTTCGGTGCGTCTCGGCCGGGTGCTCGATGCTCGGCCGGCGTGGCTGCGGCCCGTCGACTCGGATCTCGAACTCCGATTGTGGCGAGCCCTGAAGGTTGAGGGATTGGAACTGGATCGCCAGGTAACCGTGGTGCTCGACGACCGTTCGATCGCGATCGCCGACCTCGCCGACACCGAGATTCGGTTCGCGATCGAGGTCGACCACGTGACGTTTCACGGTGGTCGGCTCGATATCCAGGCCGACAAACGTCGCGACCGTTTGATGACGCGAGTGGGTTGGACCGTCTGCCGAATCACCGATGCCGACGTCGATCAGCGACTTCTGGCCACGGTGGATGAGCTGATCGCCGTGTGGACGAGTGTCCGTCGACGCTCGTTGCGGATCGCCTGAGGCCGAGCGCCGATCGGCGACATCGCCGGCTCGTTTCTGAAGTGCACCAAAGCGCCTTCACACTCGCGGGCGGCCGTGAATCCGCTTTGGTGCACTTCAGAAACGAGGGCTCCGCGGGTGGCGGGTCTGAGCTGCACCAAAGCGCCCTGGCGTGCAGGGGTGGTCGTGAATCCGCTTTGGTGCAGTTCGGAAACGGGTCCCGTCGGGAAGCGGGCCGGCGTTGGCTCGTCAGATCAGGCCGAGCAGTTTGGCGGCGTTGAGTTTCATGATCTTGGGGCGCACGGCGTCCTTGATCTCGAGCGTCTCGAAGTCCTTGATCCAACGATCCGGCGTGATCAGCGGGAAGTCCGACCCGAACAGCACCTTGTCCTGCAGGATCGTGTTGGCATACCGCACCAGGTTGGCCGGGAAGTACTTGGGCGACCACCCCGACAGGTCGATGTACACGTCCTGCTTGTGGGTCGCCACCGAGAGCGCCTCGTCCTGCCACGGGAACGACGGGTGGGCCATGATGATCTTGAGCCCCGGGAAGTCGGCCGCCACATCGTCGATGTACATCGGGTTCGAGTACTTGAGCTTGATCCCACCGCCACCGGGCAGGTTGGCCCCGATCCCGGTCTGGCCGGTGTGGAACAGGGCGATCCTGCCGTGCTCGGCGATCGCCTCGTAGACCGGATACACGGCCGGATCATTCGGGTAGAAGCGCTGCACCGACGGATGGAACTTGAACCCTTTCACGTCGTGCTCGCGAACCAGCCGGTGCACCTCGTTGACCGCGACCTGGCCCATGTTCGGGTCGACCGAACCGAACGGGATCAAGGCGTCGGGGTTGTCGGCGCAGGCCTGGGCGATCTCGTCGTTGGGCACGGGCGGCACGCCCATCGCCGTGGTGGCGTCGACCGTGAACACGACCGCCATCATCTTGCGCTCGCGGTAGTACTGCGCCATCTCCGACGCCGGCGGGCGATGCGAATGCGTGTTGGCGAAGTATCGGTCGGCAGCCTCCGCCAACTCGGGCGACAGGGCACCGCAGCCGGTGACCGCCGAGACTTCGGCGTGGGTGTGCACGTCGATCGCCACGATTGCGTCGATGTCGAATTCGCTCATCGCATGAGCCTCGCAGACCGACCTGACCTCCCGCCGAATCAGCGTGCCGTTGTGGAGAACCCCTCGCGGCGTGTCACGATCGACCGGTGCACTGGTGGGAGGCATTGCTGTTGATCGGCGGAGGAGCGGCGGCCGGCTTCATCAACGCCAATGCCGGAGGCGGGTCGATCCTCACGGTGCCCCTGCTCGTGCTGGCCGGGGTACCCGGCAACGCTGCCAACGGTTCCAACCGCGTCGGCATCCTGACCTCGAACGCCGCTGCCGCCACGGCGTTCCGCAAGCTCGGCGTGCGCGGCCTGTCTCGCGCCTGGCCGATCCTGCTGCCGATCGTTGTCGGGTCGCTGATCGGGTCGTACGGGATCACCCAGTTCACCGATGACACGTTCGAGCGCGTGTTCGGGATCGCCATGCTGCCGGTGATCTTCCTGTCGGTCCGCAAACCCACGATCCGAGTCGACGCAGACCCGTGGCCGCTCCCGGTCACGGTCGCCGTGTTCGCCGTGGTCGGTCTGTACGGAGGGGCCGTCCAGGCCGGTGTTGGTCTGGTGATGCTGGCGCTGCTCACCCGGGCCGGCTATTCCTTGTTGGAGGCCAACAACATCAAGGTCGTCTCCAACCTGGCGTTGACCGCCGTGGCCCTGCCGGTCTTCATCGTGCAGGGCAAGGTGCATTGGGTGCCGGCGATCGTGCTGGCGTTCGGGCTCACGGCCGGGGGGTGGGTCGGCGCCCACGCCGCGGTCAAGGGTGGCGAGCGGCTGATCCGGGCTGTGATGGTGGTGGCAGCGCTGATGCTTGCAGGCAAGCTGCTCGGCCTGTACAGCTGGATCGGCGACCGACTCTGAATCGGCTGACGTTGTCCACGGACGTGTCGATCGCCTGAATGTGTGACCGCGTGGGTTGCGTGCCGGTCCTCTCCGGCCGGGCTGGTCGAGGTTGGTGACGCGGGACGAGGCGTTCGTCGGCTGCTTGATCTGGTTCTGTCCTGCAGCGCTCGGACGGTCAGGGTGTTGGTCGAAGGACGTGTCGATCGCCTGATGTGTGACCGCGTGGGTTGCGTGCTGGTCCTGCTCCGGCCGGGCTGGTCGAGGTTGGCGATGTGGGACGAGACGCTGCGCGGCTGCTTGATCCGGTCCGGGCGAGCGGCGAGCAGCGCTCGGACGGTCAGTCCAGGGCGGCGTAGATCGCTTGGACGAGCGACCACGTGGTGTTCTTGCCGACCACGCCCTCCCCGTTCTGATTCATGGCGAAGGTGATCGTCATGTGCCGATCGAGGTCGTTGAGGACGATCGACCCACCCCAGCCGCACCAGAAGGCGATCCGCCCGGTGTGCGGGATGAAGTGCGCCGTGGTGGGCGAGGGGAGCCCGTACCCGATGCCCCACACGAGCGGGGCTCCGAGCGCCAGGTCCACACCGTCGAACTGGACCTCGAAGATGCGGTCGATCGTGGCGGGGGAGAGGTACTGCCGGCCGCCGAGCGTGCCGCCGTTCGACACGATCGACTGTACGGCGGCCATCGCCCGGGCGTTGCCGTGCCCGTTGGCGGCGCCGATCTCGGCTCGACGCCAGGCCTCGGTCCACGATGCTTCGCCGGCCACCAGCGGCCCGGTGAACGTCTTGAACTGCACGTCGCGGTCGGGCGACTCGGCGAGCGGGTGGACGTGCGGCACCGTGTACGGCGACACCCGATGGTCGTGCTCGGCAGGCAGCCCGATGTGGAAGTCGGCGCCCAGCGGCTGGGCCAACTCCTCGCAGAACACGGTGCCGAGCGTGCGCCCATCGACACGGCGCACGACCTCGCCGACCAGATGCCCCTGCGTGATGGCGTGATATCCCGCCGCCGAGCCGGGCTCGAACCAGGGTGCCTGGGCCGCCAGACGGGAGGTCGAGAGCTCCCAGTCGAACAGGTCCTCGACCGTGATCGGCTGCTCCCACCCGCTCACGCCCGACGTGTGCGCCAGCAGATGCCGGACGAGTACGTCCTGCTTGCCGTTGGCAGCGAACTCGGGCCAGTACTCGGCGACCCGCGCATCGAGATCGATCGCCCCGCGGTCGGCGAGCATCAACGCCGTCAGGTTGGTCATCGTCTTGGTCGACGACCACACATTTGTGATCGTGTCGCGCTCCCACGGCTGCGTGGACTCGAGGTCGGCGAACCCACCCCACGCGTCCACCGCGAACTCGCCGTCGATCGTGACCGCAACCGACACGCCACGGTCGTTGCCGCTGGCGATGCTGTCACTCAGGATCGGTTCGATCGCCTCGAATCGAGGATCGATCGTGCCGTGGATCGTGACGGGTGGAGCGCTGATGTCGTGGGCGTCGGACATGGCGGCGACACTACGGACAACGACGCCGCCGACGTGAGTCAGCCGCCGTACTTGAGGCGTCGGCCCATGTCGCGCTGCACATCGCGCTCGGCGTCGCGGGCGGCGATCGCCTGACGCTTGTCGGCCTTGTTGCGGCCCTTGCCGACGCCGATCTCGACCTTCACCCGGCCGTCGCGGAAGTACAGGCTCATCGGCACCAACGACACCCGTTCCAGATCGATCTGGGTCTTGAGCTGCTTGATCTCGTCGCGGTGCAACAGCAACTTGCGGGGCCGGTCCGGGTCGTGGGCGCCCCAGCTGGTGGCGAATGCGTACGGGGCGACGTGCACACCCTCCAGCCAGACCTCACCATCTCGGATGCGGGCGTAGGCGTCGGAGAGCTGGACCTGAGAGTCGCGCATCGCCTTGACCTCGCTGCCCATCAACTGCACACCCGCTTCGAGCACCTCGCCGATGTCGTAGTTGCGGCGCGCCTGACGGTTGCTGGCGATCAGCTTCGTTCCGGGCGGCGCGCCTTTCGCCTTCTTCGTCTTGGCCATGGGACTGTCGAGGCTACCCGTGACGATCAGGAGCGATCGGGCCGGTTCAGTCGCGGACCTCGAAGATCGCCTCGATCTCGACGCAGATGCCGAACGGCAACGCCGACATACCCACCGCCGACCGGGCGCCACGCCCTGCCTCGCCGAAGACCTCGATGAACAGCCCGGAGCACCCGTCGATCACTCCCGGGGTGTTGGTGAATCCGGGCGCGCAGTCGACCATGCCGAGCACCTTGACCAACCGCACCACGCGATCGAGGTCGCCGATCACCGCTCGCAACGAGGCCAGCAGGCCCAGACCGGTCAGCCGTGCCGCGTGCTGGGCGGTGGCGAGGTCGACCTCGGCGCCGACCTTGCCGGTGATGTAGCTGCCGTCGGCCTGCTTCGGCCCGGTGCCCGACAGGTACACGTGGTTGCCGCTGCGGACGCCCGGCACGTACATGCCGGCCGGCGTGGGCGGATCGGGGACCACGAGGCCGAGTTCGGTGAGGCGTCGTTCGATGGCTGATTCGCTCGGCATCGGGCGAGCGTAGGTCGCTGATCATGGTCGTCGTGCGCTCGGCGTCGTGCGGCGACACTCGTCGACACATGAGCGGCCCGGTACTCTGCCGACGTGCTCGTGCTCGACCGTGCCGCCTTCGACGCCCTCTGTGATCTGGCGTTCCGCGAGTATCCACTCGAGATGTGCGGCTTGATCGCCGGCGTGCCGGGGAGCGATCGAGTCGAGCGGTTCTATCCCGTGCCACAACGTGGCGGCGTCGGCGAAGGTCTACACGATCGACCCCAAGGACCACCTGAGGGCCGAGAACGATGCCGACGATCACGACTGGGAGATCATCGGTGTGGTCCACAGCCACACCCACTCCGAGCCCTATCCCAGCCCGACCGACGTGGCCCAGGCCCCTGACCCGGGTTGGCACTACGTGATCGTCAGTCTCAAGCGCGATGCCCCTGATCTGCGCAGTTACCGGATCGTGGACGCCATGATCGCCGAGGAGCCGGTCCAACTGGCGTGACCCGCCGGTAGTCCGTCATGCGCGTTTCGTGTCCCTGTGGGTGGTCCGGACTTGCGTCCCGGGTGTAGATTGTCGATAACACACATCGGATTTATCGGAATCATCTGGAATCAGAGTCGGTTGAGGCTGTCATGTCGACGCACACGAGCAATCTGGGAGTCGGGGCGATGTCGGGAATCGAGCGCGGTGCACGCCAACGTGCTGGAACTGATCGGCAACACGCCGGTCGTCGACGTCTCGAACCTGTCGCCCAACCCGAACGTTCGGATCATCGCCAAGCTCGAGATGCAGAACCCGTTCGGGTCGGTGAAGGATCGAATCGCCAAGGCGATGATCGAGGCTGCCGAGAAGGACGGGTCGTTGCTGCCCGGCCAGACCATCCTCGAGCCGTCGTCGGGCAACACCGGCATCGCGTTGGCGGCGATCGCACGCCTCAAGGGCTACCCGATCAAGATCTTGCTCCCCGAGAGCGTGTCGATCGAGCGCCGTCAGATGCTCGAGATCATGGGCGCCGAGGTGATCCTCACGCCCGGACCGGAAGGCTCCAACGGCGCTGTCAAGCGGGCCCAGGAAATGGCCGCCGCCCACCCCGACTGGTGCTTCATCTACCAGTACGGCAACGACGCCAACCCCCGCGCCCACTACGAGGGCACCGGGCCCGAGATCTGGCGCGACGTCCCCGAGATCACCCACTTCGTCGCCGGTCTCGGCACGAGCGGCACGCTGATGGGAACCGGCCGGTTCCTGAAGGAACAGAATCCCGACATCCAGATCGTGGCGATCGAGCCGCCGCTCGGCGAGCGCGTCGAAGGCCTGCGCAACATGGACGAGGGCTACATCCCACCCGTGTTCGAGAACTGGAACGGGTTCGAGCTGCTGGACCGCAAGCGCGTCGTGCGCCCGCGCGAGTCGATCGAGTGGACCCGGCGGCTCGTCAACGACTGCGGGATCTTCGCCGGGCTCTCCAGCGGTGCCGCCCTCGCCGGTGCCGTCAAGGTGGCGGCGGGCATTCCGGCCGGCGAGTCGGCCACGATCGTGTTCATCGTGTGCGACGGTGGCTGGAAGTACCTCTCGACCGGTGCCTACACCGCCGACCTCGACCAAGCCGAAGCCAACGCCGAAGCGATCATCTACTTCTGATCCGTCGGCGCGGGGATGAACCTCCGAGGAATCGACTGGTGAAGTTGGTCAGGTTGCCGATGTAGTTGGCGCGCTCGTATGCCGACGGGTCGGCCGCCGCTTCGCGGCTGACGGCGCCGCGCATCTCGTCCACCGTGTGATAGCCGTGGTGCTGCATCCACTCGCGCAGCTCGAACTCGATCGTCGACAGGTATCCGGGCCCGTGGAACAACAGACACGACGTCGTCATCGCCACATCGGCCCCGACGAGGATCAACTTGGCGGCATCGATCCCGCCGTGGACGCCGGTCGATCCGGCGATCGAGATCTTCAGGAAGTCATGTGCGATCCCGATCCATCGAAGTGGGACGCGCAGTTCGGTGTGGTTGCTGAGTGCGATACGCGGCGTGACTTCGAGCGTCTCGGGGTCGAGGTCGGGCGCGTAGAAGCGGTTGAACATCACCACACCGGCAGCGCCTGCGTCCTGCAGCCCGAGCAGGAACGCCGCGAGTGACGAGTAGTACGGCGACACCTTCACGGCGACCGGCAGCTTGACCTCGCCCGTCAGCAGCGCCACGAGTTCGAGTTGTTCTGCCTCCAGCGATGCCCCGCTGCGACTGGGATCGGCTGCGACCGCGTACAGGTTGAGCTCCAAGGCATCGGCGCCGGCGTCCTCGATCAGGCGCGCGTAGCGGATCCATCCACCGATGTTGGTGCCGTTGAGACTGGCGATGACCGGGATGTCGAGGCGATCGCGGGCGGCCTCGACCAGCGTGAGATAGGCGTCGGGTCCCGTGTTGTACCCGTCGACCTCGGGCAGGAACGACGACGCCTCGCCGGAGCTGTCGTGATGGACCGAGAAGAGGCGGTCGATCTCGGCCGTCTCGTGCTCGATCTGCTCCTCGAACAACGACGGCAGCACGACCGCCCCGGCTCCGGCATCCTGCAGCTCGGTCAGCCGGTCGAGATCGCCGGTGTACGGCCCCGGCGAAGCCACGAGCGGGGACCGGAGCGTGAGCCCGAGGTACTTGGTGGTGAGGTCAGGGTACGTGTGCATCGGGTTCGTCCTTCCGGGAACGGTCTCCGGCGGTGATGTCGACTGCGGTGATGTCTCCGGCGTCGGCATCGTGGGGGTGCGGGAGCGAACGTTCGAGTCCTGCCAGCTGCTCGTAGTACCTCCAGCGCTCGTCGATCGCCGCCTGCGCCAGGTCCAGCATGTCGGCCGACCGTGCCGGGTCCGAGCGGGCCAACATGGCGTAACGGCCCTCCTCGAGCGCGAACTGACGGAGCGGGATGCTGGGAGCCGCCGAGTCGAGCTGGAACGGATGCTGGTGCTCGTCCTCGGAGGGGCGGTAGCGATACAGCGGCCAGTAGCCCGACTTGACGGCGTCCTTCTGGTGACTCATCGACGTGGTCATGTCGATCCCGTGGGCGATACAGGTCGAGTAGGCGATCACCAGCGACGGGCCGTCCCAGGCGTCGGCCTCCATCAGCGCCTTCACGGTCTGGATCTCGCTGCCACCGATCGCGATCTGGGCGACGTACACGTTGCCGTAGCTGCGGGCGATCGCTCCCAGGTCCTTCTTGCCGGTCGCCTTGCCCGCCGTGGCGAACTTGGCGACCGCGCCGAGTGGCGTCGCCTTGGACGCCTGCCCACCGGTGTTCGAGTAGACCTCGGTGTCGAGTACGAGCAGGTTCACGTTGCGTCCACTGCCCAGCACGTGGTCGACGCCGCCGTACCCGATGTCGTAGGCCCAGCCGTCACCCCCCACGATCCAGGTGCTGGTGCGAACCAGCTCGTCGGCGATCGATTCCAGCAGGCGTGCCCGCTCGTCGTCGATCCCGGTCAGGCGTTGGCGCAGTTCGACGACCCGGCGTCGCTGGTCGATCACGCCCTGCTCGGTCGGGTTGCCGTGCTCGATCAACTCCCGGGCGAGGTCCACCCCGATCGACTGCTCGAGTTCGTGCACGAGTCGGGCCGCCTCGTGCTGGTGGTGTTCGATTCCGAGCCGGATGCCGAGCCCGAACTCGGCGTTGTCCTCGAACAGCGAGTTGGCCCATGCCGGCCCGAGCCCGCTGGCGTTCGGCGCCCACGGCGTGGTCGGCAGGTTGCCGCCGTAGATCGACGAACAACCCGTGGCATTGGCGACCACCAGACGATCACCGAACAGCTGCGTGAGCAGTTTCAGGTAGGGCGTCTCGCCGCAGCCGGCACAGGCGCCGGAGAACTCGAACAGCGGCTGCAGGAGCTGACTGTTCTTGACGGAGTCGTGCGACACGGCGGCGCGATCCAGCTCCGGGATCGTCTGGAAGAACGCCCATCGGGGCTGTTCGATCGGTCGGTGTCGACCGACCTCTCCCATGTTGATCGCCTTGCGACGTTGCTGCGACTTGTCGTGGGCGGGGCACACGTCGACGCACACCCCGCACCCGGTGCAGTCATCCGGGGCGACCTGCACGGTGAGCAGATGGTCATCGAGTTCACGTGACCTGAACGTCTTCGACAGGAAACCTTCCGGCGCCGAGGTCAATGCATCGGCGGTGAAGACCTTCATGCGGATCGCTGCGTGCGGGCACACAATCGCACACTTGCCGCAGTCGATGCACAGGTCCGGCTCCCACACCGGGATCTCGGCGGCGAGCTGACGCTTCTCGATCCGAGCAGTACCGACCGGATAGGTGCCATCGACCGGGAACGCCGACACCGGCAGACTGTCGCCCTTGCCGGCGATCATGAGCCTGGTGACGCGTGCCTCGAAGCTGTCGTCGTGGACGTCGACCAGCGCTGCCAGGTCGGCGACGGTCGCCGGCGTCAGCTCCGGCACCGCGACGTCGCCCAGTTCGGTGATCGCTCGGTCGACGGCAGCCTGGTTGCGTTCGACGACCAGCCGGCCACGGCGACCGTACGACTTCTCGATCGAACGCTTGACGGCGCTGACGGCCCGGTCGATGTCCATCACGTCGGCGAGCGCGAAGAAGCACGGCTGCATCACGGTGTTGATGCGCCCGGGCATCCCCAGCTCGCTGGCCACCCTGGCGGCATCGATCGTCACGACCCGCACACCGAGTTCGACAATCCGTTCTTGGAGCGGACGCGGGAGGTGCTCCCACACGGCGTCGGCGGGGTAGGGAGCGTTGAGCAGCAGCGTCGCTCCGGGTCTGGCGAACTCGAGCACGTCGAATCGCGTGAGCAGACCGAACTGATGGCAGGCGACGATGTCGGCGCGATCGATCAGGTAGGGCGAGTTGATCGGTTCCGGTCCGAACCGCAGGTGCGACACCGTCATCGAGCCCGACTTCTTGGAGTCGTAGACGAAGTAGCCCTGGGCGTGGAGGTCGAGCTCCGCCCCCATGATCTTGACCGACTCCTTGTTGGCGCCGACCGTGCCGTCGCTGCCGAGTGCGTAGAACACGGCTGCCCGGTTCGTGGTGGCGACACGGAAGTCGGGGTCGACGGGGAGGCTCAGCCCGGTCACGTCGTCGGCGATCCCGACGGTGAAACGCCGCTTGGCGTCTGGTCGGCCGGCTTCGTCGAGCGCCGCCTTCGCCATCGCCGGCGTGAACTCCTTCGACCCCAGCCCGTATCGCCCACCGATCACCCGGATCGTGCCACGCCCACCGTCGACGAGCGTCGTCAGCACGTCCTGCATCAGCGGCTCCCCGACGGACCCCGGCTCCTTGGTCCGGTCGAGGACCGCGATCGAACTGACCGTCGGGGGGATCGCCGCCAGCAGCGCATCGATCGGGAACGGCCGGAACAATCGGACCGTGACCAGCCCGACCCGCTCCCCAGCGGCGTTCATCTGTGCGACCGCCTCCGTCGCTGCCCCGGAACCCGAGCCCATCATGACCAGCACCCGTTCGGCGTCGGGAGCACCGACGTACTCGACGAGGTGATAGCTGCGGCCGGTGTGCCCGGCGATCTCGTCCATCACGGACTGCACGATCTCGGGCACCGCGTCATGGAACCGGTTGGCGGCCTCACGTCCCTGGAAGAACACATCGGGGTTCTGTGCGGTGCCGCGCACGACCGGCGCCGTGGGCCGCAATCGGCGTGACTGATGGGCGTCGATGTCGTCGCGCCGGATCAGCGAGCGCAGCACGGCATCGTCGAGCAGTTCGACCTGGTTGATCTCGTGCGAGGTGCGGAATCCGTCGAAGAAGTGGAGGAACGGGACTCGTGATCGCAGCGTGGCGGCGTGGGCGACCGCCGCCATGTCGTGCGCCTCCTGCACGGTGGCGGCGCTCAACATGGCGAAGCCGGTGGTCCGCGCCGCCATCACATCGGAGTGGTCACCGAAGATCGACAGGGCGTGGGTGGCGATCGCCCGGGCGGCGACGTGGATCACCGTCGGTGTGAGTTCTCCGGCGATCTTGAACATGTTGGGCAGCATCAGCAACAAGCCCTGGGAGGCCGTGAACGTGGTCGCCAGTGCACCCGCCTGGAGCGCCCCGTGCAATGCACCGGCGGCGCCCGCCTCGGATTGCATCTCGATCACGTCGGGAACTCCGCCCCACAGATTCGTCCGACCAGAGGCTGACCACGCGTCAGCCGACTCGCCCATCGGGGACGCCGGCGTGATCGGATAGATCGCGATCACCTCCGACGCTGCGTAGGCGACGCGTGCCGCCGCTTCGTTGCCATCGATCACGACGTTGCTCACGTTCGCCAGCATGCGGTCACGCCGGCCGGGGAAGCCACGGCACAAGGTCCCAACATCGGCGCCGTCAGGCGGTTGGCCCGCTGGAGCTACTCGAGACGGCGTACGGCGGGCTCGGGGCGCTCGGGTCGGCGAAGCTCCAGTTCGAGGTCCACGACCTGGCACGAATGCTCGTTGACGATCACCGGGTTGAGGTCGATCAGGAAGACCTGGGGATGATCCGAGGCCAGCTGTGCGACGCGAACGATCAGGTCGACCAGGCGGTCGGTGGCGGCCGGCGAGAGAGTGGCTGCTGCGCGCGTCTCGGCGATCATCGTGGTCGCCGACGAGGCCGACACCGGCGCCAGCCTGCTGGACTCGTCCCCGATCACGTCGGCCTGGAGCCCGCCCAGGCCGACGCTGACGACCGGCCCGACTCGATCGTCGAGACGAACCCGCACGCGGATGTCGGCCCCTGGGGACACCATCTCCTGGACCGTGACCACGTCGGCGTCGGCGCCCAGGTGCTGACGCATCTGTTCGATCGAATGTTGCACCTCGCTGCGACTGGCCAGATCGAGCGCGACCCCCGCTTCGACGGACCGCCCGATCTTGCGGTGCTGTGCCTTCACGGCGACGGGATAGCCGATCTCGTCGGCAACGTCGGGCGCCCGGTCCGCGTCGACGAGCTGTGATCGTGCCGGTTCGACCCCGTACGTCGCCAGCAGCCGGGCCGCCTCGGACGAATCGACACGTCCCACCGACGCGTTCGCCAGCGCAGCGTCGATGATCGCCGCTGCGGCGACCACATCGATCCGGTCCGGTGAGCCGGTGTCGGTGTCGGATGCCAGTTCGCTGCGCCGCCACTCGGAGTACGCAGCGATCCGCCCCAACACCGCCGCAGCCTGTTCGGGAAACGCGAATGACGGCACGTTCGACCCGGGTGAGAGCGGCCCGTCACCCGCCCCGAGCATGACCGCGACCACCGGTTTGGTAGCCCCTGCACAGGCCCGCTCGATCGCTGCGTTGGGTGCGCCGATCGCCGAGGGCAGCGGCGGGGCGTGGATCACCATGACGGCATCGATCAGTTCGTGGGCCAAGGCTGCCGTGATCGCCTTGGCGTAGTCATCAGCGGCGCTCGTCCAGTCGAGCGGCCGCGGCGCGGCGACCACCTCGAGACCAGCGGCGCCCAGTGTTGCCTCGCCCAGCACCTCGGGGCTGTGCGAGTTGCTGAGCACCGCGACCCGGTGGCCGGACATCAGCGGCTGCGTCGACAGCACCCGAGCCGTGTCGAGCATCGCCGTCACGGTCGGCACCTCGATCACGCCGGCGTCGCTGTACAAGGCGTCGGTCCCGGTGCCGATCAGTGCCGCACCCGTGCGCACCGCCACGATCGGCCGCCGACGCGACACGCGCCGAGCGATGCGGGCGAACTTGCGAGGGTTCCCGAACGTCTCGGTGTAGATCGCGATCACGGCGGTGGCTTCGTCGTCCTCCCAGAACTGGAGCAGATCGTTGCCCGACACGTCGGCCTTGTCGCCCAACGACACGAACCACGAGGTCGGGAGCTGGAGCTGGCCGGCGAGACGCAGCAGTCCGATGCCGAGCGTGCCGGACTGCATCGAGATCGCCACGTTGCCGGGCGGAAGGGTCACGTCGACCAACGCCGCCTGGATCGCCACGTCGGCGCGCGGGGAGGCGATCCCCATGCTGCCCGGCCCGATGATCCGCAACCCGTTCTGGCGAGCGTGTGCCACGAGGGCGACGATGTCGACGGTGTGGCGACGCGACTCGTGCCCCAGCACGGTCACGATCACGGCGCCACGGACGCGCTTGTCGATGCACTGCTGGACGGTTGCCTCGAGCGCCCGCTCCGGCACGGCGATCAGCGCCAGCGCCACTTCGCCGTCGATGTCGCCCACCGATCGATACGCCGTCACCCCGCCCACCGTGCCACCGTGGGCGTTGACCGGGTACACCGTCCGGTGGCCGGACGCCGTCGCCGTCAGCCACAAGGCATTGCCGACGGTGTCGTCACGATCGGACGCGCCGATCACGGCGATCGACCCAGGGAGCAAGAGTCGCGCCATCGCCCGCGAATCGGCGCGCTGCTCGCGACGCTCGACGGAGTCGACGAACTCCACGGTGTCGTCGAGCGAGAACTCGATGTCGATCACCCCCGACTCGAACCGACGGTGGACCGGCCATCCGGCCTTGGTGAACACCGCCAGCATGCTGCGGTTGTCGCCCAGCGTCTGTGCGGTGAAGCGCCCGATCCCGTTCGAGCGCGCCACCGCAGCCAGGTGTTCGAGCAGCAGCGTGGCGATCCCCAACCCCTGGTGATGGTCGTCGACCATGAACGCCACTTCGGCGTCGTCGCGATTGTTCCAGCGTTCGTAGCTGGCCCACGCCTCGAACTGGCCGCGGACCTCGACCACGAACGCCACGCGGTCGACGAAATCGACGGTGGTGAAACGCGTCAATTCCGTCGCGTTCAACTCCGGCTTGGGGGAGAAGTAGCGCAGATAGCGACTCTCGGCGGACTGTCGAGCATGGAACTCGCGGAGTGCCGGGGCGTCGGTCGGTGCGATCGGGCGGATCAACGCCGAACTGCCGTCGCCGAGCACCACCGTCGAGGTCCAGCGTTCGGCGTTGTCCATGCCGTGATCTTGCCACCGATGCTCCGTAACCTGGCGACGTGGATCAGCCGATCGGGATGTTCGACTCCGGATTCGGAGGTCTGACGGTGGCCAGGGCCATGATCGACCTGCTCCCGGCCGAGGACGTGGTGTACATCGGTGACACCGGTCGCTACCCATACGGCCCCAAGCCGGCGGCCGAGGTGCGCCGCTACGCCCGTGAACTGGCGTGGTCGCTGGTCGAGGATTTCGACGTCAAGGCGGTCGTCGTTGCCTGCAACACGGCGACCGCGGCCGGTCTGGGGCAGCTCCGAGCCGAGCTCCCGGTTCCGATCATCGACGTGATCGAGCCCGGCGCCCGGGCGCTCGTCCAGGCCACCACCACCGGACACGTCGGGGTGATCGGCACCGTGGGAACCGTGGCATCCGGTGCCTACGTCGAGGCGGTGGCGCGCACCGGCGCCCCCGTCCATCTGTCGAGCGCGGCCTGTCCCGGCTTCGTGGAGTTCGTCGAACGTGGCGTGTTCGTGGGTGACGAGGTCACGGTGCTCGCCGAGCGCCTGCTGGCCCCGATCCGCGAGGCAGAGATCGACGCCCTCCTGCTGGGGTGCACGCATTATCCGTTCCTGGCGCGCACGATCGTCGACGTGCTGGGGCCCAAGGTCACCCTCGTCAGTTCCGCCGACGAGACGGCGTTCGCCGCCCGGGCCCAGCTCGAACAGCTGGGGCTGCTCCGCCAGCACGCCCGGGCCGGCCGCCATCGGTTCATGTCGAGCGGTGACATCGAATGGTTCCGTGTGCTCGGTGGGCGCCTGCTCGGCCCCGAACTCGATCACACGGAACGCTGGCCGCTCGTCGCGCCCTCCTAGGCTGCCGGGCATGACACGCCCAGACGGCCGCGCCGACAACGAACTCCGCCCGATCAGCTTCGAGCGTGACTACACGGAGATGGCCTCCGGGTCGTGCCTGGTCAGCTTCGGCAAGACCCGCGTGCTGTGCACTGCGTCGATCGACGAGGACGTGCCGCGCTGGATGCGCGGGAGCGGCAAGGGCTGGGTGACCGCCGAGTACTCGATGCTGCCAGGGTCGTCACCCGAGCGGGTCGGTCGCGAAGCGGCCAAAGGCAAACAGAGCGGGCGTACCGTCGAGATCCAGCGCCTGATCGGTCGTTCGCTGCGGGCGTCGTGTGACATGAAACTGCTGGGGGAGCGCCAGGTGATCGTGGACTGCGATGTGCTCCAGGCGGACGGCGGCACACGCACCGCCAGCATCTGCGGTGGGTACATCGCCCTCCACGACGCGCTGACGCGCGTGATGCAGACCGGGGCGCTCACGACGCACCCGCTGCACTCGTTCTGCGCCGCGATCAGTGTCGGCATCGTCGGCGGCCAACCGTTGCTCGACCTCCCCTACGTGGAGGACAGCACCGCCGAGGTCGACATGAACGTCGTCATGCTGGCGCCGAGCGGCGGTGGCGAGGCACGATTCGTCGAGGTCCAGGGCACCGCCGAGGGCAACGCCTTCACCCGTGGCGAACTCGACTCCCTGCTGGTCCTGGCCGAGCACGGCCTGGGCGAGATCGTCGGACTCCAGCGGGCCACGGTGGCGGTCGCACCACCTCGTCGGTGATGCGATGAGCGCCGCTGCCCGGCCGCAACTCGTCTGCGCTTCGGCCAACCCCGACAAAGTGGCCGAGATCGCTGCCATCCTGGCCGACGCCGTCGACCTCCTGCCGCGCCCGGACCACGTCCCCGATGTGGTGGAGGACGCCGACAGCCTGGCGGGCAATGCCCGCCTCAAGGCGGTGGCGATCTGCCGTGCCACGGGGCTCCCGGCCGTTGCCGACGACACCGGTCTGGAGGTCGACGCGCTCGGCGGCGCACCCGGCATCCACGCCGCACGGTACGCCGGTGAACACGTGACCTACGCCGACAACCGCGCCAAGCTGCTGCGTGAGCTGGACGGTGTCGTCGAGCGAGGTGCGCGCTTCCGGACGGTGGCATTGATTCGCTGGCCCGACGGCACGGAGTTGGCCGTCGAGGGCGTGTGCCCCGGCACGATCGCCACGACCGAGATGGGGCAACGCGGTTTCGGGTACGACGCCGTGTTCGTGCCCGACGAGGGCGACGGACGCAGCTTCGCTCAGATGTCTGACACCGAGAAGCACGTCGTCAGCCACCGCGGGCGAGCGTTCCGCAACCTGCTGGAGGCCTTGCTCGGCGCCGATTCGGGGGATTCGGCGCTACCCTGAGCAAGCCGTTTCTGGGCTGTTCAAGCCCGATTGGCCTCACACGAACCACGAGGGAAACACGCGTGAACTTCAAGAAGGGCGAAACCGTCATCTACCCCCAACACGGGGCTTGTGTCGTGAAAGGCACCAAGAAGATGGAGGCGTTCGGCGAGAAGCGCGAGTACCTCATCCTGGAGACGGTCATCAGCGAGATGATCCTGAAGGTCCCCGTCGACAAGGCCGAGGAGGTCGGCGTTCGACCACCGGTCAGCGCCGACGAACTCGAAGACCTCGTGGCCGTGCTGGCCAAGCCGGATCCGCGCGTGCCGTCGAACTGGAGCCGTCGCTTCAAGAACCACCAGGAGAAGCTCAAGAGCGGTGACGTGTACCAGGTCGCCGAGGTCGTGCGAAACCTGGCCGCCCGGAACCGTGACGCGTCCCTGTCGGCCGCCGAGCGCACGATGTACGAGCGAGCGCGTGTGAATCTCATCAGCGAGATCTCGCCGGCTCTCAAGGTCACCGCCGAGGAAGCCGAAAGCTACCTCGATGAAGCACTCGCCAAGGGTGTGCTCAAGCCGGAGAAGCCCGCCAAAAAGAGCTAGTTCGAAGCGGTCGGGTTGCTGCGCGCGCCCGGCCCTGCACGCCTCGGTCCTGGTGTGCGTCAAGTTCTGGTCTGGTCCAAACAATGGCTGCGAGCGGTGACGTGTCACCCTCGATGCCTCCCGAACTCGTCACGCTGATCAGGACCCGGCTGGTCCATTTCCGCACCTACGTGCTGGCCGCCCTCGTCGTCGTCGGCGGCGTGATCCTCAACGTCTCGTTGCTGAAGATCGGCCAGCGCTCAGCGGTCAGTGCTGCGCCTCCAGCGGCGGTGGCGGCCGATCCGGCACTCGTCGCGGCGCCGCTCGTCGACACCGTCGCAGTCTCGACCGCGCCGCCGATGGCGGCGCTCGACACCGCCCCGCCAGTGACCGCACCACCGAGTACGGCACTCATCGTCGAGGTCACCGTGCCACTTGCCGCAGCAGCGCCCGAGGCGCTCCAGGGAGCGCCACTCGCGCCCGCGGCTGCGGTGCCATTGGCACCCGCTCCGGTCGAACCTGCGCCATGGGCGCCGACCGACCCGACGCCGCCCGCCGCCGCGACCCCGTCACCGGCTGCGCCCGTGCCGGCCGCCGACCCCGTCACGCCGGTGGCGCCGAGCGCCACGACCGCCACGACCCGGCCGCCGTCCACGACGCTCGCCCCGGCAGCTGCCACAGTGGCGCCGACCACGGTTGCGGCCACGACGGCGACCACCACCGCTCCGACAACGGCAGCACCGACGACGGCGGCTCCCGTCACCACTGCGGCTCCCGTCACGACGGCAGCGCCGACGATCGAGTACCTGACCTTCGACTCCACTCGTGGCGCCGGTCAGATCATCCTCACCTACACCAACCGCTCGGCGATCACGCTCTACGGGTTCTACCCGAATCAGGGTTGGATCAGTACGACCGAATCGAACGGCCCGCAGACCGTGATCCTGAAGTTCTTCAACACGGTGACGCAGCGAGACGCAGAGTGGAAGGCCACCATCGAAGGTGGCCAGATCCTGGTGGAGAACTGATGCCGCCGACACCGGAGGAACGTCTCGCCCGCCTCCGCGCCCTGCGCGGCCAGGACCCGATCGACGTGACGAGTGCCTCGCCGGTTGCTCCCACCGCCGAGACGACCTCGAGCCTGTTGCCGCCGCCGTCGCCCGACGCGCTCGTCGAGGGCCACGTGGCGCCCCCGTTGCCGACCACCTATCCGGCACACTCGATCGAGCCCGTGCCGAGCCGGTGGCAGCGCTGGTACGACTCGCGTCGCGGTCGGGCGCATCCGGCACGGCGAGCCCGACGGATGACCGGGGCCGCGGCTGGGGCCGGGTTCTTGGCGATGTTGCCGATGATGGGCTCGCTCACGGCAAATGCCGATGCCGACGACTCGACGTCGACGGTGCCTCCGCCCGACCCCACGGTCGGTGGCGTGGTGACCGCGCCGGTCACCGCCCCGGCATCGGTCGCCACGACGTTCATCGACCCCAACGCGGTCGCCACGGTACCGGTGTCTACACCGGCCGGTTCGGTGCCACCGGCGCCGGCTGGTTCGGTCCCGCCGATTTCGGCAGGGGTGCCGCTGCCGACTGTTCCGGGCGCTGTCGTCGCAGGGCAGCCGGTGTCACCCGTGGTACCGGCCGCGGGAACGCTGGCTCCTGGTCGAGTGACCGCTCCGGCACCCAGCCCCGCAGCCGCTCCTGCACCCGCACCGGCGCCCGCCGGTGCCGTCCCCGCTCCGGCTCCCGCGCCCGCTGGTGCCGCCCCTGCTCCAGCCCCGGCCCCGGCTCCCGCCCCGGCCCCGGCTCCCGCCCCGGCCCCGGCTCCCGCCCCGGCACCGGCTCCCGCCCCGGCACCGGCTCCCGCCCCGGCCCCGGCTCCCGCTCCGGCACCTGACCCGGCTCCGGCGCCCGCCCCGGCACCCGCCCCGGCACCGGCACCGGCACCCGCACCCGCTCCGGCGCCGGCACCTGCTCCGGCACCTCCGCCGCCACCTCCGCCGCCACCTCCGCCGGCCACCAGTCCGAGCGGTGCGTGACGTGAGCGGGTCATCGAACTCGACGTTGCATCCCTCGCGCCCGTACGCATTGATCGAGTTCCGGGCGATGGCGAGCCCATGCAGGATCGTCACCGACGATGTCGACCTGGCACATGCCGGACGTGCCCTCGTCCACGATCTGGAGCGGCGCTGGAGCAGGTTCATCGCCGACAGTGAGGTGTCCCGCGTCAACCGCGCCGGTGGTGCGATGTGCGTGGTCTCCGAACCGACGCGTGAACTGTTCGAACGTGCCGAGTTCGCGCGCGTGGCGACCGGCGGTCGATTCAACGGCTTCGTGCTCGACCGGCTGACGGCGATCGAACGTTCCGCCGAGCAACCGGGCACGGCCCCGTGGCCGTCCGGTGGACCCGTGCTCGACGGCCCGATCACGCTGCCCGGCCACTCGGGCGCGGTGCAGCTGCCGCGCGGGGTGCGCTTCGATCCGGGCGGGATCGGCAAAGGCCTCGCCGCCGACATGGTCGTTCGCGAGTTGGAAGCGCTGGGTGCCACCACCGCACAAGTCGAGCTCGGTGGCGATGTGCGTCTGATGGGCGAGTGCTGGACCGGCGGCCCCTGGAATGTCGTGGTGGTCGATGCACGCGACCGTACCCACCGGCTCGGGGAGGTGTCGATCACCGCAGGTGCAGCGGCGACGAGCAGTGTGCTCAGCCGCACCTTCGACGTGGCGGGCCACCGTCTGCATCACCTGATCGACCCGTTCACCGGAACCTCGTGCGAGACGGATCTCTTGGCAGTCACCACCACGTCGTCGGAATTGTGGTGGGCTGAGGTGATGGCCAAGTCGGTACTGATCGCAGGGAGCGTCGAAGGTCGTCGTCTGCTCGACGAGCTCGGGATGGCAGCGGTGATGCTGCACGTGGACGGCACCGTCAGCCGTATCGGGATGACAGAGGGTTGCGAATGAACTCGCAGGTGTGGTGGTTCGTGTCGCGCTCGTCGGGCCTGATCGCCTGGTTGCTCGTGACGCTGTCGGTGTGCTGGGGGCTGTTCGTGTCGACGAAGGCGGTCGCCAAGGCAGCCACACCGGCCTGGTTGCTCGATCTGCATCGCTTCCTCGGTGGGTTGGCGGTGATCTTCACGGCGATCCACCTGTTCGGCTTGTGGGCCGATTCGTACGTGCAGTTCGGTTGGGCTGAACTGTTCATCCCGATGAAGACCGAGTGGAAGCCCTCGGCCGTGGCGTTCGGCATCGTGGCGATGTATCTGATGATCGCCGTCGAGGGCACCTCATTGGCGATGAAGTGGCTACCGCGTCGGCTGTGGCGGGCCGTCCACCACCTGAGCCTGCCGCTCTACCTGATCGCCACGTACCACGGCATCAAGGCCGGCACCGACCGGACCAATCAAGCGTTCCGACTGGTGGCGATCGCATCGGTCAACGTCGTGGCCTTCCTGGCGATCGTGCTGATCCTCGCCGCCCGCAAGGCGGCCCTGGCCGGAGCGGCTCCCCGACGCACTGCCCCCAGTTCGCAGCCAGTCGCCCGCTGACACGCCCGACGACACAGGAGGGCTGCCGAGGTGTCGGAGTCCCGTCGTGGCCGGTAGCGCTCATGTGCGGTGCGTGCTGTGAGCAAACGCCCGCCGAGTGACTAGGCCGACGGGATCTTGAGTTCACAGTCCTCGCCGCCGCCACCGAAGAACTGCACGGTGATGGATCCATCGTCGTCGTCCGGGTCCTCGACCCGGTACAGATACCCGGACTCGGCAGTCACCGAGATGATCCTCGCATGCGATCCGGTGCGATCGGCGACCACGCTGCCGCAGGTGCAGGCGAGGGTCTCGTCGGTGCCCGACGGGCCTGCAGTCGTGGTGGTCGCACCGGTGCCGGTGGTGTCCCGGTCCTCATCGACCGTCGACGTCGTGGTCGGTTGCTGGGGAGCGGGAACTTGGATCGTCACCTGCACCGTGGTCGAGGTGGATGTCGGTTCGTGGTCGGGCGAGACCGTGGTGGGCGGCGGCTGGGGGGTGGGGTTGACCACTGGTGCGTCCGGCCGAACATCGCGGTCGTCGACGATCGAGGTCGTCGACGAGACGTCGGGTTGTGTAGAAGTCGGTTCGGGGCCGGATCCATGAGGATCCGGCCCGGAACCCTCGGATCCGTTGCGAATCGTGCCGCCGGCGGAAGCGGGGACCCCCTGTCGGATCTCGATCGTGGTCTGACTCGCCCGGAGTCCGGGCGCGGTGTCGTCGATCACGAACGTCATGTCGTCGGATTCGCTGGTGCGGATCACACCGTCGGGGCGGGAATGAACCATGACCGCAACCGACCCGATTGCCATCGATCCGGCGGCGACCAGGCCGATCAGGCCGGACCGCAAAGCCATGCGGTTGCGCCTGATGCGGGCGACACGCGGACCCACGGCGGACCATGCTGCAGCCGGTTCGATCGGGAGTGAGTCGACCTGCTGAGCACGCAACATCGATTGGATGATGTCGTCGTCAGCGTCCATGCGGACCTTCGGTCGAGGCGGCCAGATGGCTGCGGAGCGTCGCTCGAGCGGCACTGAGGTGAAACCTGACGGTGCCCTCGGCGATCCCCAGAAGAACGCTGATCTCGGCGGCGGTCATGTCGTCCAGGTAGTACAGCGCAGCAACGGCACGCTGACGTTCCGGGAGGGCGGCCAGCACATCGTGTGGTGAGGATTCGGAGCCGGGCGTGTCGCCCGTGGATGTCGCAGGCTCGGCGGATCGCAACTCGCGGTTGGCACGACGCGTGTCGGAACGGTGGGCATCTCGGGTGATGTTGATCGCGACCCGCCGCACCCACCCCGCCGGGTCGTCGTACTGTCGCAACCGGTTCCACCGCCGGTACGCCCGGATGAAGGCTTCCTGGGTGGCGTCGCTGGCGCGTTCGGCATCGCCGCAGACATGGCGAACCGACGACGCGACGGGGGTGAACTGTTCAAGGAAGAACTGCTCGAAATCGGCGTCGTGCCGGGTTCGCAGGCGCGGCATCAGTCCGGAGCGCCCGACGTCGACGGGGTGTGCGCTGCGATGTGCTTGCCTTGTCGGAACCCGGAACCCGACGTCGATCCTGGATTGGGCGATCGCCTCGCACGGGAGCGCGACGCCATCGACCACACGGGAGACACGTCGCTGCTCACCGTGAGCGTTGGGTTGCCGGGCGCTTGGTCGGCCACGAATCAGGCGATCGGCAGGTCCGGTTGCACCCACTCCTGCTCGAAGCTGACTCGAAGCAGCGGCTGGCGGTCCGATTCGGGTGTCGAGGTGTCGCTGCTCACCAGCCGGGCCTGGTCGGGCAGGCGCACGGCGCCGGCCACGTCTATCCCGACCTGGACCGGACGCAGGACGACCGTCGGCGCGTTGCCGGGGAACTGGACGTCCAGCCCGATCGGCGGCACAGCGTGCACGATCGCGTACGCCGAATGGTCGTCGCGTTCCACCAGGACCTGTTGTGCGATCCGGCGATCGTTGGACCAGGTCGACGTCTTCTTGCTGACGACCTGATCGTGAGCGGATCGGATCCGATGCGGCGTGAGCACCGCCAACCCGACGCCGCGTGACCGGAACAGGGGCGACTGGGGGTAGTGCGAGAGTGCCCAGGTGCACTGCATCGACAACTCGGTGGCGACCGCCTCGGCGACGGCGCGCCGGACCGACTGGAGCGCGATCGCATCGCAGCGCGCGTGCACCGACGCGGCGCCGAGCGGTGCGGCGATGCGATCGGCGTGGTCGATCCCACTCACCAGCCAGGTGGCGATCGTCCATCGTTGTGTGACGGTGGGGTTCAGCATCGCGCCAGTCTTGCCGATCGTGGTGCCCGCGCTGTGCCGACCATGTCGGCCACCGGCAACCTGGTCGCCGCCACCCCATCTGGCAGACTTCGACGATGGCACGAGTCGCATTCCTGGGGTTGGGCGTGATGGGTGGACCGATGGCGGGACACCTCGCCACGGCGGGGCACGACGTGACCGTCTACAACCGAACGGCGGCCAAGGCGCTCGAATGGGTGGTCCAGCACGGCCACCGTGCGGCCCCCACGCCCGCCGAAGCGGTCGACGGCGCCGAGTTCGTCATGATGTGCGTCGGTAACGATCACGATGTACGCCAGGTGGCCGGGGCGGCGATTCCGGCGATGCAGCCGGGCGCCGCCCTCGTGGACCACACCACGGCGTCTGCCGACGTCGCCCGAGAGCTGGCTGAGACGTGTGCGGCAGCCGGAATCGGCTTCGTCGACGCACCGGTGTCGGGCGGACAGGCCGGCGCCCAGAACGGCCAACTCACCGTGATGTGCGGAGCCGACGACGAAACGGTGTACGCGGCCGCTCGCGAGGTGATCATGGCGTACGCCCGCGAGTGTCGGCGTCTGGGTGGAGCGGGTGCCGGCCAGACCACCAAGATGGTCAACCAGATCTGCATCGCCGGACTGCTGCAGGGGCTCTCCGAAGGGGTCGCCTTCGCCCAACGCGCCGGGCTCGACGTGGACGAGGTGATCGCCACGATCAGCAAGGGAGCGGCCGGGAGTTGGCAGATGGAGAACCGGGCGCGCACGATGGCTGGCGGCGAGTTCGAGTTCGGGTTCGCCGTCGAGTGGATGCGCAAGGATCTCGGCATCTGTCTCGACGAAGCCGAGCGGTTGGGGGCGCGGCTGCCGATCACGGCGCTCGTCGACCAGTTCTACAAGCAGGTCACGGAACGGGGTGGACGGCGATGGGACACCAGTTCGCTCGTGCATCTGCTGCAGCATCCGTGACGCTGAGCGTGCTCGTCACGGCCTGTGGAGGTGGTGATCGCACGCCACCGGATCCGCTCGAGGTGGCGCGCAGCCTCGCCGCGCAATCGACGACCCCGGTGGACGAGGCCCGATCGGGGTCGAGCGTGGACGGCGAGGCGGAGCTGGCGGCACCCGACCCGTCCACGTTCGAGGGCGAGACGCGGGTCGTCAATCTGTGGCCGGGTGCGGATGGCACCGGACAGGAAGTCGACGTCTGGGGGAGAAGGACCTTCAGCAACGGCCCGATCCTGCTCGCCGAAGGGCTGTCGTTGGGCGAGATCTCGGAACCGTTCGGGGTGCCACCCGGATATGCAGTCGAAATCGTCGGGGCAGGAGCCGGGCCCGACGGCCTGGCGCTGGCCGGCGTGCTCGCCGCCAGCCGGGGCGAGCGCGTGATCACCGTGTTCACCAACGCCGACGATCGCGGGACGGCCGAATCGTTCACGATCTCCGAGGTCGACCCGAGCGGTACTCTCGGCGCACCTGCCGCCCCGGCCGGCGGGTCCGGCCTCTTGGTGCTGCGGCAGGCCAACACCGATGCATTCGCCGACGATCTGGAGGCGGCGGGAAGCAGCGACTCGTTCTACATCGGTGATGGGTCGGGGGAGTGCCTGCGCCAGCGCACCGAGGACACGGGCGTCGCTCCGGCGGTCCTGGGCGGCACGCAGTCGATCGAGATCGAGTTCACGACCAGCACGGCTGCGATCGACCTCTATTCGTGGCGAATGCCCGACCGTTGTGCAACACCACCGGTCGCCTCGTTCGTCGTCGACGTGCCGGTCGGGTCAGCGGTGCTCGGGCTCGTGTTCAGCCGCGACGGGCACAGCCTGGAGCTGATGCCGATCCCGCTCTCGCTGGCGTGACCCCGCCGTTCGTCGTCGACGTGCCGGTCAACGTTCCGTGTCGGAGATCGCCGGAACCCATTCGTAGACTCGTGTGTCGACACCGGGCCAGATGACCCACTGCGCACCCTGGACCCGTTCGGCGAGCGCCACGGCCACACCGTCGGCGACACGGTCGGTCGGCATGATCTCGACGCCCAACATCCCGAGCATCGATCGCGCCTCGTCGCCGATGATCGCTGTGTCGGCGAAGCCCGGACAGATCGCGCTCACGCAGATGTCGGGACTGTCTGGTGTCTGCTGGAGCCATGCAGCCAGCGATCGCACGAAACCCACCACGCCGTGTTTGGTCAGGCCGTACACCGGGTCCTTGGCGATCGGGTGCAGGCCGGCCATCGACGCCGTGACCACGATGTCGCCCGAGCCGCGCTCGTTCATGCCAGGGAGGACGGCGCGTGCTCCGTAGACGACCCCGTCGACGTTGATCGACATGATCCGCCGATAGGCGGCGTCGGTGAGGAACTCAATCGGGTTGCCCGGCGCCGGCGGCAGCCCGGCGTTCGTGGCGATTCCGGCATTGAGCAGCGCCAGGTCGAACGGTCCGAGCGTGGACACGACTCGGTCCCACGCCTCGGGGTCGGCCACGTCCAGCATGGCGAACGAGCCACCGATCTGTTCGGCGACCTCGACACCGCCGCGTTCGTCGATGTCGGTGACGACCACGCGGGCGCCGAGTCGGGCGAGTCTGATCGCCGCTGCCTTGCCGATACCGCTGGCGCCCCCGGTGACGATCGCGTCGCGCTCGTCGAGCCGGAGCGTGGCGAACCCGGCGCTCGATTCAGTGTCCATGTGTGATGATCCCAGCTTGCCGTCGGCCGTGGCGCACCAGGCGACCACGATTCGTCAGGTGAAACCGTCGCCCCAGTTCGGGTGTTCGAAGCGTTCGATGCCTTCCTCGATCCGCCGCACCACCGTTTCGAGGCAGGTCACACGGGCCCACTTCTTCTGCTCACCGGACACGATGTGCCACGGCGCCAGGTCGTGCTCGGTGCGCGTGAACATCTCCTCGACCGCTGCGGTGTACTGGTCGACCTTGTCGCGGTTGCGCAGGTCCTCGTCGGTCAACTTCCAGCTCCGAAGCGGATCGCTCTTGCGGCTCTCGAACCGCTTCAACTGCTGGTCCGGGCTGATCTGCAACCAGAACTTGACGATGATCACCCCCTCCAACACCAGGTTGCGCTCGAACTGCACGATCTCGTCGTAGGCCCGATTCCACTGCTCCTTGGTGGCATAGCCCTCCACCCGTTCGACGAGCACCCGTCCGTACCACGAGCGGTCGAACAGCGCCATCCCGCCCAACCCAGGGACTTCTTTCCAGAACCGCCATAGGAAGTGCTTGCGCTTCTCGTCGAAGCTCGGTTTGGCGAACGCCGCCACGTGATAGTGGCGTGGGTCGAGCGGCTCCACGATGCGCTTGATCGCTCCACCCTTGCCGCCCGCATCGGAACCCTCGAACACGACCAGCACGCCCGGCCCGAGTTCGGGGGCGTCGGGCAGGTGCCCGCCCAGTTGGAGGCGCAGTTCGAGCACGCGTCGCTGGGCGGCGGCCAGGCGGGCTTCGTACTCGTCGTCGCCGATCCGGGCCGTCAGATCGACCGTGTCGAGGCGTGTCATGAGTGGAGTCTGTCAGCCCTGCTCGCCGGCGGCGGTGGCGAACGCGTCGATGATGCGGTCGATCTGGGCGTCGGTGGTGACGAGCGGTGGACAGAACGTGGTCGAGTGGTTGGCGATCGCCCGGGTGATCACGCCCAACTCCAGCATCCGGTCACGGACCTTGATCGCGTCCTGGCCGTCGCGCATGGCTGCCGCCCACACGGCGACGTCGCCCCGCACGCCGGCGATCACGCCGTCGTCGGCGAGCGCCTGCAACCCTCCGCCGAGCCGGACCCCGATCCGCTTGGCCTCGTCCAACAGGCCCTCGCGTTCGATGATCGCCAGGTTCGTCAACGCCGCAGCGCACGCCGTGGGGTGGCCCGAGTACGTGTACCCGGTCTTGAGCACATAGGTGGGATCCGACTCCAGTGCATCGCGCACCGTGCGGCCGACGAAGACGCCTCCGAGCGGTTGGTACCCCGAGGTGACGCCCTTGGCGAACGTGGTGAGATCGGGCGTGACGCCGTAGTAGTCGGCACCGAACCATGTGCCGAGCCGCCCGTACCCGGTGATCACCTCGTCGAAGATGAGCAGCGCGCCGTGCTGGTCGCACAGACGCCGTACCGACTCGAGATAGCCGTCGTGGGGCGGCCACACGCCACCCGCGCCCTGGATCGGCTCGGTGATGACGGCGGCGATCTCGTCGCTGCGTTCCGCCATCAGTTGCGCCAGCGCCTCGACGTCGTCGCTGGGGACCTGCACGACCTCGGGCAGAAGCGGCCCCCAACCCTCCTTGTTGGGCGGCAGGCCCTGGGCCGTGGTGCCGCCGTAGTTGGTGCCGTGGTACCCACGCATGCGGCTGATGATCAGCGTGCGCTCAGGGTGCCCGGCGAGCACGTGGGCGAGGCGCGCCAGCTTCATCGCCGTGTCGACCGCCTCGGACCCGGATTGGCAGAAGAACACGCGGGCGTCGGCGATCGGCGTGAGCCCGACCAGCCTGTCGGCCAGTTCGTCGGCCGGGCCGTTCGTGAACGGGTCGAAGCACGAGTAGGCGGCCAGCGTGGAGGCTTGTGCGGCGATCGACTCCGCCATCTCGGCGCGTCCGTGTCCGATCGCGCAATACCAGAGGCTTGCCATGCCGTCGACGTACTCATTGCCGTCGGCATCCCAGACGAGTGAACCCTCGCCCTTGACGATTGAGATGAACTGCTCGCGTGCAGGGCGAGCGAAAGGATGCAGGAAGGCGCCAGTCACCTGCGTGACGGTAGTGGGCGGGGTGGCGCTGGGCCGAAGCGCCCTGATCTGCAACGTTTGCGAACAAACAACAACTGTCGCTAAGGTGAGATGCGTGCGATCACCGGCCGAACTCGTCGATGCCTTTCGGGCAAGCGGGCTGAAGGTCACCCCACAACGCCAACTCTTGTTCCGGCTGCTGCACGACAACACGAGCCACCCGTCGGCCGACGAACTGTTCGCGATCGCCAGCACGGCGATGCCCGGCATCTCGTTGCGCACTGTGTACCAGACGCTCACCGACCTGGCGGCAATGGGGGAGTTGCAGCAGTTCCAGTTCGATGCCGGGCCGGCGCACTTCGATCCCAACACCTCGCATCACCATCACACCATGTGCGCCGCCTGCGGCGCGATCGGCGACGTGTACGTGGCCGACGTGGATCAGCTCGCGGTCGACGACTTCGACGGCTTCCGGCCGTCGTCCACGTCGATCGTCTTTCACGGCACCTGCGCCACGTGCGCAGCGGCCTGAACCCCAACCCACCAGAACATCACAACCAGAACAACACAAAGGAGCCACCATGGCCGGCCTCGAAGGCACCAAGACCCATGAGAACCTGAAAGAGGCGTTCGCCGGCGAGAGCCAGGCGAACCGCCGCTACCTGTGGTTCGCCCAGAAGGCCGACGTCGAGGGCTACCCCGATGCCGCCGCCCTGTTCCGCTCCGTCGCCGAAGGCGAGACCGGTCACGCCCACGGCCACCTCGAGTACCTCGCCGAAGTCGGCGACCCCGCTTCCGGTGAGCCGATCGGTGACACCGAGCAGAACTTCAAGGCGTCGATCGCCGGCGAGACCTACGAGTACACCCAGATGTACCCGGGCTTCTCCAAGACCGCCCGCGACGAGGGCTTCGACGAGGTCGCCGAGTGGTTCGAGACACTCGCCCGCGCCGAGAAGAGCCACGCCGGACGCTTCCAGCAGGGGCTCGACGCCCTCTGATCCGACACACGTGTCGGCACGGACGATGCCCGTCGTCCGTGCCGGCACGGTGGATCGACCGCCATGACGATCACCTACGACCCGAAGCATCCCCAGTACCTCGACGAGGCCGACGTCCGCGGTGAGCTCACACGCGTCTACGACCTGTGCCACGGATGTCGTCTGTGCTTCAAGTTCTGCACCTCGTTCCCGTCGCTGTTCGAGATGATCGATCGCCACGATGACCAGGACGCCGGCCGCCTCACGCCCGCCGAGCAGGACCGGGTCGTCGACGAGTGCTTCCAGTGCAAGCTCTGCTACGTCAACTGCCCCTACATCCCCGAGCTGCACGAGTGGGCGCTCGACTTCCCCCGGCTCATGCTGCGCACCGAGGCGATGCGCTACGCCACCGGCCAGAAGCCGGTCCGGCAGCGTGCTACCACGCAGGCGATGGCGCACACCGACCTGCTCGGGACGTTGTCGACGGCGCCGATCGCCTCGGCGATCGCCAACAAGGTCGTGTCGGCGCCCGAAGGTTCGGCAGTCCGCAAGGTGGTCGCCAAGGTCACCGGTGTCTCGTCGGTCCGCCTCCTGCCGCCCTATGCCAAACAGCGCTTCTCGTCGTGGTTCAAGAAGCGCACACCCCAGATCGCGGCCCACCGTCGCGGCAAGGCGATCGTGTACCCGACCTGTCTGGTCGAGTACCAAGACACCCGCGTCGGCAAGGACCTCGTGCAGGTCTACGAACGCAACGGGATCGAGTGCTCGGCGACCGAAGCGGGTTGCTGCGGTGCGCCATGGCTGCACTCCGGTGATCTCAAGCACTTCACCAAGGTGGCCGAGAAGAACGTCGCCACACTCGCCGCCGAGATCCGTCGTACCGGGGCCGACATCGTGGTGCCCGAACCCACCTGTGGGTATGTCCTCAAGAAGGACTACGTGGACTACGTCGTCGATCCCGAGCGGCAGGCCGATGCGGCGCTCGTTGCCGCCCACACGTTCGACGCCGCCGAATACCTGATCAAGGTCCACAAGACCGAGGGCAACGAACTCGACACCGAGTTCACCGGCCAGATCCCCGAGCAGGTCACCTATCACACGGCGTGCCACCTGCGAGCACAGAACATCGGGTTCAAGAGCCGCGATCTGATGAAGCTCACGGGCACCAAGGTGAAGCTGGTGCAGCAATGCTCCGGCATCGACGGGATGTGGGGGCTGCGAGCCGAGAACGAGCAGTTCTCGATCCCGATCGCCAAGAAGCTCGCCGATCAGATCGACAAGGCAGGCGGAGGCCAGCCCGGCAATCTGATCACGGGCGACTGCAGCCTCGCCAACACGGCGATCGCCGAACAGACCGGTGCCACCCCGTCGCACCCGATCTCGATGATCGCCCGTGCCTACGGAATCCCCGAAGACTGATCGGACCACGATGACCTCCTCTCGCAAGCTCACGGTTGCCGACATCGCCGACGTGCGCGCCTACGAGCGTGAACGCGACGAGTTCCGGGCACACGTGATCGAGCTCAAGCGTCGCCGACGAGTGCACGTCGGCACGATCGTCACGTTCCTGTTCGAGAACCGCGACACGATCCGGTTCCAGATCCAGGAGATGGCGCGGGTCGAGAAGCTGACCACCGACTCCGAGATCCAGGTCGAACTCGACATCTACAATGCGATCATCCCCGACCGGGGCCAGATCTGCGCCACGATGTTCATCGAACTGACCTCCGACGCACAGATGCAGGAATGGCTGCCCAAGCTGGCCGGGGTCGAGCGTTCGGTGTTGCTGGCGTGCCACGACGGCTCCACGGTGCGGGCGATCGTCGACGAGCAGCACGAGCAAGGGCTGACGCGTGATCACGTCACGGCTGCCGTGCACTACCTGCGCTGGGAGTTGAACGACACTCAGGTCGATGCCTTCGGCGCCGGTCCGGTTCGGCTCGAGATCGATCACCCGAGCTACCTCGAGGCGGTCGAGCTCACCGATGTCACGCATGCAGAGCTGGCGACCGATCTCCACGGCTCGCGCTGAGGGGGATTCGCCTGCGAGCGATTCCGGAACCATGTTCGATTTTCCCTGGCATTCCCCCTGTCTGTGGTTCTAGTCTGCGTCTTGCGGACCGTTCCAACAGGGGGAACACTGTGTCGAATCATGAGCTCGAGTGGAGGATGCTCGGGGCCTGTCGAGGCCTCGACGCGGGAGTCTTCTACCCGGACACCGAAGAAGAAGCGGAGATCGCCAAGCAGGTGTGCGCCGAATGCGGGGTCCGGGTCACGTGCCTCGAGTTCGCGCTCGCCAGCCGCGAAAAGGTTGGTGTCTGGGGTGGGGCGACCGAGCGCGAGCGTCGACGGATGTTGCGCCAGCGCCGCCGAACCGCGTGATACCGGTCGAAGTCCGTTCATCCTCGATCCATTAGCCTGCCGCTATGGCATCGATCGACGACCACGGCGGATGGCCGCGCCTGCTCACCATGCTGCTCGACCGGCACCATCTCACCGCCGACCAGGCCCGGGCGGCGATGTCGACGATCCTGTCCGGTGACGCCACTGCGGCGCAGCTGATCGGCTTCGTGGTTGCCCTGCGAGCCAAGGGTGAGAGCGCCGAGGAGCTCAGCGGGCTGCTCGACGCCGTGCTCTCGGCCGCATCGCTCGTGCCGCTGTCCGAGGACCAGCGCGACGCGGCGCTCGACATCGTGGGTACCGGCGGGGACCATTCGCATTCGATCAACGTCTCCACGATGTCGGCGATCGTGTGTGCCGGCGCCGGTGTGCCGGTCTGCAAACACGGCGCTCGGGCGGCCTCGTCAAAGTGCGGAACCGCCGATGTCCTCGAAGAACTCGGGGTGGCGATCGATCTCACGCCCGAGGGCGTCAAGCACTGCATGGACGAAGCCGGGATGGGTTTCTGTCTCGCCACGGCGTTCCACCCGGCATTCCGGTTCGCCGGGCCGTCACGGCGCGAGATCGGCATCCCGACCGTGTTCAACCTGCTGGGCCCGATGGCCAACCCCGGCCGCGTGCGACGCCAAGTGATCGGCGTCGCCAACGACGCATTCGCCGAGCGGATGGTCGAGACCCTCAAATCGCACGGGTCAATCCGAGCCTGGGTCGTCCACGGCGGCGGTCTCGACGAGCTGACCACCACCGGCACGAGCGCGGTGATCGAGCTGGACCACGGCACGGTGCGGCACTTCTCGGTCGATCCGGTCGAACTCGGGCTGCAACGAGCCACGAACGAGCAGTTGACCGGTGGCGACCCGACCTTCAACGCCGAAGCGGCGCGTTCGGTGTTCGCCGGGAACGCCGGCCCGCATCGCGACATCGTGCTGCTCAACGCCGCCGCCGGCCTCGTGGTCGGCGGCAGGGTGGCCACGCTCCCCGACGGGATCGCACTGGCGGCAGCGACGATCGACTCGGGTGCTGCGGCGAGCACGCTGGATCGATTGCGCATCGCGTCGCAGGAAGCTGCAGCCGGCGTCGACGCATGAGCGATTGGGTGATCCGGGTCCCGGCCTCGTCGGCCAATCTCGGCGCAGGGTTCGATGTGCTCGGCATGGCGCTCACGCTGTACGCCGAGGCCGGTGTGGGCGAGCCGCCCGACGGCGTCGCCCCCATCGATCCGCGCCATCCGGCGTCGGTCGCCTTCAGGGCAAGCGGGGGAGAGGGCCCGGTGTGGTTCCGCTCCCAGATCCCAGGCGGCCGCGGGCTCGGGTTCAGCGGTGCCGCCCGGGTGGCCGGGGCGATGGCGGCGGTGGCGCAACGCGAGGGCGCCGACGCGGTCGTCACGCCCCACGCGCGCGCCCAGGTGCTGGCCACCACGACGCAGCTGGAGGGGCACGCCGACAACGTTGCCGCATCGGTGCACGGCGGACTGGTGGTCGCTGCCGGCGGAACCGTCACGCGAGTGCCGATGACGTTCAATCCGGCGATCGTGGCCTGGATCCCCGAGTCCACGACCACGTCGACCGACCGCTCACGCGGCCGGCTGGGTGACACCGTGACGCGAGCCGATGCGGTGTTCAACCTGGGTCGCGTGGCGATGTTCGTCGCCGCCTGTGCCAACGGTGACGTGGCTGCGCTTCGAACGGCCACCGAGGATCGTCTGCACCAGGCGCTGCGACTCGAGGCGGTGCCAAACACGAGCGCCGCCCTCGACGCTGCGCTCGAGGCAGGTGTGTGGGCGGCATGGCTGTCGGGGAGCGGGCCGACGATGGCCGCCATGTGCGAGGCCGCCGAGGCCGACCGGATCGCCGCCCAGCTGCCCGATGGTGGTCAGGTCAAAGTGCTTCGGATCGACCACGAGGGGGCGGTGGCCGAAGCGCGCTGATCAGTGTGCTGCATCGCGCTGTTGGCGGCGGAGCGACGTGAGGTGCTCCATGCCGGTGATCGGGAACTGCCAGGACCCGGAACACGAGACCACCTCGATCCGAGCAGCGTGTTGATCGAAGTACCGCGCCAGGCACAGCGACTCGTCCACGTGGTGGCGTGGCAGTGACCGCTCCGGCGGGACCGGTTCCGGGGGGTCGACGGGCAGCGCTCGCCCGACCGTGCCGTCGATGGCGACATCGACCAGCCGCCCCGCATCGATCGTCCACGTCGCCCGCTCACCGTGAATAACCGCACGACCGGCCGCCCGCAGGCCGGCGACCAGTCGCTGGCGGCGGATCGCCCCCAGCAGCGCCGACAGGCGATCACGCACCATCGCCGCCTCCTCGAAGCGCTGTGCGGCGGCGAGTTGCGCCATCCGGGCCTGGAGTTGCTCGGTCACGATCGCCGCATCGCCCTCGAGCGCGGCGCGGGCAGCCTCGACGGCTGCGACGTAGTCGGCCCGATCACCGGACCCGGCGCAGGGGCAGTGGGCGACACCGAGTTGTGCGGCGGCGCACGGCGCCAGCCCGGGTGGCGCCACGTACGATGCAGCCAAGCGGGTCGAGCAACGCCGGAGGGGCAGCGCCGATTGCAGGGCTTCGACGACGAGATTGGCCATCGCACGTGACGGCAGCGGGCCGAGGTGCACGCCGCGGGCAGCGGGATCCTTGACCACCGACAGGCGCGGCCAGGCCGACTCGGTGTCGAGCCGGACATAGCAGTACTTGTCGGCGCGGGTGCCGGCTCGGTTGTAACGCGGCAACATGCGAGCGATCAGGCGGGCCTCGACGATCTCGGCCGTCAACGGATCGGCCAGTTCGAGATGCCGGACCTGTTGCATCTCGCGAAGCATCGGGCCGATCTTGCGCCGGTCCTCGCCACCGAAGTAGCTGCGCACGCGCTGGCGCAGGTTGGTGGCCTTGCCGACGTACAGCACCTCGTCGCGGTGGCCGCAGAAGAGGTACACACCGGGTGACCGGGGGAGACGCGCCGTCATCGTGAGCTTGGCGGCCTGCGGGTGACCGGCCAACTTGGCCAGTGACACGAGGTCGTCGACACCCAGGACGCCGAGCCCGGTGGCACGTTCGATCAGGAGGTGCAGCAGATCGGTGGTGGCGAGCGCGTCGTCGAGCGCACGGTGGCTCGGCTTGTGGTCGAGCCGGAAGCGGTCGGCGAGCGTGCCGAGTCGGCAGTTCGGCACCTCGTCGCGAAGCAGGCGACGTGCCAGCGCCGCCGTGTCGACGACGTCGGGCCGGTAGTCGGCGCGCTGGTCGCGGTGGAGCGCGGCACGCAGGAAGCCGAGATCGAACGAAGCGTTGTGGGCCACGAACACGGCGTCGCCGAGGAAGTCGGTCAGGGTGCCCAGCACGGTCTCGATCCGGGGGGCGTTGGCCACGACGGCGTTGGTGAGCCCGGTCAGGATCGTGATCTGGGGTGGGATCGCCCGACCCGGGTTCACGAGCGTGTGGAACGTGCCCACGCACTCGCCTCCGCGCACCTTGACGACCCCGATCTCGGTGATCATGTCGTCGTTGCGGTTGCCTCCGGTGGTCTCGAAGTCGAGCACGCAGAAGGTGGCGTCGTGCAGCGGTGTACCCACCTGTTCGAGCAGATCGTCGAAGCTGCGCTGGCCGGCGGCGCGCTGCTCGGCCTGCCGTTGCGAGCTGCGTCTCGTCGCAGTGGGTCGCTGGATGCGGTCGGCGTGCCCCATAGGGAGCGAGATCCAATCACGAACAGACGTTCGAGTCAAGAACACCTGTTCGATTGGCGTCGTGAGCTGGTGCTGGCGTGTCGCTGGACGTCCAGCGGTGGCGGTGATCGCTCGATGCCGTGGCAGGCGGCCCGGGCGACAGCGGCACGCCCGGTACGCTGCCGTGATGAGCGCTGATCGGCCGGTGCAGGGAGATGCGTCTCCCGATGCGCCGACCGCGCCGGAGCCGATCGATGCCCGTCATCTCCGTTCGGCGCTCGAGTTCGCCGTCACGATGGCCCGCGAAGGGCAGAAGATCAAGCCACCGCTCAAGTACCCGGCGGCGCTGCGCAAGTTCATCGGCATGGCCCGCATCCCTGCCGCTGCCCTGCCCCCACTGAGACGGGCGGTCGAGGCCGATCCGACGTTCCGGGGCCGGATCGCGGTGGGGGCAATTCCGGAGCTCGTCGATCCGATCGGGCGGCTGTGGTTGGCGAGGCCGGAGGGATGGCTGGCCGAGCTGCAGCGCGAGGTCGTCGAGCTCGAGGAGCGTGAGGCGACGGCGACCGCCGCCGCCGAGCTGCGACGTTCGGAGAAGCGACGGCAGGCGGCCGAGCAGGCCTTGGCGCGAGTGCGCGCCGAGGTGATCGTGCTCACCGAGACCGTCGCCGAGCGGGATGCGTCGATCGACGAACTGCGTGGCGATGTCGCCAAACTCGGCGACCGGGTGGACGAGTTGCGCACGCAGCTCCACGATGTGCGGGCCGAGGCCCGCCACGCCCGCGATCGAGAGGCGGCGGCCAACGCCAAGTTCGATGCAGCGCTCAGCGAACGGCGCGCGGCGGCTGCCGGAGCGCAGGCCGCCGAGGCGGTTCGCGACGACGTGCTGGCGGACCGGGCCGCGCTCGCCGCCGAGCGCTCCGAGCTGGCTCGGCTGGCGGCGATGGCCGAGTCGCTGGCGTCGCAGATGGCCTCGCTGTCGGCGCCGCCCACGGCCGGACGCGGGGCTGCTCCGCGTCGCACGCCGCTGGCACTGCCCGGCGGGGTGCTCGGCACGTCAACCACGGCGGTCGAACACCTGCTGCGCTCGGGGGCGTCGGTGCTGATCGACGGGTACAACGTCTCGAAGTCGGCCTGGCCGACGCTCGATCTGGCCAGTCAGCGGGTCGTTCTGCTGGACGCCAGCGAGAACCTTGCCAAGCGGTACGGCAGCGACATCACCGTCGTGTTCGACGGGGCGGGAGTGGTCGGCGCTGCGGGCGATCGTCGCCGGGTCGTTCGTGTCGTGTTCTCGCCCGACGACGTGATTGCCGACGACGTGATCCGCGACGAGGTGCGCCGCCTGCCTGCAACCCGTCCGGTGGTGGTGGTGACGAGTGATCAGCAGATCGTTCGCGATGTGCGGGCGATGGGTGCCAACACGGTCGCCAGCGATCAGCTGATGGCGCTCGTTCGGGGCTGACGGACCGTCCGCTCAGGGGTTGGCGAAGCGTCGGACTGCGGTCACCGAAGACGGGATGGCGCCCACGCGGACTGTTTCGCCCGACCGGGGAGCATGCACGTAGGTCGTGCTGGTCACCGCGATCCCGACGTGGTTGATGGTGGCGTTGCCGTGGGTGGTGAGGAAGATCAGGTCGCCGGGCCGGATCGACTCGGTGGCCGGGTCGACGGCGGTGCCGAGCAGCGCCTGTTGCGCACTCTGATGCGGGAGCTGGATCCCGATCGTCCGGTAGGCGGCGAGCACCAAGCCCGAGCAGTCGAAGGCGTCGGGCCCTGCCGAGAAGAACTGATAGGGCTTGCCGACCTGCGCCAGCGCGTGCTGCAACATGGTGTCGATGCTGGCGTTGCCCGTGGCAGCCGGGGTGGCGCTCGGGGTGGGGCTCGGGGTGGGGCTCGGGGTGGCGACGCCCGGGGCGGTGTTCGACGTGGGCGTGGTGGCGCCCGCCGGCAGCGCGAGCTGCTGGCCGGGTACGATCAGGCTGCCTGCCGAGAGGCTGTTGACCGCCAGCAGGTTCTTGAGGCTGACGCCGTGGCGACTGGCGATCCGTGACAGGGAATCGCCGGCCAGGATCGTGTACGACGCGGTGCTCGCTGCCGACGGCGTGGGCGCCGGGGCGGGGGCGGGAGGTGTCTGGGCCGGCGCCGGCGTGGCGGGCGTCGCCACGCCTGCCGGGAGCGCCAGGCGCTGGCCCGGGAGGATCAGGCTGGATGCGGTCAGGCCGTTGGCGGCGAGCAGGTTGGTGAGGCTCGTGCCGACCCGTTTGGCGATCCGTGAGAGCGAGTCGCCGGCGACGATCGTGTAGCTGCTGCTCGATCCGGTGCCGACGGGGCTCGTGCTCGGTGTGGCGGGCGGGGCGGGTGCCGATTGGGGAGCGGACGACCCGGCCGGGAGGGTCAGGCGCTGGCCCGGGAGGATCAGGCTGGATGCGGTCAGGCCGTTGACCTCGAGCAGCTTCGTGAGGCTGGTGCCGACGCGGTTGGCGATGCGCGAGAGCGAGTCGCCAACGGCGACCGTGTACGTGCCGTCCGTGGACGCCGCCGTGGGCGTTGCCGGGGCGGCGGGCGCCGTGGCAGGGGGGAGCGTGGCGCCCGTCGGGAGTGCCAGTTGCATGCCCGGCAGGATCAGGCTGGTCGTGGTGAGGCCGTTGGCCGTCAGCAGGTCCACGAGGCGCACGGAGACCTTGTCGGCGATGCCGCTCAGCGAATCGCCTGCCTGGACCGTGTAGGTGGCCGGGGACGCGGCCTGGACCTGGGAGGGGATACCCAATAATGCGACGGAAAGTGTTGAGAGTGCGACAATGCGTGACCAACGACTCATGGTTTCCGTATCGGTCCGTCGGCACGCCGGCTTGACCCAATCTTGAAAGTATTTTGATCTCGTTACGATCTGAGCGATCCGGCGTCGTCGTATCCCGTGTGACGATCCCTCTGTGTCCATCAACCCCTCGGTGTTCACCGGTGACTGCCACACCCCACTGCGCATGATCCGTTCATGAACACACATCACCCATCACGTGGCGGTTGGGGCCTCACGATCTCGTGCGACGACTGCTCGATGCAGTGCACGGCAGCGTGCGGTGACTGCGTCGTCACGTACCTGCTCAGCGACGCCAACGAGCACGCCTCCGGCGGCTGCGACCCCTTGGATCTCGAGCTCGATCGCGATCAGGCCCGGATCGTGGAACTGTTCGGGGCGGCCGGCATGGTGCCGGCGCTCAAGTTCCGCGTCGCCGGTTGAGCCCACCCGTACGCTGGGCCGGATGGCCCGGCCCACGCAACCCACGCCGGCGTGGGACGAGCTCGTGGCGATCGCCGCCGACCACGGGATCGAGCGGATCGGCGTCGCCCCCGCCTCGGTGCTGGCGCGGGCCCGCATCGAGTTGCACCGCCGCAAGTCGGACGGTCTCCACAACGAGATGGGGTTCACGTTCCGAGACCCGAACCGATCGACGGACCCCCAGCGCACTGTGAGCGGTGCCCGTTCGGTGATCGTGGCCGCTCGCCCGTATCGGGCCACCCACGAACCCGAGCGTCCGGACGGCGCCCAGGCGCGTGCGGCGCGCTACGTGTGGGTCGACCACTACGAGCCGCTCCGAGCGGCACTCGACGCAGTCGCCGACCGGATCCGGAGCGCCGGGCACCGTGCCGTCACGCTCGCCGACGACAACTCGTTGGTCGACCGTGAGGCCGCCCACCAGGCCGGGATCGGATGGTTCGGCAAGAACGCCAACCTGCTGGTCCCGGGTGCCGGCAGCTTCTTCGTGCTCGGCAGCGTGATCACCACGGTGGTGTACCCGCGTGTCCTGCCGATCGTCGCCGACGGTTGTGGTGGCTGCCAACGCTGCATCGACGGATGCCCGACCGGGGCGATCATCGCCCCCGGCGTCGTCGACGGTCACCGTTGCCTGGCTTGGTTGGTGCAGAAGCCAGGCACGTTCCCGGTCGAGTACCGCGAAGCGCTCGGGGATCGCCTGTACGGGTGCGACGACTGTCAGGAGGTGTGTCCTCCGACGATGCGACTGGGAGAGCGCCGGCGTGTCGACCTCACCGGGCTCGACACACAGGCGTGGGTCGACGTGGTCGAACTGCTCGAGTCGAGCGACGACGAACTGATCGAACGCTACGGTCGCTGGTACCTGGCGGACCGCAATCCGGTCTGGTGGCGTCGGAATGCCTTGATCGTGCTGGGCAACACCGCGGGTCCGCACGATCGGCGTGCAGTCATCGTGTTGGAGCGTTACCAGCGACACGACGACCCGGTGCTGCGCGAACACGCCGATTGGGCTGCAGCCCGCATCGAGCGGCGACACCGCTCGACCGACACATTCGCCGCCGGCCGAGGATCACCATGAAGCATCTGCTCGTCACCAACGACTTCCCGCCCAAGGTGGGAGGGATCCAGACGCTGCTGTGGGAGTGGTGGCGCCGGCTCCCTCCCGACCGGTTCGCCGTGCTCACCAGCCCGTACGCGGGTGATGCCGAGTTCGATGCGGCCCAGGCGTGTCACATCGAGCGCGTGCGCGAACCGGTGCTGCTCCCGCACCCGCCGATGGTCCGCCGGGTCGACCGGATGGCGCGCCGGATCGGCGCCGACCTGATCGTGATCGACCCCGCAGTGCCACTCGGCTTGATCGGTCCGTCGTTGCAACTGCCCTACGACGTGGTGATCCAGGGGGCCGAGGTCACGGTTCCGGGCCGCCTTCCCGGGAGCCGTCAGGCGCTCGGGCACGTGCTGCGCCACGCCCGCCAGGTGATCGCGATCGGTGAATACCCTGCCCGCGAAGCGGAACACGCGGCCGGGTGTTCGCTCCCCACCACGGTGGTGCCGCCCGGCGTCGACACCGACCGGTTCCGGCCGCTCGACCGATCCGGGCGCGAGCAGGCTCGCCGCCGGCTCGGTCTGCCGGCCGACGCCAAGATCGTGCTGAGCGTGTCGAGGTTGGTCCCACGCAAGGGGTTCGACACGGCGATCCGGGCCGTGGCCAAGCTCCACCCCACGCATCCCGACCTCGTCTTGGCGATCGCCGGGAGCGGACGCGACGAGGGGCGGCTGAAGCGCCTGGCTCTCGAACTCGGCGCCCCCGTGCGGTTCCTCGGGCGTGTGCCCAACGACGACCTGCCCGACCTGTATGCATGCGCCGACGTGTTCGTCATGCTGTGCCGGAACCGATGGGGTGGGCTCGAGCAGGAAGGTTTCGGGATCGTCTTCCTCGAGGCGGCGGCGTGCGGCATCCCCCAGATCGCCGGGGACAGTGGCGGCGCCGCCGAAGCGGTCAGCCATGGCGCGACCGGTTTGGTCGTGGAACCCGGCGGGGAGCGGGCGGTGGACGAGGCTGCGGCGGCGATCGCCACGCTGCTCGACGACGATTCGCTCCGGCTGCGGATGGGTGCCGAGGCGCGCCGACGTGCCGAGACCGAGTTCGCCTCCGACGTGGTCGCCGCCCGACTCGGGGCGGTGCTCGGCATCGAGATGCCGTCGTGACGAGCACACCGGACGCGAGCACACCGGCCGAGCACACCGGCCGAGCACACCGGAGAGGTGTCCCCGCTGATTCGAATGCTGAAGCCCGGCATAGCCTGACCGCCGTGCGGCGTGGTGACGCTCTGATCCGGTTCGACCTGGCGGCGACGGCACTGTTCGCGCTCACGGCCGCCTATGCGGCGGCGGTGTTCTCGACTCCGGCGCAATGGGTCGGGGCAGTGACGGCGATGGCGTTGTTCGCGATCGGGGTCTTCGCGTTTCTCTGGTCGTACTGGAATGCCGTGCAACGCAGCCGGGAAGTCGACATCGCGGTCAGCCAGCTGTACCTGCTGATGGGGTCGGCGATCCCGTCGACGGTCCGGCGCGTGATGGGCATCACACTGATCGCCCAGTTCGCGATCGCGGCGGTGACCACGGTCAGCCGCCCCAACGGCCCCGAGGGGAACCCAGGGTCGTCGCTCGCCGTCGGTTTCCTGGTACCGATGCTCGGTTTCGGGTTGAACGGGTTGTGGGCAGTGCGGCACGGGCAGTTCGCGACCCGCGTTGGTGAATACACGCAATCGGACGGCGATTTGGGGCAGAATGCAGGGCATGGCTGAGACCGCAACCGAGACGATCACGATTGCGGCGCCTCCCGAGCAGGTGTGGGCGATCGCGACGGATCTCGAGCGCTATCCGGAATGGGCGCATGACGTGAAGGACGTCATGATCACCGCCCGCGATGCGGACGGGCGACCGACTCAGGTGGAGTTCCGCACGTCGGCGCTCGGGCGCAGTACCCACTACACGCTCGAGTACGACTACACGTCGGCACCGGCGGTGTTGGCATGGACGATGCTCAAGGGCGACATCCAGCGCTCGATCGAGGGCGCGTACCGTTTCGAGCCCACCCCGGACGGCGGCACCCAGGTGCACTACGACCTTGCGATCGAACTGGTCGTGCCGCTCCCCGGCTTCGTCAAGCGCCGCGCCGAGCGCCGGATCCTGAACGCCATCAAAGAGATGAAGGCGTTCGCCGAAGCCTGAGCGCTTCGACGGCACGCGTTCCGGAACCGGTCGGATGCAGACCATGGGAGCCCGATCGATCGGCATCGACGTGGGCGGCACGAAGTGCCTCGGCGTCGCGCTCGATCACAAGGGCAACGTCGTGGCCGAGGACCGTCGGCCGACGCCGCGCGGGCCGGGGAGCCTGCCGAAGCTCATCGACACCCTGGCCGAGCTGGCCGAATCGCTCGGGCCCTACGACGAGCTCGGTGTCGGTGTGCCCGGTCTGGTCACCAACGAGGGCGTGCTCCGCGCCGCCCCGAACCTCGACGGGGTCGCTGATTTCGACGTGGCCGGGCTGCTCGGCGCTCGCCTCGGCCATCGCATCCACGTCGACAACGACGCCACGTGTGCGGCGGTGTCGGAGTGGTTGTTCGGCGCCGGCCAGGGAGCCACCGACATGGTGCTCGTCACGCTCGGCACCGGGATCGGTGGCGGGCTCGTGGCGGGCGGCAAGTTGCAGCGCGGCAAACACGGGTTCGCCGGCGAGTACGGCCACATCGTGGTCGATCCCGACGGGCCGCCGTGCCCGTGTGGTCGGCGCGGTTGCTGGGAGCGCTACGCCTCCGGTTCGGGGTTGGCGCGGCTCGCACGCGAGGCGGCGATCGGCCGGCGCGTGAGCCGTGTGCTCGAGATCGCCGGTGGCGACCCCGAAGCCGTGCGCGGCGAGATGGTGATGCAGGCAGCCCGCGAGGGCGATGCCGACGCTCTCAAGGTGATCGATCTGTTCGGACGGTGGGTGGCGCTCGGGCTCGTCAACCTCACCAACGTGCTCGACCCCGAGATGTTCGTGCTCGGCGGCGGATTGGCAGCGGGTTCCGACCTGTACCTGGGACCGATCAAGTACTGGTTCCACGAACTGATCTACCAGCCCGATCTGCGTCCGATGCCTGAGGTGGCGTTCGCCCGCTGGAACGAGCGCGCCGGTGCGGTGGGCGCGGCGCTGCTGTACTCGGTCCACGACTGATCGCTCGAGCGGCGCATGTTCGAACCCCTCGACTCAGCGCTCGCTGGCGATGTGCGGTCGCTGTTGGAACAGTGCGACCCAGCGATCGTGGCGCACAGCGAACGCAGCTACCGGTTCGCCACCGCCTTCGCCGAACAGGACGGCGTCGACGTCGACGGTGAGGTGCTGTACATCGGCACCGTGCTGCACGACGTGGGGCTGTCCCCGGCTGCAGCAGGCCGCGAACGCTTCGAGGTGCGCGGCGCCAACCTGGTGCGCACGATCCTGCTCGATCACGGGATGTCGGCCGACCGGGTGGCCAACGTGTGGGATGTGATCGCACTGCACGCCTCGACCCCGCTCGCCGCCCACAAGAGCGTCGAGACCCGGTACGCCAACCGGGGGATCGCCCTCGACGTCCGTGGCTCCGGTGCCGACACGCTGCCCGACGCCATCGTGCGCGACGCCCTCGATCGATGGCCTCGCCACGGCTTCCCGGCCGCCTTCGAGGCTATCCTCGCCGCAGAGGTGCTCGCCAATCCCCAGTCGGTCCGCATGTCGTGGCTGGAGTCGGTGGCCGTCGCCCACGTCCCCGGCTTCTCGCCGACCGACTTCCTCGCCGGCCTGCGGGGGTCGATCGGTTTCACCTGACGCGACGCGCCTCAGCTCGGATCGAGTTCGCGGATCACTAGACCGGTGCGCAGCTTGGGGGTGAAGAACGTCGACTTGGGCGGCATCAGCAAGCCTTCCCGTGCCGTGCGTTCGATCTCGGCGACGCTGACCGGACGAATCAGGACCGCCGCCGTGACGGTGGTATCGGAGGTCATCAGCTCATGCAGTTCCTGGAGACCGTGCTGGTACGAGATGTCGTGCTCGACACCGTCGAGCACATGCTCGAGCCAGGCGCCGTCGAGCGAGCGGACACCGTCGAACGCACCGGGCTTGGGCTGCAACCACCGGCCACCGCCCTCCGGCGACACCAGGCACAGACACCCACGCGACTGCATCTCGACGAGCGTGTCGGGGGTGATCGGCCCGCTCGGGCTGGTGTCGAACGCGGTCCCCAGCGCCTCCACCAACCGCTCGCGGCTGATCCCTCGATAGACGCGGTGGATCGCCGCCACGCTGAGCTGCTCGGCCACCAGTTCACTCACGAAGGTGAGGACCAGTTCGGCCCCGGAGTCGGACCGGCCGGTGCGTTCGCGGACCTCGTCGCGGTACGTGCGCGAGATCGAGTAGCGGTGGTGTCCATCGGCGATCAGCACGTCGTCGGAACCGATGTGGTGGCGGATCGCCGCCACGCGGTCCCGGTCGGCGACCCGTTCGACGCTGTGCTCGACCCCGTCGACGTTCAGTGAACCGACCGGCTCGCCGGGTTCCAGCAACAGTTCGGTCAGGCCGCTCGCAAGCGAAAGCCCCCACACCGGCGACAGATTGGCCTGCGTGGCGCGGGTCAGGTCGAGCCGATCGGTCGACGCCTTCTTGGTGGTTCGTTCGTGTGGCAGCACACCTCCAGCACCGAGATCGACCACTTCCAGCCCGCCCAACACGCCCACGATCTGGCGGGCGAGGCCGGTCTCGTCGGTGAAGGCCATTCGGTACAGGGTGAACGTCGGTCGGTCGTCACGGACCATCACGCCCTCGTCGATCCATGTCTGCAGCCGCTCGGCGGCGGCCGCATATCGCTCGGCTCCGTCGCGCTCACGAGGCACGTCGACGTGCACGATGTTGTGCGGGTCGCGCGCCTCGAGTTGGTCGAGGTCGGATTCAGACAACACGTCGTAGGGCGGCGCGATGACTGCGTCCAGTCCACCCTCCTCGGATGCACGGGCGTAGCGGAGGGCGGCGAACGGTTCGAACCTTGGCACGCCCCCAGGTTGGCAGGTCGCACCTGCGGATCACAACGGCTGCTACAACACACGCCATGACATCGCGCATCGAGACGAACGACTGGTCGGCGATCGAGTTCGTCTTGTGCGATCTCGACGGAGTCGTCTGGCTGTCGCGCCAGGCGATCCCCGGCGCCCCGGAGGCGATCGCTTCGCTGCGGGCGTCCGGCAGACGGGTGCTGTTCGTCACCAACAATTCGTATGCGCTCGTCGCCGACCAGGAGCAGGCGCTGGCGGCGATCGGGATCCCCGCCTCCGGCGACGTCGTGACCTCGGCTCAGGCGGCCGCGTTTCTGGTCGAGCCGGGCGAGACGGCGCTGGTGTGCGGTGGCCCGGGCGTGGTCGAGGCACTCGTCGAACGCGGCGCGAGAACCGTCGTCGACGGCGATGCCGACGCGGTGGTCGTGGGCTTTCACCGTGACTTCGACTACGAACGGATGCGGATCGCCAGCGCCGCCGTGCGGGGAGGCGGGCGCCTGATCGCCACCAACGACGACGCAACCTATCCGACCCCGGACGGCCCGATCCCCGGTGGAGGCGCGATCGTGGCGGCGGTCGCCACCGCCTCGGGGGTGCAACCGCTGATCGCCGGCAAGCCGTACCGGCCGATGGCCGAACTCGTCCGAGACCGGTGCGGCGCTCGATTCTCGGCCCGTACGGCGATGATGGTCGGCGACCGCTGGAGCACCGACGGCGAGTTCGGGCGAGCCCTGGGCTGCCCGTTCGCCTTGGTGCGCAGTGGTGTCACACCGATCGGAGCGGAGGTCGGTGGCGAACCCACGATCGATTGCCTCGACCTGGCCGAGGTGGCGAGCCGGATCCTTGCCGGTTGATGCTGTGCTCGCCCGGATCTCTCGTGGAAACGGGTCGCGACAGGTTGACGACGACCCCACCGTATCGATCCACGGCCGACTCGCCGGTGGGCGTGTGAATCGAGCGGTCGGCTGAAGGATCACGGCTAGGGTTGCCTCATGGCGAACTCCAGTATCAAGAAGTTGATGGACGCAGGCGTGCAGTTCACGGAAGTGTCGAAGCAGCAGGCAGAAGGGCTCGTGAAGAGTCTGGTCAAGGCCGGCGAGGTGCGCCGCAAGGACGCCGAGCACATGGTCGAGACGCTCGTCGCGCGCGGCCGCGAGACCTCCGAGAAGGTCGCAGCCATGGTGCAGGCCGAGGTCGCGCAGCAGGTGGCCGCCCTGACCGGCCGGTTCGACGAGATCGAGCAGCGGATCGAGGCATTGGCCGGTTCGTTGACGGGCAACAAGCGCCCCGCCGACACGGCCGCTGCGGCGAGCCAGGCTGCTGCGGCGCCTGTCAAGCAGGCACCTGCGCAGAAGGCACCGGCCAAGAAGGCACCGGCCAAGAAGGCGGCTGCCACGAAGGCTCCGGCCAAGAAGGCGGCTACCACGAAGGCTCCGGCCAAGAAGGCTGCGGCAGTCGGTTCGTCCGGCGTGCGCAAGGTGAGCACCAGCCGCCAAGGCTGAACCGGTGAGCGGCCGCCGACGGCTCGACGCCGACCTCGTTCGACGCGGACTCGTGGTCAGCCGCAGCGAGGCCCAGCAACTGATCGACGAGCACCGTGTGCTGGTCAACGGGGCGATCGCCGACAAGTCGTCGCGCCAGATCGCGCCCGGCGACCAAGTGGTGATCGCCGGTCCGCCGTCCCGGTTCGTCGGGCGCGGGGCGCTGAAACTCGATCACGCGCTCGACGCGTTCTCGGTCGACGTCACCGGCCTGCGGGCACTCGACGCCGGGGCATCGACGGGCGGCTTCACCGATTGCCTGCTGCAACGCGGCGCTCGCGAGGTGGTGGCGGTCGACGTCGGGCACGGACAGCTGCACGAGCGTCTCCGGGCCGACGCCCGGGTCCACAACATGGAGCGCACGAACATCCGCCACATCGACGCCGAGGCGATCGGCGGCACGGTCGACATCGTGGTGGGCGACCTGTCGTTCATCTCGCTGGGGCTGGTCGTCGTTCCGCTGGTGTCGGTGTGCGAGCCTGGGGCGGTGATGGTGCTGCTGGTCAAACCACAGTTCGAGGCGGGGCGAGCCGAGGTCAGCCGCGGGCGCGGGGTGATCTCCGACCCGGCGGTGTGGGACCGCGTGCGGGCCGAGGTCGACGGCGCCTTCCGGGACGCCGGCTGCGACGTGCTGGGCTGGACCGACTCGCCGATCCACGGTGCCGACGGCAACCGTGAGTTCCTGGTGCACGCCACCGCACCGGCTGGCCGCCGATGAGTCGCGTGATCGTGGTCGCCCACCGCGAGCGGGCCGATGCCCGCGAGGCGGCGGCCGAGGTGATCCGTTGGCTCCGGAATCGTCACCACGAGGTGTGGATGACCCCGGAGGAGGGCGCCATGTTGGGCCTCGCCGAGTTCGCCGCCGATGCCCCGGTGGCGTCGGCCGACTTGGTGCTGAGCCTGGGCGGCGACGGGACCATGCTGCGGGCCGTCACGATGCTGGCCGGTGCATCGGTCCCGCTGCTCGGTGTCAATCTCGGCCGGCTCGGCTACCTCACCGAGGTCGAGGTGGAGGACCTCCACAGCGCACTGCAACGCTTCGAGGCCGGGTCCGAGCAAGGCGGGTGGCACCTCGAACGGCGGATGATGCTCGATGTGGTCGCCAGCGATGCGTCCGGCACACGGCTCGGTAGCTGGATCGCGCTCAACGAAGCCGTGGTCGAGAAGCGCGAGTCCGGGCAGACGGTGCACCTGTTGGTCCGGATCGACGGTGAGCCGTTCACCAGCTACGCCGCCGACGGTTTGATCGTGTCGACCCCGACCGGTTCGACGGCGTATTCGTTGTCGGCGCGTGGGCCGGTGGTCTCGCCCAAACATCGGGCCGTGCTCGTCACGCCCGTGGCGCCGCATCAGCTGTTCGACCGCAGCCTGGTGCTCGACCCGAGCGAGACGGTCGAGATCGACGTGCAGGGCGACCGCCCTGCGTCGGTCGCCGTCGACGGGCGTCCGGTCTGCAATCTCGGGAGTGGCGCCACGGTGCGCTGCACACCATCGGTCAGCACCGCCGACTTCGTCCGATTCACCGGGCATTCGTACCACCAGGTGCTGAAAGCCAAGTTCGGGTTGACCGACCGCTGAGCGCTGTCACACCGTGCGGGTAGCGTGCCGAGCGTGCTGACCGAACTGCACATCGAGAACCTGGGTGTGATCGAGCACGCCGTGCTGGTGCTGGGCGAGGGCATGACCGCGCTCACGGGCGAGACGGGTGCGGGCAAGACGATGCTGGTCGAGGCGATCGAACTGCTGGTCGGCGGCCGCGCCGACGCCTCGATCGTGCGCGTCGGCGCGCCGGAGGCACGCGTCGACGGGCGGCTGGTCGTACCCGGGCCTGACGGCGCCACCGAGATCGTGCTCACCCGCGTCGTCCCTGCCGAGGGCCGCAGCCGCGCCTACGTCGACGGTCGTCCGGCGACCGTGGCCCACCTGGCCGATCTGACCGGGGGGCTGATCGACCTGCACGGCCAACACGCCCACCAGAGCCTGCTGTCCGCGTCCGCTCAGCGAGCCGCACTCGACGAGTACGGGCAGGTCGACCTCGCGCCGCTCCGCCGGGCGCGAGCGCGGATCACCGAGATCGACGCCGAACTGGCAACCCTGGGCGGCGACGAGAAGGCGCGGGCGCGCGAGATCGACCTGCTTCGATACCAGGTCGGCGAACTCGATGCCGCCGGCGTGACCGACGCCCACGAGGACACCACACTCGAACGCGAGGAGTCGGTGCTCTCCGATGCGGTGGCGCACCGCGATGCGGGAACTGCGGCACTCGACGCACTCCGCGGTGACGGCGGCGGGTCCGAGTCCGTGTCGGCGGCGCTCCAGGCGGTCGCCAACCGGCGGCCGTTCGAGGAGCTCGAGACGCGACTGCGGGGGGTGCTGGCCGAGCTCGACGACGTCGCCGCCGAACTGCGCGGGATCACCGACTCGATCGACGAGGATCCGCAGCGATTGTCCGAGATCCGTGAGCGTCGACAGTTGTTGCGTGACCTGCGGCGCAAGTACGGCGACGACGTCGCCGAGGTGATGGCGTTCCATGCAGAAGCCGAGGACCGCTTGCGCGAGTTGGAGCAGTACGACCAGCGGGCGGCGGCACTCGACGGTGATCGTCGTGCGGCACTGGCCGACGAGCGCCGCGCTGCGGTCGCTGTGGGGGTCCGCCGCCGAGCGGTCGCACCACAGCTGGCCGCCGCCGTCGAACAACGGCTGAGGCAGCTGGCCATGCCGAACGCGGCGGTGGCGATCGAAGTCGGCGAGCACCCCGACGACCATCCCGGCGACCGGGTCACCTTCCTGCTGTCGGCCAACCCTGGTTCCCCATTGTTGCCGCTCAGCCGGGTCGCGTCGGGCGGGGAACTGGCCCGAGCGATGCTGGCGTTGCGGTTGGTCCTGGTGCCATCCGCCGGGGTGCTGGTCTTCGACGAGGTCGATGCGGGCATCGGCGGGGCTGCCGCCACGTCGGTGGGGGAGGCGCTCGCCGAACTCGGCCGCCACGCCCAGGTGATGGTGGTCACGCACCTGCCGCAGGTGGCTGCCGGCGCCGATCACCACCTCGTGGTCGACAAGACGGTGCGTGCGGGCGCCACGTTCGCCACCGTGTCGGCCGTGCTCGGTGACGAGCGGGTCGCCGAGGTGGCGCGCATGCTGTCGGGCACCGTCACCGACTCCGCCCGTCGGCACGCCCAGGACCTGCTCGCCCGATGACCACCGGGGCGGCGTGCGAACGACGGTCGATTTGTCGATTTCAGACGCTTGGTCCGCGCGTTCCGGCGACCGCGCGGGATAGGGTGTAATCCCATGCCGAAGCACATCTTCGTGACGGGTGGGGTCGCCAGTTCGCTGGGGAAAGGGCTCACGGCAAGCTCGCTGGGGCGGCTCTTGAAGCTGCGTGGTTTGCGTGTCGTGATGCAGAAGCTCGACCCGTACATCAACGTCGACCCGGGCACCATGAACCCGTATGAGCACGGTGAGGTGTTCGTGACCGACGATGGTGGTGAGACCGACCTCGACCTCGGGCACTACGAGCGCTACATCGACGAGAACCTGACCCGCGCCTCGAACGCCACCACCGGTTCGATCTACATGTCGGTGCTGGCCGCCGAACGCCGTGGTGACTACCTCGGCAAGACGGTGCAGGTCATCCCGCACATCACCGACGAGATCAAGCGCCGGATCCGAGCGGTCGCCACCGACGACGTCGACGTGGTGATCACCGAGGTCGGCGGCACCGTCGGCGACATCGAGATCCTGCCGTTCCTCGAAGCGATCCGTCAGTACAAGAAGGACGCCGGGCGCGACAACGTCTGCTACATCCACGTCACGTTGGTCCCGTTCATCGGCCCGTCGGCGGAGCAGAAGACCAAGCCGACCCAACACTCGGTGACCGAGTTGCGCAGCCGCGGCATCCAGCCCGACATCATCGTGTGTCGCAGCGAGGCACCGATCCAGGAAGATCTCAAGCGCAAGATCTCGAACCTCTCCGACGTGCCCGAGGCCGGCGTGATCAACGCCGCCGACGTGCGCAACATCTACGAACTGCCGCTGATCATGCACGAGGAGGGGCTCGACACGGTCGCCCTCGACGTGCTGCGAATGGACGGCCACGAGATCGATCTCTCGACGTGGCAGGCGCTCGTGACGCGGGTCGAGGAGTCCACGATCCCGGTCAAGATCGGCTTGATCGGCAAGTACATCCAGCTCCCCGATGCCTACCTGTCGGTGGTCGAGGCGCTCAAGCACGCCGGCTTCCACCACGGTGCCAAGGTCGAGATCGAGTGGATCCAGGCCGAGGACGTGGAAGGGCTGCTTGCAGCCGATCGCCTCGGCGACCTCGATGGCATCCTGATCCCCGGTGGGTTCGGCTCGCGCGGGTTCGAGGGCAAGATCGCCGCCGCCCGGTTCGCTCGTGAAGAGGGGATCCCGTGCCTGGGACTGTGCCTCGGCCTGCAGGCGATGACGATCGAGTTCGCCCGCAACGTGATGGGCCTGGTCGGCGCCAACTCGACCGAGATGGACCCGACCACGCCGTACCCCGTGATCGACCTGATGCACGACCAGCGCGACATCAGCGACAAGGGCGGCACGCAGCGGTTGGGAGCGTTCTACGCGATCCTGCAGCCCGGCAGCAAGGTCCACGAGGCCTACGGCGAGCCGGTCGTGAGCGAGCGGCATCGTCACCGCTACGAGCTCAACGCCCAGTGGAAGCAGCGCTTCGAGGCTGCCGGCCTGATCTGCAGTGGTGTGTCGCCCGACCGCCGCCTGGTCGAGTTCGTGGAACTCGCCGATCACCCGTTCTGGGTTGCCACACAGGCGCACCCCGAGTTCAAGAGTCGCCCGGACCGCGCCCACCCGCTCTTCCGGGACCTGATCGGGGCCGCACTCGCGCTGTCGCGATGCGACCCCTGCCGGCTTGCGCCGGATGCTCAACGAGGCTGCCGCGGAGCACGCCAATGAGCGGCTTTCGCCACCTGCGTGACACCGAGGTCCATCAGGGCTACGTCTGGCGGGTCGTCACCGCCGAGTTCGAGGCACCCGACGGCTCGTTGTTCCGGCGCGACATCGTGCGTTCGCCCGGTGCCGTCGGTGTGGTGCCGCTGATCGATGTGGACGGTCAGCCTTCTGTCGTGCTCGTGTCGCAGTACCGTCCACCGTACGAGCGGTCGGTGATCGAGATTCCGGCCGGGATGCGCGACGTGCCGGGTGAGCCGCCCGAGCAGACCGGTCGGCGTGAACTGGTCGAGGAAGCCGGACTGGCAGCGGGGGAGATGCGACTGCTGACCGAGATGGTGCCATCTCCGGGCTGACCGACTCGATCACGACGATCTTCCTGGCCACCGGCTGCATCGCAGTCGACCGCGATCTGCACGGGCCCGAGGAGCAGCACAGCGAACTGCTCACCGTCGCCCTCGACGAGGCGTTGGCGATGATCGACTGCGGCGAGATCAGCGACGCCAAGACTGTGGTGGGGCTGCTGCTCACGGCGCGGCTGCTCACCTGATGGAGCCGGCGTGACGGGGCCGACGTGACGGAGCTGGTACTCGAGGCCGAGGAGTTCCTGATCTGGATGTCGAGCGAGCGTGGTCGGGCGCGCAACACGATCGAGGCCTACCGGCGGGACCTGCTCGGGTACCAGGACTGGCTCGAACGGCGGGCCCTGACGGTGTCGAACGTCGGCTACCCGGACCTCGTCGAGTTCGTGGCCGAACGCCGTAATTCGGGGGCGGCGGTGACCTCGGTGGCGCGCCAGATCGCCGCCCTGCGGATGCTGCATCGCTTCCTCGCCGTCGAGCAGTACCGACCGGACGACCCGACCGCCCGGCTCGACGGGGTGCGCAAGCCGACGGGGATCCCCAAGCCGTTGAGCGAGACCCAGGTCACGAGCCTGCTCGATGCCGTGATCGGCTACGAACCGATCCATCGTCGCGATCGAGCCATGTTGGAGCTCCTGTACGCCACCGGTGCGCGTGTGTCGGAGGTGGTCGGCCTGTCGCTCGGCGACATCGACTTCGACGAGTCGCTGGTGCGTCTGTACGGAAAGGGCTCCAAGGAACGGATCGTGCCCTATGGCCGCACGGCGGCGGTGGCGCTCGACGAGTGGTTCTCGGAGTCGGGACGGGCGGCGATGGCCCCGCTGCGTTGGAAACGGCGCGGCGACGCCGAGGCGGTGTTCCTCAACCAACGTGGCGGGCGGCTCAGCCGTCAGGGCGTGTGGTTGGTGCTCAAGCACTACGGCGAACGGGCCGGCATCACGGACCACCTGTCGCCGCACGTGCTTCGCCACTCGTGTGCCACCCATCTGCTGGACCACGGGGCCGACCTCCGTATCGTGCAGGAGATGCTGGGACACGCCTCGATCTCGACCACGCAGATCTACACCAAGGTCAGCCAGGAGCGATTGTGGGACGTCTACCGCAACGCCCACCCGCGGGCGGTCCACCGATGAACGGGTGCCGATGAGCAAGCCGTCCCAGCTGCTGCTGCACCCACATCACCTCGCCGCACGGTTGTTCGTGTCGCTGTCGGATCGTCCGCCCGGGGTGGACGACGAACTGTGGGCGGAGTCGCACCTGCTCGAGGGCGAGCTGGCCCTGTGGCGGCGTCAGTCGAACATCGACCGACGCCACTGCGTCAAGGTGGCGCGCAGGTTTCTCGCCGCCCGCCCGGGCGCCACCCGGGCCGAGATCGCCGGGGCGCTCCTGCACGACATCGGCAAGGTCGAGTGTGGGCTCGGTACGTGGGGACGGGTCGTCGCTTCGGTCGTCGGCCCGCGCACGGCACGGTTCCGCTCCTACCACGACCACGAGCGGATCGGCGCCGAACTGGCCGAGCGGGTCGGCAGCGAACCGGCCACGATCGACCTGATCGCCGAACGCGGGCCCGCCTTCGAAGCCCTGCACGCCAGCGACCGGGCATAGATCCGGTCCTGCCTCCGAGCAGATCGAAGCGGTGCCGTCTGGATCAGCTCGGCAGATTGGCGAGTGCCCAGATCGCCGCCTGGGTTCGGTCGGTGACGCCGATTCGCTGGTATGTGTGGGTGAGGTGGCGCTTGACGGTCGCCTCCCGGATCGACAGGTGGCGAGCGATCTGTTTGTTGGCGAACCCTTGTGCGACCAAGCGCAGCACGTCGTGTTCGCGATCGGTGAGTTGCTCCGACGGTGCAGGACTCCTCACGTCGAGCAGCACACCTGCCACGCGTGCGTCGATGGCGTGGCACCCTTCGGCCACAGCCCGGATCTGTGTGACGAGTTGGGCCGTATCGGCGTCCTTGAGCGCGTAGCCGGCGGCGCCGGCGTCGAGCGCGTCGAGCAGCGATCTGCGGTCGGCGAAGCTGGTCAACACCAGCACCCGTGTCGCCGGTCGTGAGGCGAGGATCGCTCTGGTGACTGCGACACCACCGATGCCCGGCATCGACAGGTCCATCAGGACCACGTCCGGTTCGAGCGCATGTGCCATGTTGATCGCTTCGTTCCCGTCCGCAGCGATGCCGACCACGTCGAGGTCGTCGACCTCCGCCAGGAGGGCCTGGAGCCCGACCCGGACCACTGGATGGTCGTCGACGACCAGGACCGTGATCACGGCCACACCTCTGCGGTGAGCGATGTGCCGTGGCCTCGAACCGATCGCACGGCGAGTGTCGAACCCGCTTCGGCGAGCAGGTCGTCGAGCATGCGCAGGCCGAAGTGTTCTGTGCCGATCACAGGTGGCGACGCCTCGAACCCGATTCCGTCGTCCGCCACGACGACCGATCCGGCGACGCTCGGTGTTGCTGGCTTCGACGGCCCGCAGCAGAAGCCGTTCGTGATCGCTGCGGGCGCGCCTGACCGCTCGGGTGAGTTGCAGCGCGAGCGGGAACTGGATCAGTTCCAGCACCAGGAGTGCGCCGAGCGTGATCGGCAGGAACGTGCGCCAGATCGCGACGGCGTTGGCGCCGACCTGGTCGTACAACAGGTACGCCTCGAACAGGTAGGGGGTGCCGTTCGCGTCGGCGACCGACGCGTACACCTCCAGCAGTGTGCCCTCGTCACGTTCGAGGGCGTTCTCGTCGGCACGCAGGTCGCTCACTTCAGCGATCACCTCATTGCGTTCGAGAGCCTCGCGGGCTTCGTCTCCGAGCTCATAGCGCTTGCCGATCAGGCTGTGCTCGTCGCTGTAGATGATGGTTCCGTCGGCCGCCCAGAGTCGAGCGTGGGCGATGCCATGACCGAGCGCATTGTTGCGAACCAGTGCGTCGAACTCGTCGACCGCGTCCGGCTCGCCGAGCACGAGTGGTGTGTTGATCGCCGGTTCGATCACTGCATCGGCGAGAATCGCGACGGTCGTACGGGCGTCGCGCACCGCCTCGCGCTCGCCGGCCCGGTGGCTGACCGCCACGCTGACGGCTCCCACCAGCAGTGCCATCAGCAGCCCAGAGAGGGCGAACTGGCCCAGTGGACGGGTGGCGGTAGACCTTGGACGCGGCGGCTGGTCGACATCGATCATGTCGCTGTGTGTGGCTTGGCGCACCGGACTCCCTTCACCCAACCCTTCACCCCCTGCCGCGACGACACGACGGAGCAGAGCGAAGGGTTGGGTGACCCAGCACATCGGATCAGACGAGCTTGACCCGCACCTTGCTGATGACGACTCCGTTCTTGACCTCAGCTTGCGAGATGATCTTGGTCGAGCCGCTCAGGCACTCGATACGAGTCTGGAAGCCGGAGGTGGTTTGGACCTGGCAGCGCCAGCCTGCCGCTGCCGACACCGAGGTCACGGTGAGGCGGTTCCCGGCCCGGGTCACGGTGTAGGAGCCGGCGGCACCCATCGAACAGGCGCCGGCGTCGCACGGAACGATGACTTCCGAGACGACGTCGTTGCCGGCCTGCGTGATGGCCGGCGCGACGAGCATCGCCAAGCCGAACGTGGCGGCGGCGACGGTGGTGGTGAGTGAGCGGGTCATGTGTTCCTCCTGGGTTGCCGAGGTTCTCGGTGGAGATCACGATGCGCAGAGCACCACCCGGTGGGCCAGGCGACAAGGTGGTACGACGTGCTACGACCAATGTCCACCCAACCCGTCAGCGGGCTGCGTCGTGGCGTCGTTGGAGCGTTCGAGCTGGAGCGGCGTCGCGTCGAAACGGCAGGCCGATCGGTCAGCCCGACCGCTTGTCCAGGTACATCGCCGCGTCGGCGGTTGCCAGCATCTCGGCGATCGTGGTGCGTGTGCCGGGCGGGCGCCCGGCGATGCCGAGGCTGAAGCGGATCGGATGATCGACGTCGAGTCGGTCGTTGGCGAGCGCCACCGAGTCGTCGAGGCGTTTGACCGCCTCCTGGGCGGCGTGGCGACCGGCGCCCGAGAGCAGGACGGCGAACTACCCCCGATGCGCCCCGCGTCGATTGGCGAGACCGGTGAGTTCGTCGATCGTGGCCAACCGGACTGCGCAGAGTTCCTGCTCGGCGGTCTTGGCGAGGTCGTCGAGGATCTGCAGGTCGTCGCTCGACAACGTGCGGGGAACCCGGTCGAGGATGCAGAGCGTGCCGAGACGGCTCCCGTCCGGGGCCACCAGGGTACGGCCGGCGTAGAAGCGCACGAACGGTTCACCGACGACCAGCGGGTTGTCTCGGAAGCGTGGGTCCTGACGTGTGTCGTTGATGATGAAGGTCCCGCCAACCTCGATCGCCCTGGCGCAGAACGAGTCCTCGCGGGGTGTCTCGGAGACTTCGAGGCCGGAACGAGACTTGAACCACTGCCGATCGGCATCGATCAGGCTGATCAGCGCGATCGGCACGTCGAACACGCGTCGGGCGAGTCGGGTCAACCGATCGAAACGTTCCTCGGGTGGGGTGTCGAGCACGCCGAGCGAGCGCAACGCCTCGAGTCGCTGCGTCTCATCGGAGTGATTCGGTGCCGTCACGCCGGCAGCAGGCCGATCGCCTGGTAGGCGCGGTCGAGCGTCGCCGAGGCGACGGTGCGGGCGCGCTCGGCGCCGACGCTGAGCAGACGGGCCAGTTCGCCTTTGTCGGCGATCAACCCGTGGTACCGCTGCTGGATCGGTTCGAGCAGGGCGACCACGGCTTCGCCGGTGTCGTTCTTGAGCGGTCCGTACTGTGTGTACCCCTCGGCGGCGGCCTGGGGCGTGGTGCCGGTGGCGGCGGCGAGGATGTCGAGCAGGCTGCTCACTCCCGGCTTGGTGGCGATGTCGTAGCGCACCTCGGAGTCGGAGTCGGTGACCGCCCGCTTGAACTTCTTCATGATCGCTTTGGGGTCGTCGAGCATCATCACGCAGCCCGAGTCGGCGGCCGACGACTTCGACATCTTGGACGTCGGGTCCTGGAGATCCATCACGCGCGCCCCGGCCTTGGGGATCACCGCCTCGGGGATCACGAACACGTCGCCGAAGCGGTAGTTGAAGCGCTCGGCGATGTCGCGGGTGATCTCGACGTGTTGGCGCTGGTCGTCGCCGACGGGCACCTCGTTGGTGTCGTAGAGCACGATGTCGGCGGCCTGCAACGCCGGATAGGTGAACAGCCCAGCCGAGATGAACTGGCCTTCGCGCTTGGACGTCTTGTCCTTGAACTGGGTCATCCGGCTGAGTTCCCCGAACGACACCGTGCATTCCATGACCCAACCGAGTTGGGGGTGCTCGGGCACGTGGCTCTGCACGAACACGGTGGCGACGTCGGGGTCGAGCCCGATCGCGAACAGCATCGCCGCCAGCTTGAGTGTGCTCTCGCCGACCACGCCGGGCCGCTCGGTGACGGTCAAGGCGTGCAGGTCGACGATCCCGTGGAACACGTCCTTCTCGTGCTGGCCGTCGACCCACAACCGCAGGGCGCCGAGGTAGTTGCCGAGGTGGACCTCGCCGGTCGGCTGGATGCAGGAGAGCACGCGTGTCACGGGCTGCGAGGCTACCCGCGGCGGAACTGGAGCAAGCCGTGGGTTGTGCGCCACAATGGCGCCATGCCAGCCCGGAAACGCAAGAAGTTGGCCGAGGTCGATCGCGACCCGGTGGTGCGATTCGCCGAGTCGGTGAAGCGCTCGGACGAGAAGGCGGTGGCCGAGCGCAAGCGGGTCAAGGCCGAGCAGCTGGAGGCCGAGCGATTGGCGAAGCTGGCCGCCGAGCACGCGGCGGCGCTGGCCAATGCACGTCGTCAGCTGGAGCGGGCGATCGCCGCCGCCAAAGCGGCACGTGCCAGCGGCAACGGCGTCGCCGAGGCCGACAACGCCTGGAAGCTGGCCAAGGCAAGGGTGATCGAGCTCGAGACCGGCCAGGACCCTGGCTGGATCCCGAAGCCTGCCCCCGAACCCGAAGCCGGTGAACATGCCGGCGACGGCGACGGTGGTGGCGGCGCCGAATCGGAGTCGGTCGACGCCTGATCGCGCCCGAGCGGGTGATGCGTGCCGGACGGCGTTCGTCGGGTTCTGGTTACACCGATGTCATTTCGGCGAGTAGCATCTGCGGTCAATGTCGATCGACGTCACCACCCCGGTCTACGAAGGGCCGTTCGACCTCCTGCTGCAGCTGATCCTGCAGGAGAAGGTCGACATCTACGAGGTCGATCTGTCGGTGATCGTCGACCGCTACCTGCACACGATCGAGCAGCTCCAGGCGCTCGACCTCGACGTCGCCACCGAGTTCCTCCTGATCGCCGCCACGTTGGTCGAGCTCAAGACCCGCCGCCTGCTGCCGGGTTCGACCGATGTCGACCTCGACGAAGAGTTCGCACTCTGGGAAGAGCGTGACCTGCTGCTCGCCCGCCTGATCGAGTGCAAGACGTTCAAGGACGTGGCCCAGGTGTTCGGCAAGCTGGCCGACGAGGCCGACCAGTCGTTCCCGCGGCTGGTCGGCCCCGACGAGCGCTTCGCCGGCCTGATGCCGGACCTGCTCGAAGGCACCAGCGTGCGACGCCTCCAGAGCGCTGCGATCCGGGCATTCAGCCCCAAGCCCGAGCCAATTGTCGACCTGTTCCACGTCAACCCGATCCGGTTCACGGTCGCCGAGGCGGTCGCCGAGCTGATCGACGAGTTGCCTCGCGTGGGTCGGATCTCGTTCCGCCGCCTGACCGCCGACCTCGGTGAGCGGCTGGAAGTGATCGTGCGCTTCCTGGCCGTGCTGGAACTGTTCAAGCAGGGTGTGGTCGATCTCGACCAGACCGAGCGGTTCGGTGACATCGAGGTGATCTGGACCGCCGAGCCCGGCGACGAGGCCGTGTCGCGGATCCTCGTCGACGCCTACGAGGGGTGACCGGCCGGTGACCGACGGGTTCGAGCAGATCGACGACCAGATCGCCGACTTCAAGCGTGCGATCGAGGCCGTGATCCTCGTCGCCCACGACCCGGTTGCGCCGGAGCTCCTGGCGCAACTGCTGGAGCAGCCGGTCACGTCGGTCGAGCGCTGGTGCGAGGAGTTGCGAGCCGAGTACCACGGGCAGCAGCGAGGCTTCGAGCTGGCGCGGGTGGCGGGCGGTTTCCGGTATCAGACACACGCCGACCAGACCCCGTACGTCGAGCGCTTCGTACTCCACGACCAGAAGGCGCGCCTGTCCGGCGCGGCGCTCGAGACGTTGGCGATCATCGCCTACAAACAGCCGATCTCGCGTGCCCAGGTCGCATCGATCCGCGGTGTCGACCCCGACGGCGTGATCCGCACACTGCAGGCGCGCGGCTACATCGACGAGGTCGGGCGCGACGACGGGCCGGGCCAGGCGGTGCTGTTCGGCACCACCGCCCAGTTCCTGGAGAAACTCGGTCTCGACACGGTCGACGACCTGCCGCCGATCGCCGAGTTCATCCCCGATGCCGACGTGGTCGAGGCGCTCGAGATCGGTCTGCGCGTGCGACCACCGACCGAGATCGCGTTCGACGCTCCAACGGCGCTCTCGAACGACGTTCCGACCGTTTCTCAGAACGACCCTCCGACCGAGACGTCGAGCATCGACGATGGCGCCCGACCCACCTGAACGCGAGCCCGAGAAGCCGCTATGGGAACAGTGGGCCGAGCAGAGTGCGCAGTTGCCAGGCGGCGAGCGCTTGCAGAAGGTGTTGGCGGCGACCGGGTGGGGCAGCCGCCGTACCTGCGAGGAGCTGATCGCCGAGGGACGGGTGACGGTCAACGGTGAGCTGGCGGCACTCGGCCGCAGGGTCGACGCCGAAGTCGACGTGATCGAGGTCGACGGGGCTCCGGTCGGGGTCAAACCCGGCCTCGTCTACTACCTGCTCAACAAGCCGCGCGGTGTGGTGACGACCGCCAAGGACACCCACGGCCGCCCGACCGTGGTGGATCTGGTTCCGAAGGAGCCCCGCGTGTTCCCCGTCGGCCGGCTCGACGCCGACACCGAGGGCCTGCTGCTGTTGACCAACGACGGCGAGCTGGCGCACCGGGTGAGCCACCCCAGCCATGGCGTGGAGAAGGAGTACTTGGCGCACGTCAAGGGCCGCGTGTCGGCCGGAGCGCTGCGCCTGCTGCGCGAAGGGGTCGAGCTCGAGGACGGGATCACCGCCCCGGCCGAGGCCTCGCAACCGTCGCCGGGCGTGATCCGAATCACGATCCACGAGGGTCGCAACCGACAGGTGCGCCGGATGTGCGAAACGGTCGGCCATCCGGTGCTGCGTCTGGTGCGCACGCGGATCGGACCGATCAGCGACCGCTCACTCCGTCCGGGCGACTGGCGCGAACTGTCGACCGGCGAACGCCGATCGCTCACCGAGGCCCTCGCCCGTCCGTAGCGACTGCGGGTGGACCCGGAAGTGTGTCCCCGTGTCGAGGTCCGGTCGGACCGGAGCCGTTACGCTCTGGCGTCGTGCAGCAGCGTGTCGCCAATGTGATCGGGCTCGGCCTGGTCGGTGGGTCGGTGGCGGCGGGTCTCCGGCAACGGGGCTGGACCGTGCACGGCGACGACACTCGCACGGCGACCGTCGACCGAGCGCTCGAACTCGGTGTGATCGACGCCCGTGGGCTGGCCGGCGAGGCGACGATCACGTTCGTGGCGGTGCCGGTGCTGGCGGTGGCCGACCAGGTCAAGCGTGCACTGGACGAGACCACGGGCGTGGTCACCGATGTCGGGTCGGTGAAGGCGCCCGTAGCGGCGGCCGTCAGCGATCCGCGCTTCGTGGCCGGACACCCGATGGCGGGGTCCGAACTCGACGGGCTCGACGGCGCCGACGGCGACATGTTCAACGGGGCGATCTGGGTGCTCACCCCCACGGCGACCACCGACGACCAGGCACTGTCGACGGTGACCGGCGTCGTCAAGGCGCTCGGAGCCGAGGTGGTGGCGCTCACCCCGGAACGTCACGACCAAGTGGTCGCCGTGGTGAGCCACGTGCCGCACCTGGCGGCGGCGATGCTGATGACGCTCGCCGCCGACCGGGCCGAAGAACACGCCGCCCTGCTCCGGCTCGCCGCAGGCGGATTCCGCGACATGACCCGGATCGCCAGTGGGCACCCCGGGATCTGGCTCGACATCTGCGCCGAGAACCGGCCGTCGATCGTGTCGGCGCTGGACGGGCTGATCGAGGGACTGACCGACATCCGTGGCGTGGTCGACCGCGAGGACCGCGACGCCCTCCAGACGGTGCTCGCACGCGCCCGCGAGGCGCGTACCAACCTGCCCGGGCGGGTCGCCCATCCCGAGGCGATGGCCGAGGTCCGGATCCCGATCCCCGACCGCACCGGCGCCGCCGCCGAGGTGTTCACGCTGGCCGCCGAACTGGGTGTCAACATCGCCAACTTCGAAGTGGTCCACATGGCCGAGAGCAACCGTGGCGTGGCGGTCGTGCTGGTCGACGCCGCCAGTGCCGAACTGTTCCGCGGCGGGCTGATGGCGCGTGGCTTCAAGCCGGCGGTCACCCCCCTCGTATGAGCATCGTCGCCGTTCCCGGCTCGAAGTCGATCGCCAACCGTGCGCTCGTGTGCGCGGCGCTCGCCGACGGCACCAGCCATCTCACCAACGTGCCCGACGGCGACGACACGATGGCGATGATCGCGTGCCTGCGCTCGCTCGGTCTCGACGCCGAACTCGCCGAGGACCAGGTGTCGATCACCGGCACCGGCCCGGAGTGGAGCGACCAACCCCACACGCTCCACGCCGCGCTGGCGGGCACCACCTCGCGGTTCGTGACCGCGCTGGCGTCGCTCGGTACCGCACCGGTCACGATCGACGGCTATCCGCCGCTGCGCCGCCGCCCGTTCGCCCCGCTCCACGACGCACTGGTCCAACTCGGCGTCGGTGTGGAACCCAACGCGGCGTGGGGCCAACTCCCGGTCACCGTTCACGGACCGCCGACCAGTGGCGTGGTGGCGATCCCCGGCGAGATCTCCAGCCAGTACGTGACGGCGCTGATGCTGATCGGGCCGTACCTGCCGGGCGGGTTGCAACTCGAACTCACGAGCCCGCTGGTGTCGCGACCGTACGTCGAGATGACGGCCGCCATCATGGCCACGTTCGGGATCGAAGGAATCGCCGTCTCGGAACACGCCATCAACGTCGAGGCCGGGCGTTACCGCGCCACCGAGCTGATGATCGAACCCGACGCCTCGTCGGCGTCGTACCCACTCGCCGTCGCCGCCATCACCGGCCGGCGGGTCGAGATCGACGGGCTCGGCTACGAGTCGTTGCAGGGCGACGCCATGTTCGCCACGCTGCTGTCGCAGATGGGCTGCGACGTGGACCAACAGCAACACACGACATCGGTCACGCGCGTCGGGGACGCTCGTCTGGAGGGGATCGAGGTCGACATGGCCGACATCTCCGACCTGGTGCCGACGGTGGCCGCCGTGGCGCTGTTCGCGGCGACCGCCACCCGGATCACCGGGGTCGGTTTCATCCGCGGCAAGGAGAGCGACCGGCTCGGCGACCTGACCGACGAACTCCGCAAGCTCGGGGCCGACCTGGACGAGACCGACGACGGGCTGCTGATCCGCCCCTCCGCCGACCGGCTGCACGGCGCCCCGCTCGAGACGCACCACGACCATCGGCTGGCGATGGCGTTCGGCGTGATCTCCACCCGCGTGGCGGGGATCGAGATCGACGACGCCGACGTGGTGTCGAAGAGCTGGCCCGCCTTCTGGACGATGCTCGACGGCCTGGCGTGAGCACCGAACGCCCGGTGGTCGCCGCCTTCGACTTCGACGGCACGCTCACCCACAGCGACAGCGTGATCCCGTTCCTGCGCCGCGTGACCGGTACGCCGCACCTGGTCGCCGGGTGCCTGCTGCGCGCCCACCGGCTCGTTCCCGCAGTGTCGCGCCGTGATCGTGACGGTGTCCGGGCGGTCGCCACTCGAGTGGCCTTCACGGGCGTCGATGCCGCCGTGGTGGATCGTCACGCCGCCGAGTTCGGGCAGCAGGTGGTGGCAACCGGCCTGCGTGACGACACCGTCGCCCGGCTCCGATGGCATCTCGAGGAGGGCCACCAGGTGGTCATCGTGTCGGCGTCGTACGAGCAGTACGTGCAGGTCGTGGCCGATCACTTCAGCATCCACGGGGTGTGCGCGACGCAGCTCGAGCGAACCGCGGACACGTTCACCGGACGCCTCCACGGCGAGAACTGCCGCGGCCCCGAGAAGGTGCGCCGGCTCGACGCCTGGCTGGAGGAGCGGGGCCTGTCGCGGGATCGGATCACGCTGTGGGCGTACGGCGACTCCAAGGGCGACAACGAGCTGCTCGCCGCCGCCGACCATCCCGTTTGGGTCCGCGACCCGCTCGCTAGCGTTGCTGCGACCCTATGAACCCGCTCCTGCGCACGGCGCGCCCCAAGCAATGGCTCAAGAACGTGCTGGTCTTCGCCGCCCCCGGCGCAGCCGGTGTGCTGGACCAGCCCGAGCCGTTCGGCAAAGCCCTGCTGGCGTTCGCCGCCCTGTGCCTGGCGGCGAGCGGCACCTACTTCTGGAACGATGCACTCGACGTCGAGTCCGATCGCGAGCACCCCACCAAGCGCTTTCGCCCGATCGCGTCCGGTCTGGTGTCGGTGCCGACCGCACGGGTCGTCGGAACGCTGCTGCCGCTGGTGGCGCTCGGCCTGGCAGCGCTGACCGGGCGTTGGCAGACCGTGGCCGTGGTCGCCGGTTACATGGCGCTCACACTCAGCTACAGCGCCGTGTGGAAACACATCGCCGTGATCGACCTGGTGGCGATCGCCTCGGGGTTCGTACTGCGAGCGGTGGCCGGTGCGGTGGCGGTCGACGTGCCGATGTCGAGCTGGTTCGTACTCGTGACGACCTTCGGATCACTGTTCATCGTGACCGGCAAGCGCTACGCCGAGGCGCGTGCGAGCTCGGTGACGAGGCGCACAAGCTGCGTTCGACGCTGGGCGAGTACAGCGAGGACTTCCTGCGGTTCGTGCTCGGGATCGCCTGCGCCGGAGCGCTCGTGAGCTACTGCATGTGGGCGTTCGAACGCAAGGATCTGAGCCACACCGACCTGCCGTTGTACGAGTTGTCGATCGTGCCGATCCTGACCGCCTTCCTTCGTTATGCGCTGGTGCTCGACCAGGGCAAGGGTGCCGCCCCGGAGGAAGTGTTCGCCAACGATCGTGTGCTGCAGGCATTGGGGTTGATCTGGGCGATCGTGTTCGGCCTGGCGGTGTACGCGTGAGCCTGCGCAGCTTCGAACAGGCCTGGGACGCGGTCGCCGACGTGCAGGGGTGGATGACCCGCGGACAGGGCGAAGCGCTCTATGACGCCGGAACGCGCTGCCCGCCGGGCGGCCGGATCGTGGAGATCGGCTCGTTCCAGGGGCGATCCACGATCGTGCTCGCCTCGGCTGCACCCGACGGGGCCACCGTGTATGCGATCGACCCGCACGCCGGCAACGACCGCGGCCCGCAGGAGATCGACGGATACGCCGACGAGGCCGATGCCGACCATCGGGCGTTCACCAGCAACCTGGCCGCGGCAGGTGTCGCCGACCGGGTGACGCACCTGCGGATGTTCAGCGACGCAGCGCTGGCCGAGATCGATGGTGACATCGACGTGCTGTACGTCGACGGTGCCCACCGCTACGCACCTGCCCGGGCCGACATCGAGCAGTGGGGCGATCGCGTCAGGCCCGACGGCACGTTGCTGATCCACGACAGCTTCAGCAGCGTGGGTGTCACGTTGGCGATCCTGCGCCAACTGCTGTTCAGCCGGACGTGGCAGTACGTTGGCCGCAGCCGCAGCCTGACCACCTACCGAGCCACCGGCAACGCCCGCACGCCCGGCAACATCGCCCGCCAGCTCGGCCAACTGCCGTGGTTCGCCAAGAACGTGCTGCTCAAGGCGCTGCTCACGGCCGGCGTGGGCAAAGCGCTCCGCAAGCTCGGCCGCACCGAACCCGAGTGGCCCTACTGAACGGCACACCGCCGACCGTCCCGTTCGTGCAGCGCCCGGGATGGCCGATCGGGCGGAGGTGGCGATCTAACGTTGTCGGCGTGAGCAAACGCAACATCGCCTGGTTGATCGTGGTGGTCGGTGTCGGCATCCTGGTCGGGATCAACGCCGGCTGGTTGTGGGGGATCGTGGCCGCGATTGCGGTGCTGGCGTTGAGCGAGTCGATCGAGCGGACTCGTCGCAAGAAGCTGCGTGCAGCACGTGGCGTGACCGATGCTCCACGCGTGCGCGATGCGATCAGCTCGCGCAAGCGCAGCCGTTGACCCGACGCCATGACGCGTGCCCGGTGAGGGCAACTCGTAGGCTGTCCAGGTGGCTTCCAGGGCATTGTTGGCGGGGTGGGGCAAGGCGGCCCCGAGCGGCGCCGACCTGATCGACCTCGACGAAGCCCAGCTCCCGGAAGCGATCAAGGCGCTGCCGGCCCGCGGCGGGATCGCACGTGGGCTCGGGCGCTCGTACGGCGACCCGGCCCAGAACTCGGGCGGCCACGTGCTGCGCCTCCGCCCGCCCCACGACGCGGTCGTGATCGACGACCTCGCCGGGACCGCCACCGTCGCCGCCGGGGTCAGCATCGACGACGTGTTGGCGATCATCGTGCCGCGCGGCTGGTTCGTGCCGGTCACGCCCGGCACCCGCTACGTCACGATCGGCGGGGCGATCGCCAGCGACATCCATGGCAAGAACCATCACGGTGAGGGGTCGTTCGGCAACCACGTCTTGCGTCTGCGCCTGATGCTGGCCGACACCACGGTGGTCGAGATCGGTCCCGACCGTGACGCCGACCTGTTCTGGGCGACCGTCGGCGGGATGGGCCTGACCGGCATGATCCTCGATGCCACCTTCCGTCTGATCCCGATCGAGACGAGCCGTATGAGCGTGGAGACGCGCCGGATCGGCACGTTGGACGAGATCATGGCGCGCATGTCGGAGAGCGATGCCGACTTCCGCTACACCGTGGCATGGCTGGATCTGCTCGCCACCGGCCCCCACCTCGGGCGTGGCGTGCTCACCAACGGCGAACACGCCGTCCAGGCCGAGCTGGGCCCGAAGGAGAGCGCCAACCCGCTCGCCTACGGCGGCAAGCAATTGGTCGACATGCCGCCGCTGGTCCCCGCCCCAGGGGTGATCAACCGGCTCAGCGTGACGGCCTTCAACGAACTCTGGTATCGAAAGGCACCGCGCTTCCGGCAGGGCGAGCTGCAGTCGATCCCGACCTACTTCCATCCGCTCGACCTGGTCGGCGATTGGAACCGTGTGTACGGGCGTCAGGGCTTCCTGCAGTACCAGTTCGTCGTGCCCTACGGCGCAGAGCAAGCGCTGCGAACCGTGATCGAACGGCTGGCTGCGGCGCGCCTGCCGATCTTCCTGACCGTGCTCAAACGGTTCGGCCCTGCCAATCCGGGGATGCTGAGCTTCCCGACCGGCGGCTGGACGCTGGCGATCGACGTGCCGGCCGCATGCGGCGGGCTGTCGGAACTGTTGCGGGGGTTCGACGCACTCGTGCTCGATGCCGGTGGCCGGCACTACCTCGCCAAGGACTTCCAGACCACACCTGAGGCGATCCGGCGCGGCTATCCGCGCCTGGCCGAGTGGCAGGAGATCCGCAACCGGGTCGACCCGGCCGGTGTGTGGGCCAGCGACATGAGCCGTCGGCTCGGACTCACGACAGACTGAACGGATCATGCAGAACGCACTCCAGGAACCCCAGACCATCCTGCTGCTCGGCGGCACCAGCGAGATCGGCAGGGCGATCGTCGACGAACTGTTGGCGCCCGCCACCCGCACGCTGATCCTGGCCTGCCGGCGCCCCGATGAAGCCCAGCCGGAGCGCTTCCTCCGTGACGGTCTGTCGGTCGTGGTCGAGCGCTTCGACGCCGCCGACACGGCTGCCGACGACGGCTTCGTGCGGCGGCTCGCCGCCGAGCACGGCGACATCGACGTGGCCGTGGTGGCGTTCGGTCAGCTCGGTGAGCAGGCCGACTTCGAGGCCGATCCGCAATCGGCGGCCGAGTTGCTGCACGTCAACTTCACCGGCGCCGCCGTGATCACCTTGGCTGTGGCGCAGCAGATGAGGCGTCAGGGGCATGGCCGGATCGCCGTGCTGTCATCGGTGGCAGGGGAGCGTGGCCGGGCTGCCAACTACGTGTACGGCTCCACCAAGGCCGGGCTCGATGCCTTCGCCCAGGGGCTGGGCGACTCGCTGGCCGGGTCGGGGGTGCAGGTCACCGTCGTGAGACCGGGCTTCGTGCACTCCAAGATGACGCGCGGCATGAAGTCGGCCCCGTTCGCCACCACCCCGCGTGTGGTCGGGGAGTTGGCGGTCAAGGGCATGAAGGCCGGCAAGCACACCGTCTGGGCGCCCGGCATTCTGCGCTACGTGTTCATGACCCTGCGCCACGTCCCGCGCCCGATCTTCCGCCGCCTCCCGCTCGGCTGACCGGCGGCACGCCGCAGCGGGTCCGTTCGGGGTCAGTTCTCCGGTGTCAGTTATCCGAGCGGCTGTCGATCGCAGTGCCGTCGACCTGATCGCTCCCAGGGCGCGGGTAGGTGCCGGTCACGTCGGCGGGGCTCTGGCCGCCGCCGCCCGGGCAGCGCTGGTAGAGCAGCACCAGATTGTCCTCGTACCGCTCGACCAGGCAGAAGTTGCCGGCGACGGCCTGATTGGCCTCGTCGCTGAGATGGTCGTCGCTGGCGTTCGGCTCGTGCCAGCCGGTCCAGATGTTGGTGAGCACGAGCACGTCGGCGGTGGCGATGTCGTCGGCCAAACCGGAGCCCTCCGTGTCGGCCAGGCCGGGGTCCATCTCGATGTACTGCGTGGCGGGCACCAGCTCGTCGAACAGGAAGTAGATCGAGACGTCGCTGTAGATCGTGCGGCTGAGGTCCGCCGGGCCCACGATCAGGCGGTCGCCGGGGTCCGTCATGGCGTCAAGGTCGGGCAGCATCTCGTTGAGCGCCTTGGCCACGAAGTAGTCGCCGAACCAGAACCGGTGGCCATTGCGTTCGACGAGGAACGGGACCGGCAGCTGCCCGGCGGCGACGCGGCTGTGCAAGAGGTAGTGGCGGTAGGTGTAGAACGGGCAGATCGCCAGCATCAGCACGCCCACCGCAGCGGTGGCGGCGAACGCCCTGCGCCATCCGATCCCAGGTCTGGCGGCGATCCAGGGCCGGCGGTCTGGGAGTGCCACGGCGATCGCCGGCACCAGCAGCGACCACGACACCACCGCTACCCACGCCAGGTGGGTCGAATCCGGACGCTGCATGGCCTGCGGGAGGATGCCGAGCCCGAACAGCCCGGCGGTCATCAGCGCCGCCGTGGCGTCGGTCCGAGCCGCTGCACTCCGGCGGCGACACCACCACAGCACGAGCGGCAGGCCGACGGCGATGAGGACGACCGCGAAGAACCACAGGAACAGCTGCTTGCTGGCCGCCGGAGCGGGCAGCGGCCACGCCGGTGGGATCCCCTCGGCGACCGCCTGCAGGCCGCCGTCGATGATCCCCCAACTCGGCGGGCGCGGCAGCTCGCGCCCTGGACGCAGGTCGACCACGGGTTGCACGACCATCCCGCGGATGGCGTCCTGGGGACCGGCGACCACGAGGTGATACCACATCGGGAGCAGCCCGACGGCGGCGCCGCCCACGACTGAACGCCAGTGGCGGCGGTGGTGCCAGAGTGTGTACACCAGCGTGATCGTGATCGCCACCGCCAGATCGGGCCGATAGCCGAGGGCGAGACCGGCCAGCCCGCCCGCCCACCACCAGTCGCGGTGGCGCCCGGTGTGGGTGGCCCGGACGGCGAACACGCAGGCCCACAGGCCGAGTCCGACGCCGCCATGCCAGGCCAGCGCCGACAACCCGATCGGCGTGAGGATCATCATCGCCGCCACGAGCGCCGCTCCGGTGGCAGCGAGGTGACCGGCGACGCGGGCGAGTGCGTAGGCGGCGGTGATGATCGCCACGTGCTGCACCAGGCCGAAGCTGCGCTGCGATTCGAGCGTGTAGCCGAACAACCGGTACCAGAGCGCCAGCACGTCGAGCGAGGTCGGGCCGTAGAGGTGCAAGAAGTCGACGTTGGGCACACGCCCCTGCTGGACCAGCCTCGGGAAGACGAGCATGAAGCCTTCTTCCATCGACGATCCGGTGGCTCGGTACAGCCCGCGCAACGGCAGCGCGATCACCGCCGACAGGAACAACCAGGCCAGCAGCGTCGGCCGGGCAGCGCGATCAAAGCCCCAGCGCATGGGTCCGCCCGACACGAATGGGGCGGCCGGCGCGACCTGGTCGGGGTCGCCGCGGTCGCTGGTCACGCCGACACGGTACTCACCGACGATCATGCCGCCCATCACCCGCCCATCACCCCGCCCATCACCCCGCCCACCACCGCGCCCTTCACCCGCGGGCGTGCGTAGAGTTTCGGCGTGCCGACCGACCCTGACGTCCACGATGGCGCTGACGGTGCTGTTCACCGTGGCGCTGACGGTGGCGTCCCCGACGGGGCCGACATGGCGTGGTACGCAGCTGACCTGATGCGGCGCGACATCCGGCGCATCCACGTGCTGGCGTGGCGCGACCTCGACGACCCCGACGCCGGCGGATCGGAAGCGCACGCCGACGAGTTCATGCGGCGCTGGGCCGCCCACGGGCTCGACGTCCTGCACCGCACGTCGTCCGCCGTCGGGCTGCCTGCCGAGGGTCGACGCCACGGCTACGACGTGGTGCGGCGCGGGAGCCGCTACACGGTGTTCCCACGCACCGTGGTGTCGGAGCTCGGCCACCGGATGGGCCGTTACGACGCGTTGGTCGAGATCTGGAACGGCGTGCCGTGGTTCTCGCCGGTGTGGTGCCGACAACCGCGAGTCCTCATGCTGCACCATGTGCACGGGCCGATGTGGGATCAGATGCTGCCTGGGCCGCTGGCGTCCGTCGGTCGCGTGCTCGAGTCGCGTCTCGCCCCGCCGTTCTACCGGCGCAGCCTGACGGTCACCCCGAGCGACGCTACCCGCGAGGAACTGCTGGAACTCGGGTTCCGGTCCGACCGCGTGTTCGCATTCCCCAACGGAGTCGACCCGTTCTTCTCGCCCGACGGGGAGCGCAGCCCGCATCCGTCGCTGGTCGCGGTCGGCAGGCTGGCGCCCGTCAAGCGATTCGAGTTGGTGATCGACGCCGTGGTCGAAGCCCGGCGCACGGTCCCGGGCCTGACCCTCACGATCGTCGGAGAAGGCCCCGAGCGAGCGGCGCTCGAGGACCAGATCGATCGAGCGGGGGCGGCCGGCTGGATCACGCTGGCGGGCCGGATCTCGAACGAGGCGCTGCTCGACCACTACCGGCGGGCGTGGATGGTGGTGAGCGGGTCGTTGGCCGAGGGTTGGGGGCTGAGCCTGACCGAGGGCGCGGCATGCGGCACCCCGTGCGTGGCCACCGACATCCGTGGCCACCGCAGCAGCGTGCTCGCCGGGCAGACGGGGCTGCTCGTGACCCCGGAACGAATGGGCACGATGATCGCCGAGCTGGCGCTCGACGATGCCCACCGGGAACGGCTCGGCGATGCCGCCCTGGCGCGTGCCAGAACCTTGACCTGGGACGCCTCGGCGTTGGGTCTGACCAGCGTGTTGCACCGGGCGGTCGTCGAACACAGCAGGTAGCGTCAGGCGATCGTGCGTGCCGTCGTCGTGCTCCCCACCTACAACGAGCGAGACAACATCGGGCCGTTCCTGCACGCCCTCAGAGCGGTCAGCGCGTCCGTCGAGGTGCTGGTGGTGGACGACAGCAGCCCCGACGGCACGGCCGATCTGGCCCGTCGCCTGGCGAGCGAACTGGGGGGCATCGACGTGCTGCAACGCGCCGACAAGGCGGGCTTGGGTTCGGCCTACCGGGCCGGCTTCGCCCAGGTGCTGGCGAGCGCCGACCCGTACGACGTGGTGCTGTCGATGGATGCCGACCTCAGCCATGATCCGGCGGTGATCCCGGCCATGCTGGCGCTGATCGAGGGCGGCGCCGACGCCGTGGTCGGATCGCGGTACGTGCGCGGCGGTGGCACCACCGACTGGCCGATCCATCGCCAGTTGCTGTCGAAGTGGGGCAACGCCTACACGCGCACCGTGATGGGCCTCGACGTCCGCGACTGCACGTCGGGGTTCCGGGCCTACCGCGCCGACGCGTTGCGAGCGATCGAACCCGGCACGACGGGCGCCGAGGGGTACGCCTTCCTGACCGAACTGGTGCGGCGGCTCAGCCGGCGCGGTTACCTGATCGAGGAGACGCCGATCGTGTTCCGCGACCGCACCCTCGGCAAGTCGAAGATGTCGGGCACGATCATCGCCGAATCGATGCTGCTGGTGACGCGCTGGGCGGTCGCCGACCGGATCAGGCGCCTGCGCCGATCGAATCGCTGAGCCGCCGGCGAGCGGCGCTCACGCGTCAGAGCGTTCCGGGGCCAGCGCGTCGCCGGATTCGTCGTCGCACGCCCCACAACGCCGCCAACGAACGCACACCGGACATCGTGCTCACCTTGGAGCCGGCGACGTCGCGCCAGGCGCGCAGCGGTACCTCGAGCAGGTGCTCGGGAGTCAACGCCATCACGTCGCGTTCGGGATGCAGGAGCCGGCCGAGCAGTTCCACGTCGAAGGACCATCGGTCCGGGAAGCGGTCTGCGAGAGCAGCGGTGAGCGCCGGTGTGACACGGAACAGCTTGGCCCCGCACTGCGTGTCGTAGACCGGTACGCCGAGCGCCACGCTGGCTGCGGTCGCATACAGCCGCCCGATGTAGTGCCGGGTAGGGCGCCGATCGATGCGGTGTCCGAGCAGGCCGACCCGGCTCGCCAGGAGCACCTCGACGTGCGGGTGTTCGTGCAGGGCCGAGACCATCCGCAGCAGTTCGGCGGGTGGCGTCGCAAGATCGGCGTCGTAGTAGCCGACCACGGTCGCTCCACCCCGGATCGCGTGCCGGAGCCCGGCACGCACCGCTTCGGCCTTCCCGCGATTGCGCAGCAGGGTGACCACCTCGACGGCGGGCGACGTGGCCGCCAGACCGGCCAGCACCGCTGCCGTGTGGTCGGTGGATCCGTCGTCGACGAACACCACGCTCCCGACCACCCCGGCCAATCCGACCAGCGCCGGAGCGTCGAGCCGATCGGCCTCGTTGAAGCACGGCACCACGATCGCGACCCGCTCGCCGGATGTCGACCTGGACGAGCCGGTGTTCGAGCCGGTCATCGAGCCGACCCGAAGACCCACGTGGACAGACCCGGGAAGCGCCAGCCGGATCGCTCGGACCGGCGATGGACCTTGGTCTCGGTGTGGAGCGCGCCGGCGATCGCACGTGACAGCAACGCCCCACCCGACCAGGTGCCGACGCCGTGCTCGCGCACCGGACGTGGGCCTCGCACCCGTTCCACCGCGACGGCAGCGACTCGAGGAGCCAGCAGCGAGGTGAACAGCGAACCGTGATCGGTGATGTCGAGCCACCCCTCGGTCTCGGCTCGCAGCTGGGCGGGGCTGTAGCGGCGGAAGTGGTCGAGCGCCCGGTCGTGATCGCTGAACAGCGGTTGGTGGGCCGGAACGCCGACCAGGACGGGCGTGCCAGGCGCCACGAGCGGCCGCAGTTCATCGTGAATGAAGGTCGGCGGGTCGGCGATGTGCTCGATCACATCCAGCAACAGCACCAGGTCGAATGCCTGGTCGGGAGGTGTGGGGGCTGCGGCAGTCCGGACCAGGCGGGCGTCATCGGTGGCCAGCTCGTGATCGTCGTAGTGGATGTCCCAGCACACGATTTGGTCGATGTTCGGCATGTCGATCAGCAGTTGCCGGGCGAACCACCCGTCTCCGGACCCGACGTCGAGCACCCGCCGGCGACTCAGGCACCCGTGATCGGCGAGGATCGATCGAAATGCCCGGTAGCGGGCGATCTCCCAAGGGTGGCGGGTCGCGCCGTGAGCAGCGCTCGACCCGCGTTCGGAGAGATCCATGGCAGGAGGGTAATGGCTGGGTGCGGCAGGGCGACTGATGCCGAGGGCTCGCCCGGACCTTCCGGACCAGCGACGTCGCACCACGTCGATTTGCAACACGTCAATGACGACCCGACCGTTGAGTCGTTCCACGGTCCAATCCGCTGGTGGACGTGCGGATCGAGCGGTCGGCGGAAACATCACGGCTAGGGTTGGCGCTCTGCCATGAGCGCCGAATTGCTGACTCCGACGGCCGCCGAATCGGCAGCGCTGACCCCGCCGGTGTGGCATCGGATCGCTCGTGGCGCGGTCCTGCTGCCGATCGTCGTGGCCGTGGTTCGGGCGCTGACGACGGGTTGGTTCCCAGTCGGCGACGACGCCCTGCTGGCCGTGCGTGCCTTCGACGTCGGCACCCGGTATCACCCGCTGCTCGGTTCCTGGACGTCGGCCTCGCTGGCGCTCGGGATCAGCGTCAACAATCCAGGCTCGCTGTACGCCGACCTGTGCGCGCCATGGATGTGGACGGTGGGCAGGGTGTGGGGGATCGCACCCGCCGTGGCACTGGCGATCGGCACGATCAACGCCGTGACGGCGTGGTTGATCATGTGGGTCGGGCGCCGGATGGGTGGCTGGCGGGTCGAGCGCTGGACGATCGTGCTGGTGGCGGCCCAGTGCTGGGCGATGGGCAGCGAGCTGTTGATCGACATCTGGCAGCCGCACGCCCTGCTGCTGCCGTTCCTGTTGCTGATGCTGCTCACGGTCGCGGTGGCGTGCGGCGATCGGGGACTGTTGCCGTGGTGGGTCGGGGTGGCCTCGCTGGTGGTCCAGACCCATCTCGCCTACGTCTACATCGTGGCCGCCCTGGCGGCAGTCCTGGCGGTGGCCGTCGTCCTGCCGCGGCGCCGGAACCTGCTGGCGGCGTTGCGCTCACGCATGGCGGCCATCTCGGCCGCGGTGTTGGGCATCGCCTGGGCGCAGCCGGTGTGGGAGCAGCTGTTCGGCACAGGGGAGGGCAATCTGCAGCGTCTGGCCACCCACGCCGGCGGCGGCGACCTGACCGTGGGGGCAGCGACCGCCGGCAAGATCGTCGCCGCGGTCGTCGCCCTGCCACCGTGGTGGACCCGGTTCGGTTACGAGAGCAGCGTCGCCTCCACGCCGCTGACCCAGACTCCCGACGGGTCACGCCTGTTCGTGCCCGGCCTACCGCCCGCCTGGTTGGCGGTGCTGGGCCTGGCCGTGGTCGCCGCGCTGTTGGGCTGGTTGGTGAACGTGCTGCGCACCCCCGGGCAGCGCCAGGCCCGTGTGGCGGTGGTCGTTGCGGGGGTCGGCGTGCTGGTGGCGCTCGGCGGGCTCACGATCCAGACGGTGACGATCACCGGGCTCGGCAACCACCAGGTGCGCTGGATCTTCGCCCTCGGCCTGTTCGTCCACGTGGTGATCGTCTGGGGCCTCTACGAGCACTGGTCGGCAGCCCGGGCCGGGGCCGCCCGCGACCCCCGTCCCGATCCCGGTCCCGATCGCCGTGTCGACCTGGTGGTGCTCGGCGTTGCAGCGCTGCTGACGGTGGCCAACCTCCCGTCCTTCGCCCAGGACCTCGGACCGACCGCCGACCGGAGCGCAGCCGACACGTTGCAGCGCACGTTTGCCGACCTCGACGGGTACGACCCGCCCGGCCCGGTCCAGTTCGACACCGACAACATCCGGGTGTTCGAGCCGTACAGCTCGGCAGTACTGATGCGGCTCAGGGAACTCGGGGTGGACTTCCGGTTCGACGACGAGATCACGGTGCGCCAGTTCGGGGAGCGTCGGCGTGTGGACGGCAGCGAGGTGGCCCACGTGCGCCAGTTGGAACGTAGCGACGCCCTGCTGTACGACGGCGGTGGGTGCGTGCTCTCGCTGCGATCCGGTGTCGATCAGGCGACCGAGCAGCAGGCCGACGAGTTGATCGCCGCCGCCGCCACGGATCTCGCCTCCGGCCGCTATCCGGTCGACACGAGCGGGCTGCCCGACGACGTTCGCGCCGTGGTTGAACCGGCCGTGGCCGGCGATCTGGACGCCGCCACAAGGGTGGTCGCCGACGCGCTGATGCCCGTCCTCGTGAACGAAGGGCGCATGCAACCTTCGCCAGCCCTGCGTGCAGCGGCGGACCAGACCGACATGATCATCGCCCGCGTCAACAGCACCCTGATGGTGGTCGCCAGCTCCTGCTGAGCGGCTACGACGTGCTGTCGGCCGGAGCCAGGAACACCGCCACCGGTTCGGCCAGCAGCAGCATCTCGCCCAGGTCGGCGACCACGTCGTCGGGCAGATCGGGATCGAGCGACGCACCGAACAGGTTGCCGTCGATCACGTCGAGCTGCTGACCCTCGGGGATCGCCAACAGGTCGGTGCGGCCGATCGCCGTGACGCGCTGGCGCACCCGCAGCCGCAACTCGTCGAAGCGTTGGCGCTCGGTTTCGCTGCGCACATCGGCAGCGGCGATCTGCACGTAGCCGGGCTTCTGACGCCAGATGTCGATGTACTTGCCGGACACGAAGTGCACCTCGGCGTCGTACGAGCCGAGCGGGAACACACGTTGCGGCGTGACCGGCACCCGCCAGGTCTCGTGCACGCCGACGTCGAAACCGCGTCGCTCCAACTCGTTGACGAGCCCGTAGCCCTGGGCGCCGATGAACACCGCGTCCTGCCAGAACACGAGGTAGCGCTGGTCGGGGTCCAGCGCTGCAACGGTGTCGGGGAGCACGGCCCGGAGCCCGTCGGACAACTGGTGCTCTGGCACCTGGTGCGCTGCCGCCGCCCCGAGCGACATCGCCGTGGCGACGGCGATCGTGACAGCAGACAACACCGTCGGTGGCTCGCCGATCCGACGCAGTCTGGGCCCGACGAGCCGATCGGACCCGAGCCGATCAGACCACAGCCACCACGCCGTCCACACCAACGACAGCACGACCAGCAACATCGTCGCCCAGGCCCACAGCGTGAGGTAGTACCAGACCTTGCCGAAGATCCGCATGATCGAAAACGCGCCGACGGCGAGCGCCACCGCCAACACACGATGGAGCGCCATCAATCGCTCGTGATGCCGACGATGCGCCACGAAGGCGGCCGCGACCCATGCCGCGAACACGGCCACACCCAACACGCCGGAGCCGTGCCGCAGCCCCGACCGGTGCACGAACGCATCGCCGTGGAGGACCAGGTCGACGAACGCCGAGGGGGCGTCGAGATGCCGGAAGAACACCCGGATCGCCGTGCCCAGCCCGATCGCAGGTTCCGGCGGTTCGGCGGCGAAGTGTCGCACGAGCATCCGGATGTTGCCAGGGTCACGGATCACCTGGTCCACGATCGGCGGAAGCCAGACCAGCGCACCCAGCCCGAGCGTGACCACCAGCGGCCTGTCGATCCGACGTTGCTGCCACAGCATCGTGGCGAGCACGAGGCCGCAGATCGCGATCGAGTTGACCAGGTACGGCACGTGGGTCTGGGCGGCGATCGAACCAGCGACCACCACGATCACGGCGCACCAGCGGTCTCCGCACAGCACGGCCCAGGCCGCCACCAGCACCAGCAGCCACAGCAGAACGGGGAAGTACGGATTCCACGGGTGTGTGAGCACGGTCAGCCCGTACCCGCGCACGGCCAGCGCACCGACCGCTCCGAATGCCAGCGCGCCCGCCCGACCGGCGCGACGATGGGCGATCCAGACCGTGAGCCACAGCGCCACGCTGTTGATCACGACGCTGCCCACCTCCAGCCCCCACGCCGAGGCGCCGGCGAGCCGGTAGAACGGCGCCAGCAGGTAGAACGAGGCCGGCCCAGGGTGGCTGCCCTGATCGGGGAAGTTGCCGATCCTGCCGGGCAAGCCGATCAGCGGGGTGTGTGAGCCGCCCACATCGCGGACCCGCAGTTCGGTCATCGCCATGTCGAGCACCGGGGCCCACGGGCGCCACAGCAGGACCACGGCGGCGACGAGCAGCGGCGAGGCGATCGCCAGCGAGATCAGCACCGGCGTGCGTTCGAAGCGGCGCCAGAATCGCACGCGTGATGCGCCCTCGACCGGCGCGACAGCGGGTTCGTCCACGATCGTGGGATGGTACCGGACGTAGGCTGACGCCCGCCTCATGATCGATCACACCACCTCCTGGCGGCGTTCGCCGATCGACGCGCTGCTGCGTTGGTGCCCCGTTCTGCTGGTGACGCTGCCGATCGCATGGGCGGCGGTGCGGGCAGCCGCAGGCAGTTGGGTGCCGACGGGTGACGATGCCTACTTCACCGTACGTTCCCGAGATGTGCTGACCGCCAGCCACCCACTGCTGGGAGCCTGGTCATCGGGCTCGGCCGGTTTGGAGACGCCGATCAACAACGTCGGCCCGATCCAGCTCGACGTGCTGGCACCGTTCACGCGATGGACGCCGATGGGCGGGACGGCGATCGGCGTGGCGGTGTGCAACATCGCCGCGATCGCGGTCGTGGCGTGGCTGGTGGCGCGTCGACGCGGTCAACGGGCAGTGCTGCCGGCAATGGTGGCGGTGGGCTTGTTGGCATGGACGATGGGGTCCGAGATGCTGATCACACCCCGCCAGCACCAGTTCCTGGTGTTGCCGTTCCTGTGCCTGCTGGTGTCGGCCTGGGCGGTGGTGGCCGGGGACCGTTGGGCGATCGTGCCGGCCGTGGCGGCGGGGAGCGTGGTCGCCCAGACCCACCTGTCGTACCCCGTGCTGGTCGCCGCCCTCACCGTGACGATGGCGATCGGCCACGCCGTCGCGACCCGCCGTCACGTGGCCACGGGCGGACGCCGGCCCCTGGTGGTGGCGAGTGCGCTGTTCGCCGTGCTCTGGGTACAGACCCTGATCGACCAGTTGTTCGGTGAGCACAACCTGGGCCATGTGTTGTTCGGCTCGGGCGGCGCCGGTCGTGCGGGGTTCACCACCGGCGCTCGGATCGTGGCCCGCACGCTCGTGTCGTTCGACACGATCGTGCGCCCGGGGTACCAGCGCCAGGATCACGCCGCTGCGCTGGCGACCACCTGGCACTCGGTCGTGTTCTGGTCGGTGGTCGCCATGACGGTCCTGATCCTGGTGTCCACGATCATGAAGGGCCGATGGCAGGCGGCAGCGGGTTGGCTGGTGGCGGTCGTCGCCGTGCTGGCGGGCGTGGTGAACGCGGCGATGTTGCCCGAGACCCAGTTCGGTCTGGCGATCATGAACTACCGCTGGCTGTGGTCGATCGGCGCCTTCCTGCTCATGCTGGCGTTGATCTGGGCGAGCGACCAGGTGGAACGCCGAGCGCCTGGGCGGTCTGCAGTTGTGGTGGGTGGTCTGGCGGTGGTGTGCGCAATCGTTGCGATCGCCAACGTGCCTCGCTCGATGCAGAACATCGAGCCGGATCGCTACCTCTCCGAGCAGCGCAACGTGTCGAGTTCGCTCGATCAACTCGATCACTCGCTCGACCGGATCGGGCTGGCCGGCCCGGTGCTGATCGACGAGTCGGCGATGTACTTCGGGCACCCGTACACGTACCCGGTGCTGGTGATGCTGCAGCAGCACCACGTGCCGTTCCGGTTCGAAGCCGCCGCACAGGAGCGACGGTTCGGTTCGCGCCGGTTGGCCGATGGCAGCGAGACGGCGACGATCCGACTGGTGGCGTTCGACGAGGCCGTGCGCCTGGCCGACGGCGACGGCCCGACCGTGTTGGCGCGCGTCGGCGGGGAACGTCCGGTGACGATCGTGCTGGACGAGTCGGGGCGATGAGCGAGCGCTTCGGCTACCAGCCGGCACTGGACGGGCTGCGGGCCGTCGCCGTGGCGCTGGTGCTGGGCTTCCACCTCCAGGTCCCGCACCTGACCGGTGGGTATCTCGGCGTGTCGGTGTTCTTCACGCTGAGCGGATTCCTGATCACCCAACTCTTGCTCAGCGAACTCGCCGACACGGGTTCGGTCGACATCGTGCACTACCTCGGTCGACGCGCTCGTCGGCTGTTGCCTGCCGGTCTGCTGGGTCTGGCCTTGGTGATCGGCTTGTCCGCCGCCGATCAGTTCGAACCGTCGCGATCATTGCGGCGCCAGATCTGGGCAGCACTGCTCCAAGTGGCGAACTGGTCCGATCTGCTGCGCGGGAACTCGTACACGGATCTGTTCTCGGCGCCCTCGCCGGTCGCCCACTACTGGTCGCTGGCGATCGAGGAGCAGTTCTACTGGTTCTGGCCGCTGGCACTGTTGGTGATCGTCAAGGTGATCCATCGCCGCCGGCCGTTGCCGTACCTCGAACTCGTCCGGCTGCTGGTACCAATCGTCGGAGCGCTGTTCCTGATCGCCGCCGTCTCGGCTCCGCTGACGGCTCGTTGGTGGTCCAACGACGCGGCTTACCTGGCGACCTGGGCTCGGTCGGCCGAGATCCTGTCGGGAGCGTTGCTGGCTGTCCTGTCCCGACGCGGTGTTGCGATCGCCAGACTCGCTCCGATCACGCTGCCGGCGCTGATGGCGATCGTGGTGATCGCCGTGATCACCCCGGCCGGCCGCGGCTGGGCGTACGGCGGCGGGCTGCCGTTGTTCGCAGTGCTCACTGCCGTGCTGTTGGCTGGTCTACAGGGCGAGTCGCCGGCGCGCACGCTGTTGTCGGCGCCACCACTGGTGTGGGTCGGCAAGATCAGCTACGGGATCTACGTGTTCCACTGGCCGATGATCGTGTGGCTCACGCCCGATCGCGTCGGATTCGGCGGATTCTGGCTGGGGCTCGTGCGGGTCGTGACCGCCGTGGCGCTGGCGTTGGTGTCGTACCGGCTCGTGGAACAACCGGTACGTCTCGGCGAGTGGTTCCAGCGCACGCGCCGAGTTGCACCGGCGGCCGTGGGCGCCACCGTCGGCGTGGCCTGCCTGGCGTTGCTCGTACCGAGGCCGGACGCCCCGCTCACCGAAGCGCCGCCGGTGCTGATCGCCCGCTCCGACACGCCCGCCTCCACCGTGTCGGTCGGACCCACGACCGTGGCCGTCTCGATCGGAGCCACAGCGCCGACAACGGCCGGCCCGACATCCAGTCCCGGATCTGCATCCACGACGACCTCGCAGCCTCCCCCTACGGTGATCGCCGTGCTCGGCGACAGCGTGCCGGCCTGGCTGTTGCCGCGACGCCGCTCCCACGTACGACCGCACCGACGTCGTGATCCTGAACGGTTCCAAAGAGGCGTGCGACGGGTACGACGGCGACGTCATCGGTCGCGACCGGCACGGTCGTGAGCTCGCTGCGCCGGACGCCTGTCTCGGGTGGCCGGCAACCTACCCGACGGTGCTCGCCAGCGGCCCGCGCCCTGCCCGAGCGGCCTTGCTCGTGATCGGCACGCTGCCGGTGCTCGACCGGCGTGTCGACGGAGTGTGGCACTCACCGTGCGACGGGATCGACTGGTATCTCGACGACGTCGGGCGACGGCTCGACTTCTTGCAGCAGATGGGCGTGCAGCCGATCGTCGCCGTGCCGGCGCGCCCGGGCAAGGGCGCCGATTTCGTCGCCCCTGCGGACGTCGCCGACCGGATCGCATGCATCCGCGCCCAGATGTTCGAGTTCCTCTCCGGTCAGAGCGTGCCCACCGTCGATCTGGACCCGATCCTGTGCCCAGGGGGCGACTGCGACGGCTCGCGTGTCGACGGTGTACACGTCCGGCCCGAACTCGCCCCGGCCGTGCTCGGTCAGGTGCTCGACGCTGCAGTCGGGCTGTTGGACATCCCGTGAAACCGACTGGCGCACGTCTCCCGAGTTGGTGATTTCCGAGCCATGTGCGGGGGAGGGGTGTCGGATGTGGGTACCGTCATGGGATTCGATCTGTAGATGTCTCGAGGAACGCATGACCAACAACGCCCAGTTCACCTTCTCGGACGTTGGAGTCCTCTCGGTCGCGGCGTGCGAAGCTCCGATCACGATCACCTCGACGTCGATCGACGAGCGCCTGGCACCGTTCTACGAACGGTCCGGCGGCAAGCCCGGTCTGTTGGAGGGCCTGGCCGGAATTCGGGAACGGCGGCAGTGGCCCGACGACGTGTCGTTCACCGATGCGGCGGCGATGGCGGGCGAGAAGGCGATCCGTGAATCCGGCGTGGACCGCTCCCGGATCGGGCTGATGATCGACTCCAGCGTGTGCCGCGCCCGTCTCGAACCGTCGAGCGCTGTCACCGTGCACGATTCGCTCGGGTTGCCGTCGACGTGCCTGAACTTCGACCTGTCGAACGCATGCCTCGGGTTCATGAACGCCATGCAGTTGGCGGGTGTGATGATCGACGCCGGTCAGATCGAGTACGCCCTGATCGTGGATGGCGAGGGGACGCGGGAGATCTACGAGAACACGATCCGTCGGCTCAACGAGACCGGCGACAGCCTGCTCGACATCTTCACCAACTTCGCCACGCTCACGCTCGGTTCCGGCGCCGCCGGCATGGTGCTCGGCCGGCACTCCGCCAATCCGGGGAGCCATCGCCTGCTGCGCGGGTTCTTCCGTGCCGCAACCGAACACCACGAGTTGTGCGTCGGCTCCCTGGAGCGGATGACCACCGACACGCGTGCGCTGCTCGAAGCCGGGATCGATCTCGCCAAGCGGGCGTGGGACGAAGCCGGTGCCGCCGAGGAGTGGGGCGACCGCGACCTGTACATCTTCCACCAGGTGTCCGAGGTCCACACCAACGCCATGCTCGACGTGCTCGGGATCCCGGCAGAGCGGGTCCCCAAGACGTTCCCGCACTACGGCAACATCGGCCCCGCCGCCGTGCCGATCACGCTGGCGGTGGCATCCGAGGGTTTGCAGCCCGGTGACTCCGTGGTCTGCATGGGGATCGGCTCGGGGTTGAACGTGGGCGTGCTCGAACTGCTGTGGTGACGAGCGCAGCTCGTCTGCCACCCGCCGGACTCGATGGGCTCGACCCGAATTGGTCGCGTCTGGTCGACGTGCCCGACGAAGACGGCGTGGTTCGCACGTGGCACGTGCTCGACAACCGATGCGAAGATCCACGGCTGACATTGTTGTGCGTGCACGGCAACCCGTCGTGGTCGTACCTGTTCCGCAGGCTGTTGGCGCAGGCTCCCGACGGTGTGCGGGTGATCGCTGTCGATCAGCTCGAGATGGGGTTCTCAGAGCGCACCGGGCAGCTGCGCCGTCTGGCCACCCGGATCGATGATCTCGGTCGTCTGACCGATGTGCTCGGCCTCGATCGCCCGGTCGTCACGGTCGCCCACGACTGGGGCGGCCCGATCTCGCTCGGTTGGGCCCAGCGCCACCGCAGTCAGTTGGTCGGCATCGTCTTGATGAACACCGCCGTGCACCAGCCGGCCGGATCACCGGCACCGTCGGTGATCCGGCTCGTGCGGCGGCGCCCGCTGCTGCCCGCCGTGACCACCCGCAGCAAGGGGTTCGTGCTCGGTGCTCTGGCGATGTCGCATCCGCGCCTCGATCGTGCCGTCTGGCACGGGTTCCTGGCCCCATACGGCACCACCGAGCGACGGCGGGCGATCGGCGAGTTCGTGGCCGACATCCCGCTCGAGCCGTCGCACCCCAGCGCCTCGACGCTCGACGCCGTCGCTGCCGGGCTGGCCGACTTGACCGATGTGCCGGCGCTGTTGGTGTGGGGTTCGTCGGACCCGGTCTTCGGCGACCGCTACCTGCACGACCTGGAACAACGCCTCCCGCACGCCGTCGTGCACCGCACGGCGCGCGCCGGACACTTCGTGTCGGAGGACACCGATGCCGCCGGCACGATCGTGGCGTGGCTCGCCACCCTGGATCCCGGTGACGCCGGCCAGGTCCTGCGCTCCACGGCGCCATCGGAGGCAGCGCTGGTCGCTCCGTCGACGTCGACGCTGGTCGACACCCACCGCCGGCTGGGGGATCGTGTGGCGATCGTCGAACTGGGTTCGCACCGCAACCAGATCACGTTCTCGCAGTTGGCCGATCGTGTCGAGCAGGCCGCCCGGCATCTCGTGGCGGCCGGGGTGTCGGCCCATCAACGAGTCGGGGTGTTGGTGCCGCCCGGGATCGACCTGGCGGTGACGTTGCAGGCGTGCTGGCGGATCGGCGCGATCGTGGTGCTCGTCGACTCCGGGCTCGGCCCGAAGGGGATGAGTGCTGCGATGCGGGCGGCGAGTCCCGCCCACGTGATCGGGATCCGCAAGGCCCGCGTTGCCGCACGCGTCCTGCGCTGGCCCGGTGCGCCGATCGCCGTCGAGTCACTGAGCGCCCCGGATCTCGATCCGGCGGTGCTGCTCCCGCCGCCCCCGACCAGCGCCGACACGGCGGCGGTGGTGTTCACGTCCGGTTCGACCGGACCCTCGAAGGGCGTGGTCTACACCCACGGCCAGTTGGAAGCACAGCGCGACGCGCTGGTGGCGTTGTACGCGATCACCCACGACGACCGGCTGGTGGCGGCGTTCGCCCCGTTCGCGCTGTTCGGCCCGGTGATGGGAATCACGTCCGTGGTGCCCGACATGGACATCACGGCGCCCGCCACGCTGACCGCCGTCGCACTGGCGGAGGCGGTTGCGGCGGTCGACGCCACGATCGTGTTCGGGTCGCCGGGCGCCCTGGCCAACGTGGTGGTGACCGCCGATCAGCTCACACCGGCCCAACGTGCCGCCGGTGAACACGTCCGGATCGTATTGTCGGCGGGCGCTCCCGTGCGGCCGGCGGTGCTGGCCGGCGCGGCGGCGTTGTTCCCGAATGCGATTGCCCACACCCCGTACGGGATGACCGAGTGCCTGCCGGTCGCCGACATCACGCTCGACGAGATCCTCGCCGCCGACGGTGGCGACGGGGTGTGCGTCGGTCACCCCGTCGATGGTGTGACGGTGCGGATCCGCCCGCTCGACGGCGGCGGCCGACCGTCCGGCGAACTGACCGAACGTGCCGGAGTGATCGGCGAGGTGGTCGTGCAGGCCACCCACGCACGGGCCGGCTACGACCGGCTCTGGCGCACCCAGCACGCCGCCTCGCAACCGGCCGGGTGGCATGCCACCGGCGACGTCGGGCAGCTCGACGAGCACGGTCGGCTGTGGATCGGCGGACGCCTGGAACACGTGATCGTGACCGATCGTCGTGTCGTGACGCCGGTCCGCGTGGAGCAGTCGGTCGAAGCCGTTGCGGGTGTTCGCTCGGCGGCCGTGGTGGGCGTGGGTCCGATCGGCACGCAACAGATCGTGGCTGTGATCGAGCCCGACGTGAGCGCCGGTGGCTTCTCGACCGAGGCGGTGCGGGCCGCCGTCGATGTGCCGTTGGCGGCGGTGCTCGCGTCGCCTCGGCTGCCGTTCGACCGTCGCCACAACTCCAAGATCGATCGACGTGCCGTGGCGCAGTGGGCCACCCGCGTGCTGCGTGGCGAGCGGGCAGGCCGTCTGTGAGGGTGCTGGTCACCGGGTCGACCAGCATGATCGGCCGCGCGGTGGTCGATCGTCTGCTCGCCCGGGGCGATCGGGTGACGACGCTGCAACGCACGCCGCCCAACGAGACCACCGGACGAGACGAGACCACCGGACGGGTCGTCTCCGTGACCGGGTCGGTGACCGACGCCGACGCGGTCCGACGTGCCTGCGCAGGCCAGGACGCCGTGATCCACCTGGCGGCGCGGGTCGGCGTGGTCGGCACGTGGGCCGAGTTCGTCGAGACCAACGTCGACGGCACACGCCTCCTGATCAGCGCTGCCCGGCGCGCGGGAGTCGGCCGGTTCGTGTACGTCTCGTCGCCGTCGGTGGCGCACGCCGGTGATCCGATCATGGGCGACGGGGCCACCCCGGCCGACCCGGACGCCGCCCATGGGCACTATGCCAGGAGCAAGGCGCTGGCCGAGCGCCAGGCGCTGGCTGCCAGCAATGCGGCGATGCCGATCGTGGCGATCCGTCCGCATCTCGTGTGGGGCCCCGGCGACACTCAGCTGGTCGGCCGGATCGTGGAGCGCGCCCGCAGCGGACGGCTGCGATTGGTCGGGTCGGGGCTGGCGTTGTTCGACACGACCTACGTCGACAACGCCGCCGACGCGTTGGTGGCCGCACTCGATCGGGCCCAGTCGCTGGGAGGCCAGGCGTACGTCGTGTCGAACGGCGAACCGCGCACGATGCTCGAGCTCACGACGCGCATCGTCGAAGCCGCCGGAGTCACCTGGACGCCTCGAAGCGTGCCGACCGGTGTGGCATTGGTCGCCGGGTCGGTGGTGGAGCGCGTGTGGAGTTGGACGCGCCGCACGGACGACCCGCCGATCACGCACTTCATCGCCGAGCAGCTGTCGACGGCGCACTGGTTCGACCAACGCCAGACGCGCACGGCGTTGGGATGGACCCCGAGCGTGCCGCTCGACGAAGGCTTCGCCCGCCTCCAGTCGTGGTTCGCCGCTCAGCCCGCCTGAACCCGCTCGGCTGGTCCGAGCACCAACTGGGACACTGTCTGGATGACCATCCACGACACTGACGACCCTGCCGTGTTCGGCATGCCGATCGAGCAGCAGTTGCGGGTGTTCCTGGCCGAGCATCGACACGGGTTGCGGAGCACGCTCGACGGCATCACCGAGGAGCAAGCACGCCGGCGCCTGGTGCCATCGGCCACCACGCTGCTTGGGTTGGTGAAGCACGCCACGTTCGTCGAGCTGGGGTGGTTCGCCGAGGCGTTCACGGGGCGCTCGCGCGCCGAACTCGGCATGCCGGCCGGCCCCGACGAATCGTTCGAGTTGAACGACGGCGACACGATCGAGTCGGTCCTGGAGCGCTTCGATTCGGTCTGCGAACAGTCGGACGCGGCGCTGGCAGGGCGCTCCATCAACGATGTGGTGTCGGGCAACCGGCGTGGCCCGCTGCCGTTGCGTTGGATCATCCTGCACGTGATCCGAGAGCACGCCCAGCACTGCGGCCACGCCGACATCCTGCGCGAGCAGTTGCTCGTCGAACGCTGACGCCGGTCATGACGCCACGGCTTCTTCCGGTTCTTGAATATGAATGGAACCTTCCAGTTGGAGAGTTGCAACACGCACATTTGTTCGCTATCATTCTTATATGTTCGGCGAGCTGGTCGAGAGTGTGGTCGGGTGGACCGATGGCGAGGTCGACGATGCGTTGCGTGCTGCTGAGACTGCTGCCCGTGAGCTCGCTGCTCGGCGGGCGGTGTTGATTGCCGTCGCCGAAGCGCGTGGTACGTATCGTGATGGTGGTCATCGTTCGATCAGGTCGTACATGCGGGCGACGTGCAACACGTCAGGTGGCACGATCAGCCAGGACCGCAAGCTGGGTCGGCTGGTCAACGCCCATCCGGCGGTGGGGGAGGCGTTGATGGTGGGGCGGATCAGCGCCGATCATGCGCTCGAGATCGCACGGGTGCATTCCAACCGGCGTGTGTCGGCGCTGTTGGGTGTCGTCGTTGCGGTGTTCGTCGATCAGGCCGAGCATCGCTCGTATGACGAGTTCCGGGTCGACATCGATCAGTTCATCAACACCGTCGATCAGGACGGTGCGTTCGCTCACATCGCCGACAACGTCGAGCACCGCAACGCCCGGGTGAGTGACCTGCATGGTTGCCTCGACGTCGCCGCCACTGGTGGTGACCCGGTCGTCGCCGCTCAGCTGGTGACGGTGTTCGACATGTTCGTGCAGGCCGAGTTCCAACGCGACGTCGACGCTCGCGCCGCCGAACACGGGGCAGCAGCGTGCGAGTATCCGTTGGCGCGGACCGCTGCGCAACGCCGGTTCGATGCGTTGGTGGCGATCTTTGCTGCCGCAGCGGGGTCACCGCAGGCAGCCAAGTTGCCTGAGCCGGTGGTCAACATCGTGATCGATCACGGTTCGATCAGTGAAGCGTTCGCTTGTGCGGCGATCGTGTTGCCGAACGGCAACCTGGTCGATCTCGGCGAACTCGCCGACGAGGCGATGCTGGTGCGCACGCTCGCCGACGAGTTGGTCGCCGATCCCGAAGCGTTCCGTGGCCGGTACTGCGAGACGTCGACGGGTGCTGCGATCCCGGCATTCGTCGCCCTTCAGGCTGCGTTCACCGGTCACGTTCGTCGGGTCGTGGTCGATTCGGACCGTGTGGTGGTCGACTTCGGTACCAGACAGCGTCTGTTCACCGGCAACGCCCGCATCGCAGCACAGCTGATGAGCCGGTTCTGCACGTTCCCCGGTTGCCGGATCCCGGCTCGGCTGTGTCAGGTCGACCACAACATCGAATGGGTCGACGGCGGTGCCACTGACCAGGCCAACGCCAACATCGAATGCGGCCCCCACAACCGACACAAACACCGCAACCAGTGGCGAACCCGCACAGATGCACGCGGACGCGTCTACCACCTCAAACCCGACGGCACGATCGTGCTCCCCGTCGGTGAACGCCCACCCGACCTCACCATCGACGAACAACGCCACCTCACCCAAACCCGCCTCGCCAACCTGATCGTGTGACACGTTCGCTCAGACCGAGAGTGTCACGCCGCGGCCGCGACGGGAGCCCGGTCGGTCAGGCCAGCCGGTGGTCGGGTTCGGGTGGTTGGGCGACTGGTGTTTGGGCGTCTGCGGGTTCGGTGACGAGGGCGGCGACCAGGACCGACACGACGGCGAACATCGCCAAACGGTGCCACGACTCGAACACGCCGGGCCAGCCGCCGTTGGGCGCAGGGGCAAAGCGCCGCTCGCGCACCGTGACCAGGAGTGCCACCACCGCCAGCGTCGCCAGGGCGGCGACCGCCGGGATGATCCGCCGTCGGGTGACCACCAATGCCAGCCCGGCCAGCGCTCCGGGCAGCGCCCACACGGGGGCGATCAGGAGCCCCGATGCGGCGCACCACGCCGCGCCACCCACCAGCGCCGTGCGCCGATCGAGCGGGGAGGGCGCCGATGCCGGCTGGAGCGGCACGTCGGAGGAAGCGACGTGTGCATGCCGCCGCCGGTCGAGAATCACGAGCGCGATCGACCCGGCCACCGCCAGCAGGGACACCAGCAGCGACAGCACGAGCTTGCGCTGCTGGGTCCAGGTGACGTGCACCTCGATCGGCTGATCGCTGCCGCTCAGCCACCATCCGTTGAAGCCGCCGTCGACGAGTTGCTGTGGGCCGAGCGAGCCATCGGGGCCGGTCGCGGTCCAGCCCGGGTTGAAACCCTCGCCGAACACCAGCCAGCATCCGTCCGGGCACGCTGCGACTTCGTAGCGGCGATCGAACGTGCCGTCGTCGATCACGGTGACCGTCGGCGGGGGAGCGGACGACGCATCCGACGTCGGCTGGCTGAGCACGACGCGGTCGACCTGGACACCGTCGATCGAGGTCGATCCGGTCACGCGGGCGCCGGGGAGCACATCGACCGACGCGGTGCAGGGCTCGGCCGGGAACGCCGCTCCGTCGATCGCCGAGGCGCCGTCGATCTGCAGGCTGAAACCCTGGGGCGCCTGCTCCACGAGGACGAGGCCGACACAGTCGAGCGTGGCGTTCGAGTCGACAACCGGGCTGGCGTCGGGCAGACCGGGAAGATCGAGGTCCGAGATCGCCACGGGGAGCTCGATCGTGTCGCCGTAGCGGCGGTCGATCGTCGTGACGGCATCGATCGTCGCCACCGCGATGCGGATCGAGCCGGCCGGCAGTGGCGGGTCGATCCCGGCGGACGCCGTTCCCGAGGCATTGGGAACGAGGTCGACGGTTCGAGTGTCGTCGCCGGATTGCACGGTCACGGTGGTGATCCGGCTGAAGCCTCCGACCGGTTGCGTGATGGCGATCCGGTCGACCGGCTGGGTGACGCCGTCGATGGTGAGGGTGGCGCCGATCGCCTCGCCGAACCCGGTGATCCATGACGTCTGCGGATCGCCGTCGATCGCCGACACACCGGTCGATGCGATCGAACCGGTCAGGCGCGAGGAGGCGAACGCCGGCCAACCGAACAGGTCGGCCAGGTCGGCGTCGGCTGCGCGTGGGTCCACCCGCACATCGGCGTCGAGCCGGAACGGGCGGGCATCGCCGATCGGGACCTCGCGCACGAGGGTCGGCTCGGGGTCCGAGCGCCAGCGGTTCATCGGATCGCTCCGCAGCCGTGAGAACTCGAACGTGACCGGGGTCGCATCGGCCAGTGCGGCCATGGCGTCGGTCGGCGGGCGCACGACCTCGACCGTCGGTGGTGCCGGGCCCGACGCGGTGTCGATGACCACCTCGGCGAACCCGACCGCCGACACGGCCCCGGCCGTGAACGGTTCGCCACCGGCCACGGCGTCGATCCTGATGTCGACGGTGGTCGCCGCCGCCGGTACCGGGATCGACTGTCCGGGCGCGGCGAGCGACGAGTCGTCGAGCGTGACCGGTGCTCCGTTGACCGACACCTGGGTGATCCGACGACCGCCCTGGACCACCGACTGGACGACGTGGGCCGAGCCTGTTGCGCCGCCGTCGACCAACAGGCGCAACGTCTCGCCGACCGGGTCGGCGTGTTCGCCGACGGTCCACGCCGTGTCGAGCGACCCGTCGATCGCCATCGACGGCCGGCGCTCGGGCAGGTAGGCGAACGGTTCGCCGTACGAGGTGGCGGTCGCCCGAACCTGTCCGACCTGTTCGGCCGTGGTCTGCGTGGCCGGGTCCACCGGGGCCTCGCGCTCGGCGAACACCGGGAGCCGCTGATCGGAAGCGACGTGGCGAAGCAGCGCCAGGCTCGGATCGCTCGACTCGGTGTACCCGGTCGTGTCCTGGGAGCTGCGCCAGTGGCGCGCCTGATCGCGGTTGGTGTCGGTCACGATCAGCCCGCCCGCCCGTTGGATCGCCTCGGTGAGCGCCGGACCGGCCAGCGAGGCGCTGTACTGGACGACCTCGTTGCCGTCGAGGAGACCGGCGCCCGACAGGTCGACGAGCCCGTCCCCACTGCCCGAGACCACCACCGAGCGATCGACGGCCCGAACGACGGTGCCGGCGTCCTGCACCGGGTAGAGGTCGACCGGCTCGACCGGGCTCAGGGCGCGCTGGTCGCCGAGCGAACGTTCGTCGATCATCGCCACGCCCGGCTTGTTGACACCGATCTCCCCGAAGTGGTCAGGCTCGCCGACCCCGTCGGAACCGGCCACCTCGGCCCCCACGACCTCCGGCCGCGCCGTGCGGAATCGGTCGTACGCCAGGTCGTTGGTGACCCAGATCGTGTCGACGCCGAGCCAGCGTGCGACCGGCGCCAACGCGCCAGGCTCGATCAAACCGGTCTGGAACCGATCGTCGAGGGCGTACAACAGGTCCATCGCTCCTGCCGACCCGAGCGGCAGCAGGTCACGCGTGATCAGTGGCTTCTCGGTCAGGCCGGGGAGCGGCTGGTCGACCGTGTATCCCCAACGGTAGGCACCGAACTCGCTGCCCGGGAGTTGCAGCACGCGTCCCAGTGTTCCGGAGCGGTCGAGCGCTTGGGCCGCCGCCGTCCAGGCCGCCGGCGGCGTGGCGTCGCGTTCCAGAGCGGGGTCGACGAAGGCGCCGTTCCAGAGCGCCGGGAGGTTGCCCACTGCCAAGACCGCCACGACGGCGGCGGTGACCGTCTGCGCCGGCCACCCCAGACGCGGCAGGCGGCGGTCTGCGGCGGCTGTCACCAGGGCTCCGGCGAGGAGTGCCAGGCCGAGGTTCATCACCGGGAGTGCCCGGGTGCTGCTGCGCAGGGCGAGCGCCAGGCCACCGTCGTCGGAACCGGCCAGGACGCGCATCAGCGGCGACCGATTGCCGATCGGGTGCAGGCCGACCGCCAGGACGGCGCCGGCCGCCACGCACAGGGCGGCGAACCGGCGGTGTGCCCAACGCGTGAACACCAGCCCGCACAAGCCGGCCAGCGGGACCAGGTACGACACCACGATCGCCGGTGTCGACGAGAGGTAACGCAGCGATTCGGTCGTGGTGGCGGCGTACGGGTCGCGCACGTAGAACAGCCAGTAGCCGAGGCTGCGCCATACCTCGGGTGCGGTCGCCGTGAGCGAGACGTCGGCGAGCGACTCGGAGTACGGCAGCACTTCGGCCCCGAACCTGCCCTGGATCAGCAGCGCCATGATCCACCACAGGCACACCGGCACGGCGAGCAGTCCGACCCGAGCGGCGACCAGTGCGCCCTGGCGCCAGGTCAGGCTGCGCTGCCAGACGGCGTGGACGAGCCACAATGCCGGGCCCGGCACGATCATCGCCAGTGCGGTGGCGTTGACGGAGCCAACCGTGAACACGATCAGGGCAATCGCCGCCGGGTCACCCCACGTGCGCCGCCGCGTGGCGCGGATCGTGAAACCGACGATCCACCCCAACCCGGCCCACGGCAACAGCATCACCGAGGTGCGCGACACGTACGGGAGCACGTACGGGCTGAGCTGGTAGACGAGCGCCGCCGCCAGTGCCGCCGGAGCGGAGAGGCCCAGCAGTCGGGCGACCCAGCGCACGCCCAGCCCGGCCGCCACCATCAGCGTGCCGATCCACAGCCGGTGGGCGATCCAGTCCGGCACGTGCAGCACGTCGAACAGCCAGAACCACGGTCCGGCCGGCCAGAGGTACGCAATGTGCTGGTGCGGCACCCAGCCACCGAACTGGCGCGGATCGAAACTGGACGCGGCGTCGCCCATGAAGCGACCCGGATCGAGGTAGAGGTAGAGCTTGCTGTCGGTCGGCATCCGGCCCGGCGCGGCGATCAACGCCGGGAGGTAGGCGAGCGCCGCCAGCAGCGCCACGCTCCAGGAGCCGGCGCGCGACTTCACGGGATGGCGCCGAAGACGCCGTACAGGCCCACCAGCGCGGTCAAGCCGCAGCCGCACGCTCCGATCGTCATCGCCCACGACCGGTCATCGGTGCGATGCCGTTCCTCGTACCAGACCGCGGCGCTGATCAGCAGTGGGAAGGCGGTGAACAAGAAGCGCGGGCGGGCGGTCACGGTGGCGGGGGCCAGCATGAGGGCCAGCACCGCCCACGAGTAGGCGTTGATGAACCAGGGCATGCGAGCACGGTGGTTCAACCACAGCAACACCAGCGTGGCCACGAACGAGACCGCCGTGATCGTGTCGGTGGGCGACGTGAGCGGTTGGCTGATCGCCTCGACCGTGTTGCGGATCGCCGTCAAGCCGAAGCTGGCCCCTTCGCCCCAGGCCTCGCGTTGCACGCGGAACCATGCGCCCGCCTCACCGGTGTGCTGGCCGAGCCAGACCTGGAAGGCGATGAACCCGACCGGCGCCAGCAGGACCGACGAGAGCGCCCGCCAATCCCGGTCGCGCCGGACCGCCGGGATCGCCGCGACCAGGCACGCCAGGGCGATCGCCACACCGTTGGGCCGGGTCGCCGTGACGAGCGCTGCGCCGACCCCGGCCGCCAACCATCTCCGGTCGTACAGGAACAGCAGGACCGCAGCAGACAGCATGATCATCAGTGCTTCGCTGTAGGCGAAGGTGAACACGAAACTGCCCGGGAACATGGCGACCAACGTCGTGGTGGTCCGCCCGACCCGCTCGCCGTGGAGGCGCATCGCCAGCATGCCGATCAGGACCACGGCGACGAACCCGAAGATCGAGTTCATCGTCAGTACCGCCATGCTGTCGCCACCCGGCATGACCCAGTCGAAGGCGCGGCCGAGGATCGGGAACAGCGGGAAGAAGGCTGCACGGGCTTCGTTGACGTGGTAGGTGACGTTGGGCGGGATGCTGGTCGGGTAGCCGTGGCGAACGATGTCCATGTACCACAGGCCGTCCCACGACGTCAGCACGTCGAGCATCGGTCGCACCGCGCTGCCGCGGTAGCTGGCAGGGTCGACGATGTGCGGATCCGGGAAGCCGATCCCTCGCTCGTCTGCCAGATTCACGTCGACACGCAACTCGGCCGCCACGACGGCGGCCCCTGCCAGCACGCACAGGCGCGACAGGATGTAGACCGGCAGGGCGTGCCAGGCCAGACGCCAACCGGGGGAGTCGCGCAGCGAGATCACGCAGCGTCCCGAGCGCGTGGGAGCAGGCGAGTGCCGTGCTTGACCACCTGGAGCAGGCCCTGCTTGGCGCTGCGGCGGTGGTGGCTGGCCGGCAGGTCGGTGCTGTCACGATGCGCCACGAACCAGTCGTAGCTCTGGGCGAACATCTCGTCGGTCGACCAACGCGGTTCCCACGACAACTGCTGGCGGGCGTGTTCGATGTCGAACCACATCGACTTGGAGTACATCAACCAGTGGTACGGGGCGAACGGGGTCAACCCGAGTGCGGCGGTGGCCTGCATCGCCAGACCGGCGGGGCGTGCCGGCACACGGCGCACGACGGCGCCGGTCCCGGCGTGGGCACACAATCCATCCAGCGTCTGGAACATCGTGCCGAAGCGATCCGTGCCGATGTTGAACACCCCTGGCCCCTCGTGGGCAGCTGCGGCGATGCAGGCATCGGCGAGGTCCTCGGCGTGCACGAACTGGTACCGGTTGCGTCCGTCTCCGAGCACGATCGGGTCGGCACCGTCTGCGATCCAGTCGAACAGGATCCCGAAGATCCCGAGCCGGCCATGGCCGAGGATCGTGCGCGGACGCACGATCGAGACGTCGAGGCCTTCCCGGGCGGCGTCGAGGCACGCCCACTCGGCGGCCAGCTTGGCGTGCCCGTAGGCCTCCTCCGGCTTGGGCACCGTGGTGGGCAGGACGGGGTTGGTGTCGGGTACGCCGAACACGGCGCTCGACGAGGTGTGCACGACCTTGGCGACTCCGGCCGCCTGCGCCGCGTCGAGCAGCAGCCGCGTGCCGTCGACGTTGACGGTGCGCAGCAGTACATGGTCCTTGGCGAGCGGCACTTGGGCGACGTTGTGGTACACGACGTCGACGCCTTCGACGGCGCGTGCCACGACCGAGCGATCGCGGATGTCCCCCTGCACGAACTCGACCGACTCGGGGCGATCCGACACGTCGCTGATGTCGAGCACGCGCACCGACATGCCACGGCCGAGCAGACGTTCGACCATCAACGAACCGAAGTAGCCGCTTCCACCGGTGACCAGGCACGTGGTCACAGTTCCAACCCCTGCTCGATGCACCAGCGGATGCTGCGCCGCATCCCGTCGTACAGCTCGACGGTCGGGTCGTACCCGAGCTCGCGGCGCGCCACCGAGATGTCGCATGCGATGTTCTTGTCCATTTCGCCGAGCACGTGGATCTGCTGGTTGTAGCGGCCGGTGCGCTGGATCAGCGAGTCGGCCAGTTCCGCCACACGACCCACGACCGCCGGCAGTCGGGTCGAGTTGGGCTTCACCTCGAACCCTTCGGCAGTGAGCGCCCGACCGACCGTTTCGACGATCTCGGTCAGTGTGTACGGCCGGGCGTCGGCGATCCACCAGCCGCGCCCGGGTTCGGTGGCGACGAGTTCGGCGCGCAGAACACCCTGCACCAGGTTGTCGACGTACACCATCGAACGTGACTGGTCGCCGCGCCCGATGATCGGGAACTTGCCGTTGCGGACCATCTTGAAGAACGTCGTCTGACGCGGTGGCTGATGCGGCCCGTAGAACCACGGTGGCCGCACGATCACGGCGTCGAGCCCTCCGGCGACGGCGTCCAGCACTGCCAGTTCGCCTCGCATCTTCGACGCCCCGTATCCGTAGTACGGGTGGTACGGCTCCTCGTTGCGGAACCGGTCGCCGGGGTGCGAGTTGGTGCCGAACGGGCTGTTGGACGAGACGTGCACGAATCGGCGGGCGCCGACGCGTGCGGCGAGTTCGAGCATCGCCTGTGTACCGCCGACGTTGATCGCATCGAAATCGGTAACGCGCTTCGGATGGATGATGCCGGCGGTGTGGATCACGTCGACGACGTCATCTGCTCCGCCCGTACCGACGTCGTGGATCAGGCCCAGCAACGAGTCGGGTCGTGTGAGGTCGCCGACGATCGGCTCGATCACGGGACCACCAGGATTCGTCAGCGCTCGCAGCCGGTCCGCTTCGACGCGGTTCGTCACGAGCGGCCGCAGCGTGCCACCCCTGATCCAGGCCGAACCGGGCTGGGTGAGGGCGTGCATCACGGCCGTGCCCAGCCACCCGCCGGCGCCGGTGACGATCGTCGTCGTCGGTGCCGGCCGCATCACGGGCGAGGCGGGCGCAGAGTCAGGCGCGGAGTCAGGCGCGGAGTCAGGCGCAGAGTCAGGCGCAGAGTCAGGCGGTGTGGTCATGTGGATCTGGGTGGGGGTTGCGTCGTCATCGGAGTTGGTGGGCCAGGTGGCGGGCGTTGCGGGCGGCGATCGCCATCACCGACGCCTGGGGGTTGACGCCTGGGGCATCGGGCAGCAGCGAGGCGTCGTTGACGTACACGTTCCGGCTGCCGTGCACCAGGCCGAAGCTGGAGGCCGCTGCCCGCTGGCGGTCCTCACCCATCGGCACGGTCGAACACAGGTGCACCGTCATCACGCTCGCCGCCCCCGCCGCGAAGGCACCCGTGGCGGTGGCGAGGTCGGCCCGGTTGCGCACGATCGGCGCATCGCGGAACGCCGGGTACACCTCGTTCGCCCCGGCTTCGAGCATGACCAGCGCCAGCCGCGCCAAACCCTGGCCGAGCAGGTCACGGTCTCGCCGCGTGAGCCGGTAGGTCACCAGTGGGTCGGGCATGCCCGGCAGCGCCATCACCCGGCCGCGCCCCTCGCTGGTGATGGCGGCGTAGTAGACGGCGATCTGACGCCAACTGGTGACTGCGTCACGCATCGTGTGCCAGGCGTCGGTGAGGCTGAGCGCCACCAGGCCGGGCTGGCTGGCGGACCCGCCGAACGAGAGATCGGGGGAGAACTCCTTGACCTGGTGGACCGGAACGTCGTCGACGACGTTCACCGCGTCGCCGAATCGGGCGGCCAGTTTGACGGTCGGGTGCACGGCCAGCCCGCGGCCCACCAGCCCGCGGTAACCCGAACGTTGCAGGAGTGCCGGGGAATGGATGGCTCCGGCACACACCACCACGGAGTCGAAATCGACCGTGGCGGGGCCGTCGGGTCCCTCGAGTTCGGCTCGGAATGCACGACCGCGATCCGAGACGAGCTTCGAGACGCGGTGTTCTGCCAGCATCCGGGCACCGGCCGCGAACGCGCGTGGCAGGTAGGTACGGGTCATGCTCTGACGTTCGCCGCTGCGAGCGTCGCCACCGTGCGGGTAAGTCATCCAGCGCGGGATCTCGTCGTGTTGCCACCCGAGCGCGGCGGCGCCGTCTCGGAGCAGTTCGCTGGGGCGGCTCTGACGCCCCGGGACGGTCTGGACCGAGAGCGCACGCTCGACCTCGGCACAGTCGGCGTAGAACTCATCGTCGGTCAGGTCGACGATCGACGTGCTGGATCGCCACCGTTCGAGTGTCTCGGGGTTGGGGCGCCGGTAGAGCCCGCTGTTGACCTCGGTACCACCCCCGGCGCAGCGCCCCTCGGTGTAGGCGATCGAAGGCCGCCCGAGCGCCACCGTGACACCGCCCGATCGATACTGGCGGTCCATCTGTTCGAGCGAGAACGGAACGACCGACCCTTGCTCCACCCATGGGCCTTCCTCGACGATCAACACGTCGATCCCCGCCTCGGCCAGCAGCGCCGCCGTGGTCGCGCCGCCGGCGCCGGAACCGACCACGAGCACTTCACAGTCGTGGTGCGAGGCCGGTTCGATCAGCCCGCTCATCGCTGCGCCCCGGTGGGCCGGGTGTCGGGCCACGTCTCCCAGATGAAGGCGAACCCGAGTGAGCGAACCATGCGTGCCAACTCGCCCACGAACGGCAGACGGGTCGAGGCCAGGAAGCCGGTGACGCGTTCAGGCCCGATCAATCGCTGCCCGATGCCGGTGGCGATCGTGAGCACGGTCACCCCGACCCGGAGCGGTGAGGGAAGCTGGTGCGCCCGACGGCAGACGAACGCCACCGACTCGGCGCGCGCCGAGTCGGGCAGTTCGGGGAGTTCGAGGGCGAGGAGACGGTCGGCGAACACGCCGAACGGACCCTCGATGCTCAACGCGGACACGATTGCCAGAGCGTAGTGAGCAGCACACCGGTTCGCTGGCTACATGCTGGCGATCGGCAGGATTCGTTGGCGTGGTCCGAACGCCGGCGCCGACGTGCCGGCGCTCACGATCGCCGCCAGCACGCGGCCTCGCTGGCCGGCGTACGGAGCGAGCAGCTCCAGCATGCGAGGGTCGTCCCCGCGGGGCTCCCCGGCCAGGTTCCAGGCCACGATGTTGGGGAAGTGGTAGTCGCCGACCGGCACGGCGTCGGGGTCTCCCAATGCCGGGCCGAGGACCGAACCGATCGTCCACGCCCCGACGCCCGGGATCAGCGCCAGCCTTTCGGCGGCCACCTGAGGGCCGGCTTCGGCCCACTGCCACAGCTTGCGAGGGTGCCGGGCGACAGCGGCCAGGGCCGACGCACGCTTGGCCTCGATGCCGAGCGGGTGGAACCACCAGGCAGGCCGACCGACCAGCCGCTCGGGAGCGGGCGGGAGTCGCAGACCGGCCACGACCGCGGCGGGACCGGGCGCAGGCTCGCCCAGCGCGCGGCACCAGCGCCGACCACTGCCGGACTGCCTCGCCGCCCGTGATCCGTTGCCCGAGGATGGTGGGCAACAACAGGTGGTAGAGGTTGCCGCTGGCCCCGATCCGCCGCGTCCGAGTGGCGGCCAGGCACCGCACGACGACGGGGTGCGCGTCCGCAAGATCGGTGACGATGTCGACCGGTTCGTCAAGGGCTCCGGACATCGCCTCCACACGCGACAACAACCATGCCGCCCCCGGGCCCCACGCCTCGGCCCTCACGCCGGCAGACGCCACCGGCGCCGGGTCGGCGGTCCAGAGGACCGACACGGTGCCGGGGCCGTCGGGGGTGATCGTGGCGTGCAGGAAGCTGCTGCGGTCCAGTCTCGTGGTGGGATCGCGGACTCCTATGCGATACACGCCGAACGTGCGCCGTAACGAGCGGATGGCGAGCGTCGGGTCGATCACATCGTCAGTGAGACCGGTGTCACGAGCGGATGGTGGCAGGCGACGAAATGGCCGTCGCCGATCGGCCGCATCGTGGGTTCGGTCGCGCTGCACACGTCGTCGGCGGACGGGCAGCGGGGATGGAAGCGGCACCCCGACGGCGGATTCACCGGTGAGGGCGGTTCGCCAACGATCGACGTACCCGTCACGACCACGCTCGGGTCGGGAACGGGTATCGAGTCCAGCAACACCTTCGTGTAGGGATGCGCCGGGTGGGCGTACAGGTCGTCGCTGGACGCCACCTCGCACAGCTTGCCGAGGTACATCACGGCGACACGGTCGCTGATGTTCTTGACGACCGCCAGGTCGTGGGCGATGAAGATCAGCGTGAGGCCGTATTCCGCCTTGAGGTCCTCGAGCAGGTTGAGGACCTGGGCCTGGACGCTCACGTCGAGCGCCGAGACCGGCTCGTCGCAGATGATGAGGGTCGGGTCCAGCACGAGCGCCCTGGCGATCGAGATGCGCTGGCACTGGCCACCGGAGAACTGGTGGGGGCGACTGTCGGCGGCCCGTTGCGGGTCGATCCCGACGCTCTCGAGCACGGCATCGACGTGCTCGCCACGCTCCTCGACGGTGCCGCGGCTCCAGATGTCGAGCGGATCCTTGACGCTGTCACGCACCCGTCGCCGAGGGTTCAACGACGAGATCGGGTCCTGGAAGATCATCTGGATTCGGGTCCGCGCCTCACGGAGCTGCTCCGAGGACAGCGAGGTGAGGTCGGTGCCTTCGAACGTGACCGTGCCGGAGGTCGGCTTGGTGATCTGCATGATCGCCCTGCCGGTGGTCGACTTGCCGCAGCCCGACTCGCCGACGATCCCCAGCGTCTCGCCACGCAGCACGTCGAAGCTGATCCCGGCCACGGCGCTGACCGTGTTGTGACGACCGATCGGGAACTCGACCACGAGGTCCTCGACGCGCAGCACGGCGTCGCCGTCGCGCGAGATGGGCGTGCCCCGTGCCCGCCATCAGCCGGCGCTCCGTGAGCCGACCGTGAGCTGGCTGACGATCTGGGCGTCACGCTCTTCGAACTCGGGCGATCCGACCGGGTACCAGCAGGCGTAAACGTGGGCGGGATCCTTGGCGGTCACGAGCGGCGGTTCCTCGGTGCGGCAGCGGTCTCGGGCGTAGGCACAACGCGGTGCGAATCGGCAGCCGGCGGGAGGATTGACGAGGTCGGGGGGACGGCCGGGGATGGTCAACAGACGCGTGTGGCTGGGGTCGTCGAGCTTGGGGATGCTGCGCATCAGCGACATCGTGTACGGCATCTTCATGTCGGCGAAGAGCGTCCTGGTGGGTGCCTTCTCGACGAGTTTGCCGCCGTACATGACGGCGATCTCGTCGGTGTGGCCTGCCACCACGCCGAGGTCGTGGGTGACGAGGATCACCGACATGTTGCGATCGCGGCGCTGCTCGCCGATCAGGTCGAGAATCTGGGCCTGCACGGTGACGTCGAGCGCCGTCGTGGGTTCGTCGGCGAACAACAGCGTCGGGTCCGCACGCCAGGGCGATGGCGATCATCACCCGCTGTCGCATGCCGCCGGACAGCTCGTGTGGGTACTGGTCGAGGCGGCGTTCGGGTTCAGGGATGCGAACGTCGCGCAGCAGTTGCACGGTGGTCGCGGCCGCATCCTGACCGGTCCATGCCGAGGTGGATCTTGAGCGGTTCGGCGATCTGCTTGCCGATCTTCATCACCGGGTTGAGCGACACCATCGGGTTCTGGAACACCATCGACATCTCGCGGCCCCACAAGTGGCGCATGTGTTTGGCGTCGAGCCCGAGCACTTCCTCGCCGGCGAACCGAACGGACCCGGACAGCACCGCGTTCGACGGCAGCAGCCCCATGATCGATCGGCTGAGGATCGTCTTGCCCGAGCCCGATTCGCCCACGATGCCGAGCGCCTTGCCGCGATCGAGCGAGAACGTGACGCCGTCGACGGCTCGCACCATGCCGCGCTCGGTCCGGAAGTGGGTCTTGCAGGTCGGTGACGTCGAGCAGCCGACCCTCCGTGATCGCGACCCTCGGTCTGGATGTGCGCGGCCCGATGCTCACAGCGAGATCTCTTTGACGTCGAAGTGCGCGCGCACCTTGTCGCCGGCGAAGTTGAGTGCCACGACGGTGAGGAACAAGACCAGGATCGGAGCGAACGCCATCCAGGGCGAGTTGGCGAGGTCCGCGTGACGACGACGACCCGATCAGGATCAACTTGCCCCAGGTCGACCCCTTCTCGACCGACAAGCCCGAGGAACGCCAGAGCGCCCTCGGCAACGATCGCCACCGCCATGCCGAGCAGCGCCAGTGCGCCCATCGGGATCACGACGTTGGGCAGCAGTTCGCGGACGATGATGCGCCCGTGTCGGGCCCCGAGGGTGCGGGCCGCCACGACGAACTCGCGATCCGCAGAACTGGATCGTGGTGGCTCGTGCCAACCGGCCGATCGGGGCGATCGCCAGCACGCCGAGCGTGATGCGTGATCGTGAACAGGCTGCGGTTGATGAGGGTGGTGATCAGGATCGCCAGCACGAGCGCAGGGAACGACAGGAAGATCAGGAACACGAACGACACGACCCGGTCCCACCAACCCCTGAAGTACCCGGCGAGGATGCCGAGCGTGCCACCGATGACGCATGCCGAACAGGATCGCCGCGAACCCGACCACCAATGACGTGCGGGCGCCCCAGATCGTGCGCGAGAACATGTCCCGGGCGTCCGCGTCGGTGCCGAACCAGTGCTGCCCGAGGGTGCGTACGGCGGACGGCCGAGCGCTCGCTGTACGATGAAGTTGACTTGTCGGGGTCCTTGATCGGGAGCCACGGGGCGAGGATGGCGAGGACGACGATCAGCACGACCCAACCGATCGCCACCCAGAACATGCCGCCCAGCCGGCGCGGCGCAGCCGCCGTCGGCGTCGTCGTCGTGGTCTCGGCGGCGGCGATCACTCACCGATTCGCTCATGCCCGCACCCGCGGATCGATCAGCGTGTAGACGCATGTCGACCAGCAGGTTGATCACCACGAACGTGATGGCGATCAACATCACGATCGCCAACACCACCGGGAAGTCCTCGCGAGCGACGGCCTCGACGATCGTGGAACCGAGGCCCGGCACGAGGAAGATCTGCTCGGCCACCAACGAGCCACCGATCAGTGCACCGGTGTTGATGGCGAACACGGTGACGAACGAGAACATCGACGGCCGCAAGGCGTGTTTGAACAGGACCGAACGTTTCGGACACGCCTTTGGCTGCGCGCCATCAGGATGAAGTCTTCCTGGAGCGTGGTGATCAGGTCGGTGCGCAGCAAACGTTGGTAGACCGCGGCGGCCGGGACGGCGATCGTGAGTGCCGGGAGGAACAGCTGGTGGATGTGCGTGAGCGTGGACGCATTGGCGACGTAGCGCTGCGGGAACCAGTCGAGCTTGAGGGCGAAGACGTACTTGAGGATCACGCCCAGCGCGAAGTTGGGAAGGGCGATCATCAAGAACGTCGACAGCGTCGAGATCTTGTCGGAGCGTTTGCCGACCTTCGACGCCGACCACAGTGCCCACGGGACCGAGATCAGCGCCGCCAGCAGCTGCGCCATGATCAACAGCGCCACCGAACGCGGGATGCGTTCTTTGAGCAGATCGCTGACCGGGGGCTGCCCGTCGGTGCTGAACTGCACGCCGAGGTCGCCGGTGGTGAAGTCACCGAGCCACTTGGCATACCGCAGCGGGAGTGCGTCGTCCAAGTGGTACTGCGCCTTGGCCGCTTCGATCTTGGCCAGGTTCTTGGGGTTCTCGGTGTCACCGGCGGCGGGGCCGAGGATGTTGAACAGCGGGTCACCGAGCGTGTTCATGGCGCCGAACGTCAGGGCACTGACGGCAAGCAGCAGCAAGACCGCCATGCCCAGACGCTGGGACCAATATCTCATCGTGACACCCGGGTGAGTGCGGACGGCATCGTCGTCAATCGCGCCCTGGGGTCAGCCGTCGAGCCAGACCGAGCTGAACCACGTACGACCCAGGGTGGCGCAGGCCAGCAGCTCACCGTCGGGCGACGTGCGATCGCACACGCCGCGGACGTTCTCGGTGAAAGCGTTGTCCCACATCGTGTGGATGAAGAAGATGTACAAGAAGTCGTCGTTGATCTTCTGCTCCAGCTGCTGGTACAACGCGGCGCGGCCAGCGGGGTCGGTCGTCGGCCTGGGCGGCGAGGATCAGGGCGTCGCGCTCCTCGTCGCAGAAGCGCGGCCAGTTGAGCGAGATGCCACCGATGTTGCGGCACATCAGCCAGACGCGGTCGCTGTCGGGGTCCTTGGCGCCGAACTGGCGCCACGTGTTGACGTTGTACTGCCCGAATGCGGTCTGCTGAATGTGCTCGTCCTCCAGCAACTCGTCGAAGGTGACGTTGAAGAACTCGCTCCAGCCTTCGTCGAGCAGCTCGGCGATGCGGGTCTGGATCACGCTCGGCCCCGACCACTGCAACTCGATGTTGATCTTGCCGTCGGTGCACGTGGGCGTCCCGGTCACCGGGTTGGGCTCGGTGCCGCGCTCGGCGCAATAGGCCTCGACGAGCGGAGCGGCCGATGCCGGGTCGTCGCCGGCCTGCTTGACGTCGGGGTTGTAGTAGGGGCTCTCGGGGATGAAGTTGCCGTCGGCGGCGCGGGCGGCGCCGAGCCCGATCAGGTCGATGTAGTTCTGACGCGGCGTTGCGTACGTGAGCGCCTGACGGGCGCGGATGTCGTCGAACGGCGGTGCCGACGAGTTGATCATGGCGAACGATTCCTCACCCGAGTCGTCGAGCACGTTCTGGATCGAGGCGTCGTCGCGGAAGAGCAGGATCGAGTCGTTGTCGGTGGTGTGCAGCGCCTCGAGCTCCCCGCCGAACATCAGATCGATGCGGTCGTTCGAGTCGGGGACCGGGTAGAACTCGACGGCGTCGAGGTACACCTCGCCACCCCACCAGGCGTCGTTGCGGACGAAGCGGGTGACCGAGTCCTGGCTGCGCGAGTCGAACAGGAACGGGCCGGTGCCGACCGGCTGCTGGTTGAGGGTGGGATCGGCTGCGGCGGCCGCCAGCCAGGTCGGGGATGCGACCATGCCGAGCTGACCCGTCAGGTTGGTGGGGAAGTAGGCGTCGGGTTCGAGCAGGTTGAACGTCACCGTCAGGTCGTCGACCACAGTGATGGCGTCGGTCTCGGGGAAGAACGGGCGCACGGCGAGCCCCACGAGCGCACTGTTGCGCTGTGCCTCGAAGTTGGCCACGATCGCCGCCGAATCGAGCGGTGAGCCGTCGTGGAAGGTGATCCCCGGGCGCAGCGTCATCGTCCAGTGCGTGTTGTCGGCATCGGGCGCGAACGACTCGGCGAGATACGGAACAGCTCGCCCGTCGGGCGTGTAGGCGGTGAGCGTGTCGAACGACGGCGTTGGCCATCAGCAAGCCCGGCGCCGAGAGCGCCGAGGTGGTGGGGTTGAGCCCGTCGACGTCGGCCGTGAGGCCGTACCGCAGCACGCCGCCCGGCACCGGATCGGCGTCGACCTCGGGGGCGATCGTCTGGACCACCGGCGTGCCGTCGTCGGCGTTGTCGTCGACCGGGGCGGCCGTGACGACGGGGGCGGACGCGTGCTGTCGGTGGGTGCCTCGCCGCCATCGGTGGCGGGAGGTGCCTCGGTGGCGGCCGGCTCGGTGTCGGGCGCGACCGTTTCGTCGCTGCCGCCACCGCAGCCGGCGGCGAGCAACGCGGCCACGATCGGCACCGCAATCCAACGGCCGCGAGACAACCGGCGCTCAGAGATCATCAGATGGTTCCCCCTGGAATCGGTCGGTGGGGTACTCCCACCGAGGTGTGACGGACGTTACACCGCAGCCCGGCTCGGATGTCCAACACTGCCGACAAGATTTTCCGAGCGTTGTGACCGGGTACGGTCTCGGGCATGGCGACCAACGCAGTCAAAGCATGCCGGGCGACGAACAGGTTCGACCTCGCCGGACATGACCCCTCCGAACGATTCGGCTGGGACAAAGAGCAGGCAAAGGCAGAGTTCCTCGAGGTGATCGCCGACGTGGCCGAGCTCCAGGAACGGTTGTTCGCCGAAGAACGGCGAGCGCTCCTGGTCGTGCTCCAGGCAATGGATGCCGGGGGCAAGGACGGCACGATCCGTACCGTCTTCGAGCCGCTCAATCCGGCCGGAGTCGACGTCAACCCGTTCGGGGTGCCGTCCGAGGAGGAACGAGCCCACGACTACCTGTGGCGCGTCCACGCCCACACCCCTCGCAAGGGGACGATCGGCGTGTTCAACCGCAGCCACTACGAGGACGTGCTGGTCGTGCGTGTCAAGGGCTTCGCCCCTGAGCCGGTCTGGCGCAAGCGGTACCGGCACATCCGAGAGTTCGAGCGGATGCTCGGCGACGAGGGCACCACGGTCGTCAAACTGTTCCTGAACATCTCGAAGGAGGAGCAGCGGCTCCGGCTGCAGGACCGTGTCGACGACCCCGAGGAACGCTGGAAGTTCCGCAAGGGCGATCTCGATGACCGTGTCCTGTGGGACGACTACCAGTCGGCCTTCCAGGATGCGATCCGCGAGACCACGACGGCCGACGCCCCCTGGTACGTGATCCCGGGCGACCGCAAGTGGGTACGCAACCTGGCTGTGGCACAGATCCTGCGCCAGCACCTGCGCCAGATCGACCCCCAGTTCCCACCCGCCGAGGAGGGTATCGACGGGCTGATCGTCACCTGAGCCCGAGCGCCTCGTCCGGGCCGAACGGCGCTGACGAACCGTGTGTTGACACGACGTTCATCGCCGATCACCTCGCGACGCTTTGACGATTTGTACAATCGCCGCCGTGACGGTCCTGATGCCGACCAACCTGGACGAGGCGGTGGCCCTCAGTGCCGCCCATCCCGGCGCGTTGCTGCTGGCGGGCGGGACCGACCTGATGGTCGAGATCAACGAACGTCACCGTCTGATCGAGGACCCCTCGGCGACGGTGATCGGCCTGTCGCGCGTGCCGGAACTGTCGACCTGGATCCACGACCCGGCGCAGCGAACGCTCACATTGGGCGGCGGCGTGCGGTGGAGCGAGATCGAGGCGGAGCCGTTGGCCGGTCTGGTGCCGGCGCTTGCACACGCTGCGCGCACGGTCGGGAGCCCACAGATCCGGCACGCCGGCACGGTGGGCGGCAACCTCGCCACCTGCTCGCCCGCCGGTGACGGGCTGCCGGTGCTGGCGGCGCTGGATGCGACCGTTCACCTGATCGGTATCGACGGGGTGCGGTCGATGCCGGTCGGCGAGTTCATGGTCGGCGTCAAACGCACGGCGCTGCGGCCCGGCGAACTGATCAGTGCCATCACGCTGCCGCTGCTCGACGGGTGGCAGGGATACAGCAAGGTCGGTGTGCGCAACGCGATGGTGATCGCCACCGCCAGCGCCTGCCTGGCGGTCGACGTGCGCACCCGTTCGATCCGACTCGCACTCGGGTCGGTGGCACCCACGATCGTGCGATGCGGCGCCGCCGAGGCGTTCGCCAACGAGGCGGTGGACTGGGGCGCGATGAGCGCTCCGCCCGCCGTGGCTGCACAGTTCGGCGAGATGGCGATGGCGGCCAGCCGACCGATCGACGACCATCGTTCGACCGCTGCGTATCGACGTCACGCGGTCGGCGTGATGGCCCGCAGGCTGCTGCATCGGGCCTTCCCGGGAGTGGCGTCATGAGCGAGCAGTACACATTGCACGTCAACGGCGTGGATCGTCCCGTGGTCGACGCCTGGATCGGCGAGAACCTGCTCTACGTGCTGCGCGAGCGGCTCGGACTGACCGGCGCCAAGGGCGCCTGCGAGCAGGGCGAATGCGGGTCTTGCTCGGTCCTGGTGGGGGACCAGCTCGTGTGCTCGTGCCTCGTGCTGGCCGCGTCGGCCGTCGACCAGCCGATCGTCACCGTCGAGGGCTTGGCGCCGGCCGGCGTGCCGAGCGATGTGCAGCAGGCGTTCGTCGACGCCGGGGCGGTGCAATGCGGGTTCTGTACACCGGGCCTGATCGTCGCCGTCCATGATCTGCTCGAACGCAACGAGGATCCGAGCGAGATCCAGATCCGCGAGGAGCTGTCCGGCAACGTGTGCCGTTGCACCGGATACGGGCGGATCATCGAGGCCGTCCAACAGGTCGCAGTGGCCCGACGCTCGCAGGGCGGCGCAGCGTGACCGATCTCGGCGTGTCGACGACTCGTGCGAACGAACGGGCCGTGCTCGGGGCGTCTCCGACGCGTCCTGACGGGGTCGCCAAGGTGCAGGGAACGTTCGAGTTCTCGTCGGATCTCGGCGGCGACGGCGTGTTGTGGGGCGCCACGCTGCGATCGCCGCACCCGTACGCGACGATCGTCCGGATCGACCTCGCACCCGCCTGGCAGATCGACGGGGTCGCCGCCGTGCTGACCGCCGGCGACGTGCCCGGACAGCTCACGTACGGCCTGATCGACCAGGACCAACCGGTGCTGGCCGACGGTGTCGTGCGCTACGTCGGCCAGCCGGTGGCGATCGTCGCCGCCGATCACCCCGAGACCTGCCGACGGGCGTTGGCGGCGATCGTGGTCGAGTACGACGTGCTCCAGCCGGTGCTGGACCCCGAGACCGTGGTCGACGGTTCCGCCCCGCCGATCCACCCGATGGGCAACGTGATCCGCCACCAACGGATCCACACGGGCGACCCCGATGCAACGGGCGACGTGGTCGTCGAGGGTACGTATCAGATCGGGATGCAGGATCAGGCGTTCCTCGGGTTGGAAGCGGCGCTCGCCGTTCCCGACTCGGGCGGTGGCGGGGTGGAGTTGCACGTCGCCACGCAGTGGTTGCACGAGGATCGCAAACAGATCGCCGCCTGCCTGGGGCTGGCGGAGCCGTCGGTGCGCCTCGTGATGGGGGGCGTCGGCGGGGCGTTCGGGGCACGCGAGGACATCTCGCTGCAGGTCCACTGCTGCATGCTGGCGTTGCACCTCGGCCGCCCGGTACGCATGCACTACACCCGTGCCGAGAGCTTTCTCGGGCACGTCCACCGCCACCCGGCCACGATCTGGATGCGTCATCACGCCACCGCCGCTGGAGAGATCGTCAAGATCGAGGCCCGGTTCGTCTTCGACGGCGGGGCGTACGCGTCCACCTCGTCGGCCGTGTTGCTGAACGCCATCACCCACACCCAGGGCCCGTACCGCTGCGCCAACGCCATCGTCGACGGGTGGGCCGTGCGTACCAACCATCTGCCGTGCGGGGCGATGCGCGGGTTCGGCGTGGTGCAGGCGTGTTTCGCCCACGAAGCGCAGCTCGACCGGCTGGCCGAGGCGTGCGGTGTCGACCCGGTCGAGATCCGTGTGCTCAACGCGATCCGGACCGGGGACCCGATGATCACCGGCCAGATCCTGGAGAACGTGGCACCCGTGGAGGAGTGCCTGCGAGCCGCCGAGGCGTTGCCGTTCCCGGACGAACCGGTGGGCGGCAGTGACGGCGATCCCGCTGCACCTGCCCGGTGGTGCCGGCCGGACGGCCGACGTCGGGCACGTCATCCGCGGCATCGGGTATGCCGCCACCATGAAGAACCTGATGTACTCGGAAGGGTTCGACGACTACTCCACGGCCCGCTGCCGGCTTGCCGACGGCGTGGCCACGCTCAAGTTCGCCACCGCCGAGGTCGGCCAGGGCTTCGTCATGCTGGCCCCGCAGATCGCGCGAACGATCCTGGGCGTCGACGAGGTCGTGCTGGAGCGCGTCGACACCGAGATCGGCTCGGCCGGCTCGTCCTCGGCGTCACGTCAGACCTGGATGAGCGGTGGCGCGGTGAAGGCCGCATGCGATGCCGTGCTGCACGAGATGCTCGACGCCGTGGCGACTCAGCTGGGTCGTTCGGCGGCGGAGCTGACCGTCCGCGACACCGATCGTCGTCGACATCGCCAGCGGCGGCGAAGAGGTACGGATCGCCGTGGCGGAGGCGACGCGTGGCCGGGTGTTCGAGGCGACTCGCGAGTACCACCACCCGCCGACCGAGGACCTCGACGAGAACGGTCACGGCAACTGCCACACGGCGTTCGCGTTCGGCGCCCAACGTGCGGTCGTGGACGTCGACGTCGAGTTGGGGTTGGTGAAGGTCATCCAGATCGCCGCTGCCCACGACGTGGGGGTCGCCCTGAACCCGCTCGCCGTGCGTGGACAGGTCGAGGGTGGCGTCGCACAGGGGTTGGGGCTGGCGGTGATGGAGGAGATCATCCAGATCGACGGCCGGATCCGGAACGCCAGCTTCACCGACTACCTGTTGCCCACCATGCTCGACATGCCCACGGTCGAGATGGCATTGATCGAACAGTACGAGCCGCTCTCTCCACTCGGCGCCAAGGGGGTCGGGGAACCACCGTGCATTGCAGCCACGCCGGCGATCGTGGCCGCCATCCGCGACGCGATCCGGCAGTCGGGACGCGAGCCGAATCTCAATCGCGTGCCGGTTCGCCCGATCGACATCATCGCCTGAGCAGCTAACGTTCACGGCCATGTCGGATGAGCGCGAGATCTTGAGTTGGGAACTGTTCGGAACCGCTTCGCGGGAGTTGGCCCAGATGATCGCCGACGACGGTTTCGAGCCCGACATGATCCTGTCGATCGCCCGTGGTGGCCTGCTGATCGGCGGCGCGATGGGGTATGCGCTCTCGGTCAAGAACACCTACACGATGAACGTGGAGTTCTACACCGGTGTCGACGAGCGCCTGGAGGTGCCTCGGATCCTGCCGCCTGCACCCGACTTCGTCGACCTGCACGACGCCAAGATCCTGATCGTCGACGACGTCGCCGACACTGGGCACACCCTGCGCAGCGTGCAGGGTTTCTGCGAGGGCAAGGTCGGTGACGTTCGCACCGCCGTGATCTACGAGAAGTCGCATTCGGTCGTGAAATGCGACTACGTGTGGAAGCGCACCGACCTGTGGATCAACTTCCCGTGGAGCGACCAGCCGCCCGTCGCCAAACGCGACTGGAGCGTCGCCGACGCCTGACGTTCAAGTTGTGTCTGACACAACTTGAACGTCAGTACGAGTCGAGCACGGCGGCGGCGCAGTTGCGGCCGCTTGCCCCCCAGATGCCGGCCCCCGGGAACGTCGCCGCCCCGGTGACGAACAGGCCGCGCACGGCCGTGTCGTAGCCCGTCAGCTCGGGATCCTTGTTGCGGAAGATCGCCAGCGGGCCACCGGCGAAACTGGTGGCGTGCCCGGCCGGCAGGTGGAAGTCGCGCTCGTAGACGTCGGGTGTCATCGCACGCCACTCCACGATCGAGTCCAGCAGTCCTGGTTCGCAGAGCGAGTCGAACAGCTCCAGCCATCGCTGCGGTTCGGACGAGCCGGGCCAGCCGCCGGTGAGACGGTACGGGGTGTACAGCACCTCGAGACTGAGCACATGACGCCCGAGACCGTCCTGGGGCGCCATCGACGGGTCGAGCAGCGTGGGCACGTTGGCGAGGAACGCCGGCCGGTCGAGCACACGCCCCTGCAACATCTCGTGATACCCGCGGTCGATCTCCGGCAACGACGGAGCGACCAGGACCGTCGACGCCGTGGGACGCCCGATCGCCTTCAGCACCGGCGGGGTCGACACGATCGCATCGATCTTGGACTCGTAGCCGTCGTGTTGGGGCAACCGCTTCCACCGACCGACCAGCGCCGCCGCATCGGGCGGTGGATCGGTGAGCCATTCGAGAAAGGTGCGGTGCGGGTCACACGCCGAGATCACGGTGGTGGCAGTGACCTGCGTCCCGTCATCGAAGGTGACGCCACGGGCAGCGTGCTCGTCGCAGACGATGCGGGTCACCTTGGTCGCCGTCCTCAGGGTGCCACCCGAGGCCAGGAAGCGGGCCAACACGGCATCGGGCATCGCTCCGCTGCCACCGACCGGGCGACCGACCTGGACGACATGCTTCATGGCATGTCCGAGGGCGCCCAACCCGGAGCCGGCGAACTCAGGGCTGATGCCCCACACCATCGGCCCGCTGAGTGCCCCGGTCCCGAGCAACGCGTCGTGACTGAAGTAGCTGCGCAGGACGTCGGCAGCGCTGCGTCGGCTCCAGCGCATCAACGTCGGCGTGCCGGCCAGTCGGCGTCGCAACGCCAACCGTGTGAGTGCGGTCCGGCGCGGGCGCTGATGGGCCGCCTCCACGATCATCTCGATCGCCGGGGTGGCCGCCTCGACGTAGCGTCGATACCCGTCGACCTGATCAGGGAGCGCGTCGGCGATCGACGCCAACGTCGCTTCCAGATCGTGATGGTGGGTCCACGATGCAGGGGAACCCCAGGCGATGTGGTGCTGGGCCGGTTCCACGTCCAGGTACCGCAAGCCGACGTCGGCAAGACCCAACTCGTCGATCACGGGAGTGGTCCGGAACGACACGTGATCGCAGTTGCAGATGTTGACCCGCCCACCCCCGAACGACTCCGTCGCGGCGGTGCCTCCGACGGTCTGGCGTGCCTCGACGAGCAGCACCTCGAGCCCGGCACGGGCCAGGTAGGCGGCGGCGATCAAGCCGTTGTGGCCGGCACCGATCACGACCGCGTCGTAGTCGTCGCCCGGTTGCCTGCGCAGCGCAGGTGTGCGGCGGCGGAGCGACATGGACGACACATCGTCATTCTGCCCGCGTGAGCGTCGGCGCCACTAACGTCGGCGCCGTGACACGACGACTTGCCGATCTGCGCGCTCCCCAGATGGCGAGCGCCCTCCACGAGTCCTCGATCGTGGTGCTCCCGCTCGGTGCGATCGAGCAGCACGGCCCACATCTGCCGTACAACACCGATCTGCTGATCGCCGAGCGCGTCGCCGAAGCGGCCGTCGAACGGGTGGGCGAGCAGCTCGACGTGTGGTTGCTGCCGTCGCTGGCGTACACGAAGTCCAACGAGCACGCCTGGTCGGCGGGAACGATCTGGCTGAGCGCCGACACATTGCTCAAGGTGCTCGACGACATCGGCCGTTGCGTCGCCACCACACCGGCGCGCAAATTGGTGTTCTTCAACGGACACGGCGGCAACTCGGCGCTGCTCGGTGTCGCCAACCGTGAGGTGCGCCTGGCACATGGCCTGCAGACCTTCCTCGCACACCCGGGCGTGCCGCCCGACCAGGGTGGCGTATCGGCCCCGGGGGAGTTGGGGATGGGCATCCACGGTGGCACCGACGAGACGTCGTTGATGTTGCACCTGGCACCCCAGCTGGTCGACATGAGTGTGGCCACACGCAACGTGCCCGACCGTCTGGCCGACAACCGCTACGTGCGATTCGGTGGCAAGGTCGGGTTCGGATGGCTCTCCAACGACTTCGGGCCCGACGGCCACATCGGCGACCCCACGACCGCCAGCGCCGAGCATGGGGCCGTGCTGTTCCAGGCCGCTGTCACCGCATTCGCCGAGGCACTGGGTGAAGTGTCGGCGTTCGACTTCGGGCGCTGACGAGCATGGCTGAGCACGACGCACTGCGCATCGACATCGGTCGGCTCGTGGCGCGGATCGAGGCGCTCGGCGAGATCGGTGCCGTGCACGGGCCGAACGGCGAGCGCGGCTGCGCCAGGCTGGCGCTCACCGATGCGGACCGTGACGGACGCGATCTCGTGGTGGGGTGGATGCGCGACCTCGGGCTGAGCGTCGAGATCGATGCGATCGGCAACGTGTTCGCAACGCTCGCCGGGAGCGACCCGACGTTGGTACCCGTGATGGTGGGCTCACACATCGACACGGTCCGCACCGGCGGTCGGTTCGACGGCAATCTCGGTGTGCTGGCCGGGCTGGAGGTTGCCGAGACGTTGATCGCCAACGCCGTGACGACGCGCCGTGGTCTCACGGTCGCCTTCTTCACCGACGAGGAGGGCGCCCGCTTCGCGCCCGACATGCTCGGCAGCCTCGTGTACGTGGGCGGGCTGGCGCTGGAGCAGGCGCTCGATGCCCGAGCAGCCGACGACGGGGCACGTCTCGGTCACGAGCTCGACCGGATCGGTTACGCCGGTCCACGCCCATGCCCTGCGGCCGACTTCCCGCACGCCTACGTCGAACTCCACATCGAACAAGGGCCGATCTTGGAGGACGAGGGCGTCCAGATCGGCGTGGTGGAGGGCGTGCAGGGCATCTCGTGGACCGAGGTCCATCTCCGTGGTCAGTCGGCACACGCCGGCACCACGCCGATGCGGCTGCGGCGCGATCCGGGCGTCGTGGCGGCCGATCTCGTGGGGTTCGTGCGCGCCCTGACGGCAGAGTTGGGTGGCGACCAGGTCGCCACCGTCGGACGGTTGGAGTTCACTCCGAATCTCGTCAACGTCATACCGGCCAGCGTCGACCCTCACGGTCGACCTCCGCAACACCGACGAGGCCACGCTCCAGGTGGCCGAGCGCAGAACGTGGCGGCACCTCGAACACAGCGCGGCGGGTGAAGGCGTCCAGGTCGAGCGACGAACGCTGGCCCGGTTCGAGCCGGTGGAGTTCGACCCGACGATGGTCGAGCTCGTCGAGTCGACAGCGATCGCGCTCGGGTACAGCACGCGGCGGATGCCCAGCGGTGCAGGCCACGACGCCCAGATGCTGGCGCGGGTGTGCCCCACGGCGATGATCTTCGTGCCGTCGGCCGCTGGCCTGAGCCACAACATCGCCGAGTTCACCGAACCCGCCGATCTCGAGCGCGGCGCCAACGTCCTGCTGCAGGTCGTGCTCGAGAAGCTGATTGAGCCGTGACCACGCGATTCGACCTCGTGACGCTCGACGCCGAGGATCTGTACACCGTGTCCCGCTTCTGGCGGGCTGCACTCGACCTGATCGAGACCGAAGTCGAGCACGACGACCGCGGTGCACGCTGGATCGTGCTGTCGGACCGCTCAGCGCAGCGCAGGATCGGGATCCAACGCGGGCGGACGGTCCCCGGAACGGTTCACCTCGATCTGGCGTGTACCCCAGCACAGTTCGAACGCGAGCTGCAGCGTCTGCTGAGCCTGGGTGCATCGATGGTGTCGTCGACGCGGGTCGAGCCGTACGGCTCGATCGTCAACCTGACCGATCCGGCCGGCAACACGTTCGACCTGTGCGCCTACGCGTGAGGAGCCGGCCCCCACGGGGCCGGCTCCTCATCGATCAGAGGGTTGGTCGGGCTCAGCGCCCGGGTGCGCCCTCGCAGTACTTGTTGGTGAAGACCCCGTCGATGCTCGGCGCAACCTCAGTGCCCTGCTCGGCGTAGATCGGGGCCAGGATGTCGTAGAGACCCTGGACGCGAGCTTCGTCGAAGCTGCAATACGTGCCGTCCGAGCTGTTGACGGCGAAGTTGTCCGATTCGACCAAGGCAATGCCGGCGGCGTTGACTTCGGGGGTGAGCGTCCAGAAGCCGTCGTGCTCGACGTTGATCTCGATCATCCGGTCCATGACCGGGGTCGGGTCGGCGAGGAAGTCGATCCAGGCCTGTTGCATGACCGGCACGAGCAGCTTGAGGCATGCGTCGAGTTCGTCGGCGCGGCTCTGCAGCATCGTGATCGCCGCCGGGTAGTTGTCGAAGCCGAGATCGGCGACCGTGTAGAAGCTGACGTCGGCGGGTGCGCCGTCTTTCCACTGGATCTCATTCTCGTACTTGTACACCTCGTTGGTGGCGAAGCCCTGCTGGAAGAAGTTGCCACCGTCGGCCACCCACTTGGCGTCCGAGCCGTCGTAGTTGGGGTCGTCCTGCTCAGCGGTCATGATGCCGGCGGCCGTCATGTAGTCGATGTAGGCGGTACCCGGGAAGTGCAGCACCTTGGCACCGCTGGCGGCGATGTCCTCGGGCTTCTGGACGTCGTTCTGGGTCGGATCCCACATGACCATCTGAGGGTCCTTGTCGAGCGTCTTGGCGATTGCCACCATCGGGACGAAGGCCGAGTCCTTGATCACGTCGCTCATGTTGATGTAGGCCATGTCGGCCTCGCCGTCGAGCAGGATCGAGGAGTTGGTTTTGTCGAACTTGACGGTTCCGATCTCGATCTCCTGCAGGCCGCCGACCGCGTACTGCGGTTGCACCGGGCCGGAGTACGACACCGTGTCCTTGCTGGCGGTGCCGCCCGGGCCGATCAGCTGGTACGTGCCGCCGTGCTCCAACTCAGGGAACCAGTCGGTCTGGATCGTGAGCTTGGCGGGGCATGGCCCACCCTCTGCCGGCGCCGCGGTCGTGGCTGCCGGGGCCTCGGTCGCCGGGGCCTCCGTTGCCGGTGCCTCCGTTGCCGGTGCCTCGGTGCCAGGAGCCTCGGTACCTGCCGCCTCGGTGCTCGGTGCCTCGGTGGCCGGTGCCTCGGTGGCGGTGGATGTGGTGTCGTCGCTGCCGCATGCTGCGAGCAGCGTCACGGCGGACACGACGCTGAGCGTCATGAACTTGCGTGCCTTCATGGTGTGTCTCTCCCCTTGTTGAATGACGTATGTCAGTAGTGCGGTAGTGGGTGGATGGGAACAGTGGTCGGCGCCGCTCACACCGTGTCACGGGCGGAGTCGTGCCAACTGCGGATCGCTCGGCTGGTGACCAAGCCGACGATCAGGAACATCACGACACCGAACAGCGAAGCCATGATCGTGCCGGCGAACATGTCGGGCCGGTTCGCCGACCGCTGCTGCCGGTTGCGGATGAAGTAGCCGATTCCCTTGTCGCCCTGGGCGAAGAAGAAGTCGGCGACGATCGCCCCGATCACCGAAAGCCCGGAGGCGATGCGGATCCCGGTCAGCATCGCCGGCAGGGCGCTCGGGAGTTCGAGCTTGGTCAACCGTGTCCAGCGATTGACGCGGTTGAGCGTGAACAGGTCGTGGTGCAGGCGGTCGGTCGACTGGAGGCCGAACAGCGTGTTGGTGACGATCGGGAAGATCGCAATCAGCACGACGACGACGAGCCGGACTCCGAGCCGTTCCCCGAACAGCTGTGTGAGCAGTGGTGTGATGGCGAGGATCGGAACGGTCTGCATCACGACGGCGTACGGAAACAGGGCTCGTTCCATGTGCTTGGACAAGTTCATCACGACCGCGATCAGCGTGCCGAACACGATCGAGATCGCCAGACCGAGCAGGGTCACCTTGAGCGTCGGCAGCATGTACCCGAGGATCGGGCGCAACCCCTTGGCGTTCTTCGGGTCCCACCACGGCAGGAAACCGTCGGTGATGATCGTGTGCGGATACGGCAAGGCATTGCGACGTTGGGCCGGATTGTCGTACTTGAGCGCGCTGTAGAGGTACCAGACACCGACGAACACCACGAACGTGATGGCGGGCGGAATCGAGTTGCCCACTTGCCACGTGCGCGCTCGGGCCTCGATGACCCGGACCGGATCGTCGGTGCCTCCGGTCACCGCCGACTCGGCGAGCGCCCCTGCGGCACCGACCGAGTCGTTGTTCTCGATCGTGTGGCCGCTCACGCGTGCGCATCTTTCAGGTCGTGGCTGATCTTGCCGCAGAGTTCGGCGAATGCGGGTTCGAAACGCAGATCATGCGGGCGATCGGTCCCGAACGGGACCTGGTAGTCACCGATGATCCGGCCGGGTCGGGCCGACATCACCAGCACGCGGGTGGACAGGAACACCGCCTCGGGAATCGAGTGGGTGATGAACAACGACGCGAACCGCTCATGATTGAACAGCCGCAGGAGTTCGTCGTTGAGGAACTCGCGTGTGATCTCGTCGAGCGCCCCGAACGGCTCGTCGAACAGGAACACCTTGGGGCTGAGCACGAGCGAGCGAGCCAACGAGCAACGCATCTTCATGCCGCCCGACAGCTGTTTGGGGTACTTGCCCTCGTGCCCGACGAGGTTCACGAGCTTGATCGCCTCGGCCGACTTGGTCTGCCGCTCGGCCTTGGGCATGCCATGCAGTTCGGCGTTGAGCTCGACGTTGCGTTGCACGGTGCGCCACGGCAGCAAGGTCGCATCCTGGAACACGTAACCGATCGAGTTGCGATCGACCTCGCAGATGCCCGACGTGTGCTTGGTCAGCCCGGAAGCGATCCGGAGCAAGGTCGACTTGCCGCAGCCGGACGGCCCCACCACGGTGACGAACTCACCGGGAGCCACCGTGAACGACACGTCGTCGATGGCGTGGGTGCCGTCGGGAAACACCATCGAAAGGTGTTGGAACCGAAGCGTGGCAGTTGTCGCAGGGGCAGGTGCAGGGCCGGTCCCGAGATCCGTCATCATGTCTCCGAGGACGATACGCAGCGGTCTGCGCACCGACGTGTCTGGTGTGTGTATTTCTTGTTTCCTGGCGGTGCATCGAGCCGACGCGAGGGAGTCGACAGCTTCCCAATCAAGCCGACTGAACTCCACGATGCCACACGACCCGATCGCTCGGGCCGAATGCGATGGCTTCGCGCAGCGTAGTCGCGCGGACCGCCACGAGATCGGCCCGGCGCCCGACTTCGAGCGCTCCCGGCTTGCCGATCGCCGTGCCGGCAGCCGAACTCACCGATCGCCAGGCAGCCTCCGGCAGCAGATGTGACGTCATGATCATCAGCCCGGCGGTCTCGAACGGGCACGCCCGCCCGACCGGGTTGAACGGGTCCTGCAGGTTGTCGGCCCCGGCGGCGACGTTGACCCCGGCAGCCATCAGCACCTCGATCGCCGTGAGTCCTCGCGGCATCGGGGTGCACTGGCGACCCTGCAGGAACAGATTGGTGTGGGGGAGTGCGATCACGCTCACCCCGGCGGCAGCGACGCGTTCCGCCGTCGCCCGTTGTTGCTCGGGCGGCTGTTGACCCAGGCTCACACAGTGACTGGCGGTGGCCGGATGCGGAAACCCTTCGAGCACCCGTCGAGCGAGCAGGTCGAGGCCGTTGGCCGACGGGTCGAGCGTCTCGTCCGTGTGCAGATCCACCCCACGCCCGTGATCAACGGCGATCTGGAGCAAGATGTCGGTGGCGGACTCGATCGTGCCCTCGCCCGAGTACTGCTCGAGATGGGGGCATCCGCCCACCAGGTCGGCTCCTGCATCGAGCGCGTCGGCAAGCAACGCCCTGGCGGCGGCACCGACACGGCCGGTGACCGGCCATCCGCACAGCGCCACGATCTCGACATCGATCACGTCCTGCACGCGCCGGCGGACTTCGGCCAGTGCCTCCACGCTCCGCAGCCCGTGTTCGGTCGTGGTGTCGGCGTGCGACCGCACCGCGGCGTATCCGTTGCGGGCCATCAGGCGGGCGGCTCGCTCGGCCCGCTCGATCGTCTCGGGTACGTCGAGCAGGTGACGATTCGCCTTCATGGCACCGATCGCCCCGTACAGATCGCCGGTGGGGTTGACGATCCGTTCCGCCAGGAACGCCTTGTCGAGATGGGCGTGCGGTTCGACCGCCGCCGCCAACAGGAGGTAGCCGTCGAGGTCGATCCGCACCGCGTCGGGAGGGCACCCCAGGTCGGCCCCGATGCCTGCCACGATCTCGCCCTCGATCAGGACATCGGTCACAGTCGCGTCGTTCACGACGACATTGCTGAGGTACGTCGCGGTCACGTGTGCGACCATACTCAGGTCACCCGGAGCGTGTCAGACCCGCGCCGGCAGTGATTCGACACAGAGCCGGCCGGCGTGGCACCGTGACCGGATGGTCTGACACATTCCGGATGAAAGGGATCGAGATGAAAGTCGGAGCGTTCTTCTTCGGAGGCGTCGAGATGCACGATGCCGGTGGCGGTCCGCCCAACCCGATGGATCGCCGGTACACCAACGAGGAGTGCTGGCAGGCCACGCTCGACTACGTGGAGTCGGCGGTGGTCGCCGACCGGCTCGGGTTCGACTCGTTCTGGACCACCGAACACCACTTCCAGTACGAGGGCTACGAAGTGATCCCGAACGGGCTCCAGATCTCGACATGGATCGCGGCGCGCACGCAGCGGATCCGGCTCGGGGCGATGTTCAACGTGGTGCCGCAGTGGAACCCACTCCGGTTGGCGGAGGACTTCTCCACGCTCCACAACCTCTCGGGCGGTCGCGGCATCCTCGGTGTGGGCCGGGGCACCGTCCCTCGCGAGGTGCTGCACCTCAACGACAAGGGCGTGTCGATCGGATCGCACGACAACCCGGACCAGAAGGCCGACGACGAACTCAACCGTGAGGTGTTCGAGGAGTCGATGGAGATCGTGCGCCAGGCGCTCGCCAACGAGAGCTTTTCGTTCCACGGCAAGCATTTCCAGCTTCCCGTGGCGGGCATCCCGGACCGTGGGTCCACGGTCCAAAGCCTGACACTCATCCCGCGTCCGCTGTATCCGTACGAGATCTGGCAGGCCGTGACCAGCCCTCCCACGCTCGACTACGTGCCGGTCGTGGGGCACGGCGCCGTGTTCTGGAACCAGCACTACTCGTTCATCAAGCGTTTCTGGGACCGTTACGCCGACACCTACGAGGCGACCCACGGTGTGTCGCTGGACGCCGGTGACAAGCGCATGCTGGTGGTCGCCACCCGGATCGAGGACACCCACGAAGCGGCGATCGAGTCGGCTCGCAACGGCCACGACGAGTTCTGGAAATTTCTCGGACCGTACGGGTGGAGCCGCGGCTACATGGGCGAGGACGGCAAACCGGCCAAGCCGGGGCTGATCCCCACGTTGCGAGGAGTCGCTCGACAACAAGACCATGCTCGTCGGCACCGCCGAGGACGTGGCCGAGGGGGTGCAGTTCTACAAGGACCTGCTCGGGGTGGAGCGCTTGACGATCTTCCCGCACCTGCTGGGCGACAGCTACAAGAAGGCCGACGAGCAGATGGAACGGTTCATGACCGAGGTGATGCCGCTCGTCGGCTGACGCCACTCAGAGGGCGCCGCAGCTGCCGACCACGGTGCGCTGGTCGGCGGCGCCCGCCAGCACGCCTCCGGGCTCGACCACGATCGCGTGGGCGTGACCGAACGCGCTGTCGTAGGCGGGCAGGGTGACGACTCCATGACCGCGTTCGGCCAGCTCGGTTGCCCAGGATCCGGGGGCGTGCCCCTCGAGTTCCACGCTCGGACCGTGCGGTGCGGTCCAGGTGTCGAATCCGGTGAGGGGACCGGCGAGTGCCCAGCGCCCGGCGTCGATCGCTCGGCGCGGGCTGTGACCGTGACGGAACAGCCGTGCCGCGACCTGGAGCAGGATCTGGGGCTGGGCGTCGCCGCCCATCGTTCCGAACACCGCCGCCAGCGAGCTTCCACGCGATGCCAGCGCCGGTGACAGTGTGTGCGGAGGGCGGCGGCCGGGGCCGAACTCGGCGGGATGACCGAGAACGAGCGTGAACCCGAGCCCACGGTTGTGGAGATTGATGCCGGTGTTGGGCTCGGCCAGCCAGGAACCGAATCCGGATGCGTTGGACTGGATCAGCGAGACACCCATCCCGTCGCCGTCCACCGTGCACAGATAGGTCGTGTCGCCGTCGGTCGTCGGTGCCCAGCGGTCCGATCGGCGCTGCCGATCGACCATCGCCTGGCGCCCGTCGATCAGCGCCAACAACGCCTCGCCGTCGGCGCCCTCGTGCAGCTGATCGGGCCGGTCGTGACCCGCCGCGGTGGCGCATTCGATCAGGATGTGCGCCCATTCGGGATCGTCAGGATCGTCGGGCAGTCCGGCGGCGTCGGCCAACCGGGCTGCGCCGAGCGTCAGGTATCCCTGCGAGTTGGGCGGGATCGTGTGCAGGTCCACGCCGAACGCATGGGTCGACAGCGCGGTGACCCAGTCGGCGTGCGGGGCGGCGAGGTCGGCGTCGTCGTAGAGACCTCGGCCGAGCTCGATCAGGCCGCGTCCGAACTCGCCGCCGTAGAAGCCGTCGCGACCCTCCGACGCGATCGACCGCAGTGTTCGGGCGAGGCCGGCGCGTGTGGTCCGGGCGCCGGTGTGCGTCGCGGCGGCGAGCGCTGCCAGCGACCTGCGACCACGATCGTCGACCTTGCGCAGCGAGCCGACCAGCAACGGGCTGGCGGCGAAGCCCCGCTCGGCGAGTTGGATCGCCGGGCCCAGGAGCCGATCGAGCGACAGCGTGCCGAACCGTCGATGCAGTTCGATCCATCCGTCCACGCATCCCGGCACCGTGACGGTTCTGATGTCGTGCCGGAGCGGCATCGTGGTCAGTCCGTCGCCCCTCATCTCCGCCGGGTCGGCGCCGGATCCCGCCCGCCCACTGGCGTTGAGGGCGATCACCTCGCCCCGATGGTGGACGAGCGCCAACAGGTCGCCCCCGATCCCGCACAGATGCGGGCCGACGACCGCCATCACGGCGTTGGTGGCGATCGCCGCGTCGACGGCGTTGCCCCCTCCTGCCAGGACACCAAGCCCTGCGTTGGTTGCGGCCTGATCGGCCGATGCCACGGCGCCACCGAGACCGCGCACCGAACTGGACGCCGGTGCGGTGGACGGCGTGCTGGTGGGGGTCGATCGCATGGTGCCGACGCTACGCATCCTGGGTGGACGGCGGCGAGCGCGTCGCGATACCGACGGCGCGGGTCAGTGCCATTGACCGCGTTGCAGCAAGAGGTCCTTGAGCACCTGGGGACGGTCGGTCATGATCCCGTCCACACCCATGTCGAGCAGTCGTGCCATCTCGACCGGGTCGTCGATCGTCCACACGTGGACCTGATAGCCGAGCCGGTGGGCCCGCGCCAGCACGCTCGGCGTGAGCACGGTGACCGGACCGATCCTGACCGGGATCTGCGCCAACTGTCCCCCGAACGGCACCCGTCCGCCAGACCGCAGCGTCGTGATCTGGGCCGGTCCGAAGCTGGAGCAGAGACGCGGGCCGAACTCGCGACGCAACCTGCGCAGGCGTTGGTCGCTGAAACTCCCGAGGCACACCCGGTCGAGGCAGTCGAGCCGCTTCAGCGACGCGATCAGGCCGGGGAGCGCCGAGTTGGCCTTGCAGTCGATGTTGACACGAGCGTCCGGGAACGAACCGAGCAGGTCCTCGAACAGCGGGATCGGCTCCTGCCCGGCCACCCTCGCGCTCGAGACCTCTCGCCACGGGAGCGAGCCGATCGTCCCCGGTCGATCACACGTACGCGACAGGTCCGGGTCGTGGAAGGCCACCAGGACCCCATCACTGGTCGCGTGCACGTCGGTCTCGAGGTACGTGTAGCCCAGGTCCACCGCATGCTGGAACGCCGGCATGGTGTTCTCGGGATTGTCGCTGGCTCCACCGCGGTGGGCGAATGCGATCGGGCCCGGCCAGTCGAGGTACGGATGCGCAGCCGGTGGTCGAGACATCGCCGTCAACCCTAACGTGCCGGGTCTTGCCGAGTCCCGTGATCGCTCGGCGGTTCAGATCGAGCGACCTGCCGCCGCCCAGTACTCGTCCTTCAACAGGCGTTTGTAGAGCTTGCCGGTCGGGTGGCGGGGGAGTTCGGCACGGAAATCGATCGACCGCGGGCACTTGACGTCGGCGAGGTGCTCGCGGCAGAAACGGATCAACTCGGCCGCCAGCGCCTGCGCCTGCTCGGCGTCGGCGGGCATCTCGGTCGGCTGCACCACGGCCTGCACCGTCTCACCGAACTCCTCGTGGGGCACGCCGAACACCGCCACGTCGACGACCTTGGGGTGGGTGACCAGCAGGTTCTCGGCCTCCTGGGGATAGACGTTCACGCCCCCGGTGATGATCATGTACGCCTTGCGATCGGTCAGGTACAAGAAGTTGTCGGCGTCGAGATGGCCAACGTCGCCGAGCGTCGACCAGCCCAACGGATGCCGGGATCCGGCAGTCTTGGCCGGGTCGTTGTGGTACTCGAACGAGCCGCCGCCCTCGAAATACACCGTTCCGGTCTCACCGGTCGGCAGCTCCTCACCGTCCTCCCCGACGATGTGGACGATGCAGTTGATCGGCGTGCCGACGGTCCCCTCGTGGGCCGACCACATGGCGCTGTTGCAGTAGCAGATGCCGTTGCCCTCGGTGCCGGCGTAGTACTCGTGGACCACGGGACCCCACCACTCGATGATGCCCTTCTTGACCGGCACCGGGCAGGGAGCAGCGGCATGGACGACGCTCTGCAGCGACGACACGTCGGCCGCCGCCCTCACGTCATCGGGCAACTTGAGCAGCCGGACGAACATGGTCGGCACGACCTGGGTGTGCGTGACTCGGAATTGCTCGACGAAGCGTAGGAACCGCTCGGCGTCGAAGTGCTCCATCATGACGACGGTGGCGCCCAGGATCTGGCTGGCGAGCGTGAACCGCAGCGGAGCAGCGTGGTACATCGGAGCGGGGGACAGGTAGACGCTGTCGGCGGTCATGCCGAACAGCACCTTGCACATGCCGGCCACAGCGGTGAACGCGAGTCTCGATCGGCTCGTGCTTGAGCGCCGGCATGACGCCTTTGGGGCGCCCGGTCGTCCCCGACGAATACAGCATGTCGGTGCCCGCCACGCGCCCGTCGAGTGGCGCTGCCGATTGTGACGCCGTCATCGCCTCGTAGGACTCGTAGCCGTCGACCACGCCGTCCAACATCGCCCACAGTTCGACGTTCGGGGTCAGCGATCGCAACTCGGCGGCCTGAGGAGCCTTGTACGCCGACGTGATGAACGCCCGCGCCCCGCAGTCGTCGACGATGTACGCGAGTTCTTCGGTGGTGAGTCGCGACGAGGCGGCGGTGTAGATCAGGCCGGCGTACTCGCATCCCCACATGATCTCGAGGAACCGGGGATGGTTCTCGAGACAGAACGCGACATGATCGCCCGGCTCCAAACCGACCGACCGGAACACCCTGTACAGCCGGTTGGCTGCAGCGTCCAGCTCGGCGTAGGTCTGGGTCCAACCGGTGTCGGCGACGATCACAGCCGGCTTGTCGGGGTTGATTGCTGCGTGCACGCCCGGAATCATTCGAGCAACCTAGTTGCCGCGGGCCCGGGTCACGGGGTCGTCGGATCGGGGACGAATTCCGGCTGGGTGGCGTCGGGCCCGGGATTGTTGCCGACTCCACGACACACGAGTTGCACGTAGTCGAAGACCCGTGTGGCCGGATCGTCGTCGGGGACGTTGCCGACGATCTCGGCCTCGGGCAGCGTGACGCCGTCGGGTGACAGGGTGGTCGTGACGTCGACCGCTGTGGCAGTGGGGGAGTCGTCGAAGGCGACGGTCGTTCCTGACTCGAGCCGTTCGATCAACGCCTGGAAGTCCGAGGCGATCTCCGGCGGGGCATCGGGCAGGATCGCACGGTACGCGGCGGCGACATCACCTTCGATGTCGCCCGTGAGGGCGCGGCAGAACGCAGTCTGCGGCACGGTCGACGCGCTCGCCGGAGCGGCCACCGGAATGCCTGGCGTGGACGGCGCGGGACCGTCGGAGGACGACGTGCACCCGGCGATCACGGGCAGCAGGACGATGGCTGCGATCCCGAGGCGCAGGCGGCGGCCGACGGTGCTCATGGACAGCAGTGTGTCAGCCGCCGCTGGACATGAGCAGCACACCCAAGAACATCGCCGCCAACGCGCCGAGCAGCCCGAGCGCGCCGCCGACGGCGAGGGCGACCTTGCTGCGGCCAACGGCGTGCACCGCGGCGGCCATGCCGCTCACCAGCGCCACAGCGATCTTGAGGAACAGCGTGATCTGATAGCTCGTGCTGCGATCACCGGGGTTGATCTCGGCCAGGTTCCACATGCCGGTCAGCACCACGACCGCGAACGCCGGCCACGCAACGCGTGCGAAGGCGTTGGCGACCGGCTTGGTGGCCTGCGGGGCGACCGTGCGGAGCGTCGGCACCACACCGGCCAGGGCGATCTGGCCACCGACCCAGACCGACGCCGCAAGGATGTGCAGGAACAACCGGAAGGTCTCGAGCGAGGGGGACAACATGACCGGCAGTGTGCCGGATCAGAGGGCCGCCAGCACGTCGCTGGCGGGGAGGCTGCGATCGTCCATCCCCGGACGCGTGTGCATACCTCCACCGAGCATGGTGGTGGCGGCGGCTTCGATCGTGGCCTGCAACTCACGGATGTTGCGCGGCGGTGGGAAGTACTCGTCCTCGTCGGTCACCGACACGATCTCGACCCCGAAACGGGGTGCGAGCCGATCCAGCACGGCATCGACGAGTTCCTCAGGAGCCGACGCACCTGCGGTCACGCCGACCACACCGCTCAGGTCGACGGGCATCTCGTCGGCATGGTTGACCCGGTAGACCCGCTGGCAGCCGGCCTCCCGGGCGAGCTTCTCGAGCGCACGCGTGTTGGAGGAGTTCGACGAGCCGATGATGACCACCGCGTCGCAGCGCTCGACCATCGCCAACAGTGACGACTGGCGGTTGGTGGTGGCAAAACACAGGTCGCTGCGGCCTGGGGACCACACCTGCGGGAACCGCTCACGGACCCGCACGGCAACGCCCTGCCAGTCGCGGTGCGACAGGGTGGTCTGGGCGAGCAACGCCACCGGTTCGTCGAAGTCGGGCAGGGCATCGACCTCGGCGACGGTCTCGACGCGGCTGATCGCGTGCGGGGCGACCGCCATCGTGCCGACCGCCTCCTCATGGCCCTCGTGGCCGACGTAGACGATCCGGTACCCCTTGCCGGCCCGGACCTTGACCTCGTGGTGGACCTTGGTGACGAGCGGGCACACCGAGTCCACCACGAAACTGCCCCTCGATTTGGCAGCCTCGACCACCTCGGGCGCCGACCCGTGGGCCGACAGCATGATCGGGCTGCCGACGGGCACCTCGGCGATGTCGTCGACGAAGACCACGCCACGCCGCTCGAAGCGTTCGACCACGGCCTGGTTGTGGACGATCTCGTGGAAGCAGTAGACGGGAGGTTCAAACGTGTGGACCATCCACGCCAGCGCCTTGATCGCCATCTCCACGCCGGCGCAGAACCCTCTCGGCTCCGCCAGCAGCACCTGGTCCACGGGCATCCCCTCAGAGTAGGGCCCGATAGCCTGGTTCGGCCATGTCCACCGTCCACTCGATCCTGACCGTCACGCCGTCCACCGGCATGCCGACGCTCGCAACGGTGGGATGCGTGGTGTCATGAGCAGCCCCACGATCGTCGCCGTCGCCACCGGATCACCGGCTCAGCGGGCGGGCCTGCAACCGGGGGACGAGATCACCCGTGTCGACGGGTTGGCACCGCGCGACGTGATCGAGTGGCAATACGCCACCGACGAGGCCGACATCGAGATCGATCTGATCCGTGGTGGCCTGGAACGATCCATCTCGATCCCGAAGCGGGCCGGGGAGCCGCTCGGTGTCGAGGTCCAGTCGGCGGTCTTCGACCGGGTCCGCACGTGCGACAACCATTGTGAGTTCTGCTTCATCTATCAGCTCCCGAAGGGCATGCGCCGCAGCCTGTACCTGAAGGACGACGACTACCGCTTGAGCTTCCTGTACGGGAACTTCACCACCCTGACGCGTTTCACCGAGTCCGATTTCGAGCGGGTGGTGACCGAACGACTGTCACCGCTGCACGTGTCGATCCATGCCGTCGACCACGATCTGCGCAATCGGATGCTCAAGAACCAGCGCGGCGGGATGAGCCTGCGATGGATCCGGGCGCTGCTCGACCATGCGATCGAGATCAAAGGCCAGATCGTGGTGTGCCCTGGGATCAACGACGGTGACGCGCTCGACGGCACCCTGGCCGGAGTGCTCGATCGGTTCCCGGAGCTCACGTCGGTGGCGGTGGTCCCGCTCGGGCTGTCGAAGTACAACACCGAGCCGGCGATGCGACTGCACACGCACGACGAGGCGGCGCGGGTCGTCGACATCGTCGACGCCTGGCAACAGACGTTCCTCGAGGTGCTCGGGCGGCGGATGGTGTTCGCCGCCGACGAGTACTACCTGATGGCCGGCGTCGACTTCCCGGCCGCGGAGACGTACGACGGTTTCGCCATGCACGAGGACGGGATCGGCATGGCGCGCACGTTCGAACTCGAGTTCGAGGGCATCGCCCCGCAGGCCACCGGCGTTCGGTCCGGCTTCTTCGCCGCGGTCGACCTGCCGAGCAACCCGGCCGCCTACACCGGCCTGCGTTCCGGAGGCGGTTCCGCGGCGGCGATCGACCCGCAGCCGGTCATGCTGAGTGCTCGACGCCAGGCGCCTGATCGAGCACGACCGACCGGTGTGCTGACGGGTCCGCTCGGGGCCAAGGTGATCGCACCGCTCATCGACCGGCTCGATCGTCGTGACGTGACCGTGCTGACGGTCCCCAACGACTTCTTCGGCGGGAACACCGGGGTGACGGGCCTGATGACCGGCGAGGACGTGTCGCGAGTGCTGTCGGAGCACCCGGACGACTGGCGTTACCTGCTCCCGGACGTGTGCCTGTCCGACGACGGCCGATTTCTCGACGGTGTCACCGTCGACCAACTGCCGCGGCGTGTGGAGGTGCTCCCGACCGACGGGATCGCCCTGCGCCGGGCGCTGGAGCAAGCAGCATGACGATCGCAACGCAACCGATGCGCAGTACCCCACTGAGGAGCTGGTCGAGATGACCACCGAAGAACCCAATTCCGAACCATCGACACCTGACCAGCAACCGCACGTCGACCAGCAACCGCACGTCGAGCAGCAGCCGGCGGCGGGCGCGCCGGACGACACCGACGCCGGTGCGGTCGAGCTGCCGACGATCGTGATCGTCGGTCGGCCCAACGTCGGCAAGAGCACGCTCTTCAACCGCATCATCGGCGAGCAGGCGGCGATCGTCGAGGACCGTCCCGGGATCACACGCGATCGCAAGGAGCTCGAGGCCGAATGGCTGGGCGTCCCCTTCCGCGTGATCGACACCGGCGGTTGGATGCCAGGCGGCAGCGAACTCGACGAAAAGGTCAGCCGTCAGGTCGAGAAGGCCGTGGCCGAGGCCGACCTGGTGCTGTTCATGGTCGACGCCAGCGTCGGCGCGCTCGAGGAGGACGAAGCCGTCGCCGACTGGCTGCGACGCGGCGGCTACGACGTGATGGTGGTCGCCAACAAGAGCGACAACACGCGCCGCGAGGCCGACATCTGGCAGTTCATGTCGCTCGGGCTCGGCGACGCCGTGCCGGTCAGCGCCCTGCACGGACGACGTGCCGGTGACCTGCTCGACGTGGTCCTGGAACGTCTCGGCGACAAGGCGGTGTACCCGCCGGACCCCGATGAGGACGAGTTCGACGACGGCGGGCTGTTCGAGGTCTACACACCCGATGAGGAGGGCCGTCCTCCACGCGTGGCCGTGGTCGGCCGCCCGAACGTGGGCAAGAGCACACTGTTCAACCGCCTGGTGGGCGAGGACCGCTCGGTCGTGCACGACATGGCTGGCACCACCCGCGATGCGATCGACACGCTGGTCGAGACCGAGGACGGACCGATCGTGTTCGTCGACACCGCTGGTATGCGGCGTCGCGGCAAGATCGACGACTCCGCCGAGTACTACTCGATGGTGCGCGCGCTGCGGGCGATCGACGACGCCGACATCGCCCTGCTCGTGGTCGATGCGGTCGACGGGATCACGGGGCAGGACCAACGTTTGGCCGAGCGGGTGGACGCCTCCGGATGCCCGATCGTCGTGCTGCTCAACAAGTGGGAGCTGCTCGACGACCCTGACGTTCGAGTTGAGGTCGAGGCCGACACCAAGCGCAAGCTCGGCTTCCTCGGTGACGTGTCGATCCTGAAGATCTCGGCCCTGACCGGTAAGAACGTGCACAAGCTCCGCCCCGTGCTGCAGGACGCGATCGAGCAGTACCACCGCCGTGTCCCCACCCGTGACGTGAACCGGGTAATCGCCGCCGCCGAGCAGCAACAGCCGGCCGGCAAGGGGGCACGGGTGCTCTACGCCGTCCAGGGGGCCACCGACCCGCCCACGTTCACACTCTTCGTCAATCGCGAGCTGCCGCACCACCACCTGCGGTACCTGGAGCGCCGGATCCGCGAGGAGTTCGGCTTCGGCTCCACGCCGCTCAAACTCCGGGTGCGCAAGAAGAATTCCTGACCGGCGTCGCGATCAGGGTCGTGTCGAACGCCTCGTTCGGCCCGCCGGCTCGATGATGTTTCCGTGAGAGCGCGCAGTACCGTGACGCCCCGTGCCCTGGTGCGAGCCGTGTTCCAAGTATCTGTCGCCGAACACCGTCCGCGGCGACGGGTCCTGTCCGACATGTGGTCAGCACGTCGGCGAGATCGAGCAGCGCGCCGCCGAGCAACTCGACGAGACGGGCACCCCGTGGCACTTCAAGCTGCTGGTCGGAGCGCTCGTCATCTACCTGGGCTGGCGGGTCATCCAGATGATCTCCTGGCTCTTCTGAGCGATCCCCGGTGTCACACGGGGAGTGACGGGGAAGTCGTCAGGGGAAGTCGTCAGGCGGCTCGCTAGGCTTGCCCGCCACAACTGAATACGGGCTGTAGCGCAGCTTGGTTAGCGCACTTGTCTGGGGGACAAGGGGTCGCAGGTTCAAATCCTGTCAGCCCGACCATCACGCCCACGTCGACGGATGAATCCGAACGGCGTGGGCGTCGTCGCGTCTGGCCACTCGGTCGTCTCGGCGGAAGACGGCGGTAGGCGGCGGCGCCTGGCGCGGTAAGGTTTCGTCAGACCCGTTCTTCGAGGAGGCAACGAGATGGCAGGCAAGTTCGAGCTCTACCAGGACAAGTCAGAGAAGTTCCGCTTCCGTCTGAAGGCGGGCAACGGTCAGGTGATCGCGGTCAGCGAGGCGTACGAATCCAAGGCGTCGGCGATGAGCGGCATCGAGTCGGTTCGCAAGAACGCTGGCGACGCGACGCTCGACGACCAGACCGACTGATCGGCTCGATCAGTCGTGTGTGGGCGGTTCGTCTCGTCGTCGTCGCCGGAACGGATCGCTGCCTACTTCGGAGCGGAACAGGCCGTCGAGACGCTCGGCGACAACTTCAACGTGGCACCCACCAACGACATCTACGGCGTGGTGGCCGACGTCGGCGGACACCGACGACTCGAGGCATTCCAGTGGGGCCTCCTGCCGTCATGGGCGAAGGACCGCACAGTCGGCCAGAAGATGATCAACGCCCGCTCGGAGACGCTCGCCGAGAAGCCGGCGTTCAAGGCAGTGTTCCGCAAGCACCGCTGCATCATCCCGATGGACGGGTTCTATGAGTGGGCGGCCGGGGTCGAGGGTGGCCCTGTGACCAAGCAGGGCAAACTCGCCAAGCGACCCCAGTTCATCCACCGTGTCGACAACGAACCGCTGGCGGTCGCCGGGCTGTGGTCGGCGTGGCGGGATCGAGAAGGTGGCCCCGACGAACCCTGGTTGCACACGGCGACCGTGATCACCACATCGGCCAACGCCACCATGGCGCCGGTGCACGACCGGATGCCGGTGATCCTGCCGTGTGCCATGTGGGACATGTGGCTGGACCCGGCGAACCAGCACATCGAGATCTTGGCGAGCCTGCTGGTGCCGGCACCCGACCACCTGCTCACCATGCACGAGGTGTCGTCGCTCGTCAACAACGTGCGCAACAAGGGTGTCGAGTTGATCGCCGGCGTGGACGCGTCCTGACGCCGACTCGATAAGGCCGCTCTGCGCCGGTCAGTGGGCGCGATGCCGGCGGCGGGTGACGGCGACCAGCATCCCGCCCGCTGCAAGCACGACCAACGCAGCGTCGGTCAGCGGCAGCGTGCCGGAACTCCCGGTCGGCGGCGTGATCCGTTCGGTGACGGTGACGGTGCTGGCCGCCTGGGTACTGATCGGGCGCCCGACGGTCCCGTTCCTCGCAGCAGCGGCATCGGGCGTGGAGCTCGATGCTGTGACGGTATTGGTCGCCAGACCCGCCGTCGTGGCGGCCGTCTGTACTGACATCGTGACGACCGCGCCGGCGGCCAGTTCAGGAATCGACCAGGTCGATGTGGCGGCGTCCCAGGTGCCGACCGAGGGCGTGGCACGCACGATCGTGAGCCCGCTCGACGGTCGCTCGGCGACCGTCACGGACCTGGCGATCGATGGCCCCACATTGCGGACGGTGACGGTCCACTCAAGCGTGCCTCCTGCCGCCACCGTGCTGGTGACGGCAGTCTTGGTGATGATCAACTCCGCTGCGTCGAGCACGGTGGCGGCGGCCGAGGCGACATCGTTGGCAGTGTTGGTGTCGTTGGCACCGTGCACGGTGGCAGTGTTGGCCGAGCGGCCCGGTTGCGTCCCGCGGACCATGATCATCACATCGAAGGCGACCCCGGCGTCGAGTGAACCAGCGGTGCAGTCGATGTCCTGGCCATTTCGGGTGCACGGCTGCGGAGAGGTCACCGAGACGACCTCGAGCCCGGCGGGCACCGTGTCGTGCACGGTGACCGACTCGGCCAGCGACGGTCCGGCGTTGGCGATGCGGAGCGTGAAGGTGGTGGTGCCCCAGTAGTCCACGGCGTCGTCACTCACCGACTTGACGATCGACAGGTCGTAGCGCTGTGCGGCCGCACTGGTCGCACTGGCGGTGTTGTTGGCGAGCACCGGGTCAGTGGTGGGGCTCGACACCGAGACGGTGTTCACCAGCTGCGATGCGGGGAGACGGGTCTCCAGGGTCGCCGTGATCACGACGTCGACACGCGCACCGGGAGCGAGCGTCGCCCAGGTGCACGACACGGTGAGCTGGGCCACCGAACACAGCGAGGAATCGACGCTGGCCGATGCGACCCCTGCCGGCAGGACGTCGCTGAGGCGCACGTTGACGGCACTGGAAGGCCCGGCGTTGGCGACGGACACCGTCCAGACGGCGGTGGTCCCTGCGACCACCGTGGCGGGGCCGACCTTCGTGACGGACAGATCGGCGATCGGGGTGAGGCGCGTGGATCCGCTGTCGGTGTTGTCGACCGGCGCTGGGTCGGTCGTATCGGACCCGACCGACACGCTCGAGGCGATCGGCGAGGTGCTGGCGGCGTCGATCGGGCCGGTGACGTCGAACGTTGCGGACTGCCCGACCGGCAACACCGGGATCGTGCACGTGATCATCCCGGCGGCGAGCACGCAGCCAGGATCGAGCAGCGTCGCGTCGATCGTCACACCGGCTGGAACCGGGAAGCGCACGACCACGTTGACCGCATCCGACGGTCCGTTGTTCGTCACACTGAACGTCCAGGTCGCACTCGTGCCAGGCACCGCCGAGACCGGTGCTGTCAACACGACGGCCAAATCGGCCGTCGCGTTCACCTCAGCGGGCGACGTGACCACGGCATTGTTCGTGACGTCCGGATCGGGGGTGGACGAGATTGCCGTGGCGCGGTTGACGATCGAGGTACCGTCCGGGGTGTTCGGATCCAGCAGCGCCGTGACTGCGATCGTGACCGACTGGCCAGGGGTGAGCACCGGGATCGAACACGACGATCCGGCACAGGTTCCGTCGGCCGGGTCGATCACGGCCGATCCTGCGGTGAGACCGGCCGCAAGGGTGTCGACCACCTGTGTGTCGACCGCCGTCGACGGGCCGTTGTTGACCACGGTGATCTCCCATTCGACCGGCTGGCCGGCGATCACGGGACTGGTGACGATCCGCTTCGAGATCGCCAGGTCGGCTCGGACCACGACCGGTGTGACCACGGTCGCCGATGTCTGGCCGGGGTTCGGCGTGGAGCTCGTGACCGTTGCGGAGTTGGCGATCGTGGGATCGGTCGACGCCGGGTCGAGCACGCCCGAGATCGTCAGGGTCTCGGTGGCTCCGACCGCCAGCGTGCCGACCGACCAGTCGTCACCGGTCAGCGAACCGACCGAGGGCGTGATGGTCGGGCTGAGCATCGATGCGGGGAGGGCGTCGGTGACCACGACCGCCTCACTGGTCGAGGGGCCGTCGTTGCCGACGGTGATCGTCCAGGTCAACGGTGTTCCCGCCACGGCCGGGTCCGGGGTGGCGGACTTGGTGATCCTCAGCGACGCCTCGCGCTCGATCGTGGCGTCGGCGTCGGCCGACACCGGAGCAGCCAGCTCGGCGGCCGAGACCGAAACCACGTTGGTCACCGTTCCGGCGGGCGTGTCGGGGGCCACCTGGACCGTCACCAGCACGGTGGCATCGGACCCGACCGGGATCGTTCCGAGCTGGCATGCGGTGCCGGTGCACGAGCCTTGGGACGGCGCCAGTGACAGCACGGTGAGCGGCGCCGGAGCGAGTTCGGTGACGACGACGTCCACGGAGCTGGAAGGCCCCGGGTTGTGCACCGTGACGAGCCACTGCATCGATTCGCCGGCCAGGTAGCGACCGTCATCGACCAGGGCCACCTTGTCGACCTCGAGCGGAGCGGAGCGGACCACGACGAACGGCAGGTCGGCGGTTGCGTTGCCGCCGGGGGTCACCGTCGACACAGCGGCAGTGTTGACCAGCGGTCCGGTCGCTTGCCCTGGATCGAGGTCGGCCACGATCGTCAGCGTGACGTGCGTACCGGGGTCGAGCGTGCCGAGGGCGCAGCTGACGAGCCGACCGGTGATGTCACACGACGCCGTGACGTCGCCGCTCACCACGGCGCTCGATGGTGTGAACCCGACCGGCACCGTGTCGCTGAGCGATGTCGCTTCGGCGGTCGACGGTCCGTTCACGGTGGCGTCGATCGTCCATGCGACCGTTGTCCCCGCGGTCACGCTCGCCGGTCCCGACTTGACGAGGTCGATCGCAACCGAGCGGGCGACGGCGATCGTGGCGGCATCGACGTTGTTCTGAGCGCTCGGGTCGGCCGTGGTGGCCACCGCCGAGGCGCGGTTGCTGATCGGGCCGGCTGCGGTGCCGGGATCGACGGTGAACTCGACCGAGACCTCGACCGATTCACCGACCAGCAGGTCGAACGGGTCGCATGCGAGCACCGGCCCGCTGATGGCGCAGTTCAGTGCTCCGGCCGCGACCGTGCCCGATGTGACCAGACCGGGCGTGATGCCGGGAGGGAGCAGATCGGCGAGCTCGACGCCGAGCGCCGTCGACGGACCCACGTTGCGAACCGACAGGATCCACGTGTGCACGGTGCCGGAGCCGGCCACGTATGGACCGCTGGTCACCGCTTTGTCGTGCACCACATCCGCCGAGTTGTCGACGTTCGGGGTCACGACGCCTTGATTGTTCGTCGTGTCGGGGTCGGCCGTGAGCGCCGTGACCGTGGCGGTGTTGTCGAGGTCGCCTGGCGTGAGCACACCGGACGCCGTGATGTCGACGAGGACGATCCGGGTGGCTCCCGACGGGATCGCCAACCCGGTGCACTGGACCGCCGGTGCGAGCGTGACCACGCAGCCCGACGGGCCGGAAGCCAGTGAGGCGGTGGCTACACCGGGCGGCAAGGTGTCGCTGAGGTCGACACCCGCAGTGTCGCTCGGACCGGCGTTGTGGAGCTCGATCCGGTACTGCCCGGATGTGCCGGCAATCAGTGGGTTCGGCGTGATCGTCTTGCGCACATCGAGGTCGGCGAGACCCTGCAGATCGAACGAGTCGGTCGCCGACAGGGTGCCGGTGATCGGAGTCAGGGCGCTGACGGCGGCCGTGTTGTCGACCTGGCCGACGGGTGCGTCGGCGGGGTACTGGACATCGACGAGCACCGTGACACCGGCGCCCGGTGGCAGGTCACCGATCGTGCAGTGGATGGCGAGGTCGCATGTGCCCGAAGTGGAACCGACGCCGAGCACCGTGCCCAAGCTGATCGCATCGTCGATCGCCACGCCGTTCGCTGTGGATGGGCCGGCGTTCGTGAGTGTGATCGTCCATCGGCCGGGAGCGCCGCCTGGCACCGGAGCGGGCGAGGGCGCGGTCTTGGTGATCGTCACGGCCGAGGTGACCTCGATCGGCGCCGTGACGCTCGAACCGTTGTTGGCAGAGGTGGGGTCGGGAGTGGTGCTCGACACGGTGGCGGAGTTGACCAAGGCGCCGCGTGCGTCAGGTGACAGCGTGCCGGTGATCGTGAAGCTGGCCGAGCCTCCTGGTACGAGGACCGGAACGATGCACGAGATCGACGTGCTGCCGCTGCACCCGACCGGGAGCGCGGCGAGCGTCACGCTGGCCGGCACGGGATCCGCGATCGTGACCGACTGAGCATCGGACGGACCGAGGTTGGTGACGTCGAGTGTCCACGCAACCGGTTCACCGGCGACCACCGGCGAGGTGAGCAGCGACTTGACGAGCAGCAGGTCGGCGCTGGTGGTCGAGTCGGCAGCGGCGGTCGCCGAGTTGTTGGCCGAGACCGGATCGCCGGTCGTGGACGTGACCGTCGCCGTGTTGTCGAAGGGTCCAGCCGCCAGATCGGCAGCCACATCGGCAACCAGCACGATGATCTCGGTACCGCCGGCGGGGATCGGATCGAAGGCACACGTCAGCACCGCAGAACCCGTGCCGGCACACGCGCCGTTCGAGATCGAGGAGATCGTCGACCCGGCTGGGAGCGTGTCGTCGACGGTGACGGCGCGCCCATCGGAGGGTCCGGAGTTGGCGACCGTCATCGTCCATTGCACGGGTTGACCGGCGACGACCGGGCTGGTGTCCAATCGCTTCGTCACGCTCACATCGGCGCTCGGGAGCAACGTCGTGGTGGCCGTGCTGGACTCGCCGCCGGTGTTGGGGTCGGGGGTGGTCGTGGTCACCGAGGCGGTGTTGAGAAGCTGACCGAGCGCGGCAGGGTCGACGGTTCCGGTCACCGTGATCCGAGCGGTGGTGCCCGCCACGACCGTTCCGAGCGTGCACGCAAACGCGATGCACGCCCCCTGCGTCGACTGGACGACCGGGGCCAAGATCCCAGCGGGGAGTGCGTCGGCAACGATCACGTCCCGCGCATCGGACGGCCCGGCGTTGACGACGTCGATCGTCCAGGTCAACGGTGTGCCGGGAACTGCGGTGACGGGCGCCAACTTGGTGATCGTCAGATCTGCGCTGGTGGTCACCGGTGCCGCCGGCGCGGTGGCCGTGTTGTCGGCACCATCCGGGTCCGGTGTGGTCGACAGAACGCCGACCGAGTTGCTGATCGTCGATGCCGGATCGGCCGACGGTGGCACGAGTGCGGTGACCACGATCGCCACCACACCATCAGCGGCCAGGGTCGGCACGGTGCAGGATCCATTGGTCTGGCAGGTGCCCGCCGACGGCGTGAACGCGACGTTGGTCACGCCGGTCGGGATGGCGTCGTTGATCGCCACACCCTGTGCGTCGGAGGGGCCGTGATTGGTCACGAGGATCGTCCAGCGCACCGGCTGGCCGGCAACGATTGTGGCGGTATCGAGCACCTTGGTCACCTCGAGGTCAGCCGATGTGGTGACCGGCGCCGGGGGAGTGGTGGCGATGTTGTTGGCAGTGTCGGGGTCGGGAGTGGTCGCCGAATCGATCTGGGCGGTGTTGGTGACCGTGGAGCCTGCGGGCGCATCTGCGTCGAGTGTTCCGGCGACGTCGATCGTGACCGAAGCGCCTGTGGGGATCGGTGCCAGCAGGCACGTCAAGCCACTGCAGCTCCCATCGGCCGGAGCGATCGTGGCCGCTGCGTCGGGCACACGCACGGGTGCGGTGTCGGTGACCACGACACCCAGAGCCTGCGAGGGTCCGTCATTGGTCACGGTGATCCTCCACGCGATCGGGAGGCCGGCGACCACGGGGTTCGTGGTCAGCGTCTTGGAGACCCGAACGTCGGCAGTCGGATCACTGGAGCTGGTGACCTGCGACCGATTGTCTGCGGTGTTCGGATCGGGGGTGTCGGACGCGACGGTCGCCGCGTTGGTGACGTCGAGCAGCGTGGCCTGATCGACCGTGGCAGTGACCGTGACGGTCGCCGTGGCTCCGTTGGCGACCGTACCGATGTTGCACGGCAACGCCGAACAGTTGCCCTGTGAACTCGACACGGTTGCACCCGCCACATTGGCGGGCAACGTGTCGCCGACGATCACGTTCAGGGCGTCGGACGGGCCCGCAGTGTTGTCGACCGTGATCGTCCAGGTGACCGTCTGACCGGGAACCACCGAGGTCGGTCCCGTCTTGGTCACCGACAGATCGGCCAGGGCGGTGACCACGCCATCCACTGAGTCGTTGTTGTCGAGCGTGAACGGGTCCGGCGTGGCGCTGAGCGCTCCGGCAGCGTTGGTGATCACGGAGCCGGAGGCGATCGACGCCGGGACGATGCCCGTGACGGTGATCGTCTCGGTGGCGCCCGCCGCCATCGTGCCGAGACTGCACTGACCGGCCGTCGTACAGGCCCCGACCGACGGGGTGTACGCCATCGAGCTGGTTTGGGCCGGCGGGGTGTCGACCACCGAGACCGGGAGTGCGTCGGATGGACCGTGGTTGGTGACGGTGATCAGCCACTCGATCGCCTGGCCAGCAACCACCGGATCGGTGACGACCGTCTTGACGATCTCGATATCGGCCGATGTGACCGTGGCATCGGTGACGCTGGCAGCGCGAGGAGCGCCCGGGTCGGTCGGCGACGAGACCGACGCGTCATTGCGCACGTCGACCGCCCCGCCCGTGGCCGGATCGAGGGTGCCCGTGACTCGAACCGTGGCGGTCTCGCCGGCCGGCAACGTCGGGATCGTGCAGGTGAGGCCAGCGCATGTCGCCGTAGCCGACGTGGCGACCGGGTTCAGGAGCGGCGCTGGCGGCGAATCGGTCACCACGACGTCGAGAGCGTCCGACGGGCCGGGGTTGGTGACGGTGATTTCGTACGTCACGAGCTCTCCGGCGACCACTGGGGCGTCGAGCGTGGCCTTGGCGATCGTGAGAGCGGCGCGGGCCGTGACGGTGTCGGTCGTGCTCGCCGTGTCGTTGGCGCTGTCGACGTCGGGCGAGGTGGTGGTGGCGGTCACCACGTTGGTGATCGACGTACCGTCGGTGATCGCCTGATCGAGCACGGCCGACACGGTAATCGTGACCGAACTCCCGGCGGTGAGCACGCCGAGCGAGCACACGCCGCTCGACGCGTCGCAGGTTCCGGCGGTCACCGGATCGAGCACGAACGTCTCCGAACCGAGCACCACGCCGGGCGGCAGCGAGTCGGAGATCACCACGTCGGCGGCATCGGACGGACCGATGTTGTCGACCGTGATCTGCCAGCTCACCGGGAGCCCGGCGACCAGCGTGGTGGTCAGCGTCTGCTTGCTGACGGCCACATCGGCGTGAACGAGCACCGGGGTCGAGACCGCGGCGGTCGTGTCGCCGGCGCCCGGTGTCGCCGATGTGAGGGTGGCGGCGTTGTCGATCGTGGGTGCCGTGAATCCGCTCTCGACCAGGCCGGGTACGACGAGCGTGACGGTTTGACCGGGGGAGAGCACCGGGATCGTCCAGGTCGGTGCGGCGTACGTGGTTCCGGCCGGAGGGGTCACCGGGCCGGCGAGGAAACCGGCCGGCAGGTTGTCGGTGACCACCACCTGTTCGCTTGTCGACGGGCCGTCGTTGGTGATCGTGAGCGTGTACGTGAGGGCTTCACCGGCGACCGCGACCACCGGGCTGGCGGTCTTGTCGAACCGCAACGCGGCCGAACGGGTGACCTCGGCCGGAGCGGACACGGCGACGGGGGTGGCAAGGTCCTGGGCGGTCACCTCGGCCGAGTTGGCGATCGTGCCCGCCGGCGCGGCCGGGTCGATCGTGCCGCGCACGGTGATCGTGGCGCTCGCCCCGACCGGCAGCGTGCCGAGCGCGCAACCGGTGGCTCCGCATGTGCCCTGTGTCGACGTCAGTGAGGTGATCGTGTAACCCGGCGGCGCCACGTCGGTGACGGCGACCGCCTCGCCCGTGGACGGCCCGGGGTTGGTGATCGTGATCGTCCAGTCGAGCGGCGTACCGGCGACGAACGGTCCACCGCCCAAGGCGACCTTGGCGATCGTGAGCGGAGACTGGCGGTCGACGGTGACCGGGCCGGTCGCACTGGCGGTCCCTCCCGGTGTGATCGTCGACACGTTCGCCGTGTTGGCGTACGTCGTCGCAGCGAGTGTCGCGGCGACGTCGGCGTCCACGACCACACGGAACGTGCTCCCTGGGTCGAGCGTGCCGAGCGGGCAGCCGACCAGCTGGCCGGTGACGGCGCAGCTCACGGGCACGCCGCCGTCGATCGCCACCGTGGCCGACGTGACGACGAACCCGGACGGAACGGAGTCGCTGAACGAGGTCGCCTCGGCGGTCGAGGGGCCGACCACGGTGCCGTCGACGGTCCAGGTCACCGGTTGTCCCGCCGTCACGGTCGCCGGGCTCGCCGACTTGGTCAGATCGATGTCGGTGCTGCGTTCCACCGTCGCTGCCGCCTGAGCGGTGTTGTTCCCAGGTGATGGGTCCGGGGTGGTTGCCGAGTTGGCATCGGCCCGGTTGGAGATCGGGCCGGCCGGTGCCGCGGCGTCGACGGTGAACGGGATCACCACCACGATCGAGCCGCCATTCGGCAGATTGACCGGTGAGCAGGTGAGCGTCTGCCCGGCGAATGAACAGCCCGACGGAGGGGTGATCGCGACCCCGGCTGGCACGACGTCGGTCACGACCACGCCGACCGCCGTGGAGGGCCCGGCATTCGACGTCGTCAGCGTCCAGGTGTGGACGGTGGGGCCACCGGCCACGAACGGGCCTGCGTCGACCGACTTGGTCAACGACACATCAGCGGAGTTGGTGGGTTCGGGCATCACGGCGGCGGTGTTGTCGGACGGATTCGGGTCGCTGGTGGCACTCGTCACCGCAGCCGAGTTGTCCAGATCGTCCGGGCCCAGCACGCCTAACGTCACCACGTCGACCACCACGGTCACGGTGGTGCCGGGAGCGATCGTCAGGCCGGTGCACGAGACCCGGATCGGTACCGTCGACAAGGTGCAGCCCAGCGGGACGGGGGCGGCCAGGGTTGCGCTCGCCACCCCGACCGGGAGCGTGTCAGCGACGACCACGGAGGTTGCATCGCTCGGCCCGGCGTTGCTGATGGCGAGTACGTACTGACCGGTCTGACCGGCCGTGATGACGGCCGGCGAGAACGTCTTGGTCAGCGCCAGGTCTGCTGATCCGAGCAGGTCGAACGTCGCCGTGTCGCTGGTGGTGCCGGTCAGGGGACTGGTTGCGGTCACGCTGGCGGTGTTCGAGATCGTGCCTTCGGGGGTGGACGCGGGGTAGCTGACGTCCACCAGGACGGTGATGGTCACACCGGGCGGAACATCACCGATCGCGCAGACGACCGCCGTGGTGCAGGATCCCGACGTGGTGGCCGAACCGAGCGTGACCGCCGTGACGTTGCTGATCGGGTCGACCAGCACGACACCGTTGGCGGTCGACGGCCCGGCGTTCGTGAAGGTGATCGTCCATCGACCGGGAGCGCCTCCCGGCACGGGGACCGGGGAGGGTGCGATCTTGTCGATCACGACGGCTGACGTCACGGTGATCGGCGATGTGGCGGTTGCCGTGTTGTTGCCCGGTGTCGGATCGGCGGCGTCGCTGACCACCGAGGCCGTGTTCGTCAAGGTGCCGCGAGCGTCGGGGGACAGCGCCCCGACCACGGTGAACGTCTGCGAGGCCCCCGGTGCGATGCGCGTCGCACCGCACGTGACCGTGGTGGTGCCACTGCAGGCCACCGGCAGCGTGGAGACGACGACCCCTGCCGGGATCAGGTCGGAGACCGTGACACCGGTTGCGTCGGATGGTCCGGCATTCGAGACGGTGATGGTCCAGGTGACCGGCTGGCCGGCGACGACGGGGCCCACGAACGCCTTGGCGATCGACATGTCGGCGCGGGCCACGACGGCAGCGGTGTCGCTGCCCGAGTTGTTCGAAGGCACCGGGTCGGAGGTCGTGGCGCTCACGGTTGCCGTGTTGTCCAGGGTGCCGGGGGCGACGCCGGGTGGCAGTGCCGCAACGATCGTGACCGTCCGGGTGACGCCGGCATTGAGGGTGCCGAGGTTGCAGGTGAGGTTGGACGAGCCCGCTCCGGTACACGTGCCGCTCGACGCGGTGGCGGTGGTGATCGTCGAGCCTGCGGGCAGCGTGTCGGCGACCGTGACACCCGCTGCGTTGGACGGCCCATTGTTGGTGATGCTGAGCCGCCACGACACCGGCTGACCCGGTACGAACGGCTCGTTGAGCGCCACTTTGACGATCGACAGGTTGGCCACCGGAGCGACCGGGACCGTCGACGTGGCCGTCCGGTCTGCGAGATCGGGGTCGGTCACCGGGCTCGACACGGTTGCCGTGTTGCTCATCGTCGCCGCCGTGAAGGCCGGCGAGACGGTGCCCGACACCGTGATCGTGGCCGACCCTCCCGGAGTGATCGGGCTGAGCGTGCATGCCGTGGCCGAGGCGCATGTGCCGGCGGTCGTGGTTGCCGTGGCACCCGTGAACCCCGTCGACGGCAGGGTGTCGGAAACCGATACGCCGGTGGCCGTGGACGGACCCGCATTCGTGACCGTGACCGTCCAGCTGGCGGGGGACCCGGCGACGAACGGGCTGGACACGGGTGTCTTGGTGATCGAGAGATCGGCGACCGCCTCGAGTGCGACCGACGCCGTGGCAGACTCGCCGCCGGGGACCGGGTCGGGAGTCAACGTGGTGAGCGAGGCGGTGTTGGTGATCGTCCCGGTGGCATCTGCGGCGAACCGACCGTTGACCGTGATCGTGACCAGCGACCCGATCGGAAGGTCACCGAGGTCGCAGGCGATCGACGACGTACCGGTGCAGGTGCCGACGGTCGTGCTCACCTGCAACGCCGTGAATGCGGCGGGCAGCAGGTCGGCGACGCTGACGGTACGAGCGGTCGAGGGGCCCTTGTTGACGATCTGGACGACCCAGGTGAACGGGCCCGGCAGGGCCGCGCCGGAGGGGGCGACGTCGCCGGCCACGGCGGTCGGCGCCGACGGGGCCTTCGTGATCGTGAGATCGGCGGCAGCGACGACGGCCACCGTGGAGTCAGCCTGGTTGTCGCTGGAGTCGGAGTCGTTGGTCGTGGACGTCACTGCTGTGTTGTTGGTGACCGACGCCACCGTCGACGCCGGGTCGACCTGCGCCGTCACCACCACCGAGACCGTCCCGCCGTCAGGAATCGAGCTGACCGAACACGAGATGGCGACGCCGACGCGGGTGCATGACCCAGCGCTGGCCGAGATCGTGGTGGTGGCGAGGACCAGCCCGGTCGGCAACGTGTCGGTGATGACGACGTTGTCGGCCACCGACGGCCCGGTGTTGCTGGCCGTGATCGTCCATGAGACCGGGTCGCCGGCGCGCACGGTGGTCGGATCGGCTGATTTGAGGACCGCCACGTCGGCAGACCGACGGACCAGCGTGGTGGCGGTCGCCGTGGCGGGGGTGGTGTCGGCAGGGCTCGAGACGGTGACGGTGTTGACCAGCGTCGTGGAGTCGGCGGTGGCAGGCGGCACGATGCCGGTGGCGGTGACGACGATCGTGCTGCCCGGGGCGAGCGTGCCCAGGGTGCAGGAGCGGGTCGCCACCGAGCAGTTTCCCTGACTGGGCGCCAGGCTGAGTCCGGTGAGGGCACTCAGGCCCGGATCCGAGAGTGCGACCGATGTCGCCGACGATGGGCCGGCGTTCCTGATCGTGATCGTGTAGGTGAGTGGCTCACCTGCCACGGCGGGGTCGGGGGCGTCGCTCTTGGTGACCGTCAGGTCGGCGATCGGGGTGATCGGCACCGTCACGCTGCTCGACGCCGGGGTGGGATCGGGGACCGACGACGTGAGGGTTGCGGTGTTCACCAGTGAGCCTGACGGGGTGCCAGCGGGCGGGACGACGACCACCGTGAGCAGTTCGCCGGGCGCATCCGCCAGGATCGTCCCGAGCGAACACGTGATCGACCCGCCGATCAGTTGGCAGCGCGGATCGGTGCCTGCGCCGAGCGTGTACCCGGTCGGCAGCGGGTCACCTGCCACGGTGCCGGCGGCATCGCTGGGTCCGAGGTTGTCGATCGCCAAGGTGAACGTTGCCGGCAGCCCGGGCACGACCGGATTCGTGACCGCGGTCTTGGTGATCGTGAGATCGGCACTCTGCGTGACGGTGACCGACGCACTGGCGGCGTTGTTCGAGGTCGTCGGGTCGGCAGTGCCCTGAGCGGTGATCGTGGCGGTGTTCGTCACTGTCCCTGGAGGTGCGTTGTCCGCGATCGCAGCCGTGATCGTGATCGTCTGCGAGGTGGACGACGCCAACGAAGTGCCACTGCACGTCACCGTTTGTCCGGAGATCGAACACGGGCTGGCGCCGATCGTGGCGGACAGCGGGGTCAGCCCGGACGGGATGGTGTCGACCACGGTGTAGTTGGTCGCGTTCGACGGGCCGGCGTTGGTCACGGCGACGGTGTAGGTGACCGAGGTGCCGGCGACGGCCGTCGGGGCAGAGGCCGCCTTGGTGAGTCGGAGGTCGGCGATGGTCGTCACGCTGGTCGTGACGGTGGCGGTGTTGTTGGCCGTGTTGGGGTCGTTCGAGGTGGTGGTCACCGTGGCGGTGTTGGGGGTGAGGTTTGCGACCTGGGCGTTCGGCACAGTGCCCGTGATCGTGATCGTGGCCGAGGCTCCGCTCGCCAACGAGGCCTGCGTGCATGTGACGGTGGCGGTGCCCGTGCACGCGAAGCTCGACGACGTGGCAGCGACTTGATTGAGCTGGCCTGGCACGACATCGGTCATCGAGACGCTCTGGGCGGTGGCCGGGCCGTTGTTGGTCACGGTCACGGTGTAGGTGATCGTTCCGCCCGCAACGACGGGGTTGGGTGCCGAGGTCTTGGCGATGCTGAGGTCGGCGGCCGGTTGCACCGGGGTCGAGATCGTGGTGGAGTTGTTGGCGGCGACGGGGTCGGGTGTGGAGGATGACACCGACGCCGTGTTCGACAGGTTGGCCACCTGCGACGCGGGAACCGTGCCGCTCACGGTGATTGTGGTCGTGCCACCCGCTGTCAGCGAGCCCAGCGAACATGCGACGGTGGTGGTTCCGGTGCAGGTGCCGGCCGTCGAGGTGGCGGTGACCGCCCCCAGTGCGGGGAGCGCGTCGGACACACTCACCGCCGACGCGTCCGACGGACCGGCGTTGGCGACGGTGATCGTGTACGTGACGGTGGAACCGGCCAGGGCCGGTGACGGTGACGCCGATTTCGTGATCGACAGGTTGGCGCTCGGAGCGAGCGGCGTGGTGAGCGTGACGGTGTTGTTACCGGCCACGTTGTCGGGAGTGGCCGACGACACCGTGGCGCCGTTGACGATCGATCCGGTGGCCGATGAGGCCACGGGGCCGACCACCGTGACCGTGCCACTCTGACCGGGGTCGAGGGCGGCGAAGGTGCAGGTCGACCCGACGCACGACCCACCGGACGAGGGTGTGATGGTGGGGTTCAGCAGCGCTGCGGGCAGGATTTCGGCGATCTGGACGGCGGTTGCACGCGACGGACCGTCATTCGTCACGGTGACCGTGTATGTCAACGTCGACCCTGGCACGGCGGGAGACGGTGACGCCGACTTGGCGATCCGAAGGTCGGCGACCGCGTCGACGTCCTGGGCGACCGTGGAGGAGTTGTTGGCTTGCACCGGATCGGTGACGGCGGCGCTGACGGTGGCCGTATTTGTCAGCACCGTCGCCGGATCGAGCGCCGGCGCCAGCGGCGCCGCCACGGTGATGGTGGCGCTGGCGCCGACCGCCAGCGTGCCCAACTGGCACGAGACGGTGCCGGAGGTGTTGGTACAGGTGCCCACCGACGGGGTGATCGTGGCGGGGGAGAACCCCGAGGGCAGGGGATCGGTCACGACCACACCGGTCGACGGGTTCGGTCCGTTGTTCGTCACCGTCAGGAGATAGGTGGCCGAGGAACCGGCGACGAACGGCGTCGGGCTTGCCGTCTTGACGATCTGGATGTCGGCCAGCGGATCGACCGGATTGGTGACGATGTTGGTGAGGAAGGTGAACGGCCGGTTGATGGTCTGGGCGGTGTAGCTGAGGCTGGCCTGGTTCGACACTGTCTGACCTGAATAGTTGTTGTTCACGACCACGTCGAACTGCACCGTCGAGGTGGCGTTGGGCCCCAGCGTGCCCCCGGTCGCGGCGGTCGCTCCCGTCCCCACGAACGCGGTGACAGCGGTCCCGGTGAATCGGCCGACGTCGTCACCGGCGGCGTCGGTGACCGAGGTGCCGTTGACCCGGATCGAACCCGGCTTGTACGTGGTCCCGGTGGGGATCGCGTCGGTGAGCGCAGCGTTGGTGGCCGGGTCGAGGCCGACGTTCGTCATCGTGATCGTGTAACGAAGCGAGTCGCCGATCTGCGTGGTGCCGCCGTTGAGATCGACCACGGTCTTGGTGGTGCCAGGAAACTGCGGTGAGTACAGGTCGATCTGGGTCGTGACCGTGCTCGGTAAGAAAGTCTCACCTCCGGTGAGCATGCTGACCAAGGTCGACGTGGCGCTGTTGGGGAGGATGCCCGGCGCGCTGACCTCGTCGACGTCGAACCCGAACGTGTTCTGGTACGAAGGGTTGCGGGCGGTGTCGTTGACGCCCGCCGTGGAGATCGTCGAGTTGAAGAAGTCGTTGCTCGGATTCTGGGCGTTGGACAGGACCACGCCGTTGAGCAGGAACTGGTCACCCGTACTCCCGCCGTCGCCCTCGTAGGCGATGACACCGACCTCGGCGTTCACGGTCCCGAACGGAGGGGCGAGGAACCCCGACAGAGGAATGTCGATCCTGCGGTCGGCAACGGCGTTCTGCACGAGGCCGAACCCGTCGAACACGGTGAGGTTGCGCAGTGGGAGCGCAGCGTTTTGATACACCACGACCAACGCCCACCCGGCGTAGCGGTCGGCGCTGGTCGTGGCTCGGATGTTGCCGCCCCAATAGTCGCCCGGTCCGGCCGACCGTACTGTGGAGGTCACGTCGGCGAACGCCGAGTAGAAGTCGGAACTGGTGTCGAGTTGGTTGGCGGTCACGGTGGTGTAGGTCGCTTGGTTGGGAGCCCGGAACGAGAGCTGGTTGCGACTCGCCGCGGTCGACCGGGCACCCCAGTACAGGCCCGCGAAGAGCACCGTCGAACCGCTCGGCAAGGACACCGTCGACATCGACGAATTGGTCGTCGAGGGGTCGGCGTCGGCGTCGAGCAGCACCATCAAGTAATTGTCGTTGATGGCGCTGTTCGTACCCGTCGGGTTGCGTGCCGTGGTGCAGGTGACGCCACCTGACGTGGAGCCGTCAGGGCACGTCATCAGGGTGCTCCCGAACATGTCGATGGCGCCGTTGTCGTCGGTCTGATAGCGGATCCCGAAGGACCGGAACACCGCCGCCGACGCCACATCGGGCACGCCGATCGAAGCGACCGTGCTGGTCGCGATCAGCAATGTTGCCAACATCATCCGCCGGTGGAGACGTGGCCGATTCGACACGTCAGGTCCTTCGGGTCGTCATGGTTGGCTCGTCATGGTTGGCTCGTCTTGCTCGGGTGGCGGCAGATCGAGATCGCCCAGGTGCGAACGAATCGCCTCGGCAGCGTGCTCCAGATGCTCACGCTCAACGTGAGGTTGAGCGTTGGCGAACGACATCTGATCCATGTCGGAGACCGGGATCAGATGGATGTGGGCGTGCGCAACTTCGAAACCGGCGATGATCATGCCCACCCGTTCGGAACCGAACGAAGCACGGATCGCCCCGGCGAGGCGATGCGCCACCGCGAACACGTGGGCCGCCAGTGGCGCGGGGAGCTCGTCCCATCGATCGACTTCCTCGATCGGCACCACCAGCACATGACCGTGGGTCAGGGGGTTGATCGACATGAAGGCAACGCACTGCTCGTCGCGCCACACGAACGTGCCGGGAAACTCACCGGCGATGATTCGAGAAAACACCGACGGCACGCTCATACTCTAGGCTGCTCTGTCATGTCTGGACCGTTCATCGGCGGCGATCCGGCCGAGCTTGACCGATTCCAGGATCCTGCCGGCGGACCAGGGGTTCCGTCGTCGGTGCCCGACGGCGAGGTCGACTCGATCTGGACCGTTCCCAACGGCTTCACGCTCGTCCGCCTGCTCTGCCTGCCGCTGTTCGTGTGGATCCTGTTCGGCCTGCCGTCGCGGCAGGCGGCGGCCTGGTTGCTCGGTGCGCTGGGTGCGACCGATTGGGTGGACGGCTATCTGGCACGTCGCCTCGGGCAGACCAGCGAGTTCGGAAAGAAGTTCGACCCCACGGTCGATCGACTGCTGTTCGTGGTCGGCATCGTGGCGATCATCGCCAACGGTGCGATCCCGGTCTGGTTCGCGGTCGCCGTGTTGGTCAGGGAACTCCTCGTCGGGGTGACGGTGGCCGTCGCCACGGTGGCGTTCGGGATGCAGCGCTTCGACGTGACCTGGTGGGGCAAGACCGCCACTTTTCTGCTGATGTTCTCCGTCCCCGGTTTCCTGATGGGTCACAGCAGCGTGCCCGGTGCTGCGGGTTTCACCGTCGCCGGGTGGTGCTTCGGCATCCCTGGTCTGGTGCTCAGCTACTACACCGGGGCGGCGTACGTCCCGACGATCAAGTCGGCGATCACGGTCGGTCGCGCTCGGCGTCGCGGCGAGACGGTCGCCCGATGACGGCGCCAGCTGGTCGCTGTTCGACCTCGGCGTTCTTGCTGGGAGTCCCCGATTGGATACGGTTACGCACATGAACGTGCCAGAGCAGCTCCGGTACACGGCCGACCACGAATGGGCGAGTACGGATCCAGCCTCATCGGTCGTCCGCGTGGGAATCACCGACTTCGCCCAGGACGCCCTCGGGGACGTGGTCTACGTCGACCTGCCAACGGTGGGGACGCGTGTCAACGCCGGCGAGAGCATCGGTGAACTCGAATCCACCAAGTCCGTGTCGGAGCTGTACGCGCCGATGAGCGGCGTGATCGTGGCGGTCAACCCGGCGCTCGGCGACAATCCGTCGATGTTGAACGACGACCCCTACGGCGAGGGTTGGCTGTGCGAGATCGAGGCCTCCGAACCGGACCAGCTCGACGGCCTGCTCGACGCCGCAGGGTACGCGGCGTTGACCGAAGGCTCAGCCTGAGGCTGCCATGGCGTACACGTTCTGCAACCAGTGCGGTCACCGCAATCCACCCGACAGCAACTTCTGCTCGAGCTGCGGCCTGGCGCTCGACGTGCTCGACGACCGGACCATCACACTGACCGCGATCGATCCGCTCCAGGACGCTCCCGGACCTGACGACGACATCGTCATCCCGGTCGGGGAGCTGGCCAAGGATCGCGGCGTGCTGATCGTGCGCGCCGGCGCCCAAGCCGGTGCGCGTTTCACGCTGGACAGCGACATCACCCGCCTCGGTCGGCACCCCGACAGCGAGATCTCGCTCGACGACATCACGGTCTCGCGCCGTCACGCCGAAGTCCAACGCACCGCCGAGGGATACGTCGTCGCCGATTCCGGGTCGCTCAACGGCACCTACGTCAACCAGGAGCGCGTGGAGCGTGCCGCACTTCGTCACGGTGACGAGGTGCAGATCGGCAAGTTCCGGCTCGTGTTCTTCGAGCGCACCGATGCCTGAGGCCACCGACACCACCTACCTGTCGATCGGCGAGGTGCTCGGTCTCCTGCTGGAAGAGTTTCCCGACGTCACGATCTCCAAGATCCGCTTCCTGGAGAGTCAGGGTCTGATCTCTCCCGAACGGACGGCCTCGGGCTATCGCAAGTTCTACGACCACGACGTGCAGCTGCTGCGGGTGATCCTGACCGAACAGCACGAGCACTATCTCCCGCTGCGGGTCATCAAGGACCGCCTCGACTCGGGCGAGATCGACCGCACCGGCGAACATCTTCGCCCCAACGGTCACGGTGCCGGACCGGCCGATCGCAGTAGATCAGCCGGACGACCACACGCCCGCCGAGATCCCCGCGGCCAGTATTCGCTCGCACCCTGCCTCACGTACGCCACCCGACGTCGACGTGTCACAGACCGCAGCACCCAAGGGTCAGGCACCTGCGGCGACGGTCGACGCGACGCCCCAGCCCGAGAGCCGCTCCGATTCCGGACCATCAGCATGCGGCGACGGATCGACGCGTGCCGGAACCCGAACCCGAACCCGCCGTCGCGGCGGCGACCCTGCTGCCCGGCGTCCTGCTCGACCGTGCCGAGCTGTGCGCAATGGCGGGGGTCACCGACGCCGAACTGGCGCAGCTCGAGAGTTTCGGGATCGTCGCCCCGACGAACAAGTCGGGAGCAGCGGTGTACGGCGATGACGCCGTGTCGATCGCCAAGCCCGCTGCCGAGTTCATGCGGATCGGCATCGACGCCAGGCACCTGCGGAACTGGCGCACGTCGGCCGATCGCGAAGCGTCGCTGTACGAGCAGCTCGTGACGCCTCGGTACCGCCAACGCAACCCCGAGTCGCGTGCTGAGGCCCTGGCCCAGCTGCGTCGTCTGGATGCGCTCGGGGCATCGCTGCGCGGCGGCCATGACGCGTCAGGCGCTGCGTCACCACTTCGAATCCTGAGCGCTAGTGTCGCAGGCGTGACACCGTTGGAACTGCTCGGGGTACGGGTCGAAGTGCCCGCCAACACGCCGATGGTGCTGTTGCAGGAGCAGGGAGGCGAACAGCGGCTGCTCCCGATCATGATCGGCACCGCCGAAGCGGCAGCCATCCACTATGCGCTCGAGGGTGTGGACCCGCCACGGCCGCTCACCCACGACGTCTTCGTGACGGTGCTGGCCACGTTGGACGCCACGATCGAACAGGTGGTCATGACCGACCTGCGCGAGCACACGTTCTACGCCGAACTCCACCTCGCCACCCCGAACGGGCCGAAAGTGATCTCGATCCGTCCCTCCGACGCGATCGCCTTGGCGGTTCGTGTCGATGCCCCGCTGTTCGCATCCGAGGAGCTGCTGGACCTCGCCGGTCAGGTCCCGCCGGTCGAGCCGGAGGAAGAAGCGGAAGAGATCATCGACGAGTTCAAGGACTTCCTCGACACCGTCAGCCCCGAGGATTTCCAGTCCTGACACGCGACCGAGCGGAACACTCCGGTTCGATCCGGTTGACGGCGCGCGCCGAAGTGTTTAGGCTCGCTTGACTCACACCTCCGTAACTACACCACTGTGGGTATCCATGGGTGTGCAGTCGCGGAAGTACTGGTTGGGGCAGACGCGTCCGATCGGACGCACAACAGCATTGGAGGCACCCGTGGACAACGGGTACAGCGGCACGTACGCAGCGAACGTGGTCGGGATCACATATCGCCAGCTCGATTACTGGGCTCGCACCGATTTGATCCGGCCGTCACTGAGTGACGCCACCGGCAGCGGCAGCCGGCGCCGGTACAGCTACAAGGACCTGCTCGAGTTGCGTGTCATCAAGACCCTCCTGGACGCCGGTCTCAAGCTGGAATCGGTGCGCCAGGTGTTCGAGTACATGCGCGAGCACGTCGACTCCGACATCGCCTCGGCGCACCTGGTCATCAACGGCAGCTCGGTCGTGCTGGCACGTGGGAGCGAACTGATCGACGTGCTGGCCAAGGGCCAAGGCGTGCTCAACGTGTTGTCGCTGGCCGGAGTCAAGAGCGAGGTCGACGCCCAACTCGTGCCGCTCGGAGCCCGCCTCGATCTCGACCCCGTGGCCGCCGTTCGCTGACATGCAGCAATCCCCGCTGGTCGGCGCCCACCGGGCGTTGCACGCCAAGCTCGTGCCGTTCGGTGGTTGGGAGATGCCGCTCGACTACGGATCCACGATCGATGAGCATCTGACGTGCCGCAAGTCGGCGGTGATGTTCGACGTCTCACACCTCGGAACCGTCAGAGTGGCCGGCCCCGGCAGTCGCGACCTGCTGCAACAGCAGCTGTCGAACGATCTCACCAAGATCGGCCCTGGTCGCGCCCAGTACACGCACCTGCTCGACGACGCCGACGGATCGGTGATCGACGACATCATCGTCTGGTGGCACCCTGCTGAGGATTCGGATCACGATGTGTTCGACGTGATGCCCAATGCCTCGAACACCGATCGAGTGATCGACGCCATCGGTGGCCGCGACACGACCCACGACCGTGCCGTGATCGCCATTCAGGGGCCCGAGGCACGCGCCATGGTCGATCGGGTCGTACCCGCTGCAGCCGCAGTCGCACGATTCCGCGTGGGGCTCTGCGACTGGAACGGAGCAACGTGCACGGTCGCCGGCACCGGGTATACCGGCGAGGACGGAATCGAGATCTCGATCGCACGCAACTCGGCCGAGCCGCTGTGGGACGCGTTGCTCAACGCGGAGTGGCTCCGGCCGGCCTCGGTGCCCGGGACACCCTGCGTCTCGAGGCCGGGCTCCCGTTGCACGGCCACGAGTTGGGCCCCGGCATCACGCCGTTGCAGGCCGGCTTGGAGTGGGTGATCGGTTGGAACAAGCCGGTGTTCCGAGGCCGAGCGGCGCTCGAGGCCGAGCGCGCACGAGGCGTGTCGAGGATGTTGGTGGGTGTCGCCACCGAAGGACGACGACCACCGTGTGCCGGATGCGCGATCTCGATCGACGGTCGCCCGGTGGGCGAGGTCACCTCGGGCAACTACTCACCGATCCTCGAACACGGGATCGCGCTCGGCTTCGTCGACCACGACGCGGTCGGCGCCGACCGCGTGTCGGTCGACGTGCGTGGCACGGCCCTGGACGGTCGCATCGTCGCGACACCGTTCGTCACCAAGCGCTGAACTGACCTCCACCGGCCGCCCGGGCGACTCGGTGGTACAACGCCGTTCAGGACCGCTTGGACCGTTGACCCGTCGCCGGCTTCTTGCCTGACGTCTTGGTAGCGGACGTCTTGGTGGCAGACGTCTTCTTGGCGGTTCTCGCGCCCTCGGCTGGCTTGCTGCGGGCGGATCCGACCGGCGCGACGGGCGTGGCCGCGACCGGCGCGCTGGCCGGTGCCGGGCGTGACATGCCGGGAATCCGCAGCCCACCGAACAACCCGCCGGCATTCTCGGCCAACTGGGCGAGTGGTCCGAGCCGGCTGAGCAGCTCACCGAGTTGTTGTGGAACGGCGGTGAAGGCCGGGGAGCCGAACGTGGTCACGATTCGCTCGATGTTGGGAGCCGTCGCCCGGATCGGAGCTTCCAACAACGTGGTGAGTTCGTCAGCCTTCTTCACCGTCCGCGTGATCTGAGGGATCATGGCGTTGACGGGTTCTTCGATCGCGGCGAGGAAGTTGTTGATACGGCCAGCCGCCTCGTTCAGGTTCTCCATCGTGCGATTGAGGTTGTCGACGGCACGGAACATCTCCTCGACGCCGCGCTTGAACTGTTCCACGGATCGAAGCCCGCCGGCGATCGGGGCCGCCAACATGTTGATCACATCGGCGAAAGGATCGTGGCTTCGGGCGTCGTCGGGCATGGAGCCACACTAGACCCGGCGCATCGCCTCAGACCGGGCTGCTGGTGGGCGGTGTGGACGAGGTCGTCGGCGCCACGCTCGTACTGGTCGTGCGTGCTGGTCGTCGTGGACGTGGAGGGCGCGGTCGAGGTCGTCGTGGTGGTCTGGGGCGGCTGGCTGGTCGTGGTGCTGGTCGTCGTGCTGGTCGTCGTGCTGGTCGTGCTGGTCGTCGTGCTCGTCGGCTGGGTGGTCGTGCTGGTGGTCGTGCTCGTCGTGGTGGGCGCCGGCGTGGGCTGATATGGGCGGAAGAACACCATCGGGCGGTAGCGCTCCGGGTGTGGATAGGCGTCGCTGCAGCATGTCGCGGGCGTTGTTGGACGCCGTCACGAGCACCGACCCGAACCGATCGCGCCACGGCAGCAGGTGAGCGTGGTACGTGTTCTTCTTGGGGTCGTTGCCACGATTCTGGAGCCCGAAGTAGTCGACCGTCGTCCACGGGCCCCACGGATCGGTGGCCACGTCGAGCACCATCGCTTCGCCCCAGTAACCGTCGACCTTGGTGGCGGCCACCCACTGACCATCGAGATACCTGGGCTGCATCGGGTTCTCGGCGAAGAAGCGCTTGAGGAACGGAACTGCGTCGCCACGGTTCAGCGACCAACCGTCGGCGGTGCGGTACTCGGGACGGCTCGTCAGCTGGCCGCGAGGCACCCGGGCCAACCACATCTGCGGTCGCCGTGTGGGCCCCGCTCCAGAACCCGCCTTCGCGGACGAGGTTCTGCTCGAAGGTGTTGCCGAAGAGGTAGCTGTAGGTGGCGTCGCTGGCGACGGCGTAGCCGAAGATCGGGTTCACGCCAGGGTCCTGCGCCTGGGCGAAATACACCCTGGCCAGTGTCTGGCGGTCGTAGCCGGCGAGATAGACGCGATTGGGGTGCCAGCCGAGCCCGTCGGGCGGAGCCGGATCGTAGGAGTCCTTGACCATCTCGGCCCAGAACACCCAGATCTGATTGCCCGACACTTCGCCGCCCATCGGCCAGAACCATCGGGCGCGTGGTCGCACTGCCGTCGCCGGGCTCGAAAGGGAGCGGCTTGTTCGGCCGTACCGCCGTGCAGCAGGGTGAAACACTTCCCGGTCTGCAACAACGCTGCGTTGTGGACGAACCGGGCGTTGGTGAGCGTCGACACCTGACCGGTGTGATCGAGGAATGCGTCCTGGAACAACCACAGGTACTGGTCACCGCCGAGTGGGTACACGTGTTGATAGTCCCAACCCAACAGCGGGCCGAGGCGGTCGGCGAACAAGGCGTCCAACGATGCAGCCGAGAGGTCGTCGGCGCACCCCACATCGGCACCCAGGTATCCACCTGCAGTCGTTCGTGTGCTGGCTGCCCACGGTGGGGGAGTGACCGTCGTCGGTGGCGCCTCGTCGGAGTTGTCCTCGGGGATCGGGCGGGCCCGCACCGCCGGGATCTCGCCGTCGACATCGAGCTGGTACTCCTGGTCGATGTCGACCGTGCTGGTCGGACCCGGCGGTGGCGCGTCGACTGCGGTCGGAGTCGGCGTGGTCGACGTCGCCGATGCGCTCGCGGTCGGCATCGAGGTGGTGGCCACGGCGACCGAGGTCACCGACCCCGACACGGCCACATTGAGTGCATCCGACGACTGCAGCGAGTCGTCACCTCCGACCACGAGGACCGCAACGATCACGGCGGCCATCACGGCCACACCGGCACCGAATGCCGTCCAGACGCGAGGATTCGCCCGGAAACGTTCAGGGAGTGGCCGCACGGCGCCACGCTAACCGTGATCGTTCAGCCGACGCCTCGTTTCGCACCTCCACGAGTGGAATTCGATCGTGGCCACCCGGACGGGTGACAGCCCGATCAGGTCTGGTACGCCTCGAGCGGCTCACAGCTACACACGAGGTTGCGGTCGCCGTAGGCGCCGTCGATCCGCGACACCGGCGGGAAGTACTTGTCCGGGCCCGACTCGCCGCCCGGGATAAGCCCCGACCGTCGGCGAGTAGTGGCGAGTCCAGTCTCCGAGCAGATCCTGGGCGGTGTGCGGCGCGTACCGCAGCGGGCTGTCGTCGACCGAGATCGCACCGGCGGCGATCTCGTCGATCTCCCGCCGGATCGCCAGCATCGCCTCGCAGAAGCGGTCGAGTTCGCCGAGATCCTCACTCTCGGTGGGCTCGACCATCAGCGTGCCGGCGACCGGGAAACTCATCGTGGGGGAGTGGAACCCGAAGTCGATCAACCGTTTGGCGACGTCGTCGACGGTCACGCCGGTCTGCTTGGTGATCGTGCGCAGATCGAGGATGCACTCGTGGGCGACATGGCCACCGGGGCCGGTGTACAGCACGGGGAACGCCGAATCGAGCCGTTTGGCGACGTAATTGGCGGCGAGGATGGCCACCCGCGTGGCTCGTTCCAGGCCCGCCGCGCCCATCATCGTGATGTACATCCACGGGATCGGCAGGATCCCCGCCGAGCCGAACCTGGCGGCGGACACGGCGCCGACCGCGTCGCCGAGCACGGCACCGGCCGGGTCACCCGGCAGGAACGGTGCCAGATGGGATCGCACGGCGACCGGACCGACACCAGGCCCGCCGCCACCGTGCGGGATGCAGAACGTCTTGTGCAGGTTGAGGTGGCTCACGTCGGCCCCGAAGTGGCCCGGCTTGGCGAGGCCGACCAGCGCGTTCAAGTTGGCCCCGTCGACGTACACCTGTCCGCCGCCGGCGTGCACGATCTCGCACAGTTCGACGATCCCGGCCTCGAACACCCCGTGGGTCGACGGGTAGGTCACCATCACCGCTGCCAGGCGATTCCCGGCGCCGTCGACCTTGGCGCGCAGGTCGTCGAGGTCGACGTTGCCGTCGTCGTCGCAGCGCACCACCGTCACCTCCATGCCGGCCATCACGGCGCTCGCCGCGTTCGTGCCGTGGGCGCTGGACGGAATCAGGCACACTCGTCGGTCGATCTCGTTTCGGCTGCGGTGGTACGCACGGATCGCCAACAGGCCGGACAACTCGCCCTGACTCCCGGCATTCGGCTGCAGGCTCACTGCGTCGTAGCCGGTGATCTCGCACAGCGCGGCCTCCAGCTGGGCGATCATCGTCCGGTATCCGAGCGTTTGATCCTCGGGTGCGAGCGGGTGGATGTCGGCGAACTCCGGCCAGCTGATGGGAATCATCTCGGACGTGGCGTTGAGCTTCATCGTGCAGGATCCGAGCGGAATCATCGTGCGATCGAGCGCCAGGTCGCGGTCCGCCAAACGGCGCAGGTACCGCAACATCTGGTGCTCGCTGTGATGGCTGCGGAACACCGCCTGGGGCAAGATGTCGTCGGTCCGGAGCATGTCGTCCCCGAGCGAGCTCGATGATCCGCTCACCGCGTCGTCGGGCAGCGACGTACCGGTGATCACGCGCACGACGTCGTCGACGGTGGCGATCGTGCTGGTCTCGTCGAACGAGATCGCGATCGACGTCGCGCTCATCCGTCGCACGTTGTAACCAATGGCCAGGAACCGGGCCAGCAGGTCGTCGGCATCGACCTGGTCGACGGTGACCGTGTCGAACACCTGCTGGTGCCGGGTCGCACCGCCGAGTCGTGTGATCATCCGGTGCGCGAGCGACGCCAACCCATGGACCCGCCAGGCGATCCTGCGCAACCCGTCCGGACCGTGCCAGGCGGCATAGAGGCCGGCGATGTTCGCCAACAGCACCTGGGCGGTGCAGATGTTGGAGGTGGCCTTCTCGCGGCGGATGTGCTGCTCGCGGGTCTGGAGCGCGAGGCGCAGCGCAGGGCGGCCCGCCGTGTCGGTGCTCACGCCGACCAAGCGCCCAGGCAACGAACGCGTTGCCGATTCACGGACCGCCATGAAGCCTGCGTGCGGTCCACCGAAGCCGATCGGGACGCCGAATCGCTGGGCCGATCCGACGGCGATGTCGGCGCCCATCGAGCCGGGGGAGCGCAGCAGCACGCACGCCAGCAGGTCGGTGACGACCACCGTGACGGCACCGGCCGCGCGCGCCTCGGCGATCGTGTCGGTCCAGTCGACGACGGCGCCGCTCGAAGTGGGATGGCCGAGCAACAGGCCGAACACGTCGCCGACGACCAGATCGGCGGCGGTACCGACCACGAGTTCGATCCCGAGTCGGCTCGGCGCGGGTCGCCAACACGGCGAGGGTCTGGGGGTGCACATCGGACTCGACGAAGAAGCGGTCGGTCCGGTTCTTGCTCATCCGGCGCGCCATCGTCATCGCCTCGGCCGCGGCAGTCGCCTCATCCAGCAACGAGGCATTGGAGATGTCGAGGCCGGTCAGGTCGGCCACCATCGTCTGGAAGTTCAGCAACGCTTCCAGACGGCCCTGGCTGATCTCCGGTTGGTACGGCGTGTACGCCGTGTACCAAGCAGGATTCTCGAGCACGTTGCGCAGGATCACCGCCGGCGTGACGGTGCCGTAGTACCCGGCACCGATCAGGCTCGTCACGCGCCGGTTCCGGCTCGCCAGGGTTCGCAGCGCAGCCAGGGCGTCGACCTCGCTCACTGGATCGGGCAGTTCCAGCGGCGCGACCAACCGAATCGAGTCGGGAACCGCGCGGTCGATCAACTCGTCCAGCGATTCGACTCCGATCACCGCCAGCATGGCATCGACATCGGACGGGCTGGGCCCGATGTGGCGGCGATCGAATCGGTCGTCGAACAACGACTGCAAGCTGGGGGTCACGTGGGACATCCTTCCGGATCGGGCACTGGCGCGTGGGAACGGCGCCCCACGCTGTCGTCGATGCCTGAGAGTTTCGCCTGCACACAGACTTTCCCCGTCGGCGAGCCGAGCGAACCGCCACCGTGCACGGGACTCCCGACTGCTTTCCAGCGTTGCCTCACCCGACGGTCCGGTTGCCTGAGAGATTCCTGGGGCGGTTGCTCCTTCGGCGTCGGCGACCGGATGGCCGTCGACTCTCCCGGCGGGTTCTGCGACGGGGCAGACGCTACTCGCTGTCGCAGTCCACGGTCGGCACCGTGATTGCGGCCGGAGCCTCTCCGCGAAGCGCGTCGACCTCGCTCCAGATCGGGAGATCGGTGGACGGTGCCGGACGCCACTCAATCAGCCGCACGTCGTCGAGATCGAAGGTGGCCCGGAATGCGGCCGGCATCTCGAACGCGAGCGACATCCCGTCGATCGGCACGTCGCCCTGCTGCACCGTGAGTTCGGGATCCAGATCGATCGCCAACTCGTGCCACTGCCCATCGAGGGCGACGGCGAGCGGCAACGACGTCGTGGAGAGCCTGGTGGTCTCGGGTTCCTGGGTGCCGTCCTCGTCCTCCATGCGATAGGTCGAGATCGTCGCCACCGGGACGGCGTCGCCCACCACGCGGGCACGCACCACGAGCGAGTAGGTGGGCACACCGTCGGCGGGTCCGCTGCCATCGGCGAGCCAGTACTCGTGCTCCTGCCTGGCCACCAGCGAGACGTAACGGGTCTCGACGCTGTCGTTGGACTGGGCGATCAGCCGGATCGCGTCGTCGGCCTGCCCGTCGGTTCCTTCGACCAGATCCCATTCGTCGCCTGGCGGCAGCAGCCAGTGCAACGGACGCCGACGCTGACGGTCCGCCAGTCCGTCGTCGAACGATCCCCACGCCAACAGGTCGACGCCGTACCGCACGCCGGCGGGGAGGTCGTTGACACGCATCACGGTGCACTCGGGCAGTGCGGTGGACCCACGCTCGACCTGGACGGTCCCGATTTCGTATTGGGGGCCGGCAAGGATTCGGCCGGTGCCATGATCGAGTTCGATTCCGGCTGGTTGGAATCCTTCGGGGAGCGACTCGATCTGGACCGACTTGACGTGCAGACCGTCCGCCGGGGTGCTGACAGCCTGCACCTGCGATCGCGCCGACAGCAGGCGCACGATCCTCACCGCTGCGTCGCCGGCGGCCGGGACGGGCCGATAGGAATCGATCAGGAGCGGCTCGAATCGTGCGTCGACCAGCCCTGATGCGTCGACGACGACGCGCAGGAATGCGGTCGGATAGGTGACATGGAAGTTCTGGTCGAACACCAGGTTGCCCAGGCTGTAGACGATCAGATGACCCCGATACCACTCGGCGCCCTGCAGCACGTGCGGGTGGTGGCTCACCACCAGATCCGCCCCGAGGTCGATCGCAGATCGACTCAGGGAGCGCAGGCCGCTGCTGGGCGCATTGGTGAACTGGAAGCCGCCGTGGAACTGGACGACCACCGTCTCGGCACCCTCGGTTCGCAGGCGGGCGATCTCGGCGCCCAACGCATCGCGGTCGTACTCGGCGGCGCCGCCGTGGCCACGCCGTGCCACCCAGTCCTGCAGCTCGGGGTAGGCGCCGGGCGCTGTCAGCTCCGTCCAGAGCTCCGCTGACCGATCAGCGGGGACGGACGCCTCGATCGAGGTGAACTCCTGCCACGCCTCGCCTGCCCACCGGCCGCCAGGCGCCATGTAGCCGGCCTCGCCCGGTCGACCGAACCCGAACTGGCGATCCTCGTACTGCCACTCGGTGCCCGGTTCGCGAGTCTGCGGGAGGTCGGTGGGGAGCGGCAACAGGTCGTTGACGCCGTCGCCATCGACGGTGTCGATCGCCACCACACCGAGACGGTGGCCGTCGACGTCGATCACCGTGCCGCGACGGGCATCGACTTCGTCGAGCGCGGCACCGATGTGAGGGATCCCTGCTGCGTCGAGCAACGTCGTCGTGGAGCTCACGCCGGGTTCCAGCCAGTCCCTGGCATGGTTGTTGGCGAGCGTGACCAGGTCGACTCCCATCTCGTCGATGGCGGCGGTGATCTGGGGCGGTGACTGCAGGAGGAACCGCTTTCCGGGATACGCCTCTGCCTCGGGGATCGATCCGACGACCGTCTCCAGGTTGACGACCGTGACGTCGGCGGCGCCCAGCAGCGGCGCCAGGTCTGAGACGACGTCGCGGGCCGACTGGTTGTCGTCGGCGCGAGCGGTGCCCGACCGGATCGGTTCCTGGTAGCGGCGCCCGAGCATCGTGTCGCCGCCGAAGTGGAAGACGGACCGGGTGCCGTTCGGACCCTCGCGGTCGAGCAGCCGGATCGGCACCGTGGCGTCCGTGGGCGACAGCGTGAGCGGCTCGGCCAAGCGCCCCGGAGCCGTGAGCACCCCTGCCACGGGCTGGGAGAGTTCGAGGTGGACGACGCCGAGCGAGTCGGCGCGCCGCTCGCGTCCGGCGTTCGTGGTGAACACTGCGGCCGGTACGGGCTGGCCCAGTTCGTCGAGCACCACGACCGAGACCGACGCCGTCACGTCCCGGTAACTGGCAGGGCGCACGCCGAACGAACACGCCCCCAGCACGACAGCGGCCAGCAGGCTCGTCGTACCCAGCCGGAGCACAGCGCCGCGGCGGACCCAGGGGAGTGGTGGGGGAGCGGGCCCGATCGCGGACCGGGAGGGTTTCATGTGTCGAGCAGGACAGGTCGGCCGAGGTCGGCGAGGATCAGCCGGTCGATCCCGGCGGTGGTCATCGCCATCCGTTCGGGATGCTCCGGGTCGAGCAGGTCGACGTCGTAGAACGCCCAGGCGGTGCGCACGAAGGGCCGTCCGCCAGCCGCCTCGTGTGCTGCGTCCAGGAACTCGTCTCGCCGGGGGTGCGGCCACGCCACGTTGATCCCGTCGGCGAGGCGGCCGGCAATCCGGCTCAGACGCACGCTGTTGACGCCCACGATCCGGCTCGGTCGGGGAAGCGGTCGGGGAAACGTCGACAAGGCTTCGCTGCGCTCGCCGACCCACTCCCGGTGCATCAGATCGAGCGCTTGTTCGACGCGAGCGTGGCGCAGTTCGAGCGACGGCTCGAGCAGGCGTCCCACGGCATGCTGCTCGGTGGCCCAGCGGCTGTCAGGTGAGGTGCCGGCCCCGAGGCCGAGGTGCACCTGGCGACCGCTGATGATCGCCACCGATGCCGCAGCGCTGACGAGCGTGCCGATCTCGCGGTTCCAGACGTTGACGACCAGCGCACCCAACTGGATCCGCGACGTGGCCTCGGCCAAGGCGCCCAACCACGTGAAGCACTCCAACATCGTGGTGCCGCCGAGTGCCACACCTCCGAGATGGTCGAACACCCACACGGCGGCGAAACCGCGTTGCTCGGCGATCAGCGTTGCCTCGCGCAACTCGGGCCAGGTGCAGTGGGCAGGGCTGAGTTGGATATCGACCGTGGTACCGCGTTGGTCCACTGTGGCGGCGTGCGACATGGCGTCAGCGTAGGTGCCCGGTGCCGGCGCCCGGCGCGTCACTGGGGGAGCGGGTCGACCACGTTGCAGGCGTCGACCGCCTTGACGATCGGGTACGGATTGACCGCCGAGCCGCCACCGGGATGGATCTCGAAGTGGAGGTGGTTGGTGCCGGCGCTGCCGGTACGCCCGACGGTCCCGACGACCTGGCCGGCCTTCACCGACGCCCCTTCGGCGATGCCCGGACCGACGCCCGTCATGTGGGCGTAGAAGAAGTAGGTGCCGTCACTCGTGGTGAGCCGCACCCCGTTGCCCGAGAGCGAGCCGGGGTAGTCGGCGTAGACCTTCGTGATCGTGCCGTCGGCCACGGCGTACAGCAGTTTGCCTGCCGGGGCGATGATGTCGACTCCGAGGTGCGTTCGCCCGCCGCTGCGAGGGTACCCGTAGCTGTCGCCGAAGTAGCACCGCCCCTGGACCGGGAAGGTGGTGATCGACACCGTTGCGGGGTCCACTGCTGCGGGAGCTTCGGCAGGGGTGAGCCCGAGCGCGGCTGCCGTGGCATCGTCGACCTTGCCGGTGGCCGAGAGACCGTGGGCACGTTGGAAGTCCATCACTGCGGCACTCGTCCCCGGGCCGTAGTCGCCGTCCGCCCCGCCGCGCACGACCAGGCCGGCATTGATCAGCGCCGACTGCAACGCCGTCACCCGAACGCCCTTCTCACCGAACACCGGAAAGCCACCGGTCGGGGTCGACGGTGTGGACGGGGTGGCGGGTGGCTTGGGATTCGCCAGGGCGGCCGCCGTGGCGTCGTCGACCTTGCCGGTGGAGGGCAGCCCTTGCCCCACTTGGAACGCGGCGACTGCTTGCGAGGTGGCCGACCCGTAGATCCCGTCGGCGCCACCGCGGACGGCGACGCCGGCCTTGATCAGCGCGTCCTGGAGCGCCTTCACCCAGGCGCCGGCGGCCCCGGAGGCCAAACCGACCATCCCGGACGGACTGGCGGTGACCGTCTTGCCCGAGGCCAGCGCACTCGCCGTCGGTTCGTCGACGGTGCCCGACGCTGCCAGACCGTTCGCCTGCTGGTAGGACATCAGCGCCGTCTTGGTGCCGGATCCAAAGGCACCGTCGGCTCCTCCGCGAACGCTCACACCCGCCGCGATCAACGCCCGCTGGAGCGTCATCACGGCGTCACCACGAGCACCAACCGCCAGCCCGAGCAGGGCCGACTGAGGATTCCCGCCACCGGTCGAACCAGTCGCTGCCGCCGCCAATGCTTGGGCGGTCGCGGCGTCGACCGAGCCCGTGGCCGGCAAGCCGACCGATTGTTGGAACGCGACCACGGCAGCCGACGTCCGAGCGCCGAAGATCCCGTCGATCTTGCCGACGCCGGCGAACCCGGCCGCCGCGAGTTGCGATTGGACCGTCTTGACCGCATCGCCACGAGCACCGACGGCCACGACCGCCGCCGGTGCAGTCGGTGCCGGCGGCTGCGGCTGCGGCGCGCTCACCGGTGAAGCCGACACACCACCGAGTGCGGCCGCCGTCTGCTCGTCGACGCGACCCGATGCCGCCAGTCCCTTGGACGTCTGGAAGGTCGACAGCGCCGCCGCTGTGCCGGCGCCGAACACGCCGTCGGCGCCGCCGCGAACGGCGACACCGAGATCGATCAGGCGTTGCTGGAGCGCCTTGACCTGGTCTCCACGCTGGCCTTGCGTCAGGCCGAGCAGCGGACTGCTCGCCAAACCGAGCGCCAACGCCGTGGCGTCGTCGACCGATCCGCTTGCAGCCAGGCCCCTCGACGACTGGAACTGTTTCACGGCAGCGGCGGTACCCGGACCGTACACACCATCAGCGCCGCCGGCCACCTGGATGCCCTGAGCGATCAGCGCCTGCTGGACGGCCTTGACGGCATCGCCGCGTGCGCCCTGCGCCAGGCCGGTGACGACCGCGCCCTCGGCGACGACCGCACCGCTGGCGAACGAGACGGGGGAGAGCAATGCCAGGGCAAACACGCATGCGCCGACCCGGCGCGCTCCGAACCTCGAGTTGAGCTTGATCGTCATCGCAACCTCCTGCGCAGCGGACAGATGGGTATCGGCGGCCCGAACCCCACGCTCTACCCATTCCGTGGCCTTCCACACCGTGCGACGCCCGCCACGTAGGAAGAGAAGAGGAGCCAGTCTTGACGATTCCCAGAACCATGTCAGGGCGCGAGCGGCCTACTTGACATAACCGACATTATGGGCGGTGACGACCTGCGACCAGGCTGCCGGCTGATTCAAGCGTCCCTGGCCGGATGAACAGGTCCAGCCGGCGCTCACGTCGCGTGCAGGTCCCTTCGCGTTCGCGACCCCGGACGCGCAGATCGCAGCCAGGCTCACGACATCACGCTTCTCGCGACATCAGGCTCCATCCGGTTCCCGTTGGTGCCGGCTTCACGGTGCGCTGAACCGCCACGCCATCGATACACCGCTCTCCCTCAGAATAGCGCAACACCCGTCTATATCGTCATGACGTTATTCGGCGTGTCCGGTGGGTGCGGAGAGTTCGTGCTCGTCCCGACGTACTCGACCCGTCAGCGAACAGGTTCGAGACGGGCGGGCACGCTCTTGTGCCACGGCGTCCCGGCGATCGGGTCGCGGAGCCGGTTGTCGGTGAGGTCGTTCGGCGCGACCCCGACGCGGGACAGCTGCGCGCCGTCGCGTTCGTCGAGTCCCAGTCCGTTCGGCAGCGCGATGTGCCCGGCCTGCATGCCGTCGTACACCTCCACGCGCACCTCCGCCTGACCGCGCGACGTGACGATCCGCAAGCGACCACCCGACTCGACACCCAGCACCTGCGCATCGATCGGTCCGATGCGCAGCGCGCCCTCGGCATCTCGCTTGCGCCAGGTGGCGTCACGGATGATGGTGTTGGCGGTGAACGAGCGCCGCTCGCCCGCCGACAGCACGTAGGGGAACTCGACCGAGGTGATCTGCGCCTCGTCGGCGAGGCCCGCCAGTTCGGCGACCAACTCGGGGATGGCGAGATGGATGCGCTGATCGTCGGTCTGCACCCGCGGCCACACGGCGTCCCAGTCGTCATCGGTGAAGTTGACGCCGTGGTGGCCGGTCAGGATTGCGTCGAACAGCGCCTCGCCGAGCTCGAGCCCCTCGCCGGTGAAGCCGGCCCCTCGCACCGACGACTCGAACCCGAGTGCGCAGCGGTGAGCAGCACCCCACAGCAGTGCGGCCGACGCCGCCCCGCCGGGCAGCGTAGGCCCGAGTGCGCGGTACAGCACAACGGGTGCCATCGCGCCGAGCGTCGGGTCGGCGGCGGTCGCCGCCAAGAACGCGGTAGCGAACTCGGCCCGGCTGCGCTCGGCCGCCTCGCGCAGCGGGGCGATCTGCTCCGGGCGGACCGCGCCGAGCGCCTCGCACAGACGGGCGTGGATCTCGGGCTCGGGCAGCACGCCGTCAGGAGGCGGCAGCACCGGCTTGCGGAGATGGAACACGTTGTGCGGGAAGTCGAAGTTGAAGAACGTCGCTTCCCACTTCTCGAACTGCGTCGGGGCGGGCAGCACGTAGTCGGCGAGCCTGGCCGTCTCGGTCATCGCGACGTCGATCACGACCACGAGGTCGAGGGCCTGCAACGCCTCGCGCATGCGACCGCTGTCGGCCAGCGAGTGGGCGGGGTTGCCGCTCTCGACGAGCATCGCCCGGTAGCGGCGCGGATGGTCGGTGAGGATCTCGTCGGGCACCACGTTGCACGGCACGAGCCCGCTGATGATCTTGGCGCCGACCACCGGCGAGACGTTCTCGGGCGTGCCCGGCGGCTTCGGAGCAACACTGCGCACCAGGCTGACGAGCGACGTCGGCATGTACTGCCCGCCCGGGATCGCGAAGTTGCCGGTGAGCACCCACAGCAGCTTCTCCAGCCAGCTGTTGAGCGTGCTGTTGCGATTCATCTGGATGCCGAGGTCCTCGAACACCGCCACGCTCGCGGCAGCGGCGAGCCGTCGGGTGGCGGACCGGAGCAGTTCGACGTCGACACCGCACCGTGCCGCGGCGTCGGCCACGTCGACGGTCTCGAACTCGCCGACGATCTCGTCGAAGCCCGTGGTGTGCTCGTCGACCCAGGCCCGACGGACCAGCCCCTCCTGCACGAGGACGGCCACCATCGCGGTGAGGCACCAGGCATCGGTGCCGGGCTTCACCTGCAGGTGGTACTCGGCCAGCTCGGCGGTCTCGCTGCGCTTCGGGTCGATCACGATCATCGCCCGCGCCGGATCGTTGGCTATCTCCTTCAGCACGGTCCTCGCCCGTGGGAAGCCGTGGCTCTGCCACGGGTTCTTCCCGATGAACAGCGCGACCTCGGCGTGCTCGAGATCGGCCCGCACGCCACCGCCGAGCATGTTGCCGTTCACCCAGAACTCGCCGGTCTTCTCCTGCGAGAGCGCATTCGCCTTGTAGCGGCTACCGAGGGCGCGCAGGGTGGCGCCGCTGTAGCCGCCGCCGAGATGGTTCCCCTGCCCGCCACCGCCGTAGTAGAAGATCGACTCGCCGCCGTGGGCGTCGCGCACCTCGGCGAAGCGGGCGGCGACTTCATCGATCGCCGTGTCCCAGTCGATCTCCTCGAACGTGCCGTCGGCGCCGCGTCGCAACGGCGATGTCAGCCGCGGCTGGTGCTGGTAGTGGTCGAGCCGGAGCGCCTTCTCGCACGTGTACCCCTGCGACGCCGGGTGTGCCTTGTCGCCGCGGATGCGCTCGAACCGGGTGCCGGTGTCACCGCCGAGCCGGATCTCGATCCCGCAGTTGCACTCGCACAGGATGCAGGCGGTCGGGTGCCACTCGGCTGCGGAGGATGCCACCGATGCCGGCGCCTCGAACTCGGGGCGGTGCTGGCTCGTCTCGTCGCTCATGCGGCGATGGTAGACCACAGCATTGCATCATGCAACGGACTGATCTGTTGCCGGCGCGGTCTGTTGCCCGGCGCGGTCAGCGGCCGGGCTTGTCGCCACCGGCGCGCGCCCAGCCGGGTCCGCCCGTGGCTTTCACCGACCGCAGGTCGAGCGCCCCGCCACAGTGGTCGCATACGACCGTCGGCGTCGCCACGTGCCCGCACGAGTGCACGAGATCGATCGGCTTACCGAGCGGTGCCGCCCACTTGTCGCCCCACGCCATCAGTGCGGCGATCACAGAGAACAGGTCGCGACCTTTGTCGGTGAGGCGGTACTCGAACCGCTCGGGGTGATCCTGGTACTTGACCCGGTCGACGATGCAGTGCTCGACGAGCGTGCCGAGCCGATCGCTGAGGATGTTGCGGGCGATCCCGAGATCGCTCTGGATCACCTCGAACCGGCGCTGGCCGAACATGAGGTTGCGAATGACGAGCAACGTCCACCACTCGCCCACCACGTCGAGGGTCTGGGCGACCGAGCAGTTCAGATGCGCCACGCTGGTCCGTTTCATCACGCTCAGGCTAGCTCGGCGGGGCGCTGAGGGCCGGGCGTGCACCCGCGAGCGACGACGCCAGCGACGACCTCGCGCCGACCTCGCGACGACCCAGCGACGACCTCGCCCGCCTTGTCATGACGTCATTCGGCTTGACCGGTGGGTGCGGAGAGTTCGCGGTCTCGGAGCGGTGTGGCTGCATCGACGAGCCACATCAGGATCCGTCGCAGCTCGTCCTTGCCCGCCTTCGGCCCGGCATCGGCCAGATCGCGTTCGGTGTCATCGACCGCGCAGGCCAGCACGTACAGGTCATCGTGCAGTCGATCGAGTTCGTCACGAGCGATCACCAACTCTCCGTCGCTCAACGCCAACTCCCTGGCGCGCTGGCGGGCCACCCAATCCCACTGGCGGCACCGCTGTGAGCAGAACTGCTTCGGCCGCCCCGGACCGCTGCGCGCCGGCAGCACACGCCGGCACCACCGACACCGCGACCGCTGCTCCCACTCGGCGGGAGGACTGGATTCCGTCATGACGAAATGATCGTGTGACGCCGTGTCCTTGACGCGGATGGATGGTCCGTCGTCACGCGCCCGCCACCTACGCTTCGTGCATGAGCCAGGTGCAGCCGCTCACCGACCACGAGCGATACTTCTTCGACCTGTACGGGTACGTCGTTCGACATGATGCGCTGGATGACCAGGAGCTGACCGCACTCAACGGCGCCGTCGACGCGCTGCGGCTCCCCTCCCCCGCCGCCAGCATCGACAGTCAGCGTTTCCGCGGCTTCATGGATCGCGACCAGGTGTTCCGCGACCTGCTCGACCACGACGCCGTACTGGCCCCGATCGTCGAGATGTGCGGTTCATTCGTACGGCTCGACCACGCCTACGGGATCGTCATGGCCCCCGGCACGGGCGGGCTCGGATTGCACGGCGGTGGCACACCTCATGATCCGGCTCAGTTCTACGACGTGCGCGGTGGTCGCATGTTCAACGGTCTCGTCGTGGCGCAATGGGCATTGGTCGACCATCCACGTGGCGCCGGCGGATTCTGCTGCGTCCCCGGGAGCCACCGCGCCAACTTCCCGAGGCCGAGCGACACCCCAGCGAGCTGGGTCGTCGACGTCGCATTGCAGGCCGGCGATGTGGTGTTCTTCACCGAGGGGCTCACACACGGCACGTCGCGATGGACCGCCGATCACGAGCGGCGCGCGTTGCTGTTCAAATACTGCCCGGGCCACTCCACATGGGGCACCGGATACACATCCGTCCTGGCCGAGCTGGCGAGCTCAGGTCTGTTCACCGACCGCCAACGGCGGCTCTTGCAGCCGCCGAGCGTGTACCCGCACGAGCCCGTTCAGCCGTAGTCGTCGACGATCACCCTGCGGTGATCGTGGCCAGCGTCAGCTCCGGTTCGTCGTTCTCGAGCCGTTGCAGCCGGTACCGGCTCTCGAACAACGCCACCAGCCGTCCGTCCCCGCGCTGCATGATCCGGATCCCACCGATCTCGCGCAGACGCTTGGCGCTGTCCTCGTCGGTGAATCGGATCGCGTCGTAGGGGGCCGACACGATCTCGCTGGGGGCGTTGAACTCCACGTCCAGCCGATCGGCGAACACGTCGAACTGGAGTTGCCCGACGGCGGCCAGGACCGGCGCCGCGTCGCCGAACGACGGATCGCGCAGCACCTGCACGACGCCCTCTTCGTCGAGTTGTGCGAGGCCCTTGCGAAACTGCTTCATCTTGCCGGTGTCGAGTGGGCGGGCGCTGGCGAACACCTCGGGCGCGAAGCGTGGGATCGCCGGGAACTCGACCTGGGAGTGCTCGTACAGCGAATCGCCGATGTTCAGGCCGGTGGCGTTGACCAGACCGACCACGTCGCCCGGGTACGCCTCCTCGACCGTGCTGCGCTCGGCGCCGAACACCGTCGAGGCGTACTTGGTGGCGAACGGCTTGCCGGTGCGGTTGCAGGTGAGCACCATGCCGCGTTCGAACCGACCCGAGCAGATCCGCACGAAGGCGATCCGGTCGCGGTGCGAGCGATCCATGTTGGCCTGGACCTTGAAGACGAACGCCGAACAATCATCCTCGAGTGGACGTGGATCCCCCTCGATGTCGAGTCGAGGGAGCGCCGGCGGGGCCAGATCGACGATCGCGTCGAGCACGTGCCGCACGCCGAAGTTGGTGAGCGCCGACCCGACGAACACCGGTGTCGACTCACCGGCCAGGAACGATTCGAGATCGACGTCGGCGCCGATCGCCTCGAGCAGCCCCGACTCGTCCTGGGCGTGGGTCCACGACCTGCCCTCTTCGGCCGCTGCCCGCTCGCTGTCGACCAACTCCTCCGGAGCGATCGCGCTCCCCCGCGTGGTCCTTGTGAAGCGTGTGAACTCGCCGGTCCGGCGGTCGATGACCCCCCGGAAGTCCCCGGCGATCCCGACCGGCCAGGTCGCCGGTGTGGGCCGCAGCCCGATCTGACGCTCGATCTCGTCGAGCAGCTCGAGCGGCTCGCGGCCGGGCCGGTCGTACTTGTTCAGGAACGTGATCACCGGCAGTGATCGCGACCGGCAGACCTCGAACAACTTGAGCGTCTGCGGCTCGATCCCCTTGGCGCTGTCGAGCACCATGACGACTGCATCCACGGCCGCCAGCACGCGATAGGTGTCCTCGGAGAAGTCGCGGTGGCCGGGGGTGTCGAGCAGGTTGAGCTGGTAGCCCCGGTAGTCGAACGACAGCGCCGTCGACGTGATCGAGATGCCGCGCTTCTGCTCCATCTCCATCCAGTCGCTGGTCGCCGCACGCCGTCCGGCACGGGCATGCACCGCACCGGCTTCGTTGAGCGCACCGGCGTACAACAGGAACTTCTCGGTCAGCGTGGTCTTGCCGGCGTCGGGATGGCTGATGATCGCGAACGTGCGGCGGCGCGACGCCTCGGCGGCGACGTTGGACGCGACGGTCAGCTGGGACATCGAATCGAGGCTAGCGACGAGCGCCTGCCGTCAGCTGCCGTCGCTGAGCGAACCGTGCTCGGCCCAGGCAGCTTCGATGCTCGCCAGCCGCCCGGCGGCCGAGGCGCGCATCTCGTCGGCGACCCGCACGGCGATCAAGTTCAGCAAGGCGAGCGTGCCGACGTGGCTGTCGAACGGGCCGGCGGAGCCGGCGGTGACGAGGAAGGTCTCGTCGGCCCCGGCGGCGATCGGGGACAACACCGAATCCGTCAACGCCGCCGACCACACCCCACGCCCACGGATCATCTGGTGGGCATCGAGCACCCACTGTTCGTAGCGTCGCAGGTCGATCAGGATCACCGTCGAGCGGCTGTCGAGCAGCGCCACCTCGCGTCGCACGGCGACATCGGAGCCGATGATCACGTCGACCCCGGCCCGCAGTTGATGGAGTTGTGCGATGAACTGCTGGGCGACGCCTGCGGTGGCCTCTCCGGAGAGCACCCGCACCGGACGGCTGAGGTCGGCCAGACGGTGGGTCAGCTCGTCGAGGCTGCGCTCGTCGGCGGCGTCGAGGGTGGCCTGGATGTTCCCCAGCTCCACCGCCAGATGCGAGTCGCGTCCCGCTGCGGTCGCCTCTCGAATCCGCTCGGCGGCGGGACGCAGCTGCTGCATCAGGTCGCGTTGGACGCAGCTCTGGAGGTCCGAGAAGCCGTCGAAACCGAGTTTGGCGGCGAGGCGGACGACGGACGCGGCGCCGACCTGGGCGGCGGCGGCGAGGTCGGCGACCGTGCCGAATCCGACCGCCTGTGGCGACGCCAGGATCGCCTCGGCGACACGCCGCTCGGCAACCGTGAGCGTCGAGCCCTGGGTGCGAATCCGCTCGGCGACCTCCACGGCTGACACCGTACACGCCCCCGCCCGGACGAGGGCGGCCATACTGCACCCATGCAGTTCCCGCCAGCGCCCGAGCACGATTTCTCGAGCGACAACGCCGCCGGCATCCATCCGCTCGTGTTGGATGCCATCCATGCGGCCAACCGGGGGCACGCGGTGGCGTACGGCAACGACGAGATCACCCGGGCTTGTGAGCGCCGATTCGATGAACTGTTCGGTCGACCCGTTGCAACCTACCTCACCTTCAACGGCACCGGTGCCAACGTGTTCGCCCTCACGGCACTGGCGCGGCCCGGCGACGCCGTGGTCTGCACCGATTGGGCACACATCAACGTCGACGAGACGGGCGCACCAGAACGCGTCGCCGGGGTCAAGCTGATCGCCGTCCCCACGTCCGACGCCAAGCTCACCCCCGAGCAGATCGAACAGCAGGCACACGCCTTGGGCGTTCCACACCACGCCCAGCCGGCGATCGTGTCGATCACCCAAGCCACCGAACTCGGCACGCTGTACCTCCCCGACGAAGTCGGCGCGATCTGTGACACCGCCCACCGCCTCGGCATGCGTGTGCACCTCGACGGGGCCCGGCTCGCCAACGCCGTCGCCGCACTGGGAGGCGGGATCGACAGCCTGCGGGCGATCACCGTCGACGCCGGGGTCGACGTGCTCACGTTCGGTGGCACCAAGAACGCCATGTTGGGCGGGGAAGCGGTGATCTTCCTCGATCCTGCGGTCGGCAGCCGTGGCCATTTCGTGCGCAAGACCGTGACACAGCTCCCCTCCAAGATGCGATTCGTCGCTGCGCAGTTCAACGCACTGCTCGACGACGAACTCTGGATCGATCTGGCCGGCAATGCGAACGCGATGGCGAGCGCGCTCCACGGCGCGGCGGCCGGACTGCTCGGTGCCGATGCCGGTCCCTCCCCCGCCGTCAACAGCATGTTTCCCGTGCTGGATCCGGTTGTGGCGGCGCGTTTGCAGGCGTGGAGCTTCTTCTGGGATTGGGACGCCAGTCGCCACCAGGTGCGTTGGATGACGGCGTGGGACACCGATCAGACCGACGTCGACCGCTTCATCGCCGGGCTCGAGGCTGTTCTTGCGACGACAATTGACTGAGCGATCAGATCGATCTATGGTGGTTCACGGCATTCGGAGACGTGTGTCGAATCACGTCGGCGCAAGGGGGAATCACGGTGGCAGCAGTCGAGATCATCAGCACTCGGATGCGCACCGACGACGACTGGATGGCGAGCGCAGCCTGCAAAGGGCTGACGTACCTCTTCTTCCCCAGCCCGGCGGAACGCCCCCAGGCTCGTGAGCGACGCGAAGCCACCGCCCGCGAAGTGTGTGCCAGCTGCGACGTGCGAACGATGTGTCGGAACTTCGCCCGAGATCAGCACGAGTACGGCTTCTGGGGTGGCGAGAGCGAGGACGAACGCCACGCAGCCGGGTTCCGGCTGATCGCCCCGATCGGGGTGCGTGCACGGTCGGTCGGCTGACGCCCGACCGGTATGCGATTCGACGTCTGCGTCGTCGGGAGCGCCAACCTCGACCTCGTCGCCACCACCGACCGACTCCCGGCGCCGGGTGAGACGGTGCTCGGCTCGGAGTATGCCGAGCACCCGGGCGGCAAAGGTCTGAACCAGGCGGTCGCCGCCGCGAGAAGCGGGGCTCGCGTCAGTTTCGTGGGTGCCGTCGGCGATGACGCGGCGGGTGCGGAGCTGCGTGTGGTCGTCGCCGACGAAGGGATCGACGCCACCTTGCTGGCCGAGGTTCGCGCTCCGACCGGACGCGCCTTGATCCTCGTCGATCGGTCGGGCGAGAACTCGATCGTGGTCGTTCCCGGGGCCAATGCTCACGTCACGATGCCCTCGCAACTGCCCGAATGCGAGGTCGTGCTCGTGCAACGCGAGATCCCTCCCCAGGTGGTGCTGGCGGCGCTGATCACCGCCAGACAGCGTGGAGCGACCACCGTGCTGAATCCGGCGCCTGCTGCGTCGATCGACATCGAGGTGCTCGGCCACTGCGACGTGGTCGTGCCCAACGAGCACGAGATCGTCGATCTGGGTGGGCCGCAGGCGCTGCTGGCAGCCGGATGCAGAGCCGTGGTGGTCACCAAGGGGGGTGACGGTGTCGACGTCTACACCGCCGACGCGTCGCCGCTCCACCTGCCGGCATTCGCCGTCGATGTGGTCGACACCACAGGCGCCGGCGACGCATTCTGTGGCTCCCTGGCGGCGAGGCTCGCCGCCGGCGACGAACTCCCGACAGCCGTCCGATGGGCCTCGGCAGCGGGAGCGCTGGCCACGACGGTCCGTGGCGCCGTGCCCGCTCAACCGCACCGGGCAGCGATCCTGGCGCTGCTCGCCCGGGATCAGCCGGCGCCGCCGGGGTGATGACGCAGCTCGACTGCCGCCCAGCCGTCGAGCTCATGTGTGGCGACCACCACCATCGGTGACAACGCCGCCACGACGTGGTCGTGACGCCCGGCAAGTATCCCCGAGATCACCAACGTGGCGTCCGGGGCCGTGAGCCGCACGAGGTCGTCGGCGAGCTCGATCAGCGTCGGGGCGAGGATGTTGGCGAGCACCAGGTCGAACGGCGTGTCGAACGCATCCAGCGGCTGCCTGAACGCCTGGACACGGTCAGCGACCCGATTGCGCTCCGCATTGTCGAGCGTTGCCGTCACGGCAGCCTCGGCGACGTCGGTGCCGACCGCCAGCTGGGCGCCCGCCATGGCGGCGATGATCGCCAGCGCGCCCGTCCCGCAGCCGACATCGAGCACCCGCCAGCCGGGTCGAGACAGCCGCCACGCGAGCGCAGCGCACAGTCGGGTCGTCGGGTGGTCACCGAGGCCGAATGCAGCACCGGGTTCGATCGCCACCTCCCGCACGCCCGGCCGGCCCAACGGTGGCAACCACGCCGGACGGATCACCAGATCGGGAGCGACCTCGATCGGGTCCACGAACGCACGCCAGCTGTCGAGTGGTCGTTCGTCGACGTGTTCGACCCGCAGCTGCCATCCTGCCGGCAGGCCTTGCCCAACTTCAGCGGTGGCTTGGGCACCGAGCGTGGCATGCACGCTCACACGGCCACCGTCCGCACGCCGTTCCTCCACGGCGAAGGCACCCGCCTGCATCAAACGGTCGGCGGCGAGTTCGGCTTCGTCGCTCGGCACCTCCAGGACCGTCACCGCGACCGTCATGCCAACCTGCGCAGCTCGGTCCGGAACCGGTGGGCGCGTGCGACGTACTCGCGCACACCCTCTTCGATCATCTCGGGCCTCGCTCTGCCCTCGCGGATCACCGCAGGGGACCCCGCTGCGATCGACCCGGATGGCACCACAACGTCGTACAAGACGACCGAGTTGGCGGCGACGATCGCCCACGACTCGACCACCGAGCGGTGCAGCACCATCGCTGCGTTGCCCACCATCGAGTCGTCCTGGAGGACACAGCCCTCGAGATGCACGAGGTGGCCGACCAGGCAGCGATCCCCGATCACGGTCGGGTCCCCGACCGTGGTGTGGATCACGCAGTTGTCCTGCACATTCGATCGGGCGCCGATCGTGATCGAACCTCCGTCGCCACGCAGCACGGCACCCGGCCACACCGAGCTCTCCGGGCCGATCGTGACCGAGCCGATCACGACTGCGTCCGGGTGCACGTACGCGGTGGGATGGATATCGGGCAGCTGGTCTCCGAGGGCGTAGATCGGCATGTCGCAGACCGTACCCGGAACGGTCCGCCGAGGGTCGCGTCTCGTTCGGCAGACGCGTTGCCGCCGATCGGGCGAGGCAGGAGGTGCCGTGAGGCGATACCGTTGCAGACCATGTCTCGACGGATCGACATCGAACTCACCAGTTCGCTCGCAGATGGCACCTGGACGTGGCGCGCCGCTGGAGCGCGCCAACCGAAGGGAGTGCTCGACGGCTCGGTCCTCTCGGGCGATGCCAAGGTGGGCGATGTCCTCAAGGTCGATGTCGAACAGGAGCTGGAAGGCATCACCGTGCTCGGCGTGGTGGGCGGTCGCACCAAGCAGGACCGCCAAGACCTGCTGGACCTGTTGCCGGCCGAGCGCGAATTCCAGCCGGTGATCGAGACGCGTGCACGTCGAGATCGCAATGACCGTGGCGATCGAGGGGATCGGCCGCGCCGCGATGGCGACCGTCCGCGTCGTGACCGCGACAATCGTCGTGGCGAGCGGCGTCCCGAGGGCGGTGCCGACACCGCTGACCGTCCGCGTCGTGACGACGCCCGTGGCGGCGAGCGCCGGGACCGCGGTCCGCGCGATGGTGCGCCCCGCGAGGGTGGAGACCGTCCCCGTCGCGACCGGCCCGCCGGTGGCGAGCGTGGCCCGCGCCGCAATCCCTCGTTCACCCCGCCCCCCGAAGTGCCGCAACGCCCCAAGCCCAAGCGTCTGCGTCCCGGCAAGACACATCGCACCGCCGTCCTCCAGCAGCTCCCGGAGGAGCAACGGCCGATCGCCGAACTCGCCCTGCAGGGCATGGGTGCGGTGCGTCAGCGGCTTCGTGAGGAGAACGAGCGGGCCGTCGCCGAGGGCCGCGCCACGATGCCCGAGGCGTCGGTGTTGAAGATCGCCGAAGAGTTGATGCCGCGCCTGCGCGTGGCCGAATGGCGTGACCGAGCCGATGCGGCGATCGCCCAGGTCGACGACCTCGACCTGCGTGATCTGCGCAGCGTGGTGGTGGCCTCCGCCGACCCGATCGTCACTCGCGACGAGTCCACGCGGTCCGTCGCCGAGCAGCTCAAGCAGGTGCTCGCCACCAAGCAGGAGCAGGAGCTCCAGGTCTGGTACGGCGACATCGACGCCGCCTTGGCCGTCGGGCGCGTGATTCGCGCCCTGCGCCTGTCGTCGCAGCCGCCCAAGGCCGGTGTGCCGTTCCCGACCGACATCGCCCAGCGGCTCTCCGACAGCGCCAATGCGTCGCTGGCCCCGATGGACCCGCCCGAGCGTTGGGTGGCGATGCTCGAAGCAGCCGCCTTCTCGCCGATCCGGACCTTGATCAAGCCGGTCCGCAAACCCGATGTGGTGAACGACGAGCTGACCGCCACGATCGCCCGGCTTGCGCCGGCGCTCCCCCACGTCGCCGAGCTGTTCGAGGTCACCGTCGACCCGTCGGCGTCGATGCCCAAGCCGCTGCGTCCCACGCAGCGACCCGGCGGGAAGCCCGTCAAGCAGGACGGCCGCGATCGCAAGGATGCACCCCGTCCGGGCCAGCGCGACAACAAGGGCGAGGGCGCCAAACGGGCCCCCAAGTCGTCACCCGCGCCGGTCGTCGGCGACGAATCGTCCACCGAGGCGGTCCAGGTCGTCGAGGCCGTCGAGGTCGAGGCTGCCGACGTCACCGACGTGACCGACGATCAGGACATCGTCCAGCCGGCGGCAGCCGACGAACTGGCCGACACGGCCCCACCAGCGCCCGAGGCCGACCACGTCGAGGTCGAGGTCGAGGTCGAGGCTGCTGCCGACGTCACCGACCTGACCACCGATCAGGACATCGTCCAGCCGGCGACAGCCGACGAACTGGCCGACACGGCCCCACCAGCGCCCGAGGCCGACCACGTCGAGATCGAGGTCGAGGTCGAGGCTGCTGCCGACGTCACCGACGCCGCCGACACGGCACCAGCGATCGACACCGACGTGTCGACCAACGCCGGCGACGACGCAGCGACCTGACCGTCGGCGGTCAGAGCCGCCGCGACACCACGATCAGGCGCGCCGTGATGCGCGCCCGCTCGTAGAGATTCTTCGTGTCGCGATCCCCCGGGAGCGCTTCGCCTTCGATCCACGTCGATCCACGCCCACGCGCGAGGTCGATCCCAGCCGCCAGCAGTGCATCGCCGAACCCGAGCTCACGTGCCCCAGAGGTCACGAACACGTCGACGACGGTCGCCACCGAGGCGTGGTCGTCGAACGCCAGGGCCAAGTAGCCGACCGGCACGTCATCGAGCACAGCGACCAAAGCAGCACCGTCGGCGATCAGATCCGACCACGAGTGCGACCGGTGCGTCTCCAACCAACGTGTACCACCCCGGCTGTCGATCAGCGCATGGCGAGCCTCGAGCTCGAGGTCCGACAGCGACGTCACGTCGTCGGTCGACGCGGAGCGGACCTCCGGGTCGACCACGTCAGTTGAAGATCGGGCAGTTGTCGTCTTCGACCGGGCACCCGGGAGCGGTTGAACGCACCAGCAGGAAGCAGCTCGCGCACAAGGTCTCGTCGGCGCGCTTGGGCTGCAGACCATCGACGGCCTCGCCACGATCGTCGGTCTGAGGTTCGTCCTCGTCCTCATCCTCTTCGTCCTCGGCGGCGACCATGCGGTCCTTGAGAATCCGGTCCAGATCGGCTTCGACGTCGTCGGGAGCGATCAGATCCTCATCGTCGTCGTCTTCCTCTTCCTCGCCGGCCTTGCGCTTTCGCGCTCGTGTGGCCTTCTCGGACTCTTCCTCGTCGTCCTCGGCAGCGTCGTCTTCGACGACGTCATCGGCGACGAACGCGTCGTCATCGTCGTCGACGACGAGTACGTCGGCGTCCTCGAGCTCTTCTTCGTCGAGTTCGGGCTCGGCGTCGAGCTCGTCCTCGGTCTCCTCTTCGTCCTCGGCAAGATCTTCCTCGCCGATCTCCATGTCGTCGTCGTCAGCAGCCATCGTGTCCTCGCTCGGATTCGTGCGGCGGATACTACGTCGCGACTTCCGAGACGCTTCCGATCCGAGGTGTGACAGCGGTCACACCTGCGGCGGGAGCGCATCAGAACGGCGTTGTTCCGCACGCCGTTCGGATTCCAAGCGCTCCAGTTCGGGCGCCTGCGTGGTGAGGTGCTGCATCGCTGCGGCGACGGCTGTGTGACCGGCCTGCTCGGCGATCAGCCGATGCATCTCCAGCACCACCCTGCGGTACGACGGATGCCCCTGGGGCGCCGAACGCAGTTCCAGCATGTGGATCGCCTCACGGGCGTTGAACTGCATGATGTAGCGCAGCCGGTATGCCATCGCCACGGCGTACTGGGCCTGTTGTGGAAAGTCCGGCTTGAGGTCGTCGTACAGGCGTGCCGAACGTTCCATCGTCTCGGTGAACAATCCACCGACTCCGGCCTCGTCGATCAGGTCGGGTCGGGCATACCCGTGATTCGGCGTGAGCGACTGCCACTCGATCGTGAGCAGGCGGTGACGTTGGAGATCCCGGAAACCGCCGTAGTCCGACAGCACATCGAACCGGTAGTCGATGCGTTCGAAGGCTCGGCCTGGTTTGTGGCGGCGGTTGCGACGCTCACCCACGTAGGCCTGGATCAATGCAATCCGCTCGTCGATGCCGAGCCGCCGCACGCGGTCGAGCAGCGTCGCCTCGGAGAGGTGGCTGTGGCTGTAGCAGATCGCCGCCAGGAGCTTGTCCTCGGCCTCCGGGTCGAAATCGACCAACTGCACCTCAGGGCTCGGATCCACTGGCACGCCACCGAACAGCTGCTGCACGAGTTCGCCGGTGTCGGTGCGGGTCCGCTCCAGGTACTCGCTCCATTCACCGCCACGCTCCGGCAGGTCGACCCGCTTGAGGAAGCTGGGAACGACCTTGCGGAGTTCGGTCAGCATCAGATCGGCGTAGCGGCGAGCCTCCGGGAGCGGGTGGGCGCGCATCCGGAGCAACAGTGCCTCGAAGCCCTGTCCGGTGCCGTAGATGCCGAGGTTCGACAGGCTGGCGGCGGGCAACATGCCACGAGTGGCATCGAGTGCTTTGGCGCGTGTGGCCTGGCGGTACACGAACTCGCTGTCGCCGGCCGCCCGCGGGATGGTGTCCCTGACGTGGTTCGTGACCACTCCGACGGCCGTCGAATAGGCGTCGAACATGCGGTCCATGTCGCCCACGTAACGGGTTCCGAACGGTCCGGTGAGCACCGCCGGGTCGCGGTGGAACCGATACCTGCCGCCCAGCCGGGCGTCGTAGGCGATGTAGCGGGTGCTCTGCTCGAGGTAGCTCATCAAGCGTCCCCATTCGAGGATCTTGGTGAGCACGTTCGACGCCTGCTCGCAGGCAAGGTGCACCCCGCCGAGCTGGGCCACCGAGTCGTCGCCGTACTCGAGGAACACCTTCTCGTACAACTCCTCGGCGCGCTCGACGCCGATCGTGGCGTCCACGCCCTGGTCGCCACCGATGTCGAGATCGTTGACGAACTCGTCAAGGAACAACCGCCGCAGACTCTTGGGGCTGCGGCTGTAGCGGGCGAACAGCGCGCCCTTGACGACCTCGGGCAGGTTGACCAGTGCGAACACCGGGCCGTCGAGATTGGTGAAGTAGCGGCGAAGGATGTCGGCCTCGTCGGGCGTGAAATCCTCGGGCACGTAGAGCGTCATCGATCGGCCATCGTACGGGTCGAACCGGCTCCGCCCGGGGACCACTGCGCGACGAAGCCCGAGGTCACACCACGATCGAGAAGTGATCCGGCAGGACTTCGACCTCGAGCCGGCGGACTCGCCCGATCACGACCCCGTCCACGATCAGCCGATGCGGATGCCGGAACGTCCAGGCCGCACGCTGGGTCGATGCCACCGAGATCGACGGATGCGGCACGTGCGTGCCGGACTCCAACCGGTGACGGGCGTGCCAACGCTGCCGGATCGTCATGCCGGGGGCGACGTCGATGGTGTCGATCCGGCCGTCGTTGGGGTGGGCGCGTGGGGCCACGATCCACTCCCCCACGTGGTCGGCGTTGATCACTGCCACGATGCGACCGAACCACCACGAACGCCTGACGATCGCATGCGCCACCGCCAGCATCGTGATGGTGTCGGTCGTGACGCGCATCGCGTCGCATGGGAGGCGCATCATCGCCTGGCGATCCGGCGGGGCGCCGATCGATCGGTGCAGGTCACCGTCGGCGACGCCATAGATGCCATTCGGGTCGTCGTCGACCCATCGCGCCAACTCCGCGTCCGAGGTCGCCCGCCGAAGTTGGTCGGGCCGATCGACGGCGTACCCCCACTCCTCACCGCGCCGGATCGTCACCCCTGGCCGCCGACGACGTCGTCGATCGACACGATCGCCGGTGGCGCATCCGGGGCGGCCGAATCGGCCACCACGCCACGGAAGCATGCCTCGGACGCCTGCCGAGCGGCGGTCCTGGTCGCCCGGTCAGGGGCGACCTCGGCGATCTGTCGAAGCAGGTCGATCAACTGACGCACGCAGCGCACGAAATCGCCACCCGTCAGCTCCTCGTCGGCGACCACCTCGGCGAAGCCCTCGCCGGCCACCCAGGCGTAGGCGATCGCGAAGAAGGTGGGATCGGGGGCACGGTGGACCGACAACCCGTGCTGGAGTTCGAGCGCCGCAAGGCGCTGCGACACACCCTCGATCGCTGCGAAACGCTCGGCCACGTCGCGGTTCGGGAACCAGGCCGGTGGCGGATCATCGGGCGAGCGATGTTCGTAGACGAAGACCGACGCCAGCCCTGCCAACGTCGCTGCATCGACACCGTCGAGCAAGCCGCTCCGGAGCGTCTCGGTCACGAGCAGGTCCGACTCGTGGAACACCCGCGACAACATCTCGCCGCCTTCGGTCAGTTTCCAGCGGTCCACGTCGATCAGGCCTCGCGAGCCGAGGATGTCGAGCACCGCGTCGAACTCGCGTGCCAGCGTGGCGTTGCGGTGGCCCACCCGGCGCTCCAGCTCGCCGATCTCGGCGGCGACACGGTCGGCTTGGGCGGCCACCTTCAGGCGGGCCTGGAGGTCCGGATCGAGTTCCAGCGGGTGCAAACCCGAGCCGGGACGTGCCGTCGACACGGGATCGGGACGGCTGGCCCGCGGCGCTGGACCGAGCTTGGCGGACCGCACCCGTTTGCCGACCTCGATCCGGTAGTCGTGCCGGTTCGGCGAGTAGTTACCCGGGAGCACGACGGTGCCGATCGCTTCCGGCGGCGCCACGAAGTCGCCTGCCTCGAGGTGGAGCGCGTGTCCGGCGGGCGTGATCGTGGTGAGCCGGAACCCGCCCTTGCGGTGGGCCGTCGCCACCACCGCGACCGGTCCGTGATGCTTGCCCTTGGTGGCATGGATGACCGCCCCCGGCCGGAGCCGCATCAATGCCAACTCGATCGGGTCGTCGCGGCCGCGCGGTCCGTTGGCGGCGGCGACCGCCAACCGGTACTCCTCGATGTCGCCGAACGGACTCTCGGCCTGCTCACGCAGCTCCCCAAGTCGCTGGCGCAGGCGCTGGAGCCGGCGCTCGAAGCGCACCACGTCGCGATCGGACTGGAACTGGGCGAACGACAACGTCAGCAACTGGCGCGCCGTCACGGCGTCGTAGTTCCGGATCAGGTTGGCGGCCATGTTGTACGTCGGCCGGAACGCCGAACGGAGGTGGAAGGTGCGACTCGATGCCAGCTCGGCCACCTGTTCGAACGTGACGAACGGGTTCCAGAGCACCACCGCCGAGCCGAGCTCGTCGATGCCGCGACGCCCGGCGCGCCCGGTGAGTTGCGTGAACTGACCCGGCGTCAGCATCTCGTGACCGTCGCCGGTGTACTTGGTGAGCTTCTCGACCACGACGCTGCGGGCCGGCATGTTGATCCCGACCGCCAGCGTCTCGGTGGCGAAGACGACCTTGATCAGACCCTCGGCGAACGCCGTCTCGACGACTTCCTTGAACGGCGGCACCATCCCGGCGTGATGCGGAGCCACCCCGGCCTCGAGCTGCGCCATGAACATCGAGTAGCCGAGCACCTCGAGATCGGCGTCCCCCAGCCCCTCCAGACGCTCGTCGGCGATCTGCCTGATGCGGTCGCGCTGTTCATCGTCGGTGAATCGCATCCCGGCCGACAGGCACGCACGAGCGGCCTCGTCGCACTGGTTCCGGCTGAAGATGAAGTAGATCGCCGGGAGCAGGTCGCGCTGGGCCAACTCGTCCACGGTGTCGAGCCGGCTGGGCGTGGCCAGGCGGCGCATGCCACTGCCCTTCACGCTGCGGTCGTCGCGCGCGGTGCGCCGGAACCGCACGGCGCTGGCGTCGAGCTTGAGCGCCTCGGGATTGGGCCGGTTGTCGATCAGCGTCGGATACATCCTGAGCCGCTCGTTGGTCAGGTCGTGCACGAAGAACAGGTTGTCGAGCTGCACGGGCCGCCGGGTCTCGATCACCACGGTCGTGGGTCCGCGCACGGTCTCGATCCACTCCGCCAGTTCATCGGCGTTGCTGACGGTCGCCGAGAGGCACACCAGTCCGATGTGCTTGGGCAAGTGGATCATCACCTCCTCCCACACCGGCCCGCGGTAGGTGTCCTGCAGGTAGTGCACCTCGTCGAGCACGACCACGGCCAACTGCTCCAAGTCGCGCCTGGCGTAGATCATGTTGCGGAGGACCTCGGTGGTCATGACGACCACCGGTGCGTCACCGTTGATGGCATTGTCGCCGGTCAGCAACCCGACTCGGTCGGGGCCGTGGATCTCGACCAGATCGTGGAACTTCTGGTTCGACAACGCCTTGATCGGCGCCGTGTAGAAGGCCCGCCGTCCATCCATCAGCGCCGAGGCGATGGCGTACTCGGCGACCACGGTCTTGCCGCTCCCGGTCGGCGCCGCGACCACCACGTTGCGTCCGCCGTCGACGGCGTCGATCGCCTCGATCTGGAACCGGTCGAGCGGAAAGTCGTAGCGAGCGAGGATCGCCTCGCGGTCGGGCCGCACGCCGCCAGTCTCGCGCGTCAGGCTTGCGCCTTGCGGCGACGGCCGCGCAGGATCAAGGCACCGACACCGATCGCAGCGAAGTACAACACCACCATCGGCACCGACAACGCCGCCAGCGAGATCGGATCACCCGACGGCGTGATGGCGGCGGCGACGGCGACGATCCCGACCACCGCGTAGCGCCAGGCGCTCAGCAATTGCCCGCGGTTTGACGACGTTGATCATCTCCAGGAACACCAGCAGCACCGGGATCAGGAACCCGACCCCGAACGCAACGACCATCAGCACGATCAACCGCACATAGGCCTGCACCTCGAACAGCGGGACCACGTCCTTGCCCGCCCAGCTGATCAGGAACTCGAGCGACTTCTCGAGCGTGAGGAACGCCACCGCCCCACCGCAGGCGAACAGCACCACGGAGGAGAACACGAAACCGAACGCATACCGCTTCTCGTGCTTGTGGAGTGCCGGCACGATGAACTTCCACAGTTGCCAGAGCAGCACGGGGAGCGCCAGCACGATCCCGCCGTAGAAACCGATCTTGAACCGGGTCGACAACCCGGCGATCGGATCACGGTTGACGAGTTTTGCCGACGCCGTGGCGGCGTCGTAGCTCGTGCCGCAGAAACCCTTCGGCTTGCGGGCGCACAACGCCGCATAAGGCTCAAGCAGCCAGTTCAGCACCTGTTCGTAGAAGGCGACGACCACGATCATGCCGACCAGCAACGCCAGCGAACAGCGGATGATGCGCATCCGGAGCTCGGCCAGGTGCTCGAACAGGGTCATCTGTTCGGCCGCCGGGTCAGGAAGCTCGGTTCGTCGCGGTCGTGGGAGTTTCACTCCTGATCGGGTCCCTCGACGTCGGCACGGTCCATCCCCTCGTCGGCCGACCCGGCCGGTTCGGGGTCGACCGGCTGGGTGACGCGCGTTTCGTGCGGAATCTGTTCCAGACGGAACGGTTCGAGCACCGGCTTCGGTCCGGGCGACGTGTCACTCGCGTCGGCAGTCTCCGTGGCGCCGGCAGTCTCCGGCATCAGGGTTGCAACCGGGGCCGTGTCGACCGCTGTCGGTGGTTCGATCGGGATCTCATCGACCTGGAATGGCACCACCGGCGTCGGGACCGCATCGGGGTCCGCGGGAGCGAGCCCGTGAGAGGGCGAGTCGGGCGTGACGTCGCTCATCTCGGCCGACTTCGGCTTCTCGGCTCGCTCACCATCCTGGAACTTGCGGAAGTCGGCCGAATCGCGCAACAGATTGGCGGTGTCGCGCAACTCCTTCATCGGCTGTTCGACCACGGACCGCATCTCGCGCATCGGTTCGTCGACGGCGGCGCGGAACTCCGCCTGGAAGCCGGACGACATCTTCTTCACCTGCGCCACGAAACTGCCCAGCTTGCGCATCGCCTCGGGAAGCTTCTCGGGCCCCAGCACCACCAATGCCAGCAACATGAGGATCATGACCTCAGAGCCCTGGACGTTGAACACGGCGGCAGTCTAGGAGCGAGTCGGGCCGCACGGCGGCCACGAACGGAACCGGTCTGGACGCGATCGGGTGGCACAATGGTCCATCGTGCAACAGCGACTCCGTTCCCTCCTGCCGGTGCCGATCACGTTCGCTCATCGGGGGGCGCGAGCCGATGCTCGCGAGAACACCATCGTGGCGTTCCAGCTGGCGCTCGACAAAGGCGCCGGTGGGCTCGAGAGCGACGTGTGGCTGACCAGCGACGGGGTTCCCGTGCTCGACCACGACGGCGTCGTCAGCCAAGGACCGCTGGGGCGTGTCCGCAAACGCCAGATCGGCGAGCTTCGACGTGACGAGTTGCCGCCCTACATCCCGTCACTGCAGGACCTGTTCGACAACTGCGGACACGAGTACGACTTATCCCTCGACCTCAAAGGCGTCGGTACGGGGCCGGTCGTGATCGATCTGATCGCTTCGGCGGCGCCGTCGATGTTGCCGCGCACCTGGCTGTGCGATCCGTCCTACGACCGGATCGCGGCGCTCAGGCACCACTCGCCGGAGGTCCGACTGGTGCACTCCACCCGCCTGCAACGGCTGACCGACGGGCCCGAACGGCATGCCGCCCGGCTCGCTGCAGCGGGCGTCGACGGCATCAACTTCCACAAATCGGACTGGAACGGCGGCCTGGTGTCGTTGTTCCATCGCTTCGAGCGCACGGCGTTCAGTTGGGACCTGCAGTTCGAACACGAACTGCGCCCGGCACTCCGGATGGGCGTGGACGCGATCTACAGCGACTTCGTCGACCGCATGATGGCAGTCTTCGTGGAGGAGATCATCTGAACGGCGCCGCATCGACGCACGATCGCTCCCGGCAGCGCCGGCGATCAGAGCCAGCGGGCGTCGCCCTTGGGCCAGAACACCACGAACGCCCGGCCGACGATGTCGCCCTCCGGGATCGGGCCGAGTGCACGGCTGTCCGAGGAGCCAGGGCGATTGTCGCCCATGACGAACACGGTGTCGGCGGGGATCAACGTCGGGCCGTAGTCGCACCACGCCTGGCTCGCCACCACGGTCGGGTCGAGATACGGCTCGTCGAGCCGCTTCGGTGCCACCGCTCCCGCGTCGTTCGGGTCCTCGTCGATCAGCACCTCACAATTGCGGATCTCGATCTGTTCGCCGGGCAACCCGATCACACGCTTGATCAGATCACGCTCGCCGGCGGAACCCTCGAACTCGTGGAGCACCACGACATCGCCGCGGTTGGGGTCGTGCAATCGATACGACAGCTTGTTGACGAACACGCGGTCCCCCGTGTGCAACGTGGACAACATCGACTCACCGTCGACGACGAAATGCGCCAGCAGGAACGTGCGCACCATGATCGCCACGAACAGGGCGACGCCGACCACGAGCACCCAGTCGAAGAACGCCCGAGCGGCAGGCGGCAAGCCCGGTCTGGGCGGTGCCGTCTGATCGGCGGGGGTCTCGGTTGGCTCGATCGAGGTCGTCACGCGGGCGCAACGGTATCGGGCCGAGCCGCACTCGGTGTGTCACCTGACGCTCGCCCGGTGTCAGAGCGATTCGATCAGCTTCTCGACGCGCTCGTCACGGCTCTTGAACGGGTCCTTGCAGAGCACGGTGCGCTGCGCCTGATCGTTGAGCTTGAGGTGGACCCAATCCACGGTGTAGTCCCGGCGGCGCTCCTTGGCGCGCTTCACGAACTCACCCCGCAAGCGGGCACGCGTGGTCTGGGGCGGCGTGTCGATCGCCTCGTCGATGTCGGCGTCGGTGCACATCCGCTCCACCATCCCCCGATCCTGGAGCTTGTAGAACGGGCTACCGTGACCGCGTCACGTCGTGGTACTGGAGGTCCAACAGCTGCACCCGCGGGCTTCCCAAAGGCAGGTCATGGCGCTCGCGGAACGACTCGAGCAGCTTGTACTTGATCACCCAATCGATCTCGCGGTCGAGCTTGAGTGGATCGTTCTCGAGCTGGGTGAGGCAGTGCTCCCACATCTCGAGCGCCTTCTGTTCGAGCGGTGGAAACCCTTGGCTGTCGGCGTAGCGCAGCGCACGGTCGAGGTACTCACGTTGGATGTCGAGGGCGCTCACGTCACGACCATTGGCGAGACGAACCGTCCGGCGACAGGTGATGTCGTGGCTGATCTCGCGAATCGCTCGGATCGGGTTCTCGAGCGTCATGTCGCGCAGCACGACGTTGTTGTCCTCGATCATCCGCAACATGCACGCCGCTGCGCCGACCTTGAGGAACGTGGCGTACTCGCTCATGTTGGAGTCGCCCACGATCACGTGCAGGCGCCGGTACTTCTCGGCATCGGCGTGCGGTTCATCACGGGTGTTGATGATCGGTCGGCTGCGGGTGGTGGCCGAGCTCACGCCCTCCCAGATGTGTTCGGCGCGCTGTGAGATCGAGTAGGTGGCGCCACGCGCGGTCTGGAGCACCTTGCCCGCCCCGGCATAGATCTGGCGGCTCACGAAGAACGGGATCAGCACCTCGGGATAGGTCGACACGTCGTCGGCCCGGTTGGTCAGGAAGTTCTCGTGGCATCCGTAGCTGTTGCCGGCCGAATCGGTGTTGTTCTTGAACAGGTAGATCGTGCCCCTGATCGACTCCTCGGCGAGGCGCTGCTCTGCCGACTCGACCAACGACTCGAGGATCCGCTCCCCCGCCTTGTCGTGCACGACCAGGTCGTACAACGAATCACACTCCGGCGTGGCGTACTCGGGGTGCGACCCGACGTCGAGATACAGCCGGGCACCGTTCTGCAGGAACACGTTCGACGAACGCCCCCACGACACCACCCGCCGGAACAGGTACCGAGCCACCTCGTCGGGGCTCAGCCGGCGCTGCCCGCGCAGTGTGCACGTGACTCCGAACTCGGTCTCGATCCCGTAGATCCGGCGATCCATGAGCGCACCGTAACAGTGCTGCGCCGTCGCCGCGTCGATTCCGAGCGGGACTCGAAGTCACCGGTCAGGTGCGCTTGGCGGCCAACTCGGCGGCGTGCTTGTCGACCATGTCGGTCACGGCCTGCATGTTGCGCTCGGCGAGCGGGGCGCGGGCGTCGCGCGCCCGCTGCTTGGCGTGCAGGGTGCTGTACGCCTGGCCCTGGAACTGCGGAGCGACGTACTGGGCGATCAACTCGTAGCTGCGCAGTGTCGCCTGCGGGTTGGCCCATTCGTGGGCGAGCGTCATGTAGCACCCGAAGCCGCCCGACTGCTTCTGCAACCGCTCGATCTGCTCGCAGGCATCGTCGACCGTCCCGATCGAACCGAGGCCCGAACCGTTCACGAACTCGATCGCTTCCTGGACGGCGTTGGCGCCGCCGACGTCCATCTGCGGGAAGGCGGCGGTGTGCTGGAAGTAGTCGAACCACTGCAGCATTCCGTACTCGACGTCCTTGTACGCCTGCTCCCGCGTCTCGGCGATGTGCATCATGCCGACCAATCGCCACTTGGCCCGGTCGGCCACGGTGCCGAACGTCTGGGCTCGCTCCTCCATCACGTCCCAGTGCAGCCCGAGCAGGTCGAAACCCTCCGACTGCGTGGCGCCGATCGACAACAGGCCGATCCCGTGCTTGCCGGCCAGACGTGGACCGGTGGGTGACGCAACCGCCGGGACGGCAACGTCGAACAACGGGTTGGAGTATGGCCGCAAGTGCAGCCGGGCGTCGACCAGGTTCCACATCTTGGTGTGGCTGGTCACGGGCTCGTCGGTGGTCAAGAGCTTCATGATCACCTCCAAGCCCTCCTCCAGCAGCGGGCGCGTCTCGGTCGGGTCGAGGCCGAGCATGATCGCGTCGGTCGGCAGCGACCCCGGGCCGCACCCGAGCATGAACCGCCCTCGCGTCATGTGGTCCAGCTGCACGGCACGCTCGGCGATCATGAACGGGTTGTGGTAGGCGACCGAGATCACGCCGGTACCGAGTTTGATGTTGCGAGTCCGCTGAGCGGCGGCGGCGATGAAGATCTCGGGGGATGCGATGATCTCGGTGCCGGCCGAATGATGCTCCCCGATCCACGCCTCGTCCCATCCGATCCGGTCGAGGTGTTCGATCAGTTGCAGGTCGCGCTCGATCGCCAGCGTCGGGTTCTCCCCGGCTCGATGGAACGGCGCCATGAAAATGCCGAAGCGAAGTCGATCAGACATTGCCACCCCCAGTGGTGTCGAAGAATCGGTACGCGGACCCTACCCGAAACGGACGCGACACCCAGGACCGGACTGCGCCACCAACGCCACGTCGTCGTGGTGCACGACGGCCAGCACCGGGTACCCACCCGTGGTCGGATGATCGGCGAGCATCATCACCGGATTGCCGTCGGGAGGGATCTGGATCGCACCACGGACCAGGCCCTCGCTCGGGAGTTCGGAGCGTTCGACGCGCTCGATCACCGGACCTGCGAGCCGCGCGCCGATCCGGTTCGTCGCCGTGACGGTCCAGTCAGCGCCGGTCAAGATCCCGATTGCGTCCGGTTCGAACCAGTCGGCACGCGGCCCGACGGTGATCCGAGCGCGGGTCGCATCGGCGCGCAGCGGGGCGTGGTCGGTGGTGATCGGGGTGGCGGGATCGTCGCCAATCGAGAGCTGCCGACCGTCACCGAGCGGAGCCGGACCCAACCCCGAGAGCGTGTCGGTCGACCGCGACCCCAGCACGACCGGCACGGCGATCCCGCCGCGCACGGCGATGTAGTGCCACAGCCGGTCTGGGTCGACGGGGAGCGTGAAACGAGCCCCGGTCGCCAGCGACGTCGGCGCCAACTCGCGGCTGCTGGCGAGCAACAGTGGGCGGCCGGCGCGGAGCACGATCCCGCCACACGTTTCGATCACGGCGGCGTCGGGCGGATTGCCCACGAGCCGATTGACCAGTGCCGCCAGCGCACGATCGACGGCACCCGAGGCGGGCACCCCCAGGTGGGCGTGCCCGGGTCGGCCCTGGTCCTGGATCGTCGATGCGATGCCGCCCGTGACGATCACCAGATCGCTCATGCCGGTACGAACCTGACGCGCGAGCCGGGCGTCAACAACGCCGGTGGGTCGTGATCCGGATCGAACAGGGTCACGTCGGTGGTCCCCAGCAGATGCCATCCACCCGGCGATGAGCGTGGGTAGACGGCGGTGTAGTCCGATGCGATCGCCACCGACCCCGCCGGCACGCTCACCCTCGGCGTGGACCTGCGCGGCAGGGAGAGACGTGGATCGAGGCCGACCAGGTACGCGAAGCCCGGTGCGAACCCGCAGAACGCGACCTCGTACGTCGGTCCCGTATGGGCCGCGATCAACTCGTCGACGTCCATGCCGACGGCCGCCGCCACCTCGCTCAGGTCGGCGCCGTCGTACCGAACAGGGATCTCGACGCTGGTGGTGCCGACTTCGGATTCCCAGGCTCGCACCTGGTGGATCAGTGCCGTGACGCGATCCAGGGCAGCGGCGTCGTCGCACGAGATCAGGACCGTGCGTGCGGCGGGGACGACGTCGATCACACCGCCGAGAGCACGCTCGACGACCAACGCCCGCAACCCGGCCGACCAGTGAGCCGGTGCGACGTCCAGGTCGTCGACCAGCACCGCCCGCTCGCCCATCGGCAGCACGCGCACGGTCACCCCGTGAACGGGTACAGGCCGACCGACGCCGCCTCGAGTGCGGAACGCACGGCGCGTGCCAGGGCGACCGCACCCGGCGTGTCGCCGTGGATGCAGATCGAACGCGCCGACACGCCGACCGACGAGCCGTCGTCGGCGATCACACGACGTTCTGTGGCGATTATCACCGCCTGGGCGGCGACCGCCACCGGGTCGTGCAGCACCGCACCCGGCTCCGACCTCGGCACGAGCGACCCATCGGGTCGATAGGCACGGTCGGCGAACGCCTCGGCCACCGATTCGATCCCGAGCGCGTCGGCGGCAGCCAGCAGGGGCGAGCCCGGTGCCCCGAGCACCGCCAGCGACGGGTCGTACTCGTGCGCTGCAGCGGCCACCGCATGGGCTTGAGCGGGGTGCGTGACACAGGCGTGGTACAACGCCCCGTGCGGCTTGACATAGGCAACGCCGGTCCCGGCGACCTGGGCGAACGCATCGAGTGCCCCGAGTTGGAACAACACGGCGTCGCGCAGTTCGCCAGGATCCATGTCGATGAACCGGCGGCCGAAGCCGACCAGATCGGGGTAGGCCACCTGGGCGCCGATCTGCACCCGATGGTCCGCCGCCGACTGGCACACACGACGCATCGTCGACGGATCGCCGGCGTGGAACCCACAGGCCACGTTGGCGCTCGTGACCACGTCCAACATGGCGTCGTCGTCGCCCAACGTCCACGCCCCGAACCCCTCCCCGAGGTCGGCGTTCAGATCGATCGATGCCACGCCGCGACCTTACGGGATGACCGGCGCCAACCGAGCGACAGGTCGGCGGCGGAGCAGTCCGGTCAGATCATGTCGGCGACGACGGCATCCTCCAGCCGTTTGAAGCAGCGCCGTGTGCTGCCACGGGTGAGTACCGCCACTTCCAACTCGGCGACGGGGATCGCGCGATCCGGGCCCGACAACGCGGCAGCACCCTTGGACACGGCCTCGGCCAGCGTGAGGCCCTCGGCGAAGGTTGCCTTCAGCCGCTCCCCCACCGCCTCGGCGTCGCCGCCGAGGGTGGCCACGTCACGCTGATCCATGACCGTGCCGTCGTACAGGATGTGGAACATCTGGTCACTGGCCGGCTCGACCCCGACCTCGACGACGAGGATCTCGACCTCGAGCGGCTTCATCTCGTGGGTGAAGATGTTGCCGAGGATCTGGGCGTACTGGTTGGCGAGCGTGCGGGCATCGACATCGTCGCGTGAGTATTGGAACCCCTTCAGGTCAGCGGCTCGGATACCAGCCACCCTGAGTTGGTCGAACTCGTTGTACTTGCCGACGCCGGCAAAACCGATCCGGTCGTAGATCTCGCTCACCTTGCGCAGCGTGGACGACGGATTCTCGGCCACGACCACGATCCCGTCGACGTAGCGCAATGCCACGAGCGCCCGCCCGCGTGCGATTCCCTTGCGCGCGTAGTCGGCGCGATCCTTCATGACCTGCTCTGGGGCGACGTAGAACGGAACGCTCATCGCGCCCTCACTTCGCTCGCCAGACGCTCGAACCGAGCGGCCAGGTCGGCGTCGGCAACCGGCTGCCACCCGTCGGCCGTGATGCTGGCGACGATCGGATAGATCCCACGCAAGGCATCGGGGCCGCCGGTGGCGGAGTCGGCGTCGGCCGCCTCCCACAGGCTCCGAACGGCCAGGTCGATGGCGTCGTCGGCGGTCATGTCGGTCCGGAACCCGACCTTGATCACGGTGCCGGCGTGCAGGCTGCCCGACCCTGTCGCCACGTACTCGCGCTCCTCGTACCGCCCACCGGTGACGTCGTACGCCCACAGTCGACCCTGGCGACGACGCAGGTCGAAACCGGCGAACAACGGCACGACGACCATGCCCTGCATCGCCGCTGGAAGATTGCCACGCACCATCTGCGAGAGCTGATTCGCTTTGCCCTCCAGGCTCAGCGACGACCCTTCGACCTTCTCGTAGTGCTCCAACTGGAGCTGGAACAGACGGATCATCTCCATCGCCGGCCCGGCCGCGCCGGCGATCGCCACGCCGCTGTGCGAGTCGGCCTGGACGACCTTCTCCATCGTGCGGTGCGAGATCAGGTTGCCCGAGGTGGCCCGCCGATCGCCGGCCATCACCACACCATCGGCGAATCGCAGCGCCACGCACGTGGTGGCGTGCGGCACGTCGATCGTGCCCGACCCCGAGACCTCGGTCGTCAGACCGACGCGACGCAGCAATTCCGGAAAGCTCGATCCCGGGTCACGGACCGGGTCGAAGATCGGCATCGACACGGGTTACTGCCCGCCCTTCTGCACGTAGGACTTCACGAAGTCCTCGGCGTTGGATTCCAACACCTCGTCGATCTCGTCGAGCAGGTCGTCGAGCTCGGCTTTCAGCTTCTCGCCCGATTCGCTCGTGGTCGGAGCGCCCCCCTCGATCACCTCGTCGGTGCGATCGGTGCTCGTGCGCTGCTTCTGGGTTCGTTCTGCCATGTCGCTGCTCCCCTGGTTCGACGCTCAGGCCCCGAGCCGCTGGAGCAGTTCGGCCACCGTTGCGCTGTCATCGATCAACTTACCCACGTGTTCGGCCGTGCCGCGCAGCGGCTCCATCATCGGCACCCTGCGGAGCGGGTCACGTCCGACGTCGAAGACGAGTGAATCCCAGTTGGCGGCCACCACGTCGGCGCCGAACTTCTCCAGGCAGCGCCCCCGGAAGTAGGCCCGCGTGGTGGTCGGCGGCGCCGTCATGGCGGACACTGCATCCGTCGGGTCGACGATCGTGTCGAGTCCGGCACGCAACGCCAGGCAGCGGTCGACCCGCATGTCGTGGTACTGCAGATCGATCGCCTTCAACGTGGCCGAACCCGGCGTGATCCCGTGACGGGCGGCGTATCCGTCGACCAGTCGGCGCTTGGCGACCCAGTCGACCCAGTTCGCCACGCTGACCGGGTCGCGTTCCAGACCGGTCAGCACGGCTTCCCAGCGCGCCAGCACGTCGGCGCCGACCTCGGCACCGACGCTGTCGAGGCCGTGGGTCTGCTCGTACTTCCGGGCCCGTTCCAGCAGCCCCCACTGCACCTCCAGGGCCGTCGACCCGGCGCCCGTTGCGGAGCATGATGGTCCGCGTCATCGACGGGTCGTGGCTGACCTGCCGGATCGCCGGGACCGGGTTGCCGAGGAGCCACTCGTCGCCGATCGCATCGTCCTCGATCATCGCCAACACGATCGATGTGGTGCCGACCTTCAGGTACGTGGCGACCTCGCTCATGTTGGCGTCACCGACGATCACGTGCAGCCGCCGGTACTTGGACGGATCGCAATGCGGTTCGTCGCGGGTGTTCACGATCGGGCGCTTGAGGGTGGTCTCGAGCCCGACCTCCTCCTCGAAGAAGTCGGCTCGCTGACTGATCTGGTACGGCACCTCGACTGGTTCGCGACCGGGCTGTTCGCAGCCCACCTTTCCGGCGCCGCAGAACACCTGACGGGTGACGAAGTGGGGGGTGATCTGTGCGACGATCCGCCCGAACGGCGTGTTCCGGTCGACGAGGTAGTTCTCGTGGCACCCGTAGGAGTTGCCCTTGCCGTCGGAGTTGTTCTTGTAGATCACCAACTCGGCCCCGTTCGCCAACAGGTCGGAGGCATAGCGCATCGAGGCGCGAACGATCTCGTCGGCAGCGCGATCCCATCGGACCGCTTCGGCCGCCGTCGTGACCTCGGGCGTCGAGATCTCGGGATGGGCGTGGTCGACGTAGTAGCGCGCCCCGTTGGTCAGCACGGCGTTGACGAGCGATGTCTCGATCTCTGGCGCGAATACGTCGTCGAGATTGAAGCCACGTGCGTCGTTGGCGGGCGATTCGTCCTCGAAGTCCCATCCGACCTTGCGCGACGTGGCGTTCACGTAGGCGTTGATCAGCAGCGACGAAGCCGACACCGGGTTGCCGTCACCGCCGCGCACGACGATGCCGTACTCGGTCTCAATCCCACACACCTTCCGGATCGCCACACCCGCACCATAACGAACCCGGCGAGGAAGTCGCGGCCTGATCGATGGCCGATCGAGTCACACGGTTCGGTTCATCCGCTCGTTAGCGTGCGGGCATGGTGGCGTTGTCGGTCCTCGACCTCTCCGTCGTCCGCGAAGGCGGCGACTCGTCGCAGGCGCTGGCCCACACCGTGACGCTGGCGCAGGCCGCCGAACGACTCGGCATGACCCGGTTCTGGGTCGCCGAGCACCACAACATGGCAACCGTGGCGAGCACCTCTCCTGCGGTCCTGATCGCCCATCTCGCTGCCCGCACCGAACGCATCAGGGTCGGATCGGGCGGGGTGATGCTGCCCAACCACGCCCCGTTGGCGATCGCCGAACAGTTCGCGTTGCTCGAAGCGTTGCATCCGGGCCGGATCGACCTCGGCATCGGTCGTGCGCCGGGCACCGACCCGGCGACCGCCGCCGCCTTCGGGCGCGATCCGCACCAGAGCGTGGAGCAGTTCCCGCGGAACGTGATCGACGTGATGGGCCTGCTCGGGGACCGGCGCGGCGATTCCGGCATGTGGACCAGGTTCCGGGCCACCCCAGAGGCGTCGTCGTCGCCGACGGTGGCGCTGCTCGGCTCATCGGGGTACAGCGCACAGCTGGCCGGGATGCTCGGCATCCCGTTCGCCTATGCCCACCATTTCGATACCGGTGCCACCGACCTCGCCAGCAAGCTCTACCTCGACCATTTCGAACCGTCCCCCGTGCTCGACCAGCCGTACCTGATCGTCGGCGCCGGGGCACTCGCCGCCGAGACCGACGCCCAGGCCGAGCATCTCGGTCTCCCGAGTCGGATCCTCCGCGTATGGGATCCGCACCAATCGCCGCACGCCGCTGCTCCACCCGGATCGCGCTCCCGACCATCCGGATGCCGAGGCGGCACGCCGGATGCCGACCGAGCAGTTGATCGGCAGTGCCGAACGTGTGACCGAGGGCCTGCGCCTGCTGATCCAGCGCACCAAGGCCGACGAGTTGATGATCACCGGTGCGACCTACGACGTCGCCGACCGGGTGCACAGCCTGGAACTGATCACCGCCGGCCTGCGCTGATCGGTCCTGTTCGGATCACCCCACCCCGGGGTCGCGTGGTGTGTCAGCGGCGGCGACGTCGGCGTGCCAGGTCACGTCGGCGCTGCTTGACCTCGTCAACCGGGCGAATCGTCTCGCCGAAGGAGTCGAACCAGACCCGTACATCGCGCCCGCTGACCATCGCGTTGACCCCGACCAGCGTCGGCTTCGAGGCCTCGGCCTCGATCCGGATCGCCCGCACACGACCCAGCAACAGCACGGGGTCGGCACCGGTCGCCGTCATCAGCCGCCGCGAGCGATGGAACAAGCTCGGGAGTTCGTAGCCGTCCGGGTGGATCGTCCATCGCCGGCTGAACAGCATCAGGTCCGCCGTCGACGCCGCCCCGCCCAGTGCGAACAGCGCAGCGACGACCTTGATCCAGACCGGCACGTCGGGGACGACCAACAGGATCAGGCACAATGCGAAGAACGCACCGTGCCAGGCCACCCGCAGCCAGGTGCGCCACCCGAGACGAAGGGTCCGGGGCACGTCGCCGGACGGCAGGAACTCCATCGTCGACCGATCGCTTACAGGTACTGACCGGTCTGGACCCGTTCGATGCTTCGGCCACCGGTGGCACCCGCGGCTTTGGTCTCCGAGACCAGCGTGCGGATGAACACGATCCGTTCGCCCTTCTTGCCCGAGATCTTGGCCCAGTCGTCGGGGTTGGTGGTGTTCGGCAGGTCCTCGTGTTCCTTGTACTCCTGCTTGATCGAGTCGAGCAGGTCCTGCGTCGACACGCCTCGTTCGCCGCCGCCGATCACGCGTTTGATCGCCAGCTTCTTGGCGCGCCGCACGATGTTCTCGATCATCGCTCCCGACGAGAAGTCCTTGTAATAGAGGATCTCCTTGTCGCCGTTCTGGTACGTGACCTCGAGGAACCGGTTGGCATCGTCGTCGCGGTACATCTCGGCGACGGTGCGATCGATCATCTCGGGCACCTGCTCACCGGCCGCGATCGGGATCTCGTCGGTCAGGTAGCGCGAGAAGATCTGGGTGGCGGCGACCGCGTTCGGACGCTCGATCTTGATCTTCACGTCGAGTCGACCGGGCCGCAGGATGGCGGGGTCGATCAGGTCCTCGCGGTTGGTCGCCCCGATCACGATCACGTTCTTGAGACCCTCGACGCCGTCGATCTCGGCCAGCAGCTGCGGCACGATCGTGGATTCCATGTCGGAGCTGATACCCGACCCGCGGGTCCGGAACATCGAGTCCATCTCGTCGAAGAACACGATCACCGGCCAGCCCTCCTCGCTCTTTTCACGAGCACGCTGGAACACCATCCGGATCTGCCGCTCGGTCTCGCCGACGTACTTGTTGAGCAGCTCAGGGCCCTTGATGTTGATGAAGTACGAGCGTCCCTTGCCCTCGCCGATCTGCTCGGCCACCTTCTTGGCGAGGCTGTTGGCGACCGCCTTGGCGATCAGCGTCTTGCCGCACCCGGGCGGGCCGTACAACAAGATGCCCTTGGGCGCCGGCAATCGGTGCTCGGCGAACAGCTCCTGGTACAGGAACGGCAGCTCGACCGCATCGGCGATCGCCTCGATCTGGGTGTCGAGCCCGCCGATGTCGGAGTAGGCGATGTCGGGGACCTCCTCCAGCAGCAAGTCCTCCACTTCGGGGCGGGGCAACTTCTCGAGCAGCATGTTGGAGCGTGGGTCGAGGCGCAGGAAGTCGCCGTTGCGCAGACGCGTGCCGCGCAAGGTGCTTGCCAGCTCGCACACCCGTTCCTCATCGGCACGGCCGATCACCACGGCACGGATGCCGTCGTCCATCACGTCCTTGAGTGTGACCACCTCGCCGGTCGTTTCGGGCCGCCGCGCTTCGATCACGGCGTAGCTCTCGTTGAGTGCCACCTCGGCGCCGAGGTCGAGCAGTTCGTGCTCGATCTCGGGATGCAGCTGGACCTTCATCTTGCGGCCGCTGGTGAGCACGTCGACGGTGCCGTCGTCGTTCTTGCCGACGATCACGCCGTAGGCGTTGGGCGGCATGGTGAGCTTCTCAACCTCGTCGCGCAGCGAGGCGATGTGCTCGCGAGCCTCGCGGAACGTGTAGCTGAGCTTCTCGTTCTGTGCCGACTTCTGGGCCAGCTGGCCCTTGGTCTCGAGCAGCCGCTCCTCGAGCGCGCGCACACGGTTGGGGGCGTCGGCCAGTCGGGACCGCAGGTGCCCGACCTCCTCGGCCATCAACGTCAGCTGGGCTTCCAACGCGGCGCGGTCGGCCTCGTCGTGAGCGCTGTCGTCGGTTGCGTCCGGTCCTGCCACGGTTCCTCCCCGGCGGTCGAGCCAGTAGGTCGGGACCCTAACCGCTGATCCTGACGGATTGCGAGCATCGCCGCCGCTCGCCGTCACCCGGTACCGCGCGTTGGCGAACCGTCACGTCGATCGATGATCAAGGCGATCGGGGAGGGCCTGGTATCTGCCCGTCTGTTCTGGCCGACAGGTGGCGGGACGAGTCCAGCATGGTGATCGCCGTCGATGAAACGTGTCCCGGACCGATGCGGCGGATAAGGTTCACAGCGTTACCCCTTCCCCTCACGAGGAGCGCCACATCACATGAAGGTCTGGATCGATCAGGATCTCTGCACCGGCGACGGGCTGTGCGAGGAGATCGCCCCCGACGTCTTCACCCTGCTCGACGATGGTCTGGCGTACGTGAAGGAAGGCGACAAGGTCTATGCCACCGCCAAGGGCAACCCGCAGGGTGCCGAGGGCATGGCGAACTTCCCCGACAGCCAGCTCGACAGTGTGATCGAGTCCGCCGAGGAATGCCCCGGCGAGTGCATCTTCATCGAGCCCTGATCGGGCGCTGCGTCTGATCTGAACGGCCCGGTTGCCAATCCCCTCTGGAGTGGTGACCGGGTCGTTTCGCGTTCGAGTCCGGGCTGACCGGTCGAAAAGGTCGAAATTCGTCCCAGCGGTCGCCAGGGATCTCGTACGCTCCCCGGTGAGCGCACGAACCAGGAGGCACGACATGACCGTTCACGATGATGGCGTCACACGACGCGAGGTCTTGACGATGGGACTGGCCGCCGGTGGTGCGGCGCTCGCAGCGTCGGCATTCGGGGGCGGCACCGTGGCTGCGCTGCCGTTCCCGGCCGAGGCGTTGTCGGCAGGCGTGCCGGGGGCGCGGTCGCTCGGTATCGACGCCTACGCCTTCTGGCCGGACAAGGCGTCGGACCGGATCTACCAAGATCTGACCGGATCGCAACCGATCACGCCCGGGAGACGGATCTGGGCGCCGCTGCCGATTCCGGCCGGCTCGATCGTCGTGCAACTCTCGGCGTCGTACCAGGGCCAGCCGATCCTCGAGCTGAGCCGCCGCCCCCTGTTCAGCGGGGGAACGGCCACGGCTCCCTCGCAGGTGTTCCAGCAGACGCTCCCGGCCGGGCCCGGCGGGCCGTTCGCCAGTTCGTTGGCGGTGCCGAGCGTCAAGATCGACGAAAACGCCACCTACACGGTCAGCGCCTACTGCCTCGCCGGTGAGTCGATCATCGGTGTCAAGGTCGGCTACTTGGAAGGCTTCGTGCCCTACATCGGCTCCAAGCCCCGCGTCTACGACAGTCGCGAACCCGGAGCCGGTGGCAAACTCGTGGCGGGTGCCGACCGCGTCGTGCAACTCGGCGTGCCTGGACGGGTGGCGATCTTCAACTTGACCGTCGTGTCGACCGATGGTCCGGGTTTCGTGGCCGCCTTCGCCGGCAACATCGACTATCCGGGTACCTCGAACGTCAACTACGCCGGCGCCAACGCGCTCGCTGCCAACTCGGTCCTGTGCGCGATGGACACGAGTGGAGCGATCAAACTCCGTGCCGGTGTCAACGGCTGCCACGCCTTCATCGATCTCGTCGGCTCGCTGGTCTGACGGCGCCGAGGCTGCCACGCTCGGCGCTCCGCCGATGCTTCAGGCCGTGGCTACGTTGAGCGCCGACCGCACGGTGCCGCCGATCTCGTCTGCGTCGAGCGGATCGACGCGTCGCACCAAGTCGACGATCGGCACGAGCCCGCCGCGCGCGCCCAGGTTGCTGAGCGGGGTGATCTCGGCCGCCGTGCCGTCGAATGTGATGTTCACCGAGCGCAGCCCTTTGATGAACTGGGCGTACGACTTGACCCCCGCAGCGGCCACGACCGGTGCAGGGCGCGACAGTTCGGCAACGCTCGGTGTCGGCACGCCGATCTTCGACGATCGCCGCGCAGCGAGCACACAACGCCCCAGGGCGGCGTCGTCCATGTCAGCGTCCAGGGGGCCAGTCACCTCGCTCATCACCCAGAATCCATCGACGGTCTGATCGTACGAGCAGACCCACAGCACACCCCGCCGGAGCGAGACTTCCACGAGGCCGCTCACGGAACGGTCACCGATTGCCGGTTGCCCATGCCGACCGCAACTATGGGAGCCGAGCCAGCGCTTTGGCAGCTTCCTTGCGGACCCACGTTTCGGGGTCGTTCAGAAACGGCTCGATCGCTGCCCGTGCCCCACCGGCTCGCAGTCTTCCGAGTGCCATCACGGCATACGGTGCCACGGATGCGTCGGCGAGCAGGTCGAGCAGCACCGGCACGACCCGGTCGCGGGCTGCCTTCATATTTCCCAGCGCAGCGACCACGAGCCGGCGGTGTCGTCCGTGCTGCATGTCTTGTGCGATCGCGATCACATCGTCGACAACCGACTCGTCGGCGACACGCTCGAGCGCATCGCCGATCGACCAACGAATGCTGGTGTCAGCGGAGTCGTCGGCGGGATCGATGCGGCGAAACTCGTCGACCAACGCGCGGCGCAGCTGCGGGGCGAGCCCACGCGCTCCCCAATGTGGCGATCAGGTCGCGCTTGAGCGGCGGGTAGCCGATCACCGGGAGCCATGCCACCAGCGCCGGGAGCGCCGTACGGTCGCCGACACCGGGTTGGCGCAGGTCTCCCATCGTGTCCACATCGAACCCTGCTGCACGGAGATCCGCCAGCAGACCGGCGGCTGCGTCGGCGTATCGACGACGGTTCTCCGCTTCCTGCGCCTGCCACACCCGCTGGCGCTCCTGATAGGCCGGCTCGCGCTCCAAGTCGTGCAACAGCTCACCCGCAGTGCGTGGGTCAGGGGTGGAACTCGTCATGGGATCGAGCGTATGAGGTTGATGTCGCCGTTGTTGACCGCCTGTTGCAGGGGTCCTGACAGGGTGGTCGAGGTCCGCACGTGGAGGTCGAATCGCAGCCCGTTGGCCTTCGCGTAGGCGACGTAGTCCCGGAGCTGGGCAGTCAATGACAAGCTCTGCACGTTCTTGACCTCACCGATGACACCACCTGGGATGTCCAGAATGTCGGGGACGCGGTAGCCACCGTTGGGGAGTGGGATACGCGTGGTGTTCTGCGTGACACCTGCGGCATTCAACCCTTGCTGCCCGACCCGGACCGGGCCGGCTCCCCCAGTCGATCCTCCCGTGCCTCCAGTCGCCCCACCGGCACCGCCGCTCCCGCCGCGTATGCGCAACATGAGATCGTCGAGGTACTGGCTCGCCGCCCGACCCATGGGCGTTCGGGCGATCCAGGTGCCGAGTCCGGCAGTGATGACGCCGATCAGTGCGGCAATCGCCAGCTCCTGCGGCGAGCTCGCTCCGCCCGCCAACGCTCCGGCCAGACCCGAGAGTCCCCCGGCGATTGCGTAGGCGGCGACCGACGCGCCGAGGGCGGCAAGCGCAAGACCGAACACGATGCCGCCGACCAAGCCGGACAACCCGCCGAGCGCGGCGTTCTCCACCACACATTGCATCTGGGCGAATCCGGTCTGCCCCGAACAGCGGAAGAGCCCGATCGCGGTGCCGATCACTGCTCCCACGACGAGCCCTGTGATCGCATATTCCATCAGGACCGAATTGCCCGAGGGATCGACGAGTGTGACGGGGTTCGATCCGGCGTAGCCGTAGAGGTTCCAGCCTTGCGTGCCGGGCGCGTTTGGCTGCAGGGCATCGGGCGACAGGAAGCGGCCGATCGAGGGGTCGTATTGCCGGGCCCGGAGGTGGACGAGTCCTGTCGAGTCGTGCTGTTCCCCAGCGAAACCGAATGTCGCAGACAGAGCAGTGCGCGGTGCACCCCAGACGTCGAACGACTGCCGGCTCGTGATTCCGCCACCCGGCCCCGTCACGGCACGGACGGAACCGAGCGCGTCGCCGAGCAGGTAGGACGTGGTGCCGCCCGCCGTGGCAGCAAACGGCAGTCGACCGAGTTGGAGATAGCCGGTGTCCCCATCGGAGACCAACATCGGCAAGCCCGACTCGCGGTCCCACACGAAGTCGGTGGTACCGGTGGAGTCGATCTGGGCGACGCGCGTCCCGTCGCCGTCGTACTCGTACGTGGTCTCTTGACCGTCGACCGTGGCCGACGTCATCTTCCCTGCCCAGTCCCACTCGAAGCTGTCATCGCCAGCCTCGGTGACGTTGCCGGCCGCGTCGTAGCTGAACGCTCGCGTTCCGTCAGACGTGAGGCGCCCGGCGCTGTCGTAGGTGTACTGCTTGGTGCTTCCGTCGATCGTCTCGGTCAGCCGATTACCGACTGCGTCGTAGCTGTAGATCGCCACCTGCCCGTCTGGATATGTCACCGCACGGAGGCGTCCGAGCTCGTCCAGCGAATATCGTTCACTTCCCACCGACGACGTCACCGCAGTACGGTTCCCGTTGGGGTCCAGCGTGTACTCGTACGAGTCGATTGCGGTGCCGCCGCGCTCGTGTGTGATGGCGTTCAACCTGAGCGCGGCGTCGTAGCCGAAGTCGCTCGTGATCCCGCTCGGCCGCGTGATCGACGTCAGCAACCCGTCAGTGTCGTAGTCGAACGTGCTTCTGGCCCCGTCCCAATCGGCCAGCGACGTGAGTTGACTCGCAGCGTCGTAGCCGTATCTCACCGTGCCGTGCGCGCTCGTCATCGAGGAGCGCCGCCCCAACTCGTCGTAACCGTAGGACACCGTGCCCTGGGGTGACGTCACGCGTGTGACCCGGTCGGGCGCGTTCGGGTCATACGCCCACGTCGTGGTGCCGGTTGGGTCGGTCATCGACGTGCGCCGGCCGATCGAGTCGTAGCCGTACTGGATGGCACCAATCGGCGTGCCGATCGTGGTGAGCCGACTCGATTCGTCGAACGACGTGGTGATTGTGACCCCACGACCATCACGCACCGTCTCCGGTCGGCCGGCACGATCATACGTGTAGGTCGTCGTCCCCTCGGCAGGCGCGGTCGCCGACACGAGGTTGCCATCATCGTCGTATGCGTAGGTACGTTGGATCCCGGCCGGGTCGGTCACCGATGTCACGTTGCCGACACCGTCATACGCGAATTGGACGGTCCCTCCGAGCGCATCAGTGATCGCTTCGAGCTGACCTGCGGCGTCGTAGGCGTACGTCGTCTCGTAGCCGCGCCGATCGGTCACCGATGTGAGTTGGCTGAGTGCGTCGTACTCACGTCGCTCGATCTGGCCGAGCGGGTCCTCGATGGCGACCAGCAGTCCTCGCTCGTCATATCGGTATTCCCAAGCCGCCCCTGACGGCATGGTCGCAGCCAGCAGGCGGCCAGCGGCATCATGGGTCAAGGTCGATGTCTGGCCGAGCGGATCGGTGACGGCGATCATCCGCCCGAGCGCGTCGACCTCGTATCGCGTGGTGTTCCCGAGGGCGTCGGTGGCGGCGACCACGCGACCGGCGTCGTCGCGCTCGAACGACGTCTCGGCACCGGACGGATCGACCATTGACACGATCCGATCGCCGGCGTCGTACGCATAGGTGGTCGAGTTGCCGAGTACGTCGGTCTGCGACACCTGGCGACCGCCGGCGTCGTACGCAAAGGTGATCGTGTTTCCGTCCGGCGGGGTTTGCGTCGCGACCCGACCGGCGGCGTCGTAGGTGATGCGGCTCACGTTGCCAACGGGGTCGACCGTGCGAGTGAGTCGTCCGGCGGGGTCGTACACCATCTCGGTCACACCACCCAGTGGCGATGTGATCGTGCGGGGATTCCCGAGCGCGTCCCAGGTCATGGTGGTCGTGACCGGGTCGGCAGGACCGCCCTGCGTGGCGGTCCGGATCCGACCAGTGCTGTCGTAGGTCCAGCCCAACTCGACCCCGCCGCGGTCGGTGCGCTTCGTCAACCGACCGGCGGCGTCGTACTGGAACCGTTCCGAACGTCCGAGCGAGTCGGTGATCGTCAGCGGCAGACCGCGATCGTCGTAGACGAACCGCGTGACGTTGCCGCCCTGATCGGTCACCGTCAAGGGCAGCCCGCGGTCTGCGTACGTGTACGTGACGACATTGCCGTCCGGGTCGGTGAAGCGAGTCGGGTTCCCGCTCGTATCGAACGACGTCGACCACACGTTGCCGAGCGGATCGGTGCGCTTGGTCGGAAGATTCTGAGCATTCCACTCGAACGTCGTGGTGTGGGTCGCGCCCTCGTAGATCTCGTCGATCCGGATCGGGTTGCCCCGGTCGTCGTAGTTGGTGATGGTCGTGTATCCGCCGGTCGGGTCGGTGACGATCTGTTGACGGCCTGTCACGTTCGGATCGATCTCGACGCGATTGCCGTTCCCGTCGGTGACCGCCGAGACCCGGCCGTTGACGTCGTACTCGACGCGCCGGACCGGGTGGCCGGCGCCGTCGAGCGCCTCGCGCAGCGTGTTGTCGGGGTAATAGGTGTAGCTGGCCGACTCTCCTGCCGGACCCTCGACGGTGACCAGGTTGCCGGACAGGTCGTAGGTGTAGATCGTGCGAGCGCCGTTCGGCCCGATCATCTCGGTGATCCGACCGCGAGCATCGCGAACGTAACGCACGACGGCACCGGCGACGTTCGACGTGACCCCCGATGAACTGTAGGTGAGCGTCTCGCCCGACGGGCTCGTCGACGACAGCAGTCCGCCGGTCTTCGACACCACCATCGAGGCACCGCCAGCCACCTTCAGCACGATCGAGTTGATCTCGACCTCGCCGTCGATCCCGAACAGACCCGACTGGAGTGTGCCGTTGACGTAGTACGCCGAGTTGTCGGTGAGTTCGGCATCGGCACGGTTGTCGTCGGCGGACTCGAGGTACATCGACGTGAATCCCGGGAACAGGTTGATGAAGTCGTTGACGCGCAGCGTGAACGTGTCGACCTTGCCGTCCGGCCAGGTCACGTAGACCTGCTTGTCGATCTCGGAGGTGACCGCGAACGTGCAGATGAACAGCGAGCATCGCGTGACGTTGGCGTCCCAGCCGGTCGACAGATCAGTCGTCGTGGCCACGCCGACGCGCTTGTTGTCGAGCGTCCAACCTCGCCCGAAGTCGCCCGTCGAACCATCGAAGGAGTCGTACGAGCGCACCACCCTGACCGGCATCGAGGGAAACTGCACCATCAGGTCTTCGTAGCTGAGGGTGAACCGGCCCGGTTTGAACTGGCCGTCGACCACCACCGTCTGGATCGACTCGGTCACGCCGCCGTCCGACGACGTGGCGCGCACGATGATCTGGTACGAGCCATTCGGTAGACGCGTCGGGTCGAACACCCCGCTGATCGCCAGCGGGTCCCCGGCCGTGATCGGTCCACTGTCGGCGAGCGTGCCCGACTGGTCGGTGCCGGTGCGCACGTAGGTGATCGACCAGCCCGTGATCGTCTCGAGTTCGGGCGGGGTGAGCGTCATCGTGATCGTGGTCGGCTCTGCCAACAACTGCCCCTCGGCGATGCTCGATGCGCTGACTGCCGGGCCGGGGATCGTCGACCCGCCACCGCCGCTCCCGCCGCCGCCACCGCCGCCGCCGCCGCCGCCCGAGAACATCTTGGCGATCGGGGTCACCGTGGGGTCGTTGGCGTCCGTCGTCGACTGGTCGTCACTCAATCGCTGGCCGACTTCCGGCGTGGTGATCGACGCCTGCAACGTCAGTTCGGTGTCGGACGTCAGGCCGTCGCGGACGTCGACGCCAAAGGTGATCACGACGGTCTCGTCGCCGAATGCGGCGAGATCACCGACGTCGACGATCACGTCGGACCCGGCGACAACCGCCCCGACCGAAGTCGTCACGCTTCCGGCGACGAGTTCGCCCGGAGTGCTGACAGGAACGGTCGCCCTGACATCGCTGACGGGCAACGAGCCGGTCGAGTCGATGCGCAGCGTGTAGGTGAGACGATCGCCCGACGACGGGATCGCGTTGCCATCGCGATCGATCGCCAACTCGGCGCCGAGCGAGGCGTAGACGTCTGCAACAGGCACCACGATCGGCGTCGCCGTCGAGTCGTCGCCGCCGGGGCGTGACGGGTCGTCGAACACCACCGCGTCGATGCCGTCGGCGATCACCGTCCCGCTCACGACGACCCGCTGAACGCCAGCCGGGAACGGGTCGGCGATCGTCACCTCGAACACGATCGTGGCGGTCACACCACCGGCGAGCGTGCCGATCGCGACGGCGACCGACCCATCGCCGGCCGACGTTCCGTTCGTGACCGTGCCGAGCGTGGTGACCGTCGAGCCGGACACGATCGTCGTGCGCGGGTCGACGGCCAGTTCGGCGAGGACGCCGGTGAGGAGCGCCCCGCCTCGGTTGGCAACCGTGGCCGTGTAGCGCAGCGTGTCACCAGGTGAGACGTAACCGTCACCGTTGGCGTCGACCACGAGGGTGTCGATCAACGTCGCGGGCAATTGCTCCGGGCGTCAGCACGTTGATCGACCTGGTCGTGCCGAGCGGGCCATAGCTCACGCCCTGGGCGTCGGTCCAGGTCGCCGTGCTCCTCAGCGAGACCGGTCCGGCCGACGCCGTGGGAGCGGGATACGTCGTCGACGCGGTGACGATCTGACCGGCGACGAGCTGCGATGGTGCCCCCTCGACGGGGAGCGACGCGCCGTCGACGCTCGCCGCCACCACCGTCGATGCGTTGACCGAGCCGACGTTGCGGACCGCGATGTCGTAGTCGGCCGTGGTCCCGGCCTGCACGGACGACGGACCTTCCAATCCTGCTGTGACGATCGGGATGTGCTCCTCGGTCGTGGCGCTGACGACCGGAGCGACCAATCGTCCGACGCCCCCGGTGGCGAGCGCGAACGCGGCGGCGGTGAGCCGAGTCGAGTCGAGTCGTTGGAGGCGGATCCGGTAGCCCTCGTCGGTCTCGAACTGCGACCGGGGAGCAGGGACGGGGACCGTGTACGACGTGCTGGCATCGGTCGAGGCCGCCGGCGGCAAGAGGCCCAACGTCGGGTCCGAGGCGGCCGAGAGCACCACCGGATCACCTTCGGGCAGCAGTACCGTGACCTCGACGTCGGCGATGTCCCCACCGAGGGCCCGTACCGGTTCGATGAAGTCGGATCCGTAGCGATACAGCGAGCGGAGCTGGATCGCTGCCGGCTCACGTCCGAACTCCACGACCGCACGCAGCCCTCCGGTGACCTGCGGATCGAGCACGGTGGTGAGCGCTGCAGCGTCCATGACGATCACGGCTTGGTACCCCCACGTCGCCAGCGCGCCAGGAGCCAGCGTGGAGCCCACCGGACCGTCCGTCCCGTACGAGACGCCCGGGGAAGGATTGGCCCGAACGTCGAGTGTGACGTCGGCCGGGTCGACGGGAACGTCGACCCACGTCCCGGTCGCCACGTCGAGCCGCTCGAAGGCCAACGAATGCGACGTGATCGTTGCCGGTGCGTCGTCGACGTTCTCGATCCCGATCAGGCCGGGCACGATCAACCGGGCGCCGGCGTTGGTGACCTGCAGGTCGTAGCCGATCGTTTGGTCGGGGCCGACCGTGCTGCGGTCGGCGTCGAAGGCCAACTGCAGGTCCGGGACGAGCAGTGGTCCGGCCACCGTCGCATCGGGCTCGCCGCACGCAGCGCCCCGGATGCTGAGCGAGCCACCGGTCAGATTGACCGTGTTGCCGAAGATCCCGCAGTAGAACTCGTTCGATGATCCGCTCACGTCGATCCCGCCGACGTCGGAGAAGATCACGCCGAGGAACTTCGAGTTGGAGGCGGCGATGTCGATCGAGCGGATCACGCTCGAACCCGACACGAACAGCAGACCCGACAGGTACGGCTCGAACGCCGGACGCGATCCGGACACTTGGATCGTGCCTTCGGCGACGAGCGTGATCTCACCGCCGATGTTCGAACCATTGATCTGCACGTTGCACGGGGCGTAGTAGACACCAGCGGCGAGCACGACCTGCGTGGCGTGCCAGACACCGGCCGCACACGACGCCGACATGTCGTGGTACGCCGGCCCGACGGAGAGTGCCACTGCCCCACCCGGCCGGAACGTGGCGATGTCGACGTCGAGCGGCCGGACTTGCACGGGGCCGCGCTGCGGGGCCGGGTCGAAGATGTGCCGATCGGTGTCGGCCGACAACTTGGTGACATACGTCGACCGCCCGTGGACGACCTTGGTCGAGCCGACGAAACGGATCTCGTTGTTGGAGTGGACGCGGCCTGCGATCGAGCCACCGGTTCCTGACCAGTCGATCGTGCGTGCCGACGTCTGGCTGTTGGCCCACACTGCGACCGGCTCAGCAACGTTCACCTGACCGAGTTGTCGAGTGGCTGTGCCCCGGTCGTCATCGGTCAAGGTGATCGTGGCGTTGAACGACCCGGCAGCTTGGTAAGCGTGCGACCCGAAGAAGCTGCCCCATCCGGTGCCTTGTGCGGTGACGGTGATCTGCTGGGTGGTTCCGTCCCCCCAATCGATGCTGGCGGCGTGAGTGTCGAGCCAACCTGCGTCGGTGAACGATGCTGTGATCTGGGTGACGCCACCGGCGAAGGCGTCGCCGATCTCGACCGTCAACTCGGGGTCCACGTTGCCGACCGTCACCACCACCCGATCGATGTCGGACTGACCGGCGCCGTCGGTGACGGTCAACTCGAACGTGTACGTACCGTCATCGGGTGCGATGAACGACGGCGTTGCCGATGTCGTGGACGACAGCAGAATCGGCGGGCCCGACGCTTCGACGATCCGCCAGTCGTATGACAATGCACCGCCCGCCCCCGGCCGTGCCAGCGACACGTCGTAGACCAGCGGCGACTCACCGCTCGATGCTCGCGTCAGTTCCACGCTCAGCCTGGCGTAGCGGCCACGCACACCGAACAGCCGGATTTCGTCCGACACCGCGGTGCGAGGTCCGAACGCGATTCCGTCCTCGGATGTCTCGATGAAGACGTCCACCGATCCGTCCCCGACCACGTCGGCGGTCCAGTCGACCAGCGACCAGGTGGTACCCACCGTCCCGGAGTCGTGCACGATGCGCCACGTCCCCTCACCGGCGGCTCCGGTCAGGGTGGACCCGGTCATGTCGGAGTAGTTGTACGGCGCTGCACCGGCGCCGAGATCGATCGTGAGATCTGCCGTGTTGGTGGCCGGGTCGATCCTCGTCGCACTGTTCGATCCGAGGTTGGTGGCCCACACCTTGCCGGCCGCGTCGACCCCGATGCCCGTCGGCTGCGACCCGACCGCGATCTCGGTCACGAAGGAGCCGTCGGGATGCAGACGCGACACGCTCGCCCCGCCGGAGTTGGCGACCCAGATGTCGCCATCGGGCGTCGCTGCAACTCCCCGATCGTTGCCGGGTCCCCGCGAGGACCACGTGCCGACCAGAGTTCCGTCCGGTCGGAACTTCTGAACGGTTCCGAACGTCCAGTTGGTCTGCCAGATGTTGCCATCCGGATCGATCCCGAGCCCGTACGACGTGCGGCCGGCGTTGATCACGCGGACCAACTCGGCCGACCCGTTGGGGAAGTGTGGATCGATCCGCACGAGCCGGTCCCACCCGGCGGTCGTCGTCCAAATCACGCCGTCGGGATCGATGAGCCCTCCGTAGCAACACTCGATCGCACCGGCCTCGCCCGTGTCGGCCGGGTTACGCATATCGATCGACCTGACGATCTCGCCCGTCGGTGCGATCCGATCCATGATCCGAGGGCCACCAGACCCGGTGGGACCGCCGACCCAGACATGATTGTCGGGGTCGACCGACACGTGCCGGATCGCGACTCCTCCGGTGCGTACGTACTCGACGATGCACTCGTCGACGGCGGTTGCGACGCCGCCTGCCGTGTCCTGACCAGACGGATTCGGCCAAGCGAGGATGTCACCGAGTCCGGAGGAGGTACGGATCACGCCGTCGCCGTCGCGGTCCTCGCACTGCCCGTTCTCGACCAGGCCGATCTTGGAGACCGACCCGCGCGGCACACCACCGACCGAACTCGACTCGGCGCGGTTGCCGACCCACACGCTGCCCGTCTTGTCGACGGTCGTCCGTGATGGATCCTTGGCGAGATTCTGCGGCGCCGACCAGTACTCGCCCAGGATCTCGCCGCTCCGGGTGTCGATCTTGACGACGGTGCCGCGACCCGAGGCGGCGATCCAGATCACATCGAAGGCACCCTGTCGCACGTCGAGTGCGAGCCGGTCGCCACTCTGGTCGATGTTGATCGCGGACCCCTCGCCGAACTCCGTGCTCGTCGTCCACGTCTGGCTGATCAGGCCCGAACCCGTCGATTCCGTCGCGTCGAGTGTCACCACCGAGCCTTCCTCGACGGCCTGATCGGGGCCGGCGACGGCATCGATCCCGCCACGTACGAACACCTCGATGCAGTCGCTCGACGAGATCGGCGCGAGGGCCGTGGCGACCGACGCCGTGATGCAGATCTGGTTGAGCCCGGGCAGCAGACCGAGCGCCGGCCACGAAATTGTGATCGTCGGTGCCGGCAGCACCGGAGACACGAACATCGAGAGATCGATCGGCGAACTCCCGTTGATGCTGGCGGTGACACTCGTGATGTCGGGAGTCAGCGTCTCGGACAGGATTCTCGGAAGATCGGCCGGCGACAGCACATTGGTGCACGCTCCCCCGGTCAGCGACGCCAGTTCCGCCAGTGAGCCGCGTCCCGTGGGATCGCCTGCGCAGGTCGCACCTGCGCCGACTGCGAAGGTCTGGAACTCAGCCGCGTTGGTGCACGGCAGCTGGGTCGTGATGTCGCTCCCGAGCAGGTTGTCGCCGTCAGACAAGAACACGACCAGGGGGTCCTCGGTGGTCGCCTGATTCGCCACCGTGCACGCCGCCTGGATACCGGCCGCATAGTTCGTGCCGGCACCGGCACCACGTGAGGTGAACAGGCGAACGCCACCGTTGACGAACACCGAACGAACGACTTCGTCGAGATCGCGAACACCGTCGCCATCGAGGTCGGCATCGGGCTCGGTCAGGTACTGGAAGCCGGCAGCGGGAGAGACGTCTGCAGCGGTACCGCTTCCGGCGAAGACCGCCACGCCCACCTCGGTCACGTTGCCGACCGCGGCGGCGCGGTCGAAGACCTCGATCGCGGCCTCGATCTCACAGGTGAGGATCGAGTCGTTGGTGCCGTTCCCGTTGCAATCGCCACCCGCGCTGTTGTTCACCGAACCCGACAGATCCAGCACGACGATCACTGCCCGCGCGCCGTCGGCGGTCGCCCCGGCGCTGGCAGTCGCGTCGATCACCACCCCGTCGTCGACGGAGTCGCCATCCCCGGGAGCAGTGATCGCGACCGACACATCGATCTGCGGGTCTGCCGCTTGGGCAGCCATCGGAGCCGTGGCCAACTCGACCACGAGCGAGGTCGGCAGCGCCATTCCCACCGCCAGGATCCCACAGATCGCGTTCCTGCTACCACGTTTCGTCATCGCCGCCATCTCCGGACCGTAGGAGGCGGTCTCTCGACGGTCAACGGGTCGATCGTCAAGTTTTCGCGAGTTTCGACCGCGACGCCGTCGCGCCCGAGCTCAGCGGATTCGTTCGACCTTGGCGTCGGTGCGCATCGCTCGTTCGGCGCTCTGGCCGAGGAACCGGGCGACGGTCAGGAACGCCGTGTGGGCGACCATCCGATGATCGGGGCGCACACTCTGGCCGTCGATGTGCCACCCGCGATGCAACACCTCGATCGTGCGGGCGTCGATCCAGCGGCCCCGCAGCTGGTCTCGCACCTGCACCGCCTGGGTGATCGAAGGGGTGTATGCGACCAGCACTCCCCCGGCGCGCAGCACGGTCTCGGCGTGCGGGATCACCTGCCATGGCTCGGGCAGGTCGAGCACGACACGGTCGAACGGCCCATGTGCCGGATCGATTCCCTCGTAGCTGTCGGCGATGTGCACCTCGTAGCGATCCATCACGGATTCACCGAGGAACTCGCGCACGTTGGCCTTGGCACGGTTGGCGAAGTCCTCGCGGACCTCGTACCCCACGATCGTGGCGCCCCATCGCAGCATCGTCATCGACAGCGCCCCGGAACCGATGCCCGTCTCGAACACCCGCATGCCGGGGCCGATGTCGCCGATCATGCAGATCGGCGCCAGATCCTTGGGATAGATGACCTGCGCCCCGCGAGGCATCTCGATCACGTAGTCCTCGAGCGTGGGGCGCAGCACGGTGTACTCGGCGCCCTTGGTCGACTTGACCACGATGCCCTCGGGTTGGCCGACGATGTCGGCGTGGGTGACGAAGCCGGAGTGGCTGTGGAACTCGCCGCCCTCGGTGAGGTTGATCAGATACCGCCGCTTCTTGACATCGAGCAGGGTGACACGATCACCGTAGGCGAGCAGGTTCACGGGTTTCCTCCAGACGTGGTGCCAGCAGCGGCGAGTTCGACATCCGCTGCTGCCGCGGCGCGTTCGGCCAGGTAGGCCTTGCGGGTCTTCTTGTCGAGCACCAGCTCGACGGGAACCGGTTCGTGACCCGACACACGCTGTTGCAGGCGGCAGAAGGCGCACACCGGAGCGTCGCCCGAGTCGGGAGCCGTCGTCGGCGACGCCACAGCCGGTGCACGCCACCAGCGCGTCACCGTGGGTGCGGTGGTGCTCGGCCAGGATCGGGGCCATCTTGTCGACGAAGTTGAGATAGAACGCAGCCTTCGAGCCGGGCGACTGGCGTTCGATCGTGTTGAGCGCATCTTTGTAGGCGAGGTGCTTGTTGCCGACCGCCATCGGGCATTCCTCGACCTGGTAGTCGATGCCGCGGACGATGCACCAGGCCGCCATCTCGCGCTCGGTCAGGCGAACCAACGGCTTGACCTTCTTGGGGAAACCGTCGCGAGCCGGCAGCACAGGGAACTGGCGAGCCAGGTATTCGACGTCCCACCGCAACGCGTTGCCGAACAGCACGGCGGCCTCGTCGTCGAGATTGTGGCCGGTGACGACCACGTCGTAACCGCCATCGCGAGCCGCCTCGTCGAACAGGTGCCGCTTCGACAGCCCGCAGGCCGAGCACGGCACGCGCTTGGTGACCTTCGCTGCGGTCGGCACGTCGTACCCGTATTCACTGCGCAGGTCGATCGTGCGCAGCATCAATCCGCGCGATTCGGCGAACTGTCGCGTGTAGTCACCGCTCACATCGCTGTACTCGCCGATCCCGAGCCCGATGTACAACCCGTCGGCCTGGTACCCGAGCTCGAGCAGGATGTCCCAGACCGCAAGGCTGTCCTTGCCGCCGCTCACGGCAACCAGGATCTTGTCGTCTTTCGACAGCATGTCGTGGTCCTCGATCGCCTTCTCGACCTGACGACGGCACAGCTGCAGCAGGTGCTCGGCGCAGAAGTTGGCGTTGTGGCGAGGCAGATCGATGATCGCCGGTGCTTTGCACACGCGGCACTTGGAAGCGGCGGCCACCATCGCTCAGCCCCCCGAGATGACGGGGCGGATCTCGATCACGTCGGCGTCGTCGAGCCGGGCATCGCCCGGGATCAGGGTGCCGTTGCGGATCACGAGGAACGACTCACGGTTGAGGTCGAGCGTGTCGAGCAACTGGTTCACGCTCCGCCCGCCGTCGAGCACGACCTCGCGTCTGGGTTGCCGGAGCCGGACGATCATCCTGTCAGTCTGGCCGCTCAGGCGGCTTTTCGGGCGCGGCGTCGGGCACGCCGGGACGTCGGCTTGATCGTCTCGATCTGCATCAGGCGCCCGCCCTTCAGCGTGGCGACCTCGAGCACCTCTTCGGTCCGACCGAAGATCTTCTTCAACGTCGAACGCCCGAACACGACACCAGCGACCAGTTTCCAGAACAAGCTCGGACCGAAGATGCCCTTGCGGAGCGCCTTGGTCCGCAGGATCACCGACGGGCGATAGGCGTAGGGAAGCAGTGGCATACGTGTGGCGACCGGTCAGATCCGACGGATCTCGACGAACGTCGTCTTCTTCTTGCCGCTGCGCTTGCCGAGCAGGAAGAAGATGATCAACAGCAGCACACCGACGCCGGCGCCGACCGACATGAGCGTGCTCTTCTGGTCGTCGACCTTGCCCTTGATCCCACCCTGGAACGCTCGCAACTTGCCTTCGAGGTCGTCACGGGTGATCGTGGTCGTCGTGGGGGATTCCTGTGCCATGGTGTCTCCTCGGTCGTTCCTACGGCCGGTCTTTGTTCAGGTAGGTCTTGTTGATGCGCATCAACGTGACGGCCAGCAGGACGGCGCACACGACCATGGCGATCAAGTACGGCAGCCAGGAGTGCCCGGCGCTGCCCGTCCAATCCCACTCGGTCTGAACCAGCCGCAACATCCCGAGCAGCAGGAGGAACAACCCGAGCCCGAGTGCCAGTGCAGCGGCGGCGCCGACGCCGACCCAGCGGCCAGCGCCCTTGAGCGGGCCGAGCGTCTCCTGTTTGGCGTAGGTCTTGACGAATTCGACGACATCGCCGACCGAGGCCGACTCGTTGCGGGACAGCGGGCGTGGCGCTTCGTCAGCCATGGCCCACGTTTCTAGCACGCGACTCGGGCCGAAGCCGCATGGCCGCCCACGATCGCCCGTGGTTGTTACTGCGAACGGAACCGAACCGCAGCCTCGGCGTCGTCGAGCGCCGCCGTCAACACTGCGATGCGCGCCTCCAACGTCGGCGCCGCCAACAACGCCAGCCGGTCGGCGGGCCCGAGCGGCGACAACGAGCCCAGGTGGTACACCGCCAGGCTCGGTTCGTCGCTGATCTCGGCGTCGGGTAGGGGCGCCATCTCCCCCAACGCCCTGACCATGTCGTTCACGGTGCGGACCCGGTCGTGCAACACCTGCACCTGCTGGCGCGCACCCGCCTCATCGATCACGTCGGCGTCGTCGTCGGGCCACACGTCGACGTCGGCCAGCGGGTACGGGTCGTCCGGCAACCAGGCCTGCACGCGCAATCGGTCGGTACCCACAGCGACCAGGGCGTAGCGGCCGTCCGGCTGGGCCCGGATGTCGATGATCCGCGCTGCGGTGGCGATCATGGCACGCTGGTCACCGCCGCCCACCTCACGACCGCGCTCGATCAGCGCCACCCCGAACTCGGGCTCGACCGTGTCGTCCTGCAAGATGTCGACGACCATCTGCCGATACCGCGGCTCGAACACCTGCAGCGGCAACAACCCGCCCGGCAACAGCACCGTTCCGAGCGGGAACATGGGCATCACAGCCATCGTGCGACCCTACGCCGAGATTCCCGAAACTGCGACCACGCGCCGGTTGCGTGCCTCTCGGGCGACATTGCCCGTGCGACAGCGCGAAGCGTGTTCAACGGGGCGCGAATCGCTCGACGTCGGGTGTCACCACCACGGGATGGCGTGCGATCAGGTCGGCGAGCGCCTCCCAGATCGGCAGGTAGACCTCCGGCGCCTGGGCGTCGTCGGCGTTCAGCACCACGCTGAACTCGACTGGACTCCGGTCGGCAGCCGGCATCGTGCCACTCAGCGCCTTGACATCGCGCAAGGTGCCGGTCTTGGCCTGCATCGCCCCTTCGGCGGGCGAGCCCAACAGCTGGTCCTGGAGCGTGCCGTCGCGTCCTGCTGCGGGCAGCAACGAACGCAGTTGCGACGAGACGGGCGCGTCGGCGAGCACACCGACGAGCGTCTCGCAGGTCAGCCGATCGTCGCGGCTCAACCCCGATCCGTCGTAGAGCTCGAGTCCGGCGGTGTTCACGCCCCAGCTGCCGAGCGTGGCGCGGATCGTGTCGAGCCCCGCCTGACGTGTGCCTTGGCCGGCGGCGGTGAAGCCGATCTCCTTCACGATCATCTCGGCCGTGTTGTTGTCGCTGGTGTGGAGCATCTCGACCAGCACGTCGGTGAGCGGAAGCGAGTCGACCACCCCCAGCGTGGCCAGGGCGGCATCGCCGGGTCGGGCGTAGTTCTGTGCGGCGCCGGTCACCACGATGCCGCGCTGGGCGAGCAGTTCCATGAACACGCGCGCGGCGGCGCGGTTGGGCTCGAGCCCGTACTCGACCGGCGTGACCAACCCGTCGTTGACGAGCAGCGCATCGTACGGACCGGCGTCCACGCTGGTGATCGCCTCGCCCCACGACGGTGCACGAAACTCGTCGTCATAGCGACTGCCGTCACCGACCACGTCGCCATCGATCGTCGTCACGCCGAGCGCCACCAGCTGGTCTGCCAGCGCGTCGAGCGACGTGGTGTTGAACGACGGGAAGCGGAGCGGATCCGGAACCGCCGCGGTGCGGAGCACCGGGTCGCCGCCACCGATCAGGAACAGGTTGCCCGTCACCACACCGGAGAGTGGTGCCGGCCCCTGCAGTTCTGTGCGGAAGCGGTAGTCGGGGCCGAGCACCGTCAGGGCTGTGGCGGCGACCAACAGCTTCTGGTTGCTGGCTGGGATGACCGGCACGCCTGCCCCGACGTCGACGATCCGTTCGTCCCCGTCCACGACTCGTGCACACGACCCACTGCCGATCCGGTTGCGCAGGGCACCGGCTCGGTCGTTCTCGATCGCCACCTGCTCGGCAGCCGCAACCCGTTCGGCGAGCGGCGTCGGATGACGCCGCATCGACAACACGTCGGTGATCATCGTGGTGACCGGCGGAGGCGGCGCCAGCGTGGTGGTGGTCGTGGTCGGGTCGGGCACATTCGCCTCCGCGTAGCCCCACAATCCGGCCAGGCCGATCGCTGGGATCACGGCCATCACGGTCAACAGCGCCAGGGGCGCCGCCCGTCTGCCGGCGCCCGGCGCGGCGTGCCGACTGGTTCACCGCGGCCCCAGTTGAGCCGGGCTGGCGACGGACGGGAACGAGGCGAACGCCGTCACCATCCGGTCCCAGATCGGCCGGTAGTTGCGCTGGTCGTCGATCATCGCATCGTTGAGCAAGAGCGCAAACTCGATCGCCCCGCCGCCATCGATCGGCACGTACCCGGACAGGCTCTTGACGGCCGGCGGATCCTGGTCGTACGGCACGTTGCCGAGCGTGCCGGTCTTGCCACGCAGCCTTCCCGCCATCGGCGTGTCTTCGAACACGTTGCGCAGCGTGCCGGTCTCGGCGGCGATCGCCAACCCGTCACCGATCGGCGAGTCGACGCCTACGTGCTGCAACACGCCCAGCAACGTGCGGCATGTCACCCGGTCATCGAGGCTGAGCCCGCTGCCACCGCTCACCACCAACCCGCTCGTGTCGACGCCCCAGCCGGCGATCGTCGACGCCACCACCGCCGCTCCCGCCTGGCGGGTTCCGGCTCCTCCCGCCGCCACCCCGATCTCCTTGAGCACGAGTTCGGCGGTGTTGTTGTCGCTGTTGGTCAGCATCTCGGCCAGCACGTCGGTCAGCGGATGCGATTCGATCGATGCCAGTTCGGCCAACCCCGTGGGCGCCACCCCGGCGGCCGCCCCGCCCGAGACAGCGATCCCGTGTGCACCGAGGATCCGCACGAACTCCCGGGCTGCGCCGAGCAGCGGGTCGCCGGCTCGCTGCTCGTCACCCAGGATCCTGGCGTCGTTGGCCAGCAACGCGTCGTACGGCCCCGCCTCGATCCCAGCCACCCCCTCACCCCACCCAGGGGCGTACCACTCGTCGTCGTAGCGGCTCCCGTCGCCACGCAGCGCGCCGTCGATGCGCGTGACACCAGCGGCTACGAGCCGATTCGCCAGCTCGTCCAGCGACGTCGTGTTGAAGGCCGGGAACTGATCGAGGTTCGACTCTGGGTACCAGTCACCCGACAACAGCGGGTCACCGCCGCCGACGAGGAACACGTCGCCGGAGACCACCCCACCGGCCGGAGGCGTCCCGCGCACGCTCGTCGTGTAGCGGAAGTCCGGCCCGAGCACGTCCAACGCCGCCGAGGCGATCAGGACCTTCATGTTGCTGGCCGGGATGACCACGCGATCCGCCCCACGCTCTCCAACCATCACGCCGTCGAGCGACACGGCGACACACGATCGGTCGCCGATGCTGTCGAGCAACGGGGCGACCGCCTGTTGGAAGGCGGCCAGGTTCAGATCTCGCGATAGTTGCGACGACGTGCGTCGCATCGACAACAGACCGGTGGTCAACCGGGCAGCGGCCGGCGTCGGTGCCGCGCCCACCGGTGTCTCCGTCGAGACGGTAGCGCTGTCCTGCTCCTGCGTCGGAACCGCATCGGCGGCTTCAGTCGAGCGGTCGTCCGCCCAGCCGCTGATCCACCACAGCACCAGTGCCGGCACGAGCGCGATGGCCGCCAGCACAGCCAGCGGCCCGGCACCGGACCGATGCGGCCGGGGCGGTCGACGTGGAGTGGGCGCACTCATCGACGTCGGCGGTGCGCTGCGTATCGGTAGAGGTGTCCGAGCGCAACCACCGCCCGTTCCCCGCTTGGGTACGCCAGTCGCCCGCTGGCCCGCACTGCGGCGGGGCCTGGGTTGTCGGGATCGGTGACCGCCAGGTCCGTCGCACACAGGATCGGCTTGCCCGTCTGAGCCGACAGCTCTGCCGCGGTGAGTGCGAAACGCGCGTCCTGGCGCTCGTGATACTCCACGATCCGCTCCAGCCCGTGCCCGGGGTAGAACGGGCCTTCACGCATCATTCGTGCCTGGTTGGACTGGATTCCGAGCCCGATGTAGACGATCGCGTCGACGCTCGGATGCTCGGCGATCAACCGCATGACGGTCGGGATCGTGTCGCGGGTCTCACCACCGGCGCAATCGACCGGATTGCTGCGGCTCCATCTCGCAGGCAGGTGCTGATCGATCGCCTCGCGGAGATCGTCGGGCAGCTCGTGCAGGACCAGATCGGCGTCCCGCGTGATGGCATCGGCGGTCACCACTCCCCACCCGCCGGCGGTCGTCAACACCACGACGTTGGGTCCGTTCGGCAGGGGCTGGGTGGCGAAGGTTGCGGCCGCCTCGAACGCTTCTTCCACGCTCCAAGCACGCGTGATCCCGTAGGCCCGGCAGGCTCCGTCGAAGATCTTGTCGTCGGCTGCCAGCGCACCGGTGTGACTCGCAGCGGCGCGAGCCCCGCCGGCCGTCGCACCGCCTTTGAGGAGCACCAAGGGTTGACGCGCAGCAGCATCGCCCAGGTCACGCATGAGCGTCTCACCGTCGGTGATGCCCTCGACGTAGGCCAACGAGACCGCTGTGGCCGGGTCGTCCGCATAGAAGTCCAGGTAGTCGGCCACGCCCACGGCTGCCGCGTTGCCGGCCGAGACCGCCCGACTCACGCCGACGCCGGTGGAACGAGACAGGTTGAGGAAGCTCGACACGAAGTTCCCAGATTGGCTCGCCACGCCGATCCGTCCGACCGGTGGATACGGCGCCACGATCTGGGCACACAACGACACCGGGGTCGACACCACGCCTTGGCCGTTCGGCCCCGCCAACAGGATCCCCAACCGCTCGGCGTGAGCAACCAGGTCCTGCTCGGCGAGCCGGCCCTGCTCCCCCGCCTCGCCGTAACCGGCCGATGTCAGGAATGCCGCCTTGACCCCCTTCGCTGCGCATGCCGACAGGATCTCGATGTTGGACGACGCCGGCGTACACACGAACACCAGGTCGATCGAATTGTCCGGGAGCGTTTCGATGTCGGCGACCGTCTGGATCCCGAGCACCTCCTCGCCGCTCAGGTTCGTGGCGTAGACGGCGCCGGCGTACCCGGCGGCGAGCAGATTGTGGAGCGACACGAACCCGAACTTGCCGGGGTGCGTCGATGCGCCGGTGATCAGGACGCCGCGGGGCTCGAACAGCGCACGGAAACCCTCGTGCGACGGTCGCTGCCGACGTCGTGCGCGATCCGGGCCGTCCGGCACGCCGAGCTCCACCAGGGCGTCGACGGCGACGGGAACACCGTCGGCGCCCACGATCAGCGGATTCACGTCGACACTGACGACGTCCGGGCGCTCGACGGCGAGACGACCGAGGCCCGTCAACGTGGCGACCAGGTGAGACCGCGAGACGGCCCGTTCGCCACGGAACTCCCCCAGCAGCTTCTGGCTCGTCAGCGAGTCGATCATCTCCTCGGCGGTCACGGGGTCGACCGGTGCCGGCCGGAAGACCACGTCGGCCACCGCCTCGGCCAGGATCCCGCCCACGCCGAGCATCACCGTTGGGCCGAACTGCTGGTCGCGGACCATCCCCACGATCAGCTCCCGGTTCCCGCCCACCATCGGTGCCACCAACAGCGCCACGTCGCCGTCGTCGGGACGCGCCGCTTGCAGGAGCTCATTCGCCGCACGCTCGACCGCTGCGGCATCGCCCAGGCGAAGCCGAACCAGGCCGCGCTCGGTCTTGTGGGCGATCGCGTCCCCCGTCAACTTCAGGACGACGGGATGGCCGATCCGATCCGCCGCCCCACAGGCAGCACCTGCGTCGGCGACGACGTGTTCGGCGAGCACCGGCACGCCGTACTCGGCCAGCAAGGACTTCGACGCCGCTTCGGACAGGGTTCGGTGCACTGACATCACCGCCCAAGGTACCGACCCGTTCTGCTCGGGCCCGGTCATTGCCGCACGTGCGGCGGCCGACGGATCGCCGTCAGGGGTTCAACGCCGAATGGAAGAACTGAACGATGTGAGCCTCGCGTGCCGCCAAGGCATCGTGTGACATCGGGGCGATGTCGAGCAGACCCTCGAGGAACGCTTCGTCGGAGAAGTAGCTCAGCAGCGCTCCGTACCCGGTGATCAGCAACTGGCGGGCGTCCTGACGACGGAACGTGCCGGCTGACATCTCACGCTCGAAGTAGGCGGTCGCCAGGTCGAACATCGGTCGCAAGACGCTGCCGAGGTCGATCCCGAGGTGCTGGCCGCCGTCGATCGCTTCGCGACGAACCAGACGCACGTAGCTGGGGTTGTCGGCGAAGAACCGGAAGCCCGCCCGGAGCACGAGTTCGACCTTGGGCCACCCGATCTGGTGTGCGGCGATGGCGCCGGCGAGCCGATCGAACCAGTCCGACAACAGCCGCTCGAAGACCTCCTGGTACAGCGTTTCCTTCGACGCGAAGTGGTGCAGCAGGCTGGGTCGACGGATACCGACCCCGGCGGCGATGTCGTTCAACGAGGTGCCGTCGTAGCCGGCGTGGGCGAAACACGCCACCGCTTCGTCGAGGATCTGTTCGCGCGTCGAACGCGGGACGTCGATCTCCCCCTGCGGCGTCCGCGCCGACGCAGCCGACGCAGCCGACGTCGAAGGTGAGTGCGGCGCCGCCATGCCCGTGATCGTACACGTCACGCAGGTTCGCCTACCGATGAGTAGGCAATCGGTGACGGGTTCGCACACGCAATCGGGGCCGCCGGTCCGCCCGTTGTCAGTACTTGGTGTAGCCGCCGTCGACGACGAGTTCGTCACCGGTGTGGAACGTGAGCCTCGGGTCGGCCAGGAACGCTGCTGCGGCGCCGATCTCTCTTGGGTCTGCCCAGCGGCGCACCGGCGTCCGCTCGAGCTTCGCCGCACGAAGCGCCGCGTTCTGATGCACGACGGCGGTGAGCTCGGTGGCGACCCAGCCCGGAAGCAGGGCGTTGACACGGATCTGGTGGCGTGCCAGTCCGACGGCGAGGGCACGGGTGAGCCCGACCAGCGCCGACTTGGAGGCACCGTACGCTTCGTTGCCGGCGGCGCCGTGGAGCGCTGTCAGCGACGACACCGCGACCAGTGCGCCGCCGCCGGCGTCGATCATGTGCCGCGCCGCGAGCTGGAACAGCACCATCACCGAATCGAGGTTGAGTCGCATCACACTGCGCCACTCGTCGATCGGCAAGTCGGTGAACCGCATCACCTTTCCGGGGGTGCCGGCGTTGGCGATCACGGTGTCGATGCGCCCGCCGGCGAGCTCGACCGAACGCTCGAAGCAACCGGCGATCGAATCGAGGTCGGAGAGATCGCAGAGCACGCTGTGGGCGTCAACGCCGTGCGAACGCAGACGACCGAGGGCATCGGCGGTCTTCGATTCCTGTCGCCCCCAGATGAGCACGGTCGCGCCAGCGGCACCGACTGCCTCGGCGATGCCGAATCCGATTCCGCTGTTCCCTCCGGTGACGAGCACCGTGCGTCCGACGAGTTCGACAGGTGGGGAGGGTGCAGTGGACAGATCGTGCTCCTGGGATGGGTCGGGATCGGCGGGTGCTGGCCGGTGCGGGCAGGCCGCGGTGGGATGGATTTCCCACCGCGATCATGCCCGATCAGCTCACGGCCGGTAGAGCTGGAAGGCCCCGGAGCCCCGGGCGAAGCCAGTTGGCGGAACGTTGTCGGCAGTCACGAGAGGGCTGTCCATCCAGTACGTGGTCGCCGACGGTGTCTCGCCGCCGAGCATCTGAGCGAACACCTCGCAGGCAATCGTCGCTGTGCCCTCGAGATCGTTGGCGGCCGTGGCGGCGAAGCTGCTCCCGGCTCGAATCATGTCGAGTGCGGTCGAATCGCCGTTGAACGACACCACGAACTGTGAGCCGCCGGCTGCGTCGACCGCCGCTGCCGCTCCCTGGCCGATCGTGTCGAACGAAGCGTAGACGGCGTCGATCGCGGGGTCGGCCTGGAGGGCTTGCTCGACCTTGGCCTGAGCGTCGGCGAGCGCGTTGGCGATGTCGACCTCGACGGTCTCGACTTCGATGTCCGGGAACTCGGTGTCGGCGCCGACCATCGCGCTGAACGCATCGGCGCGCTGGCGCAGGCTCGGCGTCACGCGGGCGTTCACGATCAGCACCTTGCCCGCAGCGATCCCACCATTGTCGGCTGCGATGCGGTCGATCACGTACTGGCCCACTCGCGCAGCGCTCTGAAACTCGAGGCCGGTGATCGCGATCGTCCCGGTCCGCTGACCACCCCAGGCTGTGATGACCGGTCGGCCGGCTTCGGCTGCGACGGCCAACTGGGCATCGAGGCCCCCACCAGAGACGTCGTTGGCGACGTTGTAGATCGCGTCGACGCCTGCACTGTTTGCCTGCTCGAACGCGGGGACCGCCTCGGTGCCGCCCTTTGCATCGAACACCTGGACGGTTCCTCCGTTGTCGGTGACGCAGGCCTCGACGCCGGCGGTGATCCGGTCGACCGGTTCGAGCCCGGGTGCGAGTGACACGACGCCGATCGCCTTGCCGGCGAACACCGACAGGTCCGGCCCTTCCGCGGCGGCTGGCGCCGTCGTCGGTGCAGACGCTGCGGCCGGGGCGGCGGCGCTCCCCGGCGTGCTCTCGGTCGTCTGGGCGTTGCCGTCGTCACTGCCGCATGCGGCGAGCATCAGCGCCCCGGCGCTGATCGATACGGCAGCGCGAATCCTCTTGCTGGTCATCGGTTCCCCTCTCGGTTGTTTCGGTAGTCGTGGTGCGTGCGTCGCACATGCCTCGGCCCGATCGGTCGATCGGTCGATCTCGGTTGCTGCTGATGCAGCGCCTGCTCGGCGGCCTCGACCGCCTAAGGCAGAGAACTGGGCTCCAGAGCGGGATTGCTCCCTGCAGCTTGCGCGGCGAGCCACGCATCGATGCGCGGCGCCGTGGAGTCGAAGTTGACGGCGGTCAGGAACGCCTTGCCCTCCTGTCGAAACCCGTCGGGTGCACGGTGGATGCCGGCACCGAGCGCCCGCTTCGCCTGTGCGAGCACCGGCGCACCGATCAGTGCGAGCCGCTCTGCCAATGCCACCGCACGCTCGGTGGGGTGGTCGTCGATCAACTGCACGAGGCCCATACGATGCGCCTCGATCCCCGACACCGGCTCGCCGGTGAGCACCAGCAGCGCTGCGTTCCCGCGACCCACCAGCTCCGGCAGTCGTTGCGTGCCGCCGGCGCCGGGCAGGATACCCATCCGCGTCTCGAGCACCCCGAGCCGTGCGGTGGGTGCAGCGATCCGGATGTCCGCAGCCAGGGAGAGCTCAAGCCCGCCGCAGGTGGCCTGGACGGGCACGGACACGATGGTCGCCCCGGGATACTGCTCGATCCCGGTGATGGCGGCGAGCCACGGCGCCCAGTCACCGATCGGCCGACCCTCGCCCATTTGCTTCACCTCGGTGAGTTCGGCGTGCAGCACGTCGACCTCGAGCACCAGCACGGGTGGCTGGGGCCTCGCCGAACGCTCCGCCAGCAGCGCCGCGAGGTGGCCGGCGCCGTCGATGCCGAGGGTGCGACGGGTGCCGCCGTCGTACCGAAGCACGGCGACCGAGTCATCGCGGTCGACCTCCCAGTGCCCGTCCGGCATGGCGGTGCTAGTCATTCGAGCCTCCCGTGGCTGATAGTTCGCGGTGGTGGGTACCGGTCGACTCGCCGGTCTCGTAGCACAGGTGCAGGATCTGCGCCTCGGTCACGGGCCGGTGCAACTCGCCGACGAGTCGGCCCTCTCGGAGTACGAGCACCCGATGGGCGATGGCCGACACCTCCTCGAGGTCGGACGAGGCGACGAGCACAGCGACACCCTCGGAAGCGAGTCGGCCCACGAGGCGCAGGATCTCGGTCTTGGCCCCCACGTCGACGCCCTTGGTCGGCTCGTCGAGCATGAGCAACCGCGTCCGCCGCCCCACCAACCACCGCGACAGCAGCGCCTTCTGCTGATTGCCGCCCGACAGGGTGGCGATGCGCTGCTCGGGCCCGGTCGTGGCGATGCGCAGACGGGCGATCTCCGACACCGTCTTCGAGGTCTCGTGGGAGCGGCTGGGGCTCGGCAGTCCCGCCCTGCGTCGGAAGTCGCGCAGGTGCGTGAGCACCACGTTCTCGCGAACGGTGCGCTGCGTCAACAGCCCCTGCCCGCGCCGCTCCTCGGGGATCAGCGCAAGTCCCGTCCGGATCGCATCGGCCGGCGAGCGGAACCTCACCAGTTCACCGTTGATCCGGACCTCGCCGGCGCTCGGCTGCATGTGACCGAACAGGTTCATCATCAACGACGTGCGGCCGGACCCGACGAGGCCACCGATGCCGACGATCTCACCGGCGCGCACCGAAAGGCTGATGTCGCGCAGCGGTCCGCCGCTGAGGCCCTCGACTTCGAGGACGACATCGTCGTGGGGTGTGGCCGGCTCGTCGAGCGGCTCGAGCTCGCCGGCTTCGCGGCCGATGATCGCCGACACGAGGCGGGAGCGGTCGAGATCGGCGATGTCGTGGCGACCGACGGTTCGGCCGTCCTTCATCACGGTCACCGAGTCGGCGAGCTCGAGGATCTCGCCGAGTCGGTGCGACACGAACAGCACGCAGATCCCCCGCTCGCGTAGACGCTCGACGGCACGGAAGACCCGCACCACCTCGGCGTCGGCGAGCGCGACAGTCGGCTCGTCCATCACGACCAGCCGAGCGTCGCCCGCGCACGCTCGCGCGATACCCACCATCCAACGCTCGGCGACGCTGAGCGACGACAGGGGCGCCGCCGGATCGATGTCGACGAAGTCGGCGAGCACCTCACGGCTTCGTTCATACGCCTGACGGCGGGAGATGAACGGCCCCCGGCGCGGCAGTCGGTGCCCCAGGAAGATGTTCTCGGCCACCGTGAGCCGCTGGACCAGCGCGACGTCCTGGTGGATGAACCGAAGTCCCAGTGCGTCGGCGTCGGCTTCTGACTTGATCTCGACCTGCGCGCCGTCGATGCGGATCGTGCCGGCGTCGGCGCCCTGCGCGCCGGCGAGGATCTTGATCAGCGTCGACTTGCCTGCACCGTTCTCACCGACAAGGCCGTGCACCTCGCCTGGTCGGATGAGGAGCGAAGCATCGTCGAGCGCGCGGACGCCGGGGAACTGCTTGGACATCCCGTGTACTTCGATCGCGTACTCGGCCGACATGCGCGAAGGCCCCCCTTCCACTCCTGCGTCGTGCCCGACGCAGGAAGGTCACTATACCGATCCAGCAGGTCCTTGGAAAGCGATACCCTACCGACTGGTCGGGAAAGGGATTGCGGTCACAGTATTGCTGTGGTCTACTTTCACGATCGATGAGTGCCGTGTCGAATCACGATTTGACGACGTAGCAGTAGAAGAGGTCGGGTTAGGGGAATGCGGTGACGACAGCTGAGTCAACGATCGCGGAAGCGGTGGACGATGATGCTGCTGCTCCGCGCCCGACTGGCCGGCGCGCGGCCGACGCCGAGTCGCGCAATGCCCGGTTCCTGTCGTTCACCTCGCGCTACGGGACATTGATCTTCCTCGGCGTTCTGATCGTGCTGTTCACGGTGCTCTCCGAGGTCGTGCTCGACGATCAACGCTTCTTCACCGGTGCCAACTTCTCGCTGGTGTTGCGCCAATCGGCGGTGCTGGCGATCCTGGCGGGAGGGCTGACCATCGCCCTGATCCTCGGGGAATTCGATCTGTCGATCGCCGCCTCCCTCACACTCGGCGGGGCGATGTTCGCCCAGTTCACACAAGGCACATACGTGTTCACCTGGCCGACGATCCCGTTCACCGACATCGGTGGTGGGGCGATCATGGGCACCGCGTGGCAGAGCAACGTCATGTTCGCGTTCGTGGTGGCGATCGGCTTCGGCGTGCTGGTCGGCCTGTTGAACGGCGTGATCGTGTCGTACTTCGGTGTCACGGCATTCATTGCCACACTCGGGATCGCCGGCATCGTCGAGGGCTACCTCATCCGTCTCACCGACGGTCGCTCGGTGCAGTTGCCGGAGCACATCACCGACACCGCCCAGGGCACGCTGTTCGGTTGGAAGGCGCCCGAGTCATGGAACTGGCAGCTCGGCGTGCTGAGCGTCGACCTGACCTCGCTCAGCATCCCGCTGATCGCGCTCGCCGCGGCGGTCGTGCTGTCTGCTCTGTGGCTGCTCCTCAACCACACCGAGGCCGGGCGACGCATGGATGCCGTGGGTGGAAACGCCGAAGCATCGCGGCTGGCGGGCATCAATGTGCAGCGCTACCGCTTGGTCGCGTTCCTGCTCTGCTCCACCGTCGGTGCGTTCGCCGGCATCATCCTCGCATCGGGCCGGACCGGCTCGGCCGTGACGCTCGTGGGCAACCAGAGTTCGTACCTGCTCCAGGCGTTCACGGCCTGCTTCCTCGGGGCGGTCACGCTGCGCGAGGGCGAGTTCCACATCATCGGCACCGTCGTCGGGGTCGCGTTGATGACCGTCACCTTCTCCGGTCTGATCATCCTCGGGGTGCCCGGCTACGCGCAGACGATCGCCAACGGGGCGATCCTCGTGGCCGCCCTCACGTTCGCCGGCCTCGCCCGCAAGGCGGCCATGCGGACGTAGTACCGCGCCCGCCAGTGCGCGCCCAGATCTCGTCGATCGCTCGACGAGCACAGCCACGTGAGTGGAACCGATTTCAACGAACCAATAGGGGGACCCACATGAAGCAACGTCGATCACTCGTGGCAGCAGGACTGGCAACCGTCGTGTTCACCACGGCCGCAGGCTGTGGCGGTGACTCGGACGAGTCGTCGGCATCCGAACCGGCACCAGCCGCCACCGATGCGCCTGCCGCCACCGATGCGCCTGCCGCCACCGATGCGCCTGCCGCCACCGATGCGCCTGCCGCCACCGATGCCCCTGCCGCCACCGATGCCCCTGCCGCCGCCGGGCCTGACACGTCGAAGGGCGAGATCCCCGAAGGCGGTGTCGAAGTGACGATCGAGGGTGACGTCGCCACCCTCGGCGGTATCACCGCAGGCATCGCCAACCTCGCACCCGTTCCAGGCGCCGAGCGCTGGTCACGCCCGCTCGAGGCGTGCCTCACCGAGAACGGCGCCGATGTCGACTTCCAGGACATCGGTGGCGATCCGACCAAACTGCCTGCGATCCTCGACACCTGGCTGGCCGGCGGACGCCAGGCGGCCTTCAACATCGGGATCGACATGAGCGGCCAGGAGTCGACGCTCGCCGCGTTCGGCGAGGCCGCTGTGCCGTTCATCACATGGGGCGCCGGCAATCCCAAGGGTGTCGTGTCGCTCGACGCCAACCAGGAGGAGGACGGCCGCATCATCGCTCGCTTCCTGGTCGAGCGGCTTGGCGGCGCCGGAGACGTGCTGTTGGTGAACGCCAACAACCCGGCTCTCCAGAGCCGCGAGGCGGGCATCGCCGAAGTGTTCGCCGAGTATCCCGACATCAAACTCACCGTCACCGGTGACGCGCTCGGTTTCACCGTCGAGGCTGCCCAGGCGTCGACCGAGGCGGCGTTGCAGGCCAACCCCGACATCGCAGCCGTGATCGGCGGCTTCGGGTCGCTCGGGATCGGAGCAGCGAACGCCGTGGAGGCCGCCGGCAGCGATGCGGTCGTCGTGTCGATGAACGGTGACCCCGAGGAGTACGCAGCCATCCGCGCCGGCGGTCCGTTCGTGGCCACCGTCGCCGACGGTCACGAGTTCGGCGGCGCCGCAGCGTGCCAGATCGCCGCTTCGATGCTGGCCGGTAATCCGGCACCGGGCGAGCCGGGCGTGCCCATCCTCGCCACGTCGGTGCTCGTCACGGCCGACAACGTCCCGGCCGAGGGTGCTTCGGAGTCGACGCCTCGGAAGTTCTACCAACTCCCGTGAACACCTGGTGCGGGGCGTGGGGCCCGGCTTGATCGTGCCCCACGCCCGGCATCGTTCACCCGACGAACCGAACCACCATGCGCGACATCCAGACCTCCCCGACCATCGAGCCCGACCTGTCGCGCCCGCTCGCACCGGTGGCGATCGTCACCGGTGCGGGTCGTCTGCGTGGCATCGGCCGCGCCGTCGTGCTCGGGCTGGCCGCCGACGGATTCGCTGTCGTCGTCCACGAACGGACGTCGGCGCCCGGCGCACGTCCCGACGCGGAGGTGGAGGCCGGGTGGGATGGCGCCCGGTCGGTGGTTGCGGAACTCGAACGGCTCGGTTCGTCGGCGGTCGCAGTCGAGGGCGACGTGCGCCACCCTGAGACTGCTGCCCGGCTGGTCGACGCTGCCGGTCTGCTCGGTGACGTCGCAGTGCTCGTCAACAACCACGGGACGGCGGGCGGCGCCAACGCGCACCTCGCCCACGAGACTCCCGAGCAGCTGTGGGACGAAACGCTGAGCATCAACCTCGGCTCGCTGCGCACGCTGATGGCGGCAATCGTTCCGGCAATGCGGTCGAGTAGGGTCGTCGACCGATCGGTCGTGCACCTGTCGTCGACCGCCGGCCACCGTGCGCTTGCTCGGTACGGCGCGTACTGCGCCTCGAAGGCGGCAGTCGAACGGCTGACCGAACAACAGGCATTGGAACTCGCCCGGGATCGTATCCGTGTGAACTGCGTAGCTCCCGGAGTGACACCCACTGACATGATCGACGGCACACTGCAGCGAGCGGCTCAGCACGCCAAATCCACGCGATCCGAGATCGAGGCCCAGGTGCTCCGTTCGATCCCAATGCGACGGTTCGCCGAGCCGTCCGACATCGCCGATGCGGTGGTCTTCCTTGCCGGACGGCGTTCGGCCTACATCACGGGCCAGATCGTCACGGTCGACGGCGGGATGAGCCTCTAATGGGCACCGAACCCGGTGCGGCTGTCACGGCGGTGATCGCAGCCACCGACACCGGACGGCGAGAGCGCGTGGTATCCACCGAGACGATCGACGAGAACCTGTTGTGCGACGAAGCCGTCCGCGATCCGTACGCATACTTCGCCCGGGTGCGTGGGCTCGACCCCGTGTACTGGAACGCCAGGCACCGGGCGTGGGTGCTCACGCGCTACTCGGACGTCGCCCGCGAGCTGCGGAGCCAGGCGCTCACGGCGGAACGCATTTCGCCGTTCGTGCCAGCCGTGTCGAAGGGCGGGCAGTCGAGTGGGCTCGACGCCACGTTCAAGATCCTCGAGGATTGGCTCGTCTTCCGCGATCCGCCAGAGCACACGCGCCTTCGGCGACTCGTCGCCCGCGCCTTCACGCCCTCGGTCGTACGGGCGAGCATCCCTGAGATCACCCTGACGATCGAGAGCCTGGTGGCCGATCTACGTGAGGCCGGCGACATCGACCTCATCCAGGAGTTCGCGTACCCATTGCCGGCGGTGGTGATCGCCCAGATGCTCGGTGTGCCCGCCGAGGATCGCGACCTCTTCAAGGAGTGGTCCGACCGCATCACGGCGCTCGTGTTCGGCGCCTACGGTCAGCCCGACCGGTTCGAGTCGGCGGCCCGCGGGATGATGGAGCTGCGCGACTACCTGCTCGACCTCATCGAGCACTACGGGAAGCACCCTGGCGACAACCTGATCAGCGTGTTGCTCGAGCACGAGGACGACGACGCGCTGTTGCGCGACGAGCTCGTAGCCACGTGCACGCTGCTGCTGTTCGGCGGTCACGAGACCACCACGAACCTGATCGGCAACGGCATGCTCGCCCTGCTCTCGCATCGAGACCAGTGGGAACTGTTGGGCCGCGATCCGAGCTTGACCGGCCCGGCGATCGAGGAGATCTTGCGCTTTGACGGCCCGGCGCGAGCGACGGTGCGACTTGTCCGCGACGAGCACGAGATCGAAGGTCGAGTGCTCTCGCCGGGCCAGCGCGTCTTCCTGATGAACGTCGCCGCCAATCGCGACCCCGAGGCGTACCCCGACCCCGACCGTTTCGACATCACGCGCAACCCGGCGAACCACCTCGGCTTCGGGGTGGGCATCCATTACTGCCTCGGTGCGCCGCTTGCCAGGATCGAGGGTCAGCTGGCGATCTCGGCCCTGATGCAAGCGTTCCCGAACATGGTGCTTTCCGCCGAGCCCGGCGATCTGGCCTGGCACGCAACGATGCTGTCGCGCGGACTGCAGCAACTGCCGGTCGCACTCGAGGGCTGACCGCGCTCGCCAAACTATCCGTCGTCAGACGGCTGACGAGATCACGAAGGAGAACCGAAATGGATGTCACCGGGCTGATGCGTCAGTCGGCACAGTTCAACGGGCGACGGACGGCGGTCGTGCACGGCGACCGGCGGCTGACGTTCGCCGCCGCCTGGGAGCGTGGGGTGCGCATGGCCAATGGCCTACTCGGTCTCGGCCTGCGGCCGGGCGACCGCGTCGGGGTGCTCGAGGACAACTCGGTCGAGGCGCAGGACTTCTTCGCCGGAGCGGCCATCGCAGGCATCGTGCGGGTGCCTTTGTACGCCCGCAACAGTCCCGAGAGCCACGAGCACATGCTGTCGCACACGGGCTGCCGGGCGATCGTCGTGAGCGCCGCACACGCCGCCGACATCGAGGCCGTCGCGCCTCGCTTGCCCACACTCGAGCACGTGCTCGTTCGCGATGACGGGTACGAGGACTGGTTGGCGTCGCAGTCCGACGTCGACCCGATGGTGACGCTTCGGCCCGACGACTGGTACATCATCCGCCACACCGGGGGTACCACCGGCAGGCCCAAGGGAGTCGCTTACTCGCACCGCTCGTGGATCGCTGCCGGGCGCGACTGGTTCTACAACTTCCCTCCGATGCGGGCCGGCGATGCATGCCTGCACGTCGGCCCGATCTCGCACGGCTCGGGCTACCTCTACACGCCGACGTGGCTGTCGGGTGGAGCCAACGTGCTGCTCGATCACTTCGACCCACTGGACACGCTCGACGTGATGGAGGCCGAAGGGATCGGCTACATGTTCCTGGTGCCCGCCATGCTCAACGCCCTGGCCAGGCATCCGTCGGCGCGTGGCCGCGACTGGTCGAGGCTCCAGGTCATCCAGATCGGCGGAGCGCCGATCACCGACGAGACGGCCCTGCTCGGCCGCGAGGTGTTCGGCAATGTGCTGTACCAGGGTTACGGCCAGACCGAGGCCCTCCCTGTCTGCATGATGGGTCCAGACGAGTGGTTCTCCGACGTCGAGGGCTCCAACCCCTTGCGCTCGGCAGGTCGGGCACTGCCGTTCGCCTACTTGCAGATCCGCGACCCGGAGCACCCCGACAAGATCGTGGCGCTCGGTGGCGAGGGCGAGATCGCCATCAGGTGCGACGGCCAGATGCTCGGCTTTTGGGAGAACGAGGAGGCCACCGCCGAGCGGATGACCAGCGACGGCTTCGTCCTCACCGGCGACATCGGTCGGCTCGACGACAATGCGTACCTCTATGTGCTCGACCGCAAGGACGACATGATCATCTCGGGCGGCTACAACATCTGGCCGGCCGAGCTCGAGAACGTGATCCAGGATCACGCAGCGGTGGTCGAGGTCGCCGTGGTGGCAGCGCCCGACGAGCGGTGGGGTGAGACCCCGATCGCGCTGTGCGTACTGGCTCCCGGCACCGAGCCGTCGGACACGGTGGAGGCCGAAATCATCGGGCTGTGCGCTGACCGCCTCGGCAGCTACAAGAAGCCCTCGCGCGTCGAGTTCCGACTGGAGCCGCTGCCGAAGAGCCCCGTGGGCAAGTTGCAGCGCAAGGTGCTGCGCGAGCCGTTCTGGGTCGGTTTCGACCGGCGCGTCGCCGGCAACTGATCGTCCCGATCGAGGACGGGCCGGCGCACGGCCCGTCCACTCGGAGCGCGGCTCCGGTCGGCTTCATCGACCGCCCGCCGCAGGTCTGGTATCACGTGTCGGCCGCTGACACATTCGTACCAGTACGGTCGGTAGGGAACGAGCGGTCGACGAGCCGCCCGAACAAGGCCCTATGGTCGCCTCGAAATACGTCGTGACCTGGCCTGATGTGACGAACTCGGCTCGCCCGGAATTCTGGAAAGAATCGCCAGATCGCTCGTGACACCGAACGAAGATGCGACTACTGTGGTGCCTGTCAACGGACAACAACTCGTAGGGGGTAACGATATGCCGCTGGGACTCGCACAACTGGAGCGCATCACTGCCGATGTTCAGGTCAACGACCTGGACTGGGTGGAGGTCGCCGAGGGCTCGTACTTCAAGGCCTTGACGATCCACGAACCCACGAACACCGTGGCGTTCGCGTTCCGGATGGATCCGGGCGCGCCCGACTTCCCGTCCCACTTCCACATCTGCCGGGCGCTGGCGTTCACCACCAAGGGATGGTTCGGCTACCGAGAGGGGACGAACCGCGTCAACAACGGGATGTTCTCGTACGAGGCAGCAGGGTCGTTCCACACGCCCTTCAGCGATTGCCCCGAGGGATTCGAGTCGCGTGGCATCTTCGAGAGCGACAGCGGCGTGCTGTTGCAGAACCACGCCGCAGCCGATCCGCGCAGCGAGGTCATCAGCGAGCTCACCGTGCAGGATTTCATCGGTCTCGCCGCCAAGGAGACGCACATCGTGCTCGCCGACGGCACCGTCCAGGGCGAGCCCCACTTCAAGTACAACTTCACCAGCGGTTTCGACGTCTTCGCCGAATCCTGAACGACGTCGCTCGACCTCATCGTCTCAGCCGCGCCCCCACCGAGTTCCTCGGTGGGGGCGCTATCGTTCCTGCGCGCATCGGGCCGGTACGGTGGCGACCGATCGAACAGGAGGGTGCATGCCGAGGCCGAGCAGGTGGAACGAGGTGGTCGAGGCTGCTGCCACGGTGTTCCAACAGAAGGGGTTCGCAGCTGCGTCGCTCGAGGACATCGCAGCCGAGGTCGGCATGCGCAAGGGCAGCCTGTACCACTACATCAACTCCAAGGAAGACCTGTTGTTCGCCGTCGTCAGCGAACCGGCGACGCGCATCCTCGACAGCTTGCAGATGACCGCGTCGCTCGATCTGCCACCCACGGAGAAGCTGCGGCAGGCAGCAATCACCCATGCCGCCGTGCTCGACGAGACCTTCGTCTACGCGTCGGTCTACCTTCGCGAGATCGCGGGCAACCAGCGCTTCGCCGACTGGGCCTCGAAGGATCGTGACTATCGCCGCCTGCTCACCTCGATCGTCGAGGACGGAATCGCCCGCGGTGACTTCTCGCCGGTCATCCACGCCGGCACCGCGACGCTCGCCTTCATCGGTGCACTCAACTGGATGACCCACTGGTACCGACCCGGCGGGCCGCTCCCGGCGGCGGTCATCGCCGACCAGATCTGCACGACGTTTCTGAACGGATTGATCGTTCGGGGCGGACGTCCCACGATCGCGACCGAGCCCCCGCGGCCCAAGAAGATCGCCAAGTGACCGGCTGACGCGGCCGGAGGCTCAGGGCGCTGTCAGCCGAGCCGCTCGAGGACGGCGATCGCACAGGCGTTGCCGTCGACACCGGCGACGCCTCCGCCCATCGTCTCCACCAGCCCGAGCCTGGCTCCAGCGTGCTGCCGGTCACCGGCCGCACCTTGGAGCTGCCAGACGATCTCGGCCGCCTGAGCGAGGCCGGTCGCACCGAGCGGATGGCCGCGAGACAGCAGGCCGCCCGACGGGTTCACGGGCTGCGGGCCACCGAGGTGGGTGTGCCCCTCGTGCAGCAGCCGCGCACCCTCACCGAGCGGCGCCAGCCCGAGTGCCTCGGTGGTGACGATCTCGCCGATCGTGAACGCGTCGTGGCACTCCACGACATCGATGTCGGCCGGTCCGATGCCGGCCGCCTCGTAGACGGCGGCCGCGGTGTCGCGGATGAGGTCGAAGCCCCACACGTGTTCGCTGCGGTGGTCCCACAGCCGACCCGAGCGGAGCGCTGACGAGCGCACAACGACCTCAGCAGCGCCCGGTGTGCGTGGGGCCACGACGGCAGCCGCTGCACCGTCGGCGATCGGGCAGCACTGCAGCAGCGTGAGCGGATCGGCGATCATGCGTGACGCGAGGATCTCGGCCACCGTGTGCGGCGTGCGGTGCTGCGCCCGTTCGTTGAACCGGGCATGCCCATGATTCTTCGCCGCGACCATCGCCAGATCGGCGTCGGTCAGGCCGTACAAGTGCTGGTAGCGGGTGGCAGCCATGGCGTACAGGCTCGGCAGGGCCAGTCCGCTGCGACCCTCGATATCGGTCGACTCGGGGTGGATCGCTCCGGCGAACTGATCGGTCATCTTCTCCACGCCGACGGCGAGGACGCACCGGAACCGCTCGAGGCGTACGGACTCGGCCGCTTCGTGCAGTGCGGTGGTGCCACTCGCGCATGCGTTCTCGACGGTGATGATCGGCATGCCGACGATCCCCATCGCGTGGAGTGCTCGCTGGGCGACACCCGGGGCGCCGAACACCGTGCCCACGTACACGGCGTCGATGTCAGCGACCGCCGCGCCCGACGAGTCGAGCGCCTCCTGCACCGCGCGCCACACCAGCTCGGATGGATGCAGGTCGGGTTGCTTGCCGAACAGCGACGTGCCGACACCTCTGATCGCGGCGACGGTCACGACACACCCACCAGGACATCGCCGTCGGCGGTGGCGCCACGCACCACCACGCTGGTGCCTGGCGCCAGCCGGACAACGACCGCGCCGGTCGGGTCGCCGGCGCCGATGGGTGTTGCGCACTCGATGTGGGCGAGCACGCGTGGCCCACCGTCGAGGTCGACGTACGCGAGCGTGTACGGGGTGTTCGACCCGGCACCGCCACACGCACGACCGTCGACGACCACACCGTGCCCGCCGGCCCGAAGCTCGCCGGCTCGAGCGTACCGCCGCAGTTCGGGCACCGCGGTGGTGACCAGAGCGAGGGGTGGCCGCATTCGGTGCACCGCGATCCGATGACCGCCGTCGCGCCGTCGCACTGCACGACGGCGGGGCGTGGATCGGGAGTGGTGGTCACTCGTGCGCCTCCTCAGAGTTGCTCAAGACGTAGCCTACCATCACTACGACTACGGGGGGCATCGGATGGACACGCAAGGGCGCGCAGCGATCGTGACCGGCGGCGCATCAGGGCTGGGATTTTCGACCGCCGCCCTGCTCGCCGCACGCGGGATGTCGGTCGTGGCGTTCGACCGGCACGGTTGGGCGGACGGTGCGCCGAACGGCGTCCGGCTCGTGCAGGGTGACGTGACCGACCCGTCCGACGTCGCCGACGCGATCGCCGCAGCATCGGCGCTTGCGCCGCTCGCCGTGGTCATCAACTGTGCCGGCGTCGGCAGCGCTCAACGGGTAGCGACCAGATCGGGCAGCGGCCAGGTACGTGCGGCCGAGCTCGAAGCGTTCCGGCGGGTGCTCGACATCAACCTGGTCGGCACGTTCAACGTGCTGAGCCAGGGTGCAGCGGCCATTGCGGAACAGCACGTCGCGGCGCCGCATCCCGACGACGACGGGGTCGACTCGATCGGAGTGATCATCAACACGGCGTCGATCGCAGCATTCGAGGGGCAGGTCGGCCAGGCCGCGTATGCCGCATCGAAGGCCGGTGTCGTCGCACTCTCGCTCACCGCAGCCCGCGATCTCGCTCCGCTTCGAATCCGGGTGAACGCGATCGCCCCCGGACTGATCGAGACGCCGCTGATCTCGACCATCCGCCCGGACGTGAAGAGCGGGCTGGTCGACGCCGTGGTGCACCCACGTCGTGCCGGCACGCCGAGCGAGTTCGCCCGGCTGGCGCTACATCTCATCGAGAACGAGTACGTGAACGGCGAGGTGATCCGTCTGGACGGTGCATCCCGCCTGCCCCACACGCCCGAGCCCGTCCGGCTCTGATACTGCTCACGACGCGACGTGCGGGCGGCGATCGCCGCGGGTCAGATCGCGGCGGCGACCGCGTCCCAGTTCACGAGGTGATCGAGGAAGGTCTCGACGTAGTCGGGACGACGGTTGCGATAGTCGATGTAGTAGGCGTGCTCCCACACGTCGCATGTGATCAGCGCCTGCTTGTCGTGCTTCATCGGCAGATCCGCATTGCCGGTCGACATGACCGCCAGCTTGCCGCCATCGAGAACCAGCCAGGCCCAACCCGAACCGAACTGCTGCACCGCAGCGTCCTTGAACTGGGTCCTGAAGTCGTCGTAGCTCCCGAACGCCTCGTCGACGGCGTCGGCCACGGCACCCGTCGGCTTGCCGCCGCCGTTCGGCGACATGGAATTCCAATAGCACGTGTGGTTCCAGATCTGGGCGGCGTTGTTGAACGTCACTCCCTGCGAACCGAGGATCACATCCTCCAGCGACTTGCCCTCGTCGTCGGTACCGGCGACCAACTCGTTCAGCTTGTCGACATACGCCTTGTGGTGCTTGCCGTAGTGATATTCGAACGTCTCGGCCGACAGGTACGGCTCGAGAGCATCGGTGGCGTACGGGAGTTCTGGCAGTTCGAACGTCATGGGTGTGCTCCTTGATCAATGCAACAGGGGGGTGTGACCAGTAGTACCCAAATCCGCCTCCGATCGAAACGTTGCGTCCGGGATCGAGCGCCGTTGCACGACGGCGTCAGTAGCATTTCGGCGGATCGGAACGTCCGACCCGACGACAGGCCAAGGAGCCGAAATGCGCACCATCCGTACCGCTGTGACGATCCTCACCGGGGCCGCACTCACGCTGGCGGCATGCGGGGGCGGGTCGTCCGGCTCCAGCGTCGACACCGGGTCCAGCGGCGCCGACGTCCAAGTGCTGACGGTCACGTCGCTCGACACGCTCAAGTTCGACCCTGCCGAACTCACGGCGAAGGCCGGGCGGATCAAGTTCGTGCACGAGAACGGTGGCGGGATCATCCACTCGTTCGTGGTCAAGGGCGAACTGCGGATCGCCAACAACGGCGACGACACGGTCACGCTCGAACCCGGCACCTACGAGTACTACTGCGACGTGCCCGGCCACCAGGCAGGCGGCATGCACGGCACGCTGACCGTCACACCCTGACCGTCACAGCCGCCGTTCAACGTCGTCGAGACGCGAGTCAGGGCGGCGGTTGCCCGCCGCCCTGACTCGAATGATCGTCGTTCGGTGTCGGCTCAGCCGAGCAGCAACTCCCAGCAGATCAGGTACATCACGACCGTGAAGGCGATCCCAGCCTGGATCACCTTCTTGTGATCGGCCAGCACCAGCTTGCAGAACGGGCTGTCGTAGCCGCCGGGCAGTTTGCCGAGCGCGCTCAGCTCGGCGAACAGATAGACCACCAGGAAGATCACCCACACCACAGCCCGCTTGCCGCCGCTGTCCGCCGGGAACAGCGGAGCGAAGTGGCTGGTGAAGACCATGAAGAACACGAGCGGGATCGAGAAGAACGCATTCACTCGGCTGGCGCGTCCGGCGCCCATGGCGGCGTTCGGAGCTGCAGGGTCGGCATCGCCGCCGCCCGCCACCTTCCCCGCCGAGCCGATCACGATCTGCTGCTTGGGCCAGATGACCATCCACACGTTGGCGGCCATCGTGATGCCGAGGATCGAGCCGAGCGTGATGCTCAGACCGGACGACGTCGACGGCTTGTAGTCGTCGCCTGCCAGCGCCCACATCAGCAGGCCACTGATGAGCGTGAGGGCGGCCGCCCAACGAAACCACCAGAGGGCACGCCAGGTGATCTTGCGGAGCGCCTCCGAACGAGCCTGGGCCTCCATCTCGGCGAACGCCGGGACCTGGACGAAGTTGAAGAAGTACAACAGTCCGATCCAGGTGATGCCTGCCAGGACGTGGACGTACCGCGACAGGAAATGCAGCCCGCCCAAGTACCCGAAGAAGTCATCGAACAATTTCACGTAGTGCTCCGTTTCCGTGGCGCAACCCCCCGGCGACGCCCATCAACGCGACTCTAAACGGCTTGCACCACTGAATCGCAACTTTCGCTCTCGGGTCAGCAGCGGCGTGCCACCAGCGTCGCTTCGCCGTCGAGTTCCACGTTGCGCAGCACGTCGACATCGAACTCGCGGTAGGCGTCGACCAGTTCACCCGGCGGAGCGTGGAAGGGGCCCGTCACCCCGGTCGCTCCGACCTGGGAGAGCACTGTGATCACCAGCACGCCGCCCGGTTCGAGCATGTACACGAGTTGCTCGTACAGCCTCGGATCTCGGAAGCGCTGGCAGATCACGAGCGTGAACGACTCGACCAGTTCGGTCGGCAGTCCGAGGTCGAGATCGACCACCCGTGTGTCGAGCGCGTGTCGAAGCCCGAGCCGCACGGCGGCCGTGTTGAGCGCCGTGATCGCCGCCGAGGACGCATCGAGGGCGACCACATCGAAACCCTGTTGTGCGGCCCACAACGCCTGCTCGCCCAATCCGCACGCCACGTCGAGGCACCGCCCGCGGCGTTGCAGTTCGATCCCGCCGAGGCCCTTCGGCATCACCGGAGGGCCGGTCGACCGCCCGGCATACCGCCCGTTCCACCGCTCGGCGTCCTCGTCCACGGTCGGATCATCCCACGCCACGGTCCCGGCCACCACCCCGACGTGCGATCCGGGCACGTGCGATCCGGGCACGTGCGGCGGTGCCGCCGCTACCCTCCACGAGATGCAGATCGTGAGTGCGTTGTTCGTCGAGAACTTCGAGATGCGCCAAGCGCCCGGCCCGTCGACGAGGCTCGACCTGACCGGCGCGATGTTCTCGATGGCGGCGCCAGAACCGGTGCCGGTCACGATCGCACCGCACCTCGTGGCGTTGATCTTCTGCCCCGAGGGCGAATCCGGACAGGGTGTGTTCGAAGTCGTGTACCGCAACTCGCTCGACGATCCCGACACAGCCGAGGACGAGCATCTCGCTCGCAACGTGAGCCCGTTCAGTGTCGAGCCCGGCAAGTTCACCTACCGGTTGGTGCGCGGCGAGATCGAGTTCACCGAGTACCGCCAGGTGTTCGCCCACTGTCGCGTCGGCCGCGGTGCGTGGCACCCGGTGCCGCTGACGCTGCTCCCTCCGGTGGATTGAGCGCCGCGCACCGGACGAGGGCACCGCGGCCGCGACCACGGACGGAATTCCCTGGATCGGGCACGGTCCGGGCCAGTCCGGCGGCGGTCGCCGGATAGTGTCGGGCGTGATGCCGCTCTCCGCTGAACACGACCAACTCGCGATCGACCTCGTTCGCGGCTTCGCCATGGACGCCCCGCTCGCTGCCAATAGCGGGCACCAGGGCACGGCGATGGCGCTCGCCCCACTCGCTCACGTGCTGTACAGCCGGGTGATGAAGCACGACCCGGCCGACCCCGACTGGCCCGATCGCGACCGCTTCATCCTCTCCAACGGACACGCGTCGATCCTGCAGTACTCGATGTTGTTCCTCAACGGCTACGGGCTCGAGCTGGACGACATCAAGGCGTTCCGCCAGTGGGGATCGCTGACTCCAGGACATCCGGAAGCCGGCCACACGACGGGGATCGAAGTCACCACCGGCCCGCTCGGGCAGGGCTTCGCCGACGCCGTCGGCATGGCGATCGCCGAACGCGTGCTGGCCGGCCGCTTCGGCGGCGATGCGGTCGATCACCACACCTTCGTGATCGCCGGAGACGGCTGTTTCATGGAGGGCATCTCGCACGAGTCAGCGTCGCTCGCCGGACACCTGTCGCTCGGCAAGTTGATCTGCATCTACGACGACAACCACATCACGATCGATGGTGACACCGCCCTCGCCTACAGCGACGACGTCCCGGGCCGTTTCCGCGCCTACGGATGGGATGTCGTCGAGCTCGGCGAGATGGCCAACGACCTCGACGGACTCGAGGCCGCGCTCGAAGCCGCCAAGACCACGCCGCAGCCCTCGCTGCTCGTGCTTCGCAGCCACATCGGTTATCCCTCCCCCGACCACACCGACGACCACGAGGCGCACGGGTTGGCCTTCAAGGCCGACGACGTCACCCGCACCAAGGCTGTGATGGGCATCCCCGACGAGCCGTTCTGGGCACCGGACGAACTCGTCGCTGTAGTGCGAAGCGACGCAGCCGCGCGCGGTGCCGACGCCAACCAGGCCTGGTCGTCACGCAACCACGACACGCTCGTCAGCGACGAGTGGAATGCGTGCTGGACGACGAGCGGTCTGCCGGGCTGGGCCGAGGCGCTGCCGACCGCTGCCCAGGGTGAGCAGATCGCAACACGCAAGGCGATCGAGAACGCCATCAATGCCACGCTGACGTTCCTTCCGTCGGTCGTGTCCGGGTCCGCCGACCTGACCGGCAACACCGGCACCCGGCTCAAGGGAGCCATCGCGCAGTCGGCTGCCACACCCGCTGGTCGACAGATCCACTACGGCGTCCGTGAGCATGCGATGGGTTCGGCGATGGTCGGCATGGCGTTGCACGGCGGCATCCTCCCGGTCGGTGGCACGTTCTTCGTGTTCGCCGACTACATGCGCCCTTCGCTCCGGTTGGCGGCGTTGTCGCAGGCCAAGGTGTGTTTCGTGTTCACGCACGATTCGGTCGGCGTCGGGGAGGACGGCCCCACCCATCAGCCGATCGAGCAGCTCGCAAGCCTGCGGGCGATCCCCGGTCTCCATGTGATCCGTCCCGCCGACGCCAACGAGACCTCGCAGGCGTGGCACGACGTCGTCAGTCACGATGGCCCGACGGCACTGGTCCTGAGCCGTCAGAACATCGAGGTCGTCACCGACGGGTCGGCCGTCGCCACCGGCGCCGGGATCGTCCGCGAGGCCGCAAACCCCTCGAGTGGACGCCCCGATCTGATCCTCGTCGGGACCGGCAGCGAAGTCGCGCTGTGCGTCAGCGCCGCCGGCAAGCTGGCCGACGCCGGCATCAGCGCCCGCGTCGTCAGCATGCCGAGCTGGGACCGCTTCGAGCAGCAGACCGAGGGCATGCACCGGTCCGTGTTCCACCCCGGCGTGCCCGTGCTCGCCGTCGAAGCGGGCGTCACCATGGGCTGGCACCGCTACGCCGATGACGTGATCGGCATCGACCGGTTCGGGGCCAGCGCCCCGGGCAACGTGGTGATGGACCAGCTCGGACTCAACGTCGACCATGTGGTGGAGCGGGCCGAAGCCCTGCTCGCCCGCTGAAACCCTCAGGAGCAACCATGAACCGCCTCCAGCGACTGTCACAGGAGTTCGGGCAGAGCCCGTGGCTCGACAACCTCAAGCGCAGCTACCTCACGTCCGGTGAGTTGGCCGCGATCCGGGATCGGGGCGTGCGCGGTCTCACGTCCAATCCCACCATCTTCCAGAAGGCGATCCAGGGGTCGGCCGACTACGACGAGCAGTTCTCGCAGCTCGCCGTCGACGATCATCCGGTGATCGACGACTACTGGGCGATGGTGCTGGCCGACATCCACGGCGCGTGCGACGTGTTCTCACGGGTCTACGACGAGACCGACGCGCTGGACGGTTACGTGTCGGTCGAGGTCGATCCAGGACTCGCCCACGACGGTGACGGCACCGAGTCGGCCGCACGCCAGCTGCACCAGCGCCTCAAGCGCCGCAACCTGATGGTCAAGATCCCCGCCACAGTCGAAGGTTTGCCCGCCATCCGGGCGATGATCGCCGAGGGTCGCAGCATCAACGTGACCCTGATCTTCTCGATCGATCGGTACGACGCGGTGATCGAGGCATACCTGTCCGGCCTCGAGGCCTACGCCGCCTCCGAACCCGCCGCCGACCTGTCACGGGTGGCGAGCGTCGCCAGCTTCTTCATCTCACGCGTCGACACCGAAGTCGACCGCCGGCTCGAGCTGATCGGCACCGACGCCGCCATGGCATTGCGCGGCACGGCTGCGATCGTCCAGGGGCAACTCGCCTACCAGCTCTTCCAGCGCCGGTTCTCCGGTGCTCGCTGGGAGGCGTTGGCAGCCCGCGGCGCCCGAGTCCAGCGCCCGCTCTGGGCCTCGACGGGCACCAAGAACCCTGCCTACTCCGACGTGCTCTATGTCGACGAGCTGATCGGCCCCGACACCGTCAACACGCTTCCCGAGGCCACCCTCGAGGCGTTCGCCGACCACGGCACACCGATGCGCACGATCGATGTCGAGGTCGGCAAGGCGGAGGCAACCTGGCAGGCGCTCGCCGACGCCGGCATCGACATGGACGATGTCAGTGACCAGCTCGAACGTGAAGGCGTCAACTCGTTCATGAAGAGCTTCGACGAACTGATCGAGGCGCTCCAGACCAAGGCCGACGAACTCCGCACCAAGTCCGCGACGGCCTGACTCGAGGCCGGGTCACGCCGGCGTCGGGTCAGCGCACGCTGAACTTCACTCGGTGGTACCCCTCGGCCCCGTCGGGCGCCACGCTCTTCGGCCCCTGCGGTTGCGGCTCGCCGCTGGCGTCGAAGGCACGCGCACGAACCGAGTGCTCCCCCGCAGGCGCGTCGGCCCAGCGGTATCGCCACTGACGCCACGTGTCGTCGCTGGGTACACCGGCCAACTCGCATTCGAGCCACGGGCCTTCGTCGATCGACACTTCGACCTTGGAGATCCCGCGGTGCACGGCCCAGGCCAGCCCGGCGATGTCGACGAGACCATCGGCGTTGGGGTCATAATCGCGATTGCGGCTCGGGCGGTCGATCCTGGCCATCGTCTTGACCGGACCCTCCTTGGACCACCCACGCGGCACCCAGTAGGCGTCGAAGTCCTCCCATCGGGTGAGCTCGATCTCGGTCACCCACTTGGTGGCCGACACGTAGCCGTACAGGCCAGGCACGACCAGGCGCACCGGATAGCCGTGCTCGGCCGGAAGCGGCTCGCCGTTCATCGCCACGGCGATCATCGCGTCGCGCCCGTCCATGATCACCGAGGTCGGAGATCCACAGCTCCACCCGTCGATCGACCGGCTCACGACCTGCGTGGCGCCGGACTGGACCCCTGCCTCGTCCAAGACGTCCTTCAACAGCACGCCCTGGAACATGGCGTTGCCGACCAGACCGCCGCCGACCTCGTTCGACACGCACGAGATCGTGATCGGACGCTCGATCATCGTGCGCTCGAGCAGGTCGTCGAACCGCAAGGTCAACTCGCGATCGACCATGCCGTGGATACGAAGGCTCCACGAATCGATCGAGACCTGGGGCACCGCCAGCGCCGTGTCGATTCGATAGAAATCGGTGTTGGCGACCATCCATCGCTCGGCCTCCGGGTAACCGAAGTCGACGTCTGAAACGAGTGCAGTGTCGATGTTGGCGTCGGCGGCTCCGCCGACTGTTGACGGCGTCGATCCGTTCGCGGTGGGCAGCGTCCCGGCTGCGTCGGGAATCGCCAGTGACGCTCGTTCGCCGTCGATGTCGAACCGACGCGTGAGTGATCGCCCGAGGACCGCCGCCACGGCCGACATCAAACCGATCGAGCTCGCCGCCTGGAGGAAGCTCCGGCGAGCGAACGGAGCCGAGGGTTCGAGCGCCGGATCGGTGATATCGAGATCATGGTCGACGGGCACACCAACGCCAGGCGCAGGGCTGGCCGCCGGGGCGAGGAACAGCAGCGCTGCGATCGAGGCTGCCGTACCGACGATCGGCGGCAGCAACTTCGTGAGCGACGGATCGGGTCGCATCAGGACCGCCCATGCCCCGATCAGCCCCACCACCGCCGAGACCGTGGCTGCGGCGGCACGGCTGCCCTTGACGGCGAGCAGGCCCACGATCGAACCGATGACGGCGAGCGACAAGATCGTGCCCAGGATCAGCACCGCCTTGTCGGCGGTTCCGAACGTGTCGATCGCCCACGTCTTGACCGACCGGGGAACGCGGTCGATGACCTCCTGTCCGACCGGCAGCACCGGCGAGGAGGCACCACGGAAGAGGCCGACCACCAGTTCTGCCGCCGCCAGGCCGGCGAGCGTGGACAGCAGACCGATCGCGATGCCGTGCCACCGCGAGCCGTACAGTCGAGTCATCATGCAAGAAGGTTTACCCACCAACGACGACTCGCGCGTGTCAAATCTGCTTCGAGAGCTCGGAGTTTCGAAGGACTTTCGTATCGCGGAGTCACTCGTTTCCGAAGCGCTGGGCCTGATCACCGATCAGCCCGCCACGCTCGACCTGAAGATCGCCGGCGCCGCCATCGCCGAGATGCGCGACGCGTTCGCCATGTTCGCGCCGTATCGCGACGTGAAGAAGGTCACGATCTTCGGCTCGGCGCGCACCACTCGTGACGATCCGCTGTACGAGCAGACCCGGTTGGTCGCCGAGCGGCTGGCCGACGCCGGGTGGATGGTGGTCACCGGAGCCGGGCCCGGGATCATGCAGGCGGGCATGGAAGGTGCCGGTCGCGAGCGTTCGATCGGCGTCTCGATCCGCCTCCCGTTCGAGTCGGGAGCGAACTCGATCATCGCCGGCGACCCCAAGCACGTGGCGATGAAGTACTTCTTCACCCGCAAGCTGATGCTGGTCAAAGAAAGCGCCGCGTTCGTGTGTCTTCCGGGCGGTTTCGGCACCCTGGACGAGACGTTCGAACTGCTGACGCTCACCCAGACCGGCAAGGGCATGCCGGTGCCGATCGTGTTCCTCGATACCCCCGGGGACTCGTACTGGGAAGCGGTCGACGAGTTCGTCGAACGGCACCTGGTACGGCGCGGCCTGGTGTCCGCCGTCGATCGATCCCTCTACCGGATCACCGACTCGACCCACCAGGCGGTTGCGGAGATCGAACGCTTCTACGCCAACTACCACAGCATCCGCGTGATCGGCGACGACCTGGTGATGCGCCTTCGCACCGCGCCCTCGGACGCGCAACTGGCCGACATCAACGCACGCTTCGGCCACATGAGCACGTCAGGGACGATCGCACGTTCCGAGGCCCGCGCCGTCGAACGCCGTCAGGACGACAACGTGTCGCTGCCACGCATCGAGTTCGGGTTCGACCACCACGGCTATGCCGACCTCCGCAACCTGATCGACGCCGTCAACGACTGGATCACCTGACCGCCGGCGGGCACGGCGTGCGTTTCACACCCGTCGCAGGAGGTGGACCGCCTTCTCCACAGCGCGACGGGCCTGGGTCACCTGCTTGTCCCAGTCGGGTCGCTGGCGGGCGCCCTCGGCGACGGCTTCGCGCAGCCGATCGAAGGCGTACGCGTCGAGATCGGCGACCGCAGACTCGAGTTGGGCGATCACGCCGTCGAGATCGTGCGTCATCGCGACAACGCCTCGGCCAGCAGATCGATCGGATGGGCGACATCGATCCGCCGCTCGCTGAGCACCTGCGAGAGGTGCATGCTGCAGCCTGGGTTGGCGCTCGCCAGCACCGTCGCCGATGCGCGAGCGAGGGCCCGATCGATCGATGCCACCTTGCGATCGCGGATCTGGCCGGCGAGCTCGGGCTGCAGAGCCGAGTAGGCACCGCCCGCCCCGCAGCACAGTCCGTCGTCGTCGAGTTCCACGATCTCGCAGAACCGCGACAGGATCGCTCGCACCGGCAGGTGCGCCTTCTGGACGTGACGCAGGTGACACGGGTCCTGGACGATCACCGGCGACGACCGGCGACGCAGGGGTGGGAGGTCCTCGAGGCGAGCGGCCACGAACTCGTGGATGTCGAACACCCGCGCGCTGAAGCGGCGCGCCCCGTCGGTGCCGAGCAGGTGCCCGTAGTCCTTGAGCGCCGCCCCGCAACCGGCGGAGTTGACCAGGATCGGCGCCTCGCCCGGCATCGACGCCATCACTCCCAGCGCCAGCTGCACTGCCTCGTCACGCAGCCCGGCATGGGTGTGGAGCGCTCCGCAACACGATCCGGTCGACGACGGCAGGGCGTAGGTGACGCCGAGCGAGTCGAGCACGGTCGCCGTCGAACGGTGCGTTCCTCGCAGCCAGGCATCCATGACGCATCCCGTGAACAACCAGGAGTCGGTTCCGGTGGCGGCGACCGGCCTGCCCCGGCGCAGCGGCAGACGCTGCAGCCCGGCCCGGCGCGGGACGAGCCGCAACCGTTGCGCTACCGCCAACGCGGACGAGCCCGCCAACAGCAACCGGTGTTGTCCGAGCACCCGGAATCCGGCGCGTTGCCACCATGGCGTGATCCGTCCCGCACCTGCGAGATGCTCCCGTGTGCCTTCGATCAGCCGTCCGAACGGCACACCGCTCGGACACGCCGGTTCACAGCCGCGGCACTGCACGCATGTCGTCATCATGTCGACGAAGTCGTCGTCGATCGGGGCGCCACGCCACTCGACGGCACGCATCGCGTCGATCCGACCGCGCGGCGAGCGAGCCTCCTCGCCCGTGACTCGGAAGGTCGGGCAGTGCGGCAGGCACAACCCACATGCCACACACGTGTTGAGTTCGTCGGGATCGAGCTGGAGCACCATCGCAGCACCGATCGTAGGCGGTTCGGATTGCGAACGGCGTAGCGTCAAGGCATGACGACGTCTTCCGAGCTGTTGATCGCTGTCGAACGTGTGCGTGCTGGATTCAGCGCCGGTGTTGTGCGAGCGATCACCGATCGCGAGACCCAGTTGCGCCAGTTGCGCCGGCTTCTCGTAGAACACGAGCAGGAGTTCGCAACGGCCCTGTATTCGGACCTCGGCAAGTCGCCGATCGAGGCGTACACGACCGAGATCGGCTTCACGATCGGCGAGATCGATCATGCATTGAGCCATCTGCGGCCGTGGGTTTCGTCCCGCAAGGTCAGGCTGCCGCTGCACCTGCGCCCTGGATCGGCTCGGATCATGCACGAACCACTCGGCACCGTGCTCATCATCGCGCCCTGGAACTACCCGCTGCAGCTCCTCCTGGCACCCCTGATCCCGGCTCTGGCGGCGGGCAACACGGCGATTCTGAAGCCGTCAGAGGTGGCGCCTGCCACGTCGGCAGCGATCGCCGAACTGCTCCCCCGCTATCTCGACGAGCGTGCCGTCCAGGTTGTGACCGGTGCTGTCGACGAGACGACCGAGCTCCTGGCACAACCGTGGGACCACATCTTCTACACGGGCAACGGCACGGTGGGTCGGATCGTCATGAAAGCCGCCGCCGAACACCTGACTCCCGTCACGTTGGAACTGGGCGGCAAGAGCCCGGCGATCGTCACCGATTCCGCCGACATCGACGTCAGCGCGCGTCGGATCGCCTGGGGCAAGTTCATCAACGCCGGACAGACATGCGTGGCGCCGGACTACGTGCTCGTCGACGAGCGCGTCCACGACCGCTTCGTCGGCGCGGTCGGTGCTTCGATCCGCACGTTCTTCGGGTCCGACCCGTCGACCTCGGCCGACTACGGCCGGATCGTCAATCAACGCCACCACGCTCGCCTCACGCACCTGCTCGACGCCGGCGGGTTCGATGCCGTCGCCGTGGGCGGCCAGCACGACGTGGCGTCGCGCTACCTCGCCCCCACCGTGCTGACCGGCGTGGACCCGTCTGCGGCGGTGATGGACGAGGAGATCTTCGGTCCGATCCTGCCGGTGCTCACGTACTCCGAACTGGGTGAGGCGCTGGCGTTCGTCAATCAGCGACCCAAGCCGCTCGCCCTCTACGTCTTCGCCTCACGCGACGCCACCGTGGACCGCGTGCTGACGCACACCTCGGCTGGGGGCGTCACCGTCAACCACACGCTCCTACATCTTGCCGTCGCCGACCTGCCGTTCGGTGGGATCGGGCCCAGTGGGATGGGCGCCTACCACGGCAAGGCAGGCTTCGACGTGTTCTCCCATGCCAAGCCCGTCCTGCACCGCCCGACCAAGCCCGACCCGAGCCTGGCCTACCCGCCGTACAGCCGCCTCAAGCAGAAGCTGCTCCGCAAGCTGCTCTGAGGTCGGCCGGCGCGGTCACTGGGCGCGCCACATCGGCGCCGTAGGATCGCCGCGCCAGTAGCGCAGGCGTCGCTCGGCCTCCACCTTGGCCGACGGATCGGTACGGCCTGCGCGCACCCGCATCAGCGTGGCCGCCACGTTACGCAGCTCGGAGAAGCGAGTCGCTGAGGGGTCGCCGGCGTAACTCCTGGCGTACCCGGCGCTGAACGACCGGTACACCCCGGGGTCGCCACCCCAGCGATCCGCCAACGTCAGCAGCATGGCGTGATCCCAGGCCGGGTCGGCGTGGCACATCAGGTCCCAGTCCAGCAGCACCGGACCGTCAGCCGTCATCAACACGTTGCCGGGATGGACGTCACCGTGGCACACCACCGGGGCAGCCATCTCGGCCCAGCCACGGTGCCGTTCGATCGCGAGGGCCAGCCCGTCTCGTGCGGCGGGATCGATGTCGTCGGCGGTCTCGGCGATCATCTCGTCGAAGTGCCACCACGGGAAGCCGGCCGGTGACGGCAGCGGGTATTCGCCCGGCAACGTGGCCGGGTCGAGCCGATGCACCGCTCGGACCGCTCGCCCGACCGCGACCCAATCGATCGGCGCCGCAACAGCCTCGACTCGACGCCACGCCGTTGCGGCCAGCCCATCGCCGGTCACCACCCGGTCGTCGGCCGGCGCGGCCACTGCCACTCCGGCGAGGGTCAGCGAACGAGCCAGGGCGAGGGCGAGTTCCGGCGCAGCGCTCGGGCGTCCGACCCTGATCACCACATCGCCGGACGAGTACAACGCATTCATCCCCACTCGGATCAAGGCGATCGGACCCGAGCCGAGCTGGTGCGCCAACTCTGCGGCCACGTGTCGGGCCGCCGTCAGGTCTCCGACGGGACGGTCGACGAACGGTCGGAGGGCGTCGGCGTTCACGTGATCGACAGCACGTCGACACCAGGATTGAGGCGACCATCGGGGTCGAACTCGGCCTTGAGGCGGCGATGCAGCTCGGTGATCGCCGGTCCGACCTGACGGGGTGGGCGCGGGAGTTCGTGGTGGACCACCCCGACCCCGATCTCGGCGAGAAATCCTGAGGTGCCACGCAACTCGCCGAGCCGGCCCGGCGGCATCGACCAGCGTCCACCGCTCGGAATCTCTGCAGGGAGGTCGGAGGCGACCAGACCCTGCTCGGCGGCCTGTGCCAACACATCGGTGCTGTGGCCTTCGAGCAGCACCCAGGTTCGCGACCCGTCCCACAGCACCGACACCGGGCGATACAGCTTGGGGAACAATTCGAACGGATCGGCACCGGTGGTGAACCACTGCTCGTAACGCGCTCGCGGTCGGGTACGCAGGATCACGTCACCCAGGAAGCCGAGCGTGCCGTGCGAACCCACCAGCAGCCGGCACAGATCGAACCCGGACACGTTCTTCACCGTCGGCCCACCGGCCTTCACCACCTCACCTGAGGCGCTCACGTAGCGGACCTGCAGAACCGTGTCACGGACCGGGCCATACCCCAGCCGGCGGAGACCGCTGCGCCCGGTGGCCAACGCTCCCCCGACGGTGCCGGTCGGTGGGATTGCAACGCACTGGCCGTGGTCGGCCAACGCTGCATCGAGATCGGCGAGCAGGGTGCCGGCCCCACACTGCACGGTCATCTCCTCCGGCTCGATCCAATCGATTCCAACCGGGGCGGCAACGTGACGCACGTCGGGAACGCCGCCACCACGCGTCCGCGCCCCTGCGATCGTGACCGGTCCGGCGGCGCCCACGTCTTCGGCGAAACGGTTCAGATCCATGCACCCTCCGGAACGGCGTGGATGTCGCCGCACGTCGAGGGGCTGGGCAGCACCTTGCCCGGATTGGCAATACCATCAGGGTCGAAGGCATGACGCAGCGCGTTCTGAGCGGCGAGGTCGACGGCAGAGAACATCAGCGTCATGTACTCACGCTTCTCCAACCCGATCCCGTGCTCGCCGCTGAGCACGCCGCCGGCCTCGACCGAGACCCGCACGATCTCCTCCCCGGCGAGATGGACGCGCTCGAGCACGCCGGGGTCGCGGGCGTCGTACACCAACAGCGGATGCAGGTTGCCGTCGCCGGCGTGGAACACGTTGAGCACCTGCAGTTCGTGTCGCTCGGCGATCTCGTAGACCTTGGCCAAGACCTCGGGCAGCTTGCGTCGAGGCACGACCGTGTCATGGAGGTAGTAGTTGGGCTGGATCCGGGCGATCGCTCCGAACGCCGACTTGCGGCCCTTCCAGAGCAAGGCCCGTTCGGCCTCGTCGGCCGCCACACGCACCGTGCCGACTCGATGTTGATCGGCGATCTCGATGATCCGCTGCACGTCGGATTCGAGCGCATGAGGCAGCCCGACGACTTCGATCAGCAACGCTGCGGCGGCGTGCACGGGGAGGTCTGCATGGATGTACTCCTCGACGGCCTGGAGGCACAGCTGGTCCATCATCTCGACCGCCGCCGGCACCATGCCGGCAGCGATGATGCCGCTCACCGTCGCCGCCCCATCCTCGACGGACGCGAAATCGAGCAGCATCGTGCGGACTCCGGGCGCGTTCTGAGTCAGTTTCACGCACACCTTCGTGGCGATCCCCAACATGCCCTCGCTGCCGACGAAGACACCCCGCAGGTCGTACCCGTCCGGCTCGGGGTCCTCGCCGCCGAGCGTGGTCAGCGTGCCATCGGGCAACACCACCTCGATCGCCAGAATGTGCGAGGCGGTCACACCCTCGGCAAGACAGTGCGGTCCCCCCGAGTTGTTGGCGACGTTGCCGCCGATCGAGCAGGTCTGCTGGCTGCTCGGATCGGGGGCGAAGTGCAGGCCGAGGTGCTCCATCTGACGCGAGAGGTCGAGGTTCAGGACGCCGGGCTCGACCCAGGCCGTACGGTTCACGTGATCGACCTCGATCACTCGGTTCATCTTGGTCAAGGCGATCACGACCGCTCGGTCCAGCGGTACCGCACCGCCGGCCAGTCCGGTCCCCGAACCGCGGGCCACGAACGGCACGCCGTGTCTGCGGGCGATCCGCACGCAGGCTTGCACGTCGCCTGTGCTCTCCGGCAGGCACACGACGGCCGCCGAGCCTTCCATGTTGGATGCGTCGCGCCGGTAGAGCGAGAGCTCGCTGGCGCCGTGTCGGACGTTCCGGGAACCGATCGCGTCACTCAGGTCGGCGACGAGTGACCCCACGTTCACCTCACCCGTGACGAGGCACGGCGTGTGCGGCGGTGGCGATTGCCTGCGGCTGACTCGGTCGGTTCCGGCTGACGGAGCAGGATCACCTGCGCCGAGTCGACCGGGCGACCGTCGAGCAGCAGGCGATCACCGGGTTGCAGACGCTCGTCGAGGGACTCGACTCGCCCGTCGCGACGCGCAGTCAGCTCGTGCTCACGATCCTTCATCGCCGTGCGACCCTCGCGGACGGCCTCCACCACGTTGCGACCCTGTCGGCGGGCGCGTTGGACTGTTGCGCGCGCCACGTTGGAGGGCGCCAACGTGGCCGCCGTGCGCTTGACCGTTCGGGTCAGCTTTCGTTTGGCGTAGCTCGTCCCGGCGGCACCGGCGGCGACACCACCCACGAACCATGTTGCTCGTTTCATCATGCGCGCCTCCTCGGACGGCTGGAAACCTGGACCACCTCGGTGGCCGAATCGGAGGGCCGCCGCAGCCGGCGGACCGCCCGGCTCGTTCCGGTCGCCAGACCGGCCGCCTTGATGACGGGGACGGAGAATGCGCGACGGGCGACCCACCCGCTGCCTTCCACGGCGTCGCTGATCGCCTCCGCTGAGCCGAGCACGCGATCGAAGCGCTCGAGGTCGGATCGTGCCGTGTTCATCGCCGTCCGTGCTTCGGCGGTGCTCTCGCGCAGCTCTGCCAACAATGGTCGCGTCTCGCTGCGCAGGGCGTCGACCTCGGACCGCAACGATCGGAGGGTGTCCAGGACCCGCACGAGGACCACGATCAGTGCCGCGAATCCGAGCGTGCACAGCACTGCAGCGAGCGTGACGGCCAGATCTCCGGCGCTCACGGCGCATCCCGTTCGGTCGTACTGGCCACGGTGTGTGCTCGCATGCGCGCGTTGATCTCCTGTTCGAAGCCCTGCTCGGACGGACGGTACCAGCGCTGCTCGACGAGTTGGTCCGGAAGGTACTGCTGGTCGACCCACCCATCGGGGTGATCGTGCGGGTACTCGTAACCGGTGCCGTGGCCGATCGCCGCCGCCCCCTGGTAGTGGGCGTCGCGCAGATGCGCCGGCACCTCACCGATCGCCCCATCGCGAACGGCCGATCGGGCGTCCCAGATCGCCAGCGCAGCCCGGTTGCTCTTGGGAGCGGTCGCCAGGTGAATCGCCGCCTGGGACAGGTTGAGCTGTGCTTCGGGCAGACCCACATGCTCGAGCGCATGGGCGGCGGCCACGGCGATCATCAACGACTGGGGATCGGCCAAACCGACGTCTTCGCTGGCGAAGATCACCATTCGACGGACGATGAAGCGAGCATCCTCACCGGCTTCCAACATGCGCGCCAGCCAGTACACCGCCGCCTGCGGGTCCGAGCCGCGCATCGACTTGATGAAGGCGCTCACCACGTCGTAGTGATCGTCGCGCCCGTACCGCAGCGCACTGGTCCCGAGCGCCGACTCGACGTGCTGGAGTGACACCTCCCCGGGGTGGGCGAGGGCACACGCCACTTCGAGCGCGGTCAGCACCTGACGCCCGTCGCCCCCTGACCGGTCGACCAGCAGGTCGACTGCGTCCGACGCCGCCCGCATGCCCTCGGCCTCGAGCCCGCGGCCGACCAGCTGGCGGATCGCACCATGATCGAGCGGTTCCAGCCGGAACAGCGTGGAACGGCTGCGCAATGGCGGGTTCACCTCGAAGAACGGGTTCTCGGTCGTGGCGCCGATCAGCGTGAGCGTGCCGTCCTCGACGGCGGGCAACAAGGCGTCCTGTTGGGCCTTGCTGAATCGATGGATCTCGTCGAGGAACAAGATCGTGCCTTGGCCGCGTTCTCCCAGCCGCTGGCGTGCGCGCTCGATCACCTCGCGCACGTCCTTCACGCCCGCCGTCACTGCAGAGAGCTGCTCGAAGGCACGCGCCGTGGTGCCGGCCACGGCGAGCGCCAAGGTCGTCTTGCCGGTCCCAGGAGGCCCCCAGAAGATCGCCGAGGTGAGCCGGTCCTGTTCGACGAGGCGGCGCAGAGGGCGACCGCTCCCCACGAGATGGTCCTGACCGACCACGTCGTCGATCGTGCGTGGGCGGAGCCGGGCGGCCAGCGGAGCCGACGACCGCAATCGTTCCTCGACCGCTGCGGTGAACAGGTCAGCCACGAGCGGCCTCGTCGATCGACTCGGCCAGCACCTGCCGGTACGGCCCACGCCGGAACTCGACCACACCGTCGATCAGTTCATCGACACCGATCCATCGCCATCCGTCGAACTCGCTCCCGTCGGGAGTGGGAACGACATCGTCACCGAGCGGTTCGAAGAAGAACCACCGGTGGACCTGCCCGAGACGCGCCGACCGGCGCATCGACATCGGCCACTCGTAGGCCGTCCACCCGTCGTACTCGCCGACCAGGCACACGTGCTGCGCGCCGAGCCCGGTTTCCTCGCCGAGCTCCCGCCACGCCGCCTGCTCTGGAGACTCGCCCGGCTCGATCCCACCTTGAGGGAGCTGCCATTGACCGGCCACATCAGCACGCGAGAACGCCATGACGTCGCCGTCGGCGCGCCGTACCACCATCACCACGCCGGCCCTGAAGTGCGGCTTCGCCATCACGGCGAGCATAGATGCCGACCGGCATCGCCACTCCTGCCGACATCGGCCCCGGCGACCGCTCGTTGGTTGGGCGAGCCCCCGAGTCGTCGCCCGGCGACGTGAACGGCAACGATCGGATTCATGCAGCGATTGGTCGGCAAGACGGCGTTCATCACCGGAGGGGCGGGCGGGATCGGGCTCGGGATGGCACGCGCCTTCCAGGCCGAGGGCATGCACGTCGTCGTCGCCGACATCGTCGACGATCGGCTCGAAGCGGCAGTCGGCACACTCGAACGCGACCGGACGCTCGCCGTGCGGGTCGATGTCACCGACCGCGCATCGGTCGATGCGGGCGTCGCTGCAGCGATCGAACGATTCGGCGCGCTCGACGTGATCTGCGCCAATGCCGGCCTGGGTGGAGGCGGTGCGGCGGTCGCCGATCCCGATCGCGACGACTGGGATCGCATCATGGCGGTCAATCTCGACGGCGTCGTCAACGTCGTGAAGGCAACCGTGCCGGCGATGCGCGCACGAGCTGCCGGTGGCCATGTGGTGGTCACCTCATCGGTGGCCGGCATCACGGCGCTGCCGTTCGAGCACGGTGCGTACACCACCTCGAAGTTCGCCGTGCGAGGGCTGGCCGAGTCCCTGCGACTCAGCCTGGCCGAGGAAGGCATCGGCGTGTCGGTGCTGTGCCCGGGCTTGACTCGCACCAACATGCTCGACCACAGCACCGACGGATCGGTCGAGTTCGCTCCCATCGATGGCGCGATGGATCCGCTCGAGGTCGGACGGCGCGTGGTGCGTGGTGTGCGCGCCAACGCCCCGTACATCTTCACGCACGGCGAGTTCGCCGACGAGTTCCGCTCGTTGTTCGACGACATCGTCGCCGCCGTGCCCATCGATCAGGCAGTTCCTCCCGACCGTGCTCAGTTCGAGCAGGGCCGCCGCGACCTGTGTCAACGTCTGCGGCACCTTCCGGCCCTCGACTGAACCGGTGACGGAACGACGGACGCATCGGGGTGCACATGCGCCGGCCGGTCGGGCGTCGCTGTCGGCCCGTGCCGAGTCGGCACTCGGGATCCCGTTCACGCGTCTGACGCAGCGATCGCGGTCCGGACAGTGCCGCGTCGACATGGCGACATCGACGTCACCGCCGACAATGCGCCGGGTGGCGGTTGGCGTGGGCGGGTTCGACACCAGCCGATTGCCGGCCGACGTGTCGGTCGCTCACCGACCGAGGGCGCGCAACCGTTGCCGGGCGTCGGCGAACTCGGCATCGTGTGCCAGCACCTCACGGAACCACCGGGTCGCGCCGACCGTGTCGCCGGCACGGTCGAGTAGGTCCGCCAGCACGTACCACTCCCGCAGGTGATAGTCACGGATGCGCTTGGGGGCCTTCTGCGCGGTCAGCAGTGCGATCGCCTCTCGGAGTTCACCGCGATCCGCGTGCGCACCGGCAACGACGATCCTGGCCTCGGCCATCACCTCGTGGGGCGGCGATGCCAGCCGGATTGCTTTCCACAGCGAGTCGACGTCGGACCACCGCTTGAGTGCGCGGTAGCAGTCGGCCAGCACGGGCAACAGGGCGGGGTCCTCGTGCAACTGTCGAGCTGCCTCGAGCGCCAGCGCCGCATCACGCCAACGTCCGAGCCGATAGTTGGCGAGCCCGCTGATCTCGTGACCAGCCGCCACGAGTGGTGCCTCGCGGACCACCACCGACACCATCCGGCGGGCATCCTCGAATCGTTCGCGGTCGAGCGCACCCGATGCCGCGCCAAGACGCTCGACCAGCCGCGCCGCTCGGCGGGGGTCGGCAGCCGCTCCGTGAACCTCGGCGACGATCTCAGGATCCAGTTCCGGGGCAGGCCGATCGCGCGGAGCACCGGCTCGCGCGGTGGCCGCCACCGCCTGGTCTCGGATCGAACCCTCGTCCACCCACTGCTCGAGCTCACGCGATTCGATCTTGATCCGCTCGGCGTCAGGATCCACAGGTTGACGCGGTGCACGCGTCTTGCGAACCTCGGCGGCGCGCCGTTCGGCGTCGTTGCGCGGCTCGCGGAAACCCGGGCGCTCACCGACACTGCGGTCATCTCGTTCGGGACGACGTCCGGGTCGCCCGCTGCCGCCACCGCGACTCCCCGGGCGACCACCGCCTCCCCCGCTGCGACCAGCAGGACGTCGATCATCCTCACCGCCCCAACGGGCTCGACCATCGCCGCCACCGCCTGAACGACGACCCTCACCCACCGCGCCACGCCCATCGCTGGCGCTGCGTGCACCCGACGGCGCCGAGCGACGAACACCGGGGCCGCCGAGCGAATCCCCACCGCGTCCGCGATCTGGCCCGCCGCCATCACTGCGCCCACCCGCCGGTCGACCCGCATTCTTGCCGCCGGTGCCACCCCGCGAGGCACCCGGGGCACCGGGCCGGCTCCCGCCAGGACGACCCGCACCCGGCCGCTTGCCGCCGTCGGGCCGTGACGATCCCCCCGACGCGCCCCCCGAACGGCCACTGGGCCGACCGCTTGCCGGGCGTCCACCGCTCGGGCGAGCGCTGGCACCTGAGCGCGGAGGGCGGGGACGGTCAACAGACATGGCCGACAATCCTACGCCCGAACGGCGACGAACCGAACCCGACGCAATCGGAACCGCGCCCCTGCCGCCGCCGCCAACGACACCAGGCGTCGTGCGCCCGAAAACGACGAAGAGCGCCTCCCCAAACAGGAAGGCGCTCTTCAGTGCGAAAACCGGCGGCGTCCTACTCTCCCAGGGGATCTCTCCCCAAGTACCATCGGCGCTGAGAGGCTTAACTTCCGTGTTCGGGATGGGAACGGGTGTGACCCTCTCGCTATGGCCACCGGAAAACAGTTGTCAACTGAGGGTTATGCCCCTTCAGGACTCCAGAGCAAGCACGAGCGATCAAAATCCAAGCCCTCGGCCGATTAGTACCGGTCGGCTGAACGTGTTACCACGCTTACACCTCCGGCCTATCAACGTGGTGGTCTTGCCACGGGCCTTACTGCGTTAACCGCATGGGAAGACTCATCTTCGAACGGGTTTCCCACTTAGATGCTTTCAGCGGTTATCCCTTCCGGAGGTGGCTAATCTGCCATGCCCTTGGCAGGACAACAGACACACCAGAGCTCCGTCCGTCCCGGTCCTCTCGTACTAGGGACAGCCTTCGTCAATCTTCCTTCGGCTGCGGAGGATAGGGACCGAACTGTCTCACGACGTTCTGAACCCAGCTCGCGTACCGCTTTAATGGGCGAACAGCCCAACCCTTGGGACCTGCTTCAGCCCCAGGATGCGATGAGCCGACATCGAGGTGCCAAACCTTTCCGTCGATATGGACTCTTGGGAAAGATTAGCCTGTTATCCCCAGGGTACCTTTTATCCGTTGAGCGACCACGCTTCCACAAGCAATGGCCGGGTCACTATGCCCTACTTTCGTACCTGCTCGACTTGTTGGTCTCGCAGTCAAGCTCCCTTGTGTCATTGCACTCGACGGCTGATTGCCAACCAGCCTGAGGGAACCTTTGGGCGCCTCCGTTACGATTTAGGAGGCGACCGCCCCAGTCAAACTACCCGCCTGGCGCTGTTCCTGATCCCGATAAGGGACCCAGGTTAGAACTTCAAAGTACGCAGGGTGGTATTTCAACGATGACTCCACACTGGCTGGCGCCAATGCTTCCAAGTCTCCCACCTATCCTACACAACGCAATTCAAAGATCAACACCAAGTTATAGTAAAGGTCCATGGGGTCTTTCCGTCCTTCCGCAGCTAACGAGCATCTTTACTCGTACTTCAATTTCGCCGGGTCTATGGTTGAGACAGCGGGGAAGTCGTTACGCCATTCGTGCAGGTCGGAACTTACCCGACAAGGAATTTCGCTACCTTAGGACCGTTATAGTTACGGCCGCCATTCACTGGGGCTTAGGTTCACAGCTTCGCCTTTCGACTAACCGTTCCCCGTGACCTTCCAGCATTGGGCAGGCGTCACAGCGTATACAGCGCCTTGCGGCTTCGCACGCTGCTGTGTTTTTGGTAAACAGTCGCTACCCCCTGGTCTGTGCCACCCCAGCTCGCTCAGAGAGTAAATCTCATCACCAGCCGAGGTCATCCTTCTCCCGAAGTTACGGATGTAATTTGCCGAGTTCCTTAACCATAGTTCTCCCGATCGCCTTGGTATTCTCTACCCGCCCACCTGTGTCGGTTTGGGGTACGGGCACCGTGCCAACTCACTGCTGGGATTTTCTTGGCAGCATGGGATTAGTGACTTCTCCTAATGGATCGGCATCACGTCTCAGCGTTACGGCTCCAACTCTCATCGGAACCCGCCTACACGCTTACCCGGGGACTACCATCGCCCCGGTTCACCTACCCTCCTGCGTCCCCCTTCAGCTATCCGCCAGCAACTCGGTCAGTTCGTTCCCGAAGGAACAGCCCCAACGTCGCCACTCTTGGACCTGGCGCGAACACGGTGGTACTGGAATATTAACCAGTTGTGCATCGACTACGCCTTTCGGCCTCGCCTTAGCTCCCGACTTACCCTGGGAGGATTAGCCTTCCCCAGGAACCCTTGGGCTTACGGCGGAGGGGTTTCTCACCCCTCTCTCGCTACTCATGCCTGCATTCTCACTCGATACCGCTCCACAGGTCCCTCACGGGCCGGCTTCGCTGCAGTATCGACGCTCCTCTACCACTCGTACTTACGTACGAATCCATAGCTTCGGTTCTGTACTTAGCCCCGTTACATTGTCCGCGCAGGATCACTCGACCAGTGAGCTATTACGCACTCTTTCAAGGGTGGCTGCTTCTAAGCCAACCTCCTGGCTGTCTAAGCAATCCCACATCGTTTTCCACTCAGTACAAAATTTGGGACCTTAGCTGATGGTCTGGGCTGTTTCCCTTTCGTCCAACGAAGCTCATCCCCCGTGGACTCACTGCTGCGCTCTGGAGTATCGGCATTCGGAGTTTGACTGAATTCGGTAAGCTTGTGGGCCCCCTAGTTCAATCAGTGCTCTACCTCCGACACTGAACACGCAACGCTGCACCTAGATGCATTTCGAGGAGAACCAGCTATCGCCAAGTTTGATTAGCCTTTCACCCCTATACACAGCTCATCACCGCCATTTTCAACTGACGTGTGTTCGGTCCTCCACGGAGTCTTACCTCCGCTTCAACCTGGCCATGCATAGATCACTTGGCTTCGGGTCTATAGCATGCGACTCAACGCCCTATTCAGACTCGCTTTCGCTTCGGCTTCCCATCACTGGTTAACCTTGCCACATACCATAACTCGCAGGCTCATTCTTCAAAAGGCACGCTATCGAGGCCACCCGAAGGTGACGACTCTCTAACTGCTTGTAAACCAACGGTTTCAGGTACTATTTCACTCCCCTCCCGGGGTACTTTTCACCTTTCCCTCACGGTACTGGTTCACTATCGGTCGCCAAGGAATACTTAGACTTACGGGGTGGTCCCCGCAGATTCACGCCGGTTTGCTCGGTCCCGGCGCTACTTGGGATGACAATCGGAGGCTGCATGCGTTTCGAATACGGGACTGTTACCCACTCCGGTCCACCTTTCCAGGTGTGTTCTTCTACGCAGCAACTTGGTAACTCCGTGTGTGATCTGATGCTCACACTATTGGTCCCACGACCCCACACCAGCAACGCCATCAGGCTTGGCACTGGCACGGTTTAGTCTCTACCCTCTTCGCTCGCCGCTACTAAGGGTGTCGCGGTTGCTTTCCTTTCCTGACGGTACTCAGATGTTTCAATTCCCGTCGTTCCCTCCTCTGGCCCTATGTATTCAGACCAGGGTGACACTCCATGACGAGTGCCGGGTTTCCCCATTCGGATATCTCCGGATATAACGCTTAGTAGACAGCTCCCCGGAGCTTTTCGCAGTCACTCACGTCCTTCATCGGTTCTTGGCGCCAAGGCATCCACCGTTGGCTCTTTGTAGCTTGGAATTTCTTCTTCGATCGTTCAAAACATTGAAGTTTGAAAGAACAAGATGCTCGTGCTTGCTCTGCAGTTCTCAAGGGGCGACGTGACGCATACGGAACTCCGCAAGGGAGCTCGACATAGCGGCGTCGGTAAAGGCGTGTTTCCACTCCTTCAAAACGGAAGAGAAGACGGTGACTGCCGGCGATCGTCACTCGAGGGAGGGACCGAATCCCTGACGACCTCGAGGTCGGATGGCTGACAGCCCACCAGTGCACCAACTAGGTGTGTCTCGGCTGGGTCGTACGAATGACGACCTACAGTCGAGAAAGCACTCCTTAGAAAGGAGGTGATCCAGCCGCACCTTCCGGTACGGCTACCTTGTTACGACTTCACCCCAATCACCGATCCCACCTTCGACTGCTCCCTCCCTTGCGGGTTGGGCCACAGGCTTCGGGTGTTACCGACTTTCGTGGTGTGACGGGCGGTGTGTACAAGGCCCGGGAACGTATTCACCCCGGCGTGCTGATCCGGGATTACTAGCAACTCCGGCTTCATGCAGGCGAGTTGCAGCCTACAATCCGAACTGAGACCGGCTTTGTGGGATTCGCTCACCCTCGCGGGATTGCAGCCCTCTGTACCGGCCATTGTAGCGTGTTTGCAGCCCTGGGCATAAGGGGCATGATGACTTGACGTCATCCCCACCTTCCTCCGAGTTGACCCCGGCAGTCTCCTGCGAGTCCCCAACTAAATGCTGGCAACACAGGATGAGGGTTGCGCTCGTTGCGGGACTTAACCCAACATCTCACGACACGAGCTGACGACAGCCATGCACCACCTGTGTCGGGCCCCGAAGGACACCCTATCTCTAGAGCTTTTCCCGACATGTCAAACCCAGGTAAGGTTCTTCGCGTTGCATCGAATTAAGCAACACGCTCCGCTGCTTGTGCGGGCCCCCGTCAATTCCTTTGAGTTTTAGTCTTGCGACCGTACTCCCCAGGCGGGGCACTTAATGCGTTAGCGACGGCGCGGATCTCGTTGGTTGAGACCCACACCTAGTGCCCAACGTTTACGGCGTGGACTACCAGGGTATCTAATCCTGTTTGCTACCCACGCTTTCGCTCCTCAGCGTCAGTTACGGCCCAGAGTGGCGCCTTCGCCACTGGTGTTCCTCCTGATATCTGCGCATTTCACCGCTACACCAGGAATTCCCCACTCCCCTACCGTACTCAAGTCATCGCAGTATCGGGTGGCGTCTCTGGGTTGAGCCCAGAGTTTTCACACCCGACTTACGAAACCGCCTACGAGCTCTTTACGCCCAATAAATCCGGACAACGCTTGGTGCCTACGTGTCACCGCGGCTGCTGGCACGTAGTTGGCCGCACCTTCTTCTGCAGGTACCGTCATTTTCTTCCCTGCTGAAAGCGGTTTACAACCCTAAGGCCTTCTTCCCGCACGCGGCATCGCTGCATCAGGCTTGCGCCCATTGTGCAATATTCCCCACTGCTGCCTCCCGTAGGAGTCTGGGCCGTGTCTCAGTCCCAGTGTGGCTGATCATCCTCTCAGACCAGCTACCCGTCGATGCCTTGGTGAGCCGTTACCTCACCAACTAGCTGATAGGTCGCGAGACCCTCTTGAACCGCACAAGGCTTTCTTCACATCGCCATGCGACGTCGTGAAGGTATTCGGTATTAGCAGTCGTTTCCGACTGTTATTCCCAAGTTCAAGGCAGGTTTCTCACGTGTTACGCACCCGTTCGCCACTAGATCTTCGCCTCACCCGAAGGATCAGCTGAATCTCGTTCGACTTGCATGTGTTAAGCGTGCCGCCAGCGTTCGTCCTGAGCCAGGATCAAACTCTCCAACAAAAGCCTGTCGATCGCTTCGGCGGTTGCCTCATCGATCGAACGACTGTTAGTGAGTCGCTCGGGCCGGTGGAATCTCCGGACTCCGAGCAAGCTGACTATTACATATGATTGCCAGCGACAGGGTATGTCGCTGGCAGAATTGACAGACAGGTTCATTCTCACGAGCACTCCGAAGAGTGCTCGCCCTGAAGACCTGCCCGCACTGGCGTTCTGTCTTCTCTTCCGTTTTCAAGGAGCCGAAGCTCATCGCACATCCTCGCCGTAGCGGGCTCGGTGCGGTTGCTCTTCCGGCGGCTCAAGGGCCTCCGTGGAGCGGAGTGAAAGATTACTGTGACGCTGAGGCCGACACAACCTGCTCTCAAGAAAATACTTCGACGAGGTGGTGCGACTTCTTGCCGCGTTGCAGCAACAGGAACCGGCCGTGCAGCCGGACATGCGTCGTGAGCTGGGCATTCGTGTCGAGCACGGTGCCGTTGCAGCGATAGCCGGCACCCTCGAGCGTGCGACGCACGTCACTCTTCGAGTTGCCCAATCCGAGCGAGGTGAGCAGCTCGACCACGTCGTCGAGCCGGCCCGCTGCGACCCTCGATGACGGCACCTCGCGCGCGACCGCGGCGAGCGCCTCCTCGGAGGCGGCGAGTGGATCACCGCCGAACAGGACATCGGCTGCCTCGTCGGCGGCGCGAGCCGCCGCCGAGCCGTGCACGAGTTCGGTCAGCTCACGCGCCAACGCCCGTTGTGCGACCCGTCGCTCGGGCGCCTGTTGATGGTCGGCGATCGTGCCCTGGACCTCGTCGTACGGACGCGTCGAGAAGCGCAGCAGATAGTCACCCACTGCGCTGTCGTCGGCCTGCAGCCAGAACTGTCGGAACTGATACGGCGACGTCCGTTCCGGGTCGAGCCAGATCGCGCCGGCGGCGGTCTTGCCGAACTTCGTCCCGTCGCTCTTGAGCAGCAAGGGCCAGGTCAACCCATGGGCAGGCTGGCTGCTGGTCTTGCGGATCAGATCGATGCCGGCGGTGATGTTGCCCCACTGGTCGCTGCCGCCCATCTGCATCTCGACACCGTGGGCGGCATGCAGATGGCGGAAGTCGTTGGCCTGCAACAACATGTAGCTGAACTCGGTGAACGAGATACCGACCTCGCTCGCCAGCCGATTTCTGACCGACTCCTTGCCCAGCATCTGATTGACCGTGATGTGCTTGCCGACGTCCCGTAGGAAGTCGAGCACGCTCGTGCCGGCGGTCCAGTCGGCGTTGTCGACCAGCGTCGCCGCGTACGGTCCTGGTTCGAAGTCGAGGATGCGTTCCAGCTGACCCTTGATGCATGCCACGTTGTGCTGCAGCTCATCACGGGTCAGCAAGTTGCGTTCCTCCGATCGACCACTGGGATCGCCGACCATCCCGGTTGCTCCCCCGGCCAACGGGAACGGCCGGTGCCCGGCAAGCTGGAACCGGCGCAACCCGAGCTGGCCCATCAAGTGTCCGACGTGGAGCGAATCGGACGTGGGATCGAAGCCGACATACACCCCGATCGACTTCTCGTCGAGCCGCGACCGGAGGAACTCCAGGTCCGTCGAGTCGTGGATCAAGCCACGTGCTGAGAGGTCGTCGATCAGGTCCATAGCGCTACCGATGATGCCATGCAACGCCCTGGGTCGACACGCTCCGTTGCGGAGCGGGCGACGGTGGTCACCGTTCCCACCACGGTGCGTCGGGCCACGAACTGCTCCCCTCCCACTCGAGTGCGAAGGGAGTCGCAGGAATCGGTCGGCCGACGGGGTACAGCCGATCGACGTCGGCCGCGGGCGACAGGTCGGGATCCGGGCACGGATCAGCGATCGGCCCGCCGGACGTGGCAGGCACCGGGCACGCCCTCTGTTCGAGGAACGCCATCTTCCGCGACACGTAGTCCGCTGCCGCGAACGGGCCGGCCCGTCGTAGATGGATCCCATCAGGGGCGAACCACTCGGGATGCGATTCGGCGTAGGCGGCCCAGTCTCCGACCACGAGCTCCGGATACGCGCCGGAACCGGCGACCTCGCGGCAGGGTGCTGTTGTTGTTCAGGAACACCGCCTGGAAGCCCGAGGCGTCGGGCGACTGGTACGTGACCCCGTTGGTTCGCAGCGTCAGCCACACCACGCGGTCGTAGCCGTACGACTCCGCCGTCCGCATGATCGTGTCGACCTCGCCGGCGAAGTCGCGATCGCTGTCGTTGTAACCCGTGGCGACGATCAACGTCGTGTGACGACGGCCTCGCAGGTGCAGTTCCTCGAGCAGAGTGATCGGCACGAACCCGTCGTAGTTGGTGCAGGACCGAACGACTCGACGGCGACACGATGCCAGATCGAGGGTGTGGGTCATCCCCCGCACGGCGTCGGCGGCGCCGTACAACCGGATCCCGAGCCATGCCGAGTCGCTGACCAAGAGGACCGAACTGGGCCGATCGACGCGCGCCGCCTGCCTGGTCGCACTCGCGTCCGAGCCGCCAGTTGATCCGAATGCCGACGTGAGCGATCCAAGCCCGATCAGCGTCGAGACAGCGCAGGCCGTTGCCCACCGACGTCGCGGCATGCCCCCAGTGTCGCACGAACGCGGGCGGTGCCGCAGGACGCGCGCCTCAGGTCGGACGGGTGCGCCATCTCCAAGGCACCTCGATCGCCTTGGAGATGCCCACACGCGGCCCGACCAGCGGATCGCTCGGGGGTGCGACGCCATCGTCGAACAGGCCGACCGGCGAATCCTCGCAGAGGTCGACTCCGTTGTGGTCGAGAACGATCGCCAATGCCTGGCACAACTTGGCAGGACCGTCGGCGAGCGGCCGACGGCCGCGCCGCCGCTCGCACATCAGATCGAGACCGGCCACCGGCTCGAGTGCCCGGATGAGGACGGCGGCACCGTCCCCCTCCGGGCCGGTCACGACGTTGGCGCAATGGTGCATGCCGTACGTGAAATACACGTAGAGGTGGCCGGGTGGACCGAACATCACCGAGTTGCGCGGCGTCCTGCCCCGGAACGTGTGGCTGGCCGGATCGTCCTGGCGGTAGGCCTCGACCTCGACGATCCTGCCGACGCAAGGACCACTCACCAGGAGCTTGTTGAGGAGCATCGGGGCGATGTCGGGCGAGTCGCCGAGCAGCCGCTCGCGGTCGATTCGTCGGGCCTCGGGCAACAGTTCGCGTGTCACGTCACCCGTCAGACCTGGCGGGCGAATGCCAGCACGCAGTCGGCGATCATCTGGACGGCGATCGCCGCCAGCATCATGCCGGCCACCCTCGACAGCAGCAGCACGCCGGTGCGCCGCAACACTCGGCGCAACAGCCCGCTGAATCGCAGCGAGAGATAGGTGATCACCGAGACCGCACAGATCGCCAGCCAGATCGCCAGATGATCCGACACGCCGTCGGCGCGGCCGACGAACACGATCGTGGCCACGATCACACCGGGACCGGCGAGCAACGGCGTGCCCAGCGGCACCATCGCCACCGATGTCTGTTGCTCCGGCGACGCCGCCTCGAGCTCGTCCTCGTGGCCGGTCAGTAGTTGCAGTGCGATCAACAACAGCAACAGCCCACCGGCGCCCTGCAGCGCTGCGATCGACACGTGCAGGTAACTGAGCACCTGCTGTCCGAGGAGGGCGAACATGGTGATCACCGAGAAGGCGGTCAGCATCGCCAATCCAGCCGCCCGGTTGCGCTCCTCTCGGGTGAGACGCTGGGTCACCGACAGGAAGATCGGCACATTGCCGGGCGGATCCATGATCACGAGCATCGTGATCAGCGCCTCGCCGAACAGCCGGGTGTTCATCTGCTACGACCCGCGGCGCACGAGTTCGTCGTGCTCCGTCGTCAGCATCTCCTGATAGGCCGTGCGCTGGGCACCGTGTGGAACCGGTCCGGCGGCCCCGGGAGACATGCGTTGTTGAACGCCGACCCCTGGCCGTACGAGGGCAGCCGCGTCGGCGTCGATCGCCTCGGCCGCCAGCGCTGCCAGTCCACCCTCACCGGCGAGGTGGCGACGGACCAGTTGTCCGACGATCGTGTGCGCGTCACGGAACGGGGTGCCCTGTCGCACGAGGTACTCGGCCAGGTCGGTGGCAGCCGTGACATCAGCGTCAGCGGCGGCCTGCATGCGGCCGGGCACGAAGGTGGCAGTGGCGATCATGCCGGTCAGCGCGGCGACCGCCAGATTGACCTGGTCGACGGAGTCGAACAGCCCCTCCTTGTCCTCCTGGAGGTCGCGGTTGTACGCCAGCGGCAGTCCCTTCAGGGTGGTGAGCAGACCGGTGAGATTGCCGATCAGGCGACCTGCCTTTCCGCGCGCCAGTTCGGCGATGTCGGCGTTCTTCTTCTGGGGCAGCATCGACGATCCGGTGGTGAACGCGTCGTCGAGCACGGCGAAACCGAACTCTTCGGTCGTCCAGAGCACCCACTCCTCGCCGATCCGACTCAGATGCACGCCGATCAACGCCAAGTCGAACAACGCCTCGGCAACGAAGTCGCGATCGCTGACGGCGTCGAGCGAGTTGTCGAAGACTCGGGCGAAACCGAGGTCTGCAGCGTTGCCGACCGGGTCGATCGGCAACGACGTCCCTGCCAGCGCCCCGGCGCCGAGCGGCGAGACGTCCAGACGGTCCACGGTGGCGAGCAGCCGATCGACATCACGGGCGAACGCCCAGCCATGAGCCAGCAGATGATGTGAGAGCAACACCGGTTGGGCGCGTTGCAGGTGCGTGTATCCGGGGAGGTACGTGTCGCCGGCGGCGATCGCCCGCGTCAGCAGCACCTGTTGGAGGTCGTAGATCCCGCGTGCGACCTCAACCAGCTCGCGTTTGCACCACAGTCGGAGATCGGTGGCGACCTGGTCGTTGCGGCTGCGGGCAGTGTGGAGTTTGGCGCCGGCGGCGCCGGCGAGTTCGGTCACGCGACGCTCGACCGCGGTGTGGATGTCCTCGTCCGACTCGACGTACTCGAAACGGCCTGCCGCCATCTCGGACTCCACACCGTCGAGGGCCAGCAGGACCGCGTCGCGCTCGACCGCATCGAGCAGACCGACACGCTCCAGACCTCGAACGTGAGCGCGTGACCCGGCGATGTCGTCGCGCCAGAGTCGACGATCGAACGGGAGGCTGACCGTGTAGGCCATCAGTGCCGCATCAGGACCCCCTGCGAAGCGTCCGTGCCACAGTGTGTTGGGGGTGTGCTCGTTGCTCATCCGCTGACTCCGTTCCTGTCGATCCCGGCGAGATCTCGCAACGTCTCCGCCAGCCGTACCCCTCCTGCGGCCTCGGTGGCCACGCACAGCATGGTGTCGTCGCCCGCCACCGTGCCGAGCAACCCCTCGAGCCCGCTCCGATCCAGCGCCGACGCCACGACATGGGCGCAGCCGGGCGGGGTGCGGACGACGACGAGGTTCCCCGAATTGGTGACCTCGGCGACCCACTCCCCCATCACCCGACGCAGTTGGTCGAGCGGGGCCACCCGTTCCGGGGCGAACTCAGGGACTGCGTACACCGTTGCTCCCCCGGGTACGCGCACCTTCACGGCGCCGAGATCCTCGAGGTCGCGCGACACCGTCGCCTGGGTCGCCGGGATCCCCTCAGCGGCCAGCAGTTCGACCAGCTGGGGCTGATTGGTGACCGTGCTGCTGCTCGATCAGGCGAGCGATGGTCTGTTGCCGTTGCACCTTCGACACGGTCAGCGCTCCCCGTCGGTCTGGTGGTCCATCGCCACGTGCGATGGCGGGTGTGATGGCGAATGCGGTCGGGTGTTGGAGTGACCGACGAGGAACGCCAACAGCCCGCGCGAGGCGTGCAATCGGTTGTGCCCCTGACGGAACACGACGCTCTGCGGACCGTCGATGACCGATCCCGCCACTTCGAAGCCGCGATAGGCCGGCAAGCAATGCATGAACACGGCCTGCGGGTCGGCAGCCCGCATCAGGTCGTCGTCGACGGTGAACCCTTCGAACGCCCGCCGCTTCGCTTGTTTGTCGGCCTCCTGGCCCATGGAAACCCATGTGTCGGTGTGCACGGCATGGGCCCCAGCGACGGCGTCGGTCGGCCAATCGAATCGCTCGACCGTACCGGGACCAAGCACCGTCAACCGTTCGATCTCGACATCGTCGGGCCCGAACCCGCTGGGAGCCGCCAGCCGCACCTGGGCCCCGAGCATCACCGAGGCCTCGGTCAGCGAACGCGCCACGTTGTTGTAGTCACCGACCCACGCGACGGTCTTGCCGTCGAGCGGACCCAGGCACTGGCGCATCGTGAGCACGTCGGCCAGCGCCTGCATCGGGTGCGACCGGTCGCTCAGCATGTTGACCACGGGCACCGAGGCCGCCGCCGCGAGTCGTTCGACGACGGCATGATCGAACACCCGAGCGGCGAGCAGGGCGTGATAGCCGTCCATGATCCGCGCCACGTCCTCGACGGACTCCCGGGTGTCGAACCCGACCTCCTCGCCGCGCGTGTACACCGGGTGGCCGCCGAGCTGGACGACGGCCATCTCCATCGACTGGCGCGTCCGGTTCGAAGGCTTCTCGAAGATCAGCGCGACACCCTCGCCCGACAACGGACGCCCGAGGTCGGCCACCGGCAACTCGGCCAGGTCCAGGACGTGCGACAGCTCGACGGCGTCGAGGTCGGTGACGTCGAGCAAGCTGCGGACCGGCATCAGACGCTCGCTGCGTCGAGGCCGGCGAGGACCGTGGCGATCTTGGCGACCGCCTCGTCGATCTCCGCATCGGTCACGGTCAACGGCGGAGCCAACCGGATCGTCGAGGCGTTCACCGCATTGCAGATCAGTCCATCGGCGAGCAACGCCCGATACGCGGCCGAAGCGTCGATCCCATCGGCGAGTTGGGCGCCCAGCAAGAGCCCGGCACCGCGTACCGAAATCACCTGCGGGATCGCCAGCAGCCGTTCCGTCAGCGCCGCGCCCTGGTGACGCGCCAGGACAGGCGCATCGAGGCGCCGCATCTCGTCGATCACGGCGCTCACCGCGGCGGTGGCGATCGCCGTGCCGCTGTAGGTCGAGCCATGGTCACCGGGCTGGAACACCGAGGCCACGTCCGTGCGCGCCCAGCAGGCGCCGATCGGCATCCCGTTCCCCATCGCCTTGGCGAGCGTCACCACGTCGGGGGCCACCCCGTGCTGTTCGAAACCGAACCACGTGCCGGTGCGGGCGAATCCCGTCTGGATCTCGTCGACCATCATCAACGCACCGACGTCGTCGCAGATCTGGCGAATTCCTTGCAGGTATCCGGGTGGAGCCGGGATTACACCGCCCTCGCCTTGCAACGGCTCGATCAGGACCGCTGCAACCGAGCCGTCGACGGCGGCGCGCATGGCGTCGAGGTCCCCCCAGGCGACGTGCTTGAACCCCTCCGGCATCGGCTGGAACGGCTCGTGTTTGGCGGGCTGACCGGTGGCTGCCAGCGCTGCCAGGGTGCGACCGTGAAAGCTGCCGAACGCACTCACCACGGTGTGGCGTCCGCGCCCGCCGAACTTGCGCGCCAGCTTGATCGCACACTCGTTGGCCTCGGCACCGGAGTTGGCGAAGAACACCTGGCCGTGGGCACCCGTCGCGGCGAGCAACAACTCGTTGATCTTGACGGCCGCGGCAGTGGCCTGCGGGTTGGTGAAGAAGTTGCTGACGTGCAGCAGGGTGTTGGCCTGCCGACAGATCGCCTCGGCGATCACCGGGTTGGCGTGGCCGAGCGACACGACGGCGATCCCCGACAAGAAATCGAGGTAGCGCTTGCCGTCGGTGTCCCACACCTGGGTGCCCTGTCCGCGCTCGATGCTCAGGGCGGGCGCCCCGAACACGGGCATGAACGGGCAGTGTTGCATGCCGTCGGTGTCGAAGGTGTGTGCGCTCATGGGGCGACTCCTGGTTCGCTTCCGGTCCCGAACACCATCGTGCCGATCCCGCTGTCGGTGAAGATCTCGAGCAGGAGCACGTGGGCGATCCGGCCGTCGAGAATGTGGGCGTTGCGCACGCCGTGGCGCACGGCGTGGACGCAGCTCGACACCTTCGGGATCATCCCGCCGGCGATCGTGCCGTCGGCGATCAGTCGGTCGAGTTCGTCGGCGTTGGTCTGACGGATCAAGCTCGCGGCGTCGTTCACATCACGACGGAGCCCCTCGATGTCGGTGAGGTAGACGAGCTTCTCGGCGTGCAAGGACTCGGCGATCGCCCCCGCCACCGTGTCGGCGTTGATGTTGTACGCCTGGCCCCGCTCGTCCGTGCCGACCGTGGCGATGACCGGGATGAACTCGTTGGCGAGCAGCCCTTCGAGGACCCCGGGATTGACGGCGACGACATCGCCGACGAACCCCAGCGCCGGGTCTCGAGGTGCCGCCTTGATCAACCCGGCGTCCTCGCCGCTGACGCCGACCGCGTAATTGCCGTGGACGTTGATGGCGCTCACGATCTGCGGGTTGACCTGGCCGATCAGGACCATCCGGGCGATGTCGACGGTTTCGGCGTCGGTCACGCGAAGACCGTTGACGAACTCAGTCTGCTTGCCGAGGCGCGCCATCAGGCTGCTGATCTGCGGCCCGCCACCGTGCACCACGACCGGGCGCATGCCGACCAACCGCATCAACACGATGTCCTCGGCGAACAACCCCAGGGCGTCGTGTTCCGACGTGCCGGCCAACGCATTGCCGCCGTATTTGACGACCACGACCTTGCCGACGAATCGCCTGATGTACGGCAAGGCCTCGACCAGGACTGCCGCCTTGTGTCCGGCCTGTTCGTCCTGTGTCTGTGCGACGGAGATCGGTTCGGTCACGGTGCGACTCCGACCTTGGTGAGTCCAGCCGTCTCATCGAGACCGAGCGCCACGTTGGCGGCTTGGACAGCGCCCCCGCTGGCGCCCTTGGCGAGATTGTCGATCGCTGCGATCGCCACGATCGTGTCGGTCCTGGCGTCGTACCGAGCGGTGACGTGCACGGCGTTCGACCCGAGCGTCGACTTCGTGGAAGGCGAACCGTCGGTGACGACCATGAACGGCTCGCCCGCCCATCGTTGCCTGAGTTGGGCGATCAGCGATTCGCTCGACACGTCCACCCCCTCCGCCGGTTGTGCGTAACAGGTGGCGAGGATGCCGCGGTTCATCGGGACGAGATGGGGGGTGAACAGCACTTGGGCGCCGATCTCCTGCTCCATCTCGGGCGTGTGCCGGTGGTTCAGGAGTCCGTAGGCGCTGAAGTTCTCGTCGACGGTGGTGAAACTGTAGGCGTAGTCGGACTTGCGGCCGGCGCCCGTGACCCCCGATGCTGCGTCGACGATGACGCCGGTGGTTCGGATCAGTCCGGCCTCGACCAGCGGCCTGAGTGCCAGCGTCGCAGCGGTGACGTAGCACCCCGGCGTGGCGATCAGCCCGGCGCCCTTCAGTTCGTCGCGGTGGAGCTCGGGCAATCCGTAGACGGCGTCGGCCAGCAGACCCGGCTGGTCGTGTTCGAACCCGTAGTAGGTCGGGTACTGCGATGCGTCCTTCAGCCGGTAGGCGGCGGACAGGTCGACCACGCATCCGACGCGGCCGACGAGTTGTGGGGCGAGCGCCAAGGAGGCCTCGTGGGGCAACCCCAGGAAGACGAGGTCGAGACCGTCGACGCGGGATACATCGAAGGCTTCGAACACGAGGTCCGGGTAGGCCGCTGCCAACCCGGGGTACAACGAGCGGGCCGGGATGCCCGCTTGCGAGTCACCGGTGGCGACGACCACGTCGTACTGCGGGTGTTGCGCTGCGAGACGAAGCAGTTCGGCTCCGGTGAAACCCGAAGCCCCGATGATGCCGACACGAACCATATCCGCATGACTATACGTCGCGACGTATGGTCATGCAACAACCGATCGGAACGACCCGATCGAACGCTCAGACACCGCCCACCCGTGGTTCGTACACCACCGTCACGTCGTCGTAACCGAGCGCACCCAGCATGCCGGTCAGCATCTTGGTGGTGTTCTCCTCGGCGCGCTCCACCAGGTTCACCTGGGCGGCGGCAATCCGCATCTTGGCCTGGGCTGCCAGGATCAGGTCCTGCTCACTGGTCGGGTTGTCGACCAGTGCGCCGCCGACCCGGTTCAGCAACCCCCGATCGCGATTCATCACGTGGCTCTGCTCGATGTCGATCACGGGCTCGCCGACCAACGGCGCCGGGAGAGTGATCGTGACCCCCTGGTTCGACTCGTCGACGACGATCGCCGACGACGACAGGCCGGCGAAGTCGACGACCGCGTCGACGTTGCCGATCGCTACGTACTGCACTCGCTCCCCAGCGATCACCTGCGGGATCAGCTTGACGTCCTGCTCCTCGTCGATCACGACCTCGAACTGGGCTTGCGCAGCGTGGAAGTCGGCGAGGTCTCGGAGTTCGGTCAGGATCGGCGCCGGCGTGTGATCGACCGCCTCCGTGCGGATCGGGTTCTTGATCAGATCGAGGCCGACCACACTGGCGGTGATCAGCAGCGCGCCGACGACCACGCCACCGGTGATGATCGGTCGGATGACGCCCCGATCCGATCGACCTGCGCCGGGATGGAAGTTGGACTGGTACATGACGGTGTTTTCCTTTGTTCTCCGCCAGAGGGGTTGGGGGAGCAGAGAACAGGGCTGCAACCGGCAGACTGGTGTGGTGATTCCCGGTTCCGTGCCGACCAAGGGGCGACTGCTGTTGGCGACGCCACCGCTCGATGACCCGAACTTCGATCGGTCGGTCGTGTACGTCCTCGAACACCACTCCGACGGCGCCCTCGGCGTGGTCATCAATCGTCCGACGGACGAGCGTCTGGGGGACCCGCTCGAACGTTGGGTCGACTTCCAGGGCCGCCCCGCCAGGATCTTCGCCGGTGGACCGGTCGAGCCGGATGCGCTGATCGCCCTGGCACTCTCCGACGACGATGTGTCGGAGGTCACCGACGAGTTGTCACCGGTCGTCGGTCGCATCTCATCGGCCGACTTGACCACCGACCCGGCACTGCTGGCCGGTCGGATCTCGACCGTGCGCGTGTTCCGCGGCTATGCCGGATGGGGCCCCGGCCAGCTGGAGGGCGAGATCGCCTCCGGTGCATGGATCGTGCTCGACGCCGACCCGGACGACGTGTTCGCCGAGGCACCGGCAGGACTGTGGCGCGATGTGCTGCGCCGACAGGGTGGCCGGCTGGCATGGTTGGCGATGGCCCCCGACGACCTCAGCGCGAACTAGCAGCGATCTTCAGCCGACCGCTGGATTCGCACCTCCACCAGCGAACTCGACCGTGGAACGACTCACAGTCGGGGTCGTCGTTGACCTGATGCGACGCGCTACTCCGAACGATCCGAACGAGCAGCGAGCGCCTCGAGCGCTGCAATCGCGTCGTCGGCCCGCTCGACGGGCACGAGCAGGTGGTCGTGGTAGTAGCCGGCCAGCACGTTGCAGGGAATGCCGGCCTCGCCGAGCACTCGGCTGAATGCGGCCGTCAGTCCGACCGCCTCCAGCGCGCTGTGCACCGTCAACGTCAGCCATGCGGCGCGGAACGTGACGGGGGCCCCGGCGGCGTCGGCGGCGTCGACCGGCACCACCCACGTCCGGCCTTCGACTTCGTCGATGCAGGCAGCGGCCGCCGGCGCCAGCTGCGGCCAGTCTCCGGTCACGAACGTGTACGTCTGGGCGCGCCGCTCGACCTCGAGCGTCGCCAACATCGCGGTCAGATCGACTTCGCCCGGCATCGCGCTAGCCGCGCAACTCGCCGCCGAGCTTGGCGACCCCGGCGACGGCTGCTCGGCGGACCTCGGCGATGTCGTGGTCGGTCAGGCTGCGGTCGGGTGCCTGCAATCGCACGCGGTACGCCAGGCTGCGCCTGGCGTCGCCGATCGATGCGCCGCGGAACACGTCGAACAGCTGGACGGAGGTGACCAGCGAGCCGGCGCCCTGCCGAATCGCCTTCTCGACGCGCTCGGCCGGCACGTCGTCGGGGACCACGAACGCGAGGTCGAGATCGCTGGACGGGTGGCGGCTGACCGGCTTCCACGCCGCCGGCTTGGGCTCGCGTCCCAGTACTTCGTCGAGGTTGAGTTCGAGGATTGCCACCCGCTCGGACACGTCGAAGCGAACCAGCACCGCCGGGTCCACCTCACCGACGGCCCCGGTGGGGTCCTTCCCGGCCTGCAGCGTGGCGGACCGTGTGGCGTGGGTTCCGGCAGGCACCCTGCTCTGGTCGATCCTGGCTCCGACCCCGAGGGCGGACGAAATCTCTCGCCAGACTGCCATCGCCGATGGCGCCTGCTCCCCTGCCAGCACGACGCACAGCGCCTCGTACTCGTCGGGGAGCTCACCGGTGCCCGGTGGGTACACGTGACCGATCTCGAACAGTCGAGCGCCCAGTCGGCGATGCGATTCGTTGAAGGCGATCGCCTGCAACAGCCCCGGCCGCAGGGACGTCCGCAGCACGCTCTCGTCGTCGACGAGCGGGTTCGTGATCTGAATCGTCGGACCGAGCAGCCCGGCACGCTCCAGCGTTCCGGGTGCGAGAAACGGGTTCGGCATGGCCTCGCTGATGCCCAACCCGAGCAACACCTGACGCAACAGGCGGCGGCGCTGTTGTCGGACCGACAGCCCGCCGTGCACGGTGGATGTGGGCACGGTCGTGCCCACCCGGTCGTAGCCGTAGTGACGGGCGATCTCCTCGACCACGTCGATCTCGGAGTCGCTGTCGGACCGCCATGACGGCAGTGCCACGTCGACGATGCCGGATCCATCGCCGTCGACGCCTGTCACGGTGAAACCGATCGGGTCGAGCAGCGGCGGCAGGTCACTTGCGCTCAGCGAGGTGCCGAGCACACGGTTGACCTGACTGATCCGCACCTCCACCGACCGCTCCCGGTCCGGGAGCCCGGGACCGCGGGCATCGTCGGTCCCGGCGTGGACCACCAGATCAGGGCACGTCTCGGCCAGCAACTCGGCGAAGCGGGCGATCGCGGTGTCGATCACGTACGGGTCACAGCCGCGTTCGTACCGTGCCGAGGCCTCGGATCGCAGCCCGAGCCGCGAGGCGGTGCGCATGATCGTCGCCGGCTGGAACCATGCCACCTCCAGCGCCACAGTGGTGGTCGTGGGGGTGATCTCGGTGTCGAGCCCGCCCATCACACCGCCCACCCCGATCGGGGAGTCATGGCCGTCGCAGATCAACAGGTCGTCGGCCTGGAACGTGCGGACGGCACCGTCGAGGGTGGCCATCGTCTCGCCGTCGACCGCCGTGCGGATGCGGAACCCTCCCCCGCCGAGCGCGTCGAGGTCGTAGGCGTGATTCGGCTGATCGAGCTCCAACATCACGTAGTTCGACACATCGACCACGTTGCTGATCGGTCGCATGCCGGCAGCCAGCAGTCGGCGCTGCATCCAGATCGCGCTCGGGCCGATCTGCACACCGGAGATCACGGTGCTCGTGAAGCGGCCGCAGCGCTCGCCGTCGACGAGCTCCACCGGCGCCGTTCGGGCCGGACCAAGGTCGGGGATCGTCGGAGCAGGATGGCGGAAGCTCACGCCGAGCTTGGCGGCGACGTCGCGGGCGACGCCGACGTAGCCCCAGCAATCGGGGCGATTGCGGGTCAGATCCAGATCGAACAACACATCGGGGCGGATGCCGAGCACCTCGCCGTACGGCACGCCGAGCGGCGTCTCGACGGGCAGGATCAGAATGCCGCTGTGGTCGCTGCCGAGACCCAGTTCGTCGGCGGCGCACAGCATGCCTTCGGAGTCGATCCCGAGGATGCCGCGTCGTTCGATCGTTCGACCGTCGGGCATCGCCGTGCCGAGTGTGGCGAGCGGCACCACGTCGCCGGGCCGCATGTTGAAGGCACCACACCACACGTGGCGCTCGGCGCCGTCGCCGGCGTCGACGTACACGCGCTGGACCTTGGCGGCGTCGGCGTGCTGTTCGAGCCGCAGCACCCTGGCCGAGATCACACCGGCGACGGTGGCCCCGACGTGATCGACCTGCTCGACCGCCAGGCCGAGCGAGGTCATGGTGTCGGCGAGCCGTTGGACCGCGGCGGCATCGGTCGGGTCGGCGAAGTCGCCGTAGTCATTGAGCCAGGAAAGCAGGATCTTCATCAGCCGAGCCCTCTCAGAACTGTTCCACGAAGCGCAGGTCGTTGGCGTACATGTCGCGGATGTCGGCCACCTGGTGGCGCATCACCGCCATCCGGTCGATACCGAACCCGAACGCGAACCCACTCCACTGCTCGGGATCGATCCCGCCGGCACGCAACACGTTGGGATGCACCATCCCGCATCCACCCAGCTCCAGCCACGACCCGTCTGGTCGCTGGATGTCGAACTCGGCGGACGGTTCCGTGAACGGGAAGTGCGATGGCCGCAGCCGCGAGTTGAAGTCGGCGCCGAAGAACGCCTTGGTGAAGGCCTCGATCGTGCCCGCCAGGTCCGCCAGTGTGATGTCCCGGTCGACGACCAGCCCTTCGATCTGGTGGAACACCGGCATGTGTGTGGCATCGGGTGTGTCGCGACGGAACACGCGTCCGGGGGCCACGATGTAGATTGGCGGTTCCTGGGTGAGCATCGTGCGGATCTGGACCGGAGAGGTGTGGGTGCGCAGCACCGTGCGACCGGGTTGGCCGTCGCTCGGGGCGTGGTCGACGAACAGTGTGTCGAACTCGCCACGCGCGGGGTGGCCCTCAGCCATGTTGAGCGCTTCGAAGTTGTGCCAGTCGGTCTCGACTTCAGGGCCTTCCGCAACCCGGAACCCGAGCCCGATGAACACGTCCTCGAGCCGTTCCCACGCCTGGGTCACCACGTGCGCATGCCCACGCGACGCAACGCCGACGTACTCGGTCAGGTCCAGCCGTTCGGCCTGGACCCTGGCCGCGAGGGCAGCATCGCCGAGTGCCTGGCGGCGAGCCGCGAGGGCGCCTTCGACCGCCTGAGCGGCCTCGTTGAGTGCGTGGCCGGCGGACTTCTTCTCGTCGACGGTGGCCAGCGCTCCGAGCTGCGTCTTGAGCGTGCCGAGAGCGCTCTTCTTGCCCAGCAGTCGGGGTTCCAGGGCGATGATCGCTTCGAGCGAGTCGGAGCCGTCGATCTCGGCGAGCGCGGCGTCACGTGCGGCGCTGATGTGTTCGATCACAGGAGGTCCTTTCGAGGGATGCGTGGAGGGTACTGCGCAGTTCCCCGGGCGGACTCAGGAGCGGGCGTGCCGACCGGTTGGCGGCGTCACCGACCCCGGGCTGTCGGCCCGGGGCGTCGAAATCGAAGCTCACGCATCACGTCGGAAAGACTAGCCCTGATTGTTCGGCTGACCGCTCAAAGCCTGGGTCCACCAGCGAACTCGGCCTGGAACGACGTGGTGGAACGCCATCCACGTGGCCGGCCCGTGCACGGCGGCCGATCAGCCCGGTCGATGCCGGGCTGCCTCGAACACCAGCACGGTGGCAGCCATCGCCACGTTGAGGCTCTCGGATCGTCCGGCGTGCCGGATACGAACCCATCCATCGACGTCGGCGTCGTCGGCGAGACCGTGCGCCTCGCTCCCGAGCACCAGGGCGACTCGACCCGACCAGTCGGCTTCGGTGTGCGGATCGCCGAGATGTGACGACGTTCCGAGCAACCGGAACCCGGCGGCGCGCACAAGGGGGAGGTCGGCGTGGACGATCGGCACATGGAAGACCGCTCCTGCCGAGGCGCGTATGACCTTGGGATTGAAGGGGTCGACGGATCCCGGCGTGAGCACGACAGCGGCCACGCCGGCTGCCTCGCTCGACCGCAGGATGGTGCCGAGGTTGCCGGGGTCGTTGAGTCGGTCTGCGACCACGACCAGCGCAGCAACGTGCCCGGTGGCGAGGTCGCCGCCGACGAGCCGACCGTCGTCGGGCATCGCCACCACGGCGAGGTTCGGCTGAGGGCGCTCGGTCGACGCCACCCGCTCCAGCACCCCGTCGGCGAGTTCGAACCAGGGCGCCTCGCTGGCGGGGGCGTGGCCAGGGGCCACGTACTCCGCTTCGATCTGCCAGCCGGCGGCCACCGCCTCACCGATCAGAACCGCTCCCTCCACCACGAAGGCGCGTTCGTCGGCACGCGAACTGCGGCGCCCCAGGAGGCGCCGCAGTCGCTGAACCTTCGGATTGTTGAAGGCGAGTGGTTCGTTCAGAACCGCTGCTCCCTCAACCAGCCGCCGACAGGTTGCTCAGAGAGCAGCCTTGGCCTGGGCGACGAGCGCCGAGAACGTGGCGGCATCGGTGACGGCCAGGTCGGCCAGCACCTTGCGGTCGACTTCGATGCCGGCGGCATTGAGGCCGGCGATGAAGCGGCTGTAGCTCATGTCGTTCAGGCGGCATGCAGCGTTGATGCGCTGGATCCACAGGCGACGGAACTCGCCTTTCTTGGCACGGCGGTCGCGGAACGCGTACTGACCGCTGTGCATGACCTGCTCGTTGGCGGCCCGGAACGAACGGCTCTTATTGCCGTAGTAACCCTTGGCCTGCTTGAGGACCTTCTTGTGGCGCTTCTTCGCCGCCACACCGCGCTTGACGCGTGCCATGGTGGTGTCTCCTTACTCGATCGGAATTGGGGGAATGGGGATCAGCGCTCTGCGAGCAGGCGCTTGATCTTCTTGACGTCGCCGGGGTGGACATCGACATCACCGGCCAGGCGGCGGGTGCGGGTCGACGACTTCTTCTCGAACAGGTGCTGCCGCATCGCCTGCTGGCGACGCAGTTTGCCCGTTCCACTCTTCTTGAACCGTTTGGCGGCGGTCTTCGATGTCTTCATCTTCGGCATCATTCGTCTCCTGATGTCTCGGGGGGCGCCTCGGCGGAATCCGCCTCGGCGTCATCGACGACCCCGGATGCGGCGGGATCATCGGTCGGCTGGGTTTCTGTCGACTCTGGTTCTGTCGATTCGGTGTCGTCCAACTCGGCGACGGGTTCGTCGACCGACGGTGCCGTGTCAGCATTGCTGGACGGCTCGGCACCTGATCCGTTGATCGACTCCTTGGCGGCCGTGCTGGCTGCCTTCTTCAGTGCGTCTTGGGCTTTCTTGTCGGGTGCCATCACGAGCGACATGTTGCGACCTTCCATGCGGGCCTGATTCTCGAGTTTGGCGATCGGGCCTGCGGCGGCGATCACTTCGTCGAGGATCCGTTGACCCAGCTCGGGGTGCGCCATCTCTCGTCCTCGGAACTGCAGCGTGACCTTGACCTTGTGGCCCTCTTCGAGGAACTCGATGAGGTGTCGGACCTTGGTGTCGAAGTCGCCCTTGCCGATCTTGGGTCGGAACTTGACCTCCTTGATCGACACGTGAACGGTCTTCTTCCGCGCCTCTTTCGCCTTCTGGGCCTCTTCGTAGCGGAACTTGCCGTAGTCCATGATGCGACACACGGGCGGGTTTGCCATCGGAGCCACTTCGACGAGATCGAGGTCGAGACCTCGTGCCATCCGGAGCGCTTCGGGGACTGCTTTGATCCCCAGCTGTGCTCCGTCGGGCCCGATCAATCGGACCTCACGGGCCCGGATGCGGTCGTTGATGCGGTGCTGTTCGGTCTTTGGCGGTGCTATGACTGATCACTCCTGTGCAAGTGGCTTCGCCCTCCTGTGGTTGACGCCGTGTTTGGCTCGACTGGTGCTGCTCGACGCGAAGTCAATGCGGAGCTGCACCAGCCGGAGACCGTAATAGAACGGCGGCCGGCCGGCCGTGATCATCATCGACCTGGCTCACTCGGTTGGCCCCGGAGGGCGATTCGGTGGACAGGTGGGGGCGGTTGACTGGTGTCGGTTGCCCCACTTCGCCTCAGTTGCTGACCGGTTCAAGCTGGGCCTGGGAACCGGCGCGCCTAGGCTACCGCAGCAACGAGCAGAAACGGCCACCGTGGCGCGACCGGGCGTGACGAGCCGATTCCGCACCCGGCAACCGAGAAGAGTGAACACGCACGTGAGCGAAACCGGCGACCCGACCAGCGATCAGCTGGATCATCACATCGATGAGGTCCAGGCGGCGATGGCAGACGTCCGTCAGCGGCTGGCCGAGGTGCCCGCCGAGGTCGTGGTGACCAACCATGTGATGGGCCTGTACGAACTGGCGGCGATCCACCTGTCGTCGGCCCCGCCCGACCTGGCCGCGGCGTCGCTGGCGATCGATGCCGTGGGGTGCCTGGTCGACGGGCTCGGTGACCGGCTCGGAGCCGAGGCGGGCACGATGCGCGACGCGCTCGCCAACATTCGCCTGGCGTTCGTCAGCGTTCGCGACCAGTAGCCCCGACCTGGATCGTCATTCGCCGAAGCGTCCGTGCGGTGCGAGCACCACACGACCGTTGCGAACGACCACGTCCTCGCTGCGCAGCAACGCCGTCTGCCTGCGCTCGTGCCCGGGCACCAGCCGACCGGCGGCGTTGACGACGCGCCACCAGGGCACCTCGATCGGTGTGGTCGCCAGGATCCGCCCGACCAACCGGCTCTGCCGTGGATAACCGGCGACGTCTGCGACGTCGCCGTAGGTCGTGACCTCGCCGGGCTGGAGCGCCATCAACACGTCGATGATGTGTCGTTCCCGGCGTGCCGCCGCTTCGTGGTCGTGGGCCGCCACGCGTCACTGCTTGTGGACGCAGCCGGCCTGCAGGCGACCGAACCTGGCGAGTGTCTGGAACCAGACCGACTGCCCGACCACGATCGTGCGCGTGCCGTCGGCGATCTCGATGCAGTGGAACTGGTACTCGGTCCCATCGTCGCCACGAACCGTGCCGAGACCCTTGGCGTCGTCGAACTCGGAGACCGATCCGCGCAGCATCGCCGTCAGTGGACGATCTTGCTGATCGGAATCTCGAGCAGGTCGGTGGCACCCGCCTCGGTCAGCGCCGGGATCACCAGGTTGATGCCGGCTTTGGGTACCACGCTCTCGATCGCGTAGTCGCCGTTGGCGAGCTGGTTGACGGTCGGCGACTTGGACGCCGGCATCACCGCCAACACGGCGTCGAGTTGGGCCGCTGTGACGTTGACCTTGAGCAGCACCTTGCCGCGCGCTTCGAGCGCCCCGTTGAGAAGCGTCATCAACTGTTCCATCGCCTTGCGCTTGACGGGATCGGCGTAGCTGGCCGGGTTGGCGACGACCTCGGTATAGCTCGTGAGGATCGTCTCGATCACGCGCAGGCCGGCGGCCCGCAAGGCGCGCCCGGTCTCGGTGATGTCGACCACGCAATCGGCAATGTCGGGGATCTTGGCCTCGCTGGCTCCGTACGACAAGCGCACGTCGGCGTCGACGCCACGCTCGGCGAAGAAGCGCTTGGTCATCTCGGGATACTCCGACGTGACGCGCACGCCGCTCGGGAAGTCCTCGACGCGCTGTATCGCCGAATCCCCGGCCACGGCGACCACGACCTTGACCGGGTTCGAGGTGGCCTTCGAGTAGTGCAACTGACCAAGGCTCTGGACCTGCGAGCCGGTCTCTTCGACCCAGTCGCGACCGGTGATGCCGAGGTCGAACAGGCCCTCGGCGACGTACACCGGGATCTCCTGGGGGCGCAGGATCCGGACCTCGGCGACGCGGGGATCGTCGATCGTGGCCTTGTAGTCGACCGCCGAGGAACGGATCACGCTCAGGTCTGCGGCGTCGAACAGCTCGAACGTGGCCTTCTCCAGCGAACCCTTGGGCAGCACGATCCTCAGCACGGTTGCCGAGGCTACCGAGCCGGGCACGGCCCGCCCCCTACCGGTTCGTGGGGCGCACGCCGCTTCAGTGATCGGTCGGGGTGCTGGCGAGCAGTCGCAGTGCGTGCGGCAGCACGTCGAGCACGGCGTCGATCTGCTCGATCGTTCCCTTCGGGCTGCCCGGTGTGTTGCAGATGACCGCCTGCCCGCGGATCCCGGCCACGCCCCGCGAGAGCCGGCCGTGTGGGCTGATCAGCCGCATCGCCTCGGCCAGCCCGGGGGCTTCGCGTTCGATCACCGAGCGAGTGCCCTCCGGGGTCTGGTCGCGTGGAGCGAATCCGGTGCCGCCCGTCGTGACGATCAGCCCGGCGAAGTCGGTGCTCATCTCGATCAGGACGCGCGCCACCTCGTCGGCTCCGTCCCCGGTGACGCGATGGTCGACGACCTCGAAACCGTTGGCGGACAAGTGGGCCACCAGACCCCGCCCGCCGGTGTCGTCGCGGACTCCGTGGAACACTCCGTCGCTGACGGTCAGCACCTTGGCGTGCAGCGGAGCGGGTATGGCGTCGGTCATGCGTGGCGACGGTATCGAATCAGAACCATGCCGTCGGTGTCGGCATCCTGGGGCAGCACACGCCAGCCGTGCGCAAACCGACGCCACTGCCCCACCGCCGGCTCGCGCTCGTCGATCTCGAAGCCGTCCGGGGTGGGGTGGTCGATCGATTCGACGGCGGTGAGCGTGCACACGCTGTAGACCAGCCGTCCGCCGGGCGCCACGAGCGGGGCGCATGCGGCCACGATCCGGCGCTGGAGGTCGGCCAGATCGACCACGTCGTCGGGTTGGATCCGCCAGCGCGCGTCGGGTCGACGTCGGAGCGCGCCGAGTCCGCTGCACGGAGCATCGACCAGTACGGCGTCGAAGCGGGCGGGAGCGAACGGCGGTGCCGTTGCGTCGGCGACGATGGTGGCGATGTCGAGCCCGAGTCGGGCGGCGTTGTCGGCGATCAGGCCGACTCGGGCCGGGCGCAGATCGGCGGCGGTGACGGTGGCACCGGTGGATGCCATCGCCGTGGCCTTGCCGCCGGGGGCGGCGCACACGTCGAGAATTCGATCCCCGGCGCGCGGTTCGACCGCTGCTGCGACCCACTGCGACGATTCGTCCTGGATGTAGCCGTCGGAGCGGGTGGTGACGGTGGGCGCCAGGTTCATGCGCTCGAGGGCCGGGAGCGCCTCGTCGCCGAGCGCGTCGGTCATGGTGGCGACGATCCAGTCGGGGTAGCTGAGACGGCTGGCCTCGGACGGCCACACCATCGGTGTCGTGGCAACCCTCCGCAGCACCGCGTTGACGAACCCACGCACGCGTTTGGACGCGACCTCGACGGTTTCGCCGACGGCGGCGTGAGCCGGAACCCCGGCGAACACCAGTTGGTATGCGCCCAGGCGCAGCAGCGTGCGTGTGGACTCGTCGGGTGGTTCGCTCACGAACCGGTCCACCAGCGCGTCACAGGCCCGGCGCATTCGGGTGGTCCCGTAGACGAGGTCGGTGGCGAATCGCCGGTCGACGTCCGACAGCCCCGACCGCTCCAGCGCCGAGCCGAGCACGATGTTGGCGTAGGCGCCCTGGCTCTCGATCCGCCGCAGGACATCCCACGCCAGGCGGCGGGCGGTGACGGTCATTCGAACCACTCCCCGGGGGCCAGGCGTGCCCCGTTGCGCCACGCTGCGAACTCGACCCGCGGCTTGCCCTCGAGTTGAATCACGGACGGCAGGTACGCACCGTCCTGGATGGCGCCGTCGTGGATCTTGCACCGCGCACCACGGAATGTGGTCCACGCTCCACCCACCCTGACCTGGCGGTCGATCCGGACCGGATCCCCGGACCAGTCGAGACGCAGGTCGGCTGCTTCGATCTTGGCCGCCGAGGTGGGTTCGCCGGCCTGCGGTCGCGGCGAGCCGAGACCGTCGCGCAGGCTGGCAACGAGCAGCTTCGACCCGGCCTCGACCAGGGTCGCTCGCAACTCGTCGGCCGTGGTGGCGTCGCCGATCGGAACACGGACCTCGGCGAACACGCCGCCCGTGTCGAGCCCCTCCTCGACGGCCATCACGTCGACGCCGGTCTCCCGGTCACCGGCCAGGATCGCCCGTTCGACCGGTGCCGCTCCGCGCCAGCGTGGCAGCAGCGAGAAGTGCAGGTTGATCATCGGCAACGCAGCCAGCACGTGCGGTTTGATGATCCGTCCGTACGCCACGACGACCCCGAGCTCGGCACCGGCGACGATCACGTCGTCCACATCGTGCGACACGGGGATGCCGAGTTCCAGCGCCGCTGCCTTGACGGGGCTCGCCGACAACTCCCCGCCGCGTCCGCGGCGCTTGTCGACGCGGGTGACCACCAACAGCACCTCGTGCCCATCGCCGATCAAGGCGTGCAGCGGCGGTACTGCCATGGCGGGCGTGCCGAGGTAGACCAGCTTCACGGGTACACGGGTCTCACTGCAGGCGCAGGCGTCGGCGCAACGGCGCCCGCTGGGCGCTGGCGTCGGCTTCGAGCTGCAGTCGCTTGTACTCCCCGATCGCTTCCTTGCGCTGATCGGGGGTCATCCGATCGAACATCAGCACGCCGTGCAGGTGGTCGAGTTCGTGCTGGAACATGCGTGCCTCGAGTTCGTCCGCCTCGCGTTCGACGGTGTTGCCGTGGACGTCGATACCACGCATCAGCACGGTCTTCGGGCGCACCATCTCGACGTACAGGCCGGGGATCGACAGACACCCTTCGTCGTACACCCATTCACCGTCCGACTCGACGATCTCGGGGTTGAAGATGACCTGCTGTTCCTCGTCGAGGTCCCAGATGAAGATCTGCTTCTGGATGCCGATCTGCGGTGCGGCCAGGGCGATCCCGTTGCCGCTGTCGTACAACACGTCGAACATCTCGTCGACGAGCCGGATCAGCTTGCCGTCCACATCGGTGATCGGGGCCGCCTTGGATTTCAGCACCGGGTCGCCGTAGGTGCGAATCGTGTGGGCCATAACCTATAAGGCTACCGGTCCGTCAGGAGGTCAACGGTGAGTCACTACTTCGATCACGAGCCCACAACCGAGTCGGACCTGGCGACGGTCGACGTCGTCCTCCCCGGCGCGGCGTTCACGATGACGACCGACCGGGGCGTGTTCAGCCACGGCCACCTCGACACCGGCACCGGGCTGCTGCTGAGGGAAGCGCCCGCTCCCCCGCCGACCGGTCACCTGCTCGACCTCGGGTGTGGCAGCGGGGCGATCGCACTCACCGTGGCGATGCGGAGCCCGGCAGCCACGGTGTGGGCGGTCGACGTGAACCAGCGGGCACGTCAGCTCACCGCCGACAATGCTGCCCGCAACGGGCTCACCAACATCCACGTCGCCGACCCCGACGGCGTGCCGGACGAGGTGCGCTTCGCGGCGATCTGGTCGAACCCCCCGATACGGATCGGGAAGCAGGCGTTGCACGAGTTGTTGCTGAGGTGGTTGGCACTCCTCGACGCCGACGGCGAGGCCGTCCTGGTCGTGCAGAAGCACCTCGGCGCCGACTCCTTGCATGGGTGGCTCACCGACCAGGGGTACGCGACCGACCGACTCGCCAGCCGAGCCGGCTTCCGACTGTTGCGGTCGCGCGCCACCAACGGAGCGCTGTCCGATCCCTCGGTGTGACCGTTTCGGTCTGACCGAGACCGTCACGCCGGAGTCAGCGGGGCGGGTCGACGGCGATCCGGAGCCGGGACGACGACGGCCGGATGCCGCCCGACAGGTGGGCCCCGAGCACCATCCAGTCATCGCTCCGGAGTACGTACTGCGTGCCGTCGTCGGCGACCTCGACCCGCTCGTCGGCGGGCAGGCTGGCGATGAACTCGTCGGATCCCCGGCCCGACACCTCTGCCAGCGCGCGGAACGGTGGCAGGCCGAGCATCAGCCGGCGACCGCGTTCGTCGGCGACGAGCCGGCCCGGGTCCGACATCAGCGCCGCTTGGATCACCGGGTGCTGGGGCATGAAGGTCTGCAGCAGCAACCGGCCTCCTCGTTGACGGGGGCCGGTCAACCGCGCCGCACGAACCAGCAGCGCCATCGCCTGTTCGGTGGCGCGGTATCGAGGGGCCAGCAGCTCGCGGTCGACGTCGAGGAACGCAACCGTGTCGGCAGCTTCGACCCGATGCAGCACGGCTTCGGTCCCGACGTACACGCCGGCCGGATGCGGCCGTTCCGGCCCGCTCCCGGTCACGAGCGTCGTGGGGCGTCCTGCGGCCGCCTCGAGCTCCTCCCGCAAGCGGGTCACGCCGGGCCGCAGGTTGGCGAACGCCGAGCCACCGCATCGCAGGCAGACGCTCGGTCGTTCCAGACGGCACCGGGGACACACCAGCCGCTGCTGATCGTCCAGGGCCACGGCTGCGTCACAGCGCTCGCATCGCGCCAGCTCCTTGCACGACCGGCAGGCCAGCAACCGTGCCCGCCCAGTGGTGTTCAACACGCACACGACGGTGCGGTCCACGTCGCGTAGGTGCTCGATCAGCTTCGACGTGAGCAACGAGCGCTGCCACGGTTCCTCGTCGGTGCGGTCGATCACGTCGACGATCGGCCAGCCGGCTCGTTCTCGTTCGTGCGGCGGACGGGTCACGCGACCCCACTCGATCGCCGTCAGCGTCGGGCACGGCGACACGAGCAACACCGGTGCACCCAGGCGGCGGCACCGCTCGATCACGACGTCGCGTGCATGCCAGGTCGGTGAGCCCTCGTCCTGGAGCGCTTCGTCGTGCTCGTCGATCACCACGGCGGCGGCGAGGCCTGGGCACGGCGCCCAGGCCGCCGAACGTGCTCCCACCACGACGTCGACGCCGCCGGCGGCGGCTGCCCACTCTCCGGGCAGCGCCGCGCAGCTCAGACCGGAACGCCGAATTGACGACGCCAACAGGAGTGCTTGGTCGGCGGACGGGACGACCACCAGGGTCGGACCGAGCGCGGCGGCACTCAGGATCGCCGGTCTCGGGTCACTGCTGGGCGGCAGGCGCAACACCCCGCCACCGTCCTGGAGGATCGACGTCGACGCCGGGGAACGCGGTTCCGTGACGCGCCCCGTGCGCTGGTCGGCCGCAAGACGCGTGACGGCACGTTCCGGCGACGCCACGCTGAGGAACGAGCGGCGGCGCCCCGCCCACCGAACCGCCGCCCAGGCCGCCAGATCGATCAGCTCGGCGGTCGGTCCGCAGCCGGTGCGCTTGGCGATCGGCTTGAGCGAGTCGGGGTCGTGTGCATCGTCGGGGTCGAGCTCGACCACCCAGGCGCCGACCCGCCGCCCCGCCAGTTCCACGCGGACCAGGTCACCGACGGACACCTGATCGATCATCGCCTGGGGTACCTGGTAGTCGAAGGCCTTGTCGAGCCCAGTCACGTCCACCACCACACGAGCGACCCTCACCCGCGCGAAGCTAGCGGGGTCGGCGGCGGACATCCCGATGCCCCCACAGATCGACAACACCCGAGAACGACACGGCCCCCAGGCGGGCGAACCACCTGGGGGCCGTGAACGAACCGGTTCGGATCAGAGGCCGACGGCAGCCTTGAAGTCTTCGAGACGCGGGGTGTCTTCCCAGCTGAAGCCGGATCGCCCGAAGTGCCCGTACGCAGCGGTGCGGCGGTAGATCGGCCGCTTGAGGTCGAGGTCGCGCACGATCGCACCGGGACGCAGGTCGAACACGCTGCGCACGGCGGCTTCGATCGTCTCGTTCGACACGACGTTGGTGCCGAACGTCTCGACCAGGATGCTGAGCGGCTGCGCCACGCCGATCGCGTAGGCGACCTGGATCTCGCAGCGCTCTGCGGCACCGGAGGCGACGACGTGCTTGGCGACCCAGCGGGCGGCGTAGGCGGCCGACCGGTCGACCTTGGACGGGTCCTTGCCGGAGAAGGCGCCGCCACCATGTCGGCCCATTCCACCGTACGTGTCGACGATGATCTTGCGGCCGGTGAGGCCGCAGTCGCCGTGCGGGCCGCCGATCACGAAGTTGCCGGTCGGGTTGACGTAGATGTCGTAGTCGTCGTCGGCGAACTGGGCCGGCACGGTGGGACGGATGACCTGCTCGATCAGATCGGGGCGGATCACCGTGTCGCGGTCGATCCCGTCCTGGTGCTGAGTCGAGATCAACACGCTGAGCAGCTTGACCGGCTTGCCGTCCTCGTAGGCGTAGGTGACCTGTGTCTTGCCGTCAGGGCGCAGGTACGGGACCTGGCCCGACTTGCGGACCTCGGTGAGGCGCTCGGCCAAGCGGTGTGCCGTCCAGATCGGGAGCGGCATCAGGTCGGGCGTCTCGGTGCAGGCGTACCCGAACATCATGCCCTGGTCGCCGGCACCCTGCTTGTTGAGCAGGTCTTCGCCGGCCTTGCCGCCTCGCACCTCTTCGGAGGCGTCGACGCCTTGGGCGATGTCGGCGGACTGCTCGTCGAGCGTGACGATCACACCGCAGGTGTTGCCGTCGAAGCCCTTGCGGGCGTCGTCGTAACCGATCTCGTTGATCGTGGTGCGGGCGATCTTGGGGATGTCGACGTAGGCGCTGGTCGTGATCTCGCCGGCCACGACGCACAGCCCGGTCGTGACCAGCGTCTCGCAGGCGACGCGTGCGTTCGGGTCGTCGGTCAGGATCGCGTCGAGGACCGAGTCGCTGATCTGATCGGCCATCTTGTCGGGGTGACCCTCGGTCACACTCTCGGAACTGAATGTCCAACGAGCCACTGATTGCTCCCTTGCGTCGATACCGGTTGAAGTCGGATGTTGAAGTCGAATGGTGTTGCGGTCGACTGGTGTTGCGGTCGAATGGCGTGAGGACAGCCCCGCGTGACGTGGGTCAGTCGACGACCGCGTGACGGATTGCCATCACACGGTCGAGCACCCCGTCGGCGATCGTATGTTTGTCGCCGAGCGGCAGGGTAACCGGCGGTTCGCCCACGGCGAACATCGTCACGGCGTTGGTGTCGTGCTGGAACCCGGTGCCGGGCGCGCTCACGTCGTTGGCCACGATCAGGTCGAGCCGTTTGCGCTCCAACTTGCCGCGCGCATTGGCCTCCAGGTCGTCGGTCTCGGCGGCGAAGCCGACCAACGTCTGGCCGGGGCGCTTGCCTGCGCCGAGACCGGCCAGGATGTCGGGCGTGGGCTCGAGCCGGATCTCGGGAATCCCCTCGTGTTTCTTGATCTTCCCACTCGCCACGTCGATCGGCCGAAAATCGGCCACCGCTGCGGCCATGACGATCACGTCGGCGGTCTCGGCATGGCGTTCCAAAGCAGCCTGCATCTGAGCCGCCGTCTCGACCGGATCGACCACAACGCCATCGGGCACCGGCCGGTCCACGGTCGACACGATCGTGACGCGAGCGCCGCGACGTGCTGCCCGCTCGGCGATCGCGTACCCCTGCTTGCCGGAGCTGCGATTGGCGATCACTCGGACGGCATCGATCGGCTCGCGGGTGCCGCCGGCGCTGATCAGCACATGCAGCCCGGCCATGTCGAGCTGCCCATCGATCGCCGCGAACAGTCGCTCGACTGCCCGCACGATCGCCTCGGGGGCGGCCAGCCGGCCAGCGCCGACGTCGCCGCCGGCCAGACGCCCGGACTCGGGCTCGACGATGTGGACGCCTCGCTGGCGCAATGTGGCGATGTTGTCGACCACGGCCGGGTGCTCCCACATTTCGGTGTGCATCGCCGGACAGATCATCACCGGCGCCCTGGTGGCCAGCAGGATGTTGGTGAGCAGGTCGGTCGACAGACCCATCCGGTAGGCAGCGATCAGCCGGGCCGTGGCGGGCGCGACCAGAATCAGGTCGGCGCCCTGGCCGATCTCGGTGTGCGGGATCGGCGTCTCGGGGTCGTCCCACAGGCGGGTACGAACCGGCTCGGAGGCGAGCGCCGACAACGTGGTGGCACCGAGGAAGCGCTCGGCGCCGGCGGTCATGACGGGCACGACGTGGGCGCCGGCGTCGACCAGACGTCGGCTCAGCTCGACCGCTTTGTAGGCGGCGATCCCCCCGGTCACACCGAGGACGATGCGCTTGCCGGTGAGCACTGCTGCCCGCAGGTCAGCTGGCGTCGGCGGACTCGGCGCCGTCGGCGACCTCGTCGGCCGGCACCGGCAGATCGGTCTTGACGATCTTGCCGACCGAGATCTCCTCGAAGGCGATGCTGAGCGGCTTGCGGGCAGTCGACGACACCTGCGGCGGCACCATGTGGCCGAGGCCGTCGCCGAGCTGGTTGAAGTACGAGTTGATGTTGCGAGCTCGGCGAGCCGCCAGCGTCACGAGACTGAACTTGGAGTCGGCCTTGCTGAGCAACCCTTCGATGGCGGGCTTCATCATCGTGTCGTGGCTGTGGGCCATGTGCCTAGCTCCCTTGATCGCGGTGTGCGCTGCGCTGCGGATTGCGAGCGAAATTGCTCGCACAGCCTACCGCCGTTCAGGCTCCGTCGGCGTGGGGCTCGCCATGGCCGGTCGAGGGCCGCGGCTGACCCGATCTCCTGCACACACGGGCACCGAGCGCGCCCCGTTCCAGCGCGAACATCGTCGGATGGCTGGCGAACCGACACTGCGGCGAGGCGACCAATCCGTTGACGGGTGGGTCGAGTACCTCCAGGAACAGTTGATCAACTATCACAACTGGATGCCCGAACTCCCTGACGAGTCATGGGTACCGACCGGGGTGTTCGATGACCAGACCGAGCACTACGTGCGGGTCTTCCAGCGTGGCGTCGGGGTCCAGGTCGACGGAGTCGTCGGCGACGAGACGTGGAACGTGCTGCACGGGTACGCCGACACGGTCGACCCGCAGACCGACGGACGCGAACCGCACACCTACGTCGAGCAGAGCCCACGCCTGGAGTGGGAGAACGACTCCGTGCGTGTGGACGACGTGACGCAACGGTACGCGGCGATCAACGTCGGGTCGGCCCCCATCCCCCCGGTCGTGGCCGGGGTCACCTCCTCCGGCGAGGCGGCCGTGACCAGTTCGACGTCGCAGGGATACTCGCTGGACGGTGAGCCGGTGCCCCCCGGCGAACGGATGTACTTCGAGGTCAGCCTCGAGCGCGAGCTGGTCGGCGAGGAGATGGTCGTGGTCGACCTCACGCTGCCCACCGAGAACGGCGGAGCACACTTCGGCACCGCCTTCTTCCCACGATGAACCACACGCGATCGTCACAGGGGACGCGTTCGGCTCGACGGCGTCCGAACCGAGCGCAACTCAGCGCCGGCGGCCGACCCGTTCGGCTTCGATGATCGACAGCATCTCGTCGAGCGTGCGGTCGAGTTCGTCGTTGATGACCAGGTGGTCGGCGAGGTGGCGACCGATCGGTTCTTCGTGCTCGGCCTTGCGGAGCCGAGCTTGCACCTTGTCGCCCGGGTCCCCTCGACCGCGCAGCCGGCGCTCCTGTTCCTCACGCGACGGCGGCAGCACGAAGATCAGGATCGCCTCCGGATACTGCTGCTTGACCTGCTGAGCGCCGTCGAGTTCGATCTCGAGCACGATGTCGGGGGCAGCGAGGTCGTCGAGCCGGTCAGGGCGCGGCGTGCCGTAGTAGTTGCCCAGGAACTCGGTCCACTCCAGAAACCCGCCATCGGCGATCCGGCGTTCGAACTCGCTCGTATCGGTGAACACGTAGGCGTCGGCCGACTCGCCGACCCTGCGATCGCGCGTGGTCCACGACCTGCTCAACCACAGGCGCGGGTCTCGACGCACCAGCGCATCGACGATCGTGCCCTTGCCGACGCCTCCGGGACCGGACACGACGATGATGAGTCGGTGATCAGCCAAGCTGGTCGAGCAACGACGAGCGTTGCTGGGCCCCAAGACCCTGCACACGCCGGTTGTCGGCGATCCCGACGGTTTCCATCACCCGACGCGCCTTGACCTTGCCGACGCCCGGCAAGGACTCGAGCATCGAGACCACCTTGAGTTTGCCGACGTTCGGGTCGGTCGAGTTGAGCGCTTGCTTGAGGGTGAGGGTCCCCATCTTCAGACGAGCCTTGATGTCGGCCCGAGCCGCTCGCGCCTCGGCGGCCTTGGCGAGGGCCTGGGTCCGTTGTTCGGCGGTCAACTGCGGAGGTGTTGCCATAGGTGCATCAAATTACACGGTTGAGGTCCGAAAGTCTGGGAACCCCACGCTGCGTGGCGAAATTGGCCAGTTCACGCTGGATTCGGACACACGCTCGAGGGTCCCCGAAACTGGCCGTCCCGACCTGGACCGCCTGAGCCCCGGCCACCATCAGCTCGGCCGCGTCCCATCCGGTCGCCACCCCGCCGACTCCGATGATCGGGAGCGCCGGGTGTGCTCGCCGTACGTCGAACACGGCCCGCACGGCGATCGGGTGGATGGCTCGACCGGACACGCCCCCGCCTCCGTTGCCCAGGACGGGCCGCAACGTGTCGGGATCGATCACCAACCCCAGCATCGTGTTGATCAGCGTCACCGCTTCCGCTCCGGACTCGACCACGGCTCCGGCGACCTCGGTGATGCGGTCGGTGTTGGCGCTCAACTTGGCCCACCGCGGCCGACCGCACGCATCCGTGGCGGCGATCACCGCCGCGCTCAGGTCTGCATCGTGGGCGAAGATGCTGCCGCGCCCCTCCAGGTTCGGGCACGACAGGTTGACCTCGACGGCCACGACTTCGGGCGGCGCCGCCGCCAACATCTCGGCGGCGCGCCGGTAGTCGTCGATCGATCGGCCCCAAATGCTGCACACGACGGTGGCCCCGGTCCGGATCAGCGTCGGCAGTTCGCTTGCCAGCCAGTGTTCGATCCCGGGCCCCTGCAGACCGACGGCGTTGATCATCCCGAGCGGCGTGGCGTGCACACGTGGTGCCGGATTGCCGGCCCACTCGTAGGCGGCGATCGATTTGGTCACCACTGCCCCGATCGCCGCCAGGTCCATGTACCGGGCGAACTCGGAGCCGTACCCGGCGGTGCCCGAGGCCGTCATGATCGGCGATCGCAACGCCACCGATCCGACCGTCACGGACATGTCGGTCATCTCGCCGTGCCCGTCATCCTGCCAATGTCCTTCATCGTGCCCGTGCCGATCATCGTGCGTGGTACTCCTGGAGGCTCTTGACCGGCAGCGTGGCCGGGCTTTCGCCCAGCCCTTGGGCGGCGGCCAAGGCGGCGCTCACCGTCGTCACACAGCCCACACGATGCAGGCTGGCGGCCTTGCGGATGTGCTCACCGTCGCTGCGGCCCATCGAGCCACGTGGGGTGTTCACGACGAACACGATCGTGCCGTCGGCGATCAGGTCGACGGCGGTGACCCCACCGTCGATGTCTTGGACCTTGCCGAGCACCTGATCGACCGCCACGCCGAAGCTGGCCAGGTAGTCGGCGGTGCCTCGCGTGGCGACCAGACCCAAGCCGCGGCTGCGCATCCGCTTGGCGACGACCAAACCTGCCGGCTTGTCGTGGTCGTTGAGCGACAGGAACACCGTGCCGGTGCTGGGCAGCCCGTTCCCGGCCGCCAGTTCGGCCTTGAAGAAGGCGCGGCCGAACGTCGAGTCGATCCCCATCACCTCACCCGTCGAGCGCATCTCGGGGCCGAGCGCCGGATCGACCTCGGGGAAGCGGTTGAACGGCAGCACCGCTTCCTTGACCGCCACGTGACCGGAGACCGGTTCGCCGAGCAGGCCCTCGTGGCGCAGTTCGGCGAGCGTGGCGCCGAGCATCACGCGAGTGGCGATCTTGGCGAGCGGCCAACCCTTCGCCTTGGCCACGAACGGGACGGTGCGGCTGGCGCGCGGATTGGCCTCGATCACGTAGACGATCTGGTTGGCGACCGCGAACTGGACGTTGATGAGGCCGCGTACGTCGAGACGATGGGCGATCGCCGTCGTGTAGGCCTCGATCACCCCGATCACCCAGTCGGGCAGCGTCTGGGGAGGGATCGCGCAGGCCGAGTCCCCGGAGTGGACACCGGCTTCCTCGACGTGTTCCATCACCCCACCGATCAGCACCTCTCCGGTGGCATCACGAATGGCGTCGACGTCGACCTCGATCGCGTTGGCGAGGAAGTGGTCGATCAGCACCGGCCGCTCGGCCGACAGCCCGCCTTCCTTGCCGAGGCTGCCGATCCCGCTCAGCTCGTCCATCGCCCGTGCCAGATGGTTGCGGTCGTGCACGATCTGCATGGCGCGGCCTCCGAGCACATAGCTCGGCCGAACCAGCACCGGGAACCCGATCTGGTCGGTGATCGCCAGTGCCTGCTCCAGGTCGATCGCCGTCCCACCAGGAGGCTGGGGGATGTTGAGCTCGTTGCAGAGCTGGTTCCACTTCTTGCGGTCCTCGGCATCGTCGATCGACTGCGGCGACGTTCCCGCCACCAGGTCGGCCGGGATTTCGCCGGAGAGTTTCAGCGGCGTCTGCCCACCCAGCGACACGATCACCTTGTACGGCTGCTCGGCGGCGATCACGTTGAGCACGTCTTCCTTGGTCAACGGCTCGAAGTACAACCGGTCACTCGTGTCGTAGTCGGTCGACACGGTCTCGGGGTTGCAGTTGACCATGATCGTCTCGTAGCCGGCTTCACGCAGGGCGAAGCTGGCGTGCACGCAGCAGTAGTCGAACTCGATCCCCTGACCGATCCGGTTCGGGCCCGATCCGAGGATCACGACCTTCTGGCGATCGCTGGGGCGCACCTCGGTCTCGTCCTCGTAGGTCGAGTAGTGATACGGCGTCTGGGCGGCGAACTCGGCCGAGCACGTATCGACGGTCTTGTAGGTGGGGATCACGCCGGCCGCCTCGCGTGCGGTACGCACCTCGTGATTCGGCGACACCCCAGAGGTAGGCCAGCTGGCCGTCGGAGAAGCCAGTCCGCTTGGCGCGTCGCCACGACCGCTTGGTCATCGTGGACAGGCTCAGTTCGGCCAACACCGCCTGCTCCTCGACGATCGCCAACATCTGGTCGAGGAACCACGGGTCGACCCGGCAATGCTCGTGGACGGTTTCGATCGACACACCACGCCGCAGCAGCTCGCCGATCAGGAAGATCCGCTCCGGCGTGCCGCGCTCGATGTCGGCCAACAGATCGTCGTCCGTGCGTTTCGCGTAGTGCGCCGAGGCAGGGTCGCAGTTGAGGCCGAGCCGGCCCTGCTCGAGCGAGCGCAAGCCCTTCTGGAGCGATTCGGGGAAGGTGCGCCCGATCGACATCGCCTCGCCGACCGACTGCATCTGGGTGCCGAGGATGCCGGACGTGCCGGGCAGCTTCTCGAACGCCCAGCGCGGGATCTTGGTGACGACGTAGTCGATCGTGGGTTCGAAGCTGGCCGGTGTTGCCTTGGTGATGTCGTTGGGGATCTCGTCGAGGGTGTAGCCGACCGCCAACTTGGCGGCGATCTTGGCGATCGGGAACCCGGTCGCCTTCGATGCCAGGGCCGAGCTGCGCGACACCCGCGGGTTCATCTCGATCACGACCTGCCGGCCGGTGGCAGGATCGACGGCGAACTGCACGTTGGACCCACCCGTCTCGACGCCCACGCGCCTGATGCAGGCGATCGCAGCATCACGCATCTGCTGGTACTCGACGTCGGTCAGCGTCTGCTGCGGGGCCACGGTGATCGAGTCGCCGGTGTGGACACCCATCGGGTCGAAGTTCTCGATCGAGCAGATGATCACGCAGTTGTCGGCGCGGTCGCGCATCACCTCGAGTTCGTATTCCTTCCAGCCGGCGATCGACTCCTCGATCAGGATCTCGTTGATCGGGCTGGCGGCGATCCCATTGGCGGCCATGACCTCGAACTCCTCCACAGTCGCAGCGATACCGGTGCCGCGACCACCCAGGATGTACGCAGGACGGATGATGATCGGTAGGCCGATCTCGTCGCGGACCCGGCGCGCATCCTCCATCGTGTGGGCGACGCCCGAGCGCGGCACCTCGAGCCCGATCTCGATCATCGCCTCCTTGAACAGCTGACGATCCTCGGCGGTGGCGATCGCCTCGGCGTTGGCACCGATCATCTCGGGTTTCCCTGGTATGCCGATCAGGCCGCGCTCGTACAACTCCATCGCCGTGTTGAGGCCGGTCTGGCCGCCCAAGGTGGGGAGCACGGCGTCGGGCTGCTCGCGTTCGATGATCGACGCGACCACCTCCCACGTGATCGGCTCGATGTAGGTGGCGTCGGCGAAATCCGGGTCCGTCATGATCGTCGCCGGATTCGAGTTGACCAGGATCACGCGGTACCCCTCCTCCCTCAGCACACGGCATGCCTGGGTGCCCGAATAATCGAACTCGCAGGCCTGACCGATCACGATCGGGCCGGAGCCGATGATCAGGATCGAATGCAGATCGTCACGGCGCGGCATCAGACGCTCGCCTTTGCGCTCATGAGCGCATCGAACTGGGCGAACAGGTAGCGGCTGTCGTGCGGGCCGGGGCCGGCTTCGGGGTGGTGCTGGACGCTGAAGCAACGCTCGCCCACCACCTCCAGCCCCTCGCACACACCGTCGTTCAGGTTGACGTGCGTCATACGGACCTGTTTGGAGAGCCCGCCGAAGCTGTCGGGGTCGACGGCAAAGTTGTGGTTCTGGCTGGTGATCTCGATCCGCCCCGTGTCGAGGTTCTTGACCGGGTGATTCCCGCCATGGTGACCGAACGGGAGCTTGATCGTGCCGGCACCGAGCGAACGGCCCAGCAGCTGGTGCCCGAGGCAGATCCCGAACACGGGCACGTTGCCGACCAGCCGGCCGATCTGGTTCGTGGCGTAGTCGACGACCTCGGGGTCGCCCGGGCCGTTCGACAGGAACACGCCAGCCGGGTCGCGCGCCAGCACGTCGTCGGCGCTCGTGCCGGCCGGCACGACCTCGACCCTGCCGAGCCTGGCCAGGTGGCGGACGATGGTGGTCTTGATCCCGAAGTCGTAGGCCACGATCAGGCGGTCGGTGCGATCACCGTCGACCACGTATGAGGCGGGCGTCGTGACCTGGGCGACCAGATCGATGCCATCGGTGCCAGGTTCGTCGATCGCCGCCTGCCGAAGTGTGGCCTCGTCGGCGTCGCCGAACGCGCCCGGCATCGCCCCCACGTCGCGCAGGATCCGCGTGAGGCGACGCGTGTCGATCCCGGCGATCCCGGGGATCGCATGCTGTTGCAAGAGCGTCTCGAGGTGACCCTCGGATCGGTGGTTGCTGGGGCGCCGGGCGAGGTCACGCACGATCACGCCCCGGCAGAAGGCACCGCGCGATTCGTTGTCGGCCAGATTCACGCCGTAGTTCCCGATGTGGGGGTAGGTGAAGGTGATGATCTGGCCGGCGTAGCTCGGATCGGTGACGATCTCCTGATAGCCCGACAGGGCGGTGTTGAACACCACCTCGCCGGTGGCCACCCCACCAGGCGCGATGGCGCCGATCAGCTCGCCTTCGAACACCGAACCGTCGGCGAGCACGAGTTGTCCATCCCGAATCGTCATGCCACAACCTGCATATTCATACAATACATCGTATCTTCATCCAAGAGTAGGAGGTTCAAGAGGAGGGGGTTTCGGTCGGAGTGGTCGCGACGTGCGGTCATCGAACAGGCCTGCCGTTCACGACCGTGGCCTCGCCGGCCAGGAACGTGTGGGTGACCCTGCCGCGCAGATCGACGCCCACGAACGGAGTGTTGCGGCTCTTGCTCGCCAGCTCGGCGGGAACCACCTGCCACTGCACGGTTGGGTCGAACACCGCCAGATTGGCAGGCTCGCCCGGTGCGATCGGCCGGCCGTGCAGATCGTCGACCCCGGCGATCGCCGCCGGCCTCCAACTCAGCGCTGCCACCACGTCGGCGGTCGTCATGCCGACCGCCGGCAGGCTCGCCAGACTCACCCCGAGTGCGGTCTCCAGCCCCAACATCCCCGGTGGAGCCTGGTCCAACGGTTGTTCCTTGGTCTCGGGTGCGTGCGGCGCGTGATCGGTGGCGATCGCGTCGATCGTGCCATCGGCCAGCCCGGCCCGCACCGCATCCACGTCGGCCATCGTGCGCAGGGGTGGATTGACCTTGTACAGCGAGCTGTATCCCGCCAGGAGTTCGTCGGTGAGGCTGATGTGATGCGGTGTCGCCTCGGCGGTGACGGCCAGACCGTCGGCTTTGGCGCGTCGCACGAGTTCGACGCTGCCTGCCGTCGACAGGTGCAGGATGTGAATCGGTGCACCGGTCAAGCGCGACAGCTCGATGTCGCGGTACACCATCATCTCCTCGGCGATCGACGGCCAGCCGGGCAGCCCGAACCTCGAGCAGCAGTCCCCCTCGTGCATGACCGCACCCTCGGTGAGGCGCGAGACCTCACAGTGCTGGGCGAGCACCACGCCCAGATCCCGCGCGTACTCCAGCGCCCGACGCATCAACAACGGGTCCTGAACGCCCGTGCCGTCGTCGGTGAACAGGTGCACGCCGACCTCGGCCAGCTCTGCCATCGGCGAGAGCTGCGTGCCGTGCCGGCCCACCGTGATCGACCCGGACGGCCGCACATCGCACAGGCCGGCGCGCTGGCCCTGGCCGCGCACGAACTGCACCACGCTGACCGAATCCTGGGTCGGGTCGGTGTTGGGCATCGCGACCACACACGTGTACCCGCCCTTGGCGGCAGCACGCGACCCGGTCTCGATCGTCTCGGCCTCCTCCTTGCCGGGCTCACGCAGGTGGGTGTGCAGGTCGACGAAACCGGGGCAGACGATCTGACCGCTGGCGTCGATCACCGATTCACCGTCGACGCCGACGAGCCCGCTACCGACCTCGCTCACCAGGCCTCCGACGATCCGCACATCGGCCTGCCGCTCCCCCGTCGGGTCGATCACCGTGCCACCACGGATCAGATAGTGCGTCATGACTCACCTTCCAGATTGGCGCCGCTGCCGAGCAGGTCGAACAGCACGGCCATTCGCACGGCGATCCCATTGGTGACCTGCTGGGTGATGACCGAGCCCGGAAGCTCGGCGGGATCGACGGCGATCTCGACGCCGCGGTTCATCGGTCCGGGGTGCATGACCAACGCGTGTTGAGGCAGACGTTGCGCACGTGCGGCGGTGAGACCGAACCGGGTGGTGTACTCGCGCAGGCTCGGCACGAGCGCCTCGTTCATCCGCTCGTGCTGCATCCGCAACAGGTAGATCACGTCGAGGTCGCCGATCACCGAGTCGAGGTCGGTGGTGGCGTGCACCCCGTCGAAGGCGGCCAACGACGGCGGGAGAAGGGTACGCGGGGCGACCAGCGTGACGTCGGCCCCGAGCAGTTGGAACGCCTCGATGTCGCTGCGGGCGACACGGCTGTGCTTGATGTCGCCGACGATCGCGATCTTCACGCCCTCGAACGAGTCGCGTCGATTGAGCGCCGTCCGGATCGTGAAGCAGTCGAGCAGGGCCTGCGTGGGATGGGCGTGCCAACCGTCGCCGGCGTTGATCACGGCGGCGTTGGTCCAGGCGCTGACCTGCCACGGCACGCCCGACGACTTGTGGCGGATCACGAAGGCGTCGACCCCCATCGCGGCGATCGTCTCGATCGTGTCGCGCAGACTCTCGCCCTTGTTCACGCTCGACGACGAGACGGCGAAGTTCATGGTGTCAGCCGAGAGTCGCTTGGCGGCGGTCTCGAAGCTCAAGCGAGTTCGCGTCGAATCCTCGAAGAACACGTTGCAGACGGTCTTACCGCGCAACGCCGGCACTTTCGGGTTGGGTCGCCGGTTGACCTCGGCCATGTGATCGGCGAGGTCGAGCAGGCGCCGCAGCGCATCGGGCCCCGCCTCGGAGATCGACCGGAAGTGCTTCACGCTCGGACCGCCGCGTCCTCACGTTCACGTTGTGTCAGACACAACCTGAACGTCATGAGATCACCACGCCTTCCGCCGTGGCGCTGACGCGCTCCGAGGCGGAGGTCGGCAGGTTCTTGCCGACGAAGTCGGGTCGGATCGGCAGTTCGCGATGGCCACGGTCGACGAGTACGGCCAACTGCACGGCGGCCGGCCTCCCGTAGTCGGTGATCGCATCCAGGGCTGCCTTCACGGTGCGACCGGTGAACAACACGTCGTCCACCAGCACGACCGTCGCCGCGTCGACGTCGAAGCTGATGTCGCTGACCGCCGCCGGCGAGACCGGACGCAGCCCGATGTCGTCGCGGTACAACGAGGCATCGATCGTGCCGACCGGGATCGAGTGGTCGATCCGGGCGATCTCGTCGCCGAGCGCCCGCGCCAGCCAGACACCGCCGCGTTGCAAGCCGACCAGAGCAACACCGCCAAGACCGCGGTTGCGCTCGATGATCTCGTGTGCCATCCGGGTCACGGCCCGTCGCACGTCGTCAGGCCCGAGGACCTGTTTGCTCTCCGTCACGTTGTCTCCTGCCGTTCGGGCCTCACAGGACCCGCCTTAACGGTCGAAACGCCACCATACCCGACGCGCGTCGATCCCCCGCGATTTGCCGTCAATCACCGGCCGGCGCGGGTCGTGGCCGCCGCTCAGGTGCGGAACGGAGGGTCCAGCACCTCGCCGGCACGGTGGTTCAATGCCCGGATCACACGGTCCTCCCGATGCCAACCGAGCAGGCTGACCGTCGCCGTGGCGAGTGCGAATCGGCGACCTTCGACCGCCGACAGACCGCACCAGCGGGCGATGAGGATCGCCAGCAGGTGACCGTGGGAGAACACGACGGCGTTGCCCTCGCCCACGTCGGCGTCGAAACGCTCGATGAACCGATCGGCCCTGGCACCGACATCGTCGTACGACTCACCCCCGGTGATCGGATGCGTCCAGACGGACCACCCCGGCACACGCTCGCGGCTCTGCGGCGTGCTCTCCCCCTCGAACTCGCCGTAGTCCCATTCGAGCAGGTCGTCGTCGATCGCGATCCCGCATGCCGGCGCAACCAACTCGGCGGTCTCACGGGCACGCCAGAGCGGGCTGGAGTAGGCACGCCCGATGTTCCACCCGGCCAACGTGCGCCCTGCGTCGCGTGCTTCCTGGCGGCCCCGTTCCGTCAGCGGGATGTCGGTGCGGCCGGTATGCCGCCCCGACGCCGACCATTCGGTCTGCCCGTGTCGGATCACCAACAGTTGCGGGCGAACGATCACGACAGGTCGCCCGTCACGATCTCGACGGGCGTGCCGACGGCGACCGTGCGGCTCACCGTGCACAAACGGTCTCGGATCTGCTCCAACGTGCGAGGGAGCACCTGACGCGCCGCATCACCGTCCTCGCCGTCGGGGAATCGGACGTCGAACGTGACCTGGATGTCGACGAACCGATTCCCGAGTTCGTCACGGATCGAGCGTGCCGTGGTGCGGGCGGCGAACGACTCCGGCTCGGCCCGCCGACTCGTGATCAGATCGAGGTCGATCGCACCGCAGGCAGCGATCGCTGCCAACAGCGCTTCTCCCGGTGTGAACTCGGGTCCGCTGGCGGTGCTCATGGTGAGCGTGCCCCCACGCTCGTTGGTGGCGGTGAACACCGTGGGTGCAGTCCGCACCAGGTCCACGTGACGGAGATCGGTCGACATGCCGCGAACCGTACCCGGTGGCCCATCGACCGGGGCGAGCGCGCCGCCCTGGTCGGCGGTTACTGTGCCCAGATGCATGATCTGGTGATCCGGGGTGGGTTCGTCGTCGACGGTTCCGGAGCGCCCGGCCGCACCGCGGATGTGGCGATCGACGACGCGACGATCACCGACGTGGCGAGCCGGGTCGGTGTGGGACGCCGTGAGATCGAGGCCGAGGGGCTGCTCGTGACTCCCGGGTTCGTCGACGTCCACACCCACTACGACGCCCAGGCGACCTGGGATCCGTTCCTGACGCCGTCGGGATGGCACGGGGTCACCACGGCCGTGATGGGCAACTGCGGCGTGGGGTTCGCTCCTGCCGCCCGCGACAAACACGCCTGGTTGATCGAGCTGATGGAGGGCGTCGAAGACATCCCCGGCACGGCACTCACGGAAGGGATCCAATGGGACTGGGAGACGTTCCCGGAGTATCTCGATGCTCTCGACCAGAGGCGGTACGTGCTCGACATCGGCACCCAGGTTCCGCACGGCGCCGTTCGCGGCTATGTGATGGGCGACCGTGGGGCGCGCAATGAACCAGCCACCGCTGCCGACATCGAGGCGATGGCGGCGCTCGTCGGTGAGGGGCTGCGTTCCGGGGCGTTGGGGTTCTCGACCAGCCGCACCCCGTTGCACCGCTCCAAGTCGGGCGAACTCGTGCCCGGAACGATGGTCGACGCGCAGGAATTGTTCGGCATCGCCGATGCCATGGCGCTGGTCGGCCACGGGGTGTTCCAGTTCGCTCCCGAACACGTGATCCTGCCGGACCAGGAGTGGCCGTGGATGCGAGAGTTGGCTCGCCGCAGCGGTCGCACGGTGAGCGTCAACCTGAGCCAGACCGATCAGGCGCCGGATCTGTGGCGAGCGGTGCTGGACAACCTCGACGCCGACCGGGCAGCGGGAATCCCGATCGTCGCCCAGGTCCACGGCCGCACGGTCGGACTGCTGATGTGCCTGGAGGGCAGCTACCACCCACTGATGTTCCATCCGGCATTCCAGGCGATCGCCGAGTTGCCGTTGGCCGAACGATGCGAGGCACTCCGGTCCGGGCCGATTCGGGAGCGGATCATCGCCGAGATCCCCGACGACGGCGGCTTCTTCGAACGTGCCGTCCTGAACATCACCCACAAGATCTGGGCCGTCGCCGACGGCGACATCGACTACGAGCCGGCGCCGGACCAGGCGGTCAGGGCCGTCGCCGAGCGACGTGGCGTGCCACCGCTCGAACTGATCATCGACCAACTCCTCACCGCTGACGGGCACGGCATGCTGTACTCGCCGTTCTTCAACTACAGCTACGGCGACCTCAGCTTCAACTACGAGGCGCACATGCATCCATCGACACGGATGGGCCTGGCCGACGCCGGCGCCCACGTACGTGTGATCTGCGACGGCGGAACGCCCACGTTCATGCTCACGCACTGGACCCGGGACCGCACGCGTGGGCCGAAGATGGCGCTCGAACACGTGGTGCACCGTCAGACTCGTCAGACCGCGGAACTGTACGGGCTCGGCGATCGGGGCCACTTGACACCGGGCAAGCGGGCCGACGTGAACGTGATCGACTACGACCGGCTTTCCTTCGGCCGGCCCCGGATGGCCTGGGACCTTCCGGGCGGCGCACCGCGTCTCGTCCAGAAGGCGGACGGCTACCGGCACACATTCGTCGCCGGCACCGAAACGGTCACCGACGACGAGTTCACCGGCGAGCTGCCCGGCCGGCTGCTCCGCGGACCACGCTGAATCGGCGACGCCGGGTCGCCGGCGCCGTCACTGCCCGGGGATCGTGAGCGGCGGGATCGGCACCGATCGGTTGCGGCGCCACAGCTCCCAGCTGTCGTTGGCACGAACGAGCGTGAACGCCGGTTCGATCACGGCGAAGTCGCGGGCGTCCTCCTCCGACTTGTCGACCTGCAGGACCAGGTACTCCACCCGCTCGGCACGCTCCACCTCACGCTGACCCTCCCTGGAGATGTCCGGGCCGTACAGCACGATGCGGAACGGGTTGGGGAACTGGTAGATCTCCTCCCGATACGCCAAGTGCGGAGCCATGCGGTAGTGGGCCGACACCACCGCGTCAGCGGGGACGTCGGCGATGATGTCGCGGGCAGCAACCGCCACCGGGTGCGACGGTGGCCAGTAGCCAGGGTTCGACTGCACGTGCGGCAACGGCGCCCACGTGTAGGCGGCCAGCGCACTGGCGACGCCGACGGCTGCCACGCCCCAGGAGCGATTCCAGCGACCGCTCGTGGGCACGGTACCGAGCGCAAAGGCACTCCCGAACACCAGCGCCGGCACGGCGATCAGGCTGTAGTGATACTGGATGTGGTACTGGTACCAGAAGGTGCTGAGGATGTTCGTGAACAGGACCAAGGCGCTGATCGCCGCCACGCCCCAGCGGCGCCTGAAGGCGAACGCGGTGGGCGACACCATCTGCCACACGTACCAGAGGCGCCCATCGCTGCGAAGGTGGTCGGCGAGTTGGGTCGGGTTTCGTACGGTGGTCTCGATCAGCCCCCGCACGCCGCCGAACGGGATCCGCCACGAGTTGCGGGTAGGGACGCCGATCAGGCTACGGATCACGATGAACATGCCGAACACGGCCATCCACACGGATGCGCCGATCGTGAGCAGGCCCATCCGTCGGTCGCGCTTGACGGCAACCCAGACGCCGAGCGGAACGAGCACCAGCGAGACGTCCTCCTTCACCAGCAGCGACAGGCCGACGCCGATCGCGTACGTTCGCCACCTGCGTTCCAGCGCTCCGTACAAGGCGATCCCGACGAACAGACCGAGGTAGGAGTCCGGGTGGAAGTTCTCCATGTTCGTCCAGGTCACGGCTGGGTGCAGCAGGTAGGCACATCCCAGCACCAGCCCCATCCAGTCAGACTCCAGCCGCTTGCGGGCGTAGGAGTAGACCGGCAGCGCCCCGGCGCCGAGCAGCAACGATTGCGAGAAGAAGATGATCCACGCCCCTGGTGCCACCCAATACAGCGGCACGAGCCCGATCAGGATGAACGAGGCATGGTCACCGAACAGGTTGCGGCCCATCGTGGTGACGAACGGCGCCTTGAAGCGCGACATGAGCCAGGCGCCCTGGTCGTACAAGCCGGAGTCGTAGGCGGCGGTACCGAGTCCGTGGTGGATGTCGAGGGTGCGGTCCGTGAAGTACGCCGTGTAGACCGCGACCAGCGACACCATCACCCACGTCGCCGGGTGCACGTGGCGTAGCCGCTGAGGCCATGTCGGCGGGGACGTCTCGACGGCGATGCCGTCGACCGCATCGTCGATCGCGGCATCGATCGGGCTGTCGATCGGGGTCGGCTCGAATCCGTCGGGTTTGCCCGACGAGCGGTCGTCCGACGTGACGACAGCGCCGTCCGACCGGACGTCGACGGTCGTGTCAGTGACCTCGGTGTCGCCCACACTCACGGATCGGAGGCTACCCATCGACGATTGACCGGGCAGGTCATGATCGAGACGTCGCGCGCCTCGCCGCGCCTGTCAGGCGCGGACGTCGGCGGCGATCGCCGCAAGCACGCCGTTGACGAACCGTCCGGAGTCGTCGGTCGAGTAGCGCTTGGCGAGTTCGACCGCCTCGTTGAGCACGACTGCGGTCGGGACCTCAGGACGCTCCAGCAACTCGAACGCTGCCAGTCGCATCACGCTGAGGTCGAGGACGGGCATCCGAGCCAGTGTCCACCCCTTGGCGCGTTCGGCGATCAGCTGGTCGAGCCGCTCGCCGTTGACGTCGACGCCGCGCACGAGTTGCTGCGTCAGTTCGTCGGGTTCGATCACCTGGAGATCGATGGTGTCGGATGCAGGAATGCCCTTCGAGTGCGCCTCGTACAACAGGTACAGGGCGCGTTCGCGCGCATCGGAACGCTCGTCGGGTCGGTCCATCGGTCGCAGCGTCCGTCAGACGCGCGTCATGTAGTCGCCGGAGCGGGTGTCGACACGGATCTTGTCGCCGATCTCCACGAACAACGGCACTTGCACGACCTTGCCGGTCACGAGCGTGGCCGGCTTGCGTGCGCCGGACACCCGGTCGCCCTGGACGCCCGGCTCGGTGTCGGCGATCTCGAGCTCGACCGAGGCGGCGATCTCGAGCGAGATGATCTCGCCCTGGAAGAAGGCGACCTGGGCCACCATCCCCTCGACCATGTAGTCAGCCGCTGAGCCGAGCGCAACCGGCGACACGTTCATCTGGTCGTAGGTTTCGTTGTTCATGAAGACGTACTCGTCGCCATCGCGATAGAGGAACTGCATCTCCTCACGATTGATGATCGCCTGCTCCACCCGGATCCCGGCGTTGAACGTGCGGTCGAACACGTTGCCCGACTTGAGGTTGCGGAGCTTGGTGCGCACGAAGGCGCCACCCTTGCCGGGCTTGACGTGCTGGAACTCGACGACCTGGAACAGGCCGTTGTCGAGCTCGAGCGTGATCCCGGTCTTCAGGTCGTTGGTGGTGATGGCAGGCATGGGCTGTCCTTGGGATATCCGGTGAGAATCCGGCAGCCGTGCTCGGTGACCTCGACGAGGTCTTCGATCCGGAATCCGCCGAAGCCCACACGATAGAGGCCCGGCTCGACAGTCACGACGTCCGCCGCCCTCAAGTGTGCGGTGGACACGGGAGATTCGAACGGATCTTCGTGGATCACCAGCCCCACACCGTGCCCGGTCGAGTGCAGATACCAGTCCTCGTAGCCGGCTTCGGTCACCATCTCGCGGCACGCGCGATCGACATCGCGCGCCGCCGCTCCGGCACGAACGGCTGCCAGGCCGGCGAGCTGCACGGCGAGCAGGAGGTCGTAGAGACGCTGTTGCTGGGCCGACGCCTCCCCCACGACAAAACTGCGCGTCATGTCGGAGTGGTAACCGTCGACCAGGGCACCGACGTCGATCACGACGGTGTCGCCCTCGACGATGATGCGATCCCCGGCCTGATGGTGCGGACGTGCGGCGTGGTTCGGACCGGACGCCACGATCGTGTCGTAGCTCGGCCCGTCCGCCCCGTGACGACGCATGCGGTACTCCAGCTCCGTCCTGATGTCGGCTTCGGTCGGTCGCCCGGCCAGCATCGGAGCGACATGGGCGAGCGCTGCGTCGGCACACGATGCGGCGGCGGCGATCCGGGCCACCTCGCCGCGGTCCTTGACACGACGAGCATCCTCGATCGCGCCGTCTCCCGGTTCGATCGGCAGCGATGCGGCCAGCGCCAGCCAACGCTGGTGGGAGAGATGCGCCGACTCGCCTCCCACGCGATCGAGTCCGTCGAAGGCCGCCACGAACGCGTCCTGTTGCCGGGCCTGCGTCGCCCCGACGATCAGCTCGGCCTCCACGCCGGCGGCCTGCATGTCGGCGTCGGCCCGGTCGGCGTATCGCCCGTCAGTGACCAGCACCAACCGATCGGGCAACACGGCAACGGTGGCGCTCGACCCCGTGAATCCGGTCAGCCAGCGCACGTTCGCGATGTTGGTAACGGCCAGCCCGTCGAGCCCCCGGTCGTCGAGGCGGGCACGGATCGCCCCGGCTCGCCCGGCGTACTCGATCGGAGGCAGCGCGCTCAGGTCCATCGACGGCTCAGCCGACCGGCGAGCCGGAGCCGGCGAGCTTGGCGGCGACGGCCTGGACGGCGAGGTCGTAGCCGAACATGCCGAATCCCATGATCGAACCGGTGGCGACCGGCGCCACCACGCTCGTGTGCCGCCACGGCTCTCGGGCGTTGGGGTTGGAGATGTGGACCTCGATCTTGATCCCATCGAACGCCGCCAGCGCGTCATGGATCGCCCAGGCGTAGTGCGTGAACGCCCCAGGGTTGATGATGATGGCTCCGCAGCGTCCACGCCCCGAGTGGATCAGCTCGATCAGTTCGCCCTCGTGGTTCGACTGGTGGGCCTCGATCGTCAGCCCGTGACGCTGCGCCGTTGCCTGGGTGAACGCCACGTAGTCGTCGAGCGTGTCGGTGCCGTAGATGTGCGGCTCGCGCGTGCCGAGCAGGTTCAGATTGGGTCCGTGCAACAGGAGGACGATCGCCGACACGTGGGTCACCGTAACGCGGACGGTCGGTCCGCGACACGGACCGTTCGGTAGAGCACGTGCGGTCGCAGCGGGTTGCCTTCCGGGACGCTGGGGTGGTCGAAGTCGGCCGACCCGTCGCGAGTCATGCCGATCCGTCGCATCACGGCCTGGCTGCGGAGGTTGCTCGCTGCCGTGAACGAGATCACTTCGTCCAGCTGCAACTCGTCGAACGCGAAACGCAGGCACTCGACCGCCGCCTCCGTGGCGAAACCACTCCCCCAGTACGCCGATCGCACGCGCCAGCCGATCTCGACGCCGTCACGGAACCAGGGAACCGCCAGGCCCGTGAATCCGATCGGTTCGCCATCGAGATCCATGCACCACAACCCGAACCCGTGCTCCTCGAAGCGCTGCTCGACACGGTTCATGAAGGCATCGGACTCCGAGCGCGACATGACCGACCCGATCGTGGCCATCACCGCCGGATCGCTGTTGAGATCGTGGAACGCCGTGCGGTCGTCGTCGACCCATCGCCGCAGCGTCAGCCGCTCGGTTCGAAGCACGGGCATGTCGACCGCCCGCTAGCCGATCATGCGTTCGAGCGCGGTCGACACCGGTTCGTCCCCGACGCCGGCGACCACCTCGACCCCGTCACACCCGTCGAGCACGAACGTCAGCCCGTCGAGCGCCTTCTTGTCCTTGCGCATCAGTTCGATCAGGCGCGCCGGGTCGAGCCCGGACGGGAGCTCGGTGCCGAGCCCGTAGGCCCCGCCGACCACGTCGTAGTGGTCCTGCAGGCGTGCGGCATCGATGCGACCCATCACCCGTGCCAGGTGGGCGGCGTAGATCAGCCCGATCGCCACCGCCTCGCCGTGCGCCAGCCGATGCTCCGTGGCGATCTCCATCGCATGCGCCAGCGTGTGGCCGTAGTTGAGCAACGCCCGTCGGCCGCCCTCGCGCTCGTCCGAAGCGACGACCTCGGCCTTGATCTCGACACACCGGGCGACCCGATCCGCGAGCGGCATCGCCAGCAGGTCGTCCCCGGTCAGGAAGTGGTACTTGGCCATCTCGCCGTAGCCGCACCGGAGTTCGCGGTCGGGCAGCGTGGCGAGCGCATCGAGATCACAGATCACGCCGCTCGGCTGCCAGAAGGCGCCCACCAGGTTCTTGCCCTCGGCGATGTTGACGCCGGTCTTGCCCCCGATCGCGGCGTCGATCATGCCCAGCAACGTGGTGGCGACGTGGACGACCGGAACCCCTCGGTGGTAGCTCGCGGCGGCGAAGCCGGCCACGTCGGTGACCATCCCCCCGCCGACGCCGATCACCACGTCATTGCGAGTGAGCCCCTGCCGGGCGAAACCGCGACAGAGTTGCTCGATCGTGGCAAGCGACTTGTGCTGCTCCCCGGCTCCGATCTCGAACCGCTCGATCGGGATCGGGAGCTCGATCTCGACCGGGATCCCCGGTTGCGTGACGATTGCCGCCCTCCTGGCGGTGGCAGGCAACAGCGAGGCCAACTCGGCAACTGCGCCATGCCCGACCACGACCTGATAGCGACGATCGCCGAGCGGCACCGTCACGACTCGATGGGCATTCATGCGCACGAGAGTACCGATGCTGCTGCCCCAACGGTTGCCCGAGCAGCTCTGTCACCTGCTCCGCCGCCACTCGAAGATGACCGCATGCAAGAACTTCGACAAGGCGACTCCGGCCAGGACGTTCGCCTGCTGCAACGGCTGCTCCGCGATCTGAACTACGCGGTCGGCACGCCCGACGGTGACTTCGGTCCGAACACCGAAGCAGCACTGATCGCCTACCAACACGACATGAACCTCGATCCGGTCGAGGCGGGTGTGTGCGGGACTGCCACGTGGGCGAGCCTGGAGGGCCAGTTCGGGCCGCTCGAGGGGTTGCGTTCCGCCGACAGCGTCGAGGAGTACGCGCACTCGGCGTACGGCATCTGGAACAGTTCACAGAGCGCCGACGACCGTATCGCCGCACTCGCCAACGCCGTCAACGCCGAACTGGCGGCGGCCGGCGTGCCGTGGGTCGACTTCGAGCTCGACCCGAGCACGCCGCCGTACGCCGTTTTCCGATTCTCGACGTGGGTGGCCGGTGTCGAACCCACCCCGTTCCAACCCGAGCACGCCGAGACGCTCACTGCCGACCAGCAACAGCAGATCGCGGGTGCGGTCTACCACGAGGCGCGCCACGCCGAACAGTGGTGGACGATCGCTCGCCTGATGGCGGGTCTGCACGATCTCGACGGCGCAGCGATCGCCAGTGCGACCGGGATCCGAAGCGACATCGCCAATCTGGCGGCGACGCAGCCGATCCTGGAATGCACGCTCTCGAACGGGCCTGCGTTCGACTGGTACGAAAGCGTGTACGGCGCCGGCGGCGCCAACCGCAATGCAGTACTCGGTTCGCTCAGCGACAGCGACCAGACCAACGATCGCTACACCGAGTACCGCGACGGCACGCTCCCCGAGGAAGCCGATTCGTGGGACACCGGTGGTTCGGTCGCACGCGAGATGCGGGAATACGGCTCGGGTGGGTCAGTGGCCGATCGCCTCACGTTGGAGCGCGGCTCAAACGAAGCGAGCGAGATCCGCTACCTCCAGCAACTCCTCCAATGGCGCGGCTACTACACGTCGTACGCCGTCGACGGCGACTTCCGTGAGCACACCGAGGAGGCGGTCCAGCAGTTCCAGCGGTCCGTCGGATTGGAACCCGACGGCGTCGTGGGGCGCAACACCTGGGAGCAGCTCGTCCCGTGACTTCCGGTTGCTCGTGACATCCAGTTGTCCCTGAGGGGCGGGACCGGGACCTGCCGAGTTCAGGGCAGCGTGGACTCGAACGCCTTGGCGTTGCGAACGAACTCGGCGACCGAATCGCCGCCGAACTTGCGTTGCGCCTCCTGCGCCAGCACGAGCGCCACCATCGTCTCGGCCACCACACCCATCGCCGGCACGGCGGTCACATCGGTGCGCTCCTTGAACGACACCGCCGACTGCTTGGTGGCGGTGTCGACCGTCTCCAGCGTCGGTCGATTGAGCGTCGCCAGTGGCTTCATCGCCGCCCGGGCCACCAGCAGTTCACCGTTCGTCATGCCGCCCTCGAGCCCCCCGGCGAGCGTGGAGAGCCGGTCGTAGTGCTGCGTGTCGGCATTCCACCGGATGGCGTCGTGGGCCTGACTTCCGAGCCGACCGGCAACCTCGAACCCGTCACCGATCTCGACGCCCTTCACGGCCTGGATCGACATCAGTGCCTGCGCCAACAGCGCATCGAGCTTGCGGTCCCAGTGCACGTAGGAGCCGAGCCCGACCGGGACCCCGAATCCCAGCACCTCCACGACGCCGCCGAGCGAATCGCCGTCCTTGGCGGCCGCCTTGATCTGCTCGATCATCGCCTCGCCGGCTTCGTGGTCGAAGCAGCGGACCTCGGACGCGTCGACGGCATCGAGGTCGGCAGGGGTCGGACGAACGACGTCGGACCCGACCCGCGCCGAACCCATCTGGATCACGTGCGAGATGATCTCGACCCCGAGGTGTGACAACAGCTTCTTGGCGAGCGCTCCCGCCGCCACGCGTGCCGCGGTCTCGCGAGCCGACGCTCGCTCGAGCACGTCGCGGGCATCGGTGAAACCGTACTTCTGCATCCCAGCGAGATCGGCGTGGCCGGGGCGCACCTGGGTGAGGGGATCCTTCGTAACGCCCGGCGCGGGAGACATCTCGTCGTGCCACTTGTCGCTGCGGAACCACTCCGAGTTCTTGATCTCGATCGCCACGGGGGATCCCAGTGTGCGGCCGTGCCGGACGCCTCCGATGAGGGTGAGTTCGTCCTGTTCGAAGCGCTGGCGAGGGCCGCGCCCGTAGCCGAGCCGGCGGCGGGCCATCTCGGCGGCGATCTCGTCGACGGTGATCTCGAGCCCGGCGGGCAGCCCTTCCACGACAGCGATCAAGGCCTGTCCGTGGGACTCCCCAGCGGTGAAGAAACGAAGCACGCAGCGAGGCTACCGGCACCCTCGGAGCGGCGGTCGCGGGCTCGGCCGCGGGTCGCCGTTCCGACCGCACCGGGCGGTCGCGAGTTCACGCTGGATCAACTCGGAGGACCTCGGGTCAAGGCTCGATCACAGCCCGGTCAAGTTGCGTTCGAAAGGCGTGACGGCGCCCTGTGGCGCATGTATGAACTCTGCATGCCTGCTTCGAAAGCCCAGATGACACACCAATTTCGTCGGCGCTCCACCGCCCTCGTCGCACTGGCGATCGGGGTGTTCGGCATGGCACACGACGCAACCACGGCCTCCGCCGCGTCACCCTCGCATCTCGATTGGGCGATGTCGGTGGCGACGTCGGTGACGCCCCCCAACAACGCCTATGGAAGCGACCCGACCGAGCTCACGTGGGCCGGTGTGAACGGCGCGACGGAGTACACCAACCGCACGGTGTGCAACACGTTCCTGAACCGGGTGCTGATGCAGGCCTACGGCTACACGTTCAGCGACCTCACGACGTGGATGGGGACGACCTCCCCGCTCGCCTCGCACTGGCACGACGCGATCGTCGCTCAGAATCGGCTCAGCCGGATCACCAAGGTCACATCGATCGCCGCCGGCGACATCGTCGCCGTCAAGTATCTCGAAGCGAACGCGACCACCTCCGGGCACGTGATGATCGCCGTTGCGGCCCCCGTCAAGCGGACCGCCGGCGCACCCACCGTCAAGGGCACGACGCAGTACGAACTGACGGTGGTCGACTCGGCCAGCAGTGGTCACGGCCCGACCGACACCCGACGCAACGCCGACGGCACGTGGAACGACGGCGCTGGGGTCGGCGTGATCCGGTTGTACGTGAACTCCAAGGGCGCGATCGTCGGATCCACGTGGAGCACCTTCTCCAACTCCACGTATGAACCGGTCTCGTCGCACCCGGTGGCGGTTGGGCGCCTGGTCTGAACGACAGCGCCGAACCGGCCCGACCCGAACCGGTCAGACGTTGCGGCGAGCGAGTTCGGCTTCGGCAGCGGCGCGCACGACGATCGGATCGGGTGACGAACCGGTCCACAACTGCTGCTGGCGGATCGCCTGATGCACGAGCATTCCGAGCCCGTCGATGCAGCGGGCCCCCGCCGATTCGGCGGCGGCCAGCAGGGCCGTCCGGATCGGGTGGTAGACGAGGTCGGCGACGATGAGGCCTGGGTGCAGGAGGGCAGCGTCGATCGGCAGGTCTCGTGACCTCATCCCGACGGTGGTGGCATTCACGAGCAGCGTCGCCCCGGCAACGTCGTCGGGCGACCCGACGCGGGCCGCGTCGGCCAGCTCGGCGGCCTCGTGAGCCGAGGCGGGACTGCGGTTGAGGATCGCCAGGTCCGACACGCCGGCGCGGCCGAGGGCGTCGATCACCGAACGCGCGGCGGCGCCGGAACCGAGTACCACCACCCGCGCTCCTGACAGTTCGACACCGCAGGCGACGACCGAGTCGACGAACCCTCCGCCGTCGGTCGACGCACCGTACGTGGATCCGTCGTCGCGCAGCACGACGGTGTTCACCGATCGCAGCGCCAGCGCAGCCGAATCCACCTCGTCGACGGCGGCCGCCACATCGGACTTGTGCGGCGTGGTGACGGCGAAGCCACTGATTCCCAGCGTCTTCATGGCGGCCACGGCCCGCGCACCGGAACCAGGCTCGACCTCGAGTGCGACGAGCCTCCAGTCGAGGCCGGCAGCCTCGAAGGCAGCGTTGTGGATCGCCGGCGACAGCGAGTGTCTGACCGGCGAGCCGATGACCGCCGCCAGGCGGGTGGTCCCCGATATCGGCGCGTTCACAGCAGCCCCGCTGCAGCGGCGGCCTCGACGTTGGCCTGATGCTGCTCGGCGGTGACGGCGAAGGCGTGCCCGCCCTCGGCGTTGGCGAGCACGTAGTACAGGTAGATGCAGCCCTGGGTCGGGTCCGCCAGCACCTGACAGATCGGATCGCCGGACGACGGGTTGGGGGCCGGGTTGAGAGCGGCCTGGATCGACGACCTGCCCGGGTTGGCGATCGGCGTCGGGGGCAGGCCGGTGTGCAGGTACACGTTGTAGGGCGTGTCGATCTGGCGCAGCTCCGGAAACGGCCGCGTGCGGTCCTGCCCGTAGTAGACCGCGGCGTCGACCTGCAGCGGCATGTCGATGAACAATCGGTTGTAGATCACCCGTGCGATCTTGGGTCGATCCTCGTCGAGCTTGGCTTCTTTTTCGATCATCGAGGCGATCACCAGGATCTCGTAGGGCGTTCGACCCAACTCGGCGGCGCGCGCCACCAGATCCTCCTGCTCGGCGACACGCTCCATCAGCGACACCATCCGCTCCACCACCTGGGCTTCGTTGTCGGCGTTCGAGACCTGGTACGTGTCGGGGAACAGCAAACCCTCCAACGATGCAGTCCCCGCAGGACGCAGGATCGACGCCACCGTCGGATCGCCGGCAGCGGCCATGAAGGCTGCGGCGGTCAGCCGCGGCTGCTTCTCGGCGAGTCGCTCTGCCATCTGTTCGACCGTGAAGCCCTCCGGGAAGGTGATCTTGGCGAACGTCTCGTCGGGCGAGGTCCGCAATCGAGCCAACACGTTGCCGACATGGTCGCCGGTCCGCAACTGGTAGTAGCCGGGCACGAGGTCGAGCCCGCCGTTCTGGCCGACGTACCAGGTGAAGACCTCGCCGTCGGCGACGAAACCCTGTGCCTCCAAACGGGTTGCCACCGTGGCCAGCGTGTCGGTGTCGAGCACCGTGAACGGCTGCGGGTCACCCAACTCCCCATCGGGCTTCACCCGTTCGAGGAACCACCAACCCACCCAGCCGGCGACGAGCACCAGCACGATCACCATCGCCAGGGCGCCCCACACCGTCCACTTCGCAATCCGGCTCTGGCGCGGCAGTGGCTCGACCGCCGGCACCTCGCCGACCTCGTCCCACGCGTCGACTTCCCAGTCGTCGGCGTGTTCACCGCCACGGCCGGAGCGCGATGCGCCGATGATCGGCACGACTACCTCGGACCCTGGGCCAGTCGGCGCGCGTCGAGCCACGATTGCAACATGATCGCCGCCGCCACCTTGTCGACACGTTGACGCCGTTCGATCGCGTTCAACCCGGCGTCGAGCATGCTGCGGTCCGCGCTCGCCGTTGTTCGGCGTTCGTCGTGCAGTTCGACCGGCATGCCGGCAACGGTAGCCAACCGCTCGGCATCGGCAGTGGCAGCCTTCGCCGCCGGCCCGTGGCTGCCGTCCATGTTGATCGGGAGCCCGAACACGATCACTTCGCACTCCTCGTCGCGAGCGACGCGAGCGATCTCGTGCAGGTCGTGCTGGCGCGACTTGCTGCGCTGCAGGACGGTCAGCGGCGACGCGATCGTGCCCGACAGGTCGCTGACGGCCAGGCCGATCCGTTTCGAGCCCGGGTCCACACCGAGCGCCCTGATGCCCGGCCGGCGCGACGGGCCGGGCGTGGCGTTCACGCCGTGACGGCCCCGGTCGCCGCCTCGGAGGCCAGGCGCATCGCCTCGTCGAGCCCGGACGGGTCCTTGCCGCCTGCCGTGGCGATCTCGCCCTTCCCGCCGCCGCCACCACCGACCACGCGTGCGGCGGCCTTGATCAGGTCGGCCGCCTCGATCGCTTCGGATGACAACACCGCTGCCACCAGGCTGACACCACCACTCGGGGTGGCACCCATCAGGACGACGCGGCGGACGCCCGCCTGCTGGCGCACGGCGATCGTGAGCTCGCGCAGGTCGCCGGGGTCCATCCCGTCGAGTCGCTGCACGACCACGCCGTCGACCGCCGCTGCGGCCAGTTCGCCGGCGCGTCCCGTGGCGAGCTGCGATCGGAGTTGCTTGAGTTCGACCTGGAGCGCCTTGATCTCATCGAGCTTGCGTTGCACGCCACCGACCACGTCGGCTTTGCTGCCGACCAGTTCGCCGACCTCGGCGAGCACCCGCTCGTCATGCTGCAACAGCTCGACGGAACCGGCCCCTGTGACTGCCTCGATCCGACGCAGGTTGGAGCCGATCGACGACTCGCTCACCACCTTCAACATGCCGATGTCGCCCGTGGCGCTGACGTGCGTGCCACCGCACAGTTCGGTCGAAGGCCCCGCTTCGAGGACCCGCACGACATCGCCGTACTTGTCACCGAAGAAGGCGATCGCACCGAGCGCCTCGGCCTCGGTCTTGCTGGTCTCGAACGAGCGCGCTCGCTCGTTGCGGAGCGTCTCGGCGTTCACGAGCCGCTCGACCTCGGTGATCTGCTGGGGCGTGACGCCCTCATAATGCGAGAAGTCGAACCGCAGCCGATCCGGCCCGACGTACGAACCGGCCTGCTTGACGTGGTCGCCGACGACACGGCGAAGTGCCCAGTGCAGCAGGTGCGTCCCGGTGTGATTGCGACGGATCGCCGAGCGGCGTTCGACGTCGATCGTGGCCGTCGCTTCCTGGCCGGCGGTCACCGAACCTTCCGTCACGCGCGCAGTGTGGCGACGGAGATTGGGCAGCGCGAACGTGGTGTCGAGCACCTCGGCCTTGCCGGTGGGCGTGACGATCGTGCCCGTATCGCCGACCTGTCCGCCCGACTCGGCGTAGAACGGGGTGCGGTCGAGGAAGATCTCGACGGTGCCGTGCTCGACCCCCTCGAGCACGGACAGCACACGCGCCTCGGCACGGTCGTGCTGGTACCCGAGGAACTCGGTCGTGCCGAACTGCTCCATGACCTCCCGGTACTCGTCGAGCGTGGAGTCGGCGGCGGCGCCCTTGCGGGCCGCCTTGGCGCGCTGGCGCTGCGCCGTCATCTCGCTCTGGAACCCGTCCAGGTCGACGTCGATCGACCGCTCACCGGCGATCTCCTGCGTGAGCTCGAGCGGGAACCCGTACGTGTCGTGGAGCAGGAAGGCGGTGCCACCGGTCAGGCTCTGGCCCGATGCCAGTTCGTCGTCCAGGATGCCCAGACCGGTCTTCAATGTGTGGCGGAAACGCTCCTCCTCACGGGTGAGCACGCCCATGATGAAGTCTCGGTTCTTGAGCACGTCGGGGTAGGCATTGCCCATCACACCGATCGCCGTCTCGACCAACTGCGGCATGACGAGTTGTTCGGTGCCGAGCATGTAGGCGTAGCGGATGGCGCGCCGGATGATGCGCCGCAGCACGTAGCCGCGGCCCTCGTTGGAGGGGAACACGCCATCGCTCACGAGCATCGTGGACGAGCGGGCGTGCTCGGCGAGCACGCGCATGGCGAAGCTGTCGCGGTCGTCGTAGTTGCCGACCTGATAGGTGCGGCCCGTGACCGATTGCGCCGTCTCGATCAGCGGCATCATCAGGTCGGTCTCCCACACCGAGTCGACGCCTTGCATCAGGGCCAGGATCCGCTCGAGACCGGCGCCTGTATCGACCGACGGCTTGGGCAGCGCCGTGCGCGACCCGTCCTGAGCCTGGTTGAACTGCATGAAGACCAGGTTCCAGAACTCCATGAACCGATCACCCTGAGGATCATGGAGCGGCCCACCCTCGGGGCCGAACGCCGGGCCGCGGTCGATGTGGATCTCCGAGCACGGGCCGCACGGGCCGGTGTCGCCCATCTGCCAGAAGTTGTCCTTGTCACCCAGCCGCTGGATGCGGGCCATCGGCACCCCGACCTGCTCGTGCCAGATCGCCTCGGCCTCGTCGTCGCCTTCGTGGACGGTGATCCACAGCCGGTCGCCGTCGAAGCCCCACCCTCCCGACTCGCGCGAGCCGGTCACGAGGTCCCAGCTCCACGGGATGATCTCGTTCTTGAAGTAGTCGCCGAAGCTGAAGTTGCCGAGCATCTCGAAGAACACCAGGTGGCGCTTGGTGCGGCCGACGTCATCGAGGTCGTTGTGCTTCCCACCCGCGCGTGCACACTTCTGGGAGCTGACCGCACGCGAGTACGGCGGCACCTCGTCGCCGACGAAGTACGACTTGAACGGCACCATGCCGGCGACCGTGAACATCACGGTCGGATCATGCGGGATCAGCGGTGCCGATGGCACGACAGCATGCTCCTTCTTGGCGAAGAAGTCGAGGAACGATTGGCGGAGCTGGTCGGCGCTGATCTCGGTGCTCATCAGGCCGACGAGCCTACCTGCGGGTGCCGACGCGCTGGACGTGGCTTACGCGCACTGTGCGGACAGATATCCCTGCGTGTTGGCCTGGACGGTCGACCCACTCTGGAACAACTCCTCCAGCGTGACCAGTTCACCTGCACCCACCGACAACGACGGAAGCGTGAGGCGACTACCGGAAGCTGTCGCCGACGTGACCGTCACGATGCCTCCGTTCACGAAGGTCGTCGCGGTTGCGTTCCAGCGAGTGAATCTCAGCGTGATTCCGAGCGACGGAGTTGGATTGGTGACGCCGCCGACGATCGCGACCGATCCCGTCATCGTGCAGGCGCGCGGGGCGAGCCAGCCGTGTGTGCGAACCGATGCCCCGCCGACCTGTTCGAACCCGTCGATCGCGAATGACTTGTTGACCGAGCCGACGAGGAACGATGATTCGAAGCGGAACGCCGGCAGCGTGGTCGTGGTGACGGGCGCCAGCGTGGTCGTGGTGACGGGCGCCAGCGTGGTCGTGGTGACGGGCGCCAGCGTGGTCGTGGTGACGGGCCCCTGCGTGGTCGTGGTCGGCGTGGTCGGCAACGGCTGGTAGTAGCCGACGACATCTGCGATCACGTCGACCGTGCCCGCCAGGTTGAAGATCCCCAACATGCCGCCGGCAGAGAGCGGTGACGTCACGGCGTTGGGGGTCGGCGGCTGTCCCGGCCCCCAGTTGAGGCTCGACGCCCTGGGAACTGCCACGTCGGCGGGGAAGACGGTGAGGAAGCTGCCCGCGGTGCCGTTCAGCACGGTCACGTTCATCGAGACGCCGGTTGCCGTCGCCGGGATGGTGCACTCGCCGTTCGTGCCGTGTACGGCCACGGCGAAGGTTTCGTTCGGCCCGAAAGGCGTCGCACGAGCCCCGACGTTGTCGTCGCCGGGGCGCGTGTCGAGCAGTCGGCAGGGTGTGATCGGCACCAGCGCAGTGGGCTGGGACGAGCCTGCCGCCGACAGCGTGACGGCGCCAACGGCACCGAACGCCACGGCCGCCGCCGCCCCGATCGCAGCCCACCGGAACCGAATGAGTGATCTGCGCCCCGGGGTGGTCGCCTTACCCGACATGTCGTTGCTCGTCATCGTTGTCTCGTCTCCGGTCGGGTCAGTCGACTTGGAGCAGTTCGGGGAGCGACGACAGGGTCTCGATGTCATCGAGCAGCCCCGCCACCTCGGCCGCATATGGGCTCTCGGGCGCCAGCCGGAGGAACTCCTCGAACCAGGCCCGCGCCAGCTCGTAGTCGCCGAGCTGCCGGCTGCACTGGGCGACGTTGAACGCCACGAAGCCACGCGTGTTGGCCAGCAACGTGGGGCTGTCGTAGACCGACCCGTACAGGTCGCGGGCCGCCCCGAACTCACTGCGCTTGAACGCCTCCTGCGCGGCATCGAAGACGGATCGCTGTTCTGACCGCTGAACGCCATCGGCGGAGGCCGAAACCGCATCCCGGTATTGGGCGATGTCGCTCACCAGTTCCGGTGCGCCGTCGGCGCGTTGCTCCTTGGCGTACTCGGCCCACTCTGCGGCCTCGTCGATCCTGCCCTGGGCGAACGTGGCGTGGCCGAACACCATGGCGATCTCACCGAGCTCTGTATCGGCGGCACGGCCAGAGTCCCACGCCGATCGAGCCAGCTGTTCGGCCTGCTCCGGCGCTTGGTCGTGGATTGCACCCCAGGCGGCGCGCACGATTCCGGCGATCTCCTCGCCGGAGACGCCGTCGGCGAGCGAGTCCGAGGCCTGCTCGTACCGCATCAGGTCGCCACGAACCGACGCCAGCTGATCCGACGTGGCTCCGAGTGCTTCGGCTGCCGCCAGCCAACTGCGGGACTGGTCGACGTCACCGAGCCGGAGCGCACTGGCGGCGTTCACGATCGCAGCCCGAGCCTGTTGGTCGGACGTGGCCGACGGATGATTGGCCAACTGCTCGGCCAAGCCAACCGCCTCGTGGAAGCTGCCGTTCTCGACGAACCGCTCGGCCTGCTCCAACATCGTCTCGATGTGCGTGTCGGTCGTCGTATCGGTGGTCGTATCGGTGGTCGTCTCGGTGGTCGTGTCGGTGGTCGTGCTGTCGTCGGACATGGTCGTTACCTCGCTTCTGGTGGTGCTGCCGAGCGGTACGTCGTGATCCTCGTTTCGGTTCGCACACGGTGACAGAACCCGGATTCCCTCGCGGGCAGTCGCCCCTGCTCGTTCGGGCGTCGACCGATCCAGATCCCACTCGTGGGCGAGGCCGCGGCCGCCGCTACGCCGAGGCGGCGAGGTCGGCCGCGGTCGGCTTGCGGTAGGCGACGGCCATCACGATCGCGGTCAGCATCATCACCACGAACACGTACCGCAGCGAGTCGTGGAAGCCCCGGACGCCCGGGTGGGCGACCTGCAGCGCGCTGGCGATCGCGACACCGAGTGCGGCCCCGATCTGGCGAGCCGTCGTGTAGATCGCCGATCCCATGGCGAACCGATTGGCCGGCAGATAGGCGTTGGCGGCGCCGCTCAGGACGGGGATCACCGAGCCGACGGCGAGCCCGATCAGCATCACCATCGGGGCGAACAATTCGATGTAGCGATGGCGCCCGTCGGACAGCAATGTGAAGACCAGCGCCGATGTGGCGATCAGCGCCGCGCCGGCGGCGACCACCGGGACCGCTCCGAAACGGCGGAGCCGGCGGGTCAGGAAGATCGACGACAGCGTGGCGATCACTGGGCCTGGGAAGTACGCCAACCCGCTCCGCTGGGGCGAGAAGCCCCACACGTCCTGCAACCAGCCGACGTTGCTGAAGTACATCGCGTAGAACCCCATCGACCAGAGCAGGTTGGCGACGTTGGCCGACCACACGAACCGACTCCGCAGCAGAGTCAGGTCGAGCACCGGATCGGCACTCACCTTGCAGCGCGCAACGAACAAGGCACCGAGCACCACTGCAGTCAGGACCACGCCCAGCTCCACCGCAGACCGCCAACCCCATTCCTCGCCCTGCACGATCGCCAGCGTCAGCAGACCCACCGATCCGATCGCCAGCGCCGCTCCGAGCAGGTCGGGTCGGCTCGACGCGTCCGGGTCGCGCGACTCCTTCAGTGTGCGTTGCCCGAGGACCACGACCGCCAACCCGATCGGGAGGTTCACGATGAACACCCAGCGCCACCCGAACTGGCTCGTGAGCACGCCACCGACCACAGGACCGAGCGCCGCTGCGATGCTCGCCATCGCGGCGGTGATCCCGAACACGTGGGCGCGCTCGGTGACCGGATACTCCGGCAGCACCAGGGCCGTCGCGGTCGGCACGAGCAGCGCCCCACCGATCGCTTGCAGCACGCGTCCGGCCACGATCACTTCCACGTTCGGCGCCAGGCCACAGATCAGCGACGCCGATGCGAAGATCACGTTGCCGAGCAGAAATGCCCGTTTGCGTCCGAACGCGTCGGCCATCCGGCCGGCGGTCAGCAAACCCGCTGCGAAGGCGATCGCATAACCCGACAGCGTCCAGGGCAGCAGCCGAGCCGACGCCTCACCGAAGTCGTCCCGGATCGATCGGAATGCGACGTTGACGATCGTGAAGTCGAGCGCCGTGATGAAGAACCCAACCGAGACCAGCGCCAGCACCCGACGCGCCCGGGCCGGGTCGAGTCCGGTTGCCTTCCACTCGTCACCCGCACCGTCGCCGAGCGCACCGTCATCGATGGTGGCGTGGGCTGTCACGGGGGGCGACCGTACATCCGGCACGCGGGTCGCCGGAGTATCGTGCGCCCGTGACGAAGGCCGAACGCAAGCCGAACCGGACCAAACCGCCGAAGTCCACGAAGAAGGAAAAGGGACCAAGCTCGGATCGAAGACGGAGCGACGCCCGCCCGAGGAGCTGCACGAGTGGATCTCGTTCGAGGACCCTGACGAGCAGCGCACCTGGGTGTTCGACGCCACCTACCTCAGGTCGAATCATCGGTGCATCTACGGCGAGGGTTGCCAGGGCGTGCTCGACTCACCCGCCGCCGAACTCGCCCAAGGATGCTGCAGTTACGGTGCCCACTTCGTGGACGACGACGACGTCCAGACCGTCGTCAAGGCGTTTGTCCGGGTCGCGCCGAGGCAGATGCAGTTCCACGCCCAGGCCACCGCTGGCGGGTTCCTGCGGGCCGGTGAACCCGACGCCGACGGCGCACCGACCACGGCCACCGCACTCGCCGATGACGCCTGCATCTTCCTCAACCGACCCGGATTCGAGGGCGGAACCGGATGCGCCCTGCACATCGCCGCGCTCGAAGCGGGCGAACGGCCGCTCGATTGGAAGCCCAACGTGTGCTGGCAGGTGCCGATCCGGCTCGAGCACCACACGGACGACCTGGGCCACGTCACATCACGCCTGCGCGAGTGGAAGCGCCGCGACTGGGGCGAGGGCGGCGCCGAGTTCCACTGGTGGTGCACCGAAGCGCCCGAGGCGTTCAGCGCCTCGCGGCCGGTCTACCGCACGTCACGCGACGAGATCGTGGAACTGATCGGGACCCAGATCTACGAGCTGATGGTCGAGCAGCTCGAACGTTCCGACTGGACGCCACTCCCGCACCCGACGGTGCGCCGGCGTTAGCCCGGATCTTTGGCAGAAGCGCGTCGCGCGAGGTCAACGATGACCCCGACGGTGTGTCGTTCCACGGTCGAATTCGCTGGTGGATCTGCAGATCGAGCGGTCGGCTGAACGATCAGGGTGAGCGATCCCGCCTCCGCGGTCGGCGCCTGTTCAGTCGTCGGAGGTGTCGTCGTCGTCGTCGAAGGTGACGCCGTACTTCTCCGCCGAGCGCGGCGTATTCGTCTTCCTCGTCGGTGGCAACGACCTTTCGGTCGGTATCCCCGAAACCGAGGTCGAATGCCCCCGGACCGGACTGTTTCAGCTTTCGTGCTTCTTCGAAGCGACGATGACGACCCTTCTTCACAGCAGGGCTCCCACATGAACTAGAGAATTGACATTAGTGGGCACTCTACCTGCACTTGCGTGCCCAACGACGTGATCGGGCAGCCGATCGTGCGGGTGCACGTGGAGGACGGTCCAGCGTCACCGTGAGCCGTCACCCTGAGCCGTAACCGTGAGCCTACGATGGCGGGCGTGCAGCGCACCGTCGCAATCCTCAATCAGAAGGGCGGGGTCGGCAAGACCACGGTCACGCTGGGGTTGGCGTCGGCGGCGGCGGACGCCGGTCGCAGGGTGTTGGTGGTCGATCTCGACCCGCAGGCCGCAAGTTCCTGGGTGCTCGGGGTGGACCCGGGCGACGATCTGCCCACCGTGACCGACGTCCTGCAGGCGAGTGGGCCGAAGGCCGTCGCCAACGCCGTGACGGCGAGCATCCGGCCGTCGACCTGGTCCGACACGGTCCACGTGCTGCCGAGTTCCTCCTCGCTGCAAGAACTCGAGGCGGGCAGCCCAAAGCGGCTCGCCAAAGCGCTCGGCCACGTGGTCGAGCACTACGAGGCGATCCTGATCGATTGCCCCCCGTCGCTCGGCAACCTCGCCCGCAGCGCCCTGACCGCGTCGCGTCACGCCGTCGTGATCGTCGAGCCCTCGTCGCTCGGGCTGCGCGGGATCGGCGGCGTCGCCGACCTGATCGACGATGTGTGGGACTCCACCAACCCCGAACTCGAGTTGTCCGGCGTGGTGCTCAACCGGGTGCCGGCGGTGTCGTCCGAGGCCGAGCGACGGATCGAGGAACTGGCCCGGATCGTGGGCCGTCAAGCCGTGTGGTCGCCATCGGTCCCACAGCGGGTGATCTTCAACCAAGCCGTCGGTGAGCGCCGCCCGATCCATTCCTACGCAAGCCGTGCCGCCGAACCGATCGCCGTGTTCGACGCCCTCTGGCGCAAACTGCGCGGCGTGATCCGCAACGCCTGAGTCGCACAGCCGGCGGCGATCGACCGGCGCTATTCGGGGATGGCGACCAGTTTGAGGCCGTCGCCGCGGTCGAAGGTGAGCGCGGCCCGGCCTTCGATCAGGCTGTTGAGGCCGTCGCCCAACATCTCGGCGCGCCAGCCGTGGGCGAGCCGCGCCTCGGGATCCCGTGCGAGGAAGGCCACCAGGTCGGAACGTGTGGCGAGGATCGACGAGTCGATCTTCTCGGCGCGAGCCACCTGGCTCACCCACGCCGACACCAACGTGATCGCCGGGCGCAGATCGCGCTCGAGGTCCTCGCCCGTCATGCGGGCATCGGGCGGATCGGCCTGTTTGCCCTCGGCGACGGCGGCGAGGATCTCGGCCGCCAACTTGCCACGGCTGAACCGCTCGTCGACGCCGCGCGCCTGCGACAACTCGCGCTCGTTGGAGGGCTGGCGCTGGGCGATCCCGAGCACCGCCAAGTCGGGCATGATCTGACGCACGGGGATGTCGCGCTGCATGGCCGCCCGTTCGCGCCAGGCGGAGATCGCCTGCGCCACCGCCCGGGCCCGGGGCCGCAGGCCGCGCACGTCCTTGAGCCGGGTCCACGCATCCTCGGGATGCAAGCCACTGGTGGGTTTGCGCAACAACTCCGCACATGCCTCGGCGACCCACCCCGTGCGCCCACGCTCGTCGAGTTGGGCGACCAGGCGATCACGCAGTTCGAGCAGATAGGCCACGTCGCTGGCGGCGTACTGACGTTGCGCGTCGGTGAGCGGGCGCCGCAGCCAGTCGGTCAGCCGATCGCCCTTGGGCGGGCTGACGCCCAACTCGCCGGTCAGGATCGACACCAACGACGGGGTGCCGTAGCCGAGGAAACCGCCCGCCACCTGGGTGTCGAAGAACCGAACCGGCACCGAACCGACGGCATGGGTGAGCACATCCAGGTCCTGCTGAGCGGCATGGAACACCGCTTCGGTCTCCGACTCGAACAGGCGTTTGAAGCTCGTCACGTCGACGGCCAGCGGATCGATCAACACGAGCTGGTCGTCCCAACCGAGCTGGACCAGAGCCAAGGCCGGGAAGTACGTGCGCTCGCGGTGGAACTCGGTGTCGATCGCGTACGCCGGGACACCGAGCAACGTGTCGATCACCTGCTCGAACTCGTCCTGTTGATCGACCCAACGGTAGGACCAGGTGGGTGGCCCCTCGTCAGGGCTCACGAGGCGCCGGTCGCGTACTCGCGACCCGATGCCAACCATGCCAACGTTCCCCCAGCGACGTTGACGACGTCGACCCCGTGGTCCTGGAGCGCCTCACAGGCCCGCATACTGCGCGCACCCGAACGACAGATCACGTAGGTCGGGCCTTCGCCGCGGAAGGCATCGATCCGGTCGGGGACGGTACCGAGCGGCACGAGGACGGCCTGCGGGACGCGTGCTTCTTCGAACTCGTTCGGCTCGCGGACGTCGATCAGTCGAACACCCTCGGCGAGCAGATCGGCGAGTTGGTCGACGCTGACTTCTGAAACGGCCATGACCGCCGAGGCTACCGGGGCCCGGGCAGCTCGTCAGGCCGATTGGCGTTGTGGACAGCGAGCGGCTCGACCTGGACCTGAACCGACCCCAACCGCTCCACCGCCGCCCGGTACGACGCGACATCGAGCCCGAGCAACCGACGCAGCGGCTCGACTGCCGCCACGCGCCACACGCCGAGGAGGTGCGTGCCGCGTTGATCGGTCGCCACGGCGACCAGCGTCTGATCGTTCAGCAGCGCTGCCTCCCGGAGCCGATCGATGGTGGCAACATCAAGTTCGGGCAGGTCGCAGGCGCTGACGGCCACCAGTTGGGCACCGTATGCCCGCGCCGCGTCGAGGGCGTCGGCGATCGCCGCCAAGGGGCCGCCGTACCGCTGTGGGTCGGGACGACCGAGAAGGCCCAGCCCCCGCAGTCGCTCCACGTCCCCGCCTTGGCACCACACCGGTTCACATCCGGCGTCGACCAGCACGCCGGCCACGTGGGCGGCCATCGCCACGCCCCGGACCTCCACGAACGCCTTGTCGGCCCCCATGCGGGTGCTGCGGCCCCCGGTCAACACGACCCCGGCGATCATCGCCGAGCCGCTTCCACGGGACCGACCAACCGGATCACGGTCGACGGAAGCGGTCCGCTTCATCGGCGGGCACACCCGACGGATCGAGCTGCATGAGGAACGTGCTGCACCGATCGGCCTCGTCGAGTTCGCCGATCTCGCGCGCCATCGCGGCGAGACCGAGGAGGCACCGCAGGAACCCGCGGTTGCCGGTCGCGCTCCATCGCACGTAGCCCGAACCACGCCACCCGTTGGCTCGCAGGGCGTCGAGCCCGCGGTGGTAGCCGACGCGGTAGGAGGCGTACCGCTGGATCGGCTCGATGCCGAGGTCGCCGAGCGCAGCCCACGCGTCCATCGAACGCGGGTGGGCGGCGACCACGTCACCCACAGCGTGGCGTGGGTCGCCGGACTGCTGAGCCTGCGCCAATGCGTGACGCAACGTGACGTCGGGTTCGGGCAGCGAGGTGGAGGGCAGGCCTCCTGAAAGCGTGATGGGCTGTTCGGCCATGACGCCACCCTAGGTGGCTGCGGACCTAACGTGACGCGGTGCACGCCATCGTCGCCCTCACGCTCGGTCAAGCCAAGACCTTCGCCCTCGTCGCCGCCGTGGTCCTGGCGGCCGGTGCGATCGGATCGGCGTGGATCATGAAGGAGCTGATGCAGAAGCTGGCGATGTTCGTGATCCTCGGCTTGCTGGCATTGTTGTTGTGGACGCAGCGCAGCTCGCTCCAGGACTGCGCCGACCGGGTCAAGCAGGCCAGCGCCGAATCGATCAGCCTCCAGGACACCACGTGCTCGTTCCTGGGGCGTGACATCACGATCAAGACGCCGCGTCGGCAGTGACGCCGAATCGACCGGCTCACGCAACGCACGCCCCGGCCCATCAGGACAGCGCCGAAGGTCAAGGTCACGGTCATGGTCACGGGCCGGAGCTGGCCGTGCTCACCGGCGCCAAGGTCGTGTCGAACACGGCGCTGCGATGGGTGGGGCCATTCCTGCCGACCCTGCAGCGCGCGTTCGGCACCACGACGGCCACGCTGACCGGTGTGATCGGGGTCGCCGAGTTGGGCGGGCTGGCCACGCTGTACACCGGCCGCCATCTGGACCGCGGTCGCGAACGCGTGATGTTCGTGCTCGGCATGTCCGCGGTGGCGTTGTCGTCGGTGATCGCCTTGATCGGCTCGGTCGAGTCGTTCGCGATCTCGTTCGCCTTGCTGATCCTCGGGGTCAGTCACGTGACGGTGGCCGGACACGCCTGGATCGGGCATCGGATCCCGTACGCACGGCGCGCCCGGGCGATCGGCCTGTTCGAGACCTCGTGGGCGATCGCCCTCCTGGCCGGCGCACCGATCCTCGCTGTGCTGATCCGCATCTTTGGGTGGCGCGGGCCGTACGTGGCATTGGCGATCGGCGCCGCGTTGGCGGTACTCGGCGTGCTCATGCGGGTCACCGCCGGCGCCCCAACCGCCGAGCAACACGGCGCGTCCGGCGTGCTCGGGCGCCGGGCCTGGCTGGCGATCGCCACGTCGGCAGCGATCGCTGCCACCGGCCTCGGGGTGTTCATCGTGTCGGGGACCTGGCTCGACGAGCGGCACGGCGTGTCGACGGCCGGGTTGGGGCTGATCGCCGCGGGATTCGGCGCCGTCGAACTCGGCGCGTCGTCGACGGTGGCACTGATCGCCGACCGCGTCGGTGTGCGGCGATCGGTCGCCGCCGGGTTGTGCCTGGCGATCATCGGCGCTGCCGTGATGGCCCTCTCGGGTGATTCACTCGCATTGGCGATCGGCGGGTTGGCGTGCTTCCTGGCCGGCTTCGAATACGCATTCGTGTCGTCGCTCACACTCGTCACCGAAGCGGCACCGCTCGGGCGCGGCCGGGCGATCGGGATCAGCAACGCGATGGGCACGCTCGCAAGGGCGTCGGCGATCGCCTGCTCCGGTCAGCTCTACGAGCGGATCGGGTTCAACGCATGCTTGACGATGGGCGTGACCACGGCGACGATCGCCTTGGCGCTCACGTCGATCTCAGCTCAGGACTGAGTCGGCGAACCGTCTGATCGCCGCAGCGACCGCGTCGGGGTGGGTGTTGGGCCCGAAGTGACGCGCATCGGGGATCTCGACCGGCTCACTGGCGAACCACGCCGCGATCTGTTGTGCGGCGAGGCGATGATGGTCGAGTGCCCGCGCACCGTGCATCGCCAGCACCGCAACCGGCACCGACTCGGGTATCCACGGCGGGAACTCGGCGAGGTCGATGAGTTCACCGACGAGGGCCGGCCCCTCATCTCGGCGCGCCTGTCGCGTCGACTCGGGCAGGTGCTCCCACCGGGCGTCACCGATCAGCCGCCGCATGAACCGTTCCGACGCACGGCGCGGATCATGTGCCCAGGTTCGGGCGTCGTGCCCTGCGGTCGCCCCCGGCCACCAGTCCAGCCACGACAGCGGCGACTCGTAGACGCTCACCGCACCCACTCGGTCCGGGTGACGTTGTGCGGCCGCCAGCGCCACATTGCCCCCGTAGCTGTGGCCGAAGACGTGGCAGGGCCCCGCACCGTGCGCATGGTGGTCGATCACGTCGATCAGGTCCGACACTTGCTGCTCGATACCGAACGGGCCCGGGTGCGGCATCGAGCGCCCGTATCCGCGCCGGTCGTAGCGGATCACACGGAATCGGTCGTCGAGACGACGACTCAGCTTCAACAAGCCGGCCGACCGATCGAGCGATCCGTGGATCAACACGATCAGCGGCGCCGGTTCCGGGCCGCTCGCTGCCGAGAACAGCGCGGTCGGTGCGCCGGTCATTGGACGCGCACGATGCGCAGCACGTCGGCGGCGGTCGTGGCCGACCGGCCGGGCGAGCCGGCCAACACCACGACCACGTCACCGGCGACCACGAACCCCTCGTTCACGGCACGTTCGACGGCGTGCCACACGATGTCGTCGGTCGAGGGGAAGTAGTCGATCGTGAGCGACTCGACGCCCCACGACAAGGTCAGCGCATTGACGGTGCGCTGCGACGGCGACAAGCCGAGCAGGCGGGCACGCGGACGGAATCGGGCCATCGCCTTGGCGGTGCGGCCCGTCGAGGTGCAACACAGGATCGCCGTGGCGCCGGAATCCTCCGCGGCCTGCGACGCGGCATGGGTGAGGGCGGCCGTGATGTGGTCCGTCAACGACTCCCACCGCTCGCGTTGGATGCGGCCCAGCCGGTTCGCCCATTGCCGGTACTGCGCCTCGGATTCGGCGCGTTCGGCGATCACCCCCATCGTCGTCACCACCAGCGCAGGGTCATGGCCGATCGCGGTCTCGCCCGACAGCATCAAGGCGTCGGTGCCGTCGAAGATCGCATTGGCGACATCGGTCACCTCGGCGCGTGTCGGCGACGGGGCGGTGACCATCGATTCCAGCATCTGGGTCGCCGTGATCACGGGGATCCCGAACTCGATGCATCGCCGGATGATCGCCTTCTGGAGATGCGGGACGTCTTCCAACGGGCAGTCGATGCCGAGGTCGCCGCGGGCCACCATGATGGCGTCGGACGCCTCCATGATCCCGTCCAGGCTGGCGACCGCCGTGGCGGTCTCGATCTTGGCGACCAACTCGGCTCGATCGCCGACGACGGCGCGCACCTTGGCGACGTCGGATCCGGCGCGGACGAACGACACGGCGACGAATTCGACACCAGCCTGGACCATCGTCTCGGCCAAGACCAGGTCTTCGTCGGTCGGCGTGGTGAGCCGCAGGCGTTCCGACGGGAGGTGGACGCCCGGCCGGCCCTGCGTGCGCCCACCGGTCTCGATCACGGCTTCCGCCTCGCCGGCGTGACTGTCGATCGACACGATCCGCATGCTGATCGCGCCGTCTCCGAGGATCAGCCGGTCGCCGACCTGCAGATCCCCGATCAGGGTGTCGTAGTCGACGTGCATCAAGCCGGCGTCGCTGCCCCTGTCGCCGGCTCGAACGCGAATGTAGGCGCCCGCCACCAGTTCCACGCCGCCATCGGGAAATCGGCCGGCGCGCACCTTCGGCCCGGGAAGGTCGGCCAGCACCCCGATCGGACGGCCGATCAGTGCGGCCGCTGCACGGATCCGGCCGAGCCGCTCCAGGTGCTCGGCGATCGGCCCGTGGCTCAGGTTCAGACGCACCACGTCGACGCCGGCGGTCAGCATCCTCGCCAGCGCATCGGGCGTGTCACTGGCCGGGCCGATCGTGGCCACGATCTTCGTGCGTCGAGTCATACATGCTTATCTAGTCGATGTGGAGCTCATACTCGTGCGTCACGGTCTCCCGACTCGCGTCGAGCTCGACTCCGGCCAGGCCGATCCAGGCCTCGCCGACGCCGGACTTGCCCAGGCCGAACGGCTGGCCGACTACCTGGCCGACGAACCGATCGATGCCATCTACTCGAGCCCGCTGCGCCGCTCCCTCCAGACCGTCGGGCCGCTTGCCCGACGGGCCGGCCTCCCGGTCGTCGTACTCGACGATGTCGCCGAATGGGACCGGGAGTCCAACGAGTACGTGCCCGTCGAGGAACTCAAAGCCGCCGGCGACACACGATTCCACGGCACCACGCAATCGGCATGGGCCGACCTGGCGCTGATGACACCGTTTCGACGGCGGGTCGTCGACGCCATCGAGGGCGTGGTCGGCGCCCACCCCGGCGGTCGCGTGGTCGTCGGCTGCCATGCGGGAGTGATCAACGTGTACCTCGGTGAAGTGCTGGGGTTGCCCGTCGACCGGCGTGGATTCCACCACCCCAACTACACCTCGATCCATCGTGTCGCCGCCTCGCGATCCGGCGTGCGCACGATCGTGACGATCAACGAGACCGCCCACCTCCGCCACACCGGCCTGCTCAACGGCCTGATCCAGAAGAGTTGACTCAGCACTGACATGACGACCGTACCGACTGCCGCCCAGACCCCGATCGAGGACCTGTGCACGTTCCTCGACGCGTCACCATCGCCGTTCCACGTCGTCGCCACCAGCGTCGCCCGGCTGGAGGCGGCGGGCTTCGTGGCCGTTCAGGACGGCGCTCCGTGGGACTCGATCCCCGACGCCGGGTACGTCGCACGCGACGGCGGGCTGGTCGCCTGGCGCTCGAATGCCGACTCGAGCCCCTGGGCGCCGTTCCGCCTGGCCGGAGCCCACACCGACTCACCGTGCCTGCGTGTCAAGCCGCGACCCGACAGCGGGCAGCTGGCGTGGAAGCAGCTCAACGTCGAGGTGTACGGCGGGATCCTCAACAACTCGTGGCTCGACCGCGACCTCGGGATCGCCGGCCGGCTGACCCTGGCGGACGGCACGCATGTGCTGGTCGACGTCGATCGCCCGATCGCCCGTGTGCCCCAGCTGGCGGTGCACCTCGACCGCGGTGTCAACGACAACGGACTCAAACTCGACCCGCAGCAGCACCTGCAGCCCGTCTGGGGCACGGGGAACGCCTCCCCCGGGGAGTTCGCGCGCTGGATCGCCGGTCAGGCCGGATGTGACGTCCCGGCGTTCTGGGAGTTGAGCCTCTACGACGTGCAGCCGGCCGCCGTGCTCGGCGCCGACGCATCGCTGCTGGCCAGCGGGCGACTCGACAACCAGCTCTCGTGCTGGGCGGCGGTGACGGCACTGATCGACAGCACGCCCACCGACTCGATCGCCGTGATCGTGCTGAGCGACCATGAAGAGGTCGGGTCGTCGAGCACCACCGGGGCCGCCGGCCCCCTGCTGGAACGCGTGCTGGAACGCCACGTGCTCGCACGCCGCGGTACCCGCGACGACCTGTTGCGGGCGCTGGCGACATCGAGCTGCGTCTCGGCCGACAACGCACACGCCGTGCATCCGAACTACGTCGATCGCCACGATCCCGGCCACCGGCCGCTCGTCAATGGTGGCCCGGCGATCAAGATCAACAGCAATCAGCGCTACGCCACCTCGTCGGCGACGGCAAGCCTGTTCCGCGCTGCGTGCGAGACCGCCGGCGTGGACCACCAGGTGTTCGTGTCGCGCAACAACATGCCGTGCGGTTCCACGATCGGCCCGATCACCGCCACCCGGCTCGGGATCGACACCGTCGACGTCGGCATCCCGCAGCTGTCGATGCACTCCGCTCGCGAGCTGTGCGGCACCGTCGACCCGCCTGCCCTTGCGGCCGCACTCACGGCATTCATGGCGAGCTGACCGCTCCGACGCCAATCGTCGAATCCGATCGACTGCCAGGGCTGGCCGGCCTGCAGATGGTGACGACCTCGCGTGACGCCTACTGCGACTCGGCCGGCGGGTCGTGATCGGCGGCTTCGATCGGATAGCTCCACGGGACCTGCTCCATCGCCACGTCGAACAGCCGCTGCAGTTCGCCGTGCAGTCGCTCGGTGTAGTCCTTGTAGATGGTCCGTGGCAAGCGCCCACCCTCGGGAGCCCTGGGAGGCATGATCGGCGGGCCGATCTCGACGTGGACCTTGCGCGGGTAGACGAACTTGGCGTGTTTCGGCATGACCCGTTCGGAGCCGCCGATCCCGACCGGCACGATCGGCACGCCGGCCTTGATGGCGATGTACACCGCACCGTCGAACAGCGGTTGCACGATCGGCCCCTGCTTGCGCTCACCTTCGGGGAACAGCACCAGCGGGTCGCCCGCCTCGAGCACCTGGATCGCACGCTTGAGGGCTTCCCGGTCGGCCGATCCGCGCGTGACGGGGAACGAGCCGAGGGCCGAGAAGATCCACCCGAACTGTCGGTTGTTCCACATCGAGTCCTTCCCCATGAAGCGCATCCGCTTCCACCGCACCGTCCCGGCGAACGGCGTGTCGAGGTAGGACCGATGGACCGGGGCGAGCACGAATGCGCCGTGCTTGGGCAGGTGCTCCTTGCCGTTGATCGTGAGCCGGGTGTAGCAGCGCACGACCGGAATCACGACCAACCAGGCGAACCGGTAGAACACCCTGCTGGCCAGGCTGTTGCCGGCCAGGAACGTGGCGGGTGCGCTCACTGCTGCTCCCGGCGGCGGTTCAGCAACTCGATCACGTGCGTGACGACCTCGTCGATCGACATCCCGGTCGTGTCGACGACGATCGCGTCGTCGGCCTCCGTGAGCGGGCTGTGCACCCGCGTGGAGTCCTTGCGATCGCGGCTGATGATCGCCGCCTCGGTGTCGTCGATGTTGCCGCCGATCTCGCCCACGCGACGCTCGGCGCGCACACGCGGTGAGGCGGTGACGAAAAGCTTCAGCTGGGCACTCGGGAACACGACCGACCCGATGTCGCGACCCTCGACCACTCCCCCGCCGTGGGCCGCCACCCAGGCTCGCTGGCGCTGGACCAGTTCCGTCCGCACGGCCGGGTTGGCGGCCACCTGGGACACCGCGTCGGTGACCTCGCGTCCACGGATCGCGGCAGTGGCATCGACCCCGTCGACGATCACGGTGCCGTCGTCGCCGACCTCGATCGTGACCGACGGCGCGATCTCGGCGACCCCCGCCAGATCGCCCTCGGGCACGCCGCACAGCTGGGTTGCGAACGTCATCGCCCGGTACATCGCCCCGGTGTCGAGATAGGCGAGACCGAGCCGGCTCGCCAGCGCCCGCCCGACGGTGCTCTTGCCGGCCCCGGCCGGACCGTCGATGGCGATCACGAGCACGTCCGGGTCATGTGGTTCCGTCGTGGGCACCGTCACCAGCTCGTCCCCAATGGGCGACCCTCGTCGTAGCCGGCGTGGCTCTGGATGCCGACCACCGCACGGTCGTGGAACTGGCCGAGGTCGGCGGCTCCGGCATAGGTACACGCCGAACGGACCCCTGCCACGATCTGATCGATGATGTCCTCGACTCCGGGGCGTTCGGGGTCGAGGTACATGCGCGACGTGCTGATGCCCTCCTCGAACAGCTCCTTGCGGGCGCGCTCGATCGAGTCCTCGGCACGGGTCCGGTTCTTGACCGCTCGATTGGACGCCATGCCGAAGCTCTCCTTGTAGAGCCGGCCGTCGGTGTCGCGCAGCGTGTCGGCTGCTGACTCGTGTGTACCGGCCAACCACGAACCGATCATGACGCTGGCAGCGCCGCCTGCGAGTGCCAAGGCGACGTCGCGCGGGAACCGCACACCTCCGTCGGCCCAGATGTGTTTGCCCAGTCGGGCTGCCTCGTCGGCGCAGTCGACGACTGCCGAGAACTGCGGGCGGCCGACTCCGGTCATCATCCGCGTGGTGCACATCGCCCCGGGGCCGACGCCGACCTTGACGATGTCGGCACCCGCCTCGATCAGTTCACGCGTTCCATCGGCCGTGACCACGTTGCCGGCGACGATCGGCGTCGTCGGGCAGGCCGCCCGAACTGCGGCGACCACGTCCAGCATCTTGCCCTGGTGACCGTGGGCCGTGTCGATCACGAGCGCGTCGACGCCGATCGCGTCGAGGGCGCGGGCACGGCCGACCGGATCGGCGTTGATCCCGACCGCCACCGCCACGAGCAGACGACCATGGGCATCGACCGCCGGGCGATAGATGGTCGACCGCAACGCACCGGTGCTGGTCATCAACCCGAGCAGACGCCCATCACCGTCGACCACGGGCGCCATCGATCGACGCGCCCCGTGCAGACGCGCGAACGCCTGCTCGGCGGTCACCTCGGCACCGAGCGTGTCGAGCTCGCTGGTCATCACGTGCTGGAGTTGCGTGAACCGATCGAAACCGACGGCGTCGTGTTCGGTGAACACCCCCACGGGGCGCTCGTCGTCGACCACGATCACCGCACCGTGCGAACGCTTGTGGATGAGGTTGAGCGCGTCGCCGACCGTGTTGGTGGGCCCCAGCGTGATCGGCGTCTCGAACACGGGATGGCGCGATTTGACCCATTCGACCACGGTCGCGATCACATCGACCGGAATGTCCTGTGGCAGCACGGCCATCCCTCCCCGCCGGGCCACCACCTCGGCCATCCGGCGGCCGGCGATCGCGGTCATGTTGGCGACCACCAGCGGGATCGTGGTCCCGATCGAGTCGCGGGTCGTGAGGTCGACCGCGAAGCGGCTGCCGACATCGGAGTGGCTGGGCACCATGAAGACATCGCTGTAGGTCAGGTCGTGGGCGGGTCGAGGGTGCAGCATGCGCATGAGGGTCTCCTGCCGTTCGGCGCGCTCAGGCTAACTCTTGCCCGCCATGACGCCTCGACGGGCGCGACACCGTCGAACTCGCCGCAGCGGAACACCCGGCGTACGCTGCGAGCCATGTCCGACCACACGCCGGTGATGCTCGTGCACGGATGGGGTGGCTCGTTCGCCACCACCTGGGAGCGTTCGGGATTCACGGCCCTGCTCGCCGACGCCGAACGACCGGTGATCGGCGTCGATCTGCTCGGGCACGGCACGGCCCCCAAACCGCACGACCCCAACGACTACGACGACCTCACCGAACGCGTCGTGGCAGCCTTGCCCGACCGACCCGTGGACGCCATCGGCTTCTCGCTCGGAGCACTCACCCTGCTGCGCACGGCGATCGCCGGACCGACCCGATTCCGGCGGTTGGTGCTGGCCGGGATCGGACGCAACGTGTTCGAACACGACGACTCGATGGCGGAACGGGTGGTCGCTGCGATCGAGGCCGGCGGGGAGAGCGACGATCAGCGCGCACGTCTGTTCGCCCAGTACGCCCACCAGCGCGACAACGATCCGGTGGCGTTGGCGGCGATCATGCGCCGGAGGGCCCCGCGCATCACCGACGAGCAACTCGGCGGCGTCAGCTGTGCGGTGTTGGTCGCAGTCGGTGACGCCGATTTCGTGCTCCCCGCCGACCGGCTGGTCGAAGCCCTCCCCGACGCGACGCTCCGCGTGCTGCGGCGCACGGACCACTTCGCCACGCCGGAATCGTTCGACTTCATCGACGCTGCGCTGTCGTTCATCGATGCCGTGCCTGCATGACACCCCCGAGGCCGGGTGAGCCGAGTGATGGATCGCCAGCATCCTCGTGACGGCGATGCAGCGTTGACCTCACTCCTCACCCGCGACCCGCATCGGTCGGCGGCGTTGCTGCGTGCTGGTGGCGTCGTGGCGATACCCACCGAGACCGTCTACGGACTGGGGGCGTGCGCCGACGACGAACACGCCGTTCGCCGCGTGTTCGAGATCAAAGGACGCCCGGCTGACCATCCGTTGATCGTGCATCTGGCCGGGATCGACTCGCTCGACGGGTGGGTCGGTGACGTGCCTGCCCCGCTCGGACGTGCGATCGAACGATTGTCGCTGGCCTGCTGGCCGGGCCCGCTCACGATGCTGGTACCGCGCGGCCGGCGGGTGATCGACGCCGTCACGGGAGGACGCCCGACCGTGGGTCTGCGGGTTCCGGCACATCCGCTCGCACTCGAGTTGCTGCGACTGGTCGGTACCGGGGTGGCGGCACCGTCGGCAAACCGGTTCGGCAAGGTCAGCCCGACCACCGCTCAGCACGTGCTGGACGACATCGGCCATCTGCTGTCGCCGGCGACCGACGCCATCCTCGACGGCGGAGCCTGCGACGTCGGGGTCGAGAGCACGATCGTCGACCTCTCGGTCTCGCCGCCGCAACTGCTGCGGGCGGGAGCGATCGCCGCTGAGGAGATCGCCGCCATCATCGACCTCGAGGTCACCGACGCCGCAGGCCCGAGCAGGGCGAGCGGCATGCTCGCCGCCCACTACGCGCCCACCTGCCAGGTGATGCTGGCCGAGACCGCCGACGAGGCAGCACACCTCGCCCAGAGCCGACGTTCGGCGGGAGTGGCCGTCGGTGTGCTCGATCGCACCGACGACCTGGTCCAAGCGGCGCGCCTGTTGTACGACGACCTCAGGCATGCAGACCGAACGGGTCTCGACCTGTTGATCGTCGTCGTTCCCCCGCCGCTCGGTCTCGGGCTGGCGCTGCGGGACCGGTTGGCGAAGGCCGCCGCGGGAACGCTGCGCTGAGCGTCCCCTGCCGGGCCTCAGCCGTGCTGGTCGAAGGCGGCCCAGTCGAGTTGGTTGAGTGCAGCCACCCAGGCGTCGCGGACCTGGGTGATGTCGGGAGCCGGCAGTCGACCGTCGCTGTCGACAGCGATGCTGATCGTGGAGCCGCCGGCATCGGGGACGAGCACGAGACGACACCAGCCGGCGAGTGGCTCGGCCAGCAGGACTTCGAGGGCATACGGCGGGTCGTCGTCGATCACCTCTCCCAGCCACGACGACACCACGAGCAGAGCCGCGTGCGATTCGGCCGGTAGCGCTTCGATGACGAACGACGGGTGGTCCACGGCCGGGCGGCCGGTGCGACGATCGTGCGTCGATTCGGTGCGCTGAACCGGTTCACGATCGCTGACTGCGCCCGGCTTCGGTGACGTCAGCATCCCCAGTGCCCGGTCGGCAGCGGCGTTGATGCGTTGCATCGCCGCCAGCGAGCCACCCACGTCGGGATGCGACACCTTGGCCAGGGCACGACGGGCGTCATCGATCTCGGCGGCGCTGGCACCGGCGTGCAGACCGAGAACCAGCAAGGGGTCGGTCTCGTGTTCCCCGATTCGGCGCCCGAATCCGTCTCGTCGTCGCGCCACGCACCAGACGGTAACGCTCCCGAAAGCATGGTTTGGCGCGGAATGGTTGTATCGATGCGCAATTTCAACCTACGCTTGCGCCACCCAAAGCGCCGGGGCAATCCCGCCCCGCCGAATCAGGGGGAGAACCAACACCATGCAGACATCACGTATGCGCCGCGCCGGCGCGTTGTTGATCGGCCTGTCTGTCGTCGCTGCCGCTTGTGGCAGTGACACAGAGACGCCGGCCGCAACGGAGGCCCCGGCCACCGAGGCTCCCGCCACCGAGGCACCCGCCACCGAGGCACCCGCGACCGAGGCACCCGCCACTGAGGCACCCGCCACCGAGGCACCCGCCACCGAGGCACCCGCCACCACCGCAGCCGGCACGTCCGGCGGCGAACTGGCCGGCATGAAGGGCACCACGCCCAAGGGCGCCGACGTCTCGGCCTGGATCCCGGCTGTCAACGAATTCTGGGTGGCCAGTGGCCGCGACGAGTTGACCGACTTCAACTATGCCGCTGAGACCTACGACGCCGTCGTCACGATCGCCTTGGCGACCGAGATGGCCGGCACCGACGGCTCCGAGCACGCTGCCGAGATCGTCGGCATCACGGTCGGTGGCGAGAAGTGCACCACGTATGCCGATTGCCTGGCGATCATCAAGGCCGGTGGCGACCCCGACTATGACGGCGTCTCCGGTCCGCTCGACTTCAACGGCAACGGCGAGCCCCTCAAGGGCACCTACGCCGTGCTGACGTTCGACGAGACCAACCGCATCAGCCCCGACGAAGTGCTCGTCGAGGCCGAGGCCCCGGCCTCGTCGATCGTCGATCTCGTCCCGGTCGATGTCGAGCGTGCGGGCGACGGCGTGCTGAAGATCGGCTCGCTGCTCCCCGAAACCGGCAGCCTGGCCTTCCTCGGCGCCCCGGAATACGCCGGCCTCGAGTACGCCATCGACGAGATCAACAAGCTCGGCGGCGTGCTCGGCAAGCCGATCGAGTACAGCCAGGGCGACTCGGGCGACACCTCGACCGACACCGCCACGGTGACCTCGACCCGTCTGCTCGGTGAAGGCGTCGACGCCATCATCGGTGCCGCCTCGTCCGGTGTGACCCTGACCGTGATCGACGCCATCACCGGCGCCGGCGTCACGATGTTCAGCCCGGCCAACACCAGCCCGGCGCTCTCGTCGTATGCCGACAAGGGCCTCTACTTCCGTGACGCTCCGGCCGACGGCCTCCAGGGTGCGATCGTCGCCAACCTGATCGTCGACGACGGCAACGCCTCGGCCTACATCCTCAACCTCGACGACGCCTACGGCAACGGCATCGCCGACGTCGTGGCCGCCGTGCTCGAGGAATCGGGTGTGACGGTGCTCGGCAAGAAGGCCTACGACCCGACCGCAGCGTCGTTCGATGCTGAAGTCGCCGAAGTGGTCGCTGCCGACCCCGACGCAGTCGTGCTGATCTCGTTCGACGAGGGCAGCCGCATCCTGCGCACGGCAGTCGAGCAGGGCGTCGGCCCGACCAGCAAGAACTACTACGGCACCGACGGCAACATGGGCAACGCGCTCGGCGAGAACTTCGACGCCGGCAAGTGAATCCCTGAGCCTTCGGCTCCAGTGAACGTGATGAAGGCCCCGGGGCGTGCCCCGGGGCCTTCTCGCGTCCAGGTCCGAACAGGACGCCTTCGAGCGCCAGGCGTCATATGCAATAGTCTGACACCTATGACGCTCCCCACTTTCAGGTCACGGCTCGGTCCGCTCGTGCTCGCAGGCGTCCTCGCCACCGGTCTGCTCGTCGGGTGCGGCGATGACGGCTCGCCGCTGCCGGCTGCCGGAGAGACACCAGTGGTCACCAATCCGGTGTCGACGTCGGCACCCGAGCCGCAGGCCCCGGCGCCCGCCGCCACGACGCCGGCCGGGGTCGATGCCCCGACAGCCACCGAGCCACCGGCACCGCCACCGGCACCGCCACCGCCACCGCCACCGATCATGCAACCCTCCCCCGCTCCGACGTCGACCGAGCCCGAGCCCGAGATCGAGATTCCGACCGGTGTGCTCGTGGTCGTGCCCACCCAGAACCGCGAGGACCCGTCCAAACAGCAGTTCCAGGCGGAGGTCGTCAACGGCACACATGACCGGTTCGTCGTGCGCGGTGTGCAACTGCGTTGGGACGGGTTCACCACACCGGTGGCGGAGCGCGACGACACGGTGGTCGGCGGCCAGACGATCGACTTCCCACTCCCCTTCCCGGGCGCCGACTGCCCAGCCTCCGACGAGCGCACCGGCCCCGCATCCCAGGCGCCTGGGGTCGACCGGGCGATCGTGATGCTCACGCTCGACGACGGACGCACGCTCGAGGTCCCCGTGATCGACAAGTGGCACGTGATCGAGAAGCTGTATCTCGACGATTGCGCTCGGCAGTGGATCGACTCGCTGGTCGGCATCGAGTGGGCCGACCTCGCCGAGGCACAGTTCGAGGACCGCCCCGTGACCGAGGGCTTGCTGCGCCTCACCCGTCGCAACGCGACCGGCACGATCACCGTGCACAGCGTGAGTGGCACGATCCCCTACAACTTCGAGGCGATCGGCCGAAGCGTCGACGAGATCGTGCTTGCCCTGGACCGAGCGGACGATGTCGCCGAACAACCGGTCCGATTCCTCGAGAGCCGATGCGATCCGCACGCGTTGGCGGAGATCAAACAGCCCTACAAGTTCATCGCCCAGGTCGACGTGGGCGACGGCGTGCTGCGCCCGTACATCATCTACCCCGACCAAGCGATGTGGATCCCGATGCGTCTGACCGCCGACGCCGCGTGCCAGGCGCTCGGGCTGGTCGAGTTCGTCGGCGGATGAACCCCTCCGCAGGTCCGCACGCCGACGAGGCGCGGCGTCACCCGACCGACGCCGCCGGTCTGATGCTGCCCGATCCAGGATGGCCCGCCGAACGCCAGGCACCGGCGCCGCTCGAGTTCGTGCGACGGTTCGGCAACTCGATCAACCGGGAGAACGGCGCCGAACGCTTCCGGACCCCCGACCAGCTGGATCGATGGTTGATCGCCGAGGGGAGACCGGCCATCTCCTGCGACGCGGGCACACTCGCCGAGATGATCGCCGTGCGCGACTCGATCCATACCCTGGCCGTCGCCAACACCGATGGACGACTCGATCGGGCGGCATGGGAGCGGTTGTCGGCACAGCTGCGCACCGCCTCGCTCGTACCCGCCGTCGGGGAGCACGGTCTGGTCATCGGCGCCGGGGCCGTCGGGCCGCTCGAACGGCTGTTGGGTGAGATCGCCACGATCTGCGCGGCGGCCGTGTCCTGCGATCGCTGGCGTCGGCTCAAGGCCTGCTCGCACTGCGGCTGGCTGGTGTACGACCACTCCCGCAACAACGGCGGCCATTGGTGTTCGGTGAGCGCCTGCGGCGGGCGCCACAATGCGCGCCAGTACCGTCAACGCCGCCGGGGCTGAGCTCAGCCGCCGCTGGCTTTGGCGAGCGTGCCGAGATAGAGCTCGATCACGTTGGGGTCGGCGAGCAGATCGCGGCCGCTGCCGGTGTAGGCGTTCTGGCCCTGGTCGAGCACATACCCGCGGTGCACGACCTGCAGGCAGCGGCGAGCGTTCTGTTCCACCATCAGGATCGCCACGCCTTCGCGGTTGATGGTGCGGCAGCGGACGAAGACCTCGTCCTGCAGCGCGGGCGACAGACCCGCCGACGGCTCGTCGAGCAGCAGGACCTGGGGCTCCATCATCAAGGCCCGGCCCATCGCCACCATCTGGCGTTCACCGCCGGAGAGCGCACCGGCGCGTTGCCCGGCGCGCTCGCCGAGTCGCGGGAACAACGACGTCACGTACTCGAACCGCTCGGGGAACCGCTTGGGGGCCAGGAAGCACCCCATCTCGAGGTTCTCCTTGACCGTCAGGCTGGGGAACACGTTGCGCACCTGTGGCACGTAGCCCACGCCGAGCGCCACCAACTCGTGCGCCTTGCGTCCCGTGATGTCGACCTCGCCGAGGTGGACCGTGCCGGACCGGACCGTGCACTGACCCAGGATCGCCTTCAAGAGCGTGGACTTGCCGGCCCCGTTGGGGCCGATGATGCCCACGAACTCGCCGGCGTGGACCGCCAGGTTGCAGCCGTTGAGGATGTTGACCTCGGGGATGTACCCAGCAATCAGTTCGGACGCGTCGAGCACCTTCGGGCCGACGGTCAGGTCCGACGTCGACACGCTCATGACTCGTCCTCCATCAACGACTGGCCCTGGCGGGTACCCAGGTAGGCGTCGATCACATCCTGGTTGGACGAGATGTCGTCAGGGGTCCCTTCGGCGATCACGCGGCCCTCGGCCATGACGATCACCCAATCCGAGATGTCGTGCACCATGTCCATGTCGTGCTCGACGAACAGCACCGTCATCCCCTCGTCGCGCAGACCCCGCACGTGCTCGTTGAGGCTCTGCTTGAGCGCCGGATTGACGCCCGCCATCGGCTCGTCGAGCATCACGAGGGTCGGGCTGGTCATCAGTGCCCGCGCCATCTCGAGCAGTTTGCGTTGCCCGCCCGACAGTGAGCCGGCGTACTCGTCGCGCATGTGGCCGAGCTTGAAGCGCTGCAGCAACTCGTCTGCTCGTTCCTCGATCGCCGCTTCCTGTGCCTTCCAACGGGCAGGGATCAACCCGTTCCACCACTTCTCGCCGATCTGGCCGGTGGCGCCCAGTTTCATGTTCTCGATCACCGACAACTTGGTGAGGCTCTTGGTGAGCTGGAACGTGCGCACCATGCCCCGCGACGCCATGCGGTGGGGAGCGACACCGCTCATCGAAGCACCGTTGAAACTCCAGGTGCCCGCGTTGGGCTCGTCGAAGCCGGTCATCAGGTTGAAGAACGTGGTCTTGCCCGCACCGTTGGGGCCGATCAGCGCTGTGATCGAGCCGCGTTGCACCTCGACATGGCCGACGTCGACGGCGGTGATGCCGCCGAACGAGCGACGCACGTCGGAGGCGGTCAGGATCGGGTCGGGCTTGCGCGCACCGGGCTCGGGGGTGACGCTGGCGAGTGCCGCCCTGGCGACCCGAGCGGTCTCGGACATGGTGACGTCGGACGACTGATCAGCGGCCATCGAACGCCATCTCCTTGCGGTTGCCGAACAACCCTTGCGGCCGGAACGCCATCAACGCCACGAGGATGAAGCCCATCACTATGTACACCGCTGCACCCACCTGCGTGGTGTCGAGGATCTTCACGCTGCCGACCTTGAGTGGCTTGTCGCTCACCAACTCACGCAGCAAGCTCTCGGTGAAGGCGAAGATCCCCCAGAACAGCATCGGGCCGACGATCGACCCGGTGACCTTGGCGACGCCGCCGAGCACGAGCCCCGTCAGCACGTAGAACGTGAGGTCGCGGCTGAAGTTGTCGGGCTGCACGCTGGCGTTGCCGAGCGCCAGGATCATGCCGCCGAACGTGCCGATCACGCCACCCAGTACGAGCGACTGCATCTTGTAGCTGAAGACGTTCTTGCCGAGGCTGCGCACGGCGTCCTCGTCCTCACGGATCGCTTTCAACACACGACCCCACGGGCTCTTCATCAAGAGCCACACGATCGTTCCGAAGATCGCCACCAGCGACCAGCCGACGATCAGGACCCACAGGTCCTTGCCGGAGAACCGGAACGCCCAGAATCCGTACGACCCGGCCGGTTTGAGCCCAACGCTCTCTCCCATGTCCTGGAACGACTTGGCGAAGTCGCGCAGCCCGTCGGTACCTCCGAACAGCTTCTTGGCCCACACCGAGCGAACGATCAGTCGCACGACCTCGGCCGAGGCGATCGTGACGATCGCCAGGTAGTCGGCCCTCAGCCGCAAGGTGGGCACGCCCATGATCAGGCCGAGGGCGACCGAGAATGCCACGCCGAGCAACACACCGACGCCGAGCGGGAGGCCCCAGATGGCAGCACTCGTCATGCCGAGTCCGTAGGCGCCGGCGGCCATGAAGGCGGCCTGCCCGAAGTTCAGCAGTCCGGTGTACCCGAACTGGACGTTGAGACCGATCGCGGCGATCGCGTAGTAGCAGGCATTCCGCCCGACGAACTGGTTGAGCGCATTCTCGATCACGTTCCCGATGTTCACGGCAATCTCCTATCCGACCCGCTGGGCCCGGCCGAGGATGCCCTGCGGGCGAACCAGCAGGATCAGGATCAAGGTCACCAAGGCGGGCACCGCCTTGAGTTCGGTCGGCACGCCGAACAGCGTCGACACCTCGACCATCAGACCCACGACGAAACCGCCCACCAGCGCCCCGTAGGCGCTCCCCAGCCCGCCCAGGGTGATCCCGGCGAACATCAGGAACAGCAGCGAGGAGCCCATGTCGAAGCCCACCTGCTCGTCGAGACCGCGGAAGACGCCGCCCAGCGCAGCGAGGCAGCCGCCTGCGACCCAGATCGTGCGGATCACCTTGCTGCTGTCGATGCCGGTCGCCGACGCCAGGTCGACGTTGTCGCTCACCGCCCGGGTGGCCTTGCCGAGGCGGGTGTACTGCAGCGTCAGGGCGACGGCAACGAGCACGATCAGCGCCATGATCGTGACGATCAGGTCGCGAGGGGTCATGGTGACCGGGCCGAACTTCTTGCCGACCTGGTTGGTGTAGTCGAAATACGGTTTGCGGCGGCTTCCGAATGCCCAGAGGAAGAAGTTCTTGAACATGATCGACATGCCGACCGTGATCACCATCTGGGAGATCAGGCCGACGCCGCGTTTGCGCAGCCGCGAGAACCCGAATTGGTCGAGGGCGTAGCCGAATGCACCACCGGCGGCGACCGCGATCGGCGCTGCCAGGATGATGTGAAGGCCCCACTTGTTGAGCCACCAGGCGATCAAGGAGCCGAACGTGACCAGTTCGCCATGGGCGAAGTTGGTGAGACCGGTCGTGCCGAAGATCAGCGACAGCCCGACCGAGCACATGGCGATGACCAGGCCGAGCCGGACACCGTCGGCGATTCGCTGCGATACACGGCTTGCGGAAGAGGAACCGACGCTCTGGCTCTCGCCGGTCTTGAAGTTGACCGTCTTGGTCGTGCCGATGAACGAGGTCTCGAGGACCTTGATCTCACTCGGCGCTCCGTCGGCCAGACCGACACCGTCGGGCAGCGTCGAGGTATCGATCAGAACCGTGTAGTCGGCCTTGACCGGGACCGGGATCAACGCCGCGCCCTTGTCGTCGGTGACGCCCTCCCCGACCGGTGCACCGCCGGCATCCAGGACCGAGACCGTCACACCCGGGAGGCCTTCGTTCTTGGCCTTGCCCGATTCATCACGGCCCTGGTTCAGCACCTGGACCTTGATGGCGATGTCGGAATCCTGAGCCGACGCGATCTCGGCGATCGAGATGACACCGAGCGTCGCCATCAGGGCGACCAACAGTTGCACCCATCGCCGCCGCACATGACCCTGAGTGTTGCCCCGGCGTTCGATCATCGGCGGCGACTCTAGGCGCTGTTCGCAGCCCGACTCAAACAAACCTTTCGAGTCACGTTCGCGCGAGGTCCAGCAGCAGCCGGGTCGAGACCCACATCACCAACGTCGCACCCGCCACGTGGAACCCGACCAGCAGCGCCGGCACGTCGGTGAAGTACTGCACGTATCCGAGCGCTGCCTGTGCAACGCCGACCACGATCCAACGCTGCAGCGCCGGCTGCAACGCAGCCTGGTCACGAGTATCTCTGCGGATGAGCCACGCGATCACGATCGCCAAGGCGATCGCCACGGTGACGGTGACACCGTGCAAACGGGCCACCGTGGGGATCGCCACATCGAGGCGCGGGGCGGTCTCGTCGCCGGCATGTGGCCCTGCCCCGGTGACGATCGTGCCCGTCACGATCGCCAGCCAGACCACCCCGTACTGGACGCGTACCAGCAGTTGCAGACGCGGCCCGACGGTGGGCCGACGGTCCACCCCGTCGGGTTCGCCGGCCCGGCGTACGAGCAGCGTGCCCACCGCGATGAGGAACATCGAGAGCAGCATGTGCCCCTGGATCGCCAGCGGGTGCAGATCGACCTTGACCGACACCCCACCCAGGATCGCGTTGGCGAGCACGCCGAACACCAGCCACCAGGACAGCCGGGTCAGATCCGCCCGCCGGGGCGTGCGCCACTGCGAGGCCATGACGGCGGCGATGACGGCGATGCCCACGACACCGGTGAAGAAGCGATTGATCTGTTCGATGGCGGCGTGCCGCGACGACACGTCGACGAGTTTGGTGGTCGAGCAGCGTGGCCAGTCGTCGCAGCCGAGTCCGCTGTTCGTGAGCCGCACGGCGGCGCCGGTCACGATGATCACCGCCAGCGCGGCCAGCGCCCCGACGGCGATCGATCGATACCGTGCCGGCGTGATCTGCGGCCTGAGGTTCACGATCGTCGAGCCTACGCAGCAGCCGGAGCGACACCACCGGCACGACACCACCGGGACGGGCGCGACCCGGACGATCACCCGAGGTTGATGTAGATCTGCTTGCTCTCGAGGTAGGCGTCGAGCGCGTACGGCCCGAGTTCGCGGCCGATCCCACTCTGCTTGTACCCGCCCCACATCGTCTCGCTGGGTGCCGGCTGGCTGTCGTTGATCCAGACGACCCCGGCCCGGATCGCTCGCGCGGTCCTCAGTGCCAGGCCGATGTCCTGGGTCCAGATCGCCGCCGCCAGGCCGTACTCGGTGTCGTTCGCCATCGCCACCACGTCGTCGACGTCGGCGAACGGGATCACCGCCGCCACCGGCCCGAAGATCTCCTCGCGGGCGAGCCGCACCGCCGAGGTGGCCTCGAAGATCGCCGGCGCCACGAAGTAGCCGTCGGCCAGCGCCGGTTCGGTCGGGAGCGAACCGGAGTACGCCAGCGTCGCCCCCTCTGCCGGGCCACTGTCGATGTAGGCCTGGACGCGGTCGCGTTGCTGGGCCGACACGAGCGGACCCATCGTGGTGACGGGGTCGAGCCCGGAACCGAGGCGCAGCGCGGCGGCGACGTCGCTCATCCCCTGCAGCACCTCGTCGTAGAGCGAGCGGTGGACGAAGATCCGGCTCCCGGCCGAGCACACCTCGCCCTGATTGCCAAAGATGCCCATCGCCGTCCCGGGAATCGCGCGCCCCAGGTCGGCGCCGGGGAAGATGATGTTGGGACTCTTCCCACCCAGCTCGAGCGTGACCCGCTTGAGTTGGTCGGCGCAGGTGCGTTGGATCATCTGCCCCACCGCCTTGGACCCGGTGAAGGAGATCTTGTCGACGCCGGGGTGCGTGAGCAAGGGTGCGCCGGCCTCGGCGCCGTACCCGGTGACCACGTTGAACACGCCGGCGGGCACACCCGCCTCGGCCAGGATCGCTGCCATGCGCAGCGCCGTGAGCGGCGTCTGCTCGGCCGGCTTGAGCACGACCGTGCACCCGGTGGCGAGCGCCGGAGCCACCTTCTGGGCCGCCATCAGCATCGGGTAGTTCCATGGCACGATCAGCCCGCACACCCCGACCGGTTCGCGCACCACCAGGCTCATCGCATCGGGGCCGATCGGTGGGATGTCGCCCGAGATCTTGGTCGCCCATCCGGCGTAGTACTCGAACATGAACGCCACTTCGTCGATGTCGTAACGGGCGTCGCCGATCGGCTTGCCGCAGTCGCGCACTTCCAGTTCGGCCAGTTCGTCACGTTGCGAGCGCACGAGTTCAGCCGCTCGCAGCAGGATCCGCGCCCGCTCCCGTTCGGCGACCGCACTCCCCCACGTGCCGTCGTCGAAGGTCCGCCGGGCGGCGTTCACGGCCCGATCGACATCGGCCGCGCCGGCTCTCGGCACCGACGCCAACACGGTGGCGCTGGCCGGATCGAGCGTGTCGAACCGGCGGCCATCAGCGGCGTCGACCCAGTCGCCGTCGATGAACATCTGGACGGAAGCGTGGACAGCAGGCTCGGCCATGACCACGACGGTAGTGGCCGCCCCGTCGCCGCTCGTCAGCGCGAACGATGCTCCGGGGCGATGTGCTCCTGGTTGGCGAGCGAGGTCAGGCTGAAGGTGAAGCCGTCACGCACCGGGATCGCCTCGAGCCGGCTGACCGAAGCGTGGCCGAGCACGAACCGGTCCCACTCCCAGGGGGTCGGGGGGAGCCCGAGCAGATGGCAGATGAACACCGAGTTGGTGCCGGCGTGGGCCACCAGACCGATCCTGCGCCCGGGTTCGTCGATCGTCCAGAACGGGAGCTCGTGGTCGATCCGGCGGATCCCGCGCTCGGCGAGGAAGGCATTCGCACCGGTGTGGATCCGGGCCGTGAAGTCGCGGATCGACTCCCCGCCGATCAGACCGTCCCAACGGTCGTCGATCGCACGCAACTCGAGTTCGCGGTAGGCCCGCTCGACCTGCTCCTCAGGCGTGGCGTGCCATTCCGGATCGCGGATCTCCTCCAACCACGGCGACACGTCCGGTTCACGTCCGAGCGTCACGAACAGTGGAGCAGCGGTCTGCCGGGCCCGCAGCAGCGGCGAGGCATATACCTCGTCGAAGGATTCGGTGCCGAGCGCCTCGGCCATCCACGTTGCTTGGCGATACCCGAGATCGGTCAACGGTGGATCGTTGTAGCGCAGGCCCTCTTGGATCCAAGCAGGTTGGCCGTGGCGAACGAGGACGAACTCCATCCCGCATGCTTAGCCCAGATGCCGAACCTGGATGCCGAACCCGGTTCTCGGGTCGGTACTCTGCCCGCCGTGAGTTCGCCGCCGTCGATGCCATCCGGATGGTTTCCCGACCCGCACGGGCGTCACGACTACCGCTTCTTCAACGGCACGGCCTGGACGGCTGACGTCTCCGACGACGGTCAGCGTTACGTCGACCCGTACGGAGCTGCCCCACGGGTGCCGGGCGCAGCGGGCAGCGCGATCGTTCCGCCCTCGAGTCCGGGCAACGGCGCTGCCACGGCCGCCATCACGTGCGGACTGATCGGGTTGTTCTTCGCCTGGATGCCGGTGTTCGTCGTGATCGGCATCGCCCTCGGTGTGTTGGCGCTCGTGTTCGGAATCCGAGGTATCCGCCGTGCCGGTGCGGGGGCCGGAGGGCGCAGCCGTGCCGTGGCCGGCGTGGTCGCCGGCGGCCTGGCGCTGGCGCTGTCGGTGGTCGGCATCGTGCTCAGTGTCACGCTGATCCGGGAGTTCCGGGAGTTCCTCGATCCGGGGCGCCTGACCGCCGAGGTGCTCGACTGCCGCGTCACCTCGACCGGCATCCAGATCGACGGCCAGATCCAGAACCTGGAATCCGAACCCCACGGCTACACGGTGTACGCCGTCATGACGTACCCCTCGATCGACGACCTCGTCCTGCGCGTCGATGACGTCGCGCCGCAGGAAGTGCGGGCGTTCACGATCGAGCGGATCGTCTCGACCGCCGACGACACCTGCGCGGCACGGTTCGTCGTGCACGGGCCCACCCCGTACGACCTCGAGATGGACCGCATCGATGACTGAGCGCACGACTGGCACCTCGATGAGTGACTCGCTGGAGTCGGCGCCCAAGCCACGCCGGGCATGGTGGGTGCGCCCGCTGTTCGTGTCGGGCGCTGCGCTGTTCGCCGCGTTCTGGATCTGGGCGCTGTTCTTCGCCTCGAAAGAACCCGTCAACGGGATCGAGGACCGGGCATGGGCCGACCGCGCCCAGCAGATTTGTGCCGATGCCAACACCGAACGCAACAAGCTGTTCGACAACCGCGAGCTGGCTGCCGCCGGTCCCGAGCTGATCCGCGAACATGCCGACATCGTCGATCGTGCCACCGACATCATCGAGTCGATGCTCGATGACGTGGTCGCCGTACCGCCGGCCAGCGTCAAGGGTCGCGATCTGATCCCGCAATGGGAAGCGGACTACCGCACGTGGATCGCTGATCGCAGGGTGTTCACCGATCGGCTGCGCGCCACCGGCACGAACGATCCGTTCTACGAGACCGAGGACAACGGGCTGCCGATCAGTGAACGGATCGAGACGTTCGCCGGCGACAACCACATGCCCGACTGCTCCCCAGCACGCGACCTGTCGCGCTAGTCAGGACCCGTCCTCGACCGACTCGGTGTCGAGCCGCTTGACCACCCGCGCCGGAGCACCTACGGCGACGCAGTAGTCGGGGATGTCCCCGGTGACGACGCTGTTGGCGCCGATCACGACGTGTCGGCCGATCGTGGAGCCGGGCAGGACCACCGTGCCGTGCCCGATCCACGAGCCGTCGCCGATCGTGACCGGACGTTCCGGTTGGCTCTGTTGCGAGATCGGTCGATCGAGATCGGCGTAGCCATGGTTCTGGTCCGTGATGTAGACGTAGTGACCGGTCCACACGTCGTTGCCAATGTCGATCGCCAGGTGTCCGACGATCCCGCTGCCGCGCCCGATCAGGCACCGATCCCCGATCCGCACGACCGGGTCGGTGACGCACTCCTGACCGGGGACCATGCCGGCCGACAGCGAGACGTGGGGGCCGATCATGGTGCCGGCGCCGATCTGGATGTAGCGCTCGTTCATGATCGTGTTGGGCGGGAAGCAGATCACACTGCCGCGCCCGAAGCCACCGAACCGGCGGCCGCGGATGGTGTCGGGCCCGATCGCCGCCCACACGAGCGTGGTCTCGCGCAGATCGTGGATCATGTCGCCGATGCGGCTCTTGACCCGAGCCGAGATCCGCGCCCGAACGCCGGTCGGGAACGGCCCGTCGTGGAACATCGTCTCCACGCTACCGATGGTCGGTCGCGGTCGACGCCTCGCCGGGCGTGGGACATGATCGGCGGTCGGCCGCACGGTACGGTGCGTGCGTGCCCGACCGCAGCAGCGACGACGAGTTCGGTGCCGGATCGCTGGCCGACGTGGTGGGTCTGCGGGTGGGGCACCACCAGCGGACGACCAGGGGTTGGGCGACGGGGACCACGGTGGTGTTCGCACCGACGTCGATGGTCGTCGGGGTCGACGTACGCGGCGGGGGTCCCGGCACCCGCGAGACCGAGGCGCTCGACCCCCGCAACCTGGTGGACCGCATCCACGCCATCTGTCTGACCGGTGGGAGCGCCTACGGCCTGGCCGCTGCCGACGGCGTGATGAACGCCCTCGAACACCGCCACCTCGGTGTGGCCGTGGGGACCAAGCCCGACCATGTGGTCCCGGTCGTCCCGACCGCGGTGATCTTCGATCTCGGCCGTGGGGGTGCGTTCGGCAACCGACCGACCGCCGAGTTCGGCACTGCCGCGCTCGAGCAAGCGGCCGACCAGACCCGTCCGCCACGGCGTGGGAGCGTCGGCGCCGGCACCGGGGCCAGGGCGGGCGGCTTGCAGGGTGGGGTGGGCATGGCTTCGGCCAAGATCACCATCGACGACCAGGTCGTCACCGTCGCCGCGTTGGCGGTGGTGAATGCGTCGGGGCAGTTGGTCGACCCGGCGACCGGCCTGCCCTGGGGTGGGTGGCGCGGCCTGCGGCGCCGGTCTGCTGCCGAGCGAGCCGCCTTGACCGCTGCACTCGGCCCGTCCACATCGTCCGAGATCCCGTTGAACACCATCCCGTTGAACACCATGCCGTTGAACACCATGCCGTTGAACACCACCGTCGGCGTCGTCGCCACCGACGCCAGACTGGAGCGACCCGAGACGTCGCGCATGGCGATGAGCGCCCACGACGGCCTGGCGCGAGCGATCCGCCCGGCACATGCCCTCACCGACGGCGACACGATCTTCGGGGCGTCGACGGGCACCCTCGAACTGCCGTCGGTGTCGAGTGGACTGGCACCGCGCGGCGCTTCGCGGACGGTCGCACTCAACCGGATCTTCGCTGCCGCTGCCGACGTGTTCGCGGCTGCCTGCGTCGATGCCGTGGTCACCGCACGCCGGGTCGGTCAGGGGCCGGCGTACCGGGACCTGTTCCCGAGCGCCTACATCGCCCACTGACCCACCGTGCAAGCGGGGACGTATCCTCGCCGGCATGCAGGTCTTCGATCGACCCGGTCCGATGCGCGAGTGGTCGCGACAGCGACGCGGCGACGGCCGCACCGTTGCCGTGGTCCCGACCATGGGCGCTCTGCATGCCGGCCACTTGGCGCTCGCGGAGGAGGCGCGACGCCACGCCGACGCGGTCGTCGTGACGATCTTCGTGAACCCGCTGCAGTTCAACCAAGCGTCCGACTTCGACGCCTACCCACGCCCGATCGACGACGACCTTGCGACCTGCCGGGCGGCGGGCGTGGACGGTGTCTACGCACCCACGGCGGCGACGATGTACCCCTCGGGCTTCCAGACCCATGTCGAGCCGGGAGCCTTGGCGGATCGGCTCGAGGGTCCGATGCGGCCCGGTCACTTCCGCGGCGTGACCACCGTCGTCACCAAACTGTTCGGCGCCGTCGACCCGGACGTGGCGGTGTTCGGGCAGAAGGACTTCCAACAGTTGGCGATCATCCGGCGGATGGTGGCCGACCTCGATCTCGGGGTGCGGATCGTCGGGCTCGACACCGTGCGAGAGCCCGACGGGTTGGCGCGTTCAAGCCGCAACGTGCGTCTCACCGAACCGGATCGGGCAGCAGCGGTCGTCGTGCCCGAGGCGCTCCAGGATGTGGCCGAGGCGTTCGCGGCCGGCGAGCGGCGAAGCTCGCTCCTGGAGGCCGTCGCCCTCGATCGCCTGCGTTCCGAGCCACGTGCCTCGGTCGAGTACGTGTCGGTCGTCGACTCCGACACGCTCGAACCGATCGAACTGCTCGAACAACCGGCCGTGGTCCTGACGGCGGTCTGGTTCGGCGCGGTGCGGTTGATCGACAACCGCGTGCTCAGCGGATGATCTCGGTCACGACCCGGAGCACCACCCGCGACAGCATGCTGAGGTCGTTTGTCAGTGCGTCGGTGTCGACGCGGTCGAGGACGCCGGTCAGCACGACCAGCATCACGACACCGTTGAAGATCGCATGTGCCACGACGGTGGGGCCGAGTCGACGGGCCAAGTAGGCCGAGGCGCCGAACGCGCACCCGACACCCGACAGGATGATCGCCAGCCCCACATTGCCAACGCCGCGCACCGGGTCCACGTGGGCGACGCCGAAGAGCACGCCCTGCAGACCGATCGCCGCCACCGTCGGCATGCGCTGCAGCAAGCCGCGCATCACGATCCCTCGGAACACCAACTCCTCGACGACGGGAGCGGCGACTACGGCGGCGACCACGGTGGCGACCAGATACGCCCGGTCGACGCCGAGTTCGGACACGTCGTCGACGTTGCTGCTGAGCGGGATGTGGAAGCCGAGCACGATCGCCGCCATGGCGAGTTGGGTGCCGATCGCGGCGAGCCACGTGAGCGGCCCCCATCCCAGATCGGCCCACCGCAACCGCCATCCGAGGCCGGCCCACCTCCCGTCCCCCCATCGGCGCCGGACGTACCACGCCCAGATCAACGACGGGCCGTAGCCCATCACCACGAGCAGGCTGATGTAGGCGATCAAGGGCCAGTCGTAGCGCACGAGGGCGTCGACGATCGCTCGCCCTCCGAGCAGCGAGACGAGCAGGATCAGCAGTGCTCCGAGCGCCGCCTGCAACGGCAGCGTGGGGTGCGGTTCTCGTTCGGCGAAGGTCGGGGCGACCTGCCAGCGATACCCGTCGAAGTACCGCACGCCGCCGCTCACCGGATCGGGGTACCAGCCCGCCGGACCGGAGGTCGGGGGAGGAAGCGGCGAACCGGGGCGCACGGTCACAGCGTCGGGGGTCACAGCGTCGGGGGTCACAGCGTCGGGTGTCACAGCGTCGGGGTCACAGGTCAGGTGCGGGCGAGTTGTCGGCGTCACGGGCATCTCGGGCTGCGAGGCGCCACGTCGTAGGCTACGAGGATGTTGGATGGCACCGGTCGGTCGGGGGGCACAGCGATGCGATCAGCGCCTTCGCTGTGGTCCGACACGATGCCGGCCGCCGAGCGGGCGAGCGGGGTCGCCCTCGATGCCGACCTCGACGTCGATGTGGCGATCGTCGGCGCCGGTTTCACCGGGTTGTGGACCGCCTTGCAACTGCTCCAACGAGACCCCACACTGCGCGTCGCCGTGCTCGAACGGTCGATGATCGGGTTCGGCGCAAGTGGTCGCAACGGCGGGTGGTGCTCGGCGCTGTTGCCGATGGACCTCACCGCAATGGCCGACGAACACGGCGTCGGTCCGGTCCGCCGGCTCCAGTCGTCGATGCACGACACCGTCGCCGCCGTCGCCCGGTTCGCCGAGTCGGCCGGGATACCCGACGTCGTCCACCGCGGCGGCACGATTTCGATGGCGCGCACGCCGCCGCAGCTCGCCCGGGTCGACTCGCTCGTGGAAGAGATGCGCCAACTCGGTTTCGGAGACGACTACGTGCGGCTCGGCGCCGACGAGACTCGTTCGCACTGCAATGCCACCGACGTGCTGGGCGGCATGTTCAACCCGCACTGTGCGACGGTCCATCCGCTCCGGCTCGTCCACGCCGTGGCCCGGGCTGCTCAGGCGGCCGGCGCCACGATCTACGAAGGTGCCGAGGTGACCGGAATCGCCACCGGGGAAGTGACGACCCGGCAGGCGACCGTGAAGGCCGAGATCGTGGTCCGCGCCACCGAGGGGTACACGTCGCAGATCCCCGGGCACCGCCGAGACCTGCTGCCGATCTACTCGCTCATGGTCGCCACCGAGCCGATCAGCGATGAGGCCTGGCTCCAGATCGGCCTCGGGGATCGGCCGACGTTCCACGACAAGCGCAACATGATCATCTACGGGCAGCGCACGAGCGACGGCCGGATCGCCTTCGGCGGGCGCGGGGCGCCGTACCACTTCGGGTCGGCGGTGCGCCCCGAGTTCGACACCGACGAAGGGGTGCGATCACTGCTCACGGCGACGTTGCGAGAGCTGTTCCCGATCCTCGGCGACGTGGCGGTCACCCATCACTGGGGCGGCGCACTGGGCGCACCGCGAGATTGGACGTGTTCGGTGCGGTTCGACCGTCGCACCGGCATGGCCACGGCAGGCGGCTACGTGGGCGACGGTGTGGCCACCACGCATCTGGCGGGCCGCACCCTCGCAGCGCTGATCACCGGTTGTCCGCGCGACGGCGACGACGAACTGGTGCAGCTGCCCTGGGTCGGGCACCGGAGCCGGCGTTGGGAGCCCGAGCCGCTGCGCTGGTTGGGCGTCAACTCGGCACGGGTGAGCGCCTCGCGCGCCGATGCCGTCGAAGCCGAGACCGGTCAGCGCAGCCGGCTGTGGGGCGGGATCATCGACGCTCTGCTCCGGCACTGAGCGGGACCGGCCCCAGCCACGTCACCGGGCAGGCTCGATCACTGACCGGGGAACGTCGTCGGTTGGCGATCGGCGGCGACCCAGTCGTCGAACCAGGCGGTGAGCGACCGCCCGGCGACCTGCTCCATGACGGCCACGAAGTCGGCCGTGGTCGCGGACCCGTCGAGGTGCGTCCTCACCCACGTCCGCGCCCCCTCGAAGAAGTGCTCGTCGCCGATCGTGAGCCGCAGGGCGTGGAGGGCTGCCGCACCGCCGCCGTACGACACCGGCCCGAACAGCTGCTCGGGCTGATCGACGGGCCCCCCGGTTCCGTCCATCGATGCCAACGCCGCGGTTGCCTCGTCGTCGATCGACGACAGCCCTGCCTCGTCCAGCCAGAGCCACTGGCAATACGTCGCCCACCCCTCGTTCAACCAGATGTCGTCCCATTGCGCCGGGGACACGGCGTCGCCGAACCACTGATGACCGAGCTCGTGTGACAACAACAGGTGTTGAAGGTATCCGACATCGCCGTTCAGGTCGGCGGCGCTGAACATCGACCGGCCCTGGGTCTCCATCGCCAGTCCGGGCTGCGAGTCGGCAATCGCGATCCCGTACCGATCGAACGGGTACGGACCGAACAGGTCGGCCAAGAACGTGAGTTGTCGATCCGTGATCGCCCGATAGGCGTCGAGGTCGTCCGCACTGGCGCTGAGCGCCACGTCGGTGAGCGGGATGCCGGACGACGAGGTGCCGCCATCGACGATCTGGTAGTCCCCGATCAACAGCGACACCAGATACGTCGCCATCGGTTCGTCCTGGGCCCACAACCAGGTGGTGTCGGTGCCGGCGATGGTCGAGTCCACGAGTCGGCCGTTCGAGGCGGCGACCATCGGAGCGGGCACGGTGATCGCGAACTGCCACGTCGCCTTGTCGGTCGGGTGGTCGTTGACCGGCATCCAGCGACTCACCCCATCCGGCTCGTTGACCGCCCACACGCCACTGGGGTCGTCGATCCCCGGAAAGACGCCGGCATCGTCGAAGAACAACTGCGACCCGTCGAGCAACGCGCTCGAGAACTCCACGGCGACCTCGAACGGCCCACCGGACGGAATCACCTCGGGGAGCTGGATGATCAGTTCGGCGTCCTCGGTGGAGAACGTCAGATCCTTACCGTCCGTCGTCACGCCGTCGATGATCGGCCCATCGCTGTCCAGCGCCAGTTCGGAGGTGGGCACCGTGACCGTGCCCGAGATCGTGACCCGGCCGTCGAATGTTGCCGACGCCGGGTCGTAGTCGAGGGCCACGAGGTAGCGCTCGACATCGAGGTCTGCCGAGCCGAGTTCGGGGTAGCGACGATCCCCCACCGACCGCGACGCCGGGCCCGCCTCGGCGTCCGTCGTCGGGCTGCCCGGCGACGTCGTGGTCGAAGCGGCAGCGCCGTCCGACGGGACGCTCACCGTCGGATCGGCTCCGGTCGTGTCGACCTCGGGTGGCGCGCTCGTCACGACGTCGTCGGCGGTGTCGGTGCCGCCCTCGGCGATCACCGGGGTCCTTCGAGCACTGGCAGCGACCGGATTCTGATCCGGCGAGCACGCCGCCATCGGCATCGTCAGCGCGACCGCCAACGTGACCAGAACCCCCGAACCGACCCACCGCCCGGATCGGGTGCTGACCCGGCCATTCGCCACGGACCGCGAGGCTAGCGACCGCCATCCCACGAGCGCCGTCGGGCCGGATCGCCGTACCCGCCGCGGCTCGCCAGACGCCCAGAGCGTCGAGTCCAGACGAGATCGTGACAGGGAACCGGCCGGTGCGTCAGATCACAGGCAAGATTGGCTCAAGTTCATCAAGCGGCCCCGAGCCAGGACCGATGCACCCTGCGTGACGCACCTCACTGCAGCGCTTCGAGCGCTTCGTAGCTCCGGTCCGCGGAGTCGGCGACATCGTTCGTCGGTCGCCCTCGCGGTCGCCACACTGGTACCCACGATGACGCTGGTCACACCGTCACCGTCGGCGTCGGCGGCAGTCGCCGACACCGATTGGCTCGGCGTCGTCAACACCTACCGGGCGATGTCGGGGCTCGATCCGGTCGGCGTCGATGCCACGTGGTCGGCGCAGGCCGAGGCGCACTCGTGCTACATGCTCCAGAACGGGATCGCCCACGACGAGGTGCCCGGCAAGGCCGGCTACACGTCGGGCGGCGACACGGCCGGCAACTCCGGCAACGTGGCCGTGAGCAGCTCGATCAGCGCCACCCCCCGCAATCACATCGAACTCTGGATGACCGGCCCGTTCCACGCGATCGGCATCCTGCGCAACAACCTGCGCACCACGGGTTTCGGCCTGTGCGCGTCGGGCGACACACCCACACCGTGGCACTCCGGTGCGACGCTCGACGTGATCCGCGGTCTCGACAACACCCCGCGCCCCTCGACCCCGATCACGTTCCCTGGTGACGGCGCCACGGTGCCGCTGCACTCGTTCGTGACCGAATTCCCGAACCCGCTGACGATGTGCGGCTGGACCGGCGCAGCGGGGTTGCCGCTGTTCGCTCTGATGCCGAACGACGTCACCTCCGCCGACGCCGTCTTGACAGGCCCCAACGGTCCGATCTCGACCTGCGTCCTGCAGAAGGGCAACGTGGCGGACGCAACCGCCCGTGCGATTCTGGACGGCGACAACGCCGTGATCGTGATGCCCAGGGAACCACTCGCCGACGGCGCCTACTCGGTGTCGATCAACTCGAACGGCGGCAACGCCACATGGTCGTTCCAAGTCGACCGCAACGCTCCGCTGCAGGTCGGGGAGCCGACGCCGCCGCCGGCCCCGGTCGAGGCCACCCCCACGACAGCCACGGCCCGCTTCCAGCCGGTCACCCCGTTCCGCTTCGTCGACAGCCGGCGCAACCTGCGCAGCACGCGGATGGAGGCCCGCGGGATGCGTCGGATCCAGGTCACCGATGACCCCTCGGTCGTCGCCGTGAGCGCCAACTTCGTCGGGACCGGGGCCGGTTCGGCCGGTTTCCTCACCACCTACAACTGCACCGCCGAGGTGCCCCAGGTGAGCACCCTCGGCTACGCACCGGGCGACACCGTTGCCAACCAGACGTTCGTGCCGCTGAGCGATGGGGCGATGTGCCTCTACTCGTTCGGTGAGACCGACGTGATCGTCGACATCAACGGGTACTACCGCACCGATGGCGGCTCCGGATTCGTGCCCACCACGCCTTTCCGTCTGTACGACTCCCGTCAGGACCCACGCGGCCGTTGGAGTGCGGGTGAAGAGCGCACGCTCACCCTCGCCGGCGTGGCCAACGGTGCACCCGCCGGTTCCACGGCGGTCGTGATCAACCTCACGGCGATCGAGCCGGACTGGCACGGTTTCGTGCGTGTCTACCCGTGCGGAGCGGCGTCCGCCGCCGAGATCTCGTCGGTCAACTTCCGCCCCGGTGACATCCGGGCCAACACGGTGGTCACGCCGGTGTCGGCCGACGGCACCGTGTGCGTCCAGTCGAGCATCGGGGCCGATGTGGCGATCGACCTCACGGGCTACTTCGTCGTGGACGGCGGCAACGACTACCAGCCGCTCTCGCCGGTCCGCATGTTCGACAGCCGGATCGGCGCCTCGGCCCTGAACGAAGTCACCGGAGGCCAACCGCTCGGTGCCGGCGCCATGGTTCGGCTCCAGGTCGCCGGCCGTCAAGGTGTGCCGCTCGGCGCCAAGGCGGCATCGGTCAACATCACCGCCGTCGGCACCGGCATTCCGGGCTTCATCACCGCCTACCCGTGCGGAGCGCGACCCGGCTCGTCGAACGTCAATCTCTCGCTGACCCAGTCGGTCTCGGCCAACGGTGCGATGATCAAGCTCAGCGAGAGCGGCGAGCTGTGCTTGTTCACGCTGAACCCGCTCAACCTGGTCGTCGACATCAACGGCGTGTGGGTCTGACCGACCCGCTCACCGATGCAGCTCAGGATCGCTGACCGCTGCTCGGTAGCGAATCGTGTGGACGCCGTCCCCGGACAGGATCCCGCCCCGGCCGAGCATGCGCCCACCCTCCCAGTTCGACAGGCCGAGCTCAGGGGTGTCGAGTGCGTACTGCCCGTCGACCCACCGTGTGAACCCGTCGCCGACGAACGGCGCGTCGATCGTGTCGAAGAACCGCTGATGGAGCGGTTCCGACTCCGAGACGAGTGACGCCACGAAACGCGGGCTGAAGCGGTTGAAGGCAGCGACCGCCTGGTCGACATCGTCCACCACGTGCAGCATCAGTTCGGGCGATCCGTCCCACTCCCACTCGTGGCCGAGCTGGTCGATCGACGCCTCGCTCACAAGCGGTTCCTCGAACGCACCTGCCGCCCGCACGACGACGTTGCGGCACGCCCGGAGGTCGGCGTCGACGAATGCCCAGGCCTGCGATGTGGCGTGGACACGCGCCCCCACCGCTCGAGCGGCTGCAGCGTCGACGACGCCTGCGACCAGCGCCGGGATCAGTTCGGCGGCGCGCTCGGCCACCACGCAGCACACGTTCAGCGTGTTGCACACCTTGCGATCCAGCGAATGCCGAACGGCAGCCCGGAAGCGGGCGACATCGGCGTCTGCGGCAGCGATCAGCCAGGCCCCGCCGGTGCCGTGCATGCTGACCGGAACACCGGCCTGGCGCGCCACGGCGCCGAGTTGCGACACCGCCGGGCCGGAACCGCGGGCGACGGCGAGCGAGACGCGCCGGTCGGCGAACAGCGCCCATCCGGCGGCGTGCGACTCGGAGTCGACCAGGCTGACCGTTCCCGACGGCAGGCCGGCAGATGCCAGCGCCGGATGCAAGGCGTGGGTCACGATCGCCCTGGCGGTCGCCAGTGCGTCGGACCCGATCCTGAACACCACGGTGTTCCCCGTGCGGACGACCCCGGCCGCGTCGGCGAACACATTCGGGCGGCCCTCGAACACGAAACCGACCACGCCAAGCGGCGCACGCCACGCCGAGACCGTCCAACCCTCGTGCGGCACCTCCCCCACCGGTTGCGTACGCCGCAGCGCGCTGGCGGCCCAACCGCGCAGACCGTCGATCATTCCGGCCCGCATCGACGCTGACAGTTCCAGCCGTCCGGTGGCCCGCCCCCGCTGGCGGGCGCGCTCGATGTCCTGGAGGTTGGCGGCAGCGATCGGCGAGAACGAGGCGTCGTCGGCCAGACGATCGGCGAACGCCTCGAAGAAGTGCGTGATCTGGTCGTCGGAGCACGCCGCAAGTGCCGCAAACGCGTGCGTGGCGCCCGCCACCGCCGCTGCGGCGATGGCGTGCTGGTCAGCGGGGATGTGGAGCAGCGCTCCGGCCGACGGTTCCACGATCAGCCGATCGCCGGCCACGAATGCGGACGCCAGCTCAGGTGACACCGTGGTGTATCGATCGCCCCCGAAGGGCACGATCTGGCCCTCGGTGAGTGTTTCGAGGAGCCCCACGTCGGCGCTGGTGCGGATCGTGTCAGCCATGGCGGGCAAGCGTACGCTCGGCGCGATGGGTTCCGCTGCCGACACATCCGCCAACGACCGGCTGTACTTCCGACAGCTGCTCTCGGGCCGCGACTTCGCCGTCGGCGATCAGATGGCGGCCCAGATGGTCAACTTCGTGTACGCCATCGGTGACCGCCAGACGGGCGAATGTGTGCTGGTCGACCCCGCCTACGCCCCGGCCGAGTTGGTCGCCGCGGTCGGTTCCGACGGCATGGACGTGGTCGGCGTGCTCGCCTCGCACTACCACGCCGACCACATCGGGGGATCGATCATGGGCCACCACATCATCGGCGTCGCCGGCCTGTTGGAGCAGCTCGACTGCCCGGTCCACGTGCAGCGCGACGAGGTCGAATGGATCGAGCGCACCGCCGGGCTGACGAGCGACCAACTCACGGCACACGATTCGGCCGACGTGGTCGAGGTCGGCGCGATCAAGATCGAACTCGTGCACACCCCGGGCCACACGCCGGGCAGCCAATGCTTCATGGTGGCAGGCAAACTCGTGTCCGGCGACACGTTGTTCCTCGACGGATGCGGCAGGACCGATCTGCCGGGCAGCAACCACGTCGACATGATGCACAGCCTGCGCCGTCTCAGCCGTGTCGCCGACGACGTGGTGCTGTACCCAGGGCACCGCTACTCGATCGCCTCGTGCGCCACGATGGGTGCTGTCAAACAGTCGAACTTCGTGTTCGACCAGTTGCTCGGCGGTTGACGTGACGGTCGGTGTGCGGTCGGTGTGCAGTCGGTGCGGGCGCGGCCGTACCAGCGGGTCACACGCCCGGTGGTGACTCCGTGGCCTCGACCCGCTCGACGCGACTGTCGCGCTGGTACGCGGTGATCGACTGCCCACCCATCACCAGCTCGGCAGCCACCGCCGCCAACAGCGCCGGCACGACGAAGTTGGGTTTGCCGGTCGTCTCGGCCACGAACATCACCGCGGCCAGCGGCACGCGATATCCGGCGCCGAGGAAGGCGGCGATCCCGAGCAGCGTGTACAGCGTGAAGCGAGCCGGGTGCACGATCTCGGCCACGCCCCGGCCCACCAGCCCTCCAGCGACCACGAGCGGGATGAACACCCCTCCCACCCCACCACCGGCTGTGGTCGCCGCCGACGCAAGGCAACGGATCGCGAACACGGCGATCAGGAGCCAGAGCGAGATCGACGGTTCCACGAACAGCCAGTCTCGGAACACGATGTAGCCGGACCCGAGGCTCAGAGGCAGATCGGTCAGCTGCTCGCTCACCATGAACAGCCCGATCAGCGTCAGGCCACTGGCCGCCAGACGGATCGGCAGTGAACGGACCTGGAGCCCCTTGGCGATTCGCATCAGCTTGGCGAACGAGCGGGCACCGACGGCGCACGTCGACCCCACCAGCAGGGCACCCAGCAGGTCCCGGAACTGGAACACCGGCACGTCGAACACACTCACCGCCAGGACGGGCACGGTGTTGCTGAGGCCGACGAACGTGAGGTAGCCGGTGGCGCTCGCCACCAGCGCCGGGAGCAGCGCTCGACGCGCCATGTCGTCGCGGTACGGCACCTCGAGGGCGAAGATGGCACCGGTCGCGGGTGCCTTGAAGATCGCCGACACGCCGGCCGCCGCGCCGGCGACCAGCAGCGTGCGGTGGTCGCTGCCCCGGAACGGGCGCGGCAGCCGGCGCTGGATCATGGCGCCGATCGAGGAACCGCCGTACAGCGATGGGCCTTCCAGCCCGAGCGCCCCACCGGTGCCGAGCGTGGCCACGGCGGCCGCCGTGCGCGCCAACACGTGGCGGAGCCGGACCGGGTAGCTCGGATCGTGGAACGCACGCAGGTACTCGTCGGACGTGGCCGACGACACCCGCCCGCCGGCGTAGCGGAGGATGATCGCCGAGACGACCAGACCCACCGCCGGCATGACCGCCGGGACCCACGACGACGAGGATTCGCTCACGAACTCGAGACAGCGGTCCACGAACCACTCGAACACCCGCACGGCGACACCGGTGGCGACACCGGTGATCGCCGCCAGCAGCACGACCTCGCGTGATCGGCGGACCAAGGACCGGAGCTCGTCACGCCGAACCGAGAACGAATCGGGGCGGAACGCCCGGATCATTCGTCGTCGCCACACAATCCACCGATCGTAGGGCAAGCGACGTCCGCCGCCGAAGACGGCGCGGCATGCGGCGCCGACGCACACATCGGTCGGGCGCTCGCATGCCAAGATGGGCCGCATGTTCGGCACTGCGTCAGGCGGCCTCGTCGCCGTGCTCGATCGGCCGTCCACGGCTTGGTTGGTGGTGGCGTGCTGCGCGGTGCTCGCCGGGTGGGCACACCATCGCTGGTCCGAGCGGGCGCTGCTCCCGCCGGACCCGACGGACGACCTCACCGCCCCCGACTCACGACCCGGCCCGCTGGAGGGACACGAGCTGGAGACACCAGCCATCGTGGGCCTGCTGACCAACCGCTTCCGCGTGCCGAACAGCGCCATCACGGCCACCGCCCTCGACCTCGCCGGGCGGGGTTGGGTGCGCCTCGCCGTCGTCGACGACGAGCTGGTCGTGGTCACCCGTGGAACCGGGGCCGCCGGCGACGAGCTGAGGCCGTACGAACAACAGGTCCTCAACCATCTCGCCTCGCGGGCGTTCAACGATGTCGTGTCGGCCGGCACCTTGTTGCTGGCCCAACACCGGCTGGATCGCGCCTGGCGGCGCCGATTCGCGTCGGAGGTGGCCCGGCATGCTCACCAGCTCGGGCTCAGTCGGCGCCGGTTCACCCTCGCCGCGGTCGTGCCCGGTGCGATCGCCGTCGCCGCCGCCGTGGTGTCGCTCACGGTCTCGGTCACCTCGGGGACCGACGCACCGCTCGCCGATTCGTGGCGACCGCGTGCAGTGGTGTTGATCGCGTTGGTGGCGACGATCGGGTTGGCGGCGCGCACCTACGAACGCTTCGCCGGGTCCGAGCAGTCCCCGACCCCCGCCGGCGACTCCCGCGCTGCGGTCTGGATGGGCTACCGACGACGGCTACGCCAGCGGATCCCCGGGAACGCATCGGTGCTGGGCCAACACGCCCAGCAACGCGCCCTGGCGCACGCATCGGTGATGGGCGTGGCCGAGCAGGTTCTCGACCAACTCCCGGTCGCACCCGAGGATTCGCTGTGGGCGTGGAGCGAGGCCGGGGAGCGGGCCCATGTGGTCGCTGTGCGATACCCGATCCGCCCCGGCTACGGGCAACCGCCGCTGCGGGTCGCCGCCAGTGGTGCGTTGGTGCTGATCGTCGCCCGGTTCGCACAACAGTTCCTGGCCGGCGTCGCCGACGGCACCAGACTGCGGTCCGTGTTGGATCGCGTGCCGAGTCAAGTCGATCTGATCAGCAACCTGGCCACGGTGTGCTCCGTGGTGTGCTGGCTGCCGATCGCCTGGGGTGCGTGGTCGCTCGTCGCCGGGTTGGTCGACTCGGTGGCGACGCGGGAGCGGATCGGGCTGGTCGTGCGAACCCGGAGGCCGAGTGACGTGCAGCGGTTCGCCCGCTTCATCAATCCGTTCGTCGACCAGGACCGATTCTCCACGTTCCTCGCCGTCGACGACGCTCGCAGCGGCACCGTGTCGGCGTGGATCGCCAACGAGCGCACGTCGGCGCCGCAGGGCGCCCAGGCTCGCGTGCGAGCCACGCCGCTGCTGGGCTACGTGCGGTCCTCCGAGCCGGTCGGAACGGCCTCGCGCCCGAGCGGTTGACGGGCCACCATCACGCCCGCCCGGTGACGGCCAGATCGAGGGCGTAGAGGGATCCGGTCGCCGTCATGTACAGCGTCGAGCGATGCACGCCTCCGAACTCGACGTTGGCACACGTCTCGGGCAGCCTGATCGTGCCGAGCAGCGTCCCATCGGGGTCGTAGCAGTGCACACCGAGTTGGCCGCTCGACCAGATCCGGCCCTCGCTGTCGAGTCGGAATCCGTCGAACGCACCGACCGGACAGGTGGCGAACACCGCTCCCCCGCCGGTCACCCGACCGGCCACCAGATCCAGGTCGTAGCAGCGGATGTGCCGTGGACCGTCGACGACGTGGCTGATGCCGGTGTCGGCGACGTACAGCGACCGCTCATCGAGCGAGAACGCCAGCCCGTTGGGCTTCACCATGTCGGTGATCTGCGCCGTGACCGTGCCGTCGATCGGATCGATGCGGTAGACGAAACTGCCGGCCTGCTCCGGCTCGGCCGGGTACCCCTCCTCATAGCTGTCGATGCCGTAGGTCGGATCGCTGAACCACACGGATCCGTCCGACCCCACCACGACGTCGTTGGGACTGTTGAAGCGCTTCCCCTCGAAGCGGTCGGCCAGCACGGTCCGCCCACCGTCGGGCTCGAACCGCACCACCGATCGTGTGCCGTGTTCGCACACGATCACACGCCCCTCTCGGTCGAGCGTATGGCCGTTGTTGAAGTTGGCCGGCGCAAGGTGCAGCGTGACCGTGCCGGTCGCCACGTCGAGCCGCATGCACCGGTTGCGGCGCACGTCGCTCCACAAGACGCTGTCGTCGGCGGGCTGGTACACGGGCCCTTCGGCCCAGAGCCCACCGGCGTGGAGCTGGCGCAGCTCGGCGCCGGGGACGATCAGATCGAGGAACCGCCGGTCCAGCACCTGGTACTCGGCGGGTTGAGAGTCACGTGTCGACACGGCCCACATCATCGCAGCTCGTCGGTCTGGCTGGGAGAACTCGGGGTCGGTCGTCCACACTTGCGGTCGATGAGTGACGCCTCCACCACCGATGCACGCCAGACGATCGTGACGCTCGACCTCGAAGGGGTGCTGGTTCCCGAGATCTGGATCGCTGTCGCCGAACGCACCGGCATCCCGGAACTTCGCCGTACCACCAGGGACGAACCCGACTACGACGTGCTGATGCGGGGACGCCTGGCGATCCTTGCCGAACACGGTCTCACGATGTCGCTCGTCCAGGACGTGATCGCCGGTCTGCAGCCCCTGCCCGGCGCCCGATCGTTCCTCGACACGCTTCGAGCCCGTACCCAGGTGATCATCCTCAGCGACACCTTCGAACAGTTCGCCAAGCCACTGATGGCGCAGCTGGGGATGCCGACCATTCTATGCCACCGGCTGATCGTGCACGACGACCGGATCGTCGACTACCGCCTCCGTCAGCCGGACCAGAAGCGCTGCGCCGTCGAGGCACTGCACGGACTGAACTACCGGGTTCTGGCGGCCGGGGACTCGTACAACGACACGGCCATGCTGGCGGCCGCCGAACACGGGTTCCTGTTCCACGCCCCCGACAACGTGATCGCCGAGTTCCCCCAGTTCCCCGCCGTGCACGAGTTCGACGAGCTGCTGGCGCTGATCACCGCCCAGCTCTGACCCCGACTCGTACTCAGCGGACTCCGAGCCGCCGAGTCGGCCTCGAGACACGCAAGACTGGCGCCATGCAGCACACCGAGGGCACCTTCACCGCCGCCGACGGACTCACGATCTACCACCAGGCATGGCTGCCCGACGGCGCAGCCAAAGCGGTCGTGCTGCTGTTCCACGGTCTGGGTGAGCACTCTGGGCGCTACGCCCACGTCGGCGGCGCTCTGAGCGCAGCCGGGTATGCGGTTCACGCCCTCGATCATCGCGGGCACGGCAAGTCCGAGGGCAAGCGCGTGTTCGTCAAGCACTACGGCGAGTTGCTCCGCGATCTCGTGCAGTTCCGCCAGCTGGTGGAAGCGCAGCATCCCGGGCTGCCGCTGTTCGTGCTCGGGCACAGCATGGGTGGCAACCTGGCGGTCGGACATGTGCTCGATCATCAATCCGGGGTACGCGGGTTGGCGGTCAGCGGGCCGGCGCTGAAGGTCGACGGCTCCTTGTCGGAGGCCCAGATCAAGGTGTTCAGCTTGATCGCCAAGTTCGCGCCCGGTTTCCGGCCCCAAGGCCTCGACGCCGACGCCATCAGCCGCGACCCGCGTGTGGTCGAGGCGTACCGCAACGACCCGCTCGTGTTCACCGGCAAGATCACCGCCGGACTGGGAGCGGCGTTGATCGGTGCCATGCGATCATTCCCGGCCCGGTACGGCTCGCTGACGTTGCCGATCTCGATCCAGCACGGCACGGCGGACCAGATCGTCGACATCGAAGGATCGCGAGCGTTCGAGGCCGGCGCCGTCAACGCCGAGGTCACCGCCATGTACTACGACGGGCTGTTCCACGAGATCTACAACGAGCCCGAGCAGGACCGGACGATCGGCGACCTGATCACCTGGTTCGACGGCCACGTGTGAGCGCCGACCCCAGCCGATCGGCCGCGTCACACCAACGACTCGGGCTGATCGCGGTCGGCATCGCCGTCACGGCGTGGGGCGTCACCGGCGTCATCACCAAGTCGATCGAGATGGACGCCTTGGCGATCGCCTTCTGGCGGTTCATCGTCTACGCCGTGGCGCTCACGGTCGCCCTCGCCGTGACCGGACGGCGGCTGACGATGCGGGCGATGCGGATCTCGATGCCCGCCGGCCTGTTGTTGTCGGCCGACGTGATGCTGTTCTTCACCGCCGTCAAGGTCACCACGATCGCCAACGCCACCACGATCAGCGCCATGCAGCCGGTCGTGATCGGCGTGGTCGCCACCCGATTCCTGGGTGAGCGGGTGGGTCCGAGGGAGCTGTTGGCGGCGACGCTGGCGATCGTGGGTGTGATCGGCGTGATCGTGCAGTCCTCGGGCGCTCCGCAGTGGAATGGGGCGGGCGACCTGGCCGCAGTCGGGGCGCTGTTCGCCTGGAGCGCCTACTTCGTGTTCGCCAAACGTGCCCGAGCCGACCTCTCGACACTCGAGTTCACGGCTGCCACGGCGTGGTGGGTGGCGATCATCACGCTCCCGGTCGGGATGATCGCCGGACAGACGATGAGCGCTCCCGTGACCAGCGACTGGCTGCCACTCCTGGGACTGATCCTGACCGGCGGCGTGCTCGGGCACACCTTCATGAACTGGGGGATTCCTCGCGTGCCGATCTGGTTGAGTTCCACGATGACACTCGTCAACCCGGTGATCGCCTCCGTGACGGCGTGGTTGTTCCTCGACGAGCGGCTGACGATCGGGATGCTGGCGGCGATGGCGGTCGTCATCGCCGGACTGGGCCTGATCGTGGCGGGCCAGTCCTCGGCGAGCGAGCCACTGGTCGAGACATCCGCACTGCAGCCGACGGCACTCCCTGATCGTGCCGCAGATCTGCCCACCCGGCGCCGGCGGCGACCCGTTTCGAGCTGATCACCGCATGCCAGTAGCCTCGCATCGTGACATCTTCTGGCTCTCAGTCCTCGATCATCTACACCCACACCGACGAGGCCCCGGCGCTGGCCACCTATTCGTTGCTGCCGATCGTCCGGGCGTTCGCCGCCGCTGCTGAGGTGCCCGTCACGCTCCGCGACATCTCGCTCGCCGGTCGGATCCTGTCGCAGTTCCCGGATCTGTTGCCGGCCGAACAGCGCGTGAATGACGATCTCGGCTACCTCGGCAAGCTGTCGCTCGAGCCCGAAGCCAACATCATCAAGCTCCCCAACGTGTCGGCATCGATGCCCCAACTCAAGGAAGCGATCGCCGAGCTGCAGTCGCACGGGTACGCACTGCCGGACTATCCGGATCCCGGCACCTCCGACGACGAGCGCGACATCAAGGCCCGCTACGACAAGTGCAAAGGCTCGGCGGTCAACCCCGTCCTGCGCGAAGGCAACTCCGACCGGCGGGCTCCGAAGGCGGTCAAGGACAATGCCCGCAAGCATCCGCATTCGATGGGCGCCTGGTCGCCTGACTCCAAGACCCACGTGTCGACGATGGGCGCCCATGACTTCTTCTCCAACGAGCAGTCGCTGGTGGCGCCCGCTGACGACGAGCTGCGGATCGAACTGGTCGCCGAGGACGGCACCACGACCGTATTGAAGTCCAGCGTCAAGGTGTTGGCGGGCGAGGTCGTGGACGGCACGTTCATGTCGAAGCGGGCGCTGCAGGCGTTCCTCGCCGAGCAGGTGGCCGACGCTCGCGAGACGGGCGTGCTGTTCTCGGTGCACCTCAAGGCCACGATGATGAAGGTCTCCGACCCGATCCTGTTCGGGCACGCCGTCCGGGCCTACTTCGCGCCGGTCTTCGAGCAGTTCGGCGACATCCTCGACGCCGCCGGCGCCAACCCGGCCAACGGTTGGGCGAGCGTGCTGGGCGTGATCGCCGGGCTGCCTGAGGGTCAGCGCACGGCGATCGAGGCAGCGATCGCCGATGTGTATGCGGCCGGTCCCGACGTGGCCATGGTCGACTCCGACAAGGGGATCACCAACCTCCACGTGCCGAGCGACATCATCGTCGACGCCTCGATGCCGGCCATGATCCGCCAGTCCGGCCAGATGTGGGACAAGCACGGCGCCACCCGCGACTGCAAGGCCGTGATCCCCGACTCGTCGTATGCCGGGATCTACCAGGCGGCGATCGACGACTGCCGCGCCCACGGTGCGTTCGACCCCGCCACGATGGGATCGGTCCCCAACGTGGGGCTGATGGCGCAAGCCGCCGAGGAATACGGCAGCCACGACAAGACGTTCGAGATCGCGACCGACGGCACGGTGCGTGTGGTCTCGTCCACCGGCGATGTGATGATGCGCTTCGACGTCGAGCAGGGCGATGTGTGGCGCATGTGCAACGTCCGCGATCTTCCGATCCAGGACTGGGTCAAGCTGGCCGTCACGCGTGCTCGCGCCAGCGGCGCCGAGGCGGTGTTCTGGCTGGACGACCAGCGCCCGCACGACGCCCAACTGATCCAGAAGGTCCAGCGCTATCTGCAGGATCACGACACGAGCGGGCTCGACATCCTGATCATGGCGCCCGCCCAGGCCTGCGCCTATTCGCTGCAGCGGATCCGCCGCGGACTCGACACGATCTCGGTCACCGGCAACGTGCTGCGCGACTACAACACCGACCTGTTCCCGATCCTCGAGCTCGGCACCAGCGCCAAGATGCTGTCGGTCGTCCCGTTGATGAACGGCGGCGGCCTGTTCGAGACCGGCGCCGGCGGGTCGGCGCCCAAGCACGTCGAGCAGTTCTTGCAGCAGAACTACCTGCGGTGGGATTCGCTCGGTGAGTTCCTGGCCTTGGCGGTCAGCTTGGAGCACTTCGCCAACATCACCGGCAACACCCAGGCCCGGGTGCTCGGCGTCACGCTCGACGCAGCGACCGGTCGTCTGCTCGACGAGAACATGTCGCCGGCCCGCAAGATGGGCCAGATCGACAACCGCGGCAGCCACTGCTTCCTGGCCATGGCCTGGGCCGAGGCGCTCGCCGCCCAGACCGACGACCCGGTCCTGGCAGCGCGCTTCACCCCGGTTGCGGCGGCACTCGCCGAGGCGTGGCCGACGATCAACCAGGAACTGCTCGACGATCAGGGCCATCCCAACGACCTGGGCGGCTACTACCAGCCCGACCCGGCCAAGGTCAGCGCCGCCATGCGCCCCAGCGCCACGTTCAACGCCATCCTCGACAACCTCTGACCCGGTCGAACTCCGGCTGACGCCGGTCGAACTGACGGCGCGGGCCCGCTCGGGTCACTTGGCCGATTCCGTCGCCGGCACCACGTCGTCGAGCCTGAACAGGCCGGGACCGACCTCGTGGGTCGTCCCCGAACGTTCGCTGGGTGGTCAACGCACCGGTGTGATCGGTGACTCGCCAGCGAGCACGGCAGCGACGTTGCGGGCCGCCAGGGTGGCCATCGCGGCGCGGGTCTCGACGGTGGCCGAACCGAGATGCGGCACGAGCACCACATTGTCGAGCCCGATCAGGCCGGGGTGGACCTGCGGCTCGTGCTCGAACACGTCGAGCGCCGCCCCGGCGATCCGGCCCGACGCGAGGGAGTCGACCAGTGCCGCCTCCTCGACGATCGGCCCGCGAGCGGTGTTGACGAGGTAGGCGGTCGGCTTCATGCGTGCCAGTGCGGCGGCATCGATCAGGTGGTGGGTGTCGGCGCTGTACGGGCAGTGCAGTGACACGATGTCGCTCGTGGCCAGCAGGTCCTCGAGGGCGACTCGTCGGGCGCCGAGCTCAGCCTCGATCTGGGGATCCACGGCACGCCGGTTGTGGTACACGATGTTCATCCCGAACGCCTTGGCACGTGTGGCGAGCGCCTCGCCGATCGCGCCCATGCCGATCACGCCGAGTGTGAGCCCTTGCACGCTGGTGCCGAGCATCATGAACATGCCCCACTGCCACGGCTCACCGGACCGGATCAGGCGTTCGCCCTCGGCCAGGCGACGGGTGACCATCAGGATCAGGGCCATCCCCAGGTCGGCGGTGGCGTCGGCCAGCACACCCGGCGTGTTGGTGACCGTGACGCCTCTGGCGGTGCACGCTGCGACGTCGATGTTGTTGTAGCCCACGGCGACGTTGGCCACCATCCGCAGCTTCGGCGCATGACCGAGGAAGTCGTCATCCACACGGTTGGTGAGCAACGTCACTGCGGCGTCGGCGTCGGCCAACCAGGCGTTGCGGACATCGGCCGGGATCGGGTCGTCGGAGTCCCATGCCTGCACGTCGGCGGTCGCTCTCAGGATCTCGAGGCCCGGTTCCGGGATCCGGCCGAGCACGACGACTCGCCCGCTCACGAGGCGTTCACCCACGCTGCGAGTCGGGCGATTCCCTCGCCGATGTCGTCGACCGAGATCCCCGAATAAGCGAGCCGGATGTAGTGCTGGGTCTCGTCGGGTTGGCGGGTGCCGAAGTGGTGCCGCGTACAGAACGACACCCCGGTCTGATGCAAGGCGGCGGTCGCGAAGTCGGCCACGTCGGCAAACCCCATCCGTTCGACGATCTCGGTCACGTTGGGGAACAGGTAGAACGTGGCGTCGGGCTTGGCGACCGTGAGCCCACGCACATCGCCCAGGGCATCGACGGCGGCGTCGCGCCGGCGCTGCAGTTCGGCCAGGATCGGCACGGCGCCCGACGGGTCGCGGAGGCCTTCGACGCCGGCGGCTTGCACGAAGTGCGTGGTGCAGCTCTCGTCGTTGGTGTTGAGCTTGGCGATCGAGGCGATCACCGGCACCGGGCCGGCAGCGCAGCCGAGCCTCCAGCCCGTCATGGCGAACTTCTTGGAGAACGTGTACAGGATGACCGTGCGCTCGGCCATCCCGGGCAGCGTGGCGATCGAGGTCGAGCGGCCGGCGTACCGCATCTCGAAGTAGGCCTCGTCGCTGAGCACCCACAGGTCGTTGTCGATCGCGATCCGGGCGATCTCGGCCATTTCCTCGTCCGAACTCTCGCAGCCGAGCGGGTTCTGGAGGTTGTTGTAGATCAGCAGGCGTGCTTGCGGGGCGAGCTGGCGCAGTTGGTCGAGATCGATGCCGAATCCGGTCGGCGTCTCGTGGTAGCGATACGGCAGGGCGCGACCACCGAAGTAGTCGATCTGGCTCTCGTAGATCGGGTAACCAGGGTTGGGGTACAGCACGCCGTCGCCGGGGTTCATCAGCGATTGGATGAACTTGCCGATCACCGGTTTGCCGCCGGGCTGGACGGCGATGTTGTCTGCCTCCAACGCGATCCCCCGGTCGCCACCGATGTTGGCCGCAAGCGCCTCGCGGAGTGGGGCGATCCCGGCCGCAGCGCAGTAGCCGGTCTTGCCATCGGCGATCGCCCGGTTCATGGCGTCGACGATGTTGCCGGGCGTGGCGATATTGATGTCTCCGAGGTGGAACGGGTACACCCGGTTGCCACGGCCTGCCCAGTCGGCAGCTGCAGCCGACACGGCGAAGGCGGTCTCGGTCCCGAGCCGTTCGAGACGTTGTGCGAGTTGCATGCCACTCCCCAGTCAGCCGATCTTGCGTCTCCGCCAGCCTAACATTTCGTCAATCATCGGTTCCACTATGTGAAACCAGTCCACATCGTGGAACGCGGAGCGACTGCACGTCTCGCGCCGGAAATCGTGCTGCAGCACCAACGGGTGCGCTCGTCGCCGATTTCCGTCGCTGCACGTTCGAAAGACCGGCCACCCTCACCGGCAGACGACAACCCACACGCCGGACACCGGCTTCAGCTCCTCCCGGCGTATCCCAGCGCGATGTGCGTTGACGTGGCGTGCAGTCGGATGTCCGCGGCGCGTTCGCCCCGGTCCGACTGGCCGCACGCTGGTCGGGGGTGAGCTATCGCCCGCTTGAGGTGTGGGCGAACCGTGCTGGCACACTCGCGGACATGCAACCTGTGCGAGTCGGAGTGGTCGGTGTCGGCGGGATGGGGTCGTTCCACGCCCGAACGCTGGCTGCGTTGTCGGGCGTCGAGGTGGTCGCCGTCGCCGACCCGTTCGTCGACAACGCCAACCGGCTCGCCGACGAACTCGGATGCCGCGCCTCGGCCGACCCGGGCGAGGTCGCTTCCGACACCAGCCTCGACGGGGTCGTGATCGCTTCCCCCGACGAGACCCATCCGGATCTGGCGATCGCCGCCCTGACGACTGGCGCCTTCGTGCTGTGCGAGAAGCCGCTGGCGGCCACCGTTGCCGAGGCTCGCCGCGTGATCGACGTCGAGACGTCGCTGCCCGCACGCCGGATCCAGATCGGTTTGATGCGAGAGTACGACCCTGCCCACGTGCAACTGGTCGAGGCGCTCCGGGAGTGCGGCCAGGTCGACTGCATTCGCACGATCCACCGCAACGTGAACGAGAGTCCCCGATCGCTGCAGCAGATCATCTGCCAGTCGATGGTCCACGACATCCACTCCGTTCGGTTCCTGACCGGTTGCGAGATCACCTCGGTGAGCACGTTCGGCGGGGGCCCGTCCGACGGGTCGTTCCGCCACGTGTTGCTGCGAGGTCAGCTCGACAACGGTGGCCATGCCCTGATGGAATTCGACGACGGCGGGTTCGCCTACGAGGTCGGCGTCGAAGTGCTCGGCACGCGAGGAGACGCCGTGACCGGTGAGCCGGTGCGGGCCGTGCAACGCCGCGACGGCTGGTCCAGCAGGTTCATCGGGGCCGACTGGTTCGCCAGGTTCGCTGACGCCTACCGGATCCAGGACCAGGCATGGGTCCACTCGATCCGAGCCGGCGTCGCGGCCGGGCCGACCACCTGGGATGCCTTCATCGCCCAGCAGGTGATCGATGCCGCCATGGAGTCCCTGACCACCGGGCGAACGATCGACGTCAACGCCGACCCGCGGCCAGCGATGTACGCCTGACGGCGATCACGACGCTGCCAGGTCGGATGCCGGCCTGACCGAGCTCGAACGCCGGGGCCCTCGGCCGACCTCGATCCCGGTCCAATCGCGACAGCACCGCTCGATGGGCGCGCCGGAGCGGACCGGCTCGTCGCCGGTCGACTCGTCGATCCGCTCGCGGCATCCCGCCACACGCCCGACCGGGTGGCGAACGACGATCTCGAGAACGTGATCGAGCTCGGCCTGGCTCGGCACTGCGGCGAACCCCAGAGGTCCGATCGCCAGACGGTCTGCGAGTTCAGCTCACACCTCTCGTCCATTCACACGAGTTCGAGCTCCGGCTCGGGGCGTTGGTGTGGTCGTCGGTCGGTGGTGGGTGCGGTGTGGTGGTGGGTACCGTCGGGTCGGGTCCAGGTGGCGACTCGGTCGGGGGTCATCGTCAACGTCCAGCCGCCTTCGTGGACCAGGTGATGATGCTGTTCGCACAACGGGATCATGTTGTCGAGATCGGAACGACCGCCGTGGCGCCAGAACCGGACGTGATGCACCCGACACTCATCGATACTGACGGTGCAGTCCGGGTGTGCACACGTGCGATACATGGTGCGCAACGCCCGACGTTGCGCACGACTGGCCGTCCGTTGGGTTCGACCGAGGGCGAGCAGTTCGCCGTTGGTGTCGATGTGGGCGATGGCGGTCTCGGCATCACAACACAACCGCTGTGCCGTCGCCACCGGCAACGGTTCCCCGTCGGAGGTTTCGCAGATCGTGTCGTCGTGCAGGCCGTGGCAGCGGGTGGTGTCGTCGACGATCACGATGATCTCGGGCACCCGCTCACCCGACCCGCCATGCACCGCTGAGATCACGGCGTCGACTTCCAACTGCTTCCAGGGGGTGTTCCGATTCCCATCCGAGGCCCGCAACCTGCCCAGCGACGCTCGGATCGCGGTCCACAAGGTCCGGTCACGGACCGGGTCGAGTTCGAGGTGGGTGTGGGCCATCCCGGTCTCACGATCCGTCCACCGGTTCACATTCGCCTTCGCCCGCTGCGCTGCCAGGGCTTGTTCGGGTGTGGCTCCGGACGTGGTGGCGGTCACGGTGCGGGCGATGTCGCGACAGTTGCGTTCGAACACATCGACACCTTGCCGACCAGCATCAGCCAGCAACGTGGCGGTGTGGGTGGCGAACTCGGCCCGTTGGCTGTCGTCGAGGTTGCGGGTCACGGTGGCGATCGCGTCGACATGACCAGCCGACACCACACCAGCCGCCAACGCATCCTCGAAGCCCGGCATCTGGGTGCACACCTGTTCGCGTTCATCCGCTGTCCGAGCATCCTTGGATGACTGACGACCATGCCGGCTCAGCACGTCACGCGGTGCTTCGGAACGGCCGGCATCGGCGAGAGCTCGTTGACGGCGCGTGGCACGCACCTGCAACGCCTCACACCACGATTTCAACACCGAGATCTGTGATGTCAACACGACCAACTCGTCGCGTTCCATCACATCAGGATCAGCCACCCGCAACACCGCCAACACGGCTTCGGGATCAACACAACACATCAGAACCTCCTTCAATCGACAGATCAATGGAGGGGAAGCCGGAGAACCCCATCATGACAGCAGGGTGTAACAGCCGAACCCGGCCCGCTCGAATCGTGTCGAGACGTACGACGCCGGCCGGCGGACGGTGTCCGGCGGACGGTGTCCGGCGGCGATGACGACCTTCGATTTCTCGGCGCTCGATGCCCGGCAACGCGACCGGGACACGGACGAGTGCCACCCGGTGGCTTGAGCGGCCCGTCGCGTCGTTCATCCCTGCCGCTGATCGCGTGGCATCTGCCGCAGGAAGCGGACCGCCCGACCCCCCGGGTGCACGCGCGATCTCAGGCGTGGAGTCGGCTGGGCGTGATCACGATCGTTTCGGTGAACTCGGTCACGCTGCGATCAGCGGCGGATCGATGAAGGCGTGCAGCCTGCCACCGAGGGCCAAGGCGGTGCCGATCCCGTCCCCTCGCGTCGTGCGAACCGCATCGGTGACGGTGATCACGACCCCTGCCGTCATGACCACCCAGGCAGTGGCTGCGGCGACTCCCACGAACACGGCGAGCGGCACGGTCAGCAGCAGGGTCAGGTTGACGGCGGCGATCGTGATCTGTGCGCCCGCCCACAGGCAGGTGAGACGGCGGAACAGCGACGAGATCGCCGGCCGTGCGCCGACGTCGGACCCGAAGTGACAGAAGTCGGCAGCGAAACGGGCGACCAACGGTTTGCCGATCAGCGCCGAGATGGCGAACAGCAACGCCACCGCGGCGGTCTTCACGATCGGCTGGATGAAGTAGATGAACGAGCTCTCGTTCACGAAGAACATCCCCGAGCGGACCGAGATCCCGACCGAACCGAGCAGCAGCAGTCCGGGAATCGGTTGGCGGAGCGCGAACCGCCGCGCCATCGAGGCAATCGTGCAGGTCGCCGCCGCTGCGACCCCCCACACCTGCCCGAGCGTGAGCAGGCCCACGTAATACGCCAGAGTCGGGATCAGCGTTGCCTCCACCAGGTACGGCAACAACCGCCGGACCACGGCGACCACAACCCGCCACGCCGAGGGATCGACGCGCCACGACAGATCAGGTACGGCAACATCGCCGACGCTCGACATCCGACACTCCCGACCACGATCGATGGGATCAGGCGCTACCTGGGTCACTCGCACGGCGTCTGAGTGATGCCCCGAGGGCACCATGCCCGACGTGTCGACGACACGACTCAGGCCACGCCAAGCATACCGGCAGGCAACCGTCCCGTCCGGTCGGCCCGACGGGTTGGGCGACCGGTCACGACGTCAGCCGGGCGGCCGCCAGCCTGACGCGGTGCGACACGGCGATGCGGCCTTCCTCGACGGCGTCGAGCAGCGCCATCCACGCCTCCGACGGCGTGACACCCGACGCCGAGGCAAACGCCAACTGCCCGTCGTAGCGCTCGGCCTCCGCCACCCACACCGGTTCGACCCGCAGCAGCCGACCGTCGAGGCCGCGCACGTGGTTCTCGCGATAGTCGAGCATGGTGCGCCAGCCAGAGCGTTCCAATGTGCGACGTTCGACGGGCTCGAGGCTGGCCCCGTGTTGACGGGCGCGTTGCTGGGTTCGGCGGGTGGCGGTGCTCACATGCGCCATTGTGAACGAACCACCCTGTGGAACGTCAGCCCCGAAAACCTGTGAATTCTGCTGTGTACAGCATGTGCACGGATGTGGAAAAGTCGTGATCAGGCCGGGCGAGCCACCAGGACCGGGATCACACGATCGGTCGCAGCCTGATACTCGAGATAGGTCGGGAACACCGCCGCCCCACGCTGGAACCACTCGTCGCGTTCGTCGCCGAACACTTCGGACACGACGAACGGCTTCGGATCCGGGCCATCCTGGATCGTGACGCTCGGGTCGGCCACCAGGTTGCCGTACCACACCGGATTCTCGGGGCGCCCGCCGTACGAGGCGACGAGGGCGTACTCGCCATCGTGCTCCACACGCATCAGGGCGATCTTGCGGATCGCACCAGTGGTCTTGCCGCGCATCGTGACGATGATCACCGGGATCCCGGTGTCGCGCAGTGTGTTGGCGCGCTGACCCCCCGACGCCTCGTACTCGGCGACTTGGTCTCGCACCCAGTCGAGCGCGTTCGGAATGTATTCACCCTCGGTCGTCATGATCGTCAATGTAGGCCCGCCAGGCCCGATCACCGCACACGAACGACGGTCGCCACGGGACGATAGAACTCATCTGTGATCATCGTCTCCGGACTCCTGCGAGTCGACCCCCGGCGCCGCAACTCGTACCTCGCCGACTGCGTGGAGGTCACCCGGCTCGCTCGGGCGGCAGCAGGATGCATCGACTTCCATCTGTCCGCGGATCCGGTCGAGTCGGACCGCATCAACATCTTCGAGCAGTGGGAGTCGGTCGATGCCGTCGAGGCATTCCGCGGGTCCGGACCGGCTGCCGAGCAAACGGTCGCGATCGTGGAGGCGATCGTCGCCCAGCACGAGATCGCCAGCTCCACCTCGTTGACCTGAACGCGACGACCCGGACACCTGACCGATCGACGCCATGGCACTACCGTGTCGCAGATGTTGATCGTCGCCGGTGAGATCCGGATGCAACCTGGGACCCGGCAGCAATTCCTCGACGCCGTGGCGCCCGTCGTGGCCGCCACGTGCGCCGAGCGAGGATGCCGGCAGTACGCCTTCACGCCGGACCCCGACGACGCCGACCTGATCCGGCTGTACGAGCTCTGGGACGACGAGTCGTGCTTGCTCGACCACCTCGACTCGGCACACATCGCCGGGTGGAGGGTCACCAGCGCCACGCTGCCCGTGGCATCGCGCAACCTGCACCGCTACGACATCGGCGCCGTCAGTCCGCTCGGCTGAGATGAACGCCGACCTCGCCCCGCACGGAGTGCGCTGCATGCTCATGCGGGGCGGCACCTCGAAGGGGGCGTACTTCCTCGCCGAGGACCTGCCCGCCGGCGTCGCCGAACGCAACGACCTGCTGCTGCGTGTGATGGGTTCACCCGACGCGCGCCAGATCGACGGTCTGGGCGGAGCCCATCCACTCACCAGCAAGGTCGCCGTGGTCAACCGCTCCACGCGTGACGATGCCGACGTCGAGTACCTGTTCCTGCAGGTGTTCGTCGACCAGCCGATCGTGACCGATCAGCAGAACTGCGGCAACATCCTGGCCGGGATCGGACCGTTCGCGGTCGAGCGTGGGCTCGTCGAGGTCGACGCCGACGCCACCGAGGCGTCGGTGAGGATCTACCTCGTCAACACCGACAGTCTCGCCACCGCCACGTTCCCCGTGTCGAACTGCATGCCGATCTACGCCGGCACCGCCGCGATCGACGGTGTGCCCGGAACCGCCGCTGCCGTGCAGCTCGCCTTCGCCGACATCGCCGGCGGATCGTGCGGGGCGCTGCTGCCGACCGGCAACGCCGTCGACGTGATCGACGGGATCGAGGTGACCTTGATCGACAACGGCATGCCGGTCGTCGTGATGCGCGCCGCCGGCCTCGGGATCACCGGCACCGAAGCGCCCGAGCAACTGGAGCAGGACGCGGCGCTGCGCGCCAAGCTCGAATCGATCCGTCTCCAGGCCGGGCCGCTCATGCATCTGGGTGACGTGTCGGCTGCGAGTGTCCCGAAGCTCACGATGGTGTCGCCCGCCGTGGCCGGTGGCGACCTGAACACACGCACGTTCATCCCCCACCGCTGCCACGAGGCGATCGGGGTGCTGGGCGCCCTGTCGGTCGCCACCGCAGCCCTGCTCCCCGACTCCCCCGCCTCATCCGTGCTGCGGGTCGGGGCCGACATGCGAACGATCTCGATCGAGCACCCGACCGGGGAGTTCACCGCTGCCATCGAGGCCACCGTCGGCGACGACGGCACGGTCGAGGTGCAGCGCGCTGGCATCATCCGCACCGCACGCAAGCTGATGGACGGGACCGTGTTCCCGCGCCAGCACTGACCAGGAATCGATCGTCATGACCCTGCCCACCATCCCAGCTCCCCACCCGCACCCGCACCCTCCGACGGCGTTCACCCCTTCCGCAGGCGCGTGCGACGCGCATTGCCACATCTTCGGCCCGGGCTCACGGTTCCCGTACTCGGCCGACCGCACATACACGCCACCCGACTCTGGCATCGACGCCTTCGAACACCTCCAGTTCCGACTCGGCTTGTCGCGTGCGGTGTTCGTGCAGGCCAGCTGCCACGGCACCGACAACTCGGCCATGGTCGATGCCCTCCACCGGGGGCAGGGCCGGTATGCCGGCGTGGCCATGATCGACGAGTCGTTCACCACCTCCGACATCGCCGGCCTCCACGATGCCGGCGTGCGCGGCACGCGCTTCAACTTCGTCGCCCACCTCGGAGGCGCACCGGAACTCGACGTGTTCTGGCGGCTCGTCGACCGCGTGCAGCCGTTCGGATGGCACGTCGTGCTGCACTTCGACGCCAAGGACCTCCCCCACTACGCCGACCTGCTCGAGCGCATGCCGTGCCCGTACGTGATCGACCACATGGCTCGCGTGCCCGTGACACAGGGCGTCGAACAGGAGCCGTTCCAGCAGCTGCTGAGGCTGATGGGCGACGAACGGTGCTGGGTCAAGATCTCGGGAGCCGAACGGCTGACCGCCGACGGCCCGCCACCGTACGACGACGTGGTGCCGTTCGCACGGGCGCTGATCGACGCCGCCCCCGACCGGGTCCTGTGGGGCACGGACTGGCCACATCCCAACGTGCGGCACATGCCCGACGACGGTGATCTGCTCGACCTGCTCGCCGCATTCGCCCCCGATCCCGCCACGCGGCATCGAGTCCTGGTCACCAACCCGGAGACGCTGTACGACTTCTGTTGAGGGCGACGCTCACCGCGACGCCAGCATCCGCTCCAACTCGTCGGCCGGCAGCGGGTGCGAGAACAGGAAACCCTGCGCGAAGTGGCAGTGCACATCGCGCAGGAGGTCGAGCTGATCCAGTTCCTCGATGCCCTCGCCAACGGTTTGCAGTCCCAAAGAATCGGCCATCGCCACCAAGCCGGTGAGCACGCTGACGTCGTTGGCCATCGTGGCCCGCAGCAACGACTGATCGAGCTTGACCACGTCGACCTCGAACGATCGAAGTTGACGCAGCGACGAATACCCAGCACCGAAGTCGTCGAGGGCGATCCGCACACCGAGCCGGCGCAGGTCGCCGAGCAGCCGTGCCGCCTTGTCGTAATCGTCGATCATCGCCGACTCGGTCAGTTCGAGCAGCAGCCGCTGGGGCGCCAGCCCACTCGACGCCAGAGCCGCCTCGACGTCACGGATCAACTGTGTCGAGCGGAGTTGGACCGCACTCACGTTGACCGACATGTACGGCCCGTCCGGATCATCCGAGATCGCCATCGCCTGGGCGCAGGCGCGCTCGAGAATCCATCGCCCGAACGGCACGATCAGCCCGGTCTCCTCGGCGAGCCCGATGAAGCGACCCGGATCGATCCGGCCACGAACGGGGTGCATCCATCGCACGAGGGCTTCGAACCCGCAGAACTCGCCGGTCGCGAGCGTCACGATCGGCTGATAATGCAACGTCAACTGATCACGTTCGAGCGCCAAACCCAGGTCGCCTCTGAGTTCGAACCGCTCCATCGCCTGCTGGTGCATTCCGGGCCGATAGACCTCCCAGCGACCCTTGCCATTCGACTTGGCGGCGTACATGGCGATGTCGGCGTCGCGCAGCAGATCGTCGACCGACTGACCCGCCTCTCCGAACGCCACTCCGATCGACGCCGACGGGTAAGTCGTGGCGTCGTCGCCCAGTACCACCGGCTTGGCGATCTCGGCCAGCACACGCTCGGCGATGTCGAGCGCCGTCTCGGCCGGTTCCTCGTCGACGACGATCGCGAACTCGTCGCCGCTCAGGCGAGCAACCGAGTCGTGTCGACGCACGACCAGGCGCAGGCGCTCCCCGACTGTCTGCAGCAGCCGGTCGCCGGCCGCGTGCCCGAGTGAATCGTTGACCGACTTGAAGTCGTCGAGGTCGATGCACAGCACAGCGACGCGGCGCGGCATGCCTGCAGCCGGCTCCAGCACCTGGCGCACCCGCTCGCCGTAGAGCGTGCGATTCCCGAGCCCGGTGAGAGCGTCATGGGTCGCGTCGTGCAGCAACTGACCGCGACTGTCGTCGAGCTGTCGTGCGATCACCGCCATCCGGGCCACGACGAGTGAGAACAGCACGATCGAGCCTCCGAGCAATGCTCCCAACTCCAGCGATCGGTGGGTTGCCGCACGGATCGCGATGGTGAGCGGCGATGCCATCGTCACGACGACGACCGTGGCCAGCCGGGCCGGCGAGAGTCTGGCCGGACGCACCCCGTCGGGCTGGTTCGAGAGCTCATCAGCGAGCGGGCTGGCTGCGAGGGCGGCGATCACGACGTAGCTCAACCACCACAGGGCGTCGACCGGGTGACCGTCGGTATAGGCGTCGCCGCCGACGAGATAGGCGTACCAGATGTCAGCTGCGAGCAGGGTGCCGAGACCGACAGCCAGCGCCCATGTCGACGCCGATCGGTGGATCCGTACCGCCAACTGGGCGCCGATCGCGACCAGGAGCAGGTCGACCGACGGGTAGGCGGTGTTCACGATCCGCTCCGCCAGGCCGACCGAACCGTCGAGCATTGCCGGCCCGATGAAGAAGACCCACAACAGCACGCCGGCGCTGAGCGCCACGGTCAGCCCATCGATCAGCACCGCGACATCGCGTCCTCGGCGCTGGCGATGCAGCATCATCAGGAGTCCGGCGGTGATCGGGAGGTATCCGCCCAGGTAGAACGCGTCACCGATGTTGGGGTAACGATCACTGTGGACCACGTGCTCGAGCACGATCCACGACGCATCGCCGACCAGGAACATCAGCTGCCCGGCCAGCACCATCAGCCACGGGAGCGGTCGGCGCAGCGTGCGCATCGCGCCGTGGGCTCCGGTCACGAGCACGGCCAGGATCGCCACGTCCCAGTAGATCCCGGCGGCGAGTGGGTCGTCGATCAGGAAGTAGGGCACCATCGCCAGCGACCCGAGCAACGCAATCCATTGGGATCGCGACGGGCGCGTGGAGAGACTCACGAAACGTCTATCGACCGCGCCCGCTCGTTCTTGAGATCGCTGCCGGATCCGGTGTCACCCGAGCGCCTCGGCGAGCGGCGCCAGCCGCCCTGGGTCGATGGCACCCTGCATCGACCACACCACCATGTCGACCCCGACCTCGAACATGCCCGCCGCCCGGTCGGCCAGTTCGGCAGGATCGGCGTCGTCGGGGAACGCCAGATGCACGGACCGGGTGATCGACGACTGGTCACGCCCGATCGCCTCGCAGTGCCCGCGCAGCACGCCGTCCAGCTCGACCCAGTCGGACGGCGCTGCCGGGAACGTCATGTCCCACTGATCGGCCCATCGCGCGGCGGTCTTGAGGGTTCGGGTGCGGCCCTTCCCCCCGATCACCAATGGCACCTTGGTCTGCACGGGTTTCGGCTCGCACCATGCATCGATGACGGTGAAGTAGTCACCCGAGAAGTTGGTGACCACGTTGTCGAGCAACGAACGGATGACCTGGATCCCTTCGTCGAATCGGTCGAAGCGTTGTTTGAGCGTGCCGAGCTCGATGCCGTAGGCGCGCGATTCCATCTCGTTCCATCCAGCGCCCATCCCGAGCACGAAGCGACCCCCGGAGATGATGTCGAGGGTGGCTGCCATGTTCGCCGTGACCGCCGGGTGGCGGTGGTGCATGCCGTTCACCATCGCCCCCAGCCGCAACCGGGAGGTGGCCTGGGCGAGCGCCGCCAACATCGTCCAGCCCTCCAGATTGGGACCGTCGTAGGGCGGCGCCAACGGATAGAAGTGGTCCCAGTTCCACGCCGACTCGAACACGTCGATCTGATCCGCTTCGCGCCAGAGGTCGAGGAACTGGCTCCAGGTGGCGTGATGCGGCGGCGTCTTGATGGCGTGACGGCCGGTGCTCGATGGCATGATGTGCTCCTCAGTCGTTCGACGACGTTCCGCGTGCTGGGTCGGGGTCGTGGGTCATGGGTCGTCCCGACCATACCGTCCACCCTCAGGGCCGCTCGCTCGGAGAGGGCACGTCGGGTGGCTCGCCCCGGACCTGTCGGAGCAGCGCGTCGCTCCAGGTCAACAACGACCCCGACTGTGTGTCGTCCCGAGCCGGATAGAGAGCCGGAGAGAGAGCCGGATTCGCCGGTGGACGTGCGAATCGAGCGGTCGGCTGAACGATCACGGCTAGGTTCGGAGCTCATGCGGGTGTTCCTGACGCACAATTCCGAGGATCTCGACGCCTACTACGGTCGCTCGCTGGCAGCGCTGTCGGCGCTGGTGGAAGTCGTCCGCAACCCACTCGACCGTGATCTCAGCACGGCCGAACTGATCGAGGCTGCGGAGGGGTGCGAGATCATCGTCGCCCACCGCTCGACGCCCGGCGAGCCTGCCTTGTTCGACAGCTCACCGGACCTCTTCGCCATGCTGCGAACCGCCGTCGACATCTCGACCATCGACGTCCTCGCCGCATCGGCGAACGGGATCCTGATCGCTCGTGCCGACAAGAGCTTCGTGGCGTCGACCGCTGAGCTGGCGCTCGGGCTGGCGCTCGCCCTGGCGCGCCAGATCGGTGCCTCCACGGTCGACTACCAGCACGGGGCCGAACCGCCGCAACGCCCCGGGTTCCAGCTGGCAGGCAAGACTGCCGGCGTCATCGGGTTCGGATCGATCGGGCAGTACCTGGCGAACGCCCTGCGGGCGCTCGGCCTGCACGTGGTGGTCCACGATCCGCTGACACCTGCCGACGGGTTCAGGCAGGTCGACCTGGCGACGCTGCTGGCCGAGTCGGACCTCGTGTTCCCGCTCGCGGCGTCAACACCGGCCACGGCCGACATGATCGACGCCGCCGCACTGGCGTCGATGCGCCGGGGAGCGCTCCTGATCAACGTCTCGCGAGGCGAGCTGCTCGACGAGCAGGCCGTAGCGGCCGCCCTCGACAGCGGCCAGCTGGGCGGACTGGCGATGGACGTCGGCCGCGCCCCCGACCAGCGCCCTTCGGCCGAGCTTGCCGGTCGCCCGGGCGTGGTCGCCACCCCGCACCTGGGCGGACTCACGCCCGAGAACGCCGACGCCCAGGCCGCCAGCTCGGTCGAACAAATCGAGGCGATGCTGGCGGGCACGATGCCACCACGCGCGGTCAACGCCGAGTCGGCGACACGCCTGCACACGTGGTGGCGGCGGTGAGCGATCACCGGCCGGCCACGCTCCCTGCTGGGGCGTGCGACACGCACATCCACTTCTACGACGCTCGCTACCCGGTGGCGCCGACCGCACTGCTCCAGCCACCCGACGCCACACCGGCGATGTACCAACAGATCCGCGAGGCGATGGGTCTGAGCCGGGTCGTCGTCGTGCAGCCGACCACCTACGGGCTCGACAACCGGTGCCAGATCGCCGCCGCCGGCGAGTTCGGCGACGACGCCCGACTCGTCGTGGTCGTCGACGAGCACGTCGACGAGTCAGCGCTGGCGCACCTGCACTCGGTCGGGGCGCGGGGCGCGTTTCCACATGCTGCCTGGGGGCGCGCTCGAGTGGGCCGGCATGCCCGCCGTCGCAGCCCGGATCGCCGAGCTCGGCTGGCACGTGCAGGTCCAGCTCAACGGGCGCGAGCTGCCCGAACGCGTCGACCTGCTGTCGTCGTTGGCGTGCCCGGTCGTGATCGATCACGTCGGGCGCTTCATGCCGCCGGTCGGCCCCGACGACGCCTCGTTCGCGGCGCTGCTCAGGCTGTTGGACACGGGATGCTGTTGGGTCAAGTTGTCGGCGCCGTACGAATCGGTACCGGATCAGGCACCAGACCACGCTGCCGTCTCGGCGCTGGTCGAACGGCTCGTGGAGCGTCATCCGGAGCGCATGCTGTGGGCCACGAACTGGCCGCACCCCGGGCAGGCGGCGCCGCCTGCGCCTGATGCCTTGGCCACGCTGCTGAGTCGCTGGCTCCCGACCGCGACACTGCGTTCGCAGGTGCTCGTCGACAACCCTGCCACGCTGTACCAGTTCGTCACACCGCCCACCCATTCCGCTCAGGAGCCCAACCCATGACCGCCTACGCCTCGTATCCCTCGCTCGTCGACCGTACCGTGTTCATCACCGGCGGTGCCGACGGGATCGGCAGCGAACTCGTCCAGCAGTTCGCCTCGCAGGGCTCCAAGGTGGCGTTCGTCGACAAGAACGCCGAATACGCCCAGGCCACGATCGCCCGGTGCGTCGAGGCGGGGGCGCGCCACACGCCGATCTTCTACGAGCTCGACCTGCTCGACATCGACGCCCTGCGGGCGGCGTGCGCATCCGCCATCGCCGACCTCGGCGGGGTGACCGTGCTCGTGAACAACGCCGCCAACGATGAGCGCCATGACTGGCGCGACGTCACCCCGGAGTACTTCGACGACCGGATCAACACCAACCTGCGGCACTACTTCTTCGCCATCCAAGCACTCGCACCCCAGATGATGGAGGCCAAGCTCGGGTCGATCGTCAACATCGGTTCGTCGAGCTACATGATCCAGGAGGACATGTTCCCCGGCTACGCGATCGCCAAGTCGGCCGTCGAGGGCATCACGCGCACGATGGCCCGAACGTTCGGGCCGTCCAACGTGCGCGTCAACACGGTGCTGCCCGGCTGGTGCGTGACCGAACGCCAGCTCGCCAAGTGGTGGTCGCCCGAGGGCGAGGCCCAGACCATGCAGGCCCAGGCGCTCAAGAAGCGCATCCTCCCGGCTGAATTCGTCCAGATGGTGCTCTTCCTCGCCGCCGACGACGGCGGCGCCTGCACTGCCCAGGAATTCCTCGTCGACGGCGGGCGCCGCTGAAGCCCGGCCGCTGACCGGCACCAGGGTCGTCGGACCCTGCCGCCGGATCCGGCGCACCCGCTACGGTGAAGCCATGTCGGACGTGTTCCACCTCGGGCTCACTCGTGACCAACTGCAGGGTGCCACGGTGGCGATCCTGCCCGGCGACCCGGGTCGGGTCGCCAAGATCGCCGCCCACTTCGACCGGTCGACGTCGCTCGCCTCCAACCGCGAGTTCAACTCGCACCTGGGCTGGATCGGCGAGACGCCGGTGGTCGTGTGCTCGACCGGTATCGGCGGCCCCTCCACGTCGATCGCTGTCGAGGAGTTGGGCCAGCTGGGTGTGCGCACCTTCCTCCGGGTGGGTACCACGGGAGCGATCCAGCCCGACATCGATGTGTCCGACGTGATCGTCACCACCGGCTCGGTCCGGATGGACGGTGCCAGCCTGCACTTCGCCCCGCTCGAGTACCCGGCGGTCGCACACTTCGATTGCGTCACGGCGCTCGTGGCGGCGGCCGACGAGCTGGGGATCCGGCGTCACGTCGGTGTCACCGTCGCCAGCGATACGTTCTACCCGGGCCAGGAGCGCTACGACACGGTCTCCGGATACGTTCGTCGTTCGCTCCAGGGCAGCCGGGATGAGTGGGCTCAGCTGCACGTACTCAACTACGAGATGGAGAGCGCCACGCTCTTCACGCAGTGCGCCGTCAACGGTTGGCGGGCGGGGATGGTTGCCGGGGTGCTGGTCAACCGCACCGTGCAGGAGATCCCTGACGCAGCGGTGCACGCACGGGTGGAGTCGAACGCCGTCGACGTGGTCGCCCGAGCCGCTGCGCTGCTCGTCGACGCCTGATCGTCACGACGGTTCGGTCTGCGGAGCGTCGCCCGCCCGGCCACGCAACAGTTCGATCACCGTCGCCAGGTCGACGTCGTCGGCGTCTCGCAGTGAATCCAGGCGGCGGTAGATCTGCGCCGCGGCGTCGCCCAGCCCGCTCGGCAGACCGACGGCGGCGAACGCGGTGGCGATCTCGTCCATCTCGGCGGCCCACCGCCACGCCTTCGGCGCGGCACCGGCGGCGGTTTGCTCGGAGCGCGCCGGCAGATCTGGTTGCGAGCGCTCCCATTCGGCTCGCAAGGCGTCGGCAACCCCCCGCGATTCTGCGTAGGCGTTGACCCCGAGCAGCAGCGCCGCCGACACCTTGGTCCACGCCGCGTAGGCGATCTTGAGCGCCGAGGCGGCACCGACGGGGCCGTCGAGCACGACCGGCTGGACGGAACCGTGCATGAACAACGCGGCCACGTCTGAGGCGTGGGGCCCGCTGAGGAACAGCCGTGTCCTACCCGGACGGTTGGCGGGCGGGCCCACGATCCCGCCGTCCACGAAGCGACGCAAGTGAGCTCCGATGGCGTTCGTCGAAGCAGGTGCGATGGCGTTGGCATCGACGTAGGTCCCGCCGAACCCGAGGTCGGCCACGGCGGCTGCGACGTCGGCCGCCGAACCGGGCGGGCACACCGACAGGATCACGTCGCTGCCGGCGACGAGTGCGTCGAGCGTCTCGACCTCCGTCAGCCCGGTCGACTCGGCCCGCTGCCTGGTCTCGTCGGATCGACCGGCCGAGCACCACAACACGGCGTCCACCGACGGCGACGCCAGCGCCGACGCACCGATCGTGACCCCCATCGCCCCAGGGTGCAGCAAGCCGACGGTGTGCGTGCCACCGCTCATGGCAACGCCGGAACCCCTCGCTCGGCGACCCGAGCCAGATGTTCCACGGTCGCACGAGTCATCACCGGGTCGACGCCGAGTGACTCGAGCAGGTCGCGGGCCGCCTCCATCTCGTGCAGGCGCCGCTCGTGGTGGATTGCCGTGCCCTCCACCAGACGGCGCACGAACCCTTCCCCGGTGACGGTCAGTTGGTCGACGATGTTGCCCCACACCCACGCTGCTTCGTCGGCCGCATGGGCGCCGTGCATCGACTCGATGATCAGGCCCGCCAGGCCCTTCATCACAACGGAACGCAACAGCTTGCGAGTGGCCGCCACCCCCGGATCGGCCCCGACCGCCTCGACCACAGCACCGAGCGGCGTCATCGCCGCCACGTAGGCATCGGCCGCGGTGCCCGATGCCAGCGATGGGACCGCCAGGCCATGGCCGGGGACGGTGGTCATCATCGCCACGTCGACGAACCGCAGGCGTGGTTCGGTGACCTCCGCCAACCGACGTTTGAGTTCCGCCGAGCCGGTGCCGAGGTCGGCGTAGATCGCCCCGTCCGGGATCGCATCGAGCGCTTGGCGTGCCGCCGTCTCGGCGTCGGCCGACGACACGAGCGCCAACACGATCTCGGCCTCGGCAACCGCATCGTGAGGGTCGACGCATCGCTGCACGCCGTCAGGAGTCGGCACGTCGGCGGGGTCATAGGCCAACACCCGCGCACGGGCGGCGGCAAGATCAGCGGCGAACATCGACCCGGCCTCGCCGAGCCCGAAGACCGCAACACGCATCACGCCGGTCAACCTACTTGACGGCGGGCGACCGGTCCCGGGACGCCGAAACTGCGGCAAGGCAGGTTGGTGTCGGTGTGACAGTTTCGGTCAGACCGAAACTGTCACACCGACGCAACGACCCTGTGCATCGACCGGATGGGCTAGTCCTCGATCACGTCGAGGCCTTGCTCCCGGAGTTCGGCGAGGTCGCGGAGCCTCGCCTGCAGCACGTCGGGTGTGTGGCCCTCCCAGCGCTGCACCTCGTCGATCACGAGCATCGGGTGTCGTGTGCGGTACGACTGGGTGACGTTCCCGGGGAACCGCTTGTCGGTGACGTTGGGGTCGTCTTCGAACGGGCCGGTCGGCTTGACCACGTAGATCCGGCCGCGCTCCTCGGACCTGGTCAGCGCCGTCGCCAATTCGGCCGCCCACACGGCCGGTTCGATCAACGAGGAGAAGTAGACGTGGTTCGAGATGCGACCCGGCTGATAGTTGGAGAGCCGGCCGGGGACGACGAGGTCGCCAATGTCGAATGTGGCCATCGTTCCGTGAAAGAACGGCCCCTGCAGATGATCGCAGCGCCCGAACGTCACCGGGATGGACTTCGTCTGACTTGCTGCGGCGATCGCCTCGGCGATCGACATCATTCCCGCGGTGTCGTCCTGGCTCATCGAGATCTCCTTCGGTTCGTCCGAACTCGAGTTAAATGGAGGAATATAATCCGTTTTGTGACAGATGGCAGATTCGAAGCGGGAGACCGGCCGATCCGCGCCGATGCTCGACGCAACCGGCGGCGCCTCCTCGACGCAGCGATCGGACTGATCCTCGAGAATGGTGGGGAGCCAACCCGCGACGCGGTCGCCAAGCGCGCCGGGATCGGTATCGCCACGCTGTACCGACACTTCCCGGACCAGCAGGCGCTGCTGCGTGCCGTGGTCCTCGACGTACTCGACCGAACGATCGACCAGGGCAATGCGGCGCTCGCCGGCTCGGCCACGGGGGGCGAGGCGTTGCGCCGATACATGCACGCCGCCATCGACACCGGCCTCGGGGTGGTCAACATCGTCCACGCCCTGCTCGACACCGCGGACTGGCCCGATCGACGGGCTGCCGCCGGCGATGTGCTCGATCGGCTGATCGACACTGCACGACGAGACGGTGCGATCGATGATTCGGTCACCGCAACCGAGATCGCCCTCGCAACCATCCGATTCTGTCGGCCCCTCGCGATCGGCCTCGACGCAGCCGAGGAACGCGCCATCGCCCACCGCCAGCTGAGCCGCTATCTCGATGGGCTGATCCCTACCGCTGTGTGACGCGCCGTTGCGATCTCCAAGCGGTGCGCCAGCGCTTGTTTTCCGTGCGCTCGGGTTGGGCCAGACTGTTGCACGCGTGTCAGCGCTGTGACCGTGAGTAGTGGGTGGCGAAGTGTGCGGATCCGGGTTGCCGTTGGGCGAGTGCGCTGTCCCTGCCCGAACGGCGCTCCGTCTGGTGTCGAACACGAGTTGGAACGCTTGGTGCGCGGACCATCGGCCCTGGACCGGTTCGTCCGGCGGGCGTACCGTCGAATCGTGGAGATCACCGAGTTCACGGTTCGCGCCCAGGAGTTGGTGCAGGACGGCACGCTTGCCTACGACCAGAAGCTGCGTCGCCTGGCGGCGCTGGCGACCGAGGTGTTGCCGCGCCCGACCGTGTCGGACGCATGTGAGGTGGCGCTCGACAAGCGCGTGATCTGCGACATGTTCGAGGGTCACGCCCCGTACACGGCGCGATACATCCTTCCCGACTACGAACTGGCGATCCGCCAGGGCCTCGACTATCTCGAGATGAAACCGCCGACCGATCTCGACGATGCACTGGCATTCCTGCAGGTGATGTACGCACACGTCCCGAGTGTGACCACGTATCCCGTCTACCTCGGTGATCTCGACAAGGTGCTGGCGCCGTTCGTCACTGACGAGATCACCGACGAACAACTCGACACGAAGCTGCGCCGGTTCTGGATCGGGATCGACCGGATGTTGCCCGACGCCTTCGTGCATCTCGACGTCGGCCCACACGACAGCCGCATCACTCGCTCGATCTTCCGGGTCGAACGCTCGTTGCGTCAAGCGGTGCCGAACATCACGCTCAAGGTCGACCCTGGGATCACCCCCGACGACCTGATCGAGGACGCTGTCCGCACCGTGTTCGAAACCGGCAAGCCGCACTTCGTCAACCACCCGATGATGGTCGCCGACCACGGCGAGCGGTACGCCGCCGTCAGCTGCTACAACTCGCTCAAGATCGGAGGCGGCGCGCACACCCTGGTGCGCCTCAATCTCAAAGAGGTTGCGTTGCTGCACGGTGGCGATTCAGATCGGTTTCTCGCGGAGACGTTGCCCCACTACGTGGAGCTGACCGCCGAGCTGGCCGAGGCCCGGATCCGCTCGCTGGTCGAGGGCCAACGCTTCTTCGACACGCACTGGCTGGCGGCCGAGGGCCTGATCGACATCGACCGGTTCTCCGCAATGTTCGGGATCTTCGGACTCGCCGAGTGCGTCAACCTGTTGATGACCTACGAGGACCGCGACCGGGCCGGCGAGGCCCGCTACGGCCATGACGCCGAGGCGAACGCACTCGCGATTCGGGTCGTCGAGCGGGTCGCCGCGCTCGTGGCGGCCAGGCCGATGCCGTACTGCGAAGGCGGGGAAGGCCGATGCTACCTCCACAGCCAGAGCGGGATCGACCTCGATGAGGACGTCACCGCCGGCACCCGGATCCCGGTCGGGGACGAGCCGGGGCTCCTGGAGCACATCGCCACCTGCGCCCCGCACCATCACCTGTTCGCGTCCGGCGTCAGCGACATCTTCCACGTCGACGAGACGGCGCTCCGCAATCCGGAGGCGATGGTCGACATCATCCGCGGCGGCTTCGCCAGCGGCATGCGCGACTTCACCTTCAACCTCGACAGCAACGAGTTCGTTCGGATCACGGGGTACCTGGTGCGCAAGAGCGACCTCGCCACGATCGCCGAGTGCGGTGTCGTCCGCCACACCAGCGACCATCTGGCCGCCGGCAGTGAGAACTCGTTCCACCTCACGCAGCGGGCGGTCAAACGGATCGGGTGCCATGAGCGCGACCCTCGATAGCGAGGGAGCAACGCAACCCCACGCAGCCCGCCCGAAGGTCCGATCGGTCGGCGGCTTCGTCGCCGACACGGTTTCGTTCAGCTCTGTCGACGGGCCGGGCAACCGTTTCGTCGTGTTCCTGCAGGGGTGCAACTTCGACTGCGTCGCGTGCCACAACCCGCAGACGATTCCGGGGCATCAGCCGCTCGAGGGTTTCGATCCCCATCACCTGCGTGTGGATGAACTACTCGAACGGATCCGCCCGGCGGCTCCGTTCATCCGGGGCATCACCGCATCGGGCGGCGAAGCGACGCAACAGCCAGTGTTCCTGCGTGAACTGTTCACCGCCGTGAAGGCCGACCCCGGACTGGCCCACCTGACCTGTTTCGTCGACTCGAACGGCGCCGCCCACGCCAACGTCTGGCACGACCTCGCTCCTGTGACGGATGGCGCCATGATCGACCTCAAGTGCTTCGATCCCGAGATCCATCTCGAGATGACCGGCCAGCCGAACACTCAGGTGCTGGCGAGCATCGAGCTGCTGCACCAGCTGGGACTGCTGTACGAGGTGCGTCTACTGATCCTGGCCGGTGTCAACGACGACCTCGAACTGATTGGCCGCACCGCCGATTGGTTGGCCGCCATCGAGCCTGCGATGCGGATCAAACTGATCGGCTTCCGTGCCCATGGCGCTCGACCGCACGACCCGCCGCTCGTCCAGCCGACATCCGAGGCGCTGCTGGAGGTTGCCGACGCCCTGCGTCACGTCTCCGACTTCGACGTCTGCATCGTCTAGCAGGGTGCTGAAATTCGGCTGAGGTGCTCGCGTTCGGCGTCGGGATCGAAAAGAATGGGGGCATGCGTGGAACCCCTGATCCGCAGTTGGCGATGTTGACCTCGGTGAGCACCGAGGACCTGATCCCGCCCGATCATCCGATCCGCAAGATCCGGGTCGTCGTCGACGCTGTGCTCGCCGAACTCGATCCGATCTTCGATGAGATGTACGCGACGAGCGGCCGGCGCAGCGTCCCGCCAGAGATGTTGTTGAAAGCAACGGTGTTGATGGCGATGTACTCGATCCGTTCCGAGCGCGCCTTCTGCGAGCGACTCAACTACGACCTGCTGTTCAAGTGGTTCTTGGACATGCGGATCGACCAGGCGGCGTTCGACGCGACGACGTTCACGAAGAACCGCCAGCGCCTGTTGGACCATGACGTCGCAGATGAGTTCTTCGCTGCGGTGGTGCGCCAGGCGAAGCTGCGCCGCTACATCTCGTCGGATCACTTCTCCGTCGACGGCACGTTGTTGAACGCGTGGGCGTCGCACAAGTCGTTCAAGCCGAAGGACCGGCCGCCGTCGGAGCCGCCGGCTGGCCGCAACACCGAAGTGCAATGGCACGGTCAGAAGCGCTCGAACGACACCCATGCCTCCACCACCGACCCGGAGGCACGCTTGTATCGCAAGTCCAACAACACCGCAGCGACGCTGTGCTACGCCGGGCATCTGTTGATCGAGCACCGCTCGGCGCTGATCGTCGATGCCGAGCTCACCACCGCCGACGGGTACGCCGAGCGCGCCACGGCGCTCGAGATGCTCGACCGTCTCCCCAAGACGAAGCGGCGACGCACGGTCGCTGGCGACAAGAACTACGACACCAAGGACTTCGTGGCCAAGACGCGTCAGCTCGGGTTCACTCCGCACGTCGCCCAGAACGTGAGCAGAAACCGTCGCTCGGCAATTGACGGGCGCACGACCAGACACCCTGGACACACCGTGTCGCAGCGAATACGCAAACGGGTCGAGGAACCCTTCGGCTGGATGAAGACCGTCGGCGGAGGACACAAGCTCCGCTACATCGGCCGACAACGCAACCAGGCCTGGTTCAAGATCAACGCCGCCGTCTACAACCTGATCCGCATCACAGCCCTCGACGCCCAACCGGCCTGACCCGACACGGCCAGAGCGGCTCTGGCACCCGGGCCGGGACCCACTCCGGACCGGAACACCGGTCCGGGACGGCCTCTCCCCGGAACCATCAACGAGCCCGGACCGCAATCAGCCGCCAACCCGCGATTTTCCGCATCCTGCTAGTCGCGGTCATCGCAGCCGCCTGGGCGCGAGGCAGCTCAATCGCCCTCGTCACGTCCGACCCAAACGACCTCAGTCACCTGCTTCAAACGCTCGGCACATCGGTTCGACTCGTCACCGTCTGACACCGAGCGAGGAATCGCACCGGGATGATCTCGCTTCACGGTTGGGCCGGACTCGCAAACTTCACGCAGACTCACAGATCACCCGGCAGGAGCGCTGACGGTGGCTGCTCAGATCCCCAACTGCGACCTGAGCGAAAGCGACCGACGGTCACTCGCAATCGCGATCGAAGCCGCTCCTCCCAGTGCCGCATCGCCGGCGAACGGTGGGCCGGCGTGCTCGATATCGCGCCACCACGGGAATTGAACGGTGTTGTATGCTGGCATACATGCAGAGGACGACCGTGAAACTGTCAGACGAACTCGATGCCCGCCTTCGCCACGAGGCCGAACGACGAGGAAGCACCGTGTCAGAACTGACCCGCGAAGCAATCGAGAACCTGCTCGGTGCCCACCACGGCAAACGAAGACTGCTCGCTGCGGGCGCAGGCGCGAGCGGTCGCGACGATATTTCGGAGCGAATCGAAGAGATTCTTGCCAACGAGGTCCAACCATCGCACTGATCGTCGGCGCCGGGCCCCTCTACGCCTACGTCGATCGCGACGACCGGCACCATGCCGCCAGCTTGGAGTTGCTCGAAACTCACGTTGGACCTCTCATCGTCCCGACACTGGTCATCACCGAGGTCACCTACCTCCTCGGCTCACGCCTGGGTGCGGACGCGGAAGTACGCTTTCTCGGCGACCTAGCCGCGGGCAACCTCCTTGCGCAGTCGGTCGCGGCCAGCGACTGGATGCGAATAGCTGAACTTGTCGCGACCTATCGCGATCTCCCACTCGGAACGGCCGACGCTTCGGTGATCGCGGCAGCTGAACGACTTGGCATCCGCGACATCGCCACGCTCGATCGCCGACACTTCACCGTTGTGCGATCAAGGCTCGGCGACCTCACGCTTCTGCCCTGATCCACGCCGCCAACCCGCTCGGTAATCGCGCACACCAACGAGCCAGCGGGCGAGCGATATCCGACGAAGTCAGTCGGGTCGGAACGCTCAGAACCCGCCCCAGAATGCCCACCAGCCGAACCTGGTGGAGCGTCACCGAAGTGCCGGTCGGGGGGCGCACGCGACCTCGGTCAGCGATGACGCTCAGCTGCCGAGGTCGATGTAGTCGACGCCGAGCTCGGCCAGTTTGGCGCGCAGGCCGTAGAAGTCGACGCCCAGCTCGCCGGCCGCAAGCCTGGCCCGCGTGCTCGCCTCCTTGGCGATCCGGCTCTGGCTCTGCTCCAGCGCCCAGGCCGCGTCGTCACGCGGGACCACGACCACGCCGTCGTCGTCGGCGCAGATCACGTCGCCGGGGTTGACCACCAGCCCGCCCAGCACGACCGGCACGTTGACCGAGCCGGGCGTGTTCTTCACGGTGCCCTGGCACGACACGTACTGGCTCCAGACCGGGAACCCCATCGCCCGCAGGTCACTCGTGTCGCGAACGCCGGCGTCGATCACGAGCCCGCGCACGCCGCGCACCTGCAGCGACGTCGCAAGCAGGTCGCCGAACATGCCGTGCGTCGATGGCGCCGTGTTGACGACGACGAGGATGTCGCCCTCCTGGCACACCTCGACCGCGGCGTGGATCATCAGGTTGTCGCCGGGGTGGCTGAGCACCGTCACCGCCGAGCCGCCGACCTTCACATCGTGCTGGATCGGGCGCAACCCGACCCCGACGTACCCGACCCGGCCGATCGCCTCGTGGACGGTGGCCGTGCCGATCTGGCCCAGCGCATCGACCACCGCCGAGTCGGCGCGGTCGATGTGGCGCACGACCACATTCCGATTCGTGATGTTGCGACTCATGACGCACGCTCCGTGATGGCGGTGAGGTAGGGCGCCAGACGCGGGAACACGCGCTGGACGTTGGTCTCGAAGATCATCGTTCGTTGCTCGGCGGTGAGGTCGGCGGCATTGACGTATCGACGGGTGTCGTCGTAGAACTGGCCCGTGTCGGGGTCCTTGCCCTTCACGGCGCCGACCATCTCGGAGGCGAACAGCACATTGGCGGTCGGCACCACGTCGACCAGCAGGTCGATGCCCGGCTGGTGGTACACGCAGGTGTCGAACCACACGTTGTCCATCAGCTCGCTCAACAGCGACCAGCCAGGGGAACCGTCCTTGCGGACCGCGTTCTCCTCGGCCATCCCCTTGAACCGACCCCAGTGGTACGGCACCGCTCCCCCGCCGTGCGGGATGATCCAGCGCATCTCGGGGAAGTCCCGGAACAGACCGCTCGTCATCGCCTGCATGAACGCCGTCGTGTCGGCGCCCAGGTAGTGCGAGCCCGTCGAATGGAAGTGAGGATTGCACGTGGCCGAGACGTGGATCATGGCGGGCACGTCGAGCTCGCACATCGCCTCGTACAACGGCCAGTAGTCCCTCGAGTTCAGGGTCGGCCCGTTCCACAGGCCACCGGACGGGTCAGGGTTGAAGTTGCACCCCACGAACCCCATCTGCACGACACACCGACGCAGCTCGGCGACCGACGAATCGATCGGCACACCCGGCGATTGCGGTAACTGGCAGACCGGCACGAAGTTGTCGGGGAACAGGTCACAGATCCGGCGGATGATGTCGTTGCAGTGCTCGGTCCAGAACTGCGAGGTGGATCCGTTGCCGACGTGATGCTCCATCCAACTCGCGGTGGGTGAGAACAACGTGAGGTCCAGCCCGCGTTCGCGCTGCAGGCGCAGTTGGTTGCGCTCGATGCTGTCGACCAACTCGTCGTCGCTGATGTCGATCGAGCCCTTCTCGCCGATGTGGTCCGGATCGAGAGCGAGCGCCGCCTTCTGCGCGTCGCGGTACTCGCCGAGCTGTGACGGCGCGGTCGTGTAGTGCCCGTGGCAATCGATGATCACGGACGCACACCCACGTCGAGCAGGAACTCCAGGGTGCGTCCGAGGGCGATCGCTGCCGACAGCGGATCGTGGGAGGCGCGGGCATCGCAGGCGAAGCCGTGTTGGGCGTCGTCGTAGACCTCGACCACGACGTCGGGATGGCCGGCGGCGATCGCCTCCACGTGCTCGAGTGGGATCCCGCCGTCGAGCTCGCCGAAGTGGAGGTAAGTCGGCGCCGCAGGGACGCGCTCGAGGTGCTCGCCGTAGATCTGCCCGCCGTAGTAGCCGACGGCGGCGGCGATCGGCAGTTCGACGGCCGAGAGCCACGCCAAGCTGCCGCCGAAGCAGAAGCCGATCACGGCCACGGGGCCTGATTCGGCCACGTGTGCGGCGGCCGCGGCGACGTCACGCATGGCCGGTTCCCACTTGACGGCACCCGCCAGATCGCGCCCACGCCCGATGCCTTCGGCGTCGTAGCCGAGTTCCACGCCCGGCTCGACCCGGTCGAACAACGCCGGGGCGATCGCCCGGTACCCGAACGATGCGTAGCGGTCGACGAGCGATCGGATGTGGGCGTTGACGCCGAAGATCTCCTGCACGATCACGACCGATGCGTTCGCTCCGTCCGGGATCACCTCGTAGGCGTCGAACTCGTGCCCATCGCTGGCCGTCAACCTCGTCATCACCGATACTCCGCTTCGTCTCGTCGTTCCTGGTCGCCCAGATTGTCAGGCTTTCCCCGGCATTGTCATACTTGGCCGATGTCGTCGCCGACCACCCTTCGTACCCAGGTGGCGATCATCGGGGCAGGTCCCGCTGGTTCGCTGTTGTCGCTCCTGCTGCATCAGGCCGGCATCGAGAGTGTGGTGGTGGAGCGCCAGAGCCGCAGCCATGTGCTGTCCCGGATTCGGGCGGGGGTGCTGGAGTGGGGAACGGTCGAGTTGCTGCGTCGTGCCGGGCTGAGCGCTCGCATGGACGCCGAAGGCCATGTCCACACCGAGACCGGCATCGCCTACGGCGGTGACCACATCTTCTACTTCGACATCGCCAAGCACACCGGCTCACGATTCCTGTCGTACGGCCAGACGAACCTCCAGGAGGACCTGTACGAGGCGGTCGACGCGGCCGGCCTCCGATACGAGTTCGAGGCCGAGAACGTGGCGTTGCACGACGTCACGTCATCGCACCCGTCGGTCTCGTTCAGTCGCAACGGCGTGGCGACACGGATCGACGCCGACTTCGTCGTCGGCTGCGATGGCTTCCACGGCCCGGCGAAATCGGCGATCCCGTCCGACGTCCTGCGCACCTACGAAAAGGCATATCCCTTCGGCTGGCTGGGCGTGCTGTCGGAGACGCCGCCGCTCGAACACCTGATCTACGCCAACAACGAGCGCGGTTTCGCGCTGTGCTCGCAGCGCAACCCGATGCTCAGCCGCTATTACGTGCAGTGCGCCCTCGATGATTCCGTCGAGGCGTGGAGCGACGCTCGTTTCTGGGATGAACTGCGCGCCCGGCTGCCACAGCCGGTCGCCGACCAGATCGTGACCGGCCCCTCGATCGAGAAGTCGATCGCGCCACTGCGGAGCTTCGTGGCCGAGCCGATGCGGTACGGCAATCTGTTCCTGGCCGGTGACGCTGCCCACATCGTGCCGCCCACGGGGGCCAAGGGCCTCAACCTGGCCGTGTCCGACGTGTTCTACCTGTCGCGTGCGTTGATCCAGCACCAGTCGGGCGACGACCACTACCTCGACTGCTACTCCGAGATGGCGCTCCGGCGTGTGTGGGGGGCGGTCCGATTCTCGTGGTGGTTGACCAGCCTGCTGCACCGGTTCCCCGACCAGACCGCCATCGATCAACGTCTCCAGGAGGCGGAGTTGGCGCTGATCGAGCATTCCGAACGCGCCCAAGCCTTGCTGTGCGAGCAGTACGCGGGCCTGCCGTTCGAGGCGTGACGCGCGGGCTATCGAATCGTGACCGGCTGAGACTGTTGCTCGGCCACGATCTGTTGGGTCAGGACCCGACGCGCCGCCAAACCTCCAGCGTCGATCTTGAAGCTCACCTCGGGCGGTGACCAGTCGTCACCCAGCCGTTGCTCGATCATCGACAATGCGGCCACGTCCTGGAGCACCACGTCACGGTTCATCTGCGAGACGAAGGCGTCGACGTCGGGATCGTCCAGGGCGAAGTCGCGGCAGACCGCCCAGAAGTCGAGCGTGTGGTGGTCGTCGACGGGTGTGATCCCGTACAGCACTTCCACCCTCGCCGCACGAGCGTCGTCGGTGGCGCCGGCGGGCGCGACTCGGACGTGCAGGAGGTAGCAGCCCGGTGCGTGGTACTCGATGTCCTGCCACCGGTCGATCGGCGTCGACAACCCGGTCGACTTCGAGTAGAACGGCGGGCATTCGACCGCTTCCATCCGGCGGCTGGCGTACACCACGCCGTTGGCCTCGTCGCACGTGGTGGTGATCGGCGACTCGGCCACCTCGGGAGTGCCGATGTAGCCGGCGTGCAGGAACGTCTCGTGCGACAGATCGAGCAGGTTGTCCACCAACAGCCCGAATCGCGATGGCAGCGGCTCCATGCCGTACACGACCGCCCAGTCGGCGCTGTCGAGCCACGGCAACGCCGGCAAGCGGTCGTGGTCCGGGTTGGCGGGATCACCCATCCACACCCACAGCCATGGTCCGCGTTCGACCACCGGTCGGGCGACGATGTTGGCGCGCGACGGGATCCGCTCCTGGCCGGGGGCCCACACGCATGCTCCCGACGGCTCGAACTGTAAGCCGTGATAACCGCATTGGATCGTGTCCCCGATCCGGTCGCTGGCCGACAGCGGGTAGCCGCGATGTGAGCAGCGGTCGTCCAGCACGACCGGCGTGCCATCGGCCTGGCGGAACACCACAAGGTGCCGGCCGCACACTTGGCGCGCCAGCAGGCCGTCGCCCAGTGCGTCGAGTTCGGCACGGTCGGCCAACACGTACCACTGCTGGCTCGGGAACGTCGCTGGCTGCACACTCATGGTCACTTCCCCATCGTTGGTCCGTCGTTATCCCTCGATTGTCCATCAGACGGACAGATTGTTCACTCTGCGAACATTCTGCGTTCGAAGCGAGCCCATGTCAAGCGCCGATGTCGACAGGTGGACAGGCTGACCACCATGCAATACCATGCGCCCCGCATGCTGACAGAGGGGGTACGGCGATGACGGTGCAGTCGGTCGAACGCGCCTTCGCGATCCTCGAGACGTTCGACGAGCGGCATCCCAGCAGGAGCGCCGCCGAGATCGCCGCCACCGCCGGCTTGGCGCGCCCCACGACGTACCGGATGTTGCAGACCCTGATCCAGATGGGATACGTCCGCAACGTGGCCGGCAAGTTCGAAGTCACCCCGAGGGTGTTGCGCCTGGGCGCCGGCTACCTGGGCCGTGAGAGCCTGGCAGCACGGTCGCAGGCCACGCTCGACCAGCTCAGCGAGGCACTCGGGGAACACGTCGCGCTGGGCGTGCTCGACGGCGACGAGGTGATGACCCTGGCGGCCGCCAACTCGCCCCAGTCGCGCTACCTCGCCGTCGCCGTCCAGGTCGGCCAGCGGCTGCCGGCCGACATCACGTCGCTCGGACGCGTGCTCACCGCCTTCCGAACGGGCGCAGATCCGTCACCGCAGGCCGAGCAGATCCGAGCCGACGGATACGTGTTGACCGATGGGCTGCTCGAAACCGGGCTGCGGTCGCTCGGGGTGCCGGTCCACGACCACACCGGCGACGTGATCGCCGCCATCGCCGTCGCCGTGAACGCCGTCCGGGTCAGCAACGAGCATCTCATCGAACACTGCCTGCCGCAGATGCTGCAGGCCGCCGCCCAGCTGTCGACACTCATCTAGCACGCACGCACATCACAAGGAGCACCCCCGCCATGTCCAAGATCGCCCCGCCGTTCCGTGCCGACCACGTCGGCAGCCTGCTTCGCACCCCGGCGATCCACACCGCACGCGCCGACTTCCGGGCCGGTCGGCTCGACGCCGCCGGGCTGCGGGCCGTGGAAGACGCCGAGATCGCCGCCATGATCCCGCAACTTGCGGCGACCGGCATCCAGGCGATCACGGACGGCGAGTTCCGCCGCGAGTGGTTCCACCTCGACTTCATGCAACAACTGGGCGGGATCACGATCGAGGGCATGATCGCCGCCACATCGGACTCCGAGGAGACGGTGCACCAGGCGCCACCCCGGATCACCGTGACCGGCAAGCTCACCCATGATCGCGCGATCCAGGTCGACGACTACCGGTTCGTCGCCGACCACACGCCCGACGGTTGCCTCGCCAAGGTGGCGATCCCATCGCCCACCATGGCCCACTTCCGCGGCGGTCGAGCTGGGATCGACGTCCAGTCGTACCCCGACATGGACCAGTTCTTCGAGGACCTCGCCCAGGCGTACCGCGACGAGATCGCCGCCCTCTACGCCGCCGGATGCCGCTACATCCAACTCGACGACACGAATCTCGCCTACCTGTGCGATCCGGGCATGCGCCAGGGCGCGATCGACCGGGGCGACGATCCCAACGAGCTCCCCCGCACATATGCGGCGCTGATCAACGCCGCGCTCGAGGGCCGCCCCGACGACCTGACCGTCGGCGTGCACCTGTGCCGCGGCAACTTCCGGAGCACGCACTTCGCCTCGGGTGGTTACGACCCGGTCGCCGAGGTGCTGTTCAGCGAACTCGACGTCGACGCCTACTTGCTCGAGTACGACGACGAGCGTTCCGGCGGCTTCGCCCCGCTCCGGTTCGTGCCGTCGCACAAGACCGTGGTGCTCGGCTTGATCACCTCCAAGTTCCCCGAACTGGAGCCGGTCGCCGAGGTCCAGGCTCGGATCGACGAGGCCGCCCAGTACGTGGCACTCGACCAGCTGTGCCTGAGCCCGCAGTGCGGGTTCTCGTCCACGATCCACGGCAACGTCATGACGTTCGACGAACAGTGGGCCAAGCTGCGCCACTGCGTCGACATCGCCGACCGTGTCTGGGGCTGACCGCCCCGTGGCGCCTGCGCTCCCCCCGCCGATCCAGACCCGGCGCGGGGCGATCGTCCTCGTCCACGGGGCGTGGGTCGGCGAGTGGTCGTGGACCCCGCTGTTGCCACATCTCGAGGGCCACGGGCGCAGTGTGCATGCCGTGTCCTTGACCGGGCACGGCGCCCGTTCGCACCAGTCGGGGCCGCACGTCACGCGAGCCGATCACGTGGCCGACGTGGTCGGCACGATCCTCACGCTCGACCTGGAAAAGGTCGTGTTGGTGGGGCACAGCTACGGCGGGAGGGTGATCACTGCCGTCCACGAGCAGGTCGCCGACCGGATCGCCCACATGGTCTATCTCGACGCCCACGCGCCGCTGGCGCCCGACGCCGGCCAGTCACCGGCGCGAGCCGCCGAGGCGGCCGCGTCGGGAGGGATGCTGGCGTTCAGCGGCTATGACCCCGACCCAGCCGAGGTCGGCGGGGAGGAGGGCCTGCGGTGGTTCCTGGACCGAGTCATGCCGCAGTCGTATGCCACGTTCTCCGAGCCGCTCGGGGATCCGCTGCCGGCCGACGTCCGCAAGACCTACGTGTTCGCGACGGGCTACGAGCCGACGCGGTTCTCGGCCTACGCGGCGGGTGCCTCCGCCGACCCCACCTGGGGCTACCACGAGATCGAGACCTCGCACTGGCTGATGTTCACGCACCCGGCCGAGATCGCCGACCTGATCCTCGGCTGACGGGGCCGGATCAGGTGAACGACACGTTGCCCTCGGCGTTGCGAGGGATCTCGACGAAGGTGCGTCCGGGCTGCAATCGCAACTCGGTGAGATTGTTGGGGTCGTCGAGGTTGTCGTAGAAGGCGTAGCGGTCGGTCGACTTCCAGCGCAGCCACACACCGACACGCACCGTGCCACCGGTGAAGATGTAGACCGGATTGACTCCGAGCATCTGGGCGTCTGGGGTGTTGGCGTCGATCGGGCTCTGGAGGTAGTTGGCCATCATCACGACGACGTTCTCGGTCGAGACCTGCTCGCCGTCCTCCATCTTGTGCGGCCCGCCGTCCTGGGACCGCAGGTAGCGGCCGGTGTCGGCGTCGTAGTCCCAGTGCACCTTGACCTGGTCCATCACGACGTCGATCGACGTGGCGGGGGCATCGGCGTTCAGGACCTCACCGGGCCGCAGGTACTGCATCACGGCCGGCGGAACACTGAACTCGGCGGGCGTCTTCTCCCACATCGCGTCGGTCGAGGTGTAGAGCGTGTGCTCGCTGGATCGATTGAGCTCGCGACGGCGGTAGTAGCCGCTCGTCTCGACCGCGCTCAGATTGACCAGTGCCGAACGGCGGATGTAGTAGGTCACGCCGCCGTTGCCACCGCTCCACACGTACAGGGGATGGTCGAACGCCTCGAGCATCGGGATGTCTGGGTAGCGCCCGGAACGCACCGGGCCGACCGGGTCGGCGTCCTGGGAGTGGAACACGACGGCAAACCGTGTGGCGCCGTCGTTGATGATCTCCTCGAACACGATGTCGGCCTGGTTCAGCCCCTGCTGCGGCCGACCTGGCTTGCTGTTCTCGATCTTGACCGCCATCGCCGGCCGGTTGGGGATCTCGGAGGGATCCGAGATCGGTTGGCCGGTGAGCGGCATTCGCAGGATGTCGGCCGGGATCGTGGTCACGACCGGGGCCGAGCTCACGGGCGGGGCCGGTGTCGGCGGCGGCGTCGTCTCGGGTTGGGTGGTGGGTGGCGCCGTGGTCACCGGCGCGGCCTCGGTCGTGGCGACCGAAGGCGGAGCCGTGGCAATCGGCTCATCACCACCTGAACAGGCGGCGAGGATTAGGGCGGCGATGACGGCAGCGGCGGAAGCGGTCCGGGTTCGAGTCACAGTTCTCTCAGCAGTGCGATGCGCTCTTCGAGCGGGGGGTGGGTGGCGAACCACCGGTGAGGGCCGCCCAGTCGACCGTTGTCGCCCACGCCACTCATCGGTTGTTCGATCCACAAGTGTGCCGTAGCGGTGGACGCGGAATGCGTCGCCGTGGTGTCGGCCTGCAACTTCTCGAGCGCCGAGATCAGCCCCGGTGGGTACCGCGTCATCTGGCAGGCACTCACGTCGGCCAGCGTTTCGCGTCCGCGAGACACCGCTGCCTGCATCACCTTGGCGATCAGCGGGGCGAGGATGAGCAGCGCGAAACCCACGAACAACAAGGGGCTGCTGCGGTTCTGACGATCGCCGTCGCGGGCAACACGACCCCCGTTCCACCAGGACACCCGGATCGCCATGTCGGTCAGCAGGGCGATCGTGCCGACCATCGTGACCGCCAACGTGGAGATCAGGATGTCGTAGTTCCGCACGTGGCTCAACTCGTGGGCCACCACGCCTTCCAACTCGACACGATTCATCTTCTCGAGCAGCCCGGTCGTCACAGCGATCGAGGCATGCTTCGGATCGCGGCCCGTGGCGAACGCGTTGGGGGCCGGATCGTCGACGATGTAGACCCCCGGCTTGGGCAGTCCGCCGGCGATGCACAGACCCTCCACGATGTTGTGGAGCCGGGCGTACTGTTGCGGATCGGCCGGATGCGCCCGGCTGACGGCGAGGGCGATCTTGTCGGCCTTCCAGTACGAGGCGAACGCGAATGCCGCCCCGAGCACGAAGGCGACCACCGTGGCGATCAGACCGGAGCCGATCAACCAGCCGAATGCGGCGCCGACGAGGGCGACCACCACGACGAAACCGACGATCAGGACGATGCTGCGGCGCTTGTTGGCGCGGATGAGTTCATGCATGGGAGGGGTCTTCGCGATGTGGCGGCGTCGACGACGCCGGGGCGGTCAGGGGAAGCTCACGTTGGGAGCCGAGCGAGCCGCCTCGTCAGCCTCGAAGTACTCGCGGCGATCGAACTTGAGCATGCGTGCGAAATACATCGTGGGGAACTGCTGGAGCCGGTTGTTGTACTGCAACACCGAGTCGTTGTAGTACTGGCGGGCGTATGCGACCCGGCCCTCGGTGGCCGACAGTTCCTCCTGGAGCGCCAGGAAGTTCTGATTGGCCTTGAGATCCGGATACGCCTCGCCGAGTGCGAACAGCTGACGCAAGGTGCCCGTGAGCTGGCCTTCTGCGGCGGCTGCAGCTGCGGGGTTGGGAGCCGCAACGGCGGCGTTGCGGGCCCTGATCACGGCATCGAGCGTTTCCTTCTCGTGCGACGCGTACCCCTTCACCGTCTCGACCAGGTTGGGGATCAGGTCGTGACGGCGCTTGAGCTGCACATCGATCTGCGACCAGGAGTTCTCGATCTGGTTACGGCGGCGGATCAAACCGTTGTAGGCGCTGATCGCGTACACCACGAGCAGCACCGCCACGATCAAGACGATGATGAGCCACAGCATGAGCGGGAGTCTACCGCTCAGACGAGGCGGCCCTGATGCTCCCCCACCGACGGCGAGCGACCCGGCCTCGTTCGGCCAGCACCTCTCGATAGATCTCGACGTAGGCGTCGGCGAGGCCGGTCATGGCGAAATGGTCGGCGCGCCGGTTGCCCCCCTCGATCAATGACGCACGCAGCGAGTCGTCGGACAGCGCCCTCCTCAGCGCCGACGCCAGCTGATCGACGTCCCCAGGGGCCACGAGGACGGCGTCCACCCCGTCGGTGGCGACGTTGCGGTAGCCGTCGAGGGCGCTGGCGACGACGGGTGCCCCGGCTGCCATCGCCTCGATCAACACCACCCCGAACGACTCGCCGTGCAGCGACGGTGCACAGAACACCGAGGCACCACGCATCCGTGCCAGCTTGTCGGACTCGGAGAGTCGGCCGAGCCATTCGACCCGGGTGTCCGACCCGTACTCGATCCGGAGCCGAGCGGTGTCGGGCCCGTCGCCGGCCACCCAGCACCTGATGTCCATGTCGATCAGCCGCATCGCCTGCAGCAGGATCTCGAGCCCCTTGCGTTGCTCGTGACGTCCGAGGAACAGGATCGAAGGATGCGAGTGACCGAAGCCGGCGACGGAACGGATCTCGGTCGTCTCGACGCCGTTGTACAGCACCCGGTAGTCGTCCGGATCACCGCCGAGGTGGCTCTGCACGAGCGCCAGCGCATCTTTGGACACGACGACCCGCCGGTCCAACCGTTCCAGCAGTCGTCGCAGCATCGGCGCCAACGCGGCGTAGCCGGACGACCGACCGGCGGCGTGGAAGGTGCCCACCGTCGGCGCGTAATGCAGCGTGGTCGCCGTCACGGACGGCCCGGGGGCCAACGGTTCGTGGATGTGCAGCAGATCGAACGCCTCGTCGCGCAACACTCGGACGGTTCGCAGCACCGCCGAGGGGTCCGGGGCCAACGGAGCGATCGACCCGTTGGCGGCGGTCGGCAGGCTGTCGCCCAGCGGCGTCACGAACGACTCGGGCGGAGGACCATCACATGGCCCGAGCACGCGCACCTCGTGACCGTTGCGGCGCAGTTGACGAGCCAGACCGAGCACCTGGGCCTGGACGCCACCGGGAATCGACAGGCTGTACGGGCAGATCATCCCGATCCGGAGCATCTCACGGTCGGCCATCGGCGACACCGTACCGGTCCGGTCGTGCCCCGCCTCAGCTGCGGACGCGCGCGCCGAACCGACTCGTGAGCGACGCCGCTTCGAGCGGCCGCGAGAGCAGATGTCCCTGGCCGACCGTGCAGCCCAACCGCCTCAGCTCACGAAGTTGTGTGGGGGTCTCGATTCCTTCGGCGACGGTGACCAGATCGAGCGACTCCGCCATCTGCAGGATCGTGCGCGTCAACGAGTTGCCTCGCGGGTCCGATCCGAACTCGGCGATCGCCACCCGGTCGATCTTGAGCAGATCGATCGGATGCCGTTGCAGGTAGCTCAACGAGCAGTAGCCGGCGCCGAAGTCGTCGATCGCGAACCGGAACCCTTCCTCACGCAGGCGCTGCATCGTCTCGATCGCACGGTCGCCTTCGTCGACGAGCACGGCTTCGGTCAGCTCGAACACGATCGAGCGGGGGTCGAGGTGATGGGCGTCGACGGTCGCCACGACACGCTCCACGAAATCCGGCTGCCGGATCTGGACCGCTGACAGATTGAAGCTGAGGTAGAGATCCGGACGCCAACCGGTCAGCTGGGCGCACCCCTCCTCGAGCACCCAGTACCCGATCGGCACGATCAGGCCCGACCGTTCGGCGATCGGGACGAACTCGCCGGCGGCGAGGTCGCCGAGCTCGGGGTGGCGCCAGCGCAGGAGTGCCTCAGCCCCGGTCACCTGACCGGTCTTGAGATCCACGAACGGCATGTAGACCAGACGCAGCTGGCGTTCGTCGAGGGCATGTGAGAGTTCGCTCCGGTACTCGAGCCGCTTGGTGGCGACCAGTCGCATCGCCGGATCGAAGATGCGGATCTGACCCTTGCCGGCTCGTTTCGCCTCGTACATGGCGATGTCGGCATCGCGCAACACACTCGTCGTGCTCATCCCCGACGCCGCCACCGCAACGCCGACGCTTGCCAACACCGCCACCTCGAACCCGGCGATCGACACCGGCTCGCGCAGGCCGTCGAGCATCCGCTCGGCGACATCGATGGCGCGGTCGATGCCGCCACGATCTTCGAGGAGGACGGCGAACTCGTCACCGCCCAAGCGCGCCGAGGTGTCGCCGCTGCCGGTCGCCGCGCGGATGCGGTCGGCCACGCTCTTCAGCAGCTGGTCACCGACGGCGTGACCGAGCGCGTCGTTCACGGACTTGAAGTCGTCGAGGTCCACGAACAGCACCACGACCGGGTCGCCCTCGGGGCGGGTGACCCGGAGGGCGTGGTCCATGCGGTCGAGGAACAGCGCTCGATTGGCAAGCCCGGTCAACTCGTCGTGAAAGGCGCGATGGCTCAACTGGCGTTCGAGATTGCGCTGTTCGGTCACGTCGCGGAAGGTGGCGACGATCCCGTCGACGGCCGATTCGCCGACCAGGTTGGCCATCACGACCGTGGCCTTTCGGAGTTGGCCGTCAGCGTGCTCGAGGGAACCTTCGAACTCGACGGTGCCGCCGGTCCCGTACTGAACCAGCCGCTCGAACTGACGCCAGCGCGCTCTCGCGCTCCTCGGCGGAGATCACATCGACGAGGTGACGGCCGATCCAACTCTGGGGGTCGCGTCCCAGGGTGCCTCGCAGGCCCGGGCTGGCATAGCTGACGCGGCCTGCCGGATCGGCCAGCATGACGACGTCACTCGAGTGCTCGACCATCGCCGCAAGACGGTCGTGGCCACGCTGCTCGGTCAGTCGACGCACCTGATCCACCAGACGCCACATTCGCGCCAGCGCCAGCACGACCACACTGACCGTGGCGACCGACACCACCACGAACGACGCAGGCGAGTCGAGGTCCGTGGCCAACATCAGGATCAGGGCGGCGAGCGGCAACAACGCTGCTACGAGCAATCCGAGGATTTGCGACCAATGCACACGGCCCGGAGGCGGATCGGCCCGGTCCGCCCCACCGGCGCCGGCAAACAGGGCGGCCGAGCCCACCAGCACAGGACCGATCGCGAGACCGGCCAGCAACGCCGATCCCGGGGCGAGATCGCCTTGGAAGGAACGCCACGCCACGACCGCATGCGCAGCGCCCGACACCAGCCAACCCAGGGCGAAGGCGTTGAGGGCGGAGCGCGACTCGTCACGGCGCGCCGCTCCGCGCAGCGCCATCAGGGCCAACAGGACGTTGAGGAGTGGCAGCACCCAGATCCACGCCCGATCTGCCATCGGCACATCCCCGTCGGTCTGGTACGGGCCGCTCACGCCCAGCCAGACCATGGCCGTGAAGGCGATCGCATAGATGATCGGCTCGGAACCCGCCAGCAGGTCCCGGGCCCGACGCTGGGTCGACGTCAACGACGCGACGCCGACGAAGAGCGCCGGATAGGCGAGCACGCCGTACGCCTGGAGTGCGCCCGGCAACTGGATGCCGCCGCCCCCGAACCATTCTCGGGCGGCAGCCAGGTGAGCGGCCCCGGTTCCGGCCAGACCCAACGCGATCAACACCCACGGGACCGGCCTGACCGGCCGGTGGCGGACGGTCGCGGCGACGATCGCCAGCGCCCCGAGCGCGTTTGCTCCGCACACCAACCATTCAGTACCCAGCGATGGGCCCAGCACCAGGTACGTGACGACCAACGCCACGCCGAGTACGGCGTACGCGAGTGGTGTGGTCCACGAACGGTTCATCATGAGTACTTCGGCACGCCGGGGGGTCGGGTTGAGATCGCGGCCCCTTCAGGATGCCGGGCCGTATCCCGGGTCCGAGGGCCAGTTGGGCTGAAACATGTGCCACTGCTGTGGCGCGCGCCGGATCAGATGCTCGAGTTCGTCGGCGAGCGCCTGCGTGCCGCGTGCGACATCGGCGCGAAGCCCGTCCGCTGATCGGCTGAGATCGAGTGCGGGACGAACGACGCCGAGGTGACCGTTCGTCTGGTCGGTGAAATACACCGCCGTCGGCAGCACCGGCGCCCCGGAACGGAGCCCGAGCATCGCCGGGCCGGCGGGCAGCTTGGTGGTCTCGCCGAAGAACGTGACATCGATGCCGGTGCGCTGGATGTCGCGATCGCTGAGCAGGCACACGATGTCGTTGCGCTTCAGTGCGGCGGCGACTTCACGCCCGGCGTCGGGTCCGAGTGACACGACGTTCATCCCCAGTTCGGAACGCAGCGAGACGAACCATTCGAACAGATCGGGGGGATCCAGGCGTTCGACGACGACGGTGAGGCCGTGGCCGTGATCCGCCAGCCAGCGTCCGGCCCACTCCCACCCGCCCAGGTGCGGCAACGCCAGGATCACGCCCTTGCCACCGTCGAGTGCAGCGGCGACGTGGTGGAAGCCGTCGACCCGCATGCCGCGTTCCACCGTGGCCGCCGACAGGTGCGGGAGCCGGAAGCTCTCCATCCAGTACCGGGCGTACGAGTCGAACGCCTCCTGCACGGCGCGCCGCAATCGCAATCCTCCCAGCGTGGGGTCGGCGCGCTGCAGGTGGCGTGCGATCAACGATCGCCGATCGCCGCTCGCCATGCTCGCCCCGGCGCCGAACGTGGGCGTCAACATGCGGGCGACCGCCGTCGGCATCGCCCGAGCGGCCAGCGAGGCCACTCGAAATCCTCCGACCGTCAGCGAGTCGGACAGGTCGAAGCGTCGACCGCGTGCGGAGGGGGGACCGGCCACGTCAGTCGCGTCGGCGCGGCACCCGTGTGCGGGTCCGCGGTACCCGGGTGCGGCGGCTCACGGTCCGGATCCGTTCGGTTCGAGCGTCGCGCCGAGTGGCCCGCCGTTCGCGACGCAGGTCGATCCGCGCTTGGGTCACCGGCGCCACCGCGGCCTGCTTCCACACCTTCACGAAGCGCTGGACCGCGGTGATCGTGATCAGGACGAGCATCACCCACAGGACCCACATCAGCGCGCCTTCGAACCAGGGCTCGAGCAACAGCGCCACGCACAGCAGCACGATCCGCTCGGCGCGCTCCATCAGGCCGCCCTTGGCGTCGAGGCCGAGCGACTCGGCCTTGGCGCGCTGGTAGGAGATCACCGACGAGACCGCCATCACCGCGAACGGCAGCACCGACAGGCGGTGGTCGATCGTGTCGGAATCGGCGAAGTAGTAGGCGATGCCACCCAGCAGCAACGCATCGGTCACCCGATCGACGGTGGAGTCGAAGAATGCGCCACGCTGACTCGAGGTGTTGGAGGCCTTGGCGAGCGCTCCGTCGAGCAGATCCGGCAGCGCGGCGGCGATCACGAGCACCAACCCCCAACGCAGATGACCGGCGCCGACCGCCACCGCTGACGCGACACCGACCAGCAACCCGATGATCGTCAGGTGATCCGGGGTCAGCTTGGTCTTGCGCAGCATCGCTCCCAGCGGTTTCACGGCTGCGTCGACCGGCTTGCGGAACTTTCCGTCGAAGACCATCTCAGATCACACCCATCTCAGTGGTCGGCCGGTTCGGGCAGACGTTCCGGGTTGTCTTCCACCAGGTGCTGCAACACTCGACCGTCCACGGCATCGACCAGGATCAGGGCGCGCCGCAGCGGCGGCTCCTCGGACGAATAGGCCAGTACTCGCCACGTCGGCTTGCTCCGAAGACCGTGCCACACCTGCTGCGCCGAGGCGTGGCCGACGGGAAAGTCGATCGCCTGCTGGGCGGCGACGAGCGCCTGCTTCTCGTCGACCTGCATCCGCCAGCCCGAGGTCACGCTGATCACGCCGGCGGCACCGAGCACCGCCGCAGCCCATCCGAAACCACCGTTGACCAGCGCCGACGAATCACGCAGCGTCAGGAACAGCACGAGGCAGATCGCCGCCACCACCAGGTACAACACCCCGGGAATGCGACGCCGCGAGTTGTCGGGAAACTCGTAGGCCCCGGCGAACGCTTCGGCGTCGAGGTCGTGGGGCAAGGCGTCGCGCAACTCGTCGGCCGCAATGGCCTCAGGTGCGTTCGACGCGTCCGGGTCTGACGGATTCATGATCGGCCATCCTACTTGGCGAGTGTTGGCGCACTCGCCGGTCACACGAAAGCAAATCGGCCCCCGTACGGACCGCCCTCTAGCATCGCCGTGGCATGAGCCGGTCGCCGTTCCCACTGCTGCGGGACGACCGTGACCGCAGGATCTTGATGCTGGCGCTGCCGGCACTCGGCACGCTGGCCGTGGAACCGATCTACGTGCTGGTCGACACGGCGATGGTCGGTCGCCTGATCGGGACCGAGGCGCTCGGAGCGTTGAACATCGCCATGACCGCCCTACTCGTGCTGGTCGGACTGGTCGGGTTCACCGAGTACGGGATCACCGCAGAGATCGCCTATTCACACGGGGCCGACCGGGCCGATGCCGCTCACGTGGCCGCCACCAATGCGCTCGCCCTGGCGGGAGGGCTCGGGCTGGCCGCAGGTGCGGTGTTGGCGGGCACGGCACGGCCACTGGTGTGGTTGCTCGGGGGCCGCGGCGAGGTGCTCGAACTGGCCACGACGTATCTGCGGATCAGCGCCGTCGGGGTGCCGGCGGTGCTGCTCGTGGCGGCCACGCAGGGCATCCTGCGCGGGGTCAACCAACTCCGGCTCCCGCTCGTGATCCTGTTCCTGTCGAATCTGGTGAACGTGGTGCTGGAAGTGATCTTCGTGCGAGTGCTCGATTGGGGTGTCGCCGGGTCGGCGTGGAGCACGGTGCTCGCTCAGCTCGGCGCGGCGGCCTGGATGATGGTGATCCTGCGGCCACACCTGGCACCGGTCCGGCCGTCGCGTGCGATCCTCGGTCCGCAGCTGAGAACCGGAGCCCACCTCGTGTCACGGGTGATCGCCATGAACTTCGTCTGGGTGACCACCACCCGAGTGGCGGCCAGAGTGGACACGCTGACCCTTGCCGCCAACCAGATCGGCACCCAGCTGTTCATGTTCCTGGCGCTGGTGATCGATTGCTACGCGATCCCGGCCCAATCGCTGGTGCCGACCGCGATCGGCGCCGGCCGGATCGACGAAGCGGTCGAGATCGGGCATGCGTGCAACCGGTTGTCGGTGATCACCGCAGGCGCGATCGGGGCGCTGCTGGCGGGCGGGTGCTGGATCATCCCACGCGCCTTCACGGGCGATGGGGCGGTGGTCGATCGTGCCGGCATGGCGTTGCTGTTCCTCGCCGCGATGCAGATCCCGGGTGCGATCGCCTTCGCCTACGATGGCGCCCTGCTGGGCGCACACGACGGAGCGTTCCTGGCGCAGCAGGCGTGGCGCAACCTGCTGGCGTTCCTGCCCCTGATGGCCGCCACCCTGATCTGGCCGAGTTGGGGCATCGCCGGTCTGTGGGGCGCACAGCTGATGTGGATGAGCATGCGGGCCTGGGTCAACTGGCGCCGATTCGAATCACGAGCGTGGACCGCCAACTTCGCCTGACGGCGTGCGTGTCAGGTCGGCCAGGCGGCTCGGATCTTGGCGGCGGTGTCGATCAGCGGTTCCGGGAGCGTGCGGGTGTTGGCAACGGCGGTGATGAAGTTGCCGTCGCCGGTCCAGCGCGGCACCACGTGCACGTGCAGGTGCTCGCTCACCGAACCGCCGGCCGGGCGGCCCAGATTGATGCCGACGTTGAGCCCTTCGGGCCGGTAGGCAGCTTTGACGGCGCGCACGGCATCGGTGACGGTGGCCCACAGCTCGGCCGCCTCGGCGGCGTCGAGATCTTCGAGATCGGCGACCACGCGGTACGGCAGAATCAGCGTGTGCCCGGTCGTGTAGGGAAAGGCGTTGAGGATCGCGAAGCACGCGTCCCCGCGGTGCACGATGTTGGCCTGCTCGTCGGACAGGCCCGAGCCGAGGATCCGGGTGAACACACTCCCCGAACCGTCCGGAACGTCGGACTGGCCACCCGACTGGACGTAGCCGGCCCGCCAGCCGTTCCACAGACGTTCCACGATGTCCACGTCGAATGCTCGGCGGTCAGGCGCTGAGCGCAGCGGCCGTGGAGTTGGCGACCTCGTCGCTGAAGCGTCGCACGAACTCGTCGATGCCGACACCCCGCTCGACCTCTCCCCCGCGAGGGTTGACGCCGACCGTGTTTGCTGCGACATCGTCGTCGCCGACCACGAGGATGTACGGGATCTTGTCGATCTTGGAGGAGCGGATCCGTTTGCCCAGCTGGTCGTCGGCGGCGATCGTGTCGACCCGACCGCCGGCCGCGGCGATCCGTTGGCGAACCTGTTCGGCGTACTCCTCATGGGCGGTCGCCACCGGCAGCACGCGCACCTGCAGCGGCGAGAGCCACGTCGGGAAGGCGCCTGCGTAGTGCTCCAACAACACGCCGAAGAATCGCTCGATCGACCCGAACAGGGCGCGGTGCAACATGATCGGCCGGTGCCGCGTGTTGTCGGCGCCGACGTACTCGAGGTCGAACCGCTCGGGCAGATTGAAGTCGGCCTGGATCGTGGACAGCTGCCACGAGCGACCGATCGCATCGCGTACGTCGATGTCGATCTTGGGGCCGTAGAAGGCGGCGTCGCCTTCCTTGATCCCGTACTCCAGGCCATGCCGATCGAGGGCTTCTCGCAGCGCTTCGGTGGCCTCCTCCCAGATCTCGTCGGAGCCGACGTACTTGTTCGGGTCCTTGGTGGAGAGCTTGAAGGTGAAGTCCTCGAACCCGAACGCCCGCAGTACCGACATGACGAAGTCCAACAGGCCGGCGACCTCCTCTGCCATCTGCTCACGGGTCACGTAGATGTGGCTGTCGTCCTGGGTGAACCCGCGAATGCGGAGCAAACCGTGCAACGTGCCGGCTCGCTCGTAGCGGTACACGTTGCCGAGCTCGAACAGCCGCAACGGCAGTTCGCGGTACGAACGCTGCCGGCTCTTGTAGATCAGGCAGTGCATCGGGCAGTTCATCGGCTTCATGTAGTACGTGCCGTTGTCCATCTCCATCGGCGGGTACATACCGTCGGCGTAGAAGTCGAGGTGGCCCGAGGTCTCGAACAGGCGCCCGTTGGCGAGGTGCGGCGTGTACACGAACTCGTAGCCGCCGGTCTCGTGACGCTTGCGGCTGTAGTCCTCCATGATCTTGCGCACGATCGCACCCTTGGGGTGCCACACCGCCAACCCGCCGCCGAGTTCGTGCGGGAAGCTGAGCAGGTCCAGTTCCGTCGCCAACTTGCGGTGGTCGCGCTTGGCGGCCTCCTCCAGTTGGATGAGGTGATCGGCGAGCGCCTGCTTGGACTCCCACGCCGTGCCGTAGATGCGCTGGAGCATCGGGCCCTTCTCGTTGCCGCGCCAGTACGCCCCCGACACGCGCTGCAACTTGAAATGACCGAGTTTGCCGGTCGACGGCACGTGCGGGCCGACGCACATGTCGACGAACTCGGGCGTGTTGCGATACGCGCTGACGATCCCACCGGCGATCTCGCTGGCCTCGTCGGTGGCCACGGCGGCCTCTCGGAAGCGGTTGATCAGGTCAATCTTGTAGGGCTGGTCTGCGAACAGCGTGGCGCCCTGGTCGAGGCTCATCTCGATCCGCTGGAACGGCTGGTCGGCCTTGATGATCTCGCGCATCTCGGCCTCGATCGCCTCCAGATCGGTGTCGCTGAACGTGCGCCCGCCCGGCAGCTCGAAGTCGTAGTAGAAGCCGTTCTCGATCGCCGGGCCGATCGAGAACTTGGCGCCCGGGAACAGCCGGGTGACGGCCTGCGCCATGACGTGCGACGTCGAGTGCCGCAACACGTGGCGCCCCTCTGGCGTGGCCTCGGTGACGATCGCCACCGTGGACCCTTCGGTCAACGGACGGGTGAGATCGGTCTCGGTGCCGTCGACGACGGCGGCGACGGCGGCTTTGGCGAGGCCGCGGCCGATCGAGCTGGCGAGATCGAGCGCCGAGCTGCCCTCCGGCAGCTCACGCGACGACCCATCGGGAAGGGAGACCGTGATGTTCGACATGACCCGCTCGATTCTACGAGCAGGCGGCGACGCTCGGCGGCTCCCCTTTCGGGACCCGTTCAGCTGTTGCGTCCGCGCAGCCGATCGATCTGTCGGCGATCGCGTTTGGTCGGTCGACCGGCACCCCGATCCCGCACCGCGAACATCGGTCGCGGGACGTCGATGACCGGCGGGCTGTGGTCCTCGAAACAGTCGACAGCCACGGTCGGACCGACCCGCTTGACGATCAACGTGGTGACCGTCACGATCCGCTGACGCTGTTCGATCCGCGACTCCACCCGGTCGCCCGGCTTGACCGTCGAGGCCGGCTTGGCGTGCTCGCCGTTGATCCGCACGTGCCCCGCCCGGCACGCATCGGCCGCCTGTGTGCGCGTCTTGGCGATCCTCACCGAGTGCAGCCACTGATCGATGCGTACCGAGTCGATCTCGACAGTGTGCCAGCCCGGGCGCTGCGGAGTGAGCCCGGGTTCAGCCGGTGGGCTGCAACTCGCGCTCGTGCGTGATCTCGTCGGTGACGGTGGCGATCTTCGAGGGAGTGGACTCCTCGGTCTCGCTCTTGCCGGCGTACACGTTCTTGTAGGTCTGGCCGGTCATCTCGCGAATCTCGAACATGACCTCGTCGATCATCGATCGCCAGGCCACGTGTTCGGGGCCCCGGCCGGCATATCGCTCGGGCCGGATCGGGCGACCGATCGAGATCGTGCATTCCTTGCGCAGCTTGGGCAGCTTGGCGTCGGGCGGCTGGATCCGATCCGTTCCGACGATGCCGACCGGGAAGATCGGGCAACCGAGCTTCATCGAGAGCCGCGCCGCTCCGGTGCGGCCTTTGTAGAGGTAGCCGTCACGGCTGCGAGTGCCTTCGGCGAAGATTCCGAACAGCTCGCCTCGACGGAGCACCGTCTCGGCAGCGTCGAGCGCACCCTGACTCTTGCTCCCACCGGAACGGTCGATCGGGATCATGCCCATCGCCGGGAACAGGAACTTGGTCTTCCACGAGTCCATGTATTCGGCCTTGCCGACGAAACTGATGTTGCGTGGCAGCGTCAGCATCAGGAACGCCGAGTCGAGGAAGCTGATGTGATTGGGGCACAAGATGGCTGGGCCCTCGGCGGGCAGTCGCTCGTACCCCTCGGTGTTGATCGTCCACAACCGGGTGGCAATCGGGCCCACCACGGCACGCGAACGTGACTGCAGCTTGTTGGCTCCCAGTTCGCTCACGAACCGCACTGTAGGCCACGAAGGTCACATTGCAGAGACACGGATGTGAACAATGGGTTTCGACGGCGGGTCTCGCCGCCGTGTTCACGTTGTGTCTGACACAACATGAACGCCTCTGTCAGAGGATGACGCCGAGCAAGTCGGCTGCGGCTGCGGTGGACTCGCCGCGCCCCGCGGCGGCGTCGACGGCGGCCACGGCACCGGGCGAGTCGAGATCGTCGTCGAGCCGTTCGCGAACTTCGTCGATCACATCGCCGCGGTGGCCGTCGGCGGCCTGGCGCCACGCCGCCAGGCGGTCGACGTTGCGCGGCATCAGTTCGTCGTCCCACTCCCATTCGGTGCGGTAGTGGTGTTCGATCAGCGCCAAACGGACCGCCATCGGGTCGTACTGCTCGCGCAGCCGGTCGACGAAGACCAGGTTGCCGAGACTCTTCGACATCTTGGCGCCGTCCTTGCTGATCAACGCCGTGTGCATCCAGTGCTTCACGAACAGCACACCGGTGGCCGCTTCGGACTGCGCCCGCTCGCACTCGTGGTGCGGGAAGATCAGATCGGCGCCGCCACCGTGGAGGTCGATCGTGGTCCCCAGTTCGCGCAGCGCCAGCGCGCTGCACTCGATGTGCCATCCGGGGCGACCCGGCCCCCACATGGTGTCCCACGACGGCTCGTCGGCGGCCGACGGGTGCCAGAGCACGAAGTCCAGCGGGTGACGCTTGTTGGGGTCGTCGAGGTTGCCGCCCCGCTGGCGGGCCAACTCGATCATCTCGGCTTCGGTGTAGTGACTCACCGACCCGAAGGTCTCGGACTTGGTGACGTCGAAGTACACCGACCCGCCCGATTCGTAGGCGAAGCCTCGGTCGAGCACCATGCCGATGAACCCGCGAATATCGGGGATCGCCGACGACGCTCGCGGCTTGGACGCCACCGGGAGGGCGTTGAGGGCGTCCATGTCGCGGTCGAAACGTGCTTCTTCACCGGCCGCCAGATCGAGGTAGTGGACGCCCAGTTGGCGTGCCTTGGCGAACAACGGATCGTCGACGTCGGTCACGTTGCGGACGCACTTGACCGTGTGGCCCTTGTCGATCAGATGGCGCTTGAGCACGTCGTACGAGATGAACGTGGCGGCGTGGCCGAGGTGGGTGGCGTCGTACGGCGTGATCCCGCACGTGTACATCAGCACGTGTTCGTCGGGTTCGAAGGCGACGATCGCCCGACGTGCGGTGTCGTAGAGGCGGAATGTCATGGCCCAGGCGTCAACGCGCGCGGGTCGGCTTTGATTCCCGTCAGCTTCGGCGCCACGCGGGTCTTGTACCGCACGTTGAGTTGCAGCAACACGGCGGTGAACGCCTCGATCGCCGTGGCGTTCGAGAGTTCGCCGGCATCCAGTGGGCGACATCCCGGGATCTTGCTGACGATTTCGCTGATCGTCGCCACCGATGCCGCGTCGTCGCCGCAGATCAGCACGTCGGAGTCGATCGGGTGACCGATCGCCCCCAGTTCCTTGGCGGGTAGGTGATGGAACGCGGCAACCACGTGGGCGGCCGGCACGGCGGCCTGGACATGAGCGGCCACGCTGCCACGCGGCGGCACGAGCGGCTGGAACTCCTTGCCCACCCGGATCAGTGCATTCGCCATGCTGACGACGATCTTGCCGTTCAGGTACGGCGCCAGCGACTGGGCCATCGTGGCTGCAGAGTCCCACGGGGTGGCGATGACCACGATGTCGCAGTCGGCGGCGGCCACGTTGTCGCCGAACCCCAGCACCGGCTCGAGCTCGGGGTACTGCTCGACGAACTCGTCGCGTGCCTCCATCGCCCGGTACTTCGATCGCGACCCGATCACGGCGTGGTAGCCCACGCTCGCCAGCCTGGCGGCGAGGGCACTCCCAGCCGGACCACTTCCCCCGATCACGCCGATCTGCATGCGCAGAGCCTGGCACAGCAGCAACGATGGCCAACATTCGGCGGTCGGCCATCCACTAGGTTGCCGAGCCATGGGAATTCTCGAGGGCAAGAAGATCGTGGTCACCGGCGTCCTGACCGACGCCTCGCTGGCATTCGGCGTCGCCAAGATCGCCCTCGCCGAGGGAGCCGAGATCGTGCTCACCGGTGCCGGACGAGCACTCAGCCTCACTCGGCGCACGGCGCGGCAAGCTGGGTGACGACATCCCGGTGTTCGAGTTCGACGTCACCGTCCCCGAACACGTGGAGTCGGTACGGGCCTCCGTGGCCGACACGCTCGGGCGCGTCGACGGCGTGCTCCATGCGATCGGGTTCGCCCCTGCCTCGTGCCTCGGCGACGACTTCTTCGCTGCGCCGTGGGACGACGTGGCCACGGCGATGCACATTTCCACCTACTCGCTCAAGACGCTCGCCGACGCCTTCGTGCCGCTGATGGACCAGGGCGGATCATTCGTGGGCCTCGACTTCGACAACAGCCAGGCATGGCCTGCCTACAACTGGATGGGCGTCGCCAAGTCGGCATTGCAGAGCCTGAGCCGATACCTGGCCCGCGAGCTCGGCGCCCAGCAGATCCGCTGCAACCTGGTCGCCGCCGGGCCGATCCGCACGATGGCGGCCAAGTCGATCCCCGGGTTCGCGCTGTTCGAGGACACCTGGGACGGGCGGGCCCCGCTCGGGTGGGACGTCAACGATTCGACCGCCATCGCCAAGGCGTGCGTCGCCATGCTGAGCGACTGGTTCCCGGCCACGACCGGCGAGATCATCCACGTCGACGGCGGGTACCACGCCGTCGGGGCGTAGCGGCCGGGGTCAGGGAACCGTCCGCCTCAACCAATCCCGGATGGCGGCGGCGACGGTCCGGCTGGTGATGCTCGACACGGCGTCGAAGGCGTGCTGCGCGCCGGGGACCGCCAGCAGATCCGCCGGCCGACCGGCAGCGGCCAACACCTGGTCGAACTGCTGTGCCTCGGCGAACGTCACGAGCGTGTCGTGGGTTCCGTGCACGAGCAGGAACGGGGGCGAGTCGGGCGCGACCTGGTCGATCGGCGAGACGGCGGCGTAGCGCTGCGGCGCCTCTGCCACGGTGGCGAGCATCACGTCGTTGCGGATCTTGGCCCACGGCGCGCGCGTCCGGTTGCGATTCGCCATGTCGTAGATCCCGTAGACACCGACGCAGGCAGCGACGCGATCCTCGTCGGTGCCGGGGGTCAGCGCCGCCATCGCCGCCAGATGCCCACCGGCCGACCCGCCCGTCAGCACGACCCGATCGGCGACGAAACCGTGCTCGGCAAGCCCGCTGCGCGCCCATCGCACCGCCGCTCGGATCGCCTCGATCTGCTCCTCGACGCTCACCTCCGGGGTGAACGGGTAGCGAACGGCAGCGACCACCCATCCGTCGAGCGCCAAAGCGTGATACAGGTCGCGGGCCTGGCGCTGGGGGTCTCCGTTGGTCCACCCGCCACCGTGCACGTACACCATCACGTCAGCGGTGGCGGGACGCGCCGAGGGGAAGGTCAGATCAGCCGTGAGGCCGCCACGCCACGGCACACCCAACAGTTCGTCGACACCGTCAGGCGTCGGCACTGGCCGACCGATCAGCCGCGCCCGTCCGATCGCGGGATGGACCGGGCCGCTCACCGAGCGTCGCACCTGACGGACTCCCGCCCGGGTCCGCCCGATCACCCGAACCAACAGCAGCGCTGCCACCGCCAACATGGCCAACCCGACCTGCCCGACGAGCAGCGACGCCGCTCCGAACGCGGCGCCGACCCCTGCCACTGCAAGCGTGACGAGCACCCAGAACGGTGCCAACTCGGTCACGATCATCGCCGGCAGCCAGGACGGCGAGTAGAACCGGGTCGGATCGACGACAGGCCGAGCGGCGTTCCAGCTGGCGGCGAGTGCGAACACGCCGGCGAACACCATCACGACGGCGGCAACCAGATCCATCGCCCGATCGTCGCATGCCGGCGGGCCGGATTCGGTCATCTCCAACACACTCTCTCGGTAGGGTCAGCTCGTGAACCGGCTCGCCGATGAGACCTCGCCGTACCTGCGCCAACACCGTGACAACCCGGTCGACTGGTATCCGTGGGGGCCTGAAGCGTTCGCCGAGGCGCGCCGTCGTGACGTGCCCGTGCTGCTGTCGGTCGGGTACTCGGCCTGCCACTGGTGCCACGTGATGGCGCACGAGTCGTTCGAGGACGCCGAGGTGGCGGCGGCGGTCAATGCCGCCTTCGTGTGCGTGAAGGTCGACCGCGAAGAGCGCCCCGACATCGATGCCATCTACATGGAGGCGGTGCAGGCGCTCACGGGACGGGGTGGGTGGCCGATGACCGTGGCGATGGATGCCGACGGCCGACCGTTCTGGGGCGGCACGTACTTCCCCAAGCCGCAGCTGTTGAAGGTGGTGGAGGCGATCGACGACGTGTGGCACAACCGTCGCGGCGACCTCGAACAGAACGCAACGGCACTGGTCACAGCGATCGGCCGGAGCGGCGAGATCGAGCCAAAGCCGGGGGTCCCCGACCGGGACGTGGTCAATGCGGCCCTGCAGCACCTCGCCCAGGCGTTCGACAGCGAGTGGGGCGGCTTCGGTACGGCCCCCAAGTTCCCGTCGACGTTCCACATCGAGCTGGTGCTGCGTGCCTTCATGTCGACCGGCAGCGCCGACGCCAAGCGGGTCGTCACCACCACCCTCGACGCGATCGCTTCGGGTGGGATCTACGACCACATCGGTGGAGGATTCGCCCGCTACTCCACCGATCGTGAATGGCTCGTGCCGCACTTCGAGAAGATGCTGTACGACCAGGCGTTGTTGGTCGGGGTGTACCGCCAGGCGTACTCGGTGTTGGGGCTCGCCCACTACCGCCAGGTGGTGGAGGAAACGATCGAGTACGTGTTGCGTGATCTGCGCCACCCCGACGGCGGATTCTTCTCCGCCGAGGACGCCGACTCCCCCGCCGCCGACGGCGAGGCGCACGGCCAGGAGGGTCTGTTCCACACCTGGACACCGCACGAGGTACGCCAGGTGCTGTCGGGATGGCCGGACGCTGTGGTCGACTCGGTGTTGGACTGGTATGCGATCACCGAGACCGGCAACTTCACCGAGCACGGGATGGCACGCTCGATTCCGAACCGGATCGCCCACCGCGGCGAACTCGCCCGTCCGACGCACATCGCCGAGGCGCGCCGGCTGTTGTCGGACGCTCGCGCACAGCGCCCGCGACCGGGGCTCGACGACAAGGTGCTGACCGAGTGGAATGCGCTCTTCCTCTACGCCCTCGCCGATGCCGCAGCAGCGTTCCAACGGTCCGATTGGAAACAGGCGGCGGTCGCCAACGGTGAGTTCCTGCTCGCCAACCTGCGTGACGATCGCGGACGTTGGCGTCGCTCGTGGCAGGCCGACGGCAAGCCGCCGGCACGCCACGCGGCGCTCGCCGCCGACCACGCGGCGCTCATGCTGGCGTTCCAACGATTGGCCGAACTGACCGGCGAGGCGCGTTGGGTGACCGCCGCCCGCGCCACGGCCGACACCATGCTGGACTGGTTCTGGGACCCGTCGCAGGGCGGCTTGTACACCACCGCCGAGGACGCCGACACGCTGGTGGTGCGCCAGAAGGACGTGATCGACAACGCCACCCCGTCGGCCAACTCGATGGCGGCCCACGGCCTCATGCGACTGGCGGCGCTCACCGGCGAGCAGCGTTACGCGAATCACGCCGACCGCATCCTGCAACTGCTGGCGACCACGATCGAACAGTCGCCCGGCGGGGTGTCGAATGCGCTGATGGCGGTCGAATCGCATCATCGCGGCCTGGTCGAGCTGGCGATCGTGGGTGATGCCCCGAACCTCGTGCAGGTGGCGCAGGTCCTCTGGCGGCCCGATCTGGTGATGGCGTGGGGCGAGCCGTTCGACTCACCCTTGTGGGACTCTCGCCAGGACGGCTTCGCCTACCTGTGCCGCAACTTCGCCTGCCAGACCCCGGTCGACGAACCCGAAGCGTTGTACGAACTGCTGACCGGCCACCCGGTGCCCGAGGGCATGTCGCTCAACCTCGCCGCCGGCCCGACGTCGTAGCGGTGGTCACCAGCGGCCGCGGTGGATGATCTGGTCGGGGGTTCGCTGGGGCCGGCTGGCACTGCGGCCGGCTGACGCCCCGCGATCGCTGCTGGCCGGATGGCCGAGCGCCACCGCGCCGAGCAGTTGCAATCCGGCCGGCACACCGAGCGCGTGACGCAGCTCGCGTTCGCCCTTGAACACCCCGAAGAACAGTGCACCGAGTCCGGCGTCCTCGGCCGCCAGCAGGATGGTCATCACCGACATCGAGGCGTCGATCGTCCAGTACGGAGCCGCCCACGCATCGGGGCCGGCGCCCAGCCCGGTGGCGGCCTTGTCGGGCTCTGCGTAGCGGTCCACGTAGGCCTTGGGATCGGCGAACGGGAGCAGGATCACGGGCGCGTCCAGCAGGCGTTGCCACTTGAAGCGGCTGCGGCCGCCCGCCGGCAGTGTGATGTCCCAGAACGTCGCCGTCTGAGGGCCCTCGAGGGCGACCACGTGCCAACCCTGTGTCTTGCCCGCCGACGGTGCACGGTTGGCGAGCGCCATGAACGCGTCAAGCGTTCCGTCCGGGAGCGGCGTCGGCAGGAAGGCACGAGTCATCCGACGTGCCATCACGACGTCACGGAACTCGGCCATGAGCGAACAGTACCCGCCGCCGGGCGTGCGGTACGGAGTGGGTCAGACTCCGGCCAAGGCAGCGCTCGGCTAGTTGCGGCCGATTTTGACGAGGTCTTCGGCCATCGTCCAGCCGTAGACCACCATTGCGTCACCAGCGGCTTCGCTGACCACGCCGAACATCTCGATCAGGTCGGGCTTGACCTTGTCGGGTTTGCTGGTCTCGAAGTCGAGGAAGCCCGACTGGCCTTGGTGGGCCACGAATGCCTCGGCCTCGTACTTGCTGTCGACCCCGAAACGCTTGGCCAGGCGCCGACCCCAGGCACGCTCCTCGCCGACCGCCCGGTGGCCGGGGCGGGGGGTGACCTCGTCGAGCTTCTCGAATGCCTCGAGCGCGCCGGCGGTGACGAAACGCGAGCCGACGACCACGTCCTCATCGGGGAACGCCATCAGCGCACGGTGGTAGGCCTCGTGCATCAATGCCCGCATGACCGTGTCGCGCTTGGAATGACGGCGCACGCTCAGCATGCCGATCAGCACGCACGGCGTGCCGCCGATCCGCTCCAGCGTGGCGAACATGAAGCCGTGCAACTTGCCGTCGATCCGGGCCGAGGTGGCGAGCACCCAATCCTCCTTGGCCTTCGAGATCGCTCCGATGTCGAATGCACCCTCCATCGACCCCATCTCGTCGAGATCGGCATCGGTGAGTGAACTTGCATCATTGGTGACGACTACGACCGGCATTGCCCTTTTCCTCGTCCTTCCAGGTCCCCGCGCGGGGCTTCCCACGTGCTCGCCAAGGCCATCCATTCTGCCAGCAAAAACGTTGGGTTTCATCTTCGAGCCGGTTGTCAACACGCCGTTCACTCGTGACCAGGCGTTTCGCGACGGTCAGAGCAGCACGGCGTCGTGCCCGAAGGCCATCCGCAGTTCCCCGACCGATCGGTCGATGTCGACCCGGAACTCGTCGCTGAGCCGAAGCACCTTGCCGCGACCGAGTTCGATCATCACGATCGAATCACCCGGATGATCACGCAGGATCCGCTTCAGGCGTTGGATCCGGAGTTCGTCGAGGGCATGGCTGGGGAGCGCCAGTCGAAGCGGTGCCGCCGGCCCGTCGGTCAACCCCGACAGGACTTCGATGTCCTGGGCGATCAGACCGAAGCGTGACTCGTCGCGCTTGTCGAGCCGGCCGCGAACGGCGACGATCACGTCGTCCTCGAGCTTGTGCCCCTGTTCCTGCAGCGTCCGCGGGAACACGGTGACCTCGATCGAGGCCTCGAGATCCTCGAGCACGAAGACCGCCATCTGATCGCCGCGCTTGGTGAACTTGCGCGCCAAACCCGTGATCACGCCCCCGACCTTCACCGCCGCCCCGTCGTCGAGCACTTCCAGTTCCGCCAACGACTGGTCGACCTTGCGCTTCAACGCCGATTCGACCCCGAACAACGGATGGTCGCTGACGTACAGGCCGAGCATCTCCTTCTCGGCCTTCAGACGCTCGTTCTTGTCGAACTCGATGTCGGGGATCGGGCTGCGTTCGTCGAATCCCTGGGTGGTGGCGGCATCGGGCGCGTCGCCCCAGTCCCCGAACAGGCTCATCACGCCACGGTCGCGTTCGCGACGCCGTTCGAGGGTGACATCGATGATCTGCTCGAACGAGGCCAGCAGGCCGCGGCGGGGGTGACCGAGCCGGTCGAACGCGCCGCCCTTGATCAGCGATTCGACGGTCCGCTTGTTCAGCACCGGTTCCGGTGCACGTTCCACGAAATCGTGGAACGAGGTGTACTCACCGTTCTCGCGTCGGTCGGCGACGAGCAGGTCGACCAACGCCTCGCCGACGTTGCGGACGGCCGAGAGACCGAACGTGATCGCGCCCGGGCTGCCGATCGGCAACGACACATCGGCGGGCACCAAGTCGGCCGGGATCGCGTCGAAATCGGTCACCGAACGGTTGATGTCGGGGGTCAGCACCTTGATTCCGGCCGTCCGACAGTCCGACAGGTACACCGCTGCCTTGTCGAGGTTGGACTTGACCGAGGTCAGCAGACAGGCGAAGTACTCGACCGGGTAATGCGCCTTGAGATAGGCCGTCTGATAGGTGACGAGGCCGTACCCGTAGGAGTGGCTCTTGTTGAAGGCGTAGTCGGCGAACCGTTCGATGATGTCGAACAGTTGCTTGCCGAGCTCGTTGCCGTACCCGGTGGCAGCCACGCCACGCTCGAAGGCATCGCGCTCCTTCGCCATCATCTCGCGGATCTTCTTGCCGCAGTTGTGGACGAGAAAGTCTTCGGCAAGCGCGTACGGCCGGTTCCCGTCGGCCATCTGGAAGTCGAAGCACTCCTTCACGCCCGCATACTCGACCGAGACGACGGTGTCCCACAGCAGGTCGCCCGAGCGAAGATCCTCCAGCCGCTCGGAGTACAGCAGGCCGGCGAGTGTCTGACGGTGGACGACCTTGGTGTTGAACAGACCACCCCCGTCGATGCCGAGCGAGCGCTTCGACCGACCTGTGGCAGCTTGCCGTCGAGCCAGCTCACGCGCCACGAACGAGGTCGGGATGCCGATCTTGGTCGCACTGGCGCCCTCGACCGCTTCCCACCCGGCGAGATGGCGGCGGACCTTGTCGTACTTCAGCGTCGTGAGGTGGGGCTCGACGATTCGAGCGAACCGCTTCGCCATCCCCTTGTCGGCGATCGAGACGGTGTAGTGCCGCCCGTACCCGTCGATGTCGCGATGATGGATCACGCTCACCACGCCGGCGCGCAGCAGCATCCGCTTCAGGGTGCGCACGATCGCCAGACTCTTCGACGCGTAGTGGGCACCACTCGCATCGGCCCATCCGTCGGCACAGAAGTACAAGCCGAGGAAGCGTTCGACGGTCACATCGGGCGCGTTCACGATGCGATCGGTGATCACCTTGTCACCGGACTTGTGAAACCCTCCCAGCAGCGGTCCGAGCCGGCGGAGCTCGTCTCGGCTCAGCCTGAGTTGGGTGACGCCGTTGACGATCGTCGATCGCCGATGTTCGTACCCGAAGTGCTGGGCGAAGGCGTCACGGAAGCAGGCCAGCAGCTCGGGGTCCGTATTGCAGAAGTGTCCGGCGGCCCCGAGTCGGCCGGCGGGGTCGGGCGTGTATCCCTCCGAGATCAGCAAGGCAGCCATGTCGACTTCGGCGGGTGAGATCTTCGCCCCTCCGTGCGTCGCCGTGCGACTGGCGACGCCGACGAGGTCGCCCTCGCGGATCGAAAACAGCGTCCGCCACTCATCGTCGACGAGGAACTTGTGATCCTCGGTCGCCTCGATCGTGTAGCCGGTCGCAGTCGTCAAACGCCAGACGTCCTTGTGCCCGACCGACCACACATCGTCGACGGCCTCGTGGCGAGTGGTGCACGAGTCGACGTCGATCGTCTGGACTCGCCGATCGCTCAACGACATCACTCGCTCGATCGGGACGTATCCACGCGAACGGGTGAGCAACCGAGTGCCTGCCGGCAAGCAGGCTTTCCGGAGGTTGTCTGCTTCGGCGAGTGAGTAGCCGGCGAACTTCTGGGCCACCCGCATCACGCTCTCCTGGTAGATCATCAGTCCGAACGTGTCGTGCAGCACCTCCTCGGCGTCGGCGTGGAAGAAGTCGACCGGTTTGCGGCCGTTCTTGCGGTCGGCGTAGTCGTAGTGCATGTTGGCGCTCATCGGCCCCGGCCGGTACAGCGCGATCAAGGCACCGACGTCGTCGAAGCTGCTCGGGTTCATCGCCTTGAGCAGCTGGCGCATCGGTGGGGACTCGAGCTGGAACACGCCGATCGTGTCGCCGCGTGCGAGCAGGTTGTAGGTGAGGGCGTCGTCGAGCGGGATCGTGTCGATATCGAAGGCGGCATCGCGTGTGCGCCGGATCATGGCCTGGGAATCGGTGATCACGTCGAGGTTGCGAAGCCCGAGGAAATCCATCTTGAGCAGGCCGAGTTCCTCGACCCCGTGCATTTCGTACTGGGTGACGACCGGGGCGTCCTCGGGCTTCTGGCCCGATTCCGGCTTGCGCTGGACCGGCAGGTAGTACGTGACCGGTTCCTTGGTGATCACCACCGCCGCGGCGTGGATCCCGTCTGAGCGCTTCAGGCCCTCCAAGCCCTTGGCGACGTCGACGACGCGTTTGACGTCGGCGTCGGTGTCGTACATCGCCCGCAGTTCCTGGGCGGCTTTGTAGCCGTCGGCGTACTTGTCGCTCTGCTCGAAGCAGTACTTGAGCGGCGTGTCGCGGCCCATCACGAGCGGCGGCATCGCCTTGGCGACCTTGTCACCGACGCTGTACGGGTACCCGAGCACCCTGGCCGCGTCGCGCACCGCGTTGCGGGCCTTGATCGTGCCGAACGTGATGATCTGGGCGACGTGGTCGCGGCCGTACCGATCGGCCGCGTAGCGGATCATCTGGTCGCGGTACCGCGAGTCGAAGTCCATGTCGATGTCGGGCATCGACACCCGGCTGGGGTTGAGGAAGCGTTCGAACAGCAGGTCGTACTTGATCGGGTCGAGGTCGGTGATCCACAGGCAGTAGGCCACCGCACAGCCGGCTGCCGATCCACGCCCCGGACCGACCCGGATGCCGGCATCGCGGGCGTACTTGATCAGGTCCCACACGATCAGGAAGTACGAGGCGAACCCCATGTCGTTGATGACCTTGAGCTCGTAGGCGACACGTTCGACGACGGACGGCGGGAGCTGGTCGCCCCATCGCTTGCGGGCGCCCTCCCAGGCCAGGAAATCGAGGTACTCCTTGTCGGTCGTGTAGCCCTCGGGGATCGGGAAGTTCGGGAGCAGGGCGTTCCCGAACTCGATCTCGAACCCCGCCCGCTCGGCGATCCACAGAGAGTTGTCGCACGCCTCGGGTACCTCGCGGAACAGGTACCGCATCTCGGCCGCCGACTTGAGGTAGTGCTCGGTGCCCTCGAACTTGAAGCGCTTCGGGTCCGAGATCAAGGCGCCGGTCTGCACGCACAGCAGGGCGTCGTGGCTCTCGTGGTCCTCGCGGTGGGTGTAGTGGGAGTCGTTGGTGGCCAGCAGCGGGGCGCCGATCTTCTTGGCGATCTCGATCAGCTTGGGGTTGGTCTCGCGCTGGGCTTGCAGGCCGTGGTCCTGGAGCTCGACGAACAGGTTGTCCCTGCCGAAGATCTCCTGGATCCGCCCGGCCTTGTCGAGGGCGCCCTTCTCGTCGCCGTTCAGCAACGCCTGCAGCACGTGCCCACCGAGGCACCCGGTGGTGGCGATCAGGCCTTCGTGGTACTTCTCGAGCAGCTCCCAGTCCATCCGGGGCTTGTAGTAGTACCCCTCGAGGAAGGCCAGGCTCGAGAGCTGGATCAGGTTGCGGTACCCGACCTCGTTCTCGGCCAGCAGGGTCATGTGGTAGTAGAGCTTCTTGCCGCCCTCGGTGTCGCCGCCCGAGTCGTCGATCCGGCCGCGCCGTGCCGGACGCTCCGAGCGATGGTCGTGTGCCAGGTAGGCCTCGGTGCCGATGATCGGCTTGATGCCCTGCTTGTTGCACTCCTTGTAGAACTCGAGCGTGCCGTACATGTTGCCGTGGTCGGTCATGCCGATCGCCGGCTGCCCGTCGGCGATCGCTTTGGCCACCAACTCGTCGAGCCGCGCCGCACCGTCGAGCATCGAGAACTCGGTGTGGACGTGGAGATGGGTGAAGGAATCGGCCATGTGCGGTGGAGGCAACAGTCAGGGGGACGCTCGGAACGACGGGGACGGCAATGCTGGCACCACCGGCATCGCTCGGGCCCAACGCCCCGGCGAATCACACCGATGTGGTTCGACCGAACCTACCAGACGGGTCAACCCACCCGGCAAGGAGCCTCCTGACCGTCCCCGCCGCGCCCGACCACCCCCGTCCCCCGTTCCGCCGCCAGAATGGGGTGGTGGGTGAGATCGGCGGACCGACGTCATCGGTCGCCCCCGGACGTCCGACGTTGCGGGTCGGGTGCGCGATGTGGGCCAACACGGTCTGGCGGGGGCGCTTCCTTCGGGGCGAGGCAGGACACGAACTCGCCGACTACGCCACCTGGTGCAACGCCGTCGAAGGCAACACCACGTTCTACGCCGTCCCGCCGGCGGCGACCGTGGCGAAGTGGGCCGAGCAAGCGCCGCCCGACTTCCGGTTCGCCTTCAAGGCGCCCCGGACGGTCACCCACGAACGCCGTCTCCATCCCGATGCGCACCGCGACCTGGCGGCGTTCCTGCGCGCGATCGAGCCGTTGGGTGAACGGATCGGGCCCGTTCAGCTCCAGCTCCCCCCATCGTTCGGCCCCGAGTCGACCGGCCGGCTGGCGGCGTTCGTGTCGAAGCTGCCGTTGACATACGTCTGGGCGGTCGAACTCCGCCATCGCGGCTTCTTCGACGGCGGCCCGGCGCATCGGGCGGTCGACGACATGCTCGGGAGCGCCGAGGTCGGTCGCGTCGTGCTCGACCCGCGTGCGTTGTACGCAGCCCCGCCTGATTCCGACGAAGCCGTCGAGGAGCGCCGCACGAAACCTTCGCTGCCGATCGCCACCGAGGTCGTGGGTGGCCACCCGATCGTGCGCGTGATCGGCGCCGACGACGCCGATGTCTCCGCAGACGGCCTGGCGGCATGGGTGCCGGCGGTGGCGCAATGGCTGGGCGAGGGCCGACGGCCGTACGTGTTCGCCCACCAACCTCGCAACCTCGAGTCGCCGGCGCTGGCACGACGGTTCCACGCCGCCGTGGCGGGCCGGATGGCGATCGCCGACCTGCCGACACCGTGCCTGCCGACGCCACGCCCACCGGCCCTTGCGCCGGACCAGTCGTCGTTGTTCTGAGGAGCCGTCGAGCGTCAGCCCGACGTCAGAGGTAGGTGCCGGGTCGATCCATCTGCGGGGCGAGCTGCCCCTGCGGCATCGAACCGGGCTGGCCCTGCGCCGGGAGTTGACGGATCTGTTCGAGCTGTTGACGGGCGGCCATCTGCTGTGCGACCAGGCTGAGCTGGATCCCGTGGAACAACCCCTCCAGCCAGCCCACGAGTTGCGCCTGTGCGATCCGCAGCTCGCCGTCGGTCGGCACGAGGTCGTCCTCGAACGGCAGCGCCAGCGAGCGCAACTCTTCCTGCAGGTCGGGCGACAACGCCTCGGCCAGCTCGGTCACCGACCGTTCGTAGATCTCGGCCAACCGCTCGCGCGAGCGGTCGTCGAGCGGGGCCTGACGCACCTCGTCGAGCAGCTGCTTCACCATCGACCCGATTCGCATCACCTTGGCGGGCTCGGTGACGGCGTTCTGTTGAGGCGGAACCGGCTCGGCAACGGCAGCTTCGGGAACGGCGACCCAGCCCGCGAGCAGTTCGCCGCGCTCGACCTGCGGGGAGCCGTCGTCGTCGGGGCGTTCGTCGGCGGTGTCGGTCATCGGCGTCTCCTGATCTCGGGCGATGTCTCGGGTTGGTCGGTCGGACGGCCTCAGCTGCCGTTCGTGCCGGCAACCAAGGGTACGTACATCTCGGCCGAAGTGAGCGAGCCATGTCGACATTGCAGTTCGTACGGGCCGCTGTCGGCCGGGTCGTGATAGCTCACGTCCTCGAACGCGACCAGCGCCACGTCCCCCAACCGCTGCGCCACATTCGGCGGCACGGTGGGACCGAACCAACCGGCGTCGATGATCTGGTCGCGCGTCAGCACCCAGGCGGTGCCCCCGAACTCGGCCTTGGCCGCCTCGAACAGATCGTCGGCCGCCCCTCGTCGGGCGTGCAGCCAGCGGAAGCGACCCTCGCCCGACTGCAACGAACACAGCGACAACACCTCGTCGGTCGGCACGACGATCCGGTCGCCCACCATGACCTGCCCGTGATCGGCGGTCACGAGCAGCACGGCCCCGGTCGGCAGTCGCTCCAACACGTCGGACACGATCCGGTCTGCGGTGCGCAGTTCGGCGTCGTAGAAGTCACCGAACCCGCGCTCGTGAGCGATCCGGTCGATCGCGCCGTAGTAGGCGTACACGAACCGCTCCCCCGCCCCCAGCAAGTGGCCGACCTCGACCGCCAGCGATGACGCCGCACGCCAGCCGTACTGGCGCCCGCCGCGCAGGTGGGCCTGGCTGAACGGGGACGCACTCAGTTCGTGCGGATTCACGACCGGGACGTCGTGCCCGAGGAACGCCGGAAAGCGCTGGACATCGGCGGGCGGGATCGAGCGTCGCCGGTCCTCGTTGTCGACGGACCACCGCAACACGTTGAGCACGTCACCCCCGAACGCCAACCGGTAGCCGATCAGCCCGTGTTCACCTGGTGTGAGGCCGGTGGCGATCGAGCTCAGGGCGGTCGCCGTGGTGGTCGGGGCGACCGTGGTGATCGGCCCACCCGTCATCGCCGCGATCGCCGGTGCCAGATGGCGCCGCTCCTGGAGTTGGTCCCAACCCAGCCCGTCGAGCACGAGCAACACGACCTGATCCGCTCCGGCCACGATTGCGGGCATCCACGTCGGGAGGTCGTGGTTCCACTGCGTCGGTCCGAGCAATGCGGGGACGATCCCGCGTACGCACGCCCCGGCGTAGTCCGGAACGATCGGCGCAGTCGACATCGATCACGTAGTCCAGCACCTGGCGCGGTCCGTCACCAAGCCACGACGGCGACATTTCGTGGGCGCCGTCCGGCCTGACCACACCGGCATCGTCGCCGACCGCCTACATTGGGCACCAATGCGCGTCTCGACCCGTGGTGACTACGCCTGCCGGGCGCTGTTGTCGCTGGCGCTGCGCGTCGACGAGGGTGGGCCGACGTCGGTGCGCGACATCGCCGAACGCACCGCCCTGCCGCAGCCGTACCTCGAGCAGATCCTGCTGGCGCTCAAGGGCGCCGGCCTGGTGCGTTCCAAGCGCGGCGTCGGCGGCGGCTACGTTCTGGCCCGCCCGGCCGATCAGATCCGGATCGCCGAGATCCTCTCGGCCGTCGACGGTCCGATCACGCTCGGCGACTTCGGCGAGCCGCACGAGGACGGCGCCTGTGACCACGAGGGCCAGTGCGTGCTGCTGGCGGTGTGGAAGCAAGCCGGGGAACTGATGCGCCGCCACCTCGAGGGCTACACGCTGGCGATGATCGCCGACATCGCCAAGGGCGATGCCCCCTGGCCCGCGACCCAGGCCTGACGCCGCTCAGTCAGAGACGGGTTTCAGCGTTGCCAGGCGAGCCGCCAGATCGGCCGCCAGCTCGCTGTGGAACGTGACCCGCTCGCCGGTGCCCGGATGCACGAAGGCCAGTTCGGCGGCGTGCAGGAACGGGCGCTCGACCTGGAGCCGCGGCCGGCGCTGGCCGTAGGTGGGATCGCCCACGAGCGGATGGTTGATCGAGCTCAGGTGGACCCGGATCTGATGGGTGCGCCCCGTCTCGAGCCGACATTCGAGGTACGCCAACTCGGCCGGGCCGTCGAACAACCGCAGGACGCGGTACTCGGTGCGCGACGGTCGACCGTCGGCCACGACGGCCATCTTCAACGGATCCTGCCGGGAGCGCCCGATCGGCGCGTCGATCACACCGTGCGGCGAGGCCGGATGGCCCCAGACCAGCGCCAGATACACGCGGGTGGCGGCGTGCGAGGCGAACTGTTCGATCAGCGCGTCGGCGGCGGCCTGGGTGCGTGCCACGACCAGCAGACCCGAACTGCCCGAGTCGAGTCGATGCACGATGCCGGGGCGGTGCGCCTCGCCGACCCCCTCCAAGTCGGGGAACTGTGCCAGCAGACCGTTGACGAGTGTTCCGTCGGGATTGCCCGCTCCAGGGTGGACCACCAGACCAGCCGGTTTGTCGACCACGATCACGTCGTCGTCCACGTGGAGCACACCGAACTGCACCGAGGGATCGGGTTGCGGGAGGCCGGTCACCGGCACGGCGGCCGGGTCGGCGGTGACCTCCTGGCCTTCCACAAGTCGCAGCTTGCCGCTCGTCGCCGGGGCGCCGTCGACGGTCGCTCCTCCGGCCTCGATCACGGCCGAGGCCGCCGACCTGCTGACGTCGAGCATGAGGGCGACGATCCGGTCGAGCCGCTCTCCGTCCAATGCGCCGGGCACCGTTTCGATGATCATGGTCGATCTCCCTCATGCGACACCGACGGCTCGGCGAGCGCGTTCGGGTGACGTGGCCGACGGGTGTCGATCCACGACAACAGCACCAACAGCGCACCACCGATCGTGATCCCCATGTCGGCCACGTTGAAGATCGGGAACCACTGCAGGTCGATGAAGTCCACCACCGCCCCGCGCATCCAACCGGGCGAACGGAACAGGCGATCGAGCACGTTGCCGAGCGCGCCGCCGATGACGAGCCCGATGGCGACGTCGAATCGCCGCCCGGACCCGCGTCGCATCGTGACCAACATGGCGACCACGACCACCATCGCCACGACGCCGATCACCGGACCCCACGACTGGCCGCGCCCGAATGCCATCCCTGTGTTCTCGGAGTAGTGCAGGCGCAACGTCCACACGAGGTCGATGTCGTCGCCGCCGCGCAGGCGCGACACGGCCCAGCGTTTCGTGAGCTGGTCGACGACGACGAGCGCTGCGGCGACCGGGACGACGAGCGGAACGGCGCGACCGCCCCGGGGAACGTTCATGCGGATCGGGTCAGCGGCGACCGATGCCGCCGACCTTCTCCTCGACGAGCACGGACGACCACGGGATCGCCTCGAGCCGTTCACGCGGGATCGGCCGGCCGGACTCGACCGAGTAGCCGTAGGTGCCATCGGCGACTCGGGCGATCGCCGCGTCGATCTCGGCGACGGCATCGCGGGCCTGGGCACTGAGCGCCAGGTCGCGCTCACGCTCGACGACCATCGTGTCGCCCTCGCCGCCTTCGTCGTCGAACTGGACGTCGCCCATCTCGGCCTCCTCGACGAGCTGGTGGGCTTCGTCTTCGAGCCGCTTGGCCTGGCCGGTCAGGTGGATCCGTTCCTGCTGCAACATGTCGAACATCTCGCGGACGAAGCCAAGGTCGAAATCCTTGGTGTAGCCGATTCCGTCTTTGCTGAACTTGGGTTTGGGGAGCGGTTCGTTGGCGGGCATCGTGTTGGTTCGCTTCTGAGTCGTACTGGGGGTGGGTGCGGCCGGTTTGGACGCCTTGGTCGGTGCCGGACCGGCCGCGGGCTTGGCATTGCGCTTGGAGGCGACCGTCGCCCCGGGAGCCGCGTTCGACTGTTTGGTCGTCGTGTTGCTGGCCGTCGTCTTGCTGGTCGTCGGCTTGCTGGCCGTCGGCTTGCTCGTCGTCGGCTTGCTGGCCGTCGCCGACTTGGCCGGTGATTTCGCAGGCGGTGATTTCGCAGGCGGTGATTTCGCCGCCGTTGATTTCGCCGCCGATGCCTTCTTGGCCGGTGACGTGGGCGCAGCGGGCTGGACCTCGGCAGGCTTCTTGGCCGACGGTGCAGCCGTCGATTTGGAGGGCTTGGCCGCCGCTTTGGACGGCTTCGCCACCGGCTGCTTGGCGGCTGACTTGGTCGCCGTTGTGGCTTTCGATGTGTTCCTGGGAGCCATCTCGGATGCACCTCCTGGCAGATGTGAACGCCGGACTCTATCGCCTCGGATGCGGATTCTGAGCGACCACGCGGCGTTCGAGCTCCTCGGGGTCGAGTTCGTCGATCTCGAGCCGCTTGGAACGTGACGCGCCGCCGCCGATCAGGCGCACCTGGCGCGGTCGTACGCCGAGCAACGTCGCCAGTGCGTCGATCACCACTTCGTTGGCGGCCCCGTCCACCGCAGGAGCAGTCACCGCGATCTTGGGTATGTCGCCGTGCCAGCCGATGAACCCGGTGCGGCGGGCACCGGGCTGGACACGAACGTGGTGCCGAGCCATGCGTCGGTCAGCGGCTCGCCTTGGTGACCACGATCGTCAGGTCGTCGCCCAGGGTGGCCTCGGCGGAGGTGGCAAGGGTCTCCCCCATCACCAGTTGGCGGTGGGCTTCGAACGCCTCGATCGTCGCCGCCGGTGCCGCGATCGCGAGTGCGACCCGGTCGCTGACGTCGAGTCCGGCGTCGCGGCGTGCCTGTTGGATGGCGCGCACGAGGTCGCGCGCCACGCCCTCGCGTTCGAGTTCGGGGGTGACGGTCGTGTCGAGCACGACCAGACCGTCGGACGATTTCAACGTCGCCACCGCCCCGTCGCCGGCCGACACGATCCGGAAGTCGAACTCGCCGGGTTGCAGTTCGACCCCACCGACCACGGCCACGTCGCCGACCAGCGACCAATCACCGGCCTTGTGTGCCTTGATCACCTCTTGCATACGGCCACCGAGTCGGGGTCCGAGCTTCTTGGGGCTGAGGATCAACTCCTTGGTGCCGAACCGTTCGGTGTCGGTCGTGAGCTCGACCTCCTTGACGTTGAGTTCGTCGCGCAGGATGTCGAGATGGGGCGCCACCAATGCCGCGTCGGGCGTCGCCACGACCGCCTTGGCGAGCGGCAGCCGGACGCGCAACCCCTCCGCCTTGCGGATCGACAGCAGTGTGGAACAGGCGTCGCGCACGTACGCCATGCCGGCGTGCAGGTCGGCATCGAACGGGTAGACGTCCACGCTCGGCCAGTCGGCGAGGTGCACGCTCGGGGCATCGTCACCGACCAGTGCGTGGTGGATCTGGTCCGTGATCAGCGGCAGCAACGGTGCGGCGACCTGACACAGCGTCACGAGCGCCGTGTGGAGTGCATCGATCGCATCGTGGTCGCCGGCCCAGAACCGGTCGCGGCTGCGACGGATGTACCAGTTGGTCAGCGTGTCGAGGAACGCGGCGACCGACTCGCAGGCCCCGAACAGGTCGAACGAATCCATGCGTTGCGTGACCTCGGCCACCAAGCTGCGCAGCTCGCCCATCAGGTACCGGTCCAGCACATCGGTCTGGTCGGCGCGGAACGTGCCCACCGTGTCGGCCGCGTTGGCGTACAGGGTGAGGAAGTAGTAGGCGTTCCAGAACGGCAGGATCACGTGCCGGACCGTGTCGCGCATGCCCTCCTCGGTGACCGAGAAGTCGGCCCCGCGCAGGATCGGCGACGACAGCAGGTACCAGCGCATGGCGTCCGCGCCGTACACGTCGAACATGGCGTTGGGGTCCGGGTAGTTCTTGAGCGACTTCGACATCTTGCGTCCGTCGTCGCCGAGCACGATCCCGTGGCTCACGCACGACGTGAAGGCGGGGCGGTCGAACAGCGCCGTCGCCAGGACGTGCAGCGTGTAGAACCAACCGCGTGTCTGGCCGATGTACTCCACGATGAAGTCGCCCGGATAGTGGTGTTCGAACCACTCGGCGTTCTCGAATGGATAGTGCACCTGGGCGAACGGCATCGATCCCGACTCGAACCAGCAGTCGAGCACTTCCGGGACGCGCCGCATCATCGAGGCGCCGGTCGGGTCGTCCGGATTGGGACGCACGAGATCGTCGATCGCCGGCCGGTGGAGGTCGTGGACCGTGACACCGAAGTCGGCTTCCAGCTCGGCGATCGAGCCGTAGACGTCGATGCGCGGGTACTCGGGGTCGTCGCTCTTCCAGACCGGGATCGGGGACCCCCAGAAGCGGTTGCGCGAGATGTTCCAGTCGCGGGCGTTCTCGAGCCACTTGCCGAACTGACCGTCCTTGACGTGCTCGGGGACCCAGGTGATCTGCTGGTTGAGTTCGACCATCCGATCCTTGAACTTGGTGACCTCGACGAACCACGACGACACGGCGCGCTGGATCAGCGGGCTGTCGCACCGCCAGCAATGCGGGTACGGGTGGTCGTAGGTCTCGTGGCGCAGCAGCAGCCCGGCGGCTTTGAGATCGTGGATGATCGTCCGGTTCGACTCGAACACGTGCATGCCCTGATAGGGCGGCACGTCGGCGGTGAACTTGCCCCCCTGGTCGACCGGGTTGACGACCTCGATGTCGGCCGCGTCGGTGACGATCTTGTCCTCCTCACCGAAGGCCGGGGCGATGTGCACGATGCCGGTGCCGTCCTCGGTCGTCACGTAGTCGGCAGCCAGGATCTGATGGGCATTGGGGCGGCCGACGAAGAAGTCGAACGGCGGCTGGTACCGCGTGCCGACCAGGTCGGCGCCGCTGTGGCGAGCGAGCACCGTCGGCTGCTCACCGAGCTCGCGGGCGTAGCCGGCCAGGCGTGCCTCGGCGAGCATGAATCGCTCCCCCGGGTGCTGCTCCGACTCGACCACGACGTAGTCGACGGTCGGGTTCACGGCGGCAGCAAGGTTCGACGGCAGCGTCCACGGCGTGGTCGTCCAGATCAGCGCCAGCACGCCGTCGAGATCGGTGCCGGGCGCGGCGAGGCGCAGGCCGACCGTGACCGCCGGGTCCTGACGCGGACGGTACGTGTCGTCCATCTTGGTCTCGGTGTTCGACAGCGGCGTCTCGCAGTGCCAGCAGTACCAGAGCACCCGGAAGCCTTCGTACACGAGGCCCTTGTCCCACAAGGTCTTGATCGCCCACATGACCGATTCCATGTAGTCCCGGTCGAGTGTCTTGTAATCGTGGTCGAAGTCGACCCAGCGCGCCTGACGGGTCACGTAGTCCCGCCATTCACCGGTGTAGCGCAACACGCTCTCTCGGCAGGCGTCGTTGAACGCCTGGACGCCGAACTGAAGGATCTCGGGGTGTCCCGAGATGCCGAGCTCCTTCTCGACCTGCACTTCGGCCGGCAGACCGTGACAGTCCCAGCCGAAGCGACGCTCGACGCGTTTGCCACGCATCGTCTGGTAGCGGGGCACGGCGTCCTTGACGTAACCGGTGAGGAGGTGTCCGTAGTGTGGCAGACCGTTGGCGAACGGCGGCCCGTCGTAGAACACGAATTCGTTGTCGCCGTCGTGGCCGGCGGGGCGCTGCTCGACGGACTGCTCGAACGTGTGGTCGGCCTTCCACCGGGCGAGCACGGCCGTCTCGATCTCGGGCAGCTTGGGCTGCGAGGGGACGGCTGGGTAGCGACGGTTGGTGCTGGCGTTCACGAGCGGCTCCTGGATTCGGTTCGGCTGCCAGGGACGAACCGATCGGTCCGCGGTACCACCCTGCTTGCCGGCTCCCACGGGACCCGACCACTCGTGTTCGCCAGCGATGACGGGCTGGACCCGTTCGGTTCTAGTGAGCGGGCAAGCCCGCCGTTCTTCCGAAAGCTCGGAGGTGATCGCCTCGTCGACGCCGTTGCCCCACGATAGCGGCTCGTGACAGCAGCGTGATGCCGTTCAATCGGCGGTGGCGTCGAACCGCGCCCGCTCGAGCACCGACCCGGCCGGCCGCGACATCTGCTCCGGCGTGGCATCGGTGTCGAACCCGATCGGGTCATCGGACTCCACATAGTCCGACGTTTCCGAAGAGTCCGACGTTTCCGAAGAGTCCGACGTTGCCGGGTCGACCGCGTCCGGACCCGACTCATCGGGCGGGTCGTCGAACAGGGGGTCGTCGAGGTCGTATCGCTCGGCCGTCGGCGGCCTGAACTGCTCGGACGTGTCGTGTTCGGAACCGCGTGACGCCTCGGGCAGCAGTTCCGGCGGCGTTGCCGACCCGAGCACGTGGGCGTCGTCGCACCACTGCTCGATCTGGCGGGCTGCCTCGCGCAGCCGGCTTCGTTGCTCGGCGCTGAACTGCTCGAGACGGTCCACGTCGACCAGCAACGCCTCGCGCCGGGCCACCAGGGAGTGCACCTCGTGCTCCGCCGCCGTGCGTTCGGCTTCGGTCGTGCGGCGCGCCTCGACCCGCGCCTCTTCGAGCAGCCGTGACGACATCTCGCGGGTCGAGTCGAGGGTGGTCTCGCTCTCGGACCTGGCGCCGGCCCGGATCGTCTCGGCCTCGGCGTGTGCGTCGGCGATCGTGCGGTCGGCGGTCCGCTGAGCGAGGATCAAGGCCCGCGAGATGGTCTCGGCTTCGTCGGTGGTGGCCCACGAGGGATCGGTGGACTCGACCGAGATCACCGCAGCCGAGGCGTGCTCGGCCATCAACCGTTCGTGCTCGGTCTGGGCCTCCTGCAGCCGAGCCACCGCGGCACGGGCGCGGGCCTCCATCGCCGAGGACTGTTGCTGCGCCTCTTCGAGCGCTTTGGCGGCGCGTTCCAGGAAGGCGTCGACCGCATCGGGGTCATAGCCCTTGCGAACGGTTCGGAACGACGTTCCGACCACCTGATCGGGTGTCAGGTCCATCATCGAGCTGCGAGGTTCAGTCGCCGTATTCGTCGTTGCGGCCGCGGGAAGCGATCGGCTTGAGCAGGTAGACGCCGTTGGCGACCTTCTCCATCGAGCCGTCGAGCCCGTAACAGAGGCCGCTGGCGAAATCGATCAGGCGGCGTGCCACCTCGCGGTCGGCACCCTCGAGATTCATGATCACGGGGAGGCCTTCCTTGTAGCGATCGGCGACTTCCTGGGCCTGGTCGAACCGGCGCGGGCGTATGGTCGTGGGCTCGTTGCCGTTCCCGCTTCGGGCCGCGTTGCGGGCCGGACGGACGGCGACCGCGGCGGAGTCATCGTGTTCGGCACGCTCGCGGTCGGCCGACCGTCGCGCCTGCGACGGATCGAAATCACGCGACGGGAATGTCGGTCGACTCGGCAACGTCCTCACCACACCTTCTCCACTCGTATCGTCTCGATGACCCCGACCCTGGCGCGGATCGACCTCTTGGGGGCGCCGACGCGGCGCAGGTTCGTCGTACTCGTCGTAGTCGTAGTCGTCGTATGCGTCGTCAGGACCGAGCCCCAGGTAGTCCATGGTGCGCTTCCACAATGACATGCCAGCCTCCTCGCCCCGGACCCTATCGCACGGGAGGCGACCGTTTGTGGACAGGTCAGGCCGGACGCGGTCGCCGGCCGAACAATGCCGAACCGACCCTGACCTGGGTCGACCCCTCTTGGACGGCGATCTCGAGGTCGTCGGTCATGCCCATCGAGCACACTGCGAGCCCGAGCCGGTCAACCGCCGAACGGACGGTCCTGAAGCCGGACCGGCTCGCCTCGGGGCCGCCCCGCGTGGGCCCGACCGTCATCAGGCCACGCACGTCCAGCCCCGCCGCACGTGCGATCTCGACCAGACCGTCGAGCTCGCCGATCGGGCAGCCTCCCTTGCCGGACTCACCGCTCGTGTCGACCTGGAGCAACACCGCCGCCCCAGGCGCTCGTCGCCCGATCTCATCGGCCAGGCGCGGCCGATCGACGGTCTCGTAGACGTCGACCACACTCGCCAGCTGGCGCACCTTGTTGGTCTGCAACTGCCCGATGAAATGGACCGACGGTCGTGGGACACAGGCGTCGATCACCTCCGCCTTGGCCACCAGCTCCTGGGCGTAGTTCTCGCCGACGGCCCTGCAGCCGGCGGCGACGGCTGCCTGGATCGCGTCGGGCCCGAAGCCCTTGGTGACGGCCAGCACCTCGACGGAGCGGTCGCCACCGGCAGCCAGGATCCGTTCCTGCACGATCGCCAGTGCGGCCGCCACGTCGATCGCCGGCCCGGCCGTCATGCCGCCGCCAGGGAGATCCAGGCGGCGACCACGTGGCGTTGCGGTTCGCTCCGCACGCGGTGCGAGAAGCCGTCGAAGCGGCAGCCCGTGCAACCGGCCACCGTCTCGACCGTGACCCCGTGGTGGGCGCAACCGGCCTGCACGGCGGCGGTGACGTCGAGTGCGATCGACCCCGAGCGGGTCGCCCCCGTCACGGCGTGGGGGTCGGCGTGGACCCCGGTCGCCACCCGCGCCAGGTCGTCGGCGCCGAACTCGTAGCAACACGGCCCGATGCACGGGCCCAGCACGGCGGCCACCGGACGGCTGCCGAGCGCCTCCACGGCGGCGTCGATCACGCCACCGGCGAGGCCGCGCCAGCCGGCGTGCACGATCGCGATCGTGGCGTCGTCGGCGACCAACACGATCGGTGCACAGTCACCGACCCAGCAGCCGAGCACAGAGCCTGGGGCGGCGGTCACGGCGATGTCCCCGGCTGCTCCGTCGTGCTGCCCAGGGTGTTCGACCCGGACCGCCGAGGTGCCGTGGTGTTCGTCCAGCATCGTCCACGGCAGATCGATCAGGCCGCGGCGGCGCCGCTCGAGCTCGCCGAGATCGACGTTGGTGCGATGGAAATCGCCGTCGGCCCGGGTCGAACACAGCACGTGCACGGCAGCGCCGTCACGCAGCCTCAGATCCCACCGGAGCGGCTCCCCGTCGGCGGTCAGCGAGACGTCACTTGAGGAACGATGGGACGTCGAAATCATCGTCGTCCTCGTCGTCGTCATCGCTCTCGGCCGGTTCGGCGAACAGTTCCGAGATGCGATTGGAGGGGCGCTCACCGAGCGTGGAGCCGAGCGTGACGGTCGGTGTGTCGACCCGGTCGAAGCCGGCGGCGATCACGGTGACCTTGATCTCGTCACCCATCTCGTCGTCGATCACGGTGCCGAAGATGATGTTGGCGTCCTGATGGGCCACACCGTGGATGATCTCGGCGGCGGCGTTCATCTCGAACAGGCTCATGCCGGACGGGCCGGTGATGTTCAGCAGGATGCCGCGCGCACCGTCGATGGCGGACTCCAGCAGCGGGCTGCTAATGGCCTGCTTGGCGGCCGACACGGCGCGATTGTCGCCGCTCGACTGGCCGATGCCCATCAAGGCCGATCCGGCGTTCGACAGGATCATCTTGACGTCGGCGAAGTCGGTGTTGATCAAGCCCGGCGTGGTGATCAGGTTGGTGATGCCCGACACGCCCTGCAACAGCACCTCGTCGGCCATCTTGAAGGCGTTGAGCACGCTGGTCTTCTCGTTCGCCACCGACAGCAAGCGGTCGTTGGGGATGACGATGAGGGTGTCGACCTTCTCCTTCAGCTTGCTCACGCCGTTGTCGGCCTGGACGGCGCGACGACGACCCTCGAACCCGAACGGCCGAGTGACGACACCGATCGTGAGCGAGCCGGCGGCACGCGCGATCTCGGCGATCACGGGAGCGGCGCCGGTCCCGGTGCCACCGCCCTCGCCTGCGGTGATGAACACCATGTCGGCGCCCTTGACGATCTCGTCGATCTCGTCGTGGTGAGCATCGGCAGCACCGCGCCCCACCTCGGGGTCGCTCCCGGCGCCGAGCCCGCGGGTGAGATCACGACCGATGTCGAGCTTGACGTCGGCGTCGCTCATCAGCAGCGCCTGGGCGTCGGTGTTGACGGCGATGAACTCGACACCCTTCAGGCCGGCATCGATCATGCGGTTGACGGCGTTGACGCCGCCCCCGCCCACGCCGATGACCTTGATCACGGCGAGATAGTTCTGTGGCGCGCCGGGCATCAGCGGTACCTCCAACGAAGGTGTGGGCAAGGAAGGTGTCGGCAAAGAGTCGAGGAGATGACAGGTGATGTGAGCATGTTCGGTGGGGCCGTGTACGTGACAGGTGGTGCGACATCCTCGCACGTCACTCCACGGCGACCCGTGATGCTACCTGGTTCGACGCGCGGCATCGACGATGATGGTCGGCGAGCTCCCCGGCGGGCACCGCTCACGACGTGGTCTGCGAGGTCGACACGTCGATCGGTCCCGGCTCGCGATCGGGTTCGAGGCGGAGCACGGTCTCGAGCAGCACCAGTTTGCGGAACAGGTCGCTGGCCTCGCCGAAGTACACCTCGGATCCATCGTCGAGCCACATGACGAGCCGCGATCCGTCGGCGTTGACCTCGAGCGTCTCGACCCGCCCCCTCACGGTCCCGGTCAGGTTCTTGGCCAGCTCGGCGGCGCCGACGTACCCCTGCGGGGCGACGTCGCCCGGTTCCAGGTCGGGGGCGTCCTGCCCGGTGAGCAAGACGTAGGCGAACGGGTACTTGTCGAGCACATCGAGCACACGCCCGGCCCGGTCGAGCACGCGAAATCGCTGGTCAGGGCCTTGGTAGGTGGCGACTGCTGCTCGCTCGGCGATGTCGATGGTGGCGCCGTGCGGGAAGTGCACCGTGACCTTGGCGTGCTCGACCCACGGGATCGACTCCAGCTCGGCCTCGAGCCGTTGCGTATCGGCGCGCAGCACGGGCGTGCCGACGAGGTCCTCGACGACCGCGGCCAGACGATCCGGGTCGGTGTAGATGGCCCCGGTCACCGTCACCTCGTCGGCCCGAACGGCGAACAGCGAGGAGCCGAAGGTGGCCAGCGCCCCGACCGCCAGCACGACCACGAGCACGGCCGCCACGACCCACTTGAGGCGCTTGCGGCTCTGGGCCCGCTTGACCTGGACACGTCGCTCGCGCAGGCGGGGCTCGATGCCGCGTCGCAGGTCGCGATCCGATTCCGGCGTGAGCGCATCGGAATCCGGGTCGTCTTCGATGAACACGATCGTGTTCCCGCCCGGTCCGAGATCGCCCTCCACGTAGACCGCATCGGGCAGGTCGTCGGCACCGATCGCGATCACGGGTCGATCGGCGTCGGTGACGGTGGGCACCTCGGCGATCGCCCGTTCGGCGCGGTCTGCGTGGGTGTCGGTGGCCGGGCCGGCGGCGATCGCGTCGGCGACTGCAGCGTCGAAACTGCCGCCGAAGTCGTCGATCTTGATGACCCGCGGCGCGGGCTGGTCGGCAGCCGGCGCCGTCTCGATCTCCGTCTCGATCGCCGCTGCGGTCTCGCCGCCCGGAACGCCTCGCGATTCCGGCACGTGCGGTCTGGTGGCGTCGAGATCGGGGCCCGGCGGCGCCGGAGGCGGTGATTGGGGCAAGGGATCCTGCTCGACGATCTCGAACTGGATCGGCACCTTGCCGGTGGCCCCGAGGTCGTCCTCGACCGGGTCGTCGAGCCCGAACGCACGCCGTAGCTCGTCCAGTGCGGCGCGGTCAGGATCCGGGTCGTGGCCGATCGGGTCGCTCATCGCGTCACGCATCGTCGGACAGCCTGTCATCGAACGAGAGCGGATCGGTGTCGTCGAACCCGACCAACCGCACTTCGCTGCGCAGCCGATAGCCGGTGCGTTCGGCGACTTGGGCGCGGACCGCCTCGATCACGGCGCGCACGTCGGCGGCCGAACCGTTCTCACCGGCCTGCACGAAGTTGGCGTGCTTCTCCGACACCCATGCCGAACCGATCCGGAACCCACGCAGGCCGAGCGAGTCGATCACACCGCCCGCAGCCACCGCTCCGGGGACCGGGTTGACGAACACCGAACCGCAGTTCTGACCACCGGGCTGGTGTTCTCGACGCCATCGCACGATCTCGCCGATCTCGGACTCCGAGCGCTGACGGTCACCGACCCGCAACGCCAGGCGAGCGGTGACCACGACGTGCGATGGCGCCAACGACGACGCCCGGAACCGCAACCCGATCTGTGCCGCCGGCAGCGTGATGAGCGCGGATCCACGCTCGGGATCACCGAGATCGAACACGTCGACGTCGATCAGGCAGGCGGCCACGTCGGAACCATGGCCTCCGGCGTTCATCCGCACCGCGCCACCGATCGATCCGGGGACCCCGACGGCCCACTCGAATCCGGCGATCCCCGCCGCCGCCGTGCGCCGGGCCAGGACCGGCAGCGCCACACCCCCACCGGCTCCCACCGTGCAGGCATCACCCTCGGTGATCGGTCCGTCCGGGATCGAGGGCAGATCGATGTGATCGAAGGCGTTGGCGATCGAGAGTGCCAACCCGGCGAAACCGGCGTCGGCGACGAGCATGTTCGACCCGCGACCCACCACGAGGACCTGGAGCCCGGTCCGGGCGCGCACCCGGGCGACCGCCGCCAGGTCGTCGATCGTCAGCACGTCGAGGAACAGCGCCGCCCGGCCACCCACGCGGTACGTGGTCATCGGCGCCAACGGATGGTCACGGATGATCCGACCGGGAAGTTCGTGCTCGAGCAGCCGGGCGGCGGTCGCGATCGGTTCGTGGTGCGCCGGGGCGGACGCCATCACGATCCGACACCGCCGGCGCGACGTCGGGCGTCGATCACCTCGTCAGGGAGCGAGGCGATGTCGCCACACCCCATCGAGATGCATACGTCGCCGGAGCGCACGGTCCGAGCGAGGTAGTCGACCAGTTCGCCGCGGTGCGGCATCCAGACCACGCGTGCATGAGGGTGCTCGTCCAGCACGGCGTTCACGAGCAGCTTGCCCGTGACGCCGGGGATCGGCTCGGTACCCGAGGCGTAGATGTCGGTCAACACCACCAGGTCGGCGGCGACGAAGGCGTCGGCGTAGTCGCGCCACATCTCGGCGATCCGGTTGTAGCGGTTGGGCTGGAACACGGCGACGATCCGCTGCCAGTCGTCGCCGCTGCCGCGCGCGGCACGCAACACCGCGTCGATCTCGGTCGGCAGGTGGCCGTAATCGTCGACGAACGTGGCGCCCCCATCGGTACCACGAATGTCGAATCGGCGAGCCACCCCGCCGAACTTGGCGAGCGCCTCGGCGGCGGTCTCGGGATCGATCCCGATCTCGATCGCCATCGCGATCGCACCGGTTGCGTTCGACACGTTGTGGAGCCCGCGCAGCGGCAGGTGCACACGACACACCACCTGTCCGTGGCGTTCGACGGCGAACCGGAACGAACCGTGTTCGGGTTTGATCTCGACCGCCCGAACGTCGGCACCCTCGCCCAAGCCATACGTCACGACCCCCTCGCGAGCGGCAAGACGCGCCGCCCGCCGGTCGTCGGCGCACACCACCTTGGGGCCCGGGATCTGCGCCAGATAGCGGTCGAACCCGTCCTCGATCGCCTCGATCGAGCCGTAGTGGTCGAGGTGATCGACCTCGATGTTGGTCAGGATCGTGCCGTACAGCGGCAGTTCGAGGTGCGTGCCGTCGCTCTCGTCGGCCTCGACGACGAACCAGTCGCCACTCGTCCATTGGGCGCCGGTTCCCATGTCGTTGACGTCACCGCCGATCACGAAGCTGGGGCGCAGTCCGGCCTCGGCGAGGATCAGCATCAGCATCGAGGTCGTGGTGGTCTTGCCGTGTGTGCCGGCCACCGCCAGCGACTTGGCGCGGGCGCAGATCGACGCCAACATGCCCGCCCGCCGCAACGTCAGCACACCGGTCCTGCGCGCCTCGTCGAGTTCGTTGAGCTCTGGTGAGATCGCCGTCGAGGCGGTGACCGCGTCGCAACCGTGCACGTGCGACCGCTGGTGCCCGATGTGGACGGTGACCCCGGCCGCCCGCAACCGGTCGAGCACCTGCCGATCGCGGATGTCGACGCCCGACACGTCGTGGCCCATCTCGACCAGCGCCAGGGCGATCGCGCTCATGCCGGGACCACCGACCCCGATCACGTGCAACCGCTTGCGCCCGGACAGGTCGAGCGGGACGTCGGGTCGGGGGGCCGGTGGTGCCAGCGCAGAGACGGAGGGGGTCGTACTCACAGCGTGACCAGATTAGGAGACTGCCCCAGGTCAGACCCGCCACCCGTGACGAACCGGGTGACGATCAGGATGCCGCCACCGACTCGATCAGGCTCGCCAGGGCACCTCGTCGATGGACGAGTCCCAACGTCGCCGCACGCTCACCGAGACGCCGACGTTCCGACTCGTCGGCGATCAGCCGGTCGATCACCACCGGGAGTTCTGCGAGCCGGTGCTCGGGGAGCAGGATCGCCGCCCCGTCGTCGGCGAGCCACGCCACGTTGGCGCTCTGGTGGTCCTCGGCGGAGGCGGCCCACGGGACGAGCACCGCAGGAATCCCCGTCACGGCCACTTCGTGCACCGTGCTCGCCCCGCCGCGTCCGACCAACAGGTCGGCAGCGGCGTACACGCCGGGCATGTCGGGCTCGTACCCGATCGGCTGGTAGAGGACCCCCGACGTGCCGTCCTGCGCGGGCGGCGCGTCGGCGACGAACCGCTCCCCCACGGCGTGACGGATCGCCAGCGTGCGATCACCTGCGTGCTGGTCCAGCAGGGCGCGGACCGCGTCGTTGAGCACGCCCGACCCTTGCGAACCGCCCATGACGGCGATCACGAAGCGGTCGTGCGGGAGGCCCAGGCGATCACGCGCGGCGGCGCGTCCTGCGACGCGATCCACGTCGAGCACCGCCTGGCGCACCGGGGCGCCCGTCAGGGTGGCGAGCGGGAGGGGGGAATCGGGGAAGGCCACCGCACAGGCTGCCGCCCGCTTGGCTGCCACGGCGCTGGCGCGCCCTGGAAAGCGGTCGTAACTCACCACGACCACCGGGATCCGGAGCCGACGGGCGGCGAACACCGCCGGCATGCTGGCGTACCCCCCGACGCTCACGACCACCTTCGGTCGCGCATTGCGGAACGAGGCGATCGCGGCGCGCCGGGCGCGCCACATCTTGGGGACGAAGGCGACGTTGCGGGCGGTGATCCGGCGCTGGAACCCGACCACGTCGAAGAACGTGTGGGGGAAGCGCGTCTCGGGCAGCAATCGCGTCTCGATCCCGCGCGTGGCGCCCATGTAGCGGATCGTCGCCGGGTCGTGGCCGGCGGCGACGAGCGCCTCGGCGACGGCGATCGCCGGCAGCACGTGCCCGGCCGTGCCGCCGCCGGTGACGACGGCGTAGATGTCACCGTCGCTGATGTCACCGTCGCGGGTGTCGCCGTCGTGGGTCGGCGCGGCGCTCATCGGCGAGTGGCCGGCACCAGACGCTTGGAGCCGATCGACACCGGAGCCATCGTCTTGCGCGGCACCGTGACAGCCCGGCGGGCGACATTGAGCAGTAGGCCGGCGGCCACCATCGAGACGAACAGCGATGTGCCGCCGGCCGAGAAGAACGGCAACGTGAGCCCGGTCACGGGCATCACGCCGGCGACGCCGCCGATGTTGACGATCGCCTGCACACCGAACCACACCGAGATGCCGCCCGCCAGTACGAGCCCGAACGTGTCGGGCGCCGCCAGAGCGGTCTGGATCCCCAGGAACACCAGCAGCATGAAACCGCCGATCACCGCCACCGACCCGACGAACCCCAACTCGTCGGCGATCACGGCGAAGATGAAGTCGCTGTGGGCGAGCGGGAGGTACCCCATCTTGGACCGGCTGCCGCCGATCCCCGAGCCGGTCATGCCGCCGTTGGCGATGCTCAACAGGCCCTGCCACGACTGCCATGCCAGGTGTTCCTTGTTGCCCTCGATGTCGCGGAAGGCGGTCAGCCGGTTGAAACGGCGCGGGTCCGACAGGATTGCCCCAGCGGCACCCATCGCTCCGACCGCAGCCAGTACCGAGACGTCGACGAACGGCACACCGGCGATCACCCCGACCGCCAGGATCGCCGCCCCGAGCACGATCGCCGACCCGAGGTCGCCCTGGGCGAAGCTCGCCCCACAGCACACCGTCGCCACCATGGCGAGCGGGATGATGCCGCGACGTGGCTCGTGCAGTTCACCTTGATGGCGGGCGAAATAGTCCGCCAGGAAGCCGATCGCCGCCAGTTTGAGGATCTCCGACGGCTGGAACCCGAACGATCCGAACCGTACCCAGGAGTGGGCATCGTTGATCGTGGCGCCGACGCCGGGAACGAACGGCAGCATCATGGCGCCGAGCGCCAGGACGGCGCCGGGGACCACGAACGTCCGCCATCGCTGGTACGGCACCGCCATCGTCACGCCCATGCCGATCAGGCCGATCGCCGCCCACATCAGCTGTTTGTCGAAGATCGCGTACGGCGAGCCGTCGCCGCCGACCTGGTTGGCCGACGTGGCCGACAACACCATCACCAGACCGAGCATGACGAACACGGCGATCACGATCACGATCACGTAGTAGATCACCGGCGCCGGGCCGAGTTGCTCGATCGGTTGCACCTCGGGGCGCTGCACCGCCCGCCGTGACGGCTTGCCACGGCGAACCCGCTGACGCGGTCGCCCCGTCGCCGCACGACCGCCGGTGAGTTCGCTCGGCACCTCGCCGTCGGGGCGGCGGCGCACGCCAGGGCGAGGTCCGTCGGGGTCGATCCCGAGCCGCTCCAGCGCCGCCTGGCGACGGGCTTGCACGTCGCTCGGCCGTGCGCCGCCGCGGCTGTTGGCCGGCGCGCTGGTGGTCCTGGTGGTGGTCCTCGTGGTGGTGGTGGTGGTCATCGCAGCACCTCGCTGTTGTCGGTACGGCCGGATGGCGTCCCGCTGGGGTCGATCGGGACGTGGGCGGCGGCGAGCCGCTCGGCGACGAGCTGCTTGAAGTCGTCGCCGCGTTTGGGGTAGCCGGTGTACCAGTCGAAGCTGGCGCAACCGGGTGAGAGCACGACCGCGTCGCCCGGGCGCGCCAGGTCACCGGCCAAGCTGACGGCGGCGGCCATCGAGTCGGCGTCGACGACGGTCGTGCAGGGGTCGAACACGGCGTGGATGTCGGGTGCCGCTTCACCGATCGCCACGACCGCCCGGACGCGACGGCATTCGTCGCCCATCGGCGACAGATCCACACCCTTGCGGCTTCCGCCGGCGATCAGCACCAGCGAGTCGAAGGCGCGGATCGCCGTGGACGCGGCGTGCGGTGTCGTGGCTTTGGAGTCGTTGAACCAGCGCACACCTCCCGCCTCCCCGCACGGCTCGAGCCGGTGCGGCGGCGCCGAGAACCGACCCAACGCGGCGGTGATCGCCTCAGGGCCGGCGAGACCGGTCTCGAGCACGAGCGCAGCGGCGGCGAGGGCGTTGGTCAGGTCGTGCGGCAGGCTCCGCCGCATCGACGCCACCTCGACGATGCGACCGGCGGGACCGACCAGCCATCCGGCGTCGTTCCCCTCTCCGACCCGGTAATCGGCACCCGCTCGACCGAACGTGCGATGCCGCCCGGGGGCGGCGGCGAGATGACGCATCACGGTCGGGTCGTCGACGAACCCGATCGCCGTGTCGTCGGCCGACTGCAGCTGCCACATGCGCGCCTTGGCGGCCTCGTACGAATCCATCGAGACGTGCCAGTTCAGGTGGTCCGGTGCCAGGTTGAGCCAGACCGCTGCGTCGGCGCGGAACCGCTGCGTCCACTGCAACCGGAAACTGGTGCACTCGACCACGAACGCGTCGTATGTCAACGCTCCCGCGTCGTCCACGGCATCGATCGCATCGACCAGCGGGACGTCGGTGTTCCCCAACGCCTCGGTCCGCACGCCGGCCGCACGCAGCATCGCCACGGCCATCTCGGTCGTCGTGGTCTTGCCATCGGTCCCGGTGATCGCCAGCATCGGACGCGGTGGCCGCCCCGCCTTCGTCGCCGATGCATGTTCCCAGCGATAGGCGAGTTCGATCTCGCTCACGAGCGGCACGCCTGCGTCGATCGCGGCCAGCACGACCGGATTCGTCTCGGGCACGCCAGGCGCCGGCGAGATCAATGTGAATCGGCTGACGAACGCCCGCGTGTCGGCACCGTTGGCGGTCGGTGCCGGCAGCAGCTCGACGCCGAGGGCGTTCGCCAGATCTGTTGTCGCCTCGTCGATCCGGTCGTCGATGACCAGGACGTCGAAGCCGCGTCGTTGCAGGGCGCGCACCACCGCGGCACCCGTGATCGCCAGCCCGTGCACCAAGGCGCGAGGCCGCGACACGTCGTGCGCTGTGCTCACGTCGGTGGTCATCCGCCGCGTCCGGTCTGGCGGGTGAAGTCGGCGATGAAGATCGCCAGTGCCGACGCCACACAGATCGCCGAGATCAACCAGAAGCGGATGATCACGGTCGTCTCGGGCCATCCGGTCAGCTCGAAGTGGTGGTGGATCGGCGACATGCGGAACAAGCGGCGCTTGCGGCCCGAGGCCTTGAAGACCCCCATCTGGATCGCCACGGACCCGGCTTCCATCACGTTGATGCCACAGATCAGCAGGAGCAGCAGGTGCGTGTTGAGGGTGAGCGCCATGAACGCCAGCGCCGAACCGATCGCCAGCGCACCGACGTCGCCCATGAAGATCCGAGCCGGCGCCGCGTTCCACCACAGGAACCCCAGGCACGCACCGGCGAAACCGGCTGCCATCACACCCATATCGAGCGGGTTCACCACGGCGCCGTAGAGGTCGGGGTTGCGGAACGCCCAGTACCCGATGATCGTGAACGCACCGAACCCCATCAGTGCCGAGCCACCCGCCAGCCCATCGAGGCCGTCGGTCACGTTCACCGCGTTGGTCGTGGCCCAGATGATCAGTCCGGCCCAGATCACCCACACGAACGGCGGCACATCGAAACCGAGGTCACCGGCGCGCGCCAACGAGATCGATTCCGCCACACCCGTCGTGCCGACCAGCCACCACGCCAGGCCGAAGCTCATCAGCATCGTGACGTAGTTCTTCTGCTTCCAGAAAATGCCCCGGTTGTGGCGCTTGCGGACCTTGATCCAGTCGTCGAGGAAACCCATCAACGCCATCGCCAGCACGCCGACCCACACGATCATGGCCTGATCGGAGAACGCCAGGTCGCGTAGATGGGCGGCGATCCAGCCCACGAATGCCGCCACCACGATGGCGATCCCGCCCATCGTGGGCGTGCCCTGCTTGACCATGTGGTGCTCAGGCCCGTGATCGTCCTTGCCGAGGATCGGTTGCCCGCGGCCGCGGGTGCGGAAGAACGAGATCAGGTAGCGGGTGCCGAACAGCGAGATCACCATCGAGACGGCGCCGGCGATCATGACGGCGATCACGATGCGACCACCTGAGGCTCGTGCACGGTCGTGCCGCGAATCGGACGGGTGAGGGATGTGGCGGGGCTCATCGTGTCGTGCTGTCGTTCGTGCTGTCGTTCGTGCTGTCGTTCGTCGTGGGCTCGCTGGTGCGATTCGGGCGCAGTTCGGCGAGCACTGCCCGACACACCGTACGGTCGTCGAACGGGTGGACCGTGTCACCGATCGTCTGGGTCGACTCGTGCCCCTTGCCCACCACCAGCACCAGGTCACCTGGTTCGGCCGACGAGAGCGCCGACACGATCGCCGCCCGACGGTCCGGTTCGATCGTGACCGCCGCCTGGGCGGCGGACTCGACGCCCGACATCACGTCGGCGATGATCGCCGCCGGATCCTCGTGACGCGGGTTGTCGGACGTGACGACCACGGAGTCGGCATGAGCGGCCGCCACGGCCCCCATCAGGGGGCGCTTGTCCCGGTCGCGATCGCCACCGCACCCGAAGACCACGTGCAGCTCGGCGTCGGTCATCTGACGCGCCGACTGCAACAACTCGAGCAGGCCGTCGGGTGTGTGGGCGTAGTCGACGACGACCGAGATCGAGTCGTGCTGCGGATCGCTCACGATCTCGAACCGGCCGGGGATCGGTGCGGTTTCGGCCAACCCGGCCGCGGCCGACTCCGGTTCGAGACCGAACGACACCGCGGCCGTCAGCGCAGCCAGCGCGTTGAGGGCGTTGACGTGGCCGCCGATCGGGACGGCCACCTCGCACCCGCGCCAGGTGAACGACAACGAGCCGACGTCCACGACCAGGTGCTCGGTGTCGGCGGAGCCGAACCCGACCATCGGAATCGGTGCCGCGTCGTACAGCAGGCGTCCGTGGGTGTCGTCGAGGTTGGTCACACCGGCGGTGCTCAACTCGGGTGTGAAGAGCCGCGCCTTGGCCCGGAAGTAGGCCTCCATCGAACCGTGCAGATCGAGGTGGTCACGTCCGAGATTGGTGAACACGGCGACGTCGAAGTGCATCCCGGCGACGCGCTGGAGTTCGAGGGCGTGCGACGAGACCTCCATCACGACCGCCTCGGCGCCCTGCTCGACGAAGTCCGCCAGCATTCGATGCAGATCCGGTGCCTCCGGAGTGGTCCGTGAACCCGACAAGGTGCCGATCACGCGGGTCTCGATGCCGTCGTGGCGCAGGATCGCCGCCAACATGTGCGACGTCGTCGTCTTGCCGTTGGTGCCCGTGATCCCGACCACACGCAGACGATTCGCAGGATGGCCGTGGACCTCGGCAGCGAGCGGGCCGAGTGCCGTGCGAGTGTCGGACACGACGATCTGCGGGACCGCCGCGTGCGGTTCCAGCGACACCGGATGCTCGACGACCAGGCAGGTGGCGCCGGCGGCGACCGCATCGGCGGCGAACCGGTGGCCGTCACTGCTGGCACCGACGATGCAGACGAACGCCCATCCCTCGGTGACCTGCCGCGAATCGTGGGTCACGTCGAGCACGACGAATGCCTGCTCCGGGGCGTCGATGACGCCGACCAGCAGGTCGGCGGGCACGACGGCGAGCAGCTCGTCGAACGAGGCGGCCATCTCAGCCGGCCGCGCACGGGGCTGAACCGGCAGGCGGTTGCAGCCCCATCTCGTGGGCGATCGTCGGGACCAGCCCGGCGAACACGGGGGCGGCGGCAGTCCCGCCGAAGCGGTTGATGTCACCCGCCGGCGGTTCGTCGATCGACACCAGCACCGTGATCTGGGGATCCTCGGCGGGGAAGAACCCGGCGAAACTGGCGTAGTAGACCCGGTCGCCGTTGGCATCGAGGTAGCCGCCGTTCGGTTGCGACTTGAGACCGGTTCCGGTCTTGCCGGCCACGCTGAAGCTCTCGACACCGCGCTGTGCCAGCTCACCGGTGCCGCTGGGGTCGCACACCACGGCGCGCATCATGTGCTGGACCTCTTCGGCAACGGCCGCGGTCACGACCTCGCGCGTGTCGGATGGCGGCTCCTCGACGAGGTCGCCGTGGGCGTCGATCCGCCCCGCCAGCAGTCTCGGCGCCACGTACATGCCGTCGTTGGCCACGGCGTTGATCGCCGACACCATCTGGATCGGCGTGCTCGCAAACCCCTGGCCGTACGCCACCGTCACACGTTCCGAACCCCACAGGTCGGTCCAGTGCTTGAGGATGCCCGGCGACTCGTCCGGGAAGTCGAGCGGCGTCACCTCGCCGAATCCGAAGCTGCGCAGGTACTCCCAGTGCGTCTGGCGGGCGCGCTCCCAGTCCTCCGACAGCCGCTGCTGCACCATGATCGTCCCGATGTTCGACGACTCCACGAGGATGCGCTCGACGGTCATCAAGTCGTCGGGATGCTGGTGGGAATCGGTCAACAGGTCGTCCGCGTACTGCTTGCGCCACGGCACCACGAACGTCGAATCAGGGGTCACGACGCCCTGGTTGAGGGCGGCCGCGATCGTCACGACCTTGGCCACAGAACCCGGCTCGTAGGCGTTGACGGCGGCGAAGTTGCCGGCGGTGATCTCGACCGTGCCGTCGCGCTCCGGGTCGTCGGGCGTGCTGGCGCGCTGGACCGACGCCATCGACAGCACGTTGCCGGTCTTGGTCTCCATGACGATCGCATATCCCGACTTGGCGCCGAGCTCGTTGACGCGATCGAGCAGTGCCTGCTCGGTGGCGAACTGGATCGAGCGGTCGATCGTGAGCACGATGTCGTTGCCGGGCACCGGGGCTTTGGTGATCTGCTCGCTGCCGGCGATCGAACGGCCCTTGGGGGCCACCTCGCGCGAGAGTTCTCCGGGTGACCCGGCCAGGACGTCGGCATACCCGTCCTCGAGCGCTTCCGCCCCCCCGCCGTACTGGTACTCCAGCCCGGCAATCCCGTTTCCGTCGATGTCGACGAGCCCGATCACGCTGCGTCCCGTGTCACCACCCGGCAGGACCCGGCGGTCCTCCTTGTCGACGTTCACGCCGATCATGCCGAGCTGCGCCAGCTGTGCGCCGACCGCCGCGTCGACCTGACGGCGGACGTACACGAACCCGCGCGTCTTGGCCGTGATCTCGTCGGTCAGCCGGGCCTGTTCGTCGGCGTCCAGACCGAGCATGCTCGTGAGAATCCGCACCGTGGCGGCGCCGTCGCTGATCAGCTTCGGGTTGATGCTGATCGAGACCGCCGGCACCGAGACTGCCAGTTCCTCGCCATTGCGATCGAAGATCGAGCCGCGGTCGGCCGGGAGTGCAACCTGTCGCGTCCACTGCTGCGCTCCGGCGGCGCGCAACGATTCGCCGCCCGACGTCTGGATCTTGGCGACCTTCACGAGCACCAGCCCGAGCACGGCCGACAGGGCGATCAGGAGCGCGACCAGACGGCGACGCGGACGCGGCGTCCCCGTGCTGCGACGTCGTCGCTGCTCGCGGTGCGAGACGACGCGACGTTGGATGGCCTGACGAGGCGACTCGACGTGACGGCGGGTCGGCTGGCGGGTCGGCTCACGGAACGAGACCTCACGCCGAGCGCGGGCGACGGGCGGACGCGACGAGGCAGATCGATCCGACGTGTTCCGTGACGACGCGGTCCGTGACGACGTGTTTCGTGACGATGTGCTCCGTGACGATGTGCTCCGTGACGATGTGCTCCGTGACGATGTGTTTCGTGACGACGTGTTGGGTGACGACGAGGGACGTGCACCGTGGGCCCGGACCGGCCCGTGACCGGCGCGCTCGACTCGAGGGGCGCGACGCGCTGCGGGGCGCGGAGGCGGTGTGCGGCGGCTCATGGGTTCTCCGATCCGAGCGTCTTGACGACGCGAAACTGGTCGAGAGGCCGCATGCGGGTCATCGAGCTGTCGACGAACTCGGTACCGCCCGGGAACTCACCGGTGCGGGCGATCGTGATCGCCAACACCATCGGATCGACCTGCACGAAGTCACTCTCGGAGCCCGGGACCATGCCCAGTGCGGCAGCGCGCTGGGCGAGCAACGTCGGCGAACGCAGCTCGGCGCGCTGGGCGCGGAGCATGTCGAACTGTTCCTGCTCCTGGCGCACGGCCCGCTCCAGGCGATCGATCTCGAGCTGGTGCTTGGCGAGCTGGGTGTGGAGCAGGACGGCACCGATCATGACGCCACCGAGCAGCACGGTCAGCACGAGGGCGAAGTTGGCGAGACGTCGTCGGGCCGGCACGAGGGTGAGCGTCCGGCTGAGCCCCGTCCGCGAGGCCGGCACCGGCTCCGTGCCGCGACGGAATGGAATTGCCATGATCAGTGTCCTCGTCCCTTGCTGCCGGCCGCCGACTCGATCGGTTCGGTCGGCAGCTTCTCGACCACACGCAGTCGCGCCGACGACGCCCGGCGATTGCCGGCCTGTTCGGTGGCGCTCGGTCGTTTGGCGATCCCACGCACGAGGCGCACGGTCTTGACCGCTCCGCACACGCAGGGCAGCTCGGGTGGGCACTCGCAGCCACCCGTCTCGGCAGCACGCATGCGAGCCTTGGTGATCCGATCCTCACCGGAATGGTACGACAGCACCGCCAGCCGGCCGCCGGGGGCGAGCGCCTCGATCGCACGGTCCAAGGCGTCGGGCAGCGCGTCCAGCTCACCGTTGACCTCGATCCGGATCGCCTGGAACGTGCGCTTGGCGGGGTGCCCTCCGGTGCGGCGGGCAGGGGCCGGGATGGCCGAGGTGACGACCTCGGCCAGGCGGTTGGTCGTCTCGATCGGGCGCGCCGCCACGATCGCCTTGGCGATCCGGCGGGCGAACCGTTCGTCGCCGTGCTGCTGAATCACGCGAGCCAGTTCGGCTTCGCCGTACCCGTTGACCACGTCGTCGGCCGACCACGGCGCATCGGTGTCCATGCGCATGTCGAGCGGACCGTCCTGGCGGTACGAGAATCCTCGCTCGGCGATGTCGAGCTGCGGCGACGAGACGCCCAAGTCGAACAACGCGCCGCTCAGATGACCCACGTCGTTGGCGCTCATCGCCGAGTCGAGCTCGTCGAAACGGCAGCGGTGGGTCATGACCCGGTCACCGAATCGGCTCAGCCGCTCGCCAGCGGCCGCCAACGCCATCGGGTCACGGTCGATGCCCAGCACGCGGACGTCGTCACGGGCGTCCAAGATCGCCTCGCTGTGGCCGCCGCCGCCGAGCGTGGCGTCGAGAACCACACCGGGTGGGACCGTGCGCATCACGTCGACGATCTCGTCGCGCATCACCGGATCGTGTGCGAAGCCGGTCATTCCGGTTCCTCGTGGTCGTCCCACACTCGCGCCGGCTGATCGCTGCCGTCTTCACTGCGCACAACGGCGAACCGACTGTGGCGCCAGATCTGGAGGTTCGTCAGATCGCCGGCGATCACGACGTTGCCACCGCCGCGGATGCCGGCATGCGTTCGGGAGTCTTCGTCGAGCGTGATCCGGCCCTGCTTGTCGATCGACAGCAGCGACGACTGCACGGCGTAGCTGCGGGTCGCCGATTGCGGCAGTTCGCCGATGCGCACCTTGTCGATCACTTCGTCGGCGGCCTGCTTGAAACCGTCGACCGAGCGAACAGCGAGGAAGCCGGCCGGATCGCGGGTGACGTAACAGCGGTCGCCGAGATCCTCACGGAACGTCGACGGCAGGGCGAGACGGCCATTGCCGTCCACGCTGCGCTCGAACTCACCGACGAACACGTTCCGTGCCCTGACCTTCCTGGTGCCGCGTCCTGCTGCCTGCTTGCGAAGGTCGCGGTCTCTCCCCTCCGTGGCGGCAAGTATGGTGCCCCGCGCTCACCGAAGTCAACCAATCAACCCCTATTTCCCCCTATTTGTGCCTTGATCAGGCGAAACACACCCCTGTACGGTCGAGCGGGGTTCAGCTCGATTCGTCCCGGTTGCGCGCGCTGCGCGCGAACGACAGGGGTGCAACTCCCTGGCGGCCAGACGACGAGACCGCCTCCGCCAGGGATGTGACCAGGCGCGAGACCAGATCGCCGGCAACCACGTCGAGCACGGCCACCGGCGGGATCGGCGAGGCGGGCAGGCTCCCGACCAACAACGTCGACAGCTCCACGTCGGCGACATGACGCCGCAGCATTCCCTGGATCCGGATCCCGAGACGGTTCCGGCGTTGGCTGAGCCCGACCAGCTTGACTCCGTCCAGCAGCACTTCACCCGGACCCAATCCGGCGAAGCACAGCAGGGCCGACCACGCCGAGTCGATCATGCCGCCGTCGTGCACCTCCAGCCGCCCGGCCAACTCGGGCCGCGCACCCAGCAACGCCTCACGCCACCGCTCCCCTGCCCACACCATCGCACCCCGGACGTCGTCGGGGGCGACCCCGTGCGGGAGCACCATGTCGGCCCAGATCGTGTCGTGCCGGGAGACCAGCACCAGGCCACCACCCGACCGGCGGTGGGCGACGTGCAACCCGGCGGCCCGACACCGCGCCAGGTCGAGGATCGATTCGTCCTGGCGCGAGCCGAGCACCACGGCGGAGTCGGTCGGCCGACACCACCACACGCACGGCTCGATCGGCGCTGCAGACGGGTCGCCGACGGCGAGCGGATCGAGGGCGTGCAGCCCGGCGACGTCGGCCCGCTGGATCGTCAACCCCACCATCGCACCAGCCTGCCGGATTCGGGCCGGCAGCGGTCAGCTGGCGATCGCCAGATACGGCTTCCACGAGTCGGGGACGGCCAAGACCCCGACCGCCAACCAGCCACCACGCGGCGCCCGGCAGGGGCGCGCCAGCCGCATCCCGGCCTCGTCAGGCGTGCGATCGCGTTTGGCGATGTTGCACGGCCGGCAGGCGGCGACCAGGTTGTCCCAGGCATGCGGCCCTCCCCGCGAGCGGGGCACCACGTGATCGATCGAATCGGCACGCCCTCCGCAGTACTGACAGCGGTAGTCGTCGCGGGCGAACACGGCCCGACGCGACACCGACATCGCCGCACGCCTGGGTGCTCGCACCATGGCCCGCAACCGGACCACCGCCGGGGTGGCGAGCGAGAGCGTCTCGGACCGAATCATCAACCCCGGTTGCGCTTCGATCAGTTCCGCCTTGTGGTCCAGCACCAAGCACACGGCGCGACGCGACGACACCACTCCGAGCGGCTCGTACGAGGCGTTGAGCACGAGCGCTCGAGCGGGCCTCAACGGCCCAACGATCGTTCCCACTCCCGGCACCATGCGAGATAGTCCACCACATCGTTGGAGTCCGGCGCTCGCTCGGTTTGCCCGTACTGGGTGAGCATCCTGAACTGAAGGTATTCGGCGCTCGGAACCGGCAGGAACGGACGCCGGCGCCACCAATCGTCAGGTGCCGCGCGTCGCAGTTGACGGACCGCGGTGGGCCACAGCGTCGGTCGCGCCAGCACCGCCATCCCCGACCGCGTCATCGTGCGCCACCGCATCGTCGCTCCCGGCATCGACCGCGTTCCGCGTCTCAACGGCGCTGCTCCGGCGCCGGCTCCTTGGGCAACCCGAGCACCATCTCGCCCACGATGTTGCGCTGGATCTGCGACGATCCAGCGTAGATCGTGCCGGCCCGAGCGTTGAGGAACGTCGACACCCAGGAGTTGGATGTGTTGGGGGCGCCGGCATCGTCGGTCTGGAAGGCGGTCGCCGCAGCCCGACCGGTCGGCACCATCGCCTCGGCACCCAGGATGTCGACCGCCAGCTCGGTCAGCAGCTGGTGGTACTCGCTCCAGTACAACTTCGAGATCGCCGCGTCCGGCCCGGGGTGGGCGCCGTGGAGGTACCGGGTCAGCACGCGCATCCCGTTGTACCGCATGACCTGCACCTTGGCATGTGCCCACGCCAGGCGTTGGCGGATCACCGGGTCGTCGGCGACCCCACGCTCACGAGCGAGCCGGACCAATCGGTCGAACTCGCCCTGGAACCGGATCGGCAGCGTGGCGGCCGCCTCGCCGCGCTCGAATCCGAGCAGGGTCATCGCCACCCGCCAGCCACCGTTGACGCCGCCCACGACCTCGTCCTTGGGGCACACCGCGTCGGTGAAGAACACCTCGTTGAACTCGCTGTCGCCCGAGATCATGCGGATCGGACGCACCTCGACCCCCGGCTGGCGCATGTCGACCAGGAGGAAGCTGATCCCCTTGTGCTTGGGGGCCTCGGGGTCGGTCCTGGCCAGCACGAAGATGTGGTCCGCCGTGTGCCCGCCCGAGGTCCAGATCTTCTGACCGTTCAGGACCCACTGGTCGCCGTCCAGTTCGGCCTTGAGGCCGATGTTGGCGAGGTCGCTGCCGGCGTTCGGTTCGCTGTACCCCTGGCACCACGTGTCGGCGCCCGACAGGATCCGCGGCAGGTAGTGCGCTCTTCTGGTCTTCGGACCCGGACTGCAGCAGCGTGTTGCCGAGCATGCCGATCCCGAATGCGTCGTTGGATCCGCCGGTCGGCACGCCGGCACGTGTGAACTCCTCGGCGAGGATCACCTGTTCCAGCGCCGACAGCCCGGCGCCGCCGTACTCGACCGGCCAACCCGGCGCCAGGTAGCCGGCTTCGTAGAGCGTGGCGCGCCACTGGCGCACGAAGTCCTCGCGCTGCTCACCATCGAGCGTGCCGATCCCGTCCCAGTCCGAGGGCAGGGCCGACGCCAGGAACGCACGCACGCTGCGCCGGTACGTCTCGGCTTCGGACGAGTAGGTCGGCTGCACGAGGCGAGATTACCGGTCGGCTTCGTCACCGGCATCAGCCTGCACACGCTGACGGGCGACGGCGGCGGCGGCGATCAACGGGCCGACGCGGCCGGAGCCGACGCCGCGCACCCGTGTGGTCGCCAGGTGGACCAGCCGGCTGCGGAGTTCGAACTCGCGACCCAGCGCCTCGAAGAACGGCTCGCCGAACACCGACGGCACCACGCCACCGACCACGATCTCGGACACGTCGAGCATCGCCGCCAACGTGGCGCACGCCCGCCCGGCCATGATGCCGGTCCGCTCCACGATCGCCGCCGGCGTGCGTCGCAGGTCGCGTCCCGTGCTGGCCTCGATCCCGCGTGCGCTGGCGTACGGGGTGAGGCACCCGGCTGCCCCACAGGCGCACTCGGCGCCGCCCGGCTCGACCAGGAGATGCCCGAACTGTCCGAGGTTGTCGGTCGTGCCGCGCACGATCCGTCCCTCGGTCACGTAGGCGCCGTCGACGTCGTCACCGAGGACCAACGTGGCGAAGTGCTGATGCGACTTGGCCTGTTCGGCGATTTCGCCGCGCCACAGCTCCGCCATCGCCAGACCTCGACCATGGGTGTCGATCTCGACCGGCAACGACGTGGCCGCCGCCAGTTCACGCCGGATCGGGAAGTCGTGCCACGTCGGCATCCCGACCGGCTTCATCGCTCCGGTCCCGCGTTCGATCGGGCCGGGACACGTGACGCCGCAGGCGAGCGGGCGGCCCTCGTTGGGGTTGGCCGCCAGCACCCGGCTCACCAGCTGGGTGAGCGCCGGCCACACGTTGCGAGCCGGGGTGGCCACCCGGTCGCGCACCAGGACTTCGCCGGCCCGGTCGACGATCCCGGCCGCCAGCCGACTGGCGCCGATGTCGATCGCCAGGTACCCGTCGCGGGGCGGCTCGGGGGGATCATCGGGTTCGTCGGGCGACGAGCCGAGCGTCTCCATCGACGGCGGCGTCGCTCCAGGGGGAATCACCACGACCCGGCCCGAGCTGCGCTCGAGCGCATGCGGCCGGATCTCGTTGGTCATCACCGCTGACGGTACCGGTCGCGACCGGAAGTCCGCGTGGGACACCGGCCCCGCGTACCGTCTACCCTTCCGTGGCGTGACGGACATCACCGCTTCCTCCCCGACCTCTGGCTCGACCGCTTCGCAGTCGTTCGCCACGCTGTTCGAGGCAATCGTCGGCAACATCGCCAAGGTGGTGCACGGCAAGCGGGAGGCGATCGAGTTCTCGGTCATGGCGCTCCTGGCCGAAGGCCACCTGCTCATCGAGGATGTGCCGGGGGTGGGCAAGACGAGCCTCGCCAAGGCACTTGCCGGTTCGATCGACTGCTCCTGGAAGCGAGTCCAGTTCACGCCCGACCTGTTGCCGACCGACCTGATCGGGGTCAGCATCTACGAGCGCTCGACCGAACAGTTCCGATTCCAGCCTGGCCCGCTGTTCGCCAACATCGTGCTCGCCGACGAGATCAACCGGGCGTCACCGAAGACCCAGTCGGCGCTGCTGGAGGCGATGGAGGAACGCCAGGTGAGCGCCGACGGTGTGACCCACAAGTTGGCGCCGCCGTTCATGGTGATCGCCACCCAGAACCCGGTCGAGCAGGAGGGCACCTACCGGTTGCCCGAAAGTCAGCTCGACCGCTTCTTGTTGCGGATCTCGTTGGGTTACCCGGGCCGCACCGCCGAGATGGCCATCCTCGACGGGCAGGGGTCCAGCGAGGCGCTGCGCGACCTGCAGCCGGTGGTGTCGTCGAGCGAGCTGATGGCGATGGTCCGGGCAGTCAAGGACGTGTACCTGGCGAGCGCCCTGAAGTCGTACATGATCGACATCTCCGAGGCCAGCCGCCGTCACTCGGCGATCGAACTCGGGCTGTCGCCGCGGGCCACGCTCCAGTTGGCCGCCGCCACACGCGCCTACGCCGCCGCCCGCGGTCGCGACTACGCCACGCCCGACGACGTCAAGGCGGTCGCCGTGGGCGTGCTGTCGCACCGCTTGCTGCTCCGGGCCGGAAGCAATGCGCGCACCTCTGCCGAGGACGCCGTGCGGGAACTGCTCAACGACGTCGCCGTCCCGGTCGCCGGCTGAGATCGCCGATCGTGTGCCGACCAGGCAGGGTTGGACGATCGCCGTCGGGGCGATCGCGGCGGCGGTGATCGGGCGCGTGTTCGGCATCCTCGAACTGTTCGTGGTCGGGGCCGGCCTGGGACTGACGGTCCTGGTCGCCGTCCTCACGGTGCGGTTGCGGCGACCCCAGCTCACGGTGTCACGGTGGGTGCACCCGTCGGTGCTGACCGTCGGCGACACCGGCCGGGTCGATCTGCTGATCGAGAATCGCGGCCCGCGGTCCTCACCTCGCGCCGAACTGTCGGAACCGGTCGGCACGTCGAACACGGCCCGCATGACGATCGCCGCCCTGCCGGGCCGCAAGCAGGTGACGGCCGGGTATCGGGTGCCGGCGACCAGGCGTGGCGTGGTGCACGTCGGCCCGACCACGCTGTACCGGTCGGATCTGCTCGGGTTGGCGTCGCAGACGCGGATCGTCGCCGGGGTCACCGACGTGACGGTCGCCCCGCAGACGATCGAGCTGACGATGCCGGCGCTCGGCCAGGGCGTGCTGGGGCGTCATCTGTTGGCGCTCTCGCAGCGGATCGGGCCGGGCGAGTTCCACAGCCTGCGCAACTACCACGACGGTGACGACCTGCGCACGATCCACTGGAAGGCGTCGGCTCGGTCGGAGGAACTCAAGGTCCGCCAACACGAGGCGCAGGGCGTGCGGCGCTGCATCGTGGTGCTCGATCGCGACGGTGACGCCTACCCGGCTCCGGTGTCCGAGGCCGAGGCCGACGTGTTCGAACGCGCCATCGTCGCTGCCGGCAGCCTGGTGCTGAGCGCCGACCGGGCCGGGCTGACCACACGCTTCGTCACGGGTGGTGTCGACCTGCGCGGGCCCGATGTCGCCGCCCACACCCTTCACACGCTTGCCCCGATCCAGCTCGGCCCCGGATTGGCCGACGTCGAACGCGATCCGGGTGAGGGGCTCGGTCTGATGGTCGTGGTGACGAGTACACCCAACAGCGACGCATGGCGCCGAACCGACCGTATCGCCGACCCCACCCTGACCAGGGTGGGCGTGTTCACGGCACTGACTGCGACCTCGACGCGCTTGTCGATCGGTGCCGCGACGGTGCCCGAGTTCCGGGCCGAGTGGGAGGCGATGGCGGGCGGGCGCGTCGATCGCCGTGTGCCGGCCGCCCAGAACGCCACCGGTCGGAGCACGACATGAGCGCACGCCCGCCGATGGCCGACATCGATCGCACCTCGTTCACCCGCGACGCCGCCGCCACCGCAGCCCTCACCCTCTATTCGATCGTCGTCGCCGCCGGCTTCGCGCGAGTGTTCAGCGGCTGGGACTTCCTGGTCGACCTGACGATGTTGTGCGTGCTCGGGCACGGCACGTCGTTCGTCTTGCGGCGACTCGGCGTCAGCGGGTGGATCACGGTGCCGCTGATGGCGCTCGTCCTCGTGTGGGTGGTGTCGCTCTACCAGTACCCCGACACGGCGCACTGGTTGCTGCCCGGCGGTGACACGTGGAGCCGCACCAAACTCGACGTCGGCCTCGTTCGAGACCAGTTCCAGACCGCCGTGGCGCCGGTGATCTACGAGGTCGGCTGGGCCACCCTGGCGGGTGTGGCGATGATCGTGGTGATCGTGATGGCCGACGCCTTCGCCTTCCGTGCCGAGGCACGCGGTGAGGCGCTCGTGCCCGGAGGCGTGCTGTTCGTCTTCATCGCCGCACTCGGGAGCCCTCGTCTGCGGGTCACCGTGTCGATGCTGCTGATCGGTGCCGGCGTCGTGACGGTGATCGCCCTGCGTGCGCTGCACGATCGCACCCGCAGCGTCGAGTTGGCGGCCGGGCGGGCACGCAACCGAATGCTGGTACCGGGAGCACTGGTGACGGCCGGGGTGATCGCCCTCGGGGCCGGACTGGTCGGCCCCCGTCTCCCTGGGGCACAGGCAGAGCCGTGGTACGAGACGCGTGGGCGCGGTGGCGGCATCACCGAGGTCGCCAGCCCGCTCGTCGACATCCGTTCGCGGCTCGTCAATCAAGGCAACTCCGAACTGTTCAGGGTCAACGCCGACGCCAAGTCCTATTGGAGGGTCACCACGCTGCCCGAGTTCGACGGGCAAACGTTCCGGCTCCCCGAGCGTCAGCTGTCACGGCTCGATTCGACGCCACCCGACGAGGCCGCCGATCGCATCGTGCGGCAACAGCTGCAGATCATCCAACTCGGCGGTCCGCTGCTGCCGGCCGCCGCCGACCCGACCCGCATCCGACCCAACGAGAACATCCGGTTCGAGCAAGACACGTCGACGCTGTTCAAGACCACCGACCTCACGCCGGGCGAGACCTACACGATCATCTCGGTCCGGCCCGACGTGTCGCGTGCCGCCCTCGAGGGGGCGCGGGCGATCGACCCGCCCGACCCCGTCTTCCTCGAGCTGCCCGACAACCTGCCCGACGTCGTGGCCGAGACCGCCGCCGCCGTCACCGCCGGCGGCGCCACCGATTACGACAAGATGCGGCTCCTCCAGGACTGGTTCCGCACGTTCGAGTATTCGCTCGAGGTCCAGTCCGGCCATAGTTCGTCGGCGATCGAGACCTTCCTGAGCATCGAGAAGGGCTACTGCGAACAGTTCTCGGCCACGTTCGCAGCGATGGCCCGCACGCTGGGGATTCCGTCTCGGGTCGCCGTCGGATACACGCCGGGTCTGCTCCGCGACGACGGGTGGTACAGCGTGCTCGGCAAGAACTCGCACGCCTGGCCAGAGATCTGGTTCTCCGGAATCGGGTGGGTCGCGTTCGAGCCGACGCCGGGGCGCGGCATCCCGGGCGCCACCGAATACACGGGCGTCGAACAGGCCCAGGAGGAGTCGCCCGCCGAGTTCGTTCCCGCCGGACCCGGAGACCCTGTGACCAGCGCACCGCCCACGCCGAGCACGGCCTTCACCCCGCCGAGCCTGCCGAATCGCAGCCCGCAGTTCGACGACCCGGAAGCCCAGCCCGCGGCACCTCGCCCGGCTGCGGGAACTCGATCCGATTCCGGCGGAGCCCCGTGGCGTTGGTTGGCACTGGTCGCGGCACTCGCCGCTGCTGCCGCCGCTCCGGCCGCGATCCGGTGGTGGCGCAGGCGGGCCGCCCGCCACCAGGACCTCGCCCAGCGGATCGCCGCAGCATGGCGCCGGGCGTGCCGGGCGGCCACGCGTGCCGGCGTCGACGGTCACGCGGCGATGACCTCGCGGGAGTGGGCGCGTGCCACCGCCGGTCGGCTCCCGGTGGCGGCGCGCCCGATGCAATCGCTGGCGGAGATGGTCGATCGGTTCGAGTTCGCCCGCCCCGACACGATCGACAGCGATTCCAAGGTCGCGGCCAACGTCGGGCGCGACTGCGAACGATGGGCCGATCAGATCGACGAGATCGCCACCGACACGCTGACCAACCGGCAGCGCCTGGTGTCGTACTTCACCGAACTCGACTGAACGGGCGACCGCTCAGCGGCGAGGTTGACGGCCGCGGCCACCGGTCAGCCAGGCATTGACCGACACGCCCGACAGGCGGTCACGACCCACCACGCGCAGCTCCTGCTCCAACATCGCCCCGACGAGGAGACAGGCGGCGAAGGCGGCGAACGCCAGCCAGTAGCTGATGGCCAGCGAGAGCACGGCAAGTCCGAGCAGTGCGACCACGGCGACGGTCAGCACGGCCATCCGGCGGCGTGGCACGCGCGAGGCGCGCACGACGAAGGTCGGGTCGGCCGCCAGCTCCTGTTCGATCTGACGGAGAATTCGTTGCTCACGCTCTGACAACGGCATCACGCACATCATCGCACGTTCCGCAGCGTTGCTCAACGCGCTCGACGACCGAAATTTGTGAACACTGGAATCGATGTGCCGGTCACCCGGCGTCCGGACCCCACTGCTGGGCGCCTTTGCGCACCTGGCGCAGGCCGCCCTGGCCGACCGAACTGGCCGGGCCGATCGACGCTGACCCGAACCGTTCCCTGATCTGGTCGATCGCGCCGGCTGCCCGATGCGGCGCTTCGGTGTCGTCGAGCAGGCTCAGTTGATGGGTCGGTTGGGCCAGATTGCTGACCGAGACGCCCAGCAGACGAACCCCTGGCTCGATGTCGAGCGCCCGCAGGAGCGGACGTGTGGCGGCGATCAACTCCGGTGCGGTGTCGACCGGATCCGCCAATGTCACGGAGCGAGTCACGGTGTGGAACCCGGCGAACCTGACCTTGAGCGTGACGGTGCGGCCGGCCACGGCGTCCTTACGGAGCCTCGACGACACCGCGTCGGAGAGCCTGACGAGCTCGCGTTCGAGGTCGGCCAGGTCGGTCAGGTCGCGAGGATAGGTCTCCTCGTGGCCGACCGACTTGGCCTCGCGGGCGGTCTCGACCGGCCGGTTGTCGATCGCGTTCGCCAAGGCCAGCAGGTGCAACCCCTGGCTGCGCCCCAGGGCTGCGACCACCGTGCGCTCCCCCAGCGTCGCCAGGTCCCCGACGGTGCGCACCCCGAGCCGCTCCAGCTTCTCGAGTGTGACGGGCCCGACGCCCCAGAGTCGCTGCACCCCGAGCGGATGGAGGAACGCCAGCTCGCGACCGGGCCGGACCTCGACCACGCCCTCCCCCGGCAGCACCCGGTCCGGTGTGGCGCGCGGCTTGGCCGACACCGAGGCCAGCTTGGCAAGGAACTTGTTGGGTGCCACCCCGACCGAGCAGGTCAGATCGAGTTCGGCCGATACGTCGGCCCGGATCCGGGCGGCGATCTCGGTGCCCTCCCCGAACAACCGGGTCGCGCCGCTGACGTCGAGGAAGGCTTCGTCGAGCGCCAACGGTTCGACGATCGGCGTGTAGCGATGGAAGATCTCGTGGACCTGCTCGCTGACAGCCCCGTACAGGTCATGATCACCCGCCAGGAACACCGCCTGCGGGCAGCGACGCCGCGCCACCGCCGACGGCAGCGCCGAGTGCACACCGTACCGACGCGCTTCGTACGAGGCTGCTGCCACCACGCCCCGCGGACCGGTTCCGCCCACCACGACCGGCTTGCCGCGGAGTTCGGGCCGGCGGCGCAGCTCGACCGACACGAAGAACGCGTCCATGTCGACGTGTAGGATCGTGCGATGGGCCGCGTTCACCCGGCTCAGCCACCTTGGCGGCGGCGTTGACGACGACCGCGACGGTCCTGCGCCCAGAGCTGCATCACCAGCACGAGCGCCTCGCCCACGATCCCGCCGTCGAGTTTCGATTCGCCCGACGTGCGCTCGCGGAACGTGATCGGGAACTCGACGATCCTGCCGCCCGCACGCACCAGGCGGTGCGTCATCTCGACCTGGAACCCGAACCCTTCGGCGCCGACGGTCTCGAACGCCATCTTCCGGAGCGCGTCGGCGGAGTAGGCCCGCATCCCGGCCGTGGCGTCGTTGACCGCCAGGCCGAGCACGCCGGCCACGTAGCGGTTCGCCCAGCGCGACAGCGAACGTCGACGCCACGGCCAGTTCTCCGTGATCCCGCCCGGTACGTACCTGCTGCCGATCGCCAGGTCGGCGCCGAGCTCGACGTTGGCGACCAACGCCGGCAGCGTCTCGGGGTCGTGCGAGAGGTCGGCGTCGAGTTGCACCAGGATCGCCGCCCCGGCGGCGATCGCCGCTGCGAAGCCTGCCCGGTACGCCGAACCGAGGCCTGATTTCTCCGCCCGTTGCAGCACCTCGACCTGACCCAACCGCTCGCCGACCCGACGCGCCAGGTCGGCGGTCCCGTCCGGCGAGCCGTCGTCGACGATCAGCACCGTGGCCGATGGCAGCGCGGCCCGGATCCGTTCGCACACCGTGACGATGTTCCCGGCCTCGTTGTAGGTGGGTACCACCACTGTGACCTGCACGACGGGGCACTCTAGAGCGCGCCGGGGCAATAGCCTGGGCGACTGTGTCGGAACCACGCCCACTCTCGGCGATCCCTCCCGTCGCCGCCCGAGCGATCGCCTTCACGGTGGTCCTGTTGGGTGGCCTGGCGGGAGCCCTGATCGGCTACGCACTCGTGGACCTGCAGTGCGAAGGCGATTGCTCGGTGCCGACCGGACTCGGTCTGCTGACCGGGGCACTCGTGTGCGCCGGCGGGATGGCGATCGTGTCGGTGCTGGCCCTGCGGGCGATGGGTGAATGGCGCGAGATCGCCGACCGGGATCGGGCCGGACATGCACCACGCTGACGATCCCACCACACTGCGGGCGCTGGCCGAACAGATGGCGCGTCAGGCCGGTGATGTGGCCTTCGCCGGCCGTCGCTCGCGGGTCGCGACGCAGCTCGGCAGCAACACCAAGTCGTCCGGGACCGACATCGTCACCGAGTTCGACCAGGCCGCCGAGGCGACGATCGTCGACACGCTGCGACGGCTCCGCCCCGATGATGCGATCGTCGGCGAGGAAGGCACCGCCGACCCTGGCACGAGCGGATACGCCTGGTACGTCGACCCGATCGACGGCACCACCAACTTCGTATACGACATCCCCACCTGGTCGTGCTCGATCGGCGTCGCCCACGACGACACGATGGTGGCGGGCGCCGTGTACGTACCGGCGCTGGGCGAGATGTACACAGCGGCGCTCGGGTACGGCGCCGAGCTCAACGGGGGGCCGATCACGTGCAGCGTCGAGGACGACCTCGCCCGCGCCCTGGTCGGCACCGGCTTCGGGTACACGCCGGAACGCCGTGTGGCGCAAGCGGAGCGGCTCGTGCACCTGATCGGTTCGGTGCGCGACATCCGCCGCATGGGGTCCGCCGCGGTGGACCTGTGTTTCGTGGCCGCCGGCCGGCTCGACGTGTATTTCGAGCGCCACACCAACTCCTGGGACTGCGCCGCCGGCGAGCTGATCGCACGCGAAGCGGGGGCGATCACCTCCGATTTCGACGGTGGCCCGGCGCGGCCGGCCGAGATGTTGGCGGCTGCACCGGGTGTCCACGCTGCCTTCGTTGACCTGATCTCGCGGACGTGATCGTGTAGATGCCCCGATTTGCGGCATCATGTGGGGGTGGGAACACGCATCCTGGCGGTCGAGGACGACGAACGCATCAGATCAGCGGTCAAGTTGGCACTCGAGGACGAGGGCTGGACCGTCGACGAGGCCGAGAGTGGTGAGCAGGCGATCGAGCTGTTCAACCGCAGCGCACCCGACGTCGTCCTGATCGACATCATGCTGCCCGGTATCGACGGGTTCGAGTTGTGCCGCACGATCCGGCGCACCAGCGACGTCCCGGTCGTCATGGTCACGGCCCGCAACGACACGCACGACATCGTCGCCGGTTTGGAAGCGGGCGCCGACGACTACCTCACCAAGCCGTTCGCCGCCAAGGAGCTGTCGGCCAGGATCCGGGCCCTCCTGCGTCGGATCCGGCCCACCCTCCAGGGCGGTCACCAACGACTCAAGTTCGGCGATCTGGAGTTGATCCCCGAGGAGGGCAAGGTGCTCCGCAACGGTGACGAGGTGCACCTGACCAAGACCGAGTTCCGCCTGCTGTGCGAGCTGGCCGAGAACCCGGGCAAGGTGTTCAGCCGCGAGGCGCTGCTCGACAAGGTGTGGGGGTACGACTACTTCGGCGACGGCCGGCTGGTCGACGTCCACGTGCGACGACTGCGCACCAAGGTCGAAGTCGATGCCGCCAACCCGCGCCACGTCGTCACCGTGCGCGGGCTCGGGTACCGGCTCCAGACCTGACGCCCGTGAGCCAGGACGCCATCGAACAGGCGACCACCACGATCGGCGCCACGATCGGCGCCACGGTCGGCACCGGCGACCAGCCCGTCGATGGCGCCCCGCTCGAGCCACCTGCCGACCCGCGCTCCGATCAACCTCGCCAACGGTGGGGTCTGCGGCGCCGGATCACGCTGATCTTCACGCTCGGGGCGCTGGTGCTGTCGCTCTTCCTGGCGTTCGTCACCTACGGCTTCACCCGGTCGAGCGTGGTGCAACAGCGCGAGAACGTGGCGCTCAGCGCGGCACGCAACAATGCCCAACTCGTCAACCAGGCGCTCGGCACCAGCGCCACCAGCGCCGACGCGGCGATGAACCGGCTGGAGGCGTTCGGGGTCCAGCGCCCGGTGCTCTGGTACAACCAGGGCTGGCTGTGGCGGAACCCCGAGTTCACCGAGCAGATGATCCCCCAGGCGCTCGTCGACCGCGTGATCGGCGAATCGGAGCCGGGATTCATGCGGGTCGACGTCGGCTCCGAACTTGACGTGATCGTCGGCCACCCGCTGCCGGGGGATGCTGCGTACTTCGAGTTCTTCAGCATGAACGAGGTCGCCAGCAACCTACGGTCGCTGCGGCTGGCACTGGTGCTCGGCACGATCATCACCACCGCGCTGGGCGTGCTGGCCGGTCAGTTCGCAGCCGGGCGAGCAGTCCGTCCGGTGGGCGTCGCCGCCCAGGCCGCCAAGGCGATCGCCGGTGGCCGTCTGGACACCCGCCTCGAACCGACCGAGGACCCGGACCTGAGTGTGCTCGCCAACTCGTTCAACGACATGGCTGCCGCACTCCAGACTCGCATCGAACGCGATGCCCGCTTCGCGTCCGACGTGAGCCACGAGCTGCGCTCGCCGCTGATGACGCTGTCGGCGTCGGTCGAGGTGATGGACGCACGCCGTGACGAGATGCCGGAGCGTGCGCAGGCCGCGCTCGACCTGCTCAAGAGCGACGTCGTCCGCTTCCAGGGCCTGGTGGAGGACCTGCTCGAGATCAGCCGGTTCGATGCCGGCGCGGTCAGGCTGCACGTCGAGGAGCTGCTGGCCGCCGAGTTCGTGCGCAATGCGATCGGCGTGAGCAGCCTGCCCAACACGCCGGTGGCGGTCGCACCGCGCGTCGAGACGGTGTTGATCAACGGCGACCGTCGTCGGCTCGCCAGGGTGGTCGCCAACCTGATCGACAACGCCCGCATCCACGGCGGCGGGGAACCAGAGGTGTCGATCACCGAGGTCGATCCGCCCGATCAACCGGTGACCAAGATCCGGATCGCCGTCGAGGACCACGGAGCGGGCGTGCCCGAGCACGAGCGCACGCTCGTGTTCGAACGCTTCGCCCGTGGTGGATCCGCCGGTCGGCGGGCAGGCAGCGACGGCGCCGGCCTCGGTCTGTCGCTGGTCGACGAGCACGTCCGCATGCACGGCGGCCGAGTGTGGGTCGAACCACGGATCGACGGCGACCCGGGTGCACGGTTCGTGATCGAGCTCCCCGCAGAGGAACTCGACGAATGAGCCGGACGAACTCGCGAGTGCGCTCGCCGATCGTGTTGGTGCTGCTCGTGCTGCTGGCCGGCTGCGGCGTGCAACGCGACGCCGGTCCGCGCGAGGTGCCCACCGAGTACGTCGCCCGCTTGAGCGGCTCGACCGGTGGTGGCGCGGCGTCCGGCGCCGAACGGATCTATCTGCTCGCACCCAACGACCAGCTGCTGCGTTCGCGGCCGCGCGACGCCAGCTCCGCCGAAGAGCTGATCCAGACCCTGTTCAACGGTCCCAACGATGCCGAGCGCGACGCCCAGTTCAGCACCGCGATCCCCGACGGGCTGCGGCTGTTGTCGGCGCGTGTCCAGGGGTCGGTGCTGTACCTCGACATCACCGACGAACTCTCCACGCTGAGCGGTCCGGGGCTGGTCCAGGCGCTGGCGCAGATCGTCTACACCGCCAGCGAGCTGGACGGCGTCCAGTCGGTGCAGCTGTTGGTCGACAACCACGTGACGGGCTGGCCCCGCGCCAACCTGGAGTCGACCAACGGCACCCTGCGCACCTACGACTACCCGGGCATGGTGCGCACCGCCCAGCCGGCGTTCCCCGCCGTCCCGTCAGGCGTCTGAGCGCCCGCCGCTCAGGCGAAGAAGACTTCGGCGACGTCTTCGAACAGCGTCATGTCGACCGGGCGGGTTCGCCCGGCGCAATCGGCCAACGGCCGGTAGGTGACCCGGTCGGCGTTGAGCGCCACCATGTGCCCCCATGCCTGTTCGTGGACGGCGTCGATCGCCGCCACACCGAACCGGGTCGACAGGACCCGGTCGTAGGCGGTTGGCGTGCCACCGCGCTGCACGTGACCGAGCAGGACCGGACGTGTCTCGAACCCGGTCCGGGCCCCGATCTCCTCGGCCACGAGGTTTCCGATCCCACCCAGTCGAATGTGACCGAAGCGGTCGACCTCGCGGTCGGCGAGGTCGATCGATCCGGGTTTCGGGAGGGCCCCCTCGGCGACCACGACGATCGAGGCGAATCGGCCCCGCTGGTGACGGCGGGTGATCCGGTCGCACACCTCGTCGATGTCGAACGGCCGTTCCGGGATCAGGACGACCGAGGCACCGCCGGCGATGCCGGCGTGGGTGGCGATCCATCCGCTGTGGCGGCCCATCACCTCGACGACCATCACCCGGTCGTGGCTCTCGGCGGTGGTGTGCAGGCGGTCGATGGCGTCGGTGGCGATCTGGACGGCGGTGTTGAAGCCGAACGTGACGTCGGTCCCCTCGATGTCGTTGTCGATCGTCTTGGGGACGCCGATCACCCGGATGTCGTGTTCGCTGAACAGTTTCGAGGCGACGCTCAACGAGCCGTTGCCGCCCACGACCACGAGCGCTTCGAGACCCATGTCGCTGATCGCCGACTGCACCAACTCGACACCGCCTTCGACGGTGAACGGGCTGCCCCGACGCGTCCCGAGCACGGTCCCGCCGCGAGGCAGCAAGCCGCGCATGGTCTCCACCGTGAGCGGCAGCGTGCGGCGCTCCATCACGCCGTCCCAGGCGTCGCGGAACCCGACGATCTCGTCGCCGTAGACCCGTTCGCCCTTGCGCACGATGGCGCGCAGCACGGCGTTCAGACCGGGGCAATCGCCCCCACCGGTGAGCACTCCGACGCGCATCGGACCCGAGCCTATGCGCGTCGGTGCGCACTGCAACCGCTTCCATCGGCTTCCGCGTTGCCGGCAGATGAATGCTTGGAACGACCAGCCGTGCTAAGCATGACCTCGTGGCTTGGGACTCTGCTCGCCCGGTCCTATGGATGCGGCTCGTCCGCGAGTGGCTGTTGTACGTCGCCATCATGGGTGTGCTGTTCGCCCTGTTCTTCCGCGACCGAAATCTGGGCGGCGTGTTGATCGGGCTCGCCGCCAGCGGCCCGATGTACCTGCTGTTCGGGGCCGTGCTGGCCAAGTTCGGGTACCAGCGCAAGTCGTTGCGCCAGGTTCGCAGCGATGCTCAGCGGCCTCGCCAGGCCGGCACGGCGGCGAACGAGGCGTCGGCTGCCCGCCCGAAGCCGGCTCCCACTCGGCGCACCGGCGGCGGCAGCCCGCGACCTGGATCCAGACGGCGCTGACCCACACGCGGCGACTACGGTCTGCGGCGTGGAGGACCAGCCCTGCGTGATCGCGATCGACGCCGGTACGACCGGCGTTCGCAGCCGTGCCGTGTTTCGTGGCACCAGCGAGACGATCGCCCGATATCGAGAGTTCACCCAGCACTTCCCGCAACCGGGGTGGGTCGAGCACGACGCCACCGAGATCTGGGAAGCCGTCAGGGCGACCCTGCTGGAGGTCGTCGATGAAGTGGGAGCGGCGTCGGTCGCCGCGATCGGGATCACGAACCAGCGCGAGACGGTCGTGGCGTGGAGCCGTTCGACCGGCCGACCGCACGGCAACGCGATCGTCTGGCAGGACCGCCGCACGGCGGCCCGCTGCGACCAGCTCGCTGCCGAGGGTCACCTCGACCTCGTCCGCCGGCGCACCGGCCTCGTGCTCGACCCGTACTTTTCGGGGACCAAGTTCGCCTGGCTGCTGTCGCACCGCGACATCCCGATCGACGACGATCTGGCACTCGGCACGATCGACTCCTGGCTGATCTGGAACCTGACGGGCGGCGAAGCGCACGTCACCGATCCCACCAATGCCAGCCGCACCATGCTGTTCGACATCGTCGACCGACAGTGGAGCGACGAGCTGTGCGATCTGCTCGACGTCCCGATCTCGGCACTGCCGCGTGTGATGCCGTCGAGCGGGCGGTTCGGAGTCACCTCCGATCGCTGTGGTGTGCCTCCCGGCATTCCGATCAGTGGCGTCGCCGGCGATCAGCAGGCAGCGCTGTTCGGCCAGGCGTGCTTCTCCCCTGGCATGGCCAAGAACACCTACGGCACGGGCAGCTTCGTGCTGCTCAACGTCGGCGACACGTGCCCTCCACCGACCGACGGCATGTTGACCACGGTGGCGTGGGAGTTGTCGGACGGCACCGTCGCCTACGCCCTCGAAGGCGCCGTGTTCGTCACCGGGGCAGCGATCCAGTGGCTGCGCGACGGGCTCGGCATCATCGACGCCGCCGCCGAGGTCGGCCCGCTCGCCGACAGCGTGCCCGATTCGGGCGGTGTGTTCGTGGTGCCGGCGTTCGCCGGGCTGGGGTCGCCCTGGTGGGACCCGTACGCCCGCGGCACGATCGTCGGCATCACGCGCGGAACCACGCGCGCCCACATCGCCCGGGCGGTGGTCGATTCGATCGCATATCAGGTGCGCGACGTGGTCGACGCGATGGTGGCGGCCAGCGGCACGCCGATCACCGATCTCCGCGTCGACGGTGGCGCCTCGGTGATGGACGCGCTGCTCCAGATGCAGAGCGACCAGTTGGGTGTCACCGTGCGTCGGCCGAACGACCAGGAGACGACCGCGCTCGGCGCCGCCTACCTGGCCGGGTTGGCGGAAGGGGTCTGGCCCGATCTGGATGCGATTACCGCCCTGTGGCAGATCGACGCCACGTTCGAACCCAACCTGGAGCTCAAGCCGTTCGCCGACCTGTTCCACGCCCAGTGGTTGCGCGCCGTGCAGCGCAGCCGCGATTGGGCCGGCTGACCAACCCGCACGCCTGTTGCCACGGCGAGGGCAACCCTGACCTCGTCCAACGGCGAATTCGCTGGTGACCCATGGTCAGAGCGGTCAGCTGAATGATCGCGTCAGCGGACCCAGGCGCGCTCGATCAGGCTGTCGGCGATCCTGGCCAACAGGTCCAGGCGCAGTCGCTCGCGCTCATGGATCGGGCGATCGCTCCGGCCGGCGGCGACCCACAACTCCGACATCGGTAGGTCGGCCCAGAACAGGTCGCTGGCGGTGGCGTGCGGGTCGCCGAGGTGGCGGCTTCCGGCCAACATGGCGTGCAGCCAGTCGGCGTCGGGCGACGGTCCGCGGGCGTCGATCTGTTCGTCGCCGCGGGCCACGAGCACCCACTGCGACTCGGTCAGGCGCTGGACGCAGTCGATCAGTGCCGCGATCCGCTCGTGCGGTTCGGCCTCCGCCAGGTCGGCGCTCAGCGAGAGCGCCAGCAGTCCGGCGTCGACGTGACCGTCCTGGAGGGCGCGCACGTGTTCGACCGAGACGCCGTCGATGGCGTGCACCTCGTTCACCATCAGGTCGACCAGATCGGCCTCCGGCAAGGACACGACGAGTTCGTCGATCGCCCGCCCGCCGCCGACTTCGAGGATCTCGATGTCGAGCACGTCACCCCGCACGGCACCGATCCGGCTCGCCACCTGGCCGAGTGCTCCGGGACGGTCGGGGAGCCAGACTCGGACGACGACGGTGTGCACGCCGGGCACGCTAGACGCGGCGTGTGACGGGCGTGTGACATGCACGTGACGAACCCGGGCTGCCGGCGCGGCGCCCGTCAGCCGAGCTTGGTGAGTCCGCGCTTGAGGTTGCGGAGTCCCTGCTGGATGCGCTGTTCGTTCTCGATCAAGGCGAATCGGGCGTATCCCTCGCCACCGGGGCCGAAGCCGATTCCTGGCGACAGGGCGACGTTGCAGTCGCGCACCAGCATCGAGCAAAACTCGACCGAGCTCATCTCCTTGTACGGCTCGGGGATCGGCGCCCACACGAACATCGAGCCGCCCGGCTTGGGCACATCCCAGCCGATCTTGGCGAGCCCCTCGATCAACGCGTCGCAGCGACGTTCGTACGTGGCGCAGATCTCGATCGGATAGTCGGGCGCCTCGTTGAGGGTGACCGTGGAGGCGATCTGGATCGGCTGGAACGAGCCGTAGTCGAGGTAGCTCTTGAGCTTCACCAGTGCCTGCACGACGTCGGCGTTGCCGACCATGAAGGCGCTGCGCCAGCCCGCCATCGAGAAGCTCTTGGTCATCGAGTACTGCTCGACGGCGACTTCCTTGGCGCCCTCGGCCTGCAGGATCGACGGCGGCTTGATGCCGTTGAAGCCGACGTCGGCGTAGGCGAAGTCGTGCACCACGACCATCTCGCGCTCACGGCAGAAATCGACGACACGCTGCATGAATGCCAGGTCGACGGTGGCACCGGTCGGGTTGTGCGGGAACGAGATCACCAGCACCTTGGGCTTGGGCCAGCCCACGTCGTAGGCGGTGTGGAGGCTGCTGAAGAAGTCCTCGGTGAAGTTCTCGCGGGCGTCGGGATGGCTGAGCCCCTTCATCGGCACCTGGCGCAGATCGGCGCCGGCGAACAGCGGCCCGTAGATGTGGATCGGGTAGCTCGGGCTGGGCACGATCGCCGCGTCCCCACGGTCGAGCAGCACCCACATCAAGTGGCTGAAGCCCTCCTTGGAGCCGATCGTGTTGGTGATCTCCAGTTCGGGGTCGAGGTCGACGTCCCACGTGCGCTTGTAGTAGCCGGCGATCGCCTCGCGCAGCTTGGGCAGGCCACGGCTCAACGAGTAGCGGTGGTTGCGGGGATTGCGGGCCGCCTCGGCGAGCTTCTCGACGGCGATGTCGGGTGACGGGATGTCGGGGTTGCCGAATCCGAGGTCGATCACGTCTGCGCCTGCCCGGCGTGCCTCGATCTTCAACGTGTTGATGATCGTGAACACGTACGGAGGCAGGTTGGTGATCCGGCGGAATTCCATGAGCCACGACGCTACCGGGTGGCGTCGGGCGCTGCCCGTGTCAGTATGGGGGTGTGAACAAACAACCAAGCGAGGGCTGCATCTTCGTCGTGATCGAGATCCCGCGGGGTTCTCGCAACAAGTACGAGATCGACCACGAGGGCGGGCGGGTGTACCTCGACCGGCGCCTCTTCACCGCCACCACGTACCCGGCCGACTACGGATTCGTGCCCGACACCCTGAGCGGTGACGGCGACCCGCTCGACGCCCTGGTGCTGCTCGAGGACCCGGTGTATCCGGGGGTCTGGGTCGAGGCCCGCCCGGTGGGTGTGCTGTACATGCGGGACGAGGCGGGCGAGGACGCCAAGCTGATCTGCGTGCCCCCCAAGGAGCCGCGCTGGGAGCACGTCAACGACCTCGAGGACCTGACCCCGGCACTGCGGGCAGAGATCCAACACTTCTTCGAGGTCTACAAGGCGCTCGAGCCGAACAAGTACTCCTCGGCGCACGGCATGGACGGTCGCGAGGCCGCCTGGCGCGAGATCGCCGAGGCGCGCGCCAACTACCCCGGCCCTGGGCACTGACCTCAGCGGTCGAGGAACCCGGTCACCACGCTCGACGCCAGCTTGTCGACCGTCTTGGACCGGCCGGCCGGCACGATCCGTTCGGCGACCACCTCGGTCCGGCTCTGGGTGACGCCACCGGCCCGGAAGAAGCGCCGACGGATGTGGCCGACGACGACCAGCTCGTCGCCGGGGCCACAGTCCACCGATCCGGCTTCGAGCACGATCGGCACGCTGGCCGCCGCGTCGTCGACCTGGGTGGTGAGCTCGATGTTCACGATCGAGCTGCCCGACGGGAGCACGCGGACCCGTGGTTCGCTGGTGACCCGACCGCGCAGCAGCACGAGGTTGTTGGATGGCATGGCGTTCTCCTTCTGACCGTGTGGACGAAGGGGAAGTCGGTACCGGCGACCTTACCGAGGGGGTGTGACGACGTCGCCGCCCCGGCGACGCTCAGGCCAGGGTGCCGACGTTGTTGAGCTCGTGGAACGCCTGCTCGAGCCGCTCCACGAACGTGACCTCGCCGGCTCGCAGCCAGACGCGCGGGTCGTAGAACTTCTTGTTCGGCTTGTCGTCGCCGTCGGGGTTGCCGATCTGGCCCTGCAGGTACCCGTGCTTGTCGGCCTCGAAGGCGCGGATCCCGTCCCAGAACGCCCACTGCAGGTCGGTGTCGATGTTCATCTTCACGACGCCGTAGCCGATCGCCTCGGCGATCTCGGCCGGCGACGAGCCCGAGCCACCGTGGAACACGAAGTCGACCGGGTTGGGGCCGGTACCGAAGTGCTCCTGGATGTAGGCCTGGCTGTCGCGCAGGATCGTGGGCTTGAGCTTGACGTTGCCCGGCTTGTAGACGCCGTGCACGTTGCCGAAGGCGGCGGCGATCGTGAAGTTGGGGCTGATCGCCGAGAGCGCCTCGTACACCTCGGCCACCTCGGCGGGCTTGGTGTACAGGTCGCTCTCGTCCTTGTCGGAGTTGTCGACGCCGTCCTCCTCCCCACCGGTGATCCCGAGCTCGATCTCGAGCGTCATGTCGATCGCCGCCATCCGCTCCAGGTAGCGCTTGCAGATCTCGATGTTCTCGTGCAACGGCTCCTCGGAGAGGTCCAGCATGTGGGAGCTGAACAACGGCTTCCCGTTCGCACGGTAGTGCGCCTCGCCGGCGTCGAGCAGCCCGTCGACCCACGGCAGCAGCTTCTTGGCGCAGTGATCGGTGTGCAGGATGATGCGTGCCCCGTAGTGCTCGGCGAGCCGGTTGACGTGATCGGCGCCGGCCAACGAACCGAGCACCGAGGCGCGTGACGACTCGACCTTGAGGCCCTTGCCCGCCACGAACGCTCCACCCGAGTTCGAGAACTGGATGATCGCCGGGGCGTTGAGCTTGACGGCGGTCTCCATCACACCGTTCATCGAGTTGCTGCCGATGCAGTTCGCTGCGGGCAGGGCGAACCCGCGTGCCTTGGCGAGCGCGAACACTTCTTTGACTTCGGGGCCGGTGATCACGCCAGGCGCGAAGTCGTTGCGGGGGTCACTCATGGGTCCGAGCGTAATCGGCGACTACCGTTCGGGTGATATGCCCGTTCCGGATCGTGACGACTACTACCTGGCGCTGGCGTTCGCCGCCGCCCGTCGGGCCAACTGCCAGGGCCGCAAGGTCGGCGCCGTGCTGGTGAAGGGCGACCGGGTGATCGCCACCGGCTACAACGGCACGCCGGAAGGTCTGCCGAACTGTCTGGACGGCGGTTGCCTGCGGTGCGCCGATCGCGACCGGTTCCAATCCGGTACCGCGTACGACCTGTGCATCTGCGTGCACGCCGAGGCCAACGCCCTGCTGACCGCCGGGCGGTTCGGCGCCTCGACCGACGGATGCGTGGTCTACACGACCGACCAGCCGTGCTTCTCGTGCAGCAAGGAACTGATCCAGGCCGGGATCGGCAAGGTGTACTACGCCCGCACCTGGAGCCCGGACCCGCGCGTGCTGGCCGACTATCGCAAGCTGCAGGCGCGGCTCGACGCCGAGCATGTGCCCACCGAGTACGAGATCGTCAGCCTCGACTGAGGCGGATCAGCACGCCACTGTTCTGGTCGAGTTGGTCGGTGAGGTGGTCGATGCGATTGCCGATCCACTCGAACAGACTCTGTTGGGCGAACATCTGGAACACCAGCCAGGCGATGAACACCAGCACCGCCAGCCGCGTCAGGAGCTTGACGATGCGCGTGATCTTGTTGGTGTACTCCGTGATCAGCGGCGTCAGGTTCTGGGTGGCCGAGCGCGCCTGGGCTCCGAACAACTGCGAGGCCCGTTGCGCTTCCTCGCGAGCGGCCATGCGCACCTGATCGACGATCTGGGCGGTGTTGGCGAGGTTCGTTTGCCCCGACCAGCCAGGGAGGTACTGGGCCGGTGGTGGGGTGGGTTGTTGGGCGGCCGCCGACTGGTTGTAGCCGAGCGGCGTAGGCCCGGCCACGCTGGGCGGGCGAGCACGGTAGCGATCGCTCCAGTCGTCGCCGAGCCAGAACCGCAGTCGCGCCGACCCTTCCGGGTCGGGGTACCAACCAGGAGATGGTGCGTCATCGAGTCGCATCGTTCAGCCGATCATTCCGGTGGCATCTCCACCCGTTCGGCCGGGTCGGGGATCGCCAGGCCGCGCTTGGGGCGGACCTGATCGTCGGGGTCCTCGGGCCGGAGCGCCTCGGCCAGCGCCGACACCGTGCCCAGCAGGCCCGAGAAGTCGGCCGGGATCACGAGCTTGGTGGCGCGGCCGTCGCCGATCTTGGCGAGCGCCTGCAGGTATTCGACGGTCAACACGTTCTGGTCGGCCCCGGCATCCTTGATCCCGGTCAGGCGGGCCCTGGCGGCATCGCCTTCGCCCTCGCCGAGCATCGCCAATCGGAGTTTGTCGGCACGGGCGCGCAGCTCGATCGCCTGGGCGTCGCCTTCGGCGTCGAGGATCGCGGCGCGCTTGCGCCCTTCGGCGGCGAGCACCGCCGACTGCTGTTCACCGTCGGCTCGGGCGATCGCCGCCTCGCGGTACCCCTGTGACTCGGTGACGGTTGCCCGCCGGTCGCGCTCGGCGCGCATCTGGGCGTGCATCGCCGACACCACTTCCGGCGGTGGGTCGATGCGCTGGATCTCGACGCGCACGACGCGGACGCCCCATTTGTCGGTGGCGTCGTCGAGCACCTCGCGCAGCTGGGTGTTGATCGTGTCGCGCGAGGTGAGGGCGCGGTCGAGCTCCAGGTCGCCGATCAGGTTGCGCAGGTTGGTCTGGGCCAACTTGGTGATCGCCGTGAAGAAGTCGGCGACGTTGTAGACGAGCCGCTGCGGGTCGGTGGCCTCGTAGTACACGACGGCGTCGACCGACACCACCACGTTGTCGGAGGTGATCACTTCCTGGGGCGGGACGTCGACCACCTGCTCGCGCATGTCGACGAGCTGCATCGACTCCACGAACGGCACGATCAGGCGCAACCCGGGCTCCTCGGTGGCTTTGTACTTGCCCAACCGTTCCACGAGCCCACGCTGGTAGGGCCGCACGATCTTCACGCCGGCCGCCAGGACGGCGACCAGGACGATGACGATCACGATCAGCAGGATCACGATGATGGGCATGTTGCTCCTCTACTGGCTGTGTTGCTCGCTGTGCGGGACCGACGAAAGTGGTTCGACGACGACCCGCGTGCCTTGCACGGCGGTGATGCGGACTTTGCTCCCGGCCCCCAACTCGTGGGGAGCGTCGCTGATCGCTCCCCACGTCTCTCCGCCGACGGCGATCCGGCCGCGCCGGTCGGTGTCGTCGGGTTGGATGGGGGCCGTCACGATCCCGGTCATGCCGATCAAGCGGCCGGCGCCGACCCCAGGGGTGGCCTCGGCGGTGCGCATGAAGCGCTGCGCCCAGCGGTACAGCAACGCGAACAGCGCGGCACCGCCGAACACGAACACGGCCCACTGGATCTCGATGCTGACGTCGTAGAAGGCGAGGATGCCGGCCACGAACGCCGACACCGCGAACGGGAGGATGATGAACGATCCGCCGACGATGATCAACTCGACGAGCGCGAAGACGACCGCCGCGCCCAACCACAGCCACGGCCATACGTCGAGATCGATCCCGAGATCGAGTGCCGCACCCACCATGCAGTCCACCCTAGGCCAGTTTGACCGGCCCGTCCGCGTCTCAGGTGCGCAGCACCTCGGCCCGTCGCCGCTCCTGTTCGGCCAGGTCACGGGCGATCCGCTCGGGCACGATCTGCTGGCGTGCCGCCGTGGGGCGGAACGGGTATCGGTCGGCGCCGAGTGCCCGCAGTACGACCCGTTCGACGGGCGAATGGTCGGCGGGGTCGGCGCGGTCGAACTGCATCGGCGATCGCAGCGTGACCGGCTGGTTGGTGATGAACCGCGCCACCGGCAGTTCGTTGACCGACCACGTGTGGATCATGTGGGGGTGCACGAAGTAGACGTCGCCGATTCGGCCGGTGGCCGACACGAAGTCGGTGCACCGGCTGATGATCTGGTCGCACGGGATCTCGTGCAGCAACACGCCCTCGGGGCGTTCGGTGAGAATCCGGGCGACCTGGTCCACGGAGTCGCAGGCGAGTTACGTCGGGCCGCCGCGTTCGTCGATGTCGGAGAACAGCACGACCACGAGCAGGCCCTGCTCGGGCGAGTCGAGGAAGTGACGGAAGAAGTCGCCGTCGACGTGCCATTCCTGGTGGGGCTGGATGACGGGACCCGGCGGCGCCCACTCCAACCCCTCTTCGCGACCGAAATTGGCGACGAAGTTGTCGGTCCATTCGTAGGGCGGCAGGACCCGGTCCGCTCCGCCGACCAGTTGACAGGCCGCCGCCCACGCCTTGGGCGCGATCTGGGCGGCGTCGTAGCTGGCGGTCTGGGGCGGGCGGATCCGACCCTCTGGCCACCTCGCCGGATCGTCGAGCGAGCACAACAGCCGCTCGCACGCAGCACGCGTCAGGTCCAGCCCGAACTGGCGGTCGAAGCAGCCCTCGACCTTGACGAACCCCCGCTCGACGAACTGCTGGATCTCGGCCTGTGACAGGACCTCGGCGTGCACGCCACCGCTAGCGAGGCGGTTGGCACCGGATCGAGGTGTTCGACAACGATTTCGACGAGCCGACGCACGCTGCGAGTGGGCGCACAGTACGGTGCCGGTCCCAGCGGGCGCTTCCTCGAGGGAGAGCCATGGTCCAGAGAATTCGTCGTCGCAGGAAAAGCACGGTCACCGTGGTCGCAGCGGTCGCCCTCGTTGCGTCCAGCTTGGCGGTTGCGGCCGGCCCGGTGCGTGCCGACACGAGCTACACGGTGAAGCGCAACGACAGCATCACCCTGATCGCCCGCACGACGGGGGTGTCGGTGCCGGCGCTGTTGCAGGCCAACGGGTTGCGGATCGACAGCGTGATCCACCCCGGTCAGGTGCTCACGATCCCCGACGGGTCGCCCGGGGCCGGCACCTACTCCGTGCAGCGTGGGGACGGGCTGCGGATCATCGCCCGCCGGCTGGGCGTCGCGGTCGACGCCCTGCTGCAGGCCAACGGGTTGCGGATCTCGAGCACGATCCACCCCGGCCAGGCGCTGGTCATCCCGACCGGGGGCCATCCGCCGCTGGTTCCGGTCACGACCCCGGTGCCGACTCCCGCCACCGCGCCGGTCACCGGGCCGGTCACCGCGCCCGTCACGGCACCGGTGGCCGGTGGCCCGAGTGCGGCATCGCTCCCCAAGCAGGTGCGGGCCCGGGCCGATCTGGTGCCGGTGTTCCAGGCCGCCGCCGCCGAGGCCGGAATCGCTCCCGATCTGCTGATGGCGATCGGCTATCACGAGTCGCGGTGGCAGGCCGACGCCGTGTCGTCAGCGGGGGCGTTGGGGGTCTGCCAGGTGATGCCGGGAACGGCGGCGTGGGTGGCGCGCGACATGATCGGCGAGCCGGGCCTCTCCCCTCGCACTGCGCCGGGCGGGATCCGGATCGGGGCGCACCTGATGCGCTGGCTGCTCGACCAGGCCGGGGGCGACCTCGACCGGGCACTGGCGATGTACGCCCAGGGGGTCGGCGGCGTGCAACGCAACGGGATCTCGGCGTCGTCGCGCCGCTTCATCGACCAGATCGCCGGCTTGCGACCGCAGTTCACCTGAGCCGCCCGGTCACCGTCGTGGCTCACCGAGCCGCCGCACCGGATCGCGTACGATTCCGGCGTGGGCGGACAACTGATTCGGCGGGCCGGTGTGTTGATGATGGTCGCCTTGGCGATCGTGGTCGGGGCGCCGCGCGCCGCCGCCCAGACGGCGCTCGAGGTGGGTGGCACGGCGAGCGACTCCCGTGTGGCGGCCACGCTCGATGCCGACGCGTGCGTCCGCCGAGTACCGCGGGATCCCCGGAATCTGGCTGATCGCCGACGTCACCCTCGTGGGGGTCGGCGGAATCGAGACCAATGCGATCCTGGACTGGAGGCTGCTGCTCCCCGACGGCAGCCAGATGGTGCCGTTCCCGGCCGACGAGGCCAACGTGCCGGGAAACGCTCTCGCCGCCGGGGCGAGCGCCACGATCCAGCTCGGCTTCCAGACTGCGGCTCAGTCCGGGCCGGCCGAGTTGGTGTTCCAACCGTTCCTCGATCCGGCGCCGCTCGGCCGCTGGTCGGTTTCGATCGACCCTGCGCCCGACGTGCCCACCGCGGTGCCGGGCGTGACCATCCCCTCGTTCGACGTCGACCTGTCCGGCGTCGGCGCCGGCGTGGGGAGCGGCGCCGAGCAGGTCACGTCGTTCGCGGCCCGCTACGACATCCAGGCCGACTCGACGATCCTCGTGACAGAGACGATCGAGTACGACTTCGGTTTCCTGTCGCGCCACGGCATCTTCCGTGACCTTGCGCTGTTCCAGCCGATCGACGGCGATCAGGAGCGCTCGTACCCGATCACCGACGTCACGGTCAGCGTCGACGGCGGCCCGGCCACGTTCGAGTTGCTGCGCGAGGGCGACTTCCGCCGGATCAAGATCGGCGACGCCGACATCGAGATCACCGGGCCTCACACCTACGTGATCGGCTATCGGATGGCGGGGGCGCTCAACGCCCAGCCCACCGGGCCGGAGCTGTACTTCAACGTGACCGGGAGCTGGTCGGTCCCGATGCAACGTGTGACGATCGACGTCTCGGCGCCCGAGGGTGTGGTGCGCGTCGCCTGCTTCAGCGGCCCGACCGGTTCCAGTGAATCGTGTTCCGAGGCACGGACCGGCGACGACGGCGTGGCGCACTTCAGCCAGGACGGTCAGTCGGCCAACGAGCAACTCACGATCGTGGCCGCCCTGCCGGCGGGCAGCGTGGCGGATCCGCTGCCGATCCTGACCGCCCCGCCGCGCGACATCCGTGATGCGATCGAGCCGGGCCCGGTCAACGTCGGCGGCGCCGCCGCCGTCGGCGCCCTCGGTCTGGCGGGAGTGGGGACGCTGTTGTGGCGCAAGGGGCGCGACTTCGAAGGTGGCGGCTCGCACGTCGACGCGATCTTCTCCCCCGACGCCGAGCCCGCCCGCCGGCTGCCGTTGCTGAGCAACGTGCCGACGCCGGTCGAGTTCGTCCCGCCGGCCGGGGTTCGTCCGGGATTGATGGGCACGCTGTACGACGAGCAGGCCGATCCGGTCGACGTCTCGGCCACGATCGTCGACCTTGCGGTGCGCGGTTTCCTGCGGATCGAGGAGGTCCCCAAGGAGGGTTGGTTCGGCAAGGCCGATCACCGCTTTGTGAGCCTGCGAGACGACGACGGTTCGCTGCTGGCCTACGAGCGGATGCTGCTCGACGGGCTGTTCAAGGGCGGTCGCCAGGAGGTGTTGCTGTCGGACCTGAAGGACTCCTTCGCCTCCACGCTGCAGAAGATCAAGTCGTCGCTGTACGCCGAGACGGTTCGCCAGAAGTGGTTCACGCAGCGGCCCGACAAGACCCGCACACGTTGGATCGCGATCGGTGCTGCGATCTCGATCGTCGCCTCGGGACTGCTCGTGTTGGCGTTCATCACCAAGTACGCCGTGTGGCCGGCGGCCGCCCTGTGCCTGGTCGGCGTGATCTTCCTCGTCGCCGCCCGGTGGATGCCGCGTCGTACGCCGAAGGGCACGGCGACGATGCGTCAGCTCGAGGGTTTCCGACGCTTCATCGTCGACAGCGAGAGCCGTCGAGCCGAGTTCGCCGAACGCGCCAACCTGTTCACCGAGTACCTGCCGTACGCGATCGTGTTCGGCTGTGTCGACAAGTGGTCCAAGGCGTTCGCCGACCTCCACACCGGCGAACTGCCCGACACCCAGACCTGGTACGTCGGCACGCATCGCTTCCACGCCGGCGACTTCTCGAAGTCCATGAACGGTTTCGCCTCCGTTGCCGGGTCGACGATGTCGTCGACCCCTGGTGGTTCGGGTGGGAGCGGCTTCAGCGGTGGCTCGTCGGGCGGTGGTGGCGGCGGCGGCGGAGGCGGCAGCTGGTGAGTCGACTTTGACGCTTCGGCGCTGCCGATTTTGGCCTTCATTCTGGAATAACCTCGCTATCCTTTCTTCCTCCATTTGAAACTGATTACGAACATCTGTATGTTTTGTCTATGTCGGAAATGGTGGTCGACGACACAGCCCAACTGGGCGACATCGCCGGTGTCCTGAACGTCACCAACGCCCGCCTCGTCGCCACCACCGCACGACTGCTCGCAACCGGCGACTGGAACCAAGCCGGGCAACGCACCCCAGCCGGATACCTCGCCCTCACAGCTGGCCTGTCCCCCGAACGAGCCAAGCTCGTCGTGCGAGTCGCCGAACGCCGCCACCAGTTCCCGCACCTGATCGAACTGTTCGAACACGGTCAACTCTCACTCGAACAGATCGCCGAAGCCGTCGAAGCACCCGCCTGGGCCGACGCCAAGATCGCCCACTTCGCCACGATCTCGACGGTCACCAAGATCCGCCGCGCGATGCGATCCAACATGTTCGAAGGTGACCCCGACGACCCCGCTCCGGCTCCGCCCGTGGTGCGTGATCGGTTGTCGTTCGGTGTTGCCCGCAATGGGCGCTGGCGGATCAACGGCGAGTTCGGCATCGACGACGGCCGCCGGATCCAAGCCGCACTGACCGAAACCAAAGACGCCTTGTTCAGCAACGGACACACCGACGTCACCTGGCCCGAAGCATTCACCGAATGCTTCGACCGTTCACTCGACACCATCACCTCCCCATCGCGACGTGACCACTACCGCACCTGGATCCACCTCGACGTGTCATCGGGTGACCTGTTGACCACCGACGGCTGGCGGATCCCACAACCGATCCGCGACCACCTCCTGTGCGACGGCGTCATCCAACCCGTCTGGGAACGCGACGGCGTCCCGTTCTCCGTCGGGCGCACACAACGGATCGTCCCCGACCGCACCCGCCGCATCATCGAACACCGCGACCGCGGCTGCCGCGTACCGGGTTGCAACAACCCGTTCGTCGAAGTCCACCACATCCAACACTGGGAACACGGCGGCACCACCGACACCGCCAACCTGATCAGCTTGTGCGCGCTCCACCATCGGATGCACCACCAAGGCCGACTCGACATCACCGGCAACGCCGACCTGTTCGACAACATCCAGTTCACCGACCACGACGGCACCCACCTCACACCCGGCGCCACACCCACCACCCCGACCGGACCTCCACCCAAACCACCCAACCAATACCGGCCACCACTCGCCGGCCGATTCGACTGGCGATGGATCGGCCTCGGCTGGATCCACCCCAACGCCAGACAACGAAACCACGACCAACTCAAGACCACCGACCACGCGCAAGCAACCCTCCGCGCCGCCTAACCAGTGGCGGTTCACGTCGCTGGACCGAACCGAGCAGGCGTGTCCTGATTCTGCAGTGCTCAGAGCCGATCGACGGCGATTTCGACGAACCGGCTGACTGTGTCGGTGGAGTAATAGGGCTCAACACCCTCGCCGACGCGGATGTCGACCACATCGAGCAGCATCAAGACGGCACCCTGACGGACCAGTGCATTGTGAAGCCGCCACTCGGCGTCGGATCCGGCTCCGGCTTCCTCGATCGTGGCGAGCACGCCGAAGCGATCGTCGCCCGTGCGGGGGAGCGTCATCGCCTCGGCCGTTCCGGGACCTTCCTCGTCCGCCGGGATCTCGCCGAGGCAGGCTTGCATGCCGTCACGCAACAGACCGAAGGTGGTCTCGATCTCGTTGGGTTGGCCCGAGAGCAAGAACTCCTGGACGAACACCATGTGGCCGGTTCGGTCGTCGGGCGGCTCGATCGGGTCCTCGACGGCCAAGTCGAGCTGCCTGAAGGCCTGCCACCTCAGCTGCGACGCGGCAGCACGAGACTCTGCACTGGCCCGTTCGCACAGTTCCAACCGTGGGAGCAGGTCCAGTTGGTCGTCGGTGATGATGCCGGACGGTGATGCCCCGGAGTCCGGCGGTGGCGCGTTGATCGCCCAGTCGCCATCAAAGCTGTCGATCGTGACGAGCGAGGACGCCAACTCCGCGGCGGTCGGAGCCGTCACGTCGGCATCACCGTTTCCACATCCGGCAGCACCCAAGACCAGCGCGCCAACAGCGACAACGTATGGCCAGATCAACGACCTCATCGCGCACCTCCGCTGGCCGCATCGTCCAAGCGGACAACTCACCAACTCAACACACGATGCGCCCGTCTCGACCGGCCCCGGCCAGGGCCGAAATGCCGCGTCGGGTCGACGGCTTCAGAAGTCGTCGGCTTGGCGGGTGGAGAAGCGGGATCTGGACGCTGCGAAGAGAGATTGGATCTGCTGGTCGTGGCGGACGAACAGGGCCAGGCCGATCAGCATTGCTGGCGGGAACCCGAGCAGCCAGTGTGCGCTTCCGAGCGCTGATGCGATCGCTGCGCCGCCGATGTAGCCGACGAGCACGACAAACAGCACGAGAATCGTGTACAGCCTGCGGTGGTCCGACACACGCTCGGCCTTACGGAGGGCGAGGGCGATCTTCTCGCCGACCCTCACCACGGTGCCGGTGCCGTAGGTCGTGGCCACGGCGATCTCGCCGACGCGGCGCAACGCCGACGCCTGCATGCCCATCGCCATCGCTGCCACACCGATCACGAGGTAGTGGGCCGGGCCGGGGTTGGTGGCGAACCCGAGATCGAACCCGTACAGCATGATCGGCAGCGAGAACATGAGCGCCGCCTCGGCGAACAACAGCTCGTCTGGGCGAACCGAGGCACCGCGTTGGAGCCGTCGGTCGTGGTGCAGGATCGCCACCACCACACCGGTCATGAAGGCACCGAGCGCAGCTGCCGAAGCGGCTGTGGTGGTCCAACTGCCGTCGCCGGCGAAGATCCCGATCCGGATCATGTTGCCGCTCATGTTGGCGACGAACACGTTCGTCACGAACAGGAACAGGTAGGCGTCCAAGTAGCCAGCGACGACGGCCAGCCCCACGGCGACCGCCAGCGGGCCCGATGGATGGTGGGCGTGCTCGGCGGTCATCACCGGGTCAGATCGTCGCCGCAGGTCACTCGACGCGGGGCAAGACGCGAATGCCCAGCTCGTTGAGCTGCTTGTCGGAGACGGGTGTGGGGGCGTTGGTCATCGGGTCGGCGCCGCTCTGGGTCTTCGGGAAGGCGATCACCTCGCGGATGTTCTCCTCCCCTGCCAGGATCGCCACCAAACGATCGATGCCGAACGCGAAGCCGCCGTGCGGCGGAGCGCCGTACTTGAACGGGTTGAGGAAGAACCCGAACTTGCGCTGCTGCTCCTCCGGGCTGATCCCGAGCAGATTGAAGATCTTGGCCTGCAGCTCGGGCTGATGGATCCGGATCGAACCCGAGCCCAGCTCCCAACCATTGAGCACCAGGTCGTAGGCCTGGCTGCGGACCGCCATCGGGTCGGTGTCCAGCAGGTGCAGGTCATCGGGGTGCGGCTGCGTGAACGGGTGGTGGCCCGACTTGGGCGTGCCGGTCACCTCGTCGACGCCGACGAACATCGGGAAGTCGACCACCCACAGGTAGCGGTACGGGCCCTCGAACACCGGCGGGCGACCGAGGTCGTTGCGCAGTTGGCCGAGCGCCTCACACGTGGTGAGCCACTGGTCGGCCACGATCAGCAACAGGTCGCCGGGCTGGGCGTCGAGGCGCTGCTTGACGCCGGCCTGCTCGGCCGCCGACAGGAACTTGGTGACCGGCGACTCGAGCGCCCCGTCAGCGGCGACCTTCATCCACACGAGGCCCTTGGCGCCCAACCGCTTGGCGGTGTCGGTCAGCCCGTCGAGCTTGTTGCGGCCCATCTCCTCGGCCTTGCCCGAGGCGTTGATGCCCTTGATGCAGGTCGCCCCGGCGAACGCCTTGAACTCGGTCGCCGAGAACACGTCGGTGAGCTCGGTGAGCTCCATCGCGAACCGCAGGTCGGGCTTGTCGACGCCGTACTTGTCCATCGCCTCGTGCCAGGTGATCTTCACGATCTCACCAGGATCGAACCCGGCGGCGCGGGCGGCGGCGACCACGGCATGGCCGATCGCGGTGTGCACGTCGTCCTGGTCGACGAAGCTCATCTCGGCGTCGAGCTGCATGAACTCGTATTGACGGTCGGCGCGCAGGTCCTCGTCACGCAGGCAGCGGGCGAGCTGGTAGTAGCGGTCGATCCCGGCCACCATCAGCAACTGCTTGAACAGCTGCGGGCTCTGCGGCAGGGCGTAGAACGAACCCGGCTGCTGGCGGCTGGGCACGATGAACTCGCGGGCGCCTTCCGGCGTGGACGGCACCAGCATCGGGGTCTCGACCTCGACGAAGCCCTGCTCCTCCATCGCCGAACGGATCGCCGAGTTGACGGCGGCCCGCACCCGCAGGTTGCGCTGCATCCGCTCGCGCCGGATGTCGAGGTAGCGGAACTGCAGGCGGGTGTTCTCGGCCACGTTGTCGGCCCGCTCGCTGATCGGGAACGGTGGCGCCTCGGCGGCGTTCAGGATCTGGATCTCGCAATCCTGGAGTTCGATCCCGCCCGTGGGCAGCTTGGTGTTGACGTTCTCGTCCGGACGAGCCGCCACGGTGCCGGTGATCCGCACCACGTACTCGCTGCGCACGTCGACCTGGTTGTCGACCACGGCCTGGGTCACGCCGGTGTAGTCGCGCACGTCGATGAACGCCAACGACGACCCGTGCTCGCGGCGGGTGGCCACCCACCCGGCGATCGTGACGGTCTGGCCGATGTGTTCGGGGCGAAGCTCGCCGCACTGATGGGTGCGCATGGCTGTGCTGGTCATGATGTGTGTCCCTGGATTCGTTGCTGGAGATCGGAGATCAGCTCGGCGCGCGGCACGAGCACTTGGTCGGAGCCGTCGCGCAGCGGGCGGACGGTCACGGTACCGGCGTCGAGCTCGTCGCTGCCGATGATCACGGCGAACGCCGCGCCACTGCGGTTGCTGGCCTTCATCTGGGCCTTCATGCTGCGGTTCTCATACGCACGGTCGGCGCTGATGCCGGCGGCGCGTAGCTCGTGCGTGATCTGCAACGCCTGGCGCCCGCCGGTGGTGTCGACCACGAACACGTCGACCGACGGATCGGGCGCCCCGAACACACCCTCGTCGCTGCACGCCAGCAGGGTGCGGTCGACGCCGAGCGCGAAGCCCACACCGGCCGTGGCCGGGCCGCCGAGATCTTCGACCAGGCCGTCGTAGCGGCCGCCGCCACCGAGCGCGTTCTGGGCCGAGTCGAGCGTGCCGCCTTGGAACTCGAACGTGGTGCGGCGGTAGTAGTCGAGCCCGCGCACCAGCTTCATGTCGACGGTGAAGGTGACCCCGAGGTCGGTCAGGCCGGTCTGGACGGCGGCGAAATGCTCGGCTGCCGCCTCGCTCCAGAACTCGGCGATCGTGGGCGCCGAGGCGACCAGCGGCGCATCCTCGGCGCGCTTGGAATCGAGCACGCGCAGCGGGTTCTTGCGCAGCGTCTCGCGGCTCTGTTCCGAGAGCGCATCGCCGGCCGCCTCGAAGTGCTGCCGCAGGGCCTCGACGTAGCTGGCCCGGTCATCGGGCTCGCCGAGGCTGTTGACGAGCAACGTCACCTGGCGCAGCCCGAGCCGGCGATAGAACTCCCACGCCAGGGCGATCACCTCGACATCGAGATACGGATCGTCGGCGCCGAGCACCTCGACCCCGACCTGGTCGAACTGGCGGTAGCGACCCCGCTGCGGCTTCTCGTATCGGAAGTTGGGGCCCGAGTACCAGGCCTTCCATGGGGTGACCGGGCGGTGCTCCACGAACGCCCGGCACACGCTGGCGGTCTGCTCGGGCCGCAGCGCGACCCGGCGGCCGCCCTTGTCCTCGAAGTCGTACATCTCCTTGGTCACCACGTCGGTGGCCTCGCCGAGCCGCGAGAACACGCCCAGGTCCTCCATCATCGGAGGGATCACGAGCTGGTACCCGGCCGGCTCCACCACCTCGGCGAAGACCTGCGTGAAGGCGCGCCAGCGAGCCGACTCCGGAGCCAGGATGTCACGCATCCCGGGGCTGGTCTGGAACGCAGGCACGGCCAGCCAGGCTACCGACCCGACCACGGTCGCGGCGGAGAGGTACCGACGGCTAGCGTGCAGCGATGGCTGACCGCGAACCGTTCGAATGGGAGCGACAACACAGTCCGTTCACGCCCGAGGGACAGATCGAGAACGCACGCGCCTTCGGTCGCGGACTCGGGAGGAGACGCACCGCGGTCGGCCGAGTGTTCCTGGGCGGTGCACTCGTGATCGCCGCAATTCTCGTCGTCGCAGCGATCGCCTGATCAACCGTCCGCGGGTGCGCCGCCCGGCAGCATGCGGTAGGCGTCGTACACGCCGTCGATCTGCTTGATCGTGTTGAGCACGGTGCTGAGGTGGCCCGGATTCGACATCTCGAAGCCGAACCGCATCCGCGCCACGCGGTCGTCGCCGGTCACCGTCTCGCACGACACGATGTTGACGTGGTGGTCGCCGAGCGCGTTGGCCACGTCGCGCAGCAGTCGCGACCGGTCGAGGGCGACGACTTCGACCGCTGCCCGGTACACCGTGGTGCCCGGCGAGCCGTCCCACTCGACTTCGATCATTCGCGCCGACTGCTCGCCGGCCAGCGACATGGCATTGGCACAGTCGAGCCGGTGCACGCTGACACCGCGCCCTCGCGTGACGAACCCGAGGATGTCGTCACCGGGCACCGGGGTGCAACAGTTGGCCAGGCGCACCAGCACGTCGTCGAGACCCTCGACGTGAACACCGACCGAACCGTCGTCGCGCCGCGGGCGGCGCGGTGTGAACACCGTGCTGGGGAGCTGATCGCGATCGTCCTCGCCACCGTTGAGTGCCTTGGCGAGTTTCTGGGCAAGCCCCCGCGCCGAGACGTGATGCTCCCCGATCGCCGCCAACAGCGTGTCGAGATCGGTGTACCCGATATCGGCCATCGCCTCGGCGAACTCGGGCGAACTCCACACCTTCTGGGTCGGCAGGCTCTCGCGACGGAACTCGTCGGTGAGCTGGTCGCGCCCCGCCTCGATCATGTCGACCCGGCGCTCGCGGCTGAACCACTGCCGGATCTTGTTCTGGGCGCGGTGTGAGGCAGCGAAGGCCAACCAGTCCTGTGAGGGGCTGGCGGTCTCGACCTTGGACGTGAAGATCTCGCACGTGTCGCCGCTGGTCAACTTGTGGTCGAGTGACACCAGCCGGCCGTTGATCTTGCTGCCGATGCAGCGGTGCCCGACCTCGGTGTGCACGGCGTAGGCGAAATCGATCGGCGTCGACCCGACCGGCAGCGTGACCACCCGGCCCTTGGGCGTGAACACGAAGACCTCGTCCTGCTCGAGATCGGTCTTGAGGTTCTTCATGAACTGAGCCGGGTCGCTGACCTCGGCCTGCCAGTCGATGATGCGGTTCAACCAGTCGATGTCGTTGACGTTGCCGTCGCCCTTGTACGCCCAGTGGGCGGCCACGCCCCACTCGGCCCGGTAGTGCATCTCCGCGGTGCGGATCTGGACCTCGATCGGACGCCCACCCGGCCCGATCACCGTGGTGTGCAGGCTCTGGTAGAGGTTGAACTTCGGCATCGCGATGTAGTCCTTGAAGCGACCCTGGACGGGCCGCCAACGACCGTGGATGCTCCCCAACGCTGCGTAGCAGTCCTTGATCGACTCGACGATCACACGCACGGCGACGATGTCGAAGATCTCGTCGAAGTCGCGCCCCTTGACCACCATCTTTTCGTAGATGCTCCACAGGTGCTTGCCGCGCCCGGTGATGTCGGCATCGATCCCGAGCTCTTTCAACCGACCCCGGATCTCGGCGATCGCCTGCGCCATGTAGATCTCGCGCTCGGGTGTTCGGGTGGCCACCAGGTGATCGAGCTCGGCGTAGCGCTTCGGGTGCAGCGCCGCGAACGAGAGATCCTCGAGCTGCTGCTTGATCTCCTGGATCCCGAGCCGGTGCGCCAGCGGGGCGTAGATGTCGAGCGTCTCCTGCGCGATCCGGGCCTGCTTCTCGGTCGCCATCCCGGCGAGCGTTCGCATGTTGTGGAGCCGGTCGGCGAGCTTGATCACCAGCACCCGCAGGTCCTTGGCCATCGCCACCAGCATCTTGCGCATGGTCGCTGCCTGCTGCGCCTCGCGGGAGTCGAACCGGATCCGCTCCAACTTCGTCACGCCATCGACCAGCCGGGCCACCTCGTCGCCGAACGCAGCCTGCACGTCGGCCACGGTGATCTCGGTGTCCTCCACCGCGTCGTGCAGCAGGGCGGCGGCGAGCGAGATGTCGTCGAGCCCGATCTCGGCAACGATCGTGGCGACCGACAACGGGTGGTTGATGTAGCTCTCGCCACTCGACCGGGTCTGCGAGCGGTGCGCCTCGGCCGCCATGTGATAGGCGCGGTTGATCATGTCGACGCGGCCCTTCGGGTGGCGTCGGCGGTACGACGCCAGCAACGGCGCCAGCTCCGAGGTGGCAGCCGTCTCGTGGTGTCGGCGCCAGGGCAGAACACGATCAGCGGTTGCCATCAGGTCACATCGTTCAGTAGGAGGTGAGGCTCTCGACGCGATGGCCGGCAAGGCGTGATCTGCCGGCCAGCTGCTCGAGTTCCAGCAGGAACCCGAACCCCACGATCTCGCCGCCGAGTGTGTCGATCAGTCGGCCGGCGGCGGCAGCGGTGCCGCCGGTGGCCAGCACGTCGTCGACGATCAACACCCGCTCACCCGGACGGAAGGCATCGCGGTGGACTTCCAGCTTGTCGGTGCCGTACTCCAGCTCGTACTCCTCACGGGCGACCGCCCATGGCAGCTTGCCCGCCTTGCGAACGGGCACGAACCCGGCCCGCAGCCGATAGGCCACCGGGGCGGCCAGGATGAACCCGCGCGACTCGATCCCGACCACGCGGTCGACGGCCACGTCGTGGAATCGAGTGACGAGATCGTCCACGGCACGGCCGAAGGCGGCGGCGTTGCCGAGCAACGGGGTGATGTCGCGGAAGGTGACACCCGGCTTGGGGTAGTCAGCGATCGCTCGGATGTGGTCTCGAACCCAGCTGGCGTCGGCTTCCATGAACCAAGACTACCGAGCCGGTCGAGTCAGCGACGTTGCTTCTTGCGGGGTCGCGGGGCATGCGTGAGCACGGCCCGCGCCTGTTCGGCGGTGTCGGCACTGCGCACCGCCAGGTCGTCGGCGGTGACCGGTGCGCCGTCGGCAGCGGCCACGGTGCGGGCGCGAGCGCGACGGCTGCCGACCGATCCGCCGATGACCATCTCGCGCAGCGTCTCACCGACAGCCCGGGGAATGTTGCGGGCCTTCCAGTTCGAGTCGGAACGCTTGAGCAGGCGCAGCAGCGGCGCCGCCACGAAGATCGACGAGTAGGCGCCGGTCACCATGCCGACCAGCAGTGCCAGGGCGAACTCGGCCAGCGTGCTCTGACCCATGATCCCGGCGCCGATCACCAACAGCGACACGACCGGCACGATCGACGAGAAGCTGGTGTTCAGCGAACGCATCAGCACCTGGTTCATCGAAACGTTGACGACGTCGGCGTACGGCGGCTTGAGCGTGGCGAAGCGGGTCTCGTTCTCGCGGATCCGGTCGAACACCACGATCGTGTCGTACAGCGAGTAGCCGAGGATCGTGAGGAATGCGATCACGGTCGGAGGCGTCACGATGAACTGGAAGATCGAGTAGATGCCGACCGCGATCGCCACGTCGTGGATCATCGCCAAGATCGCCGCCGCCGCCATCCGCCACTCGAACCGGAACGAGATGAACACTGCGACGATCACGAGGAAGATCACCAAGGCGCGGACCGCCTTCTTGGTGATCTCACTCCCCCACGACGAGCTCACGAGGTTGACGTTGATGTCGTCGATCGGAACGCCGGCCTTCTCGGCGAGCGCCGCCCGGGTCGACTCCACGACGTCCTGGGTCTGGGTGCCGACATCGATCTTGATCGTTTTGCCGGATTCCGAGGTTCGCTCCTGGAGCCGGGCGCCCTCGGTGCCGATGCCGCTGTCGTCGAGCACCTGCTCGGCGTCCGACACCGTGAACTGTGCTGCCGGTACGTCCCACGAGACACCGCCCTCGAAGTCGATCCCGAGGTTGAGCCCTTGTGTGAACAGCGAGACCACGGTCGCCACCAGCACCACGAGCGAGAGCGCGATCCCGACCTTCTGACGTCCCACGAAATCGATCGCCGTCTGCGATTCCACCAGGCGTCCCCAGGCGCTGGTCTTGGTGCGCGGGTGCACCGGTGCGATGTCGGCGTTGCTCATGATGTCGCTCCGATCGTCGACTCGACGGTGGCAGGTCGAGTCTTCGTGAACCACTTCGACTGCGCCAGGAGGTACACCGCCGGGCGGGTGACGAACGAGAACACCAGCAGGTCACAGACCGTGGTGAGGCCGAGGTAGAGGGCGAATCCCTTGACCGACCCCACGCTCAGCGTGAACAAGACCAGCGAGGCCAGCAGCGACACGAGGTCGGCCGACAAGATCGTGCGCCACGTCGACTTGAAGCTGCGCGGGGCGGCGTTGACGAGCGTGCGGCCGTGCCTGGTTTCGTCTCGTATCCGTTCGAAGAACACGACGTACGTGTCGACCGTGACACCGACCGCCACGATCATGCCGGTCACACCGGCGAGCGTGAGCGCAAAGTTCCAGGTCTGCGACACGAACGTAGCGAGCGCGTACACCGCCATCGCCCAGACCGCCAGCCCGAACACGATCACGATCGCCAGCTTGCGGTAGTAGAAGGCCATGAACGCCAACATGACGGCGATGCCGATCAGACCGGCGATCACGGCGGCCCGCATCGAGTTTTTGCCGGCAGACGCCGACAGCGTCTCGACGCGCTGCTGCTCGACCGCCACCGGGAAGGCGCCACGGTTGAGGACTCGGGCCAGCGAGCGCACCTCGGACTCCTCAAAGTTGCCGGAGATCTGCACGTTGTCGGGGAAGCTCGGCTGCTGGACGACCGGCGCCGACTGGATCACATCGTCGAGCACGATCGCCAACTGGCGCGATGGGCAGGTCGTCGACCCGCTGTTGCACTGCTGAGCGAGCGAGTTCCAGGCCGTGAGGCCGTCGGGGCGCAGGCTGACGTCGACCACCCAACTGGTCGTGTTGGGGTTGATCGTGGCGGCGGCGCTCCCGCGTTCGAACACCTCTCCGGTGGCGCCGGCGGGCCCGACGAGACACTGCTGGAGCGTGCCGGGATACGCCAGCGTGTCGAACCCGGTGGTGTCGAGCGGGGGCGTGGTGACCGGGATCGTGGTGGTCGGCAAGGTCGGGCCGACGATCGGGCTCGTGTCGACCGGCGTCGTGGCCGGTGTGGTGGGCGGGGTCGAACCCGGCGTGGTGGCGGGCGACGTGGACGGGGTGGCGGCGATCACGCTGCGGAGGATCCCGCCACCGCTGCCGACGCCAGCCGACGACTCCTCGACGGCGGGAGTGGTGCCGGTCGGGACCGAGCCGGTGACCGTTCCGTCCTCGCCGACCGTGACGGTGCCGTTGGACGGCGTCGAGTTGCCCGGCGTGCTGGAACCAGGAACCGTCGAACCCGCTGCAGCGGCCGCAGCCGGGTCGATCGTGCACTGGATCACCGGCCGGAGCTCGACGATGCCGCTCACCTTGAGCGCTTCGAAGGCCTGCTTCTGATCCGACACACCCGGCAGGTCGACGATGATGTTGGCGCCCGACACGCGCACGTCGGGCTCGGCGATGCCGAAGCTCTCGAGCTGATCGCGCATCAGGTCTCGCACCACGATCAGGTCGTCGTTCGAGGCCGGTTCGACGGTGGCGTAGATGACCGACAACCCGCCCTTGAGGTCGAGACCGAGGACCGGGTTGCGGCCGGTCCCGAGGTCGAAGCCGAACAGCCCGGCGGCGAGCGCCGTGAAACCGATCAGCGACCACCACAGTTTCGAGTTCTTCACGAGCTGGCCTTGCCGTTCTTCCCGGTGCCGTTCTTGTCGGTGCCGTTCTTGCCGGTGCTCGTGTCGTCGGTGGGCTGCTTGACACGGCCCTGGACCGCCGAGCGGGCGATCCGGATCTGGACGTCGTCGTCGATCTCGAGCCAGAACTTGTCGCCGTCGACCCCGGTCACGAATCCGAAGATGCCGGAGTTGGTCATGACCTCGTCGCCGACCTCGATCGCCGACTGCATCGAGGCCTGCTCACGCATCCGCTTGCGCTGCGGCCGGATCATCAGGAAATAGACCACCACGAGCATCAAGCCCATGAGGATCGGGAACGTGGCAGCGCTGCCCGAAGAGCTGCCCGAGGCCAACAAAGTGAGTGCTTCCATAGCGGCGGGCAAGCCTACCGAGCGGTCACCGCGACCGAACGGATGCCGGCCTCATCGAATCGTCATGCCCAGACCGACAGCAACGAGCGGCGAAACGCGGCAAACCGCTGTTCGACGATGGCGGTCCGCATCTGCGTCAGCAGGTCCAGCGTCCACGCCACGTTGTGCACGCTGAGCAGGCGCGACGCGGTCGGCTCGCCGACCTTGAACAGGTGCCGGATGTAGCCCCGGCTGTGCCTCGCGCACACCCAGCAGCCACACGTCGGATCGACCGGCTCGTCGCTCAAGGCGAACTCGTGGCGCTTGACGTTCAGCCGACCGGCGCTGGTCAGGGCGGTGCCGTGCCGGCCGAGACGGGTCTGCATCACGCAATCGAACTGGTCGACGCCGAGGTGGACGGCCTCCACCATCGACGCCGGGTCGCCGACGCCCATCAAGTACCGGGGCCGATCGGTGGGAAGATGAGCGATCGCCGCCGCCAACGCCGGCACCATCTGGTCGCGGGTCTCCCCCACCGACAGGCCGCCGATCCCGTACCCGTCGAATTCGAGCGCCGTCGTGCGCTGTGCGCTCTCGGCACGCATCGACTCGCTCACGCCGCCCTGCACGATGCCGAACAGCGCCTGGTCAGCTCGGGTGTGGTGGGCCCGAGCGCGCCCGGCCCACGCCGCCGTCCGTTCGACCGCCACTCGGATCACCTCGGGCGGGCTCGGCAGCGGCGGGCACACGTCGAGCACCATCTGGATGTCGGCGCCGAGCAGCTGCTGCGTCTCGACCGCCCGTTCCGGTGTGAAGCGATGGCTGGAGCCGTCGTACGTGCTCTGAAACGTGACGCCGTCGTCGTCGACCTTGGGCGACAGCGAGAACACCTGGAAACCGCCCGAATCGGTCAGCGTGAGGCCGTCCCAGCCGGAGAACTTCGCCAGCCCACCGAAGTGGGCCACGGTCTCGGCGCCGGGGCGCATCATGAGGTGATACGTGTTGCCGAGCACGATCTGGGCGCCGAGCGCCGAGTAGTCGTCGGCGCTCAGGTACTTGATCGCCCCCCGAGTGCCGACCGGCATGAACAACGGCGTGGTGTAGGTGCCGTTGGCGGTGTGGGCCACGCCCGCCCGGGCGGCGCCCTCGCTGGCCACGGTCTCGAACCGCACGGGATGCACGGCGGCAGGCTAGCGACGCGGTCGCACGAGTCGCCGGGCGCCGCCCCCGGCTCCTAGCGTCTGGGCATGTCGATGACCTCCGACGAAGTGCTCCAGCAGTACCACGCAGCATCGGACGCCTACTCGGCGGGCGACTTCCATCGCGCCGGCGAGCTGTTCAGCGCCCTGCTGATCGAGCCGGAGAGCGCCGAGTACAGCGACGGCCTGCACTGGAACTACGCGATGTGCCTGGCGCAGCTCGGCGACTGGCCGACGGCGATCGAACACGTGCGCGCCAGCGGCTACCAGGAATCCGAATTCCGGGACACGATGCGCCAAGCCGACGTGCGCGACGCACACCACGATTACGAGCAGGCCGATCAGCTCTACCAGCAGCAGCGTTGGAGCGAGGCCGCCGACGCCTTCGTCGAGCTGATGCTGCACCCCGGCCTCGGCAGCGACGCCTTGGCCCCGATGCACTGGAACGTGGCGATGTGCCTGGCACACCTCGGCGATTACCACACGGCGCTCGAACACGTGCGTGCCGGCGGGTACCAGGAATCCGACTTCCGCGAAGCGATGCGCAGTTCGAACACCGAGTTCGCACGGCGCGAGTACGACGATGCGGTCTCGTTGTACGAGCGCGGCGAGTGGAGCGCTGCCGCCGACGCCTTCGTCGAGCTGATGTTCAGCCCCGGAGTCGACGTCGGCGGCATGCCGGCGCTGCACTGGAACGTCGCCATGTGCTTCGCCCAGCTCGGCGACTGGGACACGGCGTTCAGCCACCTCCGGGCCGGCAATCAGAACGAGACCGAGTTCCGCAACGCGACGATCGAGCGCGGGCTCACCCCGCCTGCGGAGTGAGGCTCCGGTCGAGCAGCATCGCGTCGCCGAAGCTCAGGAACCGGTAGCCCGCCTGCTGGGCGTCGTCGTAGAGCGAGCGCCACCGGGAACCGACGAAGGCGTCGATCATCAACAGCAACGTGGTCCGCGGCATGTGGAAGTTGGTCATCAACAGGTCGACCACCTGCCACTCGTAGCCGCGATGGATGAAGATGTCGGTCCGGCCCTCCAACTCGCCGCGCCCGGCGGCCGATTCGAGCGCTCGCACCGACGTGGTGCCGACCGCGACCACCCGACCGCCATCGGCACGGACGGCTCGGCACCGGTCCAGCGTCTCGGCCGGCACCCGATAGCGCTCGGTGTGCATGCGGTGCTGGAGCGGATCGTCCACGCCGATCGGCCGGAACGTGTCGAGACCCACGACGAGCTCGACCTTGGCCTGCTCGACCCCGGCGTCGGCGAGGCGGGTCAGCAGTTCGGACGTGAAGTGCAGGCCGGCGGTCGGCGCCGCGGCGCTGCCCGGGTGCCGGGCGTACACGGTCTGGTAGCGGTCCTGGTCGTCGAGCCGCTCGGTGATGTACGGCGGGAGCGGCATCTCCCCGTGGGCGTCGAGCAGATCCAGCGAATCGACGGAGCCGATCAGCGACACCGTGAACGTGTCGCCGGTCTCGGTCCGGTGACCGATCTCGACGACCGGGGTGCCGTCCTCGGCGAACAACGTCTCGCCCGGCTTCAACTTGCGACCCGGGCGGACCAGTGCCTCCCACGTACGCCGTTCACCGTCGAGCGGTTCGAGCAGGAGCACCTCCGCCGCTCCCCCCGTCGTGCGCCGCAGCGCCAACCGGGCCGGGAGCACCTTGGTCTCGTTGACGACCAGCAGGTCGCCCGGACGCAGGATCTCGACCAGATCGCGCACGTGCCGGTGATCCGGCGCCCGATCACCACGGTCGACCAGCAGCCGGGCCGAGTCGCGCGGTTCGATCGGCGTCTGGGCGATCCGGTCCGGCGGCAGGTCGTAGTCGAAGTCTTCGAGACGCATGACCCGTTGCAGGCTACGTTCACGGGATGAGCGAGACACGAACGATCCAGGTCGACTGTGGCGATGGCGAGATGGCGATGCACGTCTGGGTTCCGGAGTCGGGTACCGGCCCGGGACTGGTGCTGATCCAGGAGATCTTCGGTGTCGGTGCCTACATCCGCGCCGTCGCCGAGCGGCTGGCGGCCGCCGGCTACGTGGTCGCCACGCCCGACGTGTTCTGGCGGTTCGCTCCGGGGTGGGCATCGGCTCACGACGCCGACGGCCTGCAGGCCTCACTGGCGCAGGTCGCCAACCTCGACCCACAACAGGCGGTGGCCGACTGCTCGGCTGCGCTCGCCCGGTTGGCAACGGAGCCCGAGGTGGCGGGCCAACCCGGCGTGATCGGGTTCTGTCTGGGTGGCACGCTCGCCTTCGGCGTGGCGATCGCCTCCGACCCATCGGTCTGCGTGAGCTACTACGGCTCCGGGGTGGCCTCGATGCTGGGTGCGATCGACGCCGTCGCGTGCCCGACGTTGTTCCACTTCGGCAACGCCGACGCCTACATCCCGGCTGCCGACGTCGAGGCCGTGAACGCCGCCATCGACGCCAGGCCGGGCTTCGTGCTCAACGTCGAGAACGCCGGGCACGCCTTCGACAACCACGAGAGCGAGATGTTCTGGAACGAGGGGGCGGCCCAGACGGCGTGGGCCAAGACGCTCGCCTTCCTCGGCCAGCACCTCCCCGTCTGACTCAACCCGTCTGATCAGCCTGCGTCGACCGGCGTCACGGCGCGACGAGTGCGGCGTGATCGGCGGTGATCGCCTCGACGATCAGGTTCCGCACGCTGGCGACGTTGGCGCGCATGACGGCGAACACGGCCTCCATCGTGACCGGCTCGTGGCCGTCGACACCGGCGTCGTAGTCGGTCACCAGCGCCACGGTGGCGTACCGGATCCCGAGCTCGGCGGCCAGCACGGCCTCCGGATATCCGGTCATGTTGACGACGTGCCAACCCATCTGCCGGAACCAGCGGCTCTCGGCCTTGGTCGAGAACCGCGGGCCGTTGATCACGACCATCGTGCCGCCGTCGGTCACGTCGGCCCCGGCGCGGACGCCGGCGGCGACGAGTGCCGTTCGCAGGCCGGCGTCGTACGGCTCGGCGAACGTCTGATGGTGGATGGCGACCGGCTCGCCGTCGACCAGGTTGCCGGGGTGACGGTCGAAGAACGTGTCGGGCCGACCCCACGTGCGATCCACGAGTTGGTCGATCACGACCAGTTGGGTGGGATGGATGTCGGGCTGCAATGACCCGACCGAGCACGGGGCGATCAGCGACCGCACGCCAAGATGGTGCAGCGCCCACACATTGGCCCGGAACGGAACCCGATGGGCGACGTACTCGTGGTGGGCGCCGTGGCGGGCCATGAACGCCACGTCGTGACCGGCGACGGTGCCGACCGCCACCGGGGCCGAGGTGGCACCGTAGGGGGTGTCGACGATCTCGTGGCGGGCGCCGTCGAGGAACTCGTAGAAACCTGACCCACCGAACACACCGAGCATCAGGCGAGCCTACGAACCGCGGGGTTCAGCCGTCGAACAGGCCCGCCTGCGGGCCGACGCCGAGTTGCGGCACCGCCAGCCCGATGTGGCGATAGGCGGCGGGCATCGCCACGCGGCCGCGCGGCGTACGGGCGATCATGCCCTGCTGGATCAGGAACGGCTCGTACACGTCCTCCACGGTGTCGGGTTGCTCGCCGACCGCGATCGCCAACGTCGACAAGCCCACCGGACCACCCCGGAACTGCTGGCACAGCGACGCCAGCAATGCCCGGTCGACCTTGTCGAGCCCGAGATCGTCGACACCGAACAGGGCCAACCCGTCGCGCGCGATCGTGGCATCGATCGAGCCGTCGTGGCGGACCTCGGCGAAGTCACGCACGCGGCGTAGCAATCGGTTGGCGATGCGGGGCGTGCCGCGTGAGCGGCGAGCGATCTCCCATGCCCCGTCGGTGTCGATCGCCACGCCGAGGATGCCCGAGGCGCGCGTCACAATCGCCTGCAGCTCATCGGCGTCGTAGTAGTCGAGGCGCGCCACGAGCCCGAACCGGTCGCGGAGCGGACCGGTGATCATCCCGGTCCGGGTGGTGGCGCCGACCAGCGTGAACGGTGGCATCGTGAGCCGGATGCTGGACGCCGCCGGCCCTTTGCCGACCACGATGTCGAGCTGGAAATCCTCCATCGCCGGGTACAGGATCTCCTCCACGGCACGGCTGAGACGGTGGATCTCGTCGATGAACAGCACGTCGCCCTCGCCGAGTTTGGTGAGGATCGCCGCCAGGTCGCCGGCGCGTTCGAGTGCCGGCCCGGACGTGATGTGGAGATGGACGCCCATCTCGGTCGCCACGATCCCCGCCAACGTGGTCTTGCCCAGTCCGGGAGGCCCGGCGAACAGCAGGTGATCCACCGGCTGGCCGCGCTTGCGGGCCGCCTCGAGCACGATCGCCAGGTGTTCCTTCAGCTCGCGCTGACCGACGAACTCGGCCAAGGCGCGCGGCCGCAGCCCCGCTTCGAGCACATCCTCGGAGTCGGAGGCGATCCCCGGATCGGTGAACTCATCCCGCACGGCGTGCCCCCAGCAAGCTCAACGCGTCACGCAGCAGGCTCGCCGCGTCGCCGGTATTGCTGGCCAGCTCGCGCAGCGCGTCGCGCACTTCGGTGTCGGCGTACCCCAACCCGAGCAACGCCTCGCGGACGTCGGCCATCGCCGACGATCCGGGACCGCCGGAGCCGACCACGTCGCCGAGAATCGGGACGCTGAGCCGTTCCTTGAGCTCGATCAGCAACCGTTCGGCGGTCTTCTTGCCCACACCCGGAACCAGCGTGAGCGACGCCACATCGCCGTGGGCGACGATGTCGACCAGTGCGTGCGGGTGGTGGGTGGCAAGGATCGCCATCGCCAGCGCCGGCCCGACCCCGTTGGCCTTCAACAGCGCCTGGAACGTGATCCGCTCGTCGCGAGTGAGGAAGCCGTACAGCTGCTGCAGGTCCTCGCGAATGTGGTGGTGCACGTACAGGAACGCCGAACTCGACGGCTCCAGCTCGGCCAGCGCCCGCGGCGACACGTTGACGACGTACCCCACGCCACCGACCTCGATCAGGACCGAGCCGGCGAGATCGCGTTCGAGCACCTCGCCCCGCAACGACCCGATCATCGCCGTCCCGCCGCCACAGCCTGGGCGACCCGGCTCCGCATCGGGGCCATCGCCAGGTGGCAGAGCGCCAGTGCCGCCGCGTCGGCAGCGTCGGGCGGCTTGGGGAGCTGACTCAGCTTGAGACGCGCCTGCACCATCTTCTGGACCTGTTCCTTCCCGGCAGCGCCGTAGCCGGCGACGGCGTCCTTGACCTGGTTGGGTGTGTACTGGGCGACCTCGCAGCCGGCCGCGAACCCCTCGCACAGGGCGATCCCGCTGGCCTGGCCGACGCTCATCGCCGTGCGTACGTTGACCTGGAAGAACACCTGCTCGACGGCAACGACCGCCGGGCGGAACTCGACCAGCAGCGCCACGATCTCGGTGCGCAGTGCCGCCAAGCGGTTCGGCAACGGGTCGGTGGCCGGGGTGCGGATCACGCCCATCGAGATCGCGGTGGCGGAGCCGGGACCGTTGCCGTCGACCACTGCGTACCCGCACCGGGTGAGCCCCGGGTCGATCCCGAGCACGCGGAGCGAGCCGTTGGAAGAGGCGAACACAGGTTCGACTCTAGTCGCTGCGAGGCCGTGAACAGCGATCATCCGCGGCGGCTGGAAGCACTCCAGATGTTGAGCGCGCCGTCCAACGCCAGCGGCTCGATGGCGGCCAGTTGATCCTCGCTGAAACTCGGTCCGTCCAATGCCGCCAGCGAATCGGCGACCTGTTCCCAGCGGCTGGCGCCGATCAGGGCGCTGGTCACCCGCGGATCGCGCAGGACCCACGCGATCGCCATCTGTGCCAACGACTGGCCGCGTTCGCCGGCGATCGCGTTCAGGGCTCGCACGCGACGCAGGTTGTCGGGGTGCAGGTGGTCGGGACGCAACGAACCGCCCTCTGCCGCACGCGAATCGGCGGGCACGCCGTCGAGGTACTTGTCGGTGAGCAGGCCTTGGGCGAGTGGGCTGAAGGCGATGCAGCCGATCCCTTCGTCGCCCAGCACGTCGAGCAACCCGTGTTCGATCCAGCGGTTGAACATCGAGTACGACGGCTGATGGATCAGGCACGGCGTCCCCAGACGGCTCAGGATCGCCGCCGCCTGGCGCGTCCGTTCCGCGCTGTACGACGAGATGCCCACGTAGAGCGCCCTGCCCGACCTGACGGCGTGGTCGAGCGCGCCCATCGTCTCCTCGAGCGGCGTGTCGGGGTCGTCGCGATGCGAGTAGAAGATGTCGACGTAGTCGATCCCCATCCGCTGCAGCGAGGCGTCGAGCGAGGCGAGCAGGTACTTGCGGCTCCCCCACTCGTTGTACGGCCCAGGCCACATCCGATACCCGGCCTTGGTGGAGATCAGGATCTCGTCGCGGTAGCGACCGAGGTCGGCGGCCAGGATCGCCCCGAAATTGGTCTCGGCCGAACCCGGCGGCGGTCCGTAGTTGTTGGCCAGGTCGAAGTGGGTGATCCCGGCGTCGAAGCTGTTGAGGATCATGCGACGCATCTCGTCGGTCGGTTGCGGGCCGCCGAAGTTGTGCCACAGCCCGAGCGACAGCCTCGGGAGCTTCAGTCCGGATCGCCCGCAGCGGGCGTAGATGTCGTCGTCGTAGCGGGTCGCAGCAGCCTCGTACACGAGTCCGTGTCTAGCCGATTCTCTCGGAGCAGCGCGTCGCGTCAGGTCGACGACGGTCGAATTCGCTGGTGGACGTACACATCGAGCGGCCGGCTGAACGATCACGGCTGAACGACACGGCCGAACGATCACGTCTCGTCGATCGCGCCACGCCCGCGGCCGATCGCCGCCAGCTTGTCGGGATTGATCACGCTGGCGATCCGCACGATCCTGCCGTCCACCACCTCCACACTCGTGACCGAATACGTGCGATCCTCCATCTCGATCACCACGCCGGGGAACCCTCCCACCTGGGCCGGGGTGAAGCTCCACGCGTCGGGCCACCGTCGCCACAGGTTGAGCAGCAGGCGCACGATCCGTTCCGGCCCGTGCACCGGCCGCCTGGCGGCGTGCTGTTCGGCGCCGGCATCGCTGAGGTACACCCCGTCGTCGGCGACGCAGGCGATCGCCGTGCGCTCGTCGCCGGTGGCGAGCGCGATCAGGAATCGGCGCACCACCTCGCTCGACTCGGCGGCTCGATCACGGCGGCGGCTCTCCCCGGCCCGCACCTTCCTGCGCGCCCGGCTGGCGAGCTGCCGGCATGACTCGGGAGTTCGCTGCATCACCGCTGCGATCGCGTCGTAGCGCTCGCCGAACACGTCCGCCATCAAGAACGCGGCGCGTTCGTCCGGGGTCAACTGTTCCAGCAGGATCAGGAAGGCGATGGTCATCGAATCGCTCAGCTCGGCCACGTCGGCCGGGTCGGCGGTGCGCTCGACGATCGGGGTCGGAAGCCACGGCCCGACGTAGCGCTGCTCCTCACGCTTGCGGGATCGCAACCGGTCGAGCGCGAGACGCGTGACCACGGTGTTGAGCCAGGCGTCCGGGTTGTCGATCGCCGCCGCGTCGACGGTCGACCAGCGCAGCCAGGCGTCCTGCACCACGTCGTCGGCGTCGGCCAGCGATCCGAGCAGCCGGTAGGCGCGGCCGGTGAGCCTCGGGCGGGCTCGCTCGAACACGTCGTTCACGCTGCCAGTCTCGCTCGCTCCGCAGCCAGTTGCCCGCAGCGGTGGCCCGAGACCAGCGATGCGTCGGCCAGCAGCGCGTCGCCGACCCAATCCCCGGCGGCGAACACGCCGGTATCGGCCAACTCGGTCCCGTCGGGCCGGTGCAGGCCCGCCAGCGGGCTGCCCCACGCCACCACCGGTGCCGCCAGGAACCGTTCGAGCCGGCGCTCGGGAGGTGCCGGCACCCCGCCAGCCGCGGCATGCCGTTCCAACGATTCCCGGTGTGCAGCAGCGTCCGTGGGCGACCCCGCTGCCTCGCTCGGAAGGTAGCGCAACAGCGACGTGAGCGCCGAGCCGGTCGGCGCCAGGTCGGCGACGGGTGCGTGGCGCGACAGGTACAGCGGTTCGTCCGACGACAACAGGAACGAGTGACCGGTTTGCGATCCGGCGAGGTCGGTGCCGATGTCGAGGCACGCCGCCCGCACGGCCGGTCCGGACCGCACGACCCAATCGGCCGGGTCGTCCCCCAGCAGACGGGTCGCCAGCGTCGGTCCGCCGGCGGCGAACACCACGTTCGCTGCCGCGAACGTGCGCTGCTCGCCGTCGAGCACCACGCCGACCTCCCAGCCCAGGCCGTGACGACGAACCGAGGTCACCGGGGCATGATCGCGGATGGTCGCCCCCGCCGTCGACGCCGACGTGGCCAGCCCAGCCACGATCGTGCGCCAGCCACCGTCGATGTAGCGCACACCGCCCTTGGCGGCCAGCACACGCAGCATCGCCGTCGCAGATTGGTGCTCGGGCTCAGCGCAGTACGTGCTGAGGCGCAGCACCGTGAGCAGGAACTTCTGGACGTCGGCCGGAACGCGCGACGAGTCCATCCACTCCCCGAACGGGGCGTGGCCGGCACCGGCGATCGACCGTCGCAACCCGCCGAACAACGCCACCAGCTTGGTCTTCGATCGAGTGCCGAACAGCCTCGAGGTGAGGATCGCAGCCGGTGTGACCGGCAGCGGTCGGATCTCGCCGTTCCAGATCGTGTGGTAGTCGGCCAGGTCGGGTGCCCGGCCGGTGAGGTGCACCCCCAGCGCATCGAGCACCTGTTGCCCACCGCGTTCCAGGTACAACGAATGGGCACCCTCGTTGAGCAGATATCCGTCGCGCTCGATCGTCGACGCACGCCCACCGAGCCGGTTCGACTCGAACACGGCAACCGTGGCGCCCGCCCGGCCGGCAGCCGCCGCCGCCGCCAGTCCGGCCAGACCGCCGCCGATCACCGCGACGTCGATCGTGTGCGTGATGGAATCGTGCTGCATACCCACTCGACGTCGGCCGCCACCGTTTCGTGACAAGCCGGACCGTGACGGTGGTCAGCGCAGTTGTTCGAGTTCGTCGATCAGTTCGTTCACGGGGCGGTACGTGAGGCCGGCGATCGCCCGGTGGGCGTAACGGACGATGCCCTCGCGGTCGATGATGAACACGCTGCGGCGCGGGAACCCGATCGGGCCCAACGTGCCGTAGCTGGCCGCCACGTGCTTGTCGGTATCGGCCAGCAGCGGGAACTCGAACCCGTGCTTGCCGGCGAACGAGTTGTGACTGTCGACGCTCTGGGCCGAGATGCCGACCACCTGGGCGTCGAGTGCCTCGAACTTCTCGAGCCCGTCGTTGTAGGCATTGAGCTGCTTGGTGCAGACGGGGGTGTCGTCGCCCGGATAGAACACCAGCACCAACGGCTTGCCGAGGAAGTCCGACAGCGACCACTCGCGCCCGCCGGTGCCCAGCAGGGTGAAGTCGGGCGCCCGGTCGCCGATGCCGACGCTCATTCGGATGCAGCTTCCATCACGTCGTCGGCGATGTCGAAGTTCGAGTACACGTCCTGCACGTCGTCGTTGTCCTCGATCGCTTCCATGATCCGCAGGATCTTCTTGGCATCCTCGACACTGGTGACGGGCACCAGGTTCTCGCTCACCTTGGGGGTGTCGGCCGACACGACCCGGTACTTGGCCGCCTCGAGCGCGTCCTTGATGTCGTAGGTGGCCGACGGCTCGCACATCACGCGCCACATGCCCTCGTCGTCGGCCACATCGTCGGCGCCGGCTTCGAGCGCCGTCATCATCAACTCGTCCTCGTCCACGGGACCCTCGATCAGGATCACGCCGCGACGCTTGAACTGCCAGCCGACCGCACCCGGTTCGGCCATCGAGCCGCCCATCTTGCTGAAGATCGACCGGATCTCGGAGCCGGTGCGATTGCGGTTGTCGGTCAGGACGTCGATCAGCAGCGCCACGCCACCGGGGGCGTACCCCTCGTAGGTGATGTCCTCGTAGTTCTCAGCCTGGTCCTGCCCGGTCGCCCGCTTGATCGCGCGGTCGATGGCGTCGTTCGTCATCTGGGCTGCTTTGGCCTTCTGGACGGCGGTGCGCAGCGTGGCATTCGAGTCGAGGTCACCCCCGCCTACCTTGGCGGCCACCTCGATCTGGCGCGCCATCTTGGCGAACAGCTTGCCGCGCGCCTTGTCGGCGGCGCCCTTCTTGTGCTTGATCGTTGCCCATTTGGAATGCCCGGACATCAGTAGGTCTCCGTGATGGTGTTGATGAAGAGTTCGTGGATCCGCGAATCGGAAGCCAACTCGGGATGGAACGATGCCACGCTAACGCGTCCGGCCCGCAGCAGGACCGGGACACCGTCATAGGCGGCCAGGACTTCGACGCCGGACCCGACGCGCTCGACCTTGGGGGCGCGGATGAACACGCCGTGGAACACGCCGTCGTCGATGCCGCTCACGTCGAGGTCGGCCTCGAAGCTGTCGACCTGGCGCCCGTAGCCGTTGCGCCGCACGGCGATGTCGATCGCCCCGAACGAGCGCTGATCCGGGCGCCCGTCGAGCACCTCGGAAGCGAGCAGGATCATGCCGGCGCAGGTGCCGAACACCGGCATCCCGTCGGCGATCGACCCGCCGATCACGTCGAACAGCCCGGTGCTGAGCAGCAGCTTCGACATCGTGGTCGACTCACCGCCGGGCATCACGAGCGCGTCGATGCCATCCAGATCGGCAGGCAGCCGGATCGCCCGGCTCTCGACGCCGAGTTCAGCGAGCCGGTGTCGATGGGCGGCGAACGCGCCCTGCAGGGCGAGCACGCCGACCAGCACCTGGGGGCTCCTGTGCGTCAGCGGGCACGGCTCACCAGCCGCGTTCGGCGTAACGCTGGTTGATCTCGTCCATGCCGATGCCGGTCATCGGGGCGCCCAGGCCGCGGCTGACCTTGGCCAGGATCGATGCGTCGTTGAAGTGCGTGGTGGCCTCGACGATCGCCGCGGCACGGCGAGCCGGCTCGTCGCTCTTGAAGATCCCGGAGCCCACGAACACCGCTTCGGCACCGAGCTGCATGGCGAGCGCGGCGTCGGCCGGAGTGGCCAGCCCACCGGCGCAGAACATCGGGACGGGGAGCCAACCGCGCTCGGCGACCTCCTGCACGAGCGGGAGCGGGGCCTGGAGCTGCTTGGCCCAATCGAACAACTCGGCCGAATCGGCCTGGCCGATCTTGCGGATGTCACCGATGATCGACCGCAGATGACGCACGGCCTCCACCACGTTGCCGGTCCCTGCCTCACCCTTGGAACGGATCATGCAGGCACCCTCGCTGATCCGGCGCAGCGCCTCACCGAGGTTGGTGGCGCCGCACACGAACGGCACGGTGAACTGCCACTTGTCGATGTGGTGGGCCTCGTCGGCAGGGGTCAGCACCTCGGACTCGTCGACGAAGTCGACGCCGAGTGCCTCGAGGATCTGGGCCTCGACGAAGTGGCCGATCCGGACCTTGGCCATGACGGGGATCGACACCACGGCCTTGATGCCCTCGATCATGTCGGGGTCGCTCATGCGTGCCACGCCGCCGTCGCGACGGATGTCGGCCGGAACGCGCTCGAGTGCCATGACGGCGCAGGCGCCGGCGTCCTCGGCGATCTTGGCCTGCTCGGGCGTGACGACATCCATGATGACGCCGCCCTTGAGCATCTCGGCCAGGCCGCGCTTGACGGGGAACGAACCGGTGACTGCCATGTCGGACATGCTGCCATCGTATCGAGCGAGCTGCGATGGCCGACTGGTGGGATTGCCACTCTACGCTTGGCCACCATGTCGACGCTCGTGCTGACCGTGATCGGTGATGACCGTGCCGGGTTGGTGAATGCCGTCGCCCAGGTGGTCGCCCGTCACGGTGGCAACTGGGAGAAGAGCCAGATGGCCGAGCTGGCCGGCAAGTTCGCCGGGATCGTGCTGATCACCGTGCCGGACTCCGCGTCGCAGGCGCTGATCGACGACCTGCAGCCGCTGCAGGGCATGCTCGACATCACCGCCCACGAGGGCGCCGCCGACCTCGACGTGATCGAGGTGGGCAGCACAAGGTTCTCGCTGTCGCTGCTCGGCACGGACCGTCCCGGCATCGTGCGCGAGATCACCGACGTGCTCGCCGGCCACCACGTCAACATCGACACGTTGCGCACCGAGACCCGCGATGCGCCGATGTCGGGCGGGCGGTTGTTCGAGGCGCAGGCCGTGTTGGAGGTGCCCCACGGCGCCGATCTCGGGGCGATCCGGGTGGCGCTCGAGAAGCTCGCCAACGAGCTGATGGTCGACATCGAACTCGAGACGTCGGCGTGACGACGGCGCCCGCCCAGCCGCAGCGACCGGTCACCGCTGACGAGGTCGAGCGATTCCAGGCCGACGGCGTGGTGAAGTTGGCGGGCCTGTTCGGACACGAGTGGATCGAACGGATGCGGACGATGACCGACCGCTCGATGGCGCACCGTGGGGACCAGGTGCGCGAGTACGACACCAACCAAGGAGGACGGTTCCACGCCAACATGTTCCAATGGGACGTGGACCGCGACCTGCGTGCGTTCGTGTTCGAATCGCCCGCCGCCCACGTCGCCGCGGTGCTGATGGGCTCCGAGCGGGTGTCGTTCTTCTTCGATCACCTGCTCGTGAAGGAACCCGGCACCGTGAACCCCACCCCATGGCACCAGGACCTGCCGTACTGGCCGGTCGCCGGTGAGCAGATCTGTTCGCTGTGGTTCGCCATGGACCGGGTCGACGAGTCGAGCGGCGCCGTGCGGTACGTCGCCGGTTCGCACCGCTGGTCGACCTGGTACCGGGCCCAGAGTTTCGACGGCTCCGACAAGTACAGCGATCAGTCGATGCCGGCGGTCCCCGACCTCGACAACGATCCCGGTCAGCGGATCGTGTCGTTCGACCTCGAGCCGGGCGACGTCGTCGCTCACCACGTGATGACGATGCACGGCGCCAAGGGCAACACCACCACGTCACGACGCCGGCGCGGGCTGGCGACCCGATGGTGCGGGGACGACGCCGTGTACGACCCGCGCCCGCTCACCATGCGTCTGCCGTTCGACAGCGACATCCCCGCCGGGGCGCCGATGCGGAGCGGACGCTTTCCTCTCATTTTGTGATGCGTCGTTCTGTGATGCGGGACGGTGTTCCCCTCTGTGGGACGCCGCCGGTCACACTGGTGGGATGAGGACCGCTGCCATCGTCGGGTCGGGCAACATCGGCACCGACCTGCTCTACAAGTTGCTCCGCTCGGAACACATCGAGCCGATCTACATGGTCGGTGTCGACCCCAACTCGGAGGGGTTGGCGCGTGCCCGCCAGCTCGGCGTGGAAGCCAGCCACGAGGGTGTCGACTGGTTGCTCGACCGCCCCGTGCTGCCCGATCTGGTGTTCGAGGCCACCAGTGCCTACATCCACCGCGGCAACGCGCCGCGGTACCTCGATGCCGGCATCAGGGCGATCGACCTGACTCCCGCCGCGATCGGGCCGTACGTCGTGCCGCCCGTCAACCTGACCGAACACCTCGATCTGATGAACGTGAACATGGTCACGTGCGGCGGGCAGGCCACGATCCCGATGGTCCATGCCGTGTCGCGTGTGGTCCAGGTGCCGTACGCCGAGATCGTGGCCACCGTGGCCTCCAAGTCCGCCGGGCCGGGCACCCGCGCCAATATCGACGAGTTCACCCGCACCACGACGCAGGCGATCGAGGTGTGCGGCGGGGTGCAGCGCGGCAAGGCGATCATCGTTCTCAACCCGGCCGAGCCGCCGTTGATCATGCGCGACACGATCTTCTGCCAGATCCCGGGCCCCGACGACGAAGGGTTCGTGGACCACGAGTCGATCGACGCGTCGATCCGCGACGTCGTGGCCTACGTGCAGACCTACGTGCCGGGCTACCGCTTGCGGGTCGACCCGCAGTTCTCGGTCACCCCCGACGGCAGCCACCGTGTGGCGACGTTCGTGGAGGTCGAGGGCGGCGGCGACTTCTTCCCGCCATACGCCGGAAACCTCGACATCATGACCGCCGCCGCCACACAGGTCGGCAACCAGATCGCCCAGCATCTCGACTCGAAAGTGACCGCCTGACATGCCGTTCTCCCCCGACCTCGACATTCGCATGACCGACTCGTCGCTGCGCGACGGGTCGCACGCCAAAGGGCACCAATTCACCAACGAGCAGGTGGCCGACGTGGTGGCCGCCCTCGACGCCGCCGGCATGCCGGTGATCGAAGTCACCCACGGCGATGGGCTGGGCGGTTCGTCCTACAACTACGGCCGCTCGCTGGTCGACGAACGCGAGCTGATGCAGACCGCCGTGGCCACGGCCAAGCAGTCCAAGATCGCGGCGCTGATGGTGCCCGGGATCGGCACCATGGACGACATGCGCGCCTGCCGCGACGCCGGCGTGTCGATCGTGCGGATCGCCACCCACTGCACCGAGGCCGACATCTCGATCCAGCACTTCGGGTTGGCTCGCGAGCTCGGGTTCGAGACCGTCGGGTTCCTGATGATGGCCCACAAGACCACCCCCGAACTGCTCGCCGAGCAGGCCCGGATCATGGTCGATGCCGGGTGCCAGTGCCCCTACGTCGTCGACTCGGCGGGGGCGATGATCCTCGACGACGTGACGGTCCGGGTCCAGGCCCTCGTGGCGGAGGTCGGCGACGACGCCCAGGTCGGGTTCCACGGGCACGACAACCTCGGGATCGCCGTCGCCAACTCCGTGCTGGCCGTGCGAGCCGGAGCCGTCCAGATCGACGGTTCCACCCGCGGCTTCGGAGCCGGCGCCGGGAACACCCGCAACGAGGTGTTCGCAGCGGTGTGCGACCGGCTCGGGATCAGGACCGGGATCGACGTGCTGGCGCTGATGGACGCCGCCGAGGACGTGGTGCGCCCCGTCATGGACCAGGAGTGCATCATCGACCGGCTGGCGCTGGTGATGGGGTACGCGGGTGTGTACTCGAGCTTCCTGCGCCACGCCTATCGAGCCGCCGAGCAGTACGACGTGCGCGGCGCCGACATCCTCATGCGCTGCGGCGAACAGCAGTTGGTCGGCGGCCAGGAGGACCAGATCATCTCGATCGCCGCCGAGTTGGCCGCCGAACGCGACGCCGCAGCGGCATGATCGAATACGCCGTCGTCGCCGGCGCCACCGGAGCACTGGGAGCGGCGATCGTCGCCCGTTTGCGGTCGGCGGGCCTGACCGTGGTGGCGATCGCCCGTTCGGCCGCCGAGCTCGACGCGTTGGCGGCCGCCGACCCCGGCGTGATCCCGCTCCGAGCCGACCTCACCGACGACGGCCTCAGCGACGCCGTCGCCACCGTGCTCGACGGGCCGGTGAGAATCGTCGTGCAGGCCGCCGGGCTGCCCGCCAGCGGCACGGTCGAGACGATCACCGGCGCCGAGATCGTGGCCGCATTCGACACCAAGATCGGTGGTTTCGTGCGCCTCCTGCGTGGCGTCGAGTCACGCCTCGTCGACGGGTCGCGGATCGTCGTGTTGGGCGGCCACTACGGCTACGAGCCGTCCCCGGCGGCGCCCATGGCCGGGATGGCGAACGCCGCCATCGCCAATCTCGTCCGGTCGCTCTCGGACCACTGGGGGCGGCGCGGGGTCACCGTCCACCACATCGCCCCCGGGCCGGTCGAATCGCCTCGCATGGACGGCATCGCCCGACGCACGGCCGACCGACGCGGCGATGGCTCGACGGCCGATCAGGTGCTCGACGAGTACCGAGCCGGTTCGCCGCTCGGCCGGCTCACCACGGTCGACGAGGTGGCCTGGGCGGTCGGGATCCTGCTCGAGCCACAGGCCTCCGCGCTGCACGGTTCGACGCTGTCACTCGATCTGGGTCGGCGCCGCGGCCTGGCCTGACGCTGGGGGCACCCCACGCGTCCGGTGGCGCACCGCTTGCACGACCCGCCAACCCCGGCGTGCCAGCCGCGCCAACGCCAACGCGATCAGCACGCCGATGACCAGCATGATGATCGCCGCCACAGCTGCGATGTTGGGGTGATGGATCGCCAGCAACACGATCGTGAGCACCGCCGAGTCCTCACCCACGCTGGCGGCGATGTTCGTGAACGGTTCCGGGATGGCGTTGATCGCCAACCGGGTGGTGGCCTTGGCGGAGTGTGCCGTGAGCGCCAACCCACCGGCGGCCAGCGACGCCCACGGTTGGCCGAGCTGGGTGCCGGCGATCGCTCCCCCGACGGCTGCCCCGATCGACGGCCGCACCACCGTGTGCACCACATCCCACACGCTGTCGGCGATCGGCACCTTGTCGACCACGAACTCGATCGCGAACAGCACGCCGGAGGCGGCGAGCACCCAGTTGCGCTGGAAGGCGCTCGGTGTGTCGGCCCATCCGAGACGACCGCTGAGGCCGAGCAACAGCACCGTCAGGTAGGCGTTGATCCCCGAGGCCCAGCCGGCGGCGACGAGCGTGATCGTCTCCATCGAACGCAGTATCGCAGGTGTGGGTGTGAGACCTCCACCCTTCTGCCGAACGTCAAGAGCTGCACTTCCGTGACGCAATATCAACGTTGCGTGTCATGGTTTGACGCAACGGTGACACCCCTTCTCAAGACTCTCTCATTCCCGATCAAGGGGCTCGAGGGCTGGATCGATAGGCATACGTCAAGCCAGTGACCACGCACTCATCCAACGAACGATCAGGAGGAACAGTCATGGTCAAGATGCGAAAGATCGATGTGAGAATCAAGCCGGTGAGGCCCGTGCAATTCGTCTGCCCGCGTTGCGAGATCGACAGCACAGGTCAGGTGCTCGACCGGCAGCGCTGGTTCCGGCTGTGCGGCCTGCCGGTCGCCCGTCTGACGCCGCTCGACCCGCGCGTCGAGTGCGACAGCTGCGGCTATCAGGCCGGCCTCGGGGTGCTCGACATCCCGACTGCGGCACAGCTCGCCGAGTGGCTCACTGCTGCCATGCGTGCCTCGGTGGCGAAGGTGCTGCGGGCCGGGCGCCGCCAGGGCCACACGATCACCGACGAGATGACCGAGCAGGCGATCGACGTGATGGTGTCGGCTGGGCACGTCTACGACGGCGCCACCCTGATGCACGACCTCGACACCCTGCTCGACGAGGACGCCGACATGTGCTTGACACTGCTCCGCAACGAGTTGAGCAACCACGGCAAGCAGGGCCTGCTCCAGCGACTGGTGTCGATCGCGCTCGCCGACGGCCGGCTCAACACCGCCGAGCAACGGGCGCTGGTGGGCGTGGGCGTGTCGCTCGGGATGGCGGCGCCGCACATCAACGGTGTGTTGGCCACAGCGGTCCGGCGGCCCGAGACCACGTACTGAGCCGACCTACCGAGCCGACCTACCGAGCCGACCTACCGAGCCGACCTACTGAGCCGTGCTGCAGCCGATGTGAGCGATCGCCTCGATCTCGACGTACATCTCGGGCTTGTTGAGCCGGCTGACCTCGACCAGTGAGCAGGCGGGGAAGTCACCGTGGAAGAACTCGGCGCGCGCCCGCCACACCTCGGCGTTGTGCTCGATCCGGGTGACGAAGATCGTGAGTTTGACGACGTCGTCGATGCTGCCACCGGCTGCCTCGAGCAATGCCTTGATCTTCGAGAAGATCAACACAGCCTGCTCGTACTCCTCCCCCACCACCGTCTGCCCGTCATCGCCGCGCGCGGTCATCCCGGCGACGTAGGCGATCTCGCCGACCTTGATGCAGTTCGACCAGAGTTGTGGAGCGGGCTCGCGCACCGTCGCCGCCGAGATGCGCTGACGCCTCACGGGATCAGTCCCCGACCAGCCGGGTGGTGACGCTGCCGAGATCGCCGAACGAGGCGGTCACCTCGTCGCCTGCCGCGATCGACTTCATCGGCCCGAGCGCACCGGTCATCAGCACGTCGCCGGCACGCAGCGGGATCCCTCGTTCGCAGAGCACGTCGGCCAGCCAGCGAGCAGCGTGCAGCGGGTTGCCGAGGCACGCCGCACCCGAACCGGTCGAGACCTGCTCACCGTTGATCGACATCGACATCGGAACGGTGCGGATGTCGAAGGAGCTCAACGGCACCGGCCGCGAACCGACCACGTAGAGCCCGCAGCTGGCGTTGTCGGCCACGGTGTCGACGATCGAGATCTGCCAGTTGGCGATCCGGCTGTCGACGACCTCGATCGACGGCAACGCGAACTCGATGGCACGGATGATCTCGGCAAACCCGTGGGGAGCGTTGTCGAGGTCGCGTCCGACCACGAGCGCGACCTCGGCCTCGGCCCGCGGCTGGATCAGCCGCCAGGCGGGGATGTCGACGTTGTCGCCGTACTCGGTGTCGGCGAACAGCGTGCCGAAGTCGGGCTGGTCGACGCCGATCTGCTCCTGCACGGCTTTCGACGTGACGCCGATCTTGCGCCCCGAGATGCGGCGGCCGCCGGCGACCTTGCGGTCGGTGTTGATCTGCTGGATCGCGTACCCGGCGTCGATGTCGGTCGACGTGCCGAGCAGGTCGCGGATCGGCGCGATCGGCTGTCCGCTCACATCGGCGTCCCACAACATCTGGGCAGCGCGGCCGATCAGACTCAGATCGATTCCCATCCCAACACCTCTCTGGTTCACGTCTGGTTCACGTCGCTCATCGACCGCGGACGGTCACGTCGCCGAAATGGCTGTAGCTGGCGGTGGCCACCCCACCGGCACGAAGCGGTCGAGCGTCGAGCGGCGCCCCTGCCGGCACGACCCAGCCGGCCTTCAGGCCGCGACCGGTTCTCGCCAGGTGCCGCACGAGCATCGCCACGCATTCGGCGGGAGATCCGAGCAGGGCTTCACCGGTGGCGACGCCGGTGATCTCACCGTCGACCGTGAACGTGCATTCGACCGACCGCAGGTCCACGTCGCGGGGCGCGATGCCGGTCGAGCCGACCGCAACCCGTGCCGCCGAGGTGTTGTCGGCGATCACGTCCGGGAGCGTGAACTTGAACGCCTCGTAGCGCGAGTCGATCACCTCGATCCCGCCGACCACCTGCTCGGTGGCATCGAGCACGTCGTCGGCGGTGCAGTCGGCACCCGACAGATCGGTGCCCATGACGAACACGAATTCGGGTTCGACGCGGGGGTGGATCAAGTCGGCCACCACCACCTCGGCGTCGGTTGGCAGGATCGATGAGCCGACCACCCAGCCGTAGGCCGGTTCGCGCACACCCATCTGTTCCTGTTTGGCCTTGGACGTGAGCCCGAGTTTCGCTCCGGCGACACGGTCCCCGCCGAAACACTTCTCGGCGATCAACGCGTCCTGCACCAGGTAGGCGTCGTCGAGCGACATCTCGCCGATCTGGGCGCCGATGCCCTGGACCTCACGACGGTCGTCGACCGCCGCTTGGAGGTACGCCGCCCACAGCCGCTGATCGACGGTCATTGCCCGGGCGCCGGCGCCGGGATGTGCCCGTCCCGGTTGGCCCACGCCTGGATGTGGAGCTTCTTGAGGTCGTCCGCCTGCGGGCTGTACTTCATCGAGCCACGGTCGATCCACTGCGTGGCGAACTCGGCGCCGCGCCCGAACTTGAACCGCTCCAACGGCAGCTCGATCAGATCGTGCTTTGCTCGCACCACGCCGACCGGATCGCGACCCTGCTTGACCGACTCGATGCAGTCGCGGAACATGCGGCGCACGGCGATCACGCCGACATCGCTCTTGGTGATGTTCTCGATCGTGCGGTCGGCGATCGGGCCCTGCGAGACCCAGGCCATGACGTCTTGGCCCTCGATGTAGTCGACGATGAAGTTGCCCTTGTCGTCGATCCACTCGTACTCGTAGTCGACCGGGTAGAGCTGCTCGACCGGGTCGGCGCCCTCGGGTGCGTGGCACGAGTAGAACATCGCCCAGGTGTGGGTGTCGTCGATCGGCACGCGCACTTGCATCTGGTAGATCCCGTTGCCGCCGACGTACATGGTGTGGGGCATGACGAGCGGATGGCCGATCGCCCAGTCGTCGTCCTCCTCGGTCTGGCCCACGAGCTGACGGCGTTTGATGATGCCGTGCTCGAACTGGTCGAAACCGACCTTGACGTGCTTGTTCTTGAACGCCGAGGGCATCTCGAAGCCCTTCCATTCGGCGATGAATCCGAAGTAGTTCCCGTGCAACGCCTCGACGTGATACGGGTCGACCGAGTTCTCCATGATCTGGAACCAGTTGCACGGCAGCGTGGCGTGGCCGATGTCGCGGACACCGTTCATCGTGTAGGCCAGGTAGCGCGGGATCTCGGGCGCCGGATCGTTGCCGATGTAGGCCCAGATCATGCCGCCCAGTTTCTGGGCCTTGCCGGCTTTGACGCACACCCGCTCACGGAACGCCGGCGACGAGTCGGGTTCGGCCAGGATGTCGATGCACTTGCCGTTGGCGTCGAACTTCCACCCGTGGTAGCCGCAGCGCAGCCCGCCCTCCTCGACGATGCCGTAGGCGAGCGATGCACCGCGGTGCGGGCACCGCTCGTGGGTGATGCCGTAGCTGCCGTCGGGCAACTTGAAGACGGCGAAGTCCTCGCACAGCAGGCGCACCTTCTTGACGGGGAACTCGTCGAGTTCGCGCTCGAACGCCACCGGGTACCAGTAGTAGCGCAGCACCTCCCCCATCGGGGTTCCGGGTCCGACCCGGGTGAGTTCATCGTTCTGTTCTTGCGTCATCATGACGGGGCCTCCTTCTGTCAGCGTTGGATTCAGGCGTTGCGGGGTGGTTGCCAGGTCTCGACGGTGTTCCAGACCGGCAGTTCGTCGATGTTCGGCACGCACAGTTCCTGGACCCGATTGCGGTAGCCCACCATCGCGTCCTTGCGGCCTTCCATGATCTTGCAGCGCACGTGTTCGAGGTTGTACGGCTCGCCCGGGTCGTAGCCGAGTGCGTGCACGGCGAAGGCGCGGATGCACCCTGAGTGGGTCGGCACCAGCAGCCGGGCGCCGGGGAACTCGTCGGCCAGGGCGTTGATCCCGGCCCAGAACCGGCGCACCACCATCGACGGCGGTTCGAAATACATCATGGGGACGGTGAGCCACTTCTCGATCGGCTCGCCACCGGCCAGCTGGATCTTCCAGAACCGGTCCATCTCGACCAGCCACAGCGGTCGGTCACCGGTGTTGGAACGCTCGTACTCCTCGCGCAGGGCGTAGTACTCGCGGAACCCGGCGGTGATGTCCTTCAGGCCGTTCGGCGACACGAACTGGAAGTTGCGGAACTGGTCCATCGGCTCGGGCGGATGGATGGTGATCGTCTTCTCGAACTGCACCAAGCCGTCGATCAGTCCACGGTGGATGTGTTCGGCGGTCTCGCGGGCGCGGTTCGTGTCGGCATGACGCAATACGACCACCTCGCCGCTCTTCAGCCGCTTCGACAACGTGTGACCGTACGTGTGCGCCTGCCAGGCGCCCTGCGGGGTGAGCCCCGAGTCGCTCGAGTAGCCCTGGGTCTCGCCGTGACGAATGAGGAACACGTCGCTGACGGTGGTGGGCACGGCGCCCGGCGGCGCGGCGATCTCCTTGTTGCGGCTGTCCTCGGTGAGGGCGCGCTGGACCGGGAGGCTGGCGCGTTGCCACAGCGGCAGCGTGGAGTCGACGTCATCGGTCGGTGCACCTGCCGGCGGCACGACCTCGCGCTGGCGGAACTGGCGGAGGTAGAGCGGCGTGCCGTCGTCGCCGGCGTTCGGCGTGGCATGGTCGCCGTTGCCCTGCTTCTCGCGGTAGCGAGCGACGTAGGACGGTTCGTCGATGCGGATGTCGGTCATCGTCGGCTCACCTTCATGAGTGCACGGTCATGAACCGGCTGTTGAGTTTGCCGGCGTAGTAGAACACGGCCCGCCCGACCTCGGACTCGGTCCAGGTGGTCGGCTCGTCGTCTGGATCGAACCAGTACCCGCCGGTGTAGATCTCGTTGCGGTTCCCGGCCGGGTCGAAGAAGTACAGGCCGCACCCGCGGGTCGCCCCGTGGCGCACCGGGCCGGCGTCGACGTTGATGCCGTGGTAGGCGCACGTGTCGGCGCCGTCGCGGAGATCGTTCCAGTCGTCGACCCAGTAGGCGAGATGATGGAACCCACCGTCGGGGCCGGTCAGGAAGGCGATGTCGTGGGTCGTGTGGCTGCGCTCGAGGAACGTGATCAGCTGGTTGCCGTCGTCGGCCAACACCTGCTCGGTCATCCGGAACCCGAGCACCTCCCGGAAGAAGTCGGTCGAGGCGTTGACGTCTTCGCACATCAGGAAGATGTGGTCGATGCGGGGCGGTGCCATGCCGATCAGGCCTTCCGGACCGATCGGTGGGTTGAGCTTCGGCATCCGGTTCCCGACCTGGAGTTGGCCGTGTTCGAGGTCGAACACGTGGCCGGACGGGCCGCGGAACCGAACCGTCTCGCCGCTGCCCGAGAACAGCTCACCCGCTGCATGGCGGGTGGTCGCGATCCCCGCCGCTTCGACGCGGGCCTGCAGGTCGTCGAGGTCGCCGGCGTGTTGGACTTTGAACCCGAGCGAGTTGAGCCCATAGGTCGGAGACTTGCTGAGCACGAGCGAGTGGTGCTGGTGCTCGTCCCATCCCTTCAGGTAGGCCTGGTCGGCAGTGCGCTCGACCTCGACCAGGCCGACCACCTCGACGTAGTAGGCCAACGCCAGCTCGAGGTCGGGCACCCGCACCTCGGCGTGCGAGAGCCGCAGCACGCCGCTCATTGCGTTCCCCGGTCACGCAGGCCGCGCCCAGCAGTGGTACGAACCGTTCGATCGATCATCACGTGTACACCGTCAGGAAGCGACCGTTGTCCTTGCCCTCGTAGTAGAAGATCGCCCGCCCGAGATTCTCCTCGGTCCAGGTGATCGTGGGGAAATCGGGGTCGGCGTGGTAGCCGCCGGTGAACACCTCGTTGCGGGTGCCCATCGGATCGAAGAAGTAGATCGTGTTGCCGCGCGTGATGCCGTGGCGGGTGGGGCCGATGTCGATCGAGATCGAGTTGTGCGACAGCACGTCGGCCGCCCTGCGGACGTGGTCCCAGTCGTCGAGCCAGAACGACATGTGGTGGAACGATCCGTTGAGGCCCTGGATGAAGGCGATGTCGTGAGGACGACCGGACCGCTGCAGGAAGGCGCCCATCATGTGGCCCTCCCGGGTGAGGATCTGCTCGGTCAGGTAGAAGTCCATCGTGGTCTGCATGAAGCGGACCGTCTCGCCGACTTCCTCGGCGCCGACCAGGCAGTGGTCGAGGCGTGGCGGGGCGATCCCCACCAGACCCTGCGGGATCGGGGACGGGTTGCGGAGCGGGATCCGCCCGCCCACGGTGACCACGTCGTGGACGAGTTCCATCTCGTGGCCCGACGGCGTGAGGAAGCGGACCGACTCGCCCTGGCCGACTTCCTCGCCCTTGCTGATCCGCTCGACGTGCACGCCGTACGCCTCGACCTTGGCCTCGATCTCGTCGAGGTCGTGTTCGAACTCGACCTTGAACGAGAAGCGATCGATGCCGACCCGCGGGTCGTATCGGATCGCCAGGCTGTGGTGGTTGCGCTCGTCCCAGCACTTCAGGAACAGGCGCTCACCGTTGGCGTCGTTGGTCCGTTCCACGAGATCGAGCCCGAGCACCTGCGTGTAATACGCGGCAGCCAGTTCGAGGTCGGGTTCGGAGATGTCGACGTGCAGCAGTCGGAGCACTCCCATGCACTGCAACGTACGGTGGGCGTTCCGCATGCTGGGAAGATGTCCCACAGAGCGGAACACCGGACTACGATCGGGCTCGTGAACAACGATGGGATCGCCCGCTCGGCGACGCTCGGCTCGGTGGCCAACGCGGCCCGGGTGCTCAAGGCGTTCACACAGTACGACCGTGAGTGGGGTGTGACCGACCTGGCCCGCAAGTTGGGGATCGCCAAATCGACCGCCCACCGATTGTTGGCGACACTCACCGACGAGGCGTTGCTCGAGCAGGACCCGACCACCGGGCGCTACCGGCTCGGGTTGGTCGTGTTCGACCTGGCGGCTGCGGCACAGAGCACGGACCTGCACGAAGCGGTGTTGGGGCCCATGACCGAACTCCGCAACCGCACCGGCGAGACGGTCCAGGTGGCCGTGCTCGACGGGCGTGAGGTCGTCTACGTCGAGCGTCTCGACAGCCCCAACACATTACGGTTGTTCCTCGAGGTCGGGCGTCGCAACTCGGCCCACTCGACCGGGTGCGGCAAGGCGCTGCTCGCATTCCTGCCCCCGGATCAACTCGAGCATCGGCTCAAGAACTGGAAGCTGACCGGCAAGACGCAGCACACGCTCACCGACCCTGTCGAGCTGCGTCGCAACCTGGCCGAGGCGCGCCGGCGCGGCTACGCCGTCAATCGGCGCGAGTCCGAGGCCGGCGTGATCTCGGTGGCAGCGCCGATCCGCGACGCCAGCGGGCGCACGGTCGCTGCGATCAGCGTCGCCGGGCCGGCCGAACGGCTGGAACCGCACGAGCACGTGTTGGCGCAGACCACGGTCGAGTGTGCGGCGGCGATCTCGCGCCGGCTCGGGTATCGCGGCTCGATCGGCGCCGCCTGACGTGCGGGTGGCGCTCGGGCCGGTGACGGCGATCCCCGACGACCACTGCGAAGCGGTCGGGGGCGGCCGGGCGGTGGTGGTGCGGGTCGGCGATTCGGTGTGCGCCTACCGGAACCGGTGTGCCCATCAGGACGCGGCGTTGGCGGGTGGGATCGTGCGCGGTGGGGTGTTGAGTTGCCCGCTCCACTTCTGGCGCTACCACGTCGACACGGGCCAGTTGATCGGGTCGCGCCAGCGGCTCGACTCGTACCCGGTCACGATCGTCGACGGCGAGGCGTTCGTGGAGCTCCCCGATCCGCCTCCCCCGAAATCGATGCGCGAGCAACTGCTCGAACGAGCTCGTGCCTACGACCGCCAGCAGGCCTGGGAGCACGACACACGCCCGTCGTGACGTTCGGCACTGGCCCTTCGGCCCTGATCGGAGGTATCACCGAGTCGTGAAGTCTCGACGGTTTCGCAGCGGGTTGGCGCTGTTCGCGCGGCAGTTGGCACTGGTCGCTGGGGCGATCCTCGCCTACTTCGGGGTGCGCGGCCTGACCGAGGGCGATCTGGAGACGGCGCGGCGACACGCTCAACAGTTGATCGACCTCGAACGGTCGATCGGCCTCGACCTCGAGGCCACCGTCCAGCGACTCCCGCTCGACCACGCCTGGATCCTGACCGGCGCCAACTGGGTCTACATCTGGCTGCATTGGCCGGTGCTGATCGGGACCCTGATCTGGCTCCTGATCCGTCACCGCCCGGCCTACTTCGAGCTGCGCAACGCGATGTTCATCTCCGGCGCGATCGGGCTGGTGATCTTCGCCACCTGGCCGGTCGTGCCACCGCGGCTGTTCGGGCCGGACTTCGTCGACACCGTCACTCAGCACTCGACCTCGTACCGCCTGCTCCAGCCGTCGGCGCTCGTCAACAAGTACGCCGCCATGCCCAGCTTTCACGTCGGGTGGAACGTCTTGGCGGCACTCACATGGTGGCGGTTCGGACACGGTCGCCTGTGGCGGTTCGCCGCCGTGCTGATGCCGGTGGCGATGGCGTGGGCGACGGTGGCGACCGCCAACCATTGGCTCGCCGACGTGTTCGCCGGCGCCGGCCTTGCGCTGGTCGGCCTTCTGGTCGAGCGCTGGCGCGTCCACCGCTTCGGGCAGCTCACCACCGCTCGGGTGGGAGCGTGGGTCAGCGCGCTGAGGCCGAGGCGTAGACCAGACGGCTGCCCTGTCGGGCGACCGACGAGCGGAACCACAACAACCCGGCACCCAGCGTCACCGTCGTGGTGATCGGACCGAGCACGGATTTGACCAGCACGAACGTGGTCGTCGACTTCGTCAACAGCAACCACACCGTGATCGAGGCGTTGATCAGACTCGTGAACGACCAGAGCAGCGACAGCCGTACGAAGAACTGTCGGACGATCGGGTGCTGCTTGGTCTCGTCGTCGAACGGGAACACGTCGTTGGCGAGCCGTTGCGCCAGCGGATTGCCGAGCGGGACCGAGATCACGAACGCCAGGCCGACCAGAACGGTCGAGATCGTCGGTTGCAGGAAGTAGACCAACATCGACCCGGTGGCGATCGCAGCGAGCGTCCGGGCGGTGAGGGCGACCGACCCGAGCACCAGCAGGCCCGGCACCGGTCGCCCGGTCGCTTTGCGGTAAGCGATCGCCCCGAGCGACCAGCCGAGGGCGACCAACAGGGCCGACATCGTGCCGATCAACTCCAAGAAGCCGACGAACAGTGCCAGCGGGATCAGCTTGCCCTCGATCACGTTCGGGAGGGCGTGGCGCAGCACGGCACCGAGGCGCGGCACGACGATCGGCCGGGAGTTGCTTGCCTCGGGTCGTGGTCGTTCGAGCATCGCGTCGGCAATGGTACGGTCATATGCCGTCGGATGTGGTGCGGCTCAGGTGAATTACGAGTGATCTGAGCAACTCCAGATCGTCGGCGATGATCCCGGTGACGCCCATCGCCGCCAGGTCGAGCCCACGTCCGAGGTCGTCCACGGCCCACACGACCACGTGATCGGTGCAGGCGCGCAGCCTCGCCACGCTGGCCGGATCCGCCAAACGCTGGTGCATCACGACCCCGTCGAGCGGCCCGTACCGGACATGGCGGGCCAGCCACCGCTGACGGGTCGTGCCGACCGATCGGAAGGTTCGGATCCCGTGCCGTCGGCGTGCGGCACGCAGCACCCACCACGCCCGCGACGACACGGTCAGCGGGCGGCGCTCCCCCGCCACGTCCAACGCTCGCCGACCGAGACCGGCGCCGAGCCCTTTCAGGTCGATCCACAGATGCGCTCCGTCGGGGGCGTGTTCGACGATCTCGCTCAACTCGTGCCAGCCCCCGTCGGGCGTCGCGACCCATTCCCATCGTTCCCAGAATCGGCGCAACGGCCACAGCACCTTGGCGTGGCGCACCTCGAGCCGGCCGCCGAACCAGTGCACGTCGAGCTCGATCGTGTCGGTGACGGTGAGCGCCGGGGCGATCAGCCTGCGCTCGTTGCCGGCGCGATGGGCGATCAGCTCCACCCGTCGCCGCGCCGCGTCAGTCACGCGGTCGATTGTCGTCGCCGTGGCGCTCGTCCACAACCCCGGCCCGACGCCAGCCCCGCCACCACGCTCGGAGGTAATGTCGGACCAACCGGGACGTCAGAGGAGGCAGGACGATGAACACCAAGGTCGACGCGTACATCGAGCGGTCCGACAAGTGGCCGGACGAGATCGCCGCCCTGCGGCCGGTCCTGCTCGCCAGCGGCCTGACCGAGGAGATCAAGTGGGGCAAGCCGTGCTACAGCCACGATGGGCGCAACATCGCCATCGTGCAGGAGATGAAGGACTTCATGGCGGTGATGTTCTTCAAGGGGGCGTTGCTGGGCGACCCCGCCGGCGTGCTCGAATCGCAAGGGCCCAACTCGCGGTCGGCGATGCGGATCTGTCTGCGTTCGACCGACGACGTGCACCGGTTGGCCGCCACGATCAGGGCCTACGTCGCCGAGGCGATCGAGGTCGAGGACTCCGGCCTCGGCGTCGCTCCGCCACCTGAGCTCGTCTTCGTCGAGGAGCTGCAGCAGCGGATCGACAGCGACCCGGCGTTCGGCGAGGCGTTCCAGGCGCTCACCCCTGGTCGCCAACGCGAGTACCACCTCCACATCAGCGAGGCCAAGCAGGCCGCCACGCGGGCTGTCGCGGGTCGACAAGTGCGCCCCCAAGATCCTCGCCGGCAAGGGCTTCCGCGACCGCTAGCTCGAAAAGCCAGAAAACCGAACCCGGGAGGGTTCGGTTTGGGGGGATGTCGTGCGACATCGGTTGGTGTCGAAGGGGGGACTTGAACCCCCACGCCCATAAGTAGGGCACTAGCACCTCAAGCTAGCGCGTCTGCCATTCCGCCACTTCGACGTGACTGTGACCAGGTTAGCGCCCTGGTCGTGCGATTTTCATCCGTCAGGAACGGATCATCAGGAAGCTCAGAGCGACCACGGTGAAGATCCACACCAACGCGAACACGGTGGTGATCCGATTCAGGTTGCGCTCCGCTGCGGTGGACCCGAGCGCTGCCGCACCGCCACCGCCGAACATGTCGGACAAGCCGCCGCCGCGGCCGCTGTGCAGCAGCACGCCGGCGATGACGGCCACCAACGAGATGATGTTGATGACCAGAACGATGTACAGCATGACGTCACGCACGGTCAGGCAGCCTATCCACGAACTCGGACGATCATTCGGGACGTTCGAAGGCGACCGGCTGCCATTCCGTCACCGGCACAATTTCGGCGAAGTGACAGGCCACGGGGTGGCCCTGCCCTCGGTCGATCAGCTCCGGCTCCTCGGTGGCGCAGATGTCCTGGGCCTTGGGGCACCGGGTGCGGAACCGGCACCCGCTGGGTGGGTTGATCGGCGACGGAACGTCACCCTCGAGCACGATCCGGCGGCGAGCCCGCTCGATCTTCGGGTCCGGCTCCGGAATCGCCGACAACAGTGCCTGCGTGTACGGGTGCGACGGCGACATGTAGATCTCGTCGGCGGGGGCGATCTCGACCAGCTTGCCGAGATACATCACGGCCACGATGTCGGAGATGTGACGTACCACCGACAGGTCGTGGGCGATGAACACGTATGCGACGCCGAGTTCGGCCTGGAGATCCTCCAGCAGGTTGACCACGCCGGCCTGGATCGACACGTCGAGCGCCGACACGGGCTCGTCGAGCACGATCAAGGACGGGTTGAGGGCCAACGCCCGGGCGATACCGATCCGCTGGCGCTGACCACCGGAGAACTCGTGGGGGAACCGACGCGCGTGATCGGGCGCGAGGCCCACCAGCTCGAGCAGGTCGGCGACCATCTTGGTGTGATCGCCCTTGATGCCCTGGATCTCGAACGGTTCGGCGATCGCCGCCTGAATCGTTCGCTTCGGATCGAGCGAGGCGTACGGATCCTGGAACACGATCTGCATGTCCTTGCGCAGTCGCGCAGCGTGTTGCGCTCCATCCCGACCAGTTCCTGGCCCTTGAACCGGATCGAGCCGCTGGTCGGCTCGATCAGGCGCAGCAGGCAGCGTCCGACGGTGGTCTTGCCGGAACCCGACTCCCCCACCAGGCCGAGCGTCTGGCGCTCGTCGAGGGCGAACGACACGCCACTCACGGCCTGCACCGTGGCGCGTTCGAGCCGCATGCCATTGGCACGCCGAACCATGAAGTTCTTGACGAGGTCGCGGACCTCGAGCACGGGCTCAGACACCGGCAACCTCCTCCTCGGCCAGCTCTTCGGCTCGCACACACGCCGTCTCGCCGGCCCGGAACGGGCGCAGCTCTGGGATCTGCTCGGTGCACACCGGACAGCGCATGGGCGCAGCGCGGGGCGAACGCACAACCGGGCGGGGGTTGCAACATGTTGGGCGGCGAACCCGGGATCGGCACGAGTCGATCGCGACCGAGCACCGGCAACGACGCCATCAGACCGCGCGTGTACGGGTGCACCGAGTGCTCGAACAGGTCGTCGACGGTGGCCCGCTCGACGGCACGACCGGCGTACATGACCTGCACGCGGTCACAGGCGCGTGCCACCACACCGAGGTCGTGGGTGATCAGCACGATCGCCGTGTGCAGCTCGTTCTGGATGCGCTCCATGACATCGAGGATCTGCGCCTGCACGGTCACGTCGAGCGCCGTGGTGGGCTCGTCGGCGATCAGCACGTCGGGCTCGTTGGCGATCGCCATGGCGATCATCACCCGCTGGCGCATCCCACCCGAGAACTCGTGCGGATACTGCGTTGCGCGCTGATCGGGCTGCGGGATGCCCACGATGTCGAGCAGCTCGACGGCTCGCTTGTGGGCGTCGGTCCGGTTCATGTTCTGGTGGGCCTGGATCATCTCGACGATCTGGCGGCCGATCTTGTGGACCGGGTTGAGCGCCGACAGCGGGTCCTGGAAGATCATGGCGATCTTCTTGCCACGCACCGAACGCATCTGCTTCGACGTGCGCCCGACGAGCTCCTCGCCGCGCACCTTGGCCGAGCCTTCGATGATGGTGGTCTTGGGCAGCAGGCCGAGCACACCGAGGAACGTCACCGACTTGCCGGAACCCGACTCGCCGACCACGCCGACCATCTCACCCTCGTTGACGTCGATATCGACGCCGCGCACCGCTTGCACGGTGCCGTTGAGGGTCGGGAACGAGACGCGGAAATCCCGCAGGGACAACACGGTTTCGGACATCGCTCAGCTCCCGTGGACGAGTTTCGGATCGGTGGCATCACGCAGGCCGTCACCGATGAAGTTGATGCACAACGCGACCAGGCAGAGCAGGCCGCAGGGGAACACCACCATCCACCAGTAGCCAGCCGTCACACCGCCCTTGGCCTCGCCGACGAGCAGACCCAGCGAGGTCTTGCCGGAACCGGCGTCGGGACCGAACCCGAAGAACGACAGCGTGGCCTCGCCGATGATGGCGCCGACCACGGTGTTCGTGAGCGCCACCAGGATCGGGCCGATCGAGTTCGGCAGCAGGTGCCGGAACACGATCCGGAAGTTCGACGCCCCGAGGGCGCGAGCGGCCTCGACGAACTCTCGTTCCTTGAGCGCCAGCACCGAACCGCGCACGAGGCGCGCCACGCCCATCCAGCCGAAGATCACGAACAGCAGGATGATGAAGCGGATCGAGGTCCGGTTGCCGACGATCTTGGTCACGAAGTCGAGCTCACCCAGGAAGTTGCGGACCACCAGCAGCGCCACGAGGAACGGGAACGCCAGGAAGATGTCGGTGACACGCATCATCACGTCGTCGAAGCGACCACCACGCAGACCGGCGTAGGCACCGACGGCCACGCCCACCACGGTGGCGAAGATCGCCGAGGCGACACCGATGATCAGCGACACACGAAGGCCGTAGATCAGGCGCGAGTAGATGTCGCGGCCGATCGTGTCGGTCCCGAACCAGGCCGCCGCTCGCGGCGGGAGGTAGGTGTTGGGACGCCCGGGCTCGGCTTTGAAGATCGCCTCGTTCACACCGTAGCGGGTGGTGATCGGCGTGAGCAGCACGAACAACAGCATGATCGCCAGGACGACCGTGGAGATCAGGGCGCCCTTGTGCTTGAAGTAGCGCCGGGTTGCCATCTGGCGAGGCGACAGGGACTGGGTGGTGAGACCCTCACCGGCGACCGAGTCGACCACGAGCGGACCGCCATCGGTCGGATCGGTTGAGTCGAGCGTTTCAGTCAAGACGGATCCTCGGGTCCAGCCAGGCGTACGACACGTCGGCGAGCAGGTTGAACATGATCACGCAGAACACGATGACCACCATGAACGGCATCAACTGCGGGAAGTCACCGTTGTCGAAGGCGGTCAGGAAGAAGTCACCCATGCCCGGGTACGAAAACACCCGCTCGGTGATGATCAGACCGCCGAGGATGCCCCCGATGTCGATCGCCGCCACGGTGACGACGGGGATCATCGAGTTGCGGACGGCGTGGCTCACCAGCACTCGACGCTCCGAGATGCCCTTGGCACGCGCCGTGCGCATGTAGTCGCTGTTGAGCACCTCGAGCAACGAAGCACGCATGTAGCGGGCGTAGACGGCGATCACCTGGATCGCCACGACGGCGACCGGCAGCACCATGTGCTTGGCCATCAGGAACAGGTCGAAACCCTTGTGACCGGGCGGGTAGACGCCCGAGGTCGGCAGCAGTGTGTGGCCGAACCACTTGCTCCACATCACGGCGAACAGCAACTGGAACAGCACCGCCGACACGTAGGGCGGCACGCTGAAGGCGATGAAGGCGCCGGTGTTGACGGTCGTGTCGCGCAAGCTGCCCGGGCGCAGTGCGGCGAAGATCCCGAGCAGCAGACCGATGCCGATGCCGACCGTCGATGCGACGATGCCGAGTCGCAGCGAGTTGGCGGCGGCGTCCTTCATCTCGGGCCACACCTGACGGCGACCCTTGATGCTGCGCGGCCAACTCTCGCCGCCGTTGGTGAGTCCCTCGGTGAACCCCTTCAGCCAACCCCAGTAGCCACGGAAGTAGCCCTTGAAGCCGGGGAACAGGTTGTTGAGCTCCTCGTACTCCTTGATCTTCTTGTCGCTGGCGCGCGGGTTCGACTTCTGGTACGCCTCGGACGGGTTGGTTCCGAGCCGGATCGCGACGTACACGAGGAACGTCACCAGGATCAAGGTGGGGATCACCCAAATCATCCTTCGGAGAACAAAACGCAGCATCGTTCACTCCTTCATGGCCATCCGTCGGCACCCCCGTGCGGATCGGATCACGCTACTCCACTGACAACGTTCGACGAGCAACGCCGCGGCGAACACAAGCGGGGAACGAAAGGGGGCCGACCATTGCTGGCCGGCCCCCTCACCGTTCGATGTTCGGGTCAGCGACCCGAGTCGGAGCAACGTGCTCCGACATTCGGATCAGAGGAGTTCGACAACCGGCTCGCTGGCGAGCAGATCGGTGGCGACGTACGTCTGATCGTTGGTGGTGTCCCACAGGCCGGGCATGACGGCGAACGAGACGCTCCACACGTACCACGACGAGTTGGCGCACTCGGTCAACGGGTTGAGGCACTCGGGCCACTGCTCGGCACCGAGCACGACCTGGCCGTCACCGTCGAGGTCCTCGAGGCCCGGGAGGCTGCGTGCGAACGACATGTAGTTGTTCGTGTTGGCAGCCACGGCCTCCGGCGTGCCGACCTTGTCGGTGCGCCACAGGGTGGACTTCGGGAACTGGAACAGCGGCAGCATGTGGTAGTCACCGGCGAGCAGCTCGAGGGCACCCTTGATGAGTTCCTCACGAGCGGCCTGGTCGACGGTGGCGTCAGCCTCGTACAGCATGGCGGTGGCCTCTTCGTTGCACCAACCACCCGAGTTCTGGCCGACGTAGTCGTTGGCCTCGGTCGGGATCTGATCGCAGGCGAACGACGAGGTGAGGTACGTCGGGTCCGGCGGTGCGGTCGAGATGTACATCGCCATGTCGTAGTCGAGGGCTGGGAGCCGCTGCTGGAAGTAGCAAGCCGCATCGCAGTTGTCCGGGACGACCTTGAAGCCGAGCTCGGCGAGCATCGGGATCAGGAACGCCTGGGTGCTCTCACGACGGGTGTTGCCGGTGTTGATGATCCAGCGAACCTCGGGCACTTCGCCGTCGGCGTTCACCCAGAAGCCGTCGGCGCCCATGGTCCAGCCAGCGCCCTCGAGCAGCGCCGCGGCGCCCTCGGGATCGTAGATGTCCTGGAACGGGGCCGTGGCCGGATCGCAATACGGTCCAGGCGTGATCGGGCCGCAGGTGAGCGGAGTTGCCTCTTCGCCACCGATCGGCACGTAGATCTGCTGGAACACGGCGTTGCGGTCGATCGACTTGATGAACGCCTCGCGGTACACGGGATCCGAGAACGGACCGTCGTACTGCGGGTCGACCGTTCCACCCATTTGCAGATAGAAGCCTTCGTAGTCGGAGCCGAACTGCAGGTCGAGGTCGATCGTCTCGTTGGCGGCGACGACTTCACGGAAGCCGGGGTCCCACTGCGGGTAGATGAAGTCGACTTCGCCCGAGGCGATGGCGGCCTTCTCCGTGTCCTGGTCGGCGAACGGGACCATGACGATCTTCGGTGCCTTGGGAGCCTCGCCCCAGTAGTTCTCGTTCGGGACGAGGATCGACTGACCCGTCGACCACTCCTCGAACTTGAACGCACGACCGGAGTCCGGCGGTGCGTCTTCGAAGTCGAGCGAGACGTCGTTGCAGTCAGCGTGGCGAGCGGCCTTCAGGATCGGGTTGAACAAGCCCTTGTACGGCGCGTACACCGACTTGAACGTGATCACGGCCTGCTTGTCGGACGCGCCTTCTTCGATGCTGATGATCTGGTCGTAACCGATCGTGGTCAGCGAGCCGGGCGTGTTGATCGTGGCGTCCCACGTGCACGTCAGGTCGGCGACCGTGATCGGCGTGCCGTCGTCCCACACTGCATCCGGGTTGAGGTCGACGGTGAGCACCATCGCTGCTTCGTCGGCGGGCGCTGCGGTCGTGGCCGGAGCTTCGGTACCCGGAGCTTCGGTGTCTGGAGCTTCGGTCGCGACGGGGGCCTCGGTCTCGACCGGAGCCTCGGTCTCGACCGGAGCCTCGCTGGCGGCCGGAGCCTCGGTGTCAACCGCCCCGCTGTCGGTCGTCTCGTCATCGCCGCCGCAAGATGCGGCGACCAACGACAGACCGATAGCGATCGCGGCGACCTTTTTGGTACGCCTCTTGATCACGTGGATCCTCCTCATTGAGTTGGGAGGGAGGTAATGCTGCGACACGAGAACGTGCCACGGGAAGCCCGATATGTCCTCCCCGATCATGCCGGGCGTTTCGAACGCTAGCAGCCCTCGATACCCGCGGGTAGCAACAACTCTGTTTCAGTTTGTAAAACCTTCGGCGCGTTTGTTCCAACGCAGCGGGTGATCAGCCCGCCGCGAACTGCACGATTCGAGCGAATTCCTCGGGATCGAGGCTGGCGCCGCCGACCAGTGCGCCGTCCACGTCGGGCTGCGCCATCAGCTCGGCGGTCGTGCCGGCCTTGACCGACCCGCCGTACTGGATGCGAACCGCCGATGCAGCGTCGGCACCGAACTGAGCGGCCACGGCGAGGCGGATCGCATGGCAGACGGCCTGGGCGTCGGCGGCGGTTGCGGTCTTGCCGGTGCCGATCGCCCAGATCGGCTCATAGGCGATCACCAGCCCGGCCACGTCGTGGGCCTGGACACCTGTGAGTCCGGCGGCGACCTGCCCGAGCACCTTGGCCTCGGTCTCGCCGGCCTCGCGCTCGGCGAGCGTTTCACCACAGCACATGATCGGCGTCATGCCGTTCTTGAGGATCGCCTTGACCTTGTTGTTGACCATCTCGTCGGTCTCACCGAACAGCTCGCGGCGTTCGCTGTGGCCGCACACCACCAGCTTCACCTCCAACTTGGCCAGGAAGACCGGGGAGACCTCACCGGTGAAGGCCCCCTTGTCGTCGAAATGGCAGTGCTGGGCGCCCAGCAGCAACTCCAATTCGTCGGCATCGATCACGGTCTGGACCGACCGGATGTCGGTGAACGGCGGGTGCACGCTGACGTCGACCCGCTCGTACACCTCCTTGGGCAACGAGTAGTGCAGTTTCTGCACGGTCTGGATCGCCTCGAAGTGGTTGAGGTTCATCTTCCAGTTGCCGGAGATGAGCGGTTTGCGGGCCATGACATCGTGCCTTCCGAATTGTCGACGTTCACGTTGTGTCAGACACAACTTGAACGTCAGAGCGTGCGATTACGTTGGTGCTCCATCGTTCAAGTTGTGTCTGACACAACTTGAACGCAGGGCGGCCAGACCGGGCAGGTCGCCGAGTTCGAGCAGCTCGAGACTCGCTCCCCCGCCGGTCGACACATGGTCGACCTCGTCGTCGAGGCCGAACTGTGCCAGCGCTGCAGCCGAGTCGCCGCCGCCGACGACGGTGAACGCCTTGGTGTCGGCCATCGCCTGGGCGACGGTGCGCGTGCCGGCGGCGAAGCGCTCGTCCTCGAACATGCCCATCGGGCCGTTCCAGAACACCATCCGGGCATCCATCACGATGTCACTGAACGCCGCTGCCGAACCGGGCCCGATGTCGAACCCCTTGGCGCCGTCGGGCAGGTTGGTGCCCCAGGTCGAGAACAACCCGTCGGCGTTGAGCCCGACGATGTCGTCGGGCAGGTGGATCTTGTCGCTCTGCAGGTCGAGGATCCGTTTGCAGGTCTCGACCTGGTCCGGCTCGAACAACGAGTCACCGATCCGCTTGCCCTGGGCGGCGAAGAACGTGAAACACATCGCCCCTCCAATCACCAGCGAGTCGACGACACCGAGCAACGCCTCGACGACGCCCAGCTTGTCGGAGATCTTGGCCCCGCCGAGCACCGCCACGAACGGACGCTTCGGCTTGTTGCGCAGGCCGAGCAGGACGTCGACTTCCTTCGCCAGCAGCAGCCCCATCGCCGACGGCAACGACGCCGGCGGACCGACGATCGAGGCGTGGGCGCGGTGTGACGCCCCGAACGCATCGTTGACGTAGAGGTCGATGCCGTCGATCAACGCCGCCGTGAACTCGGCGCTGTTGGCTTCCTCACCGACGTCGAAGCGCAGGTTCTCCATCAGCTCCGCACCCGGGGCCAGTTCGGCCAGGCGTTGGCGCACGGCGTCCATCGAGTACTTGGGATTCGGAGCGCCCTTGGGGCGTCCCAGATGGCTGGCGCACACGACCGTGGCACCACGCTCGGTCAACCACTCGATCGTGGGCAGCGCGGCGCGGATGCGGAAGTCGTCGGTGATCTCGCCACCGTCCATCGGCACGTTGAAGTCGGTGCGGACCAGGACCCGCTTGCCGCTCACGTCACCGAGATCCTCCAGGGTCGGGATCCCGTTGATCATCGCAGCCCTCAGCGCTTCTTGCGGGCGGCGGCGGAACGCTTGGCGACCTGGCTGCCTGCGTACAACGTGGTGTCGACGAGGCGGTTGCTGTACCCCCACTCGTTGTCGTACCACGACAGCACCTTGACCATCTTGCCCATGCTCATCGTGAGCCCGGCGTCGAAGATCGACGAGTGCGGATCGCCCTGGACGTCGCTCGACACGATCGGATCCTCGGTGTAACGCAGGATCCCCTTCAGCGGACCGGACGCGGCCGCCTTCTTGTACACGGCGTTGATCTGCTCCACCGTTGCCGCCGTCTTGAGGTTGGCGGTGAAGTCGACGATCGAACCGGTCGGGACCGGCACTCGCAGCGATGTGCCGTCGAGCTTGCCCTTCATCGATGCCAGCACGAGGCTGGTGGCGCGTGCTGCGCCGGTCGAGGTGGGCACGATGTTGATCGCTGCGCCACGGGCACGACGGAGGTCCTTGTGCGGGCCGTCGACCAACTGCTGATCGCCGGTGTAGGCGTGTACGGTCTGCATCAGACCCTGCTCGACGCCGAACGCATCGTCGAGCACCTTGACGAGCGGCACGAAACAGTTGGTGGTGCAACTCGCGTTCGAGATGACCTGCTGGGTCTTGACGTCGAAGTCCTTGTGGTTGACGCCGTACACGAGGGTGGCATCGGCGGCATCGCACGGCGCCGACACGATCACCAGCGGGGCACCCGCCTCGAGGTGGTACGCGGCGGTGTCCCGCTTGGTGAAGAACCCCGTCGACTCGATCACCACATCGACGCCCAGCTCACCCCACGGCAGGTTCTTGGGGTCACGTTCCGACAACACGCGCAGCTCGTCGCCGTCGACGCTGACCCCGTTCTTGGTGGGCTTGATCGTGTTCGGGAGCGTGCCGAGCACCGAGTCGTACTTCAGCAGGTGTGCCATCTGGTCCAGCGACCCGAGGTCGTTCACCGCCACGAAGTCGATGTCGACGCCGCGCTGCTTGGCGGCCCGGAAGAAGTTGCGGCCGATCCGACCGAATCCATTGATGCCAACGCGCACCGTCATGGTTGATGTCCTTTCACTGGACGAGTTGTAGGAGGGTTTTCCACGTCGAGCGTCGTTTCCGCGCCGAGATGTTCGGCCGCGACCTTAGTGTGCGACACGCACCTTGAGCCCAGAGCACCCGCCATTGAACGAGATGTATCCGACCGATTGATCAGTTCCGTCAGTGCCCGCTGACGTCGCGGTGCGTCGTGCGGGCGGCGATGCCACTCGCCGCCAGACGCGACGCGATCTCCTCGGCGACCGCCACCGACCGATGCCGGCCCCCGGTGCAGCCGATCGCGATCGTGAGGTAGCTCCGGCCCTCGGCCTGGTAGGCGGGCAGGATCCCGAGCAGCATCCGCTCGAAGTCGTCCAGGAACGCCGTGGTCACATCACGATCGATCACGTACTCGCGCACGCGTGGGTCGTGGCCGGTCAACGGCCGCAAGGTCTCGTCCCAATGCGGGTTCGGCAGGAAACGCACGTCCATCACGATGTCGGCGTCGAGCGGGAGCCCGTTCTTGAAACCGAAGCTCTCGACAGCGACCTGCAACTGCCTGGTGCCGCCGTGCTCGAAGGCGTGCACGAGTCGCTCCTTGAGCTGGTGCACGTTGAGTTCCGAGGAATCGATCACGAGGTCGGCGCGCTCCTTCACCGGCTGCAGCAGCGCTCGCTCGCGTTCGATCGCCTCCAGCAGCCCACCGGCCTCGTCGGAGTGCGGATGTTTGCGCCGTGTCGCGTCGTACCGCTGCACGAGGACGGCGGTGCTGGCATCGAGGAACACCACCGTGACCTGATGCCCGGCGGCGCGCATGCGCTCGACGTGCGGGAGCAGGTCGGCGTGTTGGCGACCCGACACGAGCGCCAGCCGGTCGATGCCGCCGGGCTGGGACGCCAGATCGACGATCGTCTCGAGCAGCGTGGTCGGCAGATTGTCGACGACGTAGAACCCGAGATCCTCGAGCACCGCTGCGGCGCCCGATCGACCGGCGCCGGACAACCCGGTGATGATCACGATCTCGGACACATCACCACCCTAAACGGCTACGCCTTGCGGAGGCGGAGATACAACAGGCGTGGGACGGTGGCGGCATCCGGGTATTCGGGTGCCCGCTCCAGGAAGCCAGGCGGCGGGGCCGGCTCGACCATCCGGTCGAGCACGAGCCCGTGCTCGGTGAGCGTGTTCAGGTACCGGGACAGGGGGCGGTGGATGAACCTGATGAAGACACCCAGCTCGACCTCTTCGATCGACTCCGACTCGACCAGATACGGACCGATCCGCCAGTACTGCTCGGGTGGATCGATCATGTGGTCGTCGATCCAGCCGCTGCCGGGCGTCTGCAACAGCGGGTGGTTCAGGAAGAAGCAGAACCGGCCACCCGGCTTGGTGACCCTGGCGACCTCGGCGATCGCGGCGTCGACGGCATCGATGTGCTCGAACACCAGACATGCGACGGTGGCGTCGAACGTCTCGTCGGCGAACGGGAGTCGGTCGGCCGGCGCTCGCAGGTAGTGCGCTCCCCCGCCACGTTGCTGGGCGACGCGGATCTGGTTCCAGGTCGGGTCGATCCCGACCACCGTGGCGCCCACGGCCGCCATCATGCGGCTGATCTGACCGTCGCCGCAGCCGATGTCGAGAATCGTGGTGGCGTCACCCAATTCGGCCGCCGCCAGCGGCAGGATCTGCTCCTCGTACTCGGCGTCGACGCCGTCGGTGAAACCGTCGATCCACCACTGGGCGTGCGTCTCCCACAAGTCGCGCGAGGGATCCCGGTCTTCGATGTCCACGCTTGTCAGGTTACGGTCACGGGCGTGAAGTTCTCGGCCTGGCCCAACCTCTCGCAGTCTCCCGCCGACGCCCTGGCGGTCGCCCGCTGGGCCGACCAGCACGGCTGGTACGGCGTGTGGGCGGCCGACCATTACATGGTCAACACCGGCTCGACCGAGGTGCGGCGCGGCGACACCCACGAGTGCTGGGCGATGCTGCCCGCCATGGCGGCGGTGACCCGGACGGTTCGGATCGGCTCGCTGGTGGCCCCCACATCGGTCCATCACCCGGCCGTGCTCGCCAACCGGGCGGCCACGATCGACCACATCTCGGAAGGCCGGATGGTGCTCGGACTCGGCGCCGGGTGGCAGATCAACGAACACCACGCCTACGGCATCGCGCTCGAGCCGCCCCGCCAACGCGTGGACCGCTTCGAGGAAGCGATCCAGGTCGTGCGGGCGTTGTTGACCGACGACGTGGTCGACTTCGCCGGCCAGTCGTACCGGATCACCGGAGCGGTCGCCGATCCCAAGCCGATCCAGACGCCGCTGCCGATCGTGGTCGGCACCAAGAGCCCACGGATGATGAGGATCACGGCGCGCCACGCCGACGAATGGAACACGTGGGGCGCTCCCGAACTGGCCGGCGAACGACGCCATCTGTTGGCGGTCGCCACCGAACAGGTCGGCCGCCAGGCCCCGATGTGGATGTCGGTCCAGGCCCTGATCGTGTTGACCGACGACCCCGACAGGGCGCGCGCGGCGGTCGAGCACCCCGACATGGGCCCGATGACGATCGCCGGAACGGCATCGCAGCTGATCGACACGATCGGCGCCTACGCCGAACTCGGCTTCGACGAGCTGATCGTTCCGGATTTCAACCTCGGCCGCACAGCTCACGAGCGGCTCGAGATGCTCGACCGGATCCGCACCGAGGTGCTCGAGCAGGTCTGACGCGCCAGGCGCGTCAGGGCTCGGTGTGGAACTTGGCGTGGACCGCCTCGGCCACCGCGTCGGGCAGGAAGCTCAGCGCCTGCAGCTCGTCGAGCGAGGCCTTCTTGACGGCCGTGACGCCACCCATCGCCTTGACCAACTGCTTCTTGCGGGCCTCGCCGAGACCGGGGATCCCGTCCAGCGAGCTGGCGGTCATCCGTTTCGAGCGTCGCTCGCCGTGGAACGTGTTGGCGAAACGGTGGGCCTCGTCGCGGATCCGTTGCAGCATGAACAGCGCCTCGCTGCCGCGCGGCACCTCGACCGGCTCGGAGCGCCCCGGGAGGTAGACCTCCTCGAACCGTTTGGCGAGGCTGGCGATCGGGATCTCGTCGGTCAGGCCGAGCGACTCGACGACCCGCTGGGCCACCCCGAGTTGCCCCTTGCCGCCGTCGACCAGCAGCAGCTGCGGCGGGTAGGCGAACCTTGACGGGCGTGCCCCCAGGGTCCGCTCCCCGATCGGGCGGTCGCGCTCCTCCACGTACGCCGTGAGCCGCCGCGTGAGCACCTCTTCCATCGCTGCGTAATCGTCGTTGCCGGGCACGTGGACCTTGAACCGCCGGTACTCACGCTTGTTCGGCAGACCGTCTTCGAGGACGACCATCGATCCCACGTAGTCGGTGCCCTGCAGGTGGGCCATGTCGTAGCACTCGATCCGCAACGGGGCCTCGGGCAGATCGAGCAGATCCTGCAGTTCGGTGAGTGCGCGCGACCGGGTGTTGTGATCGGATGCTCGGCGGATCCGGTGGCGGGTGAACTCCTCACCGGCGTTGCGGGTGACCGTCTCCAACAGGGCACGCTTGTCGCCGCGCTGCGGCACCCGGATCTGGACGCGCGTGTCGCGCATGTGCGACAGCCACTCCTCGTACGTGTCGCGGTCGTCGGGCTCGAACGGCACCAGCACCTGCCGCGGCACGCCGGTCGGCGGTTCGTCGCCGTACACGGCTTCCAGGATGCGGTCGATCAGCCGACCCGGCGTGAGGTGCTCGACCTTGTCGAGTACGAACCCCTTGCGACCGACCACACGCCCGCGCCTGACGAAGAACATCTGGACCGAGGCCTCGAGGTCGTCGTCGGCGATCCCGATCACGTCGATGTCCTCGTCCTTGTCGGCCACCATCTGCTGCTTGGCGACCGCCTTCTGGACCGCCACCAGCCGGTCGCGAAGCCGAGCCGCACGTTCGAACTCCAGTTCCGAGGCAGCCTGCTGCATCTCGGCCTCGAGCCGATCGAGCACGTCGTCGGTGTCGCCGGCGAGGAAGTCGCACAGCTCACGCACCAGCTGGCGGTACTCGACCTCCTCGATCTCGCCGACGCACGGCCCACTGCACTTCTCGATGTGGAACAGCAGGCACGGCCGTCCGAGCCGCTCGTGCTGGTTGAACTTGGCCGGGCTGCAGGTGCGGATCGGGAAACTGCGAAGCAACAGGTCGAGCGTGTCGCGGATGGCGTAGGCGTGGGCGTACGGCCCGAAGTAGCGGGTGCCCTTGCGCTTGTGACCGCGCATCACCAGCGCCCGCGGCCACTGGTCGTCGACCGTGACGGCGAGGAACGGGTACGACTTGTCGTCTCGGAGCCGTACGTTGAACCGTGGCCGATGCTGCTTGATCAGCGAGTACTCGAGCATCAGCGCCTCGACCTCGTTGCGCACGATCGTCCACTCGACCGATTCGGCGGTCTCGACCATCTGGCGCGTACGCGGGTGCAGGTTCTGCGGTGACTGGAAGTAGTTCGACAGGCGCTGGCGCAGACTGGATGCCTTGCCGACGTAGATCACCCGGCCGTGCCCGTCCTTGAACTGGTACGACCCGGGGGCATCGGGGATCGAACCGGCGGGGGGACGTCTGATCATGAGACGTCCAGGCTAGGGTCTCGTCCCGTGCCCGGCAGGTACGACTTCCCTTTCTCGTCACGACAACGCGATGGCTGGTTCCGCATCGGTGAGGTCGACATCACGACCACCGCGGCCCTCGTCGGCATCGGCGTCCTGTCGATGCTGCTGTACGCCGTCGACAAGGTGTTGCTGATGAAGGGTGCGCTGTACGGTCCGCTCGTCCGCAACGGCGAGGTCTGGCGCATCGTCACCTGGCCGTTGGTCAACCCACCGGATCGCAACCGGTTCTTCCTGGTCATCCTGGGGCTCGTGTTCACCTGGTTCATCGGTCACGAGATCGAAGACATGCTGGGCCGCAAACGGTTCACCACGCTGGTGCTGCTGAGCGCCACGATCCCGGCGGCGCTGGTGTGCATGTTCGCCGCCACGGCGAACACCACCATCGGCTACGGCCTGTACGGGCTCGACATGGGGCTGCTGGGCGTGATCGCCCTGCACGAACCCAACCGACCGTTCCTGTTCGGCATCCCGGCGTGGGTCATGGCCCTCGTGTACGCCTTCATCGATTTCGTGCAGCTGGCTGGGGACCGGTTGTGGGGCACCTTGCTGCTCGATGCCCTGATCGTCGTCACTGCCGCGATCGTGATGCGCCAGTTCGGCTATCTGGGCGACACGCTCGGTTGGGTGCCCCAGTTGGGCGGTCACGGGCGCCACTCCAAGCCCACTCGCAGCGCGTCGGGACGCACGAAGCCGGCGCGACGTTCGGGCAGCGGGAACCGCGTGGTCGAGGGTCCGTGGGCGTCGCCCGTGCCGCCCGCCTCCCCGCAGGAGGTCGCCGCCGCCCAGGCCGAGCTCGACGACCTGCTCGACAAGATCTCCGCCGGTGGGCTGGATTCGCTGACCGCCGACGAGAAGCGTCGCCTCAACGAACTGTCAAAGCGACTCCGCTGACGGTCGGAAGCAGACCGGCGTCCTCAGCGCTGGACGAGGGTTGGCTCTGATTTGCGTCAAGCATGTCAAGTTGGCGTTGAGATCGAGTGCGTATCAGCCGAAGGAGCAGTGTGAGCATCACCGCACCCTCAGGACTCGGTCTCGACCAGACGGCTGCAATGATCGTCGCCGAGCCGGCGCTACCCGGATCGAACGACCTGTTGCTGATCGCCCTCCGTCCGAGCAGCATGCAGCGTCGTGTCATCGCCACGCCCGGTAACAGTGCGGTGCGCGCCGCGATCTCGGTCGCCGTGGCGGCCGGCAACCTGCGTCCGTGGAGCACCGCCACGTCCGATGCACTCGTCGATGTGCCGCTCAACGCCCTGCCCGAGATCGTGCGGGCGTCGCTGACGCCACAGGGGATCCACGCGATTCGGGTCGGCGCTGTGACCGACCCATCATCCGACGAAGCACCGGTGTGCTGGACGATGTGGTTGTCGACCGCCACGGTCGCCAGCCCGGAAGCCGACCTGCGCCACCTGGACGCCCTGCGCCTCCTGGCCGATGGCATCGCCCAGGACCGCCGGCGACTCGACGCCGAACTCGCCATCGCCGCAGCGCAGCCGTCGATCGCTCCGGTCGCCGATGCACCGCGCGCCGAGGTGGAGCTCGCCGATGGTTCGTCGTTCCTGGCGGCACTGCACGCCACCGAGACCGACGAGATGGCCGTGATGGCGTTCGAGATCGAGGCAGACGAGGACCACCTGCGGCGCTGTTGCGCTGCGCTCGCCACGGCGACCCGGCGCGACGACTGTGTGGCCCGGCTCGATCAGGACACGTTCGCGGTCATGTTGGTCGACGTCGACCGGCGGACGGCGTTCGAGATCTCGCGCCGTCTACGAGCGGTGCTGGCCGAAGCGACCGACGCCCGAACCGACGAGCCGTCGCACATCTCGGTCGGGTTCGCCCACGAGGTCGGCCTGATCGACCCCGACGAACTGTTCGACTCGGCCCGCTCGGCGATGCGCGAGGCGCGCGCCCACGGCGGCACGATGCTCGTCGCCTGCTGACCGACCACGGTGCCGCGGTCAGGCCGCTGCCAGTTGGCCGGTGCGCCGCATGCGCTGACCGGTGAGCCAACCGAACACCAGCAATCCAGCAGCGAGCACGGTGGCGATGTTCGCCAGCACGTGAAAGCTCGTGGCCGACTTGATGAAGCCCGACGCGAAGGCGGCCGTGGCGCCACACAGGCTCAGCGTCAGATCTCCGGTGCCCTGGGCCTCGACGCGCGTCTCGAAAGGAACCGAGGCGGTCAACAACGTCGAGCCGGCGATCAAACCCAGGCTCCATCCCGCCCCGAGCAGGAACAGGCCGGCGAAGATCAGCGACGGCACGTACCCGGCGACGACGGACATTGCGGCCCCGGCACCGATCACGATCGCACCCAACTGGATCGCCATCACCGCGCCCACCCGGGCGACGAAGCGTCCGACCCAGGGCGACAACCCGTACATCCCGAGGATGTGGAGTGCGATCACGTAGGCCGACAGATCGGCTTGCCCGTGGTCCTTCATGTGCGGAGGCGTCATGGTCATGACGCCGACCATCACGGCCTGTGACGCCGCCATCGCCACCAGACCCAGCATCGCGCCCGACGACGCCGTGATGCTGGCGTACGAGCGCCGGACCTGGACGATCGGGCGAACCCGCTCGGCGTGCGGATCCGTGCCGCCCGCAACCACCAGCGGATCGGGGCGCAGGAGGCGCCAGTAGACGAGCGCCCCCAGACCGAACAGCAGCCCGGCGAACAGGAACGGCCCGACGAACTCGTCCAGCCCGAACCACTGACCCACGCGCTTCTCCCACGGGGTCATGATCGGACCGAACACGGCGCCCAGCGTGCCGATCCAGACGATCGCTCCGATCGACTTGGCCCGATCCTCAGGTTTCGCCAGATCGGCGGCGACATAGCGCGCCTGCAGCGTTGCGGACTGGCCGAATCCGAACATCATCATCCCGACGATGAACAACCAGAACCATCGCAGCTGACCGCCGGTGGCGGCAACGGCGGAACCGACCATGCCGAGCAGGAGTGCCGCGACCAGACCTGGCCGACGTCCGCGGCGCCGCATCGACACGGACAACGGGATGGCGATCAATGCCGACCCGAGCGTGAACGCAGCGCTCCCCAAACCGGCCAGCCGGTCGTTGCCGAGCATGTCCTTGCCGAGCAGCGACACGACAGCGACCACGCCCGCCACCGCCGCCTGACCCGGCACCACCGACACCCGGAGCACGTTCAACGTGCGCCGTTGGATCGCCTCCATGTCGACGTTCTGACGCGACTCGATCAGATCTGTGTGATCGACACGTTCCACAACCGGAAGCCTCCCACACCACTCGAAAACGTGCGTACCTCGAACAACCCCCCGGCCAGATCCGCCGGGATGTCGACATCGGCGGTCATCGTCGTGCGCCCCGCCGCCGCCGGCAGGGGTTCGCTGAACAGCACCTCGGATCCGTTGGCGACCACGTCCCACGCCCCGGCCGACGCAGCGCCGTCGCCGGACACCTCGATGTCGAACGAGAACCGGTAGCTCCCCGACCCGAGCAGGGCCCACGGGCCGTAGCTCACGATGCCCACTTCGCCCGAGGCGCGGATCGGCGTACCCCACACGGTCGAGTCGCCCTCGATCACGCCGGCGGCGACCACCAGCTCGACCGATCGAACCGGCAGGGTGGTGGCCGGCGGTCCGGTCACGACCGAGGCCAGCAGCGACGCTGCAGCGCTGCCCACGAGCACACCACCCGCGACCTGGACCGGTCGGTGCAGGCGGTGGTGCCAGGCACCCAACGCGATCAGCGCAGCCACCAGCGCCACGGCGATCACGTTGGGGGCGTACCGGAAGGTCCATTCGGATCGATACAGCATCGGGAGCACCAGCCGCAGCGCCGGATAGTTGGTCCGATAGGCCTGCGGTGCCATCAGCAAGGTGTTGTAGAGCGCCCGATCGAGCACCACGTAGCGGACCAAGTGCACGCCGAGCACCGCCACGGCGACCGCCACCAACCCTGCCGCGAGGCGTGGCATCTCGTCGATCAGACGCGTGAGGCCGAAGACGGCGACCGGGGCGATCACCACGGCGGCGCTGACGGTGAAACGACCTGCCAGGCTCGCTCCCCCGTTCCAGTTGGTGTGGGTGGCATTGAGTCCGACGAACAGCAGGTGCGCTCCGATCACCGCCCAACCGACCGACCGCTCGCGCCGCACGAACGGCACCAACGCCAGCGCCGCCATCAGCATCGCCGGATGCTGGGCGAACAGGCCGTGGAACTGGTCGACGTAGAGACCGATGCCGACGGTCAAGGGCATCCGCCCGACGGCAAAGGCACGATCGTTGTACGGGCCCGTCAGGTTGCCGTATGCCCACGACTGGAAGACCAGATAGCCGGCGCCGACCACGATCGGGGCGATCAACACCATCCCCAGGTCCATCATCCTTCGCGTCCGCCGCCATACCGCCCACACCACGAACGCACCGAGCCACACCCCGACGGCGACCGTCTTGACGTGCACGAACGGGAGCACTGCCAGGGTCGCCGCGGCCTGGATCCCGATCATCACCACGGAACGGTCCGCTCGATCCGGTTCGTGGATCATCCGCAACCAACGCACGACCGCCAGGCATGCCACCCCCAGCAGCACGTCGGGGTAGATCTGCGAGGCAGCAGGGAGCAGCGGCCAGGCGCACCAGACCACTCCGACGGCGATCGCCCGGCTGGCGGTCTTGGTGCTGTCGCGACCCGACATCGACCAGCTCAGCGCAACACCCAAGGCGGCGACGGCGATCAACGCCAGCCGAGCTCCCACCAATCCGAACAGCCGCCACGGCACGGCGATCAGCGCCGGCAGACCTGGAGCGTGGATGCTGTACAGGCCGTGTGGCCCTGGCACACCGTGGGCGTTGAGCGGTGACGGGATCGCACCGGTCGGGGCCAGTCCGGGCGGATAGATCCGGCGTGTGGCGAACTCGTCGGCATATGGCCGGGTCAGCTCGAACGTTGCGTGACGGGCGATCCCGTCGGCCATCACCAGGTAGTGCGGTTCGTCGCCGGTCACGGTGTTGCGGTCGGTCACGCGCCACACCACCATCACCGTGGTGGCCAGCGCCACGAACAGCCCGACCACCAGCAGCCCGGCTCGGCGCGGGTCGAGGGTGCGCCCGGCCGTGGTCACGCCCGCATCGTAGCGATGGCGGTCCGTCAGGAGCCGAGCAGCTGGCGCAGGTACCGGCCGGTGTGACTGCCCTCGACCGTGGCGACGTGCTCGGGCGTGCCTTCGGCGACGACCATCCCGCCGCCGCTGCCACCCTCCGGGCCGAGGTCGATGATCCAGTCGGCGGTCTTGATCACGTCGAGATTGTGTTCGATCACGAGCACCGTGTTGCCTTGATCGACGAGACGCGAGAGCACCGTGAGCAAGCGTCGCACGTCGTCGAAGTGGAGACCCGTGGTGGGCTCGTCGAGGAGGTAGATCGTGTGCCCGGTCGAGCGCTTGGCGAGTTCGGCGGCGAGCTTGACGCGCTGCGCCTCACCCCCCGACAGCGTGGGCGCCGACTGGCCGAGCCGCACATACCCGAGCCCGACGTCCACCAGGGTCTGCATGTACCGCGAGATCGCCGGTTGATTGGCGAAGAAGCCGACCGCCTCGGCGACCGGCATGTCGAGCACGTCGGCGATGTTGTGGCCCTTGAACTCGATGTCGAGCGTGTCGCGGTTGTAGCGAGCGCCCTTGCAGACCTCGCACGGCACGTACACGTCGGGCAGGAAGTGCATCTCGATCTTGATCGTGCCGTCGCCCGAGCACGCCTCGCAGCGTCCGCCCTGCACGTTGAAGCTGAAGCGGCCCGGCTGGTAGCCACGCACCTTGGCTTCGTTGGTGGTGGCGAACAGCTTGCGGATGTTGTCGAACACACCGGTGTAGGTGGCCGGGTTGGAGCGCGGCGTGCGGCCGATCGGTGACTGATCCATGTCGATCACCTTGTCGAGGAACTCGATCCCGTCGATCTTCTTGTGACGACCGGCGGGCATCTTCGACTTGTAGATCCGGGTCATCAGGACGGGCAGCAGGATGTCGCGGATCAAGGTGGACTTGCCGGATCCGGAGACACCGGTGATCGCCACGAAGCACCCCAGCGGGATGTCGACGGTGAGGTCTCGCAGGTTGTGCTCGCGCGCACCGTGGATCGTGAGCTGCTCGAGCTTGGGAGCCCGCCGTTGGGTGGGAACCGGGATCGACTTGCGGCCCGACAGGTACTGGCCGGTGATGGACTCCTTGACCTTCAGGATCCCCTTGACCGGACCGGAGTACACGACCTCACCGCCGTGCTCGCCGGCGCCCGGGCCGATGTCGACGATCCAGTCGCTCTCCATGATCGTGTCTTCGTCGTGCTCGACGACGATCACGGTGTTGCCGAGGTCACGCAGCCGCGTCAGCGTGTCGATCAGGCGCCGGTTGTCGCGTTGGTGGAGCCCGATCGACGGTTCGTCGAGCACGTACAACGTCCCGACCAGGCCGGACCCGATCTGGCTGGCGAGCCGGATCCGTTGTGCCTCACCACCCGCCAACGTGCCCGCCGAGCGCGACAGGCTGAGGTAGTCCAGCCCGACGTCGAGCAGGAATCCGAGCCGGGCGTTGATCTCCTTGGTGACCCGCTCGGCGATCATCTTGTCGCGCTCGCTCAGCTCGAGCCCGGCCAGGAACTTGGCCGACTCGCCGATCGCCATGTCGCTGACCTCGGCGATGTGCTTGTCGTTGATCGTGACGGCGAGCGTGGACGGCTTCAGTCGGGCGCCGCCGCAGGAGTGGCAGGCCACCTCCCGCATGTACCCCTCGTACTGCTCACGTGACCAGTCGCTCTCGGCCGATTCGTGGCGGCGCTTGATCCACTGGATGACGCCCTCGTACTCGGTGTTGTACTGACGGTTGCGCCCGTAACGGTTCTTGTACTTCACCGTCAGCTTGCCGCTCGTTCCGTACATCACGATCTGGCGCTGCTGGTCGCTGAGCTGCTCCCACGGGAGGTCCAGGTCGATGTCGAAGTTGTCGGCGACGGACTCCAGCATGCGCTGGAAGTACTGGGTGTGAGCGCTGCGCCACGGGGCCAACGCGCCGTCGCGGATCGACTGTTCGGAGTCGGGGACGACCAGTTCGGGGTCGACCTCGAAGGTGGTCCCGAGACCGTCGCACTTCTCGCAGGCGCCGTACGGGGAGTTGAACGAGAAGTTGCGCGGTGCCGGCTCGTCGTACGAGGTGTGGCAGATCGGGCAGGCGAGGTGCTGGCTGAACGTGAGCGTGTCGGACTCGGCGCCCTCGGCCCCGATGATCTCGACTTCGGCGACCCCGTCGGCCAGGCTGAGCGCGGTCTCCAGGGAGTCGGTGAGCCGGCGGGCGATGCCCTCCCGCAGCACCAGACGATCGACCACGATCTCGATCTTGTGTTGCTCGTAGCGAGCGAGTCGCTCGTCGCGCTTCAGGAACTCGTCGATCACGACCGTCTCGCCGTCGATCCGGGCACGCACGTAGCCCTGGCCGGAGAGGTCGGCGAGCAGCGTGTCGTATTCGCCCTTGCGGCCCCGCACCACCGGAGCGAGGACCTGGAACCGGGTGCCCTCGGCGAGTTCCAGGATGCGATCGACGATCTGCTGCGGCGTCTGCCGCTGGAGCCGGGTTCCGTCGTTCGGGCAGTGCTGGATCCCGATCCGGGCGTACAGCAACCGCAGGTAGTCGTAGACCTCGGTGATCGTGCCGACGGTGGAGCGCGGGTTGCGCGAGGCCGACTTCTGATCGATCGAGATCGCCGGCGACAAGCCTTCGATCACATCGACGTCGGGCTTGTCCATCTGGCCGAGGAATTGGCGGGCGTACGAGCTCAACGATTCGACGTAGCGACGCTGGCCCTCGGCATAGATCGTGTCGAACGCCAGGCTCGACTTGCCCGAACCGGACAGCCCGGTGAACACGACCAGTTTGTCGCGAGGCAACTCGACGTTGACGTTCTTGAGGTTGTGCTCGCGGGCACCGCGGACCGTGATGACCGGGCCCGTCGGTGTCGACTTGGTACGGGGAGCCATGATCAATGGGAGGCTAGCGAGCCGTATCGCACGCGCCCTTCGGCGCTGGACATCGAGGGATCAGGTTCACCCGATCAGCGTATCAGCCGATCGAACACGTGTACTGATTCGATACCGGGATGGCAGGCACGGCGACCTGGACGATCGTCGCCGTGCGGTCGGCGATCAGCACACCGCGTCCGGGCGGGCAGCGCAGACCAGGGCGTTGGGGCAGCTTGACGCCGGTGAGCTGCAGGAACTCGTTGGGATCATCGGGCGCCATCACCAGCGTCTGACGGGCGCGCCGCATCTCGGCGACAGCCGGGTTGGCGCTGAATCCCATGACCGCACGCGGTTCGATCGACGCCACGATCCGAAGCTGCTCGGAGGCCGCCAACCGTTCCCACACCGTCGTCAGCAGCAGGTCGTCGAACCCGTCGAGGTCATCGATCACCAACACCGTGGGGCGCGTCGGTGCGCCCATGTCGAGCAGGTCGGCGAGCCGCTCCAGGACCGGGTACACGCGATCGGCGCGACCGAACGCGCGGTGCCGAGCCGGGAGCGCGGTGAGGGGGCTCGAGGCCGGTCCGATGACCGAGACGTGATGCTCCTCGGACCACCCGGCGGCGATCGACAGCAATGCGGTGCTGCGTCCGGAGCGTGGTGGTCCGATCACGGCCGCGTGCGAACGGCGTAGATCGAGCAGCACGGCACCGCCCGTGACGTCGGCGATGCCGATCACGCTCGTGAGCGCCACTTCGGGATCTGACCGACTCCCAGCGACGGACGCCACCGCTTCGCCCGAGAGCATCTCCGGCAGGGGCCGACTGGCGAGCACCGTGGTGTGGGGCCGAGCCGACCGAGCCGCCAGCGCAGCAACCGCCGCTTGCTGCTGACGACCTGTCGCCACACTGCCGACGATCCCGACCTGGAGCAGTTGGGCACCACGCCACAACCCCCGACCGGGCACCAGCTCGAGTCCGTGCGCCACGCCGAGCGGGACGTCCAGATCGGCGTACGCGCCGGCGTCGACTTGTCGCAGCACGACCCGAGCCCCGACTGCGGCGTGGACACGGGCCGGAATCGCGTTGCGGCGATCGGCTGCGATCACGCTGTGGATCCCGACCTGGCGTCCCTCGACGACGATCCGGATCAATCGGTCGATCCACGGTTCGCTCGCACCCGTGGCGAAGCTGTTCGAGCCCTGCGACAATGCCTCGACCGCTCCTCCGAATCCATCGATCAACAGCAGGATCCGAGCGAGTGGCGCAGCATCGGCACAGTAGGCCGTCAGGTGTTCGGCATGCGTGGCCGCCAGGAGCACGCGCCGACGCTTCACCTCCTGCTCCAACGACACGATGTGTCGCGTGACCGCCTCGAGATCATCGGTGCCGGCGACGTGGGCGACCGACGGCAGGCACTGCAGCCCCGACAGCCCACGCGACGCGAAGTCGAACACCATGACCGCGACGTCGCATCCGGAGCACAAGGATTCGGCCGCTGATTCGGCTCGGGCCACCGTGGCCGCCGCCAGCATCCGCAACAGCGTCGTCTTGCCCGATCCCCCGGCTCCGACCACGACACACCCCCCGGTGTCCTCGAGGTCCACCACCAGCGGGTGCTGCTCCTGGTGCTCAGGCAGGTCGAGCAGACCGAGCACGACGTCGCGCCCCGGCACCGCCAGACCGCCGTCGGCGCGACGCGCCTCGCCGAGATCGCCGAGCGTCACCAGCTCGGGCAACGGGTCGCACCAGGGTCGTCGCGACGGTGCCAGCCGCAATGCACGGTCGGCGGCGACCGCTGCACCGATCACCGCCTCCAGTTGCGACACGGCGGTGCCCCCGGCCGGCAGTCGCGGATCGCCGTGCGGCACGTCCTGCGCAGCGGTGAAGTCGGCCACCAGGACGGCCGGGCGCTGCTCGGTGGCCTGCAACGGCGCGGCGCCGTACCCGGACTGGAACGGGACCAGCCGGTGCCGGCCGAGCCGGGCCAGTGCCCGGCCTCGCAGCGGCACCGGGATGTCGGCCGCGTCCGGTGCGCCGATCACCGCCGTCGACTCGGCGCCGTCGAGCATCCGCAGCGAGATCCTGAGGTTGGTGTTGGCGAGAATGTTGTCGTTCACGGCGCCGCTCGGGCGTTGTGTCGCCAACACGAGATGGATGCCGAGACTGCGCCCGCGCTGGGCGACGTCGACCACGCCGGCCACGAACTCCGGCACCTCCTTCACCAACGTGGCGAACTCGTCGATCACGATCACCAATGCCGGCGGCGCTTCGTGAGGTGCGAGGGCAACCATGTCGGCTAGATCCTTGGCGCGACCCTCCAACAGGGCCATCCTGTGGTGCAGCTCGGCACGCAACGAGGTCAAGGCCCGCAGTGCCATGCCAGCACCGAGATTGGTCACGTAGCCCACGGTGTGCGGCAGCCGGCCGAACGCGTTCGACGACGCTCCGCCCTTGTAGTCGACGAACAAGAAGTTGAGCCGCTCGGGTGAGTGTCGAGACGCCAGCGACGCCACCATCGCCTGGAGCAACTCGCTCTTCCCGGAGCCGGAGGTGCCGCCGATCAAGGCGTGCGGCCCGTCATGGACCAGGTCGAATTCGACCGGGCCGTTGGCGCCGACACCGATCACGAATGGCAACCCGAACGGCGCCGGCGTCAGCCAGCGCTCGCTCATCCACTGCGCCGAGGGGGCACCCACTCCGAGCATCTCGAGCAGACCGACGTGGCGCGGTACCGACGAGGTCGGCGACGTGGTCGAGGCGTCGCGCACACCCGCCAGACTGCGCGCCGCTTGGTCCGCCGCTCGCGACCGCAACTGCTCGAGTTCCAACTCGACCGCTTGCCGCGACGGGTCGGTCGGGTGCATCGTGGCCGACACTGCCCCGCACGCCTTGGATCGCACCGAGACCACACTGGCCGCCTGGCGTGTCACGCCGGAGCGATCCTCAGCGACCCAGAGCACGCTGACGCCGGCGGGGCCGGCCTGATCGAGCAACGTCGCCAACGAAGCCGGATCGGCACCGACGGCGCCGTCGATGACGAACAACACCCGAGGCCATGGCTCCCCACCGCGCACGCCATCGACGGTGCCGCGTCGGAACGCCACCACGTCGTGCAGCGCTGCCACCAGCCGATCAGCGGCGTGCGAGCCGACCGCCAGGTGGTGCCCGGCGATCGGCGAGTTCGCCGTCCGGGTGTGCGGGAGCCATTTGGCCCACTGCAACCTGCCGGAATCGGCCGCAGCCACGACGATCGTGAGATCCTCCGGGCTGTGCAGGCATGCGGCCTGGACCATCAGTGACGCGACCAGACCGTCGACGCCGCGTCGATCCCCATGCACGGCGACGACACGCTGGTCGAGGTCGACGGTGACCGGCACGTGATCCATCGAGGTCAGCCCATCGAGCGTGCGTTCGGTCGCCAGTCGCAGGTCAATGTCACCGCCCCGCTCGACCTCGATCCGGAACGCCGTCGGGAGCGTGCCCAGCCCGAGCCGCAGACGAAGCAGGTCGGGCGCGGCGCGCCCTCGCGACCACAGATCCGGGGTGCGCAGCGCTGCCCTGCGCGCCAGGTCGGCGACGTCGGGCGCAGCCTGGCGCCGCTCCCGGCCCTCGGCATCGCGTCGGGCCGCCAGCCGCGCACGATGTTCGACGAGATCGGCTTCGAACCGAGCCACATCGAGGCGTCCCTGGCGTCGTCCCGACCGACGATCCTCGACCGTCTGGGCCACGAGCATCACGGGCGAGAGCAACATCAACGCCAGGAACTGCGGCTGGCGGGCGAAGGCATACATGACGAGCCCGGCAGTGATCGGCACCGCCACCGACAACAGCGCGAAACGTCGCCGCTCAGGTCGGCGGGGAACCGGTCCGATCTGCTCGACCGACTCCGTCGCCAGCAGCGGGTGGCGGTACGGGGTGCGGTGGAAATCGACCCGGCCGAATGGTTCCGCCGGACTCGGGGCACCCCACGTCGCCGGCCGGACCGCGAACCGCGTGCCGCCCAGCGTCACCAGTTCGCCCGCCCCCAGTTCGACCGGGGCGTGGATCGCCACGTCGTCGACCAGCGTCGGCGCCGAGTCGGACGACGGGGTGATCGTGACGGTCCCGCCGCGTTCCACCGAGATCAGTGCGTGGCGACGCGACACGGTCGGGTCCGAGACGGGCACGTCCACCCCGGCGCCACGTCCGATCTGCCACGTCCCCGGCGCGACCACGATCGACGCGCCGGAGTCGGGCCCGGCGACGATGTCGAGCAACACCGGGCCGCGTGTGACCAGCTGCTGCGTGGGCTCGATCGATGTATCGACCACCACCAGTTCGTCACCATCGAGCACTCCGCTCTCGACGACCGCCCACCGCGGGTCCAATCGGACCTGTCGGCGGCGGCAGAACAGGCCTCCCACGGGCCGTCCGAGGTGAGCGCCGACCGACGCCACGACATCGTCGATCGAGTGCTCGGGGCACACCTCGACCACGATGTCGCGCGGTGCGACGACGTGCTCGTCGAACGCGAGGCGGAGCAGGAGTTGCATGGGATCGACGGTACCGAGCCACCCCGAGGCGGTCAGGGGGGAGCACTCCCCATGCTTCGTGCCGACCAGCGGGCGGGCCGACCGATGTACAGTCGACCGCGTGGCGATCGGATGGCGAGCGGCGGCGATCGCAGCGGCCGCAGGTCTGCTGGCAGGTGGGGGCGTGATCGGCGGCGATCCCCCGCGTTCGGGGAACGCCTGGCCGATCACGGCGGCGCTGGTGGGAGCGCTCGTGGGTCTCGCCGTCGCGGCCACGGCGAGCATCGCCCTCCAGATCGGCCGCCGGCACCGACCGATGCACGGCGTCGCCATCGGAACGGCCGGCTTGTTGCTGGCCGGCGTGACACTGGGGGCGATCGCCGGCGTTGCCACCACGACCGAGTCCGACCGTGCGGTCATCGGCGCATCGGTCGAGCAGCCGGGCGTGGTCGGTGGGGAGGCGACCGGCGAACCGACGCCACCGATACCCTCGAACAACGCCGACCGCCGCCGACCGGCCGACGTCAGCAGTTGGTTCTCGATCACGGTGCTGTGCATCGCGTTGCTCGGCCTCGGGGCGGCGATGATGTTCTTCGCCAGTCGGTCCGAGCTGCGCGCCCGTGCACGCCAACCGATCCTGCTCCGATCGGGGCTGGCGCTGGAACCCGAACCCGCCGACGACATCGACGATGCCGAACTGGCGGCGGCGCTGCAGCGTGCGCTCGAAGGCCTCGCCGGCGACGGGGATCCACGGACTCGCATCCGCTTCGCCTACGGACGCATGCAACACGAACTCGGACTGCTCGGGTTCGTCCACCGCCCTGCCGATACGCCGCGACGCTACCTCGCCCGCTGCCTCGCCTCCCCCAGGCTTCCGGCAGCATCGATCGCGAACGTGGTCGACGTCTTCGAGTTGGCACGTTTCAGCACGCGCCCGATCACCGATCGCGATGCCGACCACGCCGAAGCAGCCCTGCGGTCGATCATCCACACGCTCGTCTCGGAGCACGTGTGAGAGCGGTCGCCGTCGTCGGCGCCCTGACTGCGATCATGGTTGCCCTGATGCAACCCGGGCACGCCGCAGCCATCGGCCGGCTGGTCTTGGTGGTCATCGTCGGCGCCTGCGTGGCGCCGGTGCTGCACCGGCTCGCGGAACGCTACGAGTACGCCGACGCCCGAGCGTTCGTTCCTGACCCGCTCAACCTGCCACCGACGATCGAGACCCCCGACGTCACCGAGTTGGTGCGCATGGTGACCGAATCGCCTGCCACGATCTCGGCCACCCTGGCCGGGCGGCTGCGCACCGTGCTGGCCGGGCGGCTGCTCGACCGACACCGGCTCCACCTCGACCGGCCGGAGCACCGTGCGGCGATCGACCACGTGATCGGTGACCGGTTGCGTCACCTCGTGGAACTCGACGCCGACCACCCCGCGGCGATCCGGACCCACGACCTCACCCACGTGCTCGACGAACTCGACCAACTCGACCAACTCGACGCCACATGAGTCACGCAGATCGACTCGACGATGCGACCCATGACGGAGCGTTCATGACCGACACCAGCGACCCACGCCGAAACGCCGAACTGGCGGCCGCCCATCTGGCCACGATCGTCGACGAGATCGAACGCGCCGTGGTCGGCAAGCGGGCCGCGATCGAACTGCTCGTGGCCGGGTTCGTGATGGGTGGACACGTGTTGCTCGACGACGTGCCCGGTGTGGCCAAGACGATGATGGCGCGATCGTTCGCGGCCGCCAGCGGGCTCCAGTTCTCGCGCGTGCAGTTCACACCCGACGTGCTCCCCGCCGACATCACCGGGACCACGATCATCGATCTCACCACGCGCCAACCACGCTTCCGTTCCGGCCCGGTGTTCGCCAACGTCGTGCTGGCCGACGAGATCAACCGCGCCCCCGCCAAGACCCAGTCGGCCCTGCTGGAGGCGATGCAGGAGTCACAGGTCACTGCTGACGGCGAGTCGCACCCACTCCCCGACCCGTTCTTCGTGGTCGCCACCCAGAACCCGATCGAGTCGGAGGGCACCTACCCGTTGCCAGAGGCCCAGCTCGATCGATTCGCGCTCCGCACCACGATCGGATACCCGACCCGCGACGACGAGATCGAGGTGATCGAGCGACGCCTGGCACGCACCGGCGACGAGATCACGATCTCCGCCGTCTCGGACGTCTCGCGTCTGCTCGCCGTGCGACGCACCTACGAAACCGTGCACGCCGAACGTGTGGTCGTCGAGTACGCGATCGAGATCGTGCGCCGTACACGTTCCAACCGTGATCTGCTGCTCGGCGCCAGCCCGCGCGGCAGTCTGGCGCTGGTCGGCGTGGCGCGCGCGCTCGCCCTGCTTGCGGGGCGTGAGTTCGCCACGCCGGACGACGTTCGGTCAGCGGCAGTGGTGTGCCTCGCCCACCGAGTCGTGGCCTCCGACCAGGCCTGGGCGAGGGGGACCACGAACGCCGAGATCGTCAAGACGATCGTCGAGGCGGTTCCGGCACCGTCATGGCGGTGAACCGATCGATCGTCGTCGAGCGGCGCCTTGTGCTGTCGCCTCAGCGCGACGAGCGGCTGGGGCTGTACGTGTCGATCACCATCGCCGCGTCGGTGGCGGCCCTGCTCGGAGGAGGCCTGCGGTTGATGGTCGTCGGCGTGCCGTTCGCGATCGCCGCCATGCTCGGGACTCGGCGGTCGGCGTCGACGCCGATCGCGGTCAGGTTGACGATCGACAGCGAGCGCTGCGTCGAAGGCGCCGTCGTCGACGGACGGATCGATGTCAACACACCTGCGGGCACATCCGTCGAGATCATGCTCGAACGCACCACGTCGCTGTTCGCGCCGCCTGATGATTCGCCCTGGGCCTGGTCGATACCCGTCGAGGCGGAGCGCCCGGCGGCACTCGGCTTCTCGATGCGGGCCGAACGTTGGGGTCGATCGTCACCTGGGAGGCTGCTGTTCAGGATCGTCGATCACGGTTCGCTCCTGCAACGCCAGTCGATCCCGATCGACGTTCCCGAGATCACGGTGCTGCCGCGTCCGATCGGGCCGCATGATCCGATGCCGCTGGGCCGACCGTACGCCGGTGCCGGAGTGCACCGTACGCGTCTGGTCGGCGCCGGCGGATACGACTTCGCCGAGCTGCGCGACTATCAGCCGGGTGACCGACTTCGCGACCTGAACTGGGCGGCGACGTTGCGGCGCGACCATCCGTCGGTCAATCAGCGCATCCCGGAACGATCCGGCAACCTGGTCGTCGCCGTCGACTCGTTCCCCGATGCGCTGCGACGTCACTCACAACTCTCCCAGCGGGCGATCACACTCGGCGGACGCCTGGCATGGTCACTCGCCCGGTCCCACCTTGCGGCCAACGACCGGGTCGCATTCCTGGCCGAGGGCGCCCAGCCGGTCTGGCTGCCGCCGCAGTCGGGCCGTCGCGCCAACCATGCGATCTTCGGTGCCTTGTTGCGAGCCTCGCACGCCAGCATCGACGCACCGCCCTCACAGTCCGATCGTGGGATCGCGGCGATCCCGGCCGATGCAGACATCGTGGCGATCTCGCCCTTGGCACGCCCTGCGACGATCGCACGGTTGCTGACGTGGCGAGCCTCGGGGCATGCGGTGCACGTGATCGCACTCGACATCGGTGAGGCGCTGCGGGCCGATCTGCCGAAGCTCCCCGAGCAGATCGGCCGACTCCGACAACTCCTGTTCGACGAGCAGGTGGCCGCCCTCCGGCGCCAAGGGATCAGGGTCGTCGTGTGCCGGCTCGGTACCGACCACGCGGCGGCGGGCAACGACGCCATGATCGCCGCCGCCGCGCTCCGGGCGCTCGAACGCCGAATGTCGCCGGTCGGAGGCCGACGTTGAACGTCGTCGACCTCGATCCACGCACACGGACGCTCGTGCGCGGCTGGACGGCAGCCGCCGTGACCTGTGCGGGCAGCGCCGGTTCGCTCGGCGTGGCCGCCGGTGGGGCCACGCTCTGGCTCCGGATCGCGCTCGCCGTGCTGTCGGTGGCGGGCATCGTGGCCGCAGCCCGATTCCGACTACCGATCCACCACGGTGTGGTGGTGGGCTTGTTGGGCGTCGCTCTCGTTCCAGTCGATGCGCGTTTCGATCGGACGGTGATCGCCGGCTTGGGCGCTGTGTTGATGGTGTGCGCCGCCGAGGCGATCCACGTGGCGCGCCGGCTCGTGACCGCCGCCCCGGCGTCGGCGAGTCGGCTCGATCGTCGCTGGATCTTCACCGTCGGGGCGTGGGGCCTGGGCGGGGTCGGCATCACCGCCGCCGCAGCCCAGGTCGACCGGCTCGGCTCGCGCTGGTGGTCGGCGGCCGCAGCGGCGATGATCGCCGCTGCGGTACTCGGTTCGCTGGCGGCCCGCCCGAACCGGCGGGAGCGTGTCACTGGGCGTCGCGCAGCTCGCGACGCAGCTCGTTAATCTCGTCACGCAGGCGAGCCGCGTACTCGAACTTGAGTTCGGCGCTGGCCTCGTGCATCTCTTCCTCGAGCGTCTGGATGAGCCGACCGAGCTCCTGCTGTGGAAGCGACTTCAGCTCGCGTTGGACCTTCTCTCGTTCGCGTACCCGGCGACGATCCTTGCCCGGCACCGGCGCCGAGTCGTCGGGACGCAGCAGCGACAGGATGTCGCCGACCGCCTTGCGAATCGTGGCCGGTTCGATCCCGTGTTCCGTGTTGTAGGCGATCTGGAGTTGGCGACGTCGCGAGGTCTCGCTGATCGCGTAGTTCATCGAGTCGGTCATCCGATCGGCGTACATCACGACCTGACCCGACACGTTTCGAGCGGCGCGTCCGATCATCTGGATCAACGAGGTCTGACTGCGCAGGAACCCTTCCTTGTCGGCGTCGAGAATGCAAACCAACGACACTTCCGGCAGGTCGAGGCCCTCCCGCAACAGGTTGATGCCGACCAGCACGTCGAACTCGCCGAGCCGCAGCCCGCGCAGGATCTCGATCCGTTGAATCGTGTCGATGTTGGAATGCAGGTACCGCACACGGAGCCCCTGTTCCAACAGGTACTCGGTGAGATCCTCGGCCATCTTCTTGGTGAGCGTGGTCACCAGCACGCGCTCGCCGTTGGTGACGCGACCGGTGACGAGTTCCATCAGGTCGTCGATCTGACCCTTGGTCGGCTTGACGATCACCTCCGGATCGACCAGCCCGGTCGGCCGAACGATCTGCTCGACCACCTGGGTCGACACACGCAGTTCGTACTGGCTCGGCGTGGCGGACAGGAACACACACTGATTGATGCGCTCCAGCACCTCCTCGAACGTGAGCGGCCGGTTGTCGCGTGCCGATGGCAACCGGAACCCGTGCTCGACCAGGATGTCCTTGCGGCTGCGGTCGCCGGCGTACTGGCCGTGCAACTGCGGAACGGCGACGTGGCTCTCGTCGATCACCAACAAGAAGTCGTCGGGGAAGTAGTCGAGCAGCGTGAACGGCGGTTCGCCGTACTCGCGACCGTCGATGTGCATCGAGTAGTTCTCGATCCCGTTGCAGTAGCCGACCTCACTGATCATCTCGAGGTCGTACTGCGTTCGCATGCGAAGCCGTTGCGCCTCGAGCAGCTTGCCCTCTTCCTCGAACTGCTTGAGTCGGACCTGCAGTTCCGCCTCGATCTTGCCGACCGCCACCGCCATCCGCTCGTTGCCGGTCACGTAGTGCGTGGCCGGGAACACGAACGAGCGCTTCATGTCCTCGAGCGTTTCCCCGGTGAGTGGGTCGATGCGCGTGAGGCGGTCCACCGTGTCGCCGAACATCTCGATCCGCAGCACCGATTCCTCGTAGGCCGGGTGGACCTCGATCGTGTCGCCGCGTACCCGGAACTTGCCGCGCACGAGCGAGGCGTCGTTGCGGTCGTACTGCATGTCGACCAGACGGCGCAGGATGCTGCGCATGTCGTAGTCGATCCCGACCGACAGATCGAGCAGGTTGCCCTTGTACTCCTCGGGGTTGCCCATGCCGTAGATGCAGCTCACCGAGGCGACCACGATCACGTCGCGCCGGGTCAGCAGCGCGGCAGTGGCCGAGTGCCGCAATCGGTCGATCTCGTCGTTGATCGAGCTGTCCTTCTCGATGAAGGTGTCGCTGGACGGGATGTAGGCCTCGGGTTGGTAGTAGTCGTAATAGCTGACGAAGTACTCGACCCGATTGTTGGGGAAGAACTCGCGCATCTCCTGCGCCAGCTGGGCAGCCAGGGATTTGTTGGGGGCCAGGATCAGCGTGGGTCGCTGGACCTGTTCGATCGTCCACGCCATGGTGGCCGACTTGCCCGAACCGGTGATGCCGAGCAGGGTTTGGAACCGCTCCCCGGCCTCGATCCCCGCCGCCAACGAGGCGATCGCCGTGGGCTGGTCGCCGGCAGGCTGGAACTCGGATTCGACCCGGAACACGGGGTCGGTCACGGCGGCTGCGGGGGCGCTCATGGCACCACAATATCGCCCTCTCGCGATCAGTGCGAACGGGTGTTCGCACTGATCGAGATCACTCGGCGACGTCGCCCTCGGGGCGCTGACGCGGTTGACCGTCACTCGCCCGCTTCACGAGTTCGATGTGGTTGGCGACGATCCGGATCTCGTTGACGGTCTCACCGTGCTCGGTGAACTGGCGGTCCTCCAGGCGGCCGCGCACCGCCACCCGATCACCCGTGTACAACCGCAGCCCGAAATCACCTGGGGTCCCAAACGCGTCGAACTCGAGATTGTCGAAGCGGTTGCTGGCGTCGTCGTGCACGCGGATCTTGATCACGGTGCGGGCGCCAGCGCCCGGCCTGAACGGTCGATCGGTGACCTCGCCGACGAGTTGCACGGTGTTCATGTCACACCTCTCCAGACCGTACGGACCAACGTTCAGTCCAACATCAGACCCATACCATAGAGCAGCCAGCCGACACGAGCGTTCGCCCCCGGTCGTCAGCCCGACGGAGGCGACGGCGTCGCCTCCCGGCGCAGCGTGAGAACAGGGACGTCCGGCGCCGGTGTGGTGTCGTGGTATCGGCGCTGTTGATCTGGTCCGAGCGCGGCGAAGGCACGGTCGACCAGTTCCCAGTACCGGAGCTCGATCGCCGCCTCACCGCGATCGCGCGCCGACTCGTAGTGACCGATGGCGTCCGGATTGGGCACGTACACCACGATCGATCCGCGCACGTCGACCGCACCGTGGATCGTGCACGAATCGGCGACGTCGACCCGGTCGTAGTGACGCTCGCGTCGGTCGAGCGCCACCAACTCGTCATCGTCGACCCAGCCCACCACACCGTTGACCGCCTCTCCGGGTTCGGCGACGACGCCCAGGGCGACGATCGTGCGCTCGCGCTCGACACCCGCCGCGTCACGCCAGAAGCCGGCGGTGTGCATCACGCCGTAGTTCCAGCGCCGGCCGTAGCCGACGACATCGGCGGCGAAGAAGTCGACACCGACCATGACGTTGCGGCCGACCGTCGCTCCGAACGAGGCAGGGCTGACCAGCGAGCCGTATCCGAACACCCAGCAACCCGACACGGCACCACCGTACCGGGCCGACACGTCAGCCCGCGGTGGCCAGGCCCACGATCAGCAGCGCCTGTCCGACGTGGTACGGAATCATCACCGACAGCCGACCGCCGACGATCGGACCCACGAACTTGCGATGCCCCAACACCCAATCGCTCACCGCGAACAGGGTCGCCCCGAGGCACGCCAGCGCTGCACCGGTCCCCCAGGCACTCACGACCATCGCCGAGATCACACAGGCGTAGCAGACCACCGCCCCGGCCAACACCGCACCTCCCGCCCGGCGTGCCCCCGGAACCGTGCGACCCGCGAACCGGAACCACAGCAGGCCGAGCATGAACACCGCGCCGGGGATCGCCCACCACACGTCGAATCCGGCCGACACGGCGGCCGCCACGTACGCCAGGTGTCCGAGCGCGAACGCACCCAGTCCGATCATGAAGGCGGGATCGGCATCGGAGAGCAGGGAGACGTCGCCGACCAGACCGAGTACGGCGCCGATCACCAACCAGGTCCGCACGTCGGTACCGGGCGTCCCTGCGGTCGCCGCCACGGCGATCAGCAGACCGATCGTCGCCGGTTTGGCGACCGACTCGAGCACGACCCGGTCGGTGGCGACCCCCCACCAAATTCACCAACGCCATCAGGCCGGCAGCGGCGAGCAACAACGACCAGATCGGCATCGGCGAGAGCGTACGCACATTCGGTCGGTCATCAAGCGGGAACCCCTCCCGACCGATAGGACTGTGTGAATTCCGTCTGGGCACCGCTGCACGCGTGGGGGGTCGAGCGCGCATCGCCCGCACCGGTGTCCACACGCGCGACGTGGTGGAGCGTCGCCGGGCTGGTCGCGGTCGCCGGGGTGCACGCCACCGGCGTGTTCGGCGAGTTGCTGTACCCGGTCGTGCTGACGTTGGCGATCGTGATCGGATTGGTCGGGATCCGACGCAATCAACCGACCAAGATCGCTCCGTGGCGACTGATCGCGTTGGCGTCGATGTTGTGGCTGGTCGCCGGCGTTGCAAGCGAGTTCTACCAGACCTCGAGCGATCTGAGCGCTGGTCGATCGCTGCTTCCCGACGTGTTCGCAGTGCCGGCCTACCTGCTGTTCGGTGCCGGATTGCTCGGTTTCAGCCGGGCTCGCGGCGATCGGTCAGCCGACCGCGTCATGGACGGGATGCTGATCGCCGCCGCATCGGCCCTGGTCGTCTACGAAACCCTGATCGCACCCACGCTCAACCAGCCCGACACCTGGATCGTCGCACGCCTCGCGGTGTCGGTCTATCCGGCGCTGTCGATCTGCATCATGATGCTGGCCGCCAGGTTGTCGTTCGGCGGGGGACGGACCCCATCGCTCACCCTCGTGCTCGCCAGCACCGTCGGCCTGTTCACCGGCGACATGTTGTACGCCGCCAGCGAGATCGGGGCGACGTCGATCCCCGGTGGGTTGATCGACCTCCCGTACACCCTGACCGCCGTGTGCCTCGGAGCATCGCTCCTGCACCCGTCGTCGACGTTGATCACGACGCCGATCGAGCTGCCCACCGGCGTGCAGCGACGACGGTTGCTGGCGGTCGGAATCGCCATGATGATGCCGGTCGTGATCATGGCCATGCACCGTCGCGGTCCGGCGCCGCTGGTCGTGATCGTGATCGCCGCCGCCTTGGCGGCGACGGCGATCGCCAGGGTCGCGGACGCCGCCCGTCAGCAGATGAACCTGTCGACCGAGCTCTACCATCGTGCCACCCATGACGACCTCACCGCGCTGCCGACGCGTCGACTCCTGCTCGACACCGTGGAGCGGATGATGACGACCAACGCCGACGTCGCCGTGCTGTTCATGGACCTCGATCACTTCAAGTTCGTGAACGACTCGATGGGGCACGCCGCGGGCGACGAGGTGCTCCGACGCGTCGCCGACCGCCTCAAGGCGGTCGCCCCGTCGGGTTCGATCGTGTCCCGGCAGTCCGGTGACGAGTTCGTGGTGGTCGTACCCGGCTGCGATGCCACGTCCGCCCTCGACCTCGCCGCCCGCGTGCGCCGAACGCTTCGGCTCCCGTACATGGTCGACGAGGGGGAAGCGTTCATCGCTGCCAGCATCGGCGTGACGAACAGCAAGCAACGGCGCGTGTCCGCCAGCCAACTGCTGCAAGAGGCCGACACGGCGATGTACCGAGCCAAGGAAACCGGCAGGGATGGCGTGACGACGTACGACGACTCGATGCATACCAACATCGCCAGGCGGATCGAGCTCGAACGCGCCCTTCGGCAGGCCATCGCCGGCGACGAGATCACGGTTGCGTTCCAGCCGATCGTCGACCATCAGCGGGGCCGGATCACCGGATTCGAGGCATTGGCGCGCTGGAACGGGCGGGACGGGTCGGTGTCGCCCAGTGAGTTCGTCCCGATCGCCGAGGACTCCGGGCTGATCGTGGCACTCGGCGCGTTCGTGCTCGACGAGGCCTGCCGACAGGCGGCTTGGTGGCGGAGGACCGTTCCCGGCGGCGACGACATGTACGTCTCGGTCAATGTCTCGCCACGCCAACTGCGTTCGCACGACTTCGTCGACACCGTCGCCGACGTCCTGCTGCGTCACGGTCTCGCCGGCGAGCACCTGTGGCTCGAGATCACCGAACGGGTGTTGATCGAGGACTCGATCGGCACGCTGGCGATCCTGAACGGGTTGCGTTCGCTCGGCGTGCGGTTGGCGATCGACGATTTCGGCACCGGCTACTCCTCGCTCTCGTACCTGAAACGGTTCCCGGTGGACCGGGTCAAGATCGATCGATCGTTCGTCGCCGGGCTGGCGCTCGACGCGTCCAGCACCTCGCTGGTGCGCGCCATCGTCGCCATGGCCGAAGCGCTCGACCTGGAGCCGGTCGCCGAGGGAGTCGAGAACCGGTTGCAGGTCGAAACACTCGCCCGGCTGGGTTGCACATCGATGCAGGGATTCCTGCTCGGACGCCCGATGAGCCCCCACGACGCCGCCGCCGAAATCGAACGCGTCAACGGTCAACGAGCGGATGCTCAGTCGCCCATCGAGTGCGAACGGACCCGCATCCGCTCCTGAGCCCGCACGCCTGCTCAGCGCCGACGGCCGCCCAGCATGGGATGTGGCAGCTCCATCGCGTACCAGGTCTGGCGATCGATCTCGGCGACCGAGGCGCCCGGGAAGGCGCGGGCCATGCGAGGCAGGAGGTCCTCGAGGCGGGACTGCTGGCGATTGTGCTCGCACACGTCGATCACCAACACGCCGCCAGATTCTGCGGTGAGCTGCCAACACTCGAGATACAGACGCTGCGCGAGGGTCAGACTCCGGAAGGTCGGCGACACCGACACGTACACGCCCACGAAGATCGCGTTGCGGGCAGCGTGATCCGGGTAGCGACGGCGGAGGAACCCGGGGCTCAGTTCCGGCACGAGATCGAGCGCATTGGTGACCACCGTCAAGCCGACCGGCTGCCCGGCACACCAGGCGACGAACTTGGTGACCTCGGGGAGGCCCAGCAGCCGTTCGAACTCGGCGCGGTCGGATTGCTGTGACTGCGCCGCCAACATCGTGAGCGGCTGGAAACTGGCGACGTAGTGGTTCCACAGTTCGTCGACGATCTCGCCCCGCAGCACCTGCTCGCGAGTGATCGTGACCGCCTGACCGGCAGGACGATGGACGATCGTCGATGACCCGACCGCCTGCGGAGCCGCCACCCGACGGGCGACCACGGTGCGTCGCGTGGTGCTGCGTCTCGCCGAGTGGCGGCCCGGGTGTCGGCGCGTCGACGCCGCCAAATCCAGGAACGACGGGTACTCGAGTGTCGTCATATCCCTGCACCATACATAAAATCTCACCATACGTGAGACTGAGAACGCCCAAGGCGTCAAGATTTGAGGATCAGCTCACCAAAGCTCACGGAGAGTTGAGTCTTCGAGCACCAAGCGTGGTAATCGGTGACGGTTGCTCGGAATGCGTGGTTGCTCAGCGTGCGGGATCGCCCAGACCGCTCGTCAGTGCACACCAGACCGCATCCACCTCGGCGGCGAGGTGAACCCGGTCGGCATTGTTGTCGATCACGTGCGTCGCTGCGGCGAGACGCTGCTCACGGCTGATCTGGCTGGCGATCCGGTTGCGGGCATCGATCTTGCTCATGTTGCGGAACCGGACCAGTCGCTCGATCGCCAACTCCGGGGCGATGTCGACGACCACCGTCGCCGCCAGGTCGTCGCGGGGGTTCTCCCCCAACAGCGGGAAGTCCAGCACGACGATGTGGTCGCAACCCCGATGGACGTCGATCTGGGCCTGGATCTCGGCCCGGATCGCCGGATGGGTGATGGCATTGAGGGCGTGGAGCGCCGTGCGCTGCTCGTCCCCGTCCCCGAACACCAACGAGGCGACGGCCGCTCGATCGAGCGAACCGTCGCCTTGCAGGATGTGCGATCCGAACCGGTCGGCCATCGCCGCCAGCATCGGGGAACCGGGAGCCTGCAGATCGCGAGCGATCTGGTCAGCGTCGACGATCACGGCACCGCGCTCGGCCAACATCGCCGACACGGTGGATTTTCCAGAGCCGATACCGCCGGTCAAACCGACCAGCAGCACGGCGGATCAGGCCTCCGGGGCCACGGCCTCGACGGCCTCGACGGCCTCGACGGTTGCCTCACCGGCAGCACCGGCCTCACCGGCCTCGCCGGCATCGGCGCTCTCGAACTCGGCCCAGGCAGCCTCGACCTCTTCGCTCGACGTCTGCCAGTTGCCCTCGGCGTCGACCTCGAAGTGCTCGCGGTACTCGGCGGCCAGTTCGCCACCTTCGGCAGCCTGCTTGATCGACAGGCTGATGCGGCGACGGGGCAGATCGAGATCGATGATCTTGACCCACAGTTCCTCGCCCGGCGTGACGACCTGCTCGGGCGAATCGACGTGGTGGGCCGACATCTCCGAGATGTGGACGAGACCCTCGATGCCATCGCCGACCTGCACGAAGGCACCGAACTGCACGAGCTTGGTGACCCGGCCGTAGACCAGCTGACCAACCGCGTGGCCCTCGGCGAACTCCTGCCACGGGTCGGCCTGGGTGGCCTTCAGCGACAGGCTGATCCGCTCACGGCTCATGTCGACGTCGAGCACCTGGACCTTGACCTTGTCGCCCACGGCCACGACCGAACCCGGGTGGTCGACGTGCTTCCACGACAGCTCGCTGACGTGGATCAGGCCGTCCATGCCGCCGAGATCGACGAATGCGCCGAACGACACCACCGACGAGACCGTCCCCTCGCGCACCTCGCCGACCTTGAGGTTGGTGAGGAAGCTGTCGCGGGTCTCCTTCTGCGTCTCTTCGAGGAACGCCCGGCGTGACAACACGACGTTGTTGCGGTTCTTGTCGAGCTCGATGATCTTGGCCTGGACCGTGGTGCCGATGTACGGCGCCAGATCGCGCACGCGTCGGAGTTCCACCAGCGATGCCGGCAGGAAGCCGCGCAAGCCGATGTCGACGATCAAGCCGCCCTTGACGACTTCGATGACCGGACCCTCGACGACTGCGTCGGCTTCCTTCTTGGCCTCGATCGCACCCCAGGCACGCTCGTACTGCGCGCGCTTCTTGGAGAGGACCAGACGGCCTTCCTTGTCTTCCTTGGTGAGCACGAGCGCTTCGATCTGCTCACCCAAGCTGACGACCTCGGACGGGTCGACGTCGTTGCGGATGCTCAGCTCGCGGCTCGGGATGACACCCTCGCTCTTGTAGCCGATGTCGAGCAGCACTTCGTCTTTGTCGATCTTGACGACGGTGCCCATGACGACCTGGCCGTCCTCGACTTCGACGATCGTGCCGGCGATCGCATCGGCAAAACTCATGCCGAGATCATTCGAGGTGATCTGGCGCGGGGTGTAGTTCCCCTCCTCGTCGAACGTCCCGAAGTTGGAGTTCGTGTCGGAGGGATTGGTCATGGTGTCGGACAAGGGACGTACTGCTTTCGGAATCGGATAAGGGGCAGCGCACCTGACGCGAGCGTCCACAGTGCAGCCAACCATGCTAGCAGGGGTGTCCTGACCTTCCGACCGGTCGTCGCCGCCCCGGATCAGGCGAGACGCGTCGCCAGGAGGAGGTACTCGGCGGAATCCACGGTGGGCGGGTTCAGACCGTAGGCGCCCGGCTCGACGCTGCTGATCGAGTCGGCACGCAGACCGTGGGCGTCGCACAGCAGCCTCAGTTCACGTGGCGTGTAGCACCCCGTCCACAACTCGGCCGGCCGGGCCACCCCATCCTCGTTTCGGATCTCGGTGTGCTCGTGGTTGACGCCGGAGGCGGGGTCGAATTCGGCACCGGAATCGTCGGCCCAGTGCTTGACGACGAAGAAGGCGCTGAAGGCGGTGAGCGCCAGCCGCCCACCCGGCCGCAAGGCGCGTGCGATCCCGGCCAGGACCTGCGCGTCGTCTCCGTCGGCGGTCATCAGTCCGAATCCGCCCTGGCACAGGCAGATGGCGGCGTCGAATTCGGCCTCGAACCGCATCTCGCGTGCGTCGCGCCGCTCGAACGTGGCTCCTGCCATCGACGAGTCGGCGGCCGCTCGCCGCGCCAGGTCGACGAACCGTTCGGCGATGTCGATCCCGTGCACGGTGATGCCACGTCGCGCCAGCTCCAGGGCGTGCCGTCCGGGTCCGCAGCCGACGTCGAGCACGCGCATCCCGGGTGTCAGCGCCAAGGCCTCGACCACGTGGTCGACCTCGTGCCGGGTGCCTTTCGTGAACGAGTAGCGCAGGTACGCCGAGCCGAGGTGATCGGCGAGCGGTTCGAACCAGTGGTGCGGGACCTCGGCCACGCAGCGACGCTATCGAGCGTCACGATCGGCTCGGCCACCCTCGTCCGGTGCGGCTGAGTGTCGGCGCTGGCGCCCGGCAGACCGCGTCCCGTCGACGGCGGGGTTCACGGCATGACGATCGGCGGGTGACCGGGTCGCAGGCGGGCCTCGACGCGGGCGCCCACCGGGAGCTGGTCGAGGTGCGACCGCAACGAACGAACCGCCGACCCGGACGCGAGCCGGACGGTGTAGCACCAGTCGTTGCCACGGAACTCGGCCGCCTCGACGATCGCATCGCCGTGCTCGGACGGCACGAGTTCGACGTCGTCCGGGCGGATCATGACGACCGCATCGTCGGCGAGACCGGGCTCGACACCGCCGTGCAGATCGGCGCGGATCGCGAGCGTCGGTACGAAGTCGGCCTCGCCCATGAAGCCAGCCACGAACCGGCTGGCCGGGTGGTGGAACACGTCGATCGGAGACCCGATCTGGACCAAGCGGCCGGCGTCCAACACGGCGATCCGATCGCCGACCGCGAGTGCGTCCTGGCGGTCGTGGGTCACGAACACGATCGGCGTGCGCGAGGCGCGCACGATCGACATCACGTCGTCGCGCACCCGACCGCGCAGGTTGGGGTCGAGGCTGGCGAAGGGCTCGTCGAGCAGCAACAGCGACGGGCGCGGGGCGAGCGCTCTGGCGAGCGCCACGCGCTGGCGTTCACCTCCCGACAGCTCGTGCGGATGGCGGTCTGCGTAGGCGGCCAATCCGACCAGTTCGAGCATCTCGACGGCGCGTGCCGGCGCCGTGTCGTCGCGCACGCCGAACTCCACGTTGCCGGCCACGGTGAGGTGCGGGAACAGGGCGTGCTCCTGGAAGACGAGACCGACCCGTCGCCGCTCCGGCGGCACGAACCGGTCGCCGTCGTCGACGACACGTCCGCCCAGTTCGACGCGTCCTGCGTCGACGGCGTGCAGCCCGGCGATCATCCGCAGCAGGGTCGACTTGCCGCAGCCACTCGGCCCCACGAGCGCCAACACCTCGGCATCGGCCACCGACAGCGAGACGCCGTCGACCGCCCGGGTCGCCCCGAACCGCTTGACGACGTCGATGAGGTGGAGCGCATGCATGCCGACCGCACAGTGTGTCGGCTCGGGATCGATGCTCACACCCGTGGGCCGTCGAGCCGGCGCGAGAGCAGGTAGACCGGCAGCAAGGCGACGACGACGATCGACAACGCCGGCAACGCCGCTTGCTGGTAGCGCGACTCGGAGGCCAGGTTGTAGACCCAGACCGGGAGCGTGTCGAAGCCGAACGGCCGCAGCAGCAGCACGATCGGGAGTTCCTTGAGTGCGTCGACCCCGACCAGCACGGCAGCCGACAGCAACGAGGGGGCGGTCATCGGCAGGTGCACGCGCCGCACCACCTGGCCGGGAGCGGCACCGAGCGTGCGCGCCGAGGCGGTCGTCTCGTCGGAGACCTGCGCCAAGCCCGACTCGGCGGCACCGACACCCGGCGCCAGGAAGCGGACGCAGTAGGCGCACACCAGGATCAGGAACGACCCGGTCGTCACCGCGCCCGGCAGCTGCAACCCCACCGCTCCCAGCATGCGATCGACGCCGACCACCGCCAACAGCACGCCGATCCCCACCACCGGGCCGGGCACGGCGTAGCCGACGGCGACCGCGCGTGCGGCGAGCCGGGTGAGGCGCGGATGCCCGAAGCGCTCCGCATTCGTGAGCAGGACGGCGACGCCGACGCAGACGGCCACCGTGGCGGCGATCAGCTGCAGGGAGTGCCAGAGATAGCCCGGGTACTCGTCGATCAGCGGCGTGCCGCGTTCGCCGGCCTGCTCGGCGACCGCCCACCACGCCAGCTGGACGACCGGCCCGACGAACGCCGCCACCACGACCGCACCGCACGCCGCCGACGCGGCGATCGCACGCCACCCGCCGATCCGGCGTTGCTCGAAGGCGCCGCCGGCGCCGCTCGCCTGGGCGAACCGTGCACCCCGTCGCGAGACGCGTTCGATGCCGATCGCCACCAGCGAGAACGCAAGGACGAGCGATGCGATCTCGGCCGCTGCGTCGCGGTCGTAGGTGCCACGCCAGATCCGGAACACGCCGACCGCCACGGTGTCGACCCCGAAGTACTGCACGGTGGCGAAGTCGGTCAGGGTCTCCATCATCACCACCGCCGCACCGGCTGCGATCGCCGGCCGCACCAGCGGCAGCACCACGCGCCGGGCCGCTTCCGACGGCGAGGCGCCGAGCACGCGCGCCGCCTGGTAGGCGGCGGGCGCCTGGTCACGCAACGCCGCCCGCGCCAGCAGGTACACGTAGGGGTAGAGCACGAGCGTGAAGGCGACGATCGCACCACCCAGCGACTCGACCGGAGGGAACCAGGCCGAGGTGCCGAACCACGACCGCCACTGGTCCTGCACGGGCCCGGTGCGCCCGACCGTCGCCACCGTGAGGAAGCCGAGAATGTAGCTCGGGATCGCCAGTGGAAGGATCAACATCCAGCCCATCCACCGTGAGCCCGGGAACCGGTAGGCCGACACCAACCACGCCAGTGATCCACCCAGCACGGTTGCCCCGGCGCTGACGCCGAGCAGCAGGACGGCCGTCTCGACCAGTTCCCCAGGCAGCCGCGTGCGCCATTGTTGCGACCAGACGTCAGCGCGGGGCGACAGCACGCTGGTTGCCAGCATCGCCACGGGGGCGATCACGAGCGCGGCGATGAGGAGCGCAGGCAGCGTCCAACGCGTGCGACCCGACCCGACACCTACCGACATGTGAGCACCAGCCTCGCGATCACGATCCGCGGCGACCGTTCACTCGGTCCGGTCAGCCATAACCGGCCTCGTCCATCAACCTGATCGCGTCACCGTTCAGCGATCCGAACGTGGCGGCGTCGAGCGGATCGCGCACGAAGTCGACACCGAAGCGCTCGGCGATCAGCGGCTCGGGAGCCACGTCCGGGTTTGCCGGGTACTCGTGATTGGCGTCGACCAGCACACTCTGGCCGTCGGTCGCCAACCACTCGAGGAAGCGCTGCGCTTGCTCGGGATGCCGGGAGTGGGTGGTGACGCCGCCACCGGAGACGTTGACGTGCACGCCACGATCGTCCTGGTTGGCCCACTGCAGGGCGACGCCGAACTCGGGGTTCTCCTCCAGCTTGCGGCCGAGGTAGTAGTGGTTGGTCACCCCGACCTCACACAGTCCGTCGGCGATCGCTTCGAGGATCAGGTCGTCGTTGCTGAAGATCTCGGCGTTGGCCGCCCAACCGCGAACGATTCGCAGCGCCTCGTCCTCACCGTGGGCGACGATCAGGCTCGCCACGAGTGACTGCTGGTACACGTTGGCAGCGTTGCGCATGCACACACGGCCCTCCCACTCCGGCTCGGCGAGTTGTTCGTACGTGGTCGGCACGGCCTCGCCGCTCAGCGCCTGTGGGTCGTACACGATCGTGCGGGCCCGGATCGTGAGCCCGTACCAGCGGTGCTCCGGATCAGACAGCTCGGCCGGGATCGCGGCGTCGAGCACCGCCGACTCGATCGGCCGGAACAGACCTTGCTCGGCGGCCGCCGCCAGGTTCCCGGCGTCGACGGTGATGTACGCGTCGGCTTTGGTGTCGGCGCCCTCGGCGGCGATCCGCTCGCGCAGTTCCGAGTCGTTGCCGGTGAGGAACTCGACGTCGATGCCGGTCTCCTTCTCGAATCGGGCGAAGGCGTCCTCAATCCCGTAGTGACGGCCGCTGTAGACCTGCAGCGCGTCGCCGTCGCCGCCCGAACAGCCAGCGATGACGCCCAGCGACAGGACGGCACCGAGCACGGCCAAGGTGCGGCGGGATCGAGGTGGTGTGGTCGGACGCAACATCGGAACTCCTAGACGAGGGAGGCGTTTCGCAGGACGGGCGTGCGGCGCGCCGAGCGACGGTACTGGCGGACGGAGTCGGTGAGGCGCGTGACGGTCCACCACACCGCCATCGACGCCAGCACGGTGAGCGGGTAGGCGACCTCGGTCACGAACAGGTCGGCGAGCGGCGGCCAGATCACGAAGTGGCTGATCAGGATCCACATGCTGGCCGAGGCGATCGCCGCCACCGGCCGCACCGACCAGCGCGGCACCACCACGTTGCGGCACCACACGAGCAACACCAGACCGGCGGCGATGAAGAACTCGCGACGCGGGTTCTGGAACACGCCCGGCGCGGTCGCCACGCACAGCGCCGTGGTCAGGCAGCGCTGGGTCACGTTGCTCGACCGGAACACCAGCCACCCGAGCACGAAGAACCACGCCACGGCGTGGGTCCGGAAGCGCAGGTTGTACCAGTCCCCGAGATCGGCCCAGTCCATGCGCAGCGGGATCGTCGCCGCCAGCAGCAGCAGCGGCGTCAGGTAGGTGTGGCCGGCGTCGAAGCGCCGGAAGGCGGGCACGATCGACAGCAGCGTGAACGCCAGCACGAGGTGCACGAACACCTCGACGAACCAGAAGTGCCAGTGGTTGCCGGCGTGCGAGCGGGGGCCGACGTAGTTGTTGACGAGGGTCAACGTGGACCAGGTGTAGAAGCCCGGGATCATCAGCAGCGCCGTCCACCCCAGCGTCGGCACGGCGACGCGACCGACGGTGCGCACGCCGGCCCGCAGGCGTGCCGCGGTACCGTCGAGCGGGAGCAGGAAGCGGGCGAAGTTGTAGCCCACCACCCCCAGCATCAGGTGCGCCCCGCCCGGCACGTGACGCAGACGCATGTGCGTGGACACCACGGCCAGGATGCCGATCGCCCGCAGCGCCACCGTCGTGTCGAGCCGTGCCCATCGCCGCCGGTCGCGGTGGCGGCCGAGCTCGGCGACGGTCATGAGATGCCACCCTGGCGGCACACCGCCCAGGATCCGTTCGAGGTGCAGCGAGCACTCGATGTAGCTGAGCGAGTCACCGCCGAGGGCCACGAACGTGTCGTCCTCGTCCACGCTCGCCAGCCCCAGCACGTTCCGCATCGCCTCGCCCACGGCTCGGGTGGTGTCGCCCGTCGCCGACGGCGCGTGCCGGGTCACGTCTCGACCCGACGCGGGCAACGCGTCGACCGTGGCGTCTCGTTCGGCTCGTGCTCGCGCCAACATCGCCGGAGCGTCGATCTTCCCGCTCGGGGTGCGCGGCGGCGCGCCAGCGAGCACGGCGACCGATCTGGCCGGTAGTCCCGCGACGCGACGGATCGCACCCACGACGTCGGCGTCGCGGTGCGACGCGGCGCTGGCGACGACCAGTTCGTCGTCGCCGACCACATCGGCGTCGATCCCTTCCCCAGCCAGCCGACGCTCGAGATCGTCCAGGTCGATTCGGAACCCGAACGGTTTGATCCGCCGCGCACTGCGACCGACGATCGTCAGCATTCCGGTACCCGGATCGATCCGACCCAGATCGCCGGTGCGCAACTCGTCGAGTGTGGCGTCCAGCGCCAGGTCGTCCGGCTCGCCCGCGTAGCCCATCATCACGTTCGGACCCGAGTAGACGACCTCGCCGATCGCCTGGTGGTCGGGGCGGTCGATCCGGATCGAGCCGCCGGGCACCGCGATCCCGACCGATCCGGCGTGCTCGACGGCGGAGCGTGGCGGGACGTACGCGATCCGGGCGGTCGCCTCGGTCTGGCCGTACATGGTGAACCAGTCCACACCCCACGCCTCGGCGCGCTGCGCCCAGTTCCGCGTGCGCTCCGGTGCCATCCGGCCGCCAGCCTGGGCCAGGAACCGCAGACTGCCGACGGCGATCCGCTCCGGACCCGCCTGTTCGAGCAGGTCGAAGGTGTGCGGGACGCCGGCCAGGTTCGTGATCCGGTGCTGTTCGGCGGCGTCGGCGAAGCAACGATCGACCACCGACGCAGGGGTCACCACGAGCGATGCGCCGACGGCCAGGTGCGAGTGCAGCACCGACAACCCGAAGCTGTAGTGCAGCGGCAGGCTGGTGATCCCGCGATCCGCCGGCGTCAGCGCCTGGAGTTCGACGATCGAGCGGGCGTTGGCCGCCAGGTTGCGGGCCGAGAGCCGGATCAGCTTGGGGCTGCCGGTCGAGCCGGACGTGCTCATCAACAACGCCAGCTCGTCGTCGAGCGTCGGTGCGGTGCGGTCGTGACGGTCGACGTCGATCCCGGACCCGCTGACGTCGATCGAGGCGGCCGCCTGCCAGCGCTGCGCCAACGACTCGTCGTGCGCGGGAACCAGCAAGGGCACGTGGCGGCCGGCGAGCAGGGCGAGGTAGGTCACGATCCAGTCCAGCCCGGTCTCGCCGGACAGCACGACCAGCGATCGGTCCGGCAGATCGAGCTCACGCAGCCGATCACCGACGAGTCCCGACAGTGCGTTGTGGGTGATCGTGCGATCGCCGACGAGCAGCGCCGGGGCCTGGTCGCGCAGCGAGGGCGGCCAGAGCAGATCGGCGGGCACGAAGACGCCGCGGTCGAGCTCGGGAGCGGTGAACACACCCATATGTTAAGCATGCCTAATGCTCAATGCCAAGAACGCCAGCGCGACGATCGGTCACATCGACAGCGAGCAGATCGTGAGCAGCCCGGCGCACCCACCCGGCCGCCACCCGCACAATCGCGACCGAACAGCCGCGCAGCCCTCACGTGCCGCCCCGTCAGGTGCCGCCGCCCCCCAGGTGCCGCTGGGTCAGCTCTTGGCACTGGCCCAGGTCGGGCCCCACGACACGTTGACCTCGAGCGGGACGTCGAGATCGGCGGCGTGCCGCATCAGGTCGATCACGAGCGGGCCGATCACGTCGCGTTCGGCGTCGGGCACCTCGACGATCACCTCGTCGTGGACCTGCAACACGAGTTCGCTGGCGAACCGGCCGTCCTCCAGCGCCTGATCGATGCGCACCAACGCCACCTTGAAGATGTCGGCGGCGAGCCCCTGGATCCCGGCGTTCATGGCCTGGCGCTCGCCCGCCTGGCGGATCCGCCAGTTCGAGTCGAGCAGCTCCGGGATCGGTCGGCGACGACCGAACAGCGTCTCGGTGTAGCCGTTCTTGCGCGCCTCCTGGACGGTGGCGTCCATGTAGGCCTTGACGTTCGGGAACGCCTCGAAGTAGGCCTCGAGGATCTTGGCGGCCTCGTCGGTGGCAATGTTCAGGCGTTGCCCGAGGCCGTATGCCTCCATCCCGTAGGCGAGTCCGTACGACACCATCTTGGCCTTCGAACGTTGGTCGAGCGTGACCGCCGCAGGCTCGACGTCGAACACGCGTGCCGCCGTGGCGTTATGGATGTCCTGACCACTGGTGAAGGCGTCGACCAGACCGGGGTCGTGGGCGAGGTGAGCGATACAACGCAACTCGATCTGGTTGTAGTCGGCGATCAGGAGCTGATGTCCGGGGGCCGCCACGAATGCTGTCCGGAACACACGCCCCTCGTCGCTGCGGACCGGGATGTTGTGCAGGTTCGGTTTGTCGGAGCTGAGCCGGCCGGTACGCGCCACGGTCTGGTTGAACATGGCGTGGATCCGGCCGTCGGGAGCGACCTCGTGCAGCAAGCCCTCCCCGTAGGTGCCGCGCAACTTCTCGACCTCGCGGTGGCGCAGCAGCGGTCCGATGAACTCGGGCCACAGATCCTTGATCTTCTCCAGCGTCTGGGCATCGGTCGAGTAGCCCGACTTGGTCTTCTTGACGCCCATCGGGCTGAGACCGCGTTCGTCGTACAACAGCGCCCGGAGCTGGGTCGGCGAATTCAGGTTGAGGTCGTCCTTCCCGGCGACGGCGCGCAGCTCGGCAGCCAGGGTGTCGACCTCGGCGGTCAGGCGGGCGTTGATCGACCGCAGCGCCTCGCGATCCACACCGACACCGACGTGCTCCATCTTGGCGAGCACTCGCACCAGCGGATTCTCGATCGAGTGATAGAGATCGGCCATGCCGTGCGCCGCAAGGCTCGCCTCGATCGGCTCGGCCACATGGTGGACGGCCAACGCATCGCGCCCGGCGCGCTGCGACTCGGTGACGGCGTTGCCGTCGAGGTCGAGCTGACCGGCGGCCGCCGCGTCATCGCTCGGCGGAGCGAAACGGGTGTACTTCGTGAGCAGGTCGGTCAGCTCGTAGCGAGCCTCGGCCGGATCGATCAGGTACGCCGCGATCGCCGTGTCGAGACGCAACCCGCCGAGATCGAACCCGAGTTCCAGCATCGAACGCATCAGCACCTTGACATTGTGGCCGCGGACGCTCGCATGCTCGGCGAGTGCCAGTCCGGCGGCCGGGTCGGCCAACACCGACGCCGGGATCCAGGCCACCGCCGACATCGACGGATCGGTCACGATCGCCACGCCCACGAGTGCGGACCGGCCCGGCTCGCCTGCCCAGCGGGCTGCCAGGTCGAGCTGCGCCAAGCCCGAGATCAGCGCCACCGCACCCGCCGACTCGTCGACCACCGTCACCTCGGCAACCAGTTCGTCTCGAGGAGCACTCGTCTTGACGCCCGACGTCGGTCCGAGCACCTCCGCAAGCCGGTCGCCGAGCGTGCGGAACTCGAGGAAGTCGAACAAGCGCTGCAGCTCGTCGGGTTTGGGGGCCACCGCCAACTGCGTGAAGTCGACCGAGCCGACCGGCGCATCGTGGCGCAGGAGCATCAGCTCATGGTTCTTGCGAGCGCGCTGCTCGTGTTCGCGCAGGTTGTCGCGCAGTTTCGGGGTCTGCTCGTCGAGGTGTTGGAAGATCCCGTCCAGCCCGCCGTACTGGTTGATCAACTTGGCGGCGGTCTTCTCCCCCACCCCAGGCACCCCGGGGAGGTTGTCGGAGTTGTCGCCCCGCAACGCCGCGTACTGCGGGTACAGCGCCGGTGTCACGCCGGTCTTCTCGGCGATCCCTGCTTCGTCGTAGAGGGCGTAGTCACTGACACCGCGTTTGTTGTACAGCACCCGCACGTCCGGGTCGCGCACGAGCTGGTACGAGTCGCGGTCCCCGGTGACGATGATCACCCGGTCGCCCTGCGCCACGATCGCGTCAGCGGCGGCGGCGATCAGGTCGTCGGCTTCCCACCCCACCGCCTCGACCTGCTGGATCCCCATCACGTCGAGGACCTGGCGGACCAGACCCATCTGCTGGCGCAGGATGTCGGGAGCGGCCTCACGCTGGGCCTTGTACTCCGGTTCGGCCTCGTGCCGGAACGTGGGTTCTGGCCGGTCGAACGCCACCAGGATCCCATCGGGACGCTGGTCCTTGATCACGTAGATCAGCATCGACGTGAACCCGAACACGGCATTGGTGACCTGTCCACTGGCGGTCGCCATGTCTGACGGCAGGGCGAAAAACGCCCGATAGGTCAGCGAGTTGCCGTCGACGAGGAGATAGGTGCCCACGTGGTGCAGCTTGCCACGGCCGTGTGACGGCCGCGAAGCGACGCGATCGCGACCGCCGGACCCAGGCGGGTCACGGACGCAGGGAACCGTCGAGGATCCGCTCGGCGACGTCGCGCATACGGGTCCGCTCGCTCATCGCCGTGCGCTGGATGAAGGTGAACGCCTCACCCTCCTTCATCGAGCACTCGTCGATCAGCAGGCCCTTGGCACGATCGATCAACTTGCGGGTCTCGAGCTGCTCGCCGAGAGCGTCGATCTCGCCCGTCAGGTTGCGCAACTCGCGGAATCGTCCGATCGCCACTTCGATCGCCGGGATCAAGTCGCTCTTCTGGAACGGTTTGACGAGATACGCCAACGCTCCGGCGTCGCGAGCCTGCTCGATCACCTCGCGCTGGCTGAACGCCGTGAGCACCAGGACGCCGCACAGCTTCTCGGCGGTGATGATCGACGCCGCCTCGAGCCCGTCCATGCCGGGCATCTTGACGTCGAGGATGGCCAGGTCGGGGCGCATCTCGCGCACCAGCTCGACGGCACGATCACCGCGCCCGGTCTCGCCGACGACCTGGTACCCCTCCTCTTCGAGGGTCTCGCGAAGATCCATCCTGATGATGGCCTCGTCTTCGGCGATGACGACACGCAATGACACCGTCACATTCAACCAGAACCCGCCTCGGACGGCACCACACGATGCCGTCGACCCGGCGTGCTCAACCGCTCGTGAGCTTGTCGAGCAGTTCGTCCTGCCTGCGCTCCAGATCGGTGATCGAATCGACCACGTGTTGGCGATGGCGTGCGATCGCAGCGGCATGCTTGCGGGCCTCGTTCGCATCCTGGGTGGCGCCTGGAGTCTCCGACACGAGGGCCCGCAACGCTGAATCGTCGGCGTCGGCATCGAACTGCTGACGCTGCTCGTCGATCACGGCCAGCTCGTTGCGGAGCTGCTTGAGGCGCGCCACGTTCTGCGAGAGTCGACGTTGGATCAGCCAGGAAGCCATCAGGTGCGGGGAGTCATCCGGAAGAAGGAAAACGGGTTCGAGATGTGCCCCGGGTGGGATTCGAACCCACACTGGACGGTGTTTGAGACCGCTGCCTCTGCCGTTGGGCTACCGGGGCGTGGCAGCGAGGCTATCGAGCCGCCCGGCCGCGCGTGACGTCGAGTGACGTCGTCGTGGCGTTGTGAGCCGTCGGAATCAGCGGTCCTTGACGACGAGCGTCTTGGCGACCTGATCCCACACGGCCTGGCGCAGCGGCTTGGTGAAGATGAACACGAGGCTCACGATCACGATCACCAGATTAAGCAGACCGGGGAGCAGCGGGATCGGGACCAACGCCAACGCACCGGGAACCGCCCACCGGATGATCGCGTGCGACCACTCGACGGGACCACCGTCGTCGGCACGCACGACGCGCATGCCGAGCGCCCGCTTCATCGGCGTTCCGCCGATCATCTTGGTGAACACCGCATCCCACACGAACCCGATCGCGGCGCCGAGCAGGGCCAGCGCATACACCTTGCCGTAGCTGGCATCGGCACCCAGTCCGCCGAATCCGGCGGAGTCGTCGCCGTTGAGGACGATCGGTGCCAGCACGACGGCGCTGATGATGCCGAGCACGATCGAGTCGAGGACACGCGCGGCGATCCGCAGCCATGCCCCGGCGATCGGCTGACCGATCGGCGAGGCCGGCCCGACCGGCATGCCGTAACCACCACCCGGAGGAAATGACGGCGGCGGCGGGGGCGACATCGGCGGCGGTGGTGGTGGTGGCGGCGGCGTCATGCTCATGCGCCGATCGTAGGCAAGGTCGCCGCGACATCTCGGGTTACCACCCGGTAGCGCTTGCAGTCTGCGCTCAGGGGTCTAGCCTCGCTGCGATGCTCGCTTTCACCTTCCCCGGCCAGGGGTCGCAGCGCCCGGGCATGGGGCGCCCGTGGGTCGGTCACGACAGCTGGGAACTGGTCGACGAGGCGAGCGAAGTCGCAGAACGTGATGTCGCCCGGCTCCTGCTCGATGCCGACGCCGACGAACTCAAGGACACCCGCAACGCCCAGCTCACGACGTTCGTGTCGAGCCTGATGGTGCTCGACGCGGTCGAGCGGCTCGGTGTCGAGGCCAGCTACTGCGCCGGGCACAGCCTCGGCGAGTACACGGCGCTGGCGGCCACCGGCGCCCTCGGATTCCAGGAGGGCGTGGTGCTCGTCTGCGCCCGAGCGGCAGCGATGCACGAGGCGGGGATCGCACAACCCGGCACGATGGCCGCCGTGCTGGGCCTCGACGACGACCAGGTCGAGGTCGCCTGCAACCTGGCCGACTCCGACGTGTGGGTCGCCAACTTCAACGCACCCGGTCAAGTGGTGATCGCCGGCTCGCAAGCCGGTGTGGACGCCGCCGCCCGGCACGCCAAGGAACTCGGCGCCAAGAAGGTGATGGCGCTCCCGGTGTCGGGGGCCTTCCACACGATGTACATGTCGGCCGCGCGCGATCGACTGCGCGACGCGATCTCGACCGCCGGCATCCGCGATGCCGAGATCCCGGTGGTGTCCAACGTCGACGCCAAACCTCACGATCGCGGCGGAGAGTGGACCGCGCTGTTGTCGGCACAGTTGGCGAGCCCGGTGCGCTGGAAGCACGGATTGCAGACGCTCGCCGCACTCGGCGTCAACCGCTTCGCAGAGCTGGGGCCGGGCGGGGTCCTGACCGGGATGGCGAAGCGTTCGGTGGAAGGGGCGCAGACGATCTCGGTCGCCACGCCGGACGACCTCACCAAGTTCGTGCTGTGGCTGGACGGTGCGGCATCGATCGATCGTCAGCCCGAGGGCGAGCACCTGTTCGCCGTCGAACGCCTCGTGGTCTCACCGGCGGCGGGCATCTTCACACCGGTCGACGTGTCCCCCGGGGCGATCATCGAGGTCGGCAGTGTGCTCGGTCATGTGGCCGATCTCGAGGTCCGTTCGCCGTTCAACGGAATTCTGCAAAGCTTCATCGCCGTCGACACCGAACGCGTGACGGCGCGCCAACCGATCGCGTGGCTGCGCACCTCGTAACGCACACCGTGCACGACCCGAACCCGCACCACGCCTGAACGTACGGAGACACCGATGCCAGCCACTCGACCCGGAACGAAGGGAGCGGTGATCTCCGGATGGGGCACTGCGCTTCCCGAGAAGGTGCTGACCAACCACGAGTTGGCCGCCACGATGGACACCTCCGACGAATGGATCGTCGCCCGAACCGGGATCCGCGAACGCAGGATCGGCGGCAGCACGGTCGGACTCGGCGTCGACGCCGCTCGCCAGGCGCTGGAGATGGCCGGGCTCGATCCGAGCCGGGTCGACGCCGTGGTGCTCGCCACCACCAGCCCCGACAAGCAGTGGGGCAACGCCGCATCGATCCAGAACGAACTGGGGATGCGGTGCGGCGCGTTCGACGTCAATGCGGCGTGCACCGGTTTCATGTACGGGTTGATCACGGGCCATGGCCTGATCGCGATGGGGGCCGATCGGGTGGTCGTGATCGGCAGCGAGACCCTGTCGCGGATCACGGACTGGGATGACCGCGCCACCGCCCCGCTGTTCGCCGACGGCGCCGGCGCGGTCGTGCTGGAGTCGGTCGACGGGCCGGGGCAGCTGCTCGGCTGGGACATCGACGCCGATGGGTCGGCCCTGTCGATCCTGTGGGCCGAGGTGGGCGGACCGATCAAGATGGAAGGCAAGGAAGTGTTCCGCCGTGCCGTGCGGATCATGGTCGACTCGGCTCAGAAGTCGATGGCGCACGCCGGGGTCACCCCCGACCAGATCAGCTTGATCGTGCCGCACCAGGCCAACATCCGGATCATCGATGCAGCGTGCGAGCGGCTCGGGATCGAGCGCGAGCGGGCCGCCGTGGTCCTGGACCGGACCGGGAACACGTCGTCGGCGTCGATCCCGCTGGCGCTCGCCGACGCCCTCGACCACGGCCGCGTCCAACACGGCGACCTGGTGCTCCTGGTCGGCTTCGGAGGCGGCATGACGGCCGCCAGCTGCGTGCTGCGCTGGGGCGGAGGCGTCGAATGACGCCGACGATTGGTCATGCCGGCCGACCGAGCGAGCGCCAGCGAGCCGGGCGGCGATGGGGTTCGGGGGCGCAACTCCCGATGATGAACGGCATGACGGCCGCCAGCTGCGTGCTGCGCTGGGGCGGAGGCGTCGAATGACGTCGGGTGACCCGGAACCGGCGCGGATCGTCCTCGTCACCGGCGGATCGCGCGGGATCGGTCTGGCGATCGCACGACGGTTCGCCGCGCTCGGGGACCGGGTTGCGGTCACGTACCACTCCTCCCCGCCACCGGAGGGACTGTTCGGCGTGCAGTGCGACGTCACCGACGGCGCCCAGGTCGACGCCGCCTTCGACGCCGTGGAAGCCGAGTTCGGCGGACCGGTCGAGGTGCTCGTGTCGAATGCCGGGGTCACCCGCGACGGCTTGCTGCTGCGGATGAGCGAGGACGATTTCACGTCGGTGATCGACGCCAATCTGACCGCCGCGTACCGGGTAACCAAACGCGCCGCGCGCGGCATGCTCAAGGCGCGTCGCGGCAGGATCGTGCTGGTGTCCTCGGTGGTCGGCCTGCTGGGTGCAGCCGGTCAGGCCAACTACGCCGCCTCCAAGGCCGGTTTGGTCGGGTTCGCCCGCTCGCTGGCGCGCGAGTTGGGCTCGCGCGGCATCACGGTCAACGTGGTCGCTCCCGGCCCGGTCGAGACCGACATGACCGCCGCGCTCGGCGCCGACCGGATGTCGGAGATCGTCAAGGCCGTTCCGCTCGCCCGCGCTGCACAGCCCGACGAGATCGCCGGGGTCGTGGCGTTCCTCGCAGGACCCGACGCGGCGTACATCACCGGTGCCGTGATTCCGGTCGACGGCGGCCTGGGCATGGGTCACTAGATCACCGGCGACGCCGGCATCGGCCAACCGTCACACGCCGAGCCGTCGGGATCGGTAGCTACCAACCGGTAACGCTCTACACTTCCGACAACTCTCCCCTACATCGAAATGCAGCCAAGGAGCTCCATCGTGGATCAGGAACTGTTCGCCCGTTTCAAGAAGTGCGCCGTCGAGGTGTTGTCGGTCTCCGAAGACCAGGTCACGCCCGACGCCAAGTTCGGCGACGATCTCGACGCCGACAGCCTCGATCTGGTCGAGCTCGTGATGGCGCTCGAAGAGGAATTCGGTGTCGAGGTACCCGAGGAAGAACTCGAGGGGATCGAGACCGTGAGCCAGGCCTACGACCTGGTCGCCGGCAAACTCTGATCGGTCGCTGATCGTGCACGGTCGCGGCCGTCGTGTCGCCATCACCGGCCTTGGCGTCGTCGCCCCGTGTGGGCTCGGCAAGCAGGGTTACTGGGACGGGTTGATCGGCCCCGGTCTGGTCAACGTCGGCCGCTCGGTCGAGATCCAGGACTGGGACTCCACCCCCTATTACGACTCCCCCAAGGATGCCCGACGGGCTGATCTGGTGGAGCAGTTCGCGATCGCGGCGGCGACCGAAGCGATCGCCGAGGCAGGCGACTTCATCGCCGATCGCACTCGGGTCGGCACGATCTTCGCCACCGGCATCGGTGGTCTGCACACACTCGAGGATCAGATCGCGATCCGGCTCGACAAGGGAGAGCGCCGCGTCTCACCGTTCCTCGTGCCGATGATGATGGCCAATGCCCCGGGTGCCGCGATCTCGATGCGGTGGGGTCTCCAGGGCCCGAACGAGACGATCTGCACGGCGTGCGCGGCCGGCACCCACGCGATTTCGTACGCGGCGCGACTGATCTCGTGGGGTCTCGCCGACGCGGTCGTCACCGGCGGCAGCGAGCACGCCGGGACCCCGACCTCGCTGGCGAGCTTCGGCAACATGACGGCGCTCTCGTCGAGCGGTACCAGCCGCCCGTTCGACACCGATCGAGACGGGTTCGTGATGGGCGAAGGAGCCGCCGTGCTCGTGCTCGAGGAATGGGACACCGCGGTCGCCCGTGGGGCTCGAATCCTGGGTGAGGTGCTCGGTTCCGCCAGCAACGCCGACGCCCATCACATCACCGCCCCGGCCCCTGGCGGCTCGGGCGCGATCCGTTGCATGCGGCTGGCCCTCGACGACGCCGGGCTACAGCCCGGCGACATCAGACAGATCAATGCCCATGGCACCAGCACGCCGCTCAACGACGCTGCCGAGGCCGCCGCGGTCGAGGCCGTGTTCGGCGCCAACACGGTGCCGGTGGTGTCCAACAAGGGTGTGACGGGTCACGCCCTCGGGGCAGCCGGTGCGCTCGAGGCGGCGGCCGTCCTGTTGTCGTTCCAGCACCGGTTGATCCCCCCCACCGCCAATACCAAGGTGCTCAGCGACGACATGGCCATCGACGTCGTCACCGGGGCGCCGCGGGCGTGGGAGCCCGGCCCCACGATCTCGAACAACTTCGGGTTCGGCGGGCACAACGGCAGCATCATCCTCGCCCCCGCCTGAGGACAGCCGACCCGATCGTCACCCGGCGCCGTCGACGACGACGAACATCAGGTCGCATTCGGTGGCGACCTGCCCGGCGAGCAACGCCCGCCCCGACCCCTTGCCGGCTCTGCTGGACAGGCGCGTCATCTCGCACTCGATCACGAGCTCGTCGCCCGGGCCGACCTGGCGACGGAAACGGGCGCTGTCGATTCCGCCGAACAGCGGCAACTTGCCGGCGAACCGCGGATCGCTGAGGACGGCGATCGCCCCGACCTGGGCGATCGCTTCGCACATCAGCACGCCCGGCAAGGTGGGCCGGCCGGGGAAGTGGCCGGCGAAGAACCACTCATCGCCCGTCAAGGTCCACCGGCCCACGGCGCGCACGCCGGGATCGACGTCGACGATCTCGTCGACGAACAGGAACGGCGGTCGGTGTGGCAACACATCGGTCGGGATCACGCCTCGACCTTAATCACGACTCGACCTGCGTCGGTGGAGGCGATGAGCATCGGGAGAGGACCGGTGGGCATGCATGCCTCCGACGCCGACCGTGATGTCACCCTGGGCGTTTGTGGTCACACATTCACGCTTTGCGCAAATTATTGGTGAAACAGCCCGCTTTCTCAAGAATAACACTGTTCAATGCTCGACATTTTCACGCACAGTGCTATCTTGCGCACTGACCGTTTGTCCCAGGTCAGAAGGAGGCAGCCATGCATTACGTTCGTCCGTGCTGAAGAGCAGCAACCAGCCAGTCGCACGGCGCGTCCCCCGACCCGCGCTCCGACCACCTCGCGCGCCAGCCTCGCGCGGTCGGGCATCGGTGAGCGGGGATCGTTCCGAGCACACTGTCGACCAGGCATGAGGGCGGTCCTGCGACCACACCGTCATGTCGCCGACGAGGGCCCGCTCGGGCCCTCGTTCGCGTTCAGGAGTCGATCGCCCGCCGCACTTCGGCGACGTACTCGCCGACGGCGTCCGGCCCGGACTCCATCAAGCGACGCACCACGGAAGCCCCCTGGATGACCCCGTCGGCGACTCGACACGCCTCCACGGCCTGCTCGGCGTTCGAGACGCCGACACCGACCAGGACCGGCAGATCGGTGATCGCCTTGACGCGCGCGGCGAGTGCCGTGGCGGAGGCCGCCAACGAACTGCGCTCACCCGTCACGCCCAGCAGACCGACCGAGTAGACGAACCCGCGCGAACGAGCGGCGACCCGTGGGAGACGCTCATCGGGCGCCGTCGGAGCGGCCAGCATCACGGTCTCGACCCCCTCGTGATCGGCCGCCCGGCACCAGGGTTCCGATTCCTCCAACGGCAGGTCGGGCAGGATGCAACCGGCCACGCCGGCTTCCACCAGGCGATGCGCGAACCGGCGATGACCGTCGTGATGCACCAGGTTGTAGTAGGTCATCACGACCAGCGGGACGTCGACATCCAGCCCAGGCACCGCTTCCAGCACGGTCAGCGGCGTGGTGCCGGCGTCCAGCGCTGCCTGCGAGGCCTGCTGGATCACCGGTCCGTCCATCACCGGATCGGAGAACGGCACACCGATCTCGATCGCGTCGGCGCCGTTGGCGGCAGCGGCGCGGATCGCGTCCTGCCACCCGGGATAGCCACCGGTGATGTACGGCACCAACAGCTTGCGACCGGCATCACGTTTGGCGCGCAGTTCGGCCTCGAGCCTGCCGGTCACGACATCGCCCCGCTGGCGGTCAGCACGTCCATCATCTGCGCCACGTCCTTGTCGCCGCGCCCCGACAGGTTGAGCACGACCGTCTGGCCCTGGATGGTGTGTGCCTCGCGAGCCAGCCAGGCAATCGCGTGCGCCGGCTCGAGCGCCGGGATGATCCCCTCGGTGCGGGCCAAGAGTTGAAAGGCTTCGACGACTTCGGCATCGGTGACGTTCGGGTACTCGGCGCGCCCGATCGACGACAGGTAGCTGTGCTCGGGTCCGACCCCCGGGTAGTCGAGCCCGGCCGAGATCGACATCGCCTCCTCGACCTGGCCGTATTCGTCCTGCATGAGGTAACTGCGCATCCCGTGAACCACGCCGGGCATCCCGCGCGAGACGGCTGCGCCCCCGGCCGGCTCGACGCCGATCAGACGGGCGTCGGTGTCGACGAAGCCGGAGAAGATCCCGATCGCGTTCGATCCACCACCCACGCACGCCACGACCAGGTCAGGGTCGCCGCCCGTCATCGCTTGGCACTGTTGGCGTGCCTCCTCGCCGATCACGCGGTGGAACTGACGGACCATCCACGGGTACGGATGCGGCCCCATCACCGAGCCGAGGCAGTAATGGGTGGTCTCGACCGTGCCGACCCAGTCGCGGAGCGCCTCGTTGACGGCGTCCTTGAGGGTGCGTGAACCGCTGTGCACGGCCTCGACCTCGGCCCCGAGCAGGCGCATCCGGAACACGTTCAAGGCCTGGCGCTCGACGTCGACGGCGCCCATGTACACCTTGCACTCCAGCCCCATCAGGGCGGCCGCGGTGGCGCTGGCCACACCGTGCTGGCCGGCTCCGGTCTCGGCCACGATCCGAGCCTTGCCCATCCGCTTGGCCAGCAACGTCTGACCGAGCACGTTGTTGATCTTGTGTGATCCGGTGTGGTTGAGGTCTTCGCGCTTCAACAACAGGCGCACGCCGAGCTGCTCGCCGAGCCGGAAGCACTCGGTCAGCATCGACGGACGACCTGCGTAGTCGCGCAGGATCGTGGCCAGCTCCAGCCGGAACGCCGAGTCACCCCACGCCTGACGGAACCCTGCCTCCAGTTCCTGGCAGGCCGGGATCAACGTCTCGGGAACGAATCGCCCGCCGAACTCGCCGAAGCGGCCGGTGGGATCAGGTTCGGTCATGATCGAATCGGGGTCGAGGATGGTCATCGCGTTTCTCTCATTCGTCGGCCCAGTCGTACGGAAGGTCGTCGGGGCCGAGGTAGGGGGTGGGTGCAGCTGCTCGAGCGTTGGCAATGAAACGCCGGACGAGGGTGGGGTCCTTGCGTCCGGGCGAGGCTTCGACGCCGCTCGACACGTCGACGCCCCACGGTTCGACCGCCGAAATCGCGTCGGCGACGTTGTCGGGGTCCAGCCCGCCGGCCAGGATCAGCTTGACGGTGTCGGGCACCTCGGAGGCGAGCCCCCAGTCGAACAGCTTGCCGGACCCGGGCGCCGGCGCATCGATCAACACCAACTCGGTGCCGTACTGATCGGCCGTGGTCAGATCGTGTTGGGTCGCCGACAGCGCCTTGATCACCCACCGGATGTGGCGCGCCACCTCGGCCACTTGATCGGGCGTCTCGCGCCCGTGCAACTGGACCGCCTTCACGCCGGACCGGTGGGCGATGTCGACCACTCGATCGGGCAACTCGTCACGGAACACCCCGACCGTCAAGACCTCGGGCGGCAATCGACGGGTAATGTCGTAGACCTGCTGGGCGGCGATCTGGCGCGTCGACGGTGCGAACACGAACCCGACCGCGTCGGCCCCCATGGCGACCGCGAACAACGCGTCGTCCTCGTTGGTGATGCCGCAGATCTTCACGAACATGCGATCAGCACAGTACAGGCGTCGTGCGGAATGCCCGCCAACGGTTCTGCTACACCAGCAGTTCGGTGACCGCGGCAGCAGGGTCGGCGGCGGTCACGAGCGACTCACCCACCAGCACGGCGTGATAGCCGGCAGCCCGCAGGCTTCGGGCATCGTCGACACCTCGCACGCCGGACTCGGCGACCTTGACCATGCCGTCGGGGATCGCCGACGCCATCCGGACCGCGCGGGCATGGTCGACCTGGAACGTCACGAGGTCGCGCTGGTTGACGCCGATCAGCGTGGCGCCGGCCGCCAGCGCCGCCTCCAACTCGGCCTCGTCGTGGATCTCGACCAGGACGTCGAGACCGAGTTCGATGGCGAGCGCGTGCAGATCCCCCAGCAGGCAGGCTCCGACGGCGGCGACGATCAGCAACACGCAGTCGGCGCCGATCAAACGGGCGTCGACCACGTCGAACGGCGACACGGTGAAGTCCTTGCGGATCACCGGGAGCGAACACGCCGCCCGTGCCGCCTGCAGGTCGGCGACCGACCCTCCGAAGAACTCGACGTCGGTGAGTACCGACAGGCATGCAGCCCCGCCGCGCTCGTAGGCGATCGCCAGTTCGGCCGGGTCGAGCGTGGCGTTGAGGTCGCCCTTGGAGGGTGACCGACGCTTGATCTCGCTGATCACCGCCAACGTGGGGGAATCGGCCAATGCCGACCGGAACCCGCGCGTCGGCGGCATCGACGCCGCCTGCTCGATCAAGGCGTCGAGCGAGCGCGTCTCGGACGCCGCTGCGCTGCGGTGGGCGTCGACGATCCGGTCGAGGTAGGTCGCCACCGGTCGCCCTCAGAAACCCAGGCGGGCTTGGATCGACGCCGGCAGTTCGGCGATCGCCACGCGCTCCTGTTCGGTGGTGTCGCGGTCGCGCACCGTGACGGCGCCGTCATCCAGCGAGTCGAAGTCGACCGTGACGCACAGCGGCGTGCCGATCTCGTCCTGGCGGCGATAACGCTTGCCGATCGACTGCGTGTCGTCGTAGTCGACCATATAGCGATCGCCCAGCGTGGTGAACACCTGACGCGCCAACGGCGTGAGCGTGTCTTTCTTGCTGAGCGGCAGGACCGCCACCTTGTAGGGAGCGAGCCGGGGATGCAGGCGCAGGATCGTGCGCGACTCACCGCCCACCTCGTCCTCGTCGTAGGCGGCCAGCAGGAATGCCGCCATGGCGCGGTTGACACCTGCGGCCGGCTCGATCACGTAGGGGGTGTAGCGCTCGTTGGAGGTCTGGTCGAAGAAGTCGAGCCGCTGGCCGGAGTGGTTGGCGTGCTGGGTCAGGTCGTAGTCGGTGCGCTGGGCGATGCCCTCCAACTCGCCCCAACCCCATGGGTACATGAACTCGACGTCAGAGGTACCGGCCGAGTAGTGGCTCAACTCGTCGGCGTCGTGGGGGCGCAGGCGCAGCAGGTCGGCCGGGATGCCGAGATCGACGTACCAGTCGAAGCGCGCCTGGCACCAGTACTCGTACCACGTGGCCGAGTCGGCCGGCGGCACGAAGAACTCGCACTCCATCTGTTCGAACTCGCGCGTGCGGAAGATGAAGTTGCCGGGCGTGATCTCGTTGCGGAAGCTCTTGCCGACCTGGGCGATGCCGAACGGGGGCTTCTTGCGGCTGGTCTGCAACACGTTGAGGAAGTTGACGAACATGCCCTGCGCCGTCTCGGGGCGCATGTAGACCTCGGTGCCCGACCCCTCGACCGGGCCGGCGTGGGTCCTGAACATCAAGTTGAACGCCCGCGCCTCGGTCAGCGTGCCCTTCGACCCGCAGTTCGGGCACACGTCGGGTTCGACCAGATGATCTTCGCGGTGACGGGTCTTGCATTTCGTGCAGTCGACGAGCGGGTCGCTGAAGTTGGCGAGGTGACCGCTGGCCTCGAACACCTGCGGCGGGGCCAGGATCGCAGCGTCGATCAGCACGACGTCGTCGCGCTGCTGCACCATCGTGCGGATCCACGCTTCGCGCACGTTGCGCAGCATCAGCGACCCGAGTGGGCCGTAGTCGTAGCTGGAACGGAATCCGCCGTAGATCTCGGCCGACGGGTACACGAACCCACGGCGCTTGCAGAGATTGACGATCTGGTCCAGTTCGGTAGCCGGCATAGGCGGCACAGGTTACGGCGCTCCGGGAGCGCCGAGACCGCTCGTTTCCGGAGCGCCGGCTCGGATCAGGCCTTGATGACAGGGGTCCAGAACATGAACAGGTTGATCAGGAGCTGTTTGGCGTCGTGGTGCTGAGCGGTGTCTTCCACGACCACGGTGCCGCACACCTTGTCGGCGAACGTCTGCCGCTTGGAATCCCAGAGCGGCCACAGGAACCCGATGAAACACGGCAGGGCGTCGAGCAGGTGGGCGACCGCACGCCAGAACACCGACCAGCCCGAGCCCATCGGCGCACCCGTCGATTCGCGAACCAGGCGCTGGCCGAGGACACGATCTCCGACGGTGTAGCCGAGGTGGCCGCGCTGGATGAGCGACCGGATCGAGGTGATGAGCCCGAAGATCGAGGCGAGCAGTCCGATCACCGCGAGAATGCCACCGGCGCTGCGGCCGATGTTGTTGATCACCGACGTGATGCCCGACGTCGCCAGCGCCGTCACGACAGAGGCGCCGACCCGCTTGATCCACGGCGAGTAGTTCCCGGCGCCGAACCCGGCCACCGGTCCCCCCAACGGCGGCGGCGCACCGTACGGGTTGCCGCCCATCGGTGGCGGTGGCGGCGGGGGCGGGGGCGGCGGCGGCGGGACGTTCGACATGCCCTGACCGTAGTCGCCGTCGGGCGACGTCGGTGACAACCGGGATTTGTCGGCCGACCGCTCGGCTTCGCACGTCCACCAGCGAGTTCGACCGTGGAACGACACACAGTCCGGGTCGTCGTTGACCTGGCCCGACGTGCGGCGTCGAAGGATCCGGGCTAACGGGTCCTGGTCGCTGCATTCGGCGGTCGGCCACTCGTGATCCGCTTTGCGGTCGGTCGCAGGCGCTGGCGGTTCGGCGCCGCCGCACCGCCTGCGGGCCGGCTTGCAGCCGGTGTCCGGGCACCGGTGGTGAGTTGCTGCAGCGTGGTCCCCGAACTCGTGAGCGACCGGCCGACGGCACCGAGGTCCGTTCCGGCGTCGGTGATCGAGGCGCCCAGCTTTCGGAACCGTTGGGCGACCGAACCGAGGTCGCCGGCGACGATCCCGACCTTGCCCGCACCGGTGATCAGCGGGCTCGCAGCGTCACCGATCACCGGCAGCGCGACCAGGCTCGACCCGGCCTGGTCCAACAGACCCATCACCTTCCAGAGTTCGGCTTGGCAGCGCTCCAGGGCGTCGGCGGCATCGGCCGCCAACTCCCGAACGCCCTCGCCGTCGGCATCGCCGATCAACATCGCACTCGCCGTGCGCGCCCCCTCGCCGGCCTGGTCGAGCGCCCTGCCGGCCGTCGCCAGCAATGCCGGGAGTGCCGCGCCCGAGGTCGATCAGGTCGTCGGCATGGTCGCGCATGAAGGCGATCGCCTCGGTGATCGGTTGGCGGTTGTCCCACACGAAATCGACGGTCTCGACGATCTTCGCCCGCGACCCCCACAGGTCGTCGATCAGATCGACCACTTTGCGTGGGTCGAACTTGGCGACGGCACCGCCCACCGAGCTCCCGATCTTGTCGCCGACGGCGTCGCTCACCACGTCACCGATCGCGCCCCCGACCTTGCCGGCGACGCTGCCGGCGACCTTGCTCAACCTGTTCGACATGACCTGATCCTGCCAGGCGCAGCGCCCGACCTGCTCGTCCGCTCAGTGCCGTTCGAACATCGCCACGGCCCGCAACCGGCGCTCGATGTGATGTTCCAGGGCGCGTGTGGCGAGCGCTCCGACCTCGTGCGTCGCCGGCGACTCGGGCAGCGCCAGCGCCTCGTTCAGGCGCCCGCCGAGCACGCTGCGCATGATCTCCAGCGCCGACGCCGACAGCGCACCACCCGTTCGGCACGTGCGGCACTGCACGCCGCCCTCGTTGAGGTCGAACGCCAGCAGCGCCGTCCCCGGTTCGGTCTCGCCGCAACGGACGCAGGCGTCGAGTTGTGGCTCGAGCCCTTCGGCTGCCAGCAACTTCCAGTAGAACGCCGGCACGTTGAGCGGTGACGAACGCTCGGCGATCGTGCGCAGTACGCCGACCGCCATCCGATACAGGCGCGGGTTGGGTTCACGCTCGAGCGCCAGTTGGTCGACGGCCTCGATCGCCGCCATCCCCTGCGAGGCACGGTCGAGCGACGACAGCATCGGCGCCAACGACTCGACCGCCTCGGCCTGGCTGACGATGTCGAGTTCCCGGCCGCGGTACAACAGCAGACGCACGTGACTCATCGGCTCGAGCCGTGCACCGAACTTGGAACGCGTCTTGCGCACCCCCTTGGCGACGGCGCGCACCTTGCCGTGCTCGGCGGTCATGATCACCACGATCCGGTCCGACTCCCCCAGCTTGTAGGTGCGCAGCACGACACCGTCGTCGCGATACAGCTCTCCGGCCATCGGCGCGTCAGCTCTCGTCGAGCCCGCCGAAGCGGCGGCGGCGGTTGTTGAAGTCGGCCAGCGCCCGCGCCAGATGATCCACCTGGAGGTCGGCCCAGGTGACGGGGGCGAAGACCAGCTCCGCGTACGCCAGTTCCCAGACCAACGAAGGCGGCAGCTGGGTGGACGGTCCGAGCACGACCACCAGGTCGGGTTCGGAGTCCGCCGGCTCGTACAGCACGGCCGCAACGGTTGCCTCGTTGACCTCGTCGGTGGGCTCGAGCCGGGCCATCGCGTCGGCGAACCGCTGCCGACCGTCGGCATTGGGATCGACGATCACGTCGCAGTGATCGACCGACATCCGCCACGGCGCATGGTCGTGGCCGGCATCCACGTCGCCGTCGGAGTAGGCTCGGATCGTGAGCCACGGCACGCCGTTGCGGCTGCACAGCGCACCCAACGATCGAGCCCGATCGTCCCAGTCGGATGCCGACAGTGCCGCCCACTCCGGCAGCGTGCCGCCCACGATCAAGACGTGGCGAAGCGAACTCTGGAGGTCGCGCGCAGCGGTGCCACCATCGGTTGCGGCCGATCCGACCGTGCCGACCTGTTTGGCCATCGCTGCTGCACTTTCCCGGTCTTCGTCCGCGGCGCACCGCCATCCGATGCGCTCGACGTCGATTCTCGCATGCCCGGGCGGGCGCGCGGTGACAGGGCTAACGTGAGCGGCCTGTGACCACCAAGGACCCGTCCCGCCGAGTGCATGTCGCGTGCATCATGGATGGCAACGGGCGCTGGGCAGGGCAGCGAGGGTTGCCGCGCACGGCGGGCCACACCGAGGGTGAGGAGAACCTGGCGCGGGTGGTGCGACTCGCCGTCCCTCGCGACGTCGGCTGGCTCACGGTGTTCGGGTTCTCGACCGAGAACTGGGTCCGACCGCGCTCGGAGGTGCGCCACATCCTCGGACTCCACGAGAAGCTCTTCGGCCGCGTGCGCGAGCTCAACGACCTCAACGTCCGCATCCAGTGGATCGGCCGCCCGTTCGACAGCCCTTCGGCGCGCACACCCAAGTACGTGCAGCGGGCGATCCGCAAGGCGATCGCCGACACCGCAGGCAACACGGGCATGGTGCTCACCGTGGCCTTCGACTACGGCGGACGCGCCGAGCTGATGAGTGCCGTGCGCGCCGCGCGCGCCTCGGGATCCCCGATCACGACCGAAGCGATCGATGCCCACCTCTATCTCCCGGAGCTCCCGCCGGTCGACGTGTTGGTTCGCACCAGTGGCGAGCAGCGAGTATCGAACTTCCTGTTGTGGCAGAGCGCCGGCTCCAAGATCCACTTCACACCGAGCGTGTGGCCCGATTTCGGTGCCGCCGATCTGGACGCGGCGATCGCCCTCGTCCGAGACGATGCCCGCACCTGACCCGGATCCCTCGAGCACGGCGGTCGCAGCACTCGACGCAGTCACGTCGGGGCTGCGGTCCGCCGAGCATCGTGACGGTCAACGCCGCATGGCGGCCCTCGTGGAGTCGGCGATCGGTTCCGGGCGTCACCTCGTGGTGCAGGCCGGAACCGGCACCGGCAAGACGTTGGCGTACCTCGTGCCGGCGATCGTGTCCGGCAAGCGCACCGTCGTGGTGACCGCCACCAAGGCACTCCAGGATCAGCTCGCCGGCAAGGACCTGCCGTTCATGAGCGATCAGCTCGCACAGCAGGGCATCGACGTCGACTGGGCGGTGCTCAAGGGGCGATCCAACTACCTCTGCTTGCAACGCCTGCGCGAATGCACGTCTCCGGCGTCGGGCCAGGGCCGCCTCGACGTGGACGAGATGTCGGTGATCACCAAGGCCGAAGTGGTTCGGCTCGCCGAGTGGGCGGGTCGCACCACGATCGGCGACGCCGCCGAGCTGGATTGGAGCCCGACCGACGCCGCATGGCGGGCGGTCAGCGTGTCGGGCGACGAATGCCCAGGACGCGACAAGTGCACGATGGGCGATGCCTGCTTCACCGAACGCGCCCGCGACCGGGCCCAGGTCGCCGACGTGATCGTGGTCAACACCCACCTCTACGGCATCGACGTGGCGGCGCTCGGGGCGATCATCCCCGAACACGAGGTGGTCGTGTTCGACGAGGCGCACGTGATCGAGGACGTCATGAGCGACACGGTCGGGATCGAGCTGGCGCCCGGTCGGTTCATCGCACTCAGCGCCGCCGTGCGGGCGATCCTCGACGACCCGGCACTCGTCGGATCGATCGCCGAACTCGCCACCGCGCTGCGAGAGGTGCTGACGCCGCTCGTCGGCCGGCGCTTGACGTTCCCGCTCCCGGGTCCGCTGCTCGACGTACTCGGCGATGCCCAACTGCGGCTGACGCGAGTCGGCGAGGTGTTGCAGGAGATCCAGACCAACAACGACGACGCCCAACAACGGCGGCTGCGTGCGATGTCGGTGCTGGCGCGGACCGGCGAATACGTGGACGCCGCCCTCGGGGACCGCGACGCCGAAGCACGCGCAGCGTCGGTGCCGTTCGTGTCGGGGTCCCCCGACCACCCCAAGCTCGAGATCGCCCCGCTCGACGTGGGCCCAACGCTGCGGGCCGGCGTGTGGGACAAACGCACGGCGATCCTCACCAGCGCCACGATCCCGGCATCGCTGGCCGAGCGGGTCGGCCTGCCGACCGACGCCACCGACGCCGCCGACGTGGGCAGTCCGTTCGACTACGCCGCCAACTCGCTGCTGTACTCCGCGATGCATCTCCCGCTCCCCAAGTCACCGGGGTTCCGGGACGCCGCCGCCGACGAGCTGTACGCCCTGATCCGCGCCGCCGGCGGCCGCACGTTGGCGTTGTTCACGAGCTGGGCGGCGATGGATCGACGCGGTCGAGTCGCTGCGACCGCGGCTGGGCCTGCCGATCCTGACCCAACGCGATCTTCCGAAGGCGGCGTTGGTGAAGGCCTTCTCCGAGTCGGACGAGACCTGCCTGTTCGCCACCACGGGCTTGTTCCAAGGCGTCGACGTGCCCGGCAGCACGTTGTCGCTGGTCGTGATCGACAAGCTGCCGTTCCCGCGACCCGACGACCCACTGTTGTCGGCCCGCCGCGATCGCCTCGGGGCGGCCGCGTTCAGCACGATCGACGTGCCGCGAGCGGCCACGATGCTGGCGCAGGCCTGTGGCCGTCTGATCCGGACCGCATCGGACCGGGGTGTGGTCGCCGTGCTCGACTCCCGACTGGGCAGCGCGCGATACCGGTGGGATCTCGTGAAGGCGCTCCCGCCGATGCGCCGCACCCGCGACCGGGCCGAGGTCGAACAGTTCCTGCGCCAGATCACGGCGCAGCCCGATCCCATCTGAGGTGTGGGGCACGATTCGGAGCGGGCGGATTGCTACGTTGCCGCGATGGGTGCACTCGTCGACCTCGACCTGACCGACTCGGTCGCCACGATCACGCTCGATTCGCAGCACAATCGCAACGCCTTGTCGTTCCAGCTCGTGACGGAGCTCACCGAGTGCCTGGACCGAGCCGAGCGCCAGCGCCCCCGCCTCATCGTGCTGCGCCACGAGGGCCCGTCGTTCTGCTCCGGCGCCGACCTCAAGGAGCGAGCGGCCCTGACCGGCCCGCTCGACTCGACCCCGATGGCGAACGTGATGAACCGCCTAATCGAGGCCGAGTGCCCGACCCTCGCCGCCGTCGACGGCAGTGTGCGGGCGGGCGGGATCGGATTGATGGCGGCGTGCGACCTGGTGGTCGTGCACACATCGGTCGATTTCGCGCTGACGGAGGTCCGGATCGGGGTCGCTCCGGCGATCATCGCCGTGCCGATCCTGAGGCGCGTCCCCGCCTCGCTGATCGCCGCTGCGATGCTGACGGGCGAACCGTTCACGGCCGCCGAGGCACGGTCGATCGGCTTGGTCACGCACGTCACCGAGGACGTCGCCGCCACCGTCGAGCGAATCGTCGCCAGCGTGCTGGCCGGGTCCCCACGGGCGATCGCCGCCACGAAGCACCTGCTCGGTCGGGTCCCCACGCTCGACCGACGTACTGCGTTCGACGAGATGCGCGAGCTCAGCGACCGGCTGTTCCAGAGCCCCGACGCCGCAGAGGGGATGGCCGCATTCCGCGAGCGTCGACCGGCGGTGTGGCCCGAGTGATCACACGATCAGGCGATAGCCGAGGCCGCGCACGGTCACGATCAACTTGGGGTCGTCGGGATGATCCTCGACCTTGAGCCGCAACCGGCGCACGTGGGCATCGACGAGTCGCGAATCGCCCAGGTACTCGTACCCCCACACCCGTTCGAGCAGCTGATCCCGCGACAGCACGGCACCCGGATGGTCGGCGAACTCGCACATCAAGCGGTATTCGGTCTTGGTCAGCGCCAGTTCCTCGCCACCCTTGACGACGATCCCGAGCTCTCGCCGCAACTCGACGTCACCGAACTTGGAAGGTCGGGCGAGGCTGCTCGCCTCCTGCAGATGGACGCGGCGCAACAGGGCCCGGATGCGCGCCGCCAGCTCCTTCGGGACGACCGGCTTGGTCACGTAGTCGTCGGCGCCAGCCTCCAGGCCGGCCACCATGTCGTGCGTGTCGGTCTGGGCCGTGATGATGATGATCGGCACGATGCTCTCGGTCCGCAGCGCACGGCACACGTCGAATCCGGACAGGTCGGGCAGGCGCAGGTCGAGCAGCACGAGGTCGATGTCGCTCGCCCGGAAGGCCTCCAGCCCCTCGGCACCGGTCGGCGCCTCGACGACGGTGTAGCCCTCGTCCTCCAATGCCAGCCGCAGCGCCAGCCTGATGGCATCGTCGTCCTCGATGAAGAGCAGCGTGTTCACGTGACGATCAGTGTGGCACAGTCGCCCACCGGCAGCCGAGCTTGCAACGCCCTGCTCGACGAGCGAAAGAGCGCACCGGACGAACCCGCTGGACCCGCCCACTGGACCCGCCCACTGGACCCGCCCGGACGGATCGCAACCGATTTCGTTTGTTACAGAAATCGCACAATTGCGAACTGGAATCGTCACACAGCACGACCATCATGACATCCGTTCACGCTGCCCCGGTGGGGTGCCTTCCTCCCCCTGGCGCTCCACCGGCAGCGGCGGCGTGACACACTGAAGCCCGATGACTCGCCGGCGATCACTGCGTCTCAGCACCCGGGTCACGCTGTTCTTCACGATCACCGTGCTGCTCGGCGGTCTCGGCCTGACGGTCACCACGTTCCTGTTCGCACGCAACTCGCTGCTCGACCAGCGCGAGTCGGCGGCCCGGGTCGACGCCATCGACCACGCACGCGAAGTCAACCTGGCCTTGGTCAACGGAGCCGACGTGCGCAAGACCCTGCGAGAACTCGACATCGATCCCGACGAGGGGTGGGCGGTCGTCGTCGACTCGGCCGGAGCCCAGATCCCGTTCCGCACCGGCCGCGGCTTCACCCTCCAGGACTTCCCTCCGCAACTGCGCGCATCGCTCACGGAGAAGGTGTCCGGTTATCAGCGATTCACCAACGGCGATGGGGATCCGTTCATCGGGATCGGGATCCGGATCGAGCCGTACGACCGTTCGTACTTCGAGGCATTCCCACTCAAGTCGACCGAGACCACCTTCCGCGTGTTGACCACGGCGCTCGTGGTCGGATCGATCCTCGCCACGCTGCTCGCCACGTTCTTCGGCTGGTCGACCAGCCGCCGCATGCTGCGCCCGCTCTCGCGTGTGGCCACCGCAGCGGCGAACCTGGCATCGGGCGGGCTCGACACCCGCATGACCGAGGAGAACGACCCCGACCTGAACCGTCTGGCCGGATCGTTCAACGACATGGCCGACGCCGTCCAGGAGCGGATCGAACGCGAGCAGCGGTTCGCGTCCGATGTGAGTCACGAGTTGCGATCCCCGATCACCGCCCTCACCGCCGCCGTCGAAGTGCTCGACGCCCGCCGGGTCGACCTGCCGGACCGCACCCAGCAGGCGCTCGACGTGGTCGTCAGCCAGGTACGCCGGTTCGACGCGATGGTGATCGACCTGCTGGAACTGTCGAGGCTCGATGCGGGGGCGACCGACATCAACCTCGAGGAGGTCGATCTGGTCGACCTGTGCGACCGTGTCTCGCAACGCTACGGGTACGGCGATCTGCCGATCGAGGTCCACCGCCGCGCCAAGCGCAGGGCGCTGATCGACCGGGTGCGATTCGAACGGATCCTGGGGAACCTGCTGGAGAACGCCACCACACACGGCGGCGGGCCGGTCCGGATCGCGATCGAGCCGTCGCCACAGCGCAAATCGGTGCTGCTGGCGGTCGAGGACGCCGGGCCCGGAGTGGCGGCGAGCGAACGGACGCGGATCTTCGAACGCTTCGCCCGGGGAAGCGCCGCTCGCCACCGCGTCGGGACCGGGCTCGGCCTGGCACTCGTGGCCGAGCACGCGGCGGCACTGGGAGGCGAGGCATGGGTGGAGGAACGCAACGGGGGCGGGGCCCGCTTCGTCGTACGGCTCCCGGCGGAAGGAGCCTGATGATGCGCCGAATCGCACTGCTCGGCCTGGTCGCCGGCGCCGCCGCACTGGCGGCCACGTCATGCAGCATTCCCGCCGACGAACGCGTGACGCCGATCGGGAACAACGATCTCGGCCCCGAGTTGGCCGATCCCACCACGACCAGCACGAGCACGACCACCACCACCACGACCGGCCCGCCGGTCACCACCGAACCGGGCGAGACCACGACCAGCACGGTCGCCCCGACCACGCTGCCGGTGCCGACCGTGAACGTGACGGTGTTCTACTCGATCGCCAACTCCGATTCGATGTACCTCCTCGTGCAGCCATTGCCCGGCCCCGGTCCCGTGTCGCTGGTCGCGATCGCCGGACTGCTCGAGACGCCGATCACGGATCTGCGCAGTTCCAACCTGAACACGGCGGTCCGGCGCGGGCTGATCAGCCAACTCGTCTTCGACACCGACACCGCCGTGCTGACCGTCGCCCTCGACTCGACGGTGTTCGAACCGATGCCCGAGGAACAACGCCAGCGGGCGATCGCCCAGGTCGTCCTGACGTTCACCTCCAACCCGGCGCCGAGCGCCGGCAACATCGGTTCGGTCCGATTCACCGTCGACGACGAGCCGATCTCGATCTTCAGCCCGGCGACCAACACCGCCACCGAGATCGGTGAACCCGTGCTGTTCGGCGACTTCCGGTCGCTGCTCGGCGCCACGCCCGACGCGCCCTCGACCACGCCCGACGCGCCCTCGACCACGTCGACCACCTCACCGTCGGGGAACTCCGCCGAGGTGCCGATCACGTCCGATTCGGTCCCGGGCGGCGGCTGACCGCTGCGTCAGTAGCCGAGCCGCTCGACGCGTTCGGGACGACGCTGCCAGTCCTGGTCGACGCGCACCCTGAGTTCCAGGAACGCCCCCTCGGGAAGCTGCTCGCGCACGCGAATGCCGACCTCTTTGAGCACCGCACCACGCTTGCCGATCACCATCCCCTTCTGGCTCTCGCGCTCGACGATGATGTCGCACCGGATCCGCGGCCATTCCCACTCGGTGACCTTGGTGGCGATCGAATACGGCAACTCGTCGCGAGTGACTGCCAACAACTGTTCACGCACCAGTTCGGCCACGAACTGTTCCTCGGGCATGTCGCTGAACTCGTCGTCCGGGAAGTACTTCGGCCCCTCCGGCAGGAGCCCGATGAGGTGGTCGACCAACGCCTCGATCCCGGCCCCGGAATGCGCCGAGACCGGGAAGTAGGCGGCGGCGTCGAGTGCACCGGCGGCACTCAACATCGCCAGGACCTGCTGCTTGGAGGCGATGTCGACCTTGTTGACGACCACGACCGTGTCGGGCATGTGCAGCCGGCCGGCGACCCAACGGTCGCCCTTGCCGTACGGCTTCGTGGCATCCAGCACCAGGCAGGTGGCATCGACGCCGTCGGTGCTCTCGAGCGCCGTGGCGTTGACCCGCTCCCCCAGCGCCGACACCGCCTTGTGCAGCCCGGGTGTGTCGACGAACACGATCTGGGCGTCGTCGGTGGTGTGGATCCCCATCACGCGGTGCCGCGTGGTCTGCGGTTTGTCGGACACGATGCTGATCTTGCGACCACACACCGCATTGACGATCGACGACTTGCCCACGTTGGGCCGGCCGAGCAGCGTGACGAAACCGGAACGGAACACGCACCATTCGTATCACCCGTCGCTGCACGCGCTGGGGACGATCACGAGTGTGAGAACTCGCACTCGGAGTGCCATGCTCAGGGGATGAGCCCTCGCATCGTCAACGCCGAAGAACTCACGAGCCTGGTCGGCGAGCACCTCGGCTACAGCCCGTACGTCACGATCACGCAGGAACAGGTCAACCTGTTCGCCGACGCCACCGGCGACCACCAGTGGATCCACGTCGACGTCGACAGGGCCAACGCAGGCCCGTTCGGCGGGCCGATCGCCCACGGATACCTCACGCTCTCGCTCGGGCCGAGCCTGTACCCGCAGATCGTGCAGTTCACCGGATTCTCGATGGGCATCAACTACGGCGCCAACAAGATCCGGTTCCCATCGCCCGTGATGGTCGGGTCCAATCTCCGCCTCGGCGTCAAGCTGCTCAAGCGTGGAAGAGATCGCCGGCGGCGTCCAGAACACGATGGAGTTCACGTTCGAATGCGAGGGCGCCAGCAAGCCCAGCTGCGTCGCCGAGATCGTGTTCCGCAGCTACTACTGACCCACTGTGAAGTTTCATGCTGACAGGGGTGGTTCATACGGGTTCTGTCAGCGGAACATGCATGTTCTGTCAGCGCAATTTTCGCTGCTTCCAGAAGCGTTGCGTCCCTGACAAGATCGTCGCGCGCCCCGGTCGCAGGCGCGCGGATCTCCTCGTTTCCGTGTTGCACGGACGTCAGCCGTTCGGTAGCAGTTCAGTCGTGCGAGATCATCCCGGAAAGGCGAGGACGCGAACGGGCGGCCGAATCGAAACGAGTCCGAGGTTAAACGCCTGCTCCCAAGGCAGCGCCGCTGATGAGACGGTTCGCGCCTTGACCGCACACGTCGCGGACCACGGCGCCGAGGGCAACTGCTGTCGCCGGCGTGCTGATCACCTGACGAGGAGGTGGTCGCATCGACACGAGGTGCAGCGGTTGCGTCGCATGTAGGTTCGAATGGGCCTGTCGGCTCGCCGTTCAGTAGTCGAGGCCGACCATTCGGCGGATCAATCGTCGTGTGTTGGTTGGCGTGACCTGGGTGACGGTCGTCAATCCGTGGCCGGACGACGAGAACAGATTCGCTGGTTCGCCAACGAGGCCTACGGCGTGTCGAGGGCGCCGAATCGTTGAGTCTTTTGGCCATGACCTGTCATCGACACGCTCAAGGTGCCCGTCCTCGCACAGCGTCGCTTCTGTTGTCGCCGCACTTGGGTTGGTTGCGGCGCCGCCGGGCACGCACAGGAAGTTGTCGCCCTGGGTGCGCTTGCAGCCGCGCGCAGAGATGCATCAGGTACGAGCCGCCGGCAGCCTTCGAGTGCTTCGTGGCAAGGAGCACGCCACGGGACGCTGCGATCGCCTTTACGTCTGTGAGCTCAGGACAGCCGGCAGCGATGAGTACCGGATCGGCATCGGTGCAGTCGATGACGTCGAGGACATTGAATGGGTGGTGACAGGACCAGCATTTCGCAGTGGCAGTTTCGACGCTCAGCTGTCGTGCCGGCTTTCGGCAGGTCGGGCACGGAACGGTGCCGGTCGTGCGGTGGCGAGGGAACCGGCAGGTTCCTGCCACCTCGAAGCAGCCGAGTGTTCTCGTCTGACTCTTGGCGAGCTCGGGACCGAGCCCGGAACGGATAGTCGTGAGCATGTCCCACGTCGGCCAGACGCGGATCACCGGCAGACCGAGGCGGTCGTAGACGGCGAGAGCGGCGTCCTCTGGTGCGTGGGTGACGATCACCTCGATCACAGCCAGACGTTGGCCGTTCGCCGTCGAGACCAAGAGATCGGGACGGATTCCGTCTTCGAGAATCTGATCTACGACCACGACGCAGCCGCGGCGGCTCAAGTCGGCGTCACGTTCGGCGTCGCACCGGCGACATATGCAGTGCACCGGATACGGGAGACCCTCAGCGGATGCGCTCAGAATCGACGCCTGGAGCACCCGGATCGCCGTTCGATGGAGCGCAGTCTCACCTCCGGGACACGCCGCGTCGGCGACGTGAGCGAAGTGCGGGCGGTTCTTCGCACCGGCTCGCAAGCGCACCGGCTGCTGGCAGCCAACGCACGACAGATCGTTCGGACGACTTCCTGTGTCCGCGAGATCGGCCGCCCACATCAGCTCGCCTGCAGTTTCGGCAACGGGGTAGCGGACACTGGTCACCGGCGGCACCACCCCGTCATCGGCACCAACGCTGCGTCTCTGAACGCTGCGACCATGCTGATGAACTTGACCGTGCGGGCGCGCCAGATCACAGTCGTCAGCTCTCGTCGGTGACGTCACCGGAGGTTTCGTGACGCTTCCAGCCGTCCGCCGCGTTGAAGGTCAGCGCCAGGTCGTTCATGCCGACGACGAGCACGTGCGTGATCTCGGCGGGCAGCTCGATGGGGGCGCTCGGGTCGCGGCCCGAGGTGATGTGCCCCGTCGCCCACCCAAAGCCGGTGGTCGAATCGAACACGAGCGCAGCGATGCGCATGTCGAGCCCGGATCGGTCGAGCTTCCTGCGCATGTCCGCAAGGTTCGCGTCGTGCAGGAGTGCCTCGACGTGTGCAGCGAACGCATCCGAATCGACGTTGGACACTCCCCCGTGACCGAAGCCGAAGGTCCAGCCGCCCGGCTTGCCACGTTCGGACATGTCGACCGACGTGGCGTGCGCAGCTGCACGGCCAAGCAGACGGAACACCTCGGCGAAGTCTTGATCAACCCTGTACCCGCCAAGCTCGAACGTCGCGTGATCCATCGGCTCCCCGATGTGGTCTACGCCGCGTGCCTCGAGTCGGGCAAGAGCGGCGGTCAGCTCCTTGGCCGCCGGCCTTGTGACACTCGGGTACCGGGTCGGCTCGCCTGGCGAGGACTCCTCGTCGAAGATGAAGATCCAAAAGCGTGTGAGGTCCGGCGTCTCATGGGACTCCAGTGACTTGGACCAGTGCGCATTCGCCCGACGGATATCGAAGTCGGTGACTTGACCGACCTCAACGGCCGCTCTGATCGAACCTGTCACGTCGAGGTCGTACTGGCCGTCCTCGGTTCCGTCATCGTGTTGCTCAACGACCACGCCATCGAAGATGGCGGTCAGCTTCTGTGACACGAGCGTTTCCTCGGGCCGCAGCCCCTGTCGCCTGCCGCGCCCCTTCCTCGCCATTCCCGAACGGTACCGCCGATCGACAAGGGTCTCGACGCCAGGAGTGCACTCGTCGGTTTCATCGCCGCCGCAGCTGCCTCCGGTCCCTCCGAACAATCGCCTGACGGGCAGTCGTTGCCACACCCCTCATTCATGATCATGGGGTGTTCATACTCGTGGCCATCGTCGGGTTCGTGCTGCTGCACTCCGACGTCATCGAGATCGTTCCTTCACGCGCCTTTCAACGTGCCGTCGCCTGGGCGTTCCTCGTGTCGTTCTCGCTGGTTGCCTGGCTGGCGTCGGATCAGCTCAGCGCAGAGGTCGCCAATGTCAGCAGCCGGATTGCGGCCGAGATGCTCGAGCGGTTCATGCCAGCGTTCGAGCCGCCAGCACCGCCCACCTCGACCACACCATGAGTCGGACATCACCGCTTTCAGCGACGGCCGAAACGACGTTCTTGTCAGGCATCGCTGCGACAGGTCGGCGTACCCGTTGCTCGACCCGCGGCCGGATGCCCGGCACCCGTGGCAGCACATGTCGTGATTGCTGAGCGTGATGAAACGACCAGCGCACGTTCCCTCAGCAGACGCTATCCCGAACGTGCGACAGTTGGAGCGAGCCGAGGAGATGCCAGATGTCAGACAAGCCGGGCGACGCTTCAGCGGGTGTCGGTGGAGATTCCGTGACCGTTGAGCAGCTCCAGTATCTGCTGGGGTTGGCGCACGAGACACAAGCGCTCGACTACAAGCAGATCTGCGACGTGAGCGATCGTCGGTCGGTCGTCGAACTTGCGAAGGACGTGGCGGCGATGCAGATCGACGGCGGATGGATCGTGATCGGCGCCGACAACTCAGGAGCACCCGTCCCGCCCGGTGTACCGGAGAGCGAGTGGAGCGTGTTCGACGAGGCGAACCTCCGGTCGAAGCTCGCGGCGTATCTGCCGGGCCCCTTCGAGATACACACGGCGATCCACACCGTCGGTGACTGCACCTTCGTACTCATTCGGATTCCGCCACGCCCAGACGGCTTCTGCGTGTTCGACAAGGACGGCATCTACGAGGACGCCAACGGTAGGCCGAGGTTCGTGTTCCGCAAGGGCGAAGTGTTCGCCCGTCACGGCACTGCGAACGAGCGATGGGAACAGGCCGACATCGACCGCATCCGAAAGCGCATTGCCCTCACACTGAAAGAGGCGTGGTGGGCCGAGCGTGAAGAGGATCAGCGACGTCGCGAAGCGATCACCCAGGGGGCGTCCCAGATCGTCGGCGGATCACTAACCAACTACACATGGCGCGTCGACGTGGCGACATTCGATCTGGCGACACTCGAGCTGTTCCGTGCGAACGACGACATCCCGCTCCGCCACTTCCTCAACGAAGCAGCTGCCGACGCCAGCACTCTGGCGAGTGACGGCAACACAGACGAGCTCACCACGGTCATCGCTCGCGTCGTGTCAGTCGCAGCGCACGCCATCGCTTACCAACGTCCGCAATGGTTCGAAGCGGCGCTCGACACGCTTGTCCGCATCTACAAGTCCGGATTCGACACCAACGGCCTCAACTGCAACGACGGTACGTCCGAGGACCTCTGGCTCGTCGTCCTCGAACACGTGCTTGCCCTCGGTGCGCTCGCCACACGTAAGCACGACTGGGTTGCGGTTCGAACGCTGGCGACGACGCCACCCGACGGCGAGAGCAACTTCTACGCATCATGGCTCCGACATGCGCTGACCATGGCTTCCCGCAGCCAGCGCCTCGATGACGCCAAGGCACTCGTGACCAGGGCCGCAGAACGAATCGACGGGCTGCCCGCTCTCCGACCCGACGTCGCTCCAGGGGACGAGGAGGTCATCATGAGCATCTGCCAGTTCGACATTCTCGTCGCGCTCGCGGTCATCGCAGCCACACAGGACACGAGGGGCAGCGGCTGGTACCCGAACTTCGCGCGGTTCTACAGCAGCCGGAGCGAACCGGCGGTCAAACAACTCCTGACCGATCGAGCGATGCGAGATGTGATCTTTCCGCTCGACGACGCCGATCTTGCTACCGCCCTCCGGGAGATCGAGCGGCTGTCACGAAACGAAGGATTCCGGTTCGCCGGATGGGACGGATTCAACACGACCGTCGTCCGGGATTTCCTCAGTGCGAATCCCGAGCCCGCTCGATCTTGATCAGCGCGGAGAGACGGCCGAGCTCAGGACCTGCACCCACGTCATCGAGCGGCGTTCCATCTGATTTTCGCTCACGCTGACAACGGCGGTGTCGAGCGGAGAAGGTCCGCCACGAGCGTGTCGAGCTTGGCGCTCACACCACTCTCAGCGAACGTCTCACGCAGTCTGCGACGCTGCGCCTGGAACGACACGTCCGGAAGCACGACACCCGCTGCGACCGTTTCCGCTTCGGCCGCTGCGGCGGCCAGCAGCATGTGCGTTTCGACAGTCGCGTCGAACTTCGGGAATGGCACCTGGAACACGTACTTGTCGAAGTGCCGCGGGTTGTGTTCGCCGCGGGACTGGAAGCTACGTACGGCGAGGGTGAACCTGTCGCTGTTGAAGATCGCGGTGAGGTACCGAGATTCATCAATCGTCTGGGCGGGCGCCCAGTACAGACTCTTCTCGATGATGACCCGCGGGTCATCAACCCGAGCGGCCGCCAGGTACATGCCGGAAGCGGCGTAGACAACACGGATGTGTGGGGCGTCGATCTGTGCCGACAGCTTCCTTCGGTAGTCGATCTGTCCTGCGAGAGAGAGCCGGTCGCTCGATCTGTTGGCATTCCAGAGCTCGTTGGCCTGACGCCACCAGCCCGCCAGTCCCGGATGGTCGTCGAGCAGTTCGTCATCGGCCTCGAGCAGTCGGCCGTTGATCCATGGGATCACGATCTCGAGCGGCTCTTGGAGCCGGAACGGAGCGACCGTCTCGCCGAGATGCATCGGGAAGATGAAGTCCGCCTCGATGTTCCCCGTCAGCGGCCCCAGAGACTTCCAGGGTGCCTTCTCGTTTGCTGACCGACGTGAGCGAACCGAGCGCCGGCCGGGTCCAGCTCCAAGTGGTGAGGTCGGTGCGGCTTCCACCACGAACAGAACACGAGGGACGACGGTGGCCCCCTGACCGAACGACGACGCGTACGGGGACGTTCCGCCGTCGCTTGCTTCGCCGGCCGGTGTATCGCCGATCGTGAGCCCTGGTGCCGCTTCCGCCCATGAGGCGTTGTGCTTTGGGACACGTCCCGCCCAGCTCTTCCCTGACGCGGGCAACGGAAGCGCTGTGGAACTCCGCTTGCCGAAGATGACACACGGCGGGACCGGAAAGATCGACGGCTTGACCTGGTGGAGGTCCCACGGTTCGCTGAAGGCGATGCTCGTCTGCTCAGTGGGGGGCTGGAACTCGCCGTTGCGGAAGCCGGCGTACTGTCTGCGAGATAGCACGGCGAGAGGCATCACGTAGCCGAAACGTCCAGACGGCTTGAGGTACAGCTCGGCGGTGCGAACAACGAACAAGGCGGAGAGATCCTGGTGCGTGGCAACAGCCGCCCCGGCCCACATCCCTCGTTCGGTGGTCATGCGGCGGAACGTGGCTTGTGTCTCGTCGGGCATGAATCGGTACGAGAGCCACGGCGGATTGCCGATCAGCGCATCCATGCGGTTCTCCGGTCGGGCGTGCCAGACGGGACGTGCGAGGTTCCGGGTGAAGTAGCCCCAGATGTGATCGCGTCCCATGTCGTGCAGATCGCACATCGTTCGGAACGTGTCGGTGAGGACTGCCTGGTCGGCCTCGCTGATCTTGAAGCGTCGGAAGGTGGCGGCGAGCGATGGGAGCTTGTCCATCTTCTTGCGTGTGGTCGCCTTGTCGGCGAGATCGGTGACGAGCCGGTCGAACGCGCCCGGATCGTCGAGCAGCGTGCGCGGGAACCGTAGGGGTTCGGCGAACAACGTTGCAGGTGATGACGACGTCTCGATGGTGAGAGCGTCCGTTGTCAGGAGGTTTTCTTCCTGGTTCCATTGGACAGAGTCGCCGAGGTACACGGGCACCGAGAAGACCGGGCGATCGGAGAGGTCGCCCATGGCGAGCAGGTAGGTGACTCTGGCAAAGGCCACTGCGACGGGATGCACATCGATTCCAAAGACATGGTTGCAGACTCCTGCGAGCGCCTCGCGTCTCGGCACTCCCGCTTCGTCGGCGGCGTCCAGATAGCGGCCGACTGCATGAAACAAGAATGTTCCAGAACCACACGCCGGATCCAGCGCCCGCGTCTCGAGAGGGTCGGTGATGACCGCATCGACCACCCGGTCTGCCAGCCAGTCCGGGGTGTAGTACTCGCCGAGCCGGTGGCGCTGTTCGGTGGAGATGACCGACTCGTACAGCACCTTCATCACGTCGTGCTCGACCTCATCCCAGGCGAATCGCGCCAGGCGTCGAGCAAGGGTCCGGATGAACCGATCGCCGCCGATGACCTCGACGGGCCAATCGAAGAAGTCCGCTTCAACTACGTTGAAGATCTGCGCGTCGGCGAACAGCGCGCCCGAACAGATCCTCTCGGGCGTCAGCACAGGGTCGTCGAGCCGCCATCCGATGACGGCGTGCGCGATGCATTCGGCCGAGAGCACGAGCAGCGTGTGATTCACGAACAACTCGTCGGAGTCCTCGAAGGCCGTACCGAGCGCGGTAGTGAGGAGCCGTCCCCAGAGCTCTCGTTTTAGTTTGACGGTCGGATCGTGGCGGTGTTCGTCGTACAAGGCGGCGAGATCAACTGCGTCGAGTGCGTGTCCGGAGGAGCGCGCGCCGAGCCGTCGCTCGATCTCCCGCGGCATCGGTCGGATTCGGCTCGTGGTGGCGAGCACGCCTTCAAGCCAGAGCAGAAGCACCTCGATGTCGGGGTTCTTGGCATCGACGCTGATGCTCGACACGAGCGCCAGGTCGTCGCCAACGAGGTGGTACAGGTGCCAGTCGGCGCCGTCGGTGAGGACGCCGACGTATCGGTGGGCGACCGAGTGCTCTCGTTGGACCACGTAGCCGGCGAGTTGAACTGCTGCTTCGGCGAGGATGTTCCCGACGCGCAGGTCCTTCTTGACCTCGATGACGGTGGATCCGATCTCGATGTCGATCCTGCCGCTGCCCGATCTAGCTTCGAGTGCGACGGTTCGGTCGTCGAGGTCACCGTCGTCGAGGTTGAACGGCGCTGCGAGTAGTAGAACCTTGATGCTCGACTGGACGTCGCTTTCGGTGCGCCCCGGTCGATCACGGTCGGCGAAGTCTCGTACAAGCGCCTTCAGGTCGATTGCTCCCTGCACCGCCATTCAGCCAGCTAACCACAGCCGGCAGGTCATTCGACGAGACCCCGGCTATTCGAACGGTTGAACAAAGAGATCCGCCGACGCACCGCCGTGGTCGGGATCTTCCCCAACGACCCCGCAGTGATCCGCCTCGTCGGCGCCGTGCTGTCCGACCAACACGACGAATGGGCTATCGCCCGCCGCTATTTCTCCGAGGCCTCGATGACCGCCCTCTACACGCGCGATACTGCCGACGTCGTCACCGCCGAGCTCGAGCCCGGCAACTGACGATCACCAAGGATCGCGTCACGCGAACCCCACCACTCCCGCGGGACTCATACCTCACGGAGCGGCAGGCCTTTCCAGAGGAGATGCGTCGACTCGTCGTGATTCATCATGCTGCCTTGGACTCAGCGATGGAGAAGACGGCCTTCGAGCATGCCTTCGAGGAGTCCGCGCGAATGGCCGGCTGGCCTGCGTCGCCCGCCCGTCTGAGACCGCTCGGTGCTACGACACCGATGTCCGGTTCGAGAAGGTAGCGCTCAAGACGCAGGGGGGCGCAGCCATATCCGACACCAGCTGAGAGCCGGCCGCCGCTTCATCGGTGTGGAACTCAGTCCGGACTGCATGGACATTGCCGAAAGCGGATCGCTACGGTTGAGCGTCCGGTGCTCCTTGAACGAAGCCTTCGGTTGGACCGACCAACACGACCTGGCTCCAGTCAGGGTTTCGCTGCCAGATGGTGCAACTTCCCTCGCTGCCAGATCGATGAAGTTTCCTCGTGTCAGCGGATGAAACTTCGCACCCACAGGGTCCGCCGGATCAGGCTTCGACTTCGTGCAGGAGGCCGGTGTCGACGTCGTACACGAAGCCGCGCACGTGCTCTTTGTACGGGACGAACGGGGTCATCCGGAGCCGCCGCATGGACTGAGCCGTGTCGACGAACGGGTCGTCGAACGACTCCAGCGCCCACCACGGCTTGATGCCCAGCTCGTCCTGCAGTTCGGCCTTGAACGCGTCGTCGGTGACTCGCTGCAACCCGCAGTCCGTGTGGTGCAGCAGCACGATCTCCCGGGTCCCGAGGTACCGCTGGGACAGGCACAGCGAGCGGATCACGTCGTCGGTGATCACGCCACCGGCGTTGCGGATGATGTGTGCCTCACCGTGCTCGAGGCCGAGCATCTCGAAGATGTTCATACGCGAGTCCATGCAGGCCACGACCGCCAGCTTGCGGCGCGGTTCGACCGACAGGTGTTCGTCCGCGAACCGCGCTGCGTAGGCCGCGTTGCGGGTCAGCAGCTCATCGAGGTTGGGCTGAAAATCGCTCATCGTGAATGGACCTTAGGCCGAGCCGCGGGACCGAACGCAATGAGGTCGTTGCCAATCGATCGCAGATCGGCCTGCCAAGCTGGACGGCGTGACCTCCGATCCTTCCTCGCTCCCGAACGGCACGATCGGCATGCGCGACATCGACACAGGCGTGCTCGACACGGACACGGTCGAGGCGCTCCACACCGTGGTCGGCGAACACGCCCGCCTCCACCACTGCCCGACCGTCGCGTTCGGCGTGGTCGCCGACGGGTCGCTGTGCACCAGCGGTGCCTACGTCGACGACCGGCTGGACGTTCGACCCCACGTCGACCAGCGCACGGTCTACCGGATCGCTTCGATGACGAAGTCGTTCTCGGCGGCGGCGACGCTCTGGCTGCGAGACGCCGGCGCCCTGCGGCTCGACGACCCGATCCACCACCACGACCCGAGTCTGGAGCGGCTCCGATCCCCGACCACCGATGCCGCACCGATCACGATCCGAGATCTGCTGGCGATGTCGAGCGGGCTCGTCACCGACGATCCCTGGGCCGACCGTCACCTGGACCTGACCGACGCCGAGTTCGATCACATCGTGGCCGACGGCTGCGTGTTCGCCGAACCGACCGGCAACGCCTACGAGTACTCCAACTTCGGTTTCGCCGTCCTGGGCCGCGTCGTGCAGCGCGCCAGCGGTCGACGGATCCAGGACGTCGTGTCGGAGGAACTGCTCGGCCCGCTCGGCATGCACGACTCGACGTGGTCGCAGCCGGCCGACCGCCAGTCGATGCCGCCGCTGCGCTGGCTGGACGACCGGTTCGTCGAGGAGATCGACACCCCCGGCGACGGCCTGATCGCACCGATGGGCGGGATCTGGACGACGGTGACCGATCTCGCCCGATGGGTCGCCTGGCTGGACGACGCATTCCCCGCCCGTGACGGCCACGAGCGCGGCCCGCTGTCGCGAGCGTCGCGTCGCGAGATGCAGACCATCCAGCGCTTCGTCGGCACTCGAACACTGCGTGGCATCACGGCGCCGTCGGGCTACGGCTACGGTCTCAGGGTCACGCAGGAGCCCGAGCTGGGGCCACAGGTGTTCCACTCCGGCGGGTTCCCGGGGTACGGATCCAGCATGCGCTGGCTCCCCGGGCGTCGACTGGGCGTGATCGCCCTGTCCAACGTCACCTACGCGCCGATGACCGAACTGTGCGCGCGACTGCTGGACACCCTCCACGAACATGCCGTGGTGCCCTCCGCCGAGCGCGCCGTGACGCCGGCGTTGATGCAAGCCGGGATGCGACTCGTGGCGCTCCTGAACGCGTGGGACGACAGCGTCGCCGTCGACCTGTTCACCGACAACGTGGCGTCGGACGACGCCTACGAGCGGCGCCGGGCGGCCGCCGCTGCACTGGCACCGATCGTCCTCGACCGGGTCGAGGCGGTCAACGACGGGCGTGGGCGTGCTCGATGCACGACGGCCGACGGGGTCGACGTCACGGTGACCTTCGCACTGGCCCCACTGCGCCCGATCCGGATCCAGGAGTACGAGATCGTCACCGCCTGAAGCGACCGGCCGGCACCGTCACAGCGGCAGGTTGCCGGTCGCCGTCTTGGTGGTGCCGTGGTCGTTGTAGGCGGCGATCGTGCGTTGGGCGATCCGCATCTGATGGATCTCGTCGGCACCGTCGGCGAAGCGCGCCCACCGTGCCTGCTGCAGCATGTGGGCGAGCGGCGTGTCGGTCGAGTAGCCGAGCGCCCCGTGGACCTGGATCGCCCGATCGATGATGCGCCACAGGCTGTTGGCCACGAAATGCTTCGCCATCGACACCACGGCGGTGAACTCCATGCCCTGTTCGATCTGATACGCGGCGTGCAGCACCATCAGCTTGCACTGGTACAGCTCGACCGCTGAGTCGGCGATCAGCCACTGGATCCCCTGCTTGTCGGCCAGGATCGAGCCGTGGCTGTATCGCTCCATGGCGCGGCCCACCATCATGTCGAGCGCCGTTTCGGCCTGGCCGATCCAGCGCATGCAGTGCGCCAGCCGGGCCGGGCCGAGCCGGTACTGACCGAGCAGGTGGCCCTGGCCCTGCCCACCGAGCATGTTGGCGGCGGGGACACGCAGGTCCTCGATCAGGATCTCGCAGTGATTGTGCCCGCCCGACATCGTCTCGACATCGCGGACGACGGTCCAGCCTGGCGACGGCAGATCCACGATGAAGCACGTGTTGGCAGCCTGCGGGACCTCCGGGTCCTCCTCGGTGCGAGCGACCAGCAGCGCGAACTTGGCGCCTCGGGCCCCGGAGATGAACCACTTGTGACCGTTGATCACCCACTCGTCGCCGTCGCGGTAGGCAAACGTCTTGATCAGCGTCGGGTCGGAGCCGGCGACCTCGGGCTCGGTCATGGCGAAACAGGAGCGCGCCGTCCCCTCGCACAACGGGCGCAGGTACCGCTCCGCCTGATCGGCGGTGGCCCAGTGCAACAGCGTGTGTTGGTTGCCCTCGTCGGGCGCCTGGGCGTTCAACACGAACGGACCGATCGACACCTTGGACGCCTCCGCCGACACGGCCGCCATCGCCGTCGGCCCGAGCCCCATGCCACCCCACTCGGCAGGCATGTGGGGCAGCCAGAGGCCCCAGGTGTGACGAGCCTCGTGCCGCAGCCGCACGATCAGCTGCACGACCTCGGAACGCTGCTTCTGGTCGATCGACTCCCATTCGGGCCGGACGACCTCGTCCATGAACCGCCGTACCTTCAGACGAACCTCGTCGACTTCCGGCGGGAAGGTGAAATCGATCATGCGGCGATTCTGCCCGATTTCGTTGGTGGACGTGCGCACGGACGCACGGCGAATTCGCTGGTGGACGTGCGTTTCGAGCGGTCGGCCGAGAGATCACGGCTCACCCGGATCACGCGCCCGAGCGCACGACGAATTCGCTGGTGGACGTGCGTTTCGAGCGGTCGGCCGAGAGATCACGGCTCGCCCGGATCACGCGCACGGCGAATTCGCTGGTGGACGTGCGTTTCGAGCGGTCGGCCGAATGATCGTCGCTCACCCGGATCACGCGCCCGAGCGCACGGCGAATTCGCTGGTGGACGTGCGTTTCGAGCGGTCGGTCGAAAGATCATCGCTAGCCTCGTCGAGGATGCCGAATCCGCACGCCGCCTGGGACCGCGAGACCTTGCCCGAGGGCGAGGAGAAGAAGCAGGCGGTGCGTCAGATGTTCGACGCCATCGCACCCCGGTACGACCTCGTCAATCGGATCATGACGTTCCGGCTCGACGTACGGTGGCGCCGCCGTACCGTCCGTGACCTGCGTCTCCCGGCCGGCTCCACCGTGCTCGACCTGGCGTCGGGCACGGGCGACCTGTGCATCGACCTGCGCGACCGCGCCTTCCATCTCCCGATCTCGATCGACCTCTCGTACGGCATGTTGGCCGCCGATCGATCGGGTGTGCCGCGCGTCCAGGGCGACATCCTTCGCCTGCCGGTGCCCGACGCGTCGGTCGACGGCGTGACGTGCGGTTTCGCACTGCGCAACCTGACCGACCTCGACGAGTTCTTCCAGGAGCTGGCGCGAGTGGTTCGCCCCGGCGGCCGGGTCGCCCTGCTCGACGTCGGTGTCCCCAAGAACCGCCTGATCCGGTTCGGGAACAACATCTACTTCGGCAAGATCGTGCCCAAGATCGGGGCGATGCTGTCCGACGGGGCCGCCTACCGATACCTGCCCAAGAGCGTCGCCTACCTCCCGGCGCCGGCCGCGATGGTGGCGATGCTGCAGCACGCCGGGTTCTCCGACGCCGAGCATCACCTGCTCTCGGGTGGGCTCACGCAACAGTTGCTCGGCACCAGGAACTGATTCCGTGCGCGCCGTCACGACCGCGCTCGGGGACGAGTTGGGTGCGTCGGTGGATCTCAACGACGTGGCGCGCGGCGACGGCTACCTGTTCGTTCGCGACGGGGTGGGGTTCGCCGGTCGTGGGGTCGCCATCAGGGTCCCCGTCGACGAAGCCGTGGCGCTGCTGGCCTCGATCGAGCACGACGACCGCGTCGGCGGGACCAACGGACCGATCGCGATCGGCGCACTCCCCTTCCTCCCGGGTGCCGCCGCAGACCTGGTGGTTCCCAAGGTGGTCGTCGGCAAGGACTCCACCGGCCGGGCGTGGATCACACGCCTGTTCGACGACGCCGGCGACGGCGAGGATCCGCTCGCCGATCTGCACGTGGATCGCGGGCGGACGGTCGCCGGTTGGGTGCCGAGCGGCGAAGCCAACTCCTACTCGATCCGCTCCGGTGTGCCGGTCGAGACGTACCTGGCGGCGGTTGCGGCCGCCCGCGACGCCGTGCGCGACGGGCTGATGGCGAAGGCCGTGATCGCCCGTCCGATCGTGGTCGAATCCGACCACCCGATCGACGTCCACGCTGTGCTGCACCGACTCAAATCGACGTTCGGGTCCAGCCACCGCTTCTCGGTGGACGGGTTGATCGGCGCCTCACCCGAGCTGCTCGTCGCCGTCGAGGGCGACGTCGTGTCTGCGTTCCCGCTGGCCGGTACCACGCGCACGACCGGCACGCCCGACATCGATGCCCGGCTCGCCGCCGAGCTGTCGGCCAGCCCCAAGAACCGGATCGAGCACGAGGCGGCGATCGCCATGGTGCGCGACACGCTGCTGCCCTACTGCAGCTACCTCGACTGGGCTCCGGAACCCGAGATCGTGAAGGTCGCCAACGTGCAACACCTCGGGTCACGCGCCGAAGGGCGGTTGTCGAAGCCGGCCGCATCGGTGATCGAACTCGTGCGAGCCCTGCAACCCACGCCTGCCGTCGGCGGGTACCCGCGCCAGGCGGCGATCAGCCTGATCACCGCGGTCGAGGGATTCGAACGCGGCCGCTACGGCGGCACCGTGGGATGGGTCGACGGCGCCGGCAACGGACGGTGGGCGGTCACGCTGCGCTGTGCCGAGCTGTCGCCCGATCGCCGTTCGGCGCGGTTGGTGGCGGGCGGCGGGATCGTGGCCGACAGCGAACCGCTCAGCGAACTGGCCGAGACACAGGCCAAGTTCCAGGCGATGCTGAGCGCCATCGTCCGCCCCTGACCCTCCAGGCCACGTGATCAGCGCAGCACGTCGCTCACGGCGGCGTTGAGGGCGCGGTGCACATCGACGTTGTGGGCACGATCGGTCACGACTCGTGTCAACGCCGGTCCGGGCAGCGACACGGCGGCGGCCAAGTCGGCGGCGGTGGAGACGGTGCGCGCCGGGATCGCGTGAGCCCCCGCCAGTCGCTCGATGTCGGTGCCGTGCGGGGTGCCGAACAACTGCTCGAACCGCTCCGGTTCGAGCGCCGAGGCTTGGGGTAGGAACGAGAAGATCCCACCACCGGCGTTGTCGGTGACGACGATCCGCAGGTCGGCGGTGCGTGCTGCCAACCCCACGAGGGCATTGCTGTCGTGAACGAAGGCGATGTCGCCCAGCCAGACGATCGTGGGGACGCCGGTCAGGGCGCGTCCGAGCGCGGTCGAGAGCACGCCGTCGATGCCGTTGGCACCCCGGTTCGAGTGTGCGCGAGCGGTGCGGCCGCCGAACCATTCCAGGTCACGGACCGGCATCGACGACGCCACGACCAGCTCGACCCCGCCGAGCGAATCACGCGTGGTGGACAACACGCGCGCCACGCCCGGTTCGCACAGCGGGTTGGCAGCGAGCCAGGCCTCGATCGCCGAATCGGCACGATCGTCCGCGTGCCGCCATCTCGCCATCCACGGGGTTCCGGCGGCTCCCGACAGACCGGCGAGGTCGGCCGGCCCGCAGAACATGGCGACGTTGTGGTCGGGATCGACCACACCGGGGCCGCCGACCTGCACCACCGGGGCGCCGCTGGCCACGATCCATTGCGACAGCACCTTGGACGCCGGCGGCCGACCGAACCGAACCACCAATTCAGGCGCGTGGTCGGCGGCGAATCGCGGGTGGCGCAGGATGGCGTCGAACTGGCTCACGGCATTCACCGCGGTGCGGCACCCGGAGAGCGGGTCGGCCAGCACCGGCCAGCCCAACTCGACGGCCAGGGCGTCGATCATGGCGGGGTCGACGCCGTGGCCGCCGCCGGCCACGATCACCCCGCGCTGACGATCGAACTGGGCAGCCACCGGACCCCCGACCACGATCCCGCGCGGGACCGGGAGCGGAGGGCCGATCTGCTCGGGCAGCACATCGGGTTCACCCACCAGCGGCTCCCGGAACGGCAGGTTCAGGTGGACCGGTCCGCCCTCTGCGGTTGCGAACACGCGCTGCGCCAGCGGCCGCCAGCCGGCGGGGTCCGCATCGTCGGGGCAGACGGCGTCGTGGAACCAACGCACCGAGCGTCCGTACAGCTCGATCTGGTCGATCGTCTGTGGCGCCCCCACGCCGCGCAGCTCCGGCGGTCGGTCGGCGGTCAGCACGATCATCGGCACGTCCGACAGACCGGCCTCGACCACCGCCGGGTGGAAGTTGGCGGCGGCGGTCCCGCTCGTGCACAGCAGCAGGGCCGGCGCGCCGGCGAGCCCCAGCCCGAGCGCCACGAACGCAGCGACCCGCTCGTCGTGGACCACATGGACGGACAGCTCGGGTCGCGCCGTGATCGCCAGCGCCATCGGCGTGCTCCGCGATCCGGGGGCGATCACGGCCTGGGTCACGCCACAGCGGATCCACTCGTCGACGTAGGTGGCACATGCGGTTGCGTTGGAGCGGGCGATGGCGCTCTCGGCGACGTGCGGCACGACCAGAGACGATACGGGGCGTAACCTGCCGACATGGCTTCGGAGTCGACGGCGACGATCAATGTCGAGATCTGGTCCGACGTGGTGTGCCCGTGGTGCTACATCGGCAAGCGACGGTTCGAGCGCGCCGCCGAGGCCTTGGCGGGCGAGCTCGCGTTCGACGTCACGTACCGGCCCTATCAGCTGGATCCGGGCGCTGCGGCAGGCCGCACCGAACCGGTGGTCGAGGCCTATGCCCGCAAGTTCGGAGGGCCCGATCAGGCGCGGGTCATGATCGAGCGCGTCACCTCGGTCGCCGCCGAGGAGGGCATCGAGTTCCACATGGACCGTTCGTTGCGGGCGAACACTCGTCTCGCCCACCGGCTGTTGTGGTTGGCCGAGCAGCCGGGGTCGGGTGTCGACCAGGCCGCCCTCAAGGAACGCCTGTTGCAGGCCTACTTCGTCGACGGGCTCGACATCGGCGTGGTCGCCGTGCTGGCGAACTGCGTGGCCGATGTCGGCGGCGACGCCGAGCAGGCGGCGGCACTGCTCACCGGAGATGCCGGCGTGGACGAGGTGGAGGCCGACCTCGCGCTCGCTGCAGAACTCGGGATCACGGCGGTCCCCACGTTCGTGATCAACGGGCAATGGGCGATCCCCGGAGCGCAGGACACCGAGACCTTCGTCGGGATCCTGCGGCGGGTCGGCGAGCGACTCGCCGCCGCAGCGCCGTCGACCGCCGAAGCCTGCGCCGACGATGCCTGTGACGTCTGACCAACGCCTGACGCCGGCCCCGCACCGGTTGGTGTTCCTGCACGGATTCACGCAGACGCACCACCACTGGCACGACTGCGCCGACCAACTCGTGCGGCGCCTCGGCGCTTCCGCCGTGACACTGCTCGACATGCCCGGCCACGGCCTCAGCCGTGACGATCGCAGCGGTCAGGACCAAGCAGGCGGCCAGATCGTGGCGCTCGGAGGGCCTGGCACCTACATCGGCTATTCGATGGGCGCCCGGTTCGCGTTGGCGGCGGCTGTCGCCGGTCACCCCGAGATCGAGCGCCTGGTCCTGATCGGGTGCACCGCCGGCCTCGACGACCCGGCCCAGCGCGCCGCGCGGGCGGCAGACGACGACGCCCTCGCCGACCGGATCGAGACGATCGGTGTCGGTCCGTTCATCGACGAGTGGCTGTCGGCACCGATGTTCGAAGGGTTGCCCGTGGATCCCGACGACCGCCGGCACCGGCGCGCCAACTCCGCTGCCGGGCTGGCGTCGAGCCTGCGCAATGCCGGCACCGGGGCACAGCGATCGGTGTGGGACCGGCTGGAATCGGTGAGGGTGCCGGTCCTGGTGCTGGCCGGGAGCCGTGACGCCAAGTTCACCGAGATCGGCCGGCGGCTGGCGAGCCGGCTGCCCGACGCCACGTTCGCGCCGATCCCGCACGCCGGGCATGCGGCCCACGCCGAGCAGCCCGGCGCGACCGCCGAGCTGATCGCCGACTGGTTGTCGCAGTGTTAGGCCGTGGTATGGGCGGCGATCAGGCCAGCGCCAGCCCGACCGCCAGCAGCGCGCCGTAGACCAGCTGGACACGTCCGGTGCCACCCAGCACCGGGATCAGGTCGCGCCCGGTGGCGCCACCGAGTACGACGCGCACGACCCCTGCTGCGACCGGCAGGCTGAGCACCGCCAACGCCGCCCAGGGCCGGTCCGGCACACACGCCAACGCGGCGACGTCGGCACCGGCGATCAACAGCACGAACAGCCGCCGCGTGGCGGCATCGCCGAGCCGGACCGCGAGCGTGCGCTTCCCCGACACCGTGTCGGTGGGGATGTCGCGCAGGTTGTTCACCACCAGCAGCGAGCACGCCAGCAAGCCGACGCCGGTGGCGGCCGGCCACGTCACCCACGGCACGTGCTCGATCGCCACGTAGGTCGTGCCGACCGTGGCGACCAGGCCGAAGAACGTGAACACGAACAGTTCGCCCAGCCCCAGGTACCCGTACGGTTTGGGGCCTCCGGTGTATCCCCACGCTGCCAACATGGCGGCGGCCCCGACGACGAGCAACCACCAGCTGGTCGTTGCGGCGAGCGCCATGCCCGCCACGCCGGCCAGCCCGAGCGCACCCAGTGCGGCCCGCTTGACCGCCGACGCAGCGGCAGTCCCGCTGGCGACGAGGCGCATCGGACCGACGCGCACGTCGTCGGTGCCGCGCACGCCGTCGCTGTAGTCGTTGGCGTAGTTGACGCCGATCTGGAGGAGCAGCGACACGACGAGCGCCAAGGCCGCCCGCCACCACACGACGTCGATGTCGGTCCCCAGCGCTGCACCGGTGCCGACGGCAACGGGCACCACGGCCGCCGGGAGCGTCCGCGGCCTCGCTCCGGCGATCCAATCGGTGAGCGAAGGCTTCGGTCCAGTCGTCATGCGTGGGCCATGATGGCGGCATGTCGCAACCATGGCAACTGAGCGCGCTCGAACTGGCTTCACAGATCCGCAACGGTGAGCTGAGCTCACGCGCCGTGGTCGAGGCCCACCTGGCCCGCATCGACGTCTGCAATCCACATCTCAACGCGGTCGTCCGCCGGCTCGACGAGAGTGCCCTGGCGGCTGCCGATGCCGCCGACGCAGCGGTCGCCGCCGGGCAACCGCTCGGCGCATTCCACGGTGTGCCGTTCACGGTGAAGGAGAACATCGATCTCGCCGGCACGCCGACCACGAACTCGCTGCCGATGTTCGCCGAGGCGATCGCCGACTCCGATGCCCCGACCGTCGAGCGCATGCGCGCCGCCGGTGCGATCCCGATCGGCAGGACCAACCTGCCCGATCTCGGCCTCCGGGTCCACACCGACTCGTCGCTGCACGGGCTGACGCGCAACCCGCACCACCCCGGCCGTACGGCGGGTGGTTCGAGCGGCGGTGAGGCGTCGGCACTGGCGTCGGGCATGAGCCCGCTCGGGCTCGGGAACGACATCGGTGGGTCGCTCCGCAATCCCGCTCACTGTTGCGGGGTGGCGTCGATCAAGCCGTCCGTCGGCGTCGTGCCGATGGCGACCGTGATCGAGCCGGTCAACATGATGCTGGCTGCCCAGCAGATGGTGGTGGAAGGTCCGATGGCGCGCCACGTGGGCGATGTGCGCGCCGCCCTGCAGGTGTTGGCGGGAGCGCATCCGCGCGACCCGCGTGCGCTGCCCGTCATGCTCACCGATCTCGCCGACGGAGAGCGGGTCACCGTGGCCGTGCTGGCCGAGCCACCCGGCGGATCGACCCACCCCGAGATCGCCGCCGCCGTGCGCGCCGCCGCCGACATCCTGTCCGATGCCGGGCACGATGTGATCGAGGCGACACCGCCCGGGTACGAGCAGACGATCGATCTGTGGGCGGCGCTGCTGCTGGCCGACATCCACGTCCAGCGGCCGCTGCTCGACATGGTGATGGGCGAGGACGGGCGCCTGCTCCTCGACGGTTTCCAGGCCGGCGGGCCCGAACCCAGCGTGGAGCTGTCGGCGCAGGTGCAGATGGAGCGATTCCGGTTGATGCGGGAATGGTCGCTGTGGTTCGTCGAGCATCCCGTCCTGATCTCGCCGACATGGGCACAGCCGGCGTTCGAGCACGGCGCCGACCTGCACGACACCGAGGCCATGATGCGCAACACGCTGCGTCCCGTCCTGCCTGCCAACCTCCTGGCGATCCCGGGGGCGGTCGTGCCGTGCGGAACCGCCGACGGTCTGCCGGTCGGCGTCCAAGTGATGGGCGATCGGTTCACCGACCTGCGCTGCCTGGCGATCGCCGAGCAGATCCAGCGCACGGTCGGCGCACCGTCGCCGATCGACCCGGTCGTGGCGCCAGCGCCGCGGTGACGCGTCGACTCGTCGCCCTCGATATTCCCGGCGGCCCGGAGTTCGTCGACGCCTTGCAGCGTGTCTGGGACGGCGGAGACGCCGCCTTCCCGCTCGACCGCCGGCTCCCGCCTGCTGCCCGCGCCGACGTGTTGCGACGGTTCGGGGTGGCCGACGTCATCGACGCCGGCGCAGAACGTCACCAGCTGGCGGATTCGAGCGCCTTCGAGGTCGATGCCGACGACGCCTTGGTGGTCGCCACCAGCGGGTCGAGCGGCACGCCGAAAGGGGTCGTGTTGACCCACTCGGCGGTGTCGGCGTCGGCCACCGCCACGTCGCGACGACTCGGCGTCGGCGCCGACGACCACTGGCTGGCATGCCTGCCGCTGTCGCACGTGGGCGGGCTGTCCGTCGTGACCCGGGCGCTGCACGTCGGCACCCGACTCACGGTCCACGACGGATTCGATGCGGCGGCCGTCGTCGACGCCGCCCGGGGCGGTGTCACGATGGTGTCGCTCGTGGCCACGGCCCTGCAACGGATCGACGCCACGCTGTTCCGCACGATCGTGCTGGGCGGCTCCCGACCGCCCTCGCAACGCCCCGCCAACGTCGTGGCCACCTACGGGATGACCGAGACCGGGAGTGGTGTGGTGTACGACGGGGTCCCGCTCGACGGCGTCGAGTTGCGAGTGGTCGACGGCGAACTCCAGGTGCGCGGGCCGATGCTGTTGCGCTGCTACCGGGACGGCACCGACCCGTTCCTGCCCGGCGGGTGGCTGCCGACCGGCGACCTCGGCCAGGTCGACGAGGGAGGTCGTGTCACCGTCCACGGACGTGCCTCCGACCTGATCATCACGGGCGGCGAGAACGTGTGGCCAGAGGCCGTCGAGGCCGTGCTGCGCGACCATCCGGCGGTCGCCGATGTGTGGGTCGCCGGCGTTGCCGACCCACAGTGGGGCGAACGCGTGACCGCCTACGTGGTCGCCGTCGACAGAGCCGAGGCCCCGACGCTGGAGCAACTCCGGGAGTTCGGCCGGGACCGCTTGGCGGGCTACCAATTGCCACGCGACGTGGTGATCGTCGATGCCTTGCCGCGCACGGCGTTGGGGAAGCTGCAGCGATCCAGGTTGGTGCCGGACAGCCGCTAACGTGCGCCGGGCGACCGCAGCCAGGGGACACGCTGCCCTCGGCGTGTCGCCCAGGATCCCGTTCGTGAGCACCCAGCGCCTCCCACTCCCCCGTTCCTATTGGCGCCAGTGGACGGCGAGTCTGATCAGCAACCTCGGCGACGGCGTCGCCTTCGTGGCGATGCCGCTGCTGGCGCTCACGATCACCGGCGACGAGCGGCTGCTGGCGCTGGTGGCCCTGGCCACGCTGTTGCCCTGGTTCGTGCTGGCGCTGCCGATCGGCGTGCTGGTCGACCGACGCAGCCGAAAGCACCTGATGATCGTTGCCAACATCGTGCGCGTGGGGCTGTTCGCCCTGATCGCCGTCGGCGCCCATCGCGACCAGTTGTCGATCTGGGGTCTGTTCGGTCTCCTGCTCCTGATCGGCGCCTGCGAAGCGGTGTTCGACAGTGCCGCCTCGGCGTTCCTCCCCCAGATCGTCGACGGTCCGGAACTGGGGCGCGCCAACGGGCTGCTGTTCGCGGCCGAGATCATCGCCGGGAGCATCGCCGGCCTGTCGGTCGGCGCCGTCCTGTTCGACGTGGACCGCCATCTTCCGTTCACGGTCGATGCGGCCTCGTTCGCCGTCGCTGCCGTGCTCGTGGCCACCGTGGCGGTCCGGACGCCGTCCCCACCGGCTGCCACCGCCACGAATCGCTCCGCCGATCGTCAACTCCGAGTCGGGTTGCGTTGGCTGTGGCAGAACCCGCTGCTGCGCACGCTGGCTGCGATGCTGGCCGTCACCAATCTGGGGTTGATGCTCACGCAGGGCATCTTCGCCAAGTTCGCCGTGACCGAGTTGGGGCTGTCGAGTCTCGAGTTCGGCCTGCTGCTGGCGATCTCGGCGATGGGGGCCGGCGCCGGCGGGCTGGCGGGGCCGAGGCTGATGGACCGGTTCGGCACCAGGGCCGGGGTGATCGCCCCCTTCTTCGTGTTCGGGATCGGCAATCTCGTGATCGGCGTCGCCAGCCAACCCTGGATCGTGGCCGTGGCCGGCTTCGTGATCGGGTTCGCCATCACCACCTGGAACGTCGTCACCGTGACGGCCCGCCAACGCCTGATCCCGAACGAGATGTTCGGGCGCGTCAACAGCGTGTTCCGGTGGATCAGCGCCACTGCCAGCGCGATGGGGATCGCCCTCGGGGGTGTGATCGCCCACGCCACCACCCTGCGCGCCCCGTTCATCGTCGGGAGTGCGACCACGCTGCTGGCGGCGATCGCGTTCGGGCAGCCGGTGCTGCGCGGCCTTGCGAAGCAGGACTGAGGCTGCTCAGCCGGCGATCGTGCCGGCTCCGCCGCGTACGCCGGCGCCACCGTCGATCACGAACGTCTCGCCGGTGATCCACGCCGCTTTGTCGGAGGCCAGGAACACCACCAGGTTGGCGATGTCGACCGGCTCGCCGAGCCGCTGCGTCGGCAGACCCCGCTCGAGCTGTTCACCGAAGTTGTCGACCAGCACCTGGGCGAAGTCGGTGCGCACCAGGCCCGGTGCCACGCCCACCACGCGGGTCGGTCCGATCTCGCCCGCCAGCTGGCGGGTCAAGTGGATCAGCGCCGCCTTGGTGAGGTTGTAGACGCCCAGCCCGAACTCGGTCCGCAGCCCACCGACCGACGAGATGTTGACGATCACCCCGGGCTCGTGCTGGAACGCCTGGCGGTGGGCCGCCCGCGACCAGTACAGCGGGCCGCGGAGGTTGACCTCGAAGGTCTTGTCGAACTTGCTCGGTTCCACGTCGAGCGTGGCGCCGTAGTGCGGGTTGGTGGCGGCGTTGTTGACCAGGATGTCGAGCCGGCCGAAGCGTTCGATGGTGGCGGCCACGCACGCCTCACCGGCATCGATGTCGCCGGCATTGGCAGCGAACACGGCCGTCTCACCGTCGATCGAGGCCGCCGTCTGCTCGAGCTGGTCGATCTTTCGAGCGCTCAGCATGACCGACGCACCCGCCTCCGCCATACCGGCAGCGATCGCCCGCCCGATCCCCCTCGAGGCGCCGGTCACCAGCGCCACCTTGCCTTCCAACGACACCTGCATGTCGGTGGACCCTAGCCAGCCGCAGGCGCGAGCTCCGGCGTCGAGCCGTCAGCACCAGGCGGCCCGGCTCGACGCCAACGTCACGTTGACCGCTGTTGCAGGGACATATACCGTGATTCTCAGTAAGTCGTATTGACATATATATCGAACATCTGTATGCTTTGTGTATGTCGGAAATGGTGGTCGACGACACAGCCCAACTGGGCGACATCGCCGGTGTCCTCAACGTCACCAACGCCCGCCTCGTCGCCACCACCGCACGACTGCTCGCAACCGGCGACTGGAACCAAGCCGGGCAACGCACCCCAGCCGGGTTCCTCGCCCTCACAGCTGGCCTGTCCCCCGAACGAGCCAAACTCGTCGTGCGAGTCGCCGAACGCCGCCACCAGTTCCCGCACCTGATCGAACTGTTCGAACACGGCCAACTCTCACTCGAACAGATCGCCGAAGCCGTCGAAGCACCCGCCTGGGCCGACGCCAAGATCGCCCACTTCGCCACGATCTCCACCGTCACCAAGATCCGCCGAGCGATGCGATCCAACATGTTCGAAGGCGACCCCGACGACCCTCCTCCGCCGGTGCCCGTCGTGCGTGATCGGTTGTCGTTCGGTGTTGCCCGCAACGGGCGCTGGCGGATCAACGGCGAGTTCGGCATCGACGACGGCCGCCGCATCCAAGCCGCACTGACCGAAACCAAAGACGCCTTGTTCAGCAACGGACACACCGACGTCACCTGGCCCGAAGCATTCACCGAATGCTTCGACCGTTCACTCGACACCATCACCTCCCCATCGCGACGTGACCACTACCGCACCTGGATCCACCTCGACGTGTCGTCGGGTGATCTGTTGACGACCGACGGCTGGCGGATCCCACAACCGATCCGCGACCACCTGCTGTGTGACGGCGTCATCCAACCCGTCTGGGAACGTGATGGCGTCCCGTTCTCCGTTGGGCGCACGCAACGGATCGTCCCCGACCGCACACGCCGCATCATCGAACACCGCGACCGCGGCTGCCGCGTACCGGGTTGCAATAGCTCGTTCGTCGAAGTTCATCACATCGAGCACTGGGAACATGGCGGCACGACCGACACCGCGAACCTGATCAGCTTCTGCCGGCTCCATCATCGGATGCACCACCAGGGTCGACTCGACATCACCGGCAACGCCGACCTGTTCGACAGCATCGAGTTCACCGACCACGACGGCACCCACCTCAAACCCGGCGCCACACCCACCATCCCGACCGGACCCCCACCCAAACCACCCAACCCATACCGGCCACCACTCGCCGGCCGATTCGACTGGCGATGGATCGGCCTCGGCTGGATCCACCCCAACGGCGCTTCGGATCTGAGCGTGGGGTGAGGTAGCGGGTAGGGTCCGCGGACGCGGCGCAGGGGCCCGACGAATCTGGCGTGTGTCTTACGCAGACCAGAATCGAGGAGCCCCTGTTGGAGATCGGACCCTACGTCGCATGTGCGAGTTGCTCGTCGGCCTGCCCGACGTGAACGTGATCGGTGTCGGTGACTGGCCGCTGTATGCTGCGGATCGCGATCACGACTCGCGCTGAGCGACCCGCGTGCCCGGGCTGTGGTGGGGTCGTGCACCGCCATGATGTCGACGAGGTCGAGCTGGCCGATCTGCCGTGCTTCGGTCGCCCGGACGCGGCTGGTGTGGCACAAGCAGCCGATGGAAGTGCCCGAACCCGGCATGTCGCGTGGTGACGTTCACCGAGACCGGACCCGACGGATCGCCTCACCGGCGGCGGCGATCACGGATCGGGCGGGGCGGTGGGCGACGTTGCAGGTCGGCCGCCACGGTCGCAGCGTCCGCGAGGTCGCAGCGGATCTCGGTTGTGACTGGCACACGGTGATGGATGCCGTCGATCGTCTACGGCGCACCGCTGATCGACGACCCGGACAGGATCGGCGCCGTCGACGGCGGTCGGGTCTCGACGAGGTGTTGTTCTGCACGGCTCGGCCGGTTCCGCACGAAGCACTGGTCGACCCAGATCGTCGACGTCGACACACGGCCAGCTGCTCGACGTCGTCGCTGGCCGTGACGCGGCTGGGGCGTGCGCCTGGTTCGCCGCAGCGGCCCGAGGAGTGGCTGACCGGCGATCCGATGGGCGACGCTGGATCTGTCGGGTCCGTATCGCAGCGTGTTCGACACGATGCTCCCCGCACGCCACCCAGGTCGCCGATCCGTTCCATCGTGATCCAGCTCGCGAACACGGGTCCTCGACGAGGTCCGCCGCCGCGTGCAGAACGACACGTTCGGTCACCGCGGCCGCCAGCGACGATCCGCTCTACCGAGCCCGCCGACTGTTGACGATCGCCCACGAGCGCCTCAGCCCGGATCGAGACGACCGACTGTCAAGGGTTGCTCGCGCGCCGGCGATCCACGCGGTGAGGTCCGCATGGCCTGGCACGCCAAGGAGGTCCTGCGCTCCGTCTACGAGCATCGCCGACGCGGACACCGCTGCAGTGTTCGTCGCCCAGCTCGGCGTCGACTTCCAAGACGACTCGTGCCCGCCCGAAGTCCGTCGGCTCGGCCGCACGATCGTGCGCTGGCAGCACCAGATCGCCGCCTGGCATCGCTGCCATCACACGAACGGGCCGACCGAAGCGATCAACAACCTCGTCAAGCGCATCAAGCGCGTCGCGTTCGGAATGCACCAACTGGACCAACTACCGCACCCGCGCCCTGCTCTACGCCGGCCGGCCCAACTGGTCACTCCTCCACCCGTGACCCCACGCCGAAATCCGAAGCGCCCTCAAACCCGGTGCCACACCCACCATCCCGACCGGACCCCCACCCAAACCACCCAACCAATACCGGCCACCACTCGCCGGCCGATTCGACTGGCGATGGATCGGCCTCGGCTGGATCCACCCCAACGCCAGACAACGAAACCTCGAACAACTCAAAACCACCGACCAAGCGCAAGCAGCCCTCCGCGCCGCCTAACCAGTCGCGGTTCTCGTCGGCGGACCGACGCAAGAAGTCTCAACGGCCCGTCGGGTCACGTCCTGAAGTCGTCGGGCCTTCTGATGCTCACCCAGGCCAATTCGAAAACTTCATCCCGATGGTTCGAATATCTTCCCGGAGTTCAGCGCTCAATGACATCCAGTCGAAAGGCTGGTCTGCGGGGAGCTGCTCCCACTGGCGATCGAGATAGATCCTGAACAGCTCAGCGCGCGTAAGTCTTTCATCGATAGTATGAGAATCAAGAATCTTAGTCCGATATGTAGCGTCGACAATCGACGTGTCAACGACAACAGCGTCGAGATAAGCAAACATCAGCGGCAGTCGCCATAGCGAGTAAGCCCCGATCGAGGTAATGCGAAACTTCTGGTCCATGCCGTCTACGTTGCTTCGAAGCTCAAGTAGGCCGGTCGATTCCGCTCGGTCGATTGCCCAGCCGACTTGGACCGGCCCAAAACCAAGTCGCTGGGCATACTCGTATACTAGGTCGCTCGGTACGTACCCCTCCGTACGTCCCTCACCGCCCTGCCGCTCAATCTCCGCAAGTATCAACGGAAGCAAAAAATGTTCTCGCCCATCCGGCGTCAGCAATGTAAATAGGTTGGCTATTGGGGATCTGGCGGGGTCAAAGTCAGAGTAGTCACCCAGGGCAATTGCGCGTAGAAACTGGTGCGGCTGGATTGTGAATGATCCAGTGGCACGCACCCGATCAAGAATCTTCTCAGTGTCCACGTTTCCGCTCCCGAGAAACGTCTCCACGAACTCCAGGGCGCGCCGCACGTTTCCTCCCGAGAGATTGTCTACCAGCTCGACAAGTTCGCTATTGCTGTCACCGAGCGAATGCAACAACGCCTTGATGACCATAACCAACCGCTGAGATTGGAACCGAACTCCTTCCGGAAGCGAAGCCAACGCACCATCGTCTTGAAGCGTGTGCAGAACATAACGCAACCGGGCATTAACCACGGTGTCGATCCTTGGCGGCGCAATCGTGAACACTCTGGGCTGGTAGGCCGCCAGCGAGCCACTCTGCTTTGACGCAAAGAATGTCGTCGGACGTAGCGCTACGAACACTGCGGCCGACCAGTTTTCTGCCATAGCTTGAGCGATCAAGTACACCCGGTCTTGAAAATCTTGAGGTCGCTGATCAATATTGTCCAGGAAGATCACGACTTGCTTAAGCCGATTCGTAACGAGATGCTGCAGCGACTGCCGCATGTGACGATCCGAATCCGCGACTAGGTCTTGGAGAAACCGGATTCGCTCTCTGCCGTACGCTATCTCGTCGATATCCTTCAGGGATCCAACCACCGACTTGTCGAATCGAGCCAGCTCGCTTCGATACACCGCATTGACGAAGCCATTTTCATGAACGTCGACACCATGAACATCTCGAAGCTGTTCAGAAAGACTTTGAAAGACGTGCTTCTCAAGGTCTGTCGCAAGCGTCGGCTCCGTTCCAAAATCAACGTAGAGCGGAATAGCATCACCAAATAGGTCCTTGCCATCCACGTGGATAAGGTTCCTTATAAACATCGTCTTTCCTACGCCAACGTCGCCGAGCAGCACGATCGGTTGCTTTCCAAGTGCTGCGGCTATGGCGTCCGCATTCAACGAACTCCTAGTCTTGCCGTGGACCACCGCTGGCTCAGTAGTTATGCCAGCCTCAGCCTGCATCAGAGAAGAGTACCGGGTGCGGAGAATCTCGCGACTCAGTAACGAGTACTGAGACAGAGCGCCGCTTTGGCAATAGCAAAGACGGAGAAACTCTGCCTGGCTATCGTCAAGCATCATGACATCCTCAATGAAAAGATGCCCCAAGATCTGAAGATCGGTCTGGAGATTGTTTCTCAACTTATAGCGAGGAAATCCCACAATCCGATCTGCAAGTCGGGCCGGTGGAACAGCCAGGTCACCGTCGCGGAGCGTTCGATGAAGACGCTGAGCATTGATACCCGCCTTCGACACGTTGTCCCATAGCAGCCGAAAGTCACTCTGCATCGCGCCGAGAGAGTCCCACACGAGCGCTTTGCCGTGCAACGGCGGAACACCGTCCTGCCTACTCGCAATGAGGACCACAAGCTGACGGCCGTTGCAGACCGCAACGAACGGAACACCACGAGTCTGGCCATACGACAGAGCCTGATTTAACGCATCACTCAGTCCGGGTGAATCCAAGAGCGTCTTAAGTTCATGAACACCCGAACCGGTGCCGACAGGAAGTTCAAACGTTTTCCCTTCACGTTTGGCCTCGACGATCAACCGCCGAACTGGACTACCCATGGAGTAGTCCGTGTAGGTGCCGTCAAAGCGCTCTTCGGATTGGCAGTCCTCCACGGACCATCCGAGACACTGGAACAGTAGTTGGTCGATGAGATGGAGACGTGTGGTGGCCTCATTGCGGTCCAGTTCCGGCCCGTGCTGGGAAGCAAAGTCGACCAGTTCGTCGATAGCCCTACGGGCCGACTCGTACAGTGTTGCCACGAGATGAGTGTATGCGCCATCGACCACCGCCGCCCTCCTGCCCGGCCCAGAGGTGCGTTCTCTGTAACAGGGCACCCGCAAAGTCCGCACCGACTCCGTCGCATCCGTGATCGGCCGAGGCCGAAGGCCGAAGGCCGAAGGCCGAATCCAACCGGCGGGCGGGAGTGTCTAGCTCGGCGAGGGCTCCGATCTCGCCGCCCGTCCGGCTCGTCGGCGTTCCGCCTCGGCCCAGTAGGCCTCGGGGTCGAGGGTGATGCCGATGAACCGTCGTTCGTCGGTGTGCTCGCCGAACACTTGCCGGAACCGCTTGATCTTGCGATAGTTCTGGCACGGCTGTACCCGATTCGTTGCCTTCGAATAGGCATCCCAGAGACGTCGTGCGTTGCCCTTGCCTTCGTCGGCTTCGGGTCGGTCTCATCGGTAATCGGGATCGGCCACGAGTTCCTCTGCGAGAGTTCCGTTGAGAACGATGGTGTCGAAGGGCCGACGCCACCTGGTCGGTCAGCGGTCTGCGTCGACCTCGGGCTCGGTCTTGTCGTCGTCGTCGGAGCGCATCGGTGCCAGCACCACGCGCAGCCGTCGGATCCGTCGCCCTTCGACCTCGTCGGCCACGAACAGCCACCCGTCGTGCTCGAGGGCGTCGCCCACGTCGGGCACATGGCCCAAGGTGTTGAAGACGAACCCGGCGATGGTGTCCCAGTCGTCGTCGGGGATCCGCACATCCAGCATCTCGTTGAGCTCCGACACGGACATCCCGCCGTCCACGAGGTACTCGCCGTTCGCCAGCCGTTCCACTTCGGGGCGTTCGTTGTCGTATTCGTCGACGATCTCGCCGACCAGCTCCTCGAGGCAGTCCTCGAGCGTGATCAGCCCGGAGATCGCTCCGTACTCGTCGGCCACCAGCGCCAGGTGGAACTTGCCCGACTGCATCTCGCGCATGAGCTGTCGCAGCGGCTTGTTCTCGGGGACGAAGCGCACGTCACGGATGATCACGTGCACGGGGTCGTCGCCGTTCCCCGCACGTTCGGCGCGCATCAAGTCCTTGGTGTAGGCGATCCCGATCACGTCGTCGTCTTCGGAGGGTCCGCCCACGGGCAATCGGCTGTAGCCGCGCTCGATCGCGGTGTCGAGCGCCTGCGACACGGTGGCCTCGTGCGGGATCACCGCCATGTCCGGCCGCGGCACCATCACCTCGCGGGCGACGGTGTCTCCGAACTCGATGATGCTCTCGATCAGCTCGCGCTCTTCGTGCTCGATCACGTCGTCGTCGGCAGCGGCACCCACGATGCCGAGCAATTCGAGTTCGCTGACGAACGGACCTTGCTTCAGCCCGCGACCGGGCAGCAGGATGTTGGTGAGGCTGATCAGTGCGCGGGAGACGAGTCGCAACGGAGGGAACGACACCATCAGCTGCGTGAACCGGGCGGTCATCAACCCCGCTCGCTCGGTGTGCATGACCGCCCAGGTCTTGGGCATCGACTCGGCGACCACGAAGAACACCACGACGTTGATCGCGAACACGATCAGCACGCCCCACCAGCGAGTGCCGAACAGTTGATCGGCCAACTGGCTGGCCAAGAACGCCTGGCCCGACTGCAGCACGGTGACGGTCACCAGCAGCGGGTTGATGAACCGCTCCGGCCGCTCGACCAGTTTGACCAACGCTCGCGCCGAACGCGTGTCGGTCGAGTCGGCGAGCGCCCGCGCCTTGACCGACGAGATCCTGTTCAGGCCGGTCTCGGCGATCGCCAAGGCCACCAGGATGAGCAGGATCACGAAGATCGCTAGCAACAAGACGATCCCGGTGCCGTTCACAGTGTGTCCTGATCTTGCCTGAAGCCGGCGGGTGCCGGGCCGTTCCAGTGGTGGGCGGTGAGGTGTTCCAGCTCACGTCGACGCATCGTGGTCGTCTCGTCGGGCTCGGCGTGGTCGTGTCCGAGCACGTGCAGGATGCCGTGCACGACCAGCAGCGCCAATTCGTCGTCGAGCGTTCCTGCGTGGGTGGGCGCGTTGGCCGCGGCCACCGACGGGCAGATCACCACATCGCCGAGCAACAGCGGCCCCCACCCCTCGACGCCATCAAGGCCTGCCGGGTCGGCGAGCAGATCGGCGTCGAGCGGGAACGAGAGCACGTCGGTCGGGCCGGCCTTGCCCATGTGCTCGACGTTGAGCTCGGCGATCTCGTCGGCGTCCACGAAGGTCAGCGTGAGCTCGCCTCGCATCGATTCGGCCACGAGCACCGCTTCGGCGAGCGTGCGCCAACGGTCCAGCTCGAGTGGGACCTCGTCCTGTTCGTCTGCGACCACGACCGTGCAGCCGAGATCGTCCTGGGCCGCGGCCGGCGCCGGCCGGTCAGGCATGTTCGTCCTGATGCTGCCGACTTCGCACGTTGCGTCCGCTCCGACCCGTGGACGGCGGCTGCTCCTTGGTGCGGCGGTCGGTGTCGCGCTCGTAGGCGGCGACGATGTCGGCCACGATCTGGTGGCGAACGACATCGGCGCCGGTGAGGTGCACGAATGCCAGTTGTTCGATTCCGTCCAGCACTCGTTGCAGACCCTTGATGCCCGAGCGGCCGTCCTGCACATCGACCTGGGTTGCGTCACCGGTCACGACCACCTTGGACCCGAACCCGATGCGGGTCAGGAACATCTTCATCTGCTCGGGCGTGGTGTTCTGAGCTTCGTCGAGGATGATGAAGCTGTTGTTCAGCGTGCGGCCGCGCATGAACGCCAGCGGCGCCACCTCGACCGTCCCACGCTCGAGCAACGCCTTGGCACCCTCGGTGTCGATCATGTCGTAGAGGGCGTCGTAGAGCGGCCGCAGGTACGGGTCGATCTTGGCCATCAGGTCGCCCGGGAGGAAGCCGAGCCGTTCGCCGGCTTCCACGGCCGGGCGCGTGAGGATGATCCGCTGCACCTGGCGGGCCTGGAGCGCTTGCACCGCCATCGCCACCGCCAACCACGACTTGCCGGTACCGGCCGGTCCGATCCCGAACGTGATGATGTTGTCTCGGATCGCCTCGACGTACCGCTTCTGACCGGCCGTCTTGGGCCGCACCTGTCGGCCCTTGGAACCACGCAGCACCTGATGGCTCAGTACTTCGGTGGGGCGGTCACCCGCTCGCACCATGCCGATCGAGCGTTCGATCGTGCGCTCGTCGAGCTCATGGCCACGTTCCAGCAGCCCGACCAACTCCTCGAACAGCCGGCCCACACGCTCGGAGTCCTCGCCGCGCACGGCGATCTCGTTGCCGCGCACGGAGACGTCGGTGTCGGGGAAGAGGCGCTCGATCTGACGCAGGTGCTGATCGCGTGGACCGAGAAGTGCCGACATCAGGTGCGAGCCGGGCACGACGACGACGGTGGAAGAATCGGTCGGTGTCATGTGTGCGGGTGCCACTGGCGTGGCGATCCGCACCACGCTAGCCCCTCCGACACCGATCTCGGCGCTTCCGATGGCGTGTGAGGGGCGCTCGCAGTCGACCACAGACGACGCGAATTTCTGAAAATTCCACTACGGAATCTTGAGGAACGTGCCGATAGGACCGGACCCGGCGAATCTCACCTCGCCCGACCACCGGCACCATGACCAAATCCCACCCCGCTCTACGACCGACCTGGACCTGGGGTCTCGCCGCGGCTGCGCCGCTGATCGCACTGTGCGTCATCCTGTCCGGATCGATCGCGACAGAGGCACTGTGGCGCATCGGGATGCTGGCGATCGGCGTGTCGGTACCGTGTGGCGCTCGCGACACGTGGCGCTTCCGGTGGTGTACGCGATCGGCCTGCTGCTGGCAGCGATCCGCCTGGCGCTCACTGGCACGTCGGAGTCGGCAGCGTTCACGATCCAAGACTTGACCTGGGCTCAAGCGGGCTCCGACCTGGTGATCGGGCCATGCCTGATCGCCGTCCTGCTGATGGCACTGCGCTCGCGACGCGGCCGTCTGGGCGTCTCGGACCTGCTCGATGGCCTCGCCGTGTTCGCCTGCGCAGGTCTGTTCGCGTGGGTCGTCGTGGCCGACCACACGTGGCGCAGCGGCTCGAGCTTGCCACTGTCGATCGCCGCCGCCGGCTACGTGCCGGTCGCCGCCCTGCTGCTGACCTTCTCGATCGAGTTGTTCCTGGAGGGTCTCGTCCGCAACACGGCGATGCAGCTGATCGTGGCCAGTTCGGCGGTCAACCTGATCGGTGCCACGGTGCGGTCGTTCGTACAGATCGGCGCCTTGCCTTCGTCGGCGATGGTCGTGGCGACCGGCACAATGGTCGCCTCGCTCGTCCTGGTATGTGCCGGTGTCGGCCATCCCAGCGTCGGCCGCATTCTGATCTCACAGCGCGCGTCGGTCGACCGGACGCCGAGGGAGACGGTGCGGCTGGCCCCGGTCGCCCTGGCGTTGATCCCGGCCGTCCTGGTGATCACCGTGATCCAGCCGACCTCGGTGACCGACCGCAGCGTGCGGGCGATCGGCGCATTGATCGTGGCATGTGCCCTGCTGGCACGGTTGTACGTGTCGTTGGAGCGCAGTGCCGTTGCCCACGAGCGCCTGGTCGGCCGGCTGGACCGCGATGAACTGACCGGCCTGCTCACTCGGCAACGTTTCGTCCGGCACATGTCGGAATCACTCGACCGGTACTGGCGGTCGGAGTTCCAGCCGACGCTGATCCAGATCAACATCGATCGGTTCAAGAACATCAACGACACCCTGGGCCATGACAATGCGAACCGGGTGTTGATGATGGTCGCCGAGCGGCTCAGGCTCACGGCGGAGTCGTTCGGTGGGCTGGTGGGGCGCTCGAGCGGCGACGACTTCGTGGTCATCGACAGCAGTACCCGGTCGGCGTCGGACGCGTCGGACCGTGTCGAGCAGTTCCGCGACGCGTTCCGGCGGTCGTATGTGGTCGGTGACCAGAGCGTGTTCGTGACCGCCAGCATCGGCTTCGTGGTCGTTCCTGCCAACCGCACGATCACGGCCGAGGAAATGATGCGGCGCGCCGACATCGCCACCCATCGCGCCAAGGCCGAGGGTCGCAACCGGGCCCAGATGTTCGACGACTCGATGCAGTCCAGGCTCGAACGCCGGATGGACGCCGAGCACGCCCTCCACGGCGCGATCGGGCGTCGCGAAATGCATCTCTACCATCAGCCGATCGTCGACATCGTCGACGGGCGGTTGAGCGGGTTCGAGGCCCTGATGCGGTGGCGCCGCACCGACGGCACGATGGTCTCGCCGGCCGACTTCATCCCGATCGCCGAGGAGACCGGCATCATCTGCGAACTCGGCGCCTGGGCGCTCGAGGAAGCACTCGGAGCACTGCGACGATGGATCGACGATGGCGTGGTGCCGCCGACGACCACGATGTCGGTCAACGTGTCGCCGATCCAGATCGCCGATCCGCATTTCGCCGACGTGGTGGCGACGGCGATCGAGCGATCGAACGTTCCCGCTCACCTGCTGTGGATCGAGGTGACCGAGTCCACGATGCTGGAGGAACCCGAACTGGCGCAGTCGACACTGCGCAGGATCCGGTCGATGGGCGTGCGGCTGGCGCTCGACGACTTCGGCACCGGATACTCCTCGCTGTCGCTGTTGCAACAGTTCCCGATCCAGCGGATCAAGATCGATCGCGCCTTCGTCCAGGGCCTGGCCGAGCGCAACAACGACCGTTCACTCGTGCGCACGATCATCGCCATGGCGCAGTCGATGGGGCTCGACCTGGTCGCCGAAGGCGTCGAGACGATGGGCCAACTCGAGGCGCTGCGCGACCTGGGGTGCGACAAGGCACAGGGATACATGATCAGCCGCCCGGTGCCGGCCGAGGCGATGCGGTCGACGATGGTGGCGATCTCGGAGCTGACCGCGCTCTCGGTGTTCGGCACCAGACCGACGGCGACCGACGAGCATGTGCTCGACCTCTCCCCGTTGCACCTCCTGGAGCATGCCGACCGCGTCGTGATGGCGGACGAATGGCTGCACCCGGCGCTCGTCCCCCACTCCGCTCGGCTGCTGGCGCACCCCTCCTCGTAGCGCCGTGTCACGGGCGGGGGTGGGGAGACCTGCGTCGTTCGTGACGTTCGAGCGCCGCCAGGTGGCGCAGCGCGTCGGCGACCCGCACGGCGTCGAGCCGCACGAGCGATCCGTCGAGCACCAGGCAGCGCGCCAGGTGTTCGAGCTGCTCCGGCGTCACGCGACCGTCGGGATCATCGGCGGGATCATCGTCGGGGTCGGCGTCGAAGTCGTCGTGGCGGTCGCTCATCCACGCAATCGTGCGCACGTCGGTGTGACACGCGAAACGGCCCCTGGCTGCGTTGCCGCGGCCAGAGGCCATCTCTGCTGGAGGCGACGCCGGGAATTGAACCCGGGTTGACGGCTTTGCAGGCCGTTGCCTTAGCCACTCGGCCACGTCGCCAGCGGGAGGCAGGATAGCGGGAGCGCACCGCTCCGCACGCGCCAGGACGGCGGCGTGCGCCAACATGGGGGCATGAAGGTGTTGGTCCTAGCGATGCTGACGGCGGTGGCCGGCGTGGGCTGCTCGGCATCCGACGACGCTCAGAGTGTCACGCAGGCCGTCACGTGTGACGGCACGGTGGCGGCCGCCGCCGACGCGATCGAGGTCGACCGCCAGGTGCAACTGCTCGACGACGCGCTCGTGCGCTGCCCCTCGCTCGAGTCGTTGCTCGCCGCGATCGGCCAACATCCCGGTCTGATCGGATTCGAACCCGACCAGTTCGTGCAGCTCCGCTGTGCGGCTGCTCCCGGACCGGCGGTGCGCGATTCGACCGTGTGCACGACGGTCATCCCGCCGGTCGTCACGACCCCCCAGCTCCCCGAGTCGGTCGTGTTCGTGGGAGAGACCCTCGACGGCCGCCAGATCCGGATCGTGCCCACCGATCAGGTCGACTTCGTCGGTGCGGTCCCGGCGGTCATCCAACAGACGGTGGACATCGCCGTGGAGTCCGGCTGCGAGGGTGTGATCGCCCAGCGCGACACCTGGGCCTACCAGACCGGAGATCCCTCGATCAGCGACATCGCATCGGTCTACGCCCAGCATGCACAGCGGGTGGCCGACTACATCGGCTGCGACGTGCCGCCGATCGAGGTGGGCCGGGCGCCCGCTACGTCAGCGCCGTGACGGTCGACGCGACGATCGCCGCTGCGACCCTGCTCGGTCCCGCACCCGACGCGTTGTCGAACGGGTTGAAATTGCCGCCGCCGGTGCCGATCCACAGGGCGAGGAACGCCAACGTGATCAACAGCGCCACGGCGATCCACTGAGCCGTGGCGCCGAACACGCGGCGACGGCGTCCGCGCCCGTCACGGCGTGGTGTGGGCCGGCCCTTGGGCGGCGTGGTGGCTCGCTTCGGCTGCGTCTTGGATGCCATCGACGGTCGAGCTTAGTCATCACCCCGGATCGGCTTCGAGGCGACGTGGTCTCGGGCTTGCAAGCGCTTGCATACTGGTGGCGATGAGCACCACCCCCGACTCCCCGACTGCGATCGACACGTCCCGCCCGCCGTGGTGGCGACGCGGTGTCGTCTACCAGGTGTACCCGCGCTCGTTCGCCGACGCCGACGGCGACGGCACCGGTGACGTGCGCGGCATCCAGGCCAAGCTGCCGTACCTGGGTGAGCTCGGCATCGAGGCGATCTGGATCAGCCCGTGGTACCGGTCGCCGATGAACGACGGCGGTTACGACGTGGCCGACTATCGCGACATCGACCCCCGATTCGGCACGTTGGACGATGCCGAGCGATTGTTCGAGACCGCCCATCGGCACGGGATCAAGGTGATCGTGGACCTGGTTCCGAACCACACGTCGAGCGAACACGTGTGGTTCAAGGCGGCCCTGGCGTCACCGATCGGCTCGGCTGAGCGCGCCAGGTACATCTTCCGCCATGGCGCCGGCACGAACGGGAGCGAGCCCCCCAACAACTGGACCGCCGTGTTCGGCGGGTCGGCCTGGGAACCGGTCGGGGACGGCCAGTGGTACCTGCACCTGTTCGATCCGACACAGCCCGACCTGAACTGGGAGAACGAGGAGGTGCGGGCCGAGTTCGACAGCATCTTCCGCTTCTGGCTCGATCGCGGCGTCGACGGCTTCCGGATCGACGTTGCCCACGGGCTCGTCAAGGATCAGACCTTTCCGGACGTGACGATCGACGCCAAGCTGCTCGAGAGCAGTCATGTGTTGAATCATCCGTTCTGGGATCGCGACGGTGTTCACGAGATCATCCGCCGTTGGCGCGGCGTGCTCGACGAGTATCAGCAAGCGAGCGGGCGCGACGTGATGATGGTGGCCGAGGCGTGGGTCCACCCCACCCGCCTGCCGCTGTACCTGCGTCCCGACGAGTACCACCAGTCGTTCAACTTCGACTTCCTCGAGACGGCCTGGTCCCTGCAACCGGTGCGGGCGGCGATCACGCGCGCCCTGACCGAGGCCGAGCACGTCGGGTCGACCCCGACCTGGACGCTGTCGAACCACGACGTGATGCGCCATGCCACCCGCTACGGCCTGCCCGCCGGTGCGCGTTGGAGGCAGTGGCCGATGAGCGCCGATCATGCCACGCTCGCCGCCGAACTCGACCCCGTGCTGGGCCTGCGACGCGCCCGCGCCGCCACCCTGATGTTGCTGGCGCTTCCCGGTTCCACCTACATCTACCAGGGCGAGGAGTTGGGTCTGCCCGAGGTGTGGGACCTTCCCGAGAGCGTGCTCGACGACCCGGTCTGGAAGAACTCCGGCCACACCCAGCGCGGCCGCGACGGGTGCCGGGTTCCGATCCCGTGGACGTCGGAGGGGCCGTCGTTCGGCTTCGGTGACGGTGCGGGATGGCTGCCGCAACCGCTCGCGTTCGGTCCGTTGTCGGCGGCCACCCAGGCCGGCGACGACGACTCCACGCTGGAGATGTATCGCCGGGCGCTGGCGCTCCGCGACGTCCACTTCGTGCACGACGAGCAGCTCGACTGGATGCCGTCGAGCGATCACTCGCTGGCGTTCGAGCGTGGTTCCGGCGTCCGCTGCGTCGTCAATTTCGGACCGGATCCGATCGAGTTGCCGGCCGGTGACGTGCTGCTCGCCTCGCACCCCCTGCACGACGGTCGACTCCTGGCCTCGGACGCCACGGCCTGGGTGGCGCCGGTTGAAACCGATCCGATCGCGCCATAGTGTCACCGCCGACCCTGCCCGGCGGAACGTCGCCCTGACTCGGAGGTTCCCATGGACCTGCTCCCCGACCGACTTCCGTGGTTCATCGCCGGCCCGGCGCTGGGCCTGCTCGTCGTCGGCCTGTTCCTGATCGCCAATCAGCCGCTCGGCGCCAGCGGCGCCTACGTGCACACCATGAAGGCGGCACGCCGCCACCCCGATCGGGTCACGTGGAGGGTGTGGTACTTCGCCGGCATCGCTGTCGGCGGGCTGGTGGCGGCAGTGCTCGGGTCCGGGGTCGACCTGCGCAGCGGCTACGACTCGATGCGGGGCGAGTGGGCCACCCCGGTTGTCGCCGTGGTCGTGCTGGCCGGCGCGATCGTGATGGGCTACGGGGCCCGCATGGCGGGTGGGTGCACGTCCGGCCACGGCATCTGCGGGACTGCGCAGCGGTCGCCGTCGAGCTGGACGGCGATGGTCACGTTCATGTCCACCGCCGTGCTCACCACTGCGGTGCTGCGACTCGTCACCGGGGGCGGCCTGTGACCGCCGAACCGAAGTCGGTCAGACTGAACTGGATCGGCCTGGTGTTCGGCGCCGCCTTCGGGTTCGTGCTGGGCGCTGCCCGCCTGCACGAGTACGACACGATCCACCGCATGCTGCGCTTCGACGAACCCGACGTGTTCCTGCTGATGGGGTCGTCGATCAGCACGTCGCTGCCGCTGTTGTGGTGGCTCGAACGACGCAGGACCAACACGTTGCTGGCTGGCCCGTTGCGGCTGTCTCGTTCCAAACCGCAACGCCATCACGTGGTCGGCGGCGGCCTGTTCGGAATCGGGTGGGCGGTGGCCGGCACGTGCCCCGCTCCGGCATTGGTGATGCTCACCTCCGGGGCGTGGCTGGCTGTGGTCACGATCGCCGGCATGTTCATCGGGATCGGATTGCGGGACCGCCACACCGATCAGCGCGAGACCAATCTGATGGTGGTCGGCGACGGCGAGCACCACCCGGTGCTCACGGGCTCTTGACGGCGCTGGGCGAGCGGGGCCGCTAGTTTCGCCCACGTGCGCATCTCGGAACGGGTCGACAATGCCGTTCGGGCGGTCACCGAACTGGCGGCGGCGGGCACGGCGATGACCGCCGAGACGATCGCCCAGCACCAACAGATCTCGCCGACATACCTGCTCGACACGCTGCGCGACCTCAAGCGGGCGGGTTTGGTGCGTTCACGTCGCGGTGCCGACGGCGGCTTCACGCTCTCGCGACCGGCGTCGCAGATCACGATCGCCGACGTGTTCCGGGCGATCGACGGCCCGCTCGCCGATGTGCACGAGCAGCGCCTGAGCGAACTCACGTATCCGGCTCCGGCCGATGCGCTCCCGCTGGTGTGGATGGCGATCCGCACGAACCTGCGTCGGGTGCTCGAGACGGTGACGATCGCCGATCTGGTCGACGGCGAGATCCCGACCCAGGTGCTCGAACTGGCCGACGAGTACCGGCACACAACGCTGCAGCGTTTCGGGCGGTGATCCGTCGCCACCGAACACGTAGCGGCGTCGGTGGCGGCGCTCGGCGTCAATACCTGACCTATCTAGTATGATTTACACTCTTCGAGTCGTATGGCTCGACCGTGACCGCTCACCCGCCGGAGGAAATCATGCACGTCGCCGAGGCACCCGACCTTCCGACGACCCAGCCCGGACGCCTGACGCACCTGCAGCGCCTGGAGGCCGAGGCGATCCACATCATGCGCGAGGCCGCCGCCGAGAGCGAACGGCCGGCGATGCTGTACTCGATCGGCAAGGACAGCTCGGTCATGCTGCACCTGGCGCGCAAGGCGTTCTACCCATCGCCGCCGCCGTTCCCGCTGGTCCACGTCGACACCACGTGGAAGTTCTCGGCGATGTACGAGTTCCGCAGTCGGGTGGTCGAAGACTACGGCGTCGAACTGATCGTGCACCAGAACCCGGAGTGCGTCGAGCGTGGTATCAACCCGTTCGATCACGGTTCGGCGCTCCACACCGACCTCTGGAAGACCGAAGGGCTCAAGCAGGTGATCGACCTGCACCAGTTCGACCTGTGCTTCGGCGGGGCGCGCCGTGACGAGGAGAAGTCGCGTGCCAAGGAACGCGTCTTCTCGGTGCGCTCCGCCCAGCACCAATGGGATCCGAAGCGTCAACGGCCCGAGTTGTGGAGCGTGTACAACGCCCGCCGCAGCCGTGGCGAGACCCTGCGAGTGTTCCCGATCTCGAACTGGACCGAGCTCGACGTGTGGCAGTACATCCACCTCGAGCAGATCCCGATCGTGCCGCTCTACTTCGCCGCCCCACGCCCGGTGGTGGACCGCGACGGCACGCTGATCATGGTCGACGACGACCGCATGCGACTCGACCCGGGCGAACAACCCGAGATCAAGCACGTGCGGTTCCGCACGCTCGGCTGCTACCCGTTGTCGGGAGCGATCGAGAGCCGAGCCGACAGCCTGACCGGCATCATCCAGGAGATGCTGCTGGCCACCACCTCGGAACGTCAGGGCCGCATCATCGACCACGACGGCGCCGCTTCGATGGAGAAGAAGAAGCAGGAGGGGTACTTCTGATGGCACACGCTTCCACCCTGATCGCCGACGACATCGACGCCTACCTGATCTCGCACCAGTACAAGTCGCTGCTGCGGTTCATCACGTGCGGATCGGTCGACGACGGCAAGAGCACGCTGATCGGACGACTCCTCTACGAGTCGCATCTCGTGTTCGAGGACCACCTGGCGGCGCTCCAGGCCGACTCGATCAAGGTCGGCACCCAGGGCGGCGAACTCGACTTCGCGCTGCTCCTCGACGGGTTGTCGGCAGAACGTGAACAGGGCATCACGATCGACGTCGCCTACCGCTTCTTCTCGACCGAGCGGCGCAAGTTCATCGTGGCCGACACACCTGGTCACGAGCAGTACACGCGCAACATGGTGACCGGTGCATCGACCGCCGACGTGGCCGTGATCCTGATCGACGCCCGCAAGGGTGTGCTCACCCAGACCCGGCGCCACAGCTACCTCGTGTCGCTGCTCGGCATCGAGCACATCGTGGTCGCCGTCAACAAGATGGACCTCGTCGACTGGTCGCCCGAGGTGTTCGATTCGATCCGTTCGGAGTATCTCGAGTTCGCCGCCAAGATCGGCCTTGCCGACATCACCTTCATCCCGATGTCGGCACTGGCCGGCGACAACGTCGTGGATCCGAGCGCCAGCAGCCCCTGGCACACCGGACCGACGCTGCTGCAGTACCTCGAAACGGTGGCCGTCGACGACGACACGGCCGGTGGTGCGTTTCGCATGCCGGTCCAGTGGGTCAACCGGCCGAACCTCGACTTCCGCGGCTTCTCGGGACGCATCGTGGGCGGCACGATCCGCCCGGGCGACACGGTGCGGGTGCTGCCGTCGGGAACGACGAGCACCGTCGCCAGGATCGTGACGTTCGACGGCGACCTCGACCTGGCCGTGGCCGGCCAGTCCGTGACGCTCACCCTGACCGACGAGATCGACGTCAGCCGCGGCGACGTGATCTGCGCAGCCACCTCCCCCGCCGAGGTCGCCGACCAGTTCGAGGCCCACGTGGTGTGGATGCACGAGGAGGCGATGCTCCCGGGCAGGCCCTATCTGGTCAAGATCGGCACGCGCACGATCGGTGCGACGATCGGCCATCCCAAGTATCGGGTCGACGTCAACACGCTCGACCATCTCGCCGCCAACACGCTCGAGCTCAACGAGATCGGCGTGTGCAACCTGAGCCTCGACCGCCCGATCCCGTTCGATCCCGTACGCATCCAACCGCGAGATGGGCGGGTTCGTGGTGATCGACAAGCTGACCCAGAACACCGTCGGGGCCGGGTTGCTGCACTTCGCCCTGCGTCGCTCCCACAACATCCATTGGCAGGAGGTCCAGGTCGACAAGGCGGCGCGGGCCGAGATGAACAGCCATGGTCCGGGCGTGGTGTGGTTCACCGGGCTGTCGGGTTCGGGCAAGTCGACGATCGCCAACATCGTGGAAGCCAAGCTGCACGCCCAGGGCGTGCGCACCTACCTGCTCGACGGTGACAACGTCCGGCACGGACTCAATCGCGACCTCGGGTTCACCGACGCCGATCGCGTCGAGAACATCCGTCGCGTCGCCGAGGTGGCGCGGCTGATGACCGATGCCGGGCTCGTGGTGCTGGTGTCGTTCATCTCGCCCTTCCGCGCCGAACGCGATCTCGCCCGCTCACGGGTCGAGCCCGGTGAGTTCGTCGAGGTCCACGTCGACACCCCGTTGGCGGTCGCCGAGGATCGAGACCCGAAAGGTCTCTATGCCAAGGCACGCGCCGGCCAGCTGAGCAACTTCACCGGCATCGATTCGCCCTACGAGCCCCCGGAGTCGCCCGACGTGCGGATCGACACCACCACGTCGACACCCGAGCAGGCCGCCGATCAGGTGATCGCCGCCCTGCAGGCGTTGGCGATCGTCGCGCCGAGCGCCGCCCGGTAGCTGCTGCGACAAGAAATCCCTGGTGTCGGCGCCGTGAGCGCCTCCACCAGGGATTCTTTTCAGAGCGGACGACGGGATTCGAACCCGCGACCCTCACCTTGGCAAGGTGATGCTCTACCAACTGAGCCACGTCCGCGTTAGCGGTCGCAAACGTTAGCAATCATTCCGGCGGATCGGACAACGTCGCTGCACGAACCGCCTCGAGGCGGGCATTGACACCGATCGCTCCCAGCGCAGCCAGCACCACGGCGGCACCGAGGCATTGGACCCAGCTCATCGTCTGGTCGAGCCAGATCCAGGCGCCGACCGCCGAGACCACCGGCGAACCGAGCGTCATCAGCGACGACACGGTCACGGCCAGGTGCTTCTGGGCCCAGGTCATCAACCCGTGTCCGAGCACGCCCGGAACGAGCACCATCCCCACGACGTACCACCAGTCGCGGCCTGCCACGGCCCCCAGGTCGTTGCTGGTCACGATCCCGATCGGGATCGCCACGACCGCCGCCACGATCGTGACCGCCGCCAACAGCGACCACGATTCGGCGCCGCCGTCGCGCAGCCGTTTGAGCCGCAGGAAGAACCACGTCCAGAGCCCGACGTTGATGAACGCCAAGACATCCCCTCGGAGCGCCGCGTCCCCGGAGTCGGCGGCACCGAGCACCACGATCACGATGCCCACCAGCGCCACGCCGACCGCGACGTACTGACGGTGACGTACCTGCTGGTGGTACACGAAGCGGGCAACCAGCACCACGATGACGGGCATCATGTTGCCGATCAGCGTGGCGTTGGCGACGCTCGTGTGGAGCACCGCTCCGAACCCGATGAACATCGAGATCCCGAACACGGCCCCCGGCAACCAGGCCTTGCGGAACAGCGACAGGGTGAGCGGAGCGCCGAACAGCGACGCCGTCAAGGTCATCATCGGCGCGCCGAAGGCGAACCGGAACACGACCGCGGTGGGCGTGGACACACCCATCGCCTTCACGAAGATGGGCCCCACCCCCCAGGCCACGACTGCGATCGCGCTGGCGATCAGCCCCAGTTCGGCAGACGTCCGAGGACGCTGCTCGACCGTCGTCACGAGGGGCGTTGATCGGCTGGGCGCAAGTCGATCCGGAGCGTGAGCACCCCGTCGTCGACGGATGCGTGAGCATCCCCGATGATGGCGAAGTCCTGGTAGTCCAGCTTGGCCTGCTGGATGAACTGCTGGCGCTCCTCGCCGGCGACGGGTGGCAGCGGGCGGCGCTTGACGGCCAGCGCCCGTTCCTTGAAGCGGGCGATCATTGCGTCGGTGTCGAGTGCCGCCATGGATCCGAGCGTACCCCTGGCTCGCTCACGGCCGGTCACTCAGGAGCCGATTGGGGCTGTTCTGCAGCGGTCATCTCGTCTGGAGCGCCCTCGGCCGGCATGTCGGGCCGTTCGCCGGGTGTCGGCGAACGCAGATCATCGAAACCGGTCGCATCGGGGCCACGCTCGAACGCCTCGTCGAGATCGGGGGGAGCCACCCGTGGCTGCAGCGGGTCGGCTCCGGCGGGGCGCACTTCGTCGATCCGTCGCCGCTGTGAGACGGGATCCGAGCGGCGCCATGCGCGCTCCCCCATCACTTCCAGCGGTGCCAGCAGTTCAGGGTCGGGGCGCGTCGCCCGCACCAACCACACGGCGACCATCACGAGCGCCACGCCCAGCGCTGCCAACAGGACCACCAGCGCCGAGACCGTCCGGGTACCGGCCGGGTCACCGACCGAGGCCAGCACGATCGACGGTACGGCGACCGAACGAGACCGTGCAACGACCGAGCGGCCGGGGGTCGGAAAGGTGCTGCCTGGAGTCGTCACGCCGTGCACCAGTCTGGCACGGGCGGGGCGCCGGTCATCCAACCGCTGCGAGGAACTTGGCGATCGGCTCGCCGACCTGGTCGAAATGGATCAGGAACGCGTCGTGGCCGTGCGGTGAGTCGATCTCGATGTAGGTCGACGGCAAGCCGGTTCGGCTCAGCATCCGCGACATCTGTCGTTGCTGAGCGGGTGGGTACAAGATGTCGCTGTTGATCCCGATCGTCAGATTAGGCACCTTGATCCGAGCGATCGCCGAAGCGAGGCTGCCTCGGCCGCGAGTGACGTCGTGGAGATCCATCGCCTTGCCGATGATCAGGTACGAGTTGGTGTCGAACCGGCGCACCAACTTGTCACCGTGGTACTGCAGGTAGCGCTCGACCTCGAACTCCTGCCACAGCCCGAACGTGTCGCCCACCGCAGCGCGATCGGTGAGCGCCCGGCCGAACCGTTCGGTGAACGCGTTGTCGCTCCTGAAGGTCACCTGCGCCACCTGGCGGGCAACGCCAAGACCCCCGCTCGGTCCGTCACCGGGTTCGGCGTCGTAGTAGTCGCCTCCCCGCCAGCGCGGGTCGAGTTGGATCGCCCGGCGACCGATCACGCCCCATGCGATCTGTTGGGCGCTCGACTGCATGCAGGTGGCGATCGGCACCAGCGACCGCACCCGCTCGGGATACGTGATCGCCCACTCCAGGACCTGCATCCCGCCCATCGAGCCACCGATCACGGAGGCCCATGCGGCGATGCCGAGGTGGTCCATCATCCGCGCCTGGCTGCGCACCATGTCGCGGATGGTGAGCACCGGGAACCGCGACCCGTACGGCTTGCCGTCGACCGGGTGCGGCGAGGCGGGCCCGGTCGAGCCCTGGCAACCACCGAGCACGTTGGCGCACACCACGAACCACCGGTTCGTGTCGATGAAGTTGCCGGGGCCGATCACGTCGTCCCACCAGCCGGGGGTGGGGTGTCCCTGCTCGGCGCGTCCAGCGGCGTGCGAGTCGCCGGTCCAGGCATGACAGATCAGCACGGCATTGCTGCGATCGGCGTTGAGCGTGCCCCACGTCTCGTAGGCCACGGTCACATCGGTGAGCACCGCACCGCTCTCGACCGCGAACGGATGATCGGTCGCGAACGTGACGAACCGCCGGTTGCCGGGCGCGTCGCCCGGTTGCCACGCCCCGGTCACGGGGAGCGGGTCGTTCGCCATGGTCGTGCTCCTTCGGTCGTCGGATCGATCGTGCGATCCGTGTGATGCTGCAACTCGTCTTGTGCATCGCGGGCGACCCGGAAACGCCGGTTTGCCGGTCGTGCCGGCCGCATGTCCGTCGGTGGCGAGCCACCTCAGGGAGGCACCTTGGGGGCGTTTCCCAGGTTGCCGGGCCCGCCTCGAACCGCCATGCCTGTACCCATGGACGTCTCGAGCCGTGCCGCTCGTGATGCATCCAGCAATCTAGCAACCATGTCGACCGCCGGTCACGATCGTTTCGTGGGTGGCGAACGTCGCACCGACACCGGGGTCAGCCACCTGGGGACCGGCTACCGTGGCGTCCCATGCGCGTGCTCGTGGTCGGTTCAGGCGGTGTCGGTTCGGCGTTCGTGGCGATCGCCTCTCATCGGGAGGCGTACGAGCACATCACCGTCGCCGACATCGATCTGGAGCGGGCCGAAGCGGCGGTCGACACGGCGGTCAACACCGAAGGCGGTCGGGTCGAGGCGGCCGTCGTCGACGCGTCCGACGAGGATGCGATCGCCGAGTTGGCGCGCCGCTGCCGAGCCGACGTGATCCTGAACGCCTGCGACCCGCGCTTCAACCCACCGATCTTCGAAGCCGCCTTCGACGCCAACTGCCATTACGTCGACATGGCGATGCACATGTCGTCGCCGCATCCCACGAAACCGTACGAGAAGACCGGTCGACGACTCGGCGACGCCCAGTTCGCACAACATCCGGTGTGGAAGAACAAGGGCCTGATGGCGCTGGTGGGCATGGGCGTCGAGCCGGGGTTCTCCGACGTCGCCGCCAGGTACGCGGCCGACAACCTGTTCTCCAGGATCGACGAGATCGGGGTGCGCGACGGCGCCGACCTGGTGGTCGACGGGTACGACTTCGCGCCGACGTTCTCGATCTGGACCACGATCGAGGAGTGCCTCAACCCGCCCGTCATCTACGAGCGCGAGCGGGGCTGGTTCACGACCGAACCGTTCAGCGAACCGGAGATCTTCACGTTTCCGCAGGGCATCGGCCCGCTCAAGTGCGTCAACGTCGAGCACGAGGAAGTGATCCTGATCCCGCGCTGGATCGACGTCGAACGGGTCACGTTCAAGTACGGACTGGGCGACGACTTCATCAACGTGCTCAAGACGCTCCAGAAGCTGGAGTTGGTCTCCACCGATCCGGTCGAGGTGCGCGGCGTCAAGGTGTCACCGCGAGACGTGGTGGCCGCCGCCCTCCCCGACCCCGCCGAACTGGGCGACAAGATGCACGGCCGCACGTGTGCGGGGACGTGGGTCAAAGGGCTCGGCAAGGACGGAGAGCGAGCGCGAGGTGTACGTGTACCACATCGTCGACAACGCCTGGTCGATGAAGGAGTTCGGCCACCAGGCGGTCGTGTGGCAGACGGCGGTGATGCCTGCCGTGGCGATCGAGCTGATGGCGACCGGCCAGTGGTCGGCGCGTGGCGTGGTCGGTCCCGAGGCGCTCCCGGCGCAGCCGTTCCTCGACCTGCTCGACCAGCACGGCATGGAGTGGGACTTCGCCGAGTACTGGGACCGCGCCCCGGCCCCCGAACGCGAACCGCACGCCACCACCTGACGCACGTTCAAGTTGTGTCTGACACAACTTGAACGCCCGTTACCGTCCAGCGAGACGGCGGGCGTATGCGAGGGCGTGGTCGAGCGAGCCGGTGAACGCCTGGCCGGTCCATGCGATGTCGAACGCCGTGCCGTGGTCGACCGAGGTGCGGATGATGGGGAGTCCGAGCGTGACGTTGACGCCGGTGTCGAAGGCCATCAGCTTGATCGGCGCGTGCCCCTGGTCGTGGTACATCACGACGATCGCGTCGTAGCGGTCGCGGTGCACAGCCTGGAAGAACACCGTGTCGGCCGGGTGGGGGCCCGTGGCATCGATCCCCTCCTGGCGAGCCTCGGCGATCGCCGGAGCGATCCGGTCGATGTCCTCGGACCCGAACAGGCCGTGCTCACCGGCGTGCGGATTGAGCCCGCACACGGCGATCCGGGGCGAGGCGAGGTACCCCCGCAGGGCCCGATCGGTGAGCCTGATCACGTCGAGCACCCGCGCCGGCTGGACGCGCCGGATCGCCTCGACCAGGGAACAGTGCGTGCTGACATGGGTGACGGCCAGGGCACCGTGCGGCGTGCCGGCCGTGAGCATCATCGTGATCGACGTGGCGCCGCACCGCTCTGCGATGAACTCCGTGTGGCCCACGAAGTTCGGGTCGGTCAGCTGCGTCGCTTCCTTGTTGATCGGCATCGTCACGATCGCCGCCACGGTTCCGGCCAGGGCGGCGTCGGTGGCGAGTGCCACGTAGTGCCGGGCCGCCGCACCGGCGTCGCGGTCGAGCACACCTGGGCGGTGCTGATGGGCCGTCAGGCGGCCGGCATCCACGACGCACAACGCCCCGGGCACCACCTCGCCCGGCGAGTCGACGGCAACCTGGTGAACGTCGAGGTCGAGCAGTTCGGCACCGCGCCGCAGGATCGCAGCATCGCCGTACACGACCACGGATCCGTCGGTCAGCGCGCCCTCGGCGGCTCGGCGGAGCACGATCTCGGGCCCTACGCCGGACGCGTCGCCCATCGTGATCGCGATCGGTGTCATGACCCAGTGTGGCTCACAGCAGTCGCACCAAACCGTCCGGGTCGCCGAAACCGCCTGCCCGCGTGATGATCGGGACATCGCACAGCAACGACTCGACGACCGCTGTACCTGGCCCCACCGTGCCGAGCACGGCGACCAGTGCGTCGCCCAACACGATCGCAGCGGTGTCACCGCCCAGCACGACCACCGCCGAGACGACCGACCGGCTGCGTTCGTCGGCAAGAATCGCATGCGCCGCACTCGCCAACCCCGCCACGACACGGTCGGCGTCAGCCGCTGCGACCCGTGAGGCATCGCTGGTGACGATCACGTGGCGACCAGCGACGAGGTGGGCGACGGCCGCCTCATGATCCGCCGTCATCGCCGCTCCACCGAGGACGGCGACGTCGATCTGTGCCCTGGCGACCGGTGAGAGGCTCCCGGCCACCACCAACTTCGGCCCTGCCGGGACAGTCACCGCGTCGACACCGGCGACTGGTTCGACCGCCGCCGCCAGCACCGCCGAGGTGCCCGCCAACAGCACATCGGGGTGATCGCGCCACCAGCGTCCGATCGCATCGAGGTCGGCGTCCGAAGCGGCGTCGCAGACCGCCACCTCGCCCGGTGTCGCGCCCCAATGCTCGAGTGCGGCGGCCGAACCGATCGCAGTCGCCCGTACCCCGAACGCTGCGAGCATCTCCGCAGGTCGCGACGTCGACACGCCGGATCGCACGTCGTTGCCGACCCACGTCTCGTGGACCGGTCGGCCGTGGAGCAGGACCTCGCCGTTCAGGCACATCCGGCCCAACGCCGGGAGTGCGGGAACCACCAGCACCGCCCGCCCGGTCGCCCACGATCGCGCCGCCACCTCGCCGGCCCAGTTGCCGCGCAGCGTCGAGTCGATCTTGTGGGCGAGGTGTCCGGACGCGGTCAGCCCACCGGCACGATCCCGGGCGTCGCCGATGGGGAGATGTCGGGAGCACAGATCGACCACGCCGATCGACGACCGGCTCGGTGGCGAGTCCGGCCAGATCGCGACCGGAACCGGCTGACCGCACCGATCGGCGAGGGCGGCCGCCACCTCGAGCGCTCCCGTGCGGTCGTCGGCGGCAACGTGGAGGCGCACCCCCGCATTCTGCCCGCCGCTAGCGTCGCCGGACATGGCGTACGCACGCACTCCCGACTGCACGGTGTACTACGAGTCGTTCGGCGACCCCTTGCAACCCTGCCTGTTGCTGGTCAACGGGCTCGGGAGCCAGTGCATCAACTACCAGGTCGACTGGTGCCGGCGCTTCGTCGGCGCCGGGTTCCGGGTGATCCGGTTCGACAACCGGGACGTCGGTCTGTCGACCCACTTCACCGATGCGGCGACCGATCACACCGGCGCCGCGTACCGCCTGAGCGACATGGCGGTCGACGCCGTCGCCGTGCTCGACGCGGCGGGCGTCGAGCGGACACACGTGATGGGACTGTCGATGGGCGGGATGATCGTGCAGCAGATGGCGATCGACCATCCGGACCGGATGCTGTCGATGATCTCGGTCATGTCGCGTACCGGCGAGCCGGGGTACGGCACAGCCGAGCCGGAAGCCCTGGCGCTGCTGACCGCTCCTCCCGCCACCGATCTGGCGAGTGCGATCGAGCGCCATATGGCCGGTCAGCGGGTGTGGGGCAGCCCGGCCTTCGCCGACGAGGAGCGTTGGACCGCTGATGCCACAGCCGCCTTCGAGCGCTGCTTCGATCCGGGTGGGGTGCGTCGCCAGTACCTGGCGGTCGGCGCCTCGGGTTCGCGGGCCGACGGGTTGCGCACGGTGCAGGTGCCCACGCTGGTGATCCACGGCACCGCCGACACGCTGATCACGATCAGTGGGGGGCGTCGCACGGCAGAATTGGTGCCCGGGGCGCAGTTCCTGGCGATCGAAGGAATGGGTCACGACTACCCGCCCGCGCTGTGGGACCGCTGGGTGGAGTCGGTGGCGGCGTTCTGCCTCGGGGCCTGATTCAGGTCACCAAGCCGCTCACGTCCCCGATCACGGGTTGCGCGAAGCGCATGCGCTGGTCGAACCCGACCTCGTACGGCATGAATCCGTTGCGGTCCGGGTACAGCAGTTGCACGACTGCCGGCGTCGCCCCGCGGTACCAGGCCGCCAGCGTGGGGAAGCGCTCGGCATGGGTGGCCGGGTCGACCGGCGCCAGGCAGCAGCGCAGGTCGTTGTCGAGCAGGCCCACGAGTTCCACCCCGATCGGGATCTCGGTACCGCCGCGCAAGGCGTCGGTCACCAGACCCAGCAAGCCGTTGGCGGCCACCGGGGCAAGGCCGAACACCACCAACTCCGGGAATCCGGCCAGATCGGGGACCCCGACCGTGTACGCGTACCCGGGGGCCGGCGGCACCACATCGAGTCGGGGAGCCACCGGCTCGAGCGCCCACCCGTTGGTCTCGATCATCCACTCGATCTTCTCGGCGTGGGGGATGTGGAAGTCGGGGAGTTCGTCGGCAGCCATCCGCTCCCATTCTGCCAGCCGATACCGTCACGCCTGGCATGAGCAGCCCGCAGCAACGACCCAGCCTCCGGTTCCTCGCCTCGCCCAAGTGGATTGGATTCCACCTGCTGGTGGTGGCCGGAATGATCGCCATGGTGAACCTCAGCCTGTGGCAGCTTCGACGGCTCGACCAGCGCCAGGCGTTCAATGCCACGGTCGAGGCCAGGTACGACGCCTCGCCCGAGCCGCTCGACGCCGTGCTCGGCGCCGGGGTGAGTCCCGCCGACGTGGAGTGGCGTCCGGTGATCGTGTCCGGGACCTATCTCACCGGCTCGACCGTCCGGATCGTCAATCGATCACAGAACGGGTTCGCCGGCGACAACGTCGTGGATCCGATGCGCCTCGACGACGGCAGGATCCTGTTCGTGAACCGCGGGTTCGTCCCCCAGGACGGCGCCGTCGAGGCGGCGCCTGTCGGCACGGTCGAGCTGACCGGTCGGCTGCGCACGTCGGAACAGCGCCGACTCGGCCAGCTCACCGACGCCCCCGACGGCGTGCTGCGAGAGGCGCAACGGCTCGACATCGACCGGTTGGCCGAGCAGGTGGACGGTGAGCCGATTCCGCTCTCGCTCGAGGTGATCAGCTCCTCCCCCGCCGACACGCCCGCGCTGCAGGCCATGATCCGACCCGACCTGAGCGAGGGTCCGCACCTGTCGTATGCCATCCAGTGGCTGATCTTCACCGTCTGCGTTGGGGTCGGATGGGTGCTCGCCGTGCGACGTTCGATCAGGAACCGCACCGGCCCCGGCTGAGCTGACGGACGACCGGGTGTTTACCGATCGAGCGTGCGCCACTGCGCCACCAGGCGTTCGGCGAGTTGGATCACCGGCAGGTACGGGTTGCGCGGTGGCACGGTCGGGAACAACGAGGCGTCGCACACGAACAGTCCGTCGTAGCCGAGCACACGGCCGAAGGGGTCGGTCACGACGCCTTCCCGGCACGTCGACGAGATGTGGAAGAACCCCGTGCTCCGGTTGACGACCCAGCTCGCCAAGCGTGCGGGGTCGTCGGCGAGATCGCCCAGTTCGGTGCCCGAATCGTCCACCAGCACCCGACGCACCACCTCCGACACCGCCGGCGACCCGATCAGGTCGATCGCCTCGCGGGCGACCTTGACGAGCCCGTCGCGATCGGCGCGTGTGGCCAACTGGTTGATCTCGATCCGGGGAGCGCCGTCGGGGTCCGGCAAGGTCAGGCGCCCGGTACTGGTCACGCGCATCAGACCGGCCATCAACGCCCCGTACCCGGGTGCTTCGGGAATGTGGTTGAGCGGCACGATCTGGCTGCCGGGGCGGTCGACCACGACCGAGATCAGCGGGGCGTCGACATCGCTGCCGGCGTGCAGTTCGAGCGTGAACGTGCAGGCCGGGTGATCCTGGAGGCGCTCGCCGACCCCAGGCGTGTCGAGGCCACTGCGCAACAGCAGCGTCGGGCTGCCGATCGCACCGGCGCACAGCACGATCCGATCGGCCACGTACTCGATCCCTTCGGCCGTGATCACCCGGTCGACGGTCCAGCCCGTGGCACCCAGCCGGACTGCCGGCGAGTTGGTGATGACCATCAGGTTGGGTCGTGTGAGCGCCGGTCGCAGGTACACGTCGGCGGCGGTCACGCGTCCCCCGCCGAGGCGCGCCAACGCAGCGGGCCGGGCGCGCGGGTCGGCCGCCAGCACGGCGCTGCCGAGTGTGCCCAGTCGCGCCGCCTGTTCGATCGGAATCAGGTGTTGGACGCTGCCATCGAGCGGATCGGGTGTTGCGAGGGCTCCGTGCACGAGCGATCCGCCGCCGAGTCCGTGCCCGACGATGTACGGCTCGGGTTCGGCTCCCTGGCGACGAATCACCTCCACTCCGGGCATGATCCGCTCCGGGTCCGACAGGTATGGTCCACCCCGATCGCCCACCCGGCCGGGGCCGTGATCGTTGCCCGATTCGAGCAGCACCACGTCGTTCGACTCGTCCTCGGAGAGTCGAGCGGCGACGACGCAACCGGCCGCTCCGGCCCCGACCACCAGCCATCGCCGACGCGCCGTCACGTCACCACCCCCAGGGCGCGGTCGATCACGGTGCCAGTGGCGCGGCGCGGGCGCGTGGCGTTTCGCTGGCGAGGCCGGCCAGGTGTGCGGCATCGTTGTACCGGACCAGGCGCCAGCGTCCGGCACGCACGGAGACGAACTCGGTCAGCGAGGCATTCACCGTGTGCAGCTCGAACTGTCCGGTGCCGGGCAGACCCAGCAATTGCCCGAAACACCGCATCGATCACCCCGCCGTGACACGCCACCACGATGTCACGTTCGGAGTGCTCGCGCACGGCATGCGCCAGCGTACGACCGACGCGATGGTGGAAATCGGCGATCGTCTCGCCACCGGGGAACGTGACGGCGTGCGGGTCGCTCTCCCAATCCGGGGACCCGTAACGGGCGACGAAGGCGTCGAATGCGAGCCCGTCGCAGTCCGCCCCCGGATCGTGCTCCCCGAATCCCGGATCGACCACGATCTGCGCCGGATCGACACCCAAGGCGGGCGCCAGGATGCGGGCCGTTTCGAGCGCCCTCGGGTAGCCGCTCGACCACAGGCTCGGAGCGCCCAGTTCGTGGGTGTCTCCCAGCCGTTCGGCGAGTCGTCGGACCTGCAGCCGACCGAGGTCCGACAGCCCGGAACAGGTGCGCGGACCGCCGATCACACGGGCCACCGTGGCGGTGGACTCGCCGTGCCGCACGAGGGTGAGGCGCATCAGCGACGCGCCCTGGCGTAGCGGACGATGGCGTCGAACTCGTGGTCGGCGATCGGCATCACCGACAGCCGGTTGCCCTTCGCCAGCAGCCGGCACTCGTGCAACTCGGGAATCGTTCGCAGCTCGTCGATCGACACGAATCGCAACGCCCGCACGGGCGCCACGGTCACCCAGTCCCACCGCGGATCATCGGGTGACGAGTTCGGATCGTGATACTTCGAGGCCGGATCGAACTGGGTCGGGTCCGGTTCGGCGGTGTGGACGACCTTGGCGATCCCGGCCACCCCGGGAGGCTTCGCGTTGGAGTGGTAGAAGAGGATCTGGTCGCCCTTCGCCATGGCACGCATGAAGTTGCGGGCCTGGTAGTTGCGCACGCCGTCCCACCCCTCACGGCCGTTGCGCACGAGATCGTCGTAGCCGAACACGTCTGGCTCGGATTTCATCAACCATTTCGCCACCCGGGCACCGTACCAAGCCCACCCCGGCAGTCCGGCGAATCCCGGGGGGTTGACATTTCGTTGCAAACCGCACGCCGGCGGCGCGCGATCTCCTAGCTTGACCACAGTGACGATTCCGTCGACAACGCGACACCGGCTGACGATCCGTTCGATTCAACCGGACCCTCGCGGTGCAGCGATTCGAGCCGCTGCCGGGCAACTCGGGATCGAGATCCCGCCGACCACCTCGATCGGCGTCGCCGACGTCGTGTTCGTCGAGGGAACCCTCGACAGCGGGGCGCTGGCGCGGCTCGAGCGATTGCTCGTCGATCCGCTGTTGCAGACCGGCTCGTGGGACCTGCCCGCCACGGCCGGCGTGGAAGTCACCTTCCTCCCCGGGGTCACCGACACCGCTGCGGCGGCGTTGCTGCATGCCACGCGACAACTCGGCGTCGCCGCCACCGGCGCGGCGACGGGCCGAAGGATCGACTTCGGCGGGGACGTGCTCGCTTCCGAGCTCGTGCATCTGCTGGTGCGGCGAGTGGTCGCCAACCCCGTCATCGAACGCTGGGCGCTGGGCACCGTGGAACCGACGTTCCACTCCGACAGTGCCAGCAACGGCAAGTGCGAGATCGTGCAGATCGCCGGCAAACCGATCGACGAACTGCTCGAGATCGGACGCCAACGGGCGCTGGCGCTCGACCCCGAAGAGCTCCTGGTGATCCAGGCCCACTTCGGTTCGATCGGCCGCGAGCCCACCGACGTGGAGCTCGAGACCTTGGCCCAGACGTGGAGCGAGCACTGCGCCCACAAGACGTTCCGGGCCCACATCACCACCGATGACGGCGAGCAGCGTCCGCCGTTGATCGTCGCCCTGCGGAACTGCACCGACGCGATCGCCGCCCCGTTCGTGAAGTCTGCGTTCGTGGGCAATGCCGGCATCGTCGGGTTCCGTGACGACCGCACGATCGCCCTCAAGGCCGAGACGCACAACCATCCGTCGGCGGTCGAGCCGTTCGGCGGTGCCAACACCGGGGTCGGCGGCGTGATCCGCGACGTGCTCGGCATCGCCCACCGTCCGATCGCCGTCACCGACGTGCTGTGCTTCGGGCCGCCCGACACACCGCTCGAATCGGTCCCCGACGGTGCGCTCCATCCGCTCCGCATCCGCGAGGGTGTGATCGACGGTGTCGCCGACTACGGCAACAAGATCGGACTGCCCACCGTCGCCGGAGCGATCCTGTACGACCCGGCATACACGACCAACCCACTCGTCTTCGCCGGCTGCATCGGTGCCGCCGACGGGTGGTCGCTGCACGAGGGCCCGTACCCGGGCGACCGCGTGATCGTGATCGGGGGACGCACCGGACGGGACGGGATCAGGGGCGCCACGTTCTCCTCGCTCACGATGGACGCCTCGACCGGGGAAGTCGCCGGTGCCAGTGTCCAGATCGGCGACCCCGTGATCGAGAAGCTGGTGATCGACGCCCTGGTCGGCGCCGAGGATCTGTACACGGGAATCACCGACTGCGGCGCCGGCGGGCTGTCCTCGGCAGTCGGCGAAATGGCCGAGGGTGTGGGCGCCGACGTCGAACTGGACCTCGTGCCGCTCAAGTACGCCGGGCTGGAACCGTGGGAGATCTGGCTCTCCGAGGCCCAGGAGCGGATGGTCGTCTCGGTCGACCCGGCCCGGCTCCCGGAACTCGCCGAGCGATGCGCCTACTACGGCGTCGAGATCGCCGACATCGGGAGTTTCACGGGCGACGGCGTCCTGACCGTGCGCAGTGGCGGTACGCCGGTGCTGGAACTCGACACCGAGTTCCTGCACGACGGACGTCCCCAGCGTCGAATGACCGCCACCATGCCGAGTCCGAATCGCAGCGCCGCCACCGGACGAACGGTCCCCGACCCGACCGCCACCCTGCTGGCGCTGCTGTCACACCGGAACATCGCATCCAAGGCCGACACCATCCACCGCTACGACCACGAGATCCTCGGCGCCACGGCGGTCCGCCCGCTGATCGGCAGGATGAGCGACGCGCCGGCCGACGGCGTGGTGTTGGCGGAACCGACCGACACCTCGGGATTGGCGATCGGCATCGGCGTCAACCCGTGGTACGGGCTGCACGACCCCGAAGCGATGGCGTACGCCGCCGTCGACGAGGCGATCCGCAACGTGGTCGCCGTCGGCGCCGACCCTGATCGGGTTGCACTGCTCGACAATTTCTCGTGGGGCGACCCGCGCCGGGCGACCACGCTGGGCGAGCTGGTCGCTGCCGTCGATGGATGCGTGGCGGCGGCGATCGCGTACCGGGCGCCGTTCGTGTCGGGCAAGGACTCGCTCAACAACGAGTACACCGGCTCCGACGGTCTGCGCCACTCGGTGCCGCCGACGTTGGTGATCACCGCCGTGGCCGACGTCCCCGACGCCGATGCGTGCGTGACGCCCGTGCTCCAGCGACCCGGCAACGCGATCGTGTTGCTCGGCTCCACCCGCCCCGAGTTCGCCGGGAGTCACCTCGACATGGTCGGCGACGAACCGCAACAGCCAGGCGTCGCGCCGGCGCCGGATCCCGATGCACCGGTGCGCTACCGCCGCCTGCACCAGGCGATCCGGGAAGGGCTCGTGCGGTCGTGCCACGACGTCAGCGAAGGCGGGTTGGCGGTGGCATTGGCCGAGATGTGCATCGCAGGGCGGCTCGGGGTCTCGATCGACCGGCTCCCCCACGACGATCCGGCCACGGCGCTGTTCTCCGAGTCACAGAGCCGGCACCTGGTCGAGGTGTCGCAGGACGACCTGGCACGCTTCGGCGACGTGATGCACGACCAGCCGAACCGGATCGGGATCGTCACCGCCTCACCCGACCTGCATCTGCCGGACATGGAACCGATCCCGGTCGACCGGTTGGTCGCCGCCTTCAACCGTCGGGCGACCGAGCACAGCACACCCGAACCACAGGTCGCGTCGTGATCGCCCCACCCGCCCTCGTGATCGCCGGGCCCGGCACCAACCGCGACCGGGACCTGGCGTTGGCGCTGGAGCTGGCCGGCGCCGACCCGACGATCGTGCTCGCCGCAGAACTCGTGCAACACCAGGAACTGTTGACCGATGCGCGGCTGGTCGCCGTGGCGGGAGGGTTCTCGTACGGCGACGCACTCGGGGCCGGCCGGATGCTGGCGCTCGACCTGACGGTCGGGCTCGGGGAGGCACTGGGCGAGTTCGTGGCCACCGGCCGTCCGGTGATCGGGATCTGCAACGGGTTCCAGGTGCTCACCCAGACCCGTTTGTTGCCGGGCGCGCTCGGCCACAACGACCACGGGCGGTTCGACTGCCGGTGGGTCGAGCTCGAGCCCGAGACCCGATCGACGTGTCTGTGGACACAGGGCCTCGACCACGACATCCACTGCCCGATCGCCCACGGAGAGGGGCGATACGTGCACCCGGACCCCGACGCCCTCGATGCCGCCGGCCAGATCGCGTTGCGGTACCGGTCGGTGAACCCGAACGGTTCGACCGCCGGGATCGCCGGCGTGTGCAACCCGGCCGGCAACGTGCTCGGGCTGATGCCGCACCCCGAGAACTTCGTGGTCGCCCGCCAACACCCGCACCATCACGACGTCGACGAACCCAGGCAACTGGAGCGTCACCTGGGCCTGCACCTGTTCCGCAACGGCGTGGCCGTCGCCGCCGAGATGTGATGGGCCGAGATGTGATGGACGGACACTCCACGATGCGTTCCAGCCTGTTCGAACCGTTCATGCACGTCGACCTGGCGCTCGACGACCGGCGCGACGGCAAGGTGCGCAGCTCGTGGGCGTGCGGCGACGAACGACGCCTGATCGTCACCACCGACCGCCTGTCGGCGTTCGATCGGGTGCTCGCCGGCGTGCCGTACAAGGGTCAGGTCCTGAACCAACTCTCGGCGTGGTGGTTCGAACACACCGCCGACGTGATCGCCAACCACGTGATCGACGTACCCGACCAGAACGCACTGCTGGCGCGGTCGGCGGCTCCCTTGCCGGTCGAGGTCGTCGTGCGCGGCCACATCACCGGTGTGACCGACACCTCGATCTGGGGCATGTACGCCGACGGGCGGCGATCGATGTACGGCTACGACTTCCCGGACGGGCTGCGCAAGAACACCCCGCTGCCCGACCCCATCGTGACGCCCACCACCAAGGCCGAGCACGGCGGCCACGACGAACCGCTGTCGTGTGCCGAGGTGGTGGAGCGCGGGCTGCTGGGCGCCGACCTGTGGGACGACGTGATGTCGGCCGCCTTGGCGATCTTCGCCCGCGGCGTCTCGCTCGGCCAGCAGGCGGGGTTGATCCTGGCCGACACCAAGTACGAATTCGGACTCACCGTGGACGGCCAACTGATCCTGATCGACGAAGTCCACACGCCCGACTCCTCACGATGGTGGGTCGCCGAGTCCTACGAACAGCGGCTCGCAGCGGGCCAGGAGCCGGAAAGCCTCGACAAAGAGGTCGTACGCCGTGCCTTCGCCGACATCGGCTACAAGGGCGACGGCCCGATCCCGACCGTGCCCGACGAGGTCTGGTCGGCCACGACCACCCGATACATCAGCGCCTTCGAACGGCTCACCGGCGAGACCTTCACGCCCGGCGACTACCCGGTCCAGCCGCGCCTCGTCGATCATCTCCAGAAAGCAGGCTTGCTGTGAACGAGACCCCGGTTGCGATCCGCAACACCGCTCAGGACGGCGACTCGCCACGCGAGGAGTGCGGCGTGATCGGCATCTCCACCCCTCACGGTGACGGCGTCGCCGAGATGACCTTCTTCGGGTTGTTCGCGCTCCAGCACCGCGGGCAGGAGGCGGCCGGCATCGCCGTCAGCGACGGGCGGCGCGTGCGGATCCACAAGGACGAGGGGTTGGTCGCCAACGTCTTCACCCCGGCCGCCATGTTGCCGCTCACCGGCTACCACTCGATCGGTCACACGCGCTACTCGACCACCGGTTCGAACTCGCAGAAGAACATCCAGCCGTTCCTGATCGAGACCATGCACGGGCCGCTGGCGGTCGCCCACAACGGCAACCTCGTCAATGCCACGGCGCTGCGCGACGAACTGCTGCACCGCGGGTTCGGGCTCACCGCCACCAGCGACACCGAGGTGATCGCCCTGCTGCTCGCCGCCGCCGGGGGCCGCACGTGGGAGGAGCGCCTCGAACGCACCCTGCCTGCGCTCAAGGGCGCCTACTCGCTCGTGATGCTGGTCGACGACCAGGTCATCGCCGTCCGTGATCCGTGGGGCTTCCGCCCGCTCTCGGTGGGGCGTCTGCCCCACGGTGGATGGGCGGTGGCGAGCGAGACCTGCGCCCTCAACACGCTGGGGTGCAGCGAGATCGACGAGGTCAACCCGGGCGAGCTGATCTGCCTGCAAGGCTCCGAGATCCGACGCCACCAGACGCTCAACCCTGCCCCGCGTTCGGCGCGTTGCACGTTCGAGTTCGTCTACTTCTCGCGCCCCGACTCGGTGTGGGACGGCCACAACGTGCACCACGTCCGCCAGCGGCTGGGCGTCGAACTGGCCCGCGAGTCGGGCGTCGACGCCGACGTCGTGATCCCCGTGCCGGACTCCTCCATCCCAGCCGCGATCGGTTACTCGAACGAGACCGGCATCCCCTTCAACGACGGCCTGATCAAGAACCGCTACATCGGGCGTACGTTCATCGAACCGACCCAGGAGCTGCGCGAGCGCGGCGTGGCACTGAAGTTCAACGCCCTGTCGGAGAACCTGGCCGGCAAGCGCGTGATCATGATCGACGACTCGCTCGTGCGCGGGACCACCGCCGGACCGCTGGTCAAGCTCGTGCGTGACGCCGGTGCGACCGAAGTCCACCTGCGGATCACGTGCCCGCCGATCACGCACGCCTGCCACTTCGGCGTCGACATGGGTCACGACGGCGACCTCATGGCGGCCCGCAAGTCGATCGCCGAGATCGAACAGCACATCGGTGCCGACACGCTCGCCTTTCTCTCGCTGGACGGCATGATGCGCGCCGTCGACTCCCAGGCTGGGTACTGCAACGCCTGCTTCACCGGCGACTACCCGCTGCACGTCCGTGATGCCCAGGCCAAGCTCAGCTTCGAAGGGGCGATCGCCTGATGCGAGTGCTCGTCATCGGAGGTGGCGGACGCGAGCAGGCGATCGCCTGGGCCTGCGAGCAACACGGACACACCGTCCAGGTCGCCGCCGAGTTGGGCGACGCCACGCCCGAGTCGATCGACCTCGTGATCCCCGGCCCCGAGTCGGCGCTCGTGGCAGGCATCGCCGACGAATGTCACTTCCGCAAGATCCCGTGCTTCGGGCCGACGTCGAAGCAGTCCCGTATCGAGTCGTCGAAGGGCTTCAGCCGCGACCTCGCCACCACGCTCGGCGTCCCCGGCCCGATCTACCGCCGGTTCGAGGAGCTCGACGCCGAGGGTGCGCTCACGTGGTGGCGCGACCAGGGCTTCCCGGTCGTGGTCAAGCTCGACGGGTTGGCGGCAGGCAAGGGCGTCACCGTTCCCGCCGATCCAGCCGAGACCGAGGCGGCGATCCGCGCCACGTCGTTGATCGGCCCGTTCGTGCTCGAACAGCGCATGACCGGCCCCGAATGTTCGCTCCTGGCACTGTGCGACGGCTCGACCGGCGTGGCCTTGCCGCTCGCCCAGGACCACAAGCGGATCGGCGAAGGTGACACCGGTCCCAACACGGGCGGGATGGGCGCCTACGCGCCGGCGCCGGTGCCGTACGACGCGCAGGATCTGATCGGCACGTTCGTCCAACCGATCTTGGACTACTACGCGGCGGCCGGGACGCCGTACGTCGGCGTCCTGTACGCCGGGCTGATGCTCACCGAGGACGGTCCTCGCCTGGTCGAGTACAACTGCCGCTTCGGGGACCCCGAGGCGCAGGCCGTGCTGCCGTTGCTGGAGTCGGATCTGGCGGAACTGGCCCTGGCGTGCACGCAGGGCGACGTGGGCAGGGTCCCGGTCACGATCGCTCCCGGCGCGGCCTGCACCGTGGTGGCCGCCGCGCCGGGGTATCCCGGCACGTCCAGCACGGGTGCCACGATCAGGCTGAACGGGTTCTCCACCACCTCGTGGGCGAATGCCTCGTCGATCGAACCGGCGGCGACCTTGTTCCCTGCAGCGATCGTCGACGGCAAGACGGCCGGCGGCAGGGTGCTGGCGGTCACGGGGGTCGGCCACGATCTGGCGTCCGCCCGCGCTGCGGCCTATCGCGGCATGGACGGTGTCAGCTTCACCAACATGCAGGTCCGACGCGACATCGGGTGGCGCGCCCCGGGAGCGATGCTCACGTCGTACGCAGCAACGGGCGTCGACATCGACGAGGGCAATCGCGCCGTGTCGAAGATGAAGGGTGCTGTCCAGCGCACGCTGGGGCCCGACGTGTTGCGCGGAGTCGGCAGCTTCGGTGGTGTGATCTCGATCGAGCGCCTGCTCCACCTCGCCGACCCGGTGCTGGTGGCATCCACCGACGGCGTCGGCACGAAGGTCGAACTGGCGGCGCGGTTGGGCATGGTCCGCGGTGTCGGTGCCGACATCGTCAACCACTGCATCGACGACGTGCTCGTGCAGTCGGCACGACCGCTGTTCTTCCTCGACTACATCGCCGCCAGCCACCTCGACAGCGATCTGGTGGCCGACGTCGTCACGGGCATGGCCGAGGCCTGTGAGGCCGCCGGTTGTGCGTTGCTCGGCGGCGAGACGGCCGAGATGCCCGGGGTGTACGCCGACGGGGCGTTCGACATCGCCGGCACGCTGGTCGGCTTCGCCGATCGCGGTGCGCTGCTCCCCCGCTCCGACGTGGCCGTCGGCGACATCCTGATCGGCGTCGCGTCGAGCGGTCCGCATACCAACGGCTACTCGTTCCTCCGCAAGCTGTTCGACTGGGTGCCGATGGACGTCACCCCACCCGGGTTCGACCGCCCGCTCGGCGAGACTCTGCTGGAACCGCACCGCTCCTACCTGCACGTGCTCGGCCCGGCGATCGACTCCGGCTCGGTCAAAGCGCTGGCCCACATCACCGGAGGCGGACTGCTCGAGAACCTGCCGCGCGTGCTCCCCGACGGTGTCGATGCCGAGATCGAACTGGGGTCGTGGCCGCGCAGTCCACTGTGGTCGCTGGTGGCCGAGCTCGCCACGGGCGTGTCGTCCCACGAACTGCACCGGATGCTGAACATGGGCCTCGGCATGGTGCTGGTGGTCGCCATCGATCAGGTCGGCGCGGTGCAGGAACTGATCGACGAACCGACCTGGGTGATCGGGGCGTTGGTCCCGGGCCAACATGGCGACGACCGGGTCCACCTGATCTGAGCGCCCGAAACCACTGACTTTTCGTTCATGGCGCGCCGGGAGGTGGCGCGGTGCGCGTACCGTCGAGCCATGGAGCCACGCACCGCTCATCGCATGCGACTGGTGGTCATGGCGTCGGGCAACGGCAGCAACCTGCAAGCCATTCTCGACGCCTGCGGCAACGGTTCCCTCGCTGCCGACGTGGTCGCCGTGGTCTCCGACAAACACACCGCCTACGCCCTCCAACGGGCCGCCGAAGCAGGGGTGCCGTCGGTGCACGTCGGCCGCCACGATGGCGAGGCGCGATCCGACTACGACGCCCGGTTGACCGACATCGTGGCCGGGTTCGGGCCCGATGTCGTGGTCCTGGCGGGCTGGATGCGGATCCTCACCACCAGCTTCCTGGGCTGGTTCCCTGACCGCGTGATCAACCTGCACCCGGCGCTCCCCGGCGAGCTGCCTGGCACCCACGCCATCGAGCGAGCTTGGCACGAGGCGATGTCGGGCTCGCGCACCCAGACCGGTGTGATGGTGCACCTCGTCCCCGACGAGGGCGTCGACGATGGTCCGGTGCTCGCCAGCGAAGTCGTGCCGATTCGACCCGATGACACACTCGCCGACCTCGAGGCACGGATCCACACCGTCGAGCACCGACTGCTCGTCCGCACGATCGGCTCGTTCTGCGAACAACTCACACGCGACCACCTCTCCCGGAAGGCAGCACCCGCATGACCGGCCAACACGAGCACCTGTTCGACCGCTATGACGCGCTCACGTTCGACGACGTGGTCGTGATCCCCGGCTACTCCGAGACCCTGCCCGACGCCGTCGACACGTCGGCACTGTTCGCCGCCGACATCGTGCTGGCGATCCCGCTCGTCTCCGCAGCGATGGACAAAGTCACCGAGGCCAGGATGGCGATCGCCATGGCGCGCAGCGGGGGGATCGGCGTGATCCACCGCAACCTTCCCGTGGCCGACCAGGCAGCCGAGGTCCAGAAGGTGAAGCGCAGCCAGAGCGGCATGATCTCCGATCCCGTCACGTTGCCGAAGACGGCGCGCCTGTTCGAGGCCGAGGAACTCATGAACCGCTTCAAGTTCTCGGGTGTCCCGATCACCAACGACGCCGGTGAACTGGTCGGGATCCTGACCAACCGAGACATCCGGTTCTGCGAAGGCGCCGACTTCGACAAGCCGATCAGCGAGTTCATGACCAGCGAAGGTCTGGTCACCGCCAAGGTCGGCACGTCGCTCGACGAGGCCAAGGCGATCTTGCAGCAGCACCGGATCGAGAAGTTGCCCCTGGTCGACGACCACGGCCGCCTGGCCGGGCTGATCACGGTCAAGGACATCCAGAAGCGGCTCGACTATCCCAATGCCTCTCGCGACGGCCGTGGCCGGCTGCGCTGTGCAGCCGCGGTCGGTGTGGGCGACGACGTCGAGGATCGGGTCGAGGCGTTGGTGGCGATGGGGGTCGACGCAGTGGCGATCGACACCGCTCACGGTCACTCGGCGGGCGTGATCAAGACGATCGAGCGGATCAAGGGCGCCTGGCCCGACCTGCCTGTCACCGCCGGCAACGTGGTCACCGAAGAAGGCGTCGAAGCGCTCGCCAAGGCCGGGGCTGACGCCGTCAAGGTCGGTGTCGGGGCCGGTTCGATCTGCACCACCCGGATCATCTCGGGGGCCGGCATGCCGCAGCTCTCGGCGATCTACTTCGCCGCCAAGCGCGGCCGCCAGCTGGGCGTGCCGATCATCGGTGACGGCGGGATCACGTACTCCGGCGACGTGGTCAAGGCGGTCGCCGCCGGTGCCACCACGGTCATGCTGGGTTCATTGCTGGCCGGCACCGAAGAGAGCCCGGGCGAGACCGAGCTGTTCGAGGGGCGACGGTTCAAGAGCTACCGCGGGATGGGTTCGATGGGCGCCATGCAGGGCCTCGGCTCGGACCGATACGCCACCGCACAGTCATCGGGTGAGGGCAAATCCGACCTCGCCGCCGCCAGCCGCAAACTCGTACCCGAGGGCATCGAAGGTCGCGTCCCGTACGCCGGCCCCTTGTCGGAAACCATCTACCAGCTCGTCGGAGGTCTTCGCAGCGGCATGGGGTACGCCGGTGCCGCCGACCTCGAACAACTGCGCACCGGTGCCCGTTTCATGCGCGTCACCACTGCCGGGCGCGAGGAAAGCCATCCCCATGACGTCACGATCACCAAGGAAGCACCGAACTACCAGCGCACGTGACTCGCAGCGTCGATACCTGAGACCGACCGGGCGGGTTCCTAGAGTTGGTCGGGTGGCGACGTACGAGCACCCGTATCCGGCAACCGAACTCGCTCAGCGTTACGCCACGACACCGGACGGCGAGCGCCGTCTCCACGACGACGTGAAGGAATCACGTGGCATCGCTGCCGCGCCGAGCCCGATGGCGTTCCTGACACGTGTGCTCGAACGGCCCGACAACGAGCGACCGTTCGTCCTGTTTCCCGTGGGGTATCCCACCGGTGGGTGCCTCGTGCCCGATCTGGACCGCACACCGCTCGATCAGATCATGACCGTGCTCGGACAGATCGGCGCCGATCAACCCGGTGGTCCCCAGACGCTCGGTGTGACCCCGTGAGCCGGCAGTCGGCCGAGGTCGTGGTGATCGGCGGAGGATCGTCGGGTGCGGTGGTCACAGCCCGATTGGCCGAACGTGGCGTGGATGTCGTGCTCGTCGAGGCGGGCCCCGACTACGGGCCGCTGGCGGACGGGAAGTGGCCGGGCGAGATCCTCGACGCAGCCGCATTGGCCACCAGTCATGACTGGGGTTACACATCTGGACCGCTCCCCGACCGGGCACCGTGGACGTTTGAGCGTGCCCGCATCCTGGGTGGCTGCTCGGCCCACAACGGTGCGATCGCTGCGGTCGGGCATCGCGCCGACTACGACGCGTGGGGTCTGCCGGGATGGTCTACCGACGAACTCAGAGCGACGTTCGCGACCGTGCTCGAGACGATGCGGGTGCGCGCTTATGAGCGCGATGAGGCAGCGCCGTTCCACGCCCGATGCCTCGACGCAGCGCAGGCTGCCGGCTGGTTGATCGCCAGCGACCTGTGCGACCTCGACGCCAACGAGAGCTTCGGGCTGGAGACCGTCAACATCGTCGACGGCGTGCGATGGAACACCGCGTTCGCCTATCTCGACCCGATCCGGTCGAGCGACCGGCTGCGGATCGTCGACCGCACGATCGTCGACCGGGTCGAACTGACCCGGCACGGCGCTGTGGTACACGCGCTCGAGACAGGGCGCGCCGATCACGATCGGAGCCGACCGCGTCGTGCTGTCGGCGGGCGTGTACGGCACCCCGGCGATCTTGCAGCGGTCGGGCGTGGGCGACCCCGACCGGCTGCGCGCGGTCGGTGTCGAACCCACGATCGAGTCACCATGGGTGGGCGCCAACCTCCACGACCATCCCATGATCAACACCGGTCGGCAGCTTGCCGACCGGTTGCGGGCCGAGATCGCGGCAGCCATGGCGAGTGGGTTCATGCCGGAGGAACAGACGCTCGGCAAGGCCCGCTCGCACCTCTCCACCGACGGTCTGTTCGACCTCCACCTGTTCCCGGTCTGCGCGTCCACGCAGACCACGCTGACCGACGGGCGGGCGCTGATCGAGGTTGCCTGCGTCACACCGGCCAGCCGGGGAGACGTCCACATCACGTCACCGCACCCCGACGACCACCCGCGGATCGACCACGGCTACTTGAGCGATCCGGACGGACACGACCTGGCTGTGCTGCGCGACGGTCTGGAACTCGCCGAGCAGCTGCTGACCCAGCCGGCGCTGTCGGAGATACTGCTCGACGGGCCACCCCGAGACATGTCCGACGAGGCGATCCGGCGCGACGTGCAGCACTATTACCACCCGGTCGGCACGGCGAGGATGGGTCTCGACCCGGCAACCTCGGTGTGCGACCCGACGGGACGGCTTCACGAGTGCGACCGGATCATCGTCGCCGACGTGTCGTTGATGCCACAGATACCGCGCGCCAACACCAATATCCCGGCGGTGGTGATCGGCGAAAGGATCGCTGCCTCAATGGGGTGAGCGACGCTCGGTGGTGCGCGTGGTGACCGATGAACCGTTACTCTCGGTGAGAAGACCAGACCAGGCCGCGGGAGGCCAGCACATGCACGACCACGACATGAGCCACGACGCGATTGCCGCCCAGCCGGAGGCGACACCGCCGTCGGATCGCGATGTGTGGGGGCCACCCGGCGCCAACCGCTCAGCGACCGCTTCGCCCTCACCACACCGGCCCGGACCGACCGATGTACCGGCGCCGCCGACCTCGCCGTGGTCACAGGCGCATTCCGACACGACGGCTGCCCAGCCGGTCGACCCGATGCCAGTCGACCCGACCTCTGGCGAGGCGATGCCGCACGGCGTCGAAGCGCCGGTCGTGCTCGAGTCGGCGACCGGCCCAGCCCGTTCGCGCCAGCGGATGCTGGTCGGCGCTGCGTGCGTCATGGCGCTCGTGATCGGCCTCGGGGCGGTGTTGCTCGTCGTGCGCGCCGATCGTGACCGCGGCGGCGCCGCCACCCCCGAGGAGGCGATCGTCGGACTGTTGGATTCGCTCGGACGCGAAGACGTGCTCAGCGCCGTCGAGTTGCTCGACCCGTACGAGCGTGAACACTTCGTGCAGCCGTCGCTCGATCTCGTCGACGAGCTCGTCCGGCTGGGCCTGCTCGATCCCACCATCGATCTCACGGCGATCAGCGGCCTCGACCTGCGCATCGATCAGGTCACCTACGACCTGCTCGAAGTTCCCGGCGCGCCCGACCTGCAACACGTCATCTTCACGGGCGGCACGATCACCGCCACCGTCGACGGCGACACGTTGCCGGTCGGCCAGATGATCCGTGACCACTTCGGCGAGCAGATCGCGCTGTTCGAAGAGCAGTCCACCGAGAACATGGCCAGCGACGATCCGCTGGTCCTGAAGGAACGAGACGGGCGGTGGTACCTGTCGCTGCTGTACACCGCCGCCGAGAACGCTCGCATCAGCGAGTCGGCGGGACCGGCTCCGGCGCCTGGCGACGGCCTGGTTCCGATCGGCGCCGAGACGCCGCAGGAGGCGGTCGCGGCGATGATCCAGAGCCTCGTCGACCTCGATCTGGCTGGAGTGATCGCCCGCCTCGACCCGCACGAGGCCGAGGTCGCCCAGCGCTATGGTGATCTGTACGCAGGGGTTCTGGCCGATGCCGAACGCGACGCACGTCAGTCGCTCGGCGACGCCGACGCAACGATCGCGGTCAGTGACGTGGCGTACTCGACGATCGAAGCGTTCGGGCACACGGCCGTGTCGATCGACGCTGCCACGGTCGACGTTCGCTCGGCCGACACACGTGTGCGCGTGGCGTACTCTCCCTCGGCGATCGACGTCGAGGTCGACGGGCCGACGTCCGGCAGCGGGCGGCTCGTCATCGACGGTCGCACGATCACCCTCGAGGCGTCGTCGGACAGTCCGGACCTCGAGCAGCTCCAGCTGACGCTCACCTTCGGAACCGATGCAGTCACCTTGACGGGCACGGTCGATGGCCAGTCGATCGACGCATCGCTCTCGCAACCGACCGCCACCGACTGTTGGCAGTACGACGTCGAGTTCGATGGCGATGGCGAGCGCGGCTGCATCGAGGAGATGCTCTCGGAGTTCGGCATGACGGTCGATCTACCCGTGTTGGCAGAACTGTTGGGCTCCTACCAGGAGTTCGCCCTGCCGACCCCCGACATCGTCGTCGAGGAGGTCGACGGACAGTGGTACGTGGCGCCGGTCTGGACCGTCATGGACGCCTACCGCAACGGCCTGCAGCAGGTGGACCCCGGATTGGTCGAGTGGTACGTGGAACTGATCGCCGATCTCACGTCCTCGGAGTTGGGACTGGCGTGACCTCCTGGCGATGCAAACTCGCACGCCGGCGGTGACGCGTCGGCCCGGCGTTCGCACGATCGCCCTCGTGGCCTGGCTGGCTGCCTGCGGCGTGTGCGGCACCCTCTTGGCACCCTGGATCAGGCTGGGTGGGACGAATCACTCCACGCTCGACTTGATCGGGAGCGCTCGCGCCCTCGGCCTGCTGAAGGGAGCTCCCCGGCTGGCTGTGGTGATCGCATGGCTGCTGGCCCCGTTCGGGCTCGCCGCCTCGACCGTGGCCCTGTCGCTGCGCCGCTGGCGCACGGCCGCCTTGTGTCTCGCCTGCGCATCCGCGACCGGCTTCGTCGCCGGCGCCGTGTCGGTCGCCAGACTCGACCGGTTGTCCGCCTGGGGGCCCACGGCGGCGATCGTGTTCGGCGCAATCGGCGCCGCAGCATCGATCGCGCTGTGGACGCTCTCCGGTCCCGACGTCAGGTGTGTCGTTCGTAGCGCGAACAGGCAGAAATGAGTCAGGCGAGCTTCTCGACGAACGCTTCGAGTTGGCGCAGGTTGCGGCACTCGTAGACGCCGTCGGTGTGGCGGCCGTAGTCGCCCACGATCGAGTCGCCGGTGTTCCAGTACGAACGCGGCTCGGGGTTCAGCCAGTACACGTGGCGCGCCTTCTGGCGGATCTCTTTGACCACCCAGCTCTGGCTGGCGTGGTAGTTGTTGCGGGCGTCGCCCAGCAGCAACACCGTGGTCTTGGGCCCGACGTCCTTGCCGTATCGCTCCCAGAACACCTCGAACGCGTGGCCGTAGTCCGAGTGCCCGTCGACCCAGACCACATCGGCCTCGGTGTTCACCCGGTGGATCGCCTCCTGGATGTCTTCGGTGGACTTGAAGTACTCGGTCACCTCGTCGATCCCGTCGATGAACACGAACGACCGAACCTTGGAGAACTGACCCGAGATGGCGTACACGAGCATCAGCGTGAAGCGGGCGAACGCCGCAACCGAACCGGAGATGTCGGCGACCACCATCAGCTCCGGCTTGGCCGGACGCGGATACTTGAACTTCGGTTCGGCGGGAACACCGCCATAGCTGAGCGAGTGCCGCACGGTGTTGCGGAAGTCGAGCGGGCCCTTGCGACCGTGCTTGCGCTTGCGCGCCAGGCGCGCCGCCAGCTTGCGGGTCAGCGGCTGCAACGCCTTCTTGAGCGACTGCATCTCGTCGCGTGAGGCGTGCATGAACTCGACGTCCTCGGGCAACGGCTTGCGCAGCGTCTTGGCCATCGCCTCGACACCGCGGTCGGCCACGAGCCGGCGCCGGATCTCGGCCTCGATCTCTTTCTTGAAGTCCTCGATGCGCTGCTCGAACTCGTCGCGCTCGAGCCGCTCTTCGAGATTGGTGAGCTCGCCACCGGCCTGCTCGGCGGCCTGCTCCATCAGCTTGTCGAGCATCCCGTCGAGGTCGAGATTGCGCAGGGTGCGGTACAGGTAGTACGTACCGCCCACCGGGCGACCGGGCTCCATCCCGGCGAAGCGTTGGACCGACTGCTTGGCGAGCGCCCGCATCATCGCCTGGTCGGCGTTGAGCAGCGCCTGCATCAGCATCTTGGCGATCTCTTCGGGGGTGAGCGCGTCCATCGAACCGGCGGCGCCGCGATTGCCCTCGGCGTCGGCGGCCTGTTCCTGCATCTCGCGCCACAGCTGATCCACGGCGTCGTCGCCGTCGAGCAGCTTGTACTCGGGACCGCGCAGCGAGAAGTAGACCTCGAACACGGTCTCGAACGCCCGCCAGTGGGCGTTGTTCTTGATCAACGTGGCGCCGAGTGCGTACTTGAACGCCTCACGATCCTCGATCGGGATGTGACGCACGGCCTGCATGGCGTCGAGGTTCTCGGTCAACGAGACCGGCAGCCCGGCGCTGCGCAACTCCCCGACGAAGCCGTTCAGCAGGTCGAGCATCGTCCCAGCCGGCTTGCCGGTGATGGAGGTGGCCGCCGGAGGCATCAGTCGACTGACAGCTCTTTGGCGGCCTTGGCGATGTCGGTCTGGTACTTCAACAGGATGTGGAGCGTCTCCTTGGCGGTCTGCTCGTCGACCGTCTCGATGTTGAGCAGCAGCAGTGTTCGGGCCCAATCGAGGGTCTCGCTGACGCTCGGCGACTTCTTGAGGTCGAGCATTCGGATCGAGCGGACGATCCGGCTGATCTGATCGGCCAGGTGCTCGGTGATACCCGGCACCTTGGTGAGCACGATCTCTTTCTCGCGCTCCATCGACGGGTAATCGACGTGCAAGTACAAACAGCGCCGCTTGAGCGCCTCGCTCAGCTCACGCGTGTTGTTGGACGTGAGGAAGACGAGCGGGATCTGCTTGGCCTCGATCGTGCCCAACTCGGGAATCGACACTTGGTAGTCCGACAGGATTTCGAGCAGCAATGCTTCGGTCTCGACCTCGACGCGATCGACCTCGTCGATCAGCAGCACGACCGGATCGCTGGCGGTGATCGCCTCCAGGAGCGGACGCGTGAGCAGAAACTCGTCGGAGAAGATGTCGTCGTGGACCTCGCTCCACGAGTCGCTCTTCTTGTCGGCCTGGATCCGGAGCAGCTGCTTCTTGTAGTTCCACTCGTAGAGCGCTTTGCTCTCGTCGAGGCCTTCGTAGCACTGCAAACGGATCAGCCGGGCGCCCAACATCTCGGCGACCGACTTGGCGAGCTGGGTCTTGCCCGTCCCCGCCGGGCCCTCGACGAGGATCGGCTTGCCGAGCCGGTCGGCCAGGAAGGCCACGCCGGCGATCCCGTCGTCGGCGAGGTAGTTCACCGCCTTCAGCCCATCGCGCACCTGCTGGACGCTTTCGAACCGGTCGGCCTGCTCAATCACCATGGTCTGAACGCTACCCGTCGGCTTGACCGCCCGGTCAGTCGGATACGCGAGTGGGAAGAGTGCCGCACACGCGCACGTGCGCAGCGAAACGACGGGTCGCAGGCGAGCAGCATCTACGCTCTCGGTCGTGCCGGGCCCGCTTGCCAAATACGTGAACGCCTTCGTGGACGGCGTCGAAGCCGAGCTGTCGACGCTGTCGGGAAAACCGCACCGGCTCGAATGCGTGGTCGAGGCCAACGCCCTGGTGTCAGCCGTGCTCAGCGCTGACGGGCGGTTCACGACCACCGAACTGGAGGGTTGGCTGGACGACATCGGCCCGCTGCTCGATCCGCCCGTACGCGTGTCGTCCGAGCAGCTGCGTCAGTCCGATCTGCTCTCGGGCAGATCCGGATGGTTGCATCAGCCGACCACGCTGTTCGACCTGTTGGTGAAGGCCGACGTACGCGATGCCGGCCGGCGCGCCAACACCTACTACGAGTTGGCACTCAAGCTTGCGCACGCCACCGCTGCGCTCGACCTGGTGCCCTCCCCCGACGAGTTGACGGCGATCGACGACTTTCGTTCCACGATGCTGGCGGCGATGGACGCCGCCGGGGTGCCGCGACCCGGCCAGCCGGCGGCGACCGCCTCGACCACCACGGCTCCCCCGGTCGAGGTGCCCGAGCCGCAGTTGCCCCCCGAACGAACGATCGAGGACCTGCTGGCCGAGCTCGACGCGCTGACCGGGCTCGACCACGTCAAGATCGAGGTGCGCCGGCTGACGAGCCTGCTCCGCATCCAGAAACTGCGCGAGGAGCAAGGGCTGCGCACGATCGAGACCAGCCGTCACCTGGTGTTCACCGGCAACCCCGGCACCGGCAAGACCACCGTGGCGCGCCTGCTGAGTCAGATCTACCGCACCCTGAAAGTGGTCGAGAAAGGGCATCTGGTCGAGACCGACCGATCCGACCTCGTCGCCGGGTTCGTCGGCCAGACCGCCACCAAGACCAAGGCAGTGCTGGAATCGGGACTGGGCGGCACTGTGCTGATCGACGAGGCCTACGCCCTGGCGCGCGGTGGCGAGAACGACTTCGGTCGCGAGGCGATCGACACGCTCGTGAAGTTCATGGAGGACCACCGCGACGATCTGGCCGTCGTGGCGGCCGGCTACCCGGCCGAGATGCAGGGGTTCATCGACACCAACCCCGGGCTGCAGAGCCGATTCACACGCACGATCGAGTTTCCCGACTACACGACCGACGAACTGATCCACATCTTCGAGCAGATGTCGGGCAAGCTCGAATACCACCTCGCCGAAGTGGCCGCGCCGCGTCTGCGTGACGTGATCGCGGCCGAGCCGCGCGGACGCGGTTTCGGCAATGCCCGCTTCGTGCGCAACGTGTTCGAGCAGTCGGTCTCGATGCAGGCGATGCGGCTGGCCGACATCGCCACCCCGAGCAAGGACCAGTTGGTCACGCTCGAGGCCGCGGACATCGCTCCCGTCTGATTCGGGCCGTCCCGTCAGGCGGTCACGACGTACGGCTTGACGAAGTCGATGATCTGGTCATTGGCGTCCTCGTACCAGTCCTCCGAGTTCGAATCGGCGTCGAACATCACGAAGCTCGGGCACTCGGTCGCCTCGGCTTCGACCGTCGTCTGTCCGAGCACCTCAGCCGTGGTCGCCGCCCGCAGTTCGACCTGATAGGTGGCCGAGTACAAGTGCACGACGTTGTCGGTCGGCTCGCCGTCGCTCTCGTACCCGGTGCACTCGTCGGCCAGCACGCTGGCGGTCCGCAGCGAGCACACGACGAGCTGTGTGGATGCGTACTCGTCGCTGGCCTCACTGAACGTCGGGATCCACTCCGGGTTGAGGCTCGACGACGTCTCGGACAGATCGTCGACGTCGGCGCCCGCCAGCATCACCGTCGTGTGGATGCCGGCTGCAGCCGGATCGTACGGCGTGGCGAAGGCGGCGCCAGTGCCGCGGCAGACCGGTTCGAGATCATCCGGGAAGTGCAGCGTCACGGACGTGTCGGCACCATTGTCGGACGGCTCCCCGCCAGCGTCGGAATCGCTCCCGCCGCCGCACCCGGCGAGCGCCAGGACGAGCACGACTGCGCCCGTCATTCTGCGGATCGTGGCGGAACGCTGCATGACCGGCGATGCTAGTACCAGGTCGACGACGACCCCGACGGTGTGTCGTTTCACGGTCGAACTCGCTGGTGGACGTGCGAATCGAGCGGTCGGCTGAGAGATCACGGCTAGCGTCTCGGGTGGATGGGCTTCCGAGACCGGTTCTATACGCCGCACACGGCAAAGGCGATCCTGTCGTGGCGTCTCGTCCTGGGCGTCGGGGTGGGCGTGCTGTTGGGCGCCGTGGGAGTGGGAATCGGTTGGGCCGTGGCTGCCGGCGTCGCCGTGTACGCCGCCTCCGTGCTGGCGGCGATGCCCAAGCCGCCCCAGCAGGCACGGATCGACCCGTTCGTGCTCAGCGAGCCGTGGCGCCAGCTGGTGCAGGCCACCCAGGCGGCGCAACGCAAGTTGCACGCAACCGTGGACGGTGTCGCCGACGGGCCCCTCAAGCAGCGGTTGGCCGACATTGCCGCCCAGATCGAGCGCGGCATCGCCCAGTCGTGGCAGATCGCCCGGCGCGGCGACGAGATCGACGATTCGGTGCGTGCCCTCGACCCGACCGCGCTGCGCTCCAAGCTCGCCACGCTGGAGGACAGCAACGTGACGCGTCCCTCGACCGACATCGAGGCGGCGATCGGCTCGGTGCGCAGCCAGCTCGACAGCGCCGACCGGCTCAAGCAACAGAGCATCGAGACGGCCGACCAGTTGCGGCTCACGCAGACGCGACTCGACGAGCTGGTGGCGCGCGCCAACGAACTCAAGATCGGTGCTGCCGGTGATCAGCTCGACGCATATGCCCACGACGTGGACGACATCGTGCTGCAACTGGAGGCGATGCGTCAGGCGATCGAGGAGACGCGGACAGCATGATCGCCAAGCGGGTCGGCGCCGCCGTGCTGGCGCTGGCATTGATCGTCGGGGCCTGGTTCGTACGTGATCGCGTGATCGAAGGCAACGACTCCGGCACGCCGGGCAGGCCGGCCCAAGCCCGTCAGCTGTACTGCGTCACCGAACTCCGCGACGCGTGCAAAGCGGCCGTCGCCGCCAGCAAGAGCGACGTCGAGCTCGTCGTCGCCGACGCCGATGCCACACTCGCCGAACTGTCGCGACCCGACGCCGGCGCTGTGTTGTGGGTCACGCTCGACCCGTTTCCCGACATGATCACGGCCAGCCGCCCGCAGGCCGAGCCGCTGGCGATCACGTCGCAGGCATTGGCCGAGTCGCCGCTGGCGCTGGTCGTCGAAGCCGACCGAGCAGCCGACGTGGCGACCGGCTGCCCGACCCTGACCTGGCAGTGCGTCGGCGGATTGAAGGCACTCAGCCCGACGTTCGCGCCGTCGAGGACGGCGATCGGAGCGGTGTCGATCGCCACCGCCCTCGACCAGTTCGGCGGCCCGGGCGGGTCGCTCGACGATCTCGACCTGCTGACGTGGGCCCGATCCCTGCAACGCTCGAGCCAAGGCTCGTTGTCGGGGGGGACGGCGATCGCGACGATCCAGACACGGCCGTCGTTCTCGATCGCGATCGGGGCCCAGGCCGAACTCACGAAAGCGAACGAGTCTCGGTTCGAGGTCATCTACCCTGTGCCGATGACCTCGCTCGATGTCGTGCTCGCCAGCATCGGCGGCGCGTCAGCTCCGAGTGGTCTCACCTCCTCGCTGACGGTGGCCCTGCAGGCCGCTGGTTGGTCCCCCGCCACACCGGCCGCGGCAGGCGAAGCAGGGCCACCCCCGGCCCCGTTCGTGCTGGCCGCACTCGAGTACTGGAATGATCTCTGATGCGTCGCTTCCACATCCCCCGCACGATCAGGTCGGTCGTCGCCGTCGTCGTGGCTGCCAGTGCGGTCGCGGCATGTTCGGCGGGCGGCGACACGAGTTCGCCCGGCGGGATCGACGGCGACCCAGGTGACTGCACCGTGGTCGACATGGCGGTGAGCAGCGAGAAGATCACGCTCCTGACCGAACTGGCCAGCACGTTCAACGACGGCGAGGGCAAGCAGGCACCCGGTGGCTGCGTCTTCGTGCGACCGGCCCGCAAGTCGTCCGGGGCCGCCGCCCAGCTGCTCGTCGACGGCTGGCCCGACCCGGTGAACAACGGGCCGCAACCGGTGATCTGGTCGCCGGCCGGATCGGCATGGGCAGCGATCGTCAACGAGCGCGCCGGGACCACGCTGGCGCCCGCCGGCACCCCGTTCATGCTCACCCCGCTCGTGATCGCCATGCCGCAACCGATGGCCGAAGCGCTCGGGTACCCCGCCAAGTCGATCGGCTTCGCCGACCTGGTCACGCTCGCCAACGACCCAGACGGTTGGGCATCGGTCGGGCACCCCGAGTGGGGGCCGTTCCGGCTCGGCAAGACCAACCCCAACTACTCCACGAGCGGGCTCAACTTCACGATCGCCGAGTACTACGCCGCCACCGGCAAGCGCACCGGACTCACGGTCGAGGACCTCGCCCGACCCGAGGTCGAGGCGTTCGCTCGCAACGTGGAGTCGGCAGTCGTGCACTACGGCGACATCACGATGACGTTCCTCAACAACTGGTTCGCCACCGACATCCGCGGCACGTCGCTCACGTACACGTCGGCGGTGGCGATCGAGGAGAAGAGCCTGATCGACTACAACCGGGGCAACCCCGACGGCGAACTCGCCGTCGGCGAGGTCCCGCGGGCGCCGCGGGTCCCGCTCGTGGCGATCTATCCCAGCGATGGCACGCTCTACTCCGACAACCCGTTCATCGTGCTCGATGCGCCGTGGGTGACACCGGAACAGAAGGCGGCCGCTGCCCTGTTCGAGGAGTTCGTGCAACGCCCCGAGAACCAGCAGAAGGTGCTCGAGTTCGGGTTCCGGCCCAACAACCCGAACGTCGCGCTCACGTCGCCGATCAGCGCCGAGTTCGGCGTCGACCCCACGCAGCCGCGGTCGGAGCTGCAGGTGCCGTCGCCGGCCGTGTTGGTCAAGATCCTCGACGCATGGGCCGAGCAGCGCAAGGAAGCGCGCGTGCTGCTCGTGCTCGACATCTCGGGGTCGATGGGTGACCCCGCCAGCGATTCCGCCACCAAGCTCGATCTCGCCGAACAGGCCGCCGTCTCGGCGTTGGGCCAGTTCAAGGACACCGACGAAGTCGGGCTGTGGGTGTTCTCGACCGATCTCGTCGGGTCCCCCGACCCCAACTACCGCGAACTCGTACCGGTCGGGCCGATGGGCCAGAACCGCAGCACCATCCGAGAGCAGATCCTGGCCCAGCTCCCCACCAACGGCACGCCGTTGTACGACGTCACCCAGAAGTCGTACGAAGCGATGGTCGACGAGTACGACCCCGACAAGATCAACGCCGTGGTGTTCCTCACCGACGGGGTGAACGACGACGGTCAACCCGACGACGACGGCGAACAGTTCGCCTCGCTGGTCCGCTCGTTGCAGTCCGGGAGCGAGGGAGCGCAGTCGCGACCCGTGCGGGTGTTCACGATCTCGTACGGCGCCGATGCCGACACGGTCACGCTCAAGGCGATCGCCCAGGCCACATCGGCGGCGCACTACGACGCCTCTAACCCGGCCACGATCCAGCAGGTGTTCACCAACGTGATCAGCAACTTCTGATGGCGCGCCGCCGATTCCGCGACCGGTTCTTCACGCCGCCCGTGGCGCGGGCCATCATGTCGCCGCTCGGCATGATCCTGTTCGGCGCCGGGACCGCCGCGGCGATCCTGTTCGGCGCACCGTTCGTCGCCGCCGCCGGTGTCGGCGCCGCGGCGTGGGGCGGCCGCGTCCTGGCCGCCGTCCCCCGCGATCCGGCCCAGTACCGGGTCTCGCCGTCCTCGCTCGACAAGCAGTGGCGCCAGTTCGTCGTGGAGGCCCAGCAATCCAAGGCGCGCTTCGACCGGATCGTCGCCGGCATGTCGCCGGGCCCCCTGCGTGACAACCTGGCCGGTCTGGCCAGCCGGCTCGACGACGGCGTGTCGGAGTCGTTCAGGATCGCCGACCGCGGCGACGCGATCACGGGCGCCCTGGCGCAACTCGACACCGGGCGCGCCCAGCACGACCTGGCCACGCTCCAGTCCACCGTGCACGCCCGAGGCGGCAGGGCGAGCGACTCCGAGCTGCTGACGATGCAGTCGCTCGAAGCACAACTCGACTCGGCGCGCCGCCTGGAAGCGGTCGCCGGCGACGCCCGCGACCGCCTGCGCCTACTCGACGCACGCTTCGACGAACTGGTGGCGCGCGCCGTGGAGGTCAGCGTCGGCAGCGGTGACTCGACCGGGCTCGGCAACGACGTCGATCAACTCGTGACCGAGCTGGAGGCGTTACGGTTGGCGCTCGACGAGACCAACCGCGCCGACGCACCGCAGGCGCGGCAGTTGCCCGCCCCGTGAGCTCGCTGCTGCGCTCCAATCTCACGGTCGCCACGGGCACCGCTGTCTCGCGAACGACCGGCCTGCTGCGCAACTTCGTGTTCGTGTACGTGATCGGCCAGACCGCCCTGGCCGACGCGTACACACTCGCCAACGAGACGCCCAACATCGTCTACGACCTGCTGCTGGGCGGCGTGCTGTCGGCCACGCTGGTGCCGCTGTTCTCCTCGTTCATGGCGGTCGACGACCCGACTGCGTCGATGCCTCGCGATCGCAGCGCCGATGAACACGCCGCCAACGTGGTGATCACGGTCGCCGTCACGCTGATGGTCGCATTGACGGCGGTGGCGGTGATCGCGGCACCGTTGATCTTCCGGCTGTACAGCCTGAGTCCGCACGACGGTGTCGACGTGGCGCTGTTCCGCTCGGTCGGCACCTCGCTCACCCGGATCTTCCTGATCCAGATCCTGTTCTACGGGCTGACGGGCATCGCCAACGCCTACCTCAACAGCCGTCGGCGTTTCCTGGCAGCGGCGTGGAGTCCGGTGCTGCCCAACGTGATCATCATCGCCACGCTGCTGTCGCTCCCCGGAGCCGGATCGACCGGGTACGACCTGGCCGACGTGGTGGCCGATCGGCGAGTGCGTTGGACGTTGGGGCTGGGCGCCACGCTCGGGATCGCTGCCATGGCGCTGGTCGTGGTCCCGGCAATGGTCCGATCAGGGCTACGGTTCCGACCGGCTTTCGACTGGCGTCACCCAGCCGTCGGGCGGCTGCTCCGTCTGTCGGGTTGGACGATCGGGTTCGTGATCGCCAACCAGATCGCCGTCGTGGTGGTGCGCAACCTCGCCGAGGGTGAAGGTCCGGGTGTCGTGCGCGCCTACTTCGACGCCTTCACCTGGTTCGTGCTCCCGCACGGCCTCCTGGCAGTCTCGATCTCCACCACCTTCCAGCCCGAGATGGCACGCGCCGTGGCGCGCCGCGACCGGCAGGCGTTCATCGACAAGGCGACGTCGGGCACACGCCTGATCGCCCTGCTCACGCTGCCCGCCTCAGCCGGTCTGCTCGTCCTGCGGCAACCGATCGCGGGCCTGATGCAGCGCGGCCAGTTCGACGCCCTCGACGCCGCCAACACGAGCAGGGCGATCGGGGGTCTGGCGATCGGTCTCGTGGCCTTCTCGGTCTACCTGTTCGTGCTCCGCGGGTTCTACGCCCATCACGACACGCGCACACCGTTCGTGCTCAATGTCGTCGAGAACGCGATCAACATCGTGCTGGCATTCGTGTTCGTGCGCCGCTGGGGCGTGCTCGGCCTCGGGTTGTCGTACGCCGTCGCCTACCTGGTCACGGCCGCGTGGGCGCTCCAGGTTCTGTCGTACAAGGTGCCCGGGTTCTCGGCGGCGTCGATCATGCGGTGGATGGCCCGCCCGCTCGTGGCGGTGGCCGCGATGGGAACCGCGATGTGGTTCATGACACGCGGCGTCGACCGCGATCAAGGGTGGGGGGCGATCGCCCAGTTGGTGGTTGCCGGTTGCGCGGGCATCGTCGTGTACGTGGCGATTCTCCAAGCCGGCGGCGTCCCCGAGATCGCCCCGCTCACGCGACGCTTCGGCCGGCGCACCGCCTGAACGCATTTGCCCGGGACGCCCCGAGTGGGATGCTCGGCCGCTAATGTTCCGGGCATGTTCAAGCTCACCAAGAAGTGGTGGAAATACCTGACCGCCAAGCTCACCGGCAGTTTCAACGAGAAGGCCGATCCCAAGGTCCAGCTCGAGCAAGCGATCCTGGAGGCCCACGAGCAGCACAAGCGGCTCAAGGAGCAGGCCACCAACGTGATCGCCGGCCAGAAGCAGTCGGAGTTGCGGCTCAACAGCAAGATGACCGAGCTCGAGAAGCTCAATGCCAACGCCCGTCAGGCGCTGATCATGGCGGCCGACGCCGAGAAGGCCGGCAACGCCGACAAGGCCAAGCAGTACACCGGCGCCGCCGAGACGATCGCCGGGCAACTGATCCAGGTCGAAAAGGACGTCGAGAGCCTCAAGTCGATGGTCATGGAGAGCACCCAGGCCTCCGATGCCGCCAAGGCCGCCGTGGCCCAGAACAGCCGCATCCTGCAGGAGAAGCTGGCCCAGAAGTCGAAGCTGCTGAGCCAGCTCGAACAGGCCAAGATGCAGGAAGAGATGACCACGGCGATGAAGCAGCTCAACGAGACCGTCGGCGACGACGTGCCCACGCTGAAAGAGGTCGAAGAAAAGATCCAGGCCCGGTATGCCAAGGCCAAGGCGGCGTCGGAGCTCGAAGGCGATTCGGTCGAGTCGAGCGTGCTCGAGATCGAGCAGGCGACCGCCAACGTCGAGGCCCAGGGCAAACTCAGCCAGCTGCGGGCCGAACTCGGCCTCGACGCGGCGCCGACCGCCGTTCCCCAGGTCGAAGGTGGAAGCGGATCGCCTTCCTGAGGCAACGCTGAAGGCCCGGACGGTCTGATTCCGGCGTTGTCACGCCGGGTTCAGCTGCCGAGCACCACCAGGTCGTCGCGATGGATGACCTCGTGCACCATCCCGTCGGGCAGGTCCCTGGTCTGCTTGCCGGCCACGGCACGCAGGTCGGCCGACGACGTGAAGATCATTCCGCGGGCGAACACCGTTCCGTCGAGCGCTCGGACCTCGACGGTGTCACCCTCGGCGAACCGGCCCTCGACGTCGCGCACGCCGGCCGGCAGCAGGCTCGTGCCGCGCTCGGTCAGCGCTCGCCTCGCCCCGTCGTCGACCACGATCGCACCAGCCACTTCGGCGGCGAACGCGATCCACAGTTTGCGAGCCGGCAGGCGCCGGTCGTGGCCGGCGAACGTGGTGCCGACGCCGGCATCGTCCACGGCGTCGACCAGCAGGTTCAGGCGACTGGCGCTGCCGATCACCGTGCGCACACCCGACCATGAGGCGATCCGCGCCGCCGCCAGCTTGGACGCCATCCCGCCGCTGCCGCGCCCGCTCCCGCCGGCGCTGGTGCGGATCGACAACAGCGGATCATCGGCATCGACTCGGCTGACCAACTCCGCATCGGGGTTGCTGCGCGGATCGTCGGTGTAGAGCCCATCGAGGTCGGTCATCAGCACCATCACGTCGGCCTTCATCGAGTGCGCCACCAACGCCGCGATCCGGTCGTTGTCGCCGTAGCGCAACTCGTGGTTGGCGATCGCGTCGTTCTCGTTGATGATCGGCACACAGCCCAACTCCAGGAGCCGTCCGAGCGTCTGGCGGGCATGCAGGTACTGGGTGCGGTCCACGAAGTCGCGCGGGTCCACCAGCACCTGGGCGCCGATCAACCCGAACACGGCGAACTCGTCGTTCCAGACCCGCATGATCCGGCTCTGTCCGACCGCAGACACCGCCTGCAACGTGCCCATGTCGGTGGGACGCGACGCGAAGCCGAGCGTGGCCACGCCGGCCGCCACGGCGCCGGACGACACCAGCAGCACATCGTGCCCGCGTTCGCGCAGGATCGCGATCTCGCTCACGACCTTGGCGATCGCCCCACGGTCGACCCCGCCGTCGTCGTCGGTGATCGACGACGTGCCGATCTTGGCGACCACCCTCATCGGCGGCTCACAGGTCGCTCTGGTAGGCGAAGCTGAAGTCGCCGATCCACACCACGTTGCCATCCTGGGCGCCGGCGCGAGCGAGCATCCGCAGGGCGCCGATCCGGTCCAGCTGGAAGTCGATGTAGCTCAACGCTTCGGGGGTGGTCACGTCGTTGAGCGCCACCACTCGCTCGACGTCACGGCCGACCAGACGGAACTCGCCGTCCCCGACGCGTTCCACGATCGCACCCGACGCATGCGGGCGGATGACCACCAGGCCTTCCGGTTCCGGGGCCGACTGACGCGCCTCGTGCACCAGCGTCGCCATTCGGCCGACCAGATCACGGAGGCCGTGACGCGTGACCGACGAGATCACCGGATGGCGCCATCCGATCAGCTCGAGCTGATCGGGCTGCACCACATCGGCCTTCGTGCCCACGATCAGGCGCGGGCGTTCCAACAGCTCCGGCTCGTATTCACCCAACTCGTGCAGCAGCACCCGCTCCTGCTCGTCGGGGGTGATGCCGTCGGTGGGGGTGAGATCGATCAGCAGGCACAGCACGCGTGCCCGCTCGATGTGACGCAGGAACTGGTGGCCGAGCCCACGACCCTCCGAGGCGCCCTCGATCAGCCCCGGGATGTCGGCCACCACGAAGTTGGTGTCGTCGTCGAGCGACACCACGCCCAGATTCGGCTCGAGCGTGGTGAACGGGTAGTCGGCGATCTTCGGCTTGGCAGCCGAGATCACGCTGATCAGCGTGCTCTTGCCGGCGTTCGGGAAGCCCACCAGGGCGACGTCGGCCATCAGCTGCAGCTCCATCTTGAGCCACCGCTCCTCGCCGTGCTCACCCTGTTCGGCGAACGTTGGAGCGCGGCGTCGATTCGAGAGGAACTTGTGGTTGCCGCGCCCACCACGACCACCGGCCGCCGCCAGGAACTTGTCGCCGTGGCGGTACAGCTCGGCCAACACCTCGCCGGTGTACATGTTCTTCACGACGGTGCCCTCGGGCACCTTGATCTGCATCGACTTGCCGCTCTTGCCGTGCAGATCCTTGCCCATCCCGTGCACGCCGTTCTCCGCCCGGCGGTGGGGATGGTCGCGGAAGGCGATCAGTGACGACACGTTGTGATCAGCCACCATCCAGATGTCGCCGCCCTTGCCGCCGTCCCCGCCATTGGGGCCGCCCATCACGACCGGCCCCTCGCGACGGAACGACACGCAGCCGGCGCCGCCATCGCCGCCGCGAACGTTCAGTTGGCACTCGTCGACGAACTGGCTCTGCGACATGGCCCACCAGGCTACCGACCCAGCCCCTCCCTGGTCGTTGCCACACCGGGGCGGTAGAACTACGGCATGCGCCGCGCTGCGATCGTCGTCCTGCTGGTGGCGGCGGCATGCGACGGGGGCGGCAGACGGGCCGTCGAGGTCGTGCTTCCCGAGCTCACGACGACCGTGGTCCCCACCGCACCGCCCAGCGGCCCCGTCGACGCCAACGCAACGGTCGACCACGTGGTCGACGGCGACACGGTCGATGTCGTCATCACCGAGACCGGCGCCCAGGAACGGGTCCGGCTGATCGGCATCAACACCCCCGAGATCGCCCACGCCGCCAGCGGCACCCGGCCCGGCAATCCCGCCGACTGCTTCGGTGCCGAGGCCAAGCAGTACCTCACGCTGCTGCTGCCGATCGGCGCCGCGGTGCGGCTGGAACGCGACATCGTCGCCCGCGACGACTATGGGCGATTGCTCGGGTACGTGTACCGAGCCGGCGACGGTGTGTTCGTGAACTACGAACTCGCCCGGCACGGGTACGCCAAGGTGCTCTCGATCCCGCCCAACGACCAGTACAACGCCCTGATCGTCGACGCCACCCGCCAGGCCGAGGCCGACGACGTCGGCCTCTGGTCGGCCTGCTCGTCAGCACGCGAGCGGGCAGCCTGCGCAGCACCCCCGCCGGCCGTTACGCTCCGCCCATGCTCGATCTGCGCCACCGCTTTCCTGCCGTCACCGAAGGCAACCATCAGGGCTGGGCACGGTTCGACGGGCCGGCCGGCACGCAGGTCGTCGACTCGGCGATCGAGGCGACCGGAGCGTGGCAACGCAGCGGCAACAACGCCAACAGCCACGGTGCGTTCGCCGCCTCCGCTGCGTGCGATGCACTGGTCGATCAGGCCCAGTCGACGATGGGGCGCCTGCTCGGCGCCGACCCGAGCGGCTTCATGTTCGGGCAGTCGACCACCGCCAACGTGTTCTCGCTCACCCGGGCCATCGCACGCGACCTCCAGCCCGGCGACGAGATCATCTGCACCCGGCTCGACCACGACTCGAACGTCGCACCCTGGTTGCTGATCGGCGCCGATACCGGCGCCACCGTGCACCTCGCCGACTTCGACCCGCACAGTGGTCGCCTTTGCACCGACGCAGTCACCTCGCTGCTCGGCGAACGCACCCGGTGGGTGGCGGTGACGGGCGCCTCGAACGCCGTCGGCACGATGCCCGACGTCACGGCGATCACGGCCGCTGCCCACGCCGTCGGGGCCAAGGTGGCCGTCGACGGCGTGCACCTCACCCCGCACGCTCCCGTCGACGTGGCCGCCATCGGGTGCGATGTGTACTCCACCAGCTCGTACAAGTGGTACGGCCCCCACACCGGCATCACCTGGATCGAGCCGCAGCTGCTGGATCGCCTCCAGGCGTACAAGGTGCGGCCGGCACCGATGCAGGGGCCCGGCAAGCTGATGCTGGGCACGCCCGCCTACGAGAACCTGACGGCCGTGGTCGCCGCCGCCGACTTCCTGCTCGACGTCGGCATGCCGGCGATCCGCGACCATGAGCGTGCGCTGTTCACACCCCTGCTCGATGCGCTGCTGGCCGACGACCGCGTCACGGTCTACGGGCCGCACGACCTGGCCGACCGGGCACCCACGCTGGCGTTCAACGTCGCCGGATACTCCGCCAACGACGTCGCCCGGCGGCTCGCCGACCAGCAGATCGCCGTGTGGGACGGCAACTACTACGCACTCGAAGCGATGGCCAGCTACGGCGTCGACGCCGCCGTCCGGGCCGGCATCGCCGTGTACCTCGGGCCTGACGACGTGCAGCGACTGATCGACGCCGTAGTCTCGCTCCCGTGAGCAGCGCACAGACGCCGAGCTTGGCGGAACGCCTCGGCCACGCCGCAGGCGCCCGGCTGGTGATCCTGTCGTGCGACGACCTCGGCTCCTGCCACGCTGCCAACGAGGGCGTGTACGACGCGATCCGGCGAGGTTCGGCGACCTGCGCATCGTTGATGGTCCCGGCGCCGTGGGCGCGCCATGCCGCAGATCGGTACGAGCCCACCGACGACATCGGCGTGCACCTCACGCTCAACGCCGAGCATCCGTCGTACCGCTGGGGGCCGATCACGCACGCCCCGTCGTTGCTGTCGGGCGAGGGCGGCTTTCCTCGCAATCTCGAAGACCTGTGGCAGCACGCCGACCCCGACGAGGTGTACCGGGAACTCAAGGCCCAGATCGAGCGCGCCATCGCATGGGGCATCGATGTCACACATCTCGCGCCACACCTCACGGCGATCACACTGCGCCCCGAGTTCTTCGGGATCTACCTCGATCTCGCATGCGAGTTCCAGCTCCCGGTGCGGCTCCCGTCGACCGTCACCGAGGCACAGGCCGGATTCCCGTTCCGACGCCTTGCCGCCGACGAGGGGGTGGTCTTCCCCGACCACTTCGACCACGACTGGCGCGCCGGGTCACGTGAGCGCGTGTTGAAGGCGCTCGCCTCGCTCGAACCGGGCGTCACCGAACTCCACATCCAGCCGGCGATCGACACGCCCGAGGTTCGAGCGCTGACCGAGTCGGCTGATCAATGGATCGACGACCATCGCTTCGTCACCAGTGACGAACTGGCCGACACGATCGTCGCTGCCGGGGTCACTCTGATCGGTTATCGCGCGCTACGTGAGGCCATGCGCAACGGCTAGACCGTGCAGCGCCGCGCTGGCGGCCCCGGACTTGAGCGCATCCAGCACGACTCCCGAGTCACCGCTGGCCTTGACACGGCCGCGCATGAACTCGACGGTGGCGTCGAAGCCGTCGGTTGCGGCGACGTCGACCGGCGCCGTGAACACGACCGTCGCATCGTCGGGCCCTTCCACTCGCTCGTCCTTCTTGGCGACCACCACGCGGTATTGCACGCTCATGCGGATTCTCCCGCAGTGACCCTGCCCTCGGCGGTGACCCCGTCGAACAGGTCGTGCTCGGCGTCGGGACCGGGGATCTGCCCCACGTTCGAGCGTGCGAGGATCCAGTCCTCGTACGGATAGATCTCGGCCAGCTGATCGTCGTCGAGCCCGAACCAGAACGGCTCGTTGGGATCGACCTGCGTGGCGTGCGCCAGCAGTGATCGGGTGCGGGCCCAGAGGTAGCCCGACACGTCGACCTTGGTGGTGATCCGGTGGTCGTGGTCGGGCCGATCCAACCATCGCCCGTCGAACGGTGACTCGCCGCGATGGCGCAGCAGACCTTCGTGGATGGCGATCATTCGACGCCGGCTCCACGTGGTGTAGTACAGCTTGGCGGGCCGGAACGGCGCACCGGCCTCGGGGTACCAGGCCGGGTCCCCGGCACGCTCGAACGCCAGAACCGAAACCTCGTGGACCCGAAGGTGGTCGGGATGCGGGTAGCCCTGCTGGTCGTCGTTGTACGTGATCACGATCTGGGGCTGCGTGCGCCGGATGATGGCGACCAGCCGTGAGGTTGCTGCGTCGAGATCGGCCTGGAAGAAGCAGTCGGGGTGGGCGTTCGGTTCCGAGTCGGCCATGCCCGAATCGCGGTAGCCGAGCATCACCACCTCGTCGAACCCGATCACGGCCGCCGAGGCCGCCAGCTCGTCGGCCCGCATCGCCCCGACGAGCTGCTTCTCCTGTTCGGGTGACAACCCGTGGAACGCCTGTCCCGGCTCGCGCAGCGACGGATTCTGCAGGTCGCCCTCCTCGCCACCCGTGCAGCACACGAGGACGGTGTGGACGCCGTCGGCGTGGTACATGGCGAGCGTCGGTGCCCCTTTGGAGGCCTCGTCGTCGGGGTGGGCGTGCACCGTGAGGATCGTTCGGCGGGCGGCCATCCCTGCACGTTACCGGCCCGATCGGCATCGGTAGGCTCCCCGGATGACCTGCGCCCGGCCGAACGCGCTGCTTTCCCTCGCCCTCGCCGTCGCACTCGCGTGCGCCGCCTGCGACGCCAACGACGGGCGCCGGCTGGAGCAGCCGTTCGACCCGCTCCCCGCCACGACCACCGCCGCTCCCCCATCGATCCCCGATGTCGATGCGATCGACGCCGTCGACCAGTCGGCGTCACCGCCCACACCGACGGGTTTGCAACTGGTGGCGCCGTGGCCGAACGGCGGCCCGATCCCGATCCGGTACACCTGCGACGGTGACGACATCTCGCCGGCCCTCACGTGGTCGTCGGTTCCTCAGGGAACGGTCGAGCTGGCGGTCAGCGTCACCGACATCGACGCCGGTTTCGAACACTGGGTCCTGAGCGGTCTGGCAGCGACCACCACGGGGTTGGTCGAAGGCGTCGCGCCAGCCGGATCGACCGTGTGGACCAACGACTTCGGGCAACAGACCTATCGCGGGCCGTGCCCGCCTGAGGGCGCCAACGCCCACCGCTACGTCTTCACGGTGCACGCACTCAACCAACAGCTCGAACTTGCCGATGATGCTCAGGCAACCGAAGTGATCGCGTTGCTCAACCAGACCGTGATCGAACAGAGTTCGGTGTCGGGCACCTACGCCCGCACGGGCTGAACGCCTGATCCGAAACCCCGCCCACACGCCGACCGCACCGATTCGAGCATCCACGATCGTGACCGCCATTCCGACCCCAGCAACCGAACAACCCGGCGAGGCGACCGACGCCACCGGCAGCGACGCAGGGGAACGCGCCCTCGAACGGTTGCGGGCCCTGCTGGAAGCCGATGGTGCGGCGACGGTGATCATGGCGATCGACGGGACGCTGATCGACGCCAACCCGGCGGCCCGGCAACTGCTCGGGCTCGGCCCGGATCACCACGACACCGACCGCGAGCTCACCCAGACGGCGTTGCGGAACGTGCTCGATCAGGTGCCACAACAACTGTTGCTCGACCCCGAAGGCGGCGTCTGGCGAGGCGATGTCGACCTCGAAGTCGGCGGCAACGGCGTCGCCGTGCAGAACTGCACGGTGTTGGTCCACCACGATCCGCGGCTGGCCAGTGGTGGGTTCATCGGCGTGCTGTGTCGCGACGTGTCCGACGAACGCCATCGCGCCGCCGAGCTGCTGCATCTGCTCGAACACGACCCCACGACGGGCCTGTTCAACCGCTCGGCGGCGTTGGAACGGACCGCCGCAGCGCTGTCGAGGTCGAGCGTCAACGGCACCGAGGTGGCCGTGCTGATGATCGACATCGACCGCCTGCGCGATGTGAACGATGCCCTCGGCCACGAGATCGGCGACCGCCTGCTGGCCTCCAGCGCCAAACGTCTCGCCACCGCCGTTCGCCCCGCCGACATCGTGGCCCGCGTCGGAGGCGACGAGTTCATGGTGCTCTGCGAGAACCTGGTCGATGCGTCGGTGGCGATGGAGCTGGCCGACCGGATCCGACGCTCGCTCACGGGTCGGCTCACGATCCGCCAACTCGAACTCGACGTGTCGGTCAGCGTCGGGGTCAGCATCTCGGACTCCGAGATCCGGTCCAGCGGCCCCGAATCCGGAGCGATCCAACTCGTGTCGCACGCCGACACCGCCGTCCACGCCGCCAAGGAGTCAGGGCGAGCGGGTACCGCACTGTTCACGAACCAACTCCAGTCCAAGGCGCGGGTTCGAACCGAGATCGCGGCAGCGCTCTCGAAAGCCCTTCGCGACGGCGAACTCACTGTCGAATACCAGCCGATCTTCTCCGCCGTGTCGGAGCGCGCCGAGGCGGCCGAGGCGTTGGTCCGTTGGAACCATCCCACACGCGGTCGGATCGAAGCCGGTGACTTCATCCCCGTCGCCGAGGAGACCGGCGTGATCGTGCCGATCGGCGACTGGGTGCTGCAACAGGCGTGCGCCGCCGCCCGACGCTGGATCGACGATGGCGTGGTCAGCCAACGCTTCGCGGTCCACGTCAACGTGTCACGCCTGCAGCTCTCCAGTTCGAGTTTCGTCGGGCGCGTGGTCGACACGCTCCGCGACTACCGGCTGCGCCCGCGCCAGGTCGTGCTCGAAGCGCGGGAAGCCACCTTGCTGGGCGAGAGCGAGGAAGTGATCCGCTCGGTCCGGGCACTGCGCCGGGTCGGCGTGCGAGTCGCCCTCGACAACTTCGGTACCGGTTCCAACGCCCTGTCGCTGTTGACCGACGTGGGGGCCGATGTGCTGAAGCTGGACGGCAGCCTGGCGCTGCCCTCCGGCGCATCCGATGCGGACACCCGAGTCGTTCGGGCGCTCGTGCTGCTGGCCCACGCCCTGAACATGGAAGTCGTGGCAGAACGCGTCACCGGCCTGGAACAGCTCCGACGCCTGCGTGCCGCCGGGTGCGACCTCGTCCAGGGCCACCTGATGGGCAAGCCGTGCGCACCGGAAGCGTTCGCCGTGCACATGGATCTCTGACGCTCTACCCTCGGGGGCGATGAGTCTCCCGCCACCTCCGCCACCGTCGTCCACCCCACGGCCCGCGACCACGGGATCCGGAACGATGGCGTGCTATCGCCACCCCAACCGCGAGGCAGGACGACGCTGCACGCGCTGCGGGAAGCCGGCGTGCACCGACTGCCTCGTACAGGCCGCGGTCGGGAGTCATTGCCTCGACTGCGCCAAGGCAGCGCGCCCCGACGTGGCGACGCGAGCGCGCTACTGGCGCGCCCGACAGCCCACGCTCGTGACGTACACGTTGATCGCCATCAACGTGCTCGTGTACCTCTACCTGGTCTTCGGGAGCCGGGGGTCGATCGACGGCAGCACCAATTCGCTCGGATTCATCCGGCTCGGCCTGAGCCGGAGCCTGCTCGACCAGGACATCGCTCCGGGGATCCCCGACGGTCTGCCGGGTCAGTGGTATCGACTGATCAGCTCCGGCTTCGTGCACTTCGGGATCATCCACCTCGGCTTCAACATGTACGCCCTCTACGCGTTGGGGCAGACCTTGGAACCTCAGTTGGGTCGGGCCCGATTCGCACTGGTGTACTTCGCCAGCATGCTCGGGGGCAGTGCCGGCGCGCTGCTGCTGCAACCCGATGGGCTGCACGGTGGAGCGTCGGGTGCTGTGTTCGGGTTGTTCGGACTGGTGACCGCCGGGTACCTCATGCGCGGCATCAACCCGCTCACCACCTCGCTCGGTGGCGTTCTGCTGATCAATGCCTTCCTGTCGTTGCGACCGGGGATCTCGTTCGGCGGACATCTCGGTGGTGCCGTGGCCGGTGTGCTGTGTGGTCTGGTCGTGATGGCACCATCCCATCGACGCCTGGCGGAACGATGGAGCTATCTGGTGCCCGCCGGGGTGATTGCACTTTCCGTGGCGATCTGCATCGGCAGCGTGGCATCCACAGGATGATCCCTCGTCGGAGCGGGCGCTGTGGTTCACTCGTTGCACCGGCACGTTTTTGTGTGAACAGAACGACGTTAGTGTGTGGTTTCTGTCAACTAGAACGGTACCACTCGGGATCGACATGACCACACCGATCGTCACCCTTCGCTGTTTCCTCCGACGACACGTCATCGCGCTCCTCGACGTGGCCACTCCGCTCCGATGGGCGAGTTCTCGCCGATCGCCTCACACCACGCACAGCGTTCAGCTCCCGCCCGATCGCACCGGACGACTCCAGGTCGGCGTCGTGGCGGTGCCGACATCCCCGGTGGTGCTCGTCCGGCTGGCGGGCGAGTTGCGCAACGGTGAGATCGAGCTGCTCGATGCCGCCCTCGACGACGTCGACGACGGCCTCGCCCTCCATCTCGACCTGACCGATCTGCACATCGCCGACGCCGCCAGCTGCCGGGCGTTGGAGCACCGTTTCGACGAGCTCGAGCGCCGATACGTGCGCACCCGCGTGTCGGGGTTGCGGCTCCCCTCGGTCGCAGAGTTCACCCTGCCGGCGTTCCCACCGCAACGCTGACGCGAACGGGCTCCCCGCCGGCGGAGCAGGGAGCCCGAACGAACGTCGATCGGCTGGCGTCAGTACCGGTAGTGCTCGGGCTTGTACGGCCCGGCCGGATCCATGCCCAGGTACTCGGCCTGCTCATCGGTGAGCTTGGTGAGTTTCACCCCGAGCGCGTCGAGGTGGAAACGGGCCACCTTCTCGTCGAGATGCTTCGGGAGCACGTACACCCCGAGCGGGTAGTTCTCGGTGTGGTTGAACAGCTCGAGCTGGGCGATCGTCTGATTCGAGAACGAGCAGCTCATCACGAAGCTGGGATGGCCCGTCGCACACCCGAGATTCACGAGGCGACCCTCGGCGAGCACGATGATCTGATGCCCGTCGTCGAACTTCCACACGTCGGTCCCGGGCTTGATCTCGTCGCGCGTGGCACCCGAACGCGCCAGGCCGGCCATGTCGATCTCGTTGTCGAAGTGCCCGATGTTGCACACGATTGCGTTGTGCTTCATCTGCGCCATGTGGTCGGCGGTGATGATGTCGGCGTTGCCGGTGGTCGTGACGAAGATGTCGGCGGTCTCGACCACATCTTCGATGGTGAGGACCTGGAGGCCCTCCATCGCCGCCTGGAGGGCGTTGATCGGATCGATCTCGGTCACGATCACACGGCAGCCCTGGCCCCTGAGGGATTGCACCGAGCCCTTGCCGACATCGCCGTAGCCGCACACGACGGCCGTCTTGCCGGCGAGCATCACATCGGTCGCCCGGCAGAGTGCATCCACCAGCGAATGACGGCATCCGTAGAGGTTGTCGAACTTCGACTTGGTCACCGAGTCGTTGACGTTGATCGCCGGGAACAACAGGTCACCGTCGGCGGCCATCTTGTAGAGCCGCTTGACGCCCGTGGTCGTCTCTTCCGTGACGCCCTTGATGCCCGCTGCCATGCGGGTCCACTTGGTGGGATCGGTCTTGAGCGAGCGCTGCAGGAGTCCGAGCACGATCGCGAACTCGGGGTTCGACGCCGACATCGGGTCCGGTACCTCGCCGGCCTTTTCGAACTCGACACCCTTGTGCACGAGGAGCGTGGCGTCGCCACCGTCGTCGAGGATCATGTTCGGACCGTCGAAGCCGTACACGGCCGGGTCCCACGACATCATCTGATCGGTGCACCACCAGTACTCCTCCAGCGTCTCGCCCTTCCAGGCGAAGACGGGCGTACCCGACGGCTCGTCGACGGTGCCCTGCGGCCCGACGACCACGGCGGCGGCGGCGTGATCCTGGGTCGAGAAGATGTTGCAGGATGCCCAGCGCACCTCGGCGCCCAACTCGACCAGCGTCTCGATCAGCACGGCGGTCTGGATGGTCATGTGCAACGATCCCGAGATACGGGCACCGGTCAGCGGTTTGCTCGGGCCGTACTCCTTGCGGATCGCCATCAGGCCGGGCATCTCGTGCTCGGCGAGGATCATCTCCTTGCGGCCGAACGGCGCCAGCGAGAGGTCGGCGACGCGGAAGTCCTTGCGCGTTGCGATGGTTGACGACATGGGTGGTTCCTCCAGGGAAATCGTGGGTCAGTGCGGGCCGGCGCGCCAAGCGCCGTCACAGCCGAAGTGCGAGCCGAGGCCGACTGGCCCCCATCCGAACAGCCCGCAGGCGCTGCCAACGCTAGCCGATGGCACAGCCATGCAGAGGCGAGCGGTTCACCAGCGGGAAACGGGCTCAGTCGGCCAGGATGACAGCCGACACGTCGAGCAGGTAGTCCAGGTAGCCGGCACGGTTGTAGAAGCTGATTCGGTCCACGCCGTCGCCGGTCGAACCGTACGCCAGCATCACCAGGTTGGGCACCACTTCGCCCTCCAGGATCCCGAGGTTGCTGACGAGCGGTGGCACGGCTTTGGCATCGGTCGGGGTGGGGTAGGCCGTGACGAACGAGGCCGACGGTGCGTAGGAATACTGCCGGCCGAGTCCGGCTGCGGTCAGGTTGCCGAGCAGGCCGAGCTGCGAGCCGACCGGTTGGCCCTCGATCTTGACGTCACCCTTGAACGCCGCAAAGTCCCAGGATTCGGAGTTGGCCGGTCCGAGCGGTGTGTCGAAGTGGGCGGCCTCGCGAGTGTCGAACGCCCGGAACGGTGACACCAGCGGCACGATCCGGCCGCGCCGCGAGTTGTCGTCGCGCTTGATGAAGTAGCCCATCACGTCGAGGATCACATGCGTCGACCCGTCCAGGTTGAACAGGGTGATGGTGCCGTCGGCGCCGACCGGAACGATCGCCAGGTTGGACCGGATCTGGTTGGGGCGCAGGTTGAGGTTGCTCGTCTTGAGCTCCTGCCCGGCGGCCAACGGTTGGGGCAGCACCGAGACGAACGTGGATTTGGCCCCCGCCACGCCGGTCACGTTGACCAGCACGCCCACCACATCGGCGCTGTCGGGCACGACATCGGTGATCGGGGGCGTGACCGAGTCGGCGCCACGGATCGAGATCGTGCGCTGCCCCTGCGGTCCCAATGCCACACCACCGAAGGCGACCTCACGCGAGTCGAAGATGCGGCCGGGACCGGCCGGCTCGATGCGGGCGCCACGACCGCCGGTGTAGGAACTCGTCGACACCCACCCGAACACGTCGATCAGCACATGAGCCGTGGCCGCGACGGGGGTGAATACCCGGACTCGGAGCTTGCCGTCGCAGCCGGGCCGCAGCACCGCCGAGTTGGGGACCGCTTGACCCTTGTTGAAGTTGACCACCGAGCTGTTGCCCTCGGGGGCATCGACACCCCAAGCCCGCAGGAACCCCGACTGGGTCGGGTCGACGACGGTGATGTTGACCGCCACCGCCAACACGTTGTCGTCGACGCAGTCACCGTTGGCATCGACGAACGCCGGCAGCCCGCCCATGCCCACGATCGGCACGTCGAACGTGGCGTCGGACGTCGGGGTCGTGGACTGCTTGGCCCCGAACGGAGCGACGTCGAGCGGCGCCGGCTGGCGCGTGTCGAGGATCCGATCAGGTTCCAGCGAGTGGTACTCGCCACCCGCTCCGTAGAGCGGATCGGCGGCGGCTTCGATCGTGCGACCGGCGCCGGGACCGACCGCCGACGTGACGATGGCCGCAGTGGCGAACAGCGCCGTGACAAGGCCGGTGCGCGTCAGCACACGAAGAGATCGCTTGGTTCGGCTCACGGTCGCCAATCGTAACGCACCCGTCATGTGATTCGGGGTCGCGCCATCAGATCCGGATCCGAGGTCACATCCGGATTCGTCGGACCAGCAGGTCACGCTTCGAAGGTGGGAGCGATGCCCGAGTCGGCCACGAGCGCCAGCAGACGTTCCGTTTCCGACGCGTCGAGCGCCGTGGATTCCTCGATCAACATCACCGGAATCCCGTCGCGCACTGCGTACGTACGGTGCAGGCGCGGGTTGAACAGCACGCCCTCCTGATCGACGTAGTACAGCGGGCCCTTGTCCTCGGGGCAGGCGAGAATGGCCAGCAGGGCGGGATCGAGGCTCATGTGGATCTCCTGGGTTCGAGACGGGTGGACAGAGGGCGTGGACAGAGGGCAGAGAACGGGAGGGGAACGGCAACCGGGGCGATCGCGCGATGTCAGCCGGCGGTGATCTCGACCAGCAGATCGGCGACGCGGGCATCACACTGGTCACGGTCGGCGGCCTCGAGATTGAGGCGCAACAGCGGCTCGGTGTTCGAGGGGCGGAGGTTGAACCACCACGAACCACAATCGACGGTGAGCCCATCGAGACGGTCCTGCTGATATTCGGCGTATGTGGCGCTGACGGCCTCGATCACCGCCATCGGATCGGAGACCTGGGTGTTGATCTCGCCGCTGGAGGCGTAGCGCTCGAAGGGCTTGCGCAGGACCGAGAGGTTCTGACCGGTGCGGCTCATCTCGCCGATCACCAACATCGACGCGATCAGGCCGCTGTCGGCCCGATAGTTGCGGGCGAAGTAGTAGTGGGCGGAGTGTTCGCCGCCGAACACCGCTCCCGACTCGGCCATGATCTGCTTGATGTACGAGTGACCGACCTTGGTGCGCTGCGGGACACCGCCGTGCTCCCGGATCACCTCGGGGACCGCCCGTGAGCAGATCAGGTTGTACAGGATCGTGGCGCCCGGATTGGTGCGCAGCACCGACGCCGCCAACAATGCCGTCGTGGTCGAGCCGCTCAGGCCGTGACCTTCCTCGTCGACCACAAACACGCGGTCGGCGTCGCCGTCGAACGCCAAACCGACGTCGAACGCACCGGTGACCACTCGCGCCCTGAGGTCGCGCTGATTGGCCGGTTGCAACGGGTCGGCGGGGTGGTTCGGGAACGTGCCGTCGAGTTCGCCGTACATCACTTCGAGTTCGATCATCGGCAGCCGTTCGAACACGGCCGGAACGACGAGGCCGCCCATCCCGTTGGCGGTGTCGGCCACCACCCGCATGGGGCGCACCGCATCGACGTCGATGAACGAGATGACGTGCTCCACGAAGGCGTCGAGCACCTGCTGCTCGGTCCGCCGTCCACGTCGCATCGAGCGAGCGGGAGGCCGCCCCTCGAGCACGTCGTCGGCGACCCGCTTGATCTCGGCCAGGCCGCTGTCGATGCCGATCGGACGGGCGCCGGCGAGGCACACCTTGAGACCGTTGTACTGAGCGGGATTGTGTGACGCCGTGAACATCGCCCCCGGCGCGTCGTACGCGCCGGTGGCGAAGTACAACATGTCGGTCGACGCCAACCCGAGGTCGACGGCATCGACCCCGCACTCGTTCAGACCCTCGATGAAGGCGTCCACGAGTTCGACCCCGGATGGACGCATGTCGCGGGCGACGAGCACCCGGTCGGTGGCGCTGAAGGTGGCGAAACCGACTCCGAGGGCATGGGCGATCTCAGGGCTGAGCTGATCGGGCACCGTGCCGCGGATGTCGTAGGCCTTGACGATTTCATCGAGTACTGACATAAGCGGCTCACCAGGCTACCCGACGTTGGTCGAGTCGCCCCCGGAATCGACGGGCAACTCACCGGCTTCGGGTTCGACGTCGGCACCGTCGAGACGGTGATCGTCGGGCGCGACCTTGTACCAGTCGAGTTCGTCGTCGATGCCACCGTGATCGAAATCGGTGTCGCCTCCGACGCGGGACCCTGGTGTGGGTCCGGCGTAGACGACATCGCCCCGCCGCCGCCACAACACGCACAGTCCGACGCCGATCAACGTCATCGCCAGCGTGGCGTAGTCGGTCGTGGTGCGCCCGTAGTGCAGTTCGACATGCGTGCCGGTCGGGACCACCACCATCATGTTCGGGGCGATCCGGTAGGGCCCGTCGGCGCCGCTGGCCTTCCAGTTGGGGAAGTAGCTGACCCTGACCAAGACGGGAACACCGGGCTGGTCGACGTCGAACTCGAGCGACTGCTCGTTGACCTGGATGCCGGTCACGCTCACCGGCGGCAACGCCACCGGCGCGATCGGCTGCGACGGCACCACGATGTCGACCTTGTTCTGTTCGCCGCGATCGTTGGTCTTGCGCCGGTCCATGTCGACGGCGACGTCGATCCGCTGCCACGCCGCCGGACCGTCGTCGGCCGGCATCGCGGCCCACTCGTCCTGGTGTTGGAACCAACTCGTGCCCAGTTCGAGATTGCGTTCGCGCTGATCGCCGCCGCGTCCGTTGACGACGACGGGCTGCACCGTGAGCGGCTCGATCACGCTCGAGCCCTGCACGAGGTAGATGTCCCAGGGGTACGCGGTCGCCACCAGCGACAGGTCCGGGGACGCAGCAGCCGATGCCTTGGCTTCGGTGGTCCGCACCATCACGTACCGCACGCCGAGGTCGCGGAGGTGGCCCACGCCGATCTCGGCGTCGTTGTTGACGTAGCGAAGACCACGCACCGGGTTGGACGACTGTTTCGACATCGCCGCGGTGGTCAGGAAGTGGTACGGCGTGGTGCCCGAGGCCTCGAAGAACAAACCCTCCATCGACCCGATGCAGCCGTCGGTCCAGAACGGCAACAGCATCAACGACATCGTGGTGCCGTACTTGCCGTTCTCCTCGTTGTTCTCCCACGACGCGCGACCGCAACCCAGCGCCGGGTCGTCGCCGATCCGCTGCATGGTCGTGACCACCTGGTGGTACTCGGTGTAGTAGGCGCCGCGGCCCTCGTAACCCTCGAAGTTGTACCGCGACCAGCCCGACGCCACGGCCCTGCCGTTGTCCTTGGTCGCCACGATCGGCCCAAACCAGCTGTAGCGAGCCGCCTCGCCCTCCTTCACCACGGTGGTGCCGTCGAAGGGCAGCACCTGGTACATGAAGCCGAGCACGATCGAGATACCGAGCGCCGTCAGCGCCGCGAAGCCGGTCGCCTCACCGAGCCGCGGCTCGGCGCGGGCGCGCCGGTCTCGAACGAGATTCCAGCCGAGCGACATCAGTTCGAAGGCACCGATCACCATCATCAGGTATCGGATGAGATAGAGGAACGGAAGCAGCCGAGGGTTCCACAGCAGCCCCAGCACCGGCAAGCTCTGGCGGGCCTGCCAGATGTACAGGCACATCACGAGCCCCGTCACGCCGAGCGCCGTCCCGTTCAAGTGGCGCTTGACCACGCAGGCGACGAGCCCGATCACTGCCAGGGTGGTGATCAGCACGTCGAGCGGCGCCGTGAGCGGGAAGTACATGTCCCACCACGAGTCGAACGAGGCGTTGGCAGGCTCGCCGGTGTACTTCATGTCGGTCATGAACTCGTGGTTCAGCACGAACGGTCCGACCCACCACATCGTGAGCAACAGCGCCGTCACGCCGACGGTCACGGCGTACTTGATCCGGGTGGAATCGATCCACACCAGGCAGAACACGAGCGCCGCCGGGATCATGAACCCGATCATCACGATCCCGTGCGACAGGCATGCGGCGGCGATCAGCACCGACGCCCACACGCGGTACTTGCCGCTGTGCAGGCCTGCTGCCAGCACACCGAGCGCCAGCACTGCCAGCGACAGCGCGATCGAGAAGGAGAACTCCCCCGCCATCGTGGACTTGAGGTTGCCGCCGTAGATGCTGAAGCTCTCGTCGAGGGCGAAGCACAGCCCGGCGAAGGCGAACAGCTCGGGGATCGGGTAGGCGAACTTTGCCAACCGCCCGAACGCCCAGCAGCAGACGGGCAGCGTGATCAGTCCGAGCACGCTCACGAGCTTCATCGCCACGCCGTACGGCAGGACCGTATCGACGAACACGATCGCCATCGCCGGCAACACCATGTAGAAGCGATACGTCGGCATGCCGGCGTACCAGTCCATGCTCCAACCGTTGAACCAGCCGGACGGCAACAGATGATCGCGCAGGTAGGCCGGACCCCACACGTGGGCACCGAAATCGCCGCCCGTCGGGGTGGTGTCCTTGAACACCAGATTGTCGCCGCTGATCGGGTTGAAGTGGACGAGGTTGAGCATCACCGCCGTCGTCGCCGTGAGCGAGAACACCGTGACGACGAACCGCATGATCCGGTCGTTCGGCCACGGCCGCCGAGCCCAATCCGCCGGGCGCCGCACGATCCTGCGCCACACCCGCTCGACCAACGGCGTCGGCCCGCCGTCGAACTCGTGCTCGTCGATCTGGCGATCGACGTCTTCGTCGATGTGCTCGTTGCTGATCGACGATCCGGGCACGAACTCCTTGTCGTCGGGGCCCACGCGCTCGGCGTCGTGGCGTGTCGAATCGGGTGAGATGTCGAGATCGTCGGTCATAGCAGTTCGGTCGCTCAGTCTGTCAGTTCGGTCGCCACGATCGCCGTCACCCGCCGCCCGGACTCACCGCAGGACGAACCACAGCCCTGTGGCGTTGAACGCGGCGTGCGTGATCCACGACATGCCGATCCGATCGAGCCGGGCGGTGGAGGATCCGAACACCAGGCCGGCGACCAACAATCCGGGGTACTCGACCGGGCTGGGATGCACGAGGGCGAACATCACCGAGATCGACAGCAACGCCGGGATCGCGCCGATCCTGCGGCTGAACGCGCGTTGCAGCATGCCCCGGTACACCAACTCCTCGACGACCGGCGCCCCGATCGCCACGAACACCACCAGCAACACCGTGGTCCACCCGCCGGCGCGATCGGCCAATTCCTGGGCGCGGCGCTCGAGTTCCTCGGTTTCGAACGTGTTCGGCCACAGCGCTCGCAGCGGCAGGTACACGGCCGGGACCAGGGCAACTTGCGTGATCACCCCGAGCGGGATGCCGAGCAGATCGATCGGACGCACGGCGACCCCGTAGTGACGGCGAAAGCCGGCCAGTACCGGGCCGCGCTCGGCGCGACGGCTGGTGAACACCATGCCCGCCAGGAAGATGATCCACGCCGGAACGGTGGCGACCACGATCTCGCCGATCGACAGGTTGTCGACGTCGGCGCCGATCGTCGCCAGCACCACGCTCGACACGAGCAGCATGCCGACCAGCATCCCGAACAGCCAGGTGGCGAAGGCGGGCCCAGGCCCGACGACGTCGGTGGGCGGGATCGGTTCGGTCTCGCCCACGCTGCTCAGGCTAACCGTGATCGTTCAGCCGACCGCTCGACTCGCACGTCCACCAGCGAATTCGACCATGGAACGACACACAACCCGGCCGTCGTGATCGTTCAGCCGACCGCTCGACTCGCACGTCCACCAGCGAATTCGACCATGGAACGACACACAACCCGGCCGTCGTGATCGTTCAGCCGACCGCTCGACTCGCACGTCCACCAGCGAATTCGACCATGGAACGACACACAACCCGGCCGTCGTGATCGTTCAGCCGACCGCTCGATTCGCACGTCCACCAGCGAATTCGACCGTGGAACGACACACAGTCCGCGACGGGTTGCAGTTCAGACGGCGAGCGCGATGTACGCCGGCTCACGAACCCCGTACGGCACCACCGGCACGGGCTCCGGTCGCCGATCACGGACCTGCCAGCCCTGCGGCGCCGTCAGCCGATCGGCGTGTCGGTCGCACAGGTCGTAGGAGTGCGGATCGCGTTCGGCGCTGAGCGCATCGAGCCACACCTGGGCATGGGCGTACTGATACGTGAGCGTGACGCTCGACGTCTCGCTGCATCCGGTCCGCGAACACTGTCTCGCCACGGCGCAGACCGTATGCGGTGCGGCCGGCCAGGTGGTGGATTTCACACCAGATCCATGACCCGGATCACCCGGGTCGCGGCGAGTCGTCGGACGAATCGCCGTAGCATGTCGGCCATGGACAAGCTGCCACCCCCACCCCCTCCGCCGCCGCCAGGCCGAGGCCGGCAGCAGAACGAGCCGAAGGGGTTCGACCCCGACCGTCGCTCCAACAAATCCGACCAGGGCGCCCGGGGGCCCTCTGGCGACGGCGATCGCCGACCCACTTCCCCGGCTGCGCTTCGCAAATGGCTTCCGTGGGTGATCGCCGGTGCCCTGATCGCGATCTTCATCGTGCCGTCGCTCGTCAGCGGCGAGCGCGGGACCGAGAAGACCTACTCCGAGTTCATCGAACTCGTCGACGCCAACAAGGTCGACAAGGTCGAGATCGAGAACGGCACGAACCGCATCAGCGGCACGCTCAGCGACGGCACCACGTTCCGCACCACCGGTGGTGGCGACTCGGGCCTGATCGCCGACGATGCCAAGGAACTCAAGGCCAAGGGGGTCGACGTCGAGTTCAAGACCCCCAGCTCGAACTGGCTCCTGAGCCTGCTCGGGATCCTGCTCCCGGTCGCCCTGATCATCGGGTTCTTCGCCTGGATGCAACGCCGTGCGCAGGGCCAGGCAGGCAACATCATGTCGATCGGGCGCAGCCGTGCCAAGGCGTACTCGACCGACAAGCCGAGCACCACGTTCTCCGACATCGCCGGCTATGAGGGCGTCAAGCAGGAGATCACCGAAGTCGTCGACTTCCTGCGGATGCCCGAACGCTTCAAGGCGATCGGTGCAAGGGTGCCCAAGGGCATCTTGCTGGTCGGCCCTCCCGGCACTGGCAAGACCTTGTTCGCACGTGCGGTCGCCGGCGAAGCGGGCGTCGGCTTCCTGTCGGTCACCGGCTCGGACTTCATGGAGATGTTCGTGGGCGTCGGCGCCAGCCGCGTCCGCGACCTGTTCCAGCAGGCCCGCCGGATGGGTCGGGCGATCATCTTCATCGACGAGATCGACTCGATCGGACGCAAGCGCGGCGCCGGCCTTGGTGGCGGTCACGACGAGCGCGAGCAGACGCTCAACCAGATGCTGTCGGAGATGGACGGCTTCGAGGCATCAGAGGGCATCGTCATCATGGCGGCGACCAACCGGCCCGACATCCTCGACCCCGCCCTGCTGCGCCCCGGCCGGTTCGACCGCACGATCGTCGTGCCGCTCCCCGAGTTCGAGGAACGTCTGGCGATCCTCGAGGTGCACAGCCGCGACAAGCGGATGGGCCCCGACGTCGACCTCACGACGATGGCGCGGGCCACGCCCGGCATGGCCGGTGCGGACCTCGCCAACCTGGTCAACGAGGCGGCCTTGATCGCCGTTCGACGCGGCTCGAAGCAGATCGAGCGAATCGACTTCGAGAACGCCCGCGACCGAGTCGTGCTCGGGGCACGACGCGAGTCACTCGTGCTCAACGCCGAGGAGAAGCGCGCCACGGCCTACCACGAAGGCGGGCACGCCCTGCTGTCGGTGGTGCTGCCCCACGGCGATCCGCTCCACAAGGTCACGATCCTGCCGCGCGGCATGGCACTGGGTGTCACGTGGAGCCTCCCGCAGGAGCGCCACACGTACTCGAAGGAATACTTCGAAGACACGATCTGCAAGGCGATGGGCGGTCGTGTGGCCGAGAAGATCGTGTTCGGCCACCTCAACTCCGGTGCCGCCAACGACCTCGAGCAGTCCACCAACATCGCCCGCCGGATGGTGCGCGAGTGGGGCATGAGCGACGCCGTCGGGCCGATGGCCTGGCACTCGCAACAGCAGGTGTTCCTCGGTGAGGACCTGATGTCGCAGGGCCGCGAATACAGCGACGACACGGCAAAGCTGCTCGACGACGAGATCGCCCGGATCTTGGTCGCCGAGGAACGACGCGCACACGACCTGCTGATCAAGCACCGTCGTGGCCTGGAGTTGATCGCCGAGGCGCTGCTCGAGCACGAGACGATCGACGGCCCCCAGGTCGCCGCCCTCATCCAGCAAGCGCTCATCGATGGTGGGTCCGAAGAGCGGATCGACGCCAACGTGCAGGGCACGCCCGAGTAGCGCCCCGGCTCAGTGTTCGTGGCGGCTGCAGCCGCCGCTGGAGTCGATCGACCCCGGCTGGCGTGCGTTGGCGACCGCTGCCCACAGATCGGTGGCGGTCATCGGCCCCACGAAACCGGTGTGGACCTCGCCGTGCCGATCGGCCACGACCAGGCACGGCACGGCGTCGATCGCGTAGCGCTCGTGCAGGTCGCGGCGCGACTGGAACGATGCGATGTCGACCGCCACGTCGGGGCTGCGCAGCACCTCGGCTTTGCTCACCACGTCGGCGCAGGTCGAGCACGTCTCCGACGAGAACACGGCCACCAGCCAGGGTGCCTGGGGTTCGGCGAAATCGGCACGGTCGATCTGCACCGGGAGCTCCCGGCGTGGTTGGGTCGGCGGGTCGGCGGCGACACGTCGCCGCACCACGCCGGCAGCGAGGGCGGCGGCGATCACGATCCCGAGCGCCAGGAACAGTCGCACCATTGCGATGGTTCTAGCAGCTCATCCGGCGGGAACTGCCCACGACGACGCACGCAGATCCCCACGCCCGGTGGGGAACGATCGTTCGACGAACACGCGATTGGTCGTTTCGACGATCAACGAGCGATTGAGCACGAGCGGATCGACGAGGTCGATCACGAGCACCGAGTCGGGGGGCGGGAGCGTGAGCCCCGACAGACTGGGGACGGCGACCGGCCCCGCCGCCCCGAGCGCCGAGATCGTGACCTGACCGACCTCGTTGTCGGCGTTGTAGATCACCAGCGATGCCGGCGTCGGTTCGGCCGGAGCGCGCGGCACCAACCAGGTCGTCGCCAGGTAGTCGTCACCCGGCCGCGGTGTGGCGCCGGCGATCACCGACGTGGCGACCTGATCGCCCACCGTCCACGTGGTCGCCCGTTCGACGACCACCGACTGCGCTGCCAGCGTGGCGAACACGGCGGAGTAGCGACCGTCAGGCAGCGACTCGACGGTCGCAGGGTCGAACGTCACGACATTGCGCGCCGGTACCGCGATCGGGTCGACCTGCACCGCCTGGGGCGTGCCGAGCATGATCACGTCGACCTCCACGTCGTCGTCGGTCGGGTTGTAGATGGAGTAGCGCTCCTGGACACCGGCGCCCTTGTTGCCGTTCGAGAACCACCACTGATCACGGGTGGTCGGCGATCCGAGCGTGACCTGTGTGCCGAGCCGGCCTCCTCCCAGCGCTCGCTGGGAACGTCCCGCGACGAGCCGGCCGCGTGTCGTGCGCACACTCACGGCGAGAATCGGCTCGCCCTGCGCGCCTGCTCCGGGGGCACCCAGATCGACGATCCGGGTGCTGCGTGCGGGGACCGTGAGTCCGCTGTAGGAGCTCGGCGACCGGGACCCCTCACGGGTGGCGAACTCGAGCGTGGCCACCACTGTCTGGTCGTACGGGTTGGACAGCACGATCTGGTCGAGGCTGCCGTCGACGGTGAAGCCGTCGGCGAAGAACCACGTGTCGGACGTGGTGTTGGAGCAGGCGTTGGCGCTGTCACCCGTGGGGTTGAACGCCTGTTGCTCGACGATCGCCAGCCCGCCCTCCAACTCGACCACGGCGCCGACCGCCTGGCCGGGAAGCGTGGCGTCGATGTCGACCTCGGCCACCGACCACGGGTCGATGTCGACGTCGACCCGGCGCGACTCGGACTGCTCGTTGAACAGCAGCAGGCTGCCCACGGCGCGATCAGCCGACTGGTTGGCGATCAGCAGCGCCCCACCGACGTCGTCGGCGCCCGTGGCCGGGACACCCGGGCAGAACCAGGTCTGGGTCAACGCCGACGGCGGCGGCGCCGACGGCATCCAGCCGCCCGCCGTGGCGCTGAACGTCGCCGGCGCACGCGAGACGGACGGGCCCGCCACGAGCACCGCGGCGACCAGTGCGATGAGGGTCAGGACCAGGATCGGGATCCGGCGCAACGTCACCGCCCACCTCCGTGCTCGTCCGGTTCGTGCTCGTCCGGTTCGTGCTCGTCCGGTTCGTGCTCGTCCGGTTCGGTGCTCGCGCTGAGGTCACCCGACGCCAGCGACGCCAGATCGGCGCGATCGGCCTCCGGGGACCCTGCGTCGACGCGCGGCACCCCATCGGGCGGCGTGGTGTCGCGCACCGGGACGGGTCTGGCGGTCGTGACCGGTGCCCGATGGTCGCGTGCGACGTCGTGGGGAGCCGGGCCGTCGGAGCCGTCGGTTGCCGGGTCGAGCGAACCGGCGAGTTCGCCGCCGCCGCCGCGCGCAATGGCCGGGTCGGGTTCGACCGCGTCCCAGTCGTCGAGCGTGTGCCACTCGGTTCCGAGTGTCGCCGGATCGGATTCGTCGGCTTCGAACCCCCACCCGCTGGCGCCCAGGACCTCGCCCGCAACGCCGCCCGCCGGCCCGCTCCCCACGATGTCGGGGGCATCCCACTCGTCGCTGAGGTCGATCAGGGTTTCGTCGTGGAGCTCGATCGCCCGACGTCGGGTGAATCCGGTCCGCATGCCGGCCGCCGCCAGCAACACCGCCAGCCACAACACTGCCTGCGCTGCCAGCCAGAGCGAGCGCGACGACTCCTGACGGTAGCCCACCACCCCGATCCCGCGTGCGGGGATGTCGAACGCCGTGGTGACGCCGAAACCCGGTCGCGGGGCCACCGCCGCATCGCCGACGGTCAACGTGAGGCGCGGATCGAACGGGATGGCGATGTGCACCACACCCTCCGCGACCTCGTTGGCGGCGCTCGGGCGGCCGTCCACACCCAGCATCGACGGCACGGCGCCCGACAGGTCGCTGCGAACGATCACGTCCTCGCCGGCAACACGCGATGCCTCGGCAGCGGTTCCCGTCAACTGTGCACCCACCGGCATCCACGCCTCGTTGGTGAACACCTCGATCGAGGGAGCACTCGGAACCGACGCCAGGTCGAGCTGGTTCTGCAGCGACGCCACGAGGCCGCCGGGAACGGGGGTCGGCGCCTCGTCGGTGGAGTGCACCCCGTCGGTCTTGGGGATGATCACGTACCGGATACCGAGCGGCGCCAGCAGACGGCCGACCCGCAACGTGGAGCCCTCGCTGATCAACATCAGTGTGCGCTCGACTGCCGCATCGGCGGTGGTCGGCTCGACCACGAAGCGGTCCTCGAAGTCGAGCGGACCGGCATCGGTGACGGCGTAGGCGATCCCCGGTCGATACTCGTGTGCAGGTACCGGGATGAGCATCGGATCGCCGAGGTACAACACCCGGTAATCGCCGGTCGTCGTGTCGACCGGCAGCTGCGCATCGAGGAACGTGGTCAGCGGTGTCGAGGGCGACCGCCAGGCGCCATCGCCGATCGAGAGCAGCCCCGGGACCAATCCGACCACCAAGGCGGCGTTCGCCAGCACGGCGACCGGTTGGCGCCACCCGAACCCGCGGGCCATCACATCGGTGCCGAACGCGCCCGCCAACGCCCCGGCGCCGATCGCCAGTCCGAGTACCACCGGAACCAGCAACAGCGGGGTGCGGGGCAGCGCCAGACCTGACCACCCGCGGTCGGCGGCCACTGCTGCGGCACCGAACCCGATCACCAGCGCTCCGGCTCGGACGGCCCACGTGAGCCGCCAGGCCCGAGCGATCGTCATCGCACCCAGCAACGGGAGCATCAGACCCAGCCCCAGGACACCGAACGTGACCGTGTCAGGGCCCAGGGTCGCCAGACGCCAGAGCGGTCTGCCGCTGGCTCCCGCCGGTTGCGCCCCGACCAGCTCGGGCCACGACCATTGCAGCGCCCACGGCAGATTGAGCGCCAGGCCGAGCACGACGATCACCGCTGTGGCCGCCAGCTGCCACGCAGCGACGCGCCACCTCCCGCCTGCCAACACCGTGGCGGCGACGACCAGGACACCCAGCGCGGCGAACAACGCAACGGTGATGGGGGCCAGCCCGGCGGCGATGCCCATCGTCAGACCCCCGAACGCGATCGCCCGGATTCGATGACGCACCCCGACCGGGGCGACCCCGTCGATGAGGTCCACGTCGGCTGCGGACGGATCGGCCGTGGCGATCCCGGCCGCGGTGCGGACCAGGTGCAGCAACCACGGGCAGGCGGCGAACCAGACCAGCGTCGTGTAGTCGCCCTGCCCCAACACACCGGGCAGCAGCGGCGACCCGACGTAGACCACCATCGTGGCCACGCGGGCACGATTCGAGGGAAACACGGTCGCCAGCCGCCATGCCCCGAGCGCCCCACCCAGACCGAGGCCGATCACCGACATGGTCATGAACAGCGGCAAGCGGAACAGTGCCACGGCGCTCAGGATCGACGCGATCATCCACCCGGTCGGCGTGGCCGTCGTGGAACCGAACGAGCGCGAATCGAAGCTCGATCGGTAGTCGTGCATGAGTTGGCTGGCCGACACCCGGTAGGGCAGGAACTCCCCGACCGCCGGGACGCCGTGGCGGATGAAGCTCCGGCTTCCGATGACCATCGCGACGATCACGCAGAACCAGGCCAGGACGGGCCCGAACGATGTCTCGCGCCACCGCCGGACGGTGGTGTCGGATCCGACGAAGGTGGCCACGTCGCGTCCGCGCAGATACGAGTTGAGACGTGAACTGCCTCGATCCTGGAGCCCCAGGACCTCACGCTCGGGGACCACGCGCTGGCCACGGATGGCGCGCCTGCGGGCCAGGATCGACCCGGTCCGCGGCACCAGACCGATCAACGCCCGAAGACTCGCCAGCGCGTCGCCGAGCCGTCCGGTGAACAGCCCGACCACGACCTCGACGAGGGTGAGCAGCACGAGTTGGATCGACCTGCCGAGCAGCCTCGAGCCGCCCGTCAAGGTGGCGACGCTGCGCATCCGGTGACGGCTGCTGAGCGTGCGATGGTTCAGGTCCGGGCGGCGGGAGACGAGTTGCTCGCGGTGCCGAACACGCGCGTCGGGAGCGACCACGACCCGCGCACCCGTGAGATGGGCACGCCAGCACAGGTCCACGTCCTCGCCGTGGAACGACATCGTCGGGTCGAAGCCCGCCATGGCGCGCATGAGGTCGGCACGGATCAGCATGCACGCCGACGGGATCACGAACACGTCGCGGACCGCGTCGTGCTGTTCCTGATCGACCTCACCGGATTCGACGAGCGGATCGACCTCACCGAACCGGTCGAGACCGAGCCCCACGTGCTGCAGCGTGCGCGGTTGGTCCCACTCGACCAGTTTCGGCCCCACCACGCCGGCGTTCGAACGGAACAGTTCGTTGACGAGCAGCCGGACGGCACGCTGGTCGAGGGCGATGTCGTCGTGGCAGATGAGGAAGAAGCCGTTGTCGCCTTCGACGAGCCGCAGCACCTCGTTGGCGGACGGACCGAAGCCGGCGTTGCCGGCCAGCGGCCTGACGAACGCTGCCGGCAACAGGGCGCGGATCCGGGCCGTGAGGTCCGCGTGCTGGGCGTCGGACGACGGCGTGAGCAGGAACAGCGTGCGGAGATTGGTGTAGTCCTGGGCCACGAGCGAGGCGAGGGTCTCGTCGAACCAGTCGCCCGGGTCGTGAACGACCATGACCGCCACCACAGACGGCACGAGAGTCTGTTCGGCGTCCACGATGGAGCGAGGCTAGCGGGGCAACCCGTGCCGCATCCGTCACTGATGTCACGCGACGCGTGACACATCACCCACCAGGCACTGCGTCGCGCTCCCCCGCACAGGCTCCAACGGTGGATAGCCTCGTGGCTCTCGTGTCCGAAGTCACCGCTCCCGCCTCCCGTCGCGCGCCGCTGCCGGAAGGCACGCTCCCCGTCGGTGCCGCCCTGCTGATCGCCGGGGTGGCAACGTTCGCGTTCTTCAAGATCGGGCAGGAGGCACTCGGCGGCCCGGTCCAGTTTCAACCGATGACCGCCTTGTGGTTCGCCACGTTCGCCCTGGCCCCCGGCTTCTTCCTGCCGCTCGAGCAAGAGCTCGGTCGAGCCGTGTCACACCGCCGGGCGCGTGGGGACGGGGGCGCGCCGGTCATGCGCCGCGTGGTCCGCCTCGGTGTGGCCATCACCGTGCTGGTGGTCGTCGCGATCCTGGCGCTCAGCCCGCTGATCACGAGCAACTACTTCGACGGCGACTGGTGGATGCTGGTGGCACTCACACTGGCCTTCGCGTCATACGCTCCCGCCCACCTGGCGCGTGGCATCTGCTCCGGATCGGGCCGGTTCCGGTACTACGCGCTGATCATCGGCAGCGACGGTGTGATCCGCATCGTCGTGTGCGTCGCGTTCTGGTTGGCTGGGATCCACAACCCGGCCCCCTACGCCTTGGCGGTCGCCCTGTCACCACTGGTGGCCGTGATCGCGATCGGCGCCAGGGGTGGCCTGCGGCTCGAGGAAGGACCGCCGGCGGCCTGGAACGAGGTCACCCAGAACCTCGGCTGGCTGCTCGTCGGCAGCGTGCTCGCCGGCAGCCTGCTCAACGCCGGGCCGATCGCCGCCAAGCTGCTCGGCGACGAGGCACAGCACGCTCGGATCACCGAGTTCGGCAACGGCGTGTTGCTGGCTCGGATCCCGCTGTTCCTGTTCCAGGCCGTGCAGGCAGCCCTGCTGCCGAGGCTCGCCCGTCTCGCCGCCCAAGGCGAATACGACGAGTTCCGGGCCGGGTACGCACGCCTGATGCGGCTGGTCGTGGCGGTCGGCGTGGCGGGTACCGTCGGCGCCTTCCTGCTCGGGCCGTTCATGGTCGACACGATGTTTGGCGCCGATCTGACGGGTCGCACGATGGCCACGCTGGCATTGTCGAGTGCGCTCTACATGGCGGCGATCGCCACGGCTCAGGCCGTGGTCGCTCTGCACGGCCATGGCTGGGTAGCACTCGGCTGGGCGGTCGCCGTCGTGTCGTTCGTGATCGCCGTTTGGTTGTCGAGCCCGGAACTGTTCCGCAGGATCGAGATCGCCCTCGCGGTGTCCAGCCTGGCGGCACTGATCGTGTTCGCGATCGCATTGCGCCGCCGCCTGGCGGCCCCGGTCACGGAGCCGCGAACGGCCGAGTTGATCCCCGAGCTGCCGCTCGACGGCTGAGCGTCAGAGCGCGATGCCGGCCTTCTTGGCCTCCAGCTGGAGGTCGTTGGCGACCATCATGCGGACCAGCGTCTGGAAGTCGACCTCGGGCTCCCAGCCCAGCTTCTGACGGGCCTTGGTGGCATCACCGATCAACAGGTCGACTTCCGCCGGGCGGTAGAACTTCTGGTCCTGGCGGACGTAGTCGCGCCAGTTGTCGATCCCGACTTCGGCGAACGACAGCTCGACCAGGCGTTCGATCGTGTGGGTCTCGCCGGTGGCGATCACGTAGTCGTCGGGCTGGTCCTGCTGCAACATCAGCCACATCGCCTTCACGTAGTCGCCGGCGTAGCCCCAGTCGCGCTTGGAGTCGAGGTTGCCGAGCACCAACTCTTGCTGCAGACCGAGCTTGATCCTGGCTGCCGCCGTGGTCACCTTGCGGGTGACGAACTCGTGGCCGCGCCGAGGGCCCTCGTGGTTGAACAGGATTCCGGAGCAGGCGAACATGTCGTAGCTCTCGCGATAGTTGACCACGATGTCGTGGCCGAACACCTTGGCGCAGCCGTACGGGCTGCGCGGGTGGAACGGGGTTGCCTCGGTCTGGGGAGTCTCGCGGACCTTTCCGAACATCTCCGACGACGAGGCTTGGTAGAAGCGGATCGGGTTACTGCGCGATCCTCCCACCATGCGGATCGCCTCGAGCATGCGCAACACCCCGAGTCCGGTGATGTTGGCGGTCAGTTCGGCCTGGTTGAAGCTCATCGCCACGAAGCTGATCGCGCCCAGGTTGTAGACCTCGTCGGGTTGTGCCACCTCGAGCGCCGACACCAGCGAGGGCAGGTCGGCCAGGTCTCCCGGCACCGTCTCGATGAACGGCATCTCCTCCAGCACAGCGGCGATCCGCGGGTTGCTCTGGCCCTTGACCAGGCCATACACGGCGTACCCCTGGTCGTGCAGGAATTGGGCGAGGTGCTGACCGTCTTGGCCGGTGATCCCAGTGATGAACGCAGTTGGCACGATTCGAGTCCTCCGAGGCGGTGAGGGGCAGGAGTCTAGGGTGGTCGGCAACCGAACAGCGGCTACCGTGGCCCGCCACCATGGATCAGGTCCCTCCCGTCGAAGACCAGCAACGGTTGTGCGTCGCCCTCGACGTGGGCCCGCTGTACGGCCACCGCACAGGTGTGGGTGTCGCCGCAGCGGGAATCCTGACAGCGCTGCAGCGGCGTGCCGACGTGCGGGTCGAGCCGTACCTGGTGAGCTTTCGCTCGACGCCGCAGCCGGGTCACCGGCGGCTGCCGCTGCCGGGCATCGTGGCCTCGCGCCTGTGGGCGGTCAGCGATCGGCCCAGCGGGGATCGATGGCTGCAGCCGGCCGACGTGGTCCACGGCACCAACTACGTGGTGCCCCCGTCGAGCCGACCGGCGGTCGTCTCGGTGTACGACTGCTGGTTCCTCCGACATCCCGAGCGCGCCACTCCGATCGTGCGACGAGCCGGTGTTCGACTCCGCCGGGCAGTCGACTCCGGGGCGTGGATCCACGTGCCATCGACCGACACCGCGGACCACGTGCGCGAGGTGTTCGGCATGGATCGGATCGCGGTCATCCCGCTCGGGCCGCCCCCACCCCTCGCCGACGTCGGCCTCGCTGATCCCGGTTCGATCGAGCCGTGGTTGGCCGGCGACTCGTTCGTGTTCGCGATCGGGACCGAGGAACGTCGCAAGGACCTCCCACTCCTGATCGAGGCGTTCGCGATCGTGGCCGATTCGCATCCTCGACTGCGCCTCGTACTCGCCGGCGCGGCGGGAGATGACACGGCCGCCGTCGACCAGGCGATCGCCCAGCTCGACCCGGCGGTGGTTTCGCGTGTGCGCCGACTCGGAACCATCGACGATGCGCTCAAGCACTGGCTGATGCGGCGAGCGGCGGTCGTGGCCTATCCGTCGCTCGACGAAGGGTTCGGATTTCCGCTGCTGGAGGCCCAGGCGGCCGGCACGCCGGTCGTGGCCAGCGATGTCGGTGCCGTCGGCGAGGTGGCCGGTTCCGGTGTCGTGCTGGTCGCCGGGCGCGACCCCGGCCTGTTCGCGGCCGAGCTCGACCGGGCGATCACCGACGGCGTGCACCGCCTGAACCTGATCACGGCCGGTCACCACAATCTGGGCCGCTATTCCTGGGACCGGACGGCCGCTTTGCTGGTCGATCTGTACCGAACCGCGATGAGGGCTGGACGATGAGGGTGACCGTGTTGGCGGGCGGAGTCGGTGCGGCCCGGTACCTGTCGGGTCTGTTGGCATTGGACGACCACGAGGTGACGGCGATCGTGAACACCGGGGACGACACCGTCCTGCACGGTCTGTCGATCTCCCCCGACATCGACACCATCACCTACACGCTCGCCGGAGCGATCGATCCAGAGCGCGGATGGGGGCTGGCGGGCGAGACGTGGAATGCGATGGGGGCCCTGCAGCGCTACGCCGAGGTGCGTCCGCCCGAATCGGCCGCAGCACCGACCTGGTTCAACCTCGGCGACCGCGACCTCGCCACCCACTGCTACCGGACGGCACGCCTCGCCGAAGGGGCGACGCTGACCGAGGTGACCGCCGAGATCGGCGCCGCATGGCGGGTGGGGGCGCGGCTGTTGCCCATGACCGATTCGCAATTTCGGACGGTGATCACACTTGCCGGAAGCGGCGAACGGATCTCGTTCCAGGACTACTTCGTGCGGCTCCGGCACTCGGTGGCGGTCGCCTCGGTGAGCTTCGAGCACGACGATGCGCAGCTCACCGACGCCGCCGCTGCAGCGCTGACGGAGGCCGATGTGGTGGTCATCGCCCCGTCCAATCCGATCGTGTCGATCGGGCCGCTGCGCGGATTGCCGGGCGTCGACGAGCTCTTGGCACGCCGCCGGAGTTCGGTCGTTGCTGTGTCACCGATCGTCGGCGGCGCCGCCCTCAAGGGTCCCGCCGACCGGATGCTGGGTGAGCTCGGGTACGAGTCCAGCGTCACCGGGGTGGCGACGCTCTACCGCGAGATCGCTGCCACGCTGGTGGTCGACACCGTCGACGCCGGTGCAGCCGGCGAGATCGAAGCGCTCGGTGTGGCATGCGTCGTGACCCACACCGTGATGCGCACGCCGCACCTGGCGGCGTCGCTGGCCACCGCCACGATTGCTGCGGCGACGGCGAGCTGACCCGCATGTGTGATTGTTCAGCTGACCGCTCGATCGACACGTCGCCGTCGTGACCAATCCGGGCTAGCGCGACGACCGCAACGATGCGAGACCCTCCGCCAGCGGCGTCCACGATGACCAGCCGAGGTGGATCCGGGCACGCACCGATGACACGGCGAAACGCTGGATCTCGTCAGGGCGGGCCATGGCGGGGACGGGCTTGGGCGCGCCCGGCCCGGCGACCAGATCCCAGAGCGCCGACACCGACGTCTGGACACCCGTTCCGATGTTGATCACCAACCCGCTCCCCCGGCTCCCGGCACGCACGATGGCGTCGATCGCATCGTCGACGAACAGCAGGTCGCGGGTCTGGCGGCCGTCGCCGGTGACGATCGGTGGTCGACGCTGGTCGGCTGCGTCGATCAGCGCCGCGACCAGCCCGCCATCGGGCCGCTGACGGGGGCCGTACACGGTGCCGGCTGCCAACACGGTGAACTCGACCTCATGCAGTTCGCGGTACGTCTCGAGCAGATCGATCGTGGCTCGGGCGATGACGCCGCGCACATTGCGCGGCTGCAACGCCGCCTCTTTGAGCGGCATGTCCTTGCTGGCAGGACGACCGTAGATGGCCGTCGCCGGCACGACCACCACGACCTTGGGCACGGCATGCACCCGCGCCGCCTCCAGCAGCGACATCGACGTGGCGAGCGCCCGCGCCAACGCAGACGTGGGCACCGCGCCCCGTGGCACGGCTGCCAGGTGGAAGATCACGTCGGGGCGCCGCATGCCGACCAACGACGCCGCTTCGGGGCTGCCCGCATCGAGGTGGTGGATCTTCAACTCTCCGCCGCTGACGCGCGCGTCGGCGAGATTGCCCAGGCCACCGTGCGACAGATCGTCGACCACGTCGACCATCTCGCCGTCTGCCAGCAGCCGGTCGACCACGTGCGAACCGATGAACCCGGCCCCACCCACCACGACGGCGTGCATCAGCAGCGCTCCGCGGCCGTCGCGGCCGGCGTGTCGGTTGGGCCCATCATCGACATCATGGCCGACGTCGCGACGCCAACAGGGTCATGCGGTCAGGAGGCGGGCGGCGTGTGACCGTCCACCGTGGCACCGTCGGGCACGGTTTCACCGGCGCCGATGACAGCACCGCGCAGCGTTGCACCGGCACCGACCCGACCGGCCACGATCGAGTCGATCACCGAGGCCCGCTCGCCGATCGATGCTCCCGGGAGCAGGACCGATCGTGTGACCACGGCTTCGGCGGCGACGATCGAGTCGGCACCGATCACGCTCGCGTCGACCTGCGCCGATGCGGCAACACGTGCAGAGGCGTGGTGGGGGTCGACGTCGAGCCCGGGGCGCCGCCCGTCGACGAGGTCGAGATTGGCCCGCAGGTAGAGCTCGGGTCGACCCGTGTCGATCCAGTAGTCCTCGGTCGACACCGCCATCAGGTTGCGCTGGTGGACGAGTTCGGGGAACGTCTGACGCTCCACCGAGATCCGGCGCTCGGGCGTGATCAGGTCGAGTACCGACGGTTCGAACACGTAGGTGCCGGCGTTGATCAGGTTCGACTCGGTCTCGCCTGGCGCCGGCTTCTCGACGAAACGCTGCACGCATCCGTCGCCGTCCATCTCGACGACCCCGAACGCCGACGGATCGGCGACCGGTGTGAGGTGGATCGTGGCCAGCGCTCCGAGCCGACGGTGTTCGCTGCACAACCAGCCCACGTCGAGGTCGGTGATCACGTCGCCGTTGGCGACCACGAATGTGCTGTCGACTCCGGCCGCCCTGGCTGCGAAGGCGATCGCCCCACCGGTGTCGAGCGGTTCGGGTTCGACGGCGTAGTGGATCCGCACCCCGTCGTGGGTCTGGTCGGGAAACGCCTGCTGGAACGGCTCTGGTTTGAAACCCAACGCCAGCACGACGTCGGTCACGCCACCGGCGGAGAGTCGTTCGACCAGCCGCATGATCATCGGCCGGTGCACGACCGGCAGCATCGGCTTGGGGACGGTGTTGGTGAGCGGGCGCAGGCGGGTGCCGAATCCGCCGACGAGGACGACGGCGTGCATGCGATCAGCCGAGCGTGGTCGGCGCTGCGGTGGCACCCGGGGTCGACTCGACCGGAGTCGAGTCTGCCGGGGTCGAGCCGGTCGAGACCGACGGATCGGTCTGGAGCAGGTCTTCGGGCCGGACCTGGTTGCTGTCCGCAGCGCCCAGCGCCGGGAGGTCCTGCGACCACGGCGGCATGACCTGCGGCGCACCCTCGGCCGTGTAGTAGACGGCGAACACCATGCCGTCGTCGTCGAGGTGGATCCGGTCCATGTTGGCGATGTACCGCTTGCCGCCGTCGGTGTCACTGAAGCTGTTCCACGCCTTGACCGACAGTTCGGCGTCCTCGCCGTCGCACTGGGTCGTGGCCTCGTCGTACGTGTCGGTGGAACCCATCCCGGGCTGTGCATCGGGGAACGTGAGCGTGTCGTTGGTCAGCTCCACCCCGTACGTCTCCAGGAACACACCGAGCGTGGCGTTCCGGCCGACGGCGCGAGAGGTGTAGGGGTGCCAGTGCATGACGCCGTCGTCATGGCTGTGGATCCCCGTCCGCAGGAAGTTCTGATTCACCAACTGGCCGTTGGAGTCGACGTCCTCCAGATTGCCCTTGAGCTGGTACCACGTGTCGCACAGGTAGAACCCGTAGGCAGCGTGCCAGTGGTCGTTGACGGTGGGGCGAGACTCGTCGGCGGCCGGGAGCGACTGACGGGAGTAGGCGATCAACGCCACGCCGAGGATCAAGGTGAGCGCCACGGCAGCCGGGAACACGGTGCCGCCCTGGAACCGGACCTTGCGGCCCTTGCCCTTCTGCGCCAGTCTGGCGGCCTTCTTGGTCGAGGAGGAACTTGCCACGGGCCGCAGGCTATCGGCCGAATCGGCCCCCGGACGGGCAGCGTGCCGTGACCTGCTTCAGGAGCTGGTCGTAGCGCAGACCGACGGCAGCCGGAGAGGCGTGCAGTTCGGCCCAGGCGCGACCCGAACGCGACATGTCGGCCGCCTGATCGGGGTTGGCGAGCAGTCGCTCGAGGGCCGTCACGAACGGTTCGATCTGATCGGGTTCGACGCTCAGCCCCGCACCCGCTGACCGCAACAGTTCCGGGATCGCGCTGACCTCGGTCGATCGCCGCCACGACCGGTCGGCCGGCGGCCAGGCTCGAGTACGTCTTGGACGGCACGCTCACGTCGCCGAGCCCGGTTCGCAGCGGCACGACGTGGACGTCGCCGGTGGCCAGCACCTCACCCAGGCGCTGGGTCGGTTGGTATTCCCCGAAGCGCACGTTCGACAGGCCGGCGGCGTGGTGTTCGGTCTGGCGGCGGGCTGCGCCGTCGCCGTTGATCAGGAACGTCACGTGTGGCATCCGGCGGGCGGCGTCGACGACCAGGTCGAGCGATTGCGAGAAGCCGATGTTGCCGGCATACAGCACCACCGGCTCGGATCCGATCCCGAGCTCGGTCCGGTACGGAGTCAGGCGGTCCATCGGACGGATCGCCTCGGTGTCGACGAAGTTCGGGATCACGTGCACCGCAGGCCGGTGCGCCGGGCGGATCTTGGCCTTTACGTTCTCGCCCAGTCCGTCGCTCAACACGGTCACCGCCGCTGCCCGGTGGTACGTCACGCGCTCCAGCCAGCGGGCGACGGCGATCACGCGGCGGTCGGTGATCGCCCCGGTCTGGACGGCAGCGTCGGGGAAGACGTCCTGGACGTTGAAGATCAGCCGACTCCGGTGCCAGAGCGCCACGATCCAACCCGTCAGGCCGAGCGTGAGCGGGGGCGACATGGCGATCACGGCATCTGCCCGACGGGTCCAACCTCCAGCGCGGGCGCCGGCCAACCCGGCCAGTGCCGAGAACCCGACGAATCCGAACGCCCGTCGCAGCAGGTTCGACTTGTCCTCACCCGGGAACGGGTGGACCCGCGTGACCGAACCCCACGGCGTGGTCTCGGTGCGGATCCACCGTCCCGTCCAGCCCGGCTCGATCCGGTGCCGGCGGTACCACGGCAGTGCGGTGACGACGTGCAACTCGTGGCCGAGCACGGCAAGTTCACCGACGATTCGCGTCATCACCGTGCCGGTCGGCGCCGTGTCGGGTTCGAAATGCGGGCAGAGCACGATGATCTTCACGGTCGGTCCATCCTGCTGGCTGCCCGGTAGGCCTCCAACAACGCAGCCCCCGATACGGCGAGCGAGTACCCGCGTGCCCGCTCGAACCCTGCCTGGCGAAGCGACGAACCGCGGTCGATCGCATCGGTCACCGCACGAGCCCACCGTTGGGGGTCGGCGTCGACCACCACGATGGCAGCATCGCCGGCCACCTCCGGGACCGCCGCTCGGGCGCTGCACACGACCGGGGTGCCGAGCAGCATCGCCTCGATCAACGGCGCACCGAACCCCTCGTACTCGGTCGGGAACACCAGCGCCGAAGCACCGGCGATGAGCACATCGCGAGTGTGATCGGACACGCGACCCGGTCGGACCACGCGGTCGCCGACGCCCGAGCGCTCGATCTGGGCACGCAGCGACGACTCAGCGGAGCCCTCCCCGCCGACCAACACCAACAGCAGCGACGGATCGAGATCAGCGCCGTGCGCCAGCATGTCGATCAGGACGGAATGGCCCTTGTGGGGATGGGTGATCGCCGGGTAGACGAGATACGGGCGGTCGCCCAGGCCGAACTCGGCCCGGACCGCAGCGATCGCCTCTGGCGTCACCTGGGCGGCGGTCGGTACGCCGTGCGGAACCACGTGCACGCGCTCAGGATCGACACCGAATGCGTCGACCACGGTGCCCTTGACGAACGCCGACGGGGTGGTGACGACCGCCGCCCGCCGCACCGACTGCGGCATCATCGCCCGCAGGTAGGCGCGCCGCGCCCGGGAGAAGTAGTGCGGGAACTCCAGGTATTGCAGGTCGTGGACCGTCAGCACGATCGGTCGGTGGCCGATCAGGGGCGCCGTCCCCCCGCCGTGGTGAACGACGTCGGCGCGCCGGGTGCGGACCGCCAGCCAGGTGTGTTCCGCCACCAGCCGCCCGCCCCGAATGTCGCCGCGCAGTGGCATCGTCTCGATCGGGTACCGGCGTGCCAGTTCCGGATGGGCGTCGGCCAACGTCGACGCCGCGAACAGTCGAACATCGGTGCCCGTGTCGTCGGGGAGTCCTGCCAGTTGACGGGTCAGGTACTGCTCGCTCCCACCGACCCGGCCGGGCGCCAGCCAGGTCAGGTTGACGGCGACAAACAGCCTGTCCTCGCTCATCGCCGGGCCGCCTCGCGGTAGGCATCGACGGTGAGTTCGACGGTGCGGTCCCAGGTGAACTGGGCAGCCCGCTGCAGGCCTCTGGCGATCCACGTCTGACGATCGCCGGCAGCGGTGTCGATGCCCGACGCGATCGATCCGGCGTCGTTGGGGTCGACGAGGACAGCGGCATCGCCCGCCACTTCGGCGGTGGCCGAGCGGTCGCTGGTCACGACCGGGACCCCGGCCGCCATCGCCTCCAGCAGCGGCATGCCGAATCCCTCCTGCAGGCTGGGGTAGGCGAACACCGTCGCCGCCCCGTACAACCCCGCCAGCACATGATCGTCGACGAAACCGAGGAAGCGCACGGTGCCCGCAGCCACTGGGCGTTCCCCCCATCCGTCAGCGCCGGCGACCACCAGTGGGAGACCGAGCCGGGCGGTGGCCTCGGCCAGGCGCGGCAGGTTCTTGCGCGGCTCGACCGTGCCGACGAACAGCACGAACCGTTCGGGGAGCGCCAGTCGTTCACGTACAGCCGCAACGTCGTGGGCCAGGGCCAGGCTGCGATCGACACCCCACGGGACGTGTCGGAGCCGACCGGGGTCGAAGCCGATCGCCGTCAGTTCGTCGATCGTTGCTCGGCTCGGGCACAGCACCAGCGACGCCGCCCGGCATCGTTCCAGCCCGGCGGTCATGACGCGAGCGCCATGACCGCTGAACAACTCCGGGTGGTGGACGAACGCGATGTCATGGACCGTCACCACGCTCGGCGCCCTCGACGGGGCGGGAATCGCCACCGCCGAGTGGCACACGTCGACCCGGCCGGTCACCGATTCGACCCGAGGACGTTCCCATCGATTCCACGTCTCGTACAACCAGGGGCGACCGAACCGCAGCTGCCGAACAGCAACCGGGGCGACGTGCGCCGGCGAGTCCGGTGGGCGCCGGTGGCGGCCGGCGACACCGATCAGCGCCACGTCGGCACGCTGGTCGAGGAGCGCCGCCACGCGATTGGCGGCGACCGCCGAACCGCCGGGGACCGGATGCCAGCAGTGCTCCAGCGTGTAGGCGACGCGCAACGGTTCCGGCACGCCCCCATCATGTCAGCCCACCCCCCATGTCAGCCCAGCCTCGGCGAACGGCTCCGATCGTCAGCGTGCGGGAACAATTCCGGCCTCCACGGCAGGGGCCCGGTAGGCGGCGGCGAGGCTCTCCACGGTCTCGTGGGCGTTGAGCCCACTCGGGTTCGGCACGATCCACAGGGCGGCGCCCTCGAACGGTTCGGGCTGCCGACCGAGTGCTGCCTTCGGCGCTGCGAAGGCAGTGCGATAGGCGGTGATGCCTGCGACCGCCACGACGCGTGGTGCGTGTTCGGCGACGAACCGACGCAGCCGCTCCCCGCCCGCCCGCAGTTCGGCGGCCGACAGTTCCGACGCCTTGGCAGTCGTCCGGGCGACGACGTTGGTGATGCCGATGCCGCGTTCGATCAGCGCCGCCCGATCGGCGTCGATCATCCCGCCGGTACGGTCGATGTCCCGGTCGATCACTCCCGCCGCCGACAACGCCGGGTAGAACCGGTTGCCGGGATGCGAGAAGTGGATCTGGGTCGCCGCGGTCCACAGCCCGGGGTTGATCCCTACGAACAGCAGCTTCAGGTCCGGCCCGACCAGATCGGGGACGGTGACGTCGCGGCACGCCTCGAGTTCGGCGCGTGTGAATCCCATCGGCGACAGGGTACGGCGCGGCGACGAGGGCGTCCGCGAACTGCTCGGGTCAGGCGAGCCGGATGAGCCGGTCGAGCAGCTCTGCCAGCGGCTCGCGGTAGTGCCGCATCGGCGGGATGCCGGCCTCACGCAGGGCAGCGTTGTCGAGCACGCCGTTGGCGGGGCGCGCCGCCGGGCGTGCCGGTTGCAGCTGATCGGTGCTGATCGGGTGCACCAGATCGGGATCGCGTCCGGCGGCCGCCACGATGTCGCGCGCGAACTCGTACCAGCTCACGGCGCCCTGGTTGGTGACGTGGTGGATGCCCGACCGGCGCTCGCTGGCCAGGCGATGCACGGCAGGGGCAAGATCGGCGGTGAACGTGGGGCAGCCGTGCTGGTCGTCGACGAAACGCAGCGGCGATTCGCTGCCCAGCAACCGCAGCACCGTCTTGACCATGTTGGCGCCGGCGAAACCACACACCCAGGACGTGCGCACGATCGTGGCGTCGGGCCCGGCGGCGACTTCGCCGGCCAGTTTCGAACGGCCGTACACCGACATCGGGTTGGGGAGATCGTCCTCGCGGTACGGGCGGTCGAGCATGCCGTCGAAGACGTAGTCGGTGCTGATCTGCACCAGGTGCGCCCCGAACGGAGTGCCCGACTCACGCAACCAGCGCACGCCATCGGCGTTGTCGCGCATCGCCCGATCGGGGTCCGTCTCGCAGGCATCGACCGCCGTCCACGCCGCACAGTTGACGATCACGTCCGGGGCGTGGTGGCGCACGGCGGCATCGACGGCGGCACGATCGCCGACGTCGAGGTCGGCGCGACCCAGTGCCACGGTCTCGTCGCCGGCAGCGCGCGCCGTGCGCACGAGATCGTGGCCGAGCTGACCGGTGGCGCCCGTCACGAGCAGCTTCACGGCTGATCCTCGCTCACAGCCCGACGCGAGCCTTGAGCGGCTCCCACCAGTCGCGGTGCGACCGGTACCACTCGACGGTGTGTTCCAGACCGGCGTCGAAGTCGCGCTCGACCTGCCACCCGAGCGCACTGATCTTGGCGATGTCGACGCTGTAGCGGCGGTCGTGGCCGAGCCGGTCGGGAACCCAATCGATCGCCGACTCGTCGCGGCCGGTGAGGGCCAGCAGGCGGGTGGTGATGTCGCGGTTGGTGATCTCGTTGTGGGCGCCGATGTTGTAGATCTCGCCGACGTCGCCGCGTTCGAGCACGAGTTGGGCGGCGCGATTGTGGTCTTCGACGTGGATCCAGTCGCGGACGTTCCCACCGTCGCCCATCAGCGGGACCTGTTTGGCGTCGAGCAGGTTCGTGGTGAACAGCGGGATCAGCTTCTCGGGGAACTGGTAGGGCCCGTAGTTGTTGGAGCAGCGAGTGACCAACACGGGCAGGCCGTAGGTGGTGTGGTAGCTGAGCGCCAGCAGATCGGACCCGGCCTTGGCCGCCGAATACGGTGAACGCGGGGTGAGCAGATCGGTCTCGACGAACGAGCCGTGCTCGATCGACCCGTACGTCTCGTCGGTGGAGATGTGCAGGAAGCGCTCGATCCCGGCGCGACGCGCCACATCACACAACACGTTGGTACCGAACACGTTGGTGTGGACGAAGGCGTACGGATCGTCGATCGATCGGTCGACGTGGGTCTCGGCGGCGAAGTGCACGACCGCGTCATGACCGGTCAAGTGTTCGGTCACCGCATCCTGATCGCAGATGTCGGCCTGCACGAACCGGCAACGACGATCGTCGAGCAGGTCACGGATGTTGTCGAGGTTGCCGGCATACGTGAGCTTGTCGAACACGGTGACCGAGTGATCGCTGTTGGCGAGCACCCACCTGACGTAGTTGGATCCGATGAAACCGGCTGCGCCGGTGACGAACAGCTTCATGAACCTGCCTCCAGGAGGGCTCGGACCGACGCCAACGACGGCGCCTGGCGGTCCTTGACCGAGATCTGGGACGGATCATCCGGGTCGACCGGGATCGGCCACTCGAACCCGAGCGCTGGGTCCAGCGGATCGCACGCCCAACCCGCCATGCCTGGCTGCCACTCGGCATCGAAGCAGTACACGTACTGGCAGCCGTCGGTCAGCGCCTGGAACCCATTCGCCACACCGGACGGCACCAGCACCTGGACGCCGGGCCGCAGCTCGACCGTCTCGGTGGAGCCGAACGTCGCTGAGTCGGGTCGCAGATCCAGGTAGGCGCCGAGCGCACGCCCGGAGGCGACGGACACGAGCTTGGTCATCCGCTCGGCGTGCATCCCGCGAACGGTGCCGCGGCTGGACTCGGTGAGATTGACCTGTTCGAAGCGACCGAGGTCGACTCCGATCGATTCGAATGCCGATCGGCGGAACAGTTCGCGCACGGTGCCCCGGGCGTCGGAGACCTGCTTCATGGTGACCACCAACACACCGTCGATCGTGGCCGGCCGAGCACCGAATTCGATTACATCGACCGCCATCGTCACTCCACGTCGATCTGACAGTGATCGCCCACCATCAGGCGCAGCGCGCGCGGCCGCTGGCGACTGCGTTGCACGGTCGCATTCGACCCGATCAGGCTGTCCTCCAGGCGGGCGATGTCGACGATCGATGAGCCGTCCATCACGACGGAGTGCTCGACTTCGGATCGCTCCACCACGCAGTCCCGGCCGATCGCCGAGAAGGGACCGATGAAGCTGTCCACGATCCGGGCACCGGCACCGATCGCCACCGGACCCCGGATCGTCGAGTTGGTGACGGTGGCACCCGCGGCCACGATCACCCGACCGTCGATCGTCGAGGACTCGTCGACACTTCCTTCGATCGAAACGTCGATCTTCTCGAGCAACAGCCGGTTGGCCTCCAGCAGCGGAGTCAGTTTGCCAGTGTCGATCCACCAGCCCGTCAGCAGTTCGCAGCGAACACGCTCGCCCTGGTCGACGAGCCACTGGATGGCATCGGTGATCTCGAGTTCGCCGCGGGGCGACGGTTCGATTGCTGCCACGGCGTCGTGGATACGCGGCGTGAACAGGTACACGCCGACCAGTGCGAGGTCGGACGGGGGGTCGGCCGGCTTCTCGACCAGCGCCACCACGTTGCCGTCGGCGTCGAGTGTGGCGATCCCGAACCGTTGCGGGTCGGGAACACGCTTGAGCAGGATCTGGGCAGCGGGCGGCTCGCTCCCGCCGCGCTCCGCCTCGAAGGCGGCGACGAACGCTGCCAAGTCCTGCTCGAGCAGGTTGTCGCCCAGGTACATCACGAAGTCGTCATCGCCCAGGAACTGGCGGGCGATGTGCACACAGTGCGCCAGGCCGAGCGGCGCATCCTGGGGCAGATAGGTGACGTGGGCGCCGAACTGCGCCCCGTCGCCGACCGCCGCCATCACCTCGTCGCGTGTGTCGCCCACGATCACCCCGATGTCGGTGATCCCGGCGGCGACCATCGCCTCGATCCCGTAGAACAGGATCGGCTTGTTGGCGACCGGCACCAACTGCTTGGCCCGCGTGTGTGTGATCGGACGCAAGCGAGTGCCGGCACCACCGGCGAGGATCAGCGCTTTCATGCGGCGCTCAGGGTAACGGAGACGAGGACCCGCGCCGGGTTACCCGGCGGCGCCGACGGTCTCGAACTGGGCGGGGGCCGGCCCGACGCCACGGAAGTAGTCCAGCAATGCCTCGGCTCCGTCCCCCAGCCGCAGCACGGCGGCGTCGCCGACGGTGTCGTTGGCGACCGGCAGTGCGTAGGTGTGGAGCCCGACCTGCGCCGCTTGGCGGAGCGCCTTGCCGGCATCGATCGGATCCAGCGAGGCGTCGATCCGGACCGAGTCGGCGACCGCCGAGATCGTGTCGCCGGCGCTGAAGGGGGACGAGGCCATGTCGTGCAGCGCTTGGTCCGCGGCGGCACGGATGAAGCCCTGCTGACGTTCGATCCGCCCGAGATCGGCACGCGGGTCCTCACGCCAATCGGTCCCGTCCCACTCCACGTAGTGCCGGCTCCGGGCGTATGCGAGCGCCATGACACCGTCCAACACCTGGCAGCCGGGGTTGAGTTGCAGCCCACTGTTGTCGTCGTGGGCCTGCAGTTCGACGCAGATCTCGACCCCGCCGATCTGATCCACGATGTCCTTGAAGCCGAAGAAATCGACTTCGACGTAGTGGTGGATCGGGATCCCGAGCGACTCCGAGACGGTGCGCGCCAACCGCTCCGGGCCGTCGTTGTAGGCGGTGTTGATGCGTTGCGATCGGTCGGTGCCGGCGATCTCGACCCACAGGTCGCGCGGCAGGCTCATGAGCGCCGCTCCCCCGTTGCGCTCCTGGCGCAACACCATGATCGTGTCGCTGCGATTGCCGCCGACGTCGTTGGAGCTCCCGATCGCCCCGTAGTCGGTCGAGTTCGGGTCGGCGCCCTGCCGCGTGTCGGACCCCACGAGGAGGTAGTTGACCGCCGGATACTGAATCGATTCGTCGTCGGGATCCGGCACCTGGGTGAGCACCTCGGACAGCCCGTCGATCCGCTCCACGTTGTCGACTCGGCTGTTGGCGGCACGCAACACGCCGGTTGCGCCGACGGCCGCGATGGCCACGGTGAGCGGGAGCGCCCACAGCAGCACGGGACGTCGACGAGCGACCCGGCGACGGTCGTGGAGGGGATGCACGAATCGAACGGTAGCGGCACGCGTCGGCGGATTCCGGGCACCTCGCCCTCGCGCCTCAACCTCCGTCGGGGCGCAGATGCACGATGTCACCGACGTCGACACGGTGGGTGATCGAGCATTCGTCCAGCACCAGCAGCCGTCCATCGCGTTGTACGTCGATCGCCCGGCCGCGGAGTTCGGCGTTCGGGAGTTCGACGCGGACCGCCCGGCCGAGCGTGCCCAGCACCGATCGATATCGCTCGTGGAGTCGTTCGGACGGCATGCCGAGCAGCGCGTCGAGGTCCGTGACGATCCGTTCCAGCAGGATCGCCGGCGTGGTGCTCTCGCCGAGTGCGGCACCCTCCGGAGGCGCCCAACCGACGTTGAGTCCGAGCCCGACGACGATCGAACCGTCGGCCGCACGCTGCGCCAGGATGCCGGCCAACTTGCGGTCGTCGAGCATCACGTCGTTCGGCCACTTCAGCACAGCGCGCACCGACGCGGCGGACCCTGCGGCAGCCACGGCGGCCACCCCCACGGCGTGGGTCAGGTCGGCCGGCTCGTCGGGAACGCCCCGGAACAGGAACGACACGAGCAGGTTGGCGCCCGGCGGGGCGTCCCATCGACGGCCGAGACGGCCGCGGCCCCCCGTCTGATGGCCGGCGACGAGGACCGACCGATCCGGGGCGCCGACCGCGGCCGCATCGACCAGATCGGTGTTGGTGCTCACCGTCTCGGCGACCCGCCAGATCGACCAGCCGAGCGGGCCGCGTTGCTCGACCCAGTGGGCGGGAGCGACGAATCCGGCCGGCCCACTCACGTCCGGAACATGATCGGAGTCACCCACGACGTCTACATTGGCACCCGTGCTGCAGAAGATCCTGATCGCAAACCGAGGTGAGATCGCGGTCCGCGCTGATCCGAGCCGCTCGCGAGATGGGCATCGCGACCGTCGCCGTCTACTCCGAACTGGACCGCAACGCACTCCATGTGCGACTGGCGGACGAGGCGTATGCGCTGGGTGGGTCCACGGCGGCCGAGTCGTACCTCAACACCGATGCCATCCTCGATGCGATCCGCCAGAGCGGGGCCGACGCCGTGCACCCGGGGTACGGCTTCTTCTCCGAGAATCCGGACTTCGCCCGGGCGATCACCGCCATGGGTGTCACCTGGATCGGTCCGCCGCCCGAGGCCATCGACGAGATGGGTGACAAGGTCTCGTCGCGCCTGGCTGCGCTCCGCGGCGGAGCACCGATCGTGCCCGGCACGACCGAGTTCGCACAGTCGGCCGACGAGATCCGGGCGTTCGGCGACGCCAACGGATGGCCGGTGTGCATCAAGGCCGCCTTCGGCGGTGGCGGACGCGGCATGAAGGTCGTCCACGCAGCCGCCGAGGTCGACCATGCGATGGCGTCGGCACAGCGCGAAGCCAAGGCGTTCTTCGGGCGCGACGAGGTGTACGTCGAGCGCTACCTGACGTGGCCGCGCCACGTCGAGGTCCAGATCGTCGGCGATCAGCATGGCGACGTGGTCTGGGTGTCCACGCGTGACTGCTCCGCACAACGGCGGCACCAGAAGCTGATCGAGGAAGCTCCCGCGCCCGGCCTGCCCGACGGTGTGGAGGAAGCGATGGGCACCGCCGCGGTCAAAGCCGCCAAAGCGGTCGGGTATTTCAACGCCGGCACCGTCGAGTTCATCTACCAGGACGGCGACTTCTTCTTCCTCGAGATGAACACGCGGCTGCAGGTCGAGCACCCCGTGACCGAGGTCATCACCGGGATCGACCTCGTCGAGTGGCAGATCCGGGTGGCAGCGGGCGAGCCGTTGCCGATGACGCAGGCCGAGGTCGCGGCTCGTCGCCACGGGCATGGGATCGAAGTCCGGATCAACGCCGAGGACCCCGCCGGCGGCAAGTTCCTGCCCTCCCCCGGCCCGATCAACCGGCTCCAGATCCCCAACGGATTCGGCGTGCGGTTCGACGGCGGGTACGACGCCGGCGACGAGATCTCGCAGTACTACGACAACCTGGTCGGCAAGCTGGTCGTCTGGGGACGTAACCGGGAGGTTTGTATCGCCCGAACGATCAGGGCGCTGGAGGAGATGGTGGTCGAGGGTGTGGCCACCACGATTCCGGCCGATCTGGCGATTCTGCGACACCCCGATTTCACGGCCGTCACGCACTCGACCAAATGGGTCGAGGAAGTGCTCGACCTATCCGGTGTGAACGCCACGCCTGCCGCTCCGTCATCCGAGTCGGACGAGCCGATGGTCGAACGCAGCACCACGGTCGAGGTCAACGGCAAGCGATTCGCGGTCACGATGTGGGTGCCCGAGTCGGGTGCCACGGCGGCGACGCCCGCGGCCGGCAAGCGCAAGCGTGCTGCGGGTGGCAGCAGCGGGGCCGGCGCCGGCTCCGGCCAGGTCGCGGTGCCGATGCAGGGCACGATCGTGAAGGTGCTGGTCCAGGTCGGCCAGACCGTCGAGGTCGGGCAGGGCATCGTGGTGCTCGAGGCGATGAAGATGGAGAATCAGATCAACGCCGACAAGGCCGGCACGATCAAGGAGATCAAGGTCGCCACCGGCGACAAGGTCGGCGGTGGCGACGTGGTCGCCGTGATCGAGTAGCGGTTCGGTCCGAGCGTCGCTGCGGTGCCTCTTCGCAATTTGCTTTGACGCCGCCCGACCCGACGCCCATACTGACCCGATGACTCGTTCCGTCCGTCGCCCGTTCATCGTCGCCGTGGCGGCCGTCCTCGGCGCCGGCACGATCGCCGCTGCCGGCGACGTGCACGCCGAGCTCGACACACCGGTCGCCGCAGCGTCGGCGGTCACCGACCAGCTGATCGTGACGTTCGACCAGCCCGGACGGCGGCTCGGGCAGGCCGAGCTCGAGCGCGACGCCGGGAGCGGGGCGCGTGCACTGCGTGCGTTCGGCGACCGCAGCGAGGTCGTCAAACTCGGCGCAGCGGCCGACCCCGCCCAGTTGGAGGCGGTCATGGCCAAGCTGCGGGCCAGGCCTGGCGTCGCTGCGGTCGAGCCCGACCAGTTGATGCAGGCCTTGGACACGCCGAACGACCCCAGCTTCGACGGCCAGTGGGACCTCAGCGACCCGGCTTCGAGCGAGGTGTACGGCGTCAACGCCCCCGCCGCCTGGGACGTGACCACGGGTTCGGCCGCGATCCGGATCGCCGTGATCGACACCGGCTATCTCGACCATGTCGATCTGGCCGGTCGCTTCGTCGGCGGCTACGACTTCGTCTCGGATGCGCGGATCGGCAACGACGGCAACGGCCGCGACAACGACGCCCACGACGCAGGCGACTGGATCAGCTCGGCCGACACGCGCACGGCGTTCTTCCGGGGCTGCACGGTCGGCAACAGTTCGTGGCACGGCACCCACGTGTCGGGAACGATCGGCGCCGCGACCGGCAACGGCCTCGGCATCGCCGGGATCAACCGCGTGTCCCAGATCGTGCCGGTCCGGGTGCTCGGCAAGTGCGGCGGTTACACCAGCGACATCGTCGACGGCATGCGCTGGGCGGCAGGTCTGGCGGTCAGCGGCGTGCCGAACAACCCCAACCCCGCCAGCGTGCTCAGTCTCTCGCTGGGCGGCAGCGGCGCATGCAGCAGCACCTATCAGACGGCGATCAACGAGATCAACGCTGCCGGGGCCGTGGTCGTGGTCGCCGCCGGCAACAGCAACGCTGACGCCGGTGCCTACTCCCCCGCCAGTTGCAACGGCGTGATCACGGTCGCCGCCACCGGCAAGGCCGGGAACCGCTCGTACTACAGCAACTACGGCAACTCGGTCGAGATCGCTGCGCCGGGTGGCGACAAGAACGCCGACGCCGGCGACACCATCCTGTCCACCCTGAACGCCGGCACCACGACTCCCGGCGCCGACTCGTACGCCAAGTACCAGGGAACCAGCATGGCCACGCCGCACGTGAGCGGCATCGTGTCGCTCGTGCTCTCGGTCAACCCCGGGCTCACACCCGCTCAGGTCACCCAGGTCATCCAATCGACGGCGCGCCCGTTCCCGGCCGGGTCCACCTGCTCCGCCGTCTGCGGATCCGGCATCATCGATGCCGGGGCGGCCGTGGTCGCCGCCGGCAACCCACCGCCCGCACCGCTGCCCGGGGCTTTCGCCAAGACCGGTCCCAGCAACGGGGCGACACGGCAGCGCACGCCGGTGACGCTGCGCTGGGGCGCGTCCTCCGACGCCACGGCGTACGAGTTCTGCGTCGACGCCACCCTCGACGCCACCTGCAACGGCACCTGGACGCCTGTTGCCGGCACCTCGGCGTCGGCGAGTGGCCTCAACGCCAGGACGACCTACGAGTGGCAGGTGCGTGCCGTGAACGCGCAGGGTTCCACCGACGCCGACGGCGGCGCCTGGTTCCGATTCACGACCCGGTGATCGGTGACCGGCGGCTCGGTCATTCGGCCGCTTCGGCGAGCGCCTCGCTGAGTGCCGGGTGCACCAGCAGGCTCTCGACGATGTCGCTCACCCGCAGGTTGGCGGTGACGGCGAGGGCGATCACCGAGATCAGTTCGGCGGCGTGGCGGCCGACGATCGACCCGCCCAACACCTCGCCCGTGGCCGGATCGGAGATGATCTTCACGAACCCTCGCGGATCGTTGTTGATCAGCGCCTTGGCGGTGGTGGCGAATGGCACCTTGGTGACGCGGATCTTGCGTCCCACGGCGAACGCCTCGGCCTCGGCCAACCCGACGTCGGCGATCTCGGGTTCGGTGAAGATCGCCGAGGCCGCCTTGTCGTAGTCGAGGTGGCGGTGTTCGACCGTGTGGAGACCCATCACGTGTTCGGCCACCTTGCGGCCCTGCATCGAGGCGACCGACGAGAGCGGCAACTTGCCGCTGATGTCGCCGGCGGCGTAGATGTGACGCTGGTTCGTGATGCAGTGGTGGTTGATCGGCAGGTATCCGCCGGCATCGGACTCGACGCCCGCCAGTTCGAGGTCGAGCGAATCGGTGTTCGGGATCGAACCGATCGCCAGCACGGCATGCGTGGAACGCACGACTCGGCCGTCATCGCAACGGACGATCACGTCGTTGGTCTCCGGGTCTCGTTCGATCACCTCGGCACGCGCGCCCTTGAGCAACTTGACGCCGCGCCGCAGGAAGTCGTCCTCGAGCACGGCTGCCACCTCCGGGTCTTTCCCGGGCAGCACCTGTTGGCGGCTCACGACGAGCGTGACCTTGGCCCCGAACGACTCGAACATGTGGACGAACTCGACGCCGGTGACGCCCGATCCGATCACGGTGATGCTCTCGGGGATGGTCTTGGGCGGGTAGCAGTCGCGGGTCGTGAGGATCCGGTCGCCGTCGGGGGTGCACCAGTCGGGGATGCGGGGCCGGGACCCGGTGGCGATCAAGGCCGAGTCGAACTCGATGTCGTGCGTTCCCTCGGGACCGTCGACACGCACCGAGTGGGTGCCGGTGAAGCGAGCCGATCCCATGATCATCTGCACCCCCTGGCTCTGCAACAGCGAGGTGGCGTTGCCCTGCAAGTGGCCTTTGATGCTCTCGATCCGCTGTTTGAGGGCCTCGATGTCGACCTCTGGGTTGGCTTCCTCCAGGCCCATGCCGTGCATCCGGCGCGAGAAGCTGATCGCTCCACCGGTCGAGATCATGGTCTTGCTCGGGATGCAGTCCCAGAGGTGGGCGGCTCCGCCGATCACGTCGCGCTCGATCACGGTGACCTTGGCGCCGAGACGGGCTGCGTAGGTGGCTGCCTGATGGCCGGCAGGGCCACCACCGATGATCACAAAGCGAACGGACACGCCGTCAGGCTACGCCAGCGGTGCGTTGGTCGTCACGACCGATGGGTTCGCGTCACGTGTCGTGTTCGTGCGAATCGGTGTCGAGACCATCCAGCAACACCTCGCTGCCGACGGTGTCGCCCGCCGTCCCCGACGCGGTGGTCGGGGCGACGAGGTTGGGGCAGTACTTCGACGGGAAGGCGATCTGGTGCCGCGTTTCGCCGACCCACTCAAAGTGCATCCCGTCGGGGCGGCGGAAGTTGCCTCCCCACGCGAATCCGTGTTTGCGGAAGATCCGCACCACATCGCAGTTCATGCGCGGTGTGCAGCCTTGACAGTTGGACACGGTGTTGGTGTCGAGTGCGACGGCGTAGGCATGCCGGGACAGGTAGCCACTGATGCGACTCAGCCGCGGCGCGTAACACCCGCCGTAGGCATTGGCGTTGGCCACGTCGATCGTCCCCGCCAGGCCGGCCGCCGCGACCTCGGCCAGCGCGGCTTGCAGATCGGAGAGAACACCGAGGTTGCACTGGGCACGGATCGGGATCGAGGCGTTCAGCAACACTCGCCCGTCGGTGAGATGCGCCGCCTTCCAGTCGGGATGCATGTCGAGCGTGCCGTCCGCCAACGGCCGGTACCACGGTCGACCCAACGCCTCGTGCAGGCGTGGTGTGCTCAGGGTCCCGTCGGGATCGCGCAGGTCCCAGCTTCGGGAGATCTTCGTGTCGGTGCGGCCGGTCAGCCCCTCCGCCAGCGCGGCGGCGTCGAACGCATCACGCGAGTCGATGCCGTACACCACCACGTTGGTGTCGTTGAAGACGCCGAGTCGTTCGACCGCTGCGCGCGAGAACAGCAGGTCCGACCCACCAATCTCCTGGTGCGAGAGGATCCGTGCGATCGTGAACGACTGGATCGAACCCGACACCGTCCGCAACTCGATCACGTCACCCACCGCGGCGCCCGACTGTGCTGCGGTGAGCTGGTTCATGATGACCGTGTCGGGGCCGAGGTCGGTGGAGATCTCGAAGCCGTACAAGGCGTTGGTGGTGATGTCGTCGAACGACACGTACACCACCGGCACGAACCACCCGGCTGGCGGAGCGTCGATCACCTGGGCCCCGCGCACGATCCGGCTCATTCCCAACGAACCGGCACGCCCCGGGCCGGACCCACCTCGGATCGTGGTCGCCACACGCCCGGCGGCCTCCACCACGAAGCTGTCGACGTCGTCGACGTCGGAGATCGAGACCACGTTGGCGGACGGCGTCCAGACCCGTGCGGCCGGCTTGCTCACGGTGGCAGCACGGTCCAGTGGACCGGCAGCCACGACCACCGCAGCACCCACGATTCCAGCGGCGGCCAGGATCGACACGCGGCGAAACCGGGAGAGCGAGCGGGCGGGCACGCGCCAGACGCTACCCAGCCCGCCCGCAGACAGGGCGTCGGGCTGGTCCGCACCGAGTTCACGGGGATTCGCCCTCCCGCGTCGGCGCGTTCGGCGGCTACCGTCTCTCGATCGTGAGCGACACCGCCGAACCCACCTCGACCGACCCCCTCGGGCCACCCGACCTGCACACGGGGAGCGGGCTGGCCGCCGAGAAGGCACGCCGCCTCGGCCGGGTCGGTGATCTGCGCCAACGCGGCGACGAGCCCTACCCGTACCGATTCGATCGCACCCACACGCTCGAGCAGGTCCGCACCACGTGGGGCTCGCTCGAGCCTGGGGCCGAGACCGATGCGGTGGTCACCGTCGCCGGGCGCGTGATGTTGTTCCGCGACACCGGCAAGCTGGTCTTCGCCACGATCCGCGACCGCGACGGCCAGGTCCAGCTGTTCATGTCGAAGTCGGTGCTCGGCGACGACGCGTTCGCCGACGTCAAGGCGCTCGATCTGGGCGACTGGGTCGGCGTCACGGGCACGGTGATGACCACTCGAACCGGGGAACTGTCGATCAAACCGACCACCGTGACCCTGCTGTCCAAGGCGGTCCGCCCGCTCCCCGACAAGTGGCACGGGTTGACCGATCCCGACACGCGCTTCCGCCAGCGTTACGCCGACCTAATCGTCAACGAGCAGGCGCGTCGACATTTCCAGGTCCGACACGCCGTGATCGCCAGCTTCCGGCGCACGCTGCACGGCGAGGGGTTCATCGAGGTCGAGACCCCGGTGCTCCACGTCGAAGCCGGCGGTGCCCACGCTCGCCCGTTCATCACCCACCACAACGCGCTCGAGATGCAGCTGTACTTGCGGATCGCGCTCGAACTGCACCTCAAGCGGCTGATCGTGGGCGGCATGGAGCGGGTGTACGAGATCGGCCGGATCTTCCGCAACGAGGGCATCTCGACCCGACACAATCCCGAGTTCACGATGATGGAGCTGTATCAGGCGTTCGCCGACTGGACCGATGTGATAGCGATCACCGAGCGCCTCATCACGCAGGCTGCGATCGATGCGCTCGGCACGTCGGTGATCACGATCCGCGGGCAGCAGGTCGATCTCGCCGATCCCTGGCCGCGCCTGTCGATGTGCGACGCCGTCTCCCACAAGGTCGGCGTCACCGTGCACCCCTCGATGCCGGTCGACGAGGCCCGCGCCCTCGCCGATGCACACGGTGCCGATCACCACCCGTCGTGGGGTTCGGGCCGGGTGATCGAGTCGATGTTCGAAGAGCTGTGCGAGGCCGAACTCGTGCGCCCGACGTTCGTGACCGGACATCCCGTCGAGATCTCCCCGCTCGCCCGGGTCGACCGCAACGACCCGCACATCACGGAACGGTTCGAGTTGTTCGTCGACGCCCGCGAGTTGGCGAACGGCTACTCCGAGCTCAACGACCCGGTCGAGCAACGGCTCCGGTTCGAGGAGGAGCAGGCCGCCAAAGAGGCCGGCGACGCCGAGCGTGGCACCGTCGACGAGGACTACCTGCGGGCGCTCGAGTACGGCATGCCCCCCACCGGCGGGCTCGGGATCGGCATGGACCGTGTGGCGATGCTGCTGGCCGGCGTCGACAACATCCGTGAGGTCGTCTTGTTCCCGACGCTGCGGCCCGAGCAGGATCTCGGGTCATGACGCGCATGGCATGGGGCGCAGGCCTCACCACGATCGCCGCCGACGGCTCGACCCTCGACGCCTGGTTCCGGTGGCTCGGGTGGGGCGAGTTCGGCGACGACGAGATGACCTCGGCCCATCCGGACCTCGACGTCCAGTTGGGCATGCGCGATCGGCGCGACGAGGTCCGCAACGTCACGGTCCGGCCGATCCGCCTCACGGTCGACGCCGATGCCGCCCCCGAATCGGCAGCCGACGCCTACCTGCGACTGCACCTGCTGTCACATCGACTCGCCGCCCCGCACTCGATCAACATGGACGGCATCTTCGGGGCCCTCACCAATGTGGTCTGGACGAGCCTCGGACCGGTCGCCGTCAGCGACCTCGACGACGTGCGGCTGCGGGCCCGCACAGCGGGCCAGATCGTGCACGTCCACGGCATCGACAAGTTCCCGCGGATGGTCGACTACGTCGTGCCGTCGGGCGTGCGGATCGCCGACGCCTCGCGCGTGCGGCTCGGCGCCCACCTCGCCGAAGGCACGGTGGTGATGCACGAGGGGTTCTGCAACTTCAATGCCGGCACACTCGGCACCTCGATGGTCGAGGGCAGGATCTCGGCAGGCGTGGTCGTCGGCAACGGCAGCGACGTGGGCGGCGGGGCCTCGATCATGGGCACCCTGTCGGGTGGCGGCAAGGAGCAGATCCGGGTCGGCGAACGGTGCCTGCTGGGCGCCAACTCGGGAATCGGGATCAGCCTCGGCGACGACTGCGTGGTCGAGGCCGGCCTGTACGTCACGGCCGCCACACCCGTGATGACACCCGACGGTGTGGTGAAGGCACGCGAACTGTCCGGCCGCGACGGAATCATGTTCCTGCGTGACGGCCAGACCGGCCAGGTGATCGCCCGCCAGCGAACGGGAACCTGGGGCACGCTGAACGAGGCCCTCCACATCTGAATCCCTGCACATCTGAGGCCCTGCACATGTGACGGGTCGAACAACTCACTCGTCGCTGTCGGTGGCGGCCTGCCAGGCTGCGTTCGTGAGTGATCGGGTGCTCGAGTTCGTGCCGGCCAGAGCCGAATGGATCGCCGCCCTGATCGAGGGCGACGGCATCTTCACCGAGCGGTTCGGATGGCGTGTGGAACCGGGTTGGATCGGATTCCCCGAGGCACTCCCGCACCTGCTCACGACCGTCCCACGCCAACCGGGAAGCGTGTGGGGGCCGCAGTGCATCACCACCGTGGCGACCGACGCGACCCGCACCCTGGTCGGAATCGGCGGCTGGAAGGGCCAACCCGACCACGCCGGTGCAGCCGAGTTGGGATATTCGGTCGCACCCAGCCACCAGGGGCGCGGGATCGCCTCGCAATTGGTCGCCTGGTCGGTCGAGGTCGGTCGTCGGCACGGTGTCACCACGGCGGTCGCCCACACGTCGCCGGATCACGGCGCATCCACCTCGGTCCTCGCTCGCCAACGGTTCCGCCAGGTCGGCACGACCGCGACCGACGACCCCGCGGCGCCGGAGGTGTGGCGCTGGGAACGGTTGCTCACGCCGCGACTCACGCTGGAGCCGCTCGACCTGGCCCACGCCCCGGGCCTGCTGGCGGCGCTTGCCGACGATGCCGTCGGCGAGTACATCGGCGGCCCCGACGTCACCACGCTCGACGCCCTCCACGCACGGATCGACTATCTCGCAACGACCGATCCGGGCGAGTGGGGTGAGCGCTGGTTGAACTGGGTCGTGATCGCCGACGACCTCGAACCGCCGACCGTCGTGGGTCGGATCGAGGCCACGCTGCACCTCGGACGATCCCCGGCATCGGCCGAGATCGCCTACCTGTTCGGCCCGACCTGGTGGGGCGAGGGGTATGCCACCGAGGCCGGCTTGGCACTGCTGCGGATGCTGGCGGCCGACCACGGCGTCGAGCAAGCATGGGCCACGGTCGACCCACGCAACCGGCGTTCGATCGCCCTGCTCGAGCGGTTGGGTTTCGAATCGACCGCCCTGCCCCCGGAGGGGATCGGCAGCTACGACGACGGCGACCTGGTGTTCGGTCGCAGGCTGAACGGCTGACCGGGCAGTGCCGTGACCGGACGCCGGCTCAGGCGCCGAGCCGGCCGATCAGCAACGCGTGCGCCGACCGATGGCCGGCTCGGCACGCTCGACCCGGGTCGTCCTGCCAGTCGGGTGATGTGAGTGCCCCTGCCGCGAACGCATCGCCAGCAGCGGTGGTGTCGACGACCGCCGAGATCCCGATCGCCGGCTCCACGAACGACGTCCCGTCGGTGGCGAACACGGTGGCCGCTCGGGCGCCACGCTTCACGAACGTGACGGCACCGGCGAACAATCCGGCGATCCCGAGCAGATCGGCTTCCGCCTGGTTGGCGAACAACGCCGACGGCCGCAGCGAGGCGATCAGCGCCCGCGCCGCGTCGACCCCGAACGCCGACACCACGCTCGCCGACGACACGTCGATCGACACCGGGATGCGGCGTCGATGGCACCACTCGATCAGCGTCCCTGCCGTCGTGGCGATCGGGTCCACGGCGAGCGAATAGAACGGGACGTGCAGGACCGACACGCCGTCGAGCCAGCGCTCGTCCGGATCCGTCAGATCGCGAGTCGACCCCCGATCGACCAGCATCGTGCGCTCCCCCGACGGGTCGACCAGGACGGCGATCGTGGCGGATCGCCCGGCCCGGCGCACGTGCTGGACGTCCACACCACCCCCCGCCAGATCGTCGATCAGCATCGCTCCGGCTCGGTCGTCGCCGACCTGCCCGAGAAACCGCGCCGAGCCGGCGATCGCGGCAGCCGACGCGGCAACGTTGGCGGCGCTCCCCCCACGCCGGCGCGTGATCCTGGCGTCGGTGTCGGACGCCACGTTGATCGGCGACGCCACGTCGACGGCGATGTCTTCGACCAGATCGCCCAGCGCCGCCAGCACGAGGTGGAGGTTACGCCCGCTGTGGCGCCGACCAGCCAGACGTTGCTCTCGAACACGAGGTCGGCACCGACTCGCGACTCGGCCAGCTCGGTCCGGATCTGCTCGAGCAGCGCCTCGTGCCGTTCCGGAGTGAGCTGCGTTTCGGCCAGGCGGCCCAACTCGCTGTCGGTGAGCTGGCCCAGACAGGCCTCCACGGCATCGTCCTCGTCACCGGGAATCCGGAACGGAGCCGTCAGCGGCGTGATCTCGATGTCGGACCAGCCGCTGGCGTGCAACAGCCCGGTCAGTCGATCGCGATCAGCCAAGGCCAAGGGCCCGGGCGCGGTCGGGTCGGGTTTGGGGGGCGGGTCGGTGAGCGCAGGCCGAATCAGCGACGGGCCGAGCGCGAAGAACGAGTTGCCCGACGCACCCTGCCAACACACGATCGCCAGCCGCCCGCCCGCCCGTACGGCGTGCCCGATGTTGGTGAACGCCTGGGTCGGGTCGTCGAAGAACATCACGCCGAACCGCGACACCACAGCGTCGAACGGCCGGCCTCCGGCGAGATCGTCGGTCTGGGCGTCACCGACCACGAATTCGACGTGGTCGACGGACGCCTCCTCGGCTCGGGCTCGGGCGCGCTCGATCATGGCGCCGCTGATGTCGACGCCGCACACCGACCCCGTGGAGCCGACCGCGGCGGCGACGTCGAGCGAGGTCGATCCGAACCCACACCCGACGTCGAGCACGCGCTCGCCCGGCTTGGCGTTGAGCAGTGCGAGCACCGCCGCTCCGTGCGGCCCGATCTGGGTCTCGAACATCCGCTCCCTGGCCACCCAACGCGGCCCGGCGACCTCGGACCACAATCGACGTTGCTCGGCGTTGGCTGGCTCGCTCATTCGCCACTTTCGCACAGCGGGGCGTCCCGGAAATGCTCCGACCGGCGCGACTATCGTCCGGTCGGCGGTGCTGATCGGCGGCGCTCGAACACGAGCGAGGGGACTCAGGTGACGAGATCGGGAAGCACGGCGTTCCGACTGGTCGCGACCTGCGCACTGACGGCGATGATCGTGCTCGCCGGATGTGCCAAGGACGTGACCGATTCGAGTGAGTACCTGGCAGTGCGGGCCGAGGCCGACCGTGCCGCGGCGGCCGCCGAAGAAGCCCGAGCCGAGGCCGACAGTGCTGCCGACAAGCTGGCCGAGCTCGAACGTTCCGTCGACGATGCGGAGCGATCCGCTGCCGATCAGGCCGACGAGGTCGCCCGCCTCACCGACGCATTGGCGCAGTCCGAGCAGCAGCAGGACGACGGCGCAGGGTTGCGGCGGGACTACGTGGCGCTGGTCTCCGAGTCGATCGGATTCCTGGGCGTCACGCCGAAGGACGCCACGTGCATCGCCGAGGCAGTGGCCGACGACGCCGATGCACGCGACGCGTTCACGATCGGATCCACGTTCGGCGACGTCATGTCGGACAGCGACACCGCCACGCTCACGGCCGTCTTCGCGGCCTGTGACCAGGATCTCGACGAGCTCCTGAGCGCCGGAGTGCTGACAGGCCAGGCCTACGGTGACAACCCCGAGTTGGATGCGCTGTACGACGCATGTGGTGCGGGAGACGGAGTCGCCTGCGACGACCTGTACGTGCGTTCGGAGGTCGGCAGCGAATACGAACGGTACGCCCGGACCTGCGGCGACCGCTTCACCGAGACCGATGCCCCGTTGTACTGCGCCGACCAAGGTCTGGTCTTCATCGACCCGCTGCCGGCGCCGTGATCCACTGTCGCAAACCATCTCGTGATCCGGCACGGTGGGTCGCTACGTTGCCGACATGCCCGCGTTGCACGACCTCGTGACGTTCGGGATCGCCTCGGTGATCCTGCTGCTGATCCCGGGTCCGGCGGTGACCTACATCGTGAACCGCAGTGTGAGCGACGGGCGCCCGCTGGCGTTGGCCTCGGTCGCCGGGCTGGAACTCGGCAACTTCATGCACGTGATCGCCGCCACGGTCGGGCTGTCGGCGGTGCTGGCCACGTCGGCGACGGCGTTCACGATCGTCAAGTGGTTGGGCGCCCTGTACCTGATCATCGTGGGGATCCGCACCCTGCTCACACGGCCCGATCGGCTGGACGGCGCCACGACGTCCACGAGTTACCGGCGGGCGTTCACGCAGGGTGTCGTGATCAACACCCTCAACCCCAAGGTGGCGTTGTTCTTCCTGTCGTTCCTGCCACAGTTCATCGACGCCGACCGCGGCCCGGCATGGACCCAGTCGCTGATCCTGGGGACGATGTTCGTCCTGCTCGGATTCATCACCGACGGTGCCTGGGCGTTCGTCGCCAGCGCCGTTCGTGGGGCGCTGCTGCGAGGTCGGGCGATGCCGATGATCCGGCGCTACGTGTCGGGTTCGGTGTTCGTGGGACTCGGGCTGATCGCTGCCCGCGCCCAGCGCAGCACCGTGTGACCAGCGCCTGCGGGGAATCGGCCGTCCCGTAGTCTTCGGGCGTGGCCAAGCGAGACGAGTTCGGCGAACCGGTGGAGCTGATCGCCGACGGGAGGACCGTCGAGATCACGAATCCGAACAAGGTGATGTTCGCGTCGGTGGCCGTCGACGGTGCCGGACGCGACACCGTGACCGCCACCAAACTCGACCTGGCGAACTACTACCTGTCGGTCGGCGAGCCGCTCATGCGCTGGATCCACGATCGTCCGGTGCTGCTCGAGCGATTCCCCAACGGTGCCGCTGAGCAGGGCTTCTACCAGAAGCGGATCCCCGAATCGGCGCCCGAGTGGCTGTCCACGACCACGGTCCAGACGATCAACGGCACGCCATCACGGGCACTCGTGATCGCCGACCTGGCGCACGTGTTGTGGGCCGCCAACATGGGCGTGCTCGGACTGCACGTCTGGCAGTACCGAGCCGACCGGCCACAGTGGGCCGACGAGCTGCGGATCGACCTCGACCCGTCCCCCGGGCAGCACTTCGACCACATCCGCGAAGCGGCGATGTGCGTGCGTCTCTACTTCGCCGAACTGGGCATCACGTCGTACGTCAAGACCACCGGGTCGAAGGGCATCCACATCTACGTGCGGGTCGTCGACGGATTCGACAGCTTCGCCGTGCGGGCGGCGTCGATCTCGGTCGCCCGCGAACTGGCTCGACGTCACCCCGACCTGATCACCGATCAATGGTGGAAGGAACTGCGCGAGGGACGCGTGTTCGTGGACTTCAACCAGAACGCGCCCCACAAGAACGTGTTCGGGGCATGGGGAGTGCGGCCTCGCGTCGGCGCACAGGTGTCGACGCCGATCGCGTGGGACGAACTGATGACGGTCGAGCCCGACGCCCTGACGATCCGCACCGTGCCGAATCGCCTCGCAGCATCCGGCGACCCGTGGGCCTCGATGGACGACGACCCGCAGGACATCTCGGCGCTGGTCGAGCAGTTCGCCGAGGATCTGGCCGCAGGGATTCCCGATTCGCCCTGGCCACCCGTGTACCCCAAGATGCCCAACGAGGCACCCAGGGTGCCGCCAAGTCGCGCCCGCAAACCCGACTGACGGCTCGCTTCCGGACCGTCGCGAACCGGATCGACGGACTCGACGTACCGGTTGTTCGAGCGACCCCGCCCGGGTCGCCACCCCAAGGAGCAACCATGTCACTGCCTTCATGTTCGAGGACTGCCGCCGTCGTCGCGTTGCTGGCGCTTGCCGCGTGTGGCGGAAGCGACAGCACGTCCACCACCGAGACGCCGGCCGCCACCGCCGCCGCAACCCAGCCGGCGGCACCGACCGAAGCGCCGGCTCCGGTCACCACCGCCGCACCGGCCCCTGTGACCGAGGCGCCTGCCGGAGCGGCGTCGATCTCGCTCGCCGACACGAGCCTCGGCACCGTGCTGGTGGGCGCTGACGGGCTCACGCTGTACATGTTCGACCCGGACTCGGCCGGTTCGCCGACCTGCGTCGGCGGATGCGCGTCGAACTGGCCGCCATCGCTGGTCGATGACGGAACCACGCCAACCGTCGGCGAAGGCCTCGATGCCTCCAAGCTCTCGGTCGTCGCGTTCCCCGACGGGGGCAACATGCTCAAGTACGGCGACTGGCCGCTCTACTACTTCGCCGGGGACTCGGCCGCGGGCGACGTGAACGGCCAGGGCCAGGGCGGCGTCTGGTGGGTCGTCGACGCCACCGGCACCCCGATCAAATGATCGGGAGCACCGAGGTCGCGTTCGGGGTCGACGAGCAGCGCTGTTCGGTGCCCGATTCGGGGATGCCGACGTCGGCGCCCGGCGAGCACGCGGTACGTTCGCCCACGTGCAGCCTTCCCTGATCAACTCGCGCCTCACCCGCAGTGCGGCGATCGTCGCCGTGCTGTGGGCCGTGGCGTTCGTCGGTCAGACGGCATCCGTGGCCCCATCGGTGGTGTCGGCGGCCGAAGCCGGCCGAGTCGACTGCGCTGCGGGAGCGCTCGCCGACCCGACTCGACCGGCGGCCGATCCGAAGGCGATGGCCAGCTTCACGGCCACCACGCCGGAGCGGATCATCGATACCAGGGACGGCACCGGCGGTGTGATCGAGGCGATCGGAGCGGGCTGCGCATTGAGCATCGACCTGGCTGCCACCGGAGTGGCGTCGGATGCGTCGGCGGTCGCCCTCTCGATCACGGCGATCAGCTCCGAACCGGGATTCCTGTCGGTGTTCGCGTGTGCCGACGGACGCCCGGCGACATCCAATCTGAACATGTCGGGAGACGGGTTCCCCACGCCGGGTCTGGTGATCGCCCTGCCCGACCAGCAACACCGAATCTGCGTGTACAGCCTGGCGAGCGCCGACGTGCTCGTGGATGTGACCGGGTGGTGGACGCCGACGGGTCCAACCCGATTCCGCTCGATCACACCACTGCGTGTGGACGATTCGCGGGAGGATCCGGACGGCGCCCGCCTCCCGGCGTTCACGCCGCGCTGGATCGACGTCGACGGGCAACTCGCCGGTTCCCCCAGGTCGGTCGTGGCCAACCTCACCGTCACCCAACCGGCCGCAGACGGCTTCCTCGTCGCCTACCCGTGCGACGGTGACCCGCCCGTGGCATCCAACCTCAACGTCCGCGCCGGCGAGACGCGAGCAGTGGCGGCCGTGGTGGGGCTCGACCCCGTCGGCGCATTGTGCGTGCTGTCGAACGTGGACACCCATGTCGTGGTCGACATCACCGGGTACTACGAGCCCACGCCGCAGTTCGGCCCGGCCGCTTCGCTGCATCCGAGCGCCGGGGACCGCCTGGCCGACTCGCGCGACGGTACCGGTGGTTGGAACGGACGCCTCGGCGCCGCGGACGTCAGGCGGCTGCGCCCGCTCGCCGGACTCCCCGATGAGTCACAGGCGACCGCCGTCGCCGTCAACGTGGTGGCGGTCGGTCCCGACGAGCCCGGCTTCGTGTCGGTGTACCCCTGCGGCGGCCCACCCCCCAACGCGTCGACGCTCAACGTCAGCCCCGGTCGCGTGTCCACCAACGTCGCGATCGTGGATCTCTCGGCGTCCGGCGAGATCTGCTTCTTCACGTCGACCCCGGTCGATCTGGTGGTCGATCTGTTCGGGGTCGTGGCAGCCGAGCCGGGGCAACTCGTCGAGCGGCTCGCCTTCGACGGCTTCACGTGGCCGCCGTACTCGACGTCGGGGACCGACTACGGCGTCGAGTGCGGATCGTGGGGCACCGCGCTCGACCTCGATCTGCTCGGTGGGACGGCCGCACGGGTCAACGGTGTGCCGGTGGCATCCGGGTCGATCGACCTGCCGTTGGGCCCGGAGTCGTTGACATCGGTGCGGCTCGAACGCTCCGGCGTGACCCGCACGATGTGGTTCCGGTGCCTGCCCGCCGGGTTCCCGCGACTCGACGTGCGGCGGACCACCACGCCGGCCGACGGCTGGTACCTCACAGCGGTCGGGTCGCCGACGGCGACGTTCGCCCTGATCCTCGATGAATACGGTGCTCCGATCTGGTACAAGCAGGTCGGGCACGCCGTGCTCGACCTCAAACGCAGATCCGACGGTCGGCTCCTGCTGACCCCCGAGCTGGGGCCGCGCTACGGCGTCGACCCGCAACGCGGGTACGAACTGCTGAGTCTGAACGGCACGGTGCTCCAGACGTTCCGGACCGTCGACGATCCGTCCACTCCCGGGACGACGTACCCGACCGATCACCACGATCTGGCGCTGTTGCCGAACGGGGGCCGAGCCCAACTCAGCTACCCGGTCCTGGCGGATCAGGACCTGAGCGCACTCGGCGGCGGGTTCACCGACCACGAACCGATCTCCGATGGTGTGATCCAGGAGTTCTCGGCGACCGGCGAACTCACCTGGACGTGGCGCACCAGCGAGCACTTCGCTCCCGTCGAGTCGCCGTACCCGATCCGGTGGGGGGCATTCCCGACCTACGCCGGCACGGAGGTCGACCTGTTCCACCTCAACTCGTTGGAGGCGATCGACGACGGGTCCGGCGATTTCCTGGTTTCGGCGCGTCACCTGGACGCCGTATTCCGCGTCGATCGCGCCACGTCCGACGTGGCGTGGATCCTCGGGAGCCTGCCCGCTGCGACGCCCAATCTGTCCGGTGCCCCACGCCTGACCGTGGTCGGCGACCCGCTCGGCGGACCGCGCCGGCCGCACGATGCCCGGCTGCACGGCGACGTGCTGACGTTGCTCGACAATCGCACCGACATGGGGCAGGCGGCACGCGCCGTCGCCTACCGGATCGACGAGCAGGCCGGCACGGCGACGTTGCTGTGGCAGCTCGACAATCCGAGCGCCACACCCACGCTCGGCCTCGGCTCGAATCGGGTGTCGCCCGACGGCTCGGTGCTCGTCAACTGGGGGGCGGGGACGCAACCGATGATCACCGAGTACGACGCCGCCCACACCGAGTTGATGCGGATCTCGCAGGTCGGCGGCGGCGCCGTGTACCGGATCGTGAAGGAGCCACCCGGCTCGTTCTCGGCAGCGGTGCTGCGAGCCCTGTCCGGTGGGATGCTCGACGAGGGGTAGCGGTCCGCCCTCGACCACCCCGGCCTCGACAACTCCAGCCGGTAGGGTCGCAGATCGTGCGTTCCCCCAAGGACTTCTTCAAACCGCTCGCCGTCGGAGCGCCCGCCCCGGTCACCGAGATCCCGGTTCGTCCGAGCAGGATGATCCACTTCTTCCCGGCGTCGAACGACAAGATGCGCGGCAAGTTGCCCACCATCGTGCCGCACCGTCGATGTGCTGTTGGCCAACCTCGAGGACGGCGTGCCGGCCACCGACAAGCTCGCCGCCCGAGCCGGACTGATCGAGATCGCCGGCACCACCCACTTCGGCACGACCCAGTTCTGGACGCGGGTCAACAGCCTCGACTCGCCCTGGGGCCTCGACGATCTGACCGGAGCCGTGCTCGAATGCGGTGAGGCGATCGACGTGGTGATGGTCCCCAAGGTCGAAGGTCCCGAGGACATCCACTACGTGGACCGTCTGCTGGCACAGCTCGAAGCCAAGGCCGGGCGGTCGAAGCCGGTGCTCGTGCACGCCATCCTCGAGACGGCGCGCGGGGTGGCCAACGTCGAGCAGATCGCGCTCGCCTCGCCACGGATGCAGGGCCTGTCGCTCGGTCCGGCCGACCTGGCCGCCAACCGCCGCATGAAGACCACCCGCGTCGGCGGTGGCCACCCCGACTACGTCGTGCGCGCCGACCCCGGCACCGATGACCCGACCGCCGCGCGACCCACGTTCCAACAGGATCTCTGGCACTACACGATCGCTCGCATGGTCGACGCCTGCGTGACCGCCGGCATCCTCCCGTACTACGGCCCGTTCGGCGACATCGCCGACTCGGTGGCCTGCGAGGACCAGTTCCGCAACGCCTACCTGCTCGGGTGCGTCGGGGCATGGTCGCTGCACCCCAGCCAGATCGACATCGCCAAGCGTGTGTTCTCGCCGCGGCCCGCCGACGTCGCCCATGCGATGCGGGTGATCGAGGCGATGGGCGACGGCACGGGGGCGATCATGCTCGACGGCAAGATGGAGGACGACGCCTCGTGCAAGCAGTGCCAGGTGGTCGTGGCCCTCGCCCGCGAACTCGCCGCTGGCGACCCCGAACTCGCCGCCGCCTACGGTTGGTGACGCCATGAGCGACACCACAGCCCACGACCTCCGACCGCGCCGGTCGGTGCTGTACATGCCGGCCGCCAACGAGCGCGCCCTGGAGAAGGCCAAGTCGATCCCTGCCGACGCACTGATCTTGGATCTCGAAGACGCCGTGTCCCCGGACGCCAAACCGGCCGCACGCGCCAACGCCGTGGCGGCGGCACGCTCCGGCGAGTACGGCAACAGGGAGATCACGATCCGGTGCAACGGGCTGATGACCCCGTGGGGCGCCGACGACATCGCCGCAGCCGCCACGTCCGGGGCCGCCGCGGTCGTGATCCCGAAGGTCAACTCGCATGCCTACCTCGACGAGGTCGAGCGCCTGCTCGACGAAGCCGGGGCTCCCGCCACACTCACGATCTGGGCGATGATCGAGACGCCCACGGCGATCCTCGATGCCCGCACGATCGTGCACCACGCCCGGGTCAACGTGCTGGTGATGGGCAACAACGATCTCGCCAAGGAACTCAGGACCGGCGTGATGCCCGAGCGCACGCCGCTGCTCCCCGCGTTGTCGTGGGCACTGTTGGCCGCCCGCGAAGCCGGCAAGGTGATCCTCGACGGGGTCTACAACGACGTCAAGGATCCCGACGGTTTCCTCGCCGAGGCGCGCCAGGGCAAGGCGATGGGTTTCGACGGCAAGACGCTCGTCCACCCCAGCCAGGTCGAGCCTGCCAACGAGGTGTGGGCGCCCAGCGCCGACGAGATCGACTTCTCGCAGCGCGTCATCGCCGCCTTCCACGAGGCGCAGGCCGACGGTCGCGGCGTGGTGACGGTCGACGGCCGCATGGTCGAACACCTCCACGTCCAGAACGCCGAGCGGATCCTGGCCACGGCAGCGGCGATCGCCGCCCTCTGACCTGCCGGATCGTCGCGACTGGTAGCCAGCGGCGAACGCTCGATCTCAGGCTCGCTCGTCCGGGTGACTACGTTGGGCGAGCGGTCCCACCGGGACGCACAGCGAAAGGGGTCGCATCATGGCCGATTTGACCGGGCCGGACGAACTGCTCACCGAGGTCTTGGCGCGCTACGACGTGTCGCCCAATCCGCGCTTGCAGGAGGTGATGCAGGCCGCGCTGCGCCACCTCCACGCGTTCGTGCGCGAAGTCGATCTGCAGCGCGACGAGTGGATGGCCGGGATCCAGTGGCTCACGGCCACCGGGCAGATGTGCTCCGACACGCGCCAGGAGTTCATCCTGCTCTCCGACACGCTCGGCGTCTCGACGCTGGTCGAGATGATCAACTACTCGCCCACCGACGGCACCACCGAGAACACCGTGCTCGGGCCGTTCTACGCGGCGGGTTCCCCCGAGCGCGCCAACGGCGAATCGATGCTCGACGACACCGACGCCGGCGACAAGGTCGTCGTGCGCGGCGCATCACCGACGCTGACGGCAACCCGCTGGCAGGCGTGGTGCTGGACTGCTGGCAGAGCAACACCGACGGCTGGTACACCGTCCAGAAGGCCGACGGCCAGAGCGAGTTCAACCTGCGCGGCATCTACCGCACCGACGACGACGGCTACTACGAGATCCGCACCGTGCGCCCCGGCAAGTACCCGATCCCGCACGACGGCCCCGTCGGCGCACTGCTCAAGGCCAACAATCGTGGCTGGATGCGGCCCGGCCACCTCCACACCTGGGTCAAGCACCCGGGCTTCAAGGAACTGATCACGCACATCTTCGACCGCAAGAGCGACCATCTCTACGACGATGCCGTGTTCGGCGTGCGCGAGAGCCTGATCGTGGATTTCACCCCCGACGCCGACGGCGAACTGGCGGCCACGTTCGACTTCGTGCTCGACCGCGCCTGACGGCACGGTATTCGATCAGGCCGGCCGATCCGGCGGCCGATCTGCGGTGTCCACGCGCCCCGGGTCGACCCCAGCGCCGGTCAGCCGCGGGAGCAGGAACCCCAGCCGCAACAGCGCCAGCCCGATCACCAGGAACAGGCCGGCCCGCCACATCGTGTCGACCGCCCGCAGGTCGACGGTCAACAGCTTGGCGACCGTCACACCCAGGACCAGCAGCCCGGCGACGGCGATCTCCTGGCGCTTGCGCATCGCCCCCGACACCAGCACAGCGGCGCCCAAGGCGGCCCACGAGGCCGAGGTCAGTGCCTGGCCCTGCGGCGCATGCACCAGCGTCGACCCGAGCCAGTCCATGGTCAGCGCCACCACGACTGCGCCGCCGAGCAACCGCACGCGGTCGTGCTGGGTGAGCCAGGCAGCGACGCCCACCGCCACCACGATCGCAGCGTGGGCGACGTCATCGGCGAACGAGGCGTCATCACTCCACGCGTCGACCATCGCCCCGAATCCGTAGGCGGCGGCGACAGCCGTCGCCGCCGCGGCGTTGACGTAGACGCGGATGCTGTGCCCAAGCGATCGCCCCAGGACCACCAACCCGGCCCCCTGCACGGCGAGTGCCACGAACAGGTGCTCGACCGAGAACAGGAGCGCGAGCCCGATCGACGCGGTCACGCTGGAACTGACCAGCAGTGACACGAAATGAGCTGGTTGGAGCCGGGTCCTGCCCGCCGACGCGAGACCCACCACAGCAGCCGCGATCCCGAGCGCGATCCATCCGGCCGGTACCTTGCGATCGATCTCGAAAGCGGCAGTCACCATGCCCAACAGCCAGGGGGCGGTGGCGATCGACAGTTGAATCTCGATCTGGCGCCAACCGTCGTGGGCGTCGCCGCGACTCGGCAGGATCAGCATCCCGGCGGCGACGACCACCGCTGCAAGCATCGGTGCCAGGCCGAGCCGGACCGACTCGGTCTCGGCGGCGAGGGTGAGCAAGGCGAGCATCGCCCCCGCCTCGGCAACGGGCCGCAACGCGAACCAGTCGTGGCGCAACGCGATCGCCACTGCGGCGCCGGCGGTGGCGATCACGAACACCGATGAGGCGACGGTCGGGACCGTGACGTCTGCGATCGCGAACCACTGGACCGTGCCGACCACCAGGCTCACCCCAGCGCTCCACATCGAGCGCGCTCGGTCGGCGGCGACGTATCCGATCGCCACGATCAGCGCCACCGAGGCGTACGCGAGGGTGTGCGGAAGCCGGTCGAGGAACAGCGGCGAAGCGACCGTGGTGCAGCCTGCCGCCACCCCGGCACTCATCAAGGCGTGCGTCCACGGCAGCCGGGTGGTGCGCAGCCGCCAGCCGGCGATGCCGAGCCCGGCCGAGACGGCGATGGCGCCGATCAGCTGCACCTCGGGACCGATCCAGCCGCGCCGGATGGCGGTGCTCACGGCGAAGCCCACCGCCAGCACCACCAGACCGACGCCACCCCACTTGAGGATCGTCTCGCTGTCGATCTGCACCTGACGTGGATGCTCGGCGACGGTCGCCGGCCGTTGCGGAGCGACGACCGGTGGCGCCCACCCGGTGGAGCTGCGATTCGGTGCTGCCCACTGCGTGTTGTCCGGCTGCGGAGGCGCAGCCCGCAGCGCTGCGATCGCTTGTTCCAGCTCGCGAACCCGCTGTTCGAGCTGGTCCAACCTGTTCGGTTCGGCGTCGCTCACACCACCATCGTGCCACCTTCGGCCCACGTCCGTTCAGGACCGTTCGGCGACCTTCGAAAAGCCGCCGCCGAACGACCGGCCGACCCGGTCGTCAGGCGCCGTCGTGGAGCACTCGTTGGCGGAACTCGCGAGCTCCATAGGTCGTCAACGTCACGTCGGTGGCCGCCCGAGCCGATGCCGATCGCGGGTAGCCGAGCAGCGGCCCGAGCTCGCCGAAGTACTGACCAGGGCCCAGGTCGGCCAGCGGCTGCTCGCCGCCGTCGGCCAGCACGCGCAGGATCGTGACCGCGCCCGACTCGATGACGTACACCACGTCAGACGGGTCACCTTGCTCGAAGATCGTCGTGCCGGCCGGCAACTCGACGCGGCGCGGACCGTCGGCGTCGTCCTCCGCCGCGTCGGGCACCATCGTGATGATCCGGTCGGCGATCGGCACGAGCCGCGCGTCGTGGGTGGAGACCACGATCAGACGCCCGGCCTGGCGAAGCTCGCGGCAGCAGGCGGATCACGGCCTCGGCCTGGATGTGATCGAGGTTGGCGGTCGGCTCGTCGGCCAACAACACGTTCGGGTCGTGCCCGAGCCCGCGCGATGGCGACTCGTTGCTGCTGCCCGCCCGAGAGTTTCGAGGGTCGATGATGTGCACGATCTGCCAATCCGACCAGGTCGAGCAGCTCGTCGGCACGGGCCAGCGCCGCCGGCCGGGCCTGGCCGGTGAGCATCAGTGGCACGGCGATGTTCTCGCGGGCGGTCAACGACGGGATCAGATTGAAGGCCTGGAACACGAAGCCGATCTGTTCGCGACGATACGCATCCAGCTCTCGGCGCGACAGCGAGCTCACCCGGGTGTCGCCGACGGTGATCGTTCCGGATGTGGGTGTGAGGATCCCACCCAAACACGACAGCAGCGTGGTCTTGCCGCATCCGGACGGTCCGAGCAGCACCACCAGTTCGCCGGGGTCGGCGCTGAACGACAGACCATCGAGCGGCCGCACGGCGTAGCCGTCATGGACGTACTCGACGACCAGGTCGTCGACCACCAGGGCCGGCATCACCCACCCGCCCCTGCGAACGCCTGCGCCGGGTCGGACCGGGCCACCTTGCGCATCCCGGCCGCACCGGCGGCGAGCGCCATCACCACGGCGAACACGGGAAGCTGCCAGAACGCACGCCCCGGCACGCGCACCCGCAGCGGGAACGCCGGCCCCAGGAACATCTGGATCAACGAGGCGAGTGCCACCGCGACCAGCGCCACCAGCACGGCCTGCAGTGCGAGGCTCGCCAGCAGCGTGCGGTTCGGCACCCCGATCGCCTTCAGCACGGCGAAGTCACGTTGGCGTTCCAGCGCCGACAGGTACACCACGGCGCCGATGATGACGGCCGCCACCACCCACAGCAGGGCCCGGACCAGGTCGACCGAGGCGATCGCTCCTTCGAGCGGCTTGAGCGTGTCCTCGGCGATCGTGTCGGCATCGACGGCGCCGGTCCCGGCCGGGCTCTCGGACGGCCCGGTCACGAGCACGGCGCTGATCACGTCACGACTCCGGAACACGATGTCCTGAGCGTCGGCGAGTGGGATGAAGACGAGTGGGATTCCGGCCAGGATCGTGGTGTCGGCGGTGTGCCCCACCACCGTGAACGCGATTCCTGCCAGCTCCACCGAGGCGCCCACGGGGACGTCGGCAGACTCGTCGAGCACGGCTTCACCGGGCGCCGACGGCAGGCGCCCGGAGACCAGGTCGGGAGTTCCGAGCCCACCGATCTCGGCGCCCACCAGCACCACTTCGTCGCTGGCGCCGCCGTAGCGCAGGCTGGAACGCGACGTCACGACCGGCGCCCTGCGATCGGCGACCACCTGGTCGACGGTGCCCGACGGCATGCTGGGTGCGGCAGTGAACGGACCCGAGACGCCGTCGGGCAACACCCATGCCGTGGCGCCGAAGGCGTGGACGGCGTCGAACGGTTCGCGATGGAACTGCTCGACGAGGCCGGTCATCACGAACAGCAGGGCGAAGACCAACGCGCCGAGCAACGACACGACCACGAATCGGAGCCTGCGGTGGACGAGGTCGCGCAGGGTGAGCAGGATCATCGGGCCGCCAGCCAGGACCGTGAGCTCGCCCAGTCGCGGACCTGCTCGATCGAAGAGCGGTAGCCGTTGGCGGCGATCGAGGTGAGGCGGTCGAACTCGAACAGCCCGACGCCCGGCAGATCCAGCTCGATCAACAGATCGACGGCGCCGTCACCCATCGCTGCGCGCTGGGTGATCACCGATCCGGTCAGCATCGAGCGCATCAGCACGGCCGACGCACTGGGGTACGGCGAGCGACCCGGTCGCAGCGCTGCTCCGAGCGCCTTCCACCCCGAGACCGAGGAGCCGAAGTCGACCCGCGCCCGCGGGCCGGAGCGGGGCGCCACGTCGACCGCGATCACGGTGTCGATCGTGCCGTCGGAGCGCATCTCCTCGAACGGCAGGTTGTTCAGGACACCGCCGTCCACCAGCAGATCACCATCGGATGGCACGGGCGGCAAGATACCCGGGATCGCCACGCTGGCACGGATCGCGTGTGCGGCCGAGCCGCGACGGTGCACCTCGAGCCGGGCCTGGGTGAGGTTCGTGGAGACGCAGTAGAAGGGGAGCCACATGTCCTCGATGTCCCACTCGGCGAACGTGGCGTCGATCGTGGCGCTGATCCGACGCCCACGCACCAGCGACACGACCGGAATCGTGTAGTCGAGCAGCTTGCGGAACTGGTCGGCTGCCTCACGCTCGAGCACGTCACCGGTGTAGCCCAGCGCCATGCCGCCGGCGAGCGGCGCTCCCATCGAACACCCCGCCACGGCGTCGATGGGGATCCCCGCCTCACGCAGCGCGCGGTGCACTCCGAGGTGGGCGAGGCCGCGCGCCCCGCCGCCGCTGAGCACCAGGCCGACGCCGTTGCCGCTCGCCAGACGGCCCAGTCGCGAGAGGTCGTCGGCATCGCCGTCACGCAGGTGCACGACCTGGTCGGCGTGCAGCCGGCGCACGAGTTCGGCGGTGCCGTGAGGCCGCGTCCCCGGCGGATGGAGCACGGCCACCATACGCGACACGTGCGGCAGGTCGGCGACGGTGTCGAACACGGCCGAGATCAACTGCTGTTCCTCTGGATCGGGACGCGCCGACGACACCACGACCACACGGTCGGCCTGGCGTAGGACTCGCCGGGTCCACGTGGTCAGGGCGGAATCCGCTTGCATGATCACGTAGTCGTTGCCGACGTCGGCTTCGTGCATGAACTCCGCCAGGCGCGGCACGCTCGCCGTGTCGGACGCCGCCTGGGAGATCCCGGGTCGGTTGAGGTAGTCGTCCACGCCGCCGCTCGACAAGTGCTTGACGGTGCCGAATCGGGCCACCTCGCGCACCAGACCGGCGACCACCGGACGGGCGTCGACCGGTGCGGTGACCACGACGGTGACCGATGTGGCCAGCCCGATCCGGCGTCGTGGGGTGCGATGCAGCCGGGTCAGGATGCCGCGAGCGACGTGCAGCATCATGCCCGGCGAACGCGTGACGAGCTCTTCGAACGTCGCCGTCGGGAACACGGCGAGCGTGGTGTCGCGCACCGCCCGCACCGTGGCGGACCGGGGTGCATCGTCCAACAGGCCAAGTTCGCCCACGACCTCACCGCGCCCCAGTTCGACGACCGGCACCATCCGGTCGCCGTCGGCGACCGACACGACCACCCGCCCACCGACGATGAAGTACGCCGCATCCGACGCGTCGCCCTGTTCGAACAACAGCTCGCCGGCCTCCAGTCGCCGCCACAGCACGCGTTCCACGATGTCCTGCACGACCGACGACTCGGCGGCGCCGAGCAGGTCGGTCACCATCGCTGCGACCTGTCCACGGTCGATCCGCTCCCGCGCCTGGGCCGACACGGAATCGGCGAGCTCGGGCGTCGCCACCAGCCAGCGCTCGAAGGCGGCGCGTTCGATGACGGTCACCTCAGTCGGCTCGGCGGCCACCAGTGTCGCCGTGCGGCGGCCGCCGGCGATCACGGTGATCTCGCCGACGAACTGCCCGGTGGCGACCCTGCCGACCTCGACGGGCCCGTGCGGCGTCCGGTTGTAGGCGATCAGCGACCCGGCTCGGATGAGGTACACCGCATCGGCAGCGTCACCCTGCTCGACCAGCACGTCACCGACGGCGAGGTTGGTGGACGGGGCGTCGGTGATCAACTCGGCGATCGACGACGATGAGATGTCCACGTGTGCTCGGCCCTCCCCCACTGGTGACTCGGTCAGGGTACATCTCGGGCCGCGGGCAGACCCCGTTGACCAAGATGATCAAAGGTTGTACTATTTCACCGTGATGGTGACGGCCAGCACTGCACCTGCGCACACCGATCCGACGCTCGAGTTCGTCGCCGACGCGGTCGAGGTCACGGTCGACCGCCTGGCGGGCGTGGACCGGCAGTCGATGGAGATGGTGTTGCTGTTGCACCGCGTGACCAACGCCGTCGTGTACGACCTCGAGTCGACCGTGCACCGACCCGCCGGCTGGAGTTGGTCGGCGTTCCGGGCCGTGTTCACGCTGTGGGCGAGCGGCCCGCTCGAGCCGAGCCGGCTGGCCGACCTGAGCGGCATGAGCCGTCAGGCCGTGTCCGCGTTGGTCAAGACGCTCGAAGCGGACGGCGTCGTCCGACGTTCGGCAGCCGAGCACGATGCCCGCTCGGTGGTCCTCACCCTCACCCCAGAAGGCTCCGTCCGGCTCGAACGCAGCTTCCTCGCCCACAACCGCCGCGAGCAGCAATGGGCGTCCCTGCTCGAACCCGAGGAGCGCGTCACGCTGACGCGGCTCCTGGTCAAACTGGCCGCCAACGACTGGTGCCAGACCCGCTCGATCTCGCGTCGCGACCCGGCGAAGTGCGATCCTGAATCGAAGGAGCCGACATGAACGACACACACGAAGAATCCACCCCACCAGACGTCGTGCGGTCCGCCTACGTCGATCTGATCGTGACCGATCTCGAACGGGCGCGTGCCTGGTGGGTCGACCTGATCGGGTTCCACGTCGAGGAGGAACGACCCGGCGAGCTGTACCTGCGAGGGTACGAGGAGTTCGTGCACCACTCGGTGGCGCTCCGCGTGGGTCCCGCAGCGGCGTGCGCCCGGATCGGGTTCAGGGTGCGCACGCCCGACGACCTCGACCTCGCCGCACGGTTCTATGACGCTCGCGGCTGTGCGGTTCAGCGAGTCGCGGCCGGCGCCACGCCCGGCTTGGGCGAGGCGGTGCGGGTGGTCGACCCGATCGGGTTCACGATCGAGTTCGTGCACCACATGGACAAGGTGGCGCCGCTCGTGCAGCGCTACGACCTTCGGCACGGCGCCAGCATCAACCGGCTCGACCACGTCAACATCGCCATCCCCGACGTGCCCACCGCATACCGGCTGTACCACGACCTCGGGTTCGGACTCTCCGAGACGATCGAGGATCTTGCCGACGGCACGCTGTACGCGGCGTGGATGTTCCGCAAGCAGACCGTGCACGACATGGCCTTCACGCTCGGCGCCGGGCCGATGCTGCACCACGTGGCGTTCGCCGTGCCCGAGTCGCACAACATCTTGACCCTGTGCGACACGATCGGCGCTCGTGACGAGGCACGCTGGATCGAGCGCGGGCCGGGGCGCCACGGCGTGTCGAACGCGTTCTACCTCTACCTGCGTGACCCGACGGTCACCGGATCGAGATCTACACGACCGACTACTTCACCGGTGACCCCGACCACGAGCCGATCCGGTGGGACGTGCACGACGAGCGCCGCCGCGACTTCTGGGCCAACCCGATCGTGCCGACCTGGTACCTCGGCTCGGTCGGCATGCTCGATCTCGACGGCTCCCCGGTCCCGGTCCAGGCCCAGGAACCGACCGAGACGACCGCCGCCAAGCGGGTCACCGTCGGCGCCGACGGGCTCGGCACAATCGTCGAGGGCTCGCCGTGAGCTTTCAGCCGACCGTTCGATGTGCACGTCCACCAGCGAATTCGACCGTGGAACGACACACAGTCGGGGTCGTCGTCAACCTGGCGCGACGCGTTCTGCGAAAGATCCGGGCTAGCTCACGGGCTGGGCGCCGCGCTGGGCGCGCTCGGCGAAGCGCCACGACACAGCCGCCACCACGCTCGCCAGCGCGAAGGCGATCGCCTGCGGCCTCACCGTGCCGTCGAACTGGTCGTCGATCAGCCCGGCGAGCACCGAACCGCCGACGCCGGACAGCATCCCGATCATCGCCGCACCCGTCCCGGCGACGTGCGCCAGCGGCCGCATCGCCGCCGCGTTGAGGTTCGGGTTGAGCACCTGATGAGTGCACAACACCAGCGCCAGCACGCCGACGTACAGCCAGAACGGCGGCACCCCGTCCGTCGCCACGGCGACCAGCAGGAACGCAGCCACCACAATGATGTTGAGGGCGAAGCTGACGCGGATCATCCGTGCCGAGACCGACCCGCTCGACGATCCGGCCGTTGGCGAGCATCGCCAAGCCCATCAGCGCCGACAGACCACCGAAGTAGAGCGGGAACCAACGCTCCAGGCCGAACACCTGGTCGAGCGACGACCTCGGAGCTGGCGATGAACGAGATGAAGGCGGCGAACAGCGCCGTCAGCGACACGATCGCCGGCACCGTGCCGGGCGCCCGCAGCACGGTCTTGGAACCGGCCCACACGTCGCCCACGCCCAGCGAACGGCGAGCGTCGATGGGGAGCGTCTCGCTCAATCGACCGACCGCCAGGCACATCGCCAACGACGCCACTGCGCACACGCCGAACACGTACTCCCACGGACCGAAGACGAGAATCCCCGACGACAGGTCGGTGCCAGCATCGGCACCAGCAGGAACACGGCCATGATCAGCGACATCTGGCGGCCATCTGCTCGCCCTCGTAGGCGTCGCGCACGGCCGCCACGGCGGCGACTCGGGCACCGGCGGCACCGAGCCCCCAGACGAAGCGGGCCAGCAGCATCACCGACAGCGACGGGGCGAGGATCGAACCGACCGCCCCGACCACGTACAACACCAATCCGCCCCACATCACCGGCCGGCGCCCGAAACGGTCCGCCAGCACACCCGCCGGCAGCAACCCCAGGGAGTTGCCCAGCAGGTAGATCGACACCAGCCCGCGTGATCGACACGGCGTCGGGCGCCAGGCCCAGTGCCGAACGGATCTGCCCATAGGCCGGGAGCACGCTGTCGACGCCGAGCGCGGTGATCGCCATGCACATCGCCAACGTCACGATGAATGCACGTGAACCCGGTGAGACGCGCGCCCGGGTCGCCGGCACTGATCGGGCGTCCACGGCTGTCACGCCCGCCACGCTACGGGTGCTGGGCGATCGGCGGGCCTGCTCCGTTCGCCACACGGCAAAGGCCATGCCGCCGGCGGTCACGCCCCACAGGTTTCGAGCACGACGCGCACGCAGGCGGCGGTGGCGAGGCGCGTGTCGCCGTGGCGCCAGGCGACTCGGAACTCGTCCCACATGCCGACCGGCCGCAGCGGGCGGATCGCCACGTCGGCACGGCCCGACTCGCGCTCGGCCTGCCAGGTGTTGAGCCACCCGATCCCGCTCCCGATCGACACCATGTCGAACACTCGCTCGATCTGCGTCGCGCCGTGCGTGACCCAGGCGCGGCTGCACGCCGACCGTGCCAGGTAGCGCGACGATCACGTCGTGGGCGTGTGGCGCGTCGCCGGACGATCGACCACCAGCACCGGCTCCCCTTCGAGATCGGTGACGTCGACCACGCTCGACTTCGCCAGACGATGCCCGAGTGGCACGACGACGTGGTCGACGGGTACGCGGGCGAGCGGCACGCTGGTCGACACGTTCGACGTCGTCGGTCCGCGCCCGCACGATCCCCACCGCCAGCCGTCCGGCGGCGATCGACTCGGCGATGTTGAGCGACGTCATCGAGGCCGGGTGCAGCATCACGTCGGGTCGCTCGTCACGGAACCGGCGCATGGCGAGCATCGCCCCGCCCTCGCTGCCGTGGCAGTACCCGAACCCCATGTCGTTGTCGCTCAACCGCCAGTTGCTCGGCAACTTCACCGAACCGTTCGGCAGCCGCCAGCACGGCGCGCGCCTCGCCCAACAACCGTTCACCGGCGGGCGTGAGTTCGACACGTGCGGCTGGACGCTGACGAACAACGTCAAACCGAGTTCCAACTCCAGTTCTCGGATCCGCTGCGACAGCGGCGGCGGTCGACATGTGCAGGCGAGCGGCGGCGCGCCCGAAGTGGCGTTCCTCGGCGACCGCCACGAAGTAGCGCAACCGGCGCAGATCCACGTTTGCCACGCGACAACGGTAGCGCGCCGGGTGCGCAGGTTGGCAACATCATGACCGATTCAGACATGATTGATGAGCCAACCAGTCCTGGACACGGCTGCCGGATGGCACCATGCTGGGCAGCCATGAAGATCATGTGGTTCCACTTCATGCCGTATCCGGCATTCCCCGAGGACTTCAACAAGAAGCACCGCAGCGTCTGGGTCGACATCGACCCCGGCCTGTTCGATCGCGACATCCTGGCGGCGTCCTACGAGAACTACCTCGACCAGCTGGTCTACGCCGAGGAGTGCGGCTTCGACGCGATCTGCGTCAACGAACACCACAACAACGGGTACGGCCTGATGCCGTCGCCCAACCTGATCGCCGCCGTGCTCGCCAACCGAACCTCCCGGGCGGCGATCACCGTGCTCGGCAACTCGGTCGCGCTCTACAGCCCGCCGCAACGCGTGGCCGAGGAGATGGCGATGATCGACCTGTTCAGCAAGGGGCGGCTGATCGCCGGGTTCCCGGTCGGCACGTCGATGGACACCGCCTACTCGTACGGCGTGAACCCCAGCCACCTGCGACCCAAGTACTACGAGGGCGTCGAACTGATCCTCAAGGCGTGGCAGGCCAAGGAGGCGTTCGCCTTCAACGGCGCCTTCAACCAGCACCGCTACGTCAACACGATTCCCAAGCCGTACCAGCAGCCGCATCCACCGGTGTGGATTCCGGGCGGCGGCTCGATCGAGACCTGGGACTTCTGCGCTGCCAACGACTTCGTGTACGGCGCCCTCACCTACTACGGCACCAAGTCCGCCCGCGAGAACGTGGGCGGCTACTGGAATCGGGTCGAAGCACACGGCAAGGACTACAACCCGAACCGCTTGGCGGTCACCCAGTTCATCGGCGTCGCCGACACCGACGCCGAGGCCTACCGGCTCTACCGCGAACCGGCCGAGTACTTCTTCAACCGCTCGCTGCACGTCTACCCCGGCTTCACCGACCCGCCCGGCTACGTCACCGAGGCGTCGGTGCGAGCCCGCTACAAGTCACAGGTCCGTGCCGTGGCACGCGCCAAGCAGGCCAGCCACGATCTGACCTGGGACGAGATGGTCGACAACGGCTACGTCGTGATCGGCAGCCCCGACACCGTCCGCGAGCAACTCGAGGCGTCGGCCAAGGACCTCAACATCGGCAACCTGTGCGCGATCCTGCACTTCGGCAACATGAACCACGAGCTGGTCAAGTACAACACCAAGCTGTTCGGCGAGAAGGTGGCCCCCGAGCTGCGGCCGATGTTCGGCGACTGGGCCCATCCGTACTGGCCGAGCGGCGCGTCGAGCGTCGACGACGTGGCGAACTGAGCGATGAGCACCATGACCAGACTGATGTACCTCCCCGGTATCGCCGGACACGCCGGCCTCTCCCCCGCCGTGCAAGCCCTCGCCGATGCGGGCCACGAGGTGATCGTGCCCGACATCCCGGGGCTCAACGGCAACAGCGGGTTCACCACCCCCAACGACTACCTCGACTGGCTCGCCGTGTGGTGGGACGCGATCGACGCCAGCGGTGCGTTGTCGGACGGGCCCGTCACGGTGATCGGCGCCTCGCTGGGCGGCATGATCGCCGCCGAACTGGCGGCGATGCGACCTGAGGCCGTGGCCCGCTTGGCGTTGCTGGCGCCGTTCGGGATCGCCGACGTGGACCACCTCGGGTTCGACCTCTACGCCGTGCGCGCCCCGGAGCGCCTGGCGCACCTGTTCGCCAAGGGCGTGCCCGACGCGTTCACCGATCGCTGGGCGGATCGCGGCAGCGAGGAACAACCCGTCGCCGTGTATCTGAGCGAGATCGCCGCCGCCAGCCTGTTGTGGCCGCTGGGTGACCGCGGCACGGCGCGGCGCCTGCACCGCGTGCGTTGCCCGAAGCTGGTCCTGTGGGGCGACCAGGACGAACTGATCCCGCCCGCCCTCGGTGATGCGTGGGGCGGGGCGACCGTGATCGCCGGCGCCGGACACCTGCTCGAATGGGACACGCCCGACGAGGTCGCCGCACATCTCACCGCATTCATCGACGACACGACCCTGGGAGCAACGACATGACCATGCCGACCAACGAGTACACGCCGCGTTCGGCGCTTGGCGAGCGCGCCAAGGCGCTCGCCCCGCTCGCCGACCGGTGCGCTGCGTACGCCGACGAGCACGGCCAGCTCGCCCCCGAGCTGGTGGATGCGCTCCACCGCGACGGCCTGTTCGGGATGTGGGTCCCCGAGGTGCTGGGCGGCTCCGAGCTCGACCCGCTCCAGTCGCTCGACGTCGTGGAGCAGCTCGCCTACGGCGACCCGTCGGCCGGTTGGGTGGTCATGGCGGCGTGCCTGTCGACCGGTACCGGCGCCGCCTACCTCGGCGACGCCGCCGTTGCCGAACTGTTCGGCGGCGAGCGCTTCCCCGTGATCGCCGGTCAGGGGACGCGACCTGGGGTCGCCGTCACCGAGGGTGACGGGTACCGGCTGTCCGGAGCGTGGAGCTTTGCCTCGGGCCTCAAGCACGGCACGCACATCCACTCGCTCGGGATCATCCAGGAGACCGGCGAACCTCGGATCTTCGTGACGCCGGTCGCCGACGCCACCCTGATCGACAACTGGGACGTGATGGGGCTGCGCGGCACCGGCAGCATCGATTACACGATGGACAACGTGTTCGTCGCCGACGAGTTCACCCACTTCGCCGTCACCGAAGAACCGTTGCGAGGCGGCAACGTGTACCACGTCGGGATCATCGGGTTCGCCGAGATGTGCCACTCCGGATGGGCGATGGGGGTCGGGCGGCGCCTGCTGGACGAGCTCGCTGCGCTCAGCCAGGAGCGGGTCGGCCGGGCCGGCGCCAACGCTGCCAGCGACTCGTTCGTCGAGTCGTTCGGCAAGGCCGAGGGCAACTACCGCGCTGCACGCGCGCTCGTCTACGAGCAGTGGGGCGACGCCACCGCGACGCTGGCGCGCGGCGAGCACCTCAGCGACCGCCAGCACACCATGATCCGGCTGGCGCTCACCCACGTCACGTCGGTGCTGAACGAGATCGCCAACTTCGTGTATCTCGCAGCCGGCACCCATGCCCTGCGGCGCGGCACGTTGCAACAGCTCATGCGCGACGTGCACGCCGGCACCCAGCACATCACCGTGTCGTCGCCGGTCGTGCAGCGTTGCGGCTCCAAGCTGGCCGGCCTCGCCGACGACACGCGATGGCAGTTCCTCGACCTCGTTCCGGCCTGACGACGTCGCGCTGATCATCCACCGCTGATCGTTCGCCGAGACGGGACGCTCGGCACAGCATTCAGTCGACCATCACGGCAACATGGCGGGCATGACCTACCGCGCCCTGCTGCTCGACATCGGCGACGTGATCACGGCACCCGTATGGGATCAGTTCGACGAGCTCGAACTGATCACCGGCCACCCGATCGTCGGCCGTGGGCCACTCGACCCCGACAACGACCCGCTGTGGCAGCGCCATCTGGCGGGAGAGCTGACGTTCCAGGAGTACTGGTCGGAGTTCGGGCCGGCGAATGGATATGCCGACTGGCGTGCCTTGTTCCGTGACTTGGCGCATTTGCTGCCGCATCGCTTCGGAGATCCAATCGCCTACGAGCTGATGGCCGAGGCGCGTCGCGCCGGGTACAAGGTGGGCGTGCTCACCAACGACGGGGTCGGTATCGCCGGACCTGACTTCTTTTCACAGATCCCCGAGTTCCAGGCACTGGACGCGTTCGTCGACGCCCGCCTGTTCGGCAAGGCCAAGCCGGACCCCGAGCCCTACCTCCGAGCCGCCGACGCACTGGGTGTCGAACCGGCCGAGATCGTGTTCCTCGACGACGCGACGTACTGCATCGAGGGCGCCGAGGCGGTCGGGATGACCGGCGTGCTGGTCGACCCGATCGACAAGCTGCCGGCGTTCGCCCACACCCGCCAACTGCTCGGCCTCTGACCCGGCGCAGCCGCAGGCGCGACTGCCGCGCCGGCGGCGACGACCACCGACTCGTCGCCGGATGTGGCGAGCGACGACGATGGCGCTCGTGACGCAGACGCCCACCCGTTTCACCGACCTGGTCGGGTGCCGGCACCCCGTCCAGCTGGCGGCGATGTCGGGGATCGCCACCGCTGCGCTGGCCGCCGCCGTGTCGAATGCGGGCGGGCTGGGCATGATCGGCGTGGGTCGCTCCACGCGAGCGGCGATCGACGCCACACTGGCCGACATCGCCTCGTTGACCGCACGTGGCGGCGGGGTGCCGGTCGGCGCCGGCTTCATCGTCGAGTTCCTCGATCGTGAGCTGCTCGACGCCGTGGTCGACCAGCTCCCCGTGATCGAGTTCTTCTGGGGCCGGCCCGACCCGGCGTTGGTGCCGGCCGGACGAGTGACCGGTTGGCAGGTCGGCAGCGTCGACGAGGCCCTCGCTGCGGTCGACGCAGGCTGCCGGTACGTGGTGGCACAGGGGGTCGAGGCCGGTGGACACGTGCGCGGCACCATCGCGCTCACCGATCTGCTCCCGGCGGTGCGCGCCGCCCTCGACGATTCGATCTCGATCGTGGCGGCGGGTGGGATCGGGACCGCCGCCCACGCTCGACGGGCGTTCGATCTGGGCGCCGACGCCGTGCGGGTCGGCACACGCTTCGTCGCCGCCGAGGAGTCCAACGCCCACCCCCGCTACGTCGAGCGGCTGGCCGCCACGAACTCAGGCGAGACCACCCTGACGGAGGCATTCGGGGTCAACTGGCCCGATGCCCCGCACCGCGTGCTCACCAGTTCGGTCATGGCCGCCGAACAAGCCGATCCGGTCGTGGGTGCAGCACAGCTGGCGGACGGCTCGATCCGCGAGATCCCACGGTGGTTCGTCTCACCGCCGACCCGCAACGTGGTGGGCGACGTCGACGCCATGGCGTTGTATGCCGGCGAGGGCAGCACGGCCTGGGTGACCGGCCCCCAGTCTGCAGCGACGATCCTGTCGGAGTTGCTCGACGACGGCGTCGGCCACGAGGATCAGGAATAGCCAGCCGAAGTTCCGCTGCCCAGCGCCCAGGAGTCACCATGTCGACCGTCGTCATCACCGGAGCCAACCGCGGACTGGGGCTCGAACTCGCACGGGCCTTCACCTCGCGTGGCGACACGGTCATCGCAGGGTGCCGTCACCCGGACGCGGCCGAGGAGTTGCGAGCCCTGACACCGCACGTCCACACCGTCGATGCCGGCGACCCGGCGTCGATCGCCGCCTTCGCCGAAGCTATCGGCGATCGACCCGTCGACGTGTTGATCAACAATGCGGCGATCGATGCCCGCAATCTGGGCGCCGACGACGGCGAACGTGACGTGCTCAGCCAACCGGTGGAGCATCTGATCGGCCAGATCGAGGTCAATGCCGTCGGGCCATTGCTGTTGAGCCGGGCGCTGCTCCCCAACCTGCGCAGCGCCGACAACGGCCGGATCGTCAACGTGTCGTCGCAGGTCGCGTCGATGGAGATCAGCCGGACGATCGGCCGCGACCTGGGGTACGCCGTGTCGAAGGCCGCCCTCAACATGATCACCGTCAAGCTCGCCGGGCGTCTGCGCGACGAGGGTGTCACGGCGATCGTGTTGCATCCCGGCCATCTCAAGACCGCCATGGGCGGTGCGGCGGCGGCGGTGGAGCCGAGTGACGCCGCCCGGTCGATCGCCGACATGGTCGACCGGCTCACGATCGAGGACTCCGGCACGTTCCGGCGATGGGACGGATCCGTCCATCCCTGGTGAGACGTTCGCTCCTCAGGGACGCGTCCATCACGGGCGAACGATTCGGCGCGCCACAATGGGCCCATGGCCTTTCTGCGCAACACCTGGTACGTGGCGATGTGGGCGGGCGAGCTCGAGCTCGGATCGGTGCAGTCGCGCACCATCCTCGGCGAGCCGATCGCCCTGTTCCGCCAGCACGACGGCAGCGTGGCGGCGATCACGGACCAGTGCTCGCACCGTTTCGCCCCGCTCTCGCAAGGCACCGTGTGCGGCACGCATCTGCGATGCCCCTACCACGGACTCGAATTCGATGCCGGTGGCCAATGCGTGGTCAATCCCCACGGTTCGGGCCGGATCGCCCCCGCCCTGCACCTCGCTGCCTACCCGGTCGTCGAACGCCACACGTTGCTGTGGGTGTGGATGGGCGACCAGCCGGCCGACGCCGATCTGATCCCCGACTTCTCGCACCTCGACGAGGGTGCATCGGGAGTCGTGTCCAAGCGTGACTCGATGATCCTCGACGTCGACTACCGGTTGATGTCGGACAACCTGCTCGACCTCAGCCACGCCAACTTCCTCCACGACGGCTTGCTCGGACACCAGCAGCTGAACGACACCGCCGAGGTCGAGATCGTCGAGCGGACCGAGCCCTCCGGCGCCACGACCCTGTACGTGACGCGCACCTCGCGCAACGTCACCCCTCCGTACCTGTTCGATCTGATGTACCGGCGCGACGGTGCTCCCGTCGACACCTGGGCCGAGATGCGCTGGAACGCACCCGGTTGTCTGCGCAACCATGCCGGCGTCACGCAGCCGGGGGCGTCGAACGAGGACGGGATGGTCGTGATCGGGTCACACCTGCTGACGCCGATCAGCGATCGCCAGGTGATGTACCACATTGCCGCCGTGCACCTCAGCGATCACACGCCCGACGACCGCGCCAACGCCGACGATGCCGAGGTCTCCGAGACCCTGAGCCGGTTGCGGCGCTTCGCCTTCGAAGAGCAGGATCGTCCGATGGTGGAGGCCCAACAGCGGGCCTACGACCGTGCCGGCGGCAGCGACGCGATCAAGCCGGTCATGCTGTCGATCGACCGCGGCCCGTTGCGGGCTCGCCAGATCCTGGCCGAGATGATCGCCGCCGAGCAGCAGCCGGTCGCCGTCACGCTGACGTGATCGGACCGCCGGTCGAGCTCAACGCCGGCGGCGCGGCAGGCGATAGTCACCGAGTTCGAGCGCCTGCGTGAGCTTCTTGGCGGCGTTGTGGAGCGTGGCGACATTGCTCGACTCGGTGTCTCCCGCCACTCGGGCGGTCGGGCCGATCAGCGAGATCGCCGCCACCACGGGGCCGCCCGGAGACGACCGGACCGGCACCGCCAGCGAACTCATGCCGAGGTCGGTCTCGTCGACGCTGCGTGCGTAGCCGCGCTGGCGAACCTTCTCGATCTCGGCCTTGAACAGGTCCGGGATGACCAACGTGTACCCGGTGCTCGGCGGGAGCCCGGCCCGCAGGCGCGCCTCGAGCACGCCCGGGATGAACGCCGCCAACACCTTGCCCGCACTGGATCGGTGGATCGGCCCTCGACGCGAGTTGTCGTGTGCGTACCGCAGCGCTCGATGCCCCTCGACGCGCTCGACGTAGACGACATCCGGCCCGGACGGCACGCCGATCTGCACGGTTTCGCCGAGCGCGTTGCGCAGTTCCACCAGCAGCGGGAGGGCATGCTCGCCGACGGCTGACCGAGCGGTCGCCATCTGGCCGTATTCGATCAGCTTCAGACCGAGTCGGTACTTGCCGGCATCGGTGCGGGTGAGCAGTCCGGCACCGGTGAGCACGGCGCAGGTGCGGTGGGCAGTGCTCTTGGCCACACCGACCCGTCGGGCCAGTTCGCTCAGGCTCAGCTCCGGCGAGGCGGCCAAGGCGTCGAGCACGCCGAGCGCGATTCCCACCGATTGCAGCGCCGGCTTTCGCTCCGGGCGCGGTGACGCGACGGTGGCCGGGGCGGCACTCACGAGCGGGCCACCGTGATCTGATCTGGGTCGACCACGACTGGGCACTCGAGGTACTCCACTCGTGGGGCGGCGCCGAACCGCTCGGTGAGCCGCTCACGCCACGCCTCGGTGTACACGGCCTCGGCGGCGGCGCGGTCCTCCCAGAGGTACACCCCACCCCCTTCGCTGGCGTCCTCGCCGAGCAGGTAGTACTTGCGGTGCAGGCCGGGGAGCTGCTGGTAGGACGGGGCGCTGGCCTCGAACGACGCCCGGGCCTGGTCGGCGGTCATCCCCGCCGGCAATGGGAATCGGACGATGGCGACGATCATGATCTGCACCCTAATCGTCGACCGTTCGCTCGTGACGAACGCAGCGAGCGCCATCTTCAGGGGTCCGGAGCAGGGATCCGCAATCGCTCGTTCGACCGATGCCGGCGTAGTGTGAGCGGCACCCCACCGCAACGCGAGGACGGTCGCATGGCCCACCAGGAGACGCACCGCACGCATCGCATCGGCTGGCTTCGCGCCGCCGTGCTCGGCGCCAACGACGGGATCGTATCGACGGCCAGTCTGATCATCGGCGTCGCCGCATCGAACGCGTCGCACAGTGCGGTGCTCACCGCCGGTCTGGCAGGTCTCGTCGCCGGAGCGATGTCGATGGCGGCCGGCGAGTACGTGTCGGTCAGCTCGCAGGCCGACACCGAGACCGCCGACCTGGACCGCGAACGTGGCGAGCTCGCCGACGACCCGGCGCGTGAACTCGAGGAACTGACCGCCGTGTACCGAGGACGTGGACTGGACCCGGATCTGGCGGCGCGAGTTGCGCAGCAGTTGACCGCCCATGACGCGCTGGGCACGCACGCCCGTGACGAGCTCGGCATCTCGGCGGCGACTGCAGCGCGGCCGGTCCAGGCGGCGCTCACCTCGGCCGCCACGTTCGCGATCGGTGCTGTCCTCCCACTGCTGGCGGCGATGGCGGCCAACGGTCGCAACCAGATCGTGGTCGTGGCGATCACCGCCCTGGTCCTGTTGGCGTCGCTCGGACTGGTCGGCGCCCGAGCCGGCGGAGCACCACCGATCGTTGCCGCCGGGCGGGTGTTGTTCTGGGGAGCGCTGGCGATGGGGATCACGGCACTGATCGGGAAGCTGTTCGGCGCCTCGGTGTGACACCCCGCTGAGTCAGGTCACGCGTTGGACCGGGCGTGACGGGCGACCGATACCGAGCAGCCGGTGCTGAAGTCCGCACACACGACCGATCCGGCGTGCAGCCAGGCCGCTGCCGTCAGGCCACCGGTGATCACGATCGCGCCCACCTCCAGGTCGAGGCCGTTGGCGCGCAAACGTTCGATCAGCCAAACCACACCGTCTGCCGGATGCCCGCTGGCGTCGCTGCCGACCCCGCTCCCCACCGGCTCCCCGTCGACGCTCAGGGTGACGTGCACCGTGTCGATCAGATCGAGCGCCAGCTCGGGCCCCAGGACGACACCGGCAGCGGAGGAGCCGTCTGCGGTGTTGTCCTCGATCCGGAACCGGTAGTCGGTCCACACCGAATCGACCACTTCGAGTGCGGCATGGGCGGCCCCGACGGCATTCAACACTGCCGATCGATCGACCCGATCGCCGATCGTGCGATCGAACCGCAAGGCGACTTCGGGCTCCACACGCGGCTGGGTGAAGCGGTCCCCGATGTCGGCGCCGTCGGCGATCAGCATGACGTCGGTCAACGGGCCGAAGTTGGCCTCGGCGACACCCATCTGGACTCGCATCGCCTGTGAGGTGTAGCCGAGTTTCCAGCCCACGATCCGTTCGCCGCGCTCGATCCGCCTGGCGGTCAACAGGCGTTGGATCGCATAGGCGTCGGCCATGTCGATCCGGGTGCGCGACGAGATCGGGTCGAGCGTGGACCGGGCGTCGTGAGCGGCGGCGATCCGATCCGCCTCGGCACGATGGTCGAGTTGCCGATCGTCGTCGTCGGTCATGTCACCGTTGCGATCAACGCCGGACGCCGGTGCCCCCACGGCTCGGCTGCCTCGAGTGCCGATGCGACCTGGATCAAGAGGTCGTCTCGGCCATACGCGGCCACGATCTGCACCCCGCGTGGCAGCCCATCGTCCGGCCAACCGAACGGCACCGAGATCGCCGGTTGCCCCGTGAGGCTGAGCGGGCGCGTGAACGCACTCCCGAGCCCCGAGACGTAGTTGCTCAGGTATTCCCCGATCACCGGGGCCGGTGCCGCCCCCGACGGGGTGATCAGCAGGTCGTAGCGATTCCACCACTCGAAGGCGGTCGCCGCGAGCTGCTGGATGCGTTCGATCAGGTGGTACAACTCGACGCCGGTCATCGAGCGAGCCGATTCGATCATCGACCACGTTCGCGGTTCGAGGTCGGCCTCCCCCAGGTCGTGTCCGATGCGTGGTTCCCAGGAGGCGGCCTCGGCGGCGGCGGCGATGCCGAGCGCCCGCTTGGCCACGTCCCACAGCTCGTCCGATGCCAGCACGTCGGGAGCGGCGACGTCGACGGTGTGCCCCATCGACTCGAGCGTCGCTGCTGCGCGCTCGGCTGCTGCCGAGCAGCCGGCCTCGACCGGGACGCCGTTGAACGCCTGCGTCCACAGACCGATTCGCAACGGACCCGGTGGACGATCGAGCGCTGCCACCAGCGAGGTGGACGCGCCGGGCGCCGGCCACCACGGCGAGGTGTGCGACATCAGGTCGACCAGCGCCGCGGTGTCGCGCACGGTACGCGTGATCACACCCTCGACCATCATGCCGATCGGGCTGTCGGGGGCGCTCGTGATCACCCTCCCGCGCGTGGGCTTGAGCCCGACCAGCCCGCACATCGCGGCCGGGATCCGGATCGACCCGGAGATGTCGTTCCCGTGCGCGGCAGGAACGATGCGCGAGGCGACCGCTGCCGCCGAACCCCCTGACGAACCGCCAGGCGCTCGGTCGAGCGCCCACGGGTTGTGCGTCGCCCCGTACAGCGCCGGCTCGGTGGTTCCCATCACGGCCATCTCGGGGGTGTTGGTGCGACCGATCGGGATCAGCCCACCGGACCTGATGCGGAGCGCCAACGGGCTGTCGGATCGTGGTCGATAGTCGACGTCGCGGAGCGTGCGCACGCCCATGTGGTAGGGCTCGCCGGCCTCGCGTCCCTTGTAGTCCTTGAGCAGGAACGGCACACCCGCCAGCGGCATCGATGTGTCGACCCGTTCTGCATCGGCCAGGGCGCGTTCGAACTGGCGATGGATGATGGCGTTGATGGCCGGGTTGCGGGCTTCGGCGCGCTCGATCGCCGCCGCCACCAGCGCACGCGGGTGCACCTCGCCGGCACCCACGAGTGCGGCCATCGCCGTGGCGTCGAGCTCGTCGTACTCGTTCATGTCGGTGTGGTCATGGTCTTGTTCGGTCCGGTCAGCCATGTCAGTTCGGGAAGTTGCCGCCGTTGACGAGCGTCGTCTGGCCCGACACGAATGCAGAGTCGTCGGACAGCAACCAGCAGAACGTGCCCACCAGATCGACCGGTTCCATCACACGGCCGAGCGGGATCCGGGACGCGTCGTAGGTGCCGAGCGGTTCCGAACCAGGTGTGTAGGCGAACCCCGGGGCGACGCAGTTGACCCGGATCCCACGGGGGCCGAACTCGGTCGCCAACGACCGGGTCATCGAGATCACGGCGCCCTTCGACGCCGTGTAGTGGGCGAAACCCGACGATCCGTTGAAGGCGGTCTGCGAGGCGATGTTGACGATGCTGGCACCGTCACCCATCTGACGTACGGCCGCTCGGCAGCACAGGAACGTGCCCTTCACGTTGACGTTCATCACCCGGTCGTACTCGTCGAGCGGGATCTCCTCGATCGTGCGGCGCGGCACGAGCACGCCGGCGTTGTTGAGCAGCCCGGTGATCGGGCCGATCTCGTCGAACACGGCGTCGACCTGCTCGGCGTTCGACACGTCGCACAGATGGTCCACGTCGCCGGCCAGATCGAGCGTGATCACCTCGGCGCCGCGATCCCGGAACGTCGACGCAGCGACCTCCCCGATCCCGCGCCCCCCGCCGGTGACCACGATCCGCTTCCCCTGGAGTTGCATTGCAGCAGGCTCGCACACCGTGCCGCAGAGGGGTCAACCGGACGTTCGCCGGTCGCTGACGGGATGCGCACCCCGTTCTTGTCACCGAACCCGCCGCTCACGCGGCGGGTTCGGTGACTGGAACGGTTTGGACGTTGCGGGTCAGGCGCCGGCGCGCTCGATGATCTTGACGGTGCCCTTGCTGCCGTCGACCTCGATCAGATCGCCGGTTTTGATACGCAGTGTCGCCACGGACGTGCCGACCACACACGGGATGCCGTACTCGCGCGACACCGTGGCGGCATGGGTGAGCGACCCGCCACCGTCGCACACGCAGGCGCCGATGATCGCGAATGCCGGCGTCCAGTTCGGCGAGGTGGCCTCGGTGACCAGGATCTCGCCGTCCTCGAGCTCGAACAACTCCATGGCGTTGACCATGACGCGTGCGCGGCCCGTGTAGACGCCGCTCGACGCCGGGAAGCCCTTCAACTCGGTGACGTGCGCGCCGGCGGTCAGACCCTCGAAGTACGTGTCGTGGATGCCGAAGATCTCGATCAGGACCGGGTCCTCGACCTTGTCGGGTACGGTGCCGACGACCTTGGGGATCTCGGCCCGACGCGACTGGTAGCTGTCGTAGTACGCGGCCCGCTCGTCGACCATCGACGACAGGGTGCTGAACTGGCGCTTGCCGTCGCAGACGTCGAGCAGTTCGTTGAGGAACATGAAGGTGGCACCGTCGTTGCGGTCGATGCCGAGTTCGTCGCCGATCGCCAGCGCGCCGTTGCGGATCGGGATCGATGCACGCAGGTCGATGTAGTAGTTGTGCTCCTCGTTCCACCAGGCGAAGTTGGCCACCGAGCAGATGCCGAGCAGTTCGTTGAAGGCACCCAGCGACTCACCTGACAGCTGTGAACGGGCCTCGTCGATGACCGTGTCGCGCTCGACGATCGAATGCGCCAGGTGGGCGTCGAAGTCATGGCGGTCACCGGACTCGATGAAGTTCTTGAGCTGGCCGAGCGGCGAGGTGTTGTCCTCGATCCACGACGGGATGTTGATGTCGGAGATGCCTTCGGTGCGGTGGCCCCACACCTGCAGGAAGTCGTCGAACTTGGTCAGCCACAGCGAACTGTTGCCACCGGCGTCGGTGAGCGCCTGGCGGATGTCGGGTGCCGAGTTGGCGGCGAAGACGGACCCGACGTCGAGCCGGCGCGCCTCGTCGACCAGGTCCCACATGGCGCGGTCGGTCTCGGTGATCTTGTGCTCACGACCCTGGAGCATCTTGGCGATGTTGGCCGGATCGACCCCGTTCTGAGCGCACACGCCGTACAGCTGCAGGTAGATCGCCAGCAGCGGGTACATGATCTCGAAGTGGATCTCCCAGGCACGCTGCTGGAATCGCACGGCGTCGCGCATGTACTGGCCGAGGTCGACGAGCGACTTGCCTGCGAACTCGTAGCTCTCGAAGTAGCCGAGCCCGAGGTCGAGCTCCCACTTGCGCTCGTCCCAGATCTCGTCGAAGTTCATGAGGAACTTCGGCATGTTCCTCTCGATCCGAGCGGCGCGGTTCCCGACTTCCCACGGGGACGAGATCGGCACCTCACCCTCGTACAGGAACGGGCCACCCATGCGCTGGATGAGGCCGCCGGCCGGCGGCAACGGGAGCTGGTGGGCGGCGAGCTGCGTGCCCCACGCCGCATCCGAGACGAAGGTCATGCCGAGTGGCGAGAACCCGCGCGGCCAGTGGAAGTCGGCGAACCAGAACTTCTCCTCGTCCTCTTTCGTGAATGGACGGGGCCGCATGCGCAGCCAGTTGTTGTCCAGGTTCTCAGGCGTCCAGCCCGGGTACCAACCGTCCAGCAGCGAATCGACGGATACGACGTCAGCCATGGCCTCATGCCCCCAAATAGATGTGTGAGTGCGTCGTCCCCCCATGGGACCGCGGCCGCAGATTACACAGCGAACGTCCCACCGAGCGGGTCGATGTCCCGCATACCGGAACGGCATCTCTGCTGAGCGAGGCCGATCTCGACGTTGCGGCCCGAGCGTCGAGCCCGTGGCTCGCTCGCTGGCGCGAACCCATGACGGAGATTTCGAGGAGGCGGCCGGTCAGTGACCGGGACTGTCGCGGACCGGGCGCGTCGAAGTAGGCCGGAGCGATCACCGACCGGGTGCCCTGCTCTGTTGGATCGACGCGTTCGCCCGGACACGTCACCGGATCACGGGTGAACACCCCGACCTCGCCGTCCCGCTGGTCCGTCGCCGTGCTCGGCGGCGGGCGCGTGACTGTTCGGCCGGATGCGGGGTTACACCATCGACGGTGTTGGTTGCTCACTCCGCCGGGACGACAGACCCGCAAGTGTTGCCCTCGATCGCGTCGGAACCGCCGGCGGAAACGAACCGGCGTGAGCAGGCGTCGGAATGGGGACCCGTCAGATCCTGATGAGAGTCGGCCCGTGGTCGAGGTGAGCGTCTTGCGAGAGATATCGGTATCCCCAACCGACTGCGGCTCGCGGAAGGCCCAGCGCTTTGGCGATCGCTTCGTGCCGATCCGTGGCGAACACGAAGTCCTCGGCAAGAGCAACGCGTACAGCGTCGGCGTCGCCACGCTGGACGGCCCTGACGATCTCATCTGGGTCGACCTGGTACCGGGCGACGCGCTCGGCGAGAGAATCGAGACAGCCGACTGGCAGGCGGTGTTCAGCGCGATCGCGTGCTACCGCACCACCTCGCCGACGCAGCAGCGTGACCTGGCGGCCGCAGCAGCGGCGCTGGCCGACGACGCCGGCTTCCCGCTGCTGGTCGACCCACGCCCCGGGCTCGTGATCTTCGACAGCGGGAAGGACCAGTGGGAGAGCGACGCCCACGGCCTCGCGCTCGACTTCACCGACCTCGCCGGAAGACTCCAGACCGCTGCCCGCCAACTCGGAGCCACTGCGGATCCGGAGCTGCCGCGCTTCGCTCAGCTCTTCATCGACGCCGCCGACGTCGCTGTGGTCCACCGCGTTCTGGGTCGCCGCACTTGGCTACACCCACGACCGGCGAGCCGGGGCCACCGACATCCACGATCCGCGACGCTTGAATCCAGTGCTCGTGTTCCAAGCGCTGGACGCTCTGGAGACGGAGCGGCGCCAGCAGCGCAACCGCATCCACTTCGAGCTGGCGGTGCCGTCGGACCTCGCGTCGAGGCGCCTCGCCACGACCATCGCGGCGGGTGGCCGGCTCGTGGACGCGTCGGAGAATCGTTGGCGGGTCGCCGACCCGGAAGGCAACGAATTGGTGATCGTCAGCGGGGCATGGGCATGGTGACAAGTGGCTACTCGATTCAGCCATTGACTGCGCACACCTGGGACGCGTTCGCCGGCCTGGTGGAGCGGCACAATGGGATCTTCGGTGGGTGCTGGTGCTCCTACTTCCACCCCGACTGCGCCGAACGTGAGCCGGGTTACGAGGGCAGCCGCGCACTGAAGAAGCGGCTGGTCGAGGCAGGACAAGCTCATGCGGCACTGGTGATGATTGGCGATGAGGCGATCGCGTGGGCCCAATACGGCACCCCGGATGAGCTGCCGAACATCCATCACCGCAAGCAGTATCTCGCCGAGGCCGACGTCATTCCCGACTACCGCATCACCTGCATCTTCGTCGACAAGCGGTACCGCAGGCAGGACTACGCCAAGGTGGCTCTGGCCGGTGCGCTCGATCAGATTGCCGCGCAGGGCGGCGGTGTGGTCGAGGGCTACCCGCACGAGGTCGGTGAGACGAGGATGAACAACTCTTTCGTCTACAACGGAACACGCACGATGTACGAGCAAGCCGGCTTCGAGTTCGTCCGCTCCAAGGGGATGAAGAACACCGTCATGCGTCGCACGATCCAACCGACCTGACCTGCGCCGACCGTGAGCCCGGATCCACCGAATGGATTCTGTGGTCGTTTCCGTCGGTTCTGGATCCCAGTCGCACGCAAACACGGCGGCGTGTCGTTTGGAGTCCAACCGAGTCGAGACAACACTTCCGACACCAGAGCGCGCCAGATGCGCCGACTTGGCGCTACTAAGCCAAGTTGAACCTCCGCGTGCCTGTCGGCGTGACGCTCGCCCTCGATGCCCGCCGGTCGCGTTGATCGACGTGAGCGCCGATTGCCCGAGCGATTCGTTCGTGTTCACCGAGCAGAGCGGCAGATTGGGTCGGATCCCGCTCAGGTCGGGCGTCGGACCTCGACGCCGGGAAGATCATCGAAACCTTGCTTGTCCGAGGTGACCACCATCCGGCCGGTCGACAGTGCGGTCGCGGCGATGATCAGGTCGTGGGCACCTCGCGGACGGCCGGCTTTGCGGACCGCGACCAACAGTTCGGTGTGCACGCGAGCAACTACGAGGTCGTAGCCGATGACCGGCAAGCTGTTGACGATGTCATCGAGGAACTCGCTCCTCGCACGCCTACGTTTGCCGGTCGCGACCCGGACCCCGACGCCGAGTTCGGCGATGGTGATCGCGGCAACGGCGGGCTCGTCGTCGTCAGCGATCAATATGTCCAGGTCGAACGCTGCACGTTCGACTTCGATCAGGACGTTGGTGTCCAGCAGGAGCAGCGTCAGAACCGATCCTCTGTCGTCAGTTGGTCACGCAAGGCAGTGAGCTCCCCGCTCCAGTCCGGGTCGACTCGATGGCGGCGCAGGAGCGCCTTCGCGTCGGCTCCGGTGGCGGCGATCGCGGGCTCGAGCTGCGCGATGACACGTCCGCGACGGACGATCGTGTATCTCTCACCGCGGTGCTCAACGCCATCGAGCAGGTCGGCAAAACGTCTCGACGCCTCAGTGGCAGTCACTTCGATCACGATATCAGATTATCTGATCTTCGGCCTCGCCGCAACCGGCCAGGGAGCGCCGAGCGCCAGGACGTCGCTCACGATGCAAGCGCGATAATGAATGCAGAACGCCGAGCGCATCACGGCAGATGTGGCATGCGTGACCGATGCCCGATCGAAGCAACCGCGACCGGTTTCGTATCATGGTTCCACCCGTAGCTCACTCGGTCAGGAGCGCTTCATGTTCGGATGGACGGCCCGACGTTACATCGAGAGCGCCGCCGGGCGGTCCGAGGGATCCTTGTCGATCGGGCTGGTCCAGACCTCGTACGGGAGGTTCGTACCGATCACCAGTCGGGTCCGGGTGCCTGCAAGGGTGCGGTGGAGCCATCCTGCGGGCGCTCGGAGCCGGCATCCCGGCTCGACCAGGGTCACGTTGCCGTCCTCGTCAGCGAACGATCCGGTGCCCGAGATCACCCAGGTGACTGCTTCGAACTCGTGCCAGTGGAGGGTCTCGTCGGCCTCGTGGACGTCATCGAAAGCCAAACCGTGCAAGCCCATCGCGGTGACCTGTTTCAGCGCCTCGTGCTCGGTCATCGGTGCCACAATCGTGAACTCGTAGTCCATGGTGCGCTCTCCCTCTGTCACGCTCTGCCGGTTCGCTGAAACCCCAGGGCTGATTATCGCACAGTCTCGCCGCGCTCCGAACCGTCTCGATGCCGCGGAATCCGGCTCAAGCTCTCCGTCTCGCGCGGAAGAGGTCACCGGCGTTCGTGGACCACCACGCCCAGGCGACGAGCACGGGCTGGAAGAACAGGCGGTTGCGCCTCGCCGCATCGGAGTTCAAGCCGAACGCATCGTGGCCGTCGATGTACTGACTGATATTGCCAGGGAACACGGCAATGAAGAAGAGACCCGCTGCGAGGCCGAGCAGGGATCGACGGCGTCGTACGACGATCAACGCCGAACCGAGCGTGATCTCGACGATGCCGGACAAGACCACCACAACGTCCTTGTCGATCCCGACCCAATCGGGCACCTGAGCCTGGAAGTCCTTGCGGGCAAACGTCAGGTGGCCGAGCCCGGCGGTGATCAGTGCGCCTCCGAGTGTGACCCGTGCAGCGGAGCGGACGCGAGCTGATCGAGTGGCGGTCATGGTTCGTACCGTACGGCGAATCGCGCGCCGATCAGTCGGAGACGGTCGATCACGGGGACGTGCCGGGACCCACGGTGTTCACGCCGATCCCGGCGGATCGGTCGTCAGAGGGTCGGGCGTACGAGTTGCACCGCGTCGCCGACTCGGATGGTGCCGGGCCGCAGGACCGCTGCGTTGAGGGCGAGCTTGCCGTCGAAGCGGGCGATGATGTCCTTCAGGACGGCACGGTCCACCACGAGCGTGTCGGGGTCGACCGTGGTCATCGGGCATCGGCCACGTCGCGAATCGAGGGCGATCACGACCTCGCCGATATGAAGTTCGGCGCCGGGCCAGGTGATTTCCTCCATCCCGTCGACGCCGTCGATCACGATGTTGGGGCGGAGCCGGCGCACGTCACGGCCGAACGAGCTGACGGCACCGTCGGTGGCCACGAGCAGCGGGAGGATGTCGAAGCGTTCGGGCCCGTCGTAGCGGGCGAGCGTGGCGTCGTGTCCAGCGACCGCTCTGACGCGATCGAGGACGTCGGGTGAGGTCCACGGCTGGCCGTCCACGAGCGGCTCGCCGTCGGCGCCGAGCGTGGCGTGCAGGCCGAGCAGGTTGTGGTGCCGTCGTGAGGTGCGGACGCCCTCGGGGCCGCGCACGTGCACGATGCGGTCGCCGACGATGCCGTCGGCGGTGACGTCGGCGGTGTCGAGGCGTTCGCCGGCGAGGGTCTTGACGGGGTAGCGCCACAGGGCGCCGACGGTGAGGGTCATGTCGGGATCGTTTCGAGCAGTTGGTGGACGGCGGATCGCGCCGCGTCGAGTGGGTCGGTGCTGGAGAAGATCGTCGATTGCACGATCGCCCCGTCGACGATCACGCCGAGCGCAGCGGGGAGCCAGGCCGGCCTGCGCTGGTGGCCGCGTGCGGCGAGGTCGGCGAGGTGGCCGATCAGGTTGCGTTTGTGAGCGGCGATGATCGTCCGGTGGGTGTCGTCGATCTCGTGCGTCTCGGCGAGTGAGTTGATGAAGGCGCAACCCCGGTAGCCGGGCGAGCTGACCCAGTCGGCGATCGCATCGAACGTGGCCATCACCGGATCGGCACCACCGGCGATGTGGCGCTCGACGCTGTCCGTGAACCAGGCCATCCAGGTCTCGTGCCGATCGTTCAGCCACCCGGCCACGAGCTCGCGCTTCGACGGGTACATGCTGTAGAGCCGTCGCATCGACACGCCGGACGCGTCGCGGACGTCGCTCATGACGACCCCTGCGATCCCGTGGGCGTAGAACAACTCGTCCGCAGCGCGCAGCACGGCGTGCCGGGATTCGTCGGTGGTCATGGTGGCGGCGGGGCTCATCGCAGCGGCAATCCACTCGTGTCGCCATCGGTCCGAGGTCCGAAGATGCGCCGTTCGGCTTCCGTGATGGCGACGTCGTTGATGCTGGCCTCGCGGCGCCGCATGAAGCCGTGCTCGTCGAACTCCCATTTCTCGTTCCCGTACGACCCGAACCACAGACCGGCGACGTCGCGCCACTCGTACTGGAAGCGCACGGCGATGCGATTGTCGTGGAAGGCCCACATGTCCTTGCGCAAGGCGTAGTCGAGCTCGCGCTCCCACTTGGCCCGGAGGAAGGCCACGATCTGGTCGCGCCCCTCGACGAACTCGGAACGGTTCCGCCAGACCGAGTCGATCGTGTAGCCGCCGGCGACGAATTCCGGGTCGCACGTGTTCCAGGCAGCCTCGGCGGCGAGCACCTTCTGCCGCGCCGACGTCTCGTCGAAGGGTGGTACCGGTGGTCTCGGGTGATTCATCATCGGGTCGCTCTCACGTTGAGAATGTGTATTCTCACACTCTATGAGAACAGCCATTCTCATGTCAAGGTCGGCACTGTGCCCAGAGGCGTTGCGGTGAGCGCGTGGGCCGAGCCCGCGGCTCGTCACCTTGCTCGGACTCACGCTATACCCGATCTTCTTCCCGACCGGCCCGTCGCCCGGCCCGGGGCTCAAACGCGAACGCCTGCACGGCGCCGAGATCTACGTGCTGCCCAACCCCAGCGGCCGCAACCGGGCATACCCTGGGTTCGGCCCCAAGCTCGTCATGTATCGGGACCTCGCCGAGCACCCCGATGCCGGCACAAGTCAGTCCACGAACAGATCGAGGTGACCGCATTGGCCGCACTGATACGCCTTCACCTCGTGACGCTGTTTGCCGAGCACCTTGGCACCACCGAAGATGCCCTTCTCCGCCTGGCCGTCGATCCACGACAAGACCCGCGACGCCCCGACCGACCCGCGCTCACCCTTGTCCTCGAGGAACCCGAGTCGCAACACTCCATCACACCGAGAACAAAGTCGATCATCGTCCATCTGCCTGAACGTACCGGTCGACCGCCCACGGCCGCCACGCATTCGGGCGAAGATCTCGGCCGACGCCCTGTCCGCCGCGCCGCCTCCGTGGTCCACCTCGCCCGAGAACAAGGACCCGGGCGAACTCCCGACGGCGGGACGTTCCTGGCAGTGGTCTGACGACGACGGCAGTCGGTGGTGCGCCGCCGTGCCGGATGTGGGGGAACCTTCGGTCGGGATCTGGTCAGCGGCAGCTACGTTCCACGGTTGTGACGTTCGAACCGATTCGCACCGAGCGGCTGATCTTGCGGGCACCCCGGCTCAGCGATGCCGAGGCCGCCTACCTGCGCCGCAGCTTGCCCGAGGTGGCGCGCTACCAGGACTGGGAGTTGCCGTACACGCTCGAGCAGGCCGACCGGTCGATGCTGAAAGCCGTGCTGATCGACGCGCCGACCGACGGCACGGGTTGGAACATCACCGTGGTCGACGCCGCCGCTCCGGAACGGATCCTCGGCGACCTGTACGTCGAGCTCAAGTGGGGCGGGCGGAGCGCGATGTTCGGTTACACGTTCCACCCCGACGCGTGGGGACACGGCTACGCCAGCGAAGCCGCCCAAGCCCTCGTCCACTACCTCTTCACCGAGGTCGGGGTGACCCGCGTCGAGTCGTCACTGCACCCGGACAACCATCCCTCGGCCAGGGTCTCGGAATCGTGCGGTCTGATCTTCGAGGGGCTGACCCGGCGGTCGTTCTGGGTCGGCGACGAGTGCTCCGATGACATGTTCTACGGCGCCACGCGTCCCGACTGGGATGCGTGGAGCGAGCGCCCCCGGCACCGCCCCGACCGAGTGGAGCTGGTGCCCGTCACCGCAGAGAACCGCCGAGTGGTCGGCGACCTGGTCACGCACAAGTCGCAGGAACGATTCGTCTCCCCGATGCTCGGCAGCTTCCGCGACGCGCTCGCACCGCCGTCGCTGGAGGGAGCCGTCCTCGTGCCCTGGTACCGGGCGATCGAGGCCGACGGCCAGATCGTCGGCTTCATCATGGCGGCGGAGATGACCGAGACCCATGCCAACCCGTACCTGTGGCGTCTGCTCATCGATCGCATGCACCAGCGACGAGGCATCGGCTCGGCCGCCCTCGACCTGTTCGAGCGATGGTGCAGGGACGAAGGAGCGACGGCGATCGAGGTGTCGTGGAGCGAGGGTCCGGGCTCACCGGCGCCGCTCTACCGAGCTCGCGGCTACGAGCCGTCAGGCACGATCGACGACGGCGAGATCCATGCAGTCAAACAGCTGACCTGATCCGTCGGCGGTCGGTGGTTCAGGAACCGGCGTCGGTGCGCTGGATCAGCTCGAACAGCGCGTCGTGGACGGCACCGTTGGTCGCCAACACGTTGGCGATGTCGTGACCGTCGAGATTCAGCGGGCCGCCGTCGAGGTCCTCGCAGCGGCCACCGGCTTCGGCGATCATGAGCGATCCGGCGGCGACATCCCACGGGTAGGTGGCGTCGCGCTCGAAGAACGCATCGAGCCGCCCGGCCGCCACGTAGGCGAGGCACAACGCCGGTGAACCCAGCCCGCGCGCCCGCGCGAGTAGAGGTGGAGCGCCTCGATCCGGCGGGCGTGGGCGGCGATCTGGGCCGGGTCGTCGCTCTGGAGCCCGGTGGCGATCAAGACCTTGCCCAAGTCGGCCGCCGGGCGCACGGCCAGCCGCCGGCCGTCGAGCCACGCGCCACCGCCGCGCACAGCCGTGAACAGCTCGGCGCGGAACGGCTCCATGATCGCCCCCGCCACCACACCGTCGCGATCGCGGACGGCCACCGAGGTGCAGGCGAACGGGATGCCCGAGGCGTAGTTCGACGTGCCGTCGAGCGGGTCGACGATCCACGTGTAGTCCGGGTCGGTGCCGCCTCCGTCGCCTTCTTCACCGAGGATCCGGTGCTCCGGAAAGGTCGCCCCGATCACCTCGAAGATCGCCGCCTGGGCCGTGACATCGGCCCAGGTCACGATCGAGGCCCGCTCGCTCTTCATCTCGACCTGCTTGTCGCGCGACAAGCCCTCGATCAACACCTCGCCACCCCGACGGGCAGCGGCAACACACACGTCGAGCAGTTCCTCGGGAGTCGGCATCGGGCGCACAGTACTGAACCCACAGTGGCCGCCCGCCTACCGACGTCTCGCAGGCACGAACAGCAAGCACGGTCAGGCGCCGACCACTCCTCGTCCCGACGACCGCGACAACCGTGCGCAGCGGCGAGGCCGGGCGGCGCAGTGTGTGCCCGCGAGGAGTCGCCTGCAGTGGCGCGAAGAGGCACTGCAGCTTCGAATGACAACAGCAGCTCAGAGCTCGCCGTGCTGCTCGACGTCGTACGAGTACTGGAGGTAAGGCGAGATGGACACCGCACCCTGGCCATGCTCGAAGCTGTACTGCGTGCATTCGACACGGCCGTAACGGTCGACGTCAAGGACGAAGTTGATGTGCGAGTCGGTCGGGTCGACGACTCCTGCGTGCATCGAGAGTTCAGCGCGGCACCGGAACTGTACGTGCGGGTCCTCAACCGTACCGACTGCCGAAGGCATCCCGCTGAACGAGACACGCAGCCGCAACCAGTCGGCCCAGCCCGAGTACTCGGCGCACACGACATGGCAGTTCGCCATCTCGGGCGGTTGACCCTCGGGGGCGTATTTTCCGTGCATGTCGAATTGGGCCCACGCCCAATGATCCTCGGTGAACTTCACGGAGAACGTCGCCGCGTAGCTGCTGACGAAATCACCATCGACCAGGCCATCGGGTTGGGTGAAGCTCACAGCATCCGAAGACCACTCAAACGAGTCGGTGGAGCTGCCAGAGAATGCTGATACGACGGCGAGCACCGTCTGTACTGCGTCGTAACCGGACATCAGAACCTCCCTGGTCGCTGTCCCACCGACGGTACCAAGCGTCACGGTTTGCCGGCCACCGAATATCGGCGGCGGCTCACGTAGCGAATCGTCAATGCTGCAGGACCGTCTCGGTGCAGGACTTAGGTCCACAATTCGCCGACAGGGACGGCCTGTCGAACGGGCTCACCGAAAGCGATCGACAACCTCATCGCCCAATGCCTGCTCTCTCGCAACGACATGCTCACCGAGCGGATCGGTGCGGTCTGCGAAGTGATCTCGTCGATCTTTGCTGAAGGCCACGCCAGCGCAACCGACACAGCACTCATCCGGGGCGATCTCTGCGAGGAAGCGATTTGGCTCGCGGAACTCTTGAGTCAGCTCGCCCCGACCGACCCGGAAGTCGCCGGACTGCACGCGCTGCTGCTGCTGATCGACGCCCGCCGCCCGAGCCGTCTCGACCGCCATGGCAGCCCGATCCTGCTCGCCGACCAGGACCGGTCGATGTGGGATCAACCGATGATCGCTCGCGGTCTTGCCGAACTGGCGAGAGCACATTCGTTTCAGCGCGGTGGACCATTTCAGTTCCAAGCCGCGATCGCCGCATTGCACGCCACTGCACCCACCTTCGAGGCCACCGACTGGGCATCGGTGCTGCGCCTCTACGACGTGCTCCTCCATCGCCAGCCCAACGCGCTGGTCGCGTTGAACCGGGCGATCGCCGTCGACCACGTGCGCGGACCCGCCGAAGCGCTCGTCGCACTCGATTCGATTCCACAGGCAGACGACCTCACCGGCGACGTCGAGGAGTACGTGTACTTCCACACCGCTCGAGCCGACGTCCTGGCCCGACTCGGTCGTCTCGATGACGCAGCCGAGGCATTGGACCGCGCGATCGAGTGCAGCACCAACGAATCGGAACGGGCCTTGCTCCGGACGCGACGGGGAGATCTGAGTGCAGCGGTCGGCCCACCTGGCCATCGAAACTGACGCGGCAACTCGTCACTCGTGCGCCGACGCGGTCGAGCCGCCGTCGGATCAGCAGGGGCATCGCCGCCATCTGTATGACCGATGTCACAGCCGGATGGGTACACATTTCGGAAAGACACGGCGCACTGCCCGCCGGAGTCGATAACTTCGCTCCGCTCTCGTCAGCGAGATCCGACCAAGAAGGTGATACACGACATTGAACGCCACGGAGGCACACACATGACCACCACGCTCGAACCCCCCATCTCGGCGGTCCAGGACCACACCAGCCTGACCCCCAAGATCGAGCAGTTCCTTCGCACCACCGACGCCCCAACCCCGTTCGTCGTGGTCGATCTCGATGTGATCGCAGAGCGATACATCGGCCTCCGTGAAGCCGTTCCGGCCGCTTCGGTGTACTACGCCGTCAAGGCCAATCCGGCGCGTCCGATCCTGCAGCGCCTGTTCGATCTCGGCTCGTCGTTCGATGTCGCCAGCCCGGGCGAGGTCGACGCCTGCCTGGCCGTCGGCGCCGGCGGCGACCGGATCTCGTACGGCAACACGATCAAGAAGCGCCGCGACATCGCCCACGCGGCGTCGGTCGGCGTGCGCACCTACACCGTCGACTCGATCGAGGAACTCGAGAAAGTCGCCGACATGGCGCCCGGCTCCCGCGTCTGCGTCCGCCTGTTCCACGACTGCGGTGGCGCCGACTGGCCGCTCTCGCGCAAGTTCGGGTGCGGACCCAACGACGTCGTGCGTCTCCTCGTCGAAGCCGAGCGGGCAGGGCTCGGCTCGGGCGTGTCGTTCCACGTCGGCTCCCAGCAACGCCACCTCGACACCTGGAACGACACGCTTCGGGTCGTGGCCTGGGCGTTCGACGAGGCACGCCAGCAGGGCGCCCGCCCGTCGTTCGTCAATCTCGGTGGCGGCTTCCCCGGCACGTATCGGGATGCCACCCCGGCCGTGTCGGCCTATGGCGATGCCGTCAACCTGGCGCTCGCCGAGTGGTTCCCCGACGGTCTCGACGAGATCATGGTCGAGCCGGGCCGCTACATGGCCGCCGACGCCGGCGTGCTGCGCAGCGAGGTCGTGCTGGTCTCGCGCCGCGCCCCCGACGACGAGGCCCGCTGGGTCTACCTCGACTGCGGCAAGTTCAGCGGCCTGGCCGAGACGATGGACGAGGCGATCTGCTACCGCCTGCGCACCCCGCACGACGGCACCGAGACCGGCCCGGTCGTGATCGCCGGCCCGACCTGCGACTCCGCCGACGTCCTGTACGAGAAGAGCGGCTACCAGCTCCCGCTGGCGCTCGCCGAGGGCGACACCGTCGACGTGCTGTCGACCGGCGCCTACACGACCACGTACAGCTCGGTCGGCTTCAACGGCTTCGCCCCGCTCGCCGAACACTTCGTGTGACCTCGACCGACCCGGACACAGCACGCCCCGGAGCAGCACCACCCCCATGCCGACGACCGCCAGCACGGCGGTCGCGCCGGCGGCGACCGTGGCAACCTGGCGTCGGTGGCGGGCGCGGTGCAGGTGACCGATCCCATCGGTGGGGGCAGGGCGCCGAAGGGCGGCACCGGCTCCCCTGGCGATCCGTTCGAACTGATCGTTCGGATCGATGTCGAGTGTGTCGTGATTGCTGTGGTCGTTCATGTCAGTCCTCCAGTTGGGTCGAAAGGGCTGCACGCGCTCGGGTCAGGTCGCTGCGGACCGTTCCCTCCGGGACTCCGAGGATCTCGGCCACCTCCGCCACGGCAACGCCCGGACGGCAGTCCAGAACGCCGTCGTCGCCAGCGCCCATGGGACAGGTTGACGAGCACGCGGCGGCACCAACCGCCAGGCCGCTCCAGACGCTCAACCCGATTCCAGTGGATCAGCGCCTTGAGCATCGTGTCCTGCACCAGGTCCTCGCCGTCGTAGCCGGAGAGCGCCGTGGCCACGGCGACCAGTCCCGGGTACTCGCGCCGACGGAATTTCTTGGGAGCAGAGCGTGCGCCGGGTGATGGCGTGGTGCGCCGGGGTCTGTCACGCTGGACCGATGACGATCGATGACGGCACTCGAATCGCGATCCGCACCTGCCCGTTGTGCGAGGCCGGCTGCGGGTTGGAGATCACGCTCAACCCACCCGGGTCTGCCGACACGGTCAAGCGGATCCGCGGCGACCGCGACGACGTGTTCTCGAAGGGCTTCATCTGCCCGAAGGGTTCCACCCTCGGCCATCTGCACGACGACCCCGACCGCCTGCGGCGACCGGTCGTCAAGCGCGACGGCGAGTTCGTCGAGGTCACCTGGGCCGAGGCGTTCGCGACCATCGAGGCCGGGCTGATGCCGCTGCTCGCCAAGCACGGGCGCGACGCGTGCGGCGTGTACCTCGGGAACCCGACCGTGCACTCCATCGGGGCGAGCGTGTACACCAGGGCGTTGGTCCACGCCCTGGGCAGTCGCAACCGGTTCTCGGCATCGACGGTGGACCAGCGCCCGAAGGAGATCTCGTCGGCGCTGATGTTCGGGTCCGTCGTGGTGCCCGTGCCGGACCTCGATCGGACCGACTTCCTCCTGATGCTCGGGGCCAACCCGTACGCGTCGAACGGTTCGCTGTGCACCGCCCCCGACTTCCCCGGCCGGCTGGAGCGGATCCAGGCGCGCGGCGGCACGGTGGTGGTCGTCGACCCGCGTCGCAGCGAGACCGCCGAACGCGCCGATCGTCACATCCCCATCCGCCCCGGCACCGACGCCCACCTGCTGGCGGCGATCGTGACCACGGTGTACGCCGACGGGCTGGCGCGACCCGGTCGGCTCGCAGCGATGAGCGCCGGCATCGACGAGGCCGTCGCTGCGCTGGCGCCGTTCACCCCCGAATCCGTTGCGCCGGTGTGCGGCATCTCGGCCGAGGTCATCCGCCGGCTCGCCCACGACCTGGCGAACGCCCCCACTGCCGCCGTCTACGGACGGATCGGCACATGCACCCAGGAGTTCGGTACGACGGCCTCATGGCTGGTGGACCTCGTCAACATCGTCACCGGCAATCTCGATCGGATCGGTGGGGCGATGTTCGCGACCAGCGCCACGAGTCGCGCCGCCACGGGCAATACGCCCGGAGTCGGCCGCGGCGTCCGGTTCGGACGCGTGACGAGCCGCGTCGCCGGGCGACCCGAGACGTTCGGCGAGTTCCCGGTGACGGCGATGACCGAGGAGATCGAGACCCCCGGCGAGGGTCAGATCCGGGCGATGATCACCGTCGCCGGCAATCCGGTGTCGTCCACCCCCAACGCGACGCGCATCGACGCCGCCTTCGGGCAACTCGAGTTCATGGTCAGCATCGACCCGTGGATCAACGAGACCACACGGCATGCCGACGTGATCCTGCCGCCGCCCTCGGCGCTCCAGAAGCCGCACTACGACCTGTTCCTGCTGGAATTCGCCGTCCACAACGTCGCCAACTACTCGGCGCCGGTGCTGGAGCTGGACGACGACCAGCCGAGCGAGTCCGAGATCCTGCTGCGCCTCACGGCGATCCTCAGCGGGCTCGGCGCCGACGCCGACCTCGGACCGATCGACGACCTGGTGGCCCATACCGTGGCGGGCGGCGATGCCGAGCTGATGGAGGCGGCCGGCGGCCGGCGCGGTCCGGAGCGGATCCTCGACATCATGCTGCGCAACGGGCCCTACGACGGGCTCACGATGGACGTGCTCGAGGACCAGGTCCACGGCGTCGATCTGGGGGCGCTGCTGCCCGATCGGCTGCCCGACCTGTTGCGCACGCCGAGCGGGCTGATCGAGGCCTTCCCCGAGATGATCGCCGGCGACGTGGCCCGGCTCGTGGCCTCGCTGGAACGCGACCGGTCGAGCCAAACGGTGCTGGTCGGGCGCCGCCACGTGCGTTCCAACAATTCGTGGATGCACAACGTGGCGGTGCTCACGAAGGGCCGCAACCGGTGCACCCTGCACGTCAATCCCGACGATGCCGCGGCCTGGGGCCTGACCGACGGCGCTCCCGCCACGGTGACCTCGCGAGTCGGCGTCGTGACCCTCGACGTCGAGGTCACCGACACGATTCGACCCGGGGTCGTCAGCATCCCGCACGGCTTCGGACAGAACCTCCCGGGCGTGCAGCTCCGGGTCGCTCAGGAGTACCGCGGCGTCAACACCAACATCCTCACCGACGAGCAGTTGCTCGACCCGCTGAGCGGCAACGTCGCCCTCAACGGGGTGCCGGTGACCGTGACGCCTGCCTGAGGACCACGCGGTGCAGGGCGGCGCTCCGTCCGACCGGTGTGGTGGCGGTGACTACTGTGGAGCGATGCCACTCGCGATCCGGGACAAACTCACCGCCAACGTCCAGCAGTTCCTCAACCCTGGCGAACGGGTTCAGGCGGTGATCCCCGCTCAGACCAAGAGCGGTTGGCTGGGGGCACTCGGGGCGCTCTGGTTGCTGATCGTCAATCGGTACCAGCCGATCATCGTCACGGACCAGCGGATCCTGCTCACCGACTCGGGCAAGTGGTCGATCGGCAGTCCCAAGTCGGTCGTGGCCGAACTGCCTCGCACCACCCAGATCGGCCCGGTCTCGGGAGTATGGGCCAAGACCTCCACGTTGGGTCGCACGCTCTACATCAACAAGCGGTTCCACAAAGACGTCGAGCAGGCCGACGCACTGCGTGCCGCCTGATCCCGCAGCAGGATCGCGGCTCAGCCGACGAGTTCGGCGAAGCGTCGGATGCCCTCGACCAGGTCGTCGTCGCCGAGCGCGAACGAGAAGCGGGCGTAACCGGGGGCGCCGAACGCCTCACCGGGCACGAACGCCACCTTGGCCTGGTCGAGCACCAGGTCCGCCAACTCCATCGTGTTGGTGGCGACGACGCCACCGATCGACTTGCCGAGGAGTCCGGCGACGTTGGGGAAGCAGTAGAACGCGCCCTGCGGCTCCATGCAGGTGACGCCCGGGATCTCCGACAGCATGCGGTGCATCAGCGTGCCGCGCCGTTCGAACGCGGCTCGCATCATGTGCACGTCGTCGAGCCCACCCTTGAGGGCTGCGATCGCCGCCCGCTGCGCCACGTTCGACACGTTCGACGTGGCGTGGCTCTGGAAGTTGGTGGCGGCCTTGGTCACGTCGAGCGGGCTGATCATCCAACCCACCCGCCACCCGGTCATGGCGTAGGTCTTGGCGACGCCGTTGAGGATCAGGCACTGCTCCGCCAGATCCGGCACGAGGACCGGCATCGAGGCGAACTCGTGAGGACCGTAGGTGAGGTGCTCGTAGATCTCGTCGGTGATCACCCACACGCCGCGTTCGAGCGCCCATTCCCCGATCGCCTTGGTCTCGGCCGGTGTGTAGACCGAACCGGACGGGTTGTCGGGGCTCACGAACAGGATCGCCTTGGTGCGGTCGGTGTAGGCCGCCTCGAGTTGATCCACGGTGACCTTGAATCCGGTCTCGTCATCGGTGTCGATCACGACCGGGACGCCACCGGCGAGCGTGATCGCCTCGGGGTACGTGGTCCAGTAGGGGGCCGGGCAGATCACTTCGTCGCCCGGGTCGCACAGCACGGCGAAGGCGGTGAACACGGCATGCTTGCCGCCGTTGGTGACCAGGACGTGCTCGGGTTTGCAGGCGAACCCCGAATCGCGCAGCGTCTTGTCGACGATCGCCTGCTTCAGTTCCGGCAAACCGCCGGCAGGCGTGTACACGTGATTCTTCGGATCCCGGCACGCCGCCACCGCCGCCTCGACGATGTGGGCGGGCGTCGGGAAGTCGGGTTCGCCGGCGCCGAACCCGATCACGTTCTCGCCGGCCGCCTTGAGCGCCTTGGCCTTGGCGTCGACCGCCAACGTTGCGGACGGGGCGATGGCGGCTAGGCGTTGCGAGACTCGTTTCACGGGTCCACATGCTGCCACGCAAACCGTCGGTTCGCGCGATGCGTTCAGGTTGTGTCAGACACAACATGAACGTTTCGTAAGTGACCCGGCGGTCAGAGTGACCGTCCTGCCATCCTGGGGGTGTGGATCCGAAACAGATCGTGCTGCCCCCCGAACTGCTCCCCGTCGACGGTCGCTTCGGGTGTGGGCCGTCCAAGGTCCGTGGCCGTCAGATCGACGCGATCGTTGCCGGGTCGACCACCCTGATGGGAACGTCACACCGCAAGCCACAGGTCAAGGCGCTGGTCGGCGCCATCCGGAGCGGGCTCGCCGACCTGTTCTCGTTGCCCGACGGGTGGGAGATCGTGCTCGGAAACGGCGGCACCACGGTGTTCTGGGATGCGGCCACGTTCGGGCTGATCGAGCAGCGCAGCCAGCATCTCGTGTTCGGTGAGTTCTCGTCGAAGTTCGCCGAGGCGTGCGCGTCAGCGCCGCACATCGGCCAACCGACCGTGATCGAGAGCTCGACCGGTGCCCATCCGCAGCCGGTCGCCGAGGCGGGCGTGGACCTGTACGCCCTCACCCACAACGAGACCTCGACCGGCGTGGCGATGCGTCTGCGACGTCCGACCGGGACCGACGAGGGCGCGTTGGTGGCCGTCGACGCCACGTCGGGTGCCGGTGGCCTCCGGTGGGATCCGAGCGATGTCGACGTGTACTACTTCGCCCCGCAGAAGTGCTTCGCCGCCGATGGCGGGCTGTGGATCGCCGCCTGCTCCCCCGCCGCCGTGGAGCGAATCGAGCGGATCGCCGCCTCGGATCGTTGGCGCCCGGCATCGATCGACCTCGGGATCGCCCTCACCAACTCCCAGGCCGATCAGACCTACAACACGCCGGCAGTCACCACCCTGATCATGCTCGCCGACCAGATCGACTGGATGAACACCAACGGGGGTCTCGAGTGGTGCGCCTCGCGGTCCGACGAGTCGGCGGGGATCATGTACTCCTGGGCCGAGTCACGCGAGTGGGCGTCGCCGTTCGTGCTCGACCCGGCACAGCGCTCGTCGGTGGTCGCCACGATCGATCTCGACTCCTCGATCGTCGCCGACGACGTGTGCGCCGCGTTGCGCACGAACGGCATCCTCGACACCGACAGCTATCGCAAGCTCGGTCGCAACCAACTCCGGATCGGCATGTTCCCGGCGATCGACCCGAGCGACGTCGACGCCTTGACGCATTGCATCGACCACGTCGTCGACGCCCTCGGCTGAGAGACGAACGCGCACCGGCCGGACGGGCGATACTGGATCCGTGCACGTCGACGAGGTACTCGAACTGGCAACCGACGAACTCGAGCCGTTGCGCGCTCCGGTGATGGTGATCGCCCTAACCGGTCTGTTTGACATCGCCGGTGCGGCCACCACCGCGCTGGACCGGTTCGCTCCGGGCGACGAGTCCGTCACGGTTGCGGAGATCGACCCCGATCCGTTCTACGACTTCACCCAGGAGCGCCCCCACGTCGAGATCGACGACGGTGAGATGCGTGTGATCCGTTGGCCGGAGAATCAGTTCGAGGTCGTTCGCGGTACGGGCGGCAGGGACCTGGTCATCCTGGTCGGCGCCGAGCCGCATCTGTCATGGCGCACCTACGCCGAATGCATCCGCCGCGTCGTGGTAGAGCTTCGGTGCGAAGCGGTGGTCACGGTCGGTTCCGCGGCCGAGGCGGTGCCGCACACGCGAACGCCCTCCGTGACGGGAAGCACCACCGATCCACGCCTGGCGAGCGTGCTGGGCATCGGACAGCCGACGTACCAGGGAATGACGGGTGTCGCCGGCGTGATCCAGGCCGACCTGGAATCGCACGGCATCCCGTCGATCTCGCTGCGGGTCGGGATACCCCACTACCTCATGAACGCCGAGCACCCCCAAGCTGTCGCTGCACTGCAACGCCACCTGGCCCACGTGCTCAACGTGCCCGTCCCCGACGACGACGGCGAGATGGCCGAGGAGATCGACAGGTGGCGCCAAATGCACGATGAGCTGGTCGGCAACGACGTGCAGCTTCAGATGTACGTCAAGATGTTGGAACACGACCACGACCGACGCGCCGAGGCGGCGATCCCGTCGGCCGACGACCTGGGTGCCCAGTTCGAGCAGTTCTTGCGTGATCAGCGTCCCGAGCCTGGCGACGCCGGCGACCGGGCCTGAGGTTCCGGTCAGCCCGCAGCGGGCGGGATCACTGCGTCGATCACGTGCACCTCGCCGTTCGACGCGCTGAGGTCGCCTTCCACGACCTCGGCTCCGCCGACCGTGACCTTGCCGCCGGTCTCGGTGACGGGGAGCGTGCGAGCCATCGCGTTGGCGAAGCCGCCCGCCGCGACGAGCGATTCAAGATCGAGCGAGCCGACCATCAGGTGTTCCGACAACACCAGGGAGGCCGCAGTCGGATCGTCGAGCAGGGCCTGGAACGCCTCGGCGCCGTAGGCGTCCCATGCGGCATCGTTCGGGGCCAGCAGCGTGAGACCTCGAGCCTGCTGGAACACCGCAGGCGCGTCGATCGCGACGAGCAACTCAGCGAACTTGGAGAGGTCGTCGCGCGCCTGCACGACGGCGAACACCGAGTCTTGCTCCGGAACCGTCGCGAGTACGGTCGGAGTCGGCGCTTCGGTCCTGGTCGGCGCCGTCGATGGCGACGCTTCACCCTCGGCGGTGATTGAGGGAGCGGCGTCAGTGACGGGGGCCGGTGCTTCCGTCGTCGCCGGCGACGCGGGTGTCGTCACGTCCGAGCGCTGGTCGACCGGGGCGGTCGTCTCCGACGACTGGTCGACGGCTACGGTCGCCTCGGACGACTGATCTTCACCGCTGCAACCGGCGACCAGCAGGGCGATCGTGAACGCGGCTGCGACGGGTCGCGCCACTCTGGATCTTGAATCGGGCATGGTTCAGGTTACCCCTGAGCGGGAACGCCGGCGCCGCGCCCCGAACAACGCCAGCGTCACTCCCACACCGAGCATGGTCGACGCGAGACGTACCAGCGTCACGGTGTCGGAACCGGTCGTCGGGACTTCCTTCTCGGAGCGGTACCCGAAGTTGATGCCGACATTGCCGTCACCAACGATCACCAGCGCCGTCGCACCGTCGAGCACGCCGTCCGGGTCGAACGACTGCCGAATCGACTGCGGGAGGCTCGACAGGTCGAGCCGGATCGTGCACGTCTGGCCGACCGGCAGCCCACCGATCGAGTACGGGCTTGCTGTGACCGCGCTCCCCGTCACGTCGTCGGCGGTACCGAGCAGACCGTCACGGCCGGGGCAGGTGGCGATCACTCGGACACCAGCGATGTCGACCTCACCCTGGTCGAGCACACCGTCGCCATCGGCGTCGAGCCACACCCTGCCCGTCACGGTGCCGAAAGCCCGGCCGAAGTCGGCAGTTGACCGGCCGTTGGGCGCCACCGTGACGCTGGCTGCGTTGGGGGTCGTGGCGTCGGTGCCGAACGGGAGCGTGGCCACATCGATCGCGACCGTCCAGTTGCCAGGCGGCAGCGCAGTCGAGTAGGTCCCGTCGGGGTTGGTGACCACGGTGATCCGGTCGATGATGCCGTCGCCGTCAGGATCGCCGGTGATCACCACCGTGACCCCGCCGAAGCCCGTCTCCCCTGGTTCGATCACGCCGTCGCGATCCGCGTCGTTCCATACCCGGCCGGTGAGCGCGCCCGGATCGGCCGACACCAGGGTGGTGACCGTCGAAGTGTTGTCGGCCGAATCGGGATCGGGGGTGGAGGTGGTCGCAGCCGCCGTGTTGACGACCGACACGGTGCCGATCACCGTCGCGATGGTTGCCTCGATCACGATCGTGCGGGTTGCTGCCGGCGCCATGTCGCCGACCGAGCACGTGACCGTCGCCGCTGACGTGGTGCAGCCGCTCGAGGCCGACACGAACGTCAACGTGGAGGGCAACGTGTCGACCACCCAGACTGCGACGGCCGCCGACGGCCCGCTATTGGTGACGACGATCTGGTAGCTGATGGAATCGCCGCCCGTGCTGACGGCTGGCGCCGACTTGACGATGCTGACATCGGCCGCAGGGGCCGCGGTAGAGGTCACGGCGGCGGTGTTGTTGCTCGTGTCGGGATCGGGTGTCTCGGTGGTCACCGAGGCCGCGTTGTCGACGGTCGACGTGAGCGTCGATGAGGTGCCGACGCCGATCGTGATCGACACCGACCCACCGGGCACCAGCGTCGGAATCGTGCACGTGACGACCTGGGCGGCGATACCGCACGAGCCGCTTGTGGCCGATGCGCTGGTCGCGGTGAGACCCGCAGGAAGCGTGTCGGTGGCCACGACCGCCACGGCCGTGGACGGCCCTTCGTTGCTGACGATTAGCGTGTAGGCGATCGGTGTGCCCGGCACGAACGGGTCGACCGACACGGTCTTGGCGATCGAGAGGTCGGCGCTCGGGACGACGTCATCGGTCACGCTAGCGGTGTCGTTGCCGCTGTTCGGATCGTCTGTCGAGGCGGTGACGGTCGCCGTGTTGGTGATCGAACCGGTGAGGCCGGCGTCCACGGTGGCGACAATCGTGATGTTCACGCTCTGGCCGGCGGGGACCGCACCAAGTAGGCACGAGACGTTCACGCCGGCGGCCACGCAGGTGCCCTGCCCGGGTGCGGCGGAGTCGGCGGCGAGGCCGACGGGCAGGGTGTCGACGACCTGTACGTTGGCGGCGTCGGACGGACCGCCGTTCGACACGGACACCACATAGGTGACCGTCCGGCCGGGAACGACCGGGTTGGTGATCGTCGCCTTGGTCAGGGCGAGGTCAGCGCTCGGCGTCGCGGTGACCGTCGCCGTCCCGGTGTTGTTGGCGGGGTTCGGGTCGGTGGTCGTGGTCGTCGCCCCAGCGGTGTTGATGACGTCGCCAGTGACGTCGGCAGCGACGAGCACGTCGACCGTGATCGTCACCGACCCACCGGCGGCAACGGTGGCGACCGTGCAGGTCACTGTGGTGCCGTCGTGCGAGCAGGTGCCGGCCGACGTGATGACTCCGGTCACCGTGAGGCCGGCCGGCACGGCGTCGGCGAGGCTGACGTTCTGGGCATCCGACGGGCCGGCGTTCGAGATCACGATCTGGTACTGCTCGGCGCTGCCGGGCACGAGCGGGCCTGACGTGAGCGCCTTGGCGACGACCAGGTCGGCCACGGAGGTCACCGGTGTCGTGACCGTGGCGCCGTTGTCGCTCGGGGCCGGATCGGGCGTCGCCGACGTCCCGGTGGCGGTGTTGGCGATCGAGCTCCCGGTTGGAGTCGACGGGTCGACCGTTGCCGTGAGCGTGAGGGAGATCGACTGGCCCGGCAGCAGCACCGGCGCCGTGCACCGCACGGTCGTGCCGATCGGCTGGTAGACGCAGCTACCGACCGGCGAAGTGACCGTGTGCGAGACGTACACGAGCTGGGCTGGCAACACGTCGGCGAGTTCGACGGCGACCGCTGTGGATGCCCCGGCATTGGTGATGACGACGTCGTACGAGATCGAGCCGCCGGCCACGACCGCAGTCGCGGTGCTGGACTTCGTCACCTGCAGATCGGCGGTCGGTATCGGTGTGGCGACCGCCGTGCTGCTGTTGTCGGTCGGGTCGGGGTCGGTGGTGGTGCTGATGACGGTGGCCGTGTTCACGACCGGGTTCACCAGCGATGGACCGGTGGTGGCGCCGATCGTGATCGTCACGAGGCCACCATCGGCCAGCGTGCCGAGGCTGCAGGTGACCGCAGCCACGTCAAAGGAACACGATCCGGCGCTGGAGTTGGCGGAGGTGATCGTCAAGCCGGTCGGGACCGGATCGCCGACGACCACCGCAAGCGCGTCGGAGGGGCCGGCGTTCTGAACGGTGAGCGTGTACGTGACTGGCGTGCCCGGCACGAACGGGTCGGGGCCGACTGACTTGACGATCGAGACGTCAGCCTCGGTGTCGACCTGTGCGACGGCGGTGTCGGTGTTGTCGGCGGTGTCAGGGTCGGGGGTGACGCTGGTGACCGAGGCAGTGTTGACGAGCGCCGTGGCGTCGACAACCGAGGAAGCGACGTCGACGATCACGACGACGGTGGCGTTGGTGCCGGCCGGGATCGTCGGGAACACGCACGACGTGCCGATACAGGCGCCGCTGCCTGAGCCGACCGTGGCGCTGACCAGCGACACACCGGCCGGCAGTGTGTCCGACACCACGGCGTTGAGGGCGTCGGACGGGCCGGCGTTGGTGATCAACAGCGTGTAGGTCATCAACTGTCCGGCGATCACCGTGGCCGGGCCGGTCTTGACGATCGACAGGTCTGCAGCGGGCGCTAGCGGGATCGCCGTGGTGGCGGTGTCGTTGGCCGGGTTGGGATCGGGTGTGGTGGTGGTGACTGTTACCGAGTTGACCAGATTCCCGACCAGCGCCGGGTCGATGTCGGCGGTCACCGTGATCGGCACGGCGGCACCGGGGGCGAGCGTGCCGAGCGGGCAGACGAGCGTGGTCGTGCCGGCGCACGTCGCACCCGTCACCACGACGTTGGTCAAACCCGTGGGCAGGGCGTCGGTGATGACAACGCCCAGGGCATCGGACGGGCCGACGTTGGTGACCACGAGCTGGTAGCTGACATTCTGTCCCGGCGTCGCCGCCGGGAACGCGGCGACCTTGGTGACGCCGACGTCGGCGGACGTGCCGACCGTGGTGTCCTCGGTGTCGGAGTTGTTGGCCGAGGTCGGATCAGGTGTCGTCGACGAGATCGCGACGGCGTTCGTCAGCACGGTCGCGTCCGGCACCGAGGGATCGACGTCGACGAGCACGTCGATGGCGAAGATGGCGCCAGGAGCCAGCGTGCCGAGCGAACACGTGATCACGCCCGCGGCCACCCCGCACGAGCCAGATCCGATCGTGAGAGAGGCGCTCGCGAACGACACGCCTACGGGGAGCGTGTCGACCACGGCGACGTTGGTGGCCGTCGATGGCCCGCTGTTGCGGCCCGAGATCTGGTAGGCGATCTGCGCACCGGCGAGAACGGGATCCGCCAGGTCGACCTTCGAGACGTCGAGGTCGGCGGCCGGCGACGTGACACTGCTCGAGGTATCAGCGTTGTCCGCCGGGTTGGGGTCGGGGGTAGTGCTCGTGGCAGTCGCAGCGTTGGTGACCGTTCCGGTCACCGACGGGTCGACGTCTGCCGTGATCTGGATTGCGGTGACCGGGTCGGCCGCGACGAGCGTGCCGAGGTTGCAGGTGACCGTCGCCCCGGACGCCGAGCACGTGGCGCCGGTCGCCGACGCGAACGTCAGACCGGGGGGCAACGTGTCGGTGACGACGACGTTGTCAGCGTCGGACGGACCAGCGTTGGCGACCGCGATCGTGTAGACGCGCTGGCCACCGGGCACGATCGGCGTACCCGGCTCGACCTTGGTGAGGAGCACGTTGGCGAGCTCGACGACGTCGGAGGTCTCAGTAGCGGTGTTGTTGGCGGCTACTGGATCGGGGGTCGACGACGACACGGTCACCGTGTTGCTGAGCTCGGGTGTGCTCGGATTGCCGGTATCGGTGACGCCGGAGTCGACCGTGCCGCTCACCGCGATCGTCACGGAGTCGCCCGAGGCGATCAGCGGGAACGTACACGAGATCGTCAGGTTGCACTCGGCACGATCGACCGACGCGACCGTGAACCCCACGGGCGGAGTGTCGGCAACCGACACGTTCTGGGCGTCGGATGGGCCGTTGTTGGTGACCGTGATCGTGTAGGTGAGTGGCGCGCCTGCCACGACCGGATCGACCGAGTCGGCCTTGCTGACGATCAGGTCGGCGAGCGGGTTACCGTCGTTGACGTCGGTGTCGGTGTTGTTGGCCGGAACCGGGTCGGTGGTCGACGACGACACGGTCGCGGTGTTGGTGAAGCCGGTGCTGGCGGCCGAGGTGATGCCGAACACCGTGACGACCAGATCGTCCTGGGCGGCGAGCGTGGCGAGGTTGCAGGTCAGGTCCGAGCCCGCCAGCGCGCACGTCGGGGTCGGCGAGATCGTGATCGGCGTGAAGCCGGCCGGCAGGGCGTCGATGAGCACCACTGCTTGGGCATCCGACGGGCCGACGTTGACGACGCTGATGGTGTAGGTCATCGGTTGGCCGGGCACAAACGGGTTGGGAGTCGACGTCTTGGTGGTGACCAGGTCGGCGACGGCGACCACGTCGGTCGCTTCGAGGGCGCTGTCATTGGCGGCGTTGTTGTCGGACGCCGTCGTGACGGTGGCGGTGTTGACGAGTGTCGAGCCGTCGGGCGCCGACGCCGCCACGAGCACGGTGATGTCGAACGTGGCCGGCACACCAACCGGCAGCGCCGTTACGTTGCAGGTGACGGTGCCGAGTGCGGCTGCGCATCCGGCGGCGGCGACGAACGAGGTGCCCGCCGGAAGCGGGTCGCTGATCACAACGTTGGTCGCCTGCGACGGCCCGGCGTTGACGATCTCGATCGTGTATGTGAGCTGGGTGCCGGCCACGACCGGATCGACACTGTCGACCTTGGTGATGCTCACGTCCGACACCTCGACGACGGTGACCGTGTGATCGTCGGTGCTGTCGGCGAGCACGTCGCCGGGCGTGCTGGTGGTGGCAGTGGCGGTGTTGGTGACGTCGCCCGTGACGATCGCGCCCACCTCGACCCGAATCGTGATCGTCTCGGTGACGCCGGCGACGACGGTGCCGAGCGAGCACGAGATCGCTGAGGTGCAGAGCTCAGTACCCGAGCCGCCCGACACGCTCGAGGTGACGTACGTGAGGCCGGCCGGCAGTACATCGCTGACGTTCACGGCGACGGCATCGGACGGGCCGTTGTTGAGCACATCGATCGTGAAGTCGAACTGCTCCCCCGCCGCCACCGGCGCGATTGGACCCGACTTGGTGAGTACCAGGTTGGCCTGCGGCGTGGCCGTCGAGGTGGCGGAGTCGATGTTGTCAGCGGTGTCTGGGTCGGGCACGGAGGACGTGACTGCCGCCGTGTTGGCGAGCGCGGTCGTCAGGCTGCTCGCCGTGTCGACGACGACGGTGTAGGTCGCCGAACCGCTGACGATGAGGTCGACCGGCCCGCACGTCACGGTGCCTGCAGACTCGCTGCAGGCCGCGCTCGAGGCGGCGGACTGGAACAGGGTGCCGGCGGGCAGATTGTCGGTGACCGTTACAGCGGTCGCCACCGATGGGCCGTCGTTGACGACCGTGAGCGTGTAGGTGAGCAGGTCACCAGGCACGTACGTCGCTGGCGCGACCTTGTCGATCCGCACGTCGGCCGACGGAGCAGCAGTGGTGGAAACGGACGAGACGTCGTTCCCCGGCACGCCATCCGGGAGGTTCGACGCAACTTGGGCGGTGTTCGTCAGAGTGGCGGTCGAAGCCGGGTCGACGTCGCCGACGACCACGATCGTGACTGTCTCGTCGATCGCCAGCGAGCCCAGTTCGCAGGTGATCACTCCAACAATCTCGGTGCAGCTCCCGGCGTTGCTCGGCGTCGCCGACACGAAGCCGACATCGGCGGGCAGCGCGTCGGTGACGGTCGTGGTGGTGGTCACCGACGGGCCATGGTTGGTGACCGTCAACGTGTATGAGATCGGTGTGCCCGGGACGTGCGTGGTGGCCCCACTCGTGACGGTCTTCACGATCGCCAGGTCGGCGTTGAGGTCGGCGTCGACCGTGGCGGTCGCCTGGGCCGACAGGACCGGGTCCGCATTGGGGTCGACCGCAGCAGCGGTGGCGACGTTGGTGACCTGACCGGCATCGATGTCGGCCTGTGTCACGTTGTAGGTCGCCGTGCAGGTGGTCGAGGCACCCGGCGCAAGGTCAGCGGTCGAGCTGCAGGTGACAGTGGTCTTGTCGTCGTCGACGGTGTACGGCGCCGACAGGGTGACGTTGCCGTCGTTGCTGAGCGTGTAGGTGTACGAGACGGGGTCGCCCACGGCCTGGTACGCCGGGCCACCAGACTTGGCGAGACCCAGCACCGGTGATTGGATCGCCTCGACGGTTTCGGTCGCGGTCGGCGACGTCACCGGATCACCATTCGGATCCAACCCCGACCCACTGGCGATGTTGGTCACGAACCCGGCATCAACATCGGCCTGCGACGTCACATACGTCGACGTACACGACGTCGACGCAGTCGGCAACAACAACGCAGCAGCAGCCGAACAATCGACCAGTGTCTTGTCATCAGCGACCGTGAACGGACCATCGATCGTGACGTTGCCCGAGTTGGTGATCGTGTACGTGTAGGTGATCGACACACCCGCCGCCGCGAACGACACCGGCAACCCGGCCTTGGTCAACGTCAGCGCCGGCGACTGAACAGCCTCGACCGTCTCAGTCGCGGTCGGCGACGTCACCGGATCACCATTCGGATCCAACCCCGACCCACTGGCGATATTGGTGACACCACCGTTGTCGACATCGGCCTGCGACGTCACATACGTCGACGTACACGACGTCGACCCACCCGGCGCCAACACCAACGCAGCACCGCTGCAATCGACTGTCGTCTTGTCATCGACGACCGTGAACGGACCATCGATCGTCACATTGCCCGAGTTGGTGATCGTGTACGTGTAGGTGATCGACACACCCGCCGCAGCGAACGACGCCGGATCACCGGCTTTGGTGAGCGTCAACGCCGGCGACTGGACCGCCTCGACCGTCTCGGTCGCCGTCGGCGACGTCACCGGATCACCATTCGGATCCAACCCCAACCCCGAAGCAACGTTGGTGACACCACCGTTGTCGACATCGGCTTGCAACGTCACATACGTCGACGTACACGACGTCGACCCACCCGGCAACACCAACGCAGCAGCACCCGAACAATCGACCGTCGTCTTGTCATCAACGACCGTGAACGGACCATCGACCGTCACATTCCCCGAGTTCGTGATCGTGTACGTATACGTAATCGACACACCCGCCGCCGCGAACGACACCGGCAACCCGGCCTTCGCCAACGTCAACGCCGCACCCTGAACCGCCTCGACCGTCTCAGTCGCCGTCAGCGACGTCACCGGATCACCATTCGGATCCAACCCCGACCCCGAAGCAACGTTCGTCACACCACCGTTGTCGACATCGGCCTGCGACGTCACATACGTCGACGTGCACGTCGTCGACCCACCCGGCGCCAACACCAACGCAGCACCCGAACAGTCGACTGTCGTCTTGTCATCAGCGACCGTGAACGGACCAGAAATCGTCACATTCCCCGAGTTCGTGATCGTGTACGTATACGTAATCGACACACCCGCCGCACTGAACGACACCGGCAACCCGGCCTTCGCCAACGTCAACGCCGGCGACTGAACCGCCTCGACCGTCTCGGTCGCCGTCGGTGATGTCACCGGATCACCGTTCGGATCCAACCCCGACCCCGAAGCAACGTTCGTCACACCACCGTTGTCGACATCGGCCTGCGACGTCACATACGTCGACGTACACGACGTCGACCCACCCGGCAACACCAACGCAGCAGCACCCGAACAATCGACCGTCGTCTTGTCATCAACGACCGTGAACGGACCAGAAATCGTCACATTCCCCGAGTTCGTGATCGTGTACGTATACGTGATCGACACACCCGCCGCCGCGAACGACACCGGATCACCCACCTTGGTCAACGTCAACGCCGCACCCTGAACCGCCTCGACCGTCTCGGTCGCCGTCAGCGACGTCACCGGATCACCATTCGGATCCAACCCCGACCCCGAAGCAACGTTCGTCACACCACCGTTGTCGACATCGGCCTGCGACGTCACATACGTCGACGTGCACGTCGTCGACGCAGTCGGCGCCAACGACAACGCAGCACCGCTGCAATCGACCGTCGTCTTGTCATCAGCGACCGTGAACGGACCAGAAATCGTCACATTCCCCGAGTTCGTGATCGTGTACGTATACGTAATCGACACACCCGCCGCCGCGAACGACACCGGCAACCCGGCCTTCGCCAACGTCAACGCCGGCGACTGAACCGCCTCGACCGTCTCAGTCGCCGTCGGCGACGTCACCGGATCACCATTCGGATCCAACCCCGACCCCGAAGCAACGTTCGTCACACCACCGTTGTCGACATCGGCCTGCGACGTCACATACGTCGACGTACACGTCGTCGACGCAGTCGGCAACAACGACAACGCAGCACCCGAACAGTCGACTGTCGTCTTGTCATCGACGACCGTCAACGGACCATCGACCGTCACATTCCCCGAGTTCGTGATCGTGTACGTATACGTGATCGACACACCCGCCGCCGCGAACGACACCGGATCACCCACCTTGGTCAACGTCAACGCCGCACCCTGAACCGCCTCGACCGTCTCGGTCGCCGTCGGCGACGTCACCGGATCACCATTCGGATCCAACCCCGACCCCGAAGCAACGTTCGTCACACCACCGTTGTCGACATCGGCCTGCGACGTCACATACGTCGACGTGCACGTCGTCGACGCAGTCGGCGCCAACGACAACGCAGCACCGCTGCAATCGACCGTCGTCTTGTCATCAGCGACCGTGAACGGACCAGAAATCGTCACATTCCCCGAGTTCGTGATCGTGTACGTATACGTGATCGACACACCCGCCGCCGCGAACGACACCGGCAACCCGGCCTTCGCCAACGTCAACGCCGGCGACTGAACCGCCTCGACCGTCTCAGTCGCCGTCGGCGACGTCACCGGATCACCATTCGGATCCAACCCCGACCCCGAAGCAACGTTCGTCACACCACCGTTGTCGACATCGGCCTGCGACGTCACATACGTCGACGTACACGTCGTCGACGCAGTCGGCAACAACGACAACGCAGCACCCGAACAGTCGACTGTCGTCTTGTCATCGACGACCGTCAACGGACCATCGACCGTCACGTTGCCCGAGTTCGTGATCGTGTACGTATACGTGATCGACACACCCGCCGCAGCGAACGACACCGGCAACCCAGCCTTCGCCAACGTCAACGCCGGCGACTGGACCGCCTCGACCGTCTCGGTCGCCGTCGGCGACGTCACCGGATCACCATTCGGATCCAACCCCGACCCACTGGCAACGTTCGTCACGAACCCGGCATCAACATCAGCCTGCAACGTCACATACGTCGACGTACACGTCGTCGACCCACCCGGCAACACCAACGCAGCAGCACCCGAACAATCGACCAGTGTCTTGTCATCAACGACCGTGAACGGACCAGAAATCGTCACATTCCCCGCATTCGTGATCGTGTACGTATACGTAATCGACACACCCGCCGCCGCGAACGACACCGGCAACCCGGCCTTCGCCAACGTCAACGCCGCACCCTGGACCGCCTCGACCGTCTCAGTCGCATCCGGCGACGTCACCGGATCACCATTCGGATCAGTGCCCGTGACGGCGGCGATATTGGTCACGAACCCGGCATCAACATCAGCCTGCAACGTCACATACGTCGACGTACACGTCGTCGACCCACCCGGCGCCAACACCAACGCAGCACCCGAACAGTCGACCGTCGTCTTGTCATCGACGACCGTGAACGGACCATCGATCGTCACGTTGCCCGAGTTCGTGATCGTGTACGTATACGTAATCGACACACCCGCCGCCGCGAACGACACCGGCAACCCGGCCTTCGCCAACGTCAACGCCGGCGACTGAACCGCCTCGACCGTCTCAGTCGCGGTCGGCGACGTCACCGGATCACCGTTCGGATCCAACCCCGACCCCGAAGCAACGTTCGTGACTCCACCGTTGTCGACATCGGCTTGCGACGTCACATACGTCGAGGTGCACGTCGTCGACGCAGTCGGCGCCAACACCAACGCAGCACCGCTGCAATCGACCGTCGTCTTGTCATCGACGACCGTGAACGGACCAGAAATCGTGACGTTGCCCGAGTTCGTGATCGTGTACGTATACGTGATCGACACACCCGCCGCCGCGAACGACACCGGATCACCCACCTTGGTCAACGTCAACGCCGCACCCTGAACCGCCTCGACCGTCTCGGTCGCCGTCGGCGACGTCACCGGATCACCATTCGGATCCAACCCCGACCCCGAAGCAACGTTCGTCACACCACCGTTGTCGACATCGGCCTGCGACGTCACATACGTCGACGTGCACGTCGTCGACGCAGTCGGCGCCAACGACAACGCAGCACCGCTGCAATCGACCGTCGTCTTGTCATCAGCGACCGTGAACGGACCAGAAATCGTCACATTCCCCGAGTTCGTGATCGTGTACGTATACGTGATCGACACACCCGCCGCCGCGAACGACACCGGCAACCCGGCCTTCGCCAACGTCAACGCCGGCGACTGAACCGCCTCGACCGTCTCAGTCGCCGTCGGCGACGTCACCGGATCACCATTCGGATCCAACCCCGACCCACTGGCAACGTTCGTCACGAACCCGGCATCAACATCGGCCTGCGACGTCACATACGTCGACGTACACGACGTCGACCCACCCGGCGCCAACACCAACGCAGCACCGCTGCAATCGACTGTCGTCTTGTCATCGACGACCGTGAACGGACCATCGACCGTCACATTCCCCGAGTTCGTGATCGTGTACGTATACGTAATCGACACACCCGCCGCAGCGAACGACACCGGCAACCCGACCTTCGCCAACGTCAACGCCGGCGACTGAACCGCCTCGACCGTCTCGGTCGCCGTCGGCGACGTCACCGGATCACCATTCGGATCCAACCCCGACCCGACTGGCAACGTTCGTCACGAACCCGGTATCAACATCAGCCTGCAACGTCACATACGTCGACGTACACGTCGTCGACCCACCCGGCAACACCAACGCAGCAGCACCCGAACAATCGACCAGTGTCTTGTCATCAACGACCGTGAACGGACCAGAAATCGTCACATTCCCCGCATTCGTGATCGTGTACGTATACGTAATCGACACACCCGCCGCCGCGAACGACACCGGCAACCCGGCCTTCGCCAACGTCAACGCCGCACCCTGGACCGCCTCGACCGTCTCAGTCGCATCCGGCGACGTCACCGGATCACCATTCGGATCAGTGCCCGTGACGGCGGCGATATTGGTCACGAACCCGGCATCAACATCAGCCTGCAACGTCACATACGTCGACGTACACGTCGTCGACCCACCCGGCGCCAACACCAACGCAGCACCCGAACAGTCGACCGTCGTCTTGTCATCGACGACCGTGAACGGACCATCGATCGTCACGTTGCCCGAGTTCGTGATCGTGTACGTATACGTGATCGACACACCCGCCGCCGCGAACGACACCGGCAACCCGGCCTTCGCCAACGTCAACGCCGGCGACTGAACCGCCTCGACCGTCTCAGTCGCCGTCGGCGACGTCACCGGATCACCATTCGGATCAGTGCCCGTGACGGCGGCGATATTGGTCACGAACCCGGCATCGACATCAGCCTGCGACGTCACATACGTCGACGTGCACGTCGTCGACCCACCCGGCAACACCAACGCAGCAGCACCCGAACAATCGACCGTCGTCTTGTCATCAGCGACCGTGAACGGACCAGAAATCGTCACGTTGCCCGAGTTCGTGATCGTGTACGTATACGTGATCGACACACCCGCCGCCGCGAACGACACCGGCAACCCGGCCTTCGCCAACGTCAACGCCGGCGACTGAACCGCCTCGACCGTCTCGGTCGCCGTCGGCGACGTCACCGGATCACCATTCGGATCAGTGCCCGTGACGGCGGCGATATTGGTCACGAACCCGGCATCAACATCGGCCTGCGACGTCACATACGTCGACGTACACGTCGTCGACCCACCCGGCGCCAACACCAACGCAGCACCCGAACAGTCGACTGTCGTCTTGTCATCGACGACCGTGAACGGACCATCGATCGTCACGTTGCCCGAGTTCGTGATCGTGTACGTATACGTGATCGACACACCCGCCGCCGCGAACGACACCGGCAACCCGGCCTTCGCCAACGTCAACGCCGGCGACTGAACCGCCTCGACCGTTTCGGTCGCCGTCGGCGACGTCACCGGATCACCATTCGGATCAGTGCCCGTGACGGCGGCGATATTGGTCACGAACCCGGCATCGACATCAGCCTGCAACGTCACATACGTCGACGTACACGTCGTCGACCCACCCGGCAACACCAACGCAGCAGCACCCGAACAATCGACCGTCGTCTTGTCATCGACGACCGTGAACGGACCATCGACCGTCACATTGCCCGAGTTCGTGATCGTGTACGTATACGTGATCGACACACCCGCCGCACTGAACGACACCGGATCACCCACCTTGGTCAACGTCAACGCCGCACCCTGGACCGCCTCGACCGTCTCAGTCGCCGTCGGCGACGTCACCGGATCACCATTCGGATCAGTGCCCGTGACGGCGGCGATATTGGTCACGAACCCGGCATCAACATCGGCCTGCGACGTCACATACGTCGACGTACACGACGTCGACCCACCCGGCGCCAACACCAACGCAGCACCGCTGCAATCGACCGACGTCTTGTCATCGACGACCGTGAACGGACCATCGACCGTCACATTGCCCGAGTTCGTGATCGTGTACGTATACGTGATCGACACACCCGCCGCCGCGAACGACACCGGCAACCCGGCCTTCGCCAACGTCAACGCCGGCGACTGAACCGCCTCGACCGTCTCAGTCGCCGTCGGCGACGTCACCGGATCACCATTCGGATCCAACCCCGACCCCGAAGCAACGTTCGTCACACCACCGTTGTCGACATCGGCCTGCGACGTCACATACGTCGACGTACACGTCGTCGACCCACCCGGCAACAACGACAACGCAGCACCGCTGCAATCGACTGTCGTCTTGTCATCAGCGACCGTGAACGGACCAGAAATCGTCACGTTGCCCGAGTTGGTGATCGTGTACGTATACGTGATCGACACACCCGCCGCCGCGAACGACACCGGATCACCCACCTTGGTCAACATCAACGCCGGCGACTGAACCGCCTCGACCGTCTCGGTCGCCGTCGGCGACGTCACCGGATCACCATTCGGATCCAACCCCGACCCCGAAGCAACGTTCGTCACGAACCCGGCATCAACATCGGCCTGCGACGTCACATACGTCGACGTGCACGTCGTCGACGCAGTCGGCGCCAACACCAACGCAGCACCGCTGCAATCGACCGTCGTCTTGTCATCAGCGACCGTGAACGGACCATCGACCGTCACATTCCCCGAGTTCGTGATCGTGTACGTATACGTGATCGACACACCCGCCGCCGCGAACGACACCGGCAACCCGGCCTTCGCCAACGTCAACGCCGGCGACTGAACCGCCTCGACCGTCTCAGTCGCCGTCGGCGACGTCACCGGATCACCATTCGGATCCAACCCCGACCCCGAAGCAACGTTCGTCACACCACCGTTGTCGACATCGGCCTGCGACGTCACATACGTCGACGTACACGTCGTCGACGCAGTCGGCAACAACGACAACGCAGCACCCGAACAGTCGACTGTCGTCTTGTCATCGACGACCGTCAACGGACCATCGACCGTCACGTTGCCCGAGTTCGTGATCGTGTACGTATACGTGATCGACACACCCGCCGCAGCGAACGACACCGGCAACCCAGCCTTCGCCAACGTCAACGCCGGCGACTGAACCGCCTCGACCGTCTCGGTCGCCGTCGGCGACGTCACCGGATCACCATTCGGATCAGTGCCCGTGACGGCGGCGATGTTGGTCACGAACCCGGCATCAACATCAGCCTGCAACGTCACATACGTCGACGTACACGTCGTCGACCCACCCGGCAACACCAACGCAGCAGCAGCCGAACAATCGACCAGTGTCTTGTCATCAACGACCGTGAACGGACCAGAAATCGTCACATTCCCCGCATTCGTGATCGTGTACGTATACGTAATCGACACACCCGCCGCCGCGAACGACACCGGCAACCCGGCCTTCGCCAACGTCAACGCCGCACCCTGGACCGCCTCGACCGTCTCGGTCGCATCCGGCGACGTCACCGGATCACCATTCGGATCAGTGCCCGTGACGGCGGCGATATTGGTCACGAACCCGGCATCGACATCAGCCTGCAACGTCACATACGTCGACGTACACGTCGTCGACCCACCCGGCGCCAACGACAACGCAGCACCGCTGCAATCGACTGTCGTCTTGTCATCGACGACCGTGAACGGACCATCGACCGTCACATTCCCCGAGTTCGTGATCGTGTACGTATACGTAATCGACACACCCGCCGCCGCGAACGACACCGGCAACCCGGCCTTCGCCAACGTCAACGCCGGGGTGGGTGGTGCCGGTGGCGGCACACACGCCGTGTTGTCGGCGGTGGTGGTCTCGCCTGACGCGAGGCTGACGCTGTTGGTGAGTCCGGTCCCCGACCCTCCGCACGCAGTTGCTGTGGTGTACGTGGTGAAATTGAACGTCACACTGACGTTGAAGGTGTGCGTCGCCCCGGCAGCGATCGAAGTGCCCGCCGGTGCCACGGTGAAGGGACCGCTGCCGACCGACGAACCGCCGGCCGGGGCGCCTGTTCCGGACGTCGTCCACGAAGCGCCGACCACCTGCAAGTTCGACGCGAATGCCGGAGTGTCGACGAGCGGCCCGTAGGCGCCCGGCGCCACGCCCGAGTTGGCGACGGTGACCGTGTAGGTGGCCACGTATTCGCCGCTGGCGTTCGGCCCCGTCACCGTGCCAGCGGTCTTGGCGGCGTTGATCCGCGGCAGGCCGGTGTTGGTGTAGGTGCACACGATCGTTGCGCCGTCATCGGCGGCTGCGATCGCCAGACCGTCGGCTGGGTTTGTGTCACTGGCGCCCGTACACGACAGCCCGGTCGTGTAGTCGCTGGCGCTTCCCGTCGAGAACGCCTCTGAGAGCGTCAAGGTCTCACCCGCGTAGACCGTGACGGCGGTGCCGGCGTCGGTCTCGGTGACGGTGTTTGCAGTCGCTGTGAGCGACGGGTTGTTGGTCCCGCCGACGCTCGAGATCGTGACCTGGTCGCCGAGCTTGGCATTGACCCACCGCTTGCTCACCGATACCTGGGCGCTCTTGCGTGTGTTCGTGAAGGTGCAGGTGATGTTGGCCCCGCCCACGACCGCGGCGGCGGCGATCGTCAACTGCCCGCCCGACAGCGTGGTCGCCACCGTGCTGCTCGAGGCATCGACACAGGTGGCCGAGGTGAGGTTGTAGTTCGACGGGATCGTCTCGGTGATGCTGGTTGCGGTGTTCAGCGACGTGAGCGTGTAGGCCGTCGACGACGACGGGTTGGCCGAGGCGGTGTCGAGCAACAGACTCGCCGGCAGCCCGTTGGTACCGCTCCCGAAGGTGAACGTGCCGGTGCCCCCCACCGACTGCTTGCGGATCACGACAGTGGGCAGCTTGGCGTTCGTGAACGTGCACGTGATCGCCGCGCCGGCGCGCACGTTGGCGGCGGCGATCGTGAGCGACGAACCGGTCACCGTCCCGAAGCTGGCTGGGTTGCCGGTCAGGGCACTGTTGGAGTCGGTGCACGAGGCGGAGGTCAACTGCCACCCGGCGGGAACTGTCTCAACAATGCCGACGCTGGCGCCAAGCGAGCTCACGGTGAACGCCGCCGAGGCGGCCGGGTTGGTGCCGGCGGAAGTGGTGACCGTGGCAGTTGGCGTCGACAGGTTGGTCAGGGTGTAGTCGAATCCGCCGAACCCGCCGACGGTCGACTTGGCGATCCTCACCGTCGCCGGCCGTGGAGTGTTGGTGAACGTACAAGTGATCACGTCGAGCGCCTGTGGCGTCACGGTGAACGAGGTCCCAGCGCCCGACGGAAGGACGGTGGTCGACGAGGCATTGGTGTTGGCGCACGAGATGCCGTTCGTGTATTGGGCGATCACGCTCGCCGAACCGGCAGCCATCGCCTCGGAGAGCGTGTACGTGCCGGCTCCGACCAGCTGAACGCCCGTGGTGACGCTGGTGCTCGTTCCGGCGGTCGTCGCGGTGGCGACGGTGGTAGCTCCGTTGCTGATCGTGACCGTCACCTGGTCGGCGGCGTTGCCCCGCGACGGCAACGACTTCACGAGCGTCAAGCGTGCCGGACGAACGGTCGTCGAGTCGGTGGCCGAGTCGTTGGTGTCGAGGGGTTTCCCATCGGTGACAGTGGCCGTGTTGGAGATCGTTGTTCCGTCGGCGGCAGCACCAGCGACGACTTGGGTGAAGGTGAACACCTGCTGGCCGGCGGACGGCAGACCGGTTGCGCAGGTCACCGTGCTGACGACGAGGCTGCAAGCGCCGGCAGGCCCGGTGGCCGACACGAGCGTGGCCAACCCGACACTGACCGATGGGAAGACGTCGGAGACCACCAACGGATTGGCGTCGGTGGCGACGGGCCCGTTCATCGACGCCGGGCCGTTGTTGGTGACCGTGACGGTCCAGGTGATCGTGCCGCCAGGCATGACGGCGGGCTTCGGGCTGGCGACCTTGGTGATCGCAAGGTCGTAGCAGTTGATGGCGAGTGGGGAGTCGACGGTGTCGGTGACGGACGTGCTGGTGGTGTTGGTGGTGATGCCGGTGCCGGAGGTCGTGAGGTTCGAGGTCGGACGATCTTTGACGGTCGCCCGGTTGGTGATCGTGGCGCAGGGTGCGGTGTTGGCGATGACCTGCTCGTAGACGATGGTCAGCGTCTCGCCGGAGTTGAGACCGCGATTCCCGGTGGCCGGCGGCGGGCCGGGTGTCCCGGCGGCAGCGGCATACGGTCGTGAGCAGTTCGTGGCCGTCGGCATCGCCGATCCAACGGTGACGCCGGTGCACGTCAATGCAGCGTTTGTCATGTTGGGGCTCGTCGCCCCGCTCGTGGTCACCGACACGACCCTGTATGCCGGCCCAGGAGCGGCCGCATTAGGACCGCCGGCAGCGTGTCGGTGAGGTCGATCGTGTCACCACGTGTCATCGGATCAGGTCCGGCGTTGGTGATTGCAATCGTCCACGTCGCCTTGTCGCCGGCGTTGACCGGCGACGGAGCAACCGTCTTGGTGAGGTTGAGGTTGTACTCGCATGGCAGCCAGTCGATTCCGAGCGAACCGTTGGCGCCGGGGGTGGAAAGTGTCGTGTTTGCCGCGGCTGCGACCCCGGTAGGCGCGGGCAGCGTGCCCGCAGACACGACCGGCGACGCGACGACGAAGCTAGAGCCGCCACCGCCGCCACCGCCGGTGATTGGGGTGTTCGATCCCTGAGTTGCCGCTCCGCCGCCACCGCCGGTGTACCCGGCGGCTCCGCCACCACCGGCGTCCGCAGAGTTGTCGTCGCCTCCGGCGCCGCCAACGCCGGTCGGCGTGCCTGTGCCGGCGACGCCGTCGCCACCGGTCCCGGTGTTGTTACCGCCGCTGCCACCGCCGGCTACCTGACCACCCTGGCCACCGTTGGCGATGACGGGGGCGGTGTCGATACCGTTCGTCCCGTTCGAGCCCGGAGCCGCCTGGCCGCCAGTGATCGCCGCGAAGGTGGTGCCGCCTGCACCGCCGTTCCCGGCCCCGACTGTGTGTGCGCCGCCGCCGCCGCCACCGCCACCGGCAACAACGGCTGCGCTGCCGGCGAGATTGACGACCGTACGACCGCCACCACCGGCGCCAGGGTGGGGGCTCGCGTTGCCGCCCCGCCCGCCGCCACCGACGCCGCCCGGCCCGCCGTTCGTTGCGGGACTACCGATGTTGATGCCACCGCCGGCGACTGACCCATCGTACGACTGGCCGGGCAGCACGGTCAGGGTGGCATCGATCGTGGCGGCGCCTCCGCCGAAGCCACCGGCAACGGGGTTGGCGGCCATGCCGCCCGAGCCACCAGTCGCCCGAACCCTGGCTCGGCACGTACCGTCAGGAATGGTTCCAGCGGCGAGAGCACCGGTCGTCGCTTGGCTGACGAAGCCCGGTCCGGCCGCCGGGTCGGCGTTGGCGACCGGCAGTGACGTCACGAACGACGGGGCAACCGTCGACGTGACGATGACGAGCACCGCGACAGCCAGGCGCCTCATAGTCATACGCGTCTCTCTCTCTCAACTGATCGAGGTGGTCTGCGGAATCTTACAGCGAGCGCCCGAATCCACTCGACCTACGCCGCTGGTCATCGGGCTATCTTCGCGGAGACTTGAGAGTGACAAACGTCATCTTCGCACCGGCGGAACAATCGACAGGTCGTCGCTATCAGTAGATTGACCCGATCGCTGGACTCACACCTCAGCCCAGCGCCGAGGTGCCGGCGACCGCACGCCGGCATCCCCACTACCGGCCGGCGAGCGCTACGAGGTGGCGGCGAAACCCTGGTCGAGATCGGCGATGATGTCGTCGATCGACTCGAGACCCACGCTGAGGCGAACCTGGCCCGGCGTGACCCCGGAGGCGGCCTGCTCCGCGGGCGAGAGCTGGCTGTGGGTGGTGGTCGAGGGCTGGATCACCAGGCTGCGCACGTCGCCGATGTTGGCGACGTGACTGTGCAGGGTGAGCGCCTCGACGAACTTCTTGCCGGACTCGGCGCCACCCTTGATGTCGAACGCCAGGATCGACCCGTAGCCCTTGCCGCCGCCGTAGACCCGGGTTCGGTCATGCCATGGACTCGACTCGAGCCCGGCGTACGACAAACCCTCAACCTGAGGATGAGCCTGAAGGTACTCCCCCACCTTCTGGGCGTTGGCCCAGTGCCGTTCCATCCGCAGGCTGAGCGTCTCGAGCCCCTGGAGGATCAGGAACGAGTTGAACGGCGAGATCGCTGCGCCCGTATCGCGCAGCCCCTGCACCCGCGCCTTGAGGATGAACGAACCGTGCCCGAGCGCCGGCCAGAACGCCAGGCCGTGGTAGCTCGGGTCGGGTTCTGTGAAGTTCGGGAAGCGGCCGGAGGCGCCGTAGTCGAAGGTGCCGGCATCGGTGATCGAGCCGCCGATCGAGGTGCCGTGCCCGCCGCAGAACTTGGTGAGCGAGTGCACGACGATGTCGGCGCCCCACTTGATCGGCTGCACCAGGTACGGCGTCGGCACCGTGTTGTCGACCATCAACGGGATCCCGTGCTCGTGGCCGATGTCGGCGATGTTCTCGATGTCGAAGAAGTTGTTGCGGGGGTTGGCGAGCACTTCACCGAAGAACAACTTGGTGTTGGACTGGATCGCTGCACGCCATGCGTCGAGGTCGTCGGGGTCGTCGATGAACGACACCGTGATGCCCATCTTGGGCAGGGTGTAGTGGAGCAGGTTGTACGTGCCGCCGTACAGCGAGGCGGACGCAACGATGTGGTCGCCGACCTCGCACAGCGTGGTGATCGCCAGCGTCTCCGCGGCCTGACCCGATGCCACCACGAGCGTGCCAGGGATGCCGATCGCTGTGGTGCACCCACCTTCGAGGGCGTTGAGCCGGGCCTCGAGCGCACCCTGGGTGGGGTTCATGATCCGGGTATAGATGTTGCCGACCTCGGCCAGCCCGAACAGATTGGCGGCGTGGGTGGTGTCGCGGAACTCGTACGACGTGGTCTGATAGATCGGCACGGCGCGAGCCCCGGTGGTGGGGTCGGGCTCGCCGCCGACGTGGATCTGCTTGGTCTCGAAACCCCAGGATTCGCTCATAGGGATGACACACTACGCCGTCAAAACCCGACCAGGCAAGTAGGGTTTTGACGGGCGCTCGAGTGACGTCAGACGTCAGCGACCGGTGTCCGACGCCGGCGGGCCGCCACGGTCACCAGCGCCGCGCCGCCGAGCAGCAGCCAGGCCGCAGCGGTGACCGGACCGCCAGCGTTGCCGCCCGTCTTGGGCAGCGTGGCAGGCGGCGGAGCCGGCGGCTCGACGGCGACCAGCGCGCGTCCGGTGACCGGCACCGCGCCCTGGTCGTCCTCGCTCGGCACGCCGTTGCCGGGTGTCGAGTCGGGGTCGGGCAACGACGACGTCCAGACCTCGGCGGTGTTGGTGATCGTCGCCTCGGCGGTGACCTTCACCGTGATCTGGAGCGTGGCGGCGGCATTGACGGCGAGATCGCCGATCGTCCACATCCCCGTCACCGGATCGTACGAGCCGGTGCCGGTGTGCGACACGTAGGTGACGCCGGTCGGCAGCACGTCACGCACCGACACGCCGGCGGCATTCGCCGGTCCGCGGTTGGTGACGTAGATCGTGTAGGTCACGTTGGAGCCGACGTCGACCGTCGATGCCGACACCGCCTTGGTGAGCTCGAGATCGGCGAACTTCGGGATCTCGACGCAGGCCTCGGCGGTCGGGTTGACCTGGCTCCGGTTGAGCAGGCCGGTGCCCGTCTCGCCCGGCTGCAACGAGCAATCGAACGCCTGCTCGTCGGTCACCCCGGTCACCTTGACCTTGACGGCGATCGTGTAGGTGTGGGTCGACTTGGCCGGCAGCGGCGAGGTGGCGACGACGTTGTTGCTCGCTCCGTCATAACCGGCGACCAGCGTCGCCGAGGCCGGCTTGGAGGTCACGTCCACGCTCAGCACCTCGACGCCCGCTGCGAAGGCGAACGTGTCGGTCAGCGTGTAGCTGGTGGGGCCGTCACCGGTGTTGCCGACCGTGAGCGTAAACACCACGTCGTAGATGCCGTCGGCGCTCGGGGTGAGCGTGGTCGGCGACACCGACTTGGACAGCGTCAGCGCCGGGCCGGGCGGCGGGGCGCAGGCGTCATCGGTTGCCACCTGGCCGTCCGCCACCACGTTGACCTGGTTGAAGAACTCCGACTCGGTCGGCGTGTGACCGTCGGTGCAGTTGCCGGCGGTCGACTTCAGCACCGGCCCGTCGATCGACACGACGAACGACAGCGTGTAGGTCTGTGACTGGCCGGCGGTGATCGCCACGCCGGATGCCACGAGGGTGGCACCCGCAGCCGGGTTCCAGACCTGAGGCGACGACAGCGTCACCGACGACGAGCTGGCGGTTGCCGACACGATCGTGATCGCCGAGCCGAACGCCGGCACGTCGACCAGGTCGTACACGCCAGGGCCGTTGCCGGTATTGGTGGCGACGACCGTGTAGCTGATCGTGTACGTGCCGTCGGCGTTGCGGGTCGGGCCCGACGCCACCGACTTGGTCACCTGCAGTGACGGGTTCGGAACCTCACCGCAGGCGGTGTCGGTCGCCGGCACGAGCACGCCCGGCACGGTCACGCTGACCGAGTTGAGCAGGCCGGTGCCTTGCTCGCCTTCGCCGGCCTCGCAGTCGCGTGCCGCCGGGGTGATGCCAGGGGCGACGTTCACCCGCACCGTGACGGTGTAGGTATCCGACGAGGTGCCGGGGATGGCGACGTCGTCGATCACCTTCGTGATCGCGGTGCCGTCCCATGTGGTCCCGGTGACGTCGACGTCGGTCGAAGCGATCTTCGCCGACACGACCGTCACACCGGCACCGAACTGGAGCGTGTCGGCGAGGTCGTACTCGCCGATCCCGAGCCCGGTGTTGGTGACGACCAGCTCGTAGCTGATGTCGTAGGTCGTGCCCGACACGAGCGTCGGGCCAGAGACGACCGACTTGGCGACGTCGATCGACGGGTTCGGCACCGGCTTGCAGGCCTCGACCTCGCGGGGTTCGACGAGCGGCCCGCTGAGCTGTGCCCTGTTGAGCAGACCCGTGCCGTTCTCGTCGCCCGCCAACGCGCAGTCGCGTGCGGTCGACAGCGTGCCGGCCGCGACGGCGGCACGCACCCGAACGGTGTAGGTGTGCGTGGCGTTGGCAGCGATCGCCTGGTCGGTCACGATCGTTCCGCTGCCCTGCCAAGCAGTGAGGTCGGAAGTCACGTCGCTCGACACCACGCTGGGCCTGGGGGTGGGGGCGGGGGTGGGGACGATGGTGATCCCCGTCCCGTAGGCCAACGAATCGCTGAGGTCATAACGACCCGAGCCGGGGCCGGCGTTGGCAACCACGACGTTGTAGGTGATGTCGTACACACCCGGCTGCCCGGCGACGGGGGTGGGACCGGAGCCGACCGTCTTGGTGACCGTGATCGACGGCAGCTTCGGCTCACCGCAGTCGTGGGCGATCGTATCGAGCGATGACGAGTCGATCGTGGCGACGTTGAGCAGACCACCGGCGACCAGCTCCTCGCTGGTCGAACATGCGGCAGCATCGACCGACAGCACCGTCAGGGCGTCGGCGACGACCGTGACCTGGTAGGTGTGGACCGCCTTGCCGGCGATCGGCTGGGCCGTGACGAGGCGGGTGGCGCTCACGCCGTTCCAGCCGGCGTCGACCACGATGTCGGTCGGGCTGCTCGCCACTGCGACGGCGCTGAGGATCGTGATCCCCTCGCCGAAGCGCAGCTGGTCGTCGAGCGTGTAGGCGTCGACGCCGTCGCCGTTGTTGGTGACCACGACGTTGTAGACGACGCTGTAGGTGCCGTCACCGAGATCGGTCGGACCCGAGATGATCTGCTTGGTCAGCGCCAGATCGGGCAGCAGCGTCGGGGCGCAGGCGTCGTCGGACGACGTCTGGCCGGCGGACGTGACGGTGGCGACGTTGAGGAATCCACCGGTGCCGCCTGTGTTGGGCGGCGGGCAGGTGCCGTCGGTCGCCTGGTCGAAGCCGACCGGGTTGACCTTCGCACGCAGCGTCACCACGTAGGTGTGGCTGGCGCCGGCAGCGATCGGCTGGCCGGCGGTGATCGCCGTCGCCGAGACACCGTTCCAGGTCGGCAGCGTCGTGATCGTGCCGGGAACGGTGTTGGCGACCGTCGAACTACCCGGGACCACGCTGATGCCGCCGCCGAAGGTAACTGCGTCGCTCAGGTCGTAGGAGCCGAAGCCACCGCTGTTGGTGACCACGATCCGGTAGGTCAGGGCGTAGGTGCCGTCAGCGGCAAGCGTCGGGCCGGCGGTGAGGTCCTTCACGACCGACACGGCCGGGTCGGGGTTGACGTCGCAGGCGTCGTCCTGACTGGTCGCACCTTCGACGGTGACCAAGGCGGTGTTGAGGTAGCCCGTGCCGATCTCACCGCTCTGGAGGGTGCAGTCGCCGGCGGCGGCGCTGGCAAGACCCGAGGCAGAACCCGAGACGACGATCGTGTAGACGTGCTGCTGCACACCGTCGGCGTTGTCCGTGCCGTCGATCGCCACCGGTCCAGTCGTGACATCGACGTTCGTGACGCCGTTCCAGCCCGGGTTGGTCGTCAGGCCGGCGGGAGTCGTGCCGGTCACGCTCCGGCTCGAGATCGTGATCCCTGCACCGAACGTGAGCGTGTCGTCGAGCTCGTACTGGCCAGGTGCCCCGCCGTTGTTGGCGACGACCACGTCGTAGGTCACCGAGTAGGTGCCGTCGGCGTTGAGGACGAACCCACCTGCCGGAATCGTCTTGGTGACGACGATCGCCGGTGCCGGGGCCGGGACGCAGGCGTCATCGCTGTCGACGGGCTGGCCGCGGACCTGCAGGTCGACGACGTTGAGGAATCCGGTTCCGTCCTCGCCGGCGCCGAGCGTGCAGTCACGGCCGGCGGCGACCAGCGTCGGCAACAGCGTGGCGGTGACGACCACGTCGTAGGCGTGCGTGTCGAGGCCGGCGATGGCGACATCGCTGGCGATCACACCGCTTCCGGCCCAGCCGCTGAGATCGGCGGCGACGTCGCTCGAACTGACGGACGCCGACAGCACGTCGACGCCGTCACCGAAGCGCAGGTCGTCGTTGAGCGTGTAGCGGCCGGGGCCCTCGAGGGCGTTGGTCACCGTGATCGTGTAGCGGATCGTGTAGGTGCCGTCACCGTTCGATTCCGGGCTGGCTGGGACGACCAGCTTGGCGACGCTCAGTTCGGGAGTCGGGACCGGGACGCAGTCGTCGGCGGTGTCGGTGTCGTTGCCTGCCGTGACGGTGGCGACGTTGAGGAAGCCACCGGCGGTCGGCGGTTCGGACGGCGAGCACTCCCCTGCCGCCGGGGTCGTCAGAGCCAGGGCATCGGCGTTGGCGGTGACGACGTAGGTGTGCACGCCACCGGCCGTGATCGAGGCGTTGTCGACGGCGAGCGTCTGGTCCTCGCCGTTCCAGGTGGCGAGCGTCGTGATCGTGCCGGGGATCGTGTTGGCGATCGTCGCCGACAGGACGTCGATCCCGCCGCCGAACTGCAACTCGTCGACGAGGTCGTACAGGCCGACGCCGTTGGAGATGTTGGTGACGCTGACCTGGTACACGATCGTGTACGTGCCATCATCCTCGAGCGTCGGGCCGGAGGTCACACGCTTGGCGATCTCGACATCCGGGGTCGGCGGCGGGACGCAAGCGTCATCGCTGACGGTGTCGTCGTCCATCGTCACGGTTGCGGTGTTGGCGAAGCCGCCGTTCTGGCCGCTGCCCGGCGGCGGGCACAGCACGCCGGTCGGGATCGCCACTGCCGGGTCGACGGTGGCGAGCACGGTCACGACGTACACATGCGTGGCGTCATAGTCGATCGCCACCTCAGCGGCGACCGTCGAGTCGGTGGCGCCGTCCCAGCCGGCGTTCGTGGCGACCGTGCCGGGAACTTCGTTGACGACCGTGGCCGAGTCGACCGTGATCCCGTCACCGAACTGGAGCGTGTCGGTCAGGTCGTAGACGCCGGCCGAGCCGGTGTTGCCGACCGTGATCGTGTACGTGATCTCGTACTGGCCGCCGCCAGTGCTGACCGGGACGCCAGCCGACTTGACGATCGTCACGGCGGGCGGGATCGGTCCGGTCACCGAGTCGTCGACCGGCGGCGTCTCGTTCGAGTCGGCGGTCGCCGTGTTGGTGACTTCACCGGCGATCACGTCGTTCTCGACGACGACGTAGGTGCCGGTGCAGGTGATCGACTCGCCGATCGCCAGCGTGGCGCCGGCGACGTGGTCGAACGCCGATCCGCCGCCACGCACGCAGGTGAGAGTCGGGATGATCGTGTCGGTCACGGTGACCCCGGTGAGCGGTGTCTGGCCGACGTTGCTGACGACGATCGTGTAGCCGAGCGTGTCGCCGAGGTCGATCTCGGCGTCGCCGTCGAGGTCGTTCGCCAGCGTCGGGCCCTGCTTGTCGATCGAGAGCAGCGGCAGATCGCCACAGGCGTCCGTCGGGTAGCGCACGTCGTCGACGAGCAGCGTGGCCTGGTTGAACAGGCCGCTGCCGGCGACCGGCGTCGGATCACACGCCGACAGCAGCGCCGGGTCGGCGACCACTGCCGAGGCGTCGACGACGAACGTCAACGTGTAGGTGTGGGTCTCGGCCGGGGCGATCAGCTGACCGCTGGCGAGTGTCCAGGCGGGCGAGGTCCACCCGCCGGGCTGAGCCGGCACGTGCGAACCGTCGGAGGCGGCCGTGGCCGTCCCCGACTCGATCACCAGGTCGGCGTCGAACGCCGGGGCGTCCGACAGGTCGTAGGTGTCCGAGGTCGTGCCGGCGTTGGTCACCGCCACCTCGTAGACGACCTGGAACGTGCCGTCACCGTCGGCGTCGGCCGTCGAGACGAACGTCTTGTCGACCTGCAGGTCGGACTCGCCGAGCACGGTCGAGGTGTCGGTCGTGGTGGTCGGGTTGCTGCCGTCGGTGTCGGACAGCGTCACCGAAATCGTGTCGGTTTCCGTGCCGATCGTGGTCAGGTCGACCGTGGCCGTGAACGTGCACGTCGCCGTGCCGCCGGCCGGGATCTGCTGGCCGACCACCGGGGTGCAGGTGAGGCCCGTCATCGTGCGGTCCACGCCGCCGACGGCGTCGGTGATCGACGTGAACGTCACCGGATCGGCACCGGTGTTCGTGATCACGACCTGGAACGGCACCGTGCTGAGCGCCGACTGGGCGTTCTCGGTGTCGGTGTAGGTGCCGTCACCATTGGCATCGTTCGACTTCACCACCGAGAACGTCGGCGTCTCATCCACCGCCGCCGTATCGGTGTCGGTCGGGTTGTCGATCAACCCGTCCGGGAAGTCCTGCGGGTTCTGCGGGTCGGTGAACGTGTCGATCGGCGTGCCAGACACCGTCACCGTGTTCGTCAGATCACCCTCGATCGTCGTCGAGTACTTGAACGTCGAGCTCTCACCCGGCGCCAACGCCAACACACCAGCCACCAGAGCCACACCCGACACGAACGTCGTATCAGCCAGATCGATGCCGAGATCGGCGTCGACCAGCGTGACATCGGTGAGCGTCGTGTTCCCGGTGTTCGAGATCACGAAGCAATACGTCACCGCAGCACCATTCGCACCCGACACCAACTCGCTGCCCGGGCAGGTCGCCGAGGCACCCGACGCCACGGTCTTCTGGACGTCGACCTCAGCCGTGATCCCGTAGTAGTGCGACGGATCCTCGTCCGACGTCACGCTCAGCGTCTCACCGGCGTTGTTGGTCCAATCACCGGTCGCCGACGCCGTGTTCGAGAACTGACCGTCGACGGCGACACCCGTCGCCTCGAACACCCACGTCTCACCCGGCGCCAACACCAGATCACCGTCGCCGTCGTCGACGAGCGTGATCACGCCCGGCGACGGAACGTCGGTCACCGTCACACCGGTCACGTCGACGACACCGGTGTTGGTCACCACATACGTCCACGTCACCGTGTCACCACTCACCACGAACGGGCCGAGCGGCAGATCAGCATCCTCACCATTGGTCGACTTCTCGATGTCCAGCGACGGCTGCACATACCCGAAATCGATCCCGGTCACCGACCCACCAGCCGGCACCGTCACGACCGTCGTGTTGTCCACGACCAGATCCGGATCCTCGAGCTGCTGATAGTCCACCGGCAACGTCGTCACCGTCACCGTGTAGCTGCCCGGCAACAGGCCGTCGACCGAATACGTGCCATCGGTCGTGATGATCACCAGCGGCTCACCCGCAGCCAGCGCACCGATCGCCACACCCGGCGGCGGCGTGATCGTGACCACCGACTCGGCGATCCCGGTGTCACCGGTGTTCAGGTCACCGTCACCATCCACATCGTGGTAGACGGTCCCGGCCAGCGAACCACGGTTCGGCTGCAACACCGTCGACGTATCGGTCTTGGTCGTCGCGTCCGAACCATCGACATCAGTCGCCACCACCGAGATCGTGTCGACCTCGGAAGCATCGACCAGCAGATCCACCATCGCCGAGAACGAACACGTCAGGGTTGCCCCCGCCGCCAGCGTCACCGGCAACGTGACCGGAGCAGTACCCACCAAACACACCAGATCCGTGAACGCCCGCACCGAACCATCCACACGATCCACGATCGACGTGACCACGATCGCGTCCGCACCATCATTCGTGATCGACACACGGAACGGCACCACCGCAGGCGTGATCGACTGGCGCTCGGTATCGGTGTACATCCCGTCACCATTGGCATCGTTCGACTTCACCACCGAGAACGTCGGCGTCTCATCCACCGCAGCCGTATCGGTATCGGTCGGCGCCGGCACGAACGCCGGATCGAACGGGGTCGGGTTCTGCGGGTCGGTGAACGTGTCGATCGGCGTGCCGGTGACCGTGGCCGTGTTGGTCAGGTCACCGTCGATCGTCGTCGAGTACTTGAAGGTCGAGCTCTCACCCGGCGCCAACGCCAACACATCAGCAACCGGAGCCACGCCGGAGACGTAGGTGGCGTCGGCAAGTGTGATCCCCAGCGTGGCGTCGTTCAGTGCCACTGGATCCAGCAGGACGTTGCCGGAGTTGGTGATCACGAAGCAGTACGTCACCGCAGCACCGTTCGCACCCTTGACGAGCTCGCCGCCGGGGCACGTGGCGGCGGCGCCGAGCGCCACCGTCTTCTGGACGTCGATCGCCGGGGCGACACCGAAGTAGAAGTCGTCGTCGTCGTCGCTCGGCGGCGTGACGCCGGTCAGCGGGTTGCCGTCGGTGTCGACCGGGGTCCCGGTCGTCGCCGCGTTGTTGGCGTACTGGCCGGCGACGGCCGTGCCGGTCGCCTGGAACACCCAGGTCTCGGTGACGTCGAGCAGATCGTCACCGTCGGTGTCACCGCTCACGTAGGTGGCGGTGATGTCGTCGGTCGTGACGGCGGACGTGCCGGCGTCGTCGACGACGCTCACGTCGGCGAGCGCCACGTTGCCGGTGTTGTCGACCGTGTAGGTCCACGTGACCGGGCTGCCAGGGGTGACAAGCACGCCAGGGGCGGCATCGCTGTCGACGCCGTTGGTGGCCTTGGCGATCGTGATCCCGGCACGCTGCGGGACGTCGACCACGGCCGGGTCGGTGTCGCCGACGTTGTCGGCCGGATCGTTCGGGTTGCCGCCCGGACGCTCGGCGGTGACGACGCCGGTGTTGAGCACCTGGCCGGCGTCGATGTCGGCCTGGGTCAGCTGGTAGGTCGCCGTGCAGGAGACCGAGGCTCCCGGCAGTAGCACGATCGAACCGTTCGTGGCGGTGCCGCAGGTGATCGCCGACAGGCCCGGGAGCGGGTCGCTGACGGTCACGTTGCTGAGCGTGGCAACGCCGTTGTTGGTGACCGTGAAGTGGTAGGTGATCGTCTCGCCGACCGTGCCGCCGGCGACGTAGATCGCCCCGTCGGCAGCGGTGCCGGCGGTCTTGACGATCTGGATGCCGGCCGGAAGTTCGTCGACGAAGTTGTTACCGGAGTCGCTCTCACCGGCGGTGAGGCGGACCGGGACCAGGTTGTCGACCACCACGTTCGTGTCGAGCGGGTCGCCGTCGGGCGAGGCATCGCGATCGGAGACGTCGACGTACCCGGTCGGGTTGGTCTCGACCACCACGTAGTTGCCGGGCTGCAGCCCGCCGAACGAGTAGCTGCCATCGGGGGCGGTCGTCGTGGTGGCGATCGGGCTGCCATCGGGCTGGCCGTCACCGTTCGTATCGGCGTAGAGCTCGACCTTGACGCCGGGCACCGGCAGGTCGCCGGCCCCGTCACGGGTGATGTCCTCGGTCACCGTGCCGCTGATCGTGGCGGGCACGACAAGGCCGGCATCGACCGTGGTGTCGTCCTCGGCCGGGAGCACGGTGATCGTGCCGGTGCGGCCGGTCGTCTGGTTGGCGTCGGAGTCGACGGCGTCGTTGCCGCCCTGGTTGGCGGGCGAGTACAGGTACGTGTTGCCACCCGCCGTGTTGCCGAACTGGACGCTGTAGTCGCCGGGGGCGAGATCGTCGAACAGGTAGTTGCCGTTGGCATCGGTCGTGGTCGTGGCCACGACTGCTCCGGCGCTGTTCAACAGCTCGACGGTCACGCCTGGCAGGCCGATGTCCCCGGTGTCCTGGATCCCGTCACCGTCGAGGTCGGCGAACACGGTGTCGCCGATCGATCCGGTGGCGACCAGACCGGCGTCGGTCGTGGTGTCGTCCTGACCGGCGACGAGCGTCACCGTGGCGGTCCGCCCGGTGCTGTTGACATCGGAGTCGACGGCGTCGTTGCTGCCGGCGTTCTGCGGGCTGAAGATGTTGCCGGCCGGGAGCACGACCTGGATCTGGTACCCACCCGGGTACAGCCCGCTGAACGTGTAGTTGCCGTTGGCGGCGGTCGTGGTGTTGGCGATCAGCGTCCCGCTGCTGTTCAGCAAGTTGACGGTCACGCCGGACACGCCGGGTTCACCGGCGTCCTGGATCCCGTCACCGTCGAGGTCCTGCCACACCCGGTCGCCGATCGAGGCGGCCGGGACGAACCCGGCATCGAGCGTGAGCACATCGGCGTTGATACCGACCGTGATCGGAGCCGAGATGCCGGAACCGTTGATGTCGGAGTCGACGGCGTCGTTGGCGCCGGCGTTGGCCGGGCTGACCAACCACTGGTCGCTGGCCGGCGGGACGACCACGATCCCGTACGAACCGGCCGGCAGGTTGATGAACAGGTAGCCGCCCGAGGCATTGGTGGTCGTGGTCGCCACCTGCGTGTCGACACCGGGCTCGATCGTGCCGTTGCCGTTGCTGTCGCGGTACAGGGTCACGGTGGCGCCGGCGATGCCTGGCTCACCGGCATCCTGGATCCCGTCGGCATCGGTGTCGGACCACACGAAGTCGCCGAGCGAACCGGGCGGCTGCAGGCCGGCGTCGATCGTGGTGTTCGACGTCCCGGGCAGCAGCGTGAAGGTGGCCGTCGTGCCGGTCGCCGGGTTGGCGTCGGAGTCGACGGCGTCGTTGGCGCCCTCGTCGACGGGGCTGATCACGTACCGGTCGCCGGCGGTGTCGGTCGTGCCGAACGACACCTGGTACTGGCCGGGCGACAGGTTCGTGAACGAGTAGAGGCCATTCGCGTCCGTCGTCGTCGTGCCGAGTGAGACGCCGCTGCTGTTGCGCAGCGTCACCGTGGTCCCGGCGATGCCGGGCTCGCCGGCGTCCTGGATTCCGTCGCCGTCGAGGTCGGCCCACACGAAGTCGCCGATCGAGGCCTTGCGCTCATCCACGAAATCGTTCCCGGCATCCAACTCACCAACCGTCAACGCCACCGGCACCCGATTGTCAACCACCACATTCGCATCCAACGCATCACCATCAGGCGCCGTATCACGATCCGACACATCGGTGTAACCAGACAAATTCGTCTCGACCACCACATAGTTCCCCGGCATCAACCCACCGAACGAATACACACCAGACGCATTCGTCGTCGTCGACGCCAACGCCCCACCATCGGGCACACCATCACCATTCGTGTCAGCGAACAACTGCACCGACACACCCGACAACACCACATCACCCGCACCATCACCATTCGTGTCCTCACGAACCACACCAGTGATCACCGCAGGCACCACCAAACCAGCATCCACCGACGTGATCTGCTGGCCCGGCAACAACGTCACCACACCCGTCGAACCCGTCGTCCGGTTCGCATCCGAATCGACCGCATCATTCGCACCCTGATCGAGCGGCGAGAACAGATACGTCACACCACCAGCAGTGTTCCCGAACACCACCGTGTAGTCCTTCGGCGACAACCCAGCGAACGAGTAGATCCCAGTCGCATCCGTCGTCGTGGTCGCCACCAACACACCACCCGAGAACAACTGCACCGTGATCCCGGCCACGCCAGGCTCGCCAGCATCCTGGATCCCATCGGCATCCGAGTCGTTCCACACCCGATCACCGATCGAGCCCTTGCGCTCATCCACGAAATCGTTCCCGGCATCCAACTCACCAACCGTCAACGCCACCGGCACCCGATTGTCAACCACCACATTCGCATCCAACGCATCACCATCAGGCGCCGTATCACGATCCGACACATCGGTGTAACCAGACAAATTCGTCTCGACCACCACATAGTTCCCCGGCATCAACCCACCGAACGAATACACACCAGACGCATTCGTCGTCGTCGACGCCAACGCCCCACCATCGGGCACACCATCACCATTCGTGTCAGCGAACAACTGCACCGACACACCCGACAACACCACATCACCCGCACCATCACCATTCGTGTCCTCACGAACCACACCAGTGATCACCGCAGGCACCACCAAACCAGCATCCACCGACGTGATCTGCTGGCCCGGCAACAACGTCACCACACCCGTCGAACCCGTCGTCCGGTTCGCATCCGAATCGACCGCATCATTCGCACCCTGATCGAGCGGCGAGAACAGATACGTCACACCACCAGCAGTGTTCCCGAACACCACCGTGTAGTCCTTCGGCGACAACCCAGCGAACGAGTAGATCCCAGTCGCATCCGTCGTCGTGGTCGCCACCAACACACCACCCGAGAACAACTGCACCGTGATCCCGGCCACGCCAGGCTCGCCAGCATCCTGGATCCCATCGGCATCCGAGTCGTTCCACACCCGATCACCGATCGAGCCCTTGCGCTCATCCACGAAATCGTTCCCGGCATCCAACTCACCAACCGTCAACGCCACCGGCACCCGATTGTCAACCACCACATTCGCATCCAACGCATCACCATCAGGCGCCGTATCACGATCCGACACATCGGTGTAACCAGACAAATTCGTCTCGACCACCACATAGTTCCCCGGCATCAACCCACCGAACGAATACACACCAGACGCATTCGTCGTCGTCGACGCCAACGCCCCACCATCGGGCACACCATCACCATTCGTGTCAGCGAACAACTGCACCGACACACCCGACAACACCACATCACCCGCACCATCACCATTCGTGTCCTCACGAACCACACCAGTGATCACCGCAGGCACCACCAAACCAGCATCCACCGACGTGATCTGCTGGGCGTTGGCGAGCGTGATCGCGCCGGTCGCCCCGGTGGAACGATTGGCGTCGGAGTCGACGGCGTCGTTGGCACCCTGGTCCTGGAGGGTGAAGATGTACGACGTGCCACCGGTCGTGGTGGTACCGAACACCACCGAGTACGACCCGGCGACCAGGCCGCCGAACGTGTAGTTGCCGTTGGCGTCGGTGGTCGTCGTGGCGATCACCGTGCCGGCGCTGTTGCGCAGCTGCACCGTGATCCCGGCCACACCGACCTCACCAGCATCCTGGATCCCATCGGCGTCGGCATCGTTCCACACCCGATCACCGATGCTGCCCGGGCGGAAGTAGCCGAAGTCGACGTCGGTCACGGACTGTCCGGCAGTGACGGTCTGCGTGGTCGAGTTGTTGAGCGTGGCGTCCTTCTCGAACGTCTCGACGGCACCGGCCGGCAGCGTCGAGCCGACCACCTGCACGGTGTAGGTGCCGGGGGCCAGGTTGGCAAACATGTAGTTGCCGTTGGCGTCGGTGGTCGTCGTGGCGATCACCGTGCCACCTGCGTTGAGCAGGTTGACCGTGACGTTGGCGAAGCCCGGCTCACCGGCGTCCTGCACGCCGTCGTTGTCGAGGTCCTCGAACACGCGGTCGCCGATCGACGCCGGGTCGAAGTAGCCGAAGTCCTGGTTGAGGTTGCTGACGCCGGCCAGGCTGGCGCCGGCCGAGTCGAGGTCGACGATCGCGCTCGAGTTGCCGGGAGCATCCTTGTTGGCCGCCGGGGCGTCGGGGTCGTCGGAGTTGATCGCCGGCAGGAAGGCCGCCGGCAGCGAGGTCGTGACGACGCTCACCGTGTAGGTGCCGTCGGTCAGGTTGGTGAACAGGTAGCCACCGTTGACACCGGTGACCTGCGAGCCGATCAGCGTGCCCGAGCTGTTGCGCAGCTCGACCGTGACGCCCACGATCCCCGGTTCGCCAGCGTCCTGGACACCGTTGCCGTTGACGTCGTGATAGACGGTGTCACCGATCGAGCCCGGATCGAAGTAGCCGAAGTCCTGATCGAGCTTGGACTGCCCGGCCACCACGGTCACGGTCGAACGCGACGCCGTGCCGCCGTCCGGATCGGCGGTGTTGATCGCGTCGGAGAACCCGGCCGGCAGCGTGGTCGTGTCGACGACCACGGTGTACGTGCCGGGAGGAAGGTTGGAGAACAGGTACTGGCCGCCGGCCGTGGTGACGGTCGAACCCACCTGGGTGCCGGAGCTGTCGAGCAGGCGCACGGTGACGCCCACCAGACCCGGCTCGCCGGCGTCCTGGACGCCGTCCTTGTCTGCGTCGTAGAAGATCGTGTCGCCGATCACGGCCGGGAGGAAGAACCCGAAGTCCTGCACCAGGTTCGACTGGCCCGACGTGAGCGTGAAGGCGGTCGTGGTCTTGGCGTCCTTGGTGGCGTCGGGGTCGACCGTGTTCTGCCAACCGTTGACGGGGCTGCCGGTGCCGGTGCTCACCACGACGCCGTAGGTGCCGGGGGCGAGGTTGCCGAATAGGTAGGTACCGGCCGGATCGACGACGCCGTCGCCGGTGACGTCAGTCGTGCCGTTCGACGTGGTCGTGGTGGCGACCACGGTGTCGGTGCCGGGCGTGATCTGGCCGTCGCCGTTGCTGTCGCGATAGAGCGTGACGGTGACACCGGCGATCCCCGGGTCCGATGCGGCGCCGTCGTCGATGCCGTCGCCGTCGACGTCGTTGAAGACCCGGTCGCCGATCTTGACCGGGCGGTACAGGCCGGCGTCGTTGGTGTTGTCGGTCTCGCCCGCCGTCAGGTTGATCGTGCCGGTGCGGCCGGTGCTGATCGATGCATCCGAGTCGAGGGCATCGTTGGCGCCGGCGTTGGCGGTCGTGAACACGTAGCCGGATGGGGCGACGAACTCGACCGTGTAGTCGCCTGGCAGCAACCCCGTGAACGAGTACAGGCCGGTGGCGCTGGTCGTGGTCGTGGCGATCACGGTGCCGGCGCTGTTGCGCAGCCTGACGGTGACGCCCGAGAGAGCCGGCTCACCGGCCTCCTGGATCCCGTCACCATCGAGGTCCTCCCAGACGTAGTCGCCGATCACGCCCTGGGCGACGTAGCCGAAGTCGTTGGTGAGGTCGCTCACGCCCTGACCCGGGAAGGCCGGCTCACCGGCCGGGTTGTCGGCGTCGAGATCGCTGGCGGTGACGCCACCGATCGCCGTGCTGTCGGTCTGGACCGGGCTCAGCGGGTGGGTCGAGACGGCGGTGGCGAACGCCGCAGGCAGGCTGACGACGCTCACCACGAAGGTGGGCTCGGCGGTGCCGGCAGTGGTGGTGTCGCCGTTGTGGTCCTCGTCGAGCAGCAGGTTGCCGAACGTGTAGACGCCATTGGAATCGGTGACGACCCGCATCGTGGTCGTCGCCACATTCGGGTACGTGATCACGAGCTGTACGACCGCGCCAGGAATGCCGGCTTCACCCGAGTCCTGCACGCCGTTGCCGTTGGCGTCGCTGAACACCGTGTTCCCGACCACGCCGGGCTTGACGTAGTAGCCGAAGTCGGCGGTCGTGTTGGTGCCGCCGGCGGCCAGCGTGACGGTGTAACCCTGATCGTTCTGCGACTGGCTGTCGGTGCCGGGGGCCGGGGCGTCGGAGTGCCAGTAGCCGCCGACGACGTTGGCGTCGTCGGTGACCTGAACCGTGTAGGTGCCGGGCATCAGGCCCGTGAACGAGTAGTTGCCGCTGGCGTCGGTGGTCGTCGTGCCGACCACCCGCTGGTAGGTGAGCGTGACCGGGATCGTCGTCGCCGGGTTGGCCGGATTGGTCACCTGGATCGTCGTGGTCGAGGCGACCGTGAGCAGCACGGTGACCCCACTGAATCGCGCCGCTTCCGGGGCGTCGAGCACGCCGTCGGCGTCGGTGTCCTCCCAGATCGTCCCCGACAAGGTTGCCGGCGACGTCGGGCGGTAGGCGAAGTCGAGCGTGAGCACGGCCTGGCCGGCGGTGAGCGTGGTGGTGGCTGCGCCGTCCTTGTTGGCGTCAGGGTCGACGGTCTGGGTCAGACCGGCGGGGAGCGTCGAGGCGTCGACGCGGACCTCGTACTGGCCGTCGACGGTCGGGAGCAGGCCACCGAAGACGTACTGCCCGTTCTCGTTGGTGTACGTGACTCCGACCAGCCGGCCGATCTCGTCGAACAGCTCCAGGCGCACGCCCTCGAGGCCCTCGCCGGCGTCGTAGACGCCGTCGTTGTCGCGATCGAGCCAGACCGTGTCGCCGATCGTGCCCTCGCCCGGATCGGCGGTCGGCGAGTTGTAACCGAAGTCGGCGGTCGTGATGTTGGTACCGCCGGAAACGGTCACCGTCGTGCGGTTGTTGAGCGTGCCATCGGCGTCGAAGATCGGGGCGAACTCGCGCAGCACGTTGTCGGTGTCGTTGACCCACACCGTGTAGGTGCCGTTGGGGACACCGGTGAACGAGTAGCCGCCGGTCGCCGACGTGGTGGTGGTCGCCACCACTCGGCCCGTGCTGTCGAGCAGCACCACCGAGACGCCGGCGATGCCCGGCTCGTTGGCGTCGACGACACCGTCGCCGTCGGCGTCGATCCAGACCTTGTCGCCGATCGTGTTGGTGATCCCCTTGTACCCGAAGTCGGCGTTGACGTATACGTCGCCCGGGGCGAGCGGGATCGGGTTGCTGCGGTGGTCGAGCGTGGCATCCGGGTCGCCGGTCTGGGTCAGGCCGGCGGGCAGCGTGGAGCTGACGATCTCGACGACGTAGGCGCCGACCGCCAGTTCGTCGAAGATGTACTTGCCGTTGGCGTCGGTGACGGTCGTCATGAGCTGCGTGTCATAGACGCCGTTGCCGTCCGGATCGGTGAGGAGCCGGACCGTGACGCCAGGAATCCCGGCTTCGCCCGGATCCTGCTTGCCGTCGCCATCGGCGTCGGACCAGACACGGTCACCGATCGCACCAGTGCCGGTGCCGCCGTCGGTGTTGGCGGGTGCGACCCAGTTGAGGCCGAAGTCGGTGGTGACGTGCTCCTCACCGGGCTGGATCTGGAGCGCCCCGTTGGGGAGCGCAGCGAGCGGGTCGGACGGCAGGGCGACGCTGGCGTTACGGGTACCGTCCTCCTCGGCGGTCAGCACCATGCCGTTCGGCACGGTGATCGCGACCGTGTAGTTGGTGCCGTTCGGGAGGATCGGCAGGTCGCGGAAGAGGTAGCCGCCGTCGGCGTCGGTGATCGTGGTGAGCGTGACCGGCGAACCACCGCTCGGCGTGTAGGTGAGCGTCACGGTCACGCCGGCGACGCCGTCCTCGCCGGCGTCCTGGATGCCGTCGCCGTCTTCGTCGAGCCACACCCGGTCGCCGATCGAGGCGTACTCGGGCAGCGTGATCGACACCTGGTCCTCGGAGAACGCCCGCCCGTCGGTCACGAGGGCGACGTTGGTGAGCACGTTGTTGGCCGGGGCGCTCAGGATCTTCGCCCGGTAGCTGATGACGAACTGCTCGCCGCCGAGCAACTGGCGGTTCCACCACACGCCGTCGTTGATCGTGTCGGTGAACTCGTCGCTGCCGTCCTCGAACGTGCGGTTCGAGCTGTCGGCATCGTCGAGCGGGAACGCCGTCGTCGCCCCGCTGCCGTCGTCGGCGATCGTTTCCGGATCGGCGGCGCCGCCAGGGGCGAGGGTGAACTTGGTCGTCGTCTCCAGGTAGTCGAGCTGGGCCGGCATGTTGTCCCACACCCTGAGCCGGTTGGCGCGGATCGGCACACCGCTCGTGTTGGTGACGGTCAGGGCGTACTCGACGGTGTCACCGACGTCGGTGACACCGTTGTTGTTGTCGTCGGTGATCAGCTTGATCGACTTCTCGATCGCGAACGTGGGCAGGTTGAAGATCGTGGTGCCGACGTCGATCGTCGGCGATCCGGTCGAACCGGAGGTGTCCTCACCCCACGCCGCCGCCAGCAGCCAGTTGGTGAGGTTGGGATCGGAGGGGTTGGCCGGGTTGCAGACGAACGCCTTGGTACCGGTCAGGTCGTTGCTCGGAGGGCTCAACGCCTCGTCGAGCAAGGCGAGGTCGAGGTGCGAGCTGATCGTGGTCGTGGTGTCGTACGCGAGGTCTGGGTTACCGCCGATGGTGAGGGTGCCGCCGTTGCCGTTCCAGTCGACGCACACCGTGATGCCACCCGTGGGCGTGCCGGTCCCGGCCCAGATCCCGGTGATCCAGATCGGGCTGTTGATCAACGTGGTGTCGCCAGATGTGGGGTCGACGCCGAGCGCCAGCCCGGCCTGGATGACCGGCGACAGCTGGTCGCGGCCGAGCAGCGACAGACCCCAGTCACGCGTCGAGCTCGACGTGTCGTAGATCTGCACGGCGTAGAACAGCTCGCCGTTCGCCGACTGGAAGCTCGAGCCGGTGTCGGGCTCGTTGACCTCGTAGCGGGCGACGCCGCCGGCGGGCACGCTCACGCTGCCGTCCGCCACGGTGGCGCTCGTGTCGTCGAACACCGTGACCGTGATCGCCGAAGTGCCCGGGTTGTAGAGCAGCACGGTCGAGTTGACGCCGGCGCCGGTGACCGGTGTGTAGTAGAGGTCGTCGAACAGGCGGACCGGGTCGATCCGGTACCAGTTGCCCTCGAACGTCGAGCACCGGTCGCCGGCGAGCAGGTCGACCGAGATCGGGCCACCGGTCGAGCTGATCGTGGCACCGACCTGGATCCCGCCGTTGATGTAGTAGGTCTGGCCGGCGTTCAGCGTCACCGTCGTGCCACCCGGGAGGGTGACGACCGTGCCGTTGGTACGAGCCATGATCGAGGCCCCGACGTACTCGAACGAATTCGGTACGAGACCGCCCGACGTCAGGTTCTCGCCGACAGGCATCTTGTACAGCGTTCCCCACTGGCTGGTGTCGGTGACTTCGATCGCACCGGCGAGCAGGGTCGAGGAGCCGTCGTTCCAACCCATCCGCGTGATCACGAGCCCGGTCGGCGAGGTCAGGCGGTCACCGGCGTCGTAGTTGACGTCGTACTGCTGGGTCGAGTCGAAGATGTTGATCTGAGCACCGGACTGGTTCGGCGTGCCCGACGGGTTGGACACCCCGGGGTCGCCGATCGCCTGGAGCACGATCACGTCGCCGGGGAACAAGAGGTCGTCGGCATGTCCGGGTGGGAAGCCGTTGCTCGGGTCGGCGTCACCCCACAACTCGGTCGTCGACTGCGTGCGACGGTCGATCGGGCCGAAGCCGTCCTCGCTGTGGTCGTAGATGATCAGCGCCGGTGTCGGGTCACCGTTGGCGTCGAGTGGCGTCCCGCCGACGGTGATCGACGTGAACTCGGTGACGGTCTGCTGCGGGCCCGACTCGGGCGCACACACGATGTTGGAGTTGATGTTGGTGTGGGCGATCGTCATCTCGGCCGAGGTGATCGGCAGGAAGTAGGTCGCCGAGGCCAGCTCCTGGATCCGATCGCTGCCGTCCGGCACGGGCACCGTGACGACACTGAGGTTGTCGAGGGCGATGTCGTGTTCGTTGCCGTCGCCGTTGACGAAGTTCACCTGGAGCCGAACGTCCTGCCCGGCGAACGGCGCCAGACGCACGCGGTAGCGGAGCCAGCCAGCAGCGCCGTTGATGTCGGTGTCACCGAGCTCGAAGATCTGGTCGAGCAACGTGCCGGCGGAGTTCAGCACGTTGATCTGCAGGAAGCTCTTGTCGGTGTCGAACCCGAGGTTGCCTTCCGAGCCGCTGGCGAAGAACGAGTGGGCGTCGAACGTCAGGTACGGGTCGCTGCCGGCGGCGAGCGTGATCAGCGGAGAGGTGATCGTCGCCGGGACGGCAGCCGTGTCGTCGTGCCAGACGTACCCGCCGGTGGCGCCAGGAATGGGGATCGATCCGCCGTTGGCGCCGGTCTGGGTCGAGTTCGAGATCACCCAGCCGCTACCGGTCCAGCCGGTCGGCGCGTTGCCGGCGGTCTGGCCGTTGAAGTTGGTGGTGTACACCGACGTGGTGCCGGGGGTACCGGGCACGAACGGGTCGGGGGTGAAGTTCGCCGACGTGGTGGTGGCGAATGGCAGCACGAGGAACGTGCTCGCAGCAATACAGGTGGATGCCAGCAGGCCAGTCCAACGACTCATGATTTCTCCGCTCAGGATCAGTTCACACGCGCCGCGGTCGGTGGTCGATTCGGCAGCGATGACTACGGTATCGCTGCGTTGTACCTGCGTGCAACTGGAACTTTGATCAAGAATTGACGTTCTTGATCTCATTTTGTAGTTACTTGGCCACCCTCCGCGGCCATGACGATCGGCCACGGCTGATCCTCAGGTTGAGGGTTGTGGCCCCGTACGCTGTAAGACGTGGTGACTGGCCCGCGCCCTGTCAATCGCTTCAGCGTGACCGCTCCGCTGTCGCTCGAGACCATCGTCCGCGCCGCCGAGTACCTCGTCGACGCCGAAGGACTGGCGGCACTCACGATGCGACGACTCGGCCGCGAACTCGGTGTCGAGGCGATGTCGATCTACCACTACGTCCCCAACAAGCGTGCCCTCGAACGGCTGCTGGTCGATCGCCTGCTGGCACCCAGCGCCGATCTCCCCGACGGCACGACGCTCGACCGGCTCGTGAGCTTCACGAGAGCGCTCCGGCGAGCGCTGCTCGTGCGGCCGGCGCTGGCGGCGCTGGTCGCCGACGACCTGCCGTCCGGGTTGTTCGAGTCGGCAGCAGCCGGCGCGATCCGTTCAGGACTGATCGAGGGCGGCTTCGACTCGAGTGCGTCGGCCTGGATCTTCGACGCCTTCGTCTCCTACGCCGTCGGACACGTCAGCGTCGAGGCGGCGACCGAGCGCGTCACCGCCGACGATGACGAAGCGGCATTCGAGACCGGGTTGCGCTTCCTGCTCGCCGGACTGCGCGACGAGCTGGGCGTCTGACGACGCGCAGCGTCGGCGCGTGTCGTGTCGTCTCAGATCAGACCGAGCCCGGCGACAGCCTGGCGCTCGCCCACCAGTTCGGCCGCCGATGCGTCGATCTTGGCACGGCTGTACTCGTCGATCTCGAGCCCCTGGACGATCTCGTAGTTCCCGTCCTTGCAGACACACGGGAAGCTCGAGATGATGCCTTCGGGCACCCCATAGCTCCCGTCGGAAGGAATCCCCATCGACACCCAATCGCCCTCCGGCGTGCCGAGCGACCATGACCGGATGTGATCGACGGCGGCGTTGGCGGCCGACGCTGCCGACGAGGCGCCACGCGCCTTGATGATCGCACCGCCGCGCGTGGCGACCGTCGGGATGTAGGTCAGGTCGACCCACTCGTGATCGCCGACCGCGTCGTACGCGCTGCGTCCACCCACCTCGGCATGGAACAGGTCCGGGTACTGCGTGTTCGAGTGGTTGCCCCAGATCGTCATCTTGGTCACGTCGTTGACCGTCACGCCGAGCTTGTCGGCGAGCTGGCTGATCGCACGGTTGTGATCGAGCCGAGTCATCGCCGTGAACCGCCCCGGGTCCAGATCGGCGGCGTTGCTCATGGCGATCAGCGCGTTCGTGTTGGCGGGGTTGCCGACCACGAGCACCTTGACGTCGCGCTTGGCGGATCGCGACAACGCTTGGCCCTGCGGCTTGAAGATGCCACCGTTGGCGGCCAGCAGGTCGGAGCGGTCCATGCCGTCCTTGCGAGGCATGGCGCCGACGAGCAGCGCAACGTCGGCGTCACCGAAGGCGATGTCGGCATCGTCGGTGCACACCACCTCGGACAGCAACGGGAATGCGCAGTCGTCGAGCTCCATCTTCACGCCGTTGAGGGCGCCGAGCGCCGGCGTGATCTCCAGCAGTTGGAGAGCAACCCGGGTGTCGGGGCCGAGCATCGAGCCGGAGGCGATCCGGAACAGCAACGAATAGCCGATCTGCCCGGCAGCTCCGGTGACGGCAACACGAACGGGAGAGGTCATACCTCGAAGCGTAAGCACCCGTCGCCACGAGCACCGAATCGGCGGCGACCCCCGACGCCGGCTACTTGCCCGTGAAGTCACCGATCAGGTTGGCGTAGAACACCTGACCGTCGGCCGACAGGTGGATCCCGTCGGCGGCGAAGCAGTTGCCGGTGCAGCGCTGCGACTCGACCTCCCAGTCGATCAACTTGATGTTGTCATTGGGCTTGTCGCGTCCGCGGATGATGGCGTTGTTGTTGGCGGTCCAGGCACGGTCGGCGCGCACCGTGAGGAGCAACACGTTGGGAACGCTGCTGAGTGGCGCCAACAGATCGTCGAGCGTGGCGGCCTCGATCGGACCGTTCGTGCCGAGATGGATGATCACCACTTCCTTGGGATCGTCGAACACGCCACGAGACGCCAGTTCGGCGACCACCGGCACGATCTGTTCCATCTGGCGATTCTTCTCGGCCAGCACCGTGTACCCGCGTTCGGTCAGCACGCCCGCCGCTCCCAGCATCACCGAGTCGCCGATCGCCAGGTAGTTGATCGGGCCGCTCGGCAGTGTCGTGGTCGTGGTCGTGGTGCTGGTGGTCGTCGTGGTCTCGATCGGCAGGGTCGTGCCACCGGCGACTCCGTCGAGCGGTGCCACCGTCGTGGCCGGCGTCGGGGCGTCGGTGGCCGGCGGAGCGGCCTCGGCCCGATTCGTGCCGAGGATGTCGTCGACGGTGAGGGCGCTCTTCTCGCCTTCGGCGATCGACTGTTCGACCTCGTTCGCCTGCACGTGTGCCAGCCCGAGTCGGATCACTCCGAACGACAGCAGCAGCAACGAGGCCACCACCGTGATTCCCACGACCTGGCGCGGGAACGGGTTCCGCCGGCGGCCGAGGCTCTCCCACGCGGCGCCGAACTGGCGTCGCCGGATCGGCGTCTCCACGAATCGGTACGACGCCTCGGTGAGCGCCGCCGTGGTCACCATGGCGATCGCGAACTGCGTGAGTGTGAGCGAGTTGCCGGCGACCTTGCGGATGATCTGGTAGATCGGCCAGTGGTACAGATACAGGCCGTACGAGCGCGTGCCGGCCCACACCAGCGGACGCGCTCCCAGCACCCGCCCGGTGAGGGTGCGGCGGTGGGTGACCGCTGCGATCAGCGCCAGTGTTGCCACGTCGGTCACCAGGAACCCGCCCCGGAACAGCCACGGATCGGCGCCTGCCGGAGTGACGACGTGCACGAACCAGCACATCGCCGCCAGGATCGCCAGACCGGCCAGTGCGACCACATCGAGCAGCCCACTGCGCTCGCGCAATGCGCTGCGCATGATCGCCCGCGGGCGCCACACCATGGCGAAGGCGGCGCCCAGCAGCAACCCACTGGCGCGGGTGATCGTGGACAGGTACAGGGCGTCGGCCTTGGCGATGCAGCGACCGCCCAGCGACCAGTAGGCGTCCGGCGTGACCGAGCACTCGCCGATCGTTCCGCCGTGGTGCAAGACGGCCACGGCGACCGTGATCGCCAGCGCTGCGATCACCAGCCAGCGCGCCGTCATGGCCAGCCGACGCGTGCCACCCCGACGCAACAGCAGCATCATCACGAGCGGCCAGACGAGGTAGAACTGCTCCTCCACGGCGAGGCTCCAGAGGTGGCGCAACGGCACGAAGTCGTTGCTCGCCGTGTAGCCCTGGCCGACCCAGACCTGGTACCAGTTCATGACGTAGGCAAGCGATGCGATCAGGTCGCCACGCAGCTTGCCGAGCACCGACGCCTTGAACAGCGCCGAGTACGAGAGCACCAGGAACATCATCAGGTACAGCGCCGGGAGCAGGCGGCGCGCCCGACGCCCCCAGAACCCGACCAGGTCGATCGCCCCGGTCTGTTCGCGCTCGGCCATCAGGAGCAACGTGATCAGGTAACCGCTGATCACGAAGAACACCTCGACGCCCAGGAAACCCCCGTGCAACCACGCCGGGTTGGCGTGGTACACCATCACGGCGACCACGGCCACGGCGCGCAGCCCGTCGAGCCCCGGCAGGTACGGAACGGCGCTCAAGTTCCCGGCGTCGCGGCGGGGCCGCGAGTGCAGGGAGGTGGCGTCGGACATCCTGCAAGTATCGCCCCCGGACTCGTCGATTTGGCGGTCATCCGCCGCGAGCCGCGGCGTAACGTGGGCGGCCATGAGCGACCGCGTCCTCGACACTGCCTCCGCCACGGGTGAGCCGTACACGCTCGTCGAGTGCGACCCGGCTCTGGCGGACACGGCCGAGTTCTGCGCTGCGTACGGCTACCGGCTCGACCAGTCGGCGAATGCGATCATCGTCGTCGGGAAGTCGGAGCCGCGGGTGTACGCGGCGTGCCTCGTCCTCGCCACCTGCCGGCTCGATGTGAACGGGGTGGTCCGGCGACTGCTCGGCACTCGCAAGGCGTCGTTCGCATCGGCCGACGAGACGCTGGCGATCACCGACATGCAGATCGGTGGTGTGACCCCGTACGGCCTCCCCAGCGCGCTCCCGATCTGGATCGACAGTCGGATCATGACCTGCGATGCGGTGATCGTCGGTGGTGGCAGCCGCGACCGGAAGCTGTTGGTGCCGCCGGTGTCGCTGGCAGCGTTACCGGGCGCGCGCGTGGTCGACAGCCTGGCCATTCTTACGACGTAAGTCCAGCGTGGGCCCGACTCAGTGTCGGAAGTGGCGTTCGCCTGTGAACACCATGGCGATCCCATGTTCGTCGGCGGCGGCGATCACCTCGTCGTCGCGAACGCTGCCGCCAGGCTGGATCACCGCCGTGACGCCGGCCTCGGCGGCGGCGTCGAGACCGTCTCGGAACGGGAAGAAGGCGTCGCTGGCGCACACCCCACCAGTCGCTCGACCGGCGGCCCGGGTCGCCGCGATCCGGGCCGAGTCGAGCCGGTTCTGCTGGCCGGCCCCGATCCCGAACGATTGCCCATCTTTGACGTACACGATCGCATTGCTGCTGACCGCCGCACAGACCTGCCAGGCGAACACGAGGTCGTCCCACTGCTCATCGGTGGGTTGGGTCGCCGTGACCACGCGCCATGTGCTGCGGTCGATCGACACCGGATCGGGCTGTTGCACGATCAACCCACCGTCGAGCGGTTTGAGGTCGTACGGCCACTCCCCCGGCGCACCGGCCGTGATCACGCGCATGTTCTTTTTGGCGAGCAGCACTTCGAGTGCGTGTTCGTCGAAGGCGGGTGCGATGACGACCTCGGTGAACACGTCGGCCAGTGGTTCGGCCATCGCCACCGTGACGGTCCGGTTGACCGCCACGATCCCGCCGAATGCGCTCACCGGGTCACAGGCGTTGGCGCGCCGATAGGCGTCGGCCACGTCGTCGGCGAGCGCCACCCCGCAGGGGTTTGCATGCTTGACGATCACGCACGCAGGCTGGTCGAAGTCGTTGACCAGGCGCCATGCCGCCTCGGTGTCGTAGAGATTGAGGTAGCTGAGCGCCTTCCCACCATGCTGGACCATCGAGTCCCACCATCCGTCGGCCCCACTGAATCGGTAGCGGGCTCCCGACTGGTGCGGGTTCTCTCCGTATCGCAACACGTCGGCGCGCTCGAGTGCGAAGTGGATCGTGCGCGGCAGGGTCTCGGGCTCGGGATCGGTGGCGTCGAACCACGTCACGATCGCCGCGTCGTAGGTCGCCGTGTGGGCGAAGGCGTCACGGGCCAGCCGACGACGGGTCGACGGCGAGATCGCTCCGTGTTCGGTGATCTCGTCGAGCACCGCCTCGTACTCGTCGGGGTCGACCACGACCGCCACGTGTGCGTGGTTCTTGGCCGATGCGCGCACCATTGCCGGACCGCCGATGTCGATCAGTTCGATCCCGGGCTGGGAGGTGAACGGATACAGGTTGACGACCACCAGATCGATCGGCTCGATCCCGTACTCGGCCATGTCGGCCTGGTGCTCGGGCTTGGTGGGATCGGCCAGTAGGCCGCCATGGATCTTGGGGTGCAGCGTCACGACACGGTGGTCCAGAATGGCCGGGACGCCGGTGAGATCGGCGACGTCGGTGACGGGGATCTGGCGGTCGGCGATCACCTTGGCGGTCCCGCCACTCGACACCAGCCTCCAGCCGAGTGCATGCAGGCCGGCGGCGAGATCGACGATCCCGGTCTTGTCGTACACGGACAGCAGCGCAGTAGGCACGGCCTGACCGTAGCGACCCTCGGCGCCTCACGCCCCGACCCTGAACCAAATGTCGAGCGCGCCGCCACCCATTCGAAGTACGTTGCGCTGCATCACCCGTCTCTGAAGGGACTCACCATGGATTTCAGCAAGTTCAAGACGTCTGACTGGCTCGTGGTCGGCGGCGGCATCGGCATGTTCGTCTTCGGACTGATGAAGTGGATCAAGGTGTCGGGCCCACTCGGGCTCGGCAGCGCGGGAGGGGGCAACGCATTCGACTTCTTCTTCACGGGCACGATCCCGTGGCTGCTCCTCGTGGGTTCCGCCGTGGTCACGGTGCTGCTCGTCACCGGCACCCTCAAGCGCGACATGCTGCCCTGGCCGCTCGTGATCCTCGCCGCCACCGGACTGGCAGCGCTCCTGCTGCTCCTGCGCGTGGTGTTCAACCCGATCGACGGCTCCGGCGCACTCGAGGGGACCGGCGTCAGCTTCGGCCGCGGGATCGGCATGATCCTGAGCTTCGTGTCGGGCGTGGTCGCGCTCGCCGGCGGCGTGATGAACTTCACCGAATCCGGCGGTGACCTGAACGACCTCAAGGACGTCAACAAGCTCAAGAGCGCGTTCGACAAGGGCAGCAGCGAGATGCCGCCGCCTCCGCCGCCGATGGGCTGAACCCGTAGCGCCGAACTCACATGGCGGCGATGATGGTGGCCATCAGGTCGCCGGCCTCGGTGGGGTTCAAGCCGACCTTCACACCGGCCGCCTCGAGCGCCTCCATCTTCCCCTTGGCCGTGCCCTTGCCGCCGCTCGTGATGGCACCGGCATGACCCATCTTCTTGCCTTCCGGCGCGGTGACACCGGCGATGTAGGCGCTCATCGGCTTGGTGACGTTGGCCTTGATGAACTCGGCCGCTTCCTCTTCGGCCGACCCGCCGATCTCGCCGATCATGATGATCGCGTGCGTCTCGGGGTCGGCCTGGAACTCGGCGAGGCAATCGATGAAGTTGGTGCCCGGCACCGGGTCGCCGCCGATCCCGACACACGTGCTCACACCGATCCCGCGCTGCTTGAGCTCGTACAGCGCCTGGTAGGTCAGCGTGCCGGAGCGGCTGACGATCCCGACGTTGGGGCCGTCCGCGGTCGGCAGTTGGGCGATCTCACCGGCGGTGATGCCGATGTTGCACTTTCCGGGGCTGATGATCCCGGGGCAGTTCGGGCCGAGCAGGCGGGTGGTCGGGTAGTCGCGCAGCAGCGTGTTGAACACCTTCGCTTCGTCCTGCGCCGGGATGCCCTCGGTGATGCAGACGATGAAGCCGATGCCCGCGGCCGCCGCCTCGAGGATGGCAGCGCTGGCAGCCTTGGGCGGCACGGCGATGAACGACGCCGTGGCCCCGGTTGCGGCGACCGCTTCGGCGACCGTGTCGAACACCGGGATGCCTTCGACGTCGGTGCCGCCCTTGCCGGGCGTGACGCCGGCGACGACCTGCGTGCCGTAGGCCTGGTTGCGCAGGCCGTGGTACTTGCCCTGACCGCCGGTGAGGCCCTGGACGATGACCTTGGTATCAGCGTTGACGAAGATCGCCATGATCAGTTGGTTCCGTTCGCGAGGGCGACCGCTGCGCGGGCCGCTTCCAGCATGGTGGGCTTGGAGGTGAGCTTGGACTCGGGGATGCCGGCGTTGGCGAGAATCGCGCGCCCCTCCTCGGCATTCGTGCCGTCGAGTCGGATGACGATCGGTGCCCGCAACTCGACGCGGCCCATCGCTTCCACGATGCCCTTGGCGACTTCCTCGCCGCGGGTGATCCCACCGAAGATGTTGATGAAGATGCTCTTGACGTTCTCGTCGAAGTTGATCACCCCGAGCGCGGCCGCCATCATGTCGGCGTTGGCACCGCCGCCGATGTCGAGGAAGTTGGCTGCGGTCCCACCGACCTGGTTGACGACGTCGAGCGTGCTCATGGCGAGCCCGGCTCCGTTGGCGATGATGCCGACCGTGCCATCGAGGCCGATGTACTGCAGGTCGTGCGTGCGCGCCAGTTGCTCGCGCTCGTCGAGTTCCTCCGTGGCCCGGAACTCCTCCCATTCGGGGTGGCGGAAGCCGGCGTTGTTGTCGAGGCTGACCTTGGCGTCGAGGGCGTGCACGCCGCCGTCCGGGCGGAGGATCAACGGGTTGATCTCGGCCAGGTCGCAGTCACCGGCGGTGAAGCAGGTGTACAGCTTGACCAGCATGTCGGCCACGCCATCGACGGCGACGTCGTCGATCTTGGCCCGCACGGCAGCATCGCGTGCGGTCGCCACGTCGAGCCCGTCGACCGGGTCGATGTGCAGCATCACGATCGCGTCGGGGTCGGACTCGGCGACGGTCTCGATCTCGACGCCGCCCTGGGCGGAGAGCATCAGCAGGTGCTGCTTGGCCGCACGGTCGAGCGAGAACGAGGCGTAGTACTCCTTGTCGATGTCGCTGGCGTGCTCGACCCAGACGCGCTTGACGAGATGGCCCTTGATGTCCATGCCGAGGATGTTCCCGGCGTGGAGGCGCACCTCGTCGGCGTTGTCGGCGAGCTTGATGCCGCCCGCCTTGCCGCGCCCTCCGACCTGGACCTGGGCCTTGACGACGACCGGGTACTCGGCGGCTTCGGCGGCGGCGACCGCCTCGTCGACCGTGTAGGCGACGTCGCCCGGGCTGACCGGGATGTCGTAGCGGGCGAAGTACTGCTTGCCCTGATATTCGAACAGATCCAACGGATTGGTCCTCTCACTCTTCGGCTGGTGTGGAGTCGGCTGGGGTGGAGTCGGCTGGGGTGGAGTCGGCGGCGTCGAGCGCCGACTCGAGCCAGGCGCTGATCGCACGCAACGAGGCCCCCGGCTGGAAGATTTCGGCGATGCCCTGTTGCTTCAGCGCCCGCACGTCGGCGTCGGGGATCACTCCGCCACCGAAGACGAGCACGTCGCTGAGGTCACGGCTCGCCAACTCTGCGACCACTCGTGGGAACAGGGTCAGGTGGGCGCCCGACAACAGCGACAGCCCCACGGCGTCGGCGTCCTCCTGGAGCACGGTCTCGGCGATCTGTTCGGGCGTCTGGTGGAGGCCCGTGTAGATCACTTCGAAGCCATGGTCTCGCAGCGCCCTGGTGATCGTCTTGGCCCCACGATCGTGGCCATCGAGCCCAGGTTTGGCAACGACCACTCGATACGTTCGATCCACGAGTGGATGACCCTATTCGGTCCGCACGGAAGTCCACCAACCGGCGGCGTGCCGCGACCATGCGGACCGGACGGGTGGCACTCATGCGCCGAGTCGGCAGACTGGGCGCGTGCGGACACCAGCGTTGCGTTCCCCGTTCGCTCGGGCGGTCCTGCCCGTGCTCGGCGGCGCCGTCGTGTTGGCGGCGATCGCCGGCTTCACGTGGGCGATCGCGGCCTACATCGCGGGCGGCGGGACCGGCACGACCGAACGTCTGGCACCGAGCGAGTTCGTGATCGGCAACGTCGCGAGCCTTGCCGAGACCGTCGAGGTGCAAGGGCCGCTCTACTTCCCCGAGTTGGGCACCTCGATCGGCAGCCGCTCGATCGTCGTCGACCACGAAGGCGACGACCCGACCGACGGTTGGCGCGTCTATTGGGGCTATCCGGCCGACCGACCGGCGACGTGTGTGGTCGAGCAGGTCCAGGGGACGTCGTCGTTCCTGGATTGCGAGGGGCGCACGATCGATGTGACCGAACTCTCGCCGCCCGACGCCGGCGTGTTCCCGCGCGTCGAGGATCGGACCCGGCTCGTGGTCGATCTGCGCGGGGCGTCGGCACCCACGCCGTAAGCGGTCAGCGCAGCTCGGCGGCGCCGAGCAGCCGCTCGACGAACAGGTCCGTGTGTTGATCGAGGAAGTTGCGCTTGATCTCGAGCCCGCCGATCACGTCGGCTCCGGTCTGCGCCACCGCCGCGTCGAGCTTGTCGATGCTCTTGCCGGCGTTGAGCGCGAAGGTCAGGAAGCAGGCCGCCTTCTTGCCGCGCATGGTCGGCAGGTTGGCGATGTTGGGTGCCATCGCCGGAGCCTGGGCGACCACAAACAAGCCGTGGGTCCATGTTCCCACCAGAACCAGGTCGGCGGCCTGGATCGAGCCCAGGTCAGGATGACGGACCTTCGACAGCCCGGTGATCGTCCACCGCTCCTGTTGGAGCTTGTCGGCGATCAGCTCGGCCGCCTTCCACGTGGTGCCGGTCAGACTCTCGACGATCAATGCTGCCTTCATCGTCGGTGATTCTGTCACGCGCGGGCACCGGCCCGACGAAACTGACGGCCGGAGCCGTCAGGCGGTCGACGTTGCGGTCGCGCCCGTTCCGAGTTCACCGAGGATCGTGACCGAGACCACTTTCTCCACGAGATGGGCCTCGCCCACCAGGGCGGCAAACGGAGCGTCGGCGGCGTCGCGGCCGTACCCGACCCGCACGAGCGCCGTCGAGCTGGCCATCCCGGTCGGATCGAACAGGTACCACCGCGTGCCCACGTAGGCCTCGAAGAAGCCGTGGAAGTCCGGCGGTTCGACACCGGCGCCGTAGCCCGACACGTATCGAGCCGGCACACCCAGCGCTCGGCACAACGAGATCGCCACGTGGGCGTAGTCGCGACACACACCGGCCCGCTGCAGCAATACGTCGGTCGCGCTGCTCGAGGCGTCGGTCGAGCCGGGCTGGTAGATCAGGTTGGCCCCGACCCAGTTGCTCACGGCGAGCACACGCTGGTACCCCGGCGTCAGATACCCGAAGTGGCGCATGGCGAAGTCGCCGAGTTTGTCGGACTCGCAGTAGCGGCTGGGGTTCAGGTACGGAAGGATGTCGGCCGGGATCTCGTGGTATGGCACCTCGTCCAACCCGGCTGGGACATCGAGATGCCCTTCGACCCGGACCGTCGCACGGTAGGAGATGTCGAGCCGGCCTGGATCGACCGTCAGGCGCAGCAGTTGGTGCGTGCCCTCGCCGTAGGGGACCAGACCGTGCGGTACGTCCGGACTGACCTCGATCTGTTCGTCGAACACGTCCTGGAACGGGGTGCGGGCAGCGACGATCGAGAACGCGAACGAGGTGCGTTGCACGACGTCATACGACAGGTGGGCGGCGATCGAAAGTTTGGTCATGCGAAGTTGAGTCAAGGCAGTCGGACCGGAGACGCTATCGACCGCGATCAGACCTTCTTCAGCGGCGCCCACGCCAGGCTCAGATGCTTCTGGCCCACTCCGGCGAAGTTGATCACGGCCTCGGCCTTCTCGCCGACGCCTTCGATGTGGATGATGACACCCTCGCCGAATGCAGGGTGGGCGACGTCGTCGCCGACCCGGAGCCCGAGTTCCTGACTGTTGGACTGCTGCGGCGAGTTGCGTGTACCGGCGCGCAACGCTGCGTCCACCACACGGTCGCGATGCTCTTCGCTCTGGCGGTCGTACCCGCCGCCCGCCCCACGCTCGTCGCGGCGGCGATACGGCGGCGGATCGGAGAAGTCGCGCGAGCCGTCGCGCGATCGGTAACTCTGGCGACCGTAGGACGAACGCCCGCTGACATTGCCGCGCGACTCGACGAGCGTCGAGGGGATCTCGTCGAGAAAGCGCGAGGGCGGGTTGTATTGGGTGTTGCCGAACAGCATCCGACTCCACGCATGGCTGATGAAGAGCCGGCGCATGGCGCGGGTGATACCGACGTAGGCGAGGCGTCGTTCCTCCTCCATCTCGTCGGGTTCGGTGAGCGCCCGACTGTGCGGGAACACACCCTCTTCGACGCCGGTGATGAACACCACCGGGAACTCCAATCCCTTCGCCGAGTGGAGTGTCATCAACACGATCTGGTCCTCGACCTCGCCGTCGGGCAGATCGTCGGTGTCGGCCACCAGCGCCACCTGTTCGAGGAACTCGTCGAGCACGGTGAACTCGCGAGCGGAACCCACCAGTTCCCCGAGGTTCTCGATCCGGCTGTGGGCCTCGACCGTGTCCTCGGCTTCGAGCTCGGCCAGGTATCCGGAGTCGTCGATCGCCGCCTGGAGCAGATCGCCGGGTCCGACGCCCTCGCGACCGACCATCTCGTGCAGGCGATCGAGCAGGTCCACGAACGATGCCAACCCGCGCCGCGCCGGGCCGGTGACCCCGGCCTCCTCGGCGCGGCGCATCGCCTCGAGGAACGCCACGCCCTCGACCCGGGCGAAGGCGTCGAGCTTGGACACGCTGGCGTCGCCCACGCCGCGTTTGGGCACGTTGAGCACGCGCTTGATCGAGACCTCGTCGGCTGGATTGACCACCGCCCGCAGGTACGACATGGCGTCCTTGACCTCGCGGCGATCGTAGAAGCGGGTGCCACCGACCACCTTGTACGGGACGCCCATCCGCATGAAGGCTTCCTCGACGACGCGTGCCTGGGCGTTGGTGCGGTACAGGACCGCCATCTCGCGCCAGTTCATGGCGTCGTCGCGTTGCAGCTGCTGGGCGGTGCCGGCCACCCACATCGCCTCGTCGCCCTCGTCCTCGGCGTGGTAGCGCACGATCCGATCGCCCATCCCGGTGTCGGTCCACAACGACTTGGGCTTGCGCTCGACGTTGTGCTGGATCACCGCGTTGGCGGCGTCGAGAATGGTCTGGGTGGATCGGTAGTTCTGATCAAGCACGATCGTGGTGACGTCGGGAAATGCGTCCTCGAACTGCAAGATGTTGCGGAAGTCGGCACCCCGGAAGCGGTACACCGACTGATCGGTGTCGCCCACGACGCACACGTTCTGATGGCCGCCTGCGAGCATCAGGACGATCTCGTTCTGGGCCTGGTTCGTGTCCTGGAACTCGTCGACGAGGATGTGTTCGAACCGTTGCCGGTAGTGCTCGAGTGCGTCGGGATGCTCCCGGAACAGGCGCACGACGTTGAGCAACAGGTCGTCGAAGTCCATCGCACCCGCTTTGTGGAGACGGGCCTGGTACTCCTCGTACACCTCGGCATGCTTGCGCGAGAAGATGTCCTTGGCCTCGGCCTTAGCCCGCTCGGGGTCGGTGAGCTCGTTCTTCCAGAGCGAGATGTAGCCGTGCACGCCGCGCGGCGTGAACCGTTTGGTGTCGAGCCCCAGGTCGCGGATCACGTAGCCGGTCAGGCGCACGGCATCGGCCTGGTCGTAGATCGAGAACGTCCGCGGATATCCGAGCGCCTCGGCGTCGCGACGCAGGATCCGCACGCAGGCGGAGTGGAAGGTGGAGACCCACATCGCCTTGACCACCGGGCCGACCAAGTGAGCGACACGGTCACGCATCTCGGCGGCAGCCTTGTTGGTGAACGTGATCGCCAAGATGCTGGACGGGCGTGCACCCTGATCGATCAGGTGGGCGATCCGATGCGTGAGCACCCGTGTCTTGCCGGAACCTGCCCCGGCGACGACCAACAGTGGCCCTTCGCTGTGGACGACGGCGTCGAGCTGGTCGGGGTTGAGGCCCTGCGTGAAGGGACGGTCGGAGAAGAGGTCGGGTTGGTCCGGCATCGCGTCAGCCATCCTACGGACGGGGTACGACAGCGGCAGAACGTCGTGGTTCGTCACCCGCCGGCGTCGCGAGTGTCGATCCAGCGCCAGTCGAAACTGCCGCCCGGCGAGAGATCGAGCAGCAGGGCGCCGACCAGCCCGTCGTGTTTGCGGTAGGTGTCACGGTGATGGGCGATCGCGTAATAGGTGGACGGGCACACCAGGTACGTCGTCGGTCCCAGCGTCTGGGCGGTGTGGGCGTGCAGGTGCCCGGCGACGACGACCCGCACGTCCGACCGGCTCAGGAGCAGCGCCACGAGCGCCCCGGCACCGTCGAGCTGGAACCACTCGTGCGTGCTGAGCGTGACCGGTGGGTGGTGGACCACCAGCACGGTCGGTTGCCCGCGGTCGCCGCCCAGTGCGGCCATGACGGCACCCACCTCGATCCGCCCCGGAACCTCACCCACCACGTGCGTGTCGATCAGGACCACGCGCCAACCGTCGAGTTCGAAGCTGTCGGCGGTGCCGAGCACCTCGTCGAGTGGTCCCGCCAAATCATGGTTTCCCGGCGTCGCCAGGACCGGCGCGCCGAGCGTGGCCACCGTCGCGGCGACACGCCGGTATGCCTCCGCCGACCCGTCGTCGGCGATGTCGCCCGGCAGCACGACCAGATCCGGACGGTGGGCGGCGACCGCCGCCACCGCAGCGGTCAACATCGAGTCCGGGCCGTCCGCAGCCACAGCAGCCTCCCGCCGCAGGTGCGAGTCGGACAGGAACGCGATCGTCGCCATCGATTGAGTGTGCCAGGCACCGTGTCAGCACAGACGACGAAGTACGTCGTTTGTGCTGACACGATCGGGGCGCAGCTCAGCGCCTGCGGTTCGCCGACACGGCCGAGCCCGGCTTGTGTGTGTCGACGCGTTGGGCGGTGTAGATCCCGCGCTCGCCGCTCAACACATAGGCCGTCACACAGCCGATCGCCAACGGCACGATCAGTCCACCCCCGAACAGTTCGACGCCCATGATCGTGCACGCCAGCGGGGTATTGGTGGCGGCTCCGAACACGGCGACGAAACCGACTGCGGCGAACAGCGGGATCGGGCCGTGGAGCACATCGCCGAGCGTGGCGCCGAGCGTGGCACCGATCACGAACAGCGGCGTGACTTCGCCCCCGTGGAATCCCGTACCGAGGGTGATCACGGTGAACACGAGTTTGAGCGCGAAGGCCGACGCCGCGACCTGTGCCACCGTGGTCGCATCGAGCGACCGGGTGATGAGCGGGATCGACAGTCCGAGGTAGTCGCGCGTCCCCACCGCGTAGGTGAGGGCGATCACGGCGACTCCTCCGACCACCGGTCGGAGCGGCGGCCAGGTGACTCGCCCGGCAACCGCTCGTTTGAGGGCATGCACCAGCGACGCGAACACCACCGCCACCAGTCCGAACGCGACACCGGCCACGATCAACTTGAGGGTCAACGCCGGGGTGAGACCGAGCGCCTCGATCGGAGGGATCGGCGTGTGCTCGACATCGAGCTGGCGTACCACTTGGTCGCCGACGACCGATGCCGTCAGGGCAGGGATGATCGCATCGTGCCGGATCCGGCCGACCGATTGCACCTCGAGACCGAACACGAACCCGGCGATCGGCACACCGAACACCGCTCCGAAGGCACCCGAGATTGCGGCGATCAGCACCAGCCTCCGGTCGCTGCCGGTGAAACCCGCCAACCGGTTCACGATCGCGTCGCTGAGGCTTCCCGACATCTGGATCGCCGTGCCCTCGCGTCCGGCCGAGCCGCCGAACAGGTGCGTGGTCACGGTGGCGAGATACACCAGCGGGGCCATCCGGCGCGGGATCCACTGCACCGGCTCGTGGATCTCGTCGATGATCAGGTTGTTGCCGCCGGTCGATCGCCCGCCGTAGTGGTGGTAGACCAGCCCGATCGCAAACCCGGCGACCGGGAGCAGCCAGAGCAGCCAACCGTGTTCCGTCCGTGTCTCGGTCGCCCATCGCAACGTCTCGAGGAACGCTGCCGACGACAGCCCCGCCAGCACCCCGACGACGCCACCGACCACGACCCACCGCACGACATGGAACGTCATGGCGACGATGCCTCGCGGCGCGTTGCCGACATCCATCACCGAGCCTCCATCACCGCCATCTGACCACACGGCACGGTGCCCTCAGCCGGACTGTTGTTCGGCGAGCTCCAACCAACGTTCTTCGAGCTCGTTCAGCGCCGCTTGGGCGACGGCCAGCTCGGCGCCGACCGACGCCAACACCATGTGGTCGGTCGTGGTGGCGAGTTGTTCGTGCAGACGGTCGACCTGCTTCTGGAGCTTGGCGATCGCCTGCTCGGCGTCACGCATCTGACGGCCGATCGTGTACTGGCTGGCGGGCTTGGCAGCGTTCGATCCGGCCGGCTTCGATCCAGACACCACCTTGGCGGCAGCCGCAGCCGGCGCACGGCTGGGCCCGGCCAGGCGGCCCGCCAACCAGCCTTGCACACCCCCGGGAACGCGGCCGACCCTCCCACCGGGCTCGATCGCCAGCACATGGTCCACGGTTCGGTCGAGGAAGGTTCGGTCGTGGCTCGCGACGACGAGCGCACCGGGCCACTCGTCGAGAAAGCCCTCCATCGCCCGCAGGGTGTCGAGGTCGAGATCGTTGGTGGGTTCGTCCAGCACCAGCAGGTTGGGCTTGGTGGCGAGCACCATCACGAGTTGCAATCGACGGCGTTCGCCGCCGGACAGCATCTTGATCGGCGCGAACTGTGCGGTCGAGTCGAACCAGAACCGTTCCAGCAGCACCCGGTCCTCCCAGTCCGGTTGGCGGAGTGGGCCGGCGACGACTTCCCGCACGATCGCCTCAGGGTCGAGCAGCGTGGTCTGCTGGTCGGCGTAGCCGGTCACCACGGTGGTGCCGCGCTTGACGGTTCCGGACGCCGGTTCGGTGCGCCCGGCGATGATGTCGAGCAAGGTCGATTTTCCCGAGCCGTTCGGCCCGACCACACCGAGCCGGGCGCCCGGTTCGATCAGGAGGTCGACGTCGCGGAACACGACATGCGGACCGTAGGCCTGCGACACCCCGAGCAGTTCGATGACTTGGTTGCCGAGTCGTGTCGTGCCAGCGTCGAGCAGCAGTTCGTTGCCGCGCACGCCGGCGGCCTCGGGCCCACCTGCCACGATCTCGTTGGCGGCGCGCAGGCGGGCTTTGGGCTTGGTCGACCGCGCCGGAGCGCCGCGCTTGAGCCACTCGAGTTCCCGGCGGGCGAGGATCTTGCGGGTCGATTCCTCGCTGGCGGCCTGTTCGTGGCGAGCCGTACGACCCTCCAGGTACGTGGCGTAGGCGCTCGCTCCGGTGGCAGCACGGTGGATGTACCCCTGACCGCGCTCGATCTCGACGACGCGGCCATCACCGCGCGTGGTCGTGAGACGGTCCATCAGATGACGATCGTGGGTGATCACGACCAGCGCCGCCGAGGTGCCGGCCAAGCGCTGCTCCAACCACTCGATCGCTTCCAGATCGAGGTGGTTGGTCGGTTCGTCGAGCAGGATCAGGTCGTACTCCCCCACGAGCGCCTGGGCGAGCGCCACACGCTTGGCCTGGCCGCCCGAGAGTTGGTCGGTGCTGCGGTCGAGCAGCGGCTGGACACCGAGTGAGGTGGCGACTGCGGCCACCTCCCAGGAGTCGCCGAGCACCTGGCGAACCGTGCCGGCCGGCAGACGCGGGTCCTGGTCCAGGAGGGCGATCCGAACGCCGCGACCGAACCGCACGTCGCCGTCGTCTGGCCGCTGCGTACCGGCCATGATCCGCATCAGCGTCGACTTGCCCGACCCGTTGACGCCGACGATCGCCACCCGATCACCACTCGAGACGGTCACGGAAAGCCCGTCGAACAACACCTTGTCGGGCTGCGCGACTCCCACCTTGGCGACGTCGACGCAGATCACGGGCGCCACGATACGGCCCCGCCGTGCAACCCGGTCCGGGCGCCGACCGTCCACCCGACAGCCGACGCCCGAACCAGAACCGGGGATCCCTACCGCACGACCACCACCGGGCAGTGGCTGTGGGCCGTGATCTCGAGGCTCGTCGAGCCGAGCACCAGGCCGGCGAAGCCGCCGCGTCCGCGGGACCCGATGGCGACCAGGTCGGCGTCGTGCGACGCTTCGATCAAGGCGAATCCCGGGGTGCCCCGCAACGGTTCGGCCACCAACTCGACACCTGCAGGGGGCGGTCCGGCCGCCGCCACCGCCCGATCGACCACCGCTTGCGCGGCTGCGTCGAGTGCATCGTTGGACCCGGCCGGGTCGGCGAACATCCCGACCGTCAGCGAGGGCAGGAACCATGCATGGACGACCCGGATGTGTTCGACGCCCGGCAACTGGTAGACGAACCGGAGGGCTCGGACCGATGCGTTGTCGTCGGCACCGTCCGAGGCGTCGCTGTGGGCGTCGACCCCGACGACCACACGCCGAACGGACGGGGGTGCTGGTTCTCCGCGGACCACGACGACGGGTCGTGTGGTGTGGTGCACCACGTGGTTGGCGGTCGAGCCGAGCACCAGCGCGGCGCGGCTGTGGCCGCGATGGCCGACCACGATCATGCCGGCATCGCGCTCATCCGCCTCGGCCACCAGCGTGCGGCCCGGATGACCTTGCTGGACGACCGGCACGAGGCGCGGGTCGTCGACTCGCTCGGCTCGCTCGGCCATGCCCTGCTTGGCGTACGACTCGACCTCGGTCGGGTCGACGGTCACCACCATGTCGTAGCCGGCGATCACCGGCAGCTGCCACGAGTGCAGCATCACGATCGCATCGTCCGGGCCGGCGACCACGCGTGCCCATTCGAGCGCCCGATCGGATTCGGGACTGTCGTCGACGCCCACGACGATCGTGCGCGGGGTCCCTGCGGTTTCCATCTCGTCCTCCTCGATCCTTGGCGGCCGATGAATCGAACACCGTCCGACAACGCGATGGTGCGCCCGGACGAGCCGGGCGCACCAGGGCCGAAATGCTCGCGGGTGCCGAACCGCCGGGGCGCTGGTCAGGCGCCCGGATCGTCGCTGATCGGGGGTGCGTCGTCACCGTCGTCATCCGGCCCGTGACCGCCGCGCGGACCCATGCCGCCCGGGCCGAAGCCGCCCCCGTTGTTCACGGCGTCGGTGATCCGGGTGGTCATCTCCGTCAAGCGGGCATCGGCCTCGTCCTGGCTGAGCCGCCCGTCGGCGACGCCCTGATCGAGGTGCGTCTTGGCCTCGGCGACCAAACCGTCGATCACGGCCTGCGGGTCGACCCCTTGGGCGGTGGCGACCTCGGCCAGGGTCGATCCGTTCATCACTTCGGTGCGAAGCGTGGCGGCGTCGACGCCCAGCAGGTCGGCAACGATCTGCCCGTCGAAGCGACCGGGGCCACGTCCGTGACGCTCGCCCATCTCACCACCGGGACCGCCTTGCGGACGGTTGGCGACGAGATGGTCCGACACCTTGTCTGCCTGGTCGGCCGTGATCGTGCCGTCGTCGACGAGCGGCTGAAGCACGTCGCGCAGGCGCGTCCCGGGTTCGGCGGCGGGGTCGTCGAGCGGGACGGGCTCGGATCCGGTGTCCTGGACTGTGACCGTCGCTGCCGATGGGGCCGTCGCACCGGCATCCGAGCCGGCCGCGTTCGTGAACGACGGAACCGCGAACATCAGACCGATCGCCCCACCGCCGAGGACGCCGGCGGCGGTGGCCAGGCCCGTGGTCCGTCGCGTGCGACGACGCCGGGGCGAGGGGGAATCGGAAGCTTCTTGCGTGGTGTACATGTGCTGATCCTTTCGATGGAGTCATTGGTGACGTCCATCACGATGAACGGCGACGGTGAGAAGGGTGCACGAGGATCGTGAGAGGCGGGTAAGACCTGGCGTCGTGAGCGCCGCGCCCTCCGCTGATCGCAATGACCGGTCCGCAGCGGCCATGATGACCTGATGCATCCTGCACGACCGGCGTTGGCGTTGGCGCTGGCGCTGACCGCCGCGTGTGGCGGCTCCGAGCAAGCCGACCAGCCTGGGCCGTCCGCCGCCAGCGACCCACCAGCCGTGGTGGACGGGTCGATCGTGGGCGCCACATCGCTGCCCTCGGCGGCGACGTCGACGACAGTCGCACCGACGACATCGACCAGTACCACGACCACCACGACATCGACCAGCACCACCAGCACGACCACCAGCACGACGACCAGCACGACCAGCACGACCACGAGTACGACGAGCACGGTGGCGCCAGAAGCCGTCCCTCCGACCGGCACCGGCACCGATGTCGTGCCATTCGTGGCGCTCGACCTCACCGCCGAGCAGGTCGAACTCGGGCGGTCTGTCCAAGGAACGCCGATCCTGGCCGACCGTGTCGGGGCACTCGGCGGCCGCAGGGTGCTGGTGATCGGTGTGATCCACGGCAACGAGGCGGCCGGGACGGCGATCGTCGACGAACTGCGCCGTTTGGGCGCGCCGGACGGGGTCGAGCTCTGGCTTGTCTCGTCGATGAATCCCGATGGCCAGGCGATCGGCGACCGCCAGAACGCCAACGGGGTCGACCTCAACCGCAACTTCCCGTACAAGTGGGGCCCCCTCGGCCAGCCGGGCGATTCGCAATACGCCGGGACCGGCCCGGCCAGCGAGCCCGAAACGCAGGCGATCGTGAACTTCGTCGCCCAACTGCGCCCCGACATCGCGATCTGGTACCACCAGGACCTGTACACGATCAGCCCCAGCGACGGACGCGACGGACGGATCCGTGCGCGCTATGCCGAGCTGACGGGGCTGCCGATGGGCGAGATCACGGGCGGTACCTACACGGGTATTGCTGCGACCTGGGCCCGACGCGAGTTGGCCGTCCAGGATTCGGTGGCGTTCATCGTCGAGCTCGGCGTCTCGCTCGCTCCCGACGAGGCCACCCTGCATGCCGAGGCGGTGCGCACGATCGCCGCCGAAGGCTGAACGTCGCGGCGACCCAGGTTCAGTCGGCGGTGAGCGTGAACCCGACGACGGTGCCGCCGCCCTCACGGTTGCGGGCGAACACGGTGCCACCGTGGCGCACAGCGACGTCGCGAACGATCGACAGGCCCAGCCCGGAGCCGGGCATCGCACGCGCTTCGTCGGCCCGGTGGAAGCGGTCGAACACCTGATCCAGCTGGTCGGCGAGGATCCCGATTCCGCGATCGGCGACCGCCACGCCACCGTTGCGGATGGTCACGTCGATCCGGCCCGAACCCGGATCGAACTTGCAGGCGTTGTCGAGCAAGCACGACACGGCACGCTGCACGGCACCACGCTGGGCGGTGACCGGCGACGGTTCGGAAACGACCACGATCGAACGTCCGGTCCGCCGCTGATAACGCTCGGCGACCTCCGACGCGACGAGGTCCAGGTCGAAGTCCTGGCGTGGTTCGTCGAGTTGGTCGCCTGACGCGACCGACACGATCTCGTTGACCAGCTCGGTGAGTTGTTCGGTCTCGGCATGGAGGTCGTCGACGATCGCATCGCGATCACCCGTCGGCATCGACGGGAAACGGCGCAGGGTGTCGAGATTCGTGCGGAGGCTGGTGAGTGGCGTGCGCAGCTCGTGCCCGGCGTCCTGCACCAGTCGTTGTTGGTCGTCACGCGACCTGGCCAACGCCGCCAACATGCGATCGAACGCCACGCCCAGTCGGCCGACCTCGTCGGTGCTCGTGGCCCCGATCGCGGTGTCGAGTCGGCCTGTCGACTCTACGTGCTCAGCGGCGCTCGTCAGTCGTCGCAGCGATGCAGTCATCCGGCCGGCGATCAGGAAACCGATCACCGAAGCGGCAGCGGCGACGGCCAACGACAGCAACGTGATCCGGCGTCGCAGGCTGTCGAGCACACGATCGGTCTCGTCGAGCGAACGACCCACCTGAAGCGTGCCACCCCTCGGCAGCGCGATCGAACGCACCCGGAACTCGCCGTTACCGACCGAAACCTGCTCGAACACGTCGCTGCCGGGCAGGGCGGCGAGCGCCACGACCGCGTCCGACGGAACGAACGGCTCGGGGAACGTGGAATCGACCACGCTCCCGTCCGGGCCGACGAGCTGGGCGACGAAGCCTCCGAACGGGCCACGGTCCGGGAGACGCTCGAGGTCGAGCGGACCCCGCGGACCTCCGATCTCGATCAACGATCGGTCGACCTCGGCCAGCAGCCGATCGCGGGTGGATCCGTAGCCCACGAATCCGGCGGCGATCGTGGCAGCCAGCGTGAGCGCCGCCATCGCGATCGCCACACGCCACCGGAGGCTCACAGGTCGACCCGGGCGACGTACCCCACACCGCGCACGGTGTGGATCAGGCGGCCGCCCCCGCCCTCCTCGGTCTTGCGACGCAGATATCCGATGTAGACCGCCAGGTTCTTGGAGTCGGGTCCGAAGTCGTAGTGCCAGATCCGGTCGTAGATCGTGGAATGATCGAGCACCACGCCGGCATTCCGGACGAGCAACTCCAGCAGCTCGTACTCGGTCTTCGAGAGTTCGATGTCCGAGCCGGATCGGGCGACCTGGCGACCGGCAGTGTCGATCACGAGATCTCCCAATCCGAGTGTCTCGCCGGCGGTCGACTCGTCGTCGGTTCGCGCCCGGCGCAGCAGCGCACGCATCCGGGCGAACAGCTCGTCCAAGGCGAACGGCTTGGCGAGGTAGTCGTCGGCGCCGGCGTCGAGCCCGGCCACGCGATCGCGCGTCTCGGTCCGAGCCGTGAGCATCAGGATCGGTACTCGATCCTTCTCACCGCGCACGACCCGGCACACGGTGAGCCCGTCCAGCACGGGCATCGAGACATCCAGCAGAACCAGATCGGCGGCGCGCTCCTTGAGCGCGTCCAGCGCCAGGGCACCATTGCTGACCGCCTGGACCGAGTAGCCCTCGAGCATGAGCGCTCGGACCAGCGACTCGCGCACGGCGCGATCGTCCTCGGCGAGCAACACGTGCATTCCTGCAGTAGATCAGATCCAGGTGAGGATCCGGTGTGAGCGTTCAGCCGGTGGCGAGCACGCGGACCGGAACCGTGCGCGGGCCACGGATCTGACCCCGGCTCCATGCCACATCGCCGACCAGCTCGAAGCGTGGAAAGCGCTTCACGAATTCCTCGACCGCCACCTTCAGTTCCAGGCGCGCCAGGTTGGAACCGATGCAGCGATGGATGCCCAGCCCGAACGCGGCGTGCCGGTTCTCGGCGCGATCGATGACGAACGACTCGGCGTCGTCGAAGAACGCCGGGTCACGGTTCGCCGCCGGGAACGGCAAGAGCACCCAGTCGTCGGCCTTCATCGGACAGCCGTGGAAGTCGTAATCGTCTTTGACGAGACGCGCCATGGTCACCGGCGCATAGGCCCGCAGGAACTCCTCGAGCGCGAACAGCATCACGTCGGGGTCGCTTCCGATTCGTTGCAGATCATCGGGGTGCGTGGCGAGATGCCACAGCGATGAACCGATCGCACTCCAGGTCGTGTCGATCCCGGCGATCAGCAGCAGCACGATCGAGCCCCGCACGTGGGCGTAGGCGAGCGGGTTGCCGTCGATCTCGATCCCGAGCATGTAGCTCGTGAGATCGTCACGCGGGTGTTCGATGTGGTCCTGGATCTGGGCATCGAGGTAGGCGTCGAGCTCGGCGAAACTGGCGATCCGCTCGTCGGCGGGCAGGTCGACCTGCTCGATCACCCCGTGCACGAAGTGGCGGAACAAGGCCTCGTCCTCTGGCGGGAACCCGAGCATCCGGGCGATCACGTTGACCGGGATGCTCTGGGCGTAGTCGACGGCGGCATCGACGATCGACGTGCCGGCGGTGACCGGGCCGATCCGGTCGAGCAGATCGTTGCACAACCGGCGGATCTCGGGCTTCCACGGGTCGATCTGCTTGGGCGAGAACGCCGGCAGCAGCAAGCGTCGTGCGAACTGATGGAAGGGCGGGTCACTCGTGATCGGCGGCGCCGGGCCGACGGGCGCCTCGATCAGTGGCCGGGCGTTGCCGACGATCACCCCCCGGCTCGTGAAGTGCTCGGTGTCGTAGGCGACCTCACGCACGAGTTCGTGCGTGAGCGGTGCCCACAGTCCTCCGTATCGATCGGAGTGTGCGACCGGGCAGCCGGACGCTCGGAGCGTTTGCCAGATCTCGTGGGCGTTGGCGTTGTAGCGCGGATCGGTGTGATCCAGGTCGGTGGCCCAATCGGACACCGGCTCGGTGATCGGCGTGGGACTCATGCGACATCCTCGTGCAAGGTGATCGCATACTCGGGACAGTTGGCGAGCGCCAACCGAGCCTTGTCGATCAGGCCGGGCGGCACCTCCCCGTCGCCGATCACCACCGCGTTGCCGAGGTCGTCGACGTCGAACAGTTCGGGGGCCAGCGCATAGCAGCGATTGTGGCCCTGGCAGAGTTCGGAGTTGACCTCGATGCGCATCGGCACAGCGTATGGCGCGGACGCCGGCGAGGTCGGGTCGTGGCCGCATCACGAAGTTCGCAAGAATTCGCGTCGGGTTCGTCAACTGCAGTCTCGGTACGTCACGATGACATCGATATGGTCACGTTGAGTGGCCGACCGACCGATGTGGGCGCAAATTCTTTGCGAAGAGACCGGGGCGATCATTGGTTTGAATCTGTTCGGATCAGTACGGTCACTACTGCGGCGACGACCACCGGCAATTCGGCACCAACGGCAGAGGGAGCCATGCAACGACCACACGACGAGACCAGTCAAGCATTGTTGGCGGCAGCCCACCGCCTGTTGGCCGCCGACGGCGCCGAGGCCCTCACGGTGCGACGAATCGCCGCCGAGGCGAACATGTCGACGATGAACGTGTACTCGCGATTCGGCGGCAAGGACGGCGTGATCGACGAGCTGTACGCCGACGGGTACCGCCGGTTGACTGCGGTGCTCGATGCCGTGCCCGAGACCGACAACCCCGCCGAGGAGATCTTCCAGGTCGCTCAGGCCTACCGGGCATTCGCTCGCCAGCACCCCGCCTACTACGGCATCATGTTCCGGTTGGCGGTCCAGGAGTTCGATCCCAGCCCCGAATCGGTCGAGCTTGCCCTCAGTGGATTGTCGTCGTTCGTGCGCCGAGTGCGCCGCGGGCAGAAAGTCGGTCAGATCGCCGACAGCGAGGGGTGCGATGCCCAGGAGATCGCAGCCTGGCTGTGGGCGATGTGCCACGGCATCGTCAGCCTCGAACTCGACAGCATCGCCGAGTCCTACGTCTCGTGGCCGTCGATCTTCGAGAACGGATTGCGCACGGCCGTGGCCGGCCTGCATCCGTCCGTCGCACCGATTCCCAACCGTCGGTAGCCTGCGCCGATGGTCGCCGTCCTGATCGCCAACGTGTTCACCGACGTCACCGAATGGTTGGCCGACTTCTCTGCCAACTGGTACTTCCTGGCGATCATCTTCGGCGTCGCCCTGTTCGACTCCGTGGTCCCGGTGGTGCCGAGTGAGACGATGGTCATCATCGGTGGCGTGGCCGCCGGCGTCGGCGACCAACCGCTCGTCGGGGTGATCGCAGCCGGGGCGATCGGCGCGTTCCTGGGCGACAACCTGGCGTACCTGCTCGGTGCCCGCATGAGCGACAACATCCATCGCTGGGCGGAGCGCAAGCCGCAACGCCAGGCTCGTCTCGACTGGGCTGCCGAGCAGATCCGGGTGCGAGGTGGCCTGCTGCTGGTCACCGCACGGTTCATCCCCGGCGGACGCACGGCGCTCACGCTCTCGTCGGGCATCACCCATCAACCACGCCGGTGGTTCGTCGGATGGATCGCGGCAGCGGTCGTGATCTGGGCCACGTACGCCGCCCTACTGGGCTACATCGGCGGCAAGGCGTTCGAGGACGACCACACCAAGGCCTTCCTGCTGGCCTTCGTGGCGGCGATCTCGGCGACGCTGCTGATCGAGCTGGTGCGTCACTTCCGCGCCCGACACGACTGAGTCGGTTCGTCGGTGCCGCCGCCCGCCAGCAACACTCGCTGGCATGCACGTGTCCGACGCCGTCCGTCGCCGAAAGTCCGTCCGCCAGTTCCTCTCGACCCCCGTTGACGACACCACGTTGCGCGAGTTGCTGGCGGGCGCGTCGCGGGCACCCAGCGGCGGCAACGTCCAACCGTGGAACGTGTACGTCGTCAACGGCGCCGCCACCGATCGGTTTCGCTCCACGGTGACATCGCAACCGATCGCCGCGTCCGAGTACGAGATCTATCCCGCCAATCTGTGGGAACCACACCGCTCGGCGCGCTTCGAGCTCGGCGAGGCGATGTACGCAACGCTCGGGATCGAACGCGACGACAAGCCGGGTCGCCTCGCCCAGTTCGCCCGCAACGGCGACCTGTTCGGCGCCCCCGCCGCCCTGTTCTGCTTCGTCGACCGCCGCATGGGACGCCCGCAGTGGAGCGACCTCGGCATGTTCCTCCAGACGTTCATGCTGCTCGCTGTCGAGGCCGGGCTCGACACGTGCGCCCAGGAGTATTGGTCGGTCCACCATGCCGCCGTGCGCGAGTTCTGCGGAGCCCCCGACGACCACATCCTGTTCTGCGGGATGGCGATCGGTTACGCCGATCAATCGGCGCCGATCAATGCCCTCGTGAGTCAGCGGCTAGCGCTCGACGACTGGGCTCACTTCGTTCGCTGAGTCGCCCCGGATGTCAGTAGCCGATCCGATCGCGAAACGCGCCGGCACCGATCACGGCGCACGACTCGGGCAGCAGACGGCGCAGCCCGACATCGCTGGTCACCACGATCACCGCACGGTCCAGATCGGCTTCGACACTCGTCACCGCCAGTTCGACGATCAGCCGGTCAGCGGCATTCCGACCGCGGTACGGGGACTCGCGGATCGACAGGTCGCCACCCGCCAGCTGCGACGCACTCGGGCTGAGCGGCGCGTCGAAGACCAGGACGACCGTGCCATCGTGTGTCCGACTCCACTCGGCCACCGCCTGGGCGAATCGACGTTGCGCCCCGGCGCGGTCGTTCCACCACCCGTCGGGTCGCGACCCGAACACGTTGTTGGCGTCGATGATCCAGTGCGCCACGGCTCAGCGAGCGACCGCCAGCACGGCGTCGATCACGCGCATGTTGGCGATCGAGTCGGCCGGCGACACCGACGGCGCGGCGCCGTCGAGCACGTGGGCCGCGAACGCATCGGCCTGGGTGGCGTACTGGTCGGCGACCGGGAAGTCGATGCGCGTGACGTCGGGTGCCACCGGTGGCTTCCCACCGCTCGCCACGGTGATGGAGGTGGGCAGGTCGAGCGGGATGTTGAACGGGATCCACAGCTCGATCCGCCCGGCGTCACCCATGATGTGCACCCACTGACCGTGCTCGATCGTGGTCGCGCAGGCGAACGTGGCAGTCCCGTTCGGGAAACGCAGCAGACCGGCGGTGACGGTGTCGGTGCCGAACCCGTGGTGGCGATCGATCGTGGCTCCGACCACCTCGGGCTCGGTGCCGAACAGCCACCGCGCCGAGTTGATCGCGTAGCAGCCGACGTCCATCAACGCTCCCCCGCCGAACTCGGCGATGTTGCGGATGTTGTCACGGTCCAGATTGTGATACCCGAAGAAGGTCTGCACGTGGTGCAGCGTGCCGATCGCCCCGGCGGCGAGCAGGCGCTGCACCTCGAGCCAGGTCGGGTGGGTGCGATACATGAACGCCTCGACGATCCTGACGTCGTGCCGCTCCGCCTCGGCCACCACGAACTCGGCTTCGGCGGCGTTCATGGCGAACGGCTTCTCTGCCAGCACGTGCTTGCCTGCCCTGATCGCTGCCAGGTTCCACTCCGTGTGGAGGTGGTTGGGCAGCGGGTTGTAGACGGCATCGATGTCGGGATCGGCGAGCAGTTCCTCGTAGGACCCATAGGCGCGCTCGATCCCGAGCGAGTCGGCGGCCGCACGCGCCGGCTCGAATGATCGCGAGGCGATCGCGTCGACGCGGCACCGACTGCTCTTGGCGATCCCGGGGATCACCTTGTTGACACCGATCCGGGCCGTACTGATCACTCCCAGGCGAAGTGCGCGGTCGGTAGGCGGTTCGACGGTCGTGACCATGCGCCGCAGCGTAGGCCGACGGCCCGATCAGGGCGGCGTCGACGGTCGCGATTCAGCCGCCGTTGCCCTTGCCGTTGCCGTTGCCGTTGTCGCTCTTGCCGTTGTCGCTCTTGCCGTTGCCGTGTTCGCCCGACTGCCCACGCTCACCCGACTTGCCCGGCGCGGCAGTCGTCTCGTCGGCGGGCTCGGATCCATCGACCTCGGGCCCGGATCCATCGACCTCGGGCTCGGTTGGATCGTCGTGGTCCGACTTGTCGCACTTGTCGGTGTACTCGGCGAGGTCATCGGCGAACGACGGCGAGGCGGGATCGACGTCACCGCGTGCCACGGCCGCCGTTGCCTGGCCCTTGGCACACCCCTCGAGCTCGGTGATGTGGACGAAGTCCGAGACGACCGCTCCGTGATTGTCGGGGTGCTCCGACTCGACCGCATCATCCGCATCATCCGCGTCGTCCGCATCATCCGCGTCGTCCGCGTCGTCGGCGTCGTCGGCGTCGTCTGCTTCGTCGTCGGCGTCGTCTGCTTCGTCGTCCGCGTCATCTGCTTCGTCGTCCGCGTCATCCGCTTTGTCGTCGGCGTCATCCGCTTCGTCGTCGGCATCGACGTGATCGGGCTCGTCGATCGGCGGTGGCGTCGCCTCGTGTTCGCAGTCGGCGTCGTTGGTCGTCGCCGTGTCGTCACACGGTTGCTCTGACTCGGTGCCGGCCGGCACGAGCAGCGGGATCTCGGCGCCGGCTGCCGCAGCCGACCCCACACCGATGCCGACCACGGCCACGGTGGTCACGAGCTTGCCGATGGTCGAGCGAACGAGCGATGTCACAGCGGGATGCATACCGGTGACATCGGCCGACACCCAGCCGGCGTTACGTTCATAGTCTCAAGTCTTCGTCATGACGATCACGACGCGACGTGGTCGACGAGACGATCGGCGAGCCTCGACCGGTCAGCGCTTGCGGGCCCGCACGTGGTGCGGGCAGTGCTCCCCACTGTCGAGCACGGGGATCATCATCGACCAGGTCGTGATCTGTCTGGCGACCTCGTCGGCCCCGAGCAGCTCGACGAATCGATCGCGCTCGACGCCCTGCAGACGAGCCAGTTCCTGGCGTGCCACCTGCCGGTACCAAGCGTTGCGATTCCGCAACTCGACGTCGACGAAGCCCGCTCGGAGCATCGCCCGCTCGTATCGAGCGGGCGATGCCATGCCGAAGTCGAGCGCCTCGGCGGCGACGTACGCAGCCATCGCCGGCGACATCGGGCCGTCGTGGGAAGTCAGCCAGTCGGAGGCCACGAACCATCCGCCCGGTCGCAGGACCCGGTACACATCCGCCGAAAGCGCCTCCTTGTCGGGGATGTGCACGATCGAGTCCTTGCTGAACACGATGTCGAACGAGTCGTGCTCGAACGCCAGCGGCCCGGGTTCGACCTGCACGATCCGGACCCGATCCGCCGACCCGGCACGCTCCACGAATCGCCGAGCGCGCTCGCAGACCGGGCCTTCGACGTCGATCCCGATCACGTCGGTGGCGCCATACACCTGCGCCAGCTCGACCGTGATCCCGCCGCTGCCACACCCGATGTCGAGCACCCGCCTGCCCGTCAGGTCGATCCCCTCGAGGATGCGCGCCACCTCAGCAGGTCCGCCCGGTGACAGGTAGCCGTCTCCCCAGAGCTGCTCGAGGAAATCGATGTGGTCGTCGTCGTACAGCCAGTCGCCGCTCACCACCCCACTCTGCCAGACGCCCCGTTTCAGGACAGCAGTTGCTCGGCCGCCCGCAACGGCAGCTGCAGCCAATCGGGACGGCTCACGAGCTCGTATCGGATCTCGTACAACGCCTTGTCGAGCAGAAACAGGTCGAGCAACAGCGCCACGTCGTGGGGATCGCTGGGAGCGAGCGCGACCGGGATCGTGTCGAGGTACGCATCGACCAGGACCCGGCTCGCATCGGCCACCCACGACTGGTCGAGTCCGGCGTTGCGGCCGGCGTAGTCGAACGAGCGAAGCAACCCGGCGACGTCGACGAGCCCGGGCCGCTTGACGGCGCGTTCGGCCATCGGCCGCGCCGGTTCGCCCTCGAAGTCGATGAACACCACATCATGGCCGGTCCACAGGATCTGGCCGAGGTGCAGATCGCCGTGGATGCGGATCCGGCTGGTATCGACCACGTGCTCGGTGAGCCGAGCGAATCGTCGCAGCACCTCGCCAGCCGGCGCAGCCAGTGGCCCCGGGCGACCCCCCAGCGCCTGCTGGGTCGCCACGAGCGATCGACGCACGGCATCGAGGTCGCGGTGTTGGGCTTCGATCGACGACGGCTCCGGCGTGAAGCCGGGCGATGGCTCGCCGGACGCGGTGGCCAGCGCCGTGTGGAGTTGTGCGGTGCGACGGCCGAGCAGCTCGGCGATCTGGGTCGCCTGGTCGGGGTGCCGGCCGATCCAGCCCCACAGGTCCCCCTCGTTGGTGATCGCATCGTGCACCACGATCGCGTTGGCGCGGCCGCCTGGCACATCGACGTCGAAGTGGGCGACCAACCCGGGCGCATGCGCGAATCCCACCCGCGACAGGTGGCGCGGGACCTCGACGTCGGGGTTGAGGCCCGGCTCGAGCCGTCGCACCAACTTGGCGATCATCGTCTCGTCCACGATCACCGACGAGTTGGACTGCTCGACGCCGAGCAGTCGGATCCGATGATCACGGCCGCTCCGCACGGCGATCTCGACCACCTCCGAGGCGCCTGATTCGACCGACATGGCGTCGACCGGTTCGTCACCGAAGCGGCCGAGATCGTCGAGGAGCAGCGGCACGGCGTAGGGCTGCACGCGACCACCGTCGAAGGTGACATGGACGACCAGCAGCCGCACGGGCGACGGCCGAGGGAGGTCGATCGATTCGACGCGGATCGACTCGATCGCGTGTCCTTTGTCGGCGTACCAACGGCGGGTGGGCAACCACCGGCGCAGCGCGTCAGCGAGGTCGTCTCGATGTTGCATGCCGCCAGTCTCGCGGCACGGGCTTGGGTCAGCTGCAGCCGCTGGTGTTGCCGCAGCTCGGGCATGCATGGCAGCTGCCGGCACGCACCATGTGGATGCCGCACTGCATGCACATCGGCGAGTCGATCGGCTTGCTGCGGCTGATCAGACCGTCTCGGATCACCCCGTGGGCTGGGGTGTTGTCCTCGACCGTCGGCGCCAGGGCACCGCTCGCCAGACCGGCTGCCAGTTCCGACACCGACGGGACCGTCTTGGGGTCGGCGGCGATGTCGCTGCCCTGGCTGGTCTGGATGACCGCTTCCTCGACGCCCGGCAGGGTGGGCTGCGTGCGCTCGGCGATCGTGAAGATGCCGAGTTCCTCACGCTCGTCGTAGGTCAGGTACTGCAGCGCCATGCGGCGGAACAGGAAGTCCATGATCGACGAGGCGAACTTGATGTCGGGATCGTCGGTCATGCCGGCCGGCTCGAACTTGGTGTTGACGAACGCCTCGACGTAGGCCCGCAACGGCACGCCGTACTGCAGGCCGTAGCTGATCGACTTGGCGAACGCATCCATGATGCCGGCCAACGTGGAACCCTGCTTGGAGACCGAGATGAAGATCTCGCCGGGCTGGCCCGACTCGTACTCGCCGACCGTCACGAAACCCTTGCAGTCGGCGACGCGGAACTCGAACGTCTTGGCCGAACGGGTGCGCGGCAGCTTCTGGCGGAACGGCTTGTGGACGACCTTCTCGACGATCTTCTCGATGTACTCGACCGCCGGGGCGGCGTCGGCGACCGGCGCACCGGTGTCGGCCTTGACGTCGTCCTTCTTGGCGGTCGACAGCGGCTGGGCCACCTTGCAGTTGTCGCGGTAGATCGCAACGGCCTTCAGGCCGAGCTCCCACGAGAGCTGGTGCAGCGCCTCGACGTCTTCGACCGACGCCTCCTCGGGCATGTTGACGGTCTTGGAGATTGCACCCGACAGGAACGGCTGGACGGCGCCCATCATGCGCACGTGACCCTCGTAGTGGATCGTGTTGTCGCCCATCGAACAGGCGAACACCGACACGTGCTCGGCGGTCAGGTGCGGCGCCCCCAGGATCGACTTGTTGACGTCGATGTAGGCGATGATCTCGTCGACCTGCCGGGCGTCGTACCCCAACCGGCGCAGCGCACGCGGGATCGTCTGGTTGACGATCGACATCGTGCCGCCGCCGACCAGCTTCTTGATCTTGACGAGACCGAGGTCGGGCTCGATCCCGGTCGTGTCGCAGTCCATCATCAGGCCGATCGTGCCGGTCGGAGCGAGCACCGATGCCTGGCTGTTGCGGACGCCGAACTCCTCGCCGTCGCGCACCGCCGACTCCCACGACTGCTGGCCGGCAGCCAGCAGGTCGGCGGGAACGACACCGTCGTTCTCGATCCGGTAGCTGGCATCGCGATGCATCGCCAACACCCGCAGCATGTGCTCCTCGTTCTCGGCGAAGCCCTCGAACGGTCCGAGGCGGGCAGCCGTGCGTGCGCTCGTGGCGTACGAGTGGCCCGTCATCAGCGACGTCAGCGCCGCTGCCCACGCACGCCCCTGGGGCGAGTCGTAGGCGTAACCGAGCGCCATCAGCAGCGCACCGAGGTTGGCGTAACCGATCCCGAGCTGACGGAACTTGCGGCTCGTGTCGCCGATCGGCTCGGTCGGGTAATCGGCGCGACCGACCAGGATCTCCTGCGCCGTGAACATCACCTCGATCGTGTGCATGTAGGCGTCGACGTCGAACTGGCCCTCGGCGTCGTCGGCGTTCTGCGTGAGGTACTTGAGCAGGTTGATCGACGCCAGGTTGCACGCCGAGTTGTCGAGGTGCATGTACTCCGAGCACGGGTTGGAGCCGTTGATCCGGCCCGTGTTGTGCGCCGTGTGCCACTTGTTGATGGTGGTGTCGAACTGCAGCCCCGGGTCGGCGCACTCCCACGAGGCCTGGGCGATCTGGCGCCACAGGTCGCGGGCACGGATCGTCTTGACGACGTCGCCGGTGGTGACGGCCTTGAGACCCCAGTCGGCGTCGGCGACGACGGCGTCCATGAACTCGTCGGTCACGCGCACCGAGTTGTTGGCGTTCTGGTACTGGATCGAGAACGAGTCGGAGCCGTCGAGGTCCATGTCGAACCCGGCGTCACGCAAGACGCGGGCCTTGCGCTCCTCTTTGACCTTGCACCAGATGAACTCTTCGACATCGGGATGGTCGACGTCGAGGATGACCATCTTGGCCGCACGGCGGGTCTTGCCACCCGACTTGATCGTGCCGGCCGAGGCGTCGGCGCCACGCATGAAGCTGACCGGACCGGATGCCGTGCCCCCGCCTTCGAGCAACTCGACGCTGGAACGGATCTTCGACAGGTTGACGCCCGACCCCGAGCCGCCCTTGAAGATCACACCCTCTTCGCGATACCAGTTGAGGATCGAGTTCATCTTGTCGTCGACCGACAGGATGAAGCAGGCGCTGGCCTGCTGCGGCACGCCCTTGACACCGATGTTGAACCACACCGGGCTGTTGAACGCCGCCCGCTGCGTGACGAGGATGTACTTCAGCTCGGACTCGAACGCCTGGGCCTCGTCCTCGTCGGCGAAGTAGCCACCCTCTCGGCCCCATGTCACGATCGTGCTGACCACCCGGTCGATGACCTGGCGCAACGAGGACTCGCGCTCCACGGTGCCGAGCGAGCCTCGGAAGTACTTCTGGGTCACGATGTTGGTGGCGTTCACCGACCAGGTGGTGGGGAACTCCACGCCGAGCTGTTCGAAGGCGACGGTGCCGTCTTTCCAGTTCGTGATCCGCGAGTCACGGCGCTCCCACTCGACCTCGTCGTAGGGATCGACACCAGGCGAGGTGAACAGGCGGCCGATGCCGATCCGGCCGTTGGCGGCCGTTCCCGTGCGCTCGGTTGCCGACAGTCGATCTGGCGCCAGTGACATGAGAGGGGATCCCTTCGAGTGATTTGCATTCTACCGCCGGGGTCGGCGGCACAAGATGTGGTTCGGTTGAGCCCCGTGGCGACCGGTGGACCACAAGCGGTTGTGGTTGCCGACCGGAGGGCGTCGTATTACACCATCGTAGTTACACCGTTGTCAACGTCATCGGTCGGCAACCGTCAAGAAACGCTCTGACCAGCCGCGACGCTGTCGTTCGACACCGCTGGCCGCGCCGTCAGCAGCGCGCCGCACAGGTTCAGAGCCGACTCGTGCGAGTCGGAAGCGACCCCAACCGCTCCGAGTGCCCCAGTATCCGTCCGTGCGTCGCGCCGCCTCCGGCACGAGACTGACCCTACGGAGAACGCCTGTGGAACGGAAGGGGACAACCATGTGAATTGCAGAAGTTTGCTGTGGGTAGCGGTGTGGACAGCACCGTGGTTACCCACAGCCCCGCCCGCGAGCGGCGACGAACGGCCGCACCGGTGCCACACTGGCGCCGTGAACACCTGGCTGCGACGTCTGCACCCCGAACCCGCCGGAGCGGTCACGATCGAGGAGGCCTACTCCGTGCCACGCCAGCACCACGACAGTCGACCGTGGGTCGGACTGTGCATGGTCTCGAGCCTCGACGGCGCAGTGGCGGTGGACGGCAGCTCGGGAGGGCTCGGCAATCCACACGACATCGAGGTGCTCGTCGCCCTGCGCCGGCTTGCCGACGTGGTCGTGGTCGGCGCCGGGACCGCCCGTGGCGAGGGGTACGGACCACCCAAGCGGCCAGGCCTGCGGATCGGCGTGGTCACCAACAGCGGCAGGGTCGACACGAGCACACCGCTGTTCCGATCCGGCTCCGGGTTCCTGATCGCCCCCGAACAGGCGGCGGTTCCGCACGGGGTGGACGTGCTGCGCGCCGGCGCCGCCACCGTCGACCTGGCGACCGCCATGGCCACCATCGACCGGATCGTTCCCGGCGCCACCTACGTGCATGCCGAGGGTGGGCCGACGCTGAACGGCGCGCTGCTGGCGGCCGACCTGGTCGACGAGCTGGACCTGACCTGGTCGCCACGACTGGTCGGCGGCGCCTCGCCGAGGCTCACCGAGGGAGCCGAGCAGCATCTGGCGCGGTTCGAGCCGGCGCATCTGCTGCTCGACGGCGACGGCTACGTGTTCGGGCGGTGGGTCCGCGCCAGGTCGAACGACGGACCAGTTCAGCCGGCAGGCTGAGCGAGCTTGCTGAGCAGTTCCAGCTCGCTCTGGAAGTCGGAGGCGGCGTCGAAGTTCTTGTAGACGGATGCGAACCGCAGGTAGGCGACCTCGTCGAGCAGACGCAGACGATCCAGCACCGCCAGACCGATCCGACTGGTGCTCACCTCTCCCCCGGTCAACCGCAACTCGTCTTCGACCTCGACCGCCAGTTGCTGGATCTGGGCCTCGTCCACGTTGCGTCCCTTGGAGGCCGACCGCACCCCGTGCACGATCTTGTCGCGATCGAACGGTTGTGTGACCCCGTTCGACTTCTGGACGACGAGGGCGACTTCCTCGAGCCGTTCGAACGTGGTGAAACGATACGAGCACGACAGACACTGGCGCCGCCGCCGAATCGCCACACCCTCTTCCGCCAGACGCGAATCGACCACTTTGGTGTCGTCGGCGCGGCAGCTCGGGCAATGCACGCCGCAACACTATCGACACCCCACCGAACCCCGCCTCCGCGATCGTCGCCGCTCGCGTCAGGGAAGATGGATCGTCTGGCCGAGCTGGATCGTCGGCCCGCCGTTGATGTCGACGAGCGTGTCGAGATAGCGGGTCAGCGAGGCATCGCTGTGGTGGGCGAGGGCGATCGACCACAGCGTGTCGCCCGGCTGGGCGATCACGGTGCTCCGTGCCGGCAGGCTCACGGCGGCGGAGGCAGGATCGCCGCCGGAGCCGGCCAGCACGTCGTGTGTCGCCACCGACCCGAATGCGACGAGCGCAGCCGAGACGATGCCGACCACCGCCCGACGTCGCCGGTAGACGGCTTCGTCATGGCGAACGACCGCACCCTGGTGGGACGGGACATGCAGTGCAACGGTCATGGTATTCGGTCTCCCAACTCGACGAATCGAACGTGCGTACGTCGAACATTTGTACCCGAACAAACGTTCGTTGTCAACGTGAGGATGCAATTTCGGTCGAATTCCCCGTCGTCCCGCCAGGGCGTCCCTGTCCACGCCAGGGTCCACTCCACGAACAGGTGTTTGACCGCTTGCACGAACGCGTGTACGATCGACGGTATGACCGATCGCCCGCTCAGCTTCCGCCATCGACAGATTCTGCGGTTCATCGAGAAAGAGACACGCGAGCGCGGCTATCCACCATCGGTGCGCGAGATCGGCGAGTCCGTCGGGCTCACGTCGCCCTCGACGGTGCACACCCACCTCAACACGCTGACCAAGCTCGGTTATCTCCGACGCGACCCTGCCAAACCCAGGGCGATCGAGGTTCGGTGGGATCCGAACTCGGGCGTGGCGATGGAGCGCCGCCCGTTTCGCCACATCCCGCTCGTCGGCGACGTCGCTGCCGGGACCGACGTGTTGGCGCACGAGAACGTCGAGGAGCTGCTCCCGGTCCCGGTCGACTTCACCGGCGACGGCGACCTGTTCATGCTGCGGGTGCGAGGTGACTCGATGATCGAGCTGGGCATCCTCGACGGCGACTTCGTGGTGGCCGTCCAGCAGGCCACCGCCAACAAGGGCGACATCATCGTGGCCGGCATTCCGGGTGGCGAGGCGACGGTCAAGACGTACATCCCCGGGGTCGACGAGATCATCCTCAAGCCCGCCAACGCCACCATGGAGCCGATGCACTTCGCTCCCGACGACGTCACCATCTTCGGTCGAGTCGTCACGGTCATGCGCCGGCTCTGAGCCCAACGCCGGTGATCCCCATTCGGGTGATCGCCGCACTACCGTTCGGGCGTGGGTCGCAGCGGGCTGCCCGGGGGAGGCGTGCGCCATGTCAGATGACGGCTCGGTTGACCCAGCGAGCGGCCAGGTGCGCGACGCGTCGCGTCGCCGCAAGACCGCCCTCGCCGTGATCGCCGTGGCGGCGGTGGCGGGCGTCACGGGCGGCGTGATCGGCAACCGGATCCAGTCGCCCGCCGACCGGGCCGCCGAGCGGTCGGCGCCCGAACCGTCGCTGATCACGGTGCCGGTCGAACGACGCTCGCTGAGCTCTGAACTCGTGCTCGCCGGCCAGATCGCCTACAACGAGCCGACCGTCATCCAACTCGCCGGCAGCGTCGGGATCGCCACCGGCGAGGCGGCCGTGGTCACCGACATGCATCAGGTCGGCGACGAGATCCAGGAGGGCGATGCACTGTTGGAGGTCACCGGGCGGCCGGTATTGGCCCTCCAGGGCGATGTCCCCATGTATCGCCGGCTCGTGATCGGCAGCGACGGACCCGATGTCGGCCAGTTGGAACAGGCCTTGGCCCGGCTCGGCTATGACACGGGCACGGTCGACACCATCTTCGACGCCGCCACCGCGGCGGCCGTCGAGGCCATGTACACCGATGCCGGGTACACGGCCCAGGGTCCATCGGTGGAGGAACGCGACGCGCTCGGGAACGCGCAGGACGCCGTACGACAGTCCGAAGAGAACGTCCGCGCCGCACAGCAGGCGGTGGCCGACGCCAGCCGACCGATGCGGGAGTCGGAGCGACTCCAACTCGAGCGGTCGCTCCAGACCGCCCGCGACGCCGTCCCCGCCGCCCGCACGGCGGCCGACCGCGCCCGCCTCGACGGCGACCAAGCCGTGGCGTCGGCGCAGGCAAGTGCCGATGCCGCCAACGCCGCCCGCGACGCCGCCGCCCAGATCCGTGACCTGGCGCTGTCCGGAGCGGTCGACCCCGACACCGGCGAGCCGTACACCGCCGAGCGAGCGGCCGAGTTCCAGATCGCCGCCGCCCAGGCCCAGGAGGCAGCGGTCGCCGCCGACACGGCGGTGACAGCCGCTCAGAATCAACGCCAGACCGACGTCGCAGCTGCCGACCAGGCGATCGCCGACGCCCAGTTCCAACTCACGCTCACCCAGGCCCAGTTCGCCGAGGGGACGGCGCCGGGCGACACGTCGGCACTCAACGAGGCGGTCGCAAACGCCCAGCAGGGTCTCGACGCCGCCGCCGCCAACCTGGCCGGTCTGCAGGCTGCGACGGGATTGCGGATTCCGCCTGGGGAGATCGTGTTCGTACCGATCCTGCCCTCGTCGGTCACCGAGTCGTACCTGTCCTTGGGTGCCGCAGTACAAGGCCCGATCGGCACGCTGGCCACCTCCGACACCCTGATCACGGGTCGCGTGAGTCGTGTCGACTCGGCGCTGGTCGCCGTGGGTGCACCGGTCAGCGTCGAGATCCGCGGTTCCGGGGTCACGACCACCGGCTCGGTGCTGGCGGTCGGAGCGCCCGCCGCCCAGCCCAGCACTGAGGGGACGCCACAACCCTCGGGCGCCAGCGGCCGGCTCGAGGTCACGATCCAACCGGACGACCCGGACGTGGTGCGCGACTACATCTTCTGGGACACCCGGATCGTCGTGTCCGTCGCCGCCACCGATGGCGAGGTGCTGGTGGTGCCGGTGGCGGCGCTCACCGTGGGACCGGACCAGGTCAACCAGGTCGAGGTCGAACGCGCCCCGGCGACCGACGTGCTGGCTGCTGTCACCGAGACCGTGAAGGTCGAGGTGGGGTTGACCGCCAACGGTCTCGCCGAGGTACGCCCGATCGAACCCGACTCGCTCCACGAGGGTGATCGGGTGGTGGTCGGCGTCGAAACCGGGGTGCGCAACAACGAGGACGACAGCTCTGGTCCCGACGTCCCCGCTCCCACCGACGGGCCCGGCTCCCCCACCAGCGAGTCCCCCACCAGCGAGGCGCCGAGCGAGCCGTCCGACGGCAGCGACGGCGACAGCGCAGCCAGCCCGCTCATGTCGTTGCTCGGGTACGACACCGACCCGGTCGAGCAGCGCCGCCTGCAACTGCAGGCCGAGGAAACGATCGCCACGTGTATGCGCGATCTCGGATTCGAGTACGAGCCGGTGGACTACGCGGCGATCGCCAATCCCGAGGACGATCTGCAGTTCTCCGACCCCAAGGCGTTCGGCGAGAAATACGGGTACGGAATCATGCGCAACTACGAGTTGTACGAGACCGGTGAGCCTGTGGTCGACAACGGCTTCGTCGATCCCAATGCCGAGTACGTCAACAGCCTCACGCCCGACGAGCAGAATGCCTACAACGAGGCGCTGTACGGGACCCAGATGTTCGTGGAATCGACCGTCCCGGTCGACACGGCAGCAGCGGTGGCTGCCCCGACGCTCGAGCAGCAAGGGTGCAACGGCCAGGCCTACGCCGAGGTCTACGGCAACAATCCGGGCGACGACCCCGAGATCCAACAGGTGTTGAACGACTACTACGAGAACCTCGCCAACGATCCGCGCCTCGACGAGGCCAACCAGAACTGGCAGACCTGCATGAGCCAGACGTTCGATGAACGCGGTGTCGACCCGGCGCCCGACGATCCCAACCGGATGTACGAGGTGGTCGACGCGCTCAAGATGGAGGCGCTCGGGTTGGAGGTCGTCGAGGTCGCCAATCAGGCCGAGATGGACGAGTACTTCAACTCGTGGCGAACCGGTCTATTCGGCGACCAGCGACGAGTCCGGGCGTGGCCGGGTCTACCTCGGCCAGCCCGAGGTGCTCGACGGCACCGAGATCGATCGACTCACCGGGATCGAGGTCGAACTCTGGACGCAGGACCAGTCCTGTCAGGAGGAGGCGAAGATCGCCGAGATCACCCGCCAGCTGGAGCTCGAGGTCGTCGACCAGATTGGTGTCACAGTTCCCGCAGTTGGCCGGCTGATGACATCGTCCACCACCCCGGTGATCCGGCTGAGCCGCGTCTCGCGAGTCTTTGCCAGCACCCCTCCGGTCGAGGCGTTGCGCCAGGTCGACCTCGAGATCGGCACCGGCGACTACGTGGCGATCGTCGGCCCATCGGGCTCGGGCAAGTCGACGCTGCTGAACGTGCTCGGCCTGCTCGACCGACCGACCAGCGGGAGCTACCAGCTCGATGGTCGCGACGTCGGTGATCTCAACGATCGCGATCGGGCCGGCCTGCGCGCCGAACGTCTCGGCTTCGTGTTCCAGTCGTTCCACCTGCTCGGGCACCGCTCGGCGCTCGAGAACGTGATGTTCGGTGGGATGTACCAGGGGGTCAAGCGCACCGAGCGTCGCGCGTCGAGCGCTCGACGCGCTCGACCGGGTCGGCATGACCCACCGAGCCGGATTCCGCCCCGACCGGCTGTCCGGCGGAGAGCGTCAGCGTGTCGCGGTGGCCCGAGCGCTGGCCGTCCACCCGTCGATCCTGTTGTGCGACGAGCCGACCGGCAATCTCGACTCGGTCACCACCGACTCCATCATGGAGTTGATCGATGGGTTGGTGAGCGACGGGCTGACGGTCTGCGTGATCACCCATGATCGAGCGGTGGCGGCACGGGCCCAGCGGCGTGTCCGCATCATCGACGGTCGGCTCACCGATGTCGACGACGCGGCTCACTGGTGGCACCATGACGCGGCCTTCGGCCCTCGCTCCCGATTCGGCGCAGCCGGTTCCGAGCCGGCGACATGCTCGACGAGATGCTGGCCGGGATCTTCGCCCGCCCGACCCGGTCACTGCTGACCACGCTCGGCACCGTGCTCGGACTGTCGTCGCTGATCGTCACGCTCGGGCTCTCACGCACGGCCGGCAGCCAGATCATCGATCAGTTCGACGAGCTGCCGCGCCAGCCAGGTCACCGTGACCGCTCGCAGCACCGGTCAGGACGGCAGCGGCATCCGCCTGCCCTGGGTCGTCGAGACACGTACTCGACCGGCTGAACGGCGTCGTTGCATCGGGGGCTGTCGCCGACGTGCCGAATCCCGGTCAGGTCCGCACCGTCGATTTCGTCGATCCGAGCGGCGAATACGAACACTCGGTACCCGTGCTGGCCGCCTCGGCGGGCCTGCTGGATGCGTTGCGGGACACATCGCCGCCGGGCGATGGTTCGACCAGGGCCACATCGATCGCGCCGATCGCGTCGCCGTGATCGGGGTCAACCTGGCACAGGAACTCGGCATCAAACGGTTGGACGTGCAACCAGGCCTCTTCGTCGGCGACCAGTTCTTCACGGTGATCGGGATCGTCGACGAGGCGACTGCGCGACAACGGTCTGCTCGGGTCGGTGATCATCACCAGCACCGCCGCAGCGCAGGCGTTCGGCGTCACGCGACCTGAACGGGTCGTGATCGAGGTCGAGTTGGGTGCCGGTGACCTGATCGCCGAACAAGCCCCGGTCGCGTTGGCGCCAGGGTCAGCCCGATTCGCTGGCGGTCGCTGCCCCGGCGTTGCCGCAGTCCGCCCGCGACCAGGTGGCGGGCGACGTCAACAGCCTGTTCCTGCTGCTGGGGCTGGTCTCGCTCGTCGTCGGCGCGATCGGCATCGCCAACGTCACGCTGGTCACCGTGATGGAGCGCACGAGCGAGATCGGGCTCCGCCGTGCGCTCGGGCGCGGCCGTCGCCACATCGCCGGTCAGTTCCTCGGCGAATCGGCGGCGATCGGGCTGGTGGGTGGGATCATCGGCGCCAGCGTCGGCGTGATCGTCGTCGTCGTGGTCTCGGCGACGAAAGGTTGGACGCCGGTGCTCGATCCGTGGATGCCGTTGGCTGCGCCCCCCGCCGGAGCGATCGTGGGTCTGCTGGCCGGGCTGTACCCCTCCGTCCGGGCGGCCCGCATGGAGCCCGTGGAAGCGCTGCGCGGACGCAGCTGAATCAGCGGTCGGTCTGGGTGGGACGCCCGGGCGCGTCCGGCAGCACCGGTTGTGGAACCGGCGTGGACGGCATCGGAGCGCGTACCGGCGCCTGCTCGCCGATGATCGCCTCGGGTGACGGCGGTGCCCATGGCGAGTGGGGCGGCAGGGTGGAGCCCGGCGAGGTGCGCGATGGCAGCGGTGGCGGAGGGGGTGTCACCACAGCCGGCGAATCGGGTTGCTGCGGGTTGACCGGCACCTGTGGCACACGCGGTGGCACCGGAGGCCACGTCGCCGCCGCACCGTCGGAAGGGCGCCCCCAGCCCGGGCCGACCGGGGTGGTCACGGTCGCCGCCCGACGTGACCTCGAACCGGCCACCAAGAGCAGCAGCAGACCCAGCGCGACTCCGGCGATACCGACCACGATCGCCGCCTTGCGCATCTCGTCGACCCCGTCGGACGGGTCGCGGCCGACCGCAGCCACCACCGTGGGGTCGTCGCCGCGCACTTCGATCTCGTAGCGACCCGGCGTCTCGATCACGAACCGCGCCACGGCGGCACCGATCGCATCGGGGGTGTCGTAGGCGATCGACGCGTCGGGGCGGGGTGCCACCCCAGACGGGCCGGTCAGGCTGAAGCTGAACGTGTCGGAGGACGACGCGACCGGTTCACAACCCGTCGCCGGATCGATCGCGCCGCCGGTCTCCTCGAACACGTAGAAGGTCCCCTGCTCGGAGAAATCGAGCGTGGTCGTGCATCCGACCGCCGCCCGCGCGAACCGCTCGACGGCACGGTCGTGACGTTGTGACGACAGGACGTACAGCACGCCGCCGCCGATCAGGCCGGCGGCGAGCAGGAGGAAGCCGAGTGCGCCCGCCACCGCTCGCAATCGTGATCGTGTGCGTCGTGCCATCGTCATCGCCTTCAGACCGAGATCCCGAGCCGCTCTGCGATCAGGTCGATCTTGTCGTCAGGTTGTACCACGGCGGCGCGCACGAAGCCGCGTCCGGCATCGCCGTAGAACTCGCCGGGACTCACCAGAGCCCCCGATTCGGCCACCAGGCGCTCGGTGAATGCCCAGGCGTCGTCGACCGGGAACCACAGGTAGAAGCCCCCGTCCGGCAGCGGCACGTCGATCCCGGCCCACTCGCCGATCAGCCGCGCCATCCGCTCGAGCCGGCTGCGATACCGGTCCCGCTGCTGTTCCACGTGTGCATCGTCGTCGAGCGCCGCCACGCCCGCGGCCTGGGCCGGGCCGGGGACCATCATGCCGACGTGCTTGCGCACTTCGCGGCAGGTACTCGACGAGGTCCGGGTCGCCGGCGTAGAACCCGACTCGCATGCCGGCCAGGTTGGAGCGCTTCGACAACGAGTGCACGGCGACCACACCGTCGAGACCATGTTCGAGGATCGTACGGCGCCCTCCAGTCCACGTGAACTCCACGTAGCACTCGTCGGAGAACACGGGGACGCCGTGCCGCCGGCCCCATGCCGCGGCGGCGCCCAAGTCGTCGATGGCGCCGGTCGGGTTGCCGGGGCTGTTGACCCACAGTGCCAACGCTCGCGCCGCATCGGCCGAGTCGATCGCCGCCAGGTCCAGCCCTCCGGCCTGCGTGAGTGGGACGGGCACGGCGCGGCATCCGGCCAGCGTGGCACCCATCTCGTAGGTCGGGTAGGCGATCGCCGGGTACAGCACGGTGTCGAGGTCGGGTCGGCGCAGCCGCAGCCACTGCGGCAGCGTGCCCACGAACTCCTTCGTGCCGATGCACGCCGCCGTATGGGCGGGATCCACGGTGAGGTCGAAGCGGCGCTCGATCCAGCGTGTGATCGCCCCCCGCAAGGAGGGGGTGCCGATGCTGGGCGGGTAACCGCGCTCGCTGTCCGATGTGGCCAACGCCTCGATCACGGCCGCAGGGGGCGGGTCACACGGCGTCCCGATCGACAGGTCGATCACGCCACCGGGGAACCCGGCGGCGAGCGGCTTGAACCGGTCGATCCGCTCGTACGGGTACGGCGGCGGTACGAACGGCTCCGGATGCAGCATCGACGACGATGCTAGGGGCTGGCAACGTCGGCGGCGGCCTCGTCGACCTCGAACTCGGCCAGCCGGCCCCGCGAGGCGTCGGCCAACCGGGCCCGCACGACGAACCCGTTCGGGCCCTCGGTCGTCGACACCACCTCGCCCTCGCGGTGGACCGAGGCCAGCACGTCGCCACGGTCGTACGGAATGGCGAGTTCGACGATCGCTGTCAAGGCCCGCAGCCGATCGGCGAGGATCCGCAGGAACAGCTCGGTGCCCTCTCCGGTACGTGCGCTCACCAGCACGGAGCCGGGGTGGTCCGCCACCAGCAGTTTGGCCTCGTCAGGCTCCAGGTCGGCCTTGTTGAAGACCAGCAGCTCCGGCACCCGCTGGGCGTCGATCTCGGTGAGCACCTCGCGTACGGCGTCGATCTGCCCGTACGGATCGGCTGCGCTGGAATCGACCACGTGCACGAGGTAGTCGGCTCGGGCAGCGACTTCGAGCGTGCCTTTGAAGGCCTCGACCAGGCCGTGCGGCAGGTTGCGGACGAACCCCACGGTGTCGGTCAGCAGCACCGGTTCACCACCGGGCAGCGCCAAGCGGCGTGTGGTGGGATCGAGTGTGGCGAACAAGCGGTCCTCGACCAGCACGCCAGCTGCCGTGAGCTGGTTCAACAGCGACGACTTGCCTGCGTTGGTGTAACCGACGATCGCCACGTTCGCCAGCCCGCTGCGGCGGCGGCTCTTGCGCTGAAGCGACCGTGTCTCGGCGAGTTGCTTGAGGTCCTGCTCGAGCTTGGTGATGCGCCGCATGATCCGGCGCCGGTCGACCTCGAGCTTGGTCTCGCCACCGCCGAACCGGCTGCCGACACCACCGCGCTGCTGCGACAGGTTGGCGGTCTTGCCGCGCCGCAGTCGCGGCAGTCGGTAGCGCAGCAGGGCCAGTTCGACTTGGGCCTTGCCCTCCAGGGTGTGGGCGTTCTGGGCGAAGATGTCGAGGATCACGGCGGTCCGGTCGATCGCCGTACGCCCCAACAGCTTCTCCAGGTTGAACTGCTGGGCGGGTGCCAACTCGTTGTCGAACACCACCGTGTCGGCGTCGAAGGCGAGGCAGATCTGCTTGAGTTCCTCGGCCTTGCCCTTGCCGATGTACCACGTGTGGTCGGGGGCGTCGCGTCGCTGGACCATGCGGGCCACGACGTCGGCACCAGCGGTGTCGACGAGCAGTTCGAGTTCGTCGAGGCTGGCGTCGACGGCGGCCTCGTCGACGCCGGGCAATCCGACGGCGACGAGCACGATCTTCTCGCGGACCGTGCGGTCGATCAGCGTGGCGCCGAGCGCCTCCTGATACGGGTTGAGGTTGGAGCTGTTCACGTGTCGATCAGACGCCCACGTCGATCGAGGCCACGAAGGTGGCAGGGCCGGTCAGGGTGACCCGCCCGGGTCCCGGAGCGTCGAGCGTCACTGTGGCACGACCGCCGTCCATGATCACGGTCAGTTTCGCCGCCCCGTCGTCCACCAACGGGGTGGCCAGACCCCACGCGGCAGCCGCTCGTGCGGCGGCGCAGGCACCGGTGCCGCACGCCTCGGTGATGCCGGCGCCTCGCTCGTGGACACGCATGCGTACCTCGTGTTGGTGTTCGCCTGGCGCCACGATCTCGAGGTTCACGTGCGGCACCTTTCGCCCGAGCGCCAGCAGGTCGACGTCGTGGACGTCGTCGACACCGACCACGCTGTGCGGATTGCCGAGGCTGAGGTGGCTCACCGGCCGATCGGGGTGGCACCCGAGTGACGCCCACCCGTCGGGCTCGCCGAGCGGCGTGACGTCCCCCATGTCGACGCTGGCATCGATCGTGGCGGGGTCGTCGGTGCCGAGCAGACGCACCAGCCGCTCCCCGGCGTCGGTCAGGATCAGCTGGTCGTCGAGATCAGGACGGTCGGCCGAGCCGCGTCGCATCGCCAGCGCCTGGGCGAAGCAACGGATCCCGTTGCCGCTCATCTCGGCCCGGCTGCCGTCGGCGTTGTAGAGCACCATTCGAGCCGCGTACCCGTCCGCCGATTCGGCGACCAGCAGTCCGTCGGCGCCAATGCCACGTCGGCGGTCGCACAGCCGCGTGGCGAGCGCCGGCAGCTCGGCCTCATCGATCGGCGGATGGAACACGACGAGGAAGTCGTTGCCGAGTCCATGGTGCTTGGTGAGCGTGATCGTGTGCATGTGCGCAACCCAGCGTACGGGACTGAAACGGCTTCGTCGGCGTCACCGTGCGTGCAGCGCGTCGATCGCGGCTTCGATCGGCCGTGAGATGTCGCAGGCGTCGCGCTCGTCGGCGTTGCTCTCGATGTCGAACCAGCGCACCCGGGGGTCGCGTTGGAACCATCGCATCTGGCGCACCGCGAACTGGCGGGTTCTGACCACGATCTGCTCGGTGGCGGCGTCGATCGAGCACCCGCCGGACAGATGATCCAGAATCTCCTTGTAGCCGAGCGCCTGAGCGGCAGAACGGGAGAACCCGGTGGTGTCGGCGATGCCGGCGACTTCGGCGACCAGTCCGTCGGCGATCATGCGATGCACCCGGGCTTCGATCCGGCGCGACAACTCTCCGCGGTCCCATCGCAGGCCGATCTGGGCGACCTCGCTGGGCGGATACGTGTCGAGCCCCGGACCGAACGAGCTGAACTGCCGCCCGCTCCCCTCGCAGACCTCGAGCGCCCGCACGATCCGGCGCACGTTGGTCGGTTCCATCTTCGCCGCCGCCGACGGATCGATCTCGGCGAGCCGATGGTGCAGCACCTGCGGTCCGTCCTGGGCGGCTTCTGCTTCGAGCCGCAACCTGACCGCAGGCCATTCGCCCGGAATCTCGAACTCGTCGATCACGGCACGGTGGTACAGCCCGGTGCCCCCCACGAGAACCGCCCGATTTCCGCGACCGGCGATGGAGTCGAGCGCGGCGCGGTGGGCGCGTTGGAAGTCGGCCACCGTGAACGATTCGTCGGGCCCGATCAGGTCCACCAGGTGGTGGGGCACCAGGGCACGATCGAACGGGGACGGTTTGGCGGTGCCGATGTCCATCCGGCGGTACACCTGCATCGAATCGACCGAGACCAACTCGACGTCGCCCAACCGTTCGGCGACCGCCATCGCCACTGCCGATTTGCCCGACGCGGTCGGCCCGACCACGGCGACCCGGCGTGGCGCCTGGCTCACAACGATGCGACGGGGATGCGGAGTTTGTGAGTCGGTTCGGCGAGCAGCTCCACGAACGTGCCCTCGAGGAAGTGCGGGGCGGCGCGGGTGATCTCCACGGACGCGTAGCTCCCCGTGCGCAGTGGCTGCGGCGGTGTGAAGTGCACCAGCTTGTTCTGCCGGGTACGACCGGAGATGACCGCCGGGTTGCGTTTCGAAGGGCCTTCGACCAGCACGTCCTCGATCAGCCTGACACGCGCCTGATGCTTCTGGATCGCCGAGCGCTCGGTCACGATCTTGAGCCGCTGGAATCGGTCGGCGGCGACCGCCGGGTCGACGAAGTCGGCGACCATGTCGGCCGCCTCGGTACCCGGTCGCGGTGAGAAGATGAACAGGTAGGCGTAGTCGTACTCGGCTGTGGCGGCGACCTCGAGCGTGCGCTCGAAGTCGTCGTCGGTCTCGCCCGGGAACCCGACGATGATGTCGGTCGACACCGCCAGGTCGGCGATCGTCCGGCGGGCCTGCGCCAGCTTGTCGAGGTATCGCTCGGCCGTGTACCCGCGATGCATCAGCGCCAGCACGCGATCGCTGCCCGACTGCAGCGGGTAGTGCAGGTGCTCGCATGCCGCCGGGGTCTCGGCGATCGCTTCGAACACCTCGGGTCGCATGTCCTTGGGGTGCGGGCTCGTGAAGCGCACGCGCCGGATTCCGTCGACAGCGCCGGCGTCGCGGATCAGGTCGGCGAACAGCGGGCGCAGGCGGGCGCTGTCGTCCCCGGCCTGGCGCGCGGCGAGTTGCAGGTCGCGGCCGTACGAGTTGACGTTCTGGCCGAGCAGCGTGATCTCGGTGACGCCGTCGGCGGCGATCTGGCGCACCTCGTCGAGCACGTCGTCGTACGGGCGGCTGATCTCGGTGCCGCGCACGGCCGGCACGATGCAGAACGCGCAATGGTTGTCGCAGCCGATCTGGATCGTGACCCAGGCGTTGTAGCTCGTCTCGCGTCGAGCCGGCAGCGCCGACGGGAACATCGCATGGTCGTCGATCACCGCCTCCTCGAGAATCTCGACGATCGGCTTGGACTGCCCCGACGCTTCGCTCAGCAGCTCGGCGGCGCGATGCACGTTGTGGGTGCCCATCACCACGTCGACCCACCGCGCCTTGCTCGCCACGAGCTCGCGATCCTTTTGGGCGAGGCAACCCGACACCACGATCTGTCGACCCTTCTTGGCCTCTTTCCAGGGGCGCAGGTGCCCGAGGTTGCCGTACAGCTTGTTGTCGGCGTTCTCCCGGATGCAGCAGGTGTTGAGGACCACGACGTCGGCGTCGTCCTGCGACTCGGCGCGCACGTAGCCGTCCGCCTCGAGCAATCCGGAGATCCGCTCCGAGTCGTGCTCGTTCATCTGACACCCGTAGGTGTGCACGACGTAGCTGCGACTCGTGCCCGGCTCCATGTCGGGCAAGGCTAACGGTGATCGTTCAGCCGGCCGCTCGATTCGCACGTCCCGAGGAATATTCAGTGGAGAGCGCGGTTCACTGGTCCCGTGCAGCACGACGATCCCACCGAGTACGACCTGATCATCATCGGGAGCGGATCGGGGAACGCGATCCCGGAGTACTTCGACGGCTGGAAGATCGCCATCGTGGAGCGCGGCACCTTCGGTGGCACCTGCATCAACGTCGGATGCATCCCGTCCAAGATGTTCGTGTTGCCTGCCGACGTGGTCCAAGAGGCACGCCACAGCGCCAAGCTCGGGCTCGACATCAGTGTCGGCGGCGCCGACTTCCCCGCCATACGCGACCGCATCTTCGGGCGCATCGATGCGATCGCCGAGGGCGGGCGCGACTACCGCGCCAACGGGTCGCCGAACGTCACGCTGATCGAGGGCACCGCGCGATTCGTTGCGCCGCAGGTGCTCGACGTCGAGGGCGAGCGGATCACCGCCACGCACATCCTGGTCGCCGCCGGCTCACGCCCGATGGTGCCGCCGATCCCGGGTCTGCTGACCGTGGGGTTCCACACGTCCGACACGATCATGCGACTGGCGACGCTCCCGCCCCGGCTCGGCATCATCGGTGGCGGCTACATCGCGGTCGAAATGGGGCATGTGTTCAGCGCACTCGGATCGAAGGTGTCGGTGTTCAACCGCTCGGAACGGCTGCTGCGCCAGCAGGACGACGACATCTCGGAGCGGTTCACCGAGTTGTTCGCAGCCCGTGTCGACCTGCACCTCGAACACATCCCGAACCGAGTCGAGCGCACCGCTACCGGCATCGCCGTGCACTGCCACGGTGAGATCGTGGAAGTCGACGAGCTCCTGGTGGCAACCGGGCGCGAGCCCAACACCGACCTGCTCGACGCCGAGGTGGGCGGGCTGACGCTCCACCACCACGGCACGATCGTGGTCGACGAGCACATGCGCACCAAGGCCGACGGCGTGTGGGCGATCGGCGACATCGCCAACGAGTGGCAGCTCAAGCACGTCGCCAACGCCGAGGCCAAGGTCGCGTTCTGGAACATCGCTCACCCCGACGATCTGCGCTCGATCGACTACAAGGCAGTGCCGGCGGCAGTGTTCAGCAATCCGCAGGTTGCCAGTGTGGGCTTGACCGAGCAAGCGGCCCGGAGCGCCGGCCGAGACTTCGTGGTCGGACGTCGCGACTACGCCGCCACCGCATACGGCTGGGCCCTGGTCGACGAGACGTCGTTCGCCAAGGTGCTCGTGGAACGCTCGACCGGGCTCGTGATCGGCGCCCACATCATCGGCCCGCAGGCCTCGACGCTGATCCAGCCGTTGATCCAGGCGATCCAGTTCGACCAGCACGCCGAGCAGGTCGCGCGTGGTCAGTTCTGGATCCACCCCGCCTTGAGCGAAGTCGTCGAGAACGCACTGATCGACGCCGTCGGCCAACTCTGAGCGTCAGTCGATGTCGATGTCGATCGGTGCGTCGTCGGCCTCGGTGAAGGCGTCGACCGGCTCGTCGCCCGGGGCGCAGGCCGGCCTGCGACCATGACCTTCTCGCTGATCTCGACCATCACCTCGGGGTTCTGGAGCAGGAAGTTCTTGGCGTTCTCCCGGCCCTGCCCGAGTTGCTCACCTTCATAGGTGAACCAGGCCCCGGACTTCTTGACGATCCCGAGGTCGACCGACATGTCGAGCACCGAGCCTTCACGGCTGATGCCCTTGCCGTACATGATGTCGAACTCGGCCTGGCGGAACGGCGGTGAGACCTTGTTCTTGACGACCTTGACGCGGGTGCGGTTGCCGACCACTTCGGCGCCGTCCTTCAACGACTCGATGCGGCGGATGTCGAGACGCACCGAGGAGTAGAACTTGAGCGCTCGCCCACCGGGCGTGGTCTCGGGCGACCCGAACATGACGCCGATCTTCTCGCGCAACTGGTTGATGAAGATCGCGATCGTGTTGGTCTTGTTGAGGTTGCCGGTCAGCTTGCGCAAGGCCTGGCTCATCAGGCGGGCCTGGAGCCCGACGTGCGTGTCGCCCATCTCGCCCTCGATCTCGGCCTTCGGTGTGAGCGCCGCCACCGAGTCGATCACGATCACGTCGATCGCACCGGAGCGCACGAGCATGTCGCAGATCTCGAGCGCCTGCTCACCGGTGTCGGGCTGGCTGATCAGCAGATGGTCGATGTCGACCCCGATCGCCTTGGCGTAGATCGGGTCCATGGCGTGCTCGGCATCGATGTAGGCGCACGTGCCACCGTTGCGCTGGGCCTCGGCCACGACGTGCATGGCGAGCGTGGACTTACCCGACGACTCCGGGCCGTAGATCTCGGTCACGCGGCCGCGCGGCAAGCCGCCGATCCCGAGTGCCAGGTCCAGCGCCAGGGCACCGGTCGAGATGGCGTCGATCGCCGAGCGTGGTCTTCTCGCCCATGCGCATGATCGAGCCCTTGCCGAACTGCTTGTCGATCTGTGAGAGCGCCATTTCGAGCGCCTTGTCGCGGTCAGTACTCATGACTTCCGTTCTCCGTTCCTGCTTCTGTGCATCCTGCTGCTTGCGGTAGGGGCATGAGCCCGACCCGGTCGGTCGACCGTGAGTACCACCGTAAAGAGGGGGTGTGACACCGCTGTTCGGCGACCGCACCCGATCCCTGTCCGGGGAACGACATGAGTGTAGTTAACGAACAGACGTTCGGCAAGGATTCCAGGGAACGAATGTTCGCATCGCGGCTCAGAGTCTGGCGTCGCCCTGCCCGGCCAGCTCGGCCGGGGTCGGGCGACGCATCCACAGATCGATCGCCTGCCACAGCGTGAACGAGATCGGATAGAACAACGCCGGACCGAGGATCGCCACGGCGCCAGCGCAACCCACCACCAGCCAGGTCGAGATGTCGGGCGCGGTCACCAGCACGGTGATGAGGATCGCCGCCAGGATGCTGCCGAACGTCAGGATGATGTTGGCCGTGATCGCACCCAACTCGAAGGCGCTGTCTCCACGCCGGTAGCTGTGGCCGCATGCCCGGCACCGCTCCTGGCGCCCGAACCACCCGACGAAGAATGCCCGACGATCGCCGCACCACGCGCAACGCCGGGTCAGTCCGCGCAGGATCAGGACCGGCCTGGAGGGGAAGTCGGTGATCGGCCGGATGACCACCGGTGCGACCTCGACAGGCGTTGAGGGCGACGATCCAACTTTGTCCGTACTATTCACACTCGCAGAATACCGGTTGGATTTGCCAGACTCTGCCGTCATGGAGCGGAGTCTTGCAGGAATCCTGTTCCTGGTCGCTGCCATCGCCGTGGCAATCACCGGGGGTGGATGGTGGATGCAGCGCATCGTCTTCACGCCCGATGCCACCCGCGACACCGCCGCCGCGATCCTTGCCGAGCCCGACATCCGTCAAGAGATCAACACCGTGGTGACCGCGTCCAGCGCACCGGTGATCGGCATGACGGCACCGCAACTCGGTTCGTTCCTCGAGACCGAGGTGCTCAGCACTCGCGCCGGCGCCGCCATGATGGGCCCGATCACCGAGCAGGCCTGGAACCGGATCATCGGCAACCGCGACGACGAGCCGGTCGTGCTCACCGGTTCCGACATGATCCAGATCGTGCGTGACGAGACCGCCGCCCAGGTCGCCGACGTCACGTTGCCGATCCCGGTGATCGGCACCCTCAAGACGACGCGTACAGCGATCGGATGGATGATCCTGATCTCGGCCGCGATCGGTCTGCTCGCACTGCTGCTCGGCATCTTCACCCGGCCCGACCGCCGCGACACCCTGCGCGGGCTGGGCGAGTTCGGGCTGGCGATGGCGGCGTCGATGGTGGTGTTCGGGTACCTGATCCCGGTCCACCTGCTGACCGCGATCGACAACAGCACGTGGACCCACGCCATCCCCCGACTGGCGGGCCGGAGCGCGCCCGTGGTGCTCGGGGCAGCCGTGATCTTCGGACTCTCGGGCGCGGCGCTGTTGCTGGCCTCCACGTCGGGCGGCAAGCGTCGCCAGTTCTCGACACCGTTGTCGGTGGCGCGCTACCGCGGCGGCGACAACCCCGGCTGGAGCTGAACGATCAGGCCGTCAGTTGGGCGGCGAACTCGGCGAACACGTCGGCGTACTTGAGCGCATCCGCTTCGTCGTGCATCACCGAGATCAACCACTGCTCGTCGAGCCCGGGCGGGAGCAGCACGCCGCGATTGATGCCGTGGATCCACTGGGCGAACGCCAGATCGAAGTCGCTCGTCTTGTAGTCGCGATAGTTCCTGACGCGCTGACGTGACCACGTGACACAACCCTTGGCACCGAACTGCACCGTGTGAGCCGGCAGGTCATGGCACTCGATCACCTGTTGGACGCGCGACACGAGGCGCCGGTTGAGTTCGACCGCGGCCTCCTGCGCCTCTCGTGTGCACGCCTGGGTCAACGTGGCCTTCACGGCGGCCATCACGAGCGGGTTGCCGTTGTAGGTGCCGAGGTGCAGCACCTTCCCCGTTGTGATCAGGTCCATGTACTCGGCCTCGCCGCCGAACGCGCCGACCGGGAACCCGCCACCGATCGACTTGGCGAGCGTGATCAGGTCGGGCCGCACACCGAGCTGGCCAGTGGCTCCGCCGTACCCGGCGGTGATCCCGGTCTTCACCTCGTCGAAGATCAACAGCGTGCCGTGACGCTTGGTGATCTCGCGCACCGCCTCGAGGTAGCCGGGATCCGGCAGGCAGATGCCGATGTTCTCCATCACCGGCTCGACGATGAAACACGCCACGTCACCGGCTGACAGCGCCCACTCGAGCGCCTCGGGGTCGTTGTACGGGATCACGATCACCTCGGCGATCGTGTTGGCGGTGATGCCGAGCGACTGCGGCACGGCGTTGGGCCGGTTGGCAGGGCCGGCGAGTTCCAGCGGCGGCTTGTTCGACACCATCACCTCGTCGTGATGGCCGTGGTAGCCGCCCTCGACCTTGACGATCTTGGGGCGTCCGGTGACGCCGCGTGCCAGGCGGATCGCGTCGTGGGTGGCCTCGGTCCCGGAGTTGGTCGGACGCCACATCGGCAACCCGTATCGCGCGGCCAGCAACTCGCCGACCTCGCCATTCAGTTCGCACGGCGTGACGTACAGCGTGCCGTGGTCCATCTGCTCGATCACGGCCTTGCGCACGTGCGGGTTCATGTGCCCGGCGAACAGCGCCCCGAACCCCATGTCGTAGTCGACGTACTCGTTGTCGTCGACGTCGATCATCTTCGCGCCGGCGGCGTGCTTGACGACGACGGGCCACGGATCGTAGGCCTGGAAGCTCGACGGGACGCCTGCCGGCATCACCTTGCGAGCCCGATCGGTCGCTGCTTGCGACCGCCTCGTTCGTTGCGTGTAGACCGCCATTTCGGTGGCGGTGATCTCCTTGGCCCTGGCGACGAGGTCGTTGCGGCTGGACACAGCTATCGGTGCTTTCTGTGAGCGAACGGCCGGCGAGTGCCGCGCCGTCGCGGGTTGTTCACGCAATCGTAGGCGATCGTTCACCCGCCCGCCAGACCCGGGTGACGGCCGGCCCGGGCACGCGGTCAGCTGCGCGGCACCTGCAACCAGGGGACGTCCTTGTCGACGCGTGGCTCGCCCGGCAGGCCGAGCACCTGCTCGCCGAGGATGTTGCGCAGGATCTCCGACGTACCGCCCTCGATCGAGTTGGCGCGCACCCGAAGGAACGCGTACTGCAGCCCCTTGCCGGCGCCCGTTGCATCGAGTTCGGTGGGGCGGCGGAACGTGTAGTCGTAGCCGACCTGACCGTCCATGCCCATCAGGTCGATGCAGAAGCTGTACAGGGCCTTGTTGAACTCGGCGAACTCGAGCTTGGCGACCGACATCTCGGGGCCGGGGTTACCGGCCTTGGCCGCCTCGGCGGCACGCAGGTTGGTCAGCCGCCCCACTTCGCCGCGCACCCACAGACGCATCAACTGGTCCTTGCGAGCGCCGGTGCGCTCCGACTCGTCGAGGTGGTTCCAGACCGCCACCGCGTCGTTCGCAGCGCCACCGCGCCGCGGCTTGCCGCCGCCCGCCGAGCCGGCTCCGATCGCGGATCGCTCGTTCATCAACGTGGTGAGCGACGCTCGCCAGCCTTCACCCTCGGCGCCGATCCGGTTGGCGTCGGGGATGCGCGCGTCCGTGAGGTACACCTCGTTGAACTCGGCCTCGCCGGTGATCTGACGCAGCGGGCGCACCTCGACCCCCGGCGAGTGCATGTCGACCGCGAAGTAGGTCATGCCCTTGTGCTTGGGGAGGTCGGCGTTGCTGCGGGTGACGAGCATGCCCCAGTCGGCGAGGTGGGCGAGCGTGTTCCAGACCTTCTGCCCGTTCACGATCCACTCGTCGCCGTCTCGCACCGCACGCGTGGCGAGTCCGGCGAAGTCGGAGCCGGCGCCAGGCTCGGAGAACAGCTGGCACCACTTCTCCTCACCCGTGAACATCGGCCGCAGGAAACGCTGCTTCTGCTCGTCGTCCCCGTGGGTCACGATCGTCGGGCCGGCCAGGTGCATGAAGAACGACGTCGGGTCTGCGGGCTGGGCGCCGGCGTCACGGAGTCGCTTGTCGATGTGGCGATTGAACTCCGGCCGCAGCCCGAGCCCGCCGAACCCGACCGGGAACTGCACCCACGCCAGCCCGGCGTCGTATCGATGACCGCGGAACTCGATGTCGGGGGTCGTGGTCGGGTCGTGGTCGGCGAGGAGTGCGTCGATGGCGTCGTCGACGCGCTGGATCGGGGTGACGTTCACGGCTTGACTCATGGGTCAAGTCTCGCGGATCGGGAAGCCGTGAGACGACGCGGCGCAGGCCGGGGGCGAATCGGGTGTGTCGAATGGCGTGCCGTCTGGCAGAATGTCGACCGCAAACGTGGGCCCGACAGTTCGTCTGGAGTGCCCACTTCATGGTGGCCGTAGCTCAGCTGGTGGTAGCGCCAGGTTGTGATCCTGGAGGTCGGGGGTTCAAGTCCCCTCGGCCACCCTGCATGTGAGCCCGGGCAGTTGAGGCGTGACCTTCACGCCATAGACTGCCCGGGCTGACGCAACCGTCTCTAGCTCAACGGCAGAGCAGTGGACTCTTAATCCATTGGTTCTGGGTTCGAATCCCAGGGGACGGACTTTCAAGGCATCGGGGCGGCCTGGATTTCCGGCGTGCGTTTGGCGCGTCGTGCGACATTCGTCACATTTGCTTGCAGTGTGCTTGCATTTGTTAGCACTCGCCGATACCGTGGTGATCAACCCCCCGAATCAGGAGTTCGAATCATGGCTACCACCACAACCACCGCAACCACCACCAAGACCGCTGCCAAGAAGGTCGCCGCCAAGAAGACGGCTGTGAAGCAGACGGTCGCCGCCAAGGCCACGACCGCCAAGAAGACCGCCGCCACCAAGACGGCTGCGACGAAGACCGCTGCACGCAAGCAGGTGGCCCCGGCCGCCAAGCTGACCGATCAGGTCGCCGACCGCGCCACCGCCGTTGCCGCCGACGTGGCCGAGGTGACCGAGACCGCCTACACCGAGCTGGTCGATGCCGCCCGCCGCGTGGCGTACATCTCCGTCGGCCTGCCGTTCGTGGCCCAGGACCGGATCGCCGACCTCGACGTGAAGCGCTTCGCCAGCTTCGACTTCACCAACATGAACGTCGAGATGCCGAGCATCGACCTCGCCCCGCTCAAGGCCGTGCTGGCCGAGGCCGAGCACATCGGCCAGGCTCGCGTCGCCGAGATGCAGGACCGTGTCGACTCGATGACCGCTCCGGTCGTCAAGCGCGTCGATGCCGGTCTCAACATGGTGACCGAGAAGCTCGAGGCCCAGCTGCCCGAGCAGGTGCGTGAGTTCGTGGCCGCCGGCCGCAAGCGCGTGCGCAGCTTCGTCGCCGCCTGAGCAACCACACCCGCATTCGACGGGCCGGGCCACAATGGCCCGGCCCGTCGTCGCGTCGGCGTTCAAGTTGTGTCAGACACAACGTGAACGTGGGCCGGCGCGGGCGTCACTTGGTGGCGCCGCTCGCTCCCACGATCGCCTGAGCAGCCGCCAGGCGAGCGATCGGCACGCGGAACGGCGAGCAGCTCACGTAGTCGAGGCCGGCCTTGTAGAACAGGTCGATCGACTCGGGGTCGCCACCGTGCTCGCCGCACACGCCGAGCTTGAGGCCCGGCTTGGTCGCCCGACCGCGGTCGGCACCCATCCGCACCAGTTCGCCGACGCCGGTCTGGTCGATCGTGTCGAACGGGTTGCGCTTGAGCAGCCCCTGCTCGAGGTAGGCCGGCATCATGCGGCTCTCCACGTCGTCACGGCTGAAGCCGAAGGTGAGCTGCGTGAGGTCGTTGGTGCCGAAGCTGAAGAAGTCGGCCACCTCGGCCAGCTCGTCGGCCCGGATCGCCGCACGCGGCGTCTCGATCATGGTGCCGATCGTGATGTGCGGCTTCTTCTTCATCCCTGCCAGCGCCCGGTCGATCTCCTCCTGGACCCAGCTGCGGGCCAGGGCCAGTTCCTCACGGGTGACGGTGAGCGGGATCATGATCTCGACGATCGGGTGCTTGCCGGCGGCACGCAACGTCGCCGCCGCATCGAGCAGTGCCCGCACCTGCATCGCGTACAGACCGGGCTTGACGACACCGAGGCGGACGCCACGGGTGCCGATCATCGGGTTGTGCTCGGCCCAGCTCTCGGCGGCGATCAGCATCGCGTGATCCTTGGGCGACAGCTTGCCGGCCTTGGCCTCCTTGACGCGGAGTTCTTCGACCGACGGCAGGAACTCGTGCAGTGGCGGGTCGAGCAGACGCACCGTGACGGGCAGACCGTCCATCGCATCGAGGATCTCCTCGAAGTCCGCCTGCTGGGCGACGCGTAGCTTCTCGAGCGCCACCGCTTCCTTCTTGGGGGTGTTGGCCAGGATCATCTCGCGCACGATCGGCAGGCGATCGGGGGCGAGGAACATGTGCTCGGTGCGGCACAGGCCGATCCCCTCGGCGCCGAGCGCCCGCGCGTTGGCGGCGTCCTCACCGGTGTCGGCATTGGCGCGCACGGCCAGCTTGCCCTTGCGGATCGCGTCGGCCCAGGTGAGGATCGTCTCGAACTCGGCCGGCGGCTTGGACGCCGTGAGGTCGAGCTTGCCGACCATCACGTCGCCGGTGGTGCCGTCGAGCGACAGCCAGTCGCCCTTGCTCACGACGGTGTCGCCGGCGGCGGTCGACACGGTGAACTGGTCACCGTGGATCTTGACGGCGTCGGCGCCGACCACGGCCGGGGTACCCCAGCCACGGGCGACGACTGCAGCGTGGCTCACGAGCCCGCCGCGCGACGTGAGGATTCCCTTCGAGGCCATCATGCCGTGCACGTCCTCGGGGCTGGTCTCGCTGCGGACCAGGATCACGTCCTCGCCCTTCTTGAACGCCGCATCGGCCTCGTCGGCGGTGAAGTACACGCGGCCCACGGCAGCGCCGGGTGAAGCGCCGAGGCCCTTGGCGAGCACCTTGCCCTTGGACGAGAACTGCGGGTGCAGCACCGAGTCCAGGTGCTCGGCGGTGACGCGGCTGACGGCCTCTTCACGCGAGATCTTCCACCTGCCCTTGGCACCGTCCTTGGTGCCGCGCGTCATTTCGACGGCCATCCGCAGCGCGGCGGCGCCGGTGCGCTTGCCGACGCGGGTCTGGAGCATCCAGAGCTTGCCCTGCTCGATCGTGAACTCGGTGTCGCACATGTCGGTGTAGTGCGCTTCGAGCCGCAGGAAGATGTCGAGCAGTTCCTTGTGGATGGCGGGGAAGACCTTGGCCATGTGGTCGAGGTCCTCGGTGTTGCGGATACCCGCCACCACGTCCTCGCCCTGGGCGTTGACCAGGAAGTCGCCGTACGGCTTGTTCTCACCGGTCGCCGCATTGCGGGTGAAGCCCACGCCGGTGCCGGAGTCGTCGTCACGGTTGCCGAACACCATCGTCTGCACGTTCACGGCGGTGCCGAGGTCGTGGCTGATCTTCTCGCGCACCCGGTATGCGATCGCCCGGGCACCGTTCCACGACTTGAACACGGCCTCGATGGCGCCGCGCAACTGGGCGCTCGGCCGCTGCGGGAACGGCTCGCCGGTGGCCTTCTCGACGACCTTCAGATAGGCCTTGCACAGCCCCTTCAGCACGTCGGCCGAGAGCGCCGCGTCGTTGTTGGTGCCGGCCTTGGCCTTGGCGGCGTCGAGCGCGTGCTCGAACATCTGGCCGTCGACGCCGAGCACGATCCGGCCGTACATGGCGATGAAGCGTCGGTACGAGTCGTAGGCGAAGCGGGCGTCACCGGTGACGGTGGCGAGCCCCTCGACACTCTCGTCGTTCAGGCCCAGGTTGAGGACCGTGTCCATCATGCCCGGCATCGAGAACTTGGCACCCGAGCGCACCGACACCAGGAGCGGGTCGTGCGGGTCACCGAGCTTGCGACCCATCGTCTTTTCGAGTTTGAACACGTGGGCGGCGATCTCGTCGTCGAGCTCGACCGGCCAGCCGCCGTGCATGTAGGCACGGCACGCATCGGTCGACACCGTGAAGCCCGGGGGCACAGGCAGGTTCAGCACCGTGGTCATCTCGGCGAGGTTGGCTCCCTTGCCGCCCAACAGATCCTTGTAGGTCATCGGGGACTTCTTGTGCTTGTGATCGAATGCGTACACGTACATGAAAGGTCGTCAGCTTCCTGGCTCGAAATGGTGGGGGACAATCGACGATCCGGGCCGTCGACACTGACGACAGGGGACGGATTGCACGGGCGACAAGTCTACGCTCCGATCCTGGCATGCCTCGGTTACCGATGCGTAACCTCCGACGAGCGGTCGACACATCGCGCGCATACGATGCACACGTGTTCCGACTGTTCGGGTTCGACGTGCGGGTGCGCACCGGGTTCTTGATGTTCATGGCCCTGATCGTGTTCATCAACCCGAACCGGTTCGGCGTGTGGCTGGCGATCTCGCTGGCCGGGTTCACGCTGCTGCACGAGTTCGGGCACGCCGTGGCGGCACGCTCGGTCGGGGCCGAGGCGGCGATCTCGCTCGACTTCATGGCCGGGTACACGTCGTTCAGACCGCGCCAACCCCTCACTCGCCCGCAGCGGGCCCTGATCTCGGTGGCCGGTCCTGCCAGTCAGATCGCCGTGAGCACGGCGATCCTGCTGGCGATGGGCGTCACGCCGTGGTCCCGCGACAGTGCGCTGATCTCGGAGGCCGCCTACGCGATCTGGTGGGCGGGCCCCGTCGTCGGGGTGCTGAACCTGATCCCGGTGCTCCCGCTCGACGGCGGGCACCTGGCGCAGACGGGGCTGGAGGGCCTGCTGCGCCGATCGGCGTTGCGCGAGATGGCGATCGCCAGCCTCGTGGTCACGGGCGGCTCTGCGATCGCCTTGGCGGTGTTCGGGCACACCGGCTTCACGTTGTTCATCGCCTTCCTGCTGCTCGGGCAGTTCCAACTCGTGCAGGCCACCTCGCCCAACCATCGCCCCCGCCTCGAACAGGCGATGCACCGTGAGGGCGCGCTCTTGCGGCCCACGGGTACCGCGCCGTCGGCATGGCAGATCGCTCACGACGCGCTCGCCAGCGGCGACGCCGGCCGCGCCCGCAACGTGATCCTGGCCGACCTCACGGCGCCGGCGCCGATGTCGCAGCACCCTGGCGCGTGGGTGGCCGAGGCCCCCGTCGAAGCCGTGCAGTCCGTGCTCGACGTGCTGCCGCCGCAGCTGCCGTCGGGCAATCCCGTGAGCGAGTTGATCATGCTCGACACGATGTTCCGCGCCGGCCAGGCACGGCGCGCCGGGGAGCACGCCGCCACCGAGTTCGGCAGCACCCGGCGACCCCTGCTGGCCGCCGCCGTCGCCCGCGCTGCCAATCAGCTCGGCGACCGCGACAACGCCCTGCTCTGGGTCAACGCCGCGATCGACGCCGTGGCCGACCGCCCATCGGACCGGCCGGTTCTGGCGGCCGTGCTCGACCACGCTCCCGAGTTCGCCGCGCTGCAGTCCGATCCGGCGTTCCGCACTGCTCGCGCACGCGTCTGACGGCGCCCGCTGTTCAGAGTGCGACGGGCGTGCCGACCTCGCTGCCACGCTTGATCCATGCCAGCGCATCGGTGCCCACCACGGATGTGATCTCGCCGACCTCGACACCATCGATGGTGACTGGATCACCCGCCACCGTCCCGGGTGCGACCGAGACACGCTGGATCGATCGCGGCGGCACGGCCACGCGGCTGTCCATCCGTTCCACCAGCTCCTGACCCGGGTAACAGCCCTTGGTGAAGCTGACGGCGATCCTGGCCAGCCCGGTCCCCGCCACCATCGACTCGCCGGGCACGAGCTCGGCGCCCATCGCCGGCCAACCGAACGCGATCCGGGCGGACTCGTCGCGTTCGACACCGATCGGCGACCCGGGCGTCGACGTGGTCAGGGTGGTGGTCGCCTTGACCCGGATCTTGAATCGGTCGAGACGCGCCAGCAGGCCGGCGCCGAAGCCGGCGTCGGTGTCGAGCTCGAACCGCTCGGCGTCGACACGCTCCAACCCAGCGAGGACGAGCACCTTGCCGGCCGGGTCGAGCAGGAACGTCCACGTGCGCTCCCCCACCTGCAGCGGCCGCACATCCTGGCTGACCTGCGAGTGCAGGTACGTCAGTGCGTCGGGGCCGTCGACCGCCACGATGTCGCGTTGGCCGAGGATCGGGGCGGGCACGTCGAACGGTTCCATCGCTCCAGTGTGCCGTGCCACACTGGAATCGATGAATGCCGTCAACGACATCGAGCGCCTGGTCGAGAACACCGTGTCGACGATCACCATGATCGCCGCCCGGGTCACACGCTTCGCCACGACGTTGGCGATCGGCACCGCGGTGGTGGCCGGCGGTTCGTTCCTGCTCGGACTGGCTGCACTGTCGGGCGGGGCACGAACGGTCTGGATCGTGCTGGGCATCGTGTTCGGTGCACTGGCGTTGGGTGCGGCACTGGTCGCCAGGTGGCGGATCGGTCGCGTCAAACGCAACGTGCCGGCGCTGGCCGGAGAGGTTCGCACGCTCCTGTCGGAGGGCAAGCAGTCGACGATGACGATCATCGATCAGTTCCAGGACGGCGACGCCGCATCGGCAGGCGGTTCGGCGATCGTGCTCTCGCGTCGCGCCTACGGTTTGCGCGGCGTGGTCTCGCACGGGCTCGCGGGTTCGGCCAGGTTGACCGAGACGGTGGCGGCGATCACCAGCTTCCCCGGTCTGGCGCTGGCGGCGATCGGGATCACGGTGGTGTTCGCATTGCTGGCGCCAATCTTCTTGATCGCCCTGGCGTTGTAGCGCAGGCGGTCAGGCGCTGGTGCCCGCCGAGCGCCGCGCTGCGGTCATCCGTCGTGCGGCGGGGATCGCCGCCATCAACGCCGCCGCCTTGTTGCGACATTCGAGGTCCTCGTCGTCGGGCACCGAATCGGCCACGATCCCGGCACCCGCCTGGAGGCTGGCGATGCGCGTACCGTCGGGCCGCGCCGGACGCACGAACATGGTGCGGATGGCGATCGCCGTGTCGAGGTTTCCGGACCAATCCACGTACCCGACGACGCCGGCGTAGGGGCCGCGCTTGACGGGCTCCAGCTCGTCGATGATCTGCATCGCCCGCACCTTGGGAGCGCCGCTCACGGTGCCCGCCGGCAGCGTGGCGCGCAGCAGGTCGATCGGGCCGTACTCGTCACGCAGATCGCCCGAGACCTGCGACGTGAGGTGCATCACGTGGCTGTAGCGCTCGAGTGTCATCAACTCGTCGGGGTGGACGCTGCCGAACTTGGCGACGCGACCCACATCGTTGCGGGCCAGATCGACCAGCATCACGTGCTCGGCTCGCTCCTTCGGGTGCTCGAGCAACTCCGCCGCCAACCTGCGATCGTGTTCGTCGGTCGTGCCGCGCTTGCGGGTGCCGGCGATCGGGCGGCTGACGATCTTGCGGTCGAGCAGCTGCACCATCGGCTCCGGCGACGATCCGACGATCGTGATCTCGGGGTGCCGCAGGAAGTACATGTACGGGCTCGGGTTGACCTGTCGCAACACCCGGTACACGTCGAACGGGTCGGCGCCGAGCTCGATGTCGTAGCGCTGGGCCAGCACGACCTGGAAGATGTCGCCGTCGAGGATGTGCTCCTTGGCGACCTCGACGGCGCGTTGGTACATGCCGCCCGGCATCGACGAGGCGACGTCGGGCAGCGTCTCGCCGGCCACCGGCGGTTCGACGGGCACGTACGGCAGCGGCTGGGCGAGCCGGTCGATGGCGGCGTGGACGCGCATCGTCGCCGCGTCGTAGGCGTCGTCGAGTTCGGAGTCGGTGAGCCCGTGGGTGCGCACACTCTCGATCAGATACACCCGCTGGCGCCAGTGGTCGAACGCCGCCAGCGAGCCGATCACGCTCATCACGGCGTCGGGCAGCCCGTGGTCGTCCGCGGGAACATCGGGGAGATGCTCGACCTCGCGGATCACGTCGTAGCCGAGGTACCCCATCACGCCACCGTGCAGTGGTGGCAGTTCCGCAACGGCCGGGCTGGTGTACACGCCGAGCAGCGCCTCGATCGCCGCCAGCATCCCTTGGTCACGCGGGACCTCGCGCGGCAACTCGCCGTCGATCGTGAGCACACCATCTCGCAGCACCATCGTGGCCGACGGGTTGCGCCCGACGAACGAGAACCGGCTCCAGCGTTCGCCGTGTTCGACCGACTCCAACAGGAATCCGGGTTCGTCTCCGACCAGTTTGGCGAATGCCGCCACCGGGGTCTCGAGATCGCCCAGCACCTCGCTCCACACCGGCACGACCGTGAAGTCGGCGGCGACCAGCTTGAACTCCTCGCGTGTCGGTTGGACCTTCATCGGCGGCGTCAGGCGTCCGGCCCGAACGAGCGGTAGAAGCAGCTCGGGGCACCCGTGTGACAGGCGCCGGCACCCTCTTGTTCGACCAGGAACAGCAGTGCGTCGCCGTCGCAGTCGTAGTACGCCTCGCGCACGAACTGACGGTCACCCGACGTGTCGCCCTTGCGCCACAGCTCTTGACGGCTGCGTGACCAGTAGACCATCCGGCCCTGTTCGAAGGTCATCCGCAAGGACTCGGCGTTCATCCACGCCAGCATCAGGACGTCGCGAGTGTCGCACGTCCTGGGCGATCGCCGCGACCAACCCGTCGGCGTTGAACGTGACCGCAGCGAGCTGCTCCTCGGACGCATCGATTCGGACCCCGGTCGGCATGGGGAACCAGCCTACGAGTTGCCACCGGGTTACAGGTAGAGGCCGGTGCTGGCTTCGATCCGCTTGGCGGCGACGGCGTGCAGGTCGCGTTCGCGCAACATGATGTAGTCCTCACCCTGGACCTCGACCTCGTAACGGTCGTCGGGGCTGAACAGGACTTTGTCGCCGACCTCGGCGGTGCGCACGTTCTGCCCGAGCGCCACGACCTCGGCCCACACGAGCCGCTTTGCCATCTGCGCCGTGGCCGGGATCAGGATCCCGCCGGTCGAGGTGCGCTCCCCGTCCTCCTTGCTCATCTTGACCAGCAAGCGGTCATTGAGCATCTTGATCGGGATCAACTGGTCGCTGGCGGCCACGGTCGTGAGGGTACCGTCGTCAGGCGACCGCCGCTTCGATCTCGGCCTTCACCTCATCGGTGATCAACGGGATCACGTCGAGGGCGCCGAAGTTCTCGACGACCTGGCTGGACCGGCTGGCGCCGGTGATCACGCTCGACACCATCGGGTGCTTGGTGCACCACGCCAGGGCGAGCTGCGCCATCGAGCACCCCAGCCGATCGGCGATCGGACGCAGCTTTTCGACCTTGGCGATCGCCTCGGCGTCGGTGATCGAGTCGGCCAACCAGTCGTATCCGGCCAGCGCCGCCCGAGACCCGGCGGGGATCCCGTCGCGGTACTTGCCGGTCAACAGACCGGATGCGAGCGGGCTCCAGATCGTGTTGCCGTAGTGCGTGTCGTTGTACAACTCGGCGTACTCCGACTCGACGCGCTCGCGATGCAACAGGTTGTACTCACTCTGCTCGGTGACCGGCTTGTGGAGGTGATGACGCTCGGCGATCTCGATCGCCGAGCGGATCTCGGTCGCCGACCATTCACTGGTGCCCCAGTACAACGCCTTGCCCTGCGTGACCATGTCGCTCATCGCCCAGACCGTTTCCTCGATCGGCGTGTCGGGGTCGGCCCGGTGGCAGTAGACCACGTCCACGAAGTCCTGGCCGAAGCGCTCCAGCGATGCGTCGATCGCCTGCGCCAGGTACTTGCGGTTGAGCGTGTTGCGCATGTTCGGGTCCTTGCCGTGGATGCCCCAGAACAGCTTGGTGGTGAGCACGTAGGACCAGCGCGGCCAGGCCAGCTCCTGCAGCGCCTCGCCCATGATCGTCTCGCTCTTGCCGCCCGCGTAGGCCTCGGCGTTGTCGAAGAAGTTGCAGCCGGCGTCGTGCGCGGCCTGCATGCATTCGATCGCAGCCTGCGTGGCGAGCTGGTTGTCGAACGTAACCCAACTCCCGAAGCCGAGCACGCTGACCCTGACGCCGGAGTTGCCGAGTCGTCGATATTCCATCTTGTCGTTGGGGATCGCCATGCCGGCGACGTTACCGCTGGATTCAGACGCTCACGAGTCGCCCGCGCCCGAGGCGCTTGGCGCTCAGCATCGCCCGGTCGGCGAGGTCGAGCGGGTTGTTCGTGCCGTTGGAAGGTGCCAAGCCGACGCTGACGCTGACCGACTGGGGACCGTCCACCAGATCGAGCGGGGCAGAGACCTCGGCCACGATCCGGTCCCCGATCCGCCTGGCGGCGGCATCGTCGACGTGCCGCAGGAGGACCACGAACTCGTCCCCGCCGAACCGGGCGACGACGTCGTTCGGGCGGCACGCGGCTTCGATCCGGCGCGCCACCTCGATCAGCACACGATCGCCGACACCGTGTGACCAGCCGTCGTTGACCGACTTGAACCGATCGATGTCGATGTAGAGCACCGAAGTCGAGCGTTCACCGAGATCGAGCGCGGCGTGGACCGCCTCCCGGTTGGCGAGCCCGGTCAGCGTGTCGGTGTGTGCCGCCGCGACCAGCTGGTCCTGGTCTCGCCAACGGCGGTACAACAGTTCAGCGACGTCGACCAGTTGGCGGAACCGCGCTGCCACGTTGATGCGGTTGGTCGACAACGGCGCTGTGCTCGCCGCCCGGCTGACCCGCACGAGCCCGGCCACGACCGCGCCGTCGAGACTGATGGCAGCCGACTCCAGCAGGTTCCACCCGCCGATCCCGAGTTCCTGTTCGGTCTCGGGCGGTACGGCTGCCCACGGCACGTCGAACTCGCCGATCCCCGAACCGATCGATGTCCACGGACGCCAACCCGACCGGATCGACGACTGGATCGACCTCCGCACGAACTCGTCGCTGCGCGCCGAACCGAGTACGACCGGCTGGGCGCCGACCAGGTCGACCAGGTAGAGGCGCGACACCCACTCGCGGTTGTCGACGTCGAGCTCGGCGGCCAGCAATCGCTTGACCTCGTTGCGTGATGCTCCGGCCATCTCGGCGTCGAGCGGAAGCGATGCACCGGCCTGCAGCGACAGCGGCACGAGCACGACCACCCAACCGGGTTCGTCCGGGTCGTCCAACAGTCCGGTGGGAATCACGTCGACCGATTGTTCGACACCGTGAGCGTCGAGCACCTTGACCCGGAACGGGAGCGGCAACACGGTGCTGTTGACGGTGTCGCCCAGCTGCGACATGAAATACGAGGCCACCTCGTCGCGCCCGCTGGGCGCCACCAGGTCGAGCACGTTGGACCCGATCAGGTCGTCGAGATCGTGATCCAGGAAGCCGCCCAGGCCACCCCAACATCCACGAATCTGTCCGAAACCGTCGATCGAAACCACGACCGGCCGGATCGAGTCGAGCACCCGCATGCTGTCCACATAGTGATATCGGCCGACGGTTCGGTCAGCTTGAGGGATTCTTGAGCAAACTCGGCCGGACCGTGACCCCGGCGGCTGTCATGGCGCGCTTGGCGTCGCCGATCGAGAACTCCCGGAAATGGAAGATCGATGCTGCGAGCACGGCGTCGGCGCCGCCCTCGACGACGCCGTCGACGAGGTGGTCGAGCGTTCCGACCCCGCCGCTGGCGATCACCGGAACGCCGACGGCATCGCAGATCGCTCGCGTCAGGCCGAGGTCGAAGCCCTGCTTGGTGCCGTCACGATCCATCGATGTGAGGAGGATCTCGCCGGCGCCGAGCGACACGGCGCGGACCGCCCAGTCGACGGCGTCGATCCCGGTCGGCGTACGCCCCCCGTGCAGGTACACCTCGTACTCGGGCCCGTCGCCTGCGTCCGGAGCTCGACGTTTGGCGTCGATCGCGCAGACGACACATTGCGAGCCGAACACCGCCGCGATGTCGGAGATCAACTCCGGCCGCTGCACGGCAGCGGTGTTGACGCTGACCTTGTCGGCGCCCGCTCGGAGCATTCGACGGGCGTCCTCCAGCGACCGGATCCCGCCCCCGACGGTGAACGGGATGTACACCTGCTCGGCCACCCGGTACACCATGTCGACCGTGGTGTCACGGGCGTCGGACGAGGCCGTGATGTCGAGGAAGACCAGCTCGTCGGCGCCTTCGGCGTCGTATCGGGCGGCGAGCTCGACCGGGTCGCCTGCATCGCGCAGTTCGACGAAGTTGGTGCCCTTCACGACGCGGCCACCGGTCACATCGAGACACGGGATCACCCGCGCCACGCGCATCACGCCACCTCGCCGATCCGCAGCGCGGCCAGCGCCTGGCTCACCGTGAAGCGCCCTTCGTACACGGCCTTCCCGGTGATGATCCCACCGAGACCCGGGATCGCCGCCAGCGCCACGAGGTCATCGAGCGACGCCACACCGCCGCTGGCGATCACCGGCACGCACGTGGCAGCGGCGGCGGATGCCAGCCCGTCCAGATCCGGGCCGGTCAGCATCCCGTCACGACTGATATCGGTGATCACGAACGCTGCCGCGGTCGGAAACATCGACAACGCCGCCTCCAGCCGGACACCGGAACCCTCGGTCCAGCCGTGGACCGACAGCTCTCCGGCGCGGTGGTCGAGGCCGACCGCGACCGGCAGGATCGCGCTGGCGTCGTTCGACCAGGGCGGGATCGGCGACCGCCGCCGAACCCATCACGACACGGCTCACTCCCGCCGTCCGCCAGCGCCTCGACATCGGCCAGCGAGCGCACGCCGCCGCCGTTCTGGAGCGAGCAGCGACCAGCGAGGGCGGCGGCGATCCGCGCCACGACGGGGCGGTTGACCGGGTCACCGCTGCGCGCCGCGTCCAGATCGACGACGTGCACCCACGGGGCGCCCGCCACGGCGAACGACAACGCCATCTCGACGGGGTCGTGGCCGTAGTCGGTCTCGGCGTCGTAGTCGCCCTTGCTGAGGCGCACCACGCGTCCACCTCGCAGATCGATCGCCGGGTACAGATCGGTGCGATAGCTCGCCGTCATGCCGCAGCCCCGGCGCACACGTCGACGAAGTTGGCGAGCAGCCGCAGCCCGTCGTGGCTGGACTTCTCCGGATGGAACTGGGTGGCGAACACGTTGCCGAGCCGGAAGGCGGCGTTGAGGGTCGTGCCGTACTCGCAGGTCGCCGCGACCACGGTGGGGTCCGACGGCACACCGTGCAGCGAGTGCACGAAGTAGACCCACGGGTCGACCGGAAATCCGGTGAACATCGGGTCGTCCGGCTGGACCAGGTCGAGCCGATTCCACTGCATCTGCGGGCGCTTCACACCGGGTGGGATCCAGCGCACCGTGCCGGGGATCACGCCCAGCCCGCTGGCGGCGGCGTCCTCGTCGCTGGCGTCGAACAACATCTGCATGCCCACGCAGATCCCGAGGAACGGACGTCCCGACTCGACCGCGTCATGAGCGGGTCGTTCCAGGCCGCAGTCGCGCAATGTCGACATGCACGCGCCGAACGCACCCACACCCGGCAGCACGACCCCATCGGCCTCGGCGATCAACCCGGGATCGGCGGTGAGCCGAGCATCGGCACCCATCCGCTCGATCGCTTTCTGGGCCGAGTGCAGGTTCCCGATCCCGTAGTCGAGCACCGCCACCAGCGGCCGCACCGTCACAACACACCCTTCGTCGATGGCACCCCACCCGGGGCGTCGACCCGCACGGCGTCGCGCAACGAACGCGCCAGGCCCTTGAACGTGGCCTCGATGATGTGGTGCACGTTGCGACCGCGCACCAACTCGACGTGGAGCGTCATCGCCGCCGCCTGGGCGAACGACGACACGGCATGTTCGGCCAGCGACGGGTCGAACGCCGGTTCGCCGAGCGGCAGGCACTCCGGCAGCGGGACGTGCCATTCGACATGGGCGCGTCCCGACAGATCGAGGGCGACGTCGACGAGTGCCTCGTCGAGCGGAAAGCGGCCGCTGGCGAAGCGGCGCACGCCCGCCTTGTCACCGAGCGCCTCGCGAAACGCCTCGCCGAGTGTGATCGCCACGTCCTCGACCGTGTGGTGGGTGTCGATGTGGAGGTCGCCGGTGGCGCGCACGCTCAGGTCGAACCCACCGTGCCGGCCGAGTTGGTCCAGCATGTGGTCGTAGAACGGGATCCCCGTCGACACTTGGGTCGTTCCGGTCCCGTCGAGGTCGATGTCGATCTCGATCGAGGTTTCCTTGGTGGTGCGGGCGCGGTGGGCGGTGCGGCTCATTGCAGGCTCTCCTCGAGCGCTCGGAGGAACTCGTCGTTCTCGTCGGGTGTCCCGACGGTGACACGCAGACAGTTCGCCAGCCGAGGCCAACCGGAACAGTCGCGCACCAGCACGCTGCGGTCGAGCAGGCGTTGCCACACGGTGCGCCCCGGCACGTCCCGCGGGCGGAACAGGATGAAGTTGGCGCCGCTGGGCGTGACGTCGATCGGCATCGCTCGCATCGCCGCGTCGATCCGCCGGCGTTCGCTCACGATCAAGCGCACGCGGTCGTCCATCTCGTCGACGTAGCGCAGCGCGATCGTGCCGGCCAGCTGCTTGGCGCTGTCGAGGTGGTACGGCAGGGCGACCTTGTCGATTTCGGCGATGAACCAGGTCGGCCCGATCACGTAACCGAGCCGCGCCCCTGCCATCCCCCAGGTCTTGGAGAACGTGCGGGTGACGACCAACGGTGTGGTCTCCCCGAGCAACGTCAATGCCGACCAGTCGGCGAACTGGGCATAGGCCTCGTCGGCGACAACGAGCCCCGGAGCCGCGGCCAACAGATCAGCGACACGTTCGGCGGGTTCCACCAGACCGGTCGGATTGTTGGGCGACGTGAGGAACATGACGTGCGGGCGCCCGGCATCCACCACGCGGCGGATCTCGGCGGGATCGAGGGTGAAGTCGGCGTTGCGCTCCCCCTCGATCACGGTCGAGCCGACCACGCGGGCGATCTGGGCGTGCATCTGATAGGTGGGCTCGAACGTCGCCACCGTGCGCCCCGGCCCGGCATACGTGAGCAGGATCGTCTGCAACACCTCGTTCGACCCGTTGGCGGCGAAGACCTGGTCGGGCGACACGCCGTGCAGGTCGGCGATCGCCGCCCGCAGGTCGTGGGCCTGGCGGTCCGGGTACCGATGCCACTCGATCCGCGAGATCGCTGCTGCCAGCGCGTCGCGGAACGCCTCGGGCGGGGGCAGCGGCGACTCGTTGGTGTTGAGGCGTACACGCACGTCGACCTGGGGCGAGTGATAGCCCTCGAGCACACGCAGGTCGTCTCGCACCGGGATCACCCGGGCGAGGCTATCGACCGGGCCGAGACACGACCGAACAGGATCACTTGCGCGGCGGTCGACAGATGCTCTAGGACTGAACCGTGCCGAAACCCGATGTGAACGTCACGATCGCCGACTTGAGCGTGGTCGCCGATGCCATCGACCGGTATTGCGACCGTGTTAGCGCCGCTGCAGACCCGTACCTGGGCAGCGAACGCGAGGATGTGATCACGATCGTGCACGAGGCCGAGCGCCAACTCCGGATCGCGGCGCGGGCACTGCACCGTGCGGTTCGGACGCTCGGGAGCTGATCCGTCGAAAACGGGGATGGCCCCCCGATGAATCGGGGGGCCATCAGACCCGTGAGCGGCCGAGCGGCGGATCTCAGACCGCAACAATCCAGGTGGCGGGAACCTGGTGGCCGACATTCTGCCCAATCGACCGACGTGGTTCAAGCACCTCCGGACATTTTCACCGGAACCTGACGCAGCCACGGGCACAGGTCGGCCAACACGCAACGCCCGCAGGCAGGACGCTTCGCATCGCACACGCGCCGCCCGTGCAGGATCATGCGCAGCGCCAAGCCCGACCGCTGATCACGGCGGACGAGTGCAACGAGATCCTGCTCGACCCGATCCGGATCCGACTGCTCGGTCAAACCGAGACGCGCGGCGACCCGCTTCACGTGGGTGTCGACCGGGAGTCCCGGCTGGTCGAACACCACCGCCAGCATCAGATTGGCGGTCTTGCGCCCGACGCCGGGCAGCGAGACGAGGTCGTCGATGCCGGGCGGCACGCTGCCGCCAAAGCGCTCGACGAGGGCGTTCGCCATCCCGAGCAGGCTGCGGGTCTTGGCCGCGTAGAACCCGGTCGACTGCACGATTCGTTCGACGTCGCCGGGGTCGGCCACGGCCAGCGCCGCCGGTGAGGGGTACCGAGCGAACAGTTCGGGCGTGACCAGGTTGACTCGGGCGTCGGTGCACTGGGCCGACAGGATCGTGGCCGCCAGCAGCTCGAACGGCGAGCGGTGGTCGAGCTCGCACAGCTCAGCAGGGTGTGCTGCCGGATACTCGTCCGCCAGCCGCACGGCAACCGCCGCGGCGCGCCCTTTCGGTGTACGCGGTGTCGCCATGTGCGGCACGCTAGCTACCCTGCCAGCATGCGCGCCGTGGAGATCGTGGAGCGCCCCGACGAGACGTCGCGGGCGTGCGTGGTCGAGTTGGTCGACGCAGTCGCGGCCCGCACGGGTGAGCGTCCCGTGTCGGATCAGACGTGGATCGCGCTGACCGGCGAGGCCGAGGGCGAGCAGGTGCAGCTGCTGGTCGTCGGTCGTTCGACCACCAGCGCCGATCAGCGGCCGGTCACGATCGGAGCTGCCGTGATCGTGCCCAGCAACGCCGGAGCGATGCTCGAACTGGTGCTGGCCGCCGGCGATCAGCCCGACGTGGCCGCCGATCTGGCCGAGACGGCGCTCGACACATGGGCCAGGCGGCACGGCGGCTTCGTGACCTGGTGGGTCGACGACGCAGACCGGTTCGCCACCGTGGCCGCAGCTGCCGGCCTGTCCCCCACACGCGGCCTGCACGAGATGCGACGCCCGCTGCCGATGCCCGAACGCTCGTCGCTGATCTCGCGGCCGTTCGTTCCCGGCGTCGACGATGCGGCGTGGCTCGCCGTCAACAACCGCGCGTTCGCCGGACACGCCGAGCAAGGAGGCTGGGTCGCCGAACAGCTGCACGCTCGGTTCGACGAGCCGTGGTTCGATGCCGACGGTTTCCGGCTGGTCGATGACCCCGAGCGACCCGGCAGTCTGATCGCATTCTGCTGGACCAAGGTGCACGGCGATCACGATCCGCCGCTGGGCGAGATCTACGTGATCGGCGTCGACCCCGCTCACCACGGGCAGGGCTTGGGGCGCCAGGCCACCTTGGCCGGGCTCGACTGGCTGACCGACGCCGGGTTGCCGTGGGCCAGCCTGTACGTCGACGCCGGCAACGCAGCGGCAGTCCACCTGTATCGGCGGCTCGGTTTCGACGTGCACCGCACTCGGACCGCCTTCACTGGCACACTGGCGTCTGCGGCGGGCGCGACGGCTGCGGCGCCCACATCAGACAGGAGCACTCGATGACCGACATCGCCGAACGACTCGCCGAACCCGAACTTCCACGGTGGAGCGTCGCCGATGTGTTCCCCTCGCTGACCGACCCCTCGTTCACGGCAGCGATGGAGCGCACCCGCGCCGAGGCCGAGCGGATGCGAGCACTGTTCGACGAGCACGACGTGCGGGCGACCGACCCACGCCCGGTCACCGCCGCCGACGGGGCGACCGCGGATGCGGTCGTGGCGGCCTACAACCGATTCTCCGAGGAGGCCGAGGTCGTGGGCGCCTCGGTCTATGCGACGGTCGCCACCGATTCACGTGACGAGCACGCCGCCGCCCTGCTCAACCAGCTCGAGGTCGCCGACGCACTGGTGCGGCCGCTGCTCGCCAGGTTGGCCGACTGGATCAATGCGCTCGGGGTGGAACCGTTGGCGGAGGTGAGCGCCGAGATCGCCGATCACACGGAGCCGCTGCGGCGCCTGGCCGAGCGCGCTGCGCACCAGATGTCGGAGGCCGAGGAGGGCCTGTACTCCGAACTCTCCACGACCGGCTCGTCGGCATGGGGTCGGCTGCACCAGGAGGTCACCTCGCAGCTGACGACCGACGTGCACTTCCCCGACGGTCGGACCGAGCGGTTGCCGATGCCCGCCGTGCGCGGGCTGGCGATGCACGCCGACCCCGGCGTCCGGCGGGCCGCACACGAGGCCGAAATGGCCGCATGGCCGACGATCGCCACCCCGATCGCGGCGGCCATGAACGCCATCAAGGGCGAGGCGATCGCCGTCAACCGGCGCCGCAACTGGGACTCGCCGCTGGACGCGTCGCTGTACGCCAACAGCATGTCGCGGGCGACGTTCGACGCCATGCAATCGGCGATCGTGGCGTCGCTGCCCGACTTCCGAGGATGGCTGCGAACCAAGGCTGGGCTGCACGGACACACGGGAGGACTTCCGTGGTGGGACCTGCAGGCCCCGCTCCCGCATGCCGCCTCCAGCCTGACGTGGGACGAAGGCTTGACCTGGGTCCGGACCGCATTCGACGGATACAGCGCCGAACTCGGCGGGCTGGTCGACCGCGCCCTCGACGAGCAGTGGATCGATGCCGCCCCGCGTGACGGGAAGTCGGGCGGAGCGTTCTGCATGTCGTTCGTCGACGATCGTTCGCTCGTGCTGCTGAACTGGGCCGGCTCGGTGAGCTCGGCGCAGACCACCGCCCACGAGCTGGGCCACGCCTACCACAACACCACGCTTGCGGGCCGCACACCGCTCCAGCGTCGTCTCCCGATGGCGCTCGCCGAGACGGCCAGCATCTTCTGCGAGACGCTCGCCGTGGAAACCGGGCTGGCGTCGCTCGAGGGAGCGGAGCGGCTGGCCTTGCTCGACGTCGACCTGATCGGGGCGTCCCAGGTGGTCGTCGACATCCACTCCCGGTTCCTCTTCGAGTCGGCCGTGTTCGAACGCCGCCAGCGCCGCACGCTCGGGGCCACCGAGCTCAACGAGTTGATGCTCGACGCCCAGGCCCAGGCCTACGGCGACGGGATCGACCTCGACACCCGCCACCCGTACATGTGGCTGCTCAAGCCGCATTACTACGGCTCGCACTTCTACAACTGGCCGTACACCTACGGTTTGCTGTTCGGGCTCGGACTGTACGCCCAGTACCGCCAGGACCCGGACCGCTTCCGTTCCGGGTATGCCGACGCCCTCTCACGCGCCGGCATCGACTCGGCGGAACGACTCGGGCAGCTGTTCGGGATCGACGTCACCGACGAGGCGTTCTGGACCGCCAGCCTCGACGTCTGCCGCGACCGCATCGCCCAGTACGACCAACTGGCCCGAACGGTCTGACGCATCTCCCATGCCCACCCGGTACGACCTCACCCGAGACCAGCTCACCGAACTGCTGGCCGGAACGCCGCGCTACCGCGTCGACCAGGTGTGGAACGGGCTGTACACGCGGCTCGGTGAGCCGGAGCAGTGGACCGATCTTCCCAAGCAGCTGCGAGCCGAACTGACCGAGCTGCTCCCTTCGGCGCTCACGCCGGTCACCGAATCGGTGAGCGACCGTGGCGACACCGTCAAGTTCCTGTGGGAGCTCGACGGCGGGGCGCGCATCGAGACGGTGCTGATGCTGTACAAGGACCGCGCCACGGTGTGCGTGTCGAGCCAGGCCGGGTGCGCCATGGCGTGCGGCTTCTGCGCCACGGGCCAGGCCGGTTTCACACGCCATCTGACCGTCGGCGAGATCGTCGAGCAGGTCGTGCGGGCCACCGAGCGAGGGCGCGCCTCGGACCGTCGCGTGTCGAACATCGTGTTCATGGGCATGGGCGAGCCGATGGCCAACGAGCCGACCGTGTGGGCTTCGGTCGAACGGATCCACGACGACCTCGGCATTTCGGCCCGCGGGATCACGATCAGCACGGTCGGCATCGTGCCCGGCATCCGTGCGCTTGGCGACCCGCCCGCTGCCGGTCAACCTGGCCGTCTCGCTGCATGCCGCCAACGACACCTTGCGCGACGAGTTGGTGCCGATCAACCGGCGCTACCCGATCGAGGACCTGATCGCGACGTGCCGCGAGTACCTGACACAACGCAACCGGCGGATCAGCTTCGAATGGGCGATGATCGACGGCGTCAACGACCGCGAGTCGGACGCCCGCGAGCTGGCGGCGCTGTGCCGGCGACTGCGACCGTCGGCGCACGTCAACCTGATCCCGCTCAACCCGACGCCCGGCTACCCGACCACCGGCACGCCGATCGGGCGCGTGCACGAGTTCCGGGACCGGTTGGAAGCGCTCGGCGCCAACGCCACCGTGCGACAGAACCGCGGCACCGACATCGCTGCCGCGTGCGGGCAGCTGGCGGCGGGGCAACCGGTCACCGTGTCGGCGCCTGGACGCCGGGTCAGCAGCCGGCAGCCCGCACCGACGGGTACGGATTGACGGCGATCCCGCCGCCCGGGTGGACCTCGAAGTGCAGGTGCGGCACCCCGGTTGCGTTCCCGGTGTCGCCGATGTATCCGATCACCTGGCCCTGCCCGACATAGCCGGGGAGCCCTTCGTACGTCGACAGGTGGGCGTAGTAGTACCGGTTGCCGTTGTCGGCAAACAGCTGGATGGCGTTCCCACCGAGGCCGTTGAAGATCTGGTTGACCACGCCGGAGTACACCGCCACGAGCGGCGTGCCGGTCGGCGCCAGCATGTCGACTCCCTGGTGCCGCCGGCCACCGCTGCGGGGCGCCCCCCAGGTGTCGCCGTATGCGGAACCGCCGATCACCGGGCACACGATCGTGCCGTCGACGTATCCGTTGCCAGTCGCCCTCGGGTTGCTGCCGATCCCACCACCACCGGTTCGCCCGCCGGTCTCTCCCCCGCTGGCCCCGATGTTGCCGCTGGTGGTGCCCTTGGCCGAGTTCCCCGAGATCGCCGCCGGCACCGCGACACCGGCGGTGGGCGCCGCCTCGCGAGCGGCCTCGGCCTGTCGGCGCTGGATCTCGGCTAACTGGCGGGACTCCTCGCGCTGCTGGGCCACGAGCGCCACGGCGACCGCCTCGTCGTCCAGCCGTTGCGACTCGAGCTGGCGGAGCCGTTCCACCTCGGCCTCGGCGTCGCTCTGGAGCGACCGGAGGTCGACCTTGCTCTGCTCGAGCGCTTGTTCGGTGCCGTCGAGCTCGCCGCGCTTGTCGTCGAGCTGGTCGCGGGCGGCGTCGAAGTCGTCCATTGTGGTGGCTCCGGATTCGGCGACGACCTGGGCCAGGACGTCGGCCTGGAGTTGCTCGCTGGGTTGGCTCAGACCGGTCAGGATCGGGATCCCGGACGATCCACTCGCCACGAACCGTCCGATCGCCACCTGTTCGACGGCGAGCTGGAGCTCGGAGACCTCGCGTTCCAACCGCGCCACCTCGCGGCCGAGGCGCTGGCGATCGAGTTCGAGCAGTTCCAGGTTCGACTCGGCGTTCAGGAACGCCTCGGCGGCGGCGTTGGCGCGGTCGCGGGCGGCCGAGATCTCGGCTGCCGCCCGCTCGGCGGCCTCGGTGTCGACCTCGGCATCGGTCGGTTCGGTGGGTGGCGTGGTCCCTGCCGAGACCGGCAGGTTGGGCAACGCCATCACGGTCGCGGTCGCGACGGTGACCAGACACCGTCGAACCGCCGAACGCATGCAGCGCACGATACCCGCCGACGATGACCCAGCTGCGCTACACATGGCGACGTGCCCGTGTTGCAGCTCGACGAGATCGTGTTCGAACGCCATCCGACGCGCATCCTCGACCACGTCAACCTGCAGGTCGACCAGGGGCAACGATGGGTCGTGCTCGGTGCCAACGGCAGCGGGAAGACCACGCTGGTGCGGATCGCCGCCCTCCAGGAGCACCCGTCGTCGGGCACGGTGACGGTGCTCGGGGAGCGGCTCGGTCGGGTCGACATCCGTGTCCTGCGACGCCGCGTCGGTTACAGCTCACCGGCGATGGCGGCGCAGTTCAGGGGCGACCTCCGCGCCGTCGACGTGGTGATGACCGCCAAGTTCGCGGCGCTGGAACCGTGGTGGCACCAGTACACGTCGGAGGATCGCCGGCGCGCCGTTGACTGCCTGGCGCGGATGGGCGTGGGTGCGCTCGCCGAGCGTGCGTTGGCGACGCTGTCGAGCGGCGAGCGTCAACGTGTGCTGCTGGCGCGCACGCTGATGAACGAGCCCGGCGTGATCTTGCTCGACGAGCCCTCGGGCGGACTCGACCTCGGTGGACGCGAACAGCTGGTGGGCGCCCTCTCCGAGATGGCCAACACCCCCGACAGCACGCCGTTCGTGCTCGTCACCCATCACGTGGACGAGATCCCACACGGCGTCACGCACGCCTTGTTGCTGCGCGGCGGGCGAGCGATCGCCCAAGGTGAGCTCGAGGCCACGTTGACCGCCGACAGCCTGAGCGAATGCTTCGACATGCCGCTCGTGCTGGAGCGGCGCGGCGACGGTCGATTCGAGCGCGTGGTCAACTGGGTGAGCGCGGTACGAGCTCGGCGGATCTCCTCGTCGAGCACCTTCTCGAGCAACCCGCCGGTCCACAGGCCGCCGTCGTAGGCGAGGTGCATCGTGAGCCGGGTGCCGGTCGCGATCGGATCGAGTTCGGCTCGCAGCGCCCACCTGGCGTGCTGACGACCATCGACCTCGGCCCGCTCGAACACCGCCAGCCGGTCCGGCTCCAACACGGTACGGCGCATCCGCAACCGCTTCGATCGAGCGAACGGCCCGATCCGTGCCTGCAGCTCGACATCCCACGCAGGGCCGTCGGCCTCGTCCAGCACCTGCACGTCGTGCAGCAACCGCAGCCACGCCGGATAGCGATCCAGGCTGGCGACATAGTCGAACACGCAGGCCGGCGCAGCCGGGATGTCGACCGACTCCGAGGTTCGCACCGACGCTCAGTTCCGCCGACGGTCCATGCCCCGGAACGCCCGCGCCAGGAGCGGGCTGGAGGCACCCAGCAACCCGTCGAGATCGTCGTCGTGGTCGAAGTCCGGCTGCCAGCCGACGTTCGGGGAACCAGGCGCGTCGGCCGGTGACGGTCGATCGATCTCGCCGGTCCCGTCGATCTGGAGCTGTTCACCGATCGCCGTCGACTCCGCAGTGCGCCGTCTGCGACGCGGTGCCGCGGCCGGAGCCTGCTCGGGAGCCGCCTGGCGCGGGCGGAACAGCCTCGGGAACTCCTCGCGCCGATCGTCGAGCGTCCAACCTCGCGGCACGACCATCGCATCGGCGTGCCGGCGGCACAGCACGTTGGGGTCCGGGGTGGGAGCGTCGGCCAGCGGGGCGATCCAGAACAGCAGGTCCTCGGGGATCATCCCGTATGCGGCAGCACCGGGCTCGGAACAGCCCGGGCGCTCGCACAACTTCGACACGACGCCGAATCTACCCGTCGCGACGGACCCTGCCCCGGACCAGACCCGACTCGAGCGCCGGCGGGGAGACGACGTGGAACCGGCGCCCGGTCACGAGCTCCGGCTGGATTCGCACGAAGTTGGGCTTCGGCGACGCGTTCCACGGGAACAGCGGCAGCTCCTCGGCGGCGAAATAGTCCAGCATGTGCTCGATCTCGTGGGCGACTCCCTTGACGACCACGCTCCATGCCACCCCTTCGAGGGCGTCGTAGCCGTCCACCTCGAACGCTACGCCGTTGCCCAGCACAGCCGCCGCCAACTTGGTACCCGCTGCGCTGCGGAAGACGATCGAGTCACCGTCGACCACGAAGTTGACGGGGAAGATGTCGGGGTAGTTGGAGATCGCCACGGCGAGGCGCCCCACGTCACACAGGCGCAAGAGTCGCCAGCATTCGGCTCGCTCGAGTTCGACCATCCCGGTGTCTGTGGTGGCGTCCATACCCAATCATCCGCGCCCCCCGGACGGACCGACCAGGGCCGGAGGTCCCGCGTGACTCAGCGCGGCTCGCGCGGAAGACCCAGCACGCGCTCGCCGAGGATGTTGCGCATCACGTTCGAGGTGCCGCCCATGATCGTGTACCCGGGTGCGTACAGCAGCCCGTGCACGACGTCGTTCCACAGCGTGGCCTCGGCGCCGTACACCGATGCCACGAACTCGGCGACGCGGACTTCGTGCTCGGTGCAGAAGCACTTGGTGGCGGCGGAGAACCCTCGCGGCGCCTGCTTGAGCACCTCGCGCGCCACCAGGATGCGCCCGATCCGGTAGCCGGTCTCGATCCCTGCGATCTGCTGGCGAACGATCGGGTTCGAGGTATCGGCACGCTCGACGGCCATCCGGTAGAGGGCGTGGTTCGAGACCAGCCGGTCGATGCCGCCACGCTCGTGCTCGAGTTGGACCATCGTCTGCTTGAACGCCGCCCCCTCGACACCGACCAGGTTCTCGACCGGCACCCGCACGTCGCTGAGGAACACCTCGCTGAAGTGGCGGTTGGTGGTCATGTCCTGGATCGGTCGGGCGTCGACGCCCGGCGTGTCCATCGGCACGATGATCTCGGAGATGCCCTCGTGGGCGGCACCCGCGTTCGACGTGCGACAGATCAGGTAGATGTAGTCGGCAATGGCGCCGAAGCTGGTCCAGATCTTCTGACCGTTGATCACGAACTCGTCGCCGTCACGCACGGCCGACGTGGTGAGGTTGGCGAGGTCCGAGCCGGCGTTGGGTTCGCTCATGCCGATGCACCAGGTGTGATCGCCCGACAACATGCCGGGCAGGAACCGCTGCTGTTGATCGGGCCGGCCGTAGGCGATCAGCGACGGGCCGAACTGGCGATCGGCGAACCACATCGCGGCGATCGGCGCACCGGCGCTGATCAGTTCCTCGGCGACGATCAGGCGGTCGATCGGCGGGCGACCCTGCCCCCCGAACTCGGTCGGCCAGGTGAGGCCGATCCAACCCATCCGGCCCAGTTCCTGGGCGAACTCCTTGGAATACCCGTTGATCCACGAGTCGTTGTGACGGCCGTGCCGGGCGACCGCCCGCTCGGCGACGTCGCGCGCCTGGTGTCGCAGTTCCTGCTGTTCCGGGGTCCAGGCGAAGTCCACGATGCAAGCGTATGAGTGTTGGCGGCCGGTCAGCGCAGGATCGCCCGCAAGCGATCGTCGGGGCCGGGTCGGGCGCCCGGGTGTTCGATCACCCAGGCCGACACGCTGGTCGCGAACGTGGCCGCCTCGACCGCCGAGCCACCGACCAGGTAGCGCGCCAGGAAGCTCCCGGCGAACGAGTCGCCGGCGCCGGTGGCGTCGACGAGATTGTTGGTGGCGGGCGGGATGTGATGGGCCTCGCCGTCGAGCCACACGAGGGCGCCGTCGGCGTCGAGCTTGAGGATCACCAACGCGCCCGGGTACAGCGACTCCAACTCGACCACGATGTCGGCAGGATCCTTGCGACCGGTCAGGATCGCCCCCTCTTCCTTGTTGGGGAGCAACACGTCGATCCCGAGGTCGCGGGTGACGCCGATGAACTGGTCGACGCCCATCTCCTCGATCATCTGGAACGAGCCGGGATCGAACGACAGCGTGGCGCCGGACTGCTGCGCCAACGTGGCGGCGAGCCGGGCGGCGGTGCGCGGCGGGTCGGTGAAGAACGACCACGCCGTCAGGTGCAGGTGCTTCGAGGCGGTGACCACGTCGCGCGGCAGCTCGCTCGGCAGCAGGTAGAAGTCGGCGCCGTGGCCGGACACCATCGAGCGTTCGCCGGTGTGGTCCACGAACACCGCCACCGATCCGGTCAGGTGGGCGTCGGACTCGACGAGGTGGGCGTCGACGCGTTCCTCGATCAGGTTCTCGCGGGCCAGCATCCCCATCCGGTCGCGCCCGATCTTGCCGACGAACGAGGTCGCCAGCCCGCATCGCGCCGCCCAGACGGCGACGTTGGCGGCGCTCCCACCGGGCATCAGGTTGACCTCGCCGAACGTGTCGCCGCCTCGCAGCAGCTCGGTGTTGGTTCGGATCAGCACGTCCCAGGCGAAGTCGCCGATCACGCACAGGTGCGGGTGTGCGGATGCGTTGCGCTCGGCCACGCGGCAACGGTATCGCCGGGCCGCGGCCTACAGTCGCTTCGATGTTCACGACCGAAGCGATCGCCGTCGGTCTGATCGCAGCGCTGGTCGTGGGGCTCTCCAAGACCGCCTTGCCCGGGGCGGGGCTGCTCTCGGTTCCGTTGGTGGCCTCGATCGTCGACGGCCGGATGATCGCCGGCGCCACGCTGCCGCTGCTGCTCGTGGCCGACGTGTTCGCCGTGACCTGGTACCGCCAGCACGCCCGCTGGGACCTGCTGCGACCGCTCGCGGCACCCGTGGCGATCGGCTTCGGAGCAGGGATCGCCTTCTACGTCGCCGTCGGCAACTCGGTCCGCACGATCGAGATCGTGATCGGCCTGATCGTGCTGCTGATGGTGTCGATCCAGCTCTGGCGGCTGATCCGCCACTCCCCTCCGGTGCCGGCCACAACCCGCGATGCGCTCGTGTACGGGTCGGCGGGTGGCTTCACCACGTTCGTGTCGAACAGCGCCGGCCCCGTGATGAACACCTACCTGGTCGGGCTCGGGCTGCCCAAGGAGCAGTTGATCGGTACGTCGGCATGGTTCTACTTCGCCGTCAACCTGGCCAAGACGCCGTGCTACGTGGCACTCGGGCTGTTCACGACCGGCGGCGCCTTCTTCACGGGCGAATCGCTGCTCTGGGCGCTGGCGATGGTGCCCGGGGTGCTGCTCGGGCTGCTGGTCGGGCGCGCCATCCTGCCTCACATCGCCCAGGAGATGTTCGTGGTCATCACGCTCGTGCTGTCGGCGGCGGGGGCCGTCAAGCTCCTGATGTGAGGGTGCCCGGCCGTTGCGATGGGAGCGCTTCCATGCCACACTGCCGAACGGTATGACGCAGCGCCCCGCCATCACGTTCCCCGACGGATTCCTGTGGGGAGCCGCCACCGCCAGCTACCAGATCGAGGGCGCCGCCCGCGACGGAGGCCGCGGCCCGTCCGTGTGGGACACGTTCTCGCACACGGAGGGCAAGGTCGCCAAGGGCGACACCGGCGACGTGGCGTGCGACCACTACCACCGCGTCGCCGGCGACGTGGCGCTGATGGCCGACCTCGGTCTGCAGACCTACCGGTTCTCGATCGCCTGGTCACGCGTGATCCCCGACGGACGCGGCAAGGTCAATGCGGAAGGGATCGAGTTCTATCACCGGCTGATCGAGGAGCTGCTCGCCAACGGGATCAAGCCCTGCCCCACCCTGTTCCACTGGGACCTGCCACAGGGGCTGGAGGACATCGGTGGGTTCCGCAACCGCGACACGGTCAGCTGGTTCGGCGATTACGCGGCGTTGATGGCTCGCGAGTACGGCGACAAGGTCACGATGTGGTCGACGTTCAACGAACCGTGGTGCTACGCCTACCTCGGGCATGCCGCCGGCTACCACGCCCCCGGCCTGATGGACCCGAAGGCGGCCGTCACCGTGGCGCACCACGAGCAGCTCGCCCATGGGCTGGCGCTGCAGGCGATGCGCGCCGAGCGCGACGGACTCGAGTTGGGGATCGTGTTCAACCCGTCCAACGTGGTCAGCGAAGGCAGCCCCGACGCACCCGAGGACGAGATGCGAACGATCGACGGGATCCACAACCGGTGGTGGTTCGACGGGGTGTTGAAGGGCAGTTACCCGGCCGATCTGCTCGATGACTTCGGGCAGCTCGCCGAGGCCATCCAGGACGGTGACATGGAGACGATCGCCCAGCCGCTCGACTGGATCGGGATCAACTACTACTTCGACATCCTCGTGCGCGGCCTGCGCGGCGACGACGTGACGTACCGGATGGCGGCCTACCCGACCGTCGAGGACATCACCCAGAGCGACGAGCGGCCGGTCCACACCGACATGGGATGGGCGATCACCCCCGAGGGCTTCACCAACCTGCTGGTGCGACTCAAGAACGACTACCCCAACCTGCCGCCGGTCTACATCACCGAGAACGGCTGCGCCTACGACGACCCGGTCGTGGCCGACGGGTGCCACGACCCGCGCCGGATCGAGTACCTCGACCTGCACCTGCGGGCACTGAAGGACGCGATCGACGAGGGCGTCGACGTGCGCGGCTACTACCAGTGGTCGTTGATGGACAACTTCGAATGGTCGCTGGGTTACGACAAGCGGTTCGGGCTGATCCACATCGACTTCGACACGCTCGAGCGCACGCCGCGCGACTCGTTCCACTGGTACCGCGAGGTCATCATCCGCAACGGTCTCGACCAGATCGATCGCTGACGCGTCGCTGGCGCAGTGTCAGCCGACGCCCAGCAGGTCGACCACGAAGATCAGGGTCTCGTTGGGCTTGATCACGCCGCCCGCACCGCGTGCGCCGTAGCCCATGTGAGGTGGGATGTGCAGGGTACGGCGACCGCCGACCTTCATGCCCGCCACGCCTTCGTCCCAGCCGCTGATGACCTGGCCGGCGCCGAGCCCGAACCGGAACGGCTCCATCCGGTCCCAGGAGGCGTCGAACTGCTTGCCGGTCGACCACGACACCCCGAGGTAATGCACGCTGACCGACTTGCCGGCCACGGCTTCGGCGCCGTCGCCGACCACGTCGTCGATGATCACCAGCTCAGCGGGCGGTTCGGTGTCGGGCACGGTCACGTCTGGCTTGCGCATCAGGCAAGGCTATCCAGGCCGCTGCTCGATGATCTGGCGCAGGGCGGGCCAGGCTGCGGCGAAGCCGGCGTGGAGCGGGCGGTGTTCGACCTCGTCCAGGCTGTCCCAGGCAATGGCGTCGGTCTCGAAGTTGATCGAGGCGCCGAACTCGCCGGGGACCTCGACCACGAACGTGGTGTAGGACCAGTCGGTGGCCGGGGCGAACACCGTGGAGCCGAGCACGGTGAGCGAGTCGGGCAATCGTCCGATCTCCTCCGACGCCTCGCGCAGCGCCCCGTCGAGCGTGTCTTCGGCTTCGTCGAGGGCACCTCCCGAGCACGACCAGGTGCCGCCCTCGTGGGCCATCGCCGAACGCTTCTGGAGCATGACGCGGGGCCCGTCGGGGAAGCGCACCACGAACACCACTCCAGCAGCCCCGTACACGCCCCACCGCACGTGCCCGTCGGAGCAGCGCATGAACCCGTCACCGGACCGCGGCATCACAGCTCCCAGAGCTGGCGGGCGGCGACGACAGTGGGCATGCCGATCTCGCCGCCCGATGCGGGCTCGGGCCGGAACGAGCCGCCGAGCAGGGCGCTCAACGTCGACCCGACCCCGTAGGTCAGCGCCTCGGCGTCGTAGCCGCCCTCCAGCACCACCACGACACGCCGGGCAGGAACCAGCTGCTGGAGCCGGAGCGCCATGTCGGCGTAGTCGGCGCTGGTGAGCTTGAGTCCCGCCAGCGGGTCGTTGCGATGGGCGTCGAAGCCGGCCGAGATGATCAGCCAGTCGGGGGCGAAGCGTTCGACGACCGGGATCACGACCTGGTCGAAGGCGGCCCGGTACGTGTCGCCGGCAGTGCCCGCCGGGAACGGCAGGTTCAGGGTCGTGCCTTCCGCCGAGGGCGAACCGGTCTCGCGCAACCGGCCCGTGCCCGGGTACAGCGGCGACTCGTGGGTCGACACGTACAGCACGTTCGGGTCGTCGTAGAAGATGTCCTGGGTGCCGTTGCCGTGGTGCACGTCCCAGTCCACGATCGCCACCCGCTCCCCCGCTGCAGCCAGCTTGGCCGCTCCGACGGCGGCGTTGTTGAACAGGCAGAACCCCATCGCTCGGTCACGCACGGCGTGGTGCCCGGGTGGCCGCCCGGCGGCGAACGCCACGTCGCACTCGTCGGCGCGCAGGGCGTCGATGGCGGCGAGCACGGCACCGGCGCTGCGGCGCGCCGTGGTCCAGGACCCCGGCGTGGCCGACGTGTCGGGGTCGAGCTGACCGCCGCCCGCTTCGCAGAACGACTCGACGGCGGCGATGTAACGCGGGTCGTGGACCGCTGCCAACTCGTCGACGCTCGCCAGCTCCGGGATGCGCCAGGCGGTGGCGTCTCCGAGCTCGGCTTCGGGAATCCCGGCCAGCGCGGCATCGAGCCGTCGGCGGTGTTCCGGATGCCACGAGGGCGTGTCGTGGTCGTCGAGCGACGCCCCCTCGAGGACGAGCAGCGGATGGTCCACGCCAGCCGTCAGCCGACGCGATCGAGCACGATCACCGGGATCACGCGGGTGGTGGCGGCGGCGTACTCGTCGAAGTTCGGCATCAGGTCGGCCTGGGCACGGTAGAGCGCGTCGCGCTCGTCGCCGATCGCTTCGCGTGCGACCGCTTCGAACGGCGCCTCGCCAGCCAGTTCGACGGTGACCTGGGGGTTAGCCTTCATGTTGTGGTACCAGTCGGGGCTGGTCGGTGCGCCCGCTTTGGAGGCGATGACGACCACGCTGTCACCGCTCCGGGTGTGGACGAGCGGGCTCGTGCGCTGCACACCGCTCTTGGCACCCGTGTGCGTGACGAGCACCATCGGCGCTCCTTCGAACGGGCCGCCGACCTTGCCATCGTTGGCCCGGAACTCGGCGATCACACCGCGGTTGAACTCGTTCATCTGCTCGGCGTCCATACCGGCGACGCTACCAGTGGATCTAGGCTTGATCCGTGGCGCAACCCGACCGATCCGTGGCCTTCGAGCGGGCCACGATGGTGGACAGAATGCAGCACGAGACGTTCGACCTGCTGGTCGTCGGCGGCGGCATCACGGGCTGCGGTGTGGCGCTCGAAGCCGCCGCCAGAGGGCTCCGGGTGGCGCTCGTCGAGCGCCACGACTTCGCCTCCGGCACGTCGTCGAAGAGCTCCAAACTGGTCCACGGCGGCTTGCGCTACCTACAGCAGGGCGACGTGCGGTTGGTCTACCAGGCGCTCCACGAGCGCCAGCGGCTGCTCCACAACGCGCCGCACCTGGTGCGGGTGCTGCCGTTCCTGATCCCGATCATGAACAAGGACGGGGTCGTGTCCGAGAAGGTCGCCAAAGCGCTGCGTTCGGCGCTGTGGATGTACGACCGGACGGGCGGGGCGCGGATCGGCAAGCTGCACAAGAAGCTCGACGCCGAACGCGCCCACGCCCACTGCCCCACGCTGCCGGCGATGCGGGTCTCGGGCGGTTTCGTGTACTACGACGCCGCCGCTGATGACGCCCGGCTCACCCTCACGATCGCCCGGACGGCGGCGGCGCACGGTGCGGTGGTCGCCAACCAGTGCGAGGTGGTGGGATTCACCAAGAACGAGTCGGGCCGGACCGATGGGGCGCTGGTGCGGGCCGAACCCGATTCGGAACCGTTCCGCGTGCGGGCGAGTGTGGTGGTCTCGGCGGCGGGTGTGTGGGCCGACGACGTGCGTCAGCTCGACGAGGGCACCCATCCCGACTCGATGCGCCCCGCCAAGGGCGTCCACATCACGATCCCCTGGTCGCTGGTGCGCAACGACATCGCCGTCATCATCTCGGCGCTCGGCGACAAGCGCAGCCTGTTCCTGATCCCGTGGGGTGAGCTGCCCGACGGAACGTTCGAACACTGTTACGTGGGCACCACCGACACGGACCACGGGGGCGGGCTGGACGAGCCGCACGTCGAGCCGGCCGACGTCAACTACGTCCTGCTGGCGTTGAACGCAGCGCTGACGACCACGATCACCCAGGCAGACATCACCGCCGTGTGGGCCGGGCTGCGGCCGCTCGTGAAGGATGCCTCGTCCGCCCGCACCGCCGACCTGTCGCGCCGGCACAGCGTGACGACCAGTGCCAGCGGCGTCGTCAGCGTGACCGGGGGCAAGCTCACCACGTACCGCGAGATGGCGTCGGACGCCGTGAACGTGGCGGTCGCGGCACTCGGTCGCACCGGCCGGGGCGACCGCCGCAGCCGGACCAAGCGGCTCGAACTGCTGGGCGCCGCCGGGTTCCGTCGGCCCGACCGCAACGACCCCGGCGCACGCCTGCTCGGTCGCTACGGCACGCTGGCGCACGAGGTGTCGGCGCTGATCGAGGCCGATCCGCCGCTGGGCGAGCCGCTCGTGCCGGGGCTGCGGTACGTCGGCGCCGAGGCGGTCTACGCCGTGCGGCACGAGATGGCCCGCACCCTGACCGACGTGCTCACGCGCCGCACACGAGCGCACCTGGAGGATCGCGCCGCTTGCGTGGCGGCGGCCCCACACGTTGCGCGGCTGATCGCCCCGGAGCTGGGCTGGTCGGAGCGTGAGATCGAGGCCCAGATCGCCGAGTACCGTTCGTTCGCCGCTCGCGAGATCGACGCCAGCACACCGTCATGACGACCCCGACCCCACCGATCGAACTCACCGGAACCGAATCGAGGTTCGGCAGTGGCGTCGAGCTGCCGGCCGGCTTGGTCGACGGCCTGCGCACGATCTGCACGACGGTGACCGATGTCGCCGCGCTGGCCGACGCCAGCCGCGACTGGTGGCCGCTCGCCCTGCACTGGGCGCTGGCCGGGCAGGTGCCGCAGCGCGCCGCCGTGCTCGTCCGCCCGTCCGACGCGGCCGAAGTAGCGGCGGTCCTGACCGCCTGCAACGACGCTCGTGTACCGATCACCCCGGCGGCGGGCCGGAGCGGGGTGTGCGGCGCGTCGGTGCCGGTGTTCGGTGGTGTGCTGCTCGACCTGACCGGGCTCGATCAGGTGGGTGAGGTCGATGCCGTGTCCGGTGTGGTCGAGGTCGCGGCGGGCGTGTTCGGCCCCGACCTCGAGCGCCAACTCACCACCGTTCACGGATTGACGGTCGGCCACTTCCCGCAGAGCTTCGAGCTCGCCACGGTCGGTGGATGGGTGGCATGCCGCGGCGCCGGCCAGTACTCGACGCGGTACGGCAAGATCGAAGACATGGTGGTCGGGCTGGAGGTCATGCTTGCCGACGGTCGCATCGTGCGCACCGGAGGCGCCCCTGCAGCAGCGGTCGGGCCCGACCTGAACCAGCTGTTCGTGGGGTCGGAGGGCACCCTGGGGGTCATCACGCGGGTGTGGCTGCGTGCCCACCCGGTCGCCGAGGCGCGTCGCACTGCCGCATACCGATTCGGCACCATCGGCGAGGGGTTCGAGGCGTGCCGCCGGATCATCCGTGCCGGTGCCACACCGGCGGTGCTGCGGCTGTACGACGGGTTCGAGTCGGCCCGCGGCCGCGGCGGCGACGGCACCTCCTGCACGCTGCTGGTGCTCGACGAGGGCCACCCGTCGATCGTCGATGCCACCATCGACGTGGTCGATCACGTCGCCATGTCGCTCGGCACGGCCGACGACCCCACGCTGGTGGAGGACTGGCTCGAGCACCGCAACGACACGTCGGCGCTGCAAGCGTTGACTCGCAAGGGGTACGTGGTCGACACGATGGAGATCGCCGCCCCGTGGTCCCAGCTGCACGCGGTGTACGACGCCACGACACGGGCGATCCTCGGCGTGCCGCACGCACGCGTCGCCAGTTGCCACCTCTCGCACAGCTACCTCGACGGCGCCTGCCTGTACTTCACGTTCGCCGCCACACCCCCGCCCGATCAGATCGAGCAGACGTACGTGGCGTGCTGGGACGCCGGGCAGCGTGCCGTGCTGGCGGCCGGCGGCAACCTGTCGCACCACCACGGCGTGGGTCTCAACCGGGCGCGATTCGCGGCCGAGGCGCTCGGCTCGGGGTTCGGCGTGCTGCAGGCGATCAAGCGCACGCTGGACCCGAACGGGATCCTGAACCCCGGCAAGTTGGGATTGTCGACTCCGTTCGGGGCACCATCGTGGCCATGAACACTCCCCACGCCTCGTCACCGCGCTGGGACTGGCAGGCGATCAAGGCCGGGGCCGGTGTGGCGTTGGTGTTCGCCGTGCCGCTGTCGATCGCCGCCCGGTGGGCGGCCGACAGCCGCGACGACAACGTGCTCGCCCTCTGGCTGTCGGTCGGAGCGCTGGCCGGGTTCCTGGTCGGCGCCGGTTGTGCGGCGTGGGCACAGGGCGTGGGCCTGCCGCTCAAGCACGGCTTGGTCACGGCACTCGGCACGTACACGGCCGCCCAGATCGTGTTCATCATCGTCAAACTCGCTCGCGGCGGCGACGTGAACTGGTTCGCAGCCGCCTTCACCGGATCGGCGGTGGTCGGCGTGGGCCTGCTCGGTGGCGTGTTGGGCGGCCGGCTCCGCGACAAGGGGATCCGACCGACGTCGCTCGACGGATCGGAGCGGTCATGATCCTCGTGATCGACGTGGGCACCACGGGGCTGCGCGCCGCCGTCGTGCGGGCCGACGCCTCGCTGGCGACCATCCAGTACCGGCCGTTCGCTCCCGACACGCCGTTCCCCGGCCTGGTCGAGTTCGATCCGGCGGCGATGGCCGCGCTCGTGCTCGACGCCGCCCACGCCGCGCTGGCCGACGTCGGTGGTGCTGCGGTCGACGCCGTCGGCATCACCAACCAGCGCGCCAGCACGATCCTGTGGGATCGCCGCACCGGGCAACCGATCGGTCCCGGTCTCGGCTGGCAAGACCTGCGCACGGTCGGCGAGTGCATCACCGCCAAGGCCGAGCACGGTCTGTCGATCGCCCCCAACCAATCGGTCACGAAGATCGGGTGGCTGCTCGCCAACGCGCTCGGCGACCGCGACCCCGACGACGTGTGCTTCGGCACGGTCGATTCGTGGGTGGCCTGGACGTTGTCGGGCGGCACGCTCCACGTGACGGACCACTCCAACGCGGCGGTGACGGGGCTGTACTCGATGGCCCGGCAAGGGTGGGACGCCGCCGTTTGCGCCACGATGGGTGTGCCGTTGTCGATCCTGCCGACGATCGTCGACACGTGCGGTGTCGTGGGAGTCGCCACAGCGCTGCCGGGTTCGCCGCCGATCGCCGCCCTGGTCGGCGACCAGCAGGCGTCGCTGGCGGGCCAGGGCTGCACCCTGCCGGGCACCGCCAAGATCACGTTCGGGACCGGGGGCATGCTCGACGTGTGCACGGGCAGCACGGCGCCAGTGCGACCCGATCGCACCGCCAACGGAACGTTCCCGATCGTCGCCTGGTCGGTCGGTGGATCCCTGACGTGGGGCGTCGAGGCGATCATGCTGTCGGCGGGCACCAACGTCGAATGGCTGCGCGACGACATGGGGCTGATCGCCACCGCCGCCGAGAGCCACGACGTGGCCAGCCAGTGCGAGACCTCGGAGGGTGTCGTCTACGTGCCGGCGTTGCTGGGGCTCGGCACACCGCACTGGGACTACGGCGCACGCGGCATGTTGTTCGGCCTCACACGGGGTTCCGAGCGGCGCCACATCGTGCGCGCCGTGCTCGAGGGCGTGGCCCAACGCGGCGCCGACCTGCTCGAGGCCGCCGAAGCCGACACGGGGCTCACGATCCCCGTGCTGCGGGTCGACGGCGGGATGAGCCGCAACCCCACGTTCGTCCAGGCGCTGGCCGACGCAACCGGGCGTGCGGTCGAGGTCTCACCGGTGGTCGAGGCCACCACGGTCGGCGCCGGGCTGCTGGCGGGCACCGCCGTCGGGGTGTGGCCGGATCTGGCGGCGACATCGGCACACTGGTCACCGAACTCGGTGGTGGAGCCGGCACGGCGCCTCGACCGGGCCGAATGGGCTGCCGCGATCGATCGAACTGCGGCGTGGATTCCAGAGCTGTCGGCCCTTGACTTCTAGACTGCATCGAAGCACTGCTCAGATTCTCTGAAAGGATCCCCCTCGTGACCGCTTCCGCCCCGTTGTCCGACGCCGACCTCGGCCTCGCCGAGTTCGCCATCGGGCTCGAGCTGACGGCCCGCGATCTGTATCAGGTCGTGGTCGACTCCGGTTCGCCCAGCTCGGCATGGAAGCTGTTCGCCAACCAGCACGAGTCGTACGCCCAACGCCTGGCAGGCATCACCGGCGTCAAGGCCAACACCCGCAACGAGGCGGTGTTCACCCAGCTCAGCGCCGTATTCGGGGCCTCGCCTGCGAACGCCGCCTTCAGCCTCGAGAACACCGCTGCCGCCACCCACGCCGACCTCGCCGGCAAGATCTCCGATCCCGAGGTGCTCGAGGCGATCGCATCGATCGGGGCGATGGAGTCGCGCCACGCCGCATTCTTCGCCGAGCGTTCCGGCCGTGGCGACGATTTCGACGCCTTGTTCCAGAACGACACCCCGCCGATCCAGCCGGAGGCCATCTCGTGACCGCCCAGACCACCCCATCGATCGACGCCGCCGGTGTCAGCCGACGCGACGTGCTGCGCGCCGGCGGGTTGGCGGTCTCGATGACCGCCCTGCTGGCGGCCTGCGGCGGCGGCCGTGCGGGCAGCTCCGCACCTGGCCGTCTCGGCGTGGCGACCAAGCCGGAAGCACTCCCCGACGCGATCGTCGACGATGTGGTGCGCATGCGCACGATGCAGTCGATCGAGTACACGGCGCTCGACGTCTACAAGGCGGCGCTCGGTACCGGTGCCTTGTCGGCCGGCGAGTCCACGCTCGTCAATCGCTTCATGGAAGACCACGTCGAGCACGCCGCCGGTCTGGCCGGGCTGATCACGGCCAACGGCGGCACCGAGTTCGCCTGCTCGAACCCGTTCCTCATGGATCGAGCAGTGGCCCCGATCCTGGCCGCCCTGGACGGAACCGACGATCTCCATCGTGACCTGCTGAACATCGCCTACGCCTTCGAGATGTTCGCCGGCGCGTCGTATCAGGCGCTGGTCGCATCGACCGAGGGTGGCGAGATTCGCACCGCGCTGATGGAGTACGGCGGCGAGGAACAGCGCCACGCCGTCGTGCTTGCCCGGGCGATCACCCCGGACCCGATCTTCTCGCCGTCGTTCTTCGGCCAGCCGGTCGACAAGAGCGCCGACGGTTTCATCGTGCCGTACGCGATCCCCTCGGTGTTCGGTCAGCGTGAACGGGATCGACCTGGTGGTCGGCAAGAAGAACGAAGAGGGTCAGCGGTTCGCGACGCAGCTCCAGACGCCGGCCGCCAACACCTTCGTGTACAACGACCAGTCCTGCTGACCGGTCGACCGTCAGGCGTACCGGACGGCTTCGAACAGGTTGTAGAGGAACGACGCCCCGAGCACGGCGCCGACCAGCAGCATCACGCGGCTGGGGATGGCGATCCCCTTGCGCCACAGGAACAGTGCGGCCACGCAGCCGACGATCACGACCATCAGGAACCCGGTGTCGCTGGTGAAGGCGACGTCCCACAGCTTGATCGCACTCAGGTCGCCGGGGAACAGCGGGTTGTCCTGGCCGGTGAACGTGTTCCAGCCCAGCCACCCGGCCCAGAACGCCCCGATCCCGACCGGCGCCAACACCAGCCGGTGCACGCCGATGTTGAGCATCGCCACGATCGCGATCGTGGTCACCACGAGCGCCGCCCCGGTCTGGTACCCGTTGCCCGAGATGTTGGAGAACACATCGCTGATCACGTTGGCGACGGTGGACGAGCCGCGTCCGCCGCCGGGCGCGACCGTTCCCTCGGGAGCCGTCGTGCCAGCCGTGGCAGCGAGGATCGCGGTGGACAGCATCGCCAACATCGCGTCCAGAATGTCACGATGCTCGGCGGGGATCGGGGATACCCGAGCGACCCGTACACTGGCCCGGCGATGGTGAGTCGGCCGGGTGGCCGCGGCGTCGGCGTTCGCGTCGGTGTCGAGGAAAGTCGGGACTCCTCAGGGCAGGAAGCTGGCGAGAGCCAGGTCGGGGTGACCTGACGGACGTGCAACAGAGAAAGACCGCCGATGGACCGGACGTGGCAACACGATCGGTCACAGGTGAGGGTGAAACGGTGCGGTAAGAGCGCACCAGCGTGTGGAGCGATCCCCACGGCTCGGCAAACCCCTTCCGGAGCAAGGTCGAGCAGAGGGCTCGGGCGGCCCGTCCGCCCCGGCAACGGGGCAACCCTCGGGTAGACCGCACAGATGGATGGCCATCCGTCACGAAAGTGACGACAGAATCCCGCTTACAGGCCGACTCACCACCGCGACCACCTCTGAGCAGGGACGATTCACGTTCTCGCTCCTCGTCGGTCCGCAATCAGTCCGCAGCTGCTCGGAGCCATGTCGCCGCCGCGTCGATCGCGGAGCGTGTGCGCTCCTCGTCCGATGGCCACAGGTGCGAGTAGACCTCGAGGGTCTCCGCCGGCGATGCATGCCCGAGGACCGCCTGGACCGCCGCCACCGACAGGCCCGATGCGATCAGCGACGACGCCGCCACGTGGCGGAGATCGTGGGTCCTCGTCCGCCCCTCGAGACCGACCTCGGCGCACGCCTGCCGGTAGGCGTCCGCCCACCGGTTCCGAGCCACCGGTCGGCCCTGCACCGTCGTGACGATCAGGCCGCTGTACCCCGCCGGCCACGCCGCGAGGTGCTCGGCGAGGAGCTCGACGACTGCCGCCGGCACCGGGATGGATCGCACCCCGGCCCGCGTCTTGGGCGTGCCGAATCCGCCACCGTCGACGAGTTGTCGGTCGACGCGGATCGTGCGTCGGAGGAAGTCCACCCGGTCGACGGTCAGGCCCATGCACTCGCCGAGCCTCAGCCCCGTGGTGGCCATCAGGAGCACCGCGGCGCCCGCGACGCCTCGACATCGGCGAGGAGGTCGTCGGGGAGCTCGTCGAGGAACGGAGTCGGCCGCGGCGCGAGGGCAGAACACCGTCGGGCGCGCCACTCGTTCAGCATCGCCGGCGACGCCCCTCCCGAGCTCGACCTCATCGGCCCCATCGTGCCTCCGCTGGACCGCCTCGACGCGGATGACCCCGGAGAGCTCGCCGAGCCTGACTGGCGCGAAGGCGTCGCCTGACCCCAGGAAAGGCCGCGATCCCGGCAACGTTTCACACCCCTCGCATACCTTGGTGTGCATGGACGAACGCGGCTCCGAGCCCGACGACCTCTACTCGCCCGATGGATTGCCCAAGGACGGGCCCGCCCTGAACCGAATCACTCGCGAGGAGCTTCTTCGATACGAGCACGAGGCACGCGAAGCCGGCGTCGAGGAGCGGCGGATCCCCTTCCTCGTCTCAATCGAAGCGATTGGCGACCTTGTCGGCCGTCGCTGGCTCCTTGGCGGTGGCGATCGAGGTTTCCGCGATCGCTACCTGACGGGTTCGACCGAGGACGATGCCGGCAACCGACTCATGACCTACCGCATCGAGAGTCTCAGCCACGACCTCCTGACCGTCCAGGACTGCCGCGGTTTCGACGAGATGCGACGCGTCCTGCCGACCCGCACCCTGCTAGGCGCAGCGTCCGAGATCTATGTCGCGGCGTTCCTAACGCGACGTGGATACACCGTAGAGTTCGTCGAGACGACCGGGACCGTCGGTGGGGACTTCGATATCCGAGTGCTCGTCGACAAGCGATGGGTCGCCGTCGAAATCAAGACGAAGGACGACGAGACGACCCCGACGCGCACGAGCATGAGCCGCTCACTCGGCCAAGCGCGTACCCAGCTTCCCAAAGAAGGACCAGGCGTGATCGTTCTCCACCTGCCGCCGAACTGGGTAGCCGCCGCCGACCTTGCAGCGGTGGCAGATGATGTAGCGCTCGGTGTGCTTCGCAACAGCCAGCGCATCAATGCGATCGTCCTGATGTGGGAGCGGTTCTACGAGCCAAGCAGTCCCGGGGGACCGCTGGTCGTCGGTCGAGTGTTTCGGTCGACTTTCCATGATCGACCACGAACGCCGGTCGTCGGTCTGGGCGAGTTGTTCGCGGGCCCACCTGCCCCGAGTTCGATCGCTTTCAGCGGTAGCCGATAGCAACCCAGTCAACGGAACCGACGGTTGGTCGACGTCCTCGAGCTCGGTGAAGCGGTCGAGAGGGAGGAGCTCGTCGACGACCGTCAGGGGGCGGGCGGAGCGCGGGGTAGGTCCTCTCCTGCCACGCCGCCAGCCTCGCCGGCGACGCCCCTCCCGAGCTCTCTCGCATCGTCGCTACCTCCTCCGTCGGGGACCTTCCGGTCCGCAATCAGTCCACAGGACGTTCGGAATCGACAGGAACCGACCGGAACCGGTAGGGACCATAACACCAGGTAGACCGAGGTGCGGCCGCATCGCCCCAGGTCACAGGACCCCCTTGGAATAGGTCCCGCTTACAGGCCGACTCACCACCGCACCGAACACCGGTGGATCACTCCGTCGTCAGCAGATCTCGGTGCCGTCCGGACGGTAGGTGTGCCAACCGAACCGATCCCGGCGGGAGCGGTAGCCGAGGTTGCGGGCCCGGTTGTGGCCACGGCACCGGGGGCCGCCGTTGTCGGGGTCGGTCTCGCCGCCGCTCGACCACTCGACGAGATGGTCGGCTTCGCAGTGCGAGGAGCGCACCCGGCAACCGGGCTGCGTGCATCGCGACGACAGCAGCATCACGGCCTCACGGCCTGCCCCGCTGAACAACCGGCGCGTGCGACCCATCTTGATCGGCACGCCGTCGTCGTCGAGGATCACGAACCGCACCCAGTTCTCGAGCGCTGCCCGCAGCACGCACACCGGATCCAGCACCTGGCCGTCGATCGTGGCGCAGCGCACCTGCGAGGCGAGCTGCTCGCCCGACACCAGCGAGTGATCGTGCTGCTCGGGGAACAGCCCGGCACGACCCATCAGCTCGCACCAGGTGGCGAAGTCGATGACGATATTGGTGACCAGCCGGGGCGCCTTGCCTCCCGGCTCGACCGACCCGGCACGACGGAAGATCGCCGAAAGCGCATCGGCGCGCCGCTGCGCCGGCGTGCGCGCCATCGCTGCGGCACACGCCGCCTCACCGTGCTCGGCGACGCACGCCGCCCAGTCGGCATCCCACTCGGCCTGGACGAACCTGTCGAACACCTGTTGGTTGACCGCCGTGTCGAGATCGCCCCAGCAGGCGACCAGCGTGCCGACGCCGTCGAACTCGGTGAGCGATGCCGTGCGGTGCTCGTGCGACAACTCGCGGTCACGGTGGGCTCCGTCCACGTCGTTCGTGGCCGTCCACTGCGCCAGCCAATCAGTGAGGTCGTCGGACTCCATCCGTGCGGACCGGTTCAACAGCGTGCCGAACTGGGCATCGAACGCGTCCCGGACACGCGGGTTGGCGAAGGTGCGGGCCAGCGCCACTGCTGACCCGATCGCCAGCCAGCCCTCGAAGAGATGCTCACCGACAGCCGGGTACGAGTCGACGAGGCGAGCCAGTTGCTGACGGTCGCGGCACTCGGTTCGCGACCACGCCACCGACGACCGCAACATCCCCGTCAGCGACCAGTGCTGGTCGCGCCGGTACAGGCGCCGCCGATCGAGCTCGGCGAGCACCACCGAGCGCTCCGCTTCCGTGGAACGAGAGCGCTCGTCGAGGATCGACAGCCGGGCGACCAACGCATCGTCCTCGAAGCACCGGACCGCCGAGGCAACCGCTTCGAACGACTCGCCGAGTCGATCGCCCCAGACGTTCGGGGCGTCGACCCACGCCGGCACGTCGCACACGCCGGAGATGTCGAGCCCCACACCCATGTGACGATTCTGCGCACGGGGGTGTGACAGTCAACGAGTGTCACGTCGGTGTGTGCGGGCAACCGCCTCCTCGCGACCGACGACGACGAGCCACTCGGCGACTTTGGCGGTCACGACGGCGAAGGCACCACCGAAACGGCGCGCAACCGGTCACCAAACCGTCCGTCAGGGAGGGCGGGTTTGGTGACAAGAACGGGTGGTCAGTCGAACGGGTCGCGGATCGGGGCGTACCACACCGACCACGTGTCGGTGCCGGACGCGTCGGCGCCCGAGATGTCGATCAGCGACAGCTGGGTCTCACCGTGCTGGGCCTTGCTGACGTTCTCCACAGCGAACGCGACCCTGACGCCTCGTGTGACCGGCCCGCCGTCGACGTGGACGGGCAGGTACACCTGCTCGACGGTGCCGTCCGGGCGCAGCAGCGCCAGCGTCAGCATCGCATCGCCGGTACCGATCCAGCCGTCGTTGTCGACCTCGGCGAACAACTGGGCGAAGTCGGTCGAATCGTAGAAGTCGACGTCGGAGCTGAAACGCAGCTCGGGCTTCGGGGTCTCATCATCTGACATGAACGGTCATGTTCGACGGCGGCACACGCCTGTTCGTGCCCGACCGGCCAACAGAATGGGCATCAGCTACAGGCGATGTGCGGCGGAGAACGCCGGTTGCTCGTTGAAGCTGTGCATGATCGGCCCGAACCGGCCGACGTTGATCCGGCACACACTGGCTTGGCTCAGGTGGCAGTGGAACATGATGTCCATCGTGGCGTTGAGCGCCCAGGCGACGGCAGCCTTGATCGGCGAGACGTGGCTGACGACCACGATGTCCTCGCCCGCAATCCGCTCGCGGAGCGACTCGCACGCTTCGCGCACGCGGGCGTCGAGCGACCCGAAGCTCTCGCCACCCTTGGTGGCGAACAACGCATTGGTGCGCCACGCCTGCCAGACCTCGGGTGGCACCTCCCCCGCCGGCACCCCTTCGTACTCGCCGTACGCCAACTCGATCCAACGGTCGTCGGTCTCGATCGGCTGCTGGAAGTGGGCGGCGGTCTCCTGGGCACGCAGCAACGAACTGGCGATCACGGTGTCGACCGGGCCGATCAGTTCGGCGATGGCGGCTGCCTGCTTGCGCCCGATCGCGTCGAGCGGCGGGTCGAGCCGCCCCTGCAGCAGCCCGTCGGCGTTGGCAGCGGTGCGTCCGTGACGGACCAGATAGAGCACCCCGCCAGTGAACCAGACCCCGGCCCCGCCCGCCACCGTCGTGTTCAGAGCGGCAGATCGAGCCGGCCGGTTCGACGCAGGTTGACCCGGCGGGCCGGGTCATCGAGTCGGGCCGCCCGGTACACCCACCAGCACAACGCCAGCCCGATCAGTTCGAGCGGGATGTTCCACCAACCACGTGCCGCGATCGGGTGCCGGGCACCGTCGAACCCGAGCCCCAGGAACGGCCACCAGAACACACGCGAATTGGTCCACGCTCCGGTGAACACCAGATGGAGCATCGTGCCGACCGGCAGCCCGAGCAACGAGCGCCGGATCGGTTTGCGACCGGTGGTCGCCAGCATCAGCAGCGCCAGCAGCGCCACGCTGAACGTCACGCTGTGCAACACCCGCGCCCCGCCGAACACGCCGTCCACCACGGCGGGCAGCAACGCTCCCACGATCAGCAGCCGGTAGTCGAAGGCCGGATCGCGGAACACGAACCAGACCGTGGTCACGGCGGTTCCCACGAACCAGAACAGCATTCGCCGAGTGTACGAGCGCCGTCAGACGGCGAAGCACCGTGCGCTCTTCGCGCCACGGTTGCCAGTGTTGCCGAAAGGCGTCTACCTGGTTGAAGTCATCGACCACGACCAACAGGGGGACACCGATGCACAGCCGTACCCGACTCACGATCGCAGCCGCGCTGATCGCGGCGACCGCCACGGCGGGCGTGGCGCTCGCTCATGACGGCGCCGGCAGCAGCGACGGAGTGATCGACAACGCCAAGATCACCCACACGCACCATCTCGACGACCATCAGCACGGCGGCGACGATGGCCACATCGCGTCCGGCAGCGACAATGTGACGCTGGTCAGCAAGCTGGCGCTCAAGAACGTCGAACCGGGCAAGATCGCCGACGTCGGCGTGCACAAGGGCTACGCCTACCTCGCCGCCTGGGGTGGCGAGACGTGCAAGTACAACGGCGTCCACGTCGTCGACATCCAGAACCCGGCGGCGCCCAAGGAGGTCGCGTTCGTCAAGTCCAAGGAGGGCAGCGCCCCGGGCGAAGGCGTTCAGGCGCTGTACATCGACACGCCGAAGTTCAAGGGCGACATCCTGGTCACCAACAACGAGACCTGCAACGAGAAGACCGGCTTCGGCGGGCTCAACATCTACAACGTCACCAAGCCCGGCAGCCCCACGGTGCTGGCCGAGGGCTTCGGCGACGAGACCGTCGCCGGGCAGGGCAAGAAAGCGGCCAACGAGATCCACAGCGTGTTCACCTGGGACGCCGGTGACAAGGCCTACGCCGTGATCGTCGACAACGACGAAGGCGCCGACGTCGACATCGTCGACATCACCGATCCCAAGAAGCCGAAGCTGATCGCCGAGCACGACCTCGACGAGAAGTTCCCGCAGATCGTCCAGCCCAGCCCGGGCAACCTCACCCAGATCTTCCATCACGACATGATCGTGAAGAAGGTCGGGAGCGACTTCGTGATGTCGGTGTCGTACTGGGACGGTGGCTACGTGCTGCTCAACGTGAACGACCCCGCCAACCCGACCCTGATCGGTGACAGCGACTTCGCAGACCCGGACGACGAGCTGCTCTTCCAGACCGATCTGACCGAGGCGCCGGAAGGCAACGCCCACCAGTCGGAGTTCACGCTCGACAACCAATACCTCATCGGCGCCGACGAGGACTTCAGCCCGACCGGCCTGCGGGCGACCGACGAGGACGGCAGCGAGTTCCTGGCGATCCCCGGCGATGCGACCGGCGAGATCGAGCTCGGCACCGCGCTCAGCGGGGAGACCGTGTACGTCGGCCGCGCCTGCACCATCGACGAGCCCGTCCCGGCCGGGGACGGCGACCAGGTCGCCGTCGTGTCGCGCGGCGAGTGCACGTTCAGCGAGAAGATCGCCAATGTGGAAGCCGCCGGCGGCTACGCCGCTGCGATCGTGGTCAACCGTGCCGGCGCAGACGCATGCGGCCCCCTGGCGATGTCGGTCGTCGGGACGATCCCGGCGTTCTCGGTCGAGCGTTCGGTCGGCTACGACCTGTTCGATATCATCGGCTACGACGAGCAGGCGTGCCTGGGAGGCGACCCGGGAGCGATCGAGAGCCATCTACTCCCCGGCGTGGCCGTCGGCACACTCGGCGACGAGATCAGCGTCGAGTCGTTCTTCGACGGGTGGGGCTACGTGCGCCTGTTCAAGGCCCCACTCACCGCCAATGGGGGCAAGCTGCAGCAGACCGACACGTACGCGATTCCCGAGGCGATGGATCCCGGCAACGCCCACGGCGCCGGCGACCTGTCGGTCCACGAAGTCGCCAGCTCACAGAACGTCGCCAACCGGGCGTACCTGTCGTACTACTCGGGCGGCCTGCGGGTCATCGAGATCGAGAACGACAAGATCGTCGAGAAGGGCTTCTTCATCGACGAGGGCGGCAACAACTTCTGGGGCGTGCAGGTGTTCCAGAGCGGCGGCAAGGAGTACGTCGCCGCCAGCGATCGCGACCTCGGGCTGTACATCTTCGAGTACACGCCCTGATCCTTCGCTGACCTGATCAGCGGTGCCCGCTCCCTTCGGGGGGCGGGCACCGTCGCGTCCGGACCGGTGTCAGAGGATCAGGAGCCGGTTGCATTGCGGGCAGACCGACACGCCCGCCGAGTCGGCGCCCGCTCGCACCTCGTCGATCTCCGACGGAGCCAGATCGAGGAAGCAACCCGAGCAGCGGTGGCCCATGAGCTGGGCGGCAGCGACGACCTGGTGTGTGCGCAACGCGTCGTATCGCTTGAGCAAGACCGGGTCGATCGCGGCGCGGAGTTGGTCGTGACGGTCGGCGATCGATTGCAGCTCGGCATCGATCGTGTCGCTGGCCTCGCCGGCGCGCTGGATCGCCTCGTCGACGGTCGCCTGCAGTGCCTCGCCTTCGGGGACGCTGCTCGACAGCTGGTCGTCGATCAGGGACTGCTCCTCGAGCGCTTCCAGTTCGACGTCGTCGAGCGAACCGCGGCGTTCGTTGAGCGTGCCGATCTCGTGCATCAGCGCCTCTGCCTCACGCGGTGCGATCACCGTCTTCAGCTGGCGTTCCAGACGGGCCCGCTGGTCGTCGATCTGATGGGCGTCGCGCTCGGCCTGACCGATCGCCCCCTCCAGCTCCTCGATCCGACGCTCCAGCGCCTGGCGCCGGCTCTGCCACGTGGCCAATGCTCCACGCGCCACATCGAGTTCGGCCTGCTCCGGCAGGTGCGCCCTGCGGTGCCGCAGCTGGTCGACCAGCGTGTCGGCGGCCTGCAGATCGACGAGTGGGTGGGTCATGCCGTCACCGTGACGACCCGGTCACCGGCACGGCGCAACGTATTGCGTGAGCGGCACCGACGGGAGCGGGGCGTGTGGGTCGAGGACATCAGGGGCGATCGTAGTGCCGGTCGTCTCGTCGCCCAGGATCGGCACCCCAGCGACGGGTGGCAGCGTGGTGGTCGTGGTCGTGGTTTCGTTGGGGTCGATCGTGGTGGTGGTCACCAGCACGTCGGTCGTGGTGGTGACGACCGTGGTCGGCACCGCCGTCGTGGGCGGCTGTGTGACCGGCGGCTGCGTGGCCGGCGGGTCGGTGGGCGGCGGTTGCGTCGCCGGCGGCCCGGTCGACGGCGTCACGGCGCGCCGGAAGCCCGCCGGTGCGTCGACCGCGCCCGGGTCCTCCGTCACCACATCCCCAGGGACCGACTCGGGCGGCGCACTTTCGGTGGGCTGGATGCCGATCACGTCGAACACGCACTCGTTGCCGGGAAGGTACAGCCGAGCCGGGCCACGCGGGTATTGCCCGGGGCGATCCCAGTCCTGGTCCAACCCGACGCGTTCGAGGCCGATCGCGTCCATCAGGTTGCCCCAGATGCGGGCAGGGAACGTGCCGCCCTGCACACGGTTCACACCGGCGGCGGCGAACTCGGGCACGTTGACCATCGGGGTGTAGCGGTCGGGGTCGCGAACCATGACGGCCGTCGACAGGTACGGCGTGGCGCCCACGAAGAACGCCGTCCAGTTCTTCTCCTGCGTGCCGGTCTTGCCGAATGCGGGCTGGCGGCCCGCCAGCCCGGCCAGTTCGGCACGCGCCGTCCCGCCGGTGAGCACACCCTTGAGGATGTCGATCGCGATCAACGCCGCTTCCCGGTCGAGCACCCGCACGCCCGGGTCGTAGTGGGTGTAGATCCGGTTCCCGAGCGCATCGTCGATCGACTCCACGAAGTAGGGCTCCATGTGCACGCCCTCGTTGGCGATCGTCTGGATCCCGGCCGCCATGTCGAGCGTGCTCATCTCGTTGGCGCCGATCGAGAACGCACCGAACGGCCAGATCGGGAAGCGTTGCTCGGCTGGTTGGCCGCGGTACAGGTACGGGTTCGAGGCCATCCGGTACACCGTGTCGACCATCCGGTTGAGCCCGACCATCTGCGCCAATCGCGAGTAGGCGCAGTTGATCGAGCGCACCGTCTGATTGCGCAGCGTGTCGACGCCCCCGCTCACGCCACCGGCGATCGTGAACTCGGGGTTGCCCGGGTCGCCGGGGTTGGGCAGCGTGCACGGGTGGGTGCCGTCGATGACGTCCTCGGGGAGCGCACCCGCTTCGACCGCTGCGGCGAGCACGAACAACTTGATGCTCGACCCGGTCTGGCTCGGGGCCAGCGCCAGGTTGACCTCGCGCTCGCCAGGGATGAAGCCCTTGCCGCCCACCATCGCCCGGATCGCCCCGGTCGTGCTCTCGATCGAGGTCAGGGCGGCATCGATCCCGAGCCCGTTGTCGGGCAGCTCGTTGCGGGCCGCCTCGGCCTTGGACTGCACCAGCGGGTCGAGCGTGGTGTGGATCCGCAGGCCGCCGCGGTACAGGCGCGTGTAGCGCTCCTGGTAGGTGCTCCCGAGGATGTCGCTGCGGTTCAACAGGTAGTCACGAAGCGCCTCGCCGTAGTAGGTGCGCTCGGTCACGCGGTCCGGCCGGCGCAGGATCCGCACCGGGATTACGAACGTCGCTTGCGCCTCGTCGCGCTCGGCCGCAGTGATCTGCTCGTCGTCCACGAGCCGATCGAGCACCTGGAGGAAGCGGGTGCGGCTGGCCTCCGGGTGTGTGATCGGGTCGTAGGTACTGGGCGCCTGGACGAGCCCGGCGAGGAACCCGGCATCGATCGGGGTCAGTTCGCCGACCTGTTTGCCGAAGTACGTCTCGGCGGCGGCGGCCAGCCCGTAGGAGTTCTGGCCGAAGAACACCGTGTTGAGGTAGCGCTCGAGGATCTCGGCCTTGGTCTTGTGCTTCTCGAGACGCACGGCGTACGTCATCTGCAGCAGCTTGTAGCGGCTGTCGCGTTCGAACCCGGCCATGTAGTCGTTCTTGACGACCTGCATCGTGATCGTCGACGCGCCCTGGACCGGCCCGTCGGAGGCGAAGTTCGACAGGGTGGCGCGGAACAGGCCGCGCACGTTGACGCCGTGATGCACGTAGAACTCGCGGTCCTCCACAGCGAGGAAGGCGGCGATCACGTGGGCGGGCACGTCGCCGATCGCCACCGGCTGGCTGTTCTCGATCTCGAAGGCGCCGATCTCGTTGCCGCGCGCGTCGTAGATGTAGGAGCGCGCCGCCAGATCGGCGAAATCGCGCAGCTCGACCGGCGTCTCGGTGTGGGCGTTGGCGATCCGCCAGAGGCGTGGCGCCACGGCGACGGTGGTGGCGGTCAGCAGCAGCGCACCTGCGCCGACGACGAGCGCCATCCGGAACAGCCAACCAACACGCACAGTGCGCCCGACACTACCGATCCCGGCCCCACCGCCGACGTCAGCCGCCTGAGCCGGGCAGCGATCTCGGTCCCCGCAGCAGCGCCGGGTTCTGGAGCGTCGCAAAGACGCCCTAGATCGCGGTGCGCCCGGTCTCGACTGGAGAGCTACATCTGCACAAATCCACACCGAACACACACGTCCGCGGGACCGAATCCATCGACCTCGTGAAAATCGTGCCAGTCGTCGCCGCACGCCGTTCCCGGAAGGTACGGCCCATCAAGATCGGGCTGCTCGTCTCTGACCTTCCAACCAGACCGAGCAGCATCGAACGACAACAACAGGGCGCCGCTCAACGTCCAATACTCGTTGCCGTCTTCGGAGATGAACGAAGGGGTTGAGGGTGTCATGGCCACGACGTTGTAATGCAGGTACAGCTTTCCGGACGTGAGAAATCGCCGAATCTTTCGTTCATACGTCGCCTCGATGAGCGTCGCTTCCTGCTCGTCCTTGTCGTAGTCGTAGTCGTAGTACCCACAGAACCGGGCAAGCGACGGCATAGACCCAAGCAGGAACCCGCCGATCCACGCGGCCACCGTGTCCGAATCGATCACGACTTCGTCCAAACCAAACGCCTGGTCGTCGCCTGTCGCCAGCAATCCCTTGATCTGGCCTGGCCAGGAGTCGGCCCAAGGTTGATCGAGCGCGACGACGAACTCGGCCCTGCCAGAACGCAACGACGGCAGCGCCCATCGCGGGTAAATTTCATCCGGGTCCATCTACTCGACTCCCTTGCCGAATGCAGCTTTATCCATCAGCAAGCCCCCACAACGCCAGCCCGATACCAACAGCGACCGCGGTGATCGCCGTTGCCACTTCGTCAGAGGGGTTTGGAATCGGGGGCATCCCGAGTCGGCAGGACAGGCAACTACCGCCCGAACTAGCGGGTGCGGAACTATCGGATGTCCCAGCCGACAAGACGCGACCATTTTCATCGACGTTTGTATGACGCCCATCTTTCCCGGTGACGTCCCAGTGCGGCCCGCGGTGCCCGGACTTGTCCGGTCGCCAGATGTTGCCCTTGTCGTCCACCCACGCCTGCTGCCCTCGAACTCGAGCAGGCTGACCTCGACTCTGGCGCGGAGGTACGTAGCGGAATGGGCCTCGCGAAGGCAAGTTGCGTGCGCCAAGCCGTCGCGCCTCCCCGCGGCCCCTGTTGCCGCTTAGCCCGGTGAGGTCGTACATGTTGATCGGGTCGGTGACGTACATGTAGTCGTTGGCGGTGCCACCCTCGACAGGGTCGATCTGCAGGAAGCGGCCGAGGGTGGGGTCGTAGACGCGGGCACCCATCTCGATCACCGACCTGAGACCGGGTTCATGCTCACCGCGTTTCTCATGCTGGCCAACCCAACCGAAATCGATGTTGCCGGCCGAGTTGTCGAACGTGATCGACACATTCTCACCAAACGGTCCATACACCGCCGTAGCGCCTTGTTTCACACCCGAGGCGTTGGCGGTCGCTTGGATGTCACCATGAACATTCGGATACGACCACACATCACCAGCCGACCGCTTCGTCACCAACACGTCACCCGGCAGACCGATCGTGCGCTCCACAATCGCGTTGGCCGCATCCAACACCGCCCCACCGGAATAGCGAACCACCGTCTGGGTGACCGTCGTCAACGGACGCAACGCCAACGTCACATGCGCCCCAACACCACTCCCCGACGACACCGCCGTCGCCGTGCCGGACCCGCCAGCCACCGACTGGCTGGCATGCCCGAGCGACAACGACACCGCCTGGCCAGCGGTCGCCGTCACGTCAATCTGCTCGCTCACACCCGACGGCGGCGTGAACGTCCCCGACGACTTGACACCCCACACCCGCACCACCAACTGCCCGTCACCCGTCGTCGACACCGCCGGTGCAACCTGCGACGTCGACGACACATTCGTGCCAGTCGCCGACACCGCCACCATCGACGCCGGATCGACATTCGTGTAGGCCACCACACCGCCCGCCGCCTTGGCGCTCCCGGACCACGAAAACACGTAGCTCGCCGGCTCAGCCCCCGACGCCAACTTCACGAACACCGCCGTGCGCGCAGCCGTCCCATTTGACACCGACTGCACCGTACTCCACCCCGCCGGCGCCGTCACCGCCCCCGACGACCCAACCGTCAACCCAGCCACCAACACATCACCAGCGACCAGCCCCACCGGCTTGACAATCGTCAGACCGGTGACGTTCGACCCACCGGACGTCGCAGAAGACGTCTGGCGCACACCGATCGTCGACTGGGTCGAGATCGTCGCAGTCCGCGCCACGATCTCGTTCGTCGCGTCGCGCTGATAGGACACCGTCGTCGACTGGCCGGCAGCGGCCGACCCGCTGGTGGTCATGTGCCGGTTGGCGGCGTCGTACACCAAGGTCTGGGCGCCGATCGTCGCGGTATTGCCGTGCGTGTCGTACGTGATCGGTCCCGTGTACCCGGCTTGCGTCGACGAGGTCAACCGGTCGGCGTTGTCGTAGCAGTAGCTCACCGTCACGGCGCCATCGGTCATCGTGGTTCGGTTCGAGTTCGCGCCAGCTGCGGTGTTCGCCCCGCAGCCGCCTGTGGTTGCGTACCCGTACTGGTAGTCGTGCCCGGACCCGACGCCGCGCGTCAGTCTGCCGGCACCGTCGTACGTGTACGTCCACGCCAGGGACCCGTCGATCGTGTCGGTCAGCACCCTGCCGGTCAGCGAACGGGTTACGGCGTCGGAGGTGATCAGCGAGTTGTCCGAGGACTTGCGCCACACGATCGACTGGACACGTCCGAGCGAGTCGTAGGTCAACGTGCCGAACGTGCCGTTGCCGCCACCGCTCGGGTAGGTGACGGTCACCAGCTTGCCGGGATCGAGGCTGTCGGTGAGTGGGCTGTAGGTGAGTGTGGCGATCGTCGCGCCGTCAAGTGCCTGCGACAGCAAGCGGTCGGCAGCGTCGAATGTTCGCACGATTGCCCCCTCGGGTCCGGTGGTCCCGGTGACGCGCCCAGCCTGATCAAACGTCGTAGCGCTGGTCTTGCCCCACACGTCGGTCGACGAGACCGCTCGCCCGAGCGCGTCCACGACGGTGGTGATCGTCGAACCGTTCGTGGATCCGCCCACGGACCCATCGGCGATCGAGCTGGTGAACGGGTCGCCACCGACACGGTACGTGTAGGTCACCGTACGGCCCGACGCAAAGACGCTGTCGGCGGGGTACTTGACCTCGGTGACACGGCCGCGGGCGTCGTAGGTCGTGCAGACGTACGTTGACTCGTTGGTGTACCGAGACGCGACAGGCCGGCCGAGGATGTCGTAGATCGTCTCGGTCTCGACCGCCCCACCAACTCCAGCTGTGGGCAGCTTCGATGTCATCTGCAACCCGCCTTGCGGGATCGACTCCACCGCGGTGGTGCACGGGTTGTCACGCGACGACCCGGTACCGGTCAACGGATGGTAGGTGTACGTCGTCGAGTTCGTATCGGAGGGAGTGGCAGCGAAAGCCGGCAGGGTGCGCCGAGTCCGCCTGAGCAGCGACCCGGAGCCCGGGGCGCCAGGTGTCTCGAACCCGGTCAGTGTTCTCAACGCGAGCCCGTTCGGGTCGATCGTCGATGACGTCGCCACGCCGTACACGGCGTCGACGCCTTCGTCGAAGCGGGTCTCGGTCACCGAACTGGCTGGCACGCCCGAGCCGGCGTCATCGACCGTGGTCCGCGTGGTGTAGTAGAAGCCAGGCTTGATCGCGGTTCCGTATGTGAATGACTCGCTGCCGCCGGGCGCGGTGATGCCGAGCCGCAGCACACTGTCGCCGGTGCCGGCTTTGAAGTCGATCCGGACGCGGATCGCATTGGTCGAGCTGATCGACCCGCTGATCGTGGTCTGGTTACCAGCGACACCACCGGTCGCGGTGCCCATCGCGGTCTCGTTGAGGTAGATCGTGGCGGTGTCGGTGGCGCCGACGATCAGCCGGAACGTGAACGCCCCCGTCACGCCAGGGTTGTAGACACCGCTGAATCGTGCCGACCAGTTGTCTCCGGGCACGCCGGCGGGGGCGGTCCCGCCGGCCCACGAGTAGTCGATCGCGCCAGAAGTGTTCGGGGCTATCGCGTGCGACACGGCGGCACCGCTCCAGTCTGGCGTCGTCCAATGCGCGCCCTGCAGCCCCTTGAGGTTGTGGTCGTATTCGTACTTCGTGTGCGGTACCGCACCGGTCCCGGTGCACGTACCGTTCGGTACTCGGGTCGACGCATTGAAGCAGGCGACCGGCGCCGGACCGTAGGCGTCGGTCGGATGGTTGTCGGCGTCGTAGATCGTGGTGCTCATCCGCCCACCCGTGACCGAGCTGAGCGCGACGTCGACGTTGTTCGCCCAGGTCATCGTGGTTGTTCTGCCAAGCGCGTCAGCGTCCGATGCGGTGCGACCGGTCGAGTCGAACACGACGGTTCGCACGACGCCGAGTGGGGCGACACTCACGACGGTCGAGCACACACCCGGGCAAGGATTCCAGGTGAAGCTGGTCTGGGGGCGAGCCTGCCCGACGACTGGGCGAGGGAGCGTGATCGAATCCGGACGCCGTAGGGCTGGGTCAGCGTTCCAGACGAGTTCGGTGTCGAGTTCGCCGGCGGGGATCACGCCGGTCGTCACCAGGCCTGCGTTTTGAGCAGCGATGCGGTCCGAGTTGGCGACCGTCACGATCGAAACCAGTCGGCCGTTGCTCCATACCATCTCGGTGATCTGACGGCCCTCGGGTGCGGCGACCGGTGCCGTCTCGTCGCCGGGGTCCGAGATTCGGGCCAGCATCCCACCCGAGTAGTACAACCTGGTTTCGGTCCCGTCCGGATAGGTGACCCGGCACAGCATGCCTGCGGGGGCGGTGGCGTCATAGGGCGCGCCGAGTGCCGCCGGGCAGCTGCCGATGCCCTGATAGTGCAGCGTGATCTTGCGAGTGTTGGTCGTGTCGAGCCTGTCGCGCAGCTCGGTGACCTTGCCGGTAGCTGGATCTCGTACCGTCAGCGCACCGGCGGGTTTGAGGTCGTCGGCGACCGATGTGACCGACACCAACGCCCCCGCTTTGTCGAACTGGTAGTCCTGTCCCCCGCCGGCGGCGTGGACCGTCACGGTGAGGTCGCTGTTGAGCACGACGATGTCGTCCTCTACAACGGGCGGTCGCCATGACACCTTGCCGTTGGCGCCGACGACCTTGTCGAAGGTGGTCGTCGAGCCATCCGTAGCCGTGAGCACGATCGTGGTCTCGTTCACGGTCGCCTTCTGCCACCGAGCAGCGGTCCCGTTGTCGACCACGAGATTCCACCCGATCGGCAGGCTTGGTTGATCGAGTGTGAACCAGTCCTGCGTCACGGCGTACTCGGCGCCGCCCATCTGGGCGCGGAAACCGACCTTGGCAGACCCCGACGTGTGGGTGTAGTCGATCGTGAGCTTGACGATTACCCCTGCCGCCAGCGCCGGGGTTGCGAGCGCCGACGAGAACAAGGTGTCGGAGTCGAGCGCCTGCCCGGAGCCGGAGAACACCGTCTGGGGGCTGGTGTCGAGCGTGATCGTGACAGTGTCACCACTCCCACTCCCCCCGGCGAACTTCCACGCACCCGAAGCCGGGATACGGACGTATCCCTCCCACCGCACCTTGAACGGGCCCGACGAAATTGACTCAGCTGGCGTGCCCGCACCCCAATCGAAGCTCGGCAGACCGTCGACGCGGACCAACTTGACCTCGGAAGGGTCGGGCCCGACAACGCCGCCGGTGTCGACGTAATAGGTGCCCTTCAGACCGGCGCCTGAACGGTCCTGCGAGTTGTACGAATACCCAACCCCGACCGTGCCACCCACCGTCGCGATCGACTTGCCGGCCGCGCCGGCGAGGAACACGTTGCCAGTCGCCAGATTCACCTGCACCGGCCCAGCGCCCTGCATCGGCGACACCGAATCGGCCCCCAGCCGACCCTGCGTCTTGATATCGCCGCTGTACGACGCCGTTCCCATCAACGGGTCACGCAACTCCAGCGTCCAGCGATAGCCCAACGACGACACGAGCCCGGCCGGCACCTGCCACGAAACGGTCGTTCCCGAGTTCGCATTCGCCCACGGCGAGGACGCCAACGTGCCCGATCCGCTCGCCGGGATCAGCACCCATCGGTAGTTCACATTCTGCGGCGACTGCCCCGGCGTCACATCGTTCACGGTCGCGCTCAACGTCGGCCGCGGCCCCGTCAAGGGCAAGAGCTGCGTCGTGGGGGGAAGGTTCGTCGCGGAAGGGGCCGGGTTCGTCACCGTGATCGACCAGATGTTCGGCCAGCTCGCCAACACGTTGGTCCAACCATCGCTGATCTCGACCCCCCAGTACCACGGCTGCTGCGAGAACGGCGACGCCGGCGTCGGGAACGTCACCGCCTGCGAGATCGACGCACCCGTCGTGGTCGCCGTCCACCCTCCACCTGACGGGTACGTCCGCGACCCGCACGCGCTGTCGGGGCAGTAGTAGAACCGGAACCACAACGGATCCCCGTCCGGGTCTGACCCCACCGTCGCCGCCAACGTGTGCGCGAACGTCGTGCTCACCAGCCCGTCGACCGGGCTCGTGGGCGTGATCTGCGCCGGGTTGCGGTTGACCGGAACCCACGACGAACTCGAACGGCCACTGTGCGGCGGGGTCGCCGCGACCCACGGCGCACCCGCGAACCCGTCGGTCCAATCGACCCCGTAGTAGATCGTCTGACCGACATGGTTGTAGAAGTTCACCTGCCCCGGGTCACTCGACCACAACCACTGGTTTGTGACTCCCGCTTGACCGTACGGCGCGCCGGTCGTCGCCCAGTACGTGTACGACATCGGACCCTCGGGATCGCTACCGAGGTTCGCGAATCCCCAGTCCAACTTGTGCCCACCATCAGATACTCCCGAGAAACCTGACGGCGCCGTCGGCGGCCGGTTGTAGTTCAAGTACAGGTCGGGGACACCCTTCTTCAGTGACGTCTCAACCGCCTCATCACCGGAGAGCATCAACGCCCCGTATGAGTTGCTCATCGCCCACACGTTGTACGCATCGGACAAGGCGTCGGACTGATACTGATCCTGGTAGGAGGGCAGACCCGCTGTTACCGTGTCCCAAATACGCCACGGCAACGGCGGTGTATGCCACGCCCAGGTGGTCGCCACCCGTGCTGCCGAAAGATGCGTGCCCGACGCGGCTGGCGTGACGTTGGGCGCCCACCTCAGGTGCGCCTGGAACACGTGAGCTCCGAAGACCGAGGAAATGTCATATGCAACGTTTGACCGCCAGTTCCGCCACACGACAAGGCCTTCGTCCACTCCACCGAAGCGTGCGTAGCCATCGGTGATCACCGTGCCGTCGCTCTTGTACGCCTGCACCGTTGAGCCGCAACCACAGCTCGGTGGAATGTACACATCCGGGTCGACCGTCACCGGGAAGCGATCGAGCGGCAGCGACGCCAACCACGTCGGATCGACCGCCACGCTGACGACCTGGTTCACATCAGCCTCCGAGCCATCCAGTTGAGGCACGACCTCGCCCGCACTCGACACCGGCGCAGTCATCGACATCTGGGCCTCCACCGGCTCGCCGGTCGAGTCGAACGCAAACGGCTCAGGCACCGACACACCCATCTCACCCAACTCGCCACTCGCCCGCCAACCCTCGCCCGACGGATCCCGCACGAACCCCGCCCCACGCACGTCCAGCTGGAACGCTGACGTGGCCTCACGCGACTTGATCTCGAACAACTCCGTGATGTGCGAACCCGACACCTGGTACACGACATCGACTCCCGGCCAGACATCGGCATATCGGATCGTCGTTCCGTCCGGCTCGACCTCTGGAAGCACGTTCCGCCCGTCACGCGCCCGCCATCCGACACCGGCCGAGCCAACACGGACCGCGACACCGTTCGCGACTGAACCGAACTCCACCGACCACGAGTTCGCTCGATTCCGCACCACCCCGTCTGCACCGACAACCAACGAGTTGTCCACAGGCTGCATCGAACCATCCGACGCCACATAGTTGATCGCCTCGACCGAGAACTGCGTCGTCCGAGAACCGTCAGCGTTCTGCCACGTCCGCTCCAACACGTCCCGGGCACCCACGACCTCAACACTCAGGGACTCATCGAAACCCACCGGCACCACCGCATCAGGCACGACCAACGTCGCAGGCTTCGCCACGACCGGACGCGGCGGACGAAGCGCGGCCGATCCAGCCTGATCCGGCTCAGGCGATGCCACCGCGTACACGGGTGGGATCACCGGATCGACGACCATCGTCTCGGGCGTCGACTCCGCCGAGCCCAACGACGGTTCCCCCGACGTCAGCGTCGCCGCCGGGACCGCAGACACCACCGTCGCAGATGCATCGAGTTGGCCACCGGAAGCTGCGACCGGAGCAACCACATCACCGACGACGAACGCCCCGACCAGGCCCACCGCCATCGACCAACCTCGCCGACCGCCCCGGCGAGGCCCAGGACGTGTGTGTGTGTGTGTGTCAACTTCACGGCCGGCCCCCGCTTGTCAGATGTGGCACCACCGCAGTGCCGTGCCGCAGACTGCCGCGCCTCGACGGCCTTGTCAATGGTCCGCCTCTCCGATCATCCCGATGTCCGGCACGCACCGTTACGGTTGTGGCGTATGACCTCGATGCCATCCAGACCGTTCCGCTTCGGTGTGCAGGTGAACGGGACCGGCGCACGCGCGGAATGGGTCGAACTGGCCCGCACGGTTGAGTCGTTCGGCTACTCCACGCTCACCATGCCCGACCACTTCAGCGATCAGCTGGCGCCGGTTCCGGCGTTGCAGTGCGCCGCCGACGCCACCACCACGCTGCGGCTCGGCGCGCTCGTGTACGACAACGACTACAAGCACCCCGTCGTGCTCGCCAAGGAACTGGCCACGATGGACGTGCTGTCCGACGGACGCGTCGAGGTTGGGTTAGGCGCCGGCTGGATGGTCAGCGATTACGAGCAATCCGGCATCCCCTACGACACTCCCGGAGTCCGGATCAGCCGGTTCATCGAGGGCCTGTCGATCATCACGTCGGCGTTCGGCCCCGAGCCGTTCTCGTTCGAGGGCGAGTACTACACGATCACCGGGTACAACGGGCTGCCCAAGCCGGTCCAGTCCCCACCGCCGGTGTTGATCGGCGGCGGCGGCCCGCGCGTGCTGAAGCTGGCGGCGCGTCGCGCCGACATCGTCGGGATCAACGCCACGCTCACGTCGGGCGCGGTCGACCAGTCGACGTTCGCCAGCATGACGGCCGAGGCGGTCGACGAGAAGGTGGCGATCGTCCGCACCGCTGCGCTCGAAGCCGGCCGGCTGGACGCGATCGAGATGAACATCCGGGCCTTCATGGTGTTCATCACCGACGACACCGGCAAGGCGCTCGCCACCTTGTCGGAGTTCACCGGTGCGCCTCGCGAGGTGATCGCCGAGTCGCCGTTCGCGCTGGTGGGGCCGACCGACAAGATCATCGAGGATCTGCAGGCACGCCGCGAGCGCTGGGGCTTCAGCTACGTGATCGTCGGCCAGAACGACGTCGAGTCATTCGCCCCGGTGGTCGCCGCCCTCAGCGGCACCTGAGCAGCGACGGCGTCTCGTTCCGCTCAGCGGATCCCGAGCAGCCCCGCGAACTGACGGCGCCATTCGACCGACCCCTTGTCGGCCTGCACGCTGACGACCCCGGTCTGGGTGAGGGGCAGGACCCCGGGCACGCGCTCCAGCATCACCTTGTCCTCGGCGCCGATCGCCCGGTCGAAGGCGATCACCTCGTCGGCCGGAATCGAGAAGTCGTCGTTGCGCCAGACCACGAACGTGAAATAGGTGGTGACGTCGTCGACGGGGGTGGACAGCAGCAGCAGGATGTGTTCGAGCCCGGTCTCGTACTGGATCGTGCTGCGCACCGCGAACGGCAGCGCGAATCCGGTGCTCATCCTGCGGTGCAACACCTTGGCCACCTGGCCCGAGATCGCCTGAGCGCTGTCGGGATTGTTGACGTCGACCTCGTATTGATAGCCCTGCCACCCACCGTCGAGTTGCTGGACCTCGAACCGCGGGACCACGGTGTCCTGCGCCCGCCCGAACGTGCCCGTATGGACGAACGGGAAGTGGGTGTAGTCCATGAAGTTGTCGGTGAGGCGGGTCGCCGACGTGGTCCACAGCTCGACCGGGTTGTTGATCCGGCGAAAGCCGTCGCGACCTTCCCATGCGATCTCGGGGATGTCGGCGGCGGGCTCGTCGAGGCACACCCAGACCAACCCGTAGCGCTCGGCGGCGTGGTACGCCGGCAGGTGCCCGGTCGGAGGGACGGGCACGCCCGGTTGCGCCGAGGGAACCCGCACCAGCGAACCGCCGGCCCCGAACTCCCACCCGTGGTAGGGACACCGCAGGACGCCGTCGTTCACGCAGCCGATCGACAGCGGCGACTCGCGGTGTGGGCACCGGTCCGGGGCGGCCACCACGGCGCCGTCGGGGCCGCGCCAGATCACCAGGTCTCGCTCCAGCAGGCGGCGGCTGAGCGGCCCCGACGGGAGGTCACTCGACCGTGCCACCGCATGCCAGTAGTGGGCGAGCACAGGGTTGTCGGCGAACACGGCCATGCCACCGATCGTAGAGCACGCCCCGGTTGGTCAGACCATCGGACCACGAGCTACGTTGTCACCATGGCATCAACTGGTCGAAGTCGCCGCAGCACGGTCACGCCGGCATGAGTGAATCCACGAGTGACCGCCAGTACGCGGCCCATCCGCCCGAACCGCGCTGGACCCACATCGCCCTGCGCGTGCGCGATATCGACGCCACGATCGCCTGGTACACCGAGTTCACACCGCTCGAGCTGCTCGACCGCCGGTCCGACGAGTTGGGGCACGGCGCCTGGCTCGGCCAGTCCGACTCGGCCGACAAACCGTTCATCCTGGTGGTCGCCCAGTTCTTCCCCGAGACCGACCCGTTCAAGAACGCCCCGCAGGAGATCCTGGCCCCGTTCGCCCACCTCGGGATCGAGCTGACCAGCCGCGACGCGATCGACCTGATCGCGGCACGTGGTGTGGCCGCCGACTGCCTGGGCTTTCCGCCCACCGACATGCCGGCCCCGATCGGGTACATCTGCATGCTGCGCGACCCCGACGGCAACATGATCGAGTTCTCGTACGACCAGGGCGTGTACGCCAAGGCCCAGGAGGTCTGGGGTTCGTGACACCCGCCGATGTGGCCACGGGCTACCTGGCGTCGTTCGCGTCGGGTGACCCGGATCAGGTTGCGTCGTGGGTCACTCCCGAGTTCGTGAACGAGCACACCGCCGCCCTCGGCGGTGGTTGTCGGGGTCGCGACGCGTACCGCCAGCGTCTGCCCGGGTTCCTCGCCACCTTCGCCGGTCTGCGCTACGACGTGGACGACGTCGTAGCCGACGGCGACCGGGTCGTTGCGTCGTACACCATGCACGCCGGCTTCCAGGGCACCCCGACCAGCCTGCGCGGTGTGATGCGGTTCGTGGTCGAGGGCGACCACGTCGCCCACCGGATCGACTACTGGGACTCGCTCCAGTTCCTGCTGCAGGTCGACCCCGACGTGCGCGCCAAACTGACCCCGTGGCTGGGCTGACCGACGTGCCGGCCACCACTGCTCTCTCACCGCTCGACATCGAAGGGAACCGCTCATGACCTACCCGAACATCCTGGTGTTCGTCGACTTCCCGGTCGACGACGTCGACGAGGCGAACCGCTTCTACTCGGCGGTCTTCGGCTGGGAGGTCGAGGAGCGGATCCCCGGCATCTTCCACCGCATCGTGCCAGGCCAGACGTTCCTCGTCGACGGCGAGCCCGGGCCGACCGGCAACCTGCACATGGGCATCTACCTGTCCAAGAACGCCCGGCCGCACCCCGACCCTGCCCCGCCCGAGCCCACGAGCATGCACGACGGCGGCAGGCACACCCGGGCCTGGATCCTCGTCAGCGACGACGACTCGTTCGAGCGGATCCTCGACGCCGCCGCGGCCAACGGCGGCAAGGTGCTGTGGACCAATCACTTCTGGACCGAGTTCGGCGGCGCCAACGCCTCGTTCCTCGACCCGTGGAACAACCAGATCCTCCTGTGGCGTCACCTGCCCGGGATCGAGCAGGACCCTGACACCCACGAGCTGGTCGGCGACGCCCAACTGCCCGAGGGCTGGACGATCGAGTAACCCCGGTTCACCACACCGGGTACTTGGCCTTGTCGGGCAGGCCGCTGCGGAGCGTGATCGACTCGCCTGCGGCCTGTGCCTCGGCGTACAGCCGCTGCTCGTCGATCGTGGTCATGCGACCCGCCTCGACCACCAGCGCACCGTCGACCCACACGCTGTGCACGCCGCGCCCGTCGGCCGACCACACGAGCTGGTTCATCACGTTCAACAGCGGTCGCCACTCGGGCCGATCGATGTCGTGCAGCACCACATCGGCCTTCTTGCCGACTTCCAGCGAACCGATCTGATCCTGCATCAGCATCGTGCGGGCGCCACCGATCGTGGCCATCTCGTAGGCGACCTCGGCCGGGAACATCTGCGGGTCACGGCGGGCGTCCTTGAACAACCCGGCCACGAGGTAGGTGGCGCGGTGCAGGTCGGAGTAGTTCGAGGCGTTGTTCCCGTCGGTGCCGATCGACACGTTGATGCCGGCCTGCACCATCTCGGGCATCTTGCCGATCTGGGTGATCCCGTAGCTCACCTTCAGCGCCGTGGTCGGGCAATGGGCGACCGACACACCGGCGGCCGCCATCACGGCCAACTCCTGATCGTCGACCTCGACGCAGTGCGTGATCGCCACGTCGGGACCCAACACCCCGAGTTCGGCGAGGTGCACCATCGGCCGTTGCCCGAACTCGGCCACGAACCCGTCCGGGTCGAGCCGGGCCGGCGACATGTGGAAGCTCATCCCGACCTCGTGCTCGGTCGCCAGCTGGCGCGCGGCACGCCACAACGGGTCCGAACACGTGGTGTGGCCGACCAGGATCGACCAGGCACCCAGGCGGCCCCCGGCGATCGACCGGTGCGCCGTGAGCTGATGTTCGAGGTGGGCGATCGCCTGGTCGGTGCGCTGACGGTACACGTCGGGTTCGGGCGGCAGGTCCCACACCCATCGCCCGACACGACCACGGATGCCGACCTCGACCAACCCGTCGATCACGTCGTCGAGGAACCGGATCGTGCCGGCCTCCAGGAACGTGGTCGTGCCCGACTTGAGCATCTCGACCGCTGCCAACTGGGCCGACAGCCGCTCCTCGGCGGCGTTGTAGACCGAGTACAGCGGGCAGAGCCACATGAACACGTTCTCCTCGAACGGCGTGTCGTCGGGCACGTAGCCGCGTGTCAACGGCTCGCCGGTGATGTGGATGTGGGTGTTGACCATCCCCGGCGTGACCACGAAGTGCTCGCCCCCGACCCGCTCGGCGTCGGGGTACTGGAGCGCCAACGTGTCGGCCTTGCCGACGGCGACGATCCGGTCACCGTCGATCACCACGGCGCCGTGCCGGATCACGTCACGGGCGGCGTTGATCGTCACCACGTGCGAACCTGCAATCAGTGTCTGAGTCACGACCGAACGCTACGTCGGCACGACTCGCCGGACGCTACCGACCGCCACGATTGACCAGTGTTCGCTGTCACGGCGTGAGCAACTCGTGGCTGACGGCGGCGTGGCACCCGACCACCCCATCCACGACCTGGGTGATGCCGAGGTCGATCGCCACCGACGCCAACGAGTACGCCTCGTCGAGCGAGAAGCCGCCACGGTCGACGAGCAGCTGCAACATCGACTCGGCTGCCATCGCCATCGCCTCGTCGAGCCCGGCTCCGAAGCCGTGCGTGAACCACTGGGTGTCGGTGCGCAGCAGTGGGGCGTCGGTCGTCACGTCGCTCGCCAGCGACAGGCGCAGCCGCACGTCCAACGACGCCTCGATCGCCGTGCCGCAGATCTCGCCGTCGCCCTGGGCGAAGTGCGGGTCACCCACGTAGAACCCGGCGCCCTCGTGGAACACCGGGTAGTAGATCGTGGAGCCCGGGCCGAACCGCCAGTTGTCGACGTTGCCGCCGAACCGGCCGGGTGGAATGCTGCTCAGGCGCTCCGACCCGGGTGGTGCGACGCCGATCACGCCGAGGTGCGGGCGCACGGGCACGCTCACCTGGCGCCCGAACGGTGTCCTCGCATCGTGATCGGGCGGGCTGATCACGCCCGGCGAGTCGTACAGCGCGAGCGCCTTGAAATCGAACCCGAACGCGGGACGGGCGGTCGCCGGGAAGGTGCCCTCGGCGGCATCGTCGAGTTCGTAGATCGTGATCCGCTCCTTGCCGAAGCGAGCATGGAACAGGCCCCAGTTGGCGGCGCAGTTGGAACCGAACGGCAGACGCGGGCGCATCTCGAGCAGTTCGACGCGGAGCGTGTCGCCGGGCATCGCTCCGGCGATGTCGATCGGCCCCGTCATGATGTGCACGCCCGGGGCCCGATCCGCTGGAGCGATCGCCTCCCAGATCGCCGTGATGCCGCCGTCCATCAGCAAGTCGGGGGCGTCGCCGGCATGGTGGGTCACCGCTTCCAACCACAGTTCGGTGCCCGACTCCACCGTCATCACCGGTGGTTGGGCAGCATCGAGATACCCCCAGTAGCACGACTCCGGCGTGGCGGTCAGCGTGTACGGGGAGTCGGGATCGAGCGGCGACGGCATGCGATCCCGAACGGTACGAGGGTGATGTGAACGCTCGATTTCGGCCGCATCACGATCTGTGCCGGGGCGACGTCATCGAGCGTCGATGTAGGGCCACCGGTGGGGCACGCTCAGGCCCGTCCTGGCGAGCAACGAACGCTGAGCGTCGGCGGCCGCCTCCGATAGCGCCTGCTGATCGAGCATGGTGCTGCAGCCACCGGCGATCACGCGCCGGCCTGCCACCCACACGTCGCTGACCGAGCGACCGTCGGTCCCCCACACCAGCTGCAGGCCGACGTCGCCACGTGGCGACCAACCCCAGCCGTCGGTGGCGTGCACCACGATGTCGGCCTGCTTGCCGACCTCCAGCGACCCGATCCGGTCCGCCATCCCGACCGCCTCGGCGCCGGCGATCGTGGCCAACTCGAAGGCGTCGTGGGCACCGAACCGCTCCGGGTCGAGCCGCCCGTCGTGGGCGATCCCGGCGGCAGCGGCGGCGGCCCGCAGGATGTCGCCGGTGTCGCCGGCGTTCGATGCGTCGCAGCCCAGCGCCACCCGCCCGCCGCGCTCCACGATCTCGGCGTGGCGACCCATGCGTGTGACGCCCTGCCCGAGCCGCAGATACGCCCACGGGCAGTAGGCGATCGCCGTTCCGGACGCCAACACGAGGTCGACCTCCTCGTCGTCGAGCCACACGCCGTGTGCAAGCAGCAGGTGCGGGCCGAGCGCGCCGAGGTGACCGAGATGGGCGACCGGACGTCGCCCGGTCCGCTCCAGGTAGCGCTCCGGGTCGCTCGACGTGGGCGATAGGTGCATGGTCATCCGGGTGCCCAGATCGCGCGCCAGCTGCGAGGCGCCGGCCAGCAGCGCATCGGAGGCCAGATCGTGACCGACCAGCGTGACCCATCCCTCGACCAGGCCGCCCGCTGGGTACGCCTCGACCACGGCGCGCTGGCGCGCCAGCACCTCGTCGCAGGGTGCCGTGAACGGCCCGGCCTCGATGTCCCATCCCCACGTCCCGATCGTGCCCCGCACACCGGCGGCGTGCATCCCGGCCACCACTCGATCGGGGTGGGCGACCGTGCCCGCCTCGATCAGTGTGGTCACGCCGTTCTGCAGCGACTCGAGCGAGCAGAGCGTGGCCGAGAGCTGGTCGTCGTCGGGTGTGTGGGCGGCATGGATCGGGACCGCCCACTCGAAGATCGCTGCGCCCGACGACAGCAGATCGGGGATGCAGCTGCGCACGAGCGGGTCACCGGTCTGATGCTGATGGGCGTTGACCATGCCGGGCGTGACCACGCTGCCGCGCACGTCGTACACGACGGCGTCTGGGTGGGCGGCGAGCAGGGCCGAGCTGGACCCGACATCGATGATGCCGGCCTCGTCGAACACGATCGCTCCGCCCGTCAAGACGCGACGCCCGGGGTCCATCGTGACGATGTCGCCGTGGGCCAGGATCTGCTTGGTCATCGGTGCTCCCGTCTGCACGTCACGGCTTGCTCGCCACGATGCTCTGCTGGAAGCCGATCGGCTCGATCAGACGCAAGTCGGCGAAACCGGCGGCACGCAGCCAGATCGCGAACTCGTCGGTCGTGAACGTCAACCCCCGCAACGTGCTCGCCATCATCGTCGCCCCCATCATCACGGCGTGCGGGTTGAGCTTGCGTTCCGGGTCCTGGAAGTAGTCGGCCAGCACCAGCCGCCCGCCCGGGCGCAACGCACCGAAGGCCCGGTCGATCAACCGTTGGGCGCCGTCGGCGCCCTCGGCTCGGCACACGTGCCCGAGTACCACGATGTCGTACTCGCCGGGCTCGATGTCGATCTCGAAGTAGTTGCCCGGCCGGAACTCGCACCGTTCGGCGACACCGTGCTCGGCGGCCTTGCGGCGGGCCACGTCGAGCACGCCGTCGAAGTCGTTGACGACCGCCGTCCCCTGCGGGCAGGCGGTCAGCATGGCGATCGCCCAAGGGGCTCCACCGGCACCGAGGTCGAGGACCCGCGCCGCCGGGTTGGTGGAGTACCGCATCTTCAGGTCGGCGCGGGTGGCGGTGCGCCACATCGTGGTGAAGGTGCCCTCCACGAGCGGCACGTAGAACGCCGCCGGATCATCCTCGATCGGGGTCGCCGGGCGGCCGTTGCGTACCGTGTCGGCAAGCCGTGTCCAGTTGTCGTGGGGCCCGGGGGCGACGCCGACCAGATCGGCCATGCATGCCGGCCCGTCGCTCACCAGGTAGCGCTTGGCGGCGTCGTTGAGCTCGTAGCGATCGTGCGTCTTGTCGAGCAGGCCGAGCACGACCACCCCGTCGAGCAACGCCGCCAGGTGTGGCTCCGACGCGCCCATCCGATCGGCGAGCTCCTGCGAGGTCGACGGCCCGGCATCGCGCAGCGTGTCGAACGCGTCGAGTTCGATCGCCGCCAGGAGCACGTGATACCGGCCGAGCCCCTCGATCGCGGCCCACACCGGCGCCGCCGCAGGCGGCTTGAAGTCGGTGTACGGACGCCCGGTCCGCGCCATCGTGTGCGACTTCTTCAACTCCGGGTACGGCGCGTCACGCGGCTCGAACATCAGCATTCCTGCTCGTCATGGTCGCAACAGGATCTTGCCGAACACGTCGTTGCCGAGCAGCTTGTCCTGTGCCGCGCCGGCGTCGGCGAGGGCGAACACGCTGTCGATGTGGACGGGGAACCGACGCTCGCAGAACTGGTTCCACACCGGGCCGAACTCCTCGGGCCGGTACGGATCGGAGCCGATGATCGAGATCCCCGAGTGGAACAGGTAGCCGAGCGACGGGATCGTCGCCTGGTCACCGGACGAGTTCCCGCAGTTCACCAACCGCCCGCGCACCCCGATCGCGAACAGCGACGGCCCGAACAACGCGGTGCCGACGTGGTCGAACACCATGTCGACGCCACGGCCATGGGTGAGACCGCGCGCCCACCCGGCGACATCACCGGTCCGGTTGTTGAGCGCCGCCGTCACGCCCATCGCCAAGGCTCGTTCGCACTTGTCGTCGGTGCCGGCAGTGGCGTACACCGTCGCCCCGGCGTCGAGCGCGAGTTGGATCGCGGCGACCGACACACCGGAGCCGGCAGCGTGGATCAATACGGTCTCGCCGGCTTGCAGCTTGCCGACCTCGAACAAGGCGTGCCAGGCGGTCAGGTAGCAGGTGGGAAAGGTGGCGGCAGCGTCGAGCGTGATCTCGTCGGGGACCAGGAACGCGTGGCTGGCCGGAACCAGGCAGCGTTCGGCGTAGCCACCGTCACAGGTCGCCCCGAGCACACCCAGGTCGCCGTACAGGTCCCCTCGCCCGGCGAGTTCGGAACGTTCGTCGACACCCGCCATCGACGGGTCGACCACCACCCGGTCCCCGATCCGGAGTTCGGTCACGTCGGAGCCGATCGCCGAGACGACACCGGCCATGTCCATCCCCGCGATGTGCGGGTACGAGAACCCTGGGAAGCTGGTACCAACCGTTGCGCTGGACCGCATCGAGCCGGTTGAGTGCCGTGGCGGCGACGTCGATCACCACGTCCACCGGACCCGGTGCAGGATCGGGCACGTCTTCGAGCCGCAGGACCTCGACGCCGCCGGGCTCGTGGTAGCGCATCGCCTTCATCGTGGTCTCCTTCGCTGTACGGCGGCGAGCGCCGGTGACGTCCAGCCGACATCGGCCGGGTTGAGGTTGTGGCCGGGTGGGACGACGCCGTCGATCGCATCGAGCAGGTCGGTGTCGAGACGCAGACCGGCGGCGCCCAGCAGATCATCGAGCTGGGCCTCGGTCCGTGGACCGAGCAGGGCGCAGCTGACCGCCGGATGTTCGACCGCCCAGGCCAACGCCAGGTGGGTGAGCGACAGTCCGGCGTCGGCGGCGATCGCCGCCAGTCGCTCGACGGCGTCGAACTTCTGGGCGTTGCCACCGTCGAAGTGGTCGGCGTTGGTCGACGCCCGGCTGCCGTCCGGCGCCGGTTGCGACCGGGTGTACTTGCCGGTCAGCCAGCCGCCCGACAACGGGCTCCACACCAGCACGCCCATCCCGAGGCGCTGCGCTGTCGGCAGCACGTCGGCCTCGATCCCACGCGCCAGGATCGAATACGGCGGCTGCTCGGTGTGTGGGCCGCGACGACCCAGCCGTTCCGCCGCCCACCGCGCCTCGACCAACTGTTCGGCCGGAAACGTGGAGGTCCCCCAGGCTCGGATCTTGCCGGCGGTCACCAGGTCGTCGAGGGCGGCGACGGTCTCGGCGATGTCGGTCGACGGGTCGGGGCGATGGACCTGGTACAGGTCGACGTGGTCCACACCGAGTCGGCGCAGGCTGTCGTCGATCGCCTGCACGATCCATCGCCGCGAGTTGCCGCGCCGGTTCGGGTCGCTGTGATCGCCGACCGGGTGATGGAACTTGGTGCACAACACCACGTCGTCGCGCCGCCCGGCGATCGCCGCTCCGACGATCTGCTCGTTCTCGCCACCCCCGTACATGTCGGCGGTGTCGACCAGGTTGATCCCTGCGTCGAGCGCACGGTTAATGATCCGGCGACAGGCGTCGAGGTCGGTGTTCCCCCACGCCCCGAGCACCATCGTTCCCAGCCCGAACGGCGTCACGTGGATGCCCGTGCTGCCCAGTGCTCGCTCGTCCATGTCCACCATCCTGGTGTGGGTCTACCTGAGGCCCCGCACGAACGGCCGGGCGAGCGCGCCCGGTGCCCGCACACGATGGGCGAACAATGCCATCCCGACGATCGTCACGAGGAACGGCAGGGCCTGCAACAGCTCGCTGTTGATCTGGTACCCGAGACCCTGGATCGAGAGCCGGAACGAGAGCGCTCCGGCGAACACCACGCAGCCGGCGATCGTGCCCTTGAGCGTCCAACCGCCGAAGATCACGGCCGCGATGGCGATGAAGCCACGACCCCCGATCACCGACTCGTTGAACTCGCCGACGTTTCCGAAGACCATGAATGCGCCCCCCAACCCCGACGTCAGACCGGCGTAGAGGATGGTCTGGCGACGGCGCTTGTTGACGTGCACGCCCGACACGTCTGCCGATTGCGGGTTCTCCCCCGCGGCGCGCACCTCGAGCCCCCACCGGGTTCGGTACACCAGCCACCACGAGAGCGGCACGAGCGGGTAGAGCAGATAGAACGGCCAGCGCTGCCCGAACAAGGCCTGACCGACGAGCGGGATGTCGTTCAGCAGCGGCACCTGCCACTTGGCGGCAACGGTGGCGTCGGGGTCGACGACACGGTCGAGGAACCCGGCCAGTCCGAACATCAGGATGTTCAACGTGAGGCCGACCACGAACTGGTCGGCCGCCAGGTGGTGGCTCATCTCGGCCTGCACGAGGGCAACCGCCACACCACCCGCCATGCCGAACAGCAACCCGAGCGCCACCGAACCGGTGATGTCGTACCCGATCGCGCTGAGCATCGCCCCGCACAGCAACATCGCCTCGACCGAGATGTTGATCGTGCCCGAGCGCTCGGCCACCCACTCGCCACACGCCGCGAACGCCAACAGGGCGGCGAACAGCGCCGTGTTCGAGTAGGTCGTGCCGCTCGTGAAGATCGTCCAGGCTGCGTCCAGAAAACCCATCGTGACTCCTAGGTCCGTGCCGTCGTGGCAGCGCGGGCTCGTCGCCGATCGCGAATGAACATGACCGCCGGGGGCACCAGCAATGCCAGGACCAGCAGACCCTGGACGACATCGGTGATCCGGCTCTCGACGCCGGTGCTGCTGACGAAGCTGGAACCGGTGCGCAGCGCCGCGAACACGAACGCCACGGGGATCGCGGCGAGCGCCTTCTCCCGCGCGACCAGCGCCACCAACAGCCCGGTCCACCCGATGTTGGCCGAGAAACCGGGGACGAGCCGGTAGTTGCCGAACGCGAACCCACCCCCGGCCAGCATCGCCGCCCCGGCCAGCCCGGCGAACGCCCCACTGATCATCAGCGCCATCGCCCCGTAGCGCGACTGCGACACGCCGGCGCGTTGGGCGACGTGGAAGTTCTGTCCGAGCATGCGCAGCCGGAACCCCCACACGGTGCGCGCCAACACGAATGCCACACCGAGCGCCAGCACGATCGCCAGGAACACCGTGACCGGGAATGCATTGCCGAACATCGTCGCGGTCGGCAGCCGGTTCCCCTCCGCCAGCTGCTCGCTGACCTGGTTGCGGTTGCCGCGATTGGCCTCGTCGGCCAGCAGCAGCCACTGGTACCGAAGCCCGAACGCCACCGCCTGCCCGGCGACGGTCGCCAGCAGCAGTGTGGTCAACACCTCGGGCACCTTGCGCCAAAATCGCAGCCCGGCTGCGATCCCCGCCCAGAGCGCTCCGCCGATCGCCCCGAACATCAACAGCACCAGCAGGTTGAGCGGGCCAGGCCCTCCGATCAGGAACCCGAAGTAGGTGGCGAACGCAGCGCCGATCGCCAACTGGCCTTCCTGGCCGATGTTGATCAAGCCCGCTTTGGCCGAGATGCCGGTGCCGAGCGCGACCAGCAGCAAGGGGGCGGCGACGCCGAGCGTCTCGCCCCACCGACCCGGCTTGCGCACGCTGCCGTCGAGCAGCGCGTCGAACACCGGCCGCCAACCGCCCCCGGTGGCCTCGACCAGCACCGCCGAGATCGCCAGGGCGGCGAGCACGCTGGTCCCGTACAGCACGATCCACTCCGCAACCCGTGCGGGCTGTGGTCGGGCGCGTGCAACACTCATGCTGCCACCCCGCCCATCAGCAATCCGATCCGCTCCAGGTCGGCTTCGGCTCGCGCCATCCCGCCCACCGCGCGGCCGCGATGCATCACCACGATCCGGTGCGACAGTTCCAGGATCTCCTCGAGTTCGCTGGAGATCAGCAAGACGGCGACCCCGGACCCGGCTGCGGACCGGAGACGTTCGGCCATGTACTCGATCGCGCCCACGTCGAGACCCCGCGTGGGCTGGTGCGCAACCAGCACACGCGGCGACACGCTGAGCTCGCGCGCCAGGACCACGCGTTGCTGGTTGCCACCCGACAGCGACCACATCGGTGCGTCGGGTCCGGAACACTGGATGTCGAACTCCTCGATCATCCGTTCGGCGTGGGCGCGCAGCGCCGGTCGATCGAACACGCCGCGGTGGGCAAACCGAGCAGGCCCGATCACGGCGAGGTTCTCGGCCACCGTCATGTCGAGCACGACGCCCGAGTGATGTCGGTCCTCGGGGATCACAGCCACACCGGCGCGGGCCAGTGCGCCGGGACGGCGCGTCGACACCTCGTGACCATCGACCAGCACTCGTCCGGTGTCGAGTGAGACGAGTGAGGACAACACGTCGGCGAGCACACGCTGGCCGTTGCCCTCGACGCCGGCAACGCCCACGATCTCGCCGGCGTGCACGTCGATCGACAGGTGGTCCAACAGGACCACCCCACCCGGGCCGACCACACCGGCATCGTCCACGCGCAGCACGGCGCCGGCGACCCGATCTGGTATCCCGGCGTCCACCCGGTCGGGGGTGGCGTCGATCGGGTCGTCGACGACGACCAGCCCGAGGGCAGCCCGCTCGGAGCGCAACGAGACCGGGCGCCCGACCATGGCCCGCGCCAACGTCGGGGCGTCGGCGTCAGCGGTGACCATCCGGTCGACCACACAACCCTGGCGCATGATCGTGACCTCGTCGGTGGCGTGCAGCACCTCGTCGAGCTTGTGGCTCACGAGCACGACGGCACGGCGTTCGGCGGCGACCACGTGGCGCAGCGATGCGAACAACTGCTCCGACTCCTCGGGGGTGAGCACCGACGTCGGCTCGTCGAACACGACGATCGACGGGTCACGCCGCAGACATTTGATGATCTCGACACGCTGGCGCAGCCCGGCGGTGAGGTCGCCGACGCGTGCGTCGGGGTCGATCTGGAGGCCGTACTGCTCGCTGATCTCGCCGACGCGTCGGCGCACGGCGGCCGGATCGAGCCGGCCGCCGTCGCCCAACGCCACGTTCTCCCAGACCTTCATCGGGTCGACCAGGCTGAAGTGCTGATGGACCATGCCGATCCCGCGCCGGGCAGCATCGATCGGGTCGACGATCTGGCAGCGTTCCCCGTCGATCTCGATCGAGCCGGCGTCCGGCAGCACCAGCCCGATCAGGATCTTCATCAGCGTCGACTTCCCGGCGCCGTTCTCGCCGAGGATGCCGTGGATCCGACCGCGATGCAGCCGGAGGTCCACGGCATCGCATGCCACCACGGCGCCGAAGCGCTTGGTGACACCCTTCAGCTCGACCGCCGGGGTCGGCTCCTCAGTGGGGTTCACCCGCCGGAATACGCGGCGCCGGAGATCTCGCCGAGCTTGCCGAGCAGTTCACCGTCGCTGGCGACGGCCGTGAAGGCGGTATCGAGCGCAGCCTGCGAGTCGGCCGACGGATTGCAGAGCACGGCACCGTTGAGGCCGGCCTCGGTCGGGAACTGGTAGGTGCTGCCTTCGGTCAGTTCGCCGCGGATGATCAGCTGCAGTGCGCGTGCGGCGTACAGCCCGCCGTCGAACACGATCGTGCCGGTCCAGTCGATGTCGTCCTCACGTTCGCAGATGTCGGCCGGGCCGGCGGCGAACACGCCAACACCTTCCTGGGTGGCGAGCTGTGCCACCGGCGTCAACGCGCCACCGAGGTAGGCGTAAGCCAGCGTGGCGCCGTTGGCGATCGCATTGGTCAGCGCGGCGGTGGCGTTCGGGCCGTTGTCGAAGTCGAACTGGAAGTCGCCGGAACCGACGTATTCCATCGTGTAGCTGGGGTCGACCGCTTGGATGCCGGCGACCGTGGCGTTGTACGCCTCCTTCTCGAAGTTCAGGTCGCAGCAGCCGATGAACACGGCCTTGTTGCCGCCCTGCTCCTTGAGCGACTCACCCATCGCGACACCGGCGGTGTAGTGGATGGCGGCGCCCCAGTCGGTCGCCTGGGCCAGCCCCGGCAGCTCCTGGAAGCCGGCACCGCAGTTGCAGTACCAGAACACGTCGGGATACTGCTCGGTCAGATCGGCCAGCGGTTCGGCGATCTCGGAGGCGCCGACGAAGATGATGTCGACGCCCTGCTGGGCGAGGTCCGACATCTTCTGGGCGGCCTCTTCGGCGCCGATGTTGTCGCTGACGATCGGGGCGGCGAACCCGTTCTCGGTCGAGAACGACTCGGCGAAGTCCACCAACGACTGGTAGTACCCGTTGTCGTCGCGAGGCCCGGCGGCGGCGACGCCGATCGTGACCGTGCCGTCGCCGTTGGCATCGAACGCAGTCACGATGTCGTCGGTGCCTGCTGCGGCGGTGGTCGCCGGCGCCTCGGTGGCAGCGGGAGCCTCGGTGGCAGCCGGAGCCTCGGTGGCGGCGGGCGCCTCGGTGGCGGGCGCTTCGGTCGCGGCCGGTGCTTCGGTCGCGGCCGGTGCTTCGGTCGCGGCCGGTGCTTCGGTGGCAGCCGGTGCGTCGTCGCTACCGCAGGCAGCGAGCACCAATGACAGCACGCCGACGGCAGCCATCATGCGACCGGGCAATCGGACAGTTCGAGTGTTCATTCGAGCATTCCCCCTTGTTGATTTCTGACATTCCTTCGGACTGATGGTCAGACCATACCCCCCGGCACCCACCGGGGCGAGGCTGGAACCAAGCGGTGACACGCTGTTCACACAGGTTCGGCCGCCGTCGGCCAGTGACGACGGTAGCGATCGATCAGCCACCGGTTGAACTGGACATGACTCTGCTCCTGCCACGAGTACCGACCACGCCGCGCGAACCGCGATCGCAGGCCTCGCTGGACCTTGGTGGTGGCGTCCTGGTCCTGACGAACGAACACCTGCACACCGGCGTCGGACAGAGCCAGCTTGTGCTCGAAGAGCGGGTCGTCGAGGGCGGTCGGGTGGAACAGATAGCCAATCTCGACGTCGATCGTGCCGGCCGACTTGGGTCGCACGAGGAAGAAGAAGCACTGATCCGGAGCAGTGCCGAAGCACAACGTGGGCGGCATCAAGGCGAACGTGGAACGCATCCGGTCCTGCTCGTCGAGGCCGGGGAACACCGGCATGATCGTGCGGTGGGTGGCATTGAAGCCGCCGTCGATGTGGGTGTACCCCGACGTTCGGAAGATCACGTTCGAGCGGTCGTCCCACGCCACCGGGAAATCCGACATGTTGCTCGGGCAGAAGTCCTGGACGAACTGGTGCAACCGGTTGGCGTGGTAGCCGTCGTTGAAGTTCTCGAACATGACCTTCCAGTTCCAGGGAAGGTCGGTCAACGTGAACGTGCCTGGGCACACCGTGTCGGCCAGGTCGTAGTTGGCGATGAACGGTTCGTAGCGGTCGAAGGTGCCCGCCAGCGGGGCTGCGTCCGGGTCCATGTTGACGAACACGAAACCCTGCCACTGCTCGACTCGCAGGCGCGGCAGCGGGTAGTCCTTCTTGTCGAACTCCTGGGTGCGCTCCATCGCCGGCGCGCCGAGCAGCCGCCCGTCGAGGGCGTAGTTCCAGTGGTGGTACGGGCACTTGAAGGTGGTGTCGTTGCCACGCCCGTCGCAGATCTGCATCGCCCGGTGCTGGCACACGGCCGACAGGCAGTTGATCTCGCCGGCCTTGTCGCGCACGACGATCAACGGCTCGTCGGCGATCGTGACGGTGAACCAGTCACCGGCGTTGGGGATCTGGTCGGCGCGCCCGACGCACAGCCACTCGCGGGCGAAGACGGCGTCGTATTCGAAGCGCAGGAACTCGTCCGACGTGTACACCTCGGGCGGCATGGTGCGCGCCGTCTCGACGTCGGCGACCGAATCGTCGAGGTCGGTCAGCAGTTGTTCGGTGAGGATCGACCCACCGTTCATGATCGTCGCTCCGGCACATCGCCCCCGTCGACCGGTGCGCCGTAGCCCCCGCCGCCCGGCAGGTCCAGGCGCACCACGTCGTCGGGTTGGAGGGTGATCCGGGCCTGTGTGGTGACCGCCGTCCCGTTCACCGAGAACGTGCCGGCCTCACCCGATTCACCGCCGAAGATCCCTTCGGGGGCGTGCGCCAAGCGGCTGGTGACGGCGTTCAACTGCCACGGCTTGGTCGTGTCGACGCTGAACTCGATCGTCTGGCCGAGCCCGCCACGCTGCGCGCCGAGCCCGCCTGACCCCTGGCGCAGCGCCTTGCGTCGGAACCGGATCGGCGCCGAGGCCTCGACCACTTCGATCGGCACGGCGGCGACGCCCGTCGGGTACGAACAGGCGTCGAGCCCCGGTTTCTCGGCGCGGCCGCCGACGCCTCCGGCGTAGGTGAACATGGCCGTGATGAACGGTGACCCGTCGTCGTGGTTGCCGTTGACCTGCATCGTCCACACCGCCCCGGACCCTTCCGCCATGGCCCGGGTCGGTTCGATCTGGGCCAGCGCCTTGAGCAGGGCATTCGGCAGGAACATGCCGACCACATGGCGGGCCGTGCCCGGTTGCGGCCGCACGGCGTTGACGATCGAGCCCTCGGGCGCCTCGACCTTGATCGGTGCCAGGCTGCCGTGGTTGTTGGGGATGTCGGGGTTGAGCACGGAACGCACGGTGAACGTGGTGTAGGCGTGGGTGTAGTTCTTGACGACGTTGATGCCCCACGGGCTGGCAGGCGAACTGCCGGCGTAGTCGACGGTGATCTCGCCTGCCTCGGGATCGACATGGATCTCGCACACGATGTCGATCCGGCTGCCGTCGGCGAGGTCGAGCACGGCCGACGCCGGGTAGGAGCCCTTTGCCAGCGATCGGATCGACGCCCGTGTGGCGTCCTCGGAGCGGGTGATGATCTCGTCGGCGAGCGCCTCGATGTCGTCCAGCCCGTGTTGGTCGCACAGCGCCGCCAGGCGCTGGGCGCCGACCTCACCCGATGCCATCTGGGCGTGCAGGTCGCCCGCCATGTGGTCGGGTTGACGCACGTTCGACAGGATGAACTTCCACACGTCGGCGTTGCGGTGGCTCTCGCCGTCGACGCCGCGCATCAGCTTGCAGATCGGGATCCACAGCCCTTCCTCGAAGCAGTCCCGCCCGCCGGCGCCGATGCCGTACCCGCCCACGTCGGTGTGATGGATCGTGGAGCCGAACAGGGCGATCAGCTTCCCGTTGCGCCATGCAGGCACCAGGACGGTGACGTCGAGCAGCTGTCCGGCGGTCTTGTACGGGTCGTTGGTGATCAGCACGTCGCCCGGCACGAGCGAGTCGACCGGGTACTCGTCGAGCATGCTCGACGCCCCGATCGCCAGCGAGTTGATGTGCCCGGGTGTGCCGGTGACCGCCTGTGCCACCATCCGGCCGCGCCGGTCGAATACGGCGTTGGCGAGGTCGCCCGCCTCGCGCACGATCGGGCTGAAAGCGGCACGCTGCAATGCTCGCGCCTGCTCGTTGACGGTCGAGATCAGCGACTGCCAGAGGATCTCGAGTTCGACCGGATCGAACTGGGTGGGGGTCTGGCTCACGCTGTTGCTCCTTGGCCTCGGGTGGCGACCAGCGAACCGTCGCCGCTGACGACGACCGTCCAACCGGGGCGGATGACCACGGTGGTCTCGCGTTCCTCGACGATCGCCGGGCCGACGAAGGTGTCGCCGGATCCGAGCGACGAGCGGTCGTAGACGGCGACCTGTTCGGCGGCGGCACCACGGGCGAAGACCACCGGGCGATGACGCTTGGGTGTCGCTCCGTTCCCGATCGGCACCGGGCTCGGCTCGAAGACGGCCGTCTCGGAGACGGCCGAGAGCCTCCAGGTGACGGCCTGCAGGCTGACGTCGGGAATCGTCAACCCGTAGATCCGGCGGTATTCGTGCTCGAACTGTCGACGCACGTCGGCGTCGGTGCTCGGCCAGGCATCGCCTTCGCCGACCCAGATCGTGACCTCGTTGCCCTGCCCCGTGTACCGTACGTCGAGCCCGTATTTGAAGGTGACGGCGTCGGCCGGCACGCCCGCTGCCAGCAGCACACGACGGCCCTCGTGGCGCAACTCGTCGAGCAGCCGGTCGCGGTCGCCGGCGTCGATCGCGTCGAGGGTGCGCACCATCGACCGTGCCAGGTCGATCCGCACCGGCGACACGAGGGTGCCGAACGCCGACAGCACGCTGGCGTTGACCGGGAACACCACCCGATCGGATTCGAGCAGGTCGGCGACGCCGCAGGCATGCACCGGGCCGGCCCCGCCGAACGCCAGCACGGTCACGCCACGCAGGTCGATGCCCTGCTCCACGGCATGCATGCGAGCGGCGGCCGCCATGTTCTGGTTGACGACTTCGTGGATCCCCGACGCCGTGTCGATCGTGGAGAGCCCGATGTGAGCGGCCAAGCGCTCGGTGGCGGCGCCGGCGGCGGCGGCGTCGAGCGGCATGTCGCCACCGAGGAATCCGTCCGGGTCGACCATGCCGAGCAGCACGTCGGCATCGGTGACCGCCGGCTCGCTGCCGCCACGCCGGTAGCAGGCAGGGCCGGGGTCGGCGCCGGACGACTCCGGGCCGACCTTGAGCAGACCGAACTGGTCGACTCGCGCCAGCGACCCGCCCCCGGCGCCGATCTCGACCAGGTCGACCGACGGCACCGAGACCGGGAACCCCGAACCCTTCTTGAAGCGGTACATGCGCGCCACCTCGAACGTGTTGGTCAGGTCGGGCGCGCCGTCTTCGATCAGACATGCCTTGGCGGTGGTGCCCCCCATGTCGAAGCACAACAGGCGCTGCTCACCCATCCGGCCGGCGAACCAGGACCCGGCCAGTGCTCCGGCAGCCGGGCCGCTCTCGACCAGGCGGATCGGGAACCGGGCGGCGTCGTCGGCCGACACCACACCGCCATTGGACAGCATCATCAGGACCGAGCCACCGAACCCTTCCGCCGACAGCCACTTCTGCAGCTCGTCGAGGTACGGACCGATGACCGGCATCGTGGCCGCATTGCATGCGGTGGTGACCATCCGCGGGTATTCGCGGATCTGGGGTGACACCTCGCCCGAGATGCACACCGGCACCCCGAGCTGGCCGCGCAGGAACTCGGCGACGAGTCGTTCGTTGGCGGGGTTGACGTAGCTGTTGAGGAAGCACACCGCCACCGACTCCACGTCGGCGGCCGCCAGCTGCGCCGCCAGCGCCTCCATCGCCTCGACGGTCGGCGTGGTCAGCACGACGCCGTCGGCGCTCGTGCGCTCGATCAGTTCGAACGTGCGATCACGCGGGATCGGCGGTGCCGGGAACTCGATCTGGAGGTCGTACATGTCGTAGCGGTGTTCGTCGCGGATCAGCAACGTGTCGGCGAATCCGTCGGTGGTCACCAACCCGGCGCGTCCGGTCTTGCCCTCGATCAAGGCGTTCGTGATCAGCGTGGTGGCGTGCACGATCGGCGCCGTGATCTCGCCGGGGCGCACACCTGCCTTGGCGAGCAGTGCCAGCACCCCGCGCCGGACACCCTCGAGCGGCGCTGCCGGGGTGGTCAGGGTCTTGTCGACGACCACCGTGCCGGTGGCGGCGTCGAGCAGCAGGAGATCGGTGAACGTGCCACCGATGTCGACGGCGAGGCGCCAGTCAGATGCGCTCGATCCAGACGTGGCCATGTCATCCCTCCAGTGCGAGGTCGGGGCGGGGCGGGGAGAACACGTCGAGGATCCAGCATTCGCCGTACTCCTCGTCGCCGATGAACACCGAGTCGCCGTGCCAGACCGACCGCGGCGCGAGGTAGGCCTCGTGCTCGTCGAGGACGGCTCGCGCCTCGCTGGACGGGTCGTCGTTGATCCGGAAGTCGAGCTTGCCGCGCAACACGACACCGAGCTGCTCGTTGTCGGTGTGGTGGTGGAGGAAGCTGCCCGTTGCTCCCCCGGCGATCCGCCAGAAGCACATCTGCAGATGCTCGCCGGTGACGACGCGACGCCGGAACCCGGGCCGGTCGGTGTCGCGGAACTGATCGTCGTCCAAGAAGTAGCAGTACGCGTTGCCGCCGGGGTCGGTGGGGGGCATGTCGTTCATCGGGTTCTCGTTCCGTCAGACCAGATCGTCGACCATGCGGTGTTCGACGTTGGCAAGGTGGAGTTCGGAGGCAGCCAGGACGTCGACGGCAGTGCCGTCGACGAATGCCCTGGCGATCGCCTGATGGTCGGCCGTGGAGCGGGCGATCAGTTGATCGACATGCTCACGGTTGGCGGTGTCGGACAGCAGCGAATCGAACTCGGCGCTGCGGAACAGGGCGTCGAGCACCTTGGCGTACATCTCGACCAGCAGCGGGTTGCCGCACGCCGTGGCGATCAGGGTGTGGAAGCGCCGGTCCAGCACGCGGAACTCGTCGAGTGCCATCCCGGCCCAGAACTCCTGCGCGGCGCGGCGGATGGCATCGCGCTCGGCCGAGCTGGCGCGACAGCTGGCGAGTTCGAAGATCGGGAGTTCGAGCACGCGTCGCGTCTCGAACAGCTGCGAGACGAACAGCTTGCGCGAGTCGGCTTCGATGTCGGCCGACGATGCGAACACCACCTCCGGCAGCCGTTCGGCGACGTAGACGCGGTTGCCGCGACGCTCGAGCAGACCGAGCGAGACCAGGCCCTGGAGCGCCTCACGGATCGACGTGCGGGCCACGCCGAACTGCTCCGACAGCCCGCGCTCGGCCGGCAACGGGTGGCCGGGCGCCAGCTCGCCGGACCCGATCCGGCTGGCGAGCGCGTCGCGCACCTGGTCGGTGACGGTGCGCCGGGTCACCGGCTCGAACCCGCTCACGACGAATACCGACCGGCATCGACCAGGCGTTGTTCGGCTTCGAGGTCGAGCGGGCGGATGATCGCCTCGTGCTCCTCCGCGCCCCAGGCGCATGCCGGGGTGAGCCACATCACCTCGAACTCCAACCCGTCGGGGTCCACGGCGTACAGGCTCTTGTTGGCGCCGTGGTCGCTGGCACCGACCAACGCACCGGCGCCGGTCAACCGGTCCCGCATCTCGGCCAGCTCGGCGATCGTGGCGACCTGCCAGGCGATGTGGTACATCCCCACCGTCGACCTGCCCGCCTGCGAGGCGCCGGCCTGGGCCCCGATCGTGAAGAAGGCGACGTCGTGGTGGTTGTCGGAGTCAGGGGCACGCATGAACACGAAGGCGCCGTCGGGGTCCTCGACGATCGTGCTGAACTGCAGCACGTCGGTGTAGAAACGCTGCTGGCGACGCGCATCGCGCACGTACAACACCGCATGGTTCATCCGGCTGATTCCCATCGGCGCCCCTCTCTCTACGAGCGTGCCAGCAGTTGGACTGATGGTCAGACCATACACGCACCCGAGCGCCGCCGGCATTACTCAGCGATGCAGCTTGCGGTCCTTTTCGATCACGACGATCCCGGAATCGCTCAGCGTGTAGCGCTGGCGATCCTCCTCGGCGTCGAGCCCGACGCGCGACCAGTCGGGGATCACCACGTTCTTGTCGATGATGCAATTCCTCAGTCGGGCTCCGGCGCCGACGTGCACGCCCTCCATGATGATCGAGTCGGTGACGTGTGCGTCGTGGTCCACGAACACGCCGGGGCTGATGATCGAACGCTCGACGTGCGCACCCGACACGATCGAACCCTGACTCAACAACGATCCGTCGACGTACGCCGGTTCGCCGCCGACGCCACGCGACACCTTGGCCGGCGGCAGCGGTTTGCGGTACGTGTACACCGGCCACTGGTCGTTGTACAGGTTGAACACCGGCACCGGTGCGATCAGGTCCATGTTCGCTTCGTAATAGGCGTCGAGCGTGCCGACGTCACGCCAGTACCCACGCTCGCGTTCGTCCTGGCCGGGCACGATGTTGGTCGAGAAGTCGTACACGTGGGCGACCCCGGACCGTGTGAGGGCCGGGATCACGTCACCGCCCATGTCGATCAGCGGCAGGTCCTCGTTGGGCGTCACGATGTCGATCAGGGTCTGGGAGTCGAACACGTAGTTGCCCATGCTGGCCAGGCAACGCTGGTCGTCGCCCGGCATCGTGGGCGGATTGGGCGACTTCTCGTGGAACGCCAGGATCCGCCCGTCCACGTCGGACTCGATCACGCCGAACGCGGTCGCTTCGGACCTCGACACCGGGATCGCCGCCACGGTCACACCGGCACCGACCGCGAGGTGATGATCGACGAGCTGGCTGGGGTCCATCCGGTAGATGTGATCGGCACCGAACACGCACACGATGTCGGGGCGTTCGTCGTAGATCAGGTTGAGGTTCTGGTAGATCGCATCGGCGGATCCCTGGAACCATTGCGGACCCCGACGCATCTGGGCCGGAACGGGCGTGACGTAGTTGCCGAGCAGGGTCGAGAAGCGCCAGGTCTGGCTGATGTGGCGGTCGAGGCTGTGGCTCTTGTACTGCGTGAGCACGGCGATCTTGAGCATGTTGGCGTTGGCGAAGTTGGACAACACGAAGTCGATGATGCGGTACGTGCCTCCGAACGGAACGGCCGGCTTGGCCCGGTCGTTCGTGAGCGGCATCATGCGCTTGCCTTCGCCGCCGGCCAGGATCATCACGAGAATCTTTGGTGAGGCCATCAGCTCGCAGGGTAGCCAGCCGCGAGCCCGGCGTCGATGGACCAGCCGGGAATCCTCGGTGCTGCGTGAATGCTGCGTGAACGTGTCCGGGTCGCTGGCAGTCGACGCGGCGGCGAGCCAGACTGTCGCACGATGAGCGCGCCCGACCCCACGACCCAACCGGACGCGGGCGACGACATCCGACTCCTGGGGCGGCTGATCGGCGACGTCCTGCGGGAGCAGGCAGGTGACGAGGCCTTCGAGCTGGTGGAACGGGTCCGCCAGATCGCGGTGGCCGGCCGGCGCGGGGAGGACAACCCGATCGATGCGCTCTCGGCGGCGCTCAGCGGCGCCGACCTCGACGCCCACGTGCACTTGATCCGAGCGTTCGGCTGGCTGTCGCTGCTCGCCAATATCGCCGAGGATCAGCACGCCGAACGGCGCCGGCGGTTCCACCGCGACGCCGGCAACGTCAGCCGCGACGGCAGCATCGCCACCAGTGTGGATCGACTGCTCGCCGGCGGCGCGACGCCCGACGCCGTGCTGGCCGCCCTGCGCAGGATCGTCGTCTCGCCGGTGATCACCGCTCACCCGACCGAGGTGCGACGCAAGACCGTGCTCGATCATGCCGATCGTGTGGCCGATCTGCTGCATCGACGGTCGCGAGCGGCCGGCAGCCCGACGGAGTGCCACGAGATCGATCACGCGCTCCGGTTGGAGGTGCTCGTGCTGTGGCAGACGGCCGAGGTCCGGCTGTCGAAGTTGCGGGTGGCCGACGAGATCAACGAGGCGTTGCGGTACTACCGGTCGAGCATCTTCGAGACGGTGCCGGCGCTCGCCGCCGACCTCGACCATCTCGCCGGGGAACGATTCGGGGAGCCCGTGGCGAATCCGCGGGCGATCTCGATGGGCTCATGGATCGGCGGCGATCGCGACGGCAACCCGTTCGTCACCGCCGAGGTGCTGCGGGTGGCGGTCACCTCGCAGGCCCAGACCGCGCTGGAGCACCACCTCGTGGCGTTGTTCCGGATGTCGCGCGAACTGTCGATGTCGGAGCGCCTGGTGCAACCGACCGAAGCGCTCGTCGCGCTCGGAGACCGCTCGGGCGACGCCTCGCCGTTCCGTCTGGACGAGCCCTACCGGCGAGCGCTGCGGGGCATGCACGCCCGACTCTGGGCTGTCGCTGCCGGCCTGCTCGACGAGGTGCCCGGACCGCTCCCCCACGCCCGGCTCGAACCATACGCCTCGCCGACGGAACTGGTGGCCGATCTGGACGTGATCATCGAGTCGCTCGCCGCCCACGGTGCCACCGCCCTGGCACGGGCGCGCGTCGAGCCGTTGCGCCGTGCGGTCGAGATCTTCGGTGTGCATCTGTGCGGGCTCGACATGCGCCAGAACTCCGACGTCCACGAGCGCGTCGTGGCAGAACTGCTGGCCGTCGCCGGCGCACACCCCGACTACCTCGGCCTCGACGAGGCGGGTCGTGTCGCCGTGCTGGAGGCCGAGCTGCACGGTCAGCGCCCGCTCGCCACCCCGTTCGCCGGCTACAGCGATCTCACCGCAGGCGAGCTGGCCGTGTTCCACGAGGCAGCGGCCGCACATGCCAAGTTCGGGGCACGCGTGATCCCGCATGCGATCATCTCCAAAGCAGAGTCGGTGAGCGACGTGCTCGAGGTGGCCGTGCTGCTCAAGGAGGTCGGGCTGATCCGGGTCGACGCTGGCTCGGGCAGACTCCGATCACAACTCGACATCGTGCCCCTGTTCGAGACGATCGCCGACCTGCGCGCCGCCCACACCACGCTCGACGCGCTGCTCACCAACGAGCGATACACCCAGATCGTCGAGAGCCGCGACCACGCCCAGGAGGTGATGATCGGGTACTCCGACTCGAACAAGGACGGCGGGTATCTCACGTCCCAGTGGGAGCTCTACGCCGCCCAACGTGCGCTGGTCGCCACCGCCGAGCGGCACGGCGTGCACCTGCGGTTGTTCCACGGCCGCGGCGGCACCGTGGGGCGTGGCGGCGGGCCCGCCTATCAGGCGATCCTGGCGCAGCCCCCTGGTTCGGTCCGGAGCGCGCTGCGGATCACCGAGCAGGGCGAGATGGTGGCGGCCAAGTACGCCCAGCCTGCGTCGGCTCGACGCAACCTGGAGACGCTGCTCGCCGCCACGCTCGAGGCAACCTGCGCCGACAACGAGCGGCTCGGCGACGACGCCGACCGATTCCGCACGTCGATGGATGAGCTGTCGCAGTTGGCGTTCGACCGCTACCGCGACCTGGTCGCCGGGCGCGACCGCTTCGTCGAGTTCTTCCGGCAGATCACCCCGATCGCCGAGATCGCCAGCCTCAACGTGGGCAGCCGGCCGGCGTCGCGCAACGCATCCGATCGGATCGAGGACCTGCGTGCGATCCCGTGGGTGTTCGGATGGAGCCAGTGCCGTCTCAACCTGCCGGGCTGGTACGGCGCCGGCACGGCGATGGAACGCTTCGGCTCGACCGACGACGGCGAGGCCTGCCTGCGCGAGATGCACGAGCGCTGGCCGTTCTTCCGCACCGCGCTGGACAACATGGGGATGGTGCTGGCCAAGACCGACCTCACGATCGGCCGCCACTACTGCGACCGTCTGGTCGAGGATCCGGCGCTCGGCGACGAGATCTTCGCCGTGATCGCCGAGGAGCACCGGTTGGCCCGAGTCTGGCATGCCCGTTTGACGGGTTCGGACGACCCGTTGGTCGCCAACCCGGCGTTGGCGCGCAGCATCCGCAACCGGTTCCCGTACCTCGACCCGTTGCATGTGCTGCAGGTCGACCTGCTCCGCCGCTATCGCGCCGGCGAGCGCGACGAACGGCTCGAGCGCGGCATCCAGCTCACGCTCAACACGATCGCCACCGGCCTTCGCAACAGCGGCTGACCGGCGTGCGTCGCTCCGGGCGCGACGACGGCACGACCAACCCTGGTCGTGCCGTGATGGGGGAAACGTCGTCGTAACGACCGATCTCATACATCGAGTACGAGACCGGCCGCCACGCCGAACCGATGTGGTTGGCGCTGTTCCGGGAGCGGAGAGCCGCCGGCGTCACGCCGTTCGAGCGTTCGCCTGACGGCGGCGCTCAGGGGACGAAACGATCAGACGACGCGAACGTTGGTCGCCTCGGGACCCTTGCGGCCCGGTGCGATTTCGAATTCGACTGCCTGACCGTCGAGGAGGGTGCGACGACCCGAGCCCTCGATGTTCGAAAAGTGCACGAACACGTCGGGACCGTCCTCACGGCTGATGAAACCGAAGCCCTTCTGATCGTTGAAGAACTTCACTGTGCCGGTGGCCATTTCTCTTACTGCTTTCTGTATGACGCCGGGCCCCACCGCGGGACCCGACACGTCGGGAAACGCTATCGACCGCGTCGCAGAAAACGCGTGATATTCGCGCCGATCAATCGGTTCAGCCGAGCCAGTGGACTTCGTGGTCGAGCACCTCGAACTCCGGCCGCGACCACAGGTAGCGATCGATCTCGTCCAGCGTCTCCGTCACGATCCGCGCCTCCGAGCCGACGACCGCGAAACCGAACGTGGCCAGTTGCCACGTGTCCTGCCCACCCACCTCGGCGGCCGACACGTGGTAGCGCTCGCGCACGACCGCCAGCACGGACCGCACGATCTGTCTGCGGTCTTTCAAGGAGTGGGAATCCGGGATCCGGATCCGGACTTCGGAGGCGGCGGCGTGCATGTGTGGAACGTACCGGCCTTCATCCCGACCGGAGCGCGTCGGGCCCGGTGGTGTGGCGGGATCCTCGCTGACGGCACGTCGACGGAAGGCGATTACCGTCGGACCATGCAGTTACAACCGGGTCAGGTCGTGGTGGTCACCGGCGCAGCGAGCGGGATCGGCCTCGCCCTGTCCAAAGCGTTCGCCGGCGCCGGATGTTCGATCGTGCTGGCCGACGTGCAGGACGACGCACTGGCCGTCGCAGCGGCCGAGATCGAGGCGCTCGGCGTCGACGTGCTCGCCACACGGGTCGACGTGAGCAAGGCCGAACAGGTGCAGCAGCTGGCGACCGACACGCTGGCCCGGTTCGGGCGGGTCGACGTGGTCTGCAACAACGCCGGAGTCGCCGGCAGCGCCGACGCCTGGTTCGGCGGGATCGAGTCGTGGGAGTGGGTGATGGGTGTCAACTTCTGGGGTGTGGTGCACGGCGTGCGGGCGTTCCTGCCACACCTGATCGCCGGCGGCGGCGGCCACATCGTCAACACGGCGTCGATGGCCGGGCTGTACCCGGGGTTCGCGCCCAGCTACGACGCCAGCAAGCACGCCGTGGTCGCCATCACCGAGGGGCTGTACCACTCGGTGAACGCCACCGGGCTGCCGATCGGGGTGAGCTGTCTCTGCCCGGGTTGGGTCCGTACCGGGATCATGGACTCGCAGCGCAACTGGCCCGACGAGTTGGGCGCCCAGCCGGACCCGAACCCGATCGGCACGATCGTCGGTCGTCACGTCGAACGGGCGATCGCCGAAGGCATGCCCCCTGCACAGGTGGCCGATCTCGTGGTCGACGCGGTGCGCGACCAGCGCTTCTGGGTGTTCCCGCACCCCGACTTCCTCGACATCGCCGTGCAACGGTTCCACTCGATCGGCGAGGGCGCCAATCCGGTTGCGGCGACCCAGATGCCGGGTCTGCCTCCACAGGCCGACATCACCGCCGAGATCCTGACGGCGTTGATGGGTGGTACCGAATGATCGTGCTGCTGCGATCCGATGCGGCTCCGGAACTGACCGACGCCACCAATCTGCGCGGTCTGCACGCCGAGCTGGCAGGAGTGGGGGATCCGGCCGCGGTGCGGTGGGGCGACCTGTGCGGTCCGGGTCCCGACCCCGACCACGTGTGGGTGTCCATCGATCGCCTGCGTGCGGCTGTGCTCGACGCCGATCCGGCGTCGGCCGAGGCCTTCGACGGCGTGATCGCCTACGCGTCGGGCAAGGGCTGGCTCGACGAGTCGGGATCCAGCGTCCGCGCCCACGTGGAACGCCTGGGCTGACCGCGCCTACGGGCGCAGTGTGAAGGTGGCGGTCACGATCTGGCCGGTCTCGGGCACCGTGATCGTGACGAGGTAGGTGCCGCTGCGATCCGGCAACGGCTTGGTGGCGAGTTCGTAGAGGTACTCGCCGTTGACGAACGACGTCATGGTGGCGCTGAGCACCGTGGTCGCGCCGAGCGTGACGGTGATCGTGGGCGCCAGCGTGCTCGGGCGCAGCCCGTCGCAGTCGACGAAGCCGACCTTGACCGGGATCGTGCTGCGGTACTTGAACACGCTCGAGCCGTCGGCCTTGAGCGGCGCACTCACACCGGTGGTCCCATACACGACGGTCGTCATCGCCGTGGCGCTGTCGGCGTTGCCGTGATCGTCGGTGACGGTGACCGTGGCGCTGTGGTGGCCGACCGTGGCATACGTATGGGTGAGGACGAGCGGGCTGACCGCATCCTCCACCGTGGTGCTCTCTGTGCCGTCGCCCCAATCCACCACGACCGTGTGCGTGTCGGCCGCATCGGGGTCGCTGAACGTGACGGTCAACCGGGCGTTGTCGGCACCGCACTCGATCGCCGCCGACGTGAACACCGCAGCAGCGGTGGGGGGAGCGTTGGGCGTGATCCCGATCAGCACCGGATCGTGGTCCGACACGCGACTGGCGTTGGGCTGGTACAGGGCGTCCTGTGCGGGCGGCTTGAACGTGGTGTCGTAGTCGAGCACGCTCGGCTCGTCGGAGTCGATGTGCCACTCGGTGGCGCCGGTGACCTGATCGGCGATGGTCGCGTTGGCGAGCGCATGGTCGAGGTAACCGGCCTGCCCGTCGAACGTGTAGGAGTAGGCGTACGTCCCTTGGTACTGCTTGATCATGTTGGTGTAGTCGTCGCCGGTGCCGAGCGTGTCGTCGGGGCCTTCGATGACGGCGGTGATCGTGTCCTCCATGGCGTACGAGTTGAGGTCGCCGATGATCAGGAAGTCGGGGTCGCCGCTGCCGGTCGGATCGGTGGCCAACCAGTCGACGAGCGCCTCGGCGGCAGCACGACGTGTCTGGCTGCAGTTGCCCTGGCCATCTCCGAGGTCGGGGTCGCCGATGTCGACGCAGTCCGACCCCTTCGACTTGAGGTGGTTGACGACCACGGTGAACCGGGCGCCCGTGGCGTTGACCTCGAATGTCTGGGCCAACGAGGGCCGGCTCTTGGTGTCGACGAACCGGGGGTCGATGGCGCTGGTCAGCACCTTGAAGTCGCCGACCGGCGTGACGACTGCGGGTCGGTAGATCAGCCCGACCTTGATCGCGTCGCCGCCGATCGTGCCGGTGTCGACGTAGTCGTAGTCGGACAGCCCGGCGATGATGCTGTCGAGCGGCTCCACTCCCGTCGAGTTCTCGAGTTCGTTGAGCCCGATGATGTCGGCATCGAGCCCCGTCAGTGCTGCGAGCAGCTTGTCGCGTTGACGGCTGAACTCGTCGGGCTGATCGGCATCGAATCCACGACACTCGACGTTGTTGAGCGGGCCGCACTTGTTGTCGAGCGGGTTGCTGCTCGGGTAGTCGCCCGTGACGAAGAAGTTGAGCGTGTTCATCACGGCGACCTGGATCGTGCCACCCACCGCATCGGGAGTGCTCGGCCGGGGGTTCACGGCTGTGTAGTCGGCCGGGCCGGTGGGGACCACCCGATACAGGTTGAAGTCGTATGCCATCACGCCGACCGCGTTGGCGACGGTGTCGCCGCCCCGGAACGAGTTGGTCAGCGAGAACGGCTGCCCGTTCGGGTGCCGCAGCACCGGCGGGTTCTGGGCGCTCTGGGCGTCGTCCAGGGTGATCCGGCGCAGCGCATTGGCGGCGGTCCGGGCGTTTGCCGCGGCACCCGGTGCGTCGACCGAGGTGCCGGTGAACGGACGCGACTCGCCGTCGAGCGGCAGCGCCAGCACCATCTCGCCGAAGCGGGCATAGTTGAAGTACTCGGAGATCACCAGCGACTGCGGGAACCGGACCGACATGCCTTCGTACCGCTCGGGTGAGTCGGCAGCGGCAAACGGCATCGTCACGTCGGTGGCGGCCACCGTGCCGGTGCCGCAGTTCAGGACGCCAGCCGCCGTGACAGCCGCCGTGTTGCTGTTCGAGCCGTTGATCGTGGTCTGGTTGAAGCGCTCACGGGCGAAGCCGGTGAGCCGGACCACGTCGCCCTGGCTGACGAGGTTCCCGGCTCCGGTGAAGACGAAGATCCCGTCGGAGGTGGCCGGGTCGGCGTCGCCGGTGAGGTCCTGGAGGTAGAAGCCGCTGGCGGCGGCGGTGCCCTCGAAGTCACCGACCACCACACCTTGTGTGGTCACGGTGCCGGTGATCGCCGCCGCGCTGCCGCTGCCCTGGATGGCGGAGATCGAGGTGAACGGGGCGAGGCAGGGGTTCTGGGCCTCGGTGCCGAAGGTGGCGGCGAAGTCGGCCGCCATCGCGTCGGGCGGGTCGGTGGCATCGACGTCACTGACGTTGGCGGCGAGCACGGTGACCGTGCACGACTCGCCGTACCCGAAGTCGGTGGTGGGATCCAGCACGTAGACGCTCGGCCCGCCGGTCAAGCCGAACGTGTGAACACCCGTGGCGTCGCACGACAGACCGAACGAGGCGTCGCTCACGACGACGTCCTCCGAGAAGGTGACCGTCACGTTCGAGCCGATCCCGACCAGCGTGGCGCCGTTGACGGGAGTCGTCGCCGTCACCGACGGTGCCACATCGTCGCCGCCGCCAGCGCTCGGCGTGATCGAGAAATCGTCCACGGCCAAACCGTCGTCGGAGCTCGTGATGTCGAAGTCGGACCAGCGGACCCAGATCGTGGCCCCGATGGGGACGCTCAACCCCGTGATCGTGGCGCTGCGAGCCGAGCGGTTGGCGGCGGCATTGCCGTCGAGTGCTCCGGCGGTGGTCGACGTGACCGGGCTCGAGAAGTCCAGCGAGTCGACGTCGGTCCAGGTGCCGCCCGTGGCGACGCTGGTGGCATCCAGGCTGTACTGGAAGTCGAGGCGGTCCGCGGCGCCGCGGTTCAACACGCCCGCACGCCACATCTCACCGGTGTACGCCACGTCCAGCGAGGTCAGCGTGGTGCCGGTGTTGTTGACGAACTGTGCTCCGATCGTGGGTGTCACGGACCCGCTGCGCAGACCACCGAAGCCGCGCTCGGCTGCGCCCGCTGCGCCGAAGCTGTAGGTGTCGCCGCTGTTGCTCGAACCGGTGCCACCTTGGTATTGACCGTTGTTGTTGGTGGCTACCACCCCGCCCTCGTCGAGGTACCAGCCGTCGATCGTCAACGCGTTCGTGTTGCCGGTGGTGGCCAACGTGTCGAAGTTCTGGGTGGCGGCGACGCCGACCGCAGCCAGCGAGACCGCTCCCGACCCGCCGCCGGCGGCCGACACTGGAGCGGCGCTGGTCACGACCTCCCCGGCGCCGAGCGCCAGGGCCGTGGCCAACATCAACCGGACTGCGCCGTGTACGTGTCGCATGAGACAACCTCCGCATCGTGGCGCCGCGGGAAACAGCACCGCACGTCGCGACCATACGACAGCTGGAACGATCGATTCACCCGTTCGACCACATCGGCGCAGACGTTTCACACTCGCCTCACCTCGTCTTGACCTGGATCTCACGTTCCCGTCAGCGAGTGCCGGCCGGCGCCCACACCGGGCGGTTCAGAAGCCGTGCGCTCGCAGCAGGGCGCGGTTGGCGATCTGGGCGCGCTGCGCGGCAGCCGGATCGTCGGGACCGGGCATGATGTCCTGCTCGACCACCACCCAGCCGGTGTACTCGAGCGCCGTCAAGCGATCGAGGATCGCTCCGATCGGCACGTCGCCGTCGCCGAGCGCGCAGAACGCCCGCTCCTCCCAGATCGCCTCGACCGCCAGCCCGAGTTCGGCGATCCGCCGGACGGCGGCGAGGCGGGCATCCTTGACGTGGACATGGTTGACGCGGCTGCTCCATCGGTCGAGGAACGCCAACGGGTCGCCGCCCCCGACCACCTGGTGGCCGGTCTCGAGGCACAGGTCGATCGGCGACACCTCGAGGGCGCGCTCGATCTCCCACTCGGCCTCCACGTAGGTGCCGGTCTCGGGATGCAGCGTCGGTTCGTACCCGCGCCCACGGCAGTGTTCGACCACCCGTGTCATGCCCTCTCCCCAGCGCTTCCACGCCTCGTCGTCCAGGCCGACCGAACGATCGGTGGCCGCCTGCCCGACCGACGTGCGGCGGTGCGGTGCACCCCCGTCAGCGATCGTGGGCTTGGGTTTCGGACCATGGGTGGTGGCCGCTTCGTCGAAGGTGTCGAGCATCTCGTCGAGTTCGGCCATCTTGGCGTCGAGTGCGGCGTGGTCCGAGCAGGGCAGTTCGATGTAGCCGCCCGCCAGGCCGAGCCGGCGCGATGCCAGTCGTTGCCGGAGTTCGTCGTGCCGGCCGAGGTAGCCGACCGGGCCGAGGTCGATTCCTGTGTACCCGGCGGCGACCACGAGATCCAGGATCCGGTCCGGGTCGGGCACGCTCGGGTGGATCCCGACGGTCAGCTCGAACGCCCCGTAGCTGATCGGTGCGTTGGCAATCGTGACGTTGCGGTTGAGGACCATGTCGGTCATGACGACACCTTTCCGGTGGGCAGGGTTGACGTTCCGGTGAACATGGCGGTCCCGACCTCGACCGCTTGGAGTGCGGCCACGGCATCGGCCGCACTGGCGCCCTGGGGTGGCGCGCCGCGAACGTATGCCGCGAACGCGTCGACCTGGGCCAGCAGCGCCCGCTTGAACACCGTGTCGCCGGCCACGCCGATCATGAACTCGCACCGACGAGACCCGGCGGTGCCGATCACCTCGACCCAGCAGCAGTCGCCCTGGTCATAGCGCCGGCCGAGCGAGATCGCCGCCACGCCGCCGCCCGACAGGCGGCCGACGGCGAGCACGCTCTCGGGGTCGCCCGGCACCGGATCGACCGAGTTGACCGCACTGTCGACGACCGACTCGAGCGTGATCTCCTGGCCCGTCAGCCACCGCACCATGTCGAACTCGTGAACTCCCATGTCGAGCAGCGGGCCGCCGCTCGTGGCGCGGAAGGCGGCGCCCGGCGGTTCGCCGTCCCACTGCCACGCCTGGACGAGGGCGATCTCGCCCAAGGCGCCGGCGGCGATGTCGTTGCGGAGCACCCGCAGCTCGGGCACGAACCGTCGCCAGTAGCCGATCTGGAGCGGCACGCCGGCGTCGGCGGCGATCGCCGCCGCTTCGGCCGTGACCGAGCTGTGCAGACCGAGCGGCTTCTCGCACAGCGTCGGCACCCCGGCCGCCATCAGGGTGGCCACGATGTCGCGGTGGTACGGGGACGGAGCCGCCACCAGGGCGGCGTCGAACCCGCCTGCTGCGATTGCCTCGCCGAGATCGGCGAACATCCGAACCCCGGTGGCGTCGATCGCCTGGCGGGTCGCCTCGTGCGGCTCGCAGACCGCCACCACCTCGACCGACGTCGAGCCACCGATCGCCGTGAGATGGACTCGCCCCATCCGGCCGGCACCCACCAGCAGCAGTGCCAGAGGTCCGTCGTATCCCGGTGCCGGCTGTGTCATGGCGGACTTTCTAGCCGACGCGCCGCACGCCGACGGGGTCGCGTTGGACCACACCCGCGTTGAAACCGATCGCCGGTGCCGATAGGAACGCAGTCCGGATGTGGGACCTGCTTCGCACCAACCGAGACGTGCGACTGCTGTTCCTCGCACAGGTCGTCTCGTTCGCCGGAGACTGGTTCGCCTACGTGGCCTTCGTCGGCGTCGTCCACGAGATCAACGACCTGTCGATCCTGGTCACCGTGGTGTACGTGGCGCAGGCGCTCCCGGCGTTCCTGATGACGCCGATCGCCGGCCCGACGGCGGACCGATTCGATCGACGCAAGGTGATCGCGACCGTCTCGTCGGTGCAGGCGGTTGCCGCCTTCGGCCTCCTCCTGGTCGGCAGCAACGCCACGCTGTGGCTGGGATACGCCTGCCTGTGTGCGATCTCGGCGCTCGGTTCGTTCGTCGGCCCGTCAGCCCAGGCCGCCCTGCCCAACCTCACGAACGGTCCCGAGCAACTCGCCAAGGCGAGCGTGATGTTCGGGTCGCTGTGGGGGGCGATGCTGGCGGTCGGCGCAGCGCTCGGCGGCGTGGTCGCCGGCGCCTTCGGCCGCGATGTGGCGTTCATCGCCAACGGCATCTCGTTCGTGGTGGCAGCGCTGCTGGTGGTGTCGATCCGGCGCCCGATGCAGGCCGACCGAACCGCATCGCCGAGCCGGGCCAGGATGCGGCCGATCGCCGACATGCGCGAGGCGCTGGGTTTCGCCAAGCGCGACACGACGTTGTTGGCGCTGATGGCCTCCAAAGCCACGTTCGCGATGGGCGCCGGCATCGTCGGCTTGTTGGCCGTGCTGGTGACCGACGAACTCGGCGGCGGTGATCGCGAGACCGGGATCATGATCGGGGCTCGCGGGCTCGGCGTGGCCCTCGGACCGCTGATCGCAGCACGTTTCACCGCCGCGTCGCTGTCGAAGGTGTTGTGGATCTGCGGCTGGGCAGGTGCCGTGTTCGGGGTGTCGTACCTCGGGTTGAGCGTGGCCCCGTCGCTTGCGGTGGCGATCCCGCTGGTGTTGGTCGCCCACCTCGGTGGCGGTGCGCAGTGGACGTTGTCCACCTACGGCCTGCAGGCGCGCGCTCCCGACCACGTTCGGGGTCGCATCCTGGCGGGTGACTTCGGCATCGTCACGCTGATCATCACGCTGTCCAACCTGCTCGCCGGAGTGCTGGCGGACGCCGTCGGCGCCCGCCGGACGATCGCCGTCTTCGCCATCATCGGGATCGTCGCCAGCTGCACATATCAATACGCGACCAGCGGGATACGGCGCAGGCTGGAACTCGAGTCGGCGACGTCGACGGTGTCGACCTGACGGAGTGGGACCGCCGGGCCGGGGCGGTCGCTACCGGTCGGCCGTGACGAGCGACGCGATCCGTTCGGCGAGTTCGCCGGGGGTCGAATCGTCGGTCGCGACCTGTTCGAACTGTCGGTACATCGGCGTCCGCTCAGCGAGCAGGTCGAGCACCCGCTGGCGCGGATCGGGCCCAGCCAGCAGCGGTCGCTCGATCGGCGACGAGTCGGCGAGCACCCGACGCAGGATCTCGTCGGCCGACGCCGACAGGCAGAACACGCGTCCCGTGCCGCTCAGGGCGTCGCGGTTCACGGGGTCGAGCAACATTCGACCGCCGGTCCCGATGACCAGCCCCGAACGTCCGGCGAGTTCGACCGCCACGTCGCGTTCGTACCCGCGGAACACGGCCTCTCCGAGCTCGGCGAAGATCGAGGCGATCGTGCCGTGACGGGACTCGATCAGTTGATCGGTGTCGACGAACTCGTATCCGAGATGGGCTGCCAGCAGGCGGCCCACGGTCGACTTGCCGGTTCCCATGAACCCGGTCAGGATCACGTTCGAGAGTCCGGTCGGAGGCGGCATGACTGGGCCGAGGCTAGACCGGATCAGCGCTGCAGCGTGCCGTCCTGCAGGCGTGTTGCCGCGGAACCGGCGATCCCGACCGTCGTGACGGCCTCGAACAGATCGGGGTCACCACTGGTTGCCCAGCCTCGCCGTTCGTCGCCATCGACCACCGCCGCCAGCAGGCGCGTCGGGCCCTCCCGGTCGTAGAGGAGCGTGGCCGCCTCGATCGTGACCGGCCCGGACCAATCGGGTGCGATCGGCGTTCGCGGCTCGAGGTCGACGCGATCCTGCACGTCGAGATGAACGAATCCCGTGCCGGGTCGATCGCCATAGACGGCGAACGAATGCTTGGTGGCCGCTCCCCCGTTGGCGTGCACCAGTCCCAGCCCGCCGCCGCGCACCCGTTCGACCACCGTCGCGATCGAATGACCGACGGCGTTGGCGATCGGCGCCGCCGCGAAGCCCAGGCCGCCGGTCACCGTCAGCGGTCGGTCGTCGCGGTGGTCGAGCCCCAGCGCGGCGCACGACATCTGCACGATCGACGGGAAGCAGGCGTACAGGTCGATGTGGTCGATCTCGTCGATCGAGCGATGGACGTACTCGAGTGACGCGCCGGCGGCCGCCGCCAGAGCCGGCGAGCTGTCGAGTCGGCGACGCTCGACGACCTCCCACGTCTCGTGACTGGTGGCGACGACGTGTGGGAACACCATCCGATCTGCCGGCACGCCGATCTGTCGCGCCACGTGCGCGCTGCACAACAGGATTGCCGACGCCATGTCGACGGTGTTGTTGGCCACCATCGACTTCGGATACGGGAAGGCGATCATCCGGTTCGATTGGCCGACCTCGGCGATCTGGTGCGGTGTGTGCGCCGTACGGTCCCAGGCGTAGGGGTTGGCGCTGGCGACGTCGCTGAACCGGGCCCACAGCCTGGCGATCTCGTCCTGATGCCGGGCGATCGACTGCTCCCGGGTGACGCGAAGCCGATCCTCGAAGATCGCGTACAGCGCCGCCGGCCCGCCCAATCGGATCAGCTCGGTGGTCATCGCCTCGGGATAATCGCCCACCGATTCCGGGACGCCGTCACCGCGTTCGGTCAGCGGCTCGCGGACGATGCCCCGACGTTTCATCTGCTGCTGCGACCAGCGCGCCTCGCCACCGAGCACGAGCGCCACATCCAGTTGCCCTGCGGCGATCCGAGCTGCGGCGATGGCCAGCAGATCTTGTGGGCTGGTCCCCGACAGACCCGACAGCGCCGTCGCCGGGTCGGTGACGCCGATCCGGTCGGCGACCAGACTGCCGGGATCGCGCACGGCGGAGAGGCCCCGTGCCACGCCGATCCACTGGACTCGACGCAGCACGTCGGTCACCCCTGAATCGGCGGCCGCCAGCCGAGCCGCTTCGGCCATCAACTCGATCGGGCCCAGAGTGTCGGACAGCGGCACGTCGCCCGGGCGCTGCACGATCTGACCGACACCGACGACGGCGGGGGTCTCGCTCGGGTTCACGGTGGCCGATCCTGCCACGCCGCAGCGAGACGCGGCGTGGCAACCTGACCGGATGCGGATCACCAACCTGTCGGTCGTCTTGCACGACCGCTACTCGCCGGAACTCGACGTGTTCGCCACGACCGACGGCTATCTGCCGATGGGCGTGTTGGTGATCTCGACCGACGAGGGCATCGACGGTCACTGTTTCCTCAGTTATCCCGGCCCCGGTCCCGATGCGATCGCCAACCAGATCATGCGGTTCGTCAAGCCGCGCCTGATCGGCGAGGATCCACTCGACATCGGACGGCATTGGGCCACCATGCACGGCGCGTTGCGGTGGTCGCTCGACCCGATCGCCGTCGGCTCGGTCGACGTGGCGTTGTGGGACATCGCCGGCAAGGCGGCCGGGTTGCCGATCCACCGCATGCTCGGCACGTGCCGCACCACCGTGCCGGCGTACCTGTCGTCCGGCCAGCACGCCACGGCCGAGGCCTACGCCGACGAGGCGCTGTACTGGAAGCAGCAGGGCTGGAGCGGGTACAAGCTGCACCCGCCGAGCGCGTTGTTCCTCCGCCGCCCTGGCGTGACGATCCACGACGACATTCGCGCCAGTGAAGCCGTGCGCGACGCGGTCGGCCCGGACATGACGTTGATGATGGATTCGTCGTGGGGCTACTCCTACACCGATGCGCTGCGCGTCGGGCGAGCGATCGAGGCGCTCGACTTCGAGTGGTACGAGGACCCGCTGCCGGCCGAGGATCTGCACGGGTACGTCCGCCTCAAGCAGCAGTTGAGCATCCCGCTGATGGCGACCGAGATCACGCGCGGTGGGCTGGGTGCGCTGCCCGAGTGGATCGTGCGCGGTGCGACCGACTTCGTTCGCGGCGACGTGATCATCAAGGGCGGCATCACCGGGATGATGAAGATCGCCCATCTGGCCGAGGCGTTCAACCTGCCGTGCGAGGTGCACGCCGGCTATCACGCGATCGGCAACGTGGCCAACCTCCACGTCACGATGGCCGTGCCCAACGCTCCCTGGTACGAGGCGCTCCCGTTCAACAAGTCGGGCGACCACGATCTCATCCACCTCCACTACGGGCTGACGGCGCCGCTCGAGATCGATGCCGACGGGCTGGTGCACGCGCCGACCGGGCCGGGGCTGGGTGTCGAGATCGATTGGGACCTGATCAACTCGGCGTCTCCCGGCACGATCGAATGATCGGTCGGGTCATCCCAGCCCGAGGTCGAGCTGCCCAAGCGTGATCGCGTCCGATGCCGGCGACTCGTCACGACGGATCCGATCGACCCACGTGGGGTCGGCCAGGATCGCACGCCCGATGGCGACGAGGTCGAAGTCACCGCGGTCGAAGCGCCGCAGCAGTTCGTCCAATGCCTGCCACTTGGCCTCGGCGCCGTCGAAGAACGACATGACGTCGGTGTCGAGTCCGACCGAACCGACCGTGATCGTGGGCACGCCCAACTCGCGTCGCACCCAGCCCGCCAGGTTGAGGTCGGATCCGTCGAACTCGGGCAGCCAGAAGCGACGCTGCGAGCAGTGCAGCACGTCGACGCCTGCGTCGACGAGCGGCCCCAGCCAGTCGACCAGCTCGGCCGGGGTCTGGGCCAGCTTGACGGTGTAGTCCTGTTCTTTCCACTGCGAGATGCGCATGAAGATCGGGACCTGCTCGCCCACCGCGGCGCGGACGGCGCGCACGACCTCAACCGCGAACCGGGTCCGCTCACGCAGCGTCGCACCGCCCCAACGATCGGTACGCAGGTTGGTCGCCGCCCAGAAGAACTGGTCGATCAGGAATCCGTGCGCCCCGTGCAACTCGATCGCATCGAAACCGACCCCCACGGCGAGACGGGCGGCGTCGGCAAAGGCATCGATGCATGCGATCACCGCCTCATCCGACATCGGATCGCCGGCGACGTGACCGGGCTCCATCAGGCCCGACGGGCTCTCGATCGGAGCCGGGAGGTAGTCGGGCATGATGCCGAACAGTGCGCCCGCATGCCAGAGCTGCGCTGCGATCGGTCCACCGGCGGCGTGGGCGGCGTCGACCACAGCCCGCCAGGCGTCGATGTTGTCGGCGCTGAATCGGGCCAAGTTGGGGTGATTGCTGGCGGCCGGGCGATCGATTGCGGCAGCGCCGGTGATGGTCAGCCCGAGCGCGGTCCCAGCGCGCTCGGCGTGGTAGTCGGCGAACGCTTGATTCGGCGTGCCTCCGACGTTCTTGTAGTACGACATCGGCGACATCACGAACCGGCTGCGGAGCCGGAGGCCGCGCACTTCGAATGGGGTGAAGAGCGAGTCGACCGTCATAGCTGACGCGAACCGTAGCGGTTGGCGATGATGCCGATTTCAGCCCCCGATCAACCCGGCCAGCACGTTGATCGTCGAGGCGATGATGGCGGTCCCGAACAGGTACGAGAGCAGCGACTGCTGCAGCAGGGTGGACCGGATCGTCGTGTCGCGGATCTCGGTGTCCGACACCTGGAATGTCATACCGACGGTGAAGGCGACGTAGGCGAAGTCGCGGTAGCGAGGCGGATCTCCCCCAGGGAAGTCGATGCCCCCGATCGGTGAACCGCTGTAGTACAGGTGGGCGTACCGGAGTGTGAACTGCGTGTGCACCAACAGCCACGAGGCGACCACGACCGCCATCGCTGCCACGGTCAACGCCGCTTCGAGCCGCACGCCGACGACGGTGGCCTTGTGCAGGCCCATCACGACCGATCCGAGGCTGACGACACAGGCGCTCAGCGTGGTCAACCTCGCCGCTGCCCGGCTGTCGTCCTCGCGGGTCGACACTCGGGCAGTGCCGTCGGCATCGAGGCCTCCGACCTCGCGCCAGATCCACACCAGAGCCGCCGAGGCGGTGACCAGCCAGCCCACGAGTATCGCCAACTGCCAGATGGTGAATGCGGCGACCACGACCGCGGTGACGGCGCCCACGAGCGCACACACCGCGACGCGACGACGCTCCGACGAGTGGCCCCACCGTCGGCCGGCAAGGCGATTGCTTCGGTTCATCTCGGACGCAGATCGAATCGGCCGTGGTCAACCCGCGTTGTGCATCTCACATCGTCGCCATTCTCCTGCGCCGGCCCTGGCCACGCGTGCCGACGAGGTGCCGGCCGACCAGTGCAGACGCTCGACGGTACCGTGCCGGGCAGGCCGCCGAACATTCGGCCCGAGCGGCGGCATTCAGGTCGACGCGGGGCATCGACCGTCGGCGGACACGGCCGCTTGCTCGTGTTCGTCAACACTCTGGGTCGGCATCCGCTCACGAAGCGTCCGCATCGGCCACGGGTTTCACCGTGTCTTGATTCGAGCCGCCGGCAGGACCGGCAGTAATTCGACCGTGCGAACCCGATTCGCACGCGGAAGGGACACGTGGTGCGGGCAACCACTCGAGCAACCAGTCATCGTTCATCGATCGCCGACGATCGGCCAGCGCGCAGGCGACACCGATGAGCGATCGGCGACGGCGCTTTCGTCCTGACGTCGCACGCCGGATGCTGGCGCGGGTGGCGGGCCGATCGAGTGGCCGGCCCCGCCCGACGCATCTCGCGATCGTGGTGCCGCTCCCCGACTCGGTCGCCGACGACGTACGCGAGGTCCAGCGGCGGGTGGCGGGGTTGCTCGGGCGCTGCCAGCACATCGACGCGGCGCCCCACATCACGCTCAAGTTGGGGTTCGAGATCGGCCAGACCGACACCCTGTCGGACTTCCTCAAGCGCCTGGTGCGCGACACCAATCCGTTCGCGGTGTCACTGGGGGGCGTCGGAGCATTCGAAGACGGTGTCGCCTACCTCGACGTCCAACCCAACCCGACGCTCGAGCAACTGCGCCAATCGATGCTCCAGGAACTCGTCGAGCGCAATGGGGTCCGACCGGAGCCGATCGAGGATGCGCGGTTCCACTTCCACGTCACGTTGGCACATGGTCTGTCGGCCGATGAGCTGACTGCCGTTCGGGCGCTCCTGATCGGCGAACGCAGGACGTGGACGTTCCAGGTCGACCGGATCGAATTGTTCCGTGCGGTCCGAGACGGATGGGCCACGTTCGAACGGTTCGTGCTCGATGGCGATCGAGCCTCGACGGGCGATGCAGAAGACGGCCTGGCAACCCTTCGGGGCCGCCGGCAGTTCGTGCTGAGTACTCAGCGCATCGACTGGATCCCCCATGCGCGGCAGTTCCAAATCGGAGGTCGCTACTTCCTGAGCGCCCATCCAGATCTCGAGGTCACCCAGGTTGCCCACGATCGGCGGTCGCTCACGCTCGTGGGATTCGTGCTCGATCCCGATCGACCCGACCTCGACCACGACGACATCCTCAGCGATGCGCTCGACGCCCTGGCGGGTGGGACGACGTTGCCCGACGTCATCGACCGCTGGGGCGGACGGTGGGTGCTGTTCGCCGAGCATCTCGACGGTGACGACGACGTGGTGGTAGTGACCGATGCCACCGCTCAACGGGGCTGCTACTTCGCCCGGGCATCCTGGGGCGGCGAGTTCGTCTGCGGGTCAGAACCGGGCCTGTTGGCGCGTCAGATGAATGTGGGGATGGATCCCCAAGCGGTCGACTTCATCAGATCGAGGCCGACCGATGACTTCGAGGTCTACTGGATGCCGGGCGACACGACGCTGTACTCCGAAATCGGCGCGCTGCTGCCCAACCACGTGTTGTCGTTGGGCACCCGGACCGTGCAGCGATTCTGGCCGACCAGCCCGCTCCCCGTCGTCGCGTACCCGGTTCAGCTCGACGAGTGTCTCCACCTGCTTCGCGGTCAGATGCAGAGCGCACTCCGTCGATTCCGAGTGGCGCTGCCGATGACCGCCGGTTGGGACAGCCGGCTGATGCTCGCGCTGTGTCGAGACGTGGAACCCGATCTGTATGCGTTCACGATCGCCTACCCCGGTGCGGCGGCGGGGACGACGGACGTCACCGTGCCGGCGAGACTGCTGGCACGACTCGGCATCGCGCATCACGTGATTACATATCCGTCGGAGGTGGATGCCCGGTTCAAACGTGTCTTCCTCGACAACAATGTGTCCGCCAACACTGCGTACTGCGCTGACTCGCAAGCGCTCCACGGCACGTTCCCCGACGGACGAATCTGTGTGACCGGTGATGCTGCCGAGGTCGTCAAGTCATATTTCCAACGCACTCGACCGGAATCCGAGCCGCTCACCGGCAAGGAGCTGGCGGAGATGACGCGACTGGGCAGCCACCCGTTCGTGGAGCGAGCCATGACGAACTGGCTCGACGATGTCGGCGACCCTCCGATCGAAATCCTGGACCTGTTCTGCTGGGAGCAGATGGGCGGGCGCTGGCAAGCCAAGGTCCGGTCCGAGTACGACATGGTGCAGGAGAGTTTCGCTCCATTGAGCAATCGCCAGCTGCTCCGAACGGCATTGTGCATCGACGCCGGCCGTCGGTCTGCGCCGGATTTCGAGTTCTTCGCCGACCTCCTCCGCGCACTCTGGCCTGAGGTCCTGTCGGAGCCGATCAACCCTCCCGAACCGCTCAGCCGATCGCGCCGGATTGCACAGCGGGTCGGTCTGGAAGGGATGGCGAATTTGATGCCCCCACAGGTCAAGGCCAAGATCAAGGCGCTTGTCGGATGATCAACGCAACACCATCGAGGACCCACTCGTCGCAACCGACGCGCCACCGGTCGAGGCGCCCGTGACGGGGCGACCGTTCGATCCCTCACGAGGAGCCCACGAATGATTCCCGATCCATGGAGGTTCGAACCCGCGGCGGGCGTCCGGATCGTCGACGTCAGGACCGCCGACGAACTCGATGCGCACCGCTCGGCGTGGAACGAACTGCTGCTGCAGTCGACGGCCGCGTCGCCGACGTTGTCGTATCCGCACCTGAGTGCCTTTCTCGAAACGCAGGTCGCCGCGCCGGAGCGCTGGATGTGCCTGTTCGCGTACGAGGGCGAACGCCTCGTCGGCGTCATGCCGCTGATCGCCTCCCGGCGAATCGGAGTCCTCGGCTTTTCGGTCGTCGTGATGCGGGCGCCGTACAACGTGATGCACACCGGCGCCGTCGACTGCTTGACCGTCGACGGTCGGGAACAGATCCTCGAGGTGTTCATCGCCTATCTGAATCGGATGCGCCGAAGCTGGGCGGTCGTCAACCTGCGCGAGCTGGACGAGCGATCCCCATCGATGGTCTACCTCGGTCGCCCGCGCACCAAGGTCAAGGCGGTCATCCGGCCGCGCGGACAGTGGAACTACATTCCGATTCCGCCCACGTACGACGAGTTCCACGCCCGGCTGTCGTCGAACTTCAGACGTCAGCTCAAGAAGGGCAACAACAAGCTGAAGGCGCTCGACGATGTCGAGTTCACCTTCCGCGACGAGCGGCGGTCGACCGACGAAAGCCTGGCTCGTTTCGCTGCCGCCGAGGACTCGGGATGGAAGGGTGAACAGGGTTCCACGATCAGCGCCACGGCCGGCAGCGTCGACTTCTACCGGCTCGCAGCCGAGCGATTTCGCGACGAAGGCTGGATGGAGTGGAACTTCCTCGATGTCGGCGACCGGACCATCGCCGCCCACTATGGGATGCGCATCAATCGGACGACGTTCCTCGTGAAGATCGCCTATGACCAGGAGTTCGCAGCGTGCTCGCCGGGCAACCTCCTGCTCGCCCGAGTCATCGAGCGCGCCTGCGAAAGCGGGGAGGTCGACGAGATCAACTGCGTCGCCGACTGCGACTGGCACAGGAACTGGGCCATGCACGGCCGCCCGCTGCACGATGTCACCCTGCTCCCGACCGTCCCGGTGTTGTCGGCCGTCGTCAGCACAATCCTCAACTCGAACGCCCTGGCACGCCTGAAGGAGCGGATCGGCACGATCCGTTCACGCCGAGCGGCCGGCGTGGCGGACGCCACCGACGCGACCACCGACGCGACCACCGACGAGGTCGTCTCCGGCTGACGTCGGGGCCAGCGTCGGGTGCGTCACGCTGGCGGTCCGCTGCGCCGCTCCGGCTCGTCGCCAGGGCGCTCATCGAAGGTCGTGCAAGCGCCGCGGGCCGACGTCTCCCCGGAACCGTTGTACCGGAACTGATCGAGTGCCACCAGATCCTCGTATGTCTCGGCCCGCCGAACGACCTCGAAGCGCCCCGCCCGCTGGAGCACCACGGCCGGCCGGCCGAACGAGAACGAGGTCGAGGTCGGCACGAACCCCGATCCGACGTCCATGATCGCGATCACGTCTCCCGATCGAACCTCGGGAAGCCGCCAGTTCGGCACCAACACGTCGGCAGGGGTGCAGATCGGACCCACCAGCCGGCTCGGGACCGATCCCGGTGAGCCGTGTCGCGAGGCATTGAACAGCTGGTGGAACTCCGTGGCGGTGCCACTGGCGAGGTTGATGCCGGCATCGAGCACGACATGGACCTGGTCGCGGTCGTCCTTGACGTCGAGGACCGTCGTCAACAACATCTGGCTGGAGGCAGTCAGGCCCGAACCCGGTTCGATCGACACGCTCACATCGGGGGGAAACGCGGCTCCCAACGCCGTGACGATCCGATCGACGGCCACCTCCGGAGCGAGCGATGCGGTGGGGTCCGGCGCCACCAGGTCCGCGCCGAACGTGCGGTTCAGACGCCGGACGAGTGGCGTGATGGTCGACGTGGTCGGGCACGCCACCTCGACGGTCACGAGGATCCGAGTCGGCCGCCACCCCGAGCCTTCGACGACGGCCTGCACGCACGACTGAACCGAGGCAACCACGGCACGGGCGTCGCGCTCCGAACGCACGCTCTGCCCGACGACGACACGGAGCGAGTCGAGGCTGACATGCTCGGCGCTGAGCATTCGACGGATCATCGAGTTCAGGTCGTCGCCCACCTCGCAAGCCACCATCGATCGTGATCGACTCGGCGACGCCTCGACGGAGACGCCGACAGACGAGACGTCGGCGCCCGGCATCCCCAGCAACCGGTCGACCGCGCCGGGCGACGGCAGGAAGATGGTGGCAACCCCTGCACGCTGCCGCAGCCGCCAGCGATGCGCCGGTCGGAACGGCCTCGGCGTACAGCACGTCGGCTGCCGGCACGCCTGCCCGACATGCCTCATCCAGCTCCGACTCGCTGCAGACGACCACACCCGCACCCGATCGATGGAGCTCGGCCAAGAGACCTCCGACACCGATCAGTCGTGCGGTGGCGCAGACCACCCCGCGGCCCCACCGCGTCGCAGCGCCGTCGGCGGTGCTCACCAGTCGAGCCCCGTCGACCAGGTGCATCGGGGATCCGAACCTGGATGGCAGTTCCCGTAACGGCACGTCGTCCACCGTCAGCGCTCCGGTGACCGACACCGTGAGGCCCCAGTGTTCGGGGAGAAGGTCGACCCGTCGCGGTCGGAAGGTGACGACGGCGGGGCCGATCGCTCTTCGGGCGAACTGCTTCAGTCGACCAGCCGCCGTCACGAGGCTCGTCCGAGCCGTGAATGGGTGAGCAGGAGCGATGTTGCGATCGACCGAACTTACCTGCCGCGGCAGCGGGTCGTTCGCGCCGGAGCCAGACAGTTGCTACGGTCGATTCGTGTCCAGCCGATCATCGAAGCGACGAGAGCATGCCGGTGTGCCGCCGATGCCGGATCCCCGGGCACCGTCGCTGTGGGGTCTGGAGCGGGACAGCGGCGGAGCTCTCAGCCGCGGTGCGCATCGGCTGGCGGAACTGATCGCGACGTACGGCTCACCGCTCCACGTCGCCGATGCCGGCGCCATCGACCGAAACGCCGAAGCGGCGATGGCACCGCTGCGAGCAGGACACGGTGCCGATGTGTTCTCGTCGTACAAGACCAACCCGGTACCGGTCGTACTCGATCGGCTGCACCGTCAAGGGATCGGTGCCGAGGCGATCTCGCCGTACGAGCTGTGGCTCGCGCTGGAACTGGGAGTCCCCGGCGAACGGATCATCTTCAATGGACCGGGCAAATCCGACGAGTCACTGCGCGTCGCGACCGTTGCCGGTGCGGCGCTCGTGAACGCCAACTCGCCCGGCGACCTTGCGGCGATGGCGAGCGCAGCCACCGACGTCGGCAGACCGATGAACGCCGGGATCCGGGTCTCGTTGCCGCACATGTGGGGCGGCCAGTTCGGGTTCGGCGGATCGTCGTCGGACCTCCTCGAAGCGATCCGATTCGCCCGACGAGCAACCTCGCTCGACCTGATCGGGCTGCACTTCCATTCGGGTTTCCCGCTCTCCGACATGGCGACGCTACGCGCCCATCTCGACGCGGTTCTGCGGTGTTGCGATCGGATCCGGTCGGAGACCGAGTGGCATCCATCGGTCCTCGATCTCGGCGGGAGCCTGCGATGCGCCACCGTGTTCGCGGGCGCGACCGACGCGTCTGCGACCTTGTCGATCGCCGAGGCTTCGGCAGCGATGTCCGAGATCGTCACGGAGCACATGCACAGAGCCGGCGTGAGACCGCCGGACCTGATGATCGAGCCGGGGCGCTCGCTCACCGCCGACACCCAACTCATGCTCGCCACCGTGATCGACACGCTGCCTCCCGTCGAGGGGTTGCACACGGTGGTGATCGATGTCGGGACCGAACTGGCAGAACCGGCACGGAGCGAGAATCACCGACTCTTCGCGGTCACCGATCCCGGGACGCCTCCGGTGCCGACGCGGCTCGTCGGGCCGCGAGGCACGATCGACGACGTCCTGATCGACGCCACGATGCTCCCGATCCTCTCGCCGGGTGACCACGTGGCGATCATGGACACCGGCGCCTATTTCGTGCCCTTCTCGACGGCATCCTCGTTCCCGCGTCCGGCGATCGTAATGATCGACGGCGCCGAGGTGACGGTCGCCCGAGCGCGCGAGACCACCACGCACCGGACCCGACTGGATCGGGTCTGATCGGTGCCCCGGGCTACCGCGTGCCTCTCTCGGGTACCCTCCCGCCCGTGTTGAGCGCCGACGCAGCCGAACCGCGAGGCGAGGACATCTCGTCGGACCTCGCCCACCCTGCGTCCGGCAGCGGCATGGCGCGTCGGGCAGCGTTCAACAGTGCACGACTCGGCGGCGCCCTGCTCGTCTCATGGGTCCTGGCGCTGGCAGGTCGGTTGCTCATTCCGAACCAGCTCGGGCGCGACCGGTTCGGCGAGCTCACGTTCGTCGAGAGCGTCAGCGCCATCGTGATGTCGGTGGTCGGGTTCGGGGTCGGGTCGTACATCCAACGCGAGGTGACGATCCGTCGAGAGCACGCCGCCGAGTTCGCCCACCCGCTGATTCGATTCCGGCTGATGGTCGGTGGCGTGCTGAGCCTCTCGGTCGGCGCCGTGTTCTGGATCACCAGCGGCTCCGCGATCGCCGGCTTGGCGTTGTGCTTCGCCGTGGCTCAGCTGGCAGTCCTGATCGGGGCGACCACCATGACGTTCCTGGACGCCATCCAGCAGGCTGGTGCTGTCTCGGCAGCGAGCATCACCACCAAGCTGATCTGGATCGCCTTGTTGGTCACCGGGTTGCTCGTCAAACCGGCCCTGATCGTCGTGCCGATCGCACTGCTCGTGTCCGAGGTGTTCCGGACGGTGTGGCTGCAGCGGACGTTCCTGCGCTACTTCACCCCGGATCGGGACGCCCCGATGTCGGCCGCGGTCGACGTCGTCAAGAAGTCGACGCCGTACTACGTGAACACGTTGAACGTGGTGTTCATGTCGTACAGCGTGCCGATCATCGTCAAGAGCGTCGCCGGAGTCAGCGCCAACGGTCTGTTCTCGGCGGCGATCGTCGCTCAGGCGATCCCACTGCTGTTCGCGCCGGTGTTGTTGTCGGTGTTCACCCCAGTGCTGTCGAAGGTGCGCACGATCAGTTCGGAGCTGATGTGGGAGCGTGTCCAGGTCCTGATCGACCACCTCGCCGTGCCGCTCGTCGCAATCGGCGTCGCCGGCTTCGGGCTGTCGAGCGTGGTGGTCGGCCTGTTGTTCGACGATCGCGAGTTCAGCGGTGCGGCGAGCCCGTTCGCGCTGTTGGCATTGGCGATTCCGGCCACGTACCTGACCGTGATCCTGGGCCTCTCGTTCGTGGCCGATGGCAAGGCCTGGCACAACACCAGGATCAACATCGCCACGATGCTGTTGGTGGTGGTCGGCGTGATCGTCGCCGTCGGTGCCGGAGGAGGGTCGCCTGCCCGGCAGGCCACGGTCGCCGCAGCGGTGTTGGCCGGAGGTGAGTGGCTCACGATGGCCTTGCAACTGGCCGGCCGACCGCCTGGTCGGTTGAGTCGCGGCACCACGATTCGGCTGGGACTGCTCGGATTGGCCACCCTCGCCGGCGCGCTCGGGCACTGGACCGACCTCGGTCCCGGGCTGACCGTGGCCTGTGTGGCCACGGCGGTCATCGTCGGTGCGAGCGAGGCGGCGCGGCTGCTGCGCTTCGTCAGGGTCCTGCTCGGCGCGTAGATCGCCGAATGCGCCTCACGGCCGCCAGTAAGGTCGGCGTGCGTTATGTCCAATCAGCCGCGACGCGCCGCCTACTTGATCCAAGATCCGTACGACGATGACGCGATTCGGTTCATCGACGCTGCGTTCACCTACTTCGGGCTGCGCCCGGTGTGCTTCTACACCGACCCGAAGGGTCGCTTCTACGGTGAACGGATGTACCCGGTGCTCCGCAGCGATGCGATCGAGCGCTCGTACGACGTCGATATGTCGCGGCTCGAGTCGTTCGCTCGCGAGGTCGCAGCCGACTTCGACATCGTCGGGATCGTGCCCTACCGCGAAGACACGGTCGAGGTCGCCGCGCTCCTCTTGCAGTGGTTCGACATCGACTGGAATCCGCCCGAGGTACTTGCTCGGTTCCGCGACAAGCACAGCATGAAGTCGTTCCTCCGCACCACGTCCGATGTGCGCGTGCCGATCAGCCGCTTCTTCCACTCGATCGACGAGTTGTATGCCGACGATCTCCCGGACCGATTCGTCATCAAGCCGAACAACGGATTCGGCAACCAGCGGGTCGGCTACTTCTCGCCCGGCGATCGGGCCGCCATCGCCGCCCACATCGCCGAGGCGTACACACAGGCGTCGTTGACGGACGGATGGGTGATGGAGGAGTTCATCGACGGGATCGAATACCACGTCGATGGACAGGTGCGCACCGACGGAGTCGTGGTGGTGCTCGCCGCCAGCGAGTACCAACGCACCGAGGCCAACGGCTACAAGGGCGTCTATCACGCCGAATGGGTGTTGACGTCCAGCCACCCGGCGTTCGGACCCATCACGAACTATGCCCGTTCACTGATGGTGGCGACCGGACTGCAACGCTGCCCGTTCCACATGGAACTGATCGTCGACGAACGCGGCCCGTGCATGATCGATCTCGGCGCCCGGCTTCCCAGTGACGGAGTCGGTCAGCAGCTCAGTCGGCTCCACCCTGGCCGGCCCGACATCTACGCCATGGGCATCCACGACTATCTCGCCGACAACCGGTTCGCCTCGGATCCGGTCGACTGGGACGCGTACGACGCCAATGCCGAGGTCATGGTGTACGGCATCTCGACCGAAGAAGGGTATGTGGTCGACCTCGACGGTATCGCAGCGGTCGCTGCCGACCCGGACTTCATCGGGTGGGCGATTCCCCCGCTCCAGCTCGGTTCGGCGGTGGTAAAGACCACCGAGCTGCGCGGGACGCCCTACATCGCCATGCTCCGCAATCCTGGTGGGGTCCCCGAGGCTGCGCAACGCAAGGCCGACGAGGTGCACGAGCGCATCACGTGGTCGACCCGTAGGGTGCCTCCGAACGCCGGCGTGCTCACGGCACGGGCTCGCCGGCTCACGACTCGAGCGGCTTGGGAGGTCCGGCGCCGACGCAGCGGTGCCTGACGATCCGAACACGGGTCGTGGGGACCACTGGTCACCGACGGGTGGCGGGGACGCGACTTTGGAAATGCGACGGCTCAACCGGTGACGGCCTCGCTAGAGTTTACACCTGAAACACACACTTGACACTATCTTTACAAAGGGGAGTTGATGGCACCATTCGATCCGACCGATCGTCATGCGGGCGCTGCCCACGGCGTGAACGCCATCGGCTTCGATGCGACGGCCCGGAGCACTGCGGGCGACGAATCGTTGTTCTCACTCCAACCCGTCATGCGTTGGGTCTCGTTCACGTTGTCTGCCGTCCGCAGACACCTGAAACTGGCAGCCGTCACCTTCCTCGTCGTGACGTCGCTGTGCGGGATGGTCCTGGCCGGGGCGCCGCCCACCTACCAGACGTCGGCCACCGTGCTGCTGTCCGGCGACAACGTCCTGGGAGGTGCGCAAGGCGTCACGGCAACCGCCAGCCGCCAGGCCAGTGCGGTCATCATGCGACAGGCAAGTCTGGATCGGATCGTGACCGAGTTGGACTTGGTCGGCAACCAACCGAGGCGACCCCTGTTCGGGAAGATGAGGCACGCGATCGGTGTTGCCCTGTTCGGCGAAGGGACATCGGGCGACCAGCAGGTGGCGATGCGCGACCAACTCCGCCAAAGCCTGCTCGTCACGGCGAACGACACGCGGGCGACGATCGACATCCAGGTCTTCTGGCCCGACCCTGATCAAGCCGTTGCAATCGCCGAGTCGGCGTACCAGATCTTCCTCGACGAGCGCACCCAAGCCGAGATCGAACCGATCCGCGAGTCTGTCGCGATCCTGTCCGGACGCGCCGCGGCGCAACCGCCAGCGTGAACGCTCTGCGCGACGAACTCGATCTCTCCCCAGGCGACGGCGCACCGACCGGCTCGGTGCTCGAGGGCGCCGTCCGAACCGAGCAGGACCTGTTGAGCCAGCTGCGCGTCGCCGAGCTGGATCTCGATCAGACTCGCGCCGGCCTCCCGTTGCGATACGCCCTGCTCGCCGATCCCGAACGACCGCAACTGCCACTGTCGGGCAACCTGATCAACTACCTCATGGCGCTGATCGTCGGCGGGTGTGCCGCCGGAGCTGCAGCGTTCTGGCTCGATCGGCCCCGCGGCCGAGTTGTCGCCCCATGGCAGCTGGAGCAGTTCGGCATTCCGATCCTCGCAGTCAGTCCGGACAGGCCCGAGGCATGACGAATACCGTGCGGTGGTCTGGCCGACTCGGGACGGGTGCAGCGGTGATCGCCACAGCGCCCAGTTTGTACCTGGGCGCCCTCACCGCGGCGGCGGCTCGACCGCACCGCTGTGGACGCTCCACCCGTTCGCGCTTCGTCGTCGTGGTCCCCGCCCACGACGAGCAGACCAACATCGCCCGCACGCTCGAGAGCCTCGGTCGGCTGCGCTACCCACGCGATCGGGTGGCGATCGTGGTGATCGCCGACAACTGCACCGACGACACGGCGGCGATCGCCCGATCCTATGGGGTCCGCGTGATCGAACGATTCGACGACCACAACCGGGGCAAGGGTTTTGCGCTGAACACAGCATTCACCCAGCTGTTGGCCGAACCCGACCACGACGCCTTCGTGGTCATCGACGCCGACTCGATCGTCGCCCCCGGCATCCTCGAACATGCCGCCCATCATCTCCAGCGCGGCGACCGTGCGATCCAGATCAACTACCGGATCCGCAACCCCGAGGCCTCCTGGCGCACACGCCTGCTCGACGTTGCATTCACCTGCAAACACCGCATTCGCGGGCGTGGCCACGCGGCCATCGGCGGTACGGTCGGTCTGTGCGGCAACGGGATGGTGTTCAGCCGACGCCTGCTCGACGAGATCCCGTACACGGCGTACTCGGTCGTCGAGGACATCGAGTACGGCATGATGTTGGCCGCGTCCGGCACCGCCGTCCACCCCTGCGACGCAACCTGGGTCGCAGGCGACATGCCGACCACGGCGAGCGAATCGACGTCACAACGGCTTCGTTGGGAACTGGGCAAGTCGATCGTCAAGCGAACGTACGGATGGCCGGCCCTGCGCCGGGCGATCGTGGGCCGTGATTGGGTGCAGGCCGACGCCGCCCTCGATGTCGTCATGCCCCCGATCGCCACGATCGCCACGATGCTCGGCGCCACCACCGTCGTGACCGCGCTGGCGGGTGGCCATTTGCCCGGCGCACGCCGTGTGGTCACACTCGGATGGATCGGTCTGATCGGCCATTTGATCGCCGGGATCGCCGGTTCCACCAGCTCCTGGAGAGCGATCCCGGCGCTCGTCAGAGCGCCCTGGTTCATCCTGTGGAAGGTCTCGCTCAGGTGCTCACGCGCATGGCGCGAGCAGTCATCCAACGGCCCGACCTGGTCGCGTTCCTCGCGGAGCACCAGCGCCGGGTCAGATCAGATTGTCGAGGTCGCCAACGCATGAACGAACGAAATCGCAAGGGCCAGTTCGTCAGGCAGCCGGACGAACGCCGCATCCCGTCAGACCCCGGATCCGATGACGGAAACGCTGCGCTGCGGGCCGCCTCACCGCAGTTGCAGGTGTCGATGTTCAGTGCCGACGGCCCGATCGAGCGCAACACGTCGCTCGAGTCGTTGTGGTTTCAGCTGACCGGCCCGAGATTCGCGTTGACGGCACTGGTGCCAATACCCGACGTGGCCGGGACCGAGGCCGACTCGTTCGCCAACGACCTGGCACGGATCGGTGCTTCGATCTCGGGCGCACCGGTCCGCATGGTGTCGACGCTCGGGGTCCTGCCCACCGATGCCAACGCGGTCGCCGAGGCGCTTGCGTCGATCGACAACCAACCGACGTTGGTTTCGATCGAATCCCCAACACGGAACCCGGCGGCGATTCCCATCCTCCGGGCGTGCCCGAGAGCGACGCTGCTGGTGGGACTGTCGCGCAGCTTCGTCCCCGAGATCGAACAGATCGTTGCGCAATTCGGAGCCGACAGGATCGTGGGAGCGGTCTGCATCGAACGACCCACACGGTCCAGGATGCACCGACGCTGAGGCGATCGCACATGCGAGGCATCCTGCTCACGTCGCTCCTGTTGGGATTCGGCTTCGTGCCGACGTTCGCAGCGCGCCGCCCGGCGCGCACCACACTCCCGGCGATCGTCGTGCTCACCGTCGCCTACACGTTCATCGCGTTGTTCGTGGTGTCGAGGATCTCATGAGCGACACGCTTGCCAGGGCCCCGTGGGCGCCGCCGGACGTTCGTTACCGGCGCCCGACGGTGTCGGCGGTCGTCGTGGTCGTCGTCGTCGGAGTCGCACTGTCGACCAATCCGCTCGGACGCCTGGTGGCGATCGGGGTGACGCTCTGGGCTGCGGTGACATGGTCCGTTCGTCGCGTGCTGGCGTTGGCGCTCGTGCTCTTCATCGCTGTCGACGACCCGGCGGCGAATCCGTACAACGGCCTGTGGACCTCTCCCATTCAGCGAATCGGATACTTCTGGTACGACACGATCCGGTCCTCGGTCGCGATCCCGATCCGCGTCGCGCCGATGGTGATCGTCGCTGTGGTTCTCGCCGTCCGCGCTGTGACGCACCGCACGGGGCCCAACCTCGCCATCGAGCCATCGACGACCCGGCTCCCGCGACAGTTCGGGCCGGCGGTGATGTTGGCGGGCGGTGTGGTGGTGATGAGGACGATCTGGGGAGTGGGTACCGGAGGGAGCAGCCAGCAGGTCTACTACCAGGTGTTCGGGATCTGTATCGCGGTCGCGTTGACCGTGGCCACTGCGCATGTCGCCACGCCGGGCTACGCCGCGTTCCTCTGGCGGATCGTGGTCGCCGTCGCCGTCTACCGTGCACTCGTGGCGATCTACGTCTGGTACGCCGTGGCCCGCACGTTGCCGACCGCACCGCTGTACCTGACCTCTCACCTCGACTCGTTGATCTGGGTGCTGGCGATGGTGTGGTGCGTGTCGCGTCTCATCGAATGCGCCGACCGCTCAAGCCGGATCGCCGCAGCGACGCTCATGCCGATCCTGGCGTTGGCCGTCGTGGTCAACAATCGTCGGCTTGCGTGGGTCATTGCGATGGCGTCGCTGGCGTACGTCGTGTTCTCGTCCAGCTCCGCTGCGAAGCGCCGCTTGCGATCGGTCAGCGCCGTCGCCGGGCCGCTGTTGGCCGTGTACTTCGCACTCGGACTGGTGGCCCCGCCGGGCCCGGTGTTTGCACCGGTTCAGTCGGTGGCGAGCGTCGTGGTCGGCAACGACCGATCGAGTCAGACCCGCGAGATCGAGGACTACAACCTCTTGTTCACGGCACGAGCTGCCTTCCCTTTCCCCACCGGGTTCGGAAAGCCCTACATCGAAGCGGTCGTCGCCGATGACATCAGCGCCGCCTTCCCGCAATACCGATACCTGCCGCACAACTCGCTGCTCGGGATGTTGACACTGGTCGGTCCGATCGGCCTGTCGTTGCTCATGCTGCCGCTCGTGCTCGGGGTGCGCGCGTCGGCCCGGCTTCGGCGGGCCACCGAGGATCCCGGACTTCGCACGACAACGGCGTTGATCATGACGACCTGGATCGGCTTCCTCGCGCATGCATGGGGGGACCTCGGTCTCTTCACCCCGCTGCCGACGGCCCTCGTCGGACTGGCATGCGGGCTGGGGCTCGGACTGGACGCCTCGTACGAAGTCAACTCGCACCAGGAGGTGGGCGCATGCGAACCGCACACACACTGACATCGGGAATGATTCGTCGACGCCGACGGATCGTCCTCGCAGCGGCAGCATTGATCGCGGTCACCGCCTGCGCCGGCTCCGACAGCGCGGTGCCGGGAGCGGGCGCGACCACCACCATCGGAGCCGACCCTGAGGGTGCCGGCGGAGACACCGTCGGGGATGCGGAGGGCACGAGCACGAACGCGACGGCTGCGTCAACGGTCGTTGCCGACGACACCACCGACGTGGCCAACGTGGTGGTGGCCGGCGCCACTGGACTCGGTGAGGGTTGGAACGACTACGGCTGGGCGGCCACCCTGCCCGAGCGCGCCCCGGTGCAGATCGACATCGGGGCCTGGGGAGGCTGGATCGCAGCCCACCCCGATCTGACCGGCACCTACGAGTCCTTGGTGATCGAACTCGACGCCCCGGAATCCCTGGGACAGCAGTTCCTCCGAGTCCAGCTCGGCGACAACATCGGCTCCTCGTTCCCCACCGTCGAACCGACGTTCGACGGCCCGCCGAACGATCGCACGGTCGAGATCCCCATCGATGAACTCCTGGACGGCCTGTCGTCGTTCGATCGGATCGTGCTCCAAGCTGCCGACGAGTACGACCAGCCCACCACGGTCACCGTGTTGCGGCTCGAACTGGTACCGGGCGAGCCCGCGCCGCCGGCGCCGACGACCGTCGATGCCGCGTCGGCGTCGGTCGATTGCGCCGCCACGCCGACGCCGATCAGCCCGTACATCTACGGGACGGCGAGTCCGATCCCATTTCCGATCGACGCCCAGTGGGACCTGCACCCGGCCAGCCGTCGCTGGGGCGGGAATCCGACCTCGACCTACAACTGGCGGCTCAGCACATGGAACACGTCGAACGACTACTTCTTCGAGAACGTCGATGTGAGCTCGGACGACGGAACCCCCGGCCACGAGGCGTTCCTCGAGGAGAACTGGGCGCACGGCGTCGGGAGCGCGATCACGATCCCGATGCTGGGTTGGGTCGCCAAGGACTCCAGCAGTGTTTCGTTTCCGGTGTCGACGTTCGGCGAGCAGCAGTACGTGGACGGCGGCAAGCCCGATGCCGGCAACGGTGTCGGCAACGACGGCGACCCGATCGATCCCGGTGACCCCTCGGCGGTCGCCGTGCCGTCCACACCGGAGGATGTCGCCGATTGGATCCGCTCGATGAACGCCGCCGCCGACGCTGCGGGCCAGCAGCGCCCGATGATGTACTTCCTCGACAACGAACCGATGTTGTGGCATCTCACGCACCGCGATGTGCGATCCGATCCGCTCGGGTACGACGAGTTGTTGCAGCTCACGATCGACTATGCGACGGCGATCCGGGAAGCGGCACCGGGCGCCCTCATCGCCGGCCCATCCGTGTGGGGATGGCCCGCGTACTTCTATTCGGCGATCGACGCCGAGGCCGGATTCGACGTCAAACCCGACCGCCGCAGCCACGACAACACGCCGTTGATCGAGTGGTATCTGGATCAGTTGCACGCCTACGAGCAACGCACCGGTGTGCGGCTGCTCGACGTCTTGGACGTGCACTTCTACCCGCAGGACGGCAGCTACAGCGACGACACCGACGACGCCACCGCGGCACGCAGGCTCAGGTCGACGCGGTCGCTGTGGGACCCGAGCTACGGCGAAGAATCATGGGTCGAGGACACGATCGAACTGATCCCCCGCATGCAGAAATGGGTGGACGAGCACTATCCCGGGACGAAGATCTCGATCGGCGAGTACTCGTTCGGCGCCGAACTGCACATGAGCGGAGGCCTGGCGGAGGCCGAGTCGCTGGGGAGGTTCGGCCAGTCGAACCTGTTCGCCGCGTACTACTGGGACGTGCCTGAGCCGGGCTCCCCTGCCTCCTGGGCGTTCCGCGCCTATCGGGACTACGACGGACAGGGGTCGCAGTTCGGCGAACTGTCCCGACCGACCGACGCCGAGCGGCCGATGTCGTTGTTCGCCTCGACCACCGCAACGGGGGATCGCGACGTGTTGGTGGTGCTGAACAACTCGCCTGACACCGAGCTCGACACCGTCATCGACGTCTCCGGATGCAGCCGGTCGACGGCGACCGCGTACCAGTACGTCGGCGCCGCGACCGGCTTCGACACCGCCGCCGCAGACCTGGCCGACGGGCAGATCAGTGTGACGCTGCCGCCGTTCAGCATCACGGTGTTGGAGTTGCGGTGATCATGACGGCCCGCGACCCGATGCAACGCCGACGGTCGTCGGATCCCGACCGACCGCTCACCGCCAGCGTCGTGATCGCGACGTACAACCGACCGCTCGAGCTCGACCGGTTGCTGCGATGCCTTGCTGACCAGGAGTACCCGCCGCTCGAGGTGATCGTGGTCGACGACGGGTCCGAGCCCGCAGCCCGGCCCGACTTCCCAGAGGGCACTCAGTGGCAGTGTCTCAGGCAACCGAACGCTGGTCCGGCGGCGGCACGTCACGCCGGAATCGAGCGAGCGAGCGGGGACGTCGTCATCGTCGTGGACGACGACATGATCGTGACCCAGCGGTTCGTGTCGTCGCACATGGAACGTCATGCCCTCGGCGACGAGGTGGTCCAGGGGCGATTCGACAACCGCAACGCCGATACCCGCCCCCTGTTCGACCGCTTCGTGGACGCCCAGCAGTCGACGTACTTCGATCGTTGTGCTCTGGACCCATCGGCGGTCGAGCCGGCCCGACTGTCGACCGGCAACGTGTCGGTTCGACGTTCGCTCTACCTCGACTCGGGTGGATTCGACACGTCGCTGCGCCGCCGGGAGGACACCGAGCTGGGCATCAGGTTGGCTGAACGCGGTGCACGGTTCGGATTCGTGGCCGAGCGCACCGCGGTTCACGACGAACCACCCGAATCACTGCAGCGATGGTTGCGCGTCGCCTACGAGTACGGGACCTCCGAGGCCGCTCTGGCTGCTGCCCACCCCGACACGTACAACCCGTGGGCGCTCCTCGACGACATGCCGACCGCTGCTCGTCGGCTCGTGACCGCAACGATGCGGTGGCCTCGGTTGATGACCGCGATTGGGCGATCGGTGGCCCGAGCCGGCGGTCTCGCCGAGACGCTCCATCTGCAATCCGTCGCCGTTCGCGGCTATGGGGCCGGTTTCGCACTGCACTGGTTCGGGGGGATGTCGGAGGCGTTCGGCCCGTCCGCACGCCGTGCCGCCGCTGCCGCGCGTGCGATCGGAACTCATGGGGTCGGGCTTCAGCGCGTGATGTTCGGGGGGGTCGGCGTCGATGTGATCGGGCTCGATGCCGCTGTCGATCGGATCATCGCCCTCAGCGCTGATCGACGCCCTCACATCGTCGTCACACCCAACGTCGACCATCTTGTCCTGTATCGCAGGGACTCGACGTTTGCCTCGGTCTACGACCGAGCGTCACTCGTACTCGCCGACGGTGCACCGTTGATCCTGCTCTCGCGTGTGCTGCGGCTGCCGTTGCGCGACAAGGTATCCGGCTCGGATCTGGTCCAACCGCTGGTCGCCGCCGCCTCTCGATCGAACAGCTCGTTGTACTTGTTGGGCGCCACCGACGAGGTGACGCAAGCGGCGTCAGCGCGCATGTCCGCCGACCACCCCGAGCTGCGCATCGTCGGCAGATCATCGCCGATGTTCCGGCGCGGCGAACCCAACGTCGAGTTGGCACATGTGCTCGAACAGATCCGTGAACTGGGCGTCGACCTCGTGCTCCTGGCGTTCGGAACACCGAAGGAACAGCACCTCCTCGACCAGTTTGCCGATCAGCTCCCGCCGGCATGTTTCGTGTGCTGCGGCGCCAGCCTCGACTTCGTCGCCGGCAAGGTGCGGCGAGCACCGGGTTGGATGTCGGCACTCGGCATGGAGTGGATCTTCAGGCTGGCGGTAGAGCCGCGCCGTCTGTGGAAGCGATATCTCGTGCAGGATGTGGCCGTGCTTCCGCTGTTCGTCTCCATGGCGGTTCGTCGCCTGCTCGGCCGCCGGCTCGTGCAATCCCACCCGCTCACGGAGCTGCAGTGAGCGCAGAGACCCCTGCGAGGTCGTTCCGGCTCACCGTGCGCGCTGACCACGCGCAACTGCAGGCCACGCGCCAGCGGTACGACCGCCGATTCGGGTCGGGAGTCCCACCGACGACGTGGCGGGCGATCGTCGCCGACCTCGTGTCGAACGTCGGATTCCAGCAACTGTTCATGTTCAGGCTGGCTTCGGCCGCTCACCGGCGCCGATTGACGCCGATCGCCATGATCTGCTCGCGGCTGATCCGCCACCTCTACGGTGCCGAGATGCACTGGGCGGCCTCGATCGAACCAGGGGTGGTGATCGTCCACGGCAATGGACTCGTGATCAGCCGCAGCGCCCACGTCAGCCGACGTTGCATCCTGTCGCAGAACGTGACACTCGGAATCTCGACCGGTGGTGCCGGCGAACCGAGTGGTGCCCCCCGCCTCCTGGAGAACGTGCACGTGGCGCCCGGCGCCGTGCTCGTCGGCCCGATCACGGTCGGCCCCGACACCAAGATTGCCCCGAACGCCGTCGTGCTCGAGTCGGTGCCGGCGCACTGTGTCGTCGCCGCCGCACCGATCGTCGTCACGGCGCGCGCCCGCTGACAGGTGCTCAGCGCTCGGAATCGGTGGTGTGGCGCACCACCGCCGGTACACCGGTTGCGGTTGCCCCGGCCGGCACATCATCCAGCACGACCGCATTGGCGCCGATGAACGCGCCATCGCCGATCCGGACCGGGCCCAGCACGCGAGCCCCGCAGCCGATCACCACGTCGTTGCCGATCACCGGGCACCCGTTGTCCTTGGCAGTCCCGATCGTGTTGTTGCCGAGCAACGTGACCCGGTCGCCGAGCACCGACGTTCCGCCGACCACCGTGCCGAGCGTGTGGGTGAAGTTGACGCCGCGCCCGAGTTGGATGTCGTTGCCGACCTCGACACTGAACAAGACGGTCGTCACGAGCCGGAGCAGGTGATTCACCCCCGGAATGTGCCATCGCCGTGACGCCTCCCGCAGGCGCGTGAGGACCAACACCTTGAACCCGTCGCTCGACAGCGCCAGTCGGAGCAGGGCCGCCCGAGACGGCCCGGCGTCGACCGCCTCGCCCCGGTCGGGCGACGCGCTGGACTGTGTGACGCGTGCCAGTTCGCGAAGGTCGTCTCCCAGCTCGCGGACAACTCGAATCGTCATCACTGATCAGCTCTCGACGACCGACGCACTCGTTCGGGCAGGAACGGGCGGATCACCGTGGTCGGATTGCGCAGGACCGCCGATGCGAGCACGAGGCTCGGCATCGGGTCGCGCCATTGGAAGATCGAGCCGACCGTCGGGCGCCTCAGGGTGCGCACGAAATCACCGGCTCGATCGCGACGGTGTGGCCCGGCCAGCACACTCGCGATCGCCCCTGGGTAGTACGTCAGCCCCGACTGCCACACCTCTGGCAGCGGCGCACGAGTGTTGCCGGCCGGCAGGGATGCGCCGGTCACGAGTTGGTACCACAACGCCGGCAAGTCGTTGCCACGTGCCACCTCGAGCGTGATCTGCCCGTAGGCGCGCGGATTGAGATCGATCGGCCATGCCTCGCCGGTTGTCCGGTCGACGCACATCTCGATCTCGAACAACCCCATCCCGATCGCCGCCCGCACGGCACGGACCGCTCGCTCGGCGAGGTCCGATATGGGCATGTGTTCGAACATGCTGCCGATGCCGACGCCGGGTGGCCATTGGGCGAGTTTACGCGACTGCCCGATCGCCATGATGGCGCCGTCGCCACCGAGGCACCCCGAGATGCTGACGACATCGGCCCGTTCGAGCGGGAGGAACCGCTGCAGGAATGGCCACGACAGGTCGGGGTCGAGCGCGCTCGCCGTGTCGGCGTGAACAGTCGTCATGGGTCCGAAGTGCTCCGCCAACTCGTTGCGATCACCGACGATGGCCCCACGGAACAGCCCGATTCCCACGTGAGACCGTGGTTTGATGATCAATGGGTAGCCGAGTTCATCAGCATCCTCGAGCGCCTCGTCGAGCGAGGTCGGCGTCCGGTATTCGACGGTCGGAAAGCCGATTTCCGCCATCACCTCGCCGAATCGGGGTTTGTGAAGGCATCGCCACACCGCATCGAGCCCTGGCACGCCCGCTGGGGTGTCGATCCCAGCGCGCTCATGCGCCATCGCTGCTGCGAAGACCACGTAGTCCGAGGTCGGTGCGACCAGGGTGATCCGCCCGCAGCGCAACTCGTCGGCCAGCCAGTCGACGTAACGGTCCGTGTCGTGCAGATCAGGCGAGCGCCGGTACGAACGCACGAACCGCGATGCTCGTCCAGCGGGCCAGCGAGTCGACCCATATGCGTCGACGGGAACCGATCGCGCACCGAGCGAACGGATGAATGCCACCCCGGGTGGACCGTCGGGGTCCAGGACGCTGACGCTGACGAGTTGCGATCGGCTCGATCCAACCGCCGTCATGTCGAACCATCCAATCTCCCCATGGAGGACGGAACCTACCAAAGCGCTCCGTCTGCAACACGCTGAGCCCGGGAACCACCAGAGCGCGGACCCGCCCAGTTTTGTCAACAAAACGTCAATTCCATCACTGTGGGTGACAATATGCGCGCCGCTGCCACCTTCAGAAATCGATTCTCGCGAAATTGTGCCGTCATCCACCGCTACCCAGTTGCTGTTGGCCGCCCGAAGGGCCACAATGGCGATTCACCACACAGACCACTGACATTCATTACATCTACTTGACAGACGCCGGCGCCAGCCGGCGCAAGAACACGGTGACCTACCGGCGGGAAGGACTGGCGTGCAACAACGGCGGGACAGGGGGCATGGCGCTTTTGCTCAGCCCCTCGACAGGGAGGAATCAGGCGGGCAACTCGAACTCGGGATCGATCTCGATCGGCAGTCGGGCGGAGGCAGCGATGTCGAACCCGTGGGCGCTCCACGGGGTGCCAGTGCAACGTTGTCGCCGACACGCCTCAAGCGGCGTTTGATGATGTCCGACGCGGCGGCGCTGGGAGTGGGCGTGCTCATGGCGCTCGTGCTGCAAGCGTTGCTGCGGCCGATTCCACGTTTCGAGATCGAAAAGCAGGTGCTGCTCGTGGTGCTCAGCCTGCCTGGCTTCGCGCTCGGAGCCGGGATGCACCGCCTGTACCACTCGCGTGCCAACGAGCGCACCGCCCAAGAGGCCGCCAACGTGCTCAAGGCCGTGGGAGTGGGCATCGGCACGATCCTGCTGGTCGCGCTGGCCGTCACGTTCAAGGACCTGTCGCGCTTCTTCGTCTTGACGACAGGTGTGTGTTCTGCAGCTGCCGTGATGATCGAACGTCGGTTCGCACGCAAGATCTTCAACCGATTGCGCACGGAGGGACTGCTGCAACGGCGAGTCGTCATCGTCGGGACCGATGCGAATGCGATCGGCATTCTCCACCGCTGCACGCGCAACCCACATCTCGGATACATGGTGGCCGGGTTCGTCGGCGAAGACGACCTGGGCGAGCGCGCCGGTGCCGGCGTGCTCGGACGAATCGACGAACTCGACGACGTCTTGCGCAAAGTCGAGGCGACCGGTGTGATCGTGTCGCTCGCCTCGGTGCGATCGGAACAAGTCAATGCCCTGACTCGCCGGCTGACCGACGACGGATACCACGTGACGCTGTCATCGAGCCTGAACGACATCGACATCACACGGATTCGGCCCCAGCTGCTGGACGGGGAAACGATGATCTACGTCGAGCCGGTGATCCGCAACGGATGGCGCGGCCTCGCCAAGCGAATCTTCGACATCGTGCTCGCAACGACGGTGCTGGTGCTGACGCTGCCGATCACCCTGGCGGCGATCGTGGCAGTCAAGCTCGACTCCGACGGACCCGCCTTCTTCCGCCAGACTCGTGTCGGCAAGGACGGCGCCCTGTTCACCATGATCAAGCTCCGGACCATGTGCATCGACGCCGAAGCCAGAAAGGCGGAGTTGGCCGAGCGCAACGAAGCCGATGGCCCGCTGTTCAAGATCGCCCACGACCCTCGCATCACGCCCGTCGGACGGATTCTCCGCAAGCTGTCGATCGACGAACTTCCTCAGTTGTGGTGCGTCCTGCGGGGCACGATGAGCATGGTCGGCCCACGCCCGGCGCTCCCGAGCGAGGTCGCACAATGGGACGACGACGTCCGCGAGCGACTTCGGGTGCCACCTGGTCTGACCGGCCTCTGGCAGGTGTCGGGTCGCTCGGACAGCTCGTTCGAGCAGTACAAGCGGATGGACCTCTTCTACGTCGACAACTGGTCGCTCCTGCATGACGTCACGATCTGCACCAAGACCGTCGGTGTCGTCCTGAGTGGCCACGGCGCTTCCTGATCCGGGCTCGGGCGGCGGCGACCCAGCTCAGGGATCGGTGAGCGAATAGCCGTCGCCCAGCGCACGGACGCCGCAGTCCTTGCGGGCATTCAGGCACTTCTCGACGAACGTCGCCCGCAGAGTGGGATCCCAACCCTCCATGAAGTCTGCGTGGAGGCCCTGTCCGGACGGTGCGCCGGCAGGCAACATCATGTCGCTCGATGCATACAGGTTCTGCGTCCCGGTCGGGCCCATTCGCCACGTGGCGTGGACCGTGATCTGGGGAATCAACACCGGGTGGCTCGCCGGGCACACGCCCTGGAAGCTGGGATGCGCCATGTGCGACTTGTGATCTGCCGAGTCGAGATCACGCCCGTTCCAGCATTGCGGGAACATCACCGTCAGCTCGAGCAGATTGCCCTGGGCACAGCTGGGAATCGACGGGCCCCGTGACAGTTCATCGCCCGGCACGCCCAGGCCGCCGTCGGTCACACACGCCCAGTTGGCGTTCCAGTCCGCTTGCGGCCCACTCGCCGTCGCGCTTCCGGAGATCATCCGAAGCCCGTTCGGAATGTCGTGGATGTCGCGTCCGTCCTGCCCCCAGTAGCCGGTCTTGTAGTAGACGAATCCCAACACCGGATCGAGCACTCTGTTGGCGGCCCGGTCGATCAGCGAGGGGAACCAGTACGCCGACTTGTTGGCCGCCCCGCCGGCGCATGTCGATCCCTTGGGTTCGGCCCGCAACGACTCGTACGTCGAGTTGGCGTTGGTACCCGCATTGCCGAAGAACGTATGCAAGTGGGACGCTCCAGACTGACCCGGGAACACGATCGGATCGTCGTAGGCGTGGTGCGACACGCCGCACGTCAGCCGCACCTCGCCCAGACCGTTGAACGATCCCGTGAATCCGTCAGGCTCCCGGAGCAGTGCGTTCGACGCCCGACCGGTCCCGCACGTGGCCGCGATACCCGGGATCTGCATGCCGCCACCGGTCATCGGCGGCATCGTGGTCGTCGGGGTCGTGGTCGTCGGGGTCGTGATCGGTGGTGCGGTTGCTCCGCCGATCGTGAAACCGGTCACGTCGATCACGACGTCGGCCGCGGCGAGCGAGAACACGCAGACCTTGCCTCCCTGGCCCACCACCGCCAACGTGCTCTTGGCGATCACCTGACCGGCCCGGTAGTTCACCGTCGATGCAGCCGGGAGACCGGCTCCACACGGGAACACGGTCAGGAATCCGGCACTGGACGGCGCGACTGCCAACACGTTGACGAACACCGCACTCGCATCGGCGGCGACGCCACCGCGCCCGACGGCGACGAACTCCGACACGCCTCCGGCCCCGATCCGCCCGACACCTGCATGGCGTCCGTCGGCGGTCGGTTGGCCGCCGCGCGCGTCTCGAGCAGGCGTGCCGGAGCAGTCCCCACCACGGCCCCGGCACTGAGCGAATAGCCGGTCACGTCGATCGCCACATCGGTTGCGGAGAGCGTGAACACACACACCTTGCCGCCGGTGCCGACCTTCACCATCGCCGCGTTGCCGATCACATCATGCGGTGCATAGTTGATGGTCGACGCGGTCGGGACCGGAGACCCACACGGGAACACGGACGCGAAACCAGGGCCGTCCGGATCCACGACCACGACGTTCAGGAAGACCGCCGCCGCGTTGGACGCCACGCCGCCACGGCCGCGCACCACCAGGCTCGTGGTGGTCCCGGCGCCCAGGCGCCCTGCGCCCTCGTCGGCGCCGTCGATCGTGGGCTGCCCCGGTCGCGATTCGAACACGCGTGCCGGCGAGACGGCGGCGATGTCGGTGCTGCTGAGACCATACCCGGTGGCGTCGATCACCACGTCCGTGCTGCGCATCGAGTACACACAGACTTTCCCACCCGACCCGAGCTTGGCGAGCACGGCGTTGTTGACGACGTCGCCCCCAGAGTAGTTGACCGTCGATGCCTCGGGTCGCGTCGTGCCACACGGATAGACCGTGATGAAGCCGGGCCCGGATGGGTCGACGGCGGCGACGTTGAGGAAGACCGACACCGCACCTGCTGCGATGCCGCCACGGCCACGCACGACGACCTCGCGCACGGCGCCGGCGTCGACGCGACCGTCACCTTGGCTCTGACCGTCGACGGTCCGCAGGCCGGCCCCGATACGCGTCTCGAGCAGACGCGTCGGAGAAACGGCCACGACGGACCCGGCGGCTGCCGAGACGGTCGGATCCGACCCGGCACCGACCACGTTGAACGAGGCGACGACCATCGCTGTCACGGCGAGCGTGTGGCCAAGGCGTGCCATTGAACGTGACGACGTTCGATGTGTCGCGGTGGATCGTCGTCTCAGATTCATGCCGTACTCCTCGATTGGGTCCGAGCCCGCTCACGCCGAACGGCTGGCGTCGACGCATCGCATCAACCAGACGTCGACGTCCCTCAATCGGAACACACGTGTTATCGACTCAGAATAGAAGACGATCAAGTCTCGATTGCTCCAAGTATGACAAATCTGTGTCGAACTCGAAGGCGTGGGTGGTTTGGCGATCGCCAGGGCCCGGTCTTCGGTGGCGAACGTTCGACCCCGGTACGTCACGACCGGTTCGTTACTGTCGGTCCGGCGACGACAGCAACCCAGGGGGAACAGCCATGACCGCTCAGACACCGACCGGATCGCTCCAGAATCTCCTGGACTCAATTCCGAACTTGGTCGACCATCTCTACGGCAACCGCAAGGGCTCTGTGCTCAAGGACGCCGTGCTGCGTCAGCCGACGCAGTTCGTGGCGCCCGAGTTCACGAACTGGCGCGACGAGCAGATGGCGTGCCGCACGAGCATTGCGTTCTACGACCAGTCGTTCCACATGACGACCACGTTCATCCGCGGCAAGGACGCTGTCGCGCTGATGAACCACCTGTGCGTGAACAGCTTCACGACGTTCGGTGTGGACCGTTCCCGCCACAGCGTGATGTGCAGCCCCGACGGCTACGTGATCGGTGACGGGATCCTCTACTGCCTCGCTCCCGACGAGCTGGCTCTGGTGGGCCGCCAGGCGGGCCACAACTGGGTCCGGTTCAACGCCAAGGCCGGCGACTGGGACGTCGAGCTCGAAGAGGACGAGTTCATGGCCGACAACCCCAACGGTCGTCGCACCTACTACCGCTTCCAGGTCGAGGGGCCGAACGCCCCCGCACTGATGGAGGAACTCACCGGTGCCCCGATGCCGACGGTGCCCAAGTTGCACCTCATGCACGTCACGATCGCCGGTGTCCCGGTGACGGCGATGCAGCACACGATGGCCGGCAACCCGGGCTGGGAGCTGTTCGGCCCGTGGGACGACGGCCCAGCCGTCAAGGAAGCGGTCCTGTCGGCCGGCAAGGCGTACGACATCAAGCGCGTCGGCTCGGTCGCCTACTTCACGACGGCGATGGAGCTGGGCTGGGTCTCGCGCCCGATGCCGGCGATCTTCACCCATCCCGAGATGCAGGCGTTCCGCGAATGGCTTCCCGAGACCGCTCCCGAGGCGACCTGGGCGCTGGGCGGCAGCTACAACGCGCCGAACATCGAGGACTACTACTTCACGCCGTGGGAGCTCGGGTACGGCAACGTCGTCAAGCTCGACAAGGGCGACTTCGTCGGTCGCGACGCGCTCGCTGCTTCGGTCGACAACGAGCACCGCGCCAAGGTGACGCTGGTGTGGAACCCGGAGGACGTCGGTGCGATCGTCGAGGGCTACATGGGCACCGACGAGCTGCCCACCCGGTACCTCGAGTTCCCGCGGTCGAACTACGCCACCTGGTTGTACGACGCCGTGAGCGACACCGAGGGGAAGCAGATCGGTGTGTCGATGTACCCGACGTTTCTGTGGACCGAGCGGGCGATGTGCACGCTGGGTGTGATCGACGCCAAGTACGCCGAGCCCGGTACCGAGGTCACGTTCGTGTGGGGCGAGCCGGCCTCGCGCGCCAGCGAGTACCTCGAACCACACCGCCAGATGGTCGTGCGGGCAACGGTGGCCCCCGCGCCCATCGGCAAGCGGTAACCACGCCAGAATCCGAGACGGCGCGGGTTACCAGCGCGACCCGGAAGCGGCGGCGACCGCCTTCGAGGCGTTGCGCTTGGCCGTGTCTGCGGTCTTCTTCGTCGCTGCCCGAGCCGTGCGACCGGTCGTCGTTGCGGCCCGCTTGGCGGTGGTCGCCGTCGCCTTGGTGGAGTTCTTGGCCGTCGTGACGGTGCCCTTGAACCCTGCCTTGGCGGCCTTGGCGGTCGATGCCGCCCCCGTCTTCACGGTTCGCGCGGTGGTGCCGGCGCCATCGGCGGCGATCGTTGCAGCGGTTCGAACACCGGTGGCGCGCTTGCGTGCCGTCGACGATCCCATGGGCGACACCTTGCTGCGGTCGGCACCGGTCAGGCGGTTGATCAGATCCTGGATGGCGGAGACGCCGCCCTGAGCGATTCCGTACACGTTGTCGTTCACCCGGTCGACGACGCCGGCGATGGCGCCGGCGACCACGTTGACCGGCCCGGTGTCGGGCATCCGAGGGTGTGGCTTGGTCGGCGCTGACATCTTGGCCTGTGCCAATGCGTCCCCGATCTCGGCCAGTTGCGTGCGAGTCAGGTGCTGGCGAACTTTCGGAAAGAACTCGTCCTGCTCCTCGTCGACATGGTGACGCACGTTCTCGATCAACACCGTCACCTTGGCGTCGAACCGCTCGTGTGTCGGGTCCATGCCGTCGAGCTCCGACAACAGCCACTTCACGACGTGGTGCTCCTCGAGGCTCTCGAGAGTGATCGCCTCGGTCTCGGGTACCGCAGCGCGGGCGACGGGGTAGAACACCTGCTCCTCGATCGCGGCGTGGATCGAGAGTTCCTCGATGATGCGGTCCACGATCGCACGCTTCTCGACATGCGCCCGTGCGCCCGCTTTCTCGAATCGCTTGAACAGCCCTTCGACTGTCTGATGGTCGGCTTTGAGCAGCGTGATGGCATCCATGTCATGCACATACCCGGCCGTTCGAGATCTCAACCGTGTGCAGACCAGGAGATCAGAATCGAGCGCGGACCCCCAGGCCGATCTGACCCGAGCCCTCGAACGCGTCGCCGCCGTAGTGGCCATCGAGCGTGACGTTGAGCCGCAGGTCGATCTGGGACGTGGGGCGATCCAGCAGGTGGTACAGCAGCTCGTTGTCCAACGAGATGCTGCTCCCCACGCCGTCGGCGCGGCTGAACTCGATTCCGGCCTCCAGCGTCTGGGTCAGCAGCAGGCGCGAGTTGAGGCGCCACTGCATTTCGACCACCTGCGTCGCCACACCGATCTGGAAGGTGCTCCACGACGACGGGAACTGAACCGTCGCCACGTCCATCAAACGCAGCTCGCCGAGTTGGCCGAGCGACCAGCCGCCGCCGAGGCCGTCGATGGTGAGGGTCAGTTCTTCGCGGTCGAACCGAAGTTGAGGATCAGGCATGTTCGTCTCCTTGCTTGGGCGGCGACCCTCAGGCCACCAGGTCGGGTGGCGGATCGGGCAGCTGCGAGCGGTCGATCTGGATGCATTCGCCGGAGAAGAACTGCAGGCCGTCGGCGCGAGCGTCGAGCGTGCCGCCGGCGACCCAGTCCTCCTGTTCGTCGTACGATTCGGTGTCGGTCATGCGTCGACGGTACGACGGGCGAAGGTGGTCGGGCGAGTGCCGATCGAGCACCCGATCGTGCACATCGGTGTGCCTCAGGGGCCGGCACACGGGGCAGTCTGCCGGCGATCCTCCGCGTCGTGGGGCGGCCGAGCGCTCCCCGGGCGTGGCAACGCGGCACACTGGGCGGCGTGTTCGAACCGGGCTTCCTTCCGACCTTCGCCGAGCTGCTCGACCTCGAGCAGATCGATCTCAACCTGTACCGAGGCATCAACGAATACCCCGCCAACGATCGGCCCACCCTCTACGGCGGCCAGATCGCGGCGCAGGCCCTGATGGCGGCCGGGCTCACCGTGCCGGAAGGCCGGCACCCGCATTCGATGCACGGTTACTTCCTCCGCCCGGGGCAGCGATCGCGGCCGGTGGTGTTCCGCGTCGAACGCGACCGGGACGGCCGCTCGTTCTCGGCACGTCGGGTGACGGCGCTCCAGGAAGGGGCGGTGATCTTCGATCTGACGGCCTCGTTCCACGTCACCGAGGAGGGTGGCGAGTACGTGACGCCGATGCCAACGGTCCCCGAGCCGCACGAGTGCCCGGTGGAGTCGTTCAGCGAGAACGTTCGTTCCGCCGAGGCGCGGATGGTGCCTCCGCTCGTGGCCGACGAGTCCGGCATCTTGCGCTCGAGCACGGTCTGGCTGCGGATCGCCGAGCCGCTCGGCGACGAGCGGCTCCGCCACGCCTGTGGCCTGGCGTATCTGTCCGACATCGGCACCGGGTTCTTCAGCGTCCAGATCGACGGGCTGCCGAAAGGCGGGCCGAGCCTCGACCACGCGATGTGGTTCCGGACCCACATCCGTGCCGACGAGTGGGTTCTCCACCGGATGTGGCCACTGCACGCCGGCGGCGCTCGCGGCCTGTATGCCGGGTCGATGTTTGCCGCCGACGGCACGCTCGGCGTGACGATGACACAGGAATCGCTCCTGCGCCCCTGACCGCCTCAGCCCAGAGACGGTCCTGGTCTGTACGTCAGGAGGATCAGTCCCCGGCCGACGGTTCGGGTGCCGGCGAGGTGCATCGGCATCAGGTCACTTCCCGCGCCGAAGAAGCGCTCGCCCGCCCCGAGCACGACGGGGAAGAGCACCAGGCGGACCTCGTCGACGAGACCGCGTTCCATCAGCGTTCGGCCGAGTTGGTGGCTCGGCGGCAGAACGGGGCGTTCGGCGGTTCTAGTGTGAGTCGCACGGTGACGAGGAGGACGGCAATGAAATCACCCGCAGGGAGTGGGAGCTCGGTTGCAGCGCTCGAGTTGGCAGCAGCGTGTCCACGAACTTGCCGCTGAGGTGGCGGAGCATCGAAGCACGTTCGACTCGGAAGGTCGTTTGCCCGATCACCTCGTTGAACATCTCGCCGCGCTCGGCTTGTTCCGTCTCCTCTTGCCGGCATCGCTCGGTGGACACGGTCTGTCCGCTCTCGAGTTCATGGATGTCGTCGAGGCAGCCGCCGCACTCGACGGCACGATCGGCTGGCTCGTGGGCAATGGGGGCGGCATGGCGCGGGCGGGCGGATACCTCCCGGCAGAGAGCGCACGAGAGATCTTCGACGATCCCTTGGCGTTCGTGGTCTCGTCGACGGGTGCGGTCGGACGCGCGGTCGCGTGTCCCGGGCGGATACTCCGTGACGGGACGATGGCCATTCGGAAGCGGGTCGCCGCACGGCACGTGGTTCGCTCCGATCTGCGCGATCGAGGACGGCGGGCAAGCCACCGGACGAACTGATCTTCGTGTACGCACCCCGTCGGGACGTGCTGCTCCACGACAACTGGCAGGTCTCAGGTCTGTGCGCCACGGGAAGCGTCGACTTCGAGTTCGTGGACGTGTTCGTACCCGACCGTTTCGCGCACACCTTCCAGCCCGAGCCGACGCAGCCCGGCACGCTGTATCGGCTCCCCACCCGCTCGATCTTTTCGTGGACGGTGGCCACCGTGCCGCTCGGCATCGCAGCTGGCGCGATCGATGACTTCGCGACCAAGGGTCGCTCTGCAAAGCGGCGCGAGCGACAGCGTCCCGTTCGCAGAACGCGAACTGATTCAGTCGCAGCTCGGTCAGATCCAGGCGCGAACGGCGGCGAGCCGGGCCTACCTCCGCCACACGATGAGCACCCTGCTGGAGGGAACCGAAGCCGGCACAGACCTGGAAGCGAGCCGGGTCGACTTCCGACTGGCGTGCACGTTCGCAAGCCAATCAGCGCTCTGGGCGATCAATCTGGTCACCGAGATGGCCGGAGCTGTCGCCATCATGCGCTCGTCACCGCTCGAACGGCGTGAGCGAGACGCACGTGCCGCCGCGAAGCACGTCGCCATGAGTCCAGCCGCCTACATCACCGGCGGGAAACTTCGGCTCGGCTGCGATCTGTCGAACGTCTCGTTCTGAGCCACGCACTCGAGACCGGCTACCAGTGGACCTTCAGGGGCGGCTTTCGAACCCCACGCGACGGTCAGCCGTCGCTGCCGATGCCATGACGGTGCGCGACAACCACGGCGGCGGTTCGGTCCTGCACCCCGAGCTTGTTGAGGACGTTCGAGATGTGGTTGCGCACCGTCTTCGGCGACACCTGCAGAGATCGGGCGATCGAGTCGGTCGAGCGGCCGTCGGCCAACCCTTCGAGTACGTCATACTCACGATCGGTGAGCTCGGGCAGCGGACGCTCCCGCCCGCCAGCGCGCCAGGCTCGACAACACGTCGTCGGAGAGCACTGCGGAACCGGCGGCCACCGCTGCCACCGCCTCGGCGATCTCATCGGGACCAGCGCTCTTCAACAGGTAGCCGTGTGCCCCGGCGCTCAACGCCTGGGCGATCGACCGGTCGTCGTCTGACGACGTGAGCACCAGAACGCGGATCGTCGGGTGCTGTTCGATCAACGCGGCGGTCAACCAGACTCCGTCCCCCTGGGGCATGCGAAGGTCGACGACGGCGACGTCAGGAGGATCTTCTGCTGCGACCGCGACCGCTTCCGCCCCGCTCGAGGCCACCTGCACCTGGGTCATCCCCGCCCTCCCGCGCAGCAGAGCGGCGAGTCCGTCTCGGAACATCGGGTGGTCCTCGGCGATCAGCACCTTCACGGTCGGCTGACCTCACCCAGCGGGAACACCACGACCACTCGCGTGCCGGCAGGGATGACCGGCTCGATCCGAACCTGGCCGCCGAGACGGCGGGCTCGCGCCTGCATCGACCTCACGCCGAGTCCTACCGCGGCGGCGTCTTCGGACACACCCACGCCATCGTCGGTGACGTCCATGACCGCTGCGCCCTCGGCCACGCCGATCCGAATGGTGCAGCGGCGGGCACGGGAATGACGGGCGGAGTTGTTCACGGCCTCGCCCAGCGTCCGGTAGAGCGCCACCTCGATGTCGGGATCGAGCTCCGGCAGATCGTCACCGGCGCTGAAGACCACCTCGAACGTACCGGGACGGTCGAAGGTCATCGCCCGCTGACGCAGCGCCGAGTACACGCCGAGGTCGTCGATCGCCAACGGCCGAAGGCCGGCCAGGATCTGGCGGACCGTGTGCACCGAGTCCCCAGCCTCGGCCTCGATCCGCGCCAGGAGACCGACGGCGATCGGGTCGGCGTCGCCCTCGCGGGAGTGCAAGCGTTCCCGAATGCTGGCAGCGGCCAGTCGCATGCCGGCGAGCGCCGGGCTCAACTCGTCGTGGAGGTCGGCTCGCAGGCGCGAGCGTTCGTCGGCACGGGCCGACAGCAGCCGGTCGTGCGAGCGCTCCAGCTCCATCACCAGATGGGCGGACTCCAACGCGGCCGCCACGTGGGGCATCACCAGGTCCAGCGACCGGTCGGGTGGCTCCGCGGCCTGGAATCGCATGACCCCGACGGTGCGCCCGGACTGGATCAGCGGCTGGGTCAGCGCTGCACCATGGTCGATCTCGGCACCCCAGCGGGCGACGATCTCGCCGTCCATCTCGAGCTCGAGTCCGGTGGCATCGAAGGCCTCGGCCAGCGTGGACGCGACGATGGCCGGAACCTCAGACGGAGTGACTGGTCCAGCCAGTCGATCGGACAGCCCGTGCAGGGCGGAGTCACCGGGGCGCACCCGGGGCAAGAACGCATCGACGGGGCGACGAACCACTGCGCGCAGCGGCCCGGCCACGACGGTGGCGGCCACTGCGGGAACGACCACGGCCAGGGCGTCGGGTGGGTCCTGCCCGCTCATCGAGGCAACGGCACCGGCCACCAGCAGCGCGCCGGTCGAGACGATGCCTCCGAGCAGGAACCACGAGAGGGCCCGGTTCATCGCACCGGCCAGCGGACCGGGCCGCTCGACCAGCACCCCCAGACCGATCGCCACGGGAACGCCTCCCAGGATGACCACATAGTTCACGGCATCGAGGAAATCCTCGAGCCAGATGGGGCCGTGACCACCCCCCAACGAAAGCGTGCCGAAGACCACCACCTGGGCGACCCAGAACACTGCCACCGAGAACACGATGCCGATGCGGGTTCGGCGAGCGCCGGTCGAGGAACGCCAGAGCCGGCCGAGCGAAGCGGTGGAGATCGGCACGGTGATCGCCAGCGCCACCAGGAGGACCTGATCGACGATGAAATACCAGGTCGGGTTGCCGTCGCGTTCGTAGCCGGCCAGGCCGGTTGCGAACGTCCAGACGATTGCCACTGCCTGCAACGCCAGCATTCGCCGCCCGAGACGGCCGCGGGGGCCCTCGGGAAAGACGGTGAGCAAGGGCGCCACCATCGGATTCGTCAGGGCCCACATGGCCAGGTTGATGGGCAGGTCATCGTCGTGTGATGGACCGTCCCCGAACGGGTGGATGAACCCCCACAACCCGCCGATCGCGAACAAGGCCATCACGATCGTCACCGGGTGGCGAGGGCGGCGGACGCACAGGACGAGTGCGACCGCCGCCGTCGAAACTACGGCGATGCCGTAGGCCGTGTCCCCCACAGCGATCCACGCTAGCGGTCGCCGTTACCGGTGGCGCACGACCCCGCGATCACGGTCGCACTGCCATGGTGGCGTCGAGACGCAGCTCGTAGGTGCCCTCGTCGGTGGTGTAGCCGCCGCGGGCATGGCAGCTGTCGAGCGTCGCCCGAGCCGGCGCACGACGCGACGCCGACTGCGTGGTGGTCTGCGGCGCGCCGCCGGTGGGCGTGAAGGTCGACACGTAGATGTAGGAGATGGTGACGAGGACCTCCCCGGTGTCGAGCACGAACGTCGGAACGAGCTCGGCGTGCGGGTCGGACGGCAGCGAGACGGCGAAGATCTCGCCGAGGCGGTCGCAGGTGGCGTACACGCCGTCGAAACGCTCGACCGGCGGACCAGCGGCACCGACGGGCGAGGACCAGAAGCCGATCGTCGATGCGGTGGCCGCAGTCAGCGCGGCCAGGCCCTGACGGCGACGCCGGGTCGCCGTCGTCGAGGGCTGGCGGTCAGCGGTCTCGGTCGTCGTGGAATGCGTGGTGGTGGTCATGGATCTCTCCCATCTTCGAGGCGGCGACGTGCCGCACCGAAGATGTACAACGAGCACTGACCCGCTGGGAACGGTCATGTGTCCCGGGTGACCGGGACGTTGCTCGGGATGGCTCCGGTGCGGCCGCCACCCAGACAGTGTCGCATTGCCGGGAGGAGCGCTCGACATGACACCACGTTGAGACAGCAGCGAGTGGGCACAGAGGGACTCGAACCCCCGACATCTTCCTTGTAAGGGAAGCGCTCTAACCAACTGAGCTATGCGCCCGGAGCGGGAGAGCCTATCCCGCTCACTCGCTGGGTCGCCCGGCCTCTGGACCGGGTCGTCGTCGCCATCGACGGCTGCGAACAACGGCCGGGGCGAGGCGGGCCAAACGGTGTTGCTCGGCGAGCCTGGTGAGGTGCTGTCGGCGCTGACCGGCGACGGCGATCGAGAAGTCGGGGTTGACGAAGTTCATGGATGTGATTCTCCTGAGCGAAGCGGCGCTGTCGGCGCTCGCCAAACTCCGACAGGTGATGCCGAAGGCACTGGGAGACCGCGTCGACGCGCTGGCCGAGATGGTGGTCGGCGTGCCGCGCACCCGTCGCAGCGCCCTGACCCGGGCGAACGGGTCGAGCTGGCGAACCTGATGTCGATCGCCCAGTCATGCCGACGATCGATGCGGCTCCGCTTCACCTCTCGCGACGGCAGTGACCGCATCTCGGAACGGCGGGCCGATCCGCACCGGCTCGTGTCGCTCAACCGACGTTGGTACCTCGTGGCGTTCGACCTGGATCGAGACGACTGGCGCACCTACCGGGTCGACCGGATCACCGACCTCGTCGACACCGGGCACCGGGCACCACACCGAGACGCTCCCGACCCGGCGGCGCTGGTCGCCGAGGGCGTCGCCGTGCACGCCTCCGCGGTCCGAGTCCGGCTCCGACTCCCCGTCCCCGCCGGCGAGGCCTCGCGTCACATCGCTCCGAACGTGGGCGTGGTCGAGCCGGCCGGCTCCGGTGCGTGCACCGTCACGATCGGCGGCGATGCAGACTGGATCGCCCGCTATCTCGCCGGACTCCCGGTCGCCTTCGAGATCATCGAAGGATCGGAGGTTGCCGTCGAGCTGGGCCGCCTCGCCGAGGACCTGCTCAGCCGAGTTCGGTGACGACGAGTTCCGCCAGCAGGTCGTCAGCCCGCTGGTCGATCGTGGGATTGATCGAGAGTGCGGTCCGCATGTCGTCGATGGCGGCGGCGTCATCACCGCGAGCGTGTTCGATCAAGCCGGACCGCACGTACAACATGGCGTCCTGGATACCGACCTCCATGGCGAGATCGATCGCCTCGGCCGCCTCGTCGTACCGACCGTTGGTGTACAACGCCCAGGCATGGGCTTCGTGCATCTCGAAGAACGGGCGCTGCTGCACGCCCAGTTCGGCATCGGCGAGCGCCTTGGCGGGGTCGCCGTGGTCTGCTTCGAACAAGATGATTCCGGCGTCGGCCTGCACACCGTTCTGGGCGTCGATCACCATCTGTCGACGCGCCTGGTCGTACAGCTCGTTGGCGCGATCCGCATTGCCTTGGAGCTCCATGAAGTTGCCGAACTCGATCAGGAAGTCGGCCAGCGGCGCCTTGTCGACCAGCTCCTGGTACACGTCGGTCGAGGTCAGGGTCTGGCCCATCACCTTCAGCGCGTGCGCCTTGCCGGACAGCAACGAGACGTTCTCGGGTGATTCCCGCAACGCCTCGTTGTAGATCGTCAGCGCACCACTCGGGTCGCCTTCACGCAGCTTCAACTCGCCCAACTGGAACTTGGCGAACGCCTTGTCCCCGGGGCTGGCAGCAGCGTCGAGCGCGCGCACCATCAGTGCCTCGGCCTGGTCGATGTCGCCGCGTAGCTCATGGGTGTACGACACGCGGGCCAACGAGGCGGTGTCGGGCGACAGGTCGACCATCCGCTGCACGGACGCGAACCCCTCGTCGTACCGGCCGAGCTGGATCTGGGCATCGCTCAGCACCCCCCAGAGCGTGGCGTTGTCGGGGTTGATGTCGAGCCCGCGCAGGGCGAACCGTTCGGCCGTCACGAAGTCGTGCTTGCCGGCTGCGAGCGCCGCCAGACCTGCGTAGGCGATGTAGTTGTCGGTGTCGTCGATCTCGATCGAGCGGTCGAGCGCTGCCTGCGCATCGTGATACAGATTGGCGTCACCGACCGCGTGCGCCTGCTGGACGTAGGCGATGCCGAGTGTGGCCCACGCCAGGAAGTCGCCGGGAACCGCTTCGGTGCGCCCTTTGAACCTCTCGATCGTGTCGGCCAGCGACGAACCACCGACGCGGGCGACGAAGGCGGCCGAGTCCTGACCGGCGTCGACCGAGCCGGTCGGGACGCCCGCTGTGGCGGCCCGATCGGGGTCGCTGCCGGGGCGGGTCACGCCGAAGCCGCCGGCCACGACCAGCGCGACACCGAGCGCGGCACCGACCGCAATCGTGCGCTTGTTGCGCCAGGAGTTGACACGAGGTGGCCGATCGCTTGGATCGTCATCGGTCGCTGGGTTGTGTGCTGCAGTGGTGGAACTCATGGGGCATCTCCTGTGGATGGCATCGGCGAAATGCGGTGGCGGCCGCCCGAAGGCGGCCGCCACGATTGCGTGATGTCAGGCGGCGACGCCGACACCGGGGAAGTAACCGACCAGGTCGACGACCAGGTCCGTCGGGTTGAGCACGAAGATGCACACCCGACCCGAGTCGCCGATGCTGGCGACCACCAGGTTGGCGGTCGTCTTGCCGACGCCGCGGTAGTTGCCACTCGATGCGTTCGGCAACGACTGACCGCACGGCCACACCGTAAAGAAGCCGGGGCCCGACTCATTGGTGGTGGTGACGTTCAGCAGTGCCGACGAGGCGGTCGCCGGGACCTGCGCAGTGCCCACGCCGGTCACCTGCAACTCGACGATCCGACCGGCTGCCGGCTGCGTGCCCGTGTAGCCGATCTGACCCTCCTCCTCGCGGGTCTCCAGGATTCGTTCCGGACCTGCCGGGACGTACTCGGAGTTGGACGGGATCTCGCCGAGCAGGTCGACCAGGAGGTCGGCGGAGCGCAGCGTGTACAGGCAGATCGTGCCGTCCGGCCCGACCGGGGCCACCACCAGGTTGGGGAGCACCGTGCCGACCTCGTAGTTGAGCGCCGATGCGGTGGGTCGCGTGCCCTGACAGTTCCAGACCGTGACGAAGCCCGGCCCCTCTGCGTTCAACGCCGTGACGTTGACAAAGACGGCCTTGGCACCGTTGGCGACCTGGTTGTCTCCGACCTGCGTGACGTCGAGCTTAATCGTCGAACCGCCGGCAGGCATCGCACCGGTGAACCCGACCTGGCCGAACGACGGACGGGTCTCGAGCAGGCGCTCGGGCACCGTCGACGTGATCGTCGAGGTCGACGGCATGAAGCCGTTGATGTCCACGATCAGATGACTCGACGCCAGTGTGTACAGGCAGATCGTGCCATCGGCGCTGATGCCGACGGTCGCCAGGTTGCCGAACGCCGCATTGGCGGCGGCATTGGCGTTCACGTTCGACGCCTCGGGTCGTGCGTCGTCACAGTCGTAGGCGGTGACGAACGACGGGCCCTCGGCTTCGGTGGCCGTGAGGTGCACGACGACCGCCGACGCATCGGTGGGGACCAACGACGTTCCGACACCCGTGACCTTGACCTCGACCACTTGACCGGCGGTCGGCTTGTTGCCGACGTACCCGATCTGGCCTGCCTCGGCCCGTGTGTCGAGCACACGATCCGGCACCACGGCGATGAAGTCCGAAGCACGCGGCGGACGCTCGGTGCCCTGGTTCACGCTCGCCGAGTGTGGGAGCGCGAGGTACGGGAAGGTCGTGCGGAACGCACGGTCGTTGCGGTCGACGGCGTCACCGGCAGCGAGCGGCTGCACGATCTGGCCACTCTGGGCTGCGCCCATCACGGTCTGGATCGCGATGTCGACCACGTCGTCCACGAGCCGGCGCCCGTTGGGAAAGCCGTCGAACTGGCCGGCGAACAGGCTGAGACGGTTCGGTGAGGCCGAGACCGGCACCGACATATTCAGTCGCAACTGCTCCGACGGCTGCAATGCAGCCTGGTCCGTGTTGAGGTCGTGTCCGTTGAGGTCCACGTTCAGCACGGTGGCCGGGTCACCGCCGAGGCCGGCGTTGGCCTTCGACACACCCTGCAGGAAGATCTCCTCCAAGTCGTGGCGCGGGCCGTCCGGTGCCGGCACGCCGTAGATCGCCTCGATCAGCGGCGGCAGAATCGGGTTGGTCACGGCGTCGACCGCTTCCGGGATCGTGGCGTCGATGTCGGGCGAGATCGAGTTGAACGCATCCTTGAGCGCCAGTGGGAACACCACCTCGTTGACGAGCGGGTTGCCAAGACGCGACACCTGGACGAACTCCGACGTCGTATCGCCCTCACCGTTGGCGGCGCGGGCGCTGCGACGATCGGTCGTGCTCCAGATGCCGATCACCGGGTTGTCGGTGGGCGAACCGTTGCCGGCCAACGCCGCCTTCGGCAGCTGGATCGCCACCGAGTTGACGTTGTACCCGGCGAGCGTGTCCTGCCCGACTTCGGACAGGTCGCCGCCGTACAGGAGGTCGAACACCCGGAGGTCGAGGAAGAACGGGTCGTCGGCCTGGCCGGCGTAGGTCTGGCCGCCACCGGCCAGGTCGTACGTGGCACCGTCCACCAGCGGGGCGTAGTCCGGGATCGATCCCGGTCCCGACAACGACGGCGCGGCGATCGGGTCGGCGGCGTCGTGGACGCCGTCTCCGTCTCCGAGCAGTGCAATCGGCGCGCCACCCTCAGGGGTGACCGTCAGGTCGTACGTCTGGTAGTAGTTCAGGTCCGGGTCGTCGACCGAGGTCACGGGGCCGGTGTTGTACAAGAACGTGGCATTGCTGCGGATCACTGTGTCGAACACCCACGTGTACGTGAGATCGGGCAACGCGTCGCCGTCGTTGTCGATCTTGATGTTGTAGCGGGTGTCGTCGGCCCACGGGTAGAAGTTCGGGCCGCCGTTGGGTTCTTCGAACGGGAGCCAGTTGGCGATCATCGTCACCGTGTCGGGCGCGTCCGGGCTGACGAACGCGTACAGGTCGGTGTTGTCGGCGCGCGGGTCACCGGCGATCAGCGGCGCTTCGCGGTGGCTCGAGGCAGCCGACCAGGTCGGGCCTCCCAACGCGACGAATCCACCCAGCATCGCCAGCGCGCCCGCAGCGCCTGTGGCACGTCGGCGTGCCCTTCTCGAAAGCGGTCGTGGTTGCATGTGTGCTCCAATCCGCCCGCCTGGGACAGCGGGCTCTGGTCGACGACGAGGCGGGGTGCCCCGTCCGCCGGAGTCGCTGTGGCCGTGGTCCGAGGACGACGACCACTGGCTCCCCCGGCACTCAGACGTTCGTCACTGCCGGCGGATTGGATTGGTTTCCGAGAGTTCGACCCGATTGGGTGACACCGCGCCTTTTCAGCGCAGGAGCTGCTTCTGGACCTTGCCCATCGCGTTGCGGGGCAGGGCGTCGACCAGGCGCACTTCTCGCGGGCGCTTGTGGACCGACAGCAGGCCCGCCACATGCTGGATCAACACCTCTGGGACCGCGTCGTCACCGACCACGAAGGCGACGATCCGCTCACCCAGGTCGGCGTCGGGCATGCCGATCACCGCCACTTCGGCGACGGACGGATGCGACATGAGGGCGGTCTCGACCTCGCCGGCGCCGACTTTGTACCCACCCGACTTGATGATGTCGATCGAGGCCCGACCCACGATCCGATGGAATCCGTCGGATCCGATCGTGACCGCGTCGCCGGTCACGAACCACCCGTCGTCCGTCATCGATTCGGCCGTCTTGTCGGGCAGGTTGAGGTACCCCTCGAACAGGGTCCGGCCGCGCACCTGCAGCCCGCCGATCGCTTGACCGTCGTGGGCGACGTCCCCACCATCATCGCCGCGCAACCGCGTCTCGACGCCGGCGATCGGCACGCCGACGAACCCGGGGCGGCGCTCCCCGTCATGGCGGGTCGAGATCGTGATCAACGTCTCGGTCATCCCGTACCGCTCGATCGGTGTGTGACCCGTCAGCTCCCGGAGTCGCTCGAACACCGGCACCGGGAGCGCAGCGCTGCCCGACACGATCAGACGAGCCGAGCGAAGTGCGTCCGCCGAGGCCGGATCGCCGGCGATCCGACCCCACACGGTCGGCACCCCGAAGAACAACGATCCACCGTCCGCCGCTGCCGCCGCATACCGTTCGGGCAGCGGACGCCCCGTGTGCACCAGGCGTGACCCGACCCGCAACGCTCCCAACACACCGAGGATCAGACCGTGCACGTGGAACAGGGGCAGACCGTGCACCAGGGTGTCGTCGGGAGTCCACCCCCACGCGTCGGCGAGCCCGTCCAGGCAGGCAGCGATCGCTCGCCGAGGCAACACGGCACCTTTCGGCAGCCCGGTCGTCCCCGACGTGTACATGATCAACGCCGCCGCCTCGTCGTCGATGTCGGCCCACCCGTCGACACGCCCAGTGGCGGGTATCGCGATGCGCGGCAGCGTGACGTCGGGCCAGTCCGGGTCACCCACCACCGCCGTGGCGCCTGAGTCACGCAGGATGTGGGTTCGCTCCATCGGCCCGGCGTCTGATGGGACGGGCACGATCGGAGTCCCCGATCGCAGACCGGCGACGACCGCGATCACCGTATCGAGCGTGGCAGTTCCGCTGACGGCGATCGCCGGTGCGCCGTCGAAACGACCGGACAGCGCGTCGGCGCGTCCTGCCAATGCCTCGAACGACGAGGCGACGCCGTCGATCACGATCGACTCGGCACGGTCGCGATCGGAGCGGTCGAGTCCGGGGAGCAGGCTCATCACGCCCGCAACCTAGTGGGCCAGCGTCTCGGTCGATCGATCGTCTGCGGTGGGCGGTCGGCAAGCGATCCGTGCCAGGCTGGAAGGGCGATGAACACCGACACCGATGCCGACACCGACGCCCGACCGACCACCGCCACGATCGCCGAGCAGATCGTCGACGGTCTGCGCCTGCTCGGGCTCGACACCCTGTTCTGTTTGCCCGGCGTGCAGAACGACGACTTCTTCAATGCCCTGGTCGACGCACCCGACATCCGTCCGATCGTGGCCCGCCACGAGCAGGGTGCCGCCTACATGGCGAACGGTGCGTCCCAGGTGGCCGGCGGCCCGGCCGCGTTCTGCGTCGTGCCCGGGCCGGGCATGCTCAACGCCGGCGCAGCGCTCACCAGCGGGTACTGGTCGAACTCCAGGGTGTTGGCAGTGGTGGGCGAGATCGCCACCAGCGCTCGCGGGCGGGGCTTCGGAGTGCTGCACGAACTGGTCGACCAGCACGCGATCCTGTCGCAGCTCACCAAGCACGCCACCGTGCTCGACGACGGCGCATCGGCCACGGGTTCGTTGCAGTCAGCGCTCGACGCCGTCGTCTCGGGCCGCCCACGTCCGGTCAGCGTCGAGGTCCCCGTCGACCGGTGGCGAGCCCCCTCCCCCGGCGCCCTGCGCGCCCCGCTGGCGTCGATGCCGACCATCGATCCCGCCCAGCTCGAGGCTGCCGCCGATGTGATCCGTCGCGCCGAACGCCCGATGATCGTGGTCGGCGGCGGCGCCCAGGATGCCGGCCAACAACTCGCCGCGCTGGCCGAGTTGTTGCAGGCACCCGTGACCACGCGGCGGATGGGGCACGGCGCGATTCCGACCGCCCACCCCCTGTTCGTCCACCTCGCCGTCGGCCATGAACTGTGGAAGACCGCCGACGTGGTGATCGCGATCGGGACTCGACTCGAGTGGCCGCTGATGCAATGGCGCACCGACGACGACCTGACGATCGTCAAGATCGACATCGACCCCGACGAACTCGACCGTCACGGGGTCGGCACCGTCGGCGTGGTCGGCGACGCCGCCCACGTGTGTGCCGCGTTACTGGCAGCGCTCCACGACCTGCCCCAGCGCCCGGACCGCACCGCCCAGGTGGCGTCGATGCGTGCTTCGTACTTCGCCGAGATCGACCACCTCCGCCCGCAACTCGACTTCCTCGGCGCGATCCGCGATGTGCTTCCCGACGACGGCGTGTTCGTCGAGGACGTGACCCAGATCGGGTTCGCCGCCCACCTGGCGTTCGATTTCCGAGGTCCGCGTACGTTCCAGTCGACGGGGCCGGCGGGCACGCTCGGCGCCGGCTACGCCCAAGCGCTCGGCGCCCAGGTGGCGCTCGACGCCGAAGGCCGCGGCCGCAGAGCGTTGGCGGTGTGCGGCGACGGCGGCTTCCTGTTCACCGGCGGCGAGCTGGCGACCGCCGTGCAGCACCACATCCCCCTCGTCGCACTCGTGTTCGACGACGGTGCGTACGGCAACGTGAAGCGCATCCAGCAGCAGCGGTTCGGCGAGCAGCGCACGATCGCCTCGACCCTGCACAACCCGGACTTCGTCGCCTACGCACGGGCTTTCGGCGCGGTCGGGCTGCATGCCGACGGGCCGGACCAGCTGCGGACCCGGCTCGACGAAGCGTTCAGCGCCGATGCACCGGCGATCGTGCACGTGTCGACCGGCGCCATGCCCGACCCGTGGCCGTGGTTCCTCCGCGGTCGCGCCCGAGGCGCGAGCACATGACCGGCTTGCCCTCCGTCACGGTGCTCGATTGCGGCACGCTGATCACCCAGGAGCGCACGTTGATCGCTGGCGGCCGAGTCGAACCGATCCGAATCCCGATCCCGGCCTGGCTGGTGCGGCACCCGCTCGGCGACGTCCTGTTCGACACCGGCCTCCACCCCGGCCTCGTCAACGGGCCGGCGGGGCTCGGACGCAACGCCAAGCTGTTCACGCCCGAACTGTCGGTGGGCGGCACGGTCGGGCCGCGGCTGGCCGGCGTCGGAGTCGACCCCGACGGTCCCCTCACCGTCGTGCTGTCGCACTGCCACTTCGATCACGTCGGCGGCCTGTGCGAACTTCCGAACGGGCGCCTGATCGTGCAGGCCGACGAGTGGTCGGCGGCCATGGGAGCGGAGGATCCAGGTTCGAACCGGGCGTTGTACGACCTCGGGCACGACGTGCTCGCGATCGACGGTGAGCATGACGTGTTCGGCGATCGCACGGTGATGTGCATCCCGACCCCTGGGCACACCTGCGGCCACCAGTCGCTGCTCGTGATCACCGACCGAGGTCCGGTACTGCTGACCGCCGACGCCTGCTACTTCTCGCACACGCTCGACGACGAACGACTGCCGCCGTTCGGGTTCGACCTCGAGCGACAGCTGCACACGCTTCGATGGATTCGCAGTCAACGCGACGCCGGCACCCGCATCGTCCCCGGCCACGACGCCGCAGCGGTTGCCCGGTTCGCTCCCGAGCCGCCCGCCGAGACCTGATCACCGGCTACGACGAGCAGGCGTCGCCCTCGCCGCGCTTCACGACCGACAGCACCGCATCGCCCTCGCCGATCGGTGATCCTGCCGGCGGCTGCTGCGCCACTACCACCCAGTTCGAGTCACGGATCTGACGCCGACCCGCTCCGGAGGCGTCGACGCTCCGTGAGAAGAACACCCCATGGTCCTGGATCTCGTCCTGGGCCGACTGCAGGTCGAGGCAGATCAGATCGGGCATCAACGAGTCCTCGGGGTCGTCCCCTCCGAACAGGTTCGACTCGGCAGGCTGCTTCGAACTCGTCCCGCCGACCCCCGGCGGGTCGGTCACGACCACCACGATGTCCGGCGTCGTGCGCCCTCCGGCGATCGTCGTGCCGAGGCCCGAGCCGGGCACGCTCGATGCGACCACCGGGTCTGCGGACGCGGAGCGAGCATCCGGCGACGCGGTCTCGATCGACGAGGGTTCGCCGGCGCAGCCGACCAGCGTCAGTGCCGAGAACGCGGCGAGCACGGCGAGCGCCACCGGGGTGAGTTGTCGGAGTTGGCGGGACTGATTCATGGCGATGTTCCTTGCGAGCATTCGGGATCGCTCGCCGAGTGGCGAACAGGCGTGCAACGCCGTCGGCGTGCAGAGATTCCCGCTACGGTCCCGGCGATGCACGTGGGGACCATCTTCAGCCAGGCCGACAGCGGCACCGATCCGGCCGCGATCAGGCGCTGGGCGGTCGATGCCGAGCACGCCGACCTGCACCACATCATGGCCTACGACCACGTGCTCGGGGCCAGCGTCGAGCGCTTGCGGGGCGGGGCGATCGGCCAGTTCGGCGACCCGCCGTACACCGACCAGCACACCTTCCACGAGATCCTGACGCTGTTCTCGCACCTCGCCGGGGTGACCGAGCGGATCGAGTTCGGCACCAGCGTGATCGTGCTCCCGCAACGCCAGACAGCGGTGGCGGCCAAACAGATCGCCACCGTCGACCGGCTGTCGGGCGGGCGCCTCAACGTGGCGGTCGGGGTCGGCTGGAACCATGTCGAGTACGCCGCGCTCGGGTTCGACTACGCCGACCGCACGGCGCGGATCGAGGAACAGATCGAGGTGATGCGCCTGTTGCTGTCACAGCCGCTCGTCACCTACGCCGGACGCTTCGACACGCTCGACCGGGTCGGGATCAATCCGCTCCCCGACCGCCCGATCCCGATCTGGATGGGGACCGGCGGCTCCGATGCCGCACTGCGCCGCGTCGTGGCCTGCGCCGACGGATGGATGCCGCTGCTGTTGCCGGGCATCGACCGGTTCGAGGTCGGCGAACGCGTCGAACGCCTGCGCCAGTTGTGCGCCGATGCCGGACGCGACCCAGCCACACTCCCCGTGTGGGGGCGCGTGTATCTCGACGCCACCGACTCGTGGCAACAGCGTTGCGAGCAGGCCAAGGCGCTCGGCTTCTCGCACCTCAGCGTCGGGTTCGACCGCTTCGCCCACCCGCCCACGCCGCACCACGAGCACCTCGAGTTCGTCCTGTCGCGCATCGACCGGATCCGCGACATCGTGGCCTGAGCAGGTGTCTGTCACCGATGGTTCGCCCATACTTGAGGGCGCTATGAGCCTGCCTGACGATCCCGCTGCCGAACGACCGCTCGATTTCGTGCGTGAGCAGGTGCAGCGCGACATCGCCGAGGGCACATTCGGTGGGCGGGTGCAGACCCGGTTCCCACCTGAACCGAACGGCTTCCTCCACATCGGGCACGCCAAGGCGATCTCGCTCGACTACGAGCTCGCTCGCGAGTTCGGTGGCACCTGCAACCTGCGGTTCGACGACACCAACCCCGACACCGAGGACACGTCGTTCGTCGAGGGGATCATCGCCGACCTGTCCTGGCTCGGCTACGAGCCGGGTGAGCCGCTCTACGCCAGCGACTACTTCGAGCAGATCTATCAATGGGCCGAACTGCTGATCACCGATGGCAAGGCCTACGTCGACGACCAGGACAGCGCGACGATCCGCGCCCAGCGCGGCGGATACGGGAAGCCCGGCGTCGAGTCCCCGTACCGGACACGGACGGCGGCCGAGAACCTGGAGCTGTTCCGGCGCATGCGCGCCGGCGAGTTCGACGACGGCGCCAAGGTGCTGCGAGCCAGGATCGACATGCAGCACGAGAACATGCAGCTGCGCGACCCCATCATGTACCGAATCCGACGCGGCCATCATCACCGCACCCACGACGCGTGGGTGATCTACCCCACCTACGACTGGGCGCACGGTCAGAGCGACGCCATCGAAGGCGTCACGCACTCGCTGTGCACGCTCGAGTTCGACAGCCATCGGGCGCTCTACGACTGGTATCTGGAGCAGCTCCCGTTGCCGTACGACCAGCCGCGACAGACCGAGTTCGCCCGCCTCGAGCTGACCCACACGGTCACGTCGAAGCGCAAGCTGGCGCAGCTCGTCGCCGACGGTGTCGTCGACGGCTGGGACGACCCCCGCCTGCCCACCCTGCGTGCGCTGCAGCGCCGTGGCTACCCGGCAGCGGCGATCCGTGAGTTCTGCGCCTTCATCGGGGTCGCTCGCACCAACAGCCGGCACCAGATCGAGCTGCTCGAATCGTTCGTGCGCACCTCGCTGAATCGCACCGCCCAACGCCGCATGGCGGTGTTGCGGCCCTTGCGTCTGGTGCTCACCGACTGGCCCCAGGAAGCCGACGGGCGACCGGTCGTCGAACACTTCGAGGTCGCCAACAATCCCGAGAACCCCGACGACGGCACGCGACAGGTGGCGTTCAGCGGCGAGCTGTTCATCGAGGGCGACGACTTCATGGCCGACCCTCCCCCGAAGTTCTTCCGGCTCTCACCCGGCAAGGAGGTGCGCCTGCGCGGCGCCTACCTCGTCACCTGCACCGGGTTCGACACCGACGCCGACGGCAACATCACCACGGTGTACGCCACACACGACCCCGATTCGAAGGGCGGGAACGCTCCCGACGGCCGCAAGGTCAAGTCCACCATGCACTGGGTCTCGGCACCGCATGCTGCGTCGGCGACGGTGACCTTGTACGACCGGCTGTTCTCGGCCGAGGTGCCGGGTGAGCGGACCGGCGACCCGTTCGACGATCTGGATCGCGATTCGCGCTCGCTGCTGACCGACTGCAAGGTGGAGGCCGCCCTGGCCGACACCGCCCCTGGCGCAGTCGTCCAGTTCGAGCGGCTCGGCTACTTCGCCCACGACCCCCGCACGTCGCTCCTGTTCCACCGCACGGTCGGCCTCAAGGACGAGTGGGCCAACATCCAGAAGCGCACCTGACTCACGTTCGCGTTGTGTCTGACACAACGTGAACGTGGGTCGAGTGCGCTGTGGCGCCGCGATCCGACTGACACAATGGCGGCATGCGTCTGGTTCGTGCCGCTTGCGCGGTCGTGGTTCTGTCGGTGGGTTCGTCGGCGCTCGTGGCGTGCGGCAGCGACGACACCGAGCCCGGGCAGGCTCCGGCGACCGGTGCACCGGTGACCGAGCCGCCGCACACACATCCGTCCACGGTCCCGGGCCAGACCGAAGCACCGCACGACGATTCCGGCAAGCCGGACGGTGTGGTCGAGTTCGGCGAGTTCGCCCGCGACCACACACCGGACCCGGTCGCCTACGACCAGACACCCCCGGTCGGCGGCCCGCACAACCCGGTCTGGCAGACGTGCGGGTTCTACGACCGTGCGTTCCCAGCCGAGCGTGGCGTGCACTCGATGGAACACGGGGCGGTCTGGATCACCTACTCCCCCGACCTGCCCGCCGATCAAGTGGCCGCCATCCAGGCCCTCGCCGACGGCACCCGCGAGGTGCTGGCCGGCCCGTTCGACGGCCTGCCCACACCGGTCGTGGCCAGCGCCTGGGGAGTGCAGCTGCAACTCGAATCGGCGCTGGACCCGCGCCTGGCCGAGTTCGCCGACTACTACGAGAACGGGCCGCAGACGCCCGAGCTCGACACGCCGTGTGCACGCGGCACGACCGAGATCGGCTGACCGGTGACGGCAGCCGACAACGTCCGGGCCGGGTTGCTGGCGATGCGCGACGAGCTCGCCGCCCGTGAGGCGGCCGTCCGCTCCGGCGCTCAGCTGCCGAGTGGCGGCATCTCGTTCGGCAAACGCGTCGGCGAGGGCACCAGCATCGCCATCGAACGCTTCGCCGACGTGGCGATCCACGGCCAGATCATCAGCCAGCAGGCGGCAGTCGAGGCGGCCCTGGTGCGGCTCGACGAAGGCACGTACGGCATCTGCGAGTGTTGCCACGAAGCGATCCCCCCGGAGCGTCTGGAGTACATCCCGTGGGCGGCCACCTGCGTCGGCTGCGCATGATCCGCATGAGGTTGTCTTCAAGTTGACTTGAACCCTTACGCTGCCCGTCATGAGTGATTTCAGTGCGTGGTCGGCGCTCCAGAGTGCGATGCAGGACGACGGCAAGCGCCGGTCCGTCGGACGCGACACGTTCCGTCGAGTGGCTGCCTTCGCGCGACCCCACACACGAACGATCGTGCTGTTCGTGATCCTGTCCACGATCCTGGCGGTGCTGGGCGTCGGGGCTCCACTGTTGGCCGGCAAAGCGGTCAACGCGATCGTCGATCAGGGCCAGACCCGCCGCGTGGTCGTGCTCGCAGGCCTGATCGCGCTCGTCGCCCTCGCCGAGGCCGTGGTGGGCCTGTTCGAGCGTTGGCAGTCCTCGCTCCTGGGCGAGAACCTGATCCTCGATCTGCGCCGAACCGTGTTCGCCCATGTCCAGCGGATGCCGATCGCGTTCTTCACCCGCACCCACACGGGGGCGCTCGTGAGCCGGCTCAACAACGACGTGATCGGAGCCCAGCGAGCGTTCACATCGGCCTTGGCGGGCATCGTCACGAACGTGATCGCCGTCGCGCTCACGACCGCCGTGATGGCGACCCTGTCGTGGAAGATCACCCTCCTCGCCGTCCTCATGCTCCCGTTGTTCGTGATCCCCGCCCGACGCGTCGGGGTCAAGGTCGGCGCGCTCGAGCGCGAGGCGGCCGATCACAACGCAGCCATGACGTCGCAGATGACCGAGCGCTTCTCGGCGCCGGGCGCCACGCTCGTGAAGTTGTTCGGGCGGCCCCCCGAAGAGGTCGGCGAGTTCACGCGCCGAGCCAGCAGGGTGCGCGACATCGGCGTTCGGTCGGCGGTGGCGATGGAGGTGTTCTTCCGAGCACTCGGCCTGGTCTCGGGTCTGGCACTGGCACTGATCTACGGGTTGGGCGGCTACTACGCCCTGAACGGTGGGCTCGACGCCGGCACTGTGGTCACGATGGCGCTGCTCATCACCCGCCTGTACGCACCGCTCACCGCACTGGCCACGGCCCGACTCGACATCGTCACGGCGTTGGTCAGTTTCGAGCGGGTGTTCGAAGTGCTCGACATTGAACCCTTGATCGACGAACCGGCGACCCCTGTCGATCTGCCCGCCGGCCCGGTGTCGATCGAGTTCGACGCGGTGCGGTTCGCCTACCCGTCGGCCGACAAGGTCTCGCTAGCTTCACTCGAAGAGGTCGCCGTGCTCGACGACCGCGCCGGCGAGACCGTGCTGCATGACGTGTCGGTGACCGTGGGCGCCGGCCAGATGGTCGCGTTGGTTGGTTCGTCGGGGGCCGGCAAATCGACCTTCGCGTCGCTCGTCCCGCGCCTCTACGACGTGGACGAGGGGGCGGTCCGACTCAACGGCGTCGACGTCCGTGATCTGTCGTTCGAGTCGATCCGACGGACCGTCGGTGTGGTCACCCAGGACGGCCACCTGTGGCACGACACGATCGCCGCCAACCTCCGCTTCGCCAGCCCCGACGCCACCGACGAGGAACTGTGGAACGCGCTCCGTCAGGCACGTCTCGACGAACTGGTGGCGTCACTCGCCGACGGGCTCTCCACAGTGGTCGGCGAACGCGGCTATCGCCTCTCGGGCGGCGAACGCCAGCGGCTCACGATCGCTCGGCTGCTGTTGGCACAACCACGGGTCGTGATCCTCGATGAGGCCACCGCCCACCTCGACTCGACATCCGAAGCGGCCGTCCAGGAAGCCTTGGCGAAGGCGCTCGAAGGACGCACCTCGCTGGTGATCGCCCACCGTCTTTCCACGATCCGGTCCGCCGACCTGATCCTCGTGTTGGAAGCAGGACGGATCGTCGAGCGCGGCACGCACGCCGAGTTGTTGGCCGCCGGGGGCCGCTATGCAGAACTGCACGGCGGCACGGCGACCGGGACCGAGCCGCTCAGCCGGTGAGGCCGCGCTTGGTCTGCTGCTTGTCGCGCTTGGCCTCGCGCTTCTCCTTGAGCGACTTGCCGGTCTTCTTGCCGGCAGGACGTTGTGGTGACTTCTCGGGCATGTGGGGCTCCTGTGTCGTGTTGCGGTCGTGTCGGTTCAGGCCGTGCTGGGCGCATTGCGCCGCTCGCGGGCGGCGGCATCGGCGGCCGTGTCGCATCGCCAGCAGTGGCCGTCGGGATCGAGCGGTTCGGCGTGGACCATCAGACGCGAGGGCGACACGGTCGACGCCTTGCCACGCGGCGGTGTGATGCGGATCGCCACGCCGTTCGACCCACCCTCGCTGATCACCTCGACCACGCGCCCGGGGATGAGCTTCATCGACGGGTCGGATTCGTCGTGCACCATCACATAGTCGCCCTCTCGGAGTGCGTTCCACCCGTGACGGTTCATGCCCCCACCAACCGGCGCGATCGTGACGAACGCAGACACATCAACATCGAAGCTCCTCGAACCCTGGGCTCGGTCGAGGCGTCGGGCCTGCACGGGGCGACAGCGCTACGGGCCGTCCTGCCCAAACGAGGCGACTCAATCCAAGTGAGGGTCACCCTAACGGCGCCGTCCTCGTTCCGGGTGCACGGCCTAGATTCGACCCGATGTCGGTCCCAAGGTTGACCCGCGAACAGGCACGGCGGATCGCCGTGCGAGCCCAGATGCTCGACGCCGAACGTCCGACGCAGCTGCTCGACGTGGCCGAACGCCTCACGTTCCTGCAGCTCGACCCGACCGCTGTGGTGGCGCCCGCCGCCGAACTGGTCTGCTGGACCCGTCTCGGCAATTCGTTCCGGCCGGCCGAGCTCGGCCTGGCCGCGGAGCGCGACCGCACCCTGTGGGAGCACCGCGCCGCCGAACCCGACAATGCACCCGTGATCGTGATGTTGCGGCCCACGTCGCAACTGGCGCTGCACCAGGCCGACATGGCCGAACTGCGCTCCAAGCCTGGTCAGGTGCACAGCTGGCTCGCCGCCAACGCAGCGTTCCAGTCGCGTGTGCTCGACCAGTTGGGTCGCGAGGGCCCGCTCACGTCCAAGGACATTCCCGACACCGCCGAGGTGGCGTGGAAGTCGAGCGGCTGGACGAACGATCGCAACGTCACGCAGCTGCTCGAGTTCCTGGCGTCACGAGGGGTGGTCGCCGTCGTCGGGCGGCAGGGCAAGCAGCGGGTGTGGGATCTCGCCGAGCAGGTGTACCCAGCAACGGAGCAGGTCGACCCTGACGACGCCCGCCGGCGTCGCGATGCGTTGCGATTCCGCGCCCTCGGCGTGTCTCGGCCCAAGTGGGTGGGCGATGCCGGCGAGACGATCGAGATCGACGACACGGCGGGAGTGTGGCGACTCGACCCCGGTGCGAGCGCCGACGCCTTCGACGGGCGCACGGCGCTGCTGTCGCCGTTCGACCGGCTCGTGCACCACTACGACCGCAAGCGGGCGACCGACCTGTTCGAGTTCGAGTACACGATCGAGTTCTACAAGCCCGCAGCCGCACGACGGTGGGGCTACTTCGTGATGCCGATCCTGCGTGGCGATCGGCTGGTCGGCAAGGTCGACGTGTCCGTCGACCGCCAGGCCGATCGGTTGCTCGTGAACGCCCTCCACGAGGACATCGCCTTCACGGCTGCCGTGCGGTCGGACGTGGCGGAGGAGTTGTACTCGCTCGCCCAGTGGCTCGGCATGGCGGGCGTGCAGCTGCCCTGAGGCCGGGGATCGGCCGGGGTGTCACGTCGCGTCGGCGAGCCGATCGGCCAGCACCGCCAGGCTGGCGAGGTCGTGCACGTCCACGTCCAGCAGGGCCAACTCAACGATCGGCACATCGCCCGTCGCCGCCGACAGCATCGACAGTTGTCGGCGCTCGTCCGACGCCAGCGCCGAGAGTTCGGCGTGCCAGGCGACGTGATCGGCGAGTGGTCCCGGTTCGAGCGCGTCCAGGTCGGCCGCCTCCTCGTCGGAGAGACCGGTCAACGGCTCGGGCATCGGATGCACGAGATTGGCGATCACGCCACCGAGTGGGAATCGGCCCGCACCGAGCGCCTCGATCACGTGCAGCGACTCGTCGATCGCCTCGGCACGCGGGCTGCTGACGACGACGAACGCCGTCGACGGGGCGCGCAGCAAGGCCGACACTTCTTTGGCTCGCCGGCGCAGGCCGGATTCGATCCCGGCGATCGAGCGGAAGAACTCCACCACGTCGTCCACGATCTGTGGCCCGGCCAGGCGGCGCACCGCCCACAAGAACACCGATGATGCGGCGTCGGTGAGCTTGGCGAACGTGCGCTGCCCTGCCGTCAGCGTTCGGTAGATTGGATGGCCGAGGAACGACACGAGCCGGTCCGGCGCCCTCAGCAGGTCGATCGCGTTTCGCGACGGCGGGGTGTCCACGATCACGAGATCCCACTCGCCGCTCGATGACAGTTCGTGAAGGCGTTCGATCGCCATGTAGTCCTGCACACCGGCGAGCGACTTCGAGATCGCCTGGTAGACGCGATTGCGGATCACCCGGTCCGCTTGCGACTCACTCCCCGACTGTTCGCGCACGAGCCGATCGAACGTGGCACCGGCGTCGAGCATCACCGCCCACAACTCACCTCCGTGGCCGTCGTCGGGCAACTCGACCCGGTGTGGAAGATCCGAGGCCACGCCGGGTTCCAGACCCAGCGCATCGGCCAGTCGGCGGGCCGGGTCGACCGTCATCACGATCACGCGACGGCCGAGGCCGGCGGCCGCCAGCCCGAGCGCAGCAGACGACGAGGTCTTGCCGACCCCGCCGGGCCCACAGGTGACCAACAGTTCGCGGTGCTCGACCAATTCGCGGAACGACCCGGTCATGTGCCGCTCGCCATCAGTGCTTCCGCAAGCGTGGACAGGTCGCGGGGACCGAGTTCCGCCGTCGGCAGCCTCGGGAGCGTGATCAGCGGGACGTCGAGCGCGGCGGCGAGCCGATCGATCTGATGGCGTTGACGTTCGAGCCGTGCGCGTCCGAACCCGGCTGCCGATTCCAGCGCCCGCTTGGCTTCGCCCGACAGCTTGATGTGGTGCGAGCGGGCCGCCATACCCGGCGACTTGGCGAGGCCGGGCCGATCCGGCCAACAGCCGTTCACGACCAACGGCAGGTCGGCGATGCCCATCGCGGCGACGTCGGTGTGGAGCCCGATCACCTCGGTGACCGGGGTCTCCTCCGCCAACGTGACGAGCATCACCCGGCAGCGCAGCGGGTCGGCCAGCATTTCGCTCACCTCGGATGCCTGCTCGCTGATCGGGCCGGACCGCACGAGGTCAGCCGATGCCGCAGCCGAACGCAGGAACGTCGCTGCCCGGCCGGCGGGTGGTGCGTCGACCACGATCAGGTCGGCGACCCGGTCGCGTCCGAACTCCTTGATCCGGGCCAGCACCATCAGGTGCTCGAGGCCCGGCGCAGCCGCAGCGATCATCGGCAACGAGGCGGCGGTGGCTGCCCGCCGGAGCAGCGACCCCACGCCCTTGATGTCGAGGTAGTCGACGAATGCCTGATCGGCGGGAACCGTGCGGCCACGAACCTGTCCCGCTCCGGGGATTCGTTGCAACACGCGATCGGTGGAGTCGAGCGGTGCCCCGCCGAGCAAGCGGCCCATGCCGGGTCGCCCGTCGACGGCGATGAACAACACATCGGCGCCCGCCCCCGCAGCCGCCAGGGCGGTCGCCGCGGCGACCGTGCTGGAACCCACCCCACCTTTGCCTGCGACCACGGCCACCCGCGTCGCCGTCAACCAGTCGGGTGCCGCGTCTGCCATCGGACCGAACCGTATCCGGAGGTCGTCACACTTCGGTCCAGGCCGCGGTCAGGCACCTCCGGCTAGCTTCGGACGATGAGCAGCACCCTCGCGGATCTGGCCCTCCCGACCGACACCGTCGGGCTCTTGGAGGGGATCTCCAGCACGCGTGCGATCCGGCGCTATCGGCCCGAGCCGGTACCGGCCGAGGCACTGCGGGCGATCATGTTCGCCGCCACGCGGGCACCGAGCGGTTCGAACCGGCAGCCGTTCCGGATGCTCACGCTCACCGACGGCCCACGCGCTGCCCAGGCCAAACATCTGATCGGCGAGGCGGCTCGCACGTTCTGGGCACGCAAGCGCCACAACGACGGATACGACTCCGGGTCGGGAGGCCACCCGGACTCGCCCAAGGCACGCATGGCCGACACCATGCAGCGCTTCGTGGACGAGTTCGACTCCGTCCCGGTGCTCGTGCTGCCGTGCCTCGTTCGCTATCGGGATCCGGATCTGTTGGAAGGCGCATCGGTGTTCCCTGCGTGTCAGAACGTGCTGTTGGCCGCACGCGCGCTCGGGTACGGCGGGGTGATGACCGGGTGGCACCGCGATGTCGAGCCTGAGCTGCGTACGTTGCTGGAGATCCCCGACGGCGTCCAGATCGCCGCCACCATCACGCTCGGGAAGCCGGAGGGCAATCACGGCCCGGTGCGCCGCCGACCGATGGCCGAGTTGGTGTTCGGAGAGACGTGGGGCACTCCTGCCGACTGGGCGATCGACCCGCCCGGCACCGGATTCACCTCGGCCGGCCCACCTCGTCGGGAATCGTGAACGTGACACATGCGACACCGGCCGCAATCCGTCCATGGCGGTGGCGCGAGCCGAACTAGCGTTGCTCCATGCTCGCTCGTTTGGCTCGTTGGTGTGTCGGTCACAAGTGGTTGGTCGTGGGAATCTGGCTGCCGATCCTCGTGGTGGTGAATGTCGGCGCCGGCGCTGCCGGCTCGGCGTTCAGCACCGACTTCACGCCGCCCGACTCCGAATCGGCCGACGTGATCGACCAGATCCAGTCGGTTAGCCCGGAGCGTGCCGGGTTCACCGGACAGGTGGTGTTCCGAGCCGCGCAGGGCGTGAACGACCCGGCGGTCGTGACGGCGATGACCGGGCTCTTCGACCAGATCGACCAGCTCGACGGGATCGAAGTCGTCAGCCCGTACTCGGACGAGGCGCGCGCCCAGATCAACCAGGACGGCACGATCGCCTTCGCCCAGCTCAACATCACCGACCGCGACCAGACGCAGTTCCTCGATCTGGCCGATTCGATCAAGGCCCTCGACGACCCGCTCACCGAGGGTTCGGGAGCGATCGACGGCCTGACGATCGAGTACGGCGGCGACGTCTTCGGCGAGTTCGAGCTGCCCGCCTCCGAGCTGTACGGACTGATCGCGGCGATGATCATCCTGATCCTCGCCTTCGGGTCCGTGCTGGCGATGGGCCTGCCGCTGCTCACGGCGCTGTTCGGCCTGTTCACCGGCGCCGGGCTGGTCACACTCGCATCGCACCTGACGTCGATGCCGGACTTCACCGTGCAGATGACAGCCATGATCGGGCTCGGCGTGGGCATCGACTACGCACTGTTCATCGTCCAACGCTTCCGGGAAGGTCTCGGGCACGGTCTCGACGTCGACGATGCGATCGTCGAGGCGATCGACACCAGCGGTCGCGCCGTGCTCTTCGCCGGTACGGCGGTGCTGATCTCGTTGTGCGGCATGTTCCTGATGGGTCTGGCGTTCATGAACGGCCTCGCGATCGGCGCCATCACCGGTGTGTTGATGATGGTGGCGGCATCGCTCACCCTCCTGCCTGCGTTCCTGGCGATCGTCCGCACCCGCGTCAACGAGACCACGCGCGCCGCGCTCGCCGCCGTGTCGCTGTTCATCCTCGGCGCCGTCGTCGGCGTGATCGCCAAGAGCTTCGCGATCTTCGGCGTCGCCCTCCTGTTGGCGGTCGTGGTCTACGCGGTCAGCTTCGCCGTGCCGTCGTTGCGACGCACGATCCCGCACCGGGCCCCGAAGCCGAACGATCAGACGTTCTGGTTCAAGTGGTCGCGCGTCGTCCAGCATCGGCCGTGGCCGGTCCTGATCGGTGCCACCGGGTTCCTGGTGCTGCTCACCGTCCCGCTGTTCTCGATCCGGATGGGTTTCGGCGATACCGGCAACCTGCCCGAGACGCAGACCGCCCGCCGCGCCTACGACATCCTCGCCGAAGGGTTCGGCCCGGGCGTGGGCGGCCCGATCATCGTCACGGTCACCGGCGACGCAGCCGGCGACATGCCTCGTCTCCAGGCGTTCGTCGACACGATCGCCCAGGCCGACGGCGTGGCCCAGACGCCGCCCCCCGGCGTGGCACCGCTCGCACCCGGCCTGGCGTTGATTCAGGTGTTCCCTGCCCAGACCCCGCAGGACGCCGCCACCGAGAACCTGGTCAACGACCTCCGCAACGACATCATCCCGGCCTCCGGGCTCGACGCCAAGGTCGGCGGCTGGACCGCCGGCGGGATCGACTTCTCCAACTACCTGTCGCACCGATTGCTCTACCTGATCGGTGCCGTCCTGATCCTGTCGTTCGTGCTGCTGATGGCGGTGTTCCGCTCGCTGCTGGTGCCGGTCAAGGCCGTGATCCTCAACCTGCTGTCGATCGGTGCCGCCTACGGTGGCCTGGTCGCGATCTTCCAGTGGGGTTGGGGCAAGCAGCTCATCGGCGTCGACAAGACCGGCCCGATCGAGCCGTGGATCCCGATGATGATGTTCGCGATCGTGTTCGGGCTCTCGATGGACTACGAGGTGTTCCTGCTGTCACGCATGAAGGAGCACTACGACAAGACGCACGACAACGCCGTCGCCGTCGCCGACGGCCTGGCGGCTACGGCACGGGTGATCACGGCCGCCGCGCTGATCATGGTGTGCGTGTTCCTGTCGTTCGTGATCGGCGACGATCGCAGCCTCAAGATGTTCGGGCTTGGTCTGGCGATCGCCGTGGCGGTCGACGCCACCGTGGTCCGCATGCTGCTCGTGCCGGCCACGATGGAGTTGCTGGGAGACCGCAACTGGTGGATCCCGAAGTGGATCGACCGGATCCTGCCCCACATCGACGTCGAGGGCCACCACGCCGAGGGCTCCACGGACACCGACGTCCAGCCCGTTCCCGCCCACGCCCAGCGGTAGCCCGGCCCGAGCACGCCGAACAGCCAGCGGCCCGAAAACGCAACGAGCCCCGCCGAAGCGGGGCTCTCGGGGTGGAGCTAAAGGGAATCGAACCCTTGACCTCCTCCATGCCATGGAGGCGCTCTGCCAACTGAGCTATAGCCCCGAAGCGGGAGCGAATGCTAGCGGCCGAACGACGGCGTCACACCCCATCCGTAACGTCCGTGGCATGAAATCTGGCATCCTGCCCGGCGAACGGGGCAGTCGGTCCGAGGTCGCCGTCGCATCGGCTCTGATTCGCAGCGGAGCGCACGTGTACCTCCCAGCGTTCGGGGTCAATGGACGCATCGATCTGGTGTACGAACCTGGGGCGCAACTGGTCCGAGTCCAGTGCAAGACGGCCCACCCGGTGGGCAACACACTGCGCTTCTCGACCTGCAGCAATACTCGCAACGTTCCGGTCGGCTACGCCGGCCAGGTCGACGAGTTCGGCGTGTTCTCACCCGACACGAATCTCGTGTACATCGTTCCCGTGGCGGCCGCACCGTCGGCCGCCCTGGATCAGATGGTGGCGGCCCAGGTGATGATCGGGGCGTCGCGGTAGAGGCGCTCGATCTCGTAGAACTCGCGCACCTCGTTGAGGAACACGTGCACGACCACGTCGCCGTAGTCGATCAGCACCCAATGCTGTTCGCGCACTCCCTCGGACCGCACCGGCGCCCGCCCGGTGAGGGCCCGCGTCTGGACCTCGATCGCATCGACCAGGCTGCGAACGAGACGCCGGTTGGAGGCGCCCACGATCACGAAGCACTCGGTGACGGCCAACATCTCGCCCACCTGCAGCACGAGGATGTCGCTCCCGTGCTCGGCGTCGGCGATCCGGGCGATCGTGGTCGCCAAATCGGCCGACGAGAGATCGTCGGTGTACGGCGAAACCTCGGAGGGACTCACTCAGCCACCGCCGTCCGGGGTCGTGTCGGCTGCGCTGTCGGGTGTGCTGGAACTGGTGTCATCTGCCCCAGAGCCTGCCAGCACATCGGCATTTTCGCTCGCCAAGCTGCGCTCGACCTCGTCCAGGAAGTCACGTCCGAGCGTGAGTTGGATGTCGACACCGTCGAGCAGCACATCCGCGACCTCGACCTCGATGGCGTTGCCGAACACCTCGGAGTACGTCTGGCGCACCCCGTCGATCACCGTGGCGTCCGACACCCGGAAGGTGGTGTGCTCAGGCACCTCCGAACCGGGCAGCTCGGCGACCGACACCACGTTGACGCGTGCGAACAGCAGGCGCACGATCGCCTGCTTGAGTACATCGGACCCGCGCAGCCCGAGCGGCTCCAGGTCGTCGTCGGTGAACCCCATCGCGACCCGGAAGCTGGGAGCCTCGAGCGGCGCGCCAACGCGTCCCGGCGCCACGGCACCGATCACCATCAGCAACTCGGACCGGTCGTGCACCGACACCGAGTCGACGGGCGCCACCCCGAACGCCACGCCCAGGTCGAGCGGCAGTTCCTCCGCCACACGGTCAGTATCGACCGGGATCACGCCCAGCGCACGGAACTGCACACTGCCGGCGAACAGCCGGGCCAGGAACCCATCCAGGTCGGGCGGTGTCGGCAGATCGGCGTCGGATGCCACCGGAGCGGCCGAGCCGATCCCCGCCCCGATGCGCGATGCCACCGCTTGCCACACCGCCTGGCGAGCAGGTTCATACAGCCAGTCTTCGACGTGCGTGTCGACGGCCGTCACGACCTGTGCTGCCACGGTGCCGGGCATCACCGCCTCACCAGCGGCCCACGACTCGTCGCTCGACTCGTCGTAAACCGAACTCGGCAGCACGATCGGGACATCGCCGAGCGGGGCGATGACCTGCGCGAATCGACGCTGATCCATCAACTCCACCACGTCGAACGCCACGCCGGTGAGCGCCTCGACCGACGAACGCCACGCCTCCGGGCCGCGCCCGGTGAGCACGGCGTTGAAGGGGTTCAACTCGCCCGTGTTCCCGGAGCCGCTGTCGGCCGATGCAGCCAGCTCGACGATGCTCCCACCGGTTCCGTCCGGTTCGATCGCCATGATCACGACCGACGTGAGCCGGCCCGTGTCGTCGACGGTGCCCAGGAGTGCGGTCGGTGTGAACGGGAGCCGCTGGGACGGCCGCGGGTCGACGTTGTCGTCGGCCAGGCCGCCCGCCTTCGAGTCGGCGAGCGCTCGCACACCGGCGATGGTGAGCACCGTCGCGGCGATCAACGCAGCGACGGAAGCGGCCAGCGCCGCCCAGGTGCTGCGCCGTCGTTTGGCCCCGATCGCCGTCACGCCACGCGACCGTCGTCGATCGGCGGCGGAGTCACCAGGCCGTACAGGCCACGCTCCCTGATCACATCCAGCACCTCATCGGTCACGAGGTAGTCGAGCGGCCGACCGTCGCCACAACGTTCGCGGAGGTCGGTGCTCGACACCTCCAGACGCGGCACTTCGACATGCAGCCACGAGATCGCCGGATCCAGTTGTGCACGGTTGCCCGGGCGATCGACCACGACCATGTGGGAGCGGCGCAACACCTCGTCGGCGCGTTCCCAGGTGTGGATCTTGGCGGCGGCGTCGTCGCCGACCACCGTGAACAGCTCGGCACCCGGGTACTGCCGGCCGAGCGCGGCCAGCGTGTCGGCCGTGAACGACGGGCCTCCGGCGAGGATCTCGTGGTCCCCGGCCGCCAGGCCCGGCACACCCGCCACGGCTGCCCGGACCATCGCCAGCCGGTCGATGGCGGGGGTGATCGCCCGCGTCCCGACCTTCTGCCACGGCAGATTGGCCACCATCAACAGCACCAGATCGAGTTCCAGCGCATGTCGGACGTTCACCGCGGTCACGAGGTGTCCCACGTGGGGTGGGTCGTACGTCCCTCCGAAGACCCCGATACGCAGGGGTTTCGCGGGCGATGACGACACGACCCCGGATTCTACGTCGCGCTCGCCGGATCGACATGACGATCGCGCGCTGCACGGTCTTGACAGGTTTGTTACAGTAGCAAACTGGGCAATCAGCCGATAGATGGCGAAACTGACCACATCACCCCCCGAATCCCCCCACACCGCGTCCAGGCCTGCATCGTCCTGCCTGCTGCACGCGGTATCGGTTCGCTGTGCCGCCCGGCACGACGCGACCCGGAATGAAACCCAACACGAACGGTTGTAACACGCATCATGAACGATTCCATCGGTCTCTATCTCAACGACATCGGCAAGGTTCCGCTGCTGACGGCAGAGGACGAGCGCGAGCTGTCGCGCATCATCGAGCAGGGGCGCGAAGCCGCCGAGCTGCTCGCCAACGGGAAGCGCAGTGCCGATCTCAAGGCCAAGGTGGCAGCCGCCGCCGATGCCAAGGACCGCTTCATCCGCGCCAACCTGCGCCTCGTGGTGTCGATCGCACGCCGCTACCCGCTCCCGCAGGGCATGGATCTGCTCGACCTGATCCAGGAAGGCAACCTCGGTCTCGAGCACGCCGTCGACAAGTTCGACTGGCGCCGTGGCTTCAAGTTCTCGACCTACGCCACGTTCTGGATCCGCCAGGCGATCGGTCGTGCGCTGGACCAGAAGGCCAGCCTCATCCGCATCCCCGGCGATCGTTCGGCCAGCCTCCGCGCTGCGCTGCGCCAGGCGTCGGGAGACGGCGAGACGCTCGACCAGACCAACGCCGAACTGCACCGTCTCACCACCCCGGTCAGCCTCGACAAGACCGTCGGCGACGACGGCGATGCGACGCTCGGTGACCTCATGGCCAACGGTGACGGCACGCCCGAAGACCACGTCATGGCGATGGTCGACAGCGATCTGCTCGACGAGCTGCTCGGCACACTCGACGCTCGTGCCCGCTATGCCGTGGAGGCCCGGTTCGGCCTGCTCGACGGTGAGCGCAAGAGCTTCCGCGAAGTCGGCGAGAGCCTGGGCGTCACCGCCGAGGCCGCCCGCCGGCTCGTGAGCCGGGCGGTCGCCGGGCTCCGTGACGACGCCGAGCGGATTCTCGCCGTCTGATCCGACGCGCGTTCTGGACATCGATGCCGACCGGGCAACCGGTCGGCATCGTCCGTTTTCACTGAACACCACACGACGGAAATCCGCGGTGGATGCTCAGCGGCAACCGGCCCGGGTGGTGATCCGGCTCGCAAGTTAGGCTGGCGCGATGGCGAAGTCGTGGTCTCCTGATTCGTGGCGTGGGTTCCCGATCAAACAGCAGCCGCAGTGGCCCGACGAGGCCGACCTCGACCGCGCCCTCAAGCAGATCGCCGGGTACCCGCCGCTCGTGTTCGCCGGCGAGGCGCGCTCGCTCCAGGCCGGCCTCGCCCAGGTCGCCGCCGGCAACGCCTTCCTGCTCCAAGCCGGCGACTGCGCCGAGAGCTTCGAGGAGTTCTCGGCCAACAACATCCGTGAGAAGTTGCGGGTCATCCTGCAGATGGCGGTCGTGTTGACCTACTCGCTCGGCGTGCCGGTCATGAAGGTCGGCCGCATCGCCGGACAGTTCGCCAAGCCGCGCTCGGCCGACTTCGAGACGATCGGCGACGAGCAGATCCCATCGTTCCGGGGCCACATCGTCAACGCCGAGGGTGCAACCGCGGCGGCTCGTGTGCCGAGCCCGGACCGGCTCGTGCAGGCCTACCACCAGTCGGCCGCCACGCTCAACCTTGTGCGGGCCTTCACCAAAGGCGGTTTCGCGGCGCTCGACCGGGTCCACGCCTGGAACCAGGAGTTCGTGGCCACCAGCCCGGCCGGCCAGCGCTACGAGCAACTCGCCACCGAGATCGACCGCGCCCTGCGATTCATGCGCGCCACTGGCATGGACACCGAGTCCAACGCCAACCTGCGCGAGGTCGACGTCTGGACCAGCCACGAGGCGCTCCTGCTCGGCTACGAGCAGGCCCTCACCCGCCAGGACTCGACCACGGGCGGCTGGTACGACTGCTCGGCCCACATGCTGTGGATCGGCGAACGTACCCGCGACCTCGACGGCGCCCACGTCGAGTTCCTGCGTGGCGTCGGCAACCCGATCGGCTGCAAGGTCGGCCCGTCGATGACCGGCCAGGACGTGATCGACCTGTGCGAGACGATCAACCCGACCCGCATCCCGGGTCGGCTCACGCTGATCACGCGGATGGGCGCCGACCGGATCGAATCCGGCCTGCGGCCGCTGCTGGCCGCGGTGCGTGACGCCGGGCATCCGGTCGTGTGGGCGTGCGACCCGATGCACGGCAACACCTACACCAGCCCGGGCGGGCGCAAGACTCGCAGCTTCGACGCCGTGATGGCCGAAACCGAAGGATTCGTGCGGGCGCACCGCGCCGAGGGCACCTGGCCGGGCGGGATCCACATCGAGCTCACCGGCAACGACGTCACCGAATGCGTGGGCGGTGGCGACGACATCTCCGACAGCGATCTCGACGATCGCTACGAGACGATGTGCGACCCACGCCTCAACGGCCGCCAATCACTCGACCTGGCGTTCCGCACGGCCGAGTTGATCCGCCTCGACGCGGCCCGCTGATCTGCAGTCATGTCGGCGCTCCACCTGGTCACGTCCTGGCCGGTGGAGCACGTCGCCGCCGCGATCGTCACGCCCCACGGCGTCGAGATGATCGGCGACACCGAACGGATCTACCGGATCGCCTCGCTCAGCAAGCCGATCGTCGCCTGGGCGATCATGGTCGGCGTGGAGGAGGGCGTGGTCGGCCTCGACGCTCCGCTCGTCCACGTCGACGCTCCCGACGGTGCGACGCTGCGCCACCTGCTGTCACATGCTGCCGGGTACAACTTCAGCGGGGCGGCGACGATCGCACCCGTGGGTGCCCGACGGATCTACTCCAACACCGGGATCGAACTGGCGGCCGCCGAGCTGGCCGGCGCCGCCCAGCTGAGATTCGAGACCTACCTGGGCGAGGCCGTGTTCGAACCGCTCGGGATGTCGAGCGCCGAGCTGCGTGGATCCCCGGCCCAAGGCGTGCATGCCAGTGTCAACGACATCACCGCATTCGTCTCGGAGATGCGCCGGCCCACCCTGTTCGGCCGAAACGACCTGGCGCCAGGTGATCGCACCTCAGTACCCCACGCTGGCCGGTATCGTGCCGGGCGTGGGCCGATTCGATCCGTGCCCCTGGGGATTGGGGGTCGAGCTGCATGGTGCCAAGACACCTCATTGGATGGGCCGCTCGAACTCGCCCGCGGCATTCGGACACTTCGGTGGTTCGGGCACGATGATGTGGGTCGACCCATCGATCGACACCGGCGTGGTGGCGCTCACGGACCGCGACTTCGACCAGTGGAACACCGACGCCCTGCGACTCTGGCCCGAGTTCTCCGACGCCGTGGTGGCAGAACGGCGGGCGGCGGCGTGAGCTTCCAGCCAGGCGATCGTGTGCGCTGGGCGACGACCGGCGACGACGGCCTGCCGATCGTGCGCTACGGCTTCGTGGGCGGCCTCAACGGCGACCACACGCGCGTCGCCGTGATGCTCGACGGCGACCTCGCCGGCGACACGGTGGTCGACATCGACCAGCTGGTCGTGGTCTCGATCACCACCGTCGAGCTCCGTCTGGACGGTGCCGATCTGCTCGACGACCCGTCGCTCAGGCAGGGTCTCGTCAACCTCTGGTCGGCCGAGGCGGACCAGGCCGGGCTCGAGATCCGCTCGATCGAGTGCCTCGGCACCGGCGTGCGCGACGGCGACGCCGCCTTCGCCCTCGCCAACCTGTGGGCCGGCACCGACCAGTACGTGCTGCGCGCCGAACCCGACCCACACCTCGACACGGTCAACATCCGAGCCGAATACCCGCGCTGGTAAGCCCAGCGCGGGTCGGTCGATCGTCAGCTCAGGCGCTGGATGATCATCGCCATGCCCTGACCGCCGCCGACGCACATGGTCTCGAGGCCGAACTCCTTGTCGGCGTCCTGCAAACCGTGGATCAGGGTGGTCATGATGCGGGCACCGGTCATGCCGAACGGGTGCCCGAGGGCGATCGATCCGCCGTTCACGTTGAGCTTGTCCCACGAGATGCCGAGGTGCTTGGCCGACGGGATCACCTGGGCGGCGAACGCCTCGTTGATCTCGACCAGATCGATGTCGTCGATCGTCAGACCGGCCCGAGCCATCGCCTGGCGGCTGGCTTCGATCGGGCCGAGGCCCATGATCTCGGGGTCGAGCGCCGACACGCCCGACGACACGATCCTTGCCAGCGGCGTGAGCCCGAGCGCCTTGGCCCTGGTGTCGCTCATGACCATCACGGCGGCGGCACCGTCGTTGAGCGGGCAGGCGTTGCCGGCGGTGATCGTGCCGTCGGGACGGAACACCGGCTTGAGGCCGGCCAACCCCTCGGCGGTGGTGCCGTCACGCGGGCCGTCGTCCTTGGAGACGACCGTGCCATCGGGGAGCACGAGCGGGGTGATCTCGCTCTCCCAGAATCCGTTCTGCTGATTGGCCACGGCGCGCTGCTGGCTGAGGGCGGCGAACTCGTCCATCTCCTGACGGCTGACGCCCTCGACCTGGACCACGTTCTCGGCGGTCTGGCCCATCGCGATGTAGATGTCGGGCAGGCCCTCGGGCGCGGTCCAGACCGGCGCACCACCCTGGGCACGCTCCTTCGTACGCTCGCCGGACGGCTTGAAGATCGAGTTCGGCGCCGTGTCGGAGGCCCCCGCGCCGTACCGGCTCACGGCTTCGACGCCGGCCGAGATGAAGCAGTCACCCTCGCCGGCCTTGATCGCATGGGCCGCCATCCGGATCGTCTGCAGGCTCGACGAGCAGTAGCGATTGACGGTGACGCCAGGGGCCTCGGGAATGCCGGCCAGGATGGCGGTGACGCGAGCGATGTTGAACCCCGCCTCACCGGCGGGCTGACCGCAGCCCATGATCAGATCCTCGATGTCGGAACCCGACACCTGTGGGACCTTGGCCATCAGGGCCCGCACGATCTGCGCCGACATGTCGTCGGGACGCAGGTCGACGAGCGACCCCTTCATGGCGCGCCCGATCGGGCTGCGGGCGGTGGCGACGATCACGGCTTCGGTCATGCCGCCAGCATAGTTACCCGCAGGTAACGACGCCGAACCGTGACCGACAGCGCCCCCAGATCGAGTCATCACCCAGATTCAGTTGTCACGTGTTCGCCAGGGGCGATCATCGGCTTGACGGCGAACGAGACCAGCGCAAGACTCCCCGCCGGGACATTCGAGACGCCTGAGGGGGCATTCATGCAGGTACCAGCACCGTTCGCCTACGAACGGGCGACCAGCGTCGACCACGCCGTGCAACTGCTCGAACGGCTCGGGCCCGACGCGCGGCTGGTGGCGGGTGGCCACAGCTTCATCCCGATGATGAAACTGCGCCTGGCGCAGCCATCGACGGTGATCGACATCAACCCGTTGGCGGCCGAACTCAGCACGATCGCAATCGACGGCGACCACCTGCTGATCGGCGCCATGGCGCGTCACAACGACCTGCTCGGGTCGGCGGTGATCGGCGAGCACTTCCCGATCATCCACGACGCCGAGCGTGTGATCGCCGACCCGATCGTGCGCAACCGCGGCACGATCGGCGGGTCGTTGTGCCAGGCCGATCCGGCCGAGGACCTGTCGGCCGTGCTCTCGGCACTCAACGCCACGGCCACGATCGTCGGCGCCGGCGGAGCGCGCACGGTCGCCGTGCGCGAACTCCACATCGGGCCGTACGAAACGGTGGTCGGCGATGCCGAGATGTTGACCCAGATCAGGATCCCGATCCGCAGCGGCGCCGGATCGGCCTATGAGAAGGTCGAGCGCCGGGTCGGCGACTGGGCGATCGCCGCCGCAGCCGCCGTGGTGTGGATGGACGGTGGCACGATCACCGATGCCGGCATCGGGCTGACCGCCGTGGGCGCCGAACACTTCGTGTCACCTGCCGCCGAGGCGGCGCTGCGCGGCAACCCGGCGACCGAGGACGTCATCCTCGCCGCTGCCGCTGCTGCCGCCGCCGAGTGCAACCCGACCACCGACCAGCGCGGGCCCGCCGAGTACAAGCGGCACCTCGCAGGAGAACTGACCGCACGAGCATTGCGGCGCGCCATCGCCCGAGCCGCAGGAGGAAACTGAGATGTCCGAGAACCCGATCCCAGCCGTGCGACGTCGCCGTGACCGTCAACGGCGAGTCCTACACGGCGGAGTGCGAGGGCCGCACGCTGCTCGTGCACTTCCTGCGCGACACGCTGGGCTTGACCGGCACCCACTGGGGCTGCGACACGTCCAACTGCGGCGTATGCGTCGTGAGCGTCGACGGCACGCCGATGAAGAGCTGCACCGTGTTGGCAGCGATGGTCGACGGCAGCGAGATCACCACCGTCGAAGGGCTCGAAGGCCCCGACGGCCTGCACCCGATCCAGCAGGGCTTCATGGAGTGCCACGGCCTGCAATGCGGGTTCTGCACGCCGGGCATGATGATCGCCGCCAAGTGGCTGTTGGAGAACAATCCCGACCCGACCGAGGCCGAGATCCGTGACGGACTCTCGGGCCAGCTCTGCCGATGCACGGGCTACCACAACATCGTGAAGTCCGTGCAGTGGGCTGCCGCCAAGATCAACGAAAGCGCGAGCGTGTCATGACCGCCACCGAAGTCCCCACCAGCGCCGCAGGCAATCCGATCGGGTTCGGGCGCATGCTCCGCAAGGAGGACGCCCGATTCCTCCGCGGCGCCGGCAACTACCTCGACGACATCAACCTGAAGGGCATGCTGCACGGCGCCGTGCTGCGCAGCCCGTACGCACATGCCCGGATCGTGTCGATCGACACGTCCGCCGCCGAGGCCCACCCGAACGTCAAGGCCGTCATCACCGGCGCCGTGCTCGAGACGTTGGGGCTGGCGTGGATGCCGACCATGTCGTACGACACGCAGGCGGTGCTGGCCACCGACAAGGTCCGGTTCCACGGCCAGGAGGTGGCGTTCGTCGTCGCCACCGACCGGTACTCGGCGCGCGACGCGCTGGAGCTGATCGACGTCCAGTACGAGCCGCTGCCCGTGGTGGTCGACGCCAAGAAGGCGATGGACGCTGACGCGCCCGTGATCCGGGACGACAAGGAGGGCCAGACCGACAACCACATCTTCGATTGGGACGCCGGCGACAAGCAGGCCACCGACGACGCGTTCACGCAGGCCGCTGCCGACGGCCACGTGATCGTCAAGCAGGAGATGCTCTACCCGCGGTCGCACCCGGCCCCGATGGAGACGTGCGGCATGGTCGCCGACATGAATCCTGTGACGGGCAAGCTCGTGCTGCATTGCAACACCCAGGCGCCGCACGCCCACCGCACGGTGTACGCGCTGGTGGCCGGGCTGCCCGAGCACAAGTTGCAGGTGATCACCCCCGACATCGGCGGTGGGTTCGGCAACAAGGTGCCGGTGTACCCGGGCTACGTGTGCGCGATCGTCGGTTCGATCGTCACCAAGAAGCCGGTCAAGTGGATCGAGGACCGCTCCGAGAACCTGATGTCGACCGGCTTCGCCCGCGACTATCACATGACCGGCGAGATCGCTGCCACCAAGGAGGGCAAGATCCTGGCGGTGCGCACCAACGTGCTGGCCGACCACGGTGCCTTCAACGCCACCGCGCAGCCGACCAACTACCCAGCCGGGCTGTTCCACGTGTTCACCGGGTCGTACGACTACCCGGTCGCCCACTGCTCGGTGACGGGCGTGTACACCAACAAGGCACCCGGCGGCGTGGCCTACGCCTGTTCGTTCCGGATCACCGAGGCGGTGTACCTGATCGAGCGCCTGGTGGATTGCCTGGCAGACGAGCTCGGCATGGACCCGGCCGCGTTGCGGCTCAAGAACTTCATCCAGCCCGAGCAGTTCCCGTACCACACGCCCACGGGCTGGGACTACGACTCGGGAGACTACGAAGCGGCGATGCGGCTGGCGATGGACATCGCCGGCTACGACGAACTGCGTCGCGAGCAGGAGCAACTGCGCGCCCGCCGCGAGGCCGGCGACCTGACCGCCCCGCTGATGGGGATCGGCATCTCGTTCTTCACCGAGGCAGTCGGTGCCGGCCCGACCAAGCACATGGACATCCTCGGGCTCGGCATGGCCGACGGCTGCGAGTTGCGGATCCACCCGACCGGCAAGGCGGTGGTGCGGATATCGGCCCAGACACAGGGGCAGGGCCATGAGACCACCTTCGCCCAGATCGTCTCGCACGAGCTCGGGATACCGCCCGAGGACGTGGAGGTGGTCTACGGCGACACCGACCAGACACCGTTCGGGCTCGGCACCTACGCCTCGCGCTCCACCCCGGTGTCCGGGGCAGCAGCATCGATCGTCGCCCAACGCGTCCGCGAGCGGGCCAAGATCGTGGCCGCCGCAGCATTGGAATGCTCGGTCGACGACCTCGAATGGGAACTCGGCACGTGGAAGGTGAAGGGCGACCCCGATCAGCGCAAGACGATCCAGGAACTGGCGCTGTTGGCACACTCGACGCTGCAGCTCCCCGAAGGGATCGAAGGCCACCTCGACGCCTCGGTGGTCTACAACCCGCCCAACCTCACCTACCCGTTCGGGGCCTACATCTGCGTGGTCGACATCGACCCGGGCACCGGCCACACCAAGGTGCGCCGGTTCATCGCCGTCGACGACTGCGGCAACCGGATCAACCCGATGATCGTCGACGGCCAGATCCACGGCGGTCTCACCGATGGGATCGGCATGGCGCTGATGGAAGTGATCGCGTTCGACGAGAACGGGATGTGCCTCGGCGGCTCGTACATGGACTACCTGCTGCCGACTGCAATGGAGGTGCCGAGCTTCGAGATGGGCGAAACCTGCACCCCGTCCCCGCACCACCCATTGGGTGCCAAGGGAATCGGCGAGTCGGCAACGGTCGGCTCCCCACCGGCGATCGTCAACGCCGTGATCGACGCCCTCAAGCCATTCGGCATTCGCCACGCCGACATGCCGTTCACACCCGCTCAGGTGTGGATGACGATGCAGGGCCGTCCACTCCGCACCGACCTGGCGTTGACCGACTGACGTGGCCGCCCTCGATCGGATCACGCTCGGTCGGATGTCGCCAGCCGATGTCCGACCGCGCACGCGTCCGATCCAGGCTGGATGCCATGCCTGATACCACCTGTGCACAGCGGGCCACGCAGCTGCGCGCCGCTCGCGTGCCGTTCGTGCACGCCCGCGTCGTGCTGGCCGAGCCACCCACCAGCGCCAAACCGGGGGCCGAGGCGCTCGTGCTCCCGGACGGCACGATCGAAGGGTTCGTGGGCGGCAACTGTGCCGAGTCCACCGTGCGCGCCCAAGGGCTGGCGTTGCTCGACAGCGGCGAATCGCTGCTGTTGCGCATCACACCCACCCCCGAGGCCGAGCAGCCGGGCAAACTGGTGGTGCACAACCCGTGCTTGAGCGGGGGGACACTGGAAATCTTCATGGAGCCGGTGATGCCGTCGCCGATGATGGTGGTCGTCGGCGACGCACCGGTGGCGGTCTCGATGCGGGCGATCGCCACCCAACTCGGTTGGGACGTCGGCGACACGATTGCCGACGCCACCGCCCTGGTCGTCGCCTCCCACGGCCGCGACGAGGAGCAGGCGCTGTCGGCGGCGCTCGCCGCCGACGTTCCGTACGTGGGGCTGGTCGCCAGCCGCAAGCGCGGCGAGGCCGTGATCAACTCGCTCGACTTCTGCGCCGGCCACACGGCACGCATCCATGCTCCGGCCGGTCTCGACATCGGGGCCCGCACGCCCGGCGAGATCGCGCTGTCGATCATGAGCGAGATCGTGTCGCTGCGACCACGCCCGTCGGGACGACCCGTCGCCGAGACCGGCATGTCCTCCGCCAACGCAGTGGACCCGGTCTGCGGCATGACCGTCGTGATGGTCGACGCCTCGCTGCACCTCGATCACGAGGGCGGTCGGGTGTGGTTCTGCGGGAGCGGTTGCCTGCGGGCATTCGCCGCCGACCCCGAGGCGTACGCCGCGAGTGGTTCCACGGCGTGAGCAGCGTCGCCGACCTGCTGCCTGACGTGGCGGCGCTGGAACAGGCCTTCAGGTCCACGGGGTACATCGTCGATCGCGGGTTGGCGACCGCCATGTTCTGTGCCGCTCGGCTCCCCCAACCCGTCCTGTTGGAAGGCGAGGCGGGCGTCGGCAAGACCGAGGCCGCCAAGGCGCTGGCGGCCGTGCTCGACACGCCGTTGATCCGGCTCCAGTGCTACGAGGGGATCGACGCCGGTGAAGCGCTGTACGAGTGGAACTACACCCGACAGCTACTGGCGATCCGGCTCGCCGAGGCGCGCCACGAGCAACTCACCGACGCCGACATGTTCACGTCCGACTATCTGGTGGAACGGCCGATCCTGGCCGCCCTGCGACACCCCGGCCCACGTCCGGTCGTCCTGCTGATCGACGAGGTCGATCGAGCCGACGACGAGTTCGAGGCGTTCCTGCTGGAGGTGTTGGCCGACGCCGCCGTCACGATCCCCGAGCTGGGCACCGTGCATGCCGCCCAGCCGCCGATCGCCGTGCTCACCTCGAACCGCACGCGCGACCTGCACGATGCGCTCAAGCGACGCTGCCTGTACCACTGGATCGACTACCCGCCGGCCCCTCGGGCAGCCGAGATCATCCGCAGCAGAGTGCCCGCCGCCAGGCAGTCCCTGGCCGAGCACGTGGCCGCCGCCGTGGCCCGGATTCGCACGCTGGACGTGCAGAAGGCGCCCGGGATCGCCGAGGCGATCGGGTGGGTCAACGCACTGCGGCTGCTCGGCTTCGACGTGCTCGACGAGGAGGCGGCCGAACTCACCATCAGCTCGGTGTTGAAGTACCGCGAGGACACCGATCTCGTCCGAGGGCGCTCGCTGGAGTGGCTCGTCGGCAGCGATGCCTGACGCCACGACCGCCAGGACGGCGCCGGATCTGGCTGTCGTCGCAGCCCGGTTGGCACAGCGGTTGCACGCCACAGGCGTCGCCGTCGGGCACGACCGTGCCGGACGGTGGGCGTCGGCGCTCACGCTCGCCCGACCGACCACCAAACTCGACCTGTATTGGCTCGGACGGGTCACCCTGACGAGCGATCGGGGTGAGATCGCCGCCTACGACCGGGTCTTCGACGACGTGTTCCGCGGCCTCGTCGACGTCGCCGACTCGCGAGGCGACCAGAACCAGCCCGACATCGAGGACCTGTCGCTGGGCGACTCGACCCAGGACCGCAGCGACGGCGCCGATCAGTCGAGTTCCGGTGAGCCGCGCCCGTCCGTGCATGGTGACGACCGGTCGGGGTCCGAACACGACGAGCCAGTGGAATCACCGAGCGGCGCACCGTCGAGCGGATTCGAGTTGCTCCGCCGCAGGGACTTCGCCGACTGCACGATCGCCGAGTTGGCAGCGCTGCGACGCCTGATGGCATCGATGCAGGTGATGACGCCGCAGCGCCCCAGCCGCCGCATGCGGGCGCATCGGGCCGGCGCCGGCGTGGACCGCCGAGCAACGATGCGGCGCGCCCGGCGAACCGCCGGCCATCCCGTGCACCTGGCTCGCCGCCGGCACTCCGAACGCAAGCGACGAGTGGTGCTGATCGCCGACGTATCGGGGTCGATGGAGGCCTATTCGCGCGCCTATCTGTACCTGCTGCACGGGGCGGTCAAGTCGTTGCGCGCCGAAACGTTCGTGTTCTCGACGCGCCTGACCCGGCTCACGCGAACACTCCGCACGAGCGACCCCGAGTCGGCGCTCCGGGCGGCCGTCGCCGAGACCCCCGACTGGTCGGGCGGAACCCGGATCGGCGCCGCGATCGGCGAGTTCAACGACCGCTGGGGCCGGCGCGGGATGGCTCGCGGTGCCGTGGTCGTGATCGTCAGCGACGGGTGGGAGAGCGACGACCCGCTCGGTCTGGGTGAGCAGATGTCGCGGCTGTCACGCCTCGCCCATCGCATCATCTGGGTCAACCCGCGATCCAAGAGCGATCGATATCAACCGTTGGTCGGCGGGATGGCAGCCGCACTCCCGCACGTCGACGTGTTCACCAGCGGGCACACGCTCGACGCGCTCGACGCCGTGCTGGAAGCAATCGCCGCCGACTGACCGCAGCACCACCCGCGGGCGCCGTCGCTCGTCAGCTGGTGACAGCCACGAAGAACCGCTCGGCGTAACGATCGTCGGCGAGACCGCCGTCGATCGCGTTGCGCCGGTACCACTGCTTGACGGACTCCTCCATGGCATCGGGGTCGCGGTGCTGGCTGACGTGGCAGCGGAGGGCGGCGATCTTTCGATCGATCTGGTCGGTGATGTCGATCGTGGCATTCGACTCGCTGCCGCTCATCACCCAGATCTCGCTCACGTTCCACGGCTCCAACCCGTCCACGAGCAACTCCGGGAAGGCGAACGGGTTGCCGGCGTCCGGGTACACCGCGGCCCACGTTGCCTGGCCGGTGGCGACGTGGTCGGCATGGCTGCCGTACACGCTGGCGATCACGATCGTCGGCGTGTGGGCGATCACCACCTGGGGCCGCACGCGCCGGATCACCGCCGTCAGGTCGCGACGCAGATCGAGCGTGGCCTGGACCTGGCCGTCGGGCTGGCCGAGGAAGATCAGGTCGGTCACACCCACGGTGGCAGCAGCGTTGGTCTGCTCCTCTCGCCGGATCCGCCCCATGTGGTCACGCGGGATGGTCTGGTCGAAGCCGCCCGCCTGGCCGTCGGTCACGAGGCAGTAGGTAACCACGCCGCCGGAATCGGTGATCTGTGCGATCACCCCGGCCGACGAGAAGTCGACGTCGTCCGGGTGGGCGGTGATGACGAGCAGGCGTTCGATCTCGGAGGGCTGCAGCATCGTACGAGCATACGAACGCCGTGTTCCGGTGCCGACCGTGGCGTAACCCGTACCATGCGGTCCATGACCGAGTCAGCCCCCACCTCCGGAACGGAATCGCTCCCGTCGGCCGGACTCCCCGACCTCTCCACGCTCGACTTCTGGTCGGGAGATCGAGCCGAGCGTGCCGCAGGTCTGCGGACGCTGCGCGCCGCCCCGGGCCTGCCGTTCTACTCCGAGATGGTGTTCGAGGACTCGCCGTTTCCGCCGGGGCCGGGCTTCTACGCCGTCACGCGGCACGCCGACGTGTGGGCTGCCAGCCGCAACCCCGAGCTGTTCTGTTCTGGCCGCGGGTTCAACATCACCGATCTGACGCCCGAACTGAACGAGTTCTACGGATCGATCCTGGCACTCGACGACCCGAAGCACTTCCGGCTGCGCTCGATCGTGTCGAAGGGCTTCACACCGAAGCACGTCGCAGCCGTGGAGCAGCAGGTGATCAGCAAGGCCGAAGAACTGATCGATCGCATGATCGCCGAACACCCAGACCGCACCGCCGACTTCGTCGATGCATTCGCCGGGCCACTCCCACTCGAGATCATCTGCTCGATGATGGGCATCCCGGACGGTGACACCCGCCAGATCTTCGAGTGGACCAACGTGATCCTCGGGGTCGGGGACCCGGAGTTCGCCGGCACCTTCCAGCGCTTGATGGAGGTCTCACTCGAGATCTTCGCCTACGCCCAAGCCCTGGGTGAGGAGCGCCGAGCCAACCCGACCGACGACATCACCTCGGCGCTGATGGCGGCCGAGGTCGACGGGGACCAGCTCACCCCACAGGAGTTCGGCTCGTTCTTCATCCTCTTGGTCGTGGCCGGCAACGAGACCACCCGCAATGCGATCAGCCACGGACTCAAGGCGCTCACCGATTTCCCCGAACAACGGGCGATCTGGTTCGACGATTTCGAGGCCCATCAGCGAACCGCGGTCGAAGAGATCGTGCGATGGGCCAGCCCCGTGATCCACTTCCGACGGACCGCGACCGCTGCCACCGAGCTCGGTGGCCAGCAGCTCGCCGAGGGCGATAAGATCGTGCTGTTCTACGAGTCGGCCAACCGTGACGAGTCGGTGTACGAACGACCCGACGAGTTCCTGGTCGCCCGCCCGTTGCAGCCCGTCCACGTCGGATTCGGGGCCGGCGGGCCGCACTTCTGTCTCGGCGCCAACCTGGCCCGACGCGAGATCGCGGTCGCCTTCGACACGATCCGGCGACGGCTGCCGGACCTGCGCGTGACCGGCCAACCCGACTACCTGCAGAGCAACTTCATCAACGGCATCAAGCGCCTGCCCTGCGCGTGGTGACGGCGCGGCGGTTGCCGACGGGCTAGACAGTGCGGCGTGAACGTTGCCGACCGTGACCGTTGGGCCGCCACGCTCGGGACGGCAGGATGGCTGTTCCTCGTCGCCTGGTTGGCGTTGCTGGTGACGCAGCTGCGGCGTGCCGCGATCCTCAAGTCGAGTCCGTTCGAGGACGGGGTCTGGGGCCAACGGGCCGAGATCGTGTCGTTCGTGACGCTCCCCCAGAACCTGGTGGTCCTGGTACCGGCGGTGGCGTGTGCCGCCTTGGCGGCCGCCCTCACGTCGCCGCATCCCGAGATGCAGTCGATCTGGCGAACGCGGCTCAACCGGTTCGCCGCCGGCGCCTGCTACGTGGCGATCGCGCTCGCCACGTTCGGCATCCTCGACGTGTTCGCCCAGAATCCCGACTCCGACGGTGCCGTGGCTGCCGTGCTCCCCCGCGCTGCCGGCATCCTGATGGCGGTCGCCATGATCCGGGTCTGCCTGCTCGTCGAACGTCAGACGCCGAGTTCGCCCAGGTTGTAGTGGCGGCGGCACAACAGCTCGTATCGCACGGTGTCGCCGAACATCTTCTGGGCGCCGGGCTCGGCGGTGTCGCCGACCATCACGGTCTCACCCTCGTAGACCACGAACTCGTTGACCACGCGGGCGTTGTGGGTTGCTCGGGCGCCGCACCAGCAACGCGCCTCGACCTGCAGCGGGACGCGCTCGTCGGCGATCTCGAGCATCCGTTGCGTGCCCTCGAACAGGCGACCCCGGAAGTCGGTGATCAACCCGAACGCATACACGTCGATCTCCATGTCGTCGACCACCCGCGCCAACTGGTCGCACTGGGCGATCGTGAAGAACTGGACCTCGTCACACACCAAATAGTGCAGCGGCCAGTGCTGGATGGCGAGCTGGTGGATGTCGAGATCGGGCTCGACCTGGATCGCCGGAGCGTAGACACCCAGACGACTGGTGACCTGTTGGCCCTCTCGATCGAGGCGGGTGAGCAGCAGACCGTAGAGGTGGCGCGACGACAGGTTGTGATGAATCTGGAGCGCGAGGGTGCTCTTGCCCGAACCCATCGTGCCGAAACTGAACCGCAGCGTCGCCATGCCGCAGGCGACGATACCCGCACGGTGTGACACCGACTGCACTCGCCGTTCGCCACGGCGGCGTGCTGCTCAGCGCAGGAGCGATTGGACACGTTCGATCGTGTCGGCGTCGGCGGCGCGCTTGTCGGGCCGGTACCGGCGGACCCGGGCGAAACGCAACGCCACTCCGCCCGGGTAGCGCGTCGACACCTGCACCCCGTCGACGGCGACCTCGACCACCTGCTCCGGCCGGACGTACACGACGTGTCGATCGCCACCGCTGCCTTCACCAAACTTGAGTTGCAGGAAGCGATCGGTCTGCCACCGCAGGAGTTCGTCGGTGAGGCCCTTGAACGTCTTGCCCACCATCACCCACTCGGCGTCGCTGCCACGCGCCGCAAGGTGCAGGTTCGACAACCATCCCTGACGCCGCCCATGGCCCCACTCCACCCCGATCACCACGAGATCGAGGGTGTGGACCGGCTTGACCTTGCGCCATGAGCCGCCGCGACGCCCGGCCTCGTATCTCGACTCGATCGCTTTGACCATCACGCCTTCGTGGCCCGCCGCGATCGCACGGTCGAGGAAAGCATCGGCCTCGCCGGGATCGGCGGTCACGATCGACGGCAGCCGGCTGGCGGCGGGCACCACTGCTTCGAGGACCTGGCGGCGTGCGTGCAACGGTTCGTCGACGAGCGAGTGGCCGGCGTGCAGCACGTCGAAGAAGAACGCCTGCAGGCCCCCGCCGCGAGCCACCGACATGTCGGCGGCGAAGTCGCCGATCGTGTCCTGGAATCGTCGCGGCCCACCATCGGCGTCGAGCCCCAGCACTTCGCCGTCGAGCACGAGATCGCCCCCCGGCAGCGATGCCACCACGTCGACCACGCCGTTCAGCCGATCGGTGACCTCGTTCAAGTTGCGGGTGAAGAGCCGCACGGTCCCGCCCGCGCGATGGGCCTGGACCCGTGCCCCGTCGAGCTTCCATTCGACCGATGCCACGCCGGTCTCCGCCAACGCGGCACCCACGCCGACCGCTGTCGAGGCCAGCATCGGTTGCACCGGGCACGACGGCTGGAGCTCGACGGCGGCCAGGCCGATCGAACCGCCGGTGAGCGCAATCCGGGCGGCGCCCGGCAACGATCCGAGGAACATCGCCGCTCGCTGCAGTTCGGCCGGCTGCACCCCGGCCGCCTTGGCGACTCCGGCTGCCACCACACCGTCCACGGCGCCCTGGCGCAACTCGCCAGCCAGGATCCCGAGCAGCAACCGCTGCTCGGAGACCGTGGCCCGCGCCAGCAGGTCGTGCAGGATCCGGCGACGTGCAGTGACCGAACCACTCCCAGCGACCGCAGCCAGATCGCCGATCGTGGCAGCGACCTCGGCGATCGTGAGCGTGGGGGCCTCCGCCGGGAGCGGCCGCACGTCGCTGAGCGTCGACCACCCCACGCCTGTCCGACCAACCGACGTGTCACCCGTGAGGAACGAAACAGCCGGGGCGATCTCATCGGCGGGACACCCAGCGAGCACGGCAGCGATCGCCACGACCTTCTCGGTCCGCTTGGAGGTGGCCGCCAGCACGATCGACGTCTCGGCCAGTTCGGCGAACAACATCACCCCATTCTGACCGTCAGCCGAGCCGATCGCCGGCCGCCGCGGGTGGGGTGTGCGAGTCCGGGTTGGTGGGAGACTCGGCTCGCCATGCTCCCGCCCGAACTCGACACCTGGTTGCGCGACAACGGCGTCACCCCTGGCGCCGATCTGGGACTGGCATTCCTGCCAGGGGTGGGGGTCGGGCTGGCCACGGCGACCGACTCGCTCGGACTCGCACTCGATGATCCTGTCGCCCTCATCGCCCTGATCGAGTCGTCGGTCTCCCCGCGCTGGGTGTGGTTCGACCGGGCCGTCGCCGATCCGCTGGCCGCCGCTGGGATCCCGATCGCGAGATGCTGGGACGTGCTCGCCGTGCACCGCCTGCTGCACGGTGGTTGGCGCACATCGGTCGCCAGGGCATGGGCCTGGCTCCACGACCTGTCGGCCGATTCGCTGCCGGCCACCGGTCAGCTCGGCCTGCTGGACGACCACTCCGACGAAGGCGACGACCCGGAGCAACCGATTCGCCCAGACGGTCACCTGCGCCCCGAATGGACCTGCGGTGGGTGGTCCGCCTCCCCGAGTCGGATGGCGACGTGGGCATCGCTGGCACACCGCTCGTCGGCGATGCAACGGCAACGCTTGCGGGATCGGCCCGACCCGATGCGAGCGGCATCGACCGCCCGCTCCGAGTCCGCTGCCGAATACCTGTGCGCCGAGCTGAGCCACCACGGTCTGCCGATCGACGTGGCCGAGGCCGAGACGATCATCACCGAAGCGGTCGGGTCGCGCCCGACCGACGACCGCGACGCCGATCGATCCAGGGCGAGACGCGACGAGGCGGTGCTGGCACACCTCGGTCCGGGCCCGCGCGGTCGATCTGCGCAATCCCGCCGACGTGAAGGCGATGCTCCGGCGGGTAGCGGTCGACGTACCCGACACACGCGCCCACCGGTTGGAGCAACACCGCGATGCCCACCCCGTGGTCGAGGCGTTGCTCACGTGGCGCAAAGCAGAGCGGATCGCCACCACGTACGGTTGGCGATGGCTCGACGAGCATGTCGTCGACGGGCGACTCCGAGGCGACTGGAGCAGCAGCGACGGCGCGGCCGGACGGATGACGGCGTCGTCGGGGCTCCACAATCTTCCGGCGGAGATGCGGTCTGCCGTGGCGGCAGAGCCCGGACACGTGTTCGTCCGAGCCGACCTCGGACAGATCGAACCGCGGGTGTTGGCGGCGGTTTCGGGCGATCAGGGACTGATCGCCGCCACCGCCGACGCCGATCTCTATCAGCCCGTTGCGAACCGGCTCGGGGTCAGCCGCGAGATCGCCAAGGTCGCCGTCCTGGGGGCGATGTACGGCGCCACCACCGGCACGTCGGCGCAGGCGTTGCGGGGCCTCGAGCGGGCGTACCCGGTGGCGATGGGTGTCCTCGAGCGGGCCGCCGCAACCGGGCGCGCCGGTGACGACGTGTTCACGATCGGCGGGCGGCGTGTTCGGATGTGGGTCGACGACCGGATCGACGACACCGGCCGCGGCGACATCGACCGCGCCCGCTCCGTCGCCGCTGCCCGCGGGCGATTCGCCCGCAACGCCCTCATCCAGGGGGCGGCTGCCGAGTTCTTCAAGGTGTGGGCGGTCACCGTGCGCGCCCGCAGCGCTCATGTCGGTGCGCGGATCGTGTTGTGCCTGCACGACGAACTGCTGGTGCACACGCCCGTCGAACACGGCCGGGCGACCGCCGACCTGTTGCTGGAGGCGCTCGAAGAAACCGCCCACCGATGGTGCCAGGGCGTGCCCGTGCGGTTCGTCGCCGATGTCAGCGTGATCGATCGCTGGAGCGACGCCAAGTGATGACCGGCCGATCGTGTTCCGAATCCACTCTGTCGGCCGGGACCGAATCGGCAACGATGGGGCGATGTCCGCCGACATCGACCTGATCCGCCTCGCTGCCGACCTGGCGATCGAGTACGCCGCCACGATCGACGGGCGCCCGCCGACGCCCAGTTCGGCCGCGGTCGACGGTTTGGCAGCCTTCGACGAGCCGCTGACCGAGGCCGGCCACGACGGACCGAGCACGATCCGGCTGCTGGCGGGCGTGGGTGGACCGGCGACGATGGGCAGCACCGGCGCCGAGTACTTCGGCTTCGTGAACGGTGCCACGCTGCCGGTCGCGCTCGGTGCGGCGTTCCTGACCAACGCCTGGGATCAGAACGCGGCGCTGCCCGTCATGTCGCCGGTCGCCGCCAAGCTGCACACCGTCGCCACCGACTGGCTGACCGAGCTGCTCGGTTTGTCGGCCCGGACCGACATCGCCTTCGTCACGGGGGCGACGGTCGCCAATGCCACGTGCCTGGCAGCCGCACGCGATGCGCTGCTGGCAGAGCACGGTTGGGACGTGCAAGCCGACGGCCTGTTCGGTGCTCCGCCGATCCAGGTCGTGATCGGGGCCAAGGCACACTCCACGCTCAGCAAGTCACTCGCTTTGGTGGGGTTGGGGCGCAACCGCGTGCACGTCGTCCCCGCCGACGACCAGGGCCGGATGCTGGTCGATCACCTCCCCGATCTCGATCCCACCGACGCGCCGATCCTGGTGTGCGCCCAGGCCGGCGAGGTCAACACAGGCGCCTTCGACCCGTTCGACCCGATCGCCGATTGGGTGGCCGACCGGCGTGGTTGGTTGCACGTCGACGGAGCGTTCGGGCTGTGGGCGCTCGCCGACCCCACCCGACGGCACCTCGTGGACGGCCTGACGCGGGCCGACTCGCTGGCCACCGACGGCCACAAGTGGCTGAACGTCACCTACGACTGCGGGATCGCGTTCGTGCAGCGCACAGGTGCGCTCCGCCGCACGTTCGCCGCGGTGGCGGATACCTCCCCGTCGACGACCGTTTCGAGGCGATGCACCACACTCCCCAATCCTCCCAACGCGCCCGTCAGATCGAGGTGTGGGCCGTGCTCCGAACGCTCGGCCGTTCCGGGCTGGCCGAGTTGGTCCAGCGCGCCAGCGCCTCTGCGACCACGATCGCCGAGCGACTGGCCGAACACAATGGCTTCCAGATCCTCAACGAGGTCGTGCTCAACCAGGTCCTGCTGCGCTTCCGGGATCCCGACACGACCGGCCGCTTGATCGCCGCCATCCAGTCCGACGGACGGGTGTGGTGCGGGCCCACCCAATGGAACGGCTCGACGGCGATGCGGATCAGCGTCAGCTCGTGGAAGACCGATCGCGACGACGCCGAACGGGCCGCAGCGGTGATCGCCGAAGTCGCCAGCCGGCTCTGAACCGACGGGTCAGGGCTACTTGGCGATCTTGCCGGCGGCCTCGTCGACCTTCTTGAGCTTGTCGGTGTACTTCCCACCGGTCTTCTTGTCGACCGCCGATGTGGCCTTGGTGACCGCAGGGGCGATCTTGTCCTTGTTCTTGTCGAACAAGGTCTTGGCCTTGTCGATGTTCTTCTTGTTGAGCAAACCCATGTCGCGGAATGTACCCGCAGGTCCGGCCCGTCGACGTGCCACACTCGGGAATCCAGAACGTGCCGATGCCAATCCGGTGTCGGCGCCGATCCGAACCTCGCACGATGCCCACCCGATCGCTGCCCACGGCGCGCCGCCGACCCGTCCTCGTGACGTTGCTCGCTCTGGCAGCGGGTGTGGCGGCGCCCGCCTGCGGAACCGCCGAGCCGTCGACAACCGCGATCGAGAGCGGAGTGGACGGCTCCGTTGCCACGGCACCAGCGCCGGCCGTCTCGTCGGCTCCCGCAGCTCTGCCGCCGACCCGGATTGCGTACGGCGACGACCCTCACGAGTTCGGCGACCTGTACGTGCCAAGCAGTGGCACGGGGCCGTTCCCCGTCGTCGTGCTGATCCACGGCGGGTTCTGGTACAACGCCTACGGGCTGGACTTGATGGTGGGATTGGCCGAAGATCTGGCCGACCGCGGCTACATCGCCTGGAACATCGAGTACCGCCGGATCGGTGATGAGGGTGGTGGTTATACGGGAACCTTCGACGACGTGGCGGCGGCGATCGACGTCCTGGTCACACTGCCCGCTGCGGACCGGCTGGATCTCACCAGGTTGGCGCTGGTGGGCCATTCCGCCGGGGGCCATCTGGCGCTGTGGGCAGCCGGACGGGCGGCGCTGCCGCCCGGCACCCCTGGTGCCGATCCGGCGGTGACCCCGGTCCTGGCGATCGGCCAGGGTCCGGTGGTCGACCTGCGGGCGGCTGCCGCCGACGGGCTGGGTGGCGGGGCGGTCCAACAGCTGCTCAGCGGGTCACCGGCGCAGTTGCCGGAACGCTACGACGTGGCCACGCCAGACCTGCGCGGCGGCCCGGCGGTGTTCGGCGTGGTCGGCAGCGACGACGGGATCGTGCCGGCGCGCTACTCGATCGATCCCGGCCAACCCGACGCGATCGATCTGATCGAGATCGAAGGTGCCGACCACTTCGATCTGATCGATCCGCAGCACCCGGCCTGGACGGCGGTGGTCCGACAGCTGGAGACGACCCTCATGAGCGCCGCCGCCTGAGGTGACCGGCCGGGCCGATCAGAACTCGACCGGTCGGACCCCGACTTCGCCCTTGGCGATCATCTCGGGAATCCGGTTCGAGGCGTTCTCCCACACCAGCAGCATCGAGCGCTTCGGGCTGTAACCCTGGTGCCGGATGTCGGCCGGCATGGCAGCCACGTCACCGGCCTTGGCGATCACGCGGGCACGCTTGGAGCCCGTGTCGCGGTCCTCGACATCCCACTGGATCTCGTCGCTGAGCTGAACGAACCATTCGACCCGGTCGTTGCCGTGGATGACGGGCAGGATGAACTCCTCCGACGTCGGGCAGTACAGGCTCTCCTTGCATGCCGACACCACCGACGGGTTCCACGTCACGTCGCTGCGGGAGATGTAGGCGTACATGTTGTAGGCGCACACCTGGTCCTCGTAGCCCGGCTCGGCGTCGATGACCGGCTCGTCCTGCGGCACGTCGGCGAACGCACGGTTGACGGTGTAGCCCGACTCGTCGGTACGGATCTGCTCATCGCCCGGCACCCCGACCATCCGGTTGGCGACCACCCGGCGACGGGTCACGGCGGCGTCGTTGTTGCCTTTGCGGGGGCCGAACGGCTGACCGGTCTCCATCGGCGCCGCGAACGGGTCGTACCCCTCGTTGGTCCAGTCCGAGATCATCGCCTGGAACGCCGCCATCAGGTCGTCGTGCGTGAAGTTCTCGTTGAAGTCGACCTCGGCGCGCCGATAGGCGTCGTTGAAGCGCCCGGCGAACATGTCGACGTTGCCGTAGTGGTTCACGGTCCCGAACACGCTGTCGAAGTTCACGATGCCGTAGAAGAAGCCCCAGGCGATGTCGCGCTGCAAGGCACGCAGGAACACGTCGATCGCGATCTGGTGGGTGCCGGTCGGCCACGTGATGGTGGCGAAGTACTCGTCGCGGGAGAAGCTGAAGCTCCCGATCGAGAACTGCTTGTACCCGGAAGCATTCGGGGCGGTTTCGGTCATGGTCATGATGGGTTCCTCTCGATCTCGTGCGTGGCGTTGGTGGGACGTCGGGTCAGGCTTCGGTCTGACAGATCTCGCCCCAACGTTCGATCGTGTCGGGGCCTTGGATCGTCTGCAGCAGGATCACACCAACTGCGTCACAGTGGAATCGGTAGCACTTGCCGGCCGGCAGCAGCGTCATGTGGCCCTGGGTCGCGGTGACCTGGCCCATCTTGTTGCCCGCCGGCTCGCCGTCGACGGCGATCGAACCCTGTGCGTCCGGGTCGACCAGCTGCTCGGCCGGGTCGAACAGTTCGATCCGCACGGTTCCGTCCATCACCAGTGCGAACTCGTCGTGGGGCGTGACGCGCCACTCGCTGGTGCCTTCGCAACGGATCGCCTCGAGCACGTACTCGAGGTTCTTGCCGACCGCCACCTTCTCGTACGGCTTCGACGTGTTGGCGACCTCGAACACGTTCGAGAACACGTACGCCTTGGGGTCGTCATCGACGATGATCACGCGGCCCTTCTCGTAGTTGTCGAGCGACCCGAACACGGTCGTGTAGTCGGACATCAGATCCCCTCTTCCGATCTTGCGGTGTGTTCCCGCATGTTGCCACGTCGCCCACCGTCCGTGCTTGTCGAGCGATCCCCCGTCGGGTACCGTCCCGCGATCGGGGACGACAGGAGCGATCTCACGGGCGCTGCCCGACCTGGTTCGATCGCCGATCGGACCCTGCGGCTCGGACGCGCCCTGCAGGCAGCCGGCGTGGGCGTCTCGCTGTCGGACGTGATCGACGCCACCCGAGCGCTGGCAGCGGTCGACGTCCTGCACCGTTCCGAGCTGCACACCGCACTGCGCTCCACGCTGGTCAAGCAGGCACGTCACTACCCCGCCTTCGAGTTGGCGTTCGACCGATTCTTCCCGCCCCGTCCGCCGCGCCGGGCCGAGCTCACCGGTGACGTCACGGTCGCGTCGGACGAGATCGTCCGCGCCGTCGCCTCGGGCGAGGACCTCGGTGCGATTGCCGGTGCCCTGGTCGACGCTCACGGCGGCCTGGACGACCCGCGGTCCGAGAAATTCCACCTGCAGCGAATCTTCCTCGGCGCCGACATCGCCCGGCTGATGAGCCGCGTCCGGATCGCCGATCCCGATCTGTCGCCTGCCATGATCCGGGCCCGGGTCGACGCCCTCAAACGCTCGATCGTGGCCGACCTCCGCGCCCAGCTCGATGACCGCCTCGACATCGGCGACACGCCGGGATCGGGCGAGGACGACCTCTACGACGTCGACTTCCTGGAGGCATCGCGAGCCGAGCTCGACCAGATGCGAGCGATCGTGCGCCCGATCGCCCGCAAGCTGGCGGCCCGGCTGGCGCGGCCGTCGACAGCACCGGGCGGGCCGCGTGAACATGCGCCGCACGATGCGCCGCTCGCTCTCGACCGGCGGTGTGCCGATCGACGTGTTGCACGATCGGCCCCACGCCCACCGCCCTGAGCTGTTCGTGCTGTGCGACATCAGCGGCTCGGTCGCCGACTGCTCGCTGTTCACGCTCACGCTGATGTCGGCGCTGGCGGCCGAGATCGGTCGGACCCGTTCGTTCGTGTTCGTCGACGCCATCGACGAGGTGACGGCGCTGCTCGACTCCTCGTCACACGGGATCGAACCCTGGGCCCTGCTGCGCAACACGAACGTGATCGGTGCCGAGGGCCACAGCGACTACAGCACGGTCCTGGAACAGTTCTGGCGATCGACCGGCGAGCGCGACCTGCACCGCACCTCGACGGTGATCATCACCGGGGATGCCCGTACCAACCACCGCGGCACCGGAGCCGAATGGCTGGAGCGGATCGCCGAGCGGTCGCGTCCGTGTACTGGCTGAACCCCGAACCGCGGGCGGAGTGGAACACGCACGACTCCGAGATCGCCGCCTACTCGACGCACTGCGACGGGGTCGTCGAGGTGCGCAACCTGCGTCAGCTCGTGGCCGCCGTCGAGCACCTGTTCTGACGGAGCGCGTGCCAGCGGCGCCGAGCCAGGGATACCGGTCGGTGTCGCCCGACGCGTAATCCGGGTCGAGGTAGATGAAGCAGCGCTGGATCAGGAAGTCGCGCACCTCGAACACGTCGCACCACCGCCCTGCCTTCCATTCGTCGACGCCCGCTCGCCACGGGCCGTCGCGGTGCACACCATGGCTCGTGCCCTCGCAGGCGAACATGTCGCCGCCACTCATGATCCAGTTGAAGTGCGAGTAGTGGTGCACGATCTGCTGGATCGTGCCGCCGACATCGCCGAACATCTGGCCGATCTGGTCGTGTCCGGCCGCCAGGCCCCATTTCGGGAACCACACCTGGGCGTCGGGCGCGAACAGCTGAGAGAATCGAATCGCCAGTCGACGTGACGCCGCCGTTGTCGAACGCTTTGAGGTACTCGAGCGCCACGCTCTTGCGTTGCTCGTCGATCATGGTGAGCTTGCTGACGGCCATGAGAACCCCTTCTCGTCGCGGCTGAACGTGCTCGCCAACCGTACCCCTCGAACCAGGACCCGATCGATCCCAACACCGATCTGACGTACGCTGCCGCGATGGCTTCGATTCTCGACCGTGTCAACACCGCGATCGCACTCACACGTGGTTTCACGACACCGTTCGAGCGCCCCGACCGTCTGCCGAAGGCGATCGCCGTCATGGCGCCGTGGGGAGCGTCGGTCGCCGGGCTGGCGGCCGGGGCTGCCGGGCGGTACCCCAATCGACCGGCGGTGATCGACGAGACCGGTTCGGTGACGTTTGGCGAGCTGTGGCGTCGTGCCCACGGGATCGCCGCCGGGCTCGAAGACCTGGGCGTCGGCCCCGGTGTGAAGGTCGGGCTGCTGGCTCGCAACCACGTCGGGTTCGTGGAGAGCCTCGTGGCGATCGCCGCCACCGGCGGCGACGTGATCCTGCTCAACACCGGGTTCGCCGGGCCGCAACTGGCCGACGTGGTTGCCAGCGAAGAGATCGCCGTGATCCTGCACGACGACGAGTTCGCCGACATCTGCGCGGCGTCCGGCGCCACGGCGATCGGTGAGACGGAGCGCATCGAGTTGGGTCGCTCACATCGCTTGGTCAAGGCCACCCGGAAGTCCGGCCGAGTCGTGATCCTCACCTCCGGCACCACGGGGCGGCCGAAGGGCGCCGCCAGAACTGGGGGCAGCAGTTCGATCGAGGGGATCGCAGCGATCCTCGATTCGATCCCGCTCCGACTCGGCGACACCCAGGTGGTGTCGGCGCCGGTGTTCCACGCCTGGGGCCTGTCGCACCTCCTGCTCGGTCTGGCCCGATCGGCGACCACCGTGCTGACGCGCCGATTCGATGCTCGCGCCACGCTGCAGCAACTGGTGGACCACGAGGCCGACGTGCTCGTGGTCGTGCCCGTCATGCTCAGCCGGATCCTGGCGGTGGCCGAGTCGCAGCATGACATCGGGACCCCCGACCTGCGGGTGATCGCCGCCAGCGGCTCGGCACTCGGGGCCAAGCTCGCCGGCGACGTCCTGACCCGGTTCGGACCCGTGCTGTACAACCTGTACGGCTCGACCGAGGTCGCTGTGGCCACCGTCGCCGGACCCGACGACCTGCGCAAAGCACCGTCCACGGCCGGCCAGACGGCGCTCGGGGTCCGCGTCGAGATCCTCGACACCGACGGCGAACCGGTCGCCAGCGGTGAGATCGGTCGGATCTTCGTGGGCGGGGCGATGAAGTTCGAGGGCTACACCGACGGCGGCGGCAAAGAGGTGATCCGCGGCCTGGTGTCGACCGGCGATCTCGGCCGTTTCGACGAGGAACTGCTGTTCATCGAGGGGCGCGAGGACGACATGATCGTCTCGGGCGGCGAGAACGTGTTCCCGATCGAGGTCGAGGAATGGCTGCGACAGCACCCGGACATCACCGACGTGGCCGTGGTCGGCGTGCCCGACGAGGTGTTCGGGCAGTTGCTGGCCGCGTTCGTGGTCACCCATCCCGGGTCGACGCTCGACGGGGCGGGCGTCCGTTCCCACGTGCGCGACCAACTCGCCCGCCACAAGGTGCCGCGGCGCGTCGAGTTCATCGACGAGCTCCCCCGCAACCAGGCCGGCAAGGTGCTGCGTCGGGTCCTGATCGAGCTTCCCGCCGGCACCGACGCTCCCGCGCCTCGCACGACGGCTGCGAAGAAGACCGTTGCGAAGAAGACGGCTGCGAAGAAGACCGTCGCCAAAAAGCAGGCGGCGAAGAAGCCGGCAACCAAGAAGCCGGCTGCCGGCAAACCCGCTGCGAAGCGCACGAGCTAGGACCCGGCGCCGCACGGGCTCGGCCGCCGGTCGGCGGGAGCTCGCGATCGTTCGGCCTCCTGGGTTGCCGAATAGGGTTCGCCGCATGACCGAAACACTTCGCATCGCACTCGCCGGGGCCGGCGCGTTCGGCATCAAGCACCTCGACGCGCTGCGGCTGATCGACGGTGTCGAGGTCACCTCGGTGATCGGGCGCGAACTCGACAAGACGCAGCAGGTGGCCGACCAGTACGGGATCGGGCACGCCACCACCGAGCTGTCCGACACGCTCGCCCGCGACGACGTCGATGCCGTGATCCTGTGCACACCGACCCAGATGCACGCCGACCAGACGCTCGCCTGCCTCGAAGCCGGCAAACACGTCCAGGTCGAGATCCCGCTGTGCGACGCCCTGGCTGACGGCCAGGCCGTGCTGGCCAAGCAGGCCGAGACCGGTCTGGTGGCGATGTGCGGCCACACGCGTCGGTTCAACCCCAGCCATCAGTGGGTGTATCAACGGATCCGGTCCGACGAGTTCCACATCCAGCAGATGGACGTCCAGACCTACTTCTTCCGCCGCACCAACACGAACGCGCTCGGCCAGCCGCGGAGCTGGACCGATCACCTGCTCTGGCACCACGCAGCACACACCGTCGACCTGTTCCAGTACCAGACCGGCAGCCCGGTCGTGGCTGCGAATGCGATCGCCGGCCCGACCAACCCGGCCCTGGGCATCGCGATGGACATGTCGATCCAGCTCAAGGCCGCCAACGGGGCGATCTGCACGCTGTCGCTGAGCTTCAACAACGACGGACCGCTCGGCACGTTCTTCCGGTACATCGGCGACACCGGCACCTACCTCGCCCGCTACGACGACCTGTTCACCGGACGCGACGAACAGATCGACGTCTCACAGGTGGCGGTCTCGATGAACGGCATCGAGCTCCAGGATCGAGAGTTCGTGGCGGCGATCCGCGAGGGCCGCGAGCCGAACAGCAGCGTCGCCCAGGTGCTCCCGTGCTACGAGGTGCTGCACCGTTTGGAGCAACAGCTCGGCTGAACTCAGAACAGTCGCTGGCTCAGGAGCTTGCGATACTTGGCCGTGCGCGGGTCGGCGGAACCCATCAGCTCGAGGATGTCGACGAACTGCTGACGGGCGTCCTCGTCGGCCTTGACTTGGTCGAGCAGTGCCATGAGCGTGGCATCGTGATCGTCGTCGGGGACCACACCGAGGCGCGCCTTGGCGGCCACCATGCGCGTGCGATCCGTCTCGGGGATGCGCGCCAGCAGCGCCAGCGCCTCCTGCGACTCACCGCGCGCGGTGAGCAGTTCACCGAGGCCGACGATCGCCTCCTCGTTGGCGGGGTCGATCTCGAGCACGGCGCGCAGGCTGCCTTCGTCCCCCATCGCCAGCATCGCTGCCAGCATGTCGTCGGCCTCCGTGGGGAGCACTCGGGCGACGAACTCACGCACCTCGTGTTCCGGCAGCGCACCCACGAATCCGTCCACGACCTGCCCGTCTCGCAGGGCGAAGACGGCGGGGATCGACTGAACCTTGAACGCCTGCGCGATGCCCGGGTTCTCGTCGACGTTGACCTTGACCAGGATCGCCTTGCCGTCGGTCTGATCGGTGACGGTTTCGAGAATCGGGCCAAGCGTGCGGCAGGGGCCGCACCACGGCGCCCACAGATCGACGATGACGACGGTGTCCGTCGAACGATCCACGACGTCGGCCTGAAAGGTTGCATCGGTCACATCGAGAGCCATACCGAAGACGCTACCGGGGGTGCCGTCCGGTGACCGCCAGTTGTACCCTGCACAGCGTGGACGGCGAGTTGGACTCCAGCATCTCCTGGATCGGTCCGCGGCCGCCGCTCGACGCACCGGTCCTGATCGTCATGTTGTCCGGGTGGATCGATGCCGGAGGTGCCGCCAAGGCGGCAGCCGAAGCGATCGAGGACGAGGTCACCGCCACGCCGTTCGCCGAGTTCGACGACGACGTGTATGTCGATTTCCGCGCTCGACGGCCGATGATGGAGCTTCGAGACGGTCTGAACGCAGTGCTCAACTGGGAACGGATCGTGCTGTCCCACGGGCGCGACCAGACCGGTCGCGATGTCATCCTGCTGACCGGCCCCGAGCCCGACATGGCGTGGCACCGGTTCACACGCGCCGTCGGCGACCTGGCGACCGCGCTCGGGGTGAGCTGGATGGTGCACCTGGGTGCCTACCCGTTCGCCACGCCCCACACGCGTCCGGCGCTGGTGTCGGTCACCAGCCCGTCCCACGACGTGCTGATGCGCGTTCCGTTCCTGCGCAGCTCGATCGACGTGCCGGGCGGCGTGGCGGCGTCCCTGGAACACGAACTCCACGGGCGCGGCATCCCCACGCTCGGGATCTGGGCACAGGTCCCGCACTACGTGGCGGCGATGTCGTACCCGTCGGCCAGCGTGGCGCTGATCGATGCCGTGCGTGAGGCGACCGGGCTCGTGTTCGACGCCGCCGACGTGCGCGCCGAATCGATGATCCAGCGCCGCCGAATCGATTCGTTGATCGAGGGCAATGACGACCACGCGGCGATGGTCGGCCAGCTCGAACAGGTCTTCGACACGACCCCCACCGACCCGCCGCAACCGGTCGTGGGCCCGATCGATCTGCCGTCGGGCGACCAACTGGCAGCGGAACTCGAAGAGTTCCTTCGCAACCAAGAGTAGACAGGAGTCCCGATGAAGGTCGATGCGTCGCTCCCGAACGCGTTGCGCCAGGTCGCCGGCGCGGCCCGGGCGCGTCAGGACGAGGGGTACGCGGGCGTGTGGACGGCCGAGATCAACCACGACCCGTTCCTGCCGCTCACCCTGGCAGCCGAACACACCGAGTCGCTCGAACTCGGCACGTCGATCGCCGTGGCGTTCGCCCGCAACCCGATGCTGCTCGCCAACATCGGTTGGGATTTGCAGGCGTTCTCCAACGGCCGCTTCATCCTCGGGCTCGGCAGCCAGATCAAGCCCCACATCACCAAGCGCTTCTCGATGGAGTGGAGCCACCCGGCACCGCGCATGCGCGAGCTGATCCTCGCCGTCCGTGCGATCTGGGACACCTGGCTCAACGGTACGCCGCTCCAGTTCCGTGGCGAGTTCTACCGGCACACGCTGATGACCCCGTTCTTCACGCCCGACGCACGCGACCTGGACGGTTTCGGCCCACCCAAGATCTTCCTGGCAGGTGTGGGCGAGTTGATGACCGAAGTCGCCGGCGAAGTGTGCGACGGCTTCATCTGCCACGGGTTCACCACCGAGCGCTACCTGCGTGAGGTGACCCTGCCGGCGCTCCGGCGCGGACGTGAGAAGGCGGGCAAGACGATGGACGGTTTCGAGATCGTCGGCCCGTCGTTCGTCGTGACGGGGAACGACGAGCAGCAGATGCACGCGGCGAGCGACGGCACCCGCCAACAGATCGCCTTCTACGGCTCCACGCCGGCGTACCGAAGCGTGCTCGAACTGCACGGCTGGGGCGGCTTGCAGGACGAGCTCAACGCCCTCTCGAAGCAGGGCAAGTGGGTGGAAATGGGCACGCTGATCGACGACGAGGTCCTCAACACGTTCGCCGTGGTCGGTGCTCCGGAGGAGATCGCTCCCGAGCTCGGGCGGCGCTACGCCGACGTCGTCAGCCGTGTCTCGTTCTACACGCCGTACGCCAGCGACCCCGACCGGTGGCGCACCGTGCTGGCCGACATCTCAGCCCTCTGACCGGAACCGAGGCCGGTCAACCCCGACCCGGCGCGGCACGGAACGTCACGACCGCGTCGAGCCCGCCTCCCTGGGCGTCGGCGAGCCTCGCCGCGCCACCACCCGCCTCGGCCAACTGACGCACGATCGCCAAGCCCAGCCCCGAGCCCCCAGCAGCTGCCCGAGTGCCGCGCCAGAACCGTTCGAAGGCCGCCTCCCGATCGGCCAGCGACAGTCCAGGTCCGGCGTCGATCACGTGCAATTCGTACAGATCGCCTGCGGCGTTCACGACGAGCCTGAGCGTGCTGTCGACCGGCGAGACGTCGAGGGCGTTGTCGACCAGGTTGTCGACGATCTGCTCGACGGCACCGCCCACCGCGATCGATCGGGCGTCGGGTGGCAGGCCGACCTCGATCGTGACGCCGCGCTCGGCCGCCAGCGGTTCCCAATGGGCGACACGGTCGCGCACGATCGCCACGAGATCGACGGGTCCGGCGGAGCCGGCATTCTGTTCGGCCCGCGAGAGCGCCAGCAGTCCCTCGATCATGCGATGCAAGCGATCCGTCTCCTCGATCGCGGCGTCGACGTATCGGCTGGAGGTGGGATCGTGCTCGGATGCCGAAGCGAGCTGTTCGAGACGGAGGCGAAGTGCGGTGAGCGGGGTTCGGAGCTGGTGTGATGCGGTCCCTGCGAAGGCTCGCTGGCGTTCGACCAGTTGTTGGAGCCGGGCTGCCATGGCGTTGAACGACACCGCCAGGTCGCGCACTTCGGGCGGCCCGTCGTCGTCGCTGGCCCTCGTCGTGAGATCGCCGCTCGCCAATGTCTGCGTGGTCGCCTGGAGCCGCCTGATCGGCCGCGTCACCGTGGTGGCGAACCACCAAGCCACCGCCGAGGCGATCAGCAGCGAGATCAACGCCACGAGCACCAACCCGCGCTCTTGATCCCCGATGCGATCGGACACGACCCGGGCCGGTGCGCTGAGTCGCACCGATCCCACGACGCGGTCGCCCGACAGCACCGGCACGGCGACGTAGAACAGATTCCCGCTGAGCGTGTCGGAGAAGCGTTGTCCGGTCGACGGACGACCTGAAAGCGCGGACACGATCTCGGGTCGGTTCGAGTAGTCCTCCGACACGTCCGACACGCGGCTTGCCGACACCACGCCGGCATCGACATCGACGATCACCACACGAACGTTCTGGGTCGCGGCGTACTCCGTCACGAGCTGTTGGAGGTCCGCATCCTCCCGGGCGGTCCCCGCCTCGAGCGCCTCCTCGGCGCGGCCGGCGAGCGTGAACGCGTCACGCTCGAGGGCGGTCGTGAGACGGTCCTGCTCGACCTCACGAAGATGGCGAGCCAACGGCACGTCGTGGACCAGCAGGACCAGGGCGACGACGCCCACGAACAGCAGCAACAGACGGTTCCGCACGGCTCACGGCTCCGTCGACGGCACCTCGAGGCGGAACCCCACGCCGCGCACCGCCTCGATCCACCGTTGGTCGCCGAGTTTGCGCCGGATGCCGGCCACATGGGCATCCACGGTCTTGGTCGGCCCGAACCAGTTGGAATCCCAGACGTGTTCGACGATGTCGGAACGGCTCCGCGCCGCACCCACGTCGTCGGCGAGGAAGGCGAGCAGCTCGAACTCTTTCGGTGTGAGTGCGATCTCGACGCGCTCCCCTGCCTCGTCGATCGTGACCCGGTGGGCGCGGCGATCGATGCGCAGCGGTCCGACCAGGGTCACGTCGCCCGAGTTGACAGGTTCGGCGCCCGGTTGACCGGCGCGACGGGCGACGGCGCGCATCCGGGCGACCAACTCGCGGAAGCCGAACGGCTTCACGACGTAGTCGTCGGCCCCGAGTTCGAGGCCGAGCACGCGATCGAGTTCCTCACCTCGGGCGGTGATCACGATGATCGGCACGCTCGAGGTCTGGCGGAGCCGCCGGCACACGTCGTAGCCGTCCATGTCGGGCAACCCGAGATCGAGCAACACGAGGTCACACGGAGCGGCGGCGATCGCGTCTGCCCCGGTGGCGACGTGCTCGACCGTGAAGCCCTGGCCCGCCAACGCCTCGCTCAGCGGGCTGGCGATCGACGCGTCATCTTCCACCAGCAGGACCCTCACGGGTGCCATTCTCGCCCATCTTCCGAAGCCACGCCGGTTCTTGGATGTTTCTTGGACAACCATGTCCCACCACCCGGACGTGTCCTTCGTACCGTCAAGGGCGAACACATCGCCCCCGTCAAGGAGAGCATCATGAAAACCAGGATCGCAACAGTCTTGTCACTCGTGGGTGTGTTGGGAGCCGGCTCCGCAGCCGCTCTCGTCAACACCCAAATCCTCGACGGCGGCGGCGGACCGTCCGCGTCCGCCGAGTTGCTGGCACCCGTCGAGGCAGCCCCGACCACATCGATCGCCTCGCCGATCACGATCGCCGTCAAGGCGATTCAGCCCGACACCACGGTTGCCACCACCACGCTCCCGGTGACCACGATCCCGGTCGCAGCAGCAGCGCCGCAAGCGGCGCCGCAACCGACCGCAGCGCCCGCCTCCGGTTACCTCACGTCGTACAACGTCGGCGCATCCGGGGTCGTGACCGTCGACGTGCTCGACGGCGACGTCGTGCTGGTCTCGGCCGAACCGGCCGCCGGATGGACTGTCGAGCAGTCCGAAGCCGACAGCGACGGGCCCCGTGTCGAAGTCAAGTTCGTCGACGGCACCACACGCGTCCAGTTCGAGGTGGTCCTCTACGCCGGACAGCTGGTTCCCAACGTCGAGAGCGAGTCGCTGAACGGTTCCACCAGCGGCAGCAACAACGGCGGGTCGTCCGACGACACGACCCGCACCACCATCGACGACGATCGTGACGACGACGACGCATTCGAGAGCGACGACTCCGGACACGACAGCGACGACGACAGCGACGACGACAGCGACGACGACAGCGACGACGACAGCAGCGACGACAGCAGCGACGACGGCGGCGGCGGCGAACGCGATGACGACTGACGCCGCCCGCGACCAGACCCAGCGCCTGGCTGCGCTCCGTCAGCGACGCCAACCGACGTCGCCGATCATCGAGCAGCAGCCGTCCACGATTCGCTCGCCCCGGCGTCGACGTCGACGGTTCGGTGAGACGCCGGCCGTCGGCGCCAAGATCGTGACCGCCGGTGGGGCGACGACCGCTGTGCTCGGCATGATCGCCGGGTTCGGGATCGCCGATGCCACGGCCGCCCAACCGCCGACGCCCTCGGTTCCCAGCCAACCGCTGGTCGCCGCAGCGCCGGTGCAGGTGACGATTCCGATCGTCGACGCCACCCTGCCGGTCACCCCCGTTCCGCCGACCACGCAGCCGGCGCCGGTTCCGAGCAACCCGAGCACGGCCGCCGCAGCGACGGAGCCACCGGCAGCGGTCGCCGCGCCGGCGCCGCAGCCGGTGGCAGCACCCGTCGCGGTCGACCTCGCGGTTCCCCCTCCACCGCCGCCTCAGCCGAAGGCGCAGCAACAGCAGCAACAACCCCAGGCCCAGAGCAATGGCAGCTGAAGCCTCCCTGTTGGCAGCACCACGTTCCCGTCGTGGTGATCCGAGCGAATCCCGGCAAGCGGGAATCGTGCGGCGTTCGTTCGCAGCCATGAACTGCACCGGCACGATCGCCGTGGTGACCGATCACGACGGCGGGAACGCCGACCTGACCAGACTGCTCGACCGGGCAGTGGAGATGATCGACGATCTGGAACGGCGATGGAGCCGATTCCTCCCTGGGAGTGAACTGTCTCGTCTCAACGGTTCGGCGGGTCGCACGGTCCGCGTCTCGGAGCAGACCGTCCGGCTCGTCACCGCCATGGTGCAGGGTTGGCACGCCACACTCGGCTGCTTCGACCCGTCGCTGGCGGGCACGCTCGTCGAGCTGGGGTATGCCGCCAGCCGCTCCGATGCCGCCGAGCGCACCTCGCTCCCGGCAGGAACGGGCGGCCGTGGTCGTCCCGACTCGATCCTGGTCGACGTCGACCAACGTCTCGTGCAGCTCCCACCGGGCACCGCCATCGATCCGGGTGGGATCGGCAAAGGTCTCGCTGCCGACATCGTGTTCGAGTGGCTGTACGGCCAAGGCGTGGCCGGCGCCGCCGTCGAACTGGGCGGCGATCTGCGATGTGGAGGTGCCGCACCTGATCCCGATCACGGGTGGGCGGTCGCCGTCGACGTGGCGCACGACGCCGGTCCGGACCTCGTGTGCCTGGGCGGTGGCGGGGTCGCCACCTCGACGTCCCGACTCCGGACCTGGCAGGTCGGAGCGGCCAAGATGCACCATCTGATCGATCCCACCACGCTCGCGTCCAGCGCCGCCGACGTCGTGTCGTGCACGGTCGTGGCCGGGACCGGCGCCTGGGCAGAAGTGTTCACGAAGTGCGCGTTCGTGCTGCCCGTGGAGGACGCCGTGGCGGTCTACGAGGACCGCCGCGTCGCGGCTTCGATGACCCTGCACAACGGCAACCGTCGCTGCACCTCTGCGTGGGCGACGTTCGATCGCACGCCAGGAGGGCAGCGCTGATGAACGAAAAGTTTTGGTGGTACCTCTCCCGGAGTTCGGGGATCGTTGCCCTCGTGCTGCTGGTAGCCAGCCTGGTGTGGGGTGTGCTGCTGGCGACGCGGGCGCTCAAGCCGCACGACCGCCCGGCGTGGCTGCTTGACCTGCATCGCTGGCTGGGCGGAATGGCATTGGCGATGACCGCCCTGCATCTGCTCGGTCTCGTGCTCGACGGATACGTGTCGTTCGGACTGGTCGACCTGTTCGTGCCCGGCGCTGCCAGCTACAAGCCCGTCGCGGTGGCGTTCGGCGTGCTGTCGATGTACGTGATGGTCGCCGTCCAGGTGTCCGGCTACCTCCGAAAGCAGCTGTCGCCGAAGCTGTGGCGTGCCATCCACGTCAGCTCGTACGGTCTGGTGTGGGGCGCTGCGCTGCACGCCGGCCTGGCCGGCACCGACACGGTCAATCGCGCCTACCAGGCGCTGGCGCTGCTGCTCACGCTGGTGGCCGTGGCCGCCACGGTCGTTCGGATCGTGCACCCGGGTCGCCGTTCGACAGCAGTCGAACGAGGCGCGGCGCGAGCCTGATTCCTGACGGCTTTCACACCGATCAAGCCGACCTCGCTGCCAGTCACGTTTCGGGGTGCAGGGCGCTCACCCCGCGCAACCAGCGACGAGCGTTCTCGCCGAGGTCGTCGACGGCGTAGCCGCCCTCCTGCAGGACCACGGTCGGGATCCCCATCGCCGCCACCATCGCTCCTGCCGCCTCGAAACCGTCGCTGGTCATCGCCAGGTCCCCCAGCGGGTCGTCCACGAACGTGTCGAGCCCGAGCGACAGGACCACGAGGTCTGGCCCGTACCCCATCACCTTGTCGCAGGCCGCGGTCAACGCACGCAGGTAGCCGTCGTCATCGGTCCGCGCCGGAAGCGGGAAGTTGGCAGTGGTGCCGAGACCCACCCCGGTGCCGGTCTCGTCGCTGAACCCGGTGTGGTACGGGTAGGCACGTTGCGGGTCACCGTGCAGCGACACGAACTGCACGTCGCCACGGTCGTAGAAGATCTGCTGGGTTCCGTTGCCGTGGTGGTAGTCCACATCGAGCACGGCGACCTTGCACCCTGCCGACATGGCGGCATGGTCGGCCACGATCGCCGCATTGTTGAAGAAGCAGTAGCCACCGTAGAGCGACCGCGTGGCGTGGTGACCGGGTGGGCGGCACAGGCCGTAGGCCACCCGCTCGCCGTCGAGCACGATGTCGGAAGCGGTCAAGGCCACGTCCACGGCGGAGCGCGCCGCGTCGTAGGTGCCGTGCGTGAGCGGTGTGGTCATCTCGAAGCACCACCACCCGAGACGCGCCGAGATCGAATCCGGTTCGCGGCCGGGCCCCATCCCCTGCCGCAGGCCCGTCAGGGCGAACACGTCGGGCGTGACGTCGTGGACGTCGCCGTGCTGCTGCTGATACTCGAACCAGGCCGTCTCGAGGAACCGCACCAGCCCCGGATCGTGGACGGCCTCGATCGGATCGGTGCCGAACTCGTTGGGCGCCACGAACTCGAACGTCGGATCGGCGGCCAGCGCGGCGCGGATCATCTCCGCTCGACCTGGATGCTCGCGCGGTTCGCAGAAGCCACTGCCCTCGAACTCTCGCTGAGGGTGGTGATGGCGATGGCGCAACGTGTAGACGACCTTCATCACGGGCGCACATCCTTGCAGGTCGACGCTGCTGGCGATAGGGGTCGCCGCCGCGTTCGATCGGTCACGTTCCCGATCGAACGATGATCAGAGGATCTCGCCGCGACGCAGGATCACCTTGTCGACGAGGCCGTACTCCTTGGCCTGCTCGGCCGTGAACCAGCGGTCGCGCTCGGAGTCGGCCTGGACCTTTTCGAGGGGCTGGCCGGAGTGCTCCGAGATCATCTCGGCCATGCGCTGCTTGATGTAGCGCAGCTGCTCCGCCTGGATCGCGATGTCGGTGGCCTGGCCGCGCAGGCCGGCCAGTGGCTGGTGCATCATGATCCGGGCATTGGGCAACGTGTACCGCTTGCCCGCCGCTCCCGACGTGAGGAGGAACTGACCCATCGATGCCGCCAGACCGAGGCACACCGTGGCCACGTCGCACCCGACGAACTGCATCGTGTCGTAGATCGCCATCCCGGCCGTGACCGACCCGCCGGGGCTGTTGATGTAGAGCCAGATGTCGGCGACCGGGTCTTCGCCCTCGAGGTACAGCAACTGGGCGCAGATCTGGTTGGCGATGTCGTCGTTGACGTCGGAACCGAGCATCACGACCCGGTTCTTGAGGAGCCGGTTGAACACGTCGCTGCGCGGGTCGAAGCCCCCGTCGAGCGCCACCGGCGAATCGATGCGTTCCGTCATGCCCTGAGGCTACCCGGCTGTACCCCGGCGGCGACGCCGGCGATCCGCCGTACCGACGCAGTTCAGGGGATCTGGTGGCTGAGCGTCTCGGCGGCGCCGAGCGCCGTGGCGATGCGGCCGAACAAGGCGTCGAGGTCGACTCCCTCGGTGCTCTTCTGCCCGGCTCGGTAGCGGGCGTACACACCGTGCAGGATGCACGCCGTCTTGAACGAGTTGTAGCACCGGTAGTACGCCAGGTGCGACAGGTCGGCACCCGTGGCTGCCTGGTAGCGCGCCGTCAGGTCGGCACGGCTGGGGAATCCGGGCAGGGCGGTGGGCGGGTCACCGCCATACACGCCCTGGTCGCCGGGCTCCACCCAGGCATTCAGCGAATAGGCGAAGTCGGCGAGCGGATCGCCGAGTGTGGCCAGCTCCCAGTCGAGCACCACCGTGAGCGTGCCGTCCGGTGCGAACAGGCAGTTGTGCGGGCCGTAGTCACCGTGCACGATCCGGGCAGGGCCTTGAGCGGGGATTCCGGCCACCAGCATGGCGTGCAGTTCGTGCACACGCGGATCGTCGTAGTCGGCGTAGGGAATCGATGCGTTCCACGATCCGTACCAGGTGGTGAGCTGCCGAGCGACGTACCCGTCCGGGCGCCCCAGCGTGTCGAGGCCCACGGTGTCGGGGATGATCGAGTGCAGCGCCGCCAGCCCGTCGATGAACGACTCACCGGCTCGGCGGCGCTCCGACTCGGGCAGCCACACGCTCACGTCGCGGGCGTCGTAGAGCGCCTGCCCCTCGGCCTTGCCCATCACGTAGAAGTGGGCATCGGCAACGGCCCGGTCGTCGCAATAGGCGATCGGTTCGGCGACCGGCACCGGTGTGTTCCACAGCCCCTCGATGATCCGGTACTCGCGCGACATGTCGTGTGCCTTGGGCAGCAGGGCGCCGAGCGGAGGCCTGCGCACGACCATCTGGCGGCCGTTCGCATCGGTCAGCAGATAGGTGAGGTTGGAGTGCCCGCCCGGCAGCCGCTCCCACGTCAGCGGGGCAGCGACGGGCGGCGTGAGATCCAGTGCCTGGAGCCACGCGTCGATGGTGGCGACATCGAAGCCTACGATCTGATCCGATCCCATCCTGCCAGCGTGGCACGCCGGGGCGATGGGCTCGCAGTCGATGTCAGCGGGCGACGCCCGACATCACAACGATCACGTGATCGGCCGTCGACGGACGGTCCAATTCCGCCAGCACGCCGGCCAGACCGGCTGAACCGGTGGCGCTGACATCGAACCCTGCCGCACGGGCGATCCGGTGGGCGCCCACGATCTGGTCCTCGGTCGCCACGATCGGATGACCGCCGCTGTCGACCATCGCCCGCACGTCGGCGATCCAGTCGTAGGTCTCGTCGTCGAGGATCCCGTCGGCGACGGAGTTCGGGTCGGGCCAGGGACGCATCACCTGCGACCAGGATCGTTCGGGGTGATCGATCCCGGCGATCCGTTCCCAGGTCGCAGCGAGCGGAGCGCAGCCGTGCGTCTGGACCGTGTCGAGCTGCACCTCGCGCCCCAGGCCCGCCCCGAGGCACGCCGCCAGCGCTCCCCCACCGACCTGCGCCACCGCCCGCCACGTTCCGTCCGTGTCGGCGACCTGGCGATGGTCCGACCGGGCATGCGACGTGAGCAGGTCGGCGATCTCCCATCCGATCGTTCGGCCACCGTCGAGGCACAGCGCGTTCTCGGGCCCCTGGACGCTGAACGGGATCGCGCCGGCCCGCACGGCCTCGCGGAATCGCAGCATCGCCGGATCGCCGGGCAGGTCGTCGGCACGTCGCTCGCATCGGACCACCTCGGCACCGAGCATGTCGAGCGTCGCCACCACGGACGCGCTCGCCCACGTCGGAACGAACACGTCCAGCGGCCATGCGACACCTGCCGCCAGCGTTGCCGCGGCGATCGCCGCGTTGCCGCACGAGGCGATCGCCAACCGGCGGCGCTCACCGGCCAGCCCGAGCCGTTCCGCAGCCAGCAGATGCAGCAGGATCCCGGCCAGATGGCGGGCCTTGTGGGACCCCGCCACGTTGCCGGTCTCGTCCTTCACCCACACGTCGACCCCCAGCGCGTGTCGAATCGCGTCGGAGCGACCGAACGGGGTGGCTTCGAAGTCGCCGGCTGCGAAACGGGCGAGTTCGATCCGTGCCGCCGCCGGCATCGCGTGTGCCTCGGCGAATGCCCACCACGCCATCCGCGGCGCGTACCGGACGAACGGGTTCGGGTCCTCGATCACCTCCGGCGGCCGGAGATCGTCCACGAGGTGCAGTACGTGATAGCGGTCGTCGGGTGTGGCATTCGGGCACACCCAGGGGTGCACCGCCTCGACCGGGACCGTCGTCTCGCAGACGGCGCACCGGTAACCGACGATCACGGCGTCTTCCGGTCAGTCGTTGGCGACACGGTCGTTGAACTCGGCGATCATCTCGTCCCAGACGCCGACGAAGCCTCGTAACCCCCGCCAGAACGACTGAGAGCGGCGCTGCTCGAACAGTTCGAACGGCGTGCCCTGTTGCTCCACCCAGGTGTAGTAGCCGAGGTTGAACACACGCCGGCGATCGGCTTCGGTCATGTCGATCATGTGCTCGGTCGAGGTGTGGCCGAGGTGCTGACCGAACGCCTCGGCAGCGTCGGTGTGGGTGTACTCGCCGCGGTATCGACGTTGCAGCGTCTTGACGCGCTCGCTCGGGTACAGCGCACCGCCATCGGTGGCGACGGTGATCAGGGCGTCATCGGGGCCGAGGTCGTGCAGCTTGGCGGTCTTGATCGCTGCCAGCACGTTGCACGTCGACGAGAAGCCGAAGTGCGACAGGGCGTCGATCAGACCGTCGTCGAGCCCCTTCGAACGCGACAGGTACTCCCGCCCGGCATCGGTGTTCCAGAGCACGTCGAGTTCGTCGGTGGCGACGTCGCTGATCGCACACACCACGTCGGTGTTCATCACGTTGTGGATCAACGGGATGTGCTTGTCGCCGATGCCCTGGATGTTGTGCTCACCGAACCCGTTCTCGAGCATCGTCGGACACTCGAGCGCCTCGACGGCCACGATCGACGTGCCGTAGTCGTCCTTGAGCCGATCGCCGGCGGCGATCGTGCCGGCCGAACCGGTGGCGCTCGTGAACGCGGCCAGGCGCAGGTCGCGCCCCGATCGCTCGCGGACATGTTCGAACACGTGCCCGAGTGCGCGGCCGGTGACCGTGTAGTGGCCGAGGTGATTGCCGAACTCGCTGAACTGGTTCAGGACGAAGTTGCCCGGGTCTTTGGCGAGTTCGTTGCAGGCGTCGTAGATCTCCTTCACGTTCGATTCGGTTCCGTGCGTGCGGATCACGTCGTCGTCGGGGTTCTCGCACCATTCGTTGAGCCAGTCGAAGCGCTCCTGGCTCATCCCTTCGGGCAGGATCGCCACGCCGCGACTGGCCATGATCCGGCTGATCGCGATCCCCCCTCGGGCATAGTTGCCCGTGGAGGGCCAGATCGCACGATGACGCGTTGGGTCGAACTGGCCGGTCACGACACGTGGCGCCAGGCAGGCGTAGGCAGCCAGCACCTTGTGGGCGGTGATCATCGGGAACCGATCGCCGAACACGACGATGATCGGGCTCTCGACGCCCGTCAACGCCGACGGGAGCACCACGTGGTCAGGCACGGCGACGCGGCCGCCTCGGAGATCGTTGTACCAGTGCACCCGCCAGAGGTTGCGGGCATCGGGACCCTGCGGATCGGCATCGCCCACCTTGCCGCCGTGATCGAAGGTCGACGGATCAGCCAGCTGGGCGAACGTCGGCAGCGAGATGCCGCGTTCGCGGAACCGCCGCACGCTCCGATCGAGCGATGTCGGATCGACGACTCGACCGGCCAGGCCGAACTGGTTCTCGAGCGCGTCGCGGTGCAGGTCGGCGGAGATCGTCACCTTGACAGTCTGTCAAACCGGCTCACCGGAACATGCCTTCCATCTGCATCGTGGTCGGGCCGACGTGGGCATCGAGCCATGCGTTCATCGGCTCGGCGGCCTTCCAGACAGCACGGATCTTGGCGGCTGCCTGCTTGGTGTGGAGCCAAGCCGGGGCCCCGAAGTCGAGTGACATCATCAGGCCCTTGCGCCGCAGCAGGTCGATCCGGGGGTGATCCTTGGCGTATCCCCGGGGCGCCGTCTTGAGTTCGTCGATGGCGCCGATCTGATACTTCCTGGCGAGCCCGGCGACGATCGCCGCGATCTCGGCACCGGTGTTGGGCTGATCGACGGCGTCCCGAAAGCGTTCGAGCTGATCCTTCATCATGGCGTAGTACCCAGCGGCCGCCATCAGACCGTCCTTCGAGAGATGGAAGTAGAACCCGGCACCACCCTCGCTCTCCCCGTAGGCACCCTGATGCGTCTTGTACGGCGGCTTGCCCTTCGAGAAGCGCAGATCGTTGTGCGGCCGGAACAGGTGGAACGGGCCGTACTCCTCGAGTTCGACGGCGAGCGCGCCGACCGACACCTTGACGACGTCGCGGTATGTCGCCTTGTTGGCTTCCCAGAATGCTTTCGAATTGTCGGCTTCGAGACGGGCGAAGAAGTCGACCGCCTCGACCGGAATCCCCGTGAACCCCATCGCCTCAGCCTAGGGACACGATGCAGCGGCGATCGGACCGGAGTGCGGCCGACGTCCGCCCGAACCGACGCCGACCCCGATGCATGCGGCTCCCGAAAATATCTGGAACGCTGTGCAGCGCGACGCCATGCTGGCGCGTGTGTCGTCGTGATGAACACACTCGCACAGCATCCCAACCCCGCCGGCACATCGGTTTCGATCCTGCTGACCCGCTCCATGACCTCCGCCGACATCGCCCTCTCCTCCACGTCGTTCGAAGCGCTCTATCGACGCGAGTTCCCCGGCTTGGTGGCGGTTGCCACCGCCCTGTCGGGCTACGACGGCGAGGACCTCGTTCAGGACGCGATGGTGAAGGCACTCGTCAACTGGGAGCGCGTCCAGCGCCTCGACCGCCCGGGCGGATGGTGCCATCGCGTGCTCGTCAACCTCTGCCGGGGGCGCTGGCGGCGGCGCAGAACGGCCGCCAGGCACCTCGAACGGATGCGCCGCGAAGAGCCGTCGACGGCCCCGCCGTCGGCGGACGTGATCGCCTTTTGGGCAGCCGTGCGTGAGCTGCCGGAGCGGCCCCGGCTTGCGATGACGCTCCACTTCGCCGGCGATCGTCCGGTCGCCGAGGTGGCCGAGATCCTCGGTGTCCCCGAGGGGACGATCCGCAGCGACCTGTCCCGCGCCCGTGCGGCGCTGGTCCGGCAACTGGGAGGTATCTGACATGAACATGAACGACGGCCAGGTCCCGACCGACGAGCAGTTCGACGAGTACGCCCGCTCCGCCGGTGCCTCACTTCGCCGTCCGGCTCCGTCCGGCGGCTTCGACCAGGTTCGCGCCGCCCGCCGGCGCCAGCGTGTCACCCGCGCCGCGGCGGGCGGTGCGGCGCTCGCCCTCGTGGCGATCGGTGGCGCCGTGGTGGCCCTCCGAAGTGGCCACGAGACGAACATCACCACCGCCCCCGACACGACCCCGGCGCCGGCAACGACGGTCGTCCCGGACCCGGCGCCCACGACCGTGCCGGTGGTGGCTCCACCGTCGACCGGCAGCACGCCGGCCAGCCCCGAACCGACCAGCACCGAACCGGAAGCGGAGGGCTCCAGCGCGCCGACGGCCGAGACGCCGCTCAGCGACGCAGCGAGAGCGTGGATCGATGCCCGGGCAGCCGACGGGCTCACGAACGCGCAGCTGACCCAGGGCGACGGCACCGCGTCGGTGCTGATCGCAACCTGGCACCCCACCGAGTCACGCTACGCGAGCGCGGTGATGCTGCCCGACGGCCGGTTGGTCGACACCCCCGACGGCATGACGGTGCAGCCGTACGGCTTCGAAATGCAGTCGGTCGGCGGCCGGCCGGTGTTCCTCAGCACCACGAGCGATGCCGTGGTGGTGCTGTCGTACCTCGATCCGGCGACCGGCGAGTGGGCGACCGGCCCCGATCTCGGCCTCGGCTCGGTGCGGTCCGAGTCGCAAGTGCTCAACCCGCTCACGGTGGAGGTCGTCGGCGACTCGCTCGTCGTGGGCGTCAACGCATACATCCGGGGCGCCGACGATGTCATGTCGCCGGCGCCCGAGCGGCGGGGGGTCGTCGTGCACCCGGACCTGACCGTGACCCCGATCGCCGCGCCACCCGACGGCGTGCCGATGACGTGGTCGGCGGCGTCGGGCACGCGAGCGCTCCTGTTGTTCGCCCCCAACGGCGGTTCGGACAGCGTGGCACCCGTCGGTGGCCGGTGGGCGTACGACGTGGGCAGCAACTCGTGGTCGAAGATCAGCGACCCAGGTTGGTTCAGCTGCAGCAACCCGTGCGACTGGATCGGGCCGTTCGAGATGGGCGACGAGCAGCTTGAGGTGACGACCGAGCGCGGCGTGCTGGTCCGCCTCCCGGACGCCTCGATCGGCCTCTACGAACCGGTCACCGATCGCTGGACCCGCCTCGACGACGCACCGTTCGCCGTTGCCCTGCCGCAGACGCTGGTGATGGGCGACCAGGTGCTCGTGGCACCGATGCGACGCTTCGACAACGGCTACGGACTGGTCGGTGTCGTCGATCTGCGCACCGGCGCCTGGACCACCCACCAGATCGAGTTCCCGGCCGACGTGCAGGCCTTGATCGACACGTGGCTCGACGCCACGTGGGACATCCGCACCGACGGCACCGTGGTCATGCTGACCCCGGCCACCGCCCAGCGAGGCACCAGCCGAGACCCGCTGGCCGTCTACGACCCGGCGACCCGCACCTGGTCGGCACCCACCGCGGACGACATCGAGGTCTGGGCTCGTTACCCCACCATCTTCGGCGCCGAGGGCCTGTGACGGCCACTACCCTCGTGCCCCATGGCTGAACTGTTCCTCGGAGGAAAGGTCGACCCGGCGACGCACGAGCGCACGGGCGACGACGTGCGGATCGGCACCGACAACTTCACGACCCACGGCGTGATCGTCGGCATGACCGGATCGGGTAAGACCGGGCTCGGTGTGGTGCTGATCGAGGAGGTCCTGAACGCCGGGCTGCCCGCTCTGCTGATCGACCCCAAGGGCGACCTCACCAATCTGTGTCTGACCTTCCCGTCGCTGCAGGGTGCCGACTTCCGCCCCTGGGTCGACGAGGCCCAGGCAACCGCCGCCGGGCTGGCGCCCGACGCCTTCGCCCAGCAGCAGGCCGAGACCTGGACCAAGGGACTGCTCGGCTGGGGCCTCACCGCTCAGAACGTCTCGGCCCTCAGGAGTGCGGCCGACACAACGATCTACACACCCGGATCGCAGTCCGGCGTGCCGGTCAACATCGTGGGCTCACTCCAGGCGCCGGCCGACCTGAGCGACGCCGAGCTCGTCGGCGACGAGATCGATGGGTACGTGTCCGGTCTGCTCGGCCTGGTCGGGATCGAAGCCGATCCGCTGTCGAGCCGTGAGCACATCCTGCTGTCGAACCTGATCAGCGACTCGTGGAACAAGGGCAAGTCGCTCGATCTCGCCACCTTGGTCGGGCTCGTCGGCAATCCTCCGATCCGCAAGCTGGGGGTGTTCGAGCTGGACCAGTTCTTCCCGCCCGACGACCGCATGACCCTGGCACTCAAGCTCAACGGCCTGCTCGCCTCCCCGTCGTTCGCGGCCTGGGGCGCCGGCCCGCCGCTCGACATCCAATCGATGTTGTACACCTCGAGCGGTGCGCCACGCTGCGCGATCGTGACGACCGCCCATCTGAGTGACGAGGAGCGCCAGTTCGTCACGTCGCTCGTGCTCTCCAAGTTGGTCACCTGGATGCGCCGCCAATCGGGCACCACCGACCTGCGGGCTCTGCTGTACATGGACGAGGTCGCCGGCTACCTGCCACCGACCGCAAATCCGCCCACCAAGAAGCCGATCATGACGCTCATGAAGCAGGCGCGTGCGTTCGGTGTGGGTGTCGTGCTGTCCACGCAGAACCCCGTCGATGTCGACTACAAGGCGCTCTCGAACGCCGGGACGTGGATGATCGGTCGGCTGCAGACCGACCGCGACAAGCAACGCCTGCTCGACGGGTTGAGCAGTGCCAGCGGCGGCGTCGACGTGGCCGCCGTGGACGCCACGATCTCGGGGCTCGGCAAGCGCGAGTTCGTACTGCGGCGTGCCGGGAAGGACGCCGTCGAGGTGTTCACCACGCGCTGGGCGATGAGCTACCTCCGCGGGCCGATGACCCGCGATCAGATCGCGTCGCTGATGAGCGGGCGCTCATCAGCCGGTTCGACGGCACCGGCCGGGTCGCCCCCTGGAGCACCGACTGCCGTTGCCGAGGCGTCGGCCACGGCGGATCTGGCCGGCGACGAAACCACGGTGATGCCATCGATCGCCGACGGGGTCGCCGTGCGTTGGATCGACGTCGCCTCGCCCTGGTTGGGCGAGGCCGGTGGCGACTCTCGCGGGGTGCGGCAGGAGGCAGCCGTGCTCGCACGCGTCCGGCTCCGCTACGACGACACCAAGGCCGAACTCCTGCACGACGAGGAGTACGAGTGCGTGATCGTGCCGCTCGGCGAGACGATCGACGTCACGCGCTCGATCGCCGTGGACTACGACGACCGCGACCTGCGGCTCGAGCCGCCGGCAGGTGCGATCTATCGGATTCCCGAAGCACCGGTCGCCGGCAAGGCCTTCTTCGCCGGCATCGAACGGGATCTGCGTGACCACTTGACCCGCAGCTTGACGCTCGATCTCGCCGTGAACGCCGACCTCAAGCTCTTCGCCCGCCCGGACGAGACCACCGACGCCTTCGCCGGCCGCTGCGCTCAGGTTGCAGACCAACGCGCCGACGCCGAGATCGCGGCCCTGCGGGGCAAATACGAGGACAAAGCCGTGCGACTGCGTGAACAGCTGGCTGCTGCCGAGGATCGCGTCGACGTGCTCGAGGCTGAGGCGCACGGAAAGCGCAACTCCGAACTGCTGTCGACCGCCGGTTCGATCCTCGGTGGTCTGCTCGGCGGCCGGTCGCGTGGAGGCATGCTCGGCAAGCTCGGCAACGCCGCCGGCCGCCGCGGTCGGACCAAAGCGGCCGACGAACGGCTCGACGCCGCCGAGAGCAAATCCACCCGGCTGCACGAAGACGTCGCCGCCCTCGAGCAGGAGTTGAGCGACGAACTGATCGAGATCGATGCGCGTTGGATGAACGTCGCCAAGAACGTCACCACGGTGCCGATCTCACTGGAACGGACCGACGTGACCGTCAGCCAGCTGGTGCTGGCGTGGATGCCGATCGACTGACGACCGACGACGCGCGCCGTGCCGACGGAGAGATTCGAACTCTCACTGACGAGGACCTAAACCTCGTGCCTCTGCCTTTGGGCTACGTCGGCGTACCCACCCCAGGATACGAAGCACGGAGACGAAGCACGGAGACGAAACACGGAGACGAAGCACCGGTCGCGCCCGATCCGGTTCCGCTCGCGACATACCCACCGTGTGACCGAGGTCGCGCCACACCAGATGCTGCCTTGACGAGGTCTTGAATCCGCCAAGAGGCGATCGCGGACGATGAGTGATCACGGAGTTATCCCAACCCGGTGCACCTCCTCGCTCTCCCACCGCTCATGCCAACGCTCACCTACACACTCGCCCCACGCATCAGGTCGGTCGTGATCGCGACGACGCTGGTTGCGGCCGGCACCACCGCCGGCTGGATGTTGCTGTACGCCGAGATCGGACGCGGTCAGGTGCCGGTCAACTGGACGGGCTTCGCCGTGATCGCCGCCATGATGCTGGTTTGCGAACGGTCCCCTCGCACCTGGATCAGGTTCGGACCGGTCGGGGTGGTCACTCCGCGATGGATCTTCGGCTACGCGCTCGATCCTGCTCGGTTCGCCATCGGCTGCTGTCGGGGTGGCGCTGATCGGCGCCACCGTGCACTCGTTGACGCAGCCCGAGAACGTCACCACCCTGGTGGTGAGGATTGCAGGGACCGCTCTGTCGCTGTCGTTCGCCGGCCTGATCCTGTTCAGTTTCGGCGTCGACGGACCGATCACCTACAACGACACAGTGCCCTGGAACTGGGGTGTGGCGATCATGTGCTCGGGTATCGCGATCGTGGGGCTCAACGCGGTGGTCGGTGCCGCCGAGTTGTCGGCCCGCCGTGGGATCTCGTTCGCCACGCTCGTTCGCCGCGGCATGGGCGGGCGGATCACTGCCGAGGGTGCGATGCTGTCGCTCGCACCGATCTGGGTGGTCGGGATGCACTACAGCGCAGTGCTGGTGCCCTTGCTGGCGATGACCACCTACCTGGTCTTCCGATCGACCCGGCAGGCGCTCGAACGCGCCCACGAAGCGCGGCACGATCCGTTGACCGGCCTGCTCAACCGGACCTCGTTCCTCGACCTGCTCGACGACGCGCTCCGCAACGTCGCCTCGGCGCCACAGCCCACGGTCCTGTTGATGGATCTCAACGGATTCAAGGAAGTCAACGACCGACTGGGCCATCAGATCGGCGACGCGCTCCTGATCGCCTTCGCAGACCGCCTCACGCAGAGCGCTCCCACCGGGTCGGTGATCGCCCGACTCGGCGGCGACGAGTTCGCCGTCGTGTTCCTGACGCGGGACGATCGCACGGACGTGGCGACGACGATCTGCGAGTTGCATGCGCTGCTGATCGAGCCGCTCCAGGTCGAGGGCTTCCCCGTGTCGGTCGGCGTGAGCATCGGTGTCGCCGCCGCTCCCGACGATGGCAAGTCGAAGACCGACCTGATCCGCGCCGCCGACGTTGCCATGTACAAGGCCAAGCGCACCGGGGCGACGATCGAGCGCTACGACAACTGCGTCAAGACGCCCCAGCGTGGACGCCTCACACTGTTGAGCGATCTGTCCGATGCGCTGGACGGACATCAGCTCCACATCCATTTCCAACCTCAGCTGCGCATGCGCGACGGCACCGTCGACACGGTCGAGGCGTTGATCCGCTGGAAACACCCGGTGCACGGGATGATCTCACCGAACGAGTTCATCGGCCTTGCTGAGCAGACCGACCTGATCGGTCCGTTGACCGAGTTCGTGCTGCGGGCGTCGACGCGGGGTCTCCTGCTCGCCCACACCGACGACGTCAAACTGGCCGTCAACGTGTCGGCTCGCAGCCTGCAGGAGGACCACTTCGCCGACATGGTGCTGTCGTTGCTGGCCGACGCTGACTTCCCGCCGTCGCGCCTGGAGCTGGAAGTGACCGAACGGGCGATCGTCACGAACGCAGAACGCAGTTCGTACACGATCGATCGCCTCCGACGTGCCGGAGTGCGGATCGCGATCGACGACTTCGGCGCCGGCTATTCGTCGTACCAGACGCTCCGCCTACTCGACATCGACCGCGTCAAGATCGACCGTGACTTCGTACGCCGGCTGGCAGTCGACGAGCGCGACCGGATCGTGGTGGCATCGTTGATCCGGCTCGCCCACGACCTGCACGTCGACGTGGTCGCCGAGGGTGTGGAGACCAGCGACATCTGGGACGCGTTGGCGGCGCTCGATTGCGATGTCGCCCAGGGGTACGGCATCGCCGAACCGATGAACTTCCCCGACCTGCGAGGATGGCTGAGCCGCTGGAACGAAGTGCTCGTCGAGGAGTTCGTACCGACCGCCGTCGGCTGACATGCCACGCTGAGGACGTGGACATCACCGCTCTCCCGACTCCGGCGCTCGTGATCGACGCCGATGCCTTCGACCGCAACCTGGCGACGATGGCCGCCTTGTTGCCGGGCGCTCGTCTGCGCCCGCACGTCAAGGCGCACAAGTGCACAGCACTGGCGGCGGCGCAGGTCGCAGCGGGTCACACCACCTTCACCTGCGCCACGCCGCGCGAGGTCGTGGGGATGGCGAACGCTGGCGTCGGGCACGACCTGTTGCTGGCGAACGAATCGGTCGACGTCGAACGGCTGCGATCGATGGCCGAGTTCGACACCTTGGTCACGGTCGCGGTCGACTCCGACGCCACGATCGGCGCCGCCGTGTCGGCCGGCATCCGACGCTGTCTGATCGACGTCAACGTGGGGCTGCCGCGGTGCGGGGTCGACCCGGAGTCGGCCGGGCGGCTGGCCGATCTCGCCCGGCGCTCGGGGCTCGAGGTGCGTGGCGTGATGGGGTACGAAGGCCACCTCATGATGGTCGCCGATCGTGCCGAGCGGTTGGCCTCGGTCGAACGCTCGATGGCGCTGCTCCGTCGCGCCCACGCCGACGTGGGCGGCGAGATCGTCAGCGCCGGCGGCACGGGCACCTTCGATCTCCACGCGACGACAGGGGTGAACGAGATACAAGCAGGGAGTTACGCACTGATGGACACCCAGTACGGCTCGTTGGGACTGCCGTTCGAACAGGCCGTGTACGTGGTCGGGACGATCATCTCGGTGAACCCAGGGTGGGGGGTCGCCGACGTCGGGCTGAAGGCGCTGGGCATGGATCACGGCAACCCGTCGATGGTCGGGGGCGAGGTCTGGTTCTGCAGCGACGAGCACGTCACGTTCGCCCCCGCCGAGCCGGTCTCGGTCGGACAGCGCGTCCGCCTCGTGCCGGCCCATGTGGACCCCACGATGGCAATGCACGACGCAGCCTGGCTGATCCGCGACGACCAGGTGGTCGATCGTTGGTCGATCGATCTGCGCGGCTGGTGAGACGCTGCAGCGATCTGAGATTCAAACCGCCGGGTCCACAGCGTGATCCGACCGAGCGCCCCCGACAGGATTCGAACCTGCGCACTTCGGATTAGAAGGCCGATGCTCTATCCAGCTGAGCTACGGAGGCGACGCCAGGCTACCGACGATCCCGGGTCCCAGGATTGTGGTGGATCGGCGAGTCCACGACCGCTACGGTCGCGATCGTGTCGGGCTCCAATATCGCGATCCTCGTCGTCATCGTCGTGCTGTTGTTGCTGCTGCTGTCAGCGGTCAAAACCGTTGCGCAGGGCACCGTGGCGATCACCACCGTGTTCGGGAAGTACCGGAATGTCAAACGACCCGGCCTCAACTTCCTGATTCCGTTCGTCGAGAAGATCTATCGACGCGTGACGATCCAGAACAAGGCATTGGAGCTGCAGTTCCAGGCGATCACGCAGGACCAGGCGAACGTCTACTTCACGGCGATGATGGTCTACGGGGCGATCAACGAGGACGAGGAGACGATCAAGAACATCGCCTTCAAGTTCGTGAGCGAGCAGGACTTCCTCACGGCGTTGATCCGCAGCGTCGAGGGCAGCACGCGCGGGTTCGTCGCCTCCAAGAAGCAGGCCGAGATCCTCGCCCTGCGCGGCGAGATCGTGGCCGAGGTGAAAGAGAACCTCGACCACGTGATCGAGACGTGGGGATACCACTTGATCGACCTGCAGCTCAACGACATCACGTTCGACCAGGCGATCACCACGTCGATGGCGCAGGTCGTGGCGTCGAACAACCTCAAGGCGGCGGCCACCAACGAGGGCGACGCGCTGTTGATCCGCAAGACCAAGGAAGCCGAGGCGATGGGGCGCGCCGTCACGATCGAGGCCGAGGCGGAACGAACCGCGGCACAGCTGCGCGGTCAAGGCGTGGCCCTGTTCCGCGAGGAGGTCGCCCGGGGTCTGACCACGGCCGCCAAGGAGATGGAGAACGAGAACATCGACTCCAGTCTGATCCTGTTCTCGATGTGGACCGAGACGATCCGCCACATGGCCGAGAACGGCAAGGGCAACGTGCTCTTCCTCGACGGGTCACCCGAGGGGATGGAGAAGCAGATGCGAGACCTGCTCGCCGTCCAGCGCCTTGCGGCAGTTCCGCCGCCTCCGAGGACGCCCCCGACGTCCTGAACGGTCCGGTCAGGCGTGCCGGGTCACGCCAGCGTCCTGCGCACCAGGTCGAGGGCATTGATCACGCTGAACTCGCGCATCTGCTGTCGTTGACCGGGGAGCCGGTAGGTGCGCGTCAGCTCACCGTCGGGCCACACCAGTCCCACGCACAGCGTGCCGACCGGCATCCCGTCCTGCTCGGCCGGGCCGGCCACACCGGTGACCGCCAACGCCACATCGCTGGCCAGCACGCGTCGCGCGCCGTGCGCCATGGCGAGTGCCGCCTCTTCACTCACGACCGGGCCTTCCGGCACGCCGAGCACCGACTGCTTGACCTCGGTCGCGTACGCCACGATCGAGCCACGGAACACGTCGCTGGCACCGGGCACACCCGTCAACCGAGCGCCCAGCAGCCCGCCGGTGACCGACTCGGCGAGGCCGAGCGACCAACCCCGCGCCCGCATCATGTCGAGCACGACCGACTCCATCGTCTCGTCGTCGACGCCGAACACCATCGTGCCGACGATGTCGCGCACACGGGCGTCCCATTCGTCGAGCAACACATCGCACGCCGCTCGGTCCGTTGCCTTGGCGGTGAGTCGGACCTTCAGCCCCTCCCAGCCGCTGGCGAGGAACGCGAGCGTCGGGTTGCCGACCTGGTCGAGCTCGGCGATCACGCCGTCGAGCAGTTCGTTGAGTCCGCTCTCGCTGGTCCCCCACGTCCGCAACGTACGGCTGGCGATCACCCAGGACTCGCCAGACCGACGCTGGAGCTCCGGTACGATCGCCCGCTCGAACATGTCCTTCATCTCGTGCGGCACCCCCGGCACGGCGAACACGACCTTGTCGACGCGACGCCCGTCGGCGTCGAGCGTGATCGGGCAGATCAACCCGGGGGCCGTGCCACGCGTCTGGGGAATTATCGTGGCCCCTACCGGCACCATCGCCTGACGCAGATTGTTCTCGGGCATCACGCGGCCGCGGCTCGCGAACATCTCGCGGATCAGATCACCCACGTGCTCGTCGAGTTCGAGCGTCGTCCCCATCACGGCGCAGATCGCCTCTCGCGTGAGGTCGTCGTGGGTCGGGCCGAGCCCGCCACAGATGATCACGGCGTCGGCGTCGGCGAGCAGCCGACGCAGCTGGACCACGATCCGGTCGACGTTGTCGCCGACCTTCACCTGCACCAACGAGTCGAAGCCATGGCCGGCGAGCTGATCACCCATCCACGCCGAGTTCGAGTCGATGATCTGGCCGAGCAGCAGCTCGGTCCCGACTGCCAACACATCGCATCGCATGGGAAGCGCCTTTCTTCGATCGAGTGGGACGGAACCGCGATCAAGCAGCCTGGACCACGGCGCGGTGGCCACGCACGGCGTGCCAGAAGTAGTGCCCACCGCTCGCCAACGACAGTGCCACGGCGATCCACAACAACGAAACCCACAGCCAACGCACATCGACCGAGAACCACGGCCACAGGGCGAATCCGACCGCCAGTTGCTGGACGAACGTCTTCCATTTGCCGAGCTGGCTGGCCGGCACGCTGACGCCCTTGGCACCGACGAACGTGCGGTACACGCTGATCACGAACTCGCGCCCGGCGATCACCGCCACCGGGACCCACCAGAACATGCCGTTGCGCACGAGGGCGAACATGGCGCTCAGCACGAGCACCTTGTCGGCCAGCGGGTCGAGGAACGCACCCGACGACGTGGTGCCGTGGCGACGTGCCAGGTATCCGTCGATGAAGTCGCTCGCACACAGTACGAACCACATCGTGAAGGCGAACCAGGAGCCGCGCTCGTGGCTCGGGATCAGCGCGAACATGATCGGCGTGAGCAGGATCCGCCCGGCGGTGATGGCGTTCGCCCAGGTCGCCACCGCGTTCGGATCGACGGGCATCAGTCGCTCTCCTCGTCGCCGCCGGCGTCGCCGCCGGTACCGACCAGGTCCGGGCCGAGCGCATCGACGATCTCGACATCGGCGAACTGCCCGACCGGCAACGACGGATCGACGTGGATCACACCGTCGATCTCGGGCGCCTCGCGCACGCTGCGGGCGACCCCCGGGGCGTCGACCAGCACATGCTGCGTGGTACCGATCAGATCGTCACGTCGGGCGGCGGTGATGTCGTCCTGCAACGCGCGCAGTTCGGCAAGCCGCTCCCGCATCAGGACGCGGTCGACGGCGCCGTCGAGTGTGTAGGCGTGGGTGCCTTCCTCCGGCGAGTAGGCGAAGAACCCACACCAGTCGAGTTGGGCATCCTCCACGAACCGCAGCAACTGATCGTGGTCCTCCTCGGTCTCGCCGGGGTAGCCGACGATGAAGTTGGAGCGGAACGCGGCAGCTGGCTCGACCTCGCGGATGTCGCCGATCCGCTTGAGGAAACGGTCCCCGTCCCCCCACCGGCGCATCCGGCGCAGCAGCGACTTGCTGACGTGCTGGAGTGACAGGTCGAAATACGGAACCCCGGTGGCCAGCACGGCATCGATCAGCTCGTCGGTCAGATCGCTCGGGTAGAGGTACAGCAACCGAACCCAGTCGGCGCGCTCGGTGACCGCCCGCACGAGCGGCACGATCGAACCGGCACCGAGTTCTCCAGGCCGATCCTTGCCGTAGCTGGCGAGGTCCTGCGCCACGAGCACGATCTCGCGAGCCTGGAGCTGCTCGACCTCGTCGAGGATCTGGGCGATGTCGCGGCTGCGCTGCGGACCGCGGAAACTCGGGATTGCGCAGAACCCGCAGGAGCGGTCGCAGCCTTCGGCGATCTTGACGTATGCCCAGGGGCTCGTCGATTTCGGGCGCGGCAGGTTGAGCAGGTCGAGCTCGGGGAGCGCCGCAGACGACACCGGGATCAGCTTCCTCCCGGAGCTCGGCGTGTGGACCGGCACGCCGAACCCGGCGACCTGGTCGACCTCGGGGAGCGCCTCGGCCAGTTCGGCCCCGTAGCGCTCCGCCATACAACCCGTGACCACCAATCGGGCGCCGTCGCGGCGTTGCTCGTCGAGCGCCAGGATCGTGTCGATCGACTCCTTGCGGGCGTCCTCGATGAAGGCGCACGTGTTCACGACCACCAGATCGGCGTCACCTGCATGGTCCGTCGGCAGCATCCCGTCGGCCAACAAGGTGCCGATCAGCTTGTCGGAGTCGACTTGGTTCTTCGGACAGCCGAGTGTCTCGACGTAGAAGCGCTGTGACCCGGGCTGTGACACGATGGCCCAGGCTAGCTGGAGGGTCGCACGCCCGGCCGTTGTCGGGAAACCGACGATGGCGAACGAGTCGACGATGGCGGACGTGCCGACCGGCGCGTTGGCGTGTGTTTGCGGACGCACGCTGTCACAATGCAGAGATGCCTTCGACGAACGACTCCGCCCGCCGCGTCGATTTCTGGGTCGACCCGATTTGACCGTGGTGCTGGGTGACGGCCCGTTGGGTCGTCGAAGTAGTTGCACCGCATCGAGATCTGGAGCTGGTCTGGCAGCCGATCAGCCTGCTGTTCAAGAACAAGCCAGCGCCTGAATCGCCGTACTACGCCGGCGCGATGGTCGGCCACCGCATGTTGCGCGTGATGGAGGCGATCCGGACCGAGCTCGGCGACGCGGCGGTGTTCGACTGGTACTGGCAGTGTGGAACCCGCATCCACCACGATCGCCAGGTCGAACGCGATGGCGGGATCGATCTCGCCGAGGTCCTGGCCCACATCGGCTACGACTCGACGCTCGCCGACGCCGCCGACGACGAGGCGTGGGATGCGGTGATCCGAACCCGGATGGATCGAGGGCTGGCGCTGGTCGGCAACGACGTCGGCACGCCGATCATCGCCTTCGAGTGCGAGGACGGCACGCAGCGGGGCATCTTCGGGCCGGTGATCACACGCGTGCCGCACACCGAGCAGGCGCTCAAGGTGTGGGATGCGATGGAGGCGCTGACGACCATGGACGGCTTCTGGGAACTCAAACGAACTCGAACCGAGAGCCCGTCGTTCGGCACCCGTCCCGACGTCTGAACGAGCTGGCGCTGACGGCCATCGGGCCGGCTTCTGCCAATCTGGGGCGATGACCTCGCCCCCCGGCACCCGGTTGGCGCTCGCCACGCTCGTGGTCGACGACTACGACGAAGCGATCTCGTTCTTCTGCGATGCGCTCGGCTTCGACCTGGTCGAGGACTCGGCATCGACCACCGGGGACGGCCGGCCGAAACGATGGGTCGTCGTGCGGCCCGGCGGCGACGGCACCGGCCTCCTGCTGGCGCTCGCCGACGGTGATGACCAGTGCGCTCGAGTCGGCGATCAAACCGGCGGTCGGGTGGCGTTCTTCCTGCACGTGGATGACTTCGCCGCCCAGTACGACCGCATGACGGCCGCCGGCGTGACGTTCATGGAACGACCACGGCACGAGCCGTACGGGACGGTGGCGGTGTTTCGCGACGTCGCCGGGAACCTCTGGGATCTGCTCGGCCCGCCGACAGCGTGACGCTGGACGGCCCCATACCAGGCGTCAGACGTCGGGCCAGACAGGCGGCTCGCCGGCCGGCAGCGGCACCTGGAACAGGTTCAACGTCACCGAGATCGTGCAGTAGTACCCGACCAACGCCGCCAGCTCGATCATGCCGGTCGAGCCCAGCAGCTGCTCGGCCGATTCGAATGTGGCGTCGTCGACGCGGTGATCCACGAGCAACTGCGACACCACGTCGTACACGACACGTTCATCGTCGCGGTCGAACGCCGGCGTCCGACCGTCCCGCATCGCATCGATCACCTGCGGGCTCACACCGTGCTCGGTCGCCATCGGCGCGTGTGCCCAGAACTCGAACTCGGACCGGAAGTGGGCGCCGACGGCGCAGATCGCGACCTCGCTCAACCGACGTTCGATCGAGGTTTGGAATCGGAGGTGGGCGCCCAGCGACGTCATCCGGCGTCCGATACGGGGCTCGGACACGAACGCATTGAACGGTCCGACCAGCGCCTCGTCCTCGATCAGGCTCAACCCGGCGCGGCGCGAGTCGACGATCGCATCCCAGACCGCCAACTGTTGATCGTCGAGGTCGGTTCGGGTCAGTCGTCGCAATCGGGGCATGTTCGAACCGTAGACGCGGCCCGAGCCCACCAGCGGCGGGGTTGCCGGTGGGCTCGGGACGAACGTGAGATCGACCAGCGATCGAGAACCTCGGTGTCGCCTGCCCGCCATCGTGCACCTTCGGGCCCGGCTTGTCTGTCGTGTCGCCGACACAACGGCATGATTCGAGGACGGTCGACCACTCCCACCGCTCGCTGCGCATGACGGGCGGTACTCTGCCCGACGATGCCGACGACACTCACCGATGCCCAGCGACTGAGCGACCTGCGCCGGATGAAGGCGATCGCGCTGGGACTCCTGGTGCTCGCCGCCGCGATCTACGTCGTCACTCGGATCGACGGCCGCGACGGTTGGGTCGGGTACCTGCGGGCGTTCGCCGAGGCGGCCATGGTCGGAGCGCTCGCCGACTGGTTCGCCGTCACCGCCCTGTTCCGGCACCCGCTCGGGTTGCCGATCCCGCACACGGCGATCATCCCGGAACGCAAGGACCAGATCGGTCGCAGCTTGGGCGAGTTCGTGGAGTCGAACTTCCTGACCCAGGAGGTGCTGAGCGAGCGGCTGTCTCACGCTCGCATCGGCCACCGACTCGGCCACTGGCTGGCACAGCCGGCCAATGCCGCCCGCGCCAGCGCCGCCCTCGGCGACGCCATCAAAGGGACCCTCGAAGTGCTCGACGACAAGCAGGTCCAAGAGGGGCTGGAACGGATCGTCCGGGCCCGAGTCGATGCCACACCGGCCGCACCGTTGGTCGGCCGGGCGATCGACCTGACCGTCGCCGGCGGCCACCATCAGCGCCTGCTCGACGCCGTGCTGACCGGACTCGAAGGCTTCATGGCCGACAATCGACACACGTTCCGCAAGCGGCTCGACAGCGAGTCACCGTGGTGGGTGCCCGAACCGATCGACGATCGGATCTTCGAGAAGATCTACGCCGCAGTCGGGCGGTTCCTGGTCGAGGTCGGCAGCAACCCCGATCACGAGGTGCGTCACTCGATCGATCAACGCGTGGTCGCCTTCGCCGAGCGCCTCAAGTCCGATCCCGAGTTGCTCGCCAAGGGCGAGACCTACAAACACGAACTGCTCGACCACCCCGACGTGCGCGCATGGCTCGAATCCTTGTGGCTGGGGATCAAACGCGGGATGGTCGACGCCGCCGACGACGGGGACAGCGAACTCCGCACCCGGATGGCGTCGAGCCTGCGCCACATCGGTGCCCGCCTGGAAGCCGAGCCCGAACTGCAAGTCACGGTCGACACGTGGGTCGAACGGTCGATCGCGTATGTCGTCGATCACTACCGCAGCGAGGTCAGCGACCTGATCGCCGGCACCGTCGAGCGATGGGACGGCAAATCGACCGCCGAGAAGATGGAGCTGCAGGTCGGACGTGACCTGCAGTTCATTCGGATCAACGGCACGATCGTCGGGGGTCTCGCCGGCATTGTCATCCATGCCCTCAGCGAGTTCCTCTGACCCCACCCCGACCAGTTGTGTCAGCACAAACGACGAACTCTGTCGTTTGTGCTGACACGATCGCCTGGGTGACGGTGGCGATCGTCTGGGCGGGGCGCGACACGACGTCGTCGTAGGTGAACTGAAGCGGGGTGGCTCCGGCGATGATCAACGCATTCAGACGTTCGGCGTCGCGTTGCATCTGTTGCTTGCTGCGATGGAAGGCGTAGCCGAGGACTTCGACGACGACGTCGGTGCCCGGGAACCGAAAATCGACTCGCACGAGGCGGTCGGAGGTGCGTGCCATCACCTCCTGGCAGGTCGGCCGCGGCAGTCCGGCGCGTTCGACCAGTCGCAGGAACTCGCGTTCGAGCCAACTGTGTGCACCCAGCTTGCGGTCCCGCTCAGCGAGTGCCGACAACAGCTTCTCGATGCCGAACCGGCCGCCGCTGTTGAGTTCGACGATTCGTTTGTGCAACGACGCCTCGGTCATCCAGCGGTCGCGGATCGCCGACTCGATCGCCGTCATCAGCCGCTCGGGCGGCTCGTCGCGAGCCATGTCGATGATCGTCCGAGCAGCACGCGTCGCAGGAAACTCGTCGATCGTGCACAGATCCTTGCTCGGCAGGATCTTGGAGGTGTGGATCTTGTGACCGACGCGCTGGACGTCACGTCCGCGTTCGATCGTGAGATGAAACGGTGGGGCGAGTTCGAAGCCGTCGAACCCCAGCAACGCGGCTGCCGTGGGGCCCGACACCCACACTCGGCCACCGACGTCGCGCATCAGGAGCCGAAGCCGCTGCCGGACGGTCAGTTCGACACCGGCATATCGATAGGTCTTGGGGCCGTTCTTGGCGAGGACACCGCTCTGGACTCGGTACCGAAGCTGGCGAGCGCTGAGACCGGACTGAGTTGCCATGTCGCGGTCAAATGCTCCCAACTGACCTGTCGTGTTCGCCAATCGGCGATCAGCCTGGGCCATATCCCGAGCATGACGAAGGGGTGCGACACCCATCACGTGATCCCCCGATCGTGTCAGCACACACGACGAACTATGTCGTTTGTGCTGACACGAAGACCGGGGTGCCGTCGAGCCAGGTTTGGGTGACTTCGACCTCGGCCAGGTCCTCGCCGGCGATCGCCGTCACATCGCAGTCGGTGATCACGAGGTCGGCGCGCTGGCCGACCGACAGCGAACCGGCGTCGTCGTCGAACGCCTGGTAAGCGCTGCCGCGGGTGTAGGCCTCGATCGCGCGCAGCATCGGCACCCGCTCCTCTGGGACCCAACCGCCGATCGGCTCGCCACGGCGGTTGGCGCGTGTGACCGCCACGGCCAAGCCTTCGAGCGGGCGGTGTGACGACACCGGCCAATCGCTCCCGAAGCTGATCCTGGCGCCGCCGGCGAGCAGCGAGCCGATCGGATACTGCAGCGCGGTTCGTTCAGGTCCGAGCCTGGGCAGCGTGAGCTCGTGCATGAACTCGTCGTAGGCGGCCCAGAGCGGCTCGAAGTTGGCGATCACACCCAACGCCGCGAAACGCGGCTTGTCGGCGGCGTGCACGAGTTGGGTGTGGGCGATCACAGCACGGCGGTCGCGCCGACCGTTTGTAGCGGTGGCGTGCTCGATCGCATCGAGCGCCATCCGAACACCGCCATCGCCGATGGCGTGAATGTGGATCTGGAACCCGTCGGCGTCGAACGCCCGCACGGCCTCCGACAAGCCGTCCGGTGACCAGTTCGGAAGCCCGCACGTGTGCGGCGCATCGGTGTACGGCTCGACGAGGAACCCGGTCCCCGACTCGATCACGCCGTCGGCGAAGAACTTGACCGTGTTGGCCGTGACCATCCGGTTGACCCCCGGATCGTCGATGATCGCCCGCCGCGCCTCGCCGAACGGGCCACGCTGTCGCGGCCACAGTGCCGGGTCGGCGCGGAAGGCGGCGTTGACCCGACACGTCAGCAACCCGTCGCGGGCGCCGGACGCGTACACCTCCAGTTCGTCGAGGCGCACCGAGGCATCCTGGGCCCACACGATCCCCGCCGCCGACATCGCCTGCATGCACTCCACCAACCCAGCGCGTGTCATCGCGTCGGTCGGGGTCGGCAGGAGGTGCCGGAACACGTCGATGCCGCCGAACTCCAAAAACGACCCCACCGGCGTTCCGTCACCGTCGCGGACGATCTCGCCGAGCGGTGGGTCGGGTGTGTCGGCTGCGACACCGGCGAGGCGCATCGCCGTCGTGTTGACCCACACGGAGTGGTTGTCGTTCGGGAACAACGCCACCGGCCGATCAGCACACACGGCGTCGAGCCAGTCGGCACGGCCGATGCCGCCCGGGACGGCGATCGGCTCGTAGCAGCGTCCGACGATCCAGCCGTCGCCGGGGTGTACCCCGGCCCACGTCGAAACCGCCGCCTGGATCGCCGCCAGGTCGGTCAGTCCGGTCAGATCGAGTTCGAGCCGGTTGATCCCGGCGTGCAACGGGTGAGCATGTGCGTCGCGGAACGCCGGCAGGAGCGCGCGCCGTCGAGTTCGACGACCTGGTCGAACCCGACCTCGCCGGACAGCTCGTCGCCTCCGACGGCGACGATCCGGCCGGCATCGATCACCAGCGCGCTGTGTCGACCCTGGTCGAACGTGACGACCGTCCCGCCACGAAACAGCACTCGGCTCATCGTCCGATTGTGTCAGCACAGACGACGAAGAATGTCGTTTGTGCTGACACGATCACGTGGGCTCAGAGTTGACCGTTTTGCTGGAGCAACTCGAACTCCTGCACGGTCATCAGGACCTCGCGGGCCTTAGAACCCTCGCTCGGCCCGACCACGCCGCGCTGTTCGAGCAGGTCCATGATGCGTCCGGCGCGGGCGAACCCGATCTTGAGCTTGCGCTGCAACATCGACGTGGACCCGAGCTGGCTGCGCACGATGTGCTCCATCGCCTGGCGCATCATCACCGCGTCCTCGTCCTGGTCACCCGCCGAGAAGGCGTTGGCGTCGGACGTGACGTCGAGACCGGCGAAGCCCCGGTCCATGGCGCTGTCCATCGACAGTTGATGGCCGCCTCGACCACCGGTGGCTCGATCGTCGCCCTCGCCCTCACCCTCCACGTTCGTGGAGTACACCGGCTCAGGAGCCTGCTGGCGCCAATGGGCGACCACCTTGCGCACCTCGTCCTCGCCCACGAACGAACCCTGGATGCGGTTCGCCACCGAAGTGTTTCCGGGCAGCAGGAGCATGTCGCCCTTGCCGACCAGCTTCTCGGCACCCGGCTGGTCGAGGATCACGCGGGAGTCGGTGAGCGACGACACGGCGAACGCCATGCGGGCCGGCACGTTGGCCTTGATCACGCCCGTGATCACGTTGACCGACGGCCGCTGCGTGGCGACGATCAGGTGGATGCCGACCGCCCGAGCCTTCTGGGCGATGCGGGTGATCGATTCCTCCACGTCGCGAGCGGCAACCATCATCAGATCGTTGAGCTCGTCGACGACGACCACGATGTAGGGCATGTGCTCGTAGGGCGTCTCGGACACCTCCACGCCTGGGGGCGGCGGGATCTCACCCTTCACGACCGCGGCGTTGTAGCCGGTGATGTCGCGGTAGCCGACCTCGCTGAGGATGTCGTAGCGGCGCTCCATCTCCTTGACCGCCCAGCCGAGCGCATTGGCGGCCTTCTTGGGATTGGTGACGGGCTGGGTGAGCAGGTGCGGGAGCTTCTGGTACTGGCCCATCTCGACCTGCTTCGGGTCGATCAGGATCAGGCGCACCTGGTCGGGCGTGGTGCGCATCAACAACGACGTGATGATGCAGTTGATCCCGCTCGACTTGCCGGCGCCGGTGGCACCGGCGATCAACAGGTGCGGCGTGGTCGAGATGTCGAGGAACACCGCTCGACCGGCGATGTCCTTGCCGACCGCCACTTGCAGCGGGTGGGTGGCCTCGGCCGCCTCGGTCGACACCATCAGGTCACCGAGAGCGACCAGCTGACGTTTGTGGTTGGGGACCTCGACACCGATCGCCGAGCGACCGGGGATGGGGGCGAGGATCCGGACATCGACCGCCGCCATGGCATAGGCGATGTCCTTCTGGAGGCTCGTGACTCGCGCCACCTTCACGCCCGGCCCGAGTTCCAGTTCGTAGCGCGTGACGGTCGGGCCGACCGTCATGCCGACGAGCTGCGTCTCGACCCCATGCGATGCCAGCGATTCCTGCAGCGTGTTGCCACGCGCCTCGATCTCGACCATGTTGACCGTCTGCTGGCCGGCCTGCTTCAACAGCGCGATCGGCGGCAGCACCCACTCGCCGACCTGCTTGCCGTCGATCGGCAGCGTGACCTGTTCGGACCCGCCCTTGACGAGCGGCTTCTTGCGCTTCTTGGGTTCGCCGGCGATCGGCGGGGCTCCCCCGTAGAGCTGTTCGAGATCCCCGGCGCCGTCGTACAGCGCCGTCGACGCGGCGCCGCTTGCGAGCGCGGACGCATCGCCATCGCCCGTCGGGTCGGCGTACCGGCGACGGCTGCGACGCGAGCCGGCACTGCCGCGCTCGTCGCCCGGTTCCCGGTCGCTGTTGAGCGTGGACAGATCCGACAGGGCACGCCTGGTGGCCCGACCCAGTGGCTTGGCGACCGCTCCGACGCCGCGGCCGGTGTGCGACGCCATCGTGCGCAACGAGGTCTGGGTGATCAGCATCGCCCCGGCCAGGCCCAACGCCAGCAGCACCAACACCGCGCCGGCGGTGGCCAGCAGCGCTCGCAACGGCTCGCCGATTACCGCACCCACCAATCCACCGGCGCGGCCCATCCCGTCGAAGTCCTTGAACGAGTCCGGGTGGCGTACGGCATCCATGATGCCGAGTGCGGATGCACCGATCAGACCCCAGCCGATCAGCAGGCGGGTCGGGCTGGACGACTGGCCCTTCTTGACCAACGCAACGCCCGAGGCGACCAGCACCACGGGGAGCAGGAAACGCCCGACGCCGAGACACCAGCCGACGAACGTCTCGATGCCACGGCCGAGCGGGCCCGCCAGATCGAGGTAGATCGCCAAGCCGAGCAGCAGCCCGGCTCCGATCAGGACGACGCCGACGAAGTCGTGTTCGCGCCCGGCGACGGCCTGCCGCAACTCGGTCTGGGCGAGGTCACGGCGCCGGGTGCCAGGCGGCGTGAGGTCGCGCACGTTGCCGCGCGCGCCACCGGCACTCGATCGCGAGCCCTGCCGCGAGCCCGACGACCGCGAACCGGATGATTTGGGCGATCCCGACGAACGCGAACCGGACGATTTGGGCGAACCGGAACCCGACGCACGCGATCCGGAGGCACCACTACCAGCGCGCGAGGACCGGCCCGAACTCGGGCCGCGCGACTGCTTCGAGGATCCCCACGTGTTGTTGCTCATGGTTCCGCCCACCGTACCAATGTTCGATCCGGTGAGCGGGGCATGCCCCCGGACGCATCTTCCCGATCGTCGGGGTCAGGTCTCCAGGACGACGGGGACGATCATCGGACGACGCCGGGTGCGCTCGCTCACGAACTTGCCCGCCGCCCGGCGGACCTCGCGTTCGAGTTGTTCCACGTCGCGCACGCCGTTGGCGAGCGACCGTTCGACCGTGGCCGACACGACGTCGCACGCCTCGTCGAGCAAATCCTCTGCCTCCGGGGCGTAGACCCAGCCGCGGGTGATGATGTCCGGGCCCGTGAGCACCTTGCGGGTCTGCACGTCGACCGTGACGACCACCACGACCACGCCCTCTTCGCCGAGGACATGCCGGTCACGGATCACGCCCTGGCCCACGTCGCCAACGATCCCGTCGACGTAGACGTAACCGGAAGGAACGCGGCCGACGTGGTCCAGACCGCTGTCGGAGAGTTCGATCACGTCGCCGTCCTCGCACAGCACGACCCGGTCGCGCGGGATGCCCATCACCTCGCCCAGCTTGGCGTTGGCCATCATGTGTCGGTACTCGCCGTGGATCGGGACGTAAAACTCCGGCTGCACCAGCGACAGGTAGGTCTTGATCTCGTCGGCCTGGGCATGGCCCGTCGCGTGCACGTCGGCCACGCCCGAGTGGACGACGATCGCCCCGCGTCGCAGCAGTCCGTCGATCACCTTGTTGACGTTGCTCTCGTTGCCGGGGATGGCGTGGCTCGACAGGATCACCGTGTCGTGTTCGCCGAGCTTCAGGAACTTGTTCTCCCCGCGTGCCAGCAGCGAGAGCGCCGACATCGGCTCGCCCTGCGAACCGGTCGAGATCACGCACACCTGACCCGGTTCGTATTGGTCGATGTCGTCGATGTCGATCAGCGACGACTCCGGGATCGACAGCACGCCGAGGTCACGACCGAGTCGCACGTTCTTCTTCATGCTCAACCCGAGTGTGGCCACCTTGCGACCGTCGGCCACGGCGGCATCGGCGATCTGCTGGATCCGGTGCAGGTGGCTGGCAAAGCTGGCCGTGACGATCCGGCGCCCGCGGTGCTCGGCGAACAGACTGCGCAGCACGCCGCCGATCGTCGTCTCGCTCGGGGCGTGGCCGTGCTCCTCGGCATTGGTCGAGTCGGCCATCAACAGACGGACGCCCGGCCCGGCGGTGAGCTGTCCCAGCCGCGACAGGTTGGTGAGCCGTCCGTCCACGGGGTGCAGGTCGAGCTTCCAGTCACCGGAATGGATGATGACGCCCTGGCCGGTGTGGACCGCGATCGCATGAGCGTGCGGCACCGAGTGCGTGACCGGGATGAACTCGACCTCGAACGGCCCCACCGTGATGGTGGCGTTGTCGGCCACCGGGCGCATGTCGATGCGACCGAGCAGTCCGGCTTCCTCGATCCGGAAACGGGCCAGCCCGAGCGTGAGTCGCGCCCCGTAGACCGGCAGCGGCTGGTCGCGAAGGTGACCGATCCCATCGCGGTCGCGCATGAGGTACTGGATTCCGCCGACGTGGTCCTCGTGGCCGTGTGTGACGACCAGCGCCGCGATCTGGTTGGCGTGGTCGCGCAGATAGGTGAAGTCGGGGAGCACGAGGTCGATCCCGTGCATGTCGGCATCGGGGAACATCAACCCGCAATCGATCAACAGGATCGAGCGATCGTCGCCTTCGCCTTGCTCGATCGCCATGCAGTTGCGACCGATCTCGCCGAGGCCGCCGAGGAACGTGATACGGACCGGTGCTGTCATGATGCGGCGTAGGTTACGGGCGATCCGGGTAGGCGTCGCGCCACCGCTGCAAGTTGGCCCACACCTCGGGAGCCCGACGATCGACGAAATCGGGTGCCCGGCCCATCGGGAGACGGGCCTGGCCGACGGCAAAGCCGAGGTGCCGCAACATCGCCTTGGTCGGGATCGGGTTGGGGGCGTCGTCGCCGGTCTCGAAGACGAAGCTTTCGAGCATACGTGCGTTCACGAGTCGCGCCCCGACCACGTCGCCCTTGTCCCACAGATCGAACATCAGTTGATGATCGTCGCCCGTCCAGTGCGTCGCGACACCGACGACTCCGACGATCCCGCTCGCCATCAGCGGCAGCGTGAGGCTGTCGTCGCCGCTGTAGACCTCGTACCCGGCCGGCGCCGAACTGATGAGTGCCGCCGTCTCGCCCGGATTTCCGGCGGCGTCCTTGAGGGCCACGATGTTGGGCACCTCGCGAGCCATCGCCAGCAAGGACGCGGTGGTGATCTTGCGGCCCGTGCGAACCGGGATGTCGTAGACCATCACCGGCAGATCGCTGGCGGCGGCGATCGCCCGCATGTGGGCGTCGATACCGGCTTGCGACGGACGGTTGTAGTACGGGCACACCGCCAGCACACCGGCGGCGCCGAGCGCCTTGGCCTCTTTGGTCAGATGCACCGAGTGGCGGGTGTCGTTGGTGCCGGTACCGGCCACGACCGGGATCGTGACCGCCTCGATCACCGCGGCGAACAAGCTCAGCCGCTCGTCGTCGTTCAGCACCGGCGCCTCGCCGGTGGTGCCGGCCAGGACCAGCCCGTCGTGGCCGTGCGACTGCAGGTACTGCGCCAACGCCACGGCGACGTCGAGGTCGAGCTCCCCTTCGTCGTCGAACGGGGTGACCATGGCCGAGAGAACTCGTCCGAAATGTGGCATGTCAGGCTCCGGAGATAGCTGGCGTGAGTGCGATCGTAGACCCCATCGTGGCGCGATGATCCACGGCTCGCAACGCCGTTGTCGTTCCGCAGGCGACCGGCGGTGGAACAGGCGCGCCAGCCGCACACGCGTCGGTCGCGCAGCGTTCGCGAAACGGATATCCCGGCCTGCTATGCAATGGTCCGAGGTCAGTGTTCAGAGGGGGATCTGACCTCGTTTCACTCAACTTGTCACCCAAGGGGGTCCGGTGTCCGATCACACCATCGACGAGGACAGGGCACACCTGCACTCACTCGGTTACGCGCAAGAGCTGAAACGTGGCATGAGCACGTTCAGCAACTTCGCCATCAGCTTTTCCATCATCTCGATCCTGGCAGGCGGCACGACCAGTTTCTGGCTCGGCATGGTCACCGGCGGGCCGCGCGTCATCACGCTCGGCTGGATCATCGTGGGCTTCTTCGCCCTCTTGGTCGGCATGGCGATGGGTGAGATCTGCTCGGCGTATCCGACCGCCGGCGGCCTGTACTACTGGTCCGCCAAGCTGGCCGGTGAGCGTCGCAACGGCGCCAAATGGGCATGGTTCACCGGGTGGTTCAACCTGTTGGGGCAGATCGGCGTGATCGCGTCGGTGGACTACGCACTGGCGGTCTTCATCGCCTACTTCATCCGGATGTTCGACGACGGGTTCAAGCTCGGTGTCGGGAACGTGTTCGTGATCTTCCTGCTCGTGCTGATCGCCCACGGGTTGCTGAACACCTTCGGCATCAACCTCGTGAAGATCCTGGGCGACATCAGCGTCTGGTGGCACGTGGTCGGCGTCTTGATCATCGCGGGCGTGTTGTTCATCGCGCCGACCAACACCCGTGGTATCGGCGGCGCGTTCGATTCGGCCGAGGAGTTCCCCGACTACCTTCCGTTCACACAAGGCAGCATGAGCGGCTGGTCCGGTGGAGTGTTCGTCAGCATCTACTTGTTCGGTCTCGGACTCCTCCTCGCGCAATACACGATCACGGGATTCGATGCGTCGGCGCACGTCAGCGAGGAGACGGTCGGAGCCCGTACCGAAGCTCCGAAGGCAATCGTCCGCTCGATCTACATCTCGGCGATCGCAGCACTGGTGTTGAACCTCTCGATGATCTCGGCCCTGCCCAAGAAGGGCGACACTGCGTACGTCGATCTCGCGTTCGGACCGGCCGAGGATCCGTTCCTGGTCAACGCCGCGAACCGGTTGATCTCGTCCGCCGTCGGCACCGGGACCGCCAAGTTGTTGGTGTTCATCTGCATCGTGGCCCAGTTCTTCTGCGGCATGGCTGCCGTCACCGCCAACAGCCGAATGGTGTACGCGTTCAGCCGCGACGGTGCGCTCCCCGGTTCGAAGTGGTGGCACAAGATCAATCCCAAGACCCGAACGCCTACTAACGCGGTGTGGCTCGGCGTCACCCTGTCGGCGATCGCCGGCGCCAGTTCGCTCTACGTAAAGGGCGAAGGAGCTGGTCGCTACTCGACCGCATTCTTCGCGATGACCGGGATCTGCGTCATCGGTTTGTACATCTCGTACGCGATTCCGATCTACCTGCGGCTGACCAACCCCAACTTCCAGGTCGGTCCGTGGAACCTCAAGGGACGTCACAAACTGGTCGGTTGGACGTCGCTGGCGTGGATCGGACTGATCACCGTGTTGTTCTTCGCACCGCTGTTCTGGCCGTTCTGGCGGCCGTGGGGCTCGGGCAACGAGATCCCCGAGATCGGGTTCACCCGCGACGACGGTGTCGTCAACACCTATTTCCGACAGAACAACTTCAACTTCACGGCACCGTTGATCATCGGGGCGGCGCTGTTGTTCTGGCTGTACTGGCAGCTCTCGGGCCGCAAGTGGTTCACCGGCCCGAAGGTGCAGGGCAACCCGGAGGAACTGGCAGCGATCGAGCGCGAACTCGATGCGCTGGAGCACGGCACCTTGTAGCGACCCTGCAGCTCGACCGTCTTACGAGGGCCCCTCCGCTCAGGCGGTGGGGCCTTCGTCGCGTCCGAGCTAGCTTTTCGGGCGTGCCGGCCGACGAGATCCCCGCTCCCACCGCTGATGTGCGATCGAACCCATTGATCGGGATCCTCGCCTGCGACCACGTCGGGCCGGAGTTGCTCGACGCTTCGAAGGGCCGCGACTACGACGACATGTACGCCGAGATGTTGCAGCGCGCCGAGCCGTCGATCCGCACCCGCACGTACGACGTGGTCAACGGCGAGCTGCCGGGCTCCCCCACCGAGTGCGACGGATGGATCATCACCGGTGCCCGCTACGACTCGTACTCCGACGAACCGTGGATCGTGGCGCTCCGCCAGTTCATCCAGTCGGTCCGAGATCACCGGGCCCGGCTGGTCGGCGTGTGTTTCGGGCACCAGGTCGTCGCCCATGCGCTCGGCGGCCGAGCGGCACCCGCCGGGGAATGGAAGGCAGGGCCGCACTGGATCAGCGTCGACGACACAGCATGGTTCGAGGGCGGCGACGTACGCATCCACGCCATGCACCAGGACGTCGCCCACGAGATCCCGTCTGGTGGTGTCACGATCGGTTCCGGCACCACCGCCGATCATCCGATCTACCTCGTGGACGACACCATCCTGTGTGTCCAGGACCATCCCGAGTACGACGCCGACTACATCGCCGGGTTGGTCGAAGCGCGGCGACCCCGCATGGGCGACGAGGTCACCGATGCGGCCCTGGCCCGCATCGCCGACGTGCCGACGGACAACGCGGTGGTCGGGCGTTGGATCGCGTCGTTCCTGCTCGACCGCCGTCGCTAACCGGCTTCAGCCGGGGAACTGGTACCAGTCGCCCGTCAGGCGGCGGATCCGGCGCCCGTCGGGCTTGCCATCCGGGCAATGTGCGATCCATCGTTGATCGCTCTCGTGCCAGCCGTCGATCCGGAACGCACGATCGCAGCCACGCAGGCGGCCGCGTGCCTCGATCTCGAAGTATCCGAGCCGGGCGCCTGCGTGGTATTTGAGGCCGGCGTCGAGTTCGGCGACGTACGCATCGAACTCGTCGACCGAGCGGTCGAACCGGTAGGCGAAGAAGCCCTCGGTCCAGACCACGACGATCACGATCGCCGTGAACAGCGGACCGACGATCCACATCGCCCGTTCGACACCGCTCCAGCGTTGACCCGCCATCGGGAGGAACACGAACAGCCACGCGAAGGCGAGGAACCACATCGCCAGCACCGGGTCGGGGGCGCGGCTACCCGAGACCACTTCGGTCGCCGCGGCGACGCACAACCCGACCGTGATTGCCGCCGCAACGACCGTTCGGCGACGACCGAACGGCGGCGACATCGACGCCGCCAGGGATCGTCTCGCCGCCCATGCCGCGCCTGCCACGCACAACGTCGCCGGAAGGACCACGTCGACCCAGTTGGCGGTGACGCCGGCCACCACCGCCACGGCGACCATGAGCACGGCGGTGATCGGGAGCAGGGCGACGGCCAGCATCGGTGCCAGCCCGAGCGTCAACGCCAGCCAACGACGCCGCCCTCCGACCCGTTCGGACGCAGTCGCGCTCAGCGCCGCTCGCTGAGCGGCGAGGAAGCGGTCGACCGGACGAGTCTCCACCACCGCCACGATACGACGCGACGGGGACGGGGTGCCACCGTCATTTCCCGAGTCGGCCGTGGATCGGGATCCGGGCGAACCCGAACAGGTACGGCGAGCGTTCCGGTGGCCAGGCACGGCCTGACGCCGCGCCGGGCCGCGCTGGTCAGGAGCCGGCGATGGGCTGGGGTTGGGCCCCGTCGAGTTCGAACTTGATGTACTCGCTCCCGGTGTCTTCCCAGTCCTCGAACTGGATCACGTTCATCTCCTCGAAGCGACGGCGCAGCCATTGGTCGTTGCGGTCGAGCAGGCCGAGCTTCTTGCAGTTCGGCACGATCTTGCTGAACAGCATCTGCTGGAAGATGTCACGGGTTGGGTCGCGCAGGATCAACGGCACCACGTCACGCGGGTTGACACCGTGCTTCTCCCAGACCTCCTGCGACAGGAACCGGTCGCGCATCCGGATCGCGGCCTCGAAGGCGAACTCCTGACGATCCTTCATCTCGGCATCGGTCATCCCGTCGTACACCTCCTTGAGCGACAGCACGCCGAACGCGACGTGGCGCGCCTCATCGCTCATGACGTAACGCAGCAGCTGCTTGAGCAGCGGCTCCTCCGTCATCTGGTGCATGAAGCCGAACGCCGCCAGTGCCAACCCTTCGACCATCACCTGCATGCCGAGGTAGGTCATGTCCCACCGCGAGTCGTTGATGATGTCGTCGAGCAGCATTCGAAGGTGGGCGTTGACCTGGAACCCGCCACCCATCTTCTCGTCGATGTAGCGATGGAAGACCTCGACGTGGCGGGCCTCGTCCATCGTCTGCGTCGAGGCGTACAGCTTGGCGTCGTACCACGGCACGGTCTCGACGATCTTTGCGGTGCACAGCAAGGCCCCCTGCTCGCCGTGCAGGAACTGCGACAGCGTCCACTTGCGCTGATCGATGCCGAACTCGAGCCACTCCTTGTCGCCCCACTTCTCGACCACGGTGCCGTGGTAGTGGTCGGGCGAGAGACCCGAGGCAAACGCCGACTGATCCTTGGAGACGACCGCGTCAGGTTCCACGTTGGTGTCCCACGGGAGATCGGTCGTGGAGTTCCACTGACCGACCTTGGCCTTCTCGTACAGCTTGCGAAGCTGCGGCCGAGCGAGCGAGTAGTCCCACGTGAAGATCGTGTCGGCGTTGTTCTTGACGATGTGCTCGACCTCGTCGACGTCGGTGTTGGTCACTGACATGATCGCTTCGATGTCGTTGATCTCGTCGCGACCGATGATCGCTTCGTTGCTGGAATGGGTGACGGTCATGTCGTGCTCCGTAAAGGTGGGAGATCAGGGGGTGGGAGATCAGGGGGTGGGAGATCAGGGGGTGGGAGATCAGGGCTGGGCGGACAGGTGGGCGTGGGCGGGGGCGAGGATGGCGATCACCGGGCGCAGGAAATGGCGAGCCGACGCCTCGTCGCCCAGATCGATCTGCTCGCTGGGGGCGAGGAAGTACGAGATGGTGAGCCGCGACAACACGTCGATCAGGCGTCGAGATGCCTCGGGCGCGAGGTAGGTCGCGACCGCCGGGGCCAGCGTGGCGGTGGCCATCCGGATGATGCGGGGCAGGCCTGCCACGGTGAGCTGGCTGAGCATCTCGCCCGGCTCGGAGGCCATCATCGCCGCCAGATGTTCGTCGGCGCGCAGCTCCCGCGTTGCGGTGACCACGCTGGCAACGAGCAGATCCTCCAGATTGTCGGTTTCGACGACGTGGGCAGCGAGCACGGTGAAGAACTGGTCCAGTTCGCGCACCCGGAGGGCCTCGAACAACACGTCCTTGCCGCCCGGGAAGAGGCGATACAGCGTGGCCCGCGAGACCCGCGCCTCGGCGGCGATGTCGTCGACGGTGACGCGTTCCAAACCCCATCGCTCGCAGCACTGCTTCGCTGCGTCGAGGATCCGGGTCTCGGCCGTCGTCGCCATCGATGAGACAATAAGACACAATCTGTCTCATCGTCAAGGCGCCCCGTGTCAAGCGTCGCTCAAGGATCGCCGACGAATCGCTAGCGTGGCGTCCTCAGCGTGAACACCTGAACCAAGGGAGAAACCACCATGCGCACCATCTCGCGCCCCACCGTCCTGGCATCGGTCATCGTCGCCTCGCTCGCACTCGCCGCCTGCGGCAGCGACGAGGCGACACCGACCGCCACCGAAGCTCCGACCGCAACGGAGGTTCCGGCCGTCACCGACGCCCCGGGCACCACGCCGGCGACCGAGTCGGCGTCGGCGGCCGCCGACTGCGCCGCCGGCAAGACCGTGACCGACGGCGTGCTCACGATCGCCACCGGCGAGCCGGCCTTCCCGCCCTACGTGATCAATGACGCAACCCCCGAAGACGGCCAGGGGTTCGAGGCCGCTGTGGCCATGGCCGTCGCCCGTGAACTCGGGTTCACCGGCGCCGCCGTCACCTGGACCCGCACCGCCTTCGACGCCGCCATCGCACCCGGCGCCAAGGACTTCGACATCAACCTCCAGCAGTACACGATCACACCCGAGCGGGCCGAGGTCGTCGACTTCAGCGAGGGCTACTACAGCGCCGCTCAGGCGATCTTCGGACTCGCCGACTCGACCGCAGCCGGTGCCGCCACGCTGGCCGATCTGCAGGGCCTCAAGATCGGCGTCGCTGCCGGGACCACCAGCGTCGGCTACGTGGAGGACACGATCCAGCCCACGTCGGAACCGTTGATCTTCAACGACAACGCCACCGCCAAGTCGGCACTCGAGAGCAACCAGATCGACGCCGTGGTCAGCGACCTGCCGACCGCCCTGTACATCACGGCGGTCGAGATCGAGGGCACCAAGGTGTTCGGACAGATCGAAGGCAGCGGCACCGACCAGTTCGGGATGCTGCTCGCCAAGGACAGCCCGCTCACCGAATGCGTCGACATGGCGCTCGAGACGCTGAAGGGTTCCGGCGAGCTCGACCAGATCACGCAGACGTGGATGGCGGACTACACCGAAGCGCCGATCATCACGCTCAACTGACGAGCAGCGTCCGGCCCTCGTCGAGAACACGGTGACGGGCCGGCGCCACGATTAGCGTCACGCCCGTGACGAACGATGCAGGGGCCGACACCACCGCGGTGTCGGCCCCTCCGCATTCGCGACGCCAACAGTTCGAACGTCGCCAACGGCGACGCGGGGTGGTGCTCGCCACGGCCAGCACGACCGCCGTCGTCGTGCTCGTGGTCACCCTCGTGCCGCGACTGTCGGGGTGGCCCAAGGTGCGCCGCTCGTTCTTCCACGGCGCAACGTTCCGTGCCTCGTTCCGGCCGATCCTCAAGGCGTTCTGGCTCGACGTCCGGATCTTCCTCGTGTGCTCGGTCTGCATCCTCACGTTCGGCCTGCTGCTGGCATTGGCACGCAGCGTTCGATCACCCGTGCTGTTCCCGATGCGCCTGTTCGCCACCGTCTACACCGACGTGGTGCGCGGCGTGCCGGTGATCCTGTGGATCTACATGATCGGATTCGGCTTCGCCGGGTTGATCAACAAGCGCCAACTGTCGATCGGTCCGGTGTCGATCTCGACGCTGCTGTTCCTCGGGGCCACGGCCTTGGTGATCACGTATTCGGCGTACGTGGCCGAGGTGTTTCGGGCGGGGATCGAGGCAGTGCACGAGAACCAGCGTGCCGCCGCCCGAGCGCTGGGGCTGAGCACGAGCGCCACCAATCGCCACGTGATCCTGCCGCAGGCGGTCCGCAAGGTCGTTCCGCCGCTGATCAACGACATGGTCAGCCTCCAGAAGGACGTCGGGCTGGTCAGCTTCCTCGGCCCGATCGAGGCCTTCCGGCGCGCCGACGTGCTGCAGGACAAGCTGTTCGACTTCACACCGTTCGTGGTGGCCGCCCTGCTGTTCATGGCGATGTCGATCCCGCTGACGCGCACCGCCGACCATCTGATGCGGCGCGAACGTCTGCGTACCAGTGGGACGGCCGTGCGATGAAGCTCCGATTCGAGCGTGTCCGCAAGTCGTTCGGCTCGAAGCTCGTGCTCGACGGGATCGACCTGTCGGTCGCGGCCGGCGAGGTGATCTCGCTGATCGGCGCCAGCGGCAGCGGCAAGTCCACGCTGCTGCGGTGCACCAACCTGCTGGAGCCGATCGACGACGGTCGCGTGCTGCTCGACGACGACGACATCAGCGAACCCGGCCGCGACCCCGACCCGGTCCGGCGCCGGATCGGGATGGTGTTCCAGAGCTACAACCTGTTCCCGCACATGACCGTGCTCGACAACATCACGTTGGCGCCGATCAAGGTGCTCGGCCGTTCCCGAGCCGATGCCCAGGAACGTGCGATGTCGATGCTGGACCGGATCGGCATGACCGACAAGGCTGCCGACTACCCGGACCGGTTGAGCGGTGGCCAGCAGCAACGGGTGGCGATCGTCCGCGCCCTGCAGATGCAACCCGAGGTGATGCTGCTCGACGAGATCACGTCCGCCCTCGATCCGGAGCTGGTGGGCGAAGTGCTCGACCTCGTCCGTGAGTTGAAGCAGGAGGGCATGACGATGCTGCTCGCCACCCACGAGATGGCGTTCGCCCGTGAGATCTCCGACCGGGTGTGCTTCCTCCACCAGGGGCGGATCCTCGAGGCGGCGCCACCGGCGGAGCTGTTCGACGCTCCTCGCGAGCAACGCACACGGCAGTTCCTGCAGCGCGTGACGGCCGCCGGCCGAATGTGATCGGTGGGTCAGCCGCTGACGTTGCAGACCAGGTCGCGCCGGATGCAGTGCGCGACCTCGTTGCCGAGCTTGGTCTGGTCCCAGGCATTCCAGAAGTCGGCGTGACCGGTGATGATGTCACCCGAGCTCAACGTGAGCGCGTCGAGCGTGTCGGCCGGCTGCGGGGGGTAGTCGATCGCGAACTGGAGCTGCGGGATGTGGACCGGATGCGACTCGGGGCACTCCCCCGCTGCGCTGTACACGGCGTTGCGTTCGTCCGGGTCGGAGAAGTCCGCCGAGGTGATGTCGGCCCCGTTCCAGCAGTCCGGGTAGGTGACGATGAACCGCAGGCTCTGGGCGCCGGTGCAATCCGGCGGGTGCACGTCGCGCTCCGAGCCGGTCCCGCACGACCACGCCACCACCGCCGTCGACTGCTCACGCTCGGCCGACGCATCACCGCCGACCAGCATCAGACCCGGCGGGTACTCGACCACCGAATCCGGCGCCACCCCTGGGCCGGCGCGGTAGTAGGCGACCGACCGCAACGGGGCGACGGGCCGCCCCTCCGGGTCGAGCAGCACCGGCGCCCAGTACGAAGCCGTGTCGGCCTGCTGGCGACACGTGGTCGCTCCCGCCGTGAGCTCGTCGTAGGTCGAGTCGGCACGTACCCCCACGGCACCGAAGAACTGGTGCAGGTGCGACATCCCCGGCATGCCGGGATGCACGATCGGGTCGTCCGGGGCGAAATGATCGAAGGCGCAGTCGACCGTGAACTGGCCGACCGCCCCCTGCGGGCCACGGACCACTCGATCGGGGGCGGCGAATGCCACGGCGTCGCCGCTTCCGCCGCACCCGGCGAGCGCCGTGACGCCCACCAAGGCCGTCACGGCCAGCACTGCGCGCGTGACCGCGCAACGGCGCATGGCTCGATCAGGTGGCCGGAGCGTCGGGCAGGGTGATCGCATCGAGATCGACCGGGTACGGCACGTCGGTGGCCGGATGGGCGGGTGCCGTGGCAGCGTCGGCCATGCCCTCATGTGAACCCAACTCCGGCAACGGGGCAACCTTCCAGTCGACCTCGGGTGGCAGAGCAGCCTGCTCCGCCAGCCACCGCGCCACGCCCAGGTCCCCGGCCGTCCAATCACCCGAACCGGTTCCGCCACATGGCGCCAGCAGTTCGAGTTCGAGTGGCGCTGAGGTGGCGTACTCGTTGTCGGCCCAGCAGTTGCCGAACGTCGAGATGTCGCCTCCGGCGGACGCCACTGCAATGTCGGCCTCGCGGCTGTCGCTGACGGCGTTGCCGGTGACGGTGTTGTTGAACGAGTCCCACAACAGCGAGCCGTTCGGGATGGTCGGAGCCTGCTGCTTCTGTTCGCTGCACGGTACGGCCCACTCCTCCGGTGTGGGGAGGTCGTCGTTCGGGTCCTCCTCGAGGAATGGCACGAGGCCGATGCCCGTGCGGTCGTGGTCCCACACGCGGTTGCGCGACACCACGTTGCCGATCCCTCCCGCGACGAGGATGCCGTTGCCCTGTGCGAGCAGCGCCACGTCGATCGCTGGTGTGTCGGCCTGATTGTTGGAGTACACGAGGTTGCCCACCACGGTGGTTTCACGCTCCGGGTAGCACAGTTCATAGCTTCCCGAGTTCGGCACGACACCGACTCGGTTGAACCGGAACGTCGAGTTCACGATCAACAGGTTGCCGCCCGAGTTGGTGCCCGAGTAGCCGAGCCCGTTGTGCTCCGAGAGCAGATTGTCGATGACCGCGTCGCACGGGTAGCACTGTCCGATGTAGACGCCGGCGTCCTTGCTCCCCACCGTGTGCGATTCCTCGATCTGGCCGACCATCGAGTCGAAGGCGTAGATCCCGTAGTCACCCGTGCGGTACGTGTTGATGAACGACGCCCGATACCCCGTGACACCCACGAAGAACACGCCGTTGTTGGTGTAGTTCATGGCGGTCAGGTTCTCGACCGCCACGCCCGACGCACCGAGCACCCGGATGCCGTTGTCGAGTTCGAGCTCACCGTCGAGCACCACCCCGTCACGATCGAGGCCGCGGATGGTCAGGTTGTCGGTCTGCACGTCGACCGCCTCGCGGTACGTGCCGGGACCGATCAGGATCAGGTCGCCCTCGTCGGCGGCATCGACGGCAGCCTGGATCGTGGGGTACTCCTCGGGCACCGATCGAATGCCGTCGACACCTGCCTCGACCGCGGTCGAGGCAGGTGCATCACTGGCGGGCGCGGCGGTCGTCGCCGCGTCCGTCACTGGCGCCGCGGTGACCGGCGCTTCGGTGTCGGGGAGCGCGTTCGAGGCCGGCTCGGTCGCCGGTGCACCCGTCTCGGCGCCGGCCGTGGTCACCGAGGTCCGGTCGTCGCCACCACCGCATCCGGCGACGGCGAGTGCCGCCAGGACGCCGAGAGCGATCGCTCGGTGAAGTCGGTCTCGTTGCATCATGCCCCTCATCTCTGTCGACTCATGTCACGTCTTGATTGGTTTGCACCACGTGTCGCCGACGACAATCACGCGCTGACGCTGATCGTGCCGGTCATCCCGGCCTGCTCGTTGCCGTGGATCGAACAGTAGTAGTGATACTCGCCCGGCTCGCTGAACACGAACCCGTACCGGTCTCCCGGTTGGAAACTCGGCGCTTCGACGCCCCATCCGTCGCCCTCGACGCGCAACACGTTGTGCTCGTTACGGCCCCGGTTCTCCCAGACCACCTCGTCGCCGATGTTGATCTCGATCGACTGCGGTCGGAACGAGTTGTCGAGGGCGGTGATCTGGACGACGACCCCGGTCGGCGTCACCGTGACGACGGGCGGCTCGGTGGCAGCGGGAACCACCACTGCGTCAGCGGTACTCACCACTGGTGACGACGCCGGCGACGACCCCGCCTGCTCGGTAACCGGTGCGGCGGCAGACTGCACGACCAGCCGGGGGCCGTCGTCGCCGCAACCCGACAATCCACTCCCCGACCCCACGCCGATCAACAGCACGGTTGCTAAACGGATGGATCGCTCGCGTGGCACGCCTGCGCAAGTTAGCGACCGGCTCGCTCTCGGATTGAATCGCCTGGTTGCGATGGTTCGCCGCTGCGGTCGATCGGTGCTGCGGTAGCGTCGCGGCGGTGAGCGAATCGACCGCAGCGACCACCCCCGACGGCCTGGGGGCGCCATCGGTCGATCCCGTCGCAGTGACACGTCCGCGGTGGGCCCCGCTCACGCTGGCCGGTTTCGTCGCACTCGTGGTGTGCTCCAACATCGGCACCGCGGTGTCGGCGAAATGGGTGAACACCAATCCCGAGGGTCTGCTGGCACTCAGCAGCCGGGTGCGTCACCTGCTGCTGGTCGCCGGCCAGATGGAGTGGTGGTCGTACGGGGCGATCGCCTTCGCCCGGCTGGCGCTGGCGTTCGTCGTCTGCCACCTGATCGGGCGCGCCTACGGGCGCACCGTCCTGGTCTGGTTCGGCAAGTTCCTCGGGAGCACCCCCCAGCAGATCAACGGCATCATGCAGATGTTCCACGCAGCCGAGTGGTTCGTGGTCCCGTTCTTCGCGGGATCCAACATCGTCGCCGCCATCACCGGCATCACCAAGATGTCGACCCGCAGGATGGCGGTGCTGGTCACGATCGGGCTCGCCGTGCGCCTGCCGTTCTGGTGGTTGGTCGCCAAACTCGCCGACGATCAAGTCGACAGCGTGCTGCGATTCCTCGCCCGGTACCAGACACCGGCGTTGATCATCTCGATCGTGCTGAGCGTGCTGGTGGTGAGCCGCAACCTCTACCGCGGACGCGATTTCGAACTCGATTCGTGACACAATCGGCGGATGGCAACAGTGACCCTCCGCGGCAATCCTTTCAACACCAACGGCGAGCTCCCCGAAGTCGGTTCCAAGGCACCTGACTTCAGCCTGACCGGCGCCGACCTCGGCGAGATCACGCTCGAGTCGTTGGCCGGCCAGAGCGTGGTGCTCAACATCTTCCCGAGCATCGACACCCCCACCTGCGCCACCAGCGTGCGCACGTTCAACCGGCGCGCCGCCGAGCGTGAGGGCACGATCGTGCTGTGTGTCTCGCAGGACCTGCCGTTCGCGATGACCCGGTTCTGTGGGGCCGAGGGGATCGAGAACGTCAAGACCGCCTCGGCGTTCCGGAGCGACTTCACCGACGAGTACGGCCTCAAACTGGAGAGCGGCCCGCTGCGCGGTCTCGCCACCCGAGCCGTGGTCGTGATCGACGCCGACGGCAGCGTCGCCTACACACAACTCGTCGGCGAGATCGCCGACGAGCCGGACTACGACGCGGCGCTGGCCGCGCTCGACTGAACCGACTCCGTTCGGGTCGGCGTCTCCGCCGGCCCGAGCGCGGTGGTCCCAGCGATCATCAGGTACCCCTGCAGGATCAGGATCGCGGCGATCGCCAGCCATCCACCGATGGAGATCGACGTGCCGTACCTCGACCGGTCGATCAGGAGGACGGAGGTCTGCAGGACCACGACCCAACCGAGCGTGATGATCGACATCTCGGCGTAGCGCAGGCCGAGCGCCAGCACCAGGAACAACGCCATGAACGAGGCCGCCCCTCCGATCAACTGCCACGCTGCTCGGTGCACGGTCCACTCCTTGGCGAGCACGGTGCCGAGCAGGTCGAATGTGGCCAGCGCCAGCATGTAGCCGATCAGGGCGACCGGGTTGGCGTGGGATGGCTCGAACGAATCCGCAACTGGCATGCACAACAGAGGCCAGCGACGGGTTCCTGATACATGCCGCCCGACGGCGGACCCGCTCAGTCGAGTCCGAGGTAGCGATCGAGGCCGACCGTGAGGCCCGGGTGGTCGGCGATCCGCTTGCATCCAACGACGACGCCCGGCATGAAGCTGTCACGGTCGTAGCTGTCCTGACGGATGGTGAGCGTCTGGCCCTGGGCGCCGAAGATCACGTCCTGATGGGCCACCATGCCGCGCATCCGCACGCCGTGGACCCGCACACCGTGCGGCCCGGAACTCAGCCCGCCCCGGGCGCCCTCCAACACCTCGTGCTCGGTCGGGTCCGGAGCCCACGCCACCGCACCTCGCGCCGCCGAGATCCGGTCGGCTGTGGCGACGGCCGTTCCAGACGGTGCGTCGAGCTTGCGATCATGGTGATACTCGATCACCTCGGCGGTGTCGAAGAACGGCGCCGCCAACTCCGCGAACCGCATCATCAGCACCGCCGAGATGGCGAAGTTGGCTGCATACAGACAGTTGGCCGTCCCCGGCACGAACGCCTCGCGCAGGTCGGCGACGTCGTTCTCGGTCAGGCCGGTCGTACCCACCACGGCGTGGATCCGCTGCGAGGCAAGCCACGGCAGGCTCACGCGAGCCGCGTCAGCGACGGTGAAGTCCACCACCACGTCGCAGGCGGCGTCGACGAACGCCGACAGATCACGCGCTGCGGGCACGCCGTGGAACGTCAGGCGATCGGGACGGCGCGTGACAGCCGCCGCCAACTCCAGCCCCGAATCGGCAGCGACGGCGGCACACACGGCGCTCCCCATCCGACCGGTTGCCCCGTTGACCCCAACCCTGATGCGTTCGCTCACGGCATCGACGGTAGCAACCTGCACCTCGTCAGACCCGTCCCGATCGACACGGCCGCCACGGCCCCTACTGGCGGCCGGCTCGGAGTCCGGTCAGACTGTGACGGTGAAGCAGCTCAGTGGGCTCGATGCAGCGTTCCTCTACATGGAGACGCCGACGACGTACGGCCACGTGAGCGGGCTCGGCATCTACTCGCGGCCGGACCCAGCGTTCGACCCGTACCTCGAGGTGCGGGCCCGTTTCGCCACCCTGATCGGCCACATCGAACCACTCAGGCGGCGGCTGGTGGAGGTGCCGTTCCACCTCGACCACCCGTACTGGATCGACGACCCGGCATTCGACCTGGACTACCACGTGCGCCAGATCGCCCTGGCCGCACCGGGCGATGACGTCCATCTCGCCGACCAGGTGGCGCGCATCATCGGTCGCCCGATGGACCGCGAGCGCCCGCTGTGGGAGGTGTACGTGATCGACGGCCTACCGGACGGCCGTTGGGCGCTGCTCACCAAGTTCCACCATGCCACGATCGACGGTGCGGCGGGCGTGATCCTGCTGCACCTGCTCACCAGTCCCCACGCCGATTCGCCGTGGCCGTACCACGCGATTCCATGGGAACCCGAGCAGATGCCGTCGGCGTCGGAGATGTTGCGACTCACGACCGCACGGCTGGCGGGCAATCCGGGCAAGGCGGTGCGGCTCCAGCTCGGGCTGGTGCGCAACGTCGCCGACGCAGCCGGGCTGGGGAACCTGAGCGGTTGGGCGAGCCGAGCTCGACGGGCGGTCGCCTCGATCGCCGCGCCGACCGAACAACGCGCCTCGCTGGCACGACAGATCCGAAGCGTGACGCTCCCGGCCACACCGGCGCCACCCACACCGTGGAACCGCAGGATCGGGCCGCATCGTCGACTGGCGATCCGATCCGCCTCGCTGTCCGACATCAAACGGGTGAAGGAGGCCACCGGCGCCACCGTCAACGACGTGGTGATGGCGATCTGTGCCGGCGCTCTGCGGACCTACCTCGACGGCCACGACGCCCTTCCGGACGTGCCGCTGCGGGCGTTGGTGCCGGTGTCGATCCGGACCGGGTTCGAGGAGGACCCGTGGACCAACCGGGTGTCGGCGATCGTCGCCGAACTTCCGACCGACTGCGACGACCCGGCTGAACGCGTGCAACGATGCCGGCGCGCCATGGACGTGGCGAAGCGGCAGCTCGATCTGGTCCCGGCCGACACCCTGATGGCGACCACCGACACCTTGTCGCCGGTGGTGGCGACGGCGGCCGTGCGCCTCGTGGCGCGACTGTCGAACCGGTTCACGTTGCCGACCAACGTGGTGATCTCGAACGTTCCGGGTCCGCGCCAACCGCTGTACTTCGCCGGTGCCGAGCTGGAGCGCTATCTCCCGGTGTCGACGATCACGAGCGGGATCGGTCTCAACATCACGGTCCACAGCTACCTCGACCGGCTCGAGTTCGGCCTGGTCGCCGACCGCGACCTCGTTCCCGACCTGTGGGATCTGGCGGATCTCCACATCGCCGAACTCGACCGCCTGGTCGCACTCACGTGCGACCGGCCGAGATCCCGTCAGCGCGGTCCGAGGGCGACTCGCACCGGCGTCGGGCCGGCGTAGACGCGTTCGATCGCCCGTTGCACGTCGGCGCGGTCGACCGACTCCCAACGTTCGAGCTGTCGCTCCACCGACCGGACATGCCCGCGCACGGTGATCTGCCCGCCCAGACGTGACATGCGCGCCCCGGAGTCCTCGAGCCCGAGTTCGTAGGCGCCGGTCAGGTACCCCTTGGCGATGTCGAGCTCGTCGGCGGTCACACCGTCTGCCACGAGCCGCTCCAACTCGCTGCGCACCAGCCCGTCGACCTCGTCGGCGTGTTCCGGCAGCGTGCCGGCATAGACCGACCACGATCCGGTGTCGGCGAACGCCGACACCGAGGAGAACACCGAGTAGGCGAGGCCGCGGCGCTCGCGGATCTCGTCGAAGAGCCTGCTCGACAACCCGCCGCCGAAGATGTGGTTGGCGATGTCGAGTGCTTCGCGGTCCTGGTCGTCGCGCGCCAGGGACCGCCCACCCAGGACGAGGTGAACCTGTTCGGTCTCGTCGTCGATGGTGATCGATGCATCGGAACCGTCGAGGCCGGCAGGCGCAACCCGCTGGGCACGGCCGTCACCGCTCGGCATGGCCTGGAACGCCACCTCTATCTGTTCGATGACACGGTCGGGATCGACCGCGCCGGCGACCGCCACGACGGTGTTGCCGGTGCGGTAGTGGCGCTCGAAGAACTGGCGCAGATCCGACGCCGAGAGTGCTCGCACCGTCGTGCGGTCGCCGGCTGTCTCGCGGCCCAGGGCGTGATTCGGGTAGAGCGCCGCCGCGAACTCTCGGTGGGCCACATCCTCGGGGACGTCGTCGTCCATCGCCAGTTCCTCCAGGATGACCTGTCGCTCGCTGTCGATGTCGTCGTCCAACAGGGCCGGCCTGGTCACGACGTCGCTCAGGATGTCGATCCCGGTCCCGACATGGCGTGCCGGCAGCCGACAGTAGAACGACGTGTACTCCTTCGACGTGAAGGCGTTGATGTCGCCCCCGACCCGATCGATCGCCTGGCTGATCTCGATCGCCGAACGCGAGCGTGTGCGCTTGAACAGCACGTGCTCGAGGAAGTGGCTCACCCCGGCGATCTCGGGAGCTTCGTCGCGCGCACCGACCCCCACCCACACACCGATCGACACCGCACGCGTCGAAGTCATCGGCTCGACTGCGACGGTCAGCCCGGAGGGGAGTTGGACGATGCGTTCCGACATGATGTTGATGAGAAAACGAGACCGGCCGGACCGCGGTCGCCCGCGGCCCGGCCGATGCTCAGATGGGATCAGCGGTGCCGACGGGGACCACGGTCGCGGTCGCCGCCACGGCCACCACCACCGCCGCGACGCTCGCCGCCACGGCTGCCATCGTCGTCGTCACGACGCTCGCTGGCAGGCCCGAGGTCACCGAACTCGCTGGCGAGTTCGGCATCGAACGACGCCTCGAACGACACCGTCTCGACGTCACCCGACGCCGCTCGCGGAGCGGGGTTCGAGCTGCGCGACGGAGCCGACGCCGACGATGACGGCGACGCGGACGATGACGATGACGATGACGGCGATGATGACTCGCCGCCGGCCTCGGGGGCATCGCCCGCCGGACGCAGGCTGACCTTGCCGCGATCGTCGATCTCCTCGACGATCACTTCGATTTCCTGGCCTAGCTCGAGCACGTCCTCGACAGCGTTGATGCGCTTGCCGCGTCCGAGCTTGCTGATGTGGAGCAGGCCGTCACGACCCGGGAGGATGTTGACGAACGCACCGAACTTGGTGATGTTCACGACGCGACCCATGTAGACCTTGTTGATCTCGGCCTTGGGCGGGTCGACGATGTTGAGGATCGCGGTGCGAGCCTCTTCCATCCGCCACGCCTCGACGGCACCGATCGTGACGATGCCCTGGGCACCGTCGTCGTCGACGCTGATGTCGGCGCCGGTCTCCTGCTGGATCGTGTTGATGACCTTGCCCTTCGGCCCGATGACCTCGCCGATCTTGTCCATCGGGATGTAGATCGTCGTGATCTTCGGGGCCGTCTCGGCGACCTCGCTGCGGGGCGCAGCGATGGCGGCGTTCATCACCTCGAGGATCTGGAGGCGTGCGACCTTGGCCTGGGCCAGAGCGGCCGTCAGCACGTCGGCCGGGATGCCGTCGATCTTGGTGTCGAGCTGGAGCGCCGTGATCGCGTCGGCGGTGCCGGCGACCTTGAAGTCCATGTCGCCGAAGGCGTCTTCGGCGCCGAGGATGTCGGTCAGGGTGACGTACTTGTCGCCATCCTTGACGAGACCCATGGCGATGCCGGCAACGGCACCCTTGATCGGCACGCCGGCGTCCATCAGCGACAGGCTGGAGGAGCACACCGAACCCATCGAGGTCGAGCCGTTCGACGACATGACCTCCGACACGAGGCGCAGCGTGTAGGCGAAGTCCTCCTGGCTCGGGACCACGGGGAGCACGGCGCGGGCGGCGAGTGCGCCGTGACCGATCTCGCGGCGCTTGGGCGAGCCGACGCGGCCGGTTTCGCCGTTGGCCCACGGCGGCATGTTGTAGTGGTGCAGGTAGCGCTTCTCGGTGACCGGGGTGAGCGTGTCGAGCATCTGGTTCATGCGCGGCATGGCGAGCGTGCAGACGTTCATCACCTGCGTCTCGCCGCGCTGGAACAGACCCGAACCGTGAGCGGTCGGCAGCACGCCGACCTCGGCCGAGACGGGACGCAGGTCGGCCAGACCGCGGCCGTCGATGCGCATGCCTTCGTTCACGATCCGCTTGCGCACGAGCTTCTTGGTGAGGCTGCGCACGGCGTCCTTGATCGCCCGCTCCTGGCCGGCGAACTCGGCGCCCTCGCCGCACAGGGCAGCGATCGCCTTGGCCGCAGCACCATCGGTGGCGGCGTTGCGCTCGGCCTTGCCGGCGATCTTGATCGCTTCGCCGACCTCGCTGGACACGAGGCCCTCGACGGCGGCGAACTGCTCGGGGGTGTAGTCGACGTTGACCGAGTACTGGCATCTGCACGATCGGGCCGTTGGCGGCGACGACGCCGGCGACGAGCTCGCGCTGCAGTGCGATCGATTCCTTGATCCACACCTTGCAGGCCTCGAGCCCGTCGGCGAGCACGGCTTCGTCGACCTTCGGGGCGCCGTCTTCGTAGTAGTAGAAGCTCTTCTCGGTGCCACCGGCCTCGACCATCATCACGGCGACGTCGCCGTTGTCGAGTTCACGACCGGCCACGACCAGTTCGAAGGTGCTGGCGTCGCCCTCTTCGAACGTGGGGTGAGGGATCCAGGTGCCTTCGGTCGAGTACGCCATGCGCACGGCGCCGAGCGGGCCGTCGAACGGGATCCCCGAGAGCATCAGCGCTGCCGAGGCGGCGTTGATCGAGAGCACGTCGTGCGGGTTGTGCTGGTCGGCGCCGAGCACGGTGGTGACGACCTGGACCTCGTTGCGGAAACCGTCGGGGAACGACGGGCGCAGCGGGCGGTCGGTGAGGCGGCAGGTGAGGATCGCGTCCTCGGTCGGGCGGCCTTCACGACGGAAGAACGAACCGGGGATCTTGCCGGCTGCGTAGGCACGCTCTTCGACGTCGACCGTCAACGGGAAGAAGTCGGTGCCGGGACGCACGTCCTTGGCAGCGTTGGCAGTGGTGAGCACCTTGGTGCCGCCGATCGAGGCGACGACCGCTCCCTGGCTCTGTGGCGCCAGTTTGCCGGTCTCGAAGGTGAGCGTCTTCTCGGTCCCTGAAACAGGACCGGATACGCGAATGGGATCAGCCACGAATGGCTCCTTTCCGACGACGACGACAGTCCTCGTCGATCGAGAGCGGCCGGGTCGGTTCCCAGTTGGCAACCCCGCCGCACACGCAGATCGTGTACACGGGACAGGCAACCGGCAACCGACGAGTGTCCGCTCGTTGTGTTGCGACATGCGGACCTTCCGCACACCGCTCGCAAGCCTACCTGGTCACGCCCCCGAACCCGAGCGCACACGCGAACGAGGCGGCGCTGCTGCGCCGCCCCCGTCGGGTTCGATCGGCTGCCCCTGTGCTCAGCGACGCAGGCCGAGTTCGGCGATCAACTTGCGATAGCGCTCGACGTCGAGGGCGTTCACGTAGTCGAGCATGCGGCGGCGACGACCGACCAGCATCAGCAGGCCACGACGGCTGTGGTGATCCTTGGGGTGCGTCTTGAGGTGATCGGTGAGGTGCTGGATGCGGTCCGTGAGGAGCGCGATCTGCACTTCGGGGGAGCCGGTGTCGGTGCCGGTCTTGCCGAACTTCGAGACGATGTCGGACTTTGGCGTGAGTGCCATGATGAATCTGCCTTCCGTGCCGGACGGCACGTTGATGAGGTCGCGTCGCCCGATCGGGCGTTCGCATCGCATCGGAGGTGAGGCGTGAGCCCTGCTGCAATGGACCCCACAAGGCTAGCCCGGATCTTTCGCAGAAGCGCGTCGCGCCAGGTCAACGACGACCGCCTGTGTGTCGTTCCACGGTCGATTCGCTGGTGGACGTGCACATCGAGCGGTCGGCTGAAGGATCACGGTTCGGGGCGATCACGCCCCGCTCACAACCGGTACGCTCGCCCAGCGTGACCGACACCGACCCAGCCATTCGCGGGGTCGGCGATCGAGGGATCTCGGTCCACGGCGTCGGCAAGCGGTTCGCCGACCTGGTCGTGCTCGACTCGATCGACCTCTCGGTCGCGCCGGGCGAGACGGTGACACTGCTCGGACCCAGCGGGTGCGGCAAGACCACCCTGTTGCGCATCATCGCCGGCTTGGAACATGCCGACACCGGCGAGGTGTGGATCGACGCCGCGACACCCGGGCGCGCCCGCGCTGCGAAGCGGATCGGATTCGTTCCACAATCGCCCGGCCTGCTGCCGTGGCGTTCGGTCGAGGCCAACGTACGGCTGCTCCAGGACATCAACCCGACCGCCAATCCGGTGTCGCTCCCCGACCCGCTTGCCTTGATCGAGGCGGTCGGGCTGAGCGGGTTCCGGCAGGCACGCCCGCATCAGCTCTCGGGTGGCATGCAACAGCGCGTCGCCTTGGCACGGGCGTTCGCGCTCGGCGCGCCGTACCTGCTGATGGACGAGCCGTTCGCGGCGCTGGACGAGATCACGCGCGCCGACATGCGACACCTGCTCGCCGACCTGTGTGGCGCCGTCAGCTCGTCGGTCGTGTTCGTGACGCATTCGATTGCCGAGGCGGTCTTCCTGTCGGACCGCGTGGTGGTGATGTCGCCGCGCCCAGGACGCGCGGTCGCCACCGTCGATGTGGACTTGCCACGTCCCCGCCATGGCGAGATCGAGAACACCGCCGAGTTCTTCGCGATCGAAACCGAACTGCGGCGGCTGCTGCACCAGGGCGCCGGGCGATGACCCCGGGCACGAAGGCGCCCGCGCACCCGGCTCGCTGGGCGCTCGTCGGATTGATCGCGCTGGTGGTCGTGTGGGAATGCTGGGTCCGGATCGGCGACGTCCGGCCAGCGGTCACGATCGAGCCGTCGCGGATCGCTCGCGAGCTCGCTGCACATCCCCGGTTCTGGCTGCACAACACGTGGCGGACGGCGTGGCACACGCTGGTCGGGGTCGGGGTCTCGGTCGCCGCTGCGGTGGTGGTGGGCGCGGCACTGGCCGCCTATCGCCGGCTCGAGTTCGCCGTCCAGCCGATCCTGGTACTGGTGATGGTCACCCCGTGGGTCGCGTACATCACATCGATTCGCAGCTGGCTGCGCAGCGGCACGCCGACGATCCTGTTCATGGTCGCCTTCGTCACGTTCCCACCATTGGTGTTCGCTGTCGTGCACGGCATGCGATCGGCCGACGTGGCGGCCCGCGAGCTGCTGGCCTCCGTCGATGCCAGCCGTTCCGAGGTGCTCTGGCGCCTCCGCCTCCCGTCGGCGCTGCCGTCGCTGTTCAACGGGCTCCGCGTCGGAGCCGGGCTGGGACTGGCCGCCGCCTACTTCTCCGAGGGCGGCGCCGTCGCCGCGCGGGTCGGGCTCGGCGAGGTCGGTCGCCGAGCCAGCCAGAACACCGCCACGGGATATCCGATCCTGTGGGGTGCGATCGTGTGCGCGGCAGTGCTGGGCGTGACGTTCCTCGCCGTCGTGGTGGGCGTCGAGCGGCGCGTGTTGTCGTGGCACTCCTCCCAGCGCGGCTCGTGACCGGATTGAGCCGGTGCCGGGAGCAGCGGCCTAGCGTGCAGCGCGCACCGGTCCTGGTCGTCCGACCAGGTCGGCCGACGCCGACGGCGTTCACGATTCCCCACACCAACCGGAAGGTCGCCATGCGCTCCCGAGTCCTCGCTCCGCTCTTGATCTCGCTGATCTGGCTCGCCGCCTGCAGCGACGACGGCACCACCACGCAGCAGCCAGGAGCGACCACGCCGGATTCGGCGGGTGATTCGATGGCGGTGACCGCCGGTCGACCGTTCCCGACCGAACGCTGCGAGGCCAACAAGGCAGCGGGCACGATCCACTACAACACCGGCTTCGACTTCGCCGCTGCAGCGTCGATCCTGGAGGTTGTGGTCGCCGATGCCAAGGGATACTTCGATGCGATGTGCCTCGACGTCGAACTCACCCCCAGCTTCTCGACCGCCAACTACGCGCTGGTCGGTTCCAACGAGGTCCAGTTCGCCTCGTCGGGTTCGTTCAGCGAGTTGGCGTCGAGCGCCTCGGCCAACGACGCCGATCTGGTCGCCCTCTCGGTCGACGGTCACGTGGCGATCGACGTGCTGATGGTCCACCACGACCAGGCAGCGACGTTGGGTGAGCTCGACGGCGCCTCGATCGGGGTGAAGGGAGCACTTCCCCCGGCAGTGGCCGTGATGCTCAAGCAGGAAGCGGGCCTGACGGAAGGCGAGCAGTACCAAACCGTGCTGCTGGAAGGCTTCGATCCGACCGCCCATTGGGCGCTGGACGGCGTGGCTGCGGTCCCCGGATGGCGCAGCAACGAACCTGGCGCACTCGAGCGCGCCGGGTTGGCGTTCGACCTGTACGACCCGGCCGAGTTCGGCATCCCCGGGTCGTTCGGCCTGATCTACACCAACCGCCAGTTCCTGACCGAACACCCCACGGCAGCCGAGGACTTCATGCGCGCCACCCTGCACGCCCTCGCCGACGCGATCGCCGACCCGCCCGGGGCGGCCGCGATCGCGGTCGAGCGGATCAACGGCAACGGCAACCCCAACTTCCTGTCCCCCGAGGGCGAGACGTTCCGGTGGGCCACCGACGCCGCCACGATCGTGGAATCCACACCGGCCGGCAGCCGCGTGGGGGTCCCGATCGGCGCCGAACTCGAGGCCCAGATCGCTGCATACGACGCAGTCGGTGGCTACGGCGACGGCGGCGCACCGGCGACCACCGGCCGCTACGACGAAGCGCTCGCGGCCGGTCTCTACGGCCCCGACGGCACGATCATCTGGCCAGGCTGACCCGCTGCCCGCCGCGCTGGCATCCGGCGAGCGGCCGCCTGACAGAATGGCGTGACGTTCCCCTTCTCTCGCCGAGGTCTCGTCATGTCGCGTCCCATCCGCAAGGTCCTCGTCGCCCTGGCCGTCGTGAGCGGACTCACCCCACTCGCCGGCGGCGCGGGACGGGCCGAGCCACCGCGCACCATGATTCCGATCGGGTCCGACTACCTGGCCGAGACGCTCGGGCTGGTGGCCGATGCAGCGGTCGCCCACGACACCGACGGCACCGTCCACATGCTGGTCCTGCCGACCACGTATTCGCTCGATGCGTACTCGTCGGGAAAGTCGGAGCGCAAGAAGAACCTCACGCTGGCCGACAACCGCCGCGGTCAACTCGCCGATGCCTGCCGCCTCGCGGTAGCGGAGGCACAGTCGTCACAGACCTGTTCGGTCGAGTTGGTGCCGGTCCTCGTCAGGGCCGACGCCGAGAACGCCTCGCTGGTGGAGCCGTTCTTCGCCTCGCCGGTCGACGGCATGTACGTGTTGGGCGGCGACCAGACCGTGTCGATGCAGGTCACGGCCGGGACCGTGCTCGAGGGCCGGATGACCGAGGCCTATCTGGCCGGTGCTGCGTTCGGCGGCAACAGCGCCGGCGACGCGGTGCAATCGCGCACGATGATCAACGGCTACGTGGGAGCCAACGGCCCCGCCGAGGGGTTGCGGCGCGGCACCGTCGACGTGTGGGACGGATCGCTCACCGCCGACACCGACGGCGCCCTCGAACGCGGGCTCGACTTCGGGTTCCGCAACGTGATCACCGATCAGCACGTGTTCGAGCGCGGTCGGATGGGGCGATCGGTCAATGTGGCGGTCGAGTGGGCAATGCCGGTGCTCGGGATGGACGCTGCCACCGGCGCCGCCGTCCAGGACGAGACGCTGCTCACGCGGATGGCAGGCGTCTCGTCCGGCTACGTGATCGATCCGCTGACCTACGGCTCCACGGCGATGTGGGGCGGGCCCGAACCAGACGTTGTCGACGCGTGATGTCGCCGTGCACCTCGTGGCGCCCGGCACCGATCAGTTCGACCTGGCGGCGATGCAACCGATCGTGGGCGGCACTCCCGTTGCCGCCCCTGACGTCGTCGGTCGAACGCTGCCGGCGATGCTGTCCGGATCGCAGCGCGGGGCAACGTTCCTCGGCGGTGGGCTCGGGTCGGCACCGGGCGACGCCGGATCGGCGTTCGTCGCCGCCGCTGGCGGCAGATCGGCCGACATCGTGGTGATCGCTGCCGGATACGCCCGCAGCACGACCGCTCAGGCCGACGCCAAGGCGATCGCAGCGGCGTTGCGTCCGGGTTCGGCGAGCGCCTCGTGGTACGTGCTCGGCAAGAACTCCGACGCCGAGATCGTCGCCGCTCTGCGATCGGCCGAGGGCGTGTGGCTGGTGGGCGGCGACCGCTCCAGGATCATGCCGGCGCTGACGGCGAGCACCACCGTGCTGTCGACGATCGAGACGCGTTGGCGCAACGGGACGGCGCTGATGGCCGACAACGCCGCCGCTGCCGCGCTCGGCACGATGATGGCGGCGACTCCCCCGCCGACCGACCCCGAGCTGGGTTACACCGATCTGCTCGACGGATCGCTCCCGCTCGTACCCGGGCTGGGGTGGTTGACCGGCACCAACGTCGAGCCACGCCTCCTGCTCGATTACACCTGGCCCCAGTTGCTGCGGCTTGCCGCAGCGGACCGCGGTCGGATCGCGCTCGGCATCGACGTCGGCACGTGGGTCACCATCGCCGACGCCACCGCGACGGTGCACGGCGCGAGTTCGGCAATCGCTCTGGACCCACGCTGGTCCACGTCGCACTTCGGCACGAACGGATCACTCTCGGCCCAGTGGATGTTGCTCGACGCCTTCGTCGACGACGAATCGCATCTCGACCTGAGCGTCAGAGCATGGCGCGGGCGTGCTCGACGTCCTGGCGAAGCTGCGCCACCAGGGCGTCGATGCCGTCGAACTTGCGCTCGGACCGCAGGAATCGGGCAAACCGGACCTTGGCGTGCTCGCCGTACAGATCGCCCTGGAAGTCCAGCAGATGGGCTTCCAACAGTGACACCTGGGCGTGCTCGTAGAACGTCGGACGGCGCCCGAGGTTGATCGCGCATCGGTACACCTCGCCGTTGGCGCGCTCGAACCATCCGGCGTACACGCCGTCGGCGGGGAGGCACACCTGGCTCGGCACTTCGACATTGGCGGTCGGGAAACCCAGCAACCTGCCACGTTGATCGCCCTGCACCACCAACCCGCGAGCCTCGAACTGTCGGCCGAGCATGGCCGACGCCAGCTCCACGTTGCCTCCGGCGAGGGCGCGACGGATCGCCGTGCTGCTCACGGGCTCGTCGATCCCGTCGGCGCGTGGTGTGAGCACCAGCGGTGCGACTTCGAAGCCGTAGGTGGCACCCACTTCGCGCAGCAGGTTGACGTTGCCCTCCCGGTTGCGGCCGAAGTGGAAGTCGACGCCGACCACGATCAGTTTCGTGTCGAGGCACTTCACCAGCACGCGCTCGATGAACGACAGCGCCGGCTCCTGCGATTGCACCTCGTCGAAGGGGAGGACCACGGCGACATCGACACCGAGCTGCTGCAACAACTCGAGCCGTTGTTGGTGGTCGGTGATCAGCAGCGGCGCCGACTCGGGGCGAACGATCGTGGCCGGATGGCGGTCGAATGTCACGACCGCCGAACGCGCTCCGCGCAGCCCAGCCTGCTGACACACCTCGGCGATCACGGCTTGGTGCCCGATGTGCAGCCCGTCGTAGGCACCGATCGTGATCACGGACGGCTCGCCGGGGAATGGCTGCTGCGAGGGATCGGTGACGACCAGCACGCTGTCGACGCTATCCGGTCGAGGGCGCTGGTCAGCCGGTGGGGGCTCAGCCCGGGGGCAGCACCACGGCGGGCTTGGCCTGCCCGTTCTGGAATCGCTCGTACACGGCGACCAAACGGTGGGTGTCGTCGAACAACGCCCACGGCCCGTCACCGGCGTCGAACGCCTCGAGCACCCGACCATTGGCCACGAGGGCGCAGGTGTCGGCGTCCACCACGACCGCTGCGATCGCCCGCACAGCGGCAGCGACCGGCAACAACTGGCACGTGTCGGGGGGCCCTGCTTCGGCGAGTGTGAACGAACCGACCGCCGAGCGCCGCAGGTTGCGAAGATGTGCTCCCCCGCCGAGCTGGTGCCCCAGGTCGGCCGCAAGGGTGCGCACGTAGGTACCGGCCGAGCACACCACGTCGATCGCCAGCACGCCGGGCGTGTCGGTGGGCTCCACGCCGAACGAGTACACCGTGACGGGTCGCGGTGCACGTTCGATCTCGATTCCCTGCCGTGCCAACTCGTGCAGCCGCACGCCGTCGACCTTGATCGCCGACACCATCGGCGGGATCTGTTCGATGGCGCCGGTCAATCCGGCGGCTGCCAGGCGAGCCTGCTCGACCGTCACGGCCGACATGTCGTAGGTGGCGGTCACCTCACCGGCGGCGTCGAGGGTGGTGGTCTCGGTGCCGAGCACGACCTCGGCCGTGTAGTGCTTGGTCGTCTTCTCGACGAACCGCAACAGTCGCGTCGCCATGCCGACCGCCACCACGAGCACGCCCGTGGCGTCCGGGTCGAGCGTGCCGGCATGGCCGACCTGACGTTCCGAGAACCGCCGACGGAGCATGCCGACCACGTCGTGGCTCGTGACACCGGCCGGCTTGTCGACCACGCACAGCCCGTGGGTTGCGGCTGGGCGCCGGCGCGCCACGATCAGTCGTCCAAGGATTCGACGTCGGATTCGACGTCGGATTCGGCGTCGGGCGCCTGATCGTCATCGAGCTCGTCGATGTCGTCGGCGATGCCGTAGTCGTCCGGCAGCGGGCCGCGGATTTCACGGTCGGCGCGCAGGATGTCGTCGATCCGTTGGGCCCCGCGCAGGGCGAGGTCGGGGCGAAAGTCGAGGATCGGCGTCTTCTTGGCCCGGATCTGTTTGGCGATCGCTGCCTGCAGGCGAATCCGGTGATGGGTCAAGGCTTCGACGATCTGCTCGTCGCCGTCCTCACCTTCGAGCGAGTCGAAGAACACGTGGGCACGGTTGAGCTCGTCGTCGACTTCGATGCCGGTCACCGTGACGAACGTCAGCCGTTCGTCGTCGATCCGAACCAGTTCCTCGGCGATGATCTCGCGCAGTGTCTCGCCGACCCGCGCCGAACGTGGGTACTTGTGGCCGCCGCGCGCGGCACTGCGCGTCGAACCGCGCGACCCACCGCTGGCGCGGCCACTCGAGCGTCGTCCGCGGCCGGCCATGTTCAGCTCAGCTTGCGGGCGATCTCTCGCTCGTCGAAGGTTTCGATGACGTCGCCCGGCTTGAGGTCCTGGAAGTCGGACAGACCGATACCGCACTCGAACCCGGCGCGCACTTCGGAGGCATCCTCCTTGAAGCGCTTGAGCGAGGTGATCGAGCCCTTCCAGATGATCGTGCCGTTACGGAGGAAGCGCACCTTGGACCCGCGAGATCGTGCCGTTCTGCACGTAGCAACCGGCGATCGCACCGAGTTTGGGCACACGGAAGATCTCGCGTACCTCGGCGTCGCCGGTGACGATCTCTTCGTACTCCGGAGCCAGCATGCCGATCATCGCCTGCTCGATGTCTTCGAGCAGCTTGTAGATGATCTCGTACGTGCGGATCTCGACATGTTCCTGCTCGGCAAGATCACGGGCCTTGCGATCGGGACGCACGTTGAACCCGATGATCGTCGAGTTGGTGGTGGCGGCGAGCGTGATGTCGTTCTCGGTGATGCCACCCACGGCGCGGTGCACGAACGTGAGGTCGACCTCGCTGCGACCGAGTTTGCGGAGGCTCTCGGTCACCGCTTCGAGGGAACCGTGCACGTCGGCCTTGAGGATCAGGTTCAGGTTGGCTGTCTCGCCCGACTGGATCTGATCGAAGATGTCTTCCAGCCGCACACCGGACTTGACGCGGGCATCGCCGCGCTGGTCGCGGACCTTGCGGTGGTGCTCGCGCGCCTCGGCCACGGTTCGGGCGATGCGCTCGTCGGGCGATGCACGGAACTCGTCACCGGCCTCGGGGACTGACGACAGACCGAGCACTTCGACGGGCATCGACGGGTAGGCCACCTTGACCTGCTCGCCCTTGTCGTTGATCATCGCTCGGACTCGGCCCCACGATGCGCCGGCCACGATCGGGTCGCCGACCTTGAGCTCGCCCTTGTCGACGAGGATCGTGGCAACCGGGCCACGGCCCTTGTCGAGGTTGGCTTCGAGCACGATGCCCTTGGCGCGCCCGGTCGGGTTGGCCTGCAGGTCTTCGAGTTCGGCCACGACCAGCAGCTGGTCGAGCAGGTCGTCGATGCCGAGGTCCTGGATCGCCGACATCTCGACGACGATCGTGTCGCCGCCCCATGACTCGGGGACGAGCTCACGCTCGGCCAGCTGGGTCAGGACGCGCTGCGGATCGGCGTTGTCCTTGTCGACTTTGTTGACGGCGACCACGATCGGCACCTCGGCGGCGCGTGCGTGGTTGATCGCCTCGATCGTCTGCGGCATCACACCGTCGTCGGCGGCGACCACCAGGACCACGATGTCGGTGGCCTGGGCGCCGCGGGCACGCATCTGCGTGAAGGCGGCGTGACCGGGCGTGTCGATGAAGGTGATCTTCTGTCCACCGCGATCGACCTGATAGGCGCCGATGTGTTGGGTGATGCCACCGGCTTCGCCGGCGACCACGTTGGCGTGGCGGATCTTGTCGAGCACCGTCGTCTTGCCGTGGTCGACGTGACCCATCACGGTGATGACCGGCGGACGCGGCTGGAGCAACGTCTCGTCGTCGTCGTCGGAGTCGTCGAACAGCGCCTGCAGTTCGACTTCCTGCTGCTGGCCGGGGTCGACGAGCAACAGCTCGGCACCGAGTTCCAGCGCGAACAACTCCATGTGGTCGTCGGACAGCGCCATCGTGGCCATGACCATCTCGCCGTGCTGGAGCAGGAACTTGACGACATCGGCCGCCGTGCGATTCAGCTTGGGACCGAACTCCTGGGCCGACACACCACGCTCCACCACGATCGTGCCCTCCGGGACTGGCGCGTCCTTGGAGGTGTACGTCATGTGCTGGGGCTGCAACTCGTCCTGGTCGCGACGGCGACGACGCCGGCTCCGGTTGGGTGGGCGACGCTGGCCGTTGGGGCGACCGCCAGGGCCGCCGCCGGGGCGACCGGGGCCGCCACCACCAGGACCGCCACCGGGTCCACCACCACCGGGACCGCCGGGGCGACCGGCGAAACCGCCGGGGCTGCCGCCGGGGCGACCGGCATACCCGCCGGAGCGACCGCCAGGGCCGGCACCGCCGGGACGGCCGGGGCCACCGCTCGGTCCGGCGGTGCGGGCGGAGCCAGGAGGCGGCGGGATCGGACGACCGGTCGCCGAAACGGGGCGACCGGGGGGCGGCGGGATGGCACGACCGCTCGACGACCGCGGCGGGCCGGGGGGCGCGGGCGGTGGCGCCGGGCGCTCGCTGCGAGGTGGCAGCGGCGGCGCAGCCGGACGCGGGCGTCCCGACGCATCGGGGCGGGCGCTCGAGATCTTAGGCGCCTGGGCGCTCGACACGATCCGCTGCGGCTCGGCGATCGGTGCCGGATCGGCGGCCACGGGCGTCGGCTGTTCGGCGACGACCACGGGCTCGGGTTCGGGCTCGGCGCGAGGTGGTGCCGGTTCGCTGACCGGCGGCGTCGCTTCGGCGACCGTCGTCTCGGCGACCGGTGACGCGACGAGCGGCTCCGAGATGGGAGCGGGGGCCGCCTCGACGGCGGGCTCCGCGACTGGTGCGGGTGCCGGCTCGGGGGCGGGCTCGACCGCCTGCACGGTCTCGCCAGCATCGGACTCGGTGGTCTCGGGTTCCGACGCGTCGGACTTCTTGGCGGCCGACTTCTTGACCGGCTTGGGCTCGGCCTTGGGTTCCTCGGGCTGCTCGTCGCGAATGAGCCCGTCACGCTGCGCTCGACGGCGCACCATGTCGGAGTAGGCCTCGTTGAGCGAGGACGACTGGCTCTTCACGGGCACGCCGAGAACACCGCACAGCTCGATCACCTCGGCATTCATCATGCCGAGTTCCTTGGCCAGTTCGTGCAATCGGATGTTCTTCGCCACGCTGCGTTTCAACCTTTCGTCGTCGTCTCAGTCTCGCACCAGAAATGCCGGATCACGCAGGGTCGTCTGGGCGCGACCCTGGGTGCAGATCCGTGCGGAGCGGCTCGAGCATCTCTGCTCCGACCGGCCGTCTCCATGCTCGCTCGAACCCCTTGCGACGGATCGCTGGATCGAGGCATTCGAGCCCGCACAACCACGCTCCACGGCCGTCTCCATGACGGTCGACGCGCGCCGGACCCTCGGCGCTGATGATGCAGCGCTGGAGTTCGGCTTGCGGGCGCCGCTGGCGGCACCCGACACACGTACGGAACGGGCCGGCAACATCATTCGGTGGGAGCATCTCCCTCGCCACCTTCGGCCGGCGCATCGTCGGCCGGCGCATCGTCGGCAGCCGCTTCGTCGGCAGCCGGTGCACCCTCGACGGTCTCGGCCGTCGCCGGCTCGGCGGCGGCAGGAGCCTCGCCGGCCCACTCGGCCTGGGTCATGACCGACCCGTCGGCGGAGTGCCATTCCATCTCGCCGGTCTCGGCGTTGGCGACCCATTCGCCTTCGGCGTACTCGACCGGCTCGGCGCCGAAGCCACCCGACGGGATTCCCTCGGCGACCTGCGACTCGGAGCGAATGTCGACGCGCACGCCGGTCAGTCGTGCCGACAGGCGAGCGTTCTGGCCCTCGCGTCCGATCGCCAGGCTGAGCTGGTGGTCGGGCACGATCACGTCGGCCTGGGTGCCGTCGGCGCTGATGTTGACCTGGCTGACCTTGGCCGGCGAAAGCGCCTTGGCCACGAAGTCGGCGAGGTCCTCACTGAACGGGACGATGTCGATCTTCTCGCCGCGGAGTTCGTTGACGACCATCCGCACACGGGCACCACGGGCACCGACGCACGCACCGACCGGATCGACGTTGTGGTCGTTGGACCACACGGCGATCTTGGTGCGGTGCCCTGGTTCACGGGCGCAGGCCTTGATCTCGACGATGCCGTCGGCGATCTCGGGCACTTCGAGCTCGAACAGGCGCTTGATCAGCCCTGGGTGGGTGCGCGACACGACGATCTGGGGGCCCTTGGCGGTCTTGCGAACCTCGACGATGTACGCCTTGCAACGGTCACCCGGCTGAGGCCGCTCGTACGGGACCTGCTCGGCCTGCGGCATGAGCGCCTCGACGCGACCGAGGTCGAGCAGTGTGTAGCGGGCGTCGGTCTGCTGGATGATGCCGGTGACGAGGTCGCCCTCGCGGTTGGCGTACTCCTCGAACTTGCGGTCACGCTCGACTTCGCGGATGCGCTGACTCATCACCTGCCGGAAGGTCTGGGCGGCGATCCGGCCCAGCTCCTCGCGCTTGGGGGTGTCGTCGCGCTCGTTGACCCAGTTGCCGTCCTCGTCGAGGTCGTAGGCGATGAAGGCGAACTCCATCGTGGTCGGATTGACCTCGACCACGACTTCGTCGGCGGCGCCCGGTCGGCGCTTGTAGGCGCTGGCGAGGGCGTCGACCAACACGTGCAACAGGTCGTCCTCCGACATGCCCTTCTCCTGCGCCAGCAGGCGGATGGCTTCGCTCATGTCGAGATTGCTCACGTTGACTCCTTCACGGAAACAGGGTCGGATTCGGGCACCGAGTCGGGCTCGAGATCGTTCGGCTCGGCGGGATCTTGATCGGATTCGTCGTCGTCGAACTCGTCGAACTCGTCGAACTCGTCGTCTGCGTCATCGAGATCGTCGTCGAACTCGTCGTCGTCGGTGTCGGTGTCGTCGGTGTCGGTGTCGGTGTCGTCGGGTGTCGGCTGCGACCCCGTGGTCGCTGCAGACGCCGTGGCGGCGGCCTTCTTGCCACCCTTCTTGGCTGCACCCGGCTTGGGCTGGGGACCCCACACGAAGACGGTGCGAGCACGGTCGACGTCGGCGAGCGCGATCACTCGCTGCGTGCCGTCGCCGGCCAGGATCGTGGCGGTCGTGGCGTCGGCGGCGGCCAGCACACCTTCCACCCGACGCAATGCGGCTTCGCCCGACACCAATCGGACGTTGATCGTCTTGCCGACTTCGCGCTGGAAGTGGGCAGGCGTACGAAGGTTGCGCTCCACGCCGGGGCTGGTGATCTCGAGCGTGTACTTGCCGGGGACCGGGTCCTGGTGATCGAGCTCCACGCGACACGAGGCGGGTGGCGAGTGCCAGCTGTTCCAGGTCGATCCCTGCCGGTTGGCCGGGCATCGTGTCGAGCGTGACCCGCAACGTGGCGCCGCGCTGTTCGATGTCGTAGAGGTCGAGACCGAGGTCGGAGGCGATCGGTTGGACGATCGCACGCATGCGTTGGATCAACGGGCTGTCGGACATTCGAAATTCGCCTCCTTTCACAAAACAAGGCGTGGGCCGTGGCCCACGCCTTTTCGGTTGGTCACCAAATAGGGGATACGAGAGTATAGCTCGCTCGACCCCCGTCCGGGGCCGCTCAGTCGGCCCGTGTGTTGATCGCCTGCCTGCCCTGCTCGAGGTCGGCGGAGATCGCAGCCTCGCGCTCGGCCAGCGAGGGCGATCCCAAGGCGTCGAGCAGGGATCGGTGCATGGCGACGATCCCGTCGACGGTGAACGACGGGCGGATGTGGTGCGTGAAGTACAGCAACTCGCCGCGGAGCGCGTCGTAGGCGGCGCTCAGGCGCCGGCTCCCTGCGGCGTCGACGATCCCGGCGTGGAACGCCACGTGCAACTCGGCCACCACCTCCCACGGAGCGTCCGCCGACATCGCGTCCAGATCGGCCAGCGCTGCCGCAGCGTCGTCGTAGATCGCTCGACGCTCGAATGCCAGACGCACTGCGGCGAGTTCGAGTGCACGTCGATACGACCACTGGTCGTCGGCCTCGTCGCGGTCGACGATCGGCACGCTGACGCCACGATTGGCGCGGTGGACCAACAGCCCCTCGTGCACGAGTTCCCGGAACGCGGCGCGCAGCGAGTAACGCCCGACGTCGTAGTGGCCGGCCAGTTCGACCTCGGCGAGCCGATCGCCGGGGGTGAACTCGCCGCCCAGGATTCGTGACCGGAGATCGGCGACGAGGGCGTCGACGGTGGAGACACGACCGGGGAGCGAGATCGAACTTGGCATGGTTGTAACATTGTGTCACAATCCTGCATCGTGGTCAGCGACGTCCGACGCCCTCGACAACGGGCGACGCGACAACGGGCGACGCTGCACATCGCGTCGGCAGCGGTGTTGTTCGCCACCACGGGCACCGCTCGACAACTCGGAGCGCCGGATGTGCCGGCACGCTCGGTGGGGGCGGCACGGATCGTGATCGGCGGTTCGATCCTGATGCTGCTGGTGTGGCGTCGACGCCGCCCGTGGGCCGAGGCCGAACCGGCGGTCGCGCTCGGTCACCGCGGTCGCCTCGGACTGCTCACGGCTGGTGCGCTCGTCGCCCTGTACCAGACCGCTTTTTTCAGCGGCCTCGATCGGGCCGGCGTGGCGGTCGGCACCGTCGTGACGATCGGATCGGGGCCGATCTTCGCCGGCGCACTCGGCACGCTCGCCGGCCAAGGCCGACCTCGGCGCGCCTGGTTCATGTCGACCAGCGTCGCCGTCGCCGGCATCGTGCTGCTGGCCGACCCGTTCGGTGTCGCGATCGAGCCGGCCGGGATCGGGTTGGCGTTGACGTCGGGGTTCGGCTACGCCGGGTACACGGTGGTCGCCAAGTCGTTGGTGGACCGAGGTGTCGACGGTCAGATTGTGGTGTCCGGGGCGTTCGGGATCGGCGGGCTGCTGTTGCTGCCGGTGCTCGTGTCGGGGCCACTCGGCTGGCTCACGACGTGGTCGGGTGGTGTGACCGCGCTGTATCTGGGTGTGCTCCCGACGGCGTTGGCGTACGTGCTGTACGCACGCGGGTTGCGCTCACTGCAGGCCGCCACGATCACCACGATCGTGCTGTTGGAGCCGGTGGTCGCCGCGGTCCTCGGCGTGGCTGTGCTCGACGAACGGTTGGTGGCCCTGCAGGTGCTCGGTTGCGTCGTGGTGCTCGGCGCCCTGGCGTCGGTCGCCCGAGCGGACGATGACGACGCCGACGGTGCGCCGCCGACCGGCGACACGAGCGACCCGGTCGCGCTACCGTTCCGCCATGGCAGACGTGCTTCGGTTTCCCCGGGCTCCACGTGAGCCGAGCGACGGCGACGACGATCGGGGCCATGAGGCTGAACCCAGGCTGCGTCAGGTCGTCGGCGAGGTCTTGCGCGACGAACGGATCGCTCAGCAGCGAACGCTGGCCGATGTCGCCGACGAGGCAGCGGTCTCACTCCCCTACCTGTCCGAAGTCGAGCGCGGCCGCAAAGAGGTGTCGTCGGAGTTGTTGACGGCGATCACCGGCGCGCTCGGGATCGAACTGGTCGAGGTGCTCGAGCGCTCCGTCCAGCGCCTCCGGCCAGGCGGGTCGACGATCCAGCTGCGAGCAGCCTGACCGTCGCCGCCGCGCCACTCAGCAGAACAGGCTGCCCGAGCAGCCGTCGCCCAACCCGGGCGGCACGTCGGTGGTGGTCAGCAACTCGTACGTCGCCAGGTCGACGGGCACCACACTGCGGGCGACCTCGACTGGATCGACCCGGTCGTCCACCACCCCGAGCACCACGATCGTCTCGCCATCGGGTGACCAGACCACCGCCCGTCGATCGTTCGACGTCGTGGACCACGCCGGCACCCCGTCCAAGTCGATCTGCTCGAACTGAGCGCCCAGCGCCTGAGCGATCAGATACGTGCTGGCCGGCGACGAAATCATCTGGGCCACGACGCTCGTGCCGTCGAACCAGGTCACCGTTCGCGTCGGGGTCGGCGAGTCCCAGGCCCCGTTGACCTCGACGAGCGATTTGAAGCCGTCCGGCATCACCCATCCCGGGCCCCACGCGCGTCGTTGCATCCCCGACACGATCTCGATCGCCGCTTCGGGCGTCATGCCCGTGGCGACCAGGCTCACGAATCCGCCAGCGTCCGATGCCACCAGGCGGACCTCGCCGAAGTTGGTGAGGTTGTCGGTGAGGAAGGCGTCGTCCCAGCCGTCGATCGTCAGCGGTTGCCGGAGATCCACCGGGGTGGAATCGACGCCACCCGGCACGGTCTGGAGCGTCACCACCACGTCGTACGGAGCGTCGACGAAGATCTGGGTGAAGGGCGACGCGCCAGAATCCCCGTCGAACGACCCACGCAACGGCAGGCCATCGCCCGGAAGGTCGAGTGTGGGGAGCAGCGTGGCGACACGGTCGGCCGACAGGGCATCGGTGGGCGGCGCCGGCCAGTCGGCGAGTGGGTCCGACGACACCGAGGCGGGGGGCATCGTGGCGGCCGGTTCGGACGGTGTCGGTTCGCTCGTCTCTGGCTCGGTCGGTCAGCGAGGGAGTCGACTCCGATCCCTCCGGATCGGTCGGATTCGCGGTCGGGGCACTGGACAACGGCACCGAGACGGGCTCCGACGTGGGGGGTGCTGGGGAGGCGATCACCGACACGCCGGAGTCGTTCGGGCTCGACCCGGGGCCAATCCGTGGATCGTCGCCGCCACCCACGCTGAGCGCCGCAGCGACCCCACCGGCCACGATCGCCCCCGACGCCGCGACGGCGAGCCAACGTCGGCCGCCGTGTTCGTGGACCGAACGACCAACGGTGACCGCTCCTGGGTCGGTGATCGACTCGATCCGGGTCGGCTCGACCGAATCGGCCAACGACACCGACCAGGCCATGAGCTGCTCGGAGATGTGCGGTTCGGACACGTCAGGCATGGGTTTCGACCCCGATCTCGTGGCGAAGCCGTTGGAGGCCTCTGGTGCGATGTGTTCGCACTGCCGACAGCGACATACCGAGCGCCTGGGCGGCCTCGGTCGGTGTCCATTGGCAGGCTTCCACCAGCCACACGGCCTCGCGCTGGCGGCGTGGGAGACGACGCAGGGCGTCGACGAGAGCCGGCTCGACCAGTCCCTGCTCGGGCGGAGACGGCGGAGCGATGTGGCCCTCCTTGCGCCGACGCGACTTCGACAACCCGACCCGGAACAGGTAGGCAGCGGGGAACTCCATCGCCGCGACCTGCGGCCAGTTGCTCCAGGCGTACTCCAACGCGGCGGCGACTGCGTCGGGTACCTGGGCGGGAGCGAGCCGACCGGTGAACGCCCGCCGCAAGCGCGGTTCGGTGTCGCGGAAGAACACCTCGAACTCCTGGGCGGTCGTCATCGTCATCGTCGTCTTCATCATCCCACCCCCTTCAACCCGACAGCCGACCCAAACCGCTACAACAACGCCAAGATTTCCGCACAGGCCGGATCTGTCACGCCTCAGGTGCAAGCGCGGTCCGGGCCTCCACCGCGACCGCAACCGGGGCGGTTGGAACGAGGTCGATCAGGCCGTACAGCACGGCTGCGGGACCCGACATGACCAATGCCCGGTCGGTGTCGGCGCGGACCTGCTCCGGAGAGCGCCCCGTGTGACGGGCCAGGATCGCCTCGGCCTCGCCACGCAGCCGCGACAGCTCGGCCGCTTCGAGCGCCAGGTCGCTCATCGAACCGCGACTCAAATCGGTGTGCGGCTGGTGGAGCAGGACTCGGGCATGTTCGAGCATCGCCCGCTTCCCCGGCGCGCCGGCGGCGAGCAGGATCGCCGCCGACGAGGCCGCCTGGCCGACGCACAGCGTGGCGATGTCGGGCGCCACGAACTGCATCGTGTCGTAGATCGCCAACATCGCCGTCGACGACCCGCCCGGCGAGTTGATGTAGAGCTGGATGTCGCGTTCGGGTTGCGCCGCTGCCAGATGCAGGATCTGGGCGATCACGACGTTGGCGACGCCGTCGTCGATCGGGGTGCCGATGAACACGATCCGCTCGCTCAGGAGCCGGCTGTAGACGTCGGTCACACGCTCGCCTCGCGAGGTCGACTCGATCACGTTCGGGATCATGTAGCCGCTCATGCTCCGATGCCGACCATCCGTGTGCGGTTGACCGGGCTGATGTCGTCGAGCGAGGTGACGACGTGGTCGACGAACCCGTAGTCGCGGGCGGCATCGGCGTCGAACCAGCGGTCGCGCCCCATGTCGGCGGCGATCCGGTCGGCCGGCCGGCCGGTGTGCCGCGCCACGATCGCGCGCATCCGGTCGAGCGTCGACCGCAGATGCGCAGCCTGGATCTCCACATCGGCGGCTACACCACCCAGACCGGCCGATCCTTCGTGCATCAGGATCTGGGCGTTTGGCAAGGCGAACCGCTTGCCGGCGGCGCCGGCACACAGCAGCACCTGGCCCATGCTCGCCGCCAGCCCGATCGCCACCGTCACCACGTCGTTGGGCACCAGCTGGATCACGTCGTACACGGCCAGGCCGGCCAGCACCGAACCGCCGGGCGAGTTGATGTACAGGCAGATGTCGGAGCGCGGGTCGTCCGCCGACAGCACCAACAACTGCGAGACCAGTCGCCCTGCGGACTCGTCGCTCACCTCCTCCCCCAGCACGAGGATCCTGCGATCCATCAACCGTTCGGTGAGCCGTTCCTCGATCATCGTCGCCATCGCCACATGGTGGCGCCGGCTCGCCTCGGGCATCGGTCGTTCTGCCACAGGCAGAACCGTCCGGGCGAGGTCTCCGCTGGACAGCACACGCGCTGGCCGCGTGACAGCCGGTTCCGGCACGCCGCTCGAACACGCTCGGCCGGGTGACGGTTGCACGGGTATCGTGCCTGCGTGCTCCGGATGTCGAACCTGTTCCTGCGGACCCTGCGTGAGGATCCCAACGATGCCGAGGTGCCGTCGCACCGCTTGCTGGTGCGTGCCGGCTACATCCGGCGGGCGGCGCCGGGCGGGTTCACGTGGCTGCCACTCGGCTGGATCGTCTACCGCAACGTCGAGAACATCGTCCGCGACGAGATGGACAAGGCCGGGTTCCAGGAGGTCCACTTCCCGGCCCTGCTGCCGAGGGAGCCGTACGAGGCGAGCAACCGCTGGACCGACTACGGCGACAACCTGTTCCGTCTCAAGGACCGGCACGGCAACGACTTCCTGCTCGCCCCCACCCACGAGGAGATGTTCACGCTGGCCGTGAAGGGGCTGTACTCGTCGTACCGCGACCTGCCCTTGTCGATCTACCAGATCCAGACCAAGTACCGCGACGAGGCCCGCCCGCGCCGGCCTGCTGCGTGGACGCGAGTTCGTCATGAAGGACTCGTATTCGTTCGACATCGACGACGAGGGATTGCAGCGTTCGTACGACCGCCACCGCGAGGCCTACATCAAGTTGTTCGACCGGCTCGGCCTGCCGTACGTGATCGTGTCGGCGATGTCGGGGGCGATGGGCGGCTCGGCGTCGGAGGAGTTCCTCGCCCCGATCGACGTCGGCGAAGACACGTTCGTGCGCTGCGCCAACTGCGACTACGCCGCCAACACCGAGGCGGTTCGCGTGCCGGTTCCCGAGCCAATCGGATTCGACGGGTTGCCCCCAGCGCTGGTCGTCGACACGCCGAACACGCCCACGATCCAGACCTTGGTCGATCACCTGAACGGGCACGCCGAGTTCGTCGCCCCCAACGGCACGTGGGCAGCGGCCGACACGATGAAGAACGTGATCGTCAAGCTGCGCCACCCCGACGGCACGTTCGAACCGTTGGCGATCGGCGTGCCGGGCGACCGCGAGGTCGACGTCAAGCGGCTCGAAGCGCAGGTCGGGCCGGCCGAGGTCGTGCCGTTCGACGAGACCGACTTCGCCGCCAACCCGGCACTGGTCAAGGGCTACATCGGACCGGGCGCGCTCGGGCTGCAAGGCTCGTCGGGGATCAAGTTCCTGATCGACCCGCGCATCGTGGAGGGAACGCGTTGGGTGACCGGAGCGAATCAGCCCGGCAAACACGTGATCGACCTGACCTACGGTCGCGACTTCACCGCCGACGGCGTGATCGAGGCCGCCGAGGTCCGCGCCGGCGACGTGTGCCCGAACTGCGGCGGATCGCTCGAGATCGCCAAGGGCATCGAGATCGGCCACATCTTCCAGCTCGGCCGCAAGTACGCCGAAGCACTGGGGCTGCAGGTCACCGATCAGGACGGCAAGCTGGTCACGGTCACGATGGGCTCCTACGGCGTCGGCGTGTCGCGGGCCGTGGCGGCGATCGCCGAGGCCAGCTTCGACGATCAGGGCCTGTGCTGGCCGCGCGAGATCGCCCCCGCCGACGTGCACCTCGTGATCGCCGGCAAGGAAGGCGGTCCGCAACGCGCCACCGCCGAACGACTGGCCACCGAGATGGAAGCAGCCGGCCTCCGGGTCCTGTTCGACGACCGCGAAGGCGTGTCACCGGGCGTGCGATTCAAGGACGCCGAGCTGATCGGCGTGCCCACGATCGTGATCGCCGGTCGCGGCGTGACCGCCGAACACGAAGGCACGGTCGAGGTCAAGGACCGCAAGACGGGCGACCGCACCGACATCGAGATCGCCGACGTGATCGCCCATCTCGACCTCCTCGGCTGAGCGGTCGAAGCGCGGAACGTTCCGCGGTACCGTCCCCGTATGACGCTCACCGTTGGTTTCAATCACGTCGCCATCCTCACATCGGACATGGATCGCACCGTGGGGTTCTACGAGCAGGCGTTCGACGCCGTGGTCACGTTCGAACTCGAGGCGCGGCCGGACCATCCCTGGATGAAGATCGTCGACGTCGGTGGCGGCGCTGCGCTCAACGTGTTCGAAGTGCCCTCCGACGAGATCATCGGCGAGCGGCGCCGGCAGGGCGGCCGCGGAGCGATCGACCACTTCGCCTTCGCCGTCGAATCGCTGACCGAGCTGCAACGCGTGCGGTCGCGGCTGGCCGACGCAGGCGCCCAGGAAGTCGGCGAGATCCAGCGACTCGGGCAGGAGTGGTCACTGTTCTTTCGAGACGCCGACGGGATGGAGCTCGAAGTGTGCTGCCCGGCCGCCGAAGCCCGCCCCGCGTGACACTCGGCTCTGCCTGAACGTGCGACGTTCGTTCGGTACGTTCTCGACATGGGACATCCATGGGATCGGACGACGCTGTACGCCGAGATCGACCGCCAGTATCGCGATGCGTTCCCGTGGGCCCCGCAACGCATCGACCCCGGCAACTCCGAGCATCGAGAGTGGCAGGAGACCTGGACCAGGATCGAGGAACAGGTCCTGAACGCGGCGACGGACTTCTGGTTCTTCATCGAATACCCGCAGGCACCGGAGCGGCTCGATCCCGACGACTCCGCCCACGGTGGATACGTCGCCGAGTGGATCCGTCTCCGCGACGGAATCCTCGGCGACGGCGTGGTCCTGTCCGAGGAGGGCCTCGAACGCGCCGAGCACGTCGACGACGACCAGACCGCCGACTCGGTCATCGGTCTCGGACCGCACGAGGCAGGCGACGAGACCACACTGTTCCCCGATGAGTTCCGCGCTGCGGCGGCGGTGATCCGTGAGGACTTCCACGACATGCAGTCGGGCGACGATCACGAGCCCGACCCGGCCACGGCCGATTTCGTGTACGAGCAACTCGAAGTCGCCCAGGCGGCCTATCTGGGCCACCACTTCGACCACCACGATCATTGGGTGTCGACACGACGCACGTTCGACACCGGGATCGGCTTCAACGACCTCGGCGTCGAGGTGCGCGTCGTCGGTCCGGACCGCCACCCACGGATCGGGTTGGTGGGGAGCATGCGCTCGACCGGCGGGGGTTGGACGACACTCGACGGCGCACCCACGCACTGACGCACCGACCGACTCGCGGCGGTCGACCTCGGCCGGCCACGAGCGTGACGTTTGACACTTCACCGTTCGGATGCCTACCGTTCACTTCACGATGACCGGGGGGGCTGCGAACGAGCTGCTGGACGTGCGCGATGTCACGATCCGGTTCGGTGGCGTGGTCGCCCTCAACGGGCTCTCGTTCTCGATCTCGCGCGGTCAGATCTGCGGACTGATCGGGCCCAACGGGGCCGGCAAGACCACGATGTTCAACGTCGTCAGCCGGATCTACCAGCCCGACGAGGGCTCGATCCGATTCGACGGCGCCGAACTGCTCGACGTCCCTGCCCACCAGATCGCCCAACTCGGCATCGCCCGCACGTTCCAGAATTTGGCGCTGTTCCCGAGCATGTCGCTGCTCGAGAACGTGATGGTCGGCGCTCACTCCCGAGGTCGGATCGGGTTCACCCGTGGCCTGCTGCGGATCGGCGCCAACCGCGACAATCGCGAGACACGCCAGTTCGCCGGCGAGCTGCTCGAACAACTCGGCCTCGGCGCATTGATGTTCCGCCCGGCAGCCGGTCTCCCGTTCGGCACACTGAAGCGACTCGAGATCGCCCGAGCACTCGCCGCCCGACCACAGTTCCTGCTGATGGACGAGCCGGCCAGCGGGTTGACCCACGGCGAGGTCGACGAGCTGGGCGACGTGATCAGGACGATCCGAGATCAGTTCGACCTGACCGTGCTGCTGGTCGAACACCACATGTCGCTCGTGATGGGGATCAGCGACAAGGTCGTGGCGATGGAGTTCGGGAGCAAGATCGGCGAGGGAACACCGGCCGAGGTCCAGGCCGACCGGCACGTCATCGCCGCATACCTCGGGACGACCGAATGAGCCTGCTGAAGCTGTCGGGGCTGCGCGCCGGATACGGCGCCGTCGAGGTGCTGCACGGGATCGACCTCGCCGTCGAGGCCGGCGAAGTGGTCGTGGTGCTGGGGGCCAACGGGGCCGGCAAGACCACCACGATGCGGGCGGTGAGCGGCACGATTCCGCGCTCCGGCTCGATCACGTTCGATTCGACGAACATCACCAAGACCGCTCCCGACGCGATCGTCAAGGCAGGGATCGCCCAGGTGCCACAGGGGCGCGGCACGTTCCCCGAACTCACCGTTCTCGACAACCTGCGGATCGGCGCCTACCTGCGCCGCGACCGCGAGATCGACAGCGACATCGACCAGTGGTTCGAGGTGTTCCCGCGTCTGCGCGACCGCAGCGGCCAGCGGGCGGGCAGCCTGAGCGGTGGCGAGCAGCAGATGCTGGCGATCGGCCGTGCCCTGATGAGCCGGCCCAAGCTGTTGCTGTGCGACGAACCCAGCCTCGGTCTTGCACCGCTGATCACGCAGGCCTTGTTCGACGTGATCGAACGTCTCAACCGAGACACCGGACTGGCCGTGCTGCTGGTCGAACAGAACGCCAACCTGGCGATGCACATGGCACACCGGGTCTACCTCATCGAAACCGGCCGGATCGTCGCCTCCGGATCGGCTGCCGAACTCTCGGCCGACGACGCGATCCGCAAGGCCTACCTGGGGTTCTGAGGCGACATGGAACTGTTCCTGCAACGTCTGATCGACGGCCTGAGCGCCGGAAGCGTGTACGCCCTGATCGCGCTCGGTCTGGTGATCGTGTACCGCGGATCGGGTCACCTCAACTTCGCCCAAGGCGAGATGGCGTTGTTCGCCGCCTATGTCGTGTACCAGCTCGGCGAGTGGGGTCTGCACATCTGGGTGTCGATCTGGATCGGCATGCTGGTCGGATTCGCGCTCGGCGCAGTGACCGAGGTGGCCCTGATCCGCCCGATCTCCAAGCGTTCACCGTTCGCGGTCTTCATCGCCACGATCGGGATCTTCCAATTGTTGAACTGGCTCGACGGAGCGATCTGGGGCGACCAGGTCCTGCCGAACTCGGGGGTGGGCAGCAAGCAGGCCAGCTACCCGAGCCTGTTCCCGAAAGATCCCGACGACTTCTTCAACGTGTTCGGTGCCGCGATCCGGATCCAGTCGATCGGCGTCCTGGCGTTGGTCCTGGTGATCACCCTGCTGCTGTTCCTGCTGTTCAACAAGACCAGGTTCGGCCTGGCGATGCGGGCAGTGGCCAGTAACCAGGGTTCGTCGCAACTGGTGGGGATCAAGACGAGCACCGTGCTGATGGCGAGTTGGGGCCTGGCAGCCGCGATCGGAGCGATCGGCGGCGTGGTCTTCGCCGGGATCAACAACAGCGTCAGCCTCGGGCTGATGTTCACCGTCTTCGTCTACGGTTCGGCTGCCGCCACGCTGGGCGGGTTCGACTCGCCCGGGGGTGCGGTGGTCGCCGGGTTGACGATCGGCGTGGTCGAGAACCTGGCCGCCGGGTACGTCGGGTTCATCGGCCAGCAGATGAAACTGGCGGTGGCGTTCGTCGTGATCCTGGTCGTGTTGATGGTGCGCCCCTCCGGTCTGTTCGGTACGGCCAAGGTCGAGCGGGTGTGACGATGGCAGGCAAACCGGCGTTCACGATCCGCGAAGGAGGCGGCGCACACTGGGCGCTGCGCTCCGTGACGACGGTCGGTGTCGTCGCGATCGCGCTCTGGCTGCCGACCAAGGGCAGCAACGGACTGGTCAGCTCGGCGACCGAGGCCTTGACCTTGATGTCCGGAGCGATGGCGCTCAACCTGATCCTCGGCTACACCGGCCAGATCTCGATCGGACATTCGGCGTTCTACGGGATCGGCGCCTACACGACCGGCGTGCTGGTCGCCGATCACGGCTGGAGCCCGTGGTTGACGTTCCCGGTTGCGTTCGTGGTCGCCTTCGTGGTCGGGGCGCTGGTCTCGTTCCCGGCGTCGCGCATCAAAGGTGTGTACCTGGCGTTGGTGACGCTGTCGCTGGCGCTCGTGTTCCCCAACGTGCTGCGCTGGCCGAAGCTGGAATGGCTCACCGGTGGCGGACCCGGGCTCCCGAACTCCGACAGTGCGGTCGACACCACCGGATTCGACATCGGTCGACGCGAAGGCCAGATGCGTCGCTTCAAGGTGTTCGGCTGGGACCCGTTCGGCGATCTGCGCGGGCAGGGGGCGATCCCGTTCTACTACTGGATCGCCCTGATCGTCGCCGTGATCGTCTACCTGGCGTGTCGCGGCGTGGTCAAGAGCCGGGCCGGGCGCTCGCTGATCGCGATCCGTGACAACGAGACGGCGGCCGCCGTGATGGGCGTCAACGTGGTCGCCACCAAGGCGTTCGCATTCGGTCTGTCGGCCGGCCTGTGTGCACTCCCGGGCTCGGTGACGGCGATCAGGCTGGGGAGCGTGTCGCCCGAGATCGCCACACTCACGATCGTCGGCGCGCTGACATTCCTGATCATCATGGTGATCGGCGGCAGCGGCTCGCTGTGGGGGCCGGTGATCGGTGCCGTGCTGTACGTGTTCGTGACCGACCGCACCGGGGGCTGGGCCGACGAACAGAGCATCCCGGCCCCACTCCGCCCGCTGTTCGGGTGGGCCAAGGTGCCGCCCGGCACGGGCATCTTCGCCGTGATTCTGATCGCCCTGATGTTCGTGGCCCCGAACGGCGTGGTAGGACTCTGGCACAAGTACAGTGCCCGATTCGTCAGCATCGTGCCCCGCCCGATCACAGCGGTGAGCAGCGACGGACGAGCGAACACACCCGTGGGCGACACCGCTCACTCGACACCCGAGGGGGAACTCGAATGATCCGACATCGATCCATCGCCGCAGCCGTGGCGAGCGCTGCGCTGCTGCTCGCCGCCTGCGGCGGCAGCGATGAACCCACTGCCACTGAGGCACCCGCCACCGAGGCCCCGGCGACAGACGCCACCGACGCTCCGGCCGCCACCGAGGCGCCCGCCACCGACGCCACCGACGCCACCGACGTGCCGGTCGCCACCGAGGCACCCGCCACCGACGCCCCACAGGCCACCGAGGCACCCGCCACCGAGCCGCCCGCCGCCGAGGCGTGGGCTGTGAACACCGACGACTGCATCGACCCCGATGCCGCCAACGCTCCGATCGAGGGCACGGTCAAGATCGGTTCGGTCCTGCCGCTCACCGGCGGCGTCGCCGCAGCCGCCTTCGCACCGGTGAAGGATGGGTTCGACGCCTACATCCAGTACGCCAACGAGAACGAGCTCGTGCCGGGTTACACGCTGGAGTTGTCGATCGAGGACGACCAGTACAACCCCGAACTCACCCCGGGCGCCGTGAACACGCTCATCGACGGTGGGGTCAACCTCTTCTCGGGCATCATCGGCACCCCCAACAACGGCGCCGTGCGTGACCTGCTCAACGACGAGTGCATTCCGCAACTGCTCAACCTGACCGGCTCGCCGGCGTGGGGCGAGGTCGCCGACTACCCGTGGACGACGGGCGTGCTGGTGCCGTACGACATCGAGTCGAAGGTCTACGCCGCCCAGATCGCCGAGTTGTACCCGGAGGGCGCCAAGGTCTCGCTGTTCTACGTCAACAACGAGTTCGGGCAGATCTACGCCGACGCCTTCCAGGAAGTGGCCGGCGAGTACGGGCTCGAAATCGTTGGTGAGCAGACGATCGAGGCCACCGACTCGAACCCGCCCACCTCGCAGGTGACCACGATCGCCAGCGAAGGTGCCGACATCGTGATGGCCGTTCCGCTCGGCGCCGGATGCATCTCGTTCCTGACCGAGATGGCCAACGCCAAGGCCCAGAACCCGGACTGGACCCCGGACACGTTCATCACCAACACCTGTGCCAGCCAGCTCATCCTGGGTGCAGCCGGCCCGGCCGCCAACGGCATCTACACCTCGCTCGACCTGATCGACGTCGGCAACCCGGCATCCGACAGCAACCCGGACGTCGCCGTGTACAAGGCGTACATGAGCGGCCTCGGCAAGGGCGACACCGTCACCACCGCGTCGCGTGGCTGGGAAGTCGGCGAACTGACCGTGGCGATCCTCAAGCAGGCGTCCGAGTCACCCGACGGTCTGACCCGGGCATCGATCATCAATGCCGCCCGCAACCTCTCGTTCGAGTCGACCGTGGCCCGCGACGGTGTGGTCTTCGTGTCGAACGGCGAGGAGGATCCGTTCCTGGCCCAGTCGCTGCAGGTCGTCACCTACGACGCCACGGCGCAGATCTTCACCGACGTCGGCGCACTGATCACCACGTTCGAGAGCTGAGTCCACCGCACCGACTGCACACGATCCGGCACTGCCCAGTTCGGGCGGTGCCGGATCGTTTCGCGTCCGGGCAGGCATGCCCGTTCGGGCCGCAGGTTTTCCCGAACCGCCGACCTGGCTCCGCCGTACCGTCCAGGTATGGGAGAGCCACTGGATCGCGAGTCGCTGTTCACCGAGGTCGACCTGGAGTATTTCCGGCTGTATCCGGACGCACCCCCTCAGATTGATCCTGGCCGACCGGAACACCAACGGTGGGTGGATGCGTGGACACAGATCGAGCAACGTCTCCTGAACCAGGCCACGGACCACTGGTTCCGATTGGAGTACCCGTACGCCCCGGACCGACTCGATCCGAACGATCCCACCCAGGTGGGGTTCATCGACGCGTGGGTGTACGTCCGCGACTCGATCATGGCCAGCAGCTACATCCCCTCGACGGCCGCACAGCCGGGTGCTGAACCCGACGTCCAACCCGACGTCGAACCCGAGGCCCAGCCCGGCGCCAGCCTGTTCGTCGACGAGTGGACCGCTGCCGAGGTTGCTGCCCGCCAGTTCGTCCGGGACTCGCAAGGGGTCGAACGTTCCGACCAGAACCACGACGTGAACCGGTTCGTGGACGACCAACTCGACACCGCGTGGGCGTTGTACCTGGGCCACTACTTCGACATCCACGACCACTGGATCTCGCCCACCCGCTCGTTCGACGGTGGCGTCGGCTTCAACGACCTCGGTGTCGAGGTACGTGTGGTGGGACCCGAGCGCCACCCGCGGATCGGGCTGGTGGGCAATGGCCCGTCGTCGGTCGGCGGCTGGGAGACCTACCGGGGCGCTGCGACCGAGTAGGAACTCAGAACGTGCGCAGATAGCTCCAGGCACCGTCGTGGGCCATCACGATCCGATGGCGCGGGCCAGCCGCGTCGACGTCACCGGTGGCTCCGTACCCCACGTCCTCGACCCACACGCACAGGCGATTCCCCGCCGCATCGGACTTCAGTTCGGTGGCGAAGAAGATCGGGTCGGCGGCGGCGAGCGCCTCGGCGGTCTCGGTGTGGCGCGCCAGCTCGGTGAGCGTGACGAACGTGGGCGGCGCCAACTCCACCTCACCCGATGCGTGCAGGGCGAGCGCGTCGGACGGGCCGACCCAGCGATGCTCGTGCACCTCGTCGCCGTCGATGTCGACAGCGTGATCACCATGGTGCTCCTCGCCGCGGGCCACGAAGAACCACGTCGAGAACCGGCGCGGGGCGTCGATCGGTGGCAGCCAGTGGCTCCAGAACACCAGCGACGATTCGTCGATCACCAGCCCGACTTCCTCGTGCGCCTCGCGCACGGCCGCCGCCCGTGCGGCGGGCATCGGGTCGGGTTCGGTGCCATCCGGAATGTCGTCGTCCTCGATGACCCCGCCCGGAAATGCCCACATCCCGGCGAAGGCGGTCTTGGACCCGCGTTTGATCATCAGGACCTCGATCCCGCCGGGGCTGTCGCGAACCAGCACCACGGTCGCCGCCGGCCTGGCCCTGTCGGTCGCATCGGCCCGGTCGATCACCTCGATACGCATCGCACGAGTCCAGCAGAGGGCAGCAGTCCAGTTCGCATCGTCCAACCTGCCGCAGGTTTAGCTGATTCTCGCTAAACTTGAGGCATGTCGGTCGAACAGTACGATCCGGTCGCCAATCCATTCGCTCCGGGAGCGGGAACACCGCCCCCCATGCTGGTCGGCCGCGACCGGGTCGTCGGGATCGCCGAAGTCGGTCTCCAACGCGTGCGCGCCGGGCGTTCCACCCAGCACGTCATGATCACCGGCCTCCGGGGCGTCGGCAAGACGGTGCTGCTCGGCAAGCTGGCCGCACTCGGCGAACACCTGGGGTACCGGGTGATCCGGCTCGAGGCGGTCGGTGGCGACGACACGCTGCGCTCGTTCCTGCGCCAGGCGCGCCGGATCGTCGACAGCCTCGACCATTCCGGCAAGGTCGCGCGGGCGTTGCGGTCGATCGAGTCGGTCTCGGTCACCGTGCTCGGCTCTGGCGTCAACGTCGATCGGATGGATGCCACGCCCGATCGAGACGCGCTCGCCGACGTCGTGATCGACCTGGCTGCGGCGGCCGCCGAGGACGAGGTGGGCGTGATGATCGCCATCGACGAAGCGCAGCTGCTCGATCCGCACGACATGCGCAGGCTGCTGGCCGGCGTCCACCGTTGCAGCCAGGACGGGCTCCCGGTGTTCTGCCTGCTGGCAGGGTTGTCGAACCTGGTAGGCGAGGTCGCCAAGGCAGCCACCTACGCCGAGCGCATGTTCACCGTCACCGACCTCGGCCCGCTGACCCCCGACGAGGTCCGTCAGGCGATCGTCGAACCGTCGGCGGACATGAACGTGCGGTGGGCGGCCGATGCCACCGACGCGATCGTCGACCGCTCCGATGGGTTCCCGTTCTTCGTCCAGACCTGGGCGTACCACACCTGGAACTCGGCCCACGACGACCCGATCTCGGCAGCCGACGTCGAACGCGCCTCGGTGGCCGTCGATCAGACGCTGGATGCGGCCTTCTTCGCCGCCAGGATCGCACGCATCCCCGCATCGGAGGTCTCCTACGTCCAAGCGCTGGCGTCGCTCGGCAACGGGCCACATCGGTCGGGCGAGGTGGCCGGGGTGATGCATCTCACCACGTCGCAGGTGGGCGCCTTCCGGGATCGCCTGATCCAGGAGGGCCTGCTGTACTCACCTCGCTACGGGTGGGTGGAGTTCGCGATCCCGCACTTCGACCGGTACGTGCGTCGTACGCTGCCACCGCCGGCGTGAGCGTCAGGCGAACCGTTCGCGCAGGAACGCAGCGCTCTGGTCGAGTGCCACCTGGGCGGTCGGGATCGCCAGCTTGAATCCGTAGAAGGCGTGGATCATCCCCGGGAAGCGGCGCAACGTGACGTCGACGCCGAGCGCCCGCATCCGCTCGCCGTAGGCCTCCCCCTCGTCACGCAGCGGGTCGTACTCGGCGGTGATCACATAGGCCGGGGCGACGCCGGCAACCACCTGGTCGGCGGCGAACAGCGGCGAGACCGAGGCGTCGGTCCGGTCCACGCCCGAACCCTCCACGTAGTGATTCCCGAACCACAACATGGCGTCCTTGGTCAGGAAGTACCCATCGGCGTTCTCGTCGATCGACGGCGATGTCATCGTCAGGTCGGTGGCCGGGTACACGAGCAGCTGGCCCACCAGTCGGGGCCCGAACGCCTGGGCCATCAGCGCCGAGAGATTGCCGCCCGCCGAGTCGCCACCGACCGCCACGCGAGCCGGGTCGCCACCCAGTTCGCCGGCGTGGTCGAGCACCCACGACACGACCGCCGAACAATCGTCGGCGAGGGCGGGTGCCTGGTGCTCGGGAGCAAGCCGATAGTCGACCGACACCGTGATGCAGCCGGCACCGGCGGCCAGATCACGACACACACCCTGATAGTGCTGCGGGCCGCCGATCACCCAACCGCCGCCGTGGATCCACACCAGGACGGGGAACGGCCCCTCGCCCAGCGGCGTCGTGACGATCGTGCGCACCCCGGCGATCTCGCGCTCGGCCTCGGACGCGACCTCGGCACCGTCGCCGCCGAGCGGCGCCAGCAGATCCATCCCCGTTCGCGCCATCTCGACGCTCTGCTCGTGTAACGGCGGTGCGCCTGCGGCGGCGAGCGTTTCGAGGAATGTGGCGACGTGCGGATCGAGCGGCATGGCAGTGCATCGTGCCAGAGCACGACGCCGTCAGCGCCAGCGGACGAGCCCGCGATCGATCTCGGGAATCGACGTGCGGCCCGTCAATGCCATCGTGCGATGGATGCCGTCGGCGAACAGGCCCAGCAGGTGGTCGACACCGCGCTCGCCGGCCGCGCCCATCGCGAACAGGTACGGCCTGCCGATCGAGCACGCCGTGGCCCCGAGAGCGATCGCCTTGACCACGTCGCTGCCGCGTCGCACACCACCATCACAGATGATCGCCGCCCGACCCTGCACGACCTGGGCGACCGGTTCGACCAGTTCGATCGGGGCCGGGGCGTCGTCCAACTGGCGTCCGCCATGATTCGACAGCCCGATCCCCTGCACACCCATGGCGACCGCCCGCTCGGCGTCGGCCACGGTCTGGACACCCTTGAGCACGATCGGACCGCTCCAGATCGACTGCAACCAATCCACGTCGGCCCACGAGAGACGCTGGTCGAAGTTCTGCATCACGTAGGCGCCGCGGCCCATGTCGTCGCCCCGCTTCATGCCCGGCCGATCGCCGACGTTGGCGAACGTCATCGGCTCGTGGGTCAGGAAGTCCCACGTCCAAGCCGGGTGCACGATGCCGTCGATGATCGTGCCGGGACCGATCGCAGGTGGGATCGAGAAACCCCGACGGGCGTCGCGTTCGCGCCGTCCGAGGACCGCCGTGTCGACCGTGAGCCACAGTGCCTCGTACCCGCACGCCGCCGACCGCTCCACCATCTCGCGGACCATGCCGCGGTCCTTCCAGGTGTAGATCTGAAACCACTTGGCCCCCGAGTTGACCGCCGCCACCTCTTCGATCGACCGCGTGCTCATGGTCGACAGCGAGTACGGGATGCCGGCTCGCTGGGCGGAACGAGCAACCGCCAGCTCGCCCTGCGAATGGGTGAGCCGGGTGTACCCGGTCGGTGCGATCACCAACGGCATCGCGATCTGCTTGCCGAGCAGCGTGGTCGACACGTCGATCTGAGACACGTCGCGCAATACGTTGGGGGAGAACTCGAGCCGGGCGAATGCCGCCGCGTTGTTGGCGAGCGAACGCTCGTCCTCGGCGGCCCCGTCGATGTAGTCGAACACGCCGCGCGGCAGGCGACGCTTGGCGACCCGCCGAAGATCCTCGACGGTGACCGCCGACCGCAACGTGCGCGCCACTCGATCGGTCTCGAACGCGCGGAACCGGACCACCGACCGGAACGTGTGCCAAGGATTCACGATGCCAGCCATGCCAGCGAGCGTAGGCCGCGCCGCGGTCGGCGCGAATACGTCATTTGCACGATGTGCGAGACCGCCCGGCGTGTGCACTATCAACGCGAACCGGACCGACCGGCGTCATCGACAAGGAGACCACACATGACCACTGTTCGACACCTGCGACGTGCCGCCGTCATCGGCCTGGCAGCAGCCGCCGCCACCACGCCCACGACAGCGATGGCGTCGCCGCCGACACATCAGCCGCCGAGCGGAACCGTTTCATCGTTGCACTTGGCCGATGACGAGGTGCCCTGCGGACCGATCACCATCACATACGACGACCACGAGCGGTACTCGACGTTCTACGACGCCGACGGATCGGCCCGCGTCACCATCGTGACCGGCCAACTCCTTGCCACGGTGACGTCCGATGTGACCGGACGGTCGGTCGACTTGCAGATCTCGGGGCCGGGAAAGGCGTACCCGGACGGTTCGTTGACCGGCGGCGGGCCATGGCTGCTGTTTGACTCCGATGTGCTGGCGTACGCCGCTGGTCGGATCACGATTCCTGTCAGCGGGCCCAACGACTTCGAGGTTCGCGGTACGCGCCTCGACCTGTGCCCGATTATCAACCCATGATCTCCAACGACGGCGGGAACCACGAATAGGGTGTCGGCGTGGCCACAGATCGGCCCCCGTTCGTCGGTCGGCGAGAGGCCAGTGAACGCGTCCGTCGAGCGATCGGCGAACGCGTTCGACTGGTCGTGCTCGAGGGCGAGGCCGGAGTCGGCAAATCGCGCCTGCTGGAGGAAGTGCTCCCCGCCTCGATGCCGTTCGTGCTGCGCGGCGCCGTCGATCGTGACTCGATCCGACCGCTCGGCGCGCTCGTGCAGGCCCTCGAGCCCGAGGTGTCGTCGTGGTCGGGAGTTCCCCACGAGCTGCGCGCCCACCGCCAAGCGCTCGGCGCGCTGTTCGGTTCGCTGGCACCGGTCACCCCGGCAGGCGAGATCTCGGCCCACGAGTTGCACGACGGATTGGTGGCAGCGCTCTCCTCGATCACGCGACGAGGACACTCACTCGTCGTGCTCGACGACGCTCACTGGGCGGACGTCGACACCGTCGCCGCCTTGCGCCGGATGATCCAAACCGAGTTGGCATGCACGTTGATCCTGTCCGTTCGACACGACGGCGCCAGCCTCGGTGTGGTCGAGCTGATCGACGACATCCAACGCCGTCAACGTATCGAACGGATCCGGCTCGCTCCCCTCACCGTCGACGACGTACGCGTGCTCGTTCGCTTGACCCGTGGCGCAGCCGCCTCGGTCTTCGCCGATGAGCTGTTCGAGCGAACCGGTGGTCATCCGCTGCTGCTCGCGCAACTGCTCGAGTCCGCCGATCTGCGCGACGGCAACATCGCTGCGCTTCCCTCCACCGCCCACGAATCGATTCGGCGTCGGGTCGTCGGACTCGACCCCGACGCGCGAGGCGTGCTCAATCAGGCGGCGGTCTTCGAGTCTCCCGTCCACTTCGAGCAACTGGCATCGGCATGTGCGCTGGGCGACGATCCACTCACCTTGTCCTTGCGCCGGTTGTGTGACGAGCGTCTGCTGTTCGAACCGGAGTCCGACCGATTCGAGTTCGGGCACGCGATGACGCGACAGGTCGTCGAGTCGGCGATGTTGCAACGAGAACTCCAGGCGGCTCACCGGCGGGCTCTCGCCGTGATCGGCCCGGGCGCTCCCGACGCCGTCGTGGTGCGGCACGCGCTGGGAGCGGGCGATTCGGCGCTCGCCAGTCAGGCAGCCGGGCGCGTCGCTCCTCTGGCGTTCAGTCGTGGCCAGGTCGGACGAGCGGTCGATATGGCGACGCTGGCGATCGATGGGGCGCCACACGACGTCGACCTGCACGCCATCCTCGCCCTCGCATGCTGGCAGTCCGGCGACCAGGACCGAGCCGGTTCGGCCGCCCGAATCGCCCTCGACCTGTCCGGCGGTGACCCCGGCGCCCGCGCGGATGCATTGGCTGCTGGCTCGGCTTGCGTGGTCCGCCATCGACGCCCGGGCGTTCCGGGATCACGAGCGAGCGCTGCTCGACCTCTTGGACGACGCTTCCGAGCAGCTGGAACCCGAACTGCTGGTCACGATCGCCGAGCTGAAGATGCTGGCGGCCGACCCGGAGGAAGTGGCGTGGGGCGAGCGCGCCGTGAATGCGACGATCGGGACCCCTCACGCTGTACGCGCACGGGTCAATCTCGGTTCGTCGCTCACGAACGAGCCGGGTCGGCGCCACGAAGGGCGGGCGATGCTGCGACAGGTCGTCGGCGAGGCGGGCGGCGACAGTTTCACTCGCGTACGTGCCCTGAACAACCTGCTCTGCGAAACGGTCTACGCCGAGCCACCGAGCACGGTCCTGCCGTTCGTCGACCAGTTCGAGCGTCTGATCACCGAGACGTCGCAGGTCCCCAGCTTCGGCGAGCAGGTGGTGCTCTTCCGACAACAGTGCGCCGAACGGTTGGGCGATCTCGAGTTCGCCAAGGCCGCCATGGCCTGGTTCGGCCCGATCGAGCCCGCGCATACAGGCTGCCTCGCTGCAGCCGTGAGTTTGCTGGAGCTCGACGCCGGATCGGCCGGGGCCATGTGCGACGCGGTCCAGCAGGTCGCCGCGCGCAAACCGTGATCGCGTCGACAAGGAGAAGTTGACCTGGGTCGATGCCGTCGCCATCGAAGCGGCGCTCACCACGACGACCGGACCGACCGGACACCTCGTCGACCGATTGTTCCAACCCGACTCGAGCCCCGAGCGATACATGGTCGACGCCATCGACATCCGCGGCCGCGTCGCCGTCGCGCTGGCGCGCCGCGACCCGGACGGCGCCGAAGAGGTGAGCACCCGATGGCAGGCGTGGGTCGGCGACGACCCCGACGCGAGCCCGGTCACGGCACATCTTCGAGCGATCGCCTTCGAGTCGGCGGGTGCTCACACCGAGGCGATCGCGCAATACGAGTCGGCGATGGTCGGCATCCCGAGGAGTCCGACCGTGCGGTCCGACGCGCTTCGGGGGATCGCCCGCTGCCTCGATGCAATGGGCCGACGGTCCGACGCCAGGCGCTCGGCGCGTGCGGCAGTGGACATGCTCGATGGTTGGCCCGGCGTGGCCCGCGACCATTCGATCAGACTCCTCCGACAGTTGGGCGGGCGACCGACGTCCGGACTGGGAGCGTCGCCGCTCTCGGCCCGCGAGCGCGAGGTCGCGGCGTTGATCGCCCAGGGCTTGACCAATCCGCAGATTGCCGCCTCGCTGTGCATTTCACCGCGGACCGTCGGTGTCCATGTCCAGAACATCCTGATCAAACTCCACGCCGCCACGCGGGCCGAGGTCGCCGCACAAGTGGTCCGTGGCAACCTCGCCGGTTGACGTCTCAGCCCGACGGCAGATCGGTGACGCGGCCTCCGCTGCGCCAGTACAGGTTGGTGCTGCGCCCCTCCGGATCGGTCCCTGACGAACGGTCGAGGAACCCCTCGTCCACGAGGTAGCGGCGCAGCGCGGACCAGTCGGGATGGAAGACGAACAGCAGGTCGTTGACCTCCCGCTCGGTGTAGTGCCGGCCCACCTGGAACTCGAGCGCCAGCCGTTGCAGGAGGATCTGGCGCTTGGCGCGGTTGCTGGGGATCTCGTTCAGCGTCCGGCCCGAGAACATCCGCGCCAGTACGTCACGCTCGTCGTCGGTCATCCCGAACCCGACGATCGGGTCCATCGGCACCTCGACGTCGGCGGCAGCCTGGGCAGCCGCCCGCAGCGCCTCGGTGTCGACGCGATAGCGCTCATCCTCGGCAACGACCAGCCCGGCTGCCCGAAGGTCGGCGACCGCCATCAGGACCTCACGACGGCGTCGACCCGACGCCACGATCAACTCGTCGGTGGTCAGCGGGCGTGCCGCCAGTGCGCCTGCGACCGCCAGACGGTCGAGATCGAGCAACAACCGCAGCATCCCTGACGGTGCAAGCGGTTCGCTCACGTCCGCGCTCCGACCGGCCAGCACGACAGCACACGCGTGACGGCGACAACAGCCGGTGCGATATCGGCCAGTCCGGTCATGACCGTTCACCGTAGTTCTGGAAGACTCATCGCCATGATCTCCGCCCTCATCATGTACCCGAAGACCGACGACAGCACCTTCGACATGGACTACTACACCACCACGCACATGCCGCTGTTCGCCGAACGGCTCGGCGATGCGTGCCATGGCTGGGGCGTGATGGCGCCCAACGCCGACTACCACGCAGTCGGATGGGCAATGATCGAAAGCGGCGAAGCGCTGAACGCCACCATGGCAACCCACGGCGCCGAGATCATGGGCGACGTGGCCAACTACACCAACGTCCAGCCGTCGTTGATCGTCGGCGACGTCGTCGTCTGACGAACGCGCGCGGCGTTCAGTTCGAGGTCGCGACGCCATAGCCTCGGCGCGGTGATTTCGGCGCTGCCCTCTACCCACTGCGACGTGTTGGTCGTAGGCGCAGGACCGGCCGGGATCGCCGCCGCGATCACGCTGCACCGGGCCGGACGCTCGGTCATGGTGATCGACAAGGCGGTGTTCCCCAGGGACAAGTGCTGCGGCGACGGGCTCACCACGCTGGCGCTGCGCGAGCTCGAGGCGCTCGGCCTCGACCCCGCCACGGTGGCCGGGTGGTTCGACATCGACGCGGCCGTGCTGCGTTCGCCCTCCGGCCGCCAGGTCGAGGTACCACTCCCGACCGACGGTCGATTCGCCGCCGTCGCGCCGCGGCTCGACCTCGATCACCAGCTGGTCGAACTCGCTCGTGCGCTGGGTGTCGACGTGCGTGACGGGCACGCCTTCGAATCGATGGAAGGCCATGCATCGGACGAACACATCGATGTCTCGGTGGCCGGCGTCGGAGTGGTTCGCACCCACTTCGTCGTCGCCGCTGACGGGATGTGGAGCCCGGTGCGCAAGGCCACGGGCACCGCGATCGACGGCTACCGCGGGGAGTGGCACGCCTTTCGGCAGTATGCCGAACGGGTGACGGGTCCTGCCGCGAGCCGATTGATCGTGTGGTTCGAGCCCGACCTGCTCCCCGGATACGCGTGGTCCTTCCCGCTCCCGGGGAACCGGGTCAACATCGGGTTCGGCGTGTTGCGCGACGGGCAGCGCCGGGTGCGCGACATGGCCGAACTATGGCGGGAACTGCTCACCCGGCCGCACATCGTGGAGGCGTTGGGCGAGGGCTTCGAGTTGGTCGGCCGCCACACCGCTTGGCCGATCCCGGCACGCATCGACGAGATCGAGCTGACCGCCGGTCGTGTGTTGTTCGTGGGCGACGCGGCGGCCGCCACCGACGTGTTGACCGGAGAAGGAATCGGCCAGGCGCTGCTCACCGGCCGGCTCGCTGCGGAAGCGATCGTCGAGGCAGGGCATCGCCAGCCGCTGGTGGCGGCAGTCGGGTACGAGCGGGCGGTCCACCATCACCTGTTCGCCGACCATCGCATGTCGAGGCGGCTCGGGCGCGTGCTGGCCCACCCACTCGGCGCACGCGGCGCGATCCGAGTGCTGGGTGCCAGCGGGGACTGGGGCAGACGCAACTTCGGGCGGTGGATGTTCGAGGACGAACCGAGGGCGATCGCCGTCACGCCTCGACGCTGGCACCGCGGGTTCCTCGCTCAGCCCGGCGCCTATCGCTGATCGACCGTCCGAACGCGCTCGCCCGGATCGTTCGGAGCAGCGTCGCGCCCCGAGTCATCGAATCTTCAGTCACACGACGACGCCGACTGTGCGTCGTTCCAGGGTCGAACTCGCTGGTGGACCTGCGAGTCGACGGTCGGCCGAACGATCACGGCGCTAGCGCTTGCGGCGGCGCGACACGACCGGATCGATCCGGTCGAGTGCGGGTGCGACCACGTCGACCTCGCCGAACGTGGCGCCGAACCCGTCCTTGTCGAGATCGTGCGGGTCGCTCGACGCCTCCACGGTGACGGGCGCGCCGTCCTTCTTCGGACCTTCGTAGATCTCGGCAACGGCGAACATCGCACCCGCCATAGCAGCACCGGCCACCCCGCCCTTGCGACGCCCGGCAGCGATCGCCGAGGCGCGACGCTCGGCGAGCTGCTCCTCGTAGGCCTCCATGAACTCGGCGTCGGGATCGAAGTCGGGATCGATCTCGCCGGCGCGCTGGGGAGCCGATCCGTCGCCGCCGTCCGTGTCGACATCGTCCGTGTCGACATCGTCCGTGTCGACATCGTCCGTGTCGACATCGGTCGCGTCGACATCGTTCGGTTCGGCAGGCTCGTGGCCGGGCATGCGGCCCACCCTACGCCCAAACCGTGTCTGCCCGTACGCCGCGTCTCGCGCCCAGATCGCACGCCGACCGCCGCCCGGGCAGCGGCTACCCGATCAGCTCACGCAGCTGTTCGACCGCCTTCACGGTGTCGCCGGCGACCGGCATGACCTGGAGGTACGTGACACCGGCCTCGCGATAGGCGGCGATCCGCTCCTTGATGTACCCGGCCGGGCCGACGAGGTTGGTGTTGGCCAACATCTCGGCCGGCACCTTGGCGGCGGCCGCATCCTTCTGCCCGTCGAGGTAGAGGTCCTGGATCTCGATCGCCTCGTCGACGTAGCCGTACTTCTGGCAGATCGAGTTGTAGAAGTTCTTGCCGCGCGCGCCCATCCCGCCGATGTACAGGGCGTATTGCGGGCGGGCGAAGTCGAGCACCTGGCTGGCACCGTCACCGGCGAACTGTTCGCCGATCGCCAGCATGCCGCCTGCAGAGATTTCGAGCCCACCGAGGGCCGGGTCACGCTCGGCGAGACCGGCCTTGAGGTCGTCGCCCCACACCGTGTGGAACTTCTCGGGATCGAAGTAGATCGGCAGCCACCCGTTGGCGAGCTTGGCGGTCTCCTTGACCGACAGCCCCATCAAGGAAGCCCAGTAGATCGGGATGTCGGCCCGCACCGGATGGTTGATCAACTTGAGCGGCTTGGCCAGCCCGGTGCCCTCGCCGGCCGGCAGCGGGATCTGGACCACCGACCCGTCGTAAACCACCGGTTCGCGCCGCCACACCATGCGGCACACGTTGATGTAGTCGCGGATTCGGGGCATCGGCTTGTCGTACCGCACGCCGTGAAAGCCTTCGACGACCTGCGGACCGCTGGCCCCGAGCCCGAGCACGAAGCGCCCGTCGCTGACGAAGTCGAGACCGGCAGCGGTCTGGGCGATACACGACGCGGTGCGTGAGAACACGTTGAGGATTCCGGAACCGATCTGGATCGTGGAGGTCTTGGCTGCGATGTATCCCATCTGGCTCACACCGTCGAAGCTGTATGCCTCGGGCACCCAGACCAGGTCGAGGCCTGCCCGCTCAAGGTCCTGGACGCGCTGCACATCGGCGTGGAAGTCGCCTGAGTAGTTGATCATCATCGAGAGCTTCACGTCCCCGACGATACGCAGTCGGGGCCCGCTCGGACTGGTCCGACGTCCCACGCAGCCATCTCGGGCGACCGCTCCGAGCCGACATTCCGGTACCTTCAAACAACCGACTATCAAGGACACAGCGATGGCTACCCCGAAACTCACCCCTCTTCAGCAGCAGGAAGCGCTCCGGCTCGCACGTCAGGCCGGCAAGCCGGCACGCGAGATCACCGACGCAGAGAAGGCGCTCCGCAAGGAGCGAGTGGCCAAGGCCAAGGATGCCCTGGCGCGTTCGGTGGGCCTCAAGGGTGAGCAGGTTCCGGCGGCACGCTCGGCGCTCAAGACCTACCTGCAGCGGTTGAACGAGCCGAACCAGCCCAGCGACGAGCACTTCGAGACGCTGATCGAAGCGCCGTTCAAGGTGTTCAAGAAGCGCACCAACGACCGCCGTTTCTGAGCGGTCGGCCGAGTCGGCTCAGCCCCGCCTGGGCGGCATCGGGATGAAGCTGCTGGTGCGGGCGGCGTACGCCTCGTAGTCCGGCTTGCGCTTGCGGAGGCTGCGTTCCAACAGCGCGACGCCCGACACCTTCAACAACAGCAACGTCATCACCACCGGCCCCACCAGGCAGAGCAGGCGCGCCCAGTCCGGGTTGGCGGCCTCGACCGCCACGAGGCCGACCCCCCACCAGGCGCAGGCGTCACCGAAGTAGTTCGGGTGGCGTGTGTACCGCCACAGACCGCCGTCCATCACGCGACCCTGGTTGGCCGGGTCGGATTTGAAACGAGTGAGCTGGGCGTCGCCGATCGTCTCGAAACCGAGACCCACCACCCAGGCCACGACGCCGACCACGGCCAGCACACCGGGGCCGTCGCCACCGGGAACCTGCCCGAGCTGGACCGGCAGCGACACGATCCACATCAACGACGCTTGCACTGCGAACACGGTGACGAGGCTCATCAACGCAAATCGGCTGCCCCACCGTGTGCGCATCGCCCGGTATCGATAGTCCTCGGGTTTGCCGTGGTTGCGCCAGCCGAGGTGGAGGGCGAGCCGAAGACCCCAGATCGTCACCATGCCGACCAGCAGGTTCTGGCGGTCGGTGTCGGTGTCGGCGTGCAGCCGCACCTTCCACGCCACGACCACGAAGCCGAGGCCCCACACGACATCGACGATCGAGGCGTCCTTCATCCAGAGACTGCACAGCCACGTGGCCAACATGACGGCGGCGATGGCGATCGCCGAAGCGAACAGTGCGGAGGACGCGCTCATACCCGTGACCCCGTGCCGAGCGCGGCATCGACCTCGGCATCCATCCGCAGCCACTGATCGTCGAGCCAGTCGGCGAACGCCGGACCGGAGGGCACCTCGGCCCGTGCCACGCGACGCATCACGAACCGGACCGGCGGCAACGGCCTGGCGAGCTGAGCGAGGATGCCCGAGAAGCTGTCGAGGCCGTCGAACCCGGTGTGCCACGCCAGCACCACATCGGCATCAGGCGCACCCGTCACGAGCGCCGTCGCTCCGCCGGGTCTGGGCGGCAGCAACCGTCGCAGCGGCTCCAGGCGGGCTGCCCGCGCCGGGTCGCGTTCGGCGATCTTGGCGAGCGCCCGGCGCCGCTTGTCGGGGTTGGAACGGGTGCCCTCGGCGAAGATCACGGCCACCACACCCGGGCCGACACCCGATGCCAGCAGTTCCAGTGCGTCGAGTTCGGCGCGGTCGACCACCTCACGGTCGAGGAAGTGGTTCGGCACCCGCAGCCCGACGATGTCGAGGCACGGGTCGAACAGCAGCTCACGCTTGAGCACGTACCTGGGCCACACGCCGCCCTGGCCGCAGATCGCCCACGCCGAGAGCAACGAGTCGGCCAGGCTGGCGTGACGTGCCAGCACGATCGCATTCCCGCCGTCCAGGGCCTCACCATGTTCCACCACGGGATCGATGCCGATCGTCGACCGCAGGGCACCCATCAGTGCGTTCGCCCACCATCCCATGATCTCGTAGTGGGCGATGTGGTCGTGGCCCTTGCCGCGCAGCCACAGCGAGAACGACTTGAGCACCCCACCGATCTCGATCCAGCTCCAGCACACGCCGAACGACAGCAACCGGGCGATCGGCAGGCGACGCCGGCCACGCAGCAGGTCGGCAACGACCGCCACCGGGACCCACACCGGGATCGACACGGTGATGACGAGAGCGAACACGCACAGCGCCGGAACACTCCGGAGGCGGCGGATCACACGTTGGCGGCGACCGTCGTATTCGCCCATCGGTTCAGCTCACGGCCGGCTGAGCTCGAGCCGGTTTCCGTCGGGATCGTGCAGGAACGCCTGCCGGATCGGGGTGTCACCGACCGACTTGGCGGTCGAGACCTGCCAGCCGGCGGCGCGCACATCGGCGATCACCTGATCGAGGTCGTGCACCAGGAACGCCACGTGTTGTCCGAGGTCAGGCGGGACCGTGGCCTCGATCAAGTGCACCTGGCGGCCTCCACCGGCATCGAGCCATGCGCCACCGAAACTGAAGTTCGGTCGCGGCAGCGGCTCCATCCCCAACACGTCGCGGTAGAACCCGAGCGCTCGTTCGGTGTCGCTCACGTTGATCGACACATGGTGGATATCGGCGATGAGCACGCCCGGAACCGTATCCGACGGTCGTGTCCGCAGCGAGCCGAGTGGCCGCCACGACTCTCGGTCCACCGCCCGCACGCGCGAGGATCGACGTCGCATGGGCGAGCTGCGACATTTCCCACGTCGCAGCGACAATGCCGTCACCGCACTTCCGGCCGAGCAGCGGTGGTGGACCACCCAGCGCTACGGCTTGCTGCTGCACCCGAGCATCTCCGCCGTCCCCGCCTGGGCCCCGATCGGTCAGTACGCCGAGTGGTATCGGGCGCACATCGACGGCAGCGTGCGCGACACCCTGCAGCACCCATCGCCGCTGGCCGAGACATTGGCGCACCATGCCGCCAGATGGGGCCACGTCGCCGAGTTCGACGACTTCGTGGACCTGTTGACGTTCGACGACTTCGACCCGGACGCGTGGGCCGAGTTGGCGGTCGACGCCGGGATGTCATACACGGTGATGGTCGCCAAGCACCACGACGGACTGTGTTGGTGGGATGCGCCGGACACCGATTTCAACGTGGTCAGGCGGGGACCGAAGCGCGACGTGCTGGGCGAGTACTCGGCGGCGTGCGAACGCGCCGGGCTCACGCTCGGCACGTACTATTCGCTGCTCGACTGGCACGATCCGCGCTACCCCGGTAGCGCCTACGTCGACGACGTCGTGCATCCCCAGGTGCTCGACCTGGTCGCCCGATACGGCACCCGGCTGCTGTGGGGCGACGGTCACTGGGGTGGTGGCGGCAGCCATTGGCGGAGCGACGACCTGATCGCCGCGGCGCGTGCCATCGAACCCGCGTTGGTCGTCAACGACCGGTGGTGGGCCGACGGCCCGGGCGTGCGCAGTTTCGAATACCGGCTCCCGCCGGATGCGCTCGACGGACCGTGGGAGATGCGACGCGGCGTCGGCGGCAGCTTCGCCTGCAATCGTGCCGAGGGCGCTGAGCACCTGATCACCCCGCACGACCTGATCGCCCTGCTGACCGAGGTCGTGGCCAAAGGCGGCCACTTGCTGATGGGAGTCGGCCCCGACGCCTCGGGTCGGATTCCCGATCGGTACGCCGCCGTGCTTCGCTCCGCAGGCGCCTGGGTCAACCAGCACCGGCGCCTGATCGATCATTCCCAGATGTGGCGCGACGGTGGTGGGGCATCGTGGGGCGACGCAGGGTGCCGCTATCTGGTGCTGGACGGTCGGCTGCACGCCATCGACGTGTCGGGAACGCCGCGTTTCGCCGCCCTCGGATTGGGCGCCGGCACGGTCACCGCCGTCTCACGGTTGATCGACGGCGCCGAACTCCCCGTCGATTTCGAGCAGAGCGCCGGTGGACTGACCGTGGCGAAACCCCGTCGCTCCCACCCCGCCGAGGCCGACGCGCTCGGCGTCGCGGTGTACCGGATCGATGTCGAACGAGGTCCCGGGCCACCAGCCGCATTGTTCCCGGCCACCGCCACCGCGCCGATCGAACTGGCGACGCTCGTGCAGGCGGCCACTCCTGGGCAGATCGTCCAGCTCGGCAGCGCCACGTACGTGGGTCCGGCACGCATCCCGACCGGCGTCGTGGTCCGCGGGCTCGGGCCGGACCGCACTCGGATCGACGGGCTGGAGAGCTGTGCCGTCACGCTCGAAGCCGGGGCGCGGATCGAGCACTGCACGATCGCCGGCGGCGGTACGCGGATCGTGTGGCTCCCCAAGCCGGTCGTCGCCGTGGTCGGCAACGGGGCCTCGCTGTTGGGCTGCCGGGTGGACGGTCATGTCGAGTGTTCAGCGTCGGACGTGACGATCACGTCGTGCGCCCTGACGGGCGTGATCGCCCAGGGCGTGGACCGCGTCCACGTGGTCCGCTCGTCCCTGTCCGGCATGCGGTGGGACTGTGCTGTCGATGTGCACGGTGGCGCCGAGCACCTGATCGACGGCTGCACCTTCGACGATGTGCTCGAAGCCGTGAGACTGACCGCGACCTCGTCGTCGACCGTGCGCGGCAACGCCGTGCACGCCCGGTGGTTCGGCGTGCGAGCGGTCGACAGCGAGGCCACGCTGATCGCCGGGAACACGTTCCGGCGCCCCACCCGAGCCGTCGACATCGACGGTGGCACGCAGGCCGTCGTCACGGGCAATCTGGCGAGCGGTGGTGACAGCGGATGCGTCGTCCAGCGCGGCGCCACCGACGTCGAAGTGTCGGGCAACCGTTGGGAACGAACTCGGATCGGTCTGTTGTGTTGGGACGCCGGTGAGGTGCGCCATCACGACAACACGTCGGTCGCCCTCGGCGAACCCGACTGTGCCGTGACGGTTGGGCCGTAAGGCCGCCCCCTCCCCCGGTGGGTCGGGTCAGTCGGAGCCGACGCGCTTGGCGTTGCGGTGACGATCCTGGGGGTCGAGCCACACCTTGCGCAAGCGGATGTTCTTGGGCGTGACCTCGACGCACTCGTCGGACGAGATGAACTCGATCGCATGCTCCAACGACAGCTCACGATGGGGCGTGAGCCGGATCGTCTCGTCGGACGACGAGGCGCGCATGTTGGTGAGCTTCTTCTCGCGACAGATGTTGACGTCCATGTCGCCGGCGCGGGCGTTCTCGCCCACGATCATCCCTTGGTAGACGTCGATGCCGGGGCCGATCATCATCGTCGAACGGTCCTGCAGGTTGGTCATCGCGTAGGTGGTGGTGGGGCCGCTGCGGTCGGCGACGAGCGAACCACGCTCGCGTGCCCGGATCTCGCCGAACCACGGCTCGTAGTCCTCGAAGATGTGGCTGAGCACACCCGTACCGCGTGTCTCGGTGAGGAAGTCGGTTCGGAACCCGATCAGGCCACGCGCCGGTACGAGGTACTCGAGACGCACCCAACCGAGACCGTGGTTGATCATGTTCTCCATCCGGCCCTTGCGGGCGGCGAGCAGCTGTGTGACGGCACCGAGATAATCGTCGGGGGTGTCGACGGTGACCCGCTCGACCGGCTCACAACGCTTGCCATCGATCTGCTTGGTGACGACCTCGGGCTTGCCGACGGTGAGTTCGAAACCCTCGCGGCGCATCGTCTCGACGAGGATCGCCAACTGCAACTCGCCACGCGCCTGGACTTCCCAGGCATCGGGGCGGTCGGTGTTGTTGACCCGGATCGACACGTTGCCGACCAACTCGGCCTCGAGCCGGTTCTTCACCAGCCGGGCAGTGAGCTTGGAGCCTTCGCGACCCGCCAGCGGCGAGGTGTTGATGCCGATCGTCATCGACAGCGCCGGTTCGTCGACGGTGATCACCGGCAGCGGGATCGGCGTCTCGGGGTCGGCCAGTGTCTCGCCGATCGTGATCTCGGCGATACCGGCGACGGCGACCAGGTCGCCGGGGCCGGCGAAGTCGACCGGCACGCGCGTGAGCGCTTCGGTGAGGAACATCTCGACAACCTTGGTGCGCTGGATCGAGCCGTCGGTGCGGCACCAGGCGACCTGCTGGCCCTTGCGGATCGTGCCTTCGACGATCCGGCACAACGCCAGACGGCCGAGGTACGGGTTGGCGTCGAGGTTGGTGACCCACGCCTGGAGCGGGGCGCCTTCGGTGTACGTGGGGGCCGGAATGGTCTCGAGCACCACATCGCACAGCGGGCCCAGGTTGTCGCCGTGGTTGCCGTTGGCGTACGCATCGGGGTCGAGCGTGGCCCACCCGTCGCGGCCCGAGCAGTAGACGATCGGGAAGTCCAGCTGATGGTCCTTGGCGTCGAGGTCCATGAACAACTCGTAGACCTCGTCGACGACCTCGGAGATGCGGGCGTCGGGACGGTCGACCTTGTTGATCACCAGGATCACCGGCATGTCGTAGGCGAGCGCCTTGCGCAGCACGAATCGCGTCTCGGGCAAGGGGCCCTCGGAGGCGTCGACCAGCAACACGATCCCGTCGACCATGGTGAGGGCTCGTTCGACCTCGCCGCCGAAGTCGGCGTGGCCCGGCGTGTCGACGATGTTGAGCGTGATCCCGCCCCAGCGCACGGACGTGTTCTTGGCGAGGATGGTGATCCCCTTCTCGCGCTCGAGATCGTTGGAGTCCATCACTCGGTCCGTGATCGTCTCGTTCGACCGGAACGTGCCGGCCTGCTTGAGCAAGGCGTCGACCAGAGTGGTCTTGCCGTGGTCGACGTGGGCGACGATGGCGAGGTTGCGCAGATCGGAGCGAACACTGGTGCGCTGCGGCTGGTCGGCGAGAAGAGGCGAATTCATGGCTCGCCCACGCTATCGGGGGAAGCGCGAGTCGAGCGCAGGACGTGCCCAACGCAACACCTGCTCAGAGCAGCGCCGAGTGCTCCTGCGAGGCGGCCACGGTTCGACGGCGCTCGAGGTCGGAGCGCACGAAGCCGACCACGAACACGACGGTGGCCACCAAGGTGACCGCCGGGCCCGGTGGCAGGTCGGCGAGGTCGGCGATCACGACCCCGGTCACGCCGACCGCGCCCCCGATCGCCGTCGACACCGCCAGCATCGGCACGACCGAGCCCACCACGAGGCGTGCCGTCGCAGGTGGGAGCACGAGCAGGGCGCTGGCGAGCAGCGTGCCGACGATGCGCGACGAGGCCACGACGGTGGCGGCGACAGCGAGCAACAACAGGAGATCGAAACGATCGACGGCGATGCCGTGCACGCGGGCCACGTCGGGGTCGAAGGCGCTGAACGCCAGCTGTCGCCTCCAACCCACGATCGCGACGGCGATGATCGCGGCGACCGCCCCCACCACCAACAGCTCTGTGCCGTCGACCTGATTGGCGTCGCCGAACAACAAACCCTCGAGGCCGTACTCCGTTCCACCCGAGCGGGACTGGACGGCCAGCCCGATCGCGAACGACGACACGGTGACGATGCCGATCGCGGCGTCGGCGCCCAGCGCACGACCGCGAGTGATCTGCCAGATGACGAGCGCCGCCAAACCGGCCCAGGCGCCGGCCCCAAGGACGTAGGACACACCGGCGGCTTCGGCGATCGCCGCTCCACCGAACACGGCGTGGGCCAGACCGTGCCCGGCGAAGCTCATCGATCGCAGCACGACGAACACGCCGACCAAGCCGCACAGCGCGCCGCAGATCCCGGCCGACGCGATCGCGTCGCTCACCGTGACTCCCGGTCGTCGAACACCACGGGACGGTCGCCGTAGCGGAGCACGCGCATCGCAGCCCCGTAGGTGCGCTCCAGGACGTACGGGTGCAGGACCTCCGACGCCGGCCCGTCGCCGATCACGGTGCGGTTGAAGCACACCACCCGCGGCACGGAACCGACGGCGTTCACGTCGTGGGTGGTGAACACGATCGCCTGCCCGTCGCGATGGAGCGAAGCGAGCAGGTCGAACAACTCGTAGCGCGTGGCGATGTCGATCCCGGTCCCCGGTTCGTCGAGCACGAGCAGGTCGGGTTCGACCACCAACGAGCGGGCGATGAACACCCGCTGGCGTTCGCCGGCGCTCAACGACCCGATCGGTCGCGACCCGAGCGCCGACAACCCGGTCCGGTCGAGCACGGCGACGACCGCCAGGCGACGATCGGGCGGCGTGCGACCCGTGAACCCGTCGGGGAGTGCCATTGCCACGACGTCGGCCACCGTGGCGGGGAAGTTCCAATCGACTCCGTCGAGCTGAGGCACGAAGCCGAACCGGATTCCCGGCCGGCGCTCCACCGAGCCGTACGAGGCGGTCAGGGCGCCGACGATCAATCGCAGCAGCGTGCTCTTCCCCGATCCCGATGGGCCGACGACGGCCAGCCATGCTCCGTCGTCGATGACCATGTTGACGTCGTGGATCACGGGAGGGCCGCCGTAGCCACAACCGGCATGCTCGACGCCGATCAGCATCGCCGGGCCTGCCGCGTCCGGATGGCGGGATGTTCGATCGCGTGCACCGGCGCTCGACTGTACCGGTCGACAGTCGGCAACGGCGAGGTGCCGCATCATGACGATCAGCGTCCACGATTCGCCACCGCAGCAGCAGAATGGGGCGCTATTTTCACGCAGCGTAGAACATTCACCCCGTTGGGTGACGGACTTGTCAAGATTTTGCCTGGACAGGACCCACCCTCGGTGAGGTAACGTCGTTTTCCTGCGCAGTCGCGCGGCTCCCGAATCCCGGCGGACAAGGAAAAGGCCACCATATGACCACGATTGCACCCCCTCGGCGTTCGCGTCGACTCATCGGCGCACTTGCCGCGGTCCTGATCGCTGCGGCGGCTGGCACCACCATCACGCTCGGCGGCCAGACGGCGCTCGCCGCGTTCCCCGGGCAACCGTGGGAGACCCAGTTCGAAATCGACGGGAACACCGCCGTCGGCGGTGGGCAGGATTGGGCCAGCGTACCTGCAAGCGCTCCCAACCTGCAGGACTTCCCCGGCGAGACCCAGGACGGCTGCACCGGCGTCGGGGTCGACGCCGATCGCATCGTGCCCGGCACCAAGATCGACGATCTCGGCTTCGACAATCCCCCGACCAACGGAGGGAGCCCCAACAACAAGTCCGACCTCTGCTCCGTGTGGACGTCGTGGGAGTTGGTGTTCGTGCCGACGGCAGACCTCAACGACGATCCCGACGCCGGCCAGTACAACTTCATCTTCTACGGCGCCTGGAGCCGCCCCCTCGTGAACGGCGAGATCGACGTGTTGTTCCCGCTGCTCGGCAACGCCCCGGGGTCGAACACCGACGATCTCGTCATCTCGTACGACTTCAACGACAACAGCGGACTCACCTCGATCGACGTCTTGCGTTGGAACGGGTCTTCGTGGGCGTCTTCCGGTCCGCTGGCGGCCGGCAGCTTCGAAGCCACCACGTCGCGCGGCGTCGAGGCGTCGGGCAGCACGGACCTCACGTTCGGCGAGTTCGCCATCAACCTCACCGTTGCCGACATCCTCCCGGAGAACGGTCCGTGCGTTACGTTCACAGCGGGCGACCCGATCACGCGCACCGGCAACAGCTCGAGCGCCTCGCTCGAAGACATCGTCGACACGACCCCGATCACCTTGACGAACTGCAGCAGCCTGACGATCAACAAGATCGCCCGCCCGCAACCGCTCGTGCCGACCAATTTCCCGGTCACCACGAGCGAGCTCGACGGAGCGGTCATCCAGTTCCAGGACGTCACGTCGCTCCCCGACACGCTCACGGTGCCGGGGAAGGCCAGCGTCACGCACACCGACTTGTTGATCTCGCCCGACTATCAGGTGGTCGAGGGGACGATGCCATCCGGCTGGACCGAGATGTCGGTCGTCTGCACCTCGTTCGACCCGATCACCGGCGTCGATGTGACTCGAACGATCTATCTGAATGACAGCGGGCAGAACGTCGCCACCGACAACTCGTTCCCGATCGCTCCCGGCGTCGAGGCGGTGTGCGACGTCACCAACGCCGGCGACCCGCGGGTCGACGTCTACAAGACCACGCTCGGCGGTTTCGGAGGGCCGTTCACGTTGAACCTGAGCGACGCTTCGGGTGGGGCGGGTTGGAGCAGCAGCACCGAACAGGCCAACACGCCGACGCTGTTCGGTGGCATGATCGTCGCACCCGGGCCGGTCACGTTTGGCGAATCGGGCACCATGCCGAGCGGCTGGTCACTCGACTCGCTGTCGTGCGATGTGACCGACCTGACCGGCGCCACGACCACGGTGACGCCGGTGGCCGACTCCACCGTGGTCGCCATGGATCTGAAGCCGGGCGACAGTGCCGCATGCACCGCCGCCAATCTGGCGCCCGGCACCGTGAGCGTGACCAAGACCGTGCTGGGCACCAGCACCGACTGGTCGTTCGACTTCACGATCCTTCCGGTCCCCGAAGGTGAGACCGGCACCAGGACCGCCACGGCTGCGCAACCCACCGTCAGCTGGGGCAACCTCGTCGACGGCGCCGAATACACGATCGCCGAGGTCGAGAACGAGACCGACGGGTTCATCCACGGCACGGTCGACTGCGGTGACGGCACCGGCACCGCAGTCTCGGTCGGTGGCGCCGGCGTGTCGTGCAGCGTCACCAACACCGAACTGGCGAGCCTGACGGTCACCAAGACGGTGCTCCCGGCAACCGCGACCGGATGGAGCTTCGACTTCACGATCACCGGCCCCCTGCCCGCCGGCGAGACGGCCACCAAGACCGCCACATCGGGCGCCCCCTCGGTGAGCTGGTCCGGCCTCCTTCCGGGCACCGCCTACACCGTGACCGAAGCCGACAACACTGCCGACGGCTACGTCCACGGAACCGTGGACTGCGGGGGCGGGTCGGCCACCGTGACGCCCACCCCCGGTCAGGCCGTTGCCTGCACGATCACGAACCTGCAGAAGGCGAGCGTGTCGGCGACCAAGACGGTGGTCGGCACCGACCTCGACTGGAGCTTCGACTTCACGATCACCGGCCAACTGCCCGCCGGCGAGACGGCGACCAAGACCGCCAGCAAGGCCAACCCGACGGTGTCGTGGTCCGGTCTCCTTCCGGGGACCGCCTACACCGTGGCCGAAACGGCCGCGCCCGGCTACACGCCCGGCGCCGTCACGTGCCTGGCAGGGTCGGCCACATTCACGCCGCAGCCCGGCCAGTCTGTGGCGTGCGGTGTCACGAACACGGCGGTCCCGGCCAGCGTGTCGGTCACCAAGACCGTTACCGGCACCGGCCTCGACTGGAGCTTCGACTTCACGATCACCGGCCCCCTGCCCGCCGGCGAGACGGCCACCAAGACAGCCACCAAGGCGAGCCCCACCGTGACCTGGAACGGGCTCACCCCCGGCGCCCAGTACACCGTGACCGAGACGCCGGTCGCCGGTTACGAGAGCGGTGTGATCGGCTGCGGCGAAGGTGGATCGACGTTCACTCCTGGGCTCGCCGAAGCCGTGTCGTGCACTGTCACGAACACGGCGGTCCCGGCCAGCGTGTCCGTCACCAAGACGGTCGCCGGGACGGCCGCCGACTGGAGCTTCGACTTCACGATCAGCCCAGTCCCTGCTGGTGAGCCGGCCACCAAGACGGCCACCAAGGCCAGCCCCACCGTCACCTGGAACGGGCTCGTACCCGGCGCCACGTACACCGTGACCGAGGCTTCCGTCGCCGGGTTCGTCAGTGGCACGATCGCCTGTGGCGGTGGTGGCGCCACGTTCACGCCCGGCCTCGCCGACGTCGTTGCCTGCTCGGTGACCAACACCGAGTTGGCACGAGTGTCGGTCACCAAGACGGTGGCACCGGCCGGAGAAACCGGGTGGAGCTACGACTTCACGATCAACCCCGTCCCTGCCGGTGAAGCCGCCACCAAGACGGCCACCGCCGCAGCACCCACCGTGAACTGGACCGGACTCGTGCCGGGCACCGCCTACACCGTCACCGAGGCCAGCGACACCGACCTCGTGGTCGGCACGATGGTGTGCACCGGCGGCACCGATGCGATCGGCAGTTCGACCTTCACGCCGACCGCCGGCCAGGACGTCACCTGCCAGATCACCAACTCCCGGATCGCCGATGTCTCGGTCACCAAGACGGCCTCGCCGAGCTCGGTGTTGCCGGGCGCCACGGTGACCTGGACGATCGTCGTGGCCAACAATGGACCGTCGACGGCGCTCGACGTGAAGCTCGTCGATGCACTCCCGGCCTCGCTCACCCTGGTGTCGTTCACCGCTCCCGCATCGTGGAACTGCTCGGCGACCGTCACGGGCCGGCCCGGCACGTTGTCGTGCACCAAGCCCGACATGTTGCCCGGTGAAACGTGGACGTTCTCGGTCGCCTCGACCGTCGACCCGGCTGCGGTCGGCGGGATCTCGATCCCGAATACGGCCGTCGTCACCACGACCACCCAGGAAGTCACGACCACCAACAACCAGGACTCGGCAGCGATCAACGTCGAGCAGGTCGTCGTGTTGCCGCCCACCGGCGGCCAGGCACGCACGATGGTGGAACTGGCAGCAGGCCTGATGCTGGCCGGCGCGGCGCTGCTGGCGATGCGTCGCCGCACGACGATCGGCTGAGTTCCGACTCACTGATCACGCGCTGAACGCGCCCCCGCGGGGCGCGTTCAGCGCTTTTCGGTGCGGAAGTTGCCGGCCGATACGGCGACCACATGGGTCGGCTCGAAGCCGACGCCGACCGGATCGCGCCCGGCTGCCACGGCGGCGACTTGCTGCTTGAACTGCCGCCTCACCATCGACACGCCGCGGTCGCTCGACGCAAGCCGTTCCTCGGAGTGGAGCGTGATCGGACCCTGTCCGACCTGTGTCTCGTAGTCCCCCGGGTATCGCTGGTGCTCCTCGTCGGTGAGATCGAACCACGAACGGTTCCCGCCGTAGACCGGGAGGCCCTGAGCCTGTTCGTCGATCCGCTTGCGGACGAGCGCGTACACCCTGGTGTGGGTGTCGTCGATCGGCTGCGCCCATGACAGGTTGTTCGTCGGACCCAGCACGCTCAAGGTCGGGGTCGGGATCACCCGAATCGTGGGCAGGCGCACCTCGGTCACCCGGTGCAGCGTGACCCCGTCGGCGAGTAACCGGTCCTGGGTGGCGGTGACGCCCCACTCGTGCACCTGCCAGTCGATCTGCGGCCAAGCCGCCAGATCGGGGTTGAACTGTGAACCGCTGATCGCGTTGTGGAGGATGAACACGTGGTACGGGTCCATCGAGTTCTCGTGGGTCTGGAACCAGTTGCACGGCGCCACCGACGGTCCGCCGAAGGCGAAGTGGTCGAGCACCACGACGTGCTCGTCGTCGTTCAGGTCGTCGAAGATGTCGTAGGTCGGGAACGTCGGCTGTCGTTCGGGCGGTCCCATGTACGTGAAGATCAAGCCGTGGTATTCGACGATTGGGTACCACGGCTGGCGGTAGCGCTCGCGGTTGCGCCCTCGGTCCGGTTCACAGGGCTGATCGAGGCACGTTCCGTCGGCATCGAACAGCCACCCGTGGTAGCTGCACCGGATGCCCGTCGGCTCGACCTTGCCGTACAGCAGCGTGGTACCGCGGTGACAGCATCGAGGGGTCAGGAGGCCCACCGTGCCGGACCCGTCGCGGAACAGGATCAGGTCTTCGCCGAGCAGGCGGACCGGGAGCGGCAGATCCGTCGCTTGATCGCTGCGCGCCACCGGGTGCCAGTAGCGGCGCAGCAACTCCCCCGCCGGCGTGCCGGCGCCGGTCTCGTACAACTCGGGGTCGGCAACGCCCCGCTGGATTCCGTAGGCCCGTCCGTCGCTCACGATCGGCGACCGCTACGGGTGGTAGATGCCGAACACGTCGCGGAGGGCATCGCTGATCTCCCCGAGCGTTGCTCCCACCAGCAGTGCCTGCTTCATCGGGTACAGCACGTTGTCGGTGCCCCGCGCCGTCGTGCGGATCTGTTCCAGGGCATCGGCCACCGCCGCCTGGTCGCGGTTCGCCTTGTAGGCCGCCAATCGGGCCTGCTGCGCCGGTTCGAGCGCCGGATCGATCGGGAACACCGCCGGCTCGGGTTCATGATCGATCGTGAACTTGTTGAGCCCGACGATCACGCGCTCGTCGTCGTCGATCGACTTGGTGTACTCGTACGCCGACTGTTCGATCTCGTCCATCTGGTAGTGGGCTTCGATCGCCGAGACAGCGCCACCGAGTTCATCGATACGGGCGATGTAGGCCCACGCCTTGGCCTCGACCTCGTCGGTCAACGACTCGACGTAGTACGAACCGGCCAACGGGTCGGGCGTATCGACGACACCCGCTTCGTACCCGATGATCTGCTGGGTGCGCAGCGCCAGTCGCGCTGCGTTCTCGGTCGGCAGCGACAACGCTTCGTCGAACCCGTTCGTGTGCAACGACTGGGTTCCGCCCATCACAGCGGCCAGCGCCTGCAGCGCCACCCGCACGACGTTGTTGACCGGCTGCTGGGCGGTGAGCGTGGAGCCGCCGGTCTGGGTGTGGAACCGCAGCATCGTCGACGACGCCTGCTTGGCCCCGAACCGTTCGGTCATGATCGTGTGCCACATGCGGCGGCTGGCCCGGAACTTGGCGACCTCTTCGAAGAAGTGGTTGTGGCCGTTCCAGAAGAAGCTGAGGCGAGGGGCGAAGTCGTCGACGTCGAGCCCCGCCGCGATCGCCGCTTCGACGTAGGCGATCCCGTTCGCCAGCGTGAAGGCGATCTCCTGGGCTGCCGTCGAGCCGGCTTCGCGGATGTGGTAGCCGGAGATCGAGATCGTGTTCCACTTCGGGATGTGCTCGGCGCAGTAGGCGAAGATGTCGGTGATCACCCGCATCGAGGGCCGCGGCGGGTACACGTAGGTACCGCGGGCGATGTACTCCTTGAGCAGGTCGTTCTGGATCGTGCCCGAGATCACGGCCGGGTCGACACCCTGCTCCTCGGCCACGATCTGGTACATCAGCAGCAGGATCGCGGCGGTCGAGTTGATCGTCATCGACGTCGTCACCTTGTCGAGCGGGAGGCCCTGCAGCAACATCCGCATGTCGTCGAGCGAGTCGATCGCCACGCCCACCTTGCCGACCTCGCCCTCGGCACGCGGGTGATCGGAGTCGTACCCCATCTGGGTCGGCAGGTCGAAGGCGCACGACAGCCCGGTCTGGCCGGCCCCCAGCAAGAAGTGGAACCGCTCATTGGTGGCGGCCGCGTCACCGAACCCGGAGTACTGGCGCATCGTCCACAACCGACCGCGGTACATCGAGGGGTAGACCCCACGCGTGTACGGCGCCTCGCCCGGCAGACCCAGTTGTGTGGAGGCGTCCCATTCGGCGAGGTCGGCCGCTGTGTAGACCGGCTTGATCTCGATCCCGGAATCGGTACGACGGATGTCGCTCATGTGCCCTCCCAAATCAGTGCGGGCTCACAGGCCCAAGCTCTTGGCGATGATGGTCTTCATCACTTCGCTGGTACCACCGTAGATCGGCGTCACGCGGGCGTCCGCATAGGCACGCGCGATCGGGTACTCGAGCATGTATCCGTAGCCACCGAATAGCTGCAGGCAGCGGTCGACTGCGGTCTGTTGGAGTTGTGTGCAGTGCAACTTGGCCTGGGCTGCCTCGACGGCGGTGAGGGTGCCGGCGTTGAGCGCCATCACGCACTGATCGACGTACGCCTGGGCCACGTCGACATCGGTCTTGACCTCGGCCAGCACGAACTTGGTGTTCTGGAACGACCCGATCGACTTGCCGAAGGCGGTCCGGTCGCGGACGTAGTCGACGGCCCACCGCAGCGCGGCACTCGCCACCGACACGCCGGTCACGGCGATCGACAGGCGCTCCTGCGCCAGGTTGCGAGCGAGGTAAGCGAAGCCCTGACCTTCCTCGCCCAGCCGATTGGCAACGGGTACTCGACAATCGCTGAAGAACAGTTCGGCCGTGTCCTGGCTGTGGAGGCCGAGCTTCTCCAGCTTGCGACCGCGTTCGAAACCGGGCGTGCCACGCTCGACCACGATCAGCGACATCCCGGTGTGGCGTTGCGTCGGGTCGGTCTTGGCGGCCACGATCACGAGGTCGGCGTTGATCCCGTTGGTGATGAACGTCTTGCTGCCGTTGAGCACGTACTCGTCGCCGTCGCGGATCGCGGTGGTGGCCATGCCCGCCAGATCGGACCCGGTGCCCGGCTCGGTCATGGCGATCGCCGTGATCAACTCCCCGGACGCGATCCCGGGCAGCCAGCGCGCCGATTGATCGGTGTCGCAGTACTCGATGAAGTACGGCGAGCAGACGTCGTTGTGCAACGTGAGGCCGAGCCCCGATCCGCCGATACCGGCCGATGCGAACTCCTCGGCGATGATCTGGTTGAAACGGAAGTCGCCGACACCTCCCCCGCCGTACTGCTCGGGGATCGCCATCCCGGTGAATCCGTATCGGCCCGCCGAGGCGAACATCGACGGTGGGGTCAGGGCGGCGCGCTCCCATTCGTCGTAGTGCGGCGAGACCTCGCTCGCCACCCACGCCGCGAACGACCGGCGGAACGCATCGTGCTCGTCGTCGAACAGTGTTCGCATCACCGCATGGTACGGAGGCGCAGCTCCGCAGACCGAGACGTGATCTTCAGCCGACCGCTCGATGTGGCTAGACGAACAGCACCCGGATCAGCGTGGCGAGGGCCAGGAAGAACACGAACACGGCCACACCGACCACACGTCCGTAGTGGTGATACAGCCAGGCCGTGAACGACCACTCCGCCTCGTAGTCGGGCCGATAGCGCCGCTTCATCCAGCGCGTCAACCACATCACCGGGCAGCCGAGCGTGGCGACCTGGAGGATGACGACGGTGCTGACCACCCAGGCGTACACCGCGCCGTGCCAGATCGTGGCCCCGAACAGCACCATCCCGATCACGAGCGGCATGTGCACGAGGTCGACGATCATCCCGGCGTACCACCAGCCGATCGATCCACGACGCACCGCACCCGGCCCGGCCGCTGTGCGTGCGCCCGGTGCCCCCGGTCGGGTCTGCTGCATGGCTTCCGAGCGTAGAACCACCACGAACCGGAAATGCAAGAGCCCCTGCTCACCGAGGTGAACAGGGGCTCGCTGGTGGGCGATAAGGGTCTCGAACCCCCGACCTCCACGGTGTGAACGTGGCGCTCTAGCCAACTGAGCTAATCGCCCTTCGGGCGTCCGCAGACTAGCAGCGAGTGGTTCGATTCGCTCAGGTCGCGATCGACCCGGCGACGGATCCGCCTCCGTACGGGATCGCCAGGCAGACGAACCGCCCCGGGAACCGTTTCCACGACCGCTCGTCGGCGACGACCGGGAGCACCCCGAATCGATCGACGGCGCCGTCGATCGATTCGAGCGCGACTTGGCATCGGGCGTCGGCGGACTGCATCACCGCTGCCCCACCCGCCTCGGCATCTGATTCGTAGGGGGACCGATCAGGGTCGGCGCCTTCGATCGCGCCCGCCTCGATCACTTCGGCCTCGTGATCGTCGTCGCAGTCGACACGGTCGAGCGTGCCGAGCGATCCCTCGTCGATCGACTCGGGCAGGTCGACGCAGTCCCCTCGCTCGAGGCGCAGCACGAGCGTGCCCGAGTCGGGCGTCACGAACGCCAGCACACCGATCACCACCGCCACGAGGACGGTGATGGCCACGACCACGTTCCAGGCTCGCTTCATGACGGCAGGCACGCCACGCCGAGCCCGAGCCGATCGCGATGCGGGAGCGTGCCGGCTGGGCACTTGGCGTCGAGCGGCACCATCACGTCGACGACCAGATCGGTCCCGTCGTTGAGGCAGGCGACCTCGCGCGCGTCGCTGTTCACCTCGAACTGCACACACGAGCCCGGCCGGAGCAAGCCATCGGGGGGCTCGGACGACGGCGGTGAGTCGAACAACGACGACACCATGACCACCGACGAGCCGAGCACCGCGGCGGAGGCCGCCAAGCGCCAGGGGAAGCGAGCGGGGCCGGCGGGGGCGAGCACGGTCGGTCGGGCAACCCGTTGTGGTTCCTCCACCATGGCGTCGTCGCCGGGGTACTCGACGGTGGCTGACGGCCCGGCCCCGACCGGGTCGCCGGCTGCGAAACGGGTGCGGTCGTAGTCGGCGCGTCGCGTGGGATCGCGCAGGACCCGATACGCCTCGTTGATCGCCGCCATCGACGAGTCCTGCTGGCGACCCGTCGCGACGGCGCTGCCGGCCAGGTCGGGGTGTTGCCGCCGGGCGAGCTCGCGGTAGGCGGCGCGCACTTGCTCGGTGGTGGCATCCGGCCGAACGCCCAGCACGTCGTAGTGGGTAGCGATCCTTGCAGGCTAGGCCGGTGAGCGACCGGCCCGACCGAGCCGATCTCGGCACATCGCGCCGGCCAGGAAAACAGTCGTGGCCGGAGGACACCGCCAGTCAGCGCGTCCTCCGGCCACGGTCACGTCCATGGCTTTCCCGCAGAGCATCGGGACCACAACCGTGCTCCACACCATGTCGTGAGAGGCAGAATAGCTGAACGGCTTTGGTGCCGCCCACCGAATTGACCAATCTTCACCGAAAAATCAGCCACATGACCGGACATTCGGGACCGGTGCGTCGACGGCGCTCGAGCGCATCGATCAGCTGTCGATGTTGGCCATCACGTGCTTGATCCGGGTGTAGTCGTCGAGTGCGTAGGCCGACAGATCCTTGCCGTACCCGGACTTCTTGTACCCACCGTGCGGCATCTCGGCCACCAGCGGGATGTGGGTGTTGATCCACACGCATCCGAAGTCGAGGCGCTTCGACATGCGCATCGCCCGACCGAAGTCCTTGGTCCACACGCTCGACGCCAACCCGTAGTCGACACCGTTGGCCCAACGCACGGCCTCCTCCTCGTCGGAGAACTGCTGCACGGTGATGACCGGTCCGAAGATCTCGCGCTGGATCATCTCGTCGTCCTGGCGCAGGTCGGCGACGACGGTGGGCTCGATGAAGTACCCGGTGTTGCCGATCCGGTGCCCACCGGCGGTGACGTCGGCGTGCGACGGCGCGCGGTCCAGGAAGCCCGTCACGTGGGCGAGCTGGTTGGCATTGTTGACCGGGCCGAACAGCACGTCCTCGGCATCGGGCCCACCCACACCGGTGCCCTTGGCCTGCTCGGTGAGCGCATCGACGAAGTCGCGGTAGGCGCCGGGGCTCACCAGGACGCGCGTGGCGGCCGTGCAGTCCTGGCCGGCGTTGAAGTAGCCGGCGATCGCGATCGCCTCGGCGGCGGCGGCGATGTCGGCATCGTCGAACACGACGACCGGCGCTTTGCCGCCGAGTTCGAGGTGGACGCGCTTGAGGCTCTTGGATGCCGCCTCGGCCACTTGCATGCCGGCTCGCACCGAGCCCGTGACCGACACCATCGCCGGCGTGTCGTGCTCGACCATCGCACGACCCGTGTCGCGGTCCCCGCAGATCACGTTGAGCACACCAGGCGGGAGGAACTCCGCCGCGATCTCGGCCAGCAGGCCGGTGGTCGCCGGGGTGGTGTCGCTGGGCTTGAGCACGACCGAGTTGCCGGCCGCGATCGCCGGGGCGAACTTCCACACCGCCATCATCATCGGGTAGTTCCACGGGGCGACCTGGGCGCACACGCCGACCGGCTCACGACGGATGAACGACGTCATGTTCGTCATGTACTCGGCGGCCGCCTTGCCCTCGAGGTGCCTGGCGGCGCCGGCGAAGAAGCGGATCTGGTCGACCATGGGGCCGATCTCCTCACCGCGGTGCACGGCGTACGGCTTCCCGGTGTTCTCGCACTCCAGGTGCATGATCTCGTCGGCACGGGCCTCGATCGCATCGGCGATCCGGATCAGCGCCAACGAGCGGGTCGAGGGCGTGGCGTCGGACCAGCCCTCGAAGGCGGCGGCGGCGGCCTGCATGGCAGCGTCGACGTCGGCCGGCCCCGACAGGGCGGCGTCGGCGTACTGCTCCCCCGTCGCCGGGTTGATCACCGGGGTCGTGCGCCCGTCGGCCGCGTCGGCCCAGGCACCGTTGATGAAATTCTTGAACGACTTCATGCCATCACTCATGGCCTCATGGTGTAGCAGATCTTGGTGGTGATCGAAATCAGCGGGCGATCGTGCCCTCGGGCCGATCACCCGCTGCGAGGCAGCGGATGCTGGCGGCGACGATCGACGCTGCCGTGGCCGGGTCGGAGCGCCCCGCCACGTGGGGTGTGATGCGCACCTTCGGGTGGACCCACAACGGTGATCCGGCCGGCAGCGGTTCGGTCTCGAACACGTCGAGCACGGCGCCCCGCAGCTCGCCGTCGAGGGCGACCATGAGTGCGTCCGTGTCGACGGTGGCGCCGCGGCCGACGTTGATGAGCACCCCGTCACCGAGCGCCGCCAACAACCGGGCGTCGACGATCCCACGTGTGTCGGGCGTGGACGGCAGCACGTTGACGACCACGTCGCAATCGGCGAACAGCCGGTCGAGCGGACGGTCCTGATCCGAGCGCGACCAACCGATCGCGGTGAAGCCGAGTTGGCGACAGCGCTCGACCACCACCGACCCGATCGCCCCGGCGCCCAACACGCCCACGGTCACGTGACGGGGGAAGCGGTCGTCGAGCGCGGTGAGCCAGTGACGTTTGCGTTGCGCGGCCTCGAAACGATCGAAGTCACGCAGGTAGAAGACGATCCAACTCACGCAGTACAGGGCGATGTCATCGGCCATGCCCGGGTCGATCAGCCGCACCACGGGCACGTCCGGGAACGCGTCGAGATCGAGGTGGTCGTACCCGGCCCCGGTGACGAATGCGCCTCGAAGACTCGGCATCCCCCACACCCGTTCCGGATCGATGCGCCACCCGACCAGGTAGTCGGCGTCGATGATCGGCCCATCGGGCCGCGAGGATGTGACGTCGGCCTCCGGCAACGCCTCCCGCAGACGATCGGGCAACTCGTCGATGCGATGAGTGGTCAGGACCTGGACACGCATCGCCGAACGTTACTGAGCCGCGCAGACCTGGCCGTTCAGCCGGCGGGCGGGAACGAGCCGACGACGTCCACGATCAGGTGTGCCGACGAGAGGGTGAAGATGTCGAATCCGGCGGAGGCCGTATTCGACCCTGCTTGGCCGCTGGCGACAATCACGGCGTTCGGGATCGTCTGGCCGGCGAACTCCAGGTTGAGGTTCGACACGTTGGGTCTGCTAGTACCCGAGGGCCAGACCGTCACGAACCCGGCCCCACCGGCATCGACCACCGTGACGTTGACGAGCATGATGGACGATGCAGAGACGTGCACCAGACCGCCGGCGGCAACCCGCCCGATCGGAGCGCCGCGCCCGTCTCGCGCTGTCGACGATGCGTGGCGAAGGCGAGTCGGCAACCGGCTGGTACCCGGACCCAGACGGCAACCAACCGACCACGTCGACGAGCAGGTGGCCACCACCCGACGTGAACAGCTTGATCGTTCCGTCCGCAGCGACCGGCACGAACACGAAGTTCGACGTGGTCTGGCCGACCCGGGGCGCGTTCAGGCTCGACGTCATCGGAAGCGTCGACGCTCCGGACCACACCGTCACGAAGCCCGGGTTGGCGGCTTCGGTGATCGTCACGTTGGCAAGGGCGACGGCGACGCCGCTCGACGGCAAGCCCCCGCGCCCGGCGACCTGCAGGGTGACCACGCCGGACGCCGCCGGTTTCGACCCGGTGTAACCGATCGGCCCGTACTCCGGCCTGGTGTCGAGGAGACGTGCGGGTTGCACCGTCCGCAATGCGCCGCCGGCCGGGAACCAGCCGACCACGTCGGCCAGCAGGTGCGTCCCAGTGAGCGTGAACAGACTGATCCGTCCGCCGTCACCGACCGGAACCACGACCAGCGTCGGCAGGGTCTGACCGGTGCGTTCGAGGTTGAGGCTCGAAACGTTCGGTCGCTGACGCCCCGCCGGCCAGACGGTCACGAAACCCGGGCCGGATGACTGGGTCGCCGTGAGATTGAGGGCGACCGCACCCACCCCTTCGTTCGGGATCCCGGCGCGGCCGGCGATCTGGAGGTCGAACGTTCCCAAGCTGCCCGGCTTGGGGCCGGCGTAACCCGTCTGATCGAGCCCCGGTCGGGTGTCGAGGATTCGCTCCGGAGCGACCGGCCGGTACAGCGCGGTGTCGGCGACGCGGGTCGGACCCAGCACCTCGCTCATTGCCACGAGCGAGGCGGTGGCGATCCCGAAAGGCTCATCGGTCAGCTCCGGCCCGGCAGCGACGACACGACCGTTGCCGAACGCCACCGCCCGGAACACCGAGATCGATGCGGGAGCTTGCGGGGCGATCTGGGCTGATCCTGGAGTCGGACCGTTGGGTTCGAACGCCAGGTCGCTGCGGCCTTGGCCGTCGATCACGATGATCCGCGCTTCATCACCCCTCGCCCCGGCAAGCGCATAGCGACCGTCATCTGTCGGCGTCATCGCCCACTCGCCAGGCGAGTCCCCGACTTGGAGCCGACCGGCGACCTCGCCGGCGATCGCAGGGAACCCGGCGACCGGCGCCCCCGACGAACCGAGCCGGACCACGAACGCTCCGAGATGTTGCGCCGTGAAGTCGATCCCGAGCAGCACCACCTCGCCGTTCGATTCGACGATGAGGTCGGACACGTGCGCGAACGCTGACCCGAGGTCGAGCGAGACGACATCGGGCGCGACGACCCCGCTCGCCGAGACATGGGCGAGTTGCGTGACCATCGAGTCGCCGACGAGGTTCGAGTTGGCGACCACCGTGAACCCACCCGATGGCTGCGTGGCAGCGCGCACCCGGAAGGCACCGTTCGGCACATCGAAACACGCCCGGCCGGGTGTGGACGCCGGCCCGAACGTCGGGTCGAGCACACCGTCCGCGGCGCGGAAGCGGAACACGCAGGCTTGGCCGCCGACCCGGCCCGAAACCACGACCCCGCCATCGACGGCGACGAGCCGCACATCGCCCACTTGCAGGTCGACCGTGCCATCGAAGGTCGGGTCCTCGGCGCCGGTGGGGAGGAACCTCCGGGCGATGGTGATCAGGGGTGTGCACCCGGTCGACCCATTGCTCGCGGCGAACAACACGTTGTCGGCGGAGTAGTCGATGTCCAACGACTCCACGCACGACGACAGCCCCGAGGCGTCGAACCCGGAGTCGATCGATCCACCAGCGGTCAGCCGCACGAGCGATCGGAACGTGGCGAATGCGACGTCTCCGTTCGGGGCGACCGCCACCGAGTCCGACACGTTGAGCACCGACTCGCGCGGAAGCCGCACCACGCCAGCCGTCGGTCCGGGGCCGAAGTTCGGTTCGAGTGCGGTGGCACGGTGCACAGCGCCGGAGCCGACCAACCCCACGCCACTCAGCATCACGCCGGTGAGACCGGCGCGCGCCCGGCGGCGAAGAGCAGCACGTCGGTCCTTCATGCGGGCGGAGAGTAGCGCACAGGTGTGTCTGCTTTGACCACCCCGACGGACTCCGGTGACGCCTCAGCCCGTGACGACGCGGAGCAGCAGTTTGGTTTCGGTGCGGGCCACGCCGGCGTCGGCGCGCAGCCAGCGCACGAACGTGTCGAGCCCCTCCGCGCCCTCGCACTCGACGATGATCGAGTAGTCGGCCGTGCCGGTGACGTACGCCGCGAACGCCACCTCATCACGCTGTGCCAGCGCCACCTCGAAGCGGTCGACCTGGTCACCGGCGCCGAGGCTCACGTCGACCACGGCGCGTACGGTCCTGCCGAGAGCGGCCGGGTCGACCCGCACCGTGTAGCCGTCGATCACGCCGTCGCGCTCCATGCGACGCACACGATCAGCCGCCGAGGTGGGCGACAAGTGCACGAGTTGGCCGAGATCGCGCCAGCTGATTCGGGCGTCGTCCCGCAGTGCGCCAATGATTCGGCGGTCGACGGCATCGATCGCACTGGTTTCCTGTGCCATTGATCGATTCTGCCAGGTATCTCCCTCACACACGCGGCCTCTCGGTGGGCACCATGAGCACATGACTGCTGTGATCAAGACCGTCGGTGTGCCCAAGGAGATCAAGACACTCGAGCACCGGGTGGCGATGACGCCGGACGGCGTGCGTGAACTCGAACGCCACGGCGTCAACGTGTACGTCGAGACCGGTGCCGGCGAGGGTGCGTCGATCAGCGACGACGACTATCGGGCGGCCGGCGCCGACATCGTGCCGACCGCCGCGGACGCATGGGCGCAGCAGATGGTGGTCAAGGTCAAGGAACCGAAGGAGGAGGAGTTCGGGTTCCTGCGTGACGACCTGACGCTGTTCACGTATCTCCACTTGGCGGCGTACCCGGGTGTCGCTCGAGCGCTGCTCGATGCCGGCACGACGGCGATCGCCTACGAGACGGTGCAGCTCGACTCGGGCGCGCTGCCGCTGTTGGCCCCGATGAGCGAGGTCGCCGGTCGACTGGCACCGCAGATCGGCGCCCACTACCTGGAACGTCACAACGGTGGGCGCGGGGTCCTGATGGGTGGCGCCCCGGGCGTACGCCCCGCCAAGGTCGTGGTGCTCGGCGCCGGCAACGTGGGCTGGAACGCAGCGTGGATCGCGGCCGGGATGGAAGCCGAGGTGGTGCTGATCGACAAGAACCTCGACCGCCTGCGCTGGGTCGACCAGATCCACCGTGGCCGGATCATGACGCTGGCGTCGAACCGAGGCGCGATCGAGCGCTCGATCGTCGAGGCCGACCTCGTGATCGGGGCGGTGTTGGTCGCCGGCGGGCGTGCCCCGGTGGTCGTCGACGAGGCGATGGTGCGATCGATGAAGCCACGTTCGGTGATCGTCGACGTTGCCGTCGACCAGGGCGGGTGCATCGAGACGATCCGTGAGACCTCCCACGACGATCCGGTGTACGAAGCACACGGGGTGCTGCACTATGCGGTCGGCAACATGCCCGGCGCCGTCCCGCACACGTCGACGTATGCGCTCACGAACGCCACGCTGCCGTTCATCCTGTCGGTGGCCCTCGAGGGTGCCGCCGGCGCAGCACGCAACGATCCCGCCCTGGCGCTTGGCGTCAACACCGTGGCCGGTTCGGTCACCAACGCACCGGTCGCCGACTTCCTCACCCTCGGCTACGTGGACCCGCTGGTCGCCCTCGGCTGACCCCGATGCGAGGGTGAAATGGTTCGCCCCTCGCTTACAATGCGTCTCGCTATGCGGACCTCGCTCGACGCCCTGCTCGCTCTCGACCGGCCACTCCTGGCCGATGGCGCCACCGGCACCAACTTCTTCGGCATGGGGCTCGGCCCCGGCGAGGCGCCGGAGATGTGGAACGTCGAGTATCCCGAGCGGGTGAGCGCCCTGCACGGCGCGTTCGTCGCCGCCGGTGCCGACATCATCCTCACCAACACGTTCGGCTGCAACCGCCACCGGCTCAAGCTGCACGGTGCCGCCGACCGGGCCTACGAGATCGCCCGACGGGCCGCCGAGATCGCCTCCGTCGTGGCCGCCACGGCCCACCGACCGGTGCTCGTTGCGGGCTCGATCGGGCCGACCGGCGAGCTGCTGGTCCCACTCGGCGCGCTGACCGAGGACGAGGCCACCGAGGCCTTCCTCGAGGCAGGCCAACGGGCTGCGCGACGGCGGTGCCGACATCGCCTGGATCGAAACCAAGTCGGCTCCGGAGGAGATGCGCGCTGCGGCCACGTGCGGCGATCGCCGCAGGGCTCCCGTACGCCGTGACCGGCTCGTTCGACACCGCCGGGCGCACGATGATGGGGCTCGCCCCGTCGTCGCTCGGCGACGTGTTCGCCGAGCTCGACACACCGCCGGTGGCGATCGGCGCCAACTGCGGTGTCGGTGCTGCCGACCTGCTGATGGCCGTCCAGGAGATCCGTCACGAATCGGCGATCGTGATCGCCAAGAGCAACTGCGGCGTCCCCCAGTTCCAGGGCACCGAGGTGGTGTACTCCGGGAATCCGTTGCTGATGGGCCAGTACGCGACGTTGGCCGTCGACTCCGGGGCACGCATCATCGGCGGCTGCTGCGGCACGTCCCCCGAGCACCTGGCGGAGATGAAGCGGGCGCTCGACGTGCACGTGATCGGGGAGGCGCCGAGCCTCGACCGGATCGTCGAGGCCGTCGGGCCGCTCACCAACTCGATCTCCGGCGCCGAACCGCCTCGTCGCCGCGAGCGAACCGGCCGACGCGGCCAGTGATGCCGGCTGGGCGGGGCCGCTCCGCCGAGGCGAGTGCAGGCGGCGGCGCGCTACGTTGATCCCATGACGGTGTTGGCGAACGAACTCGACGTTCCGGACCTCACCTCGAACGACGCCGGCTCGCTGACACACGAGCAGCAGACGCGTGCTCGCATGGCGGCAGCGAAGGAGTCGTGGATCGCCAAGAACCTGTTCGGCTACTCGATCCTGCACTACGACGACGCCGTTGCGATCCTGCGCGACAAGCGCTGGCACAACGCCTCCGGCCAGCTGCTGGAACTGGCCGGGATCGACAACCCCGAGTGGCTGGCGCGGCGCCGATCCTCGATCCTGTCGGCCGAGGGTGACGAGCACACTCGCCTGCGTCGCCTGGTGGGCCCGGCGTTCTCACCACGACACGCCGACGCCCTGCGCCCGTTCATGCGCCAGGTCGTCAACGACCTGCTGGACGGCATCACACCCGTCGGCTCCGCCGACATCGCCGTCGACTTCTGCGAGCCATACCCGATTCCCATCATCTGCGAACTGTTCGGGGCGCCCAAGGAGGACTGGCAGCTGTTCTCGCATTGGGCGACCGAGATCTTCCGGCTCTTCAACGGCAACCTGCAACGCGACATGCCGGCGATCATGAAGGCCCAGGACGAACTCGACGAGTATCTCGGCGCCCTGATCGAGCGTCGTCGCGCCACGCCCACCGACGACCTGATCTCGGCCCTGATCGCCGTCGAGGACGGTGGCGACCGGCTCAGCCATGCCGAACTGATCGGCCTGTGTGCGGCGGTCCTGATGGCCGGCACCGACACGACTCGCAACCAGATCGGCTGCTCGCTCACCCTGTTCGCGGCGCACCCCGAGCAGTGGCTGCTGCTCGCCGAGCGGCCCGAGCTGGCGCCACGCGCCGTCGAGGAGACGATGCGCGTGTTCGGCACCGTACGCGCCACCGGGCGATTCGCCAGCACCGACATCGAATACCGCGGTGTGCTGTTCCCCAAAGGCACGTTCATCGCTCCGTCGGTGGCTGCGGCCAACCTCGATGCGAGCGTGTTCGACGACCCGCAACGATTCGACATCACCCGCCCGCCTTCCGACAAGCCGCACCTCACGTTCGGGTCGGGCATCCACTACTGCCTCGGTGCATCGTTGGCACGCGCCGAGCAGCAGGAGGCGCTCACGATCATGTCGCGACGCCTCCCCGATCTGCGGATCACCGGCGAGGTGACATGGAAGTCGGCGTTGTCGGGGATCTTCGGCCCCGATCACCTCCCCGTCGCGTTCACGCCGACCTGATCCCTGCCGCCGCGGCAACCGGTCGTCAGTCGTCGCGGGTAGGGCGTTGGCGGTTGCGTTTGATCTGACCGCGTTGTTGCTTGGCGTCGACCCGTCGAGCCTTCGCCGCCCGGCTGGGCTTGGTCGGGCGGCGGGGCCGTTCGACGTGGAGCGCCGCCTGCAGCTTTTCGACGAGGCGTTGCTCGGCGAGCGATCGATTCCGGAGTTGGCTGCGCTCGTCGTCGGCGACGACCCGGATCTCGGTCCCCAGCCGGTCGATCACGCGTTGACGCTGACCGGGACCGAACGCCACCGATGCCGCCACGTCGAAGCGCAGTTCCACGCGGGTGTTGGAGCGGTTGGCGTGCTGGCCTCCCGGTCCTCCCGAGGCGCTGAACGACACCTCGAGCTCATGGCGAGGGATCCGGACCGAGCGCGTGACGACCAGCTCATCGGACATGCGGTCTACTCACGGTCCAGCCACGTACACACGCAGGCCTCGTTGCCATCAGCGTCGGCGAGCACCCACCAGCTGCGGGCGAAGCGGTCGGTGACCAGCCGCCCCCCGGCGGCGAGGGCGGCGTCCACACGCTGTTGGGCGATGTCGTGGGCGACCGTCACGTCGACGTGGAACCGGCTCCGACCCGGCCGTGCCTTGTCCATCTGCTGGAACCAGAGTGGTGGGCCGACTCTGCGGGGGTCGATCAGGTTGCCACCGGCCTCGACGTACCCCAGCACCGCCGCCCAGAACGGCCGGATCCGGTCGGCGTCGAGGGTGTCGATCGCCCACTCCACCACCTGGGCCATCAATGGCTCGGCGGTCGCTCCGGCCTTGGCCGCCAACACCGAGATCCGGCGCGCCAACTCGACGTCGAGCGTGGTCAGACCCCCGGTGGCGTGCGTGGTCAGCAGGACCGAGACGCGTCCCGGGTAGCGGATCCCCAGATCAGGATGGTGCACCAGCTGCTCGGAGGCTTCGGTGATCGTCGCCACCAGGTCGCTGGCAGCGGTGAACGACGGTGCCAGGAACGTGGCCCTGATCGCACCCATCGCCCATCGCCAGTCGTCCAACCCCTCCAGTGCGTCGAACTCGGCTGCGGTCAGCGTGGTGTACTGCATCCCGTGACTGTGTCAGCCCGACGACCGTCGCGCCAGCCACACGCGAACGACGAGTTCGCCGGGGGCCGCACGACCGTGCTCGATCGCCCCTCAGCCGAGGCCCAGGTAGCTGGCCCGGAGCAGATCCGGCTGTTCGACCAGTTCCGCTGCAGGCCGGTGCAGCACCACCCGTCCACGTGCCAGCGCGAACACACGGTCAGCCACGCCCAACGCAATCGGGACGTGTTGCTCGACCATTAACACCGCGACCCCGCTGTCACTGGCGATCCGCCGCACGATCGGCGCCAGCCGGCGCACGATGATCGGGGCCAGACCCAGGCTCATCTCGTCGACGATCAGGCAGCGAGGTGAACCCGCCAAGGCGCGCGCCAGTGCCAGCATCTGTTGCTCGCCACCCGACAATGCTCCAGCAGGACGCTTGCGGAGCGGTGCCAGCTCCGGGATGAGTTCGAGCGCTCGCTCCACACCGTCACGACGCGACTGGCGCGAACGCGACCCGAGCCGGAGGTTGTCGGTCACCGACAGGTCGGCGAACAGGGCGCGGCCCTCGGGCACGTGCGCCAGCCCACGGCGGGCGATGTGGTGCGCCCGCTGCCCGGTGACGTCCTCGCCGAACAACTCGATCGACCCGGCCGACGCGGCGATCAGGCCGGAGATGGCCCGCAGGACCGTGGTCTTGCCGGCTCCGTTCGGGCCGAGCAGGGCGACGACCTCGCCGGCGTGCACGTCGAGCGTGACATCGCGCACGACAGCGCCCGCCCCATAGCCCGCAAACAGATGGTGAACCGCGATCGCCGGGCTATCCATGCCGGCCACCCGGCGACGGCTCGATCGACCCCAGGTACGCCTCGACGACCCTTAGGTCGTTGCGCACCTCGCCAGCCGTTCCGTGGGCGATGACGGCGCCGAAGTCGAGCACCGTGACCTCGTCGGAGCAGCCCATCACCAGTTCGGTGTCGTGATCGATGAGCACGATGCTCGTGCCGCGCCCGCAGATCGCTTTGAGCCGCACCCCGAACTCGGCGCTCTCATCGGTGTCGAGCCCGGCGGCGGGTTCATCGAGGAGCACGACCTTGGGTCGCGATGCGAGCGCCCGGGCGACCGCCACCAACTTCCGTGTGCCGAGGCTCAACTCCGACGGGCGGGCATCGAGGATGCCGGCGATGTCGAGCAGTTCGACGACATCGCCGATCGCCGACGCGACCTCCCGGTCGCCGCGAGTTGGATGAACCAGATCGAGCGCCAGCGACCACCAGCGAGGCTGCTCGGCAGCGACGGTCAGGTTGTCGCGCACCGACAACTCCTCGAACAGTTCCAGCGATTGGAAGGTTCGTCCGAGCCCGGCGCGCGCCCGGCGCGCAGGGCTCGCCGAGGTGAGGTCGACACCATCGAGTCGAATGTGGCCACCCGAGATCGGGGTGAATCCGGTGACGGCGTCGATGAATGTCGTCTTTCCCGCGCCGTTGGGGCCGATCAGGCCGGCGATCATGCCGGGTTCGACACTGAGGTCGATCCCATCGTTGGCCACCACGCCGCCATAGGACACCGACACCGAACGAGCCTCGAACAACGCCACGTCAGGCGACCCTTCCGAGGCGGACTCGACGGTTCGCGGCCTGGCGGCGCACCCCTCCGGCGATGCCCTCCGGATTGAGCACAGCGGTCACGATCAGCAACACGCCGCCGATGAACGTCTCCCACACCCCGAGGCGATCGGTCAGCCGTGACATGGCGAAGAAGGCAACGCCCGATGCAGCGAGCACCCCGGACGTGACGGCACCACTGATCGACGTGACCCCGCCCAGGTACGCCACCGAGAGTGCCGCCAGCGAAGCCACCGCCCCGAATGACGCGTCGGAAACACCGCCGAACCGGTACCCGATCAGACAGCCGGCGAGGCCGGCCAGGAACGACGAGACCGCATAGGCCTGCAGTTTGACGCGAGTGACGGCGATTCCGGCTGCGCTGGCGGCTCGTTCGTTGGACCGCGTGGCGAGCATCCGGCGCCCCGACGGGCTGCGACGCAGGTTGGCCACAGCGATGGCGACGACGACGGCCACGAGCACGAGCACGATGCCGAACACCGGACGCGATGCCTCGTCGGCCGTCGTGAGTCCGAGGTCCCACGGGCCGACGCGAGGGTTGGGGATCTTGGCACCGCCCGTCGATGCGTCCCCGACGACACGCGGGTTCTTGAAGCCGAACTCGGCGATGGCGATGCCACCCGCGAGCGTGACGATCGCCAGATTGGTGCCTCGCACCCGAAGCGCTGGAAGGCCAATGAGGACGCCGAACACCATCGCCGTCGACGCCGCCAGGATCGGAGCGATCGGAAACGGCACGCCCCACCCCGTCGTCAACTTCGACAGTGTGAATCCGGCGACGCCGGCAAAACTCATCTGGGCCAGCGACGTCTGGCCGGCGAAACCGGTGAGCACCACGAGCGACAGGGCGGTCACCGTGGCGATCGCCGACGTCATGATCGCGGCGCGCCACAGTGGGCCGAGCGCCAGCACCCCGACGACGGCCACCCCGGTCGGGAAGAGGACCGAAAGTGGGCGGATCGATGCCGGCGGGACATCGGGAAGCCGCCAGCGGCTCAGCGACCCGCGGGTCGCCAGCCGTTCGCCGCGGGCCGCCATCACGGCGATGATGACGAGGAACGGCAACCCCTCGCGAGCGCCGTACTGCGGGAACCAGGCAATGTCGATCTGCAGCTTGGTGATCGCCGACTGCAGCATGCCGATGACCAGCCCGACCCCGACCGTGACCCAGACGTTGCGGAACCGGCCGACGAGGGCGGCACCGAGCGCTGGGATCAGGAAGCCGAAGGCGAACACCCCGCTCGACAACTGGAGCATCGGCGAGGCGAGGATGACTGCGACCGACGCGATCACGGACGCGAACACGAAGCTGGTCGCGGCGAGCGTGTTCGGCGAGTATCCGAGCAGCACCGCACCGGTCTCGTTGGACGCCGCTGCACGGGTCGCCAGACCGAGTTGGGTGCGCCGTGAGCCGAACCAGGCGACCGACGCCAGAGCGCCGACGATGAGCGCCAGCCACAGACCATCGCGCGGCACGACGATCGCCGACGTGAACGACACCGGAGCGTTGGGGAGGATCGGGTCCACCCGCAGGCCGGCGTTGTCGGAGAAGCGACGTTCGACGAGCGATGTCAGTGCGATCAGGAGTCCGACGCTGGCCACGACACGGGCCAGGTCCGGGGCGCCACCGAGCGGTCGGAAGACGAGCACGAACACGATCACCGCCAACACGACGGCAGTCAGCATCGACAACGCCATCGCCGGCCAGAGGCCGACGTCGTCGCCGAACACAGCGCGGGCGGGAAGACCGGGAAACGGGAACGGGTAGGCCCCGCGTCGGAGGTCTGCGTACACGTACCCGCTCCATGCCGCCATCGCGCCGATCGCGAAGTTGACCACTCCGGATCCCTGATGGGTGACGACCAGGGCCAACCCGAAGGCGGCGATGATCGCGCCCGAGCCGGTGCCGAGGAGGAGGAAGAAGATGTAGTCGCTCATCGCTCCTGCCGACGCCAACTACGGGAGGTAGTCGACGACGGAGATCGACTCGAATCCCGGAATCGTCTCCACCTTGCCATCACCGACGTATTCGCCGATCGGGAACTCGAAGCTGCACACGCTCGGATATGCCGCCACCCGCCCGCATTCGAGCGGCGTGCCGTTGGGGAATGTCAGCAGGTCGGTCGAGGCCGCCAGACGCTCCCGGATCGCAGGTCCCGTCGGGACCACACCTTCGTCGGCGAGGTGATTGGCGACTCGGGCAAGGGTCATCACCTGCGTGATCCCCAGTGCTCCCAACCCGATCGAACTGGCGTCGCCACCTGGGTTGCCGGCTTCGGCGATCTCCTCGAAGGCTGAAGAGCTACTGGTGTCGTCGGGCCCGCCGAGGGCGACGAAACTCCAGCCGATGGCGTCGTCGCCGACGACGTCGAGCACCTCGGCGCTTGCGCAGATCGGCGTCGAGATGGTGGGAGTGTCGATCCCCATCGCAACCCGCGCCCGCATCACCCCGATGCAGCCGGCGTCGGAGTAGAGCGAGAACAACACGTCCGGATCCTTGCTGGTGGCTTCGCGCACGAGTCCTTGCAGCCCGGCATCGGTTTCGTTGTCGCCACCTTTGACCGAGACGTAGTCGATGCCGACCTTGTCGAGCGCCGCCGTGAGCGAGGCCTCCGAGCCGTTCGATCCCGGGTTGTCGGCGCTGATGATGCCCGCCGTCCGTGCCCCCATGCCCCGGTCGGCGAGGGCGACCATGGCGGCCATCGTGGTGAGATTGCCTCCGGTGACGAACAGCGCGTCGGCGGTGTAATCACCGGGCAGGATCGGGAGCGCACCGACCACGGGGACGCCCGAGGCGGCGTAGGTGTCGTAACCCGGGAACAGGTCGAGACCGAGCATCACGAGTTCGACCCGCTTGCCGGCGAGTTCCTGGGCACAGGCCTGCGATGCCTCGGGCGAGCCGTTGACGGCGCAGTGTTCGACCTGCACCGGCCTGCCACCGATCCCGCCGTGCCGGTTGAGGTAGTCGACGGCGAGATCGGTGTACGTCCGCATCTCCGGGAAATCGAGCCCTGGGGTGCCCTCGCTGTTGACCATGCCCAGCAGAATCGGCTCGCCCTCGGCCGGACCGCGCCAGGCGAAGTCGTCGACCTCGTCGGTGCCGGCCGGCGCGCCACTGGTGCCGTCTGTGTCCGTCGCTGGATCCGAGTCGGACGGCGCCTGGACCGGGGCGGGATCCGCGGTCGCCGGAGCCACGGTGGCCGGTGCGGTGGGCTGATCGGTGCTGGGGGTGCCCACGTCGGCCGACCCGGTCGGCGGCGGTTCGGAGGCGCGGACGTCGGCGCTGTCACTCCCACCACAGGCGACGACGAGCAACGAGGCGCAGGTGACGAGCACAACCGGATGAGATGAGCGGCGACGGGACATGAGCGGACGTTCCTTGCGTTCGTGGGCGGTGCAGTTCGTGGGCGGTGCGGGCGTTCAGGAGAAGAACCGATCGGGCACCCAACTGCCGTGCGCCCCGTACGGAACTCGACGTGGCAGATGCACCACAGCGACCGGCGGCGCACCGAAGTCCTGGGCATCGATGATGATCAGCCGCGACTCGTCGGACCGGGTGTCGTGGATCAGGCTGAGCACCCACCCCTCGTCCTCGCCGGCCTCTGGCGACGCCGGAGCGAAGACGGGCTCGGCGCCGCGCACGCCCTCGCCCAGATCGTGCTCGATGCACTGTCCGGTCTCGAGGTCGTACTTGTAGAGCGCGGACCCGTACACAGGTTCTTCGGCGTTGCCCTCACCGGCGAGCGCCATCAGGTATCCGTAGCGAGCCTTGAGACCGACGAGTCGGTCGTCGACCCGGCCGAAATCCCCGGGCCGGTCGTCGATCTGTTCCTCGGTGACCGTGTCGGTGTCGAGGTCGATCACCCATCGCCACAGCCGGCCGACCTCGGCGTAGTCGTCGCCGCCGCTGCCGAACGCCTCGGCCTGCCGCGAGACGTGGAGGACCAGGCGGTTCCCTTCTTCATGCGCGTTGACGGGATGGAACACGTAGCACGGGTCGATCTCGAACCACCGCACATCGGCGTTCGTGCCGGCGCGAGGCATCACCCCGAGCCGCGCACCGGCATCACGCTTGAAGACGAACGGGAATCCGGATGCCAACGCATCGAGGTCGAAGCACACCGGGAGATCCATGAACACCGTGTGGTTCCGAGTGACATTGAAGTCGTGCATCATCACGATGTTCGGGATGTCGATGCCGTCCAGCTGCTCGACCTTGCCGTCGGCGCTGATCCGGATGTACTTCAGGTAGGGCGGCTCGAAGTTGAAGTAGCTGAATGCGATCAGTTCGCCGGTGGTCGGGCAGATCTTGGGGTGGGCGGTCATCGAGCAGCTCAGCGCACCGCCGTAGTTTTCGTAGCCGACCGTGTCGAGCTGGCGGTCGAGCTTCCACGGCCAGTGCCCCTCCTCGAGGCACAACAGGGAGTTGTTGTGGGCGACGACGTGGGTGTTGCCGGTGCCACGTGTGAGGTCCCCCATTGCGGCCATCGGATCGGCGAGCGGGTCGGTGATGTTCGGCGTGCGGATGAACCGGTTGCGGTACCACTCGGCTCGTCCGCCAGCGAGTCGGATGCCGTGCACCATGCCGTCGCCGAAGAACCAGTGGGCAGACCTGCCCGATGCCGGGTTTGGCCCGGTGCGGACGTATTGGCCGGTGAGCTGGGGCGGAATCGCCCCGTCGACGCGGAGCCGGACGTCGTCGCGTTCATCGAGGACGGGCGCCCAGTTGCCGCGCAGGTGCCACGGAAGCGTCTCGGTGGTGCTGGTGTCGGCGGTCATGAAGGGACGGTAGCAGTCCCTGGACGGGTGATATTTACCGAGCGTACGAAATCTGGCCGGCGATTGATACCGTGCCCTGATGGCCCCTCCGAACGTGTCGCCGACGAGGCGTCGCGGCCGCCCGCCGGGCGGTCTGGCGATCACCGACCGGAACAGTGTGATCCTCGCTGCACTGCGTGCCGTCGAACGGCATGGCCCCGACGTGACGATGGACGACGTCGCCGCCGAAGCGGCGGTGACCAAGCCGATCGTGTACCGCCTGGTGGGCGACAAGTCGGCTCTGACGATGGCGTTGTCGGAATGGCTGATCGACCGCATCGACGCAGCCACGAAGGCGGCGACGACCGAAGGCAGCGACCCGCGCCTGCAGTTTCGGAGCGCGATGTCGGCGTACCTCGACACGGTGCGGACGCACCGATCGGTCTTTCTGTTCGTGGGGGCCGGCGGCCAATCCGCTCACGAGGTGCAACGTCTCGTCGAACGTTCGGCGCAACGGATGATCTCGGTGTTCGGCGACGCACGCGATGCCATCGGCATCGACCGGGCCGGCGCCCACACCTGGGCGTACGCGCTGGTGGGCGCCCTCCAGACGACCATGATCATGTGGCAGCCCGACCGCAGCCCCGATCAGATCGCCGACGATCTGACGGCATTGTTCTGGGACGGATTGGCCGACTCGCTGCACATCACGGGCTGATCCGGTCGAACAAGGTGCCGCTCGTCCGGGCTAGCTTGACTCCCGGGTCAAGCGACCCCCGCAGCCATGAACGAACGCACGATCCCACGCTCCGACACCGGGCGCTCGGCGCGCGCTGGCACGGCACGCGCAGCGCTGGTCTACCGGGACTTCCGGATCCTGTTCATCGGCACCTCGTTGTCGAGCATCGGTACGTGGATGCAGAACTTCATCCTGCCGGCGTACATCCAGCACAGGACCGGTTCGGCCAGCCTGGTCGGGCTGATGGTGTTCGCTCAGCTCGGACCACTCCTGGTGTTGTCGGTGCCGAGTGGCGTGCTGGCCGACCGCTACGACCGCACGCACCTGGTGGTCGTGATGCAATCCACGATGATGGCGTTGTCCGTCGTGCTGGCGGTGCTCGTGGCCTCCGACGCTGCGCTCTGGACGTTGTTCGCGGTGCAGCTCGGGCTCGGCATCGCCAACACGATCAATGCCCCGGCGTTCAGTGCCGCCTTGCCGATGCTGGTCGACCGCCAGGACCTCCCGGGCGCCGTCAGCCTCAACTCGGCGATGATCAACGGCACCCGCATCGCCGGCCCGGCGATCGCTGCGCTGCTGGCAGGGGTAGGCGTCTCGATGTCGGGACTGTTCGCCGTGAACGCCGCCTCATACCTGTTCCTGATCGTGCCGCTGCTCACCATGGTGCGGCTTCCGAACAGCAGCAGACAGATGACCGACCAGGGTTGGCGCCAGTTGACCCGCGGCTTCAGCATCGTGCGACACCGCCTCGTCCTGAGGCGCACGCTGGTCACGATGATGCTGTTCTCGCTGGTGTGCCTCACGTTCATCGGGCAGTTCCCGGCGGTCGCCGAGCTCAACTTCGGGTTGGACCCGATCGGCGGCCGCTACAAGCTGCTGTACGTCGTGTGGGGGCTGGGCGCCTTTCTCGGCGCACTGGCGGTCGGTACCTGGCTGTCACACCGCGATACGCGTCGGCTGATCCCGTTCGGGCTCCTGCTGTTCGCGGCGTCGCTCGGCGCCTTCGCAGCGGCTCGCACGTTCGCCGTGGCGCTGCCGATCTCGGTGGCACTCGGATTCGTCTACTTCATGACCGCCACGGCGCTGGCGTCGGTGATGCAGCGCAACCTGGCCAACGAGGAACGCGGCGCGGCGATGCCGCTGTGGTTCATGTCGTTCGGTGGCACCGTACCGGTGGGCAACCTGATCGCCGGGCCGATCATCGACGCCGTGGGGGCGCGCTGGGTGCTTGCATTCGGTGCCGTGTTCGCGGTCGGGCTGGCCTGGTACGCCAACCTCGCCGACCTGCAAGCCGGCGACTTCCTCGCGGTCGACGAGGGTGGCGATCCGTTCGTCGAGGTCAACTCGAACCGCCTGTTCTGACCGTCACGATTCCGAACTGCACCGCGCCCGAACTGCACCAAAGCGTCTCCACGTCCGGGCGTGGGCGCCCAGCACGTTTGGTGCAGTTCACGTGCAGGGGCGACGCCGCCACGTGGGTCACGCCAGCAGGGCGGCCGCCACGGATTCCAGGCCTGCCGACCGGCTGGCCTTGACCAGCACCACGTCGCCGACCGCCAGCGTGCCCAGCGTCGTCACCGGATCGTCGACGGGTGCCACGCCGTACAGATCGGTGCCGACCGCCACGACCTCGATCCCGCGTTCGACCGCATCGGCCATCACGCGCCGGTGCCCCTCGACCGGGTCGTCGAGTTCGGCCATCCGACCCAGCACCGCGACCCGGCGCGTGGCCTGCATCGCGGCCAGCGCATCCAACGCGGCGCGCATCGAATCAGGGTTGGCGTTGTAGGCGTCGTTCACCACGATCGCTCCCGATGCGAGCCGACGGATCTCCATCCGCATCGGTGACATGACGGCCGTGTGCAGCGCCGCCACAGCGGCGTCGATCCGACCCTCGACCACGCCGCAGACGGCGATTGCCGCCGCCGCGTTGGCAGCCATGTGTCGCCCGCTGACCGACAGCGACACCTCGCCGCTCCCCCACGGCGAGTCGACATGGAAGTGGGGGCGCGCCAGCCCGTCGAGCACCAGTTCGGAGATCCGCACCTCGCCGGCCACGCCGTACGTGACGACCGACGGCGCCGCCGCCGCCATCGCCGCCACACGGGGGTCGTCGGCGTTCAGCACGGCGACACCGCTCGCCGGCAACGCCTCCACCAGTTCACGTTTGGCGCGAGCGACACCGTCGATGCCACCGACGCGTTCGGTGTGCGCCCCGGCGACAGCGGTCACCACCCCAATCGTCGGCGCCGCCACCTGGCACAGCCGGGTGATCTCACCGAACCCGCGCATGCCCATCTCGACCACGAGCGCCTGCACGTCGTCGGGGGCCCCGAGGATCGTGACCGGCAAACCCTGCTCGTTGTTGTAACTCTTCACGTTGGCGGTCACGCGACGGGTGGCACCGAGCGCCGAGGCGATCAGGTCCTTGGTGCTGGTCTTGCCCACGCTGCCGGTCACGCCGATCACCGGCACATGGATCCGGCGTCGAGCCCAGCCCGCCAGCGTCATCAGCGCCGCCGCCGTGTCGGGCACCTCGATCGCCGTCCCGGTTCCAGCGGGTTGCGACGTGAGGTACGCGCTTGCCCGCGCTCGATCGCGGCGGCGATGAACTCGTGACCGTCGCGCTCGGCGATCAAGGGGACGAACAGTTCACCTCGGCAGACGGAGCGGCTGTCGAACGATGCCCCGTCGACCCACGCGTCGGGTCCGGACAAGCGGCCGCCGACGGCCTCTGCGATCTGGGATGCCAGCAACCTCACGGTCCGGAACGGTACCGTCAGGCGAGTGAGCGGTGAGCGCATCCATCTCGTGGTCCTGTTCGGTGGGCAATCGGCAGAGCACGACGTGAGCTGCACCACCGCCGCCCATGTGCTCGCCGCCGCTGATGAGTCGAAGTACCGGATCACACCGGTCGGGATCTCGACCGAAGGCGAATGGGCGCTGGCGGGTGACGCTGCCGCTGCACTCGCCGTCGGCCCGCACGCGCTCCCGTCCCGACTCGACCCGCACGGTACGTCGCTGGCCCCGTCGACCATGCTCGGCGACGCCGCCGACGGGCCGGAGCGCACGGTCGTGTTGCCGTTGCTGCACGGCCCGATGGGCGAGGACGGCACCGTCCAAGGCATGCTCGAGCTCGCCAACGTCGCCTATGTGGGCGCCGGGGTACTCGGCTCGGCGGTCGCCATGGACAAGGCGATGGCCAAGCAGGTGTGCGATGCAGCGGGCATCCCGCAAGCCCGTTACCGCGCCTTCGCCGAGTATCAGATCACGCCTGGCCTGCCGGCCGACCTGGCGGCCGACCTGGGCCTGCCGTGCTTCGTCAAGCCTGCCAACATGGGCTCCTCGGTCGGTGTGTCGAAGGCCCGCACGGTCGAGGCGCTGCGCGACGCGATCGACTATGCCCTGACCTACGACGAGTGGATCGTGGTCGAGGAGGCCGTGACGGGCCGCGAGATCGAAGTCGCCGTGATCGGCAACGAGGACCCGTTCGTGTCGCTCCCCGGCGAGATCATCCCGGGCGACGACTTCTACAGCTACGAAGACAAGTACGTGAACGACGCGTCGGTCGGCGTGGTGCCGGCGTCGCTCACCCCGGAACAGATCGCTGACGTGCAGGCCAAGGCGCTCGACGTGTACCGGGCGCTGCGGTGCGAGGGCTTGGCGCGGTGCGACTTCTTCCTCGAGGAAGGCCCCGACGGTCGCGGGTTCCTGTGCAACGAGGTCAACACGATGCCCGGCTTCACACCGATCTCGATGTTCCCGAAGATGCTGATCGCCAGCGGGATGACCTATCCCGACATCATCGACCGACTGGTCGAGCTGGCGCTCGAACGCCACGCCCGCCGCCGGCGCAACACCAAACACTGAACGCTGACCACTCAGGCGATGTAGCGCTCGGGATGGTCACGCCGGTCCCGAGGCTGCGTCGAGCAACGGGTCGGCTTCGGTGGCGAGCGCGGAGGCGCTGGCAAGGCGTTCGTCGGCGTACATCACGAAGTCGGTGTCGAGCGTGCTGATCGCTTGTTGCACCACCGCCCACATGCCTTCCCGGAACTCGCTCATCACCTTCATCAGCCGCAATCGGGCCCGGGCCCGATCCGAGACCTCGCCGAAGTAGAGCGCCAGGAGGCGTTCGTCCGCAGCGTCATCGAGGCCACAGTTGATCGACAGATTGGCGAGATCGAAGAAACGATCGTTCATGCCGGCGTATTCGAAGTCGAGCAGCCAGGTGCGGTCGTCGGCGAACAGCACGTTGCCCGGCAGCAGATCGTTGTGACAGGCGACCGGCGCATCCGGTGCGGCGGCGAAGGCGGCCTCGATCCGCAACGACAGCGTGCGCAGTTCGGCGAATGCGTCGGGCGCTTTCACGCCGTGCAACGCCGCGTCGCGGGCGTGCCACTCGACCACCCGATGGATCGGGAAGGCACCCGCCAACGGACCGGATTCGTGAAACCGCGTGATCAGCGGCACGACCTCACCGAGCCGCTCCACGAACGGCTGCGGGTCGAGGTGGTGACCAGGCACCAACTCGGTCACCAACGTTCCCACTCCGATCAGGTCGCCGAACACGGGCGGTCCGATCCCCAGCTCGGCAGCGCGACGCGACGCCTCGGCTTCGTTGGCGCGGTCGATGCCCAGCAGTTCGGTGCGTTCCCCCGGCAGCCGGGCCACGAACCGGCGCGGTGCCAGCGAGGCCACGGTCACGATCGCGTTGCGATTCGTGATCCCGCCGCCCAGCGGTTCCAGCTCGATCTCGGAGTCGTCCCATTCCCGAAAGCTCCGCAACAACGCCGCCCTGATCGCCCCCAACCCCGTTCCTGTCACCGAATACCACCGCCCAGCGGGCGATTTGGTGACCAGAACGGGGTAGTCATGCTCGGACTCGGGCGTTGGTCGGGTCGTAGAACGGTTGCAGCGACACCTCGCACGGCACCCGTTCGGTGGCGACCTCGAGTTCGTAGGTTCCCGACGTGACGAAATCGGCCGTCACGCCGTCGGCGTGCCGGACGTACCCGTACCCGATCGAACGATCGAGCGTGTACCCGAACCCGGCGCTCGACAGCCAGCCGACGCGTTCGCCGTCGCGGTAGATCGTCTCGCGCCCGAGCAGCACCACGGACGGGTCGGTGGTGAACCCGGCCAGCCGCTTGCGAACACCGGCCGAGCGCTGGGAGGCGACCGCGCCACGGCCGATGAAATCGACGCCGCTGCGGTCCTTGCAGGCCCACCCCAACCCGGCCTCGATCGGCGTGTGGTCGGGCCCGATGTCGCTCCCCCACGCCCGGTAGCCCTTCTCCAATCGGCAGCTCTCGATCGCCCGGTACCCGGCATTGACCAGCCCGAACCGGCGACCGGCGAGCATCAGCGCCTCATACACCGACACGGCGAACTCGACCGGAAGATGCAGCTCGTACCCGAGTTCACCGACGTACGTGATGCGCAGCGCGTTGACCTCACAACCGGCGATCGAGAGCCGTCGCAACGACCCGAACGGGAACGCTTCGTTGGTCAGCAGCCCGTCGGCGTCGTCGCACACGGCGTCGAGGATCGAGCGCGAAAGGGGGCCCATCAACGACAGCACCGACCACCCGGAGGTCACATCGACCAGTTGGGCGTTGGCCCCCGACGGAACGTTCCGCCGGATCCAGTCGAAGTCGTGGGTGGCGAAGCCGGTGCCGGTCACGACCGAGAACTCGGTCTCGCCGGTGCGCGCCACCGTCAGGTCGCACTCGATCCCGCTCCGCTCGTTGAGCATCTGCGTGTACGTGAGGGAACCCACCGGCTTGTCGACGTCGTTGGCACAGATCCAGTTGAGAGACGCCAGGGCGTCCGGGCCCGTGAGCACGAACTTGGCGAACGACGTCTGGTCGATCAGCCCGGCCGACTCGCGCATCGCACGATGCTCACGCCCGACGGCAGCAAACCAGTTCTGACGGCCGTAGGTGTACTCGTCGTGGGGCTGCTCGCCGGCGGCGACGTCGGCGAACCAGTTGGGGCGCTCCCAACCGAGCTTCTCGCCGAAGCACGCGCCCTGCGCCGCCAGCCGGTCGTAGAGCGGCGAGCGCCGGCACGGGCGGCCCGAGTCGTGCTCCTCGAACGGCCATGCCATCGTGTAGTGCTTGGCGTAGGCCTCGAGCGTGCGGGTGCGCACCCACTCCGTCGAACGGTGGTTGCGCCCGAAGCGCCGGATGTCGGCGTTCCACAGGTCGTACGGCGGGGCGCCGTTGACCACCCACTCGGCGAGCGCCATGCCGGCCCCGCCTCCCGCCGCGATCCCGAACGCGTTGAACCCGGCACCGACGAAGCAGTTGCGCAGCTCAGGGGCCTCGCCGAGGATGAACATGCCGTCCGGGGTGAAGCTCTCGGGGCCGTTGATCAGCTGGTTGATCCCGACCTCGCCGAGCTGTGGCACACGGCCGATCGCCAATTCCATGATGGGGGCGAAGTGGTCCCAGTCGGCGTCGAGCAGCTGGAACGTGAAGTCGTCCGGGACGCGCTTCACCCAGGGCTTCGGATTGGGCTCGTAGCCGCCCATCACCAGCCCTCCGACCTCCTCCTTGTAGTAGGTCAGGCGATCGGGGTCGCGCAGCGTGGGCAGGTCGCGTGGCACGTCGAACGGTTCGGTGATCACGTACTGGTGCTCGACCGACACGAGCGGCACGTTGACCCCGACCGTGGCGGCCAGCTGGCGCGTCCACTGCCCGGCGCACAACACGACGATCTCGCAATCGATCCGGCCTTGCGACGTGACGACACCCGTGATCCGCCCGTCCACGACGTCGATCCGCTCGACGAAGCAGTCCTCCACGATCGTCGCCCCCGCCTGACGGGCGCCCTTGGCGAGCGCCATCGTGATGTCGCTCGGGTTGGCCTGCCCGTCGGTCGGCAACAGCGCCGCCCCGACCAGGTCGTCGATCTCCATCAGCGGCCAGATGTCCTGCGCCTCCTTGGGCGAGAGCAGGTGCATCTCGAGCCCGAACGACGTGGCGGTGGTCGCCTGGCGCTTGACCTCCTCCCAGCGCTCGTCGTTGCAGGCGAGGCGCAGCCCGCCGTTCATCTTCCAGCCGGTGGCTTGTCCGGTCTCGGCTTCCAGACGCCGGTACAGATCGACCGAGTAGCCGAGCAGTTGCGTGGTGTTGGCACTCGATCGCAACTGCCCGACCAGGCCAGCTGCATGGAACGTGGAACCGCAGGTGAGCTGACCGCGTTCGAGCAGCACGGTGTCGGTCCAGCCCAGATGGGCGAGGTGGTACGCGGTCGAACAGCCGACGATCCCTCCCCCGATCACCACGGCGCGGGCGGTTGCAGGCAGATCGGCCACGAGGACGAAACGTACACGCACCCGGTCGTTCGTTCATGCGTCAGACCGTGTTCGCCGACCGTGTTCGCCGACCGTGTTGGCCGACCGTGTTCGATGCTGGAGCGGTGGCGGTCTAGTGTCGCGATCGACGTACTGACGCGTCCACATCCAAGGAGTTCCACCTGTGAGATCCGTGAACAAGACACTCGCCGGTATCGCCGTTCTGTCGCTCGCCCTCGCCGCATGCGGCAGCGACGATGCGACATCGACGGCGACCGAAGCACCCACCGCAACCGAGGCGCCCGCCGCAACCGAAGCGCCAGCCGCGACCGAGGCACCCGCCGCAACCGAAGCGCCAGCCGCGACCGAGGCACCCGCAGGCACCGACGCCCCAGCCGCAACCGAGGCACCCGCCGCTGGCGGCGACGCGATGGCGAGCCTGGTCGACGAATGCAAGGCCGAGGGCAACGTCAACCTGATCGCCCTGCCCGACGAATGGGCCAACTACAAGGGCATCCTCGAGAGCTTCCGCAGCAAGTACGGCTTGGAGGCCCCGGTCCAGAACCCGAACGCCTCGTCGCAGGACGAGCTCGACGCGATCGCCAACCTGCAGGGTCAGCCCGACATGCCCGACGCCATCGACGTCAGCCCGGCCAAGGCCCAGATCGCCGTGGACGAAGGCCTGTGGGAGCCGTACACCCCGCTGACGGCGGCCGAGATCCCCGACAACCTCAAGGATCCGGCCGGCAACTGGGTTGCCGCCTACTACGGCGTCATCTCGATCGCCACCAACACCACGATCGTGCCGAACGCCCCCAAGACGTTCGCCGATCTGGCCAAGCCCGAGTACAACGGCCAGGTCGCCCTCAACGGCGACCCGCGCACGTCGGGTTCGGGCTTCGCAGCGGTCATGGCGGCCTCGATCGCCAACGGCGGCAGCGCCGACGACATCCTGCCGGGCATCCAGTTCTTCGCCGACCTGAAGGCCTCCGGCAACCTGATCCCGACCTCCGTCGATCAGTCGACGGTGATCTCGGGCGAGACGCCGATCGCCATCGACTGGAGCTACAACCTGCCCACGCTGCTGCAGGCCGTTGTGGACGCCGGCTACACGATGGAACAGAACTTCCCGACCGACGGCGTGTACGGCGGCTACTACAGCCAGGGCGTGGTCAAGGGTTCACCGCACCAGGCCTGCGCCAAGCTGTGGATCGAGCACATCGTCGGTGACGACGGCGCCCTCAACTACCTCAAGGGCGGCGCCATGCCCGCACGCTTCGGGGCGCTCGAGGCAGCCGGCAAGATCACCGAGGACATGAAGGCCAACCTGCCGCCGGCCGACCTGCTGGCCCAGGTCCAGTTCCTGACCCAGGATCAAATCGCCGCCGCCACCGCGGTGCTCGAGGCGAACTGGGGTCCGATGGTTGCCGACGCCTGAGGTACGGGTGTCATTGATTGGTGATCCGATCGCCGCCGAAGGGCTTCGCGCACCGAGCGCGAAGCCCTCGGCGGCGGCCGCCGCCCGCCTCAAGCTGTGGGGCGGGTTGTTCCCGTTCTTCGGGTTCATGTTCCTGTTCCTCTTGTTGCCGACGTGGGGCGTCGTCAAGAAGGGGTTCTCCGGCGACGGAGGCGGTTTCTCGACCGCCACCATGCTCAACGTGATCGACGACGAACGCCAGGCGTTCTGGGGGTCGATCAAGATCTCGTTCGTCACCGCCCTGCTGGGCGTGATCATCGGCACGGCGGTCGCCTACGCCGCCGCCACCGCCACGCGCCCGCGTTGGCTGCGTTCGTTGGTCTCGTCGTTCAGTGGCGTCGCCGCCAACATGGGCGGCGTCATCCTGGCGTTCCTGTTCTTCACCCTGCTCGGCCGGCAGGGCCTGGGGACCAAACTGGTCAAGGAGGGCTTCGGCGTCGAGCTCTACAAGACCGGCTGGTTCGACATCACCAGCTTCTGGGGCTGGGTCACGGTCTACATGTACTTCCAGATCCCCTTGATGGTGCTCGTCACCCTGCCCGCTATCGACGGCCTCAAACCGGCGTGGCGCGAGGCGTCGTCCAATCTGGGTGGCACGTCGTGGACCTACTGGCGCCGGGTCGGCCTGCCGGTGTTGACACCGTCGATGCTGGGCGGCTTCCTGCTGCTGTTCGCCAATGCCTTCAGCGCCTATGCCACGGTCTACGCCCTCAACAACCAGGCCAACGTGGTCCCGGTCAAGATCAGCTTCGGGCTGAGCGGTGACGTCGGCGGCCGCAGCTTCGAGCCGTATGCGCTGGCGACGTGGATGATCATCGTGATCGGAGTCGCGATGGGCGGCTATCTGCTGCTGCGCAAACGAGCCGAACGGTGGCAGGCGGCATGAGCAATCGTCCGCTGCGGGCCCGACTCGCGCGGGTCGGCCCCAATCTGGTGCTGATCCTGACGGGGCTCTTCTTCGTGATGCCGATCGTCTCGACCGCCCGGCAGGCGATCCAGAAGGTCCCGATGCCGTTGCTCACCTGGTCGAACGTGTTCGACAAGTGGTCGCTCGACGGCGTCCGCAAGGCGTTCGACGACGAGCTGTTCTGGCCGGCGTTGCAATACAGCCTGAAGCTGGCGGCGGTCACGGTGCTGATCACGATCCTCCTGCTCGTGCCGACCGCCCTGTTCGTCCACCTCAAGCTGCCGCGGGCGCGTGCGATCGTCGAGTTCGTCACCGTGCTGCCCTACGTCGTGCCGCCGATCGCGCTGGCAGCGGGCATCGCCGCCTTCTACCGAGCCAACGCTCGCTGGCTGTTCAGCTCGCAGTGGGCGCTGGTGCCGTTCTACGTGGTGATGGCGCTGCCGTTCACCTATCGATCGATCGACGCCGGCATCAAATCAATCGACGTGCGCACACTCGTCGACGCCTCGCGCAGCCTCGGCGCCGGCTGGATCACCACGTTTCGGCGCGCCCTGCTGCCGAACCTCGCCAGCAGCCTGGTCTCGGCGTCGTTCCTCACCGCCACCGTGGTGCTCGGCGAGTTCACGATCGCCAACGTGCTCAACAAACCGACGTTCCCGGTGTTCAGCTTCCAGTTCTTCGGCCGCGAACCGCAGGGCGGGGTCGCCCTGGCCCTGGTCACGCTGGTGGCCACCACCGTGCTGTTGGCCACCCTCACCCTGCTGACACGACCCAAGGCGGTCCGAGCCATGCGAAAGCAACACCGCTCGGACGCACAGCGCGCCGCCACTCGCCCCTCGACACGGTTCGGAACATGAGCGATCTCACCTTTGCACGCATCCGCAAGACGTTCGGCGCCACGGTGGCGCTGCACGGACTCGACCTCGTCGTCAACCAGGGCGAACTGATCTCGCTGCTCGGCCCCTCCGGGTGCGGCAAGACGACGGCGCTGCGCATCTGCGCCGGCTTCGAGAACGCCGACAGTGGGCGCGTGCTCGTCGGCGACACCGACATCAGCGGCCTGCCGGCTCACAAACGCAACATGGGCATGGTCTTCCAGAGCTACAGCCTGTTCCCCAACCTGTCGGTCACCGACAACGTCGAATACGGCCTGCGCACCCGCAAGATCGGTCGCGCCGAGAGCCGCCAGCGGGCCGCCGAGATGCTCGAACTGGTGCAGCTCACCGCCCACGCCGACAAGTACCCGCATCAGCTGTCCGGCGGTCAGCAGCAGCGCGTGGCGCTCGCCAGAGCCTTGGCGATCCAGCCGTCGGTGCTGCTGCTCGACGAGCCGCTCTCGGCGCTCGACGCCAAGGTGCGCGCCAGCCTGCGCGACGAGATCCGCCGGATCCAGACCGAGCTCGGGATCACCACCCTGTTCGTGACCCACGACCAGGAGGAGGCGTTGGCGATCTCGGACCGGATCGCCGTCATGTCGCACGGCAGCATGGAGCAACTCGGCACCCCGACCGAGGTCTACCGCAACCCGTCGACCGCCTTCGTGGCCCGCTTCATCGGTTCCATGAACCAGATCCCGGCCACCGTGACCGACGCAGCCGCCGTCGACGTGTCGGGGCTCCCGGTCACGGTCGCCCGCGGGACCGGCTTGTCGTCGGGCACCGCCGCCCACCTGCTGGTGCGTCCGGAGGACACCCACATCGTGTCCACCGACACAGACGGCTTGCGCGGCACGGTCGTGAGCCAGACGTTCCAAGGCGTGGCCACCACGGTCGCCGTGCGACTCAGCGCCACCGACACCCTGATCAACGTGCACGAGGTCGGGTCCGTGGAGGGTCTGCAGCCGGGCGATCCGGTGTCGGTCCGGTTCGACGGCAGCCATGCCGTGGTCGAAGCGGTCGACACAGCAGCAGCCTGAGCAGCGACCGATGCCACTCCTCCGTGTCGGCGCTCGCAGTTTCGACGTCGACGCCATCGTCTTCGACAAGGACGACACGTTGGTCGACCTGAACACCACGTGGGGTCCCGTGGCGCGCACGTGGATCGCCACGCTGGCCGACCGCGCCGGCCACACCGATGACGTGCTCGCTGCGGTGTTGGCGGACCGGCTCGGCTACGACCGAGCCGGAGGCCGGTTGGTACCCGACAGCGTGATGGCGACCCACACGCTCTCGGAGATCGGCGACCGCACGGTCGAGATCCTGCGCCGACACGGGTGGGATCCGGTCACGATCGTCGAGCGGATCGGCGTCGCCGAGCGAGCCGTCACGACCGGGCTCGAACACCTCCCACTCCAGCCGCTGGCCGACCTCGTCACGCTCTTCACCGAGCTCCGTCGAGCCGGCCTCAAGATCGCGATCTTCACCAGCGACAGCGCCCGACCAACCCGGCACTTTCTCGAGTCGTGCGCGATCGACGACCTGGTCGACGTGATCGTGACCGGAGACGGGATCGACAATCCGAAGCCGCACGGCGAGGGACTCCAGCTGATCGCCGAGGCGGTCGGGACGACACCCGATCGGATGGTCATGGTGGGTGACTCGCTCCACGATCACGGCGCGGCACGTCACGCCGGGGCGTGGTTCATCGCCGTCGGGCATCGGTCAGCTGCCGCCGCCGTGGCCGATGTCAGCGTTGCCGATGTCGGCGAGATCAGCGCAGGCCGGCGATCGGTGGACGCTCGGCCAGGTTGAGTGGTACCCGCGATCCGTCGGCGCGACGCAGGGCCGGGTGTTCGTCGGCCAGCACACTGCCGTCGGGCACGCGCTTGAGCATGGTCGCCATCACCTCGGCAGCCTGCACCGACAACGACTCGAGCGATCGGTGCTTGTGCTCGCGCACCCCCACGTCGATCTGGGCGATCGCCTGGGCGCCGTAACGCTGGGCGATGTCGATCAGCAGCGCCATCTCGACCCCCCAGCCCTCCACGAACGGGAGCTGTTCCAACACCGCCCGGCGACCGGCGTATTCACCGGACAGGGGCTGTTGGAGCGGTGCCAGATCCGGGAAGTAGAGCGACATCAGCGGCCGCGCCACGAGCTCGGTCGTGCGACCGCCGCCGCCCATCTTCTGAGGTCGGTGGGCGAACGCCTTGACCAGCGCCACGCTCGGGTCGTCCAGGAGCGGAGCAACCAGACGCGCGACCCACATCGGTTCGAAGCTGGTGATGTCCCCATCGATCCACACCACGATGTCGCCGTGGCTCGCCAGCAGCGAGGCCCACAACACGTTGCCCTTGCCATGCCCCTCGCCGTGGTCGAGGTGGATCTTCTCGATCGAGACCACGTTGGCGCCGGCACCGGCAGCCACACCGGCGGTGTCGTCGGTGGATCGGTCGTCGATCACGACCAACTCGTCGACGAGCGCGACACGCGTCATCAGCTCGTGCCGGATCGTGCTCACCAGCGGGCCGATCGTGGCCGCCTCGTCGCGACACGGGATGCACACCGACACGGTCTGGCCGTGCTTGGCTGCGGCCACCTCGGCCAGCGTGCACGCCTCCAACTCGAAATGTCGGACCTTCACGATCGGTAGCCTCCGGCTACATGTTCCTGTACGGCGTGGTCAACGCCAGCCCCGACTCGCTCAACACCGACTCGATCGCGTCCGACGTGGAGACCGCGGTGGCGCGTGCCACGGCGCTGTTGGCCGACGGGGCCGACGGGATCGACCTCGGTGGACAGGGCAGCACCGACAACGCCACGGTCGTGCCCTGGACGGTCGAGTGGGGTCGCCTCCGCGAGATCGTGCCGGCGCTCGCCGCATTGGGCGTTCCGATGAGCGTCGACACCTGGCGCCCGGAAGTGGCCCGCTTGGCGTTGGAGCACGGAGCGACCGTGATCAACGCCGCCGACGGCATGCAGTCCGATGCGATGTGGGAGGTGGCGGCCGAGTTCGATGTGCCGATCGTGCTGCCGTTCCTGTCGGGACCCAACCCGCGTGAAATGGAACACGTCCAGGTCGACCCGCTCGATGCCCTGCGAGCGTTCTTCGACGCTCGCCTGGCCGACGCCGACCGCTACGGCCTGCGGCACCGCTGCGTGATCGACCCCGGAACCGGCTTCGCCCCGTCGAACTGGCCGTGGGAGGAGCGCTACCTCTACCAGAAGCGGGTGTACAGCAACCTCGACGCGCTCCGCGTGTACGGGCTGCCGCTCTATATCGCCCTGCCCTGGAAGCAAACCACGCAGCACGACGAGCTGCTCGAGATCGTGGTCCGCCAGCAACCCGAGTTCGGTCGCGTCCACTACCCCGCCAAGGTCCGCCAGTTCGAGCGCCGCCTGCTCGGTTGAGACCAACCGGCTGCGGCCGGTCACAGCAGCAACTCGCCGCGTGGCATCACCGCCGCGGGGGCGAGCGTGTCGCGCCAGCCGGCCGGACAACGCTCGGGCGCGACCTCGCTCAACGGCTCGAGCACGAACCGGCGCTCGTCGATGCGCGGGTGCGGAACGGTGAGCTCCTCGCTGGAGATCTGCACGTCGTCGAAGAACAGCAGGTCGACATCGAGCGTGCGCGGTCCCCAGTGGACCACCCGCTGACGCATCGCCCCGGCCTCGATCCGCTGGCAGCGTCGGATGAATGCGTACGGATCGAGCGAGGTCTCGACCTTGACCACCATGTTGAGATAGGCGCCCTGGGCATCGGGTCCGCCGATCGGCTCGGTCTCGAACACCTGCGATCGGGCGACCACCGTGCCCAGTTCGGCGATGGCAAACCGCAGAAAGCCCTCTCGGTCGCCGAGATTGGATCCGAGCGCCACGATCGCCTCGTGCCGTCGCAGCGGGGGGACCTGCGCCTCGGCACGGGTTCGGAAGAGTCGCACGGCGGTCGTGCCGACCGGCGTGGGAATCGGGGGGCGCAGCTTCGTGACGGTCACGTCGACCTGCTCGACGCGGTCGAATCCGAGCACGATGTCGGCGATGTCGGCCGCCAGCCGTTCGAGCAGGATGTGCTTGCTCTGCTCCGCCAGCTCGGTCACCCGCTCGGCCACGAGGCCGTAGTGCACGGTGTCGTCGAGTTCGTCGGTGCGACCGGCGTCGCGCAGGTCGAGCCCGATTTCGAGGTCGACCCGCAACGGCTGGGCCGCTTCGCGCTCGTGCGGCAGGGCGCCGATCACGGTCAGCACACGCAGATCGTCGATCAGGATTCGGTCCATCGTGGGTTCCTTTTGTTCGGGTTGCTGCTGTGCGGCAGGTGAGTGGTGCCGTCTCGCCCGGCAGGCGTTTCGGACGGACCCATCGACAACACTGTTGCAGACGGGTCGATTCCCGTCCGATCGCCGGGTTGGTTCGAACCGCTGGTCGTAGTACGCCGGACCGGTGCGGGATGGATGCGTTCGGCACTGCGCTGTGCGACTCCGTCTCCATCAGATCTCGACGAAAACCCCGATATCGGTGAAAACCGGAACCGGAGGCATTCCGAGCACGTCGAACCGATGTGCAATCCCTAGTGTTGATGCCGGTGACGATGGTTCGTGCCAGGCGGCGGATCGCCCTGATGCTCGTCGGGGCGCTGATGGTTTCGGCGTGTTCGGGCGACGATGAGGGTGCTTCGACGACCACCGACCCGGGCGGCAGCACCACGACGACGGGGGCCGACGGTTCCGGGGACTCCACCGACTCCCCTGCCGTCGTCACCGTCAACGGCGCCGAACAAGGCACCACTGCTGGAACGTCGACGCTCGGCATCCGGCTCAGCGAGGGAACCGCCCGCCTGTCGAGCGCCCCCGCCCAGTCGCCAGTCGACGGAGTCGCCCTCACGCCCGAGCAAGCACAGGCGATCGCCGCCCGGCTGCCTGCCTGGAACATCCCGGCCGACGACGTCACGACCTTCCAGTTCCCGCCCCAGACGCTGAAGCCGCCCTTGATCGGCAACACGGTGGACGTGCCGTTCCCACCCGCCCCCCAAACCGCCGATCCGGCCGTGCCCGCCGGCACGCCACTCGAGGTCGTGCGGTTCCAACCGGAGGGCGACGTCGATCTGGCGCCATTCCTCACGGTGACGTTCAACCAGCCGATGGTGCCGCTCGCCACGCTCGAACAACTCGACGCCGCCGAGGTGCCGGTCCGGGTCGAGCCCGCCGTCGAGGGCCGTTGGCGATGGATCGGCACTCGAACCCTGCGGTTCGAAGTCGTTCCCGGTGTCACCGACCGGTTGCCGGCCGCCACCGACTACACGGTCACGGTGCCCGAGGGCACGAAGTCCGCCAACGGAGCGGCGTTGGCCGACACCGTGCAGTTCACGTTCTCGACGCCGCCCGCTGTGGTGACCTCGGTGTCGCCACTCGCCGAACAGCAGTCGAACATCAGCATCCCGGTCAACCAGGTCTTCGTGGCCACGTTCGACCAGCGAGTCGACCCGGCCGCCGTGCTGGAGACGATCACGCTGCGCGCCGACGATGCGTCGACACCGATCCGTCTCGCCACCGCCGCCGAGATCGACGCCGACAGCGTCGCCCGCAACATCGTGGCGAGCGCCCTCGACGACCGCACCGTCGCCTTCCGTGCCACGCAGCCACTGCCGGTCGACACCGCGATCTCGGTCGAGGTCGGCCCGGAGACGCCCAGCGCCGAGGGGCCGCGCACCAGCCCACGTGTGGCGACGTTCGTCGGTCGCACCTACGGCGCATTGCGGGTGGTGCGATCGGACTGTGGATACGGCAACGGGTGTGTGCCGAACACCCCGTTCTCGATCGAGTTCACCAATTCGATCGACCCCGCCACCTTCGATGCCGACATGATCCGGGTCGAGCCGGGCATCCCGGGACTGCGCGTCGACGTGTACGGCACCACGATCTCGTTGAGTGGTGCCACACGTGGCAGGACCACGTACCACGTGACGCTCGACGCCTCGTTGGCCGACACGTACGGCCAGACACTGGGCGACGATGTCACCGTCGACTTCGAGGTCGGCCCGGCCAAACCGGCGTTGGAGGGGCTACCCGGCCAATGGATCACGACCGACCCACTGGCCGATCGCGCCACCGTGTCGATCCGCTCGGTCAACCACGAGTCGGTTCGCGTGATCGCCTGGGCGGTCACCCCGGCCGACACGCAGGCGTTCCGGGACTACGTCGATCGCGGCTATCAGGAGACCGCACCGGCCGACCCCGACTGGGCCAGGGTGTACGACGAGGTCGTCGCCGTCGACGCGGTGGCCGACACGTACGTCGAGACGGCGATCGACCTGACGTCGGTGTTCGACCTCGCCGGGTCACAGATCGTCGTCCGCATCGAGCCGACCGAGACGTACGCCCCCGACACCGAGGCGTACTGGATGAACCGACCCACCGTGGCATGGGTGCAGCGCACGACGGTCGGCATCGACGCCTTCCGTGACAACGACGAGCTGCTGATCTGGACCACCGACCTGCGCACCGGCGAGCCGATCGGGAACATCCCGGTCGAACTGGTCGGCGACGGCCGCGTGGCGACCACCGATGCCGCCGGCCTCGCCCGCCTCGCCCTCACCACCACCCCCGTGCGTGGCCTGTGGGCCAACGCCGGCGACCGCACCGGCTTCCTCCCGGCCGATTTCTACGGTGGCTGGACGGCGAACGTGTCCGCCGATGAGTCACGCTTCTACGTGTTCGACGACCGCGGCATCTACAAGCCCGGCGAGACGGTCCGCATCGCCGGATGGGTCCGCCGGCTGGCGTGGTCCGAGGACGCCCGCCTGGCGCTCTGGGGCGACGGCGTCGGGATGACGTACCACGCCTGGGACCCGCAAGGGGTCGACCTCGGCAGCGGTCCGGTCGATTTCAACGCCCTCGGCGGATTCAACCTGTCGCTCGAGATTCCCGCCGGGGCCAACCTGGGCGGCGCCTACGTCGAGTTCCAGCTGACGGGGCTTCCTGCCACCGCCAACGGGACCTGGACACACCAGTTCCAGATCCAGGAGTTCCGTCGCCCCGAGTTCGAGGTGCAGGCCCGCCCGGAGTCGGAGGCGCCGTACTTCGCGGCGCGATCGGCAACCGTGGCCGTGGATGCCACGTACTACGCCGGCGGCCCACTTCCCGACGCCGACGTCGACTGGCTCGTGACGACCAGCCAGACCACGTACCGGCCACCCAACTGGGACGCCTTCGCGTTCGGCGTCTGGCAGCCGTGGTGGTACGGATTCGGCCCGGTCGACGCGTCATTCGGCGGCGCCTTCGATGCACCGATCTGCTTCGACTGCCCCGGCACGCCGGCGACCTACGAGCAGTTCTCGGGCCGGACCGACGACAACGGTTCGCACTACCTGCAGATCGACTTCGACGCCGGGAGCGACGACCCGGTCGATCTGCCCACCACGGTCACGGCCGAGGCCACCGTCTACGACGTCAACCGCCAGGCCTGGTCGTCGCGCACCGACCTGCTCGTCCACCCCGCCCAGTACTACGTGGGGCTGCGATCGGACCGCACGTTCGTCGAGGCCGGTACGCCAATCCGGTACGACACGGTCGTGACCGACGTCGACGGCAACCTCGTGGCGGGACGTACCTTCGACGTCACCGCCGCCCGAGTCGAGTACGGGTACACCGACGGGGCGTGGGGCGAACAGCTGGTGGACACACAGACGTGCACGGTGACCTCGACCGACGACGGCGCGGCGATCGATGCCGGCACGGCGATGCGCTGCGAGTTCACGACCGAGGTCGGCGGCACCTACCGGGTCACGGCGGTCGTGGTCGACGACGACGGGCACCGCAACCGGAGCGAGTCGACGACGTGGGTGTCGGGCGGCGAGCGTCAACCGGTGCGCAATGTCGAACAGCAGACCGTCACGCTCGTGCCGGATCGCGAGACCTACGCACCCGGAGACACCGCCCAGATCCTCGTCCAAGCCCCGTTCGCCCCGGCCCACGGGCTCGTGACCGTGAGCCACGGTGGGATCGTCAGCAGCGAAGCGTTCGACGCCCCCGACGGCAGCGCCGTGCTCGATGTGGCGATCGACGAGGCGGCGATTCCGAACCTGGTGGTTCAAGTCGACGTGGTCGGCGCCGCGCCGCGCGTCGCCGACGACGGCACGCCGGTGCCCGATGTACCCGCCCGACCGGCGTTCGCCACGTCGCAGATCAACCTGTCGGTCCCGCCCGCGTCACGCACCCTGACCGTCGCCGCGGTCCCGGCCGCCGCCGCCCTCGAGCCGGGCGCCGACACGTCGGTCACGGTCACCGTGACCGACGCCGGCGGCCAACCCGTTCCCGGCGCCGACGTGACCGTGATCGTGGTCGACGAGGCGGTGCTGGCGCTGACCGGCTACGACCTCGGCAATCCGATCGATGCGTTCTACGGCGATCTGTGGGCCAACCTCACGGCGAGCTACACGCGATCGAGCGTGCTGCTGGCCCGGTCCGACACGCTCACCGCCGGGCGTGACGACTCGGCGCCGGCAGCCACCGAAGCACCCGCCGCGCTGGCCCCCGCCGACGCCGCCGCCGAGAACGCCGGCGGATTCGCGGCCGACACCGACGGAACCCAGTCGGGGCGCTCCGCCGCAGGTGGGAGCTCGACGCCGATCGACCTGCGCACCGACTTCTCGGCGCTGGCCGCCTACGCCACCGGACAGACCTCGGGTGACGACGGCGGGGTCACGATCCCGATCACCCTGCCCGACAACCTGACCCGCTACCGGGTGATGGCCGTCGCCGCGTCGGGCGAGGACCGGTTCGGCACGGGCGAGTCGACGATCACGGCTCGCCTGCCCCTGATGGCACGCCCGTCACCGCCGCGCTTCCTGAACTTCGGCGACCGGTTCGATCTGCCCGTCGTGCTGCAGAACCAGAGCGAGACGCCGATCCAGGTCGACGTGATCGCTCAGGTCGCCAACCTCACCGTGCCCGGACTGGTCCCCGACCCTGCGGCACCGGCGACCCCGACGACGGTCGGTCAGCGCGTCACCGTGTCGGCCAACGATCGTGTCGAGGTCCGGTTCCCGTTCGCCGCCGCCCAGGTCGGCACGGCGCGCTATCGCGTGGCGGCGGTTGCCGTGGTCGACGACGGCGAGGCCAGTGACGCCGCCGACGGTTCGTTCCCCGTCTACACGCCGGCCACGAGCGAGGCGTTCGCCACGTATGGCGTGATCGACGATGCCACCGGTGGACCCGACGCACCCGGGGTGATCGGCCTCCCGGTGCTTCCACCGACCGGTGTGTTCCCGGAGTTCGGCGGGCTCGAGATCGGGACCTCGTCGACGGCCGTCCAGGCCCTGACCGACGCCGTCATCTACCTCGACCGCTACCCGTACACCACCCCCGACGGGTACGCCTCACGGGTGCTCTCGATCTCGGCGCTCGGCGACGTGCTCGATGCGTTCGACGCCGACGGCGTGCCCACCCCCGACGAGCTTCGCAACACCGTCGCCCGCGATCTGGGCGAGCTGGCCCGACTCCAGAACGACGACGGCGGCTGGTCGTGGTGGGCCCGCGGGTTGGAGTCGTCGCCATGGCAGACGCTCGACGTGCTGCACGCCCTGGTGGTCGCCCAGCAGGACGGTGCCACGGTGGCCGGCGACATGTTGGCTCGCGCCAACGCATACGCCGCCGACATCCAATCCCACATCCCCGCCGACTATCCGGTCGACGCCCGCAACACGCTGCGCGCCTTCGCCGTGCACCTGCGCCAGATGCAGGGTGACCGCGACGTCGACGAGGCCACGGCGATCTACCGCGACGGTGGGATCGGGTTGCAACTCGAGGCGATCGCGTGGCTGTGGCCCTCGATCGACGACGCCGCGATCCGGGCCGAGATCGAGGCCCTGTTCCTCAACGCCGCAGTCGACACCGCCGGCGCCGCCACCTTCGCCACCAGCTACAGCGAGGACGCCTGGGTGATCGCCAACTCGGATCGCCGCACCGACGCCGTCGTGCTCGACGCGCTGATCAGCGAGTCACCGGCGAGCGACCTGATCCCGAAGGTCGTCGCCGGACTGCTCGCCCATGCGACGCGAGGGCGATGGAACAGCGCCCAGGACAACGCCTTCGTGCTGGTGGCGATGAAGCACTACTTCGACACCTTCGAAGCGGCGACGCCGGCGTTCGTGGCTCGGGCGTGGCTCGGCGAGACGTACGTGAGCGAGCACGCCTACAGCGGGCGCTCGACGGACCGCGACAGCACCACGGTGCCGATGACCTCGTTGGTCGCGCTCCCGCCCGACGTCCCGACGCAACTCGTGCTGCAGCGCGACGGCACCGGCCGCCTGTATTACCGGATCGGCGTGCGATACGCCCCCACGGACCTGCTGCTCGACGCTCGTGACGAAGGGTTCGTGGTCGAGCGCAGCTACGAGGCGATCGACGACCCGGCCGACGTTCGCCGCGACGCCGACGGAACCTGGCACATCCGAGCCGGCGCCAAGGTCCGCGTCCGGCTCACGATGGTCGCCGACGCACGCCGCACGCACGTGGCCCTCGTGGACCCGCTCCCGGGTGGGTTCGAGCCGCTCAATCCGGCGCTCGCCGTCTCGCAGACGATCGTCCCCGAATCGCCGGACGGCACCGACACGATCGCCGCACGCAGTTGGTGCTGGTGCTGGAACTGGTTCGAGCACCAGAACCTGCGCGACGACCGCGTCGAGGCGTTCGCCAGCGACCTGCCCGGCGGCACCTACGACTACACCTACGTCGCCCGCGCCACCACGCCGGGGAGCTTCGTGGCGCCGCCGGCACGAGCCGAGGAGCTCTACGCTCCCGAAGTGTTCGGACGCTCCGCCTCGGCGGCCGTCGTGATCGAGTGAGCGCAGTGATGTTCGAAGACCGTCCACAGGAGTACCGGTACACGAGCGGCGAGAACCTGCCGGTCGAGGTGTTGGTGTTCGAGGTCGATCCGGCCGACGTCGACGAGTTCCTGCGCGTCGACCACGAGGTGTGGACGCTCGGCGAGGCGTTCGCACCGGGATCGGATCACATCCCGTTCCTGTCCAAGGAGGTGTGGCTCGACGACAGCCGGCCCGGCGAGATCACGCTGCTGTTCGTGTTCGAGTCACGCCAAGCCTGGCTCGACCTCGACGTCGAGGAGCTGCAGACCGCCCTCGGGTCCGAGTTCGATCGACGCTTCACGCGCCCGTACCGCCTGGTCAGGGCGGTCCACGAGGAGCGACAGTTCGGGATTCGGCGCTGGAGCCGGTTCGACCGGATCGATCCGGCGCCGGGTGGCGGACCCGAGGACCCCCGATAACATGGCCGACTGCTCATACCACGATCTCGTCGATCATCGTCTAGAGGCCTACTGCAATGTCCACCGTTCTTGTCGCTGAAACCGGTCGCTCCACTGGGAGCCCCAACGCCCGCCGCATGCGCCGCGAGGAAATCATCCCCGCCGTGGTGTACGGCCAGGGCATGAGCCCGATCAGCGTGTCGATCGCCCGCCGCGATCTGCGCATCGCACTGTCCGGTTCGGCCGGCACCAACACGGTGCTCGACCTGACGATCGACGGCAAGGTGTACCCGGCGATCGTCAAGGAGATGCAGCGCCACCCCGTGCGGCGCACCGTGGCGCATGTCGACTTCCTGCAGGTCAACCTGAACGAAGAGATCGTCATCGCCATCCCGGTCCGCCTCGAGGGCGAGGCCAAGGCGGTCGAGGCCGGTGGCGGTCTCGTCGACCCGGCCGTCGACACGATCGAAGTGCGCACCACCCCGCGCCTGATCCCCGACGAGATCCTGATCGACATCAGCAACATGAAGATGGACAGCGTGATCACCGTCGGTGACATCCCGCTGCCTGCCGGCGTGACGGCCGTCGCCGACGCCGACATGGCGGTCGTGACCGTGCTGATGACGAGTGGCGCTGACGTTGCTGCGGCCGATGCCGAAGCAGCAGACGAGGCCGAGGCCGCAGCCGAAGCTGCCGACGGCGACGCCGAGGGCGCCGCCGCCGACGGCGAGTGATCACCGCTCGACCGCGCTGAACCGATGGGTCTGTTCGATCGGCGTGCCGGAAAAGGCGCCCCGTTCGATTGGCTCGTGGTCGGTCTCGGCAACCCGGGCAAGGAATATGCCCGCACGCGCCACAACGTCGGCGAGGAGTGCGTGCACCTGCTCGCAGAGCGGCACGGCACCACGCTGAAGGGCGGGCGCGACCAGGCGCTGGTCGGTGAGTGCCGTTTCGGCTCGGGGCTGGATGCGCCACGCGTGGTGCTGGCGTTCCCGATTACGTTCATGAACGAGTCCGGCCAGGCCGTCTCAGCACTCGTGCGTCGCTATCAGATCGAGGCGCCGGAGCGGATCATCGTCGTCCAGGACGAACTCGACCTGCCGCCCGGGGAACTGAAGCTCAAAGCCGGCGGGGGCCTGGCCGGCCACAACGGCCTCCGCAGCATCACCCAGCACCTCAAGACGCAGGACTACCTGCGGGTCAGGATCGGCGTCGGCAAGCCCGCCAGCAAGGACCACGGGGTGGGTCACGTGCTCAACCGTGTGCCGGCCGCCGAGCGCCGGCTGCTCGACGTCACCGTCGCCGAGGCGGCCGACGCCGTGGAACTGATCGTCGCCGGCGGGATCGAGGCGGCGATGCGAGACGTGCATGGCCGCTGACACCGTGCGCCTGGCCGGGCCGCTCGCCGCCCTCCCGGCGCTGCTGCGCGACGAGCCCGGGATCACCCGCGCGCTCGGCGAACCCGACGCTCGGTTGGCGATCCCCGAGGCCGCTCGTGCGATCGCCATCGCCGCCCTGTCGGGGCTGTCGTCACGCTCCCCCTTGTTGGTCGCCTGCCCCACCGGGGCGATGGCGGGCCAGCTCTACGACGACATCGTCCAGTTTCTCGGCCCCGACCGGGTGGCGTTGTTCCCGGCGTGGGAGACGCTCCCGTTCGAGCGCGTCAGCCCCAGCGTCGAGACGATGGGACAACGCCTGGAACTGCTGTGGAAGCTGCGCACCGGCGGCCGCCGACCCGACGTGATCATCGCCGGAGCTCGCGCCCTGCTGCAGAAGCTCGGCCCAGCCGCCACCGAGGTCGAACCGATCGTGGTGCGGCCCAACGCCGTCGTGGACCCTGACCGGTTGTGCGCCCAGTTGGTCGAGTTCGGGTATCGGCGCGAAGAGCTGGTCGAGCATCGCGGCGAGTTCGCCCGCCGCGGGGCGATCGTCGACGTGTACCCCTCGACCGCCGACGCCCCGATCCGCGTCGACCTGTGGGGTGACGAGGTCGATCGCCTCACCACGTTCGGCGTCAACGACCAGCGTTCGCTGGTCGACCTCGACGAGGCGTACATCTTCCCGGCTCGGGAACTGATCTACACCGACGAGGTTCGCCAGCGCGCCGAGCGACTGGTGGCGAGTGAACCGTGGGGCCGCGAGCAGTGGGAACGGCTGGCGGAGGGCACCCATTTCGAGGGGATGGAGTCGTGGCTGCCTTGGCTCGTCGACGACGACCTGCTGATCACCGACATCCTCCCCGACTCGGCCAAGGTGGTCCTGATCGAGCCGCGCCGGATGCGCGATCGTGCCAGCGAACTGCTGGCCGAGGAAGACGACCTGGCCCGCGCCCTGGCATCCACGTGGGCCCGCGACCCGGACCGCACCTTCCCACGGCTGCACGCCGACCCCGATCGGATGCTGGCCGACACCGGCTCGTTCTGGACGATCGACTCGACCCCCGAATCGCCCGACACCCCGCGCGTCGAGGCCACCGGATGGGGGCCGGTCGGGGGTGACGGGAGCGGGCTGACCGACCGCCTCCGCGAGCTGCTCGCCCAGGGGTACCGCGTGGCGGTCGCCGCCGACGGGCCCGGCTCGGCCACCCGCCTGCACGAGATCCTGCTCGAGCACGAACTGCACCTACCGGTCGTCCAGCGTGCCACCGAGGCGCCCGGCGGTGCGGTGGTGGTCGCCCCGCTCCATCGCGGCTGCCTGCTGCCCGCGGCCAAGGTGGCGATCGTCGCCGAGAGCGACCTGACCGGGCGTCGCAGGGCGCACCGCAAGGCGCGGCCGCGCACCCGCCAGGGCACCACCACCTTCGAGGACCTCAAGCCCGGCAACTACGTGGTCCACCACATCCACGGCGTCGGCCACTACGAGGGCATGGTCAAGCGCACGATCGGCGGTATCGAGCGCGACTACCTGCTCGTGGCCTACAAGGGCGGCGACAAGCTCTACGTACCGAGCGACCAGATCGACACGTTGCGCCAGTACGTGGGCGGTGAAGCGCCGGCGTTGCACCGCCTGGGCGGCAGCGACTTCGCCAAGTCCAAGTCGCGCGTCAAGTCGGCCGTGCGCGAGATCGCCCAGGAACTGGTGGTGCTCTACCAGACGCGCGTGAACGCCACGGGGCACGCCTTCGGCCACGACACGCCGTGGCAGCACGAGATGGAGGACGCCTTCCCGTACGTCGAGACGCCGGACCAGCGCAAGGCGATCGACGACGTCAAGTCCGACATGGAACGCGCCTATCCGATGGACCGCCTGGTGTGCGGTGACGTGGGGTTCGGCAAGACCGAGGTGGCGATCCGGGCCGCCTTCAAGGCGATCCAGGACGGCAAGCAGGTCGCCGTGCTGGCGCCCACGACGCTGCTCGCCACGCAGCACGGCAACACGTTCGCCGACCGCTTCGCCGGGTACCCGATCCGGGTCGAGGTGCTGTCGCGCTTCCTGACCGCCGGGCAGGCCAAGCAGGTCCTGGCCGGGCTCGCCTCGGGCGAGGTCGACTGTGTGATCGGCACCCATCGCCTGCTCACCCCCGACATCAAGTTCAAGGACCTCGGCCTGCTGGTGGTCGACGAAGAGCAACGCTTCGGGGTCCAGCACAAGGAGCAGATCAAGAAGCTCCGCATCGACGTCGACGTGCTCACGCTGTCGGCCACGCCGATCCCGCGCACGTTGGAGATGTCACTGGTGGGCATCCGCGACCTCTCGTTGCTGCAGACACCGCCGGCCGACCGCCAGCCGATCCTGACCTTCGTCGGCCAGTACGACGAGCGGGTGGCGGTCGAGGCCATCCGTCGTGAGCTGCTTCGTGAGGGCCAGGTGTTCTGGGTCCACAACCGTGTCCGGTCGATCGACACCGCAGCCGCTCGGCTGCGCCAACTGGCACCCGAAGCGCGGATCGCCGTCGCCCACGGGCAGATGGACGAAGGCACACTGGAACAGGTCGTGGTCGACTTCTGGGAAGGTCGCTACGACGTGCTCGTGTGCACCACGATCATCGAGTCGGGGATCGACATGCCGACCGTGAACACGCTCGTCGTCGAGCGCGCCGATCTGCTCGGCCTGGGTCAGATGCACCAGTTGCGTGGCCGCGTCGGGCGCAGCGGGTCGCGTGCGTACGCCTACCTGTTCCATCCCAACACCGACGAGGGCGGCAAGGTCCTCACCGAAGAGGCGTACGAGCGGCTCAAGACGATCGGCGAGACGACCGAGCTCGGTTCGGGGTTCAAGATCGCCATGCGCGACCTCGAGATCCGCGGCGCCGGCAACCTGCTGGGCGAGTCGCAGTCCGGCCACATCGCGGCGGTCGGCTACGACCTCTACTGCCAGATGGTGACCGAAGCGGTGTCGGAGATGAAGGGCGAGCCGGTCAAGAAGCCGGCCGAACTCAAGCTCGACGTGCCCACCGACGCCTATCTCCCGACCGACTACGTGGCGAAGGAGGAGCTGCGGCTCGAGGCCTACCGGCGGCTCGCCGACGTCACGACACAATCCGACGTGGACGACATCCGCACCGAGTGGGAGGACCGCTACGGTCCGCTCCCCGACCCGGCCGAGGCGTTGCTGCTGGTGGGCCGGCTGCGGGCGGAATGCCACCGGCTCGGTGTGGTCGACATGCAGATCACCGGCACGCGACGCGACGGCGGCCAGGCCCGGCTGGCGCCGATCGATCTCAAGCTGTCGGAATCGATGCGCCTCAAGCGCCTGTCCAGGGCTGCCATCCACAAAGAGGACGCCCGTCAACTGGTGATCCCGATCCCGCGCGGTCAGGACCCGGCCGGCTATCTGGTCGACCTGCTGGCCCAGATCTTCCCGGCGGCGTGACGATGTCGGTAGCGTGGCCGACGTGATTCGACCGGTCCGCCTCGCCGCCATCGCCCTCGTCGCCGTCGCCGCTACTGGCTGCGCCACGTTCACGGACGACAACATCGTCGCCCGAGTCGGCGATGCCGAGCTGACCAGCGACCAGCTGGTGGCCTTGATGACCGAAGTTCCCGACCAGAGCGGGGTATCGGGCACCCAGGTCGAGGACCGCGCCCCCGCCGAACTCGCCCGATTCGCGATCAGCAACTGGATCGCCCTGCGCGGGCTCGACGCCAGCGGCGTGCTCGACCGCGTCCACGAAGGCCTCACGTCGATCAACATGGCGTGCCTGAAGGTCATGCAACCCAGCGACTCCCTGCGAGCCGAGGCGATCCTCGATCGGCTCGAGGGCGGCGAGGACTGGGACGCCGTGCTGGCCGCCGAAGTGCCCGAGGCGGTCGACCGTGACCGAGTGCAGTGTCTGGACGTCAGCACGCTGCCGCCCTCGCTCGCCGAGTCGCTCGGCGGGCTGTCGTCAACCTCCCCGTACCGGATTGTGGAGGACGGCGGGCAGTCGATCGTGATCTCCGTGCAGGCCGACGACGAGCTGATGGGCCAGGAGATGCTGCAGGCGCTGCAGACGATCGAGCCCGACACCGTCGCCAAGATCTTCATCGATCTGCAGGATGCCGACGTGTACGTCGACCCCCGTTACGGCAGTTTCGAAGCTCGCCGGCTCTCGGTCGTCCCGCTCGGCTGACGGCCGCCGGTTCCATGACGGGCAGCGCCGCACGATGACCGAGGTCGGGCAGCCCCGCGTGGTCGTGGCCGGGCTCGGGCCCGGTTCCGACGGCCACGTCACCGACCAGACGCGGCAGGCGATCACTCGCATCGCGCATCGGTACCTGCGCACGGCGCGCCATCCCTCGGCGCACCTGGCCGACACCACCCACTCGTTCGACGAGCTGTACGAGCACGCCGAACGATTCGAGGACGTCTACGCCGAGATCGTCGAGCGGTTGGTCGCCGCCGCCGTCGAGCACGGCGAGGTGCTGTACCTCGTCCCCGGGTCGCCGCTCGTGCTGGAGCGCTCCGTGCGAACGCTTCGTCACGACGCTCGCGTCGAGATCGAACTGCTGCCGGCAATGTCGTTCCTGGACGTGACGTGGGCGCGGTTGGGGGTCGATCCGGTCGAGGCCGCGGTGCGGCTGATCGACGGCCACGAGTTCGCCACCGCCGCCGCCGAAGCGAACGGCGCGCTGCTGGTCGCCCATACCCACGCCAACTGGGTGCTGTCCGACATCAAGCTCAGCATCGACGACCCGAACGGCACGCTCGACGACACGCCGGTCGTGTTGCTGCAGGCGCTCGGCACCGACGCCGAACGGATCGTGCACACCACCTGGGCCGAGATGGACCATGCCATCGACGCCGACCACCTGACCTCGCTGTACATTCCCTCGCTCACCAGCTCGGTCGGTGCCGGGTACGTCCGGTTCCACCAGCTCGCCCGCACGCTTCGCGAGCAGTGCCCGTGGGACATCGAGCAGACCCACACGTCGCTGCTGCCGTACCTGATCGAGGAGACCTACGAGGTCGTCGAGGCGATCGAGCAGCTCGACCCCGATGACCCACACTCCGACGAGGCGCTGATCGAGGAGCTCGGCGATCTGCTCTACCAGATCGAGTTTCACGCCACGATCGCCGAGCAGGAGGGACGCTTCTCGATCGCCGACGTCACGCAGGGAGTGCACGACAAGCTCGTGCGACGCCATCCCCACGTGTTCGGCGACACGGTGGTGAGCGGCAGTGGCGAGGTGCTCACCAACTGGGACGCGATCAAGCGCGCCGAGAAGGACCGCACGTCGATCTTCGACGGGATTCCCGGAGCCCTCCCGGCGCTCGCCTACGCCCACAAGGTGCAGAAGAAGGCGGCCAAGGTCGGGTTCGACTGGCCCGACGTGCACGGAGCGCTCCCCAAGATCGCCGAGGAGGCCGCCGAGCTGGTCGAAGCCTCCGCCCTGGGCGATCCGACTCGCACGAGCGATGAGCTCGGCGACCTGCTGTTCGCCGTGGTGAACGTGGCGCGCCACCTCGACGTCGACCCCGAGACCGCCCTGCGAGCCGCCACCCAGAAGTTCCGGCAACGCTTCGCGTCGGTCGAACGGCTGGCGGCGGCACGGTCGATCGACATCCACCAGGCCGATCTGGCCACCCTGGACGGCTTGTGGGACCACGTCAAACGCGACCTGGAGCTGCCCCACGCCGGCGACTAACCCGGCTTGTTCACGAGAACCTGTCGCACCTCGTCAGCGGCGCAGGCAACCATGACGTCGTTCAACGGCGAGTTCGCTGGTAGACCCATGTCCGAGCGATCAGCTGAACGATCAGGACGAACGCTGGCGGCGGGACTGCTCGATCAGCGCCTCGCCGAAGCGGTGCCGCAACTGGTAGCGATGTGCGGTGCCTTCGTCGATCGCTCGTCCTGCCTCGTTGGCCGACAGCGTGCCGAGCACTTCCACCAACCCGCCGATCAGCAGGTAGGCGCCCAGGTGGCCCCACTTGGTCGAGTCGCTGGTGGCGTCGATCGTGGACAGACCGCCCAGGCCCTCCATGTTGGCGAGGAACACCGCACCGACGACCCACGTCGCCCGGATCGGGCGCTGACGCGACTCGGCCGCCGCCGCGACCCGCTCCAAGGCGACCATCGGAATCGCCAGACAGGCGATCTGGGCAACGATCCCGGCACCCTTGGTGATCCGGTCGTCAGCCCCGTCCACCAGTTGCGAGCCGGCGAACCATGCCAGTCCGAGACCGATCGGCAGGCTCACCGCGGCGACGATCGGGTTCGGACGCTGGCTGGTAGCGCGCCGCACGTTCACCGTGGCGAGGGCGATCCACGCCACCGCCACCGGCACCACCAGCGCCGCCACGACGCGTTCGATCTGGCGTAACTTGTCGAACAGGTCCCAGGTGCGGTCGATCTGCGAGGTGAGCACGCCGGCATCCCGATTCTGCTGCCACAGCAACAGCATCAGGATCGCCCCGCCGATCGTGAGCAGACATGCCACGCTCAGCAGGCTGGTCATCACGACTCGCAGCACGTTGGTGCCGACGTAGGGCTCGCGTGCTGCGGCCAGCTGGCCGTGCTCGCCCGACGCGCCGCCTCGCCGACGACGGACCGAGTCCGGAACCGGCTCGGGTGACGAACCCGGCGCAGCCGTCACCGTGGTACGAGTGATCGAACGCCGGGTCGACTCCTGTCCGGGGGTCGAGGCCCCCGCGCTGGGGCCACTCGGTTCGCCGACCATCAGGCCTGTCCCTCCCGCTGATGCCACACGTCCTCATCGTCGCGCACTTCGACCGCCTCAAGCGTGGACCGTGAGATCTCACGGCGATTTCACCGGTTGCGCCGAAAGTTGACGTTGGAGATCGTGGCATGGCGGGCCACCCCCATCGCCCGAACTCCTCAACCTGGGGCCGCTCGGTTCGTAGACTGTGTCGCATGCGGCTTCAGATCGCCCATCCGGGCGACCACGAGGCGATCGCCGACCTGCCGTTGAACGATCCTCTCGAGGATTGGACGATGCCCAACGTGCACCGCGTGCTGGGCCTGCATCGTCACGTCGTCAAGCTGGTCGAGTGCGGCGACGTCTCGTATGTGGTCAAGGAGCTGCCCGACGAGCTGGCGGCTCGTGAATACCGACTGGTAAGAGCGGTTGCCGACGCCCGGCTCCCGACCGTGGAGATGGTGGCGGCGGTGACCGAACGCGAGCGCGGCGAAGGGCTCGTGATCACCCGTCACCTCGACTACTCGCTGCCCTACCGCTCGCTGCTGATGGGGCGCGGGTTGAGGATCCCGTACCTCGGGGACCGCATGCTCGACGCGCTCGTCGTGCTGCTCGTGCGGATCCACCTGGCCGGGTTCTATTGGGGCGACTGTTCGCTGTCGAACACCCTCTTCCGGCGTGACGCCGGCGCCCTGCAGGCCTACATCATCGACCTTGAGACCGGTGAGCTGCACCCGGAACTCACCCAGGGCCAACGCCAGCTCGATCTGATGATCGCCATCGAGAACGTGGCCGGCGGGCTGCTCGACCTGCAGGCCGCCGGGCGGCTGGATCCCACGATCGACCCGATCGAAGTGGCACTCGCCATCGAACAACGCTATGAGGCGCTCTGGGAGGAGCTGACCTCGCCGGCGACGAGCCCGATCGGTGACGTGGCGCCGCTGCGGGCCAGGATCGACCGGTTGCAAGTACTCGGCTTCGACGTGGGCGAGATGGAAGTGGTCACCGATCCCGACGGTGCCACGATCCGGTACGTGCCCAAAGTGGTCGAGCACGGGTACCACGCCGAGCGACTGGCCAGCCTGACCGGGCTGGTGGCGGGCGAGAACCAAGCCCGGCGCATGTTGCAGGACATCCAGGCGTTCGGCGCCGAGCTGCAGCGCAGCTCGCACCGCCACATCCCCGACAACGTGGCGGCGGTGCGATGGCTCGACCTGCGGTTCGAGCCGATCATGGAGTCGATCCCACCCGAGCTGTTCACCCGGCTCGAGGCAGCCGAGATCTTCCACCAGTTGCTCGAGCACCGATGGTTCATGGCCGAGCGTGCAGGCCATGAGGTGTCCTACGACGAGGCCCTCGCCGACTACCTCGGATTGCTCGAGACGGCACCGGCCGAGCGCGTCCAGCTGGACGACAAGATGTCAGCCGAAGGCACCGATGTGACCGGTGAGATCCGTCTCACCTGAGCGGTACCGTGGTGCACCATGAGCGACATCGTGCACGTAGCAGGCCGTGAAATCCTCGACTCGCGAGGCAACCCGACCGTCGAGGTGGAAGTGATCCTGTCGTCCGGTGCGCGTGGTCGGGCGGCAGTACCGAGTGGCGCCTCGACCGGTGAGCACGAGGCGGTCGAACTGCGCGATGGCGACTCGCGATACGGCGGCAAGGGCGTGCAGACCGCGGTCGGTTTCGTCAACACCGAGATCGCCGACGCCCTGACCGGCCTCGACGCCATCGACCAGCGCGGGATCGACCGCGAACTGCTCGACATCGACGGCACCGACAACAAGGCCCGGATCGGTGCCAACGCGATCCTCGGCACGTCGCTGGCGGTGGCCAAGGCGGCCGCCGACCACCTCGACCTGCCGCTGTACCGCTACGTGGGCGGTGCCAATGCGCACGTGTTGCCGGTACCGATGATGAACGTGCTCAACGGTGGGGTCCACGCCGACAACTCGGTCGACTTCCAGGAGTTCATGATCATGCCGGTCGGGGCGCCATCGTTCAGCGAGGCGCTGCGCTGGGGCACGCAGACGTATCACGTGCTCAAGAAGGTGTTGCACGACAAAGGTCTGTCGACCGCAGTCGGCGACGAGGGCGGCTTCGCCCCCAACCTGGCCACCAACGAGGACGCCATCATCCTGCTGATGGAAGCCATCGAGCAGGCCGGATTCACCCCCGGCGAGCAGATCGCGATCGCCCTCGACCCGGCCGTGAGCGAGCTGTACCGCGACGGCGCCTACCACCTCGATGGTGAGGGCAAAGTGCTGTCGGCGGAGGAATTGACGGCGTACTGGACCCGCATCGTCGACACGTACCCCGTGGTGTCGATCGAGGACGGCATGCAGGAAGACGACTGGGCCGGGTGGAAGTTGCTCACCGACGCCGTCGGCGACCGCTGCCAGCTGGTCGGCGACGACCTGTTCGTCACCAATGTCAAGCGACTCCAGATGGGAATCGAGCGCAAGACCGCCAACTCGATCCTCGTCAAGGTCAACCAGATCGGTTCGCTGACCGAGACGCTCGACACCGTCGAACTGGCAACACGCCATTCCTACACCGCCGTGATGTCGCACCGCTCGGGCGAAACCGAGGACGCCACGATCGCCGACCTGGCCGTCGCCACCAACTGCGGTCAGATCAAGACCGGCGCTCCGGCACGCTCGGACCGGGTCGCCAAGTACAACCAGTTGCTGCGGATCGAGTCGGAGCTGGGCGAGGCAGCCGCATTCCGCGGACGCGCCGCGCTGGCACCGCGCTGACGTGCGAGACTGACCGGGTGAAGACGACCATCGATCGGCCGCCCCGGCGCGCCTCCGATCACGGCCGTTCGCGGCTCGGTGACATGAGCCGGCCGATCCCGGTCGACCGGCGGATCGCCCGCCACCGCAAATCCAACGTGGCGCTGGCGATCGCCGCCCTGGCGCTCGCCGGCGCGTTCGCGGCGGCGCTGTTCGTGCTGCCGATCAAGAACCTGTTCGTGCAGAACGACGAGGCGGTCCAGCGCACGGACCAGCTGTCGCAGCTGCAGGCGATCAACGACGACCTGCGACGCGAGGTCGGGCGGTTGGGCACCGACGACGGCGTGCGTGACGCGGCACGCGAGCAACTCGGGTACATCGAAGAGGGCGAACGGCGCACCACGGTGGTCGACGCGATCGGCGTCCCCACCGATCTGCCCGACGGCTGGCCGTACAACCTGGTCGAAGGCATCACCACCCTGCGCCGCACCCCACCGCCGGCACCTGCCGCACCCGCAGCGCCATAGGCCGATCGGCCGATCGGCTGCTGACACGACCCTGGTGACGGTCGCGACCGTCACGACATGGCCCTTCCGACCGGCGGTGGCTAAGGTGCGATCGACATTCCTACTCGTTCATGGGGGTTGCAGTGGCTGGAAGCGTGCTCGGCGAGAAGGTGCTCCGCAAGGAGGACCCGAAGTTCCTCACGACGGGCGGTGTGTACGTCGACGACTTCCGTGATCCACGCCTCGAGGGTGCCACGTTCGTGGTGTTCGCCCGATCGGCCGTCGCACACGGCACGATCGCCTCGATCGACATCTCCGACGCACAGTCGATGCCCGGCGTCGTCGGGGTGTACACAGCCGAGTCGCTCGGGCTGGAGCCGATGCCGTCGGGATTCAACCCCGCCGTGGCACGCACGCTGCTGGCTTCCGACAAGGTGCGGTGGGTCGGCGAGCCGATCGTCGCCGTCGTGGCCGAGACGTACGAGCAGGCCACCGACGCGGCGCAGGCCGTGATCATCGACATCGACGCGCTGCCGGCCGTGATCGACATCAGGACCGCCGCCGCCAACGAGACACTCGTCTACGACGCAGCCGGGAGCAACGTGGTGTTCAACTCGACGTTCCTGGGCGGCACCGAGAACACCGGACCCGAGTTCTTCGACGGGTGCGAGGTCGTCGTCACCGAATCGGTCATGAACCAGCGTGTCGCCCCGTGCCCGCTGGAGCCACGCGCCGCCGCCGCGGTCTGGCACGAGGGCCGCCTGCTGGTCTGGTTGTCGAGCCAGCACGTGCAGGGCGTCAAGGCCGGGATGTCGGGAGCGGCCGGCGTGGGCGAGGACGACATCCGGGTGATGACCCCCGACGTCGGCGGTGGATTCGGCGCCAAGATCGGCGTGTACTCGGAGGAACTCCTGACCGGGCGACTCGCCAAAGAAGTCGGTCGGCCCGTGCGCTTCCGCGAGACCCGCAGCGAGTCGATGATGAACCTCGGCCACGGACGCGCCCAGCACCAGGTGATCAAGGTCGGCGGCACACGCGACGGCAAGGTCACCCACCTGCAGCTCGACTTGATCCAGGACTCGGGTGGGTTCTGCGAGATCGGCACCATTCTGGGGGCTTTGTTCACCAGGGGCATGGCGTCCGCCGTGTACGACATCCCCCACGTCGAGGCCTACTGCGCCTCGGTCGTCACCAACGCTACGCCGGTGGTCGCCTACCGCGGCGCCGGGCGCCCGGAGGCCACCGCCGCTGCCGAGCGGGCGATGGACCTGTTCGCGGCCGAGATCGGCATGGATGCCGTCGACGTCCGCCGCATGAACCTGATCGGCAAGTTCGACGAGCCGCACACCACGGCGATCGGCCAGACCTACGACTGCGGCGACTACGAGGCCAGCCTCGACAAGGCACTCGAGCATGCCGACTACGCCGGGCTGCGGGCCGAGCAGCAACGCCGCCGCGAGGCGGGCGAGACCAGGCTGCTCGGGATCGGTGTGAGCGTCTACGTCGAGATCACCGGTGGCGTGCCGCCCATGAACGAGCAGGCCAAGATCGAGATCAACGCCGATGGCACCGGCACGATCTACACCGGCACCTCGCCTCACGGGCAGGGCCACGACACGGTGTGGTCGTCGATCGCCAGCGCCGAAACGGGTATCGACATCGATCAGTTCACGCTCGTCTGGGGCGACACCGATCTCACCCCGGTCGGCTCGGGCACGATGGGGTCGCGATCGTTGCAGCAGGGCGGTGTCGCCGTCCATCACGCCGCGATCGGTCTGGTCGACAAGGCCAAGAACGTCGCCGCCCGGCTGCTCGAGGCCGATGTCGCCGACATCGTGCTCGACACCAGGACCGGTGCATTCCACGTGGCCGGGTCGCCGGCCGTCTCCAAGTCGTGGGCCGACCTGGGTGCCGCAGCCGACGCCGGCGAACTCACCGAGGAGCACCTGTTCCAGGCGGCGATGCCGACGTATCCGTTCGGTTCACACGTGGCCGTTGTGGAACTCGACATCGACACGGGGCACGTGCGCCACCTGCGCCACGTCGCCTGCGACGATGCCGGCACGATGGTGAACCCGATGCTGCTTGCCGGACAGGTCCACGGAGGCGTGGCCCAAGGCGTCGCCCAGGCGCTCTACGAAGAGGTCCGCTACGACTCCGACGGCAACCCGATCACCTCCAACCTGGCCGACTATTCGATGATCTCGATCGACCTGTTGCCGCAGGTCGAGCGCATCCCGATGGAGACCGCCACGCCCGTCAACCCGTTGGGCGCCAAGGGGATCGGCGAGTCGGGCACGATCGGTTCCACGCCGGCGGTGCACTCGGCCGTGATCGACGCCGTGGCCCACCTCGGCGTGCGCCACATCGACATGCCGTGCACACCCGAAAAGGTGTGGCGGGCGATCCAGGCCGCCACCAACTGACGTTCCCGTGCCGCAGCTTCCGGCCGGCGCGTGGTTCGTGCGCGGCGAACGGACGATCTATCGGAGCGATTGGGTCACGTTGGCGGTCGTCGACGTGGTGATGCCCGACGGCACCCAGATCGACCATCACGTCGTACGTCTGCCGCGCCAGGCTGCGGGCACGATCATCACCCGCGACGGGAAGGTGCTGTTGCTCTACCGGCACCGCTTCATCACCGACACCTGGGGTTGGGAGATCCCGGCGGGCGCCGTCGACGACGGTGAGACGATCGAGCAGGCGGCGATCCGCGAAGCGGTCGAGGAGTCGGGGTGGCTCCCTGCCACCGTCAACGAGGTGTGCCGCTTCCACCCCGCCAACGGGTTCATGCAACAGACGTTCCACATCTTCATGTCGAACGATGCCGTCGACAGTGGGCAGCCGGCCGACTGCAACGAGGCGGTCCGAGTGGAGTGGTTCACCGTCGACACGGTCCGCGACATGTTGGCGGCCGGTGACATCAGTGACGGGCTCAGCTTCGGGGGCCTGAGCTACGCGCTCAGCCAGTCGTTGCTCTGACCACCCGGTCGGTGATCGCCCGGGCACTAGCGTGCATCACAGATGAGCCAGACGATCCTCCGCCTCCGCCTCGCTCTGGCGCTGCTGGTCGCGGTCTTCGTGGTCGGTTCGATCGGGTATGCGGTGCTGGGGTTGTCGGCGCTCGACGCGATGTACATGACGCTCATCACGATCACGACGGTCGGCTACCAGAACCTGCTCGACGACCCGCTCACAGGCGTCGAGAAAGCGTTCACGATGGCGATCATCGTGGCCGGTGTTGGCACCGTGTTGTACACCTTCACGCTCGGCATGCAGGTGGTCGTGGAGGGTCAACTTCGAGAGTTCGTTGGGAGGCGCAGAATGGACAGGAAGATCGCCGAGATGCGAGGGCACGTGATCGTGTGCGGTTGGGGCCGTGTGGGTAGGGCCGCCGCGGGCGACATCCAACACGCCGGGCGGCAAGTCGTGGTGGTCGATCTCAACCCGGCACGCGTGGTCGACATCACGATCCCGACGGTGATCGGCGATGCCACGCTCGACGCCACGCTGCGAGCAGCTGGGATCGAGCACGCGAACGCCCTCGTGGCAGCGCTCGAAGGCGACGCCGAGAACCTGTTCGTCACCCTGTCGAGCCGAGCGATCAACCCCGGCCTCTTCATCGTGGCCCGCGCTCGCCAGGACGACAGCATCCAGAAACTCAGCCGGGCGGGTGCCGACCGGGTGGTCAACCCACAGCAACTGGGGGCTGCGCGGATGGCGTCGTTCGTGGTGCAGCCCAACGTGGCAGAGTTCGTCGACGTGGTGATGCACGAGCGGTCGATGGATTTCCGCATGCAGGAGGTCGAGATCGACGCCACCTCGGCGTTGGCAGGAATCACGCTCCGCGATGCCAACCTTCGCTCACGGGCTGGGGTGCTGGTCTTGGCGTTGCGCGGCGACGACGGGGCGTTCACGACCAACCCAGACCCCGAGACGGTCCTGCATCCGCACAACGTGATCATCGCCGTCGGCACCGACGAGGCGTTGCAGCAGCTGGTGGCGGTCGCCCAGTGACGCTTCGAACGCACGTCCTGCTCGATCTCGACGGCACCCTCAGCGACTCGGAGCCGGGCATCCTCAACTCGTTGCGGTGGGCATGCGAGGTGGAGGGTTTTCCGATCCCCACCGAGGCCGAGGTGCGGTCCGTGATCGGTCCACCGTTCGAGATCGGCTTGCCGTCGATCGGGATTCCCGACGACGCCTTGGAACGTGTGATCGACACGTACCGGGTGCGGTACGCCGACGTGGGCGCCTACGAGAACACGATGTACGACGGTGTGATCGCGATGCTCGATGCGCTCGCCACAGCGGGCTACTCACTGTCGGTCGCCACCGCCAAGCCGGAAGTCACGGCGCATCCGATCCTCGACTATTTCGGGATCTCGGATCGCTTCGAGGTTCGCGCCGGTGCGACGCTCACCACCGAGCGTCGGACCAAGGCTCAGGTGATCGACCATGCGTTGAGGCAACTCGAGATCCACGCCGACCCAGACCTCTGGGAGCACGTGATCATGATCGGTGATCGTGACCACGATGTGCACGGGGCGCTCCACCACTCGATTCCTTGCATCGGTGTGTTGTGGGGATATGGCTCGATCGAAGAACTGTTGTCGGCCGGGGCGGTGGCGCTCGCCGAGGCGCCCGACGAGATCGAAGAACTCGTCGGGCAGCCGTATCTACGCAAATACTGAGCGAACATCGGCCGCTCGGGTTGCTCGGGATCTGGCCCGATCTTGGATGTTTCTTTACTCGGACCCAACCAGAACCGAGTCGATGACGTGTCATCGTGAAACGACGCGGGAACACCATCTCGGCGGGCACACCGATTTCAGGAGGATCCATGCGAAGGTCGACACTCGTAGGCGTTGGAGCGGCAGCGATCGCGCTCGGCGCGTTCACACTCGGCGCGCCGGTCAGCGCCCAGGACGCGCCACCGGTCGATGTGGCACCGGCGCCGGTCGCCGCTGCCACATCGTCGTTCACGCTGCCGCTGCTCGCCAGCCAGTTCACGGTCTCGGTCACCACCGACGCCGGAGGCGGTCTGCTCGACGTGGCGCTCGAGCCGACGGCGGGGTTCGAGCCGGCGACGGTGCGACCCAATCGTGTCTCGTTCGTGAACGAGGCCGACGGCGTCCGGGTCAAGGTGAGCACCAAGCACGGCGGCGAGCGCGTCTCGGTGCGTGCTGGATCGCTCGCCGACATCAGCGGTGCCGGTGGCTGGTCGGGCGACCTGTTCGACACCGGCGACACGACCACGGTCGGCTACACGGTCGGCGATGCCGGCGACGGCAGCCCGACGATCGCGATCACGGGCGTCGACAGCGTCGCCCAGTCGACGGTGGGCGAGCTCAAGACGTCGAGCGGTGACGACGACGATGACGACGACTCCATGTCGGCGTCGATTTCGATCGAGTTCGGCCTCAACGGCCAGACGCGGACGATGCGGATCAAGGCGTCGGTCGAGACCGACGACGGCGACACCCACACGTCCCTGCGGGTCAGCCTGTCTCGGGTTCGCGGCGGTGCGGTGGCCTCCGGCAATGCCGTCGGCCCCCACACGTGGAGCGGGACGCTCTGCAACGGTCCCGCCACGATCAACTACACCGTCGATGCCGAGGGCAACGTCACGGTCGACTCGACCGATCCGGCCGGTGCCGCCGTCAAGAGCGAGGGTCGCCAGACCTCGGTGCGCTTCAGCGACACCGAACGGGTCACGATCAGCATCCGTGGTGATGCCCCGGACTTCGCCGTGTCGACCAACGACCGGATCCGGTGCGGGCGAAACGTCCCGACCGTGAACGGCCAGGTCGTCCCCACGAGCACCGAGCCGGACGACGACGGTGATCACGGCGATGAAGGTGATCACAGCGACGACGGCGATCACAGCGACGACGACGATCAGAACGACGACGGCGATCACAGCGACGACGACGATCAGAACGACGACGGCGATCAGAACGACGACGACGATCAGAACGACGACGACGATCAGAACGACGACGACGATCAGAACGACGACGACGATCAGAACGACGACGGCGATGATTCCACCACCACCTCCACGACGACCACGACCACCGTCGCCGGTGGGTGACTCACGATTCCGGGCGGCCCGGCTCCTCGCACGAGGGGCCGGGCCGTTGCTCGTCATGGCGCTGCTCGCGGGGTGCAGCGGTGACGAAGCGGGCGCTCCATCGACGCTGCCTGCCACCGCACCGGGTACCGCCCTGCCGGTCAGCACGGCACCACTGACCGTTCCCCCGACGACCGTGGTGCCGGTCGTGGCCGCACCGACAGCCGCACCCACAACCCAGCCGCTGGTCGCTCCCGATCCCGCCGCACTGCTCCAGGCCAGCCTCGATCAACTCGTCGCCGGGTATCACTTCGTCAGCACGGCGACGAGCGGGGGCACGGTTGCCACCACGGTCACGGGCGACCAGATCGGCGTGACGAGCCGTCAGACGATCACCTCGCAGGGCGAGACCGTCGAACTGATCGTGCTCCCCGATGCAACCTGGAAGTCGGAGGACGGCCAATGGGACGAGTTGGCAGAACCGGTGCCCCCGGTCAGCCCGCTCGACACCCTGCGCGCTCCGCTCTCGATCACCGTCGTCTCGAACACCGTCGACCTCACCGTGCTCACCGCCCAGTACCCGGCAGCGGTGCTCGGCATGGTCGGTACCGAGCCGATCCCGGTCACGCTGGAGGTGGCGGGGACGACGTTGCTGTCGATCAGTTACGCATCACCCGACGGCATCAACACCTCGCGGACCGAGATCGGCCCGCTGGCGGACGCCACCCCGATCACGTCGCCTTCGGCCTGAGTCGCGTCGCTCACCGGCGGCGGGCGGCGCCGGTCAGCGCTGAGCCGAATGCCATGAGGCACGCCGCGATCGCACTCAAGACGAGTGACGTTTCCGCTCCGGTCGCAGGCAATCGGTCGGCGATCACGACGGGTACGGCGGGGGGAGCAGGCGTCACATCGGCGCTCGACCCGGCGTCGGGCACCGTGAACGGCGGGATCGGCGGTTGGCCGACCTCGACCACGACCGGATCGGAAACCGTCACCGGATCGACCTGGACCGGGATCGACTCGGCCACCACGTCCTGGGGAATCGCCCGACCGAACTGCGGCTGTTCGGCATCGGCGACCACGACGGGGGGCACCGGCGGCAACCCGACCTGGACCACGACCGCATCGGCCACCGTGACCGGTGGGACCGGTGGCTCGCCGACCTCGACCACCAGGACATCGGCGACGGTCGTCACCGGAACGGGTGGAGCGTCGACAGCGACGACGACGCCGTCGACCTCACCGACCTCGATGTCGGCGGGGACATGCGACGTGTCGGCCGGCGCCGGCTCCTCGGCGTTCGCAACCGAGTCGTGCAGACCCGCTCCGAGCACGACCACTGCGGTCGCCACGGCATACCGCCACACACGGCCACGGGAGGTCGTGGGGGCGAATCGGGAGGCGAGTTGGGGGCTGCTCGTCATGCACCACACGGTACGGATCCGGTCGCCGGTCATCCAGGCCGCGCCCGCCCCCAAACCGCCTGACTTCCTCAAGACTCGTCGGAAAACCACGACCGGACGCCACTCCAGCGGCGATGACGACCACGCAACGTGGTATCGGGGCGATCGAGCCCTCACGCAGCGACAGTGATCATGACCAGCGCCACGGCCGCCAAGGCCATCCCGACCGCTTGCGAACGGATCGCCCGCTCCCCGTCCAACACCGTGGCCAAGGCGATCGTGCTGGCGGGGTACATCGACACCACCACGGCCACGACCGACAGCAATCCGTGCCGCGTGGCGATCAGGTAGGTGGCGTTGGCAAAGCCGATCAGGACGCCCACGGCGAGTCCGGGCACGATCACGTCACGCCGAGCGTGCAGCCGTTCTCGAGACGTCACGAGCGAGGCGCCGATCAGCACCGGGAGGCCGCCGCACCGGGCGAAGAGCAACGGCCACAGTCCGCTGTCGCCGGTCCGTGCAAGGGCCACGAACAGCAGCCCGAAGCCGACGCCGACCATGACCGCCAGGGCGATCGTCGCCGCCGGGGCGGGGGCCCGACGGGCACCGCCGACCAATCCGCTGATGCCACCGATCAATGCCACGGCGACGATCGCCAGCGCGATACCGGCCCATGCCCACGGTCCCGGCCGCTCCCCCAGCCCGACGCCCACCAGCACCGGCACGGCGGCCGCCACGACGCCGGTGATCGGTGCCACCACGGTCATGTTGCCGGCCGACAGCGCCCGGTACAGACCGATGATGGCGACGCTCCCAGCAACCCCGGCCGCAACCCCGGCCACCACCGAACGCAACGTGGGGCCGTCGGGTTCGACGATCGGCACGATCGCCACCGCCATCACCGCCATCACCAGTTCGGCCGACAACGCCACTGAGACCGGCGCCACCCTCCGGCTGGCCCGCCCGCCGATGTAGTCCGACACCCCGTAGGCGACTGCCGACAGGAGCGCCAGGACGATTGCCACCACGCTGGTGTAGCAGCTGCGCCACCTCCGACCACTGACGCGCGCGGGCAATCCTCGATCTGATCGTCACCGGTTCGACATGATCGGCGGGAACTGCACCGGTCGCGCGGGGCGTCGAACCGACATGCAGCACCGCAACGTGAACACGATGGTGGCCGCCGCGGCGGCCTTGGCCCTGATCGTCACCGGCTGCGCCGGGGACGATTCCGAATCCAGCGACACCGCTCCGGCGAGTGTCGAACGCAACGATCCGGGTGGTCTGTTCGACACGACCCGCGACCCTTCCCCTGGCACGGTCGAGATCGACGACAACGACGCCGAGGCACCGCTTGCACCGGCCGACGCCGAGGCACCGGCGGCGACCGAGTCGCCGGCCGCCACCGAGGCACCCGCGAGCGGCCAGGACGATGCCGAGGCACCGCTCGCCACCCAGGCGCCGGCCAGCAGTGAATCGTCCCAGGCGTTTCCGGCTTCCACCGAGGCTCCCGCATCTGGCGACGCCGGGACTGATTTCGAGGGGGGTCTGTTCGGAGCCGAACCGGCGCCTCCTGCTACGGACGGCCCCCGGTTCGACGACAACACGTTCCGCGACTACGGCTACCGCCAGTTCGTGTCGGCGGCGACCGACCCGTTGTCGACGTTCGCACTCGACGTCGACACCGGCTCGTACACCGTCGCTCGGCGCTGGCTCGATGAGGGTTCGCTGCCTCCGATCGAGTCGGTGCGTCCGGAGGAGTACGTCAACGCCTTCGACTACGACTACCGGGCGCCGCGTCGAGGTCTCGACATCACGGTCGACGGTGGCCCGTCACCGTTCACCGGCGGCGACTACCTCGTCCGCGTCGGCGTGCAGGGTGAGATCGTCGACGACGAGGACCGTGGCCCGGCGGCGCTCACGTTCGTGATCGACACATCCGGGTCGATGGACCGCGACGACCGGCTCGGGCTCGTGAAGTCGTCGTTGGAGATCCTGGTCGACCAACTCGAGGACGACGACACGGTGGCGATCGTGACCTACTCCGACTCGTCGGGGATCGTGTTGGAGCCGACCGCCGTACGAGATCGCGAGGTGATCCTCGACGCCATCGATCGACTGCGCCCGGGCGGGTCGACCAATCTCGAGGCCGGTCTGCGCACGGGGTACGACCTCGCCGACTCGGCGTTCCGTCGCAACGGGATCAACCGGGTCGTACTGGCCTCCGACGGGGTCGCCAACGTGGGGATGACCGACCCCACAGCGCTCGCCCAGATGATCACCGACGACGCCTCGCGTGGCATCGACCTGGTCACGGTGGGGTTCGGGATGGGCAACTTCAACGACGTCACGATGGAGCAGTTGGCGGACCAGGGCGATGGGTTCTACGCCTACGTCGACACCGAGGACGAAGCCGCTCGACTGTTCGAGGACGAGCTCACCTCCACGCTGCTGACGATCGCCAAGAACGCCAAGATCCAGGTCGAGTTCGATCCCAACCTCGTGTCGACGTACCGGTTGATCGGCTTCGAGAACCGTGGCGTGCGCGACGACCAGTTCCGCGACGACACGGTCGACGCCGGTGAGTTGGGCGCAGGTCACCAGGTGACCGCGATCTACGAGGTCGAGCTGGCACGCGGCGTGTCGATCGACGACCGTGGCTCGCTGGCCACCGTGTTCCTGCGCTGGGAGGACCCCGAGACGGGTGACGTCGACGAGATCGACGACGACATCCGCCTGCGCGACATCGAGGCCGACTGGGCGAGCACCCCGCTCGACTTCCAGCTCGCCACCGTCGCCGCCTCGTTCGCCGAGAAGCTGCGCGACAACCCGTTCGCCGACCGGGTCGACATCGACGATCTGGCCGACGAGGCGGAACGCCTGGCCGACGACCTGGGCGACCGCAACGTCGACGATCTGGCGTCACTGATCCGCCATGCCGCCGACCTGAGCTGAGTTCTCGGCAACCGATCGACCCGAACGGGGAGGGCACGGGGGGCCGACGCTGGCGGGCGTCGGCCCCTCGCCGCGCCCGGCGCCACGACCGGTTGGTACGGTGCGGCATGCATCACGTTCGATTCGGTCGTACCGGGCTGCGAGTCTCGCCGTTGTGCCTCGGCACGATGACCTTCGGCTATCAATGCGACGACGACACGTCGATGGCGATCATGGACGCCGCCTACGACGCCGGGATCACGTTCTGGGACACCGCCGACGTGTACCCCCTCGGCGGCCCGCCCGAGACGGTCGGCCGCACCGAGCAACTGATCGGCGACTGGATGCAGCGCAACGGCCGCACGCGCGACGACATCGTGCTCGCCACCAAGTGCTTCGGCAAGAGCGGGCCGCACTCGTGGGACCAGGGCAACAACCGCAAGAACATCATGCGGGCGATCGATGCCTCCCTGCGACGGCTGCAGACCGACTACGTCGACCTGTACCAGATCCACTTCTTCGACCGCTCCACGCCGATCGACGAGACGCTGCAGGCGATGGACGACGTGGTCCGGTCCGGCAAGGTGCGCTACATCGGGTGCTCGAACACGCTCGCCTACCAACTCGCCCGCTCGATCGGGCGCAGCGAAGTGCTCGGTGTGAGTCGGTTCGAGAGCGTGCAACCCCGCTACAACATGCTGTTCCGTGAGAACGAGCGCGAGTTGTTCCCGCTCTGCGACGAGGAGCAGATCGCCGTGATCCCGTACAACCCGCTGGCGGGCGGCCTGTTGACCGGCAAGCATCGGGCGGGCGCCCCCACCGAGGGCACCCGCTTCACGCTCGGCCGCAGCCAGGAGATGTACCAGCAGCGCTACTGGCACGACCAGATGTTCGCCACCGTCGACGAGCTGCGCACCGTCGCCGAGGAGTGCGGCACGCCGCTGACCACGCTCGCCGTGCAGTGGTGTCTCGCCAACCCGGTCATCACCGCCCCGATCGTGGGCGCCAGCCGTCCGGAACAGCTGGCGGCGTCGGTCGCCGCCACCGCCCAGCCGCTCGATGCCGATGTAAAGGCACGCCTGGACGAGATCACCGCCGTCTACCGCCAGGGAGACCACGACCGCTGAGCAGCGCCACACGGTGTTCGGGCTCAGGGATGTGGTTTTCCCCGATGCCGGCGGGTTGCGATGACGTCATCGTCGTGAGCATGAGACGAGACCTGATGCGAACTCGATGGGCAGCGATCGGAGCGGCGGTCGCCGTCACGCTCGGCGGTGGTGCCACCTGGGCGGCTCATGCCGCCGGGAGCGGCGTGGCGTCGTCGCTGGTCAACATCGTCCCGTGCCGCCTGATGGACACGCGTGCCGGCGAGGACAACATCGGACCGCGATCGACGCCGATCGGCGCCGACGAGTCGTACGTCACCCCGGTCCGCGGTTCCAATGGGAACTGTGTGGTCCCGCAAACAGCGATCGGCGTGGTGATGAACGTCACCGCCGTCAACCCCACGGCCGGCAGCTTCCTGTCGATCTACCCCGCCGACGCCGCCAAACCACTGGTGTCGAGCCTGAACTACGCGCCCGGCAAGGGGCCGACGCCGAACGCCGTGACCGTCGGCCTGTCCGCCGACGGACGCGTATCGTTCTACAACGCGTTCGGGTCGGTCGACCTGATCGCCGACGTGGTCGGCTACTACGAACCGTCCGGCGCGGGTGGTGTGCCGGGACCGCAGGGCCCTCCAGGACCACAGGGCGCGACCGGAGCGACCGGTGCGACGGGTACGACGGGTACGACAGGTGCGACAGGTGGAACAGGGCCACAGGGTCCGGTCGGCCCCCAGGGAGCCACCGGTCCGGTCGGACCGCTGCCGACGGTGCGGGTCGCCTCACAGACCAGCTGCTGTTTTTCGATCGCCAACACAGCGGTCGGTGAGGCCAACGCCAAGCAGGTGCTGATCAAGAACACCGGCGGGGGCGGCTCATTCCTGGTCCGCGTCGACGCCCAACTCAACAACTTCAACGCCTACTTCTTCGACTACCACTGCAAGTTGCAGTCCCTCACGTATCCGGCATTCTTGGGGGCACCGTTCAGCGACGTGCCAGGCACACGGCGTGACGTGAGCTGGCGGACCGGCAAGGCCGACAACGGGGTGGCGACCAGTTCGAGCGGTGTGTCGATCTCGATGCAGGTCGTTGTGTCGACGCCGACGTTCGCCCTGAGCTCGGCCGATGTCCGGCTCGTCTGCTGGGGCACGTGGGACGGCGCCAGCCCGCCGTTCGTCGACTACGGACTTGGCGTCGAGTCGGCGATCCTGACGATCACCCCGGTCGGCGGCATCGCCTGATTCGTTCAGGTCGAGCGACGCTTCGCGACGCGTTCGGACCTCGTTTGCGCAGGGCCTGGGGTCTGCGCGATCGTCGAGGCGCAGAAGCCGATCCGCCTTCAGCGCGTCAGCACCTTGTTCACGGTATCCGTGCTCACAAACGCCCTCACTTCGGGGAGCGCGCCAATGCGCACAGATCGCCGAATACACGGGTGATGTTTGAGGTCCCTCGGGTGTCGACATCGGGCAGGGTTCGTGGCGCTGTGAGCATCGGCGGATGAGCTCCTTTCCTTGTCTTGTCCGTTCGGTCTCGCCGTCGGGCGAGACCCGTTTCGCGTTGGGTGACCCGGTCGTCGTATCTTGCGGCCGCCACCCGACCCGCACGCGGCGCCGAATTCACCGTCAAATTGCCGGCGAACGCGGACAACCCGAGAACCCAACCGCCCGACCATTCCGATACCTCACTCCTGAGTGATCAGCGCCGAGGGTCGGGTCGGCCGGGTTGTCGGAAATCCGGTACGGCGGTCGAGGTGGCTCGATTGCCCGCCTCGTCGATGCATGTGACCGTCAGTTCGAAGGTGGGTGCCGTGAAGATGTGGAACCACCGCGTTGCGAGGTGCTTGTTGCCCCTCCCCTGGATGATCAACAGCGCCAAGTCGCCATTCTCGACTGGGACGCCGTTGAGCAACGCCTGCGTCGTCACCGCTCCCCGGTCGTCGGTGCACGCCGCTCCGACTCGGAACAGGCCGACCGCACGGGTTGCCCAAATCGTTTCGAGCGACGCCGTCGCCTCGGGCGGCGTGATGTCGGGGCCGGGCTCGATGAACACCGCCACGGTGCGAGCCGGGATCGAGAACGTGCCGGTCGATGCATCGAATGTCGACGACGCAACAACTGGATCGATCGAGCCGGCGAGCTGCGGGTGCAGTTCGAGCTCACTTCCTGCCAGGTCGCCGACAGCGAAATCGATCGGATCGTCAGTCGGGTTGAAGAGGGACACGACCCCGTCGAGCGCCACGTCGAGATCGACCACGCCGTCGCTCGGGTCGGAGATCTGCATCACGATCAACCCCGGGATCTGCCCGGGCCCGGTGTTGAGGAACGAGACCCGGTCCTGCACCTCGGCGGCGGTCTCCAACCGGAACAACCGCGTGCTGTTGCGGACCTCGAGCCATTCGCGGGTGACCGCGGCAGTGAACTCGATGTCGACCTGGCCCGGAGTCAGCGCCGAGTCCGCAAGCCGCGGCCCGATCGACGGCCAGTCGCCGACATTGTCGCCAGCCGGCGGCAGACCGACGCCGAAGTTGTTCGACTCGTAGGTGAAATCAAGCCGATTGAACCAGTCGCCGGAGTTGTAGGAGTTGCGGTCCATCGACTTCGACCTCAACATGTCCTGACCGGCGTGGAAGAACGGCACGCCCTGGGCCAGTGCAACGATCGCATTGCCGACGTTCTGGGCACGCACCCGCTCGTCGATCGACGTGTCGAGCGGGTGGTGGTACTGCCCGATGTCGAACAGCGTCTGGTTGTCGTGTGCCTCGATGTAGACGATGTTCTCCTGCGGATCGGAGGTGTAGCCGGCCGGCGAGCCGTTGTAGTCGATCTGGTCGCCCCGCTTCACCGCTCCGTCGGCGGCCTCGAACTCATAGCTGGCCAGGTTGCCGGCGAGGCCGACTCGGATCTGATCGGCCGACAGCAGCAACTCGTCGAGCGCCGCTGCGTCGGAGAGGCCGCCGTTGCTGTCGTACCAGAGCCCGTTGACGTAGCCCTGGTTGTCGACGATCGACTGACCGCCATCGAATGGTCCGCCGCCCCGCACGGCATCGCGCAGCCGATCCGAGAAGGTGCCGATACCGGTGCCGCCCATGTTGAGCTGGGTCGCCTGCACGAAGCGGGCGTCGTCCGCCACCTCGCCGAAGTTCCAGCCTTCGCCGTACAGGTAGATCGACGAGCCGTCGACGCCGTCCTCGGCGAGCGTCAGTTCGTCGAGTGCATCGCGCAGGTCGAGCATGTTCTGCTTGCTGTGATGGCCCATCAGGTCGAAGCGGAAGCCGTCGACCTTGTACTGCTTGGCCCACGTGACGACCGAGTCGATCATCAGCTTGGCCATCATCTCGTGCTCGGTCGCCGTGTTGGCACAACACGTCGACGTCTCGACGTTGCCTTGGTCGTCGAGGCGTTGGTAGTACCCCGGCACGATCCGGTCGAGCACCGACGTGCTCGCTTGGCCCGAGGCGTTGGTGTGGTTGTAGACGACGTCCATGACGACGCGTAGGCCGGTGTCGTTGAGAGACTCGACCATCTCCCGGAACTCGACGATCCGCGTCGGTCCATTCGGGTCGGTCGAGTACGAGCCCTCCGGTGTCGTGTAGTGGTACGGGTCGTAGCCCCAGTTGAACCCGTCGAGGTCGGCCGTCGCCGACACTGCCGCCTGCTGCTGATCGGAGTCGGGTGGGTACGTGGCCAGCGCTGCCGAATCCGGCTCCTGGCGTTGCGATGCGTCCTCCTCGATCGTCGCGATGTCGAACACCGGGAGCAGGTGGACGTAGCTGAGACCGGCCTCGGCCAGATCGGCCAGGTGCTGCATGCCGTTCGAGTCGCTGTCGGTGAAGGCCGCGAATGTGCCGCGGTCTGCCACTGGAACGGAGTCGTCGGAGATCGAGAAGTCGCGGACGTGCAGCTCGTAGATCGAGATGTCCTCCGGCCGCGCCAGGTCGGGCTTGACCAGGGTGTCCCAGCCCGCCGGCTCGAGCGCCGGGTCGGACAGGTCGGCGATCTGGCTGCGGGTGGAGTTCATCGACAGCGACACCGAGTACGGGTCGGTGACGAGGTTCGTCTCGACCGCCCCCGTCGACGGCACGAACACGTCGACCTGGAACAGGTAGTACTTGTTGTTCCACGACGCGTCGCCGGCCGCCGACCAGACGCCGTCGGTAGCAGTCATCGGGTACACGGTTGGGGTGGTCGCCGGATCGGCGTCGTCGAACACCTGGAGCGCCACACTCTTTGCGGTCGGTGCCCACAGCTTGATCGTGGGCGCGCCTGCGTCCCAGACGATGCCGAGGTCGGCGTCGGTGGCGTACAGGTCGTCGAGTACGCCGGGGATCTGGACTCCTGTCGCGTCGAGGCGTGCGCCACCCTCGACCGCTTGCACGGCGACCTGACCGGTAAGGATCTCCGGCACATCGCCGAGCGAACCGGCGGGGAGCTTCAGCGTCGGCATGCCGGCCAGGTGCCGGAAGCCGTCGACACCAGCGGGGAACGGGGCGCCCGGCGAGAGCGGGATGCAGGTGCCGCCGACCACGCCATCGGCGCCGAGCGTCATACCTCCGGTCGGTGCGTGGCACAGCGAGTAGTCGACCGACGGGTCGCCGCCAGCCTCCCACACGATCGTGTCGCCGGAGACCCAGTGCGCCCGTTGCTCGCCGATGTTGCCCGGCGCCGCGCCGGATCCGATGATCGGCAGGACGTAATGCGGCTCGTCTGGCTTCGACGGGTTGGGCCCCTCGAGCTGCCACACCTCGTACCCCCACGGGTCGAACGACAGGAACTGGTCAGGCCCGGGGTCCTTGAGGTCGCCGCGGTGGATGATGTGCGCCAAACCCAGCGCACCGTCCACGAGCGGGACCTGGAACACCGGACCGAAGACGTCGAGCCTGCTCCACCGAACCGGATCGGTCCACGACGGATTCGGGCTCGCCGCACCGGTCCACACGTGCATGCCCCAGAAGTCGTTGAAGTCGGCGCTGGTCGGGTCGCCGTAGTCGCCGTCGGCGCGGTTGTAGTGGATCGTGGCGATATTCTCCGCCGCGCCCCGCGAGGGGTACACCTCGACGTCGCCGGATTGCATCCACGCGCTCGGCGTGTCGAGCGGGACAAAGCTCCCGTCCGGCCCCGGGTCCTTGGCGTCACCGCGGTGGATGATGAAGTTCACCGGCTGGCTCGGGTCGGCGAGTTGAACCCGCCAGTAGGCACCATAGTCGTCGATCCCGTCCGGTGCCTTCGGCGCCGTCCAATCGGTCGCATCGGCCGGATCGATCGCGTCGCCCCAGAGGTGCACGCCCCAGAACGTGTTGTAGTCGGGCCCCGGGGTCCCGTAGTCGCCGTCGTCGCGGTGGTATCGGATCGTGGCGAACCCCTGGGCCTCGGCCTGGGAGAAGTAGATCGTCAGATCACCTTGGTTGATCCAGATCTCCGGGTGGGCATCTGCGTCGAACGTGCGATCGGCGTCGGTGTCCTTGGCGTCGCCTCGGTGGACGATGAAGTTGATGGCGCTGCCGTCACCGCCCCGCCGGATCCACGCGAATCGGCCGAACTCGTCCTCGCCGAGGAACGGCTTCGGACCCGTCCACTCGGTCGCTTCGGAATCGGCGATCGCATCGCCCCAGAGGTGCAGACCCCAGAAGTCGTTGAAGTCGCCCGTTGAGTGGTCGCCGTAATCGCCGGCCGGCCGGTTGTAGTGCACGACGGCGTAGTCGAAGCCCGAGACCGTGGGTGGCTCCTCCGCCCCGACGACAGCATCCACCTTTGCCGAGGAGATCGAGCCCGACATGTTGTCGGCGATCGCCTTGAACACGAGCGGCGTTCCGGCAGCCAGACCCGACACGTCGTAGAAGACGCGGTAGGGCGCGTTGTCGTCGGTGCCGATCGGCTCGAACGGGGCGCCGCCGACCGACACCGCGAAGGTGACCTCGGCGTAGCCGGGCAGCGACAGGTTCGCGGCGACCTCGATCCGGCCGAGCAATTCGGCCCCGGCGGTTGGCGCACTGATCGATACGACGGGTGCGATGGTCGGGGTACCGATCGGGACGTCCGCCCGATACAGACGCATGCCGAGCGCCGGCACGTCGACCGTCAGATTGCCGGCGGCATCGGATGCCACGGACGGGCCGGTGCCGGGCCACAGCTCGGCGAACGTCGTCGCCTTCGAGTCGGTGCGGAACGTTGCCGAGTCGGCGGATTCGCTGTTGTTGAGCGCCACCACGTACTCGACCCGTTCGGTGCGCTCGATGCGGCTGAAGGCGTAGATGCCGGATGTCGCCTCGCTGAAGCGGTGGAGCTGAGCGCCACGGGTCAGGGCGGGGTGAGCGGCCAACAGGCCCGAGAAGTCGGCGAGCGACTGGTACAGCGGATGCGTCTCGTCGAAATTGGCGTCGGCGGTGGTGGCCTCGGTGCCGATCAGGTCGTCGTCGTTGTAGCTGTCGACGACGCTCGGCATCATGTCCTGGCGGGCGTCCTTGTCGCCACCGTCGCCGGTGAAGCCCTGCTCGTCGCCGTAGTAGAGCACCGGCATGCCACGCCCGAAGTACATCAGGGCATGGGCGAGCTGATCGCGCGCCAGCAGTTCGGCGTCGGTGGCACCCGGATTGTTCTCACCGATGAACCAGCCGATCCGCCCCATGTCGTGGTTGCCGAGGAACGTCGGCAAGGACGAGGCGTTGCTGTCGGCGTCGGTGTACAGATCGTCGGAGGCATAGAAGTCGCGGAGCGCATCGGTGGCGCCGCTCCGCGAGGCGAAGCCGAGTGCGTTGCCCTGGAAGCCGAAGTCAAGCACCGCGTCGAGGGGGAGTTCGGTCGTGAACCGGGAGGTGACCGCCGGGTTGCTATCGAACACCTCGCCGAACACGAAGAAGTCGGTCTTGCCGAGCGATGCGGCGTGACTTTCGATCGCCGGTCCGAAGGCCTGCCAGAACTCGTCGTTGACGTGCTTCACCGTGTCGATCCGGAACCCGTCGATGTCGAAGTCGGTGATCATGTCCTCGAACACCTGGATCAACCCGTCTTGCACCTCGGGCTTCTCGGTGAACAGGTCGTCGAGCCCGAAGAAATCGCCGTACAAGCTGTTCTCGCCGGTGAACGTGCTGTTGCCGCGGTTGTGGTAGTTGAGCGGGTCGTCGAGGAAGGCGGGCGACTTCACCGTCTCGTCGGCGGCGGTGCGGAACGTCGGGGTGTACGGGAAGCTGACGGTCGAATCGAGCGCCGGGAACGTGCCGGTACCGGCGTAGTCGCTGTCGTCGAACGGGACGCCGGTGGCGTCGAGGTACGGAGCGTCGGACTTCGAGACGTAGGGCAGGTTCTCGCCCTCGGTGTAGGTGATCACGTCGCCGGTGTGGTTGGCGACGATGTCGAAGTAGATGTCGATGCCGAGCGCGTGGGCGGCGGCGACGAGCGCCTGCATCTCTGCGTTGGTGCCGAAGTGGGGGTCGATCGAGGAGTAGTCGGTCTGCCAGTAGCCGTGGTACCCGGCGCTGATCCCGCCAGGGGTGCCGTCGTCTTGGACCCACTTGTTGGTGAACTGCGGCGTCATCCACACAGCGGTCACACCAAGGTCGTCGAGGTAGGGCAGCCGTGCCGTCAGGCCGGCCAGATCGCCCCCGTGGTAGAAGCCCTTGTCGGCGGGATCGAACCCGTTGACGAGCCGGTCGCCCGACGCATCGCCGCCGGTGTCGTTGGAGGTGTCGCCGTTGTCGAACCGGTCGGGCATCACGAAGTAGAAGACGTCGTCCTGGGCGGCTTCTCGCACGGGCGGTCGCACGAGCAGTTCGTCGCCGGGCTCGGCGGTGCCGGCGCCCTCGTCGACTGAGACGTCGTTGGTCGACGAGTCGTAGGTGAACGTGATGGTCGCCCCATCGCTGGCTGTGAAGGCGACGTTGCCGCCCGGATAGCTCTCGGTCCAGCCCTCGTCGAGGGCGACCTTGAACTCGTAACTGCCGGCAGGGATCTGGCTGGTGGCGAACGTGTAGACGCCGTCGCCGTCGGGGTCCTGCAGCCACGAGACGAGGCAGTCGGGTTGCCAGTCGCCTGGGCAACCGAGCTCGCTCTGGAAGCTGCCGGCGGTGGTTGCAATCGTCGAGGTGACGCTGTCGGTGACCCACTTGGTCGTTTCGTCGAAGTAGAACTTCACGTCGGTGGGGGTGGCGAGGTCGAGCGCCACGTTGGCGCCGTTGAACTGGGCGTTGGCGCCGTAGTTCTCGTCCCAGCTGTCGTCGACCGCGGCCTTGTACTCGTAGCTGCCGGCGGGAAGCGAGAAGGTGCCTTGCCACACGTCGTCGACGGCGTCGTATACGAGGTGGGTCGCGGCACAGTCGGGTTGCCAGTCGCCGGGGCATCCGAGCTCGCTCTGGAGGCTGCCGGCGATGGTGACGCTGGGCGGGATGAACGGGTCGATCGCCACCGCCACCTCATTGGTGGCCGCCGTGTAGGTGAACGTGATCGTGTCACCGGTCGCCGAGGCGAACGCGACGTTGCCGCCCGGATAGCTCTCGGTCCATGCCTCGTCGAGGGCGACCTTGAACTCGTAGCTGCCGGCCGGGAGGGCATCGGTCGAGAACTCGTAGACGCCGTCGCCGTCGGGGTCCTGCAGCCACGATTGGAGGCAGTCGGGCTGCCAGTCGCCCGGACAGCCGAGCGCTGACTGGAAGCTGCCAGCAGCCGTGGCGATCGTCGAATTGACGTTGTCGGTGATCCAGTGTGTGTCGTGGTCGTAGTAGAACTCGATGTCGGTCGCCGACGCGAGGTCGAGGGCGATGTTGGCACCGTCGAGCTGCGCGTTGGCACCGTAGTTCTCGTCCCAACCGTCGTTGAGCGGGGCCTTGTATTCCCAGCTGCCGGCCGGCACGTTGAACGTGCCCTGCCAGATGCCGTCCTCTGGTTCAAAGTCGAGTTCGGTGGCAGCACACTCGGGTTGCCAGTCGCCGGGGCAGCCGAGCTCCGACTGGAGGCTGCCCGCGAGAGCCACCGATGTCGGGTCGGGTGTGTGATCGGCAACGGTGACCGAAACCGCCAGTGCCGTTGACAGCACCACGCCGGCGGCGATCACGGATGCAACGAGTTGACGACTGATCATGACGATCCTCCCGGTATCTCGACCAACTTGATTCGCTGATCTGCGTTCAGCGACAGCGAGGCCAAGCGTCACCCGATCAACCCGTCGGTCGTAGCCATCTTGGCCCAGATCCGGGTGCGATGGAAGCGGTTGTTCGAGATCAACCCGCATCGACCCACCTGGAGTCGAACTGGCGAGAGCTCTCTGCAGCACGACGACGCTGGGCGTGGCGGTGAACGATGCCCACCGCTGCTGCGTGCCTCGGCCCGGTTCGGGCGCGCATACCCGGGCAGTACGAAGGCACCTCCGCCCGGCCGGTAGGTCCCGCCGGCGATCGGTGACATCCAGCTCGGCGAGGGTTGCTCGACGGACTGCTGCGTGCCGAATCGCGTCGTGAGCGGAGCGGCGCGAGCAACTTCCGGTTCCCGGACACACGGGTGGCTCCGCGGTGGCGTGTCGGTCGCCGCGAACCAGCTGCGATCGTTCGGCCAGAACAGATCAGGGTTGCGCCAACCGTCGTCGTCTGGATAGCGCAGTTCGGTCATCGCAGAGAGTGGACCGTAGGTGAGGTAGTACGCCCGATCCGGCAGGTCGGAGCGCGGCACGGCGCGGAGGGTGGATCCGATCGTCGCCGCGCGCTCGCGATCGGCGTTGCCCTCCCAGATCGCGAACCATGCCAGGCTCGGAGTGGACGTGCACCTGGCCCCAACAGACGCGACCAGGTCGAACAGGTCGCGGTACAGCTCCCACCCGCCGTGGGCAGATGGGTCCGGGGCGTGAAGCCGCAGCGTGAACTCCTACAGGGTTGGCACCAGCGCGCCGACGCTCCCATGCAGGCCTCGCCGCGAACCTGCGATCCATGCAGCCGGGTCGGTCGATGCAGCTGCACGGAGCGACTCGCCAAAGATCACCTCCGCAGGATCGCACCACGCAAACTCTCGTCGACCCACGTCTCTCGGTCCACGCCGAGCGATCCGCGCCGCACACCATGCGAAGTCGAACGAATCGACCGGCGTCGCGCCCGAACAGAACTCGCAGGGCAGAACGTCCGTCGACGGGCGGCACCCGCCCGCTCTGATCGGCGCAGCGGATCGCCCGATCCGGAAGCGACGCTACGGCGGTGACGTCGTCGAAGGCGAGGGAACCGAGCCGGGAACCATCGACTCGCCCAGCAGGGCGACGATGATGTCGCGCTGTGTGCCGGTCGGGGTCCTCGTGCTCAGTGCCTGGGCGATCGCGATGAGCGCATCGGCGTTGCTGCCTTCCACCAACCCTGCCGAGCGCAGGCCTTCGAAATCAGCCCTCCAACCGCCGGCCGACTCGCCGTCAGCTGGGCGGTCCTCGGCGAGGTCCCACGCGAAGCCGACGGCATAGTCAATGTCGCCAGTGGAGATCGACCGGTAGAAGTGTCGAAGGACGATCCGGTAACGCTGACCGTGTTCGAAGCTCACACCGCCATCGCTCACGACCTCGATCGGCGTCGAAGCGGATGCCGTCGTGATGAACCGCCCGTACAGCTCGCGCTCGAAGGGATCGCTCGCGAACTCGGCCAACAACTGCACGTCGTCCACCGTCACCGTGGGATGCGACTCCACGCCCAGTACAGCGCCGTCGGCACCTCTCAGCGTCACGTCGACGGATCCCGTGTCGATCACCTCACCGTCGAAGATCGCGATTGGCGCGACCAACGATCCGACCCACGGGCCGTACCCAACAGAATCGCCCCACCACGGAGCGCAACCCGCCGCTGCGATCACGACGCCGACGACCATCGAGGAGCGGCAGCATCGTCTTCGCAGCCAACGGTGTAGCACGCCGCAACACTGCCACGGCGACGCAGAACGCGCGGTGCAGAACGACGCTTCACCGGCCTCCCGATCGGTGCTTGGGGACATTCCGGTCTCGGCGCGCCCACCCGGGTAAGTACAGATCAGGAGGCATCGGATCGAGCAGCCGGGTCAGCGCAGTAGTCACTGACCCAAACGACGTCGCCAGCACCGCATCGCCGTCGGTATGCGCCGTCGAACTGCAACAGTTCGTCGAAACGCATCGTGATATCATGATGTCATGACGAAGCAGACGACCGTGCGGTTGCCCGACGACCTCGCCGACGACGCCGAAGCCGTCGCCCGAGTGCGAGGCGACAGCGTCAACCAAGTCATCATCGACGCACTCGCCGCCGAGATCGAACGCGTCCGCTCCGACGCCGACTTCACCGCCCGCGCCAACAAGCTGCTCGAGCGCGACCGGGAGATCCTCGACCGCCTCGCCAAGTGACCCGCTATCTCAACCTCGCTGAGTTCTGGTATCTCGCCGAGCACGTCACCGGCATCAACACCGCAACGCTGATCAAGGCCAGCCGCGTCGAACTCGCCGACTCCGCACTCCACGCACCGCAAGCCGGATTCGGCGACACCGACTTCTACCCAGACCTGTACGACAAGGCAGCGGTGCTGGCCTGTCGGATCGCGTGGAACCATCCGCTGCCTGACGGCAACAAGCGAGCGGCATGGGCATGCCTCGTGCTGTTCATCGACCTCAACGACGGGTCATGGAACAAGGAGAATCCCGATCCCGACGACGCCGTCGAAGCGATGCTCGAGGTTGCGGCACGGGAGGTCGACGAGGCATGGCTCGCGATCTGGCTTCGCGAACGGGTCACCTTCCGAAACTAATTCCGGATCCCGCTCGGGTACTCCGAAGGCACCTCCGCCGGTCCAGCAGCGCACGTGGGGTGCACCGCAAGAGGCCCGGCGTGCTGTGGGGAGTTGGACGTGCCCACGGGCGCCGCCCTGCAGTGATACCGAGTGCCCCGATCTCCACGTATCGGAACCGGCGCTCATCATGTTCAAGATCGCGGATCTTGAAGACGACGTCGTCGACCACGACCTCGTTCGCGGTATCAACGATCACCAGACGCCCAACACCAATCCCCACACCGCCGGCGGGGATCCGCCCGACTTCCAGCGAGGTGAGGCGTTCGACCGGCGACGAAGGCGCTCAGAAGGCGCGGTGCAGAACGACGTCGTCGGCCACCAGAGCACTCGCTCCACATCGCCCGATCGGAACGCTGTTCTCATTGACCAGTGGCGGGTTCTCGGCTGCTAGGTGCGAGCGGGCGGTGCGAACGGCACGAACAGCCACCGTTGCGCTTATGGCATGACGATGGCATGATCGTGGCATGGCGCGGACCCGGCTCAGCACGACGGTCGACCAAGGGCTTCTCGAACATGCACGACAAGCGCGCTCGTCGGCGAGTGACGCCGAACTCATCGATGAGGCGCTGGCGGCACTCCTCGCTCGCGATCGCGCGTCCGAGATCGACGCGGCCTACGCAGCGGCATACGCCGAGCATCCCTTCGACGAGCCCGATGAGTGGGGCGACCTTGCGTCGTTCCGCGAAGCGGCCGGGCGATGACCGATCTTCCTCGTCGTGGCGAGTTGTGGTGGTGCGAGCCGCCAGAGATCGGCCGCCGACCCGTCGTCGTGTTGTCGCGTGACGCTGCGATTCCGCGACTTCGCCGCGCCCTGGTGGCGCCGTGCACGACGACCGTCCGAGGGCTCGCCAGCGACGTCGTGCTCGAGCCAGGGGACGACCCGGTGCAGCGTCGGAGCGTGGTCAACCTCGACTCCGTCGAATCGGTTTCTCTCGGACTGCTCGTCGAGCGGCTCGGCCGCCTGAGCGACTCCCGCATGCGAGACATTTGCGCTGCACTCAAGGTGGCGACCGACTGTCGATGATCGCCCGGCTGTCCCCCCCGACCGTCGGACGATCCTGCGTCGAACGCACTCCTCGAAAGCCCCGAGGCACTGAACGTGCGCCACGGAACGACGGCTCGTCGGAGCCGGCTCGTCCGCTCCGATCGAATCCTCTCTGTGTCAAGTGGGTCGTTGGAGTCGTTCGCGGGCGCGTCTGTTCGACCGGTGGCGCCGGTTTTCGTAGCGTTGGTGGTGGGTCCGGGAGTGGCTTCGCCGAAGAACCGGTTGTGAGGATGCGAGACCGGTCACGCTGGCCTCAAGTCGTTCCTGCTTGCCCTCCCGGGCCCACGATTGATCAGCGCCCGAGACGGTTCGCGTCGGCGAGGAGCTGTCGGCAGACGGCGTTGCTGACGTGTCGCTTCAAGGAGCGCAGGGCTTCGCGTTTGGTCTTGCCCTCGGCGAGCCTGCGGTCGAAGTAGGCGCGACCGTCGCTGTGCTTGCGGCGGAGCGTGACCGCCGCCACGTGGATCGCCGAGTTCAACGTGCGGTTCCTGCGCCGCGACAACCGATGCGTGATCCGGCCGCCGGAGGAGAACTCGACCGGCGCTGTTCCGGTGTACGCGGCGAAGTGATCGCGGTTGCGGAACCGGCGGAGGTCACCGGTGTTGCCGATCAAGATCACCGCGGTCATCGGGCCGACACCGAACACTCGGTGACCGTCGTCGACGATGCGGCCACAGCCGCCGAGATCCGTTTGTGTGACTCCCTTCAGCTGGATGTCGAGTCGGCGGATGTCGTCGAGGAGATCGTGGGCAAGGTCGTAGCAGATCTGCTCGACAGCGGTCACCGGTGTGATTGCAGCGGGGAACGCGGATGCGTTGGAAACGTTGAGTTCACGGGCGATCCCGCCGGTGCGAGCTCGACCAGTAACACATGCAACCGGGACACGGACGAAGCAAGATGGTTGACATGCTGATAGTGAGTCGCCGCTACCTCCCCCTCCATGACGGCGAAGGAGAGCGAGTCGAGCCCTTCACGGGATCGGTCGAGCCTCACGTCGAACTAGACCTTCGAGTACTCGCCGGCGGCCGGCGACTCGAAGTCGTTCACACATTGCGCGTGGCGGCCGAGCGCTTGATGCTCGTTCCGGACGGTCTTCGTGAGGTCGCCGACGATGAGTACGAGCCCAACCTGTCGATCGACGTGGTCGAGGAGGACGTCGGCCTGCGCATCAGCCGGATCGCCGACGCTCTGGCCCTCTTGTTCGGTAGGGCAATCAGGCTTCGAAGAACAGGCCCGACCGAGTTCGTCCCGGAGTCTGACGACGATCGCGTGTTCCTCGACGGGATCGCCGACCCGAAGCTGCTCAGCGATGACGGGCACGTCGTCGGGGTGTCGGTGCTGAGTCATTCGATGAAGGTCTCCCACGCCAACGTCACCTTCCTGCTCGATCGCTCGTCAGGACCGCGCCTCTACCACGAGGCGTTGCAAAGCTCGTCATCAACCGGCGCGTTTCGGGACCTCTGGCGCGCTCTCGAGAGTGCGTTCCAGGAGGGCAGGGCGCTCGTGCCCCAGCTCATGTCATTCCCCGACGCTCGAGCTATGGGCTTCGACAGGGTGGAACTCAACGGACTCCGGACTTTGCGAGGGCGCGCAAGCCACGCCCAGTCCAGCAGCGGGGTTAAAGAAATCGTGACCGTCGAGCACCTATGCCGCCAGGAGGTGTCAAGACTGGCGAATCTCGTCGAGCGAGTGATCATCGCAAAGTCCGCATGGGGATCGTCGACCGTCGGGACCATCCCCGAGCGCTCGATCCCCGGTTTCGCATCCCGGGCCTCGAACGACCCCGTCATCTGACCGTAGAACCCCAAACGAACCCCAGGAGCTCCGCTAGCCACCGAGGTGACTCGCGAAACCCCTGGTAGATCGGTGGGCGTAGAGGGAATCGAACCCCCGACCTCATCCGTGTCATGGATGCGCTCTAACCAACTGAGCCATACGCCCGATAGCGGGTGCGTACGCTACCAGCCGTGACGACCGCCTCACACCCCGAGCAGCAGCTGGCGATGATCGACGTCTCACCGCTGCTGGACGGCAGCGATCCGGCGGAGGTGGCCGACCGGATCGATGCGGCGTGCCGGTCGCTCGGGTTCTTCCGGATCACCGGGCACGGCATTCCCGACGAGCTGTTCGACCGGCTGGACCGACTCGCACGATTCTTCTTCGAGCTCCCCGACCAGACCAAGCGCCAGGTGGCGATGGAGCATGCCGGCGCCGCCTGGCGCGGTTGGTTCCCTGTGCGGGGAGAGCTCACATCGGGGAGGCCGGACCGCAAGGAAGGGATCTACGTCGGGCTCGAGCATGGCCCTGACCACGATCGCGTGCGTGCCGGTACACCGCTCCACGGGTCGAACCTGTTCCCGCCGGGCGAGCTCGGACCCACGATCCTCGAATGGCTGGACGCCGTGCGTCCCGTCGCCGACGCCGTGATGGCGGCGGTGGCGACCGGTCTCGGGCTGCCGCCCGACTGGTTCGCCGACCACCTCACCCACGATCCGACGGTGTTGTTCCGGATCTTCCACTACCCGGCGTTGGACGACAACGCCGAGTCCGACGAGTGGGGCGTCGGCGAACACACCGACTACGGGCTGCTGACACTGCTCGCCCAGGACGAGCTCGGTGGCCTCCAGGTGCGCACACCGGGCGGCGAATGGCTCGATGTCCCGGCCGAGCGCGGCGTGCTGGTGTGCAACATCGGCGACATGCTCGACAAGTTGACCGAGGGCCGCTACCGCTCGACGCCGCACCGTGTGCGCAACGTGAGCGGGCAGAGCCGGTTGTCGTTCCCGTACTTCTTCGACCCGTCGTGGGATGCCGAGGTCGCCCCGCTGCCGCTCGCCGACTCACCCCCCGCCGACGACGCCGAGCGCCGCTGGGACGGCGCCAGCGTGCACGCCTGGACCGGCCGCTACGGCGACTACCTGACCGCCAAGGTTGCCAGGGTGTTCCCCGACCTGTTCACGAGATCAGGCGCAGGCTGATCTCGTTCGCCAACAGGCGGCCGGCGCGGGTGAGCACCCATCGATCGCCGTCAGGGGCGGCAACCCGCTCCACCAGTCCGGGCAGCTGGTCGCCGTCGAGTACGCCGACGGGCACGCCGTCGCGCATCCGGAGCAGCAGCTCGAGCCGTTCGAAACGACGCGTCGCCTCGTCGAGCACCTCGCTCGACGCTTCCGTCGATGCACGCTCGGCGACGAGGTCGATGTAGCGGTCGGGCGTGCGCACGTTCCACCAACGGCGACCGTCGTGGTGCGAGTGGGCCGCACACCCGAACCCCAGGTAGTTCTGCTGACGCCAGTAGAGGATGTTGTGGCGGCATTCGTGGCCGGGTCGGGCCCAGTTCGAGATCTCGTAGTTCTCGAGCCCGGCTGCCGCCAGCAGCGTGTCGGCCAGTTCGTACTTGTCGGCCTGGTCGTCGTCGTCGGGGTGCCGGTCGGGTTGAGCGGCGAGCGGCGTGCCGGCCTCGATCGTGAGGGCGTAGGCAGACACGTGGGGAGGATCGAGCGCCACGATCGACCGCAGCGTGTGCTCCCAGTCGGCCAGTGTCTCCCCCGCTGCTCCGTAGATCACGTCGAGGTTGAAGGTCGGGATTCCCGCCTCACCGATCGCAGCAACCGCGCGTTCCACGTTGCGCTGGTCGTGTCGACGTCCGAGCGCACCGAGCACGTGGGAGGCCATCGATTGCACCCCGAGGCTGACCCTGCTCACGCCGCTGTCCACGTAGGCGCGCAGCAGCTCGACCGTGACGTCGTCGGGGTTGCACTCGACGGTGACCTCGGCCCCGGACGCGACCGGGATCTCGGCGACCACGGACGCGAGCTGTTCACCCGCCAGCATCGACGGTGTTCCGCCACCGACGAAGATGCTCGTGGCGACCGGCATGCCGGCCTCGACGGCGCGCCGAATATCGGTGATCAGCGCCGCCACGTAGGTGTCGGTGAGGTGATGGCGGTCGGTCCAGGTGGCGAACGCGCAGTAGTCGCACTTCGAGCGGCAGAACGGGATGTGGAGATACACCCCGAACGGCGGCATCAACGGGCCCGGGTCAGCTCGGGCGGAACACGAGGTCGAGCGCCTCGAGCCGCAACGCCACCTGATCGACCGGAATGTCGAGCATGGCGGCGATCGCCCGGCGATCGTCCTGACGCACCGTGAGCACGCGTCCGTTGAAGTCCTGACGCTGAACCTGGATCATGCGCAGGAACCGGGTGAGCATCTCGAATGGCGCGCCGCTCAACTGGGTCAGCTTGAGGATGTCGATCGCCAGCTTCGGACGCGGCACACCACCCTCGGTGGTGGTACCGGAGTCGTCGGCGCGACGCGGGAGCAGCTGATCCACCGGTACTCGGTAGAACTGGGCGAGGCGGTCGAGGCGCGGCAGCGAGAGCGCCCGCTCGCCACGCTCGTAGGCGCCGAGCACCGATGCCTTGAACTCCTGCTCCGATTGGGCTTCCACATCGTGCAGTGACAGTCGCTTCTGCTTGCGGATCGAGCGCAGGCGCTCGCCGACTTGCACGCTGTAGCCAAGATCATCGTCATTCTCGTCGGGGTAATCCATCCCGGTAACTCCTCGTTCCCGCAGGGGCAGTGTGGTCGACTGGACAATCTAGTCGACATCGCAGCGTGAGAATTCAACCACAACGGATACACGAGAGACCGGGATCATCACGGACGGTGTCGATCCGTCCGCGATGCCCGTCAGGTCCGGCGACCGGCCACCATCAGCGTGGCCGCGACCAACGCCGCAGTTTCGACGCGGAGGATGGTGGGACCGAGCGACACCCGACTCTCAGCCTGGCCGAGTTCGTCATCGGTCCATCCACCCTCCGGTCCGATCGCCACCGTCCGGTCGTCGTCGGCGAGCTTCCGACCACCCGGTTCGGCGACCACCGCCGATCCGAGCACGTCGCCGGCCGGCACCGGGCCGACGAGTTCAGGCAGCCAGACCCGTCGCGACTGCTGGGCCGCCTCGACCGCCACACGGCGCAACTTCTCGAGGTGACGCGCAGCCCGGTCGGGATCCCACCGCACCACCGATCTGGCGGTGTGTAGGAGCACGATCCGGTCGATACCGATTTCGGTCAGCTTCTGCACGATCCATTCCGGTCGTTCGGCCTTCGGGATCGCCAGTGCGATCGTGAGCTGATCCGACCGCCGCTGCTCGCACGAGGGTTCGCCGTCGACCTCGAGGTCCCCGCCGACCACCACGCACATTCGCCAGCTCCCACGCCCGTCGGTGACGCTGACGCGTTCCCCGTCGCGCAGTCGAAGCACTCGGAACAGGTGGTGACGGTCGGGGTCGTCGAGCACCGGCATGTCGATCGATTCGACCACCGCATGGGCGGCCGATCGGCGCAGCTCATCGGCCGCGCCGGAGTTCACGAGAATGCCGACTTGATCTTCGAGAACAAACCACCCGACTCGCCGACCGCCTCACCGCGCCCCTCGGCGAACTGCTTGAGCAGTTCGGTCTCGGCGTGGGTGAGCTTGGTCGGCACATCGACCTGCACGATCGCCCGCAGATCACCGCGGCCACGCCCCTGCAAGCGGGGCACGCCACGACCGCGCAGGACGAACTCGTGACCCGGTTGGGTGCCGGCGTGGACGGCGAGTTCCTCGTCGCCGTCGAGCGTGGTGAGCGTGACCTTGGTGCCGAGCGACGCCTGGGCGATCGAGATCGGCACCTCGGTGACGAGGTCGTCGTCGACCCGACGGAAACGGTCGTGCGGCTTGACCCGCAGATGCACGTACAGATCTCCCGGTGCTCCACCGCGCGGGCCGGCGGCGCCGCGGCGCGTGAGCCGCAACGTGGACCCGTCGACCACGCCGGCCGGCACATCGACCGTGTACGACTTGTCGAGCGTGACACGGCCCTCACCGCGGCAGGTGGGGCACGGGGTGGTGATCACCTCGCCCAGCCCACCGCAGCGTGGGCACGGGCTGGTCGACACCATCTGGCCGAGCACGCTCTGGCGCACGCGACGCACCTGGCCCGACCCGTTGCACTCGACACAGTGGACCGGCTTGGTGCCCTCGCCGGCACCCGAACCGTGGCAGTCGCCACAGGTCTGGGGCAGCTTCAGATCGACGGCGATCTGGGCGCCGAACACGGCCTGCTCGAAATCGATCGACACGGCGACTTCCATGTCCTGGCCACGCGGCGGACCCGAGGGTCCACGCCGGCCGCCACCGAACGGGCCACCGCCGCCACCGAAGAAGGCGTCGAAGATGTCGCCCAGACCGCCGCCACCGAACAGGTCGTCCATGTTCGGGCCGCCGACACCCTGCTCACCGAAACGGTCGTAGCGAGTGCGCTGGTCGTCGTCGGACAGCACGGCGTAGGCCTTGGAGACCTCTTTGAACTTGGCCTCGGCGACGGGGTTGCCAGGGTTGGCGTCGGGGTGCAGTTCGCGTGCGCGCTTGCGGTACGCCTTCTTGATCTCGTCCGCCGAAGCGGTGCGGGTCACACCCAACAGTTCGTAGTAATCGGCCATTCGCGTCGTCCCTCCCCGGTCAGCTCTCCGCGAGCCGACGTCCGAGTTGATCGCTGACGATATCGACCGTTGCCAACGCTTGCGGATAGTTCATGCGTGTGGGGCCGAGGACCCCGACCGATCCGATGTGTTCACCCTCCACCACCACGGGGGCCACGACCACCGAGCAGGCCGAGAGCGGCTCGACGCCGTGCTCCACCCCGATCGCCACCGACATGCCGCGATCGACGATGTCGCGCACCAGCGACACGACCACGAACTGCTGCTCCAAGGTGTGGAGCACCTGACGCACGATCTCGACCGCATCGAAATGGTGGGCCATCGTGGAGGCCCCACCGACCCACACGTGATCGTCGTCGAGGCCCGAGCGGGCGGCGGTGATGGCACGTGCGTACACCAGGTCCACGACGTCGTCGCCGGACGCCGTGGTCGCCGGCGCTCCGGCCAGCGTGACCCCCTCCAGCTCCGACGCCAGTCGCGCCGAGGCGGTCGACAACGTGTCGTCGCTCATGTCGTCGGGGATCTCGACGACCTCGTGTTCGACGCTGCCGTTGCCGAGCACGACCACGACCGTGGCGGCGGTGCTCGACAGGCGCACGATCTGGGCGCTGCGGATCGTGGCGGCTTCGGCCTTCGGCCCCACCACGACCGCCGCGTTGCGGGTCAGCGTGGTCAGCAGATCCGACGTGTGATGGAGCAGCTCCTCCAGGCGTCCGTGGGCGGCGCCGAAGAAGTCGCCGACCTGCTTGCTGACGGCGGCGTCGACGGTGCGCGGCGAGGCGAGGTGGTCGACGAAGAAGCGGTACCCCTTGTCGGTCGGGATCCGGCCGGCCGACGTGTGCGGCTGGACCAGGAAACCCTCCTGTTCGAGCACCGCCATCTCGTTGCGGATCGTGGCCGGCGACACGCCGATCCCCGACGCCGAAGCGATGTGGGACGAGCCGACCGGCTGGGCCGTGGCGATGTACTCCTGCACCACGGCACTCAGGATGGCGGTCTTGCGGTCGTCGAGCATCTTGCCAACCGATCCTATGCCGTCGCCACCGAAGGCCGCCCACCGTGCCGGATCGTCAGCATCCGATCGTCATCCACGCGTGGCGCCGTAGCGGGCCAGCGCTTCGGCTCGTTCGGTGGCGTGGTCGACGATCGGGGCGGGGTACTGCGACGTGCCGAGTTCGGGGACCCAGCGCCCCACGTACTCGCCGGTCGGGTCGTAGCGGTCCTGCTGGGCGGTCGGGTTGAACACCCGGAAGTACGGCGCCGCGTCGGTGCCCGAACCCGCCGCCCACTGCCACCCGTGGTTGTTGGATGCCAGGTCACCGTCGAGCAGGTGGCGCATGAAGAAGCGCGCCCCCCACTGCCACGGCAGATGGAGGTCCTTGACCAGGAAGCTCGCCACGATCATGCGAACCCGGTTGTGCATCCAGCCCGACTCGACCAGCTGACGCATCCCGGCATCGACGATCGGGAACCCGGTCCGGCCGGCGCACCAGTGCTCGAACCGGGCGCGTGCGGCGGTGTCGGTGTCGAGCGCGATCGCGTCGAAACGACGATCGAGGTTCTCCCAGGCCGTACGCGGTTGGTGGAACAGCACGTCGGCGTAGAAGTCGCGCCACGCCAACTCGTTGGCGAACGTGTCGTGGCCGGGGCGGCCCGGCTCCAGGTCGGCCAGCATCGTTCGTGGGTGGACCGCTCCGATCTTGAGCAGCGGCGAGCAGCGGCTGGTGCCGGTCTCGGCCGGGAAGTTCCGGCGGTCCCGATACCGGTCGAGGTCCTCGGTGACGAACTCCTGCCAACGGGCGACCACTCCGGGGCGTGAGACGTCCGGGGTGTCGAATCCGACATCGGGGCGACCCGGCAACGGATCGGACCGGAGGTCGACCCAGTTCGGTGCCGTCGGCGCATCGAACGGCGCCGACCATCCAGCAGCCCGCCAGCGACGCGAGAACGGCGTGAACACGGCGTACGGAGAGCCGTCCGGCTTGGTCACCTCACCCGGCTCGACGGCGTACGGAGAGCCCACCCCGCGCAGGCGTCGGCCTGCGGCGGTGAGCGCAGCAGCCACCGAGGCGTCGCGCGCCCGCCCGCCGGGGGCGTAGTCCTTCGACACGTAGACCGTGGACGCACCGGCCTCGGCCACCACCGTCGGCACCACGTCGACCGGATCACCGGCTCGGATCACCAGCGCACCACCCGTGGCTTCCCGGAGTGCGACGAGCGCGTCGTGCAGCAGCGCCTTGCGGGCCGCACCCGCCGCTGCGAACGCGGGGTCGTCGACGAAGAGCGCAACGACGTCGCCGCCCGCGCACGCTTCGAGCAGTGCCGGATGGTCGTCGATCCGCAGGTCGCGCCGGAACCACATCACCGACGTCATGGGCGCTCGCTCGCACTGGGGGCGATCGGCGTGGAAGTGCCGAGCAGCGACCGCAAGGCAACGAAGCGCGAGGTGTCCGGGTCACGTCCGAGCGCCCACCACACCAATCCCGACACCGAGACGAGCGACAGGATCGCCCCGTACCCGAGCGACCAGCCGAGGCTGATCCGGTCACCGATCAGCCCGGTGATGGGCCCACCGATCGGATACGAGCCGAGGAACGCCACCGCGGTCAGTGCCAGGATCCGGCCGCGCATCTCCGGCGGGCACGTGCTCTGCGTGATGGCGTTCATGCTCGCCACGAATGCCGCCCCGCCGAGGCCGACCGGCAGGGCAGCCAGCATCGCCAACCACCAGTTGGGGGCCCACGCCAGCCCCAGCCCGGCCGAGCCGAGCAGGAACCCGCAGCCGCACATCCACTTGATCGTGACCGTGCGCCGCGAGGCAGTCGCGAGCGATCCGAGCATGCTGCCCACGCTGTTCACGGTCAGCACCCACCCGTACCACTTCTCGTCACCCCACACCTGATTGGCGATCCGCGGCAGCGACACGTTGTAGTTGAACCCGAACATCGACACGAGCGTGAAGACGGTGAACGTCGCCAGCATCACGGGGGTGCGCCACACGTACCGGAAGGCGTCGCGCACCGGTGTACCGCCGGCCGCCACGCGTGGCGGTGTGACCAGCTTGGAGCGGTCGATGAAGAACAGCGCCCCGAGGATCGCCAGATAGGAGGCGGCGTTGATCGAGAACAGCCATGCCGTCCCGATCCGGCCGACGAGCACGGCCGTGATCGCCGGACCGAAGATCCTGGAGCCGGTCATGACCGCTGTGTTGAGCGACACGACGTTGGCGATCTGGTCCTCCGCCACGAGTTCGGTCACGAAACCGCGTCGGGCAGGATTGTCGATCGCAGCGATCACCCCGAGCACGGCGGTGAGCACGTAGATCCAGCCGATCGAGATCGCTCCCGTGATGTCGAGCACGGCCATGGCGATCGCCTGTGCCGCCAGTGCGGCTTGTGTGATCAGCGTCATCCGCCGCCGGTCGAAGCGGTCGGCGACCGCTCCTGCCCACGCCCCGAGCAGCAGCATCGGACCGAACTGGAGCGCGGTCAGGATCCCGATCGACGTCGTGTTGCCGGTCAGCCGGTCGACCAGCAGCGCCACCGCCGTGAACTGCACCCACGTCCCGATGTTGGACACCATCAGCCCGGCGAAGAACAGCTTGGCGTTGCGGTTCCCACGGACGGAACGGAACGTCGACGCCATCGGTCTCATCCTGCCGGGCGCGACATCGCGTTCCACAACCCGGCTGGAAGCGCGCCGGCGCGAAGATGCAGCATGGGATACCGCAACGCACCCGAGGGCTGGTGGCAGGAGTTCGTCGCCGCCCTCCCCGCCCGCACCGCCAAGCTGGCCGTGACCCGCCTCGATGGTTCGCCGCACGTGGCGCCGATCTGGATCGACATCGACGGCGACGACGTGGTGTTCATGACCAGCGCCGACACGATCAAGGGCAAGTCGATCCTGCGTGACGGCCGGCTCTCGCTGTGCGTCGACGACGACCGCCCTCCGTTCGCGTTCGTCACGATCACCGGCATCGCCACCACGTCGACCGACTCCGACGAACTGCTGTACTGGGGCACTCGGATCGCCGGCCGCTACATGGGGAGCGATCAGGCCGACGCCTACGGGCGACGCAACGCCGCCCCGCCCGAGATGGTCGTCAGGGTGCGGGCGACAAAGGTGGTCGCCAAGGTCGACGTGGCCGGCTGGGATTGATCGCCGCAACCCACTCCCTGCGCAGGATCGCGTACGCGAGGGAATCGAAGCGGTTGCCGTCGTCCTGGAGCCAGGCTTCGACGAACCGCCCCTCCTGCCGATACCCGCATCGGTCGAACACCGACTGCATGGCGACGTTGTCGTGCCGGGTCGTGGCCTCGATCCGATGCAACGCCGGGTGGGACTCGAACAGATGCGACGTCAGCCACTCGACGGCGTACGTGCCGACCCCACGGCCGCGGTGGCCGTCGGCGATCCGGATGTCGAACAGCGGACTGCCCTCGTGCAGATCGTCGAGGTCGAAGGCGCGCAGCAGACCGACCCGTGCACCGCCGTCGCAGATCCAGAACGACTCGATGTCGTCGCCGATCACCTGCACGGCCGCCGCCTGCTCGGGCGTCAGCCGAGAACGGCCGTGGAACGGCCAGTCGTTGACGGTCAGGAACTCGATCAAGGCGCCCGCGTCTGGCGGCCATGCGATCGGCTCGAACGACAGGTCCATCGGCACAGCTTGCCGCACCGGACGGGACCGTCGGACGCCCGGTATCGTGATCGCCTCGGCAACCGGATGTACATCGCCAGCAACGGTTCGATCCACGACCGCTGATCCACCGTGCCACTCATCGGGCCAGAGGTCGGCGCCAGTCGTCCAGTTCGGTCGTCGAGCTCAGTCGTCGAGTTTGAGGGCGTTGATGAAGACGTCGCCGGGGACTTCGACGCGACCGATCGACTTCATCTTCTTCTTGCCCTCCTTCTGCTTCTCGAGCAGCTTGCGCTTGCGGGTGATGTCGCCGCCGTAGCACTTGGCGAGCACGTCCTTGCGCTTGGCCTTGACCGTCTCACGCGAGATCACCTTGCCGCCGATCGCAGCCTGGATCGGCACGTCGAACATCTGGCGCGGGATCAGCTCCTTGAGCTTCTCGCACATCCGCCGCCCATAGGTCTCGGCGTTCTCACGGTGCACGATCGTCGAGAAGGCGTCGGCCGGCAGGGCGTTGAGCAGGATGTCGACCTTCACCAGGTTGGCGCGCTGGTAGCCGGTCAACTCGTAGTCGAGCGACGCGTAGCCCTGGCTGCGCGACTTCATCTGGTCGAAGAAGTCGACGACCACCTCGGCGAGCGGGATCTCGTAGTCGAGCTCGACCCGCTCCGGGGACAGGTACTCCATCCGCTTCATCTCGCCGCGCCGGGCCTGGCACAGCTCCATCAGCGAGCCGGTGTACTCCTTCGGCGTGATGATCGAGACCTTGAAGATCGGCTCCTCGATGAAGTCGATCTTCTGCGGCGGCGGCAGCTCGGCCGGGTTGGAGCAGATCGTCTCGGTGCCGTCGGTCTGCGTGACCCGGTACTCCACCGAGGGGGCGGTGGCGATCAACGCCAGACCGAACTCACGCTCGAGCCGCTCCTTCACGATCTCCATGTGCAGCAAGCCGAGGAAGCCGCACCGGAACCCGAACCCGAGCGCGCCCGACGACTCCGGCGAGTACGAGATCGAGGCGTCGTTGAGCTTCAGCTTGCCGAGCGCCTCGCGCAGGTTCTCGAAGTCGTCGCCGTCGATCGGGAACAGGCCGGAGAACACCATCGGCTTGGGGTCCTGGTAGCCGGGCAACGGCACGGTCGAGCCCTTCACGGCAGTCGTGATCGTCTCGCCCGAGCGGGCGTCACCGACGTCCTTGATGCCGGCGATCAGGTAGCCGACCTCGCCGGGACCGAGTTCCTTGACGGGAGTCGGAACCGGCTTGCGGACGCCGATCTCGATCGCCTCGTGGTCGGCTCCGGTCTGCATGAACAGCAGGCGGGAGTTGGACGTCAAGCGCCCATTGACCACGCGCACCGACGACACCACACCGCGGTACTGGTCGAACTGGGAGTCGAAGATCAACGCCTGCAGCGGGGCGTCGGCGTCGCCGACCGGGGCGGGGATCTTGGCGGCGATCGCGTCGAGCAGCTCGGGCACACCCTCGCCGGTCTTGGCCGAGATCTTCAAGATGTCCTCGGCCGGGATGCCGAGCACGTTCTCGATCTCCATCGCGTAGCGGTCCGGGTCGGCGGCAGGCAGATCGATCTTGTTGAGGCAGGCGACGATCTCGAGATCGTGCTCCAGCGCCAGATAGCAGTTGGCCAGCGTCTGGGCCTCGATCCCCTGGGCGGCGTCGACGACCAGCACCACGCCCTCGCACGCCGCCAGCGATCGGCTGACCTCGTACCCGAAGTCGACGTGGCCAGGGGTGTCGATCAGGTGGAAGATGTAGTCCCGCCAGTGGACCCGCACGTTCTGGGCCTTGATCGTGATGCCGCGCTCTCGTTCGAGGTCCATCGAGTCGAGGTACTGGGCCTTCATGTCACGCTTCTGGACGGCATTCGTGATCTCGAGAATGCGATCGCTGAGGGTCGACTTGCCATGGTCGATGTGGGCGATGATCGAAAAGTTGCGGATGCGCTCGAGCGCGGCGGAAGTGGGATCCATGGCGACCCTCCACGCTATCTGACGCACATCGCTCAGGCGGCTGGGATCAGCCCCGGCACATCGTGGCGGTACACGCCCGTGTCGAGGTAGGCGCCCAGCTTGGTGACGGTGTTCGGGAGGTAGCGCGGGAGCATGTCGCGGAACCCCGCCTGATCGGCGACGACCACGTCGTTGAGCAGCAGCAGATTGCGTCCGGCGACGACGGCCTCGAACTCGTCGCGGGTGCAGTCGGGCAGCGGGCTGATCTCGGCGTAGCCCTCCAGCACGGCCTGTTCGAGTTCGAGCTCGTCGCGCAGGTAGTAGGCGGTGATCGCCAGATCGAGGGCCGGGACGCCACATCCGGCATCGTCGAAATCGAACACGGCCAGCCGCCCGCGCAACCACTTGAGGTTGCCGCCGTGCAGGTCGGCGTGCAGCACGATCGGCGACGCCCTCGCCCACAGCGACTCGTAGCGAGCTTGCACATGCTCCATCGCGGCGTCGATCACGGCCTGTCGTTCCGGGGTCATCAGCTCGGCCGTCAGCCCCGCGTGCTCGCCCCCGCGCCGGGTGGGCTGGAGGTGGTTGGTGATCCCCATCAACACCGTGTCGAGCGACGCGAACCGGGCCCCGGCGGGCAGGTGCCAACGTGCGGCGTGGGCGTGGAGCGTCGCGGTCGCCCGGCCCAGCGCACGCATCGACGCCGCGTCGGGCTCGTCGAGGTCGGCGCCAGGAAGCCAGCACATGACCGCTGCCAGCAGCTCGCGCCCCATCTCTGGGCAACTGGCGGTCGTCCACAGACGACCGTCGATGCTCGCCATCGGCGACGGGACGAGCAGATCGGTCTCCTCCGTGAGGGCCGCCAACCACGCCATCTCCCCCGCGACATGCGCTTGCGACGCGTGCGGTGCCGTGTTGAGCCGCAACGCGAACCGCCGCCCGGCGGCGTCGTCGACACGGAACGTGGTGTTGTAGCCGTGGTACAGGAGGCGCAGCCGAACGACATCGATCGGATACTGCGCCAGCACCCGCCACGCCACGTTCCGCAGCACGCCGACCTGACCACGCCCGGACAACGCGGCATAGCTCACGCCCGGTACGGTACCCGTCGACCCGTCGGCGCTGGAGGTGGGTTCTGCCGATCGCCAGCGTTGGGGTTGGCGGTGCGGCGCCGATAGCCTCAGTGCGCTGCTCGAACGAGCATCGACATCGCGACGATCGTCGGGCGCCAGGGGCGCCGACAAGCAAGAAGGGTTCCCTCGTGGCCAACATCAAGAGCCAGAAGAAGCGCAATCTCACCAACGTGAAGGCTGCCGAGCGCAACAAGGCTGTGCGCAGCGAGCTGAAGAGCCGTGTCAAGTCAGCGCTCAAGACCGTCGGCGAGGACGGCAACGACGAGGCCGTCAAGATGGCCGTCAAGAAGCTCGACACCGCAGTGACCAAGGGTGTCATCCACAAGAACACGGCGGCCCGTCGCAAGAGCCGCCTGATGAAGCAGATCAACGCCGGCGCCTGACGCTGGGTTCGATCACCGATCGAGTCGGAGCCCGGGAGGCGAAAGCCCCCGGGCTCCGTCGCGTCTCGACCAGGTTCACGCGTGCCGAGCACGCCGCGAACGTCAGCGGCGAGCGGCGCCACCCAGGCGGCTGAGCCGGGCAACCAGAACTTCCATGACCAGTTCACTGTCCAGATCGGTCGCACCGCGCAGGTCGAGGTCGGCGGCGGCGAGCAGCTCGATCGCCCGTTTGACGCCGCCCCCGCCCAGGCGGCGGTAGTTGGCGAGCGCCTTCTTGGCGGGGAAGCCGGGCTTGATCCCCATCGCCGCCGCCGCCTCGTTCTCGCTACGGGCCTCGACCCCGTCGAGTCGCGCCAACTTGGCGTAGTTGCCGTGCAGGATCGCCATGATCTGCAGCGGGTGACGTTCCCCGCCGTGGATCATGCGTGCCATCATCGTCAGCGCCTTGGCGGACTGACCCGAGTCGATCGCATCCGTGAAGTCCCACGGCGGCACACCGCCCGCTTCCCCGAGGAACGGCTCGACGTCCGCCACGCCGACCCGCACACCTTCCCCGTAGGTCGAGCGCACGACGGCGACGAGCCCGTCGAGGCGGCCCATGTCCTCGCCGAGCTGTTCGGCGATCCGCGTGGCGGCACCCATGTCGAAGCGAACGCCGTGTTCCTCGGCGTGGGCTCGCACCCACGCCGCCCGGTCGGCTGCCTTGCGGGGCGGGCTGGTGTCGACCACGTTGGCGCCGGCGTTGGCAACGGCATCGGCGAGCTTCTTGGCGAGCCGGCCGCCTCCGGCCACGAGCACCAGGTCGGTGCTGGAGAGCGGGTCGGCGAGGTAGCCGATCAGCGGCGCCACCTGCTCGGCGTCGAAGCGGCCGATGTTGCGCGCCACCACGACCCGCTTGTCCGTGAGGAACGGCATGGTCTGGGCGGCATCGACCACGACCCGCAGTTCGTACTCGTCACCGTCGAACTCGTCCACCATCAGGCTGCGGTCGCCGTCGCCGATCAGATGGGCGACCAGGTCGTGGGCCTTGGCGCGCAGCAGCGCCTCGTCGTCGCCGGTCAGCAGATGGACTCCCATGACGCTCCTGATTCTGACGGCTCGGACCGGGTTCGCCCACATCGCGGCGGCGCGATGTGGGCGAACAGGCCAACACGCCGACCGCACCGAGCACGATCAGCCACCCGGCCCACACGGCCTGACCGGACGGTTCGAGACCGGCTCCCAGTGACGCCACCGTGTCGACCCATCGCACGCCGAGCCGGCACGGAAGCATCACGACCGGCGCCGACCACGGCACGCTGCCTGCCACCAACCCCGCCGGCAGGCCGTAGAGCATCACGAACCCCGCCACCGGCACCGCCAACAGGTTGGCCGGCAGGCTCACCAGCGGCACACGACCGAAGACCAGCAGCGCCGGCACCGCCACCCCCACCTGGGCGCCGAGCGTGACCGCCAGCGGCGCTGCCAACACGCCGGCCCGCAACGCCGTCAGCGGCGGTCGCAGTCGTCGCTCCAGCCATGGGCCGACGCCGACGACGCCGGCGGTGGCACCGACCGACAGCCACAACCCGATCGATCGCACCAGCAGCGGGTCGGCCAGCAGCAATCCGACCACCGTGATCGCCAGCAACCGGGCCGGTGCCCGCTGGTGGCCGAGCGCGAACGCGGTTGCCGAGATCGCCGCCATCACGCCGGCCCGCATGATCGACGGTTCGAAGCGTGTCAGCACCACGAACCAGCCGATCAAACCGACCGTCGCCACCCAACGCGGCCCGGCGCGCAGACGTCGCAACAGCGGGCCGGCGGCGGCCAGCACGAACGCCACGTTCTGTCCGGACACAGCCGTGAGATGCGACAGGCCGCTGGCCCGGAAGCGGGCGACCATCTCGAACGGCTGGTCGGTGTCGTCGCCGATCACGAGACCCCGGAACAGCGCTCCGTCGTGGCCCGGCAGGGCCGACGCACCACGTTCGAGTACGACCCGGACGCGGTTCGAGGCGCGGTCGAGTGGCGAACCGGACCGGTGTTCGGCGATCCAGTCGAGTCGCACCTCGCCCACCACGTGCTGCCAGATCAACCGCTCCCGACGATCCGGAGCGAGCCGGCTCCGGTCCCCCGACACCAGCACCGCGTCGCCGGCCTGCCAACGATCCACGCGGGACCGCTTGGCGCGGCTGCGCGCCCAGTACTCGAAGCGTTCACCGTCGATGGCGAGGATCACGCGGACCGAGCCGAGCGCGGGTTGCGGATCACCGACCACCTCCGCCCATCCCGTATAGGCACCCAGTTGGGTCGGCGTGCTGGCCTCCCACGCCCGGTCGGCGCGCCACACGCCGAGCGAACCCACCACCAGCACCACCGCCATCGCCCGCCACCTCCACACGTCCTGACGTCCACCGACCACCGCCGTGGCGAAGGCGACCAGCCCGGCGCCGACCGTGATGCGTCCATCGGCGGGCCAGCTCAACAAGGCGACGAGCACGGAGGAGCCGACGATCGTCGAACCAGGAAGGGGGTGCCGTAGCATGCCGCAACGTTCGTCGTAGGCTCCTCGGATCGACACGTTCACCCGATCCGACAACAATCGGCCACCGTCACAGCAACGGCCCCCGACGCGGGCCGACGTCGACGCAGCGCGTGGCAACGTGTCCGGTGCCAACGTGATCGGCGGGTCGCAGTGGTATCGCACCCGCATCCGAACCCTGGGCCCGCTGTTCGGTCTGGCCCCGATGGTGGCGCTCGGCGCCGCCTCGAAGGCGATCCTGTGGGGAGGCAACAGCACCCGCAGCGGGTTGCTGGGCCTCGTCACCGGCGTCGCCGCCGCCCCGGGGCTGCTGGTGGCGGGGGCGCCGTTCGCCGATCCGAGCCGGTACCGACTCGCCGTGGTGGCGAGCATCCCGCTGTGGGTCGTGCTCGGATGGCTCTCGGCCCGGCGCGCCACCACGCGCACGATCGCTTCGTGGCGCGACTTCTGGCGCGAGATGATCCCGCTCGCATTGGCCGTGGTGATCGGCGCCACGGCGGCGTTGATGATCGCCGCCGTGCTGCTCGACGAATCGCTCGTGGTCTGAGCGACGCGGGTTCATACCCGCACCAGGTCCCGCAACGCCTCCAGCTTGGCAGGGCCGATGCCCGGCACCCGGTCCAGGTCGTCGACACTGGCGAAGGGTCCGTTGCGACCCCGGTCGTCGACGATCGCTGCCGCCGTTGCGGGCCCGACCCCTGGCAGCGCATCCAGTTGCTCGACGTCGGCCGTGTTGAGATCGATCGGGCCGACCACGCCGGGATCCCCGGGGGCGACGACGACGCCGGAGGGGACCGAGGCGGGGTCGATCTCGCCTCGAACGGGGACATACACGCGTTGGCCGTCGATGACCGGGGCGGCCAGGTTGACCGCGTCCAGGTCGCCGTCGGGGGCGACGCCCCCGGCAGCGGAGACCGCATCGGCAACGCGTGCAGCGCCGGGCAGCGTGACGATGCCGGGACGGGCGACGGCACCCGCCACGTGGACCACGATCCGCATCGGCACCGAGGCCGCGCCCGGCGCCGTGTCGGGCACCGAGGTCCGGGCGGCGGTCGACGGCGGCGGCAATGTTGCCGTCGGCGGCACCCCGCCGGAGGCGATCGGCAACGTGGTCTCGGCGGCCGGCACCGGTGATCGGAGCAACCACATGGCACCGGTCATCACCACCACGATCGACACGGCAGACCCGATCAGGCGCGACCACCCGAACCACCGCGCCCATGCCAACCCACGTTCGTACCCGGCTCGGCGCGGCAACGGACGCGGCAACCCGAGCGGCTGTTCGGTCTCGGACATCGTGACCTCCAGGGACGGTGTGTGGCGCGCCGGGCGCACACGTTCGGCATCGGAGGGAAGTCGGAGCACTGAACGATATCGGTGCACCCGGTAGCATGCACGCACCGACTTCCCCTCGATCAGCACGCTGAATCGCAGGTTGCGATCCGCACTGCACGGGCGGAGGGTCCGATGTCGAAGCGCACGATCGTCCACGTCGTCGGGGTCAGGATCCGACGGACGCTGGCGAAACGCCCCTGGTTGTACTGGATCGTCGTCGCCGGGTTGGCGGTGTCGATCGGAGCATCGGTGTTGGAGCGCGTCGATCGGATCGACCGCGCACGCAGCGCGTGGGGCGAGACGCGTCGGGTCCTGGTGGCCACCGCCGACATCGATCCCGGGCAACCGATCGCCGCCGAATGGCGCAGCCTCCCGGTCGCCGGCGTGCCGCCTCGGGCGATCCGCACCGAGCCGGACGGCGTGGCCCGTCAGCACGTGTCGGCCGGCGAGATCGTGACCGAGGTCGACGTCGCCGACGGTGAGGCGCCGCTGGCGTTGGTGCCCGATGACTGGCTGGTGGTCGCCGTCGTCGAATCACCGGGATCCGGCGCCGAAGTGGGCGAACGGGTGGTCGTGGCCAGCGAGGGCGTCGTGCTCGCCGGCGATGCCCTGGTGGTCGGCCACGTCGACGGCGCCACCCTCACGGCCGTCCCCGCCGGGACCGCACCGCTGCTCACACTCGCCGCCGAATCGGCCCACCTCAGCCTGTTGCGCCGCCCGTGAGGCGACGCAACAGGTCAGGCGGTCAGCGCCAACCGGTGGCGGAAATCGCCAGCACGGCCACCCCGGCGACCACGCGGTAGACCACGAACGGTGTGAAGCTCCGCGTGCGAATCAGGCGCATCGTGCCCCACACCGCCAACCAACCGGCGACGGCGCTCGTGACGACCCCCACGATCATCGCCCCCAGCAGACCGTCGGGAATCCCGTCGACCACGAGCTTGCCGAGTTTGAGCACGACCGCGCCGGCGATCACCGGCACGCTCATCAGGAAGCTCAGTCGGGCCGCCGCATCACGGTCGAACCCGAGTTCTCGAGCGGCGGTGATGGTGATGCCCGAACGCGACGTACCCGGGTTGAGCGCCAGCGCCTGCGCTGCGCCCACCAGCAGCGCATCACGCGCGCGGAACTCTTCGACCGGTCGTCGACCCGGTCGTCGGTCCGCCCAATACAAGAGCAGACCGAAGGCGATCAGCGAGACGGCGATGATCCATGGCTTGCCGAGTCGGGCGTCGATCGTGTCCTCGAACACAGCCCCGACCAACGCCGCCGGGACGGTGGCGAGCATCAGCAGCCAGGCGATCCTGCCGTCGGTCGTGGTCGGGCGCTGCCTGCGCACCAGCAGCCCCAGCCCTTCACGCACGTACGTCATCAGATCGCGGCGGAAGTACGAGACCACGGCCACCAGCGTGCCGAGGTGGAGCGCCACGTCGAATGCCTTCTTGACCTGTTCGGCATCCTGATAGCCGGCGAAGTCGTTCCACCCGAGCAGCCACGGGACGAGGATCAGGTGCCCGCTCGACGAGATCGGCAGGAACTCGGAGAACCCCTGGACGAGTCCGAGCACGAAGGCGTGGAGGATCGGCACGTCGGGCGACGCTACCTGCCGCCTACGCTCGCGGCGGTGACGCCCCGTTCCCGCCGACGACGACACCGTTTGCTGTTCGTGACCGGCGGCTCCGGATTCCTCGGCCGGCACGTGCTGAACTCGGTCGAGACCGACACGTGGCAGCTCGTCGCCCCGTCCTCGGCGTCGCTCGACCTGCGCCACCCCGACTCGGTGGCCGACGTCATCCACGACTGGCGGCCGACTGCGATCGTCCACACCGCCTACCGCCAGGATGACGCAGCGTCGATCGTCGACGCCTCCGAGCACGTCGCCGTCGCCGCCGCCCGATCCCGGTCGCGGCTGATCCACGTCTCGACCGATGTCGTCTTCGGCGGGCGTGCCGCCGCCTACGTCGAGCAGGACCTCCCGACGCCGATCAGCGCCTACGGCCGGGCCAAGGCGGAGGCCGAGCAGCGCGTCGCCGCAGCCTGCCCGCACGCTCTGATCGTGCGCACGTCGTTGCTGATCGGCCGCAGCGAGCTGTCGGCCCACGAGCGACTGGTACGCGACGCCGTCTCGGGCACCGCGGACGTGACGTTCTTCACGGACGAGATCAGATGTCCGCTCCTGGTCGACGACCTGGCGGTGGCGATCGTGCAGCTGGCTGGGCGACCCGATGTCACCGGCGTGCTCCATCTGGCCGGGCCGACGCCGATCAGCCGTGCCGAGCTGGCGCTGGTCATCGCCCGCCGCCATGGGTGGGACACCAAGCGGATCCGGACCGGACCGGCCGGGCGGGACACGACGAGGGGGTCGGGACGGCCGGGTACCGTCGTGCTCGACACGTCGCTGGCACGGTCGATGGGGTTCGGAGTGCGCGGCCCCCGCGACTGGTGAGCGGCGTGGCACACTTCCGGGCGTGGCATGGTTGGTCAACTCCGATGCGCGCGTGCTGGCATCGGCCGAAGTCGCACACCTCCGGTCGACCCGCCGCAAGGGCTTGCTCGGACGGGAGCACTTGGAGGGAGCGCTCGTGCTGTCGCCATGCCGGTGGGTGCACACGTTCGGCATGCGGTTCGCGCTCGACATCGCCTACCTCGACGCCGCCGGTGTCGTGGTCAAGACCGTGCACATGCACCGCCACCGCCTGGGTGTGCCGGTGTGGCGATCGCGTCTGGTCATCGAAGCCGAGGGCGGCGCCTTCGCCCGTTGGGGCCTGCGCGTCGGCGACGTGATCGAGGTCAAGGAAACCGTCGAGTGACAGCGCCCGCGGTGGCACCCGGCGGGTCGTCACCAACGCTGTGGCTGGTGGCGACCCCGATCGGCAACCTGGGCGATCTTGCTCCGCGTGCGATCGAGGTGCTGGTGCGATGTGCGCTCGTGTGCTGTGAGGACACCCGGCGCACCGGGCGCCTGTTGCAGCATGCCGGGATCCGCGTCGAGCGACTCGCCGTCGCCAACGACCACACCGAGCGCTCGCGCATCTCCGACGTGCTCGCCGTGCTCGGCGACGGTGGCGACGTGGCGGTGGTCACCGACGCCGGCACGCCGGGAATCTCGGATCCGGGCGAACGGCTGGTCGTCGCCGCCCTGGAGGCCGGATACACGGTCAGTGCCGTGCCCGGCCCGGCAGCGGCGATCATGGCGCTCACGATCAGCGGGCTGGCGACCAGCCGCTACGTGTTCGAGGGGTTCCTCCCGCGTTCGGGGCGCGAGCGTCAGCAGCGCCTGGCCGAGATCGCGGCCGAGCGGCGGACCACCGTGCTCTACGAGGCCCCGCACCGGATCGAGCGCACGTTGGCGGACCTGCGTACGCAGTGTGGCGACAAGCGGCGTGTGGCGGTGTGCCGGGAGCTGACCAAGCTGTACGAGCAGGTGCAGCGTGGCACGCTCGGGTCGATCGACGTCGGCGAACCGCGCGGCGAGTACGTCGTCGTCGTCGACGGGTCACCCGACCACCACGGCGAGGTCGACGACGACACGATCCGCGCCGCCCTCAGAGCGGCCATCGACACCGGCGCCACCAAGAAGGACGCCGTGTCGGACGTGAGTGGGCGCCTCGGCGCTGCCAAGAAACTGGTGTACGCACTCGCCGTGTCGCTCGACCGGTGAGGCGCCACGCAACACCGGGCGCCCGCCGGTGACGGCTATTTCAAAGGTTTGCGTCGTGACCCAGGTCGGTACGGTGGGTTCCATGAGCGGCTACTTGGAGACTCCGGTGAGCGGGCCGAGCGCAGCGTTCTTCGACCTCGACCGGACCTTGATCGCCGGGTCCTCGGCATTTGCACTGGCCACCGCCGCACGGGCGCTGAAGATGATGCCGACGCACGAGTTGGTGCGCGATGCACTCACCGCCGCCACGTTCAAGTTCCGAGGTGACCACGGGCGTCGCGACGACGCTCGACGCAGCCCCAGCGACGCCGCCCGTGACCGCGTGCTCGGGTTCATCGGCGGCCAGCGCCAAGACGACCTGGCGGCGCTCAACGAGCGTGTGCTGCCGGTGTTGCTGGGCAAGATCCGCCCCGAGGCGCGGCGCTTGGTCGATCAACATCGCCACGCCGGGCGCGCCACGTACATCGTGTCGGCCGCCCCGCAGGAGATCGTCGAGCCGCTCGCCAAATCGCTCGGGATGACCGGTGCGATCGGCACCCGGGGCGAGGTCGCCGACGGCGTGTACACGGGGCGGCTGGAGGGGCCGTTCGTGTACGCCGAGGGCAAGGTCGAAGCGATCGAGGAACTGGCGCGTTGGGAACGGCTCGACCTGGCGCAGTGCTACGCCTACAGCGATTCCGCCAGCGACCTGCCGATGCTCAACGCCGTCGGTCACCCGGTCGCCGTGAATCCCGATGGTTCGCTCGAGCGCCACGCCCGGTCACACGCCTGGCCGGTCGTGATCTTCAGCGAGCGCACCAAGACGGTGATCCGTCGCACCGCCACGGGTGTCGCCTCGGCGGCGCTCGCCACCGGCACGTTCGTGGCCGGCATGGAACTGGGCACGCGCCGCACCCGGCGCCGGCGCTGATCGGCGTCTCGGCTCGACTGTCGTCACCTCGGCTGTCGTCAACGCGGCAGCAGGGCGAGCTGCCGAGACTGCGCCACCAGCACGCCGGCCGAATCCCAGATCTCGCCGTCCTCCTCGAACATGCCGTCCTGCACGGCCCGGCTGCGGAAGTGGCAGCGCAGCATCCCCGGCGCCGGAACGGCCCGGATGTGGACGGTGAGATCGATCGTGGGCGCCCAACCCACGGTGGTGCCGGGCAGGTTGAAGCACACCGGCGACATGGCATCGGTGGCGAGCAACACCCCGAACACGTCGATCCGATCGTCGTCCGACTCGCTCTCGACGAAACCGAACCAGCCCGCCATCTCGGCCACTCCCGTGCGCTGCTCGCTCCGGAAACCGGCCATGCCGCGGATCGATACGCGAGGACAGGCGATCGCCGAGTCCGTCCCAGTCGGTACCGGGTGCCGGGCTGCTCGACACGCAGTCCTCGTAGGGCGGCAACGACGGTGGCACGGTGACGACCGTCCGCAGACCAACGGGGCGACTGCTCGGCGAACGTGGCCAGGACCACGATCACGTCAGACGCCCCCGACACCGACCGCATCCGGGCGATCGCCGTCGCCGTGCGACGCCCGGAGCGCACGACCTCGACCTCGATCTCGACCGGTCCGGAGCGGCCCGGCGCGACGTAGTGGGCGGTCACCGACAGCGGTGGGCGGCCGACCTCGGCGGCGATCGCACGTGCGACGATCGCGATCAGGTACCCCCCGTTGGCGTTGCCGCCGATGTCCCACCCCGGCTGGATCCCGGCCGTGTAGCGGCCGGCACCGACCTGGGTCACGGCGGTGTCTCGCTCGAACCGGGCTGTCACGAGCGGGCACCCTACGGCGATCCAGATCTCGTTCTCGGTTCGTGGGCAGCTGTCGGTAGCGTCGGTGGGCGTGAGCCGGTTCTACGTGACCACCCCGATCTACTACGTCAACGCCGAGCCCCATCTCGGGCACGCGTACACCACGATCGTCGGCGACGCGCTCACGCGCTGGCACCGGCTGCTGGGCGACGACGTGAAGTTCCTCACCGGCACCGACGAACACGGACTCAAGATCCAGCAGGCGGCAGACGCCGCCGGCAAGACGCCGCAGGAGTTCTGCGACGAGATCGCCCCCAAGTTCCGTGACGCGTGGGACCGCCTCGACATCGCCTACGACGATTTCATCCGGACCACCGAACCGCGCCACAAGCAGGCCGTGCTGGAGTTGCTGCAGCGCTGCTACGACAACGGCGACATCGAGCTCGACACATACTCCGGCTGGTATTGCGTCGGCTGTGAGGCGTACTACACCGAGGACGAGCTGCTCACGATCGACGGCGTCGACCACCTGTGCCCGATCCACAAACAGCCGGTCGAGCACTTCGAGGAGGAGAACTACTTCTTCCGGCTGAGCCGCTTCGAGGACCGCCTGCTCGATTGGTACGCGGCCCACCCGCAGGCGATCAAGCCGTCCCACCGCGCCAACGAGGCGATCGGGCTGATCAAGGGTGGGTTGCGTGACTTCTCCGTCAGCCGCACCACGGTCGACTGGGGGATCCGGCTCCCGTGGGACGAGCAACACGTCGCCTACGTCTGGTTCGACGCCCTCACCAACTATCTGTCGGCGGTCGGGTTCGGCGACCCGACCCAGAACTACACCGAGCGTTGGCCGGTCGACTACCACCTGATCGGCAAGGACATCATCCGCTTCCACTGCGTCTACTGGCCGGCGATGCTGATGTCTGCCGGCGTCGAGCCGCCGCAGGGCTACGGGGTCGGCGGGTGGCTGCTGGTCGGCGGCGAGAAGATGGCCAAGTCGGGCGGCAACGCCGTGAACCCGCTGGAGTTGATCGACACCGTCGGCGTCGACGGGTTCCGCTACTACGTGCTCGCCGAGACGCCATACGGTTCCGACGGCGACTTCACGTTCGACGGCCTGGTCAACCGGTTCAACAGCGATCTGGCGAACAACCTCGGCAACCTGGCGGCCCGGGTGGCAACCGTGGTCGACAAGAAGTGCGGCGGCGTGGGTCCTGCGCCGCGTCCCGACAGCCCGCTCGCCGAGGCGGCCGCCGCCGCGTACGCGGGCGCCGCCGCCGGCTGGGACCAGGTTGCCCCCTCCAAGGCACTCGAGTCCACATGGTCGCTGATCCGCGCCACCAACGCCTTCCTCGAGGCCAACGAACCGTGGAAGGCCGAACCCGGCCCGGAGGTCGACGCCGTCATGGGCGACGCCCTGGAAGCGCTCCGGATCGTGGCGATCCTGGCGTTCCCGGCGGTGCCCAACACGAGCCAGCAGATCTGGGAACGGATCGGCTTCACCGGTCGCATCGTCGACCAGCGTCTGCCGCATGCCGCCGACTGGGGCGGCTATCCCGGCGGGCTCCCCGTGGTCAAGGGCGATTCGCTGTTCCCGCGCATCAAGGTCTGACGCCGGCATGCCCGGCACCGTGTTCGACTCGCACTGTCACGTCCACGACGACCGCATGCCCGGTGGCACGGCAGCCGCGGTCCAGGCCGCCCGCGACGCCGGCGTGGTCGGGATGGTGTCGGTCGGGTGCGACCGCGCCACCAGCGAGGCGGCGATCGCTGTGGCCGCCGAACACCCCGACGTGTGGGCCACGGTCGGTCTGCATCCCCACGATGCCGTCAACGGGGTCGACACGATCGTCGACCTGATCAGATGTCCGAGGGTCGTGGCGATCGGCGAAGCAGGGCTCGACTACTACTACGAACACTCCCCACGCGCCGTTCAGCGCGACGCGTTCGCGGCCCAGATCCAACTCGCTCATCAGCATCGGCTCCCACTCGTGATCCACACCCGCGACGCGTGGGACGACACGTTCGACGTGCTCGCCGCCGAGGGCACACCAGAGCGCACGATCTTCCACTGCTTCACCGGTGGGACCGTCGAACTGGAACGCTGTCTCGACGTCGGTGCGTTCGTCTCGTTCTCGGGGATCGTCACGTTCAAAACGGCCACAGAGCTCCAATCGGCCGCCAGGTCGGTGCCGCTCGACCGGATGCTGGTGGAGACCGATTCGCCCTATCTGGCGCCGGTACCGCACCGCGGCAAGCCAAATCAGCCGGCGTTCGTGCCGCTGGTGGCGAGGTTCATCGCCGACCTGCGCGACGTCGAACTGGCGACGATCGCCGCCGCTTCGACCGCAAACGCCCATCAGGCGTTCGGGTTGGCGCCGGCGTGACGAACCCGAACTGACGCGCATCAGGCGTATCCTCGGCGCCAGGATGGACGCCGATTACGCACAACGCCGACGGGTCGCGATCGCGCTGGCGATCACCGTGATCGCCGGCCCCGCCGCGTTCCTGCTCAACCGCCAGAGCGGCTCCGACGCCGAAGCGATTCCCAGCCTCGCCCCGGGTGTCACGCTCGAGCGAGCGGTGCCCGACGACGACACCGGCGGCACGGCCGCCCTGACCCCACTCGGCACGGCGCCGGTCGGCTACCTGAGCGGCAGCACGCTGCCCAACGACAGTGCTCCCCCGCAGATCGCGATCCCACGACTCCAGCAATCGGTCAAGGGCGGCGCCTCCTACAGCAGCACCATCACCGCCACCACCGAGTGTCATGCGGACTACACCAAGGGCATCCCGTTCAACGCCACGCTGACGATCACCAACCTCGACAACAGTCGCAAGGTGCAGTGCGTGGCGTCGATCGCCGGCGAGCAGCCCACCGTGCTGGTCGTGCTCGCCAACGACACGTTCGCACAGATCGGCGACCTGACCGACGCCCCGATTCCGGTCGAGATCACCTGGGTTGCTCCGTGAGCACACGTCGCAAAGGACGGGTGTGACGCACTCGCGGACGCGCATCCACGATCTGCTGGACGATTCGGGCCTGGCACCGCGCCGTGAACTGGGCCAGAACTTCGTGGCCGACCCCAACACCGTTCGCCGGATCGCCACCCTCGCACGAGTCGGCCCTGGCGACCACGTGGTCGAGATCGGCGCCGGCCTCGGATCGCTCACGCTGGCGCTGGCCGAGACCGGCGCCCACGTCGTGGCCGTGGAAGTCGACCGGGGGATCGTGCCCGTGCTGCGCGAGGTGGTCGCCGACCTGCCCAACGTGCAGGTCGTCGAAGCCGACGCCACCACGGCCGACTGGGCCGAGATACTCGCCGGCAGCGAACGCTGGACGTTGGTCGCCAACCTGCCCTACAACGTCGCCACGCCGATGGTCTGCGACCTGCTCGACGACGTGCCGGCGATCACCTCGATGCTCGTGATGGTCCAGAAAGAGGTGGCCGAGCGATTCGCCGCCGGACCGGGCTCGAAGCAGTACGGGGCGGTGAGCGTCAAGGTCGCCTACTGGGGAACGGCCAAGCTGGCCGCCACGGTTCCGGCGTCCGTCTTCGTGCCACGGCCCAACGTGGAGTCGGCGCTGGTCCGCATCGATCGCGGCACACCCCCCGACACCCAGCGGGACCTGCTGTTCACGCTGGTCCGAACGGCGTTCGGCCACCGCCGCAAGATGTTGCGACGGTCGCTCGCCGAACTCGTCTCGCCCGAGGTGTTCGCCGCAGCAGCAGTCTCGCCCGAGGAGCGTCCCGAGCAGCTGTCGCTCGCCGACTGGTGCCGGCTCACCGACGCGCTGTCGGCGACGCGCCCCGTCACGAGTGCCGACCCGAGCGCCAACGGCCATGACGATCGATGACGTCGCCGAGGTCGTGGCGCACGCCAAGCTGACCCTGTCGTTGCGGGTCACGGGAGTTCGGGCCGACGGATACCACCTGATCGATGCCGAGATGGTGAGCCTGTCGCTGGCCGACCTGCTCCGCATCGATCCGTCCGGAACGGGGTTGACGGCGATCGGCCGCTACGCCGCCGGCGTGCCCACCGACGCCCGCAACCTGGTGCAACGCGCCCTCGACCTGGCCGGGCGTTCGGCATCGGTCACGATCGACAAGCGGATTCCCCACGGCGGTGGGTTGGGCGGTGGGTCCAGCGACGCCGCCGCCGTGCTGCGCTGGGCTGGGTGGAGCGATCCGGTTGCAGCGAGCGCGATCGGCGCCGATGTGGCGTTCTGCCTGATCGGCGGTCGCGCCCACGTGGGTGGAATCGGCGAGCAGGTCGACCCGCTCCCGTTCGAACCGCGCACCGTCACACTCGTCGTGCCCCCGCTGTCGGCGTCGACGCCTGCCGTGTACCGGGCATGGGACGCACTCGGGGGACCCACCGCCGACGGCCCCAACGACCTCGAACCGGCGGCGATCGTCGTCGAGCCGGCATTGGCCACGTGGCGCGGCATGATCGGCGACCTGTGCGGCGAGATCCCGGTACTCGCCGGCAGCGGGGCGACCTGGTACGTGCACGGCAAACACGACAACGCCCTCGCCGCGTTGAGCAGCAAGGGCGCCGAAGTGGTCGTGGCGCGTACCGTCCGACGCTGATCGAAAATCGAACAGGGGCGGGCGGACGTCGCCAGTCGGATACGGACTGGAGCTATTTGCGACGCTGGTGACGCGTGCGGCGAAGCATTTTCTTGTGCTTCTTCTTGCGCATGCGCTTGCGGCGCTTCTTGACGAGCGAACCCATAAGGCTCGCAACGCTACCGGGCGCGCACCTCCGACCGAAACCCGCGACCGAAACCCGGCCGACGATGCGATCTCGTCGCCCCGGCCGACCGTCGACACTGCGATCGACGATCTCGGCCCCCACGGCGGCGACACGGTGATCGTCTCGACCGCCACCCGCCGGGTGCTCGTCGACGTGTGGCGGCACCGCTTTGACCGCTACCGTGGAGACGTCGGTGACGACGTGACCGTCCGGGGTCGTTCAATGGTAGGACAGCGGTTTTTGGTGCCGCGTATAGGGGTTCGAATCCTCTCTCCGGAACTGACCAGCGACGTGTCGGGCACCCGCCCTGATCACGCCACCGGCACCATGCACCGGATCCCCCCACAAAGGCCCTCTCCCACCATGAGCGTTTCCGCAATCGTCCTGGCCGCCGGCGCCGGCACCCGAATGCGGTCCGAGCGACCCAAACCGCTGCACCGCATCTGTGGGCGGCCGATGGTGCTGCATGTGATCTTCTCGCTCGAGAAGTTGCAGCCGACGCGTACCGTGGTGGTGGTCGGGCACGGGGCGGAGCAGGTGACCAAGCGCGTGCACGAGGCAGCGCCACCGTGGGCCAACGTGGCGTTCGCCGAGCAGGTCGAGCAGCTCGGCACCGGCGACGCGGCGGCGATCGGTATGGCGGCGATCGGCGGCGACGACTACGACGACGACGCGATCGTGGTCGTGCTCCCCGGTGACACCCCGTTGCTGCACCCCGACACGCTCGACGAGTTGGTCGCCACACACGTCGCCAACGGCAACGCGGCCACCATGGTCACGAGCGTGCTCGACGACCCGACCGGCTACGGGAGGGTCATCCGAGCGGGCGACGGTCGGGTGCTGCGGATCGTCGAGCAGCGCGACGGAACCCCCGACGAACTCGATGTGCGCGAAGTGTGCACCAGCATCTACGCGTTCCGGCGCGACCTGCTCGGTCCGGCGTTGAGGAACCTCACCACCGACAACGTCCAGGGCGAGTTCTATCTGACCGACGTGATCGGCGGTTTGGCGGCGATGGGCCACCGGGTCGGCGTCATGCAGGCCCCGGCCACCCAGACCCAGGGAGTCAACGACCGTTGGCAGCTCGCGTTGGCGGAACGCGAGTTCCGCAACCGCACCAACCGTCACTGGCTGTTGAACGGCGTGACCATGCTCGACCCGCGCCAGACGTTCATCGACGTCACGGTCGCCCTCGGGCGTGACATCACGATCTACCCGGGCACGATCCTCCAGGGCGAGACCACCGTCGGCGACGACTGTGACCTCGGCCCACACACGCAGTTGACGGACTGCACGGTCGGCCAGGGCAGTGCCGTGCGCCACACGGTGGGGGCCGAGGCGACGATCGGCGACGGCGCCGTCGTCGGCCCGTTCGCCCATCTCACGCCCGGCACGAGCGTGGGTGACGGTGTCGTCACCGGCGCGTTCTACACTGCACCCACGGACTGATCGCCCACCCGCGACTGTCACGGCCGCCAACCCCGAATCCACATGCCCCGGGGAGGGGCACCCCCATGGAGAAGGTCACCACCAAAAAGCTCGCCCTCTACTCGGGGCGTACCCACTCGGCGTTGGCGGAGGAGGTGGCGATGCACCTCGGGCAGCAGCTCGGTGACCCCAATCTGGTCGAGTTCGCCAACGGCGAGGTGCGGCCGCGGTTCGCCGAGAGCGTGCGCGGATGCGACGTGTTCGTGATGCAGAGTCACTACGGCGTCGACGGCCGCTCGATCAACGACTCGATCTTGGAGCAACTGATCATGATCGACGCCGCCTATCGCGCGTCGGCCAAACGGATCACCGCCGTCTGCCCGTTCTACGGCTACGCCCGCCAGGACCGCAAGGCGGAGGGCCGCGAGCCGATCACGGCGCGCCTGATCGCCGACATGTTCAAGGCCGCCGGTGCCAAGCGCATGATCTCGCTCGACCTGCACTCCGGACAGATCCAGGGCTTCTTCGAGGGACCGGTCGACCACCTCACGGCCGCGCCGGTCTTGGAGAACTACATCCGCCAGCAGGCCCCCGACGCACCCGTCATCGTGTCGCCCGATTCGGGTCGGATCAAGGTCGCCGAACGGATGGCTCAGCACCTGCACGACTGCGAAGCCGACATCGCCTTCATCTACAAGCGGCGCCCGAAGGGCCAGGCCAACGTGGTCGAGGCCAAGGAGGTCATCGGCGACGTCAAAGGTCGCCTGTGCATCCTGACCGACGACATGATCGACACCGGCGGCACGATCGTGTCGGCCGCCGAGATCCTGCTCGCCCGAGGGGCGACCGAGGTGTGGGCGATGGCGACCCACGGGGTGCTGTCCGGCCCGGCGATCGATCGTTTGAAGAACGCACCGCTGTCCAAGATCGTGCTCACCAACACGCTGCCGTTGCCGGTCGAGAAGCAGATCCCGCAGATCGAGGTGCTGTCCGTGGCCGGGATCATCGCCGAGGCGCTCAGCGCCGTGTTCGACGACACCAGCGTGAGCGAGATCTTCGACGGCGAGAACCTCGCCTGACCAGGCTCACCGCCAGCTCAGACGAAGAAATCCTGCGACAGGTGGTCGTTGCTGCCTGAGCCCGGGTTAACGTACACGAGTGCCGTGTGTTGGCCGGTGCTGATCTCGCCCAGGCTCACGCTGGGGCGATCCCCGAAGCCCGGCTCCAGGTAGGCGCTCCACGACGTGATCCAGGTGTCGTCGACCTCGCAGCCGACTTCACACGTGCCGCCCTCGTCTCCGACGTTGAACACCTCGAACGAGATCGCCGTCTCGTACGAGGATGGGTTGACGGAAAGTGCTCCGCCGGCGAATTCGAACATTGCAGTCATGGCCTCGATTCCAACGCCGACCGGCACCGTGCGACAGGTGCGAGCGGCCGGTCGAAGGTGCAGCGCGGGATGCCCGAAGATGCCTGGCTCGCGGTGGCGCCGGTCGCGCCCGCTACCTTCGGGCCATGGACGCAGAACATGTCGACGTGGTGGTCGTCGGCGCCGGATTGTCGGGGATCGGAGCGGCCTACCGGCTGCAGACGATGTGCCCCGACCGCTCGTTCCTGCTGCTGGAGGGTCGCGAGACGCTGGGCGGTACCTGGGACCTGTTCCGGTACCCGGGGATCCGATCCGACAGCGACATGCACACGTTGGGGTACCCCTTCAAACCGTGGACGCACGAGCAGTCGATCGCCGGGGGCCCGGCGATCCTGTCCTACCTGCGTGAGACCGCCGAGGAATACGGGATCGACCGCCACATCCGCTATCGCACCCACGTCGACGCCGCCTCCTGGTCGTCCGATCAGGCGAGGTGGACGATCCGGGCTCGTCGCACCGACACCGGTGAGCCGGTCGTCTACACCTGCTCGTTCCTGTTCATGTGCGCCGGCTACTACTCCTACCGGGGCGGGTATCGCCCCGAGATCGCCGGCCTGTCCGACTTCGCCGGGGTCGTCGTCCACCCCCAGGAATGGCCGAGCGACCTCGACTACCGCGGCAAGCGCGTGGCGGTCATCGGCTCGGGTGCGACGGCGATGACGCTCGTCCCGGCGATGGCGAACGACGCCGCACACGTGACCATGATCCAGCGCTCCCCCACCTACGTGGTCTCGCTCCCGGACCGCGACGTGATCGCCAACACGTTGAACAAGGTGCTGCCGGTGCGCGTGGCGGCGTCGATCACGCGTCGCAAGAACCTGGCGCTCGGCCAGTTCTTCTACCGGCAGACTCGCACCAAGCCCGACAAGGCCAAGCGCCGCCTGCTCAAGATGGTGCGCAAAGAGCTCGGCGATGCGGTCACCGCCGAACACTTCACGCCGACCTACGGGCCATGGGACCAGCGGCTGTGCCTGATCCCCAACGGCGACCTGTACAAGGCGATCACGTCGGGGAACGCCTCGGTCGTGACCGGCACGATCGAGACGGTTACACCCACCGGGGTGCGGATGGCGTCCGGTGGACAGATCGACGCCGATGTGTTGATCACGGCCACGGGCCTGAACCTCGTCACGTTCGGCGAGATGGACTTCGAGGTCGACGGCACTCCGGTCGACTTCGCCGAGGTCTACACCTACCGCGGCGTCGGGTTCAGCGATGTCCCGAACATGGCGGCAACGTTCGGCTACATCAACGCATCCTGGACGTTGCGTTCCGACATGATCGCCCAGTACGTGTGCCGGCTGCTCAATCACCTGCGCGAGGCCGGAGCCGAGATCGCCGTCCCACGCCTCCGCGACAGCGACCGGTCGATGCCATACCGGCCGTACATCGACGACTTCTCGGCCGGGTACATCCAGCGCATGGCAGCGATGTTGCCCAAGCAGGGTGATCGAGCGCCGTGGCTCAACCTCCAGCGCTACCACCCCGACCGGCAACTGCTCGAGCAGGATTTCGACGACGGCGTGATGCAGTTCGAGCGGCGAGCGTCGAAGGTCGCCGCCCGCTGACGGTCAGCGCTGGTCGCCAGGCTCGGGTGATCCGTCGGCGGCGTGACTCGCCGGCTCGATCCGCAACAACCAGGCACCGGCCTCGATCGGCCCCGCTGCGCGCCGGCCGCGCTGGTCGCCGCGTGGAGATCTCGCGCCGCTCGACAACAAGTTGGCGATCAACGGCAGGGCGATCACGTTGAGGCTGTGGAGGATCCCCATGATCAGCAAGATGCCGGCGACTCGCGACACCTGGTGCTCCAGGAGGTCCGCCCGCGATGTCCTCCAGGCCGGAGATTCGTGGAACTGCATCGTGAACAGGATGAACGCCGAGAAGATCAGGTAGTAGGCGACGTCGGTCAGCACGAGGTAGCTCTTCCCGGTACGCGGATTGTCCTGGAACACGTCGGCCGCGTACGCACGGCCGAAGCGTTTGATGAACGGACCCAACGCGATCGCGATGGCGATCAACACGATGTCGGTGATCAATTCGACGACCCACCACGGCATGGTGAACCTCCCATTTCTGTGTTCGGATAGGACCAGTGCAAGACCGACGTTGGCGGCGACGAAGGCGACGAGACCACCGGCCAACATGCGCCGGAACCGGCGCCGCGCTGCGGCATCCTCGATCGACCGTTCGACCCGCTCGAACAGATCGGGGTGTTCGACCACGGTCGAGCGCACGTCGTCGAAGGCGGCGATCAGGCGGGCCTCGACGTCACCCAACCCGACGCCCGTCATGATGTGCTCCCGGGCGGTTCGGTGAGCAGCCGAGCGAGATGATCGAGGGCGCGCCGGAGATGGGTCTTGACCGAGTTGGGGGAAAGCCCGAGCGTGTCGGCGACACGATCGATCGAGAACTCCTCGAAATAGCGCAGGGTGATGCAGTCGCGCTGACGACGAGGCAGGCGACGGACGCACTCGAGTACCCGCAGGTGGTCGGCGTCCTGCACCAGCCGATCGGCGATGACCTCGGTCGGGTCGTTGTGCGCACGACCCGGGTCGACCACCGAGGCGGCGTGATGTCGCAACGACACCAGACCACGTCGATTGTGGTCGCGGGCGAGGTTGAGGACGATCGATCGCACGTATGCCGGCGCCCGCTCCACGTCGTCGATGTCGCCGGCGTGACGCGCCAACCGCAGGAACGCCTCCTGGACGATGTCCTCGGCGGCGTTGCGGTCGTCCACGAACAGTCGAGCGAGCCGCACGAGCGAACGACCCTCGGCGCGGAACAGCCGCACGACCAGGTCGTCGGCGATCGGGTCGATGCGGACACCCGCAGCGCGAGCGGCGTCGAGCATCGCCAGCATCACCGACACGGGCCGCACCGGTTCGGCACACGGGACGAGCAACGCCGCGGTCATGCCGCCGACCCATGCCTTCGGAACACGTGCTGCAACCGCTGGCGTGCCATGCGGTCAGCCTGCCACGCCGAACGATGTCGCGAATTCGGGGGTGGCACACCGTGACAGACGTGCGAGCCATCGTCGCGGGCGACATCGCCGACACATGCCACAGGCGTCACCCGAATCGCATCGCTCGTCGTCCGTCAGATCATGCTCACCGCACCGCCAGTCGCCGAACGTTCACGGCACGACGCCCCACGACCGGATGTGGGTGCGATCACTTGGATCGTCCTCGGAGCCGGTGCCGGGGCGGCGCTCGGTGCGGTGTCCCGGGGCTGGATGCGATTGATCAGCGACGATCCGGAGTTCACCTGGAACGGCACGATCTTCATCGTCATCGCATTCACGATGGCAGGGGCCGGCTTCGGCATCGCGCGTGCCGGCCGCCGCAGCCGACGACGACGGGCGACGACGACAGCCAGAACGTTCGGAGGTGTTCTGGCGATGGCGTTGTTCGTCGGTGCCGGCGGCGTCATGCTGCCCACGGTGGTGAGCGCCTCGCTGGGGCGTTGGCGCAGCGACTGGCCGCGCCCGGCGCGGTGGGCGATGGTGCTGATCGCCGCGCCGATCCCCGTCATGTTGCTCGGTGATGCCTGGGACGACGGACTCCACTGGCGCAAACCGGCCGGGCTGCTCCTGATGGCGGCGACGTACGTGATCATCATCGGCGCCGCCTCGACGGTCGTCGCCCCGATCCGCGACGGGTGGCGTCTCCCGCGACCGGCGCGAGTGCTGCTGATCGTCGCCGGCGTCGCCCTGCTCATCGCAATCGCGCTGCTGAGCGGCGCGCTCGCCACCTCAGACCTCGCCTGACACTCATCCGACAAGCCGCCGCGCCACAAGGCGCCGACTCACCCACTCGCCTTCTCACCCACACCACAAACCCGAATGGAGTACCCATGAACACCACACATGCACGACTCGGTGCCGCCGCCGTCGTGGCCGGCGCGTTCGCACTCACGATGACGGTCGGACCGGCCGACGCCGCTCCCGCTCAGCACGCCGAGGCGACCATCGTCGACCTCAGCGGCAACGAGATCGGGTTCGCCAGGTTCGTCCAGGATGCCGACGGCACGGTGCACGTCAACGTCAAGGTCGCCGGGCTCCCGGCCGGCAACCACGGCGTGCACCTGCACGAGACGGGTTCGTGTGCTTCGGTCAGCGGTGCCTTCTCGGGAGCCGGAGCCCACTACAACCCGACCGCCGCACAGCACGCGGACCACGCCGGCGATCTCCCGAACCTGATCGTGAACGACGACCTGCAAGGTCGTCTGAACGCATCGACCCAACGCGTCACGCTCAGCGACGGCCCGACGACCCTGTTCGACACGATCGCCGGCAAGGTCGGCAGCGCGATCGTCATCCACGCCAACGAGGACGACTTCGGCCCGATCGCCAACGGCAACAGTGGCGGCCGGATCGCCTGCGGGGTGATCGTCTCCGGATGAGCAGGGGAATTGCCGGTTCGTATCGGCCGACACGGCACCCACGTGGCTAGGGTGAGACCCAGGTAGCACGCCGCTGGGGAGCGGTGCCGCTACGAAGGGGAGGATCACCATGACCGACACCATCGACCGGTCCGAGTTCGGAGCAGACCACAACGGCCACGCCGAGGTGATCGATCGACTCGTCGTCCGTTTCGCCGGCGACTCGGGGGACGGCATGCAGCTGACCGGCGACCGCTTCACCTCGGTGAGCGCGTCGTTCGGCAACGACCTGTCGACGATGCCCGACTATCCCGCCGAGATCCGCGCCCCAGCCGGAACGGTCAACGGCGTGTCGAGTTTCCAGGTCCACATCTCCGACCACGACATCACCACGCCGGGCGACGAGCCCAACGTGCTGGTTGCGATGAATCCGGCCGCCCTCAAGGCCGACCTGCACCGTTTGGAGCAAGGCGGCACGCTGATCATCAACGAGGACGCCTTCGACGAGCGCAACCTCGAGAAGGCCGAATACGCGACCAACCCGCTCACCGATGGCACGATCAACGGGTACCGCGTGCTGAAGGTGCCGATGACGTCGATCACCAAGCAGGCGTGCGAGCCGCTCGGCGTCAAGCCGCGCGACGCTGAACGTTCGAAGAACTTCTTCGCACTCGGGCTGGTGTCGTTCATGTACACGCGACCGATCGAGCCCACGGTGGAGTGGATCCGTGACCGGTTCGGCAAGAACGAGATGGTCGCCGCCGCCAACGAGGCGGCATTCCTGGCCGGCGTCCACTTCGGCGAGACGACCGAAGCCGTCGGCCACCGCTTCGAGGTTCGCGCGGCGCGGCTCCCGGCAGGCGAGTACACCAGCATCACCGGCAACATGGCGTTGGCATGGGGTCTGGTGGCGGCCGGGCAACTCGCCAAGCTGCCCGTCACGCTCGGCTCCTACCCGATCACGCCGGCATCCGACATCCTCCACGAGCTGTCGAAGCACAAGCACTTCGGCGTGCGCACCGTGCAGGCCGAGGACGAGATCGCGGCAGCCGGCATGGCGCTCGGCGCCGCCTTCGCCGGACACCTCGGTGTCACCACCACCTCGGGCCCCGGCGTCGCACTCAAGAGCGAGACCGTCTCGCTGGCCGTGTCGATCGAACTGCCGATGCTGATCATCGACATCCAGCGCGGTGGCCCGTCCACGGGCCTGCCCACCAAGACCGAGGCAGCCGACCTCAACATCGCCATGTATGGCCGGCACGGGGAGGCGCCGCTTCCGATCGTGGCCAGCTACAGCCCCGCTCAGTGTTTCGACGCTGCCATCGAAGCGGCACGGATCGCGCTCAAGTACCGCACCCCGGTGATCCTGCTCTCCGACGGCTACCTCGCCAACGGCTCGGAGCCGTGGCGTATCCCCGACATCGCTTCGCTTCCCGACATCTCGGTGCCGTTCACCACCGAACCGAACGGCGTCGACGACGACGGCAACCCGGTCTACCTGCCCTACCTGCGCGATCCCGACACCTTGGCGCGGCCCTGGGCGATTCCCGGCACACCCGGCCTCACCCATCGGGTGGGCGGGCTCGAGAAGGCCGACAAGACCGGCAACATCGACTACACGCCGGCCAACCACGCCCTGATGGGGGACCTGCGGGCCGCCAAGGTGGCCCGGATCGCCGACGACTACCCCGAACTCGAGATCCACGGCGACGCCGACGCCGAGATCTGCATGCTCGGATGGGGCTCGACCTGGGCCGCCATCCACGCCTCGGTGCAGCGCCAGCGCCGTGCCGGCCACAAGCTGGCCTGGATCCACCTCACCAACCTCAACCCGCTCCCCAATGACCTCGGGCCCAAGCTCAAACAGTTCACGACGGTGCTCGTGCCCGAGCTCAACCGGGGCCAGCTGTGCAACATCATCCGCGGCAAGTACCTGATCGACGCCCAGTCGATCAGCAAGGTCGCCGGCCTGCCGTTCACCACCAAAGAAATCGAAGCTGCGATCGAGAAGGCCCGAAGCGAGAAGACAGGACACGCGTCGTGAGCGACACCGCTGTGCAACTGACCACCAAGAAGGACTGGACCAGCGACCAAGAGGTGCGGTGGTGCCCGGGGTGCGGCGACTACGGCATCCTCCAGGCCGTCCAGCAGCTGATGCCCGAACTCGGCATCGAGCCGCATCGCACGGTGTTCATCTCCGGCATCGGATGTTCGAGCCGGTTCCCGTACTACATGAACACCTACGGCATGCACTCGATCCACGGTCGCGCCCCGGCGATCGCCACCGGGTTGGCGGTCGCACGCCCTGACCTCGACGTGTGGGTGATCACCGGCGATGGCGACGGGCTCTCGATCGGCGGCAACCACCTGATCCATGCCTTACGTCGCAACGTGAACCTCAAGATCCTGCTGTTCAACAACCGCATCTACGGGCTCACCAAGGGCCAGTACTCACCCACCTCCGAGGTCGGCAAGGTCACCAAGTCGACGCCATTCGGCTCGATCGACCCGCCGTTCAACCCGTTGTCGGTGGCGCTCGGCGCCGAGGCCAGCTTCGTCGCCCGCACCCACGACCTCGACCGTCAGCACATGATGAACATCTTCCGTGCTGCGCACGAACACGTCGGCACGTCGTTCGTCGAGATCTACCAGAACTGCAACGTGTTCAACGACGGCCAGTTCAACGACATCACCAAGCGCAGCGTGCGCGACGAGATGATGATCGACCTCGTGCACGGCGAGCCGATCCTGTTCGGCGCCGAGCGTCAGCGGGGCGTCATGATGGGCACCGACGGGCACCTCCAGTTGGTCGAGGTGGCAGACGTCGGTCTGGACCGGATCCTGGTCCATGACCGGTATCACGCCTACCCGTCGTTGGCGTTCGCCTTGGCCCGGCTCAACACCGACGACCACTCCCCGACCCCGTTCGGGGTGTTCCGCGAGGCGCAACGCCCCGAATACACCTCGGCAGTGGCCGCCCAGCTCGCTTCGGCGTTCGAGAAGAAGGGCCCCGGCGACCTGTCGACGCTGCTGCGCAGCAACGGAACGTGGACCGTCGACTGACCGACTTCAGGATCGCTTCGATCGAGGGCGAGCCGGCGCGGCGTGCCTGCGACGAGATCCTGGCCAGCCTGCCCGATTGGTTCGGCATTCCTGAGGCGAACACCGCCTACGCCGATTTCTGTGCCGCCAACGAGACGTGGGTGGTGATCGGCGCAGACGACCGACCGGTCGCGATCATCTCGGGCAGACGGCACTTCCCGGAGTGCGCCGAGATCGAGTTGATGGCCGTGCGCCCAGAGCACCACCGACATGGACTGGGCAGCTTGCTGGTGGCGACCTTCGAACAGCACCATGCGGCCGCCGGCGTGCGGATGATCGAGGTCAAGACGCTCGGACCGTCGCACCCCGACGAGGGCTACGCGGCGACGCGGCGGTTCTACCTCGCGGCCGGATTCGTCCCGATCGAGGAGACGTGGATGTGGGGCCCCGACAACCCCGCTCTGATCCTCGTCCGGCCGATCGGGTGAACCGAGGTCGGCTCAGGCGATGAGCAGGGCGACGGCGCCGAAGTGGAGCATGGCCGCCACCACGGTGAACCCGTGCCAGACCTCGTGGTACCCGAACACGGTGGGCCACGGATCGGGGCGACGCGTCAGCAACACCGGGAATCCGATCGTGTAGGCCAGCCCTCCGGCGATCACCAGCACCAGTTCGAGCGTGGTCAGGTGGTGCACGAGTTGCGGCCCGGCGATCACGGCGACCCATCCCATGACCGGATACAGGGCGTAGCTCACCCACTGGAAGCGCTCGAAGGCGAACAGTTTGAGGGTGATGCCCAGCAACCCGAGCCCGCCCACGACCGACAGGATCGAGATCCCCCACGCACCCTTCAGGGCCACGACGCACAGCGGCACATAGCTGCCAGCGATCAGCAGATAGATCATCGAGTGATCCATCCGCTGCATGATCATGCGGGCGCGGTACGTCTGAGCAAGGCGGTGATAGGCGGCCGACGTGCCGAACACCGCCAGCAGCGTGCCGGTGTAGATCGAGGCCGCCACCCGAGCCGCGGTCGTTTCGGCGAACACGATCAGCAGCGCGCCGGCCGGGATCGCCAACCAGAACGTCCACATGTGCATCAGCCCACGCCACTTCGGACGTTCGGCAGTCAGCACATCAGGTCGCACACCGTCACGGTAACGCAGCATCGGCCGCGCGCGTCGGCGGCCGACGCACGTCACGGAGCAATCGTGTCGACGGCTCCGGCGGCCCGACGCAACGGCCGGATACGAGTGACGAACGTGGCCGCCACGATCACCATCAACGGTTCGTACGGCATGCGGTAGCGGTAGTTGCCGTAGTACACGAACCCGTACAGCACGCACATCGTGAGCATCGACGTGGCCACCAGGCGGCCGATCCGGGTACGCCAGAACCCTCGTCCCAACCACCAGGCGCCCAGCACGGCCGTCGCCAGCAGTGAGAAGTAGCCGGCGTCGGCCACCACACCGATCCGTTCGGCGTCGATCGCCGAGAGCGGCGGTTCGGCACCGGTGCCCGGGGCGTTGACCCAGTCCAAGGCGTACGAATCACCCCGGTTGAGATGGATCAGTTTGAGCGGGATCAGCTCCAACTCGCGCAGCGGATGGTGGACGACGTACTGGATCGCCTCGGACCGCAACGCCGCCGACGCCTCCAGCTCGCGGGCCGGGAGTTCGGTCCCGAACTGATCCTCGAAGCCGGCCGGCGGATAGGTCTGGCCGCCGGTCGCACCAGGGTTGTGACCCGACCACAAGGTCTGGCTGGCGTTGGTGGCGACCGGCACGAAGGCATCCATGGCGATCGCATTGCGGATCGTCCAGGGGGCGATCACGACCGCCACGGCGCCGACGGCGATCGCCATGCGACGCACGAGCGACCCGATCGGCACGGTGCCCCACCAGGCCACGACCGGCAGCAGCAGCCAGGTCAGCGCCTCGCCACGGAACAACGAGCCCACCCCGGCCACGGCGCCGATCAGCAGCGCCCAACGCCAGGTCGGCGCAGCGTGCACCAGGATCAGCACGGCCACCATGAACACCGCCATGTAGATCGTCTCCGACACCAGCACGTCGGTCCACAGGATCGGCCCCGGCAGCACCGCCAGCATGGCGCCGGCCACGATCGACGTGCGGCGATCCACGGCACGTTCCACGATCAGTATCAGCAGCACGACCGTCGCCGCGCCGACCACGGCGTTGAAGATCTCGCCCACGACCGGCCGGATCCCGAACACGGCGTACAGGCCGCCCAGCACCGTGCTGAACCCGGGTGGCCAACGCGCCGTCGGCCCGCCCGTGAGTGGCACGTACCCGTCCAGCCGGCTGACGCTGATGGCGGAGGTGTGATACATGATGGCGTCGTTGAAGGCGAACGCCCGACGCCGTACCGACAGCACCCAACCCAGGCGGAGGACCAGCGCCAGACCCGCCAGCACGACATGCGGCCCGAAGCGTCGGGCGGCGATCGATGCGCCCAGGCGCCGGATGCGATCGACCACCGTCACGCTCGCATTGTCGCAGCCGCGCCCCGCCACGACCCGCATCCCTGTCCGCCTGTCACGCCGGGCCGGGGTCGGTGGCGGCGACGACCAGCTCCAGCACGTCGTCGCCGTACTGCTCGAGTTTGGCCGGGCCGACGCCCTTGACACCCGCCAGCGCCGCCAGGTCGGCAGGGATCGCGGTGGCGATCGCAGCCAAGGTCTTATCGTCGAACACCGTGTACGCCGGTTTGCCGTCGCGCACCGAGTCGCGGTAGGCGCGCAGCAGGTCGAACAGCCGCACGCTGGCTTCCTCGACGTCGCCGGAGCGAGGCCGCAGGATCCCGCGTTGACGCCCGGTGGTCTCGACCTTCTGGCCCAGCGCGAACTTCCTGGTCGTCGCGTTCCGGACCGCCACGGCGGCGGCCGGTTCCAGCTCGGTGATCGTCCAGGTCTGGCCCTGGTCGACGAGGCCGAGTCCCACCACGGCCATGACCCGCTCGCGGTCGAGCAACGGGTGGTCCGACGGCTCCCGACGGGGGGCGGGCTTGGCGACGGCGGCCGCCCGCGTGGGCGCGGTGGGGAACGACACGATCGAGCCGGGAGGCGGCGGCTCGTCGGTGAGCTCGGCCACGAACTCGCTGGGATGGTCGCCGGTGACCACGGTGACGTGAGACGACGCACGCGTGATCGCCACGTGGAACAGGCGACGTTCCTCCTCGCGGTCCTCCGAGAGGCGATGCGGGAACTGGTCGTTCGAGACCAGGTGCACGATCACGTGCGGCCATTCCTGGCCCTTGACGCGGTGCACCGTGGCGAGCGTGACGCCATCGGGGTCCCTGCGGGTGAGCAACGCCTGACGCAGGAAGCCCTCGAACGCCGACGGGTCGGGTTGCAGCCGGGCGATCTGGCGCAGCGCCAGCAGGTCGTCGCTCTGCGAGGCGCGGTTCATCCCGTGCCGATTGACATCGAGGGTGGACACGGCGCCCCCCAAACCGATCTCGTCGATCAGCGCCGTGAACACGCGAGCGGTGGTGGCGCCGCTGTTGATGATCGCCTGCAGGCGGGCGATGTCGCCGGCGAACTCGCGGATGCGCGTGGCGTCCTTGTCGTTGGTGACCCGGTCGGCGAGGCGGAGCAGCCCCTCGGGAGTGCGCTGCTCGGCGACCCAGTCACGGATCTTCGGGCGCAGGGAACGGGACGGTCGGCGCAGGGCCTCGCCGATGTCGGCCGCCTGGAACTCGGCGCCGGACGCCAGCCGCAGCCACGCCAGCGCCGCCCGAACCGAGGTGCGTTCGACGTACTCGGAGCCGACCCCACCGTTGTACCCGATCCCGGCCACCCCGAGCGCCACCTGGACCGGTGCGATCGTGGCGTTGACCCGCGTGAGCACCGCCACGTCGGAAGCGGCGCCGACGGCGAGCGCCTGCCGGACCGCGGCCACCGTGCCGGCGACCGGGTCGTCGCCGTCGTCCACCGACCAACCCGGGCCGAGGTCGACCCGGCCGGGTGCCGGCCGGATGGTCTTGGCCACTCGACGGCGGTTGTGCCGCAGCAACCGGTCGGCGACGTCGACCAACCCTGCAGGGCAGCGGTAGTTGACCCCCAACGGGTGGTCGCCGGAGCCGGGGAACCAGTGCTCGAAGTCGATCAACCAGCCGGGGTCGGCGCCGTTGTAGCCGTAGATCGTCTGGTCGTCGTCGCCCACCCCGAACACGCCGCCACCGGGACCCGCCAACAGCCGGATCAGCAGGAGGTGGGCGGGGGTGAGGTCCTGGAACTCGTCGACCAGCAGCACACGACAGGCTCGCTGGGCGGCGCGGCGCGCCTCGGGTTGGGTGAGCAGCACCTCGATCGCCCGCCGGATCTGGTCGTCGAAGTCGACCACTCCCTGGCGTTCGAGTGCGTCGCGGTACATCGGCCACACCTCGGACAGGCCGTCGACGTCGCCTCCGTAGCGGCCCTCGACCTCGAACGGATCGACGAGTCCGAGCCGGACCAGGCTGAGGGCGTCGATCCACGGCGCCATCGGGTCGACGTTGAGCTTCTTGGGCGACTGCACGAAGCGCTGCAACAGCCGCCGGACGTCGGGCTCGTCGATCGTGCGCCACTGCTGGCGTTGCGGGGCGAACGGTCGCACGCCGTTGATCACGGCCAAGGCGATCGAGTTCAGCGTGCGAATGTCGAGCCCGGGCAGGTCGGAGGTGCGGGCGCGGATCTCCTCCTGAGCGCGTTTGTTGAACGCCACCAGGCCGAGTGCCGGGGCCGGGATCTTCCAGACACGCAGCAGGTGACGCGCCCGTTCGGTGAGCACCCGCGTCTTGCCCGAACCGGCGGGTGCGATGATCCGCGCCGACCCCTCGGGGTGCGTGACGGCGGCCAACTGGTCCGGTGCGAGGGCGGCCGTGGTCTGATTCGGCGCCGGAACGGCCAACGAGCGGTGCTCGAGCTGCACGGCGTGCAGGACCGGGACGCCGGCGACCGGATCGGTGTGACGCACCGGCCCGGCGTCGATCCAGACGGGGCCGACGCCGGGCACGCCGACATCGCCGGAGTCGTCGCCGAGCAAAGCCGCTCCGGCGGCGACCGCCCGTTCGATCGGCACGAACCGCGCACCGCCGGACCGGGCATCGACGCTGTTGCTCCACACCAGATGGTGCAGGTCGTCGAGCTGGAACGTGAACCCGGGACCGAGCTCGTGGTGAGGGCGGCGTTCGACGGTGTCGGGCGCCGGCAGGTCCCGGGCGAGTTCGATCACCACCGACACGCGCCCGTTGGCGGCAGTTCGGAGGTCGCTGATCACGGCGGAGGGGTCCCGGAGCACCGTTGCGTCGACGACCACGCGAGGGCAGCCGGCCCAGCGCCCTGGGGCTTCCTGGTCGACGCCCACCACCACGTTGCGACCGAGCCTCGCCGGTCCGCGGCCGGCCACAGCGACAGCGTCACTCGGACGCGGGGCCGGCGTGGGCTCGGTCGTGGAAGCCACCGGCTCGGGCGGGCGATCGGGCTCGACGAGGACCCGCTGCACCGCAGGCTGCCGGTCGGGCGCAACGCCGTCGGACCCGCCGTCGTGGTCGGCCCAGCACTGCTTGACCTCGGCCGGGCTGGCGTGCCGGCCGCCGCAGTACACACAGGCGATCACGCCGACGACCCTAGCGAAGGGGTGCCGCAACGCGATCTTGAGACGATCGTGCGTCAAGCGAATGCCCCGATGTGTCGATGACCCGAGTGGTCCACGCCGCCCGGGTGGACCGTCTCACCCGACCGGGTTCTCGGCGCGTTCCACGAAACCGATCGGCAATTGTTACGATTCGATGACGACAGCGGGCGGTTCCCTCCAAGGACCAGCTGTGCACACACGCTTACGCCGCCCCTGGCGGCGCTTCCAATCGATGATCCCGGCCGCGGTGGTGGTGTCGGCGTTCGCCTCGCTGCTCACCGTCGGGGTCGGACCTCGGACCACGCCGGTCGCCAGCGCCGCCGGCGAGCAGCTCGACGCCACGGCGTGGGTGCTCCCCGTCCCACCGCCGCGCTGCACGAGCCAGCAGACCACCTCCGGACAGGTCGCCGGCTGCGTCGTGGCCTTCAACTACGAGCCCTCGGCGGTCGGGTTCGGGCAGCCTCCGGCGCCGGGCATCGGCACCGGCTGGTCGTGGAACGGCTACCGGTACAACGGTTCACCTGCCCTTGCCGGGTGGGAGGCGACCCAGATCGGGAGCAATGCCGAGCCGGTCGCCGGGCAACGCGCCGGAACCATCCAGACCCACGTCGCCGCCCAGGCCCTGTTCGAGGGGTTCCTCGACGAGATCTCGACGTTCGGCTACCGCGTCCGAGACGTGAGCGGGTACTCGTTCCGGTGCACGAGCGGCAACGGCGGATGGAGTTGCCCGAGCGGTGACCCGAACGATCTGTCGAACCACGCCTACGGGCTGGCGATCGACATGAACGCCGGGACCAACCCGATCGCCACGTACGCGTCGGTCGGCGGTGCCACGGCCTGCCAGACGCCGATCACGACCGATCTGCCCCGCTGGGTGATCCAGACCGCCGAGAAGTGGGGGCTGTACTGGGGCGGCTACGGCTGGAACACCGGATGCCCGAGCCTCGACACGCTGCGCACGATCGTGAGCCGCGACCCACCCCACTTCGAGTTCCGCGGTACTCCGGCACAGGCCACAGCGATCGCCGCCTACAACCGCAGCCACGACCCGCTGGCGATCTGCACCACGGTCGTCGACGACGCCGGTGTCTCCGCCCAACGCTGCAACCGGTCGGGTCGGCCCGAAGCCGGCTGGCGCCTCCCCGTCACCCTCACGCCCCCGGCCGGAGCCGTCGCTGCGATGGTCAACGTGACCGCCGCCGACGCCACCGCACCCGGCTTCCTCACGCTCGAAAGCTGTGGTGCGACGAGCGGCCCGCGCACCACGTCGGCCATCAACTACGTGCCAGGCCAAGCGGTCGCGGCGATGGCGGTCGTGCCGCTCGACGCACAAGGCCGGTTCTGTGTGTTCCGCTCGAGCAGCGTGCACTCGATCGTGGACGTGGCCGCCTACCTGACCGCGTCGGGCGACCGGCTGTGGTTCGAGCCCGGTTCCCCGACGCGGCTGACCGACACCCGCGTCGACGGCGTGTGCACCCCCGGTGCCGGGTGTGTGCCCGGCCCGCCCAGCGACGCCACGACGCACGTGGTGACGCCGCCCACCGGTGCTGCGGCGGCGATGATCGTCAACCTCACCTCGTCCGGCGCCACCAGTCCGGGCTGGCTCCAGGTCGGCCGTTGCGCCGACGTCGGACCGGCGGGGACGTTCTCGAACCTGAACGTGTCGGGCGACGGCGGCGCCCGCGCCAACCTGGCGATCGTGGCTGCCGGCGCGAGCGGCTCGTGTGCATTCTCGTTGTCCGGCGGTGACATCGTGGTCGATCGACTGGGAAGCCTGAGCGCCGACCCCGCCTCGGCAGGATTCGGCTGGAAGCTGACACCGTCACGACGGGCGATCGACACCCGCGAGTGCGCAACGATCTGGTGCGCGGGGCAACCGGTTCCCGGCACCGTGGTCCGGGTCGAGCTCGGCACGCAGTCCCCCGGCGCCGTCCTGTCGGTCGTCGCCACCGACACCGCCGGTCCGGGCTTCCTCACCGTCGGGCGGTGCTCCGAGTTCATCGACGGCCTGCCCCCGTCGACGTCGAACGTGAACTATCTCGGTGGCTCGACCGTGGCAGGCCTGGTGGTCACCGCCGTCGAAGACGGCGCCGTGTGCGTCTACACGCATGCCGGCGCACACGTGATCGTCGACGTCCAGGCGGAACTGACGAGGGAGCACGCGATCGGACTCCAACCGGTCACCCCGATCCGAGTCCACGACAGCCGCGTCCACTGACCAACGCCGAGGACGTTCAGCCGATCGTGGGCTTGTTCTCGAAGTATTCGGCCAGTCGGCGATCGGCTTGGTCGCCGAACAGGATCTCGGCCACCTCGTGCAGGCCGGGCGAGTTGCGGATGTCGTCGTCGTGCACCACCAAGTCGATCTTGGAACGGCGTCGCATGAAGTCGTCGAGCTTGACGATCATCTCGTGCTCGGCGGCGGTGCGGAGTTCGGCGCGGAGGTAGTCGGCGGAGTCCATCACGTCGGCGCCCATTGCCGGGTCGGCCCGGATCAGCTCGAGCAGGTCGAACGCCCGGCGCCCGTATCGGCGCCACAACCGGTCGGAGAGCCGCTCGGTGTCGGGCTTGCTGCGCAACGAGTCGAGCTTCATCAGCTTGGCCTGCCGGTAGAACTCGGTACGGGTGGCCTTGGCCGGCTCGCCGTACCAGTTGTGCAGGTCGCGTTCGAGCGGCACCCCGAGCGCCTCCACTTCGGAGGCCACCTCCTCGCCGACGTTGAGGCAATCGGTCAGCTTGCCGCCGAACACGGTGACGACGTGGCGGTCGTCGTCACGTTCGATCTCGTGCTTGCGGCTCAACGAGGTCCAGTCGGTGGTCGTGTGATCGCCGCTGCCGCGCTTGACGACGAGAGGACGCACCCCGGACCGTTCGGCGATGATGTCGCCGACCTCGAGCGGGCGCGGCAGGTCGAGGCGGGCGTTGATCTGATCGAGCAGGAACTGACGGTCGTCGGCGTCGACGTGGGTGAACGGTGTGTCGATCCGGGTGTCGGTGGTGCCGATCACGGAACGACGACCCATCGGGATCACGTAGAACAGGCGCTGGGTGTCGTCGAAGAAGGCCAGCACGCGGTCGTGCCGCGTGGTGGTGAGACGCGGCACGACGAGGTGCACACCCTTGGAGTACACGATCCGGTGGGCGGTATCGAGCCCCCACTGTTGGTTGATGTCGTCCACGAACGGTCCGGCGGCGTTGACGATCACGCGTGCCGACGTGGTGAACGACTCGCCGGTGTCGACGTCACGCAGCTGCGCCACCCACCGCCCACCGACGCGCTCGGCCGACACGAGTTCGACGTAGTTGGCCGCCGTGGCACCGGCTTCGATCGCCGAACGGACGAACGAGAACACGAAACGCGAGTCGTTGTCGATCAGGTACGCGTCCTGGTACTGGATCGCCCCGCGCAGCGTGTCGGTGCGGATCGCCGGTTCGGCGGCACCGACGCGTTCGACGTCGAACACCTTGGGCGGCTTGGTACCGAACAATCCGATCGCCCAATAGGCGGTCGCCCCGAGCGCCGCGAACCACGGACGGTAGGGAGCGGTTCGGTCGAGCGCGGCGAGAAAGCCGATCTCGCGGATGTTGTCGGGATACGCCTTCATCAAACGGTTGCGCGAGCGGCACAGCCCGAACACCAGTGGGAGTTCGTAGTGCTCCAGATACTTGAACCCGCCCCACACCAGGTTGGACGACTCCTGGCTGGTGAAGCTTCCGAAGTCACCGCGGTCGATGAGCGCCACCGATGCGCCGCGACCCGCCAACGAGGCGGCCGACACGGCGCCATTGATCCCGGCGCCCACGACGAGCACGTCGAACAGGCCTTCTCGCAACCGACGCAGGTTGCCATCTCGCAAGGTCACGCCGCCTAGCGTCGCACGCGGAACGTCGAGCGCCAACGTCGCGCCGACGACTGATCGTCGGGCGACTGCGGGGTCATCCCGACGGATGACCGGAGTTCGTGCGTACGGGCGACGACCGGCACCGCCGGACTCGGTACGGTTGCGGCCGTGGAGCCGTTCTCGAGGCGTGGTGTTCGCCGCTCGGCGGCGTGGTGGCACGCACATCCGACCGCACTCGACATCGCGTTCGCGGTCGCCGTGGGTGCCTTGACGGTCGCCGGTCAGTTCTCGACGGAGCCTTCGAGCGGCCAGCGCGCCACGGACGCGATGGCGATCGCCCTCACGCTCGCCAGGACGGCCGCGTTCGCGTTCCGGCGCCGCCGGCCGATCTGGTCGCTTGCGGCGATCACCGTCCTCACGATCGCCTTCTGGGTGGCCGACTATCCCAGCGGTTTCGACGTGTTCTCGGTGCTCGCCGTCTACGCCGCGGTCACGCACGGCGGACCGGACCGGCCTCGCGTGTGGCGGTACGTCGGTGTCGCCGTGGCGATCCTGACCCTGGTGGCGGTGGTGGGCGTGTTGGCGCCGAGCACGGAGTTGCCGGGGATCGTGGTGATCGGCGTGGCGGCGATCCACCTGTTTGCCGCCATGGTCGGCGAGATGGTCGTCGACCGTCGCCGCCAGGTCGAACAGCTCGAAGGCCGGATGCGGCGCGCCGAAGCGGAACGAGAGTTGATGGCCCGCCAAGCCGTGCTCGCCGAGCGCGCCCGGATTGCCCGCGACCTGCACGACATCGTGGCCCACGGCGTGAGTGTGATGGTGGTGCAGGCGGGTGCTGCCGCTCGCGTCGTGACGTCGCAGCCCGACCGTGCGGCGGTCGCCTTGGCCGACATCCAGGGAACCGGCCGGCAGGCACTGAGCGAACTGCGACGGATGCTCGGCGTCCTGCGCAACGACACCGAGGTCGCCTCGCTGGCCCCCCAACCACGATTGGACGACCTCGACGAGCTGATTCGCCACACTCGCGAGGCCGGATTCGCCGTCGACCTGACGATCGAGGGTTCACGGATCGCCGCCGAACATCGATCGCCCGGCGCCGAGCTCGTGGCCTACCGCGTCGTCCAGGAGGCGCTGACCAACGTCATGCGCCACGCCGGCCACGGTGCACGCGTGGGCGTGCGGGTCACCCATTCCGCCGTCGGGGTGCGGCTCGAGATCGACGACACGGGGTCGGGGGTCAGCACCGACGATCTCGCCAGATCGACCGGCCACGGTCTGGTCGGCATGCGCGAACGCGTGGAGCTGTACGGCGGCACCCTGCGCGTGGGACCGCGGCCCGGGGGTGGCTTCCGCGTGGCGGCGACGTTGCCGCTCACCCCTGACGCGGCCGATTCATCGACCGGGGCGCCGGACGTCTCGGCGGCAGGGGCGCCGGCGTGATCCGGGCCGTCGTGATCGACGACCAGGCGCTGGTGCGGACCGGTTTCGCGATGATCCTGGCGAGCGAGCCGGACATCGAGGTCGTGGGCGAGGCCGCCGATGGACGGGCGGGGCTCGAGCTGTGTCGGCGTCTGCGGCCCGATGTGGCGCTGATGGACATCCGCATGCCCGAACTCGACGGGATCGGGGCAACGCGGCAGATCGCCGAGGACACCACGCTGTGCACCAGGGTTTTGATCCTGACCACGTTCGATCTGGACGAGTACGTCTACGACGCGATCCGAGCCGGTGCCAGCGGATTTCTGTTGAAGGATGCGCCGCCCGACGACCTGATCGCCGCCGTCCGGTTGCTCGCCGCCGGTCAAGCGCTGTTGGCACCCTCGGTCACACGGCGTCTGATCGAGGCGTTCGCGGCGGCCGGCGGAGGGTTCACCACGGTCCCGGGCATCGACGAGCTGACCGAACGCGAGCTCGACGTGCTGCGGTTGATGGCGAGGGGACGTTCCAACATCGAGATCGCCGAGCAGCTGTACCTCGGCGAGACCACGGTCAAGACACACGTGAGCCGGGTGCTGACCAAGCTGGGCGTGCGTGATCGGGTGCAGGCAGTGGTGGCTGCCTACGAATCCGGTCTGATCCGCCCGGGCCGCTGAGCGCCACGCTCGCCGATTCGAACACGTTCTGCGTTCAGACAACCACGCCAGCACTCCATCTGTCTTTTTTCTTCACGTCTGTGTCAAGCACGTTGCAGATAGTTGACACAAAGGGCTGAGATTCGCGTACTCTGCGTAGCAACCGGGAACGGCGACATCACCGATCGTCGAACTCGGCTCGAACCAATGACAACCACCCTTCGTGGGAATGGCAAGGCGGAACAACCCTGATGAGCAAGATCCGAACCCTTCTTTCCGGTCTGATCGCAGCACTGGTCGCCACGGCGATCGGCCTGGTGATCCTCCCCGGCGCAGCGCTGGCGCATCACCCCGTGCTGTCGCAGACGACGTCGCGCCCCTGCGGCGCCAACCAGCCGTGGACCGGCACGTTCACGGCCCGCTCCGACCAGGACTGGAACAAGGACTGGCGCAACAAGCACCAGATCGCCGGCGGGGCATACACCAGCTTCGGGGCGTGGACCGACGATCAGGTGCCGTACGGACCGATCAGCATCGGATCACAGCCGGCCAGCGTGGCCAGCGTGGTCGTCAACGTCTCGTCCGAGTGGCGCGACAAGACCACCAAGACGACGAACGCGTCGGCCACCGGCAGCATCACCCTCAACCGCCCGGCCTCCACCAACTGTGACGGTGGTTCACCGGTCGCCCCGGCATACACGCCGCCGAGCTGCAGCAGCGATGGTTCCGTGGTCGGGACCAATACCACTGCGTACAACTGGAACTACGCCGGCCCGCTCACGGCCCGCACCGCCACCGCCGTGGCCAACCCCGGCTACACGATCAGCGGTCAGACCACGTTCGGCCCCTACGACATCGCCCGGCTCGACGCCAACAGCCCGACCTGTGTCGTGCACGTCACGCCCGCCGCTCCCGCCTTCACGCCTCCCACCTGCTCGGCAGCCGGCACGGTTGTGACCGTCGACGGCGCCGGGTACACCTGGGCGGTCACCGGCCCCGACACGGCACGAGTCGCCACGGCGACCGCCAAGAGCGGCTACGTGCTCGACGGCCAGACCGTCTACGGCCCCTACGACATCGTTCAGCTCGACGCCAACCAGGAGCCCTGTGTCAAGCACGTCACCGCCAACGCAGTGCCGACCCCGCCGACCTGCTCGGCACCCGGCACCCTGATCGGTGACGTCAACGCCGGATACACCTGGACCTACGCCGGCCCTTTGACCGCACGCACGGCGACCGCCACCGCCACCGCCGGCTACGTCCTCGACGGCCCCACCGAGTTCGGCCCCTTCGACATCGCCCAGCTCTCGCCCGACAGTCCCACCTGCGTCAAGCACGTCACCCCCAACGCAGCGCCGACCCCGCCGACCTGCTCGGCACCCGGCACCCTGATCGGTGACGTCAACCCCGGATACACCTGGACCTACGACGGCCCCCTCACCGCACGCACCGCCACCGCCCACATCCAGCCCGGCTACATCAGCGACGGCCCCACCCAGTTCGGCCCCTACAACATCGCCCAACTCGACCCCAACCAGGACCCGTGCGCCAGCCACGTCACCCCCAACGCAGCGCCGACCCCGCCGACCTGCTCGGCACCCGGCACCCTGATCGGTGACGTCAACCCCGGATACACCTGGACCTACGACGGCCCCCTCACCGCACGCACCGCCACCGCCCACATCCAGCCCGGCTACATCAGCGACGGCCCCACCCAGTTCGGCCCCTACAACATCGCCCAACTCTCCCCCACCAGCGAGACCTGCGTCATCCCCGTCACCCCCAACGCAGCGCCGACCCCGCCGACCTGCTCGGCACCCGGCACCCTGATCGGTGACGTCAACCCCGGATACACCTGGACCTACGACGGCCCCCTCACCGCACGCACCGCCACCGCCCACATCCAGCCCGGCTACATCAGCGACGGCCCCACCCAGTTCGGCCCCTACAACATCGCCCAACTCTCCCCCACCAGCGAGACCTGCGTCATCCCCGTCACCCCCAACGCAGCGCCGACCCCGCCGACCTGCTCGGCACCCGGCACCCTGATCGGTGACGTCAACCCCGGATACACCTGGACCTACGACGGCCCCCTCACCGCACGCACCGCCACCGCCCACATCCAGCCCGGCTACATCAGCGACGGCCCCACCGAGTTCGGCCCCTTCAACATCGCCCAACTCTCGCCGACCAGCGACACCTGCTGGGTGCCGTGCGACTGGAACCCTGACCTGCCCGCCGGTTCGGGCGACTGCAAGCCGCTCGTCACCGTGACCGGTGTGTGCTACGAGATCAACGCCGACCGCTCGGTGTGGGGTTTCTGGTATCAGGTCACCAACGGCGAGGATCAGCCCGTCACGATCTCGTGGGACGCCGACCGCTCGGCCACCATCCCAGCCAACGGCACGCTCACGATCGACGGCGACGCAGCCGGGATCAGCATCATGGTGGGCGGCAAGGTCGTGGCGACCAACGGCGCAACGGTCACCACCCTGTGCACCAAGGACGTCACGTTCACCAAGGACGTGCAGGGCCCCGGCCCGGGCGCCGACACGCAGTACCTGATCAAGGTCTCGCGGTTCGTGCCAGGCGCGGGCGCCGAGGGGTACGTCGGGGAACTGCAGTTCTCGTTGCTCGACAACGAGACCAAGACGATCTCGCTCCCGTCGACGCTCAACCCGTCCGGCATCCAGTACAAGTTCCAGGAGGTCGAGGACGGCGGCGCCCAGCAGTCGTCGGTGAGCCCCGACGGGTTCATCGCCGCCGGCTACCGCGGCGAGTCGATCAGTGTCACGATCGTGAACTCGTTCGCAGCGGTCCAGATCCTGAAGAACGTGTCGGCCACGGCACTGTCCCCCAACCAGGAGATCACCTACACCCTCGACGTCACGAACACCGGGGCGATCACACTCGACCCGGTGCTGGTCGACGACCGCATGCCCGAACTGATCACCTACGTCGGCTACCAGGTCGAGGGAGGGGCCGGTACGTGCGAACTGACCGAGGCCTCCAAGCCGCAGCTCGTGAGCTGCGCGCTGGACGGCTCGCTCGCCCCTGGCGCAGCGGCTCCCCGGATCACGCTGCTCGTGAAGGTCGACGCCAACATCCGCCCCGGCGATGCGGTCGTCAACCAGGCTCGGGTCCGGGGCACCTTCGCCCCGGTCGTGTCCGGCGCCCTGCCCGGCCGTCTGACAGAGGCCGTGAGCACCGATCTGACCTGTGAGCCGACCGAGAACCAGGTGTGCGACCTCTCGGCACGTGTCGGCTCGACCGGCGCCGAGCAGACCACCACCACGGTGTTGCCGACCACCACGCTGGTCGACCAGCAAGCAGTGCCGCCGACCACGATCGTGGCGGAGCTGCCCAAGACCGGCACCAACTCCACGTCCAACGTGAGCCTCGCAGCGCTGCTGTTGCTGCTCGCCGGCGGCTTGGGGTTGATCGTGGCTCGTCGCCCACAGGAGCGCTGATTCGGCGGGCGGGAAACGCCGAGACGGCCAGACGGCGAGGGCCGGGACCCACGGAGCGATCCGTGCGGGCCCGGCCCTCGCCGCGTCCGGGCGTAGCCTGGCGGGATGTTGGAATCGACGTTCGCCGACGATCTGGGCGAACTGGTGGTCGACTGGTCGGCCGACCAGTGGCCCGATGCCACCACGTTGATCTGGAACGACCAGCTCGCCGACCGGCTCGGCATCGAGACCGAACCGGTCCCAGCCCGCACCGTCGCCATGGCATACGCAGGCCACCAGTTCGGCGGCTACTCACCACGCCTCGGCGACGGGCGCGCCCTGTTGCTGGGCGAGATGGTCACCGCCGACGGTCAACGGCTCGACGTGCACCTCAAGGGGTCCGGCCGGACGCCGTTCGCTCGCGGCGGAGACGGCAAAGCGGCAGTCGGGCCGATGCTGCGGGAGTACCTGATCAGCGAGGCGATGCACGCCCTCGGGATCCCGACCACCCGTGCGCTGGAGGTGAGGTCCACGGGCGAACCGATCGTCCGCGACGGTCGGTTGTTGCCGGGTGCGGTCCTCACACGGGTGGCGTCGAGTCACATCCGAGTGGGCACGTTCGAGTATGCGGCACGGCTGCCCGACCGGACGGTGCTCCCCCGGCTGGTCAGGTACGCGATCGACCGGCATCACCCGCATGCCGCCGAGGCGGAGCGGCCGGCGCTGGCGCTGCTCGACGCGGTCGCCGCCGCACAGGCATCGCTGGTGGCGAAGTGGATGCTGGTCGGGTTCGTCCACGGCGTGATGAACACCGACAACATGACGATCTCCGGTGAGACGATCGACTACGGGCCGTGCGCGTACATGGACCGATACGACCCGGCCACGGTGTTCAGCTCGATCGACCATGCCGGCCGGTACGCCTACGGCAACCAGCCCAGGATCGCGCAGTGGAACCTGACCCGATTGGCCGAGACGCTGCTGCCCGAGATCGATCCCGACTCGGATCGTGCCGTCGAGCTGGCCACCGACGTGCTGACCGGCTTCCCCGGCCGGTTGCGTGCGTCCTGGTCCGACGCGATGCGCGCCAAGTTGGGGCTCGTGAGCGTGACCGAGGGTGACGAGCAACTCTTCGACGACCTGCTCGAGCACCTGCATCGTGAGCGGCTCGACTACACCGGTTCGTTCCGGTCGTTGGCCGATCATCTGCGCGGTGCGGAGCCGATGGTCGGATCACCGTGGTCGCAACGGTGGCTGGCGCGGCTCGACGACGAGGGCCGAGACCGCGCCGCGGTCGCAGACGGGATGGACCGCGTCAACCCGCGCCTGATCCCGCGCAATCACCTCGTGGATGCGGTGCTGGCGGCGGCCACCGACGGCGACCTGCAGCCGTTCCACGAACTGCTCGGCGCCGTCTCGCAGCCGTACGACAAGCGCGCCGAATGGCAGCGCTTCGCCGAGCCCGCCCCCGATCGGTTCGCCGCCGGCTACCAGACGTTCTGCGGGACCTGAACGACACGCCCGGACGCGGGACACAATCGGGACTGCCCGCTCGGGCCACGACACGTATCGTCGGGTCGATGAGCGACGCCGATCATCGTCAGGCAGGTCCCGCACCGGCGTCGGGTGCCACGGGCGACGTCGACGGGCCGGTGCCGACCGGTTCGACGCGTTGGGTGATCTCGGCCGTCATGTTGGGGTTCGTGCTGGTGTTGTTCTACCTCGGAGCACGATGGGCCCAGGATGTGGCAGCCCCGTGGATCAACGAGGGTGAGGCCGACATCACGCAGACCGTCACGCTCCAGGCCGAGGCGTCGCGGTACCGAGTGGTCACGTCGGGCCCGAACCGTCCCGAGGCGATCCGCACGGCGTGCGACATCGTCTTCGCCGACGGCACCAGCCGGCGCGAGGTGGCAGGCGACGGTTCGATCGTGCCGGTCGAACACTTCGGGGTATCGCGTGTGATCGAGTTCGACGCCGTGGCCGGCGAGCTGTCGGTCACCTGCGAGGACGCCCTGTCGCCGTCGTCGCAACTCGGTCGGTTCCAGGTCGTGGAAGCGGGCGGCCTGAAGCAGATCGGCGCGATCGCGCTCGGGTTGGTCGCAATCCTGGCGTTGCTGAGCATCGCGACCGCGATCGGGCGCCGTCTCCGCGGGGTGAGCCGCTGAACCGTGCGCTCAGGTCTGCAGGTCGAGCACGGTGTCGGCCAGCCAGTCCAACTCGTCGTCCCAATCGATGTGGTCGGCGAGCGGTCGCAGCACGAACTTGGACAGGCCTTCGTCGATCAATGCCATCAGCACCGAGCGCAGCTGTTCGGCGCCGATCGGCACGATGTCGTCGGTGCGTTCGTCGGGGCGGCGCTCACGCATCCGTTCCATCACCGCCCGGCGCGGTTCGACGCGACCGTACGGGATGCTGAGCCCGAAGTGTTCCGGATCGATCGCCCGACCGGCTGCGTCGGCGATCTCGAGGATGCGCCGCACCGCGATACCCGACTCGGATGGGGTGAGGTTGGCGCCCAACCAGCCGTCGGACAACGTCCCGGCGCGTTCGATGGCGGCCGGGCCGACCCCGCCCAGCCAGATCTCGAGCGGGTCCTGTTTGGGGCGCCCGGGTAGTGCCAAGCCTTCGCAGTGGAACCATTGCGAGTCGTGGTCGACCGACTCCCCCGCCCACCATCGCCGCAACAAGGGGATCAGCTCGTCGAGGTAGTGGCCGCGATGGCGGCGGCCGATGGTCAGTGCCTCGCGTTCCCCGGTTGGTCGAGGCCGGGCACCAGGCTCAGCAGCACGCGCCCGTTCGACAGCCGATCGAGCTGGGCCAGGTCCTTGGCGAGCACGTACGGCGTGCGACCGAACGGCACCACGTTGGCGCCCAGCTTGAGCCGGGTGGTGCGGCTGGCGGCGAACGCCAGGCCGAGCATCGGGTCGACGGTGCTGCCCATCGGCACGTCGGACAGCCACATCGTGTCGAACCGGCGCGCCTCGAGCCCGTCGACGAACTGTGCCAACTCGACCGGATCGATCATCCCGCGCCCGGGCGAGGCTGCGATTCGCACCTTCATGTGTCCAGCGTGCCAGGCTGCGGCTCTGTGAGCACGGTCGACGCCACCAACGCAGCGCAAGTGCAGCACTTCTTCGAGACGTTGAGCAGCGGCGACCTGGATGCGTTGCGAACGATGTTCCATCCGGACGCCACGTGGGAAGTGATGCGCGCCGAGCCGCGCTCACGCTTCAGCGAGGGCCGCGATGCGATCGTCGACGAGTTCCTCGCCCCCGTGCGTGGCCGCTTCCATCCTGGCGATCCGCAGGTGATCGTCGACACACTGGTCGCCTCGGGACGGATGGTGGCTGCCGAGACCCGGGCGGTCGGGGCGATGTTGAACGGGATCGCCTACGCCAACCGCTACGCCTGGATGATCGAGATCGACGAGTCGACCGGCCTCGTGCTGCACGTACGCGAGTACATGGACACCGCCTACGCCCAATCCACCCGCTGACGGTCCCCCGGCGCCGACGCACACACCCCCGCAGGAGTCAGGCGCCGGCCTGTTGGGCGAGGTCGGGGCACACCTCTTCGAGAGCGGCCCCGATCGACGTCTGACGCATGATCACGTCGGTGCCACCGTTCGTGAGCGTGGTGTAGCGCTCGAACAGATCGGCTGGGACGGGACCGTCGACGGCGAGCATCTCGGCGGCGATCTCGTTCACCGCACCGTAGAAGTCGAGATCGTCCTTCGGGTCACCGAACGGCGCGACGGGATGGCCGTCGAGCAGGGCGTGCAGGTCGGCCAACGTGGCGTCGTAGACCGCCGGGTCGTACTCGCCGACGATGCCGTCCTTGACCGCGTCGACCTGTGGCTGTCCGATCAGCTGGGCGATCAGCTGTGTGCTCACCCCATGTCGGGCGATCTCGTCACCGGAGATCGTCGAGCAGTCACCAGTCCCTGCGGGTGCCTCGGCGGCCGCGGTGTCGGGCGCTTCGGCTCCGCTGTCGGCGTTGTCGGCCGGAGCGACCGAATCGGCGACCGACGGCTCATCGTCGCTGCCACCACAGCTCGACAGGACCCCAACCGCAAGGGCAACCGCACAGCACAGGCTACGGACACGCATGCTGGCCACCGTAGCCTGTGCCCTCCGGTTGGGGTCGTGAACCCCGGGTGCCGATGTCAGGCGATCGTGATCGAGCGCCAGTTCTCGTAGGTGTGACCACCGTTCCAGCTGTTGTTCACGATCGCCCGGTCGTACATCCGGACGAACACCACGTAGCAGCACGCCTCCACACCGTCGGCCCACGGGTCCCACGTCACCGTGATACCCGGCGCCGGGGCACCGTGGTCGGTGCGATCGCCGTTGTACGTCTTGGAGAAGATCCCGATCGATCCGCTGCAGCCGCCGTAGGCGACCACGCTGAGGCTGCTGAAGTTCTCGTCGGTGCCCTCGATGTGGACCTCGATCGGGCCCTTGTCCTTGGTGACGCGAGCGCAGCACCCGAGCGACTCTCCGCCCTGGGTGAACTCGATCAGCGGGCGGTTGCCCGGCATCGCCGGGCCGGTCGGGCCGACGTTGTCGACCCGCACCGGCACCGGGTTGCTCGGGAACTCCGTGAGCGCCGCGTTGCGCACGACCATCCGCACGTACCAGCGCTGGTCGGCGTCGAGCGGCGGTGTGGCCCAGTCGGTGAGATAGGTGTGGCCCTCCGAGAGCAGGTCCATGTCGCCGATCGAGTACCAGTCGCCGGTCGGCGTGCGGGTGTATTCGGTCCACACGAAGCCGATGAAGTGGGCGTCGGTGAGCGGCGTGGTGATCGCTGTCCACGGCCCCACGGGGGATGGGCCGAACTCGACCTTGTAGTCAGAGGCGCCCGCCACGTTGAACAACCCGTTGAGGTGGACGCTCCCTCCGAAAGGGTGGTCGCCGACCCCTGCTGCGGGGTTGTCGGCGGGGGTGAACGAGGCGGGGCTGCTCGGTCCGGCGGCATAGCCGTCACCGTCGAAGTGACCGACCGAGACGTAGCCGACCTTGATCAGCTCCGGCAGCGGTGGGCACATCTTCTTGCAGGCCACCTGGCACTTGACGCCGCACAGCCAGTGGCACAGCTGGTGAGCGAAGCGCTGGATCTTCTGGTTGGCGACGAATCGTTGGAAGCCCTTCTCGTCGACCTCGTCGACCATCGCCACCAACTTCAGCAGCGTGTCGGGATCCTTGGCCAGCTTGCCGGTGAACTCGGCGAAGGCACGCCACTCGTCGACGTCGACCACCGCATCGGTGTCGATCGAGCCGACGAGCCGACGACAGATGAAGACGCAGTGCTTGCTGCAGAACCAGCGACAGATCCAGTGACAACGCGGCAGCAGCGCGGCGCGTCCGAGCGCGTCCTGGAATCGTTCGGCGTCGCCGGCCCGGAACGCGTCGGCCGCCAGTTTGAACAGTTCGGGTTGAGCGGCGAGTTCGGCGATCGTCTGGCCGGAGGCCTGGAGTTCGTCGATCCGCTCGTCATGATCCGCCATGGGAATCTCCTCTCGTGCGTGCCCGTCGGGATGACGGGTGCAGCGCAGAGAGCCGAAGGCGGCGGTCAGGATACGGTCGCATCACAGGTCGGCCCGCTCGGGCAACACCGAGCGTTCGCACCCCGTTCTTGTCACCGAACCGACCATCCCGGCGGTGCGTTTGGTGACCGGAACGGGGTCGTGGGCGGGGTCGTTCGGCCCTGGAACGCGGCCACCCGGACTCCTTACGGTCGGCGCATGGGCCAGACATCCGAGCACACCCTTGCGAACCCTCCCTCGATCGATGCGCTGCTCCCGGCGGCGATGGCTCGTCGGGCCGAAGCGGTCGGTGTCACCAAGGCCGCGATGCCACTCTCGTCGCTGGCAGTGCTGGCGGTGCTGGCCGGCGCCTTCATCGCCTTCGGGGCGATGTTCTCGACGGTGATCACCGCCGATACGTCGCTGGCGCCCGGCGTCTCACGGCTGCTGGGCGGCTTGACGTTCACGCTCGGGCTGGTGCTCGTGGTCGTCGGCGGTGCCGAGTTGTTCACGGGCAACGCGCTGATCGTGATGGCGTTCGCGAGTGGGCGTGTGCGCCTGCGGGCTCTGCTGCGCAACTGGGCGGTGGTGTTCGTCGGCAATCTGGTCGGGGCGATCTCGACCGCAGTGCTGGTGTTGTGGTCGGGCCGGCTCGACGCCGGGGACGGGTCGGTCGGGGGTCGCGCTGTGGCGATCGCCGAGGCCAAGACCGCTCTGCCGTTCGGCGAGGCGCTCGTCTCCGGTGTGTTGGCGAACGCGTTGGTGTGCCTCGCCGTGTGGATGTCTCTGTCGGCACGTTCGACGATGGACCGGATCGCTGCGGTGATCCTGCCGGTGAGCGCCTTCGTGGCGGCCGGATTCGAGCACAGCATCGCCAACATGTACTTCATCCCGATCGGCCTGCTCCAGCGCCGTTGGGGTTCCGACCCGGGCTCGCTGCCCGACTCGCCGCATCTCGACTGGGCCGGTTTCGTCACCCACAACCTGGTGCCCGTGACGATCGGCAACGTGATCGGCGGGGGCCTCCTGGTCGGCGCCGTGTACTGGTTCGTGTACCTGCGTGGTGTCGACGACCAGCCGTGATCCCGGCTGGTTGCCGCCGATCACAACTCGATCGGTATGTCGATCACGTTGGTGTCGGAACCGTCGCGGGACGAGGGTTCCCACAGCCGGAGCATCGCCGCGCCGGGCGCCGCCATTGCAGCCGGGATCACGAAGTCGTACGTGCCACGTGTGCCGGTCCCGGAGGTCGCCATCTGGAAGTGCTCGTACACGACGGTTCCGGCGGCGTCGGTCAGCCGCACCATGAAGGTCGCTTCGAACACGTTCGATGTGCCGAACACCCGCACGCTCTCTGACACCTGGTCGAAAGGTGCAGGGCTCTCCACGAAGATCGCCGGAGTCGCCGACTCGAAGGCGTCGCGGGTGAGGCCCGGTGACAGTTCGATGCCCTCGGATCCGAACGTCGTGACCGGGGCGTCACCCTCCATGAAGGTGACGGCGTCGACCGTCGGAAACTGGGTCAGCGTGTACACGACCTGGGCCAGACGGAGGTCCATCGACAGCGAGCCCCCTCCCGAGCCGAACTCGTCCGATAGGTCGACGAGTGCCACACGATCCACGATCGACACGGCGTCGACCGTGGTGCCGGCGGGGATCGCCGACGTCAGGCCGAGTTGGGCTTCGGCCGCGTTCGGGCCGCCCAGCAACTCCCCCAGCGCCGCCTTGGAGGTGGCGAGCGTATGGGAGATGTTGCGATGCACCGTCGCCACCTTTTCGTCGCGGACGAAGTAGGCCGACACGACGAGTGGGGAGGGTGGGGTGGTGGTGCTGGGGATCGTGGTGCTGGGGGTCGTCGTGCTGGGGGTCGTCGTGCTGGGGGTCGTGGTGCTGGGGGTCGTGGTGCTGGGCGCCGTCGCCGGGACAGAGGGCGGGATCGTCGCCGGGATCGTCGCCGGGCCGGCAGTCGTGGCGGGATTGCTCGCGGTGGTCGAGGTGGCCGGCAGGCTCGTGACGGCGGTGGAACTGGCGGCCCCGTCGTCCCCGCTCGTGCCCGCACACCCGGCGACGATCAGCACTGTCACAAGGTAGATCCAGTTGCTTCGTCGAGTGCGAGGGGTCGTCACGATTCAATGCTGCGCCGGCGACACGCTGGGAGGTAGAGCCGTCCGGCCCAAACGGAACCGAGGCGGATCAGTGGCGTTGATCGTGGTGCAGGACGTGATGACGTGCGAGCAGATCGTCACCGAAATCGCCACGCGGATCGCGCCACACCGTGTGCACGTGGTTGGCGTCGCGGGCGGTGTTGTCGTACTCGGCCAGCAGGCTCGGGCTGTGCAACCGGTAGTAGTGCGGCTGGCCGGGCTCGAGCCCGCCGGCCCACAACACGTGTACGTCGAGCAACCGGTCGGCGGCGAACTTGGCGGCCTCCTCGTCGGCGAGCCCGTCGGGAAGCCGCTCGACGTAACGCCGCAGCAACGTCTGCAGCATCTGGCGCTGGTCGGTCGTCATGGCGTGCCCCGCCAGACCTCGCGGTCGCGTGCTGAACGACAGCGCTTCGATGTCGTCAGGCGTCAGTGCGGCGACCTCGTCGGCGGCGGCCTGGATCCGGATCGCCAGGTCGTCGAACGGATCGGGCAGACGCCCTCGCCAGATGTCCCTCAGCGGCACGATCGAGTCGCCGTCGTGCAGGTCGGGACGGTTGACCAGCACGAGGTCGGTCGGCGCCCGGGGCGAGACGACGGCGATCGCCCGCTGCGACTCGTCCAACGATCTGGCCAGTTCACGCGCCAGATCCTCGACTCCTTCGAGCGGCCGCAGCGGATGCGGGCCGAGCAGCGGCGAGCTGGCCGGGTCGGCGCCGAGGAACAGCGGCGTCGTGCCGCTCAACGCGCCGTCGACGATCGTGAAGTTCACCGAGACATGGTGGCCACCGAATCTCCATGCCCAGGTGCCACCCGGTTCAGGCGCGCCGAACATGCGCACGTAGTAGAGCTGAGGGTCGCGCCCGCGGCTGCGACCCCACGACGCCGTGAATCCCTCGACGTGATCGAGCACGTTCTCGAGCCCGATGATGGTCGAGGCGGTGACGTAGCCGGCGGTCGAGAGCCCGGTCGCCAACAGTTGGAACATCGCCCGTTGCTGCGGTGGCGACATGCCCGCCAACGTCAGCCCACCGTGGTCGGTAGGGGTGTAGTACCAGCGCCTGCGCTCGTCGTCGCCGGGGAACGGCCAGGCCGCCTCGGCGCGTTGCTCCGGCGCGAGCAGGTCGAGCAACCGCTCGGCGGCGGTCACCATCCGATCGGCAACGTCTCGACGGGCGTTGGTCGTCGTCATCTCAGTCGCCTGGCCGGTAGAGCCCGAAGATCAGTTCGGGATCGCCTGCGACCCAGGTGCCGTCGAACTGCGAGCGGCGACCGATCGAACGCGTCCGCTCCACCAGCGAGCGCCCGAGTGCGAGTTGTTCGGGCTCCCACGCCGCCAGCGCTGCGTCGACGTCGCCAGGATTGGCTGCCACCGCATTGCGTAGGGTCCACCCGTCCGCAGCTGCCTTGGCGGTGCCGGCCGCGGCGTGGGGCCGGGCCACGAAGGCGGCATCGCCGATCAGACACGTGCGACCGAACACCATCGTCTCGACTTCGAGGTCGACGATCTTCTGGATGAACAACTCGGGGATCGCTTCGACGACCGCCGCGATCTGCGGTGGGAGTCGCGCCGCTGCCACCGCCCGCGCCTCGGCCGCCTGCGCCTGGTCGAGGGCGCCCGGCGGTACCGACACGTCGCGGGCCTGGCCGGCACGATCGGTGAGCAGCCGGTCGAGGTCGTCGCCGGCGGCGTAGTTCCGGTACCACACGATGTTGACCAACCGCTCGCCACGCGCCACCGACCCGTCACGGGACGGGATCGGGTACACGAGGATGTGGCTGTTGGCGAACACGTAGTAGGTGATCGCATCGTCGAGCGCGGCGCGTACCTCGTGGTCCAGGTCGGCTTCGGGGACGACCCCGCGCCACGCCACGTAGCCGGCGTACTGCGGGTGGGCACCGGGCATCAGCCGCGAGCGCGCCGTGGACGCCACACCGTCGGCGCACACGGCGAGCTCCGGTTCGAGTTCGAGCCCGTTGCGGAACGCCAACCAGGGGCGCTTCGGATCGAGGTCGACCAGCTCGTGGCCGAGCAGGTAGCGATCCGGATCGAAACACCGGCTCGTCTCGCGGTACACCGTGTTCCACGAACTGAACAGGTAGCGGTGCCGCGCCTCGTGGGCGACCGAGCCGTCCCGATGCAACGTTCGGATGACCTCGGTCGACACCGAGATGTCGGCCGGATCGACCCCACGAGCAGCGAGGTAGCGGGCCGTCATCGGGAGCAGGCCGATCCCCGCACCGCGTTCCTCGAGCGGGGTCGCGGAACGCTCGTAGACGGTGACGTCGTGCCCGTCGTCGGCGAGCAGGCAGGCAGCGGTCAATCCACCGAGTGAGCCACCGACGACGGCGATTCGCATGGTCGGTCAGCCGTTTGGCTCAGGGCTTTCCGAACGTGGCGACCTGGTCGATCTTGCTCCGGAACATCACCCGGCGCTCGTTGATCGATGGGTCGCGCAAGCCATACGGCCCCGGCTGCTGGGTGTACTTGGTCCAGATCCTGTCGACGTGAGCCGTCACCTCGGCGCCGCGCTCGGGGTCGTCCTCGGAGATCTCCTCGACCACGGTGTGCTTGATGCTCAGCCAGTGGTACGGGTTGGCCGGGTTGACCAGCAAGCTGGTGAGGCGTGGGTTGTCGCGGATCCACTGCGTCTTGGTGCGGTGGGCGGCACAGTTGGTGACGATCTGGTCGCCGTCGTAGTCGAACCACATCGGCGTCATGTTGGCGCGCCCGCCTGGCCCGACGATGCCCAGGATCTGGGTGACCGGCTCGTCCATCAGCCGGTGGTAGATCGGGTCGAGCTCGTCCAGCGAGCCCAACTCCTCGCGATCGCCGATCGCGAACTGGCCGGCCTGCAGGCCGCCGGACACGTCGCGAAATGCTGCGTACTTGATTCCCATCGGTGGGCTCCCCCTCGTGCTCGTAATCGCTGTCGGCCCCCGCCAGCGCGGACCGGAACCTACTCCACGAGGTCGGGTGGGTTCTCGTCGAGCGTCCGCTGCGAGTCAGCCGCGGGTTGCGGCGATCAATGCCGGGTACGTGGCCGGGTCGATGCGGGCATCGATCAGGCGCGGTCGAGTCCAGTCGCCGTCGATCAGCCGTTCCACATCGGCTGCCGAATCGGCCACTGCCGACTCGATGCCCATCGCCGTTGCGATGGCGGCGAAGTCGACCGATCGGTACCGCACCGCCGCGTCGCCACCCTGCCCCGGACGTTGCTTGATGGCGATCAGCGACAACGTGGCGTCGTCGAACACCACCGTGGTGATAGGGAGTGCGAGCCGGGCGATCGTCTCGAGCTCGGCCAGTGTCATGCCCAGCCCGCCGTCGCCCACCATGCAGATCACCGGCCGGCCTGGCCGGGCGAGTGCCGCACCGATCGCGGCGGGCACGGCGAACCCCATCGTCGCCAGCCCGTTCGAGATCAACAGCTCGAGCGGGGCGGCGGCCGGCCAGAACGGCATCACGGCTAGGAAGTGGGCGCCGGCGTCGACCGTGGCGATCGCGTTGCGGGGCGCCCGGCGGGCGACGGCGGCCGTCAGCTCGAGCGGACCGAAGCTGCCCGCCGACGCCGCCTGCAACGTCGCCCTGGCGACGCCCAAGGCGTTGGCTCCGGCGTCAGGGGCCCAACCATCCGCTGGAGACATCCCGTCGATCAGCTGCGACAACGAGGCGCCCACGCCGTTTCGCACGGTCACGGCGGCCGGCACGAAGGTCGAGGCCGGGTCGACATCGGTCAGGGTGATCACGGGCGCTCCCGATGCCCACGCCGGCGGCATCGGCTCGACGGTGTCGAGCCCGACCGTGATCACGAGATCGGCGGCATCGAGCAGCGGGCGTTCGATCGCACCGCTCGTGTAGAGGCCCGCCAGCTGCGGGTGGCCTTCGGGAAGTAGGCCCGCAGCCTGGTACGTCGTCAGCACGGGGCAGCCGAGCCGTTCGAGTGCGGCGCGGATCACGACGGCGTCGTCGACGGCTTCGAACCCGACGATGACGACAGGAGTGTGGGACGCTGCGATCAGTTGCCGAGCCCGTTCGAGGCTGGCCGCTGCACCCGCCGGATCGATGACGCGCACGGCGTCGGCCGTCGGGATCGTGCCGTCGGCGCCCGGGTCGTAGTCGAGGTGGACCGCCCCGCGCGGGCCCGATGTCGCCAGTGCCAATGCGGCGGCGGCGATCTCAGGCGCTTCACGTCCGCCGAGCGCGCCCGACCATTTCGTGACGGGTGCCATGAGCTGGGTCTGGTCGACACGCTGATGAGCCACCCGGGCGCGGTCGGCGGCGGGCACGCAGTCGGTGACGACCAGCAGCGGGTAGCGATCGAGGGTGGCCTGGGCGGCACCGTTGACCACCGATGTGGCACCGGGGCCACGCGTGGCGATCGCCAACGCCGGCTTGCCGACCAACCGGCCGTACGTCGCTGCCGCAATCGCCCCAGCGGTCTCACCGTGGTGCAACACGAAGCGCAACCCGGCGGCGGTGGCAGCGCCGATCACATCGAGGTTCGGCCCACCACCGGGCACCCCGAACACGGTGTCGGCGCCATCGCGACGAACGGCGGCGATCAGAGCCTCAGCGGTGTTCATGCTGCACATCATCGACGATTCACCACGGCGACTGAAGCACCTCGTGACGCGCCACCACTCCGAGCACACGTCCGTCGACGACGGTGGGCTGCCTGCCGACGCGATGCCTGCGGTACAGGACATGGTGCTCGCGGTGCTGCTCGACGACTCTCCATGCAGTCGTGGACCAGCGCGCCGGCGTCGTGGGTCGCCGGCGTCGTGGTCACCGTCGACGCCCCGGCGGTCGGCCCGATCACGTCGGTCTCCGGAGCGCCGGGCAGCGCTGTTCGGTGACGGACAGGTGCTTCCTGCCGCGCTGCGGACCGAGATGACCAACGTCGACAACGCTTACTCCCAGGCGGACGTCGCCGATCTGTTGGCGGGTCTGCAAGGGACGGTTTGCATCACGCTTGCTTCCGGCGCCGGTGGCGGACGATCATGCTTGAATGAGCGCTCGGCATTGCTGCGATGCCACGGAAGTGGAGGCGGCGCGCTCACACCGTCATCGCACGGAAGGTCGGAGACGCCTCGACTCCCATCGGTCTGTTGTCCGTCGGTCGAGAGATGATCCTCGATGCACGTACTCTGGGTCCCTGACGACGGACGTCGGTGTACGGAACACGAATCACAAGGGGGCCGAGATGGCTGATGTGCGAGCGATGACCCGGGCCGAAGGCGAGGTACTCGTCACGTACTTGCGCACCATTCCCAGCGAGTCCTGGACAGCGTCGACAGTCTGTGACCCGTGGACTGTCAAACACCTGGTGGCTCATCTGACCGCACTCAGCAACCAAACGCTGCCCAACTTCATGAGGCGCATGATCACCACCGGCTTCAACTTTCAGAAGGTTGTCGATGGCGACCTGCAGAAGTACTTGGGTGAACAAGGTGCCATGATCGACAAGCTCGAATCGTCGATCAAGAATCCGACCACACCGAAGATGCTGAACCACGTGGCGCTTGGCGAGTTCATGTGTCATGGCGAGGACATCCGCCGGGCGTTGGGCGATCATGGTGAACACCCGTCGGCGCACGTCACCGAGTTGGGCCCGATGTACGTGAAGCAAGGCAAGCCGTTGCAGGCCAAGAAGCGGACTGAGGGGCTGTCGTTGCGAGCGACCGACGGAGACTTCGCCTGGGGGGAAGGTCCCAAAGTCGCTGGCCCGGGAATTGACCTCATCATGGCGATGACCGGGCGGACCGAGGCTCTCGACCGCTGCACAGGCGACGGCGTCGAGATCATGCGATCTCGCAGCTGACTCCACATCCCAAGTAGTCCGCAATGTGTATCCCGGAGCGACTGCAATGTGAGTCTGGCGGAGTGTCGTTCGTCGGTGGGCACGAGCAGCTGCGCGATGAAGAGTACGAGTGGCGCATCGACGACCAGCCAATCGCGTTGCATTACGAGGCAGGTCGTCTGTGTCGAAGGCGCGGGGCGGCGCATAGACCTGCGGTGATCGCAACAACTACCGGTGAGTTCATGCAGCGGTGGGCGGCCGGAATGACATCATGGGACCAGGGTCGAGCGTCGGGGCACGTACAAGTTCGTGGCAGCGATGCGGCGTGGACCCGGATGCTCGCCGCGACCGGCTACCTGCGCCGCTACGAGGCGGATACCGACTCCGATTCGGACATCACATGAGCGGGAACGACCAGGGGGCCGACGGCGATCTCTTCTGGGAACTCGTCGACGAATTGCAGGGCGATGATCGACGCGTGGTCGAGGGCACGATCATGGGCGGACCCTGCGTCAGGGTCGGCAGTGAGTTCCTTGCGCTCGTCGACTTCAAGGGCTCAGGTCTGGTCGTGAAGTTGCCACGACATCGTGTCGACGACCTCGTCGGACGTGGCATTGGACAACCGTTCGCGCCAGCCGGCCGAGTGTTCAAGGAATGGGTGTCGATTCCAGCTCGTGACCGGGCCCTCTGGCGGGCCCTGCTCGTGGAGGGCATCGAGTTCGTCAGCTCGTGACGGGAGCTCGGCCACGTCGTGGACCGTCAATCGTGGTGGTTAGCCGCGGAGTTCGGCGACTCGTGCTTCCATCTTGTCGATCGCCATTGCCCAACCCTGGCCACCGGGAGAGTCGGCGGGAACGCCGATGTGGGTCAGAGGTCATCTTGGTGCGGTCACCGAGGTCCTCGAGCTCGACCACGATCGAGGTCTCCATGTACGCGCCCGCGGGCATGCCCATCTGCTCGGCGGTCATCGGGTTGCCGTCTGCGTCGGCCATGCTCTCGGTGTAGACGAGGCGAGTCTTGGGGTCGATCTCGCGGTACTCGCCAACGAAGAACATCTGCATCGCGCCGCCTGGGGTTTGCACCTCCATCGCGATGTGGCGGCGGCCGCCGACCCGGACGTCCATGTCGGCCCGCGGGATCTTGGCGCCCATCGGGCCGTACCAGTTGGCGAAGTGCTCCGGTTCGGTCCACATCGCCCAGATGAGGTCGATGGGTGCGTCGAAGGTGCGTTGGATCCGGACGTCTTTCGTGTCAGTCATTGGTCATCCCTCTTTCTTGTCGTGGGCGTTCTGCAGCGTTCGCACGTAGTCGTCCATGCGATCGAAACGGTCATCCCAGATATGCCGGTACTGCTCGGCCCAACTGGCGACTTCGGCGATCGGGGTGGCGGCGATGGTGCACGGCCGGAATTGTGCCGCGCCGGCCGCGGGTGATGAGCCCAGCGTGCTCGAGCACCTTGATGTGCTTGGAGATCGCCGGGAGCGTCAGGTCGAACGGCGCGGCGAGATCGTTGACACTCGCCTCGCCATCGGCAAGGCGAGCCAGGATCGCCCGCCGCGTCGAGTTCGCAAGGGCGGCGAAGGTTTCATCGAGCCGTGCATCGTCGAGCGATGCGTTCGCTGTCGTCACCGGGAGCGCCTCCGAACTTTCCATCTGCTTCAATTAACTGATATAGAAAGTACCACGGATGGCGAGCTTGTCAACACCGCCGTGGCCTCAACATCGCCCAGGTCGGCGCTGACCACTTCGTACAGCGGGCACACAAAGAGCCTCCACAGAACCGGGGGCGCTTGAAGGCGGATTCCTTCCACCACCGCCCGTCGTCTTCGCCGTTGCACGATCGAGATCTTCGTTACCATTTACCGAAGCAATGCTCGACAGGCGAACGAGGAGCCACCATGAGCGTCAGGTCCAGTGACTTCATCGACACCGAGCGCTACCCAATCACCGACGTCGGCCCGGCGCGCGACGCACTGATCGCTCGCTTGCGTGGCGACATTGCGCGCGACGGTTGTGCGGTGCTGAAGGGCTTCGTCCGGTCCGAACGCATCGCCGAGCTGGTCGAGGAATGTGAACGGGTCGCAGTGCACGGGCACCGCAACTTCAACCGCACGAATCCGTACTTCACCCAGGATCGGCCCGATCTCGCGACACACCACCCGTTGCGCCGCTTCTTCGACCGGTCCAACGCATTCGTTCCGGCGGATCACTTCGGTCCGGGCAGCATCCTGCGCGAGATCTACGACTGGCCTGCCTTCGCCCCGTTTGTCCAGGCCGTGCTCGACGAGGATCGTTTCCACTGCTACGCCGACCCGCTGGCCGACGTCATCGTCAACGTGGCCGAAGCGGGCAACGGCTTTCCTTGGCACTTCGACACCAACAACTACACCGTTACCCTGGCTATCCAGAACGCAGAAGCGGGTGGCGACTTCGAGTACAGCCCTCACCTCCGCACCCCGCTCGACGAGAACTACGCTGGTGTCGAGGCAGTGCTCGACGGCGATGTCGGCCTGATCCGAAGCCTGCACCTCGAGCCCGGCGATCTGCAGATCTTCAAGGGTCGCTACTCGCTGCACCGTGTGACGCCGCTTGCCGGTTCGAAGCCGCGCTACGTTGCGATCTTCAGCTACGTGGAGGAGCCGGGGATGGTGGGGAGCCCGGAGCGCACCACCCAGCTCTACGGTCGCGTGCTGCCGATCCACGTCGAGCGCGCCGGCCTGCGCGGCGACACGTTGGTCGACTGACTGCTATCGCCGCCCGACGGTTGGTGGTCACGCCCGACATCAGTTTCCTCGGCATGACAACCTCCTTGGGAAGTCGGGCGGCGGGGGCCTGGCGTCAGGTCGCGGGTCGTCCTGGAGCAGACGCCAGTCCACGTCGTTGATCCCATCCACTCAACCTGGCGATAATTGCGCACGCAAGGGCCGAAGGTCCTGGACTGTACGCATCCACCTCGCTCATGTCCGTCAAGGCCCGCTGAACGTCTCGCGCGCCGCTGGCGTGCCTGACGGTTCGCACAGGCTGTGGTTGCTCCGAGAGTCGAAAGCCTGTGTTGGATGGCACCGGCGCGGTTCACGTTGAACGATGCGAACTCGATTCGAGACGGAGGGCCTCGCCATGACAGTTGCAGAAATGTCCGCCGGCAGGTTCACACGGTCCGGTGTGTTGGCGATCGCCGGGCTCGTACTGGTGGTGGGTGCATGCGGCGAAAGCGATGATGGGGACGCGAGCGCCGATACGGCTACCGCCGCCGAACATGAGTGTGAGGCCGATGGTTCAGTCGAGGCTCCGTCGGACAGTGAGGCAGTGTTCACGATGAGCGAGTGGTCGGTGCACGCACCTTCCGAATCACTCAAGGCAGGCAATGTCCGGGTGGTCGCCGACAATGTGGGCGGCGCCGCCCACGAACTCGTGATCATTCGGGCCAACAGTCTCGACGATCTCACGGTGGTCGATGGCAAGGTCGATGAGGATGCCCTGCGTACGGGCGCTTTCATCGGCGAGATCGAGGAGTTCCCTCCGGGGAGCAAGTGTGACGCGACGTTCGCGCTCTCGGCGGGTGCCTACATCTTCCTGTGCAACATCGCCGGGAAGAACACCGACGGCACAGCGCTGAGTCATTTCGAGAACGGAATGTCCGCCATCGTCACCGTGGAGTGACCGCCCGAGAACAACAAACGCCACCTCTGAAAAGCTCCAGTGGCAGCGCGGTGTTGGAGTTCGCCGCTCAGAGGTAGCGGATCAGCACAGTGGTGCTCTTCGCTACCGGGCTCGCAGGGTTTCGAGGCCCTCACCCGACAGTCGGTCGAATGCCGACCGGCGGCCGGCAACCGCGAGCACGAGCTGCTGGGCAGGCCCCTCGACCATGGGTCCGGAGCCTGTCGACCACTCGGCGTCGCTGGCCCGCAGTGTCAAACCGGCGATGCGCTGCTTGGACCCGAACACCGGCTGGACGTTCTTGAGGTGATCGAGCGCTGCGATGTAGTTCTCGACCGGCAGAGCGAACGGTCTGCCGACCCCCTCGGAGATGTCCGAGGAGTGCACGGCGAGTTCGGTCACGACGCCGGCGAGTTTGAGGCCGGGAGGCATCGACTGCGAACCGGCTGAGGCTCGTGTCGTGGCGGCAATGTCAGCCGCGGACATCGAGGAGTTGATGTTCTTCACGAGCTTGGCATTCATCTTGTCGAGGTTGAAGCCCGAGCCGAGGAAGGCCCGGAACACGCGTCCCTTCGACATCGTCGGGATGACGAGCATGTGTGCGGCGACGTCCTGCACAGTCCAGCCGTCGCAGAGCGACGGCTTGTTCCATTCGTCTGCGGACAGTCCGGCGAGGTAGTCGCCCAACGCCTCACGGTCGTTCTTGATGCGCGTCCACGTGTCCATCGATTCCTCCGATTGTCGATCCGTCACACACTAGGACGAACCGAAGACCTCGATTTCGACATCGGATCCACCGCGACAGGTTGTGTGCCCGACACAACGTAACGCCTGGACGACAGGTGACCGGGATCCCGTTCAGCACCTCAGTGCCCGAGATCTCGTCGAGACCGCGTCAGAGTTCGTACGCCGTGACGGCGAAGGGGCCACCGAGTTCGGTGGCGAGCACGCGGGTCCGGGGTGTATCCCCGAGTGTGGTGACGAGCAGACGGGCCGCCGAGTCGGTCGTGAGCGCGAACGTCTCATCAGGAGACCACCGCGGCGCGCCGATCTCGTAGTTGTTCCGACCTTTCGCAATGAACACGACCCGCCTCGTCCCGTTCTGTGCGAGGAGGATCTGTACCCTGCCGCCGTCATTGATGCTGGTGAGGCGTCGCCCGTCCTTGCTGATGTTGACCGGCTGACGCCCTGGTGTCACCTGGGGCACGCGGGCGAGTGGCACATCTTCGACAGCACCGCTGGCGACATCGATGATCTTCTGCGACCGGCCGTAGAACGTGACCGTGACGCGTCCGTCATCGAGCCAGCTCAGTTCGGCGCCGGCACCGGCGTACTCCGCGGGCGACGCGAACGCCGACTCGTCGCCGGCGCGCAACCTCCTGACCAGCTCCTCCTCGCCGGACTCACCGATCTGGTCGACCAAGCGCGCGACGGTACACGTTGATCGCGGTCGGCACCGGCCGGCGATCGGGAGCCGTTACCCGTGCTCCGGCGACCGGTCGCACGCCTCGGCGTCTGTGGGCCACGGCATCGTCCGCAACTCGTTGAGGCCCCGGTGCACGAGCATCCGCACGTTCGCTGCGGTGCGTCCCGTCAGGGTCGCCACCTGCGCCGGTGACAGGTCGAGCCCGATGTGCAGCAGGATCGCCTGGGCGGTCGCCGGGCGAAGGGAGCCGAGCAGCGCATGCAGCTGTTCCGCGGCGATGGTCGATTCGTCTCCGGCGGGTGCCAGCTCGGCGGTCTGCTCCGGTGCCGGCTGCGGTGCCAGCCGTCGTCGGGCGGTTCGCCGGAGCTCGTCGATCGCTCGGCGCCGCCCGATCGTGAACAACCATCGACGGAACGCTTCACCGTCGCCCTCGAATCGTTCGAGACCGCGTCCCACGTCCAGCCAGACCTCGCTCGCCACGTCCTCGACCGAGATCAGGGCATGCTTTCGAAGCGCCCTGATCAACTGCGGGTTGTAGTCGGCCCAGAGCCTGCCGAGTGCGTCGAGGTCGCCCCGACGCGCACGATCGAGAACCGCCGTCGTGGCTGTGGGTGCTGTGTCGCCCATGTGTCGCGCTCAACCTCCTCTGCTTCGATCGTCCGACCCGGACCCGTGAATGCACGAGTTCGCGATCAGCTCTACTGCAAGATGGCGTCGAGTGTGCGTGCCTCGAGTGCTTCCGGACGAAGGCCGGCCTCGGGCGTCGACGCACATGCTCGGATCGAGCGGTCGAGCGAGCGAACGCGACCCGCATCCTGCCAGCGCGTGCAGCCAGTCGAGCAGCTCGGCGGTCGGAATCGGCCGGCTGAAATAGTAACCCTGGGCCTCGGTGCACCCGAGGGCGGTGATCATGTCGAGCGTGAGCTGATCCTCGACCCCCTCGGCGACTGTGTCGATGCCGAGGTCGCGGGCGAGGTTGATCGAGGCACGGACGATGGCCGCCGCGCTCGAGTCGTCCGCCAGGCGGCTGATGAAACTCCGGTCGATCTTGAGCTGGTCGATCGGAAGTCGGTGGAGGTGCTGAAGCGACGAGTAGCCGGTTCCGAAGTCGTCGATGGCGACGATCATCCCCAGTGCGCGGAGTCGCGTGATGACGGTGACGCTGGCGTCGAAGTCGACGACCATTGCGTCCTCGGTGATCTCGATCTGGATCGCGGAGGCGTCGACGCGCGCCTCGGCGAGGATGCCGAGGATGTCGTCCGGCAGCGCAGGATCGAGGAGATCGCGAGGTGTCAAGTTGACTGCGATCGGGATCGGATGACCCATGTCGCGAAGCACCGCTGCGGTTTCGGCGGCACGCCGCACGACGAATCTGGTCAGCTTGCCGATCAGGCCGGCCTGGGCGAGGAGTGGGACGAACTCGGCCGGCGAGATCGGGCCGTGGGCAGGATGGATCCAGCGCACAAGCGCCTCGGCGCCGGTAATCCGGCCGTCGTCCAACGCGACCTTGGGCTGCAGGTGGATGTAGAGCTCGTCGCGTTCGAGCGCGGCGCGGCAGGAGAGGTAGAGATCCATTCGGCGCGGCGCATCCGCGTCGAGTTCTGGGGTGTAGAACACGACTCCCAGCTGATTGCGCTTGGCCTGGTACATGGCCGTATCAGCGCGCCGTAGAAGGCTCTCGCTGTCAGCGCCTTGGGTGGGCCATTGCGCCACGCCCAGGCTGGCGCCGATCTCGAACGAGAGGTCGTCGATCCGGAACCTGTCGGTCAGCCGTCGATGGATGTCCTGAACGCGTTGCGAGAGGTCGACGGGGCCCTCGCCCGGGCGGCAGGTCATCAGCATCGCGAACTCGTCGCCGCCGAATCGGGCGACCATGTCGGTGCCACGCGTCGCGTTGCGGAGGCGGCGGGCGACCTCGATCAACAAGCGGTCGCCGGTCTCGTGTCCGAGCGAGTCGTTGACCTCCTTGAATCGGTCGAGGTCGATCATCACCACGGCCCCGGCGTGCCCCGACGCTGCCAGACTCGCGGTCACGGCGATCTCGAAGCTGAGCCGGTTCGGCAGCCCGGTGAGTGCATCGTGCTGGGCCTGGACCTCGAGCCGTTCGACGAGGTAGTCGTTGGCCAGCCGGGCGCTGAGCGTGCCGGCCAGAGAGCCGAACAGGCGCAGTTCGTCGATGTTGAAATCGTGGCGCATCCCCAGCCGGTCGCCGACGAGCAGTACGCCGCGGCGTTCCACCTCGCCCAACATTCGGGCTGCGAGCAGTCCGCTCATCCCCAGCCGTTCCAGCAGCTCGCGAACGGTCGGGCGGGGGTCGTCGACGGTGAGTTGGACCGCCGTCTCGTGGCTCACCGAGTCCAGCAACAAGTTGACGATCGGGTCGGGATCGAGGTCGACGAAGGCGTCGTCGACCAACGCCCGGGCGCTGGACGGCTCGTCGCCCTGGCCGACGACGACGAGCAACGCGGTCCGCGACCGCATGAGCTCGACGAGGTGCGCCAGCCCGGCATCGACGGTGCGAGTACCGCGCTCGTTCGTCAGGGTGCGGGTGAATCCGTGCAGCTGTTCGAGATCACGGAAACGCTGCGCCAGGCCTCCCGTGCTGCGCAGCAGGGCGCCCAACCCGATCAGCGGCACCAAGGAGAACAGCACCAGATACGGGTCGATGAGCGATGAGGCGACGATCGTCACGGTGAACGCACCGGCCAGCGCGGCGAGGACCTGCGACCGGCCGACATCTCGGAAGAGGTTGGCACGGAACTTGGCGTCCACCGTCATGATCACCAAGGGAACCGCGAACAGGCTGAGCATCTCGGCCGCCAGCACCGCACACAGCACGACCAGCCATTCGAGCACGTTGCCGGGGACGGCCTGACCGAGCACCGAGCGCACGAGCAACGCCGCCAAGGCTGCCTCGGTGAAGAACAGCGAGCAGTTCCACGTCGTCTTGACCAAGTCGGACTTCCGGATCCACAACATCGTCGGGGCGGAACCGAGCAGGTAGGCGAACGCCAGCATGACGGGGCTGGCGTAGATCAACCCGAACATCAATGGGATCCCGCTCAACGACAGCGAGTGGGACTCCTTGCGGATCTCGACGTGCAACGCCGACGCCTCGGCCAGGCCGAATGCGAGGGCGAGGCCGAGAAACGGGACGTGCCAGGCGCGTGCCGGCTCGACGGTCGCCGACGGGGTCAGCATGAGGAAGCCTGATCCGAGGGCGAGCAGCCCGGTCGCGAACAACATCACCCGGAGGGAGGGGTGAACTCGGTCGAACCGCCCGACCAACCCGCCCCACGTGGGCGCCCGATGTGCTTCCATCAGCATCAGATCCAGCCCCACCCCGACCAGGAACTCCCCGACCAGCTGCTGCCGGACCAGGACGAGCCGGACCATGACGAGCCGGACCACGAGCTGCCGGACCACGAGCTGCCCGACCACGAGCTACCGGACCAGCTCGAGCCCGACCAGCTCGAGCCGGACCACGACGATCCCGACCAGCTCGAGCCGGACCACGACGATCCCGACCAGCTCGAGCCTGACCAGACGTCGGTGCCGCTCCAGGCCGTTGCCGCCTCGCTCGCCGCGACCCAGTCAGCAGGATTCCACGCAGCGCCCGTCACGGTGACCTCGCCGACGAGCGGTTGCCCGCCGATCGTAACGTGGGCGCTGCCGCGGGCGGCCTCGAGCGAGCCGAGACCCTTCGAGGGCGACCAGCTCGGGGGTGCCTTCTCAGGCTTGGCGGACATCGAGGTCGAGAGGTCGAGGACCCCGTCGCCCTTCACGATCGGGAAGTTGAGGATGTCGGTGGCCGAGCCCGTCACGATCGACTTCACCTGGTCAGGCGACAGCCTGGGACGTTGCTGGAGCAGCAGCGCGGCCGCCCCCGACATCACGGCGGCCGACTGGGAGGTGCCCGACCCGAGGAACAACCTGCTGTCGCCGTCAACGCGTCCACCGGGATGCTCGACGTCGATGCGCGAACCCGGGACCCGCAGGCTCATGATCGAGTCGCCCGGAGCGAGGATGTCGGGGTTGCGGGTCCCGTCGCCCGACGGCGCCCAGGTCGGCACGACCCAGAACGACGGAGCCACGAGCTCGGCGCTCGACACGGCGAGCACCCGCGGATTCGACGCCGGATTGGCGAGTCGGAGCGACTGGAACCCCTCGTTGCCGGCCGAGACGACGACGACGATGCCGTGGTTCCAGGCGTTCTCGATCGCCTTCGACAGCGGATCGTCGACGTAGTTCTGCCGGCTGGTCGTGTTGTACGACAGGTTCAGCACACGGATGTTCAAGCCACCGGTCTGGCGGTTCTGCACGACCCAGTCGATCGCTGCGATGACCTGTGAGACGTCGGCGGCGCCGGCGTTGTCGGCGACCTTGACACTAACCAGGCCGGCGTCGGGCGCGACGCCGAGGAAGTCGCCAGGTCGCGGGTGCAGCGGATCGGAACCAGGTGTGCGCCCGGCGATGATCCCCGCCATGTGGGTGCCGTGACCGTAGGTGTCGAGGCCGGCTACTCGGTCGACGCCTCCCTCGAACGACAGGTCCGGCCCGACGAAGACCTTGCTGGTCGAGAACTCGGCCAGCGGAGCGATGCCTGTATCGATCACGGCGACGTCGATGCCCTTGCCCGTGTAGCCGGCCGCCCACATGTCGTCGGCGCCGATCTGGGCGACGACTTCGGCCATCGTGGTACGACCGTCGAACGTCGTGCCGTCGGACGTGCTCTTGGGAGCCGACAAGAACGACAGCGACGTCGAGCTGTCGGTGGGCTTGGCGAGAGCGCTCGACGACAGTCCCACCGTGCCGGCGAGCGACGAGAGCAGGGCCAGCGCGAAGACGCGGCTGGCGCGGCGGTGGCGTGTCTCCCTCATGTCCAGCTGCCGCCGGAGAACGATGCGTTCGCCCACGAGAACCCAGACCAGGTGCTGCCCGACCAGGTGCTGCCCGACCAGGTGCTGCCCGACCAACTGGCGCCCGACCAGCTGGCCCCGGACCAAGATGCGCCCGACCAGCTGGCGCCAGACCAAGAGGCGCCAGACCAAGAGGCACCCGACCAGATCCCACCGGACCAAGAGGCACCCGACCAAGACGCACCCGACCAACTGGCGCCATTCCAGGTACCGCCCGACCACGTGCTCCCGTTCCAGGCACCGCCCGACCACGTGGAACCGGTCGGGGCGGTCAGACCACCCGTGCCCGACGGGGGCAGTGCAGGTGGGTATGACTGCACGGGCGCCGCCTGCTTGTCCTTGAGGTTGCGAGCGGTGTCCTTGGGGCTGATCTTGCCGTAGCCGTCGACCGTGCTGGCGACATCCTTGAAGTCGATCGATCGATTCTGGAGCACGAACTTGAGCTGATCGGGGGTGAGCGACGGGTCACGGGAGAGCAGGGCGGCACTGAAACCCGACACCACGGCGGCAGACTGGGAGCTGCCAGAACCGAGGAAGTACTTGCCGTTCACCACGGCTTGCGGGTACATCTGGTCGACCAGCGATCCGGGCACCCGGAAGCTCATGATCGAGCGACCGGGGGCGACGAAGTCGGGCTGCCGGACGGCGTTGCCGCCCGAGCTCCACGGGGCGATCCAGTCCTGGGCGCCGGAGGAGTCATACGACTCGTGGGCGCCGACGGCGATCACGTACGGAGACAGCGCAGGGCTGTCGATCCCGCCGGCGCCGTTGCCGCGGTTGCCGGTGGCGGCGACGACGACGATGCCGGCCTTCCAGGCGCGCTCGACGGCGGCAGAGAGCGGGTCGCCGACGCTGCTGGCGATGCCGCCGACGCCGAGCGACAGGTTGAGGACGCGGATGTTGAGCCCGTTGTCGTTCTTGTGCTCGACCACCCAGTCGATGCCGGCGATCACCTGGGCGACGCTGGTCTCACCGGTGGCGCCGGCGACCTTGATGCTGACGATCCGACTCGACGGTGCGACTCCGACGACCTGGTCGCCGTCGTTGCCGGCGATGATGCCGGCGAGATGGGTGCCGTGGCCGTAGGTATCGAGGTTGGCGAGGTTGGCGAGGCTGCCCTCGTTCGACAGGTCGGGCCCGTAGATGATTTTGCCGGGCTGGCCGAGCCCGACGACCGGGGCCACCCCGGAGTCGAGCAGGGCGACGTCGATCCCTTGCCCCTTGAAGCCCTTGCCGGCGAGCTCGCCACTCGACTTCTCGGTGACGATCCGCATCGGGACCGGAGACCCCGGCTGGACCGCCATGTCGAGGCGGACCGGGCCGACCTCGGCCGGTGCGACCGCCGCTGCGTCCGACACAGAGTTCGACGGCGTTGCAGCGTTGCGGTCTCCCGCGGCGGCCGTGCACATGGCGACGGCTGCCACCACGATCATCGCCGCCGTTCGCCTGCGGCGCCGAGGTGGGCCAAGGGTCGCAAGCAGGCGATCTGTCGCGACCGGGGACGGCCTCGAATCAGCGTTGCATGTGGTCATCGGGGATCTCCAAGATTTCGTCAGGTGTGACGCAGTCTGTTGTACGTCACTTCACATATCGTCCGGAGCGGCGCAGTTTGTGACACGCCGACGGTCAAGAGTCGATCAGTACTGGAACGCGTGACGATCAAGGGATCCTGGCGGTCGGCGACCCGAGCGAGGAATTGCAAGGCATCGCGGGCCACGACACAGTGTCGGACGACCACTGAAAGTGGTCGCCCGCCAAGCAGATTCTTCGGCCGACGAGCCGTCGACTCAGCCCGACCCGTCGATCTGCGGCAGGCTGGAGGCATGAAGGTTCGCATCGCCATCTCGCCCGGGTCGGCACCCGCAGAGCCGATCGCCCTGGCTGCGGTCGTCGACGGGCTCGAAGCTCGCGGTTTTGATAGGCACCTGATCGTTAGCGCGCTCGCCGACGAGGCCGAGCTTGGCGCGCATCCCGGCGCACCAATGATGTCGGAAGCGGGCGGAGAACGTGGTCAGGGTCTCGGTGGCGAGCGCGACGGGCTGTTCGGTGTCGGCGTCGATCAGCGTCAGCAACGTCTCGGCCAACCGGGTTAGGTTCCACTGGGCGATCGATGGTTGATTCCCGAACGCGTACCGGCCGCCGTGATCGATCGAGCTGTAGACGGTGGCCGGATCGAACCGATCGAGGAAGGCACAGGGCCGTAGTCGATCGTCTCGCCCGAGATCGTCATGTTGTCGGTGTTCATCACACCGTGGATGATCCCGACCAGCATCCAACGCGCCACCAGCGAAGCCTGTGCCTCGAGCACCGAGTCGAGCATGGCGAGTGCGGGTCGTTCGGCCCCGGCAGCATCTGGGTGGTGGCTGCGGATCGAGTAGTCGACGAGCCGCTTCAGCACCTCGGGCTCGCCGGAGGTTCCGCCACTGTTCAGGTACTCGTGTGCGAGGTCGTAAGCGTGCGAGAGGCAGATCCGCATCTCTGCGGCCGCCTCCTTGATCGTCAGCAGCCTGTGAGCCGCCTCGACCCGCTCGACGCTGATGCTGGGAGTCCCCAATGCCGTGTCCATGGCCCGGGATGGTGCGCTTCAGGCATCCCGGAGATGCTCCCGACAATGTTCCCGATTCGACAGAATCGCCAGGGATGTTCCCGGCAATGTTCCCGATTCAGTTCCCGATCGGCGTCAGGGACTCCCTGGGACGTCCCAGACCAGTCGATCGGTGGTTCGTTGGCAGCGCGTCAGTAGCTCAGCCCGAGTTCCTCCCCGGCCTCGGTCAACTCGCCCAGCGCTGCGAGCTTGGTTGCGCGCCTGCTGCTGGAGAGCTCGAGCAGATCGGCCGCCTGCTGCGTGGTGAGTTCCGCATCGAGGGGGACCACATGAACGGGGACCCCGGTCGCAAGATCCCGCAACAGCGCCCGAACAGCACGGCTCGCATCTGCCTGGAGCACAACCGTCTCGTCACCCACCCGCACGCTCACCGACGACTGCTCAGAATCGATCGACGCGACGACGACACGATCAGGCTCCCCCAGAACGAACACCTCGACTTTGGACGCACCCATGCGGCAAGTGTCGTTCACAAACGACACAAACGCAACCAGACGCTAGCAAGCCCATCCGGTACTCAAAGCGCAATCTGTAGCCCAGAATGGCCGCGACTTGCATCCCGGCATCGGAGCACAGCTCCAGGATTGCTGGAACGTCCCCTCGTCCGAAGGCTTCGTAGATCGTCTGTGCGGTGGTGAGATTGTTCATGCCGTCAGTTCGACTTGCGACGCGGTGCGGATCACTCCGATGCCATCCAGCGGCACGTCGACGCACCGTGGGCCTCGCTCCGGAGGCTATTGATCCTCGGGGAACTGGGGGCATGTGGCGCGATACTCGCCGAGGTCCTGCAGGTACGTCGCCCACTCCTCGCGGGTGAGGTTGCGGCCGGCCAACGCGCAGGCTGCGTCGACCCACCGTGACGGATCGAGATCCCACAACGAAGTGTTCGGGCCGCCGACGCCCGACATCGCCGCAACGGTCGCGTTGTCGGACAGGTCGACGGTGACGTAACGGACGAGCACGGGATCCGGTGAGTAGTCGGCGCTGATGCTGTCGCCGAGGGCGCGTCGTGACTCGATGTCGTACAGCGAGATCGTCTCGTCGGCGGATCTCCCGATCAGGGTTTGCCCGTCGGCTGAGGCTGACAGCGTGTCGAACGAGCCCCTGGTGCCGGGAAGCGACGTCGTGATGGCGAGCGTCGTCGGATCGGCGATGCCCAGCCGGCCGTCCACTCTCGCCGCCAGGAGCTCCCCCTTGGAGGTCACCAGTGGGATGTAGAGCTGGTAGTCGGGCGTCTGCGCCAGCGTCTCGCCAGTCGCGGTGTCGAAGACGTACGTGCCGTATGTGGACACCAACAGCCGTGCGTTGTCGGGGGACAGTTCCAACCTGTCGACCGACGGTTGGAACGTCGGCTCCGCGGGAATCTGGAACGTGCGCATGATGGTGCCGTCGCGAGCATCGATCATCACCGCGTGCGACCGTCCGGGTAGCCGAGCAGCAAGATGCTGGCATCCTCGCTGGCGTTCGCGGCCGTGGAAGGGGCGGGCCGAGTGGAAACTCGAACGACGTGCGCCGTTGGGTACGGGTGTCGAACGTGCCGATGGTGCCGTCGCGGAAGGCGCCGACCACCACATCGCCCTTGGCGAAGGCGTAGACGAACGCCGGAAGCCCAGGCAGTTCGCGGTCATTGGCCAGGTCCCAGAGCGAGTAGTCCAGGCCGTACGGAAACGCTCCGCCGTTCGGTGCGCCGACCAGTGCGACGGTGCCGTCGGACAGCAGCGACAGCAGCACGTGATCGCGGGCGACGACGCGCTGGATCGGCCCGTTGCCCCCGACGCCCCAGCGGCCGATGGACCCCGAGTTCTGACTGAAGCCGACCAGCACCGGGCTACCTTCGTAGTCGACGAGACCGAGGCGATAGGTCCATCCCTTTTGACTCTGCAGCGCCTGACCCGTTCGCTGGCCGGTGCGCAGTGAGCGCACGCGGATCAGGCCGAAGTAGTTGCCACACCACAACCTGTCGGTGGCGAGGTCGAACGTGGCGGACAAGAACAGCTCCCCATATCCGTAGTCAGGCCCGCTGATCTGCCAGCGGATCGTGCCACTGGGCAGGTCGATCTGCTGACCGATCCGAGCTGCCGGCCGTCGGGAGCGTAGAACAGGCCGCGGGCCATGACCGTTGTTTTGTCCTCGCTGAACAACAGTTCCGACGCAGTGGAGATCGGCGGCACCACGTACTCGGTGACGGAGCCGCTCGGTGGCGGGATCGAACAGGCGCAGGCGATCGGCGAGGGAACCGACATACAGCTGACCTTCCGGCGTGAAGGCCAGCGCCGCCGTGAACTCGCCCGAGCGGGGCCCGTCGGCGCGCCGACGACGCCGAGGATCTGCGAGACCAGCGTGCCGGTCGCCGCGTCGTAGACCTCGACGCGGCCGTCGAGGTCCGTGGTCGCGGCGATGAACCTGCCGTCGTCGCTGATCGCCAGTTGGTGATCCTGCGGCGTCAACTCGATGGTCGGACCGAGCTTGGCTCCGGTGGTCGTATCGTACGGCGCGGCGAGGAAGCGCGGATCCAGGGCGCCGCCGCCCCACACGGCGAACTTGCCGCTGCGACTGACCACGATGGTCGAGTCGGACACTCGCGTCTTCGACGTCGGCCGCCAGGCCGCCGCGGTCAGCAGTGGCTCGAGCTGGGCGATCTGTTCGCCACTCATGACATCGACGATGTTCGGTGGGGGGACGCGGATGCGTCGCTCGCCGGACGTCCCGTAGCTCGCCACGATGACTCGGGTCGTGCCGGGAATGACCTGCCCGTTGACGGGATCCGGAGTCGGGGATGTCGAGGAATCCGAAGAACCCCGGGTCGAAGGTGAACGTGCCGAACAGCGCCGACTTGGATGCTGCCCGTCGGGTGAGCGCTTCCAGGCTTCGACGGCGAGGAGCGTGGTGAGGTCGTGGGTCGTCGAGCGTGCCGACAGCGAGCGACTGGCCAGCTCGCTGGCCAACGACGCCTTCGTCTGGTTCTCCTGGGCCAAGGTGGCAGCGGCCTGTGCAGCACTGCGCTGATCCTCCGCCTCGCGTGCCGATCCTCCGCCTCTGCGCCTGCTGGGTGTCGGCGTCGGCGCGCTGGATGTCGGCGTCGGCGCGGTGCTGGCCACCGGCGACGTTGCGCTGTTCGACTGCCGCCCGCTGGGCACGATCGGCGCGTCCTGTGCCGCACGACCGCGAGCTGAGCCGGCGACCACTGCCACCACGAGCGCCACGCCGACGCCGACCAGCGAGCGGCGAAGGCGGCGGTTCTGGTGGAGCCCGCCCGAACGTCTGCTGCATGTCGCGTTCGTCCCGCGGCGGCGAGTTCCTGCGAGGCGGTGAGGAACTGCTGTTCAGCGCGGGCGAGGGCATCCACTCGTGTCGATGCCATCTCGGTGACGACAGCGAGCCGCGTGCTGGTTATGGTACAGATCAGCGTCGTCACGATCGCCGGATGACCAGATGTTCGCGGCCGTCGACAGGCCGCGGCAGCCCGCGTAGCCACGACCGGTCCTCGTTGAGCCAACCCCGCAGACGTGGCCACGATCGCAACAGCACCTCGTGGGCGACCTCGACCGTCGGC